>NZ_NSEB01000001.1 GCF_002734215.1 Fredinandcohnia onubensis
ACTGCACCCATGCCGGGCGCACACAAAAAACCGAATGGATCAAACGTCCATTCGGTCTTTCATTTGCTGTAATATTTTTTTCTCTAGCCGCGATACTTGAACTTGGGATATGCCAAGCCTAGTTGCGACTTCGGATTGGGTTTGATCCTTGTAATAGCGAAGGAAAACGATTAGTCTCTCACGCTCGTCTAACTCGCGAATTGCTTCTTTTAAAGCAATCTTATCAAACCATTTTGTTTCATTATTATCCGCTATTTGATCAAGTAATGTAATCGGATCACCATCATTTTCATATACAGTTTCATGAATCGATGAAGGTGCTCGACTTGCCTCTTGTGCTAAAACAACATCCTCCGGAGTAATTTCCAAGTACTCGGCTATCTCTGCAATCGTAGGAACCCTACCAAACTGCTTTGACAATTCATCCTTGGCTTTTCGGATCTTATTTCCGGTCTCCTTTAATGAACGACTCACCTTTACCGTTCCATCATCTCGTATAAAACGTTGGATTTCACCGATAATCATTGGTACAGCGTAGGTTGAAAATTTCACGTCATATGATAAATCAAATTTATCAACTGACTTCAAAAGTCCAATGCAGCCTATTTGAAACAAATCATCTGGTTCATAGCCTCGATTTAAAAACCTTTGTACAACAGACCAAACTAACCTCATATTCTTCTGGACGATTAAATCACGCGCTTCCTGTCGTCCTTCTTGACTGAGTTTGATTAAATTCTTAACTTCATTATCTTTTAAATACGTTTCACTTTTGGTGTTCTTGACCTCCACATCCATTGGCAAGTCTCCTTAATTGCATAACGCTTTACTCTTTGATAAATGCTTTGTTAGCCGTAATGTTGTACCTCTAGCTGAACCTGTTTCCACATCAAACTCATCCATGAAATTTTCCATGATTGTAAAGCCCATACCCGAGCGTTCAAGTTCCGGCTTTGTTGTAAACAATGGCTGCCTTGCTTCCTCAAGATCATTAATTCCAATTCCTTCATCTCTTATGGTGATATACACAGTACTGTCTTCAATTTTGCATGAAATATAAACAATTCCACTTGGGTCACTTTCATATCCATGAATAATTGAGTTTGTTACGGCCTCAGACACAACTGTCTTAATTTCTGTGAGTTCGTCTAAGGTTGGATCGAGTTGTGTAATAAATGCTGCTACTGCAACACGAGCAAATGATTCGTTTTGGCTTAGTGCAGAAAACTGAAGGTGCATTTCGTTTTTCATTACGCCACCCCCAATGACTGAAGCGCAAACGACTCACTACGCTCTAATCGAATGATTTTGAAAAGTCCCGACATTTCAAATAAACGTTCAACCTGCGGAGAAATTGAACAAACAACCATTTCTCCACCTAAATTTTTGATTTGTTTGTATCTTCCTAAAATAACACCTAATCCTGAGCTATCCATAAAAGTAAGCTTTTCAAGATTCAATAAGATGTGATTAATTTGATTACTTTCAATCGTATCTGTTACCTTTAACCTTAATTCTTCAGCTGTATGATGGTCTAGCTCACCTGTAAGCCGAATACATAACACATTGTGTTTTACCTCAAGTTCAATACCAAGACTCACTTTACAATGCCTCCTTAAAATCGTATAGTGAGTCTTTTCGCTATTTACATGGTAGAATCCTTCTTGATGACAAAACTAGTGTTCATTCGGCAAAAAAAGTAGGTATTAATAAAAAAGTATTCCTTATGGAGTTTTATTAAAAGATCCCATCGTACGCTTAAATAATTTCCACCAACTAGCAGCATCAATATCCTTGTCAGCAACTAGCGGGCTTTCACTTAGTACTTTTCCATCTTTTTTAATAACCAGTTTTCCTATTTCGTCACCTTTTTTAATCGGCGCATTCAGCTTGTCAGCTACAACCACTTCTTTTTGTACATCATCAACTTTTTCACCTTTTTTCGTTAAAAGGGAAATTGGTTCTGATGTCACAAGCTTTATCCTCTTTTCACTACCCTTACTTACCTTTGCTTCAGCAACTTCCTGATTGCGTTCATATAAAGGGTGTGTCTTGTACTGACTAAAGCCAAAGTCAAGCATTTTTGTTACTTGAGCATTACGATCCTTTGGTGTTGGAGCTCCAAAGATAACAGAGATAAGACGCATATTTTCCTTTTCAGCAGTAGCTGTTAAGCAATATTTTGCCTCTGTTGTAAAACCCGTTTTCAAGCCATCTACACCTGGATAAAATCGGACAAGGCGATTGGTATTAACAAGCCAAAATTTATTTTCAGTGTTTTGACGTAAATAATCCTCGTATTGACCCGTAAATTTGGTAATATCCTCGTATTTTAATAATTCCTTTGCCATGATTGCCATGTCGTGGGCAGAGCTATAATGATTTTCCGCAGGAAGGCCAGTTGGATTTTGAAATAATGTATTTTTAAGGCCTAATTCCTCCACCTTATGGTTCATCATCTCAACGAAAGCTTCTTCAGAACCTGCTATCTTTTCTGCCATGGCAACTGATGCATCATTTCCCGAACCGATTGCAATCCCTTTTAACATTTCTTCAACCGTCATTTCTTCACCTGGCTCAAGGAAGATTTGTGATCCCCCCATAGATGCGGCGTGTTCACTTGTTCTAACTTTCTCAGAATAGGTGATACTACCTTTATCAAGTGCTTCCATGATTAACAGCATAGTCATGATTTTTGTCATGCTTGCAGGGGAAAGCTTTTCGTCACTATTTTTCTCGTAAAGAATCTTCCCTGTATCACGTTCAATAAGAATTGCAGATTTTGCATTATTCGCTAAATCAACAGATGATTCCTGTGCGGAAGCGAAAGGGCTAAAAGTAAAAATTATCAGTGTTGAAATTAACAGACTAAAAAATACGCGTTTCATCTCCAAACCCTCCATTCTTTATACCTTCCCATTTTTTCCAAGAAATTAAAAAATATACAAAAAATAAAAAAACCGAGGATTTTTATCCTCGGCATGCATGTAAATTCATGAAATTTTATCAATGATTAATGTTGGTGCTGTTACTGGATTTTGTGAGATCAAGATACTTTCCGAGAGTTTCTTTTTAATCTCAGCAATATCTTCAAAATTACTATGAATGGTTACCAAGCTTTCGCCTTTTGAAACTTTGTCGCCAATTTTCTTTCGGAGTACAAGCCCAACAGCCAAATCGATCGATGATTCCTTCGTTGCTCTTCCCGCACCTAAAAGCATCGCCGCTGTCCCGATAGAATCAGCAATAATCTCTGAAACATATCCTTCTGATTCAGCTTCGAATTCAAATTGGTATTTTGCTTTTGGAAGTTTATCCGGTGAATCTACGACAGATGGATCTCCACCTTGTGAAGATAAAAAAGTTTTAAAGGATTCAAGTGCTTTCCCATTTTTAATGGATTCCTCAAGTAAGCCTCTAGCTTCTTCAAGAGAGTTCGCTTTTTTTGCTAGTAACACCATCTGGCTTCCTAAAACGAGGCAAAGCTCTTGTAAATCATCAGGTCCTTCCCCTTTTAGCGTATCAATCGCCTCTTTAACCTCAAGTGCATTACCAATCGCAAACCCAAGCGGTTGACTCATATCTGAAATAATCGCCATCGTATTCCGGCCAACATTATTCCCGATATCAACCATTGTTTTTGCTAATTCCTTTGCATCATCCAAATCCTTCATAAAGGCTCCTGCCCCTGTTTTAACATCTAAAACTATAGCATCTGCTCCCGCTGCAATTTTCTTACTCATGATTGAGCTGGCAATCAATGGAATGCTGTTTACAGTGGCTGTAACATCCCTTAACGCATATAACTTTTTATCTGCAGGTGTTAAATTTCCACTTTGCCCGATAACAGCTACCTTATTTTGATTGACAAGACGAATAAATTCATCATTATTAATTTCTACATGAAAGCCTGAAACTGATTCTAGTTTATCGATCGTTCCACCAGTATGTCCTAGCCCTCTTCCTGACATTTTTGCAACTGGTACCCCCACTGACGCAACGAGTGGAGCAAGCACCAACGTGGTCGTATCACCTACACCACCCGTGCTATGCTTGTCAACTTTGATCCCTTCAATTCCTGAAAGGTCTATCGTATCACCAGACTGAACCATTGCCATGGTAAAATCAGCTTGTTCCTGCTTTGTCATTCCCTTAAAAAATACAGCCATCGTAAAAGCACTCATTTGATAATCAGGAATTTCACCATTTGTATATCCGGCAACCACAAATGAAATTTCTTCTGATGTTAATTCCTTACCATCACGTTTTTTTTCGATTAAATCCACCATTCTCATTGTTTTCACCTTTTTCTATTCTCTTCTTTAGTAACTAACCTAGATTTTTTTAACAATCTGTTTAACAAGTGATAAAAAGTCAGTTTTTACTTTTTCCGTTGTTTCAATTACTTCATCATGGGTTAGGGGCTGATCTAAAATGCCTGCTGCCATATTTGAAATACAGGAAATCCCTAGTACCTTTAAATTTGCGTGGCGTGCAACAATCACCTCAGGAACTGTTGACATCCCAACCGCATCGCCTCCAAGCGTACGCAACATTTTAATCTCTGCAGGCGTTTCATAAGATGGTCCCGTCATCCCAACATAGACGCCTTCCTTGATTGAGATATTCAATTCATTCGCCACTTCTTTGGCAATTGTTCTGAGTTCCTTTGTATATGCTTCTGACATATCCGGAAATCTTGCTCCAAATCTTGAATCGTTTGGTCCAATTAATGGGTTTTGACCGAAATTCAAATGATCTGAGATAATCATTAAATCTCCTGGTTGAAACGATTCATTCACTCCACCCGCAGCATTCGTAACAACTAGAGTTGTGACACCTAGCTCTTTCATAACGCGAACAGGGAATGTGACTTTATCTAGACTATAGCCTTCGTAAAAGTGAAAACGTCCTTGCATGGCAACAACTGATTTTCCTTGTAATGTACCAAATACGAGTTGACCGGCATGACCCTCAACAGTAGACACTGGAAACTCTGGAATTTGGTCATATGGCACTTTTATTGGATTTTCAATTTCTTCCGCCAAAACACCAAGTCCTGAACCTAGTATCAACCCAATTTCAGGTGTAGTAGGGCTTTTCTCTTTTAAAAATTGTACTGATTTATCAATAAAAACATTCTTATCCATTCTTAGTTTCCTCCATTAATTTCTGCTAGAAAGCTTTTTCCGTGTTTAGGTGGTGTTACATTAAAATTATCCGCTACTGTTGCACCAACATCCGCAAACGTTGAACGTAATGGTAATTCCTCTCCGCCATCCATTTTTTTGTTGTACACCAATAAAGGTACATATTCTCGTGTATGATCTGTTCCAGGATGAACCGGGTCGTTTCCATGGTCTGCTGTGATAATCAATAAATCATCATCCGAAAGTTTTTCAAATACTTCAGGTAAACGAGCGTCATACTCCTCCAAGGCTTTTCCATAGCCTATAGGATCCCTGCGATGTCCAAACAATGCATCAAAATCAACCAAATTTAAAAAGCTTAAGCCTGTAAAATCCATATCAAGTGTTTCGACTAATTTATCCATTCCATCCATATTTGACTTTGTTCGCAGTGATTGAGTAACTCCTTCACCATCATAAATATCTGATATTTTTCCGATTGCAATCACATCTAGCCCACTATCACTTAACTCATTCATTACAGTTCGTTCAAATGGCTTTAAGGCATAATCATGACGGTTTGATGTTCTCGTGAAATTACCAGGTTCCCCAACGAATGGACGAGCAATAATACGTCCCACCATATATTTTTCATCTAGGGTTAATTCACGTGCAATTTCACAAATTTTATAAAGCTCATCTATAGGTACAATTTCCTCATGTGCTGCAATTTGTAAAACTGAATCTGCGGAAGTATAGATAATTAATTTTCCTGTCTTCATATGTTCTTCACCAAGCTCATCAAGAATTTCGGTACCTGATGCTGGTTTATTCCCTAAAATTCCTCTTCCAGTACGTTTTTCAATTTCATCTAATAATTCTTTCGGAAACCCATCAGGGAAAACCTTAAATGGTGTTTCGATATGTAGACCCATGATTTCCCAATGTCCAGTCATAGTATCTTTTCCATTTGATGCCTCTTGCATTTTCGTATAGTAAGCAAGTGGCTCGTCTTGTACAGGTATTCCCTTTATTTCTCTGATATTACTTAGGCCAAGCTTCGCCATGTTCGGCATATGTAAACCATCCATTTTTTCCGCAATATGTCCAAATGTATCTGAACCTTCATCACCAAATTTTTTTGCATCCGGCGCTTCTCCAATTCCAACAGAGTCCATGACAATTAGAAAAATTCGCTTATATGTATAACCAGACATGTAAATCCCTCCCAAATATATTCTATACTTATGCTGTATTTTTCCCTTCTAGCTTCAAGTTACTCATTATTTCATACATATACACTCGTCAGAAGTCTGACATCTCAAAGTATACGTGTGAGAGTATGTATTTTCAAGTAGATTATGAGTGTAATAGTCAAATTAATAACATTATTTTAACAAAAAAAGCTAGACGATTTGTCTAGCAATCTACTAAGCACGTGGATGATACGTTTTATACACATCTTTAAGACGCGTTTTTGTAACATGTGTATATATTTGCGTGGTTGAAATATCTGCATGTCCGAGCATTTCTTGCACAGCTCGTAGATCTGCTCCATTTTCCAAAAGATGAGTCGCAAATGAGTGACGAAGGGTATGTGGTGTAAGTTCTTTTTCAATTTGAGCCTCTTTAGTAATTTTCTTTAAATTTTTCCAGAAGCCTTGTCTTGTCAAGCGATTACCATGATGATTTACAAAAAAAGCGTCGGTTTTTTTTCGTTTCACTAGTTGAGCGCGACCATTATCTAAATATGCTTGTAATGCCTTTGTTGCAACACTTCCAAGTGGGACAATTCGCTCCTTATTCCCTTTTCCAAGACATCTAATGAAACCCATTGATAAGTGGATATCGGCTAGATTTAAGTTTATGAGTTCACTAACCCGAAGGCCTGTTGCGTATAAGAGCTCGAGCATCGCCTTATCACGGATACCAAGTGGGTTGTCCAATTTAGGTGCATCCAACAATGCCTCTACTTCAGAAATATTTAATACCTTTGGCAATTTGCGTTCTGCTTGTGGCGTTTCAATCTGTTCAGTCGGATCATGGTCGGTTATTTTATCACGAAACAAAAACTTATGAAATGACCGTATCGACGCAATATGTCTAGCCAATGTTCTTGATGAATTCCCTTGTTCCTTTAAATGCTTCAAAAAATGAATAACGTGTAGACGGTTTACATCATTAAAGGCAGTAATATTTTCAACCTTGGTTACATATTGATAGTACTTTTTTAAATCTCGCTCATAGGATTTTACTGTATTTGTTGCAAGTCTTCTTTCGACAACTAAATAATGCAAATAATCCTTTAGTTGATCTTCCACTGGTCTCTACTCCCCATTTCGGTAAAAAAACACTAATCTGTCTATTAGGCCTTCCTCTTTTTCTTCAATCATTGAGGTTGCCTTCACTGAGGAACCTTCTGGCTCATCATATTTGTGATAATTTTGATATTCCTCATTAATCCATATAATACCATAATAAAAAAGAATTGTGCATCCAGTAAACAATACAAAAACCTTTAACGTATCATATACAACACGAAACCATTGTCTCATCTAGTAATCCTCCAATCAAATACGCCTTGGCGTATTTGCACCCAGATTTTATCGAGCTTGCTCGATAAACTTCCTTTGAAAATCTGAGGCATCCGCCGGAGGCTTTAACTTTGTTCAGGCGAATTTAAATCCCGCCTGAATAAAGTTAATACATTTGTCTATTAGAAGATATGCCAATTTTACCTGGTTTTATACACGCTTATCCCATTTTTTCTAATTTCTTTTACATCCTAGTAAGTTATGAAAATAAAAAAACCCCTCTCCTCTAAAGGAAAAGGGTGCTTTATTCGAGATTATCAGTTTCTTCTTTCGTTTCTTTATCATGACAACGATGACAAATTCCATGGAAAGTTAAACGATGGTCCTTAATGATGAAGTTCCAGTTCTTTTCAACAATTTCTTCAACGTTCTCTAGTAAATCCTCTTGAATTTCGTCAACAGCACCACATTCGATACATACGAGGTGATGATGGAAATGTGCTGCTCCTTCTTGGCGAAGGTCGTATCTAGATACACCATCTCCGAAATTTATTTTATCAACGATTTTTAATTCGGTAAGTAATTCGAGTGTGCGATAAACAGTTGCTAAGCCGATTTCTGGCGACTTTTCTTTTACAAGGAGGTAGACGTCTTCGGCACTTAAATGATCTTCTTCATGTTCAAGCAGTACCCGAACGGTCGCCTCACGCTGTGGTGTAAGCTTATAGCTAGACGAATGCAACTGTTTCTTAATTCGATCAATCCGATTTTCCATGTAAAACTGCCCCTCCCTCGCCGTTACTTCATTATTATACCAGAAGAAGGGTCACTGTCCAAATAAAATAATTACAAATAACAAAGAATAATTATTTTCATTTAATAATTGTTATTATTTATTAATTACATCTATTACCTCTTTCATAAGTACCGGTGAAGCAAATGCCTCAACTGCTGATGCAATTAGAATGACAAAACTGACGGCGACCATCAAGATTGAATATCGTGTAAGTAATTGTAAAATCGGTTCGTTCATTCGTTTCATAAATTGCTGGCGAATCATCTTTAATGAGAATGAGACGGCAATTGTTCCTACTATAATAAATGTTGGGATGATTAATAAGTTTTGTGGTAGTACGGCAACAAATGATAAGAGAAATCCGCTCCAATCCATTTGATTGACGAGAAAGCCTACTGTAAACCCAACGACTACCCCTTTTAAGAATAAAAGAATAAGGATAATTGGTAGCCCGATGATGGAGATTCCCAGTATCCACATAAGTCCCACATATTTCAGATTATGAAGGAAGCTTTGTTTGAACATATCACCTGAATTGGCATAGGTTCCTTCAGATACTTCTCCAAAAAATCGGCTTAAGTAGAAAAAGAGATCTTCTTTTTGACTGAAATTTAGGCTATTTACAACGATTGCTCCAAAGATGACACCCATTAGGAATAGTACAGAAATAAATAAATATATGGATGAATGTTCCCGAAAATGGCTAGCTACAATTTTTTTATAGGGCTGTTGCTTTCTCATCTATCGTTCCTCCTATCAATCTTCTACTAGATTCTATGAGGAAAAATAGACTTCTATGACAACTTGCCAAAAGTATTTCTAGTAAATCGAAAATTTATTATTGAATAATCAGCACGTAAAAAGGAATGTGTATGCTTAGTATAGATTGCTAGAATAAAGTATCTTCAAGTTCAAGAAAGGTAGAATGATTTCAAAAGAGAAAAAATGTAAAAATTATCCACATGCGTATCGTTTTTAAGTTAAAAAGCGATAAATGCATTCGTAAAAAGGGAATGCGTATGCTTTTATATTGATTGGCAGCATGAAGTCATTTACAATATCCATAAAAAGGGAATAGTAATTTCAAAAGAGATTAAATATGTAAAAATTATCCACTTGTGTATTGTTTTTAAGTAAAAACGCGATAAAAGCATTCGTAAAAAGGGAATGCGTATGCTTTTCTATAGATTCGCAGTATGAAGTCATACGTAATATCCAAAAAACGGTAAAAGTGATTTCAAAAGAGACAAAGAATGTAAAAACTATCCATTTGCGTATTGATTTTAATTAGAATGGCGATAAATGCATTCGTAAAAAAGGAATGCGTATGCTTTTCTATAGATTCGCAGTATGAAGTCATTCGTAATATCCATAAAAATGTAAAACAGACGACTATTACGTTCCTTGAGAATACAAAAACCCTTATTCGCACGACGACAACAGCTATCGTCAAGTTGCTAATAAGGGTACTAATTATATAACCATTTTGTGACTGTATTAAATACTATACAGTAAAAACGTTTCTACAAAATAACCGATAGACTCCTTTTTAGGAGTCAACTTTTCCATATTTCCCGCCTCCGCCTGATTTTAGACGAAGTTTTCCTTCTCTAGCTTGAATGATAATATCGACAATCGGACCTTTGACGACACGTCTAAGTTCTTCTTCGGGAACCTCGTGAAGGATCGCCATCTCTGTTTTAAAATAATCTCTAAGTTTTTGTAAGGTTTTCGGTCCTAACCCAGGAATAAATTCGAGCGGAACCTGGTGTACATATGGAGGTCGATTTGGATTTGAATCATCTGTGTTTTTTAACTCCTGAAGCCTGTCAAACACTCCTTTGACAAATCCTTTATGACCACAGTTAGGACAAACCTCGGCTGTTACATCCTCGATTATGGTTAAACATTTATCACATGTTGTTTTATGATATTTCCCTAATAAAGGATCTAACCCATAATTCGCCACAACTTCCCTTCCATCTTGTTGATGGAGTGCAAGCCTTAGTTCTTCAAAAGTAGGCTCCTTCATTTTCATAATCTGATATTCTCTAGCAATCTTCGGTAACGAATGAGCATCTGAATTAGAAACAAAAGTGAATTGATGCAATTCTTGTATTTGGTCAGCCATATCCGTATTCGAGCTCAATCCAAGTTCGATTCCATCAATTAAATTCTCATCAAATACTTCAGTTAACGATTGTTTCACTCCTCGACCATACATACTTTTATAGGGGGTGAATACATGTGCAGGAATAAAAATTCCAGTTAACTCCTTAACCTTACTTTGCAGTTCTCTAGCTCCTACGTATATTCTTTGCGAGCTTAAGGTTATGTTTTTCATTCGTTGGGATAGCCAAATCGAAAATTCTTTCATCTTTTCAATCGTTGGCATAAATGCGAGAACATGGATGGGTCCTTTACAGTTCTCATCATAGATTTCAAGCTCACTTCCCAAAATGAGGGTAACATTCTTAAAGCGCAGTCCGCCTTCCTCATAGGGATAAACTTCTCCACTATCGATTAAAGTTTCAAGCTCCCCAATGACCTCTGGAACATGGCAATCAATTACTCCTATCATGTCCATTCCTTTGATTTCGGTGGATTCATGAAGGATATTTCCAATTGTAAGTGATTTAGCACCCGTGATTTTTACGGGTCTACCCGAATTCGTTCTCCCAATATGGATATGGAGATCTACATAATAATTGTTCATCTTTAGCTTATTCCCCTATTGCTTGCTGCAATTGGAGGTACTGTACTGCATAAGCTGTTTTAGCATCGTAGATTTTCTTCTCTTTTAAAAGCTCAAGTGCTTCATCCAATGATACCTCAAGGAGGTCGACAAATTCATCTTCATCCAAGCTTGCTGGATTTTCAATTTTCTTTAAGTCCTTTGCAATAAAAAGATGAACCAATTCATCTGCAAACCCCGGTGAAGTATAGAAAGAAATCAGAGGTGTCAATGTTTCACAATCATAACCTGTTTCTTCTTCTAATTCTCTTTTTGCAGTAACTTCAGGTGCTTCACCTTTTTCAAGCTTTCCAGCAGGAATTTCTACAATTACCTTATCAAGTGCTTTTCGATACTGCTGTACCATCACAATTTTGTTTTCATCCGTTAATGCAAGAATCGCTACAGCACCTGAATGTTTGATTAGCTCTCTTCTACTTGTATGTCCATTAGGCAACTCTACCTCTTCTATATGTAAATCAATAACCTTCCCTTCAAAAAGCACTTCCCTCTTTATTGTCTTTTCTAGTAAGTGATCCATTTCGCCAGCTCCTTGTTCTACTAAATCATACTACTTCATACATTTTAGCATAGTTCTTTTCTTATTATAAAAGTTCATAGGGGGTTGCTATGAAAATTGTGATTGGTGAAAATCGGGTAGTTCTAGTAGGAAAGGCTTGGGAAATTCGTGCAAAACTTAAGGAATATAGCCGTTCCTACCGAACAGTTCAGGATTGGATTGATCAAAGAAAAGAAAATCAAGAGAAAAAATGATCCCACTATACGTCCCCTTCATATCATTTGTGGTTCTGTAATGAAAAGGATAAGATATGACTAGATGCTAGAAGGAAACTAAATTTTGGAGGGGACAGTATGGAAAAAAGAAGAATTGGCGCTTCCGATTTATATGTGAGTAAAATCGGTCTAGGCTGTATGTCTGTTGGAACAGAAGAAAAAAAGGCATTACATATGATTGATTCCGCCTTAGATATGGGAATCAACTATTTGGATACCGCTGATTTATACGATCAAGGGCTAAATGAGGAATTTGTTGGAAAAGCCATAAAACAGAAAAGACAAGATATCATACTTGCCACTAAAGTAGGAAACCGATTTGAGCAGGGAAAAAACGGATGGTCCTGGGACCCTTCAAAAAAATACATAAAATCGGCTGTAAAGGATAGCTTGCGACGCTTGCAAACAGATTATATCGACCTCTACCAGCTCCATGGGGGAACAATAGAAGATCCTATTGACGAGACCATTGAAGCGTTCGAAGAATTAACACAAGAAGGTGTCATACGTTATTATGGAATCTCTTCAATTCGTCCAAATGTGATACGAGAATTTGTAACGAAATCATCCATCGTAAGTGTAATGATGCAATATAGTATTCTTGACCGTCGGCCAGAAGAGCAAATACTTTCCTATCTAAATGATCATCAAATTAGTGTAGTAGCTCGTGGTCCAGTAGCTAAAGGGTTACTCACTAATCGTCCAATGGAGAATGCGAGTCAAAGTATGAAACAAAATGGATATCTTGATTATGCTTTTGAAGAGCTTGAAACTGTCATTTCAGGATTAAAGTCAGACGTGGCGGGAGATCGTTCTTTAACAGAAGTTGCATTGCAATATTGCTTGTTTAACGATACTGTTGCTTCAGTTGTGACAGGTGCGAGCTCTCTTGAACAAATCAAAAATAATGTCTCAGCAGCAAATTCAACACCTCTTACAGATGAACAGGTTCAGATAATTAGAGACCTTACAAAGGCATCCATTTACGAACAACATAGATAAATGTATACCCCCACAGGACTGTGGGGGTATTATTATTTAAAATCTGACCATTTAAGGCTACTTTCTTCCAATAGTTCCTCAAATGATTTATTCTTTTCTCGCTGTCTGCGCTCTTCTCTTTGTCTTTCAAGCGCCTCTTCTTGTTTCTTTTGCTCTTGTTCCTTTAACTGCTGTTGTGTATTTTTTAACTTAGAAACAATATCTTCATTGAGTAGATCCCCAAGACTTAACTTTTCATCTTTCTGCTTCTTAACAGATGGCTTTTGTTTCTTTTTAGCCATAATAATTCCCTCCATACGTCAACCATTTCTCAATTATTATATCATAAAAAGGCGAATAACCGCTTGATGGTTATTCGCCATATGTCTACACTAGTACGCGTTAAGGATAACATTATCACTAACAAGAAGTTCAGGCTCTGTAGAAGACTTTATATCTTCAACAGAAAATCCTTTAGCTACCTCTACTAATTTTAATCCATTTTCAGTTACATCGAGTACGGCACGATCTGTAATAATCCGATTTACAACTCCTTTACCAGTTAAAGGAAGTGTACATGTTTTGAGGATTTTCGCTTCACCTTTTTTATTCACATGGTCCATGATAACAATGATTTTTTGAGCCCCATGAACGAGATCCATCGCACCGCCCATTCCCTTAATCATTTTTCCCGGGATCATCCAATTTGCGAGGTCCCCTGTCTCTGAAACCTCCATTCCGCCGAGAATGGCAATATTAATATGTCCCCCGCGAATCATCGCAAATGATTCAGCACTGTCAAAGTAAGCTGCACCAGGAATAGCGGTGACGGTTTCTTTTCCGGCATTAATTAAATCAGGGTCTACATTTTCTTCGGTTGGATATGGACCAATTCCGAGTAACCCATTCTCTGACTGGAGAACGACCTGTTTATTTGAAGAAATATAGTTTGCAACAAGAGTTGGCATGCCGATTCCAAGATTTACATAAAAGCCATTTTCAATTTCCTTTTCAGCCCTCTTCGCAATCTTTTCTCGAGTATTTGTCATCGCCTTCTCCCCCCTTATTTAGATAATGTCAATCGTTCAATTCGCTTCTTTTGTTCACCAACAATGAGTCCTTGGACATAGATACTTGGTGTATGAATCCTATTTGGGTTAAGCTCACCAATCTCATAGAGCTCTTCAACCTCAGCGATTGTAACCTTACCTGCAGCGGCCATCATTGGGTTAAAATTTCGAGCTGTCTTGTTATAGATCAAATTCCCCATTTTATCTGCCTTTTCTGCACGGACTAGGCTGAAGTCAGCTATGAACGCCTCTTCTAATACATATTCTTTTCCATTAAATACCCGGGTTTCTTTTCCATCAGCAATAGGTGTTCCTACTCCAGCAGGTGTATAAAATGCAGGAATCCCCGCTCCACCAGCTCGTATTTTTTCAGCCAGTGTTCCCTGTGGGACAAGTTCAACCGCAAGTTCTCCTGATAATGCCTGTCGTTCGAATTCTTTATTTTCACCAACATATGAACCTATCATTTTTGAAATCTGTTTGTTTTGTAAAAGCAATCCAAGACCCCAATCATCAACGCCGCAGTTATTTGAAATTACGGTTAAGTCCTTAACCCCAGACTCGGCCAATGCTAAAATTAAATTTTCTGGGATCCCACATAAGCCAAATCCGCCAACCATAATCGTGGAACCGTCCTTGATTTGCTCTACAGCTTCCTGAAACGAGGAATATATTGGTTTCATTTGTACACCCCACTATTCGATATTTTCAACAATTGTTGCAACACCTTGACCACCGCCAATACATAGGGTTGCTAATCCGTAGCGCTCATTACGACGCTTTAGTTCATGAATAAGGGTGACGAGAATTCTCGCACCACTAGCACCGATTGGATGTCCAAGGGCAATCGCTCCCCCATTTACATTTAAAATATCATGGTTAAAATGAAGTTCGCGGTCAACTGCAATTGACTGAGCAGCAAACGCTTCATTTGCCTCAATTAAATTCATATCACTAACACTTAATCTAGCTTTTTCCATCGCCTTTTTCACCGCAGCAACTGGACCGATCCCCATTATACTTGGGTCAACACCGGCATTTCCGTTTGCTTTAATGGTGACTAATCCTTTAATGCCAAGTTCCATCGCTTTCTTCTTACTCATGATAACGAATGCGGCCGCTCCGTCATTTATCCCTGATGCATTCCCAGCTGTTACAGAACCGTCCTTTTTGAATGCTGGACGTAAGTTCCCTAATTTTTCAACAGTAGTACCTGCTTTAGGGTATTCATCTGTATCAAAGACAATGCTTTCTTTTTTACGTTGTGGAATTTCTACAGGCACAATTTCGTCTTTAAATTTTCCTGCCTCAATTGCCGCAACTGCTCTTTTCTGGCTCCTTGCTGAGAAACGATCCTGTTCTTCTCTTGTAATCTCGTATTTATCGCATAAATTTTCTGCCGTAATTCCCATATGATAATCATTAAACGCGCACCATAACCCATCGGAAATCATGCTATCAATCATTTGTTGGTCGCCCATTTTAAATCCATTTCGTGCTCCCTTTAAAAGATAAGGAGCCTGACTCATATTCTCCATTCCACCAGCCACAATCACATCCGCATCACCCGCTATGATTGCCTGTGTCGCTAAGTGCACAGCTTTTAATCCAGAACCACAAACCTTGTTAATTGTCATGGCCGGTGTTTCCTGTAGTAATCCAGCTTTTATAGCAGCCTGCCTTGCAGGATTTTGTCCTACTCCAGCCTGCAGAACATTCCCCATAATGACTTCATCTACAAGCTTTGAATCCACACCTGCCTTTTCCAATGCTCCTTTAATCACGACAGCACCTAGGTCTGGGGCTGAAACAGATTGTAAACTCCCTCCAAAACTACCAATCGCCGTTCTGACAGCGCTTACAATCACAACTTCATTATTCATTTCAACATCTCCCTTTACTGTTACGTTTTATGTATTCATTACCATATATATTTCTTGATTTTTTTCGAAATACCTCTTATTTTGTCTAATTTCCTATAATTCTTGCTTTTCACGAAGTGCCTCTAATAGAATAAGAGTAAGAATAAGGCATTTTGCTGGAGGGTTGTATATGCAATTACCTGAGCAAGTCACAATTATTGAAGTAGGACCAAGAGATGGGCTGCAAAACGAAAAAAGCTTAATACCCACCGAAGTAAAAATTGATTTTATTCATAAACTAAAACTTGCTGGCCTGCAAGAAATGGAACTTACCTCATTTGTCTCACCAAAATGGGTTCCACAAATGAAGGATGCAAAAGAAATTATTACATCATGCTTAGACAGTACTCGAAATATTGTGCTCGCGCCAAATCGCAAAGGTATTGAAAGACTATACGATACAAAGTGTAAAGCAGTTGCTGTTTTTGTTGGTGTTAGCGAAAGCTTCAATAAGAAAAATATCAATAAAACAACATCTGAGAGTATGGAGGAGCTAAAGCCTCTGATTCGGGAATTAAAATCAAAGGGTTATTTTGTTCGTGCCTGTATATCGACCGCCTTTTATTGTCCGTATGAGGGAAAGGTGGATGAAGAAGCCGTTTTAAAGCTATGCTCTACCTTTGTCCAATATGGGGTTGATGAATTAAGTGTTGCTGACACGATAGGAAAAGCAACTCCAAAAGAAGTTTTTTCTCTTTTTTCAAAGCTAAAAAAAGAGATATCAAATACACTTTTAACTGCTCATTTCCATGATACCCGCGGGATGGCACTTGCAAATGTGTTAGCTGCTCTCCAAGCCGGAGTGAACCGTTTTGACACATCAGCAGGTGGATTAGGTGGATGCCCGTTTGCACCCGGGGCAACTGGTAATGTTGCTACTGAAGATGTTGTGTATATGCTTGAAGAGATGGGGGTACAAACTGGCCTTGAGCTTTCAAAACTTGTGGAGGCTGTTGATGTCATTAAACCCTATCTTACCCGACCTATTGAAAGTAAATATTATAGGTTACAATCTGCTAGCCAGGAATAATTTATTAAAAAACTCCACAACCTATCCATGAATTTTCAGGAATGGAGTGTTTAGGATTGGCAAAACGAGATAAAGGTCGTTCTCAAAAAGGAAAACCGAATGCTGATACGACAAACAATACAATGGCTGCTGAGGAAATGGAAAAAGCCATTCACCCTACAAACCGTCAAAATTCGGAGCAATAGCAAAATCCCCTGGTCTCGTTTACATGCACTGACCAGGGGGTTTTTTTAGATTTTAGGTACTATTTCTGCCTTTACCTTAGATTTCGATCGTACTTCACTTTTTTCTTTACGAGTTTCCGTTGATTTTGAAAATGAAAACAATCGGTAAACAGCAGGAATTAAAAACAATGTAATTAAAGTTGCAAATGAAAGCCCTGAGATTATGACAGTTGCCATTGGAGCCTGATAATTCCCAGAGGCTCCGGATTCAAGGGCAAGTGGCAGCATACCTCCAACTGTTGTCAAGGTCGTCATAAAAATCGGTCGAATCCGATCATTGCCGGCTCCTATTAGTGCTTCTTGAATCGAATTGCCTTCCTTCCGCAGTTGGTTTGTTCTGTCGATGAGCAATATGGCATTATTTAAAACAATACCAATTAGCATAATTATCCCCATTCCCGAGATAAGGTTTAATTCCATTTGTGTTATAAATAATCCTAAAATCACACCAATGATTGTAATCGGAATTACGGACATGACAAGCAACGGATGCCCAAAGTGGTTAAATTGAACGGCCATCACCAAATAAACGAGAAAAATGGAAATCGCAAATACAAAAATCATATCTGTCATTAATTCTTGTTGTTGCTCTAAATCACCACCAGCGGTAAGTGTATACCCAGTAGGCGTTTCGAAACTTTCAATTATTTTTTGAATGTCTCGATTTACAGCACCGAGATCACGGTTCTTAATATCTGCTGATATCGTAACAAGTCTTTCCCCATCTGAATGAATAATCTCATTTGGTGTATGAACACTTCTAAGTTCAATATATGAGGAAAGTGGTTCTTCTCCGCCATTAATAGACATTTTCATATCCAATAAATCCGCTTTTGTAGCAGGTGTTTTTGCCCAACTAAGAGTTAACGGCATTGTTCCATCCTGGTTTTGCAACGTGCCGACCGGCATTTGAATAAAGGATTCTTCAATAAATTGTTTGATTTGTGAAGGAAATAAACCTGCCTTCTCAATTTTTTTTTCTTTTATCACGATAACTTGCTCTTCAGAGGTTCTTTCAATTGAATTTGTAATTGCCGAAACCCCATCTACTTTCTGAAGCTCATCAGTGAAATTGTTTGAAATGGTTTGAAGTTGCTCAAAACTATCACCTTTAATATTTATTTGGACAGGAAACCCTCCACCTCCTGCCATTGCACTTTGAACACCCGAAATCGGATGATCTTCCTGCATATTTCGTAACGCCTCAAGAATATTTTCATTTACTTCCTTTTGCTCAACCGTTATTTGATTGCCCTTTGTCATATTAATAATGGTATATAGCATGGTTCCATTATCCATTACATAATTCGTTTCTACGTCTTCCACTTTCTGTAGTCTCTGATTTATTTCATTAACTACACTTTGTTTTTCCTCCAATGATAAACCTGGTTCTAAGTCTACAGCGAGCTCTGTATAACGATTCAACATATCAGGCATGATTGTCATCGGTATTTTCGTTATAAGAAATAGGGAACCGATTAGCATCAAGAGAAACAGTGTGATTACCGCAAAGCTATTTCTTTTCTTTCTAATCACCCAAGCCACAACGTTACGATAGCCCTTCATCATAATGGAGTCTTTTTTCAGTCTAGAAGGTCTTCTAAGCTTTAAAAATGTTTCTGATAGAGACGGAATCAATGTAAAAGATATCACTACAGAACTAATTAAGGTTATTGCCACTACAACTGACAGCATAATGACAAACTCCCCCATCTCCCCACCGATTAAACCAATTGGCAGGAAAACAACGATAGTTGTCAGCATAGATGCAATAACCGCCGAGGCTACCTCCCTTGTCCCCTCAATAACCGCTTCAAACCTACCAAAGCCAAGTTCCTTTTTCTTATAAATAGCTTCTAGGATTACAATAGAGGAATCCACCATCATCCCTATTCCTAGTCCAAGTCCTAGGAGTGTTAGCATATTAAAGCTATAATCAAACAACCACATCGCTGTAAAGGTTAAAAGAACAGAAGAAGGAATCGATAAACCGATAATAAAGGTTGCCCTAATATTACGTAGGAATAGTAATAAAATGACAATGGCAATGACTCCACCAATCAATATATTATCCTTCACTCCATCTATTGAATCACTGACATAATCCGCTTGGGCCACAACTTCGTTTAATTCAAAATTCTTCACAAGATTTTCGTTTTGAATTTTCTTTACTTCTGCACGTATTGCTTTGGCCATATCGATTTGTGTGACATTGGAAACGCGTCCTATTTGTACAAAAAGGAAATCTTGAGAACCATTTTTCCATACATACGAGTTATTCTCGAGCGACTGAATGGTTATGTTTGCAACATCCTTTAGATGAATAAAACCATTTTGCGTTGGGATTGAAATATTTTCAATATCCCTCACATTTTCCACCTCAGAACTCCATCTTAAGGAAGGTGAGTCCTTGTCATTTTGTAATTCTCCTAAAGTTGCTTCACTGTTGGACTGTTGAACTGCCGCGATTACCTGGTTTACATCAAGATGATGCTCTTGTAATTTTTCACGGTCCATTTTAATTGCGACCTCTTGCTCCTCTATCCCCGTAAGTAAAACGTCTCTCACCTCAGGCAATGCTTCTAATCTTGGTTCTAAAATGTCTTTTGCAAATGCAGACATTTCCTCCATGTTTCCACCCGAAACATCCATAAAAAATTCATAGCTTTGACTTCCGCCATATTGACCCGATGTAACATCGGTAATACCAGGATACTCTGACTTAGTAGATGCAATGGCTGATTCTACCTCTTTATAAATCTCTTCGCCACGCCCTGCTTCAAAGCTTAGATTTAGAGTAGTCCTACCGATATTTGTCGTTGACTGAACACCCTCCACTCCTTCTATTGCTAAGATCCTTTGTTCAATGGGGGTTGTTATGGTTCTTTCCACTTCAATTGCTGCCATTTCACCTGCGTAAATCTCAACAAAGGCTCCATCTAGCTTCACGGGAGGCATTAGCTCTTTGTCTACTTTTAATAGTGAATAGCTGCCCACTACAGTTACTAAAAAAATCATTAGCGTAATCAGAATTTTCCGTTGTACAATAAATTTCAATAGCTTCACAAATCCATCTCCTCTTTCCTTAATAGGTAAAATTTAGTACTTTTGTATAAATTAATCATATCGTCATAAGGAAAATGGCATAACGATCCGGAGATTTATCTTGATGTAAGACTTAAGTCTTAGGAAAAATATGGAGAATCATTAAAAAAAGGATATAATAAAGAGGGCTTACATTTTTAATCGGATTTTTAGAAGGAGCGTTTTTTCATGAAAAGAATGAGGAAGATATTCATTTTACTTGGTATTCTCATCGGCTATATGGCCACAATTGGAATGATTTTTACTAACATCGTAATGTTCATGAAGAAGAAAACCGATGATGAAATTCTTGAACGTGAAACGAGGGAAGGTCGTTTAACCTTGGATGAGGTCCAGTCTCTTCAAAAGGAGGACATCTCTATCCAATCGAAATTCGGATACCCGATTAAAGGCTGGCTTGTTAATGGAACGGATAAAAAAAGATTTATTATTATCTCTCACGGTGTGACTCAAAACAAATTAAATTCAATTAAATACATGAAGCTTTTCTTGGAGCGTGATTGGAATGTCCTTTTATACGATCATCGACGCCATGGAGAAACTGGTGGAAAAACAACGAGCTATGGACACTATGAAAAATACGATCTAGAATCGGTTGTTACATGGGTTAAGGAAAAATACGGGGAAAATAGTACCATTGGTATTCACGGGGAATCCATGGGGGCTGTAACGACTCTACTATACGCTGGGATGATTGAGGATGGAGCTGATTTCTATATTGTGGACTGCCCGTTTTCCGATTTTGAAGCACAATTGAAGTATCTTTTAAAGGTTGATTATAAGATTCCGGCTCCTCTTGTTCTTCCTTTTGCCAATATATTTTTAAAGCTTCGGGACGGATATAGCATCAAGGATGTTTCCCCCGTTTCTGTGATTCAAAATATTAATAATCCGGTATTGTTTATCCACAGTGCTAAAGATGATTATATTTTGCCTGAAATGACAATGGAGCTTTATAAAATGAAAGAAGGACCCAAGCAAATGTTAATTGCCGAAAAAGGAAAGCATGCATACTCCTTCGCTGATAACAAAGAAGCCTATGAAAAAGTAATTGATGATTTTTTTGCCAACTATGTAAGGGACTGATCTTTTTCAGTCCCCTAACCTAATATATCTGTTATTTCTTTTAAGTTCTCATCAATCCAAGTTAATGCGAGTTCAATCGTTTCAAATTCTTGAACCTCAAAGGTTACTTCATCCTGAAGCAGCCAAACATCCTTTTGATCATGATTCACTCCTGCAATTGACCAGTGCAAGAGACTATACGGGTGATTATCATGTAAAAAAGAGACCCATGTTTTATCTTCTGCAATATTTCGTATCGTTTTAAGCTTGGAACTCATGTACACCACTCATTTCTACTAACCGTAAACGCGGATTCAGAATCTCGTTTGGACTTTTTAACATAAAACAATTTGCTGTTTCAATAAAATCAACAGTCATATTCTCATCTAGGAACACCATTTTAGATTTTTCGACTAATAATGGTTGATAATTCGTTTCAAGGATTAGATCGTCTTCATCCCCAGAGTCTACAAGCCATAATGCGGTAACTCCGCTCATCACACAACCACAGCCCTCTGTTTCATATTTTAATTTTAACTTGTTATCTTTATTTTTTATTTGGGAGTTTAGTTTTTCAATCGCACGTTCTGAAAATGTTACATTCATTTCGTTCTCCTCTTTCTTTCATTTTATGACTATTCTAACATATCTTGTTTCCAACTACATATCATTACAATAACTCGACACTTCACCAACTATTTGAGTTTTGGTAAATGTTGAACTACTATCAATAGTAATACAATTAGATTAAGGAGGTATTCAAGAGATGTCAAAGGTTACGATTAAGGTAAATGATAATGGTTCATTAAGGATCACAGGTGACGTTGATCTAGTGGATAAGGAAGGGAATAAGTTCCCAACAAAACAAACCTTCTCATTATGCAGATGCGGTTTGTCTAAAAATAAACCTTTTTGCGACGGTTCGCATAAGGGGAATTTCGAATCAGTCGTACGCGCTCCAAAAGAATAATCCTTATTAGACCGAGTGCACTATGCGTTCGGTTTTTTCGTTTAGATTTCTAATTTATGATACAATACGGGTAAAAGCCTATCATGGAGGACGAAACATGCCTGATTGGTCGTATCATATACTATTTAAACCTATTTTATCTCGTTTTTCTCCCTATCAATCTCGGGAATTTATCCACAGAGGTATGAATCTGGTTGCCTCCATCCCAGGAGGACATCGGTTGATTCATTTTCTTGGTAGAGAGGAATCTTCTGAACTTGTAAAAATAGAAATCCAAGGTGTAAGTTATGCAAATCCAATTGGCCTTTCCGGAAAAATCGATCCGCTGTTAACTGGTTCTAGGGCCTTTTCAAATCTTGGGTTTGGTCTGATTGAAATTGGTCCAGTGACAAAAGAGCCCACAACGGACCCTAATCTACCAATCGTTGATTGGCAAAAGCAGCAAATTGTTTTTCCTGTAAGTTATGAATCTATCGGAATTGAAAAAACAGTTCAAAAGCTTGAAAAGTGGAAACCACCACAACCCGTTTTGGCAAGATTGGATGGAACGGACGAAGAACTACACTATTTAATAACGAGATTAGAACCCTATGTTGCTGCGTTTGTCACTTCTAATACGGAACTTCGTTGTTCAACAGATCGCCCTGTTTATCTATCTATCCCAGCAGATAAGATTAGAAACTTGGATCTTAATCGTGTTCAGACCTGTTTTTCTGGAATAGTAGTAGATGAACCACCAAATCTACCGAATGAAAAATATAGGAGTGAAATACTAGAATCGATCGATTATTTAAGGCAACATGGTTTCTCCCTACCTGTCATTGCAGTTGGTGGCATCCATGAACCTGCAGATGCACTTGCACTTTTCGAAGCTGGGGCTGATCTTGTTTTGCTTTCAGGAGGCTATGTCTTCTCTGGGCCTGGCCTGACAAAGCGAATTAATGAAGCTCTTACACACAAACTCCAGCCTAAGCCTCCGGTTCAACCCAGATGGATTTGGTATTGGCTATTTGGATTGTCCATCCTTATTGGTGGAATAATTGCTGTTCTTTTCAGTCTGACAACCATTATTCTCCCTTATGATGAACTGTTTCTTGGGATGCAAAGAGAAGAAATCCTCTTGTTTAATGATCGGATTCTTTATTTTATGGCACATGACCGGATGACACTCGCTGGGACAATGATTTCCGGTGGTATCGTCTATATGGCATTGGCACGTTTTGGAGTACGTAACCAAATTCTTTGGGCGAAACAGGCCATCGATTTAGCAGCCATTCTTGGGTTTTTAGGTATTTTCCTTTTTATCGGCTACGGCTATTTTGATTGGTTACATTTGATATTTTGGCTTATTTTACTTCCAATTTTTCTAATAGGCTTTATGAAAACAAGATCCCTTAAAGGGACCCCAACATCGCTTAACACCCGTAATCACCGCGTTTGGAAACATAGTATAATCGGGCAATTGGCCTTTGTCATTCTTGGTTTTTCATTCGTGTTAGGCGGTATCGTGATTTCTATTATTGGAATAACGAAGGTGTTTGTAGCAACTGACATTTTATATCTTTGTATGCCACCCGAGGTGCTTGATTTGTTTAATGATAAATTGATATCAGTGATTGCTCATGACCGTGCGGGGTTTGGAAGTGCACTACTCAGCGTTGGATTGTTAGTCCTGACGATTTCCCTTTGGGGATTTCAGCAAGGGAATAAATGGGTTTGGTGGACCTTACTCATTGGCGGACTTCCAGCCTTTTTCGCCGGAATTTGGATTCATTTTGCGATAGGATATACAACCTTTATCCATCTGCTTCCCGCTTATTTTGCTATTTGTTTGTTCTTCATTGGACTTATAATGACGTACCGATTTTTTCATATAGGCAAGGATATGTAAAAGGAGCCTCAGGGGCTCCTTTCCTATTTTTCTGGATTCCAGTCTTTTGCAATCATGCCATATACAACATGGTCTACATAGTGATCATATAGCCACTCACTTTGCCTTATTTTGCCTTCATTCACGAAGCCCAGTCTTTCCGGAATCGACCTACTTTTATGATTTTCGACCGCTGCACGGATTTCAACTCGATTTAGTTTTAAGTGGTCAAGAGCATAATCTGTCAATGCTTTTGCTACCCTTGTCATTATTCCATTTCCTTGGTATTGCTGACCAAGCCAGTAGCCGATAAAGGCTATTTTATTGGTCCAGTCGATTTCGTTGAAACTCGCTACCCCAACGATTTCATTTTTATAGACGATAACGGTATGCAGCCCTTTATTTTCTGCATAGCTTTTCCTGCATGATTCGATATATGCTTTTGTGTCCTCTACCTTCGTTGTCATATCGAGCCATGGTAGCCATTCTCGTAGGTATGCTCTGGACTGATCTGTTAATTCAAAAATTCGCTCGGCATCACTTAACTCTGTTAATTTTAAGGATAGTTCCTCGTCAATTTGGTAAACAAACATAGTTCCGCTTCCCCCCATTCTTGTACCCTATTATTCTTCTACCTCTACTCATTAATTTCCTTCAATTCTCAAGAGACAATCATATGTAAAAAACCCTATTTCAACATCTCACTTATTAATTCCCGATTCTTCTGATTAAACACTTCATTATGGGACGAAACCATAGCTGCTTCATTCGCACTCGGTTCAATAAATTTTTTCGCTTTGTTTACAGCATTTGCTGCATCTTGAAATGCACCCGCAATCAAGTTTACTTTACCTTCAAACTTAATGATATCCCCTGCTGCATATAGTCCCTCTATAGATGTTTCACATTGAGCGTTTCCGGCTATATAAAAATTTTCTAGCATTTTAATTTCAAGTTCACTGTTTTGCAATAATGATGTGTCTTGTTCAAAACCATGGTTTATCACCACATCATCAACTGATAAATAATCGGTTTCACCTGTTTCGTTGTTTGTTAATTCTACTCTCCTAATTTCATCACGGTTATTAGTCGCAATGAGTTTTGTAATAGTGGTATTGAAATAGCATTCGACTGTACTATTGTCTAGATTTGTTATTTGAGCTTCATGGCCAGAAAACTTCGATTTGCGATGAATCACATATACTTTCTTCGCAATTGGCTCCAACATGTTTGCCCAATCAATTGCCGTATTCCCACCACCTGATATAATAACAATCTTATCTTTAAAATGCTGAAGAGATTTGACCGTGTAATGAAGATTTGAGACCTCAAACCGCTCTGCACCTTGAATATCTATCTTTTGATGCTTTAAGATTCCACCCCCTACGGCAACTATCACTGTTTTCGAATAATGTTCCTTACCAGAAGCCGACTTCATTACAAACAACCCAGCTTCATTCTTGGTGATCGAAGTGATTCGTTCATTTAGCACAACGGTCGGATTGAATGTTAGACCTTGCTTAACTAACTGCTCGATTAACTTTGCGCCAGGAAGAGGAGTTAGTCCCCCTATATCCCAAATCATCTTCTCAGGATAAATATGTATTTTCCCGCCTAATAAGGGTTGAAAATCGATTATCTTTGTTTTCATTTGCCGTAATCCACTATAAAAAGCAGAGTAAAGTCCCGCTGGTCCCCCGCCAATAATTGTCACTTCATAACATTCATGTTTCCGCATTCAAAACACTCCTCATATATATTTCTATAAAATTCATAACAAATTATTTATTGTCAAAAACCTAGTTGACAATGATTCTCAATAGAATTATAGTATCATTATAACTGATAATGATAATGATTATCAATATCAGTTTTCAAATCTTACAACTGGAGGAATATCATGGTTCGGCTTTTTACAAAGGATCTACATATTGGCTATGGCGACCGGTTAATCGTTAAGGACTTAAGTATTGAAATTCCTGATCAAAAGATTACAACGATTATTGGTTCAAATGGCTGCGGAAAATCTACTCTGTTAAAAGCGATGTCACGTGTAATCCCACATCAATCTGGTTCGATTATTTTGGATGGAGAAAGTATCTCAAGGGAAAATACGAAAAAACTTGCAAAAAAGCTAGCCATACTCCCTCAAAGTCCTGAAAGCGCTAGTGGCTTGACAGTAGGAGAAATCGTTTCTTACGGACGTTTTCCCTATCAAAAAGGATTTGGCCGTCTAACAAATAAGGACATTGAAGTAATAAACTGGGCGCTCGACGTTACGGGGACATCCTTTTTTAAATATCACCCTGTCGATTCACTTTCTGGCGGACAACGTCAACGTGTATGGATTGCAATGGCATTAGCTCAAGAAACGGAAATGATTTTTCTAGATGAACCTACAACTTACCTTGATATGGCGCATCAACTTGAGATATTAGAGCTCCTACATAAGCTTAACCAAGAACAGAAGCGGACGATCGTAATGGTTCTACATGATTTAAATCATGCAGCACGTTTTGCTGATTACATAATTGCCCTCAAACATGGTCAAATCGTAAAGGCTGGTAGTTCTGAAGATGTGATTACGAACGAAGTCCTAAGAGAAGTGTTTCATATTGATGCTCTCATTGGGAAAGATCCACGAACAAATAAACCTATGTGTCTAACTTATCATTTATTAAAAGGAGAAAAATCAAATGAAGAAACTATTAATCCCCTTTCTACTAATCTTGTTACTATTTAGTCTAGCTGCTTGCGGTGGCAGCACCAGTGAATCAACCGGTACCTCAAAAGAAGAAAGTTCTTCTGATACAATTACATACCAATCTGAGAATGGACCTGTTGAAGTGCCCGCAAATCCAAAACGTGTGGTTGTGCTTTCTACCTTTGCAGGAAATGTTTTGGCATTGGATGTACCAGTCGTAGGTGTCGATTCTTGGTCTAAAGGAAATCCTCGTTATAAATTAGACGGTGTCGAGGAAGTAACTGATGAAAACCTAGAGAAAATCATTGAACTAGAGCCGGACCTAATCATCGGTCTCTCTACAATGAAAAACGTGGATAAATTAAAAGAATTTGCTCCTGTTGTAACGTTTACTTATGGAAAATTGGATTATCTGTCTCAACAGTTAGAAATCGGTAAGTTGGTAAACAAAGAAGCTGAGGCACAAAAATGGATTGATGACTTTAAAAAACGTGCCAAAGAGGCTGGAGAAAAAATAAAGGCTAAAATTGGTAAAGATGCTACAGTTACAGTCATTGAAAATTTCGATAAGGAACTTTATGTCTTCGGTGATAACTGGGCACGCGGTACAGAGATTTTATATCAAGAAATGAAATTGAACATGCCAGAAAAGGTAAAAGAAATGGCACTAGAAGCAGGTTACTATTCATTATCCTTAGAGGTGCTTCCAGAGTTTGTTGGAGATTATCTAATTGTGAGTAAAGCAGAAGATACAGAAACTTCCTTTATGGATTCAGAAACGTATAAAAATATTCCTGCTGTTAAAAACAACCAAGCTTATGTAGCAAATGCAAAGGAATTTTACTTTAATGATCCAATTACACTTGAATATCAACTAGAATTTTTCATTGATTCATTTCTTGGCAACTAAGTATATATGGGGGAGTTCTTCTAACAAGAATTCCTCTTCTTTTATTCTAAAAAGGAAAAGATGAGATACTATGACAAAATACACAAATTCAGTTCCGTTTATTCTGAAACTTACCTTGGGCATTCTGCTCTTCATCATCGTGTTCATTATTTCATTGGTATTTGGTGCTGCTGAGACGACTTTGAAAGAAGTATGGCTAGCTCTTTCAACTAACGTAAAGACCGACACCATCACCATGATTCGCGAAATCCGTGTTCCTAGAGAAATAGCAGCCGTATTTGTTGGAGCCGGTCTTTCGGTAGCAGGCGCTATTATGCAAGGTGTAACGAGGAATCCTCTGGCAGACCCTAGCATACTTGGATTAACGGCTGGTGCTAATGCAGCTCTTGCTTTAACCATTGCTTTGGTTCCTACTGCCAACTATTTTACTATTATGCTCGCCTGTTTTATTGGAGCTGGCATTGGAACCATTTTGGTCATAAGTATTAGCTCAGCCAAAAAAGGAGGATTTTCCCCCCTTCGAATTGTGTTAGCTGGGGCTGCTGTATCTGCTTTTCTTTATGCAGTTGCCGATGGGATTGCACTATATTTTAATATTTCTAAAGACGTTTCAATGTGGAGTGCTGGTGGTATTATTGGAACCACTTGGGCTCAGCTTCAAGTCATCATTCCTTTCATCATAATTGGCATTTTGGTTTCTCTGTTTCTCTCAAGGCAGCTGACGATACTTAGTCTAAATGAGGAAATTGCGATAGGGTTAGGTCAAAAAATTTTACTGATTAAGGTTTTATTATTCGTAATCGTTATCATGCTAGCAGGTGCATCGGTTGCACTCGTTGGAAATCTTACCTTTCTTGGTTTGATGATTCCCCATTTTGTAAGAGCCATTGTTGGAACAGATTATCGCTATATTCTTCCGATGTCAGCTGTTGCTGGTGCTACCTTTATGGTATTTGCAGATACGCTTGGACGAAATTTAAATGCTCCCTTTGAAACACCAGTGCCTGCGATTGTAGCCATATTGGGGCTTCCTTTCTTCCTATTCATTGTCCATAAAGGAGGGAAGACTTTTTCATGATCCATCCAAGTTTACGTAACAAACATCGCTTTTTACTCATTGGAATCTTTATAATGATCATCATAACAACTATCGTTAGTATGGGACTGGGCTACTCCTCCTTGTCTTATAATAGGTTAATTCCTACACTTTTAGGAGAAGGGACTTTTAAAGAAGAATTTGTGTTATTCTCTGTACGTTTACCACGTATTATTATCACACTTCTTGCCGGAATGGCACTCGCTCTATCCGGGGCTATCTTACAAGGAGTTACACGAAATGATCTCGCAGATCCTGGAATCATTGGGATTAATTCTGGGGCAGGTGTAGCCATTTCAGTCTTCTTTTTGTATGTTCCGATTGATGCCGGATCATTTATTTATTTGCTTCCTGTTGTAGCGTTTATCGGTGCCTTCATAACAGCATGCTTAATTTATCTATTTTCATATAGCAAAAGTGAAGGCCTCCAACCAGTAAGACTAATCTTAATAGGTGTTGGGTTTTCAATGGCTTTATCAGGCACAATGGTCCTACTCATTTCCTCCTCTGAGCGTGAAAAAGTAGACTTTATTGCCAGATGGTTAGCGGGGAATATATGGGGGACAGACTGGCCATTTATACTGGCACTCCTACCTTGGTTGCTTGTGCTGATCCCCTTTACTCTTTTTAAAGCGAATCGCTTGAATATCCTTAATTTAAGTGAGGCAACCGCAATTGGGCTAGGTATCTCCATTGAAAAAGAAAGGCTGCTTTTACTAGTAACAGCAGTTGCATTAGCCGCTGCCGCTGTTTCTGTTACTGGTGGCATTGCCTTTATTGGTTTAATGGCTCCACATATCGCAAAAACATTAGTAGGAGCACGTCATCAGCTTTTTATCCCACTTGCTGTGCTCATTGGTGGGTGGCTATTATTATTTGCTGATACAATCGGGCGCAATATTGTGGAACCAGAAGGTATTGCCGCTGGAATTATGACTGCTCTTATAGGAGCACCTTATTTTATTTATCTTTTGCTGAAGAAAGCGTGATTTTTAAATCACGCTTTTTTTAAAAAAGGATTAATCGGAAAAACGCAAATCGACTAACATGTTTGCTGGGATATAATGAACTTCTCCAAATTTATCGATGACATGCAGTTTGTTTTGTAGAGCATCATAATGATGGATAGTGCCGAGAAGGAGTTTGTGGTGTTTCGCTTCATAATGCGTGATCACGAGTTCTCTCCCCTCCTCCATTGCCTCACAAAGAATACCATTCATCTCTTCAACTTGCTGTTCATCGAGTTCTGGTTTTAGCTCATACGTGTCTTCTTCCGTCCAATCTCTTAGTATTTTTACATGCTCTGGCAGCATCATTGCTGTCCATTTTATGGATCCGCGATCCCGTATCATTGCTAATTACCTTCTTTCTTACGTCTAGCTCCAGCACCTAGCCCCTCGAGGTCGCTTCACCCCTCCTGCGGCGGTAACAGCCTCCTCGTCGGGGTTCCAGCGCTTGTCGGACTTGCACAGGATGTGCTGACATCGACGTTTGCCACAGGACGTGGCGGTTTTTAGTCGATGTTCCTCTTTCTGGTGCTTGCGCTTTTGGTTTCTATTCCGCCTTATGTCCACCGACTAGCTTACTACGGTGTCTTGATGTTCCGGCATTTGTGTAGGATACTGCACGCAGGATTGCATCGGAACCGTATTTCCCACGAATACCATCCATCACATAACCAAGCTTATGCTGCTTGACTCGGTTGAGATAAAACAAATCCAATTGCATTTGTGTGTCATCTTCAATATTAGAAAGTGCAATTGAGATTTTACGGACTGTCTTCTGTGCATAAAATTTCTCAAATAACTCAAGACAAACGCGGTACATCTCCATTGTGATATTTGTCGGAGTATCAATGGTTTTCGAACGATAAAATCCTCCGCCAAACTCATCACGGCTATAATGAATACCGAGGCTAATTGTTCTCCCTGCTTTTTTATGTCTTCGTGCACGCCTCGCTACCTCTTCGCACATTTCAAGAATGACATGTTTGACTTCTTCCGGATCTGGATAATCACGCATAAGAATTTGACTTTTCCCAAAACTGATCTGTCCCTGTATAATGGGTGCACCAATTTCTGATAAATCCACACCCCAAGCATGGTAATACAGCTGATTTCCCATGACTCCGAATTTTTTCTCAAGTAGTTCAAGTGGATAATGGGCAAGCTGCCCAACCGTTGTAATCCCCATCCCATTTAAGGTTCGCTCAACTCTACCCCCAATCCCCCACATTTCTCTTAGCGGCGAGACTGTCCATAGTTTTTCTGGGATATCATCATAGGTCCATTCTGCAATTCCCTTTTTCTTGGCCTCTAAATCTAAGCAGAGCTTTGACATCAACATATTAGGACCAATACCAATGGCACAAGCAAGCCCATATTCGGCCTCGATTTCCTGCTTGATTTTACGTGCAATCGTTGTTGCGTCTCCCCATAATTTTTCAGTCCCATCAATCTTTATAAAGCTTTCATCTACGCTATACACATGGATCGCACTTTTAGGTACATACCGGTTAAAAAGTCTCGTAATTTCCGTTGAAATTCGTAAATACATGGCCATTTTTGGATTTACAATTTTAATTCGTGGATCCTTAGGGATTTCAAAAAGTCTTGATCCTGTTTTGATCCCAAATTCCTTCTTTAGCTTTGGTGAAGCAGCAAGCACAATACTTCCCTGGCGCTCCGTATCTCCAACAACGGCTAAATAACACTCGAGGGGATCAAGACCTAATAAAACTGCAGCACAGCTTGCATAGAAGCTTTTTATATCCACGCACAAAATCTTTTGAACGGGCAACTGGCTGTAATCCACCATTTAACATCATCTCCAAAAAGAATATATGTTCGTATTGTATTCTTAATAATAGGAGAATATACGTTCGATTTCAATGGAAATTTTAAGAAGAATTTAAAATGGTGTTTACATCGAATACAGAAGAACATAAAAAAACCAACACGCTTAGAGTAGCGAATTGGTTTTTTTGTCTTATATGGTCAATCGAAACGCTTTGACGATAATCCCATCATTTGCAGGCTCAAAATCATATTGTGGTAATCGCTCGAAGCCGTGCTTTGTATATAGCCGAATCGCCTGTTTCATGAATTCACCGGTATGTAATCCAATATACTGGTGCTTTTTCGCTTTGGAACGATTTATGCATTCATCAATCAAAGCTGAAGCTACACCCTTTCCACGAGCCTCAGGATTTACTGCTAGCATTCGAATTTCAGGATAATCCAACTCCTCTAACTGACCTTCGTATGCGTCTGTTTTAGCAGGAAACAAGACTACACTCCCGACAATTTTTTCATTAAGCTCACATACAATAAGCTCAGAACCGTAAAGGCGGTCAGCCTCAGAAGAAATTGCCTGCTTAAGAGCTCGCCAATGAGCAGCTGGAATTGCCTTGGAATGCTCACGATAAGCGGCAACTCGTTGCTCTCGAATGGAATCCAATTCATCGAGTTTAGCATCACGAATTTTCATGTTCCATTTTCACCTACCCTTTTATCAAAAATTTTTCTTTTTTATTGCTCAATTTTTCACGGTTATGTTCGGAAAGCCATACCGATTCATCTGGTCCTTTAGGAAGGATATTGACTTCTCCTTTTGTAGGGTCAATGGTGATGGATAGGTGGTAATGACGCTTAATGGCATCAAAATCAGTCGTTTCACCGAAACCAGGTGTCTGAAACAAATCGCGGGCATAGCCCCATAGATTAGGAAACTCACGAATTAAATTACGGTTAGTGCGAAAAGCCGAATAATAAGCAGCATCAAAACGAACCAAAGTGGTGTATAATCGGACATCCGAATCCGTGATAAAATCCCCAAATAAGAAACGTTGCTTGGACAAACGCTCCTCTAACTCATCTAATCTAGCAAACAATTGATCATAGGCATGCTCATAAGCCTCCTGAGAATGAGCGAATCCACATTTGTACACGCCATTATTTACATCATGAAAAATGACATCGTTCAATGCATCGATTTCTTGACGTAATCCACTCGGATATAAATCTGGAGCATTTTCCTTGTGGAAAGGAGCCCAAACCGTTTCAAAATAGTTGGTAAGCTTAAAATAATCATTATTCACAGCCTGTTTGGTTTCAAGATCAACCATGACTGGTACAGTCGGTCTACCCGTATAATTAGGGTCCGCATTCTTATAGACCTCGCTCACATACTGAACACTAAGAACAGGGTCAACTCCATTGTCATCTAAGGAAAATTCCCAATCTACACGCTCGATTCTTGGTCTCATTGGACTTACTTTCCCTAAGCTAATCGCGTTTTCTAATCCAAGAATTTTACGCACAATCACAGCGCGATGTGCCCATGGACATGCGGCTGACCAAAGTAAGCGGTAGCGGCCAGACTCAACGGGTAATTCACCAAGCTGATTTCCGAAAGGTGCAGTAAAGCGATTCGTTTGACGATTAAAAGAGCCATCGGCTTTTATTTCTACTGGTTTTTTTGATGTATCATTGTTCGATTCAACAGGAATCGCACAGCTAAATGTCTGGTCATTTTGTGACATGTAATCCTCTCCCTCAAGAATTAAATTAAAACATAGTAACTCAATGTGTTTAATGTAATTTACTCATTATCTAAATTAAACGTCAAGGAATAAACTCCTAAAAATCAAGTGACCTTATGAACTCTTTTTATTTGCGGAATATCATTTATCGTTTTGCGGTGTGGTGATATATCGATTAGCTCCTTTGCGGTATACCATTTATCGTTTTACGAGGTGATGGTATATCGATTAGCCCCTTTGCGGTATATCATTTGTCGTTTTGCGATGCAATGGTATACCGATTAGCTCCTTTGCGGGATACCATTTATCGTTTTGCTGTGTGGTGATATACCGATTAGCTCCTTTGCGGGATACCATTTATCGTTTTGCGATGTGGTGGTATACCGATTAGCCCTGTTGCGGGATACTATTTATTGTTTTGCGGTGTGATGGTATATCGATTAGCCCCTTTGCGGGATACCATTTATCGTTTTGCGATGTGGTGGTATACCGATTAGCTCCTTTGCGGATACCATTTATCGTTTTGCGGTTTGATGGTATACCGATTAGCTCCTTTGCGGTTACCATTTATCGGGTTACAAATAGTACACATGGTCGATTTTAATAAATAGATAAAAAATACCCCTTAAAAAAGGAGTATTGATGGTACTATTATTTTTTAAAAAATGCCTTTCCCCCTACTTTTTCAACGAGTCGAGGAAACAAGGTATAAAATACACTGCCCGCATTCATCCAACCTGGCAGATTAATTTCGCGTTTAGGGGTTAGCATGGCATTTACAATTTTAGAAGCGACGAAATCGGGATCAAGCATAAACCGATTTACATTTTTCGCATATGTACCAGACTCATCAGCAATGTCAAAAAAACGTGTCCGAATCGGTCCTGGATTTACAGCTGTTACATGGATATTTGTGCTTGAAAGCTCCATCCGAAGGCTATTCGTAAACCCAAGTACCGCATGTTTTGAAGCCGAATACACACTTGATTTTGGTGTCGCGATTTTTCCGGCCTGTGATGCGATATTAATAATATGGCCTGAGTTTTGCTGGATCATTGCAGGTAGAACCATCTTTGTACATGAAATGAGTCCAAATACATTAACTTCAAACATTGCCTTCATCTGCTCTATTTGTGCATCCACAACATTTGCAAACACACCAAACCCAGCATTATTAACAAGTACATCAATCGTGTTTACATTGCGTAATATGTCCTCAAATACATCTTTTACGTTTTCTGTATCACGAACATCGAGCTTATAAAATAAGCAGTCGATACTGTATTTTTCTTGAATGTTTTGAGCAATTTTTTCTAACTGATCATAGCTTCTGGCTAAGAGGATTGGATATGCTCCTTGCTCTGCAACAAGGTAGGCAATTTTTTCGCCAATCCCGCTCGAAGCCCCAGTAATAACAATTTTCTTTCCTTTAAGTCTTGAATTCATTCGGCCTTTTTCACCTCAAAATTAATCAAATGCGCCTCGGCGTATTTGCGCCCGATTTTTAGGCCCACAGGAAGTGGGTCATAAAGACGTTGCCACAAGAAGTGGCGTATTTAGTCTTTGATCTTACTGCTCGAAAAATTTCATTTAAAAAATCGTGGCATCCGCCGGAGGCTTAACTTTATTCAGTCAACGTTAAGACTACCTACTCATATAATATACTAATACAAGTATTTAACTAACCACTTGTTGGGGAGTTCTACTGAATAAAGTTAATTGGCGTGATAGATATGTTGTCCGTTCACGACTTCTATCTTAATTTCACCTATTTCTTCAAGGAAGTCAAGCTGTCCAACTGTTTCAGATACCGTAAAGAGAGGTTGCTTTAAGTATACTTTTGGGAATAACTTAGTACATACCTCAAAGGCAGTCATTGGCTTTTTCTTAATCATTTGAAGAACGTGATATGCCCGCTCTTTTTGTGAGACAAATCTCTCTTGAATAAGCTCATGAGGGTTCATAATATCGGCTCCATGACCCGTTACAACCTTTGACATGTCAAGTGTTAGAAGTTTACGTAAAGAATTATTGTACTGGACTAATGGTCTCGGTCTAGCTGTTTCACCAAATTGCGGTGGTTCAAGCAATGGATTTGGTGAGATTTTAGCTAAGAGAGTATCTCCTGCAATAAGCATTCCATCCTCTTCACGGTACAAAACAATATGGCTTTGTGCGTGTCCGGGCGTTTCTAACACCTTAAAACCTGTCATACCATCGATGATATCTCCTTCTCCTATCGATTTTGTAAGTGATCTACGACAAGAATATTCAAGTTCTTCATCCATATCAACTAAGTTGATAAATGCGGGATCAAGACCTAATTGAAGAAATAGTTCATTATAAAACGGCTCATTCTCTACAAAAAATTGCTTATCCTGACTTATCCATGGTTGGTTTTTTTGGTGACCTAAAATTGGGATATCCTTATTAAAATAATCTAGAAGCCCTACATGGTCCGGGTGATGATGAGTGATTACAATTTGGTCAATATCGGATGGTGTATAGCCTAACTGAGCAAGCTGCTCATTAAAGGATTGCCACGCTTCCTCCGTTTTTGCACCAGCATCTATTAATGTTAAAGCTTCTCCCTTCACAACATACACATTTACATCTCCGACAGCAAAAGGTGTTGGCAGGGTTATTTTAAAAACATCCTTGGTCGTGGTAAGTTTATTCATAGATAAGAAATCTCCTTTGTACTATATCAATAAAGTATCGTTACATTTATCCATTTTTAGTTTACCTTTTTCATCTTATTTTGTCATTATATTCGAATAACTTCTCTATTATGTAACTGTAATTGGGCTCGTTTTACAAAAAGAAGGTATTGACATCCAGATAAAATCAGTGCATAATGACCATTAATATAAATTTCGTAGAGCAATGATTAGGACTAGTAAATCATGTAATGGCAATAAGAGAGTGAGATCCATCGGCTGAAAGATCTCGTAGCCCGCTTCTTGATTGAACCTACCTATGAGCTGTTAGGAAAACCTAACCGGCTTCCCACGATACGGGTTCGAGTGGAACATCAAAAAATTAGCTTTTTCAAGATGTTAAGTAAGGTGGTACCGCGGATAGCAGACCTATTCCGTCCTTTAACAAGGATGGAGTAGGTCTTTTTATTTTATTACGGAGGGATAGTTATGGAAATGAGACAAAATATCGTGTTTGTTGGAGCCGGCTCAATGGCTGAGGCAATGATTTCTGGAATGCTACAAAAGGAGCTCTTCTTGCCCAATCAAATTTCTGTAATGAATCGCTCCAATTATGAACGATTAGAAGGTCTAAACAAAGAATATGGTGTAACCATAAGTCAAAACAAACAAGAAACAATTGAAAATGCTGGAGTCATCCTCCTAGCGATAAAGCCTAAGGACGTTGCAGAAGCTGTTTTAGCAATTAAGGATCACGTCAATGAAAACCAACTCATCATCTCTGTGTTAGCAGGAGTATCGACTACAACCATCACCGACTTACTAAACAAAGAAGTTGCTGTAGTCCGTGCTATGCCAAATACATCTGCAACCATTGGAAAATCTGCTACTGCATTATCTGTAGGAATGTACGCAAACGAAGACCATTTACTCATTGCACGTCAATTATTTGAAACAATTGGCATTGTCACAACAGTCGCAGAAAAAGACCTTCATGCGGTCACAGGTCTTTCAGGAAGTGGTCCTGCATATGTATATTATTTAGTCGAAGCAATGGAAAAAGCAGCTGACGATATCGGTCTTGAAAAAGGAATTGCCAAGGAATTAATCCTTCAAACGATTATTGGTGCAGCGGAAATGCTAAAAAGTTCACCAAAGCCACCTGCTACTTTGCGAAAAGAAGTAACAAGTCCAGGCGGTACAACCGAAGCAGGTATAAAGGTATTGGAGCAATTTAACTACCAACAAGCAATGGTGTCTTGCATAAAGCGTGCTACCGCTCGCTCTGCCGAACTTGGAGAAGCGATGCTCCAATCTGTTTCAGAAAAGAATTAGATGTATGATATCGAAGTCAGTAGGATCTTACCAATCCAGAAAAAGTGATTTAACATTGGTAGGATTTTACTGACATTTTTGATATACTATTATTTAGAGTACCGAAATAAATCATGATGGGGAGATTCTATGAGTGCACCGCTTATTAAAGAAACATCACCACAACTAAGTACCACTACAGAAAAAATTTGGACCCGTGATTTTACCCTTATCTGCATATCAAACTTCTTTATATTTCTCGGCTTTCAGATGACTTTGCCGACAATCCCACTATTTGTAGAACATCTTGGAGGTAATGAACAGCTCATTGGATTAGTCGTTGGCATTTTTACCTTTTCCGCACTGTTAATCAGACCCTTCGCTGGCCATCAATTAGAAATAAGAGGACGACGCTTCGTATATTTACTTGGGCTTGCCATTTTCGTCCTATCTGTTGGCACCTACGGAATCATTTCAAGTTTACTCTTTTTATTTTTGTTTCGAATGGTTCAAGGAATTGGCTGGGGCTTTTCAACAACGGCTTCGGGAACCATCGCAACAGACTTAATCCCTGCCAAAAGACGTGGTGAAGGAATGGGCTATTTTGGTCTATTCGGAAATATCGCACTAGCTTTTGGTCCTTCGTTAGGCCTTACACTTGCTGGTACAATATCCTATACAAAACTCTTTTCCATTTGCGCCATTTTAGGTTTAGTCGCACTCATCCTATCATCTAGAATCCACTATAAAAAAATCGAACCAGTAAAAGAAAAACCCAGAAAATGGGATTTTTATGAAGAAACAGCACTCCCTCCTTCGATTCTATTATTCTTTATAACTGTTTCATTTGGAGGAATTGCAGCCTTTTTACCTTTATATACTGTACAAAAGGGAATATCCGGGATTGAATGGTATTTTCTTTTGTTTGCAGTCGCTCTAATGATTTCCCGAACCTTTGCAGGACGCCTTTATGATTTGAAGGGACATCGAGCCGTGTTTGCACCTGGTGCTTTTTCGATTGTATTAGCTATGTTGCTATTAGCCTGGTTACCTAGTAGTCTTGTCCTTTACATAGCAGCTTTTATTTACGGTTTAGGTTTCGGTGCATTGCAGCCTGCCTTACAAGCATGGGCTGTACAAACGGCCCCAGACAATCGAAAAGGGATGGCGAACGCAACCTTTTTTTCTTCTTTTGATTTAGGAGTGGGGATTGGTGCGATTGCCTTTGGTCAAATCGCTTATTTATTAGGATACCAATCAATCTACATCGCCTCTGCAATATCTGTGCTAATATCCATTTTGCTTTATTTTACATGGATTGGAAAAAATAATACTTCAGCTTAAGGGGCAATAGTCCCCTTTTTCCTTTTTCATCTTAAATCCCTTATCGTTTCGAAAAAAATTGGATAGAATGAATCTTAGGGATTGGAGGTTGACTTATGAGGAGAATCCTTCTATTTATATCTTTCTTATTTTTCCTATACGCCGGTTGGACAGTAATAGATAAACTAGCTGCAAAAACTGATAATCAATCAGTTTTAGATACTATTACAACTGAAATTGACAAAGTATCTGAATCTGAAGAACTCGCAAATATAAAAAACAAACTCAACGAAGGTATACAATATATCGAAACATTACTGCAAACCTTTGAAGAAAAAGCACCAGAGAATTCGATTATCGACAAAAATGAAGTGGAGAAACCAGAATTAAACGCACCAAGTGAGCAGGCCTTTTCCATTCATAATATCGAGCTTGGGGAAAGTAAACAGACAGTAGAAGCGAAACTTGGGGATCCAAAACGGGTGTCTTTAAATGAATATGGAACGAACTGGTATACGTATCATGAAGACTATCACAATTTTATGTTGGTGGCTTTTGACTCGGAGAATAAAGTTGTAGGTTTATACACAAATCAGGACCTTATCTCATCAACAAAAGGAATCAAGTATGGAACCCCAAAACAAGAAGCACTTAATCTACTTGGTGAACCAATGACGCGAATTCAAAAAGGATTTGTCTATTATGAATTTCAGCAGGACCGGGACTATGATGTGTTCCATATAGATAACACCTATGTCACCCTTTTTTATGATAAACATCAGAATAACACGGTGACCTCGATTCAAATTGTTTCAGACGCTCTAGAGCAAAAAAGAGCCGATTTTTACACCGATGCAAGTGAGCAGTTGAAAGAAGGGTTTGAATATCAATTATTTGACCTAACAAATGCATCTAGAGTAAATCATGGACTAGGGGTTCTAACTTGGGATGATCATGTGAAGGAAACGGCTCGAAAGCATAGCTTAGATATGGCGCAAAACGATTATTTTAGCCACACTAATTTACAAGGACAGTCTCCGTTTGATCGAATGATTGAGGATGAAATTTTATTTACCATTGCTGGTGAAAATCTCGCTTATGGGCAATTTAGCAGTATTTTTGCCCATGAAGGTTTAATGAACTCAATGGGACATCGAGAAAATATTTTAAAAAAAGAATATAAATATTTAGGTGTGGGAGTCGCCTTTAATACGGAGTCTCACCCCTATTACACAGAAAACTTTTACACAAAATAAGGCATTTCACCTATATCCCTCTCAATTTTTGGTTATCCTACCAAAGAGGTGATTTTGTGAAATTGGTACGTTTTTTATTATTCTTAGGCCTTCTTAGTGGCTTTCACAGTGTAACTCTTGCCGGGCAAAATGATGTTGAATATGGCCCTTTTACAATTGTTCAAAAAGAGTATGTTGATATAGACGGTGATGGTAAAAAGGACATCATTGAGCTTTACGCACGAAAAAATCAATATAACCTTGCGAATGAATGGTCTTTAAAAATCAATGGGGACCAAGTAGGAACCTATCATAATAAACAGGATTTATATCAGCTGGCTGAAATGCAGTTTGCAGATGTCATTCAAAACGGGAAACAGGATATTCTCCTCTATTTTCGTTCTATCGGAAGTGGAGGTATCACTGGTTTAACTGTCCTAAGCTATACAGGTGAAAAAGTGGAGGAAATCTTTACTGACCCCAATACTTCAGGATGGTTTGACGAAGCAAAAAAGCGTTTTTCAATTAAATACAAGGGCGATTATCAAGTCGAATTTATTGATAAGCAAACTAGCTTGGAAGCAGTCATACCATTATCAGAAGAGCGCTACCGGGATTTTCCTGATAAAAAGGAACTACAGAATCGACTACAAGAAATGGAGACATGGGTGGACCCAGCTTCGGGATATCGTTTCGATAAATTAACCAAAATGAAGCCGCAAGAAATTGTCGCAATTCAGGCTGTTTCTGGAATTGCCCACTATGACGTAATTGCTTATTTCGAAACAAGATATAATTTTGATAAGCAAAATCAAAAATACGTGCCAACAAAAGTGGCACTCATAAGTAAAGAAACAGGAAAGAAATTAGCTGAAGCCCCTGTTAAATAAAGAAAGGCATCGACAGATAAAGTCGATGCTTATTTTTTTAATATGTATAACTAAAATGATATAATATTTAGTATTACGAAATACATAGGAGGCTTAAATCACATGGAATCAGCATTATTCTCACCCTATACAATTAAAAATGTTACCTTAAAAAATAGAATTGTTATGTCACCGATGTGTATGTATTCCAGTCACAATGAGGATGGGATGCTACAGGATTGGCATTATACCCATTATGTTAGCCGTGCTGTTGGTCAGGTAGGGCTAATCATGGTAGAGGCAACCGCAGTAACCCCGCAAGGAAGAATCTCGCCACAGGATTTAGGTATTTGGAGCGACGATCATGTGCCAGGATTAAAAAAGCTAGTTGAAATGATTAAAGCATATGGCTCAAAAACATCCATTCAAATTGCCCATGCCGGACGAAAAGCAACAGTTACAGGAGATATCGTTGCTCCTTCTGCCATTGCATTTAATGAAAGCTACAAAACACCAAAGGAATTAACAAGTCATGAAATAAAGGAAACCATTGCTGCATTTAAGGCAGGAGCAAGACGTGCAAAAGAAGTTGGCTTTGATATTATTGAAATCCATGGGGCACACGGCTATTTAATAAACGAGTTTTTGTCTCCACTTTCAAATAAACGTGAAGATGAATATGGCGGGAGTCCCCAAAATCGCTACCGCTTCCTAGAAGAGGTAATCGAAGCTATTAAAGAAGTATGGGATGGTCCACTATTTGTTCGAGTGTCAGCAAATGATTACACGGAAGGTGGTTTGACTCCTGCCGATTATGTGCAATATGCAAAACAGATGAAAGACCAAGGTGTAGATCTAATCGATGTCAGTTCTGGTGCTGTTGTACCCGCAAAAATTGATACATATCCAGGCTATCAGGTTAGTTTTGCAGATAAAATTCGCAATGAAGCCAGTATCCCTACTGGTGCAGTTGGGTTGATTACCAAAGCTGTTCAAGCTGAGGAGATTTTAAAAAACAATCGGGCTGATTTAATATTTATTGCTCGAGAATTACTACGTGACCCTTATTGGCCAAGAACGGCTGCTAAAGAGCTTGGTGTTTCAATTGATAGTCCAAAACAATACGAACGCGGTTGGCTTTAATAACCAGCTAAAAAAATCGACAAGTGCCTTTGCCTTGTCGATTTCTTATATCATGAGAAGTTCCCGGATATCTTCTTCTGTCAATGTCGTTTTTTCCTCAGAATCAATAATATCCGAAATGAGGTCACGCTTTTTCTCCTGCAATTCATTCATCTTTTCCTCGATTGTGCCCCGTGCAAAAAGCTTTATCACCTGGACTACCTTTTTCTGACCGATTCGGTGGGCACGGTCAGCAGCCTGTTCCTCGACAGCTGGATTCCACCAAAGGTCATATAAAATGACAGTATCCGCACCTGTCAGATTTAGACCCGTACCTCCTGCTTTTAAAGAAATTAAAAAGAGTTCTTGTTCTCCAACATTAAATCGTTGGCATAATTCCACTCGTTCGTCTGTAGGTGTTTGTCCATCAAGATAGAAAAAAGTATGCCCCCTACTAGACAATTCCCTTCCAATCAGTCCAAGCATTTTCGTAAATTGTGAGAAAATCAGAACTCTCCTTCCAGAAAGTTTTGATTCCTCAATGATTTGTAAAAGTTGCTCAAATTTCGCCGAACTTCCCTTATAACCATCAACAAATAAAGCAGGATGGCAACAAATTTGTCTAAGTCTTGTGATTCCAGCAAGGATTCGTATCCGGTTCTTTCGTATAGTGTCTTTATCAAGATGCTTTAATGTATCATGACGTAGCTTCGCTAAATAGGCAGCATAAAGTTTCTTTTGTTCTGGTAGAAGCTCTGATGATTCGAGAATTTCAACTTTCTCCGGCAGTTCCGCAAGAACGTCTTCTTTCACACGGCGAAGTAAAAATGGGCGAACCTTTCTTGCGATATCTTTCCTTGAAAGATGACTATATTCCTTTAACCCCTTAAATAGCTGTGGAAAAACAACATAGTAAATGGACCAAAGCTCTTCAATTGAATTTTCAACTGGTGTTCCGGTTAATCCAAAACGATGATCTGCTTTTAATTTTTTTACAGCTCTGGCAGTTTGGGTAACTGGATTTTTAAAGGCTTGAGCCTCATCGAAGAATACGGTATGGAAGTTAATAGACTCATACCATTTACTATCACGTCTCAATAAAGGATAGGATGTGATAAGAACATCCATACCTTCACTTTCTTGTTGCAGTGCTCTTCGCTCAGCTTTATTGCCATCAATTACAATTGCTTGAAGTTCAGGAGCAAATTTCAAGATTTCATGGAGCCAGTTGTATGTTAACGATGATGGGCAAACAATGAGAACTGGGTGCTTATTATCACGAATCATTTGAAGCTCAGAAACAATAAATGCAATACTCTGTACTGTTTTACCAAGCCCCATATCATCAGCAAGTACACCACCGAATCCATAACTTGCGAGAGTCTTCAACCATTTAAAGCCTTGTTTTTGATAATCTCGTAAAATCGTATCTAAATGGTGTGGAACTTCAATCCTCAAGTTACTAGGATTTCGAATTGAATCAAGAAATTGGCGGAATGATTCCTCAGCTGTATAGATTTCATTGTCATCGAACGAATCCAAAATGGGTAGAGCCTCAAGCATTGGCATGTTTAAGGTTGATTCGAAATCATCGTCCTGAATTGGAACAGCCTTTAAAAATCGCTGAATTTCCTCCATCTCCCGCGTTTCAAGTGAGAGCAATGAACCATTTTTCAAGCGGTAATATTTTCGTTTTTCCTCAAGAGCACCTAAAATTTCGCGAATTTCCTGTTCGGCAATGCCCTTCATCTCAAATTTAAACTCAAGCCAATTTGTACGTTCTTTTTTTATTTTTACCCTTATTTTCGGATGTTCACTTTTAGGTAGAATGCGATTTCGAATAGCAGTTGTAGCATAAATCTGACAGTGAGGTTGCAGCTTTGGAACGATATGATACAAAAACTCATACTCAAGTTCCTCATTATGCAAGTAGTACCCACCCTCCGTCTTCGAAAGACCGCTATCATCCATAATCCTTAAAATTTCATCCTCTTTTTCGATATCCCTAATTACCATTGGTCCTGTTGGAATATCCCGGTTCTCAAGTGGTTGGATGATGGTATTTTCATAGTGAAACTCAAGCCCTGCCAGCAGTTTGTTACGAAGGCGATCCAAGTAAAGCTTAGCGACAAGTGGCGTTTTCATAAATTCTTTGGAGATGTCTTGAGACATGTGAACGACACCAATTTTTTTCAAGCTTGGTACGATTTTTTTTAGAAAAAATTGAGTTTGTTCCTTTGGAATTGGAATATGATTAGAACCTGGATTTACAAGCATGTTTTTTAGTTCAAACAAGCGGTCACAATCTTGTTCCGATATTTGATAGAGTCGTCCATCACTTAACACAATAGGATAGGATTTTAAAATAATCATTCTGTTAAACCCTTGAATGGTTAATTGATAGTCACTTTCTTCCCCTTCTTCAAATGAAAAATGCAGTGGTGGTGGCTCCTCTTCGATTTGAAGGCCTTCATACGTATAGCCATTGTTTTCAAGATAAACGGATGGGCATTTCGAGAATAAAGGTACGAGAACTTTCCAAGAAGATGGCGGAATTAACAGTATTTCACGAGTTTCCAGATCGTCTAATGAGTTAACTTCAATATAAATTTTTTCATCCTCAGTAACTTTAATCAATTGGTGTAGTAGGGTATCTACTTCATATAAAAAACAATGGAGATTTGGATCATATAAAAATTGTTCGGATATTGTACTAGGCTTTCCTTGTTTAATATCCTCAAGAAACCTACGAATATCATGTACCCCCATCTGTTCAATTCCAATTTCCAATCCAATTAAGATTTGCTCATTCGAAACCTTAACGGGTTTACATGTGAATCGAACATTGAGTACTTCTCTTTTTTCAAAATGAAGCTGATGGCCACTTGAACGTAACGGCCGATTTGTAAATAATGTTATGAAATCATTCGTTAATTTTTCGTTAGTAGAAGTTTGAATTTCATCAAAAGCTAATGGCTCTTGATTTTGCTGTTCATGAATCGCAATCAAAACGGCAGCTACATGCTGACATTCCTTATCGAAATTGGCAAGGGATGGACAACTGCATGTAGTCTCTAATTTTCCTTGTCTATTTTTTTCAATTGTTACGTGAAAGTCTTCTGCTCCTTTAACAATGGCTTTACATTTATTTGATCTGTATTCAGTTAATAGAACCTTGTTTGTTCGATAAAAAGCGTCCCCTCTTTTAAAGGAGACGGTTCCACACATTTCTTTTATCAATTTATGTTTTATTTTGATATCCATGGATTCCGACTCCTTTCTATCCTAGGTTTACTTTTGATTGAACCCTTGTCCTTTAACAAAATCCTTCATATACATCCGCTTCGGATTTTCAAGCATGTTTGCCATCTGCCCCGTCCATGTATCTGAGCGTTTCCCATTTGTACGGGCTTGATAATAGTCGGAAATAGTTTGATTGTAGGTAACCAACTCTTGTTTGAATAAGTCTTCATCCTGCTTATATTCATCTTCATGATAAATATGCTCGAATGGAAGACGAGGTTTTTTATCAGGCATTTGAGCTGGGTAGCCTACCGCAATTCCGAAAAGAGGAATCACAAATTTAGGGATATGTAGGAGCTTGCAAACCTCATCAAGATTATTACGCAGCCCGCCAATATAGCAAGCACCCAAGCCCATTGATTCTGCTGCGAGTACTGCATTTTGAGCAGCCAAGGTAGCATCTATTGTTGCAACCATAAATTTCTCAGTACTCTCCAATGAAGTCGATAAGTCCTTTTCCTCCATTTGGCTAATAACCTGGTGACGATGAAGATCTCCACAAAACACAAAGAAATGTCCATTTTCGGCAACATAGGCTTGGTTACCGACGATTTCTGCGAGCTTCTTCTTTATATCTGAATCTTTTACACCAATTATGGAATAGGCTTGGATAAAACTAGATGTTGAAGCCGCTTGGGCACTCTCAACAATCGTACGAACTTGTTCATCTGATAATAATTTTTCTTCAAATTTACGAATCGAACGGTGATTCATTATTGTTTCAATAACTGTATTCATTGTTATGTTCCTCCAAACTAGTTGTCTTTATTTTTCGTTTGGTTTGATTTCACATCGTATCTTGAGAAATCCTCTGCCAAATAAGTCGGCTTAAACACTTGCTGTGCTTCCTCAAGTAGCCTCTGACTATCATCGCCTTGATATCTAGAGCTAATATGCGTAAGTATTAATTGTTTGACCCCCGCTTTTTGGGCAACATTGGCCGCTTGAGTTGTGGTAGAGTGAAAATAATCATGAGCTAAATCGGCTTCATTTGAACTAAAAGTTGCTTCATGGATGAGTATATCTGCATCCTTGGCGAGTTCAATACTCTCCTTAATATAACGGGTATCACCTAAAATGGTCACTGTACGTCCCTTTTTAGGTGGACCAATATATTCCTCTCCATTAATCTGACGTCCATCCTCAAGGATCACTGTTTGTCCTTCTTTAATTTTTTGATAAATAGGCCCAGGTTTAATTCCTTCTTTTGATAGCTTATCCACAAGCAATGTTCCTGGGAGGTCTTTTTCTACAATTCGATACCCAAAGGATTGAATCCCATGCTCTAATTCTTTTGCAGTCACACAAAATTGTTCATCCTCAAAGACGACACCTTCTTCAATTTCAACGATTTCAAGCGGATATCGAATATGTGTGGTACTTACCTTTATCGAAGTTTCAATAAAAGCTCTTATTCCCTTAGGACCATAAATGGTTAATAAGGACTCTCCTCCTTGAAAAGAGCGACTTCCTAATAATCCAGGCAAACCAAATATATGGTCACCATGCAAATGAGTGATGAAAATTTTTTCTATTTTCCCTGGCTTTATGGATGTATGTAATATTTGATGTTGTGTTGCCTCTCCACAATCAAACAACCAGGTGGCCCTACGTTCATCAAGCAATTGTAAAGCTATTGAAGTGACATTCCGCTCTTTCGCGGGTACCCCTGCACCTGTTCCTAAAAATACGACTTCCACTCAGAAATCCTCCAAATAATTTTAAAATTTTTATGTTTAGCTTTCGATTATATTCCATTACTTACTATATCATATTCTGCCATTTGTTCTCTAGATAAGCCACTCCAACCATTACTTACAATCGTTTTCGAATATCCATTCCTTGTTAAGGCATACTTTTAAAAGGAGTTTGAAAAATTCATACGAATTAGTTGATTTACTAAACAAAAAAGTATACATTAAATAAATATCACTAAAGCCTTAAGAAGTGGGGGATTAATATGACAAATACAGCACCAAAATCAATCGTGGTTATTTTTGGAGCAACAGGTGATTTGGCAAATCGAAAGCTTTACCCTTCTATATATAACCTTTATACAAAAGGAAAACTCTCTGAAAATTTCGCGGTTATCGGGGTGGCAAGACGCCCTTTAGAGAATGAAGAATTCCAACAAAACGTAAGAAATTCTGTATCGGGAAGATTTGAGGAAGATCGTGAGGATATCGAGAAGTTCTCAAAACACTTTTACTACCTTCCGTTCAATGTAAATGATCGTGCTTCTTATAAAGAATTAAAGGAACTAGCTGAAAAACTAGATTCAACTTACAAAACAGAAGGTAATAGAATCTTTTATTTAGCAATGGCTCCAGAGTTTTTTGGAACAATAGCTGTCAACATTAAAGCTGAAGAATTAACGGAAACAGAAGGTTATACAAGACTTGTAATTGAAAAACCTTTCGGACATAACCTGCCATCTGCAAAGCAATTGAATGAAAAGCTTCGTCATGCATTCTCAGAGGATGAAATTTACCGAATCGACCATTATTTAGGAAAAGAAATGGTCCAAAATATTGAAGTCATCCGCTTTGCTAACGCAATATTCGAACCACTTTGGAATAATCGTTACATATCAAATATCCAAGTCACATCAAGTGAAGTACTTGGAGTAGAAGATCGGGGCGGCTATTATGAAAAATCAGGCGCTCTCCGAGATATGGTACAAAACCATATGCTTCAAATGGTTGCATTATTAGCGATGGAACCGCCAATTAAATTAAATACCGATGAGATCCGTAGTGAAAAAATAAAAGTATTACGTGCCCTTCGCCCATTAGAAGAAGAGGATGTAAAAAAATATTTCGTTAGAGGGCAATATGATGCTGGTACGTTAAATGGCAAACAGGTTCCTGGTTACCGAGAAGAGGAGAAAGTAGACCCAGCATCAAATACTGCTACATTTGTTGCAGGTAAACTTCTTATCGACAATTTTAGATGGGCAGGCGTTCCTTTCTATATCCGAACCGGTAAGAGAATGAAGGAAAAATCAACAAAAATTGTGGTTCAATTCAAAGACATTCCGATGGATTTATATTATAAAGATGATAATGAGCAACAAAATCCTAACCTGCTAGTCATTAATATCCAGCCCGATGAAGGGATTACACTTTATTTAAATGCGAAACGACCGGGCCAAAACACAATGACATTACCTGTTAAACTTGATTATTGTAATAACTGTATTGATGGTATAAACACACCAGAAGCTTATGAAAAGCTTATTTATGACTGTATGATGGGTGATACAACAAACTTTGCACACTGGGATGAAGTGGCCCTTTCATGGCGCTACGTCGACTCGATTTCAAAGGTTTGGGAAAACCAAATTGCAACTGAATTTCCAAATTATCCATCTGGTTCTAATGGACCTAAGGCGTCTGATGAACTATTAGCAGAAGACGGGTTCCACTGGTGGCCAGTTGAAGACTAAGATGAAAAAGAGACCCCGACTCTATATGAGTTGGGGTCTTCTGTATTTAGTCGCTTAAGAAGTCTTTCTCAAAACTTGTTCCATGTTCATTATCTCGGGGTTTTTTATCTTTAGGTATTTTAACCCCTTTTGATACAATCTCATCCCCGTATTTCCCTTTTAATTCATCAATCACTTTAAGTAAGGGTTCTTTTTTCGCCTCCTTTTCATAGGAAAAAAGATCAAGTTGTTTAAATGCCTCTTGTTTCTCCACAAGTTCCTGAGCTGTGACACCTAATAATCGAATTGGTTCCCCGTTCCAATGTTTTGTCCACAAGCGCTTGGCCGCTTTATAAATCTCTTCATCCTGATCAATTGGGTTATCAAGTTTCCGACTTCTTGTTACCGTTTTTCGATCAGCATATCGAATCATCAGTTGGACATTATTGGATAACATATCTTTCCTTCTTATACGTGCACCAACAGAATTTGATAGTCTTTTGATCACACCGAGAAGCTCTTCCTCATCTGTTGAATCATATGGTAATGTTGTCGAATTACCGATGCTTTTGAACTCGGATATAGCATCAGGGTCAACAAGTCGGTTGTCAATTCCATTTGCTCTTTGCTTAATCCGCTCACCATTAATTCCTAATAACTGCTTTAATTGAATATCGTTGCCCTTAGCAAGGTCTCCAATTGTATGAATACTGATTGTAGCTAATTTTTCAGCCGTTTTCGAACCTACTCCATGCATTTCTCCAACTGGCAAGGGCCAGAGAATGATCGGAACATCCCGCTTCCGCAATACAGTGATTCCTAATGGTTTTTTCATATCGGATGCCATTTTTGCCAGAAATTTATTTGGTGCAATTCCAATGCTACAGGGAAGTAGAAGCGTTTTTTGTAAGGTTTCTTGAATGGAAGTCGCAATTTCAATCGGGGACCCCTTTTCATAACATCCCGTAATATCCATATAGCCTTCGTCAATTGAAACTGGTTCAACTAAATCCGTGTATGTGCGAAGGATATCAAACATAGCCAGTGAAGCTCTACGGTAGCGTTCAAAGTTTGGTTTACGAACGATCAGGTTTGGGCATTTTCGTTTTGCCTCCCATAAAGGCATCGTTGTTTTCACTCCAAAGGCACGAGCCTCATAGCTGCAGGTGACAATAATGCCTTTACGCTCTTCGACATTCCCTGCAATCGCTAAAGGTTTACCCTGTAAAGAAGGATCATAGGCAACCTCGACTGATGCGTAGAAGCTATTCATGTCCACATGTAAAATAACCTTCCCATTTTTCGGATACATTTCTTTCATGATTTACACTTCCTACTATTAATCCATAACAATAGTTTAACATAGAAAAAGTCACCTATTCTATTGGTGACTTTGAATGTGATCCTCAATCATATCAAATCCTTCAAGACTATCAAACAGTTTATCAACGTCAAGTAAAGTAATCATCCGATTCTCAAGGGGCGCAACTCCTGTTATGTACGGGGAAAGCTGGTAGGTTAAACTCAATTGTTTCAATTGAGTTTGAGGGATATCCATTATTTCTATCGCATCATCGACAAGTAACCCCACTGACAATGAATCTGTTTGAGTAACGATAATCTTCGTTTTATCTGTATGGGTTGTTGGTTTATTAAATAATATAATTCCTGCATCAACAATCGGAATGAGTTGATCACGAATCGTTAACATACCTAGCAAAAATGTCGGCATTTGCGGAATAGCGTTTAACTTTTGAGCTCTTTCTATAGATATTACTTTTAAAACAGGAATGCCAAATTCCTCATTCCCTGATGAAAATACAACGACTTTTTGGTCTTCCATCTATCATTCACCTCAGGTCTAGTAACAAAAATCTATGTCCCATATCTATCATACTTTACCTATTTACGAAAGGAAATAAAAAAAGTGAAACTCCCTCAATCAAGAGAGAATCCCACTTTTTTAGTACTTTATTTTGCAACTTCTTCAACAATCGCAACAATAAGTTCAGCGGTTTTGACTAGTTCTTCTACTGGCATTTTTTCATTTGTTGTGTGAATTTCTTCATATCCTACAGCAAGATTTACAGTAGGGATGCCATGTCCTGCGATGACGTTGGCATCACTGCCTCCACCGCTTTTTTGGAGGGCGCTTTGACGACCAATTTTCGCTACAGCTCGTTTTGCAACCTCAACGACATGGTCGCCATCAGCAAACTTGAATCCAGGATACATGACCGTAATTTCTACCTCAGCTCTGCCACCCATATCAGCAGCAACAGATTCAAAAGCTGCTTTCATTTTCTGAACTTGAGCTTCCATCTTTTCTGTCACTAAAGAACGTGCTTCAGCTAAAATTTCAACATGGTCACAAACAATATTTGTTTGTGTGCCCCCTTCAAAACGCCCAATATTAGCAGTCGTTTCTTCATCAATACGTCCTAGTGGCATTTTTGCAATGGCTTTTGCTGCCATCGTAATTGCTGAAACACCTTTTTCAGGAGCGACACCTGCATGAGCTGTTTTTCCGATGATTGTTGCTCTTACCTTAGCTTGTGTAGGTGCAGCAACAATAATATCGCCAACTTTTCCGTCACTATCGAGCGCATATCCATATTTGGCTGTAATCATCGAGCGATCTAATGCTTTAGCACCGACAAGACCAGATTCCTCGCCTACAGTAATAATAAATTCAATTGTACCGTGTGGGATTTTATTATCCTTCAGAACACGAATTGCTTCAAACATAGCAGCAAGACCAGCTTTATCATCTGCGCCTAAAATCGTTGTTCCGTCTGAGACAATATAACCATCCTTGATTGAAGGTTTAATGCCTTTACCAGGGACAACTGTATCCATATGAGAAGTAAAATAAATTGGGTCTACATCATTTTTTGTGGCTTCAAGGGTACATATTAAATTCCCTGCCCCATGTCCTGTTTGACTAGTGGTGTCATCCTCTACAACATGTACACCTAATGCAGTGAATTTTTCTTTTAAAACCTTTGCAATTTCTGTTTCAAATTTTGTTTCTGAGTCTACTTGTACAAGCTCTAAAAACTCATTAACAAGTCTGTCCTGATTAATCATACTATGTACCTCCAAGATGAATAAGTTAAAGAATAGCTAATGTTTTTAGCCTATCATATTATCCCCAAAAATCAAATTGTTGAATTATAACGGAATGTTCCCATGCTTCTTATTAGGGCGTGTTTCTTTTTTGTTTCGTAGCATTTCTAAGGCTTGGATGATTTTAATTCTAGTTTCTCGAGGATCGATGACATCGTCAACCATTCCTTGACTTGCTGCTACATATGGATTGGCAAATTTTTCACGATATTCTTCGATCTTTTGCGCACGTGTCTGTTCAGGATTATCACTTTCGTTAATTTCACGTGCAAAAATAATATTAGCTGCCCCCTGTGGACCCATTACTGCAATTTCAGCATTAGGCCATGCAAAAACTAAATCAGCACCAATTGATTTACTGTTTAGTGCGACATAGGCCCCTCCATATGCCTTTCTAAGAATGACAGTTAACTTAGGTACCGTTGCTTCTGAGTACGCATATAGAATCTTTGCTCCGTGGCGGATAATTCCCCCATGTTCTTGTTTTACCCCTGGGAAGAACCCTGTCACATCCTCAAATGTAATAAGTGGGATATTGAAGGAATCACAAAAACGAATGAATCGTGATGCTTTATCAGATGAGTCAATATCAAGTCCACCTGCCATGTATTTTGGTTGGTTACATACTAAACCAACAACCTCCCCTTTTACTCTTGCAAACCCGACAACAATATTCTTCGCAAAATCTTTATGAACCTCCATGAATGTATCAGCATCGACTACTTGATTGATTACTTTTCGAACATCATAGGGTCTGACTGCATCGAATGGAATGATTTCTGTTAAATCAGGTCGGTAATCATCACTTTCCTCAACTGGTAGAATCGGGGCCTTTTCTTCATTATTTTGGGGAAGATAGCTTACTAAAGCTCTTACCTGCTGCAGCACCTCTTCTTCAGTTTCCCCTGAAAAATGTGCGTTCCCACTTATGGAATTATGTACGTTTGCTCCACCTAAATCCTCTGAGCTAATTTTCTCACCCGTTACGGTTTCAATAACTTTCGGCCCTGTAATAAACATTTGAGACGTCTTTTCAACCATGAATACAAAATCAGTAATCGCAGGAGAATACACAGCACCACCGGCACACGGACCCATAATCACCGAAATTTGAGGGATAACTCCAGAGTAGATTGCATTCCTATAAAAAATGTGACCATATCCATCAAGAGAAACGACTCCCTCTTGAATTCTTGCGCCACCCGAATCATTTAGACCAATGAAAGGTGCCCCATTTTTAGCAGCTAGATCCATCACATTCGCAATTTTTTTCGCGTGCATTTCTCCAAGTGCTCCACCAAACACCGTGAAATCCTGTGAAAATAAATAGACCGGTCTGCCATTGATTTTTCCGTAGCCTGTTACAACTCCATCCCCAGGTCCTTTTTTATCTGCTAAGCCAAAGTCTATGCTGCGGTGTTCAATAAAAGGATTTAACTCTACAAAAGTGCCTTTATCAAGTAATAAGTCAATTCGTTCTCGTGCAGTTAATTTTCCTTTTTCATGTTGTTTATCTATTTTTTCATCTCCGCCACCTAATTCAACTTCACGACGGCGATCATAAAGTTCATTAATTTTTTCATAAATATCTGTCATTTGTTCATTTCCCCCTTGCTAGGTTTCTCACAAAGCTCATATAGGACACTCCCTGTTGATTTCGGATGCATAAATGCAATTTTTGCACCGCCTGCACCAAGCTTGGACTCATCTGAAAGCATTCGGATACCATTTTCCTTCATATCTTGTATACGAGCTTCAATCGATGAGACGCCTAAGGCAATGTGATGAATTCCTTCGCCACGTTTTTCTATAAATTTAGCAATTGGACTTTCTGGTGAAAGAGGCTCCAATAGTTCTAGCTTTGATTCCCCTATCTTAATGAAAGCAATTTTTACATTCTCTGATTCTACTTCTTCAATGCCTTCTAATTGGAGATTAAGAATATTTGTGTAAAATGGGAGGGAATTTTCAATCGATGAGACTGCAATTCCAATATGGTCTATTTTTTTTATCATGTTTTCACTCCTCAAGCGAGCGCTCGCTCAATAATTGTAAGCGTTTCATATAATAACTATATTGTAGCATGAACTCATAATAATTTGTGTGTTTTCAGTTATAATGAATAATACATAATGGTTGTCCAAGTTGGTTTTTCAAGGTAAAATAGTAATAAATAAGTATGTAAGCAGAAGGGAGTAAGTGACATGTCCCGTAAAACTCAAAAGATTGTTGTATATTTAATGATTGGAGTAATGCTAATTACTACCCTCTTAGCAGGCGTAGGTATGTGGTTTTAATTCAAACATTTTAAATGTTGCAGGTTTTTTCACAACGTTAGAGGTGACCATTTTGGTCACCTCTAAACATTATACTATTAGGTTGGCAACCCCTTAAATAGTCTTTTTATAATTAAATACTCTTCCATTTCTTTTATAAATTGAAAGAGAGCAGCTCTTGTTTCAAATTCCTCTCGAGTTACTGGCAGTGGCATTTCTCTAAACTCTTTACGCATAGATTCTAGTTTCTTCAAAAATACAATAGCCGTGTTTCCAGGATGAATGGACTGGCTCACCTCCATAATAAAATCGGCAACCATTTTCCCCTGTTCCACTGACTGGGTCATTGAAGTAATAGTAGGTAACATTCTTTGCAGAATCTCGAACTGCCTTTCTCGCATTTCGAAATACGTATAATATAAATTGTCATCCCTCATTAAGTTATTTTCAACATCTCTATAGGCAATGCTTTTCGCTTTTTTTAATAATTCTTCAATAGCTGTTATCTCGCGGCCATCCCAAATACTATCGCCTGTCCGAAGATAATGGACCATTTCGTTTAATATATTTCCAAATAGGGTTTCAATTTCTTGTTGGTATGCCTTAAGTTGCTTGTCAACACTTGGCATATATAGATTTACAAGTAGCGCAACACCAATACCAATGATAATTAACCCTAGTTCATTAATAATTAAATTTAATGTTACATTACCCGCTGAAAATATATGTAAAATAATAACGGTACTTGTTACGATTCCATCTTTAGCTTTTAGAATAACTACTGTAGGTATAAAAAATAGTAGTAATAAGCCAATTGTTAATGGATGATAGCCAATACCCTCGAAGAATATAAACGAAAATATGATCCCAACTACACACGCAACAAATCGCTCCCATGAACTTTCCAGCGATTTTTTTCTTGTTACTTTAATACATAAAATCGTTAGAATTCCAGCAGATGCAAAACTATCTAGTCCTATTAGTTTTGCAATGGATATAGATATCGTTGTACCTATAGCTGTTTTTAACGTTCGATAACCTATTTTAAACATAAATCGGCTCCTAAACATCCATAATAAATTTATTATATTGTTATATATAGGAAAAACAACACATATTTACTAATCTTACTATACTTAATGAACGAAAAAAAGAATGATCACGTTGATCATTCTTTTTATAGAACCTTTTCTAAGAAGTCCTGTGCACGTTTGCTATTTGGATTTGTAAAAAACTCATCTGGAGTTGTTTCTTCAACGATGACTCCATCATCCATAAAGAGTACCTTATCTGCTACTTCGCGAGCAAAGCCCATTTCGTGGGTTACAATTAACATTGTCATCCCTGTGTGAGCCAATCCTTTCATAACATTAAGAACCTCTTTTACCATCTCAGGATCAAGTGCTGAAGTTGGCTCGTCAAATAACATGATTTCAGGCTCCATCGCTAACGCTCTTGCGATTGCTACCCTTTGTTTTTGACCACCAGAAAGGCGATTTGGATATTCATTGGCCTTTTCTGATAAGCCAACCTGGCTTAACAATTCCAAAGCCTTATTTCCCGCATCATTCTTGGAAAGCCCTCTTACCTTCATGGGTGCATAAGTGAGATTTTGAAGGACTGTCTTATGTGGGAACAAGTGGAAGTGCTGGAACACCATCCCGATATGCTCACGAACCTTCGTAATATTCGTCTTTGCATTTGTAATCTCATCTTGACCAACCCAAATCTGTCCCTGTGTCGGTTTTTCAAGTAAATTTAAACATCTAAGAAATGTGGATTTTCCAGACCCAGAAGGACCAATAATCGCTACAACCTCTCCTTGTTTAAAGGCGGTCGTAATCCCTTTTAACACATTTAACTTGCCAAAAGATTTATGAAGACCTTCTACTTTAATATGATCATTACTCACTACGACGCAACCTCCTCTCAAGTCTTCCGCCTAGGAATGTGAGGATTGTAACGATAATCCAATATACTAGACCAGCAATTAATAATGGTTCAAAATAGCGGAATGTGTTTGCTCCGACAACTTGAGCCCGTCTCATAATATCCAATAATCCAATTGTACTTACAATTGCAGATTCCTTCGTTAAGGTAATAAATTCATTTAAGAGTGCTGGTAAAATATTTTTGACTGCTTGTGGTAGGATAATATCTATCATCATTGGTCGGTATGAAATCCCAAGCGCTTCTGCCGCTTCTTGTTGGCCTTTATCAACTGCCTGAATACCTGCTCTAATGATTTCAGAAATATATGCACCTGAATTTAGTCCAAACGCCAAAACTCCTGCTACAAATTTATCGATATCATATTGAAAAAGCTGTGGAACTGCAAAATAGATTAGAACCAATTGAAGGATAAGTGGTGTACCTCTAAAAATAGATGTGTAAATGTCCGCAAACCACTTTAAAAATGAAACTTTGCTTATTTTAAAAACCGCTAAAATTGTCCCGAGAATTAAACCTAAAATTGCCGATACTAGTGCAAAGGAAACCGTAATGCCGATCCCTTCTAGTATAAACGGAATTGAAGGCAGGATTCCGGAGAAGTCAATATCCAAACCCATGCCTTACACCTCATTTCTACCAAAAATTTTGACCTATTCTTCCATCCATTGTTTCTGTAATTTCTCTAATTCGCCGTTCTCTTTCATTTCTTCTAACACTTTATTAAATTCATCTACTAGCACATCACCTTTTGCAAAAGCAATCGCCATACCTGGTGAAGCCTCCGTTGGATCGTCGAATCCAGCTAGGTCTAGTTCTTCAATAAATCCAACTGCAACAGTTTTATCTAAATAAACTGCATCAATTCTTCCTGCTTTTAACTCTTGAATTAGTTCTGGCGCTTTATTTAATGCTGAGATTTCAAGACTTTTCAAAGTTTCTTCTTTGATTTTTTTAGCGCCTTCTTCTTGAATAGAACCTAATTGAACTCCGACTGTTTTACCTTCTAAATCTTCTAATGTTTTGATTTCAGAATCCTTTAATGTTACAAACATTTCACCTGATTTATGGTATTCCATTGAAAAATCAACGCTTTTCTTACGTTCTTCCGTAGCTGACATACCTGAAATGATAAAATCAAGACGTTCTGATTGTAATGCACTTATTAGTCCACCAAAATCCATATTTTCAATTTTAAGCTCATAACCTAGTTTATCCGCAATTGCTTTTGCTAAATCAATATCAAACCCAACATATTCTCCTGTTGCTGCATCAATTGTTTCAAATGGTGGGAAATCTGCTGACGTTCCCATTGTTAAAACCTTTTTTTCTTCCGTTGCTTCTTCAGATCCTGTTGCATTGTCATCGCTTGTCCCACATGCTGCTAAAAATGCAATTGATAAAATAGTAAACAATGTTACTAGTAAAAACTTTTTCATTATGTTTTCCCCCTATGTCATTACTTATAATTATTCGATAGAATGTATTTTAACACATCTGCATAAATATACAATATGTTTTTTAAAAATAATAATTGATTAATAATTCTATTATTTGCTTCGAACGTTTTATTATTCCGTATACAATGGTCTTTAGGGGATAAATTGCACGGCAAAATCGTTCGAATCATTCACACTAATCACTTTACTAATATAAACAATTAAAGTAGAAAAGCGATAAAGAATCAACTATATTATGCATATTTTTATTATTTATCTCAAAAAAAAGAAGCCTCTAAGGCTTCTTATACTTCTTCACAATATTCTTCAAAGGAATCCTGTAATTTATTAATTACATCCATTGGTTCATGTCCTTCAATTTCGTGACGCTCAATCATTCTTACAACCTTACCATCTTTTAATAATGCAAATGATGGTGATGATGGCGGATAACCTTCAAAATAGGATCTCGCTTTTTCAGTTGCAGCTTTATCTTGACCAGCAAACACGGTCACTAATTGATCTGGACGCTTATCGTAATGGATTGAATGGGCTGCCGCTGGTCTTGCAATTCCACCTGCACAACCACAAACTGAGTTAACCATTACTAATGTTGTACCTTTTTTGCCAAGTGCTTCCTCAACCTCTTCAGGTGTTTTTAACTCTTGGTAACCAGCTTCCGCAATTTCTTTACGAGCTGTTGTTACTATATCATTCATAAACAGATTGAAATCTATTTCCATTTATAACACTCCTCCACTTAGATAATTATTTTGCCTTCTTTAATAATATCAATTTACAACATGTTTTTACAAACGATAATGCTTTGATTAAATTACCAATAGAATGTTTAAAATTACATTATTCGGGTATTCTATAAATACATCTAGATCATACCCCTAAACTCCCTAGATGGAAGGAAAGCAATATTTTGCTCTCCTTCTTTTTTTATACTTCATATAGCTGAATTAATTCCTTCACAGCCGAGGTTACATTTAAGTCCCCCTGGACAACCATATTTTCTAAAATGGGTAGTTGTGTTTTGATCGACGGATGATTAAAGAAGCTTGCTTCAAGATAATCTTTTATCATTGCATTTATCCAATGCTTCGTTTGTGAGTTCCTCCGTTCTGTAAAAACACCGGATTCCTTCGTTGTCTCAACAAACCGTTGGATAATTTTCCACATTTCTTCCATACCTTCATGATAAAGTGCTGAAGCTGTATACGCCTTTGATGACCAGCCCTTGGTGCTTGGCTGTAGATAGTGGAGAATCCGATTGTACTCTCCGCGTGCTACCTTTGCCTTCTGTCTATTGTCACCATCGGCTTTATTTATCAATAATGCATCAGCTAGCTCCATAACCCCTTTTTTCATACCTTGCAATTCATCTCCTGCACCTGTCAAAACAAGTAGAAGGAAAAAATCGACCATACTTCTTACTACAACTTCACTTTGACCTACACCAATTGTCTCTACTAAAATCACATCAAAACCCGCTGCTTCGCAAAGTAAAATTGTTTCTCTTGTTTTTCGATTAACCCCACCAAAGGTCCCGCCTGAAGGTGATGGTCGAATAAATGCATTCTTATTTCGGGCAAGTGTCTCCATTCGTGTCTTATCCCCAAGAATACTACCACCTGTAATACTGCTACTTGGATCAACAGCTAAAACAGCTACACGAAGCCCCTGCTCACATAAATACGAACCGAAGCTTTCAATGAATGTACTTTTCCCCGCTCCAGGTACTCCTGTTATACCAATCCTGACGGAGTTACCTGTATGGGGTAGAATTTCATTAATAACATCCTGAGCCTGGTCTTGATGACGTTTTGCATTACTTTCAACAAGTGTAATCGCTTGTGCAAGAATGGCGCGATTACCGTTTCGAATTCCATGCACAATCTCTTCTATTGAACGCTCTTTCTTTTTCACAAATTTACGTCTTTCAGAAGGGCTATTTTGTTCTTTTCCCTTCACGATTTCGGTTGTAAAACTATCAGAGGCGTTTTCTGGCACCCAATCCGGACGATTTTTCTTGTCATTCATTGCTCTCTTCCTCATACCCTAAACGATGATAAATTTCCTCGATGACTGTTTGGGCGGCGACTGGTATAACTGTACCAGGTCCAAAAATGGCAGCTGCCCCTTGTTCTTTCAAGTACTCATAATCCTGTGCAGGGATGACACCGCCAACAATCACAATAATATCCTCTCGTCCTAGTTTTCTAAGCTCTTCTATAAGCTGTGGGAGCAATGTTTTGTGGCCCGCAGCAAGAGAGCTCATTCCAATTACATGTACATCATTCTCCACTGCTTGTAGGGCTGTTTCTGCAGGTGTCTGGAATAAAGGGCCGATATCCACATCAAAACCAAGGTCCGCGAAGGCAGTAGCAATTACCTTTGCTCCCCGGTCATGTCCATCCTGACCCATTTTTGCAATCAGGATTCTCGGACGTCTTCCTTCGTTCTCCAAAAACTCATCCGTCATATTCTTTACGTTCATAATTTCTTCCTCATTTGAATATTCAGAGCTATAGATTCCACTAATTGAACGAATAACGGCTTTATGTCTTTGCGATGCTATTTCAACTGCATTTGAAATTTCTCCTAAAGTCGCACGAACTCTAGCCGCATTCACCGCTAACTCCAACAAATTCCCTTCTCCTGTTGCAACTGCGTTTGTAATAGCAGCTAATGCCTCATCGACTTTTTTGTCATCACGAGAAGCTTTTAAATCATTTAGTCTCTCAATTTGTTTCAAGCGAACTGCCGTATTATCAATATCTAAAATATCAATGGGGTCCTCTTTTTGTAATCGATATTTATTCACACCAATAATGGTCTCTTTGCCAGAATCAATTCTTGCCTGGCGTCTAGCGGAAGCCTCCTCAATTCTCATTTTTGGTAGACCTGTTTCAATCGCTTTGGTCATTCCACCAAGCTCTTCAATCTCCTCAATATGCTTCCACGCTCTGTCCATAAGTTCCTTGGTTAAAGATTCTACATAATAGGAGCCACCCCACGGATCGATTACATTACAAATCCCCGTTTCATCTTGTAAATATAATTGCGTGTTTCGAGCGATACGGGCAGAAAAATCAGTTGGTAGTGCGATCGCCTCATCCAGTGCGTTTGTATGCAGGGATTGGGTATGACCAGAGACGGCAGCCAATGCTTCAATACATGTTCTTGTGACATTATTGTAAGGGTCTTGCTCGGTTAAGCTCCATCCTGAAGTTTGTGAATGTGTTCTTAAAGCAAGGGATTTTGGATTTTTCGGATTGAAGGCCTTCATCATTTGCGCCCAAATGAGTCGAGCTGCTCTCATCTTTGCAACTTCCATAAAATAATTCATGCCGATTGCCCAGAAAAAAGATAAGCGAGGTGCAAAGGAATCAATGTCTATCCCCTTTTTAATTCCTGTTCGTACATATTCCAACCCATCTGCAAGGGTATATGCTAACTCAAGGTCTGCTGGTGCACCTGCTTCTTGCATATGATATCCAGAAATACTAATGCTATTGAACTTCGGCATCTTGTTAGACGTGTACTCAAAAATATCAGATATAATTCTCATCGAAGTTTCTGGTGGGTAAATATACGTGTTTCGAACCATATATTCTTTTAATATATCATTCTGAATCGTTCCCGATAATTTTTCAGGAGGAACCCCCTGCTCTTCTGCAGTAACGATATAGAAAGCCATGATTGGAAGCACCGCACCATTCATCGTCATCGAAACACTCATTTGATCAAGTGGAATTCCATCAAATAATGTTTTCATATCAAGAATCGAGTCAATCGCTACTCCAGCTTTACCAACATCGCCAACAACACGAGGGTGGTCCGAATCATAGCCACGATGGGTAGCTAAGTCAAATGCAACAGAAAGGCCTTTTTGCCCCATTGCAAGATTTCGGCGGTAAAAAGCATTACTTTCCTCTGCAGTGGAAAACCCAGCGTACTGACGAACTGTCCATGGGCGATTGACATACATCGTTGGGTATGGCCCACGTAAGAATGGCGGAATACCAGGCATATAATCAAGATGAGTTAGCCCCTCCAAATCTTTTTCTGTATATAAAGGTTTTACCGCAATTTGTTCGTTTGTCTCAAATAGTAGATCCTCAATAGATTGTTTGATTTCTTTTTCTATTTTTTCAGTCCATTGTTCAGGAGTAGATGGTATATCCGACTTCTTTAACTTTATTTTGGAAAGATCAAGTCTTTTAGCCATGTTGCTTCACCCCCATCTCTTGTTGTAATTGATGTAAAAACGCAAAACAATTTGTGCCAATATGGATAAAATCACTGATTCCCCCATTTAGAAAATGTGCCTCATCATCCGGTTTTCCAGCTAAAAAGAAGCGCAAGTCTTGGTTGAATTCTTTTAGTTCACCACATATTCTTAGAGCCATTTCTTTGTATGATTCGTCCTTCCCACAGAATACAAAAGTTTTAAGATTCATAGCCTTTGCACCTGCAATAGCTTCTTCAACTTTCAGATACCCATCATTTTTCAAAACTTGGAAACCTCCTGCCTCAAAGAACCCAGTAATGAAGTCTGCTCTTGGTTTATGTTCAGGGATTGGACCTAAATTTACTATACCAACTCTAGGACGTTCACCAGTAGCCCGAAGATAATCCTCTGAAGCTTTTCTCAGTAGTTCAAAGCTTTCCGAAATTCTTACTGATGGAATTGGATTGATTAAAAAGGAAGACTCTGAGCTTTGCTTTTTGTCTTTTTGGTCTATTTCACCAATCGATGTTTCTTGAATATTAGCATACATATTCGTGCCGACAATTTTATCTCTTCGGAGGTTTACATTTTTTTGTCTTTCCGATAGAACAGTTGAAATACTTTCTTGAACTCTTCCTGATTTTAAAGCTTCCAGCATTCCACCCTGAGACTCAATTTCATTTAATAGCCCCCATGCGCTCTCTGCCAGTTCGTTTGTCAAGGCTTCGACATACCAAGAGCCGCCTGCAGGGTCAATCACCCTATTTAAAAAGGATTCCTCGTGAAGAATCGCTTGTGTGTTTCTTGCAATTCTTCTCGAAAAAGAGTCCGAACTCTTGATAGGTTCATCAAATGCAGAAACGTGTAGGCTATCGATTCCACCAACAATTGCAGAAAAAGCTTCGGTAGTAGAACGTAGCATATTCACATATGGGTCGTGAATTGTTTTTGTAAATGCTGAGGTTCTTGCATGGATATGCATTTTTGAGGAATCTTCATTTCCTCCGTAAGCTTCAATAACTGTCGACCAAATCATCCTTGCAGCTCTTATTTTCGCAATTTCCATAAATACATTTGAACCAATTGAAAAAGTAAACGTCATACGTTGTGCTATTTCATCAATTGAATGCTTTCTATCGAGTAATTCGCATATATATTCAATCCCAGTACCGATTGTATAAGCAAGTTCTTGTACCGCATTTGCGCCACCGTTATGATAAGGTGACCCTTTGACAAGAATCGTTCTCAAATTGGGTTGTTTCTCTGTTGCCCACTTTATAGACTCTGATAATTGTTCATAGGCAACTTCAAGTTTTGAAGGTAGCTGTCCATTTTCGGCTAGTATCGCGAGTGGGTCCATCCCGATCGTTCCTGTGAGAGAATCTTCTTTTGCATAAGATTCAATCAGTGATAAAAAAGGCAACAATTCCGTTTGTACATCAATTAAGACTGGTGTATTTGACAATGAGATGCCATCAAAGGCTTCATGCATATCGTTTTCGTTATGTAAGGCCAGTCCCTCTCTCGGGTTATTTTCCGTTCGCAATGTAAAATGGATCATCGTTTGCCCATGTAGAAGTGCTTCCTTTAACGCGTTGTTGAATTCTATAGGCGTTTGTATGTCTATTTCCTGACTCACATGCCATGGGTTGTTCACGTATCCAGTAGGTTTTGAACCACGCACTGTTGAGCCTTCTCCAGGCATATCTTTTAGAAACGGTATATGCTGAATGTCTTCCTTTGTATAAATAGGTTTTAGTGTAATTTTTTCATATGTTTTTTTATGTAATTTTTCAAGAGGCTTTCCTTTTAATGATTTTTCTGCTTCCTGTTTCCATGTCTCATAATCTATGGATGGGAAGGTAATATCTTGGTATTTTTTCGATTTATTTGTCACAAGGATTCCCCCTACCTTCGTAATCGTTTTCAACTATAATTTTAGTATATAAAATGGGATGTCGCAATGAATAGATAAAAGTTAAAAGACACTGCCTAGGCAATGTCTTTAGTAAATAGATGTATTTTCTTTTGTGGTAGTTTCAATGATTTCCTTGACTCGTGCTAAGAATCGTCCTGCAATAAGTCCGTCTAACACACGGTGGTCAAGAGACATACAGAGATTCACCATATCACGAACGGCAATCATTCCATTAATGATTACTGGTCGTTGTACGATTGATTCAACCTGCAAAATGGCTGCTTGTGGATAATTGATAATCCCCATTGACTGGATTGAACCAAATGAACCTGTATTATTCACTGTGAAGGTACCGCCCTGCATATCGTCAGCAGAAAGCTTCCCAGCTCGAACCTTTGTTGCAAGTTCAGTAATTTCCCTTGCAATCCCTTTTATTGATTTTTCGTCCGCATTCTTAATAACTGGAACAAATAGAGCATCTTCTGTGGCAACGGCAATTGAAATATTAATATCCTTTTTCTGAATAATTTTATCTCCTGCCCACATTGAATTTATTTGTGGAAATTCCTTGAGCGCTTGAGCTACTGCTTTTACGAAAAACGCAAAGAATGTAAGGTTAAACCCTTCTTTTTGTTTAAAATCATTTTTAATAGAATTTCTGTATGCGACCATATTGGTAGCATCCACTTCAATCATGGTCCATGCATGTGGAGCTTCATGCTTACTACGTAACATATTTGCCGCAATCGCTTTACGCACCCCTGTTACTGGTATTTCAACATCACCAACTGCAACAGGTACATTAGATGGTGAGGCAGGCCTACTAGTTTGTGGACTAGCAACAGGTTGACTAGTAGGTTTAGACTCTACTGTTTCTACTTGCTGACCTGCTGTAGGTATCTGACCAGACTCAATCAACTTTTGGAGATCCTTACGTGTTATTCTACCGCTTGCTCCAGTTCCTTTTACCTGAGTTAGATCGATATTATGTTCCTGTGAAAGCTTTAGAACGGCCGGTGAATAGCGTAATTTTTGAGAAGTATCACTTTGCTCTGCCACTACATTTGTAGCTTTTTCAGAAGTGACCTCCTTATCAGTGCTTGGGGTTGACTTCTGATCAGTTTCACTTCCTGCCGTTTCAATCACACAGATTACTTCACCTACTGCTAGAGTTTCTCCTTCTTCTGCAATAAGCTCTTTTATCGTTCCTGAAAACGAGGAAGGTACCTCTGCATTCACTTTATCTGTCATTACCTCAGCTAATGGATCATATTTGTTTACTGTATCTCCAACTGCGACAAGCCATTTACTAATGGTGCCCTCTGTAACACTCTCACCGAGTTGGGGCATTGTTATTTTTTCAGTCGCCAATCATGAAACCTCCTCATTTAAGCAGAATTACATTCTGCGCAAATAAAATAAATTTAGTATTCAGCAAGCTCTCTCATTGCTTTTTCGACTTTGTCTGGGTTCACCATGAAGTATTTTTCCATTGTTGGTGCGTATGGCATAGCAGGTACTTCTGGACCGGCAAGTCGCTTGATTGGTGCATCTAATTCAAATAAACAATTCTCAGCAATGATTGCAGAAACTTCACTTATAATACTTCCTTCTTTATTGTCTTCTGTTAACAGTAAGACTTTGCCCGTCTTTGAAGCTGCTTCAATAATTGCTTCTTTATCAAGCGGATATACGGTACGCAAATCAAGAATATGCGCTTGAATTCCATCCTTTGCAAGACGCTCAGCAGCCTGCAAAGCAAAATGCACACACAATCCATACGTAATTACCGTAATATCGTCACCCTCACGCTTCACATCTGCCTTACCAATTGGCAATACATAGTCATCATCTGGTACCTCGCCTTTAATTAAGCGATAAGCACGTTTATGTTCGAAGAATAAAACTGGGTCTTCATCACGAATAGCAGCCTTTAACAAGCCTTTTACATCATAAGGAGTAGATGGCATTACAATTTTCAAGCCCGGTTGGTTTGCAAAAACCGCTTCAACTGATTGTGAATGATAAAGTGCACCATGGACTCCCCCACCATATGGAGCACGAATAGTAATTGGACAACTCCAATCATTGTTCGAACGATATCGTATTTTAGCGGCTTCAGAAATAATTTGGTTGACTGCAGGCATTATAAAATCTGCAAATTGCATTTCAGCAATAGGTCTCATTCCATACATTGCTGCACCAATTCCAACTCCTGCAATGGCTGACTCAGCTAGAGGGGTGTCAATTACACGTTGCTCCCCAAATTTTTCATATAGCCCACTTGTCGCCTTAAACACTCCACCTTTTTTTCCAACATCCTCTCCCAATATAAAAACTTTAGGATCACGTTCCATTTCTTCACGAATTGCCATCGTCACGGCATCAATATATGAAATTACAGCCATTCTTTTTCCCCCTTACTGTTCAGCGTAAACATATTTTAGAGCATGCTCTGGCTCCGCGTATGGAGCATTTTCTGCATAGTCTGTTGCTTCGTTAACAAGCTTCGCAATACGGTCTATGATTTCCTGTTCTTTTGCCTTATCTAGTACTCCTACTTCCTTTAAATAAGCTGCAAAAGAGAGGATTGGATCATTTTTCTTTGCTTCTGCCACTTCTTCCTGCTCACGATATGCACGATCATCATCATCAGATGAGTGTGCAGTCAGACGATACGAAATAGTCTCAACTAAGGTTGGTCCTTCCCCCTTACGGCCTCTGTCTGCTGCTTCTTTCACTGCTTTATATACTTCAAGAGGATCATTTCCATCAACAGTTACACCGGGCATACCATATCCAATGGCACGATCGGAAATCTTTTCACAGGCTACCTGTTTTTCATACGGAACAGAAATGGCGTATTTATTATTTTCACACATGAAGATAACGGGTAGTTTGTGGACGGCTGCGAAATTCGCACCTTCATGAAAGTCGCCTTGGTTAGATGAACCTTCACCGAATGTAACAAAAGTAACTAAATCTTTTCCTTCCATCCTTCCCCCTAAGGCTACACCAACTGCGTGAGGAACCTGTGTAGTAACTGGAGACGAACCCGTTACAATACGGTTTTTCTTTTGACCAAAATGACCAGGCATTTGACGTCCACCTGAATTTGGGTCTTCAGCCTTTGCAAATGCAGACAACATCAATTCCTTTGCCGTCATTCCAAATGTAAGTACCACTCCCATATCCCGGTAATATGGCAATACATAATCTTTTTCGCGTTCTAGGGCAAATGCCGCACCTACTTGTGCTGCTTCTTGACCTTGACAGGAAATGACAAATGGAATTTTACCTGCACGGTTTAATAACCACATTCTCTCATCTATTTTTCTTGCTAAAAGCATCGTTTCATACATTTCAAGAACTGCATCATCACTTAACCCCAATGCTTGATGACGATTTTCGGACATGAAAAGACCTCCTTAAAAAATCATAATTTTCGCAGGTTGGACAAGCCCGCTAATTAAAAAATATTAAAATCCGAACCAAATTATGCGTGTATGGCTTTACCATCAACAGCTAAAGCAGCTTCCCCAATCGCTTCAGACAAGGTTGGATGAGGGTGTATGGTGTGTGCAACCTCCCATGGAGTTGCATCTAGGACTCTTGCTAATCCAGCCTCTGAAATCATATCCGTTACATGTGGCCCGATCATATGAACACCTAGTAAATCGTCTGTAGCTTCATCAACAACAAGTTTTACAAATCCATCAGATTCACCAAAAACAAGGGCTTTCCCAATTGCTCTAAATGAAAACTTCCCGACTTTCACTGTGTAGCCTTTATCTTTCGCTTCCTCTTCTGTAAAACCAACACTCGCTACTTCAGGATTACTGTATACACATTTAGATACAAGTGAATAGTCAATCGGCATCGGATTCTCACCAGCAATATGCTCAACCGCTACTATTCCCTCATGGGATGCAACATGTGCAAGTTGAAGGCCTCCAATTACGTCTCCAATTGCGTAAATATGAGACTCTTTCGTTTGGAAAAATTCATTTGTTTTGATATACCCTTTTTCTACAACAATCTCCGTATTTTCAAGGCCAATATTTTCTACATTTGCTTGTCGACCGACAGATACAAGAACCTTTTCTGCTGAAAAAGTTTTTATTTCCCCTTTTTGCTCAGCTTGAATTGTAATTCCTTCTCCTTTTTCAAGGGTCTCTGGCAATACTTTTGCACCTGTAACAATTTTTACGCCTTTTTTCTTAAGCAATCGCTGCATTTCCTTTGAAACTTCATGATCCTCGGTTGGAAGAATTCGATTCGCATACTCAAGGACTGTAACTTCAACACCGAAATCGTGCAGCATTGACGCCCATTCAATTCCTATTACACCTCCGCCAACAATGACTATTGATCTTGGCAGACTCTCCATTTGAAGAGCTTCATCAGAAGTTAAAACGTATTCCCCATCAATTTCAAGTCCAGGTAACGAACGCGGTCTAGACCCTGTTGCAATAATTACATTTTTAGGAATCAACATTTCATTTTCTTCGCCATTATTCATTTCGACTGAAATTGTTCCAGGCATTGGTGAAAATATAGATGGGCCTAAGATGCGTCCAAATCCGTCAACGACATCGATTTTCCCTTGTTTCATTAAATGTTGAACACCTTTATAAAGTTGCTCTGTGATTTTATCTTTTCGTTCCTGTACTTTTGAAAAATCAAGTGAAACATCTTTTGTGATAACCCCAAATTCTTCACTTCTTTTCGTTGTTGCATACACTTCAGCACTTCTAAGTAGAGCTTTACTTGGGATGCATCCTGCATGTAAACAGGTTCCTCCAAGCTTACCTTTTTCTACTACTGCCACTTTCAGTCCCAGTTGTGAGGCACGAATGGCAGCTACATAACCACCGGTCCCGCCTCCTAAAATTACTAAATCATATTCTTTTGACATTATTACTCACCTTCTTAAGCACCTATTTTAATACCGGGGTTTGAAGTGGTTTTCCTGGATAATCTTTTTCCTTCTCTTCCCCTTGCAGTACACGTAATGCTCCCTCCGCCAGTGCCCTTAGTTCATTTTCTCCTGGCTGGACGATGACATCCGCAATCCAATTCACTCGGTTAGAAATTTCAGATATAAACTCATTCCCGTAGGCTAAGCCACCAGTTAGAATAATGGCATCAACACGTCCAGATAAGGCTGCACTAGCTGCTCCTATTTCTTTGGAGATTTGGTAGGCCATTGCCTGGTAGACTAATTTCGCCTTTTCATCTCCTTGTTTAATCATTTTTTCGACTTCGATTGCATTATTTGTACCGAGATATCCTACCAATCCACCATGACCTACAAGCTTTTTCATGATTTCTTCTCGAAAATATTGACCAGAAAAACAGAGGTCGATTAAATCCCCCGCAGGAACTGTCCCAGCACGTTCTGGGCTAAATGGTCCATCACCATGCAACCCATTATTAACGTCCACGACTTTACCTTTTTTATGGACACCGACAGTAATTCCTCCGCCCATATGAGTGACAATTAAATTTAAGTCCTCATATTTTTTTCCGAGATCCTTTGCAATTCTTCGTGCAACTGCCTTTTGATTTAAAGCATGAAAAATGCTTCTTCTCTCAATCAAATCAAAGCCCGATATTCTAGCAATCGGTTCAAGTTCATCAACAACAACTGGATCGACAATATATGGAGGAATGTTTAAGCCAGATGCAATTTCATATGCTAATATACCCCCGAGGTTTGAAGCATGCTGACCCGCATAACCAATACGCAAATCATGTAGCATTTCATCATTGACCTTGTAAGTACCACCTTGAATGGGTTTTAACAACCCACCTCTTCCACAGACGGCATTTAATTTTGAAATATTTATACCCTCATTATCTAACGTTTCGAGAATCGTTGTTTTTCGAAATTCATATTGATCGATGATATTTTCATAAGCGTCTAATTCAGACACATCATGTCTAATCGTTTTCTCAAAAACCGAAAGTTCATTATCATATACGCCAATTTTCGTTGATGTTGACCCAGGATTGATAACGAGAATTCGATATTCTTTGTCCTGCAATATTGAAACCTCCATCTGCTTAAAGCTGTGCTCCGTTTGTTTTGCATTCATGTTTGCAACTTATGAAGGTAAAAAGGAGGAAAAGCTTTGCTTAAGCCTTCCCCCACTACAAGCCTTTACTTTCTGCGACTTAAAATGTGGTGCCCGTTTTGTAAAAACTGGCTTCTAGAGTTTCTCATTCTTTCGATACGTTCCTCTGCCAATCGATCTGCCGCTTGGTAGGTTGGAATACCGTCTCTTTTTGCAATTTCAATTACTTTGGCAATTGTGTCATAAATGGATTCTACCTTTTTAAGAGCACGGTCTTGGTTGTACCCATATAATTCATCTGCAACATTAATAACTCCACCAGCATTAATAACATAATCAGGAGCGTAAACGATTCCTAATTCATGAATCGTGTCACCATGACGAGGTTCTTTTAACTGATTGTTTGCAGACCCAGCAATAACCTTTGCTTTTATTTGTGGAATTGTTTCATCATTTACTGTAGCGCCGAGTGCACAAGGTGCATAAATATCGCAATCCACCCCATAAATTTCGTTAGGGTCCACTGCTTTGGCACCAAAATCTCTTACGGCACGATCTACTGCATCTTTATTTATATCTGTTACGATTAAATTTGCTCCTTCTTCATGAAGGTATTTACAAAGTGTGTACGCCACATTTCCTACACCTTGAACAGCTATTATCTTTCCTTCAAGTGAATCCGAACCAAATGCTTCTTTTGCAGCAGCCTTCATGCCGCGGTATACACCAAATGCGGTTACCGGAGATGGGTTTCCTGATGATCCAAACGCTGGTGAGATACCTGTTACAAAATCGGTTTCTTCGTGGATAATGTCCATATCTGCAACAGTAGTACCAACATCTTCAGCGGTAATATATCGGCCATTTAGCCCTTGTATATAGCGTCCAAATGCACGGAACATTTCTTCATTTTTATCCTTGCGTGGGTCACCAATTATAACTGTTTTACCTCCACCTAAATTTAATCCAGCAGCGGCATTTTTATATGTCATACCCTTCGCTAATCTGAGCGCATCCTCAATTGCATCTTCCTCTGAAGCATATGTCCACATACGAGTACCACCAAGCGCTGGCCCCAACGTTGTATCGTGAATAGCGATAATTGCCTTTAGTCCAGATTGTTTGTCCTGACAAAATACTAATTGCTCATAATCATATTTTTCCATATAAGAAAAGATTTCCATTTGTATGTTCCTCCCAAGATTGACTAAAAGTTGATTACTTGCTGGCAGAGCAAACCGCCAATGCCAATGAATATAATTTACTTTTTGCAGAATCGGCTCTAGAAGTTAAGACAATTGGTGCACGGGCACCCGCAATAACAGCCCCAACTTCTGCTTTCGCAAAATAGACTAATGATTTATATAATGCATTCCCAACTTCTATCGTTGGAACTAGCAAAATATCAGCCTGTCCAGCCACTTCACTCGCGATTCCTTTATGCACTGCTGCTGAAATTGAGATCGCGTTATCGAGCGCTAACGGACCATCGACAATACAATTAGGAATTTGTCCGCGATGATTCATTTGGGTTAAAACGGCTGCATCTAATGTTGACTGCATCGAAGGATTAACCACCTCAACTGCAGCAATAGGTGCAACTTTTGGTACTGAGATACCGATTGAATTTGCCACTTTTACGGCATTAGTTAAAATCTGTATCTTTTCCTGAAGTTCCGGAGATATATTCATCGCCGCATCCGTAACGATGATAAGGCGGTCGTAATCTGGCACTTCAAATACAGCAACGTGTGATAGGATATTTCCTGACCGCAGTCCATATTCTTTATTCAAAACTGCCTTAAGAATAGTCGAGGTTGAAATATTTCCTTTCATTAGCACATCTGCCTCACCTGAATGAACCGCTCTAACCGCAGTCACTGCCGCCTCTTCTTTTGATGAGACATTTACTACAACAAGTGCCTCTGGTCCTGCTTCATATCCCCCTTTTTCAGAAAGGATTTGTTCAATTTTTTCTTGATTACCAAACAACAAAAAACGGGAAAGCTTGTTTTTTACGGCTTCTACTACAGCTTCAAGTACTTCTTCATCCTCGGCAGCTGCAACTGCAACGGTCACTTGTGATTGTTTGGCTGCAATACGAATAAGATCAGTAAGTTTCATTTAGACGTTACCTTCTTTTCAATCAAAATTCCCTTTGTTACACCTTTTTATTATGCAATTATCGTGCCAACATATATTTTTGTAAGCGCTTTATATTGTTAACTTTCTCTGAAATTTTTCGTGCAAATTCCTGCATACTCTGCAAATTATTGCGTGCTTTAATTTGCAAGATTATATTTTTCTAACTTATAATACAGACTTCTTAGGGATATCCCTAATGATTTAGCAGCTGCTGTTTTATTTCCACCATTTAATCTTAATACTTCAGCAATTACTTCTGCTTCGTATTTTTCTACTAATTCCGTTAATGGAACATCCTTAATTTCAGTCTCAGCTAACAATTGTTTAGCAGGGGCTTTCTCACTCAAACTGTGTAATGGTTGTACATGTTTTATATCAATTAGTCTTTCCTGATAGTTCATAAAGATTACGGCTCTGCCTAGGACATTCTCTAGCTCCCTAACATTCCCTGGCCAGTCATATTCATACAAATAATTGATCGCGCCCTCAGTTAGCCCTTCAACTGTCCGACCATAATCCTGATTTATTTTATGCAGCAAATGTTCTGCTAGTGGTTTAATATCTTGTTTTCGCATTCGCAATGAAGGGATATAAATCGGAATTTTATTTAAACGATAGTAGAGATCTTCTCTAAATGTTCCGTTGCCAATTCCTTTTTCCAAATTCACATTCGTAGCTGCAATGATTCTTACGTCAATTGGAATTGGTTTCGTTCCACCAACCCGAACGATTTCTCGTTCCTGCAATACCCGTAGTAATTTAGCCTGGGTATTTAATGACATTTCCCCGATTTCATCTAAGAAAATACTGCCATTATTCGCTTCCTCAAAAATACCTCGTTTGCCACCGCGTTTTGCTCCTGAAAACGCTCCTTCTTCATATCCAAAAAGCTCACTTTCTAACAGCGATTCTGAAATCGCAGCACAATTCACACGGACAAACTTATTAAATTTTCGTTTACTTTCATTATGTATCGCATGTGCAAATAATTCCTTACCTGTTCCAGATTCGCCTCTAAGTAAGACCGTAGCAGGGGTTTTCGCACCTAGTTTTGCTTGTTCTATAGCAAATTCCATTTCTTCTGATGAGCCGATGATATCGTCAAACGTATATTTTGCTTCAAGTGACCGAATGATATGTCTAGCTCGATTTAATTCAGATGTTAATTGACTTATTTCAGATACATCATGAATGACACCAACACTACCCTTAAGCTTTCCATCCACAATGATCGGTGCAACGTTAACAATTACATCTTTTTCGTGAGGTCCTACCTTCATGCGAGCACCTCTTACAGCTCTTCTTGTTTTCAAAACTTGCATGTGCATACTTTCACCTTCAGATATATCTGCATTTGCAGGTTTCCCAATGACTTGTTCTTTTTCAAGTCCGGTGATCCGAGTGTACGCACGATTAATTAATATACCTCGCCCATCCTCATCAACAACCGAAATGGCTTCTTCAGAGGATTGAATAATTGCTTCTAGCAAAGTTTGTATTTCTTTTAAATTTGTAATTTCTTCAGCAAGATTTACAACTTCAGTAATATCTTTAAAAACAGCAAATGCACCTAATAACATCCCCGATTCATTGACCATCGGAATTCGGGTTGTAATGATTTTACGTCCATTTTTCAGGACGAATTCCTGGTTGACCTCAATGGCTCTTGTCGTAAGAATGTCGGGTAATCGGCTATCAGGAATACACTCATATATATGTTTTCCAATTGCTTCTTCCTTCGTGACACCAATCATCCTTGATGCACTGTTGTTTAGTAAAATGACTTGGCTATCAATATTAATGACAATCATTCCATCATGGGTTGAATCTAAGATCAAATCGACCATAACTTTCTGCATAACCACAGCCACCTCCTAAAAAAGATTTAAACCGTGCAATATTTTACACACTTTCATTATTTCTTTTTGCAAGAAAGTGCACACTTATATAATAACCTGAATTCTCCATCTTGACAAATTTTATTAATGACTTACATTTAATATATAGGTCGTTTTTATTGAAAGGATTTTTGATATGCAGCGGATACTGGCTCTAATTGTGCTACTAATACCAGGAATTATTGCAGGGGTTGGAATTAAATTTATGAGGGATATGTTTTTTGGCGTCTTGCACAGCCCTATTCCATCCTTAATGCTACAATTTATTATTGGCCTTATTTTCTTTTTAGCAGGTCTCTCTTTTATTGGCGGATTCATTTTACACCGTGACCGGAAAAGAAATAAAGTTCAGGAAAAATTTCAAAACGAAAGCTCACCTGCTGGCGAGCAAAATAAATAATCCTGCTAATATAAGCAGGATTTTTTTACGTTTATAATGTTAAAGCTAATGCTTTCTTCGGATAATCTGTGATGATTGCAGAGCAACCAAATTCAATAAATTGTTTCATCTTTTTCTCATCATTTATTGTAAAAGGACGTACAGCAATCCCATTCAGCTTTGATTCTTCAACTATTTCCTTACTTATCGTCTGGTGATATGGATGAATTCCGTTCGTCTTAAGACGCTTTGCATAATCCCACGGCTCATAAAGACCTTCCATATACAAAATGGCGAGATCAATGGTACTTGAAATGCGTCTGCACTTAACTAAGCTATAATGATTAAAACTTGATATAACAATCCGATTTTCCAGACCATAGTCACTAATCATCTTCAAGGTCTTCTCTTCTATGTCCTTATACGACACTAACCCTGTCTTAAATTCAACATTTATTAGCAGCTGATTTGATTTTGCCCAATCAAATACCTCTTCTAATGTCGGAATTTCACAAAAACCATACTTATCCTTAAACTTGTAGCTCACATCCATTTTTTTGATTTGTTTTAATGTATAATCTTTAACCCAGCCCTTATTTTTTCCATTCGTAGTACGTTTAACGGTTTCATCATGGATAACCACAATGACTCCATCCTTTGTCATTTGAATATCTAACTCAATTCCATCTGCTCCAACCCTGTCCGCTTCTTTAAACGAAATCATTGTATTTTCCGGGTGTGTTCCGGCAGAACCTCTATGACCAAAAATTTTCGTTTTCATCATTGATATTCTCCTTTTTTTGGTATACTTCCATTATAGAGTAATTTTAGTAAAGGGAGAACCATATATGAGACCATTGCAAATTTCTGCTGAAACAGCAATCCGCCTATCAAAAGCCCTAAATGTCCCGATTGAGCAAATCATGCATATGCCTCAACATATTCTTGTACAAAAGAAGATGGAGCTGGAGAAAGCCGAAAAAGAAGACAAATAAGAAAAACACCGTTCCCACTTGGAAACGGTGTTTTTCTATCATATAACAAATATTAAGTTCAATTGTAGTTACTCCTTACCCTCTCAAGACGCTTTGTGCTCAAGACGGAGCTTATCTGCCACCATTGCGATAAATTCTGAGTTTGTAGGCTTTGCTTTTGACATACTTACTGTATAACCAAAAAGATTAGAGATAGAATCGATATTGCCTCGACTCCATGCAACTTCGATTGCATGACGAATTGCCCGCTCAACACGGCTTGCAGTTGTATTGAATTTCTTTGCAATATCAGGATAAAGTACCTTTGTAATTGATCCTAATAATTCAATATCATTGTATACCATTGAGATTGCTTCTCTTAGGTAAAGATATCCTTTAATATGCGCAGGGACCCCAATTTCGTGAATAATACTTGTAATGCTCGCATCTAAATTTTTCGGACCATTTTCTGTACGAACAACATTATTTCCCGAATTTCGTTTAATAATCGGGGCAGTCTTTCCGCTTACTTGACGAATTCGACTTGCAAGATTTTCCATATCGAATGGCTTGAGAATAAAATACGCAGCACCTAAATCGACAGCTTTTTTCGTCACATCCTCTTGACCAAATGCTGTTAACATGATGACATATGGCTGTTTTTCAAGATTTAATTCACGAAGTCTCTCTAATACTGCTAAGCCATCTAGATGAGGCATAATAATATCTAAAACAAGAACGTCTGGTTGTTTATCTTGAAGCATGTTTAGGCAATCTTGACCGTTATACGCAACACCTAATACTTCGATATCATCTTGGCTCGATAAATATTCATCAAGTAAATTAACCAGTTCTCTATTATCATCAACCACACAAACTTTAATTTTTTTCACTCTATTTCCTCCTCAAGCTTAAATCCAGAAAATTTGTATATATTCTTATTCTAAAGAAAGAATTCGACAATGCAATAAGAATTCCTTTAATTTTTTAAAAAAATAGGAAAATTTTATTGAAAAATAAATTATTCTCCATTATACTGAAGTATTCGACTAAAAACGCCAATATTTATTGATGAAATTTGGGTTTTGTCGAAAAATCTTTAGACCCTTTTATTATATAAGCTCAATCAACATTTGGCGATATCTTTTATAGATTTGAACAAAAAAAAGGCAAGCATTAGCTCGCCTTTTTTTGTTCTTTTTTATAAATATCAATTCCCGCCTCACTTAGCATCCACTCGATATGGACACCATATCCGCTTGTTGGGTCATTTACAAATACGTGAGTAACGGCTCCAATAAGTTTACCATCTTGAATAATTGGACTACCGCTCATACCTTGAACGATACCACCTGTTTTTTCTAAAAGGCGTTTATCCGTTATTTTAACAACCATTCCTTTTGTTGCAGGAATTTTTTGAGGAACTGCACTCACAATTTCAATATCAAATTCCTCAACTTTATCATCTTCAACAACTGTTAAAATTTTCGCAGGTCCTGGTTTTACTTGGTGTGAAAGTGCTATTGGCAACGGCTTATCCATAATGCCGTTATTCACTTGTTTATTTAACTCACCAAAAATGCCAAATGGACTGTTACGTTTAATGTTCCCGATAATTTCTTTATCTGCTGAAAAACGTGCAAGCTTTTCACCTGGATCACCATTACTTCCTTTTTCAATTGAGGTAACAGTAGATCTAACAATTTGGCCATCCGATACGACAATCGGCTCTTTAGTATCCATATCTGAGATAACATGTCCTAATGCCCCGTACTTCTTCGTTTCCGGATGGTAGAAGGTCATAGTCCCTATACCTGCAGCAGAATCCCGTATATAAAGACCGATTCGATAAGCTTGATCGTTCTTATCCTTAAGTGGCATGAGCTTTGCCTTTATATCTTCATTGTCGCGAACAATTACCAGGTTTAACGGTTCTCCTGTCTTACCCGATTCTTGAACAAATGGTCCAACATCACTCATCTTTTCGATTTTCTTACCGTTAATTTCTTTAATAATGTCGCCAACCTCTACTCCAGCGATTTCACCTGGGGACTTTTTCCCATCTTCTGTTTCGATTTGGTGATGTCCCACAACCAAAACACCTAGTGTATTTAGTTTCACACCAATTGACTGTCCTCCAGGAATAACCTTAAAATCAGATAAAACATTTACATTAACCTTTTTTACTGGAATACCAGCTAATTCAACCATCATCTCACCTTCACCGCTTTCATTTGCAGCAACTGAGATTTGTTTGTTCTCCACCGCTGATGAAAAGGCAAAATTGGCATCTTGAGTAGTTGTTGTTACTGGTAGTGACGATTGGACTGTAAAATCTTGGCCTTCAAACAGAGTAAGTTGTAATGGAATTTCTAAATATTCTTTTACCGGCTTATAAAACCCTAAAGCCATTATTGAAACAAGGAGAAATGTACCGATTATATATCTAATTTTATCTATTTTCATTTATTTTTCACTCTCCTCGCTCCTATCCCACGCCATAAATCAAACCACTTCTAGAAGTGGTGACTTACTTACTAAAAAGTTTTTATGGCTACATTCTATAATTTGGCCTTTCAAGGCCACATTTATAACCACTATGAGATTAAAAAAGCTACCCAATTTGGATAGCATTACAAATAAAAATTGCTTCTCATTTTGTATATCACAAAGACATTAATGTTTTACCATCTGTCTTGCATGTTTGCTTTCCTTCGCAAGATTCAATAATTCCTGTGCATGTTCCTTTGTTAAATCCGTTATTTCGACCCCGGAGATCATTCGGCTTATTTCTTTAACTTTAGCATCCTCATCCAATGATGTTACGGATGTGATGGTTCTACCTTGTACGGTCTCCTTGGAAATAAACAAATGAGTATCTGCCATTGCCGCAACCTGAGGGAGATGGGATATACAAAGGACTTGGGAGCCAATTGAGATACCATGGATTTTTTCAGCGATAGCTTGTGCAACACGACCACTAACCCCCGTATCAACCTCATCAAAAATAATGGATGTAACACCTTGATGCTTCGAAAAGATTCCTTTAATGGCAAGCATAATCCTTGATAACTCTCCACCTGAGGCAATCTTCGCTAAAGGTTTAAGTGGTTCACCTGGATTTGTCGAAATATAAAATTCAATATCATCTTTCCCATTTGGAGTGAATTTAATAGTCGAATTCTCAAAAAAGTTGATATCAAATTTTGCTTTTTCCATATATAGCTCTTTTAACTCCTGAGTAATTTTATGAATTAGTTCTTTTGCCAATTTTTTTCGAAGGTTTGAGATATTATCGGCTTCAAGCTTCACATCCTCTAGTACTGACTCGAGCTCTTCCTTAATCTTACCGATATGTTGCTCACGATTTTGAATCGTATCGACTTCATCCTCTATTTTTGCTGCATATTCGAGGATTTCCTCAACAGTTTGTCCATATTTTCGCTTTAATTGAGCAATTTCATTTAAACGACCTTCAATAAAGTCAAGTCTTGCAGGATCATATTCTAATTCGTCTAATTGAGTTCTGATTTTATAGGAGATTTCCTCTAATAAATAGAAGCTATTGGAGATGGTCTCATGGATATTTTTTAATTCTTTATCAATATCCATAATATCTTCTGCATGATTCATGGCTAAGCCCACCCAGTCAAGGCCTTTTTGGTCACCATGTAGAGCATTATAACTATTTTGTAAGGCTTTGAAGATTTTTTCGTAATTTGAAATCTTTCTTCTTTCCTCGGTTAGTTCCACATCTTCATTCGGCTGCAAATTTGCATTGCCGATTTCATTTAATTGAAATTGAATTAAATCAAGTCGATGGGCCATTTCTTGTTCGTTTTCATTAAAACTTTTTAACCGTTGTTTTACCTGTAAATAGCTCTTATACACCTCTTGATAGGCCTTTAATGCTTGTTCAAGCAATTTTCCACCGTATTGATCAAGCATATGAATATGTTGTTCCTGATTCATTAAATCTTGGTGTTCATGTTGACCATGGATGTCAATTAACGTTCTCCCAAACTCACGAAGAATCGAAATGGTGACGAGTTTGCCGTTAATTCTACAGACACTTTTCCCCGATTTAGATATATCTCTTCGTAAAACAATCATTCCCTCGCTTATTTCAATTCCAAACTCTTCAGCTTTCGAATAACAAGGATGATTGTTATTATCGATCAAAAATAAGCCCTCTATTTCTGCTCGGTCTTCGCCATATCGTACAAATTCTACAGAGCCTCTTCCTCCCACCAATAAATGGACAGCATCAATAATGATGGACTTACCCGCTCCTGTTTCACCCGTTAGAACTGTCAATCCTTTTTCTAATGAAACCGAAAGGGACTCGATAATAGCAAAGTTCTTTATTGATAATTCTGCTAACAATTCCTACACCTCCTAATTCCACTCTCTCCCTTAGAGCATGTCTAGGAATCGATTTGAAACTGTTTCTGTTTGTTCTGGAGTTTTACAGATAATTAAGATGGTGTCATCGCCACAAATTGTACCTAAAATTTCTTCCCAATCTAAATGGTCGATTAACGCACCGATCGCATTTGCATTCCCTGGAAGAGTTTTCATCACAAGCATATGCCCCGCTGAATCGATTTTCACAAAAGCATCCATTAACGAACGTTTTAATTTTTGAAGTGGATTAAAACGTTGATCAGCAGGTAGACTATATTTATAACGACCATCAATCATTGGTACCTTTACCAAATGAAGTTCTTTAATATCGCGGGATACAGTCGCTTGTGTGATGTTATATCCCTCACTTTTTAGAATATCGACAATTTCATCTTGTGTTTCTATATCGTTGCTCGTGATGATTTCACGAATTTTTATATGCCTTTGCCCCTTATTCATCGTGACATCCTCTCTCTCAAAACTTTGTTTTATTACCTCCTATGTTAGCCGATTCTGACAGAATTGTACATTTTTTTTAATGATTTATCGGGTTTTCAATATGTCTAGGGTAATATCCATTCTTCACGAAGAAAGAGGACAGCACTACGGCCATCCCCTCTATTATTTATCATTCTTTAAATTTGCATGTGCACTTTGTACGATTTCCTGCTCAGATACAGGTAATTTATTTTCACCTTTTTCGGCAGGACCATTCCAGCGCAAATGGAGTAAAAATTCGATATTTCCTTCTCCACCTGTGATTGGCGAATAGGACAAATTAATGCAGTCATACCCTTCCTTTAAGGAAAACTCAATGATATGCGTAAGGACCGCCTCATGGGTTTTCGGCTCACGTACGATCCCTTTTTTACCAACCTGCTCTTTACCTGCCTCAAATTGCGGTTTTACAAGCGCCACAACGTCACTGTTCGGCACAAGAAGCGTTTTTAAAACAGGCAGAATTAAACGCAAAGAGATAAAAGAAACATCGATTGTCGCGAACTCTGGTAGACCGCTTTGTAGGTCTGCTGGCGTTACATAACGAAAATTAGTTCGTTCCATAACGACAACACGTTCATCCTGTCTGAGTTTCCACGCAAGCTGATTATAGCCAACATCAAGGGCATATGATTTTTTGACTCCATTTTGAAGTGCACAATCCGTAAAACCACCAGTTGAAGAGCCTACATCAATCATAATTTTATCCTTGATGTTTAAATCAAAATCTTTAATGGCTTTTTCAAGCTTTAAACCACCTCTACTGACATAAGGAATGACATTCCCCTTCACAACTAGTGGTATATCAATTTCTACTTTTTCTCCCGGCTTATCAAGTCGTTCTTCATTCGAATAAACAAGACCAGCCATAATTGATCGTTTTGCTTTTTCTCGTGTTTCGATTAGGCCACGTTCAACTAACAAAACATCGAGTCTTTCTTTTTTTGTACCCATGTCTACACTCTTTTCTGTTTCTTAGGTACGAGATTGTGTATGCGCTCAACCACATTCTCAGTTGTCATGCCAATTTCATGTAACAGGTCATTTACATTTCCATGCTCAATAAATTGGTCTGGAATGCCCATTCGGTCGATTGATGCATGTTGATATCCATGTTCTTGTGCAAATTCGAGAACAGCACTTCCAAATCCACCCATTAATACTGACTCCTCAATTGTTAAAACTGGAAGGCTTGACCCTAAGATTTGGTGCATCATATCATTATCGAGTGGTTTGATAAAACGGGCATTGACCACTCTTACAGATATATCTTCTTTTTCAAGTCGCTCTGCTGCTTCTAAGGCCATTGAAATCGTAGTACCAAAGGTTAGAATGACAGCATCTGTACCAGGTTTTATAATTTCCCATGTACCGATTGGAATAACCTTAAGCTCTTCATCCATTTCGACTCCAAGTCCATTTCCTCTTGCATACCTTAATGCGATCGGACCATCATCATATTGAAGCGCAGTATTCACCATGTGCTGACCTTCATTTTCATCCTTCGGCATCATTAGGACCATATTTGGGATATGTCTTAAGAAAGGAATATCAAACACACCTTGATGTGTTTCTCCATCTGCCCCTACTAAACCTGAGCGGTCAATTCCAATGAACACATTTAGATTTTGGCGACATATGTCATGCACAACCTGATCATAAGCTCTTTGCAAGAAAGTCGAATAAATCGCTAAGAAAGGTTTCATATTTTGCGTGGCCAGGCCTGCAGCCATCGTAGTTGCATGCTGTTCTGCAATTCCCACGTCGAACATTCTGTCAGGGAATTCCTTTGCAAACTTTTCAAGTTTTGAACCTACTGGCATTGCAGGTGTTATTGCAACAATTCGGTTATCATTTTTCGCTAGCTTCCGGACCGTTTCACTAATAACAGCACTCCATGCAGGAGGTGGGTTTACAGGCTTAACAAAATCCCCTGTCTCAATTTTATAAGGACCTGTTCCATGCCATGTACCAACCTTATCTGTTTCCGCAGGCGTGTAACCCTTCCCTTTTTTGGTAATCACATGAACCAACACTGGCCCTTTTGTTTTCTTTGCATATTCAAGTGTCTCAAATAAATCCTCAAAATTATGCCCATCAATTGGCCCTAGGTATGTGAATCCTAGTTCCTCAAAGAAAACTCCAGACACAAGCAAATATTTAAGGCTGTCCTTGATACGCTCAGCAGTTGAAGCTAGCTTGCCACCTACAGCTGGAATCTTTTTGAGTAAATACTCAAGCTCATCTTTAACCCAGTTGTATTTACCCGCTGTACGTAGCCTTGCAAGAACATTATGAAGTGCACCAACATTTGGTGCAATCGACATCTCATTATCGTTTAATATGACAATCATATCTTTCTTTTCATGTCCGATATGATTTAATGCTTCTAATGCCATTCCACCTGTTAAAGCACCATCACCAATGATCGGAACGACAAATTCCTTAGTTCCTTTAATATCTCGTGCAGCAGCCATTCCCATAGCAGCAGAAAGACTGGTTGAGCTATGTCCAGTTTCCCAAACGTCATGCTCACTTTCAATCCGTTTCGGAAACCCACATAGCCCTTTATATTGTCGCAATGTATCAAATTCACAAGCCCGACCTGTCAAAATTTTATGTACATAGGACTGATGCCCAACATCCCAAATGAATTTATCCTTTGGGCTATCAAATTCCTTATGTAAAGCGATTGTTAATTCAACAACCCCAAGATTAGGTCCAATATGTCCACCTGTCTTGGAAAGCTTTTCGATTAAAAATTGACGGATATCCTGACTAAGTTTATTTAATTCATCTATAGACATATTTTTTAGGAACTTAGGGTCTTTAATACTTAGAAGATCCAAAGGATTCACTCACTTTCATTTACTATGTAATACATTTTCAAGAATGTATTTTAATGATCTCTGGATGCGATTAGATTACACATATAGTCTAGTATATCATGTTTCATATCAACACTATATAAAAACCGCCTTGCTTCATCTACATGAAAGGTTAGTTTCTCCTTTGCACCCTCAAGAGTTAATAATGCAGGATACGTATTCTTATGATTACCAGTATCACTGCCGACCGGTTTCCCTAGTTTAACTTCTGTACCTTCAATATCTAAAATATCATCTCGAATTTGAAAGGCTAAACCTAAATGATGCGCAAATTGTGTAAGCTTATCAAGCTGTTCACTAGTAGCATCTGCAAGAATCGCTCCTGCAATCACACTATATGCTAATAATTTTCCTGTTTTATGGCGGTGAATGTATTCTAATTCATCCAGGTTCAAGACTTTACCTTCGCCTTCCATATCCGCCACCTGTCCTCCAACCATACCTTCCGGACCAGAGGCCTTTGCTAATTCAGTAACAAGCAACAGCTTTTTTTCAGGGGATAATTCAGGGCTAATGGATTCAGTAATTACCTGAAAGCTATATGTCAATAGTGCATCACCTGCTAAGATTGCTACTGCCTCTCCAAACACCTTATGATTGGTAGGTTTTCCCCTACGAAGATCATCATCATCCATGCTTGGTAAGTCATCATGAATAAGGGAATACGTGTGAATCATTTCAATAGCACACGCAGTCGGTAATCCGATTACTTCATCTTTTCCAAAAGAACGAAGTGTACCAAGGAGTAATAAAGGGCGGATCCGTTTCCCACCCGCTTCAAGAGAGTAGTGCATCGCTTCCTTTATTATTTTTGGGGCGGATAAGCTAGAAATATACTTTGGAAGCTGTTCTTCAATATTATTTTTTTGTATATCTAAAAATTGTGTTATCTCAGTTGGATTCATGTTCATTCTTCCTCCTGAATCGAAAACGGTTCTAGTTCACCGTCTTCACGTAAAATTTGCTCCATTTGCTTCTCAACATGTTGGAGCTTGTCATGACAAAGCTTTGATAGCTTCATGCCTTCTTGGAAATAAGTGATTGCTTTTTCTAAAGGGACATCTCCTTCTTCAAGATGCCCGACAATTTGCTCGAGTTTCTCCATTGCTTCCTCAAAGGATAATACCATTTCTTCACTCATCTATTGTCTCTCCTCTATTTCAATTACTTCACAGTCAAGATGACCATCCGACAGCTTAACCTTGATTTTATTCCCCTGTTCAACTTGCTGTACACTTTTCACTAAATGTTCTTCCTGATCATATACAAGGCTATACCCACGATCCATGATTTTTAACGGACTAAGTGCCTCTAGCTTCGATACTTGGGACGAAAAAGCAAATTGCTTTTGTTTCAAAATTTGTGTAAATTCTCTTAAAAGCATCTTTGTATTAAGATCCTGCTTTTGTTTGGCACGAATTAGCTTTTCACTAGGATGGTTATGCTGCAAACGTAAACTAAGCTTTTGAAATGCTTCTTGCTTACGAGATATTACCATAGCCCCTTCTCTTTCTAAACGGTCTACCACGCGATCCAGCTGTTGTTGCTTCTGATCATAAAGATTCTTCGGAAAACGAAAAGCATAGGATTTTTTCAATGTATCTAAGCGTTTTGAATCACGTACGAGTTTTTCTTTCATAGCACGGAGTAGACGTGTATGTCTAACAAGTAAGCGTTCTGACAGCTCGGCCATATGTGGCACAGCTAATTCAGCTGCTCCTGTTGGTGTAGGTGCACGTAAATCTGCCACAAAATCAGCGATCGTAATATCTGTCTCATGTCCTACTGCAGAAATAATGGGCACCTTCGACTGAAAAATCGCTCTTGCCACGATTTCTTCATTAAATGCCCAAAGTTCCTCAATTGAGCCACCACCACGGCCAACAATTAACACATCAATTTTTCCAAATTCATTCGCTTTTTCGATGGCTTTAACGACTGATGGCCCCGCATTCACCCCTTGGACAAGGGCAGGAAAGACAATAACTTTTGCGATTGGATATCTACGTCTAATTGTTGTAATTATATCGCGAATCGCAGCTCCTGTTGGTGATGTAACAATCCCAATATAATGTGGTATCTTAGGAATTGGCTTTTTAAAGTTTTGCGAGAAAAGTCCTTCTGCTTCAAGACGTTTTTTCATTTCCTCGTAGGCTAAGTATAAATTTCCTATCCCGTCTGGCTGCATTTCTTTTACATAGATCTGATAGTTTCCATTTGATTCAAATACTGTAACCTCGCCGCGAAGCAAAACTTTCATCCCATTTTCAGGAGTGAATTTTAAATCTCGGTTGTAGCCAGCAAACATCACAGCTTGAATTCGTGCTGATTGATCCTTTATTGTAAAATACATATGTCCACGACTATGCGCCTTAAAATTCGAGATTTCTCCCTTCACCCAAATATCCTGAAGATGAGGGTCCGCATCAAATTTACGTTTAATATATTTTGTTAATGCAGTTACGGTTAGATATCGATTTTGTTCCATTCCTACTAATCCCTACTTCCTAGAAAGAAGGGCGAAATTTTTTGCAGACTGAACCGTATTATGAAGAAGCATTGTAATCGTCATAGGACCAACTCCACCTGGTACCGGTGTAAGGTAGCTTGCTTTCTCTTTTGCTTCGTCAAAAACAACGTCACCAACAAGCTTACCAGTTAATTCAAGGCGGTTTACACCAACATCAATCACAACTGCACCTTCTTTAATATAATCTCCAGGAATAAAATTCGCCTTTCCGACAGCAGCGACTAAAATATCTGCCTGAAGGGTCATCTCTTTTAAATTTTTAGTCCTAGAATGACAATACGTTACTGTAGCATTCTCTTTAAGGAAGAGTTGTCCAACTGGTTTTCCGACAATATTACTTCTGCCAACAACCACGACGTGCTTACCTTCGATTGATATTTGTTTAGATTTTACCATTTCAATAATTCCAAAAGGTGTACATGGTAAGAAAGAATCTTGTCCAGTCATCATGCGACCAATGTTAATCGGATGAAAACCGTCCACATCTTTTTCTGGTGAAATTCTTTCGATAACTGCCGTTTCATTAATCGTATTTGGTAATGGTAACTGAACAAGAATACCATGGATAGAAGGATCCTGGTTTAAGCGGTCAATTTCACTAAGTAAAAATTCTTCCGTAATGGTATCTGGATATTCTAGCATCAAGGAGTAAATGCCAGTTTCCTTACATGCTTTATCCTTTCCTTTTACATAGGATCTTGAAGCTGGGTCATTACCAACCAATAATACAGCTAATCCAGGAACAATACCGTCTTGTGATAAATTCTTTACCTCTTCTGTAATTTCATTACGCTTTGTTTGTGCTAATTCTTTCCCACTTATAATCTCTGCCGACATTTTTCCAACTCTCCCTTATGTACATTGAATTCTTTTATGGACTACAGCGATACTCTACTTTACTAATGTATCTTTTATTTTCGATAGAATAGCATTAATAAAACGACTCGAGCTATCATCACCAAATTCTTTAGCAAGTTCAATTGCCTCATCAATACTTACCTTAACAGGAATCTCCTCTATATATTTCATTTCATAGACAGCAATGCGTAAAATCGAACGGTCTACATTTGCAAGTCTTTCAAGATTCCATTTTTCTAGATGCTCTCGCAATAAAGAATCAATTTCTTCTTTATGTTTGATAACTCCATGTACAATCTGTTCTAGGAAAGGATCTGAAGTCTCTTCTTCAAGTACACTCTCAATCGCTTCATTTGGGTCACTCTGGCTTACATCAACTTGGAATAACGATTGCAAAGCCTTTTGTCGTGCTGTACGTCTTTTCATACGATTTATTTCTCCTTTATATATAGTAAAACTTTTGTCCCACTATCAGTTACATACTAATAACATGATAATATCATAAAATAATTTTAAAATAAAAACCAACTCTTTATTGTAAGGTAAAAATAAAAAAGTCTGATAGCGTTTGCCATCAGACTAACTATTGCCTACATCTCTTCTTCTACTTCGACTTCAGGTTTTTGCGTTTCAAATAATACACCAACAACATGGATGTTTACCTCATTCGCATCTAAAGCTGTCATATTCAATAAAGCCTGGCGTACATTGTCTTGAATTTGACGAGCAACATTCGGAATAGAAACGCCAAAGTTCATTACACAGTACACATCCACAATAATTCCGGTTTCTGTTAGCTCAACTTTAACACCTTTTCCATGGTTCTTCTTTCCAAGTTTCTCAACCACTCCAGAAGCAAAGTTCCCTCTCATTTGTGCGACTCCTTCAACTTCTGAAGAAGCAATTCCTGCAATAACTTCAATTACTTCTGGGGCAATTTCAACCTTACCCAGACCGTTACTGCCTTGATCCATTTCTAAAATATTCGTTTCCGCTGCCATCAGCAAGCACCTCCTATATTTAACTTTATTCAGCCCATCACTTCTATATGTGGTGGTTCAATACTGCATTAGTAATCAATTCAGATGGAGGTTCAAATCCCATCTGAATAAAGTTAAGCCTTCGGCGGATGCCACGATTTTTCAAAGGTAATTTTTCGAGCGTAGGATCAAAGACTAGGAACGCCACGTCCTGTGGCAACGTCTTTGTGACCCACCTCGTGTGGGCCTAAAAAAATCGGGCGCAAATACGCCGTCAATGCGTATTTGATCGTACTACTTCATAACCTCATATAATTCAAGAAATTTTGTGTTGAAGTCTCCACCTACAAATTTTTCATGATTCATAAGCTTCAGGTGGAAAGGAATTGTAGTGTGTACACCCTCAATTACAAATTCACTTAGAGCACGCTTCATTCTTGCGACTGCTTCTTCCCGAGTTGCCCCATATGTAATGAGCTTCGCAATCATCGAATCATAATATGGAGGTATTGAATAGCCAGGATATGCAGCAGAATCTACCCTTACACCTAGACCACCAGGTGGCAAATACATTTCAATTTTGCCTGGCGAAGGCATAAAATTCTTCTCTGGGTTCTCTGCATTGATTCGGCATTCAATGGCCCAACCATTAAATGTTACATCACTTTGAGTGAGTGAAAGCTCTTTTCCTGATGCAACACGAATTTGTTCTTTAATTAAGTCTACACCTGTCACCATCTCAGTAACGGGATGCTCGACTTGAATTCTTGTATTCATTTCCATGAAATAGAATTGATCATTGACATGGTCATAAATAAATTCAATTGTACCAGCACCTGAGTAGTCAACAGCTTTTGCTGCTTTAACGGCAGCATCACCCATTTTTTGTCTTGTAGCCTCACTTAGAGCAGGAGATGGAGTTTCCTCAACTAGCTTTTGTAAACGTCGTTGAATGGAGCAATCTCTCTCTCCTAAATGTATCACATTTCCGTGGTTGTCGGCCATTACTTGAATCTCAACGTGGCGGAAATCTTGAATATATTTCTCAATATATACACCAGGATTTCCAAAAGCAGTAGCAGCCTCCTGTTGAGTGATGTTGATTCCTTTAATAAGTTCCTCTTCATCCTTCGCAACACGGATTCCTTTTCCGCCTCCACCAGCAGTCGCTTTAATAATGACTGGGTAACCCATATCATTTGCCAGCGCGATTGCTTCACCTGTATCTTTAATAATTCCTTGTGAACCAGGCACAATCGGTACACCTGCTACTCTCATCGTTTCACGGGCAACATCCTTTGTACCCATTTTATTAATGGCTTCAGGGCTTGGACCAATGAAAGTTAGATTTACTTCACGACAAAGCTCTGCAAAGTCTGCATTCTCGGCTAAGAACCCATAACCTGGGTGAATCCCTTCACTTTCAGTAAGCTTTGCAACGCTAATAATATTTGTAAAATTTAAATAGCTATCCTTTGAAGATTTCGGACCAATACAATAGGCCTCATCTGCCAGTTGAACGTGAAGAGATTCCCGGTCCGCCTCAGAGAAAACAGCTACCGTTTCAATTCCGAGCTCTTTACAGGCACGAATTATACGAACCGCAATTTCACCACGGTTTGCTATTAGTATTTTTTTTAACATGAGGGTCGCTCCTTACTTATTTGAACAATCATACTATGCTTTTACTAGGAATAATGGTTGACCATACTCCACAAGCTGACCATTCTCAACCAATATTTCAACGATTTCTCCATTTACTTCTGCTTCGATTTCGTTAAATAGCTTCATTGCTTCGACGATACAAACGACTGAATCTTCTTTAACTTTATCACCTTTTTGTACATATGCACCTGCATCTGGAGATGGAGATGCATAGAAAGTACCAACCATCGGTGAAACAATTTTATGGAGGTTTTCATCAACTGCAGATGCTGCTGTAACAGGTTCAGCTGGCTGTGCCTGCGGTTGTACAGGTTGTGCTTGTGCGGCAGGCTGAGCTACTTCAGTAACAACCGGAGCAACCGGCTGTGCTTGTACCTTGCTTTCTACAATGGTTTGTACAGTTGTTTCTTTACTTTTCTTCATTTTAATTTTTGAGCCTTCACTCTCAAAAGTAAACTCGTCAATATTTGAATGATCAACTAACTTAATAAGTTCACGTAATTCTTGAATTTTAAACATCCATTACACTCCTTGTGATTAACTCGAATATAAAACTATAAATTGGTGTCAACATTTTATTGCTAGTATTAGTACCACATACTAACATGATACGATACTTAAAACCCTCTTTTCAATATATTACGGAGATTTTTTCACGAAAACGTTATCATTAATTTCCCATCTTCTCATCTATTTTACCAAAAAGAAAAGAAAGTACAGCATTTTAGCCGTACTTTCTTTTACCTTTTATTTTTCTTTTTCACCAGTTAATTCAAACTCTACTGCAACATTTTGCAGTTCGCCTAACTCACTGCGAACAAGTCGTAGAATCTCATTAGCTTGTTGCTTTGAGCTTTCCTTAGATTTAACTGTAATCTTAATCTTGTCACCTTCTACGCGAACTAAAGCATCCTCGTAGTTATTTCCTTTGATAAGCATCTCGATAATCTTTTCTTTTGATTCAATATCTTCTAGTTTCTTTAACTCATCGTATGCTTTAAGCTTTTGATCTGCTGTTAGTTCTGTTGAAGCCGCTTGTGCTTCTAAATTGCTTCTTATTTTACTGCGGTGCTCATCAATTTCTAAGCGTAATGCAGCAAACATGTCATCACTAGAAACAGAAGAAATCACATTACCATCTTCATCTTCCTCAACAGTTACACTTGCACCGTCTTTATTTTCAGTAGATGTTTCGACATTTTCATTTTCTTTTTCATTATCCTTCTGTTCATCCTGCTCCATCGCAACATCGTTAGGATTGTTTTCAGGAGTCGTAATATAATAGACTGATAACACTACTACTAGACTTAACATTGTTAATAACCATACAGTTTGTTTTTTCAATAACATTTTATGAATCCCCCTTCGTTTTCCTTGGTACAACTGCTACCTTGTGATTTGGTACATCAAAACCTTTTGTAACAGCCTCTACTACCATTTGTTTTATTTTTGCATTCTCAACACCTTTAGCAACGATTAAAACACTTCGTATTTCAGGCTTTTCAATCTTCAAGACGATTGGTGTTTCAGAATCCCCGCTGCGGATGATGACAACTTGTTCATCTTTTGTAATATCCTCAACTTGTCTTTTTCCACCGTCCCTGTCTTCCTCATTTGTAATTTGACTTTGGGTTACGGTGTTTTTTTCAAGTATTTTTGATTCAGTAGCATCTACACTTACTGAAACAATGACATCCTCTACCCCAGCAATTGCTTCAAGTGCTTCTTTGAGCTCGTTTTCATATCGATCCTCATATTTTGCAATTGCTGTTGTTAGTTCATCTTTCTGTCCTCCAAAAGTTGGCTCATCCTTTGCACTTACTTCTGAGGAAGTAGTTGGCATAACAGATGATGTTGGTTTGTCATCTGAAAATAGATTACTAATTATCATAAAGGCTATCCCAACTGCTAATAAAAGTAAGAAATATTGGTTTTTCTTATTTCCCTTTTTATCTGGCGGATCATCCTTGGACCCGGAGAACATTCCTTTGATTTTGTTCAAGATTCCTTTGTCCTTATCCATCTACGACTCTTTCCCCCCTTCCACAGTGACTACAATTTTTTCGGAGTCAATTTCCCATCTGGAAGCTAATGTTTTTGTGATTGCATTAACATTGTTTTGATCTACTTTTTTATACACTGGCTCATTCTGTTTGGAGGTATCAATCTCAACTGTTTTTACTACTGCTACATCATCAGGTTCGGCTGTCTCTTTTGATAGCACCACCTCAATTGACTGAATGTCATCCAACATTTCATCCAAAGTAATAATCTCTTTACTGTCTGCTGCACTTGAAAGGGATACATTTACTTTTTGAACAGTTAAATCATATTCGTTTTGCACCAACTCCTCTTCCACTTCAGATTCCAATTGGACAGCCATTGTTTCTAAAATATATGCACGTTGTGAGGCTTGTATTTCTTTTTTCTTCAAATCTATTAAATTTTCTAGATTTTTTTCACTTTGAACTGGTTTTAAATTCATATTTAACAAGGCCTGGTCCAAATCAGATTTAAAAAGTGAGAACAGAGGAGTTAAGATAATTAGGATTAATAAAAGCCCTGTTACCATTTTTACGTATTTTTGCATACTTGAACTCGGCAGAAGCATGTCCACAATTGTCGCGAGTAAAATGAATAAAATAATATTCGTAATCCATTCGGCAATAAAACTCAGTGTCCTCACCTCCTTGGCCTTTTATCTCACCATCAATGTCAGGTTTCCAGCTGCAATAATAACCGTGATACTTAGGAAAAACATAAGTGACACGATCGCTAATGCTGCAAAGATATATACGACACTTTTACTAATGATATCTAAACAAGCAATGACCGGGCCACCGCCAAGTGGTTGCAGAAGTGCAGCTGCAAGTTTATATATAATGGCTAAGGACAGCACCTTAATCGCAGGGAATGCTGCAATTAGCAGGAGAATAACGACCCCGAAGATACCAACTGTATTTTTTAGAATGACCGATGCGCTGATCACAGTATCGGTTGCATCCGTAAACATCCGGCCAATGACCGGAATAAAATTTCCGGTAATAAATTTTGCGGTCCTGATTGTTATTCCATCTGCAACCGCCGTTGTCGTTCCCTGCACTGAGATAACACCTAAGAAAATTGTCAGGAAAACCCCGATGATGCCAATACTCACATTTCGTAGTAACTGGGCAAGCTGCGTTACCTTGTAATGTTCACTTAACGTACTCACAATGCTTAGTAAGGCTGACATAAACAACAAAGGTAAAACGATATATTGAATCAAAAGCCCGCTGGTATTCATTAAAAATAAGATCAGTGGGTGGAAAAATGCTGCTGATGCAATTCCACCTGATGATGCCACTAACGCAAGCAGTAATGGAACAAGTGCAAGTATAAAATTGATCATCGTCTCGATAGCTTCCTCTGTGTACATGATGGCAACCCTGAAGCTATTTAGAGCAATGATGATTAACACCATGTAAACAATTGCATAAGCAACTTTACTAACTGCACTCTTCTCAAATGAATTTTGCAATGTTTGTAAAAACATACTAAAGATCGTAAGCATGATTAGTGTGCTAAGAAGTTTTCCATTTGCAATCAATTCATGGAACACGAACTTGACGAGTCCTAGCATCCATTCCTTCAATGAAAGCTCCTTCTCGCCCTGAATGAATTCTAGTAAACTACCCTTTTGGCTTTCAGGTAAATAACCTCCATAATCCGTAACAATTTCATCCCAAAATTGTTTTATTTCGTCGATGCCAAGGGTTTCTAGTTGTTCCTCAACCTGTTCATGAATTTGGTTTTCGATGATGTCTTGCTGCAAGGGTGAGGCTTGTACAATATGTGGTAAAGAAAAAAAGAAAAGAAATAGAGCTAGAATAGATAAGGTTTTACTACCGGTCAATGCCAACCACCCCCCCTGAAAACCTTGGTTTCAATTTCAATCGATTTAACTAGGAATAAGTCCAATGATTGTTTCTATTAATACTGTTAAAATTGGTATAGCTAGTGCTAAAATTAGAATTTTTCCTCCGAGTTCAATCTTTGAGGCTAGTGACCCTTGGCCTGCATCTTTTGTAATCTGTGCGCCAAATTCAGCGATGTAGGCTATTCCAATGATTTTGAGAATGGTTTCCACATATACGGTGTTCACATTTGCGTTAATCGCAACTTTCTCAAGCATGCGAATGATATCTGCAATTTCCCCTACTAAAAATAGAAAAATCACACAGCCGATAAATACGACAAGTAAAAAGGCAAAGGTAGGTTTTTGTTCTTTTACAATGAGTGCCAGAAAGGTTCCAATTAAACCTAATCCAACGATTTGTATAATCTCAATCGCTCATCCCCTCCTTACCCCTGAAAGAGGAATACGGCTTTTATCTTTTTAAATAGATCCTCAACGATTGTTGCAACCATAAACAGGATATATATGAAGCCCAACAATGTAACCCACTGGGCATATTCCTTTTTACCCATCTGATCTAGGATTGTATGGAGAAAGGCAACCACAATTCCTACACCGGCTATTTGAAATATAATATTTACATCCACTCCCATTCGCTTCTTCTCCCCCTAAATCAATAAAATGACTACTAATAAACCAGACAAAAAGCCCAGGCTTTTCACCATTTTTTCGTAACGCATTTGTCTATCTTTCGCATCACTTTCTTCACGTTCAAGATGGGTTATAGCAAGTTTTATGTGCTTCTGTTGTGAAGTTCGATCATGCTGTCCAAGCGTTTCTCCAAACTGTTGGAGAATCTCAATTTCTCCTCGATGAAAGGCAGTCAATTTGGAAACCTCTTTTAGGCTTTCATCCCAAGCTATCTTGACACTTACCTCTCCTGTTTGAAGTCGTTTGGCAAAGTCTTCAAAAAAGTAAGAAACAGGCTTCGGAATTTGCCGTGAGAGATGGGTTGCAACATCAATTAAGGGTACATGGCCGTACATAATTTCTGCATCCAGTGATTGTAAGGCTGTTTTTAACATCCTTAGCTGACGAGGTCGTTCACTTAAGCGTCGTGCTGCTTCAAACCCTGCCCAAGTGGTTGCAAGAAGAATGAATATGGCTCCTAAAATTTTTATCATCTACGTCACGCTCACTTTTGGTAAAAGATGCTTTCCAGTAGGACCTAAGATGGATTTTACGGTTCCTGGCCCCTTTGTGCGTGATAACTCTACAAATCTCTCTATTACTCCTGCTTCAATAATCTTCTGTAATGATGGTCGTTTCGTGAGGTCGGAAATTTGATGTCCGTGTGCAGTCACAATCAAACTTACCCCAGCATTAACTGCTTCCATAATCGCTTGACTGTCTTCCTCCCTACCAATTTCATCAACAATTAATACGTCAGGACTCATTGACCTGATCATCATCATCATCCCCTCAGCCTTTGGACAAGCATCTAGGACATCGACTCTAGGCCCCAATGAAGCTTGAGGAACTCCTTTAACACAGCCGGCGATCTCAGAACGCTCATCTACGATTCCGACCTTTAGTGCTGGAATGTGTCTGGATTCGATTCCTGTACTAATCATCCTTGCAAGATCCCTCAGTAAAGTGGTTTTACCAGTTTGCGGTGGACCAATGATGATGGTGTTTTTCCAATAGGAATCATAGAGATAAGGTGCAAGTGGAGCTGCAACTCCAATTTTTTGCTTTGCAATCCGAATGTTAAAGGAAGTCACATCTCGAATCGCTTTGACATTTCCATTCTCCGTGATTACTTTTCCAGCTAGTCCCACTCGATGTCCACCTTGGATGGTAACATAGCCCCGCTTCAACTCTTCTTCAAGTGTATAAATCGAATATTGACCAAGTTTGTTCAGGAGCTGAACGGCATCTTCACCTGTAACGGAATAATTATGAAAAATAGGGATCCCATTCTCAATGATTTCAAGAGGTCGAGCCACTCTTATTCGGATTTCTTCCATTTTTTCTATGCGTTCTGGAGGATACTTGTTTATTAGGCTTGCGATTGGTTTTGGTAGCACATCAATTATTTCTTTCATCTAGTAAACTCCTCACATAATCTCTCATAATTCAATGTATGCAGGCTTGGACACAATATGCCTACTACTCAATCGATTTCTATTTGAAGATCCCATACAAAATAAAGGCAACGCCAAGTCCTATAAAGAGCAGCTTCGAATACGATAGCTGATCAGCCAAACCAATCAGCCCAATTGACATAGTCGCGATAAGAATAAGCGGCCCCACAATGGCTAGCGTTGCATTAACCGCTAACGCTTTTTTCACATCATTAAAAACCAGCATTAAAATGGCCGCCGTTATTTCTAAGCATCCAGATAAAATTCGCAGACCCGCCATCGTCAAAACACTTGAATCAAACATCGAAAATATTCGTTTCATTGTTGTCCCCACCCAATTAAATTTCTTTTGTACAACCTATGCTTGTTCAATCATTTTCAGAAGAGGAATTTTTATGGGTAGGTTTGGTGGTGGTGTTATTGTGGTCTATCTACTGCAGCCCCCCGAACATAAAAAAAGAACCCATCTAAAAAGATGGGTCCCCAATCAATCTCAATATTAATTATGCACGTGATACGTATGAACCTTCAGTTGTGTTAATGATTAACACATCGCCTTCATTAATGAAGAAAGGAACTTGAACGATTAAACCTGTTTCAAGAGTTGCTGGCTTTGTACCACCAGAGGCTGTATCCCCTTTGATGCCAGGTTCTGTTTCAGTAACCTTAAGCTCAACTGTGTTTGGCAGCTCAACACCTAATGTTTCGCTTTGGAACATCATGATGTGTACTTCCATGTTTTCTTTTAAATATTTTAATTCATACTCGATAGCAGATGCTGGTAGCTCAATTTGCTCGTAAGACTCATTGTCCATGAATACATGTGAATCACCGTTAGCATACAGATATTGCATTCTGCGGTTTTCGATTTGTGCTTTTGCTACTTTTTCGCCGGCACGGAATGTTTTCTCTTGAACGGCACCTGTACGAAGGTTACGTAACTTAGAGCGTACAAATGCTGCTCCTTTTCCTGGTTTAACGTGTTGGAAATCCATTACTCTCCAGATTCCACCGTCCACTTCAATTGTCAAACCTGTACGAAAATCGTTAACTGAAATCATATACTATTTCCTCCTAATTCAATTGCGACAAACCTTTTTTGTCTATAAAATAATTAACTCTTTCTTAGAGAATGTTAGTGATTCATTGCCGTCTTTTTTGACAACTACATCGTCCTCAATTCTCACACCACCTAGACCTGCTATGTAAATACCTGGTTCACAGGTTACAATCATTCCTGGTTCTAATACATTGTCAGATCGGAATGATAATGATGGCTGTTCATGAACCTCCATACCAAGACCATGTCCAGTTGAATGACCAAAATATTCACCATAGCCCTTTTCCGTAATATAATCACGAGTTAAGGCATCGGCTTCTATTCCTGTGATGCCGGCCTTAATACCGGCCATACCACGAAGCTGAGCTTCTAAAACAACATCATAAATGTCTTTCAGTTCATCGCTAGGATTCCCTACAGCGACGGTACGTGTGATATCTGAGCAATATCCTTTATAATATGCACCAAAATCAAGGGTTACAAAATCACCTTTTTCAATCACTTTATCACTGGCTACCCCATGTGGTAATGCTGAGCGGTAACCTGATGCAACGATTGTGTCAAATGAAGATGAAGTCGCTCCTTGTTTTCTCATAAAAAATTCTAACTCAGTAGAAACCTCAATTTCAGTAATACCAGGGCGAATCACATCTAAAATATGAGTAAAGGCGGCGTCAGCTATCTCCGCTGCTTCCTTTAATATCTTAATCTCTGAATCCGTCTTAATCAAGCGTAACTTTTCAATCACTCCTGAAACAGGAACAAGTTCTGCTTGAACCTCTTTATCATATGCAGTAAAAGTTGCATAAGAAAGATCATCTTGTTCAAACCCAAGCTTTTTAATTCCCATTTTTTCAGCCTGTTTAGCAACCTCTTCGATGATAGGTCCTGAATGTTGAACAATTTCAAATTCCTTCACCTGTTCACTGGCCTGCTCGACATAACGAAAGTCTGTAATAAAAACTGCCTTCTGTTCTGAAATAAGGGCAACTCCTGCGGTACCTGTAAAATTAGTTATGTAACGTCTGTTATAACTATTCGTAACTAATAAGCCATCAATTCCAAAACCTGAAAAACTTTCACGTAGCTTTTCTAATTTACTCATCTAGCTTTCCCCCTAAATGGTCTATCATTGCTAATAACGCAAGTTTGTAGCCGTATACACCTACTCCGACAATTTGCCCAATTGTAACAGGAGCGATGACTGATGTGTGTCGAAATTCCTCACGAGTATGAATATTCGATATATGTATCTCCACCACAGGTACAGTAACGCCAGCAATTGCATCGCGAATCGCATAGCTATAATGCGTAAAAGCCGCTGGATTCATTACGATTCCATCGTATTCTCCTTCGGCATTATGGATAGCATCAATAATCGCACCCTCGTAATTCGATTGGAAGCAATCCAGCTCCACATTCTTGTTTTGTGCAAACTCAGTTAGGTCTTTCTCTACATCGGCTAGCGTGAGACTCCCATAAATATGCGGCTCCCTTTTGCCAAGTCGATTTAAATTAGGTCCATTAATAAGGAGTATTTTCTTCATATATAAATCTCCCTTTAAAAAATAGAATGTTCGAACAAGAACATTCTACCATATCTTACCCTAATTTACCTACTCATTTGTAGCGACGACACGCCTTTCAGCCCTCATTTCATTTTCTTCAAATGAAATCGAGTAACCAATAAAGACACCATATAGGATATAAAAGCATATTGTAGTAATAACTGTATTACGTTCTAATTCCCCAACAGTTTTAATATCAGGAAAGATCGGATTAAACACATAAAACACAATAAGCCATAAGGCAATGCCAAATGCAGCACCAACCCAAATGGACTGAAACTTTTTTAATAAAGCATAATATAAAAGTGCTACACCGATTGATATAATACCAATCATAAAAATCCCAATAAACTGACCTAACACACGGTTTTTCCAATCTCCAAGAATCCATGGTTTGAGGATAAGATTTGGGCTAAGTTCCGTAAAATTAAAAATATACGTTAAGTACGACAATAGACTCCAAAATATCCCCCCAAACAAACCAATTACTACAACTTTAGCCATTAAAGACATGTCTCCGTTTTTTTTGTTTTGTTCAAGTTCTGGATTCTTTTTTTCAGCATCTACCATAGGTCAACACCTCCATTCGGTAGTATGTCCAGAACTTTTTTAATCTATTTTAAAAGATTCGCGGAAAAATGTGTATCCGTGGTAATTACTGGGTAGAATAGTAAATGTTAGTTTGAATAAAAAATAAAATTCAAATAATTGATGCTTTTAACATAGAGGTTTATTAGCTTATCTTGTAGAATATATATAAGAATAAGTACTTACTATTTTTTCATGTATCGATCAATTTACTGAAATATACGGGCAACAATGACATGGTTTCATAATACAATATAAGTATAGCTTTCAGGAGGTGTATCTCATGAATCGTCGTAAATCAAATATAGTCGTCATTATTTTACTAGGATTAGGAGCACTTGGATTTGTCTACACCCTTTTCACTCGTCCAGGTTCATTACTCGTGCAAGCAGGCATGATTTTCCTTTTCGTAGGTATAATCTATCTACTATATAAATTTGTGATTAGTCGACGAATGGGAGGAAAAGAAAATTCCGCTTATTTACGCGCAGCAAAGCAATCTAGGAAACGTTTCAAAACAGGAAGTCAGAGGAAGTCACGGACTATGGGAATGGGGAATAAAAAACCTACGACCAGCGCGGCAAAACGATCGAATGTAGCGTCTATTCATAAAAAGCGAAAAACGAATACGACACACCTAACTGTTATTGAAGGTAAAAAGGGCAAAAAGAAGAATCGAGCATTATTTTAAACTTTATTCAGCACATAAGCTGGATAAAGTTTTTTTATACGCTGGATTCTTCTCTTGTTTTATTTAATAACCCCAAGTTCGTAAAAAGGCTTCTGTACGTTGTTTCCCAAGTTGAATAAGCTCTTGCTTTTTTTCACCTGTTACTCCAAATTCAGTTGTTAATCCACTTTCAACTGGGATAAAAATAATATTTTTTTCGTGTCTACGCGAGATATAACGTGCATCGTGTGCATTCTTCATTGTTTCAAAAAGAGCTCCAAACATATCAATCGCATTATGAATTTTATTTTGCTTTTGCTGCTGATTATTCCCACTAAGCCTAATTCCAATGACTGGGCGTTTTTTCAGCTTCATTTCCTCATCAAAAAGCCATATGGGAAAATTAGAGAGTACTCCTCCATCGACAACGATAGTGTTTCCTTTATAATCTTTTAATCGCACGGGCTCAAAGAAGTATGGAAGACTACAACTCATCCGAACTGCTTTTGCCACCGGAAAAGTTTGAGGGTGAATGCCATAGCGCTCTAAATCGTCGGGTAATACCATGATTCTTCCATTTGTTAAGTCTGACGCAATAATTCTTAATGATCCGGGAGGGAGGTTTTGAAAGGTAACTACACCCTTTGCAAGAAGCTTTTGATATATCCATTTTTCCAACATATCGCCTTTGTATAAACCGAGGCGCCAATATAGGAGTAGCCACTTTGTTAAAGCTGTGTTCAACGGGGTCTTGCGTTCATCTAAAAAATCGCTGAGGTCTAACTCTTCCATGAGATTGATAATTTCATCGCTTGTGTAACCAGCAGCTATTAGAGCAGCAATTAAGGACCCTGCGCTGGTACCTGCCAATCTTTTAAATCTAAACCCTTTTGCTTCGATTGCTTGATAAGCCCCTATTAGCGCAAAGCCTTTAATGCCCCCACCTGAAAAAACGCCATCAATAAACATCGTACCCCTCCCAATCAATCCCTTTATACATTTTTAATCGGATAGCTTGGGATTTAGTACGCGTGTTTTTTTGAATATAAAAAAAGAGGGAATCCGTACAGGATTCTCTCTTTAGCGTTTGATTACAATCCGCATTTAAGTTGTGCATTACAGTTTGTACATGTGTTACATCCACCGAGGTCTTCTACCGTACCTTGACGGCAAACCGGACAAGTGTCGCCTACTTCAGAACCGATTGTAACGTCCGTTTGACGTAAATCAATGACAGTGTCCATTAGGACCACACGATTTTTTGGCTTTTCTTCTTCAGTTGTAACTTCAGCTTCTTCAAATGTGTTTTCTTCCGCCTTAAGCGTAAGAACTTGAGCATCACGGCTTCCATCTACGTATACTGTACCACCTTTTGCTCCACCTTTGTAGAGGCGCTCATATACACCTTCTACTTGAGATACAGTGTAGCCTTTTGGTGCGTTAACAGTTTTACTGATTGAGCTGTCAATCCAACGTTGGATGACACATTGTACATCTGCATGTGCTTCTGGTGAAAGTTCCATTGCAGAAACAAACCAGTTAGGTAGGTTGTTAGGATCTGCTTCTGGGTGTTTATCTAAATATTCTTGAACGATATCCGCTTTAACTTCTATAAACTTACCTAAACGTCCACTTCTAAAATAAGAGAATGAGAAGTAAGGTTCTAAACCTGTTGAAACGCCAACCATTGTCCCTGTGCTGCCCGTAGGAGCAACGGTTAGTAAGTGTGAGTTACGAATTCCGTATTGTTTAATTCCTTCTTTAATATCTTCAGGCATCTTTTGCATGTATCCAGTATTAATTAAAGCTTCTCTGATACGATTGCCATCTTCCGGTGAATTACCTTCTAAGAATGGGAAGCTGCCTTTTTCTTTTGCAAGTTCAATTGATGCGCGATAAGCAGTTGTTGCAATTGTTTCGAACACTTCGTCAACTAACTTATTTCCTTCTTCTGAACCATATTCAGTTTCACAATAGATCAGTAAATCGTGTAATCCCATAACCCCAAGACCAACACGGCGCTCACCTAGTGCTTGCTTTTTATTCGCTTCTAAGAAGTATGGAGTCGCATCGATTACGTTATCCTGCATTCTTACTCCAACTTCAACAGTTTGCTTTAGTTTTTCAAAGTTAACAGTCTTTGTTTCTTTATCAACCATTTCAGCTAAGTTAACCGCTGCAAGGTTACATACTGAATATGGTGCGAGGGGTTGCTCGCCACACGGATTTGTTGCAACAACTTTTTGACCATAGCTTTGTGCATTTGTCATGTCGTTTGCATTATCGATGAAGAAAATTCCTGGTTCTGCAGCATAGGTTGCGCAGATATTGATTAGGTTCCAAAGATCTCTTGCTTTGATCTTACGGTATACACGTACTTTGTGGCCAAGTTTCTCCCACTCACGTACGTCCCCAACCTTGTGCCATTCTTCATTGTAGATTTTCATTTCTTCTTCATTGTAGCTTTCAACATCCGGGAATTTAAGTTCATATAACCCATCTTCTTCAACAGCTTGCATAAAGTCTTTAGTAATACAAACTGAGATGTTTGCACCAGTTAAGAACTCTGGATTATGAACACTGTAAGTTCCACCAGTAACTATTTTTTGTTCCGCATCTTTAATGATTTTTTCACTAAAACCACCGTAACCAGGAATTTGCTTGTAATTTACGATTCCTTGGTACATTTGAATTTCCTGTTCCGTAAATGGAGTGAATTTTAACTTTTCTTGAGCATATTTTTTAATTGTTTCATCTTGTGTATTTTCCATTAGATAACGAAGAATTCTTGGATTTTGCATCTTCGAAATGATGAATTCAATAATATCAGGGTGATCAGATTGAAGCATGATCATTTGAGCGCCCCTGCGCGAACCCCCTTGCTCAACTAGATGTGTAAGTTTCGCAATGTCATCAAGCCATGAAACGGAACCAGACGACTTACCGTTTACACCGCGTGCTAGTGCGTTACGTGGACGTAGTGTAGAACCGTTTGTTCCAACTCCACCACCTCGGCTCATTATTTCCATAACCTGTTTACGGTGCTCAGAGATACCTTCACGAGAATCCTGTACATAAGGCATTACGTAACAGTTAAAGTACGTAACATCAGTATCCGCACCTGCTCCGTAAAGAACACGTCCAGCTGGAATGAAGTTTAGATTTACAAGCTCTTGATAGAACTTTTCAAACCATTGCTTGCGCTTCTCCTCCGTTTTCTCTACTGCAGCCAAACCAGTGGCATTTCTTTTTGCAATTTGCTCATAGAAGATTTCGAGCGGTTTCTCAATAACATCAAGTGAACGATTAACAATACCTGTTTCGATTTCTTCAGGCTTGTCCAACACACCACGATACTCTCCGTCTACAAGCACCTGCGCTGTCTTCTGTTCCCAATCAATGTTAATGATGAAACCTAGACCACGAGCTGGAAACTTTGGATCCTCCTTGATCGTTAGAACAACAAAGTCACCTTCTGCAAGAGTAATCTTCTCAGTATCCTTAAACGTATACCGGTCAAGCATTACGAGCCTTGATACGCCCTTGTGGGTAATCTTCATATCCTCCGTAATTGGATGGACTTGAGGAAAAAGGCGTATATCCTGGTTCAGCCTTTCAACATTCATATTCATTTTTTCTAGCACAACAGTCATTCCCACATCTCCCTTTTAAATCTATTAATCTACATAATGTTTATTTTTTATATGATAAAATTAAAGTATCATATATCGATTTGAAAGACAATACAAAAATCAATATATAGTGTTAAAATAATTTTCGACACCACTACATATTGATTTTTTAGATAAATAAAATCTTTTTTGTCAAACTGAAAATAGTATAAGATATACAGTAAAACAGAGGAAAAACTAGGTAAACTAAATTATTTCATCTTTTTTGAAGAATTTTGTCGGTTGATTTTTCCCTTAAAAGAACAAACCTAATAATACCAAGGATAGGTCTTTTAGCCAAGTAAAAAACGACTAAAAAAAGTCGTTATCGTTTATAATTCCATTCATCTGATTTATAGCGTTTTTTTGCAATTTCATGAACATAATCCAATTCTTCATCCGTCAATTGATAAGGTTCAAGTACTATATTTAGTCCATCCTCAAATCCTTCTTTAAATGCCTGTTTGGCTTCATCAATCGTAACTGGGTTCTCCCTTAATGAATTGATAGCCACTGCTTTATTTTTAAAATTCCGCTGCATTCTTTCCTTTATACGCTCACTCGGATATTTAAATAGGTCAAATAATTTATCCTCATCTATATCTAGTAGGATTGATCCGTGCTGAAGAATTACACCCTTCTGTCGCGTTTGAGCACTCCCAGCTACCTTTCTTCCTTCAACAACAAGCTCGTACCAAGAAGGTGCATCGAAACAAACTGCAGAACGTGGATTTTTTAAGCCTTCTCGTTCTTCGGCCGTTTTTGGAACTGCAAAATATGCATCAAGACCCAACTTTAGAAACCCCTGTAAAATTCCTTCTGAAATGACACGATAAGCTTCCGTTACCGTGTGAGGCATTTCAGGATGCTCCTCCGATACAATTACACTATAAGTTAACTCTTGATCATGTAGTACCCCTCTACCACCAGTCGGTCGACGAACAAATCCTAGGCCATATTTTTTAACGGCTTCTAAATCGATTTCTCTTTCTACTTTTTGAAAGTAACCAATTGAAAGAGTCGGTGGATTCCAGCCATAAAAACGAATGGTTGGAGGAATTTTACCCTCACTGTTCCAATCAAGCAATGCTTCATCTAAAGCCATATTAAACTCAGGCGAACAATTGCCTGAATCAATAAATCTCCATACCTCTTTTCCCATAATAAACCCTCTTTAATCAAAAATTATGAACCTCCCTTAGTCTATCAGAACAAAATTGAAATTCAAAATCAAATACTCCAGAGAATTCCTTTGATTCTTTTAAGTCACACGAATATAATAGAAAATGAGAGATAGAAAAAGGAGTAGATTGATTTTGGAAATACTTTTAATTGTTTTAGGTGCAATAATCGCATACGGTATTTTTACATTCTTCTATCAGCGTAAAATAGTAACTGTTTTAACTGAAGAACAGTTCCGTGAAGGATATCGTAAAGCACAACTAATCGATGTACGTGAACCAAACGAATTTGACGGAGGTCATATTCTAGGCGCACGTAATATACCATTATCCCAAATGAAACAACGTTTAACAGAAATCAGACCTGATAAGCCAGTCTACTTGTACTGCCAAAACACGGTTCGTAGTGGTCGTGCAGCCCAATTGCTTCGTAGAAAAGGGTACAAAGAGCTTTACCAACTACAAGGTGGCTTTAAAAAGTGGTCAGGTAAAATAAAGAAAAAATAACCTATTCCATTTTGGAGTAGGTTTTTTCATGTCTTGTGTATAATAAACTATGGAAAGATATAACTCGAGGTGATACTTTGAACATTTCGAAAGGGCTTTACCATACCATCTACCACCCAAGATTAGTCATCATCCCACTTATCGTTAACGTGATTCAAACATTCATTGGAGCCTTAGGCATCTACTTTGGTTTTACTGCCTTTTCTTTTTATCATTTTGATTCCCAATTCCCCTACGGGATTCCACTAGTAAATAATGAAATTCTTTCTATATATGGACCATATACAAACAACTGGCTATTAACTAGTATAGCCACAATAGTAATACTATTTATAAAAAGCTACGCACTCAGCATGTATCTTGGATCCATGAAATGCTTTTTAGAGGGACCTGATAATACATATTCAATATTAAAAATTGCACCCTACTATTTTAAAAGAATGATACTATTTTCGATAATTGAGCTCCTAGTTAGTAGCATAATTTTTCTACTAACTCATACTTTTTGGCCATTAGCAATAATAGGTATTTTAGTCTTACTTTTATTCTCTTTAACTCCATACATAGTTGTATTAGAAGATACAACTATTAGGGATGCAATTGTAAAATCACCTAAGTTATTGCTAAAAAATTTTGGCGCCTTGTTATGGATTGGAGTAGTGTCACTGTTCTTGACAACTTTACTAACAAGACTTCCTTTTGCAAATACAAAAGTCGAATATTACATGGTTTCACTTTTATACAGTATTATTGGCACCACTATGATATTTGCAGTAATGAATTGTTTATATAAAAGCATATACAAATTCAGTCTGCCGTCAAAGAAAGTTAAAAAATCGAGAAAGTACTTCCCGCCACTCTGGACTGCGGCACTACTTTTACCCTTTTTAGGGGCTTTGCTGGTCTCTAATTAAGACAAAGAAGCGTTAAATGAGTAATTGGGAAGAAATATTAATGAGGTAATCTATCGAAAGAGTGTTTGTTACATATTGATCATGTTTCAAGGTGAAATGTTTATACGATTAGAGACTTTCGGAATACCATTTATCGTTTTTCGATCTGACGATATACCGTTTAAGCTGTTTGCGGTATAGCATTTATCGTTTCTCGTTATGATGCTATACCGTTTAGGCTCTTTGCGGTATAGCACTTATCGTTTCTCGTTATGACAATATACCGTTTAGGCTCTTTGCGGTATAGCATTTATCGTTTCTCATTATAACGATATACCGTTTAAGCTGTTTGCGGTATAGCATTTATCGTTTCTCGTTATGACAATATACCGTTTAGGCTCTTTGCGGTATAGCATTTATCGTTTCTCGATATGATGATATACCGTTTAGGCCATTTGCGGTATAGCACTTATCGTTTCTCGATATAATGCTATACCATTTAGGCTCTTTGCGGTATAGCACTTATCGTTTCTCGTTATGATGATATACCGTTTAGGCACTTATTATTTTTTCAAATGCAACAAAAAAGACCAACCATAACGGTTGATCTCTTAGTTGCCTAGCGACGTCCTAC
>NZ_NSEB01000010.1 GCF_002734215.1 Fredinandcohnia onubensis
ATGTGTCTACTCTATAGGGTACATTTTATAAGGGTGAGGGCTTTTTATTTTGGATTCATACGGTTCATTTCCCTAGCTTCATCAGGAGTATCTAATCTCGTTGCGCCAGGATAGTCAAGGGATTGATCACGGTCAGACTCCGTTAATCGCGCCTCTTTATGCTTTTTTTCCTGTCTATCTTTACCCACTTCATTTCCACCTCTTTCTTCCTACATAACTATCCTTTTTTGGGGGATTGTATATAGGGGTATTAGCAATTTCTGATTTCATTTTATTGTTTCATAAAAGGAATTTTAGTATTCAAATAAGGTTAAAATTCATAATTTCTAGCCATAATGGGAATAATGGGAGGTGGAGATATGGAAGGTGTCTTATTTTATTGGATTTCTTGGATGGCCTGGGTGTGTAGTACTTTTTTAATGAAGAAAAACAAAGAAAGACTTTTCCTATCTATTTTGTTTCTTGTAACTATCATATTATCACCGTACTACATTGGAGTGGGTGATATCAAAATAAATAACAGTATCTTTCCAATCTTGTTTTTTTGCGTAAAGGAAATTTCAAAACGACCGAAAAAACAAGTGTTTTATATGCTAATTTGTATTCTTACCATTTCATTAGCATATTGTAGTTTCTTAATGTTCGAATTATATGACCCGGTCTGGCTTTTTTTTAACCGTAATTTGATGCTTGGAGCTGCATTAATATACGTAACTTTAATGTTATTAAAGGATTTCCGTTTACGATTGGTTGGGCTTTTAGTTGGTGCCATACAAGGGGATATTCTTTATGGAATTATTATAAATAATGTTAATTTTTCTTATGAAATTGGTTCATTTGTCTTTTTAGATGTTATTGCAATTAGTTTTTGTTTTATTTTTGTTTGGTCATCCTTAGAACTTCTTCTACATCATGTGGATGTTCTGGTCCAAAAAAACACAAAGGAGAAACACGGTTAGCATGAATGAATATACATACCCTATTCTATTTGGGGTCATATTTGGAGTTGCAGTGCGCCTTTACATGCTGCGTACAGATTATCGTCAGTATCCAACCTATTTACATGGTAAAATCATTCATATTGCGTTAGGTTTTATTGCAGCAGGATTAGGAACTGTAGCAGTACCTTCCATTATGGAAGAGGATTTTACCGCAATCACCTTTTTAACGATTGCCGCTTCGCAATTTCGGGATGTCCGAAATATGGAGCGAAACACACTTACTGAACTTGATTCATACGAACTTGTTCCAAGAGGAAAGACATATATCGAAGGGATCGCGGTTGCCTTCGAAAGTCGAAATTACTTAGTTATTTTTACTTCCTTTTTATCCACCTTTGCCTATTTAGCAATCAATATGTGGGTTGGAATACTTGTGGGTATCATTTGTCTGTTAATTTGCAAAAAGTTAATGGCTGGCAGTAGACTAAAGGATATTGTTGATATCGAGTTTGTTAAGCCATATTTTAAGGATGCGGGCTTGTATGTTGATAATATTTATATCATGAATATTGGACTTCCTGCGAGACAAGAGGAAATATTAGAATATGGGATGGGGTTTATTTTAAAGCCGAAAACGTTTAATGCAAGAGCTACCATTGCAAATTTAGGACAAAGACAAGCCATCCTACATGATGTATCTACCGCTTTGGGGATATTCAGAGATTCGGGGACCCCTGCTCTCACGCCGTTGGCAAAACGAGACTTGAATGATGGACGAGTTGGAATTTTTGTTTTGCCACAAGAAAAGGATGTTGAGAAAGCAATTGAAATAATAGGTCGTGTACCAACATTAGAAAATGCAATCCGAATGCCTACAGAGAGGAACGCAAACGAAAAGGGGCGTCCACTTAAATGAATATCGAAAAATTTGTGTTAGCGGCGATTAAGATGGATACATCAAAGGTTAATGTTTCTGGGGGAACACCCGTGTTTTCATGTCCTACGAAGGAGGAAATGGAGACAGTAGCTGCAAATTTGGAGGCAATCTTAGATGGAATTGCTCACGAAATCAGTGAGAATTTGTACATTATCGTAAAACACTAAACAATTGATTGTTGTTACCATTTATTTTTGATAGAATGTAAAAGCATGACCCTTCTAACGTAGAAGGGTTTATTTTATACATAACGTTGATTTTAATCATATTTTATGTGATATATGTAGTATTAGATAGTTTAGAAGGGAAGAACGCATGTGGCAAAACCAGTAGTGGCTATTGTTGGTCGTCCGAACGTTGGGAAGTCAACAATTTTTAATCGTATAGTAGGAGAAAGAGTATCAATTGTAGAAGATGTACCTGGAGTGACAAGGGATCGAATCTATAGTTCAGGTGAATGGTTGAATCAAGAATTTAGCATTATTGATACAGGTGGTATTGATATCGGTGATGAACCTTTTCTTGCCCAAATTAGACATCAAGCTGAAATCGCAATCGATGAAGCAGATGTAATTATTTTTATGACAAGTGGTCGCGAAGGCGTGACAAGTGCGGACGAAGAGGTTGCTAAAATATTATATCGCTCCGAAACGCCAGTTGTTTTAGCTGTTAATAAAGTGGACAACCCCGAAATGAGAACAGATATTTATGACTTTTATGCATTGGGATTTGGTGAACCTGTGCCAATTTCAGGCTCCCACGGAATTGGCCTTGGAGATTTGCTAGATGAAGTTATAGGACATTTTCCAAAGGGTGGAGATGAAGAATATGATGAAGACGTCATTAAGTTCTCTCTAATTGGTCGTCCTAATGTAGGAAAGTCATCGCTTGTAAATTCTTTGTTAGGTGAAGAAAGAGTAATCGTAAGTGACATAGCGGGAACCACAAGGGACGCTATAGATACAAAATACACAGTTGATGATAAGGAATATGTCATCATCGATACAGCTGGTATGAGGAAAAAAGGAAAGGTCTATGAAAGCACTGAGAAGTACAGTGTGTTAAGAGCGCTGAAAGCTATTGAACGCTCTGACGTCGTCCTTGTTGTCTTAAATGCTGAGGAAGGTATTATTGAACAAGATAAAAAAATTGCCGGCTATGCTCATGAAGCGGGTAGAGCAGTGGTGATTGTTGTTAATAAATGGGATGCCATAGAAAAAGATGATAAAACCATGAAGGAATTTGAACAAAAAGTACGTGATCATTTCCTATTTCTTGATTACGCACCGATTGTATTTTTGTCTGCAAAAACAAAAAGACGGGTACATACGTTACTACCGATGATTGATATGGCCAGTGAAAACCATACAATGCGTGTTCAAACTAATGTGTTAAATGATGTCATCATGGATGCTGTTGCTATGAACCCGACACCAACAGACAAGGGAAAACGATTAAAAATTTTCTATGTATCACAGGTTGCTGTTAAGCCACCGACTTTCGTTGTATTTGTAAATGAACCTGAATTGATGCATTTTTCTTATGAACGTTTCTTACAGAATCGAATTAGAGATGCTTTTGGTTTTGAAGGTACGCCAATTAAGATAATCGCGAGAGCTCGAAAATAGAAAGGAGAGGAAGTAATGGAGAAGATAACGGTTGTTGGAGCTGGTAGTTGGGGTACTGCACTGGCGCTCGTTCTTGCGGACAATGATCATGAGGTGAGGCTTTGGTCACATCGTAAGGAACAGGTGGATGAGATCAATTCGAAACACACTAACTCAAAATACGTGCCTTCAATTGAGCTTCCAGAAACCATTATTGGGTATTCGGATTTAGACAAATCCTTAAAGGACGTCAAAACAATTGTACTTGCTGTTCCGACAAAAGCAATTCGTGAAGTACTTCAGAAAATAACTCAGGTCATTTCAATTCCTTTAACGATTATTCATGTTAGTAAAGGGATTGAACCGGATACATTAAAGCGGATATCTGAAATGATTGAGGACGAAATGCCGTTAAATTTACTCAAAGATGTTGTTGTTCTTTCTGGGCCTAGTCATGCCGAGGAAGTGGTACTTCGCCATCCAACAACTGTTACAGTGTCATCCAAAAATATGGAAAGTGCTGAATATGTGCAAGACTTATTTATTAATCAGCATTTCCGTGTCTACACAAACCCTGATATTGTGGGTGTAGAAATTGGTGGGGCGTTAAAAAATATTATTGCGTTGGCTGCAGGTATTACGGACGGACTTGGGTATGGTGATAATGCCAAGGCTGCGTTAATCACACGCGGTTTAGCCGAAATTTCTCGTTTGGGTAGCAAAATGGGGGCAAATCCCCTAACTTTCGCTGGATTAACTGGGATTGGAGATTTGATCGTAACCTGTACAAGTGTCCACTCACGGAACTGGCGTGCAGGAAATCTGCTTGGAAAAGGTCAAAGTCTGCAGGAAGTTCTAGATAATATGGGAATGGTTGTCGAAGGTGTTAGGACAACAAAAGCAGCCTATCAGTTAGCTAAAAAAATGGACGTTTCCATGCCCATAACATTTGCCCTATATGATGTTCTTTTCAACGGTCAGTCACCTAAAGAAGCTGTAGATAAACTCATGTCCAGAGGAAGGACAAACGAAATGGCTGATCTTTTCAACTATTTAGAAGAAAAAGGGTCAATGTAGCAAGATTTAGCACACCTACCAGTTTTAGCGTGCATATGATGGCAAGGAGAATACCATATTAGCGGGATTTATTATAATTTCGCATAGCAAGGATTTTCTACTGAGTAAAACGTTTGCACTTTTCTTGCTAAAAATAGGCATTAGACGATACAATTCATGCCTTTTTCGCATAAAATGCAACGTAGTATACTGTGTGGGTTGAGCGATTGGATTAAGGGAATATTTAGTTGTTCAAATTTTGCTGAGGTAAAGGTGCCCCTCTTTACTTCAGTTTTTTTGTTTATTTAGGAATAAAAAAGTCTACATGTTCACAGTTAACAACATTGCCTTAGTTTATAGATGCGTATTATGATATAATATTTGACGGAATGTTAGAGTTGGACAAGGGAGTGAAAAAGGTGACACCAGGATTACTAAAAATGTGGATATCATTTGCAGGCATTGCCTTTATGTTTATCGCTGTTATATCCATTTATCTTAGTCGTTTTAAACTGAAGGGCTTCTTAAAAGGATTAGTAGCCACGATTGCATATATTTTTATGATTCTAGCAGGAATCATTATCTTCTTCGTCGTGTTCAGCGGACCTGTTAGTGAATAAAGATACAAACATAAGGATGGTATTATTATGAGAGTTACGTTACAACTGATGGTAATTGTTTTTTCTTTATCATTACTTACAGGATGCTTGTATCCAAAAGAAAAGCTTACTCAAAACCAAATTCCATATGAAGACCAAATCGCAGATGTTCAGAGGGCGGTTGACCAATTTAAAGAGGATAATGGTGGGCTCTTGCCTATCAAAACAAGAGACATGGAGACTCCTCTATATCAAAAATATCCGATTGATTTTACTCGACTTTCACCCAAGTACATAGCCGAACCTCCTGGTAATGCATATGAAACTGGTGGAGTTTATTTATATGTTTTAGTTAATGTAGAGACAAATCCAACTGTTAAACTTTTAGATGTACGAATTTCAGAGGAAATTAGTGAATTAAATTTACGAGTAGAAATGTATCGGTCATCGAATGGATATGCACCATTTAAAGACCAACTACAAACAAATGTATTTACTTTGGATTATAGCAAGTTAGGTTTGAAAGAAGAACCTTTTGTGGTTAGTCCTTTTACGGGAAAAAATTTACCACTCTTGATAACGAACACAAATGAGATATTTGTAGACTATCGTATGGATTTATTTGAGTATTTAACAAAGTATGAGCATACCTATCAAACAGGTGATGATATTCGGGATATTTTAGTTGAACATTCAATGTTTGTTCCAATCAATTCCCTCCCCACTACGATTGATGATAAAAATGAACCAATATTTTTAAATAAATAAGTCATGAACCCTTCTTTTAGACATAAACTCTAAGAGAAGGGTTTTTAATTTGTAAATTATGTTCAAAAAGTGTAAGAAATATAGCTTGCTAGGGTAGTTTTCAGTCTTCTTTTTGAACTCAACTTTGCTGCTACATATTATGGGGGGAATTTTTTTCTAGAAATAGTCATATTTAATTAGGACAACGTCATACAAATATAATGTCCTAGAATATGTAGTAAACGGATAAAATTATCCCAAGAACTGTAAAATCGGGAGGGATCACACTTGGAAAAGGTAGATATTTTTAAAGATATCGCTGAGCGCACCGGTGGCGATATATATTTAGGAGTCGTTGGTGCAGTTAGAACTGGCAAATCTACTTTCATAAAGAAGTTCATGGAATTAGTAGTCTTACCGAATATTGGTAGTGAGGCAGATAAGGCACGCGCACAGGATGAGTTACCACAAAGTGCTGCAGGAAGAACAATTATGACAACAGAACCAAAGTTTGTTCCAAATCAAGCTGTTTCTGTACATGTTGAAGAGGGGCTTGATGTTAACATTCGCCTTGTGGATTGTGTGGGATACACGGTTCCAGGTGCAAAGGGCTATGAGGATGAAAATGGGCCCCGTATGATAAACACTCCTTGGTATGAAGAGCCTATTCCTTTTCATGAAGCAGCTGAAATTGGCACAAGAAAAGTAATTCAGGAGCATTCAACAATTGGGGTTGTGGTAACAACAGACGGCTCAATTGGGGAGATTCCAAGAAGAGATTATATTGAAGCAGAAGAGCGTGTGATTGAGGAACTTAAAGAGGTAGGAAAACCATTTATTATGGTTATAAACACTGTTCATCCTCATCACCCAGAGACAGATTCGCTTCGTAAAGAGTTAAATGAAAAATACGATATTCCGGTATTAGCAATGAGCGTTGAAAGCATGCGTGAAGCAGATGTATTCAATGTTCTTCGTGAAGCACTTTATGAGTTCCCAGTACTAGAGGTAAATGTAAATCTACCAAGCTGGGTAATGGTCTTGAGAGAGGATCATTGGTTAAGAGAAAGCTATCAAGATGCTGTGAAAGATACAGTCCAAGATATCAAGCGGTTACGAGATGTTGATCGCGTTGTTGGGCAATTTAGTGAATATGACTTTATTGACCAAGCAAGCTTGGCTGGTATCGAAATGGGGCAGGGTGTAGCTGAAATTGATTTATATGCTCCAGATGATTTATATGATCAAATCCTTAAGGAAGTAGTGGGTGTTGAAATCCGCGGAAAAGATCATCTCTTACAGTTAATGCAAGACTTTGCGCATGCAAAAGCAGAGTATGATCAAGTGGCAGATGCACTAAAAATGGTGAAACAAACGGGTTATGGAATTGCAGCACCAGCGTTATCTGACATGAGTCTTGATGAGCCTGAAATTATTCGCCAAGGTTCAAGATTTGGAGTTCGCTTAAAGGCTGTTGCGCCATCTATTCATATGATTAAGGTAGATGTAGAATCTGAATTTGCGCCGATTATTGGCACAGAAAAACAAAGTGAAGAATTGGTCCGATACTTGATGCAAGACTTTGAAGATGATCCACTTTCTATCTGGAATTCAGATATATTTGGCAGATCGTTAAGCTCCATTGTACGTGAAGGTATCCAGGCGAAATTATCTTTAATGCCTGAAAATGCGCGCTACAAGCTTAAAGAAACGCTTGAAAGAATCATTAACGAAGGTTCGGGCGGACTAATTGCTATCATATTATAGGATAAGGGCTCCTCACAAGGGAGTCTTTTTTTTTATGCAATAATTGCACAAAAAGAGGCGAATTTGCTTACGGAACACTAATGTGATAAGCTTTTTACAAAAAAACAGAGACGAATTGGTGAAATATACATAAAAAGGTAAAATTTCTGTTGAAATATATTGAATTATGTCTAATAATCGTTTATTATAAGGCATGTTAGTATCAGACTAACGTTGTAGACACTTGATGACACAAGACTCGCAGAGCAATGAATAATCACTCATATTGAATGAATAGCATATTTGGGAGGAGGTGAATGTCATGAACAAAACAGATTTAGTTAACGCGGTGGCTGAAAGTGCTGAACTATCTAAGAAGGATGCTACAAAAGCTGTTGATGCAGTTTTTGATTCAATTCTTGAAGCCCTTAAAGGTGGAGACAAAGTTCAGTTAATCGGATTTGGTAACTTTGAGGTCCGTGAGCGTGCTGCTCGTAAAGGTCGTAATCCTCAAACTGGTGAAGAAATCGAAATTGCTGCTAGCAAGGTTCCTGCATTTAAACCAGGAAAGGCGCTTAAGGATGCAGTAAAATAATTTTACATAGAAACTATGTGAAAGATAACAAAGAGGGTCGTTTTTAACGACTCTTTTTTGTTTTCTGTACATAATTATGCTAGAATCAATGGACTGGCAGTACGTAATAAGAAGAGGGGTTGGCTCAAATGACTTCCATAGATTATAAAAAAATAGAGCAGGCAGTAACCATGATTTTAGAAGCAATCGGCGAAGATCCACAGAGAGAAGGACTAGTCGATACGCCAAAAAGAGTCTCTAAAATGTATGCGGAAGTGTTCTCAGGTCTTCAAGATGACCCAAAAGAATATTTTCAAACGATTTTCGGTGAGGAACATGAGGAGTTAGTGCTTGTCAAAGACATCCCATTTTTCTCAATGTGTGAGCACCATCTTGTCCCATTTTTTGGTCACGCACACGTTGCTTATATTCCTAAAGGCGGTAAGGTAACTGGTTTAAGCAAGCTTGCACGCGCCGTAGAAGCAGTCGCTAAAAGACCTCAATTGCAAGAAAGAATTACCTCAACAATTGCTGATTCCATCGTTGAAACCCTACAACCTCATGGGGTAATGGTAGTAATTGAAGCAGAACATATGTGTATGACGATGCGGGGAGTGAAAAAACCAGGAGCAAAAACAGTTACTTCTGCTGTTCGTGGAATATTACAAAAAGACCCAGCTGCTCGCAGTGAGGTATTATCTTTAATTAAGAATTGACATACGTAATGAAGTACGAGATAGTAAAAAAGATGTGAGTTTCACTCATTTTCCATTAAGTGTTGAATGAGTTAAAATTTCCTTTACATAGCATTCATAGGAGTGAAGAAGGATGAGTAATAATTCAAACTCAGAGTTTATTGTAATTAAAGCAGTAGAAGATGGAGTGAATGTAATCGGTTTAACGAGAGGATCGGATACACGCTTTCATCATTCAGAGAAATTAGATAGAGGCGAAGTAATGATTGCTCAATTTACTGAACATACTTCAGCAATAAAAGTTCGTGGTCATGCAATTATTCAAACGAGTCATGGAGAAACTGAATCAGATTCCAAAAGATGAAGCAGGTAATTCCTGCTTTTTCTTTTGGAATGCATAAAACTAAGGGAAAAACTATGGGATATATGTTATAATTAACGTTGTTTTAAAGAGACTAATATAAAGACCTTCAAAATAGATAATTTTTTATTTAAATTGGGGAAACAAGGGTGATTGATTTGCATGACATCAAGGAAATAGTTGCCAATCTTAAGGAGCGTATTGAGGTTAAAACAAGACACTCATACCTTCAAAGATATATGGAAACACCTAGCATAGATGAAGATAAGATATTATTATTAAATTCGATATGCGAGGATTTACTTTTGCCAAAAGAGCAATTGGAAAACTATATAGTAACAACTATGCTTGTTCAACAGGCATTGGATACCCATGAATCAGTCCCCAATCGACTTTCCTATTCAGAAGAACGCATGCGCAGTCAGCAGTTGGCTGTATTGGCGGGAGATTATTTTAGCGGATTATATTATAAACTTCTGGCTCAGGTCTCTGATATCAACTTCATACGAGTACTTGCAGAAGGAATTAAAGAAGTTAATGAAGCGAAAATTTATTTGTATCAAATGGACAATGAAGATATAGACAGGCTTTTTGCTTGTGTGACTACAGTTGAATCGGCCATTTTTCAAAAAATCGTAAAAAGCTTTCAAATAAAAAAATGGGAAGAGCTCATTTTGAATTTTTTGTTATTAAAACGACTACTGCATGAAAGAGAACAGTATTTAGAGAATGGGAATTCAATTCTCTTCAAGACTCTAAAGAAAATAGTTTTTCATCAAGAAAAACAAGTTCAGGAAGCAGAAGTAATGATCGTTTTTAACAGGCAGCTTTCTTATGTAACAAATAAGTTGGAGCAGTTTTTAGCAACGAACCCGAAAATGAACAGTATGCTATTAAATCGAGTTAATGAGTTGCGATTTGAAGGTGCTTCAATTTCGATGAATAAGATTGTGGAAGAAGGGTAATTATGGAGCAATCTAAAGAACAGCGTGTACACCATGTGTTTGAAAAAATATATAAAAATTATGACCAAATGAATTCTGTGATTAGCTTCCAACAACATAAAGCTTGGCGTAAAGATACAATGAAACGAATGGATGTCCAAAAAGGTTCCTCCGCGTTAGATCTTTGTTGTGGAACTGCAGATTGGACGATTGCGCTCGCAGATGCAGTGGGTGCTACAGGGAAAGTGGTTGGTCTGGACTTTAGTAAAAATATGCTGAAAATTGGCCAAGAGAAGGTAGACAAGCTGCAATTAAATCAGGTTAAATTGGTACATGGAAACGCCATGGAATTGCCGTTTGAGGATAATTCCTTTGACTATGTAACAATTGGCTTTGGCTTGCGCAATGTTCCAGATTATATGACCGTTTTAAAAGAAATGCAAAGGGTAGTAAAACCTGGTGGCAAGGTTGTTTGTTTAGAAACTTCACAACCAACAATAATTGGATTTCGTCAATTATACTTTTTCTATTTTCGTTTTATAATGCCAGTTTTCGGAAAGCTTTTTGCAAAAAGTTATCAGGAATATTCATGGTTGCAAGAATCTGCCCGTGATTTTCCAGGCATGAAAGAATTAGCAAATATGTTTCGAGAAGCAGGCTTAAAAGACATTGAAGTTAAACCGTACACTTTAGGTGTAGCTGCTATGCATTTAGGGTATAAGAAATAATGTTTTCGCGTCATATTTTTGTAAACTAAGGTGAAACTCATGAAATTATCTTTGATGTATTCGTATTTGAATACAGATTTAGCCATTATAGAAAAGGAACTGGAGGCTTCCATTAAAGGGGAGCATCCTGTTCTTCAGCAAGCTGGATTGCATTTATTGCAATCAGGTGGAAAACGATTGCGACCTGTTTTTGTCCTATTAGGTGGCAAATTCGGTAAGTATGATATTAATGTGATTAAAAACGTAGCCGTAACACTTGAGCTTATTCATACAGCATCGCTTGTCCATGATGATGTGATTGATGACGCGGACCTACGTCGTGGCAAGCCTACCATTAAAGCTAAATGGGACAATAAGATTGCGATGTATGCGGGAGATTATATACTTGGAAGTTCATTAGAAATCATCACGAAGCTTGATAATCCTTTATTACATAAACTTCTTGCTCATACAATCGTCGAGGTATGTTTAGGTGAAATTGAGCAAATTAAGGATAAATATCGGTTTGATCAAGACCTACGGTGTTATTTGCGTCGTATTAAACGGAAAACGGCCCTATTAATCGCAAGTAGCTGCCAACTAGGTGCAATTGCTGCAGGTGTTCCTTCTGATGTCCATAAAAAACTGTATTTATTTGGTTATTATGTTGGAATGGCCTTCCAAATTACAGATGATATTCTAGATTTTACAGGAACTGATCAACAACTAGGAAAACCTGCTGGTAGTGACTTGATGCAAGGGAATATTACATTGCCTGTTCTATATGCAATGAAGGATGAGAAACTAAAAGCCCTTATTACTCAAGTTTCAGAACATACAACATCTGCTGAAATTAAACCTTTAATCACGTTGATTAAACAATCAGATGCAATCAAGCAGTCCGAGGCTATAAGTAACCGTTATTTAGATAAAGCGTATAAGGTATTAGAAGAATTACCTTCTGGTCGTGCTAGAAATACGCTTTATAATATTGCAAAATATATCGGAAAAAGAAAATTTTAACTTTAACTGACCCCTTTGTAACCTACCTCGTGTTGTCATTAAAAAACTGATCGCAAAAACGCTAAAGTGTATTTGATGAATAAAGTTGCAAACCAATCGAAATAGTGTTACTATTTTGATTGGTCGCTAAAAAATGACTATTATACATATTTTGGTGGGGTGGAGAGAATTATGGAAAAAACGTTTTTAATGGTTAAGCCTGATGGAGTTCAACGTCAATTAATCGGTGAGATTGTTTCACGCTTTGAAAGAAAGGGCTTTCAATTAGTCGGGGCCAAATTAATGGTAATTTCTGAAGAGCTTGCTGGAGAACATTATGGTGAGCATAAAGAGCGTCCATTCTTTGGAGAGCTTGTAGATTTCATCACTTCTGGTCCAGTATTTGCAATGGTTTGGCAAGGTGAGAATGTAATTGCAACTGCACGTCAAATGATGGGCGCAACAAATCCGAAGGATGCCCTTCCAGGAACAATTCGTGGTGATTTTGGATTAACCGTTGGAAAGAACGTTATTCACGGTTCTGATTCACCAGCAAGTGCTGAACGTGAAATTGCGCTTTTCTTCAAAGAAGAAGAAGTAGCGGCATACGAAAAGGTTATTAATAACTGGATTTATTAATCCATCAAAAACCAGCTCTATTAGGGCTGGTTTTTCTTAAGGAACCTTCCATTATCAGCACCAAAATTATGTTTAGTTTTTAGGAGATCGCTATGAACACAGATTACATAACTTTTACCCAACAAATAAAAAGGAAAACAGGTATTGATTTACGTTTATATAAGGAAGCTCAAATGCTAAGAAGGCTTACATCGTTATATGAAAAAAGGGGATACGTGAGTTTTGTTGATTACTATAAGGGCCTTGAAAAGGACAATGAACTATTTCACGAATTTTTGGATCGAATGACGATCAATGTTTCCGAATTTTATCGAAATGCGAAAAGGTGGGAAATACTAGAAAAAAAGATCCTCCCCAAACTTATAGAAAAGAATCGAAATCTAAAAGTATGGAGCGCTGCATGTTCTGCGGGTGAGGAACCTTATACTCTAGCAATGATTCTATCGAAATTTTTGCCTTTACAAAAAGTATCGATTTTAGCTACAGATATTGATGAAAATATACTAGCTAGAGCAAAGCTTGGTGTGTACTCTGAGCGCGCACTTCAAGAGCTCCCGAATGACATGAAGAATCATTTTTTTTCGCAAAAGGATACTTATTATCATATCAAACCTGAGATTAAAAAGACGGTGACCTTTAGAAAGCAAAATTTATTAGCAGACCCATTCGATGCTGATTTTGATCTAATCGTCTGTCGTAATGTCTTGATCTATTTTACAGAAGAGGCTAAAGATATGGTATACAAAAAGTTTAGTAATGCCTTAAAAAGTAAAGGAATTTTGTTTGTAGGTAGTACTGAACAAATTTTCAATCCTGGTTCATATCATTTAGAAACCGAAGATACATTTTTTTATCGAAAAAAATAAAGCATTCAAAATAAAACGTCAGAAAAATGACAAATCTAATAATGTTTGCTACGATATAGTAATCGAATTTGCCTATGGGTGAATTCTTTTTCTTTATCACAATGTATATAATCATAGAAATTTTTGAAAAAATCTATCCGGATTTACAGAGATTATGATATATTGGTACATAATCGCTTTAAATTACGAAAGTGAAATTTTTTTCACTATTGCATATAAGGGGGAAACATACATGAGATACTTAACAGCTGGTGAATCACACGGGCCACAGCTTACAACCATACTTGAAGGTGTACCTGCTGGTCTTGAAATTACTGCAGAAGATATAAACTTTGAACTTGCTAGACGTCAAAAAGGACATGGACGAGGCAGAAGAATGCAAATTGAAAAGGACCAAGTGCAAATTGCAAGTGGTGTTAGGCACGGTAAAACATTGGGGTCTCCAATTGCATTAGTCGTTGAAAACAATGACTGGAAACACTGGACGAAAATAATGGGTATCGATCCAATTACTGATGAAGAGGCAGAAGATATTAAGCGTAAAATTACACGTCCACGCCCTGGACATGCAGACCTTAATGGAGCTATCAAATACGGACATCGCGATATGAGAAATGTTCTTGAAAGATCTTCAGCACGTGAAACGACAGTACGAGTTGCAGCTGGAGCAGTAGCTAAAAAATTCTTGGCATCTCTAGGGATTCAGGTTGCTGGGCATGTATTAGAAATTGGTGGAGTACGTGCGAAGAACACTACATATTCAACCCTGGAAGAATTGAAAGTAAAAACCGAAGAATCTTCAGTCAGATGTTTGGATGAAGACGCGGGAATTCAAATGATGAATGCCATTGATGAAGCAAAGAAAAATGGTGATTCCATCGGCGGGATTGTAGAAGTCATCGTTGAAGGTGTACCTGCAGGTGTAGGAAGCTATGTTCATTATGACCGTAAACTAGATTCGAAAATTGCAGCAGCGATGGTAAGTATCAATGCCTTTAAAGGTGTTGAGTTTGGTATTGGATTTGATGCGGCAAGAATTCCTGGAAGTCAGGTTCATGACGAAATCATTTGGGATAAAGAAGATGGATATAAGCGTAGAACCAATAATTTAGGCGGCTTTGAAGGCGGTATGACAAACGGTATGCCTATTGTTGTTCGAGGTGTAATGAAGCCAATCCCAACTCTTTATAAACCATTAAAAAGCGTAGATATTGAAACAAAAGAAGTATTTGAAGCAAGTATAGAAAGATCTGATAGCTGTGCAGTACCTGCCGCATCAGTTGTAGCTGAGGCAGTCGTGGCTTGGGAAGTTGCAAACGCAATTGTTGAACAATTTGGACAAGACAGAATCGATTTAATTCAAGAAAATGTAGCGAAAATGCGTGAGTATACGAGGGAATTCTAATGGACCAGTTAACCATAGCAACAAAATCGAAAACCTACCCAATGTACATTGGAACTGAAATTATCGATCAATTGCCACGGGTTATTAAGGATACTTGTAAATCGGTATCAAAGGTACTTGTTATAAGTGATGAATCTGTTGCGTCACTTTATTTAGAGAAAGTAAAAGAAATCCTTAAGGCCCAATTTGATGAACCGTTATCATTCGTTATTCCTGCTGGAGAAAGTGCAAAATCTTTTGAAATGTATTATCAATGTCAGACCTTTGCGCTGGAAAAAGGGTTAGACCGTTCTTCGGTGATTCTTGCATTAGGTGGGGGTGTTGTTGGCGATTTAGCCGGTTTTGTCGCGGCAACATTCATGCGTGGCATCCCATTTATCCAAATTCCAACTACATTACTTGCTCATGACAGTGCAGTTGGAGGGAAGGTTGCCATTAATCATGAACTTGGAAAAAATATGATTGGTGCTTTTCATCAACCGAATGCGGTATTATATGATATTGATTTAATGAAGACATTGCCAAAAATCGAGCTTCGTTCGGGCTTTGCCGAGGTCATAAAGCATGGATTAATTTGGGATCCGGAGTTTTATGAGTGGCTAACTGAAAACATTACGTCTTTGAACGATTTAAAAGGTGAAAAGCTTCAATATGCTGTATTAAAAGGTGTGGCCGTAAAGGCAAAGGTTGTTTCCGAGGACGAACAAGAAAAAGGACTACGTGCTATCTTAAACTTTGGGCATACCTTAGGTCATGCTATTGAAGCTGAATCTGGTTATGGAAAGATTACCCATGGAGATGGCGTTGCGATTGGGATGATTTTTGCATTAAAGGTGAGTGAAAAAATCTTTAATCGTAATCTATCATCTGAAAATATTAAAGAATGGTTCAGCTTGTTTAGGTTCCCAACAAGTATTCCTGAACAATTAGAAGCTGAAAAATTACTTGAACGAATGAAGCATGATAAAAAAGCTACCTCTGGTAAAGTAAAAATGGTCTTGTTAAAAAATATTGGGGAAACTGTAATTCAAGATATAGAAGATGAGCATCTACTCCGTTTCTTAGAGGATTTTATTTAAGTTAAGATGTCTTCATGCAAAAAAGGAGGAGTGTAAATGATAAGGGGAATACGTGGCGCTACAACTATTAAAGAAAATAATAGACAAGAAATTTTAGCAGCTACTGAGCAGCTATTGCGTGACATGATCACTGAAAACCACATTGAAGCTGCAGATGTTGCACAAGTTGTATTTTCAGTTACCGATGATATTGATGCAGCTTTTCCTGCTGCAGCAGCAAGACAGATTGATGGGTGGACATTTGTTCCAGTAATAAGTATGAGAGAAATTCCTGTACCAGGTTCATTGCCAATGTGTATTCGTATATTGATGACTGTGAATACTATGGCAAAACAAGAAGAAATCAATCATGTTTATCAAAATGGAGCGATCGTACTAAGACCGGACCTTTCAACCGTACAAGGTAAATAAACTATACATTGACAAATGGAAGATGTATATGATAAATTTAGTTACAATATTTGATAAAGTTAGAGTTTAGTAAGTTTTCTGTGAAGTTTAGAGTTGAGTTTAGGGTAGATGAGAATGAGAGAGTTTAGCCGAGGTTAGCAGAGTTTAGTTATGTTACTTCTACCCAAAGATACGAATGTGTCTTTGGGTTGTTTATTTTTATCGTTTTTTAATTCAAAAAGCGATTCCTATCTTCAAATACCTCCTAAATCCTCATTCTCCATATTATATGGAGGAGTGAGCTAAATGAATACGTATGATTTTTCCTCGTTTGCGTCCGATGCAGAACAATATCGGACAATTCCGATTGTCAAACGTTTCTTAGTTGATACGTTGACACCCATTCAAATTTTTCAAAACCTAGAAAATGAAGCATCCTTTCTGCTTGAAAGTAAGGATCATGAATCCGAGTGGTCTCGGTATTCATTTATTGGCTTAAAGCCGTTCCTGTTTATGGATGAAAATAAAGGTCACTACTACGTGAAAAATGAAAACCAGCAAAGCTTGGTAAAAAAGCCAACAATGAAGGATGCATTTAACTGGATTAAGGATTACCTTGCCTTAAAACCGCTTGATATCGAAATCCCCTTTTATGGAGGGGCAGTTGGATATATTGGGTATGATGCAATCTCAACATTTGAAAAGGTAGATGAGCACTCAAACAATGATTTAAACATGGAACGCTATCAATTTTTCTTTTGTGAAACGATTTTAGCGTTAGACCATCATTCACGCGAGTTGATTGTCGTTCATTTTGTTCGATTAAACGGCGGTGAAGATGATCGGATTCAAAAGGCTGTTTTCGATCATGCCCACTCAAAAATCAATATGTATTTGTCCCGAATCATTCAAAACAAAGAGCAAAGTGAAATGTTACTACTTCCAAAATTACATGAAATACCGAATGTAAAAGATATAAAAACGAACTTCGAAAAACAGGATTTCTTAGATGCTGTTAGTAAAATAAAGAACTATATCACGGATGGCGATATTTTTCAGGCGGTCTTATCACAACGCTTTGAAATTCCGGTCTCAGTAAGTGGATTTCAGCTTTACCGTGTCTTACGGATGGTAAATCCTTCACCTTATTTGTTTTATATCAAGATTAATGATATCGAAATCGTAGGTAGCTCACCAGAGCGCTTAATCAAAGTTCATAACAAACATCTTGAGATTCACCCGATTGCAGGTACAAGACGGAGAGGGAAGACGAAAGAAGAAGATGAAGCACTTGCATCGGAATTGCTTCAGGATGAAAAAGAGATGGCGGAGCATTATATGCTAGTCGATTTAGCACGTAATGATATTGGAAGGGTATCTACATTTGGCTCTGTTAAAACGCCTGTATTAATGGAAATTGGTCGATTTTCACATGTGATGCACATTATCTCAAAGGTCACTGGTGAATTAGATGAGAAAATTGATCCATTAGATGCGTTACAAGCAGCTTTCCCAGCAGGAACTGTATCTGGAGCACCTAAAATTCGAGCAATGCAAATTATCTCAGAGCTGGAACCAACCGCTCGAAACTTATATGCCGGCACCATTGCTTATATTGGCTTTGATGGAAATATAGATTCCTGTATTACAATTCGGACGGCGATTATAAAAGATGGTGTTGCTTACGTCCAGGCGGGAGCAGGTATCGTTGCCGATTCAGTTCCTGAACATGAGTGGATGGAAACCGTAAATAAAGCAAGTGCCTTAATTCAAACAATCCAGTTAGCAGAAGAAGCATTCGATAAGGAGGATATTCATGTTTAAACAACTTTTAAATAAATGTATCACTGGTGAGGTACTAACTGAAGAAGAAAGCTATCGAGTGATGGACGTGATTATGTCTGGTGATGCAACGGCAAGCCAGATTGCAAGTTTACTTTCAATCCTTCGTTTTCGTGGGGAAACAGTCGATGAAATTACTGGCTTTGCAAGAGCGATGAGGGAGCATATGATGCAGCTAGATTATGAAAGTGATCACGTAATAGATACATGTGGAACTGGTGGGGATGGTGCTTCCACCTTTAATATTTCAACTGCAGCTGCAATTATTGTCTCTTCCTTAGGAATAAAAGTTGCAAAGCATGGGAATCGAGCAGTGTCATCAAAAAGTGGTAGTGCGGATGTTTTAGAATATTTAGGTGTTAAGATTCAATCAAGCAAAGAAGAAGCGAAAGAGGCATTAAATAAACGAAATATGAGCTTTTTATTTGCCCCAATCTACCATGCTGCGATGAAACATGCAGTCACACCGAGACAGGAAATTGGATTTCGAACCATTTTTAACCTACTAGGGCCAATGGCAAACCCAGCTAGATGTAAAAGGCAAGTATTAGGTGTGTACTCAACTGAGTACGCTGAAAAGATGGCATATGCCCTTCAAAAACTCGGTTCTGAGCATATTTTATTTGTTTCAGGACGTGATGGGCTAGATGAATGCAGTATCACAACTGAAACAGATATTGTGGAATTAAAAGATGGAAAGATTACAAGATTTGTCCTCTCACCTGAGGATGTCGACCTTCCCCGTGGAAATATGAAGGACATTCAAGTATCTTCCGTGGTTGAGAGCGCAAACCTGTTGCGGGATGTTTTATATGGAAGTGCCAATCAAAGTGCAACGAATATTGTACTATTCAATGCTGGTGCAGCTATTTACATCTCAGGAAAAGCGAACAGTATTCGTGAAGGTGTTGAAATGGCAAGAGAGGCACTTGTAATGGGAATAGCAAGAAACCAATTTGAACAGCTAAGAAATCGTGAGGTGGAGTATTTTGCTAAACAAAATTCTTGAACAGAAGAAAATTGAAGTTAAAAACATTAAGTATCCTGAGATTGACAGTGTTGTAAAGCGAATCTCTTTATATGAAGCGCTATCTAATCCTAATCGTTCCCTTGGTATCATTGCTGAGGTGAAAAAGGCATCGCCTTCTAAGGGTGTGATACGAGAGGATTTTCATCCAGTCGAGGTTGCAACAGAATATGAAGAAGCAAAAGCTGACGCTATTTCAGTATTAACGGATGAACCATTTTTTCAGGGGTCTATTGAATATTTAATGGATATTAAGAAAAATGTAAACATCCCTGTTCTTCGGAAGGATTTTATCGTTGATGCAAAGCAGATTAAACAAAGCGAAAAAATCGGTGCAGATGCGATTTTATTAATTGGAGAAGCACTGGAGCCAAACCAATTACATGAATATTATTGCGAGGCGTATGAAAAAGGCTTAGAGTGTCTTGTTGAAGTCCATTCTAGGGAAACCCTAGAACAGGTGTGTAGCATTTTTACACCTAAAATCCTTGGTATTAATAATCGGAATTTGAAAGTGTTTGAAACTTCGATTACACATACAGAAGAAATTGCAAAGGATGCTCCAGTAGATAGTCTTGTCGTGAGTGAAAGTGGAATCCACACTCCACAAGATATTAAGTCAATTATTGAATATGGGGCAAAGGCAGCACTTATCGGAGAAGCATTTATGCGAGCAGAGTCTCCAGGGATTGGGATTAAGCAAATGTTTGGAGAGGTCCCTCATGCAACGACCTCTCATTAAATATTGTGGAAATAAATCATATGAGGACTTACAAGTGGTTGCAAAAAGCAAAGCGGATTATATCGGATTTATTTTTGCAACCAGTAAGCGAAAAGTAAATCCTGTTGATGTGAAACAATGGTTACAAGAAATTGATCTGCACGATAAACAAACCGTTGGGATCTTTGTTAATGCAGACTTGGAAGAGATAGAAACTGTATTGGCAAATGTCCCTTTATCCGTTATCCAATGTCATGGCTCAGAGTCTGTTGATTTTATTAAACACTTAAAAAAGAAGACCGGGACTAATGTATGGAAGGTTATCCATCATGATGAACAAGCTCTAAGAACGATGGAGGAGTTTGCTGATGTAGCAGATGGTTATGTTGTTGATACAAAGGTAACAAATGTTTGGGGTGGCTCTGGTATCACATTTGATTGGAAGTCAATTCCGATCTATCAACAAGAAGCAAATCGACAAGGGGTTCCTTGTTTCATTGCAGGCGGAATAGGACCTGAAAATATTGAAAACCTACTAAGCTATAAGATCGACGGGTTTGATATCTCAAGCGGGATTGAATATGAAGGAAAGAAAGATCACAATATCATACAAACTATTGAGAAATGGGTGGATAAATTTGAAGAACGTACCAAATGAAAATGGTAGATTCGGAGATTTTGGTGGAAAATTTGTACCGGAAACACTGATGATGCCATTAGAAGAAATCGAAAAGGCATTAGACGAAGCATATCAAGATGAAGAATTCCGTAACGAATATACTCGTATTTTAAAAGAATATTCAGGTCGACCTACAGCACTTACATATGCTGATCAACTAACGAAAGTATTAGGTGGGGCGAAGATCTATTTAAAGCGTGAGGATTTAAATCATACTGGCGCGCACAAAATCAACAATGCGATTGGTCAAGCTCTCTTAGCAAAAAGAATGGGTAAGAAAAAAATAATTGCTGAAACAGGAGCGGGTCAACATGGTGTTGCAGCTGCTACAGTAGCAGCTAAATTTGGATTGGAATGTAAGGTTTTTATGGGTGTAGAGGATATTGAGAGGCAAAAGTTAAATGTGTTTCGAATGAGACTTTTAGGTGCTGAAGTAATTCCAGCTACCAGTGGAAATCAAACATTAAAGGATGCAACGAATGAAGCAATCCGTTACTGGGTACAAAATTGTGATGATCACTACTATATGATTGGCTCGGTAGTAGGTCCACATCCTTATCCGAAAATGGTCCGTGATTTCCAACGAATTATCGGTGATGAAGCAAGAGAGCAGTTTTTAAAACGCGAAAATCAATTGCCTTCTACAGTAGTTGCCTGTGTAGGTGGCGGAAGTAATGCGATTGGGATGTTCTATCCGTTTCTAAATGATGATGTGCGTTTGGTCGGTGCTGAAGCAGCGGGAAAAGGTGTCGATACATTGTTACACGCAGCAACAATTACGAAAGGTACAAAAGGTATTATTCACGGTTCGCTTACGTATCTTCTTCAAGACGAGCACGGCCAAATTACAGAGCCATATTCCATTTCTGCTGGATTGGATTACCCTGGTGTCGGCCCTGAACATGCATATCTTGCAAGCAGTGGAAGAGTGAAATATGAAAGTGTAACCGATCAGGAAGCTCTCGATGCATTGCAATTACTTACTCGTGTTGAAGGAATTATCCCAGCTATCGAATCCGCACATGCAATGGCTAAAGCAATCCAGTTGGCAAAAGAAATGTCACCAGAAGAATCAATCTTAGTTTGTTTATCCGGACGAGGAGACAAAGACGTTCACTCACTAATGACATATCTAGAAGAAGGGGGAGCTAAAAATGAACACAACCTTTACGAACCGATTACCCAAGGCTGAAAAATTATTTATCCCATTTATCGTGGCAGGGGATCCTCATCCTGATGTGACAGTTGAAATCGCACTAACATTACAGGAATCTGGTGCTTCAATCATAGAATTAGGGATTCCATATTCAGATCCATTAGCAGATGGTCCTACTATTCAAAGAGCTTCTGGGCGTGCACTTAAAAATGGGGTTACACTAGAAAACTCAATGAATCTTGTTTCGGTAATGAGAAAAAAAGGTCTAAAAATTCCAGTAATTATCTTTACCTATTACAATCCTGTGCTACAATTAGGAGAAGAAAACTTTTTCGCTTTAGCGCGACAAAATGGTATTGACGGACTACTTGTTCCCGACCTTCCTTTTGAAGAAAGTGAAGACCTCAGAAAAAAATGTGATAATGAGGGATTAAAATTTATCTCTCTAGTTGCACCAACTTCTTCAAATCGAATTGAAAAGATCGCTTCGAATGCACAAGGGTTTTTATATTGTGTTTCATCACTTGGTGTAACGGGTGTTCGAAATTCGCTTAATAATGAGGTATACTCATTTTTACAAGAGGTAAAACGCTATAGTACTATTCCTGTAGCAGTTGGGTTTGGTATTTCTAATTCTTCTCAAGTAGAAGCACTTAAAGACCATTGTGATGGGGTGATCATGGGAAGTGCCCTTATCCAAAAGATCGAAGAGTATCTACCAGAATTAGTTAATGAAGAAACAAGAGCTACCGCCTTATCCCATTTTAAAAATTTTGTAGATGATGTATTGCATCCAATTAACAGTTAAGAGGTGTAGCTTCAGATGAATATCAAGGAACAGTTATTAGATTTAAAACCATATCAACCAGGAAAACCAATTGAAGAGGTAAAAAGAGAATACGGTTTAGAAAAGATTGTGAAATTAGCTTCAAATGAAAATCCATATGGATGCTCAGAAAAAGTAAAAGAAGCAGTTAAAAACAGCTTGGACTCATTTGCGATTTACCCTGATGGCTATGCAACAGAGCTTAGAGAAAAGCTTGCAAAGCACTTAGGTGTAGATGGTTCACAACTTCTTTTTGGGAATGGGTCTGACGATGTCATTCACATTATTACGGCTGCATTGCTTGCACCCGGCAAAAATACAGTTATGGCCAATCCATCATTTTCGCAGTATAAGCATAATGCCATTATTGAAGGGGCAGAAGTACGTGAGGTTGAGCTAATTGATGGTCATCATGACCTTGATGGAATGCTCAAGCAAATCGACGAGAATACGGAAATTATTTGGGTTTGCTCTCCAAACAACCCATCAGGAGTGTATGTAAACTCCGAAAAACTTCATCATTTCTTGAAGCAAGTTCCAAAGCATGTCCTAATTGTAATGGATGAAGCTTATTATGAATTTGCGGCAAATGAAAAGGATTATCCAAATACAGTTGCACTTCTAAATGATTACCCTAACCTACTTGTATTAAGGACTTTTTCAAAGGCATATGGCCTAGGTGGGCTTCGCGTTGGCTATGCAATTGGAAATAGTGATTTCATTAATAAAATTGAACCTGTCCGTCAGCCGTTCAATTCAAATCGAGTGGGTCAAATAGCAGCAGCTGCTGCAATAGATGATCAAGAATTCATCGCCTCTTATGTTGAGAAAAACAAACAAGGCTTGCAGCAGTATTATAGTTTCTGTGAGGAAAATCAATTATCTTATTATCCATCGTTTGGAAATTTTATTTTGATTGATTTTAAACAACCAGGTGATAATGTGTTCCACTATTTATTGGAGCGTGGCTTCATTGTTCGCTCAGGAAATGCTCTAGGCTTTCCAACTAGCCTTCGAATTACTGTTGGCACAGAAGAACAAAATAGTGAACTTATAGCGATACTTTCAGAGATGCTAGAAAATCAACAGAAGTAAAACTGTGGGGGTTCAATGTAACCCCCATTAGTGTTTCTATTATCGGTGGTGATGAGATGGGAAAAAACATATTAGTAATTGGACTTGGTTTAATAGGGGGTTCAATTGCACTTGCGATAAAGAAGGAACATCCTCGTGCTACAATTTATGGTTTTGATAGCCATACAGAATCATCACTATTGGCAAAAACGTTACAAGTGATTGATGAAGTGGTATTTAAGCTAGAGGATGTCGTACATACTTGTGACTATATTTTTATATCGGTTCCAGTAAAGCAGACCATTGACATTATTCAGGAGCTCAGCTCATATGAGCTAAAAGAAGATGTCATCGTTTCTGATGTGGGGAGTACGAAACAGGAAATTGTTCATACAGCAAATTCGATTTTTGGGGAAATTGGTGTAACCTTTATCGGCGGCCATCCAATGGCTGGTTCTCATAAAAGTGGTGTTGTTGCTGCGAAGGAACATTTGTTTGAGAATGCTTTTTATATTTTTACACCCCATAATGAATCTCCTTCTAGTAAGCTTGGTGTAGAGCAACTTAAAACACTATTAAAGGGAACAAAAGCAAATTTTGTTATTATGACTCCTGAGGAGCATGACCGTGTTGCTGGTGTAATTAGTCATTTTCCACATATTGTTGCAGCTAGTCTTGTACATCAGGCGCTAAAATATGATCAGAAAAATGAACTGGTTCGTCCATTAGCAGCAGGAGGTTTTCGCGATATTACTAGAATCGCATCTAGTAATCCGTCTATGTGGCGTGATATATTATTACATAATCGAAATGTATTACTGGATCTTTTTGAAAATTGGATTGACGAAATGGAACAAATCCGAAACTTTGTAGCAAGTGGAAATGGCGATGATATTTATAATTATTTTATGGATGCCAAAAATTTTCGCGATGGACTTCCTACTCGTACAAAGGGTGCTATACCTTCATTCTATGATTTATATGTTGATATTCCGGATTACCCTGGTGTCGTTTCGGAAATCACTGGTCTTCTCGCCCAAGAAAGAATTAGTATTACGAATATCAGAATTATTGAGACAAGAGAAGAAATCTATGGTGCGTTACGTATCAGTTTCCAAAGTGACGAGGATCGCGCCAAGGCTAAGTTATGTATTGAAAGCAAGACGAGTTATGAAACATTTAATGGATAGCGTGTAAAATATACATGGGGTATTTGATTAGGAGTGGTAATATGGATTCAATAAAGTTACGTACAAATATTACAGGCCTCAATGGTTCGATTGATATTCCTGGTGATAAATCCATCTCCCATCGCTCTATTATGCTTGGGGCAATTGCAGAAGGGAAAACAGTTGTAGATAATTTTCTACCTGGAGATGACTGCTTAAGTACGATTAGCTGTTTTCAAAAACTTGGTGTGAAAATTACACAGGATAAGGACCATGTTGAAATTGAAGGAGTAGGTTTTGAAGGGCTACGTGAACCAGATGTAGTATTAGATACAGGTAATTCTGGCACAACCACAAGACTAATGGTCGGACTTCTTTCCGGTATTCCAATTCATACTTGCATGATTGGGGACGAGTCAATTGCAAAGAGGCCAATGAAGAGGGTAACAGCGCCATTGCGTCAAATGGGAGCAAAAATCGATGGAAGAGAAGATGGGAATTTTACTCCACTCTCAATTCGAGGTGGCGAATTACAGGGAATTGACTATGTTTCTCCTGTAGCAAGTGCACAAGTCAAATCGTCTATTCTTTTAGCAGGTTTAAATGCGAAAGGGGCAACATCTGTTACAGAGCCGCATAAATCAAGAGACCATACTGAACGCATGCTACGTGCCTATGGCTGCGATGTTGAAGAGGAAGGTCTGACTGTTAAAGTAAAAGGCGGACAGAAGCTCATAGGGACAAATATTCAGGTTCCTGGGGATATTTCGTCTGCAGCGTTTTTCCTTGTTGCAGGGGCGATTGTACCAAACAGTCGAATTACACTGAAAAACGTTGGAATGAATCCAACAAGGACAGGAATTATTGATGTGCTGGTCAATATGGGAGCACGTCTAGAAATCGAGAACGAGAGAGTGGAAAATAACGAACCTATTGCTGATTTAACAATCCAAACATCTGAATTAAGAGGGATTGAAATTGGTGGTGACCTCATTCCGCGGTTAATTGATGAGATTCCAGTCATCGCGCTTTTGGCAACACAGGCTGAAGGTAAAACAATTATTAAAGATGCCGAGGAGCTTAAGGTAAAGGAAACAAACCGAATTGACACAGTTGTCGGTGAACTATCTAAGCTTGGAGCTTCAATTGAACCGACAGAAGATGGAATGATTATAACAGGTGAGAAGAAACAATTAACGAGTGGACATGTTCATAGTCATGGAGACCACAGAATTGGCATGATGCTAGCTGTTGCAGCATGTATTGCGGGTGATGATGTTTCTCTTGAAGATTATGATTCCATTAAAGTTTCGTACCCAAGCTTTTTTGAACATCTTGATTTATTAATAAAGGAAGATTAAGAATGAAAACCCGTGGAAAACTAAATTTCCATGGGTTTTCTGTTTTATAAAGAACAAAAACTAACATACATCCACCACTTTTTGCATAGCTTGTCTTAAGACTAAGATTTGCGAAAGGGGAGGTTTGATGCCATATATATTAGAAAAAGCGAATGTGTTAAAGGATAATAGGGTCATAACATGCTCAATTCTTATAAAAAATCAACGCGTGGATTATATGAAAGAAAACCTCAAAAGACTCTCTTTTATGAAGACAAACCTATCACAATACTTATTAACACCTGGTCATGTTATGATTAACTACTCCTTTTCGAAAGGGCATTCATTTCAATCCTTTAAAATGGAAGTGACAGAAAAATACTTAAGAAAAGGCTGTACAACCTTACTAGTCATTAGCGACGTAAAGAGCGAACGCGAACTGGCCAATACTCTAAAGAATACAAGGCATTACCTATTAAATAGTCCAATTGATTATTATTTAGGCGTTCGTATTCCCCTTGAAGCCTTAACACCATCTATCATTGTAGCCTGCAGGAGAAAAAAAATCCCGGTCATTATTGTCACAATTGAAAAAGTGGACGATCTATACAAGGTGCCATGGGGTTGGATTAGGGAATCCTACCATTCTTTCCAAATTCCAATCATCCCTGAGTGGAAAGTGAAGGAGAAGGCGATATTTAATAGTAATCGAAAAGACGAGATGTGGAGAGTGATGACTGAAGAGAATCGAATCCCAACGATACCGGTTTGTCCGACTGAGAATGAACCATTGTCCTTTGATATGTTAAAAAAGATTGGGATTTATCCTGACAAAGGGGATATACGCGTAGGTGGAGAACTAGATTATAATTTATATGAGCATGATTCTATAGGCTATTCAGTTGATGAAAAGCCAACTCTCGATTATCATAATCTTATACCCACAATCACCATGCATAAAGGTAATTTTACAAAAGTAGATGCTAATGTATACTTTCGTTCCGGCTATGGTAATGAATGTATAGTAAAAAAACCTGGCTTTTTTGCATCTTCGTATGATACGGACGGATTGGTGAAAGAGAGATAGGTAAGAGGAGTTAATGATTTCATGAATAGATTAGAGAATGCAATTCAATTAGTTGAAGATGGTAATGTTGAAGAAGGCCTCAAAGCTTTAAAGAAGCTAAGAGAATACTCCAATGATGATGAAAAATACACCATTGCAGAAAGTTACTATAAATGGGGCTTTGTCGAAGAAGCCAAAGAAATCGTTGAGGAATTAATCGCAAGATACCCTGATGAAGGTGAACTCTTTGTATTTCTGGCAGAAATCATGATTGATCTAGATATGGAAGAGGAATCAATTGATATTCTCGAGCAAATTTCAGATGATGACCCAGTCTATTTGGAATCCCTTGTTTTACAAGCTGACTTGTTTCAGATGCAGGGTTTACACGAAGTCAGTGAGCAAAAGCTTCTGTTAGCTAAGGAAAAATCAGGGGATGAGCCAATCATTGATTTTGCTTTAGCCGAATTGTATTCAACTCACGGCGAATACAGCAAAAGTATTCCTTATTATGTGAAGGTTTTACAGGATAATGACGAAATTGCAGGAGTAAATGTTAATGCCAGAATCGCGGAAAGCTTTAGTACAACTGGTAAATTTGAAGAGGCTCTTCCCTATTATGAAGAAGCAATCAAAAAACAAGAAGATAGTAATACATTGTTTGGTTTCGGCGTTACTGCTTTTCAGGCAAAATACTATAAAAAGGCAATCCAGATTCTTTCTAGACTAAAAGAGCTAGACCCGGATTATGGTTCACTTTATTTATACCTTGCTAAAGCATATGAAGAAGAAGGAAGTCTCACGGAAAGCTTTCAGGTTCTCTTAGAGGGCCTTGAAGTGGAGTCATTAAATAAAGAACTCACATTTTATGCAGGCAAAATATCATTGCTGCTTGGAGATAAGGAAAATGCTGAGAAGTACCTTCGGGCTGCAGTTGGAATTGATCCAGGATATGTGGAAGCAACTTTACAACTTTCAAAGTTTCTATTGCGCGAAGAAAGATTCGAGGATGTTGTGGAATGCCTCGATAATGTCATGAGTTATGGCGAATATGATGGACAATTTGAGTGGGACCTGGGGTTTGCAAAAAATAAACTAGAACAATATTCGGATGCATTAAACCATTACCGTCATGCATATACTTCTTTTAAAGAAACTCCAGAGTTTTTAGAAGAGTTTGGATATTTCCTATTGGAGGACGGTAAGCGGGAAGAGGCAATCGAAGTATTTAAGGAACTTCTTAAGCTTAACCCCATGAAGTACGAGATTGAAGAATTAATATCCGAACTGGAATAAGCTTAAAGTTCTGTTGTTTTTAACATCCTTTTGAAGGATATTTTGATGTCAATGTTGAAGTATAACATTAAATTACTCCATACTAGCAGAGGAGGGAAGCATGCGATGACTACCCCTGTATCTGTCAACGAGAAAAAAGACTTCATTCGCTGGTTTCTGAATAATTATCAGCTAAAGAGAAGAGAGTGTGTTTGGATTTTAAACTACTTAATGAGCCATGACCAACTCATGAAAAATGTCCACTTTGTCGAGCAAGCCCAATACTGCCCTCGAGGAATCATTATGTCGACTCATTGTGTTGATGATGTACCCTTCCGTTTTTATAAGGAAAATGTCATGACCACTGATGCTGAAAAGTCATTTCATGATATTCGACTAAATAGGGAAGAAGAAATTTATATTCAACTAAATTTCAGATCCTCCTTCCATTCTCCGAATTATGTGGCTGTACTTGAAGAGAATCCATATATGCCTAAACATCTTCAAGTGAACGAACAGGATAAAGAGCTGGCGAAAAAGTTTCTTGAGGAATCCATTCATATGTTTCAAAAAGAACATCTGTTGAAGAGGATTGATGAGGCGCTTGACAAACAGGATGAAACAGCGTTTAAAAGACTAACTGAACAACTTAAACAATTATAGAGGGTTGTGCAAACATTGGGGCTGACAAAGTGTGTCAGTCTTTTTTATTTGTCCAGAATATGGTATGGTAGTTTAGGAGTTTACCATTACTACATAACGCGATTGAGAAAGGAAGCATACATAATGAAATGGGTAACCAAGGATATGGATGTGTATATTCAAGCTAAGGAATATGTTGATACAGCTGTTATTCCACTCATTCCAGTTTCGCTTGAAGGAAACTTAAAAAACACGGTTTCGATGGGGGAGTTCATTGCCATTCTTTCAAATGAAGTGGAACGTCAATTTAAAGGAAGAATTATCTTATTTCCTGCGTTCACGTATTCAAATGGTGAAGAACTTGAAATGGCGAAAGTTCGATTAAATCAGTGGACAAGCGATCTAAATAGTGGTGGTATGAAACATACGATATTTATCACGTCTGATAGCAGCTGGAAACAGGTGGAATCCGATTTAAATGGATCCCTAATTTGGCTTCCTACTTTACCACTTGAATATGTTGAGGAAAAATACAAGCAAACGATGCTTCAAGATCAAATGAAACAACTTGTCACATTATTTACGAACATCTGGCAAAGATAATTCATCATTATTTAGCAATAATATTGAAAAATTCCTTACTTTTCCTAAGAAAGTCACATAGTTGCCATTGTTTCGGTAAATCCTATTATTGACCTGTACCAAATATTGATATATCATGAGAATGTCCTAGTTTTAAATGTGTACAATTATGTCCGGAGTGGACTTAGCTTAGCATAGAGGGGGGAAAAAAATGAGCGAGAATAAACAACGGGTTTCAAGACGTCAATTTTTAAACTATACTCTAACAGGTGTAGGTGGATTCATGGCAGCTGGTATGTTAATGCCAATGGTTCGCTTTGCAATTGACCCATTACTTCAGCACGATGCTGAACAAGACATGGTACAAGTGGTAAGTGTTGATAAGATTTCAAATGATCCTCAAAAATTTGATTTTAAAATAAATCAAGTTGATGGATGGTATGAATCAGAGGTTCCGAATTCAGCATGGGTTTATAAAAAAGATAACGGCGACATCATTGCATTGTCACCGGTATGTAAGCACCTTGGCTGTGCAGTTTCTTGGGGTGAAGATCCAGCTAACCCAGATCGTTTCTTCTGTCCTTGTCATTATGGTTTATATGAAAAGGATGGTATGAACGTGCCAGGCACACCACCAATGGGCCCATTAGATGTATTTGAAAGTGAAGTAAAAGATGGTTATTTATATTTAGGAAAAGCAAAACCAAATCCTAGAGGAGGCAAGTAATCAATGTTAAATAAGATTTTTGATTGGGTTGACGAACGTCTTGATATTACTCCTCTCTGGGCAGATATTGCAGACCATGAAGTTCCTGAGCATGTAAACCCAGCGCATCATTTTAGTGCGTTTGTTTATTGCTTTGGAGGACTAACATTCTTTATCGTCGTCATCCAAGTACTATCTGGTATGTTTTTAACAATGTATTATGTACCAGATATCATTAATGCATGGAATTCTGTTTATTACTTACAAAATGAAGTAGCATTTGGACAGATCGTTCGCGGAATGCATCACTGGGGAGCTAGTTTGGTAATCGTCATGATGTTCCTACATACCCTACGTGTTTTCTTCCAAGGTGCTTATAAAAAACCTCGAGAGCTTAACTGGATAGTGGGAGTTTTAATTTTCTTTGTTATGTTAGCGCTTGGTTTAACAGGTTACCTATTACCTTGGGATATGAAAGCGTTATTCGCAACAAAAGTTACAATCCAAATTGTTGAATCTGTTCCACTCATAGGGCCTTACTTAAAGACTCTAATTGCGGGGCACCCTGAAATTGTTGGGGCACAGACTTTGACACGTTTCTTTGCTATTCATGTATTCTTCTTACCAGCAGCCTTATTTGGATTACTAGCTGCTCACTTTATCATGATTCGTCGTCAAGGTATTTCTGGTCCATTGTAGGATGGAATTCACCTTCATTTTATGAAGTGTAAAGTGTGCACTATACACAATGGATTAATATGGACTAATAATTTTCGAGCTTGCTCGATTGTATAATGAAAAATATGTACAAACTCTTTTGAGTGTAATGTAAATTCTCTAAAAAGGAGGGGGACTGATTATGCATCGCGGAAAAGGAATGAAATTTGTTGGGGACTCACGTGTTCCTGTAAGTAATAAAAAGCATATTCCTAAGGATTACTCCGAGTATCCTGGGAAAACAGAAGCATTCTGGCCAAACTTCCTCTTAAAAGAATGGTTAGTTGGTTCTGTTTTCTTAGTAGCATTTTTATGCTTAACAGCAGCACATCCATCACCATTGGAAAAAGTAGCTGATCCAACTGCGGCAGGATATATTCCACTGCCAGACTGGTATTTCTTATTCATGTATCAATTGATTAAGTACACGTATGCATCAGGTGATTATAACATAATCGGTACACTTGTTATTCCGGGACTTGCGTTTGGAGCACTTTTACTAGCACCATTCTTAGATCGTGGTCCTGAACGTAGACCTTCTAAACGCCCAATTGCTACAGGTATGATGCTTTTAGCATTTGCTGCTACTGCTTACTTAACATGGGAATCAGCTTCTCAAGTAGACTGGGAAGCAAGAGCGGAATCTGCGAAAATCGTAGCAGAAGTTGAGGTAGATAAAGAATCTGAAGGATACTTACTATACCAAGACAAGGGTTGTATCGGATGTCACGGTGGTAACCTTGAAGGGGGACCAGCAGGGAAGGCGTTAGTTGATAACGGATTATCTCCTGAAGAAATCTCAAACATTGCGAAAAATGGTCAAGGTGCAATGCCTCCAGGTATGTTCGAGGGAACTGATGAAGAATTGCAGAAGCTAGCTGAATTTATTTCAGGTGTAACTTCTAAATAATCAAACAAAAAGCTGACTTTTACAGTCAGCTTTTTTTTATTAGGAATATACCCTTTTTTAACTTGACAAAGAGACTATTTTTAAGAGAATCTTGAGGTAAGAAAAAAGGAAAGTTGGTACATAGATGAAGTGGATTACATATTTAATGGGGCAACGCTGGGTGCTTTGGATTCTGTTACTCATTAACATACCTGGTACGATATATGGGTATATTTGGTATGAGAGTCAACTAAACATCACACCTCCAAAATTTTTAATTTTTGTTCCAGATAGCCCAACGGCAAGTTTATTTTTTTGTTTTGTGTTAATCGCGTTTTTACTGAGAAAGAATTGGCCGCTTATTGAAGCGCTGGCGATTGTTACCCTATTTAAATACGGGATCTGGGCAGTAGTTATGAATATTCTTACCTATTTTGTGGACGGCCTTAATATATATGGGTATATGCTTATTTTTTCTCATCTAGGAATGGCAATTCAAGGGCTATTATATGCTCCGTATTATCGAATAAAGCCGATCCATTTAGTAATTGCAGCTGTTTGGACCTTACATAATGATGTAATTGATTACGTTTTCTTTATGATGCCAAGGTATAGTGTGTTGGATCAATATATCCCTCAGATCGGCTACTTCACATTTTGGTTAAGTATGGTGTCAATTTTAATTACCTATCTTCTTTGTATAAAAAAAGATCGATATAAATTAGAGTTAATCTAATCAAATACACCTTCGTGTATTTGCCGTCCGATTTTTAGGCCCACAGGAAGTGGGTCATAAAGACGTTGCCACATGAAGTGGCGTTTTTAGTCTTTAATCTTACTGGTCGAAAAATTTCCTTTGAAAAATCGTGACATCCGCCGGAGGCTTTTTACTTTATTCAACAGAAGTTCGTAACTTCTGTTGAATAAAGTAAAATTAGTGGTCTACTCTTGTCCAATCTATCATACATTTTTACTAGATGTTTGAGGAGGGACAAGTATGAAAATTTCTAGAATTATATGTATTATTTGCTTTATAGTTATGATTCATCCTATATCCATAAACGCCACCTCCAACGAAGAAAATTGGGAAAAGCTCGATCAAATCTCTGATCAGGCACTACAAATGGTGAGGCAAGAAAGATACAAGGATGCCAAGCAATTATTAACACATTTTTCAAATGAATTTTTACGAATGAATCAACGAGAACAATCATTTTCAATGGATGACCTTCGAATTATTACAATGACCCATAATTCAGCATTTGAAGCTGTAAATTCCACTTCATTCAGTTTTGAAGAAAGGATCAATCGTGTTACACAATTCCGTTTGGTGATTGATGCAATGAGATCAGAGCACCAGCCGATGTGGACTGAAATGGAAGATTCCATTATGACGACATTTGGCCAAATGAAAGATACTGTTGAAGAGGGAGATACTGAAAGCTTTAATCATCAACTAACAGTCTTTCTATCAAAATATGATTTGATCCATCCGAGTATTGAGGTTGATATTACACCAGAGGATGTTCAAAAAATTGATTCTCATATCGCATTTTTAGATACGTACCGAAATGAAGACCTAAAGTCGACTACAAGAATCCAGCAACTTGAACAAATGGAAATGGATCTGAAGAACTTATTTGAAAGAATGAAAGAGGATGAAGCCGATCCATCACTTATTTGGGTGATGATATCAACAGGTGGTGCCATTATTCTCACATTAATTTATGTCGGATGGAGAAAATATAAAGGTGATAAACAAAAGCGACAAAAACAAAGAGATTATGATCATCGATAACAGTGGGACATAACCCACTGTTTGTTTTTTAGGCGATTAAATTTTGTAAGCAAGTCAATTGACTTTGTGTCCTACTCAAATTAAAATTAAACTATACTATAAGTATGGAGGAAAAAAAATGATTTTTGTTTATTTTGCTTTAATCATTATCATTCCAATTTATGCGCAAATTAAAGTAAAGAGCGCATATAAGAAGTATTCACAAATTCCCTCTTCATCTGGTATGACAGGTGCGGACGTAGCTCGAAGAATACTCGATCAAAATGGACTATATGATGTGAGAATCGAAGAAACACCTGGTGTACTATCAGACCATTATGACCCAAGATCAAAAGTCGTTCGACTATCAACAAACAATTACTACGGGAATTCAATCGCAGGTGCTGCAGTTGCAGCCCATGAGGTTGGACACGCGATTCAAGACCAACAAAATTATGCTTTCCTTCGCTTCCGCCATGCATTAGTACCGGTAGCGAACATTGGCTCAAACTTTTCATGGATTTTAATTATTGCAGGTATGATTTTTACAATACCAAGCTTAATGCTATACGGAATTATCTTTATGGCAGCAGCAGTATTATTCCAGCTGGTAACTCTACCAGTCGAATTCAATGCTTCATCAAGGGCAATGAATGAAATCGTATCAGCAGGCGTAATCCGAAATGATGAAGAGCGTGAAACTAAAAAGGTTCTGAATGCAGCGGCATTAACATACGTTGCAGCAGCTGCAGTAGCAGTTCTAGAACTAGTGAGATTGATCCTAATGTACACAGGAATGACTCGTTCAGAAGAATAATAAAAGGTAAAAGCCAGTTATCAATGTGATAACTGGCTTTTGTATTCATCGCTCTATTGGCTTTTTATTCTCATCGAGTGTAAAACCTTCACCGAGTACATCATGAACATCACTAACGGAAACAAAAGCATGTGGATCAACAGAGATAATGACCTGCTTTAAGCGACCAACCTCACTTCTACCCACAACACAATATAAGATATGTTTCTCTTGTTTCGTATAGGACCCAATTCCCTTCAAAATCGTAACACCACGTTCCATCTCATTTAAAATCTTTTCTGCAATTTTATCGTTCTGTTCTGAAATAATCATCGCACCTCTAGCGGCATACGCACCTTCCTGCATAAAATCAATCACTCTTGCCCCAATAAACACAGCTAGTAACGTATACATTGCCTCACGAGGAGATAGATAGAAAATAAGCGAAATCGTGATAACAACAGCATCAAATAAAAACATTGTCCGTCCCATGGGCCAACCTACGTATTTGCGAACAAGCCTTGCAATAATATCTACCCCGCCAGTGGTTCCTCCATAGCGGAATATAATCCCGAGTCCAACCCCAATAAAAACACCCGCAAATAGGGCTGCAAGCATTAAATCCCCATCAAGTGGAATATCAAGCTGATAGCGTTGAAATAACCACAAAAATATTGAAACACTAATAGTACCGATCATTGTATAGTAAAATGCAACACGGCCTAGCAACTTCCACCCGAGTATAAACAGCGGAATATTTAATATTAGATTCGTATAAGATGGGTCGAATTCAAATAGAAAATAGAGCAAAAGTGTGATTCCAGTAAAACCACCTTCCGCAAGATTATTTTGCATATTGAAATGTACAATTCCAAACGAAAAGATGGCAGAGCCTAATAATATAAAAAAGATACTTTTGAACGATAACTTCAAAATGATTTACCCCCGAGATAGTAATATTTTGCCACTTTATTATAAAGTATGGGTAAATATCTGACAAATCATGTTATATAAAAGAAAAGTTTGTCAAAACTCTATATTTTAAGCTAACATAAGAAGAGAAACTTCATGAGGTGATAGAGATGGCAGATAAAACAATGAAACAGCTACAAGAAGAAGTAGATGAGTACATAAGCCAATTTAAAGAAGGATATTTCAGCCCTCTTGCATTACTAGCAAGATTGACAGAGGAATTAGGTGAACTTGCTAGAGAAGTTAATCACTATTACGGTGAAAAACCTAAAAAGGATACAGAAACTGAAAAAAGCATGGCAGAAGAAACGGGCGACATGTTGTTTGTTTTGATTTGTCTTGCAAATTCCTTGAACATTGACCTTGAAGACGCACATAATACTGTTATGAATAAATTTAATTCAAGAGATAAAGATAGATGGACTCGTATTGACACTAACGAATAAGGGAGATAAAAGAATGGAAACAATTAAAATCGTAATTGCTGGACCTAGAGGCAGAATGGGAAAAGAAGCGGTAGCATTAGTACAGGACACTGAAAATTTTTCTCTAGTCGGGGTAATCGATCATAAAAACAACGGGCTGTCCTTAAGTGAGATTGATGGATTTTCAAATGTTAACGTACCTATCTTTACTGATATTAAAGAAGCGTTTAAAGAAACAAACCCCGATGTGTTGATTGATTTAACAACACCTGAAACGGGTAAATATCACACAGAGATTGCTATTGAACATGGTGTACGACCAGTCGTTGGAACTACAGGGTTCACAAAAGATGAACTAGAAAGATTGTCAGTGCTAGCAGAGGAACGTAAAGTAGGTGCAATTATTGCTCCAAATTTTGCGGTTGGTGCGGTTTTAATGATGAAATTTTCACAAATGGCAGCCAAGTATTTTCAGGATGTGGAAATTATCGAGCTTCACCATGACCAAAAACTCGATGCTCCATCTGGAACAGCTGCGAAAACGGCAGAACTACTAACAACTGTTAGAGAATCAAAGGAACAAGGACACCCTGATGAAAAAGAAACCATTCAAGGTGCTCGAGGTGCTGACTATGACGGAATTCGTATACATAGTGTCCGCTTACCTGGACTTGTCGCACATCAAGAGGTACTGTTCGGCGGAAATGGACAAATGCTTTCCATTCGCCATGATTCTTTCAACCGGGCTTCTTTCATGTCAGGTGTTAAATTATCGGTTGACACAGTAATGAACCTCGATGTACTGGTTTATGGATTGGAAAATATTATCGAATAAGGGGATACATAACTATGAAAATTGCATTAATTGCTCACGATAAAAAGAAAAATGATCTCGTTCAATTTTCTACAGCTTATAAATCTATTTTAGAGGATCATGAATTGTTTGCCACAGGTACAACAGGTTCACGTGTTTCTGAAGCTACAGGGTTAAAAATCCACAGATTCCAATCCGGACCATTAGGTGGCGATCAGGAGATTGGTGCGATGATCGCAAACAATCAAATGGACATGGTGATCTTTTTTAGAGACCCACTTACTGCACAGCCACATGAGCCAGATGTAACAGCACTTATAAGATTATGCGATGTATATTCTGTACCTTTAGCGACAAACATGGGAACGGCTGAGGTGCTTATTCATGGCCTTGAACAAGGATTTTTCTCATGGCGTGAAATAATCCGTGATAGACAAGAAGGAAATAATTTGTAAGTTATTAGATACACATACGTGTATTTAATGAAGAAGTGGGAGATTCGTAAATGAAACTGAAAATTGGGATTACCTGTTACCCATCTGTTGGCGGTTCAGGTATTGTAGCAACAGAGTTAGGGAAGCTACTTGCAGAAAAAGGACATGAAATTCATTTTATTTCTTCAAGTCTTCCATTTCGTCTCAACAAAATTTATACAAATATTTACTTTCATGAGGTGGAAGTCAATCAATATTCAGTTTTTAAATATCCGCCTTATGACCTTGCATTAGCTAGTAAAATGGCAGAAGTGACAAAGAGGGAAAATCTAGACCTTCTTCATGTGCACTATGCGATTCCACATGCAGCATGTGCATTTTTAGCTAAGCAAATGGTGGGCGGTGATGTGAAGATCGTAACGACCCTTCATGGTACAGATATTACAGTTCTCGGGTATGATCCATCTTTAACAGAACTTATACGCTTTGGAATTGAACAATCTGATGCGGTGACGGCTGTTTCACAATCACTTGTGGAACAAACGTATGAGTTAATCGAGCCCAAAAAAGAGATTAAGACGATTTATAATTTTGTAGACGAGAAAATTTATTACAAACGAAATGTAAATGATTTGCGAAGTCAATATGGGATTGAAGAGGATGAGCGAGTGATCATCCACGTTTCCAACTTCCGTAAGGTAAAACGTGTACTCGATGTTATCCGCGCATTTGACCTAATTCAAAAAGAAGTGAAATCAAAGCTGTTATTAGTTGGCGATGGGCCAGAGCTAACAACTGCCTGTAAATTAATGAATGAATTAGGCTTAGATGATAAAGTCCTTCTTTTAGGCAAACAAGAGAACCTTGCTGAACTATATTCGATCAGTGGCTTAAAACTACTATTATCTGAAAAAGAAAGCTTTGGTCTCGTTCTAATTGAAGCTATGGCATGTGGAGTTCCGACAATCGGTACAAATGTTGGTGGAATTCCAGAAGTCATTGAAGATGGTGTAGATGGCTATATTTGTGAACTAGGTGATATTAAAGATATTGCAAATAAGGCAATTAACCTGCTATCTGATATTGAGTTACATCAAAAGATGTCAAATCAGGCAATTAAATCCGTCCAACAAAAATTTAATTCTGAACGAATTGTCAATAACTATGAGGATTTATATTATTCAATACTTTCGAAAAAACGTTGATAGGGGATCACGACGATGGATGAATCTTTTGTAAAAGCAAAAGCAATTCTTACAACATTACATAATAATGGCTACGAAGCTTATTTTGTTGGTGGTTCTGTTCGTGATTATCTCCTTCATCGTTCAATCGGTGATATCGATATTGCTACCTCGGCATTACCAAAGGAGATCATCGATTTATTTGCTAAAACGATTGATGTCGGAGCCGTTCATGGAACCGTAATCGTTTTACATGAGGGTGAACAATTTGAGGTGACAACCTTTAGAACGGAAGAAGGGTATGAGGATTACCGTCGACCTTCACATGTGGAGTTTGTTACTTCACTTCATGAGGATTTAAAAAGAAGAGACTTTACGATGAACGCGATTGCGATGACGATTAATGGAGATATTATCGATCCATTTGATGGAAGGAAAGCGATTGAAAAGAAAGTCATTCAAACAGTTGGTAATCCAACTGAACGTTTTCGTGAAGATGCCCTTAGGATGATGAGGGCTGTCCGATTTTTAAGTCAATTGTCCTTTTTACTTTGTGAAAAAACGCAATCTGCTATCATGGAAAATGCATACTTATTAAAAAAGATTTCAGTTGAACGGATTACAATCGAATTTGAAAAATTACTTTCGGGACCGAGTTGTCAGGCTGCTTTTCCAGTCCTAATTGAGACAAAATTATTTCAATACATACCCGGATTAGAAGATGAAATAAAAGGGTTGGAAAACTTCCCTACATACAATTGGAATCAATTGCAAGACAGAGCTGAATATTGGACACTTGTTTGTTATTTGTTGTCTAAAGAGGATTGCAAGTCTTTTTTAAGGCAATGGAAGCTCCCGAATAAAGTTGTAGAACAAGTTGTAAAAAATGTAGCGTGTATACAAAATGTCATTCAAAGTGGTTGGAACAATCGGCTGTTATATGATTGTGGAGCTAATTGTGTCCAACAGGTTGAAAGAATTTTAAGTGTGCTCGGATTTGAACAAGAAATATCACCATATGAAGAATATGATAAATTGCCCATTAAGCATCGATCAGATGTAGATATTACGGGTGAGGATTTATTAAATTGGTTTAATCAAAAACCAGGAAAATGGGTTTCAGATCTCTATTATAAAGTTGAAGATGGAATACTTGAAAACGAAGTGGAAAATAACAAGGGAAAAATAAAGGAGTGGCTTCTATCGTGCAATCAGAAATAAGAAAAAGATTATTAGAGGTCTTCTCTAATGCTAACGGAGAATTTATTTCTGGTCAAAAAATTAGTGAGCAACTTGGGTGCTCACGTACTGCCGTTTGGAAGCATATTGAAGATTTGCGAAACGAAGGGTATGAGTTGGAGGCGGTTAGAAAGCTTGGTTATCGAATAATCACGAAGCCAGATAAAATTAGCGGCAACGAAATTCAATTGGGTCTTGAAACCGAATTTCTCGGAAGAAATATTCATTTTGAAGAATCACTCACCTCAACCCAAAAAATTGCACACCGTCTATCGTACGATGGTGTTGTTGAGGGCACACTTGTTGTGGCTGAAGAACAAACAACAGGTCGTGGAAGACTAGACAGGGCCTGGTATTCACCCAAGCATACAGGAATCTGGATGAGCATGATATTAAGACCACAAATTCCACCTTCACAAGCTCCACAATTAACACTTTTGGCGGCAGTAGGTGTAGTCCAAGCTATACAAGAAGTGACAGGGTTAGAGCCTGATATAAAATGGCCAAATGACATTTTAATCAATCAAAAAAAGATTGTTGGTATTCTAACAGAACTTCAGGCAGAAACTGATCGAATTAATTCAGTTATCATTGGAATTGGTATTAATGTGAATCAAGAATTGAACCATTTCCCTGCAAGCTTACATTCAATTGCAAGCTCACTTGCAATCGAAAAAGGAGAAAAAATTGATCGCGCGAAGCTTGTACAGGTAATTTTATTAAAAATTGAAAAACTGTACAAGGAATATTTACAACATGGCTTCAAGGTTGTGAAGTTATTATGGGAGAGCTATGCAACAAGTATCGGCAAGAGAATCGTTGCAAGAACACTTTCAGGTTCAATTGAAGGTAAAGCAATTGGAATCAATGACGAAGGTGTATTACTTCTTGAGGATGCATCTGGAAAATTGCACCATATCTATTCAGCAGATATTGAGTTTCCTGATAAATAAAGTGTAGAAATAATATTGAATCTTTTATATAATTCAAAGTAATGGGTGGTATCCTTTCGGAACTACACCAGTCACTTATGTTTTACCAATGTCATTTACAATTATATTCTGCCTTGATCCATTGGACTGGGACAGAGGGATGAAATTTACCGAACACATTAATGTTTAATCCTTCTTTCTCTTTTTAGAAAGAAGGATTTTTTACTGAATTTACAAAAAACGTCCACGAATCGGTTTTTCATCTCCTCTTTTAAGGACTCGAGGACAGCCTTAAACAAGGCGAGCTTTAAAAGCCAAAAGGAGGAAAAATGATGAAACAAACAACAGAGTTTTTGAAAATGAAGCAGAAGAAAGAGCCAATTGTCATGTTAACAGCTTATGATTATCCATCTGCAAAGCTTGCAGAAGAAGCAGGGGTCGATATGATCCTTGTCGGTGATTCATTGGGTATGGTTGTATTAGGTTATGATTCTACTATTCCGGTAACAGTAGATGATATGATTCATCATACGAAGGCCGTAAAACGTGGTGCAAAGGATACGTATATTGTAACGGATATGCCATTCATGTCCTATCATGTTTCACGATCTGATGCCTTGAAAAATGCCGCGCGAATTATTCAAGAATCGGGTGCACATGCAGTTAAAATCGAAGGGTCAAAGGATGTCATTTATACGATTTCGGCTTTAACTGAAGCAGGAATTCCTGTAGTTGCGCATTTAGGATTAACCCCACAGGCAGTGGGTGTATTAGGTGGATATAAGGTCCAAGGAAAAGATGCAGAAAGTGCTAGGCAGCTCATTGAGGATGCCAAAAAAGTAGAAAAAGCAGGTGCGATCGCTTTAGTATTAGAATGCGTTCCGAAACAATTAGGGGAAGAAATTACAAATAGCATTTCAATTCCTACTATTGGGATTGGGGCTGGAAACGGTACAGATGGTCAAGTTCTTGTTTTCCATGATGTGGTTTCATATGGAGTCGATCGTGTTCCGAAATTCGTGAAACAATATGCTTCTATAAATGAACCGATTAAACAAGGAATTCAAGATTACATTACTGAGGTTAAAGCAAAGTCATTCCCTAATGAAAAACATTCGTACACAATGAAAGAAGAAGAGCTTGCAAGCCTTTATGGGGGAAAATGAACATGAAAGTTGTAACATCAATCAAGGAAATGCAGCAACATATTAAGACTTTAAAGCTAGGAGGAAAAACGGTTGGGTTTGTACCAACAATGGGGTATCTTCATGAAGGTCATTTAACATTAATGAATAAGGCAAGAAGCGAAAATGATGTATTAGCTGTAAGTATATTTGTAAATCCGCTTCAATTTGGTCCAAATGAAGATTTTGATTCCTATCCACGTGATTTTGAAAGAGATAGCAAACTCGCAGAAAAAAATGGTGTTGATATTTTATTTTACCCAAGTACAGAAGACATGTACCCGTCCAAAATGTCACTGACTGCAAATGTTCAATCAAGAATAGATGTGTTATGTGGAAGACAACGAAATGGACATTTCGACGGAGTGGCTACAGTATTAATCAAATTATTTAATATTGTACAGCCAGACCGGGCGTATTTTGGGTTAAAGGATGCACAACAGGTAGCTGTGGTGGATGGTTTAATTACTGATTTTAATTTCCCAATCACGCTTGTTCCGGTGGAAATTGTCCGAGAAGAGGATGGGCTAGCGAAAAGCTCGCGTAATGTAAATTTAACTGACAAAGAGAGAGCAGAAGCTCCAAGATTATATGAAAGCCTGCAAATGGCTAAAACGGCCATTGAGGATGGACAACGAAACCCAAGAGTGGTTGAAGAACTGATCATGAACCATATTACAAAACATACATCTGGTGCAATCGATTATGTAGAAATATACAGTTACCCTGCGCTTGACGAGCTTTCTGAGCTAACTGGTAAAATCATTATTGCGATCGCTGTCAAGTTTACAAAAGTCAGACTTATTGATAATATAACTTTTGATGTGAAAGAAATTTTTTGATTCAAGGGGGAGCATCATGTTCCGTACAATGATGAACGCAAAAATACACAGAGCACGTGTCACAGAAGCAAACTTAAACTATGTAGGTAGTATTACTATTGATGAAGATATATTAGACGCAGTCGGAATGGTTGCTAATGAAAAAGTTCAAATTGTAAATAATAACAATGGGGCTCGACTTGAAACATATATTATCCCTGGTGAAAGAGGAAGCGGAGTTTTTTGTTTGAATGGAGCTGCTGCTCGTCTTGTACAAGAGGGAGATGTCATTATTGTGATTTCATATGCGATTGTACCTGAAGAAAAACTGGCTGAACATAAGCCTAGGGTAGCGATCATGAACGAAGACAATCAAATTAAAGAATTACTTTTTCAAGAACCAGCTGCAACTGTTTTATAAGAAAAATTTAATAAGAACAACGCCCCCACATTGGGGGCGTTTGTGTTAGGAGGTGGCAATAAATGAATAAACGCTTTGTCGTTGTTGACTTGGAAACAACAGGGAATTCTCCTAAGAAGGGTGATAAGATTATTCAGTTTGCAGCTGTAGTCATTGAAGATGGAGAAATCATTGAAAGATTTGCAACTTTTGTAAATCCGAAACAAGACATTCCTGTTTTTATCGAGCAATTTACGGGTATTTCAAATGAAGTCGTTGCGAATGCTCCTGATTTTTCAATTGTGGCTCCCGAGATTATTTCAATGTTTAAGGATTCCTATTTTGTTGCTCATAATGTTCCTTTTGACTATTCCTTTCTACAGGAGGAGCTAGCACAGTGCGGTTTTGCGAATTTTCAATGTCTTACTATTGATACGGTTGAACTTTCAAGAGTGATGCTTCCATTGGCAGATAGCTATAAACTTGGACAACTTGCTGAATCTCTATCATTAACACATGAAAATCCACATCAAGCTGATAGTGATGCTGAAGTAACAGCAGAAATACTCTTAAAAATAGTACGTAAAATAGAGAAACTGCCGTTAGTAACGATTCAAAAGCTATACACCCTTTCAAATCATTTTAAAAGCGATATCCGTGAAATTTTGCGAGAGATTATTGATGATAAATCTAATCATGCTCAACGCGAATCGAAATTTGATATCTATCGTGGACTCGCTCTGCGTAACAAGAAGAGGCGAAAAGGTAAACCAACCCCAAAAAGTAATACATATACTGAGGTTTTTCACTCAGTGATTCACGATTTTCCTTTTCGACAGGGACAGTTAGAAATGGTGCAAACAATTCACCATGCTCTTGAAACAAACCAACATGCAATCGTAGAAGCGGGTACAGGTATTGGGAAATCATTAGCTTACTTGCTTCCAGCAATCTATATCTCAAAAAAGAAGGGACGTTGTATGATCAGTACAAATACCCTTCAACTCCAGCAACAATTAGTAGAGCGGGATATCGCGAAATTGCGAGAAATCCTTTCGTTTGATTTTGACGTTGCTCTTTTAAAAGGAAGAGGAAATTATCTCTCTTTAAGAAGGTTTGAACAGATTCTTTATGAGGACAGTGACAACTATGATGAGGTTTTAGCGAAGGCTCAAATACTAGTATGGTTAACTGAGACAGAAACAGGAGACATTGACGAAATTAATTTACCTTCAGGTGGTAAGCTTTTATGGGATCGTGTGAAAAGCACATATAAAAATCCCGGATTTGAAGATACGATCTGGGAGTCAAGAAGTTTTTATAAAAAAGCAAGGGAAGCAGCAGAAAAAGCGGATATATTAATAACAAATCATTCTTTGTTATTACAGGATTTGAGCCATGATTTTGAAATTCTCCCTTCATACGACTATTTAATTATGGATGAAGCACATCATCTTGAAGCACTTGCGAAGCGTCAGGTAGGATTACATATTCATTACTTAATGATTCACTCTGTTCTAACGAGGATTGGTCTACTCGAAACAAACGATTTACTTAGGAAATCATCAAAAATAATGGAGCGGATTGGATACAATTCAGATTCATTTGAACGTGTGAATCAACTCTTAAAGGATATGAGGGCATCTGTTAATGAATTTTTCCGGATGATACGTAGTCATGCATTATCAAAACAATCATACGAAAACCAAACTAATCGGATTCAATATGTAGTTGATCGAAAAAATGAATCAGGTGAGCATTGGCAAGAAGCGATTGAACAAATGACAAAGCTTAGTATTTCAAAAAAAGAGCTTTCTATCATGGTTCAATACCAGAACGAGCTTATTATACAAAATAAATCATTACTAACACCTTTGCAATTAGGCTTTTTTAATGATTATGTATTAAGTTTCAATTTGTTATTTGAAAAATGTGCTATTATTGAAAGTTTTTATGGTGTGTCGGAAAATCAAATGGTTTGGATTGAAATCGATCCAAAAGGGCCTGTAAATTCAGCAACTTTATTTGTGGAGCCCACAGATGTTTCTGATTATTTAGCTGACCACTTTTTTACATTTAAGAAAAGTGTGATTATGACTTCAGCAACTTTAACAGTGGATGATTCATTTTCCTATATGATTAAGAAGCTCGGCTTGACAGATTTTCAACCAATTACATTGTCAATACCGTCACCGTTTGATTATGAACGTCAAGCAGCGATGATGGTACCATCAACTGTTCCACTCATCAATTCTGTATCACACGAAGAATTTGTTGATTCGATTTCAGTTCATATTGCTGAAATTGCAAAAAAAACGAATGGACGCATGCTTGTTCTTTTCACTTCTTATGATATGCTGCAGAAAACTTATATGAATTTAAAAAATAAGCAGCAACTAGAAGAATTTGTGTTAATTGCTCAGAGTATAAGTGGTGGTAGTCGGGCAAAATTAACAAAGAATTTTCAGGCGTTTGATAAATCAATTCTTTTGGGTACGAGCAGCTTTTGGGAGGGTGTAGATATCCCAGGCGAAGATTTAACCGCACTTGTTATTGTCAGGTTGCCGTTTACTCCTCCAAATGATCCAATTTTCGCTGTACGTTCGAAGGAAATTGAAGGAAAGGGCGGAGATTCCTTTAAGGACCTTTCTTTACCTGAAGCAATCCTTCGATTTAAACAAGGCGTTGGAAGGTTAATTCGATCAGAAAAAGATAAAGGGGTAATCTTTATTTTAGACCGTCGAATTATAACAACATGGTATGGAAAGAAGTTCATTGCATCAATTCCTCAAATGAAATTTATTCAAAAACCTCTTAATGAGCTATTGGAACACGTTGAAGAATGGCTATAGATTTTTAAATTCTGGAGGCTGATTTGTGAAGCATTTTAATCTGATCTTATTAATTTTTTTAACATTACTTAATTCAGACTGGACAAGTGAAAATGTGCGGACTAATATAGAGAAAATAAATGTTAAATTATCCGAGGATGAGATTGCGATTACATTTTTGGACCTCTCAAACGGTGAAGCAAGTTTGATTCATTTACCAAATGGAGAGTTTTACCTTGTGAATACCGGTGGGAACGGAACCCAAAAGGAGCTAAAAGAGTACCTTGAAGTCTATGAAGTGAAAAAATTAAAAGGCATTATTATTACAAAACAAGATACATTATATACTTCAAATATAGACTGGTTAAAACAGCAATTCTCTGATGTGCAAATTATCCAAGGAGCGCAAAATAAGCAGGAATATTCCAATATCAATATCGTTAAGTGGGAACACCAAAAGACCTATCAATTAAGCTCTTTACTAGCTGCAGAAGTCATTCATGAAGAACATGATAACGAGAAGTCTCTCGGCATGGATATATTATTGCGATTTGGTAATCAGCAGGTTCTTTTTATGACCAGTGCTAATTCAGAATTAGAGCACCAAATGCTTTCAAATAAAGAGCTACCCATAACAAATATATTAAAGGTCGCAGAGTTTGGCCATGAGAAGGGTTCAGGAGAAAAATTTGTGAATCATGTAAATCCCCAGATTGCGATTATTTTTCATAAAAAAGGATCACTTCCTAGTTCAGATGTGTTAGAAAGACTAAATAGTAGTTGGATTGACATTTATTATACGAAACAGTTTGGCAGTGTCACCATCAAATGTTCACAGACAGATTATGAAGTCTTTCCGATTTCGTTAAAAAGTGACCAACCAAAGGGTGACCAAGAATAAAAAAGACCTGTCTAAAGACAGGTAAAGGCATGGGATTAGGAGTTGATTTTTTATTCAAAAGTATATTGTGAATGTTAATACACCTGTTATAATGATGTAAGGCAACTTAGTGAAGACAACTTCAACTGTAATGTTGTAGTACTTCTATTGTTGCCGTTAGTAAGATATCGTATGAGTAGTAAAATTTGTGATGAATGAAGGGAGAGCTCTTGCTTGGAAAGTAAGATAGAAGTTCTATCGACTGTTAAGATTCAAAATACTCCTGATTTATATAAAATTGTTGATTTGTTAAATCGAAGTTTAAAGCATGAGGATCTTATGTTTGGATTGGCACTCGATAAAGATGATCAAAATAATGCAGTTTTTACAATTTATCGTACGTAAAGAAGTTGATTAAAATGAAAAAATGGATCATATGGATACTCGTCCTTCTCCTTATTATTATCATTTGGACAGGAATCAGCATTTATCAATCGGCATTAAAGCCATTTAATAATGCTCAATCAAAAGGAAATGAAATTGCGCTCGAGAAGACAGCAATTGAAACAATTGAAGAAAGTTATACATATTTTGGAACAAAAACATATCAAGTCGTCATCGGTAAAAATGATAAGGGTGAAAAAATGATGGCTTGGATTCCAGAAAAAGATGGTGAAATAGTAACGCGCATTGAACGTGATGGAATCACAGAAAAAGAAGCAATTTCTATACTAAAGAGGGAACGGGATCCACAAGAAATTCGTTCCGTCAAACTTGGGATTGAAGATAATATCCCCATTTGGGAAATTATTTATATAGGTAGTGATAATCGATTAACCTACCATAAATTGTATTTTGAAACTGGCAAATACCGCAATTCAATCAAACCATAATACGTGGGGGGAAAACCATGAAATTAGCAAACAGAGTAGCAGCATTAACACCTTCATCTACACTTGCTATTACCGCAAAAGCAAAAGAATTGAAGGCAGCGGGTCATGATGTAATTGGACTTGGTGCAGGTGAACCGGATTTTAATACACCTGATCACATAATCGAGGCCGCAATAAAAGCAATGAAAGAGGGACATACAAAATATACACCTTCTGCTGGATTACCTTCGTTAAAACAAGCGATTTGTAATAAGCTTTTAAAAGACCAACAATTAGAATATAAGCCAAATGAAGTGATTGTTGGAACTGGCGCAAAATTTGTATTGTATGCTTTATTCCAAGTACTCTTAAATAAAGATGATGAAGTTATTATTCCTACTCCTTACTGGGTTAGCTATCCTGAGCAAGTAAAGCTTGCAGAAGGTGTACCAGTGTATGTTGAAGGAAAAGAAGAAAATAATTTTAAAGTTACAGTAGAACAGTTGGAAGCAGCCATTACAAATAAAACAGTTGCTTTAGTATTAAATTCACCAAGCAACCCAACTGGTATGCTTTATTCACAAGAAGAATTAAAAGCAATTGGTGAATTATGTGTGAAGCATGATATTTTGATTGTTTCTGATGAAATTTATGAAAAACTTGTGTATTTTGGTGCTGCTCACTATTCAATTGCTCAAGTAAGTGAAGAAGTGAAAGCAAAAACTGTTCTTATCAATGGACTTTCTAAATCACATTCAATGACAGGTTGGAGAATTGGTTATGCGGCTGGTCCTGTTGATATCATTAAAAGCATGACAGACCTCTCAAGTCATAGTGTATCTAACCCAACATCGATTGCACAATATGCATCGATTGCTGCTTATGAAGGGTCACAAGAACCTGTAGAAACAATGAGACAGGCCTTTGAACATAGATTAGATGTTATTTATGACAAATTAGTAAGCATTCCCGGAATTTCATGCAAAAAGCCACAAGGGGCTTTCTATCTATTTCCGAATGCTAAGAAGTGTGCGGAATTGACAGGATTTGATAATGTAGATGATTTTGCTAAAGCTCTATTAGAAGAAGCACTTGTTGCTGTTGTACCTGGGTCGGGCTTTGGTGCACCAAACAACATTCGTCTATCTTATGCTACATCATTAGAACAGCTTGAAATTGCGATTGATCGTATTCGTAAATTTGTCGAGGAAAAGATGTAATTAATGGATTCATATGGGGATGGTTCATTTGGGTTTTATTCACTCATGAACCATCCCCATGGTATTTCTTGCTTCATTATGACAAGATATGTATAATAAAGTAGGAATTTATACATAAGTGGCGCAAATAACGCCAATGCGCATTTGATTGATTTTTGGAGGGACAATTGTGAAAACAACTATTTCAGAAGTTAATAAATTTGTTGGAGAAGAGGTAACAATCGGTGCTTGGTTAGCGAATAAACGCTCAAGTGGAAAGATTGCTTTTTTACAACTTCGTGATGGGACAGGCTTTATACAAGGTGTCGTTGTGAAGGCGGAAGTGGATGAGGACGTTTTTAAAACGGCGAAATCAATTACACAAGAAACTTCTTTATATGTAACCGGTGTTGTTAGGGAAGATGAAAGATCACCTTTTGGTTATGAACTTACGGTTACAAATATTCAAGTTATACATGAAGCAGTCGATTACCCAATTACACCAAAGGAACATGGAACAGAATTCTTAATGGATAATCGTCACTTGTGGCTTCGTTCAAAGAGACAGCATGCTGTCATGAAAATCCGTAATGAAATTATTCGTGCAACTTATGAATTTTTCAATGACAATGGATTCTCAAAGGTTGATCCACCGATACTAACTGGAAGTGCACCTGAAGGTACAACTGAACTCTTCCAAACAAAATACTTTGATGAAGATGCATATTTATCACAAAGTGGACAATTATATATGGAAGCTGCAGCGATGGCTTTAGGAAAAGTATTCTCCTTCGGCCCGACATTCCGAGCGGAAAAATCGAAGACACGACGCCATTTGATCGAATTTTGGATGATTGAGCCAGAAATGGCCTTCTATGAACATGAAGATAGTTTAAAAGTACAAGAAGAATATGTTGCGCATATTGTTCAGTCTGTCTTGAAAAACTGTCAATTAGAGCTGAAAACATTAGGTCGTGATGTATCGAAGCTTGAAAAAATACAAGCACCATTCCCACGTATATCTTATGATGAGGCGATTGAGTTTTTACATGAAAAAGGTTTTAATGACATACAGTGGGGCGATGACTTTGGTGCTCCACATGAAACAGCAATCGCTGAAAGTTATGAAAAACCAGTATTTATTACAAATTATCCAAAGGGAATTAAACCTTTTTACATGCAGCCAGCACCTGATCGTGATGATGTGGTGTTATGTGCGGACTTAATTGCTCCTGAAGGCTATGGTGAAATCATTGGTGGATCAGAGAGAATTCACGATTATGACCTTATGAAACAACAGCTTGAAAAACATGGATTAACAAGTGATGCGTACCAATGGTATCTTGAATTACGTAAATATGGTTCAGTACCACACTCAGGCTTCGGATTAGGCTTAGAGCGAACTGTAGCATGGATTAGTGGCGTTGAACATGTACGTGAAACAATACCATTCCCACGCTTATTAAACCGTCTATATCCATAAATAACAATAGTAGAGACCTTCTTTAAGGAGAAGGTTTCTTTTTTTTTTAACAATTTTGAAGCCAAATATTTCTTTCTTATTGCTAACCGTAATCTCATGTTATACTAGGGTATGAAGAGGTGTTTATACATGAAAATGGATAAATTAGTTGATTTATTCGAACAAGGCAGTATTTCAATTCCGAAAATGTTAATGTCCTCGTATCGACATCTACAGCTTAATGAAGAGGAAATGATGGTCCTATTCCATATCTTAACTTTTATGGATGGTGGAAATTTCTTTCCTACACCAATTGAAATCTCAAATCGCATGACAATTACAGAAGAAAAATGTATGGAAATTCTACGTCAGCTTATTCAACGTGGTTATTTAGAAATAAATGAAGGAAATGATGAAAATCGTATCATCTACGAAAAATACTCTTTACGACCATTATGGGAGAAAATGCTCCAATATCTTGTTAAACAAAATATACATGAAGAGAAAGAAATCGAACAACAACACGAAAAGGATTTATATAGTATTTTTGAACAAGAATTCGGACGACCTCTCTCACCATTTGAGTGTGAATCGTTAGCAATGTGGCTAGATCAAGACCATCATGATCCATCCATTATAAAAGCAGCATTACGAGAAGCAGTTATGTCAGGAAAGCTCAATTTCCGATATATTGATCGAATCCTCTTTGAATGGAAAAAGAACGGTATCCGTACGATTGCACAGGCTCAGAACCATTCTCAAAAGTTCCGGCAACACCAACATAAACAAAAACAATCTGAGCAACCTCAGCAGGGAAATTACAAACGAACCATCCCTTTTTATAATTGGTTAGAGAGCTAAAGATAAAAAATAGGTGATAAAAAATGTTAAACAAACAACAAATTCAATTTTGTCTAGACACAATGGGAGAGATGTTCCCGGAGGCTCATTGTGAGCTGAATCATAAGAATCCATTTGAACTGGTGATTGCTGTTTCATTATCTGCTCAATGTACAGATGCATTAGTGAATAAAGTAACAGCTTCTCTTTTTGAAAAATATAAAACTCCAGAGGATTATTTAGCTGTTTCTCTTGAAGAGCTTCAAAATGATATTCGTTCCATTGGTCTTTTTCGAAACAAGGCAAAAAACATTCGTAAATTATGCCAGATGTTAATTGAAGAATATGGGGGCATCCTTCCACAAGACCGGGATGAATTAACAAAATTACCTGGGGTAGGTAGAAAAACGGCTAATGTTGTTGTGTCTGTAGCCTTTGGTATTCCAGCAATTGCGGTTGATACTCATGTAGAAAGAGTAAGTAAGCGACTAGGATTTTGCAGATGGAAAGACTCTGTATTAGAAGTTGAAAAAACATTAATGAAAAAGGTTCCTAAAGAAGAATGGTCTGTGACCCATCATCGGATGATTTTTTTCGGAAGATACCATTGCAAGGCTCAAAATCCTCAATGTGAAATATGTCCGCTTTTAGAGGTTTGCAGGGAAGGGAAAAAGCGAATGAAGGGGAAAGAAAAGGTTGGATAATGAAAAGGGTATATCTGATATTATGGAAAAATGGGATACTAGAAAAGAACATCTAACTCGCTGCTATCGAAATAGAGAAAAAGTAGCAGTTGTTGAGCCGATGAAAGAAGCAATAGATGATTTTTTAACCTTTTTATGTTTAATAAATGAAAAGCAATTTTCGAGTGCAGAACCCATACTTGAAAACACTCAGGAATTCGATTATAAGCCGATTAATTTTGAGGAGCGGATTTCTTTTATTTTGAAAAAGCCTCATCAATACCATTCATTTGTACAATTAAACGAACTTTATTATGAACTTCTAAAGCTTCATGCAATCATGAAAATTAGAACTCAAAAAAAATAACGCACAATTTGTGCGTTATTTTTTTACTTATTCACGGTCTTCGTTACCAGGTGGGAGAGGAGGGAAGATCGCTCCTTCACCAGGACCTTCGCCTTCACCGTTGCCTTCTCCATTGCCACCGCCATCGCCACCACCATTGTCACCATCGTTTCCACCATTTCCATTACCTGGTGGAGTTACAGGTGGGAGTGGAATTTCAATTTCTTCTTCCTGTGGTTCCGGAACATTGATTGTGTTTGACGCAGAATCACTGCGTTTTTCAGGATTATCATCATTTACAACTGTAACTGTAAATTTGTAGATAGCTCCAGGAATAGCATCAGGAATTGTATAGGTTAATTCCTTCGTTGTTGTAAGAACCTTAGCAGGTCCTTCATCAATTGATACACCTATCTCAAAGCTATTACCCTCAAGCTCGCCTTCAGTATATGCCCAAGATAGATTGATTTGATTTGTCACTTGGTCATACTGCACATCAAGGTTTGATGGTGGAGTAAGTTTGTCATATTTATCAGACACTTGCGTTGGTTCTGTACCTTTTATGAAATATTCATAAACAATTTGGTCTTTTGGCGTATAATCACTTGGAAGTTTTGCAGGATTTGATCCTTTTTCTACACCGACTTTAACGACTGTCTTAGGCATAACGAAATCCTCTGATTCTTTTCCTTCAGAAAGATTCGTAATGATGTTTCTAAACAATTTTAATGCTAGGTTCTGTTCAGCAGGCTTAATAGGTTCACGATTATTTTTATATCCCGTCCAAATTGCGACAGTATGGCTAGGTGTGTAGCCGCTGAACCAAACATCCGGTACACCAGAAGAAATATTATATTTCTTTATATCCTCTGCGGAATAGTTTGTTGTTCCTGTTTTTCCAGCAATTTGTAAACCAGAAACATCATATTTTCTCCCAGAACCAAAATCCATTACGGATTTTAGCATGTCTGTAATCATAAAAGCTGTTGCTTCCGACATTGCTTCTTCAGGCTCTGGAGCAAGAGTTACTTCTCTTCCATCTGGAAAAACAATCTTGTCAACCGCATGTGGTTTAATAAAGTTTCCTTGGTTTCCGAATGCTGCATAGGCACCGGCCATTTCAAGAGGAGAGATACCGCCTGACATTCCACCGATTGAATATGCCTCATTAATTCTTTCATCAAATGTAATTCCGAGACGTTCAGCAAATTCCGTTACTTTGGTTACGCCAACTTCCTGGAATGCCTTAAGTGCTGGGATGTTTCTTGAGTGAGCTAATGCAACTCTTGCAGTTATTTGCCCCATATGCTTTCGGTCAAAGTTATTAATGGGCACACCATTTGAATAGGTGTATGGTTCATCTTTAATTTGATGGTAGGTTGACCATTTTAAATATTCAATAGCAGGGCCATAGTCTAAAATAGGTTTAATCGTTGAACCAGGTTGGTTTTCGGATTCAAGCGCAAAGTTTCTGCGGTTATTTTGGGCCTGGTTTCTTCCGCCACCTAAAGCTCTAATTTCACCTGTTTTCGTATCCACTACTGCGATACCAGCTTGGAACTCGTCATTTGGGAATTGAACATCTGGATTTTCATTTGTTAATAATGAATCGACGTGTGCTTGTGCTTTAGGGTCAAAGGTTGTATAAATTTTCACACCTGCATTATATACATCGATATCATCATATTCTTTAAGCTCGAGTTTTACTTGGTCCATGAAAGAATCTATTGGTGATGATTGTTCTTTTGATTCTACAATAGACGATTCAATCGGAATCTTTTTAGCAGCTTCTGCTTCTTCTTTTGAAATAAATTCATGCCTAACCATTAGGTTTAGTACAATATTACGACGCTTTTCTGCTGCTTCTGGATGAACAAAAGGGTTATAAATCCCTGGATTTTGCCCTAATCCAGCAATAAAAGCAGATTCATGAAGCTCTAGTTCGTCAAGTGACTTATTAAAATATATTTCGGCAGCCTTGGATACACCATATGTGTTACCGACCCCGTAGTAGATTTTGTTAAGGTACATTTCAAGTATTTCGTCCTTTGAGTACTTACGTTCTAATTGAAATGCTAACCATAATTCCTGTGATTTTCTCGTAAGCTTTTTTTGTCCTTCTTCGAAGAAGGAATTCTTTATTACCTGTTGTGAAATGGTACTCGCTCCTTCAGAACCAAATCCATCAGTAATATTTGCGACAACGGCGCCACCAAGACGAATAACATCTAATCCATGGTGCTCATAGAAACGAGCATCTTCGACTGCTATTACCGCATTCTTTAAATCCTCAGGTATTTGATCCAGAGGGACGTAGGTCCGTTTTTCTGCGCCAAATTCATAAATTTTGTTGCCATCCATATCATAAACTTTTGACGAAAGAGGATCCTTTAGTAAGGATTCATCTAATGGTGGAGCTCCACTTGCCATTACGAAGAATGTGGTAGCCCCAGCTACCATTCCTATTATTCCTATTAGTAGGATAATGAGTATGATTCGTTTAAATAACGAACCCTTCGCTTTTTTTGGTTTCTTATTCTTTTGATTCGCATGTCGACGTTCTTCACGAGTTTTATATTTTTCAGACATACTGTTTCCTGCCTTTCAATTGCATTCATACCTATAGACGTTTTTGAATAACAAAATGTTTCATTTCTAGCTTTTTACGATTCAAAGTAGAGTTGATTAATAACTTTAATATAATCAATTCTTGGCCTAAATCCAATAGATAATGGATGTCCGTATGTTTCTACTTCTTTTTTTGTAATTGATTTTCTTCCATCAGCCATTTTTCGATTCCAGAAGGTTAATAAGTGCTTTGCCTCAAGTAAAAACATTTCATCTAATGTTGTAAAACGAAGGATTACAAAGCAAATCCCATTTTGCTTCACACAATCAGACATATGCTTTATTTGGTGCTCATGAAAGTTTTGAAGCGGAAAAGAGGTTTTATTTTTCGTTTCCTTCGCTTCAAAGTCAATATAACGGCCTTTGTAAATGCCATTATAGTCCGTGGTTGATGCTTGCTTAAAATAGGCTTCTTTTATGACTGCTGCACTTCTTTTCGGATAATCGACATTTACGATTTGTACAGGTGTTGGTTTTTTATGAATAACTGCAATTTCCTGTTCCAAATAAAATTGATTTGTTTCGTTGAGATCTTCTTCAAGTGTCATCCCACGATTCCCATATATTCTTTGCTTGAGATGTGGTTTATTTTTTACCTGTTGGGGCTTATATACTTTCCCATTTGGATAACGAAACTCCATACTCCCATCCCCCTTAAGACACCTATTATACCAAAAAATTCTCAGAATTAGTTTGAAGAAATTGTAACAATTAAGGTCTGGCCTAGAAGGATTACTTTTCACTATACCATACTATTCGGCTGAAAATATACTTTTGGGGGCGTGTTGCTCTAAAGGATGGATACACTATGGATAAGAGGTGTGCTAAGAATGAGTAAAAAACAAACCGATATTTTACAAATAGAGACGATGGTAGATATTCGTAGAAACCAGGAACTGCATCTAACAATAGAAGAAAGAGAATTTCTTTTGGATATTCAATCAAAAACAGCAAAAGGAAATAAAGATAATATTTCGAGGACGAAGCGTTATACAACTTACTATAAAAGAAATAATGAGATACGATGGTCATTTTTAGCAAGTCAAGTTTCACGGAATGCAGGTTGGAATATGACCGATTTAGAAGGAGAATGGTTCCCGAAAATTTTAACTAAAAAAGATAGAAAAATTTTATTCGACACCTATGAACGGGCAAACTGGCTCATCTTTTCAGATGCATTTCCACAACTCTTGATTTACGAGTATTCGAAAAAAATAGGGAAGCCTTTGTTTCACATGCTAAAAATGTTTTCGGTATCCCAATTTATCGAGGCAGAATGGGAGCTTTTTTGGCGATATGGTAATGGGGGCCGTTTGGTAACAGCCCAAATCATCAATGAACAGAATCTCATTCAAATGCCTGTAATCGAACATCCGTTATTAAATAGGAAGGTTTTTCAAAGTTTCTTCTATAATCTTCAGGACATTCTGCACTTTAGTTCAGTCATTTTTCCAACATTGGATGGCAGATTATTTGGATTTTCCGTTCATAAATTTACAAAACTAGATAATAGAATTGAACTTGGTAAAAAGCTTGCATCCCTTTTATTTCATAAGGACTATTATAAATTTTTTATTCAATTTTCCAACGTCGTAGAGCATACTGGCTCAAGATATGATTATGAAAGGTATATAGATGAACGAAGATTTCGCAATACACCATTTTTACGAACTACCTATCCGATTATCCAACACCATAAAGGCAAGACATTAGATTGGTACAAAGGGGAGAGAAAAGATAAATGGTTTGAAGAAGTGGAGCTGGGAGACCAATTTGATCTTACAAAATGGTTCCTGAAAAAACAAAAGCAAGTACAAGCAGGCATCCTACTAGAAGAACTACTATTAAAAAACAAAGGCTGAGGGTCAGCCTTTGTATGTATATTATGTTGATGGTCTATCTGGTCCTTCAAGTTTTTTGTCTCCATAACCAGGTGCTTTCTCTTCATTACGTTCTTGCTTATTTTTCTTCTTATTTTGCTTTGCCATGGAATCTTCACCTCCTACCAGTAGTGTGAGCATCTTTCCTAGATAACATTCTTAAAATGCAGGAAACCATTGTCGAAAATAGCGAAAGTTGCTGGAGGAATACCACTTTCTTTGACGAATAAAAACTAGTTTTGTCAAGCGTGCAGGAGGAAAAATTTCGGCATCGAATTAACTAAAAAAGACCGAATAGGAGGATGGATATGTTGAAGGGTGAACTTACGACTAAAGCACATGTTCTTGGGGATATTGATCAATTGCTTAATTCATTAAACACGATTGATAGGCAAATCCAGACCGAAGTAGATTTGTGTATTAATGAAGGGGAAGAAAAGAAAATGATTCATATTAAGAAGCTTGAAAATGATCTCATTTCTTTACAGAAAACATATCATAGTCAAAAACCTGGACAATCATCGCAAACCGAAAAGGAGCATTCTTATCACTTAACATTAAGCTATTAAAGCGGTAAGATAGATGTTGAGGTGAGAAAATGTATACCGAACTATTGGCAAAGACGAATATTTTAAAGGGTCTCTGTGACCAATCCCTTAAACGATTAGAGGATGTTAAAACGAGTGAATCCTATGAAGTGGATTTTTATAAAGAAGTAAAACCTTTTGTAGATTCTACAATGGAAATAGCAGATAGTTGGAGAGATTTGGCGATTGATTGGATTAAAAAAGAGTTTCCTAAAAATCTTCATCCTAATCAGATTGATGCTACACATGAAAATATCCAACACATCTCCATCCAAGGTTTTTATCAAGATACAAAAGTCAAACGTTTTAAAAATATGTATGAATCTGTTCAATATGTACTTGATAACATTCTTGAAAGGGCTACAAAACCAACACAATAAACCCTCCGTAAAAGATACCTTGATAGAAGGGTATCTTTTTTTGAACACCTAACCCAACTTTTACATAATCTATAGTAAAAGAACATCACGGGAGGTTTGTTCCACATGTATCAAAATTTTCGCAGGAACAAATATGCTGCTAGACCTTATGGTAATTCTTGGCCATATTATGGGCAACCTACTTATCAGCAATTTTACGGAGGAGGGTACCAATCGAATTGGAATCAATACAATCCTCCAACTTATATGCACTATAACATGAATAGTTACCCTGGTTATTCCCCATATGGATATCAGACTCCATATTCAAATCCTTATCCGAACCCTAACTCAATTGGTTCGGGTCAAATGAAAGCAAAAGGGGCGGGGGGCATCCTTAATCAATTTAAGAAAAAGGATGGGTCCTATGATATCAACAAAATGATGGACACAGCAGGGCAAATGGTAGGGGCAGTAAACCAAGTAAATTCGATTGTGAAAGGCTTAACGAAAACGTTTAAAGTGTAGCTCCGAACAAATAAAAGAAAGCTGTCACATATTCAGCTTTCTTTTTACATAGGTTTATTTAGGTTTTTTCTGTTCATTGTACTGCTTTGCCAAAAGCTGTAATGCTTCATTATAGGATAATCCAGAATTTGCATTCAATCGTTTTACTTCTTCGACATTTGTATTCGAATACTGCTTCGTATTAAATCCGTTTGCCATATTATCCACCTTTTCTAAAGCAATTCATATACTTCATTAAGTTGATGAACACGTGTAAAATCTTTTTCGTCCATTGCATAATTAATTTCTTCAGGTAAAACTTTGTTTAGAAATTCGATTTCTTCCTCATCTAAATCTCTTACAAGTGCTTCTTCCGAAGCGTATTGGTTGTTTATGATTTTTGTCAGAATAGCACGGCTTGTCTTATTCTCATCACCATAATTTGAAATTGATTCTATTAAATAGCCTAGCGTTTTATCCACGATTGATCACCATTTCATCATTATTTGAACATTCTCTATTAGGATTCGTTGAAAAAAGAGGTAAATTCCTCTCTATTATCTGATTCAGATTCTTTATAATACGGGTTTTCCTCAGTTGCATTTTTAGGGTCAAGATTCGTTTTAATCACAAGCATCGGTTCATCACTGGCATCTGCAATGATTCGGTCATTTAATTCCTTAAAATCGGGTAAATTTTGGTTGCCTGCCTTTTTGTCCATAATTACACCTCCTAGCCATATCATGCTAATCTTCGAAAGAAAGTATGTAAAAAAGAGCATGTAATTTCACATGCTCTCATCAATAGAGATTTTACGTTTTCTTGGTTTAGGTATCCGAATTTTTAAGACACCATTTATATAAGATGCTTTAATGTGGTTTGTGTGTATGGGGTATGGTAACGAAATGGTCCGGCTGGCTTTGTTGAAAGAATTCTTTTTTACATAATAATGTTTTTTTTCATTGGTTTCTTCCACTTCTTCAACATGGTTAACGGTGATCGTAATATACCTTTCTGAGTACTCGATATCAATTTGTTCTTTTTTGACTCCTGGTAAGTCTGCTGAAACAATTAGCTCTGTGTCTGTTTCATACATATCAATGGGAATAGTTGAGAATGGGAATGGTTTTTCGAAGAATTCGTCTATTGTATCTAATAGTCGTTTGACAGGTTGCTGGGTAAAGAACTCATTCATTGATTTCATAAGTGGACCGAATGCATCATTTTCATCTTTTGGGTTTGGTTTATCTGACCTTTCATCTTTCATTCTTTTTCTCCTCCTTAGACGTATTATCTATTGTCACTATATTCATTTCATATCAAAATGTTTTTATTTTGGCATGAAAAAAGAACTGAGTGCAAATAATCTCAGTTCTTTTAATCATTAAATAAATAGTTCTTCCTCTAGGCTTTCAAAATCAACCATGATGTTCCCTTTTTCATCAACTTCCACTATATCTTTTTTCTTTAATTTCGTTAAAGTTCTACTGACTGTTTCACGAGTGGTTCCGATCATATTCGCTAAATCCTTATTTGTGAATTGGGTTGTAATCATGATTTTGCCATCAGGCATCTTTTGGCCATCTGTATTACAAAGGCGCATGATTAATTTAATGATTTGTTCGTAGGTATTATTTAAAATTTGAGCTTCTAATCGATTTTGAAGGTCTACTATTTTCTCACCCATCACCCTAAACAGCTTGATGCTAACTTGCGGCTGCTGTAATAATACGTTTTCAAAATGAGAAATTGAAATAACGACAGCCTTTGTATTCTCTATTACCAAAGCATAAGCAGGATAGTTTCCTTTTCTGAAAAAACCAACATGTGGAAACATATCTCCATCCTTTTGGACAGTCACAATTTGTTCTTTTCCATTCACATCATTTTTATATATTTTTACTTTTCCTTGGTAAATAAAATAAACATTCTCTAAAGGGTCGTCCTGCATAAAAACATGGGAGCCCTTTTTATACTGACGGTATTGGGCAATGTTCACGATTTCATTTAATTCATTACTTGTTAGTTCTTTAAAAAGTGGTACGGTTTGTAACACCTCAGTTATCTCGATCCGATTCATTTGTATCACTCCAAGCCTCTACTGTTCCTTTAAGTGTACCAAACTACTAGATTACAGGTAAAGCACTAGCAATTTATTTATCGGCTTAAAAGGTCATTGTATTAAAGTATGAAAGGAAAACTAGTACTTATCACTTAAAATGAAAAGAAATTTATACCTAGTGTCATATTTTGATGATTTTTTTTATAGATTTAATGTAGAAATCATATGATTTCAAAAAAATAGTATAGGGGGTCAATTTTTTGAAAAGGAAGCTTTCAGTTGGATTAATATTATTGCTTTCTATCTTTTTAGCTTTATCTGGTTGCTTTAGTGGTGAAACGACGACAAATGAACCAGAAAAGCCATCAACTCCTAGTGAGGAAGGTAAAGAAAACGAACAGGAATCATCGGGACCAAAGATCCTTCGCCTAAATAATAATGAGGAGCCTGGTTCATTGCATCCAGGTACTGCTCAAGGAACTCATGATTCATGGATTCTTGAGCATGCATTTGAAGGGTTGACAAAGAAAACGCCAGAAGGTGAAATTGTAGCCGGTATGGCAGAATCCTGGGAACCAAGTGAAGATGGGTTAACTTGGACTTTCAAACTTAGAAGAGATGCAAAATGGTCAAATGGTGACCCTGTTACTGCTCATGATTTTGAATATGCGTGGAAATATGCTTTAAACCCAGAAACAGCGTCTACATATGCATATCAACTCTATTATTTAGAGGGTGGAGAAGCATATAACTCAGCAGAAGATGGTGCTGATTTAGCGGCGCTTGAAGCTGCAGTTGGTGTAAAAGCAGTTGACGATACGACGTTAGAAGTAAAGCTTGCACAACCAACACCATATTTCTTAGACTTAACCTCGTTCTATACGTATTATCCGATTAATAAAGCTGTTCAGGAAGCAAATCCAAACTGGTACCAGGAAGCAGAATCCTATGTTTCAAATGGTGCATTTAAATTAACAGAGTGGAAGCATAAAGAAAGCATGAAGCTTGCGAAAAACGAAAATTATTATGAAAAAGATAAAATCAATTTAGATGAGGTTCATTTCGTCATTATTGATGATGAAAACACGTCATGGCAAATGTATCAATCAGGCGAATTGGATCTAGTCTACCCACTTCCACAGGATGTAATTGGTCAGTTAAAGGCTGAAAATAATCCTGAATTCGAAATCGGTTCTGACCTTGCTGTATATTATTACAACCTAAATACAGAGAAAAAGCCGTTTACGAATGCAAAGATTAGAAAAGCTTTATCTATGGCGGTTGATCGTGAAACAATTGTTGAGCACGTTGCTCAAGGTGGTCAATCACCTGCATATTCGGTAGTGCCACCAGGAATTCCTGATGTTTCAGGGGATTTCCAAGAGAATACAGGTAAGCTATTTGAAGCAAATATTGAAGAGGCGAAAAAGTTAATGGAAGAGGGGTTAGCTGAAGAAGGGCTAGATAAGTTCCCGGCGGTAATATTAACTTACAACACGTCTGAAGGGCATAAGATGATAGCTGAAGCTGTTCAAGAAATGTGGCGTAAAAATCTTGGTGTAGAGATTACATTAGAGAATGTTGAATTCCAGGTTAAGCTTGACCGTGAAAAAGCAGGAGACTATGAAATTTCTAGAGCGGGTTGGGTTGGTGACTATGTAGACCCAATGACATTTATGGATCTTTGGGTGACAGATGGACCATATAATGACGCAAACTGGAGTAATTCTGAGTATGACAAGTTTGTCAATCTTGCGAAAACAACGATGGATCAAGAAGAACGGATGAAGGCAATGCATGATGCTGAAAAAATCCTAATGGATGAAATGCCGATTATCCCAATTTATTTCTATACAAAGCCATTTACTGTGAAGCCACATGTAACTGGTATCTATACACCAATTAATAGTTATCCTCAGTTCATCTATGCGGATATTAAAAACTAGGTAACAGGTAAAATCGAGGTATGCTAGAAATGTAGCATACCCCGATTTTTCTATAGTAGAAGAAGCTCTACTTAAAACGCTAGCAATCAAGGTTTTAGAGGGGGATAACATGCTTAAGTATATTGGAAAACGAATTGTCCTAGCGGTTGTAACCCTTTGGGTGATTGTCACACTAACTTTTATTCTCATGCACAGTATTCCAGGAAATCCATTTGCCCAAGAGGGAACCATGCCTGAGGCAGTCTATAATAATCTACAAAGCTATTATAATTTGGACAAACCTTTACATGTTCAATATGGTCTTTATTTACTTTCTATTTTGCAGTTTGATTTCGGACCTTCTTATAAATCTTCAACCTTAACAGTGAATGACTTAATCGTGAACGGCTTCCCAGTTTCATTACATTTAGGAACGCAGGCCTTGCTAATTGCGATTCCACTTGGCTTGCTTTTCGGAATCATTGCTGCCCTATATCGGAATAGGTGGCCTGATTACTCCTCTATGATTCTCGCAATCATTGGAATTTCTGTACCAAACTTTATTCTTGCAACCTTTCTCATCAATTATTTGGCGGTTGAATTAAGATGGTTCCCTGTTGCAACCTGGAAATCATGGTCACATACCGTTTTGCCGTCCCTGTCACTTGCGATGATGCCAATGGCCTTTATTGCACGGTTAATGAGGTCAAGCATGCTCGAAGTAATGAGTCAGGACTTTATTTTAACAGCTAAAGCAAAAGGGCTTAAAAAAGGGTCGATCATTTTAAAGCATGCGATTCGAAATGCGATTTTGCCAGTCGTTACAATTGTTGGAATCTTGATTGCCAATATTGTAACTGGAAGTTTTATTATTGAAAAAATATTTGGTATCCCGGGCATGGGAGAAATGTTTGTAACGAGTATTTTTAATCGAGATTACCCTGTTATTCTTGGCTCGACGATTTTTTATTCAGCCATCCTAATTCTTTTCATTCTGATTGTTGACATTGCCTATACGTGGATTGATCCGAGAATTAAGGTAACGGGGGAGAGTAAATGAAAAATCAACCAAATCTAACGGAAGATATGTTTACACCAGTTGAACAGAAATATGCGGAAGCAGAGAAAATCGCAAGGCCCAGTATTTCCTATTGGCGAGATGTTTGGAATCGTCTAAAGGAAAATAAATTAGCGATGATAGGGCTCATAATCATTATCATCATCGGAGTCATGGCCATCATCGGCCCCCATTTAAACGGATATACGTATTATGAGCAGGATTTTACCAAAAAGAACCTACGTCCGAATGCTGAGCATTGGTTCGGAACAGATGCATCTGGACGTGATTTGTTTACACGAGCATGGTATGGCGCGCGAATATCTTTATTTATCGGACTAATGGCTGCTCTAATTGATTTTGTAGCGGGGATTATTTACGGAGGTATCTCAGGTATTCGCGGTGGCAGAGTCGATAATATGATGATGAGAATCGCGGAAGTGCTTTATGCCATTCCCTACCTCCTAATGGTTATTTTAGTCATGATTGTCCTTGAAAGAGGCTTATGGGCAATTATTATTGCAATGTCCATAACGGGTTGGATACCAATGGCAAGGCTGGTCCGTGGGCAGGTGCTTCAACTCAAGGAATATGAATATGTCCAGGCAGCAAATGCGATGGGAGCAAAAACCTCTTGGATATTAAGAAGACATATGATTCCAAATACGATGGGGCCAATATTAGTAAATGTGACATTGACCGTCCCAACTGCAATATTTGCTGAAGCAACACTTAGCTTTTTAGGACTTGGGATTCCTGCTCCGAAGGCTAGTTGGGGTACGATGGCGAATGATGCATTAGGTAGTATTTTAATCGGGAATTTCTATCAATTATTTTTCCCAGCTTTTCTCATCTCACTGACAATGTTCGCGTTTAATGTGTTCGGAGATGGATTAAGAGATGCACTCGATCCAAAATTGCGGAAATAGATTATCTGCATTGATTAGAAGAGGGGGAAAGTAGATGGAAAACATACTAGAAATCAATGATTTGCATGTTTCGTTTGATACAAGTGCAGGGAAAGTAAAGGCAGTTAGAGGAGTTTCATTTTCAGTAGAAAAAGGGGAAGCAATTGCCATTGTTGGTGAATCGGGCTGTGGTAAAAGTGTGACAGCTAAATCAATCATGAAGCTTCTTCCAAGCCCACAAGCAAAAATCGAAAAGGGCTCTATTCTTTTAAATGGAGATAATTTAGTGCGAAAATCAGAAAAAGCAATGGAGAAAATTAGAGGAAATGAAGTAGGGATGATTTTTCAGGATCCTATGACATCGTTAAACCCTACGACTAGGATTGGGGTTCAAATTGCGGAGGGTATCATTCGTCATAGAAAGGTTTCAAAAAAGGAAGCACTTGAGTATGCCGTAAACATGCTTGAGGTGGTGGGCATTCCTCAACCTGAAAAGCGCATTCATCAATATCCACATGAATTTTCAGGTGGGATGAGACAGCGGGTGATGATTGCCATTGCCCTTGCCTGTCAGCCCAAACTTCTAATTGCTGATGAACCTACAACTGCATTGGATGTGACCATACAAGCACAAATTTTAAGGCTAATGAAGAAATTGCAAGAGCAAACCAATACTTCGATTATTTTAATTACCCATGACCTTGGTGTTGTAGCGGAAATGTGCAGTAAGGTCGTTGTGATGTATGCAGGGGAAATTGTTGAAACAGGTAGTGTCGAGGAAATCTTTTCAAATCCGACTCATCCGTATACGAAAGGATTGTTAAAATCAGTACCTCGTCTTGATATGGATAAGCATGAAAAACTATCGACCATAACTGGAACGCCTCCAGATTTACTCGACCCACCAAAGGGCTGCTCATTCTATCCAAGGTGTGAAATGGCAATGAAAGTTTGTGCTGAACATAAACCAGCTTTTGAAGGCGTTAGCCGAACACAGTACAGCTCATGCTGGTTAAATCATCCAATGGCTAAAAATCGTCTAAATCACGTTTAGGGGGGAGGTAAGAAAGTGGTTGAGAAATCAAACGCATTACTTGAAATAAAAAATGTAAAGAAATACTTTTCAATCCACAAGAAGCCGTTAAAGGCAGTTAATGATTTGAATTTAATCATAAATAAAGGGGAAACAGTTGGACTAGTAGGGGAAAGTGGCTGTGGAAAATCAACAGCAGGAAAAACGATTATTCGTTTATTTGAACCAACAGCAGGTGAAGTCCTGTTTGAAGGGAAAAACATTTATCAGTTTAATTCAAGACAAATGAAGGAGTTTCGCAAAGATGTTCAAATTATTTTTCAGGACCCCTATGCATCCTTAAATCCAAGAATGAAAATTGAGGATATTATTGCGGAACCACTTGATATCCACGGTCTTGCTAAAGGTAAAAAAAGAAAAGAACGTGTGAAGGAACTTTTAGAATTGGTAGGTCTTCGTCCAGAGCATGTTAATCGATTTCCCCATGAGTTTAGCGGGGGACAAAGACAGCGAATTGGAATTGCCAGGGCCCTGGCTCTAAATCCCAAATTTATTGTGTGTGATGAACCAATTTCAGCATTAGATGTATCAATTCAGGCGCAAATAGTTAATCTGTTAAAGAGTTTACAGGAAAAAATGGATTTAACCTATTTATTTATTGCCCATGATTTATCTATGGTCAAATATATTTCAGATCGTATTCTTGTGATGTATTTAGGAAATATGGTTGAGTTTACGGATAGTGAGTCGCTTTATGACGAACCACTCCATCCATACACAAAAGCTTTGTTATCCGCTGTGCCAATTCCTGATCCGGTAGTGAAACGTGAACGAATTGTGCTCGAAGGAGAAGTACCCAGTCCATTATCTCCACCATCTGGTTGTGTGTTTCGAACAAGATGTCAATATGCAATGGAAAGATGTTCAACTGAAGTTCCACAGTGGAAGGAAGTTAAGCCATCTCATTTCACAGCCTGTCATCTTTATGATTAATACGTACGTTTTACAAATATAGGTAGAAAGTGGTATAATATTTACTAACTAAGTTAAATTAATAGTAATGCTTATTATAAGGAGTTTCTCAAGGAAGCTTCGCGTTAACAAAAAGCCCTAAAGCCAAAGTTAGCCGTAGTGGCGCTATCCAGTTTATAAGCGCACAAAGAACACTTTTTATAATAAGTTTTTTTATTTTAACAATACTTTGCAATAAGTTTCGTGCCAACCAAAACAAAGGAGATGATTTGAATGGCTTTTGGAAGAAGACCAGTCGAAGAAATTGTTACTGAGGAAACAAAGGTGTGGGAATGCACAGCTGAGGAATGTAATGGATGGGTACGAGATAATTTTAAGAGCACACAAGAGCCAACTTGTCCATTATGTGGAGCTGAGATGGAGACAAATACAAGATTATTACAGGTTGTCAACAACCATAATAAAAGCTTTTTAGCATAAAAATTTTATCTGTTTCCTCCACCAAAAAATAGAAAATAATTTTTTAGTTATAAAATGTTTTTTCTATGGACATAATAATTCATGCATTACCTTGCAACAACTTTAGTTGCATTACATAGGAGGAAACAATAATGGCACAAGGAAAAGTAAAATGGTTTAACAGTGAAAAAGGCTTTGGATTTATCGAAGTTGAAGGTGGAGACGATGTATTCGTACATTTTTCAGCAATCCAAGGTGACGGGTTCAAAACGTTAGAAGAAGGTCAAGATGTTACGTTCGATATCGAAGAAGGTAGCCGTGGACCACAAGCTGCTAATGTTCAAAAAGCATAATGAACCAATTATAAACCGTTCAAAACAGATTCTTTTATAGAATCTGTTTTTTTTGTTGTTAAGAATCCACTAAAATTGAAAAAACCCCTAACTAATGTTAGGGGAGAAAATTAATTTGTAGCGGCTTTAACTGGTTTTGCAGTTTCAGACCCATAAACGGCCTTGCTGCTAACATCTACTCGTTTAATAAACATGGCTAAGATTAAAGCAACTATATTAATACCCAACGCTACTAGGAAGGAATAATTAATTCCTGCAAGTAAAGCTTGTTGACCTATTAGAGCTTGAGTGCTTTCAGTTAATGTGGTTGGATCCACATTAGCTATGAGACTCTCGCCTTCTGATTTGGCCACGCTATTCATTATAGTTACCAATACGGCTGTACCAATTGAACCAGATACTTGTTGTGCTGTATTATTGATAGCTGTTCCATGTGGATAAAAACGTGCAGGCAATTGATTCAATCCATTTGTCATAATCGGCATCATGACCATTGACATTCCAAACATACGAAGAGTGTATGTTGTGATGATATAAGCGTATGAAGAATCAATTTGCAGTTGTGATAATAAATAGGTTGATACTGCTGTAACTACTAACCCACATATGGAAAGAAGACGTGGGCCGAACTTGTCAAATAATTTTCCTGTAATCGGGGACATAATACCCATAACAATTGCTCCGGGTAACATCATTAAACCAGATTCAAATGGAGAAATTCCACGAACACTTTGTACATATGCCGGTGTTAAAATCATTCCAGAGAACATCGCTACCGCGTTTACCATGGAGATGATTGAAGCTAGTGCGAACATTGGATATTTATATGCTCGTAAATCAAGAATGGGTTCATCTATTTTTAGTTGGCGTAAGATAAAGATAATAAGTGCTATCCCACCAATAACTAATGATGTAACAACAAGAGTATCGCTCCATCCGTCACTGCTTGCAGAGCTGAATCCATATAATAAGCCCCCAAAACCAATTGTCGAAAGAATAACCGAAAGATGGTCAATTGTAGCATTTTTGTTTACTTCCATCACATTTTTGGATTTCCAAACTGCAAGTACTAAGCTGATGACTGCAAGAGGTAAAATCATTTCAAACAGTACTCGCCAATCGTAGTGTTCTACAATATATCCTGATAATGTAGGTCCGATTGCAGGTGCAGTTATCATAACCAATCCAAAAACGCCCATTGCCGTACCGCGCTTTTCTACTGGAAAACTAACAAGCATGATGTTCATTAATAATGGTCCCATAACTGAAGATCCTGCTGCTTGAACCATTCGACCAGAAAGTAATACTCCAAAATTTGGTGCAAATGCTGCCATAGCCGTACCAAGTGCAAAAATGATCATTGATGTAATAAATAAGCTACGGTTTGAAAAACGTGTGATTAAATATGCTGAAGCAGGAATTAATACACCGCTAACCAACATATATCCAGTTGCAAGCCATTGTACAGTAGAATAATTTTCGATTTTTAAATCAATCATAATGGATGGTAATGCAACATTTAATAATGAATTATTTAAAAAAGAAACAAACGCCCCAATAAATAATACAGCTAACATTAAATAAGGTGGTTTTTTTTGTTGTAAAGTAGACTCCATTCATCTTCCCCTCGATTCGTTCGTAAAATATTTACTTGATGATTTTATACCATCAGTTCAATTTGTGCAATATATTTATACTTAAGGTATAATATGCTAGTAGTAGTAAATAAAATGTTTACTTGGAATATACAGGAAACGGTTGGAGGATGTATGAATAAACGTAGGAGAAAAGTGGCTGACGTGGCTTTGAAATTATTTGTAGAGAAAGGATTTCAACAAACCTCGATACAAGATATCATTGAACAAGCCAATATTTCAAAAGGTACATTTTATAATTATTTCTCGAATAAAAATGACTGTATTGCAGAAATATTAGAAGGGTTGCGTTACGACGCTAGCCAAATTCGTATGGAATTACAGGTTGGCAAAGATGAAACGGACCGCTTTGTTTTAGTTGAACAAATTTCAATCCTAACCAAATTAAATAGAGAGCGTAACCTTAATACTATTTTTGAGGCGATTTTAAATTCAAATGAAGTAGAACTCAAAAAACTTGTGATGCATCACCGGATTCATGAATTGGAATGGCTAGCTGGCCGATTTGTTGATGTATATGGGGATGAAATAAGGCCATATGCGTTTGAACTTTCGATTCTTTTTTATGGGATGATGCATTATATCTCATTTACAATGAAGATTACGAATAGTACACAACCAATGCACAAGACGGTTGAGGTGCTGTTAACTTATTTGGAGGCAATCATCCCGATTATGGTCAAAAATGGTAGTACTTTGCTTGATTCGTCGTCTCTTCATTTTTTACAAGCGAGAATTGATCGAAAGGTACTAAACCTACAGGAACTTTTGGATTTAGCAAAGAATATAGAGAAGGACGCAACTTTTACAACAGACCAGCGAGATTTATATGATACGATTGTGTCAGAATTACAGCGGGAGCGGATTCGAAAAAGTGTGCTTCAGCCATTGATAAAACCATTTCAATTGTCTTTCGTACAAACGGAAATTGAACATGAAGTAAATACTTTTACAAATTTTCTTTGGTATTACTTAAGGATGCATTAATAAAAAACACAAAGGGGTGTTCGAGATTACAAAAAATAAAATGGGCTGGAATTTTGACAATAGTTATGTACGTTTACCAAAGGATTTGTATTCAAAAACAGATCCTACTCCTGTAAATGAACAAGAACTAGTGATCTTAAACAAGTATTTAGCCGACTTCCTTGGGTTAGATGTAGAGGCTTTGCAGAAAGATGGGGTTGAGGTCTTTGCTGGGAATAAGATTCCCGAGGGGGCTGAACCTATTGCGCAAAGCTATGCTGGTCATCAATTTGGTCATTTTACAATGCTTGGAGATGGCCGTGCTGTGTTGCTCGGTGAACAGATGACTCCAGATGGGAAACGATTTGATATTCAGTTAAAAGGTGCAGGTCGTACACCTTATTCACGCGGTGGTGATGGTCGTGCTGCAATTGGTCCAATGCTTCGTGAATATATTATAAGTGAAGCGATGCATGGATTAGGGATTCCCACTACCCGAAGCTTAGCAGTAGTTACGACAGGAGAACCGGTTTATCGAGAGACAGTTCTACCTGGTGCGATTCTTACACGCGTGGCCTCGAGCCATATTCGTGTTGGTACGTTTCAATTTATTGCAGGACTTGGGAAAATCGAAGAACTCAGATTGTTAGCAGATTATACGATAGAACGACATTATCCTGAGATTAAAGATGAGGAAAACCGGTATCTTGCTTTACTACGCGAGATGATTAATCGCCAAGCTGCTTTGATTTCAAAATGGCAATTGGTCGGTTTTATTCATGGGGTTATGAACACTGATAATATGACGATAAGTGGGGAAAGCATCGATTATGGACCATGTGCATTTATGGATACCTATGATCCAGCCACTGTTTTTAGTTCAATCGACACGGGCGGTCGTTATGCCTATGGTAAACAACCATATATCGGTGGTTGGAATTTAGCCAGATTTGCAGAAAGCTTATTGCCTATATTAGATGAAAATGAAGAAAAGGCACTTCAATTAGCGCAGGATGAAATGTCAAAATACATCGGGATTTATGAAGAAAATTGGTTGAACGGGATGAGAGCAAAGCTTGGCCTGTTCAATGAAGAAGCCGAAGATAAGGGTCTTATTGAAAATCTATTGGAACTGATGAATTCAAACCAACTAGATTACACGAATACATTTGTAGCGTTAACCTTCGATAAACTTGATAGCATTGAGATATGTAACACAGAGAAATTTAAAAGCTGGCAACAAAAGTGGGAGGAAAGACAATCTAGACAAGGTAAATCAGAGGCTGAGATAAAAGAATTAATGAAAACATCGAATCCAGCTGTCATACCACGAAACTACCGTGTTGAAGAAGCGTTGGAAGCAGCTGCAGAAGGTGATTATCATGTCATGGGTAAACTGTTAAAGGCATTAAAAAATCCATTTGCGCACTCCCCGGACCAAGCTGAATACGCAAAACCACCTGAGCAAACAAACAGGCCATATCAAACATTTTGTGGAACTTGATATAAAAAGCACCCCTATTTAGGTGTGCTTTTTTGTATGCTTAAATATACCAGTAGGAATGACTTCAAAAACGAACGTTTATTCTGTACAATAGGAGATAGGAATCCTGAGGTGATTGATTATGAAGTTTCGTAAAAATATCCATGAAATAATCGATATAATAAAAGAACACCCGCAATACGCGAAAAATATTGTACACTGGCATACCATTGAGGCTACATCCGCTAAAACAATGGACATGCCCAGATCCATAGATAATAGATTACGAGAAGCATTGGACAAAAGAGGGATACAGCAGCTATATACCCATCAACATTCTGCCTTTGAAACAACACGAAGAGGTGAAAATTTTGTCGCCGTAACTCCAACAGCATCAGGGAAAACACTTTGCTATAATCTTCCCGTATTACAAACGATTGTTGAAAACGATCAGGCACGTGCACTTTATTTATTTCCTACTAAAGCTTTAGCACAGGATCAAAAAAGCGAATTAAATGAAATCATTGAGGAAATGGGAGTTGCAATTAATAGTTATACATATGATGGTGACACACCGGCAAACATCCGCCAAAAAGTAAGAAAAGCCGGTCATATTGTCATCACAAATCCGGATATGCTACATTCTGCGATTCTCCCACATCACACAAAATGGGTTTCATTATTTGAAAACCTGAAATATGTCGTTATTGATGAACTACATACATACCGTGGAGTTTTCGGAAGCCATGTTGCTAATGTAATCAGACGGTTAAAGAGGATCTGTGAATTTTACGGTAGCAGTCCAATTTTTATGTGTACTTCAGCGACTATTGCCAATCCAAAAGAACTCGCGGAAGATTTGACTGGTACCCAGATGGTGTTAATAGAAAACAATGGTGCCCCAACAGGAAGAAAGCATTTTGTTTTTTACAACCCACCAATTGTCAATAAGCCACTCAATATCCGGAGAAGTGCGACACTTGAGGTACGAAAATTAGCCAGTGAATTCTTACAAAATAAAATACAAACCATTGTTTTTGCGCGAAGTAGGGTGAGGGTAGAAATCATCCTTACGTATTTACAAGAACTTGTAAAACATAAACTCGGACCCAAGGCCATACGTGGTTATCGTGGTGGCTACTTGCCGAAGCAACGGCGTGAAATTGAACAAGGTCTTCGTAATGGAGATATCTACGGAGTAATCAGTACAAATGCGCTCGAATTAGGTGTGGATATTGGACAGCTTCAAGTTTGTATTATGACAGGCTACCCTGGAACAATCGCAAGTGCGTGGCAACAAGCTGGTCGTGCGGGGCGTCGACAAGGAGAAGCCGTGATTTTTATGGTGGCTAGCTCCAATCCACTAGACCAATACATGATTCAAAACCCAGAATACTTTTTTAGTAGAAATCCTGAAACAGCCCGAATTAATCCTAATAATCTTGTTATTTTAATTGACCATATTAAGTGCGCTGCCTATGAATTGCCGTTTAAAGCAGGCGAAACATTCGGTGAACTTGATCTGGAAGATATCCTAGAGTTTTTAACCGAAGAAAGAGTTCTTCATCAGAATGGTGAGAAATGGTATTGGATGAACGATTCATTTCCGGCCCACAATATTAGCCTTCGTTCTGCTTCTCAAGAGAATGTTGTCATTATTGATCAAACGGATATTGCTGCTGTCAAGGTCATTGGTGAAATGGACCGGTTTAGTGCAATGACATTACTTCATGATGAAGCGATTTATTTACATCAAGGTATTCAATATCAAGTTGAAAAGCTGGATTGGGAAGAAAAGAAAGCATTTGTAAGAGAAGTAGATGTTGATTATTTTACAGATGCCAACCTAGCTGTAAGTCTTCGCGTTCTTGAGGTTGATAAGGAACGCTCAGAGGAATCTGTAGAAATCGGCTATGGGGATGTTTCTGTCCAGGCTATGGCGACGATTTTTAAGAAAATAAAATTTGAAACGCATGAAAATATCGGTTCTGGACCTATTCATTTACCCGAAGAGGAACTGCATACGTCTTCAGCTTGGATTAGCTTGAAAAAATCAGAGCTTGAGGGGATAAGTGATCAAAGGATCGAAGAAGGATTAGTTGGTCTCGCCAATGTCTTAAGACATGTTGCCCCATTAATGACCATGTGTGACCCATCAGACTTACATGTTGTTCCTCAGGTGAAAGCTGTTCACAATGAGCAGCCAACAATCTTTTTATATGACAGATATCCAGGCGGAATTGGCTTGAGTGAAAAAGTTTATGAGGTGATGGAAAACCTCCTCAATGAATCTGAAGAATTAATTGGTAGATGTTCTTGTGAATCAGGCTGTCCTTCTTGTATTGGTACGGATGTGCTAAATGAACGAGCAAAAGGTGATGCACTTACATTAATTACAAAGTTAAAACAAGGTTCAAAATATTAAAAGGGGACACCGTTATGTCGATTAAAGGGAAATTAAATCGATTAAAAAATCATATTGTGAAAGAAGAAGAGGTAAAGCAAAAGCCAGTAGAGCCGTCTGTTCATTTGGAGGAAATTCCTTATTTAGATAAGTGGAAAGAGTTTGGAGCGGAACCTTTTTATTTTGATGGTACCTATTGTATGGTTCGTAAAGTAGAGTATCCACTAGATTTTCAGCATGGCTTGTATTCTTTTTCTAAATTAAATGATGTAATTGAGTTGTGGAATAATTCTGTATTGAACCATCCTTTGTCTGCAAAAGGACATCAAGTTTCTGATTTGTTTTTCTTTGACACTGAAACAACGGGATTAGGCGGGGGGACTGGGAACACTATCTTTTTATTAGGACACGCAAGAGTTCAAGAAGATCGCGTTGTTCTCACGCAACACTTTTTACCTAATCCCGGTAGCGAGGTTGCTCTTTACCAAAGTTTTCTTTCAAGTGTTGACTACACAACCCTTGTGACTTATAACGGAAAATCATTCGATTGGCCACAGGTGAAAACAAGGCATACATTAATTCGAGATGCGCTACCTAAACTTCCAGAATTTGGGCATTTCGATTTATACCATGCCGCAAGAAGATTATGGAAGAACAAACTCGATTCTGTAAGACTTTCAAATGTTGAAAAAGAAATTCTAGAAATCCAGCGTGATGGGGACGTACCGGGTTACTTAGCACCGATTCTTTATTTTGATTTTGTCGAAAATCAGGTGCCAGATGGGATTTTTGGCGTGATGCGCCATAATGAAATCGATATTCTATCGCTGCTAACCCTTTATATTCACTTATCAGGTGCTGTTATTCTTGACGAAAAGAATAAATATACGACTGATAAATACGAAATTGCGAGATGGTTAGAGGCACTTGGGGAAACCTCAAAGGCTCAGGAACTATATAAGCAGGTTGTTGATGTGGACTCAGAAAAAGAAATGAAGGCAAAGCTTGCATTAGCGTTTTTATCTAAGAAGGATAAAAAGCATGAGGAAGCAATAAAGTTATTTGGTGAGGTACATGAAAATGGGGCAGACCATGATGCTGTTCTAGCAAGTGTGGAGTTGGCGAAATATTATGAACACTTCACAAAGGACTATAATATCGCATTGGGTATTGCAAAGAGTGGATATGTGAAATGGAAAGAAATCAAGGATCCAGGCAATAAGACAAAAAATGAAAAGATCGAAAGTGAGTTTCAAAAACGACTTGCAAGAATAAGCAGGAAACTTCAAAAAAGTTAGAAAATATTACCCAGGCAAGCGCAAATTTAGTGGTTTTTCGCACTTTGTTTGTCGATTTTATGAAGATTTGTAAACTTCCTTCATTTGTCATTGTAGAACTTTGTAATACCATGTAAAATAGTGTTTTGTGTAAAGGAAATATTATTTTAGATGGAGAGAGAAATGTATGTATAAGAAAATTTTATTTCTGTACTTTTTTGTACTTGTAATAACTGTAATCGTATTAACTGGAATAAAAGAAGGCTCCTATGCCTTTTTCTAAACTTTTACAATAAAATAGGTGTTTAAAAACGAGGATGAAGAGGACCGAGATTTTCAAGGCGGTGCAGCTTTGAGCACCGGAGTGAGGCAACTGCTTGAGATTCTCCTTAGCAGCCTTGTGCTGAGGAATTTTACTTCCTGAAAAAGCTAGTAGACGCAAGCACATATACTAGGTATTCGCACTATATTTTTTATGTCTTACACAGAAAATCGATGCGTCATATTCACCGCATTTTTTAAACTTCTTATAAAAATAGGTGTTTTGATTAGTACATGACTACCTATTCCTTCATAGGCTATTAATGTAAGACAGATGAAGGAAAGGAGATAAATAAAATGTATTGTCCAACAAACGTAATGCAACCTATTGTTCACCCAACTAAATGTTGTGTCCAACATCACTGCTGTAAAACAATTGTTCCACATATTCATCCTTCACATACGCAACATGTAAATCATCATATGTATCAACATATGCATTATTACCCACACACAGAATCTGTTGCGAATGAGGTAACGAATCAACACTTTAATTGTGGACCGAGACCACCAAGACCATTTATGGGAAGATAATTCAATAATAAAACGTAATCTAAAAATGTAACGTATAATAAGACGATCTAACAGGAACTGTCATGGTTCCTGTTTTACATACTTTAAGGAAATTTTATCCGATGTAAAGGAGTGCTGACATGGTAAAGGTTGTTGCAATTACAGGCTATAAACCATTTGAACTTGGAATTTTTGGACAGGATCATCCGGGAATCAAATATATTAAACTAGCCCTTAAGAAGCAACTGATCTCTTTAATTGAAGACGGATTAGAATGGGTCATTATAAGTGGACAACTTGGTGTCGAGCTTTGGGCAGCAGAAATTACATTCGAGCTTCAAGAGGAATATCCTGAACTAAGGCTTGCTGTCATTACTCCATTTCTAGAACAAGAAGAAAAATGGAATGAAACAAACAAAGAATTCTATCAGCTTATTTTGTCCCAAGCCGACTATGTAAACAGCATTACAAATAGAAAATATGATAATCCATCACAATTCCGCTTGAAGAATGCTTTTTTTCTAGATAAAAGCGATGCGTTATTAATTTTCTATGACGAGGAAAAGGATGGAAGTCCTCGTTATATCTATGCAGATGCAAAAAAGAAAGCTGAAAATGAAGACTATCAGCTTATTACAATAAATGCGTATGACCTTCAGGCAATCGTTGAAGAAGAACAATTTGCGAATAATGACTACTAATGGTTACACCATTTAAATTGACAATACACGAATTATTTGAAAAAATAGGTGTAGGAATAATGGGGAAAGTGTATCGAGGTGAATGATATGATATCAGATAAAATAAAACTAAGTGCGACACAAATACTTGAAAAAGAATTTAAAACAGGCATGAAAGGCTATAAACAAGAAGAAGTTGATAAATTTTTAGATGTAATAATTAAGGACTATGAAATGTTTTACCAAGAAATTGAAGAACTTCAACAAGAGAATCTCCGCTTAAAACGTCAGTTAGAGGATTCTTATAAGAAACAGCCACAAGCACAAACAGGAACAACTAATTTTGATATTTTAAAACGGTTATCTAACCTTGAAAAACATGTTTTTGGTAGTAAGTTATACGACTGAGGCCAACACGATGTGGGGCACAAAGACGTTGCCACAGGACGTGGCGTACTTAGTCTTTGTTCCTTAAACAGAATTCAATTGACAACATGAGTGAGGAAAAATTTACCAGTGTGTAATTACTTGCAATCTTAATGTTTTTCCACTATACTATTTTTTACACACATTAATAACGTTCGGGTAATCGCTGCAGGGTAACCTGCAGAGGAAAGTCCATGCTCGCACGGACTGAGATGTCCGTAGTGTTCGTGCCTAGCGAAAAAATAAGCTAGGGTAGCTAAAGTGTTGAACTTTGCTAACGGCAGGGAAAAAACCTAAGTCCATTAGGATATGGTTTGACTACCTTTAAAGTGCCACAGTGACGAAGTCCTGTAAGAAATTACAGGAGTGGAACGAGGTAAACCCCACGAGCGAGAAACCCAAATTATGGTAGGGGCACTTTCTCTTTTGGAAATGAACAAGGAGAAGGACAGGCGTCCTAACGTCTGTAGATAGATGATTACCACCGGAGTACGAGGCACTCGTTTTGCCGACTGAAGTACGAAGGAACAAAACATGGCTTACAGAACGTTATTAATTAAACGATCAATATGAATAAAGAAGTAAAGCTCTTCATAATTGAAGAGCTTTTTGTATGCTTACGTTTTTTTGACGATATTTAATAGCATTTCTTGCTTTACTCTGTGAGTTTCTTTATTCTTTTACTATACATAATGTACATAGTTAGGGTGAACGTAATGGGAAAAGTAACACTTATTGCTACGGCGGCAATGGGAATTGAATCAATTGTTGCCAATGAAGTGCGGGATTTAGGCTATGAATGTACCGTTGAAAACGGCAAAATTACATTCGACGCCGATGAACAAGCCATATGTCGAAGTAATTTATGGCTTAGAACAGCAGACCGTATTAAGCTAAAGGTTGGAGAATTTAAAGCCACAACCTTTGATGAATTATTTGAAAAGACTAAAGCCCTTAATTGGGGGGACATTATTCCAGAAAATGCAGAGTTTCCTGTTATAGGAAAATCAGTAAAGTCAAAGCTCTTTAGTGTCTCTGATTGCCAAAGCATTGTTAAAAAAGCAGTTGTTGACAGTCTTAAAAAGCATTATCGCAAAACATCTGGCTGGTTTGAGGAAACTGGACCATTATTTCGTATTGAGGTCGCTTTACTGAAAGATGTTGCGACTTTAACAATCGATTGTAGTGGAGTCGGACTTCATAAACGCGGTTACCGAGCTGGACAAGGGGAAGCGCCATTAAAAGAAACGCTCGCAGCGACATTAGTCAAGCTAACAAATTGGACACCAGATAAGCCTTTTGTTGATCCATTTTGCGGCTCAGGAACGATTCCGATTGAGGCTGCCTTAATCGGCCAAAACATTGCCCCTGGTTTTAACCGAGATTTTGTATCTGAAGAGTGGGATTGGATTGGAAAAAAGAAATGGGATGAAGCACGACAAGAGGTAGAGGACTTAGCCAAATATGATCAGCCTCTGGATATTAGTGGATTTGATATCGACCATCGAATGATTCAGATTGCTAAGGATAACTCAGATGAGGCTGGTTTTGGTGATATCATCAACTTTAAACAAATGCAGGTTAAGGATTTTACAACAACTAAAGAATACGGTGTGATTGTCGGTAATCCACCATACGGAGAAAGACTTGGTGAAAAGAAAGCTGTTGAAGAAATGTATCGCAGTATGGGAGAAGTACTTCGCACTTATGATACCTGGTCGGTCTATATGTTAACGTCGCATCCAGAGTTTGAGCAATTATATGGTAAGCCTGCTACCAAAAAACGTAAATTGTTTAACGGGTTTATACGCACAGACTATTATCAGTATTGGGGTAAAAGACCACCAAGAAATCAATAAAAATTTTCGTTTTTTTCTAGTAGTTCATGAATAGTTCTATTCCGAAGGACATATACTCTATTGGTGTCTACAAAATTACCAGGAGTGAATGAAAGATGAATTATATAGACTTTAAGAAAATTCAAGATGCGCTGAATGATACATATCGGGCACTTCAGAATGAAGTCGGTGAAGAGATGGATCCACTTAAATCCATTGTCAAAGCAAAAAGCGACCTTCTTCATGCCATGTCTCATTCAACTTCCATTGACGTTGATTATTTACGATATAAGAATGAATAAAGAACTAAAAAATAAAACTCGCTACGGCGGGTTTTTATTTTGTTCATATTGCTAGTTCTTGACGTCATGTACGATTTAAAAATATTGACTTCCCACATTTACTAGTAGATAATTAAAAATTGGCATTACGTTATTCAGCAGAGTGCTTAACTTTTTAAGTGTGAGCTAAAAAGCAAAAGGAGAACCAATTATTTTGGGGGCAAACATTGGCTGAATAAAGTAAAGCCTCCGGCGTATACCACAGATTTTCAAAGGAAAGTTTTCGAGCAAGCTCGAAAAAATCTGGGCGCAAATACGCAAGGCGCATTTGATCTTGTTGGTTTTGGGGGTTTTTACATATGATTGGAGAAGGGTTACCCTTTCAAATTTCCAGAAATGAAAATTTCTTTGATAAATTAAATGAGTGGATTGGCGATGTTTTTTATGACATCCTTCCTGAAAAAGGCTTTGAGCTCCGTGATGAGCAAATTTTTATGGCATTTCAACTAGAGAGGGCGTTTAAGGATAAATCTATTGTGTTTGCAGAAGCCGGCGTAGGCACTGGAAAAACAATTGTTTATCTGTTATACGCTATTTGTTATGCCCGATATACGAGAAAGCCAGCGATTATCTCATGTGCAGATGAGTCCTTAATTGAACAGCTTGTTAAGCCTGAAGGGGATATTGCGAAAATAGCGGACGCATTAGATTTGAATATTGATGTTCGACTTGCAAAAGCACAGGATCAGTATCTATGCATTCGAAAATTAGATCATGCTACTCGTCGGACAAACAATGAAAAAATTGCAAGAATTTATAACGAACTACCGGATTTTGTTCATAATCATACTACCATGCAAGCATTCAATCATTATGGAGACAGAAAAACATACCCTGATCTTGCAGATGAAGAATGGAAAAGTGTTGCATGGGATAGTTTTCAGGACTGCTTTTCTTGCGAGTTAAGACACCGATGTGGGCTTACACTTTCTAGAGAACATTACCGAAAGGCTGTTGATTTAATCGTCTGCTCACATGACTTTTATATGGAGCATGTGTGGACAATGGAAGCTCGAAAAAGAGAAGGCCAGCTTCCGTTTTTACCGGATAGCAGCTGTGTGGTTTTTGATGAGGGCCACTTACTTGAATACTCTGCACAAAAAGCATTGACCTACCGTATCCAAGAATCAACTTTGGAATCACTGTTAACAAGGTTGTTAGGAAATGATATTCGTGAAGAATTTGCACAATTAATTGAGGATACAATCGATCAAAATGAGCAGTTTTACAGAAGTCTCCAGAAAAATAGTCAAGCAGTTGAGGGCTCTGAGCGAATGGATATTGAGCGGACAGTACAATTAGTTGCCACAGCTAAAAAACTGCATCAAATGATTGTTGAGATAGGCAATAACCTTGTTTTTGAGGCAGAAACTTATACAATTGACCAATACGAATTAAATATTGTAGATGAATACTTGGACCAATTGGAATATTCATTAAAGCTTTTCGGTGAAGAAAATGATGCGATTACGTGGGTTGAGGCAGACAGTGAGAGTTACACGCTTGTCATAATGCCCCAAGCAGTTGAAACCATCTTAGCTGAGAACGTATTTTCGAAACAAGTTCCATTTATCTTTTCTTCTGCAACATTATCTGAAAACAAATCTTTTGACTATATTGCTAACAGTCTGGGAATCAATAACTATCAATCATTTTCGGTGGAATCACCATTTGACTACGACACTCAGATGAAAATCCAAATACCTATGTTCAATACTAACGAGGATGTTTTCCAATCGAAACTGGATTTTGCTTGGAATGAAATCGAAAAATCAGATGGTAGGGCTTTGCTCTTATTTAATTCAAAGGAAGAGCTCCAGAGATTTAAAGAGAGATGTAAGACTGAAAAATATGAGTTTCTTTTTGAAGGAGATCAAGAAATCAGTGGGTTGGTTTCTAGGTTCCAAAATAGTGAACAAAGTATCCTTTGCTCAGTTTCCTTATGGGAAGGTCTCGACATCCCAGGTCCTTCGTTATCCAATGTCATCATTTGGTCATTACCATTTCCACCAAATGATCCGGTTTTTCAGGCAAAACGAAACGGAACAGAACATTCCTTTGAGCAAGTTGATTTACCATATATGCTTCTAAGATTAAGACAAGGAATTGGTCGACTCATTCGGTCAAGTGAAGATACAGGTACGGTTAGTATTTTTGTTGATGACAAAGTTTCTAACGAGGTTTTAAATAAAGTAAAAAATGTACTGCCAACAGAAACCAATTAATGGGGGGACTAATGATGTCAGAGCAACTAACACAAACTGAACGAGCGTTTCTTGAATTAGTAAAGAAAATGACAAGCTATAATGAAGCAATTGGAGTTATGTATTGGGACTTGCGAACTGGAGCTCCTAAAAAAGGAGTAGAACAGCGCTCAGAAGTTATTGGAATGCTGTCTTCTGAAGTATTTGCGATATCTACTTCCGTCGAAATGGAAACCTATTTAAAAGAATTAACGAGTCCTGAAGCTCAGCAACAACTTAGTGAAATCACAAAAAAAGTAGTTGAGGAATGTCAAAAGGATTTTGAACGTAACAAAAAAATTCCTGCAGATGAATTTCGTGAGTTTGTGATTCTTCAATCAAAAGCTGAATCTGTGTGGGAGGATGCAAAAGAAAAATCTGATTTTGAATTGTTCCGCCCCTATTTGGAAAAGCTTGTCGATTTCACGAAGAAATTTATTAACTACTGGGGCTATGAAGGGAACAAGTATAACACGTTACTAGATATGTACGAGCCAGGTGTTACAGTTGAGGTAGTTGATCAAGTGTTTGCTCAATTACGTAATAAAATCGTACCACTTGTAAAAGCAGTAACAGAATCACAAAACAAACCAGAAACTTCATTTTTATTTAATGAATTTCCTAAGGAAAAACAGCGTGCATTAAGTTTAGAGATTCTAAGAAAAATGGGGTATGACTTTGAAGCAGGACGTCTTGATGAAACTGTTCACCCATTTGCTACTGGCTTAAATCCAGGGGACGTACGTGTTACAACAAATTATGTTGAAAATGACTTTAGAACTGCGGTTTTTGGAACGATCCATGAAGGTGGACATGCTCTCTATGAGCAAAACATTTCTGCAGAATTAGTTGGAACGAACCTTGCACAAGGAACTTCAATGGGGATACATGAATCTCAATCACTTTTTTATGAAAATATACTCGGTCGCAGCCTGTCATTTTGGAAAAATAATTTTGACCTATTAAAAGAATATGCAAGTGGTCAATTTGATGGGGTATCAGTAGAAGACTATTATCGAGCAATAAATGAATCAAAACCATCATTCATTCGAATTGAAGCAGATGAATTAACATATCCATTGCATATCATGGTGCGTTATGAAATTGAAAAAGGTTTGTTTAATGATGAGATTGAAGTAAAAGACCTACCAGAAATATGGAATGCTAAGTATGAAGAGTATCTAGGTATTCGTCCAGAAAATGATGCAAAAGGAGTCCTACAGGATGTCCATTGGGCAGGCGGTAGCTTTGGATATTTCCCTTCCTACGCGCTTGGATATATGTATGCGGCTCAATTCAAGAATGCAATGGTAAAGGACATTCCTAACTTTGATGAGTTGCTTGAAGAGGGGAACTTACTCCCAATAAAAGAATGGCTAACTGAACATATTCATAAGCATGGAAAAATGAAAAAGCCTTTAGAAATCATCAAAGATGTAACAGGTGAGGGGTTAAATGCGAACTATTTAATCCAATATTTAGAAACTAAATATAGTGCTATTTATAAGTTATAAAAAAGAAAGCTACGCAATCCAGACATTGCGTAGCTTTTATGATTCTATAGTAAATGTTTAAATGGTTTTGCCCCTGGTGGTGCGTTTTGAATCATATCGACAAACGGAATTGTATAAGCAATTAAGATTAATACTGCTAGTACACCGACCCAAAGCTTCCAGTTTTCTAGAATCATAGGTGTTTTTTCTGCTTCTTCAGAAACTTCCCCTACAGGGAACTCTGTTTCACCTTTTGGAGCAAAGAAGGCAAGATTAACAAAAATGACTAGAACTAAGATGATCCCAATAAATAGAATAGAGCCGCCAATCGCTTGGGCAATTTGATAAGGTATCCAATCCATTGCTTGTGCTGAATCTCCGTATGTTGAGAAAGCAGAACGTCTTGGTGCTCCTAATAAGCCCGCAAAGTGCATGGAAGTTGACATAAACGTCATACCAATTGTCCATACGATTGTTTGAATAATGGCAAGTTTATTCATCGCTTTTGTCATGACCCGACCTGTTAAATGCGGGATTAACCAGTATGCGATACCAAAGAATGTTAGTAAAACAGTTGTTGCTACGGTTAAGTGAAAGTGTCCGGTTACCCAAATTGTATTATGAATAACTTGGTTCATTTGGTGACTTGCATTGATAATTCCGCCCGCACCTGCTGGAATAAAGAATAACATACCAATGAATGGTGCGAAGAAACGAGCATCTCCCCATGGAAGCTTTTTAAACCAGCCGAACAGGCCTGTCGCTCCCTTTGATCTTCCGTATGACTCGAAAGATGCAAACAATGAGAATGCCGTCATTAAAGATGGAATGACAACCATAAATGTCAAAACAACTTGTAAATATTTCCAGTTTGGATCAATACCTGGTTCAGTTAACTGATGGTGGAATCCTACTGGAATTGAGAATAACAAGAACAAAATAAATGATAATCTCGCAAGGGCATCTGAGAAGATCTTTGCTCCGATTACCTTTGGAATCACAACATACCATGCCATGTATGCAGGTAATAACCAGAAATACACAAGTGGGTGACCAAAATACCAGAATAAGGTTCGGCTGATGAGAACATCAATTGTTTCAACCCAACCAAAAGACCATGGAATAAATTGAATAAGAACCGATGCAGCTACACCCAGTGTTGCAACTAACCATAAAATCATTGTCATTATAGCCATGAAACTTAACAAAGGTGTTACTTGACCAGGGTTTGCTTTCTTCCACTTACCAAAATGAGTGAACATTGCAAAGCCACTGATCCAGCTACCAACCACAACTAGTGCTAACCCAATATAAAAGAACGGGTGTGCTTGTAGAGGTGCGTAAAACGTATAAAGAACAGATGCTTCACCTAAAAGAATGGTAGTTGCTGTAGAAGCAGTTCCAATTGTCATTGTCCAGAAACCAATCCAACCCGTTAAACGAATTTTCGGTGAAAGGGTTCCTGCTGTTTTACTTAAACTTGCAAATAAAAATCCTATGATAAAAAATGTAGTAAGTACAAGTCCCAATAATACTCCGTGAACGGTTAATAGTTGATAGTAACCGATTCCAGCTGGTAATGTAAATTTCCCTGAACGAACTAGAGTTTGGAGTAAACCTGCAGTTCCTCCAAGGAGTAAAGCAGCGAAGGCAACATAAAAGTGTGCCATTGCTAATTTTCCATCGTTTCTGTCTACTTTAAAATTTGAATTTGTCATTATTCGGTCACCTCAACTTTTGCCATCATTAAGTGGTGTCCAGCTCCACAATATTCATTACATAATACTAAAAATTCGCCTGTTTTAGAAAATGTTTGAGTATAAGTGCTAACATATCCAGGTTCAACCATCATATTGACATTCGTACCGGCAATCGAAAATCCGTGAACAACGTCTTTTGTTGCTACGTTAATTGTTACCTCAGCGTCCTTTGGAATTTGGATCGTACTTGGTGTATACGCAAAGGCTTCTGCAACAAGGTTTAATTCATATTTGTTATCCTCAATATGAACAAGTCCAGGATTATCAAATGGTGCTGTTTCAGCAACCTTTTCTGGATCAATTGTTTTAATACTACTTGCTGGCTGGTGACCCATCGCAAATGCGCCAACACCAACAACTGCTAGAAATACGAACAGTATTCCGATACCAAAAGTGAGCCATATTTTTTCAAATTTATGCAGATGCATGGCTTTTTCCCCTTTCAAATTTTCACATTCTTTTTCTGTTTGTTTTCTCATAAAATATTACAAGCCATTTTTTATAAATCTGCCTCGTAATTTTCGATAGTGATAACTTTTACAATCTGTCTAAGAACAAGAAATAGACACCAAGCCAAGATAAAATTAAGAAAAGTCCAAGTAAAAATACAGATGCTAATGTTCCTTTTAAGGAAGTTCTTTCATCTTCAATTTTTGTCTTGTGGTTTGTTTTTGTAAGCTGTGTCTTTGCCATTCCTCACGACCCCCTTCAAGCGTAAATTCAAAGGTTTTTACATAATTATCATACAAAACAATTTGCTAAAAACTAGTCGGTTTTGACTATTTCACAAATTGTTCATTCCTAATCTAATCACTATATTAATAGTGAAAACTTAATAAAACAGTGATTTTTATCACATTTGGAAAAGAAAACATTTGACTAATTTGTGACATACGTTATAACAGCAATTCAAACTTCAACATAAGATAATAAAAAAGGGAGTGGTGTGTAAATGATTAGGTATTATTGTTCTAGATGTCATACGCTCTTGTTAAATAATAAAGAAAGATGTTTTAAATGTGGGAATGGTACAATTAGTCAAATTGATATTAATGTACAAAAGAACGATCAAAAGTCCCCTTAATCACTATTTTTTTATAGTGATTTTTTGTGAATATGAAAGTAAAAGGTTTATTAGAATAGAAAAAATAAAATGTTACAGTTCGAAAACAATATTATTTTTATTCACACACAACCTATATCTGCCATACTCTAATGTAGGCGAATGTCTACAAGGAGGTATGTAGTTTATATGGCAAAAGTAAAAAATTATTATGCAGGTACAAATTCAAGTGTAGGTTTTTACTCGTTTTATGATGAGGCATTAAAAGGGCTAGAAACTCTCTATATTTTAAAAGGGGGACCCGGAACAGGGAAGTCCACCTTCATGAGGAAAATCGGTCTTGTGTTTATGGAGAAAGGCTTCGATCTCGAATACTTACACTGTTCTTCAGATAATCACTCTATAGATGGAATCATTATTCCTGAACGAAAATTAGGATTTGTAGACGGAACGTCACCACATGTGATCGAGCCTAAATACCCTGGAGTCGTTGAAAAGGTGATTGACCTCGGTCAATACCGCAATGATCAATACTTAGCTCAATTTAAGGATGAAATCATCGAACTAACAGATGATATTTCAAAAAACTTTGAAGATGCGTATAAAACCTTTGCGGAAGCTAAGAAGGTCCATTTAAAGCGCGAGGATATTTATGTTTCATCCATGAGCTTTAAAAAGGCAGATGCTGTCCTTCAAAACTTGATCGGTGAAATATTTAGTAAACCATTTACAGCCGAGCAACATCCAACAAAAAGAAGGCGTTTCTTTGGAGCGGCTACTCCGAAGGGTGCAGTTAATTTCATTGATAATATTACAGAAGATTATGATAAACGCTATATTATAAAGGGTAGACCAGGAAGTGGAAAGTCGACTTTGATGAAGAAGGTCGCCAAGCATGCTGAACAGCAGGGATTATCAGTTGAATATTTCCATTGTGCCTTTGACCCGAAAAGCATAGATATGATCATCATACCAAAGTTGGGTGTCTCGATTGTAGATGGAACGGCACCACATGTTGTCGACCCATTCCGTGAGGGTGATGAAATCGTAGATATGTTTGCTTTATGCATGGACCCAAAAATCGAAAACACGTTTAAAAAAGAAATTGAAGAGCTTAACCTAGAATACAAGAATAAAATGGCAATTGGTACGAATTATTTAAGCGAAGCAAAAAGACTTCATGACAAACTTGAAGATTACTATAAAGCTGCCATGGACTTTAATGCAATCGACAAAAAGCGAGAAGAAATCGTAAAGACATTACTGTAAGGGTGTTAGTTAAAAAAGGTTGAAAAGGACCGCGTCGGCGAAGGCGCCACGTCCTGTGGCGACGCCGACACTAGCACATCCTGTGCGTCGAAAGTTCAAGGCGGTGCAGCTTTGAGTACCGGAACGAGGCAACTTCTTGAGTAATCCTCCTAGCAGCCTTGCGCTGAGGAATTTGACTTCGTGAATAGACTAGTAGACGCAAGCGCATGTCCTTGTTATTCACCATTTTTCTCGGAGTGAAGTTTGCAGAAATTCGATGTGTCATTTTCGGCCGGAAACCAAAATTTTACTAGTGAATGTTTAAAACGTTTGAGTTATACTATAAATGCACAACAACAAAACAACTCCTTTGAAACGTGAGCTTTCCCGTGTTGGGAAGGCTTTTTTTGTGCCCTTTTTTAATTGTTTGCATACTAATTTTAAAACTGGAAAAAGTAACCTTAAGAGATTGCCTTTAAAGTGAGGGGGGCTCCCATGCCTAAAATCATTTCAGTTGGTATTTGCAATCCACCACATAAGATTAATCAATCCAAAACAACTGAATTTATCAAGGACTTATTTCAAGAACATTTTCCAGACATTGACCGTCTCATCCGAGTATTCGCTAATAGTGAAATCGAGGAACGCTATTTCAGCGAATCATTAGAGTGGTATAGCAAAGACCATAGCTTTGAAGAAAAAAATAATACATATATTGAAAAAGCAATTTCATTTGGAGTGAAATCCATTCAGAACTGCTTAAATAATACCAACCTGCTTAAAAAAAAGATCACGCCGAAAGAAATTGATGCCATCATTTTTATATCGAGCTCTGGAATTTCTACGCCAAGTATTGAAGCAAGGATCATGAATCAAATGGATTTCGGAACACATACAAAGCGGATTCCAATCTGGGGACTTGGTTGTGCGGGAGGGGCATCTGGATTGGCGAGGGCATTTGATTACTGTAAAGCATACCCTAATGCAAAGGTGCTTGTAGTTGCAGTTGAGCTTTGTAGCTTAACTTTTCAAAAAAATGACTTTACTAAGAGCAATTTAATAGGCACTTCGTTATTTGCGGATGGAACAGCCTGTGCGTGTATTGTGGGAGATGAAGTAGAGTATCAGGAATGTTCAGTATCGGATGTTTTACCCGAATTTGTTTCAGCGCAATCGACCTTAATGGCAGATTCAGAGGACGTTATGGGCTGGGATATAAGAAATACAGGTCTCCACGTCATCTTTTCAAAGGATATCCCTAGTATCGTGAAATCGTGGTTAAAAGGAAATGTAGATGAATATTTACATGCAAATCAGCTGGATATGAACAAAATAAAGCATTTTATCGCACATCCAGGTGGAAAAAAGGTATTGGACGCATATGAGGTAGCGCTTGAAATTCCACGCTCGATGACAGAAATCGCTAGAGAAGTTTTACGAAAACAGGGGAATATGTCATCTGTAACGGTGCTTTATGTTCTGAAGGAATTTATGGAAAAGGAGCTAGGTAATGAGGGCGACTATGGGCTTGTTACAGCCTTAGGACCTGGGTTTAGCTCAGAGTTAGTCCTTTTACAATGGAGGAAATAGGATGATATTTTGGATATTTATTACGTTGGTAATTGCCCAAAGATTAATTGAAATGCGAATTGCAAAAAGAAATGAAAAGTGGATTTTGACTCAAGGTGGCTACGAGGTAGGGCATGGGCATTACAAATACATTGTACTCATGCATATCGTGTTTTTTATTTCGCTCATGGTTGAAGTTGTCTATTTTAGCAAAGAGTTATCAATATTTTATCCTGTTCTTTTTTTCTTATTTGCGTTAACACAGTTAGGGAGATTGTGGGCACTTCAATCATTGGGGATGTTCTGGAATACGAAAATTATGATCCTCCCGACAAAACAAGTGCAGGCAAAAGGTCCATATAAATATCTAAAGCACCCTAATTACCTTGTTGTAGCCTTAGAGTTAATCCTAATCCCGTTGTTATTCCAGGCGTATTTAACGGCTATAATTTTCACCTTATTGAACCTGTTGGTAATGGCTGTTCGGATTCCAATCGAAGAACGAGCTTTAGCGGTTCATGTTGAATATCAAAATATAGGCTTGGTGAGTAATCGATTCATTCCAAATAGAATGAAAACGTTAAAAAAAGATTGAAAAGAGCGAAAACTGCTGATACACTATTTGTAGATGAAAATAATTATCACTATCAGTTGAAAGCTGGTGATTAGATTGCTAACTTTATTTATAACTCTAACAATTGGAATATACAGTTTTATCATGTATCACGTCCTACATAATGTTCTAAACTCAAAACAAAACAAGAAAAAACATCATAATGCCATCCATGTAACCAGGTAAATACTTGGTTTTTTTTTATGAAAAATTTGATTCCTAATATTCTGCTTTGTCAAAAGCATAGGTGTAGAGTAAAATACATATATATTGAATTTTTATGCAATGTATAATAAGGGGATTAGACATGATACAAACAGATCAAATTAAACACATCACAAAGGGAGATTTAGAAAAAAGACTATCTTATCTGTATGACATTTTTGAAAAAAACAATGATAAAGAAAGTAGCTCAAAAATCATTCAGTTGCTAAAAAAACTATATAATTCTGAATATATGATTGGTTTTTCTGGCCACTTCTCAGCGGGAAAGTCGAGCATGATTAATGAACTCATAGGGGAGAGTCTTCTGCCATCAAGCCCGATTCCAACAAGTGCAAATTTAGTAAAAGTAAAGTCAGGACGAGAATACGCACGTGTCTATTACCGTGATGGAAAAATCATTGAATACCCAGCACCCTATGATTATGATGTAATCAAATCATATGCAAAAGACGGGGAAGCAATTGAGTCCATTGAAATAAGTCATGATCATATGAAACTCCCTGAGCAAGTAATCGTGATGGATACGCCAGGGATTGATTCTACTGATGATGCCCATCGTGTATCAACTGAATCGGCTCTCCATTTAGCAGATTTGCTGTTTTATGTGATGGACTACAACCATGTCCTTTCAGAGCTGAATTTTCAATTTACAAAGGAACTTACGGATCGAAACAAGACGGTTTATTTAATTGTAAACCAAGTTGATAAACATAAAGAATCAGAGCTTAGTTTTGCTTCCTTTAAACAAGGTGTCGAAGAGGCGTTTCAGAATTGGAATGTAGCCTATTCAGATATTTTTTTCACGACATTAAAGGAACCCAATCACGAGCATAATCAGTTTAAGCAGGTCCAGCAGTTGCTCCATGATAAAATTGCTAACAAGGAACAACTTTTATTAGAGGGTGTATTCCATTCTGCAAAACAAATTGTTTTAGAGCATATTGCATTTCTAGATGATAAAAATGCTGTAGAGCTCGAAGATACAAAAGAAAAGCTCCGGTCATTATCAGAAGCTGAGCGGGAGACAATTCCAACTCAAATAGAAAAATTGAACAATCAATTAACTAGCTTCTCAAAAAACAGGGAAAAAATCGAAGTGGAATTTATGGATGAAATTGACACGATTTTATCAAATGCAATTCTGATGCCGTTCCAGACTCGTGATTTAGCGAAAAATTTTGTTGAATGTGTGCAGCCTGATTTTAAGGTTGGATTGTTATTCTCCAAAAACAAAACAGAAAAGGAACGCGAAGACCGAAAGCAAGCTTTTCTAGCAGATGTGAAAGAAAGAATGTCCACTCAATTGGAATGGCATTTAAAGGACTTTGTCGGGAAATTTGCAGGAAACTTACGTCTTTCGAAACAACCGACTGGAAACGAGCTTGCAACGGACTTGAGTGCGAAGGAGTTACAAGATTTAGTTAAGCCTGGTGCGGGTGTTACTGGGGAATACATTTTAACTTATACAGATGATGTAGGAAATTATATTAAGAGAAAATATAAACAAAAAGCAGTAACGTTATTAAATGACATTCTTGAGCAGGTTAAGTCAAGTACTGTAAAAGAAGAGCAAGGGATAAAAGCGGAGTTAGATAAATATGAAGTTTATCAAGAAGCGTTTGCCACTTTGAAGAAATGTGAGTCGAAACGAACTGAGATACGTTCGAAGCTTGACGACATCATGAATGGAAAATCTGAAATAAATCGTACGGAATCAGCTGAAAACCTACTTTCTAGATTTGCAGAAAATGTTGAGATTTCTTCCACTGAAGAAATACTGAAGGATTTGAAGAATCAAGAGGCGGCCACTCCGAAATCTGAAGAAAAACCAACACAACAGCATAAAGAAAAAATAGGAACATCTGAGCAAGCGATCGATCATTTAGAAAAAGCGCATGACTTGATTAAGCCGATTACAGGTCTTTCTACGCTTGCTAAAGATATTCGGGAAAAAGCTCATCGCTTAAAACATAAACATTTTACTGTTGCATTATTTGGAGCGTTTAGTGCAGGGAAGTCTTCTTTTGCTAATGCATTAATGGGGAAACATGCACTACCAGTTTCACCAAACCCAACAACAGCAACAATTAATAAAATTACATTTCCAACTGATGAACATCAACATGGAACAGTACTTGTAAAGATAAAATCAACAAAACAATTATTAGACGATATCAACCACTCATTACACATTTTTGGTGAAAAAGCGGGCAGTCTTGATGCCAGTATAGAAATCATAAAGTCGAAGATTAGCAATATCGAAAAAATCGAAGCGAAAGAAAAGCCTCATTTTTCATTCTTAAAAGCAGTGTTGGCAGGGTTTGAGAGCATCGCTTCAGATTTAGATCACGTTTTAACAACTGATATGGATGGTTTTAATGAGTATGTCGCGAAGGAAGAAAAGGCATGTTTTGTAGAATGGATTGAGCTTTATTATGATTGTCCATTAACTAAGCAAGGGATTACATTGGTAGATACGCCAGGAGCAGATTCAATTAATGCTCGCCATACAGGGGTTGCTTTTGAATATATTAAAAATGCCGATGCCATTCTATTTGTAACGTATTATAATCATGCTTTCTCAAAAGCAGACCGTGAGTTTTTAATTCAACTTGGCCGTGTTAAAGACACCTTCAGTATGGATAAGATGTTCTTCATCATTAATGCGGCAGATTTGGCAAACTCAACTGAAGAGTTATCAGATGTAAAAGATTATGTCGAGTCACAGCTTGTAAGCTATGGAATTCGTTTTCCTCGACTCTATACTGTATCAAGCCGTGCTGCCTTACTTGAGAAACTTAACGAAGACAGTCAGAAGGATCGTGGAATCCTTGCGACTTCTGGTATAGAACGTTTTGAAGCTGATTTCCATTCATTTGTTATTGATGAGTTGACAGAAGTAGCAGTTAATGAAGGATACGTTGATATTCAGCGTGCTGCGTCAATCATTAACTCGTATATTCAATCTGCAAAGGAAGATAAGGATATAAAGCGTGCTAAACTTCAAGATGCTAAAGACCAGCATGAGAAAATGGAGTCTGTTATTGAAACTGTTGATCAACAGGAAGCGTTTGGAGTGGTTGAGCAAGAAATTAAGGAGCTTAGTTACTACATTAAGCAAAGGGTATTCCTTCGAATATCAGATATGTTTAAGGAAGCATTTAACCCATCATCACTAAGAGATGATGGCCGAGATTTGAAAAAAGCGTTACAATCATGTTTAGCTGAATTTTTAGAGTCAGTCGGCTTTGATTTAGCCCAAGAATTGCGCGCCACTTCATTGCGGATCGAAACATTTATTTCAAAGCGACTACATGGACAAATCGGAACTTTTAATGAGCAAATTAAGTCGATCAATTCAAATATGAGTATTTCAGAGTCCATTGAACTAGATTTTGAAACGATTGAATTTAAGAATGGGCTTGAGCAGGAAGAGCATACACGATACAAAAAGGCACTAGCTCTGTTCAAAAATCCTAAATCATTTTTCGAAAAAAATGAGAAAAAACAAATGCAGGATGAATTAGAAATATTGCTAGATGCACCAGTTAGCTCATATCTTGAAGAAAACCAATCATACCTTGTTAATTTCTACAAACAGGAATTTAATAAAGGGCTACAAGCACTTCAAAAAGATGCATTGGAAGAAATCCATGAGTATTTCGATGGTGTAACCAAAATTCTATCTGAGGATATCGATATCGACAACCTAGAGCAGGTACACGAAAAGCTAAGCGGATACTATATGGAGCATATGGGGTGAATTGATTTTGACTGATTCGAAATCAAAGTATCATGCATGTGCCACTTGTGTTCATTTCGTAGCAGAACGAAAAGGTGGCAAGATGATCTACAGTTGTGCACGTTTAGGCTATGATACAAAGCCAGCTTACAAATTCAATTGTTGGACGCCTAAACCCCATATTGTTAAACTAATGAAGACTGAAACAACGGAGGAGAAATAATGACAAACGTCCATGAAGCAATCACAAAACATTCAAAATCACAGCACGAAATTGTAAAAACATTCGTGGGACTTGAGCAACAAAGAGAACTATTTATTGATGAGGCAGTTTCTTTAGCCAAACAAAACAAAGAATTCACCGTTGATAAAATCAATAAAGTGACAAACGAAATGAACAAACTTGCGAAAAAAGGAATTGTTCCATTAAGAAAGCTTGTAACAGTTGAAATGGTGAAAGAGTACGCATTCCGCAAATAAATAATACATGCATGTTGGGTTAATACTAACTACAATCTCTCATAAAGGAGACATGCATGTGAAAAACGAAAAACAATCTGTTTCGAAAAAGGAGAAAAAGCAAGAAGGAAAAGGGACTACCCCCTATCATTTTGCTTCCTATGCAGAAATTGAAGCAGAAAAAATGAAGAGTAAATAAATGTGAGCCCTCTTGTGTAAGAGGGCCTTTTTGTGCGCTTGGAAGGAAGATACAAACAAATGCACAGTAGATATATGTTATAATTCTATTTATGAAGATTTTGCCGAAGGGGAGGATATGCTGATGAAAAATCAGATTATGTTAATAGATGGGATGGCATTATTGTTTCGCTCTTTTTATGCAACGGCAATGAGTGGATATTTTATGGTGAATAGTAAAGGTGTTCCAACAAATGGGATTCACGGATTTATAAAACATATGATGACTGCTGTCAATAAGTACAAGCCTTCACATGTCATTTGCTGTTGGGATATGGGGAGCTCTACATTTCGTACAGAAATGTATGATGGTTATAAAGCAAATCGTGGCGCACCACCAGAAGAGTTAATTCCACAATTTGATTTAGTTAAGGATGTAGTTGAATCCTTTGATATCCCGAATGTTGGACTTTCTGGATATGAGGCAGATGACTGTATTGGTACGCTTGCAAAACTATATAGCCAAGACTCTGATGTGATCATTCTGACTGGTGACCAAGACATTTTGCAATTGCTTGATGAAAGTATTACGGTTCTAATTATGAAAAAAGGAATCGGTAATTACGCAGAGTATACGAGTGAAAGCTTTCTTGAAGAAAAAGGAATTACTCCTCAGCAAATGGTAGACCTAAAAGCGTTAATGGGTGATACAAGTGACAATTATCCAGGTGTTAGAGGGATCGGTGAGAAAACAGCACTTAAACTACTCCAACAGTTCGGGTCAATTGAAGGTATTCTTGAAAATGTAGAAAACCTAACAAAAGGACAAAAGACTAAAATCAAAGAAGATTTAGACATGCTACATTTATCACGGAAATTGGCGCGAATTCATTGCGAAGTTCCGATTAATTGCTCACTTGATGATGCATTAATCCAAATTAACCGTGAAAAAGTGCACGAAAAGTTCTCAGAGCTTGAATTTAAAGGTTTGGATCAATTTATTAGTTAAGGGAGTACTCAATTTGAGTGCTCTTTTTTGATTATTTTGGAGAGGTTAAGATTAAAAATGTTGCTTATGGCTGTTAATTTGCGTTTATGGCCAATAAATAAATTTTATAGCTGATAAATCAGAAATATGGCTATTATGAAAATCTTTTGGCTGATAGCCTATCCGGCTCGTCAGTACCAACAAGGGATGCCCCGCGATCACAACCAATCACAGGGCATCTCACAAAAAAACTTATCTTTTTGTATTTGATTTCTTTGCTCTGTTCTCAAGCTCACTTTTTGGTTCCGTTGAAAATTCTGTATCTTCATTATGTCCTTGTGGGTTTACGCCTTTTGGAGCTTTCCCGCGGTTGTTTCCTTTTTGTGCCATGATTATGTCACCTCCATTTCGTATTATTTCCATCCTAATTTGGAATATGTCTTGAATAGAAAATGAGGTGATACATGAAACTAACCATGAGGTGAGAATCGTGAACAAAGGAATCTATACTGCGCTACTTACAATTGGGCTTGCTCAATTTTTAAAAATCCCAATTAAAAAAGCCAAAACAGGAAAATGGGATTGGGGCACTTTTTTTGAAACGGGTGGGATGCCAAGCTCACACTCAGCTGGTGTTTCCTCACTCGCTACTTTTATTGCGTTAAGAAGAGGTGTTCCCACGATAGATTTTGCACTATCCACCGTATTCGGTTTAATCGTTATGTATGATGCACAAGGGATCCGTCGCCAATCAGGGGAACTCACCATTAAGGTGAACGAGCTTGATGAAGAAATAGAGCGATTAGCAGGACAAAAGGACCATCACTACCATGATAACAAGGAACAGAGATTAAAAGAAAGACTTGGCCATCAGCCAGAAGAAGTACTTGGTGGAGCAATATTTGGAATGATTGCAGGTACAATAGCCCATTTTTTAACAAAAAAATCGTAGTATTTCGACAAAAAGTGCGATATTATTAGGGTAGAATTTTTTGTTGGGGTTGGGGTCTATTGTTTAAATTAGAAAATAAAGTAAATGAATATTTACAATTCTTGGCGCAAAAGGGTTTTAATTTTGGAGAGGACGCAGTTGGCTTCATTACATTTGGTCAGCAATATACCAATGCAACAGACGAAATTGTCAATGTTGCAATTGAAATCACTTTAAAGGCCCAAAAGGAATTTGATGGAAGCTTCTTCATATCTTTATTAGAGATGCTGAAGGAAAATCAAATACAAAGTCGAAAACAAGCGTATCGTTTTGTAGAAGAACGAAATATAATGGCATAAAACCCTTAGACAAGTTAGTCCAAGGGTTTCTTCAAGCTTCATTTTTTCGAATGGCTTGTCTTGCTAATTCATCAGCCACTTTATTTTGTGTGCTTGGGATCCATTTAAGAAAAAAGAGGTCAAGTTCATTGGAAAGCTGCAATGCTTTTTCAAGCAAAGGAGCGAATTTTTTATTTTTGACGTATTCCTTTGCTATCGCTCGGTCAACCAGTTGTGAATCCGTTCGAAACGATACGACTCTGTAGTCATTCTTGATGCAAATTTCAAGACCTTTTAGAAGAGCATAGTATTCAGCTTCGTGGTTCGTCATAATCCCAAGAGGAATCGAATGTTTTTCCACGACACCATTTCCTTTAATAAAAACCCCAGCACCAGAAGGACCAGGGTCACCAGCGCTTGCACCATCTATATACACTTCGATCATCTAATGCCTCCAAAATATACTAAATAATGCCTATTTTATCATTAATCATGTAAAGTTGTGAAGATAATAAGAAAAGGATGTCTGCTCATAGACATCCTTTTCCTTCCCGTTGGTTATGCATTTTTATGAAATCTTCTAGCCATATAGATAAATGGTGTATCGATTAAAGCAACCAACCATTTAATAAAGTATGTCGTTATGAAAATTTCAATCCATACGTCAAACGGATATGCGCCTAAGAATGCAACACTGGTAAAGATTAATGTATCAAGTAGTTGGCTAATCATTGTGCTTCCATTATTCCGTATCCATAGCTGGTTATCCTTAGGAAAGCGTGCTTTAATTTTCGAATAAATAATCACGTCTGAATACTGACTAATCAAAAACGCAAGTAGGCTTCCTAAGGCAATTCGTGGAAGAAGTCCAAAAATTGTTTCCAATGAGCCCTGAGCAAAGTCCACCTCATGAGGTTTAAACGCAAGAACAAACTGCATGATTATAATCATTGAAAGCAGTGTGAAAAAGCCAAGCCAAACACCTTTTTTCGCTTCCTCTTTTCCATACTTTTCATTCAGAATATCAGTGATTAAGAAGGTTGTTCCATACATAATATTTCCGAGGGTAGCGGTTAATCCAAATAGCTCAACCGTTTTTACTACCTGAAGATTTGCTATAACCGTTGAAAAACCAATCCAAACAAATAACCCGGATTTTCCGAAGATGCGGTAAATCGTTAAGACTAAAATAAAATTGACAATTGCAAAAACGAACCAAAGAATTTCGTTATACATACTATTACCTCCTGTAGTTTTGATAACGCGGGAGTTTACGAACCGCGAAAGGACCTCATTTAATTGTCAAAGGTTAATTATAGTACGATATGAATAAAAGTGGAAGTGCATAACCTAATGGAAAAAGTGTATAATGAGTAAAAAATTAGGAAAAATGAAGATACGTTCCACTAGAGAGGATGAGCATGATGAAACTTAAGCTGGAATGGACTTATAAAACGCCAAAAAACCAAGTGATCACCTTAATGTCGGATGAAGTATCTGTGGAAGAGGCATTGCTCTTAGCAGATGACTTTGAACGAACTGGACGCACAAAGGACCTCGTATTTTATGATGAGCGTCATACAAAATGGACAAAAAAAGAAATCATTAAATTGCTTAAAGTAGTCGAAACTGAACCTCAGGATATTATTGCTTATTTTGATGGTGGGTTTGATATACAATCAGGTAAGGCCGGCTTAGGTGTTGCTATATACTATTCCCAAAATAAAAAGCCTTATCGGGTTAGAGTAAATGAAGTATTTGAAGAAATGGAATCAAATAACGAGGCAGAATACGCAGCATTCTGGTTGCTTTTAAATACCCTAGAGGAAATAGGTGTAAAGCATGCAACTGTCACATTTAAAGGTGATTCCCATGTTGTATTAAAACAATTGTCAGGGGAGTGGCCGTGTTTTGAGGAGAACCTGAATAGGTGGCTGGATAGGATAGAGGAGAGAATTAAAAAGTTAGGGATTCATCCAATCTATGATCCGATTGGCAGGAAACAGAACGCAGAAGCAGATAGACTAGCTACTCAGGCGCTCGAAGGAACAAATGTTTCCAGTAAAATTGAAATAAAAGGGTAAGTAATTAAGCCTACTCATCATACTCATAAAGTAGGTGAATTTGATGAGGATGGATCGTTGCTCGTTCGAGTGGGTGAACCGATGAAAATAGGAGATGATTTTTTTCATGAAACGCAAGGAACTCATTTTGGAAGTTGGTGAAATACTTGACACCTATTGCCAAGATTGTTTTGTAAAAGAATATTTTCGCAAAGAACATGGCAAACGCTATGCCCAAAACTTTTGTATTAAAAATTGCACCGTTGGTCAAAAGCTGAAAGAGTATGGAGAGAAACTATCTTAATATATGTAAAAAGGGCTCTTTTTGAGTAGAAAGAGCCCAAAGAAAAGGCTGATAAAAAAATCAGCCTTGGTTTCACATTGTTAAGTTAAAATGTAAGAATTATAGCTTTACAACGTTCGCAGCTTGAGGTCCACGATTTCCTTCAACAACTTCGAAAGAAACTTCTTGGCCTTCTTCTAAAGATTTGTAACCATCACCTTGGATAGCTGTGAAGTGTACGAATACATCGTCTCCGCCTTCAACTTCGATGAAGCCAAATCCTTTTTCATTGTTAAACCATTTTACTTTACCGTTTTGCATTATGCTTTTCCTCCTAAACCTTCGGCACAACCGTGCATCGTAAAAATTTTTATCAATTAGCTACGTATTTATGTATCTTTAAAAATAATAATATTGTAAAAAAAATACTAAACTACAGCTAAATGATGATTTTAATATACAACCTAAATCGTGTTAAGTCAAGGGAATAAAGGGTTTTTTACGTATTATTGGAAAATAATTGTGACAAAGAAGAGGATAAATGTAAAAATAGTAAAATATTTTCGTATATTCGAATAATTATTGAAGAAATTCCATTATTTGATATAATAATAGAAACAGAAGTTTGAGGTGTCCAATACGATTATCGATTCATCTTTCAAAAAAACATAAAATTGAAAGCATTTTATCAATACTGTTGGTTGGAGGCTACTATTATGTATAGACACAATTACAATGGGAAAGAAATCATCATCAGGTTTACCTCAAATTCGAGAAGCACCAATGTCAACAAGGATTATCTGTATAAAAAAATAGTATCCATATGTGAAAGTATAATGACTGCAGACCATGAAACTCCATTCATTGTTGAGGATGAGCAAGGGCGCCTAGCCGTTGGCACGGTGCAGCATGGAGATTTAACTGTCATCTCTATCCATCATATTGTCGAACATTCGCATATGTATCTCCAAAGAAATGAAGTTAAAAAACCATCTTGAATGGTTTTTTAACTTTTATTATCTCTCCTATCTGTCTCTCTCATTCTCCCACCAAAATCTGTATTTCTATGAATCATAAAGTTTTGATAAAATAATCTTAGTAGTGTAATTGAAAAGAGGAATAAGATGAAGGTTATTATCGCGGAAAAACCAGACCAAGCGATGAAGCTTGCGGCTCCATTTAGGAGTAAAAAATCTCAAGGGTTTATTGAGGTTTCGCCCGATCCATTATTTCCGAAGGGTGCTTACTTTACATGGGCAGTTGGCCATATTTGTGAGTTGCTTCCCCCCGAAGAATATAATCCTGCCTGGAAAAAGTGGCGGATCGAAACACTCCCCCTCATTCCCGACCATTTCTCATATCGGGTCATGAAATCAAAATGGAAACAGTTTACCATTATAAAAAATCTCCTTCGTAAACCAGAGATAACAGAAATCATTCATGCAGGTGATGCTGGTCGTGAGGGAGAACTAATCATCCGTAATATTATTGAAATGGCCAAGGTAAGTAAGCCGTTAAAACGATTATGGATTTCATCTTTAACGGAAAAAGCAGTGAAGGATGGTTTTCAAAATCTATTAATGGAGGAGGATACTAGAAACCTATACTTTGAAGCGAAGGCACGGGCCTGTGCCGATTGGATTGTTGGGATGAATGCGTCTAGAGTCTACACATTACTACTTAAGCAAAAAGGAGTATCTGATGTATTTTCAGCAGGAAGAGTTCAAACACCGACTTTGGCCTTGATTGTAAAACGTGAAAAAGAAATTGCGAATTTCAAATCTGAGCCATTTTGGGAGGTTTTCGCCAACTTCCAAATAAATGGTAAACAGTATGAAGGGAAATGGATGAAGGATAATGAATCGCGGCTTTCTTCACAAGACATGGCGGAAAGGATCGCGGCATTTTGTCAGGATAAGCCTGCGGAAATTGCTGAAGTGGAAACGGAGAAGAAAGAATATCAGCCACCTTTACTATTTAATTTGTCGAGTCTTCAAGCAACGGCAAACAAAGCATTTAAATTCTCACCAAAAAAGACATTGGATGTCGCACAAAGCCTATATACGAAGGGAATTATTTCCTATCCCCGTTCGGATTCAAGCTATATAACAAAAGGGGAAGCACAGACAATCCCAGAAGTTTTTTCAAAGCTTGAAAAACTGGAAGACTATAAGGCTTATTTTCCAACACCTAATGTGTCGATTATGAATAATTCTCGTTACGTCAATGAGAAAAAAGTGACTGATCACTATGCAATTATTCCAACTGAGCAGGTTCCACATCCTGCAAAGCTATCTGGTGATGAGAAGAAGATTTATGATCTAATCGTAAAACGCTTGATAGCCGCGCACTACAAGCCTGCTATTTTTAACTATACAACCGTAAAAACATTAGTAGATAAGCGCGCTGAATTTGTAACAAAGGGCAAGGTAAAGCTTCAGGAAGGGTGGAGAAAAGTGCTCTTCGAGGAGAATTCAAAGGATGAGGATGTAATCCTGCCCGCCCTTGAAAAGGGGGAAGCTGGAGTTGTCGAAAACAGTTACACAAAAGAGGGAAAAACACAGCCACCGAAACGCTACACTGAAGGACAGTTGATTACCTTAATGAAGACGGCAGGTAAGCATATTGACAATGATGAGCTAGAGAAAATACTTGCCAAAACGGAAGGACTTGGCACCGAAGCAACACGCGCAGGTATTATCACAATGTTAAAACAACGGAACTATATAAACGTCGAGAAAAACCAAGTATTTGCAACAGAAAAAGGGATTCTATTAATCGATGTGATTGGTGAAAAAATCCTTGCATCTCCTGAAATGACAGCGAAATGGGAACAGCGTCTTCATGAAATAGGACAAGGTAAAGCTTCACCAGCCTCATTTATGATTCAGACGAAAAAGCTTTCCCAAAAAATTGTGGATGATGCTAAGGTACAAAGTGATACTTGGGATTTTTCAAGTATCAATATTGAAAATGTTAGTTCTCAAAAAAGCTCTTATAATAAAAAAGAAATCGGTACAGTCGTAGGAACCTGTAAAAAATGTGGTGGAGAGGTCATCAATAAAGGCAAATTTTATGGTTGTGCAAACTATAAAACAAAAGGCTGCCAATTCACAATTTCAGGGAAGATCTTAGGAAAAACAATCACAAAAACAAATGTTCAAAAGTTACTTTCAGCAAATAAGACAAACTTAATAAAAGGCTTCAAAAAAGAAAGTAAAATGTTTGATGCATACCTTAAATGGAATGACCAAACAGGGAAAATAGAATTTGAATTTCCGGCAAAAGTACTAAATAATAATTAAAATGTAAGAGAAAAGACGAAATGTCTTTTCTCTCTTTTTAAAATTTTCAAAAAACTACATTGAACCAAATAAGACCAGGTTGTATAATTGATAAAGAACGACTGATACGTACACGTACTAAGAGAATGGATGGATTGACTTGTTATTTGTAACGGAGATGCCGATAGAGGCAAGAGAAAAACTTTTATTTGCTGGACTTAAGTTGTTTACAGAACTGGGGTATCAAAAGACATCTGTGCTTGAAATTGTCGAAATGGCGAGAGTTTCAAAGACAACCTTCTATCAGCATTTTAAAAGTAAGGAAGATATCATGGTTGCCTTGTTTGAACAGCTCGGCAACGAAATGTCTGAGGAAGTTAAACTAGCAATCTCACTAGAAGAAAGCATGTCATACAAAGCGTTTGCTGGGATCAATCGGTATATCCAAATTTGTTTTGAAAATAAAAATGTTGCTCAAATATTATTGGTTGAATCAGTTGGAGTGTCGCGTAATGTTGAATTGGTACGCCAAAGGTCTCACCAAGTGTTTGCATCTATTATTCTGCAAACAGTACAGACAGAGTTACCCAAAACTGTTTCAAAGACGGAAATGCGAATCGTGGCTCAAGCAATGGTTGGTGCAATTAATGAAGTTATTATGCAAAACTTTTTTAACAATGAAGACGAGACATTTGATTTTGAGGGAATCTCTAGATTATTAAACCGAATCGTTATTTCAGCCTTTGTGAATCTTGGAATGCAGGAATAATCTTTTTTTGTATGAAGAATACGACTTCGTACTCATTGTTTTGTAAATATATTTAATAATTGGGAGGATGCTTACATGACAAATGGTATCGAGAGTTACACGTTATCTGAAATGATGCAAAGAATTGAAGAAGTGATTAACCATAACCCAGGACCAATTGAAGGCTTTAATGTTATCTATCAATTCAACATTACAGGAGATGAAGAAGCAAGTTATCAACTTCAGCTTGCGGATGGTCAGGCAAAGATATTAGAGGCTTCTGAAGGTGCAAATTGTACATTAATTCTTTCACTTGCAAACTTTAGGCAGTTTTTAATTGGAAAGCTAGGTGGAACTGCTGCTTTTATGACAGGGAAATTAAAAATGAAAGGTGATATTGGAAAAGCAATTAAATTAGAAGGACTATTACGCGAATATAATCTAAAAGAACATCTATAAGATAGAGAGGTGATCAGGATGGCCGATTTCAAATGGCATAAAGAAGCTGAAAAGCAATGGGATGGTCGTGCTGACTTTTGGAGAAAGCAAAGCCAAGAAATGTGGAATTCCGGAAGCCGATCCACTATTATTCCGTATTTTTTAAAGCACTTAGAGGATAAAGCTCATATTTTGGATGCAGGCTGTGGTGACGGTTATGGCTCATTTTTACTTTCTGAGCGTGGGTTTCAAGTAGTTGGCGTTGACATTTCAGCTGAAATGATTGAAAAAGCCAATCAAAGGAGTCAATCAGAAAACCTTTCATTTACACAAGGCGATTTGACAGGTCTTCCTTTTGAGGATGAAACTTTTTCAGGTATCATGGCGATTAACTCAATTGAGTGGACTGAGATACCGCTCCAAGCCGTCAATGAAATCAGGCGTGTGACGAAACCAGGAGGTATCTTTTGTGTTGGGTTATTAGGTCCTACGGCAGGACCAAGGCAACATGCATATCGACGCTTGTATGGGGAGACCGTCATCCAAAATACGATGATGCCCTGGGAATTTGAGCAATTGGTATCGGAAAATGGCTGGCGAGTAGTTGATGGTCAGCCTGTTTATAAGGATGCTGTGAAAGTAGAAGCAACGAAGGGATTACCCAAAGAACTAAAACAAGCATTATCGTTTATGTGGGTGTTTATTTTAAAAAAGGAGTAAGAAAAAAAGGTATCTCGAACCCGAGATACCTTCTATCATTCCCAGTCATATGGAGTTTCTTGATAAACATAATAATTGAGCCAATTTGCAAACAATAGATAAGAGTGTGATCTCCAGCTGTGAACCGGTGAATTGGCCGGGTCATTGTTTGGAAAATAATTAGCAGGAATAATGACCTTTCCTTTAGCGAGGTCCCGTTCATATTCCTCTTTTAACGTATTAACATCATATTCAGGGTGGCCAGTAAGAAAAATTTGCTTTCCGTCGTTTGAAGCTACTAGGCACACACCTGCATCATCTGAAAAAGATAAAAGTGTTAATTCTTCAGTATTTTTAATTTCCTCAAGTTTTACCTCAGTAAACCGGGAATGCGGTACAAAATACAAATCATCAAAGCCGCGAACCAAATTCACATCCTTATTGACCAAATGGTGGTGAAACACACCCGTACATTTTTCAGGTAGAGGGTATTTTTTAACTCCATAATGATAATAAAGTCCGGCTTGTGCACCCCAGCAAATATGTAATGTGGAGGTTACGTTGGTTTTTGTCCAATCCATAATTTCTTTTAGCTCTTGCCAATAGTTCACATCCTCAAATGAAAGATGCTCAATCGGTGCACCTGTAATGATCATTCCATCAAACCTTCTGTGCTTAATGGCAGAAAAGGAAGTGTAAAATTTATCAAGATGATTCTTTCCCGTGTTTTTTGCGACATGCGTTTCTGGGAATAGTAGTGTAATATTCAGCTGCAATGGGGAGTTTCCAAGTAGTCTTAGGAGCTGAGTTTCAGTTCGTTCTTTTTCTGGCATAATGTTTAAGATTACTATATTAAGTGGACGAATGTCCTGACTATAGGCGCGATCTTCATCCATTACAAATATATTTTCAGATTCTAATACTTCTTTTGCCGGTAAATCATGAGGTATATTAATTGGCAATCCTATCATCTCCTAGTTTCTTATAATTGAAATTTTACAACAATTCACACAAGAATATCAAATAAAAAATCTTTACTTGTTTTATGTGGTGAAGGAAGGGAATAAATAGAAGTTTCACTTTATACCTATGTGTCAAATAAGGTAAGATAAAGAGGTAAAGGAAGTTTGTTTATTAAAAAAGTCTTGGGGGTATTGTGCATGGGTTTATCAACAAAGTATAAGTCTGATATTGAAATTGCTCAAGAGGCTGAGTTAAAGCCAATCAAGGAGATTGCAGACCAGTTAGATTTACTTGAAGAAGAACTAGAACCCTATGGTCATTACAAAGCAAAAATTTCCTTAGACGTGTTGAAGCGTCTTGAACAAAAAGAAGACGGTAAAGTCATCCTTGTAACGTCCATTAATCCTACGCCGGCAGGGGAAGGAAAATCTACAGTTACTGTGGGTCTTGGACAAGGACTTGCTAAGCTTGGAAAAAGTGCAATGGTTGCGATGAGAGAACCATCCCTAGGACCAACTATGGGAATCAAAGGTGGTGCAACGGGTGGTGGATATTCACAGGTGATCCCAATGGAGGACATAAATCTGCATTTTACAGGAGATTTTCATGCGATAACAACAGCAAATAACACACTATCAGCATTACTTGACAATCATATCCATCAAGGAAATGAACTTCAAATTGATGTCAGACGTGTCACATGGAAGCGGGTTGTTGATTTAAATGACCGTGCGCTACGAAATGTTGTAGTTGGGTTGGGAGGACCGACTCAAGGTGTACCTCGTGAGGACGGTTTTGATATTACCGTAGCATCAGAAATTATGGCGATTTTCTGTCTTGCAACCGACATACAGGATTTGAAGAGAAGACTATCAAAAATAGTAGTAGCTTATAATATACATAAACAACCGGTTACAGCAGCAGACCTAGGAGCAGAGGGCGCGCTTACTCTTTTATTAAAGGATGCTCTTAAACCGAATTTAGTTCAAACACTTGAACACACACCAGCTCTTATTCACGGTGGACCTTTTGCTAATATCGCTCATGGCTGTAATAGTGTAATTGCCACAAAAATGGCAGCAAAATTAGCTGATTATGTGTTAACAGAGGGTGGTTTTGGTGCGGATCTTGGAGCCGAGAAATTCCTCGACATTAAAGCAAGATATGCAGATATTAAGCCAGAAGCGGTTGTCATTGTTGCAACTAACCGAGCTTTAAAAATGCATGGTGGCGTTAAAAAGGAAAATTTAACTGAAGAGAATGTGGAAGCTTTAGCGAAAGGTTTAGAGAACCTTCAAAAACATATTGAAACCATTCAAGCATTCGGACTGCCATTTGTAGTGGCGATTAACCGATTTGTTACAGATACAGAAAAAGAAGTTGAAAAAATTGAATCTTGGTGTGCGGAACATTCTTATCCTGTTGCTCTTACAGAAGTATGGGAAAAAGGCGGCGAAGGTGGAGGGGAGCTTGCTAAGAAGGTACTCGAGACAATTGAAAATAGTGAGAATCACTATGCACCTATTTACGAATTATCAGCCACTATTGAAGAGAAAGTAAGGGCAATTGCTAAAACTGTTTATGGTGCAAAAGATGTTGAGTTCTCGAGTAAAGCGAAAAAACAAATGATTGATTTTGAAAAATTCGGGTGGAGCAATCTTCCAGTTTGTATGGCAAAAACTCAATACTCACTCTCAGATGATCCAACATTGCTCGGAAGACCAACGGATTTTACAATTACAATACGTGAGTTCCGTCCATCTATCGGCGCTGGATTCATCGTAGCTCTAACGGGTGATGTCATGACGATGCCCGGGCTACCGAAAAAGCCATCGGCACTAAATATGGATGTGACTGAAGAAGGAAAAGCTGTAGGATTATTTTAGACAGTGATAGGGGGATCTCCCCCTTTTTACCAAAAAGGAAGGTATATTTTATGTTTGATCCAACCGTATTTGATAACTTAAAGGTTGTAATCGAGGGAGCTCTTTATGATTTAGATCTAGAAGGACAGCTCTTAATAACAGATCGTCAGGATCAAGTGGAAATGGCGAAAATGGGTAGGCAATATCGCATTACCTTTAAGGATAAAACTATTGATGAAATTCAAGCCTATATTAACTTGAAAGTTGACCTTGATAATCTTGTTACTGAACTACGAAGCCTTGATGAGAATAAACCAGGGTGTTATCTGGAAATAGGGTTTATTTTTAAACTCAAATCCCTGGATGTATGCTCAAGTATTGAACGAGTATTAACCACCATCTGGGGTGACGAAAGGGAAATCCAACAGGAAATTTCTTTTCAATATGGTACGAGAAATCAATATACGAACAATAGTAAAATTACTTTTCATCGATTAATACAAGAAGATCATATTGATGATTTACTTGAAATGGTTGACTATATCATTGAGACGATTCATCAACTACATACCGCTACAACTTAGGGGCAATCTCGCCTCTTTTTTTTACGACTAAAGGATTAAATTTTCTGATAATTTAGTGTTTTTTATGATATAGTAAGAGCATATATAGTAATATAGTGATAATGGTTATTTGTTAAGGGGGCGATTTTATGGGGAAAATTGCATGGGTTACAGATAGTACAGGATTTTTAGATGAGGAACTTTTGAACCATGAGGATATTTATGTGATTCCAATGACAGTCTTTTTTGATGAGGAAGAATATCTTGATGGAGTTACAATTACACCTGCACAATTTTTTGAACGATTGAAAACGGCAAAGACCATCCCAAAAACATCACAGCCTTCCATTGGAAGCTTTGTAGAATTATATAATAGTCTCGAAGAAAAATATGATGAGATTATCTCGTTGCATATCTCGGAAAAATTAAGTGGAACCGTTTCGTCAGCAAGACAAGCTGCAGAATTAGTGGATATTCCAGTAACAGTCATTGATTCAAAAATCCTTACCTATCCGATGACAAAATTAATGAAGGAAGGGATGAAGCTTCTACAGGATGGTGGGGCAGTATCAGACGTTGAAAAACATATCGTTGATTTAGCTGAGAGATTTGAAACCTACGTTATTATCGGCAGTTTAGAGCAATTGCACCGAAGTGGACGAATGAACACGGCCCAATATTTCCTTGGGAGCATGCTTCAAATAAAGCCAGTCATCCAAATAAACGATGGTGCGCTTTCAGTAAAAGAAAAAGTACGCTCTGAAAATAAAGCAACAAGTAAAATACTAGGTTATCTGAAGGATGCCATCGCGAAAAATCATGTGGAAGAGGTCTATATTTTATATGGCTTGGACGATTCTAAGACTAAGGAATGGGAGCAACTTATTCGAGAATTTACACCAGACCATATTACGATTAATGCGTACCCTCTTGGTGTTGCGATTGGGGTACATGCTGGTGAAAATACAATTGGGCTTAGTTGGATGAATAAATAGTCTATTTAACTAGGATGTATTGTATTTCGTTATGAGATAGGGGGGCAATAGCTGCGATATTGTACCCAATGCTTAAAAATTGGGAGATTGTTTCCGCACAATTTGGATTTGGCGGTTCAGTGGGAGCATGAAGGCTCTTATGAAGTTGTAAAAATTGATTTGTAGTGGGATTACACGTAATCAATACAACATGACGTCCATACCATGCAGTTCCAATTTCCCGATTTAACCCTTTTGGATTAAACATATATTTTTACCACCTTTCACTTTGCCAGAGTTTACTCTGGCTTTTTATAGTTTATGCATGTGTTTTGTAGTGCGCGACAGTTTAGTTGGAGCTAGAATATGATACAATGGTTACGATATTGATGGTAGTGGAGGATACGATGGAGCAGCAAAAAATAATTGAAGCAACAACTACTTTTGTGAAAAATATTTTGCAACATGATAGCAGTGGTCATGACTGGTGGCATATAGAACGCGTTAGAAAAGCAGCGTTGCAAATTGGTGAAAAAGAAAATGCCAATTTATTTGTCGTAGAAATGGCAGCATTGTTACATGACGTGGCAGACGAGAAATTAAATAAATCAGAAGAGGAAGGCCTCATGAAAGTACGGAACTGGCTTTCATCTTTACAAATAACGGAATCTGAACAAGAGGAAGTCATTGAAATCATCTCAACAATGTCCTTTAAGGGCGGCAGTCGACCACCTATGAAAACAATTGAAGGACAGGTCGTTCAAGATGCTGATCGTTTAGATGCAATTGGTGCAATCGGTATTGCAAGAACCTTTGCTTATGCGGGGGCACACGGTGATTTAATCTATGACCCAGAGCTTCCTTTTCGTGAAAGCATGACAAAGGAAGAGTACCGAAATGGTAAATCAACGGCAGTCAATCATTTTTATGAAAAATTATTAAAGTTAAAAGACACACTTAATACAAATGCAGCAAAAAAAGCAGCCCAGGAACGTCATGATTTCATGACATCGTTTCTTGATCAATTTTATAAAGAATGGAATGGACAGTTATGAGGCTTTTAACGGTTGAAGGTTTAGCAAAAAGCTATGCCGAAAAAACATTGTTTGAGGATATCTCATTCAGCATTACAGATAATGAGCGAATCGGTATAATCGGTGTGAATGGAACTGGAAAATCGACGTTATTAAAAATCATTGCCGGTGTAGAAGAAGCGGACCGCGGTGAGATTACTCATTCAAAGGGATATACAATTAGCTATTTACCGCAACAACCTGAATTTAACGAAGGGAATACGGTTCTTGACCAAGTATTCCAAGGCAGTACACCACTCCTCCGATTATTAAAGGAATATGAGGAAGCGATGATTCAGATTGAAAAAGATTCGATGAACACAGTGAATCAGGAGAAATTATATGACCTGCAACAAAAAATGGATGCCGCAAATGCGTGGGAGGCAAACTCGAACGCAAAAGCGGTGTTATCAAAGCTTGGAATTAACGACTTTTCTCAGGACGTGATGAAACTGTCAGGTGGCCAGAAGAAGCGCGTGGCATTGGCCCAAAGCTTAATTGAAGTTCCGGACCTATTGATTTTGGATGAGCCTACCAACCATTTAGATTACGATACAATTAAGTGGCTGGAAGACTACCTTGCAAAATACAATGGAGCACTACTAGTTGTCACGCATGATCGTTATTTCTTAGACCGTGTTACGAACCGAATCATTGAGCTTGATGAAGGACAGCTTTACACTTATACCGGAAACTATAGTAGCTTCTTAGAGGCAAAAGCACTTCGAATGGAACAGGAGCAAGCATCTGAACTTAAGCGACAAAACCTATATCGACGTGAACTTGCTTGGATTCGTCGTGGTGCTAAAGCGAGAACGACAAAGCAAAAAGCACGGATTCAACGTTTTGAGGAAATTGAGAATGCAAAGAAGACAGTAAATACGGATTCGCTTGATATTTCAGTTGGTGGTAGTCGACTAGGTAAAAAAGTAATAGAATTGAAAAATGTTTCAAAGAGTTTTGGTGGAACGAAGATTCTAGAGGATGTAAATTTACTTGTAAAACCAGGTGACCGAATCGGAATTGTTGGACGTAATGGAAGCGGGAAATCCACATTATTAAATATCATTGCAGGTCAAGTTCCTGTAGATACGGGCGAAATCGAGATTGGACAAACAGTCAAGCTCAGCTATTATACTCAGGAAAGCATAGATATGGACCTTAACAAACGAATGATTGAGTATATTAAAGAAACGGCGGAAATGATTCATACCCTTGATGGTAAAATGATATCAGCAGCGCAAATGCTAGAGCGGTTTTTATTCCCAATGCATACCCATGGTACACCGATTCGCAAGCTTTCTGGTGGGGAACGAAGACGTTTGTATTTGTTGAAGATTATCATGGGTGAGCCGAATGTGTTGTTACTGGATGAGCCTACGAATGATTTGGATACCCATACGTTAACAGTATTAGAGGATTATTTAGAGGACTTCCCTGGTGTTGTAATTACTGTTTCACATGACCGATACTTCTTAGATAAAGTGACAGACCAATTGTTAATTTTTGAAGAGGGGCACAAAATTTCAACTTATTTTGGAGATTACACAGATTACCTCGAGAAAAATTCAGTTGAGGCTGCGAAGTCGGTACAAAAAGAAAAAATCGAAAAAATACCTGCACAAGAGGCGCCGAAACCAAAGAAAAAGAAGCTTTCCTACAAGGATCAGCTTGAATGGGATGAGATTGAGGGGAAAATTGAAGCCCAAGAGGAGAAGGTTGCAGCTCTTGTTAAAGAAATTGAAGCAGCCGGAAGTGATTATCAAAAGGCACAGCAGGCAATGGATGATCATGCGAAGGAATCAGAAGTACTAGACCACTTACTTGAAAGATGGGCAGAACTATCTGAACTTGTGAATGACTAAAAAAGGCTCGGCTTAAGTATTGCGGTTATTGTAGAGAAATATTGTAAATAGCATAAGAATTAACAGACCTTTTAATACAGTAAAAAGTATCACTATTTTCGTTTATATAATTATGGTTTTAAAATTAGTCGTCTTTGGAATCAACATTACCTTTTTTTGGATTTTACGAATGACTTCATTGAGCAATCTAGATAAAAGCATACGCATTTCTCTTTTGCGTATGCTTTTATTGCTTTATTATTTAAAAACGATACACAAATGGATATTTATTACATTTTATATATCTTTCGAAACTAATTCTACCATTTATTGGGTTTTGTGAATGAATTCATACTGCCAATCTATATAAAAGCATACGTATATCCATTTTACGTATGCTTTTATCACATTTTTACTTAAAAATAATACACAAATGGGTATTTATTACATTTTTAATATATTTCGAAATTTTTTCTACCATTTATTGGATTTTACGAATGAATTCATACTGCCAATCTATATAAAAGCATACGTATATCCATTTTACGTATGCTTTTATTGCTTTATTACTTAAAAATAATACATAAATGGATATTTATTACATTTTTAATATATTTCGAAAATGTTTCTACCATTTATTGGATTTTACGGATGATTTCATACTGCCATTCTATATAAAAGCATACGCATTTCTTTTTTACTTATGTTTTTATCTGTTCTTAACTTAAAAATAATACAAAAATACAACACTTTTTACATTTTTGAAAATTAAAGTCAAAAAAGCTCGAGGTCTGGAAAAATACCCTCTAGCCTTTTTATGAGTTATTACCTTGTAATTTATTAAACTAATTCTTATATTATTTAACCCCTGATTTTGGATTTTTACCACGTTTTTCGAACTATTTAGGCTTAATGCCGGGCCTTTATAATCTTTTCGCGCCTAAATATCGTGATTGCCAGTAGTTGATCGTCATATCATCAACACTCACACCGTCAGTGGAATCAGCATGGATAAATTTATTGTCGCCAAGATAAATACCAGCATGGGATGGACCTGGTTTATAGGTTTGGAAAAAGACCAAGTCCCCAACACTTGGTGCCGATACGCTCGCACCTTGATTCCATATTCCAGAAACAGTTCGTGGGACGTTAACTCCTTTTTCCGCAAACACATATTGTAAAAAACCACTACAATCAAATCCACTTGGTGACGTTCCACCCCAGACATAAGGAACCCCCATGTAATTCATCGCGATCGATATCACACTACCATCAACAGGTGGAGTTTCCATCGGTTCAACTGTGCTTTTAACTGTTTCGGTAGTTGAATTTGACTGTGTCCGAGCTGTAACCACTTTTACTTTTTTTATGGTTAGCCCCCTGACATTTTTGTTTTTCATAATGTGATCAATGGTTTCGTCTGTGGCAAGCCCATTTTCTTCTAGGTTGAACTTCTTTTGATATGCCTTCACACTTGCCTCTGTGACGGATTCAAACTTCCCATCTATTAAACCACTATAATAGTTTAATTTGTTTAATTTGGATTGTAGCTGTTTGACCTCTGCCCCCTCGTCACCAACAGAGTAGAAAGGGGGCTTTGGCTGTATGATGACTTCATTTAATTTCTCTAATGTTGTTTCACCAGCAATTCCGTCCATCTTCAAATCATATAATTCTTGGAATCTCTTTACAGCTTCTTGAGTAGTTTCTCCATAGTGACCATCGATTGTTTCATAATAAAAATTTAACTTATGTAATTCGAATTGAAGAAAACGGACTGGGTATCCTGTATGACCATAGCGTAATTCCTGTTTTGTATCGAATTGATAGTTTTTGTCTAGTAATGGATCCAAATTCTGCTTTTCAGTTGCATCAGCTGCAAGTGGGGCGCCGAAGAAAAATCCAGCAGCTAAAGATGTCACGACAATGGCTTCGCGTGTTCCATAGCGTTTTTTCATTGAAGACCTCCTTGGTGTTTGCGAAAGCAAAATAGTATAGTTTTCGAAAGGTTTGTTGTAGAGAAAGGCTATGGATTTGATGGAGTACTCTAACTCATCAAAAAAATGTATACCTGTTTCCAATCCTTAGTACAACAAAAGCGAAAACAACTCTTAATGAACACACATTTATGATATTGAGTTAAATAAGCCATTATGACAAAAGTTCGGATAATTAGTACTTAAGCGCTAAAATAAGACAAGGACTAATCGGTGAAGTATAAGTTTTCAAAATGGATATATGGTTATTTCGTGTGCTACAATTACGATAGTATACTTAGTAGGAGAAGGAGCGGTAGATGTGAAAATTAAATCAATTGAACCAACACCTAGTCCGAATACAATGAAAATTATTTTAGACGAGGAACTACCAAAGGGGAAAAGCAATAATTATAAGAAAGAAAACATAGATCAAGCACCACCACTTATTAAAGAAATCTTGGCAATTGAAGGTATTAAAGGAGTCTACCACGTAGCAGATTTCCTAGCGGTTGAACGAAATGCGAGGTATGATTGGCAGGAACTACTACCAAAGGTTCGAAAGGTTTTTGGGGAAGTTGTCACAGAAGGCGAAAACGAAGCTCCAAAGCTGGATGAGCATTTTGGAGAAGTAAAGGTTTTTGTTCAAATGTACAAAGGTCTTCCGATGCAGGTTAAGCTTCATGACGGTGAACAGGAATTCCGATTTGGATTACCTGATGTGTTTCGGAAAGCATTGCTGCGTGCACAAGAGGTTTCAGGTAATGTTGTGCTAGAAAGAGAATGGAAGGAACAAGGTGTTCGATACGGCAATCATGACGAAATAGGGAAAGAAGTTGTCGATGAACTATCTGCTGCTTATTCCAAAGAAAGACTTGACCGCCTTGTTAAACAAATTTCAGAGCAAACTTCTGCTCCAACTGTCCAAAAAAGGCAATCCTATAAAGTTACTTTGGAGATGTTGGATGACCCTGAATGGACAAAACGCTATGCAAGTCTGGAACAAATGGATCCAGAAGAGGAGGATATTCCTGTCCTTGCTAAAGCATTGAAAGATGAAAAGCCTTCTATTCGTCGTTTAGCGACTGTGTATTTAGGCATGATTGAAAAGCCTTCAGTGTTACCTTATTTGTATGTGGCTTTAAAGGATAAGTCAGTTACTGTTAGAAGAACAGCAGGTGATTGTTTGTCAGATATCGGTGACCCTGCTGCAATAGAAGCTATGTGCGAGGCATTGAAGGATCCGAGTAAGCTTGTAAGATGGCGCGCAGCGATGTTTTTATTCGAGGTTGGAGACGAGTCTGCATTAGATGCTCTAAAAGCAGTTGAAAACGATCCGGAATTCGAAGTGAAAATGCAAATCAAATTAGCCATCGAACGAATTGAAGGTGGAGAAGAGGCAAAAGGCTCTGTATGGAAGCAAATGACTGAAAGCCGTAATAACTAATCGGAGTTTCATCCGCTTTTTATCAAACATTGTGGGGGTTTATCTCCAGAATATAAAAAACATTGGTATAGATTGGATGTTTGAAAATTGATTTTGCTTGGTCATCTATAGTATGCTAAGTTTATCGAATTTGAATTGGGAGGGATTTTTATGTCAATGGCATATGATGAATATATGAAGCAAATTGTGAAGCCGATGCGTCAAGAACTTGTTGTTGCAGGCTTTGAAGAGCTTCAAACAGAAGAAGAAGTAGAAAACTTCATGGAAAAAACAGAAGGTACCACACTAGTGGTCGTAAATTCTGTATGTGGTTGTGCTGCTGGACTTGCAAGACCTGCTGTCACTCAAGCAGTTCTTAATAACGAGAAGAAACCTGATCAACTTGTAACTGTATTTGCAGGTCAGGATAAAGACGCAACAGCAAAGATGAGAGAGTATTTCGAAGGCATCGAGCCATCATCTCCATCAATGGCTTTATTAAAAGGTAAGGAAGTTGTTCACTTCATTCCAAGACATGAAATTGAATCAAATTCAATGGAAGCAATCATGGAAAACATAACTTCCGCATTAAATAAGCATTGCTAAAATAGGAATTCAAAAGGATGTCACTACGACATCCTTTTTTGTTCAAATAGGTGATTATATGATTGTAACGACAGCAGGGAGAACAGATGATGAAATGGTTGAGTTGGCTAAAAATACTGCACTGGAACTCAATGTTACTTTTATCGAAAGAAAAAAGCGTTCTATCGCAAAGTTACAAGAACAAACTAACGAAGATGTTCTTGTTGTAGGAAAAAATCGGATTGAAATCTATCCTTTACATGGTGAAGAGCCACTTTTCTTCCATCCCAACTCTGCCATGTTTCGAATGAAAAGAATAATGAATGGTGAACATGATCCCTTTATTCAAGCTTCTGGTCTTACCCAAGGTAACTCAATTTTAGACTGTACTTTAGGCTTGGGGTCGGATAGCATTGTAGCGAGTTTCGTTGTGGGTGAGACAGGAAAAGTAACCTCCCTAGAAGGAAACAAGTATCTGTATTATCTTTTAAAGGGTGGGTTAAAGAGCTGGGATACCGGAAATTCGATAATGAACGAAGCGATGTCTCGGATTGATGTGATGTACGATACTTATGAAAGCTTTTTAACTAGCTGTCCCCCGAATAGCTTTGATATTGTGTATTTTGACCCAATGTTTGAGGAGACAATTGAAGAATCAGAAGGGATAAGGGGTCTCCGTAATTTTGCAATTTACTCCACATTAAGTCCTGAAGCAATTGAAGCAGCAAAGCGAGTGGCTAAGAAAAAAGTAGTGCTAAAAGATCATTGGAAAAGTAAACAATTTGAGAAATACGGTTTTACCGTTTATAAACGAAAAACTGCAAAATTCCATTTTGGAGTGATTGAGGTTTAAAGAGGAGTTACGGCCCGTTAATGCAGGATATTTTGCCACACCTTTGGATACTTTAAATAACGTACGGAGGTGATGAACATGGCAAAACGTAAAAAGGACCCTTCAACAATCGGATTAGGTTCTGCAGATGTAGAGGGACAAGGTACTACCAATAAAGAAACGGGACGAATGGAAATGGATTCGTCTAGACGTAAGAAAAAGAAGATGTAACCAAAACGTTGTATTACATATTACTACAAAAATAAAGCCCGCTTAATAAGCGGGTTTTTACTATTCAGTTACACAACAAGTTATAAAATATAGTAATGTAACAACACTTGCAATACCAAAAATCCAGTCCATCCTAACGAATCCACCTTTCAATTATGTATAGTATCCCTATTTTATCAAATATTGAGGATTTTATGAACTTTAATTTTACGAAGGATTTTATCTTCCTAAAATGCGGTGATTTTGATGAATTTCCGTACTGGGCATTTATCCTTATTTTTTTGCATTTTCTTAATTTCATAGTAAAATTTTTTGCTAGTTTGTGTTAAAATGGCGTTAAGGGTAAATGTGTTGAAAGGGCGTTTTCGTTATGAAAAAATGGTTACGAAAAGCATTAGTCGTTTCATTTTCCGTTTTAACTCTTGGTTTGGTAGCGCCACCACCGGCTCTCACTATGCAGCAGGCGGATGCCGATAAGCCAAGCAAGTTAAATTCAATTAATGATCTAAATGCTGAGTCGAAGCTATATTCCAATTTTGAATCTGATTATGGATATGACAGTAGAAACTTTGTTACATATGCGATGTCACAGGCTGAGACAAAATCCTTCGAGAAATTTGGGAGTAAAATAGGGCCTGTTATTGAAGATGAATTCCGTAGTGCAATTTTGCCTAAAATTGAAAGTGTAATTGAATTATTAGCCGAGCAATATCCAACTGAACAACTTGACCATCTTGAGATTTCAGAGCAACCGTCTGGAGGAAATGGGGAAAAGATTTTCCATATTTTCGATAAAACGTCAGGAAAGGATATTATCCGTTTCCATGTACGAAAGGATCATCCACCACAGGATGGCTATTGGTTTAACTTCCACTATCATACACATCATGATGGATTCCAAACACATCATGCATTAGGTGATATTTATTGGAATAAAAATACTCCGCCGAAATGGCTAAGTTAATAAAAGAGGAAAGGCAATCCAGGAGTGACGATTCGCTCTTATGGATTGTTTTTTTTGTCCGTATTTTATCTTCTTGAAGAACTTACCACTCCTAGTCTAGCAGACTCATATTTCCAAATCTGATATACTATTATTACAAACTAAAAGAAGAGTGCGCTTTAGCATCACGATTTTATTCATAGATTAAGGAGAGCATTCTTATGCAAAAAACGCTTATTCTTACGCTTCTATTTGTCCTAGTAGGCTTTACCTATCATCCTGGTGAAGCGTCTCCTCATGGGGTTCCACTAAAAGATTATCAATCTCTCACACTATATGTTGAAACATCGAATCTTAATAACTACGAAACATTAAAAAATATTATCTTATTACCTGAAACTAAATTTAATGAGTCTGCTGCAGCAAAAATGATTGAGCGTGTGAACCAAATTGACGAACTTATTTTGCAAGGATTGGTTGACAAAGGTGTTGTGCTAAAGCTGTTTACAGGGAATTTAACGGACGAGCCTACGGCAGCCTATTTGAAAGGGGAAAAGCCGCGTGGCTATAGTGAAAATGGACCGACTTGGGACGATGTGCCGGGAATTGGTGGCTCAGAAGTTGTACTAGCTAAAATCGGATCAAGTGAAAAAGGAAAAGGCCACGGGTCCATTAATTTAGAGTTGCATGAATTGGCCCATTCAATTGACAAATTTGTATTTGGTTCGATTAGTGAAGATCCCTATTTTTTAAGTATTTGGAATAGGGAAGTCAACCAATTATTCCCGAATCGTAGCTATTTTAGCGATTATCCTGAAGAATATTTCGCGGAAAGCTTCGCAATGTACTATTTTTCCGATCAGACAAGAGAACAATTAAAACTAGCAGCACCAATGACGCATCAGCTTTTTAATGAATTAAGCAAAACTCAGCAATGAATTCAATTGCTATTTGTAGTAATATAGTAGAATGAAGTTCATGCAAGGAGTGAATCTATTGAAACATGGTGAAAATGAGTACCTAAATCTATTAAAGCATGTTCTTGAAAAAGGTACGAAAAAAATGGACCGAACAGGGACAGGAACGGTTTCTGTGTTTGGCTATCAAATGCGTTTTAATTTAAGTGAGGGCTTCCCTTTGCTTACAACGAAGAGAGTTCCATTTCGTTTAATCGCGAGTGAACTGCTTTGGTTTATTAAAGGTGACACGAATATCAGATATCTACTGAAAAATAACAATAATATCTGGAACGAGTGGGCTTTTAAAAATTGGATCGAGAGCGATGAATACACAGGTCCAGATATGATGGATTTTGGTAACAGAAGTCTGGTAGACACTCAATTTAATGAGTTGTATAAAGCTGAAATGGACAAGTTTAAAACTCGTATTTTAGAGGATGATGAGTTTGCTTCTAAATATGGAGAACTTGGTCCAGTTTATGGGAAGCAATGGAGAGCATGGGAATCATCACGTGGAGAAACCATTGACCAGTTGAAAAATGTCATTAACCAAATTAAAAATAACCCAGATAGCAGACGTCATCTTGTCGTCGGATATAATCCGGGTGATGTTGAATTCATGGCACTACCGCCTTGTCACAGTCTGTTTCAATTTTATGTGGCCGATGGGAAATTGAGTTGTCAGTTGTATCAGAGATCAGGCGATTTATTTTTGGGAATTCCCTTTAACATCGCAAGTTATGCACTTTTAACTCATCTAATTGCATTTGAATGTGGATTAGAGGTAGGGGATTTCATCCATACGATTGGGGATGCCCATATTTACACAAATCACATCGAGCAGGTAAATTTACAGTTAAGTCGTGACCCACGTCCGTTTCCGACAGTAAAATTAAATCCTGCAGTTAAATCTGTCTTTGACTTTGAAATGGATGACATCGAAATCGTGGGATATGAACCACATCCATCCATTAAGGCACCCGTTGCCGTATAAAGCTATAAAGTTATAAAGCATTCCTATTTTAAAGTTCCTAGGGTATAATTTATCCTAGGACTTTTTAGTAAGGAGAATAAATATGATTTCATTACTAGTTGCAATGGATAGAAACCAATTAATCGGTAAGGACAATGATCTACCATGGCGTTTACCTGCAGATTTAGCTTATTTTAAAAGAGTAACGATGGGGCATCCCATTATCATGGGACGTAAAACATTCGATTCAATCGGACGACCCCTTCCAGGACGTGAAAATATCATCGTAACCCGTGACACTTCGTACGAGGCAGAAGGCTGTAAAGTGATTCATTCCATTGAGGAAATTGTAAGTATGAATCAACAAACTGACCAGGAGCTATTTGTTATCGGAGGAGCGGAAATTTTTAAAGAAATCCTACCACACTCAGACCGTCTGTACATAACTGAAATCAATGAGGAATTTAAGGGAGATACCTACTTCCCAACTTTTGATAAATCCAAGTGGAAGGTTATTTCAGAAGAACAAGGCATCAAGGACGAGAAAAATCCTTATGATTATACGTTTTTGGTATATGAAAAAATCCCGCAGAATTAAATTTGCGGGATTTTTTTTATGAGATAAATGGAACATCTACGACATAAAATAGTATGCTAAAAAACATTGCGGCACTTCCTGCTAACACAAACAAATGCCAAATTGCATGGTTATACGGTAGCTTCCTCCAGACATAGAAGACAGCTCCAACTGTATACAGGATTCCACCAGTTAATAACAACATAAAGCCGTTAAACCCGATGCTTTCATATAAAGGCTTAATGCCAACGATGATCAACCACCCCATCAGAATATAGAAAACGGTTGAGAGGATCATAAACTTTTCAACAAAGAAGACTTTAAACACGACCCCAACAATCGCTAGTCCCCATACAATTCCGAAAAGGGTCCAGCCTAACCAGCCTCCTATCGAAACAAGAACAAAGGGGGTATATGTTCCAGCTATTAATAAATAGATCGCTGAGTGATCTAATATCGCGAACACCTTTTTAGCTTTCGGGTGTGTGATGCTGTGTAAAAGCGTTGAGAATAAATACAGCAGTATCATGGATGCTCCGAAAATAGAGAAGCTAACAACATGCCAGACATCCCCATACTTCACCGCAAATATGATTAGCATGACGAGGGCAGGAATACTTAATAAAACCCCGAGACCATGTGTGATGGCATTTGCAATTTCTTCTTTTAATGTTTCTTGTCGAAATGTCATATTTATCACCTCTTGTTACATTTCTTTCTCCAATCATACTGCTAATAAAAAAAGAATACAAATGACATTCGTAATATATTACCCCGTTATTTGTTAAAAAAAGTATTGATAACAAATGGTGGCGGTTTCATTTCAAAAAGTAATACAATATTTAGAAAATTTTACTCCAGATAGGCTAATTCATGTTATAATGAACAAATTAAATCTTCATTACTGTACAGTGTTGTTGTAGAAATAGCGAAGTGAAAGGGGATATGGGACACGTGGCAAACGAGGTAAAACAAAAACTAGATGGGATCCATGTAGAGGATATCATAAAAGCAAATCAAACATTGAAGGATGTAATAATCCATACACCTTTACAAAGAAATGAATTGCTATCTGAACGTTACGAATGTAACTTATTGATAAAACGAGAGGATTTACAAATTGTCCGTTCTTTTAAAATTAGAGGAGCCTATAACCGGATTAAAAATCTTACCGAGCTGGAGTTGAAAAATGGAGTTGTTTGTGCGAGTGCTGGAAACCATGCACAAGGCGTAGCTTTTTCCTGCTTTGCGTTAAAAATTCAAGGTAAAATCTTTATGCCTTCCACGACACCAAGACAAAAAGTTTCTCAAGTAGAGGCTTTTGGACGGGATTATGTAGAGATTATTTTAACAGGTGATACATTCGACGATTCTTATGAAGAAGCGGTAGCATGCTGTGAAAGAGAAAACCGTACATTTATCCATCCATTTAATGATGCCGATGTCATGGCAGGTCAAGGAACAGTAGCTGTAGAAATTTTAAATGATTGTGCAGAACCAGTTGATTATGTATTTGCTGCAATCGGTGGGGGCGGACTTATTTCAGGAATTTCAACATATATGAAGAGCATCTCTCCTGAAACAAAGATTATTGGTGTTGAGCCTGAAGGTGCAACAAGTATGAAGACCTCAATTGCCAACGGGGTGGTTACCACATTGCCCAAAATTGATAAATTTGTTGATGGTGCAGCCGTTAAAACGGTGGGTGAAAATACATTTGAAATCAGTAAAAAGCTTGTTGACGATATTATTCCGGTGCCTGAGGGAAAGGTATGTACAACTATTTTGGACCTTTACAATGAAAATGCCATCGTCGCTGAACCAGCAGGTGCATTATCGATTGCAGCACTTGATATGTACAAAGATCAGATTAAGGGAAAAACAGTTGTCTGTGTACTAAGTGGTGGTAACAATGATATCAGCAGAATGCAGGAAATAAAAGAACGTTCGATGCTCTATGAAGGCCTACAATGCTATTTCATTGTGAACTTTCCACAAAGAGCAGGTGCATTGCGGGAGTTCTTGCTTGATGTACTTGGACCGACTGATGACATTACTCGTTTTGAATACACCAAGAAAAATAACAAGGATAATGGACCTGCATTAGTTGGGATTGAATTAAAAGCTAAGGATGACTACCAAGCACTAGTAAACCGAATGGAGAAAAAAGGGTTCCCATTCCGTGAGTTAAATAAAGAAAATACATTATTTAATTTGTTGATTTAAATTCAATAATTCTACATTTTTAGACAAAGACGAAATGCTTGTTTTCATGTATAATATAAGAAACGGGTGAAAAAGGACTGATAGTTTGCTATTCAAAAGCCTAGAGTTCAAAAATAGTTATGGACATAAGGTAAAAGTAATTGAAATTCCAGTATTAGAGGAAGGCAACACATATCGCTTTATGCTCGATTTTCGCTTACAAGCATTTTTGTCGAAAATCATGACGAAATCAGGTCCAAGTCAAATCTATTCGTTTCGGGAATATTTGAAGACAGTGCTAAAATGGACTGATTATGAACAGATTTTTAAACTAGATTTTTTAAAACATAATGCATAGTTTTAGAATGAGCTGATTTAAAATCTAATACGTCTTGGCGTATTTGCGCCCAGATTTTTTCGAGCATGCTCGAAAAGCTTCCTTTGAAAATCTGTGGCATCCGCCGGAGGCTCAACTTTATTCAATTATTACTTACAAAATTGAATATTAAACATGCATACGTCCCCACTTTCAGAGTGGGGTCTTCTTTTGAATAAAGTTGAACTAAAATCGGCTCTTTTTTTTCTGGTTAGGTATAAATTGTAAGCAACTCCCCGTTAAAATTTGGATAAACTATTTTTATAATAGCTGTACCAGACGTAGGAAGTGAACGTATGACAAAGGTAAAAATCGTAACAGATTCTACAGCAGATTTATCAGAGGAACTAGTAAAAGAACTAGGAATCGAAGTTGTTCCCTTATCAATCACGATTGATGGAGAAACGTTTCTAGACAAGGTGGACATCACTCAACAAGAATTTTTAGCGAGAATGAAGCAATCTGTCGAATTGCCAAAGAGCTCTCAGCCAGCAGTTGGGCATTTCGTAGAGCTTTATGATCAATTAGGTAGTGATGGCAGCGAAGTTATCTCCATCCACATGACAGGTGGGATGAGCGGTACAGTTACTTCTGCTGAGAATGCTGCTAATATAAGCGAATCGAATGTAACCGTGATTGATTCCATGTACATTTCAAGGGCTTTAGCTTTTCAAGTTATTGAAGCTGCAAAAATGGCAAAAGCGGGACAAACGAAAGAGCAGATCGTGAAACGAATCAATGAAATTAGGGAAAACTCAACTTTGTTTGTAACCGTTGATACTTTAGAAAACCTTGTAAAAGGTGGCCGGATTGGAAAAGGTAAGGCATTTATTGGTTCTTTACTGAACATCAAACCAATTGCTTCCTTACAGGATGGGGTCTATACTCCCGTTTCTAAAGTAAGAAGCCATGCACAAATTGTGAAATACCTAAGTAAGAAATTTGCTGAGGATGTAAGTAATAAAACGATAAAAGGTGTGGCAATTGCTCAAGTTGATGCAATAGAACTTGCAACTAATTTAAAAGAGGCCATTAAGAAGCTGACTGGGTATGAAAATGTGGATATCGTCGAAACCACTCCAGTGATCAGCACCCACACTGGCCCAGGTGCAATTGGGTTTATGTATTACGCGGAATAGTACAAAGAAGACGTGTGAAATTTCACACGTCTTTTTTAGATTTCAGGCTGTGGAGTTGGTGTTGGGTTAGCATAGCCTTCTTTATATGTTTCATCAATCATAGCTCGAATTTCACTTGGTGATTTCCCATTTGAATATTCAAGCACGGCTGTAGCTGCGATTTCTAAGCAAACGTTACACTTTGTACCGTGGTCGTCCCATACAACTGCATCGCCTTTATTCTCATGAACAAAGCAATCATAATTATCGCGATGTCCAACAGAATCAGCACAACCACAATAGCAAGGCATTGTTTCGAGTAAATCTTTGTGCATTGCTGCAGCTGTATATATTGTCACTAATTCCTCTGACTTATCATCTAAAAAGGACGGCATTACATCAATTGAGGCAGTTTCCTCACGGATATCACCGATTACATGGTCTTCACCTTGGGATTCATGACTATCTCCATTTTGGGAGCAACCAACCATTCCAAACATGAGGATAAGCATGAGAAGGACAGATAATTTTTTCATTCCAAACAACCTTTCCAATGTCTATGTAAGCCCATTTTAACATAATCCATGTCCTTAAAATATCTGTTCACCGTTTTGTCAAAGAAAAAAGGATATCGAAATCGATATCCTTACTCTTCTTCAGATTCTTCTTCTGATAAGTCTAATTTTTCTCCACCAATCGAGATGTAAGAGAAAATATCTAAATCTGGCTTTGCTTTTGCCATACCTTGAATGTATGGTGTGATCGTGTCTTTAAAATCCTTACTTACACCTAATTCCTCACAGTGTCCATAGACATACATTTTTTTATCATCAAAGAAAAACGAGATATAGCCAAGTGCTTTTTTATCTTGATTGACTATGTTTAGTATTTGACATTCTTCCTTGATAACCTCTGGAGAAACAAAAATTTGCAAAGCTCAACCTCTCCTTTATCATATTAGGTAAACTGAAGTTTTTTGAACAGGGAATCATTTGTTTCTTTATTAGGTTTCTTCTTTTTAACATGAATTAGGAGCATACATAAAAGCCCAACTACAAGTGTTAAGGATGCAGTTGTTAAAAACATACCGGCTCTTGACCAATTCATTAACCAACCGTAAATAGGTGGACCAATGGCCACTCCCAAGAAGCGAACAGACCCATAAAGAGAAGTAACAAATCCTCGCTTTTCTGATGATACAGAGCCCGTTATAAAGCTGTTTATACAAGGTAATACAAGCCCAGTTCCAATACTGCTGATTGCCAAAACGGCAATAAACGGAATCAAGCTCTCAAAAAAGACTAATAATGCAAACGATACAGTCATGAGTATAAGTCCAATGATGATAAGCTTTTTCATCAAAGGCATCTTTTTACCAATTTTACTACCTGTAATATACGATGTTGTTGTCATGCATAATAATGGAATTGCTAATATGGCTCCTTTAAGTACACCATCAGTATCATACGTTTTTTCTAATACATCAGATAAGTAAAAGAGAATCCCAAAAAGCGTGAATAAGCAGGTTGCTCCAGCTAAATATGCCGTGAATAACCATCTACCTTCATGTTTAAACACCGAAAACAATCCGCGCACATATTTTTTAAGTGGGGGTGGTTCTTTCTTTTGCTTTTTCTCTTTAACAAAGAATATCGTGAGAAATACGGAAATTAAGCAAAAAATAGGGAAAGCAAAAAAGGCAGCATACCAAAATAGCAACGCTAGAAGGGAACCGATAATAGGTGATATAACCTTCCCAAAGCCATTTGAAGCCTCCACGAGTCCTAAAACTCGGCTTTGTTTTCCCCCTTTAAATAAATCTCCAGTAAGCGCCATTGCGATAGGTGCTGTTCCTGCCGCACCGATACCCTGCATAAGCCTACCAGCCATGATCCAAAAATACGGATTAGAAAACCACGCGGCTGCAGCACCAGCAAGCAATCCACCTGTACCGTAAAGAATTAATGCAGGTATAATCACCGCTTTCCTAGAAAAACGATCTGAGAAATAGCCAAGTAATGGGATTGAAATCGCCGCTGCAACTGAGAATGTTGTGATTACAAGACTCACCTGAAATTGGCTGATATCTAGCTCTTTTTGCATTTGTGGTAAAACAGGGATGAGCATCGAATTACCAAGTACCAGGATTAGTGGGATAGAACTAATCGCAACAATTGTCATTGCTGAGTTTTTTTGATTTGACAAGTTTTTGCATCTCCTTCTTTTACGGTATGTAAAAGGCTGGATGAACTTCATCCGTTCCTCTCTTGTCATTGTCGTTAAAATCAATTATTGCCTTACTATTTTTTCAATATCTCACGAAACCTATTCTGTAAGTAGTTTCCAAATGAACAGTGCCCAGAAAAGCCCAATCTATACACCCTTTACCTATTTTTGAATAACATATCAACTGTAAGAAGATGGGTATATGTAATAAAAATAGAACAGAAGCCTAAGAAGAATTGGGCAAATGTAGTGAGGATTTTTTATCCTTACGCTGGACTAAGGAGGAGTTATTCCTATGAATTTTTTAGATGTTCCTTTACGAACACAGGGAGAACGAAGCTATGGACTTACGTCAATCGCTGATTTTGGTACGCCATTAGGTCAATTAGAGGCTTATTTACAGGATTATCATTCCTATATCGATATCGCGAAAATTGGGATTGGCTCCGCTTATGTGACCCCAAACCTACAAGAAAAAATCAACCTCTATAAAAAATACAATGTCATCCCTTATTGTGGCGGAACCCTTTTTGAAAAATGCTTTGCGCAAGAGAAACTTGACGAATATGCAAAAAGCCTACAAACGCTAGGGATTGAATGGATTGAGATTTCAAATGGAACAATTGACATCCCACTTCATAAGAGAATTTCATTAATCAAAAAACTAAAACAACATTTTAATGTCATTGCAGAGGTTGGTTCAAAAGATCAAGATAAAGAAATGCCCTTATCTGAGTGGGAACATGAGATTAATTTACTGCTGGCAACGGGTTGTAAATATGTCATAACTGAGGGGAGAGACTCAGGGACAGCAGGTATTTACAATCGTTCAGGCAACGTCAACATGGATTTAATTAATCAAATTTCCCAAAATATTGACGTAAATAAGGTGATATTTGAAGCACCGACTCCTAAGCAACAAATGTTTTTTATTAACCAGTTTGGAGCGAATGTCAACCTCGGAAATGTGAAATTACAAGATGTACTCGTTTTAGAATCACAAAGACTCGGACTACGAAGCGAAACATTTTTCCTGGGGGAGAAGACATGGAACTTACCTTAATCAGGCATCTTCCAACTGAATGGAACGAAAAAGGAGTTCTCCAAGGGAGCAAGGATATTCCCATTTTAGAGCTAACTGACGCAAACAAAAAGGCAATTGAAAACAATAAAGAATTGTTAAAACCAACATACTCATTGATTTTAACGAGTGAATTGACTCGCACCCAACAAACAGCAAAGGGCTATGGGTATGAGAGTTTTGAAATAGAGCCACTATTAAATGAGCTTAATTTTGGAGAATTCGAAGGGAAAGAAAAGAAACTTCTCATCGAAACGTATAAAAATGAGTGGTTTACACGTCCAGGTAAAATTATGCTTGGGGAAAAGATTTCGAACCTGGAGAAGAGGGTGCACTCATTTTTACAAAAATACAAGGATTTTGAGTCGATTTTAGTATTTGGTCATGGTTCCTGGATTCGAGCATGTGTTTCCTATCAAAAATTCGGAACCATTAATAACATGAATCAGCTAGAGATAAAAAACAATCAGTTGCTAACGATCAAGGTCCGAGAGGAGGAACACAAGATTGGGCGGCATCACATATGAAAATTGGAATGAGGAAAGTGTAAAGGACGTTGTAAACAACAACAAAGATTATTACGACATTTTAAAATGGGCTTATCGAACGTATGCAGCAGAAGACATTGTCTACGCATGTAGCTTTGGAGCTGAGGGTATGGTCCTCATTGACTTGATTTATAAGGTTAACAAGGAGGCAAGAATTGTCTTTTTAGATACAGGACTTCATTTCAGAGAAACCTATGAACTCATTGATAAGATCAAAGAAAAGTATCCAACTCTCACTATTGAACTAAAAAAACCGGCCCTAAATTTAGCGGAGCAGGCAAAAGAGCATGGGGATGATCTATGGAAAACGAATCCTAATTTATGCTGTCAGATTCGAAAAATTGAACCTCTACATGAAGTTTTAACATCTACCAAGGCTTGGATTTCAGGACTGCGGAGGGAGCAGGGTCCAACCCGCAAAAATACGGAATACCTGAACAAGGATGAAAAATTTAAGAACATAAAAATCTGTCCGCTTATTCATTGGACTTGGGACGATGTTTGGACCTATATCAAGTTGAACAATCTACCCTACAATGAGTTACATGACAAAGATTATCCAAGTATTGGGTGTGCACCTTGTACAAATCAAGTATTGAATGGAGATTTGCGTTCAGGAAGATGGGCCAATTCTGATAAGACAGAATGCGGTTTACATGTGAAATAACGAAATAGGTAATGGAGGTTTTTAAAGTGTCATTAAGTACACCGCATGGCGGTTCGCTGGTAAATCGTTTCAATCCAACTTTAAACGTTGAAGAAATCGATAAACAAATTGAACTGAGCAACATGGAGTTAAGTGATTTGGAATTAATAGCAGTTGGGGCATATAGTCCGCTTGAGGGATTTGTAGGTAAAGAAGACTATGAGTCGATTCTCTACTCAATGAGACTTGCAAATGGTTTGCCATGGTCTATTCCTATCACATTGGCGGTAGATAAGGCAACGGCAAAAAAGATTTCAATCGGTGAAAAGGTTCGATTAGTGCAAAATAATGAGGTTTATGGGGTCATAGAAGTGACCGAAAAATATGTGACAAATAAAGAAGTTGAAGCTTTTAAGGTGTATCGAACGACGGAAAATGCACATCCGGGTGTTAAACGTTTGTATGAAAGGTCAAGTGTTTATATTGCCGGTCCGATTCATATGATAAAGCGTCCAAAAAAGGAAAAGTTTGAAACATTTTACTTGGACCCAATCGAAACAAGAGCGGTGTTTGAACATCTTGGTTGGAAGAAAGTAGTCGGATTTCAAACACGTAATCCAGTACACCGGGCACATGAATATATTCAAAAATCTGCATTAGAAGTTGTAGACGGATTATTCTTGAATCCCTTAGTCGGGGAAACGAAGTCGGACGATATTCCAAGTGATATCAGAATGGAAAGTTATATGGTTCTCCTAGAAAAATATTATCCGAAGAACAGAGTGTTTTTATCAGTATTTCCGGCTGCGATGCGTTATGCAGGTCCAAGAGAAGCGATTTTCCATGCTTTAGTTCGGAAAAATTATGGCTGCACTCACTTTATAGTCGGTCGGGATCATGCAGGAGTGGGAAATTACTACGGAACGTATGATTCACAAACTATTTTTAGTCATTTTACAGAAGATGAGTTAGGAATTTTGCCATTGTTTTTTGAGCATAGTTTTTTCTGTAGAAAATGTGGGAATATGGCGTCCGCAAAAACATGTCCTCATAGTAAAGAAGACCATGTCATTTTATCGGGCACAAAGGTACGTGAAATGCTTAAAGCGGGTAAAAAACCACCAAAAGAATTTAGTAGACCAGAAGTAGTCGAGGTCCTCATTAGAGGAATGGTAGAACAATACTCAAAGATTTAAGGTGGGGAATATGGGCGAAGAACAATATATTATATGGCATCAATCAACGATCACGAAGAATGAGCGACAACAAAAAAATCAACATAAAAGCTGTGTAATTTGGTTTACTGGACTATCAGGTTCAGGTAAATCATCATTAGCAAATGCCCTCGACAAAGAGCTTTTCTCACTAAATGTACAAAGCTACGTCCTTGATGGTGACAATATTCGTCATGGATTAAACGCCGGACTGGGATTTAGCAAAGAGGATAGGAAAGAAAATATACGTAGGATAGGTGAGGTATCAAAGCTATTTGTTGATAGTGGGCAAATCGTTTCAACAGCATTCATTTCACCGTTTCGAGAGGATCGCGATCAGGTGAGAGCCTTGTTTCCTGACGGAGAATTTATCGAGGTTTATGTGAAATGTCCGATCTCTATTTGTGAAAATCGTGATCCAAAGGGTTTATATCAAAAAGCAAGGAATGGAGAGATATCCGAATTTACCGGAATAAGCTCTCCATACGAAGAACCCAATCATCCAGAGTTGATTATAGAGACAGATAAATTAGCCATTTCACAATCAGTTGGAACGATTATTAACTATTTAAAAGATAGGGAAATTCTGTTGAAGTAAGAAAGTACATTTGGCTTTCTTACTTCATTTTTTTCGCCAACCCATTGATGGTGTATTGATAAAAGAAGGAGCTCTAAGATGATAGATTAAGTCAATGATATTTGTTGATACTGTTTGGCATATAATCGCATAAAAAACGATTGGGATATCGATTACTGTTGCTGTTAATAAGAAAATGAAAAAATTTAGCCAAAGCATGACTTTACCAGGAGACCAATCATTGTATTGTGCAATCATTAATGTTGGGATCACCATTCCGCCACTGGATGAACCACTTCGGATTAAAAGTCCGACACCAATACCAAAAATCACTGCCCCACTTAATAGGTCAAGCCAGAAGAAAGGGGTTAAGAATGATCCAAGCGTAGATACATAACTCACTGTCACCGAAGTGATCGTCACGGCAATCATCGTTTTTACCGTCCATGAAAACCCAAAGTATTTTAAAGCAAGAATTAAAAAGGAGAAATTGACAATCCAAAGGGATATGCCTAAAGGCAAATCGACCCAATGATTCATTAGTATCGCAAGCCCCGCAGCACCACCGGAAGGAATATTATGAGGAAATAAAAATAAGGACATACCGAGCCCCTGTAGAAATGCGCCGATTACAATACATATGTAGGTAATAATAATTTTAGGCATTTGAATAAAAACCTCTCCAACCAGTAAAATAAAACCTCATAACCGTTAACCTCCCAAAACTCACTCTCCTTGTCCATTTTATGATGACAAGCTGTTTGATATGTTCGAAAATTGTTCACAGCTATTTTGTTGTAAGTTTGTCATATATTCTTTAAAATGAGATATTGAATGGAAAAATGACGAATGTAGGTGAAAACGTGAAAAGAATAAAATTTTTTGTTATGATCGCCCTTATTTTTATTTTAGCAGCGTGTGGAAATAATGGTATCTCAAATCCCTTGAATTATGAGGTTTCCGATTTCTCCTATGTAAATCAAAATGGCGAAGATTTTAGCCTTAAAGATTTAGAAGGAAAAGTATGGATAGCGGATATGATCTTTACACAGTGTGACACAGTTTGTCCACCAATGACTGCACATATGGCAAAACTTCAAGGAATGGTTAAAGAAGAGGGGCTAGATGTTGAATTTGTTTCCTTTTCAGTTGACCCAGAAGTTGATACGCCTGAAATGCTGAAGGAATATGCAGAAGGCTATTCGGATGATTTATCAAACTGGCATTTGTTAACTGGATATACATTAAATGAAATCACAGTTTTTGCAAAAGACAGCTTTGCAGCCTTAGTCGCAAAACCAGAAGGTGAAGACCAGGTGGTGCATATGACTAAGTTCTATTTAGTAGACCAAAATGGAACAGTGTTAAAGGATTACGATGGAGTTTCAGATACTCCATATGAAGAAATTATTGCAGACATCAAAAAAGTACAATAGTTTGATTGAACAAGGACTCCTGGCTCGGAGTCCTTTTTGCTTACGCCCTCAGTCTTCCGCAGACTCGACTCCGTCAACAACGATGGTTTCAAGCTCTTTCCAGAACAGTTCGTGACTGGTGAAGGTCATACAGCCACTTGAGATTTGTTCAGGGAATTCTTGTTTTGAATCCTGTTGTTTTTCATGATCTTTTTCCATTTAAATGACTTCCTTTCAAATATAATTGAATGTACATAGTTTTTTTAAAATGGCCTACTTTTATCTTGCCTTACTTTTCCAAAATAATTTTCAACGAAAATAGAGAAAATGAAATTGTAAATGATTGTTAAGGGGATGCATCCATGCTCGCAAAAATGAAGTTGTGCGTGATTACCATTTGGACAATTCTTGATCCGATTTATTATGGACTTACAAGACTTACATATGTAGAGGATAAAGAGATTTTGCGGGTTAAAGTAACAAAATATAAAGGACGTTCATGCGTTCTTGCTGATGGAACCGAAATTAAGAAAAATGATTTATTAATAAAAATTCATTTGCATAATGTGATTTTGCTTAGAGAATTGATTGGACTTCAAGGAGAAACATCTAAGGCTAGAATGATTTACAAGCAAGTGAAACAGGCATTGCCAGGAGTTGCCGGGTATTTACAAAACCACCCAAAAAGGAATGAGATAAAAGGACTAATTGGTATTACAGCATTAAATAAAGGTAGCAATCGACTAGGCTTTGAAACAGTAGCGATATCGAACAAAGTCTATCTGTGGTTTAAATTAATTGTATTTCTTCCCTTGTATGGTATGGCAGTTTCAAATATGTCAGCGCAAAGTATCCGCAGACATCCAATGTATTTATTTATGTCTAAAAATACATTGTTTAAACTTTATTCAGAAGGGTCTCCAACTCCATAAGCGGGATGAATGTAGAATAGTATAAAAATTTGTGTGAGGCATATTTGATTTGTATCGATAGGTATCCATTCATTACCACTGCTTTTTTCGAATTCTATTATCTATAATGGAAGGAGAAAAGGTGGTGTTTTTTTGTGAAAATCTTTATTGCTCTTATCGCAATCTTACTCGTTTACTATTTTCTTAGAAAAGCTAATAAAAATACGTATAAAGTGATTGTTAACAAAATTTCTGTAAACCCAGAACAACAATATGTAAACCCAACACAAGTGAATGTTCTCCACCTATCAGACTTACATCTTGAAAATCTATCGATTACTCCTGAAGAATTATACCGACAAGTGAAACATGAAAAAATTGACCTAATAGCCATAACTGGTGACTTCTTGGATCGTCAACGCAGTATTCCAAAACTCGTTCCGTATCTAGACATACTAAATAAGATTGCACCTTCACAAGGTATTTATGCTGTGTTTGGAAATCATGATTATTTTTTACGAAAGAAAAACTTTGAAAAACTAAAACAGTTGTTAGAGGACCATGGGGTGAGAACGTTTCAAAATGAAAATGAGTCACTTCTTATTCATGGTCATCGATTGAATTTGATTGGGATTGATGACTTTAGTTCGAAACGGAGTAGTCTAGTAGAGTCTTATTCATCATTAAAAGCGGGGTATAATCTTGTGTTAACTCACGACCCAAACCTTGTCTTGCAAATGAAGGGGTATCATTTTGATTATCTCTTATCCGGCCATTTTCATGGTGGACAAATTTGTTACCCGAAGCCGTATCATTTGGTGAAAATGGGGAAACTTGTTAGAATGAAGATGATAAAAGGTTTTCATACACATGATGGAAAACCGTTTTATATTAACGAGGGATTAGGACAAACAGGGGTTAATATTCGTGTTCGAAGTAACCCTGAAATTACCATTCACACGCTAACGCTCGGAACAAAAGATGCAGCGGAACAACAAGCAATTTAAAGCGAAGACGTCCAAATAGACGTCTTTTTTCATCATCTATTTAATGAATTGGCCAAACTTTTATGAAGATTGGAATTATTACTTTGAATAGAAGATATTTCAATGAAACATGAATCCTTGAAGGTTTTTTTACGTATGCTATAATACTAAACTTGTAGACAACAGTCTCCGAAAGAAATGTGGTGAGCAAGTTGAAAAATCCGATATTATCCATTATTATCACTAGTTTATTATTAAGTGGTTGTTCAGGTGGAATAGCTGCAACAACGACAGGTACAGCCACCAGCGAACATGATACAGGCCTAACTCCAAAGAGTGAAGTACCGGATGATTTTATCCCTAGAGAACTTCGTATTGCATCAATCGGCGATTCATTAACAAGGGGTGTCGGTGATGAAACAAAGCAGGGGGGCTATACTTCATTGCTGGAGGAAAAGCTTCTTAATGAAAAAGATGTAAAATCGGTTACTCTTCAGAATTTTGGTGTGAAAGGTCATAAAACAACTGACCTTCTAAATCGATTGCAGAATGAGGAAGTACAAGAAGGAATTGCGGATGCTGACATCATTATCATTACCATAGGTGGAAATGATATAATGAAAATTGTGAAAGAGAACCTTTTTGATTTATCATTACATGTGTTTGAAAAAGAACAGGCTAAATATGAGGTCCGTTTACAAAAAGTCCTCGAAAATATTAGAAACCATAATAGTGAAGCCGAAATCGTACTGGTTGGGCTGTACAATCCGTTTGGTTGGTTTATTGACCTTTCTACGGAAATTAATACAATTGTAGACAATTGGAACGAAGGTAGTGAAAGAATTCTTTCAACATTTGACCATACTAAATTTGTAGTCGTAGACGATGTTTTCAGTCAAACGAGTGATAATCTTTTATCAGAAGATGAGTTTCATCCAAACGCAAAAGGGTATGAAATAATGAGTAAGAGGATTTTTGAAGCAATCATAAATGAGTGATTTCCTTCGTAGAGGGGGTCTTTGATGAAGGTAAAAAATAAATGGAAGTTTCTTTTTCTCACACTGTTAGCGGTTAATCTCGTGTGTGTGCTTATCTTTTTCGGTTTGCTTTTCGCACCAAATAAAGAAGTGGCCCCGAAGGAAAATGTCGTATCCTCGAATGATGTAAATCTGTCAGTCGAAACGAATAAAGAGGATTTAACGAGAGTAATCAATAACTTTTTGAAAAAAGAAGCAAAGGATAATCCTCTAAATTATAAGGTTTTGTTAACGGAGCGGGTGATGCTTCTTGGAACGATTACTGTATTCGGGAAAGAAATTGATATGGTTATGACATTTAAGCCTGAGGTAATTGAAAATGGGGATTTACTTCTACAACAGGAGGCCTTTACCGTGGGTCAAGTGAGCCTTCCCGTTTCCTTTGTACTTAGGTATATTAACGACTATTATAATCTTCCAGAATGGGTTCAAATTGATTCCAAAAAACAAGATATTTATGTCTATTTGTCCGAAATGAAAATGAAGAGCGATATGAAGGTAGCAGTCGAAACCTTTAATCTAAGCAAGGACGAGTTACGGTTCAAGTTGCAAGTTCCAATAGACTAGTAAGCAAACCAATGATTGGTTTGCTTTTTTTTATATTTTTATACTTGAATGAGTACAATCCGTAACATCATATCTATGTAAAGGAAGGGTATGAATAAGGGAGGGTGGGGGATGGCCGATCCAATAGTTACGAGGTCATTAGATGAGATTCGATTTTGGTCTAGAATAATGAAGGAGCACGCTTTGTTTTTGAGTTTGGGTTTTACGTATGAACAACAACAATTAATTAATGAAGCAAAGAATTTTATTACAGTGTTTGAAAGAATTGAGGAAAAGCTAGCTCGGTTTTCGGTTAATTCGGAATTACGGCAAGTCAAAGCGTTTAATAATGAAGTGTACCAAGCTGCAGCTTCAATATGGGCATATAAAAGAAAGGTATTAGGGCTAACTTTACGTTGTGAGATTAGAACAAACAATTACCCTTTGTTAGTTGACCATATTAGTAGGGAAGCAGCCTATTTTGCTAATCGGTTAAAGGAACTTAATCAAGGAATTCTTGCACCAAAACCAGAAGCTGTTATTCAGGAAAATGTTTTCTTCCTTAGAATCATGGCTGATCATGCAAAATTTATCGGACATTTGTTGGATCCTTCGGAAAGAAAGCTTGTTGACCAGGCCAGAGAGTTCAGCCATGACTTCGATCAATTGTTATTCCAAGCAATTGATTTAGATTCAATGCGACCACAGTCGGAAACAAAACCAATTTTAACTCAGTTTTTAGATCAAAATAGGGTATCAGTTGCTTCATTAAGAGATTTTAAGAAAACAGCGAGGGAGCTAATTGAGGCTTGTCGCATAAAAAGTAATATTCATCCTTTGTTGGCTGATCACACATTTAGAGAAGCGGAAAGGTTTTTAGAAATCATTGATTTATTTGAATCGAGTTTAAAAAGAAATAAATAACGTTGTAACAAGGTAAGAGCAAATCGATGTTGATTTGCTCTTTTTTTACTTTTATAAAGGAGTGGAGCATTTTTTTGTGGAAGTAGTATGGATATAATATTAGTTACAGAGGTATTTTTATGAAAGGTGAGCTGTTTTATGATTTCTGAGATAACATCAAAAATGCGTATTGATAAGTCGACAAGTGAGGTGTTTGAAGCTTTAGTAGATCCAGAAAAAATCGGGAACTATTGGTTTTCAAATAGTTCAGGTCGATTGGAAGAAGGAAAGAAAATTACATGGCTTTATCAGGAATATAATGCAGAATTAACAATAAAAGTAGTAGAGGTAGAACAAGATAAAAGGATTGTGTACAAATGGGGAGAAGGTGAGTATGAAACGACAGTTACGTTTTTACTTGTGGAAGAGAAAAATGGAAGCACAGTGTTAGAGGTAACCGAATCAGGTTTTAACACCAACGACCCTGAAATCGTAAACATTCTTTTAGGTCAAAAAGAGGGGTGGATGTATATGCTCGCCTGTTTGAAGGGATATTTGGAAAATGGTATATCTACGCTTAGAGGTTCTTTGATTCATTAGGAAATCCAATTTGTGTTATGCTAGTATAATGATATACATAATTTATTGGGGGTAATAAGATGGCTCTACCACATTTTGAGGAGAACTTGAAAAAGTATGCGAAGCTTTTAGTAGCTAACGGACTAAATGTACAAAAAGGTGATTGGGTTAAGATGACAATCACGGTAGATCAGGCTCCACTTGCTCGCCTTGTGACAAAAGAGGCATACGAATTAGGGGCTGAAAAGGTTATTGTAAAGTGGTCTGACGATGAAATTACAAAAGAACACTATCTGCACCAGCCGCAAGAGGTATTGACTGATATTCCTGAATACGAAATTCAAGAATCAGATGATCATGTTCTCAATCATAAGGTATGCCGACTTTCAATCGTCTCAAGTGATCCAGGCTTTCTAAGTGGGGTTGAACCTGCAAAAATCTCTGCTTATCAAAACAAAGCTGCGAAAGCATTCAAAGTACAACGGGTCGCAACCCAAAACAATGAATTAAAATGGACAGTTGCAGCTGCTGCTGGAGCAGGGTGGGCGGCTAAAGTATTCCCGGACCTTTCAACAACTGAGGAAAAGGTGGATGCACTTTGGGATCAAATTTTCAAAACTTGCCGAGTGTATGAGGAAGACCCTGTTGCTGCATGGGATGAGCATACAAAAAACTTGAATGAAAAGGCAGCCAAGTTAAATGAAATCCAAATTGATTCGTTGCACTATCGAGCACCAGGTACGGATTTAAAACTTGGTTTGCCAAAGAATCATATTTGGGAAAGCGCTAGAAGCTATAATCCAAAAGAAGAAGAATTTATCGCAAATATGCCTACTGAAGAGGTGTACACGGCTCCAGATACACGCCGTATGGACGGTGTAGTTCGAAGCACAAAACCATTAAGCTATGCAGGCACTTTAATTGAAGGTATTGTGGTTCATTTTAAAGATGGTAAAATCGTCGACATCTCCGCAGAAACGGGAGATGAAATTATGAAGAAGCTCGTATTTGATAATGAGGGTGGAACAGGTCTAGGAGAGGTTGCATTAGTACCAGATCCATCACCGATTTCTCAGTCAGGTATTACTTTCTTTAATACGTTATTCGATGAAAATGCGTCAAATCACCTTGCGATTGGTGCAGCGTACCCTACAAATCTTCAAGGTGGCACGAAAATGAATGAAGACGAACTAAAAGAAAGTGGCTTAAATGTTTCAACTGTGCATGTCGATTTTATGATTGGTTCAAGTGATATGGATATAGATGGCATTAAACAAGATGGTACAATCGTTCCGATTTTCCGAAAAGGTGATTGGGCTATATAAGAATGTAACGAGGTCCAGGAGAAAGCTGAAAAAAACATTTTCTCTTGGGCTTTTTATTTTGACTTGTATTTATTGGTGTTTGTCCAATTCTTCTTCAACTAAGGCATCTAATCTCTCAATCATTCTCTTCGCTTTGTCCTCGTCAATATCACGATAGTGGTGAAGACCACCTTCTTCTTCATCGAGTTCATCCGCAAGTTTTGTGATGGCTTGGAGTGGCGTACGCTTGATGAAACCTTCTTCGATATAGGAGTCCGTGTGGAATAGTATCGCATACGCAATTTCTTTGGCATACTTCGGATTTTCACCTAAACGAATCAATAATTTATGAGCACGTTCTGCCCCTTTAATGGCATGAATGTCATTTTCCTTGTACATGCTATAATCCCATTTTCCATTCTTATACCATGTATAATGCCCCATATCATGTAGCAAAGCTGCCTTTGTAGCAAGATCTACAGAAACATTTTGCTGCTTGGCCATTTTGAATGCATGGTAAGCACAAGCAATGGCGTGAGCCTTCCCAGAACGAGACAGGTATTTTTGTGCAATCCTATGATTATAAACTTCCGTTAACGTAACATATCTCATTTTCAGGCCTCCCAAAAAAGATAAATTTTTAGAATCTTATCATGTATGAAAGATATTATCAAGACAGAAACATCCAATTTGATTCGTAATGGGTGGAAGAACAAAGCGAAAGTGTTAAAATGGTTGTATTACGTGAGTGTGGTGATTTGTTTTGTTTTTAAGGAGTGTAAAATTAATATCGGAAAAAATACATAATGAGCGGGAATATCCTTTTTCGATACCAAGTATTAGAGGTCTCGAACAACTTGATTTTTATGAACCTGTTACGTTTTTTGTAGGTGAAAATGGGTCGGGAAAGTCCACTTTGCTTGAGGCAATTGCTCACCAGTGTGGGTTTAATAGTGGGGGAGGTGGAAGAAATAATTCCTACAATTTTGAAGATGCGACCCCAGCCTTAAGTGAGTATATTCGACTCTCATGGATGCCAAAGATCAATCAGGGCTTCTTTTTACGAGCAGAAAGCTTTTTCCACTTTGCCTCTTATTTGGATCAATTGGCCGAGGAGGATCCTACTTTTAACTATGAAGGATATGGGGGAAAGTCCTTGCATCAGCAATCCCATGGTGAGTCGTTTTTATCTCTATTTTTAAATCGGTTTGGTGATCGAAGTATTTATCTTTTGGATGAGCCTGAGGCTGCATTATCTCCAGCGAGGCAGCTTGCCTTTTTACGTGTGATACATGATCTAGCAAAAGGTGGAGATGCACAATTCATAATTGCAACCCATTCACCGATATTACTGGGATATCCGGGGGCTCAGATTTATAATTTTGATGCAACACCAATTGAGCAAATCGAATATGAAGAAACTGAGCATTATCAGATCACGATGGGATTTTTAAATCGGAGAGAACGGTATTTGGACGAGTTGTTTAGAGAAGATGAGGAAGAATAGGTGAATTTGATTTACAAGCCGAATGTAAGATTTAAAAAAAGACTACCAAACTGGTAGTCTAAAATAAACTAATAATCGCACCGCCAATTGCACCTGTCACCACTACAATCCAAGGTGGTAGTTTCCAATAAACAAGCATGCTGAACAAAATGGCTGCGAATGCAAAATCGATGGGTGCAAACACAGTGCTGGTCCAAATCGGGTGATAGAAAGCAGAAATCAATATTCCAACCACTGCTGCGTTAACTCCCATAAGTGCTCCTTTAATTTTAGGGTTGCGGCGTAAAGAATCCCAGAACGGTAATGTTCCTAAAATGAGTAGAAAAGCTGGTAGAAAAATAGCCACCGTTGCAAGTAGTCCACCTTGCCATCCATTTATCACAGCACCAAGATAGGCAGCAAATGTAAACAGTGGTCCGGGAACGGCTTGTGCTGCTCCATATCCAGCAAGGAATGCTTCTTCATTTAACCATCCTGTTGGAACAAATTCACGTTCTAACAATGGTAATACAACATGCCCGCCACCGAAAACAAGCGAACCTGATCGGTAAAAGCTATCAAACATTGCAATCCATTCCAAAGAAGTAACTTCTCTTAAAATCGGTAAAAGAATGAGCAAACCGAAAAACAATGTCAAACAGAAAGCTGCGAATTTACGAGATATTGGGAACTGTAAATTGGTAGTCTCGCTATCTGTTTGATTTTTAAATAAGATAAATCCTAAAATGGCTGCTATGAGAATAACGCCTATCTGTGTAAAGGCAGTCTGCCATAGTAAAGTTCCAACTAAAGCAAAAAGTGCAAGTGATTTTCTCTTTAAATCTGGCGTGAGTTTTTGTGCCATTCCAAGAATTGCATGTGCCACAACGGCTACGGCCACCAATTTTAATCCATGAATCCAGCCAGCAGTTCCGATATCCAACCCTTGTAGGATTACCGCAAATAGAATGAGTGCAATGACAGACGGGAGAGTGAACCCTAGGAATGAAACAATTCCACCGAGTACTCCTGCACGCATCACACCAATACCAATTCCGACTTGGCTACTAGCAGGGCCAGGCAAAAACTGACACAAAGCAACTAGGTCTGCATAGGTCTTTTCATCCATCCATTTACGGCGACGGATATATTCTTCGTGAAAATAACCTAAGTGTGCCACAGGTCCCCCAAAAGATGTCAAACCGAGTCTTGTTGATACAACAAGAATTTCAAGTAAATTTTTCATGTTTTCCCCCTCAACTAATCCTTAATTTCTTTAAAAAGCTCATAAGCTTTGTTCCGAGCTTCGATAAGAACGGAATTTCCTTTATCGGTTGTGGTATAATACTTTCTAATTTTTCCTTCTACATTTTTTTCTTCTTTTTCTAATAGACCATCTGACTCCATGCTGTGGAGGATCGGGTAGAGTGTACCCGAACTTATGACATATCCATGCTCTCTAAGTTCCTCGAGCATCCATGCTCCAAAAATAGGGTGTTCTTTTGCATGGTGTAAAATATGAATCTGGATGAATCCAAGAAAAAGCTTCCTCAATATTTTATCTTCCACTATATTTACCACCAATCCTGTTGATATAGAAAACCAATATCGGAAATCGATATCGAAATTATAGCATGTAAAAGAGGATACCTAAAGTCAAAAATGGAAATTTACAAAACCTTAACAATCTGAAACCTTTTTACTAGGCTATACGTATAACAAACTAACGAAAGGATGTGGGGGATATGAGCAAATATTCAATTTCAGAGTTTATAAAAAACACAGAGCAAGAAGACAAAGGTGAGGGATTGTTTGAGTTAGAGACTCCTAGAATGCTTGAAGTCAATTTGAATGGGATGATTTGGGCAAAAGCGGGGTCAATGGTTGCCTATAATGGAAAAATCAAGTATGAAAGAGAAGGAATCCTGGAGCATGGCCTTGGGAGCATGTTTAAGAAAGCGTTAACAGGAGAAGGGGCGTCGTTAATGAAAGCAAATGGGCAAGGGAAACTGTACTTGGCCGACAGCGGGAAAAAAATTATCATTCTGCAGCTACAGAACGAATCAATCTATGTAAATGGGAATGATCTTCTTGCCTTTGAACCATCCTTGAAGCATGAAATAAAGCTTATGAAGCGGGTTGCGGGTATGATGGCTGGTGGATTATTCAATGTTCGCTGTGAGGGGAGTGGAATGCTTGCGATTACGACTCATTATGAGCCACTTACATTGCGGGTAACGCCAGGAAAACCAGTTATCACAGATCCGAATGCAACAGTTGCTTGGTCCGGAAATCTTCACCCTGAGTTCCAAACGGATATTTCGTTTAAAACATTTGTTGGCCGTGGAAGTGGGGAATCGATTCAAATGAGATTTGAAGGTGATGGCTTTGTCATCGTTCAGCCGTATGAAGAAGTTTATATGCAGCAATCGAATAGCTGATAATTGAAAAGAAGCATAAGAGGAAAACTCATGCTTCTTTTTTTATGCTTTGAATCTTCTAATTTAAGGTCTCCACAAGACATCGACGAGTTCACGTTTGAATAGATTTGTGTCGATGTTACAAGTTTCGGAGTCTAAGCCATATTGCCAGCCCCATGCAAGTGAGCCTTCTGGAGCACTCGGATTATATTTTGGTGATTTGGCTTCTACTGTTATTCCTACACTAGGGGCAGCCGTCCAAATATAGTTCTGTTCAAGGATGGCGCCGTTGCTTTTTCCGGCCTCTTGATAGGCTTTAAACAAAGCTTGTTCAGGGTCAAATACGCCATAAATCCCAGATTTATACGGTGAGCCTTCAATTGTTTCAAACCATCCTTTAATAAACTCTGAATCAACTGGGTAGGTTGGTTCAATGTCAGCAAATATAGCAACTCCTTTTGGGATACCAATTTCACCTGCTAGTTTAATTGCTTCCTTTGCATGCGCGACCCCATTGTCATAACCTGTTGCTTCATTAAAATGATTGTAGATTGGTAAGATAAAATCGCCTTCAGCATGGATAATCTCCACTTGTTCTGCTGTAAGACCTACTGAGATTCCTTCGCGCTCGCCAAGATAACGACCAAATACAACTGGGTCACCAAAATTCTCTTTTACACAAGCATAAAAATCTTTTGTCGTTTCACTTGCTGAATCAATTCCCCAAACAATCACTGGGAGTTCATCGCTAGGCTTTGCTTTTTCATTGTTGTTTTGTTCTTCTTGTTCTTTTTGTTTATCTTCTTCTTTTTGCTTATCTTTTTCACTTTGTTTTTCTGAATCTGTTTGCTTTTCAGTTTCATTATTCTTTTCTTGATTTTGTTGTTCTTGCCTTTCAGCCGGTGGTGGTTTTTTCTTATCAGTATTGGAAGGAGGGGGAGTTGTCGGTGCTTCGGTCGTTGGGTTTGATGTTACGGGTTTTGTTTTGTCTTCAGTTATATAGAAAAACACCGCACAGCTTAAAAGGAACCCGATGATTACGGATATTAGTATATTAAATCCTTTCTCTGTCATTTTATCACCTCACCTTTGTCACCTTTTATATATATGTAAGGTGACAGTGTGCGGTGTGGGCTTGGGATTAAATCGAGATGTCCGATACGGAGCTTTTATACGTAGCTTGGTGAAGCTGCATTATATACCTTATACTTATTAGAAAAATCTCAAACACGATTAGCGTTAAAATGAGCCAAATCCCAAAAGATAGGACAAAATGCCGGATGTGTAAAATAATGGCGATATCTGTTTGGAGACGGAATGTAAATGTATCAAACATGGCAAAGGTAAATATCCGGCTCCACTGGGTGACATCGTAAATAAATATTCCTTTTTTTATTCCAAAATGTTTAAGTCGTGAATAAAGCCGGATGATCTCAATTGTCTCAACAAGTAAGTAAATAGCAAAGACAATCATCCAGACCGTGACGATGATAGTAGGATCGACATTTCCGGATACAATACAGGCAATTCCAGAAATGGACAAGGCCCCGTGGAGAATACAGTTTGTGTTATTCCAGTCATCCTTGATGGACCAGCCTTTTCGGATGTATCTTTTACCGATAAAATAAACCCCAACACAATAGAAAAGGAAACCGATCATAAGCAAGCTTGTGTTCAAGTAGGTTGGAACTTCAGGATATATGGTGTTTAATAAAAGTATTATAGACTGTGTACTAACAGTGGTTAATAATACAATCCCGTGAACCTTATGGTAGGAGCTGGTTTTATGGATTTCGAAAAAGGCTACTATCGATATAATGATATAAAATAGCCAGAAGCCGAAGTTCACAAGTGAGATGAGCATCGCGGGAATAAACCAATCATTATAAATGTAAAGTAAAATTCCAGAAATGGAGGAAGCGGCCACCCATGTTCCAATCCCAAATCGATTGATAGGATTTTGGAGATGGATCTCCCTGAATTTTCCCTTCCAAATGGTCATTCCTAAAGAAAAAAGAAATGACAACCATAGTGTAATATTGATCATCACTATAATTTCACCATAAACATCAAAGCCTGTTGTGAAATAGTTGGATAAAACCCCACGTGTCATAATTCCAATCGCCATTACCGCGGCTAAAGTTGAAGTTTTAACGAAAAAATTGGTGTGTTTTATGTAGATAAATCCGATTAATATGAGCAGTAGCCATAATAAAAACAATATAATCACCTTTTAAATCTAATTAATTACGAATCTATGTTACCATGTTATGCCTGAATAGGAAAAAGATCCGTTCAATGGATGAACGGATTTATGTTAGGCATTAGATTCCGGTTTTAATGCCAAAACCGACAAGGATTAAACCGGTGGATTTTTGGAATGCTTTATTGAATTTGGGATTGTTGAACCATTTTTTTGCGTAATCAAGGATTGATACGAGGAGTAAAAACCAGACAATGGCAAGGATGGACATAATAAGGCCCATTATGATTAATTGTTGGTTTATGTTCTCGTTCAAATCAATAAACTGGGGCATGATTGTGATGTATACGAGAACGGTCTTTGGATTAAGTATGTTACTAAGCAACCCTTGCAAAAATGAGTCCTTATGATGTTTTTTTGTAGGTGTAACTTGATTCTTAGCTTGTTCTTGAAGCTCATTCAATGACAAGGCGCTTTTGGTGAAGAAGCTTTTTATTCCTAGATAGATTAAGAAGGCAGCACCTGCATATTTAATAAAACTAAACAAAAATACTGACTTCGCAATTACAACGGATAACCCAAGAACGGCAATAAGTGTCCAAAAAGCGAGTCCCATAGACGTTCCAAGTAGGGTATAGCGACCAGCTTTTGGACCGTATGTAAGTGTGTTTTTGATGATTAACATCGTATCCACCCCGGGAATTATAACCATCATAGCTGCGATCGGTAAGTAGGCAATTAGGTTATCCATTATCTGTAGACCTCCATGTTGGTTTTAGTGACTACTACAGTAACTACTTTCAAAAATATTGTAGCAGATATGATTGGAATGCATCAATACTTTTTGTTAATATATTAGTTACAAAGGTAGCGACTATTATGGAGGAACGAAATTGGATAATATTTTTGATACATTAAAAAATTTGCATTTTACGGAGTATGAGGCGAAGGCATATTTGAGCTTACTGGAAGAATCACCATTAACAGGCTATGCGGTAGCAAAAAATTCTGGTGTACCTCGTTCGAAAATTTATGAGGTATTGGACAATCTAGTTATGCGTGGGGATATATTGGTTAGTCCGGGTAATACCCCGCAATACACGCCGGTACCTGCGAAGGAACTGATTCGACACCGTCGTACGAAGGCAGAGGAAAATTTTGATAGGGCAGAGAAGTTTTTCGAAAACTTTGAGCGCTCGGTTCATGACCGTGAAAATATTTGGAATATCACAGGGGATACAGAAATTCTGGATAAAGTGCGGACATGTGTCGAATCAGCTAACAAACGAATTTTGTTAGAAGTATGGAAAGAGGAGTATGAGTTATTAGCAAATGATTTAAGAGCAGCAGCCCAAAGGGGTGTAAATGTAACAATTATTGCGTACGGAGAGGTTGAATCTGATTTTGCCAATGTGTATTTACATGATATGAGCCTTGATATTACGGACGAATATGGCGGTAGATGGCTCGTATACAGTGGTGATGATTCAGAGGTCGTAGCTGGAATCGTGTCTTTAGGTAAAGATAGTCGCGCAGCGTGGACGATGCATGTTGGACTAGTCATGCCAATAACGGAGGTCATCATTCATGATTTATATTTGATGGAACTGTTAAACAAGCATCGTGATATTCTAGAAGAAAGCTTCGGTAAAAACCTAATTGACCTACGTCACAAATTTTCAATCCACCCGGATTTCAAAAAGCATTATGTGAAGTAAAATGGTTATGAAGCGTTGGTCTTGGATCAGCGCTTTTTTATTTGGAATGGAGAACTTGTTTATGGAAAGGGATATGGATAAAAAAGGAAAAAGTCATAGTATAACGGCCGGATAAGGTGTTGGTTTTGGATGAAACTGGAAGAGGCCGTGGCAAAAAGATGAAATATGGTATTAGCATTAGATAAAACTGGAAAAAGTGTAGCGTAAAGATAAAATATGGCAAGAGTTCTGGACGAATTTGGAATAACTCATAACATAAAGACCAATAAGGCATAATTTTTGGATAAAAAAGGAAAAAGTCAAGTAAAATCGTCCTTTGGGGACCTGAAAAAGTCCCCGCGGTTCGCTAATTACTCATCCTTTTTATCCCTAACTGAGGAGATCCCGTGGAGTGTGTTTTTGATGAGGTCTTCAGAAATCATAGTAGCACCAGTGACAAGGATAGCTTGTACAACGGATTGAATAATGAAGCCATAGTAAAGAAGACAGGCGATGGTGGCGAAACCTAATTGAATCCATCTGTGGGTCCACTGTGGAATGAAAGGAGTATCTTTTAGGATAAGCCCAATGAAATAAAGAACAGGAATTAAAATAAACGCATCTTGCCGAATATAAAATTTTAAATTGAGATCCATTTTTTCACCTTCAACATATCAAATCCCTTTTAGGATAAATTATTCCAAAAAGAAGGTATTGGTTAGTGTGAAAAGGATATTTTAAATTTTTAGAGAATTATTTGACTATAACCCTATCAATATAGTATTACTAAATAGAAGGATGATTGAAAGCGATTTCCAAAATTTAAATACAGTCAGCCTGTCCTTCTCTTATTCAGAATGATTTATTTTTTATGCAAGTAAATATGTTTTGAAATTGGAGGAAGTAAATATGTCGAATATTCCATCTATCCTGAAATCCTTAAGGATACCTGTTATCGGTTCACCCATGTTTATCATTAGTAATCCAAAGCTTGTGATTGAACAGTGTAAGGCAGGGATTGTAGGGTCGATGCCTGCACTGAACGCTAGACCAGCCTCCCAACTGGATGAATGGTTGGCAGAGATAACTGAGACACTAGCCGATTACAATGCGAAAAATCCTGACCGCCCGGCAGCTCCATTTGCTATTAATCAAATCGTACATAGGTCAAACAATCGGCTTGAACAAGACATGGAGCTATGTGTGAAATACAAGGTACCGGTTATTATCACTTCCTTAGGGGCTCGTGAAGAGGTAAATGTAGCAGCTCATAGTTATGGAGGAATCGTTTTACATGACATCATTAATAATAAGTTTGCCCATAAGGCAATTGATAAGGGGGCAGATGGCCTAATTGCCGTCGCTTCAGGTGCAGGCGGGCATGCAGGTAGCAAGAGTCCATTTGCTTTAGTTCAGGAAATACGTCAGTGGTTTGATGGTCCATTAGCTTTAGCAGGATCCATTGCAACTGGGAAGTCCATATTAGCGGCTCAAGCTATGGGAGCAGATTTTGCCTATATCGGTTCACCATTTATAGCAACACATGAGGCACGAGCAGCAGAAGACTATAAGCAAGCCATCGTTAATTGTAATTCGGATGACGTTGTGTACAGTAATTTATTTACGGGAGTTCATGGAAACTATCTAGCACCATCCATTCGTGCAGCAGGCTTAGATCCTGACAATCTTCCTGAAAGTGACCCTTCAAAAATGAATTTTGGTGGAGAAGGGAAATCAAAGGCTTGGAAGGATATTTGGGGAAGTGGTCAAGGCATAGGTGCGATTAATGAGGTGACAAGTGCTGGTAAGTTTGTTGATAAACTCCATCACGAATATATAGAGGCAAGAGAAAATTTATTGAAGGCAAGCCAAGTATTTGCTTAGTGAGATAAATTTATTGTGGTGCTTATTCCTAGTTTGATTTTTTGTAGGAGTAAGCCCTTTTTACTTCATGCTTGTTTGAGGAAGGAGGAATTACAGTGGACATAGCTCGGCATAACAGAAATGCTTGGGATAAGAAGGTAGAAGAGGGTTCTAGATATACTCAATCTGTGAGTAGTGAAGTAATCGAAAAGAGTAAAACTGGCGAGTGGGAAATCACCGTTACAACTGAAAAATCAGTCCCTAGACACTGGTTTCCGAAATCGTTAGATGGATTGAAAATTCTTTGCTTAGCTTCAGGTGGGGGACAACAAGGGCCCGTTTTAGCCGCAGCTGGAGCAGACGTAACCGTTTTTGATCTATCTAAAAAACAATTAGAACAAGATGAAAAGGTAGCAAAACGTGAAGGATTAGCGCTAAAAACAGTACAAGGCGACATGTCAGACCTTAGTGAATTTGAAGATGAATACTTTGATATAATCGTACACCCTGTTTCTAATTTATTTGTTAAAGATGTACGCCCTGTCTGGAAGGAAGCATCTAGAGTTTTAAAAAACAATGGTATTTTGATTACTGGGTTTACGAATCCTTTACTCTGGATCTTTGATGAAAATCAAGAAAATAAAGGGATTCTAGATGTTAAGCATCCTATACCATCTTCAACCCTGGATTATTTACCAAAGGATGATGTACAAGATTATATCAATTCAAATCAAACAATCGAATTTGCCCACACCTTGGAAGACCAAATTCAAGGGCAAATTGATGCTGGGTTTGTTATTTCAGGTTTTTATGAAGATGATTTTGGTGGAAAAAGATTATTAGATAAGTATATTAAAACATTTGTTGCTACACGAGCAATTAAGTTAAAAGAAACGCTCAGAGACTTCTGAGCGTTTGTCTATATGAATCTATTTTATTTCTTAGCGAGTACCCCTCGTTTCAACACGTGTTTTCGTTGGTCCCCATTTAAGTAAGCTGTAGCCAGTGCAACTAAGAGCAATATACCTGTCACTGTGAAAAGCATTTGTGTAGGAAATAGGCCACCTAAAACCCCTCCGATAAGCGGGCCAATCATACCTCCAATTTGATTTGCAGTTTGACTTAGGCTGAAAGCTCTGCCGCGGAAATCTTCTGGCGTAATTTTGACAATAAGCCCATTTAAAGCAGGGAAGATCGCACAGAAGAAGACTCCATAGATGAAACGAATAATTGAGAAGCCCCAGATTTGGGTAAAGACAATCTGAGCTAATGTGCCAATTCCGGCTCCAAGTAGCCCAATGAATAAAATCCTATTGAACCCCACCTTGTCCGCCCATTTTCCCCACACAGGTGCAAACAATGCACTCGCAAGACCAGGTAATGCAATTATAAAACCGGTCAGTAATGTTGTATAACTTGAGTGACTTGCGATATCGGCGATGTATAGTGGTAGAATCGGGTCTATAATCATTGTAGAGCAGCTAACCATTAAGGTCAGAATCAATACAAGGAAAAAAGGGCGATTGTCGATTGCGATTTTAAAATCCTTGATAACGGAACCTTTTTCTTTGTTCGCTTTGAAGTTCTCTTCTTTTACGAAAAAGATAATTAACATGGTTGCCAATAAGACAATGATTCCCGCGCTTGCAAAGGCCCAGCGATTCCCCCAGAGTTCAGCTAAACCGCCACCCAAGAGAGGTCCTATAATCATCCCAGTTGCTGCTGCCGATGAAATCATGGAGAGCGCATACCCAACTTTTTTTGTTGGAGTGTTTGTACCGACAAGTGCAATCGAGCCTGGGATAAACCCACTCAATAAACCTTGCATGATACGTAAGCCTAAGATTTGATAAGGATTTGTAACAAATGCCATTAACGTATAAACGAGAAAAAGGGCAAAGCCAGCCCTTACAATCATTGGTTTACGTCCGTATTTGTCGGCAACTCTTCCCCAAAACGGTGTCGCAAATGCACCTGCAAAAAAGGCGGCCCCATAGATTAGCCCTGACCATAATTCAGTGTGGTCATGTACCCCGATTTCTAACAAAAAGATCGGTAAAAACGGGATAACCATTGAAAACCCCGAAGCGGTAAAAAAGACACCAATCCAAAGAACCCATAAATTTCGTTGCCAATTCGGCATGATTTTTTCCATCTCCTAAAAATATACTTGTTTTTTTAATAGATTTATAGTACCACAATTGCAGATTATTTTCATTAACGAAACTTTCGGTTTGTGAAATAATTTTGAAGTTAAAAAAATACTCAGAGCTCCTGAGTATTTTTAGTGAGGAAAATAAATATGTAAGGTGTGTGCTCCATTTATTAATTGAAAAAAGTCACGAAAATCGGGGAGGATCTCAATTGTTTGATAGTTCATTAATAATATCGTTTGTTTCACTTCATTGTCTTTTATGAAATGGAGAGTATTATCCTCGACTCGTAAGCAAGAAAAAAAGAACCCATTACGTTCAATTAATTGTTCATCCTCATACCAATTTATAACTACCTGTTGATTTGTGTACTCCATGAGTTTGTGTAGCACTTCATTATTTTTTCTAGTCGCGAAAAACATCACTACGATCACCTCAACTTGATTATAGAGCTTGTAAATAAGCGAGAGGATGATATTCTTTCACATGAAAAAAGGCCCCAAAAGGTTTGTTTCATTTTGATTAAGATTTTTCAGTATAATTACAAACTGGCCATTAATATTAAAAAGACGTTTACAAATCAAAGACATTTGCATATAATTCCTCCTTGCGATGCTATAATACAATAACAAAAGTTTGGAGGTATTGTGATGGCTACCAAGCGAGAGTATTATTTTGATAACGCAAAGTTTATCTTAATATTCCTTGTTGTCTTTGGGCATTTTATTCAGCCTTTTATAGATGATCATAAAATCATCATGACAATTTATCACTTCGTATATTCCTTTCATATGCCTGCTTTTATATTAGTTTCGGGATATTTTGCAAAGGGATTTAGGAAGGAAGGATATATTAAAAAGACGGCAAAAAAACTGTTGATTCCCTATTTGATTTTTCAGCTTATCTATACAATTTATTATTACTACCTATATAATGGTCAATCACTTTTATTTGAGCCATTTAATCCACAGTGGTCCCTTTGGTTTTTAATTAGTTTATTCTGTTGGAATGTGATGCTGTATGCGTACACGAAACTACCGATGAAATGGTCGTTGACTATCGCAGTTTTAGTGGGGATAGGTGTAGGATATATTCCTTTTGTGGAAAATTATCTAAGTTTATCAAGGACATTTGTCTTTTTCCCATTATTTTTACTGGGTTTTTATTGTAAAAGAGAGCATTTCACAGCTTTGAAACGCCCGGCTGTTCAAGTGGGATCAGGTATTTTGCTGTTAGCTATATTAATCGGCTATTATTTCGTGCCAGATTTCAACACCGGTTGGTTGCTTGGCTCAAAGTCGTACGAGACGTTATCTCAGGAGAATCTTGGGGGACTCATTCGTTTAGCAGTCTACCTGGTTTCAATTGTTATGACAGTTGCCTTTTTCTCACTTTTACCGAAAAGACAATTTTTCTTCACTAGCTGGGGTACACATACATTATATGTTTATTTGTTGCACGGCTTTGTCATTAAATATTTCAGAAGTAGCGAATGGCTTGACGTAATTAACGATACCGGAAATATTGCAATATTAGTGATGGCATCACTCATCTTAACATTATTGTTGTCAACGAAAACAATACGAGCGATTACTCAGCCGTTAATTGAACTTCGAATCTCCATCATCAAGAGGTTCTTTAATGTCAAACAAGAAGGCTACTAAATAAAAGGGACGTTTCTCTTGGTTCGGTCAGTACCGTAAACCCAGGAGAAACGTCCCTTTGATGTGTTTACCCTTTGTAATTTTCGGCTCTTTTTATAAAGGATTGTTCGTCTTCGATCAGTCCACAGACTCCGCATTGTACCTTGATTTCTGGTCCACGGTATGGGACATGGAAGGGGTCAAGGTTTTCTGTGTATTCTTCCATAACTTCACCACTTTGGGGATCCATTTTAACGGATTTAGGTACTTGTTCAATAATATTGAATCTTGAACGATTGGTTTTACAATTTGGACATAAATAAGGACTACTCATTCTTACACCTCCTATTTTTTACTGTTTCCAATTAAGAAAATACTATGAGCGGATTTTTTTGAACAGACGGCAGAAGTGATATAATGAAATAAAGCAAATAGAGAAAGGAAGAGGGTACATGGAAAATACACACGAAAAAGTGGAAAAAGCAACCTTCGCCGGTGGCTGCTTCTGGTGTATGGTAAAGCCGTTTGATACACAGCCAGGAATCATTGAAGTTGTCTCAGGCTATACAGGTGGTACGAAAGAAAATCCTACATATGAAGAGGTTTGTTCGGATACAACTGGACATTATGAGGCTGTTCAAATTACATTTAACCCAGACATTTTTCCTTATGAGAAAATAGTCGAGCTCTTTTGGCAGCAAATTGATCCAACAGATGCGGGTGGTCAATTTTTTGATCGGGGTGATTCCTATCGCACAGCAATTTTTTACCATACAGAGGAACAGAAAAAGATTGCCGAGGAATCAAAACAAAAACTTGCTGACAGTGGAATTTTCACAAAACCGATCGTGACACCGATTCTTCCTGCAAAGGAATTCTACAGAGCAGAAGAATATCATCAAGATTATTATAAAAAGAAGCCTGAACACTATAATCGATATCGCAAAGGTTCGGGTAGGGACAAATTTATTAGAACCCATTGGGCTGCGAAGGAATTTGATGAGGCTAAGAAAAGTCTGACAGATATGCAGTATTACGTAACACAAGAACAGGGGACAGAACCGCCGTTTCGAAATGAATTTTGGAACAACACAACAGAAGGCATTTATGTTGACATTGTGTCTGGTAAGCCATTGTTCAGTTCATTGGATCAATATGATGCAGGATGCGGCTGGCCAAGCTTTACAAAAGCGATTGATTCGAAGGAAATCGTTGAAGAGCTTGATACTTCTCATGGTATGATCCGTACTGAGGTAAGAAGCAATACAGCCGATTCCCATCTTGGCCATTTATTCTATGACGGACCAGGTCCAACTCGTATGCGTTATTGTATAAACTCCGCAGCACTTCGTTTCATTCCGAGGGAAGATCTTGAAAAAGAAGGCTATGGGGAGTACGCGAAACTCTTTAACTAAATTGGGAGAATGCATGTCTATACAGCATGTGTGAGAATATGACTATTTTCATATTTGTTGGTTGACTCTGGTAATCTGCGATGATATGATGAAATAGACCATTTTGTTGCGTTATATAAGTTTAAAGAAAAGAAAGAACGATAATTTCATTTTAGAATCAGGCTATTCTTCTGAAGTTATATGTCAATTTGTTTTAGATTTATGTAAGTGTACAATGGTTAATTTTTCAATGCACAAATGGTTTGTGTGTTCATTTTAGGAGGCATATTTCATGCAAAATGGTAAAGTAAAATGGTTTAACAGCGAAAAAGGATTCGGATTCATCGAAGTACAAGGTGGAGACGATGTTTTCGTACACTTCTCAGCAATCCAAGGCGATGGTTTCAAAACTTTAGAAGAAGGTCAAGAAGTTTCTTTCGAAATCGTTGAAGGTAACCGTGGACCTCAAGCATCTAACGTAGTTAAATTATAATCTAACCTATAAATAAGATTTCAAAAACAGTCCTACTGATGTAGGGCTGTTTTTTTTATGGTTTGATTTTGGCGGATGTGGGTCAGGGGGACAGGTCCCTTGTCCCACCTGGGTTCGTGCTTGGTTGGAGGATTTGTGGGTTTGCTGCAAACCGGGCTTAGCGGTACATGCTAGGATGTCAAAGTTATGAGCATGTACCGTGAGAGAGGATTAGGGGGTACCAGCTAGGGTGAAAACGAGTAGAGCGTGTACCGCAAGAAAGGTTTCGCGGTACATACTGGTGTAGAAAACGAGTAGAGTATGTACTGCAAGAGAGGTTTCACGGTACATACTGATGTAGAAAACGAGTAGAGCGTTTACTGCAAGAGAGGTTTCACGGTACAAGCTAGGTTGAAAACGAGTAAAGCGTGTACCGTAAGAGAGGTTTCGTGGTACAAGCTTGGTTTAAAAAGATTATAATCAGTGATACAGATATAGCGAAACATGCTAGTGTGCTAGAAAAGTATTTAGCATATATTAAAGTCTTTTACTTGGAATTAAGCTTTATCGTACCCTCACTGATTGTTATGCAAACGCCTGAGGGTACGAATAAGAGCGAATCGTACCCTCACTGGAAGTAATGCAAATGCCTGAGGGTACGAATAAGAGCTAACCGTACCCTCACTGGAAGTAATGCAAATGCCTGAGGGCACGAATAAGAGCGAATCGTACCCTCACTGGAAGTAATACAAATGCCTGAGGGTACGAATAAGAGCTAACCGTACCCTCACTGGAAGTTATGCAAATGCCTGAGGGCACGAATAAGAGCTAATCGTACCCTCACTGGAAGTAATACAAATGCCTGAGGGTACGAATAATAGTTAATCTTACGAACCTGGTGTAATAATTAGGATAATTCCTGTTTAACCAACTCGATAAAGTTTTTAGCAGGAGTCGAGACATAGTGATGCTCAAGCCAGATGACTCCTAAGGAAGAAATCAGGTTAGCATCTTTAATCGGTGCGGAGTAAAGAGTGTTGTCCCCGTACACATCAAAAACGGATTTTGGCACTATCGTTGCGCCCATTCCTCCTTTAACCATCTCCATCAATACATGCATATCTGAGCATTCCGCAATACTCATAAATTGAAGTTTTTGTTTTGAGAAGGCTTCATGAATGATATTATAACTCCCCAAACCTTCCGTACTTGGAATAATGAGTGGCAATTGTGAGATCATTTCTAGCGAAACCATATCCGTTTTCTGCTTACTCACAAAAACAAAGGGCTCACTAAGAAGGTGTTCATATATGAAACCACGATGTTCAAGCGGTAGCCGTACAAATGCCATTTCAATCGCGCGTGATTTAACCATTTCCGCTAAATAAAAAGAATCGTTTTGAACAACTTTAATCGAGACGAGTGGGTATTTTTGGTGGAAGGCGCGAAGCATCTCCGAAAACCCAGAAACAGACAACGTGTTTAATCCCACCGCTAGTACACCTCTTGTACCTTCTTCAGTTTCTTGGATTTCATTTTTAATTTCCTCAACACTGTTCACGAGATGCAATGCACGTTGATAGAGAACTTCGCCTTTATCCGTTAACGCCATACTTTTGCCATTGCGCTCAAATAATTTAACTCCAAGCTCTTCTTCCATCTGCTTTAGTAGCATGCTAAGAGGCGGTTGAGACATATGAAGCCGATTGGCAGCTGCTGTAATATTTTTTTCTTCAGCGATTGCAATAAAATAACGTAACTGCTTAATATCCATCATATTTCTCCTTCTATATAAAAAATATATAGTTTCTATACATATTATATATTTTCCGAATGGTAGAAGTCTATGTTATGATGAATATCGTTTTTAGTGGACGTTAGAAAGGTGATTAAAATGGAACGTTTTTTTAAATTACAACAACATGGTACGACAATTGGAAAGGAATTTTCGGCAGGATTCATTTCATATATAACAGTTGTCTACATTATTATTGTCAATGCAACAATCCTCGCTGTGGCGGGAATTCCGATGGAAGCGGGAATCATTGCTACCATTTTAACTAGTTTCATAGGATGTGTAGTGATTGGGTTATGGAGTAATACACCGATTCTCCTCATTCCTGGAATGGGACTTAATGCGATGTTTACCTATACCATTGTGCAATCCGGTGGATTTACATGGCAGGAAGCATTAGCAATGGTATTTGTAGCAGGCCTAATTTTCGTGGTCATTGCTTTTACACCATTAGCAAAAGTGATTACTTCCTCAATCCCGGCTTCTTTAAAAGAAGCCATTACGATTGGAATTGGAATTCTATTGATTTTAATTGGGTTTGACAATGCAGGGATAATTACGAGCTCTGAACACACTCTGCTTGCTATCGGTGATTTAAGTAGCCCAACAGTGATTATAACTTTTATTGGTTTGATCATCACGGTTTTATTATTTATTAAAAATGTACCTGGTAATTTATTATTAAGTATTTTAATTACATCGGTATTAGCAATTTTATTTGGAGGATCAAACGTAGAGGGAATTTCCTTATCTACACCAGATTTCAGTGAATACTTTGGTGTGTTTGGTCAATTATCTTGGGCACAAGCAGGGAATATCATTTTCTGGCTAACTTCAATTTCACTTGCAATGGTGCTAGTATTTGAAAATATTGGTTTAATACATGGACATACGAACATGTTAAAACGTCCTGAGAGTAGTAAAAAATCACTTCAGGCTACAGCCGTTTCTGTATTATCTTCTGGAGTTTTTGGAACGAGCCCAACGGTTGCCTCAGTAGAATCAGCTGCTGGAATTACGGCTGGTGGAAGAACAGGACTAACAAGTATTGTAACAGGGGTTATGTTTTTAGTTTCCATTTTATTTATTCCAGTGATAAAAATGGTACCAGCAAGCGCGGTTTCACCGATTCTAATTTTAATCGGGGTTTTGATGCTGCAAAATATTGTGAACATTTCTATGGATGATTTCACTGAGAGCTTTCCGGCACTTTTAATTATCGTGTTAATACCATTAACATACAGCATTGCGGACGGAATGGCGATTGGATTTATTATGTACCCAGTCATGAAGCTATTGATGGGGAAAGGAAAAGAAATCCATCCGGCGCTTTATATGATTGCGATATTATTTATTAGTAATTTTGTAATTCAATATGTGTACTAAAAAATAGCAGTCCTTTAAGGGCTGCTATTGTTGTTGTGCCATAAAAGTTGTTTAAAACATACCATTTTCATTTAGGGATTTCTCTGGTAGGGGTTGTCCGATATCCCATAATTCAACGACCTTGTCATTTTCGAAACGAAAGATATGTACAACTGCTGCACCACACTCATCAGGATTTTGCATGATATGGGAGTAGACAGAAACCTTGTCTCCTTCTTCTATGGCAAGTTTCACCTCAAAAATCTTATGAGGGTTCTGGACTGCATTTTCTTCCATAGCGAGCATGAGACTTTCTGCATCGCCACGAAAATAGGGATTGTGGTGACGGAAATTAGAGCCAATGTATTGTTCGTATGCAACTCGAACATTCCCTGATACTATTAAATCTAGAAAAGACAGTGCTTTTTCCTTCAGGGTGGAAGTTGTTGTGATTTCCTGTTCGGTACTCATGTTAATCATCCTTTTTTAAAAATTATATGTGTTGAATAAATCGGTGTCAATTATTGGAACTCAAATGAACAGGTTGTATGATATACTTTTAAAAAAGCTCGATAAGGAGAGAGAGTCGCTTGGGAATATCTTTTGAAGTAATAAGAACCATCCATGTACCTCAATCGGTTGCATACAGAGGATTACTGGACCTTGATGCCGCTCAGCACTGGATGCAAGGATTAGTGAAAATAGAGCGCTTAGATGAGGGGCAAATGCGTGAGGGAAGTCAGTGGAGGGAAACAAGAACGATGTTTGGGACAAAAGCTACTGAACATTTTGAAGTTGTTGAACTTAATGAACCAAATAAAATTGTGCTCCGCTGTGATGGTACAAAAGGAACAACTGGAAAAGGAGAATATATATTTACATACCTACTAGAGTCATCCGGAAATCAGACAGTTGTTACATTGCATGGTGAAATCAAGGGGTTGACAGGTTTTGCAAAGTTTTTTGGTAAGTTAATGGCAGGAACCTTTAAAAAAGCAAGTGCCAAAGATTTAGATGCATTGAAAAGCTATCTTGAGAGATAAGTGGAAAAGATTATTCAATATGCTGAATAACATTTTTTATTTTTTCCGATAATGGTGAAGGTGTAACAGTATCAGAGGTAGAATTACATAATGTTGGAAAAAATAATGAAAATGTAGGTGGATAACATGGGAAGAATCGTTCATTTTGAAGTACATGTCGATGACATGGAGCGTGCAAAAAAGTTTTATGGTGAAGTTTTTGGCTGGAAATTTGAAGATTGGACGGACTATGCGGGGATGCCTTATTTCGGGGCTGTAACAGGGGATGCAAATGAACTTGGTATTAATGGTGCTCTGATGCAAAGACAAGGTCCTCCTCCTGGAGCAAACCAGCCTTTGAATGGCTATGCCTGTACAATGGGTGTGGCTGATTATGATTCTACTGAACAGAAAATTATAGCTAGTGGTGGGAAGGTTGCATTGCCTAAATATGCACTTCCAGGTATGGCTTGGCAGGGATACTATATTGACACAGAAGGAAATTTATTTGGGATTCATCAACCTGATGAAAATGCAAAGTAGATTTTAACAAGTCCCTCAATTAATAAAGCCTTTTGCCCAGTAATAGTAATGGGTGAAAGGCTTATTAGTGTAATATGTATGTGTTTAGCGATGCTGATCGAATAGAATTTGATTGCCGTCCGGATCTTCTATGACAAAATGAGCTGGTCCTTCACTTGATTCATCTGCTTCAGTCAGCATTGTCATTCCTTTTTCTTTTAGCTGCTTTTGGATATCACGAACGTCTGTAAACGAATCGAGATTTTGTGCGTTTTGATCCCATCCAGGGTTAAAAGTGAGAATGTTCTTATCAAACATCCCTTGGAATAAACCAATTACAGTATCTCCATTTTTCAAGATAAGCCAATTTTGATTAATGTCCCCACCTAATGTCTGAAAACCTAGATTTTCGTAAAATACCTTTGATTTGTGGATGTCTTTTACATTTAAACTGACAGAAAATGCACCAAGTTTCATTTTTCCCCTCCTAATTATGGTTTAATTTAACTATAACGGAGTAAATTTAAATTCACAAGATTCACAATGGGTAACTAACTAAAATTATTAATAAAAAAGGGGATCTATTTGTCAATACTTGAAGGTAGTTCTAGAACATAATGAGAGGATGAACAAAGTGACGTATGAAGAAATTATGGTAAAACTTGAGGAATTAGGTTCCGAGCAAATAAAGCAAATTTACAAGAATCATGGTGTAAGAGAGCCGCATTTTGGAGTTAAAATAGGGGATTTGAAGAAGCTTGTCAAGTTTGTTAAGAAGGACCATGACTTGGCGTTAAAATTATATGATTCTGTTAATCATGATGCCATGTATTTAGCGGGCCTCTCAGTTAATCCAAAGATAATTTCGAAGGAGACGTTGCAAGATTGGGCGACTAAAGCATATTGGTATATGGCTGCAGAATATACTGTTGCACAAGTAGCGGCTGAGAGTGAGTTTGCACTCGAATTGGCAAGGGAATGGATGAACTCTGAGGAAGAAATGATTGCGGTTTGTGGATGGAGTACATACTCAAACTATTTATCAATCACACCAGATCAAAAACTAGATATCGCAGAAATAAGAAAGCTGTTGAATCAAGTGAAGAGCACGATCCATGAAGAGAAAAATCGGGTTCGCTATGTGATGAATAGCTTTGTTTTGTCTGTGGGTACCTATGTAGCGGAACTAAATAATGAAGCGAAGCAAGTCGCAGCACATATTGGCAAGGTGCATGTAGATGTGGGGAATACAGCATGTAAAGTTCCTCTTGCGTCTGATTACATAAAGAAAGTAGAACAGAAAAATCGAGTCGGTCTGAAGCGGAAGACTTGTATTTGTTAATTTCAAAACATTGTTCATAAACATGATTGAAGGTGAAAAGTGTGGGACAGGTAAGAACAATTAAAGAGGTAGACCAATATATTTCGGAATTACCAGAGGATATGCAGAACATCACAACTGCTTTAAGAAAAATCATACTAGATGCATCTCAAAACTTAGTCGAGGAATATAAATGGTCAATGCCGAATTACACCTACAATGGATTGGTGTGCTATCTTCAGGCCTCTAAAAAACATGTGAATTTCGGTTTTCACAGAGGTGTTGAACTTCAAGAAAAGGATACAAATCAATTATTACAAGGGTCAGGCAAAGGGATGAGGCATATTAGGATTAAAAAACTAGAAGAGATCCAACCTGATGTTTTTAATGAATTCATTAAGGTTGCGATGGATTTGAATGAGAAATAAAGCGTAAGGGAGAGGGCTAAGGCTCTGTCCCTTTAATTTTTGGTCAAGGGACTTGTCCCTGTGTCCCGATATCTAAATTTTTGATAAATTCAAGCAATAGGATTGACAGTTCCGCACTACTCTTATTAATATTATGTTATATAGACGAAGGTATACAAAACGTAATGCGACTGATTTTGTATAGAGGAGTGGGGAGTTTGAAGCTAAGAGCAAAGAGAAGTGAGCTAGTGGAAGTAGCAAAGGGGAATATACCTGCTGATTTGTATATTAAAGGCGGGACAGTCATTAATGTGTATTCTGGTGAGTTTTTAAAGCTAAATGTGGCTGTATATATGGATAGTATCGCGTATGTTGGAGAAAGTGAAGCGATGGTTGGAGAACATACGAAGGTCATTGATGCTAACGGAAAGTATGTGGCTCCCGGGTTCATTGAAGCACATTCTCATCCTTGGGTTGTCTATAATCCTATTAGCATAACAAGTAAGGTGTTGCCACTTGGTACAACCACATCGGTCAATGATAATCTATTTTTCTATTTACATATGGGAGCGAAAGGCTTCAAGGACATGGTTTATGACTTAAAATCCTTGCCCGGAAATTTCCTTTGGCTTGTAAGACTTGTTTCACAGGCGGACTATCCGGGTGAACGTGAGTGGTATAATCACCAAGATATTCAAGAACTACTTGCATTGGAAGAAGTGGTTGGTTCAGCGGAAGTAACACGCTGGCCGCTCCTTTATAATGGAGATCCGTTTTTACTAGAAACAATGGATTATGTAAAAGAAATCGGAAAGGTTTCCGACGGCCATACTTCAGGCTGTTCGTATGAAAAATTAAATGCGATTGTCGCTTCAGGAGTGACAGCTTGCCATGAAGCAATTACGGCGAAAGAGGCATTAGACCGTCTTCGATTAGGAATGTGGACGACATTACGAAACAGTTCGCTTCGACCAGATTTAGAAGAAGTGATTAAAATGATTACAGAAGGTAACGTCAACACAAGTAGAATTGTAATGACAACTGATGGTCCACATCCTGGCTTTATTGAAAGAGAAGGATTTGTTGATGGACTTGTTCGTCAAGCAGTTGAACTTGGTGTTCCAGTGATGGATGCGATTCAAATGGTGACAATCAATGCAGCGACGTACCTTCGCCTTGAAGATTACATTGGGGGCATTGCTCCGGGAAGAAAGGCAGACATTCTCCTACTTCCTGACCTAGTTGACTTCCGCCCTGACTTAGTCGTTGCGAGCGGTGAGGTTGTTGCAGAAAATGGACAATTATTGGCATCGATGCCAGAAGTAGACTGGACAAAATACGTGGTAAGAGAAGCATTTGAATTCCCGAAATCTGTTCTTGAAAATCCAGAACTCTATCAATATCCACATCCGGATGAAAATGAACCACTACCAGTTTCTTATTTTAAGAGTAATGTCATTACCGCTAGGAAAGATACCATCATTCCATCTGTGAATGGTTTTGCGGACCTTTCAGGTCATGAAGGTCTAATGTATTCAGCATTGATTGATCGTAGAGGAAATTGGGTCAGTAGAGCAGTCCTGGAAAGATTTGCAGTTACCCTTGATGGGATGGCTTCAACGTACAATACGACGACGGAACTACTTGTTGTTGGAAGAAACCCTCAAGCGATGGCAAAAGCAGCATCACGATCCCAAGAAATTGGTGGGGGTATTGTCATTGTGGATGGTGATGAGATCATCCTTGAAATTCCTTTACCACTTACAGGTATGATGACTACGAGCCCATCATTCGATCAAGCAGTCCAATATCATGATGAATTGCTTCAAACTTTGCAGGAACGAGGATTCCCATTCCATGATATACTTTATACCTTATTGTTCTTAACCTGCGACTTCCTTCCAGGATTACGCTTGGTACCATATGGGCTTTATGAAGTGAAGAAGGACGCTATTTTGTTAAAGGCTGAAACGTTCGGGACACAGGTAACGAAGTAGTGAAAATAAGCAACCTACAAACAATGAAATATGAATGTTTGTAGGTTGCTTTGTGTTTGGGCTAATGATTCTGAAACTCATCAACAAGAAACTTTAGCAGAGCTCTTACCGCGAAAGACTGGTATCTATCTTTTTTGGTAATAACAACAAGTTCCCACATGGGTGGTGATTCGAGTGGAATCCTGTTTATTTGAGTTTCATCCATTTTTGAATATATGGATTTTGGTAAAAGAGTAACCCCCAGTTGTGCAATCACAAGTTCCGTTATCAAGTCCCATTGTGAACTCACATAAGCAATTTTAGGAGTGAATCCAGCATTTTGACATTGTTGAATAATCAAATTATGTAAAGCAAATTCTTGATTAAAGAGAATAAAAGATTCATTTTCTAGTTGTTCAAGTTTTACAGAATTCTCATTCGATAATGGGTGTGTGGGATGAGTGAAAAGCATAAATTCTTCTTTGATAAAGGGGGCGACCAAAAATTTATTGTGATCGGTTGGATTTACTACAATACCCACGTTTACTTGCCCATCATCTACCAAATGTTCTATACGCTTGGCACCAAGTTCGATTAATTCTAACGACACTTGCGAATGTTGATTTCCAAATTTCTGCGCAATGGTTGGAAAGAAGAGTGTTCCAATTAAGGGGGGGATCCCAATTTTTATATTTCCGGTAGGTAGATTTATAAGATCGTCTAATAAGGTATGAAGTTCATTTGTGGCACCTAAAATTTTAGTTGCTTGCTTATAGACAAGTTTACCAGCATCAGTCAATACTAATTTTCGAGTTGAGCGTTCGAATAGTTCAACGTTAAGATCAGTTTCTAATTTTTTAATGGATTTACTTAGGGTTGGTTGAGAGATGTAGGTGTTAACTGCTGCTTTTGTAAAACTACCGTAATCAACAACTTCCATAAAATAGCGTAAATCTTTTAGCTCCATAGTAGCCTCCTTTTATTCCGTTTTGTAATAAAGATTATTCTTATTATTCATTTTACGGATAAATGGGATTGTTGTAAAATTTTATTAAGAAGATATTGAAAATTATGAAATAAAATACAGAGATTCAAATATCGTATTTCAGGAGGGGAAATAAATGAAAACTATATTTACAAGCTTTGAAGGAGCTGTAAGCGCTATCAAAGACGGGATGACCTTAATGGTAGGTGGCTTTGGCCTTGTTGGAATTCCTGAAAATCTAATCATTGGCCTACGGCAGGCGAATATAAAGGATTTAACAGTGATTTCGAATAACTGTGGAGTAGATGATTGGGGACTTGGAATCCTTTTGCAAAATAAACAAATTAAAAAGATGATTTCCTCTTATGTGGGGGAAAACAAGGAGTTTGAAAGACAGGTGTTAAGTGGCGAATTGGAGGTTCAGCTAGTTCCACAAGGATCATTAGCGGAGAAAATTCGGGCTGGTGGAGCGGGCATTCCAGCATTTTATACCCCAGCAGGAGTTGGAACGCCAATTGCTGAGGGACGTGAAACAAGAGAGTTTAATGGAAAAGAATACCTATTAGAAGAAGGATTAACCGCTGATTTTAGTTTAGTTAGAGCATGGAAAGCAGATAAATTAGGAAATTTAGTCTATCGACAAACAGCACAGAACTTTAATCCAATCATGGCTGCAGCCGGGAAATATACGATTGCAGAGGTAGAGGAGATTGTAGAGGTTGGCGAACTCGATCCTAACGAAATTCACACACCGAGTATTTATGTTCAAGGACTTATTGTAGGTAAGCATGAAAAACGAATTGAACGTTTAACAGTAAGAGATTAGGGGAGGTAGAACGATGTCGAATTACGTGAGAGTGAAGATTGCACAAAGGGCAGAACAGGAAATTCAGGACGGAAACTATGTGAATCTGGGAATAGGGATGCCAACAATGGTGGCAAATTATATTGCAGGGAATAAACATGTGGTTTTACAATCGGAAAACGGATTATTAGGAATTGGACCATATCCTTCAAAGGAAGAGGTTGATCCTGACCTTATCAACGCAGGAAAAGAAACTGTCACGGCAATGAAGGGTGCTAGCTTTTTTGGCAGTGACGAGTCTTTTGCGATGATTCGCGGTGGACATATTGATATCGCAATCTTGGGCGGGATGGAAGTGGCAGAGAATGGCGATTTAGCCAACTGGATGATTCCCGGAAAGATGATTAAAGGGATGGGTGGCGCCATGGACTTAGTTCACGGTGCCAAAAAGACGATTGTCATTATGGAACATGTGAATAAACATGGTCAGCCTAAAATATTAAAGAAATGTAGTCTACCACTTACAGGTCAAAAAGTAGTAGATCGCATTATCACAGATCAAGCGGTTATTGATGTCACAGAGAATGGCTTAAAATTGGTTGAGGTGGCAAAGGGGTATAGCGTTCAAGATATAGTTGAAACTACTGAAGCTGAATTGATCATAGCAGATGAAGTAAAACTTGATGCATTTTAGACATATGATTAACGCAAAAAGGATAAGGCAACCCCTTATCCTTTTTCTGATATTTTATATAAACATTCCGGCAATCGCAGCACTTAGTAAGGAAGCAAGCATTCCAGCAGCAACTGCTCGTAATCCCAATTTTGCAATATCTGAGCGTCGGGAGGGTGCTAGTCCACCTAATCCACCAAGCAGAATGGCCATTGAACTTAAATTTGCAAAACCGCATAATGCAAAACTGACAACGATGACCGTTTTTTCAGTTAGCTCGGGAATTTGAGGGGCAAAATAAGAATAAGCCACAAATTCATTTAGTACAAGCTTCTGACCTATAAAGCTACCGGCCGTAATTGCTTCTGACCATGGTACACCCACGGCAAATGCAATCGGTGAAAAAATGATTCCTAAGATGCTTTCAAGACTTAAAGCGTTATAACCAAATAGACCCCCAAGTCCACTTAATATCCCGTTTATTAACGCAATGAGTGCAATAAAGGCGAGTAACATGGCCCCAACATTTAAAGCAAGTTGTAAACCATCACTTGCACCTCGAGCTGCAGCATCGATTACGTTAGTAGAATCAGAATCTTTTTGCATTTCATAATCCTTTATGTTGGAATGCTCGGTCTCAGGCATAATAATCTTTGCTAATATAAGTCCAGCAGGTGCAGCCATGAAACTTGCAGCTAAAAGGTATTCTAAGGGGACACCTAAGAGGGCATACCCTACAAGGACAGAACCTGCAACCGAAGCAAGTCCACCTGTCATTACAGCAAATAGTTCCGAGTTGGTCATATTAGCTAAGTAAGGACGAATGACCAAAGGTGCTTCTGTCTGGCCAACAAAGATATTTGCAGCCGCCGACATAGATTCAGTCATCGAGGTTCCTAATAACTTAGATAATGCTCCTCCGATGATCTTGATGAACCATTGCATAATCCCAAGATAATAAAGGATTGAGATTAAAGAAGAAAAGAAGATAATAATCGTTAACACGTGAATGGCAAAAATTACTCCAAATTCATCCGTATTTGAAAGCGATCCAAATAGAAAAGAAATTCCTTCATTAGCGTAGTTAACAATATCCTGAACTCTCATTGAAACCCATTTAAGTGCCGCTCTTCCTGTCTCCCATTTTAAAACAATAAAAGCAAAACTCAATTGGATTAGTAATCCAATCAGGATTGTTCGAGGATTAATACTACTCCTGTTGCGTGATAATAATAAGCCTATCCCAAGTACTACCAAGATTCCGAATATCCCCCAAAGTATGTTCATTAAATCACCTCTAATGGTAGATTTATCATCTTTGGTAAAGAATATACGAATTAATGCTTGTCTTTAGATAGGCTTTTTGCATTATTTTCTTTAGTGAGTGACAGCGTCTAAATTGTACGGCTGATCATACCCTGCATATCCTGGAATGGACCATACGCCGATTTTTGCATTTTTCGCTTGCTCCATCGCGGCAATATAATCGTCGAGATACTTTTTGTCTTCATAAATATATCTTACTGTTAGAAGACCTTCTTTTAACATTGTTTCTTGAATGTTTTCACCTGTTGGCAAGAACCCATAGACAAGTAATCGGTCGTATTTATCGCGACTATCTCCTTTACCTAACTCAAGAACAATTTCTTTTCCTTCCACTAAATCATTTAAATAGTCACGCGCTTCTTCTGCATATGGCATTGGTCCGCCTTTAATTTCACTAGAATCTACAAGTAAAAATCTGAGGGACTCTTTTTTTCCATTTACAATCGCCTTACAAGTGTCTCCGTCATAACAAGATTCTACTTGAGCTGTTACAACTTTGTCTTCATTAACTTCATCGGGGAGCTTTGTAAGGACTTCAGTTAGATTTTCAATTTCTCCAGCGAACTCAGACGCATTACCAACTGCATCCCTGATTTCCTCCAATTCCTTTGAACCCAAGATTTCACTAGCTTGCTCAACCTTGTCGGCTAGTTCCTGGATTCCTTTTACATCAATGGTATCTGAACAAGCGGATAGGAACTGTATACTTATTAATACTAATAATGTTTTTACTATACTCTTCATTGTTTCTCCCTTTGCTATCTTATCTATGTTACTAAATTAATCATATGTAAGATCACGAAAATTTCAAGGGTTGAATTTACCGAACAATATAGAAATGGTCTTTTTTTAAAAGTCACAAAATATACATTTGCATACAATAGGGGGGTATCGTACACTCTAGTTATAAAGAAAAACGAAATGAATAAATTCACGATACATTCTTAATGGGCTTACATATCCTGCTTTTTTCAAAAATTAAAACCTACTATGCCTATTCACGTAAATAAAAAAGTTTATTTGCTAATTTTTATCAATCTTTTTAATTGACTTTAATACTATAGGGGGGTATAGTAATAGTATAAAGAAAAGGAAGTGATTGATTTGGATAAATTTTTACATGAGCACCCGAGTCAACCAAGAACAAAAGATGAAAAACAAGCTATAGTTAACCGCTTAAAACGAATCGAAGGTCAGGTTCGTGGCATTCAGAAAATGGTTGAAGAAGATCGTTATTGTGTAGATATTTTAGTACAAATAAGTGCCATCCAATCTGCATTAAAACAAACCGGGTTTACAATTACGGAACGCCATATGAAACATTGTGTCAGTGATTCAATTAAGAATGGGGAAGGTCAAGAAGCGATTGATGAGTTAATGACTGTTTTAAAGCAGTTTTCGAAATAAGGGGGTATAGACGATGAGTGAGGCACAGCGTGCAATGCAACATACAACACTTGGTGTAACGGGAATGACGTGTGCAGCCTGTTCCAACCGTATTGAAAAGCAGTTAAATAAAATGGATGGGGTGGAAGCGCAGGTTAATTTAACAACGGAAAAAGCAACCGTTAATTATGACCCGGAAAAGACCTCTATTGAAGATATTACAAAAAAGATTGAACATATCGGATATGGCGTTGTATTGGAAAAAACAGAACTCGATGTTTTTGGGATGACATGTGCGGCCTGTTCTAATCGGATTGAGAAGGTTTTAAATAAACAACAGGGTGTTAAGCTGGCAACGGTCAACTTAACAACTGAAAGTGCTGCTATTGAATATAATCCAGGTATGATTGATGTCAAAGACCTGATTGAGAAGATTCAAAAGCTAGGCTATGACGCGAAACCAAAGGCGGAAGCTGAGGAAAAACAAACTTACAAAGAAAAAGAGCTTCAATCTAAAAAAACGAAATTAATTATTTCGGCCCTGCTTTCAGCGCCATTATTAGTTACGATGCTCGTTCATCTATTTGGAATGAACGTACCGGCTATTTTTATGAATCCATGGTTTCAATTTGCGTTAGCGACACCGGTTCAATTTATTATCGGTTGGCAATTTTATGAGGGTGCTTATAAGAACCTTCGAAACGGTGGAGCCAATATGGATGTGCTTGTCGCATTAGGTACAAGTGCTGCGTATTTCTACAGTTTATATGAAGCGATGAAAACAATTGGGAATGCACATTATATGCCACATTTATACTTTGAAACGAGTGCCGTTTTGATAACATTAATATTATTCGGTAAGTTTTTAGAGGCAAGAGCAAAGAGTCATACAACAAATGCGATTTCTGAATTGTTGAATCTGCAAGCGAAAGAAGCACGCGTGATTCGGGATGGAAAAGAAGTCATGATTCCAGTTGAAGACGTTGTTGTTGGAGATCGTGTACTTGTAAAACCAGGTGAAAAAATACCTGTAGACGGTATCGTTGTAAAAGGAAGAACGTCTGTTGATGAATCAATGCTTACAGGTGAATCGATTCCAATTGAAAAAGATCCAGGTGCAAAACTAATTGGATCTACAATTAATAAAAACGGCGCTATTGAAATGGAAGCAACAAAGGTTGGGAAAGATACAGCTCTTGCATCCATCATTAAAGTTGTGGAGGAAGCGCAAGGCTCAAAGGCGCCAATTCAACGTCTTGCTGATGTGATCTCAGGTTATTTCGTTCCAATTGTTATTGGTATAGCAATTTTAACCTTTATTATCTGGATTGCTTTTGTGGAGCCAGGACAATTTGAGCCTGCATTAGTCGCAGCGATTGCCGTACTCGTGATTGCATGTCCGTGTGCTTTAGGTCTTGCCACTCCGACATCCATTATGGTTGGAACAGGAAGAGCAGCTGAGAGCGGGATCTTATTCAAAGGTGGAGAACACTTAGAACGTACACATCAAATTGAAGCGATTGTTTTAGATAAAACCGGAACAATCACAAAAGGTAAACCAGAAGTTACTGATTTTACGGGTGACGATGAAGCCTTGCAATTATTAGCTAGTGCGGAAAAAGGTTCAGAGCATCCACTTGCAGAGGCAATTGTTGCCTATGCAACAGAGAATGATATCGAATTTTTAGAGGTTGACGATTTTAGAGCCATACCCGGCCATGGTATCGAAGCAAGAATTTCTGGTAAACACATTCTTGTGGGGAATCGAAAATTGATGATGGATCATCTTATTATTACTACTGGATCTGAAGAGCAACTGGTTCAATTTGAAACACAAGGAAAAACAGCTATGTTGATTGCAATTGATGGCGAATATAGCGGAATGATTGCCGTGGCTGATACAATTAAGGAAACTGCGCCAGAAGCAATTAAGCAATTAAAAGAGATGGGTATTGAAGTCATCATGCTAACGGGTGATAACGAAAGAACTGCACAAGCAATTGCGAAGCAAGTTGGTATCGACCAGGTAATCGCACAAGTGTTACCTGAAGAAAAAGCAGACAAAGTGAAAGAGCTTCAGGCTAAAGGTAAAAAGGTTGCCATGGTTGGGGATGGTGTAAATGATGCACCTGCTCTTGTCACAGCGGATATCGGGATAGCCATTGGCACAGGTACAGAAGTAGCAATCGAAGCAGCTGACTTAACAATTCTTGGCGGGGAGCTATTGCTGATTCCGAAAGCCATTAAAATTAGTCATCAAACGATTAAAAATATCCGTCAAAACCTATTCTGGGCTTTCGGATACAATGTAGCTGGTATTCCGGTCGCTGCGATTGGATTACTTGCACCATGGATTGCCGGTGCTGCAATGGCATTAAGCTCAGTAAGTGTTGTTTCTAACTCACTTCGTTTAAAACGAGTGAAATTATAAGAATAGTGCTCGGCTTCGGCAGACGATTTTTGGTCTCGAGCCGATTGGGATAGTACTAGACACTCTTCCATTAAAGGAGGTGAAAACATCATGGAAAAGAAATCATTAGACGTACAAGGCATGTCATGCGGTCACTGCAAAGCAGCAGTCGAGGGCGCATTGAAAAACTTAGATGGCGTATCAGCTGCTGAAGTTCACTTAGAAACAGGTAAAGTAGATGTTACTTACGATGAATCTAAAGTAAGCGTAGATGCTATGAAAGAAGCAATTGAAGAAGAAGGCTATGATGTTGTAGCATAATATTACATTATACAGTAAGGGAGTTCGTGGTTAGACATGAACTCCCTTTTTGGTACAGTGGAGGGGAATGATGAACAAATTGATGGAGAAGTTGCAGGGTTTTTTGCCTGTAAGAGCGTATGATCAAGTTTCGGAGGATGAAGACGAAATTTTTGATATTTATGATACAAGTACAGATGAAGTTATCGGAAGCTATTCACTGAATGAAAAGGGAGAGTTAGTGAGCTATTCGTTAGTGGATGATGCACCTGAGGGAACGCTCAAGAAAGAAGAATTAACGGAGATTGCGAAAAAATTCGTTGACACCTTTTTCCCAGGGCAGCAAGAATACGAGTTTTCGGGAATCCTAGATTTAGATAATCCCTACATGGTGACGTATGAAAAAAGAGATGAGAAGTATGGTTTGTTTATACATAGCACTGGTTTTTCAATAACGATTTCGACTTCAGGTCAAATCATGAGTTTTTACAGTACAGATGAAGACTATGAGATTCTTTATTCTGATATCGTTGTCTCTGAAGAGAAAGCTTTGGAAACATACATCGAAGGTCTAGACCTCGAGTTGAATATTCAACAATTTGATCATGAAGTTTATAAAAATGGAGATAACAATTACCACCTATCTTACAGTGTGATTGAGCAGATTATGGAAATCCCTGTTGACGGATCAGATTCTCCAAGTATAAGAGAAGAGTATCCAACAGATTTGACCATAGTAAAACGAGAGTCCCCTGTTCAGGATGTATATGAACTTGTCAGTCTAACAACTGATTATACACTTTTAGATAAGCAGGTAGAGGGTGGGAAACTTGTTGAAGTTTGGTCCAAGCAAGACTCTGTAGATTCGTATTCTTTTGATATGGAAGAAGAGTCCAATCATGTGATAAGGTTTTGTTTTGATGAGAAAACAGGGTGCCTTTTACACGTTAAAAATGGAGAAGAACATGATAATAGTGGGGAAGAAATTGGCTTAGAGAATGCGCAAGAGCGGGCAATGAGTTTGTTGTTTAAACAGTTTCCTGATGCTCATGAACGATTTAGAATCGAAGTCTTTGAAACGGAAAACGATGAATTCGAAGATGTATTTGAGGAAGATATTGAAGGGTTTGAGGGAGAAGAAATTGAGCTTGAAGAAGATTTAAATGAAGCCGAAATGTTTGATGAAGAGTTCGAGGATTGGGAAGAGGAATACATAGAAGTTGAGGAAACCTACACCTTCTATGTTCATTTATTCCATCAAGGTCTGCGAGTTAATAACCATGTGACAGTAATCCAGGTTGGTAGATATACAGGAAAAATAACTCATTTCAACTTGGACGTACCATCCCTTAAAATATATAGTAATCTATCGATCAAACCCGATATTTCAGTTGATGAGGCAAAAGACATCTATAAAAAACATTTGAAAATGGAACGAATGTTTATCCGTGAGTATGATGAAGACGGGAAGTCCATTTACACCCTTGCTTATGTAGCAGATTTTCCAGATACAGTTGGTCACGTCCGTGCAATTGACGCAACCAGTGGGGAAGCGATGTATGTGGATGTTGGTGACGCGACGTTTATTAAGTGATTTTTGTTAAGCAGTCTCTAGGGTTGCTTTTTTGGTTTATTCAGGTGTTAAAATCAGTTTACATACATTAGGGGGGTATAGTAAAATATGAATATAAATAGTCTATAAATTTAGAGTGATATATACCTACCGGGTGTATTAAAATAGGGGTGTGTTTATGATGGGTGACGATGTGAAAAAAATAAAGATTGCCATAAATGGAGGCATTGGATTTGGTGCAAAGTTGAATGCAAAGCAACTTGTGGCCATTTCTAAATATATGAATGAAGATGAGGAGCTTGAGTTGACGACATTCCAGCAACTCTACATCGAAATTCCTGAAGATCAAAAGGAAGATATCATTGAAGAATTTGAGCGGGTAGGATTAGCTTGTTATCCAGTTGGAAATTTCGTTAAGAGTTTAAGAACGTGCAATTTTTGCAAAGGGGAAGAAGAAGAGGGCATGCCGGTTGCAAAAGAGGTTAATCGCCGTATTGCTGGGAAGCCAGTACCATTTACGCTTAAAGTGGCATATACGGGTTGTCCGGTTGGCTGCGGTGAGCCGTTGGTTAACGATATCGGGATTATGAAAATGAGAGACCACTATGATTTATATGTTGGTGGGAAAGCAAAAGGAAAGGATGCTGAGGTAGGTACCTTATTGCAGGAGAACCTCACACCAGACGAGCTCTATGATTCTATCGAAAAAATCATTTCTACATATGCAGAACAGGGGAAAAAGCGGGAGCAATTTTATAAATTTGTTAAGCGAATAGGGATAGACCAACTCATTAGCTAAAATAATGGCACAGTGTACCTCTACTAATTAACTGTATAAAAAGAATGTTCTTTCATTTATACTTGGAATATATTTAGGAAATATGGAAGTGTTGTGAATGAATGATTATTTAATGTCAGATTGTACTCAATGTTTTGGATTATGTTGTGTAGCCCTACCTTATGGTAAATCATCAGATTTTCCCTTTAATAAAGAAGGTGGAGAGCCATGCCGTAATCTATGCTCAGATAACCGTTGCAATATTCATGAGGGATTAAGGAAAAAAGGGTTTCGTGGATGTGTTTCTTATGAATGTTTTGGAGCTGGTCAACATGTCTCACAGACCATCTATAAAGGGCGTGATTGGAGAGACAATCCAGAGCGAGCCGGCGAAATGTTTGAGGTTTTTCCCCTTGTTCAACAACTTCATGAAATGCTTTGGTATCTCAACCAAGCTTTAAATTTGAAGGAAACTCAGTCATTTCATTTTAGTTTGCAAAACCTGTACAACGAAACGTTACAATTAACGGAGAGTTCTCCTGAAGAAATTTTACAAATTGACATTTTCTCTCATCGAAGTAAGGTGAATGAATTTTTGCTGGAAACTAGTGAATTGTACCGAAAAGATTTAACTGGAAAAAAGAAAGAGAAACAAAAAAAGAAGGGTCTCGATTTCGTAGGAGCCAATCTAAAAGGCGCTGATTTACAGGGGGCTAACTTTCGAGGAACTCTACTAATAGCAGCTAATTTGAGCCATGCTGATTTAAGAAAAGCTGACTTTATTGGAGCTGACCTTAGGGATGCAGACTTAAGTCATGCGAACCTAACTGATGCTATTTTTCTAACACAATCTCAAATAAGTTCAGCTAGAGGAAATGTACATACAAAAATACCAAACTTTTTACATAGACCAACTCATTGGCTATAATAAACTTGCTTGGGACAGGTAACTGTCCCATCTATTTTTTTATCACTGGTTTCACAACAGAATCAGCCCGATTGTATTTGATTATTTCGAGGAGTTGTTCTGCCATGAATTGCGGACTGTACTTTAACCCGCCATTAATCCATTCAACGACCATCCCTAATATTGCATATGCTTGGTAATTTGCGTGAATCTCTCTATCAATTTTAGAATTGGTGAGTGCATCATGCAAGTCAGTTAAGACGAGATCCTTTAAGACAGTACAGAACTTATTTTGAAAGCCTGTTAAAGCGTTTGTCTTGACGATATGTGAATAAAAATTTGCGTATTTATAGACATGGTCAAATATTTTTACCGCGGACGTAGACAGTTTTTTAATTTCTAAAACTTCAACGCCTTTATATGGTTCACGATAAGATTCAATCAAATCGGAGATCACTTCATCCATAATCTCATGCAGAATATCTTCCTTATATTGAAAATGCTTATAAAATGTACCCCGATTTAGATCCGCAACTCGTACAATATCTGATATCGAAATCTCTTTTAAATCTTTTTCATTCATCAAGGATAGTAAAGCATCTTTCATTGCTCGTTTTGACTTGACAATTCTTCGGTCAAGATAATCATTATTACTAGACATAAACATCCTCCCATGTTTAATAAACAAAAATACTAGACAAAATCATCTATTTTTGTTCATTAGTGAACACTTAGTCATGGTTTTGCTGATTGTAAGCGTATTATTCTTCTTATTATACTATAGGTAGTTGTTGATTAGTGAACAACTGTTTATTAAATTGCATTCTATCATATTTGGAGGAATGAACATGAGACTAGAGAATAAAGTAGCTGTTGTTACTGGTGCCGCTTCTGGTATGGGAAAAGCAATTGCAATCCTGTACGCAAATGAAGGGGCAAAAGTAGTCGTTTCAGATATTAATATTGAAGCAGCTAATGCAACTGTTGATGAAATCAAGGCAAATGGCGGAGAAGCTATCGCTGTTATGACCAATGTGGCAAAAGAAGAAGACATTCAACATTTAATTAATTCTGCTGTAACGAAGTATGGAACAGTAGATATTTTAGTAAATAATGCAGGAATTATGGACAACTTTGAACCAGCTGGGGAAATTGAAGACGAGAAATGGGAAAGAATTTTTGCAGTCAATACAACGAGCGTGATGCGCGCAACCCGTAAAGTACTGCCTATCTTTTTAGAGAAAAATGCGGGGGTTATTATCAACGTAGCTTCTGCAGGCGGACTTCAAGGGGCAAGAGCGGGTGCAGCTTATACAGCTTCTAAGCATGCGGTTGTTGGATTCACGAAAAACACAGGATTCATGTATGCGCAAAGTGGGATCCGTTGTAACGCGATCGCACCAGGCGGTGTTGAAACAAATATCAGTGCTTCGATGACTGGTAGAAGTGACTTTGGAATGGGCCGTATAATGTCAGGATTGACCCTCAATCCACGTACAGGAAAACCAGAAGAAATCGCTAGTATCGCACTATTCCTTGCCTCAGATGACGCAAGTTTTGTCAATGGAACTGTTATCACAGGAGATGCTGGTTGGACCGCGTATTAAGATATGCAAAAAGCTTGGGTCACATATGGTGATCCAAGCTTTTTTGCATATTTTATAATTAACCTTCAAGTTTAGGTCCTAGAGGGATCCTAACAGATATTAAAAGTTTTTCCAACGTATCGAACCATAACCAGTATGAGGGTGTCCTTTGGATTGAACTTTAAAGTATTCATGTTCTAATTCGGGGAGGGATAATTCAAATAGATGTCTCCCATCCTTTTTATACTGATTACACTCAATTAGTTTCCGAATGATCTCATTTTTGCGTTTCTCAATAACATCTTTTAATAAGGCCATAATCATAACTCTCCTTTCGTAATTGGCTTTTTAGAAGACCCAATAACAAGATAAGAAGAGGCATTTTTATGATTAGGATAACCTCACTTATCTTTCAAGCTTGTTAGCTTGCAGGATTTAGCACAGTATTCGACGAATCTGTTGCTGAGGTTTCACAGGGCCAGCCCCTCCACCTCTCTTGATAAGTTTTATTAATTTTATACAACTGAAACACCTTATATACAGTTTAAACTTATTATTCCGATGTGTCTACTTGAATTTAAAGTGTAATACAAAATGTAATGAATCCGTAACAATGAAAAAAGTAATCATAAACGTTTTTTATTTAAAATTATTAGAGGAAATCCACATTCGTTGTCGAAATATAGTATTTGAAAAATAAATAAGGAAGGAAGACCCCGTTTGACAAATGATTATAATATTCCCCGAAATCACATGGATATTGGTTTACGATCGCTCGCTGTTATGTTTAAAGATGAATTTCTTCCTTTTACCGGAATTCAGATTCCAATGGTGAAAGATGTTATTCAGACGAATGTAGCAACAATAGAAATGAAAGACAGAGGTATGGATCTCAATTTTCTCCTCGAAGATGACACAATTGCCCCATCGAATTCGAATCAGACGCTCTCAATGTCGATGATCTCATCCGATTTGCCCACTATGACTTGCAGCTATATAAACAACGCAAACAAAATATCCGCCGTATTATCATTTTCTCTGCCGGAGTCCCTTTTACTACCTTACAAAAACTTTATATTGGAAGTGTAAAACAAAAACATGAATGCTTGTTCCTTGAACACGACTTTGATGGTGATGAAATTTTTAGTAAAATTAAGGAAATAATTAAAAATGATGAGGTTTTCTCAAATATTGAAAAGCTACAAGTTATTTTGTTACCAATGATGAAGTCAAAAAGTCTACAACGTCCAAAAGGGCGTATGAACTTACGGATAAATTGCTGAAATATCACAATGATGATTTAGCATATTATCTCATCGGAGCAATGGTCGCAGTTAATTATAGTGGTATCGAACAAACAGAAAAAGAAAAATTCTTGGAGGTGCTAGAAATGGCAAAACCATTTGAAGAGTTATATAAAAAATATGAGGAAAAAGGAAAAAGAGAAGAAAAGATATTAATTGCTCAAAAACTAATAATTAAGGGAATCAAGCCTGAAATTATTTCGGAAGCAACCGGATTATCATTGTCATTGGAGGAAATCGATGAGTTGAGAAGAACTAAATAACGAAAACGGGATTTTTTAAATAATAATTACTAATTAGGAGTGAGACGGTGAACCATGACCATGAGATTTTAATAGAATCAAAGACTATAATCAAAGCATTAGCAAATGGATTGAACCCACTAACGGGAGAAAAAATTGGTGATGAAAGTTTCCTGCATGACCCCAGTATCATAAGACCTTTATTCTTCCTAACTCAGTACATCGAAAAGCTTCCTACTTCCCCAATTAAGAAAAAGAAACCTAAATCCTTTAAAATTACCCAAAATGAAAAAAGTCAAATTGTGTTACCGCCCGGTAAAATAGGTGTTAATAAATTCGCACATGCTGTTAATGAAGTCTTAGATGAAAATAAAAGCAAAAGGTTAACTGGAGTAGTGATTAATAAAAAATTAAAAGCCTTAGGTATCCTCAGTGAAGAAACAACGGAAGCCGGGAAGACAAGAACAATCACGAACGATCTATCTGAGGGATATGGAATAGAGTCTGTCACGATGCAATATAACAAGAAAGAATTTCAACAAGTGGTTTTTAATGATGTTGGTAAGCAGTTTTTGCTTGATAATCTTGAGAAGATTATGGGGATTGAGGGGAAACTTTAATATTCAGGAGCATTTCACAAAACGAAAAAAAAGTATCGAATGAGGGGTGTCAATCCAAAAATGGATTGATGCTCTTTTTGTTTTTGGAAATTAAATACTAAATATGACAGAACTTTTAGTAGAAAGTGGAAAATGGTACTGCAAAATCATATATGCTAGGGTTTTTGGATATTAGTGGAAAAGGCCATAACATAAACACCATAAATACCAAGACTTTTGGATATATGTGGAGAATGTCATAACATAAACAGCAAATATGCCAACTTCGTCAAATCGCTTGCAAATCTCGATTTTTTATATTTACTTTTTTGCATCTATCATTCTGTGGAACTTTTGATTAAAATTGAAAGGTAGATTGATATAGTAAATGGAAATTTTTGGTGGGACACGGGACCTGTCCCTCTGACCCAAGAGGAGTAGTGTTTTTATGAATGAGGAGTTTCTGTATATTGTTTTGATTATTGCGCTGGGGTATGTGTTGAAGCGCATTGGTATTTTGCAGGAGAAGGATGGAGAGACGATCTCCAAGATTATTTTTAAAATTACTCTCCCTGCGTTAGTGCTTGTGACGTTTGATACGGTTGAAATTGAGCTGAACCTCATTTTAATTCCGATTATTGTCCTTGTTTATGGAATCATCATATCAGTATTGGGCATGGTTATTTATAAAAATGAGGAAAAAGAGCTTAAGGGTTCGTTTTTAATGATGTCGTCCGGTTTTAATGTTGGTTTATTTGCGTTTCCGCTTGTTTTTGCAATTTGGGGAATCGATGGATTGACGTATTTTAGTATATTTGATGTGGGAACATCCTTAATTGTCTTTGGTATTAGCTATATTTTAGGTAGCTATTTTTCTGAAGAAGGTTTAAGTCTCAAACCGATTTCGATTGTAAAAAAACTTACGAAATCAATCCCATTGATGACGTATTTGATTGCAAGTACTTTAAATTTAAGTCATATCAAATTACCGGAAATGGTCATTAATGTGGCAAGTACAATTTCACAAGCCAATATGCCATTGTGCTTATTACTTTTGGGGCTTTATTTAAATTTTAAATTTGAAAAGCAATTTTTGAAGCCGATGTTGAAATTTTTAACGTTCCGTTATGGCGTGGGCTTACTGATCGGAGTCACTTTGTTCTTTCTGCTTCCATACGAGGATATGTTTCGGTACACCGTATTAATTGGTCTGCTACTTCCGGTTGCTTCATCGGTCATCCCATTTGCGGTTGAATTCAAGTACAGTAATGAAAGTATACGGTTAATTGCAACGGTTACTAATATCACAATCTTGGTGAGTATCGTGATTTTATATGTATTTGCCAATCTAATTTAAAAAAGTGGTCCGACTCCGGACCACTTCCTATCTGAAAGCGACTGAGAAACTGAGAAACTCAGCCCTTTTTTTGATCTTGTTTTCTCATATCAAACATACCTGTTGAAATCTCATTGAGTTTATTGAGAAATCGGTTAAAGCCAAATCCGACAAAGAAGGCGACACTGACCTGTGCGAATGGACCGTCAATATTGTCGGTGAAATCAATCATTAAAATCCCACTTTGAATGAGTGTGACAGCGATGACTGCTGTTCCTGTAGCAAATAGTGGGAAGAAAATATACATGACCCAATGACGGGGATCGATTAAATTATCGTTCATATAATGGGAACAGAACATATACAGATGCCGAAGTGAACCGCCAATAGCTCCGGCGAAGAAATAATATAGGAACATTTTAATGTTTTCTTGGATGTGGAGTGTTTCATCAAGTGCACCAACCCACAGTATACCGATTGCAAAAAAACTGCCAAAAAATAAAACTGAGAGGTAAAATAAAATAAAAAACTTCAACCAACGTTTCACATTATCACCCCATTTACTACAGTTTATGGGAGGTTATTGAAAATGGTGTCTTGGAATACAAGGTTTGGTGTCCGTTTGAGACGAGGGAGCACTGTCTCATTGGAATATTTATAAATGTTGGTGAATAGGATATGGGGATTCTTTTGTGAGGTGGTGTTTGTGTGAATACGGGGAAAATAGCGAAGCATTTAAATCGGCTTGTCTTTTCATTACTACTGTCCGGTTACAAGAGGTGTAAGCCTGACTGGTATAAGCCGTTCCGTGAGCAGCCACACCATTCCCTTTGGTTGATTACAAAAGGAAGTGGTGAAGTAACAATCGACGGCACAAAGTATAAGTTGAAACCTGGTAAACTTGTTATTTTTAGGCCGGGGATGATCTGTGAAAAAAAGACATCCTCATCAAACCCACTTGAATTTTATTTCGTTCGTTTTACATATGCAGTCGCTTTTGAGGAAAAAGGGCATTGGAATTTTGAAAGTCCCGAAGCAACATCCTTTCCTTTACAAGGAGTGTTCCCAATTACAAATACGGGAAATATGATTCATGTGTTAGATCTAATCCATCAACTCTCCAAGCGCAGAGGTCCGACAGTGGCGATGCAGCGAAAATTGCATTTTCACGAATTATTGCTGATGATTATTCAGGACTTTCGCTCGCAAAAGATTACAGGAAACTCGACAATGGCCATCGATACCACTATCGATTATATTGTGAATCATTATCATGAACATATGAATCTATCGGATTTAGCAAAGATGGCTGGATTGAGTACGAGTCATTATGCACGTCTATTCAAAGAATATGTAGGCTATAGCCCGATCGATTACTTAACCCATGTTCGGATTGACCGCGCAAAAGAACTATTGGCGATTTCCGATTTTCGAATTAAAGAGATCAGCCAAAGTGTCGGGTATCAGGATGAATTATATTTTAGCCGCATTTTTAAAAGAATCGTAGGTGTTTCACCGACTCAATTTAGTGATAATCACAAGACATTTGTAAGATCAACAAAAAATGACTACCACATTTCTGATGAAAAACAGAAATAATGGTAGTCATTTACCTATTAGTGATATAGTCTCGTTTTTTGTTTTTTCGTCATTTGTTGTTTATTTTGGCTCATACATAAGCGATAATATGCGCCTTTTTGTTGAAGAAGGCGGGCGTGGGTACCCATTTCTATAATTCTCCCTTTATCTAACACAATGATATTATCTGCATGCTGGATGGTGGATAGGCGATGCGCTATGATAATCGTTGTTCGGTTTTTCGAAATTCGTTTTAGAGTATCCTGTACAACGATTTCGGTTTCTGTATCAATATTGGCAGTAGCTTCATCTAAAATTAAAACGTCAGGGTTTGCCATCATCGCTCTTAAAAAGGACAGAAGCTGTCGTTGCCCAGTTGATAATACCGTTCCTTGTTCTCCAAGTAAAGTTTCGTATTGCTGTGGTAGGTTTTTAAAAAAGGGGTCAATCCCAACAGATTTGGCTGCTGTTCTTAATTCTTCATCACCGATTGTTTTATTATTAAGGCGAATATTATCAAATACAGTTCCCGAAAATACAAAACTGTCCTGTTGGATAATCCCCACATGCTTTCTTAACTCACTTATCTCAACATCCTTTATAGATACTCCATCTAAAGTGATACTTCCTCTTTGAATATCATAAAAACGATTGATTAATTGTATGATAGAGCTTTTCCCAGCACCCGTTGCGCCCACAATCCCAATGGTTTCTCCAGGAGCGATGGTGAAACTGACATCTTTTAACACCCAATCTTCTGACTGATAGGCAAACCATACATTCTTAAACTCAATTTTTCCGTTCACCTTGTTTGGGAGCTTAATAGGGTCTGCTTTATTCACAATCGTGGGCTTTGTCTCCAATGTATCAAAGATCCGTTCTGCAGATGCAAGAGCAGCTTGAATTTGATTAAACCTGTCGGCAAGACCTCGTAATGGTTCGAAAAATTGCCGTACATAGTGGGTGAACGCATACACCACGCCAAACGTAATGGCACCATCTAATACATTTCTGCCTCCATACCAAATCAGTAAAGCCATCGAAATATTACCAAAGAAGCCAATGGAAGGATTAAAAATCGAATTTAAAACAGTTTGCCGCATCCCGGCCCGGTAATGTTCTTGATTCAATTCATTAAATTGCTCTAATTGCTTTTCTTCACGAACAAAGATTTGAATAATACTCATTCCTGATAGATTTTCAGCTAAATAGGCGTTCAATTTACTCAAGACAAAACGTACATAACGTTGAGCGTTTCGGATGACTTTTTTAAAATAAAACGTAAGTAGGGCGATGAATGGAATCACTGTAAAACTAATTAATGTAAGTTTTACGCTCATTTGTAACATAATCACGATAATCCCGAGTAGCAATAAGATTTCACGTATGAGATTTACAATGACTTGCGAATAAAGTTGGTTCAATGCTTCGACATCATGTGTGATTCTTGTGACAAGTCGACCAATTGGATTTTTATCATAAAATGAAACCTGCATACGAGATAAGTGCTTCATAATCATTTGCCGTATATCATAAATGACGGATTGACCTGTAAATTGTAAGGAGTTATTTTGAAAATACGTAAGGACGGATGAACCAATAATCAATACAAAATATAGCACTCCAAGCCAAATCATTCCGGCATAATCTTGGCCGCGAAATAATTGCTCCGCTTCTCCTTGTATGGAAATAGCCGGGTAGGCCTTTTCGTTAATGGTGATTTGATTGTTTATAATCTCATAGTTATTTGGATTCTTTAATCCAGTATTCCAACCATGGATGAGATAATTTGTTCCTTCGATGGAAACAATGCTTGCTTTTTGCACACCAGGAGGTAGATCACGACTAGATTCTGTTATACGAAAATACGTATGACCCTCAAAAGTCGTAACTTCTTTCCCTTTAATACCTTGTTCTTCGAGTATATGTAATGCTTGGTCTTTTTCAGATTGATCGACAAAAACCATGGGTGCATATATTCCATTAATATGATTGTCAATCGCAACTTTAATTAAATAGGGCTGAGCCAGACTTGCGATAACAATCAAGGTTGTCAACAGGAGAGAGAATACAAAAAGTTTCCAATAGGGTTTCGCAAATGCGAGAATGTTCCGTAATAATTGTTGATCACTATATTTTTTGATTTGGTTTGTTTCATTCTTTTCGATCATCGATTCCTCCTCTTAATCGCAATCGGTTTCCCATCGAGTGGGGCGGATGTACATTTAGTCCGGTCAACTGTTGGATATGCATTTTTTTATATACCCCATTGTTTTTTAAAAGGGACTGATGTGTTCCTTTTTCAATAATTTTTCCTTCGTCAAGCACAATGATCTGGTCAGCGTGCTGAATCGTAGAAATTCGGTGACTGATTAGGATAGTTGTGGTATCTTTCATTTTCGTTTTGAGTGTGTGTAAAATATTTTTTTCTGTTTTCGAATCAACAGCAGACAAGCTATCATCAAAAATCATGATGGGTGCTTCTTTCACCAAGGCGCGAGCAATGCTAACCCGTTGTCGTTGGCCTCCTGATAATGACAAGCCGCGTTCCCCTAAAGCCGTGTCAAACCCTTGTGGCAACTCTTTAATATCTTGAAAAACATGGGCTTGTTTTGCAGCAAGTTCCACTTGATGATCGGCATATCCCTTTGGATCAAATCCGATATTTTCCATGATGGATGTAGAAAAAAGAAAATGATCTTGTGGAACAAACCCAATCGATTGTCGCAATGTTTTAAGCGGTATATCCCGAATATCTGTATGGTCGATAAAGATGGTTTTTCGTGGTGGATTGTAGATTCGTAGAAGTAGATTAACAAGGGTCGATTTACCGCTACCGATTTTTCCAACAATAGCTAAGGTTGAGCCTTTTGGTATGTGTAAATCAATAGAAGAAAGTGCATGACCTTGTTTATTTTGATACGAAAAAGATAGCCCTTTAATCATAATGTCGCCTTGAATAGATGGGATGTTTACAATTCCGTCTTCGTCTTTTATAGATGGTTTTGTAGAAAGTACATCTCGTAAGCGTAAATCGGCCGCGGATCCCTGTTGAAGTAAATTAATAACCTTACCTAAATTTTCAATAGGACCAACTAAAAGTGATAAATACGTATTAAAGGCAACAAATTCACCAAGAGAAATGGTGTTTTGCATAACTAAAATGGAACCAAACACAATCGAGGTAAGGTAGCTGAGCCCAACGATTCCTTGACTAAGTGAGTTGAAAAGGGAGTTGGACCGAATTAATTGCTGATTTGCCTCTACATTGGTTTGATTGTCCTGCTCGAATTTTTTTAGTTCGGATTTTTCTTGGACATACGTTTTAATGATTCTGATTCCAGAGCAATACTCTTGGACTCGGCTCGTTAAGCTGCCAATCGCTTCTTGGACAAGATTTGAGTGCATTCTAATTTTTATGCGAAATCGATAGGCCAAGTAGGTTAAACCAGGGAGTGGTAAAAGGACTAACAATGTTAAATACAAATCAATGGTCGTTGCCATCATGATGACTGTCACGGTTATAAGTACGGCTGCTTCTAATGTTTGGAACACACCTTGCATACCAATTTGTCTTAAGACATTTACATCATTAACAGCATGTGCCATTAAGTTTCCGATCCGTTGCTTTTGATAATACTCTGTTTGCAGAGTCTCCCAATGAGAAAATAATCGTTCACGAATATTACGTTCTAACAATCTTGATAAACGAAAAATATAAATTCTGCCTGTAGACCTGAAGGCAAATACCCCAATTCCCACTATGACCATCCAAAAGGCAATCCGGATCAGTTCATCACTATTTGTAGAAAAGGTTTGTAGACCATCTGTGAAGACTTCAAGCAACATCGGTACAACAAGTTGCAATATGAGGGAAATCGTAACCAAAATGGTACCCATAATATATCCCCAGCTATTTTGAATCAAATGCTCACGTAAAATAGGTTTCACATCCAAATCCATCACCTTCTAAAAAATGTCGTAAAGTAAGATTACCGCATAACTCACAAAGGTAACATGGATTTCCCTATCAACTTACATGGATTATCTTGCTATGGGAGGGGGCACGTCTGGCAGGAGTTGGTTGGGATGGAACAAGTGGGGTCGCATGTGGGTCGCAGGGACAGGTCCCAATTGATGGGACACGAAATCTTAAGTGGTTTAAGAAGAAATGCTGTTGATCCCTGAAAGAAGAAAACTTTAACACTATCCGATTTTGACAACTGAAGCGAAACGGAAAAGGTAGCTGGGACGATGTACCTGTCCCTCTGACCCATCTCATGTTTAGTACATGCTTGGAGGTACTAAGCCATTTTGTAAAACGGCAGGTAATGTGTCGTGAATGTATGGTGGTGCAGGAAGTAGTTTAGGCGCTTTGGCTAATGGTTGAGGTTTTTCTACATATTTAAATACACCTTCACCATCCATACTTTGCCCATTTGCCCATCTACCTGTAGCACTTTCGTTTCCACGAGAGAAATTGAACAGTACATGAGAAACTTCGCGTTTTTCTAACTCGCGTGGGAATGTACTGGGGACAACAATATTTTCTTTTGATTCAAGTTCATAAATAGCAGCTATCCACTGATTTTGATGCATCGTGTCTCTTGCAATTAACCATGAAAGCATATCCTTTACACCACGGTCAGTTGTTGATTCGTATAAACGAACTGCTTGTAAGCGTCCTTGTGATTCAGCATTCAAATTTGCTCGAAAGTCAGCTAACAGATTTCCACTCGCGATAATTTAGTCAGCTGTCCAGCGATTGCCTACACTATCAGCCGGCATTGCCCCAAGCCCTGATACGATTGCGTGTTGTGGATTCATACCACCTAGAATTGCCCCGATCACAGGATCTTGTGCAGCAATTTCTTGGTCCCCAACTGGAGCGCCATCAAGTAACCTAGCAATCATTGTTGCTAACATTTCAATGTGGGCAAGCTCCTCAGCCCCCGTATCCATTAACAAATCCTTATATTTACCATCTGCACCTCGTACATTCCATCCTTGGAATAAGTATTGAAGCGCAACAGAAATTTCGCCAAATTGCCCACCTAGGACCTCTTGAAGTTGTTTGGCAAAAAGCGCATCCGGACGATCTGGTTTCGCTCGGTACTGTAACTCTTTAATATGATAGAACATCGTTTGTCAACCTCCATATTTAAAATCAAAGAATCATAGGTCTCTGAATAAATTGCCTATGCTAACTAGAATATGAAGCCGTACCAATTAGGTGTTTATATTAGAAAAAATGGGTGTTTATCAATGTTCAGTACAGAGTGGGGGAGGGCTAGGCACAGACATTCTTGGTAATAGGCCACCCACATAAAATAGAAGATGGAATGAAAGAACCGACACAAAATTTCTATCCTGAGATTGTAACTTTATCTCGTTTGATTCGTAGGTAAAGGAGTGCTATGTTTGGATTAATGTAGGATTGGGACGATGGACCTGTCCCTCCGTCCCACGACGGGTTTGCATTGTTCCAGGAAGGAGTAAATAGGTATGAAGAAAGAGGATAATGGGTTGCGGCCGTTTTTTCGGTTGATTTTGTCGACGAATATTCCGAAGGCAGCGCTGACGCTTGGTTTAGTTGGGAGTATTATTACAACATTTGTGGGACTTTCGATTCCGTTATTAACGCGAGAACTTGTGGATGGATTTTCCGGGATATCGATAAATGCTACTCTGATTGTGATTATTGCAGCTGTATTTCTTTTACAAGCGGTGATTGATGGAGTATCAACTTATATGCTTGCTGCAGTTGGTCAACGGATTGTTGCGCGATTGCGCGAGAAAATGTGGGAAAAGCTCATCCGATTACCGGTCAGCTATTTCGATAAGCAACAAAGTGGAGAGTCGGTTAGCCGAGTAGTCAATGACACTGGAATAGTAAAGGACTTAATTTCACAGCATTTCCCGCAATTTATCACTGGTGTTATTTCAATCATTGGGGCCATCATCATTTTGTTAATTATGGATTGGAAAATGACACTGCTCATGCTCGTTTCCGTTCCGCTTACGATGGTGATCATGATGCCGCTTGGAAGTAAGATGGCGAAAATCTCACGAGGGTTGCAGGATGAAACCGCCACATTTTACTGGTAAGATTCAACAAACGATCAGTGAGATTCGATTAATGAAGTCCTCAACAGCTGAAAGGTTTGAAGAGGAAAAAGGAGTCAACGGCGTTCGAAATTTACTTACATATGGATTAAAAGAGGCAAAGATTTTCGCTCTAATCGGTCCGATTATGTACACGATCGTCATGATTGTGATTGTTATCATTATTGGGTATGGAGGTATCCGTGTTGCTAACGGATCAATGACAACAGGGTCACTTGTTGCATTCCTTCTTTATTTATTTCAAATTATTTTTCCGATTACATCATTTGCGATGTTTTTCACGCAACTGCAAAAAGCAAAAGGTGCAACAGAACGGATTATCGATATCATTGATCTTCCATTGGAAGAAGGTCAACAAGGAAAAGACCTTGATATTTCAAATTTACCAATACATGTTGAACATGTATCCTTCGCCTATAGTGAGGAGGAGCCAGTTATTCAAGATGTATCCTTTATAGCAAAGCCTAGTCAAATGATTGCATTTGCAGGACCAAGTGGTGGCGGTAAAACGACGATGTTCGGTTTGCTGGAACGTTATTATGAGCCAACAACTGGTGAAATTCGAATAGGTGACATTCCTATTCATGAGCTATCACTAGAATCATGGCGAAGTCAAATCGGTTATGTCTCGCAGGAAAGTGCGATGATGGCGGGAACCATCCGTGAAAATTTATGCTATGGTTTGAAAAATACGGATCAGATATCAGACGATCGCTTATGGGAAGTCGTAAAAATGGCTTATGCGGATGAATTCATTCGTTCTTTCTCACACGCATTAGATACTGAAGTAGGAGAGCGCGGTGTAAAACTATCAGGTGGTCAGAGGCAGCGAATTGCGATTGCTCGAGCCTTTTTACGGGATCCAAAGATTCTAATGATGGACGAGGCAACGGCAAGCCTCGATAGTCAATCCGAGAGTATTGTTCAGGAAGCATTATCACGACTCATGGAAGGTCGCACCACCTTTGTCATTGCTCATCGATTATCAACCATCGTGGACGCCGATCAAATCATATTTATAGAAAAAGGAACAGTCACAGGTAAAGGGACACATCAGGAATTAATTGAAGGGCACGAACTTTATAGAAGTTTTGCAGAGCAGCAGTTGACATGAGTTGATTGGACAGGTTCTATTGGAAAGATATTCAATAAACCTGTCCTTTGTATATCTTTAGGTACTTCAAGCGATATTCCGTACGAAAACAATATTGAAACTTAGAGAGGCAGTGTATAACAAATTACTAGAAAAACGATTTAACGATATTTTATTACATGATTAACCTCATCAATATACCGATTCGCTTCCTTTGAAAGGATATTATCATTTTTCGTAATCCATCCAAATCGAAAGGAGGTATCAATCGAATCTACCATATTTATCGCTATAATTTGGTCAGGAGGGTGGTTTACATTAAATTTAGTAGATATATCATGTCCAACGGTAACTGCACCTAATTCTATAACAGCTTTATATATTACATCTAGATTAGTTGTTTTAAAGAAAATATCAATTGGACCATTTAATCTTTGGAAGTTTGTAATAAAATTTTCTACATACTCATCCTTATAAATGACAAATGTTTGTTGTCTTAATAATTCGGGAGTTGTTACTTCTGTGTTAGCCAAGGGAGATTGTTTTGAAACATAAGCTAAAATTTTTCCCCGGATTATCGGATTGAAATGAAGATCAGCTATCGAGTTTAAATTTGATTTATTAATGGCAATGAAACCAATATCAATTTTATTCTTCCTTACATCATCTACTATTTCAAAGCTCGCTCTCTCATTCACTTCTATTTTTAAAGTAGAACCGCCCCTTTTTAAAGATAAATAAGTGTCAACGATAGGGCCTGTTAAACCTGGTATTACGGAAATCCTTAATAAATCATTACTATTGTTAAGTTGATTTCTCGCTTCCTCTTTAACTTGGTAAATAGCATGTAATGCTTCTTGTGCTCTTTCAACAATGAAACTACCCTCCTTTGTTGGGGTAGCGCCAGTTCGATTACGATGAAACAGTTTAAGGTTGAGTTCTGCTTCTAATTTCGTAATGGCTTGACTTAGTGCAGATTGACTAATGTTTAATGTTCTCGAGGCTTCTGCCAACGATTTTACTTTTGCAACTTCTGAAATATAAGATAACTGTTCTATATTCATAATTTCACTTCCTTAAGTAATACTTAACATATGATAAATTATATTAACTTTAATGAAAGTAATCAAAGAGTTATACTTAAAGAGTACTAGTTTTTTAGAATATGGAGGGGATACCATGCAAGCAGCAGTTTGGCATGATGTGAAGGACCTACGTGTTGAAGAGATAACAGAGCCAGTCATTTCATCTGGGAAAATGAAGGTGAAAGTAGAGTGGGCAGGTATTTGCGGAAGCGATCTACATGCGTATTTACATGGCTTATCAATGGAAGCGCACCCAATTAGTGGTCAAAAGCCACCGATCACACTAGGACATGAATTTTCTGGAACAATTGTAGAGGTTGCGGATGATGTAACACGTTATCAAGTTGGTGAAAGAGTTGCAATCGAGCCTCTCCTTTACTGTGGAGAATGCTATGCGTGTAAAAGAGGTTACTATAACCAATGTAGCAAGGTTGGCTTTGTTGGATTAAACCGAGATGGCGGTTTTGCTGAATATGTAATCGTTGATGAAAACATGGTGCATGTTCTTCCTGAAAATGTTTCATTTGAGGAAGGAGCATTGGTTGAACCAACTGCGGTTTCTTTCTATGCAGTAAGAGAAAGTAAATTAAAACCGGGTGATGCCGTCGCTATTTTTGGTGCTGGACCAATCGGATTATTAACATTACTTTCTGTTAAAGCAGCTGGAGCAACGCAAATAATTGTAGTTGATTTGTCAACAGAACGCTTAGAAAAGGCAAAAGAACTAGGTGCAACTACGGTAATTGATGGAATGCGTGATGATATTGTTGAAACAATTCTTGAATTATCAAACGGTGGAGTTAGTGTTGCTTATGAGTGTGCTGGAGCACAACCAACGATGACAAGTGCTGTTGCTTCTGTAAAACAAGGTGGACAAGTTATGGCAATAGCTGTGTATGCAAAACCTGTTGCAATTGATATGGGACAAGTTATGTTTAAGGCTGCTGATATTACATCTACACTTGCATACAGACATGTATTTCCAGAAGTTATTGAGATGATTGCAACTGGTAGATTAGACGTAAAATCTGTAATCACTAAGAAAATTGAACTGAAAGACATTGTTGAAGAAGGCTTTAATCAATTAATCAATGATAAAAAGCAAGCTAAAATTTTAGTAAGACCGTAAAGGAAATAATAAAATTATTTTACATAAGGGAGAGTGTATTTAATGACAAACTTATCAGGAAAAGTCGCGATTGTAACTGGGGGAGCTTCTGGAATTGGATATGCAATTGTTCAACGTTTAATAGAATCCAACGTAAAAGTAGCAGTTGCAGATTTGAATGCAGATAAGCTGAAAGAGCTTGAAGAAACTTATAAAGGGAATCTAATCGGTTGTGTTACCAATGTGACAAAAGAGAGTGATATCGAGGCTCTAGTAAAGCAAACAGTTGAAACGTTTGGTGGACTTGATTACGCCTTTAATGTAGCTGGTGCCTCCAAGGCAGGTGCAATTGTAGACCAAAGTGAAGAAGATTGGGATTTCACGGTTGATCTCTGTTTAAAAGGTGTATTTTTATCTGTAAAACATGAAGCGAAATTCATGAAGGATAATGGAGGTGGAGCGATTGTTAACGTTGCTTCATTGAATGCTCATGTTCCAATGTTTTATGGAGCAGCTTATTCATCTGCAAAAGCGGGAGTAGAAATGTTAACGAAGAATGCAGCTTTAGAGTTAGCACAGCATAATATCCGTGTAAATGCCATTCTACCAGGATTAGTTTCGACTCCACTAACGAAAGGATTAACAGATGTTGATGCTATTAATGATGCATATATGGAGCGTATCCCAATGAGACGTGCTGGTGCACCAGATGAAATGGCAGGACCTGCTTTATTCTTAGTCAGTGATGATGCTTCCTATGTAAATGGCGCAAGCTTGATTGTGGATGGTGCATGGGCAGTAAGTGGATATCCTGATTTAAGTAAATTTATCTAAGAAATGGTTGAGGTGTTAAAACAGACGGAATGTATTTCCGTCTGTTTTATACTTTTTCAGTATTTGTGAATATTTGTAGGTGTTATATCCAAATAATTAAATGAGGTAATATTTGTAATAAATTGGTTATTGATTAGAATAGTTTAAAATGATAATATTAATTTTGTCGTTCCGATTCAAATAAATAAAACGACATAACGAAATCTTGATTTGTTCAATTTATTATGTTAAAATAATTTTCATGTTCTTAAATTCTATGAAATTAATACTTTAAAAAAGTGTTGACTTAATAAAAAGAAACATGATATATTAATAAAGTCGCTTTTGAGCGGCAGTAAAAAAAGTTCTTTGAAAACTGAACACAATACAAGCGTCAACGTTTAATTCTAAAGTAACAAACTATTGAGCAATCAATAC
>NZ_NSEB01000011.1 GCF_002734215.1 Fredinandcohnia onubensis
AAATGTCCTTTACAAGGGGTACACTTTATTATAAGCCTCATGCTTTTTTCTATTCTAATAGTGAATGTCTGATTTAGTAGGATAATGGTGGTGAAACTTAGAAACTATTACAATATAACACCCGCTATTTTATTTCCCAACAGTTTGTCGAAACGCAAGAGCGAGGTGTTCGTAATAATGAACATTTGCAATGTTAATAGATTTTGTAAAAAATGTTATTTTTTATTATTAATTTTCAAAATTTTTATTTATAATAGGTAATAGACTGAACAGTCGATTTTATTTCTTCGAGATGAAACTCGAAATGGGGGTATAGTATGTCTAGCCAACAAGTAATAAATGCTGAACTTCAAGAAAAGGTCGATCAATTTAAAAAATTAGATGAAAAAATCACACATCTAAATAGTGTACTTGCTCTAGCAGATTGGGATCAAAAAGTCATGGCTCCTAAGAAAGGACGTTCTCTTTTTGCCAATTCCATCGGAACATTATCAACTGAGATATTTAAGCTATCCATCTCGAAAGAAATGGGTCAGCTATTAGAGGTATTAACAGATGATAAATTGTATGCGCAACTAGATGACGTGACAAAAGCAACTGTACGAGAAAGAAATAACTTCTATAAACAGTCAAAAAGCATTCCATCGGAACTGTATAATGAATATATCGTGTTAACTTCAAATGCCAACGATGCATGGGAGGAAGCAAGAGAAACAAATAATTTTGATATTTATCTTCCATATCTTGAACGAATTGTGGAAATTAAAAAGGACTTCACGAAGTATTATGGGTATGAAGGCCATCCATATAATGCATTATTAAATGAATTTGAGCCTGGATTAACAGTTGAAGTGCTGGACCCACTTTTTGCAAATTTACGAAAAAGCAGCATCGATTTATTAAATCGAATCAATCTTTCATCTTCTAAGCCAAGTGGCGAGGTTTTTGAAAAGCTTTACAATCCAGAGATTCAAAAAGAGTTTAATAAATTCTTACTACCGCGAATTGGATTTGATATGAATGCAGGACGACTTGATGAAACTGTTCATCCATTTGCTCAATCAATTAATACAGGGGATGTCAGAATTACAACTCGCTATCTTGAGGATAATGTTCGGTCTGCGATCTTTGGTACAATCCATGAAGCAGGACATGGTATTTATGAGCAAAACATAAATCATGAATTAGAAGGAACATCAATCTGCAATGGAGCATCTTTTGGAATCCATGAATCACAATCAAGATTTTTAGAGAATATGGTCGGACGTAGTGAAGAGTTTTGGAAGTTCTTTTACCAAGATCTCCAAAATCATTTCCCTGACCAATTAGGAAATCTGGATGTGAACGATTTTTATCGGGCAATTAATATTGTTGAGCCTTCATTTATTCGAGTTGAAGCAGACGAATTAACCTATAATCTACATATCATGCTTCGTTATGAAATAGAAAAAGGACTCATCAGTGGGGATATTGCCGTAAAAGACCTTCCGAATGTATGGAATGAGAAGATGAAGGACTATTTAGGGATTGTACCTCCAACTGATACTTTAGGGGTACTGCAAGATGTTCATTGGTCATTTGGCGGCTTAGGATACTTCCCATCATACTCACTAGGAAACTTATATGCAGCCCAAATTTTGAATACGATTAAGAAGGAGCTCCCTGACTTTTACGGACATATTGAAAGAGGAGAGTTTAGCGTCATTCAAAACTGGCTTAAAGAGAAAATACACCAATACGGTGCTATTTATACACCTGATGAATTAATTAAGAAAGTCACTGGCGAAAGCTTAAATGCTACTTATCTAGTGAACTACTTAGAAGAGAAGTATTCAAAGGTTTACCATTTATAAGTTAAATTAGTTTATACAAAAATGGAAGATAAAACATACTAAACCTCGTCCCTATATTGGGACGGGGTTAGTTGTGGTTTTATCGAAAATGAATGAATGGTATAATGCTTTTTGGACAGTACAAGTAAGATAGAAGTAGGAGTGAAAAAAACTGAACAAAGATAGATTTACAATAAGTCAGATATGTATACTCATAATTATTACACTTGCAGGAGTTTTATTGTCTGTAAGCTTTCATATCCCATTATTTATTGGATTTTTACCTGGATTTGTATTTCTCATTTCATTAATAAAAGGGAAAGGAAGATCTCTTCGTGAAATATGGAAAATATGTAAAAAGGGAATAAGCAAAACACAGACTGTCATTCTCATTCTATTTCTAGTTAGTTTTATCCTTCCTTCTTGGTACGAAGCAGGTACAATTCAAGTATTAGTTTCTGTTGCATTACAAATTATTACGCCTGGTCATTTCTTTTTGCTCTCCTTCATCATTGCTATGCTTTTTTCAATGACGCTAGGTACTTCTATAGGAACACTAAGTGCAGTTGGGATTCCGATCATGAGTAGTGCTATTTCGATTGATTTGGCACCTCATATAGTTGCTGGGGCATTGTTATCTGGAGCATTTGTTGGGGATCGAACCTCACCTTTTTCAAGCGCTTTTCAGTTATTATCACACACGGTTGAGATTTCTAATAAGAAGCAATTTCATGCATTGTCGCTAACTACTATTCCAGCAATTTTAATTAGTATCGTTTTTTACAGTTATTTAGATTCCCAATATGGCCTGAAACAAGGTGAACTAACAGCATTTAGCTGGGAAGAATTATCCTTAATGAAGTTATTACCACCGCTCATTTTAATCGTCGTGGTATTATTTCGGAAAGGAATTGTCTATGCTTTTCTATCAAGTATAATCGTTGCTAGTATCATTTCATTCATCGATGGAACTACCCTTTACCAACTTTTTCATGCCCTATTCTTTGGCATAAAGGGAATGGGTGGGGGCCTTATTAATATGTATATGCTTCTTATCTTTTTAGCATTGGCTGGCGCATATAATGGGCTTTTAGAAGAATATCGTGTTATCCAACCATTAGTCGATGGATGGTTACATCAATCAAAAACATTAATTGAAGATTCCGTAAAAACAATCATTGCTACTTTTGGGATCTCTCTAATTGCCGCAAATCAGACATTACCGATTATCCTTACAGGTAGAACGCTGCTTCCTCATTGGATAAATAACCGAACAAAATCTGACCTAGCAAGGGTTATGGCAGACTCGACCATGCTATTTCCAGGCATGATTCCATGGAGCGTACTAACGATTATGTGTAGTACGGTATTGGGATTACCAGTAACCACTTATCTTCCTTATGCCATATTTTTATGGAATTTACCTTTTATTACGATAGTCGTTTCTATCTTGATACAGTCTAGATCTAACAAAAGAAGTAAAGGGTATGTATAAAGGGCCTCATAGCCAACAAAAACTTACTTTGTATATATGCTAAGGCCAAACTAGCTAACGTCTTGTCAAGGACGTTGGCTTTTTTTATAAGAATACTAACTCTCCAACATTAGGTTTACTCAATGTTTAATTGATAAGCACAGGATAATAGGAATACGCATATCCTTAATATAAAATTGAAAAACCATTTAGTAAGGGACAAGACCCAATAAAAAAGAAAAATTTCCCCAATTAATAAGGATTTTGAAAGGAGATTTAATATGAATAATAGAACCAATAGTTCCATTTACATCATTTCAGGTCCATATGGAGTTGGTAAATCGACATTGTCGAGGGCACTTGCCCAGGAGATGGATAAAGTTGTTTTAATCCAAGGGGACCGAATTAAATCAATGTTCGTAGGAAAAGAGCCACTACCTAGGGAAAAACAGCGAGCACTACTTTGGAAAAATATCCTTTCCTTAACAAAGAATTGTATAGAGAATAACATGAATGTAATTGTTGATTATGTTGTTAGAAGTGAATTACAGTGGTTTTGCAAACACATTGCGCAATTTGATGTGAATATTTATTATGTTGTATTACGAGCAGATAAGGAAACACTTATTAGACGGTTAAATAAGCGAGGGGATGATTTTTTAATCCAAGGTTCTTTACATTTATTAGACCTTCTTGAAAAAGGTTTACCGAACAAAAACCATCTCTATGATACAACGAATAAACAGCCTGTTGAGATTGTTACTGATTTACAAAGTCGTTTTGAACAATTTTCTCTGTGATTTTGCCTAGTTGAATCTTTTACACTAACTGTCCTTTCCTCACTTGATTTTGTATCGTTCATTTGAATGGACTACCCCATAACTTAATGAATAAAAACCATCTTCAAAAGAAAACCCATTTAATTATCTCTTTATATTTGCTTGCCTACGTGTCAGATGCACATTTCTTTATACAGTATGTTTATACCTATACAATACTAGGTTTTAAGAATATGTTAATAAGAAATGAAAAGGAGGGAAAACATGAAGGTCGTAATTTTGGCAGGAGGATTGGGGACAAGAATTAGTGAGGAAACCCATTTAAAACCCAAACCTATGATAGAGATTGGCGATAAACCCATCCTATGGCACATTATGAAACTGTACTCTAGTTATGGTTTTAACGATTTTATCATCTGTTTAGGATATAAAAGCCATGTTATTAAAGAGTACTTTTCAAACTATTTTCTCAATCATTCCGATGTAACCTTTGATTTTAAAAATGAGAATAAGTGTATAATCCATCAGAGTTTTACAGAACCATGGAAGGTTACTTTAGCTGATACAGGTCTAAATACATTGACAGGTGGCCGGATCAAGAGAATCCAAGATTATATTGGGAATAACCCTTTTATGCTGACCTATGGAGATGGAGTTGGTGATATTAATATAAAACAATTAGTTGAGTTCCATCAGTCCCATGGAAAACTAGCGACAGTAACGGCGACACAACCGAAGGGAAGATTTGGAGCTTTGTCGTTATCACCTGATCAACAAGTAGAGAAATTTCAAGAAAAGCTACAAGGTGATGGCGGTTGGATAAACGCAGGCTTTTTTGTATTACAACCGGAAGTATTTAATTATATAAATAATGGTGATCGAACAATTTTTGAAAAGGAGCCATTAGAGGATCTCGCTAAAGATAGCCAATTAATGGCATTTAAGCATTCGGGTTTTTGGCAACCGATGGATACGTTAAAAGATAAGAGGTTTTTACAAGAGCTTTGGGATTCGAATAAAGCCCAGTGGAAGGTATGGAATAAATAAAATGGAGGTGGATACAGGTGGATAGGAATGAAAAACACACAATCTATCAGACAGATCTCCAGTATATCTTTGATGATCTTACACAGTCTGAAAGAGAAAAACTAAAAGATGCATCAATATTAATAACAGGTTGTGCTGGATTTCTAGGATATTATTTAATGTCCTTTTTATCTGAATACGCAGATGAACTAGGAATTAGAAGGATTATAGGAATTGATAATTTTAAACTAGGAAAACCAAAATGGATTACGGAAATAAACAGATTAAATTCAAAGATTGAATTATTCACTTTTGACATTACTGAATTTTCACTGTTCGATTCAACAAAAATTGCTGATGTAGATTTTATAATTCACATGGCTTCCATTGCTTCACCGACCTATTATAGAAAATTCCCATTGGAAACAGTGGATGCAAATATTTGGGGATTAAGAGCATTGCTTGATTTCTATCGGGATAAAGAAGTTAAAGGATTTTTATTTTTCTCAAGTAGTGAGATCTATGGTGATCCTTTTCCAGAGTATATTCCGACTACCGAGGATTATCGAGGAAATGTGTCTATGATTGGACCACGTGCATGCTATGATGAGGCAAAAAGATTTGGGGAGACACTTTGTTATTTATATGCTGAAAAATACCAAATGCCAATTTCTATTGTCAGACCATTTAATAATTACGGACCAGGAATGAGATTGAATGATAAGCGGGTTCCAGCTGATTTTGCAAAAGCAGTTATTGAGAATCAAAAACTAATCATGCATTCTGACGGAAAACCAACTCGAACATTTTGCTACGTAAGTGATGCTATTACTGGTTATTTAAAAGCTTTACTCTATGAACCGTTTGACTACTTTAATATTGGCATAGACAAACCGGAAATTTCAGTAAAACAATTGGCCGATATTTATAAGGATGCAGGCGAAAGAATTTTTAATTATAATCAATCAATCGAATTTAAAAAATCGGAAGAGAAGAGCTATTTAACACATAATCCATTAAGAAGATGCCCGGATATTTCAAAAGCTAGAAAACTATTAAATTATACTCCTTCCATTTCAATTGTCGAAGGTGTAGATCGCTTTCTAACCTTTTTAAAAGAAAGTGGTGAAATTCATTGATTACCGTTATCGGTCTTGGTTTTGTTGGATTAACAACAGCTTTAGGATTTAGCGAAAAAGGATACAGTGTTTATGGCTATGACATTGATCAAAGAAAAAAAGAGAAGTTAACAAAAGGGACTATTCCTTTCTTTGAACCTAACCTTGATGAGAAATTAAACCAGCATTTAAATAAAGGTTTTAAGATTGTAGATCATTTACAGGAAGCAGTAGACAATAGTGAAGTCATTTTTCTTTGCGTAGGAACCCCGAGTAAAGCAGATGGGAGTGCTGATTTACGTTATATTTTCGATGCCGTTAAAAGTATAACCGCATGTATAAAAAAGCCAGATTATAAAGTATTGGTTCTTAAATCAACCATTCCTCCATCAACAACAAGTGAAAGTATAAAACCATTTATAGAAAATCTAGGCTTTAAGGTTGGAATTGATATTGGCATAACCAATAATCCTGAATTTTTAAGAGAAGGGTATGCCTGGGAAGACTTTATGGTTCCAGATCGAATTGTGATTGGTCAAGAAGAAGATAGAAGTGGCCAAATAGTAGAAAGTATTTATCAATCATTTAATGCTCCAATCTATAGGGTTAGCCTTAATACAGCAGAGTTTATTAAGTATTTATCTAACACTTTACTTGCCTCTCTCATTAGTTTTGCTAACGAACAGTCATTGATCGCTAAGAGCATTGGGGAGATTGATATAAAAAAATCATTTCAGGTTTTGCATCTTGATAAAAGATGGTTTGGAGATCCGGCAAAAATGACATCCTATGTTTATCCAGGCTGTGGATTTGGTGGTTATTGTCTCCCAAAGGATACGATGGCCTTAGTTAACCAGTCATTAAAAAACTCCTACTCACCTGAACTATTAAAAGGAACCTTAAAAGTAAACGAGACAATAAAAGAATATGTCGTAAATGATATTGCTGAAAAAACAGGGGAGAAAGAGCCTATCGGAGTTCTTGGTTTAGCATTCAAACCAAATTCTAATGACATAAGGGATACACCAGCAAAGTCAATTATTGAGGGTTTATTGCAAAAAGGATATCAAAATATTATCGCCTATGATCCGATGGCGATCGAAGAGTTTAAAGTGGCATATAACCTCCCAATTGAATATTCCCCGAACTTAAAATCGCTACTTGCGAAAGTAAATCATGTGGTTATTTTAACAGCGTGGAATGAATTTTTAATAAATAAAGAATTGATAGAGCAAAAGAATGTTTTTGATTATCGTTATATATACGATTAATCAACTTTTATGAAAACTTCCTGATTACTCATTTAGGAAAATTTAATTCGGAAGGGGTTTAGACACTTGAAACACTATTATTGTTCAACATTTAGCAAGGATTATACCTATAAAGGTCTATTACTATACCATTCTCTAGAAAAGCATGATAAAGATTTTGAGTTTTTTATGATTTGTCTTCATGAAGAGGCCAAAGCTTTGTTCGAGAAAATGAACCTCCCACATGCAACGATCATTAGTATGGAAGAAATCGAAAAGGATGATAAGGAATTACTATCCGTTAAGAACTCACGAAATGACAAGGAGTATATCTGGTCATCTAAGGCATCCATATGTCTATATTTATTTAAGCATTTCTCTGAAATTAATCATATTGTATGGCTAGATGGAGATACTTTATTTCTCTCTGATCCAGAACCTATTTTTACCGAATGGGGAGACTATTCCATTACACTGACAGAGGAAAAGTGGCGTGAAGAGCATAGTTTCTTAGGGGATACGAACGGTGTCTATAATACTGGGTATATGGGTTTTAAAAGAGATGAGCATGCGATGGAGTGTCTCCACTGGTTTAGAGAGAAGTTAATAGAATGGTGTTTTGATAAGTGGGAACATGGACTCTGGAGTGATCAAGTATATGCAAACGATTGGATGAAAAGGTTTAAAAATGTAGGAATAATCGAAAATATCGGAGTGAATCTTACTCCTTATATCATAAATTATCGGTACAATGATCGTTCAATCATTAAATCCGGTAATGATATTTATATCGATCATGAAAGGGTCATATTTTTCCATTATTATGGGTTTAAATATTATGATGGCAATGTATTTGACATATGCCACTATGTCATGAATCAAAGAGATGATGTAATTGAGCATCTTTATATTCCTTATCTAAATGCCTGCAACGAAATAATGGATAAAATTAAAGCTGTTGACAATACCTTTACTATCGAAAAAAATAGCAAAGATTATCATGTTAGAAATTACTTTAACCTTCAAGCGAACATGTCCACTGATGAGACCTATGACCTTTGTACAATCATTAGCGTAAAAAACCTAGCACAAGGCTTAGCTCTATATCATTCCCTCAAAAAACACACACCTAATTTTCGACTTTGGATTTGTTGTCTGGATGATCGTACCTATTCCTTACTGAACAAAATGAATTTAGATCATGCCATTCTAATTACTTTAAAAAATATCGAGGGCAATGAGTTATTAAGTATTAAAGATAGTAGAAGCTTCGATGAGTATTCTCGGACCCTAAAAGCTTCATTTATTTCATATATATTAAAAAATCACTACACTGTAAAATCTGTCATCTATACGGATGCGGATATGTACTTTTTCACAGATGTTAGAAATGTATTTCATGAGTTGAATGAACAACATCCTGTCAGTATTGTTCCACGAAGGGCTTCTGCTGAAGAAGAAAAAAAATATGGAGTTTACGATTCAGGGCTTATCGGTTTTTACAGAAATGAAATCTCGTTTGACTGTCTTTTTAAATGGAAAAAAGATTGTGTCAACTGGTGTTTTGATGTAGTAGAAGACGGCCGCTGGGCCGACCAAAAGTATTTAGACCAATGGATTCACCATTTTCCGACTGGGAAGGTAATAGAGACACCTCATACAACAGCGGGGCCTTGGAATGTGAAAGAAAGTCTACATGCTGATAAACTTTTTGCCTATCATTACAGCGGGTTCGTCATTCTAAATCAGATTGAATTTGATTTGTGCAACACAAATACTTTAAATGAAAATATGATCAATTCCATTTATTCGCCTTATGTTAAAGCTGTAAAAGAGGAAATGGAAAAAATAAAATCAGTAGATGAACACTTTTATAAGAGTGATCATCGAAGTAATGCCGATTACAAAGCTTTAAATTATTTTCAAATTGATCATCTTTAACTACGGGAGAGATTATCGTGGAAAATTTTTTTACTAATCAAAGGGTTTTAATTACAGGGGCCAACGGATTTATTGGGTCTCATGTAGTCCAAAGAATGGTACAAGAGAAAGCTCTTGTATCAGTTCTAGTTAGAGAATCATCTGATTTATGGAGAATTGAAGAATATAAAAAAGATATCGATATTCATCTGGTGGATTTAAGAGATTCATCCGCAATAGATAAAACTGTTAAACAAATTAAACCCGATTTTATTTTTCATGTTGGTGCTTATGGAGTAGATTCAAGACAAAAGGATTATTTTACTGCTGCTAGCACAAATATTATGGGGACAATGAATTTACTAAATTCTGTAAAAGACATTGGATGTAAGAAATTTATTAATGTTGGTACATGTATGGAGTACGGTGATAAACAGGAGATTATTAGGGAGAATTCATATTTAGAGCCCGATAGCATTTACGGAAGCACGAAAGCATCAGCCACGATCATTGCTCATCAAATTGCAAAGGAAAACAACATAAATCTAGTTACGCTAAGGCCTTTTGGAATTTTTGGTGAAAAAGAGGGTAGTCATAAATTCTTTCCGTATATTATTCTCTCAATTTTAGAAGGGAAAGAAGTGAACTTAACACCTTGTGAACAATACCGGGATTATTGTTATATCGAAAATATTATGGATGGATTTGTTTTAGCTGCCAAAAATGAAGCTGTTAACCATGAAATCCTCAATATTGGGAACGGTGAAATCTTCAAATTAAAGCATTTTGTAGATCTTATTTACAAAGAAATGGGATCACAGAAACAACCCAATTATGGAGCTATACCTAATAGAAAAAATGAAGTTTGGAGACAGCAACCAGATACAACTAAAATTAAGAGACTTTTAAATTGGGAACCAAAGGTAAGCCTAGAAGAGGGGATCAAAAGAACAATTAATTGGTATATGGCAAATGAAGAGAAATTCATCGGTACAAAGAGATAAAGAAAAAACGGTAAACCCCCTTTTGGAAATATAGAGCGGAGAGGGAGTGTAAAGTTGAAAAAAGGTTATGAGTTAATTTCTATAAAGCCTTTCGAAGATAAGCGCGGAAGTCTCAAAAAAATTATTATGAAGAGCCAGCTTGAAGAAAATGAACAAATCGAAGAGGTTTACATGTTATATTCTGAAAATAATAGCGTTAGGGGAAATCATTATCATAAAAAAACATTAGAATATTTTGTGGTTGTTAGTGGAAGAGCAAAAGTGGCACTGAAGAATTTAGATACAGGAATGGTAGATGAACTCTATATTTCGGCGGAAGATCATGTCGTTTTAAAAGTACCGCCGCAGGTAGTCCACGCTTTTAAAAATGAAGAGGATTATCCGTTAATCATGCTTGCTGTATCTTCTAAGGAATACAACAAACTGGATACAGATACATTTCCATTGGTAATCTTACAGTAGGTCGAGATTCAATTAAAAAAAGACTTATAAAGAAATATAATGTGGAAGGCAAAAAAGTACAGCCCTTCCACATTTGAATTTCTAACCGGACACTTAACCTAGCAACGTTTTTTTCGAATTATAGATTTTATGTTTAACAAGATAGTCATTTCATTGAACGGTAATCATTTCCTCATACAGGACTTTTTGTATAGGAAAATGTAACTATAATAGTCTAAATATTCAATAAAATGATTGTATACGTACTTATATGGAAGAGATTAACATAGTTTTGAAATCCTAATTTCCCTTTTAATAAACTTTTGAGTGCCATTCAGCATAATAAAAGTTTATATAAATTTTTTTAGAGAGGAGGAAAAGTAGTTTCATATTTTTATTAATTAGATGGGAAGGGTGGAAAAGTATTTGAAGAGATATAATGTAATTTTCTCTGTGTTTTTGATTTTATTATTAGTTAATAGTAGCTTTAGTGTCGTAGCAGCAAAGGCAAACACGGACACGTCCCCAAATGCACCTGCATCACCTGTAAATTTACAGATTCCAAACCTTGCTTCTGATGAGGACAGCATCACTCTTGTGTGGGAAAAGCCGGAGCATTATAAAGACATCGTTGATTTTAATATCTACATGAACAAGAAGAAAATTGGAAGCGCTTTAGAGGATAATAGTGGACCAGCAAAAGCCTATATCGATAATTTCTATAAAAATATTGATAAGGATGATTTCCACGAGAAGATATTAATCCATAATTTTCAGGTTAATAATCTTAAACCTAATAAATCCTACGAATTTTATGTTACTTCAGTAAATGCTGAAGGAGTGGAATCAGCACCTTCCAATATCATTGTAGGAAAAACAACAAAAACACCCGAGGTTTTTAATATCGTAGATTTTGGGGCAACCCCAGATGACGGTACAAAAGATACGGAAGCTATTCAGGCAGCAATTGACGCTGCTACACCTGGTTCAAAGGTGTTAATTCCAGAAGGTAAATTTATCTCTGGAGAATTGTGGCTTAAATCTGATATGACATTACAAGTGGATGGATATTTACTTGGGTCTCCAGATGCAGAAGATTACAGTATGAATTTTTGGCTTTATGATTATTCAACAGATGAGCGCTCATATTCACTCATCAATGCACATACATACGATTATGGAAGTTTAAAAAACATTCGTATCGTGGGCAACGGTATCATTGATGGAAACGGATGGAAGTATGATAAGAATCATCCCACAATCGATGAACTAGGAAATGAATTACCACGTTACGTTGCAGGGAATAATTCAAAAGTAACCGGGAATGTCAAAGTAGAAAACGGGAAAATGAGCCCATTAGATCTTGAATCTGAAAGTACATTGGGCATCCTGGCAGCAAACCAATCATATGCCGCACAGGAATCGGGCATGATTGTGAAATCTGCTTATGCTGCACGTTCAAATCTGATTACTGTTCGTGGTGTAGATGGCATGTACTATGAAGGCATCACACAGCTAAATCCTGCAAATCACGGGATTGTAAACCTTCATAGTAAAAATATCGTTATAAATGGCACCATTTCTAAAACATATGATGGAAATAATGCCGATGGTTACGAATTTGGTGACTCTCAAAATATCATGGTTTTCAATAACTTTGTTGATACTGGTGATGATGCTATTAACTTCGCATCAGGTATGGGACAAGCAGCAGCTAATAGTGAACCTACAGGAAATGCTTGGATATTTAATAACTATATACGCGAAGGGCACGGTGGGGTTGTTACCGGTAGTCATACAGGTGGTTGGATCCAGGACTTCTTAGTAGAAGATAATATCATGTATAAAACGGATGTTGGTTTACGTAGTAAGACAAACACACCAATGGGTGGTGGAGCAAAAAATATCCTCTTTAGAAACAATGCCTTAGAGGGTATTGATGGAGACGGCCCATTTGTCTTCACATCTTCCTATACGGATGCAAATGCTTCAATCTTATACGAACCAGCGGAGATTATCTCACAATTTAAAGACATGGAGATTGTAGATACAACCGTTCGAAATCAAGGTGGTAGTAAAAAACAATCTATTCTTGTTAATGGTAATAATGATGCTGGAGAAGTCTATCATGAAAATATTACCTTTAAAAATGTGAAATTCGATAATGTTTATTCTGTTAATATGAATTACGCAAAAGGCTTCAAATTTAGTAATGTATCGTTTACAAATGTGAAAGATAATGGTGGAAATCCATGGAGAATTAAAAACTCTACTGGACTTATCTTTGAAAATACGACAGATGCTCCAGCAGATGCAACTCAACAACCCGAATGGTCTGAGAATGCAGTTATTGAAGCTCACTCTTCTCCTGACGGAAAAAGTGTTACTTTAACTTGGGATGAAGCTACTGATAATGTTGGAGTTTCGGGGTATACCATCTTTAAAGATGGTGAAAAACTCAATGAAGGCTATACAACAACTAATCAAACAAGGTTTACTGTTGATGGGCTCACTCCTGCTAAAGATTATACATTTAAAGTTGAAGCTACTGATGCAATCGGAAATCGAACTGCTAATGGTCCAGAAATCAAGGTGAAAACAAGTGGTGAGGCTGACCAAATAGCTCCAGTTTTACCTGAGAGTACAAAGATCTCAGAATCAACTACTAAAATTCCTTCTAGTGACACTTTTAGTGGGAAAGAAGTAGATGTTGTCTATACAGGGTTTACTTGGACTTCTATCACTTGGGATGCTGCTAAGGACGACACTGGTATAGCCGGTTATAATATTTACGTAAATGGAAAAAAACATGGATTTGCAACATCTAATAAATACACATTAACAGGTCTTAAACCTGGCACAACATATAATATTGAGGTTGAAGCAGTGGATCTAGCTGGTAACAAATCTCCATATAATAGTGACCTAGAGTTTGAAACAACTAAATCTTATCCAATAGGGGCACCGTCTTTTGCAGGCGACTTAAAAGCAAAGATTAATACAGACGGAACAAGTGTTTCCCTCTCATGGAATGAAGCAGAAGCAGAAAATCAAGATGTTATCGGATACCGAGTATATGTGAACGGTCAACCTATCAAACCTGATGGCGCGACATTTACACCGATTAATTCGGAAAAGACAACATCTAATACTAACTATACCGTAACTGGACTAAAACAAGGAAAACGCTACACCTTTAAAGTGGAAGCAGTAGGCCACGGTATTAAATATTCTAAGAGAGAAAGACTCTCAGATGTGCTACCAAACGGTCTTGTCGAAGTCTCAGGTTACAGATGGAGTGGATTTGGACCAAGTGTCGATGTTCACCTGATTCCTGGTAAAGCAAAGAGTGAAGAAGCTAAATCTAAGTAGTATATAAGGCAAAGAGGTTGAAATAAGCCAATGTCATTAAATTGACATTGGCTTTTTAGTTCATAAAAATACTGTTATGAAAATGACGTTAATCTTTATAACAATGAATAAGAATGTGCGTTCCCACCCCCTTAATAAGTGATATATCCTTTAGTTATTGTCTTTTATTTTTGACAAATTAACACGTTTTTGAAGGACGAAAATATTCTAAAAATAGTTTATTAGATATAGCGTGATGATGGATAAGAGGAATCTAAACTGGCTTAAAATGAGGTCATTTGCATGGACAAGCTGTTCTATAAGCATTTCTTTTTGGTAAAGTCATAGTCTTAACTTTTTCCAATTAAAAATAGGCATTAGAATCAGGCACAATACCCACTAATCGTTCATAGTTTGTTGGGGAAAGACTTTGAATTATTTCCAATATAACGTAAACATATTACTTTTCTATTTTGATCGTTCTATTTTTTAAAAAGTACTTTCACCCCTTATTAAATGAATAATCGGAGGTAATGTTCGTGAACAATTTTCAAAATGAGCTACAAATGTTGAATGTTGGGGATTTCCATTCGAGTGATGCGGTTCCTTGGGACCCAAACCAGTATTACGATGAATCTGCCCGACAAATAGGTGGATTTGGTGGAATTGGTGGATTCGGTACATTTCACCGTTGTTCAAGTTGCTTTAGTTGTTTTCGGTGCTTCTTTAATTGCTTTAATTGTTTTAATTGTTTCCGTTGTTTTAGTTGCTTTAGTTGCTCTAATTGTGGTGGACGCTGTGGAGGTGGACACCGTTGTGGAGGCGGTGGACACCGTTGCGGAGGTTAAAAATTAGAATTTAATTACAAAAAAAATCTAGTCTATTAAAATGTGCAGCCCCTGAAAAAATTACTTTAGGGGCTTTCTCTTTAAGATTAGACATATAAGACAAATTTCTGTACATAGGATTATAGTGACAGTGAAGGTACAGAATCTAAAACTGGATATTTAGTAAAGGAGGAGCGAAATGACAAAATTAACCCCTTCTATGCGTCTCAAGGTAAAAAGAGACATGTTTTTTCTCTCTAATGCAAACAACGGAGTATATTTTCGGAACAATACAAGTTCGTTCAGTATGGAAGGAAATACAATCGATAAGTGGGTTGAAAAACTAATACCGATGTTCAATGGAGAGTATACGTTGGGGAATTTAACAGAAGGATTACCCGGCCCATACCGAGAGCGGGTATATGAAATTGCGGAAGCACTGTATCGTAACGGATTTGTTCAGGATGTGAGTCAAGATTTGCCGCATCAATTGCAATCTCATGTTACTAAGAAGTATGCTTCTCAAATTGAATTCCTAGAAAATTTCGGGGATTCAAGTGCTTACCGCTTTCAACTTTATCGTCAGTCAAAAGTTTTGGCAGTTGGATCCGGTCCATTTTTATTATCTTTGGTATCTGCATTACTCGAATCCGGTTTACCAAAGTTCCATGTACTAATTACTGACCAGGTATCTACTAACAGAAAAAGGTTGTCAGAACACGTCGCACATGCACGTCAAACCGACCCCGAAGTTATGGTTAATGTGTTAAACCTTCAAGAGGATTCGACGAGTTCATGGAGGGAAATTGTGCAAGATTTTCATTTCATTTTGTATGTGTCACAAGAGGGTGATGTTGAGGAATTGCGGGCTCTTAATGAGATTTGTACGGAAGAGAAGAAGGGATTTCTACCCGCTATTTGTTTAAATCACATTGGTATGGCTGGTCCTCTAGTGCGTCCTGAATCTAAGGGATGTTGGGAATCGGCATGGAGGCGCATACACGAATCTGCACTTCACAACGAACAGCCTTTATCCAATTTCTCTCAAATAGCAGGAGCAATGCTTGCAAATGTAATCGTCTTTGAATTATTCAAAGAGGTTACCAGAAGAACTAAACTGGAAGAAGAGGATAATCAATTCTTTTTGCTTAATCTAGATACACTGGAGGGTAACTGGCATTCCTTCATCCCACACCCCTTTGTGTCGGGATTTGCAGAAGCTAAACGGATACACGATTTAGATTTGCGGATTAAAGAAAAAGTTAGCGGTGGTGATGTGGATATATTGTTTCTATTATTCAATCATTTGACATCACCTGAAACAGGAATTCTTCATACCTGGGAAGAAGGGGATTTGAAGCAACTTCCCTTATCACTCTGCCAGGTTCAGGCAGCAAACCCTTTGTCAGAGGGTCCGGCTAAGCTGTTGCCTGAGATAGTCTGTGCTGGTTTGACTCATGTGGAGGCTCGGAGGGAAGCAGGTTTGATTGGAATTGAAGCCCATGTGTCTCAACTTTTTAATCATTTCTTTAAAACTCTACCACAAAATGAAGTAGATGCTAGTATTGAAGAAAAGAACGAATTTATCGGTGTAGGAATGGGGGAAACGTTAGCAGAAAGTGTATGCAGGGGATTGCAAAAGTGTTTAGTTAAGGAACTAAGTGAAAAAAATGTAGATCGGAAGAATACTGTTTCACTTGTTGAATTGAAATCATTAGAAGATAAGCACTGTCAGTTTTATATGCAGGTATTGACTAGGTTGAATGGAGCACCGGTTGTCGGCTTAGGGGAGAAAGTTTCTGGATTCCCTGTTGTTTGGATTGGTACTAATAACAGCTGGTATAGCGGTATAGGATTGACTATCACAAAGGCATTGGAAAACGCGTTAGAACACGCGATTATGAAGGCAGAAAACATTGGGGATTTACGAACATCTCATGCATTGGAAGTTTCTTCGGTACATCTGGAGGAATCTGTTCCACTTAGCCTTGAAATTCCTTCTTCTGAAGGGATGATACATGCTGAGATTTTGAATTCCGCTTTAAAAGTATTAGAACGTAACAATAAACAAATATTGGTATTTGAACTTCAAATCGAACCATTTTGGAAAAAGGAACAAGTTGAACTGTGTAGTGTTCTTTTGCGAAAGGTGGAGTCAACATGATGAATCCTAACGTGGTGATTATCGGAGAAGGTTTTTTAGCGGATCATGTGTCTGAAGAATTGGCCTCCCATTACATGTTAATTCGTCATTCCGATCTCGACTCAGGAATACCAGAAGAGACTAATTTGGTTTTAGTATTGCATGAAGCCTGGAATCCCTCCATCTATCAAAAGGCAGAAGAGTTACTACGCCCTAAGGGAATCCCCTGGTTACGAGGTTTTGTTTCATTTGGTGAGGGTGTGGTTGGTCCGTTGGTTCGTCCAGGTTCCACAGGTTGTTCCCAATGCGCTGACATGAGACGACTCATGGCTGGACGTGACCGAATAGAAATGCAGGATATGCAGAAACACCTTGCCGAACAAAGAGGAATTACTCGTGATGTTTGGGCATCTAACACGGGTCTTTTGCAGATGGCTTATTTGATTGTTGGAGAGGTCCAGAGGATTCTAGGCGGAAATATCCCTCACTCAGAAGGAAAACTGCTATTAATGAACTTGCAAACTCTAAAAAGCTCATGGCATTCCTTTCTTTCTAACCCTCTTTGTTCAGTTTGCGGCGGACTTCCCGAAGATTCAGCAGATGGTGCCAAAATTACTCTCCAACCAACTCCTAAGACCAGCCTTGACAGTTATCGATGCCGTTCTATAGACGACTTAGAAACATTCTTAGTAAATGACTATTTGGATCCTAAGACTGGCTTTTTAAATGGTAAGATGTATGACCTCTTGCCGCCTTTTGCCGATGTAGGTGTTAATTTGCCATTGTTGATAGGTGACGAGGGAGTTGCCGGACGGACTCATTCATACAAAGTAAGTGAATTAACTGCAATATTAGAAGGCTTGGAGCGGTACTGTGGTCTTGCTCCACGTGGCAAAAGAACTGTCATACATGATAGTTGCCGCAATTTAGAAGGAAAAGCACTTAATCCTCTCACAGTAGGCATTCATGAACCGGAAAAATATTCTCAACCTGGTTTTCCATTTAAACCGTTTGATCCTGATCGCTCAATGAATTGGGTATGGGGCTATTCACTTTTGCATGACCGACCAATTCTTGTTCCAGAGTTGCTTGCCTATTACAGTTTAGGCGATGGGGAGGGGTTCGTCTATGAAACCTCAAACGGATGTGCATTAGGTGGAAGCTTAGAAGAGGCTATTTTCTACGGAATAATGGAAGTAGTGGAACGTGATTCATTTTTGATGACCTGGTACGCGCGAATGTCCCTCCCCCAAATAGACCCATATTCATCTAACGATCGAGAATTGGAGTTAATGGTAGATCGTATACGTGCAGTGGCAGGATATGAAATATTTTTGTTCAACTCGACGATGGAACACGGAATTCCAAGCGTATGGGCATTGGCAAAAAACAGAAAGAAAGTTGGATTAAATATTATTTGTGCAGCAGGAGCGCATCCTGACCCTATTCGAGCTGTAAAAAGCGCAGTTCATGAATTGTCCGGTATGATGCTCACGCTTGACGAAAAATTCGAGGAGAACAAGGGAGAGTATGTTAATATGTTGCAGAATTCTTCTCTTGTTCGGAAAATGGATGACCATGGCATGCTCTATGGATTGCCACAGGCGGAAGAGCGACTAAAGTTTTTGCTGCACGAAAATCGTCCTTTGCGAACATTTGCCGAGGAGTTCAAGTTGAAGATGCCACATTCAGACCTTACCGAAGATCTTAAAGACATACTCCAGGAGTTTCGTCGATTGAAACTCGATGTAATTGTTGTGGATCAAACAACATCGGAAACCCTACGAAATGGACTTCACTGTGTAAAGGTAATAATACCAGGAATGTTACCGATGACATTCGGACACCATCTTACTCGAATAACTGGACTTGAGAGAGTATTGAGGGTACCGATGGAACTAGGGTATGAGAATCATCTTCTTACACTAGAACAGCTTAACCCACATCCACACCCGTTTCCATAAGTATGACTAGGAGGTAGTAGGATGAGTCTGGATGAATTTCTGCACAACTTACATTTTGACATTGATAAAGTAAGCCCGCCAGATAAGGTAGTCGATTGGGATGATTCACCTTTGACATATAAATTATACCGTGATTTGCAGAGTTTTCCGATGACTTTAGATGTCCCGTTGAAGCTAGAAGAGCAGGATGTCCCCAGCAAACCTACTCATAGCAGAATGGGGCATTTTCTTTGGTATGTATTCGGTCTTAGTCAAATAAGCCAATCCGCCTTCACAACGGATCAAGACGTTGAACTAATGCAGTCGTACAGACGGTATGTCCCTTCCGGTGGAGCTTTATATCCAAACGAATTATACGTTTATCTGAAATTGGAGGATTTGCCTGTTGGGGTATACCACTATGATGTAGCACACCATCGATTGGTATTACTACGAGAAGGCAATTTCGATTTTTATATCAACCAAGCTCTTGGTAACCGCATTGATTTGTCTACATGTTTTGGTACGGTTTTTATATCAACAATGTTTTGGAAAAATTTCTTTAAATACAACAACTTTTCCTTCCGTTTACAAGGGTTGGATACGGGTGTTCTGATTGGACAGTTACTCGAAGTAGCAAAACGGTTTGGGTTTGAGACAGGGGTGTACTTCCAATTCCTTGATAAGGCAATCAATCATCTTCTTGGGCTATCTGAAAAAGAAGAAAGCATATATGCGGTAATTCCACTTACTGTAGAAGCGACAAACTGGAATATTATTCAAAGTGACAGATACGGAAACGTCAATTCTGTGGAATTGGCTACTAAATTGAATGAAATTAATAATAATTACTATTTACGATCACAGAGGATACAAGAACACCCAATCTTAACAAAGTTGAATAAAGAGTCTTTTATTGAATCAACGGAATCAGTTTATAAAATCAAGCCCGAGGAGAGAATATTTTGTCGAGGTCCTAAAGTGACTCTTCCTAAAGTGAATCGTTTATCGTACGACCTTGCGTCGGTCCTGCAAAAGCGTTTTTCACCCGACATGGATTTCACTATTGGAAAGGTAACCCAATTGGAATTGGCTAGTTTACTACAAGAGGCAACAGAATCATTCGCATATCGAAATGACTTGGACAGCGAAATAAAAAGGAAAGATTCCCGTATCTCATTGTATGGCTGTTTCCATAATATAGAGGGAATTCCGGATGCTGCTTATTTTTATGATAGCAATAATCATTCGTTACGACAGATAGAGCCTGGAGACCATCGAATTACCCTTCAATACGGAATGTCTGCAGATAATGTAAATCTATTCCAAGTACCACTCTGCTTTCACGTGGCAGGAGATAGAGATCACTTTAAAACGTCACTTGGCCTAAGAGGATACCGAATTCAACAAATGGAAGCTGGTATGCTGGTGCAGAGATTACTTTTGGCGGCCACAGCAATTGGGTGGGGAGGACACCCACTTCTTGGATTTAATGCGAATATTAGCGATAAGATTTACAAAATGGATTCACATAAAAAAACAAGTTTAATCCAAATACCAATAGGTCCTTATCGACCTCGTCCATGGTTACGGGGTAGCTTACGTTGCTAAATTCCAAAAGAATGGTGGCAAATTAATTTTACTCCATGGCACGGAAGACGAGATGGTAACTCCATACTGCTCGATTGACTACTATAACCAACTTGTTGAGAGGTTTGGCCAAAACCAAATAGTTGATTTCCTGAAGTTTTACTTGGTTCCTGGATTCTCTCACGGGCGAGGAAACTTCATGGTAAAGGTAGATCTAGTAAAAGCGCTGGACACTTGGGTCACACAAGACAAGGATCCGGGCACTCTTAAAGGAGCGGATCAAAACCCTAACACCTTCGGACGTACCAGACCGGTGTGTCAGTATCCTACTTATCCGGAGTATAAAGGCAGCGGTGATATCAATTCTGCCTCTAGCTTTAGTTGCGAAAAACCATAGAATACAAGCAAAACCCGTGGATATTATATTGCCGCGGGTTTTGTTGTTTAACTCTATCACCTGTAACAATTTCTAATAGTTTAGTATTAATAGTAGGAAGCAGTACCATAAGTAATAAGTTTTTTATAATAACTAGTAACAGCACCTAGCATTCCATTAAATAAAGTTTTTTGTTATGGTTCCCTTTGTGTTAAAATTTAGATAATTCTAACCACAAGGGGTGGATGGTGTGAAATTTGAAAATCAAGTGGCGCTTATTACCGGAGGCACTTCTGGAATTGGACTAGCCGTAGCAGAACGATTACTTCATGAGGGGGGAAAAGTTGTCATAGTAGGTCGTAATAGGGAACGCGGAATCACAGCCCTAGAAAAACTCAAACAGATTAGTCCACATGTTCTTTTTCTATCAGTTGATGTAAGCAAAGGAATAGAAGTAGAACAGATGGTAAAAGAAACAGTGAACACATTTGGAAGAATCGACTTTGCATTTAATAACGCGGGAAATGCGGAAGGTACACCTGCATTGACACATGAATTCAGTGAAGAAGACTTCGATCATATGATGGGTTCTACAATCAAAGGAGTTTGGTTGTGTATGAAGTATGAGCTGCAAGCTATGATGGAAAATGGTGGTGGTTCAATCGTTAATACATCATCCCTGGATGCCTTAATTTGTTCGGCATACACGACAGCATATGCAGCTGGGAAAAGTGGCATTCTGGCATTAACCCGCGGAGTCGCCCAAGAATATGGAAGTAAAGGAATTCGAGTTAATGCCATTACACCTGGTGCAATCAGGACTCCGATGATCGAACGAAAATTTGATAACTTGACTGAAGAGCAATCAGAAAGGTTAGAAGAAAAGTACAACAGTCTGAATGCCCTAGGAAGAATGGGGACCTCTTCCGAAGCGGCAGATGTGGTAACCTGGTTATTTTCAAAAGAATCTTCCTTTGTAACAGGTCAAAATATCATTGTTGATGGTGGAGTTTCCATCGTGACAAAATAAAGCTGTTGGAACCTAGAACCTAGAATGGTCAAAAAGTGAAGTAAATAATAAACTAATCTGTTTCTCTTTAAAGTTACTCGTATTTGAAAAACTAAAAACAAACCATATATAGAATAGAAGCAGTGGATTCCGCAACAGAAATCACACTGCTTTTAACCATATATTAACCTAAAGGATTACTTATGTTTGGTGAAGTTATTATTTAGTTTACATAATATCTATTCTAGGAACTTAGATAAAATCACAAAATAAACAGCAAATCCATGATATAATCAAGTTAACATAACTTACTATTTGCGTTCTTCATTAACTTACATATCCAACTACACACTTTGATTCATTCAGGAGCTGATCTACAAATGCCTTATGAAAGTAAAATTAGACATCATAATGCCGATCGTGTTACCAAAAATACTACTGTTAGCCGCAGTTTACTTGAACAAATTAAAGAAATTGCAAACCACAAACAAGTTCCGTTTAATCAATTATTAACTGAAGGAATTGATTACGTATTAGAAACATATAAGAAACCAAAAGAATTTAAAGCCCCGATTAAACCTAAAGATCGCATCAAAATGGGCACAACTTTTAGTAATACTCAATATGAACTACTGAAAGATCGTGCACGGAGACTTCATACGCACGCAAACACATTAATTGAGATTGGAATGGAATTTATCATTAATAAATATCAAAATGGTTAATTCCAGCCTCCCTCGTATTTCTTTAGATTTTAGTTTACATAATATTATTATGATAAACTCTTTGTTTTTTTCTGAACTATTTTGTTCCTTTTTAATTTAACTTCCCACGTATGTTCATAAACTCATCTAATAACTCCTTCATCTCAGTTTGATTAAGCCTAATTGGCATTTGGTCATTTAACGTAATATAATGCTCCTGTTCCCCACTATCTACTTCTCTTGATAAGTAATCACAAATCGCTCCTATCCTCTCCTTGCTTATTACAGATTGTGTATTCATGTGTTTGAATTGCGTTAACACAAATGCTTCTTCTTCAATTTCTCCCATAATCAGCTTATTCTCATCCATTCATTGTTCCACCTTTCTTATCATTAAATTGCTCTTCCTCCCTCTTATTTATAACAACTAACAGCTTTAATCATTGAATCTTTATTTCTTTTCTTGTATGTTTTAATTATCTGGTATTGAAAGGATCGAGAATTAGATGACAAAAAAGTTATATTATGAAAATCCCTATTTAACACAATGGACAACCACAGTAACAAATATTATAAAAAAAGATAATTATTGTCTTGTAACCCTTGAGGACACCGCATTTTACCCTGAAGGTGGTGGCCAACCATCTGATTCTGGACAAATTGACCATATTCAAGTTTTAGATGTCTATTCAGAAGCCGGAGAGGTGTACCATAAACTTCCCCATCCCCCGGAAAACCGGACTGTAGAATGTCAAATTGACTGGAAGCTGCGATATGACCATATGCAACAGCATACAGGCCAGCATTTGTTATCAGCTATCTGTATTGAAGAGTATGATGCCCACACATCAAGCTTTCATTTAGGGAAAGATACCGTATCAATTGATTTGAGTGTTCCTGAATTTGATGCTGATCAGCTCCTACATATTGAAAATCAGGTTAATAAAGCGATCTATGAAAACCGTGAAATTAAAACATATTTTGTTTCTAAAGAACAAGCGAGTACCCTTCCTCTTCGAAAAACACCTGACGTTGAAGGAGATGAAATGCGTATTGTTGAAATTGATGGTATTGATACATCTGCATGCGCAGGCACACATGTGTCAAGTACTGGCGAGTTAGGACTTATGAAGCTTTTAAAAACGGAAAAAAGCAAAGGAAATACACGTGTATACTTTATTTTTGGCGGCCGTGCTTTAGAGGATTATCAAGCTACACATAGTGTTTTAACAACCTTAGCAAACAAATATAGCACGAATCGTGAAGGGCTAATCGAAAAAATCACTAAAATAGAAACAGATAACAAACAATTCCAGAGAGATATCGAGGAGTTACAAGGGAAACTTAATCAGTTCCTTGCTCAGGAGCTTATTCAAACTCATAATGATTTAATCATTATCCAATCATTCGATGAAAAAGCTTTAAAAGAACTTCAAGGAATTGCAAAACAAATTAATGAAGCGTCCAATCAATGTGTGATTTTTACATCAACACTTGAAAATAAACTACTTATCTCCCATAATGGAACGCTTCCCATTGAGTGTGGAAAGTTATTTAAACAAGAGCTTAAAAACTTTAATGGAAAAGGTGGCGGCAATAATACAACCGCACAAGCTGCATTCGATAACCTAGAAGATATGGAAGCATTTAAACGCTTTTTAGAAACAAAAATAAAAGATTCTTTATAAGAAAAAAGCTACCTTCAATGGTAGCTTTTTTCTATAGTTTATCTGATTTAAAGTTTAGATTAATGACACCAGCTTTTGTTAAAGAATCATAAAGAATCACTATTAGTGGACCAAGTAATAATCCAACAATACCGATTATTTTAAACCCTAGGTACATACTGATCAGTGCTGCTAAAGCACTTATACCGAAACTTTGCGAATAAACCTTCGGCTCGATAATTTTTCGAATCACGGTTATAAGTACAAAAAGAATCAATAATCCAATTCCAAGTTTCGTATTTCCGTTAATTAATACAAAAATGGCCCATGGAACGATAAATGATCCTGTACCTAATATCGGAAGTAAATCGACTAGTACAATGAGCAATGACACAATTAGAAGATACTTAACATCTAAAATCCAAAGTCCAATATATGTGATAACAAAAGTTACTCCACTAAGAACTATTTGAGCTTTTAAAAAACCGACAAATATCTTTTTCAATTGGGTTGTCACAATCTTCATTTTTTCAATTGAGCTTTCCTGCAGCATATCTTTAAGCCTGTTTTTAATTCCAGGTAGATCATTCATGAAAAGAAAAGCTGCCACTAAATATACAATAAGCTCTAATAATAGCTGAGGAAGACTTGAAACAAAACTAAACGTTCCCTCTGTTAAATTCCTTGCAGCAACGATTAATAAATCCTGGAAGGAATACAGGGTATTCATAATAGAATCCAAGACTTCCTTAGGTAAATCTTCAAAATAAGTTTCAAACTTTTCAAAGGTTGCAATAATTTGGTCTGTATCAATACTTGAAACATAAAACGGTATATTTTTCACGACTGTGATCAGTTGATTAATGATGACATTGACTAATAAGTAGCCCAAAAATAAAACAAACACCATAAAAATAACAAACGTTACTGTAACCGAATATATTCGTTTAAACCGGTATTTAGTTATTAATAAATTGACAATTGGCTCCAATAAAAGAGCAGTAAGAAAGGCCAAAATCAATGAAATTGACATTGGTAATAAATACAATAAAACAACAGCCAATATAACAAGAAGAATATTTCTTTTATTAATATATTTTTTAATCATTTTCGCAAAATTACCCACTCTCTATCCTTATAAAATTATTGTACAGTAAAGCAGGCATATTTAAAATATAAATATTTTTCAAAATAGATGCTTATGAGTTGACAATATTATTTCACAATTAAAAACAGCTACCTTATAGTAGCTGTTTTCGATTTTTATTTTATTTCGTCGGAATTTTCCTCATATGTGACAATCCATGTATCAATTACTTCTCCCGCTTCATCTGTATCAACTACGAATGAACCGTTGCTATAACGATCATTTGGACGTAAGGATTTTATTTCGACTGATTCGATTTTTCCATTTTGTGTTTTAAGGAAAAGTTCATCTAGATTTGTAACTAAATGTGCGCCTGCAATACGATGTGGATGATTCTTCAACTCACGAAGCATAACTAATCCACGTTTTGCTCTTGTTGCTTTTTCGAATTCTGTGATTTTCATCTTCTTGACTGCTCCACGCTGTGTAACAATACTTATCTCTGCTGGCGTTGATGGTGGTACTATAGAACCGGCAACAACATAATCGCCATCCTTAAGGTTGATACCTTTAACGCCTGCTGCTCTTGCACCAACAACGTTGACTTCTTCTTCTCCAAACCAAAGTCCATACCCTAGATGTGTAACTAAAAAGACATCCATATTGCCGTTTGTGATATGAACAGATACAACTTCATCATCGTTTTTCAGATTAATTGCAACGAGTGGTTTTGAATAACGTTGTGCTTTGTACATTGTTAGCTCTGACTTTTTCACCATACCGTTTTTGGTGATAAAGAGTAGATATTCTGGCAACTCGAAATTCGTAACTGGGAGTGCCTCTATAATGAATTCATCACGATCAATACTTATGATATTGGCAACGTGTTGTCCTAGATCTTTCCACCTTATATCAGGTAACTCGTGCACTGGAATATATAAGTAATTCCCTTTGTTTGTAAAGAGTAATAATGTATCGGTTGTATTGATTTCAAATTTGTGTAACAGTCGATCTGTATCCTTCATGCCAAAATCTTGGCCGTTTGATGCAGCATATGATCGAGGACTTGTCCGTTTAACATAGCCGTCCTGGGTGACAGTTACAATTACATCCTCAGATGGGATTAAAACCTCAAGATTAATCTTGATTTCTTCAATCTCGTCTTCTATTTTTGAACGACGATCATCTGCATAGGTTTTTTTCACTCGCTTCAGGTCATTTTTTATGACCTGAAATAGTTTGCGTTCATTTTGAAGAATTTCAACTAATTCACTTATCTTTTTATTTAACTCATCATATTCTTGCTGAAGTGCTGTGATGTCAGTATTTGTTAAGCGATATAATTGCAAGGAAACGATTGCTTCAGACTGCGGTTCTGTAAATCCAAATTTATCGATTAAATTATTTTTTGCGTCTTTTTTATCCTTTGAGGCACGAATTGTCGCAATTACCTCATCTAAGATGGATAATGCCTTAATAAGACCTTCAACAACATGCTGACGTTCACGTGCTTTTTCTAGTTCATAATGAGACCGATTGGTAATAACCTCTTTTTGATGGGCAATGTACGCATCCAATATTTTTGGCAGGCTCATCAATACTGGTCGTCTGTCCATAATAGCAACCATGTTAAAGTTATAGGTTATTTGAAGATCAGTATTTTTATAGAGGAAGTTTAGCACTCCCTGTGCGTCTGCCTCTTTTTTCAATTCAATCACGATTCTTAGACCTGTTCGGTCAGTTTCATCACGTACCTCATTTATGCCTTCTACTTTGCGGTCTAAACGAATCTCGTCAATTTTTTTAACCATATTTGCTTTATTCACTTCATATGGTATTTCAGTGACAACGATTTGTTGTTTTCCACCGCGAAGATCCTCAATCTCTACTTTTCCACGGACAATGATTTTTCCTTTTCCTGTTTCATAGGCTTTCTTTATCCCTTCAATCCCTTGAATAATACCACCTGTTGGGAAATCAGGGCCCTTAATCACTTCCATGAGTTCATCGACAGTTGAGTTTGGATTATCTATACGCTTGATGACACCATCTATTACTTCTCCTAGATGATGAGGCGGAATATCTGTAGCATAACCTGCTGAAATTCCTGTAGAACCATTTACAAGTAAGTTTGGGAACATCGCTGGTAATACGACTGGTTCTTTGCTTGTATCATCAAAGTTCGGAATGAATTCAACAGTGTTTTTTTCAATATCACGTAACAGCTCGGAAGCAAGACTTGAAAGACGTGCTTCCGTATAACGCATGGCTGCTGGTGGATCACCATCATTACTACCATTATTTCCGTGCATTTCCACCAGGACATTCCGAACTTTCCAATCCTGACTTAGACGAACCATTGCATCATATACAGATGTGTCACCGTGAGGATGGTAGTTACCAATTACATTACCAACCGTTTTAGCCGATTTACGAAAGCCTTTTTCAGCTGTATTACCTTCAACATGCATGGCATAAAGAATTCGTCTTTGAACGGGTTTAAGACCATCCCTTGCATCTGGTAAAGCACGATCTTGAATAATATATTTACTATATCTACCGAAGCGATCTCCAATTACCTCCTCTAGAGGTAGATCACGGAATTGTTCTGTTTGTACCATTTTTTGTTACTCCCCTTCTACGACCGATAAATTTTCATTGTCCAAAATATTCGAATCATCTTCAAGACCAAAGGCAACATTTGATTCAATCCACTTACGGCGCGGTTCAACCTTATCGCCCATGAGTGTTGTTACTCTTCGTTCAGCCCTTGCTACGTCATCGATACGGACTCGAATTAGCGTTCTCGTTTCAGGGTTCATTGTTGTATCCCAAAGCTGGTCGGCATTCATTTCTCCTAAACCTTTATAGCGTTGAATCATATACCCTTTTCCGACTTTAGCGATAGCATGCTTTAATTCATTATCATTCCATGCATACTCAATGACTTCTTTCTTACCTGTTCCTTTACTTACCTTATAAAGCGGTGGTAAGGCAATATATATCTTACCCGCTTCAATTAATGGCTTCATATATCGATAAAAGAAGGTTAAAAGCAATACTTGAATATGTGCACCGTCGGTATCTGCGTCAGTCATGATAACAATCTTATCATAATTGATATCAGCAATAGTAAAATCAGCTCCAACGCCACCGCCAATTGTATGAATGATTGTATTAATCTCTTCATTTTTAAAGATATCGGCAAGCTTTGCTTTTTCTGTATTAATAACTTTACCTCTTAACGGAAGTACTGCTTGGAAACGACGATCACGTCCTTGTTTAGCAGACCCTCCGGCAGAATCACCTTCGACAAGATAAAGTTCATTTTTATCTGGATTTTTAGATTGAGCAGGAGTTAGTTTACCACTTAATAACGCTTCGGATTTCTTTCGTTTCTTTCCGCTTCTTGCTTCTTCTCTTGCTTTTCTTGCTGCCTCTCTTGCTTGAGCAGCTTTTACCGATTTTTTAACTAGAAGGGTACTTACATCCGGGTTTTCCTCTAGAAAATAAGCGAGGTTTTCAGAAACAACTGAATCGACAGCTGAGCGTGCTTCACTAGTTCCAAGCTTTCCTTTTGTTTGTCCCTCAAATTGCAATAATTCTTCAGGAATACGAACGGATACAATCGCCGTTAATCCCTCGCGAATATCAGAACCATCAAGATTTTTATCTTTTTCTTTTAATTGTCCTGTTTTACGAGCATATTCATTAAAAGCACGGGTCAATGCTGTTTTTGATCCAACTTCATGTGTACCTCCATCCTTTGTTCTTACGTTATTTACAAAGGATAAGATATTCTCTGAATACCCATCATTAAATTGAAACGCAAAATCTACCTCAATTCGGTTCTGAACCCCTTCAAAAGAAACGACAGGATGTAGCACATCCTTTTCCTCATTCAAGTATTCTACGAACGCTTCAATCCCATTTTCATAATGATAAACCTCATGGAGATCATTGCGGTCATCAAAAATCTCAATCTTTAGCCCTTTTAATAAGAACGCTGATTCTCTTAAGCGCTCACTCAATGTTTCAAAATTAAATGTAGTCGTACTAAAAATCGTAGGGTCCGGCTTAAAATGAATAGTGGTACCCGTTTGATTTGTTTTTCCGATATTCTCAAGAGTAGTAGCAGGTTTGCCACCATTTTCAAAGCGCTGTTCATATACGAATCCATTACGCTTAATCGTGACTGTAAGCCATTCAGACAATGCATTAACAACCGATGCTCCAACCCCATGGAGACCTCCACTTGCCTTATACCCACCTTGTCCAAATTTACCGCCTGCATGTAGCACGGTAAAAATAACCTCAGGTGTTGGTTTACCCATTTTATGCATGCCAGTTGGCATTCCACGTCCTTTATCCTGGACACTTAAACTATTGTCTTTATGGATTCTAACAATGATGTGATTCCCATAACCTGATAGGGCTTCGTCGACCGAGTTGTCTACAATTTCATAAACAAGGTGGTGAAGTCCTTTACCATCAGTGCTTCCAATATACATACCAGGTCTCTTTCTAACAGCTTCAAGGCCTTCTAGTACCTGTATTGCATCATCATTGTAGTCAAATTGTTGCTTCGCCAAAAAACATACCCCTTTCATATACAAAACACTTGGGCTTTTAACCTTTCACCCAAGTACATAGCTAATAAATAGCCTCTCTCTATATAAGTAGTATCACTAATTTAGTTATTTCTTACTTAACAGAACAAATGTTTTGTTTTTTAATGCCTCACCTTTTATTTTATATCTTTATCAAAATTTCGCAAACCTTTCTCGCGAAAAGGATAAAATCCTTGTATAAGAACAAGGATTTTATCTCATGGTTTGTTATTTTGTCAAAGCATGTTCAACTTTTATACAACGATCCATTACAACAGTAATCCCACGTTCCTTCAAATAGTTGTATGCTTCTTCACTAACACATCCAAGCTGCGACCAAAACACATCCGCATCAATACCTTCAATTTCTTTCGCAACATCCATTAAATATTCCGATCTTCGAAAAACATTAACAATATCAATATGTCCTTCGATATCTTTTATTGATTTAACGGCTTTTACACCTAATGCTTCGTCAATAGTTGGATTTACAGGTATGATTTCATACCCAGCATCCTGCATAGCCTTACTCACCATATTGGAAGTTCTTTCAGGATTATCAGATAAACCAACAACAGCAATCCTTTTACTTTTCTTTAAAATGTTACCGAGTTCAGCACGAGTCGGAATTTCCAATGACATTTTATTGGGTCCTCCCTTTAAATATTCTAACAGATATTATCTCTCATAGTATTTCGGTCCCAAGCCTAGATATTCCTGCATTAATTTTGATTTTCAACGTATTTGAATATTTCTTAAGCGTTTTTCAATATTTTTTTGTCGAAATTAAAAGAAAAAATCAATGTAAGTAAAAATATCTTGTATAATGAGAATACTTGTACAAGCATGGTATTATCCATAAAGAATGATACAATGTGTCAGGAAGCACTTATCTTTATTATTTTATTAAAGGAGTTAAGAGTATGGTACTTAATATTATTATTATACTCCTTGCTTATCTTCTTGGTTCGATTCCTTCTGGATTAATCGTTGGGAAGATTGGCTATGGTATAGACATTCGGGAGCATGGTAGCGGAAATTTAGGTGGGACAAATACGTTTCGGACACTTGGAAAAAAGGCCGGCTTAATCGTTACTAGTGCAGACATCTTAAAAGGGACATTAGCAACTCTACTTCCCACTCTATTATTGAATGGGTCATTTCCAGATTATTTTCCTTTATTAGTTGGGATGGTAGCTGTTGTAGGTCATATGTACCCAATTTTTGCAGGTTTTAAAGGTGGAAAAGCAGTCGCAACCTCTGGTGGGGTACTGTTAGGTTATAACCCAATCCTTTTTATTACAACTTTACTATGCTTTTTTATCTTTTTAAAATTGACGAAAATGGTTTCACTATCTTCTATGCTAGTTTCCATTTATTGCGTGTCATTCAGTATTGTTTATAGTATTTTTATTAAAACTGATTACCCGCTAATCATTGTTGTCTCATTACTTGCCGTTTTCGTGTTCTATCGCCACCGAGCAAACATCGCTCGAATTAAGAATAAAACAGAGCCAAAAATTAAATGGCTATAAGAAATGCGCAAACGCCTTGTTCAGACCCGACAAGCTTAAGAAAAGCCGGCGAGAAGGATGCCTTCTATCCTTCTTGATGGATTGGCTAATGACCTCGAGGGACTAGGCGTTGGAGCTAGACATCAAAAATGGACGTGTGACCCTTCGAAAGTCACACGTCTTTCTTTTTTAAATAAATCGATCAAAAAACTCTAGTATTTTTCGATTTACTTTGATTTCATTTTCCTTCTTCGAGAAGCCATGCCCTTCATCTTCAAGAACCAAATATTCAACTTCCCTACCTTTATCTTGCAATGCCTGTACGATTTTATCAGATTCCGCTTTTACAACACGCGGGTCGTTTGCCCCTTGGATAACTAACATCGGTTTTACCATACCTTCTAAGTGGGTAATTGGTGAAAACTCTATTAACTTCTCTCGATCTTTTACCGGATCTCCAACCCATTGGTTCATAACAGGCTTCCAGTGCTCAGGAACCGAATTAATAAACGAGAACAAATCACTTGGTCCAAAGATGTCAATGACAGCTTTAAAGTAGTTTTGGTGCTTACCATGAAGCAAGAGTGCCATATATCCACCATAGCTACCACCTAACAGAAGAATTTTTTCACGGTCTGCGTATCCGTTCGCAATTAACCATTCAAGTCCTTCGATATTATCGAGACGAGGACCATATCCCCAGTCACCCTCTACCATTTTCGCAAATTTCAAGCCGTATCCAGTTGAACCACGGAAGTTCGGCGCAAAAATACTATAACCCCGATTCACTAGGAATTGAAACATCGCCCTAAATGACTTTCGTTCTGCAGCCTGTGGCCCACCATGAGGCCATAAAATGACATGTCCATTTGAAACATCCTCGTTTGCCTTAAACAATAACGCCTCGATCTCTAAACCCTCAAAAGAAGGATAAGTGATTACATCAGGTTGAACAAGTTCTTCTTCTTTTACTCCAGGAACTCCATAGTTCGTAATGGCTTCCCACACATTTTCAGTAGCCTTACGCTTATAGATGTTAAACGGATTTGTAGCAGAACGCCCAAGGACATACAGGTTGTCATTTTCTGTTACAATTAGTTTCTCAATTACGGATGAAGGCATATCATACTTTTCTACTTCTCCTGTTTCAATATGATATCCGTACAGAAAATCCTCAACACCCTTTTCACTCACAATGTAGATTGTTTGAGATTGTTTGTTATATTTAATTGATTTCATTTCTTCCTTTTCGAACGAAACAACTTTAGAGAATGTGTTTGTTGTCACATCATATTTAGCAAGATATGAAAAATCATCATCATAATCCGTTACTAGGTAAAGCGTAGTATCAGATGTAAATAGAACATCAGATACGGTGTGCTGTTGCTCTGTCTCTGGTGTTAAGCGTACTTCGTTGCCTTCTTTATGTACAAAGGCTAATGAATATGTATTGGCAAAATGCTTTAAGTATATTTGACTGCTTTCATCTGGGCTAAGCGCTAACAAGTAGGTGGCTGCATCTTTTCCTTCGTTGATAACCAACTCTTCTTCTGTTTCGAGGTTATAGCAATATGAATTCAAACACATTGCATTATCCTTCGTTGAAGTATAGTATAATTTCTTCCCATCCTTGGACAGGTGTACAATCATATGTCGGTGCCCTTCCTGAATTCGTATAGGCTTTAATTCCCCTCCTTGCGGCTGAAAGGCAAATAACTGTGTATTTTCATCGCCATCCTTATCAAATCCCGCAATTAAAAATTCACCATTTTTATCATAAGTAAGCTCTTGACAGCTTTGATCATTAAAAGTCAATGGATATGGAAAATGATTAGGCAGGTCGATTCCCCAAAGATTATATTTTCCACTTAAGTTTGTACTAAATACTACCTGTTTTTCGTCGGGACTAATCGTAAAATTCTGAATCCCAAAGGTTTTAAAAAATTGTTCTACATCAGGCTTTTGAAATTTCATCCTTAAACACCTACTTCTTTAGATTTCAATCCACATGCAAATAATTCGACAGTTTTCTATATTCTCCTGCCCATTTATTTCGACAGATGAAATATTCTTCAAATCATTGACAATATTCGATAAATTTCTAACATTTTTTCATAGTTTTGTATTATAGTAGAATTATCATATTCTGGTGAGGAGCAAATGTTATATGAGACGAAGCAGAAGGAAGAAAAGAGCATTATTTAGCACCAAATATCTCATTAGTACAATGATTCTATTACTTATTCCATTAGGCATTTATTTCTCTCTAACTAATGTGAATGCAAATACAAAAACCGAGGGATACATTACTCAAAATCATGAATTCAAAAAGACTGAGCAAAATTTCAAACCGTTTACAACATCAATGTCACTAGCAGCAATTGGAGATATTTTAATTCATTCTACCGTGTATAATGATGCAAAAACTGACAATGGCTATGATTTCAAGCCAATGATTGCAAATGTGAAGGACTTACTTGAGAACGCAGACATCACGATTGCCAATCAAGAAACAATTGTTGGTGGAACAGAAATCGGATTATCTACTTATCCGAGTTTTAACAGCCCCTATGAGGTAGCTGATGCATTTAAGAATGCTGGTGTAGACATTGTTTCTATTGCGAATAACCATACCCTAGACCGCGGTGAAAAGGCGATTATTAGTGCTACAAATTATTTAAATAAAATCGGAATGGAATATACAGGGGGGTACCAGAGTCCTGAAGATAAAAGTAGAATTAGGGTATTAAATCAAAATGGAATTAACATTGCATTTCTTTCCTACACTTATGGGACAAATGGGATTCCTGTCCCTAAGGGAAAAGATCACCTTGTTAACTTAATTGACATGGAACTCATAAAAAAAGATATAAAAGCAGCAAAAGAGATTGCTGATGTCGTATCAGTAAGTATGCATTGGGGAAATGAGTATCAATTACTCCCGAATGATCAACAAAAACAATTAGCACAACAGCTTGCAGATGAAGGTGTTGACCTCATTATTGGTCACCATCCTCATGTCTTACAACCGATGGATTGGTTAACAGGTAAGGATGGAAATCAAACCTTCGTTATTTACTCATTAGGTAATTTCTTATCTGGACAGATGTGGGATTATAAGGATATTGGTGGGGTTTTAAAAGTTGAAATTATCAAAGAAGTAAAATCAAAGGATGAATCCATCATTCGCATTCAAAACCCGCAATTTACACCAACGTTTGTATCAAACAGTCATAACAGAAACTTTAAGGTAGTACCTCTCGAAAATGCCGGCGCCGTCGGATTAAGCAATGCTTCAAGTAAATATGATGAAATGACCCACCATATGAATCAATGGCTTAATCAAGAACAGTAACTAAAAGACAAGGCACTTAAATGCCTTGTTTTTTCTATTCAACCTTCTTTTTTGCATTTTCATATGCCTTGTGCCATTCTGGGTAATGTTTTCTAATCGAAATTGGACGAAATGAATCTTTTTTCACACAAACATGTGATGATGTCGCATTTACGGAAACTTCTCCATCTGGGCGTACAATTTCATAGCCATATATGACTCTTAGTCCGTCATAATGTTCAATCCACGTCTTCACTAAAGCTGTTTCACCATATCGTAATGGTTTTTTGTAGGAAACCTGTAGATCAATTACAGGAGAAATAATGCCATCGCTCTCCATTGATGCATAGCTAAAACCTAAATCTTTAATTAATTGGGTTCTACCTAGTTCCATCCAAACTAAATAATTGGCATGATAGACAACACCCATTTGGTCTGTTTCAGCGTAACGTACTTCGACTTCTTTTTTTGAAATGAGCAATTCTAACCTCTCCCTATTTTGTTCTAAAGATGCTTTACATATATAGTAACATAAGTTGGAAAAGCCCTAAAAATGATTTCATTAGAAATTACAAAAATAGAGTACGCCATAAAAGGTGGCATACTCTACAAGTTTTACTTATAACCATTTTCGCGAGCGGCAGCTTCGTCCTTTATTTCTTCGCGCATTGCAGCTATAGATTCTTCACGGCGTTCGTTCTTTGCCTCGATTCTCTGGCGCTCTTCTTCATTTGAAAATTGCATTGAATCATGTGACTCCTCGATGTTCTCAATCGTGTTTTGGACCATGTCTTGTAGTCTTTCTACATTATCACTTCTATCATCTGGTTTAGATCTGTTGTGCGTCATTTCTTTTTCCTCCTATGTATTAGTAATACATCTCTATTTTGCTTCAGTTATGATCATTTTATTTCTGGAAAAAAAATAAAAGGACGTTTTTGAAAACGTCCTTTTACCCGTTTGTGCTAATGGTAGCATTATTCACCTTTAGTTTGCATAACTTGAGCATGCTTTCCTGATGTATCTTGCATTTTTTTCCCTTTATTTCCACCAAATCCACGTGGTTGTGTACCTATTTGGTTATTTTTAAATTGGTTATGATAATTTTTCGGCATTTTATTTACCCCTCCTCCTTTACATTATCACCCGGAAAGGGCTTTCTCATGTAAAAAGAAGAGTGGATACTCTATCCAAATAAAAGATTTGATGGGAAATTTACTCAGCTTTTTCTAATCTTTTTTGCTCAATTCTCGCCTCAATACGCTCCATTGCTTCTTGGTCCTTTAATAATTGCTGTTTGTTTTCATTAACCAAATCTGCAAATGAAACCTTTCTTACTTTTCTCAATATTCTCACCTTCCTCTATCTACCATTGTAATAGTAATAATCTCCAAAAAACGATTAAATTATTACAAATTTTCGAAAATTTATTTAAAAATTAGAAAGAAGTGCATTTTCACTAAAAAAGGCATAAAAAAAGAACCAAATCGAGTTGGTTCACATTTTTTACTTTAATTTTTCTACTTTAGCTTCTAACATTTCTAGGTCCATCTGTCCTTTTATAAAATCATTAATCGTTCCATCGGAGTTAATGAAAAAAGTTTCAGGTAATCCTAATACCTTATAATCACTACTTGCTTGATTTTCTGGATCTACTAAAAGTGGAAATGTATAACCTTTTCCTTCAACAAATTTATGTGCGTTTTCTGCCTTAACTTCAGAAGCTGTCATGTTGACTGCAAGCACTTCAATGTCATCACTTTTCGTTTCATAAAACTCTTGAATCTCAGGCATTTCCTCACGACATGGTTTACACCATGATGCCCAAAAGTTCACAACAACTTTCTTGCCCTTTAAATCCGATAAACGTATTGTTTCATTTTCATCATTTAATAGTTGAAGTTCAAAATCTGGGGCCATATTACCAATTTCAATACCGGTTGTCCCCTTTTTTTTATCTTCTACAAAATCAAAAATAGTATATCCGATAAGGCCAATTAGAATAAGTGGAATAATAATTTTTTTAACCATTTGAATCCTCCGTAAATTTAAGCAAAATCAAAGGTTTTCCCTATTATCATTATATCAATTTATCCATGCAAAAGGACAATATTAAAAGGCAGTTTTGTGAAATCCACAAAACTGCCTTAGATAGAAAAGGGTATTAACCCTTCATTTTTTCGCGAAGTACCATTTGTAGGATACCACCGTGACGGTAGTAATCAATTTCAACTTCACTATCGAAACGAACAAGTACTTCAAATTCTTTCTTGTTTCCTTCTTCGTCAGTAGCTGTTACTTTTACATAGTCACGAGGTCTTACATTTTCGTCAATTTGAACTTCAATTGTTTCTTTTCCAGTTAAGCCAAGAGTTTCAGCATTCTCACCTTGTTTGAATTGTAGTGGTAGTACACCCATTAATACAAGGTTACTGCGGTGAATACGTTCGAAGCTTTCAGCAATAACTGTCTTAATGCCAAGAAGGTTAGTACCTTTCGCAGCCCAGTCACGAGAAGATCCCATTCCATAGTCGTTACCAGCGATAACAACTAAGCCAGTATCATCTTGCTTGTATTTCATACATGCATCATAGATAGACATAACTTCGCCTGTTGGCCAGTGAGTAGTCCATCCACCTTCTGTTCCAGGAGCGATTTGGTTACGAATACGGATATTCGCAAAAGTTCCTCTTGTCATAACGCGGTCATTACCACGACGTGAACCATAAGAGTTAAAGTCACGAGGTGTAACACCTTTTTCTTGTAGGTATTTACCTGCTGGTGTATCTTTACCAATTGAACCTGCTGGTGAAATGTGGTCAGTTGTTACGGAATCACCGAATTTACCAACTACACGTAATCCACTTAATGGTTTAACTTCACCAGGTTCTTTAGATAAGCCTTCGAAGAATGGTGGGTTTTGAATGTATGTTGAATCTTCATCCCACACATAAAGCGCTTCGTCAGTACTTTCAATTGCGTTCCAACGCTCATTATCATCAAATACACGCTCGTATTCTTTTCTGAATAGCTCAGGTGTAACAGTCTTTTTAACTTCTGCCTTAACTTCTTCTGCAGTAGGCCAGATGTCTTTAAAGAATACATCGTTACCGTCCTTATCTTTACCGATTGGTTCTTTTTCAAGATCGACATCAACAGTTCCAGCTAGTGCATATGCCACTACAAGTGGTGGTGATGCAAGGTAGTTACCTTTTACTAATGGATGGATACGTCCTTCAAAGTTACGGTTACCAGAAAGAACAGATGTAATTACTAAGTCATTTTCAGCTACTGCTTTTTCAATTTCAGGAGCTAATGGACCTGAGTTACCAATACATGTAGTACAGCCATAACCAACAGTGCTAAAGCCAAGCTTTTCAAGGTATGAAAGTAATCCTGAATCTTCTAAATAGCCAGTAACAACTTTAGAACCAGGTGCTAAAGACGTTTTTACATATTTAGGAACTTCTAGGCCTTTTTCAACTGCTTTCTTCGCAACAAGACCAGCACCTAACATTACGTATGGGTTTGAAGTATTTGTACAACTTGTGATTGCAGCGATTGCAATGTCACCAGTCTTCATTTGTACTTCTTCGCCATCGTTGAACTTTACGGTAATTTCCTTATTGATTTCTTCAGGAGTTAAACCGTATCCTTGGTTGCCAGTTGCTGTTAATGCAGTTTGGTAAGCTTCTTTCATTTTTGAAAGTGGAATTAAATCTTGTGGACGCTTAGGACCAGAAAGATTCGCTTCAATTTCAGAAAGATTGATTTCAACAACATCTGTGAAAGTTGGATCTTCAACATCTGGTGTATAGAATAAGCCGTTAGCTTTACTATATTCTTCTACAACTTTAACTTGCTCTTCGTCACGGCCTGTTAAACGAAGATATTCTAACGCTTCGTTGTCTACTGGGAAGAATCCGCATGTAGCACCGTATTCTGGAGCCATGTTAGAAATCGTTGCACGGTCTGCAAGTGGAAGTTGAGAAACTCCAGGACCGAAGAATTCAACAAATTTACCTACAACGCCCTTTTGACGTAATACTTGAGTTACTTTAAGTGCTAAGTCAGTAGCTGTTGTACCGTTTGGTAATGTACCTACTAATTTCACACCGATAACTTCAGGTACTGGGAAATATGAAGGTTGACCAAGCATTCCTGCTTCTGCTTCAATTCCTCCAACACCCCATCCAAGTACACCGATTCCGTTAATCATTGTAGTATGAGAGTCAGTACCTACAAGTGTATCAGGGAATGTTTCAAATTCACCGTTTTCACCTTCAACAGCATGAACAACATTTGCTAAATATTCAAGGTTAACTTGGTGAACGATACCAGTTGCTGGTGGTACAGCACGGTAGTTATCGAATGATTTTTGAGCCCAGCTTAAGAATTTATAACGCTCTGCATTACGTTCAAACTCTAGATCCATATTGAACTTTAATGAATCTAGTGTACCTGCTTTATCAACTTGTACAGAGTGGTCAATAACAAGATCAACTGGAATTTCTGGGTTGATTTTTTGTGGGTCTCCACCCATGTCAGCCATTGCTTTACGAAGTGAAGCTAAATCAACTACAGCTGGTACTCCAGTAAAATCTTGAAGAATTACACGAGAAGGCTTAAATGGTACATCAACCTCTTGTAATTCATCAGTTCCCCATTTTGCTAAGTTTTCAACATGCTCTTTTGTAATTACTCTTCCATCAACTTGACGTAATACTGATTCTAAAAGAACCTTAATGGAATACGGCAATTTTGAAACGTTACCAATTTTCGCATCTTCTAATGCTTGTAAGCTATAATAGTTATACTTTTTGCCGTTTGCTTCAAAAGAAGAACGTGCATTAAATACATCATGCTTTGCCATATGTATGCCCCCTTTGTATAAATAATAACGCAATTTTAAATAATTGTCGAAATGTAAGAGATTTTATACTCTCCCATTTAATTTCCCTGCATACATATATTAATATAACTATATACATAAGTAAATAACAAGATTGTTATAATGCTCTATAAGTTTTTCTTATTGACTTGTAGGATAATTTAGTGAAAAATGAATAAAATAAGGTCGGAGGTGAAAAGCATGTCGAAGCGTAAAGCGAACCATGTACGACCAGGAATGAATGACGCAAGTGCTCAAGGTATAGGTGCGGGATATAATGAGGAATTTGCTAATGAGCCATTAACGGCAGAACAACGACAAAATAATAAAAAGCGAAAGAAAAATCAATAATCATATATTTTGGCGAGCCCGCTTACGCGGGCTTATTTTCGTATTTTATTCGTAAACTTCATTCATGATGGATTGCAAGTCCGATTGAAACTGTTCAAGTTGGGCCTTCTGATGCTCAGATGCCACTTCTAATGCATTTTCAATTTGTTGATAGGCTTCATTCACTTCATTTTTCAATCGCTTTAAATGAGCACCATAGTCAGGATCATTGCTTACGATATTTGCATACACATCTTTCGCTTCCTCTGTTCCTTGTTGTGCTGCTTGGAAAGCTTGCTGTTTATCCTTATAATACGGCATATTGTTCAACTCCCTTAAGGTTATTACTGCAATTATAGCTTACCTTTTTTCCAGAAAATCATTCAGAACTTAGGTCGCATAAAAAAGTGGAAAAACATTATCCTAATACATATGAAGGGGGGATAAAACATGGGTGAAAAGAATACATTCAAGGATATTAGAGCAAACGGCGGCCAAAGTACAGGAAGCCAACCACAACCATTAAGTGGTTCAAAAAAAGTAAAAAATCGCAATCACACAAGACAAAAAAATAACCAAGGACATGATATGTAATAAATCATGGATAATAAAAAGCCGCTAATCCTGCGGCTTTTTATCAATTTTCGCAAAAGCGACTGCCATTTCTTCAATTTCATCTTGTTCTATGGTACGAAAATCTAGAAGTATTTCGTCATTTTTTATTCGTACAATAATTGGTGTTGATTGCTTACGAAGCATTGTTGCAATTTCAACAGCTGTTTTTTTAGGATGTTTTAAACAAACCACGAAAGTTGGCACTTCCACCCCAGGCATTGTTCCGCCACCGATTGGTGAACCGTCTTTTTTTAGTTGAAATTGATAATGATTCGTTTTTTTAATTAAACAAGCTATAAACTGTTGACAACGTTCTTTTATCTCTTCTTCAGTAGCCAATATATCCCGAATCGTTGGAATCGTCGAGGAATTGCCTTTAAGATATGAAAATAACGTTGCTTCTAATGCTGCATATGTCAATTTATCAACTCGCAATACTCGAGCAAGCTGGTGTTTTTTTAATTGGTCTATCCATGTTTTTTTCCCTGCAATAATTCCCGCCTGTGGTCCACCGAGAAGCTTATCACCACTAAAGGATACAAGGTCAACCCCTTGTGCTAAAACATCCTTTATAACAGGTTCATCCCCAATTCCTTGTCCTTTTAAATCGTATAGAACACCACTTCCTAGGTCTTCATAAATAACAAGGTTTTCTTTTTTCTCCTTTAATGTGACTAGTTCTGAAATACCAACAGTCTTTGTAAAACCAATTGTTTTGAAATTACTTGTATGTACCTTAAGGACCATCGATGTTTTTTCTGTAATGGCATTCTCGTAATCTTCAAGATGTGTTTTATTGGTTGTCCCCACCTCAACTAAACTTGCACCGCTTTCCTCCATAATCGCTGATATCCGAAATGAACCGCCAATCTCAACTAATTGCCCCCGAGAAACAATGACTTCTTGACTCTCAGCCAAGGCCCGTAATATTAAAAAAACGGCTGCAGCATTATTGTTTACTACCATCGCACTCTCTGCACCTGTTAATTCCGTCAGAAGTGACTCCACAATCGAATGTCGTGAGCCACGAGTACCCTCTAACAAGTTATATTCTAAATTAGAATACCCCTTCGCGATTTCTACAACATGTTGAATAGCATCATCGCTAAGTCGAGCCCTTCCTAAATTGGTATGTAAAACCGTCCCGGTCGCATTGACTGTTTTTGTTAGGTAGTATTTCGTTCTGTGTACTAGCTCCCCTTCGCTCTTTCGATATATAAAACGAACCATATCTTCCTTTGAAGACGCCTTTTCAATCGAGTCCCAATTTATGATTTCATTCCGAACGTCATTTACGACATCCCTTAAGACGTTAGTCAGATATTCCTTATCCACATCATATTTATTTTGAAACTGGTCAAAGTCTGGATAAGCTTGCAGCTCATGAATTGCAGGGAGCAGTTGAAACAAATTTTTCATACTCAATTCCTCCACTAAAGCACGTATACGTCTATTTTTACATGATTACCGCCTACTTTACAAACAGATTGTACCGTTTTTATTATTTCACTATCACGAACATCTACACTTGTGAATATCCTGAATATAGAATTCCATGGAGGTCAAGACATGAAAAATTTTGATAATTCCAATCCCCTTTCCTTAAATGGTTTGGAGGACTGGATGAAACAGTTTCTCGAAGACCCATATTTATTAGATGATTATCAATTTCGAATTGATTTATTTGAAACACAAAATGAGTATATAATCGAGGCTGAACTATCAGGATATCAGCCCGATCAGATTCAGTTAAACGTCCAGAACGATGCATTCTATATAAAATTAACAGATTGCGAAAAACCTCCAAATGACACAATATTAACTGAAAGAGTTGTAACCCTTCCTTTCGAATTAGAAAAAAAGAAGATAGAAGCTCTATTTCGAAATGAAATACTCGAAATTTATATCAAAAAGAACGAAAAACGGAAAAAAAAGAAGAGCAAAATAAAAATAAAAGTCCTGTGAAAGCTACAGGACCCTTTCTATTTTATTTACGCTCATAATTCGTAATTGTCGTTCCGGGAAAATAAAATTGGATAATCTCATCATAGTTTTTGCCTTTATCCCCCATTATACTTGCTCCCCATTGACTCATTCCCACACCGTGCCCGTATCCCCTGCCACGCATCACATATTTCTTATCATCTGAATCAAGAGAGTCTATATAATAGCTCTTAAAAATCGTACCACCAATCATCGGTCGTATTCGATTTAGGTTCACATCATGGAGGGTCACATTTCCTAAAAGGATCGTACCATCAATTAATCTTTGTAAAAATTCCACTTCAATTGAACCTGTCATGGAACGTTTTGAGTGATATTTCTTTGGATTCACCTCAAATTTAGGGATTGAAAGGATGGCTATATCTCCTGGGTAACCTTGACGATTTATTGATCTTTTCATAACAGCTGCTATCTCTTTATCTTTTTCCTGGAGCCCATCAAATCCATCAATAGCATCCCAATCTATGTCTTCTAGATTTATTTGGGTTTTCGATAATGTAAATTCCCACGGGTGGATTGGATCAAATGGATCTTCTTTAATTGGATAGAATGACCTGCTTTTCCCTCCCCACACATTTTTATTATTCTCGGTCATACCACCGTTGCTTGCTGAATAAAAAGCATCAATTAATTTATTATTATATGTGATAACTTGACCCCTTGTAGCTTCAACAGCTTGTGTGGTACGTGCATTCCAAGCATATCCCCCATATACCTGATAGAAAGTCGTATCATCCATGTCTTCTTTCATACGGGAAACTGCATATGTTCTTGCTGCTAAGGCTTGAGCCTTTAATGCCTCAATATTCCATGAGGAAAATACCTCAAGTGGGACAACCCCTTTTAAGTAATCTTCCAAAGGGAGCTGATTAACAGGACGCACATAATGATTATTTTCCACTTGAAACTCCATTGCACCTAAATATGGCCGTTCATCAATATAGACACGATGATTCTCATCATAGTTTCGGGGAATTAATAAAAAGCTAGGGTCTACTTGTTGATTGACTTTTCCTCCTCTAAGATACAGATTCCCTTTTTTGACATATAACCGGTAGTTCACTCCTTCTCGTAATGATAGTGTCGGGTCTATAGTGAAATAATCTCCAGTGATGCGCATCTGAATTTCTTTCGTATCCCCGACAAAATTTTCAAGACGAACACGTACTAATTCTTCGGCACTCCCCTGATAAAGATCGAATGCAAATAAAAACATACACGTAAAAAATAGTATCTTTTTCATATCCGTATATTTCCCAATCACAAAGAATTATATGAAGTCTTATTCGACTCGAAATTTTCATATAAAAGAAGGTTTCTGTCTTTTAAAAAACTTGACAGTTAAGGTATAATGAAGCATTGAGGTGAACAATTCATGCAGTGGGAGTTAACTGGTTGGTTTTTATGGTTTATATTGATATGGGTATTCATTTTTATTACACTTCTTGCAATTGGCGGCTTTTTTATGTTCCGAAAGTTTTTGAAAAAGCTTCCAAAGGAGGATGGAAAGTCTGATTTAGATTGGCAGGATTATTACATAGAGGAAACACGTCATTTGTGGCCAAATGAGGAGAAAGCGTTATTGGAGGATTTAGTTAAACCAGTTCCAGAGCTTTTTCGTGATGTTGCTAGACAAAAAATCGCTGGAAAAATTGGTGAGTTAGCTCTAACAGAAAAAGCAAAAAAAATCTCACAAGATTTGGTGGTTAGAGGTTATATCATAGCCACACCGAAACGGGACCATAAATTCCTATTAAAAACATTAAAAGAAAAACAAATAGACGTCACTCCTTATAAAGAATTATTTTAGATTATAAGAAAAAACCTCGGTATTGGCTACCGAGGTTTCTTCTTTATATAGATGAAGCAAGCTTTTTATATTTTACATACATCGCAATTCGCCAAGGTACAATCATGGCAAAAGCAAGAATCCAAAACATACCACTCAATTCTCCGAAATCAATCGATGTACTTAAAACTGATTTTAAAACAATCCGAATGACCAATAACCCTACCAAAATATAAATAAACGCCTTTGAACGTTTCATATATATATCATTTTCCCTTATTTCAAATGATGACGTTTTGATTAATAGGATTGAAAAAAGCATTCCTACCATAACGGCCTCTAAGACCTCAAGTGGTGTTACGCGAAACATTGGATGGACAAACATGAGTGCCCCTGTGCTCATGAAAACGGGAGGCAGAATTATTTTTTTAACTGAAGCGGGTTTTTGGGCAGATTTTGCTCTTAGAAAGGTTACGAAAATCGCCATCATGATCGCGACAACAGAAGATGCAATAACCAAATAAATCAGTCCTTTTTATGAATCGTCTAGAAATTTCACTTTTAGCAAATGAAACCCACTTAAGACGATTAATCTTAAATGGGTTTATATCTAATTTAATACTCTATTAACCGCCTCTACAACCCGACTAGCATCAAAAGGCTTTACAAGATAATCTTTAGCTCCAGCTGAGATTGCATCAACGACCATTTTTTGCTGACCCATGGCAGAACACATAATAATACGTGCCTTTGGATCGATTTCCTTGATCATTTTGACGGCCTCAATGCCATTCATTTCAGGCATCGTGATATCCATTGTGACTAGGTCTGGATTTGTCTCTTTGTATTTTTCAATCGCCTCAATACCATTTACAGCCTCTGAAACAACCTCATGACCAGCTTTAACAAATATATCCGTGAGAGTAAGTCTCATAAATTTAGCATCATCAACAACTAGAATTCTAGCCACTATTCTGGTCCCCCTTAAACTACTTCTTAAGTAGCTAACTTCGACTAAAAACCAGTAAATCCTCCAAAAATAGCAGTTGCGTATGCAATTATTTTTGTCATCCAGTCAAAATAAAGAACAACACCCATAATTATCATTGCATATCCGCCGATTTTTACAATTTTCATGCTGTTTTTGCGAATCCATTGTAACCGTCCGATGAAAAATGAAAGGACAAGAAATGGAATCGAGAATCCTAAAGAGTACAACACCATATACAACATTGCAGAATCTGGATTTGTACCAGCAATTGCAATAACGGACATTAAAATAGGACCCATGCATGGTGTCCAACCTGCTGCAAATGCCATACCGATAAAAACAGATCCTACATAACCCGCTGGTCGATTCTTAAATTCGATTTTGCGGTCTTTCATTAAGAATCCAGGACGAATGATCCCAAGCACAACAAGACCAAAGAATATAATAAAAATTGCACCAATTTGGCGAATTAAGTCCTTATAGTCACTGAAGATTTGCCCTACATAGGATGTCCCGAAACCGAGCATAACGAAAATAATCGAGAATCCAATTAAAAAGAAAATTGTATGTAAAATACTCCGTCTTTGCAACATTGCATTGTCTGATTTCAATTCACTTACTGATGCACCCGTTATATAAGATAAAAATGCTGGATATAACGGTAAACAACAAGGCGAAATAAAGGATAAAAATCCTGCACCAAAAGCAAGAAATGCATTAACATCTGCCATTTTAACAACTCCTAATTCGTTCATCAATATCATTCTAGCAAAAATACCTTATTAATCATAATTATTAATATGAACGTTTTGTGTCATAGCCCTAGTCTTATGTTGAATATATTTCCAAATAAGTTATTTACCATCGATTTACCATTATATGTTATACTATAAAAAACTCGTCCATGACGGAGCTTAATAACAATTGAGAGGGTTATTCCTGTGTCTAAAGAACAACTTCTACTTAAAATTGAACAAAAAAGAACTGAGCTGGTTGAAATTGTCTTGAAACACGGTTTTACAGCAACACCTACCATTAAAGTAAGTCAAGATTTAGACAATCTATTAAATCAATATAATACGGGTAGATCGGAAAAAAGCCTTTCAAATTAATGAAAGGCTTTTTACATAACTGCATTTTCGACATGATCTACACTGCCATTCTGCAGTAAATACATTTTGTAATATAACCCCTTTTGGGTTAATAATTCTTTATGTGTTCCCCTTTCTACAATTTCCCCTTGATGTAATACCAAAATAAGATCCGCGTCTTGAATTGTTGACAATCGATGGGCGATTGCGATTGTCGTTCTTCCTCTCCTCATTTTTTCGAGTGCCTTTTGAATCTCTTCCTCAGTTTCTGTATCTATGTTTGCGGTTGCTTCATCCAATACCAATATTTTCGGATTCGTCACAATGGTCCTTGCGAACGCGAGAAGTTGCCTTTGGCCACTTGAGAAAGTCGACCCTCGTTCTACTACCTGAAAATCATATCCACCTTCTAGTTTTTTAATAAAAACATCTGCCTGAACAAATTTAGCTGCTTCTTCAATATCGTGATCTGTAATATCTGGATTATTTAAACGAAGATTGTCTTTAATGGTCCCAACAAATAAAAATGGATCCTGGAGCACTAAGCCCATTTTATGACGAAGTTCATTATTTTCATACGAGCTAATAGAATGTCCATCAATTAAAATATCTCCACGTTCAATATCATAAAATCTCATTAATAAATTTATAATCGAACTTTTCCCACTACCTGTATGACCAACAAGAGCAACTGTTTCACCTTGTTTGGCTGTAAAAGAGATATTTTTTAATACATCGCGTTTTCCATCATAAGAAAAGCTGACATTTTTAAATTCTATTTCCCCTTTTTTAACCGATGGATTTTCGCTCCCAATTGTTTGTGGTGCCAGCTCATCATGATCAAGAAGTTCAAATACCCTTCCTGATGCAACAACTGCTTGCTGCAGCAGAGATAAACGCATCATCATGTTATTTACTGGCTCAAAAAACCGTTCAAGATAATTTACAAATGCATAAAGTACACCAATTTCAATCGGACTCTCAAGTGAAGAAATACCGAAAAAGCTAAGCACAAGAATAATTGTCACGATATAGATGAAATCAACTGCCGGTCTCAGTAACAAACCATCTAGCTTAATATTTTTAATTCCCGCTTGATAATGCGCATCATTGATTTCAGCAAACTCACGACGTAGTCTTTTCTCTTGACGGAACACCTGAATAATAGCCATTCCTTGAAGTGATTCATTAAGCTTTGCATTTAACTGACTAATCCGTTCTCTCATATCGTGGTAATATTTAGAACTGAATTTGCGATAAGTTTGCATTAAAATAAATAGAATTGGAATTAATAGTAAGCAAAAGAGAGCAAGCTGGACATTAAGATAAAACATCGCAATAAAAATGCCGATTAAAAAGACACCGTTTTGTACAAAAGTCGCAACAACCTCTACAAACATATCCTTGATTGCTTCCGTATCATTCGTAACCCTAGACACAATACTGCCACCTGGTGTTTTATCAAAATACTTTAATCCAAGCTTGTGAACCTTTGAAAATACCTCAATTCGCATTTCACGAATGATTTTCAAAGCGATTTCTTGAAACTTTACCAATTGAAAATACTGAAGGATTACCTTTGAAAAATGAATAAAAAGGTAAATGGCCCCCAAATAGATTAATGGTTGAACTGGTAAATGTCGTGGTGTTAAATAATCATCTATGAAAATTTTTATTAATATTGGTCCAACAATGTCCGCAATCGTTGCAAGTAATAGCAAGAGGAATGCAAAAATAAACTCTCGAGTATGCGTTTTCGTATAGGAAAGCAGTCTTATTAATGCAACCCTTTGGTCTTTCTTCGTCATTTTGTCCATATTCTACCCTCCATGCTCAACAAGAGATTCAAGCTGTTGACGATGATACATATCACGATACCATCCATCATCCTCCATAAGCTCGTCATGCGTACCATGTTGAGCGATCCTGCCATCCTCTATGACAAGAATCTGATTGGCGTGCTGAATTGCACTTAAACGATGAGATGTGATGATCGTTGTTTTTCCTTGTCGATTTTCTCGTAAAGCACGTAAAATTTCCTCTTCAGTTTTAGCATCAACTGCAGATAAAGAATCATCAAGAACTAATATTTCCGGGTTCATTAAGAGAGCTCTGGCAATTGAAATACGCTGCTTTTGTCCTCCTGATAAAGACACCCCACGTTCGCCAACAACTGTTTCATATCCGTCAGTGAACTGCAATATATCATCGTGGATATTTGCAAGCTTTGCTGATCCGAAAACTTCAGTTATTGTTGCATCCGGTTTTGCAAACGCGATATTATCCGCCACTGTTGCCGAAAAAAGAAAATGATCCTGCGGAACATACCCAATACCTTTTCGTAAGGCGTCTAAGGTATATCCTTTAATCTCTTTTTCCCCTATTAATATCTTACCTTCATAGCCTTCTATTTCACGAATTAATAGTTTTAACAATGTCGTTTTTCCTGCACCCGTTTTCCCAACAATACCAAGTGTATGGCCTTGTATTAAGTGAAAATAGATCTCTTTAAGAGTCTGTTTTTGTTCTCCAGGATATGCAAATTTAGTAATCGAATAAGCGACATTACCTGAAGGAGTCGTCTCACTCGCATTCTCACAATCTTTTATTTCCATAGGTTCAGCCAGGAGCTTTGAGACCCGGTCATAGGATGCTCTTCCACGCTCAACAATATTAAATAGCCACCCAAAAGCTAGCAGTGGCCAAATTAACAGACCTAAGTATGTTGTAAAAGTGACCAATTCTCCTAGTGTCATTTCACCAGATAGCACATACCTGGAACCGAACACAAGTGCTAGAAAAAAAGAAATACCTACAATTAATGAAATCGTTGGATCATAAAGAGCATCAACCTTGGCTACGGAAAGATTTTTTTGAACAACATCATCAGACTGCTTACGAAAGACATTTGTATCCTCTTCTTCCTGCCCAAAGGTTTTAATAACCTTTATTCCACTAACACTCTCTTGTACTTTATCATTAAGGCTAGAAAAAGCTTCCTGCGCCTTATGAAACCGTCTATGCAATAGTGTTCCATAATAATTCGTAGAGATTGCCATAAACGGCAATGGAATGAGACAAATTAAAGTAAGCTTCCAATTTATTGTAAATGCCATCGTCAATAGTACAAACCCACCTGTTGCAAGTGAGTCAACTAAAGTCAGAACACCTGAGCCCGCTGTCTGTTGAATCGCTTGCAAATCATTTGTGGAATGTGCCATTAAGTCACCAATTCTTCTTTTTTGGAAAAATCCTTGCGACATCTTCGTAAAATGTTCATACAAACGGTTCCTAAGTAATCTAGCTAATTTGACGGACGAACCAAAAATCATAATCCTCCAAAAGAATCGAACGATATAAACGGTACACGCAGTTCCTAACAAAATAGCCAACCACTTAAATAAGATTTCTTTGGTCAGTGTACCCTGTGCAATAAAATCAACCGTCATACCAATTACTTTTGGTGGAACTAGTTCCAATAAAGCAACAATCATTAATAAAAAAATACCAGTAATGTAAGATTTTTTTTCTTGTTTAAAAAACCACATTAAATCTTTAAAGATTTTCATCCTATAGTCCTCCGAAAGACGAAATAAGTGCCATAATAGTTTACCAAATTTTTAAAATTCTAGGAAGATGCTTCCAAGCTTTTAGTGAGAAATAAGTGTAAAATATTCTATTTGCTTAAAAGTTTTACTATAATGGGTTTAGAGAATAAATGAGGTGAATATTCATGATTAAATACAAGGAACTCCATCATGTGAGTTTGACGGTAACGAATCTTGAAAAGGCAAAGGATTTTTACAGCAATATTCTATGTTTAAACGAGATTGAACGGCCTAATTTTGATTTCCCTGGAGCCTGGTATGCGATTGGAAACCAGCAGTTACATTTAATTTACCTACCAGAATCTCAAACAATTCGAAAGGATAAAAGCATTAGTAGTCGCGAAGGACATTTTGCACTAAGAGTTGAGAACTATTATGACACATTAAATTGGTTATCCATAAATAATGTGACCGTCCTAGAAAAACCGGATAGTGTCAGTGGTTTTGCTCAAATCTTTTGTGCGGACCCTGATGGAAATTTAATCGAGCTTAATGTAGATCAAATGGAATTATAAGAATGTAAACAAAAAAGCCATTTTTCCAGTGAAATTCTCACTAGAAAAATGGCTTTTTATGGTAGTTGGATGCATGTCCAAGTTATTATTGCTTGTCCATTTGACCGTTCATTGCTTTTAGCATTTGATTGATCTTCTTTTGTGATGGCTTTTGACCCATTTGCATCATCATTACTTTTAGCATTTGCTCATTGATTGGTGGATTTTTCTTCAAGTAATTCATCATGTATTTACGTGCAATAAAAAATCCTAATGCAACGCCACCAAGTAAAGCTACCACGATTAGTAAGATAGCTAACCACATTTGCATAAAAAAACTTCCTCCTTCATGTTGTCTCATTACAGTGTACTAAACCATTAGCTATTATACAATATTTGTTTTATGTTTTCCTAGCTTTTATACAAACTTTCTTTCTTTAATCGGGTTTAGCCACCCATATTTGTTTACTTTAAAATCCATTGCTAGGAAACAACGATCATATTTACGAAGGATTTCAAAAAATGCCGTCTCAGCTTCATAGCTGCCCGTAGACTCTAAATGGATGTAATCATTATGTATCGTTAGTTTTGCAAAGCTATTAAATTCATTCCATTCGAGAGTGTGCATATGACTTTGACGCCTATAATAGGAATAATGAGCTAGGCTTCCTTCAATTTTTTGGTGGATACGTAATGATGGAATCGCCCTTGTAATAAATTCAATTTGCTTATTGAGGATTTCTTTGCGTTCATGTTTAGATTGGTTATGCTCTAAAAATAAATGATAGATTAGTGATTCACGACCAAAGTAATGAGTTGCAAATTCTTCTTCTATTAAATAAATGTGGTATTCTCTCATACTCTTTCCTCCTAATACTACCTATTAAGAATAGTATATTCGAAAGAGTCTGTGATTTTTGTCTGACGTTGGAGTAAGAATCGTCTAGTTTTGTCGAAACTTTTGTTTATGTAGAAAAGGGGCCCGAATCGACCCCTATTTATTTTTATTGAAGCAGTTGTTTAACCCGGTTTACTACATTTTCAACTGAGAAGCCATATTCCTTCAGTACGATTTCCCCGGGAGCCGAAGCACCAAATTCATGGATACCAAGGATTTCTCCCTCATCACCAGTATATCTTTCCCATCCAAGTGGTGTTGCCATTTCAATCGCTAAACGTTTTTTCACATTTGTAGGAATAACGGACTCTTTATATTCTTTTGACTGTGTCTCGAAGCGGTCCCAAGAAGGCATACTTACAACTGAAACCTCAATATTTTCACTTGCGAGTTGTTTTTGCGCCTCAACTGCTAGACTAACCTCAGATCCTGTTGCTAATAAAAGAGCTGCCGGCTGTCCAGATTTTGCAGGTGATATAACATAAGCACCTTTCTGCACACCTTCATAAGCTTTCTCAGCTGTTCCTTCTAATGTTGGAAGGTTTTGTCTCGTTAAAATAAGAGCTGTTGGAATTTCTTTCGATTCAATAGCCGTTCTCCATGCAGCCGCCGTTTCATTTCCATCCGCTGGTCGAATGACAGATAAATTTGGCATTGCACGTAATGCTGGCAATTGTTCAACAGGCTCATGTGTTGGTCCATCTTCTCCTACCGCGATACTATCGTGGGTGAATACATAAGTTACTGGAATTTTCATTAAAGCAGCTAATCGAATGGCCGGTCGTAAGTAATCAGAGAATACGAAGAATGTTCCCCCATATACCTTAACACCGCCATGAAGTGCCATCCCATTTAAAGCAGCACCCATTGCGAACTCACGTACCCCAAACCATATATTCCGACCACTGTAATCCTTAGGCATAAAGTCAGCAGCACCGTTAATCATTGTTTTATTTGATCCCGCTAAATCAGCTGAACCCCCAAAGAATTGCGGCACACTTTTTGCGATTGCATTTAATGCTTCACCAGAAGATGCTCGGGTTGCAAGCTTCTTACCCTCTTCATAAACTGGTAGTGTGTTCTCCCAGCCATCAGGAAGTCTACCCTCTATCGCCATTTCTAACTGCTTTCCGAGCTCTGTGTTAGTTTCCTTATAACGGCTGAACATTAGGTTCCATTCTTGTTCGCTTTGTTCTCCAGTTCTTTTCACTGTTTCCTCAAAATGAGTATAGACCTCACCAGGAACGTGAAAATCATTTTCAAACGTCCAGTTATACGCTTCCTTCGTTAATTTTAATTCATCGGCTCCTAATGGTTCTCCGTGTGCCTTTGATTTTCCAGCCCGATTTGGAGAACCATAACCAATTGTCGTACGAACCTCAATGAGTGCTGGACGTGATAAATCTCCTTTAGCCTCTTCAATCGCCTTATCAATCGCTTCTACATCATTTCCATCCTCAACACGTAGATATTGCCAGCCATAGGCCTTATACCTTTGTTCGATTGATTCTGAGAAAGCTTGATTAAGATCTCCATCAAGAGAAATATCGTTGGAATCATATAAAACAATTAGTCGACCTAATTTTAAATGTCCAGCTAATGATGAAGCTTCACCTGATACACCTTCCATCAGGTCACCATCACCACAAATGGCATATGTATAATGGTTAACAATTTCAAATGAGTCTTTATTGTAGACACCTGCTAAATGGCGCTCTGCCATCGCCATTCCAACAGCCATGGCAATACCTTGACCGAGCGGGCCAGTTGTTGCATCGACACCTGCAGTATGGCCATACTCAGGATGCCCAGGAGTTTTACTGCCCCATTGGCGAAACTGCTTTAAGTCATCAATGGTTAAGCCGTAACCGGATAGGTGTAGCATACTGTACAATAATGCAGAGCCATGACCCGCAGATAAAACAAATCGGTCACGGTTGAACCAATTTGGGTTCTTCGGGTTATGTTTCATATGACGAGTCCACAGAGCATATGTCATGGGTGCGGCTCCCATTGGCATTCCCGGGTGTCCTGAATTTGCTTTTTCAACTGCATCAATAGAAAGTGTTCGAATTGACGCTATCGACAAGTCAGTTAGTGATTGTGTCATAAAAGTAAACATCCTTTCAAAAGTTTCTTATGAACTAACATTAAACATAGCAGTACTTTCATTGATAGTATGCACAAAAAAAAAGAATACATAGAAATCTATGTATTCTTTATTAATGTAATCTTTTCCGTTTACTGTCTTTCAGTTTTTCTGGGGTTACATCATTACCCTCAGGGTCAACGACTTTTACAGAATGTAATGTATTAGTCATTGAACTTCTAAAAACACGTAAGTACTCTTGTCTAAGCTCGTGCTGTTCTTCTTTTTCTTTATCCGTAAGACCAACTGTCTTCGCTTTTTTTGAAAGAGCATTGATCCGATCAATTTTATCTTTTGAAAGCATAATTTTTACTCCTTGTTTATTCTTTTCTAAATCATAGTTCATAGTACTAGATGAAAAGATATTTTACAAGTCATCCACATTACGCATTTAGCTTGCACTAATAATAACCATTCCCATACTTAATAAAAAAAATAGTACATAATAGATAAATCCGCCTTGTAATTTCCTCAACATCTTTATTTCACTCCTATAGAATGTTTGTTCGTATTTTATATTTTTATTATAGACCGAACATTTGTTTTGTGTCAACATAAATTCGAACTTATGTTTGTATAATCTAGTAAAACATGCTATACTCAACTTAAGAAATTCGGTATTTGTCGAAATAACTTGGTCACCTGAACCGAGAGATTATGAAAAGAAGATTTACATACATATAAAATATAAATGCAAGGGGATGAGCGAAGATGACAACGAAGCTTTCTAAAAGACAGCAGGATATATTGAATTACATAAAACAAGAAGTTAAAGATAAGGGCTACCCACCTTCCGTAAGGGAAATAGGTGAAGCTGTTGGTTTAGCATCAAGTTCAACAGTACACGGACATTTGTCCAGACTTGAAAGCAAAGGGTTGATTCGAAGAGACCCTACAAAACCTCGTGCCATCGAAATTTTGCAGGTTGACGAAAATGAAACAATTCCAACTGCTAACGTTGTGAATGTTCCGGTTATTGGTAAGGTTACTGCAGGCCAACCAATTACAGCTGTGGAAAATATTGAAGAGTACTTCCCATTACCCGATCGTTTTGCTGCACATGATGACCAAATCTTTATGCTTGAGATTATGGGTGATAGTATGATCGAAGCGGGAATTCTTGACGGAGACTATGTGATTGTCAGACAACAACATTCAGCGAACAATGGGGATATTGTTGTAGCTATGACGGAAGAAGATGAAGCGACTGTAAAACGTTTCTTTAAAGAAAAAGACCATTTCCGCTTGCAACCGGAGAACTCGATGCTCGAACCGATCATCCTCAAGAACGTATCCATACTAGGAAAAGTCATCGGCGTTTACCGTACAATTCATTAATTTAAAAAGGGAACATTTCTTAATGAAATGTTCTCTTTTTTATGTAACAAAAAAAACCCTTAACACAAGGATGTGTTAAGGGCTCATTTATTAATACATCGTCAAATACTGCTCTCTCTCCCATGGATGAACCTGGGTTCTGAACATATCCCATTCAATCTCTTTTGCTTCAATGAAGTGTTCGAACAGATGTCCGCCTAAGGCTTTGATTAACACTTCATCCTGCTTAAGCATATCTAATGCAAGAGATAAGGTTGGTGGTAAATCCACAATACCTGCTTCATTACGCTCTTCTTTATTCATCACATAGATATTTCTGTCAACAGGTGCTGGTGGAGTCAACTTGTTCTTGATACCATCTAATCCTGCAGCTAATAATACAGCCATTGCCATATAAGGGTTTGCTGCTGGGTCAACTGAACGCACCTCAACACGAGTGCTTAAACCACGTGAAGCCGGGATACGAACAAGTGGACTTCTATTTTGAGCAGACCAAGCCACATAACAAGGTGCTTCATAACCTGGTACTAGTCGTTTATATGAGTTTACAGTTGGATTTGTAACAGCTGTAAAATTAGGAGCATGCTTTAGAATACCCGCAATGAAATGTCTTGCATTATCACTTAATTGTAGGTCCGCATTTGGATCAAAGAATGCATTTTCTCCACCTTTGAATAACGATAGATTACAGTGCATTCCTGAACCCGCTACGCCAAACAATGGTTTTGGCATAAAGGTTGCATGTAAACCGTGTTTACGGGCAATTGTTTTTACAACAAGCTTAAAGGTCTGAATTTCATCACATGCAGTTAAAGCATCTTCGTATTTAAAATCAATTTCATGTTGTCCAGGTGCAACTTCATGGTGAGAAGCTTCAATTTCAAATCCCATTTCCTCGAGCTCTAACACGATATCACGGCGGCAGTTTTCACCAAGGTCTGTTGGCGCTAAGTCAAAGTAGCCACCATTATCGTTAAGTTCAAGTGTTGGTTCACCTTTTTCATTTAACTTAAATAAGAAAAATTCAGGTTCAGGGCCAAGATTGAAATCCGTAAATCCTAGTTCTTCCATTTCTTTCAAGACTCTCTTTAAGTTGTTACGAGGGTCCCCTTCAAATGGAGTACCATCCGCATTATGAATATCACAAATTAAACGAGCAACCTTCCCTTTTTCCGCAGTCCACGGGAAAACTACCCATGTATTTAAATCAGGAAATAGGTACATATCTGATTCTTCGATACGAACGAAGCCTTCAATTGAAGAGCCATCAAACATCATCTTGTTGCTCAATGCTTTTTCTAATTGACTTACAGGAATTTCAACGTTTTTGATTGTTCCGAGAATATCGGTAAATTGTAAACGAATAAATTTTACGTTCTCTTCATTTGCTAAACGAAAAATATCATCTTTCGTATATTTGGACATTGTGTTTCCTCCCCAAGCCTAGTTGTAAGTATAGTTTTGTAATCTATATGCTATTAATGAAAAAATCTCGACATATCATTATGATGCGGACCTGATTGCTTTTTAAATCTGCCAGCTTGTAATAATTCATTCCTTAAAAGTTTCCTCAGCTCAGAATTCGTTATTTCCTGTTTTACAGGCTCCACAGGTTTTTCTTCCGTAACTTGCCCGGAATTTCGGACTGCGAATATTTGCTTAATTCCTGCCAAATTGACCTTTTGTTCGATCAAGCTCTTTATTTCAAGTAATCGATCAACGTCATTAAATGAATATAGTCTTCGATTTGTTTCAGTTCTTGCTGGAGAAATCAAACCATTTTCCTCATAATAGCGAATTTGCCTTGCAGATAATTCAGTTAATTGCATGACAATTCCAATCGGAAAGAGTGGCATGGAACGTCGAATTTCGTCACTCATATGGGACCCTCCTTTTCGCAATGAATAAGTTAATATTATATGATGTTAGATTATCTGTCAACAACATGTTAGAAAATATAACATGAATATATAAATAAAAAAAGAGGAGTTTAATCATCAATTTTTATTGAAATTAGTTGTTGTGAAAGCAATTGGTTAAGCGCTAGGCAAATGGCAATTTTTACATGAGAATAGGTTAGTCCACCTTGTACATATGCAACGTATGGAGGACGTGTTGGACCATCCGCTGTTAATTCAATGCTAGCACCTTGAATAAACGTTCCTGCTGCCATGATCACATCATCCTCATACCCTGGCATGTAACTTGGATATGGCGTTACATGTGAGTTAATTGGAGAAGCATATTGGATTGCTTGACAGAAGGCAACCATCATGTCTTTGTTATCAAATTGAACAGATTGAATTAAATCTGTCCGTTCACTATCCCAGCTTGGCTCTGTTTTCAGACCTATTTTTTCTAATATCGCAGCTGTAAATACGGCTCCTTTTAATGCTTGTCCCACAATATGTGGTGCAAGGAATAATCCCTGATACATTTCCTGTAGAGAATATAGAGATGCCCCTGCCTCTGCTCCAATGCCAGGCGACGTCATTCGATATGAGCAAGCTTCAACAAGCTCTTTTTTCCCCACTAAATATCCGCCAGTTTTTGCAAGTCCGCCTCCTGGGTTTTTTATAAGCGAGCCAGCAATTAAATCAGCTCCAACATGACACGGCTCTTGTAATTCAACGAATTCACCATAACAATTATCAACAAAAACAACAACATCAGACTTAATTTCTTTGACGAACCGGACCATTTCTTTTATTTCTGCAATCGTGAAGGAAGGTCTTGTTGCATATCCTTTTGAACGCTGAATTCCAATCATTTTTGTATTTTCATGAATGGCCTTTTTAATTGCTTCAAAATCAGGTCTTCCTTCAGGTGTTAGATCGACTTTATTATAGCCAATATGAAACTCCTTTAAGGACCCATTTCCTGTACCCCTAATGCCCACAATTTCTTCTAATGTATCATATGGATTTCCTGTAATATAAAGCAATTCATCATTAGGTCGCAACACTCCAAACAATGCAATCGAAATAGCATGTGTCCCTGAAATGATTTGTGGACGTACAAGTGCTGCTTCACCCCCAAAAATATGGGCGTACACCGCTTCCAATGTATCACGTCCAATATCATCATAGCCATAGCCCGTTGAAGGAATGAAGTGAGAATCACTTACTCGATTATCTTGAAAGCTTTTTAATACTTGATATTGATTGTAATCGATATTTTTATCAATCTTCGTATGTACCTCTTTAATTTGTTGTTCAGTTTCTTCAACTAATTTTGTAATTAGTTTACCATAATCTAATTCTGTAAACATGATGTTTTCCCCTTTATGAATGAAAATCTTCAAGTTGACCATTCAATGAGTGACTAGGAAAAATAAAACCTGTGCAATCGTATTTTTCCGCTTCTTCATTGTAACGTAGTTCTTTCAAAATCGTTTCTTGTTTTAAATGCGCTAATAGTCTACCTTCCGAGCTAGGTAGAGAAACCTTGTATTCTTTCATCTCCTCGATCATTGAATCCTCTACCTTTGTCTTAACCACCACTAAATCATTTTCATCAAATGCACTGACTAAAATGGATTTGGAGGTTGAAGAAGGAACAAAATCAGGATGAACTTTATCTTTCTTATTATAGATGGTAAGAACCGGAATTGATTCAACACCTAGTTCATCTAAAAGCTTTATTACCGTTTTCTCATGATTAAAATAATCAGGATTTGAAGAATCAACCACATGAACAATTAAATCTGCTTCTTTTACCTCTTCTAGAGTAGAGCGAAACGCGGCTATTAGCGAAGTAGGTAAATCTTGAATAAATCCTACTGTATCCGTTAATAGTGTAGTTAATCCGCAAGGAAGAATCATTTTTCGAGTCATTGGGTCAAGTGTCGCAAACAATAAATTTTCTTCAAATGAATCTGCCTCAGTTAGTCTATTAAATAATGTCGATTTCCCCGCATTCGTATAACCTACCAATGCGATTTGATATGTATTATTTTTCTTTCTTCGTTCACGATAGCGCTCCCGGTGCTGTACAATAACTGATAATTGATTTTTGATATCATCAATCCGCTTATGAATATGTCTTCTATCGGTCTCAAGTTTTGTTTCCCCTGGCCCTCTCGTCCCAATACCGCCACCGAGTCTCGATAATTCAATCCCCTTTCCTGTTAATCGGGGTAATAGATACTGGAGCTGGGCTAACTCTACCTGTAATTTTCCTTCTTTTGAATTTGCTCTAGAAGCAAAGATGTCAAGAATCAGCTGGGTTCGATCAATCACTCTAGCTTGTAGACTAGAAGATAGATTCCTTACCTGGCTTGGGGATAACTCATCATTAAAAATGATCACATCAGGTTCTAGTTCTTCTTCAAGATGCACTAACTCTTCCACTTTTCCTTTTCCAATGTATGTAGCTGGATGGACTTTTGCACGCTTTTGCGTAACAGTCATCACAACTTGGCCCTTGGCAGTTTTAGTTAATGATTGTAATTCTTCGAGCGAGTATTCAAACCGACTTTCGTCTTCATTTTGAATGTGACAGCCTACAAGTATCGCTTTTTCCATCTCTTTCTTTTGTTCGTTTACCAATCAATTTACCTACTTTCATGGAAGGTGTTTTTCTTACGTTATCATATCAAATTTATTGAAACTATACCAATTGGAAATAAATAAACCGCCTAGTAATAGGCGGCACGTTTATTCTTTGAAAATCAAATCCTGTGTTCTAATTGTCTGAAGGTCCTGTTTACTATACATATCGTCGATTAATAATCTCATTGCCTGACTTCGAATTGATTTTTCGATGATATTCCGAACATAACGCCCATTGCTAAATTTTCCGGGATAAGAATCCATTTTAACAGCGAGTAAATGCTCGCGTAACTTTCTTTCTGCCTCTGGACTGAAGACATATTCACGTTCCACCATCATTTTTGCTGAAATTTCCATTAGTTGTTCAACAGTATAATCCGGAAAATCAATAACAAGTGGAAAACGGGAGTATAATCCTGGATTTAAAGATAAGAAATGGTCCATTTCTTTTGAGTATCCAGCTAAAATCAAAACAAATTCGTGCTGCTTATCTTCCATATGTTTTACTAACGTATCAATAGCTTCTTTACCAAAGTCTTTTTCTCCACCTCTAGCTAGGGAATACGCCTCATCAATGAATAAAATGCCACCAATAGCCTTTTTAATTAAATCTCTTGTCTTTTGAGCAGTATGACCGATATATTCCCCAACCAGGTCGGCTCTTTCAGCTTCAATGAGATGCCCCTTTGATAGGACGTTCATTTGCAGAAATAATTTCCCTAATAATCGAGCAACAGTCGTCTTTCCTGTTCCAGGGTTTCCTTTAAACATCATGTGTAATGCTTGTTTTCCAACCTTTAAACCCTGTTCTTCTCGCTTTTTATTAATATAAATCCAAGCATAGATTTCCTTTACCATTTTCTTCATTTCATCCATACCTACAAGAGCGCTCATTTCTTCCTCTATTTCTTTTAGAGCTGTATGTTTTGTTTGGATTTTCGTTGAAATGGCTTCTTTAGATGTCGAGTGTAAAACTTTTAATTTCTTTTTCTCTCCATTTAAAACGACATTTATTTGTCCATTGTTCTTCATTGTAATGGGTTGTTGATCCAAGAGCTCTCACCTCTCATTTCAGTACATTATACGTTGTTGGGTTAATTTCGTGACAAAAGCCCAAGGAAAAAACAAAAGTGCAAGCGCCTTGAATAGCGGAACATCGACTAACTACCGCCACGTCCTGTGGCGAACATCGATGTCAGCACATCATGTGCAAGTCCGACAAGCATAAGACGATTTAGAATAGAAGGCGCTCTTTGCCTTCATTTCTAAAGTGGCTTATGACCTCGAGGGGCTAGGCGCTGGAACTGGACGTAAATTGTTAGACTTTTCCTTTTCCCTTTTTATTTCTACAATTTTCTCACTTTTATTACAAAAGACTCTTGCTTTTTGTCAAAGATTGCGCTTTCCCGGAAAATATTCCATAACACTATATGTATATGAGCCAATTTACAAATCTTGAAGAAAAATTAGACAAGATGAAAAAAACAACCTTACTGATAAAAGAAAGGTTGTTTTTTCGGTTATTATTCAAGCTCAAGTTTAATGTTTTTTTGTGGAGCGAAAGTAGAGATTGCGTGCTTATAAATTAGCTGCTGCTTCCCTTCAGTTTCTAATAGAACTGTAAAGTTATCAAAGCCTTTCACTAATCCTCGTAATTGGTATCCATTTAATAAGAATACTGTTACAAATGTCCCATCCTTACGCAGTGTGTTTAAAATTTGGTCTTGGATATTGATTGCTTGTTTCATGAAATGTCCTCCTCTAGAATCTTCGGCACAAAATGCCGAAACTGTCATTGCCCAATTTTGGACAATCGAATACATCTTATTATTATCTATTCTCTTAAATTCCTAGCTTTCCTGCTATATATTTATAAATTTCATTAAATTTTTCTTTAAACTCATTATTTGCTGACATATCAAACCATTTTACATCCATTTTATTTCGAAACCATGTTAATTGTCGCTTTGCATATCTGCGAGTATTTTGTTTCAGTTGTTGGATTGCTTCTTCTAGCGATGTAGACCCATCTAAATAACTATAAAGTTCTTTATAGCCAATTGCTTGGATGGATTGGCAATCTCGTAAACCTTGAGAATGGAATGTTGTAACCTCTTTAAGCAGTCCTGACTCTATCATCAAGTCAACCCTATGGTTAATACGATCATACAATTTCTCTCGTTCCATTGTTAATCCAATTAGGGCAACATCATAGATAAGTTCATGCTTCTGCCCCTCCAAATATTCGGTCATTGTTTTCCCGGTTGTTTTATAAATTTCTAGGGCTCGAATGACTCTTCTTACATTGTTAGGGTGAATTCGCTCTGCGCTGGCCGGGTCTATTTCTTTTAGTTCCTGATAAAGAGGTTCAACTCCCCTTTCAGCAACTTTTTGTTCAAGTATATTCCGATACTCGGGATTTGAGGCATCATCTGTAAATTGATAATCATATAAGACAGATTGTATATAAAGCCCTGTACCTCCAACAATCATCGGTAATTTACCACGATTATGTATTTCCGTTATTAACTTTCTTACAACCTCCTGAAACTCCGCTACCGAAAAACTCTCATGTGGCTCCTTAATATCAATGAGATGATGTGGTATCCCATCCATTTCATCTCTTGTTATTTTGGCAGTACCGATATCCATCCTTTTATAAATTTGCATGGAATCTCCACTTATAATTTCGGCATTTAGCTTTTTGGCAAGCTCTATACTTAGTTTCGTTTTTCCAACAGCGGTTGGACCAATTAGAACGACTAGCTTTTCTTTTTTCAATTCTTCCAATCAATCACTACCTTTACCTCAATTCATACTATTATCGTAACATAGATAATAAGACGAATACTAAATTATTATAACCAAATTGACTTAGAAAATAACAATTTTCTTGAACCTTATCAATAGTTTTCTACTACTTTTGTCTTATAAAGCGAAAACTCGCCTATTTAGCGAGTTTTCCGCCATCTTCTATAGTATATTTACATGACTCGTTTGAACATTTTTTCCATTTCATAGGTCGAATGGTGTATGATGATTGGTCGACCGTGCGGGCATGTAAACGGATCACTTGTTTTACGGAGCGTTTCAAGTAATGCAAATATTTCATCGTTGCGTAAATGATGGTTCGCTTTTATAGAAGCTTTACAACTCATCATAATCGCTGCTGCTTCTCTCAATTTCTTAATATCTATTTTTTTATCATTAAGCACTTGTTCGATAATTTCCTCAATGACTTCCTTTTCATCACCTTTTGGAAACCATTGTGGGTGTGAGCGTACAATGTAACTATTATGGCCGAATGGTTCTAGGAAGATTCCAACCTGTTCTAAATCTTGCTTATGCGCATTTATGTTGATACATTCGTCCGTTGAATATTCCAATGTAATCGGAAGAAGAAGTTCCTGAAGATCAGAAATATTTTCTCCAACCCTTTCTTTGAAATATTCATATTTAATTCGCTCCTGAGCAGCATGCTGATCGATTATATATAAACCTTTCTCATTTTGAGCAAGAATATATGTTCCATGCATTTGACCGATTGGATACATAACTGGTACCCGTTCAGCTTCGTTTACGTTGATTTCAGTACTTTCAAAATCCGTTTCTTCATTCTCATCCAAGGCAACAGCAGTTGTGTAGTCACTTTCTTCAACTACCAGTTTTTCCCTATCGTATGATTTTTCTTCATAAATAGATGGAATTACCCCAGTTGGTGTTTCAATTTTAGGTTCTTCTTTCCTCGAATCCTGTTGAATTGTCTCTACAAATTTAGGGACAAATGGTTGCTGTTCTCTTGGTTCTGTTTTTATCGAATGCTGAAATACAAAATGTTGCTGCTCCGATTTTTGAACTTCCTTCTTCTTCGGATTTATAGCATCTGGAATTAGTTGTTTATGTTTAAAAACATCCTTAATTCCTTGATCAATTAATTGATTAAGTTCTTGTTCTTTACTAATTCTAACCTCTAGTTTTGCTGGATGGACATTCACATCAACTAACAATGGGTCCATCTTGATATCGAGCAAGACAATAGGAAATCTTCCAATCGGTAATAGGGTATGGTAGCCTTGCTGAATAGCTTTAACTAGTGGATAATTCCTTATATATCTACCATTAATAATGGTTGAGATATAGTTTCTCGATGCCCTTGTAACTTCGGGCATAGATATATAGCCTTCTACATTAAAGTCTAATGATTGCAAATGAACAGGCACCATTTGCTTTGCAATTCCTGGACCATAGATTGCAGCAAGTACTTGTCTAACATCTCCATTACCACTTGTATATAAAAGACGTTTTCCATTATGCAATAACCGAAAGGAAACTTCTGGGTGAGCAAGAGCAATCCGGTTCACAGCATCCGTAATATTGCCAAGCTCTGTATGAACGGTTTTTAAATATTTTAAGCGAGCTGGAGTATTAAAGAAGAGATTAGAAACCGTGATGTCAGTTCCTTTCCGACTATTTGTTGCCTTCTTCTCTACAAACTGACCACCTTTTATGAGAATATGAGTACCTGAATTGTCTCCTGTACTCGTCTTCATTTCAAGTTCAGAAACAGAGGCAATACTAGGTAGTGCCTCACCTCTAAACCCTAATGTCCGAATCCGAAACAAGTCATTTTCGTCCTTTATTTTACTTGTTGCATGACGATGAAAGGCATTTACACAGTCTTCACTATCCATGCCATCACCATTGTCAATAATTCGAATTTTGGAAAGGCCCGCTTCTTCTATTTCAATTTCAATAACAGTACTGTTTGCGTCAATGGCATTCTCAACTAATTCCTTCACAACTGAGGCTGGCCTTTCCACTACTTCCCCTGCTGCTATTTTATTTGAAAGAAGGTCATCTAGTAGGACGATTTTCCCCATACCTTCACCTCATTTTCTATAAGGTTATTCAAAAATTCATGAACCTTTATTTTTTTAGCCTTTAAGTTGTTTTTGAATTTCATATAACTTATTGATGGCCTCTAATGGTGTAAGTCCTAAAATATCCATATCTTTGATGGATTTCAAGACATCCTTTTCCTTAGTAGACACATGCTTTTCTTCTTTTTGGTAGGACGACTTCGTTTCCCCAAAAAATGAAAGCTGTAGATTGTCTGTAAGGTCCATCGATTCTTCCTTTGTAACAGCTATTTCTTTTTCACCTTGCTCAAGATGATTTAATATTTCTTTTGCTCGTTCAATTAAGTTCTCAGGAAGCTCAGCAAGTTTTGCTACATGAATCCCATAACTTTTATCTGCTGCACCTTCTTTAATTTTATGAAGGAAGACTACATTATCATTTTCCTCTATCGCACTTACATGAACATTTACTAAGTTTTCTAGCCCCGCTTCTAAATCGGTTAGCTCATGATAATGCGTAGAGAACAATGTGTGGGCTCCGATATTTTGGTGAATATATTCAATAATAGCTTGTGCAAGCGCCATTCCATCATAAGTAGATGTCCCACGCCCAATTTCATCAAATAATAATAAGCTTCTAGATGTTGCGTTGACAATGGCATTTTTTGCTTCAAGCATTTCTACCATAAAAGTACTTTGTCCAGAAATTAAGTCATCCGCTGCTCCGATACGAGTAAATACCTGATCATATATCGGTAAAACAGCCTCACTTGCTGGAACAAAACAACCAATTTGTGCCAAGATAGAGGTAAGTGCAATCTGTCTCATATACGTACTCTTACCAGACATATTTGGTCCCGTGATAAGAAGCAACGACCGTCCCTGCTCCATCACACAATCATTTGGAACATATTCCTGTGCCTGCATCACTTTTTCAACAACCGGATGACGGCCATCTTTAATATAGAGCTTGTCCTCAGAAAAATGAGGCATACAATAATGGCGTTCTTCACTAATCGTTGCAAAGCATTGCAGCACATCAAGCTCACTAATAACCTTTGCTAAAGTCTGAAGTCTTGGGATATAGCTCTTAACTTGTTCGCGAATATCAAGAAAAAGATCATATTCTAATTGGACAATCTTTTCCTCTGCTTCAAGAATTAATGTTTCTTTTTCTTTAAGCTCAGGAGTTATAAAACGTTCCGCATTCGTTAGAGTTTGTTTTCTTTCATACAGACCTTCGGGTAAGTGCTGTAAATTGGACTTTGTCACTTCGATATAATATCCAAAGACACGGTTATATCCAATCTTTAAAGACTTTATTCCCGTTTTCTCTCGTTCCTGTTTTTCTAAGGATGCAATCCATGTTTTACCATTTCGACTTGCATCACGATATTGGTCAAGGGTGGCATTGTAGCCATCTTTAATGATATCTCCTTCTTTGATAGACATCGGAGGTGATTCCTTTATGGAACGTTTAAGAAGGTCAGTTAATGATTCACAACGGTCCATTTGCTTACTGAGGTTGTCCGCATATGGATGCTTCAACTGTGTTACAAGTTGATAAATTCCTGGAACCTGCTCAAGTGACTTTTTGAGTTGTAAAAGGTCTCTTGCATTTACATTTCCATAAGCTACACGTCCAGCCAGTCGTTCAAGGTCATATACTTCCTTCAATAGTTCCCTTAATTCTAATCTTTCAAAATAGTGTTCAATAAAGGTTTGAACCATATTAAGCCGGGCTTCTATTTCATTTTTATTTAATAACGGTCTGTCAATCCAGTGTTTTAACAGACGCCCACCCATTGCTGTAACTGTTTGGTCTAGAAGCCAAAGTAATGAACCCTTTTTCCCTTTATTACGAATCGTTTCAGTAAGCTCAAGATTACGTTTTGAATATAAATCAATTTTCATGAATTGATTCGTATAAAAAATACGTACCTGTTGAAGGTGATCTAGTGAGCGCTTTTGCGTTTTTATTAAATAATTTAATAATCTTCCAAAGGTAAGGATCAATTTCTCGTCCTCAAGCCCCTCAGTAAGCTGTTGTAAATGTTCAACAACTGTGCAATTATCTTCATACGAAATCGTTACCTGGCACCGTTCTATCATTGCTTTTTTATATTTATCGGCAAACTCAGTTGAAACAACAACCTCTTTTACACCATTCGCATAAATTTCTCCGATAACCTCTTCAAACTGGGTAGACAATAACGAGACCCGGTTTTCACCTGTTGTTAAGTCAGTTAATGCAAATCCGAAAGAATCGTCTGAAAAGCTTGAAACAGTTGCTAGAAAATTATTTTCTTTATCTAGTAGGTTTTTACCATCCATCACAGTTCCAGGTGTAATTAATTGAATGACTTCACGTTTTACGACACCTTTTGCTTGTTTTGGATCCTCTGTTTGCTCACAAATCGCAACCTTATATCCTTGATTCACTAATTGTTCTATATATCCAGCAGCTGAGTGATAAGGAACCCCGCACATCGGGATTTTTTCATCGACACCACCATCTCTAGCTGTTAACGTTATTTCTAAAATTTGTGACGCATTAATGGCATCATCAAAAAACATTTCGTAAAAATCACCTAGTCTAAAAAATAAAAAGGCATCCTGATAATCTGCCTTAATCGTTAAATATTGCTTTATCATCGGCGTATACTCTGCCATTTAAAAATCCCCCAACACTTTCATTCTTCCAATATTATAACATAACTTAAAAAAGGAAAGGGCAGGACTTGTCTTCCATTAAATGAAAAAAAACTAGGAAGTCGTGCCTCCTAGTTTCCAATTATTCTTCTAAATCGCCAACTAAGAAGTCAGGATTTAAATCCTCAAATTCTTCGTCGTCTACATCCCAATCCTTATCATCATCATAGCATCCATCTGGGTTCACATGTACGCAAACCTTTGTTTCTCCAATAATTTCTGCAAGTAATTCTCTTTCAACTTCAACGAGAATTTTGTTGCCGTTTGGAGATATCGTACATTCTAAGCAGTTTGGCTGTTGTAACACATTAACAATCACGTCACAGTCATCACCTAAGAAGTTCTCATCTCTATACTTAAGTTTGATGTGGTCTGTGTATGAAAGTGTTTCGGTAACAACCTCAGTTTTTGTATTGTTACCAAAAGAATACCAAACGTTGACATCAAAAGCACCCTTTACAACTACCTTGTTACCCTCTTTCTCAGCTTCATAACGATGGTTAATGATCCAGCATCCCAAAATGCTTGATGGGTGGTGAGGTGGAGAAATGGTATAAGTAGACTGTGAAAATTTACGTCCTTTACCTACAACAGCTTTTGTGATAATTTCTCTGTATTCAGACATTCGAACAAACCCTCCTCAATCAATCTTCAATTCATCCTATGCGGGACATTTGACTAGTGTGCTAAAGACTGATTTCTTTTTAAAAACTTTTTGCAAGTCCTTCGATGCTTTTCTTATGAGTACACCGAAAAAAGTTGAATAAACAAATCAAAGTAAGTACTAAAAAAATGCATTGTCGTTCTCTTTATACTTCACCTTACGATTACCGTATAGTTCATTGTATGCGGGTTCGCCCATTTATGTACCTTTTTTTCAAAGCCGTACAAGCAAAAAATAAAACCTGATGAATGACATGCTCTACAAATAAAAAAAGACAAAAGCTTATCGCTTTTGTCTTCTTCCTATTTAGTGGCAGCCACAGCCGCTATTGTTATTCACTTTTGAACCAGTTTCTCCCGCTAACAAATCTCCACCAGTAGATGTAATAATCTCATTTGTTACATTGTTAGAAATGGTATGTGCCACAAGCTGTAAAAGATCATTCACTTCAATCTGTGAATTCTTAAATTCTTCTACAACCGGAATGCTGTCTAGTTCTGCTTGAAGATTATCAATCTTTTCTTCAACTTGCTTTAATGCTTCAGACTTTCCAAAATGCTGAAAATTGACTGCTTGTTTTTGTAAGCTCTTAATGGTTTCAATAATTTCTTGAACCTTTTTGTTCTGGTTTATTTGTGCTTCTGCACGCTTGAAAAAGTCAACTTCTTGTGTTTCTGCAATCATTTTTGCTAATTCTGTTGCGCGTTCAACGATTTGTTCTTTTGTAAATTGTGCCATTTTAGTTCACCTCTACCGCTTCTTCGATCATTTCTCCATCTAGTGTCCAGGTCTTCGCTTGGATAATTTTCACTTTTACAATCTTACCAATTGCAGACTTTGGACCTTTGAAGTTAACCAATTTATTTTTACTTGTGTATCCAGCAAGTACTTCTGGATTGTTTTTGCTTTCACCTTCAACAAGAACTTCTACAGTTTGACCTTTGTATGCAAGATTTTTCTTTGCAGAAATCTCATTAACAAGTGCGTTTAAACGTTGAAGTCTTTCCTTTTTAACTTCCATTGGAATATTATCTTCCATTTTGGCAGCTGGAGTTCCTTCACGTGGTGAATAGATGAAGGTATAAGCTGAATCAAATTCTACTTCTCTATATAAGGAAAGTGTATCTTCAAATTGTTCATCCGTTTCATTCGGGAAACCAACAATAATATCAGTTGTAAATGAAGCATTCGGAATTTGTTCTTTCATTTTGCGAACTAGCTCTAAATAGGATTCTCTTGTGTATTTACGTGACATTAATTTTAATACCTGTGAGCTTCCAGATTGTACTGGAAGATGAATATGCTCCATAAGATTTCCGCCTTTAGCGAGCACTGAAATTAAATGATCATCGAAATCACGTGGGTGACTTGTTGTAAAACGGATACGCGGGATATCAATCTTACGTAACTCGTCCATTAAGTCTCCTAAACCATACTTAATATCTTCAAAATCTTTACCATACGCATTTACGTTTTGGCCAAGTAAGGTAATCTCTTGATAGCCTTGTCTTGCTAAGTGACGTACCTCTTCAATAATATCTTCTGGGCGACGGCTACGTTCCTTACCACGAGTATATGGAACGATACAGTACGTACAGAATTTGTCACATCCATACATAATGTTTACCCAACCCTTGATATTTCCTTTACGTACTTTTGGAAGGTTTTCAATGATGTCCCCTTCCTTAGACCAAACCTCAACAACCATCTCTTTACTGAACATTGCTTCTTTAACAATATAAGGAAGGCGATGAATATTATGAGTACCGAAAATCATGTCAACGAATTGATGTTTCTCAAGGATTTTATTCACAACTGATTCCTCTTGGGACATACACCCACAAACACCAATTAAAAGATTAGGATTTTCAAGTTTTAAAGGTTTTAAATGACCGATTTCACCAAATACTTTGTTTTCAGCGTTTTCACGAATCGCACATGTATTTAGTAAAATGATGTCGGCATCCTTCGTATTTTCAGTTGGCTCATAGCCCATTTCCATAAAAATACCCGCCATTATTTCCGTATCATGTTCATTCATTTGACAACCATACGTACGGATTAAAAAGCGTTTTCCTTTTCCTGCATTCTTCATGTCCTCAGGAATCGAAAATTCTTTTAAGTAATTGACTTGTTCTTTACCACGTTTCTTCGCATCTTTTAATGAAGGTGGTTGGTAAACGGATTGAAAATACTTGCTGTAATCCTTTTCGGATTTTTTGTCCGCAGGTTTTACTTGAGTACTTTCAAGACGTTGTTTTTCGTTCATGTTGTATCTCCTTTCTTAATCGAAAAACTACATTTTCAAAAAATAAAATTCCATTTTACTAGTATAAGGTTTAACAAGTATTAATACAATAAAACCGTATAAATGTAGAAAAATGTACAATTTCAGCAGTTTTAAGGACTTTATTCTACTAACAGACACACATGCCTATTTTATCATTCAACAATTAACGAGTAAAGATATAAAGAATTGTGAAAGACTAGTGTAGTCATAAGGCTCATTTTGACTGAAACTATATTAAAAACCCTACTAAGAGAATAATTCTTAGTAGGGTTTGGTTTGTATTACATAAATTCGGCAACTAGTTTATTAAACTTTTCTTCATCTAAATTCAAGTCTGCATGTACAAGCGGCGCTTCACCATATCCATGAACAAGTTCTTGATACGAAGGTTTTTCTGTATTTTGATAGATGAGCCCAGTAACAAGACTGTTATGCTTCATCAACGTTTGCATAGCTACTGATCGGTCTGAAGGATCATATCCCTCAACATCACCTAATTTTGTCAGATTTTCTTTAAACCAGTCATATGTATTGACTTTATTATAAGTTACACATGGGCTAAATACATTGATTAAAGAAAAACCTTTGTGCTTAATTCCAGCCTCAATTAGTGCTGTTAAATCTTTAAGGTCAGTAGAAAAGCTTTGTGCAACAAAAGTAGCACCAGCTGTTAATGCCATTTCCATGACAGAAAGTGCAGACTCAATGGAGCCTTTTGGAGTACTCTTTGTTTTAAAGCCCATTTCACTTCTTGGCGAAGTTTGACCTTTTGTTAGACCATAGATTTGGTTATCCATAACAATGTATGTGATGTCTATATTACGACGAATAGCATGGATTGTATGGCTCATCCCAATTGCATATCCGTCACCGTCACCACCAGAAGCTATAACAGTTAAATCACGGTTTGCCATTTTTACGCCTTGAGCAATTGGTAAAGAACGTCCATGAATCCCGTGTAATCCATAAGCATTGATATATCCAGAAATACGTCCAGAACATCCTATCCCTGAAACCACAGCTAGCTGTTCAGGCTCAAGTCCAACATTAGCAGAAGCACGTTGAATCGCTGCTTGTACGGAGAAGTCTCCACAACCTGGACACCAGTTAGGTTTTACATTATTCCGAAAGTCTTTAAATGTTGCCATATTAGAACAACTCCTTACATTTTGTGTGAACTTCATGAGGTAGGAATGGATTACCGTCATACTTTAAGAAGTTAGTAATCTTGTCTGCATGTCCTACATTCATCTTCATAATGTTTGCGAGCTGACCAGTAGCATTATTTTCAACCACTAATACTTTCTTAGCTGATTGAATTAACGGTAACATTTCTTCAGTTGGGAAAGGATGGATTAAACGAACTTGAGCATGGTTCACTTTAATACCATCATTTTCAAGACGAGTCATTGCTTCTTCAATCGCACCACGAGTTGAGTTAAAACCTACAACTAATAGGTCCGCCTCTTCATATTTAACGTTTTTATGAACAGGTGAATTGAAACGAATGTTTTTAGTCTTTTTAAGTCGTTTTTCCATTTGATCCTTACGGTTGCTTGCAGCCTCAGATGGCTTACCTTGTTCGTTATGTTCAACACCAGTTACATGGTGAATTCCATTCTTCACACCAGGTACTACACGTGGAGAAATACCACTCTCTGTAACTTCATAGCGTTTGAAGTATTCTTTATTCTCTAATTCTGGTAATTCGTCGTCAAGAAGTAGATTGCCACGTCTGATTTCAATTTTTGAATAATCAAGTGGTTCAACAGTTTGCTTTCCTAATGAAAGCTGTAAATCTGTTAGGAAAATAACCGGACATTGATATTCTTCTGCTAGGTTAAATGCTTCGATAATGTCATAGAATGCTTCCTGAACAGTACTTGGAGCCATAACAATCTTAGGTATTTCACCATGTGTTCCATAAATCATTGCCATTAAGTCTGATTGCTCTTGCTTTGTTGGAAGACCAGTACTTGGACCTCCACGTTGTGTATCAATAATAACAAGCGGAGTTTCAGTAATACCTGATAATCCGATTGATTCCATCATTAACGATAATCCTGGTCCAGCAGAAGCAGTAAACGCGCGAACACCCGCGTAGTTAGAACCAATTGCCATTGTGCATGCAGCAATTTCATCTTCTGTTTGGATAACTGTTCCACCAAATTCAGGTAACTTGCTAATTAAGTATTCCATGATTTCAGAGGCTGGTGTAATTGGATATGCAGGCATAAATCTTGCTCCACCCGCTAGAGCACCCAAAGCGATAGCATCATTTCCTATCATGAACATACGTTGCTTGCCGTCTGCTTTTTCTAATTTCATTATTACATCTTCACTAAGTAGATCATTTAGAAATTCTGCACCGGCTTTGATTGCTTCCATGTTCTTCTCAACAACTTGCTGGCCCTTACGTCCAAAGATTTCATCAACCACATTTAGGTACACATTTAAATCAAGATCTAATAATGAGCTAGTAGCTCCAATTGCGACCATATTTTTCATTAGAGACGTGCCAAGTTCTGTTGCAATTTCAGTAAAAGGAACAGAATACAGATGAACATTAGTATTTTCAGGAATGGTTGGGCCGAATTTAGCATCTGCCAATACTACCCCACCATCACGTAACTCATGAAAATTAAAATCAATTGTTTCTTGGTCAAAAGCTACTAAAATATCAAGATCATCAGATATTGCACGAACTTGAGTTGTACTTACACGTATTTTGTTGTTTGTATGTCCACCTTTAATACGTGATGAAAAGTGACGATAACCGTATAAATAGTAACCTAAGCGATTCAGAGCGATGGAAAAGATTTCCCCGGTACTTTCGATTCCTTCCCCTTGTTGTCCGCCAACTTTCCACGAAAGTTGATTGATCATGACTTACACCCCTTTGGAATACGTTATATATAAGATTTTTATTCATTTTTAAGCATAGCACTTTCCAACTGAGTTGTATTGAAGGTAATATGTAAATTCTATTGAATGAAAATGGACCATTTCTTACGACGAATTCGGAAAAAAATGCCAAATTCGAAGTGAAAAACTCTATCCAAATTTATACTGTTGGATATGTACTAAACGCTTTCAATTCTAGACCTATCAACGAAAAAAAGCAACCCTTAGCAAGCAAATTATGGTGAAAAATGCATATTTTTTTATTTTTCAATTAATTTTATATTAAACCGATATAAAATGATTAATTTATGCCGGTAAATTCGCCACAAAATTTTGATACAAAAATTTCTTCACTTGGATTTCAGAGTAATATTTCAGTAATTTATTTACAAGTCCTTCATACCCCGCAAAGTTTTCAAGTCCAATCGTTGTATCTGTTATTCCATCAAAATCAGACCCAAATCCAACATGATTTTCTCCGCCTAATGAACAAATATAATCAAGATGCTTGATTACATCGTCGATCGTTGCTGTTTCTCGATTGCTTAAAAATTGGGGGACAAACGTAATCCCAATCATACCGTTTTTTTTAATTAATGCTATAATTTGCTCATCTAGCAAATTACGGCGGTGATTGCAAATTGCCATAGCATTTGAATGAGATGCAATCGGGTAATCTGCCACTTCCATGACATCCCAAAATCCTTTTAACGATAGATGTGATACATCTGTCCATATCGACGCCTTATTGTGTTCTTTGACAACTTCTATACCAAAACTTGATAACCCTGCTCCACGCGGTTCACCCACGCCATCTGCGACAAAATTGGCATAATTCCATGTTAATCCAACAGAGGATACTCCTAGCCTCAATAATGTTTGTAACTTTACAATACTTTGATCAATTGCATCGCAGCCTTCCAACGTTAAAAAAGCACCTATTTCTTCCTCTTTTAAACCTAAAATATCTTCTTTTGTCCTTACCACCTTTAATAACGGAGAAGGCGCAACTACTTTATTATAAAAAATTTCTACCATCTCTAATGCCACTTCAAATCGACTTTCTGGTTTTACTTCCTCTGGGATATAGATTGCGAAACTTTGCACTTTGCTGCCAGATGCTTTTAATTGATCATAGTTAATATGTAATTTTGATGAATTTGCAAAATTAATAGTAGGGTCCATCCACATTTTATATAATACATCAGAATGGGCATCGAATATTTTCAACACAAATCAGCTCCTTTGCCTTTATTTTACACAAAAATACCTGTCTGTCACATTCGACAAACAGGCCACTTATCCACTACTTAACCACTTTATATAAAAGTACATAGTATTATCGTGGTTCAATGATTAATTTTATAGCAGTTCTTTCTTCACCATCAATTAGAATATCAGTAAACGCCGGAATACAAATTAGGTCCACTCCACTCGGTGCCACAAATCCTCTAGCTATCGCTACTGCTTTCACTGCCTGATTCAATGCACCAGCACCAATCGCTTGGATTTCTGCAGCTCCTCTCTCACGTAAAACACCCGCAAGTGCCCCTGCTACAGAGTTAGGATTAGATTTTGCTGAAACTTTTAATATTTCCATTTCTACTTTCCTCCTTGTTCTTTACAATGTTCCCTGAGTGACCGGTAGAACCATACAAATGAATCACCACCGCTAAAGTTTGCGATCTAGTTTTCATACTCTCTTAAATTTTTAAATCATCGCAAACCATTCCAGAGGCTATCTTTATTCAACCAGGGATTACCCGAGTCTGAATTGAATAACGAATAATGATCCCATAACTACTATATTCACTAGAAACTACCAGTATTCCTGCTTGTTTCTAATCTTTTTCTAAAAATTCAAAAACTTAGTGAAATCAAGAAAAAACCAAGGTATCTCAGTGATACCTTGGTCAGAAATAATTAATCAAAAAATGGATGATCATCATTAATAAGTATTCGTTGAATGCCCTTTGCAGTCCCACTTTTAGGGTCTACTTCAATAAGTACTCCGTTTAATTGAGTTCTTCCTTCAACGACCTCAAAACGAACAGGTAATGCCGTCTTAAATTTATGAATCACAGCTTCTTTATCCATCCCTAGTATTCCATCATACGGGCCTGTCATTCCAACGTCAGTGATAAATGCAGTACCTTTTGGCAATACACGGTTATCAGCGGTTTGTACATGTGTGTGCGTGCCAACAACTGCTGTTACCCGTCCATCAAGGTACCAGCCCATAGCGATTTTTTCACTTGTCGCTTCCGCATGAAAGTCTACAAAAATAATGGAGGTTCTCTTATGTGCTTCCTCAATCAACTCATCGCACTTTTTAAAAGGATCATCAATAGCAGGAAGAAATGTGCGCCCTTGCAAATTAATAATCGCAACTTCATGTCCATTGACCTTGCTATACATGATCCCCTGACCAGGCGTTCCTTCAGGGAAGTTAGCAGGTCGTATCATGTTTTTAGCTGTATCAATAAACTCAAAGATATCTTTGTTGTCCCATGTATGATTACCTAATGTAATGGCTTGTGCACCATTCTCTAAAAATTGATTATATATTTTCTTCGTTATTCCCCTACCAGACGCTGCATTTTCTCCATTAATAATGGTTAGTGCTGGATGGAATTTCGCCTTAAGTTTCGGAAGATATTCGCGAATCATATCTCTTCCTGGTGAGCCAACGACATCACCAATAAATAAAATCTTCATGTAAAAGCCCCTTTCACTATAAAGTGAAGCACAAAAATAAAAAAATCTCAACGTCCCAGTCGATATTTATGAAAAAATTAAACAAGTATATGTTAAGTAAAACAAAAAAAGTGGTCAAAAATCGACCACTTTTATTTTGCGTATTCAACTGCTCTTGTTTCACGAATTACAGTAACCTTGATATGACCCGGATAATCCAACTCTTCTTCGATTCGTTTACGGATGTCACGAGCTAATCGATGTGCATTTAAGTCATCGATTGCATCAGGTTTTACGATAATTCTAACTTCACGTCCTGCTTGAATTGCAAAGGATTTTTCAACGCCTTCATACGACTCTGAAATTTCCTCAAGCTTTTCTAAACGGCGGATATAGTTTTCAAGTGTCTCACTTCGTGCACCTGGTCTTGCTGCAGATAACGCATCGGCTGCTGCAACCAATACAGCTATAATTGATGTTGGTTCTGTATCACCATGGTGAGAAGCAATACTATTAATTACAACTGGATGCTCTTTATATTTCGTGGCGAGTTCTACACCGATTTCAACGTGACTACCTTCCACTTCATGGTCAATCGCTTTACCAATATCATGTAGTAGTCCAGCACGTCGAGCCAATGTTTCATCTTCACCTAACTCAGCAGCCATTAAACCTGCTAAGAACGATACTTCCATTGAGTGTTTTAAGACATTTTGGCCATAGCTTGTACGATACTTCAAGCGACCTAAAATCTTAATTAAATCCGGATGGAGTCCATGAACACCAACCTCAAAGGTTGTTTGTTCACCCACTTCACGAATATATTCATCTACCTCACGTCTTGATTTGTCTACCATTTCTTCAATACGTGCAGGGTGAATACGTCCGTCTTGAACAAGTTTTTCAAGTGCGATTCTCGCTGTTTCACGTCGAATTGGATCAAAGCCAGATAAAATAACTGCCTCTGGTGTATCATCGATGATAAGGTCAATACCTGTTAATGTTTCAAGTGTACGGATATTTCGCCCTTCTCTACCAATAATACGTCCCTTCATCTCATCATTAGGCAAGTTAACTACAGATACTGTAGTTTCTGCGACATGATCAGCGGCACATCTTTGAATAGCAAGAGAAAGTACTTCTTTTGCTTTCTTATCAGATTCTTCCTTTGCACGATTTTCTGCTTCTTTTACCATCATAGCTATATCATGGGAAAGCTCGTTTTCAATACGTTCAAGGATGATTTGCTTTGCTTCTTCACGTGTTAAGCTAGAGATACGCTCGAGTTCGGCTTGTTGCTTGTTTACCATCTCTTCCACTTTGCTTTCCATCTCTTCAATATGCTGTTGTCTTTGAGCGAGAGAATCCTCTTTCTTTTCTAGCATGGATTCGCGTTTATCTAATGTTTCATCCTTACGATCAAGGTTCTCTTCTTTCTGCAATAAACGATTTTCTTGTTTTTGTAGTTCGTTTCTTCGATCACGGATTTCCTTTTCTGCCTCTGTACGAAGTTTGTGAATTTCATCCTTTGCCTCTAACAGTGCTTCCTTCTTTAATGAATCTGCTTCTCTATTCGCATCTTCAATAATTTGTTCGGCAACACTTTTTGCACCAGCAATTTTAGTTTCGGCAATAGACTTACGAACATAAAAGCCAACAATCGCACCGACGATCAGGCCAACCAAAGCGGAGATGATTATAGAAATGGGATCCATCTTCTTCACCTCCTCTTGCTATAAACTTTTTCTTGCTAGATCAAAATGTCGGCATGTACATTTTACAATATACAGCACAAAGCCTTTTTAAGCTAATCAGATTCTTAGGTTACGACCGAAAGCAGCTCAGACTACTCCGGGTCTGAATAGCAAAAGCTCAAACCGAGTTTTGCTTCTAACGTTTTAATTCTAACAAAATGTAAAATATACATTTTAATTGTAAATCTGTGAATTTTTATTGTCAAGGCCTGTCAGAAATAGTATTACATGAAAATGGAAATTTTATTGAGTAACCATGTGATTTTAAAGGGTTTAAGAAGGAAATGCGGTTTTTCGATCGTGTTGAAAAAAGTAAGTTAATGGGGAAAATAAAGAAGAGACACATTAACTGTGCCTCGACTTTGGTGATTAGTCTTGTAAATCAAACTCTTCCTGTTCCTCATCAGCTGGTGCTACTTTAACACCGTCAAGTCCATAATGATTTCTAATTTGCTGAAGGATTTCATTTCGAACATCAGGGTTTTCTTTTAAGAATTGTTTTGCATTTTCGCGCCCCTGACCAACTCTTTCTTCATTATAAGAATACCAAGAGCCGCTCTTTTGGACGATATCAAGTTCCGATCCGATATCAATGATTTCGCCCTCGATTGAAATTCCTTCTCCGTACATAATGTCTACTTCAGCTGTTTTAAATGGTGGTGCTACTTTATTCTTAACAACCTTCACTTTTGTTCTATTACCAACAAGTTCATTACCTTGTTTTAATTGTTCCGCACGACGAACCTCTAGTCTTACAGAAGAATAGAATTTAAGCGCACGTCCGCCTGGGGTTGTTTCTGGGTTTCCGAACATAACCCCAATTTTTTCACGGACCTGGTTAATGAAAATTGCAATTGTATTTGATTTATTAATTGCACCTGAAAGCTTACGTAATGCTTGTGACATTAAGCGGGCTTGTAGACCCATATGGGAATCTCCCATTTCACCTTCAATTTCTGCTTTTGGAACAAGTGCTGCAACAGAGTCAACTACTAAAATATCGACTGCACCACTACGTACTAATGCTTCAGCTATTTCTAATGCTTGTTCACCAGTATCAGGCTGCGATAATAATAGTTCATCAATGTTTACACCTAATTTTTGTGCATATGCTGGATCAAGCGCATGTTCCGCATCAATAAACGCTGCTTGTCCACCAGTTTTTTGTACTTCAGCAATCGCATGAAGTGCTACAGTTGTTTTACCAGAGCTTTCTGGTCCATATATTTCAATTATCCGTCCTCTTGGATATCCTCCAACACCTAATGCTACGTCTACTGCTAGTGAACCACTTGATATAGTGGAAATTCTACGATCAGTTTGTTCTCCAAGCTTCATGATTGAGCCCTTACCAAACTGTTTCTCTATCTGCTTTAATGCCATTTCTAAGGCCGCTTGACGATCACTCACTATATTTCCTCCTTTATTCGTGAAACTATTATTACTATACAATGTTTTGTTCGATTTGCCAAGCAAAAAGTCGAACATTTATTCGCTTATTTTTATTAATAGTTTTTTCCCTTAAATCCAATTTTTGATAGTCCAAAATCATATTTTCAAAGAGATAGAGACCAACAAAATTTGAATTTTAGCTCTTCAAAAATAGTAAATCGATGATAAAAAATGACGTAAGCATATGCACACTTACGCCATTTTTATAAATGTTTACAAACGATTCCATTCTATTTCTTGGAATGTTCTTCTTCCCATACCTTATCCAGAACTTGATTAAACACTTCAACTGGTTGAGCACCAGAAACAGCATACTTGTTATCAATTACAAAGAAAGGAACACCTTGTACACCAACCGAACGTGCCTCAGAGATGTCATTTGTCACCTGGGCAGTATGTTCTTTACTTTCCATGACTTTGCGTACTTGCACCCCATCAAGACCTACATCTTCAGCCAAGCGAACAACTGTTTCTGTGTCGCTTAAGACTTCACCTTCAGTAAAATGGGCAGCATAGAAACGATTGAAAAATTCATTTCCTTTTCCCTGCTCCTTTGCATATTGAAAAACGCGATGTGCATCATATGTGCTTGTAAGTTTAGCTTTATCATAGTTGATCTCAACACCAGAATTTTTAGCCATTTCTGTCACTTGTTTAAGCATTGCTTCGGCCTGTTCTAATGGAACTCCTTTCATACTAGAAAAGGTTTCAGCATAATTTTGACCAGAAACATATTGCGCATCTGGCATAAGTAAAAAGCTTTTATATTCTATTTCAACATCTTTTGCATGTGAAAAATTTTCTAATGCTTTATCTAAATGGGACTCCCCTATAAAACAGAAAGGACATACAAAGTCTGACCAAATTGTTATTTTCATTCTTTTCCCTCTTTCTTTTGATTTACTGGACCACAAATTCCAGTATTAATATCACAGACGAACCCTGAGGAACTGTCAAAGTCAAAGCTTTTTAATTTCTTGATGCCATTTAGTTCTTTCAAGGCCCCATTAACATCTTTTCCATCTGTTGAGGATGCTTCAGATTTAGACTGCTTGTCATTTAACATCATGTATTCCTCCTTTTCGACAATATGATTATTGTAAATGATATTTCATTTGATTTCTAATAATTAAACTGAAATGTATAAAACCCGTTTAAATTTGCAAAAAAAGACGACCAGCATGATCGTCTTTTTGAAGTGATAGTGAAAAATCAGTTTTTCTGTTCATTTAATAATTGCAGTAAATAATAAAAACCATATTTAACCGTTCTAGCTCGAATTCCTTGTCGGGAACCCGCTAATTGCAACGAAAATACCTTAGTCTGTTGATCTAAATAAGAAATCCCAATATATACTGTCCCTACTGGCTTTCCTTCCGACTCACTCGGACCGGCTACACCTGTAAAACTAATCCCTATATCAGATTTTAAAAGTTTCTTTACATTCTCTGCAAGCTGCTCCGCTGTAGAACTGCTAACGGCCCCATCTGTATCTAGTGTTTCTTTCTTTACATGTAACACATGTTCCTTCACTTCGTTTGTATAGCAAACTACTCCACCCTTCACAACTGCTGAAGAACCTGCTAAATTGGTAAGCTCCTCGGCAAATAAGCCACCAGTTAAGCTTTCTGCACTCGAGATTGTAAGCTTTGAGGTTTTAAGCTTATTCATGAGTTCATTAACAAGTGAAGTCGAGTTATACCCGTATAAGAACTTGCCCACTCTTTTTACTATTTCAGCCTCGGTACGATCTAGTAGTTGGTTTGCAACATCTAGTGAGTTGTGCTTTGCTGTAAGTCTAAGTGTAACTTCACCATCGCCAGCTAATGGGGCTATTGTAGGGTTTGTTTGATTGTCAATTAAATCCTCAATCTCTGTTTCAAGTTGTGATTCTCCAATCCCGAAGAAACGCAGCACCCTGGATTCAATTCGTTCTACAACACCAAGTGATTTTAATAAGAATGGTCCACCGTATGAGAGGAACATCGGATTCAGCTCTTTTGGTGGTCCAGGAAAGAGCATATATGTAATCTTATCAACTTCAAATCCCATTCCAGGAGCCATCCCATGGTCATTTGGAAGGATTTCAGAACCCTCAAGTACGAGTGCTTGTTTTTTATTATTCTCGGTCATATGGCGATTGGTTTTCTTAAAGTAATCTTCAATACTCCGTAAGGCAGCTTCATCAAATACAAGCTGTTTACCTACTACCCTTGCAATTGTTTCTTTTGTTAAATCATCCTTTGTTGGCCCCAAACCACCAGTAAAAATGATTAAATCCGAACGAGATTGAGAGATTTTTATTGCATCCTCTAAACGGTTGGGATTATCACCAACAACTGTATGGTAATACACATTGACTCCAAGCTCAGCAAGCTGTTTGGAAAGAAACTGCGCATTCGTATTTGCGATTTGACCTAAAAGAAGCTCAGAACCTACAGCAATTATTTCAGCATTCATTGAAGAACCCCACCATCCTATTTAGAGTTTGCAAAGACACCTTTGTTTTTCGCAAAATAATCCCAACCAGACACAATTGTAAATATAACTGCTACCCAGAGGGCAATCATATCAAATGGGATAGAAAGATATTCAAACGGCCAGTTATGTAATAATAATGCAGAAACGGCTACGACTTGAGCCCACATTTTAATTTTCCCGAGCATTTTTGCTGCTGAAACCTCTCCACCTTCGGCTAGTAATAAACGTAAGCCAGTTACAGCAAATTCCCTACTTATAATAACAACGACCATCCAGGCAGGTGCTAGCCCAAACTGAACTAAACTAACTAATGCAGCTGATACAAGTAGCTTATCTGCAAGAGGATCTAAAAACTTTCCAAGGTTCGTTACTAAGTTATGCTTTCTTGCCAAATGACCGTCAATCCAATCAGTGCTAGAAGCAACAATAAAAATAATCGCTCCTACTAAATGGGCAACTGGAATGGACATAGAGCCAATCGAAACATCACCCCAGCCAAACGGAACAAACATAACAATTAAAAAAAGTGGAATTAAGCAAATTCTTGCTACCGTAATCTTATTTGGTAAATTCACAATCTTATACCTCCAACATTTACTAAAATTCTTATAATAGTGATAATACCACTTATACGAAACAAAAAGCCATCATAATGATGACTTTTGTTATTCTTCAGTTCCTGGAGTATACTTTATCGTAATAATTTGACGAACAATTTGGCCCGTATCAAACGGATACGTAAAAGGCTCTCCATTGATTTCGACTTGAAGATCAGACGACCTTCCAACTGTTAAAATCACTTCAGATTGATTTGTTAAGTCAACCTCTTTTGTTGCACCATTCGCAATGGTTTCATAAATAAATCTTTCGTTTTGGGGATTTTGAAGTGTGACCCAAGATTGACCAGCATCTGCCGCCGTTACTTTTACCTTAAATGAATCTGCATTCTTTAACTCAAAGGTTGCAGTACTGGATTTTTTTTCAACCTCTACAAGCTCCTGAGCAGGAGTTTCTTCCACAGGTTCCTCTTCTTCTGAAGGGGTATTATCCGTTTCACCGGCTACCTGCTCCCCTTCTTTCGGCTCTTCTTTTTGTTGTTCTTGAACAGGAGGTGGTTCATTTGATTCGTCGTATTCCGTTTCCTGACTCTCTAGTTGTGTTTCTGGTTCTTCGGCAACATCCTTTTTAGAAACAAACCAGTAGATTGTCATTGCACCACCAAGAAGAAAAAGAGCCAATATGATGATTGGTACTTTATCAACAATTTTAGAATTCGTTGTAGAAATTTGTCTTCTTGATTGCACTCTTGATATTTGTTCAGGAATTTCATCGTTATTTGTACCAGGAATTTCTGACTTGTACTCTTCAAATAATTCTTCAGGGTTAAGTCCCACAGCCTCAGCATATTGCTTTATGAATGCACGGACATAGAATTTACCTGGCATAACATTATAATTTCCTTCTTCAATCCCAACCAAATACCTTTTTTGGATTTTTGTCATTTGCTGTAAATCATCAAGGCTTAAATCTTTTTGCTCTCTTGCTTCTTTAAGCCGAGATCCTAATTCAGTCATTTTTTTCACCTACCAATTCCGGGATACCTATTGGTCTATTCGCGTTCATAATACTAGCATTTTTCTCTTTTTCAGTAAAGGATTAATCGATTAAGACATTCAAAAATTAAAACCGGAAAAATCAGAACTAGAAAACTGTTGGTCTTCTATATCGTATGTAATTTCCTCTTCAGGATTATTTCGAAGTTCAATAATATAGTCAAAATCATTCAACGTATACTCTGTATGACGTACAAATATATCCGGATGCTCGACTAGTTTAACAGCGGGCAGTCTCATAATTTCCCTAACAAGCTGTAGATGCCTTTCAGTTGCCCTTCTTGTTGAAACAATGCCATCAATAATAAAAAGGTTATCAGCATTATATTCATCCTGGATTAATTCATTTCGCATCGTTTGTTTCAATAATGTCGATGACACAAACAACCACTTTTTATGCGCACAAACACTAGCAGCAACAACTGATTCGGTCTTACCAACCCTCGGCATACCCCGAATTCCAATTAACTTATGACCCTCTTGCTTAATCAGCTCTGCCATGAAATCAACAAGCAGCCCTAATTCATCACGCGTAAAACGGAATGTTTTTTTATCATCAGCGTCACGTTGAATATAGCGTCCATGTCTAACAGCAAGCTTATCACGAAGCTTCGGTTCCCTAAGCTTTGTAACGGTTATCGTATCCATTGTATGTAAAATTGATTCAAGTCTCTCGATTTGCTCATTGCTATCACTTAATAAAAGCATGCCCCTTCTGCGATCGTCTACACCATTTATTGTAACAATATTTATCGAAAGCATTCCTAGTAAGGAAGAAATATCCCCTAGGAGTCCTGGGCGATTTTTTGCTATTTCATATTCCAAATACCACTCTTTTTTCTCCAAGTGTCCCAGCCCCTCATACAATCAGTGGTTATAATTCCAACTATGAAATATTGCATCATTATTATTATAAACTAATCAATTCATATTTTATAGTGGGGTATAAAAAATTTGAGGGGAATTTACTTAAATAAAAAAGAGAGGAAAATCCTCTCTACATTCAACCTACTACCAAACCTATTGGACAAGTTTAATCATTACATTGGCAATCGCTTGTTGCTCTTCTTCAGAAGCAACGGTCCAGAGGTCCCGTAATACTTTTTCCTGAGCATTTTTTGGCTCTACTTCATTAGCTAAGTAATCACCTAATTGTTGAGCCATATTACTGATAACTTGTTGATCCATTCCTTCGGATTTAGCATGCTGCAAGCGATCACCTAAAAAATCTTTCCACTCTTCAAAATTGTCTAGTACTGACATAAGTGACCCTCCTTATAAGGTTAATACAATGTTAGTTTGTCGATTGTAAGATAAATTATTCATTGAAATTTATGTCGCGTTTTCACACTTGCACTCATTATAAAAACTAACAATGCCAACCACCATTTACAGACAAAACTTGTCCGGTTATATAAGAAGCTTTGTCGGAGAGTAAAAATCCAACTGTATTTGCTATCTCAATTGGTTCACCTATTCTTCCCATTGGAATCTCTTCACTTATACCTTGTAAATCATCTTCAGTGAACTCCTGGAGCATGTTTGTATTGATGGCACCAGGTGCGACCGCATTCACTCGTATTCCACTTAACGCAACTTCCTTCGCTAATGCTTTTACAAACGAGAGTTGTCCTCCCTTTACCATAGAATAAAGCACTTCACAAGACGCTCCTGTTAGTCCCCAAATGGATGAAATAACAATGATATTCCCACTTTTTTTCGTTATCATAGCAGGAAGAAGGGCTTGCGTTAACATATAAGGTGTACTTACATGAAGCTGCACCATTTGATCAACCGTTTTTTGATTAAAATCAGTCATTAGGCCAAACACGCTTTTCCCTGAATTATGAACAATTGTGTCAATTGGATGCTGTAATTGAGTTACCACAGATTCTACACCGGTTTTTTGACTTAAATCAGCCTTTATGAGATATGTTTCTACACCTTTACTATCTAAGTCTCCCGCTAAACTCTTTACCGCCTTTTCATTTTCATTGTAATGTAAGTATAACGAATAACCTAGACTGGCAACTTCTTTCGCAATAGCGCTTCCGATTCCTCCACTGGCACCTGTAATTAATGCGTATTTCTTCATATTCATTTCCCCTTAAAAAAGCATCCTTTTGGTAAAGGATGCTTAAGCATTTACTACTTTTTAGGTATTACCTGACACTCCGTCATTCTAATTTCATCGAAAATTTCATTTCCAGTTTTCATAATATCGTCAACAGTTATACTTTCCATTATAGGAACGACGTCAAATAAATTCATATCATTAAATGCGTATCTTGTAAACTGGTTTGCAATATAATCTGGTGAGTTTAAAGAGCGTAAAAATGCTCCAATTTTTTTCTTTTTAACACGGTCCAATTCTTCTGAAGTGATTCCTTGTTTTTTACTTGAAAGCATAATATTTCGTAATTTTGCTGATAATTCATCGGGATTTGAGGTATCTCCTCCCACAATCGCAAAACCAAATCCTTGTTCTTCCGTGTAATCATACGAGAAAGTATCATCAATTAAGCCTTCATCATACAATGCCTGATAATGCTTGGAACTTTTTCCAAACAGCCAATCCAAGAGAATCGTCATCGATAATTCCTGTTTAAGTAATTCATCACCTTTACGTGAAGGATTTAGAGCCTTCACACCAACCATACACTTTGAAGATTGGACGTTCATTTCTAGTACTTTCTTCTTTTCGTTTACTTCAATTGGTTCATCCTCAAAATGGCGCTCGATTTCTGACTGATCCTGATAATCTTTTTTGGCTTGATTAGATTTGATTTGCGCCATTATTTTTTCCGGGTCAATCGGACCAACAACAAATAGAACCATATTACTCGGATGATAAAAGGTTTCATAGCATTCGTAGAGCATATCTTTTGTAATCTTGGCGATGGAATCAATAGTTCCAGCAATATCAATTCGGACCGGATGATTTTTGTACATATTTTCAATTACACCGAAATAAAGTCTCCAGTCAGGGTTATCATCGTACATTGTAATTTCTTGACCGATGATTCCTTTTTCTTTTTCAACTGTCTTTTCTGTAAAATAAGGACTTTGGACAAAGTCAATTAATGTTTCTAGATTTAGTTCAACATTGGATGTACTCGAAAAAAGATAGGCTGTTCTTGTAAATGATGTGAAAGCATTCGCAGAGGCACCTTGTTTACTAAAATCCTGAAACACATCTCCATCTTCTTTTTCAAATAACTTATGCTCTAAAAAATGAGCAATTCCATCAGGTACTGTCGTTAATTCATTCTTCCCTAATGGTACAAATTGGTTATCAACTGAACCATAATTAGTCGTGAAGGTTGCATATGTTTTATTAAATCCTTTTTTCGGAAGGATGTAAACGTTAAGACCGTTTTCAAGCTTCTCGTGAAAAAGAACCTCTTGAAGTTGATCAAATGTGATTTTATCCATTATGACCGCCCCTCCAATCCAGTAAGGAAATAAATCGTATCAAGTTCGACTTTCTTGGCAACATTGACTACTTCCTCCTTTGTGACTGCTTCAATTCCAGCTATCCAATCCTGAAGCTTTCTTGATTTCTGTGAAATAACATTATGATATAAAACTTCAGCGATACCACGGGATGTATCGATTGTTTCAAGTAACTGATTTCGAATGACGGCTTTTGTTTGAGCAAGGATATCCTCTGTAAAATCTCCATCAATCATTGCTTTCATTTGTTCTTTAATAATGGTTACTGCTCGGTCATAATTATTTACATCAATGCCGGACATTACCATCAGAAGACCCTTATGACTTTCCACCCTAGATGCTGCGTAGTATGCAAGGCTTTCTTTTTCACGAACATTTATAAATAATTTTGAGTGTGAAAAACCACCATAAATTCCGTTGAACACTTGGAGTGCATCATAGTCTGGGTCACTATAAGTCGTATTTGTCCGATAGCCAATATTGAGCTTACCTTGTTTTACATCTTGGTTTTCGATTACTTCATTCACTTTTTCAACTTGCTTGGTTTTAGATTCAATTTGTGGACGTGTGCTACGCTCAGAAAACGTGAATGTTGATGAGACCACTTCTTTTACTTTATCAGGTTCAATGTTTCCGATAATATATAGATCAATTTCATCTTCAGCCAATGCTTTTTGATAATAATTATAGAGAGATTCTGCAGAAATACTGTCTAGATCTTCAATTCTTCCATTCACATGGAGGTGATAGGGTTCATCCTTACACATTTCTTCAACTAAACGTAAATTCGAATATCTCATTTTATCATCATAGACAGCTTGAATTCGTTGTTTAAGGCTTCGTTTTTCTTTTTCTACAACTGTGCTTTTAAAAGCGCCATTTTCTGTTACAGGAGATAGTACAATTTCCTGCAACAAGGTGATTGCTTTGTCTAGCAAAGGTGTTTGATCTTTTAAAAATAGCTCATTTGCTATTTCCACGAAAAAAGTAATAATATGGTGTTCCCCTTTTTTTGCTAGGTCCACATATAATACAGCACCATATAATTCATCTAAATAGGAGCGCAAACTCGTTGTTGAGGGGTAGCTAGGTGTTTCACTTTGCAATACATATGGAAGTAATGCTCTTTGGGTAACATATTCCTCTTCCAGCGGGGCTTTCATTCTAAGTACAATTGTATTCGTTTTAAATTTATCTGTTTTAACCGTATGGAGCGTGAAGCCGTTTAATTTATGCTCATTTTCATCCAATAAAAACATCTTATACATAGCCTCCTTTTTGGTCATAGCAAAACACTATATGGCTATATTTTAACCAAAACTAATTTTTAATCTTAGAATCACTATAACCTCAAATTAGTAATAAATTCAAGTTCACCTCCTAAAATTTACTTAATAAAGAAAAACAAACCAGTACTAGTACTGGTTTGCTAATGAAATCATTGATTTTTTGAAAGTTCACTTTTTAAATACGATAAAAATTCATTCGCTTTCTTTTCAGGTGGTCTAGTTGCGAGACTCACCCCTACAAATAACACGATAGAAAGAAGCAGTCCCCATACACCTGACCCATAGCCAAATGGTTTATACTTCATAGCTTCAAGCAATATTACAACTAATCCACTTATCGTAACACTAGTCATAACCCCTATTGCGGTTCCTTTTTTCCAAAAGAAAGCTCCGATAATTGCTGGAACCACTACGATTAAACCTGCCGACGATGCAACAGAAAGAACGGCAATTAAATCTAATTGTAATTCTGCGAATCCATAAGCGAGAATTGCGATGACAGGAATAATGATTTTTCCTACCTTTAATTGTTGTCTTTCATCCTTCGCTTTAGAGGACATGCCATATACATCTCTCGCAAAAAGAGAAGAAAGGGTTAATAATATCGAATCGATTGTAGAAATAGCTGCTGCCATAATCGCTACCATGACAATCACCCCTAAAACGACTGGAACATGTTCGGAAGACAGAAGATTAGGCGTTGCTACATCCGGATTCTCAAGTCCTGGGAATAATAAAATCGCCGAATATCCCCACATTACCGATACAATCGTATAAATAAAGCCGAATACGAGGAAACCTAATAACATTTTTCGTAAACTTCCTAAAGATGAAGGCATATATAAACGCTGACTCACCTGAGGATTAGAAAGACTAAAGAAAATCCATGGAATGGTTAATGATAAAAAGGTAGGAAAACTAAAGTACCCATTCCCCGGTACTGTTAATGAATCTGGGTGACTTGTCCGCAATTCGTTGAAGAAGCTACCAAACCCACCTAATGCATTTACTAATAAAATAACAACTAGGCTCGAGGAAACAATCATCACAAGCGCCTGGAGGGAATCAGTCCACATGACAGAGCGAATTCCAGAAATATATGTAAAAATTAGTGCTAAAATAGTTGCTATAATTGCTCCAGTAGTAAAGCTTATCTCCCCATTTGTAATCCCTTGTAATAAATAGCCAACACCCGCTAATTGAACAGCGCTATACGGAATTAGAAAAATACAGCTTGAAATCGAAATAATAGCTGCAACCCTTTTATCATCATAACGATCCCCTAACATCTCAGACGGTGTCACATAGCCAAATTTCTTTCCCACAATCCAAAAACGAGGTCCAAAAAAGGCAACAAGAGTAACCCCCATAAAATAAACAATTTCAAAACCTAATGCACCTACACCACCACGATAGGTTAAACCAGCTAATCCAACCATCATAAAAGCACTATAAGTCGTTGCGCTATAACTTAAGGCGGACACAAAACCGTTCATTTTTCGGTTCCCTAAAAAGTAGCCCTCCATATTTACTTGCTTTTCACTTCTTGATAAATAGGCGATAAAAATTGACATCACAATATAAATGGCAATTCCCCACCAAACATAAGTAGCACTCATCAATCCTCACCTCCAGTTCCGTGTCAGTATGTAATTTATAATAATAATGACTAATGCCAAAACAATCCACAATAGAAAACTGCCGTACCATGCGGTTACATCTGTTAAAAAAACATAAGGAATGACATAGGCCAACATCACTAAGAAGAGGCATAATAGCCCCCAAAACGATTCTTTTTTGCTCATTATTGTCCTCCCATTTCAATTTAAAAAAGGAATGACACTTCTGCCATTCCTTTAAAAGTATAATCTTATCGTTTCCCAGAATCAAATGGCTCTCCCGCTGCTTTAGGTGCTTGAGAAGATTTAGAAAAGATAACCAATGCAATTAAAGTTACCACATATGGGAAAATCTTCAATATGATTGGTGGGACAACTGCAAGCTCTGGGATAACTTGTGAAACGTTCGCAACTGTACTTGCAAAACCAAAGAATAAAGTTGCTCCAAGAATCCCAAGTGGTTTCCATTGTCCAAAGATTAAAGATGCAAGTGCCAAGAAGCCTAGACCTGAAACTGTTCCAGTAAACTCCCCTGCATACGTTACGATGATAAGTGCCCCTCCCAAGCCTGAAAAAGCACCTGAAAGTATAACACCTAGATAACGAATTTTTCTAACATTTACACCAGCTGCTTCTGCCGCCTGTGGAAATTCACCACAAGAACGTAAACGAAGCCCTGTCTTTGTTTTATATAGCACGAACGAGCTTATTAATAAAACAAGTAAGATAAACCAAGTAGTTGGATAGGTTTTCGTAAAAAACAAATCTCCAATAACAGGAATCGAGGATAGCCCCGGAATATCTGTTGGTGTAAATCCACTAGTAATACGAATATTCCCACTACCTGTAATATTTCTAGCTAAAAATACGGTAAGTGCACCTGCAATCATATTGATAGCAGTACCACTGATAATTTGGTTGGCATTTAAGTTAATGCTAGCAAATGCGTGTAAAAGAGAAAAGAGGATTCCCACAATCGCAGCAACTAATAAACCGATCCACAGAACTAAATTATGGTTTGACATTGTATCTTGAAGATAATAGATCGTTAGGGCACCTGCAAAAGCTCCAAAGATCATTAGCCCATCTAAGCCAATGTTAACAACACCACTTCGTTCACTGAATAGTCCTCCAAGTGCTGTTATTAGAAGAGGGATTGTAAAAACAATTGCGTATGGAAAAATCTGTTCAACTAAAGCCCACATTTTACGCTTCCTCCTTTTTCACAGCTGAACTGTCAGTACGACGTTTTTTGAACTTATTCAATAAGCGCTCAATCAAAATACTGGTAGCAGCGAAATAGATAATGATAGCTATAATTGTATTTGCAATCTCTGGAGGGATTTCCGTCATTGCATTCATAAACCCTGTTCCAGAATATAGGATTCCAAAAAATACTGCCGCAAAGAACACACCGATTGGACTGTTTGCTCCTAACAATGCTACTGCTATACCATCAAAACCTTGAGATGGTAAGATCCCGATTTGCATGCTCGTTGCATTTCCTGTATACATCGCAACACCTGCGAGACCAGCTAGTCCACCAGAAATTAACATAGATAAAACAATATTTGTATTAACACGCATACCAGCATATTCTGCAGCGTGACGGTTGAAACCAACTGCTTTCAATTCAAATCCCAACGTAGTTTTGTTTATGATAAACCCAACAATAATAACCGCAATAACACCTAAAAACAAACCTAAGTTAATATAAGACCCTTGGAACATATCTGTTAAAAATGGTGACCTTAACGTTGCTTCATCTGGTAACTTTTTTGATTCTGTTTCAAGGAATTCACCTTTGAAATATCCAGGAACTACATAATATACAGTCCAATAAGCAACCCAGTTCATCATGATCGTTGAAACAACCTCATGAACATTAAATCTTGCTTTAAGCAATCCTGGTATAAATGCCCATAGAGCACCACCAAGGAATCCTACTAAAATCATTACAAGGAGAAGAATTGGTCTCGACCAGTCAAATGTTAAGCCAACTGCAGTTGCTAGCAGACCACCTATCAGCATTTGGCCAGAGGCTCCGATATTAAATAAACCCGTACGGAAAGCAAAAGCAACCGATAAACCAGTAAAGATTAATGGTGTTGCTGTCGCCAATGTATCCCCGATTCTTGATATATTTTTTAATCCGCCTTGGAAAAGGTAAGCATACCCTTCAAAAGGATTACTACCGATAAATAGCATTAATAATCCACCGGCAATTAGCCCCAACAGTACCGCGATTAATGAAATAATTGTATTTCTCATACACTTCTCTCCTTACCTACACCCGCCATCATGAGGCCAACCTCATTTTCGTTCGTCTCTGAGGCATTAACAACCCCAATGAGTTCACCGTTGTTGACGATGGCAATTCGATCAGATAGCTGCAATACTTCATCTAATTCGAGTGAAATTAAAAGTACCGCTTTTCCTTTATCTCGATGAGCGATCAATTGTTGATGAATATATTCAATTGAACCAACATCTAATCCACGAGTTGGTTGAACAGCTACTAGCAATTCAGGATCTAATTCAAGCTCACGTCCGATAATTGCTTTTTGTTGGTTACCACCGGATAAGGTTCTTGCAATTGAAACTTCTCCTTCACCTGAACGCACATCGAAGTTTTCAAGAATCTTCTTTGCATACTCTTTCATTGCTGATACATTCAGAAGTCCGTGTTTTGAAAATGGACGTTTGTTATATACCTCTAACACCATATTGGATTGAAGTGTGTAATCTAAAACAAGTCCACGTTTTTGTCTATCCTCCGGAATATGGGCAATCCCTTTATCAATTCGTTGACGGACAGGGAGATTCGTAATATCTTCCCCATTTAATAGGATTTTTCCTGACTCTGCCTTGCGAAGTCCTGTAATCGCTTCCACTAGCTCAGATTGACCATTTCCTTCAACACCAGCGATCCCTACTATTTCACCTTTCTTAACAGTCAGTGAAAAGTTCTTTAACCCCATTACTTTTCTGTTATTTTTCACAGAAAGAGAATCTATTTCTAATACCATTTCACCTGGTTTGCTTTCTTCTTTATCAACTTTAAATGATACATGTCTACCAACCATCATTTCAGCTAAACTAGCTTCACTTGAATCAGCAACATTAACTGTTCCAATATATTTTCCACGACGAATAACTGTACAGCGGTCTGCAACTGCTTTGATTTCCTTTAATTTATGAGTAATGATAATGATTGATTTTCCTTCTTTAATTAAATTACGCATGATTTTCATTAATTCATCTATTTCATTTGGAGTTAATACAGCTGTAGGCTCGTCAAAAATAAGCACATCCGCTTCACGGAAGAGCATTTTCATAATTTCAACCCGTTGTTGCATACCTACTGAAATGTCTTCTATTTTCGCATGCGGGTCGACATTTAGCCCATAATACTTTGACAATTCTTCAATACGTTTTGCCGCACTATCAATATCAAGGACCACACCGCCCTTTAATGGCTCGCTCCCTAATATGATGTTTTCAGTAACTGTAAAATTTTCAACAAGCTTAAAGTGTTGATGCACCATACCAATCCCTAGACGGTTTGCCACATTAGGGTTGTTAATATGAACTTGTTCACCATTTACCTTAATGATTCCTTGTTCCGGTTGATACATCCCAAATAATACGCCCATTAGTGTGGATTTTCCTGCCCCATTTTCACCAAGTAGAGCATGTATCTCTCCCTTTTTCAAAGTAAGAGTGATATTATCATTTGCCACAATACCAGGAAATTCCTTCCTGATATTCAGCATTTCTACAACATATTCCATAGTAGCACTCACCTTTTTAATAGACTCAAATCCTTTTTACACCAGACTTGTGTAGATATTGACATTTGAGGTTATATACAAAAGAGACGGATGAAAACAACCGTCTCTTTTTCAACTAATCTTACTTGATTAAATTACCTTGTTCACCAGAGACTTTGATTTCATCAGATTTAATCTTTTCAAAAATCTCTTTAACTTGGTTGACAGTTTCTTCGCTTAAGTTAGGATTTTCTTCTGGAATACCAACTCCATCATTTTTAACATCATATGTTAGAGTTTCTCCACCAGGGAATTTTCCATCAAGCTCTTGTTCAATTATTTCTTGAGTTGCATGTGCAAGCTTCTTCATTGCAGATGTTAAAGTAATTGATTTTTCACCTTCATAAATTCCTTCAGAATATTGGTCAACGTCAACACCGACCATCCAAACTTCTTCTCCTGCTTTAGCGCGGTTTTTAGCTTCAGTAAACGCACCTACACCAACACCACCAGCAGCAGCAAAGATTACATTTACACCACGGTCATACATTTGAGCAGCAATTTGTTGACCAGCTGCTGAGTTATCAAATGAACCTTGATATACTACATTGTCTTCTTTAATACTAAAATTCGTTCCTAGGTTTTCATTTGCATAAGCTAAACCTTGTTGGAAGCCCCAGTTAAATTTTTGAACAGCTGGAATTTCCATACCACCGATAAATCCAGCTTCTCCTTCTTTTAATTCAAGGGCAGTAGCTACACCAGCTAAGAAACCAGATTCATGTTCAGCAAAAAATACTGCAACACTGTTGTCAGCAACTGCTGGAACAAAGTCACCTTTGTGTGGGTTACCATCTAGAATGACGAATTTTGCATCTTCATATTTAGATTGTGCTTGATAGATTGCTGTTTCAAATTTGAAACCTGGTGCTACGATGAATTTATAACCTGCATCGTAAAGGTTGCCCATCTCTTTTAAGTACTCTGCTTCAGTTGTACCTGCTGGCTTAAGATATTTTTCTTGAATGCCAAGCTCTTCTTTAGCAGCTAGAATTCCTTCCCATGTACCTTGGTTAAATGATTTGTCATCAATTGTACCTGCGTCAGTTACCATACCTACTTTAAGATCGGCACCTTTATTATTACCTTCTCCTGAACCTGTTCCTTCTTCGTCTGCGCCTCCACATGCACCTAATAATGTACCAGCTGCAAGAAGAAATGCAAGACCAAAACCAGCTTTCTTTTTAAACATGGATTAACCCCCTATAAATTTTAATAAAAAACAAATCCTTATTCTAAATATCTGTTAGTAACGGATTACTTATTCACCTCCTTAAAGTTTGCTTTTTACTTACAATTTATAACACACGTTTTCTAACGACATGGAATGAAAACTTATCCGCTCTAAAATAGTTTTGTGAAAAAAGAATTGGTTCATCTTTTTCATCATAATGCATTTGTTTTAATAACAATAATGCTGTCTCAGGGTCACAGTTTAAGATTGGCGAAATCGTATCGTGATACCCAATCGGCTCAATATAGGTAACCGCGTAGGTTATTTTTCTTCCTGCTTTTTTTTCCAATAAATCAAAGAGAGATTCCTCATGTGAATAATTGGCTGGTAAATTTTTTGAAAGAATTTTGTCTATACAGTACACCACAGGCTCGCCATTTGCGGTACGGACTCTTTCTATTTTTGTAAGTTCTTCAGTTTCCGGACAATTAAAACTCTTTATGTCATTATCCGTAGGTTCTTTTACCGTTCTCGATAAAAAGATCGTCCCAGGTGACATACCAGCTTGAATAATCATATCTGTAATACTACTTATTTGCTCAATTCCTGAATTAAACAGAGGTTTCGCATTTACAAAGGTACCTACACCATGTCTTCTAATAATGACGTTTTCTTCTTCAAGAATTCGTAACGCTTCTCTTAAAGTTGCTCTACTAACTCCTAGCTGCTTTGCTAAGAGAAATTCTGATGGTAGTTTTTCTTTCTCTTTGTAGACACCATTTTCGATATCAAGTCTGATTTGATCTATTACTTGCAAGTACAATGGTCGATTATCTAACTTGATAGTCATCTGCTACTCCTCCATTTTTATGTATAGTCATCAGACCTCTGATGTTAGACCGATGTTAATCCGAATTAAATATATCATCTTTTCAAAAAGAAATAAATAAGAATTGCGTAATTTGTCGAAAAAAAAGAAGAGCAACTGCTCTTCTTATGTCAAGAATAAGTCAAATGACACTTGCTTTTCAAACTGGAACTTTACTCAAAAAAAACTAACTTCCTACTTCTTCATTTTTTGAAGAAATTAGCACTGCTCTTGGCTTGCTACCCTCGTAAGGACCAACTACACCTCTTGCCTCCATAGCGTCAATCAATCTTGCAGCTCTTGTATAACCTACTCGAAATCTACGTTGTAACATTGAGACAGATGCCGTTTGCATTTCAATTACAAGCTGAACAGCATCATCATATAATTCATCATCCACTTCTTCTGTTGTTTCAACGGTATCGGTAGGAATCATTTCTTCTTGATATTGAGCTTTTTGCTGGGCAATTACAAAGTTAACAACCTCTTCAACTTCGTCATCTGATAAAAAGGCTCCCTGAACACGTACAGGTTTTGATGCTCCAACAGGTAGGAATAGCATATCACCTCGTCCTAACAGCTTTTCTGCTCCACCCATATCTAAAATCGTTCTTGAATCAGTTTGAGAGGATACACTAAAAGCTATTCGGGAAGGGATATTGGCTTTAATAACCCCTGTGATAACATCTACTGATGGTCTTTGTGTTGCTATGATTAAGTGAATTCCAGCAGCTCGTGCCATTTGTGCTAGACGAGTGATAGAATCCTCAACATCTGTTGAAGCGACCATCATAAGATCTGCTAGTTCATCTACGATTACAATAATATAAGGAAGAGTTGGTTGTTTCGCCTCTTCTTCACTATTATGGCGACGAACATATTCATTATAACCTTCAATATTTCTTGTGTGGGTATGGGAGAATAATTCATATCTTCGTTCCATTTCATTTACGACTTTCTTAAGAGCTTGTGACGCCTTCTTAGGATCGGTCACAACAGGAGCCAATAAATGTGGTATTCCATTATAGACATTTAACTCAACCATTTTCGGGTCAATCATCATCATTTTTACTTCATGTGGTTTGGCCCTCATAAGCACGCTAGTAATGATGCCATTAATACAAACACTCTTACCACTACCTGTTGCACCTGCTACTAACAAGTGAGGCATTTTGTTTAGTTCAGCGAATTTGGCTTCACCTGAGATATCCCTGCCAAGTCCAATTAACAATTTAGCATCTGAGCGCTGGGGTTCAGTATCTTCAAGTACCTCCCGTAAAGATACTACAGCAATTTCAGAATTAGGAACCTCGATTCCAACTGCCGATTTTCCAGGAATTGGAGCTTCAATCCGGATATCTTTTGCAGCTAATGCAAGGGCTAGGTCATCACTTAAATTTACGATTTTACTAACTTTAACGCCAACATCCGGGTATACCTCATATTTTGTTACAGCAGGACCAAGGTGGACTTTTGTAACCTTTGCCTTTACACCAAAGCTATGGAATGTTTTCTCTAGCTTTCTAGCATTTTCATAAATATTTTCATGTTCTGCGCTTTGACTAGTTTGCTTTGGTGGATGTAGCAACTCAATCGGTGGTAACTCATAATCAACATTCTCAAGCTCACCTTCTGTAAAGGTGATTGGCATCTTTTCATCATTATCTTCTTCTGCGACTTTTTGTTTTTGCTGATGTTTTTCAGGTTGAGCAACTTGTTCTTTTGTGTAGGCCTTATCCGCAAAGTTTGAAATAATCGGTTCAATAGGAATTTCAACTGGTGCTTCATCGATATCATCATCTGTTGAAACTTGAGCATCCTTACTTTTATGCTCCTTTTTCTTTTTCTGCTTTTCTTTTTTAGGCTGGTTCTTGCGTTGATGAAACCAATTCACTATGTCATCCATAAATGCAATCCATTGATTTCGTATAAATGAAACAACTGGGCCAAAGATTTTTGCAATTGTATCGTGAAGTGATTTTCCAGTAACAAGTACACCACCAATGACGATTAAAAAGACAGAGATAATTTTTGTCCCCGCTTCATCAAATAAAAAATAAGAAGCTGCAAAAAGGATTGAACCAATCATTCCTCCGCCTAAATCAGTAGTACTTGTATCACCATTTACAACAGCCCAAAACATGCTCCAGGTATTTTTAATAACACTTGGATCAGTAAATTTGCCTTCGTTAGTTTGTAAATTAAATAATGGAATATGACTTAATAACAGCATGGCGCTTATAATTAAGTAGACACCAATCAATTGCCTAGTAATAATTTTCGGAAAGGATCGATTCCAAATAATATACAGTGAAATAAGCAATAATCCAATTAATCCAAGAATGTCCCAATTTCCAAGGAAAAATCGAAATAAATAGACAAGACCTGTTCCTACCGTGCCAAGTCTTGCTAAACCAATACAAGCTAAAGCTAATAATAATAATCCTAGCAATTCAAATTTAAGAGTTTTTTTCCATTCATCTTTCCGCTTCGACTGTCTACGTTTTCGTTTTGCCATACTACACCTACTCTACCTATCAATAATAAGAAAGAAGCAGCCACATTATGGCTGCCTACGTGATGAAATTAGTTAAATTATAGCACATTATACCAATTTAGGACAATTGATGAAATGATAGGTTTAATTCTATAAATGTTCACTTTAGCAACCTTTCGTCCCAGCCTGAAACGTCTTGTGAAACCAATGATTTCACAAGAATCAGCAAAAAATGTTTTGTAAACTATAATTTGATTTTCTGCCCAGGCGAGTATCTTCCGTCTAAAAAGTGCTGAGGATCAGTACTCATAACTCTTTCAATTGTGTATTCACCATTTTGGGCATGGCTAACAGCAAGTGAAACACCGTTAATATCGACATACTTAAAATTACTTTCTTCCATTTCAGTTTGTGGATAAATTAGCTCTTGTGGCATCATAGTATATAGAATCATTGAATCATCTGCCCGCTTTCTTCCGTAACATTTCTCTCATCAATTAACTGATTTAGTTTCTTAATCGCCTGTCCAATTCCACCAATTTCATTAATGAGGCCATATTTTACCGCATCAGAGCCTATAACGTTGGTTCCAATATCCCTTGTTAAATTACCCTTAGAAAACATCAATTCCTTGAACTTATCTTCGGTTATTTGCGAATGCCCTGTAACAAAATTAACCACGCGCTCTTGCATTTTATCTAAGTACTCAAACGTCTGAGGTACACCGATAACTAGACCCGTTAGTCTTACTGGATGGATTGTCATCGTCGCCGTTTCAGCCACAAAAGAATAATCACAAGCCACGGCAATTGGAACACCTATCGAGTGACCGCCTCCTAAAACAATTGAAACAGTTGGTTTTGAGAGCGACGCAAGCATTTCTGATATTGCAAGCCCTGCCTCAACATCTCCCCCAACTGTATTTAAAATAACTAATAAACCTTCAATTTTTGGGTTTTGTTCAATCGCAACAATTTGAGGTATAACATGTTCATATTTAGTTGTTTTATTTTGAGGAGGTAATTGAATATGTCCTTCAATTTGACCAACAATTGTAAGGCAATGTATTTTACTGTCATTTGACATTTGAGGGACATTGGTTTGTCCTAGTTGTTGAATCTTATCAACTAATGATGAGCCCTTTGTTTCATTTTTATCCTGATCCCCTTGTGGTTGATCTGCATTTATGTATTGATTATTATTCATCGTATTCTCCTTTCAACCCATTTACCATTTAGTATAAACACATGGTTCTATTTCATTCTCGAAAGTGGGTGAAAGAAAAAAAGCCAATCAGTAAGATTGACTTTTTAAACATGTTTTTTTATTTCCCTATTAATTTTGTTAATTCAATTCGTTCTTGTTCGTTTAACGGAACTAGTGGTAAACGAACAGAGCCAACGTCTAATCCCTTGATTTGAAGAGCTGTTTTTACTGGAACCGGATTTGGTGCCGTAAATAGTCCCTTCATAATTGGTAGAAGTTTTTGATGGTGTCTAGCTGCCTCAGTATTGTTTCCTGTTAAAAATGCTTTTACCATTTGCTGCATTTCATTACCAATCACGTGGGCAGCAACTGAAACAACACCTTTTGCTCCAATTGAAAGAGCCGGCAATGTGATTCCATCATCCCCACTGTATAAATCAAAACTTTCATCAGTATTAGCAATTATTTCAGTCATTGCTTCAAGGCTTCCACTTGCTTCTTTAACAGCAACGATATTTTGTATCTTCGACAATTTAATAATGGTTTCTACTGACATATTAATAACCGATCTACCTGGAATATTGTAAAGCATAATAGGTAGTTTTGTACTTTCAGCAATTGTTTTAAAATGCTGATAAAGTCCTTCTTGACTTGGCTTATTGTAATATGGAACAACAAGCATAATTGCATCGACACCGGCTTCTTGTGCTTTTTTTGATAACTCCATGGATGCATACGTATTATTGCTGCCTGTTCCAGCTATTACTGGAACCCGACCATCCACAACTTTTACAACGTGACGGAAAAGAGCTACTTTTTCCTCGGAAGATAACGTAGGAGATTCACCAGTTGTCCCTGCTACAACCAGAGATTCTGTACCATTATTTATTAAATAATTAATCAACTGAGTTGTTTTACCGAAATCGATATTTCCTTTATTATCAAATGGTGTCACCATAGCTGTAGAGATTCTTCCAAAATCAATCATGCTTTTACACCTACTCCCATCAATTGCGCTAGGCTTATTTCCTAAAAACCTAGGCTTGCTCTAAAAAATTATACATGAAACAAATATGTTAAAGAAAGGGACTCCTCCATCACGGAGGTTCCCTTAATTGTCCCCTTAAAAGTCTACCACTTCTGCTCCAACAGGTCCATCAGATAAATGGAATGCTTTATGAAGTGCGTTAATGGCTTCCTTCATTTCAGATTCCTTAACAAGTACCCAAATGGTTGATAGACTATCTGCTGATTGCAAAATTTGAATTCCTTTTTCTGAAAGTGCTGTTACAATTCGTGCAGTCACTCCAGGTACGCCGTTCATTCCCGCTCCAACAGTCGCAACCTTCGCACATTTTTCAGTTACCTGAGGTTCATAACCCAATTCTTTCAGTTTATTAACCGCGCGGGCTGTCATTTCTCCCGAAACCGTATAAACAACACCATTGGGTGTGATGTTAAAGAAATCCACACTTATTTTTTCATTGGCCATTGCCTTAAATACTTCTGTTTGAAGATTATATTGGCCTTTTTTTGCTTGAACTTTTAATTGCGTTACATTTGTCACGTGTGCAATACCTGTAATTAATCGATCCTTAACCTCGACACCTCGACGTTTATCAATTGTTGTTACAAGTGTACCAGGTGCATCCGAATATGTTGAACGCACCCTAATGGGTACCTTTGCATCCATCGCAATTTCAACTGCGCGTGGATGAATGACTTTTGCACCTTGGTATGCCATGTTCACGATTTCGTTATATGTGACGACTGATAATGGCTTTGCATCACCAACGATTCGTGGGTCTGCTGTCATAACACCTTCTACATCTGTAAAAATATCAATCCACTCAGCTTGTAATGCAACACCTAGTGCCGCAGCAGATGTATCACTTCCACCTCTACCTAATGTCGTAATGTCACCTATTTTAGAGATCCCTTGAAATCCTGTGACTACTACCACATCATGGGTTTCGAGTGTTTGCAGCAGACGGTCACACTTCATTTCAATAATTCTAGCATTTGTGTGATCACCATTGGTCCGGAAACCCGCCTGCCCACCATTTAAAGCAGCTGCAGAGATTCCAGCTTGATTTAACATATTGGTAAAAACGACACTAGAAATAATTTCTCCGCAGGACACGAGCATATCCATTTCCCTATCACTAATAGTTGGATTTTGCTCCCCTACTAAGCTTAAAAGTGTATCAGTTGCATATGGGTCACCCATTCTCCCCATAGCTGATACAACGACAACTACTTTATATCCATCCGAGACGGCACTTTCAATATGTTTTTTTGCTCTTTCCCTTGATTCTTCATCCCGTACTGAGGTTCCGCCAAATTTTTGAACAACGATATTCATGAAACCACCTCATGTTTTGGTTCAAACGATTATTTTGCTACTAAGCCTAGCTTTATAAGACTTCCAGCAATTTGTACGGAGTTCCATGCAGCGCCTTTTAGTAGATTGTCAGATACAACCCACATATGGAACCCATTATCTTGGTCTAAGTCTTTTCTGATTCTTCCTACGAACACATCTTTTTTACCAACTGCATGAATTGGCATTGGGTACACTTGCTCTGCTGGATTGTCTTCTAGTACAATTCCTGGTGCAGAAGATAATAATTCTTTTACGTCTTGTGCAGACACATCATTTTGTGTTGTTTCAAAATAAACAGATTCTGAATGTCCTGTTTCAACTGGTAAACGAACACAAGTCGCAGCTACATGAAGATCAGGTAAATGCATAATCTTCTTAGTTTCGTTAATCATTTTCATTTCTTCAAAAGTGAACCCATTATCCTCAAATTTATCGATTTGTGGAATCGCGTTAAAAGCGATTTGGTAATGCTTTTTGTCACCTTTTACAGGTAAGATCTTTGGAGTAACTTCATTACCTTCGATAATATCCTTCGTTTGCTCATTCATTTCTTGAATCGCAGCAACGCCGGAACCTGAAACTGCTTGATATGTTGAAACAATAACCTTAGATAAACCATAAGCCTTACGAATTGGTTCTAAAGCGACAACCATTTGAATAGTAGAACAATTTGGATTTGCAATAATACCATTGTGTTTTAAAAGGTCATTTTCGTTTACCTCAGGTACTACTAATGGTACATTTTCATCCATTCTAAATGCACTTGTGTTATCAACTACAATTGCACCTCGCTTAACTGCTTCAGGAGCAAGTTCTTTTGATACTCCTCCTCCAGCACTAAACAAGGCAATATCAACACCTTCAAATTTTTCTGGTGTTGCTACCTCAACTGTTATTTCTTGACCCTTATACTCTATCTTTTTACCAGCAGAACGTTCTGATGATAATAAAGTTAATTTAGTTAATGGAAAATCCGTTTCTTCAAGTGTTTTGATCATTTGCATTCCTACAGCACCTGTAGCACCTACAACCGCAACATGTAATTCTTTTTCTACTGTCATTTGAAATTAATTCCCCTTCCTAGTATTACTAGAACGTCTAATTTACGTTTAATGATATATATTTTACCACATACAAGTACTAAAGGAGAGAAGAATTTTCATTCTTTCTCCTTTATTCAAAAAATTTTCGTTATTCTTCACCGTCACGGAATCTTTCTACAATTACCGGTTGTAATTGCCTTCCTTCAATTGCTGCAGCAACAGTGTCCCTTAGCATTGTCATACGTGCAACCATTGAATTTGGCTTTTTCGTTGGCGCATCTTGGCCATACGGAATAAAGTATATATTTTTTGTTGCCATTAACCTCATTAGGTTCACACCATTTAAACCTAATGCGTCATTTGTGGATATTCCCAAGACAACCGGAGATTGATTACGTAATGTTGCTTTAGCTGCCATTAAGACTGGAGAATCTGTTAACGCATTCGCGAACTTACTCATTGAATTCCCTGTAAGTGGTGCAATGACCATGCAATCAAGTGGAAGTTTTGGACCTAATGGTTCTGCTTTTACAATCGAATCAATGGCTTTATTCCCTGTCGCTTTTTCAATTCTTTCAATCCACTCTGCGCCTTCTCCAAAACGTGTATTTGTTGATTGAACAGTCCATGATACAACAGGGATCACTTCTGCACCCTCATCTACCAGTCTAACTATTTCTGGAAATACAGCATCGTACGTACAATGAGATCCTGTAAGACCAAATCCGATTCTTTTTCCTTTTAATGAAGTCATATTATTCGTTCTCCTCTCTTTGTTGTAATAACTCAAGAAGTAGTTGGGATAATACATTCGCAACAATTTGACCGGCTGTCTTTGGAGCGACAATACCAGGTAACCCAGGTGCTAATAAGGCTTTAATCCCTCTTTTTTCTGCATATCTAAAATCAGTTCCCCCAGGCTTAGAGGCTAGATCAACAATCAATGTATGGGCAGGCATTTTCGAAATCACACTTGCCGTCACGATTAAGTGTGGGATCGTATTAATACAGACGTCGACATCCTTAACCTCTTCAGCAATATCTGAAAGATGAAAAGGCGTTAATCCCATTTCCGTAATTCTTGCAATATGCTCTGTTTTTCTGGCACCCACTTTAACATTTGCCCCTAAAGCAGCAAAGCTTCTTGCAACACTCATACCGACTCTGCCAAGACCAAGTACAGCCACTCTTGAATTATGAATGGTTATATCTGTATGTTGAATCACCATCATAATGGTTCCTTCAACTGTTGGAATGGAATTATAGATTGCAACATCGTCTCTTTCAAATAAACGCACTAATTTTCGATTGGTTGCCTTAATAATTCCATCTAAATAAGAATTGCTAATTCCCGAGTAAACAACACAGTGATCAGGTGTTTGTGATAAAATATCTTCAGTTAAGACGACTGTTTCATTTGAAAAAATCGTTTCAACCTCTCCCGCACTGTTTGTTCCTGATACCGGTAAAATAATCGCATCTATATCTGTAAAGTCGATTTCGTCTAAACGTTCTTTTGAAGCTCCAGTGAATCCATGATCTAGTTGATCAAATCCAATTAAAGAAAGCCTTGCATCTAATTCAATTAGTTTACGAATTACTTCCAACTGTCGTGCATCTCCACCTATAATAGCCACATGCATATCAGTTAACATACGTTTTATCACCTTCTTTTACCTAAAGTGAACCCCGAGTGTATGTTAGTCATCACGTCGGTGAACTTCGGTTTCTTCATATCGTTTTTTGAGGGATAGCCCCTCAACAATCCATAAAATCACCATAATTTTATTTACTTCACCATACTATGAGGCATTGCTTAAATAGGTGAAAGAACAAGCTGAAATTTGCTCAGAATAACATTTTCCTAAAAAAAATGAAAAAACCCACGGCATCCCGTGGGTTTACATTGTATGACTATTCAGCTTCTTCTGGTCCAAAATCATCTGGAATATCAATGATGATCATATCTGTACCAATTTTACGTATATGCTGCCATGATACGCGAACTTCATTACCTTGTTTCTTTAATCCAAACCATTTTAAAGACGGAATGATGAGTGCCTTTATTTGACCGGTTCTCTCATCAATTTCTAAATCAGTTTGACCTAAAACACCTAGTCTTTCAGCTCGTTTTACATCAACAATTTCTTTTCCACTTAATTCACTTAGCCTCAAAAAGACCACCCCTCACATGTCCTTTTTACAGTGTATGGAGTAGTCCACATTTTTAGAATCAAAATCAATTTGAAAGCTTAATCGGTAAATCATCTGTAGGGCTAATTAACGCAAGTGAAAAATCGTCTGTGAAGACTCGTTCTGCCATTGCATTCACGCTATTTTCACTAACGGCGTTAATTTCATCTAAAATTTCATCAAGGTTTTTATGTTCCTTTAATAATAATTCATTTTTACCGTTTCGGCTCATTCTACTGTTTGTACTTTCAAGTCCGAGCATAAGGCTACCCTTCATTTGCTCTTTGCTGTTCTTTAATTCCTTCTCGGTGATACCTTCTGCCTTAAGCTTTGCTAATGTATCCTGAATTGTTTCGAATAACAAATTAAGTTGTTTACTTCCTGTGCCCCCATAAATGGTGACCATCCCAGTATCCTTATAAGAGGAATGATAAGAGAATACAGAATACGCTAATCCTTTTTGCTCACGTACGTCTTGGAATAAACGGCTACTCATACTACCGCCAAGAATATTATTTAACACGATTAGATCGTACACATCTTTATCTCCAATTTGTAAGCCATTAAAGCCTAAGCAAAGATGGGCTTGTTCGGTTTCTTTTTTTCGTGTGATCTTATTAGTATGGAAAGAAGGTTTTTGTAACTCATATTTCGTCTGGTCTCCTGAATAACTACCAAAGTATGACTCAACCTCAGAAATAAAGTTCTCATCAATATTACCAGCTATAGACACAACCACATTTTCTGGAGTATACATAGCATTCATATATTGACGAAGTTTATCACCATTAAAGGTTTCCAATGTTTCTTCTGTTCCTAAAATTGGATAACCTAATGGATGATTTTCATAAGTAGCTTTACTTAATAAATCATGGACGATATCATCTGGTGTATCTTCGTACATTTTAATCTCTTCTAGGACAACATTTTTTTCTTTTTTCAATTCTTCTTCATCAAAGTTCGAATTGAAGAACATGTCCGCTAGAACATCTAGTGCATATTTTGCATGTTCATCTAATACCTTTGCGTAATAACAAGTGTATTCTTTAGAGGTGAATGCATTTACCTGTCCACCAATACTATCAAATGACTCCGCAATTTCTCTTGCAGATCTTGTTTTCGTACCCTTGAAAAACATATGCTCTAGAAAATGAGAAATACCGTTATTCTCAGGGCTTTCATTTCGTGATCCTGTCCCGATCCAAACACCAATTGCAACTGATCGAACAGTTGGGATGTTTTCTAATACAATTCTTACACCATTTTGACAAGTATACTTTTTAATCAATGCTGGATTCCTCCTGTTCTTACACCACTACTTTTTCTTTAGTATGATACGATCTTCGTTTAATAATGTAGAAACGTTGTCGATAGCAAGATCTTTTTGTTTAATAGATATAATTAATCTTTCAAGACTTTGAGCAGTTGGTGATGTTGGATGCATTAAAACCATGGCACCAGGATGGACTTTGCCCATTACCCTTTGAACTAAAACATGGGGTTGTGGACGCTGCCAATCGATTGTATCCACACTCCACATAATTGTTTTCATACCGAGTTCATCTGCAATTTTAACGACCTCATCGCGGTAGCTTCCACTAGGTGGAGCAAAGAGGGTAGGCTTTTTCCCTGTAGCAGCCTCAATGACCTGATTTGTCTTCATTAATTGCTCTCTAACAAGATCTGAAGACAAGGTTTTCATATCAGGATGTGTATAAGAATGGTTGCCTACTTCATGTCCAGCATCCACAATCATTTTAGCTAAATCTGGATTTTCCTTTACCCATCTTCCTTCTAAGAAAAAAGTTGCTTTTACATTATGCTTTTTTAACGTCGCAAGCATATCAGGAATATATTCATTCCCCCATGCAACATTTATGATAAATGACACAAGCGGTTTGTTTGGATTCCCGCGATAAATCGGGGACGAAGGTAAATCTTCAAGATGAACTTTAGGGGATAGCTGCTTAAATACCAGCTTATTTGCATCAAATTCGCCTTCTTTTTTCATCTTTTCATATGAAGCTTTAATATTTACCTCTAGTCCATTGAGGCCAGGTGTTGCTTTCCAAACAGGGTCAATCTTCGCATCTTCTGCAGGAATACTATATTCAATTGCCCTTTTTTCAATTTCTTTTAAAAGTTGATCACCTTTGCTACTAACAGGGATTGCGTCAGCGCTTTCTTTTAGTGAACTTTCTTTTAATCCCTGAACGTAATCATTTGTGAACGGATTATGTAATGATCCAATTGAAACCAATAATATGCATATAAAAGCAATAAATTGTATATACCTTTTTTTCATAACAATCCCCCTCTTTACTAGAAAATATGTAAGGGAGGGACAAGGTAGAACACAAATTGAGAAAAGTGTAATAGCTACTGTTCAAACTTTAAAAACGATGTCATAACATAAATAAAAACCTAAAAAGCCCGGTTTACCAGGCTTTAGAAAGTTTATTATTGTTGTTGCTTTTCTTTTTCCTTTTGTTCACGTAAAACGGCTTTTCTTGAAAGGTTTACACGGCCTTGCTTATCAATTTCAGTGACTTTTACAAGGAGTTCATCACCAATTGAGACAACATCCTCAACTTTTCCAACTCGTTCTTCAGCAAGTTCAGAAATATGAACAAGTCCATCTTTTCCATTAAAAATTTCAACAAATGCGCCGAACTTTTCAATACGTTTTACTTTTCCAAGATACATTTGGCCAACTTCTACTTCACGAACAATATCTTCGATGATTTTCTTGGCTTTCTGGTTCATTGCTTCATCAACTGAAGAAATAAAGACTGTACCGTCTTGTTCAATATCAATTTTTACGCCAGTTTCGTCAATGATCTTATTGATCTGTTTACCACTTGGCCCAATAACATCACGGATTTTATCTGGATTAATTTTTAATGTTAAGATCTTCGGTGCATATTTAGAAAGCTGAGATCTAGGGGTTGTTAGTGTTGCTAACATTGAATCAAGAATTTGCATACGGCCTTTTTTAGCTTGCTGCAATGCTTCCTCAAGGATTTCACGTGAAAGACCAGCTATTTTAATATCCATTTGTAAAGCAGTTACACCCTTTGATGTTCCCGCAACTTTAAAGTCCATATCTCCTAAGTGGTCTTCCATCCCTTGAATATCAGTTAATACTGTATAGTGCTCTCCTGATTTAATGAGCCCCATTGCAATCCCAGCAACAGGAGCTTTAATTGGAACACCTGCATCCATCATCGCTAATGTACTTGCACAAATACTCGCTTGGGAAGTAGAACCATTTGATTCTAATACTTCAGAAACCAGGCGGATCGTATATGGGAAATCCTTTTCAGTAGGTACAACAGGTTCCAATGCACGCTCACCCAAAGCACCATGTCCAATTTCACGACGTCCTGGGCCTCTCATAGGACCCGTTTCACCGACACTGAATTGAGGGAAATTATAGTGGTGCATAAAACGCTTTGTTTCCTCTATACCTAACCCATCAAGAATTTGCACATCACCTAATGCGCCGAGTGTACAAATACTTAATGCTTGGGTTTGTCCACGTGTGAAGAGTCCAGAACCATGTGTACGAGATAATAATCCTACTTCTGATGAGAGTGGACGAATTTCGTCGATTTGTCTTCCGTCAGGACGAACCTTTTCGACAGTGATTAAGCGTCGAACTTCTTCTTTTACAAGTTTATTTAAAATTTCTTTCACTTGCTTAAGTGTCGCATCGTCAACTTCTTGATCTGTGTATTCTGCTAAGATTGCAGCTTTTACTTCATTAATTGCATCTTCTCTTGCATGCTTTTCAGCAACTTGTACAGCTTTATTAATATCCTCTTCCGCTTTCGCACGAATTTGTGCTTCTAATTCTGAATCAAGCTCGTAAAGGACAATCTCTCTTTTTTCTTTACCGATTTCTGCAACAATTTTTTCTTGAAAGGCAATTAATCGTTTAATTTCTTCATGTCCAAACATAATTGCTTCAAGCATCACTTCTTCAGGAACTTCTTCAGCACCTGCTTCAACCATATTGATCGCATCTTTTGTACCGGCAACAACTAGATGGATATCGCTCATTTCCTGGTCTTTCACTGACGGGTTGATAATAAATTGATTGTCAACTCTACCAACAGTAACACCTGCTATTGGACCTTCAAATGGGATATCTGAAACAGATAACGCTAATGATGAACCAAACATTGCTGCCATTTCTGAAGAGCAATCTTGGTCAACACTCATAACGATACTGACAACTTGAACTTCATTTCTGAATCCATCAGCAAATAAAGGTCGAATCGGTCGGTCTATTAATCGACTTGCTAGAATCGCCTTTTCACTTGGTCTACCTTCACGTTTGATAAATCCTCCAGGGATTTTCCCAACTGCATATAATCGTTCTTCATAGTTTACAGTAAGCGGAAAGAAATCCAATGGTTTTGGCTCTTTCGATGCTGTTGCTGTACTTAAGACAGCAGTCTCTCCATAACGAACTAATGCAGCCCCGTTAGCTTGCTTTGCTAGTTGACCAATTTCAACGGTCAGCTGTCGGCCTGCCCAGTCCATGGAAAAAACTTGCTTTCCTTGTTCCATATAATAGTACCCCTCTCTAAATCACATTCAAATATATGTAATGATAGTATGAACTAATTTATTCGAACATATCAATACTCGTTAAATATGTAAAGTGAATTTTTGTTCAAATAGTAGAAATGGAGGAAAAAAATCCCTCGTTTTTTTACCTAATAAAAAAGCGGGAATGCTCCCGCTTTTTCGTAGATTATCGACGTAGTCCAAGCTTGTTGATTAATTCACGGTAACGAGTTACGTCTTTATTACGAAGATATGTTAATAAATTACGACGTTTACCAACCATCTTTAATAGACCACGACGTGAATGATGATCCTTCTTGTGTGTACGTAAATGATCATTTAACTTATTGATTTGCTCAGTTAGGACAGCGATTTGAACTTCTGGTGAACCAGTGTCATTTTCATGAGTTTTGTACTCGCTGATAATTTCGTTCTTACGCTCTTGTGTGATAGCCATCCTATTCACCTCCTATTATAAGTATCCCCGATTACCTAGCAGACGTTGGTGATTCGAACTGCCACGCAATGGTTCTTTTTCATACTTAACTAGAATACAACTTTTTACGATAAAAAGCAAGTATGTTCGTCTATTTTCTCAAAGTATTCCTTTGCCTGTTCCTTATCAAGTCCAATTTGTTTCACCAATTCGTCAATGGAAGAAAACTTTCTTTCCGAACGAATTCGTTTGTGCCATTCAACAATAACCTTTTCCTCATAGATATCTTCATTAAAATCAAACAGATGAACTTCAATTGATGGCAACTTTAAATTGTCATGAAAAGTTGGTTTAACCCCAAGGTTACATACTCCATTATACCATTTTGATCCAACTTTTAAACGAACAGCATACACGCCCATTTTAGGAATTATATAATCTTCATTCGTTTTAACATTTGCAGTTGGAAAGCCGATGGTTCTACCACGCTTTTCACCATCAATTACAATTCCATTTACTGTGTAAAATCTACCTAATAAAGGGGGAAGTTGGTCAACCTCACCACTCTGTATAAATTCCCGGATAAGCGTTGAACTCACCTTTTCATTATTAAAGGTTAATTTCTCTACAGTTGTTTGGGTAAATCGTCCATTAGCATGTTCCGCAAGAGTTTCCATTGTTCCTTTTCCAAACCGTCCGTACGTAAAATCAAATCCTGCAACAACATGTTTTACATTAAGACCGATAATGTATTGCTCAACAAATTGTTGAGGCGATAGACTCGCAAACTCAGATGTGAAATTGACTATATACAAATAGTCGATGTCAAATTGAGCAAATAACTCTTCCTTATGATGCAAAGGAGTTATATATTCAACATGTGTAACATCTTTTTTTAGGACGATTGATGGATGAGGATCAAAAGACATAACAGAGCAAGCAATTCCTTGTTTCTCTGCTTCCTTTTTTGCAGTTTCAACAACTTTTTGGTGGCCCAAATGGACACCATCAAAATATCCCAATGCCAATACTGTTGGCGGCAAATCTGTTTGATTAAAGGATTGTGGATGTGTGATATATATCGTCTTCACTTCTATTTCACCTTTTCTACACGAATAACCTATTTTAATTCTTGATTATTGACTAATACTTTAATAGGTTTTATCAAGTTGGGTTTTTCTGGATGCCTTTGATATATTGCTAGGATATCACCATTATGTAGGGTAGCAATAGGTTCTCCAACCTGGAGCTGATTTAACTCCTGAGGAACCGGCAAGACAGACCCATTTTTTACTTTCTCTGCTACTTTATCATTAATTATTATTTTGGGCAAATGGGAAAGAGCATCTTCAATTGATAGGAGATGTTCCTGAATGCGTCCATTTTTCACCATGCCTTCTAGTTCTTCAAGTGTCATACATTGTTGGAGTTTAAACTCACCAGAAGAGATCCTTATTAAATCAGACATATGAGATGGATACCCTAGCTTTTCACCAATTTGTACAGCGAGCGTTCGCACATACGTACCCTTGCTGCAGGTGACACGGAAACGAAATGATACTGTATGATTGGTTTGAACAATATCGCTTAGTAGCTCCAGCTTATGTATGGTAATTTTACGAGATGGTCTTTCAATTACCATTCCTTGTCTAGCATACTCATAAAGGCGTCTTCCATTGACTTTAACAGCAGAATACATTGGAGGGGTTTGAATGATTTCACCAGTTAACGAATGAAGTACATTCAATACTTCATCTTTAGTTATATCACGGTCTACTCTTTTTTCTTCTACCACTTCCCCGGAGGCATCTTCCGTAGTAGTTGAGAACCCTATTTTCACTTCACCTTCATAGGTCTTATTAGCTGCGGTTACATATTCTACGATTTTAGTCGCTCTTCCTAAACATATTGGTAGAACACCCGATACGTCAGGGTCTAATGTTCCTGTATGTCCTACTTTTTTCATTTTCACTAACTTCCGAACCTTGAAGACACAATCATGGGAAGTCATCCCTTTTGGTTTATTAAGCAGTAAAATTCCATCCACTTAGAGCCACTCCCCTAAACTTTTAGATAGGTGTTTTATATACACTTTTCTTAAATAGATTGAAAAAAGGGATAGACTTTATATTAAAGCCTATCCTCTACACTATTCTCGGTTAGATTCTTGATTTGAATCTTTATTTATTTCATGTAGGATCGTTTCAATTCGATTCCCATAATCAATTGATTCGTCAAATTCAAAAAGAATCTCAGGTGTTTTCCGTAAACGAATACGTTGACCGATTTCTGAACGGATAAAACCTTTCGCTTTGGCAAGACCTTTTAATGTGTTTTGCCTTTGCTCTTCATCACCTAAAACCGAAATAAAAACTTTCGCTTGCTGAAGGTCTCCAGTAACTTGAACGTCGGTAACAGTTACAAATCCAATACGTGGATCTTTTATCTTCCGTCCAATTATGTCACTCAATTCCTTTTTCATTTGTTCTCCAACACGATTTGGTCGTAAACTCATCTTTATATCACCTCGTTATAACCACTCAAAATCGGTTACTGTTCGATCTAATTCCGGGAACGAATCAATAAACTTTAGAGCATTGTTTAATTCGAGTTCAGAGTGCTTTCGACTTGAAGATACAGTAACAATGGCTAGTTTGGTGCGTTGCCATGTATCTTGATGGTCTACCTCCGCAACTGAAATATTAAACTTTTGTTTGAGTCGAGTAATGACACTTTGTAAAACGGCACGTTTTGCTTTTAAAGAATTCGCATCATAAATGACGCATTCACACTCTACATAGCCGATCAATGTCGATCAACTTCTTGCATCACGAAAGCTTCAATGATATCTCCTTCTTTAATATCGTTGAATTTCGCAATTGTTATACCACACTCATAGTTTTGCGCAACTTCTTTCACATCATCCTTGAAACGTTTTAATGTATCAATTTCTCCTTCAAAGATAACGACTCCATCACGAATTAGGCGAACCCCGCTGTCACGAGTGATTTTACCATCTGTTACGTATGAACCAGCAATTGTACCAATCTTCGATACCTTGAAGGTTGTACGTACTTCTGCTTGCCCAATTACTTTCTCTTCAAATTCAGGATCAAGCATACCCTTCATTGCAGATTCGATTTCTTCAATTACTTTATAGATAATGCGGTGAAGACGGATATCGACCTCTTCAGCTTCTGCAGTTCGTTTCGCATTTACATCAGGTCGTACATTAAAGCCGATTACAATTGCATTTGAAGCTGATGCAAGTGTAATATCGGATTCATTAATCGCACCGACTCCAGTATGGATAATCTTAACTTTAACACCTTCTACATCAATTTTTTGAAGAGAAGCTGCTAAAGCCTCAACAGAACCTTGAACGTCAGCTTTTACGATTAAGTTAATTTCCTTCATTTCACCTTGTTTAATATGCTCAAATAAATCTTCTAGACTTACTTTCACTTTGTCGCTACGTTGCTCGACTACTTGCTTCTGAGCTCTGGCTTCTCCAACTTGTCGTGCTTTCTTTTCATCTTCAAAAACAACGAATTGATCACCGGCTTGTGGGACATCACTTAGTCCAGTGATTTCAACTGGAGTTGAAGGACCTGCCTCTTTAACACGACGGCCTAAATCATTTACCATTGCACGGACACGACCAAATGTGTTTCCAACTACGATTGGGTCACCAATACGTAACGTTCCGTTTTGGACTAGTAGTGTAGCAACAGAACCTCTTCCTTTATCGAGCTTCGCTTCAATTACAGTACCTGTTGCTCTTCTCTTAGGGTTTGCCTTATATTCTTCAACTTCACTCACTAGAAGAATCATTTCAAGCAGGTTGTCGATTCCTTCTCCTGTTAACGCCGAAATCGGAACGAAGATTGTGTCTCCTCCCCAAGCTTCAGGAACTAAACCATGTTCAGTTAATTCCTGCATAACCCGATCAGGATTTGCTGTTGGTTTATCCATTTTATTCACTGCTACGATAATTGGCACCTCAGCAGCCTTTGCATGGTTAATCGCTTCAACTGTTTGCGGCATTACACCATCATCTGCTGCGACTACTAAAACCGTAATATCGGTAACCTGAGCACCTCTTGCACGCATAGTGGTAAAAGCAGCGTGTCCTGGTGTGTCTAAGAAAGTTATTTTCTTTCCGTTATCAACAACTTGATAGGCACCAATATGCTGTGTAATCCCACCAGCTTCCCCAGCCGTAACCTTTGTATTTCGGATGGAATCAAGGGTAGTTGTTTTACCATGGTCTACATGTCCCATGATTGTAACAATCGAAGGTCTTTCAATTAGGTCTTCTTCTTTATCTTCCTCTACATACTGTTCGAATTCGGTAACGTCAAAGACAATTTCCTCTTCGACCGCAACACCATATTCAGAAGCAATTAATTCGATTGAATCTTTATCAAGCTCCTGGTTAATTGTCGCCATAACACCTAACATGAATAACTTTTTAATAATCTCAGAAGGCTCTTTACCTAATTTTTTTGCTAATTCCCCAACGGTTAATGAACCAATGAAAGTAATCTTTTCAGGTAATTTTTTTTCAGGCTTTGGTTGAACCGGTTGTTGTTGATGATTTGGACGGTTATTACCTTTTTGTCTGTTGTTTTTATTTCTTCTGTTATTATTGTTATTATTTGACTGAAAACCTTTTTTCTGTCCTTGATTTTCAGGCTTTTTACCGTCACGGTTTTTAGGAGTTGCAGGCTTATTCTTAACTTCTTTTTTGTCAACCACTTTAGTTGTAGCATTATTATTAGCTGGTGGTTTTGAGTTATTATTTTTACTTTGCTCGCTTGTAGCCTTAGCAGTTTCTGTTTTTTTACCAAATGTTTGATCCAATTTTTTCAAAATATCTCCCTCAATTGTTGCCATATGATTTTTAACCTCTATGTCCATCTCTTTAAGCTTTGTAATAACTTCTTTACTTGAGATATTTTGTTGTTTTGCATATTCGTATACACGCATTCTACTCATATGTTCACCCCCAAATATGTTAATCGAGCAAGTGACTAATTTTTTTTGCAAACCCACTCTCCGTTATCGCGACAACTACTCGGGCATCCTTACCAATCGCATGTCCTAGTGTATACCGATCGCTTACAGTACGAAGTTGAACCTGATAATACGTGCTTTTATCCGTAATTTTTTTTGTAGTGTTTGCTGATGCATCTTCAGATAAGAGAACAAGTTTTGCGTTTCCATTGCGAATTTCTTTCACAACGAGTTCTTCACCTGAAATGACCTTTCTTGCTCGATTGGCAAGACCTAATAATGAAAACCATTCCTTATTTTCCATCTATGAAGGCTTCTCCTTATCTACTAGTTGGAGTAATTCTTCATAAAGTGAATCATCAATCGTGGCTTTCAGCTGACCAGCAAGAATGTTCTTTTTCTTTGCTAGTAAGATACATTCTTTATCTTTACTTAGGTATGCACCGCGGCCAGACTTTTTTCCAGTAAGGTCAATGGAAACTTCACCCTCTTTGGAACGCACGATTCGTACAAGTTCCTTTTTCGGCTTCATTTCACCACTGGCAATACATTTACGTAATGGTATTTTTTTATTTCCTACCAATTTTCTTCACCTCACTCGATTTCTTCAGACTGCAAATCGAATGCTTCTTCCTCATGTTCATCTTCGTGATCGTCGTCAAATAATCCAAAGCCTTCTCTAGGGTAAATTCCAACTTGCTCTGCATCTGTTTGACTCTTAATATCAATTTTCCAACCAGTTAATTTTGCTGCTAAACGAGCATTTTGCCCACGCTTACCGATTGCTAATGATAATTGATAGTCAGGAACAACAACTGTTGTTGCTTTTTCTTCTTCATTCACAATAACATCAAGTACTTTAGATGGGCTTAGAGCGTTTGCTACAAAAACAACTGGATCATCTGACCATTTTACAATATCGATTTTTTCACCTTTTAGTTCATTCACAATAGCTTGAACGCGTTGACCCTTAGGACCAACACAAGAACCTACCGGATCTACTTCTGAATTATCAGAGTGAACAGAAATCTTAGAACGATCTCCCGCTTCTCTGGCAACTGATTTAATTTCAACAGTTCCGTCATAGATTTCAGGAACCTCGATTTCGAAAAGGCGTTTTAATAATCCAGGATGTGTTCTAGAAACAAAGATTTGTGGACCTTTCGTCGTTCTTTCAACCTTTGTTATGTAGACTTTTATTCTGTCGTGAGGCTTATATTTTTCATTAGGCATTTGTTCATTCAATGGAAGCAATGCCTCAATTTTTCCTAAGCCAACATAGATAAACTTGGAATCCAGACGCTGCACAATCCCTGTCATGATGTCTTCTTCACGGTCAATGAATTCTGAGTAAATAACTCCTCTTTCTGCTTCACGTACACGTTGAGTTACAACTTGCTTCGCAGTTTGAGCAGCAATTCTACCGAAGTCTTTTGGTGTTACTTCAATTTCGACAACGTCCTCGACCTGGTAATTAGGGTTGATGGTTCTTGCCTCTTCTACGGAAATTTCAAGTCTAGGGTCAAACACTTCGTCTACTACATCTTTTCTAGCAAACACACGCATAGAACCGTTTGCTAAGTTTAAATCTACTCTTACATTCTGAGCCTGGTTAAAATTCCGCTTATATGCAGAAATAAGTGCTGCCTCTATTGCCTCAATAATAATATCTTTGCTAATGCCTTTTTCTTTCTCGAGCAATGTTAAGGCATCTAATAATTCACTACTCATTAGTTTCCTAATCCCCCTTTATTCTCTCAAACCTATTAATGAAAAGTAACAGCAAGTCTTGCATTTGCAATTTTTTCATACGGAATTTCTACAGATTTTTTGCGTGTTTTGACCACTACATTGATTGTTACTAGCTTTCCATCGAATGAAGTAAGCACTCCTTCAAAAATCTTTTCACCGTCGATTGGTTCGTATGTTTTCACATACACTTGTTTTCCAATTGCCTTTTCAAAGTCACTGTCCTTTTTTAACGGGCGTTCAGCACCAGGGCTAGAAACTTCTAGAAAATAGTTATAAGGAATGGGATCTACTTCATCAAGCTTTTCGCTTAATTTTTCACTTACTAATCCACAATCTTCAATATCTACTCCTTTTTCGGAGTCGATAAAGACACGTAGAAACCAGTCTTTCCCTTCCTTTACATACTCAACGTCAACAAGTTCCATCTGTAAATCAGTTACAATAGGTATCACTAATTCTTCCACTATTTGTGTTACCTTTTTACTCATGTTTTTCCTCCTAAGCTGATAAGGAATTCCTTTGTTTTATTCATAGTATTTCCTAAGTAGTGTAAAAACACCCTGCTATAATAGCAGGGAGGCAGTTGGAAAATATAGTGAAGTTCCATCTAAATAAACGTTGTTACACAATTTTTAGCCTCAGCCAAAGAATAAAGAGTGGGAAGCCCCACTCTTTTACCAGTAATATACATAGCATTTCCATAAAAACTATAACATAATCGCTATTTATATGCAAATAAAAGTCCTGATTAGAACAAGGATAATTGATTTTGTTCTGGCATATCTTCAAGGCAGCCATGGTTTTCGAGATATTCCATAATTGTTTTAGATACTTTACCACGCTTCTGTAAATCTTCTTTGGATAAAAATTCACCTTGTTCTCTTGCTTTTACAATATTGATTGCAGCATTTGTTCCTAGTCCAGGAATCGAATTGAACGGTGGAATTAAGGCATCTCCATCGATTATAAATTCACTTGCACTCGAACGGTATAAATCAATCTTATTAAAAGCAAATCCGCGTTCACACATTTCTAGAGATAACTCTAAAACTGTTAAGAGGTTCTTTTCTTTAGTTGAAGCTTCAAGCCCTTTGGCATTGATTTCCTCAATTCTAGCGCGAATTGTACTAGAACCACGTACCATAGCTTCTACATCAAAATCATCTGCACGAACTGTAAAATATGCTGCATAGTAAAGCAACGGTAAATGAACCTTAAAGTATGCAATCCTTACGGCCATTAAAACATATGCGGCTGCGTGGGCCTTCGGGAACATATATTTAATTTTTAAACATGAGTCAATATACCAATCAGGGACATCATTCTTCTTCATTTCTTCAATAAACTCGTCCGTCAACCCTTTACCCTTACGAACGGATTCCATAATTTTAAACGCTAGAGATGGTTCTAGACCTTTATAAATAAGGTAAACCATTATATCGTCACGACAACCTATAACTTCACTTAATGTACAAATATTATTATGGATAAGCTCTTGTGCATTACCCAACCATACATCCGTACCATGTGAAAGGCCTGAAATTTGAACTAATTCCGAGAAAGTAGTCGGCTTTGTATCCTCAAGCATTTGACGTACAAAGCGTGTTCCGAATTCCGGAATCCCAAGAGTACCCGTTTTACACATAATTTGCTCTTCGGTTACGCCTAGAGACTCAGTACCACTGAAAATTTTCATTACCTCAGGATCATCGGTTGGAATAGTTTTTGGATCAATTCCACTCAAGTCCTGGAGCATACGAATGACTGTCGGATCATCGTGCCCGAGTATATCAAGTTTTAGTACATTGTCATGGATAGAATGGAAATCAAAATGTGTGGTTTTCCACTCAGAACTTGTATCATCAGCCGGAAATTGAATAGGTGAAAAATCAAAGATATCCATGTAGTCCGGGACAACGATAATACCTCCTGGATGCTGACCCGTTGTTCGTTTAACTCCTGTACAACCTGCTACCAAACGGTCAGTTTCTGCACCACGCATCGTCAAATTATGATCATTTGCATAACCTTTAACATAGCCATAGGCCGTTTTTTCAGCTACTGTACCAATAGTTCCAGCACGATATACATATTCTTCACCAAACAGTACTTTCGTATAGTTATGAGCACGAGGCTGATATTCACCAGAGAAGTTTAAGTCGATATCAGGTACCTTATCTCCCTTAAACCCAAGGAACGTTTCGAACGGAATATCATGTCCATCTTTCTTATACTTCGCTCCGCAATTTGGGCAATCTTTATCTGGTAGGTCAAATCCCGAACCAACTGAACCGTCATTAAAAAACTCTGAATGCTTACAATCTGGGCATACATAATGTGGTGGTAATGGATTTACCTCTGTAATTTCCGTCATCGTTGCAACTAAAGAAGAACCAACCGACCCACGTGAACCTACGAGATATCCATCATCAAGTGATTTTTTAACAAGCTTATGGGAAATTAAGTAGATTACTGCGAATCCATGCCCAATAATACTTTTAAGCTCTTTTTCTAACCTTTTCTCAACGATTTCAGGTAATTCTTCTCCATAGATGCTTCGGGCCATACTATAGCTCATATTCCTAATTTCATCTTCCGCACCTTCGATTTTAGGTGTATACAGATCATCCTTAATTGGCTTCACTTCACCAATCATGTCTGCGACTTTTTGTGTATTCGTAACAACAATTTCCTTCGCCTTCTCTTTTTCAAGGAAAGAAAAACAGTCTAACATTTCATTGGTCGTGCGGAAATGAACTTCTGGCAATGAATGTCGATTTAATGGATTTGCACCACCTTGGGACCGAACTAAAATTTTTCGATAAATATGGTCATTAGGATTTAAATAGTGCACATTCCCCGTAGCAACAACCGGTAAATTCAACTTTTCCCCAAGGTTAACAATATTTTTTAAGATGTCTTTTAGTTCACGCTCATTTTGGATTAAATCCAATTCGAGTAAATGTCTATAATTTGATGGTGGCTGTACTTCTAGATAGTCATAGAATTGAGCAATGGACTCAACTTCCTCAGGTGACTTCTGCATCATACCTTCAAATACTTCCCCTTTGTCACAGGCAGATCCCACTAAAATACCTTCTCGATATTTTTGCAACTGGGATCGTGGAATCCGTGGTACACGGTAATAATAATTAATATGTGAAATCGAAATTAATTTAAATAAGTTTTTTAGTCCTACATCATTTTGTGCTAGCAAAGTCGCATGATAAGGTCTAGAACGTTGGTATGCTTTACCTTGACCCATATAATCATTTAACTGATCATGAAATTGAATCTCTTTTTCTGCAGCATCTTTTAATAATTTCATGACTAAATAACCTGTTGCTTCTGCATCATAGATCGCACGGTGATGCTGGGTTAATTCAATATCAAACTTTTTACATAATGTATTTAATCGGTGGTTTTTTAATTCTGGATATAAAAATCTCGCGAGTTCCAGTGTATCAATTACTGGATTTGTTGCTTGTTCAAGCCCCGCCTTTTTATAACCAACATTTAAAAAGCCCATATCAAAGCTTGCATTGTGGGCAACGAATATTGCATCCTCGGACCAGTCCTTGAATTTTACCAGTACTTCACTAACTTCTGGTGCCGTTCTCACCATATCATCTGTGATTCCAGTTAAGTCAATGGTTGTTGCACTTAATCGGTGATGAGGGTTTGCAAATGATTCAAATCGATCAATGATTTCACCATTTTTCACTTTAACAGCAGCTAACTCAATAATTGTATTATAAACTGCAGATAAACCTGTCGTTTCTACGTCAAATACGACATACGTATCCTCTTCTAAATTACGATGCTGTGAATTATAGGCAATCGGGACACCATCATCTACTAAATTTGCTTCGACACCGTAAATCATCTTTATCCCATTTTTCTTTGCTGCTGAATAAGCTTCAGGGAAAGATTGAGCTACCGCATGGTCTGTTAATGCAATCGCTGTATGACCCCATTTTTTAGCTTGGCCAACTAATTGACTAATAGAAGTTACAGCATCCATCTGACTCATTGGAGAGTGTGCATGCAACTCGACACGTTTTTCTCCTTCTGGCGCAGTGTCTTTTCTTTCGTTCATCGGCTGTATCTCATTAATATCATTTGCCAGCATCACTAAATCTCTTACAAATGTATCATTTTGAATACTTCCACGACATCGGACCCACATACCTTTTTTAATGGATTGTAGTAGATGAACATCTTCTTTATCCCGTGAGAATACTTTAACAAGAATTGAATCCGTATAGTCTGTGATTTTAAAGGTTAAAAGAGTTCTTCCACTTCGCAATTCTTTTGTTTCAGCAAAGAAAATATATCCCTGGATTGCAATTCTACGTTCTTCATCAAGAATTGAACTGATTTCTTTAAAATCTTCTTCATCTTTGATTGTATATCCAATTGTAATCGGTCCAGTAACATTATTCTGATCCTTTTCCTTCTCTTTCTTTTGCATATCAGCAACAGCTAATAACGCTCTTTCCTGATCTTCCTGTTGTTTTTTCTCTAAAAACTGTTCGTACTCTTGATTAGAAGCCTCAATTTCTGTTTCAAGAGTGAACATAGGAAAGCCGTAGGATTGATACACATTTCCTAATAATTGCCCGTACTTTTTCTTAATCGCAATTGATTCCGTGTCATTTCTTGTCTTGATATGAAGCTTAAGACCTTGTTGTGTTGGAAGTTGATTATGCAATAAAGATAGAATAGGTGGTGCAATTCCATCTAACTCTTGTAAGCAAAGCGGCCAATAGGCTTGTACCATTTCTTCAGTTACGTGTTGTGATTGTACATGCAATGAAAAGGTTACGGATGCTATATGTGTGAATTTTGTTCGTAGTTGCGTTGAAAATATCCTCATGACATCTGCTGGAATTACTCTTTCAAAAGAAAATAAGAAATGCCATGCTTTCTTCTCTTTATCGATCATAAGTTTTTCAATACCTGCATTTGCAAAGTGTGCAACTATTGCATCTTCGGTTAATTCAAGCTGTTGCAGCAAGACCATAAACCGTTCTTTTTGCTGTGGTGATAATTCCATCCTCGTTCCCCCTCTTCAGACAGAATGTCTAGTTTCAGCGACTAGAAACTCGAGAATTTTCAACTCCTCCGGCAGAAGCAAAAATACGCTTCTTTGTCGGAGTATCCAGATTTCTCGTTTCTGGGCAAGTCGCTGCCACATTTCAAATATTTAGGGTACCCCATACTACCGAGGTACCCTTTTCTTTTCTACTATTTATTTTACTACATATTTGTTAATTGTCTCGATAAGATTTTCAATATTTATTTCCAATGTTTCCCCTGTCTTACGAACCTTCACTTCAACAATCCCTTCGCCCGCACGTTTTCCAACTGTGATACGTAGTGGCAGACCAATTAAATCAGAATCTGCAAACTTCACACCTGGGCGTTCGGCACGGTCATCAAATAATACATCATAGCCGCTTTCCTTAAGAGTTACATATAAAGATTCGGAAATTGCTTTTTGTTCTTCATTCTTCATGTTAACAGGGATTAAGTGTAGATCAAATGGTGCAAGATTTGCTGGCCAAATCAGACCATTTTCATCATTTGATTGCTCTGCTACTGCAGATAAAGTTCTGGAAATCCCAATACCATAGCAACCCATAATCATCGGTTGTGATCTTCCATTTTCATCAAGGAAGGTTGCATTCATTGCCTCACTATAACGTGTTCCGAGCTTAAAGATATGACCTACTTCAATGCCCTCAGCAAATACTATTTTCCCTTCACCATCAGGAGATGGGTCTCCTTCTTGGATGAAGCGAAGGTCTGCATATTGAATTCCTGAAAAATCACGGTCTGGATTTACATTTATAAAGTGATAATTCTCTTCATTTGCCCCACATACACCATTAACAACTGATGCTACAGCATGGTCCGCAATTACAGTAATGTCTTCCGATACTTGAATCGGTCCTAATGAACCAACTGTGCAGCCCATAACGCGATTGGTATCCTCTGGACTTGCCAATTCGACATTCGTAGCTTCTAGTAAGTTCTTCACTTTAATATCGTTTACTTCATGGTCCCCACGTGCTAATACAAGTACAAATTTTTCATCTACTTGGAAAAGGAGTGATTTAATGCATTTTTCCTTTGTTACATCAAGGAAAGCAGCAACCTCTTCAATTGTCTTCTTCTCAATTGTTTCTACTTTTTCTAATTCTTTTACTGACTCATTGCTTTTTGGATATTCCATAACAACAGGCGCCATTTCAATATTAGCTGCAAATGTAGACGTATCAGAATAAGCAATTGTATCCTCACCAATTTCTGAAAGCACCATGAATTCATGGGTATCCTTTCCACCCATCGCACCAGAATCCGCAATCACGGCACGGAAGTTCAGTCCACAACGAGCGAAAATATTGGAGTATGCAGTATACATTTTTTCATAGATATCGTGAAGGCTTTCTTGATTAGCGTGGAATGAATATGCATCCTTCATGATAAATTCTCGTCCTCGTAATAACCCGAAACGAGGTCTTTTTTCATCGCGGAACTTAGTTTGTATTTGATAAAGGGTGATTGGTAGTCTCTTATAGGATTTAATTTCATCGCGAACAAGACTCGTAATAACCTCTTCATGAGTTGGTCCTAATACGAAGTCACGTTCATGACGATCGTGTAGGCGCATTAGTTCTGGACCGTAAGAATACCAACGTCCTGATTCCTGCCATAACTCTGCAGGCGTTAATGCAGGCATGAGTATCTCAGCAGCACCTGCACGCTCCATTTCCTCACGGACGATTGTTTCAATTTTTTGTAAAACACGCTTTGCTAAAGGTAGGTAACTATAGACCCCACTCGCATTTTGTCGAATAAAACCTGCTCGAATTAAAAGCTGGTGACTCTTGACTTCGGCATCAGCTGGTACTTCTCGTAGTGTAGGTATAAGCGTCATACTTTGTTTCATATCTTGCACCTCATTATAATTTCAGCTTATTTTATAAAAAGAATCTTTGAATATCGTTCCACGTTACCACCAACATTAAAAGCATTAATAAGGCGAATCCAATAAAATGAACCATACCTTCTTTTTGCTTATCAATTGGTTTTCCACGAACGGCCTCTAACGCAAAGAACACGAGTCTCCCTCCGTCAAGGGCAGGCAATGGCAAAAGGTTCACGATTCCAAGGTTAATACTTAGAATTGCGGCCCATTTCATTACATAATAGATTCCAGATTGAACAACTGTATCAGTTGACACATATATTCCAACTGGTCCAGAAAGCATATCAATCGAGAACTGACCTGTAATAAGCTTTCCAAGTCCAAGTAAAATCTCCTTTGTCCACATGAAGGTTTCCATAACCCCATATTTCAAGGAAGGCAATACTGATTTTTCAACAGGCCCATAAACACCTATGATACCAATTGTTTGGTCCTCAATTTGTTGAGCTTTTGGAGTTACAGGTATATCCAGTAATTCTCCATTACGTTCAACTACGAATCCAATTTCTTCTTCCGGATTTGCGCGAATAATATTTACAATATCATTCCATGTAGAAACTTGTTCATTATCAATCTCACGAACAATATCACCTTCATGGAGACCTGCTTGAAGTGCTGCCCCATCCTCGGTTAGCTTCCCTAGAATCGGCTTATCAATTGGTGTACCTTGTAATAAACCAATTGCAATTAAAATGATAAATGCTAGGACAAAATTCATTGCCGGACCCGCAGCAATTGCCAGTGTCCGTTGCAATAATGTTTTGGAAGCGAATTGGCGATTATATGGAGCAATTTGAGTTTCTTGTCCATCGGCCACAAAAAACGCAGTCTCACTAACTTCAAATCTTTTTAGAACCTCGTCCTCTCCATCTTCATAGCCCGAAATAAAAAGATTATGCTCTAAATCTGCTTCCTCAACCTCAATTACTCTTAAATCTGGATACTTATCCTTATTATTTAAGATAATTTTCTCTACTTTTCCAGCATTATCGAATAACAAACCGATATTATGACCGGGTTTAATTTCAACCATTTCCGGGTCTTCGCCAGCCATTCTAACATATCCGCCAATTGGAAGGAGACGAATCGTATACAATGTTTCATTTCTTCTAAAGGTAAATACCTTTGGCCCCATCCCAATTGCAAATTCACGACAGAGAATTCCTGCTCGCTTTGCTAAAACGAGATGTCCTAACTCATGAAAAAATACGAGTGCACCAAAAATAATGATAAAGGCTATCACAGTCTCCACATATTTAACCACCTTTTGTTAGTTTGACTATAAAAAGTGTATCTAAATCTTTATTTTTTCTCTATTAATCCACGAACATAGGCCCGTGTTTGTTGATCTACCTCTTGGATGACATCTAAGCTTGGGTGTTGTACAGTATCATGCTTCTCAATTGTTCCCTCAATGATTTCTTCGATTTGTAAAAACGAGATTTTTCCATTTAGAAACCCTGAAACTGCCTCTTCATTTGCGGCATTTAATACAGTAGGTAAGGTTCCACCTGTTTTTCCGGCTTGAAAAGCAAACCCAAGACATCTAAATCTGTCAAAATCGGGCTTTGAAAAATGTAGTTTACCTATCTCCCAAAGTCGTAGTCTCTCCTTTGATGCAGCCATTGGAAATCGGTCTGGATACGAAAAGCTATATTGAATGGGTACTCTCATATCCGGTGTACCTAGTTGTGCAATGACACTACTATCATGGAACTCGACCATTGAATGAATAATGCTTTCTTTATGAAGAAGTACTTCAATTTGTTCATATGGAAGATTGAATAACCAATGAGCTTCAATTACTTCTAACCCTTTATTCATCATTGTCGCAGAATCAATTGTAATTTTAGCACCCATTGACCAATTCGGATGATTTAAAGCATCCTCAATTGTAACATTCTTAAGTTCGTCACGTGTTCGGTCACGGAAACTTCCACCTGAAGCGGTAAGAATGATTTTCTCGACATTTTTTTCTTTTTCGCCTTGAAGACACTGAAAAATAGCCGAATGTTCACTGTCTACTGGTAAAATTGGAACCCCATTCCGATTTGCTGCATCCATTACTAGATGTCCTGCAGTAACTAACGTTTCCTTATTAGCAAGGGCAATCGTCTTCTTTGCTTCGATAGCTCTTAATGTAGGTAACAGCCCCACACTTCCTACTACTGAATTTAGGACAATGGTCGCTTCATCGTAAGTAGCCACCTCAATTAATCCTTCATCCCCGTAGACAAATCGGATATTACTTGAAAATTCACTTTTGAATTTTTCACATATTTCTTTTGACTTTACAGATACAAGCTTTGGTGAAAACTTTTGGATAATTTGTCGACCTAGGGTAACATTTTCACCTATTGACATGGCTACAAGCTGTAGTTTTTCAGGATGCTGTTCAATTACATCCAACGTTTGTTGCCCAATCGAGCCCGTAGCTCCTAATAAACTTACTTTTTTCACAAACTCACTCCTAATAAACAACCACTACTGAATAATTGCACTTAAGAAATAAAGGATTGGCAGGATGAATATCATGCTGTCAAATCGATCTAATATTCCGCCATGGCCAGGTAGTAATGTTCCAGAATCTTTCACATTATAATGCCTTTTAAGTGCAGATTCTACTAGATCCCCAATTTGTCCAAAAAAAGACACAAACAATGTCACGATAATTAGTGATAAGAAGGAATCAAATAAATCTGTAATCATGTTAAAAATAAATGCAAATACAATAGCAGTCACAATACCGCCGACAAAGCCCTCAATGGTCTTATTTGGACTAATTTCCGGCCATAACTTATTTTTACCAAGCTTTCTCCCTACAAAATAGGCACCTGAATCGGTTGTCCAAATAACAACGAATGCATAGAATATATATGCTAATCCCATCGCTCTTATTTCAATCATATAATAAAAACCAAATCCTATGTATAGAGCTGACAGGATCACAAGGCCAGCATCATCAAAGCTGAAGCTATTTTTTGAAATAACAGTATACGTTAAAATAAATAAAACAATTAGAAGAACTATTTCAATCTTCGTAAATTGAAGGGTCTCAAAAAAATTATTGTATTGACTGGGAACTAAAATAACCCATAACAATATAATCGAGATTACGCCAGGGATTGATGCAATATTTATTTGCTTCATCCGTAAAAGCTCAAATATAGCAATTGCTCCCATCAAATAGACTAAAATAGTAAACGGGACGCCACCAAAAATAACAATCGGTAGGAAGACTGCTGCTGCAATTATTGCCGTTATAATTCTTTGTTTCATTGTATCATTCCTTTTTTATACGATTTGGTAGTAATGGTTATATACCACCAAATCGTCTACCTCTCTTTTGAAATGCATGAATGGCCTCTAATAAATGATGTTCCTTAAAATCAGGCCATAATACATCGGTGAACCAAAATTCAGTGTATGCAAGCTGCCAGAGCATAAAATTACTTAAGCGAATTTCCCCGCTTGTACGAATTAATAAGTCGGGATCTTCTAAACCAGCACTCATTAAATATTGATTAAAAAGATCTTCATCAATCTTATTGTGGAGGTCTTTCTCACGATAGTCTGAAAGAATATGATTGACCGCATCCAGGATATCTGCACGGCCACCGTAGTTAAGTGCAAAATTCAATACTAAGCCTGTATTGTTCTTCGTATCGTTTACCGCTTTATCTACCGCTTTTTGAGTATGTGCAGGTATCGCATCTTTATTCCCCATGATTCGAACCTGTACATTTTCTTCTATAAGCTCTGGTAGAAATGTGCCCATAAATTCTTGGGGAAGTTTTAATAAATAATTAACCTCATCCTCTGGACGCTTCCAGTTCTCTGTTGAAAATGCGTAGACGGTTAAAGTCTTCACCCCAAGTCTACTTGCAAGCTTTGTAACTCTCTTTACTACTTTCATTCCTTCATGATGACCAGCAGTTCGTGGCAATGATCGTTTTTTTGCCCATCTCCCATTTCCGTCCATGATAATTGCTATATGGTTAGGTATTGGCCCTTTTACTATTTCGTCTTCAGAAATAGAAACTGGTCCCTTTTTTGTCTTTTTAAATTTTCCAAACATGAACAAGTCCTCCAACACCCGTCTCAATCGAGTTTCACTCATTTTACCATTTGTTTCGTTCGAGGTAACTAATTAGTAGACAGTATTAACAAAAAAACCCCCTGTAAACGTAAGAGGGTCTTTTTACAATATATTGTACATTGAAATGGATTAGACTTCCATGATTTCTTTTTCTTTTTCTTTTGCAACTGAATCAATTTTATTAATAGATTCATCTGTCAATTTTTGAATATCATCTGTAAGGCTACGTAATTCATCCTCTGTGATTTCACCATTCTTCTCAAGCTTTTTCAAATCATCATTGCCATCACGACGAACATTTCGAACCGCAACTTTTGACTCTTCTGCATACTTCTTAACAAGCTTGACCAAATCACGACGTCTTTCTTCTGTTAATGGCGGAATTGAAATACGAATAATAGAGCCATCATTTGTTGGGTTTAAGCCTAAATCAGCCTTTTGAATCGCTTTTTCCATATCTCCTAATGCTGACTTGTCATATGGTTGAATAACAAGCATTCTAGCTTCAGGAACATTAATAGAAGCTAACTGATTTAAAGGTGTAGGTGCCCCATAATAATCAACCGTAACTTTATCAAGTATTGCCGGATTCGCTCTACCAGCTCTTACAGTTGCTAGTTCACGAGACAATGCTTGGACTGCTTTAGACATTTTATCTTTCACTTGATTTAATGTGTTATTTGCCATAAAGTTATTTCCCCCTTACAATTGTTCCGATATTTTCTCCTAGTACGGCACGTTTAATATTTCCTTCTTCCATAATTGAAAAGACAATTAACGGAATATCGTTGTCCATGCAAAGTGAAGAGGCAGTGGAATCCATCACAGCTAAACCTTCTTTAATAACATCAAGATAGGTTAACGATTCATATTTCACAGCTGTTTTATCTATGGATGGATCAGCGCTATACACACCATCAACATTATTTTTAGCCATTAAGATAACCTCTGCTTCAATTTCAGCAGCACGTAAAGCAGCAGTTGTATCTGTTGAGAAATAAGGATTTCCTGTACCCGCCGCAAAAATGACAACTCGCTTCTTCTCAAGATGACGAATCGCTTTTCTTCTTATGTATGGTTCTGCAACTTGTCGCATTTCAATAGATGTTTGGACACGAGTTTGGATTCCTTGATTCTCCAAGCTATCTTGTAACGCTAAGGAATTCATCACTGTAGCAAGCATTCCCATGTAATCAGCATTTGCACGGTCCATTCCCATTTCACTACCAATTTTACCTCTCCAGATGTTTCCGCCACCTACAACTACAGCAACTTCCACTCCAAGTTCAGCAATTTCTTTTACTTGTTTTGCAACAGACTGGATTACAGATGGATTTATACCAAATCCCTGTTCACCCGCTAATGCTTCCCCACTTAATTTTAACACTACACGTCTATATTTGGCACCGCTCATCGAATAAAAAACCTCCATCTTTTAAAGAAAAAGTACTAGCGCTTAAATAAAAGCCAGCGCTAAAACTAGACATTTCAAAAAGAGGGAACACATAATGTGTTCCCTGTTATCTTTTTACTTCTTCACTTGGCTCATTACTTCTTCAGCGAAGTTATCTTGGCGCTTCTCGATACCTTCTCCAACTTCGTAACGAACAAAGCTCTTCACTGTAGCACCTTTAGACTCGACAAACTTACGAACTTTTTGATCTGGGTCTTTAACAAAGCTTTGGTCAAGAAGACATACGTCTTCGAAAAACTTACCAAGACGTCCTTCTACCATTTTAGCTACGATATTTTCAGGCTTGCCTTCATTTAATGCTTGTTGTGTTAACACTTCACGCTCACGCTCAACTTCTTCAGCAGAAACTTGATCACGTGTTACATATTTAGGATTTACAGCAGCAATGTGCATTGCAACATCCTTTGCAACATCGCTATCTGAAGTACCACCAAGAACAGTTAGAACACCGATACGTCCACCCATGTGAAGGTATGCACCAAATGCATCACCGTCTTCTTTTGTTACAACTTCAAAACGACGAAGTGATAGCTTTTCACCAATTTTTGCGATTGCAGCATTTACATGCTCAGCAACAGATGTACCATTGTCCATCTGTTGTTCTAATGCTTCTTCAACGTTAGCTGGCTTTTTCGCTAATAGATGAGCAGCTAATTCTTTTACTAAAGTTTGGAAACCTTCATTTTTTGCAACGAAGTCTGTTTCAGCGTTAACTTCTAAGATAACTGCTTCATTACCTTGAACTTCAATAGAAGTTAAACCTTCCGCAGCGATGCGATCGCCTTTTTTAGCAGCTTTCGCAATACCTTTTTCGCGAAGGTAATCAATTGCTTTTTCCATATCACCATCAGTTTCTGTAAGAGCCTTCTTACAGTCCATCATTCCTGCTCCTGTTTTTTCACGGAGCTCTTTTACCATTTGTGCAGTAACTGCCATTATGTTTTCCTCCTTATTTAACACTATGTACTATTTCATTTTTACGATTTAATATCGTGTAGACAATCTGTTTCTATTATGACTTATTTCGCAAAAATATATAATTCTTAAAAAAGGTGATAAAAGGCATAACCCTCTTATCACCTTTCGCTCATTAAGCAGATGTTTCTTCACCTTGTTTAGCTTCTAGGATAGCGTCTGCCATTTTTCCTGTTAAAAGCTTAACTGCGCGAATTGCATCATCGTTTGCAGGGATTACATAATCAATTTCATCTGGATCACAGTTAGTATCAACGATACCAACGATTGGGATGTTTAATTTATGTGCTTCTGCAACAGCAATACGCTCTTTACGAGGGTCGATGATGAATAAAGCATCTGGTAATCGCTTCATATCTTTAATTCCGCCTAAGAATTTCTCAAGACGTTCTAATTCTTTCTTAAGACCTACAACTTCTTTCTTAGGTAAAACGTCAAAAGTACCGTCTTCTTGCATTCTTTCGATGTCTTTAAGACGCTTGATACGCTTTTGAATTGTTTCAAAGTTTGTTAATGTACCACCTAACCAACGTTGGTTAACAAAGTACATTCCAGAACGTTCAGCTTCTTCTTTTACAGAATCTTGAGCTTGCTTTTTTGTACCAACAAAAAGCATAGTTCCACCATTTCCAGCTAATTCCTTAACGAAATTATAAGCTTCTTCTACCTTCTTAACTGTTTTTTGAAGGTCGATGATGTAGATTCCGTTACGCTCTGTAAAGATGTAACGCTTCATTTTTGGGTTCCAACGGCGAGTTTGGTGACCGAAGTGAACACCAGCTTCAAGCAATTGCTTCATAGAAATTACTGACATGAATAAATCCTCCTAATGGTTTTTTGTCCTCCGTTCATATCATCTTTAAGCAAAACTGTTTGAACAGCACCAATGCTTAAATCTACGAACGTGTGTGATAACACCAAAAATTAATATATCATAATAAAATCTTTCAATCAAGAAAAATTAGTTGTTTTGACGAAATTTGTGTAAAAGTTCAATTTCAGTTTGACCTTTATTTAATTTTTTTGCAATATCTTCATATGTGAGTCCTAATTTGATGAGATGGTCAATGTCTTTGACAATCACATCTTCATTACTTTCAGTATCCCCTGTTTTTTTTTGTGTGGATTCTATTTCTGATATAGTAATTTGTTCGGTTTCGTTTTGTTTTGCATAAGCAGGTAGAAGATCTTGAATATCCTCAGTTGTTAAATCCGGTTCTATTATTTGTATCGATTCTTTATTTTCTCCATCTAGTTCAGAGATATCAATATTTCCTCTTTTTGCTGACTTGTTCGGAGTTTGTTGAACTTGTTGAATTCTATTTAAAAACACTTCATTGTCTTCTTTGATTTCCATTACATATGAAGTGATTACATTTTCAAATTCTTTGAGTAACCGTTCTTGTTTGATTTCAATTTCTTTTAGTTGTGTCATTTTCAAATATAAAAGAATAATTAAAAAAAAAGCTAATGCAAGCAATGCAAAGCAGGTTATAAATAAAATGGTTGTCATTCAAATTTCCCTCTATCCCACGAAATCAATAAAATTACCCTTGTATGGATGTTGTTCTTTTTCTTCTTGTTCAGGGTTCTGAGTCTTATGTGGCGGTTGTTTTGAAAATGTATTTGATGATGAATCCTTATGTAGTTGTGCATTTTCTGGATTATTGTTCTCGTTTACAATGGTACGGTTCCTTTTCTCTATTTTTTCGCTTTCTGCAGAAATGTGATCTTGCATGTGCTGGCCACGCATCATCAGTTGTTCATGAATTTTTCCCGCATCTTGTGTCCTTGGGATTGCAACTTGTAATTCAACTAATTTTAGACTCAATTGATTCACTTCTTCCGTTTCCTAATTTTAAGAAATGCATTGATTGAAATCTTCTTTTTGTTGTACTTTCACGTTTGATTAAGTAATCTAATGGATGTGTTTTTGTAATATATCCTTCAGTTTAAAAAGTGCTTTTGAGTGAATTTGAGATATTCTAGATGTCGATAAGCCCATTACCTGTCCAATTTCAGTTAATGTTAGTTCTTCCTTATAAAATAAACTAATAATTAGCTGCTCTTTTTCATTCAATTGTTGGATAACATTGATAAGTTGATTGATTACTTCTTTTTTTACGACATGTTCTTCTGGCGTTAAAGTTGCATGATCCTTAATTGAGAATGCTGATTTTTCACTGCCCTCGTCATCATGTTGGTAATCGTCCATAGAAAGAACATTGGCAAAAAAGCCTTCATTAATCGTTTGATAAACTTCATCCTCGCTCATTCCGACTTCTGCTGCTATTTCAGGAATTGAGGCATTTCTCATTAAATTTTGTTCTAGCTTTTCAACGGCAGTTTCAACTTTCTTTGTTTTTTCTCTTGTACTCCTAGGTAACCAATCTTCCTTTCTAAGCCCGTCAAGTATTGCGCCTCTAATTCGAAAGGATGCATATGTATCAAATTTCAAATCACGAGAGGGATCGAATTTTTCCAGTGCATCATATAAACCAATCATCCCAAGACTTTTTAAATCATCTTTATTTACACTCTTCGGAAGTGTCACAGAGATTCGTTGTACATGATATGAAACGAGCGGCATATATTTTCTGACAAGGGCATCCCCTGCATCTGTGTCTCGTGAGTCGGTCCATTTCTGCCAATATTCTTGATGATCTGTAGATGATAATCTGGACATTCTACTCCTCCTTTTCTTTTATTGTGAATGTATTATATTTTCACCTTCTATATTTCCTTAATTCCTTGATTGACAGTCCGGATTTTGAGGATGGCAGTTTCAGGGTCAAATTCAATGGTTCGTCCATTATTCCCACCAATATCTGATGCAATCATCGTGATGTTAAAGCGTTTTAGCTCTGCTTTTACCGCCTCAACGTTACGAGGACCAATCCGCATAATATCACTAGTAGATTGAAATTGGAACATTTGAGCACCGCCGGCGATTTTGGCTTTCAAACTCTTGTCTCTACCGCCGATTTCTATGATTTTCTTTATAAGCTCCTCAATTGCAGTATCGGCATATTTCGCAATATTCATGTTCCCAGCTTTTGTTGAAGCAGAACTTGGTAGCATGATATGGGCAAGTCCTGCAACCTTTTTTGGTTGATCATAAATGACTACACCTACACAGGAACCTAATCCAGATGTTCGGATTAAGTTTGGTGCAGTTATGACATTCATATCTGCTATCCCAACCTTTATAATCTGATTAAGTTCATTCATGTGTTTGAACTCCTAATGCAGTAAATATTTTTCCAAAAGAATCGGGATCTGGCAACAATAGAAAATGCCCATTAATATTATTGTGTTCATGTTTTTCAGTTTCACTAATAGCCGTTTCGATCACGATTGCATAATCACTTATTTGTGAAAGTTCGATTAAACCATATCCTATGATTGCACCAACCATATCAATCGAAAAACCTGGAACAGAAGGATATAAATTTAATTGGGTAAAATCAGATAACGATGTAAGATAAGAGCCGAACAAGATATTTCCGACTTCTTGTAAAGCAGATATCCCCATGTCACTCTGTTTACTTTCAAATGAGAAGTTCTCGTCGCCTAAGAGATCTTGGATTAGTTTTGTAGCTTGTGGGAGCTGTAAAATAAAAAACATATTTCCCGTTATATCCCCCTCAATTCGAAAAAAAATACCCGCAACAACATTTTCAGCCCCTCCAGCAAAATCCATCATTTCATCAAAAGAAACAATTTTTACATTCGGTACCTGCATATCAATTTTTCGATTTAAAAGCTTTGAAAGAGCAGTAGCAGAATGCCCCACTCCGATATTTCCAATCTCTTTTAAAATATCTAAATGAGTAGAATTAATACATTGAAAAAATGACATACTCTTTTCCCTTACTCTTTTCCCTTACGAATATCGGGGGTAAGAACCTTTTCTAAATTTAATAGGATCAGTAATCTTTTATCGAGCTTAGCTACACCTTCTAAGTACTCGACCTCTACACTCCCAACAATCTCAGGAGGTGGTTCAATTGAATCAACTGGGATATCCATTACATCATTAGCCGTATCCACAATTAATCCTACTTCAACATCATCTGTCGCAACTATAATAATTCTTGTGCTATCCAGATACTCAGTTTCATCCATACCAAAACGGGTTCTTAAATCAATAATCGGAGTAACAACTCCTCTTAAATTAATCACACCTTTTACAAATGGCTCTGTTCTAGGAACCCGAGTTATATGTTGCAGTTTTTCAATTGAACGTACCTGTGAAACTGGGATTGCATATTCTTCATCCTCGAGTGAAAAGACAATGACCTTTAACACAACAGCTTGTACAGACATACTTATCCTCCTTAACTTGCTATAATCCATACATTTCTATTTGATTAAAGCATTACAATCAATTACGAGGGCAACTTGCCCATCACCTAGTATTGTTGCCCCTGAAATTGCAAACACATTTGTTAAATAGTTTCCTAGTGATTTTAATACAATCTCTTGTTGTCCGACGAAGGAATCAACGATGAGGCCGGCTGATCTATCGCCTTTTTTCACAATTAGAATAGAAAAGTCTTCATCATCTTCAGTAATTGTTGGAACCTCAAAAATATCTATCAAGTTTACCAATGGGACGACTTTACCTCTATAATCAATTACCATTTGATTGTGCGCAAAAAGAATCTCGCTTTTCTTAATGATGGCTGTTTCAATAATAGAAGAAAGTGGGATTGCGTACTTTTCATTCTGAATCGTAACGAGCATTACAGAGATGATCGATAAAGTGAGCGGTAACTGTATAGAAAAAGTTGAACCTTTGCTCATTTCAGAATGAATCGTGATTGACCCGCCTAATGACTCTATCGTATTCTTCACAACATCTAGCCCAACTCCGCGACCTGAGACGTCTGAAATTTGTTCAGCTGTTGAAAACCCAGAAGAAAAAATAAAATCAAATACTTGACTATCTGTTAGAGACTCTACCGTTTTTTCCTCAATCAGTCCTTTGTTAACAGCCTTTTTGATAATTTTTTCCCTACTAATTCCTGCACCATCGTCTTCTATTTCGATAAATACATGATTTCCGCTATGGTAAGCACGTAAAATGACCGTACCTTCTTCTGGTTTTCCATTTTGCAATCTAATTTCTGGTGTTTCTATGCCATGGTCTAGTGCATTTCGTAATAGATGCACAAGTGGATCACCAATTTCATCAATTACAGTTCGATCTAATTCTGTTTCTGCGCCAATAATTTGAAGATTAATTTTCTTATGTAAATCCTTCGCTAATTGACGAACCATACGAGGAAAGCGGTTAAAGACAGTCTCGACCGGAACCATTCTCATTGTCAGGATAATATTTTGTAAATCTCCAGATATTCTTGACATTCTCTCAACAGTTTCATTTAACTCTGAATGTTTTAAATCATGAGAAATCTGTTCTAAACGCCCTCTATCGATGACTAATTCCTCAAATAGGTTCATCAGAGTATCAAGTTTTTCAATATTTACTCGGATTGTTTTTTGATTTCCACCATGCTTGCTGTTCGATTTTGAAGAACGATTTTCCTTTTTATCGGTTATTTGTTTCTCTTGGGGAGCAAGAGCTGGAGCAACTTCAGCCTGTGCCTGTATTTGTTCTTGTACTTGAGTCTTATTTGAATTAATTTGAAAGTCGTAAACAATTACCTTGTTTATTTCAGATACTTTGGTGATTTGTTTTTCAATATTTTCGGGTGTTTCCATTGAAACGACCGTTACACGAAATTCACTATCAAATTGTTCTTCCTCAAGCTGGCCGACTGATGGAAATGACTTGATGATTTCACCGAGTTGTTCAAGAACCTCAAATACCATGAAAACTCGAGCAGCTTTTAATAAACAATCTTCACGAAGTTGAATCGATATTTCATAACAATTAAAACCTTGTTCTTTTGATTGTTGGATAACCGTCAGTTCAAAATCATCATAATTAGTTATATATGGGGCAGGTTCATCCACATTATTTTGATCAACTGAACCAGTAGCTTCTTCTGCCGTTGTTTTATCTCCGCTCTCTACTTTTTTAAGTAATAAAACGACATCTGTAACATCCTTTTTTCCATCACCACCATCAGCAATAGAAAAGATCATATCCTCTAAATAATCAACTGACTTAAAAACAACATCCAAAAGAGATGGGGTTACTTTAATTTTCGAATTACGAATGCCATCTAGAACATTTTCCATCTGATGCGTAAGACTCGCTAGATCTTCATATCCCATCGTAGCGGACATCCCCTTTAATGTATGGGCAGAACGGAAAATTTCGTTGACAATTGCAATGTTTTCAGGCTCTTTCTCTAATTTCAGTAAGTTTTCATTACATGCCTGGAGATGCTCTTTACTTTCTTCAATAAATACCTCTAAATATTGATCCATATCCATTTATCAACACCCCTTTACTTATGAAAGGCTAAGTACGGTCCTTGCTATATCCTCTAAATTTTCAACTCTATCAACTAAATTTGTTTCAATAGCTGCCTTTGGCATACCAAAAACGATTGAAGTGTCCTTCGATTCTGCTATCGAAACAACTCTTCCAGTCTGTTTTAGTTTTTTTAATCCACTTGAACCGTCCGTTCCCATTCCTGTCATGATGATAGAAATTGTTTGAATCCCCTTCATTTCACTAATTGATTCAAATAGGACATCAACAGATGGTCTGTGTCCATTCCGTATTTCACTGTCATCGAGATTGACAGCGAGCATTGTGCCAGTCTTTTTTATTTTCATATGATAACCCCCAGGGGCAATATAAGCTGTACCGGCCTTTAACATTTCCCCATCTTCAGCTTCTTTAACGGTAATATTACATAAACCATTGAGCCTGTTGGCTAAAGATTTAGTAAAACCCGCTGGCATGTGCTGAACAATTACAATTGGTGCTGGATAATTTTTCGGAAACTCTGGGAGGACCTGTTGCAAAGCCCGAGGTCCCCCTGTTGAAGTACCCATGCAAACAATTTTAGTCATACTATTAGTTGGTTCTAGGTCTATTTTACTATAATCTACTATTCTATTATTAGAAATTTCTTGTATTTTTATTGGACTTTTTAGTAAGGTTACGTTTATTTTTCCAGCATTAAGTACTTTTGTTACTATTTCATTTTTTATCAGGTGAAGATCAATAGAAATAGGTCCTGATGGTTTTTGAATAAAATCAACAGCCCCATTTTGCATCGCAAGTAATGTTTTGTCTGTTCCTTCTTTTGTTGTACTTGAAAGCATTACAACTGGACGGGGATGTTCATTCATGATCCGTTGTAATGCTTCAATTCCGTTCATTTCAGGCATTTCAACATCCAACGTTACAACATCCGGATTGTGTTTTTCAATTTTGTTCAGGGCATCGATTCCGTTTCTCGCAGTTCCAATAACGTTAATTCTTGAATCTTCCTGAAGGAAATCTGAAATAAGCTTCCTCATAAATGCTGAATCGTCTACAATAAGAACATTTATTTTTGTCATCGCTAAACTCCTATCTACCACGTACGAAAAAACGCTGTAACTTTGATATAAAGGACGTATGTTGATTTTTCTCCTGATTTTTTTCACTACCAAGATAACTTTTGCAAATATCAAGTAAATTTTTGCTGATTACTGCTTTAGGGGCATATAGTAAGAATGGCTCTTGGTGACTAACTGCCTTTTGGACAGTTTTGTCATCGAGCAATACACCTAGTAGTTTGATCTCTTTTATTAAAAATTGCAGAACAGCCTGTTTTAATCTTTTCAAGGTTTGCATTCCTTCAGACTCATTATCAGCCCGGTTCACAATCAAATACATAGGAATCGATTGGTCAAATAAACAAATATATTTAATGACTGAGTATGCATCTGTAATAGAGGTTGGCTCAGGTGTTGTAATGACAAATATCTCATCCATTGCCATAAGAAATTTAACACTTTCCTCGGACATACCAGCGCCCATATCAAAAATAATGTAGTCATAATCATGTAGTACGGATTGTAATTGGTCAATTAAATACTGCGATTTGCTTTCATCCAGCTTGAAAAGCGAAGATAAGCCATTACCACCCGCAATATAATCAATGCCATCTGGACCTTTGATTAACAGATCTGTGATAGATAGTTTTTTTTCAAATAAGTCCACAATCGTATGGTGGGCTGTTATTCCCATTAAAATATCAATATTCCCCATTCCAATATCCATATCAAACAACAAAGCCTTCTTGCCAAATTGTGATAGGGCAATGGAAAAATTCAATGAGAAATTGGATTTACCAACTCCACCTTTTCCACTGATTACAGCTATTGTCTTCGGTTGGTCTTGTTCGTTATTCATCGATCCTAGCTTGTTACGAAGAGCTGTAGCTTGGTCTATCATGATTCATCGACTCCAAGGATAGTATTAGTGATAAGAGCTGGTGTAGCCACGACAATATCATCTGGCACATTTTGACCATTCGTTAAATATGCGACACCGATACCAGAATCAGCAATTAAATTGACCATCGCTCCGTAGTTTGCCGTTTCATCCACTTTTGTAAATATGAATTTGGAAATTGCAATTTTAGAAAACTGTTCATAAATCACTTTCATGTCACTCATTTTGGATGTTAGTGAAAGCACTAAAAATGTTTCCATATCATTTGAAAAATGGATTAAATCATTCAAATCGTCAATATATTTTTCATTTCGGAAGTTCCTGCCTGCAGTATCAATGAATATAACATCATAATCCTTATAGGCTTCCTTTGCTTTTTTAAAATCATCAAAAGAATAACAAACCTCAACAGGAGCACTAAGAATTTTTGCATATGTTTTTAGTTGCTCAATTGCAGCGATTCGAAATGTATCCGTTGTAATAAAGGCAATTTTCTTTTTGTCCTTCAACATGCTGTCCGCTGCAATTTTAGCAATGGTCGTAGTTTTTCCAACACCTGTTGGACCAACCACATTAATATATTTTTTTTGAAAGGTTAAGCCACCGTATTCAACTCCGGAAATGACGGAAGCCATACATTCCTTTGTCCATTTCTTGACTTCTTCAAATGATGCTTTTTCTGATTTCATGTACCACTTTTCCATTAAAGTAGTCATCATTTCTTTTCGAATGGATGGATTAATTTCTTGATCGACCAGCAATTGATTTATTTCCTGTAAAGGTGCTGGATAAGGACTACTATCAACAGATAATTCTTTTATTGCAGCTCTTAGTTCTTTCATTTCTTTTACAAGTTCAGGTGTCGACTCTGACGATTCTTTTGCTTGTTGTGTATTTACAGGTTTGGGAACCTCTTGTTTAATTGAAATTGGTTCAGATTTTATATCGATAACCGCTGGTTTTTTATTTTTTTCTTTCGGTTGCATTGTTTGATTCTTAGGGACTTCAGAATCAATAGCTGCTATCACTTCAAAATTCTTTTTTCGAAAAAGGCCGAAAAATCCTTTCGTTTGAACAACCTTAGAATTTAAGATCACCGCATCACTACCTAATTCAGCACGAATCATTTTCATTGCTTCTGGCATAGTAGTAGCTATATATTTTTTTACTTTCAATCTATATTCACCACCCCAACACTTTGAACTTCAACATTCGCCTCAAGCTCATTATAGGAGAGTACAGGAACTTGCGGAAAATATCGTTCAATTAATTGTCTTACATACATTCTGACCGCTGGAGAACATAGTAAAATCGGAGTTTGCTCTTGTATACTAACACTTTCGATTTGTTTCGCTATCGCTTCAATGATGGATTGGGACACATTTGGATCAATTGACAGATAGTTTCCATGTTCCGTTTGTTGAACACCATCTGCGACAAACTTTTCAACTCTACCTGATAATGTTACAACCTTCATTGTTTGACCTTGGACAATGTATTGATTGGTTATTTGTCTCGCAAGCGATTGTCTCACGTATTCAGTTAATAAATCTGTATCAGTTGTCATTCGTCCAAAATCTGCGAGTGTTTCAAAAATGATAGGCAGATTTCGAATGGACACATTTTCTTTAAGTAATTTAGCTAAAACTTTTTGAACATCTCCTACCGCTAGTGGGTTTGGCGTAACCTCATCTACTAATATTGGATATGATTCTTTTAGATGGTCAATTAGTTGCTTTGTTTCTTGTCTACCCAGTAATTCATGGGCATTCCTTCGGATAACTTCAGTGATATGTGTTGACACTACAGAAGGAGGGTCAACGACCGTATATCCTAGCATTTCTGCCTGATCTTTCATATCCTCAGATATCCATTTTGCAGGCAATCCAAAAGAGGGCTCGATGGTATCGATTCCTTCAATCGAATCATCCTCATAACCTGGGCTCATTGCTAAGAAGTGATCTAGTAAAAGTTCCCCTCTTGCCATTTCACTACCTTTAATTTTCAAGCGATATTCATTTGGTTGTAATTGAATATTATCCCTAATTCTAACAACTGGGATGACTAACCCCAACTCAATCGCCAATTGTCTTCGGATCATCACGATTCTATCCAGTATATCTCCACCTTGGTTTGTATCAGCCAATGGTATCAATCCATAACCGAACTCAAACTCAATGGGGTCAACATTTAACAGGCTCACGACGCTTTCTGGACTTTTTAAATCCTCTACTTGTACTTCTTCTTCAGTGTCAGGCTCTAATTGAGTCTCCTGATCCTTACTTTTAGAAATCATATAGGCACCAATAGCTAAAAAACTTGAGATAGAAATTGTTAAAAAATCATGGATTGGAGTAAACAAACCTAAAAGGAAAATCGTCCCTGCAGTCACATATAGCATCTTTGGATAAGCAAATAATTGCTTTGTAATATCTGTTCCTAAATTACCTTCAGACGCAGCACGAGTAACCACAATTCCTGTTGCTGTTGAAATTAATAGAGCAGGAATCTGGCTGACAATTCCGTCCCCTACAGTTAAAAGGGTGAATTTAGAAAGCGCCTCTTGGAAACCCAAACCATGCTGTGTCATTCCGATGATAAATCCAAAAATTAAGTTGATAAGAACAATAATAATCCCTGCTATTGCATCCCCTTTTACAAACTTACTTGCCCCGTCCATTGCCCCGTAAAAATCGGCTTCTCTACTTACTTTATCACGGCGCTCACGGGCCTCAGTGTCAGAAATCATACCAGCATTTAAATCAGCATCGATACTCATTTGTTTTCCTGGCATTGCGTCTAATGTAAAACGCGCAGCAACCTCAGAAACACGTTCAGAACCTTTTGTAATAACAACAAATTGAATAATAACAAGGATTAAAAAGACAACAAATCCAACAACCACATTCCCACCAACAACAAAGGTACCAAAGGTGTGCACAACCCCACCGGCATCCCCTGTAGCGAGAATAGATCTAGTTGTCGAAACGTTTAACCCTAATCTAAATAAGGTTAATAGAAGTAATAAAGAAGGGAAGATTGAAAATTGAAGTGGTTCCTGCATATTCATTGAAGTTAAAAGAACTAACAATGCAAGAGAAATATTAACAATAATTAAAATGCTTAGCATCCAAGATGGAAATGGAATAATAAGCATCGCAACTATTAAAATGACACTTAATAAAACTGATAAATCTCTTGCTCGCATTGTTTTCTCTCCTTTAAGTCAAAAAACACATAAGTTGATGAGGAATTTGTAATAATCTCTTAAATTTTGTTTAAATCTTTTCTTTCAAGCGGTATACATAAGCAAGAATTTCGGCTACCGCTTTAAAATACTCTTCTGGTATGGCATCCCCAATATTTGTCCCGGCATAGAGGGCTCTTGCAAGAGGACGGTTTTCGATGGTCGTGATTTCATGCTCTTTTGCAATTTCCTTAATTCGCCCAGCAACAAAATCTACACCCTTTGCAACTATAAAGGGAGCATCCATTTTGGATTCATCATATTTTAAAGCAATTGCATAATGAGTTGGATTTGTAATAATGACATCTGCTTTTGGCACCTCTTGCATCATTCGACTCATTGCCATTTCACGTTGCTTTTGCTTTATTTTTGATTTAATTAGGGGGTCTCCTTCCGTCTTCTTATATTCATCTTTAATATCCTGCTTAGACATCCTTATGTTTTTTTCATAATCATAACGTTGATAAAGATAGTCTAAGAACGATAAGAATAAAAGTGCCCCACCCGCAAATAACCCCATCTGAACTGTAAGTTTGGCAAGAACAATCAGTGCTGCTCCAACGGTTTTCTGTGACAAAGACAAAATATCTTCCAAGCGGAACCAAAGAATCGAAATCGTAACGCCACCTACGATAACAATTTTTAAAATTGATTTAAGCATCTCAACAAGCGCACGTATCGAATAAATTCGTTTAAATCCTTGAATCGGATCAAGCTTATTTAACTTCATTTGAATCGCTTCTGTTGAAAATAAAAAACCAACCTGCATCAGGTTCGATGCAATTCCAACGATAAGGGCAACTATCATAATCGGTGCTAATATAATTGCTGCCTCTAGAGATAGTTCAATAAAAATTTCTTGAACACTTTGTTCAGTCGGTGTAATCAATAAATAATGACTAAATGAATGACTAATAAAAGTTAATATACGATCTAAAATGAAACCACCAAAAACAAGCAGTGTAAAAAAGATCGAAATCAGCAGGAGGGCGGTGTTAATATCTGCACTTTTTGCAACTTGCCCCTTTTTTCTAGTTTCTTGACGTTTTTTAGGAGTGGCTTTTTCTGTTTTTTCACCTGCAAAAAATTGCAGGTCAAGACGAACAAAATACATCTAGCTTCCTCCTAATAGTTCCATTAAACCTCGCATCGTAAATAACATATTGTCGACCAGGTTTCCTATGAGCATAAAAATCATCGTCATCGCGATAAATAATACAACAAAACTAACCCCGATTTTTAAGGGAAGACCTACAACAAATACATTTAATTGTGGGACTGTTCTTGCCACTATACCTAGAGCAATATCTACTAAAAACAATGCACCAACGACTGGCATTGACATTTGAAATGCAATGATAAACATTGTACCGAAGGCTTTTAGAACAAATTCCACTATATTTTCATCACCAAATGGCAGAGTTTGTTGTTCCATTGGAATAAATTCATAGCTATAAAAAATTCCGTCCAACAATAAATGATGACCATTAATAGCCAATAAAAAGAGTAGTGCAAACGTATATAAATATTGTCCCATCAATGGACTTTGCGCCCCCGTCTGCGGATCAATAACATTGGCGATGGCAAACCCCATCTGAAAATCTATAAAGCCTCCCGCAATTTGAATTGCAGCGAAAATCATATAAGCTGTTAACCCAATTAGGAGACCTACCATAGCCTCTTTAAGAATTAACATGATAAAAAAGCCATCAATCTGGAGAATCGGTTTTTCCATAGATAGGAACATAATCCATGAAATAAAGAAAGCAATTCCGATTCGATGTGATGCCGGTAATGTCCGATATGAAAACAATGGCATCGTTACAAAAAAACTCGTTACCCTTACTAGTACAAGTAAAAAGGCAGGAAAATAGGTATATACCTCAGTCATTTTTTTTACCCTACAAATCTTGTTAAATTACTAAAAATATCATGCGTATATGCGAGCATCCTTGACAGCATCCACGGTCCAAAAAATACCAACCCGACTAGAACGGCAATAATTTTGGGGATAAATGCCAGCGTTTGCTCCTGAATTTGGGTTGTCGCCTGGAACACACTAACTATCAACCCAACAACTAATGCCACTAATAATAGTGGACCACAAATCATTAAAGTCGTATATACACCTTTTTCTGCTAATGAAATAACTGCTTCAGGACTCAAACTGTTCACCTACTCTTAGAAGGTCTGTAATAAGGATTTAACAATTAAATACCATCCGTCCACAAGGACAAATAATAATATTTTAAACGGCAAAGAAATCATTACTGGCGGAAGCATCATCATCCCCATGGACATAAGGATACTTGCAACAACCATATCGATTACAAGGAATGGAATAAAAATCATAAAACCAATTTGGAACGCTGTTTTAAGCTCACTAATCGCAAAAGCTGGTACCAAAGCAGTCAAAGGAATATCCTCTATTGTTTCCGGCCTATCGGCTCCTGAGTAATTTAAAAATAACTCCAAATCCTTCTGCCGGGTATGTACGCTCATAAATTCCTTGAACGGTAAAGAGGCACGATTATAGGCTTCCTCTAAATTAATTTCCTCATTAAACAAAGGGGTTAAGGCTTGTTCATTGACCTCACTTAATGTCGGAGCCATCACAAAAAAGGTTAAAAATAATGCCAGTCCGATCAAGACCTGATTTGGAGGCATTTGTTGTGTCCCAAGTGAAGTTCGAACAAATGACAACACAACAATTATCCTTGTAAAACTCGTCATTAAGATCAAAATACTAGGACCTAGTGAAAGAACAGTCAAAAGAAGTAGAAGTTTAACTGATGTCGATACATTTTCGGGGGCACTAGTATTAAAAAATTCCATAAATTCATTCATTCTTTACTAGACTCCTTATTTTCAAGTTGCTCGACAATTTTCTTTCTCCCTTGTTTTAATTCTGATAATTGCTTTTGTAACATGGAGGAAAAATGAGTTTGGTCTCCAGCTTTGACTTCTTTTCTTTTTTGAATCATCCGGTTAAGAATATCTCTAGGCTGAATCATGGAATCCAATGATGCATTATGCTGTTCCAAAATTTCATTCATTTCATCCGTGTCTTTGATTTCCTTGAGAAGTTGAACGGTATCTCCAACCCCCACTACTAAAATCCTCTCCCCAACCTTCACAATTTGAATGGATCGGTTTGTTCCTAAACTGGTCCCACCTAGATTTTCAATGAACCTATGCTGATTAAACATGCGATTTCTTTTATTGACAAACTTTAATAATAGGTAAATGAGTGCAATGACAAATAGCGTTGTAAAGATCATTTTAATAAAATCGCCTGCTGTTAGTTCATTGGCAGGTTCTGCGGTTTGAATAACGTCCGTTTCCTGCTCTTTATCTACTTGTTTTTCTTGATTTCCAAGTGCATCACTTACACTTTTATCAATGTGACCATCTTCAGCTTGTACAGGAAAAGTGACAAGCAAGGCATGAAAGAAGATAAGTGCAAGAATAACTTTTTTAATATATTTCAATTTTGTTGCCACTCTCCTGAATAAATAGAATTACAAAGCTCGACTTAGGTGTTATATTATTCGGTAAGTTATTGTTAACTTAGTGTTTTGCTGATAGCTTCAATCACACGGTCTGCTTGAAATGGCTTTACAATAAAATCCTTCGCACCCGCTTGGATGGCATCAATAACCATGGCTTGTTGGCCCATAGCTGAACACATAATAACTTTTGCATTTGGATTAATTTTTTTAATTTCTTTTAATGCTGTAATTCCATCCATTTCTGGCATCGTAATATCCATTGTTACGAGGTCAGGTTGAGTTTCTTTATACTTTTCAACAGCTTGTGCTCCATCGGCTGCTTCTGCTACAACTTCGTATCCATTTTTAGTTAGGATGTCCTTAATCATCATTCTCATAAATGCTGCATCATCTACAATAAGAATTCTGTGTGCCATTAGAATAGCCCCCTACTTTTTAATTCAATTTTTTTAATCGATCACTTTGGCTAATAATATCGGTGATCCTAACACCAAAGTTCTCTTCAATAACAACTACTTCACCTTGTGCGATAAGTTTCCCGTTTACTAAAACATCTACCGGCTCTCCCGCAAGCTTGTCCAACTCAATTATGGAACCCGCAGACAATTCAAGAATTTCTTTAATCGAACGTTTGGTTCTACCTAATTCGACCGTAACCTGAAGTGGAATATCGAGTAACATATTTAGGTTTCTAGATTCAGCTTCTTGTAAATGGATCGATTCAAATTCTGAGAACACCGCAGGTTGAATTTCGGGTTGTTTCACCTGGAATCCTCCTAGATGCTGCGGGCCACTATTTGAAACTGGCTGATTATATTCAGGTTGTTGAACATGCTGAGTCGGTTGATAGGATGTATTCTGTACATCATGGTGATCAGTATTATGTTGATTCTGCATTAACATCTCATCGTCAACATGGGAAGACGATCGTTCCATTGTTGGGGCTGCCACTTCTGCCTGTGGGGAGAGAAGCTCTCCAACAAGGTCTTTTCCAAATTGAACTGGCACGAGTTGCATGATTGTGGAATCAATAAGTTCACCAATTTTTAATCGAAATGATATCTTCACTAAAATATCATCAAGCGGAAGATTTTCTACACCGTTGCTATGGCTCATGTCAAGCATGTCAATGCTAGGTGGAGAAATATCAATTTTCTTGCTAAAGACAGTTGACATTGAAGTTGCGGCAGAACCCATCATTTGATTCATCGCTTCTTGTACAGCACTTAATTGAAGTTCTCCTAAGTGTGTTGGTGCTGCAAGACCGTTCCCACCAAGCATCAAATCAGCAATGATGGATGCATCACTTTGTTTAATGACTAACAGATTTGTTCCTGTAAAACCTGCTGTATAGTTTACATAGACCGTTACACATGGGTGAGGAAACTCATCTGCAAGTTGAGAACTCTGAATAAGCGTTACATTTGGGGTAGTAATTTCAACCTTTTGGTTAAGTAATGTAGAAAGAGCTGTTGCCGAACTCCCAAAAGATATGTTCCCAATTTCCCCGAGTGCGTCCTGTTCAATTAAAGATAAAAAATCCTCGATAAGGGGTCTATTATTGTCTGCTACCGGTTCTTCGTTGTCTAAGTCTGCTGTACCTCTAAGTAATGCATCAATTTCATCTTGAGATAGCATATTACCATTATTCATCTTCACTGCCCCCCTCTTTTATTTCCTTTAGGATTTGAATGGCTTGTTTCTTATTTACCTTACCAACCTGCGCATAAAATTTCGGGATACCTTCAATTTTTACATCAATTGGCTGTTCAATCATTTTGTCAAGCTGGATTGTATCGCCAACGTCTAATAATAAAAACTCCTGAATGGCAATATTGGCTGTACCTAATTCTGCAACAATTGGTAATTTTGTGTCCTTAAGATTGTTTTTAATAGTGGCCAGTTCCTCTGTATTCCGTTCTTTTCTAGGAGCCGTTTGCATCCAGTAGTGTGCCGAAAGTTTAGGAATAATTGGCTCAAGAATCACATGGGGAATACAAATATTAATCATCCCACTTGTCTCACCAATTTGAGTATTTAGCGAGATAACAACAACCGTTTCATTTGGAGAGACCATTTGAAGGAACTGTGGATTCACTTCAAAATCAGTTAAAATTGGGTCAACTTCAACTAAATTAGCCCATGCTTCCCTGGCTTGATCAAATGCTTTTTCGAACATATTACTCATAATTTTTGTTTCTATTTCAGTTAAACTCTCAATCTTATTTATTCCTGTTCCTCTACCTCCAAGTACTCGATCGAGCATGGCATAGGCAATATTAGGGTTGACTTCTAATAAAACTCGCCCTTCGAGTGGAGGCATTTCGAACACATTTAGAATGGTCATTTTGGGAATCGAACGTATAAATTCTTCATATGGCACTTGATCAGCTGTTCCTACTGTGATTTGTACATACGTTCGAAGCTGAGCTGAAAAATAGGTTGTTAATAATCGTGCGAAATTTTCATGTATTCGGGTGATACTTCGAATCTGATCCTTCGAGAATCGAAGCGCCCTCTTAAAATCATATACTCTAACTCGACGCTCACTTTCTTCTTTCTTTAGTTCTTCCGGATTCATTTCACCGGTTGACAAGGCTGAAAGCAAAGCATCTATTTCACTTTGCGATAATATTTCACCAGGCAAGGTTCCACCTCCGCTCATTACGTCATTTAATTAAATTGGTTACTGCGGAAGAAAGGATGTCGCATAGACATTAACGACAGTACCATCTTGCATTAATTTATTTATTCGGTCCTTTAATCTATTTTCAAGATTCACAATTCCTTCTTCACCTTTAAATTCTTCAGAAGTCATATTGGAAAGTTCCTTAATAATGATGTTGCTTACTTGGAATTCTCGTTTCTCCAATTCTTCTTTGCCTTTTTTACCATCTGTTTGAATGTTAAAGGATATACGGATATAATCATCACTTAATAGTTTTGTTGTAATTTCTGGAATTTCCACAGTCGCTTTAAGTACCTGATCAATCGATGGTTCCTTTTCACCTTCACCCGCTGTCACCTTCGTTAAAATGACAAATGCAGTGGTACCAACTAATGTGATCGTACTTAAAATGATGACCATTACCACAAGAAGCTTATTTTTCATAGCACCCTATCCTCCCCAAGCATTAACGAAGGCCAAGTACATTTATTTTTTGATAAAATTCATGAACCTTCACATGTAAATCCTCTTCTGTTTCTTTTACAACAAATTTTTTACCATTTGTTAAGGTAATGGTTGTATCAGGAAAGGATTCAACCTGTTCAATATATAATGCATTTAATGTAAACTTTTTATCATTTAATTTCGTTAAAGTAATCACTTTTTGTCGGGGTTTTAGTGTTGACTAAAACCCCTTACCCCCTTAACGTTTTAGGTTTACGAGTTCTTGAAGGATTTCATCGGATGTGGTGATGATACGAGTGTTCGCTTGGAATCCACGCTGAGCAACAATCATTTCTGTAAATTCTTCAGACAGGTCAACGTTAGACATTTCAAGAGCACCAGCCATTAATTTTCCACTTCCCCCATTTCCAGCTGTTACTGCTGTAGGAGTTCCCGAGTTGAGCGTTTCAATAAAAAGGTTATCCCCAAATTTTTCAAGACCATCAGGATTCGCAAATATACTGATTTCTAATGTTCCTGCCGTTTGTAAATTACCAGCATTGTCTACATAACTTACTACACCAGCTGAGTCAATACTAAAACTTTGGGCATCTGAAGGTATTGTAATATCTGGCACAACATTTAGTCCGCTGCCATTTACTAATTTTCCTGTTTCGTCTAAATAGAAGTTACCTGCTCTTGTATAAAAGTCAGTTGTACCGTCAGATACAGTAAAATAACCAGATCCGGAAATAGCTAAATCAAGTGGACGGTTAGTAGATTGAATACTTCCTTGTGTAGAAATAGTATCAATTGTAGATAATGTTGAACCTAAACCAACCTGCTTTGGATTTACACCGCCTCTTGTACCATCATTAGCTTTTGCACCTTGAATCGTTTGACTCATCATATCGGAAAATACTGCTCTCCCCTTCTTGAATCCGTAAGTATTGACGTTAGCGATGTTATTACCAATTACATCTAATTTAGTTTGAAAGTTTTTCATTCCACTGATTCCTGAATACATTGAACGTAACATGTTATTTTCCCCTTTCAATTATAGGTGGCGTCTGTCGGTCGGCACACCTTGGCTTCCTGTTAAGGTCCAGCCTGATAAATGATTAATCTAAAATAATGGTTCCATTAATATTGGTAAATATCTGAGAATTTGCTTCATCACGATTCATTGCTGTGATAACTGTATTATTTGGGACATTTACAATTAATGCTGCATTATTGGTAACCACCAATGAATCTCGAATTCCCTTCGTTTTTGCTTCTGTTATTTTTGTTTGGATTTCTTTCCATTTAGAATCTTGAATGTTAATGTTTCTTTCATCTAATCTTTTTTGTGCATGCTTACTTATTACTAAGCCTGACTCTTTTGCTAGAGTATCTTTAAAAGAAACGGTAGGCTGCTCTCTATGCTGCACTTTGTTCCGTGTTTGTAATGACAAAGGATGATTTTGTATTTGTAGAATACGATGATCCATCTTTACACCTCCTATTCTTCCTCGTTAGAAGGCTCCTTCACTTTTAAAATTTCATCACTATAAATCTTAGTTCCGCCCTTTAACTCTAGCTCAATATATCCTGATTTTTGTGATACAGATGTTACAATTCCTTGTCCTTTATTGATGATTTCATTTCCATTCTCATCTTCAGTTTTAAAGCTGTATTCAACTTCTTTTCCTATCATAGAGCTATATTTTAAAAGCTGTTCACCCTTCTGGCTAGTCACGAATTTCTCTAACGTACTATTCATATTTGTCATTTGTTCAAGTGAAGTAAAAGTCGCCATTTGAGCAATAAAATCCTTATCTTCCATTGGATTCATCGGATCTTGGTTTTGGAGCTGTGTCATTAAAATTTTCAAGAAATCATCTTTTCCTAAAATATCATTTCCAGTTTTTCTTTCTTGCTTCAGATTTGAAAGGTAAAGACTTGAATCTATTTTTGTAGTCACATTCATCACCACCTAAACTTTAATATTGACGAGCTCATCCAATAGAGCAGTTGTAAAGGAAACATCCTCATTAGGTTCTTGATTATTTTGTTCCTTCTGTTGTCCTCCTGATTGCTGACCTTGTTGTTCATTTTCTCTTTGCAGATTTCTTTCAGTTTGATACTGAAGCTGTGTTGAAACTTCAATTTTTTCGACCGAAATGTTTTGTGCTAAGAAGGTATGTTTTAGGTTTGTTAACTGTGACTCTACTAAATCCTTTGCCTGACTCGTTGAAGCCAAGATTCTTGCAATCATACCTGCTTCACTTTGAAGAATTTCAATTCGTAGTGAACCAAGATGTTCTGGATATAAGTTAATTAATAATTTTTGTTGCCCGCCGCTATTCAAAAAGCTACTTCTTGCTAGGATGTTTTGAAACTGTTTAATGAATTGTTGCTGATTCGGTAACGGTTTACTCGTTTGTTCAACGTGTAAAGTAAATTGCTCAACCTTAGAAAATTGGTTGGAATTGATATCACCTACAGAAATGGCTTCATTTGAAGTTCCTATAACTTGGTGTGAACTTGCTTTTTGCATTAATTTATCAGCTGTAACCGCCTGTGTCGTTTCAATCCCTTTTGGTGCCGCAAAATATCTCGAGTGCACAGTTTGCAAATATTGAAGACGCGACTGAGATTCAGTCAATGGTTTCTCGACTAAAGCAGTCTTGTTTTCTAGCGATTGCATCAACTCTTGAATAAGCTTAAGTGACTTTAAATCGGTTGGGTCCTTTGAAACTTGAGGACTTGTAGTCAATTCCTCGTTAGACGCGATCTTCATTTGCTTTAGTAGTTTTAATAGATCAACGCTATCGATGACTGGTTTTTCTTCTACTAAATGTGTAACGACTAAAAGCAATGCAGATTGTTCAGCCTCTCCATACGTTTGTCCAACTTCCAGCTTGATTTCACCATTTTGAATTCCAGTGATAAATCCTTTTATTTGGTCGACCAAATCAGATGGAAGTGTAAGAAATACATCTTCTAAAACAGATAAATCGAATTCTTCCTTTATAAAAGACTGAAATTCAGATAAAACTTGGTTGGTTGAAGCCATAGATAAGGAATCCTCTTCTTTTACTGCGCCAAAACTAGGAGTAAGCTTTAGCTTAGAATCTTTGAAAAGTTTAGGATCGCTCTCTGTAATAGCATCTAATTTTTCGCGAAAAGACAATTGTAAAGTACTATTTCCTTGGAGTAAGCCATTACCCAGACTTGAATTAACAGCCTTTCTAATTGTTCCTGTTGATGGTTCCAAATTCACTACCATATTCACATTACTTCACCTCCTTTCAAGTCTGTCCAACCATTATTGGGTAATTAATTGAGTGAATTTCGCTGCATCCTCAGGCGACATTTTTTCAAAGATTGCGGCTAGTTTTTCTGTATCAATACTTGTAAGTATCTCCCTTGCCTCATCTTCTTTTAAATTTGGAATAATTTTTGCCGCATTTTTCGGAGACATCAGCTCATACATTTTGGTTAATTCATTTAATGATTTGCTTTTAGCTAAACGTTCTTCCTGGAGTTTTGCAAGCTCATCTGAAAGGTTATTAATTTCATTCTCTAATGTCTCAATTTCATCGCTCTTTGTTACCAATTCATTTTCCAATTGCGTAATTTTCTTTTCTTTTTCCTGTATCTCAGACTCTAAATCAGCGATTGCTATTTCATCCTCTTCTGGATTCTGCTCTTTTTTTTCATCACTAATAAGAGAACTAATTGCTGGTACTTTGGCAACGAAATCTTTCATAGCTCCAAGTGGCTTTAAACCAGCAACAGAAAGAAGTGCAAAAACTACAACTAAAGTAAAGATAGACGGTATAAGAATGACAAACAGGAACCATTGAAATCTGCTGTATTCTTTTTCGTTTGTCTCCATTTGATCACCTATCTTCCTTTTGACATATATTGTTGGATTGAAATTTCATCCATCATATGACTTTCTTGCATTTTTAATAGTCCCTCATGTATAGCAAAATCTTTTTCATGCATGATTTCGTATTTCTTAACCTCAATATTTTTTTCGGTTAGCAATGTTTGTAGCTGTTGCATTTTGTTCCTTGCTTTTATAACAAGATTTTGGTAATACATTATTGTTTTTTCTAAGCCAGTAATGAAAGACTGTTGTTGCCGAATGCTCTGAATGGATAAACCACTTTGTAGCTGCTGTCTTTGATTTTCTTCTAGTATTTCCTTCTTTTTTAAAGAATCGTATAAAGCTTCTGCAGCTTCTTCGAATTCTTTAACAGATGATTTATAATCTGAGAGAACTTGATTCTTCTCATTTTCTTTTATCGACATAACTTTTTGAAATTTAAACTTATAACTCATTTGTTTTATTCACCTTTTTCGGCCAATTGTGCCAATAAGTGTAAACTTTCTTCAAACGTGAATTTCTCATCAGTTTGTTGTTTTAAGAAAGAAAGAATCTTTGGATAATACCTGATTGCTTCATCAACCTCAATTGAAGAACCCCTTTTATAAGCCCCAATATTGATTAAGTCTTCTGAATTGAGGTAAGTGGCCAAAATCCCTCTAATTTTTTCAGCATAAGATTTATGTTCGCTTGATGTAATTTGATTCATTACACGACTAATCGATTTTAATACATTTATTGCAGGATACTGACCTTTGTTAGCTAAACTTCGATCAAGAACAAAATGCCCATCAAGTATACCCCGGACCGTGTCCGCAATCGGTTCATTCATATCATCACCGTCTACCAGTACTGTATAAAAAGCAGTAATTGAACCTAAATGATTGGTACCAGTTCTCTCCAATAGTCTAGGAAGTGTTGTAAACACACTCGGTGTATATCCCTTTGTGGTTGGTGGTTCCCCAATCGCTAAGCCAATTTCCCTGCTTGCCATTGCAACTCGGGTGACAGAATCCATCATTAACATGACATCTAAACCTTTATCCCTGAAATACTCTGCAATCGCTGTAGCAGTCATTGCTGCCTTAATTCGAAGAAGAGCTGGCTGATCTGAAGTTGCCACCACAAGAATCGATCTTTTAAGACCCTCTTCACCCAAATCCTTTTCTATAAACTCTCTTACCTCTCGACCACGCTCTCCAACAAGTGCAATTACATTAATGTCAGCAGTTGTATTTCGAGCAACCATTCCCAATAATGTACTTTTACCAACACCACTCCCTGCAAAAATACCAACACGTTGTCCTTTACCAACCGTTAAAAGGGTATCAATCATTTTGACACCAACCTCAATTGGCTCTTGAATTGGAGGACGAGATAGTGGGTTAGGAGGATCCTGTTCAGTAGGTGCCGACGACAATCCTCGAGGCAGTCCACTTCCATCAAGGGGATGTCCTAACGGGTCTAATACTTTACCAAGTAAACCTGAGCCTACTTTTATATCTAGTGGATTGCCAGTCGCTTCGACAATGCTGCCTGGTGAAATATCCTTCACATTTGAAAATGGCATTAAGATTACATGCTCCTCACGGAAACCGACTACCTCAGCTTGAATACATCTTTTATGTGTTAAGCCCACATAAATATGACATAAATCGCCGATCGAACATTCCGGCCCACGAGATTCTATCATTAAGCCAACAACTCTCGTCACCTTACCGTACCGCTTATATGCATCGATTGTATGGATTTGATCTAGCAGCTCGATTGCCTTCACAAACTATTCCTCCAATAGCAAAGAAAGAAGTTTTTCTTTTATCTCTGTAAGCTGAATGTCTACACTTGCATTAATCTTTCCAAAGGATGATTCAATCACACAATCTGCTTCTTTGAAATCTTCATTCGGATAGATAAAAAGATCAGTTTCCCGATTAAGGATGGCAATTAACTCCTCTTTTTGCTCTATTACATATTGAAAATAATGTGGGCTGACCTGAATTGTAATGTTAGAATGTTCCTTTACTTCTTTCGTCGCCTTTTTAACAAGAAAAACAAAGTCCTCCGGTTTCTCAGAAAGATGAGACCCGATAATTTTTTCTGCTACTGTCAAGCCGAGCTTAACAATGACTTCTTCGGAAGAATCAAGGTATTGATCATAATCTTGCTTTGATCGATCAATAATTTTACGAGCCTCAGAAAGTAAATCTCTATATTCTTGATAGCCATGTTCTCTACCCTCAATCAATCCAGCTTGAAAGCCATCTTCTGATGTTTTTTTGCTTAACAATTGTTTTTCTTCTTCCCATTCACGTTTTTCTACTAATATTTGTTGCCTAAGTGAGTTGGAATAGGAAATCGCATCTTTCACAATTTTATCCGCTTGTTCTCTAGCCTCATCTATTATTTCTTGAGAGACTAACTGTGGATTTAGCTGTGGTTCGACTTGATTCGTCTCTTTTGTTTGTAGAACTTTAAGTCCGATAACTCTCTTAGGAGAATCATTTGTCGTCTGCAATGAACCTGACTTAATTACGTTAGACAATAATATCATCTCCTCCGCCACGAGCGATGACAATTTCACCTGCTTCTTCGAGTCTACGGATAACCGTTACTATACGAGTTTGTGCTTCTTCAACGTCACGCAATCGAACCGGCCCCATATATTCCATTTCTTCTTTAAATGTTTCAACCATTCGCTTCGACATGTTTTTGAAGACAATTTCCTTGACTTCCTCACTTGCAACACGAAGGGAAAGCATAAGATCTTCATTCTCAACATCCCGAATCACGCGTTGGATTGCACGATTATCAAGTGTCACTATATCTTCAAATACAAACATTCTCTTTTTAATTTCTTCAGCAAGTTCTGGATCTTGTATTTCGAGTGCATCTAATATCGTTCTTTCAGTCGAGCGGTCGACACCATTTAATACCTCGACAACTGCCTCAATACCACCTGTTTGTGTATAATCATGTGTCACTGTAGCAGAGAGTTTTCGCTCTAAGATTTGTTCAACCTCATTGATAATCTCAGGTGAAGTTCGATCCATAATGGCGATTCTTCTTGCGATATCTGCTTGAACTTCTTGCGGCAATTCAGATAATATTTGTGCAGCCTGCCTTGAATCCAAATACGATAAAATTAAGGCAATTGTCTGTGGGTGTTCATTTTGAATGAAATTCAAAATTTGACCTGGGTCTGCTTTCCTTGCAAAATCAAACGGTTTAACCTGTAATGAAGATGTTAGTCGATTAATGATAATTCCTGCTTGCTCCTCACCCAGTGCTTTTTCGAGTACTGTTTTTGCATACCCAATCCCACCTTGAGTGATATAGTCTTGGGCCATCGCAATTTGATGGAACTCTTCCATAATTTGTTCTTTCGTATTGGCTTCCACCTTGCGAACGCCTGAAATTTCTAATGTTAGTTTCTCAATCTCTTCCTCTGAAAGATGCTTATACACTGAAGCTGAAACATCCGGGCCAAGTGAAATGAGGAGAATGGCCGCTTTTTGTTTTCCAGTAAGTCCCATTTGCATATCTCGTTTTGCCATTTCTCCACCTCCTACTCGTCTGCTAACCAAGAACGTAATAATTTCGCAAAATCTTCAGGTTTATCTTTCGCAAGCTTCTCCAATTGCCTTCTTCTAACCGTTGTTTCCGATTCTTTTTCTTCATTAACGTCTGGAATATGATCAAAGAATACAGGTGCTGATTGAGGGATTTCTTCTTCAATCTCTGTTTCTTTCTTTTTACGTAAAAATAAGAATAATAGAATGATTAGGCCAAGGACTAAAATACCACCTACAATATAAACCCATAAAGGGATTGCTTTAATGGTAGGTGATTCAGTAACAGTGGTCGTTTTCCCACTAAATTCTTGAACAGAAACGACAATTTTATCCTGAATCTCTTCTTGTGTTAATTCAGTATTTTCATCTTGGTTAATACTAGTACTTACGATAGTGCTCAATATTCTCTCGATATCATCGACACTTTCCTGTGGCATAGTGGTCGGATTTTTCGGGTCTGGCGCTTCAACCATTACCTGGATTCCTAAATCTCTAATTTTATAAGGTGCTTCAACAATATTTTTTGTAATACGGTTCACATCTTTATTCACACGTTCTTCGATTCGTTCATAATCCCCATTACCAGCTTGTCCATCAGCATTATAGGATGGAATATCTGTTTCTCCGGTCCCAACAACTCCACCGGCCTGTGCCCCTTCACCTGTATAGGTTTCAGTAATACGCTCAACACTAATTTCGATCCCATCCATATTTTCAGGGTCAACTGGTGTGACTAAATTTTCTTGACGGTTTTCTTGTGTGAAATCAATATCCGTAGTAACAGATACAAAAACCTTATCTGGTCCCATCATCGTTCCAAGCATTTGCTGTACCTGTCTTTGAATATCTCTTTCAATCTCACGTTTCAAATCAAGCTGTGAGGCTACATTTCCAACAACTGATACATTTCCTTCATTTTCTAAGTCAAAATACTCAAAGTTTTGATTCGTTATGACGATATTATCAGTAGGCAAGTTAGGAATACTTTTTGAAACTAAGTGATATAAGGATTTTATTTGCTGTGCGTCCAACTTATATCCAGGTTTCGTGTTAAGAACGATTGATGCGGAAGCCTCTGCTTGGCTATCCTTCACAAAAATCCCTTCGTTTGGCATACTGATCATAACGTTCGCATCGTTTATCCCATCGATGCTCTTGATCATATTTGCTAATTCAGTTTGAGTGGATTCTAGTTTTAACATATTAAATTCATTATCGGTCATCCCAAAACCAGCATTTTGACCAAAAAATGAATAATCAATGTTACCACTATCCGGTATTCCTTCTGCCGCAAGTTCGACCATTAAGGGTTCTACCAATTCCTCTGGAACCTTAATGGTCGATCCATTATCCGCTATTTCAGATTGAATTCCTCTTGAATCTAACGTCGCTTTTATTTGCCCTGTTTCCTGTGGAGATAAATTGCTATACATAGGAACTAGGTTTGTTTTCGTTGTAAAAAACACAGTAAGCGAAATAATGAAAATGAAAAGCAATGGCAACCCAATTATTGTAGCTTTTTGAAAGCCGGACTGTTTTTTCCAAAACTCTCCTATTTTTGTCTTATATAATAGTAGTTTCTCTTTCATGACATACCCCTAAGTAGAATATTTAAATCCCGGATTAAACCTGCATCCTCATGATTTCTTGGTATGCTTCCACAACTTTGTTTCGAATTTGAAGTGTCGTTTGCAATGACACACTAGCTTTCTCAGAAGCAATCATTACTTGGTGTAAATCTACATTTTCACCCTTAATAAGCTTTTCGGTCATTTTATCCGAAGTCTGTTGAGCTTCATTTACATTATTTATGGCATCTTTTAAAAAGCTGCTAAATTCCTTTTGAACAGCATTCGCAGTCTTTGGCTGCATAATAGGCTTCGACAAAACCTGCGATGTTGCAATATTTATCTTATCAATCATGACTAATCACCTATTTTCCTATTTCTAAAGCTTTCATTAACATTCCTTTTGACGCATTAAAAACTGTTACATTCGCTTCGTAGGATCTAGTAGCACTCATCAGGTCGACCATTTCCTTTAGAGGGTCTACATTCGGAAGAGCCACATATCCGTCAGCATTTGCTTCAGGATGATCTGGGTTATAAACGAGCTGAAATGGGGTTTGATCTTCGACGATACCTGTCACCTTAACGCCATTTCCTGCTTTTGATTGATTCATTGCTTTTGATAAGTGGGAAGAAAAGCTGTTACCTTGTGGCTGCTGAACAACCATTTTCCTTCTATACGGTTGCCACTGCCCATCTACAAGTTTCCCTCTTGTTGTATCCACATTTGCCATATTAGAAGAAATAACGTCCATTCTAAGTCGTCCCGCAGTTAGGGCTGAGCTACTTGTATTGAGGCTATGAAAAATTGACACCTTTAGTTCCCTCCTTTTACGACTGTTTTTAATGTATTGAATTTCCCGCTAATTCTTTGTGTTATCGCATTATAATAGATTTGGTTTTCTGCTAATAGTGCCATTTCCTTATCGATATCGACATTATTACCATTATGGTTATATGCAGTATCATTCTTTGCAATGAGTGGACTGTTCGAACGTTTGCTGTTTGTAAATTCCATATGTTTTTCATTTGTTCGATTAGCTCGCATTAGGCTGTCCGTCTCATTAGCAAGAAGGTTTTTAAAGCTCACATCTTGTGCTTTATAATTTGGTGTATCCACATTTGCTATATTATTTGAAATGACCTTCTGTCTTAAAGCTGAATAATCCAAAGCTTTTTCAAGCGAATGTATTGTATTTGAAAAAAGTTTCATATAGACCCCTCACAAAAAAGTACTATCATTCGAATAAATATAACGAATCGTATTAACTCCTTTATCATTGTAATGAAATTAATTCTATCTGTCTATGAAGCTTACGATAAAAAGTGATAATTTTCGACAATTTAGGACTTTCTACTCATGGTTTCTGTTTATAATTATAGAATTTCATAGGAGGAGTTTCATCTGTTTTTTACAAAAATCGTCAAGTACATATTTCCACTTCAAATAATCGACAAATTATGTTACGAATCGCTTTTATGATAATCATACAAATAAAAAAACGAAGATGGGAAATCCATCTTCGTTTTTCTTATTATTTAATGTGATTTTAGTTTTTCTAATTCAAGTAAGAATTTATCGTTTAGTACTTTAATGTACGTACCTTTCATTCCTAGTGAACGAGATTCAATTACACCAGCACTTTCAAGCTTTCTTAATGCGTTAACGATAACTGATCTTGTAATTCCCACGCGGTCTGCAATTTTACTTGCAACTAGTAATCCTTCGTTGCCATTTAACTCTTCAAAGATATGTTCAATTGCTTCAAATTCACTATAAGATAATGAGCTGATCGCCATCTGCACAACAGCTTTACTTCTAGCTTCTTCTTCAATTTCTTCCGCTTTTTCACGGAGAATTTCCATACCAACAACTGTTGCACCATATTCAGCTAAAATAAGGTCATCATCTTCAAATCTTTCATCTAGTCTTGAAAGGATGAGTGTTCCTAATCGTTCTCCACCACCGATTATAGGTACAATCGTTGTTAATCCATTCTTAAACAATTCCTTATTCTCGATTGGAAAAGCAGTATAATCACTTTCAATATCGAGATTAGATGATGTTTCGTGAATGTTGAATAAGCTTTGAGTGTACTCTTCAGGGAAATGACGATCCTCAATCATTTTCTTAATTCTTTCGTTTTCAATCGTTTGCTTGATGGCAAAACCAAGAAGTTTTCCACGACGACTTAATAAGAAGGTATTCGCTCCAATTACGTCGGTTAAAGTTTCTGACATTTCCTTAAAGTTAACTGGTTTACCTGCTGCATTTTGCAGCATTGCATTAATTTTTCTAGTTCTTTCTAATAATTGCATTTTTCTTGTTCCTCCTGATAATCTTACAAAATAAACTGACTTAAATCTTTGTTCTTCACAATTGTACTCAATTTCTCATCGACATATTGAGGAGTAATTGTGATTTGTTCCATCGTAATGTCCGGCGCTTCAAATGATAAATCCTCTAATAGCCTCTCCAAAATTGTATGTAGACGACGAGCACCAATATTATCTGTATCCTGATTCACTTGAAAGGCAACTTCAGCTATCTTACGAATAGCATCGTCAGAAAATTCAAGTTGTATACCTTCTGTTTCTAATAATGCTGAATATTGTTTCAATAGTGCATTATCTGGCTCAACTAAGATACGGTAGAAATCATCTACTGTTAACTTAGTTAGCTCAACACGAATCGGAAAACGACCTTGTAATTCAGGGATTAAATCTGAAGGCTTTGACATATGAAAAGCTCCAGCTGCAATAAAGAGCATATGATCTGTTTTAACAGAACCATATTTAGTGACAACTGTTGAACCTTCTACAATCGGTAAAATATCACGTTGGACTCCTTCCCTTGAAACATCTGCAGAAGAAGAATTATGACTTTTACCTGCAACCTTATCGATCTCATCGATAAAAATAATACCTGACTGTTCAGCACGGTTTACAGCTTCTTGTGTTACCTCATCCATATCAATTAGCTTGGCTGCTTCTTCATTTGTTAAGACTTTACGAGCTTCTTTAACTGTTAATTTACGCTTTTTGCGCTTTTTCGGCATGAGGTTGCTTAGTGCATCCTGCATATTCATTCCCATATTTTCCATACCAGAGCCTTGTAATAGGTCGAACATAGATGCCTGTTGTTCCTCTACTTCGACAGTTACATAATAATCCTCGAGTTCACCAAGTGCAAGCTTATGCGCCATTCGCTTTCTTCGTTCACTCAAGCTTTCTTCTTCATTTGTTTTCTCTACTTCAGGCTCAGTGTTATTGCCTCCAAAAAGCATCTCAAGTGGGTTTTTATAAGATGTTTGCTTTTTAGAGCTTGGGACAAGTAGTTCAACAATTCGTTTATTTGCATTTTCCTCAGCACGTTCGGAAACTTGAACCACTTTATCCTCTTTAACGAGGCGAACTGACGTTTCTACTAAATCTCGAACCATTGATTCAACATCGCGTCCGACATATCCAACTTCAGTAAATTTCGTTGCTTCTACTTTGATAAAAGGTGCACCAACTAGTTTTGCTAGTCGTCTTGCTATTTCAGTTTTACCAACTCCAGTTGGCCCGATCATCAAAATATTCTTGGGTACAATTTCATCTCTTAGCTTTTCATTAAGCAGGTTACGACGATATCGATTTCTTAATGCCAATGACACAGCTCTTTTTGCTTCATGTTGGCCAATAATGTATTGATCTAATTTTTCTACAATCTGTCTTGGGGTTAGATTCGTCTTCAAAGTAGTCCCCTCCTTATAGTTCCTCAACTATAATATTTTCATTTGTATACACACAAATTTCACTTGCAATTTCTAATGAAGCTTTTGCAATTTCTCTTGCAGTTAAATGATCACCTGAATATTTTTTCAATGCACGTCCTGCAGAAAGCGCGTAATTCCCACCAGAGCCAATTGCCAAAATCCCATCATCTGGCTCAATTACTTCACCAGTTCCAGATATAAGAAGCAAATCCTTCTCATCCATCACAATGAGCATTGCCTCTAATTTACGAAGAACTTTGTCGCTTCTCCATTCTTTTGCAAGTTCAACTGCTGCCCTTTGCAAATTTCCATTAAACTCTTCTAGGCGTCCTTCAAACATTTCAAATAGGGTAAACGCATCTGCGACCGACCCTGCAAATCCGGCAATAACCCTTCCTTGAAATAGTTTTCGTACCTTTCTTGCTGTATGTTTCATAACAACGGCATTTCCAAAGGTAACTTGACCATCACCTGCCATTGCTGATTTTCCTTTGTGTTTTACAGCGAATATTGTTGTTGCATGAAAATTAGACATTTCTCAAACAACCTCCTTATGCACGTGGATGTGAGGACTTATAGATATTTCGCAAATGATCCTTTGTAACATGTGTATACACTTGTGTTGATGACAAACTTTCATGACCCAGCAGTTCTTGTACAGACCTCATATCAGCGCCCTCGTTTAAAAGATGTGTAGCAAAAGTATGTCTTAATACGTGTGGACTAATATGAATTGTAGAAGATGTGTTCTTTATCATATTATTTAAGATTAACCTGACTCCTCTTGTTGTTAGAGGTCCACCCCGGAAATTAAGAAATAAATGGTTTGTATGTACTGAAGCTTTTTCAAGTAATTCCTTGCGACCTATGGATATATAGTTCGTTAGTGCTTGTTCAGCATAGCTTCCAAAAGGGACATATCGCTGTTTATTTCCCTTCCCGTGAACAAACACAATCCCAGTTGAAAAGTCCAAGTCCTGGAGTGTAAGCTTACAGCATTCACTCACACGGATTCCAGTCGCATAAAGTAACTCAAGTATAGCTTGATCCCGTTGCCCTAAGCTAGTTGAAACATCTGATACTCTAAATAGCTTTTCCAATTCTTCTTCATATAAAAAATGGGGAAGTCTTTGTTCCCTTTTCGGTAATGACACCAGAATAAAAGGATTTTGAGAAATATGCTTTTCCCTTAAGAGGAAATTAAAAAAACTGCGCAATGTTGATATTTTTTTTGCAACAGTACGTCTTGCATATTGTTTCTTATAAAGCTCAGTTAGATACAAACGCACATCGGAATATGTTACGTCAGTAAGATTTGAGATCGTTTCTCGTTTCATAAATAAGAAAAAGTGTTCAATTGACTGTTCATAATGCACAATAGTATATTCTGAATAATTTTTCTCGATTTGTAAATATTCTTTGAATAACTGTAACGATTTGTTCACATCTTCCAATATTTTCACCTCACAAGGGCTACTAAATATTATCACAATTTAGTAGCCCTTGCAAATAAAAACTCTGATTTTTTTACAAAATTCTGAATTGCGTAAGAAATCCACTTTTTTCTGATGAAAAATGGAAAGTGGTGAGCTGTAAGTTGCTCACCACCACATGTTACTTCTGCGTTTCTTCTTTATAATCACAATGGGCACATTGTACCTGAATTCCTTTTTTGAGTTTTTTCTCAACTAACAGGTTGTCACACTTCGGACATTTCCGAGCAAGTGGTTTATCCCAAGATAGGAAATCACATTCTGGGTATTGATCGCAACCATAAAAAATTCTTTTCTTCTTGCTTTTTCTCTCAACAATATTCCCTTTTTCACATTTCGGACAAGGAACCCCGATTTCTTTAACAATCGGTTTTGTATTGCGACAATCTGGAAAATTGGAACAGGCCATGAATTTGCCATAGCGACCCATTTTATAAACCATAGGATGACCACAGTTTTCACAATCCACGCCTGCAGGCTCATCCTTAATTTCTACTTCCTTCATTTCTGATTCTGCAATTTCTAATCTCTTTTCAAAGTCCTGATAAAATTCATCAATTATTTTGATCCATTCTGTTTTTCCTTCTTCAATTTCATCAAGGTCATGTTCCATTTTCGCTGTAAATTTTACATCTAAAATTCTCGGGAAGAATTCAAGCATTAACTCATCCACGATTTCCCCTAATTCGGTAGGAACAAACCGTTTATTATCTAAGGACACATAGCCCCTTTTCTGAATCGTATCAAGAGTTGGTGCATAAGTGGAAGGTCTTCCTATTCCAAGTTCCTCCATGGTTTTAACAAGTCGAGCTTCCGTATATCTAGGAGGTGGCTGTGTAAAGTGTTGCTTCGGATCAATATCTGTAGCAAATACACGGTCACCCTCTTTTAAATCAGGTAGCATATTCTCTTTTTCTTCAACATTGTCATCATTACCCTCAACATAAACCTTCATAAATCCAGGGAATTTAACTTTTGAACCAGTGGCTCTGAACACAACGTCTCCATAATTTAGGTCAACGCTCATCGTATCCATAATTGCGGAAGCCATTTGACTTGCTACAAATCGTTCCCAAATCAATTTATATAATCTTAATTGATCTCTGCTTAAATATTGTTTCACACTATTTGGTTCTCTGAAAACTGAAGTCGGGCGAATCCCTTCGTGAGCATCCTGTGTATTCGCACCTTTTTTCTCTTTTCTTTTCGTATCTGTTAAAAATTGTTTTCCAAACGTCTGTTCAATATATTGGGAGCTTTCCTCAACGGCTGTATCTGAAATTCGAGTTGAATCTGTACGCATGTATGTGATTAGACCAACTGTTCCTTCCTTACCTAGGTCAATTCCTTCATATAATTGTTGTGCTAGCATCATTGTTTTCTTTGCACGGAAATTTAATTTACGTGCTGCTTCCTGTTGTAGGGAAGACGTAATAAATGGTGGTGCAGGATTTCTTTTTCGCTCTTTTTTTGTGACAGAAGTAATGGTAAATGACTTCGCTTTCTTAGAAATCACTGCTGTTAACTCTTCATCGCTTCCAGAGAATTCAGCTTCAATTTGAGAAAGGATATCTTCTACCTCAGTCACATTTGTTAACTCTAATTTTTTTCCATTTACACCGTAAAATTGCCCTTCAAATTGTACATTTTCATTTTCTTTTAAAAAGTTCGCTTTGATTGACCAATATTCTTCCGGTTCAAAATCTTGAATCTCTTTTTCTCTATCAATAATTAATCTAACTGCAACTGATTGAACTCGTCCTGCACTTAAACCCTTCTTTACTTTCTTCCATAGCAATGGGCTAATATTATAGCCTACTAATCTGTCAAGAACACGTCTTGCTTGTTGTGCATCTACTAGCGCCTGATTAATTGGACGTGGATGTTTAAAGGACTCTTTAATGGCATCCTTTGTAATTTCGTTAAAAACAACTCGACAATCAGAGGTTATATCAAGATCTAACGAGTGAGCCAAATGCCAAGCGATTGCTTCCCCTTCGCGATCGGGGTCAGCTGCTAGATAAACTTTCTTTGCCTTCTTTGCGGCTGTTTTTAATTCCTTTAATACAGGGCCTTTTCCACGAATTGTAATATATTTTACTTCAAAATCGTTTTTTGCATCTACACCCATTTGACTTCTTGGGAGATCTCGTACATGCCCCATTGAAGCCTTTACCTTGTATTTTTTTCCCAAATATCTCTCAATTGTTTTTGCTTTTGCTGGTGATTCAACTATGACTAAATAGTCCGACATGTATCGCTTCCTCCTTAGAGGTTAAATTAATTTTCCATTTATAATAAATTTTACCTAAGTTAATAATAAATCCTCCATATTATTAAATATTCATGTACCGTTTGTCAAACTGTTAAATTTATTTTTATACATTTTAACTAGTTGTTTTTATTCAAAAGTACGAATTTCTGATAAAATATCCTCGCTTGTAAGGACTAATTTTGCTCCAGATTGGATTAACTTATTTGTTCCTACACATGAAGGTTCTAATATCGAACCTGGTATCGCAAAGACCTCTCTGCCTTGGTTTAGAGCTTGATCAGCGGTAATTAAAGAACCGCTTCTTTCTTTTGCTTCAACAACAAGAGTTCCTTGAGTTAAACCACTAATAATTCGATTTCGCATCGGAAACTGCCATTTTTCAGGCTTTGTGGATGGGGGATATTCAGAAATAAGTATATGATTCTGAGTGATGGTAGTTGCCAACTCTTTGTTCTCGTGAGGATAAATATGATGAAGACCGCCAGCGATGACTGCAATTGTCTTTCCATTATTTCGGATTGCTAATTGGTGTCCCATTGTATCAATACCACGCGCTAAACCACTAACCAATACCCAATTTTGCTTAATCAAAGGTTCTAAGACCTTTTTCATACTCTGTAAACTTGTTGATGATGGTGTACGTGAACCAACAACACTTAATAATTTCTTACTATTTAATAAGGATTTGTCTCCAAGCGTATAAATGACCCATGGTGGATCAAAAATCTGTTTCAATAGTCTAGGATACTCTTGATCAAATATGGTAATAATCCCAACATTATTATCGCTATATTGTTTTAGCATACTTTGGATTGATAAAGAATGCAAATCTTTTAGAAAAATAGTTAGTTGATTTTTAGACAATGGAAGGATTTTTTCATAAAAGGATGGGGAGTATTTATAGATATTGGAGAGGGTCAAATCATGCTGTAGAATTTTATAAATTGATTTCCAACCTATTCCTCGACAGTGATGAAGGTGTATTAATTTTTCTCGAAATTTGTCCATATATTCTCCTTTTTTTCATCAGAAAAAGACAGTTCTTAGACAAGAACTGCCTCTTTCAAGTATTTATTAGTGAGTTTTACACTTTTCGTATAAACCTTTTTCTTTAAGAACAGAAATTAAAGTTTCACCCATTACTGATGGTGTTTCAGCGACCTTAATTCCACATTCATTCATTGTTTTGATCTTTTCAGCAGCAGTACCTTTACCACCCGAAATAATCGCACCAGCATGGCCCATACGCTTTCCTGGAGGTGCAGTTTGGCCACCGATAAATCCAACAACTGGTTTAGTCATGTTTGCTTTAACCCATTCAGCAGCTTCTTCTTCAGCTGTTCCACCGATTTCACCAATCATGATAACCGCATATGTTTCTTCATCTTCATTAAATGCTTTTAATACATCGATGAAGTTCGTTCCGTTTACAGGGTCTCCACCAATACCTACTGCAGTTGTTTGACCAATTCCAGCTTGAGTTAATTGATGTACAGCCTCATATGTTAATGTACCAGAACGTGATACAACACCTACATGCCCTTTTTTATGGATATACCCAGGCATGATTCCGATTTTACATTCATCAGCAGTGATTACACCTGGACAGTTAGGACCTACTAAACGAGTCTTCTTACCTTCCATATAGCGTTTCACTTTCACCATGTCTAATACTGGTATATGCTCAGTAATACAGATTGCTAAGTCTAATTCAGCATCAACTGCTTCGATAATTGCGTCTGCTGCAAATGGAGCAGGAACATAAATTACTGATGCTGTTGCACCTGTTTGTTCTACTGCTTCTTTTACAGTATTAAATACAGGAACACCTTCTACTTCAGTTCCACCTTTACCAGGTGAAGTACCACCAACAATTTTAGTACCATATTCAAGCATTTGTTTTGTATGGAATAATGCAGTAGCACCTGTTATCCCTTGAACAATTACTTTTGTATCTTTATTAACAAAAACACCCATGTTTGTCCCCTGCCTTTCTATCCTACTAGTGATACGATTTTTTGTGCACCGTCTGCCATTGATTCAGCAGCTGTAATGTTCAGACCAGATTCTTGTAAAATCTTTTTACCTAAATCTACGTTTGTTCCTTCAAGACGTACTACTAGAGGAATTTCCAAGCCTACTTGTTTCGTTGCAGTTACAACACCTTCAGCGATTACATCACACTTCATAATTCCACCAAAGATATTTACGAAAATACCTTTAACGTTTTCATCAGATAGAATGATTTTGAATGCTTCAGTAACTTTCTCAGCAGTAGCGCCGCCCCCAACATCAAGGAAGTTCGCGGGGTCGCCACCGTAGTGCTTAATAATGTCCATTGTAGACATAGCAAGACCTGCACCGTTTACCATACATCCGATGTTTCCGTCTAATGAAATATAGCTTAAATCATATTTAGATGCTTCAATTTCTTTCGCATCTTCTTCGTCTAAATCACGGTACTCAAGTACGTCTTTTTGACGGTATAATGCGTTAGAATCAAAGTTTAATTTAGCATCAAGTGCCATTACTTTACCATCGCCTGTTACAACTAATGGGTTAATTTCAGCAATTGAGCAATCTTTTTCAACGAAAGCAGTGTATAAAGCAGTCATGAATTTAACGGCTTGATTCACTAATTCTTTTGGAATGTTAATGTTGAAAGCAATTCGACGAGCTTGGAATGGTAATAATCCAACTACAGGATCGATTACTTCTTTGAAAATCTTTTCAGGTGTTTTTTCAGCAACCTCTTCGATTTCTGTTCCACCTTCTTCAGATGCCATTAAAACAACGCAAGAAGTAGCACGATCAAGTACTAGTCCAACATAGTACTCTTTTTTAATATCGCAGCCTTCTTCAATTAGAAGACGTTTTACTTCTTTACCTTCTGGTCCTGTTTGGTGTGTTACAAGCGTTTTACCTAGGATTTCATTAGCATATGTACGAACCTCATCTAGGTTTTTCGCTACTTTAACTCCACCCGCTTTACCACGACCCCCTGCGTGAATTTGTGCTTTAACAACACAAACTTGGGAACCAAGTTCTTTTGCAGCTTCAACAGCCTCATCAACCGTGAAAGCAACCTTACCATTTGGAACAGCTACCCCATATTGTCTGAGGATCTCTTTTCCTTGATACTCATGGATATTCATTTCCCATCCTCCATTCTTATGTAAAAAAGCAAAGAATTTTTTGTCAGTCCAAATGTTATTATACATTTTCTTTTTTCAACTTTCTATGACAATTATAATTTTTCCGAAAAATCTTATTTGCATAGAAATTTACATCATACTGAGATAGGGTTTTTTTCCCAAATCTTTATGACGTTAACTCGACAAAATTAGACTGCGCTTTCATTTTATAACTGAATTAACTACTTGTCTACCATTTCGCTTGAATTTGTTCTTTTTTCTGCAAATAATGACTAATTTACTATACCACGAAACTATTTTTTCGATTCTTCAAGGTTTTTATCCATTTGATAAACAAAAGCAAAAATTTCTGCAATGACTTGATATAAATCTTCTGGAATCCCCTCATTTATTCTAAGTTCCCCTAATATCTCAACTAAAGCTGTATCCTCTTGGATTGGGACTTTATGTTCCTCGGCCTTATCAATTATATTTTTAGCTACGAGCCCTCTACCTTTTGCAACTACCTTAGGCTCAGAATCTATTTTTTCGTTGTATGATAAGGCAACAGCCATTTTCACTTTGTTCTTTTGTATTTTTTTCATATTTTCAAATCTACTCTTTCATGAACCTTAGTTGAGTCAGTTTGACTAATCACTTTTTCCCTGTCTATCGGGTTACATATTTTTACAGATGAAAGCTGATACCCTAATGGTTCCAAATTAGTTTGCAGTGTTGATTTCAAATCACTAACTATCGACTCAATTCCTTCTGATTGATTATAGATGACTAGTGATAAAATGCGATTTTGAACCTTAACATCAATGACTACTTCATTTAAATTTTTGAGTTCTAGCGAAAAAAGTAGACGACAAAAATCAGAGTCAATTTCCCCATTTTTCTTCCTACCAGACATCCGAAGTGAAATGTTCTTATTATCTGGGGTATGAAAGTTAAATTGTTGCTGAAGAAATTGGCTTAAATCATTTGATGTTAGGTCAACTGTGTCCATTTGATGTAATGGACTATGTTGAGAGGTACTAGAGATTTCACTCGTATTAGCTGATAATAAGATTGGTAGGTTGGTGGATGAACTCTGTGTTTTTTGTTCTCTTTGACTTGAATTCGAAAGAGAGTGAAGCTTTTGTACTGCTCCACTCTTAAATATTGCTTGAATTAAATGAATTGGAATCATCATTTTACCTCTATTAACTCTCGAATGGGTGCATATGAACGTCGATGTTCGCTTGTAACGCCATATTTTTTTAGCGCATCAAGATGATATGCTGTACCATATCCCATATGCTTTTCGAACCCGTATTGTGGATATTCCTGACCTAAGCGAACCATTAAACGGTCTCTAGTCACTTTTGCAATAATTGAGCTCGCTGCTATTGAAACACTTTTTGAATCGCCTTTAATGATTGACGTTTGTGGGATATCAATTGGTATTTCCATTGCGTCTACTAAAAGTTGATCGGGTTTTTTAGAAAGAGCCAAAAGTGCTTTTTTCATTGCTTGTTTTGTTGCTTGATAAATATTTACTTCATCAATAACTTCTGCCGGTATGATCCCGATACCGATCGAAATCGCGCACTCTGTTATTTGTTGAAATAATTCTTCTCGCTTTTGTTCCGTTAGTTTTTTTGAATCATTTACGCCCGGTAAAAAGGCGTCTTGAGGTAAAATGACAGCAGCCGCAACTACAGGTCCTGCCAAGGGGCCACGACCGACTTCATCGACACCTGCTATAAAACGATACCCTTTATTATAAAGGCCTTGCTCGTATTGGGTCATTTCTTTAAATTGTTGCTCTAAGGCCTTTTCTTCGGCTTTTTTCTTTCTCCATCGTTGCAATAGAACTTGAACCCCTTTACGGGAATCATTTTCACAGTCTTTTAGAAACTGCTCTTGTTCGTTATGTATCGTGGATAATTTATTTTCGATATCTTTGATTGTCAATTGTGACATGCTTTCACCTTCAATTTCTAGTGCTGTATGTATGTTTTATCGTCATCTTTTTAAAAAAATGAAGGTTCGCTATAAAGCGAACCTTAAGGTTTCTCAAATGTAAGCCTGCCTAATTTTTCAGTTCGAATTTCTCGAATAATTAATTCAGCTGTTTTATCATAGTCTACCAATCCACCAGACATCATGCTACCACGACGTTTGGCAATTTCATCAAATAGCAATACGATATCATCTGGAATTTCTTCAAGACCAAAACGTTCTTTTAAATTCTCAGGATAATTCTCTTCTAAAAACCGAAGGGCATACACAGCAATATCCTGCAGATTTAGAATTGTATCTTTAATAGCTCCAGTTGTTGCTAATTTTTGACCCACTTCTTGGTCCTCGAATTTTGGCCATAGAATTCCCGGTGTATCAAGGAGCTCTAACTCTTTACCAACCTTAATCCATTGCTGAGCTTTCGTAATACCAGGACGGTCGCCCGTTTGTGCAATGTTTTTCTTTGCTAGGCGATTAATTAATGTCGATTTACCGACATTCGGAATCCCTACGATTAATGCTCGGATTGCTCGTGGTCGAATCCCTTTTGCAGCCATTTTGTCAAATTTATCTTTTAAAATTACTTTTGCTTCACTAACGATTTGCTTCATGCCATTACCTTCTTGTGAATTAATAGCAAGGGCATGTATGCCATTTTCTTTATAATATGAAATCCATTCTTTTGTTACTTTTGGATCGGCCATATCTGCTTTATTCAAAAGGAGAAGTCTTGGTTTATTTTTAATTATTTCATCAATCATTGGGTTTCGGGATGATGCGGGAATCCTAGCATCTACAAGTTCGAATACAATATCGATGAGAGAGAGTTTTTCTGTAACCTGTCTTCTCGCTTTTGCCATATGGCCTGGAAACCATTGAATTGTCAATATCTTCACCAACTTATATGGTTAATTTTTTTGGAAGTTGTCTCTTATAACCTATTTTACAATACCAAAATCAGATAGTGGCCAGTAGATTAGGCTCGTCTCACCTAGGACTTCACTGATTGGAACTGGGCCGATATGGCGTGAGTCCTTACTGTAACGGCGATTGTCCCCCATGACAAACAGGTGACCCTCTGGGACTTCCTCTAAAATAAATGGATCTGTAAGTGGTCCATCAATTAGGTTTTTCTTATATTCATCAAGATAGGGTTCTTCGTACGGTTCATCATTAATGTAGAGGATATCGTTTTTATATTCAATTCGATCACCAGGTAATCCTATTATCCGCTTGATGTAATCTTTTTCGACGGTTGCATGGAAGACTACGATGTCAAAGCGATCTGGTTTACCAACCTTATAGCCAATCTTATTCACAATCATGCGGTCTTGGTGATGTAAGGTTGGCATCATTGAAAGCCCGTCTACTACAATCGGTGCAAAGAAAAAATAACGGATTACTGCTGCTAATATGACAGCAATGGCTAGCGCTTTAATCCATTCCCAAAGTTCATTTTTTTGTTTGGCCATCATTGCTCCTCCACCTGTTCTTTTCTCATCTACCAAATAGCTTTTTTATATAAGAATAGAGTATGTATTATCCTACTATTATAAATAGAATTTGCGCAAATGTAAAAGGAGCTTGTTAATTTTATACAAGCTCCTTTCTCGTTTATTATCGAATTTCTTTAATACGTGCTTTTTTACCACGAAGTTCGCGTAAGTAGTATAATTTCGCACGGCGTACTTTACCACGGCGTACTACTTCAAGCTTCGCAATTTTTGGTGTATGCACTGGGAATGTACGTTCAACACCAACTCCGTAAGATACCTTACGAACAGTGAAAGTTTCGCTAATTCCACCACCACGACGCTTAATCACAACACCTTCATATACCTGAATACGCTCACGAGTACCCTCGATAACTTTAACGTGTACACGTACTGTATCTCCAGGACGGAAAACAGGAAGGTCAGTTCTTAATTGTTCTTTTGTGATTTCTTCAATAATGTTTTGCATCGTCTTTTCAACTCCTTCCAACAGATGCTCTTACCAATATTCATTCATTGCAGCGGAACATCTTAATAAGACAACGGACAATTTGCCCAAGTCACAAAGAGTATATTACCATAATCCTGTTACCGTTGCAATAGTTACTCTTCATCTATTTTAATTTCTTTTAACCATTTTTCTTGCTTTGGCGAAAGTTTATAGCTTTCAAGTAAATCAGGCCTTCTATTATATGTTCGTCTAAGCGATTCTTTTTCCCGCCATTCTTCAATATGCATATGATTACCAGATAAAAGGACATCAGGTACAGTCATGCCTCTAAAATCTGCAGGTCTTGTATAATGAGGGTGTTCTAGTAATCCCGTACTATGAGAATCAAGCACTGGTGAGTCCTCATTACCTAATACTCCTGGTAAAAGTCGAACAACACTATCTGAGATAACCATTGCTGCCAGTTCACCACCAGTTAAGACAAAATCACCAATTGAAATTTCCTCCGTACTTAGATTTTCTCTTATCCGTTCATCATAGCCCTCATAGTGACCACAAATAAAAATCAAATGATCTTCCTTTGCCAATTGTTCGGCTTTCTGTTGGGTAAATCTTTCTCCCTGCGGGCATAAGAGTATAACTTTAGGTTTTGATTCCGTTTGTGTAGTAAGGTCTTCCACGGCATCAAAGATGGGCTGTGGCATTAATACCATTCCAGCTCCACCACCATAAGGATAGTCGTCAACTTTTTGATGTTTGTTATCGGCATATTCACGAAAATTTACGACCCTAAATGAAACTTTCTCTTTTTCTTGTGCCTTTTTTAAAATGGATTCACCAAGTACACCATTAAACATATTTGGAAAAAGGGTTAAGATATCAATTTTCATGCTAGATTAATCCTTCCATGAGGTGAATGGTGATTCTTTTTTCTTCAATATCAATTTCTTTCACGATATCATCAATAAACGGAATCAATATTTCCTTACCCTTTGCACCTTTTACAACCCACACATCATTCGCACCTGGTGTTAATATTTCTTTGATAGCACCTAGTTCTTCGCCTTCCTCTGTTACAACAGTACAGCCAATAATTTCGTGGAAGTAATATTCTCCTTCCTCTAATTCACCGAGTTGACCTTCATGTACTTTCACTAGGGAGTCTTTAAACTTCTCCACATCATTAACGTTGTCGTAGCCCTCAAAAGTAACTAGATCAAAATTTTTATGAGTTCGGTGCGATTGGACTGTAACTTCTATAGGTTCTTTATCTGCTATAAAGATATGTAATGTATTTCCAACCTTATAACGTTCTTCAGGAAAATCCGTTCTCGAAATTATGCGAACCTCGCCTTTGATTCCATGTGTATTTACAATTTTTCCGACGTTAAACCATTTGTCCATTTATTTCACCTCTAACGAATTTCTTCAACTATTCCTTCTTTAATTATAATTGTTCGTGCAGTTGTTACTTCATCCCAGTTATCCCCTACATTTATATCAATAATAGATTGTACTTCTTTTTCTTTTATTTCACTGCCTATGGGTAGCATATGTATTTGTTCGATTTGGAACTCAAATTGTTTGATTTTTTCTTGCCTAAGGTTCATTTCATTAGTGAAATAAAGGTTAATTTTTGCAGAATCAAATTTCTTAAGCTTTTCCATCTTTTTTAGTTCAAACTTGAGCTGCTCGCATTCTTTAAGTAGTTGATCTTTATTGGTTTGTAATGAATCAATGAGCTTTGTTTTGCTATTATCCGTTAAGATTTGTTTAACTTCAACTGTTTGGATGATTTTCACACGCACACAACCCTCATGATTTTTTATAGAAAAAAAGGGGGAGGTTGCCCTCTCCCTTTTAGTGATTATTCGTTAATTTCTAGATGAATTCGTTTATTATGTCCTGTTCCTGCTGCATAGACAACAGTTCTAATCGCCTTAATAACACGGCCTTGTTTCCCGATAACCTTACCCATATCATCTTTATTTACGCTTAGCAAATAAGTGATATTACGGTCGTCAGAGTCTTCAGTGACTTCGACTTCTTCAGGATGATCAACAAGTGGCTGTACGATCGTTTTAATTAACTCTTTCATCTGTAAGTTACCCATTACTTACCGTTTTTTGCGTTATGGAATTTCTCCATAATTCCTTGTTTTGAGAACAAGTTACGAACTGTGTCAGATGGTTTAGCACCATTTTGTAACCATTTTAATGCTAATTCTTCATCAATTTTAACTTCTGCAGGTTGAACAACTGGGTTGTAAGTTCCTACTGTTTCAATTTGACGTCCATCACGTGGTGAACGAGAATCAGCTACAACGATACGATAGAAAGGAGATTTTTTTGCTCCCATGCGTTTTAAACGAATTTTTACTGCCATTTTATATAGCACCTCCGAAAATATTTCAACAAGATATAATATTAACTGTTCCACATCTGTTTGTAAAGTGTTTTTTCTTTACATCAATGAAATGGTTATTATTACTACATTTTTTCAAGAAAAAGCTGTACCTTTTCTTATTTTTTTCTTACATAAAAGGAAATTTGAATCCTTTTTTCTTACCTTTTGTCATGTTTGTCATTTGCTTCATCATTTTCTTCATATCTTCAAATTGCTTTAAGAGACGGTTTACTTCTTGAACAGTTCGACCGCTACCTTTTGCAATTCGCTTTTTACGACTCGAATTGATGATCTCAGGTTGTTCTCTCTCGGCCTTCGTCATAGAACGGATGATAGCCTCGACATGACCGATTTGTTTATCATCAACCTGAACATTCTTCAGCCCCTTCATTTTGTTAGCACCTGGGAGCATACCAAGAACCTCATCAAGAGGACCCATTTTACGCACCTGTGCTAACTGTTCGAGGAAATCGTCAAATGTAAAGGACATTGACTTAAATTTCTTTTCTAGCTCTTTCGCTTTATCTTCATCAACGGAAGCTTGGGCTTTTTCGATGAGTGAAAGCACATCCCCCATCCCTAAAATACGTGAAGCCATACGTTCAGGATGGAATGGTTCTAGAGCATCTAATTTTTCACCTAGACCCACAAATTTAATTGGTGTGTTTGTAACAGCTTTAACTGATAATGCTGCACCACCGCGGGTATCCCCATCAAGCTTGGTTAAAACAACACCCGTTAAACCCAGTAGATCATTAAAGCTTTGTGCGACATTGACTGCATCTTGACCTGTCATTGCGTCAACAACAAGGAAAATCTCATCAGGCTGAGTCACTTCTTTGACTTGTTTAAGCTCGTCCATCAGTTCTTCATCAATGTGCAAACGTCCCGCTGTATCGATCAACACATAATCATGATGCTCTTCTTTTGCCTTATCGATTGCTTGTTTTGCTATTTCAACAGGACTTACCTGATCGCCAAGTGAAAAGACTGGCATATTAAGTTGTTTTCCCAATGTTTGTAATTGGTCAATCGCAGCTGGACGATAGATATCTGCAGCAACAAGAAGTGGTTTACGATTGTGTTTTTTACGTAATAGGTTGGCAAGCTTCCCAGTAGTTGTGGTTTTACCTGCACCCTGTAAACCAACCATCATAATAACGGTTGGCGGTCTTTTGGCAACCGCAATTTTGCTTTGCTCACCACCCATAAGGGCTGTAAGCTCCTGCTGAACAACTTTTATAACTTGTTGTCCTGGTGTTAAACTTTTCATTACCTCTTGTCCAACAGCTCGTTCGCTGACACGCTTTACAAAATCTTTTACAACTTTGAAGTTTACGTCAGCTTCAAGTAGTGCTAGACGTACTTCTCGCATCATTTCCTTTACATCGGATTCTGATACTTTTCCCTTACCGCGAATTTTCTGTAGTGTCCCTTGCAGTCGGTCGGCTAATCCTTCAAATGCCATTTTTTCACCGCCCCTTATTCTAATTTCTCAAGCAACTGTATCACATTTTGAAGCTCTGCGCTATCATCATATTGATGTGAAAGTCGTTTTAGCTCGGTAATCAGTTTTCTTCGCTCTTGAAATTTCTGAAATAGTAACAGTTTTTCCTCGTACTCTTCAAGCATTGTCTCTGTACGCTTGATATTATCATAGACAGCTTGACGACTAATCTCATATTCCTCTGCTATTTCACCAAGGGAAAAGTCATCTAGGTAATATAAAGACATATAGTTTCTTTGCTTTGGCGTTAACAACGATTGATAGAAATCATAGAGATAATTCATTCTCGTTGTTTTTTCAAGCATAGTATCTCCCCCTTGTTAAGTGAAATACCTTTACAACTCAATAGTTTACCTATTTCACAATGGGTTGTCAAGTTAATTTACTTTACTATCAAATACTAATTGTCAAACTTCCTAAAAAAAAAGAGCCTGAATAATCAGGCTCTAAATTGTTACTTATTCTTCTGTACTCTCGACAAGGTCTGCAAATAGACCGTACACGTAGTTTTTAGCATCAAATTCCTGAAGGTCGTCTACTTTTTCCCCAAGTCCGATCAGTTTTACAGGAATGTTTAGTTCATTACGGATTGCCAGGACGATTCCGCCTTTAGCTGTACCATCTAATTTCGTTAATACAATTCCCGTTACATCTGTAGCTGCTGAGAATGTTTTAGCTTGGGTTAATGCGTTTTGTCCTGTTGTTGCATCAAGAACAAGTAAGACTTCATGCGGAGCACCTGGTAATTCACGTTCAATGACGCGTTTAACTTTTTCAAGCTCTTTCATCAGGTTGACCTTATTTTGAAGACGTCCCGCTGTATCACATATTAACACATCAACATTTCGGGATTTTGCCGCTTGAACAGCATCATACATAACTGCTGCTGGATCTGAACCTTCTGATTGTTTGATTACATCTACACCGACACGGTCGCCCCAAACTTCAAGCTGCTGAATTGCACCTGCACGGAATGTATCTCCCGCTGCTAAAAGGACAGTTTTCCCCTCATTTTTTAAGCGGTTTGCAATTTTACCAATTGATGTGGTTTTACCCACACCGTTAACACCCACAACTAAAATGACAGTAAGGCCTTCCTCCTGAATATTTAGCTTGGGTGATTGTTCCTCGTTTCCTTGGTAAATCTCAACAAGTTTCTCCGAGATCACACTTTGGACGTCTTTTGTGTCTTGAATGTTTCTTCGTTTGACTTCCATCTTCAATTCATCAATAAGTTCCATCACAGTAGATACGCCAACATCTGCAGCGATTAATATTTCTTCAAGTTCTTCAAAAAAGTCCTCATCAACCTTTCGATAGCGTGCAACTAAATCATTAACTCGCTCTGAAAAGGAATTACGAGTTTTTGATAATCCATCCTTAAATTTTTCGGTTACTGAGTCTGCCTGATTTGAAATCTTGTCTTTTAATTTTTTAAAGAAACTCATGTAAATCCCCTTTCGTTCTATGTTTGCGATACAAATTCCTTCGATTCTTCAAGTCGAACCGAAACAAGTTTAGAAACACCAGATTCCTGCATCGTTATCCCATATAGCACATCAGCTTCTTCCATTGTACCTTTACGATGAGTAATAACAATAAATTGTGTTTCATTGCTAAATTTCTTTAAATATTGCGCAAATCGGAACACATTTGCTTCATCAAGTGCAGCCTCCACCTCATCAAGTACACAGAATGGAACGGGACGTACTTTAAGGATTGAAAATAGCAATGCTATTGCAGTTAATGCTCTTTCCCCACCAGATAAAAGCCCTAAGTTCTGTAGTTTCTTCCCAGGAGGCTGAGCAACAATTTCTACCCCTGTATTCAATAAATCATTTGGGTCAGATAGACGAAGGTCTGCTCGTCCACCACCAAATAAAGCCTGGAAAACCTTTTCGAAATGGGAACGAATACTTGTAAAAGTAGTTTCAAATCTCTTTTTCATTTCGTCATCCATTTCATCAATCACTTGGAACAACGTATCCTTTGCTTCCTGCAGGTCATTTTGTTGTTCTGTCAAGAATGTAAAGCGTTCAGATACCCTCTCATATTCGTCGATTGCTCCAAGGTTGACAGTACCAAGCTCTTCAATTGCAAGCTTTATCAGTTTTACCTTCTTTCTTGCTTCGGAAACTTCGATTTGAAGAGGAAATTGTTCTTTTGCAGCCTCATAGGTTAATAAATACTCCTCACGAAGATGTGTTAAACCATTCTCAAGTTCAACATCTAAGCGATTCACCTTTACCTCTTCATCTTGAAGTATGTCTACGAGCTGCTTATACTGTCGTCTTGATTCCTTTAATTCACGCTCTAAATCTTCAAGTGTCATTTGTAATTGGAGGCGATGGTCTCTCTTGTTGCTAATCATTTGGATCGCTTCGTTCTTATCATTTAATTTTTTCTTTGCTGCTTCTTCAAGCTCTAATTCACCTGAGTTACTAGAAGTCATTTCATTATCAAGAAGCGCTAAATCCTCTTTTAAGTCAGTATGCTTAGCATGCACATCATTAAACTCTTCCTCTAATCGATTCACCTTTTCTTGTTGATGTTCAAGTGCTTGTTTTTTTCTAGCTAAAATAATCTTTTGCTCTGTTATTTCTGTTTGTACCGTTTCACGTGAAGTTTGCTGGTCAGACTTTTGTGAATTCAATTGGGCAATCGTCTCGTCTAAAGAGTGAAGCTCTTCATCAAGAGCAGCTAATTTATCCTTAAGCTCTGCTAATCGAGTTGTCATCTTTTCTTTATCCAGTTGATATTGTTGCTTCTCATCATCATACAACTCTAAATGCTCATTCACATTTTGCTCTTTCAAAGCAACTTCTCGATATTCACCTTTAATAGTTTGCTCTTTTAAGCGTAATGTTTCTCCTGTTTGACGGAGCTTTTCAAGCATTTCTTCTTGCTCGGCAATTAGCTTTTTGTTATCTTTGACCGTTTTTTCGAGTTCTGTTGTTTTAACTTCCATATCCGTTAATTTTGTTGTTATTGCCTCAAGTTCACGGCCTCTACTTAATAAAGAATTCGACTTTTGTTTGACAGCTCCCCCAGTCATCGAACCACCAGGATTTACAACATCACCATCAAGCGTGACAATTCGATACCTATGTCCAACAAGCGATGCCAGTTCATTCGCACCTTTTAAATCTTTTGTGATGATAATTGTTCCTAAGAGATTGGAAATGACAGATTGATATTTTCCTTCGTAGGAAATTAATTCAGAAGCTACTCCAATAAATGCTTGATGTCCTTTAATTGCGACAAGTTGAGTTGCAGATATAGAACGTTCTTTTATGACATTCATCGGTAAAAATGTCGCTCGACCATACGAATTTTTCTTCAAATACTGGATTGCAGATCTTGCATTTTTTTCATTGTCCACGACAATATGCTGTGTCGCCGCACCCAATGCGATTTCAACAGCGGTCTCATATTCTTTTGGAACCTGAATTAATTCTGCAATCGCACCTTCGATTCCTTCGAGTTGATCATTTCTTGCTTTTAAAACTTCCTTAACTCCTTGGAAGAATCCAGAATAATCATCTTGCATTTCTTCAAGCATTTCTTTTCTAGACTTCGTTTGTTGCAGGTATTGATATGCCTGATAAAGCATGCTCTCTTGCTTCTGATAGTTTTTCTTTCCATTCTCAAGCTTTGCTTGTAAGTCCCTAAAAGAAACAATTTGGTGATTAATCTCTTGTTCGATTACAGAGAGCTTTGTTTGTAGACGTACTTTTTCATCAAGAATTTCTTTGCGCTCTACTAAATATTTTTGATTTGACTCATCTAAACGGGTTACTTTCGCTTCCTGCTGTGAAAGTTGCTCCTTAATATAGCCAATTTCATTTCGATAAGAAGCCTGTTTATTAAGCAACTCAAAAAAATCGCTCTTCAAATTCTCAATTTTCTCTTCAATATTTTGGTCATACGAAGCAAGTAACGTTTGTTTTTCTTTTAACTGCTGCCCAAGTACTTTAACTTCTTCAATTAGCTTCGAAAGCTCTTGCTGCTCTGTTTGTTTACTTTCTTTTAGGGTCTCCAGCTTTTGTGAAAGTTCAAGAATTGAATTTTCAAGCTGCCCTTTGTTTTGCGATGCATTTTTTTTACGTTCTTTTAAAACTTCTTTGCGACCTTCTAATTTTTCAAGCTCTTCACTTGTCCTTAATAGGAGTTGTTGAAGTTCATGAATTGATGAATCAGCCGCTTCAATTCCAGTTCGTAGTTCTTCAATTTTGGCTTCCTTGCCTTGGAGTTTTGTGTTTAAAGAAAGTTCTTGGGCTTTATGCTCTTCGACAAGCTTAGATAGCTTCACCCATTTTTCATGAAGATCTTCAATTTCATAAACAGTTAAGCCAACTTCAATTGTTTCTAGCTCTTTCTTTTTTTCAAGATAATCTTTCGCAACCGAAGACTGGATTTGCAGTGGCTCTATTTGTGATTCAAGCTCATGAATGATGTCGTTAACACGATTTAAATTTTCCTGTGTTTCAGCAAGCTTATATTCTGCTTTCTTTTTACGGGTTTTGTATTTTAACACCCCTGCTGCTTCTTCAAAAATGCTTCGTCGTTCTTCCGCTTTACTGCTTAAAATTTCTTCTACTTTTCCTTGACTGATGATTGAAAAAGCTTCACGGCCAAGTCCAGAATCCATTAATAAATCAACAATATCTTTTAAACGACATGCTTGTTTATTTATTAAAAACTCACTTTCACCAGACCGGTATACACGACGAGTTATACTCACTTCATGATAATCGATTGGTAAAAATTGATCTTCATTATCCAACGTTAATGTTACTTCAGCCACATTTAGTGCTTTGCGACTATCACTTCCTGCGAAAATGATATCTTCCATTTTCGACCCACGCAATGATTTTGCTGACTGTTCTCCGAGAACCCATCGTATACCATCAGTAATGTTACTTTTACCACTACCATTTGGTCCAACGACCGCCGTAACCCCAGGTACAAAATCTACTGCAATTCTTTCAGCAAACGATTTAAATCCTACTATATCTAAACGTTTGAGGAACATAAACTTCCCCCTCAATTACAATTTAAAGTCCTACATATTTTATCATAAACAAGTATTTTATTGGATTACTTTTTCTATCCATACTTGTATAGGCAAAAATATAACCCCACGATATCGTGGGGTACGCTACTTATTTTTGTTTGTTCTTCAGCTTTATTAAGGCAATTTCTGCCGCATGCTGTTCAGCTTCTTTTTTCGATCTTCCTGTGCCTATTCCAAGTTCCTCGCCATTTAAAGAAACGCGTGAAACGAATTCACGACTATGGGCTGGCCCTTTTTCTTGGAGAACCTTATATTCGATAACTCCAGTTCCATCCCGTTGGACAAGTTCTTGTAGTTGACTCTTAAAATCCATCACATGAGAAAAAGCACCCGCATTAATTTTAGGTATGACTGTTTTATCTAAAAACTGGTTGACAACCTCTAAGCCATGATCAAGATAAAGTGCTCCAATAAATGCCTCAAATACATCAGCAAGTAAGGCTGGTCGCTCTCTACCACCCGTCATTTCTTCTCCTTTTCCTAGTAAAACAAGTTCCCCAAATTTTAATTCATTCGCAAAGGTTACTAATGATGGCTCACAAACTATTGCCGCCCGCATCTTTGTTAACTCACCTTCACTCATGATTGGAAACTTTTTAAAAAGGAATTTGGAAATGGTTAGTTCTAAAACAGCATCACCTAAAAATTCAAGCCGTTCATTGTCTTCGTGAGGCTTTTTTCGATGCTCATTCACATAAGATGAATGTGTAAATGCTTGAATAAGTAATCCTTCATCATGAAACTGAATTCCAAGTCGCTCCTGAAAAGCTTTGAATTTTAGAGCGAATTTATTACCTTTGTCTTTATTTATCCGCTTCACCTTATGAACCTCCAAGGAGAAAGCCCCGTTTAATTAACGGGACTTACATTCTAAGAAATATTATAGCTGGCTTTTTATGTAATTTACAGCGTCACCAACTGTAGCAATTTTTTCAGCCTCATCATCTGAAATTTCCATGTCAAACTCATCTTCAAGTTCCATAACAAGTTCAACTACGTCTAGTGAATCCGCTCCAAGATCATCTTTAAAAGAAGCCTCTAAAGTTACTGCTGATTCCTCAACACCTAAGCGGTCAACCACGATTTTTGTAATTCTCTCAAACACATCTGCCATTTCCATTCACCTCCCCTCAAGGTATTATATTTTGTTTTACTAGAAAAGCGCAAGAGCCTTTCTTCATCTCAGTAATATTCGTTATACCTTTTACCCTAGCAAAAATAGCCATGGGGCTCTTTAATTACATTACCATTCCACCGTCAATATGCAAGGTTTGACCTGTCATATAATTGCTATTATCTGATGCAAGGAATAGAACAACTCCAGCGATATCGGTAGTTTCACCAAATCTATTTAGAGGAATTAGTTTTAACATTTCATTTTTAACGTCTTCAGGAAGCTTATCTGTCATATCAGTCGTAATAAATCCTGGCGCTACAGCGTTCACCGTAATATTACGGCTAGCTAATTCCTTAGCGGCTGTTTTAGTTAACCCAATTACACCAGCCTTTGCAGCAACATAGTTAGCTTGTCCAGGATTTCCACTAACACCCACGATTGAAGCTATATTAATTATTTTTCCAGAACGCTGCTTCATCATTTGTCTAGTGACTGCTTTCGTGCTTAGAAATACACCTTTTAGGTTAATATTAATAACATCATCCCATTCTTCCTCTTTCATTCTCATCAATAAATTATCCCTAGTAATTCCTGCGTTATTAACGAGAATATCAAGACTGCCGAAAGTGGAGATAACTTCTTTGACCATATTTGTCACCGAATCTGCATCTGACACATTCGCTTGAATCGCAAATGCTTCTTGACCTAATGCTTTAATCTCATCAACAACTTCGTTTGCTTTTTGTTCACTACCAGAATAGTTTACCGCAACTTTTGCACCTGCTTTTGCCAACTCAATTGCAATTGTTCGGCCTATTCCACGTGAAGCACCGGTAACCAATGCTACTTTGCCATTTAACATCCTAATTTCCCCCCTTTAAAGCACGAATTGTTGCTTCGAGTGTTTCTGTATCACTAATTGCATATGTTGTTACTCTGCGATTTACTTTCTTAATTAAACCAGAAAGAACTTTTCCAGGGCCAATTTCGATAAAAGTATCTACGCCTTGGTCAAGCATATATTGAACAGAATTTTCCCATAAAACAGGTGAATATAATTGCTTTACTAGATTTTCTTTTATTTGTTCAGCCGAAGTCATTTCTTCCGCATTTACATTAGCCACTACTGGAACAGATGCATCAATAATCTCAATTTGATCCAATACGGAGCGTAATTTTTCAGCGGCAGGCTCCATTAATGATGAATGAAACGGTCCACTTACTTCAAGTGGAATCGCACGTTTTGCTCCTTTTTCCTTTGCTAATTCACAAGCTCTTTTTACTCCTTCGGTAGAACCTGAAATAACAATCTGGCCAGGACAATTAATATTCGCCAGCTGTACTGGATGACCCAAACCAGATATCTCTTCGGTTACAGCGTGTAAGTCATCACTACTCATCCCTAAGATTGCTGCCATTGTGCCTTGGCCAGCAGGTACAGCTTCCTCCATAAATTCGCCACGTTTGCGTACTGTACGAACAGCATCTTCAAAGCTCAGAGCGCCAGCAGCTACTAATGCCGTATACTCACCAAGACTATGTCCCGCTACGTACTCAGGTGTTAGATTTGCTTGCTTGAATTTTTCAAGAATCGCTATACTCGTCGTTAAAAGAGATGGTTGAGCATTAGTAGTCAGTGTTAATTTTTCCTGTGGTCCATTAAAGATAAGTGAGGACAGTTCCTCTCCTAGTGCTCTGTCTGCTCTAGTAAAAATATTTTGAGCCGTTTCTGAAGAATCTGCTAATTCCTTCCCCATCCCCACGGTCTGAGAACCTTGTCCTGGAAAAACGAATGCAATCTTACTCATTCTCTATTCCCCCTATTCGTCTACTGTAGGATTCATATCCTCTAATGTTTTACGTATTGTTCCAGCTACATCTTTTTCTACCATTTCATAGGTTTGACGGATGGCACTAAATAAACCATTTGCATCTGAAGAACCATGTGCTTTAATAACAGGAGCCTTTAATCCAAATAATCCTGCTCCTCCGTATTCTGAGTAATCTAATGTCTTTTTTAATACCTTTAATTCTGGCATTAATAGACCAGCAGCTATTTTACTTTTTAGATTGCTTGTAAAAGCTGTTTTCAACATTTTAAACATGGAAAGTGCAGTACCTTCAATTGTCTTTAAAGCCACGTTGCCTGTAAATCCATCTGTAACAACAACATCAGCAACTCCATCAAGCAGATCTCTTGCCTCTACGTTTCCAACGAAATTAAGATTTGTAGCTTTCATCATTTCAAATGCATGTTTCGTTAATTCATTCCCTTTTTTATCTTCTGTACCGACATTTAATAGGCCTACTCTAGGATTTGCAACTCCACGTACCTTTTCAGAATAGATGGAGCCCATAATCGCATATTGAAGCAAGTGCTCAGGCTTTGCATCAACGTTTGCACCAACATCAAGCATGAGGAATCCCTTTTTATCTAGAGTTGGTAAAGTCGGTGCTAAAGCTGGTCGATCAATTCCCTCAATTCGGCCAACGATAAAGAGTCCAGCAGTCATTAATGCCCCAGTATTTCCTGCAGAAATACAGGCATCTGCACGTCCCTCACTAACCTCTTTCGCCATTAAAACCATCGATGCGTTCTTTTTTCTTCTAACAGCCCTTACAGGTTCATCCGTACCTTCAATTACTTCTGTTGTATGTATAATTGTGATTCTTTCATCTTCAGTTAAGTATTTGCGAATTTTTACTTCATCACCAATTAGAGTAACTTCAAGGTCTTTATAATGCTTTAAAGCGGTTATTGTTCCCTTTACAATTTCCTCCGGGGCATGATCTCCACCCATTGCATCAATTGCAAGTTTCATCTTTGTATCATTCCTTTTGTTTGCTTTTAGGTAGTCCGATGCTCAATACCTGAGTTTGTTCTCTATTATGAATCAATTTTTACTTGTTTATTAGAACGATACATCGTAAATTCACCGGAAAACACCAGTTCATTTCCGACATAGCTATTTACATCTACGATAGTTCTCCCTTTTTCCTCAGAACCGTTCACTTTTGCTTTCGCGACGACACGCTCGCCTAGTTTTACTTGTCGGGTAAAACGAATATTCGCTTTTGCCGTAAGTGCTAACTCATCATTAATGACAGCAACTGCTAGTGAATTTGCTTGGGCAAAGAGATGATGTCCACGAGCTATATGGTTACGTTTAAATACATGCTCCTGTGTTACATCAAAGATAGAAATTGCATTCTCATCTAATTCAATATCAATAATCTCACCAATAACCTCGTCAATTGGTAAAGCTTTAACTTCATCTTCTAATTTTTTTTCAGCAACATTCTTGATTCGCTCACGTAGTTCAGGAATTGATAGTTCTAATCGGTCCAATCGAATTGTTTGAACACTTACCATGAACTTTTCCGCTAAGTCTTCATCAGTTATAAATGGATTTACCTGGATCGTTTCCTGCAGTAGTTGTTGCCGTTCTTTTTTACTCTTTCTCATTTAAAAACACACCGTCCGCACTCTTAAGACTAGGTACTAATAGTTAGTATATAATTAAAAAAAGCAGATTGCAAGAAGAAATCCTCCTCACAAGCTGCCCTAAACGAAATGGGTTTTAATCAAGTTTTTCACCATCTAAAATACCGGATTGTAATAAATCCTCCCTAAGGTGTTTGTATGATTGGTCTTTCCAAAACACATGAGAATTTATGAGTTTAGTAGCATCATTTCTCGCGACCTCTAGGGTGCGGTAATCGTGGACCATATCCGCAACTTTAAATTCGGGAACACCACTTTGTTTTCGTCCAAAGAAGTCACCTGGTCCACGAAGTTCTAAATCTTTTTCTGATAAGACAAAGCCGTCATTTGTTTCCGTCATGATCCGCATTCGTTCTTTTCCCACTTCAGATTTTGGATCAGCAAGAAGGATACAATAAGACTGTTCACTTCCCCGTCCGACACGTCCACGCAATTGGTGAAGTTGAGATAGTCCAAATCGTTCTGCATCATAAATCACCATCAAAGTCGCATTGGGAACGTTCACACCAACTTCAACTACTGTTGTCGAAACTAGAATTTGAACTTCATTTTCACTAAATTGTCTCATTACATCCTCTTTTTCGTCTGCGGACAATCGACCATGCATTAAACCGACCTTTGCTTTGTTTTGAAAATGAAATGAAAGCATTGAATGAACATCAATTGCATTTTGTACATCGAGCTTATCTGATTCCTCAATCAGAGGGCAAATTACATAGGCTTGTCTACCTTTAGCAAGCTCTTTTTCGATAAACACCAATATCCGTTCTAGTAACTCATGCTTCACCCAATATGTTTCAATTTTTTTCCTTCCCGCTGGCATCTCATCGATTACCGAGACATCCATTTCGCCAAAAACAGTAATCGCAAGAGTTCTTGGAATTGGTGTTGCAGTCATAAAAAGCACATCAGGATTTTCACCTTTTTCCCGCAAAATCCTGCGCTGTTCAACACCAAAGCGATGCTGTTCATCTGTAATTACCAGTCCAAGCTTATGGAAGTTAACTTCATCTTGAATTAGAGCATGAGTACCAACTAAAATATCAACTTCACCAACTTTAAGCTGCTCGAGGATTTCTCTTCTTCGTTTCCCCTTGACAGAGCTTGTTAACAGTTGAATATTTAACCCGTACTCGGAAAATAACCCCATTAACGAATGTGAATGCTGTTCCGCTAAAATCTCTGTTGGTACCATTAATGCTCCCTGATACCCTGAAAGGATTGCGGCATATAATGAAATAGCTGCAACAACCGTCTTACCTGAACCTACATCACCTTGTAGCAAGCGATTCATTCGATATGGAGAGCGGAGATCATTGATAATTTCAGTAACAACCCGATTTTGGGCATTTGTTAAAGGAAATGGCAGTGCCTTCATGAATCCTTCTAATTTGTCTATCTGAAAGTCCATTGCTGAACCCATCGTTTGTTCCCGTTCAAATTTCCTAAGTGCCTGCATCTTCAGCTGAAAAAGGAGAAACTCCTCATACACAAAGCGTCTTCTAGCCTGTTTTAAATCTTGATGGCTTAATGGATGATGCATGATTTTTATAGCATCTTTCTTAGGTAAGAGCTTGTATGTGGTTAATAATTGTTCTGGGAGATTGTCCTCAATTTGATCACCAAACTGCCCAAGAGCAAGTGCCATAAACCGCTTCATTCCTTTAGCGGTGATCTTCCCTTTTGTTGAATAAACCGGTTCAATCCGATTGTCTTTTGTCATTGGACCAAAAACAATTTCACTAACGGTTATTGTTTGACGATGTTGATCCCATTTTCCGGAAATTGTAATAGTATCATTTAGCGATATTTTATTTTTGTAATATGGCCGATTAAAGCAGGTCGCTGTAATAAGGTAACGACCAACTAAGACCCTAAAAGTTAAGCGCGAGCGTTTACGATTGTAATAGGTTAATAGTGGTTCACTATGAACTTTTCCCTCAATCGTTATTTTCTCCTCATGCTTAACCTCTGCAAGGTCTCTTAGACTATAGTCTTCAAATCGATATGGAAAGTACAAAAGTAGGTCAAGAATGGAATAGATGTGCATCTCGTTAAGCTGTAATCCTGTCTCCTCGCCTATTCCTTTTACTTCAGTGACAGGTTGCTTGAGTTGACTATTCACTTTTGTTTAGCGAAATCCCAAAAATCTTTGCTTCTAGAGCACGACCTGTTGGGGTTGCCGCTAGTCCTCCCTGCGCTGTTTCTTTTAGTGCCGTTGGCATTGTCTGACCAATTCTATACATCGCATCGATTACCTCATCACATGGGATTCGACTTGTAACTCCTGCTAATGCCATATCTGCAGCAACCATTGCATTCGCTGCTCCCATCGCATTCCTCTTAACACAAGGGACCTCGACAAGTCCTGCCACAGGGTCACATACTAGTCCAAGCATATTTTTTAAAGTGATCGCCATTGCTTCTGCAGATTGCTGTGGAGTACCACCTGCCATCTCGACAATCGCTGCAGCAGCCATTCCAGCAGCAGATCCAACCTCAGCTTGACAGCCTCCAGCAGCACCCGAAATAGAAGCATTGTTTGCAACAACAAATCCAAATGCACCAGCAGTAAATAAAAATTGAACCATTTGCTCTTTAGTTGGATTCAATTTTTCTTTCACAGCAAATAAAGTACCTGGTACAACACCTGCAGAGCCTGCAGTTGGAGTCGCACAAATCGTTCCCATTGCTGCATTAACTTCATTAGTCGCAACAGCTTTGCTAACAGCGTCCAAGACTGTTTTACCCGTTAAAAAGTTTCCTTTTTGTATATAATTCTGTAAGAGAACAGCATCTCCACCTGTTAAACCGGAATGCGACGAAACGCCAGCCAATCCTCTCTCGACAGCTTTTTCCATTACTTCAAGATTTCGTTCCATTTGCGTGATGATTTCTTCACGAGTTTTTCCTGTTACTTCAACCTCTTGTTCAATCATCACTTCTGCTATTTTCATATTTTTAGAAGTAGCAAGCACTACTAACTCAGCAACATTACGAAACATATAAAATCCTCCTGTCGATTAAACTTGTATCCAATTAACAATGAACTTAGTCGACAATCTTAGCTACCTTAATAATATTGGGTAAAGAAGATAATTCATCTAAGACAGGTCCTTCGATGTTTTGATCCACTTCAATTGTCATAAGGGCTTGCATCCCTTTTTCTTTTCGAGCTACTTCCATATGCCCAATGTTGATCGCATATTTTGCAAGTACGTTGGCAACACCTGCAATCGCACCATAACGATCATTGTGGACAACAAGAATTGCCGGATGATTACCTGATAAGCGCAGCTTAAAGCCGTTTAGTTCAGTAATCTCAATTTTTCCCCCGCCAATGGAAATACCTACAAGCTCTAGTTCCCCTTCATCATCACCAATCAGTACTCTGGCTGTATTAGGATGTTCAGGAACAGCTTCTTCTTCGATGAACTTTATCTGAATGCCTGCTTCTTTGGCGATATCCAATGAAATTTTAATTCTTTCATCAAATGTATCAAAATCAAGAAGACCACCAATAATTGCTACATCTGTTCCATGGCCTCTATATGTTTCTGCAAATGATCCATAGAAGGAGATGTTTGCCCATTTTGGTTCACGACCAAATAAGCTTCTTGCAACCCTTCCAATACGAGCTGCCCCAGCTGTATGCGAGCTTGAAGGACCAATCATAACCGGACCAATAATATCAAAAACACTTCTATATTTCATATTATCTCCTCCTTACATACTATAGAATTATGGAGTTAGGTCAAACTATGTTCCTACATATTACTCTATTTCTCTAAAACTATTTTAGCTACAGGAAATTGTCCCCAAACATTGAAATAGAAGGGATAAATCCCTTCTATTTTATAGCTTATTCAACTGAGAAAATAAATGCGTAAAGCGGTTGTTCACCATTATGCACTTCAACTTCGATATCTTCAAACTCATCCTCAAGATATTCGACAATTGCATTCACATCATCTTCTGAGGCATCTTGTCCATATATGATGGTAACAATTTCATCCTCCTCAGCAGAAATGATTTTTGCTAAAAGATCTTTTGCCGCTTTCAGCTTATCTTTATCTGTAACAACAATTTTACCTTCAGCAATCCCCATGAAATCATCTTTTGAAATATCAATTCCATCTATATTTGTATCACGGACTGCATATGTGATTTGACCCGTTTTGACATTACTTAATGCATCTGTCATGGATGACTGATTTGCTTCCAATTCACCGGATGGATTAAATGCCAACAATGCAGACATCCCTTGTGGCACTGTTCTTGATGGGACAACAACAACATTTGCTTCAACAACAGCTGCTGCTTGTTCTGCCGCCATAATAATATTTTTGTTATTAGGTAGAAGAATGAAGTTCTCTGCATGTACCGATTCCATTGCCTTTACAAAATCTTCCGTACTTGGATTCATCGTTTGTCCACCCTCGATAACTACATGAGCACCGATACTCTTAAAGAGTTCAGTAATTCCTGAACCCATTGCAACAGTGATAATTGCAAATTTTTCTTTTTCTTTACTACTTTTAACTTGTACAGGTGTTTGTGTTTCATCTTCATTTAGAATTGCAGTATGCTGCTCTCGCATATTTTCGATCTTCATTTTAATCAAGCTTCCATACCGTTGTCCATATGATAAAACTTCACCCGGTTGTTCGGAATGAATATGTACTTTTACGATATCATCGTCTGAAATAACTAATAAAGAATCACCATATTTGCTTAAATCATTGCGAAACTTTTCTTCAGCAAATGGATTTCTGCTCGTTTTTTCAGTTTCAAACTTCACCATGAATTCTGTACAGTAACCAAACACGATATCTTCAGTATTCATATGGCTTTGAACACTTTTATGATGTTCTGCGTTAACAAGTTCGTTCATTGATGGTGAAGAAATGGACATATTATCAATTGTTTCACCTTTTAGTTCTGAAAGGAAACCTTCATAAACAAGTAATAAACCTTGACCACCACTGTCTACAACCCCAACCTCTTTAAGTACTGGGAGCAGATCAGGTGTACGATCCAATGAAGCTTTTGCTTCTTTCACTAATTCTTCCATCACGATAATGATGTCAGTTTCATTTTTTGCTACATCAACCGCACGTTTCGCAGCATCCTTAGCAACTGTTAGAATCGTCCCCTCAACAGGTTTCATAACTGCTTTATAAGCCGTTTCTACACCATTTTCAAATGCATGGGCAAATTCAGCGGCAGTTAAAGTCTCCTTCTGCTCAATTGCCTTAGAAAAACCTCTGAAGAGCTGAGAAAGGATAACACCTGAGTTACCTCGTGCACCCATTAATAATCCGCGCGCTAGGGATGCACCGACCTTCCCGATATGTGGGGTAACATTATTTTTTACTTCCTTTGCACCAGATGTCATGGAAAGATTCATGTTCGTTCCTGTATCACCATCTGGGACAGGGAAAACGTTTAGTGCATCTACCATCTTTGCGTTATTAGATAAGTGAGTAGCACCTAATAACACCATTTTCGCAAAACGTTTTCCATCTAATGTAGTAATTGACACTCAAAGTTCCTCCTTCTTATGGGTTCGTTACACGAACTCCTTGCACGTAAATATTAACCGAACTAACAGCAAGTCCTACTGTTTGGTCTAATGTATATTTCACCTTTGATTGAACATTGTGGGCAACCTCAGAAATTTTCGTGCCATAACTTACGATTATGTACATGTCGATATGTACTTCGTCATTTTCTTGACGAACAACAATACCACGGGCAAAATTTTCTTTGCGTAAAAGCTCAGTAATACCATCTTTAATTTGCTTTCGAGACGCCATTCCAACGATTCCATAACAATCGATAGCAGCTCCTCCTGCAACTGTTGCAATTACATCGTTCGATATATCAATTTGTCCGTATTTCGTTTTTAATTCGATGGACATGTCAGTTCCCCCTTTATAATTGTTCACCTTGGCTACAGTCATTTTACTATAACATTACAGATTTTTAAAGTAATTCATCAGGTTGGTTCATGTATTCATTACCTTTTATTATATAGCTTTACCGAAATTCTATGTCTTGACAAGTATTTTTCCTTTAAACCCACGTTAAGAAGTATTGCAATATCCGATTTTGTATGATAAATTATATAAGTATTTCTATGAAGAAAGCGATATGTATGATTGTTGCTGTGCAAGTAAGGAGGGAAATAGAATGGCACGTAAATGTGTAATCACAGGTAGAAAAACTACTACTGGTAATGCTCGTTCCCATGCAATGAACGCTTCAAAACGTAAATGGGGAGCTAACTTACAAAAAGTTCGTATTTTAGTTGACGGTAAACCAAAACGCGTATATGTTTCTGCAAGAGCATTAAAATCTGGTAAAGTAGAACGCGTGTAATAAAGAAAGACCTTTAGCTCTTACAAATGTGTAAGAGCTATAATTTTTGCCACAAAAAAAGGCACCTAAGGGCGGTGCCTCTTTTATCCTTTTTTAAATGATCCTAACATGGCACGAACGATACCACCTAAGAACTTTGGCAACTTAATCGTATAAAATTTCATACTTTCCCTCCTCAATGCAAATATCCACGTACTTTCATTGAATTCATACAGTCTACTTTATAATATTATTCAAATGAAAAAAAATAGTACCATAGTACATACATATAAATAAAAGCAATTTCTTTTATCCTACTTAAAACATTCATATGCCCTTTTGATAAAAAAAAGTACAATTCAATCTATTTTTTCATTTCGAAAACATAGTATGCCTCGTTAAAAAAGTATGAAAAAAAAGAGCAGACATTCTGCTCTTTTTTACATATTACGGATTTTTTCAATTGCTGCTTTCCGATCCACTTGATTGTATACAGCTGATCCAGCAACTAAGACATTAGCACCAGCCTCGACACAAAGCCTTGCTGTTTCTTCATTGACTCCTCCGTCAACTTCAATTTCAACATTCAAGTTTTTTTCTTTCACCATCCTGGCAACTTCCTCAATCTTAGGAAGCACGGAATGAATGAATTTTTGCCCTCCGAATCCAGGGTTCACTGTCATTAGTAACACTAAATCAATATCCTCAATAATATGCTTAATTGTATCTACAGGAGTTGCAGGATTTAATACAACTCCAGCTTTTACGCCATGAGATTTAATTAATTGAATGGTACGATGAAGATGAGGGCATGCCTCGACATGTACCGTTATAATGTCAGCTCCTGCGTTAGCAAAAGCAGAAATGTATTGATCAGGGTTTTCAATCATTAAATGAACATCCAATGGCAGTTTAGTAATTGGTCGAATTGCTTCTACAATTAATGGACCAATTGTAATATTAGGAACAAAGTGACCATCCATGACATCCACATGAATATAGTCTGCTCCTCCATTTTCAACATCCCTAATCTCTTCTCCAAGCTTTGCAAAATCAGCTGAAAGAATGGATGGTGCAATTTTGATCATCCTTAGTACCTCGGCTTTCTATCCTTGATTTCTTCAAAAAAACTCACATAATGGTCATATCGGAACTTAGCAATACTCCCTTCCTCTATACCCTGTCTAACAGCGCATTTCGGCTCAGAAATATGGGTGCATCCTCGAAACTTACAATTTGCTCCTGCATCATAAATTTCCGGAAAGCAGTATGAAAGTTCATCTAATTCGATTGTCAAAAATTCCAACGAACTAAAACCCGGCGTATCTGCGACAAGGCCACTACCCACCTCAATTAATTCAACATGTCTAGTTGTGTGCTTTCCTCGACCTAAAGATGATGAAATTTCATCCGTTTTCAATTCAAGATCCGGTCGTAGCGTATTCAATAATGAAGATTTTCCAACCCCTGATTGCCCCGCGAAAACTGAAATTTGATTATCCAGTAGAGGCAGAAGCTGATCCAGACCTTCACGTTCCTTCGTTGAAGTTAACAGGACATGATAGCCAATTTCCCGATAGATATCTGCATACTCCCGGATCTCCTGTAACAACTCATCGGAAATTAAATCCGTTTTACTAATACAAATAATAGGTTTTATATCGTTGGATTCAACTAAAACAAGAAAGCGATCTAACAACAATGGACTGAAATCGGGTTTAATTGCTGAAAATACCAAGATAGCTTGATCAACATTAGCAATAGGTGGCCTTACTAATTCATTTTTCCGTTCTAATACTTCTAAAATATACCCATCTGTTTCGTTTTCTGCTTGAAAAACAACATGGTCTCCCACCAATGGAGTAATTTTATTTTTACGAAATACCCCTCTACCACGACATTGAATCAGTTCACTGTTTTCACCTTGGACATAATAAAATCCGCTTAATGCTTTAATAATTTTGCCTTCTGGCATAGTTTCACTCCTTGTTTCATTTCATTCGTCACGACATATGTCAGGCAGATTAAAATCCCATCTACCTGTTGACGCCTATTGTTCTGGATACGGAATTTTATCTCGCTGATCTAATACTCCATTTATTAAAACCATGTATTCGGCAGTTTCACCTGGGTTAATCACAAAGGTAAGTTCAATTGAACGTTTTTCCTTGAGCTCAAAATCATCATAAACATTGTTGATGTTATTATTCGCATCCCCAATATAAATTTCCACTAACTGCGGGCTTTCCTCTTCATCCGGCGTATAATCAATCGTTATCGGGTGTTTTACTTCTTTGGGCTCCTTGGGCTCAGGACCTTTTGACATAATTACTTTTACCTTGTCACCCTTTGTTAATTCAGTACCTGCTGCAGGAGTTTGAGAAATCGCCTGGCCAGCAGAAATTTCATCCGAGTATTGCTCCTCAGCAGAGTCAATATTCAAACCAGTCCTATTCGCATATTCAGCGAGTGCATTTGCAGGGTATTTTGTTAAATCAGCAAGTTTAATAGTTTCAAGTCCCTTACTAATCGTAAAAGTTACTTCTGTTTCTTCTGGTACAACCTCTTCTCCTTCATCAATTGATTGGCTAAGAATTGTTCCTGGGGCACTATCAGAAAATTCTTCTTCTGAAAACACAGCTAAATATTTTTCTTTATTAATTAATTTCTCTTTTACTTCCTCGAAATCCTTACCGACATAATCCTTAAAAGCCACTTTCTTTTTACCAGTACTTTCATATAAATCAATAGTGGCGCCTTCCTTAACCGAATCTCCTGCTTCAGGATCAGTACGAACAATATAGCCTTCTTCTACTTCTTGGTCACTAATTTCAATCGTGTCACCAATCGTAAATCCGGCTTCCTTCAATTTGTTAACGGCTCGATCGTAAGTCATGTTTGAAACATCTGGAACTTCGACATCCTTCGGTAAAAACAAGGCTGGAAAAATTGTTACTGCAGCAACTCCAGCGGCAAGAATTAAGAAAAAGATGATGGCAAGAGAAACTAAAAGCTTATTTTTCTTTTTCTTCTTTTTCTTTGGTTTTGGTTCGTCCTGATCAACTGATTTAGAGTTCTTTTGAGAATCTCTCACCATTGTTTCAGCACTTGTTAATGGACCATTATCCTTAATGATTGGAATCGCCTTTGTAACTTCATCATCCATATCAGGTATCACGAATTTTTCTTCATTTAATCGATTTGGAAATAACGCAGTTTGCAAATCCTCTTCCATCTCTTCAACAGAATCATATCGATGAAATGGATCTTTTGCAGTTGCCTTTAAAATAACATTCTCAACACTCTGTGGTATGGTCGCATTCCATCTTTTTGGTGATGGGGTATCTGATTGAAGATGCTTTAAGGCGATAGATACCGCTGATTCACCTTCAAAAGGTACTCGACCTGTCAATAATTCAAACATCACGATACCTAGTGAGTAAATATCTGACTTTCTAGTAGACATTCCACCCCGCGCTTGTTCTGGTGATAAATAATGAACCGAACCAAGTACAGAGTTTGTTTGAGTTATTGTTGTTGAACTTAGCGCCACTGCTATCCCAAAATCTGTTACCTTAACGGTTCCATCGTGATCAATTAAAATATTTTGTGGTTTGATATCACGGTGAACAATTTGATTTTGATGGGCATGTGTGATTGCAGATGTCAACTGCAACATAATATTAATCGCTTCTTTTGGATGAAGCGGTGCATTTCGTTGTATGTATTGTTTCAAAGTTTGGCCAGGAACATATTCCATTACAATATAATAAATGTCCTCTTCTTCACCAACATCATAGATACTTACAATATTTGGGTGTGCCAAGCTTGTAGCCGCATGCGCTTCTCTTCTAAATCGTTTGATAAATTCTTCATCATTGGAGAAATCTAACCGAAGTACCTTAATGGCTACGTCTCTTTCAAGAATAACATCTCGCGCTAAATAGACATTGGCCATTCCGCCTCCACCAATAACCTCGAGAATTTTATATCGACCACTTAATCGTCTTCCAATAAGCATAGGGTTATTCTCCCTCACTTTCAGGTGTGTAATCGACGATTACGAGTGTGATATTATCTTCTCCACCATTATCATTGGCTAATTGGATAAGTTGTTCACTCTTGTTTTCAATACGTTCGTCACTTTCTAGAATGCTTTTTAATTCAGCCTCGGATACTTTATTAGATAACCCATCAGAGCAAATTAAAAGCATGTCCCCTTCATCTAAAATAAGGGTTTTCAGATCCATTTGCACATGTGTTTCTGTTCCTAACGCACGTAAAACGACATTTTTACGTGGATGATGCTCTGCATCTTCCTTCGAAATATGGCCAGAACGAACAAGTTCGTTGACTAATGAATGATCCTCGGTAATTTGTTGGAACCCATGACTGTTTAGAACATAACAGCGGCTATCTCCAATATGAGCTACAGTTGAGAACAACTCTGTACAAATAGCAGCTACAACAGTCGTTCCCATACCTTTGCATTCATCATTTTCCTGTGAATGTGTATACAGGTTTAAATTTATTTTGGAAATATGCTCTTTTAACCACTTTTCTGCTGATTCTGATGTCGCGATCTTGTCAACTTGCTCCCAATAAGACCGTAGCTGGGATGTTGTCATACTACTCGCAACATCACCAGCTCGGTGACCACCCATGCCATCAGCCACTACAGCTAATACTTGTCCTGCTTTGTTATGGTATACACCACAGCTATCCTCATTGATTTGTCTTACTTTTCCCCGGTTTGTCAAAAAGAACGACCTCATATGTTCACCTCGTCTCCTCTTTACGCTCCTTTGCACGTAATTGACCACAGGCCGCATCAATATCATGACCTTGTTCACGTCGAATTGTCACATTCACACCATGCTTCTTTAATGTCTTTTCAAATTCAAAGATTTGCTCTCGCGGTGTTCGAACATAATCGCGCTCAGGAACATAATTGACTGGAATTAAATTCACATGACACTTAATTCCTTTTAGTAGCTCTGCTAGTTCTTCAGCATGTTCAACTTGATCATTGACTCCACCAAACAACCCATATTCAAAGCTAATTCTTCTCCCTGTTTTATCAATATAATAACGTACAGCTTCCATTAAATCAGGTAGTTTATATGCACGATTAATCGGCATTAACTTACTTCTAATTTCAGTATTAGGTGCATGTAAAGAGATTGCAAAATTTATTTGTAATTTTTCATCTGCAAACTTATAGATTTTTGGAATGATTCCACTTGTTGAAACGGTAATGTGACGAGCACCAATATTTAAGCCTTTATCATGGTTTATAATTTTTAGGAATGAAAGCATTTGATCGTAGTTATCAAATGGCTCACCAATACCCATTATGACCAAATGGCTTACACGTTCATCTAGCTCATCTAGTGCTTTTTGCACCTTTACAACTTGAGCCACAATTTCGCCAGCCTCTAAATTACGTTTAAGTCCCCCTAACGTTGAAGCACAGAACGTACAACCAATGCGGCAACCAACCTGTGTTGTTACACAAATGGAGTTCCCGTAGCTATGTCTCATAAGCACTGTTTCAATCGAATAGCCATCATGAAGTTCAAATAAAAATTTCATTGTACCGTCAGCTGATGTTTGCTGAATGATTGTTTTAAGGGTCGTAATTGTAAAATGCTCAGCTAGCTTTTGTCTTAATGAATTTGAAAGGTTCGTCATCTCGTCAAATGTTGTAACACGCTTCATATAGAGCCATTCAAAAATCTGATTCCCACGAAATTTCTTCTCTCCATTTTCGATGAGCCAGTTTTCAATTTCCTCTAATTGAAGTGAATAAATTGATGGTTTTGAACTCGGTAAATTTTGTTTTTTTCTTCTCGTTGTTTGTACTTCTTCCAATTACATTACACCTGCTTTCTTAATCTTGCAATATAAAATCCATCCGTACCAAAATAATGTGGATAAAGCTGAAGTTGTCCATTTTTAATATATGGTTTCACTATTTCAGGAAGATCATTTTGTATTGATTCATCTAGTATAAAATCGGGATTTTGTTCTAGAAAGGTTTTAATTACACCTTCATTTTCTTCGTAATCTATTGTACATGTGCTATACACGAGTATACCATCTTTTTTTAATAAAGATGAAACCTCTGTTAGTATGTCTAACTGTATTTTTGCAAGGTTATGATTGTCTGATAACGATTTTGTATATTTAATATCCGGTTTTCTTCTTATAACGCCAAACCCTGAGCACGGTGCATCCACAAGAATTTTATCAAACATTTGACCTTCAAAGATTTCCCTTGCTTTTCGACTATCATGGGCTTTTGTCTCAACATTTTCAATTCCTAAACGCTTTACTGCTTCATTAATCAATTTTATTTTATGCTCATGTAGATCAAGTGAGTAAACCTTGCCCGTGTTTCCTAGTAATTCGGCGATATGTGTTGTTTTACCACCAGGTGCCGCACAGCTATCGAGGACTTGATCACCTTTTTCAACACCGAGTGCTCTTGCAACAAGCATAGAACTTTCATCTTGGATCGTAAAATATCCCTCTTTAAAGGTCTTTGAATGAACCAAATTCCCACGAACAGACTTAATCGCATCAAGAGACACATCACCTTCGACAGCTTCAATATCCTCTTCTTTTAGCATTTGAATAAGCTTTTCTCTCGTTGTTACCAGATTATTAACACGTCCTGTTTGCTCTGGTGGGGTACAATTCACTTCACACATTTTCCGGGTTTCTTCTATTCCAATTTGTTGGGCCCAACGTTTGACAAGCCAGATAGGGTGACTGGTTTCAATAGCTATTCTTTCAACTTCATCAGTAATTTGTTCTAATGAAGGCAAGCCCTCTCGTTGAATGGAACGTAATACACCATTCACCAGTGAAGCTGTACCTTTATGCCCTCTTTTTTTGGCGATTTCGACTGCCTCAAAAAAGATAGCTCGTTCAGGTACTCGGTCTAAATAAATCATTTGATATAAGGAAAGTCTTAATAAGATTTTTACCCATTGATCGAGTTTTTTACTCTTTTTCAAAAACGGGGCTAAATAAAAATCCAATGTTTCACGGCGTTGAATTGTTCCGTATACAATCTCTGTAAGTAAACCTACATCCTTTCCTTTCACCTCATGCTTTTTTATCATTTGGTTTAAAAGTAGATTGCTGTATGCTTGGTCTTTTTCAATTTGCAATAAGATTTCAAGCGCTACATTTCGAACATTAGTTTTCGTCATTTTTGTCTCCTAGCTGAGTTCCCACCTGTATAGTCGACCCCATCAGGAATTGCTCTGCACTCATCTTTTTCTTACCGGCAGGCTGAAGTTGGGTGATTTTTATAAAAGTAGTATTCCCAGTCGAAACAATAAACCCATCTTTTTCGATTGAAACAACCGTTCCGCTCTTTGCAGAAGTTGAGGAAGGTACCTTTTGGCCCCACCATATTTTCATTACATCGCCATTTAAAATAGTATAAGCAACTGGCCAAGGGTGAAGTCCACGAATATGGTTGTATATATCCTCTCCATCTTTTGTCCAGTCTATCTTTTCCTGTTCACGCTTAATATTTGATGCAAATGTTGCCTTAGAATCATCCTGTTTAATTGGTGTTATTTTACCTGCTAAAAGCAAAGGTATCGTTTCAGATAATAGCTTTGAACCTGCAACACTTAATTTATCATGTAAAGAACCTACATGGTCTGTATCTAATATTGGAATTTCAACTTGAGTTAAAATATCCCCTGCATCTAGCTTTTCAACCATATACATGATCGTAACACCTGTTTTTTTCTTTCCATGGAGAATTGAATAATGGATTGGTGCACCACCTCTAAGCTCAGGAAGTAAGGATGCATGTACATTAATACAACCAAACTTAGGTGCATCCAATAATTCATTAGGGAGAATTTGTCCGAAAGCAGCAGTTATAATTAAATCAGGTTTATAACTTAAAACTTTTTCAATTTCTTCTTTTTCACGAATTTTATTTGGTTGTAAGACTGGAATATTGTGTTTTAATGCCTCTACCTTAACAGGAGGAGGGGTTAAAACTCTTTTTCTACCAACTGGTCTATCAGGTTGCGTTACAACAGCAACAACTTCATATCCATCTTCTATTATTTGACGTAAAACAGGTACTGAAAAGTCTGGAGTACCCATAAATACTATACGTTCCATGTAATTACCTACCCTTCAATTTCTCCTTCTTCATAATAACGGTTCACCTTCGAAGTAAATAAAATACCGTGGAGATGATCGATTTCATGTTGAATTGCACGGGCCAAGAATTCTCTTGCCTCAATTATGTATGTTTTCCCTCTTCGGTTCTGCGCTCTAACCTTTACGTAATCATTACGCGTAACTTCACCAAAAAGGTCCGGAAAACTGAGACAGCCTTCTGGACCTACCTGTTCACCTTTACGTTCAAGGATCACGGGATTAATAAGTTCAATAAGTCCGCTCTCGTCTCCGATATCAACGATTGCGATTTGTTTTGCAATGCCAACCTGAGGGGCTGCTAAGCCAACACCGTCCGCCTCAAGCATTGTATCATACATATCTTTAATTAGTTTTGACAATTTCCGGTCAAAGGTGGTTACCTTTTCACATTCTACCTCTAGTATTTCATTAGGGTATTTAACAATTGGTAATACTGACAAGTGTGTTCCTCCAACATTCTACTTTTTTACTAGTCTCTCTCTTTTCACTTAACTTTAAACTACATCATAATATATGGGTTTAAGTCAATTGATAATGTAAGTGAGTTTTGAGAAATTTCTCGTTGATAACGATCTAGTATTCCTTTTAAAAGCTTATTAAGATTTGGCTCATTTTTGTATTTTATCATGCATTGGTATCGATATCTATTATTAATCCGAGCAATCGGTGAGGTTACCGGCCCTAGGATGATGGATTGATTAGATAAGGACTTTCGTAAATAGATTGCAATCTTCTCGGCAACATCCACCGTTTTCGTTAACTCTGGATGTGTCACGGTTACTAATGCGAGATAATAATATGGTGGATAGGCATGAGCTTTTCTGATTCTCATTTCATTTTGATAGAAGGTGTCATAATCATGATGACTCGCGAGCTCTATACTATAGTGCTCAGGAGTATAACTCTGAATCACAACCTCGCCTGGCAACTCATGACGTCCCGCTCTTCCACTAACTTGTGTCAGAAGCTGAAACGTTTTTTCGGATGAGCGAAAATCTGGCAGGTTAAGCATGGTATCAGCCGTTAATACACCAACTAATGTAACATTTGGAAAATCTAATCCTTTTGCAATCATTTGTGTACCTAATAAAATATCAGCTTTTCGATCACCAAATTCTTTTAATAACTTCTCATGAGCACCTTTTCGGCTTGTTGTATCTACATCCATTCGAATGACCCTTGCTTCTGGTAACACTTTAGCAAGTTCTTCTTCCACCTTCTGAGTGCCTGTTCCAAAGAAGCGAATGTGCTCACTTCCACACTCTTGGCAAGTATTAGGCATGAATGTTTCGTAACCACAATAATGGCATTTTAAACGGTGATGTGTCCTATGATAGGTTAGCGAAATTTCACAATGTGGGCAATTTGCGACATATCCACAATCCCTGCACATGACAAACGAGGAATGTCCACGCTTATTTAAGAATAAAACCGATTGTTCATTTCGTTCAAGTCGCTCTGTTAATTTTTCAAATAGAGAGCCTGAAAACATGGAGCGATTACCATTGCGCAATTCCTCGCGCATATCGACGATTTCAACACTCGGTAGTGGCCTTTGATTAACTCTTTCCTTTAATGTTACAAGCTCATAAACATTCTTTGAGGCTCGCGCGAAGGATTCAAGCGTCGGTGTCGCACTGCCTAAAATAACAGGAGCGTTATGGAGTTGCCCACGAAAAATAGCAACATCTCTCGCATGATATCTTGGATTGTCTTCCTGTTTATAGCTTGATTCATGTTCTTCATCAATAATGATGATTCCGAGATTCTCAAACGGTGCAAAAATAGCAGATCTTGCCCCAACTACAACACTAACTTCCTTACGGTAAATCTTTCGCCATTCATCATATTTCTCTCCGATTCCTAGGCCACTATGCATAACGGCAACCCGAGAACCAAATCGGCCCTTAAAGCGACTCACCATTTGTGGGGTCAGAGAGATTTCTGGCACAAGCACAATCGCTTCTTTACCTCTTTTTAAGACTGCATCAATTGCCTGCATATAGACCTCGGTCTTCCCACTTCCTGTAACACCATACATTAAAAACACCTTATGAAGAACATCCTCAATTGAGGAAAGAATCGGAGATATCACGTTTTGTTGTTCAGTTGTTAGTGGCATTGGTGTAGTCTGTTCAAAATGCTTGTCCGCATATGGATCCCTGTATACCTCAACATTTTTTTCTGAAAGAAGGCCCTTTTTGACCATTGTTCGAATCGTGCTATCCGTCACGCCAACCTTCTGTAAAAGTTCCTTTAAAAAGATTGGCTTATTGTCCTTTAAAAAATAGTCCAGGACATCTTTTTGTCTTTTAGCAGTTGCAGGTAGTTCGTGGATTACTTTTTCAGTTTCATCTGCTGAAATCGAAAGCTTCACCTGCTTCATTGTCTTCTTGTTACTACGATTTTTTACTTTGTAGACAACTTCAAGGAGGCCTTTTTTTATATCCTTTTGGTAAATATGTAGTAAATCATTTTTTTCCGCATCTTCCCAGTTCACCACATCATGTTGGATAAATGAAGCTTGTATAGCTGGCTCCAATTCACTTCTGGTTGAAGGTTCAAGTAGTCTTATTTCTTTTTCATATTTCGCCCGCATGGCTGATGGAAGCATCGCTTGTAATGCAGAGATTGTAAAACAAAGCGTTTTTTCTGTTAACCATTTCCCAATATGAAGAAGCTCCTCGTTCAGGGCAGGTGTAAGGTCAAGCAAGGAATGAATTTCCTTTAGCTTTTCCACTTCTCCCTCAGATGATAGGCTCATAACGAATCCCTGCACTTTGCGGGGACCAAATGGAACAACGACCCTCATACCAGGTACGATGATGTCCTTCCATTTATCAGGAACTAGATAATCATAGGTTTTATCTGTTTGCATTGCCGGAACATCAACGATTATGCTTGCGATTTTCATTTTTTCTCGCCATCCAAGAGTTTTTTCACTTCTTGAAGAATTGCTTTTGCAACTTCAAGTTTAGTCATCATCGGCAAATCTTTTTGTGTTCCATCCTTCTTATAAAGAGTTACTAAATTTGTATCAGTACCGAAACCGGCCCCCTGTGTCGTCACATTATTTGCAACGATCATGTCAAGGTTTTTCGAGGTAAGTTTGCGTTTTGCATATTCATCTATATGATCTGTTTCAGCAGCAAACCCAATTAATAATTGATGATCCTTTTTTTCTCCTAACGTTTTTAATATATCGGTTGTTCTTTCTAGTTCTAGGACAAGGTCACCCGTTTTCTTTTTCATTTTTCCATCATAGACTTGCTTTGGACGATAATCCGCAACAGCGGCAGATTTTATGACAATATCACTTTGTTGATAGTGGGACATCACTTGTGTAAACATCTCTTCTGCAGATTCAACTGGAATCATTCGAACATTAGGTGGAACCAGAAGATTAGTTGGTCCAGAAATCAAGGTTACTTCTGCACCCGCTTTACCTGCAGCCTCTGCAAGAGCATACCCCATTTTACCGGTTGAACGATTTGTAAAGAATCGGACAGGGTCAAGTTTCTCACGTGTGGGCCCAGCAGTTATTAAGACCTTTTTACCGTGTAGTAGTGGTTTTTCAGAAAAATGAGCAGTAATAAGTTCAACAATTTTTTCAGGCTCTTCAAGACGTCCTTTTCCAACATAACCACATGCCAAATACCCTTCAGAAGGTTCAATAAATTGATACCCATCCCGAGCTAAGATCTCGATATTTCGTTTTACAGCAGGATGATCATACATATGGACATTCATTGCAGGAGCTATCCATACAGGGACAGTGTTTGCAAGCAATGTTGTCGTGATCATATTGTCTGCAATTCCATTTGCGAGTTTGCCGATTATATTTGCTGTTGCAGGTGCAACTACAACTAAATCGGCCCAATCTGCAAGATCAATATGGGCAATAACAGCCGGATTTTTTTCATCAAATGTATCAAAATAAACATCATTCCTTGACAAAGCTTGGAATGTTAAGGGAGTAACAAATTTCATAGCAGATTCGCTCATGATTACTTTTACTTGAGCTCCTGCTTGGGTCAGCTTGCTTGTCAAAGCTGCCGCCTTGTATACCGCAATCCCACCACTCACGCATAGTAATATTTTTTTATTTAGCACTTGAATCCCCCATTTCTTAAAAAAATAACAACCTACATGAGAGGTTGTTATTTTTGGTTATTCAGTAATTGTTGGTTTTGTATCAACGTCGGCTTTATTATCAGTCGAATAATAAAGTAAACCGGCATCAATTTCTTCTAATGCTTTACCAACTGATTTAAAGGATACAGGCTTCTGTACCATTCCATTATTCTTCTCTTGCATTTCTCTTGCCCTTTTTGATGCAACAGTTACAAGTGTATACTTGGAATTTAATTTATTTAATAATGAGTCAATAGATGGATTTAACATTTAAAAATCACCCTCCAGCATTTTTTTATAGCGTCTTGACACTCGATCTCTTCGACAATGTTCAGCCGTTACAATTGCATTAATTCGATCGCACGCAAGTTCTACTTGATCATTTTCAACGACATAATCATAAGCGTCCATCATTTCAATTTCTTCTTTTGCTACCTTCATTCTGTTAAGAATTAAATCATCAGTTTCAGTACCCCTCGTTACGATCCTGTTCTTTAATTCCTTCAAACTTGGCGGCGCTAAGAAAATGAATAACCCCTCTGGGAATGCTTTTCTTACTTGCAGTGCACCTTGTACCTCTATTTCTAGAAAGACATCTCTACCATCCTGTAAGGTTGACTCCACATAGTCAATTGGGGTTCCATAATAGTTCCCTACATATTCCGCCCATTCTAGAAGCTTGTCGTTTTTTATTAATTCCTCAAACTCTTCTTTCGATTTAAAGAAGTAATCTACACCATCTACTTCTCCCTCGCGCGGTTTTCTCGTCGTCATCGAAATGGAGTATTGAAATTTTGTATCAGGCTGAGAAAAAATAGCTTTTCGAACAGTCCCTTTCCCGACACCAGATGGACCTGATAAAACAATTAGTAAACCTCTTTCTTTCATTCGTTCTAATACCTACCCTTCGTCTGTTAGCTCATCTTCTTTTGATAGTCTTTGTGCAACCGTCTCTGGCTGGACCGCGGATAGTATAATATGGTCACTATCCATAATCATAACCGCACGGGTTCTTCTTCCGTATGTAGCATCAATGAGCATTCCTCGATCACGAGCGTCTTGAATGATTCGTTTAATCGGAGCAGATTCGGGACTCACAATCGATATAATTCTGTTGGCCGAGACAATATTCCCGAATCCGATATTTATTAATTTGATTTGCACGTAAACTCCCCCAATAAGTACCCCTCTATTTTTGCCGTGATAATGGCTTTATAATCAAGCTTATTCAATATTTTGAACTTGCTCTTTTATTTTCTCTAGTAAACTTTTTATCTCCACTACATGTTTAGCAATCGTAGGATCATTCGCCTTTGAACCGATTGTATTGGTTTCCCTATTCATTTCTTGAACGATAAAATCGAGTTTTCGACCAATAGGTTCATTCGTACTTACAGTTTCTTTAAACTGACTAATATGACTTTCGAGACGGGTCAGTTCTTCACTGATATCAGCTTTTTCCGCAAATAGAGCGACCTCCGTGAGGATACGATTTTCATCAAATTCATTCCCCACATATTCTTTGATCCTTTTTTCAATTCGATCCCGATACTGAGTAACCACAATTGGTGCATATTCTTTAATAGTATGTACATTTTCTACAACTAGGTCGAGAAAAGAGAAAATCACTTCGATTAATGTCTTTCCTTCAGCTTCCCTCATTTGTTTTAATTGGAGTGTAGCACTTTGAATCACCTCAAGGACCGTTGATTCCAGTTCATTATTCTCCATTTCCTTCTCTTCGATAGATAGAATATTATCGTTTGAAAGTAGCTGTTGTGAAGTAATTTGATCACTAAGTTGGTATTTTTCTTGGATGACTTTGGTTGTTGTAACGAGCTCTTCTAATAAATCCCAGTCAATGGAAATTGCTTTCGTGACTAGTCCTTCACCTTCAATATTTAAAAAAACTTCGACGCGTCCTCTTTTTACATGCTCTAATATCGCTTTTTTTATTTTATCCTCAAGAAACAGTAGTTGTCTAGGTAATCTTATATTGATTTCACAGAATCGATGGTTTACAGATTTCAGTTCTACATGAACGGTGTAGCCATCCATTTCCTTATTGGCACGACCATAACCTGTCATACTTGCTATCATCTTTTCACTTCCTATCTAACATAAAAGAGACATTACTTTATAGATAAAATTTCTTCATTCTATACTTATTTTACCATTGTTTATTAAAATCGAATAGTTTTTAAAGATTTCAACAAAAAAGAAAAAAGGTAATAGAGTGTATCCTCCATTACCTCATGAATTATAACATAGTTTTATAACTAAAATCCAAACCTTACACTTTAGGCACGAGCTGTGGAACGCTTGCTTGTTAATAATGATCCCGCTAAAAGGAATGTTGGAATTGCTGACATTCCTATAACTAGGAGCCAATCTCTTGGTTCAATTGCGAATGTCTTGAAGACCGGTTGTAATGGTGGATAGTAAATTACAATTAACATCAATACGATAGATGAGATGACCGCCCATACTAAATACATATTTTGGAATGGGTTCCGGTGGAAAATAGACCGCTCACTACGACAATCAAATACATGAATAAGTTGAGCCATTACAAGTGTTGCAAATGCAATGGTTTGGGCATATCCAAGATTGCTTGGGTCCCTATGATAGACAACCATAAAGGCGGCTAGGGTTGCTATCCCAATTAAAAAGCCGCGACTGACAATTTTCCAGCCTAATCCTCTTGCAAAAACTCCTTCTTTTGGATGGCGTGGCCCATGTTTCATCAAGTTCCCCTCTGGTTGATCAAGTCCAAGCGCCATTGCCGGTAATCCATCCGTTACCAAGTTAACCCAAAGGATTTGGATTGGTACGAGTGGTAATGGTAAGCCCATTAGCATCGCAAATAACATAACAAGTATTTCACCAACATTAGAAGCTAATAAATATCGGATAAACTTTCTAATATTTTCATAGATATTTCGGCCTTCTTTTATCGCTGCTTTAATCGTCGCAAAGTTATCATCAAGTAAGACTAGGGATGATGCTTCTTTTGCTACATCTGTACCTGTAATGCCCATAGCAATTCCGATATCGGATGCTTTAATCGCCGGCGCATCGTTTACACCATCACCTGTCATTGCAACAATATGTCCCCTGCTTTGAAGGGCTTTTACGATTTTTAATTTATGTTCAGGTGACACCCTTGCATATACATAGACATCATCAACGATCTCCTCTAGCTCTTCTACATCCATTTTTGAAAGAGCATATCCATCTAACACTTTACCCCCTGGAGGTAGAATGCCAAGTTGTGTAGCAATCGCTTTTGCTGTAATAAGATGGTCTCCTGTTATCATAACCGTCTTAATGCCAGCATCCTTACACTCTTTAACTGCATCCTTTACTTCCGGTCTTGGTGGATCGATCATACCTTGAATCCCAATAAAGGTTAATTCGCTTTCGGCTTCGCTTTCTGACACTAACTTTTGATTAGGCCGTAATTGTTTAAAGCCAACTGCAATCGTACGAAGCGCATCCGAGGCTAAGTCCTCAATCGCGTCCTTAATCTCATTCTCGTACCCTGCTGTTAATGGCTGCTGTTTATTATCCCAAAGGACCGATTTACTAACACCTAGTAATACGTCTGGTGCACCCTTTGTAACAACAAATTGATTTCCAGCTCTATCTTTTACAATGACACTCATCATTTTTCGTGCAGAATCAAATGGGAACTCTTCAACAATATCAAATTGCTCTAGTAATAATTGATTTGTAAGTCCTGCTTTAATTCCTGCAACAAGTAAAGCTCCTTCAGTCGGGTCTCCATCAAGGATAATATCATCATCCTTCTGCTTTAATGATGCATTATTACACAACACTCCAAAAGTTAATAATTGTTGAAGAGTCTTATGTTCTGAAGGTTTGATTTCTCTATCTCCCGAGAAAAACTTCCCATCTATATCATAGCCTGTACCGGTAACAGACCAAGTTTTGCCACCAGACCAGAGATGTGTAACCGTCATTTTGTTTTGAGTCATTGTTCCAGTTTTATCTGAGCATATGACCGAGGCACAGCCCAAAGTTTCAACAGCTGGCAAGCGTCGGACAATTGCGTTCTTCTTAATCATTCGTTGAACACCTAAAGAAAGCGCAACAGTAACGATGGCCGGCAATCCTTCAGGTATTGCAGCCACAGCCAATGAAACTCCCGCTAAGAACATTTCATAAAGCTCATGTCCATTGATAACACCTACGACTACAACTAAGAGAGTTAAAATTAAGGCAACGGTAATTAAAATCTTACCTAATTGCTCCAACCTTCTTTGCAATGGAGTGATCATCGCTTCGGCTGATTGAAGGAGTTCTGCAATTTGGCCCATCGCAGTATTCATACCAGTTCCTACTACGATACCTACACCACTACCACGTGTAACCATTGTACCCATAAATGCCATATTTTCTTGGTCACCAAGTGATACATCACCATCACGAATCGGTTCAACATGCTTTGTAACAGGAACAGATTCCCCCGTAAGTGCGGATTCTTCAATTTCTAAGCTTTTCACATCAATTAAACGTACATCCGCACCAATACGGTCACCACTGGTGAATTTAATGATATCCCCTATAACAAGTTCCTTTGAAAGAACACGACCCCATTCATTACTTCGAAAAACATTCACCTGTGGTGCAGAGAGTTCCTTTAAGGCTTGAAGCGATTTTTCTGCTTTTCGTTCTTGGAAAAAACCTAAAAATCCATTAATTAAAACAATGGCCATAATTGCGATAGCATCAATGTATTCCCCTAACAACCCGGAAATCAAGGTTGCAGCAAGTAATACAAGAACCATAAAGTCCTTAAACTGAGCTAAGAAAAGCAAAATTGCTGAAGGGCGTTCGGCTTCCTTCAATTCATTATATCCAAATTGCTTTTGTCGCTGCTTTACTTCTTGGTCGGAAAGACCATGAGAAAGGCTTGTATTAACTTTTTTTTCGACCTCTTCTGATCTAAGCTCATACCACTTCATCCGTCTTTTACACACCCCTCACATTAAATCATAATCAAATGCGCCTTGGCGTATTTGCCGCCCGATTTTTAGGCCCACACGATGTGGGTCACAAAGACGTTGCCAAAGGACGTGGCGATCTTAGTCTTTGATCTTATGCTCGAAAAATTACCTTTGAAAAATCGTGGCATCCGCCGGAGGCTGAATTACTTCATCAGAAGTGGCGCACTTCTGATGAAGTAAATTCTATCTATGAAAGCTTATTCAGTCTCGTCCAAAAAAATGCTATACTTTTTCTAAGTTACCTATTTATTGGTACAATAACATTGAAGAGGAACTAGAAGACCTTGTCTTCTATTGTTATGGAAAAGAGGAAACACATATGACATTCGATGGAATCTTCACACATGCAATTGTGAATGAATTACAAAAAACATTAGATAGTGGTAGGATTTCAAAAATCTATCAACCATATAAAAATGAACTTATCTTTCAGGTTCGTGCAAATGGAAAGAATCATAAACTACTACTTTCAGCACACCCAAGTTATGCCCGGATCCATGTAACAAATGAACTATATGATAACCCACATGAGCCGCCGATGTTTTGTATGTTACTCCGCAAACATCTAGAAGGCAGTATCATCGAAAACATTCGTCAAGTTGATATGGACAGAATCATCATTTTTGATATAAAAGGCCGAAATGAATTAGGTGATGTTTCTTTAAAACAACTGATTATTGAAATTATGGGCAGACATAGTAACATCATCCTTGTGGATTCGGAAAAACAGACAATCCTTGATAGCATCAAACATATTTCACCAGCAGTCAATCGTCACCGCACTGTATTACCAGGGTATACATATGTTTTTCCGCCTGCTCAGGAAAAGATAAATCCTTTTACAGTCGATGAAGAGACATTCTTGAGGAAAATTGATTTTAATGCTGGTCGATTGGATCAGCAGATTGTAAATAAATTTTCTGGGATCTCCCCTGTATTTGCAAAAGAAGTTATATTTCGCGCTGGAATAGCTAATCGAAAAACATTACCTAATCCTTTTTTATCGATGATTACAACGATTAAACAAAATCAAATTACACCACAGTTCATAACAAAGGGTCAAAAGGATTTTTTCTATATCCTTCCTTTAGATCATATTGGTGGTGAGGCTAAGGCATTCGCTACGATTAGTGAAATGCTCGATCGTTTTTATTTTGGAAAAGCAGAACGTGATCGGGTTAAGCAGCAAGGTAATGATTTAGAACGGTTTATCCAAAATGAAAAAACAAAAAACGTGAAAAAAATCAAAAAACTTGAAGCAACCTTAGTCGAATCTGAAAAAGCTGAAAAATATAAGCTCTTTGGTGAACTTCTGACAGCGAATATGTATGCGATCACTCGAGGCGACAAGGAAATTGAAGTGTTGAATTACTATTCACAGGAAAATGAGATGGTGAAAATTCCTCTACACCCACAAAAATCACCATCTGAAAATGCGCAAAGTTATTTTTCAAAGTATCAAAAAGCAAAGAATGCAGTTTCCTATGTAGAACATGAGATTGCGAAAGCTAATGAAGAAATTACTTATTTCGAGTCTTTATTACAACAAATCGAATCAGCTGCACCAAAGGATTTGCAGGAAATTCGTGAGGAACTTATGGAAGAAGGTTATCTGAAGAAAAAGCAACAAAAAGGCAATAAGAAGATGAAACCTATGAAACCTTCTGTTGAACACTATGTAGCAAGTGATGGGACAGAAATCCTTGTTGGTAAAAACAATAAACAAAATGATCATTTAACAAATAAACTAGCTGCAAGAGATGATATATGGTTGCATACAAAGGACATACCTGGTTCACATGTGATTATTAGAAGCAAACAACCATCTCCGGATACAATTCTTGAGGCAGCGACAATCGCAGCGTATTTCAGTAAAGCAAAAAATTCGTCCTCTGTACCGGTTGATTACACACTGGTGCGCCATGTTAAGAAACCGAATGGTTCAAAGCCTGGCTATGTCATCTATGATAATCAACAAACTGTATATGTGACACCACAAGAAGATTTAATTTTACAGCTAAGAAAGTAAAAAAAAAATAAATGCCCTAGGATCACTTGATTCCTAGGGCTAGTTTATTATGCTTTGGTTGTATACCAGTCAACTGGATTTTCTCTCCAGCTCTTTAGGCTTTCAATATCGTTATCAGACACGACATTTTTTTCAAGCGCAACATTAATTAAGGTTGGATAATCGGTTAAGGTGTGAGCTGAAATATTTGCTGCTTCTAAGCTAGCTGTTGCTGCTGGAAGTTGATAAGAGAAGATTGCAACAATACCTAGTACTTCACACCCTGCTTCACGAAGTGCTTCAGCTGCTGTAATAGCACTGCCACCCGTTGAAATAAGGTCTTCTATAACGACAACTTTTTGTCCTTTAACCACTTTTCCTTCAATTTGATTACCTTTGCCATGTGCTTTTGCTTTGCTGCGTACATAGCACATTGGGCTATTTAATACATCACTTACCCATGCTGCATGAGGAATCCCCGCAGTTGCAGTTCCAGCAATTACTTCGACCTCAGGATAATGAATCTTAATTAATTCAGATAATCCCTTTGCAATTTCCCTGCGAACCTGTGGGAAAGAAAGAGTCATTCGATTATCACAATAAATAGGAGATTTTAAACCTGAAGACCATGTGAATGGCTCATTTGGTTGTAAAAATACGGCCCCAATTTCTAATAAATGTGCTGCTATTTCTTTATTCATACTCGTACCCCTTCCCATGCTGCTTTCATTTGTTTATATGTGTGTAATGGGTTATTTGCTCGTGTGATTGATCTACCAACGACAATTGCAGTTGATCCCAATTCTCTTGCTTTTTCAGGTGTAACAACTCTTGCTTGATCCCCTACTTCATCACTAGCTTGACGAATCCCAGGCGTAACGGTCATAAATTCGTTTCCTAACTTTCTATTGATTACCGGAACTTCAAGAGAGGAACATACGACACCGTCTAGGCCACTATCCTTTGTCAAAGTTGCAAACAGGGCAACCACATCTAACAAATTACGTTCGATTAGCAATTCGTTTCTCATCACTTCTTCAGTTGTACTCGTAAGCTGTGTGACGGCAATACACTTAGGTCTTGACTGTCCCATTGTAGTTCCTGCCTCAAGTCCTTCGCGGGCTGCTACCATCATTCCCCGTCCTCCAGCAGCATGAACATTGACTAAGTCAACACCAAGACCCGCCAGGCGCTTCATGCTAGAATATACGGTATTTGGAATATCATGAAGTTTCAAATCTAGGAAAATAGAATGACCTTGTTCTTTTAAAAAATGAATGACAGATGGTCCTTCTTGATAATATAACTCCATTCCAACTTTCACAAAAAGTGGCTCTTCCCCAAAATCCTTGAGAAAGTCTTTCGCAGATGGTAAGTTGGGAAAATCCAGAGCAATAATTAACGGTCGTTGCATCACTTCCAGCTCCTTCCATGACATTCCGAGATATGCCCAAAACCATATTTATCTAGTAATCTTGGAAGATCCTCAATAATTGTCGGGCAAACATACGGGTCCACAAAATTGGCAGTCCCAACTGCAACAGCACTTGCACCAGCATAAAAATATTCAAGAACATCTTCAGCTGATTGAACGCCACCCATTCCGATAATCGGTATCGACACTGCCTGACTCACTTCATGAATCATACGGATTGCAACAGGTTTGATGGCTGGACCTGATAAGCCCCCCGTTTTATTTGCTAAAATTGGGTTTCCTGTTTTAAGATCAATCCGCATACCGATTAATGTATTAATCATTGTTAAACCATCTGCACCCGCTTCTTCAATTGCTTTTGCCATTTCAACGATGTTTGAAACATTCGGTGATAATTTAACGTATACTGGAACACTAGATGCTTCTTTTACATATTTCGTAAGCTCTGCAGCCACCTCAGGAATCGTACCGAAAGCAATTCCACCCGTTTTTACATTGGGACACGAAATATTTAATTCTAATGCATGAACGTTAGATGCTTTCGAGATTTCCCTTGCTACCTCGACATAATCTTCAATTTGGGAACCGGCAACATTCGCAATAATGGGTACATCAAATTGATCAAGCCATGGAAGCTCGTCAGCCATGACTTTCTCAAGTCCTGGATTTTGTAATCCAATTGCATTTAACATCCCTGCACTGGTCTCTGCTACTCGTGGAGTTGGGTTTCCGAATCTTGGTTCTACAGTTGTTGCTTTTATCATAATCGCACCTAATGTACTCAAATCGTAAAACTTCGAGTATTCTTTTCCGAATCCAAAGCAACCGGATGCTGGCATGATGGGATTTTTTAGTGATAAACCTGGGAGTTCAACTTGAAGTCTGTTCATAGTACCACCTCTCCAACCTTAAATACTGGCCCATCACTGCATACTTTTTTATAGGTATAACCGTCTGGGTCATCTTGAAGATGACATACACATGCAAAACATGCGCCAATTCCGCAGCCCATTCTTTCTTCTAATGAAATATAAGCATTTCGATCAGGGAAGGCAGCTTCAAGTGCCCTTAGCATTGGAGTTGGTCCGCAGGAATAGAGTGTGTCAAATGTAATTCCGTTATTTGAAATCACATCTGTTACAAATCCTTTCGTTCCAACTGTTCCATCTACTGTTGCGATATAAGTTTCACCTAACCAATTAAATTTTTCTTCATAAAACACAGCCGATTTTGATTGGAATCCAAGGACGTGAATCACTTTAACACCTTTTGCAACGAGGCGCTTCGATAATTCATAAAGTGGCGGAACTCCAATTCCTCCACCGACAAGCAGGGCAGTTTCACCAACACCTACTTCATCAACAGGAAAGCCGTTTCCAAGTGGACCTAATACATCGACTGATTGATTGATGTTTTTTTCAGAAAGGACTCGTGTGCCGAGTCCTTCCTTTCGGTAAATCAGTGTGCACTCTTGCTTTTCTTGATCAATATTTGCAATACTAATAGGTCTTCTTAGCAACGGGTCAATTCCATCACTGACTTTTACATGGACAAATTGTCCAGGATCGTTCATTGCCTGAACCAATTCCCCTGCTATTGTTAGTTCAAAAATATCCTCTGCAATTTGAGTGTGGCTCACAATTTTCATTTGTTCCTTTTTAATCATGAGTGTACCACCTCACGCTTTTGCACGTGAGAACCCATCACTTCACTTGAGAATGTCATGGATTCTAGAACTTTCACGATTGCTTTTGCCGTATCAAGTGAAGTTAAACATGCAACTCCATTCTCAACTGTTTCACGACGGATTCTAAAGCCATCTCTAGCAGGCTGTTTTCCTTTTGTTAATGTGTTAATAACAAATTGAGCTTTTCCTTGACGAATGACATCAATTAAATTTGGAGCCTGTGCACCAATTTTATTAACGACGGTAACAGGAATGTTTGCTTTTTGTAAGTAGCTAGCAGTTCCACTTGTTGCTAAAAGTTGATAGCCAATTGTGTGGAATCGTTTTGCAATTTCAAGCGCTTCTTCTTTGTCTTTATCAGCTACTGTTAATAACACAGATCCATATTTAGGAATCGTGATTCCGGATGCAACTAGGCCTTTATATAATGCTTTTTCTAACGTATAGTCTTTGCCCATTACTTCACCAGTTGATTTCATTTCTGGTCCAAGCGAAATGTCCACATTGCGAAGTTTTGCGAACGAGAAGACTGGGACTTTCACATAAACTCCTTCAATTTCCGGGTGTAATCCTGTTGTAAAACCTTGTGATGGTAATGATTGTCCAAGAATTACCTTTGTCGCGATATTTGCCATAGGTACGCCAGTTATTTTACTTAAGAATGGGACTGTACGGCTTGATCTTGGGTTTACTTCGATAACAAAGACTTCTTCGTTATAAACCACAAATTGAATGTTTAATAGACCGATAATATTTAATCCTTTTGCAAGTGCAATCGTATGGTCAATGATTTGTTGTCTTACATGGTCTGATAAAGTTTGTGGTGGATATACGGCAATCGAGTCACCCGAGTGTACTCCAGCACGTTCGATATGTTCCATAATCCCAGGAATATATACTGTTTCTCCATCAGAAATGGCATCTACTTCAATTTCCTTACCAGTTAAATAGCGGTCGATTAGGACTGGATGTTCCGGGTTAATCTTTACTGCATTTTCCATATAATGAAGAAGTTCTTCTGTTTGATAAACGATCTCCATGGCTCTTCCACCTAATACATATGAAGGTCTCACAAGCACTGGATAACCGATCGCTTCCGCAATGACAACTGCTTCGTCAACCGAAGTTGCTGTTTTTCCTTTAGGTTGTGGTATACCAAGTGAAATAACCGTTTGCTCAAATTTATCTCTATTTTCTGCACGGTCTAAATCCTCTAAAGACGTACCCAAAATTTTCACTCCGCGCTCAACTAAAGAACTTGCTAGATTGATAGCTGTTTGACCACCAAACTGTACAACTACACCTTCAGGCTGTTCAAGGTCAATGATATGCATAACATCCTCAATAGTTAATGGCTCAAAATAAAGCTTATCTGAAATACTGAAGTCAGTTGACACTGTTTCAGGGTTATTGTTGATAATGATTGCTTCATAGCCAGCTTGTTTAATCGCCCAAACAGAATGAACGGTTGCATAATCGAACTCAACACCCTGCCCGATTCGGATTGGACCTGAACCTAGAACGATAACACTCTTCTTATCCGTTACAATTGATTCATTTTCATCCGCATATGTTCCATAATAATAAGGTGTTTCTGATTCAAATTCAGCTGCACATGTATCGACTATTTTATATACCGGGACTATTCCTGCTTGTTTACGAGTTTCATAAATTTCACTTTCTGTTGTATTCCATAACTCCGCGATGATGGAGTCAGCAAATCCTTTCTTTTTTGCCACCGTCAATGTTTCTAAATCACCTTTATTTTCCCGTATTGTGTTTTCGAGCGTGATTATATTTTCAAATTTTTGGAGGAAGAATAAATCAATTTCACTCCACTCATGAATTTGTTGGATGGTGATGCCACGTCTAATCGCTTCCGCAAGATAGAATAGACGCTCATCTCCTGCTTTCCTAATTCTTTTTTCAATTGTGGCAAGATCTGCATTGGCTGCATCCTCTAATTGGATATGAGAAACATTTGACTCGAGGGATCGTACTGCTTTAAGTATGGATTCCTCGAAATTACGTCCAATCGCCATGACTTCACCAGTGGCTTTCATTTGCGTTCCAAGTCGGCGGTTTGCAGACTCGAACTTATCAAATGGAAAGCGGGGGATTTTTGTAACGATATAGTCAAGTGCAGGTTCAAAGGCTGCATATGTTTTTCCTGTAACAGGGTTAATCATCTCATCAAGCGTTAAACCTACTGCAATTTTTGCTGCAAGTTTGGCAATTGGATAACCCGTCGCCTTAGATGCTAACGCTGAAGAACGACTCACACGTGGGTTTACCTCGATAATATAGTAATTGAAACTATACGGATCAAGTGCTAGCTGTACATTACATCCACCTTCAATCCCAAGTGCGCGGATGATTTTTAAAGATGTATTTCGTAATAGTTGATATTCTCGGTCACTTAAAGTTTGACTCGGTGCAACAACAATTGAATCACCAGTGTGAATTCCAACTGGATCTACGTTTTCCATGTTACAAACTACAATTGCAGTATCTGCTGAATCGCGCATTACTTCGTATTCAATCTCTTTAAACCCTGCAATACTCTTTTCTAGTAGACATTGGGTTACAGGACTATTTTTCAATCCGCTTGTAACAATTTCAATCAATTCTTCTTCATCGTTACAAATTCCACCACCAGTACCTCCTAAGGTGAAGGCTGGTCTAACAATTACGGGGTATCCTACTTTTTCAATAAATCCGTACGCTTCGTCCAGGTTATGGATAATTTCACTTTCTGGCACAGGCTCATTCAGTTCGTTCATTAAGGTTCGGAATAAATCACGATCTTCGGCTTTTTCAATCGCTGAAAGAGTTGTCCCTAGAATCTCGACATTACATTCTTCAAGAACGCCTGATTTTGAAAGTTCTACAGCCATATTTAAGCCGGTTTGGCCACCTAGTGTTGGCAAGATTGCATCCGGTCTTTCTTTACGAATAATTTTGCTTACAAATTCTAATGTAATGGGTTCTATATAAACTTTATCTGCAATTTCAACATCTGTCATAATTGTTGCAGGATTTGAGTTAACCAAGATTACCTTATAGCCTTCTTCTCGTAAAGCTAAGCAGGCCTGAGTCCCTGCATAATCAAATTCTGCTGCTTGCCCAATAACGATTGGACCTGATCCGATTACTAGAATAGTATTAATATCTAAGCGTCTTGGCATAGCTCTTCGCCTTCTTTCTTGAAGTTTTCAATCATCTGTAAAAAGTCGTTAAATAAGCTATTTGCATCCTCAGGCCCAGGTGAGGCCTCTGGATGATACTGAACAGTGAATGCGGGATAATCTAAATGGCGCAGTCCTTCTACGGATCCATCATTAAGTGCTATATGTGTTACTTCCAGTCTAGTAGAAACTAAAGACTTTGCATTAACTGTATAGCCATGGTTTTGAGAGGTAATAGCAACCTTTCCAGATTTCAGGTGTTTAACCGGATGGTTCGACCCTCTATGTCCAAATTTCATTTTTTCAGTATCGGCACCACCTGCTAAGGCAAATAATTGGTGACCTAAGCAAATTCCAAATAAAGGAACCTTCCCTAAAACGCCATTAATCATTTCAATAGCTTCAGGTACATCTTTTGGATTCCCAGGTCCATTACTTAGCATGATTCCGTCAGGTTTTAGTCGAAGAATTTCTTCGGCTGTTACATTGTAAGGAACGACAATTACATCACAGTCACGGTGATTTAGTTCGCGTAAAATTCCGTGTTTCATGCCAAAATCGACTAAAACAACACGATGTCCTCTACCTGGGCTTGGATAAGAACCTTTTGTAGAAACCTGTTTTACTTGGTCAGTGGGTAAAGTGCGATCACCAAGTTGGTTGATAGCGTCACTTACATTGACATCCATTCCACAAATAGCACCTTTTAATGTCCCATATTGACGGATAATTCTTGTAAGCTTTCTTGTATCGATTCCAGAAAGTCCTGGAATACTTTTTGACTTAAAATACTCGTCTAAATTAAATTGACTTCTAAAATTTGATGGATGGTCACACACTTCATTCACAATAAAACCACTTATAGCTGGGTTGATTGATTCAAAATCATCTCTATTAATACCGTAGTTTCCAATTAAGGGATAGGTTAATGTTACGATTTGGCCACAATAAGATGGGTCTGATAAAATTTCTTGATAACCTGTCATTCCAGTATTAAAAACAACCTCACCAAACTTCTCAGTCTCACTTCCGAATCCTTCACCAACAAAAATGGTTCCATCTTCTAAAATAAGCTGTCGCTTCATACTAGAACACTTCCTTTCTGCCATACAATGTTGCCATTTACAAGTGTCATGACCGGCCATCCTTTACATTCCCAGCCAGTAAATGGTGTGTTTTTTCCTTTTGAAACAAAGCTTTCTGGATGAATTGTTTCTGTAGCGTTTAAATCAATTACAGTTAAATCAGCATTCTTACCAATTTCTAAGGTTCCAGATGGTAATTTAAATGTGTTTGCTGGTTTACTGGTTAAGAAGTCTACTAATTGCTTTAATGTCATTCTGTTGGTTTCAACAAAATGTGTATAAAGAAGTGGGAATGCTGTCTCTAAACCAACGATGCCAAACGGCGCTAGAGCCATTCCTTGTGCTTTTTCCTCACTTGCATGTGGTGCATGGTCTGTAGCAATAAAATCGATTGTTCCATCCAAGAGACCTTCAATAAGGGCCTCTAAATCCTCTCTTCCACGTAATGGAGGATTCATTTTATAATTTGTGTCGAGGCTAGGGATGTCTTCATCACATAGTAATAAATGATGTGGTGTAACCTCAGCTGTTACATGGATACCAGCACGTTTTGCATCTCTGATGACACGGACTGATTCCTTTGTACTTACATGACATACATGGTAGTGACAGCCAACTGCTTCAGCTAATAAAACATCCCTTGCAATATGTACGGATTCGCACACAGAAGGAATTCCATTGATTCCATGTTTCTTCGAAAATCCACCCTCATGTACAGAACCTTTATTGATTAACGTATTTTCCTCACAATGGGCTACAATTGGCATATCAATCGCGGCCGCTTGCTTCATGGCTTCAAGCATCATCCCAGCAGATTGAATTCCAACGCCGTCATCTGTGAATGCAAATGCTCCTGCTTCCTTTAATCCATTCATATCCGTAAGTTCTTGACCAAGCTCACGAATGGTAATAGCCGCATACGGAAGAACATTCACATGAGCCGTATCCTTGATTCGTTGTTGTAGCCAATTCATTTGTTCAACTGAATCCGGAACTGGTCTTGTGTTAGGCATTGCTGCAATTGTTGTGAATCCACCTTTTGCTGCCGAAAGACTTCCTGTTTCAATTGTTTCTTTATGTTCGCCTCCAGGTTCACGAAGGTGGACATGGACATCAACAAAACCTGCTGATACAAACATTCCTTCTACATCAATTACCTCACAATTTGTTGAATCAAGGTTTGTACCCACCGCTTCAATCAAGTCATCCGTGATTTTGATATCTGCACTTACTAATTCACCTTGTTGGTTTAAAATTTTTGCATTTTTTAATAATGTGCTCATATTAAAATTCCTCCTTCAACCTGTTGTAACACTCTTTTAAGTACGGCCATTCTTACGAATACACCATTTTCCATCTGTTTAAAAATTCTTGAGTTTTGTGCTTCTACTAATTCACTTGCTATTTCAACTCCACGATTGATGGGAGCTGGATGCATAATAATGCTACCCTTTTTCATGTTTTTGCTTCGCATAATCGTTAAACCATATTGTTCATGGTATTCTTCTTTCGATAAGCCCATCGATGACTCATGGCGCTCATGTTGAATACGTAGCAACATGACGACATCTGCTTCTCTAATGCCATTATCAAGGTCTACATATTCACCATTAGGATTTGTATCATCTTGCCATTCTAATGGAGCTGAAAAACGAACATTCGCGCCTAATCTTGTTAGGACTTCGGCATTGGATCTTGCAACCCGACTATGACGAATATCGCCAACGATTAACACATTTAAATCTTGGAATCTAGCAAACTCTTGTTTAATGGTTAATAGATCAAGGAGAGATTGTGTAGGATGATGACCACATCCGTCACCTGCATTAATGATTGGAATATGGATGCCATTTATTAATTCCTTAAAATACTCATCCTTTGGATGACGAATCACGACTGCATTTGCCCCGATTGATTGAAGGGTTTTAACTGTGTCATATAGACTTTCTCCCTTTTGAACACTTGACGTCATTTCATCTAACTGCAGGATGTCTGCACCTAATCTTTTCTCGGCTACTTCGAAACTAAAGCGTGTACGTGTACTTGGTTCGAAGAAAAGATTGGCAACAAATGTTTGTTTTTCAAGCTTCCATTTGTTTCCTTCGGCAAACAGGCTCGCATCAAATAGAATTCGGTCAATATCCTCAATGCTTAACTCGGTCATCGTAAGTAAATGATTCATTTTCTCTCCTCCAATTCTTATAAAAAAAACACCCTTACCTTTTTTGGGTAAGGGTGTAAAACAAGGTTTTGTTTGAAAAAGGGTATAATAAAGCCATTACCCTTTTCGCAAAAACCTTACACCCTTAATAACCTCTCTGGGTAATTTTAAAAGGTGAATCATTATGCAACAGAGTTATCATCCTCAAGATGAGTCTCATATATATCTTCGTCTTCCGGAACTACTCCGCCAGGAAGGATTAGGTTAAGTAAAACACCTATGATTGCGGCTAATGCCATGCCGTGAACTTCAAAGCCAAGTACGCGGATAAATGCTCCGCCGATTCCGATGACAAGGATAACTGATGAAATCACCAAGTTACGATTATCGCCAAGATCAACTTTGCTATCTACTAACATCCGTAAACCAGATGAAGCAATAATTCCGAATAAGAGAATGGATACCCCACCCATAACTGGTGTTGGAATCGTACTAATTAAGGCGTTGATTTTGCCAATGAAACCAAAGACAATCGCCACAACAGCTGCACCGCCGATTACATATACACTAAATATCCTAGTGATGGCTAAAACGCCAATGTTTTCTCCGTATGTTGTATTTGGGGGACCACCAAGTAGTGAAGCAATCATCGTTGCTACTCCATCACCCATAATTGAGCGATGTAATCCAGGTTGTTTAATTAAATCTTTTTGAACAACCTTACTTAAGACCATTTGATGTCCAATATGCTCTGATAAGGTAACTACCGCTACTGGAACGATTAATGCAATCATATCTAATGAAAACTGCGGTGTGTATGAAACAAACGGGATAATAAAGTCTGGCATTTCAAACCACTTTGCTTCTCTTACTGCAGTAAAATCCACTAGTCCGATTGATAATGCGTATACGTATCCACCGATAATCCCGATTAGGACCGGGATTAGGTTTAAGAAGCCTTTAAAAAAGATGGTTGCAATAATCACGATTGCTAGTGTAACTAATGCTACTGAAAAATGCTGTAGACTATATGCGCCGCTAGCATCATTCATTGCCATCCCAACTGCTGTACCAGCTAGGCTAAGACCTATTACGATAATAACTGGTCCAACAACAACAGGTGGTAAAATCTTCACAAGCCATTTATGTCCTGTTGCTTTTATTAACAGAGCTACAATCCCATATACGAGCCCAGCAAGTAAGCTTGCCATCATAGCAGCACCAGGACCGTCAGCAGCTATTGCTGATTGAAGTGGGATAATAAAAGCAAAGGATGATCCTAAGTATGCTGGAACCTGACCCTTTGTGATAAGTAAAAATGCTAGTGTACCTAACCCACTTGAAATGAGAGCTACACCAGGACTAATTCCTACTAAATACGGTACAAGGATTGTTGCACCGAACATGGCAAATAAATGCTGCAGGCTCAGTATTGCGAATAGTCCTGGAGATGGTTTATCTTTTATCCCTAATACAATCTTTTGGTTATCATTACTCATTTTTGAATTTCCCCCTCATATTAAGATACCCAAAACAAAAAAATCTTTGTGTTTTTTACACAAAGAGGTATACAAATCCCTATCTTTTGAGAAGGAATGTTTACCCCTTTGTTAGCCTCTCTGGACTACATTTAAAGGGTACTTTATTTACTTTTTATGAATCGTTACTTGATCTAAATTGTCTATTTCTTCTAGTTCAACCACAATTTTTTCCGAGTTAGAAGTTGGAATATTTTTCCCAACATAATCTGCCCGTATTGGGAACTCTCGATGACCTCTGTCAATTAAAACAGCTAACTGAATTTGTGCTGGCCGACCAATGTCGATGAGGGCATCGAGTGCCGCTCTCACTGTTCTACCTGTGTATAAGACGTCATCAACAAGAATGACTTTTTTATTCGTAATGTCAACTGGTATATCGGATCCATTTACAATTGGTTCGCGATCCTCTGTTTTTGTTGTTAAGTCATCACGGTACAAGGTAATATCTAATTCACCAATTGCAATCTTCTTGCCTTCGATTTGTTCAATTCGGTTGGCAATACGCTTTGCTAAGTAAATACCTCTTGTCTTGATCCCAACAATCACACAGTTCTCTATTCCTTTGTTTTTTTCAATGATTTCGTGAGCTACTCTTGTTAAAGCCCTTCGAATTGCTTGATTGTCTAAAACTACAGCTTTATCAGTTTCAGCCATTTGTTACACCTCACTTAACATTGATTCCCTCTTTAAAATAAAAATGTCCTCTCACCGTAAGTGAAAGGACATAGACACTCATACATGAGGATACAATGATCCAAATGTAATTCCGTTTCCTTCTCAGCCTCACGGGACTGATCTTAAAGGGGCTCATTTAATTAAGTTCATTCTACGTTCATTATCGAAATTTGTCAATCCTTTTTTGTAAGGAACAAAATCAATGTCGCAGCTTCTCAAGAAGTTCCTCAAAATAAGCAGGAAGTGGAGATTCAAATTCAAGATATTCATTCGTTCTAGGGTGAACAAAGCCCAATAGCCCTGCATGAAGAGCTTGTCCACCAAGTTCTAATATTTTCTTTGGACCATACTTTGGATCACCCGCTAATGGGTAACCAATATATTTCATATGAACTCGTATTTGATGGGTACGCCCCGTTTCTAGCTGACACTCAACAAATGTAAAATCTTTAAATCGTTCTAATACATTAAAATGAGTCACTGCATCTTTACTGTTCTCATCTGTAACAGTCATACTTTGGCGATCCTTTTTATCCCGTCCAATGGGTGCATCAATTGTACCTTGGTCATGCGGTATGACGCCATGGACTAGTGCTTTATATTTACGAGTTACTGACTTTTCGACCAGTTGATTCACTAAGGATTCATGCGCAACATCATTTTTTGCAACCATCAATAAGCCTGAAGTATCCTTATCGATTCGATGAACAATCCCCGGGCGTAGAACACCGTTGATTCCTGATAAATCGTTGCAATGAGCCATAAGACCGTTTACCAACGTTCCACTAACATGGCCTGGAGCAGGATGTACGACCATTCCTTTTGGTTTATTGACAACGAGAACATCTGCATCTTCATAATAAACATCTAAGTTCATCTCTTCTGGTACCACATCCAACGCTTGAGGTTCAGGAATATCAATTTGAATATGGTCCCCTATATTAACTTTATAATTGGTTTTAACATTATTCCCGTTGACTTTTATATTCCCATCCTTTATCCAAGACTGGACTTGTGTCCTCGACCAGTCAGAGTTAAAGGCTGAAACGACTTTATCAATTCGGTCATTTTGCTGTTGATCCTCAATCGTTAGTTCGAATTGATTCATTTGTTTTCTCCTTTTCTAATTTCCCTTCAAAAATAGTTAAAATTAAAATCAAGCCAACACCAATTACAAGTGCTGAATCGGCAATATTAAAAATAGGGAAGTTATATGTAAAAATGTATGTATCTATAAAATCGACAACTTCTTTACGAAAGATACGGTCAATAAAATTACCAATTGCACCTCCGAGCATAAATGAAAGCGCAATGCCAAACAGGCGCTGGTTTGGTTTGAGGCTCCGTATGTAGATAACGAGCATAACAACCACGATAATGGTCACAATATAGAAAAACCACATTTGCCCCTGTAGTATCCCCCATGCTGCGCCACGGTTTCGATGCGACGTTATATACAAAAAGTTAGGAATGATTTGAATCGAATCTCCAAGCTCCATAAAACGGACAATTATCCATTTTGTAACCTGATCTAATAAAATGATAAATAAAGCAATTAAATAATAATACACGAATACGCCCCCATCCATACAAACTATACTTTTGAATTTTAGCATATGAATGGACGGCTGTACAATCTATTTAAGGGATTAAAGCAGAGCAAAAGCAAAGGTTTCACTTTTGCTCCACTAAAGAAAGATGGTTTTTACGCTGAAGGGGTATGACATTACTTCTGTCATATAGATCAGTGAAGGAAAATTCGAAAATGGTTCGAGCTGTTGGAAGTATCCGTAGTTTCTCAATCGGAATCTCAGCACCAGTCTCTTCACAAATTCCAAATGTGCCGGAATTAATTTTATTTATAGCTCTTTCGACGTCGCTTAAATCTTCTTTTATATGATTCATTACAATTTTTTCTTTCTCAGATTGTTCATTCTGAAAAAGTAGTTCTTGACTTACCTCATATTGTGCTGACTTCATTAACCTGGATATTAGTTCTTTCTTTGTTAATTCCAACTCCGCTTTAATCTCTGCATACTGATCGTTCATTGGAACGCCTCCTTATCATGCTTTTGATTAATGCTTAAGATCATCTTTATAAGGTAGTAGAAATAGTATTATCCATAATGGTTTTCGTTAAAGCCAACAAGTTTTTCCTGTAGGATAAAAATGACGCATCGAATTTCTGTGTTGGCTTGCTTCTCCGTTCCTCACGTATTAACTGCATACGTTCCGGTACTCAAAGCTTCGCCGCCTTGAAATTTCGACGCACAGGACGTGCTAGTGTCGACAATGCCACAGGAAGTGGCGTTTTTGTCGACGCGGTCCTTTTCATCCTCCTATCTTCAAATCTTTTTCATTGTTTCTAATTACATACTACGCATTTCTCATTTATTTTTGACGGCAGACGAGCAAATTGTTGGGTTACAGTTCTATTAATGAAATATTTCAAGATACCAATTTTTTGCAAAAAAATGCCATGAACCTATGGATTCATGGCGTTTTTCCTATTTTAGTTTTGGTAATTTTCTTTTACAACAGATGCACAACGTGTGCAAAGTGATGGGTGATCTGAGTCTTCACCAACTGTTGGTGTTACGACCCAACAACGATCACAGGTTTCACCTTCTGCTACACCTACAACGATTTTTACTTGATCGAAAACTTGTGCATTTTCTGGAGCTTCTTCATACCCAATTTCAAATCCTGATACAATAAATAACTGCTTTAAGTTCTCCTCCACTGAATTGAGAAGAGCTTTTGTTTCGTTGTTTGGATATAAAGTGATGCTAGCAGCTAATGATTTTCCAATAACTTTCTCATTTCTCGCTGTTTCTAAAGCTTTTAGAACGTCATCACGAAGTTCCATGAATGAATCCCATTTCGCTTCCAATGCATCTGCATTTGGAATCTCAACTGAATTTGGCATATCAACTAATTGAACACTTTCCTCTTTAACAGAATCGATATGCTTCCATACTTCATCTGCTGTATGTGGAAGAATCGGTGTGACAAGCTTAGTTAAGCTTAATAAAGCTTCATATAAGACAGTTTGAATTGAACGGCGATCATGTTGATCCGCTGCCTCGATATATAAAATATCCTTTGCGAAGTCTAGGTAGAATGAGCTTAACTCGATTGTACAGAAATTATGAACGGAATGATAAACACCTGCAAACTCATAATTTTCATAAGATGTTTTTACCTTATCAATTAATTTGTTTAATTTAACAAGGATATAACGATCTACCTCACGCAATTCATTCACAGGAATTGCATCTGTTTCCGGATTGAAGTCACTTAAATTACCAAGTAAGAAACGGAATGTATTTCTAATTTTTCGGTAAACCTCTGCTACTTGTTTTAGTATTGCGTCGGATACACGCACATCTGCCTGATAGTCAACTGAAGCTACCCAAAGACGTAGGATATCTGCTCCTAGTTGCTTCATTACCTTTTCCGGAACAACAACGTTTCCTAATGACTTACTCATTTTACGGCCATCACCATCAAGGGCAAAACCATGGCTTAGTACACCTTTATATGGTGCTTTACCTGTTACAGCTACAGCCGTTGATAGAGATGAGTTAAACCAACCACGATATTGGTCAGAACCTTCTAAGTAAAGATCTGCCGGACGTTGTAGATCATCTCTTTCTAATAAGACTGCCTGATGGGATGAACCAGAGTCAAACCATACGTCCATAATGTCATCTTCCTTCGTGAAGATACCATTTGGACTTGATTCATGTGTAAATCCGTCTGGCAATAAGTCTTTAGGTTCACGTTCAAACCAAACATTTGACCCATATTCTCTAAATAGGTTAGAGACATGATTAATGGTTTCATCTGTGATAATGGGTTCCCCATTTTCACCATAGAATACTGGGATTGGGACTCCCCATGCACGCTGACGAGAAATACACCAATCTCCTCTATCTCGAACCATGTTATAAAGTCTTGTTTCACCCCATGCCGGAACCCATTTCGTTTCTTTAACAGCGTCCATTAGTTCGTTTCTAAAATCTTTAATAGAAGCAAACCACTGAGCTGTAGCTCTAAAGATAGTTGGTTTTTTCGTACGCCAGTCATGTGGATAAGAGTGAGTAATGAAGGCAAGCTTTAGAAGCGCTCCAACCTCATTTAATTTTTCAGTGATTGGTTTGTTAGCCTCATCATAGAATAAACCTTCAAACCCTTCCGCCTCTGCTGTCATATAGCCTTTTTCATCTACAGGGCAAAGTACGCCGATGCCATATTTTTGTCCAACGATGAAGTCATCTTCCCCGTGACCAGGTGCTGTATGTACACATCCAGTACCTGCATCAGTTGTAACGTGTTCACCAAGCATTACAAGGGAATCGCGACCATAGATTGGGTGGCTGGCTACAACATTTTCTAATTCACGACCTTTAAATGTTTTCACAACAGATACATTTTCCCATTCGATTTCTTTAGTTACTGCTTCTAATAATGCAGAAGCAACCACGTATTTGTTGTTGTCAACATTAACAACAGAGTACTCTAGATCAGGATGTACACTAATTCCAAGGTTTGCTGGAATTGTCCATGGTGTTGTTGTCCAGATGATGATTTTTTCGTCACCTTCTAAGACACCTTTACCATCCTTCACTGGGAACGCTACATAGATAGAAGGTGAACGTTTATCTTGGTATTCAATTTCTGCTTCTGCTAGTGCTGATTCAGATGAAGGAGACCAATAAACAGGCTTAAGTCCTTTGTAGATATAACCTTTTTTAGCCATTTCACCAAATACTTTGATTTGCTGAGCTTCGTATTCTGGTTTTAATGTGATATACGGGTTTTCCCAATCACCACGAACCCCTAGACGTTTAAATTGTTCGCGTTGGTTATTGATTTGCTCGTAAGCATATTCCTCACAAAGTTTACGGAATTCCGCAACGCTCATTGCTTTCCGATTAACCTTCTTATTTTTTGTAAGAGCTGTTTCAATTGGAAGTCCGTGAGTATCCCATCCTGGAACATATGGGGCACAATACCCGTTCATTGATTTGAAACGAACAATCATATCCTTAATGATTTTGTTTAATGCATGCCCCATATGAATGTCACCATTCGCATATGGAGGCCCATCATGAAGAACGAATAATGGACGACCTTTCGTACGTTCCTGAACCTTTTGGTAAATATTCATTTCTTCCCATTGTTCTTGAATCTGTGGTTCGCGATTTGGAAGGTTTCCACGCATTGGGAAATCTGTTTTTGGCATTAATAACGTGTCTTTATACTCCATTACCATTTCCTCCTAATAATAGTTCCTAATTATTTGCAGCTTGTTACAGTATGGATGATTTGTGATACCTTTAATCAGAATAGAAAAAGGCCTTCTCATCCCAAAAAGGGACGAGAAGGCCTCTCGCGGTACCACCCTTATAGACGAATTTCCATTCGTCCACTCGACATTCGTAACGTGAATGATACGCGAAATGCTTACTTAGAAATGTTCAAAAGACAATCTCTTTTGAATCAATTTATGTGTTCAGCACCGAACTCCAGGGTGATTTTCATTCTTATCACTTATATCGGGCTTCCACCATCTCCGACTCGCTAAATAAGTTTGACAAGAACTACTGTCCCTTTCAAAGCTGCTTGTATATTAAAGTAATTAGTTGTTTTAAAATTATATGCGTATTAAACAAAAGAGTCAAGTGTCAATACTAGTTTTCTTCTGATTCTGCAAAAACAGGCTCTACATTATATTCCATGAGATGATCCCAATCATCATTATTAAGCATATCTAACTGAGCTTCCACTAACATTTTAAATCTGTTTCTGAATACTTTTGACTGTTTCTTCAAATCTTCAATTTCGATTGATATCTTTCTAGATTTAGATAACGATTCATTAATAATACGATCTGCATTTTTCTCTGCTTCCTTGATGATAAGCTTTGCTTCCTTTGAAGCATTACGTTTCACTTCTTCAGCTGTTTCTTGCGCAATCAAGATCGATTTATTTAATGTTTCTTCGATATTTGTAAAATGACCTAGTTTTTCGTTTAGCTCTGAAAGTTTTGACTCAAGTTCTTTTTTCTCACGAATAACCATTTCATAATCTTTAATAACTTGATCAAGAAACTCATTAACCTCGTCCTCATCATAGCCGCGAAAACCTTTGTTAAATTCCTTATTATGAATATCTAATGGCGTTAAAGGCACGAATGCCACCTCCAAAAATTAATAAATGCGTTGTTTTTCAAACATTCTTTAAACAAATGATACTTTACAATTCGACAAAAAAGAAGAAATTCCTGCATTATTTACAATTATTTTTGTCTTCCTACAATGATTCTCCATTTTTCTCTCTTTGTTTTCCCTTCAATTGAATGAAGTCTACTTCTTCCGTATCCACGAACAGAAAGAACATCTCCTTCCTTACATTCAAAGGAAGATTGTTCGACTTTTTTCCAATTTACTTTTACAAGTCCATTTTCAATTAAGACTTGCACTTTTTGCCTAGACAAATTTAAAATCGATGCCAATATAACATCTAATCGTAAGGAGGAAACAGTGACTGTTTGCTCAGTCCATTCTTCATGAACGAATACAAGTTCTGAAGCAACAATCTCTGATAATGAGATTGTTGCCTTACCAACGGATGTTAAATTCATTCGTACGTAATCAGCAACTTCCTCGGCAACAACAATTTGAATACGCTCGTCCTGTGTTAGGATATCACCAAATTTGGAACGTTTTAGACCGAGAGACATTAATGAACCAAGAACCTTTCGGTGGTCAACAGAAACAAATTTAACAGGGTATTTCACCTCAAAATAGGATAGATTAAAATCTGTTTCAGTTGGTTCAAAATAAGATGGATACAATAATGCACGTTTTCGTTCAAGTCCTTCTTTTCCACCAGAAAAATGAACAAGGACATCTCCACTGGTTCCTACCACTTGCTTCACAATTTCTTGTTCACGTGGATCAAGAAAGTCGGTTAACCTAGGACTATACTGATTCAGGACAGTCTGTTGCCATTCCAACACCTGATCAATGAACGCATGCTCTTCTTTTCGAAAATGTTGATATAAATTCATATGTATAATACCTCGTTTATAATGAAGAAAAGGGACCTTGAATCAAGGCCCTTTTTAGAACATGCTTTGCAAAGCATGAATTCCTCTACCAGCGAAATTTAGCACTAGGATTGCAACAATTGGGGAAATATCTATCATCCCTAGTGGTGGAATAAATCTGCGGAATGGCTCTAGATATGGTTCACAAATTCTTGTTAAAAATTGACCAATTCCAGATTCACGTGCATTTGGAAACCAAGACATTAAAATATAAATGATCAGCGCATACGAATAAAGTACCAGCGCTTGACTTAAGATACCGAAAATAATACCCATTTTCATTACCACCCCTTTTCAGCGAATTCTTCGTTAGAAACAATCTCTGAGATATTTCCAGACACATCGATATTGTCAGGAGTACATAAGAAAATATTTGCACCAATGCGTTGAATATCCCCACCAATGGCATAAACAGTTCCACTTAGGAAATCAACGATTCTCTTTGCTTGATCATGTTGCACGCGTTGGAGATTAACAACAACCGCTCGTCTGTTTTTCAAATGATCGGCAATTTCTTGTGCCTCTGCATATACTCGAGGTTCAAATAAAATAACCTTAGAAGACTTTTGAACACTTTGCAAGCTTACTACATTTTGCTTTGCAGCTGGTTTTGCAGCCTTTGTAGGTTCTACTTCCTCTTCAAAATAATCTTCTTCATCATAATCATATTCATCTTCTAATGCAAAAAAGCTTTTAAATTTGGTTTTTATACTCATTTGTAACACCTCTCTCTTATCAAATGCTCCTTGGCTAATTTAATAAAGTTAAAATTCTTTACCAACCAATGAAGTACCTACTCGAATGAAGGTAGCTCCTTCTTCAATTGCAATTTCGAAATCGTTCGACATACCCATAGATAATTCAGTACATGGAGCATGTGGCAAACCAAGAGCTTGTACATCATCTCTTAGGTTTCGAAGTCTTTTGAAGCATGAACGAATAACATCTTGATCATCGGTAAATGGAGCCATTGTCATTAATCCGACTACCTCAACAGAAGGATATTTTTCAAGTTCCATTATAAACGACTCAAGATTTTCCGGTGACATTCCGTGTTTGGACTCTTCTCCAGATACATTGATTTGTACAAAACATTTTATTTTATCGCTCGCCCGCTTTTGAATTTCCTCTGCTAACGATATTCGATCGAGTGAATGAATATAGTCCACCTTATCAATAATGTTTTTTACTTTTCTTGTTTGAAGAGACCCAATAAAATGCCAAGTTGGTTCATTCCCAAGTTCTTCTCGCTTCTTTGTCAGACCTTCGTCACGATTTTCTCCAATATGTTGAATTCCTGCTGCAATTGCTTCCTTAGCTGTTTCAACACTTACATATTTCGTTACAGCAATAATTGAAACAGAATCTGCAGGCCGATTTGAACGCTTGCATGCTTGTTCAATGTTTTCTTGTATGTTTATTAGATTTTCTTTTACACTCATTTTAAAATTAATCCTCCTTAAAGCCAATAAAACTCATCATTCTTCCCGTTTTCCCGGCATCCCTTCGATGCGAAAAGAAATTCTGATTCTCACAGGACGTACAATACGAGGAAACTTGAATATTTTCAGGAGGAATTCCTGCCCTCACCATGAGCTGATAGTTCAGTTCCTTTAAATCTAACCGGTATTGGTTGTCACTCACTATTTCGTATGGTTTTGACTCTATTTTGTCCAAACTTTTCACGAAATCTATTACGTAATCATCCACAATGTAGCAGCATTTACCAATTGCTGGTCCGATAACTGCTTGGATATTATCTGGTTTAACACCTTCATTACCCCAAGCATGAATCATTTCACCTGCAATATCCTGAACAGTTCCCTTCCACCCTGCATGAGCAATTCCAATTATTTGTTTAGATGGTGCAATAAAGTAAAGTGGAACACAGTCTGCATAACAAAGGGTTAGCAGAATATTTTTCTCTGTTGTATATATCCCATCTGTATCCTTGATGCTATCATCGTATGTAAAAACACCTGCACCAAGATCTTTTTTAGTGACCTTAGCGATGTTATTTTTATGTGTTTGCTCTGAGCATACCCAGTTTTCAAGTGGAAAGCGGAGAATGTCTGCAAGCTGCTTTCGGTTTGAAATAACCGAGTTGTCCTCATCATTTACGTGTAAACCAAGATTAAAGGATTTAAAATCCCCTTCACTATCTCCGCCATTTTTAGTCGTAAAACCAGCAACCAATTTATCAGAAATATGGCTCCAAGTGGAAAGTTTTAAAACTTGTTCTGCCTTTTGAGTAAATGGTTCAAGCTTCATAACAACATCCTTTTATTCATAATTATCAGCACATCTTACCTAGATATGAAGACAATATTTTATTTTTAGAAAAATGAACCCTTCTTCTGCCTATTTTATCACATCTTAGCAAAAGAAAGGAGAATATGTTAGGAAAAATGTCAAAATTTAGCGCGATTACTCAGTCGTATTCTGAGTTCGCACTAAAATCACATCTTTACCGACTTTGATAATGTTTCTCCATGGAATCACAATCTCTTCCTCACGGCCAAATATGCCTAGTACCTTTCCATAGCCACCTATAATAATGGACTCTATCTTTCCAGTTGTTAAGTTAATGTCGATATCGCCAATATTCCCAAGTCTTTTTCCATCGACAACACTTACAACATCCTTCGCCTGAAAATCAGAAATTTTCACCATTTCCCTCCGCCTCCTTATAGTAAACTATATGACTGGCTTACTGCCTTTTATGAGACAAAATTAGACGAAGTGGGAAGGCTTTAATTTCACACGAGAAAAAAGCGATAAAAAAGACATTCGATTTCACCGAATGTCTGATATTTACCCTATTCATGCTATAACTTGTCCATTTAATGACTAGTCCATCATTAATTTTGGATGTTCTTATTCATTTGTTTAATTGCTGCTTTTTCAAGACGTGAAACTTGGGCTTGAGAGATTCCGATTTCTTCAGCAACTTCCATTTGTGTTTTTCCTTGAAAAAATCGTTTTCGAAGGATTAGTTTCTCACGATCATTTAGTCGTCTCATTCCTTCTTTTAAGGCAATCTCTTCAATCCAATTTGAATCACGATTTCGTTCATCACTTAACTGATCCATCACAAAAATTGGATCCCCACCATCATTATAAATCGGTTCGAATAATGATACAGGGTCTTGAATCGCATCAAGTGCAAAAACAATTTCTTCATGTGGCACTTCAAGAACCTTTGAGATTTCTTCTGCTGTAGGTTCCCTTGATGTTTCACTCATCAAACGCTCTCTTACTTGCAAAGCCTTATAGGCAATGTCCCGCAATGAGCGCGACACCCTGATAGGATTGTTGTCTCGTAAATAGCGCCGAATTTCGCCGATAATCATCGGGACTGCATAGGTGGAGAATTTCACGTTTTGACCAAGGTCAAAATTGTCGATTGATTTCATCAGACCGATACATCCGACCTGAAATAAATCATCCACAAATTCTCCTCTGTTGTTGAACCGTTGGATTACACTGAGAACAAGTCGTAAATTCCCATTTACGAGCTTATCGCGGGCTGACAAATCGCCACTTTGCATTTGTCGGAATAATTGCCGCATCTCTTCATTCTTTAGTACTGGAAGTTTTGAAGTATCAACACCACAAATTTCTACTTTATTTCGAGTCAATTCTTTCCCTCCTAACAGGAGTTGCTGTACAAAGTTAAGTATCTCCGTTAGAGGGAAAAATATGCATTTCGAATTCACAACTATTTCCATAGCTAGTGTATAAAAACAGCAAAATCAATAGCTTTAAAGGAAAATTATTTTTTATTTACACCATTTTGTTAAACTCTTTTCGAAGTCGTTTAATAATTCGCTTTTCCAGTCTTGAAATATAAGATTGCGATATCCCAAGCATGTCAGCAACATCTTTTTGCGTCTTTTCTTCTCCACCAATTAATCCAAATCTTAATTCCATGATTTGTTTCTCGCGATCATTTAACTGATGCAGAGCCTTCACTAATAACTTTCGGTCGACATTCGCTTCCAAATCCTTTGTAATGATGTCTTCGTCTGTTCCTAGAACATCCGATAATAATAGTTCATTACCGTCCCAATCAATATTTAATGGTTCATCAAAAGAAACCTCAGACCTTATTTTATTATTTCGACGCAAATACATTAAAATCTCATTTTCAATACATCTTGATGCATAGGTTGCAAGTTTGATTTTCTTTTCAGGATTAAACGTATTGACAGCCTTGATTAACCCAATTGTTCCAATACTAATTAAATCCTCGATATTAATTCCTGTGTTTTCAAACTTTCGTGCGATATATACAACAAGTCTTAGGTTTCTTTCAATAAGAATTGACCTTGCAGCCTGGTCGCCACTCGGTAACTTATTTAAGAGAACCTCTTCTTCGTCCTTTGATAAGGGTGGAGGTAAAGCTTCGCTCCCACCAATATAATAAATTTCATCTGTCTTCAAACCTAATTTTATTAAAAGTTTATACCACCAATATGTAAGTTTTAATTTTAATTTAGCCACAGATAAGTTCTCCCTTCTAATTTGTAAAAAGCGTGAGTATGATATTTATTAGAATAAATTTGTTAATTACCCCTTAAGAAGCTGTCTGAATAGAGCTTGATACAAGCATTTTTGGATGTACGATACAATCATACTCCCCATCAGTTGATAAAGTAGTATGGTTGAATGCAACCAATCCTTTTTTTACGATATTTTCTTCATTTCCATGATAGATTGTTATTCGGTCCGGTTTAACAGCTAATAAGAATTGATGTTCTTGGCCAACCCCATGATATGGAATAAGTCGTACACGACTTTCCCATTTATGAGATTCTGTTGAGGAATCATTTGTTAAGAGCTCTATATTTTTGGATTGTTCCATAAGGGCTTTAGGAAAGAGTTCTTCATATTTTGTGGTGTCTAAGATCATAACTGGGCTTTTTGTAATTGGGTCGAACAATTGATTTCCACTGTCGACCAAACCTTGTAAATGTAAGATGACATCATCTATCTCAAGCTTCACAGCAACAATCTGGTCATAGAAAACTTGCTTCGTTTCAATGTCATCCATTCTATTTTTTGAAAAATACCATAAGAGTGGAAAGCCGATTAATACAAATCCCCAACTAATTGGGTTTCCATAGCCAGTTGACTGAGTCATGATTGTTCCATCAAATACTTGAACATCGAATTCTAAAAAGTAATGAACCCCTATCATCCCACCTCCAATCATGAAAGTAGCAAAATAAAAGGTTAATAATCCTTGTAAAAAAAAACGAAATCGTTTATATCCGAAAGCAACTCCTACAATTACAATTGAAAAAAGAAGTTTTGTAACCGGATGAGATCCAATTTCTGCGAACGGAGAAACCACTAAGAGGACTAGTAAAGAGCCAATAAATGAACCTACTAAGATTCTCCATTTTACAATCTTTCGCTTTAGGATCATCGCAGTTAATAGTAATAATAAGGCGTCAAAGAAAAAGTTTAACAACCAGATTACATCTAAATAAATAGACACCCCATTTCTCCTTTCACCAAAAGTCACGTCACCTTAGATATATGTTTTTGCATTTGGTAAACTAGTTAGCTTAAAAAATAGTATATAGTACATCTTATATGGAAGTCTGTCACTTCATGCCGATAATAAAAGAGAAATTTTGGAAGATTAGTTCTTATTTTGTCAGTTAAGTTAGAATGAAGGGGAATTCAAAGAAATAGGTGAAAAAATAGAAAAAAGGCATTCGACAACTAAATTGTCAAATGCCTTTTTACGTACTTATGTGAGGCTTTATTTTTGGCTAGCTCTAGGAACCATCGGCTCGAGGTCATAAGCCGATAGGTGGGTGCCTTGCGCTTTTCTATTTATCCTCTTCTGTTACGGTTACGTAGGAATGTTGGTACATCAATTTCTTCTTCTACATGTACTGCACTACGTGTATTTACTTCCTGGACTGGCTCCTCACGTCTCATTTCTCTTCTTGGCGAAACCTGAACCTGTGGTTGCGGTTGTGCTTGTGGTTTTGCGCCAAATGAAGGTCGAGATGGACGTGTTGGGTTAACTTCTGCTTCTGTAAAACCAGTAGCAATAACAGTCACGACGATTTCTTCTTTTAGGTTTTCATTAATAACAGATCCGAAAATCATGTTAACTTCCTGATCTGAAGCTGATGCAACAATATCTGCTGCCTCTTGTACTTCATAAAGACTTAGGTTTGTCCCACCTGTAATATTCATAAGGACACCTTGTGCACCATCAATTGATGTTTCAAGCAATGGACTTGAAATAGCCTTCTTTGCAGCTTCTGCAGCGCGGTTTTCTCCTGTTGCAACACCAATTCCCATAAGAGCAGAACCTCTGTTAGACATAATTGTTTTTACGTCAGCAAAGTCAAGGTTGATTAACCCTGGTACAGCGATTAAGTCAGAAATACCCTGTACCCCTTGACGTAACACATTGTCTGCTTCACGGAACGCTTCGAGCATTGGCGTATTTTTATCAACAATTTCAAGAAGACGGTCGTTTGGAATGACGATCAGTGTGTCAACTGATTCTTTCATTGCACCAATACCACCGGCAGCTTGCGTTTGACGCTTTCTACCTTCAAAAGTGAATGGTCGAGTTACTACACCGACTGTAAGAGCTCCTAAATCTTTTGAAATTTGAGCAATAACAGGGGCAGCACCTGTACCTGTTCCACCACCCATACCTGCAGTAACAAATACCATATCTGCTCCCTTAAGAGCTTCTTCGATTTGTTCTCTACTTTCTTCCGCCGCTTTCTTTCCTACTTCAGGATTGGCTCCGGCACCTAAACCACGAGTTAATTTTCCACCGATTTGCATTTTTATTTCAGCTTTTGAAAGATTTAAGGCTTGGGCATCAGTATTAACTGCGATAAACTCGACTCCTTGAACACCATGTTCAATCATTCGGTTAACCGCGTTATTTCCACCGCCACCTACACCGATTACTTTTATAGTAGCTAATTGATCAACGTTTGTATCAAACTCTAACATTATAAGATCCTCCTAATTTGCAAATATACTTCTCTTTTAAACTAACTATTCAAAGAAGAGACCGAAAAACCTTTTAACTTTTTTCCCGATATTTTGCTCTTCTTTTGAGTTTTTAGGGTGACTTTTCGCTTGAGGCTGTCTAGCAGGTCTTTTTTCAGGATTTTCCACCTGGACCGTAGTACTTATTTTTCTTCCTTGGATTCTAGCTTGCTCATATGCGAACTGCAACAGCCCTACACCTGTTGCGTATTGAGGTTCTCTGACACCAATATAGTCTGGCTTTGCAATTCTAACATTGTTTCGTAACACAATTTGAGATAGCTCCAATACTCCAGGCATATTTGCTACACCACCTGTAAGAACAAAGCCACCAGGAAGATCTCCTACACCCATTTTCTTAATTTCCTTTTGTGCTAACTCTAAAATTTCTTCTAATCTAGCTTCGATGATTTCAGAAATTTGTAATTGGGTAAATCGTTCATGTTGATCACTGCCAATAATTGGAACATCAAATACTTCTTCATCAGAAGCATCGTCGTAAAAGGCATGTCCATGTTTAATTTTAATTTTCTCAGCATCTTCAGTAGATGTTCGTAATCCAATTGCTAAATCCTTTGTAATATGGTCCCCACCAACAGGTAGAACACTTGTTGTTTTTAAATGACCATTATTGAAGAGTGCAATAGTTGTAGAACCTCCACCAATATCAACGAGAGCAACCCCTAAATTTTTCTCATCATCAGATAAGGAAATTGAACCTGATGCGAGAGGTTGTAAGGAAATTGCCGTAATATCAAGTCCTGCTTTTTCTACACAACGCAGCAGGTTATGTAAAATCGTACGTGAAGTTGTAATAATAGTTCCTTCCACTTCAAGTCTAACACCTAACATACCACGTGGATCACTAATTTCATCATATCCATCTACAATAAATTGTTTTGGAATCATATCGATAATTTCTCTTTCAGGTGGTAGAGAAATAAATTGTGCGGCATCGATTACACGTAGGACATCTTCATTGCTTATTTCACGATTTTGACGAGACTCAGTAGAAACTGCCACTACTCCATGTGCATCCTGTAACTGAACATTGATAGCTGGAACGGATACAACTACTTGATTAATAGAAATGCCTACCATTCTTTCTGCTTGCTCAACTGCCTTCTTAATAGAATGAACGGTTTCATCTATGTCTACAATTGAACCTTTTTTCAAACCTTCTGATTTAACATTACCCACACCTATTATGTTAAGAGAATCATCAACCATCTCACCGATGATAACCTTAACATTGGATGTACCGATGTCAAGACTAACACATATTTCATTGCTGTTCATTCTGTGGCACCTCCTTTTTCACATAACACATTTCGTATAACATTTTTCGAACAACAATTGACATTTTTCATAATAATTTTTGTATATGAAAAATATTCAACAACCATAGGGGTTTTCCCTTTATAAAAATCAATTTTTTTCTATTTTATCACGAGAAAGGCTCCATTTGGATAAAATTATTCGTCGGATCACCGCAATATTTTGGAAAAGCCTTACTCCAAATGCGAAAACGGCTACCAAGTACAAGTCTACACCAAGATGCACACCTAGAAAAGCTAAACTTGCTGCCAATAAAATATTAAAAAAGAAACCAGAAACAAATACGGACTGATCATAAATATTTTGCAGATGTGCACGAATGCCACCGAACAAAGTATCAAGAGCTGCTAAAACGGCAATTGATAAATAATTCGAATACTCTGCTGGAATTTTGAACTCCGATAACAGTCCGAGGATGATTCCGACTATTAGACCGAAAATTGGAAGCCACATGACTATGTTCCACCTTTATCACTTATTATCTGGTTCCATATTAGGTTGCATTTCTGTAATCCTAATTGGGTCATCAAATGCAGGAATTGTTACAACTTTACTTGGTTTTGATATTTTTAATCGCAAATTATCAATAAAGAATTGTCGTTCTGCTTCTGATGCTTTTAATTTGTTATAAAGTCGTTCAGCATCGTCTGCAATGACCTTTATTTCAATTGGTAATGGACTTAGAGAATACGAATCAATTTTCGGTCTTCCTTGAATTTCTCGTATGACCGTTGTCGTAATAACACGGTGGCCGTCAATTGAAATCGCCTTTGCCTGATATGAATTCAATTCATTTACTAGCCATCTCAACAAACTTGGAGAAATAGTTGTAGCTTGTCTTCCTGCTTCATTGAACGATTGCTCAACTGTAATCGTAAGACCAGGACCTGATACTTGAGTAAGCCCTGCCTGTTTCTTTAATTCATCAAGCGTATCTTTAAGAATAAGCATTTTACTGTCATCACGTTGATTCTCGTATTGTTCCATCTTTGCTTCATATGTATAAATTTTTGTTAATAATTCTGTATATAATTCTTGTGATTGCTTCAAATCCTCACGCAATTCCCATAAATCACGTGTATCTCGCACTTCAGGTTCTTTAATGGTTTGGAATTGGACAGCAACCATAAGACCAATTATACACGTAATCACGGTGAAGCTAATGCCTGTTTTTTTGTCCAAGAAAAACCACCTAGCCTTCTATATCAAACATCCGGTTTATTCATTCGCCTGAAGTAATGGATCCATTTGAATTTGTGTTTTGTTCTCAATTTTCACGACTATATTGTCTTGAATCAATTGGTCTGTAATTCCACCATTCATATTTAGAGCCGGTATGAGCACATCGGGATCACCAATTGCTGTGATTACAAATGGTGCCGGATACGGTTTACCATCAACCACAACAACTGGTCCATTACAGTATATAAACGAATCATGACTAAGTCTTTTTCCATTTACCGAAACCGCTTGGGCACCTGATACATAAAGTTCATTAATGACCTTAAATAAATGACTCTCATGAACTAAATAATTATTAACATCTTGACCTGATGGAACGTAAGAGGAATCTTCGAGTGTAACTGAAACTCCTGGGCCTTTTACACCAATTTCACCAACGACCATCCGATACTTTTCTACTTCTTCTACAAGATTATAGTAAATTTGTTCTTGTTCCTCTTTCGCAAGTTCTTCTTCAATTGCTTGAATTTGATTTTGTTTTTCAATAAGCTTCAGTTGAAGCTCATTATTTTTTTCATTTTGTTCATTCAATTCTGTTCGTATTTTTGTTTCTTCATTCCATTGTTGTTCAGTGACCTGACTTGATTCCAATTGTTCTTTTGTAAATTGGTACGAGAATGAAATCATAAAGCCAAGGACTAAGCAGACAAATGAAAGAACCACATGCTTACCCTTCACTTTCATCTGTTACCATCTCTCCTTCTTCACTGGTGCTCTCTTTTTCATATGGAATAAAAGTTGGCACTACATCTAGTTCAATATATCCATTTAAAGATGGATCCAATTCACTGACGATTGTAGGATATGCTGGAATATTCTTCGCGAAATTTCGTACAGTAGCTTTAACTTCATACCCATCAATCATGTAAAGGGTCATCTGAAGAGGATCATATTCTGTAGGAGTATGGTGAATTTCGGAAATAAGCTTTGAAATTGAGGGTTGGATTTTATTTAGTTCCTTTGTAAGCAACTTTAATGCTTCATTATCCCAGTCTACTAAGATTGGCGCATCCACTGGAATCGCTTTTGAACCAAATTTTTGGGCATTCTCAATAATCTTCCCATTTTCAAGGATTGGGTAAAAAGTATTATGACCACTTATATATCCTACCCTTTTTAGCTCACTGACATTTATCTTTATATCGTTGGGAAATTTCTTTTGAATCGTAACTTCCTTAATTTCAGGGTGTTTTTTAATATTTTGTTTAACTTCATCCTGATTGACCTTCCAAAAGCTTGTCCCAACAGTCAATTTGCTAAGCTTTGAAATTTGTTCGGATGTGATATTTTGGTTGCCTGTAATAGTGATCTCGCCGATTTTACTTAAAGGAGATTGGAAATAAAGAATTCCGGAAAGCAATAAAAAGAAAAAGGTTATGTACATAATCAATCGACGATTAGCTTTTTGTTTTCTTCTTTGCTTAAGCTTTGGAATTCGGTCTTCTATTGTAACAACCTTTTGCTTTGCCAAATACATTCACCCCGCGAATCAAAAATCTCCTGTAATCATCTTAATATAACAACCTGTCCATTTTTATATAGGCAAAAACATGTATTTTAAAAATGCTTTGAACGAAAGAATAAACGGCATGTATACATGCCGTTTAGTAACTTATACAGTAACACATACATGTTATTGTATTATATCATATTTTCCTAAGAAATGGGTGTAGAATCTGTCTAGATTCGACCAATTATTTCAACTTCTGTTTCCATTCGCACACCGTGTAAAGTATAGATTTTCTCCTTTACGAATTGAATGAGATCAAGAACATCCTGCGCTTTTGCATTTCCAGCATTTACAATAAAATTACCATGCATTTCGGATATTTTTGCTCCGCCAATAGTATGGCCTTTCAAGCCTGATTTTTCTACTAATTGACCAGCATAATGCGGAAGTGGATTGCGAAAAATACTTCCAGCACAGGGTAAATCCCATGGTTGAGTGTCCCTTCGATAGTCTTTATTTTTTTTCATGACTGCCGAAATATCTGCTTTATCCCCTTCAGTTAATTGAAACGTTGCCTCTACTACAATTCCAGGGCGTTTCTTTTGAAGGATTGAGGTACGATAGGAATATTCCATTTCCTCATTGGAAAGCCATTCCAAACTACCGTCATCGAATAAAATATGTGCCTTTGTTAATATTTTGGAAATATCAGACCCATGTGCCCCAGCGTTCATATAGACAGCGCCACCGATGGAACCGGGAATTCCACTTGAAAATTCAAGTCCTGACAATCCTTTTCTTGCAATTTGTACAGCGAGACTTACGATTGAATAACCAGCGCCAACAGTTAATGTTGTACCTTGTAAGTCCATATGATTAATGCCATTTCCTAGTTTAATAACTGCACCTTCAATACCTTTGTCAGAAACTAGGAGATTTGAACCTCTTCCGATGGCCCGCCATTTAATTCCGTGTTTTTTTATTATTTCAAGGGTCTTTTTTAAGGATTCAACACTATTTGGTTCGATAAATAAATCAGCCGGACCACCAATCTTAATGGTTGTATGCTTAGATAAAGGTTCATTCTCTATAACCTTGCCAACATTCGACTCTTGAAGTTCTTTCACTATATTTTCCATGATTACCTCCTTCATCTGCATCTCGACTCAGAACAGACATTACTGTAGTATATGCTCGTTGCTGCTTTCATGGTACATTCGCCTAAATTAGATCATTCATTACATTGTATAGACGACTAGCGGCATCTGGTATCCCTATTTCTGAAGAAGCTTTTTTCATTTCCTCAAGTTTTATTGGATTTAATAGAATTGAGTCAATGTCCTTAATTAGCTGAGAAGCTGAAAGATCTCTTTCAAGTCTTAAAATGGCAGCCCCTTTATCACTTAAGGATCTTGCATTTTTCTCTTGATGATTATTTGTTACATATGGGCTTGGTACTAAGATGCTTGGTAGTCCTAAAGCAGTTAGTTCAGCTAAAGTTGTCGCACCTGCGCGAGCTACAACGAGGTCAACACCTGCTAGTACGTCCGGCATATTGTGAATAAACGGTTTGATGATTACATTATCAGGATTTCCAACCGCCTTTACCCGATTAAGTACATTTTCATAATGAACCTCACCTGTAACATAGAGGAATTGATAATTTTTTTCCTTCACTTCGGATAAAGCACTCAAAAATGCGTCGTTAAGTGGTTTAGCACCTCTGCTTCCACCAACTAGTAAAACGGATTTTTGGGAACTATTTAAACCAACAGATTCTCTCCCCGCATCTCCGTCTTTACCGATTACCTCAGACGCCCGTGGGTTTCCTGTAAGGATTACTTTTTCTTTTGGGAAAAACTGACCAGCTTCTTCAAAGCAGATGGCCACCTTGTCAACATATCGACTTAAAAATTTATTTGTAAGACCTGGTATGCTGTTTTGTTCATGAATGATTGTTGGTATATGTAATTTTGATGCTGCGTAAACAACAGGTCCACATACATAACCGCCTGTACCTATTACAACATCTGGTTTAAAGTCTCTAATCAACTTCTTACTGTCTTGGACACCTTTTAGGAACCGAGTAATTGTTTTAATATTTTCAAAGGAAAGCTTTCGTTTGAATCCAGTGATATGGATTTTTTTAAATGGTATCCCTTCACGGGTTACAATACTGCTTTCCAACCCTTTTTCTGTACCGATATAGAGAAATTCGGCAGAAGGATTCAGTTTTTTTATTTCTTTAATTAAGGCAAGCGCAGGATAAATATGCCCTCCTGTTCCACCACCACTAACAACTATTTTCAAGGAAACTCCTCCCGTTTTTGGAAGTTTATCGTTAAAATTAGTTTAACCCTGTTCAAGTAAACAGGGTTAAACTTTTTTCTAAGTATAACATATATTCATGTGTTTTTGGGTTAATACCTTGAATACCTACTAATATTTAAAAGGACACCGACTGCCATGAGCATTAAGGTTAAGGACGACCCTCCGTAGCTTAAGAAGGGAAGTGTAATACCTGTTACCGGCATCAGACCCGTTACAACTCCAATATTTATAATAACTTGAATCGCAATCATCCCGATAATTCCGATTCCTAGGAAACTTCCATATAAATCAGGTGCACCTAAAGCAATCCGTACGCCTCTCCAAAGAAGAATACTAAATAAAATGATGACAAACGAACCACCGATAAAGCCTAACTCTTCTGCCAGAATGGCAAAAATGAAGTCAGTCTGAGGTTCTGGCAAGTAGAAAAATTTCTGTCGACTTTGCCCCAAACCTAAACCGAATAAACCTCCAGGTCCAATTGCATAAAGAGATTGAATGATTTGAAACCCAGTTCCTAATGGATCTTCCCATGGGTCTAAAAAGGATGTAATCCGTTTAATTCGATACGGAGCCGATAATATTAAAGCAACAAATCCGGCCACTCCGATCAAGCCCAGGCCTACAAAATGGGAGATTCTTGCCCCTGCAACATAGATCATCACAACACAAGTTCCAACCATTACTGTTCCCGTTCCTAAATCCGGCTGTAGCATAATCATACCAAACGCCAGAAAAACAAGAGCTAGTGACGGCATTAGTCCTTTTTTAAAGGACGTAATTTTCTTTTGATTCTCAGATAGGAATTTTGCCAAAAACGCAATCATTGCTAATTTCATAAATTCGGATGGTTGAATTGAAAATGCTCCAACGCCTATCCAACTTTGAGAACCATTACGTTCCATTCCAATTCCAGGGATTAGTACAGCGACCAATAATACAAAACAAATAATGATTAGGACTTTTGCCCAGGTTCTCCAAGTCCAATAGTCCACATTCATAATGAAAAACATCGCAATGACTCCAACACTTGCAAATAATAATTGTCTTTTAGCAAAGAAAAACGAATCATCGAATTTATATGTAGCCCATATTGCACTGGCACTGTACACCATAATTAATCCAACTGCTAAAAGTGTAAGTGTTGTAATAATTAAAATGATATCCGGGGTCGTTCTCTGGGTCACAATCAAAACACCTCTACATTCTAGATTCAGAGCTCTAGATTGTCCAAGCCCTTACTTAAGCTTATGCACGGCGTTTATAAAAATGTCTCCTCTTTCTTCAAATGTTTTATGTTGATCCCAGCTAGCACATGCAGGTGATAATAAAATGACATCACCCTCATTTGAAAGATCATAAGCTACTTTTACCGCTGCTTCAACATTATCGACAGTTTTTACGATTTCTATTCCAGCAAGTTGGCCAGCTCTTTCCAGCTTTTTAGCTGTTTGACCAAATAGAACCATTGCTTTCACACGGGTTAGTTCATCTACAAGTTCATCAAATTCATTTCCACGGTCAAGTCCACCTGCTAACAAAATAACCGGTTGTTCAAAGGCAGAGATTGCCTTCTTTGTAGCAAGAATATTAGTTGCTTTTGAATCATTATAAAATTTACGATTTTCAATTGTAGTGACGTACTGTAGGCGGTGTTTAACACCTGTAAAACTTGTTAAGACCTCAATAATGGCGCGATTAGGTGTTGATACGAGCTTCGCAACCGCAACTGCGGCCAAGATATTTTCGAGATTATGAACACCTGGTAAAACAATATCTTTAATTTCAATGATTTTTTCATCATTAAAATAAATCGCCTGATCTTTTATATAAGCGCCCTCTTGTAATACTTTCGTGGTTGAAAAAGGAACTTTCTTACTTCTAACATTCTCAGCAGCAAACATCACATCCTTGTCATCTAAGTTGATGACACAATAATCAGCTTCTGTTTGATTTTCAAAAATTCTCGCCTTTGCTTTAATGTACTCTTCCTTTGTTCCATGGTAATCAAGATGGGCATCGAAAATATTTAACAACACGGCAATTTTAGGAGCAAAATCTTCAATTCCCATTAATTGAAAAGAAGAAAGCTCAGTCACGATAATATTTTCCTTTACCGCCCCTTGTGCAACCTCGCAAGAAACTGTTCCAATATTTCCTGCAATTAATGGAGATTTCTCTCCTTTTTCGAGCATTTCATAAATTAACGTGGTGGTCGTTGTTTTCCCATTAGACCCCGTAATCCCAATAAAATCGGCTGGAGTAATATGATATGCTAACTCCACTTCCGTTAAAATAGGGATGCCTTTATCGATCGCCTTAACAAGAATAGGATTACTATATGGGATTCCAGGATTTTTGATAATAAAGTCAAAATGATCATCCAAAATGTCAATTGGATGACCTCCACACACTACTTTAATTCCCATCTTTTCTAGTTCCTGAGCAGCCTCATTTTCTTCATATGGCTTTTGGTCATTAACAGTTAGAATAGCCCCAACCTCATGGAGAACTCTTGCTGCAGCATAGCCGCTTTTGGCAAGTCCAAGTATTAAAATATGCTTATTAGTAAACTTCTCTGATTTTTTCAATTAAATCCACACCTCAATATAGATTCCAAGAATGGCACACAATAATCCAACAGTCCAAAATGTCACAACAACTCGCCATTCAGACCATCCTACTAATTCATAATGGTGATGCAAAGGACTCATTCTAAAAACACGTCTGCCCGTTGTTTTAAAGGAAATGACTTGAATAATAACAGACAATGTCTCTATTACAAATACGCCACCAATTAATAATAATAATATTTCAAGCTTTAGCATGATAGCAACTGTCGCAATTGCTCCACCAAGTGCAAGTGAACCTGTATCACCCATGAATACCTTAGCAGGGTTGGCATTAAATACGAGGAATCCAAGAACTGCTCCGACTACAGCTACACAGAAAATAGCAACATCATATTGCGCTTGATTCCAAGCTAAAACCGCAAATGCCCCAAATGCAATTGCTGCTGTACCTGATACTAATCCATCTAAACCATCTGTTAAATTGACTGCATTGGAGAACCCTACTAACCATATAATTAACAGCAGTACATACAGAAGTTTTAGATCAAATTCAAAATCTGTACCTGGTATAGAGATCGCTGTTGAAAAGTTATTTTGTTTGAAAATAAAATAAAAAATGATAGCAATAACGATTTGACCAAACAGTTTTTGTCTCGAAGTCAAACCGAGATTCCTTTTTAATACCACTTTGATAAAGTCATCTAAAAAGCCCAGTACCCCATATCCTATTGTTACAAATAAAAGCAAATATGTAGTAACAGACAGTTCACCTAAACGATTTGACACTAATAGTGTAGTTAGTAAGATGGAAACCAGAATAATAATTCCACCCATCGTCGGTGTTCCCGATTTTTTTTGGTGGGATTTAGGTCCTTCCTCACGGATACTTTGTCCAAATTTTAATCTACGTAAGAAAGGGATAAAAATAGGGGAAAGAATGACACTTATTATAAACCCTATTGCTATCGAGTAAATGACTACTTCTTCTATCATCCTTATCCCCTCCCTTCTTCATACATTGCTACTTTTTTTGTTAGCTTCGTTATTTCATCCACTATGGGATTGTTTTGATTCATTTCTTCAGTTTCATCTTTAAATAGTCTAAATTTTGTCATTTGATCATACCCATTTTCTTCGATTTTTTTAAGATAGAATTCTAGGATTAGTTTAAGTGCTGGTAGTGGTTCTGGTACTACAAATACAGGGAAATGATTGGGAAGAAATCCCGGTAATTTCTCATCCTTGGGCCAAACTGCTGCAACCACACCATTATATAGCGCTCGCTTTAATAATTCATCCCTTTTTTCTTGTTCAATTGAAATAAATAGCCCTTTTTTCGTGATGAGGTTTGGATCAGTAATCACTTCTTCAAAATAAAAATCTTGACTCTTTAATCCATATGATTCTTGAAAAAGAATCCATAAATCGTGATTGGATAACAATTATTTCAACTCCTTAATTGCACGTGCTGCAACAAGGCGGTCATCAAACGAATGAACTTTATTCCCAATGATTTGATAGGTTTCATGTCCTTTGCCAGCAATGATTATTATATCATTCTCACCCGCATTTGAAATAGCATAAAATATTGCTTTTTCACGATCAGGGATTGTGAAGTATTGTTCTCCTACTACTCCCGCTTCCATCTCCTTTAGTATTTGAACAGGGTCTTCTGAGCGAGGATTATCTGATGTAAAAATAGGGATATCCGCAAATTTTGCAGCAATCCTGGCCATGATTGGGCGCTTTGAGCGATCACGATCCCCACCACATCCAATAATGACAAAGATTTTCCTTTTCGAAAACTCTTTTACCGTTTTCAAAACATTTTCAAGGCTGTCAGGCGTATGTGCATAATCCACAATTACAGTAAAATTTTGCCCTAGGTTCACAATTTCAAAACGTCCGGGAACACCTTTTACCTTTTCAACTGCTGCAATAATGGTTGTAATAGGTATTCTTGAAATGATACAAGTAGCGATTGCTGCCAACACATTATAAACACTAAACATACCAATTAATTTCATTTTCACCTCGTAAGAACCGAACGGAGTTGTTATAGTAAACTCTGTTCCTGAAGCAGTCATGCGGATACCTGATGCCATAATATCAGCTGAATGGTGAATTCCATATGAGATGATGGTTGCTGAAGTAGACCTTGCATATTCCCTTGAAGCAGGGTCATCATTATTCAATACAGCAAATTTTGGATTATCTTTGTCAAATCGATTACCTAAACCAGTAAACAACAGACCTTTTACTCTACGATACTCGTCAATTGTCTGGTGGTAATCCAAATGATCCTGAGTCAAGTTAGAAAAAACAGCAATATTAAAATCACATCCATGGACCCTACCAATATCTAGGGCATGTGAGGAAACCTCCATAACTGCGGTGTTTATATTCTCAGAAACCATTTGCTTAAAATACTTTTGCAGCATGATTGATTCTGGTGTAGTATTTTTCATTTCAATGGTTTTTTCACCAATTTTCGTATGCATGGTTCCAATTAAGCCAATTTTCTGGCCTGCTTCTCTAAATATCTCCTCAATTATGTGACTTATTGACGTTTTACCATTTGTCCCTGTAACTCCAATTAAATGGAGTTGATGTGTCGGGTGATGGTAAAAAGCGTCAGCCAACACAGCCATTGTTCTTCGGGTGTTCTTTACCTTGATAACCGGAATGGACACCTGGACTTCTTTTTCAGCAATAATCGCAACAGCACCTTGTTCTTCCGCTTGCTTTGCAAACAAATGGCCATCAAACGTACTACCTTCTACACAAAAGAATAAACTTCCCTTTCCTACCGCCCTCGAGTCCATTTCAAGAGATGTGATAAGTGGGTTGTCACTACCTTTTTCCGTAAAATCATGCAAGTTAGCTAATAATTCTTGTAATCTCATCATGAATTTTACCATTTCCCCTCGAAAGATTTACTCTGTCGAATGGGCACCAGATTAACATGTTACTCCAGACTTACGATGTTGTCTAGTACCCTATTTACCTATTAGACCTTTAACAAAAGGACACCTTACAAAAAATTTTATTCCTCTATATTAAAGGTATTCCTTTTTATAGAAAAAAGAAGCCTAAAGGGGAATCCTTTGGCTACTTAATTCTTATCTTTTGATTCTTTTTTATCTGCGCCTTCCCCGAGATGGATCCGTAATGTTGTTCCTTCTTGAACTCGTTCCCCTGCATTTGGAGCTTGGTCAACGACAACATTTCCTTCGCCACTTATATCCAGTTTAATATTCATTAATTGTTGTGGCAGCTCCTGTTTAGTCAATCCAATCACATCAGGAACTTCAAGATATTTTTTATCGGTCCACAATTTGATCTCTTTCTCGATTTGATTGTCACGCTTTTCAATACCAAGCAATGGTAAACTCTCACGCATAATATTTCCAACGATTGGCGCCGCTACTACTCCACCAAATTGCACAGTACCTTTAGGGTTATCTACGGCAATGTATACGACAATTTGTGGGTCATCCGCCGGTGCAAATCCAATAAAGGATACGATGTGGTTATTTTGAAGATAGCCGCCACCTTTTTTCGATTTTTGGGCAGTACCTGTTTTACCACCTACACGATAACCATCCACATAAGCTCCACCACCAGAACCTTTGGCAACAACATTTTCAAGCGCAAAACGAACCTGTTCGGATGTTTCTTTTGAAATAACACTCCGTACAGCTTCAGGCTCATTCCGTTTAACAACCTGACCTGTTATAGGGTCCACCCATTCTTTAGCCACATATGGCTTATATAGGGTCCCTCCATTTACCGCCGCAGCTACAGCCGTGACCTGCTGAATCGGTGTTACAGCTACCCCTTGGCCAAATGCTGTTGTAGCCAACTCAACAGGACCTACATTTTCGGGTTTAAATAGAATACCTGTTCCTTCTCCTTGAAGATCGATTCCAGTCTTTTGTCCAAATCCAAAATTCTTTATATACGTAAATAAAGTATCTTTTCCTAATCTAGTGCCTAATTCTACAAATCCTGGGTTACATGAGTTTTGTACGACCTCTAAGAAGGTCTGATGCCCATGTCCGCCCCTTTTCCAGCACTTAAGTGTTGCTCCCCCTACTTTTGCAAAGCCAGGATCCGTAAAATGATCATTCTTTAAGTTGACTTTTCCTTCCTCTAAGGAAGCTGCAAGTGTAATAATCTTAAAAGTCGAACCAGGTTCATACGTACTCCAAACTGGGAGGTTACGGTTATATACCTCTTGTGGGACGTTCCTGAAGTTGGCAGGATCAAAATCAGGTCTTGAAGACATTCCTAAAATTTCTCCATTATTTGGATTCATCGCAATCGCAATGATTCCATCAGGGTTATATTGTGCTTCAGCATTATCAAGTTCCCGTTCAATTACGGTTTGTATTTTCGTATCAATCGTTAGCCTCAAATCCAAACCGTCCTTCGGAGGTGTATAATCATCTGCTATATCTGGCATTCTTCTACCTTTCGCATCTGAATAGAACTGAACACTTCCTTTTTCACCCTTTAGTTCTTCATCATAACTTTTCTCAAGTCCTGTTAATCCCTGGTTATCGATACCAGCAAAGCCTAATACATGAGAGAGGTAGCTGCCAAAAGGATAATGACGCTTCGAATCTTCCGCTATGTAAACACCCTTTATCCCAAGTGCACGGACCTCATTCGCTTTTTCATGAGAAATTTTTCTGCCCTCAGGATTGATATATACCTTTGACTCATTTTGGGATATTTTTTTAAATGCTTTCTCTTTTGACATATTTAAAACTGCAGCTAATTTTTCTGCTGCCTCAGCAGGGTTTTCAATTTGTCTAGGAACAACTAAAACTGTCGGAGCACTTTGATTGGTGGCGAGGACAACATCGTTGCGATCGAGAATTTTCCCTCGTTCAGGCTCAAACGGAATGTCCCGGCTCCATGAATCTTTTGCAAGAGCAGTTAGCTTTTCTCCTACAAAAAATTGAACATACCCTAAGCGAACATCAATAATCAGAAATAATAGAAACCCTATAAATAGTACTAATGATAATCTTCTTCGTACTGTTACATTCGAAACTCGCATATTGTTGTACCTCCTATTAAAACGTAAGCGCCTTTAAAAAGTGAAAATCTCCTTAAAATCCAAGGCTCGTCTAAATATATGCTTGTACAGGAATGAATAGAACAAATCAAATGCGCAAGTAATGTACGTCGATAATCCAAAAAATAAGCAACAAAAAAGGAACTGAAAAATCAGCTCCTTTTTTGTTCTTTCTCACTATTCTCTTCTTCAACGGGTTCTTCTCCCGGCGTATTTGGTGTTTCAAGATTTACGGTTAGCTTATCTCCATCTTTTAAAATGGATCCTGGCTCTAAGCTTTGTTTGACAACATAACCATTCCCACTATAAGATACTTTGATATTCGTTAAATCAGCTAACATCATGACGTCCCGTAAAGACCAGCCCGTCATGTCCGGAAGGGTTGCATCTTGGTCAGTACGAAGGAATATATGTTCATTTGGCAGAACTTTTTCGCCTTGTTTTGGAATCTGAGCAATGATTTTCTTTCCATTTCCAATCACAGTCGCTTTAAGATTTTGCTTTTCAATCGCTGCTATTGCCTCTTCTATTGATTTTCCTGCATAAGAATCAGTTACTATTTCTTGATCTACATTCTCATTATTTTCTGGACTTTGATCAGTTGGTTGAATATTTAAATACTGTAGACTATTTTTCATAACATGATTGAATACCATCGCAACTGGTTCGTTTCCAATGTCCGTATCCTTAAGCTCTGGTTGTTGGACTGCAACGTAAACAACAAGTTTCGGATTATCCAGTGGAGCCATCCCAAGAAATGAATATAAATAATTTCCTCTTCCATATAAATACCCACCCTGAGGACTAGGAATTTCGGCAGTACCCGTTTTCCCTGCCACTTGATAACCTTCTAGATTATATTGTCTTCCAGTTCCATCCGTTACCACTTTACCTAACAAATCTAACACATGCTTAGCAGTTTCGGCTGACACAGGTTGACCTGCTACTTTAGGCTCATGGTCGACAACCGTTTTATTCGTATCAGGGTCAACGATTTTATCGACAACATATGGTTTCATCATCTTTCCGCCGTTCGCAATGGCTGTTGCGGCCTGAACCTGCTGTATTGGAGTTACAGAAGATGCTTGTCCAAATGCGGTAGATACTTTATCAATCTCCCATTTAAAGTTTATCTTATTTTCAACTTCGCCTTCTAAATCAATACCAGTTGGTCGGTCAAGACCAAAACGACCTAAATACTCCAATAATTTATCCGTACCCAGTTGCTCATTTGCAATCTTTGCAAATGAAACGTTTGAAGACTTAAGCACGCCTTCATCATAGGTAATCGAACCCCAACCTACCCTGTTATGGTCACGTATGGTTTCTCCACCCACAGAATAGCTTCCGGATGCGAATTTTGCATTCCCATTATAGACTCCCTCTTCTATCGCTGCTGCCAATGTGAATATCTTCATCGTAGAACCTGGTTCATAGGGATAGGCAATCACATCATTCAGGTAATTTTCGATATTTCTAACATTTGGGTCAAAGCTCGGTCTTGTTGACATAGCTAAGATTTCACCGGTCTTTGGATTAGCAACAACACCAATCACTTTTTTCGGCTTATATTCCTTAACAGCCATGTTCATGGCGTCCTCTAAGAAAGTTTGGATTGTTTGGTCAATCGTTAAATAAACATTACTTCCATTATCGGGGGCTACTATCTGTTCTTTAGCGTCCGGAAGCTTATACCCTTTTGTATCACTTTGAAATTTCATATAACCATCTTCTTCACGAAGATATTTATCGAGGTCTTTTTCAATCCCCAACATCCCGACGGTATCCGTCTTTTTTGTTTCCTTATCAGTTACTTTACCGGCATACCCCACAAGATGTGATGCAAATGTCCCATTCGGATAGTAGCGTTTTGATTCTCGTCTAAAGGCGATGCCAGGCAATTCTAATGCTTCAATTTCTTGCTTGAGTGAAGTACTAATATCGCGACCATTCGTACCAAACTCAACCTGTTTTCGATCAGGCTTTGTTAGTATTTTATACATTTCGTTTTCTTCCATTTTTAAAAGCGGCGCGAGCTTGCTTGCCGTTTCTTCAGGATCAACTACATGTTTCGGATTATCTTCATCTATCGTTAGTTCTTCGTCGAGGATTGCGACCACTGTAAATGAAGATGTGTCCTCAGCAATTGGATTTCCATTGCGGTCGTAAATTGCTCCTCGTTTCGCTTCAATTGCTCTTTGTTTTGTATATTTTTCTTCTGCTAAAGCCGCTAAAACAACACCATCAACCTTACCCGTACCTTGGATATACACAAATCTTGCCATCAATGTAAAAAAGAGCAAAGCAAATATTATACTAATAAATGCTGCTCCTCTGTTTATATTGTTATTTTTAACCTTTATTTTCATGATTAGTTTCCTTGAACCACTTTAACGTTATTCTCATTTAAGACAAGTCCAAGTTCTCTTGCTTTTTCCCATAAACGCTCATATTCGCTTAGTTCTTGAACTTGTACATAAAGGTCATTGTTTGTTTTTGTTTGTTGACTAATTGATGCTTCGATTTGTTGGATTTCGATATTTGTTTTGTAGATGGATACTTGGTTAGATATGATATGAATTGCGCAGAATATCACAGCTACAGAGAAAATAATCCCTAATATCTTTTCCCCTAACGAAAATCGAAATTTCTGTCTTCTTTCCGGTCGTGTCTTTGGTGCCTGATTCGGTTGATAGTTTTCTGTTTGTCTAACTTTGTATGCTAAATTACCCATCATATCCCTCCTTAAGTATCTCTTCTATTTATTAATGAATGTAGCCACGAAACTCAAAGTTTCTCTGCAATCCTTAACTTTGCAGAACGGGCCCTTTTGTTTGCCTCTAATTCTTCTTCTGTAGGTAATATCGGTTTTCTAGTGATAAGTTTTAATGTAGGTTTATATTCATCAGGTATAATTGGAATACCTGGTGGTAGGGGTGGACCTTCACTCGCCTTTTTAAAGGCAACCTTACAAATCCGATCCTCCAGTGAGTGAAAGGTTATGACACTTACTCGCCCACCTGTTGCCAAAAGCTCAATTGACTGGTGAATAGCATCTTCAAATACCTTTAATTCATCGTTAACTGCAATTCGAATCGCTTGGAAAATTCTTTTTGCTGGATGTCCGCCAGTTCTTCTAGCCGCAGCAGGAATCCCCTCTTTAATTAACTCAACCAATTCTCCTGTCGTTTCGATTGTTTTCTTTTCTCTTGCAGCCTCTATTTTTCTAGCAATTTGTTTGGAAAACTTTTCTTCACCGTATTGAAAAAAGATTCTTACCATTTGCTCATATGACCAATTGTTGACAATATCATAAGCTGATAATGTTGCATTTTGGTCCATTCGCATGTCAAGTGGTGCATCGTGGTGATAGCTAAATCCTCTTTCCGGTGTGTCTAATTGTGGTGATGATACCCCTAAGTCAAACAGGATTCCATCAACAGCCGTTATACCTTGTTCATGTAATTTCTCAGTTATGTGGGCAAAATTACTTTTGATGATGGTAACAATGTCACCATATTCCGCAAGCTTGTCCTTTGCATTTGCAATTGCAATATCGTCTTGATCAAAAGCATATAGCTTACCCTTGCTTGAAAGCTTTGAAGCTATGTATGAACTATGTCCTGCACCGCCAAGTGTGCAATCTACGTATATTCCATCTGGATGAATCTTCAATCCATCAGCAGCTTCTTCTAATAGAACGGTTTTGTGTTTGAACATGTTAGCACCTCTTATTTCAGTAATACACTTATTTTATACACAAGAGTTCATTCAAATGCGCCTTAGTGTATTTGCCGCCCGATTTTTTTAGGCCCACACGATGTGGGTCACAAAGACGTTGCCACAGGAAGTGGCGTTCTTAGTCTTTGATCTTATGATCGAAAAACTACCTTTGAAAAATCGTGGCATCCGCCGGAGGCTATAACTTTATTCAGTCTGGGTCTGAATCCTCCCAAAATATTATACTAATAAAACATTCATCACACCATAAAAAAAGTGAATCCTGCTGAATAAAGTTATATATCAAAACCGATCATATTTTCAGCTATATCAGAAAAAGATTCTTCGGAAGCAGCGAAATATTCTTCCCACTTCTCCTTACTCCAAATTTCAATACGGTTTGATACTCCAAGTACTACACATTCCTTCTCAAGCCCAGCGTATGAAACTAACGGTGTTGCAATATTTACTCTTCCTTGTTTATCAAGTTCACATTCAATGGCTCCAGAAAAGAAAAAACGTGTGAACGCACGCGCGTCTTTTTTAGTAAGTGGGAGTGTTTTTAATTTTTCCTCAAGTATTTTCCATTCTGATTGTGGGTAACCGAATAAGCATTGATCTAAACCTCTAGTTAAAACAAATGTTTCCCCTAGGTTTTCACGAAACTTAGCAGGTATAATCATTCGGCCTTTCGTATCAACAGTATGATGGTATTCTCCCATGAACATATCTATTGTCCCCACTTTCTGACTTTATATTACCACAATCCCCCACTTTCCACCACCGGTTTTTATAATATTTTTCCAAATAAAAAAAATCCCCGGAATTCCGAGGATTTTCGTCATATTCTACATTTTTACTACCTTATGCTTTCCGTTAAATTCAAACGGAAGTGCTAATAAATCTTGGATAAAATCGTCTCCGTATTTATTTAAATAGTAAAAAACATTCCAAACTCTCTCCTGTGGGGAGCCAAGTGGTAGAAGAGATTTTTCAATTCGGTTAAACCGATTCAATTCTACTTCATTACGGTTTAAAATACTTCTTTTTATTGTGTTCTTCACGAAATCAAGCTGCGATTGGATGTTTTGAGCATTTTTTAAGAGAAGATCCCCTAATCCTGAATCAACTTCAAGCCCCACTTTTCGTATCTTCTTATGAATTTGCTCTACTTCTTTTTTCGCATCGAGGATAATCCCGTCTACATCAGCTGTTTGTTGTTCCAACCATGACTGTTTCACTTTTGAAAGTTCTCCAGAAAGGGTAGCTTGAATCGTTAATCCCACTTCTTCGATATTAGATTCTATCGCCCTTTCAACAATTGACATCATGAGTCTTGGTACAACAGGAGGCATCTGAATCTCCATAACAGTAAACACCTTTTTTAACTCGGCCCAGTATGAAACCTCACCAGGTCCAGAAATAAAAGCTAGTGTTGGAAACAAGAACTCCTGCATAACTGGTCTTGTTACCACATTGTTACTTAGAAGTTCTGGTTGTTTCTCCGCAACTTCAAGCAGTTCGTCTCCACAAAGTATACATTCATTGTTTTTCCCGCTAAACACATCATGTTCCACATTATACTCAAGTAAAATACGTTCATCATTTTGTGTATAAAAAAGGTTTGCACTCGACTCGTTCATTTCAATCATTTTTGGGTATTGATTAGATGACAATACCTCTTGCTGAAGCAACAATCCATCATGGATCTCTCTATTTTTTTCAACCATTTTTCTTAAAAATTGAGATTGAATGGTTCTAATTTCTTTTGATCCTGAATCAACAAGGATAAGACCGGTTTCTCCAAATAGATCATTAATAATCTGTACAAAGAAATCAACATATGTCTTTGATTTTTCCGCAAACCCAGTCAAACGTTCCAGAAGTCGATTCGTATGGTTTGTTTCACCATATGTCTCGAAGATTTCTTCTATCCATTCTAAAAAGCCCGCTTGTTCAATCTCAATCGATGAAACCATTGTTTTACGATTGTGATATTGTGGAACAGCCCTTTTTCGAATACCATTTTGCAGATTTACAAAGAGATGATTGATTTCCGCAAAATCATGGTCCTCTCCCGCAATCCAGAACACTGGTAGAACCGGTACATTTAATTTCTCTTCTTGCTCTTTTGCAAGTTTTATAATAGATACGATTTTATGGATCGTATATAATGGCCCAGTTAAAATACCCGCTTGTTGCCCACCAATCACCACGACACTGCTTGGATCAAGTAGCTTATTAATATTCTCGATCGTGTGTTCATGATAATTGAATCTTTTATTAAAGATAAGCAAATGCTCAACAAGTTTTTCACGTTCAAAATGCCTTTTTTGTAGATCCTTTTTTCTTATCTCATAGACAAGGGGAGAATGTATATCATAATCGAAAAATTTCTCTATATCCATTTTATTTAAAAGATAGTCATTGACTAATCGATTTGATGATGGCAAAGAGAGATCCAAAACCTCCATAAATTCTTGTTCTTCCTTTCTTATCCAGTATGTATCTTAGATGAGTATAGCACGCTTTTTCTATAAACCAAAAATATTCGCTCATGATGGATTAATTTATGGTTGTGACGAAAATTCGTTGAACCAAGCCGATTAATAGTAAAAGAAAATAAGCAAATGTAGATGCAAGAAAAACAAATCGCCAAGATTTCTTTAATACTTTTACCGTATCTATTTCATGACTTTTTCTCCAGGTCACAAAACCAGTCAGCAAAATGGAAAAAACAAGGATCAGGATAATTAGCCAAAGCATGCTTTTTCCAACAATTACGAGCAATAAATAATGCACTGCGATGAGGAAAAATACGGTTGTAATATCCACCGAAAGAAAAAATGATTTTCTGTTATTTTTCATTATAAATCTACTAATTAAATAGACTAGTATAAAACCAAGCACAGGAACTGTAACAAAGGTCGCTGCAATACCGGCAAAAAAATTGATCATTCCCTATCCCCCTCTTCTTTCCATCCCTTTTATAGAATCATATAGAAATTGTGTTATCGCTACTTCCCGCTCTATTTTCTTTGCTTCTGCTAAAACATATCCTAAAATGGCCTCTATTTCCGTTTTTCTTCCTTCTTCTATATCTCGTAACATGGATGATTTATTTTGAGCAGTATTTTTACAAATTGTCGTCACGAGCTCCCACATTTGTTCTTCATTACAAGGTATGACAGACACAATTTCACTAAATATACTCTTCACTTGGTTCTTGAAATACTCATTTTGAAGCAATTCCCCATTCTTAACACCATATAAAGCTGTTAATGGGTTGATGACAGCATTCGCAATCAGCTTTGAAGTTATCATTTCATACCAATCGTGATGACATTCGATTTGGAACTCCTCGGTTGTTATGTCAAATGTGGGAAAATCCCCTTTAAAAATCGCTAACTTTGTACGACCAACGCCAGTATGTATGATGGTAGTGTCATTGAATTTTAATGCACCATGTTCTACAACACCCACAAGGATATTCATATTATCAAGTTTTTTCATAAAATCAAGATGACCCATTCCGTTTTGTAGAAAACAAACTGTTTGTACCTTTTCTAAATCTTTGATCTGTGAAAGGACGTCCTTCAATATGTATTGTTTCACCGCGATGAAAAGTATATCTTCCCCGATTACACTAGCATTACTTGATACGGCTTGTACTCGGTATGTATTTGACGTATTTTCATTTTCTATTGTTACGCCATTTTGATTAATTTCAGATGCCTGACGTTCAGTTCTCGTATATAGGGTTACATCATGTTTTTCTGAAAGATAGCCTGCAAATAACAACCCGATAGAACCCCCACCAATTATTCCAATTTTCATAGTTCCAACTCCATAGTATGTCCTACCTTTATATTACCAAAAAGCCCGACAAAATGACTAGATACTTACAATAAAAGGTAGGCAAAATCATACCAAAACAGAAATAACCCCAAGGCAATTCCTTGGGGTCAAATTTTCCTTCTTATTTATACTGGATAGACTGGATGTTTTTTCTGGCCGAATTCAAGTTCTTTTGTTGCGTAAGCAGCCAAACGATCAATGAGGACATGTCTAAGCTCTGCAGCTGGAACAATATCATCAACAATTAGCTCAGAAGCAAGCTTGTAAATATCGATCGTCTCTTTATACTCTTGTTGTTTTTGTTGAACAAAAGCGACCCGCTCTTTTGGGTCTTCAATTTCATTAATTTTATTTGAATATACCGCATTAACCGCTGCTTCAGGCCCCATAACTGCAATTTGGGCTGTCGGAAGTGCGACACAGTAATCCGGCTCAAAGGCAGGACCTGCCATTGCATAAAGTCCAGCACCATATGCTTTTCGCACGATAACTGAAATTTTCGGTACAGTTGCGGAACTCATTGCAGCAATCAATTTTGCTCCATGTCTAATAATGCCCGCCCTTTCAACCTTTGTACCAATCATAAACCCAGGAACATCAGCTAAGAACACTAACGGGATATGGAATGCGTCACATAATGTGATAAATTTAGCCGCTTTGTCTGCAGAATCTACAAATAGAACGCCACCCTTTACCTTTGGTTGGTTAGCAATAATTCCAACAGGTCTTCCATCTATACGTGCTAACCCAGTAATTATTTCGGGAGCAAATAGTTTCTTAATCTCATAGAAGCTTCCTTCGTCAATGAGGGAATCAATGCCTTCGTACATATTAAAAGGAGCATTCTGATTTACAGGAATGATCTCTTGTAGGCTTTTACCTTCCTTTGGGAATCTCCCTTCCATACAAGAGGGTTTATTCAAATAATTTGCAGGGAAAAATTGCAAATATTGTCGTGCACTTTGAATCGCTTCCTCTTCATTGGTAGCAAGTACATCTCCACAGCCACTAACTGTACAGTGCATTCTTGCCCCGCCCATTTCTTCTAAGGTCACTTTCTCACCAATGACTTTTTCGGCCATCCTTGGTGATCCTAAATACATTGAAGCATTCTTTTCAACCATAATCACAATATCGCAAAATGCAGGTATATAAGCCCCTCCTGCAGCTGATGGACCAAATAAAATACATATCTGAGGAATCATCCCTGAAAGTTTTACTTGATTATGAAAAATACGCCCTGCCCCGCGACGATTCGGAAACATCTCAAGTTGGTCTGTAATCCGAGCTCCAGCGGAATCTACTAAATATAATAGCGGTACACGAAGCTTTTCAGCAGTCTCTTGAATCCGAATGATTTTCTCAACCGTCCTAGCTCCCCATGAACCCGCTTTAACAGTTGAATCATTTGCCATTACACATACTTTTTGTCCATTTATTTCCCCAATTGCTGTAACAACACCGTCTGCTGGAAGGTCGCCCGCTGAATTGTTTGCGTATTTTCCATCCTCTTGGTATATTCCTTTATCAAACAAAAGCGCAAGACGGTCACGAACAAATAATTTATTTTGTTCTTTCAGCTTTTGATGGTATTTTTCATGACCTCCCGCCTCGATTTCTTTACTTTTTTCTACTAACTTTTGGTCCAAATCCTTTGTATGAAGCATTATTCCCCTCCTATTCTAGTACAAGTAATACTTCGTCTTCGTTTACAAAATCACCGATTTCTACTTTAATAGATGCAACCTTGCCAATCTGTGCGCTTTCTATCGGTATTTCCATTTTCATTGATTCCAGCATGACCACAACTTGGCCTTCGTTAATCTCATCCCCTTCTGAAACCAACACTTGTAAAACTGTCCCTGCCATACTCGCCGTTATTTCTTTCATATTAATTCCCCCTATTAATTGAGATATTTTGTGGTATATTCTCCTTTTAAAAAGGATTCCTCGTTAATTATTCGTTGGAATAAAGGGATATTCGTTTTTATTCCTTTGATTACAATTTCATTCAGATAGTCCTTAGCTGTTTCAATCGTTTCTTTTCGGTTGTTTCCATTCACAATAATTTTTGCAATCATCGGGTCGTAAAAAGGTGTAACAGTTGTTCCTACCTCATAACCATTATCTACTCGTACATTTGGAACATTTTCCGGCAATGTATATTCCGCTATTTTTCCTGGAGATGGGAAAAACTTTACCGGGTCTTCTGCATACACACGAAACTCAATCGAGTGACCTGATGATAGTATGCCATCCTGTGTCAAAGGTAGTTTCTCTCCCCTCGCCACAAGAATTTGCCACTTTACGAGATCCGTATTCGTAATCATTTCCGTAATGGCATGTTCAACCTGAAGTCTCGTATTCATTTCTAAGAAATAGAAGTTTTCTTCTTCATCGACAATGAACTCAATCGTACCAGCATTTGTATAGTGCACATATTCTGATGCCTTTTTGGCTGCATGACATATTTTTTCACGCGTTTCATTTGACAAGAATGGAGAAGGTGTTTCCTCTATTACTTTTTGGTTTCGTCGTTGAATCGAACAATCTCTTTCAAACAGGTGAACAATGTTTCCGTGATGGTCACCAAAGATTTGTACTTCTATATGTCTTGCATTGGGAATGAATTTTTCGATGAACACTTCATCATTTCCAAAATACGTCTTAGCTCTAGTTTTTGTTGCGTGAAACGCTTTTTCTAGTTCTTCCTCAGAATTGCAACAAATCATCCCAATACCACCACCACCACCACTTGCTTTTAGCATTACTGGGTAGCCATATTCTGCTGCAAGCGTACACGCTTCCTCTATCGTTTGAATACCTTCATTACTTCCTGGTACAACAGGGACACCCGCTTCAATCATTGTTTGTCTCGCTTTTACCTTATCGCCCATCAATGAAATAATCGAGGGTGAGGGTCCAATGAAAACCATCGCTCGTTCCGCAATTGCCTTTGCAAAAGTTGCATTTTCCGATAAAAACCCATAGCCTGGATGGATTGCATCAACATGCTCCTTCTCAGCTATTTCGAGGATTTTATCCATTTGAAGATAGGATTTTATAACAGGTGCCTCACCGATCCGATGCGCTACAGTTGCGTTTTTTACAAATGGTAATTGCTGGTCCGCATCTGAATAAATAGCGACTGTTTCGATCCCCATCTCGTGGCATGTTTTCATGATTCGTAAAGCGATTTCTCCCCTGTTCGCAATTAATACTTTTTTCAAGATCTTTTCCCCTTTCGTTGAAAGATCAAATCCACCCACCATATAATTTCTACACGTATCTACATAATCCTGCATTTTTTTGAAAACGCTTTCTATATTTTTCTACAGAATTTTTTGTATTTTTGTTGTATAATGATTTTATATTCATAATTACAGTTTCTCTTAGTAGAATCGCAAGGGGGATACAAAATGTATACGGCAAAGATTGAGAAATTATTAGTAAACTACAAAACACTTGAAGAATTTAAAGCATTTAAAGAATACGGTCTTCAAGAATTATCCATGCTGGAAGACCTTGAATCGAACATTATTGAAAATGATAGCGTTTCACCGTTTTACGGAATTTTCTTTGGTGATAAATTAGTGGCACGTATGAGTCTTTATCGTGTTGATAAAAAATTCAATAAACATTTTGAACCCGCACAAGATTATTTGGAGCTTTGGAAGCTTGAAGTCCTTCCAAATTATCAGCAAAAAGGATATGGGAAAGCATTAGTGGATTATGCAAAATCGTATAATCTACCGATTAAAACTAATCCACGTGTGAAATCCGCCGGTTTTTGGGAGAAAATGGGCTTTATCCCTGCATCCTACAATATGGAACGTGACCTTGGAGAAAACCCACTCCTCTGGTTCCCAGATGGAGTACATGAAATCGACTGATACAAGAAGAAAACAGCTGAACATTTTGTCAGCTGTTTTCCTTTTTATTTCTCAACGCGTTCCAAATTCCCATTTCGATCCATTTGAAATTTAACCTTCTTACTTCTTTCATCCTCTTGGAGAACCACCATTTTACGAGCACGCTCCATGATTTCAATTAAGGCCTTATAATCTTCTTCAATTAATTGAATATTATTTTCTAACGTATTATTTTGTGTTTTTAAGGTTTTGACTTGTTCTTGAAGCTTACTTATTTGAGTGTTCAAGTTCCGATTTTCATTTACGACCTTCTGGAACTCACTTTCCGTCTTTTCATATTCTTCAAGGAACCGAATGACATCTCTCAATTGCAATTCTTGTTGTTCACTATTTTCATTTTCAGTGACGACTGGTTCAGATGAATGATCCTGAAGTTGTTCACTATTGGTTTGTTTCTTCAATTCCTTGCGCTGTTTTTTGGCAAGTTCAATTCCTGATTTATATTGTTTACGCACATATGAATTCCATCTAAAACCACAGGCTGCTGCGGTTCGGGATAGTGTTCGGCCCACCTCTTCAAATGCACCTAATTGTGTGCCTCCCTCACGGATATGGCGCAATACTACCTCTGCAAGCAATAAATCTTCATCTTGAGTCCATGCATCTTGACGTGTTGAAGTCATATCTTTCCCTCCTAAACTTCCTTTTTATTAATACATATGCATGTAATAGAAAAGATAGACTACTCACACTCTAGCATGGAAATAATTATTCTTTTTGCATGATTTTACGTACTGCTTCTAGATGTTCTTCGGTTACCCACAAAGTAGTACACTCCTTGATCTCCTCCGTTATTCTCTCCTTCATCCTGGTTGCAGACCATTTCCTATTTACTACCTTTTTGTACGCATTTACAACTTTAGTATTATGTAAAAATTCTTTAGTAATAAATTCTTTGCATTCCATAATTAAATTGTCCTCTAACAAGATATGTTGAACAAAACCAAGCTCTTTACCGGCTTCGCTTGAAAAAATTTCACCTGTTAGAAGAAGGTGATACGCTTTGTCAATCGATACTCTTTCTAATAGGATAGTTGCACCACCCCAGCCGGTAGTAATCCCCTGTTTCCCTTGAACAAAGCCGAATCTACTTCCACGAGATGCTAGTCTATAATCACAGGCAGTCGCAAGCTCACAGCCACCTCCAATTGCTAGTCCGTTCAGTAGAGCGATAGTTGGTTTCGTTAAAGTAGCAAGTGAGTATAGTATCATCCCCATCTTACTAAGCATTTGATATGCTTCTTGCTCTGTATTAAGGTTTTGAAAAACGGATAAGTCTCCACCTGAGCAAAATGCTTTTTGTCCAGTACCCGTAATCACTAAAACTTTATCGTCATCATTTTCTTCTACTTCAGTGATTGTCTTTTTAAGCCCATCCATCACTTCATAATCGATTGCATTCCATTTTTCAGGGCGATTGATTGTAAACCAAACGATTCCCTCTTCATCTCGTTTCACTATGTATTTTGACATGGATTTACCCCTTAAGCCTTTTTATCTTATTGTACTGGTAAAAAATTGAGATTTGCAACATTGGATTGAATAACATTAGAAAGAATCTGAGGTGTTTTCTTTGAGTGGAGGAGGTTAGAAAGTAATCTAGACAATGTAAAAAGCGTATCGATAACAATGTTATCAATACGCTTTAACATGTCAACAAATTATTTGTTAACAACTTCTTTTCCTTTGTAAGTACCGCATTCTTTACATACGCGGTGTGCTAATTTCATTTCACCACAGTTTGGGCATGCCACCATACCTGGCACTTGTAATTTGAAATGTGTACGACGTAATCTTTTTCTTGTTTTAGAAGTTCTTCTAAAAGGTACAGCCATTATTCCCACCTCCTTAAAAAGAGTAGATCAAGATGGATTTTATTCGTCTTCGAAGAATTTTGCTAATCCTGCTAACCGTGGGTCAATCTTGTTCTTTTTATCATCTTCACTGATAACTTCCCAATCTTGTCCTGATTGCGGTGCTGCATCTTCAGAGTTCGAATCATCATCACAAAAAATCTGAATTGGTATTTCAAGTAAAATATTTTCCTTGATTAGCGGAAGTAAATCAATTACTTCTCCTTTAACTTGATGAACATCCTCTTCCGACTCTAAGTCAAATTCAGATGTCTGTCTAAGTAAAAACGTTTCAGTTGTTTTGATCTCGAATGGAAATTTTACATCAACCAAGGTTCGAGAACAAGGCAAAATCATTGATCCAGAGATTGCTATATGAAAGCTTGCTTTTGTGGAGCTGAGATCAGCACGACCGGTTATTTGTACCGGTGAAATATCTCGAATTGATTTCTCGATCTCCATTAAGTCTCTTACATCAACAGTTTCGTCAATCATTAGACCTTTTCGAGCTAACTGATTTAATTGATTAATTGTCCATTTCAAGTGAAATCACCTCAAGGCAACAAAGGTAATTATAGCTTTGCGGATTACATTTGTCAATATTTTTTCTTTACACTATACTTAAAGTGTAGATACTTATCTACTATATCAGCTTTTCCAAAAAAATGATATTTAAAAATAAAGTTTTAAATAGAAATGTATAAGGGCCTTGAGAACGGAACATCGACTAACTTCCGCCATGTCCTGTGGCAAACGTCGATGTCAGCACTTCCTGTGCAAGTCTGACAAGCACAAGACGGGCCGGCTAGAAGGTTGCTTTTTGACCTTCTTGACGGAACGCTTGTGACCTCGAGGGGCTAGGCGCTTATGCTAGACATTGAAAAAAGGGTGAAATGATGAAGGCTGTAGGTGTAATTGTTGAATACAATCCATTTCATAATGGACATAAGTACCATCTTGAAGAAACAAAAAAGAAAACACATTCAGATTGTACGATTGCAGTAATGAGTGGAAATTTTCTTCAACGCGGCGAACCTGCCCTTGTTTCAAAATGGACAAGGACCAAAATGGCGTTAGAAGCAGGCGTTGACATCGTCATTGAATTACCATATGCATTCGCCACTCAGAAAGCACAAAACTTTGCGAATGGTGCAATATCACTATTAAGTGCACTTCATTGTGACAAAGTTTGCTTTGGTAGTGAAAATGGAACAATTGACGACTTCAAAAACACCGTGGATTTTATGGAAAAAAATCAACAATCCTATGATTCCACCACTCGGCAGAATATGAAAAAAGGATATAGCTATCCTAAAGCAGCTTCTCTTGCTTATTCTTCACTTTCAAATAATGATACATACGTTGATTTATCGAAACCAAATAATATTTTAGGCTATCATTACGTAAAAGCTATCAATGATCAAAATAGTAGCGTTAAAGCTGAAACAATTATGAGAACATCTGCCGGTTATCATGATGAAACCTTTTCTCATGAATCCATCGCCAGTGCAACTAGTATTCGTAAAACATTATTTTCAACTGAGAAAAATATGGATCATATTAAAAATTATCTCCCACCCTCAACTTCCAAATGGCTTTCTTCCTATTTTCTAGAGAACCAATTATTCCATCGGTGGGAGGATTACTTCACATTATTAAAATATAGGTTACTAACGTCTACACCGGATGAATTAGCAAAAATTTATGAGGCCGAAGAAGGAATTGAAAATAGACTGCTAGCCCATATTACAGAAGCAACCTCCTTCATGGATTTTATGGAAAAAATCAAAACAAAACGATACACATGGACAAGACTTCAACGTTTATGCGTACATATATTAACAAATACAACAAAGGAACAGCTGAAACCAGTTAATGAAAACCCACTGGCCACCTATATTCGTTTACTAGGTATGTCTCAAAAAGGACAGAACTATTTGAATCACATTAAAAAGGAAGTAGAACTTCCCATTGTTTCAAAAATATCAGGGTTTTCGGATGAACTATTTACACTTGATGTAAAAGCTACTCAAACCTATTTAGCTATATTCCCTGAACCACTTCGCTCGTCACTTCTACGACAGGAATATGCTACTCCACCGATTAGATATGATGAAGAACACCAAAAATATTTATAAAAAAATTAGCCGCATCCATTTTTGGAAGCGGCTGATTTTTTATTTACTCTTTTCATCAAGATTCTCAAGATAATGAAGTGCATCCTCAAAAGTATCTACAGGAACGATTTTCATGTCTGTCTTAATATCTTTAGCGGTTTCTAAAGCTTGTCGATAGTCTGAATCTGCTGCACCATTTTCATTCGGTGCAAAGAATATGTCAACATCTGTGTTATCCGCAGCGACTATCTTTTGTCCAATCCCACCTATTGGGCCGACCTGTCCCTTCGTATTGATTGTTCCAGTACCAGCGATGCGTAATCCGTGTGTCAAATCCTTCTCTGTTAGCTGATTATAAATCTCAAGTGTAAACATGAGACCAGCCGAAGGACCACCTATTTTTTTTGAATCAATTTTAATTTTTGGATCTGCTACCACTTCGAGATCTGTAATTAACTCAATTCCAATTCCAATTTTGTCTGGATCCTTTGGAAAAGGCGCTAGTGAAACAGAGACTGTTTTCTCTTCTCCATTTCGTTCAACCTCAATGTTTATCGTTTCATTCTCTTTTTTATCAGCTACATATTTCATAAATTCTGTATGTTCTTCAATTTGTTTCCCATCAACTGCAAAAATTCGATCGCCTGGCTTTAACACTTTCTCAGCCGGCATTCCCTCGACAATACCCATTATGTAGATTCCATGGTTTTTTACCGTTACAGGCTTGTTCGCATACTTATAGGCAACCGTAATTGCTGATTCCTGTGAATCCTCCATATAAAATAATTGACGATTCGTATACTCTTCATCACTCTCATTGTCCCGTCGCACATGATTAATCGGTAAAATTTCATGATACTTTTGGAACTTAGCCCATGCATAGCTAAAAATATTGGCTTGACCAAGGCGAATCGTCGTTAACATGAATTCCCCTTCTTCATCATAGCCATTTTCAACATTAATAATGGGGTCGAGCTCTGTCGCCATCCCTGGTTTTGTCACGTAATATGGGAGTTGGATAAAGGTGCCCAAAATTGCAAGCACCACACCTATTACGAGGGCTTTTAAGTACGCTTTATTTCTCTTTCTCTTCATTCAATGCAGACTCCTTCCACTTTGCAATTGCCTCTTGGATCATAGGAAGTTGTTTTCTCGTTTCCTCTTCCCCGATTCGGATAATATCCTCAATATTTGTAAAAGCACGGGAACTAAAATGCCCTACATGCGGACGGATCATGATATCAGAGGAAAATTCCCCATACTTCACAAGCTCCTTCTGCATAATATCTATACTCTGTAATATGACATCAAATATTGAAGCAACCTCTTCATTTATTTTAACATGTGAGACGTCCACCGCAATAACGATATCTGCGCCCATGTCTTTTGCTACAGAAATGGGAACACGATCAATTACACCACCATCGACTAGGATGCGACCATCAATTTTTTCAGGCACAAATATTCCAGGGATGGCAATACTGGCTCGGACAGCATCTGCAACGGGACCATTTCGAAACACAACTTTTTCACCCGTTAATAAATCAGTTGCCACAATACCTATTGGAATATCAAGTTGTTCTATATTTTTTCCGTGTGTGAATACACGTATTAGTTCCTTTACCCTTTTTCCAGCAATAAATCCCATTTTAGGAACGGTAAAATCTAAATAATATTTGCGTTTAAATGCAAGTGCAAGCTTATATAATCGGTCAATATCCAACCCTGCGCCGTAAAAACTTGCGACCAAAGAACCCATGCTTGTTCCAGCGATGAGGTGAATTGGAATATTTTCTTCCAAAAGTACCTTAATTACTCCCAAATGTGCAAATCCTCTTGCCCCACCAGATCCAAGCGCCAATCCGATTACAGGTTCGTTCATACGAATCATCCCCTAACATTGAAACTATAACAGTATATGAAAAAAGAAATGAAAACTTGTACAAACTTTTGGTCTAAATTTGCCACCTATACACGTATATTTAAATAGATGTACAAACCATCGATTGATATTTGTTGATACTTTTCATTACACTCACGACGTCAGAATTAAAGAAAAAGAAAATTTCGAAAACTGTGGACTCTCTTATTCTATCACTTAAATCAACTAATTGTATAGAAAAGAAGACTTCTATAGGAGGAGTACCATTGATACGTTCTAGGTTCAAAACAGTAGCAATTGCAGCAGGTATTACCTTACTTACCATTGCACTAATTTATTTTCCAAAGGAATCACTTGAAGCTTCGAGGGTCGGTTTGGAAATGTGGTGGAAGATCGTTTTTCCATCCTTACTTCCGTTCTTAATCATTTCTGAATTATTAATTGGTTTTGGTGTTGTTAAATTTATCGGTGTCTTATTTGAACCACTCATGAGACCGCTGTTTCGTGTTCCAGGTGTAGGTGGTTTTGCATGGGCGATGGGTATGGCTTCAGGGTTTCCTGCCGGTGCAAAGCTAACTGCACGGCTTAGACAGGAGAAACAGATTACAAGGGTCGAAGCAGAAAGACTTGTTTCCTTTGCGAATGCTTCAAATCCTCTTTTTATATTTGCCGCCATTTCTGTAGGTTTTTTCGAAAACCCAAGGTTAGGAATCTTGCTTGCTGTTAGTCATTATGTCGGAAATTTTTGTGTCGGATTAATTATGAGGTTCTATGGTAAAAAAGGCGACGAACATACACCAAAAGATGATGAGAAAAAGAGTATTATTGTGAAAGCCTTACAGGAACTCCACCGTACAAGACTGAAGGAAAAGAGGCCATTTGGTCAATTATTAGGTGATGCAGTAACCACCTCTATTCATACCTTATTAATGATTGGTGGATTTATCATTTTATTCTCTGTGTTTAATAAGCTACTCTCTTTAATTAATGTTATTGCCATAATTGGGGCAGGATTATCGGTGTTATTAAAACTATTCCAAATGCCAACCGAACTCAGCATCCCGCTTATTTCCGGAATATTTGAAATTACAACAGGATCGATGATGACAAGTGAACTAGAACACATTGAATTGCTTCCTAAAGTGATTGCTGTCAGCTTTATTCTTGGATTTTGCGGATTATCTGTTCAAGCACAGGTTGCGAGTATACTAGCGGAAACCGATGTGAGTTTTAAGCCATTTTTTATGGCCCGAATTATGCACGGCTTTTTGGCTGGAGTGATCACATTCTTTTTATGGAATCCACTTTATGTGAAAAATAAAGGTTCAGAAGAAACAACGGGTGTCTTCTCTCCATTGATACCAGAGCATTCACCCTTATGGGTAGAAACGGTATGGAGTGGATTATTAACCTACGGACCGCTTTTTACCATATTATCTTTATTTTGTTATATCGGTATCTATTCCATTAGAATGAAAAGCCCTCGCATTTAGTATGCTGGGCTTTTTACTGTTTGTATTAAATGATATTTAACCTTGATGGTTGGTGTTGAATTTCTCTTTAAGGGCAAGTTCTACTGGCTTAGGTACAAGCTCTGAAATTTCACCATGATACTTTGCAGCTTCTTTCACGATACTTGAGCTTAAAAATGAATATTGATTATTGGTCATCATAAAAAAGGTTTCGATATCTTCATTTAAAATACGGTTCATTGAAGTAATTTGCATTTCGTACTCGAAATCTGAAACAGCACGAAGTCCACGTAAAATCGCATTTGCATTTTTCTGACTTGCATAGTCCATTAACAAACCTTGAAAAGATTCAACCTCAATATTATGTATATCCTTTGTGCTTTCTTGTAAAAGTTCGATCCGTTCCTCTACTGTAAACAAAGGTTTTTTTGATGAGTTATTTAATACGCACACGTAAATTTTATCAAATACTTTTGCGCCTCTTTTAATAATATCAAGATGCCCATTTGTTACAGGATCAAAACTTCCTGGGCATACTGCAATTCTTGTCATTTCTATTCCCCTTCCCATCCCTCTTCATATCTATAAATTGATACACCAATGATTCCATACTCTTCATGGCGAACTAATTCAAAGTTTCCGATTGACTTTTCGAGTAATACTTCTGAATCATGTTCTGCAATAATAACTCCATCATTTGTTAACAACTGATGTTTACTAATTTCTTCAATGAGTTCTGTTAATTTCTGCTGTTTATAAGGCGGATCTAAAAAGATTACATCAAATTTAATGTCCCGCTTTACGATTGCCTTTAATGCTCGTACAGCATCATTTCGATATACCTCTGCCTGATCCTGAAGGCGACATGTTTCTAAATTTCCTTTTATCGTTTGAATCGCTTTTTGATCACGATCAACAAAAATCATTTTGTCGATTCCGCGGCTAAGTGCTTCAATTCCAAGTCCGCCACTTCCACCGAACAAATCAAGACCAACACCACCATCAAAATAAGGGCCGATGATATTGAAGATCGCTTCTTTCACCTTGTCCGTTGTTGGGCGTGTAGACGACCCTGGTACCGCTTTCAAGTGCAGACCTTTCTTTATCCCAGATACAACCCTCACTACTATCACCACTGTCTATGTAAAATGAATAACATTATCCTACCATAAACATTATCGTTTGTTAATCAATAACGAATAATTAGAGGACGAAAGGTCAGCAAAAATTTTACTTCGATAATAAAAATACGCCAGAGTATGTATACACAATTTTCAATTGGTCATAATTAGTAATAACAACATCATTCGAGGATGTTGTTGCCAACCGCGGAGAAGACTTACGTTTCCCCATAAGTTCTTCCTCCGGTTTCTCCTCTCCCTTTGCCTTCTTCCATGTGAACGGTAACGAAAACATGGAATGGAAGGACCCTGCAAGTAACTTGCAGGGTTTTTTTGTTTGTAATTGTTAATTCTGATCAAATCGTGATACAGTAAACATGGAAAATATGAAAGTAAGGGGAATTTAGTATGATACAACGATTTATAGAGCTGGGTGAAGGATACTCTGATATTTATGAACTTCTAGAGCTGATGAAGAATAATAGGGACAGGGTCTCGAAACTATTGGCCTTTAACACTACCGTTCAAGATAGGCAGGTATCCTCTATAGCAGTAGCATTCCAACCAACAAATCCTGGTAATTTTCAAGCTATCTACATTTGTAGGGAAGGTATACCGAACCCGGAAATCAAACCGAATAAGAGGTACTCTCTCTTTGCTGAATTGGCTAATGATCTTGATTTATCCATTATTACACTTGATGTAAAACCATCCACCATGTTTAGTGAAAAAGAACTTTATTATCAACACTTAATTGGGATTCTAAGAATGAACCGATACATACCACCGATGCAATAACAAAATAACTATATGGAGGCCGTTCGGCAAATAGCAAAAGGTGTTGGCTAGCGCCTTGAGCTAGACAATGAAGGCGCAATTCCTTTTTCTTACCCTCACTTGTGGTTCGGCCATTGTGTGAGGGTACGATTAACTCTTTTTCGTACCCTCACTTGCGCTTCGGCCATTGCGTGAGGGTACGATTAACCTTCTTTCTTACCCTCACTTGTGCTTCAGCCAACGCGTGAGGGTACGATTAACCTTCTTTACTACCCTCACTTGCGCTTCAGCCATCGTGTGAGGGTACGATTAACTCTCTTTCGTACCCTCACTTGTGCTACCATCATTGCACGAGGGTACGATTAATCTCTATTCGTACCCTCACTTACACATCGGCCATTGCGTGAGGGCACGTTTAACCTCTACACTCCTCACTACGGCACATCCTGTTTTCTTTTTGTTGATTTTATACCCAAACTCAACATACCATCATCACTCGTAACTCTGTATTCAGCTAAAGCTGACCTAGAGCCAGACAATAAAAAAAGCTTATCAAAAGCAGGATGCTTTTGATAAGCTTTTTATAGTCCAATCTTATAATCGTATTCCTTAGCGCGATCTGGTTTTCGGTTCTCGAATTCAATCTTTAAAAATGGTTTATATGATGGCTCTACTCTTTTTACGAAGGCAAGCGAATTTAACTTTTCTACGATTGAATCGGTGTTTTCCATATCGTTATAAAGAACCACGTATTTTAGACGTTTTGATACATAATGAATATTGCCAAATTTACGCAGCATTTTTGAATGCTTTAGCGAATGTAGCCAAACGATAATTCCTTGGCGTTGTCCAATCATAGTGTTTTCTCCTTATTTCAATAACTTTTTTATAGTGTAGCACAATGAGTTAAAATTTTACAATATGAAATAAAGTAGAAAACTTACTTTTTTCTGAAAATATGGGTAGGATATTCATATTTTTTGCTAATCTATTAATGACAGCCACATGCTCCGCCGCTACCACAGCCGCCGCCACAGCTTGAGATGGAATCAAAATATGGGTTACCTGTTGGCACTTTAATATGTTTTGATACAGCTCCACCTAGTAACACGCTGATTTCATCAAAGACTTTTTGAATATTATCTTCTGCCTTTTTAAATTCAGCAATGGTTTCATGAAGATCTAGCTTTCTTTTTAACTCTCTTGTCTCTTTGGAAACCGTTCGAAAATCAGGATGGTATTTCCCGAATCGTTGAACCTCGTCATACTTTTCCTTCATATTCTGAAATTCCGCGATCAGTTTTTGTGCTTCTTTATCCTTTTGTAATGTATATAAACAGCTGCGATATTCCTCAGCCAGTTCAGATTGTAGAATCATTGATGCTAGGCTTTCTGCCTCTTCAAGTATCTCAACTCTCTCAATTGTAGCTATCAAAAAAAACACCTCCATAATCACTATACCATGATTTTTCACGAATCGCATCTTATGAATACTTTATAACTTTATTACTTTATTTGAACATGAATCGTGTGGTCGAGATTGTAATTTGTTAAATCATTATGGACTACTTGAATCTTTAGGGTATGTTCGCCCTTTGTTAGCCCTTTGATGATAAATGCAGCCGTGGATATCTTTTCTGTCCGACGTCCATCGACTATCACATGAAGATGGCCCTCACCTTCATTCTTATGCCCGCCACTTTGTTTGAACGTAAAATTTGGGATCATGCATTCCAGATATACATCATTTCCCCTAACATGGTGATTCACATGTAGAGTTCGTACTGATTTGTTCGTAACGTTCTCAGTAATCGTAGCCTCAACCAAATTTCCATCTATAAAAACATATAGGTAACTTAGAATTAAAAGGGACAAAACAAACTTGTACAACTTTCTACCACTCCTTTTTTTCCTAGTTTTTCCTATCACATTACAAATATCCTGCCTTCCTAAAAAAGAGCGACTCTTAAAGAGTCGCCTTGCCTTTAATCACTTTGTCGCATGCCTTGATACATTTGTAGCATGAAAGAGGCCATTTCTAAAGACTGGTTGAGTTTTTGCACTTTATGTGGAAGGGTCTGTTTAAAATATGACTTTGACTCCATTTCAAGGCTCTGAAAATCATTAGGATTCCTAGTTAATTTTCTGTACCAAATTGGGTTTTGACGTACAAAAGTACGAAGTTGTTTTTTTGTTTTGAGGTATTCATAGGTATCTTTTCGCATCATGCTCCCCCTACTGACCTAGTCTTTTCGAAAGGCAAACGGTTGAGGTTGTCGGTGCGAAGACTGCCCTTGTTTCGGCTTTTCTTCTCCACGAAACTGATGGATGACTGCTTGAATCGTTGAAATGGCTTCACTTACATTTGAGATTTGCTGCTGAAGATTATTCATATCTGCATTTTTAAAGGATGAAAAGATTTTCCCAATAAAATCTTCTTTTTCACTTTCTTCTGTCTTACTGTTGTTATTTTTATATTTTTCCCACTTCTCATCATTCTCACCAAGTATATACCAATCTTCATATACTTCCTGCCAGTTAAGTACTCCTTTTCGCACTTCCTGAACCAGAATTGGATGTTTCTTAACAAAAGATTTAAATTCTTGAACGGATGGATGAAGTTTTTTTCCCATACCAATCACCTCTTTTTCATACGATTGCCTACTATAGTTTATCTTTAATAAATTGATTTGTTCGCCCATTTTAAATTGCATTAAGCCCAATATCATTGTTAAAATAAGAATAATAAAAATATTATGGATTTGAGGTAATTATCATGGAAGACCGTATCCTACAAAAATTACAAACATTTTTCGTTGAGGCAAACGAAGAAGAAAGACAGGCATTAGAACAAGTAATCGATGCTGTAATTCGTAAACAAACAAAACAAAATGGATCTTATATTGGTGGCTTATTACAAACAAGTCGAAAAGTTCTTGATGATCAAACCTATGAAATTACCATTCCTAATACGGAGCTAATTCAAAACCCATTAAAAATCGTCCATGGGGGGATTACAGCAACTCTCCTTGATTCTGCTATGGGTTCAGTAGTTCACCATGTCCTCCCTCACAATAAAGCAGCCGTAACAACTGAAATGAAAATTAATTATGTGGCTCCGGGAATCGGAAAAGAATTACGCTGTGTCGCGCAAATGATACATAGAGGTTCAAAAATATGCGTGACTGAGGGAAGAGTATTCCGTGACGATGGAACATTAATTGCTCATGCAACAGGCAGTTTCTTTATCATTAATCGTCCAAGCAGAAAATAACGAGGTGTAGGAATGGTTACAGCCATTGTTATTCCACTCATTATTGTCTATTTTTATGTACTTTCAAAAAAAGAAAGAAAGAAATATGAGGAAAGCTGGAAAGCTCTTGAAAATGTAAAAGAAGAAGCAGTAATCAAAGGTCGAGTTATCAGTAAGAACGAAGAAAAGCAACGCTATTATTATCATAAATTCGTTCTCGTGACTGAATTAAAAATAAAAACGGCCACAGGCATCATTAAAGCTAAACGGATCATTCCACTAAGGGATGGACATACGCCTGCTCAAATTAAAATAGGTGATGAAATTTCGTGTATTGGTGAATGGACAAAAGATCATTTCCAGTTCTACAAATATCAAATCATAGTAAATAAAAAGTAAGCAATACACTTAGTTGCATTGCTTACTCCCATTTTTGAATAAAGTTTTGCGTGTAGTATTTTTCGTGTACCCCTACCCCAAGAAAGTTGTAATCCTCATTTAAAAGAGTCTCACGATGTCCCTCACTATTAAGCCATCCTTCAACAGCTGCGATACCGTCAACATATTTAGCCGCAATATTTTCTCCCGCAAGTTGATAGCTTACCTCTCCATTAGCTAAGCGGTCAGCTAGTCCCCCTTTTGTCGGCGAGGTATGGTCAAAATATTCATTCGTACTCATATCTTTACTATGTAAATAAGCAACACTAGCTAACTTTTCGTCCACTTTTAGTGGGTGAAGTCCATGTCTAGTTCGGATCACATTGGTTATATCTAGAATTTGGGCTGAATTTCCTTGTTCTACTTCCTTCCATTCTAGCTTTGAAACTTCTTTTGCGGACAGTAATTCACCTCGATATGCTAATTCATAGGGACGAAGCTTAATCAGCGTCTCTCCATCTAAAAAACGAATGCTCGAAATCTCATCTGTAAACGTATCCACATATACTTGTACATAGACATTCCCCATCGCAATCAAAGGTCTAGCATTCATTTCTTCTTCAGTTAACTCAAATCGATATGGATTTTTATCCACATTCAAAGAGATTTTAGGTTTTATTAAGCCTTTTGAACGTAACTCTGCAATAGGTTGTCCAATTTCAAATGGTTCAACTTGTACATCATTCCCTGTTCCAAACACGGTAACAACACGATCATTTTCAATTCCCACCTGGATATAATTTTGTGGGGTAGAGTTATACACCCACCAATTATAATCATAGGATGAACGGTCTATTCGGTTGGGCTCACCCAGTATTTCTACTATTTTTGAACTCTCCACTCCAATGAACGAATAGAGCCCTTCAAATTGATGAATCTCCTTTTGATAGGGTATAGTGTTTTGTTCAGTACTTACATGGTTTGATAACAACTTATTATCATTAATACCATTCACTATTTCTGTTCTTCCGTGTTTGATAGAAATATAATAAATGCTAGAAGCTAAAAGTAAGATAGTAACTGCAATCTTAGCCAATTTCAGAAGAACCACTTCCTAACATCAATCATTTTCTATCATATATATTAAAGTTTTCCTAGATTTATGCGTTAAACGAAAGAATAATAAAACAGGCACCAATTAGGTGCCTGTTAATTTAGTGTAGTTGGTCCTGTTCAGATATGTCACTTAATGCTTCTCCTGCATGATTATCCGACATTTTATTTGTTGCCAAGTCACCTAATGAAACAATCCCAACTAATTGACCATTCTCTACCACTGGTAAACGTCTAATTTGATGTTTTGCCATCAATTCGGACGCTTCTTCAAGTGACGTATCAGGTGAGCAAGTAACTAGATTATCACTCATCACATTTGTTACTTGATTGGAGCCTGATCTTTTTTCAGCATACCCTCGTACAACTAAATCGCGATCAGTGATCATTCCGATTAATTTTTGATCTTCTAATATAGGAATTGCACCAACATCTAAATCCTTCATTTTAACTGCTACTTCATACACATTATCAAGGGGCGTACAATATTCAACATCAGTACTCATTACATCACGAACAGATTCCATTGTATCCTCCTTTTTAAAGACTCTCATTATTAATCTTATTTACCGATAAACATTTGGGTCCAATAATGTCTTTTTGAACCACCTTCTGCATACCCTACACCAATATGCGTAACATCTCGTTTTAGAATATTTGCTCGATGTCCAGGGCTGTTCATCCACGCGTTCACAACTTCTTGAGGTGTTCTTTGTCCAGCGGCAATATTTTCAGCTGCTGTTCGATAAGAAATCCCAAAGTTTCGCATCATCGTAAATGGTGAGCCATATGTTGGTGAAGTATGGTCAAAATAGTTTCGGTCTCTCATATCCACAGATTTATAACGTGCCACACGTGACAGTTCCCAATCAATTTTCAATGCAGGCAATCCATATTTTGCACGTTGTTGATTGGTTAAAGAGATAACCTGATTCTCAACGCTTTTGACATTTTCCAGAATTGGGATTGTTACCTTTTGACCCGGATAAATGAGGTTTGGGTTTCTAAACTGCGGGTTTGCTGAAATTATTTCGGACAAACCAACTTGATAGCGTACAGAAATCTTCCATAAAGTATCACCTGGCTGTACGGTGTATGTAGTCGTACCTTGTCCATTCGCAATCATTGGACCACTTAAAATAAAAAATAAACCTGTAAGGATTAAAAGAAATTTCTTCATCGTATCCCTCCTTTCTTTGTTAGTTTGACCAAAACTGAAGAAATTCCACATAAAATAATTTTTTATTTTTCGTGACATATTAATGTCAAACGTTGCAACTTGTATGTTTTCGTACTATTATTATACTGAGAACATATAAATCGTTGTTTGACGGTTTTTGGAGGGATATTAAATGAGATTTGAAAATACGGGGATTGAAAACGTAACAATCGAATTACCAAGATTAACTGACATAATGAGATCAGAAGGTTTTATTCTTGCAGGTCAGTGGGATTACGAGAGAATTACATACGACCGTAAGTTTGAGATTAAAGGTGATATTTACTACCTTCGTGTACAAGGTCATGCGGTTGAGGGAGTAATCGAAGAAAATGCAACTGATGCAGTCATTAAACTACTTACACCTTTCGTTGGTAAGTACTATTACCCACATGGTGTCGAATATGGCGAAGAGGAAGTTTTCCCTAAAACTTTAGTAGATCAATGTGAACGCATCTTAGCAAAAGTAAAAGAAAATATTGATGCGGTTGTAAACGCATAAGCTTGCAATGTAAAAAGGAACAGTCGTAACTGTTCCTTTTTTTACGTTGTTGGAAGTGGTTGTTTGTTCGTAAGACCTTCCACTTTAATTGTAAGACTAGATAAGCTAATCCCGGTCATACTTTTTATCTCATGTAAAATCGCTGCTTGCAGGAGTTCACATGTCTTTTTTATTTCTAAGCCGTATTCGATAGCGATTTTTACCTCAAGGGCAATCCCTTCTTCTTCATCCTCGATTACGGTAATACCGTTTTTATGAAAATTCCGATTTAGAATGCCAGAGACCCCATCCTTTAATCCTGATACAATCGTAACTCCTTCAATATCTTCGGCACAAATCGACGCAATCATTGCTAATACATCATTCTTAATATAAAGCGATCCATTTTCTAAGGCTTTTCTAACCACCCCAACCACACTCCTTCTCAATTTCAAGACCACCATGGTTACTCCTACCATATGCAATAAGGAATGAATTGGGCACTAGCCTAGAAAAATTTTTCTTTATTAAATAACTTTACGAAGTTCCCAAGTTAAAAACTTACCATCTTTCTTTGTACATCTCATTCCTAGCTTTTCAAAAAGCCGGATCGATTGATAGTTACTATCACTACATTCCATAAGTACTTTTTTTGCGTCCGCTTGTGAAACAAGCCAATCAATTAAAGCGTCCACTGCTTCATAAGTTAAGCTCGATTTTTGATAATCTCGATTCATTGTATACGTCAATTGGACATTACCTTTCTTATCTGGTTTGCCATGAAGATAAATATCGCCAATAATCCGTTTATCGGCATAATTAATGATTAGCCATAATCCCCAGCCATATTGATTTTCATCCTTCTCAAGCTGTTCTATATAAAACGGAAGAATACCTGTTATTAATGGAGATGGCCAATTTTGTGGAATCGTTATAGGTGATCGTTTTTCAAGTTCTTTGCGATGAAAAACTAATGACTTGGCAATATCCAAAGAACACGGAACCAATAATAAGTTTTCTGTAAAGATCTCAATCATCCTTAACACTCCCCTCTAAGAAAGATACGTTATGTGCATAGAATAACAAAATAAAAAGGTGCTCTAGAATATTGTATTCTAGAACACCTTATACATATTACAAACAATCCATTCTACCATTGTTTAAAAACCTAAAATTGCTTTTAACATCGATGTAGTTTCTCCACCCTTGTAAAAGACATACAACAAGAAATAAACCGCTACACCTGTTAAGGCTGTAAAAAACCATATGATGCTTGTGATGGGTCCCAGCTTACGGTGCTTTGCAATTTTGTTTTTAAAACCAAGATATAATGTAATCACTCCGAATATTGCACCTGTTGTTGCCAAGAATATATGAAAGATTAAAAATATCGTATAGTATATCTTAACATCGTCAGGTCCGCCAAATGAAGTATTTCCGATAAATACCGTTCTCGACATATAGATAATGAAGAAAATCAATGCAAATATAGCAGCGGTCGTCATCGCTTTTTTATGTGCATCAATTCTTTTTTGTTTAATTAGATACCAACCGATGGCAACTGTTACTGCACTTAAAACAATAAAAGTGGTGCTCACTGTAGGAAGAATCGGTAAATTCATAGTAAACCTCTCTCACATCGTTCTCTCTCTATTTTTTATTAGTTCGTTTGGGGCTTGAGTAATTGCTCGTCAAGAATTTTTTCTTCCTCACGTTCCTTACGTACCCATTCAAAGAATACTTTCCCTAGTAAAATCGCATAAACAAACTCTTGAATAATTTTCATAATAACGCCACCAGTACGTTGGTCTTCAAGAGGAGGCATGAAATTAAACATCTCTGGTCCAGTAAGATTTAGACTGGCTAGCATTGAGGCTGGTACACAAAGCTCTAGAGCAGTTACCCATGACCCAAGTTCTGTATATGTTGAATACATAGCTACATCTGAAAAAATAATAAGTGCACATGCAGGTGTTAGTAACATACCGTCTGCGAAAATGTAACCAACTTTTTTAAGTCCACTCAATGTGTTCCACTCTTCTAATTTATTAATTAAAGGCCACCACATAAAGAAAGCAGCAATAAAAATAAAAGTCGTTGTTGCAGCATGAATGAACACATTGGTTTTTACAAAATCAAAAATAAGTGGGATATGATATAAAGAAAATGAACCATTAAATACAACTAAAGCAATTAAAGGTTTTGTAAAAAATGTAAAAAGTGGCTTAATTACTTTTAGATTTATAAAGGTTCTCCATAGCCAATTAGGCACACCCAAAATAAAAAATGTCGGTACAATTAAATATAGTGTTGCCATTTGCGTCATATGAGCAGTCATAGTCATATGGCCTAATAAATCAATCGGACTTCCTTTGCAAAAATAAAGCAGTGCCATTCCGATCATAAACAAAATCTTTGTCTTAATTGAAGTAGGTTCAGAATGAGTAAATCGATGTCTCCATGGACCAACAATCATAAAATATAGAATCAAAATGGCGATAAGTGATCCTAAAAAATAGGGACTCCACAATGCCCGAAAACCAAAGATATCGATAGACATCTCTATCTCACCTCTCTTAATAATATAAACAATGTACACATACTATTAATTATACCTTTAGGGAAATAGTCATGCAAACAAACCATTTATGAACTTTTAGTGTCTAAAAAAAGAAAGCCGGCATTATACCGACTTTCTCCTACTCTTACCACCAAATAATTGTACTGAAGCATAGAACAGTAATAGCAGCAATTAATACTCCTGAAAACATGAACATTTTTGGTGCTTCATGTCCTTTATGATTCATGTGCATGAAGTAATACAATTGTAAAATAACCTGAATCACCGCTAGAAGTATAATAAATGGTACAACGAACCATGGTGAAAATTGTTCAGACCCAACTGCTATAAATGCAATGATAGTAAGGAAAATCATGAGAGCAAAAGAGATAACATGCTGCTTCATTTCTTCCGCACTTTTTCTTTTGCGATAGGCTAAATCAACATTCGTGTTATTAGTATTATTTGCCATGTGTTTATCCCACCATTCCCATTAAATATACAACAGTAAAGATGAACACCCATACTACGTCAATAAAGTGCCAGTAAAGGCTAAAGACATAAAACTTAGGTGCATTATATAAATCTAATCCACGGTTAGCGTTTCGTATCATAAGTGCAAGAGCCCAACATAGTCCAAATAGTACGTGAGCACCGTGAGTTCCAACTAATAAATAGAAAGCAGATCCAAATGCACTTCCTGTGATTGTATGACCTAAATGTACATAGTGGTTAAATTCGTAAATTTCCAATCCTAGGAAAGCTGCACCAAGAAGTACAGTTAGACCTAACCAAAGTTGCATTTTCTTAAAGTTGAAGTTCTTCATATGGTACATAGAGTACACACTTGTTAATGAACTTGTTAAAAGAATCATTGTCATCGTAAAAGCAAGTGGTATTTCAAATAAATCCTGTGACGATGGACCTGTACCATTACTCTTGTTTAATGCTAAATAAGTTGCAAAGAGGGAAGCGAATAGAACTGTTTCGCCTCCAAGGAAGAGCCAAAAACCAATAAATTTATTTTTTCCTTCAAGGGTCGCTTTCTCAGGCTCTGCAGGAAAAGTTTCAGCTGTTAATTTTTCTTCTACATGCATTATGCCTCAACCCCTTTCTTGTCATCATCATCCATTAAATCTGCTTTATGAATGTGGTAGCCATGATCATCGATAATTGAGCGTAATAGCATCGAACCAAATGTGATGATACCTCCAATGATCATTACTGGAACAGACCAGCTAACACCATCTGGATGGTGTAAGAACCCGAAAGCTGCAACAAATAGTCCTAAAGAAATGATGAAAGGTAGGATTGAACTGTTTGGCATATGAATATCTCCAAGTGGTTCTGCTGGAGTCATCTCTTTCTTGCCTTGCATTTTTTCTACCCATAATGGATCTAATCCACGGACTAAAGGTAATTGCTTATAGTTATATTCTGGTGGTGGTGATGAAATAGCCCACTCTAGAGTACGGCCGTCTCCCCACGCATCAGCTGTTGCATTTTCACCTTTAATTGAGGTGATTACAATATTGTAAAGAAGAACAATTACACCTAATGCCATGCCAATAGCACCTATTGAACTGATTAAGTTTCCAAGTTCCCAACCATGATTTGGTAAGAATGTGAATACACGACGTGGCATTCCCATTAAACCAAGGAAATGTTGGATAAAGAATGTTAAATGGAAACCAATTAAAAATAACCAGAAAGTTACTTTTCCAAGAGTATCGTTTAGCATTTTACCAAACATTTTTGGCCACCAGTAGTGAGTACCCGCGAATACCGCTAATACAACTCCTCCAACAATAACATAGTGGAAGTGAGCAACTACGAAATAAGTATCATGATACTGGTAATCTGCAGGTGCAGAACCTAACATTACACCAGTTACCCCACCCATAATGAATGATGGAATAAATGCAACTGCATATAACATCGGTGTTGTAAATTTAATTGAACCGCCCCACATTGTGAAGAGCCAGTTAAAGATTTTAATACCGGTAGGTATAGCAATTGCCATTGTAGCAACCGCGAAAATCGCGTTCGCAATCGGTCCTAGACCAGTTGTAAACATGTGATGAGCCCACACCATGAATCCTAAGAAACCAATTAATACTGTTGCGAATACCATTGAAGAGTATCCGAAAAGTCTTTTTCTAGAGAATGTTGCAAAAATCTCAGAGAAAATACCAAACGCTGGGAGAATTAAGATATAAACTTCTGGGTGACCGAAGATCCAGAATAAATGCTCCCAAATAATTGTGTTTCCACCCATTGATGGAACGAAAAACGCAGTACCAAAGATACGGTCAAACATCATTAATAACAACCCTACAGTTAATGGAGGGAATGCAAATAGTATTAATGCTGAAGCAACAAACGTAGTCCAAGTAAATAACGGCATACGCATATAAGTCATACCAGGTGCTCTCATTGTGATGATAGTTGCTAAGAAGTTAATACCACCAATTAAAGTACCGATACCTGAAATTTGAAGACCAAGTACATAGAAATCAATACCATGACCTTCGGAGTGTAATGCAAGCGAAGCATATGAAGTCCAACCTGCATCAGGTGCTCCACCCATAAACCAACTTAAGTTTAAGAATACTCCTCCAAAGAAGAATAACCAGAAACCTAACGCATTAACAAAAGGGAAAGCTACGTCACGTGCACCAATCTGAAGGGGCATGACGGCATTCATAAATCCTAATAAAAGCGGCATGGCTGCCAAGAAAATCATTGTTGTACCATGCATTGTAATGATTTCATTGAAAAAACCAGCTGTTACAAAGTTATTATCTGGTACAGCAAGTTGAATACGAATAATAAGAGCTTCTATTCCTCCGAGAAGGAAGAAGAATCCACCTGCTATTATATAAAGTTTAGCAATCTTTTTATGGTCAACGGTTGTTAAATAATCCCATAAAGTAGCGCCAAACCCTTTTTTCTGAGCTACAGTACTCACAATGTGACCTCCTTATTCTAAATTTTGTACATTAATCTTCGACACTAAGGCCCATTAGATATTCAGCTAAAGCATCTAAATCCTGGTCTGATAAACCTTTATTATCATAGGTTCCTGTCATGCTGTTACCCGGCTTAATTGATTCAGGATCCTTCAACCAATTTTTCAAGTTTTCTTTGTTGTATTCTAATTTACCAGCAATGCTAGAACGATCACCGAAGTTAGCTAAGCTTGGTGCAGTCGGACGCTTTTCACCTGGGTTGATTGCGTGACACGCGATACAGCCGTTTGCAGTAAATAATTCTTCCCCAGCTTTTGCAACATCATTTGCAGGTACGTGTTCTACGTCCTTAGCAGCAACCATTTTGTCAATCCACTGATCATATTCAGCACGTGGAACTGGTTTTACTTTGAAATCCATTAAAGCATGTGAAGGACCACAAAGTTCAGCACACTTACCATATAATAAGCCGCCAGCCTCTTCTGTACTTTCAGAGTCAAACTCTAACCAGAATTTGTTTACGTTATCTGTATTAGTGTCTAATTTCCCACCCGCAGCTGGAATCCAGAATGAGTGCTTTACATCTGCTGCAATAAGGTTAAAATAAACTTTTTCATCCGTTGGAACAACTAACTCTTGGGCAGTTACAATACCATGACCTGGGTATTCAAATTCCCACCAATATAAATTTGCAGTAACATTTATTACTACCGCATCTTCATCTTGTTCCATCGCCTTTACATCTGCTAATTTAAATGTTGCAGATACGGTTGGTATTGCAAGAACCAAAAGCAAAAGTATTGGAATAGTAGTCCAAATAATTTCTAAAGTGTGATTTCCTTCGACTTGCTTAGGAATCTTGTTTTCGTCACCTTTTTTACGTCTGAATTTTACTAAGGCAATAACGAAGATAATTGTAACTACTGCAATAACGATGACCATGATCAATGTAGCTAAGATCATTAAATCGTACTGCATTTTCGCAACTTCCCCTGCTGGGGTAAGTGCAGAAACGAATGGTTCCCCACACCCTGCTAACAGCAGCGCCATGAAACTAAACAGTGTGAACAAGCGCACTTTTGGTAGCCATTTTTTCATAGCTTAATCAAACCCCTCTTTCAAGAATATTTTGCTACTATCTTTATTGATAAAGATATTAAATCCTTCTACTTTATTTAGAAGAATTATTTATATTTTGAAACCCACTTACACTAACGTAACGATGATCATAGTTACAAACATAATCGTTAAGTAGTTAAGCGAGTAAACAAACATCTGTTTTGCCCATTTGATATCATCTTTCTTTTTAAAACCACTAATACCGAGGACTAGCCATCCGATATTTAGGAGGGTTGCAATGATTACAAATAGGCCGCCTAAAGAAAACATATAAAAAGGAAGTGGAAGCAAGCAAAGAACCCAAATCATGATTTGCCTCTTTGTCATTGCAAATCCGTGAACAACTGGCAACATCGGAACTCCTGCTGCACGGTATTCTTCAACTCGTCTCATCGCAAGAGCTAAAAAGTGAGGCGGTTGCCAGATAAACATAATAAAAAACAAAAGCCACGCTAGAACGTGTAAGTCTGGGTCAATCGCTGCCCACCCAATAAGAGGAGGTACAGCCCCAGATATACTTCCGATTACGGTATTAATTGTATATCTGCGTTTTGACCACATTGTATATAAAACGATATAAGAGAAAACTCCAATTAATCCAATCACTGCAGCAGTAACTGTAGTGAGAAGTAGAAATCCAGTTCCTATTAGTATGAGTATTAATCCCAATACTAAAACATGTTTAGGATTAATTCTACCGGTTACAGTTGGACGTACTTTTGTACGTTCCATCACATGATCAATATCTCGATCATAATAATTATTCACCGCACAGGAACCACCTATAACCAATGCAGAACCGACTAGCGCATATATAACGATATCGATTTCCTGCAAAAAGCTTCGGCCCGTAAAGAACAAGGCAAGCCATACACCCGTAAAGGCGGTTATTAGATTGGAATTGACAATCCCAATTTTTATGATTGCTAGGAAATCTTTATAGGCAGTGGTTCGATATTCCTGATCACGATTTTTTTCATTCTGTATTTTTTCATCTGCACTAAGTACAGATCTTGTCGTCGTCATCATGAAGCCTCCTTATTTTATTAACGATACTTTCAAACATTGCTTACAGCAATCTCATCAGCCTCATTTTTTTCAATTAATGTAATACCATCATTCTGCACTATCTTCAATCTTAAAAAACGCAATTATAAAAATAAAGCGTTTTCGAGATGTAAGGTATGTATAAAAAGTACAAGTTATATGTTATCTAGTTTATTATGTTGTAGATATTATAAATTATATTAAAAAATACCCTTTCTGTATATTAAATCACATTTTTTAGTTTTTTTGTGAACATTTCGTTAATAATTTATGACTTTTTTGTGACCTTTAAATGACCGCAAAACCGCTATTTAAACACTATTATCACTATATTAATAGTGTTAATCCCTTCTTTACAGGTACTTGTCGAATTTTAAAACAATTCCCCTATCTATTTCTAGCAAACTCCTTCATATTTTTCAACCTTTTTTACTACAATAATAAATTTTTTTCAATTTCATGTGGGTTGTAAACAAATCGTAAATTGTGTAATATCGATAAGAGTGTTCCTTTGAAATTTATCTATTCTTTAGGTATGATATATATCGAAAAATAAAGGTAGAATTTAGGGATATCTGCGAAGTAAAGTTAAATACTAGACCATGTTATAGTTTTATAAAAGTAAGAAGGTGATTTTTTGAGCCGTTCATTAAAATGGTTATCGGTTTTAACAACGATCGGTATGCTATTTGTATTAATCGGTGGTGCGCTTGTAACGAAAACAGAATCAGGAGCTGGTTGTGGAGATTCATGGCCTTTATGTCATGGACAGTTAATCCCTGAAGAAATAACGTTTGAATTAGTCATTGAACTAAGCCATAGGGTTGTTTCTGGAGTTGTGGGGATATTAGTATTAGCTTTATCTATTTGGGCTTGGAAAGCAATCGGTCACATCAGAGAAACGAAATTTTTAGCATTTATATCCTTCTTTTTCTTAGTGTTACAAGGACTGATTGGTGCTGCAGCAGTTATGTGGGGACAATCTGATATTGTACTGGCCCTTCATTTCGGAATTTCGCTGATTTCCTTTGCTTCGGTACTATTGTTGACGTTGCTTATTTTCGAGATTGATAAAAAGTTTGATGCTGACTCACTTGTGATTGACGAAAAACTACGAACTCAATTTTACGCCATAACTATTTACAGTTTAGTTGTTGTATATACTGGTGCACTCGTGAGACATATCGGCGCTTCTCTTGCTTGTCCCGATTGGCCTGTGTGTACTTACAATAATATCGGCCTCCCCACTCAGATTCATGAATGGGTTCAAATGGGGCACCGAGCATTAGCCGGTATATTATTCATTTGGGTATTGTCCCTTTTTATCCGCATTTACAAGCACTATAAGCACGAAAAAGTTCTTTATCGCGGCTGGATGATTGCTCTGGGTTTAGTGTCGATTCAAGTTGCTTCAGGCGCCGTCATTATTTTTTCCAGACTAAATCTATTTATTTCTCTAGCACACGCTTTATTTATTGCTTGTTTATTTGGAGTTTTTAGTTACTTTATTCTATTATCTTCAAGAAGCAAGAAAAATGAGATGGCACTGCGAACAGCTGCTGAAAATTCGAATGAAGAGTCTGTAAATGCAAATCAAACAATTACAGTTCAATAAGTCAAAAAATCCGAGGAGGCTCTCCTCGGATTTTTTTGCATAACAAAGCCCCAAATTAAACTTTGGGGCTTTCTATGATTATTTTGTAAGTTCAAGTAAGAGATCGCCTGTTTGAATAGCTTCACCGTTTGCAACGTGAATATCCTTCACTATTCCAGTGTAAGGTGCTTGTACAGTAGTTTCCATCTTCATGGCTTCTGTAATCATGAGATGGTCCCCTTTATTCACCTTGTCACCTTTTTCTACTAATACTTTTATCACGGTACCTGGCATTGTTGCACCAATATGGTTTTCGTTATCGCGATCAGCTTTTAGCTTTGCAACAACTGTTGATTTAATATTTGTATCTTTAACGATTACTTCACGAGGCTGACCATTCAATTCGAAATAGATAACCCTTGTACCATCTGGTTGAGCTTGACCTACTGAAACAAGTTTAACAATTAATGTCTTTCCTTGTTCAATTTCAACTTCAATTTCTTCTCCAAGTCTCATTCCATAAAAGAAAGTTGGTGTATCTAACATTGAAATATCGCCAAATTGCTCAAACATCTTTTGATAATCCATGAATACCTTTGGATACAACGCGTAAGAGATCATCTCTTTATTCGTTACATCGCGGTGTAAGCTATGTGTTAAAGTATCTTTTATCTCGCTAAAATTAACAGACTCTAGTAATTCTCCAGGGCGAACTGTAATTGGTTCGCGTCCTTTAAGGATAATTCGTTGAAGTTCCTTAGGGAAACCACCATGCGGTTGACCTAAAAATCCTTCAAAGAGTTCAACTACTGAATCAGGGAAATCTAGTGTTTCTCCTCTTTCATAAATATCATCTTCAGTCAGATTGTTTTGAACCATGTATAGCGCCATATCTCCAACTACTTTTGAAGAAGGGGTTACTTTCACAATGTCACCAAACATATCATTTACACGGCGATACATTTCTTTAACCTCTTCCCATCTTGTACCGAGGCCAACTCCCTTCGCTTGTTGTTGAAGGTTACTATACTGTCCACCTGGCATTTCATGCTGATAGATTTCAGTATGTGGCGACGTCATCCCACTTTCAAAATCGTGATAATATTTACGAGCACCTTCCCAGTAACGAGCTATCTCTTCATATGCTGTTACAGAAAGTTCAGGTTTTCTTTCTGTACCTTCTAATGCATATAATAATGAGTTTGCACTTGGTTGAGACGTAAGACCTGCCATTGAACTCACTGCTACGTCAACAATATCAACACCAGCTTCAATCGCTTTTGCATACGTAAAGAGTCCATTACCACTAGTATCATGTGTGTGTAAATGAATAGGAATTGAAACTGTTTCCTTCAATGCTGAGATTAAAGTATAAGCCGCTTGTGGCTTAAGTAAGCCTGCCATATCCTTAATTCCTAGCATATGTGCACCTGATTTCTCAAGCTCCTTAGCTAAGTCTTTGTAATATTGTAAATCATATTTTGAACGTGTTGGATCTGTTATGTCACCTGTGTAACAAATCGCTGCTTCTGCAATTTTTCCATTGTTACGAACAGAATCGATAGCAAGTGTCATACCTTTAACCCAGTTCAAGCTGTCAAATATACGGAATACATCGATTCCTGATTCCGCTGATTCTTTTACGAATTCACGAATTAGATTATCAGGGTAGTTTTTGTAACCAACCGCATTTGATGCACGAAGCAACATTTGGAATAAAATATTTGGTGCTTGTTTGCGTAATGTTGCAAGTCGATCCCATGGCTCTTCATTTAAGAAGCGGTACGCAACATCAAATGTTGCCCCACCCCACATCTCGAGTGAGAATAATTCTGGTAATAATCTTGCAGTTGGGTCTGCAATATGCTTAATATCATTTGTCCTAAATCTAGTTGCAAGTAGTGATTGGTGAGCATCACGGAATGTTGTATCAGTGAAGAGAACTTGTTTTTGTTCTTTTACCCAATTCACTACGCCTTCTGGACCATGTTGATCTAGAATTTGTTTGGTTCCTGAAGGTACTGGTTCATTATGTTTTACTTTTGGTAAAAACGGCTTATCAAACACGGGCTTTCTCTTCTTTTCGACGCCAGGGAAACCGTTGACAGTTACATTTCCGATATAGGAAAGCATTTTTGTACCACGGTCCTTTGGTTTAGGAAAGATAAATAGCTCAGGTGAAGAATCAATAAAGGATGTATCGTACTCTCCTGATAGGAATTTTTCATGTTTAACAACGTTTTCTAAGAACGGGATATTGGTTTTAATTCCACGGATTCTGAATTCCTTCAAGTTTCTGACCATTTTGGATGCAGCTTGTTCAAAAGTTAAGGCCTGAGTAGATAACTTAACTAATAATGAATCATAATATGGTGTGATAACTGCACCTTGGAATCCATTTCCTGCATCAAGACGAACACCAAATCCGCCACCACTTCGATAAGCACTAATTTTACCTGTGTCAGGCATAAAGTTATTTAAAGGATCTTCTGTTGTAACACGGGATTGAATTGCATACCCATGGGTTTTGATATCTTCTTGTGCCGGAATGCCAATCGCATTACTATGTATCGAATGACCTTCAGCAACTTGGATTTGTGTTTGTACAATATCAATTCCTGTAATCATTTCTGTAATTGTATGTTCAACCTGTACGCGTGGGTTTACTTCAATAAAGTAAAACTCACCTTTCGCAACTAAGAATTCAACAGTTCCAGCATTCAAATACTGTACATTTTTCATTAATTTGACAGCAGCGTCACAAATGTCTTGGCGTAATTTTTCTGATAACGATACACTTGGTGCTACTTCAACAACTTTTTGGTGGCGTCGTTGAACAGAGCAATCGCGTTCATATAGATGAACAATATTACCTTGACTGTCACCGATAATTTGGACTTCAATGTGCTTTGGATTTTCAATGAGCTTTTCGATATATACTTCATCATTACCAAATGCAGCCTTAGCTTCTGATTTAGCACGTTCGTATGACTCTTTTAATCCAGCCTTACTTCGGACAATCCGCATTCCACGTCCGCCACCACCAAGAGATGCTTTGATAATGACTGGATAACCGTGTTCTTCTCCAAATCGTACAGCCTCTTCTAAATTTTTCAATGGGCCATCACTACCAGGAATAACCGGGATCTCCGCTTTTTCCGCTTGATGTCTAGCTTTAACCTTGTCTCCAAACATATCTAAATGAGAGGATTTTGGTCCTATGAAAATAATATTCTCTTCTTCACATCTTCTTGCAAAATCAATATTCTCAGATAAGAATCCATAACCTGGATGAATTGCATCTACATCATTTTCTTTTGCGATTTCAATAATTCCTTCAATATCCAAATATGCATCAATTGGTTTTTTTCCTTCACCAACTAAATAAGCCTCATCAGCTTTATAACGATGGTATGAGCCTGCATCTTCCTTGGAATATATTGCAACTGTACGAATATGCAACTCCGTACAAGCCCTAAATACACGTATTGCGATTTCTCCACGATTGGCAACTAGTACCTTCTTGATGCGTTTCTCCATATAAATCCTCCTTTAAATAAGAACGTTAATTTATCATCAACATATAGATAATAGTTATCTATAAGAGACATAGTTTTTTTGATAAGTACGAGCTGGTTGATTTTGTGGTTTCTTTTCTTTTGTACTATACATAGAATGATAGTTTGTAAACATCGAAACATTGATTAGAATTCCCATAGATGCCATTAATAACAATAACGATGATCCACCATAACTAATAAATGGCAATGTAACACCCGTGATTGGAATAAGGCCCGTCAAACCACCTAAATTGATAAAAGTTTGAATGGCAACCATGGATGATATACCGACTGCTAGTAAACTGCCAAATGGGTCAGTACATTTTCTAGCAATTTGGAATCCTCGAAAAACAATATATGCTAACAATATTAATACAAATAAGACTCCAAATAAACCTAATTCTTCTGCAATAACTGCCATAATGAAATCGGTATGTGCTTCAGGAAGGTAATTAAACTTTTGAATACTTTGTCCAAGGCCAAGGCCTTTCCAACCACCAGCTCCTAAAGCAATGTAAGAGTTAACTAATTGATGTCCATCATCTTCCGCTTCCCCAAATGGGTCTAAAAATCCGACAAACCGACCAATTCTTTCTTGAGAAAAAATCTCATCTGATAGAAAGAAAATAACCGGTGATAAAAGTACAGCGGTTATGAGACCTAGCAACAATAATTTCCCTAAGCTTCTAATGCCCATCCCTGAACATACGATAACAGTTAAGGCAATTAATCCAATAATAAATGCTGTACCGTAGTCGGGCTGAATGGCAACTGTAATACAAATAAATAGAGTGAATATGATAGGTGGCATGACAGCCTTATCAAATTGATCGATATAGGATTGTTTTTTAGAATAGACTGCAGCAAGATAAATAATAACACTTAGCTTTGTAAACTCGGAGGGCTGAATTCCTCTTGCACCGACCATGATCCAGCTTTGGGCATTATTGGCTGTATGTCCAACGACAAATACCAATAAAAGCATTGCAACTGAACCTAGGACAATTAAAAGAAGAATTTTTTTTGTAGCATATAGTTTATAAGGTAAAATCATGGTTACGAAAAATGCAACTGCACCTACTAGTAAGGCCATCCTTTGTCTATCAAAAAAGAATGATGGGTTTTCTCCAAACTTAGGTGCTGAGGCAATGACCATGCTTGCACTATAGACCATGACTAGTCCAAAAGAACATAAAAGAAAAACAGCAAGTACTAAAGTATAATCATATGATTTTAAAATTTTCTTAAGCATTGGGCATCTTCCTCTAAATACAAGGTATAATTATTTATTGTACTATATTTTTGCAATATATATTGCAAAAAACCTGCATTTTCTTTTTATCTTATAACCTATTAAAACTAAATTAAGTGAAATCCTTTAATAAAAAATACTGTAAAATGCGAAAACTGTAAACCCAAATTATAAAAAAACTCAAATTATCCTAAAGTCATGATAATTTGAGTTAATTTATCTATAAAATTCCTACTTTCGGGTAGAAGCTTCATGTAGAACGGATAATTCACGCTCAAGTTTTGAGATGAGCTCTTTACCTTCATTGCTCTCTATTAATCCCAATCTTACCGCAAAGTCTATTTCTCTGGATAATCCGAACATTTGCGTATCCAGTACTTCTTCGTATAATGGGCATTGAGGCATTGTTAAATTATCCATTTGAACTTTGATAAGTTTTAATATTTTTTCAGCATCTGCTTGTAGTAAAGACAGTGCTTTTTCACGGTGATTCACCGAAATCTCTGAAGTCAATTCATAACCCCTCCGTTTGCGAAGCGATACCTAATCCTATCTATAAATATTAACCTGTATACAGTAAAATTGCAAGAATAAATAGAAAAGACTAGTACTCTTATAAAAGGAACTAATTAACAATTAGGCATTTATAAGGTTTCACTCCAATAATAAAAGTGCTGATACTTCCTATTACGTTTCAAAACCTCTATAATATTTATGAAAGGAATGATTTATCGATGATTATTATGATTGAAGGAAAGACTAAGTTTAACATTACACTTGATCCTAGTGTGTGGATTTTTGATGATCGTAGAGTAGATTTACTTACATATTTCGATTCAAATCAAAAAGTAGAAGAAGATTTAAGCGAATACACAAAGTCAGTTTCAAAGCATTGGGATAGAGAAATCCGCGAAGGTGCGATCTACCCTCCAACTCTTAAAACAGAAAAGAAATTTTTGAAAGAAAAAATTTTAACGGGTACATACGGTATTCCATTTGGTGATTTTATAAAAAATGCAGAACCATTAGAAGATGCTACAATTTTAAAAATCGTACAAAAGGAACAAGAAACAACAATTCCACTTAGTGAAGCATATGATGCGATCCTTGGATTTTCAAATGTAGGTAAACCATTACGTGAAGATGGTCCTGTCCATTTTTATTTTGGCAATGGCTCAAACCGTGAGAACCCAATAAAGCATATAACTCGTTTTATCATTGAATAATGAAAATAGAGCCTGTCACTAACCCTTTAATCGAGGAAACATGACAGGCTTTTATTATTTAAAGAATATCAGCAGCTAATTGGGCAAGGCCAGATCTTTCTCCCTTTACTAATCGAATATGCCCGCCTATTTTTTGGTCCTTAAACTTCTCTACCACATATGTTAAGCCATTATTGTATTCATCCAAATAGGGATGGTCAATTTGTTCAGTATCACCCATAAACACGATTTTACTTTTTTCCCCTACTCTAGTGAGGATTGTTTTTACCTCATGCTTGGTTAAATTTTGAGCCTCATCAATAATGATAAACTGCTCAGGGATGCTTCTTCCTCGAATATAAGTCAAAGCCTCCACCTCAATCGAACCCATTCCAGCTAAAATGGCATCAAGTTCTCCTGGCTTTTTCGTATTAAACAAATATTCAAGATTATCATAAATTGGCTGCATCCACGGCCTCAGCTTTTCCTGCTTTTCTCCTGGTAAGAATCCGATGTCTTTACCAACTGGTACGATTGGACGCGCGACTAAAAGCTTTTTATACTTGCCCATATCCTCTGTCTGCATCAAACCAGCCGCAAGGGCCAACAAGGTTTTTCCTGTACCGGCCTTGCCTATTAAAGTCACCAATGGAATATCATCTCTTAATAACAGCTCAAACGCCATTGTTTGCTGTACATTTCTAGGTTTAATGCCCCAAATATGATCCTGTTTAAAATTAAGCTTTCTAACGACTTTGCCTGTCTTATCGACGATTCCAATAGCAGATGAGGAACCTCCAAGGGCATCTTTTAATAAGATAAATTGATTTGGATAAAATGGGTGGTTAACTAACTCTGTAACGTGAAGCTCCCCTTTTTCATAAAAAAGGTCAAGTAGGTTACGGTTTATATAAATCTCGAGGAACCCCGAGTATATATGATCAACCTCAACGACACGGTCATTCAGAAAATCTTCAGATTGTAATCCTAATGCATCTGCCTTCACACGAACCAGTGCATCTTTACTAACTAAAATGACCTGTTTCCCATTTTCTTTTTCTTGTTCTTCTAATGAGAGATTTTTGGCAACAGCCAAAATGCGATTATCATTTGTTTTTTCAACAAAGATATCTTGTAATTCATGAAAGGATCTGTGGTTTAATTCAATCCTTAAGCTACCACCCGTTTCAAGCTGTATTTTTTCGTGGAGCTTCCCTGTTTTTCGCAAGTTATCAATGAGTTTTGAAACTTGCCTTGCATTTCTACCTATTTCATCCATATAACGTTTTTTTGAGTCTACCTCTTCTAACACAACCGCTGGTATAACAACCTCATTATCTTTAAATGAATATATTGCTCTGGGATCTTGCAGTAATACATTCGTGTCTAATACATAAATTTTCCCCAAAATCACGCCTCCTACTCAAGTCGGTTTCATTTTTTGTTTTAGGAGTGAAACAGGTTATCCATTCGAGTGAGAATTTTTTATTTTATTATATTAGCCAATCCTCTTTTTGTTCGTATAAGGACGACCTTTGATAAAAATATATGTCTGAATGCATAAAGATAGAAGAATAATTGAACAATAAAAAAAGAAAACACATTGAGCGATAGGAGGCAAAACGGTGAGATATATTAATATCCTTCTGTTCTTAACTATAATTTTTATTATTTCTGGTTGCGGTACAACAAATAATGCTGGAGAAAATGAGAAAGATACGCGTGTAAAAGTTCAAAATTCAGTTGAAAATCATGTTGACAGAAAAACAGGACAAGAAATCGCGAGTCATCTTGTCGAACTTGCGAGTAGTGTCCCGAATGTAAATGATGCAACCGCCGTTGTTCTTGGGAAGTATGCAATAGTTGGAATTGATGTGAATGCAAAATTAGAACGGTCAAGAGTACAAACGATTAAGTACTCGGTTGCTGAAAGTCTGCAGCATGACCCTCATGGAGCAAATGCAATTGTAATTGCTGACGCTGATACGTATGAGCGTCTAAAACAAATGAGAAAGCAAATTGAAGATGGACGACCTGTTACAGGTATTTTGGACGAATTGGCCCAGATTGTCGGCAGATTAGTCCCTGACATTCCAAGCGATTTAATTGATAATAACAATACAGAACCAACGAAAACCAATGATAACCAGCTTAAACAAGGAGAACAACAGAAATTTGATAAAGAGCAGGAAGATCAGTCCAATAATAAAATGGGTAATAAATAAAAGATATTGCAGCACGAGAAGATGGTTTCTCGTGCTGATTTTATTTTTGAGTATTTGTACTAAGTTTTTGTGATGATAAAGGACTAATAGCGTGAAATAAGTGAAAGTCGGTTTTGCTTTCATTAAGGTTATGAAGGACTTTACGCAAGTGTCTGGGCTGCGTGCGGGACTTCATCTATCCTATGAAGGACTTTACGCACCTGTCTATGCTTCGTGCGGGACTTCATCCATCCTCGGAAGGACTTTACGCAAGTGCCTGTGCTTCGTGCGGGACTTCATCTACCCTATGAAGTACTTTACGCACACGTCTATGCTTCGTGCGGGACTTCATCCACCCTATGAACGACTTTACGAACCTGCCTGATCTTCATTCGGGACTTCATCCTCCCCATGAAGGACTTTACGAACCTGCCTGAGCTTCGTGCGGGACTTCATCCACCCCCTTAAGGACTTTACTCACCTGACTGAGCTTGATACGGGACTTCATCCACCCTATGAAGGACTTTACTCACCCGACTGAGTTTCATGCGGGACTTCATCCACCCTATGAACGACTTTACGCACTGTCTGTGCTCCGTACGGGACTTCATCCACCCTATTGAAATCCATGATTCAATGTGGGTTTCCCCTCACCCCTGTTACAACTGACTAAAATAAAAAACTTCCTAAAAAAGACAAACTTTGTCAGAAAAGTGTGGGTTGTTGTATAATGGGAAAAAAGATACTTGATAATACTAGAGGGGTTCATAAAAATGAAAGTAAAATGTGTAATTTGTGATAAAATCGAAGACATCGAGGATGAATCAAGCCAAGCTAAACGTTTGAGAAATCGACCAATCCATACATATATGTGCCAAGAATGCCATGAGCGCATTGAAACAAGAACAAAAGAACGTATTGCAACAAATAAATTCAAGCTATACCGAAAAAAGAAAACAGACGATGATTGGTGGTAATTCATAATTCGGATTGCACCTGTTTATTGGGGTGACTGGCGCCCGAAGCTAGATATAAATAAAGGCCGAGCATATCCGCTCGGCCTTTTGTTTTATTCGTAGTTCTGATATCTATCAGGATGTTGCTGAATTTGGTCGTGCATGATGTCGATTAATTCAATCGGAAACCTTGCACTTTTTGCTTCCCCATCAATTGTATACTTCACAAAGTACATAACATCATCTTTTTCAATTTTGATATCCTTTAGTTTAAACTCATTCACTAAAATATCCTCAAAAAGATCGTACGTTTCCTTTGCGGCTTTATCATCAGGTCTTGCCTCAGCCACAACTTTAATCGTTAACCAATTATAGATTGCATCCTGCAAGGATTTCATTAAATTGCCCCCTTATCTTACGCTTCACTTTTCTTTGATTGGTGAAGTCGGATTTTATAAATGATTAAAATAAGAGCGGCAATCCCCAATCCTTCTGCTATTGGTAGGAATGCACCTAAAAACGTTAAAATTGTACACCCTAAGGCAAGAAATAAATAAATCACAATATTTTTTAACAATGGCAACTTCTTTGCAAAACCTAACTTAAAGACAATAATTGTCAAAAGCAAGATCACAATGTATAACATATTTGAACCGACACTTGGAGTTGTCGAACTATAGATTGTTTTTGCAACTGGCCACATATGTTCGTATACATCCATTCATACCCCTCCTTCTCACACTTTCCTAACATAAAAGTATCAGAAAGGGACAAGGTTCACAACATTATTGATTCACTTCAGCAAGTTTTTTTCGTTTTGCTGATTTTTCACGTTCATTCTTATCAAGAACTTTCTTACGTAAACGGATGGATTCTGGTGTTACCTCACAGTACTCATCATCGTTTAGGTATTCAAGTGATTCTTCTAATGACATGATGCGAGGCTTCTTCATAGTTGTTGTTTGGTCTTTGTTCGCTGAACGCATGTTTGTCATTTGTTTCATTTTCACGATATTAACGGTTAAGTCATTTTCACGAGTGTGTTCACCAACAATCATACCTTCATAAACTTCTGTACCTGGTTCAACGAAGATAGTTCCACGGTCTTCAACACCCATAATACCGTATTGAGAAGCTTTTCCTGATTCCATTGAAACAAGAACCCCTTGTCTACGTCCACCAACATTACCCGATGCCATTGGTTTGTAGCTATCGAAGGTATGATTCAAAATACCAAATCCTCTTGTTAAAGTTAAGAATTCAGTTGTGTATCCAATTAGACCACGTGCAGGCACCATAAAGATGAGTCGTACTTGACCATTACCATTGTTGATCATGTCTAACATTTCGCCTTTACGAGCTCCAATCGACTCCATAATGGAACCAGTGTGCTCTTCAGGTACATCGATTTGAACACGCTCAACTGGCTCACAACGAACGCCATCAATTTCTCTTACAATAACTTCTGGCTTCGAAACCTGAAGCTCATATCCTTCACGGCGCATATTTTCAATTAAAATTGATAAGTGCAACTCTCCACGACCAGAAACAACCCATGCATCTGGTGAATCAGTGTTCTCAACTCGTAAGCTTACATCTGTTTGAAGCTGTGAACGCAAGCGCTCTTCAATTTTACGAGAAGTTATATATTTCCCTTCACGTCCAGCAAAAGGACTATTGTTAACTAAAAACGTCATTTGTAGAGTTGGTTCGTCAATATGAAGGATTGGTAAAGCATCTTGGTGTTCAATTGGACATACTGTTTCACCAACATTGATATCTTCCATACCAGAAACCGCAACGAGATCTCCTGCTTTTGCTTCCTGGATTTCAATACGTTTTAAGCCTGAGAAACCAAATATCTTTGTCACACGGAATTGTTTAACACTTCCATCTAATTTCATTAAGGCAACTTGCTGTCCTACGTGCATGGTTCCTCTGAATACACGGCCAATTCCAATTCTACCTACATAATCATTATAATCAAGCAATGCTACTTGGAATTGTAGTGGTTCTTCACTATTATCAACTGGAGCAGGAATGTTTTCGATGATACAGTTGAATAATGCTTCCATATTTTCATCTTGTTGATGTGGATCTCTACTTGCAGTTCCATTTATAGCTGAAGCATACACAACTGGGAATTCTAATTGTTCCTCAGAAGCGTCAAGTTCGATAAATAAGTCAATTACTTCATCTACTACTTCTTCTGGTCGAGCAAAGTCACGGTCAATTTTATTAACAACTACGATAGGTGTAAGATTTTGTTCCAATGCTTTTTTCAATACAAAACGAGTTTGTGGCATACAGCCTTCATAAGCATCAACAACTAATAATACTCCATCAACCATTTTCATAATACGCTCAACTTCTCCACCGAAGTCAGCGTGTCCAGGTGTATCCATGATATTAATTCGTGTATCTTTATAATTAATTGCCGTATTTTTGGCGAGAATGGTGATACCACGTTCACGTTCTATGTCATTTGAATCCATCGCACGTTCTTCTACATGCTCATTTGTACGGAATGTTCCTGATTGGTGAAGCATTGTATCAACCAGTGTTGTTTTACCATGGTCTACGTGAGCGATAATTGCTATATTTCGTAAATCATTTCGTATAGTCACTATTTACACATCTCCTAGTATCAATTTAAGGATAAATTAATTTTTACATTTTTTTACTTTCGAAAAGAACCGGAACTAAAACATTATATACCAAACAGTAGAAATAATACACATTTATCTGTAAAATAAATTATGGAAAGGGGCCCATACTATGAAAAACGTAAATTTGCCAATGCTCTTGTTCGCGATTGCAACTGCAGTTTGCATAATGTTAATTGGAGTATCAATTGCTGAAAGAAGTCTGTTAGGTATTATTCTGTCTATTATTGCTGTAATTATTGTGACAGGTTTAGGATTTACCACAAAGAAAAAAATGCGTGAGAATGGCAGAATCTAAATTCTGCTTTCCTCACGCTTTATTTTGATTTTATTTCCTTTTTAAAAATTGGGTAAAGATTTCTTTATGTAAATTCGGTCTTGCAACAAATACACTGTTTTCCTTTAAGAAGTTTAATGGCTCTCCATCAAGTGTTGTTACGACCCCACCTACTTCATTTAAAAGAACAACCCCAGCTGCAAAATCCCAAGGTGATAAACGCATTGTAATGTAGACATCAATTCTGCCAGTCACAACATAAGCCAGCTCCAGTGCTGCTGAGCCATAAGAACGAGTGCCACGAACAGCATTGACAATCGGTATCAAAATTTTAGGATCAATTCGTTTATTTTCGGTTACCCATGTTGCATTTATGGCAACAATTGCTTTTTCCAGAGGGACTTCCCCTAACGGTTCAATTTTTGTGGCGTTAAAATACGCACCATGGCCTCTACGTGCATGATATAGCTCATCATGTACAACATCATAAATAAGGCCAATTTGCCCCACTCCATCTTCATATACTGCAACCGAAATGACAAAATTACGTTGTTGATGAATAAAATTCATTGTACCGTCAATCGGATCGATAATCCAAGTGATGCCATTTAAGGATTGGAGCTTATCTCCAAAGCCTTCCTCCCCAAGAATTTGGTGAGACGGAAATGTCTCATGAATCTTTCCAATAAAAAATTGTTCTGTTTCCTTATCCATGTTAGTCACGAGGTCATCTGGGTTTGATTTTGATTCAACTACAAGCTTTGTTTTAAAAGAATCCCGAATTCGCTCCCCCGCCTCTTTTATCCAATGTTTTGCATATTTATCTATTTCGTCCCAATTTACCATATCAGTACCTCACTTTTTTCATCTCAAAGGATAGTATGTGCTATGTATCTTTCTTTAAAAGCATACTTTACTTATTTATGGACATGCAAGCAATAAGGAAAGCGAACCATCTCAGGTTCGCTTTCGCACCTTTTTATACTTCAATTTTAATCATTTCTTGGCTTAATTTTTGTAATTTCTTTTTACATTCTGCTTTTTTCTCTTCATCTTTTTCAATCATCGCATCATAAAGGGTTGCCAATTCATAATCTACTTCTAAACGTAACACAGCCAAGCGTTTTTCTCCGTCTTTTCGCTTTAAGTCATTTATCACTTGTTTCAATTTCCGCACCCCTTTCCACTATTTCGATCTTCCACTTTCCCATATTGACTAATTCTGCTAGTTACTTTTATCTTATGAAAAAACTAGAGCATTGTAACAAATATGTGCGTATACCTAGTTAAGCTTTAAGTTCAATTTTCGAGCATGCTAGTTTAGCTTTTTAAATGTTTTTGCTAAAATATAAGAAGGAATATCATTAGGAGGAAAATTCAATGGCTTTTACAGGGTTTACAAAAGAAGACTTTAATGTGTTTACAATAGATGGACTTGAAGACCGCATGGATGCACTAATTAAACATGTTCGACCAAAACTAGAGGAGTTAGGGAATCATTTTGCCCCTACACTCTCGAGTCTCTCAGGAGATGAAATGTTTGCTCATGTTGCAAAACATGCAAGAAGGACGATTAATCCACCTAAAGATACTTGGGTAGCTTTTGCAAATAATAAGCGTGGGTATAAAATGCTGCCTCATTTTCAAATCGGATTATGGAATACACATCTAATTGTTTGGTTTGCTGTCATTTATGAGGCACCTATCAAGGCCGAATTTGGTCATGTATTAATGGAGCACTCGAAAAAAATTAGAGAAAGTGTCCCGAACCATTTTGTATGGTCAGTCGATCACACAAAACCAGAAACTCTTATACATCAGGAGTTGAGCGAACAAGAACTTGAATCAATGTTCACAAGACTACAAACTGTTAAAAAGGCTGAAATCCTATGTGGAATTAACATTCCTCGAGACGAAGTGGTTGATATGAACGCTGAAGAATTAGCACGAGTAATTGATGGAACTTTCAGAAAGTTACTTCCATTATACCAGTTAGCGCAAGAAAGTTCAAAGTAAGTTTCAAAAAGGAATTCAGTTTTCGACAAGCTTACATGACAAAAAGGATGTCTTATTTTAAAAGACATCCTTTTTGTTTACATTTTAATTATTTCCGTATTTTCTTTTGCTTTTTGAATAACACGGTATGCAGAATACCCGCTTGTTTCTTCAAATTCTCCACAAACTTGTTTTTCTTCTGCTTTGCTTGGGACAATTTCTTTAAAGCGTTTATAAGCCTGCATCATTTTTTCCCTTGCGATTCCCTTCTCATATGCACTTTCAACACATTCAAAAAAGGCAATCACATCGACTACCTCGTCTGTGCTCCATTCATATGAAATCGGGTATTGATAATCCAAACGACTTCACCTCTATTTACTCCACTTAGACCTAATTTGCTCAGCTTCAGTAATCATTCGCTCAAACAGCTCAGCGACTGTTGGTTCATCCTTGATGAGCCCCATTACTTGACCAGCCCAAGCAAATCCTCCATCTAGTTTACCATCATAGATATAGCTCATATTAGCTTGACCACTTATGTATGCCTTTAATCCTTCATATCCACTGTTTGCAGCTTCCAACTCTAGGATTTTTGAGGACCATTCATTTGAAATGACACGACCCGGCGCACCAAGTGATCGTTTAATTACGACTGTATCATTTTCTGTTCCTTGAATCAATGCATCCTTATATCCTTGATGGGCATGAACACATTCTTTCGTCGCAATAAAGCGTGTACCCATTTCAATACCTTCTGCACCCAAGCTTAACGCAGCCATCAAACCTCGACCATCACCGATACCACCAGAAGCGATAACTGGAATGGAAACTGCATCTACAACTTGCGGAATAAGAACCATTGTTCCAATATCCTGTCTACCAAGATGGCCACCACCTTCTTGACCAACTACCATAACAGCGTCTGCCCCTAACTCCTCTGCTTTTTCTGCTTGTCTTCTGGCAGCAACCAGAACAAGCTTCTTCATATTAACACCCTTTAATTGTTCAAAAATAGGAGCAGGATTTCCGCCAGTCATTGTGATAACAGGAACTTCTTCCTCAATTGCTACTTCAAGCATGTCCGAGAACGGTCTTCCATGTTGTCCAATCGCATAATTAACCCCAAACGGTTTGTTTGTAAGTTCTTTTACCTTTTTAATTTCAGTGCGAAGATCTTCTGGTGTGTCAAGTGACATCGCTGTGATTTGACCAAGACCACCTGCATTTGATACTGCTGCTGCAAGTTCCGAATAGGCTAAATACGCAAGTCCTCCTTGAATGATTGGATACTTAATTCCTAATAAAGTTGAAACCTTTGTTTCCCAATTCATAATACTCCCACCTTTCATTAATCCTTTTCGATATCACTACTTGAAACTCCTCTTTTTTTCCATTAGTCAAAGTTAAATCGCGAATTATAACTATCTGGTAAAAGTTATAAGCAAAGTTTAACAGTCCAAAAAAGGTTTAATAATTACTGGTTGTGACAATTTAAAAGTAAGAAATATTTTTATATGCAAACGGTAAGAGAAATGCTATAATTCATTTGTTTTATGTAGAAAAAAGTAGAATAAAACACTCGATTTTATTCTGAAATATAAATAAAGAGGTGTGGTTATCAATTGTCGCAAAATGAAACACCATTATTTACTGGTCTTGTTGAACACTCAAAAAAGAATCCAACTCAATTCCATATACCTGGACATAAAAAAGGCGCTGGGATTGATCCAGAATTTCGAAACTTTATCGGGGACAATGCCCTTTCAATCGATCTCATTAATATCGGACCCTTAGATGATCTCCATCAACCTAAAGGCATTATTAAGCAAGCTCAGGACCTTGCAGCTAAAGCCTTTGGTGCAGATCACACTTTCTTTTCCGTTCAAGGTACAAGTGGGGCAATTATGACAATGGTCATGGCTGTATGTGGACCTGGAGACAAAATTATTGTACCTAGAAATGTCCATAAGTCTGTTATGTCGGCCATAGTATTTTCCGGAGCAGTCCCAATTTTCATTCATCCAGAGATTGATAATAACTTGGGAATTTCACATGGAATCACCACAGACTCTGTTAAAAAAGCACTTGAACAGCATCCAGACGCAAAAGGATTACTTGTGATTAATCCAACCTATTTCGGCGTTGCTGCCGACCTAAAGAAAATTGTAGATATTGCTCATTCTTATGAAGTACCAGTACTCGTTGACGAAGCACATGGTGTTCATATTCACTTCCATGATGGGCTACCACTATCTGCCATGCAGGCTGGTGCAGATATGGCTGCAACAAGCGTCCATAAGCTAGGTGGTTCAATGACACAAAGCTCTATTTTAAATGTAAGAGAGGGCTTAGTGTCAGCTAACAGGGTTCAAACGATCTTAAGTATGCTCACAACAACGTCAACATCTTATTTATTATTAGCATCTTTGGATGTTGCGAGAAGACGCTTAGTAACTGAAGGATATGACCTGATTGAAAAAACAATTCAATTAGCCAACTATATGCGGGACAAGATCAATGAAATAGAAAAACTGAAATGTATCGGACGTGAAATTTTAGGCTCTAAAGCAACATTTGACTTCGATCCAACAAAATTATTAATTTCTGTAAAAGACCTTGGAATTACAGGTTCAGATGCAGAAGTTTGGCTTCGTGAAAAATATAATATCGAAGTGGAAATGTCCGACCTCTACAATATTCTTTGTATCGTAACACCTGGTGATACGAAGAAAGAAGCTGAATTACTAATTGCTGCACTTGCGAATTTATCAGACGAAGTTTCACATCTTTCAGAATCTAGAATTGTACCAGAAGTTTTACTTCCAGATATCCCGGTACTTGCTTTATCACCTCGGGATGCATTTTATTCTGAAACAGAAATTGTTCCATTTGAAGAATCCGCTGGCAGAGTAATTGCTGAGTTTATCATGGTGTACCCACCAGGCATCCCAATTTTTATCCCTGGAGAAATTATAACTGAGGAGAACTTAACATATATTCAAACCAATATTGAAGCAGGTCTCCCGGTCCAAGGACCAGAGGATTATGAATTAAAATACTTGCGAGTGATCAAAGAACACAAAGCCATTAAATAAAGACGAAAAAGAAGCATGCAATTTTTATTGCATGCTTTTAATTATTTATAAAGTTATTTCTCTTCGTGATTGCAATCGCAGTGGTCGCATGTTGAATAAAGTGTTGTAACCTTCTCATACTCAAAATGTTCAATTGTTTCACTACATGTTTGACAGATGATTGTACCCATTATTCAAAGCCCCTTTCGAAAAGTAGATTCTTAAACTTCCTTTGAAAACGTTTTATGTTATGTTATTTATATAATAGTATGTCACAATTGGTTCGTCAATAGTTAATTGTATAACATTTTAAATTCTTTTTAGTTATTTTTTATCATATTTGTCGAATTACGATGTATATTCACGTCATACAACACAAAGTTGTAAGTATTACCCATTAAATGCTAGAATAGTAGTAACTTAGAGATAGAAACATACATAATTAATCAATCTGGAGTAGGAGTGAAGAGTTTGGAAAACGCATTCATAAAGCTTGTTCCTGCATCAAACACACAAAGTGTATCACTAGATGTTGTAAATGATCTCTTTAGCTATTACAAGGAAATTACAAGTAAAACAGGACAGCAGCTAGATTGGGATTACGACAATGCTGCCTTTCCATACCACATAAAAGAGATAAACCAAGAACATAATTGGTTTTATTTAAAATCCGATCATCAAAAATATAATGCGATCGTGGTGGGCGTTGGCCAAGAGGAGCTTGAAAGTGAAAACGGTGAGACAATCGAGCAACCATATATCCAAGTCAGCCTTCCACAAGTGTCAACCACTGGCGATAAAGGAAAAGCTAATGAGTTCTGTAAGTTTTTAGCCAAAAAACTTGAAGGAGAATTACATCTATTTAACGGAAGAATCATGTATTTTTACAAACGAAAATAACCATTAAGGTTATCTGTTTTCTTTAGCTTTAATTATCTAGATTAAGGAAGAAAAGACCATATCATTAAGATGTGGTCTATTTCTATGTAAACGCCCAAAAAACTTTTTCAAATGAGAAAAAAAATAAAAACGAAATGGCTGTAATCAAGAAGGAACTCTTTCGTGTTAGTCCAATTTTGTTAGCGATTAAAAAAGCAAGATAACAAAAGATCCCCAATAAAATACCTTTCGCAAAAAGACTATCAGAACGTGATAACCATGTAACTAAAGAAAATGTACTCCATATTAATACCTGGATTAATCCAATTACATATACCTTCATGAAGAAACTCCCCTTTTATCAGCAATAAAGGAACTAAGACCTCGTGCGCATGCTTGTCTCTATGAATTTCTTTTTACTATATTAATTAATATGCACAGAAATATGGTAGTATTTTTCATTTATGTAACAAATCGATGACATTGGAAAGAATTTTATGAATACATGATAAAATGAATTTAAATTGAAAAATAGGTGTTTTGTATTATACAAATTTAGAAGTAAAGACCTATACTTTTGACTATTTTATGGAAGAGTGATTAACAAAATGAAAGCATTTACCCTAATCATACTTTCTTTTATTTTCCTTTCCTCATGTTCTTCATACCAAACGCAGCCTACATTGCCAGAAACCGAAGAAAAACAAATCATCTTTTTTTCCGATGAAGATAATCTTCACAATGAAAGTAATTATTATGATGCCTTACTGGAGCTTAGAAATAAATTCCCAACTGAAATCGCAAATATGAAGGTTGTTTCTTCTGAAGATAATAGATTGTATACGAAGTATAAAGTTGAAGAATATCCTTCTTTATTAATTATTGAACAAGATAAAGTCCTTGAAAAAATTGAAGGGAATGTCGACAAAGAAGAAATTATCATTCCCCTTGAAAACGTCTTGTCGACTTCAACAAGTTCAAAAAAATAAGTAAAAAAAATCGCCCAGAATTCGGAGCGATTTTTTTACATTTATTATTTCACAATGTGAATTGGAGATCCTAAAGCAACTTCCGCTGCTTCCATTGTAATTTCACCTAGAGTTGGGTGAGCATGAATTGTCATTGCGATATCTTCAGCTGTCATACCAGCTTCAACTGCAAGGCCTAATTCAGAAATAATATCTGATGCACTTTCACCAGCTACCTGAGCACCGATTAGTAGTCCATCCTCTTTACGAGTAATTAACTTTACAAAACCGTCAGTAGCATCAAGTGCAAGCGCACGACCATTTGCTGCATATGGGAATTTAGCTGCTACAATTTCAATTCCTTCGTCTTTTGCTTGTTGCTCATTGTATCCAACTGTAGCTAATTCAGGTTCAGAGAATACAACAGCAGGAATGCCTAAGTAGTCGATTTCTGATGGCTCACCAGCAATTGCTTCTGCTGCAATTTTACCTTCATATGAAGCTTTATGTGCTAATTGAGGTCCAGGAACAATATCACCGATTGCGTAGATATTACTTACACTTGTACGGCATTGTTTATCGATTTCAATTACGCCTCTTTCATTCATTTTAACACCAGCAAGCTCTAAACCAAGCTCATCAGTATTAGCACGACGGCCGACCATTACAAATACATAGTCTGCGTCAATTGAATGTTCTTCGCCTTTTGCTTCATACTTCACTGTTACACCATTTTCAGTCTCTTCTACACCTTTAGCAAGAGCCTTCGTGATGATTTCCGCACCTTTTTTCTTAAGGTTCTTTTTAACAATAGAAGTCATTTGCTTCTCAAAACCAAGAAGGATGTCATCTGCTCCTTCTAGAATTGTTACTTGTGATCCAAAGTTTGCATAAGCACCACCAAGTTCAATACCAATTACACCACCGCCGATTACAACGATTTTTTCTGGTACTTCCTTAAGTCCTAGTGCGCCAGTTGAATCAAGAACACGTTTTGAATATTTAAAAGATGGTATTTCGATTGGACGAGAACCTGTAGCAATAATTGCATTTTTGAAGTTGTAAGTTTGTGCAGAGTTTTCACTCATAACACGTAAAGAGTTTGCATCTACGAAATATGCTTCCCCTTGTACAACTTCAACCTTATTGCCTTTTAATAGTCCTGCAACTCCACCAGTTAATTTCTTAACAACACTATCTTTAAAAGCTTGAACTTTTGAAAAATCAAGTGTTACATTTTCAGCTTTGATTCCCATTGATTCAGAATTCTTAGCTGTTTCATAACGGTGTCCAGCGGAGATTAGCGCCTTAGAAGGGATACATCCAACGTTAAGACAAACACCACCAACAGTGTCTTTCTCTACAATCGTAACTTTTTGTCCTAGTTGTGCTGCACGAATCGCTGCAACATATCCACCAGGTCCAGCACCAATAACTATTGTGTCTGTTTCAATTGGGAAATCTCCTACTACCATGTTGTATTACGCCTCCATTAATAATAATTGTGGATCATTTAACAAACGTTTGATTTGGTTGAGTGCGTTCTGTGCAGTAGCACCATCAATCATACGGTGGTCAAAGCTTAATGATAAAGCAAGGACTGGAGCTACAACAATTTCACCATTTTTAACAACAGGCTTCTCTGCAATTCGGCCAACCCCTAAGATAGCAACTTCTGGGTGGTTAATAACAGGAGTGAACCATTGTCCACCAGCAGAACCAATGTTACTGATGGTACATGAAGCACCCTTCATCTCATTAGGAGCTAACTTGCCATCACGAGCTTTTCCAGCTAATTCATTGATTTCATTAGAGATAGAGAAAATTGACTTACGATCCGCATCTTTAACAACAGGAACAAGAAGACCTTTTTCTGTATCAGCAGCAATACCAATATTGAAGTAGTGCTTATGAATGATTTCGCTAGTTGCATCATCAAGTGATGTATTTAACGCAGGGAAATCACGTAATGCTGCAGTTAAAGCTTTTACGATATATGGTAGGTACGTTAATTTAATACCTTTTTCAGCTGCAACAGCCTTAAACTTCTTACGGTGTGCAACCAACTCTGTCACATCTACTTCGTCCATTAATGTAACATGTGGAGCTGTATGTTTTGAGTTAACCATTGCTTTAGCGATTGCTTTACGAATTCCACTCATCTTTTCACGAGTTTCAGGGTATTCGCCCGCAGGGATTGGTTGTTTTGCAGGTGCTGTCGCTGCTTCTGCCGCTGCTTTTGGAGCTTCAGCTGCAGGTGTTTCTGTAGCAACAGGTGCACCGCCAGAAGTGAACGCATCAATATCCGACTTCATTATTCTACCATTTTCGCCACTTCCTGCAACCTTTTTGATGTCAATTCCTTTTTCTCGTGCATATTTTCGAACAGAAGGCATAGCAATGATACGACGATTTTCATCAACGTCTGCAGCAGGTGCTGTTGCTTCTGGAGTAGCCGCAACTGGTTGTTCTTCTTGAGCTTCTTGTTTAGGAGCTTCGTCAGATTCATCGCCTTTAAATTTAAGGTCCTCATATCCAGGAGCATCAAACTTAATTAGTGTATCACCTACAATTGCAACAGTACCTTCTTCTACAAGTACTTCAAGTACTTTCCCTTTAACAGGAGAAGGGATTTCTACTACCGCTTTATCATTTTGGACCTCACAAAGAACATCGTCCTCATTTACTTCATCGCCTGGTTTTACAAACCATTTTACGATTTCACCTTCATGGATACCTTCACCGATATCTGGCAACTTAAATTCAAATGCCACGGTTTTCGCCTCCTAAAATTGTTAGTTTCTTGTCAAAGATGCCTTGGCGCATGTTTACTTTGTTGAACCTCTTATCTAGTGAACTCTCATACGCCACAGGCTTATTTATTCCGATAAGGATTGTTAATCCTCTTTTGATAAATTAATAATTAGAAGTTCATTACTTTCTTAGCTGTTTCAATTACATCCTTGAAGTTTGGTAACCAAACTGATTCTGCTTGTGAGAATGGATATACCGTATCAGCTGCAGCTACACGTAATACTGGAGCTTCTAAACTTAAGATTGCACGATCGTTGATTTCAGCAACAACGTTAGCTGCAATTCCAGCTTGTTTTTGAGCTTCTTGAACAACGATAGCTCGTCCTGTTTTTTCAACAGAACCAATGATTGTTGGAATATCTAACGGGCTTACTGTACGTAAGTCAATAACTTCTGCAGAAATGCCCTCTTTCTCTAACTCAGTTGCAGCTTTCAAGCACTCATGTACCATCGCACCATATGAAATCATAGTGATGTCTGTACCTTCGCGCTTAACTTCTGCTTTCCCAAGCTCAATTGTATATTCGCCCTCTGGAACCTCCTGGCGGAATGAACGATAAAGCTTCATATGCTCAAGGAAAACAACTGGGTCGTTATCGCGAATTGCGGAAATTAATAGACCTTTTGCATCATAAGGTGTTGATGGAATAACAACCTTAACACCAGGCTGTTGAGCAATTAGTCCTTCTAAGCTATCTGCATGAAGTTCTGGTGTATGTACACCACCACCAAATGGTGAACGAATAGTAACTGGAGCAGTGTAACGACCACCTGAACGATAACGCATACGAGCTAATTGGCCACTTATGGAATCCATTACTTCGTAAACAAATCCGAAGAACTGGATTTCTGGTACAGGACGGTAGCCCTGTAAGCTTAGACCAACAGCAAGCCCACCAATACCTGATTCAGCAAGTGGGGTATCAAATACGCGATCTTCACCGAATTCAGCCTGTAGACCTTCAGTAGCACGGAACACACCGCCGTTAACTCCAACGTCTTCACCGAAAACTAAGACATCTGGGTTATTCTTTAATTCTGTGCGTAACGCATCAGTGATTGCTTGAATCATTGTCATTTGCGCCATGGCTTACTTCGACTCCTTCGCTTTATAGATTTCCATTTGCTCCTCTAAATTTAAAGGAAGCTCTTCGTACATATGTGAAATAAGGTCAGTAACCTTTTGTTTAGGTGCTTCGTCCGCTTTTTTAATTGCGTTCTTGATGTCTTCTTTAGCTTCTTCAATGACTTGGTTTTCTAATTCTTCATTCCAAATACCTTTTCCTTCAAGGTACTTACGGAAACGAACGAGTGGATCTTTCTTTTCCCATTCATTGTCAAGCTCAGAAGTACGATATCTAGTTGGATCATCTCCAGCCATTGTATGTGGACCGTAACGGTAAGTCATGGTTTCGATCAATGTAGGACCTTCTCCATTAACTGCACGCTCACGAGCTTCTTTAACTGCAACATATACAGCAAGTGGGTCCATACCATCAACTTGGATTCCAGGTATACCAGCTGCAACTGCCTTTTGAGCTAAAGTATGAGCTGCTGATTGTTTTTCAACTGGAGTAGAGATAGCAAAACGGTTGTTTTGAACAATAAATACCGCTGGTGCTTTGAAAGCTCCTGCAAAGTTAATTCCTTCGTAGAAATCACCTTGTGAAGTACCACCATCACCAGTATAAGTAATTGCAATTGATTTCTTGCCACGCTTTTTCATGCCTAAAGCGACACCAGCACACTGTATGTATTGTGCCCCAATAATGATTTGTGGAGAGATAACATTAACACCTTCAGGAACTTGATTCCCATGAAAATGTCCGCGTGAGAATAAGAACGCTTGATATAATGGTAAACCATGCCAAACGATTTGAGGTACATCACGGTAACCTGGTAAAATGAAATCTTCTTTTTCTAATGCAAATTGAGATGCAAGTTGTGAAGCTTCTTGACCTGCAGTAGGTGCATAGAAACCTAAACGCCCTTGACGGTTTAACGAAATAGAACGTTGATCAAGGATTCTTGTATAAACCATTCTTCTCATTAATTCTTTTAATTGATCATCACTTAAATCAGGAACAGCATCTTTGTTAACTACTTCTCCTTCTTCATTTAAGATCTGAAACATAGGAAAGTTTTCAGCAACTTTATCCAGTTGCCCTTGTAAATCAAAGACATTTGCTTTTACAGCCATCTTTTCTCGCTTCCTTTCTTACCCTATTTTCTTTTATCAAATGCACCCTGACCATTTTACATACTAGTAAGGGGCTTTAACTTTATGATGGTGAAGAAACCAAGTATAAAGTTAAGAATGATACAAAACATACAGCATTAGGTTACCCAAAAATATATCTTTTCAAAGACATAATTAAGAGGAAGTTCAAAAAATCGAATAAATATGACGCATCGAATTTCTTCGTTGACTTGTTTCTCCGTTGCTCACGTATAAACTACATACGTTCCGCTACTCAAAACTGCGTCGCCTTGAAATTCTCGGTCCTCTTCATTCTCCTTTTTGAACAACCCACTATATCCATTAGGACTAAGTCTTTAGATGTAATAACTTTTTGTCATGTTCGAAAAGGATATTCTGACTCCTAAATGAAGCTGTATTAATTATTTTAGTAAAGCAATTAATACAACTGCTCCCTATCCATTTTCAAGTTTACAACAACGTAAGACACACGTCAAATTGTTTGTTTACTGTTTTATTACTTGTCCACCATTTTTTTTTGTTTTGTATAAATTCCCATTTTTACAAACTGTATCAGTACACATTTTGCATCTGTACTATAAAAACCTTACTTTTATATTGATTTTTTAAAATACTACTCCGATTATGCCCTAAAATAGCCAATACAAAAGGGCTATCAACACTGATAGCCCTTTCACAGTTTTTATATTGTTATTCTTCTTTAAAGACAACTTCTAGTCCGGCATTTTGATAAAAAGTAACCTTTGCTTTGTTGTATTGGTCCGTCAATTTGTTAAACGTTTCATTTGCTACAACTACTTTTTCGTAAGTTTCATTTATAAGAGTAATTTGTTGTTCCAATTCATCCAATGTTAATTCTTCATTTTGAAACATTTCATATAATTTTTTATCGTGCTCGATCGCTTCTTTATAGACTGTGTATAAATCCTCATAGCTTTCATAGCGCTCGTTCATTAACGACACTAGCTCATTCGCTTCTTCCTTTACACTGTCCTCTTTAATTTCAGAAATAAGTGCATCGACCTTTTGAAATTCCTTCTTGGAGGCTTCGATACTCTTTTGTTCATTGTTAATTCTAGTTTCGCGATCACTTACAATTGCCAATGCATCATTTGATAAGGAAACAATCTGATCAAATTCTTTCATACCCAATGTTAAAATTTCATCGTAAAGCTCTTTCTCTTTTTTCTCAAGCTCCACCAATGGGTTTTGTTGCTCTTCAAATTCCTTTTCAACTGTTACCACTTTTTCTAATGTCTCATAAATCTGTTCTTCAGGTGTGGGACCGCCCAAACACCCCATTAAGAGAAAACTCATACAAACACAAAGAAATACAACTTTAAACGTATTATTTTTCAATATCTGCTCCCCCTTAGCTACTTCAAATATACTATATTATAATACGATTTCATAACATTTTTTAGGTTTCAACTAAATATATGAGTTAGTACATGCTTTAGAACAGACTAGAGGCCTACTTTTATATTTAAAAATGAAATAACCTTTGTTAAACTTAAGATAAATATAAGCATCAAGATCAGGAAGTGATAAATGTGATAACAATGGATAATATTATCCGGGAAGGACATCCAACATTACGGAAGGTTGCAGATGAGGTTCCCTTACCCGCAACAGCGGAAGACCGCAAAATACTAAACGAACTATTACAGTATGTAAAAAACAGTCAGAACCCTGAGATTGCCGAAAAATACGGATTAAGACCAGGCATAGGGCTTGCCGCACCACAAATTAATGTGTCAAAGCGTATGATTGCTGTCCATTTAAAAGATGAAAATGATGAGCTACACAGCTATGCTTTGTTTAATCCAAAGATAATTAGTCATTCTATTAAAAAGAGTTATTTAACAACTGGCGAAGGTTGTTTGTCTGTTGACAGAGCTGTACCAGGTTATGTGCCACGTTACTCAAAAGTTAAGGTAAAAGGAACCACCATTGAGGGCGAGGAAGTAATTGTGAAACTAAAAGGTTTGCCTGCTATTTGTTTTCAGCATGAAATAGATCACTTAAATGGTGTAATGTTCTATGATCATATCAATGAAGAAGATCCGTTTACTGAACCTGACAACGCGATTCCTATCGAACGATAGAAAGTAAGGTTCGACGCGCTAAATTTTTAAGTACTTTTTGTTAAGTAGACTTGACATATTCATCTTCGGCTCATTTACCTTTCTTTTAATAGCTATGATAATTTGACCCTTTTTTCCACATAATAAGGACAAAACTTAAACCCAACAGCAACGTCCTTGAAATGTTTAAAGTTTGAGAAAAAAGGAGATGATAGTCATGCTAAAAAAGTTACGGAAAAAAATAATGAAGCAGTGGCAAGATTTATTAAAAAGGAAATCAATTGCGTAAAATTAATAACATTTAACTTACCTCGTAATGAAGTTGAAGCTAATAATGACGAAAAGAGCCCTTCGTTATGGAGGGCTTGTTATGTACTATCATGATCTTCAATGGTATAATAGACATTTAGGTGTACGGTTCAATGATTTTAACAAAAAATACATAGTAACCCCTAAACTAACCCCCTCTTCTTACCTATTAGCAATGCAATGTTAAGAAATATTTAGGAAAAGCAAGAAAAAACATGAAAAACTTGTTATATTTTTATATAATAGAAAAAGTTACTCTAACTTTCGGAAATTAAGGAGAGATTTGGCAATGATTTTTAAAGTTTACTACCAAGAGGATGTATTAGAAGTTCCAGTAAGAGAACATACAAAAACTTTGTATATTGAAGCAGAGTCTCAAGTTGAGGTTCGCCAAAAATTAAAGGAACGGAAAATTAACATTGAATATATTCAAAAGGTGGAAGGGGCCTATCTTGAGTATGAGCAACTAAATGAAGATTATAATGTATTGGAGATTTGATGAATTATGAAATTTGTAAAGAACGATCAAACAGCTGTTTTCGCCTTAGGTGGACTCGGGGAAATTGGTAAAAACACTTATGGCGTACAGTTTCAGGATGAAATTATCCTGATCGATGCTGGGATTAAATTCCCAGAGGACGAGCTGTTAGGAATCGACTATGTGATTCCCGATTACAGCTATTTAGTTAAGAACGAAGACAAGATTAAAGGTTTATTCATTACGCACGGTCATGAGGATCATATTGGTGGAATTCCGTATCTACTTCGTGAAATCAATGTACCGATTTATGGTGGTAAGCTTGCCTTAGGTTTAATTCGTAACAAACTTGAAGAGCACGGACTACTTCGCCAAGCAAAGTTGATTGAAATTAAAGAAGAAGATATTATAAAATTCCGCAAAACATCGGTTACGTTTTTTAGAACAACACATAGTATTCCAGATTCATACGGAATTGTTGTAAAAACGCCTCCTGGACAAGTCGTACATACAGGAGATTTCAAATTTGATTTCACACCTGTTGGTGAGCCAGCGAACCTTCAAAAAATGGCAGAAATCGGAAGAGATGGAGTACTATGCCTGCTCTCAGATAGTACAAATGCGGAAATACCACATTTTACAATGTCTGAAAGACGCGTAGGAGAAAGTATTCAGGATATCTTCCGTACGGTAGATGGCCGTATCATATTTGCTACTTTTGCATCTAATATTCATCGCCTACAGCAGGTGGTTGAAGCCGCTGTTCAAAACGATCGAAAAATCGCAGTATTTGGAAGAAGTATGGAATCAGCCATCACAATTGGATATGATTTAGGTTATATTCAATGTCCAAAGGATACGTTTATTGATGCTAACCAAATCAACCGTCTCCCAGCCAATAAGGTTGTAATTCTTTGTACTGGAAGCCAAGGGGAACCAATGGCTGCCCTTTCAAGAATTGCAAATGGTACACACCGACAAATTCAAATCATTCCTGGGGACACAGTCGTATTTTCATCATCGCCTATTCCAGGGAATACATTGAGTGTTAGTCGAATCATCAATATGCTTTACCGTGCAGGTGCCGATGTTATTCATGGACCATTAAGTAACATCCATACATCAGGTCACGGTGGCCAAGAGGAGCAAAAATTAATGCTTCGTCTCATGCAGCCAAAGTATTTTATGCCAATTCATGGTGAATACCGGATGCAAAAGATGCACGCGAAATCTGCTGTAGATTGTGGTGTATTTGAAGAGAACTGCTTTATTATGGACAATGGAGAGGTTCTTGCTTTAAGTGAGAATGAAGCATCTGTTGCAGGTAAGATTCCATCAGGAAATGTGTATATTGATGGTAGCGGTATTGGTGATATCGGAAATATTGTATTGCGCGACCGCCGCATTCTTTCTGAAGAAGGTCTTGTGATCGTTGTCGTAAGTATTAATATGAAGGACTTTAAGATTGCTGCAGGTCCTGACTTAATTTCTCGTGGATTTGTGTATATGCGTGAGTCTGGAGATTTAATCAATGATGCACAGAGTCTTATTACGAAGCATTTAAATAAAGTAATGGAGCGTCGCACGACCCAATGGTCTGAAATTAAGAATGAAATTACAGACACACTTGCACCGTTCCTTTATGAAAAGACAAAACGCCGTCCAATGATTTTACCAATCATTATGGAGGTTTAAGCTAGTCCATTAACCCTTGTCATATTCAATGTTGATTCCCACTGAGGTTTTCCTCAGTGGGTTTTTAATATCTCCATAAAAAAAACGCCTCATGCTGAGACGTTTATTCTTCAATTAGATTTTTTTCGAAGCGGCTAATGTCTGTGTCAGCCCCGATGATAATTAGGATATCCCCTTTATGTATCTGCTCAGTTGCTGATGGGGAAACAATGATGTCTTTTCCCCTTTTCATCGCAACGATGGTTACCCCATATCTCGCACGTACATCTAATTCAATTAAAGACTTCCCATCAATCTTTTTCCCTGCAACAATTTCAATAATACTATGCTCATCAGAAAGTTCCAGATAATCCAAGACATTGTTAGAAATAATATTATGGGCAATTCGTTTTCCCATATCTCGCTCTGGATGTACAATCCGATCTGCTCCAATTTTACTTAAAATTTTCTCATGATAGTCGTTTTGTGCTTTTACCCAAATTTGCTTGACCCCTAATTCCTTTAGGATAATGGTCGTTAATATACTCGCTTTCAGGTTATCCCCGATGGCAACAATGACTAAGTCAAAATTTCGAATCCCTATGCTCTTGAGAACTGATTCATCCGTTGAATCGCCAACAACTGCATGAGAGGCTATCGTAGAAAATTCATTCACTTTATCTTCATCAAGGTCCATGGCCATAACTTCCATGCCTTCTTCACTTAATGCGCGGCATATGCTACCTCCAAAACGTCCAAGACCTATTACCGCAAACTCTTTTTTGTTCACTACCTATTCCCCCATCAAATTGAGATACCTTAGATTGTATCATAACTAATCTATAATTTGGAAGCATTACTGTCACCCTTCTCATAGTGCACTTAAAGCAAAAAAGGACTAGGGTCTCCTAGTCCTTCTTAAGGTTTTCTACATGGCCTCAAGCATCTTAAACTGTGCTTTTACTAATCCAAAATATTCACCTTGCTGATTCATTAATTCATGGTGATTTCCTTGTTCAATGATTTCACCATGATCCAATACAAAAATATGATCCGCTTCACGAATAGTCGATAGCCTATGGGCAATGATGATTGCTGTACGCCCCTTTAATAATTGTTTTAAAGCCTGTTGAATTTTGACTTCTGTTTCGGTATCAATACTTGCAGTTGCTTCATCTAAAATTAAGATTTTAGGATCTGCAAGAAGCGCACGAGCGAATGATAATAATTGTCGTTCCCCAACTGATAAGATATTCCCTCTTTCCTCAACTTCCGTGTCATACCCATTTACAAGTTTCTCAATAAACTGATGGGCACCCACTGCTTGTGCAGCGGCTATTATCTCTTCATCCGTTGCGTCTGGTCTCCCAAACCTAATATTGTCTTTTATCGTACCAGAGAAGATAAACGTATCTTGTAGGACTACACTTATTTGAGAACGAACATTCTGTAGAGATAATTCTCTAATGTTGATTCCATCGATTTTTACTTCCCCACCTGTTGCATCATAGAAGCGGCTAATCAGGTTAGCAATCGTCGTTTTACCTGAACCAGTATGACCTACAAGGGCAATGGTTTGACCTGCGTCTATCGTCAAGGAAATGCCTTTCAAGGCTTTTCGACTTTCGTCATATGCAAATTCCACTTGATCAAATTCAATCTTGCCTTTCATATCAGACAAGTGAATTGGGTTTTCTTTTTCACCAACAATTGGTTTTTCATCAATAAATTCGAAAATACGTTCAGAAGAAGCCATCCCCACAAGTAATTGATTATATACTTGACCTAATCGTGAAATAGGCTCCCAGAACATCCCTAAATAGAAGGCAAAGGAGACGAATACCCCAATTGTTAGTCCGTCAGCTTGGATTAGCGTAGCCCCGAACCATATCAAAATTGCTGTTCCAACCGCATTTGTCATTTCTACAAATGGACGGAACATCGCATTTTTCTGGGTAGCATCTCTCCAACTCTCAAAATTTTGATTATTAATACCATCAAAGAATTCAATATTTTCTTTTTCCTGAGTAAATGCTTGTGTCACACGAATCCCTTGAATACTTTCGTTTAAATGCGAGTTAAGCATCGATTGCTTGATTCTTACTGTTTGCCAAGATCTTCTAATTTTTCTTCTTAATTTAGTTGTAATTAAGACCATCAGTGGCAGGATAATTAAGATTGCCAATGTAAGCTTTGGACTTAGACCGAAAAGAATAAAAATGACTCCAAATAGGAGCACAAAATCCATTAATAGATTAATAACCCCATTTGTGAATAATTCCTGAAGCGAGTTCACGTCATTTAGAATTCGAACTAAAATAGAACCTGCTGAACGCTTATCAAAGAATCGATGCGAAAGACCTTGAACATGTGTAAAAAGATGCTTTCGTAAGTCGTATATAATATTTTGACCAAGCATATTGGTCCATTTGATCCGATAAATGTTCGCAACATAATTAATCGCATATAACCCAGCAATCGTAGTAACTAAGACCAGTAATAAATCTGTATCTTTATTCGCAATCGCGTGGTCAATTGTATATTTCCCAATTAAAATAGGAGCGATCAACCTTACAGCGGTTGTTAATAAAACCATGATGATTGCTAAAGGCAATAAACTTTTTGAATATGGTTTCATATAGCCTAATAATCTGAGCATTTGTTTCCAGTTAAACGGTTTTTCAATTGCTTGGTCCGTCGAATAATGGAACCGATGTTTTATATCTTGTTTTTCATTTTTTGACATTTAATCTCACCTACCTAACCTACTTTTGACTGTAGGACAACTTTTTGATCCTTATACTGAATATCATAAATGCGTTGATATGGTCCTTCATTTTTCAATAATTCCTCGTGTGTTCCACGCTCAACGATGGTTCCATTATCTAATACCAAAATTTCATCCGCATGTTTCAACGAAGAAATTCGATGTGCAATGATAAATGTAGTCCGCCCCTTCATTACTTCCTTTAAGGCCTGTTGAATTGAAAATTCAGTTTCCATATCCACTGCGCTTGTTGCATCATCTAAAATGAGAATACTAGGATCAATACAGATTGACCTTGCTATCGCAATTCGTTGCTTTTGTCCACCTGATAATCCCATACCACGTTCACCAAGCATCGTGTCATAGCCATTTGGAAGCTCCATAATAAACTCATGTGCTTGGGCTCTTTTTGCTGCATCAATAATGTCTTCCATCGAAGCATTCGGTTTGCCATAAGCAATATTTGCACGAATTGTGGATGAGAATAAGAATGATTCCTGCATGACAAATCCAATATTACTCCTTAACGTAGAAATGGAATAGTCTGAAACATCTCTTCCATCAATAAAGACTTGACCTTTTACCGGCTCATAAAATCTTGTCATTAGCTGAGTAATACTTGTTTTCCCAGAGCCTGTTGCCCCTATTAACCCAATAACCTTGCCTGGTTCAGCTGTAAATGAAATCGACTGTAATGCTGCCTCATCATCTTCTGTATACTTTAAAGTAACATCTTTAAATTCTACATGCCCCTGCAAGCTATCACTGTTAACAACATCCTTTTGATCGATAATTTTCTCATCTGCTTCAAGGATCTCGAGTAAACGTTCGCCAGATGCCTTCGCTTGTGAAAACATATTAATAATAAAACCAAGGTTCATAATTGGGTTGAGCAGGTACCAAACTAAACTAAAAAATGCAACGAGTTCCCCATATGATACTGACCCACCAATTACTAAATATCCGCCATAAGATAGTAAAGCAACAACACAAACATTTCCAATAAACTCCATTAACGGGAAAAACTTTGCCCAAATCTTTGAGGTAGCAAGCGAAACATCTCGGTAATCTTCATTGGAATCGTTGAATTTATTGATTTGAAACTCTTCTCGTGATAATGACTTTACCGTATTAATTCCGCTGATATTTTCTTGTACATTTGTATTCAAGCGGCCAAATGTTTTCCTCACCTTTCGAAATGCTGGATGGACTCGCTTATCAAAACGATAAACAACAATCGCGAGAAACGGTAACGCCATAATTGTTACCAATGTTAGTGGAATGGAATACGAGAACATCACGATTAAACTGAAAATAATTAAAAGTGTAAAACGAAGTAGTTCCGCAAATCCAAATGAAAGGAAGAATCGAATCCCCTCAACGTCGGCAGTTAAACGCGACATAAGGTCTCCTGTTTTTGCATTATCATAATAACTAAAAGGTAATCGTTGTAGCTTTTCATATAATGCATTTCTTACCTTATAAACAGCCGTTATACCAAATAAATCCCCCAGATACTGGTTGAAATATGTAGCTACCCCTTTAATTAGCATGATGGCAATAAATCCGAATGCTAGATATGGTACATACTGATAATTTCCTGCCCGGATAACCTCATCTATGGTTACCTGAAGCACGATTGGATAGACAACTGTTATTCCTGTGACAAAAATCATGGCAAATAATGACCAGAAAAAATATTTCCGGTATGGCCAATAAAACCCCTTTAATTTCCTAAAAGTATCCATATAAGTCCCCCCTCGGTGTTCCATAAAAAATATTTCCATAAAAAGCTAAAATGTACGTAACATATAATATATCGGTTTTCGAAATAAATATCTAGTGCATTTTCAGAAAATGTTAAATATTTTATTTAAAAATAAATAAGGCTAAGTCAAATTGACTCAGCCTTATTAGCAAACCTCATTTTTATTCAGCATTTTGAGTTTCTTCTAATACGCGGTTAACACGTTTGGTTAGCATCTTCATGCCACTACCGCCTGCTTGGAAATGACGAAGCTTGCCTTCCTTATCAAATACATAATAAGCAGGGACATATTGGTTTTCGAACTTATCATTTAATTTAAGATCACTATCAACAAAGATTGGTTGAGTGATATTATGCTGTTCGGCAACTTGCTTGATTTCATCTAAATCAAGATCATTTTCTGACCTTGGCATATGAACAGCAATAACATTTAACTTGTCCTGATATTGGTCACGGAATTCATTCACCTGCGGCATTGCTTCTTTACAAAGACCACAGCTGATTGACCAAAAATGAATGAGGGTTGGTTTTTCACCAACAAGGTCTGCTTTACTAACTTCACCATTTAACCAAGCTTTTTCTCCATCAAGCTCAGGCAATTGATCACGTAATTTCATCGATTTGATCCTCCAAATTATGGATTAAAGGGCCTAACATCCGTTAGACCCTGTTGTTATTTGTTATCTATTAGACATTAAGTGTAGCTTGGCCAGGCCTCCAGTTAGCAGGGCAAAGGCCACCAGTCTGTAATGCTTGAAGAACACGTAAAGTTTCGTCAACATCACGACCAATGTTGTTGTGGTTAACGACAGAATACATCATTTCCCCTTCTGGGCTGATGATGAATAGACCACGTAATGCAATACCTTCTTCTTCAATAAGAACACCGTATTCTTTAGAAATAGCATGGTTAGTGTCTGCAGCAAGTGGATAGTTAAGATCCCCTAATCCGTTGTCTTTACGGTCAGTGTTAATCCATGCTAAGTGAGTATGAATTGTATCCGTAGAAGCGCCGATAACGATAGCGTCTAGGTCTTCAAACTCATCGTAACGATCAGACATTGCTGTAATTTCTGTAGGACATACGAAAGTGAAGTCCATTGGATAGAAAAATAATACTGTCCACTTATCGTTTTTCATGTTCTCTTCAAGACTAACTTTACCAAATTCTTTATTTGGCATAACAGCGTCCATTTCAAAACGAGGAGCTTGTTTACCTACCATACGTTCTGCCATATGTAAGACCTCCAAATATTTTTTATAAGTAGATTGATAACGCTAACACCAATATCCAAGTATAACCAGCTTTATACGGTTTATACATGGGGTAATCGCTATCAACAATGACTAGTTTAACAAAGAGGTGGCTGTCGATTCAAGTAAAATGAAGTCGTTTTTTTAAAATTATACAATCTTTACAATTTTATAATATATTATTTGAAAAACGGTGGATTCATAAAAAAAGACTAGGTGAAATACCTAGTCCCGTCATTTCGTCTTTCATTATTTACGCCTGTCCTAAACGACTTTCTACTTCTTGACAAACCTGGTCAGCAGACAGTCCGTTTGCTTCAATGACTGGCCCTTTCATGACAGTATCAGCCATTCCCATCACATTCGAATCTAAGCCTGTAACAACACAGCAGTCACAGTTTTGTGCATCACTTTCCTGTTTTAACTGAACAACTTCATAGCCTTTTTCTTGAAGAGCCTGCTGAACATTTGTTAGAGAACCTTCAACACCAATTTTCGCCATTAATCATCCACCTCCTCATATATGTAATTTGTCACAATCAGACTGTGATTATTCTACACATATTCGTGGATTGAATTCATTTATAGTTGCGGTTTTTATAAAATATTTTATTTACTAGCCAAGAACACCCGTTACTTCAGTTGTGGGATGAATTGGCTAGTTTTTGTTTTTTGAATGAAATTTCATTTGACGAACAAGCGTTCCCTTTGATAAAATAAAGGCGAAGAGGAGGTGAGACAATGGAAGGAATAAAGGAATATAGAACATATCAAATTAGAATTAAAAAAGGGCATAAACTGTACGAGTATTTTGATAAATTATGTATGAATAGCAACAATTTGTATAACACAACCAACTTTTACATTAGACAAGTGTATACAGCTATTAATAATAAGAAAAATCTTCAACCATTACAAAAAGAAGTGATGGAAACCATCTACCAAAACCTCAATAAAATGAATGATAAACAAACCATCGCTTATTTTAAAAAGCTTCGAAAAGAAAAAACTAGACCAAATGAAATTAGAAAAGAAATGATATTAAATCTGTTTGAGGCACCATCAAAGGAAAAGTCCTTTCTAGGATACAACTTTCTAGATTGCTTGTTTAAAACCATCAAACAAAAAGATTATTATTCCCTACCAGGGCAGATTAATCAACAAACCATAAAAAATGTTGTACAAAATTGGAAAAGTTTCTTTTCTAGCTTGAAAGATTACAAGGAGAATCCACATAAATATAAAGAAAGACCTTCTATACCTGGATATTTACCGAAGGGAAGTAGAAAAGAAGTAGTACTGTCGAACCAAATATGCAAGATAGTTGGTGAAAAGTTTCTTAGATTTCCAAAGACGAAAACACAGCTTAATATCGGTAAGTTGGTCAATCTGAAGGGTACATTTCAACAAATACGTATTGTTCCTAAATACGGTGATTTCATAGTTGAGTTGATCTATCTCGTAGGTGATAAGCGTGAAGTCGTAGCAAAGAAAGAACATTGTATGAGTTTAGATTTAGGTGTGGACAATATTGTAACCGCTGTTTTTAACCTTAAAATTGTACCAATCCTTTTCAAAGGGGGAAAAATTAAAGCGATTAATCAGTGGTACAACAAACTAAGAAGCCTATACTATGCTGCAATTAGAAATGGAAAAGGTCCTAAAGAAGGTGGTTTTCACTCAAAACGTCTAGTGAAATTAGAACGTGATAGACATTTAAAAATCAAAGATCTCCTTCATAAAGTGAGTTTTAACATTGTAAAAATAGCGAAGGCGCATCAAATTGATACCATTGTGATTGGTAAAAATAAAGAATGGAAACAAAATAGTAATTTGGGTAAGGTGAACAATCAAAAGTTTGTTCAAATCCCCCACACCTTGTTAATTGAACTTATTACATACAAAGCGAATGCGAAAGGCATAGCAGTTATTGTTACTGAAGAAAGTTACACTTCGAAAGCAAGTTTTCTAGATGGAGATCATATTCCGACCTTCAATCCGGGGAATAAAGAACCACATATCTTCAGTGGAAAACGAGTTCATCGAGGGATGTATCATTCAAAGCATAACATTTTGTTAAATGCGCATGTAAATGGAGCAGCAAATATTCTAAGAAAAGTAGTCCCGAAGGCTTTCGCCAACGGGATAGCGGCTGTGTGTTCCCAGCCACTTGTGGTCAATGTACAATAGTACCAACCCTGAAACTCGTGACTTTAGTCATGAGAGGCTCATAAAGAATCTATGTTTTCTTTAATCATCTCAACAAATGCTTGGACTTGTTTAAGTTCAAATGCATAATCATAACCGACCAACCATGTATCGCGTTTCATAGGTTCGTTATTCTCGTTCATTAAAGGAATTTTATAAATGTTTTTCGTTTCATCATCATTTAAAGTGACAGATGGCAAAATCGCATAACCAATTCCATTTAGGGTCATTTGCTTACATGTTTCAATTTGGTCAACCACGATGGTCCGACGTGGTGTTGATTGAAAGGTGCGGTGCCACCATTCCTGAATTTCTTGATAATAGGTTGAGTCACTTTTAAATTGAATAAACGGTCGATCTGTTTCCCACACCTGTTCGATTTTTTGGATTTCTGTATCAACCATATACATCGTATCGGTTAATAGATGGTGTTTGGCACCTTTCCAGTCGGGTTTACCACGGATGATCCCAATATGAACAGTGTCATCATAGAGATTTTTTAATATTTCACTACTCCAGCCGGTAATTAAGGAAATTTTAGCATGTGGATATTTATTAACATATTTTTTTAATACCTTTGGAAGCCAATTTTGTCCAATAATGGACGCACAAGCAATTTTAAGGGTGCCGTGCACTTCTTGATTGAGTCCTTGTAGCTGCTCCCGTATTTTTTCTTCCTTCTCAACAACCTCTTTTGCAAAATCAATTATTTTTTCTCCAGCAGGTGTTGGTGTGAGTCCTTTTTGTGAACGAATAAATATTTTTGTATTCCATGCTTTTTCAATCGATTGTAAGCGCTGGGATAACGCAGGTTGTGTAACAAATAAACGTTCAGATGCTTTTCGCATATTTAATTCAGATGATAGTACCACTAATAATTGAAATTCGGAAAATTGCACATTGTTTCCTCCTGCACACAGGTATAAGTTTTACTTATAGTATAAATGATTTATTAAAAATTATCATTATACACCTAAAAAAATCCTCCCTAACAGCATGGAGGATTTCAGATAACTTATTTAATTTTTAATTGCTTATTGAATTGTTTTAAAATAGCACGACGGGTAAAAATTCCTTCAAATACTAAATCGTCATTTTCAACACAGACAAATGATTGATCGATGACTAATTGAAGACCCTTTATGACATTATCATTTAAATTTAATCGCGGGATTTCCCTGTTCATTACTTCTTCAACCTTCATTTTCTCTAGACGTTCAAATTCAATTCGTTCTAATCCAAGGATCGAGTCTAGAATATGTGTTGAACTAATCAAGCCATGCAGCTTATACTTTGGGTCCAATACGGGAACTGCGGTATATCCCGTTTTTGTAAGGACAAGTAGTGCGTGCTCTAAGCTATTCCCGATTTGAACGTGAGCTACTTTATCTGCAGGAATAAGCAAGTTATTAATTGTTGTTTCAAATAGATTTTCATTTTGAAGACCAAACATGTAAGCCTCACAACCTCACATTGTAATTGTTTTCATATATTACCAGATTTCATTTTTCATTCTCCTCTTTTATTTTACCATAATTTTAGGGGGAGAACTTGTATTATTTAAGGGTGATTTAGAGTTAGTACTTTAGAAGGAAGAAAAAGGCTCAGCACAGTGCAGAGCCTAAGAAGTGTGATTAGCTAATTAAATCGAAAATTTCAATTGCAATCATATCAATATTATCGAATTGATATGTTTTGGGCTTTTCCCCTTGCTGGTATACTTCGAGTTCAAATGTAGTTGTTTTGTTAAAATACTTAACACTACATTTTCTTTCACCATTTACTTCAAAAAAACGTTGTGGGGGCTCCCCACCGTTTGCATTTTCCTGAAGGCTAATAAGACGAGATATGATTCCTTGTAACTGTGACATATGTAGCCTCTCCTTTCTCTACTTTTAGGATTGAGCAATATCCTCTCTTCTATCCACGGTATTGACCATTTTTCTCACGGACTTTTATATTCAGAATATTTCTTTCAATACCTTTACAGTAACCACTATGTAACAATACAATAAAATTAGCGATGAAACAATAAAAAAGTGGGAGGAGAACATGGGAAATCTTACACAACTAAATGAGCGAATATTTCTAATTGACGCACATGATTTGGGGAGAAAGGCTCGAACAGGTTCTTACATAATGAAAGAGGAGAAAATTACAATTGTTGAAACAAGTGCAAGTCCTTCTATACCGTACATTTTAGAGGGGCTTAAAGAGCTAAACATTGATCCAATTGATGTTCAGTATATAATTGTAACTCATATTCATTTAGACCATGCTGGAGGAGCAGGCCTCCTGTTACAGCATTGTCCAAATGCAAAAGTCGTTGTCCATCCTAAAGGAGCAAGACATTTGGCTGAACCAAGTCGATTGATCGCTGGAGCAAAGGCTGTATATGGAAAAAGTTTTGATTCTTTATTTGATCCAATTTTGCCAATTCCTGAGGAAAAGTTAATTGTAAAATCAGATCAGGAAGAGCTCGAAATTGGCCGGAATTGCAGCCTTGTTTTTTATGATACACCAGGCCACGCCAATCATCACTTTAGTATTTATGACCCTGTTAGCAACGGAATTTTTACAGGTGACACAATCGGCATTTATTATCATGAACTAGTCAAAGATAATATTGAACTGTATTTGCCTTCGACATCTCCTAATCAATTCCGTCCTGATGCAATGCTCGAATCTGCAAAAAGAGTGAATGATCTTGGAGTCTCGGCTATTTATTTTGGCCATTACGGGATGTCAACAAATGTGAATGAAGTGTTCGATCAACTCCGTCTATGGTTACCTATTTTTGTGAATGCTGGGAAGCAATCGTTTATTGAACATCCTTCAGCAACTGAAGTTGAACATAAAAATTATATTAAGGAATTGATTTTAAAAGAAATCACTACTTATCTTGATGACAAGAATGTTCCAAGACATCATGAAGTATACGAAATTATTAGTCTCGACCTTGATATTTGTGCGATGGGAATTGTTGATTCCCTTCAAAAAGAAAAATAGAAATCCCAATTGGGATTTCTATTTTTCTTTGGTATTTAGAAGATGCCTTGATAAAATCCAAAATGAATGAATGTTCGATTATCCATTTCAAGTAAGGAATAAATCGTGGTTTTAAAGGGATTCCACGTTAAAAATGCTGAATCCTGGTTAATTGTTTCCTTATGTGTAACAGTCTCTTTTACAGAAGGAGCTTCATCTTGTAATTGTAAATCCGTAATAAGCCAGTTTGAGTTTATTTTTTCAATTGTGATGACTTCATAATGATCTTTATAAGCAACCGGACCTGACTCTGGGGCTTTAAATAACTCATAGACAAAAACCTTCTTTTCGTTTTGATCGAATAAAATTTTTGTTTCGTCTGTATACGAATAAAACGGAACAAAGTAGAGGGCAAAATCAGATCCATACACAATATACCCATCTTTTTCCTTTATTAAATTCTCCTCTAAAAATGTGTTTGCATAATCTGAATGAAAAAAAGGGGCAAGAACTTGTTGAACTTCTTCATAGGTACGAAATTCAGATGTTAGTGAAGATTGCGCTTGAAACGCTTCTTGTAAGAATGTGAACACTTCCTCTTGTGTAAGAGGTTGATTAGATGACGCTTTAGCTGTTGGAATAGAAACTAGTCCGATTAAACAAATGACAATGAGTAGTAGTGAGATTCGCTTGCTCAAATTATCATCCTTTCATTAAATGACTGGTTATGTACAAGTACCCTCATTTTAACAAGTTCTAAAGTGCCCGTGGATATGAATCGTTCGTTAAATAATTGCAGATTTTGACATGTTTATTTATATACAAACAATAAATTCATAAATCTAGTGAAAAAAAGAATGAATTTTGACATACAAGCTGAGAAAACCCTTACGTAATTAGTATTGTTTACAACTGTAATACATATTTAAAATTTAAGTGAATATGAATATGCTACACTAGTCTCATAGCTTCAATTGATTATAAAGAATAGGTTGGCGGTTAGGATGGCAAAAAAATATACAAGACGACAATTTATTAAACGGGCGTTTGCCACAGCAGCAACAGCTGCAATTGCGTCCTCTTTCGGGTATTTGTATGCTCGATATTTGGAGCCGAAACAGCTAGATATCACGTCTCATAAAATTGTACATCCTACTATTCCAAAAGACTTTGACAATCTAAGGATTGTCCAATTTAGTGATACTCATCTTGGGCATTATTACACACTAGAACAACTTACTCATCTCGTCGATCAAATAAATACCTACAAACCGGATCTTCTATTTTTCACAGGAGATTTAATGGATGAGCCTAATAAATATGCAGCTGCCAATCATCTCATCCCGATCCTAAAACGGTTAGAAGCTCCTCTTGGGAAATTTGCCATTTACGGTAACCATGACCATGGGGGTTACGGATCTGAGATTTATAAACAACTAATGGAACAAACCGATTTTACTCTCTTAATGAACAGTTCGAAGGAAATTTACTTGAGAGATTCAAAAATTACCATTGTGGGATTAGATGATGTCATGCTTGGACGTCCTAGTTTTGAACAAGCCTTTCAAAACGTAGATTCGTCTAGTTATACAATTCTACTTGCTCATGAGCCGGATATTGCTGACCGAGCAGCTGAAGTGGGAGCGCATTTGCAATTATCAGGTCATAGTCATGGTGGACAAATTCAGCTACCATTTGTGGGACCATTAATTACTCCCCCGCTTGGAAGTATCTATTATGAGGGTGCCCATGAAATTGGTGCTACTAAAATGTTCCTCTATGTCAATCGCGGACTTGGTACAACTAGACTTCCATTACGATTTCTAGCAAAACCTGAAATCTCCATTTTTACATTACAATCGAAATAACGAAAGAGGATGACCCTTAGGCCATCCTCTTACTTATTAGTTAAATAATGCTCAATCAACTCATCTTCTGGTATTGGTTTACTAAAGAAATAGCCTTGTACTTTATGACACCCCATAATCTTGAAAAACTCAACCTGTTGTTCCTCTTCAACCCCTTCAGCAATCACTGAAAGTCCTAAACTTTGGGCTAAGTGAATGATTGTAGTTGTAATCGCAGCATCCTTTTCATCACGGAGAACATCTTTTACAAAGGACTTATCGATTTTTAATGTATCGATTGGAAGTTTTTTTATATAGCTTAAGGAAGAATAGCCTGTACCAAAGTCATCCACGGCAATTCGAACTCCAATTTCCTTTAATTTCGCCAATGTAAGCATCGTTTTCTTTGGGTCTAACATGGCTCCCTCGGTAAGCTCAATTTCAATACTACCTGGATAGATTTGATTCTCCTCAATATTCCGTTGAATCATATTTACTAATTCAGGTTGTTGGAATTGTTTTGGTGATAAATTAATACCAACGGATACAGTCCCATATCCACTCTCTTTCCAACGCTTTAAATTCTGACAAACTGTGTGAATTAGCCATTCTCCAATTGATAAAATGAGTCCGGTATCTTCGGCTATCGGTATGAATTCAGCAGGTGACACAAACTCTAGTGTCGGATGATTCCATCTTAACAAAGCCTCAAAGCTAGTCACCTTACCTGAACTAAGGTCCAACTGTGGTTGATAGTAGATTTCAAGTTCATTTTTCTCAATAGCCCTTCTAAGACCTGTCTCAAGGTGCATCAAATGGGAAGACTGCTTCTGTAAATCAGTACTATAAAATTGATAGAGCGCCCTGCCTAATTCCTTGGCACGATACAAGGCTGTATCGGCATTTTTCACTAAAGTATCAACATCATTGCCATCAGTTGGAAAGAGACTAATTCCAATACTTGCTGTAATAAAGAATTCCTTTTTTTCTAGTATGAAAGGCTTTTCAAACATTCGGTTCAGTTTCTCCGCAAATGCCTCGGAATGCTCTCTTGATGAATTTGGAACAATGATGATAAATTCATCCCCGCCTTGACGGAAAACCTTATAGCCTCTTTGACTAATTGAAGATAACCGTCTGCCAACTTCTTTTAATAAATGGTCCCCCGCTACATGTCCCATAGAATCATTGAAAAATTTAAAACGATCAAGATCTATGAACATTAATGCAAATTGCTGATCAAGCTCTATTGCTTCTGCAACCGCGTTATCTAATTCCTTCTTTAATGAACTGCGATTAGGTAAACCAGTAAGTTGATCATGATAAGCCATATAGGTAATCATTTCTTTGTCGGCAACCCTTGCAGAGATGTCACGAGTGACACTTACGATGAATAGAATATTTCCTTTGTCATCAAAGACTGGGGTTAAAAGTGATTCACCGTGTACAACTTTATTATCTGGTAGAATCACAACATCCTGAAACGAGACTGCCTCCCTTTTCTCCAAAACAGATTTATATTGTGTATGCAAATGATCAGCCGTTTCTTTAGGTAACACCTCGTAAAGTGTTTTCCCAAGGCTTGAGTTCGTTAATTTTGCATGCCCCTTCGCTTCTTCATTTAAGAAGACGTAGGTAAAAATGTCGCCTTCTTCTACTTTCATGACATATATTAAATCCTTGATATGTTTAAGGATAATTTCAAAGATGATTGCTTCAATTTTCTCACCAAAGTGGCTAAATTGCTTATCCTTCAAAATTACATGATTAATGTTGTTCATGAGACCATTCCTTGCTACAGATTAATATTTATCTCTTCGGCATACATCGACAAAAACCTTTAATTTTTCAATAATTATTTTTATATAATCACTTCAAAGATTTAACGAGAACGATATGCTTGATGAATTTGTCAAAATACACTACTACCAGTATAATAAAAGATAGAAAGGAGAGAAAGTATGAAAAAACAGGTAAATCAAGCCCCGCTTGAACCAAATGTGGACAACCTAGCACGTGCCATATTTGTTGTAAACCGCCATGCCAAAACGGCTACTAACCCAAAATTCTTATACTTACTAAAACGAAAAGCACTAGAAAAGCTTATATCCGAAGGGAAAGCCAAAAAGGAAGGACTACATTTTTCCAGAAATCCGAAAAATAGTCAACAGCAATCCGATGTCTTAATTTCAGCCGGAGACTATTATTTTCACATGCCTCCTACAAAAGAAGACTTCTCTCGCCTACCACACCTTGGACAATTGAATCAGACATATCGAAATCCAAAAACCTATCTATCACTTTCTCTAGCAAAAAGCCTGCTACAGCAATACGTTGGAATTGAAGAAAAAACCGAGAATACGAACCGACCAAACAAACGAACATACCAAAAACCCGTATTCAAAAAACTAGGAGAAAGCTATCGGTAAATTCCATTAAAAAAACCAGGACGATGTACCTGGTTTTTTTAATGTAGGTAATTTAAAGCCCGCTGGTCAGCTAAATTTGTATTAATTGGACAGTCTTCCGAATCTCTTCCATATTGCCAAACCCATACATTTGCCTTACATTTTGGTGATATTGGTTTGTATTTAGGTGCATTTCGTTCCTTTGTCACCCCAGGCTCAGGTTCAGCACTCCAAAGGATTGTATGAACAGCTACCTGTTTATTTTTTCGGACAGCCTCACAATAAGCTACAGCAAAATCGCCTTTGACGGGATCGTTGTATATCCCTGGACGGAATCCACTTGGGTAAATCGATTCCACCCACCCCCGAATCCAAGCATCGTCTACAGCAAAAAAACGTTTTACATTTGCAAACAACGCTACATTGTTTGGAATGCCAAGACGTCTTGCATTAAATACTGCATTTCTTGCAGCAAGCTGCCCTTTTTCATATCCTATTGCATCAGAAAAGACATTATAGATGGGCAAAACCTTGATTCCTCGGTTCCGTAAGAATGAAATTTCTGCTCTTGTTAATCCTGCTGAAACATCGGGAACTTCACTTAAATAACGGCCCCAGAATTTCGGGTTCCCAAATTTAGATTTTACACATGTATATAGCTCTTCATCAGCAGTTACCGCTGAATCCACTCCCCACACATATCTAGGCATATCCACAACCCCTGTTCAATTGAAATTATGATTTCCATTTATGGATAAGTTGGTTGTTTTCTCCTCTAGCGAATACATCAATTCGATTTCGATTCCATGAGGCTGAGGATGGTTCGGAAGTCAATTTACCACCAAGGTCCTCCCATTCATTCCAACGGCTTCCATCCCAATTTTTTAGATATAAATGATCGTCTGTACCTTTTACAAAAACATCAAGATTATTAGGCTCTCTTGAAGATGCAGCTGGACTTGAAGTTAATTGCCCACCAAGATCTTCCCAATTGCTCCAGCTTGAGCCATCCCAATACTTATGATAAAGGGCTCTATTTTCACCTCGTGCAAAGACGTCGATACGATTTGGCCCCCACGACACTGCTCCAGGTGCAGACGTAAGAACACCACCTAGGTCCTCCCACTCACTCCAACTATCCCCATCCCAATATTTATGATAAAGATGGCGATCTGTGCCTCTTCCGAATACATCTAGGCGATTTTCAGCCCAAGATGAGACAGCAGGTGATGATGTTAAGACTCCACCCAAATCTTCCCACTCACTCCAAGTGGATCCGTTCCAATATTTATGAATCAAGTGGTTATTCTCACCACGAGAAAACACATCTACCCTGCCAGGTCCCCATGAGACAGCAGCTGGTGAAGATGTTAAAGTACCTCCGAGGCTTTCCCAATCTGTCCAATTAGTTCCATTCCACATCCGCCGATACAACACACGGTTTCTTCCACGCACATAGACATCTAACTGATTTCTTCCGGGTACAGTAACAGAAGGTCCAGATGTTAAGTAGCCTCCAAGATCTTCCCAATCACTCCAACTCTTTTCAGGTGAAAAGCCAATATTTTCATAAGTAAGCCGAATAATCGCTTTAAATATTCTTTCAAGCTCACGTTCCGGAATTCGGTAAGGCGATAACACACCAAAGACCCAGTTAGCTTGACGACGAAATGCCTGATACGTTTGATTCACTTTTTGATCTAAAGAACCTGAGAATTGATTTTGAGTCATCAACGTGTACATGACAAGTTTCATAGCTATATACTGCGATAAACTACGGTTTACATTAAATTCAGCTAATTGATCATAGTAAGGCTTTAAATTTTTTCGTACTTCTTTCCATACATTCTGAAATTCTTCTGTTTGTCTTTGCTGCTGGTCTGTAGTGGGGGTATTTATATAATTAGCCTGTTGGTAGCCATTTGCGGGATAATAAGGATAATAATAGTTTGGAACCACGCGAGTGTAAGGATTCATTGGATATCCACCATATGGTTGATTCATGACAGGTACCTCCTTTTATTCTTTTAACTTTATTCAGCAAAACTGAAAAAAGTGAAAAAGTTGTTCATTTCATACTATGAAATTTATTAGGAAAGTAGCCCATTTTTTCATATTCCGCGAACCATATATCCAAGTTTGCCAATTCATCTAAATTCTGACATATCCAAATTTTCTAAAAAATACTTTACTTTTTGCCTAATTACCTTCATAATAGAAAGACAACTAGAAATTATTAAATGAAATGATTCTGGTTACATGTATAAGGTGAAGGGGTTTTTGATTTATAAAGAAGTGAAAAAATCAAAGGAGTGATTAAGTAATGAACCATTTTAACAAAGAGCAAAAGAATGAGGTAGTCGTAATTTCTCAAACGCCTGATGAAGAAATGTATGAAAAGGTAGCCGAAATGGTTCTCATCCAATCACAGGCCTCCTTTAGAAAAGAACAATTACTTAAACAAATCGACCAATCACTTATTAACAAAGATGAAACATTATTTATGGAACTTACAAAACAATATAATATGTTACTGTCTCAACATAGCTTTTTACAATAGATCAAATGCGCCTTGGCGTATTTGCGAGCCCGATTTTTTTCGAGCTTGCTCGAAAACTTACCTTTGAAAAATCGTGGCATCCGCCGGAGGCTTTAACTTTATTCAGCCGGTATTTGAAATGACTTCTCTTTTTACAATTACTTTTAATACTATAGATTTTCAACTGAATAAAGTTAATTGGCTGGTGCGAAATGCACTAGCCTTTTATTTTTCCTATTAAAAACGGTGTAACTTCTAAGAGTTACACCGTCTCATTTACACGTGGAAGCTTTATCTCAAAGGTTGTTCCTTCATTTTCTTTGCTATCGACCTTAATTTCACCGTTATGATTTTCAATAATATTATAACTAACCATAAGGCCAAGCCCCGTTCCTTTTTCCTTCGTTGTGTAAAAAGGCTCCCCGATTCGCTCAAGGATCGATTTTGGTATCCCACACCCCTCATCTATAAACAAAATATAAATGGAGTCGTCCGTAACCATTGTACGAATAAAAATATTACCGCCCTTTTCCATTGCATCGATGGAATTCTTAATAAGATTAATAAAGACCTGCTTTATCTGATTTTCATCGCATGTAATAATGGACTCTTTATTCATAAAGTCGATGTTGATTTGGATACCTTGGAGGATAGCTTGCGTCTCGAGCAATGTTACAACATCCCGCAAAATGATTCGGATATCTTTATTTTTGAATTTAATTTCTGATGGCTTTGCCAGTAACAATAGCTCACTCAAAATCAATTCAATTCGATTTAGTTCTGAAAAAATAATATCGAAATAGTTTTGTTTACCTTTAAAATCATTATGAAACAATTGTAAAAACCCTTTTATAGCGGTTAATGGATTTCTAATTTCATGTGCAATACCAGCAGCAAGTTGTCCGGCGATGGACAGTTTTTCAGATTTAATCATTAATTCTTCTGCTTTGATTCGATCAGATATGTCACGAATGATTACTTGAACAGCATCTTCTCCAAAATAAGTAGTTGGAATCCCGATTAATTCTGTATAGACCTGCTTTCCTTGGATCGTATACCAGGATTGCTTGCTAAAATTAAATTCTTTTTTTTCAGCATTTACAATTTCGATAAAATCTCTGACCTGATCGTGATTTTCTGGATGGAGAAAGGTATATATATTTTTTCCAAGCATTTCTGTGTAGCTATTCGCCCCAAACATCTTTACACCTGAGTCATTGATAAAGACCCAATTGTTTTGATAAATAACCGCGATTGTATCGATAGAATTCTGGACAATTCGCTGATATCGTTCACGACTTCTATGGATAATATCATGAAAGGACTTTCTTGATGAAATATCATGTAGTACAAGATATTCATAGATTTCATCATTTATATAAATCGGTACTTCTTTTACTTCAACAAAGATTTCATCATTATTTTGTTTCTTCCACTTTTGTTCAATAATACCCAATCGATACCCGCTTTGTAGCTGTTGAATTCGTTTCTCTACAACTTCATGGAATTCTTGATTGATAAATGAATAAATCGAGTTTCCCAGTACATCCATAGGATTCTGAATTTCGAGTAAGTTCGTAACTTCATTATTCATATATAAAATCCTACCGAATTTAGAAATGATAATTGGAAATGGAGCCTCATCGATTAGAATGGATGCATCTTTTAATCGATTTTGATGAAGTACAATTTCCGAATTAACTGATGACAATAGGTTATTAGTAGGGATTTCCTCGTGTGTCCGACTATTTTCAGGCTCGACTAGCACTCTCATTTTCAATAAAATTTCGTCATATTCGAAGGAATCGGAGTAATAAACAGGTTCAACAGTTGTTTCGAACCAAATAAATTCTTCGTTTGTCTTCATAACCCTAAGTGCACAAACTGAAACTTCATGCTTATTGAAAAAATAGCTTTCAAGCATGAATCGGTCATCCTTATGGATAATGTTTTTAATGGAAGATCCAATTAGTGTTTCATTTGTGTAACCTAAGATTTCTTTACAATTACTTGATATATAGAGAATTTTACTGTTTACCGTAACTGTTAACACAAGATTAACCGAGCATTGTGTTTGTGGTAATTGCTGTTGAGCACTAGTTTGATTGCCAAACTCCATGTGTTGAACCCCCTCCCTTTCGATTTAGACGTATCCTTAAGATCGAAAATATCTATTTATAATTTTATAATGGTAACCATTTTTTTACTATACTATTACATTAATTTAGGGTTTAGTTCATATCCATAGGTAGAAAGACCTGTTTTAAGCTATAAAAGCAATTCATCACTATCCATATGTTAAAAATACTCGACAAGCCCTGCCTGTCGAGTTTGTAAGTATTAAAGTCCACCTTCATATTTACCGTCATTCTTAGAGGCTTTTTCTTTTTTCGCTTTTTTCTTATGTGCTTTGTTCGCTGCTGCGCTACCAAATTCCTTACCGAACTCAGTATCTGTTACAGCTGAATCAAAGCCTTTTTTGTTTTTTTGTTCAGGATCATTCTTTTTATTACGCTTTGCCATATTTGAGTGCACCCCCTTAGAGATAATCATCATTATTTTCTTCTCCTAGAGGGTTTCCTATGCAACAATAGGTAACTGCACATGAGCTTGTTAGTGAATAAATTTCGTTATGACTTTAAGCAAGGTCGTGGACAAAGATCCCTTTGTCTCATTAATCCCACAGTTTGTAGATGGCTTGAGTTCCGCTGTTTTCTTCGCCCTTTCCGGCTAGTTCCTCATACATTTGTATTGCAAGTTCTAGGCCTGGTGTATCCATTCCCATTGCTTTTGCTTCTTCAAGCGCAATTCCCATATCTTTAATGAAATGTTTGATATAAAAACCTGGTTCAAAATTGCCTGCTATCATTCTTGGGGCAAGATTACTTAATGACCAACTTCCAGCCGCTCCTGTTGAAATACTTTTTAAAACCGTTTCAGGGTCGAGACCAGATTTTTTAGCATAAACCATTGCTTCAGCGACACCAATCATATTGGAGGCAATTGCTATTTGGTTACACATTTTTGTATGTTGGCCAGACCCCGATGGACCTTGATACACAATATTCTCTCCCATAATCTCAAACAGCGGCTTGCAAGCTTCAAATACCTCTTCATCCCCACCAACCATAATAGCTAACCTTGCTTCTTTTGCACCAACATCTCCGCCAGAAACAGGCGCGTCTAAGGAATACAATCCCTTTTGTTTGGCTTCTTCGTAGATTTTAGTTGCTAAAGACGGAGTTGAAGTTGTCATATCAATAAAATATGTTCCTTCTTTTGCATGTGCCAAAAGACCATTTTCACCAAGGTAGACCTCTTCCACATCGTAGGGATAGCCAACCATTGTAATGACGATATTCGCTTCAGATGCGATATCTGCTACAGACTGTTTCCAAACGGCTCCTTGTTTCACAAGTTCTTCCGCTTTTTCTTGCGTGCGTGTATAAACAAGAACCTTATATCCTTTCGAAAGGATATGGCCTGCCATACTTTTTCCCATAACACCTATTCCAATAAACCCCACAACCGCATTTTCATTTAACACATCTTTATGTACCATCACGTTATCTCCCTTATTTTTTTATTTTTATCATATCATATAATTCCAAAAAAAATCTGGGAAAATTGGGGATTTGTACCTTACGAAAACGGCGCATGTTCCATAGGATATAACAAATAGATATGGAGGTGTTCTAAATGAGTGGAGGAAATTGCGGAGGATATGGATCAGGCTTTGCTTTGATTGTTGTATTGTTCATTCTATTGATCATTGTTGGAGCTGCTTTTGTAGGTTACTAATTCTTTAAGACAATTAAAGATTAATGATAAACTAGAAAGGGAGATGTATAATGAGCTGCGGATGTGGATTTGGTGGATACGGTTATGGTGGCCATGGTTATGGTCGCGGTGGCTACGGATTTGGTGGAGGCTTTGCGTTGATTGTTGTATTGTTCATTCTTCTAATCATCGTCGGAGCTGCTTGGTTCTAAGATAACCAATTAACAGTAACACGAAGGAAGCCAGCAACTTTAAATAGTTGCTGGCTTTTTACATTACTCTCCTTCAAAAGTATCCTGGAACTTCTTCATTTCTTTATCCACTTTAGGCTTCATATGATAAGGATTCTTCGGTTGAACTATGTTTTCTGTATTCACATCAGACCTAATCCCTATTTGATTTCCTGCAGTATCATCATTGATAATACCTTCATAGCGTCCATCGAAATGAGGGTCTCTTTCATGATAATCGCGATCATTGTCTGGCATTTTCCTCTACCTCCTCACCATTAACGTGGCGTGTTTTATCAAAAATATGTACTTTTTACACAATAAAGAGGAACAATAAGAACAAGATTAAGAAAAGAGGAGAGATTGTAATGGGTGCGATTGATCGCGAAGGCTATCGGTTTGAAACAGAATATAGTGTCATTAGTCAAAAAGGGGCAATTCATGTCTATCGGGATGGTGAATTTATCAAGGAATTGTCTTTCTCATTTAGAGGGGAGCAACCAGATCCTGCTTTAATAGAAAATGTGGTTGATGAGTTTTTTGATACACACCAAGAATAGAATAGTTTTACTTCTCATCACTTTGAATGTAACGTACAATGTGGATGTGAGGTGATAACATGTATCGAAAAGAAATTTATGTGTTTGATGGAAATACACCTAAAAAGTGCGTAATTCGTAATTATCAAGAAAATGATTTTGATAACCTGATTCGTGTTCAACGAGAAAGTTTCCCTCCACCATTTCCTTCTGACTTATGGTGGAATAAGGAACAATTACATAACCATGTGACACTATTCCCTGAGGGTGCCCTATGTGTCGAGATTGACGGACGATTATGTGGTTCAATGACTGGATTAATTGTTCAATTTGACCCTAGTCATCCACAACATACGTGGGAGGAAATTACAGATAACGGATACATACGAAATCATACTTCAGATGGAAACACTTTATACATTGTTGATATTTGTGTGAGCCCAGCCTATCGAAAATTCGGCCTGGGAAAATGGTTGATGCAGTCGATGTATGACGTTGTTGTACATTTAAAATTAGACCGTTTATTAGGTGGCGGGCGAATTTCCGGATACTCTAAATACTCTAAAGATTTGAGTGCCGAAGAATACATTGAAAAAGTAATGACAGGTGAACTAAAAGATCCCGTGATTACCTTTCTTCTTCGTTGTGGACGCAGTCCTGTCCAGCTTATTGAAAACTACCTCGATGATGAGGAGTCCTGTAATTATGGGTTATTAATGGAATGGAAAAACCCTTTTCAATATAAAAGAAAACGAGTCTAAATAAGAATTAGACTCGTTTTTTCTTTAGTTCATGAAGTTTGCTTTTACAAATTCAACTACTTCTTCTGTTGTGCTCATAGAAAGAATCTTTTCTTTGAAGCTTGCGATTTCAGCTTTAGAAAGCTTCTTGATTTGAGTTCTTGCAGGTAAGATTGATGTTGCGCTCATACTGAATTCGTCTAATCCTAATCCTAACAGAATTGGAATTGCGATCGTATCCCCGGCCATTTCTCCACACATGCCTGCCCACTTGCCTTCCTTATGAGCCGCTTCAATCACCATTGAAATGAGTCTTAAGATTGATGGAGAATATGGCTGATAAAGATATGAGACGCGCTCGTTCATTCGGTCAGCAGCCATTGTATATTGAATTAAATCATTTGTGCCAATACTAAAGAAATCCACTTCTTTTGCAAATTGGTCAGCTAATACAGCAGTGGAAGGAATTTCTACCATTATTCCGATTTCAATTGTATCAGATACAGAAGTTCCACTCGCTACAAGCTTTTCTTTTTCATCAAGTAAAATCGCTTTAGCTTGTCTAAACTCATCAAGAGTTGCAATCATTGGGAACATGATTTTTAAGTTCCCATATGTACTTGCACGAAGTAGCGCACGTAATTGTGTACGGAAAATATCCTGTTCCTCTAAGCAAAGACGAATCGCTCTAAATCCTAAGAACGGATTTAATTCTTTCGGAAGATTTAAGTATGGAAGCTCTTTATCCCCACCTATATCTAGTGTACGAACGACAACAGGCTTACCTTCCATTTTTTCAAGAACGGTTTTATAGGATTCGAATTGCTCTTCCTCTGTAGGAAGTTGGTCACGACCCATATAAAGGAACTCTGTACGATACAGTCCAATTGCTTCTCCGCCATTTTCGAGAACTCCTTTTACATCTTCTGGAGTTCCGATATTGGCAGCAAGTTCTACATGCTCCCCGTCACTTGTAACAGTTTTTTCATTTTTTAGTTTAGCCCATTCAGTTTTCTGTGCTTCATATTGCTCTTTCTTTTGACGGTACTGAGCTAAAACTTCCTCAGATGGATTAACAATGACAGCACCATCAAGTCCATCAACAATAACCATTACCCCATTTTCAATATCAGAAGTAACCGTTTTTGTTCCAACTACTGCTGGAATCTCCATGGAACGAGCCATAATCGCAGAGTGTGAAGTACGGCCACCAATATCAGTGGTAAAGCCTTTTACATAATTTCGATTTAATTGAGCTGTGTCTGAAGGAGTCAAATCTTCCGCAATAATGATGACTTCTTCTGAAATCATACTTGGATTAGAGATGGTCACTCCTAGTAGATGAGCCAAAACACGTTTTGTTACATCACGAATATCAGAAGCTCGTTCTGCCATATATTCATTGTCCATTCCTTCGAACATGGTAATGAACATATTCGCTACTTCCTGTAACGCAAACTCTGCATTCACATTTTCAGAGTTTATTTTATCTTTAATAGGATTAAGGAGTTCTGGATCGCTTAATACAAGAAGATGGGCTGAAAAAATTGCCGCTTTGTCTTCCCCTAGTTCAACATTTGCTCGATCCTTAATCGCTTCTAATTCTTCTTTTGATTGATTAACTGCTTCTTCAAAACGCTTAATTTCGGCATCCTTGTCACTAATTGTTTGTCTTTCAACAGTTAAATCAGGATGCTCTAAACGAAAGCTTTTTGCGATTGCGATACCTGCTGAAGCAGCAATTCCTTTAATCATTTCAGACATTATTCACCAAGTCCTTCATTTGCTATAATTTCTGTCAAGTTAGCGATTACTTCTGCTTCGTCAGAACCTTCTGCAACGATTTTAACCTCTGCGCCTTGTCCAATTCCAAGAGACATAACACCCATAATTGACTTAAGGTTTACGGACTTTCCGTTATATTCTAATTGAATGTCTGAGTTATATTTACTAGCAGCCTGTACCAATACTGTTGCTGGACGTGCATGAATTCCTGATTCACTTGTAATTTTAAATGTTTTTTCTGCCATGATTATTTCCCCTTTTCACTTATTTTAATAATAATTACTTGTAGTATTTGTTCGTTTCCGGTAGATATGTAAAGAAAGAGTATTATTGTGTTCCCTAAATGCAATAAATAAAGGCATGAGAAAGACGATAAAACCTATGCAAAAAATGGGATTCTTTGCCTATAGCTTTTACCACTACTTTACTCATGCCTGATCGAATCAGTAACACGTAATACATTATAAATATGTAAATTTTAGATTTAGATTTGGTTAACATGCTCTTACCTTTTATACCTAACCTTTTACACGAAAAGTATAGCATAGGAATAGAACTTATTTCAACAGAAAGGCAAATAATCGTTTTAAAACGAAAATTGAGAAAGTTTTTCATTTACAATAACTTATTAATCGAATGTACTATTCTTTACAAACAATGCATTTAAAGATTACAATCCTTAATGGTAGTCATGTATAATAAGCAAATATTGTATTTTATCTACATAATAAAGTTGGAGGTGCTTAAATTGATCAAACTGATCGTTAGTGATTTAGACGGAACACTACTGCGGGAAGACAATTCTGTAAATCCTGAAGATACTAAAGCATTAACCAAGGCCGCACAAGATGGACTTCAAATTAGCATTGCCACGGGTCGAATGGATACTGAGATAAAGGAAGTATTAAAATCGATTGGGCAAAACTTTCATCGAATTAGCCAAAATGGGGCATTTGCCTCAACCATAGATGATCGGTCCATTTTTTCTCGTACCTTCACAACCGAAATAGCAGAAACAATCTATCATAAAGTATTGAATTCGAAGTTCGTCACGATTGTCTGTAGCTATGACACGAATTACACCCATGAAAATAATGAGTATGTTGAGGGTGTTCAAAAAAGAATGTTCCATCCTATCATCATTGATCCAGAAATTAGTACGAAGTTTAGAGAAATTAAACCATCAAAGATTACCCTGATTGGTTTCGAAAACGATATTTTCGAGACGTACGAAACACTTTCTAATGATTATTCAGATGAAATTGATTTGTTCATTTCCGAAAAACATGTTTTAGATATTATGCCAAAGCAAATCAGTAAAGGGAATGCAATAATAAAACTTCTCGAGGATCTTTCATTAAAACCAGAGGAAATTGCATGCATTGGGGATTCGTTTAATGATATTCCGATGTTCCGCTTAACTCCTTACAGTTTTGTGATGGAGACTGCACATGACGAAGTGAAAAAAGAAGCAAAATTTGTGGTTCAATCTGTGGCCGAAGCGGTTGAAATGATTTTAAAAGAAAATAGTAAACAAACTGTTTAAGTAGACTCGAAGAAATTCGAGTCTTTTTTATGTAATAAAAGAAAGCATCTAACCAAAAACTAAACAAAATCATTTGCACTGATTTGTTGGAGGAAGAAGAGATGCCCTATATAACATGTACGAACCAGACCCAAATCTATTATGAAAGCCATGGTGAGGGGAAACCAATTGTTTTCATTCACCCTCCTGGCATGGGACGTGTAACCTTTAAATTGCAACAACCCCTTTCAAAAAAATTTCAAGTCATTACATTTGATCTACGTGGAAATGGGAATAGTGATCCAGGAACTGAGGATATCACCATTTCATTATTAGCAACTGATATTCTGCAACTGATAGATCAACTATCACTCGAAAAAGTCGTTGTATGCGGTTATTCAAATGGCGGATCCATTGCATTGGAATTTGCCCTTTCCAATCCCGAACGTGTTGAAGGCATCATATTAATTGGTGGTTTTTCAGAGGTGAACACATTTTTATTACGGTCAGAATTTAAGCTTGGAATCTCCACCGTTAGAATGAAAGGATTATCTGTTTTAGCAAAGGTATTAGGGAAGGCACATGGTACAAAGAAAGAATATAAAAAGGAAATTGAACAATATGTAAAAAAATCAAATGTAAATATTCTCTATCAAATGTACATAAGAGGACTCGAATATAATTGTTCGCATCGATTAAAAGATATAAAAGTACCTGTTCTACTAGTTGATGGTTCCTTCGATTTCTACATGCACTCCTATCAACGTTTTTTAGAGAAGGAAATTCCAAATGCTGAGAGGGTCTTTGTTAATAAAGCTAGACATCAAGTACCGACGAGACATGCACATACATTCAATCAATTAATTGAAACATTCATGGAAAAACTATAAAAGTTCGTTCATTTTATACCGTAAGATAACACATAATAATAATCGAACAAAAATTTTAATAAGGGGGGCAACATAATGGCTAAAAAAGGAAGACAAAATAAGGTAAGCCAAGAAGTGGCAAACCCAACTGTTTCTCATAACGAAGAATTTGGCGAAGAAATTGGCGGAACACCTAAAAAACAGAAAAAGAAGAAAAAATAAGTAACATGAAAAGAACCTGGACACCCAGGTTCTTCTTTTTTCATTTCAGCTTCTTTAACGATTTAATCTTCTCTTTTACCTTCTGAACGATCTCCTCACAAGCCTTGTTTTCCTCATCGGTCAATACTTCATCCCCATAACGTACTCTCTCATAGAGTTCAACAAGTCGGTAGTCAAGGAAATGGTTTCTTCCTAACCATTCTGATACGCTTTCATGATGGTATCGTCCAAATCCATGCTTTGCTGCGAGCACTTCGAGTTCAAGGATAAGCTTTCGTACTTTTATTTGTGGTGTCTGTCGTTTTGGACGTCTCCATTTTGCAGTAGGGCTTGTAACCCCTTCTGTAATCGTTGCATATTGGTATACGTCGCCAACCACAGCAGCTTCTTTTACAAATCTCTTTTTTGCTAGGAAGAAAAGAATCACTGCTAATAGAAGTAGGCCAAGAATAGATAGATAAAACCAAATATCAAAGCTGCCGATCAGCTCAAAAAGTGGATTTTTCTTTTCTGATTCTTCCCAGTTCAAAGTTCCAACACTTTCACCCTGAGAACCTCTATAGGAATCGATATTTTCGACAGCATTAAAAAGTGGCTTTGAAACCCAGTAAAAGCCAGCTCCAATAATGGACGTAACCAAAGACAAACCTTTAACAAGAACGATTGGAAAAATAACCGCGACACCAATAGCACCCACAAACAAGCCACTAAACAGCCCGACAACAGACCAGGAGTTCTGTTTTGTAGCGATTGTTTTCTTCACGAGTGAACTTGTACTTACACTGTTTAGTATTTTTCCAATCATAAAGAAAATCAATTGAGTCACAAGTAAATATAAGATAAGGTCACTGTGGACATACCCTTGGACCTTTGCTGCAAAATAAGTTAACCCACCAAATAGTAAACTACCATTTAAAATCATAGCTTCTGTCAGCTTAGGATTCTTGTGGTAATGGATAATAATTCGATAACAAACAACAGCCGCAATCACAATACTTTGACCAAAAGATAGCCCTATTTCACTACTAACAAGGGCAAGCAATGGAACGATTAACATAATGAAAAAATACGGGGTATTTGATTTCATCAGTGATAACAGGAATGCTATAATGACTGCTCCGCCGCCCGTAAGAAACAGAAATGGTATAATGGGCGGCAAATAGTCAGTGTGAATATAGAACAACATTAGTAAAACATAGAGAAGGATCATCTCCATTACGTATTGATACGACTTAAGTAAAGACTGACTAAATCGCATGGGAATCCCCCCTTCTCATTGCCAAGGATGCCTTTTGTAAATAAATGGAGTCATCATTCTCAATTAGTTTAAAACAATCGACACCTTTTCTTGCAAACCTACTCAGGATCAGTTGCTCATTCTCTTCTATTTCACCTATCACAATGACGTAAGGTGAAAGTTGTTGCTGTCTTTCGATTGCATGGATCATAAAATGAAATGGAATTGTTACACTATGCTTACTAAGTCTAGCAATTAATTCCAGTGCTTTCGCTAAGTGTTCCTTTCCTTTGCCTATTGGTAGGTGGATAAAAGGGGTTCTCCCTGCCCTTCTGACATTAACGAACACTTCAAATGGAATGTTTTTTAATGTTGCTGCTTCAAGCATATACGTTAACCCGCTTAAATAATCTTCTAGTTTTCGTTCGCGCACATTGATTATTATTGTCCAAGAGAATTGAGCTGTTTTATCAAAAATCTTCGTTTGTAATTGATTTGTACGTGCACTCGCTTTCCAGTGCACCCGGTTAAATGGATCAGTTGGTACATAACCTCTCGTTCCGATTATTTGTGTCATATCTTCAAAAAATGAACTCCGAATTGGATACTCTCCCTGATTTTTCGGGACAATTTTCTCAATCCCTCCAACCGTTTCCGGCGAAGAAAAAATAATCGTTTCAAAGGCAACCGGTTTCGTATATTGAAGATATGCCTCACCAAAGCCAAATAAATGAGGGATTCTTAACTCAATCGTACGGATTTTCGCAACTCCCCTTTGCTTCCCTTCAAAAGGCAGCATTGTGGTTTGAGCCTGTCTTCCTATTAGATTAAGTGGTAAGGTTAGTTCGATTTGTTCTGTCTCTAGTATTTTTCTTTCGTTCTGAAATCCTACTACGTGATCTACAGTTAGCCGAATTTGACCATTTATGATTGGTAAACGACCTTCTTGCTTTAATGTGAGTGAAAAATCACCATCTTCTCCTTTAAAGAGCTTTACGGTTTCTTTATCGATCGAAACGTTGATTTTATTTCCAACATGTTTTAAATAAAATTTGTTCACAAATACATATAAAAGAAACAAGACCCCTACAAAAAGAAGCAAAAATACCTGTGAAAGAATCCCTACAAGTATAAAAACAGAAGAAAGAAATGACATATACGACAATTCATTTCCAATGGATATTTGCCGTTTCCAGTCCATTACTTCACTGCTCCAGCTTCCACCGGGACAGAAACCGTTGATAGCAGTTCATGTATAACCTGGCGATTTGTTTTCTTTAGTGACCCCTCCATCGTGAGCACCAGCCGATGAGAAATGACATATGGAGCCATATATTTAATATCCTCTGGGGTTACAAACATACGCCCATCCAAATACGCTTTTCCTTGAGCAGCCTTCATAAGTGCTAGAGTCCCCCTCGGACTGACTCCCACTTCAACATCAGTATGCTTTCTTGTTGAGTGTACGATTCTTAGTAAATAGTCTTCTACTTCATCAGAAAGTTTCACTTGCCCGACCTCAGCTTGCATCGATATAATCTCTTCTTTTATAAGGACCTCCAAAATTTCCTCAATCGGATTATTTTGACGATAGGTTCTCATAATTTGCTTTTCCTCTTCAAAGCTTGGATAACCTAAATCAATTTGGACAAAGAAACGGTCCATTTGCGCCTCAGGCAATGGAAAAGTCCCCTGCTGTGATTCGATTGGGTTTTGAGTTGCGATCACTACAAACGGTGATGGAAGTTTTAACGTTTCTCCATCGATCGTTACCTGACGCTCCTCCATGACCTCGAGCAAACTTGATTGAGTCCTAGGAGTTGCACGGTTAATTTCATCGGCTAATAGAATATTAGTCATTACCGGACCAGGGCGTAGCTGAAATTCCTGCTCTTTCGGATTAAAAAATTGAATCCCAGAAATATCACTAGGCAGTACGTCTGGTGTAAATTGAATGCGCTTAAAAATACCACTAATAGACTTTGCAAAACTCTTCGCAAGCATCGTTTTTCCCGTACCAGGAACACTTTCTAGTAAAATATGACCTTTATTAATAAGGGAATTTAGGACAAGTTCAATCACTTCGTCCTTCCCAATGATGACTTTCCCAATATTCTCTTTGATTTTTAGAACATTCTCTTTTGCAGACATAATTGCCCCCTGTTTTTATTAAATTATTAATCATGTGACAATTTAAATTTATCAAAAATGTGGGTATTTTCCAACATAATTATCCTGCATTGTATGAATTTTGTCCGTAAAAAAAAAAAGAGAGTACTAAACTCTCATTGCGCTCCTTTAAATAAAAACAGACAGACCCCTAGAATTAACCATGATCTGTCTGTTGTATTGATTATCCTTTTGTAATCTCGATGATATTTTCTTCAGAAAGATTTATGTTTCCTTGCTTTTTAAGAACGATTTCTTCGCCCTCTGCAAGGTTTGTAAAGACAATTGGAGTAATAATGGACGTTGCATTTTTCTTAATAAAGTCTAAATCAACTTTTAAAAGTTGTTGACCTTTTTCGACCTTATCATTCTCAATCACAAACGTTTCAAACCCTTGTCCTTTAAGATTAACTGTGTCAATCCCAACATGAATCAGAATTTCTCGGCCTGAATCAGATAGAATCCCAATCGCGTGTTTTGTAGGGAACAAGTTGATTACCTTTCCATTAACAGGTGAAACAATGACACCTTCAGATGGTACAATTGCAAAACCATCACCCATCATTTTACCAGAAAACACCGCATCTGGAACTTCAGTAATTGGCTTTATTTCACCTTTAATAGGCGAATAAAAACGATCAACACTTTGTTGTTCACTACTTACTGGATTTGTTTTTTCAATTTGGTTCGTTTCTACTTCACGGGGTTTCTTTCCGTTCATTACGTCTTGCATTTGGCTTTTAATTATTTCAGAACGTGGTCCAAAAATGGCTTGAATATTATTTCCAACCTCTAGCACACCAGCTGCGCCTAGTTTTTTCAATTCATCTTTATCCACATTTTTTATATCGTTCACAGAGACACGTAGTCGGGTGATACATGCATCAAGATGGGCAATATTTTCTTGTCCACCCATTGCATTCATGATGTTATAAGCGAGATCTCCAGCCTGACCTTTCTTTTCCTCTTCACCTTTTACTTCGCGTCCAGGTGTCATGAGATTAAACTTTTTTATTGCAAAACGGAAAACAAAATAATAGATAACTGCAAAAACGAGACCTACTAATATAGCAATCCACCAAGGCTCTCTACCTGGCAATATACCAAATAAGAAAAAGTCAATTCCTCCACCGGAGAAGGTGTAGCCGATATTAACACTTAAAGCTGTCATTAAAACAAATGATAATCCGTCCAGCACTGCATGGATTAAGAAAAGAATAGGTGACACAAACATAAATGAAAATTCAAGTGGCTCTGTGATACCCGTTAAGAACGATGTTAAGGCACCTGAACCTAATAAACCAGCTACTAATTTTTTATTTTCCGGACGTGCAGCATGATACATGGCAAGCGCAGCAGCCGGTAAACCAAACATCATAATTGGAAATTCACCAGCCATAAAGTTACCAGCGGTAATTTCCACTCCATCTTTCAATTGTGAAAAGAAGATCGTCATATCTCCCCTAACGACTTGACCAGATGCGGTTGTATAAGAACCGAATTCATACCAGAACGGCGCATGGAAAATATGATGTAAACCAAACGGAATTAACAATCTTTTTATAAATCCAAAGAAAAACACAGCAAAATACGAACCTTCTTCTATCAACCAAAGTGACGCACTATTCATTGCCTCTTGGACTGGTGGCCACACGACCAATAATAAAAGACCGGCTATAAAAGAAAACGCGGCAGTTGCAATCGGAACAAATCGTTTCCCTGCAAAAAAACCAAGAAATGAAGGCATTTCAATATCATGAAAGCGGTTATAAGCAAAAGCAGCTATAAGACCAACAATAATACCTCCAAATACACCTGTTTGTAATGTAGGTATTCCTAATACAGATGATAAAGCAGGATTATCAGAAAGCATATCAGGAGTAACTCCCTGCCATGAGCTCATTACCTGATTTAGAACTAAATAACCGACTAATGCAGCAAGTGCTGCTGCACCATCTCCAGCTAAACCAATCGCTACCCCAACTGCAAAGAGAAGGGCTAGATTACTAAATATGATTCCCCCAGCATCCTCCATTACCGAAGCAATAAGTTGAATCCAATCAGCTTCTAGGAACGGAAGATATTGAAGCATTGTTTCTTGCTGCATCGCATTTCCTATTCCAAGTAATAGACCTGCTGCTGGTAAAAGGGCTACAGGAAGCATTAGCGCTTTACCAATCTTTTGCAGGACACCAAAAACTTTTTTAAACACGGTTTAAAACCCCCTACTAATTTTTCATTCTCATGAGGTAGTCGCATAAACATAAAAAAGGCATGAGAAAGAGGTTAATCGAAAGAAGTTACGCGAATAATATTCCCCCAATAAAGGGCAATATATCCTGTCATACTTATTTCAATCATTCTCTTTACTCATGCCTGATCGAATCAGTAACACGTTAAAAACAATGTATACTATTTAATTTTCTTCTGAAGCCTTTGCAGATGCATCGTTATATAGACTGCTTCTGCGTCAAAAACTGGTTTCTTCATCGCTTGCTGTATTACCTTAATGAGTTTCCACGAGAGATTATAACATAACGGATATTCTTCTTTCAAGAGAGCAGTGATTTTTTCTGGTTCTTCTACTTTTTCTCCCACTTTTACACGTTCAATGACGAATCTCAAATGTCGTACAAGTCTCATATAATCAATGCTCTGTTTGTCGATCACCATTTTCAACTGATCCTCTACCAACTGAACTAATTTTGTCATTAGTTGAGAATGCTGATTTACTTCAGATAATTCTTTATTGGTTATTGCACTGTGGATGTGAAGGGCGATAAAACCAGCTTCTCCCTCGGGCAAATGTATATTACATTCTTCTCTAAATAATTCCATTACTTCCTTGGCAATATCGTATTCCCTAGGATACATGGTTTTCGTTTCTATTAAAAAAGGATTTCGGATTTCTAACCCCTGTGAAACCCTGGCAACAGTATACATCAAGTGATCGGTCAAGGCTACATGGATATGCTCATTCAACGAAGCATCTGTTCTGCTTTTGATTAACTCAATAGCGGAAATAATCACACTCTGTAAATCATCCTCTAAGTATGGTAGAAGCTTAATATAGTTCGTTTGTATTTTTTCATTTTTCAGGACGAACAGCTTTTCTACGCTAGCCGCTTCGAGCACCTCTTTCTGCTTTCGGTTAAAGCCGATGCCCTTTCCTATTAAAACGACCTCCCCATAGTCGGAGTGATCTGCAATGACGACATTATTATTCAAAACTTTAGATATAGTAATGACGGACATCTTAATTCCCCACTTTTTGACTTTGACATACAATTCATATCGTATATGAGAGAGAAAAAGAAATCAATATTTTTACCTTGTAATGAATTGTGTTAATCATGTGAAAGTCAAAGTGAACGAACAAAAAGAAGGAGTTTATTTCAACTATCCTTTTTATAATGTCTGTCTGACAGGTAAAGTAATGATAACTTTTGTGCCTAACCCAACCTTACTCTGAATACTAAAGTTTCCTTTATGGTCTTGGATAATCTTGTTACTCATTGTGAGCCCAAGTCCCATACCTTTTTCTTTTAATGTGAAAAATGGTTCCCCAATTTTTTCAAGTCTCTCTTTAGGGATACCCACCCCTGTGTCAATCACTTCAATTTGAACATGATCTCCCACTACTTTAGTACGAATTTTCGTTCTTCCTCCATCTGGCATCGCATCAATTGAATTTTTAATGACATTGACAAACACTTGGATTAATTCATTTATATCGCCATAAAGAACAGCATGTTCAGCGTCATTTTCCACGATAACCTTGACATTATATAGGGTAGCTTCGTGTGATGTGAGCTTGATGACATAATTAATCAGTTCTTTTAATTCGAATTCCTTTAAGGTTTTGCTTTGAGGCTTGGAAAATACGAGTAATTCACTCACAATCTGATTAATCCGATCAAGTTCTGAAAGGATAATATCGGAAATATGAGATGTTGATTCATTCTTTTCCTTCTGCAATTGGACAAAGCCTTTAATCGTCGTAAGTGGATTACGTATTTCATGGGCTATTCCCGCAGCCAACTCACCTACTACAGAAAGTTTCTCCCTTCTTAGCGCAAGCTCTTCAGCGGCTTTTACTTTTGAGATATCACGACCAATTGTTACCAGACCTTTTCTTCTTCCTTCATCGTCGAATAAAGGAACCTTGATTACATCAAATGTCTTGATTTCTCCACTTAGGAGAGGAAATGATTCTTCCACACGAGTAGTCATTCCTTGTTTCCATGCTTCCTCATCCGAGTCAACACAACCTAAGAATGGCTCTTTAAAGAACGGAAACATTTCTGCCAGTTCTTTATCTGTTTTGTTTTTATAAGGTTTACCATGAAGTTGGTAGAGGTCTTTTCCATATTCATTTACACGGATCCACCTACCCTCTCCGTCTTTAAAACAGACAAAATCAGGCATCGCATTAATAAGTGTCGACAACTCATTTTGTTCCTCTATTGCCTTGATATAGGCATCATGTTTCTTAATAATAAGATGAATAAGAACGGTTGTGAAAACGACAAAGATCAACCCTTTACCGATTTGATAATAATTATCATAAACGGAAGGAAATAGATCAATCACATATTCAGAGAAAGTTATCCATATTAGGCTTGCCAAGAAATAGATAAGTAGCAATCTCTTCTTGAAAAGTGTTTTTACAGACATGACAAGCACCCCACTACCATTTGACAACAAGAATATTTTCCTGTATAATAAAAATTTGTTCCCTATTAACTTTAACATAATTATTATATATAGATATAGATAAATTTAATTTTACGTTTTATCTTTTACATTTGAGAAAGACTTATTCACACTGGACCGGCTTCGGAGCCGAAAGGACGAAAGAGAGGTAGGGCTTTCGTTGTTTAAGATTTTCAAAATCTACCGCGGCATGTATGTATCATCAATTATGTAAATAAAGTTTTATTACGCTCAGAAATTAGAACCAACCGTGTATATACGGTTGGTTCTTTTTCGTTTTACAATAAATACTTAGCGCCGTGGAGACTAATCTCCTTTTGTGCTTTAGGTTCTATTCCAACTAGAAAAGGACGTTCCCCTCTTGGATGTTCCTTTAAGCTAATAAAGTATACATCGATTGTGTCAAAATGGACCTTTATTGCTTTTTGTTCAGTACCCGGTATCGTTGAGTTATCAACTGTGCCATTTAATACTTTTGCCCAAATATCTGCAAGATTTTCTGCCTGTTCCACAGCGTATGCAATGAAGGAAATGGATTTTGAGTCTGGAACATAAACCTCTTTTTCAATAAGCTCTTGTTCCCTAACTTTATCGTCATCCCCCCACTCAATGAAAAATGGCATTGGCTGGGTAAGATCAATAAAGAGCATCGACCATTGGAGAAGGGAGCCATCTGGTCGCATTCTGGAGCCTGGGAAAGGTCCTATTGTTTTGATGCCTTTTTGGGTAAGTTCCTGGTTGGTTTGATCTATCGAGTTGGTCCGAAAGGCAATTTGTGAAAGACCTTCTCCTCGTTTAAAGTCTTCATACAAATGACGGCTAAACGGGTGACTACCTTCCTTTGTAACCTCTAGATGGTTAATCCCAATCCATTCGATATAGGCAAGATTTTTAAAATAACAAAGGGTATTATAGGTCCCCCAAATCTCGTGATTACCACCTTTTGCCGTATGGAAACCAAGAAGTCGAAATGCTGTCATTGCCTCAAAAGGATCATTAACATAATGGACAACATGGTCAAAACGAATATCCACCCTATCATCTCCCTAGCCTATTTTTAATACATTTTATCATAAAAAAATAAGACCCTTACAATCGGGGTCTTATTTTTCACTTCTCTTATGCACCCAGTTGTTGAGATGGGTTTGTGTACGTTTCAGTGTCAAGTTCTTTCGTTACTTTACTTGTCAGAACACCTGCTGTCATACTACCGCTAACGTTCAGTGCTGTACGTCCCATGTCAATTAAAGGTTCAACAGATATTAATAAACCTGCTAATGCTACTGGAAGGTCAAGTGCTGACAATACGAGAATGGCAGCAAAAGTTGCTCCTCCCCCAACACCAGCAACACCAAAGGAACTAATTGCTACAATTACTACAACTGTTAAGATAAAGGTTGGATCCAATGGATTGATACCAACTGTTGGTGCAATCATTATCGCGAGCATCGCAGGGTATACACCTGCACACCCGTTTTGTCCAATGGAAAGTCCAAATGAACCTGCAAAGTTTGCAATTCCTTCTGGAACACCTAAATCATTTGTTTGTGCTTTGATGTTAAGTGGTAATGTCCCTGCACTACTACGAGACGTAAACGCGAAAGTTAACACAGGGAAAGCCTTCTTCACATACGTAATCGGATTTAATCCAGCTAATGTAATTAACAATAAATGAATTGCAAACACAATCAATAACGCAACATAAGATGCTACAACAAATTTACCAAGCTTATAAATCGCACCATAATCACTCGTAGCTGTCACTCGTGTCATAATCGCAAGTACTCCATACGGAGTTAAACGTAAAATTAACGTTACAACGCGCATGATCACCGAATAAAGGGCATCGATAATTTTCGCAAACAATTCTGCATTCTCAGGATCTTTGCGACGAACTCCAAGGAAAGCAATTCCTATGAACGCTGCAAAGATAACAATAGCAATCGTTGATGTGGAACGAGCCCCAGTAAAGTCTAAGAATGGGTTAGCAGGCAATAAGTCAACAATCTGTTCTGGGAATGTTTTATCTTGAATACCCGCATATCGTTCTTCTATCGAAGCACCTCTTGCTTGTTCAGCCTCTCCAGCTTCGATTTGAACAGCCTCTAAGTCAAATGCAACCGTTGTTCCAATTCCAACAAGTGCTGAGATTGCAGTTGTACCTATTAGAATTCCAAGGATCAGAACACTAATTTTTCCGATATTATTTGCCAATTTCATTTTTGTAAAAGCTGATACAATGGAAATGAACACTAGTGGCATTACGATCATTTGTAAAAACTTCACATAACCATTTCCGACAATATTAAACCAACTAATTGACTCAGAAATGATTTCTGAATCAACACCATAAATGAGTTGTAGGACGAGACCAAAGACAATCCCTAGTCCAAGTGCTGCAAATACACGTTTTGAAAACGAGACATGTTTTTTCTGCATATAAAACAATAATAGTAGTAATAAGACCATAAAAACGATATTTACAATACCAAGTAAACTCATATGTATTACCCCCTTTTTATTTACTAATGTATTAAAATATAATTGCTTACTGACCTTACGTCAAGTACAAAATAGCCTAATTCCAAATTTTTATGGATTTCCCCTCAAATTTAATACGCCTAGAACCACATGATTCTAGACGCGTTCATCCAATCTTTATGCAACTTTTATAGCCTTGCCAAACGGGACTTTTGGTACATAATCATCTGGTACAAGCCAAAACACTTCAGACTTTACATCTAACTCATCGTAAAAATAACCGGTAACATCGGTTATATAAAAAAGCGTATCAATTTTCTCTTCGTCCGCCCATTCCAGTACCTCAGTATAGGAGGACTTGCCATGCGTATAATATTTAATGGTAGGGTTTTGAATCGCTGTGATGGTTCTTATTTTAAAATCTGCTTGGACTAGCTGTGTTTCTGGGATCATTTCACCAAAAAACTTTATGATATTGTTTATCAAAACTGAACGGACCTGATTGGTTGATGTATCAACTGCTATTGCTATTTTTTTGCCTTTACGGTCCTTAAGTAAACCCATTAGTGACCTTTGCCATCTCACGCATCCTCAACTCCTCATGCATAATCACCAAAGGATGATTACCTGTCTACCTTAAGCGACTAGAAACTCGAGAAATTTCAACTCCTCCGAAGAGGCAAAAGGCGCCTCTTAGTCGGAGTCTCCGACGCACAGGAAGTGCTAGTGCCGACTTTACCACAGGACGTGGTGCCTTAGTCGGCCAATTTTCTCGTCTCTGGGCGAGTCGCTCTCAGTTTTCTCCTTGGCTCCACTATTTTGTCTCGTTTTTCGGCCAAATATGAACGGTTTAAATAACAATACTTGGATAGGTTATCGGCGTGCGCAAAGGTAAAACTATCAATAATTGGGGGAATGAAAAATGAAAATTACGAAACAAGAGTTAGTTCAAAAACTTGAATCAAATAACGGATATGGATTTGTTGAATTAAATGGTGTACTGCATGAGATTAGACTCCTTGCTGGAAATCAAATTGCTTTTTCAGGTGCATGTTGGAGATGGGAACAAACAGAAATGCCATCATCCAATGGGGACTATAACGTGGTAACAGATGTACTTATAGAAGGGGAACCGGTTATACCACGTTTTCCTACTCAGGATTCCTATGAATTCTACGAAACGGTTACAGATTTTTCATAAGCATCTTTGTGGTTAGATTTTCCTTTTTCATTTATAGTAAATGCAAACAAGTAAAAATTGAAGGAGGAATACATAATGTCAAACTTAAAACCATGGTTTGAAAAAGGCATGAACCAATACGATTACATTAACAGCATGCAAGTTCACAAGGAGAACCTATTAAAAGTATATAATGGGTTTCAATTAGACGAATCTGACAAAGAATTACTTCATGCGCTTCAGGAAAAAGAGTTAAAAGCAATCATTTTAGCAGCTGATTGGTGTGGAGATGCAATGGTCAATCTCCCTATTTTAATGAGAATTGCAGATGAGGCCTTACTTGAAACTCGCTATTTAATCCGTGATGAGAATTTAGAGTTGATGGATCAATACCTTACAAATGGAAAAGCCCGTTCGATTCCAATCATCGTTTTCGTTAATAAAGAGTTTGAAGAGGTTGGTAAATGGGGACCAAGATCTCCAGAGGCACAAGCGGTTGCTGATGAATTGAAGGCAAATGTACCTGATAAAGAGTCCCCTGAATACGAGGCGGCATTCAAAGCATTTGTTAAATCATTCACAGAACGGATCACTACAGATGAAGTACTTTGGAGAGACATTAAAAATAGCATAATGGCTACATTAAAAAACGCATAATTATTGAACACTAAAACATATACTATATTTGAGACCGTCCACCACTTCCAACTTCGCAACGTTTGCGGGACTAACCAGACCGGAATTGCGGGCGGTCTCTTTATGTGTTTAAATGGGTAAAAATAAATGCAACAAAAAGAGAAAAGTAAAAAGAAAAGCCGATGTGTAGTGGAACTTCCGGCGAAACCCGGAGGATTTTTTATGACGTAGGTATCCTGCAAAAAGAGTAATTGCTAGTAATAGAATGGCTAACATCCCACTAATCATCTTTGGATTTGTATACCCGATTAACTCCCCTAGCTTTACGAGCATGATTCCCCCATGAAACACAATTAATATCGTTCCGATGATCGCAAGCTTGATATGGGATTTCATCATTTGTCGTGACATTTTCGCAAGTGTTATTTTGAGTTTCCGTACCTTCGTCCTGCGGATGACGAGAAAGATAAAATACATATTTACATTTACGATAAATAAAATGATTGCGATTTGAGCGAAAACCTGCCCAAGTGTGACGATTTGCGATTCATGCGACCTAAAAATCCATATGTATATAAACGTACTGATCACGAGTAGTGCATTTAAAAGAATCCAAATATAATAGGCCATCTCTTACCTCCCCTTCTATCTTGTTCCCATTTTAACAGATGGTTATGAAACTGGTTGTGTGGGATGTCACTAGGTGTACTTGTAGTATAGGACTGCTTTATCCCATTTTTTTACATATACAGGGATGATAGACTGGTTTGCTGGTTCGCTTTTTCCTGATTTTATCCAATCAAAAGGTTGTTTACTAGGTTTTCTGGTTCGCTCTCTCCTAATTTCATCCAAGTGCAAGGATGATAACTAGGTTTGCTGGTTCGTTTTCTCCTAATTTCATCCAAATGCAAGGATGTTTACTAGGTTTGCTGGTTCGCTCTCTCCTAATTTTATCCAAGTGCAAGGATGTTTACTAGGTTTGCTGGTTCACTCTCTCCTAATTTTATCCAAATATAAGGATGATAACTGCGTTTGCTGGTTCGATTCCTCCTAAATATATCCAAATGCAAGAATGTTTACTAGGTTTTCCGGTTCGCCCCTTCCTAATTTTATCCAAATATAAGGATGATAACTAGGTTACTCACTCCTAATTTCACCCAAACAAAATGAAGGTACACAGTTTTCCAACAAACATTCTTCCCACAGGCTTCTCATTTACTGCATATTAGTTTCCATCCTCCTAACCTACTTACAAAATGTGCTAAAATTAAAATAGAAAAGGAAAATGGAGGGAAATTGATGTCTACTTGTAATATCGATCATTCGAAAGCCGATGTTGTTAAAAAGCTCCAGAGCCAGGAAAGCTTTTTACCCAAAAATCTCTATAACAAGGCGGCTCTGTTTTTAGAGCAAGAGCACACGCAGCTAACATTAAATGCATTGTTTCACCTATTAAAGAAATATGATTTAGCAACTAAAGAAGAACAGCAAAAGCGTAATCTTGCAATGGAGGAACTGTTTCAATTATAATTTTCAAATTTAAAAGGCACCGAAATGAGGTGCCTTTTTATCTTTGCCTCTCCTTACATAGAAAGGGCCTTATTAGCTAAAGTAACATCATTCCTAAGTAATTTTTCTAAATCGTAGGACGGGTAATAGCCGTTTTTAAGCATATAATTATATACATTTGCATGACATTGGATGGCTTTTTGAAGATGCTTTGAAAAAACATTTCGTAATTGTGGTGTAGCTGTTTCAGTTATCGCAATTGCATAATTACGCACAGCTGTTTTTGCGAAAGCTAATAAATCACCTGAATAAAATGCAGGATCCAGGCGTCTTTCATCTACTTCTCCACGCGGTGTCATTTTGTAAAACAGTAGTAACTCGTTTAGATTTGCTTCTAAGTCCCTGATTGTTTGTTGATAAAGTTGCTTTAATTCACGGTCTTGAACTTTCCCAATCGCATCCTTAAGCTTTATAAGTCCAATTGACTGATATACTACTAGCTCATGAAGTTCAAGTGTTTCATGCCAAGCAAGTGTTTTTTGTCTTTCGTCATTTGGGTTGCTATTATAAGTCATACTTTTCTCTCCCTACAAAATAGTCCTTAACAGTACTATTCAATAGGTGCTGTGATAGTTAATTGTCCTAGGTAAAATGGGCTAAGACCAATTAATTTGTGAGCGCACTTTTCTCCTCGACGTACTTGCGAATCACAGAAAGGAAATCCTCGCCATATCGTTCAAGCTTCATCTGGGCAACGCCTTTAATTTCAAGCAACTCTTTTTCTTCCGTCGGCGCCACTTCGCTCATTTCACGTAATGTACTATCTGAAAAGACAATATACGGCGGCACTTGATCCCTGGTCGAGATTTCTTTTCTGACCTCGCGAAGAATTTCAAATAGTGTATTATCAGTAACAACCTGTTTTTTCATCACCTGTTCCTTCTTATAAATTTTTACTTCCCCTTTAAGAACAGGCAGAGCTTTTGCATCAAGAATAAGCACTGGGTACTGAGAGTTTGTCAGTTTAACATATCCTTCGGCAGCTAAATAGTCAATTAATCCGACAATTTGTTTTTCGGAATATTGCTTGAGCAGTCCATATGTGGATAAGGATGTAAACCCTAATTCAAGGATTTTTTTGTTTCTTGATCCTTTCAACACCTGGGAAACCAGCGTTTTTCCAAATCGTTCTTTCATTCGTTTGATACAAGAAAACACCATTAGCGCTTCTGTGGTTACATCTATTTTTTCACGGTCATCCGTACAGTTAAAACAACGACCACATTCGGGACTTTCGTTCTCCCCGAAGTATTCTAAAATATAGGTTTGTAGGCATTTTTCTGTATGACAATAATCAATCATTTGCTGTAGCTTATGATATTCTTGCTCTTTTTTGCCTTCATCCATTGTCGATTGCTCAATCAAGAACTTTTGTAGCTGGATATCCTGTGAAGCGAATAATAGGTAACAATCACTTTTTTCACCATCACGCCCTGCTCGTCCCGCTTCTTGATAATACGCTTCTATATTTTTCGGGAGGTTATAGTGGATGACAAATCTTACGTTGCTTTTGTCGATCCCCATCCCAAACGCATTTGTCGCAATCATGACATTGACCGTATCAAATAAGAAATCCTCTTGAGCCCTTTTTCGCTCCTCATCAGAAAGTCCAGCATGATATTTTCCTACTAAATGTCCCTCTTTTTCTAAAGACGCATGAAGTTCATTGACTTCCCGGCGCGTTGCAGCATACACAATTCCAGATTGGTTCTTATTTTCTTTTAAAAAGCTTTTGACAAAATCTCGCTTGTTCTCACCTTTTAGGATATTAAATGTTAGATTTTCTCTAGCAAACCCGGTAATAAAAACAGCAGATGGGGTAATTTGCAATTGGCTGCAAATATCATCCTTTACTTCAACCGTTGCGGTTGCAGTCAAAGCAGCAACAACGGGCTTTTCCGGTAATTCCGCAATCATATATTGGATGTTTCGATAGCTAGGCCTGAAATCATGTCCCCACTGTGAAATACAGTGTGCTTCATCAACGGCAATCATTGAAATGGGGATAGAAGATAATAGGGATCGAAATTGAGAGGATTCGAGTCGTTCAGGAGCAATATAAATGATTTTATATCGGCCAAGCCTTGCATCCTGCAGTCTTTCCTGAATTTCCTGCAAGGAAATACTACTATTGATATAAGTAGCCGCAATTCCAACTCCGAGCAAAGTGTCTACCTGGTCCTTCATCAAGGAAATCAAAGGAGAAATAACGATTGTTATTCCTTCAAAAATCAAGGCTGGAATTTGATAGCATAAAGACTTCCCGCCCCCAGTTGGCATAATCGCGAGTGTATCGTTTCCTTCTAAAATGTTCTCAATAATGGATTCCTGCCCAGGTCTGAAGGAAGAATATCCAAAATACGACTGTAATACCTGTTTCGCTTGTTCAATCATAAAAAACACCTTTTTAAAATTTTTTTATTGATTTTGGCAAAAATGTGCGTTTGACGTAGTGTACTACCCCACATGTCCGCATGACTTTGTGCATACTATACAGTGTGGTGTTAGCTCCTTATTCTTTATCTGTTCGTGTTAGGAAGTGAGTATTCACTTCCTCTTTTTTAGTCCCAAACGTTTTGAGTTTGCGAAGACGTTGCCACAGGACGTGGCATTCTTTGTCTTTGATCAATAGATAAGATAATTATAAAGGAAGAACTTAAAGGTGTGAAGGGTGTCCACGATATGGTAAGATAAAACTTATTAAATATATTGAGGGATGAAACACGTGAGTAATGCAAATCTACAAGTATCACAATCTTACGAAAAAAAATCTTTTTTATTAGAGCATACACATTCACTTCGAAATAAACTTCCTGGTGTTGCTCTCGTTTTTATTATAGGCGTTTTGGCGAACTCACTAGGTAAGGATTTTCCGTTGATCGGTGGGGCTGTAATTGCCATCATCATCGGAATCATGGTCCGAAACTTTTTGGGTATTCCGACTGTTTTCTCAGAAGGAATTTCCTACACGTTGAAAACGTTGCTTAAGACAGCCATTGTTCTACTTGGTTTTGGTCTTAGTTATGCGAGTATCTTTCAACTAGGATATGAAGCCATTTTATTAGTTGTAGTAGCGGTTTTAGCGGGAATTCTTTTTACATTTTTATTGGCCAAGCTCTTTAGGTTGAGTGGAAATATTCCCATTCTTGTTTCTCTAGGAACGGCGATATGTGGAGCTACAGCCATTGTGACCTCAAGCCCCATTGTTCGTGCAAAAGAGGAAGAAACCGCATATGCGATTAATACCATCTTTGCTTTCAACGTTTTGGCGGTGTTGTTCTACCCACTAATAGGACAACTTATTTCCATGCCAGACCATATTTTCGGAATTTGGGCAGGTGTCGCAATACATGATACTTCATCCGTAGTAGCTGCTGGATATAGCTATAGTAGTGCTGCTGGCGATACTTCTGTCATTATTAAGTTGATTCGAACACTTATGCTCGTGCCAGTTACTCTCATTCTATCTATCATTGTTTCTATGAAATCAAAGGGAGCCGCAGGCAGCAAAGTCAAAATAAGCAAGGTATTTCCGATTTTTATCTTATTTTTCGCTGGAGCGGTGGCGGTCAATACGATCTTCTCGCTTCCAACATCGATTACGAGTGTAACAGATGGGGTTGCTAAATTTCTAATCCTTATGGTCATGGCAAGTGTGGGGCTCGGTACTGATTTCAAAAAGATCAAATCAGTGGGCCTACGTCCATTATTCTTAGGGTTACTCTCATCTGTCATGATGGGGCTGTTAACACTAACTATTATCCAACTTCTTTATTAAAAAAGATATTGAGGGTTTCCCTCAAGAGAGTATGGAAGTTAGTGATATTCTGGATAAAAAATAATTGCGTGTCACCTTTAATTAGGTTGACATGCTTTTTTATGTTCTTGTCGAAGAAACCAAGGTTCTCTTTACTAGATTTGTAGTACGTTCGCGGGTTAGGAATGTGGGTAACTCAGACTAAGACCAATTAGTTCCAAGGTTGGTTGTCATAATTCGTGGCTGATTGGGACTCTTCATAAGAAATTCCGGCGATGGATGTCAGAATCCATGACTCATTCGGACTCTATTTGATAATTTCCGACGATGGCTGTCAGAATCCATACCTGATTCGGACTCTTCATAAGAAATTCCGACGACGGCTGTCAGAATCCACAGCTGATTCGGACTCTTCATAAGAAATTCCGACGATGGCTGTCAGAATCCATACCTGATTCGGACTCTTCTTGATTATTTCCGGGGTTGGCTGTCAGAATCCATTGCTGATTCAGACTCTACTTGATAATTTCCGGCAATGGCTGTCAGAATCCCTCGTTGATTCAGACTCTACTTGATAATTTCCGAAGATGACTGTCAGAATTCACAGCTGATTCTGACCCAACTTTATAATTCCCGGCGATTACTGTCCGAAACCTCAACTATTACATTCTTGTTAAAGCGCTTCACCAATACTTGTTCAAAATATCTTTTTCTGTAGTTAGTAACAAGCCTAGTGTGATACCACAAATTCATTCCCCAACTTCTTTTCGTTCCTCTAAGATGTCACAAATCATTTGGATGTGAAATGTTGCCCATGCTTTTTCACGAAAATGAAGAATCACACTAAAGAAAAGCAAGGCAAAGTAAATGATACTGAAAAGAATCAAATACAAATAACCCTTCCCAAACAGGAACTTTTGCAATTGGCTTGCAAAAAGAAACAAAAACCACGGGATTGCCGTAATTAATATAGGAATGATGCCAGAACCATTTTGCTCTTTTAACATGCGGTAATAAATGATTTGTAACGTGTGTGAATCAATTTTTCCATAAAAAGACTTGATACCTCGCACTTCCTCCATATCTTTAACATGTTGGAAAGTGGAATCATGATCTATATTCTTTTTTAGCCTAAGATAAATTTTATGTGCATCTCCACGAAACGAAATCAACGGTAACATCCCTTCATCCAATCAGAGTATATTGTTAGCCATTCCCGCTTTTGCACATGAAAATGCCCCCAATTTTCGCTTGGGGACATTAGTTTTATGCTGGAGGATCAATATTTAAATCATCCGCAATTTCTTTTTCTTGATATTGTGTATCTTTTCGAGCATTGAAGCGCTCTGCTTTTTCCACATACACCGCAATATTGTAATCAGGAATACCAGCAAATTTTTCATAGCGTCCTCTTGGTAATAAAAAGTTACCTTCTGGGAAGTGAACGCCTAGATTTTTTCTGGCGATATCAGCAAATTTGGCTTTTCCTTGGAATACTCCAAACCCATTGTGAACAACGATTGCTTCACCGTCTGCAACACGAAGCTCCTTCGCGTCCATTGGATTTATTAGTACATCATAACGGCCAGCCCCATTGAATGGATCAACCTCTTTATAAATCATCGAATTAAATTGCTTTCCACGGCGAGTCGTGAGTACGAATTGTTCTTCCTTTTTACCGAAATCAGGGATATCAACAGAGATTAGACTTCCCTTGCCATCCGGAGTCGGACACACTCCACCTTCACAAAGCCATGCTCCTCCCCATTGGAACACATCCCCTTTTTTCTTGAGGTGTTGTATGCCGTTGTAGTTCGGATTGGCAATGGCAATTTCATCACGAATTTCCTGTCCGCTTTTAAAATCAATTAAATGTGCGTTTTCAGGTTTAACTCGCTTGGCAAGGTCAACATAGATCTTCCACTCAGCGCGTGCTTCAGCAATTTCGTTTTTATTGCCTTCAATTTCAGGTGAAAAATAAACCATACGCTCAGTTGATGTTGAAGTTCCTCCACCCTCTTGTTCATATCTTGTTTTTGCCGGTAAAACAATAACGGCTTCTTTTGCATCCACGAGTGTTGAAGTGTTTAAAATAATATCTTGATGCACACGGATATCTAGTTCAGACAATGCTTTTTCAACAAACGTAGGGTCTGGCATCGTTTCAAGGAAATTGCCTCCAGACATATAATAAAGTTTTACCTTTCGCTCATGATCCTCTGGGAGTACGATATTTTCGAGAGTAACACCCACAATATCCCCTTGCCATTTTTGTATCTCAAAGCCCCAAATCTCTTCAAGGCGCTTCCTATTTTTTTCATCAAATTCGCCACCTGGCAGTACAAATGGATCGGCTCCCATTTCACCAGAACCTTGTACAGAAGAGTGCCCACGAAATGGCATTAGTCCATTATACTTGCGACCTAAGTGGCCTCGAAGCAAGGCAAGATTTGCCACCTGTGAAATATTATCTGTTGCAAATGAATGCATCGTTAAGCCCATTGCCCATGTGTACACGGCATTTTTACTCTTGGCTAAAAGTTCTGCAAGTTCTCCGATTCTCTCTTTTGATACACCGGATGACTTTTCAATTTCATCCCAACTTTGCGCTTGGGCATGCGCTTTCAATTCTTCATACCCATTTACATGTTGATTCACGAACTTATGATTAATCGCAGAACTTTGATGTTTTTCTTCCATTTCAAACCAATGCTTCATAATTCCAAACATGAAGGCAATGTCTCCACCAATGCTAACTTGGTAAAAATCATCTGTGAGTTTTGTTCCGAATAGGGCAGATTCCATATTAGATGGGATCCAGTATTTATCCATTGCAGGTTCCCTGTGTGGGTTAATTACAATAATTTTTGTACCACGCTTTTTAGCTTCAAGCATGTATTTCGTTGAAACAGGTGAACTGTTTGATGCAACACTTCCCCAGAATACCAATACGTCTGTACCCATCCAGTCCTGATAGTTGGAAGTTGATGCCCCAACACCGATCGAACGCTTCATCGCTGTTTTACTTGGCGAATGACAAATACGGGAAGCGTTATCAATATGGTTCGTTCCTAAGAAACGAGATACCTTAGCCGCCACATAATAAGATTCATTGGTAATCCCTCGAGAAGTCAGATAAAAAGCATACTGCTTCGGGTTTAACTTTTTCATTTTGTTTGCAATCATATCCATCGCTTCATCCCAGGAGATTCTGGAAAACTTTCTTTCTCCTTTACGACGGATCATCGGATATGGAATTCTTCCGAGCTTTCTTAGTTCAGTGCTATTAAGCTTACGAAGTTCATCGATATCTGCATGAAGAATATCCGATTGAATCGCTGGCATTGTACTTAAGCGCAGTACATTTAAACGTGTCGTGCACATATGTGGACCTGTCAATGTTTGATCATATAGACCAGAAACACCAAGTGCACATCCGTCACAAACACCTTGTGTTAAAATACGTGTCGCATACCCTAGATTGTCCTTATTTTCCCAAGCAACTTTCATTGTATCTCGTATGTGTTTCGGTTTCACTTTTCCTAAACCAAATGGGATTGGACTGACCCAATGCTTTGGTTGTGGCATTTTAGTTGATTTTATAGGTCCCTGATGCTTTGTTTCTCCCACGCTTTACTCCTCCTTCTACACATTTCGTTATTACTATGTCTATGGTCAAAGTCAACTTATATTAACTAAGCTTTCGGCATTAAACTGCTTAATCCTTCTAAAACTCTAAAATTATAGAAAAAACCACCGAAACATGATTCTCTACGAACATAGAGAAATGAAACGGTGGTTAGTCTTTAGCAGGGTCGCTACCAAGTGCCAACACATAAGGTTGTTCAAAAATTCGGCCGAAAATGACGCATCGAATTTCTGCGTTGGCTTGCTTCTCCGTTCCTCACGTATTAACTGCATACGCTCCGGTACTCAAAGCTGCGCCGCCTTGAAATTCTCGGTCCTTTTCAACCTCCTTTTGAACACATATTATTGTTATTTAGTTGTAAACTTTTTTTCTAGATCTTGATCAAATACAAAGACTGACATTCCGAAATCTCGATCAATATCAATATCAACAAATAAATCTACTAGGTTTGCACCTAAAAACTCTTCCATTTCAATGGGTCTATTTTTTCGGTACATTTCTTTTACCATTTCGGTTCTTGCCGCACGAAGCATTTGTTTTCCTTCATCCGCACCGGCAATAAATTTTTCTACTGGAGATAGGTTTCCTTCCATCTCACAAATGGCCCAATATTTACAAAAGGTTGTGGTGATTTTACTAGGTCCTTTCCCCATGTGCTTTTTGCGAAAGGACCTTACTAGATTGCTAAACTCGGCTTCGTATCTATTCATTTTTTGTCTACCTCTTACTCGTTACTCATTAACCTTAAGTTAATCAAGATTACAAAGAATGTCAACCAGCAAGCTCAGCGTTATTCGTAGATTGATTCTTTTTCAATTTGTTAATATCCAAACGAATTAGAAGTGAAACCGCAAGTGCTACCGCAAATAGCGCAGTAAATACTGTTAAGCTTTGTGTATAGCTTCCAGTTGTGTCCCGTATCCAAGATGCGAACATTGGACCAGCAAGACCTGCGGCTGCCCAAGCCGTTAAAATGTAGCCGTGAATTGCACCAAGCTGTTTTGTTCCAAACAAGTCCCCAATGTAAGCCGGGATTGCGGCAAACCCACCACCATAACATGTATAAATAAGTGCGAGTAATACCTGAAATAACACTGGGTTCGACACATGTGGTAGTAACGGAAACGCAATTACTTGGATAACGAAAAATACTGTATATGTATTAGGCCTCCCTAAGTAATCAGACACAGACGCCCAACCAATACGACCAAGCCCGTTAAAAGCACCTAAAACTCCTACTAACGCCGCAGCTGCAACTGGAGTTAAACCTACGCTTTCCTGTGCAAGTGGAGATGCAGCAGAGATGATCGCTATACCGCACGTAACATTGATAAAGAGCATGAGCCATAAATAATAAAAACGTTTTGTCTTTACCGCTTGGTTTGCCGTTAATTGTGATAAATCCTGTTTTACCTTCTTCGCTCCACTCGAAACCTTCTCTTTAAAGCCAGCCGGTAACCAGCCTTCCTTCGGTGGTGCAAGGTAAAGTGACGCCAAGATCATAATGATAAAATAAGAGATTCCAAGAATATAAAACGTATTAGCAATTCCTACTGATACAATGAGTTTTTGCATAATGGGACTACTGATTAATGACGCAAATCCAAACCCCATAATCGCAAGGCCCGTTGCCATGCCACGTCTGTCGGGGAACCATTTTACAAGTGTTGATACTGGAGCAATGTATCCAACGCCCAGACCAATTCCACCCAACGCACCATAGAATAAATACAATAATGGCAATGATTCTAGGTTAATCGCAAGACCAGATCCCGTGATACCGACGCCAAAGAATATTGCAGCTAGAATGCCAGATGCGCGAGGTCCATATTTTTCAACGAAATGCCCTAGGAAAGCTGCTGATAATCCTAAGAAAAGAATCGCGATACTAAAGGTCATGCTGATATCGGTTAAATCCCATCCGAATTCTGATTGTAGTGGTTTTGTAAATACACTCCAGGCGTAAACTGAACCGATTGATAAGTGAATTCCAACGGCCGAGGCTGCAATCAGCCAACGATTTTTTGTCTTTTCCATTTCTTCTCTCCTTTGTTTTGAAATAATAGGTTAGATTTTGCAGTAGTTATAAAAAACAAAAAAACCGCCAGCAGCCTTATGCTTGAATAAGCATAAAAAGGATGATGACGGTTAATTTCCCTAGCAGGATCGCTACTACAAAATTAACAGTAATCGCTTCCAATACCGCACCTTTTGCAGCAGAGACAGGTTCGCTATCCTGTGACAAAAGTGTGTCAATATTGTGAACTATATAATAAAATATTACCAAAGCTAGCAAAATAAAACAATAGCTTTTAATTAACTATTTCGAGTAGTGAAAATTTTTTATTGTTGTCCTTCCAATAAAAGTATGATTATATATTTAATAACTAGATGCGTTATTCAATCTTAAAAGGAAAGTGAGGTGTATCGATGATGGATTCCATTACTGTTAGAAAAGGGATTATCAAATTTGAAGATGGTCAGCTTTTTGACGAGGAAGATCAAATTGTGACTGAATTTCCTTTGACTATTATCTTGAACCAGCAGGAATTTGCAACGATGGTTTGTACCCCTTCAGAGCTTGATGAACTGGTAATTGGCTTTTTAGCTTCAGAAGGAGTCATCCGTTTTAGAGACGAAATTAAAAGTCTCCATATCGATGAAGGCCAAGGCTATGCGTATGTTGATACGACTAAAGAAGTAACAACAAGCCAGGAATATTATTCAAAGCGGTTTATCGGTTCCTGTTGCGGAAAAGGAAGACAATTCTATTTTGTCAATGACTCAAAAACAGCCAAAACATCAACATCAACCATTACCCTCACACCTGAAGAATGCATTACCTTAATGAACGAAATGCAGGAAAACAGTGTTGTCTTTAAAGATACAGGCGGTGTGCACAATGCAGCGCTTTGCACGCCAAACGAAATGATTGTGAATCGAACCGATATTGGCAGACATAATGCTCTTGATAAAATCTATGGATATTGCTTAAATCATAAAATACCTGTTCGTGATAAAGTGATTGTGTTTAGTGGTAGAATTTCTTCTGAGGTATTATTAAAGGCCGCGAAAATTGGAGTTGGGATTGTTTTATCAAAGTCAGCACCAACCGACTTGGCTATTAAAATGGCTGAAGAACTAAATATAACTGCCGTTGGTTTTATCCGCGGCGGAAAGCTAAATGTCTATTCACATCCAGAACGAATTGTGCAGGATTCGTTTGAAACTACGAGTTAAAAAGAAAAAGAGATTAGTAGGCTTCCCTCTACTAATCTCTTTTTTTGATAAATTTTTCCTATTGGCTATATTTTTTCGGTATCAGCCATAAATTCAAATTATCAGCCAAATTTTTCATTTATTGGCCATACCCACTTATTTACGTGTGTTGAAATAGCTCTTGTACATTTTTCATGAACTCCTCAGACTGTTTATTGCTCGACCCTTTCATTAAAAGCTCTCCAATTGAAGCTAATTTACCGGTCATTTCAAAATCCATTTCATATTCAACGAGCGTTTGATTCGGTTCGATTGTTTTTAAGTTTGCAGTAAGGGTATTTGTAAAGGAACCCGCAAGTGAAACGGGTTTTCCTTTCATTTCGACGACAATCTTTTCATTTTCGATTGACTCTTTTAACTCCCCTACTCCCTGAATTTTGATTGGGACAAACTGTACCTTGACCTCTACCAATGTTTCATATTTTGTTGGACTTAATTGCTTAACTTTTTTACAGCCGGGAAAACAGGGGCCTAATTTCATTGGGTCCATAAAAACAGAATAGACACTTTCTCGGTCTGCATGTACGATAAATTTGTTAGCTTTTTTCAAGATCCCACTCCTTACGATTTTTTCTAAGATGATGTTACAATTTTATTAGTAAAATTTTGTTATAGAACTAAAATGATAAATCGTAAGACAACTGTCATAGTCTATTATTAAAAATGCTTTTTGATATAATGGTTAAAATAAGGATAGATGTTTGTATAGAGGAGAGACTTTTTATGGCTTTTGGAATTAGACGCAAGGAGCTTCTCGAGTGGAAAAGGAAGGTTTCACAAGGAGAAATTGCGTTTTTGACACATTATTGGATTGACGACCGTTTTCCTGGGATGACGACCGTGACAAAAGTCGGCTGTGCTGACCTTGAAAAACTTAAAAATTGGGGCAAACAATATGGCATTCCTTCAAAGTATATCCATAACCATACTGGATTCCCCCACTTTGATTTATTAGGAGAACGACAAATCGAGATCTTAAAAAATGAAAACATGTTACACCAATTAGACAGATTCAAGTGATAAGTCTTTTGTACTATTTTTCTTTCCAATTGATTTGCGTAAAATAAGATATGATTTGAAAGGAGAATTTACTCATGATTAATGAATTTAAAAACTTTGCCCTCAAAGGCAATGTGATTGATCTTGCGGTCGGGGTTATCATTGGTGGGGCATTTGGAAAAATCGTAACATCACTCGTGAATGATATTATTATGCCTTTAGTTGGTTTCTTACTAGGTGGGGTCGATATATCTAAAGCTTCTATCCCCTTTAATGGTGAAAAAATCATGTACGGTGCTTTTCTACAAACAGTCGTGGACTTTTTAATTATTTCCTTTTCTATTTTTCTCTTTATTCGCTTTTTCCAACGGTTTAAGAAAAAAGAAGAAGAAAAGCCTGCTGATCCAACTCCATCAAAAGAGGAGCTATTACTTACTGAAATTCGTGATTTACTAAAAGAACAACGCAGCTAATTGAAAAAGGTTGTCCGAGTCGTGTTGACTATGGACAACCTTTTTTTATACTTCCCAAGGTAATGCAATGCTAAATTTAGACGCCATTTTTTCGTTTTCTTTTTTGCGTCTTTTCCGATTTTCTGCACGGTCTTTTGCTGATTCATGAAGCATCTTTTCTTCTTCAGACTTCGGAATGACCTTTGGAACGGGTTTTGGTTTCCCATTCTCATCTAAGGCAACAAAGGTTAAAAACGACAATGCGCAAATATGACGTTCTCCCGTATACAAGTCCTCTGCAATCACCTTTACAAAGACCTCCATAGACGATCGCCCCGTGTAGGTGACAAAAGCCTCTAAACAAACAGAGCTTCCTTCATTAATCGGATGAAGAAAATCCACAGAATCTGTTGATGCTGTTACAACCGGTGAACGTGAATGACGCACAGCTGAAATAGAAGCCACATCATCAATATAAGCCATCAGTTTACCACCGAACATGGTTCCATGGTAATTTGTATCAGGCGGGAAAACATTACTTGTCTTCACAACAAAGGATTCTTTGCAGTACTTTGCCTCTTCCATATGTATGCCCTCCTTCGTTATTTTTTTATATTCTTCACGTATTAGATCAATTTCAAACTAACGAGTTTTTCTCCCCAAGGTGCTACCCCATTCTGTTGAAAGCCTGCTCGTAAATACGTTCTTTCTGCTTCAATATTATCTGGGTTATACCCGATGATGATTTCTTTGGCATCTGGTTTACCTTTAATATTTTCAATTACCTGTAAAAGAGCGTTAGTGCCGTAACCATTCCCCTGGTATTTTTCATCAATCATAATACGGTAAATCCAATAATTATGATCATCCTCATCTAAACCGTACATTGTAAAACCCACCATTTTGTCATCTGCATAAATAGCAAGCGCCTCAAAGTTTGGCAAGTACTGTACTTCTGCTAGTGAATAAAGATTTGATGCGATAAAACCTTGCTGGTCCTTACTTACTCTTAAATCAATACATTCTTCCCAATTATCACGTGTGATTTTTTGTAAGGTCACTGTCAAGTGAGTATCCCCCGATACATTAGTATAAGAAGGTTTTATGGCCTCCCAACATATAATCGTATGCGTTCGGGCTAAATATTTCAATCTTTTTTTAAAGAAAAAACGTTAGCCAAATGACTAACGTTTGTTATGCGGTGAACTTTTGTTCAACACGTTCAAATGAATATACGCGATCAATGAAGAATGCATAGATCGAAGCTAGTATTTGCTGGAAAAGCATTCCTACAACGACAGGAACCGCAACCTCGGCTGGGAAGAAGGCAATCGCAATGACGGCACCTGCGCTAATATTCCGCATCCCCCCTGTAAAAATAAGGGCAATGATGACATCCGATTCTAGCTTTAGCAGGCGACCGATTCCCCATGAAATCATATAACCACAAAATGCAATAAAAAATACAACTGCGCCCGTCATGATTAGTTTCAAATCCACATTTTTCAAATAAGGTGCTATCGTTGCACTATTGATCATCACCACGACACCGAGACCAATCTTTGAAAAAGGAGCCAAAGTCGGACTAAGTGTTTTTGTACATTTGCCTTTTGTAAAATGATTGACAAGCATACCAAGGATAGAGGGCAGCACAACCATAAAAAGGAGCCCTTGCATGATGCTAAGAATATCCATTTCAACATTACTGCCGACAAACAAAGTTAAACTATACGGCACAACAAACGGAGAAATTAATGTATCAATTAAGATAATTGAAAGCGTCAATGCAATATTACCATGCTTCATTGCCACCCAGATAAAGCTCGATATCCCCGTCGGTATCACAACTGCTAAAATCATTCCGGTGATCGTAAAACTGTCACCAGGAAAGGTTAAATGCCCGACAACCCAAGCCCAAGCTGGCATGATTAAATGTAGAGTAATAAGTGCAATCAAGATGGGAAATGGATGAGTGAGAGCTCTCTTTAAAGAACTAAAACTTGAACTTAACGCTCCTGAAAAAGTGATAAATGCAAAAATCCAAGGGACTAAATATGAAAGCGGAGCTAAATATGCAGTTAATAAAACACCAAGTACTACACTTGTAGGTGTAATGAGTGGCATAAGTTTTTCTAGTTTTTTATTGAGTTTCTGTAACATTATCATTCTCCTAAGGACTGAGTATCATTTCTTTAAGACCGTTATTTTAGTATACTACAATTTTAGCACGACAGTAGTTGTCCAACACAAATTTGGGTAAAATTAACACAAAAAAAGAAACACCTTAAATGAGTGCTTCCTTACAGTTTTGCTAGCCGAACATAAACATCCCTTAATGTACGGAATCCTAACTCTTGGATTTTTTGTAGATAAAGTGACCAAAGCTTGGCTGTTAAAACAGCATCTCCTAACGCATGATGTCGATTCGTTACCGCGATTTGGTGATATTCGCATAAGTCTTCTAATCTAGTTAATCGTAAATCCGGTTCTACTAACCTGTATAAAAAGGAGGTATCAATAATCCGATGTTTAAATGGGGTGCGAAATTGCTTCCAACTTGCTGTATGCATGAAAGTCTTCTCATGATTCGCATGATGTGCTACGAGAGGATTCCCTTTTGCAAATTCAAAAAATTGAATGAGAACCTCCGAAAGTGGTGGGGCATTTTTTAACGTTTCAGATGTTATTCCCGTTAATTCTTGAATCTTCTCAGGGACCTCATTTTTAGAGGATACAAGCGAATAAAATAGTTCATTTTCGCGAATTGCTCCTCCCTCCACTTTAATTGCACCAAGTGAAATAATTTCATCCCCTTGGTCTGGGTAGAAGCCTGTTGTTTCGATATCAAAAACGACAACAGATAGCTCATCTAACGGTACTGTCAACTTATCTTCTTGTTGAAGATCTCTATGAATTTGACGTAGAAAGGCAACCTGCTGAAAGCTAAGGCCTTGATTCCCACCCATTCCACTTGTATTTACTTTTCCATGAAGCCCACGTACAAATTGAACAAATGGTTCAAATGCCATACTTCAACCACTCCTCTAGACGATAATTGAACGAACATACTGATGTAGTTTGTAACCACTCTTCAAAATTTCGCGGAGTTCTTTTTTTCGTCTTTTATCTAAACTTTTAAGGGGTATATAATGACTTGCTTCGTAAGACTGAGAATGATTGTAGAGATTATTCCTTAGTGCGAGTAAAAGCTTGAAATGTTCAAGATAATCCTTAAAATCAGGGGGATATCCTCTCTTTAGTAAAGCTTCAATACGATCAATCGTGGATGTTTCTAACAAGCCTTCCTTTATCGCAAGCACTCGAATCGCGTTTACATAAGGTAGAAAAGCAGTCTGCTTTAAATCGACAGATCCTACGTATTCTCCTTTTTCTTCTCCGACAAGTTGACCAAGTGGACCCATCGCTTTTTTGACAAACATAATGTTTTCCATATGCCTTGTTAACAGGTTCGTGTTTACCTCCTGATTGGCAAGCATATGGAACTTTATCTCACGTAATAATTGATTACTTCCTACAAGAACTCGTGAATCATAAAAAATCTGTAAATAACGTATGGCCTCCCAACTTTCCCTTTCCATCCATAATGAAATCTGATGTTGCCACCCCTCTACCGAGTTACACCATAGAGGATTGGATGGCATAATTTTACCCTCACAATATGGATATCCAATTTTGTATAAACCATAAGAAAGCTCTTTTCCTAATTCACTAAAAAAATGAGAAGCTTCTTTTGTATGTTCAGCGTAAATAATCCCATGATCTTGGTCGCTTACATACCCTTGCTCAAATCTACCTCCACTACCAGTAATAAACCATACAAATTCACAGGGAGGAGTTTTTATTTTTTGCACCTGCTGCTCAAGCGCCAAATGAAAAATATATTTCATTACCTTATCATGAAAATGGTTTAAGGAATTTTCATCAATCTGATATTGGAAAATCAACTTCTCCCTTAAATTTTTAATTGATTCATATGTTTGCTTGTTCTTGCTCATCCATTCACCCCCTAAAACATAATGATTGCAAGCACCTCTATCGCTAGAGGGCTTGCTGTTTCTATTACGAACTTAACTTATCTTCTTTAGCTAAGAAAACTTCAGGATATCCATAGCTGCCATGTTCGCTAATGTCTAACCCCATAATTTCTTCTTCTTCTGTTACGCGTAAACCACCCATAACCTTTTTCAGAACCGCAAGAATGATAAAGGAAACAACAAATGCATAGAGACCTGATGTAGCAACTCCTAAGAACTGTACGCCTAATTGCGTGAATCCACCACCATAAAACAATCCTGCCTGCCCAACCGTTGCAAGCTCTGGTGTTGCAAAAAATCCAGTCGATAATGTACCCCAAATACCTGCTGCTCCGTGAACTGATAAAGCGAAAATCGGGTCATCGATCATTCTCTTTTCAAAGAATCGCGCACTATAGAAGACAAGAATTCCGGCTACAAAACCAATTACCACAGCTGCCCATGTATCTACAAATGCGCAAGATGCTGTAATTGCAACTAGCCCTGCTAATGCACCATTTAACATGGTCGGAATATCTGATTTACCTAATACAATCCATGAAATGAATAATGCCGCTACCACCCCAGCTCCCGCTGCCAGATTTGTATTTAATGCAACGAATCCAAAGAATCCAGCATCTACAGATACCGTGCTACCTGCATTAAATCCAAACCAACCGATCCAAAGTATTAATACCCCTAACGCTGTATACACTTGGTTATGTCCAAACAGAGTATTCGATGAACCATCCTTATTGTATTTTCCAATACGCGGCTTCAATAAAATCGTGGCTGCAAAAGCTGCCATTGCACCTGTTAAATGAACAACCGTCGAACCCGCGAAGTCTTGCTTACCATGCTCCGCTAACCAGCCGCCACCCCAAATCCAGTGAGCAACCACTGGATAAACAATCGCTGCGAAAAGGATGGTAAATACAAGGTACACTGATAATTTCGCTCTTTCTGCAAAACCACCTGTTGCAATTGTAATCGCTATTCCTGCAAATGCTAATTGAAATAAAAAGAAAACAGATGAATTAAGACCTAAATCGAGTTCTTTTCCAGAATAAAAGAATTCCGATAAACCTATAAAAAAGTTTGCGTTGCCACCGAAGATAAATCCAAATCCAACTGCCCAAAACACTAATGACGAAAGTCCGAATGTAAAAATTGTTTTACCTGCGATATGCCCTGCATTTTTCATTCGGGTTGAACCTGCTTCAAGAAGTATGAATCCACCTAACATAAAAATAACTAAAATTGCTCCAACCATTACCCATAGACTGTTCATTAAATAAGAAACGTCCATTTTCAACTTCCCCCTTTAAGCAAACTGTTATTTTACATTACATATAATGTTAGAAAATATAACATCATGTATATGATTATTAATATTAATCTAAAATATAGATTGAAATCAACTATTTTTTAAAATTTTTAGATTAATCGTGTTAGAAAGTATAACATCAAGCGAAAAAAGAAGCATAATCACCATAGTGATATGCTTCTTAACGACTTCTTTAGCTAGGATCATTTTCGTCATAAGACAAGGTCGTAACCTGTGTGTAATCGCCCTTTTCTATCTCTTCCATTGTTGCTTCCTCTTGTAAATCATTTTCTGTGTCCATTCCAACTGCAATGGTTGCATTGTCCTTCTTTTGGCGTTTCTTCATCAATATCCACCCCTTTCTTTTAGTATCCCCATATATGTTTTAGTTTGAGTTGGGAAGGCTAAAAAATATGCTGGTAATTAAAATCAAATACGCTAAGGCGTATTTGCGCCCAGATTTTTTCGAGCTTGCTCGAAAGACTTCCTTTGAAAATCTGTGGCATACGCCGGAGGCTTAACTTTATTCAGCCATTGTTTGAATTCTTTACTAAATGAGCTGCTCAAATTTCATTCATTAACCACATAAAAAGTTAAGGTACTACTACTGAATAAAGTTAACCGCTTTTTCAGAATAGTATTTTTATACGTTTGGAAGCATTTTTATTTAAAAATCCCTCGCATTTTTATGCAAATTGTTATAAAGTAATCATTGTGACTTTTTCTGAATAGTATTTGAGGTGAAACAACATGGCAATCCAGAAACAACACGAAAAACCAGCAATAACTGAATATTTAAGATTTCTAATCCCATCTTTAATCGGTATTATGTTATTTATTGTACCGTTCCAATACAAAGATTCTTTCACGATCCCGGTTGCGATTTTGGCGGGCATTGTTCAAGAGTTATTAGGCGGTTCAATTCCTTATATTATGACGGCATTGATTACAATTACCGGGATTATTTCTATGTTGACCGTTTTCTTTAAACCTTCATTCATTACAAAATCTCCCTTTTTATCTGGACTCTTTTATGTATCTCCAGTATGGGTAATTGCACGAATTCTTGGAACGATTTTCGCTATTATGACGTTATACAAGGTTGGTCCATCCGCAATTTGGTCAGATTCAACTGGTGGAACGTTGCTATTTGATCTGATTCCTGTATTATTTTCGGTATTTTTATTTGCAGGACTCTTTTTACCATTGCTACTTGATTTTGGCTTATTAGAGCTATTTGGAGCATTGTTAACAAAGGTGATGCGTCCTCTTTTCAGATTACCCGGACGTTCATCTGTTGACGCTATCGCTTCATGGTTAGGTGATGGAACCGTTGGGGTCCTTCTTACCAATAAACAATACGAAGAAGGCTATTATACAAAAAGGGAAGCAGCTATCATCGGAACAACATTCTCTGTTGTTTCCATCACGTTTACAGTCGTTATTTTAGCCCAAATGCGTTTAGAGCATATGTTTGTACCTTTTTATTTCACAATCTTACTTGCAGGCTTGGTTGCGGCAATCATTATGCCAAGGATCCCGCCATTATCAAGGAAGTCGGATACGTATTATGAAGGCACTACTCAAAAGGCGGACGAAAACATTCCGGCGAATGTAAGTCGTTTTCAGTGGGGCATGGAGCAAGCAGTTATTCAAGCGAGAAAAAGTGGAGACTTTTCGAAAGTGTTAAAAGGCGGAGTTCAGAACGTGTTAGATATGTGGCTGGGTGTCGTTCCAGTCGTAATGGCAATCGGAACAATCGCACTTATTATAGCGGAGTTCACTCCATTCTTCACCTATTTAGGGGCTCCATTTGTACCGATTCTCTCACTTCTTCAAGTGCCAGAAGCGGCTGCCGCAGCCCAAACTATGGTCATTGGATTTGCAGATATGTTCTTACCGGCCATTATTGGCGCAGACATTCCAAATGATCTAACACGATTTGTAATTGCAGGAGTATCCATCACTCAGTTAATCTACATGTCAGAGGTTGGTGGATTGTTACTTGGTTCAAAATTACCTGTTTCTTTCTTGGACTTAGTATTGATTTTCTTACTACGTACGTTTATTACCTTACCAATTATTGTTGGAATGGCGTATTTGTTTTTTTAAGATAATAATTTAAGCCTCGAAGCTGATTCGGGGCTTTTTTGTGCAAAAGCCATAAAGTAGAATTATTAGCCATAATTAGTAAATAACAGCTATAAGTTCTGTTTATCGGCTATAATATCTGATTAACAGCCATAACACAAAATTAACGGCCATAAAGCAAAACAAGCCCCACGAAGCTATCCTTCGCAGGGCTGAAATACGTCAAAATACTAGACTTTCACAGGAACTTCTTCCTTCGTGAATCCTTCTTGATAAATTCGGCTGATGATTGACTCAATTTCCGGCTCTTCCACTGTTAAATCAGTAATATTATGAGTTTGCGTAATTTGTGAAATCACGTCCGAAGCGGAAAAGTCATCACGGTTGAAACGAATCCACTTACGGTTCCCTTCCTCTTTTATGAGTTCCCCGTTTGAAACGTGTAAATCCACGCCATTTTCCTCAACATCAACGATCAACGTCCGCATTTTTCCAAAGCGCGACTTAACTGCTGCGATATCACCGTCATAGACCTTTTGGCCATGGTCAATTAATATCATTCGTTTACAAAGCTTTTCAATATCCTCCATATCATGTGTCGTTAAAATCACCGTCACATCGCGAAGTTTATTAATTTCCTGTATAAATTCACGCATTTTCTGTTTCGCAACAACATCCAGTCCAATCGTTGGTTCATCTAAAAATAAAATCTCAGGGTCATGTAAAAGGGATGCTGCGATATCCGCTCTCATACGTTGACCTAACGATAGCTGTCGAACTGGCGTGTTCAAAAACTCGCCTAAGCCAAGAATATCCGAGAAGGTATTCATGTTCTCTTTATAACGCTCATCTGGAACCCGGTATATTTCTTTTAATAATTCAAATGATTCAATTGTCGGGAGGTCCCACCATAGCTGTGTCCGTTGACCAAACACGACACCAATGTTTTTCGCATTTTCCTTACGATTTTCATACGGTACAATCCCGTTTACAATAATGGAGCCGTTTGATGGAACAAGAATACCTGTAAGCATTTTGATCGTAGTTGATTTCCCCGCTCCATTTGGTCCAATATATCCAACCATTTCCCCTTTCTCGATGGAAAAGGAAATATCTTTTACCGCTTCTTTCGTGACAAACTGGCGGTTTACGACACTTTTTAATGCCCCCACAAAACCCGTTTCTCTTTTTGCAATTTTAAATTCTTTGTTTAAATGTTCTACTTCAATTATGGCCAAGACACAATCCCCCCTTTAATCACGACCCCGCACTCTTATATCGACTTAAGCCGAGCATCCAAACATAATATGCAATGACAAAAAACACGATACCCACAAGCGGTGTAAAATAGCCGATATAGGAAGGAAAATTAGGTGTATCCTTATCTAATATAACCGCTGCTGGGAAGTAATTTACAAACCCAAAAGGAACAACAAATGCTGTTACCCATTGAACAATCTTAGGATAGATAGCAAGTGGATAGTTTGTTAAATTTCGAGCTGGGTACATCACAACCCAGTAAAAGCGCTCTGACTTCGTCGTCCAGAAGGCAATGGCTGAAATGAAAACAAGCAGTCCACCTTGAACCAAGATCCCACCGATAATTGCCCCAAGTAAAAAGAGGACTTTTCCAAATTGCCAATGAATATCAAGGGCATTACTGACCCATATAAATACAAGAATACTAAAAATAAATTGACCTGCAGCACCAATATCAAATTTCATCGCCATAAAATGAAAAAATGGATTGATTGGACGAACGAGAAATCGGTCAAAGGTTCCATTCACAATATACGTATCCAAACTTCTAAAATGGAAAAAGAGGATAATACAGAATCCCCATGATAGAACAGCTAACGCAAATAGAAATAACAGCTCATAAAAATTCCATTTTCCTAGTTCTTTAAATTGATAGAGCATGATCCACATTGTTACCGCCGTCCCCGTGTAGGCCGCGACCATACCGACAATGCGCATGATGAACGCAAAACGATACTGCATTTGGGCACGTACTCCCGCTCCGACTAGTCGGAAATACAAACGAACATATTCAATAATCTTTGTCATCCTTTACCCTCCCTGCACAATCACTTTGTTTGATGCTTTTCGCCAAACAAAACGGAGGATTGCATAGGACACAGCTACCCAAAACAACTGAATCCCAATTGAAATAAACACATCTTTGCCAGAAATTTCTTCGATAAAAATCGCATTTGGAATAAAATAAATCCCTTGGAATGGTAAATACGTTGCAAACGTTTGCAACCAACCCGGGAAAAACCACAACGGAATAACTGAACCCGATAAAAGGGATACAGAAAAATAGAAGATATCCTCTATTCCTCCTGTTTCAATAAGCCAAAATGTAAATAATCCAAATGTCAGCTCAATACAGTATCGAATTAAAAATCCTAAAAACCCGGAAATAATAAATAAAATCCACGTCATCCATGATGTCGGCAGGCTTAAATCAACAAAGAAAAACAAGAGAACATATAAAGGGACAAGCGCAGTCAGCATATAAAAAGCTACACTACCAAAGTCAGCAAATAAATAACGTAGTGGTACATCAAATGGCCTCATAAGTTCGAGTGCAATGTCTCCTGTACGAACCTTTTCTTGCAGTTCCCACAACGGTGTTCCAGCACCATTGACTGCCGTTAAAAACTGACTGACAACAACATATGTAAGCATTGCCGTTAAGGAGATTCCACTCGCCTCTTCTTTGCCAGCATAAAGTGCATACCAAATTGACATCCACATTAACAAAAAGATGATATTTGAAAACAGCCTTGTCCACACGTCAAAACGATAGGCAGCTGATCTCATAAAGGCTTTCTTTGTAAAAGCCGTATACATTTTTACCGTATCCATTCATTCACCTCTAGTAAACTATGAAACACAAGTTAAAAGTAAGGTATGACAAACTCCCTTACTTTTAACAGATTTTTCTCTATAGTAGCATAATTCTACCACTTCCGACTAGACTCTTTCTTTCTTTTTAGAACCAAGTCTTGAAACGGTTTGTTCAATCAAGACGGCCACAACCGTTCCAAGCACAAGACCGTTGTTCAAGATTGAAGTTAAAATAGGCGGTATATCCGTAAACGCTTCTGAAGGTACAAACATCGCCCCTACCCCAACGAATAACGAAAAAACGATAATCAGTCTGGATTGATATTTGTTTTCAAGATTTTCAAACATCGCTAAAGACGGTAGCATAAGGTTAGCGAAAATGATAAATACCGTTGCATACCCCACTGGTGCAGGCAAGCCTGAAACAAAATTCATCACTTTCGGAAGGAAACTAATACCGACCAAGATGAAGCTTCCAACAATGAATGGGAGTCTAGTATTAATTTTCGTAGTGGCGATGAATCCCGCAGCCCCTGATATCGGAACAGGTGCGACCGCTGAGAAGAGACCAGCTAACATTTGGTTAATTCCTGCCATAAAGCCAGCTGGACGAAATCTTGTTTTTTCTAATGATACGTTTTGTGATTGAAGCACTTGTTCAACGACCTTTACACTAGCTATAAGGTTGGTTAAAAGCAACAGCGTCACAAGGATTGAGGTCGTAATCATTCCACTATCAAAGATTGGCTGACCGAAAGGAAAGATTTCAGGTACCTCTATCCATTTATTTGACGTAACTTTGGTTGGTTCATTTAATCCAAGCACAGCAAAAATAATCCAACCAAGGGCCAAGCTGATTAAAACGGAGTATTGTCTTAGAGCTCGAGGTCCTTTTTCGGCAAAAACAAAGGTAAATAGAATAATAAATAAACAAATACCGGCGATTTTTAAGTTAACCGTCTCTGCACCACGGTAACCAACACCGAAAATGCCATTTAAAAAAGAACCGCTCAATTGTAGCGAAAGTAAAATTAAATAAGTGCCTGTTACAACTGGCGTAAATAATTTCGACAGTCGATCAATAATCCCGAAGATACTTAAGAACATAAAAAGAATCCCACTCACCAAAATACCTGCTTCAATCGCCCGAAGTGTTTCTTCACCTGAACCATATAACGTCGGACCCAAGCTTGCATAGATAATAAATACGCCCCACCATAAGCCAGCAGGTCCTTCATTGATCGGCAAACGGTGTCCAAAATACACTTGTATTAAACAGGATAAACCTAATACGAGGAAGGTCCTTTGGACAAAACTCGCTGTCTCAACTGGGTCCATTCCATATAGAGCTGCAATCGCAATTGGTGCGACTATGGAACTAGCAATGATAAAGGCTAGCCATTGTATTGAACTAAAAAAAACTTTCAAAATTCTCATCCCTATTCTTCTATCAAATACGCCTTGGCGTATTTGCGCCCGATTTTTAGGCCCACAGGAAGTGGGTCATAAAGACGTTGCCACACGATGTGGCGTTCTTAGTCTTTGAACTTACTGCTCGAAAAATTACCTCTGAAAAATCGTGGCATCCGCCGGAGGCTATAACTTTATTCATTATCGGTTTGACCACCTTGTAACTCTTTCTGCATTAATCTCAGTATATTGTGACTTCTGATGAATTAAGTTATGTGCTCTCCCATTTTATCACTTTTTTATAAATTTGCATGTTTGATATAATGAATATATATGCTTTACTTTTGGAGGAAAATTTATGATTCGTTTTGGAGTTATAGGAACTAACTGGATTACAGATTCATTTTTAGAAGCAGCAAAGGAAATTGAGGAATTTTCATTAACCGCTGTATATTCACGAACGGATGAGCGCGCAAAGGAGTTTGCCACTAAACACCTTGCACCTTACACCTTTACTTCAATTGAAGAAATGGCGCAATCTGATGTAGTAGATGCTGTGTACATAGCAAGTCCTACTTCCTTTCACGCCTCTCATGCAATTAGTCTATTGAAACACGGAAAACATGTTCTTTGTGAAAAGCCAATTGCCTCAAACACGAAAGAGCTTATGGAAATGATTCAGGCAGCAAAGGAAAATAAAGTGCTGTTAATGGAGGCGCTCAAATCAGGCTTTCTCCCTTCCTATTCAAGCATTCGGGAGAACTTACATAAAATCGGACCGGTTCGTCGTTATTTTGCGAGCTATTGCCAATATTCATCCCGCTATGATGCGTATAAAGAAGGAACAGTGTTGAATGCCTTTAAACCGGAATTTTCAAATGGTTCATTAATGGATATTGGGGTGTATTGTATTTATCCGATGGTGCAATTATTCGGAAAACCAGATTCAATCAAAGCAAGTGGGCTTATGCTCGAGTCAGGTGTCGATGGTGAAGGCGGTATTCTTGCCCATTACACGGACATGGAAGGTACGGTGATGTTTTCAAAAATCACGAACTCCTACATCCCTTCAGAAATTCAAGGTGAAAAAGGCAGTATTCTCATCGATAAAATTTCAGAACCTGAAAAAGTAGAAATCCGCTATCGGGACGGTCGAGTTGAAGATATCTCTAACCTCCCGGAGCACCACACTATGTATTATGAAACCAAAGAATTTATTGAACTGATTAAAAATGGTTCCTTAGAATCGACCGTAAACACGCATCAAAACTCGATTACAGTCATGGAACTATTAGACGAAGCCCGCAAGCAAATCGGGTTAAAGTTTCCTGCTGACAGGTAAAAAAACGCTTGCGACCAAACCGTCGCAAGCGTCTCCTTTAATCACCTTTTACATTTTTCAATGCATCTACAATTGGAATTTCTCCACTTACAAGATCAAATGATTGATAATATGTATTTTCCTCAGATAAGGAAGCTACTATCACTTTTGCTACATCCGCACGGGGAATTGTATTTCTTGTCAAATTCTCCCCAATTGCAACCTTCCCAGTGCCTTCTTCATTCAACAAGCCCCCAGGTCGAACGATTGTATACGTTAAATCACTTTGTTCAAGAATTCGATCAGCATAGTGTTTTGCTACATAGTATGGACGAATTGCCTCATTCCATTTTTCACGTTGATTCGCACCTAACGCACTTACCATCACAAAGCGCTTAACGCCTGTCTTTTCTGCCGCTTCAACCGTTTTTACCGCACCATCAAGGTCGATTAGCAACGTTTGATCAGGACCTGTATGTCCACCTGAGCCTGCAGTAAACACACACGCATCAAAGCCTGTAATGGCTTCTGCTATTTTATCAACACTATCTGCAATACTTGCCAAAACGGTTTCGACACCTACGTTCTCAAAATGGGCTACTTGCTCTTGTTTACGCACCATCGCAATGGGTGTATGCTCACTACTTTCCTTTAGAAGCTCCACCACTTGTTTTCCAATTTGACCATTCGCACCGACTACACAAACTTTCATCAATCTAGCCCCTTTCTTTTCCATTTCCTTTATTATTACAAGTTAGGAAATAGATAGCAAATGATAGGGCTTATGATTCCAAATTGCTATTACGTTCTTCTACAAGATCGACATCTTCGCGACGCTTCAAATACCATTTTTCAAATGCTTGAGCAAACGGTAATGGAATATCATCAATAGTCTCAATATGTGTTGGAGTTGAACGATTCATCGTTGTAATCGAGGCAACTTTGAAAAGACTTTGCAATTTCGATTGAGAGTAAGACATTTCAATCAAATATCTCCGTTTCGTTATAAACATGCGACTGGTTAGTCCACCATGCCACCATTGTACCTGTGCCTCATTCACGGCATATCTCGTATGATGATAATCAAGAAACCTCTGCAATATAATGAAGCATAGTAAGACAACAGATAAGATCCACCAGATTTGCTCAATCCCAAAAAACTCAGGTTTAAAGTAAAATAAACCGATTGTTGCGATAAGCCATAACCAGCTTGGTTTCAGTAATTTAACCCACAACGATTTGCGTGGTAACCTTTCTAATTTACTTGTTTTCACCTGATAGATCGGTAGCAATTCTTCAATTAAATCATATGCTTTTTGGAGAGGTAAAAATGGATAAAGTGAGTTCACATTGATGGATTCATCGCCTTTATTTGGATTGGCAGAACTGATTAATTTGACTTCCGCTAACCCAAATATTCGCTTCATCAACGTCTGCTTTATTTCTAGACCTTGAATTTTCTTTTTTTCAATCGCAAAATAACTTTCATCAAGTACCCCTCGGTCTATGTAAATATATCGTGAATCTGAAGAAATTTCATACCTTCCATAGCGGATAAATGTTCGAGCTACACCAAATGTAACGGCAATAATGATCGCAAAAATCAGGACAATAACAAACAGCCATTTACTTGCAAGCAAGACCTGAAGTACTCCTTCTGTATCAGGTAAGAACGGTCTTAACGTATCCAGCCCGGCAAAAATAATTGGAATAATAGCTAGGAAGCTTAGGGAGGTAAAACTAGCCTTCCACAAGTCCTTTTTTTCTGGCGTAAAATGAACATGACGTCTTTTATCAAGAACATTCTGCTGTTCATTTTCTACGTATCCCAGTACATTCTCATCGTATTTTTCTAATGACTCTTCATCTGCATAATCCAGTTCATGATTATCATGAATCCGCTCTACATGTTCAAATTTAAGCGCTCCCGCCTGTTGCTTACCAGGCTGAACGAGGTCAATTAGAGAATCGGCATGTTTTTTTGATAGTACGTCGAAATGGATGGAATCGTCCTCCCCGTCCATTGCCGTTTCAAACGTAAGAGATGTTAGACCAACGATTTTATGAAAGAGGGTGGTTTTTCGAGTTACGTTTTGGATTCTGGAAAACGGAATGGTGCTTGTACGCTTCACAAAAAGCCCTTTATGAATATGGAATGTACGGTCTTTCCACTCATATTTTTCCACAAACCAACTAGCCACTATGTAAAGTAATCGCAAAAATACAAATACTAAAAACGCATACCTTCCATACACAAAGTACCAAGACTCTGAATCTCTTTGGATAACAAACAAAAGTACCAACAAGATGAAGTTGTTCTTTATTAGTTGATAGATCTTAAAACCAATACCAAGTGGATGATATTTCATCATTCATCTACTTCCTTTAACTTTGCATATTCTGCTAATCTCTCTCTTAATTCCAGGGCAATACCCTCTTCCAAAGCAGGTATTGTATGAGATGAGCCCATTGTTTCGATTTTAATGGAACGCGCCTGATATTTTTTCAAAATGGGACCCTGGCTTGTCGAAACCGACTGGATTTTCGTCATTGGCACAGTCACCCATTCTTTCGTTAGTACTCCATAACGCATTTGAAGGAACTCATCATCAAACTGATAACTCCAGTTTCGATAAAGCAATTGGGGTTCAATAAAAGACCAAATCGTTCCGAGAATGGCAAACGCAAGAAGAGCAATTAAAATCCAAAACGCCCAAGTTGGCCAGGTAAAATAATAGTTCAACCAAAACAAGAATCCCAGAACCATAAATCCGATCATATTCGTAATCGATTCAGATAGTAGTCGTATTTTAGGAAAATCAGGGGATAATTGATTTTCTAATTTTACATCAATCACTTCTAGCAGCTCCTTATGATAAATCGTATTAGACATATTTACGATAACTATAGCAATAAAGTTTCATGATTTACTATTTTTATAGAAGTTTGATCAAAAAATAGCTTATCCTTGATAACCATTGGATATCTGTTTGAAAATTAGGTTTAAATTTATGGAAAACCGACATCTTTTGAGGGTGTTTTCATACAATTTTTGTAGAGGTGATGGAAAATGGCAAGAGTAAAACATACAGACAAGGACGTTGATTTAGTAGCAAGGATGATGAGGGCAGAAGCTGAAGGTGAAGGTCGACAAGGCATGCTTATGGTTGGTAACGTCATTGTCAATCGAGCTGTAGCGGATTGTTTAGATTTTAGAGATGTAAGAACAATAAGGGAAGTGATTTTTCAAGTACAAGGTGGAAATTATTCCTTTGAAGCGGTACAAAAAGGGAACCTGTTCTATAATCCAGCAAGAGAGGTTGAAAGAAAATTGGCTAGGCAAACCTTAACCTTTTGGCGCGAACATCCTTCAAAGTATTCTCTTTGGTATTTTAATCCATATGCTCCTTGTCCACCTACATGGTACGGTCAACCATTTGCAGGACAATTCAAAGACCATTGTTATTATGAACCACAGGCAGGTTCATGTGAGAGTGTTTATCGCGGTTAACCCCCATTAAGTATGGGGGTTTTTAATTAAGTAACATCAAATTTTTTTCTATAATGCCTTTAATCTTGCAATGATCTCGGTTGTAACTTCAGACGTCGTATGAGTCCCGCCGAGATCCTGTGTATAAATGCCATCACTTGTTACACTCTCAATAACACTTAACAACAGCGAGCCAAGTTCCTCTTCACCAAAATGGTCTAACATCATTTTCGCTGTCCATATTTGACCAACTGGATTTGCGATCCCTTGCCCAATGATATCTGGTGCAGACCCATGTACAGGCTCAAACATCGACGGATATTTTCCATTCACATTGATATTGGCAGCTGGTGCAACGCCAATGCTCCCCATAATGGCAGCACCTAGATCTGTTAAAACATCGCCGAAAAGATTACTTGCAACAATCACATCAAAACGTTCTGGACGAGTCACAAAGAAAGCTGCCAAAGCATCAATATGCTGTGAGTCAGTATTGATTTCAGGATAATCCTTCGCTACGTCCTGAAATATTTCATCCCAAAATGGCATCGAATAGACAATTCCATTTGATTTGGTCGCACTGGTTACATGTTGGTTTCGCTTCTTCGCCAATTCAAACGCATAGCGCATTGCCCGTTCTGTGGCCTTTCTTGAAAAAATAGCATTTTGAATCGCTATTTCATCTTCTCCTTTATAAATTCTACCTCCAACAGAACTATACTCCCCTTCGCTGTTTTCGCGAACGACAAGTAAATCAAAGTCCTTCGGGTTAACTAGGGGTGAACGAATCCCTTTTAAAAGCTTTGCAGGTCGAAGGTTAATCACTTGCTCAAATTCACGACGAAGCCTTATTAATAACCCCCAAAGGGAAATATGATCGGGAACAAGTTTCACATTTCCAACCGCCCCAAGGAAGATGGCATCAAAATGCTTTAATCGTTCTAGACCATCGGGTGCCATCATATCACCATGTTCCAAATAATACTCACAGCTATAGGGAAACTCGATAAATTCAAATTTTATTCCACCATGTATGTCTGCTACTGCATGTAAAACCTCTATCGCTGCAGGTACTACCTCTTTTCCTATCCCATCCCCGGGTATTGACGCAATCTTCAAATTTTTCAAAGCGCAAAACCTCCCTTAAGCTAGTCTCTTTTGTTCAAATCGTATCATATTGAACAGCATTCGGACATCATAGAAAAATCGACAAGTTCAGGCACTTGCCGATTAATAAAACTTCGCATCCATATTTCGTAAATGTTCGAGGTCATTTTCCTTCACCAATAAGCTCACACCAATATACGCAATGAGTGAGAATAGCACTGGCAGGACAACTGAATGCATACCAAATGGTTCTGGTGAAATTGTATGGATTAGAATATAACTTCCTACCCCTACGAGAATAGAAGAAATGGCTCCGTATTTATTTCCTTTTCTCCAATATAATCCAAGTACGACCGGCCAGATAAACGCAGCTTCAAGACCTCCAAACGCAAACAAATTCAACCAAATAAGTAAATCAGGAGGATTAATTGCTAATAAAAAGACAAGAATACCAATCAGCCCAGTAACTGACATACTTAGTCTTTTAACTGTTAGATCCGATGCATCTGGTTTTATGTAATTCAAATAGATATCCTTCACAATCGAAGAACCAACGATTAATAATAAAGAGTTAACGGTAGACATAATCGCTGCCATCGGTGCAGAAAGAACAACTCCTGCTAGCCAGGGCGGTAATACCTCCATTGCAAGCAATGGCATAACCGTATCAGGAACTTCCACCCCCGGAATAATGACTCTTGCGAATACCCCAGATAAATGCATCCCAAGCATAATAAATCCGACAACGACGGTTCCTATAATCATCGCTTGGTGCATTGCCTTTGAATGCCTGTACGACATAGCTCGGACCGCAATTTGCGGCAATCCAACAACTCCAATCCCTACAAGAATCCAAAATGATGATAAATATAATGGAGTAAGGGAGCCATCAGGCCCAAACGGTGATACGAGATTTGGATTATCGGATATAAGTTCTTTCATTATCGCTGGTACACCACCGCCAGCGATAATTGTGCCAATTAGGATGATTAAGGTCCCAATAAACATGATGATCCCTTGTATCGTCTCTGTTAAAGCTACAGCTCGAAATCCACCAATCGTGACATAAATTAAAATGGAAAGAGCAAAAATGAACAATGAACTCGTATAGGACAAACCTGTTAACGATTCAATTAATCTTCCCCCACCAACCCATTGGGCGGACATTGACGCAAACAAAAAGATAATTATACTGCTTGCCGATAGCAAAACTACCCACTTCGAATTGTAGCGTTCCTTTAAAAAATCAATGAGAGTTACAGCATTGATTTTTCGTGCAACGATCGCAAATTTTTTCCCTAAAACCGCTAGAACAAAATAACCGGTAACTACTTGAATCATGGCTAGTAGTACCCATCCAAGCCCCATCGTGTAAGCAGCACCAGGGCCACCAATAAAGCTACTGGCACTCCCGTAGGTAGCAACCATTGTCATCGCAAGAACAAATCCACCTAGCTCCCGACTCCCCAGAAAATAATCTTGGAGAAATCCCGCGCTCTCTTTTAAGCGACCTGCAGCATATATACCAACAATAAAAATAATCACTAATAAAGCTATGAAAGGGATCAATACTTCCCAATTCATAAGGAGTCACCCCCCTCGTTATCATCAAACGGTACCTCTTTAAATACCTTTTTTACAAGAATGATGACTAACATAACAACAACTAGAAACCCAACCACACAACTGTAAAAAAACCAGCTAGGTAAACCCCAAATATATGTATACTCTTCTACTGGCTTTGACCCTAAGCCATATGCAAAGCCAAACCACCATAGGAAGTTAAGAACCGCTAGTCCTATCCCAAGAATAGCCTCTTTTTTGGCAACCTTGTATCTTCGGTCACCTGAATGTTTACTCTTATTCATCACGACTTCTCCTTACAATTATCAAAACATTGACGTAGTCTCATATCCTCTATACTGCCCCAAAATTCCCTCTTACCATCAAAAAAGCTACCTAAGAACGAACCTTAGGTAGCTTTATACTTATTATTCAGCTGATTCCTCATCAATTAAATAATTGTAATCTGAACGATCAACCGGTTCAAATCCTGGTGGAGTATAGAAACGTAATAAGTCACCATTTACAACTTTATCAGAAGTTGCTAATTTTTCTTCAACGATGTCTTGAAGTTTCTTAGCAGTATCTAATTGATCCTCTGCAATCTCAACTCCAGTCGTAGAATCATAAAACTTACCATCGACTGATGAAATAGTTGGACTTACGAAATCTCCATTACGGAATGGTACAACTTGATCATGTTGTTGTGATAATAAATCCGTTCCGAATTGAACATACTCTTTTGTATCAATTCCAAGCAAGTGTAGAAGTGTTGGAAGAAGGTCAATTTGACCACCATATTGATGGTTTACCCCACCTTCCATTCCTGGAACACGGATAAACAATGGTACCCGTTGAAGGGATGCATTATCAAATGCAGTGATTTCTTCTTTGTCTAGGACTTGCTTCATGGCTTTATTATGGTTTTCAGAAATACCATAGTGGTCACCATACATAATAATGATCGAATTATCGTATAATCCTTTTTCTTTTAAGTCATTGAAGAATTGCTCTAAAGCTTCATCTGCATAACGTGCAGTTTGGAAATAACCATCAACAGAACGATCACCTGTTGTATGAGGCGCAATGGTTGCATCCTCTTCACTAATGCGGTACGGATAGTGATGCGTTACTGTAATAAATTTTGAATAAAATGGCTGCGGTAATGTATCTAGTAAATCCGCAGACTGCTCATAAAATGGCTTATCCATTAATCCATATTCAGCAAGATCTTCTGGATTCATTTGATAAAAACTTGAATCAAAGAAGTGATTAAAGCCAAATGACTTATAAATTTCATTACGGTTCCAGAAGCTTCCTGAGTTACCGTGGAACACTGCTGACGTATAGCCTTGCTGACCAAGAATCGCTGGGGCCGCTTGATATGTGTTCATGCCTTTTGTTGTAAAAGCTGAACCCTGCGGAAGACCATACATTGAGTTTTCAAGAATAAACTCAGCATCAGCAGTCTTACCTTGAGCTGTCTGATGGAAGAAATTATCAAAATACATTGTATTTTCTTCTTTAGTTAATGAGTTAAGGAACGGTGTTACTTCTTCCCCATTTAACTTGTAATCAATTAAGAAGTTTTGCATGGATTCAAGATGAAGGTAAATAACGTTCATCCCTTTACCTACTCCAAAATACTCCGGATTTGGTTCAGCATAGTTTGCTTTCGTATAGTTAATCACTTCGATACTGTCATTACTGTCTGCTAACGCTCTTTGCGTTGAAGCTTTTGTACTTTGAACAGCATCATAAATAGTATAGTTGTACATACCTAGATATTTCACAATATAGTGGCGGTCAAATCCACGTGTTAATAGCTGTGGACGATCAGCCTCGGCAAGAGAAAGATTAATAGCTGAAATCAAAATCGCAAACGCGAATAAGGCAGCCACTTTCATTCCTCTTAAGCTTGTTGTCGTTTCAACCTTAATCACTTTGAAGACTACAAGTGCTACTAATACAATAAAGTCAACAAAGAACAAGAAATCATATGGTTTTAAAAGTGAAGTTATACTTCCACTCACATCACCAAAGTTTTGTGTTTGGAACAATGTTGGCAATGTAATAAAGTCACTAAAGAATCGGTAATACATAATATTTGCGTATAAAAGGAATGACATTAGAAAATAGATAATAAGCAGTCTTCTATATCTCTTTTTCCCTTTACCCAAAAATGATAAACCTAAGAAAAATAAAGCCGATCCAAGTGGATTTAATACTAATAGAAACGTCTGTAATGAGTTATCAATACTCAAGTTAAATTCAGTTGATTGTGAAATATATGTTTTCATCCATAGGAGTAACACTGCTAATAAATAAAAGCCAAAAAAGCTAGTGAAGATATTTTGACCACGTTTTAGAATGTTCTTTTTCATGATTGCACCTACCTTCAATTTAAACAAAAAAATTATATTCTCTTCTACGAAAACTCAAAAACCATTCTATCAAGTAATTATGAACAAATTATTAACATACGTAATAAAATTTACATTTGCGGTACATTCACTTACTTTACTACGTTTCTTTAAAAAGTCAAGAGTCCTAAAAAACCCCGAAATTTTCTTGCAACTTATGTATCCCCTTACACTCTAGCCTGTACACCATTTTTACAAACTTTTATAAAATACGTTACATCCTTCAAAATTATGACCACTTTTCCTTTACAAAAAAGAGCAATATCAAAGACGAAACAATCTATTTCAATTATACTACTATAATAGGAATTACTTTATTTGGAAAGGGCTATTCGAACTATGTTTCTTCTTGCAATTTTCCTATTTCTCTTAGTTTATTGTGGTATGTGTTTCTTTTTTGGGTATATGGGATGGAAATGGCTCAAACACTCATTTTTATTTCGACATAAAAAGACATACATATTGGTTATTCTCGTTTTATCATTAAGCATTTTTGTAGGTTACTCCACTTCCTCTGCAATCTTACAAACAATTGGCTATTATTGGTTAACACTGACAGGTTATGGGCTCATTCTTATGCCAATCGCAATTCTATTATTTTTTCTATTTAAAAAGAAAGGTATTCGCGTAATTGGCTTTGGTGTACTTTTGGTGTATATCCTTATTTTGGGTTTCGGGACGTACTATGCATGGAGTCCTGTTGAGAGAACCTATGAAGTCTCGATAAACAAAAATTCGGATCGGGACGATTTAAAAATCTTAATGGCTTCCGACTTTCACCTTGGTAGTATCGTTGGTGAAAACCATCTTAAAAGGTTCGTCCATTTAGTAGAAGAAACTCGTCCAGATATCGTGTTAATCCCTGGAGATCTAATCGACGATCATATTGAGCCCTTTTTAAAGGAGAAGATGGGTAAAACCATGATGGAAATTAAGGCACCACTTGGAGTATATGCTACTCTTGGAAATCATGATTATTACGGAAATGATGATGAAAAAATTGTCGAAGAAATGGAAAAGCTCGGTATCGAGGTTTTAACAGACGAAGTTACCATGAACGATTCAGAAATGGAAAACTTTTACAATTTTTATCTCCTATGAATTCATTTCTACCTTTTTTTGGATTTTGCGTATGTCTTTATACTGCTAAACTAAAAAAAGCATACGCATTTCTTCTTTGCGTATGCTTTAGTCGCTATTTTACTTAAAAAACGATTCACAAGTGGATACTATTTATGTTTTTTCTAATTTGAAAACCTTATAATTTACATTAGTTTACTGATGTTGTCTTATTTTCTTTTCCTTTACCAATAAGTTGGTCAAGAGCAAATGCTTTAGAACCAGTTATCGCAAGCATCACAGCCATTGCAAGAAACGCTAAGTCTAATTCATAACCTGCCATCTGACCGTTACCTAGAAACCCTATTGCAAGTTTTACTTTTACAATGGCACCAACCATAACTACAGCAAAAAGAATCGAAACAACTCGACTAAATAAGCCAAGAACTAACATAATTCCTCCAACAAGTTCAATAACTGCTACACCATAAGCCGCAACACCAGGGATTCCTATGCTCTCAAACCAGCCAGCAGTATTTTCAACTCCACCTTGGAACTTATCTAACCCATGAATAAAAAACGTAATCCCTAAAACAACTCTTATAATTAATTGACCTAATTCAAATTTATTTTCCATTTGTATTTCCCCCATTTTTTATAATGTTTGTGATCCATTCAATGAAATCACGATAATTTTGTAATGAAACTGTATGTCCTTCTGGATAAGAATGAAAACTTACACTTGCCTTTTCCTTTTCAAAAAACTCCTCGCTCTCTACTCCCCATTCAAATGGAAGAACAGGATCATGTTGCCCGTGCGAAATGAAGATTGAAAGGTTTTCGACGGGTTGTATATCATAATCCTCTTTAACGAAGGCAGGAATATACCCACTTAATGCAACAATGCCCTTAATACGATTTCCTAAGACAAGCCCTAAAGTCATTGAAACGATTGCTCCTTGGCTAAATCCTAGTAAATAGATGCTATCTTGATCGATTGGATAATTTTGCGAAGCATATTCAAGAAAATTTTTAAGTTGACCAATGCTTTGGTCGAATACCTCTCTGTGTGGCTTGCCATAACCCTCAATTGTAAAGAATGCATACCCTGGTGGCTGTGTTAATGGCCCACGAATACTAAATATATAAAAAGTATCCTCCAACCCTCTTACTAACGAAAGAAGATCTTGTTCATTGCTCCCCATACCATGCATTAAAAATAGAGCAGGATATTTTTTATCAGGATCAATTGTTGAAGGATGGCGCAGTTCATAGGTAAATGGTGAATTCAAGTAATGTTCCCCTCCTTTATGTTATTTACTTATTAAAAGTTTCCTCACAGCGCGGTATTTACATATAGAGATAAAATATTCTTATTAAGAAACTATCGGACAAAAAGAAAAACCTATACAGGTTTTGTTTTCTAATATGAATATTTGTTGTTTATAAGATAACAAGGAACCTAGTAGCTTGTCAACATTTTTTTTGCTACTATTAAAGAAAGTTTCATACTAGAAAACATGTGAGGTAAAGCTATGGATATTGGTACAAAAATTCGTGCGATACGAAATCGAAAAAAAATCACAATCGCCCAAATGTGTGAAGGCACTGGTCTATCTAAAGGTTTTATTAGTAATGTTGAAAACAATAATACGTCTCCATCCATTAATACACTAAAAACAATCGCTGATTTTCTTGAAATTCCACTTCCCTACTTATTATTAGAAAAGAAAGAACATATGCGTGTTGTTCGTAAGGATGATAGAACGACTACCTCCTTTAACAATTTAAAAGTAGAACACCTCACCTCTAAAGGCGGGCTTCGTATGATGATTGTCGAATGTCCACCTGGTGCATCAATGGGAGAGCCGAACGCCCATGAAGGGGAAGAATGCCATTTGGTCTTACAAGGAAAAATTCTTGCTGAACAAGGGGAAGATTCCGTTATTGTTGAAGAGGGAGATTCTTTCAGCTGGAATGCAAGTGTCCCGCATTTCGTAAAAAACATTGGAGATACGAAGGCTGTAATCTTAATCTCCGTTTATTCTGATTCAGAATTGAATGATATTTTATAGTACAAGCTTGCGTACAACGTAGGCTTTTTTTCATGGTTATTCGTTAGTTCGTATGCCAATACTAAAAAAGCTTTGACAACGGTTTAAAAATCATGTAAATTATCTAATGTACGAACATTATTGAACAACCAAGAAAATAATATTCGGTTTTAGGAGTGTTTTTAAAATGGAAAATGTATTTGATTATGAAGATATTCAGTTAATCCCTGCAAAATGTATTGTTAACAGTCGTTCAGAGTGTGACACAACAGTTGAATTTGGTGGCCACACATTTAAACTTCCGGTTGTCCCTGCAAACATGCAGACCATTATAGATGAGAACATCGCATTATTTTTAGCTGAAAATGGCTATTTCTATATCATGCACCGTTTCAACCCAGAAAAACGTGTCGATTTTATTAAGGATATGCAATCTCGCGGTTTAATCGCTTCTATCAGTGTTGGAGTGAAGCCTGAGGAATACACTTTCGTTGAACAACTTGCTGAAGAAAATCTTATACCTGAATTTATTACAATTGACATTGCACATGGTCATTCGAATTCAGTGATTGAAATGATTAAACATATAAAAGCGCATTTACCAAAAAGCTTCGTGATTGCTGGTAACGTTGGTACTCCAGAAGCAGTAAGAGAACTAGAAAATGCTGGAGCTGATGCTACAAAGGTTGGAATTGGCCCTGGTAAAGTGTGTATCACAAAAATTAAAACTGGCTTTGGAACTGGCGGCTGGCAGCTAGCTGCACTTCGTTGGTGTGCAAAGGCTGCAACTAAGCCGATCATTGCTGACGGTGGTATCCGTACACATGGTGATATCGCAAAATCAATTCGCTTCGGTGCAAAAATGGTCATGATCGGTTCCCTTTTCGCAGGACATGAAGAGTCACCAGGTGAAACAACAGAAGTCGAAGGTAAGCTAGTTAAGGAATACTTCGGTTCAGCATCTGAATTCCAAAAAGGTGAAAAGAAGAATGTTGAAGGTAAGAAAATCTATGTAGAGCACAAAGGCTCATTAAAAGATACACTAAAAGAAATGGAACAAGACCTTCAGTCTTCTATCTCTTATGCTGGAGGAACGAAACTAGATTCCATCCGCCACGTTGATTATGTGATCGTTAAGAACTCAATCTTTAATGGTGACCGAATCTATTAATTATAAAAGGATGAGCTATCGCAGCTCATCCTTTTTCTTTTACCGTTTAGTCTTGGTTTTGATTTTCTTGTTTACTCACTGATTTTTCAACTAGCTCGTCAATGAACTCGTATTCAAGTTCCGTATCAGTAGATGTATAAAAGAACCCTTTATACCTAATGGTGTCACTTGAATTTATGATCAACTCCTTCATGGACTCTCCGTTTGTATCGTATATCGTTGTGTCAAAGCGGTATCCCATATAACCAGCTGAAAGCTTTCCTTTTTTAAAGGTCCCTTCATTTAAATTCGTAATAATACGGTTGATTTCTTGTTCGGATGTAATATCCATTCTGTATCCAGAATTTCCGTCTACAATATGGATTTTTGAAACCTCATCGGGATTGATATCAAAAACCTTGTGAGGAACATATGTAAAACTGTATAGTAAAACAATAAGCAGTGGTACGATAATTAAAATTGTTTTTAATTTCATCATGCTTCCACCTTTATAGAATAGGAGTGTTTTGATTGTTTATTAAGCTATCGAAAGAACAACAGCAAATGATGATTTCGGACATACAAGCCTTTTTCTCGTTAGAAAGAGATGAAGAAATCAGCGAGTTTGCGGCAGAACAAGTTTTACATTTTGTCAAAGAAAAACTAGCACCACATATTTACAATGCTGCAGTACATGACGTGAAAGCGGTGGTGGACCAACAGTTCGCCTCTCTTGACGACGAAATTTTAACACTTGAACGCCCTATAAGAAAGTAGAGTATATTTCACTCAATTGCCTACACTACCTTTAAGGGGTGAAATGCATATGACAAAAGACAAACAAAACTCTTTTGATCCAAATGATACATATGGCATTTTAAAGTCTGAGATGGAAGTTGATACAGATGTCAACGAAGATCAGAATCGAGAAAGGCTACTTGATGACTCAGTTGAAGCATTTTTAGAACTTAAAAAAAGCCTAACTGAATAGTTCGTGGAAAAGAGCGAGAATCCTTCTTAACTTGGTATTATTTTGTAACACAAAAACAAGCCATCATGCCCCTGCTGCATGATGGCTTTTCCTTTACCACTGTTCCGTCTTTACTTTTTGATTCGTTACATAAAGCATTCCAGGTATGATAAGCAGCGAAACGGCCAATAAAGCGATTGTCATCGAATTTTTACTACTATCATGTAATCCAACGGCAAACACAACCCCGTATATGCTTGAGGCTAAAATATTCCCGATAAACCTTGAGGTCATTAAGAGACCCGAGGCGATTCCCGATTGAGCAACGCTGATAAAACTATACAATAAGTTTTGGAGGCTAATGTTCATCAGTCCGTTACTTATTCCAAACAATGCTAATACGATGATTATCCAGAGCAATGAGGAATTTTTCGTAGTCGCAAACAGGAATCCCACTCCTACAATGCCCACTGCTGCCCCAACTAGCAATGGAACTCGGTACCCTACTCTTTCTGCCCATCTTGTTGCAACTGGCGTTGTGATCATGGCACATACCGATAGCGCCAACATCATCAATCCTGTATATTCCGAACCTAAACCGATCACTTCCTGCAAATAAGTCGGTGTAAACAACAAGATCGAAAAGAATATCAATGTTGATAAAATGTACTGCGCATAAACAACGGAAATAGTCGGATTCTTTCTCAAAAATACAACATTGATTAACGGGTCTGCTTTCTTTTTTTCGTATATATAAAAAAGAACAGATAATCCTAGTGATAGGACGAAGTACCCTATATTAAATCCGCCTTCCAATGATAGCAAAAAGACCATCCAACTCGTGATGAATGCACTAAATAACAGCATCCCAATGATGTCCCACTTAAAAGCGGTCCCTTTTGTTGGCTCGTCTTTTGGAATATAGAACACGGTTAAAAATGCGGAAAGGAAAATGACTGGGAGATTCACATAAAAAATAACCGGCCAGCCCCCATATTGAATGAGCAGTCCACTAATTGTTGGTCCAAACGCAGCAGATGTTGTTGCGAACACCGCCAATGTTCCGATTACCCGATTTTGATTTTGTTTAATATACAAGCGGACCATTCCAATCCCTGCAGGATAGAGGGCAGAAGTGCCAATGGCTTGAATCAATCTCAGGCCAAGTAATGTCATCATGTTTTGTGACAAGGGTGCTAAAACAGATGATAGTAAAACGAGCAATAACCCGATGAGAAAGATTTTTTTCCTACCATAATGGTCGCTGAGTCTTCCGATAATGGGTAAAAAAATAGCACTTACAATGAAGTAAGAGGCGATTAACCACGAAATATCCTTAGAAGAAAGCGTAAAATCGTGCTGAATCGAAGGTAAGGCAACTGTAATCATCGTGGTATTAAGCGGATTTAAAATCGCACCCAATGCGATTGCAATGATTACTAATCTTGGTTTTTTTATAGTTTCAGACATTCTGAATTCCCCTTTTAGCCAATTGCTAATAGTGTATCACACAAACAAATTAGGCGGGTGAAGAACAATTCAATGAAAAACGGATAATCTCATCTAAGTCGTAAAAGCTACAAATAGACTAAACTAATTGGAGGTTTGATATGATTAGTAGAGCAACCAAAATCACAACATTGTTTTATATTGGGATTTTTGCGGTTATCTTAACAACAATTTATACGATTATCATCATGATTCAAGGTAGTAGAACTATGAAGATGATTCGTTACATGTACAATCAAACTAAACAAAGTGTAGAACATGAAAATCGCGGGGGATAACCCTCGCGATTCTATTTTACGCTTCTGTTTTAAAAGCAAGTCCCTTTTCCCCTAGCGCTAATCGAAGCTCCCTAATGGCAGTCGGACCCACACCATGTAAAGCCAATACTTCTCTCTCAGTCAGCTTTGTGAACTGTTCTAGCATGATGTATCCCGCTCCATGCAAAGCACGTAATGCTGGTTTGCTTAATTTTAACTCATCAATTTCAGACAAAAGAAACACTCCTTTTTCATCTCCGTTTTTCATGCATATACCTCATCCATTTTTTCTGTTTCTGTGTAACATTAAAATATCCAATACCTGAGATTGCTGTTAGTCCACCAGAAAGATAAAGCAAAATTAAATGTGAAGTAAAAATACTGGCTGCCATTCCTACAATGCCAAATAAAGACAACTGAAATAAATGCTTTTTATTCGTTTCATAAATCGTAAATTGGAATTCTCTTCTTTGTTCAATTTCCTTCAAATCCTCTAATTTTTGAGGTAACTGCAAAAACTGTTGGACTGAATGGAAAATCTTAAACACTGGCTGTGCCTGAATCCATTGCCAGACCAATGACCATTTCTGATTGCCTTCCTTGTTCAACCAGCTCGTGAGCACTGGTTTTACAATTTCCACTATATCATCCTCTGAGATTAGATTGAGAGTAATCCCTTCAATTGCTACAAAGGATCGGCCTAAAAAGATAAATCGTGTTGGGACTTGGATCGGTAGTGCTTGAATGATATCATTCATGTCACGTTTAAAGGCAATAAGGTCTATCTCCTTTAATTGAGACAGTTCAAACGACATCAATTCCTCTAACAGCTTTTCCATTGTACGATGGTCAGCCTCAGGCAATAAAAATCCTAATTGTGATAAACAATCAACCGTTTTTGAATAGTTCTTGGTAAGAAAGCTTTCAATTAAACCTTGAAACTGTTTCGCATCTTTTTTCGAAATTTCCCCAATCATCCCGAAATCAAGTAAGATGATTTTCCCTTCCTTTGATAGCAGAACATTCCCAGGGTGAGGGTCGGCATGAAACATACCTGGTTCCAGCCATTGTGGAAGGAAAAGTTCTATTAAACTCTGGGCAATCTTTTTCCGGTCAATGGATTGGATATCCTCGATACTTGATATCTTTATACCATCAACCCATTCCATGACAAGAACCTTTGAAGTACTGTACTCTGGGTAGACCATTGGAATTTTGACATTGTACATATCCTTAAACCGCTCGGAAAAGGACTCAAGTGTTTGTCTTTCTTTTGTATAATTTAACTCTCGCTCAATTACTTGTTTTATTTCTTTAAATAGGACCTTGAAATTAATAAACCCCTTCGGAACTGGTACAAAATGATCAGCAAACCAAATAATGATCGCTAACGACCGGAAATCCGTTTTTAAAATCGACTGAATATCTGGCCTTTGGACTTTGATTGCAACTTTCGCTCCATTTTTAAGAACACCCTGATATACTTCACCAATGGACGCAGAAGCAATTGCCTCTTTCTCAATTGATTGAAAAATGCTATAAATAGGACGATCCCACTCGTCGTTAAGAATTCTTTCAATATCACTCCAATTTGAAGAAGGAACCTTATCTGTTAGATCCTCTATTTGCTTAATAAAAGGTTTGGGAAGCAGATCAGCCCTGGTGCTTAATATTTGTCCAACCTTAATTAGTAAACCTTCTAATTCAAAAAGCGTTTTGCGAAATTTTGTACCTATCTGCTCCCAAAGTTTATCCCATTCAGCTTGTGGCTTTCTACGAATCTTATACCAGTAGATTTTACTAAAAATCATAAAAGCCATCGAAAGAACCTTGGTCATTCGAACCAACTTATTTTTCGTCTTCATTTAGAAACCTCTCATTTCCTAAACTTCCCATAATAAAATATTTCAATAAAAAAAGCATTTCTCCTTTAAAAAGAAATGCACTTGATAAATATCATCTTATGACGTTTTTTCTTTTTTCTGCAATAAAACAGCGGCAATTACAATTACACCTTTAAATGCTTCCCTTAAAAATGGTGGTACCCCGAATAGGTTAAGAAGGTTATTCATGACGGCAATGATTAGCATCCCGTAGACCGTTCCTAGAATGAATCCTCTTCCGCCCATCATGTTTGTTCCTCCTACAACCGCCGCAGCGATTGCATCCATTTCCATTCCTCTTCCTGCATTCGAAAAGTCCATTGATCCAATTCTTGAAACCTGGATGATTGCGGCTATGGACACAAGTAGCCCCATAAGGGCATATACCTTTAGTTTTACTTTTTCCACATTAATACCGGAAAGCTTAGCTGCTCTTTCATTGGATCCAACCGCAATGATATGTCTTCCAAATGTTGTTCTTTTCGATACGTAGTAAAGTATATAGGCAATGATCGCCCAATAGATTATTGGCATAATCATATAGTTTCCAATTTTAAAGCTTGCGATTTGTAAAAATTCAACTGGAACAGTAGGATTATATCCTTGCATGAAGTGTTGTGTCACACTTCTAAAAATCATCATAGCTCCTAATGTTGCAATAAACGGAGGAACATTCCCTTTTGTAATACTAACTCCGATAAGTGAACCTAATAGATACCCTGCTAGTAAAACCAGTAGAATTGTGATGATAAATGCAGGTGCACCTGTGATTCCCATCATTCCCAGAAACCCTTTTGTACCCGTATCTAGTAGCATCATCGAAAAGGCGCCAGTGACAACCAAGGTTGAACCAACAGCTAAATCAATTCCGCCTGTCATGATAACAAAGGTCATCCCTAAAGCAACAATCGCTGTCCCTGCATTATTGCGTAAAATATTAATCCAGTTATTGATCCACGACTGAAACCATTCTCCAAATGAATCATAATCAAAACCTAAAACCAATGTTTGTAAAATAACCATAATGATTAATGCAATTGCGATACTGAATAGTGGGTCATTTGACCATTTATATTTAAACCATTCCAAAAAGTTTTTCTTATTCTTGATTGTTGTTTGATCGATACTTGGCTTCATTTAGCTCACCTCTCCCTCACTTAAGTCCCCACCCGTAGCAAGACTCATGATGGAATGCTCATTCATATCTTCTCCAGCGACTTCCCCCTGGATGGTACCATGATACATGACGATTGCTCGATCACAGACGCGTATGATTTCTTTCGCTTCACTGGAAAGAACAACAACTGCAATATTTTCTTCAGCTAGTTTTAAGATAATGTCATAGATATCTTCCTTCGCCCCAACATCAACACCTTGGGTAGGATTGTCCAAGATAAGAAGTTTTGGGTTAGCAGCCAACCATTTTGCTAGGACAACCTTTTGTTGATTTCCTCCAGAGAGACTCGTTATACTGTCAGTAAGGTCACCCATTTTCAATCGTAATGCTTTTCTATGCTCTTCAAAAATCTCCTGATGCTTTTTTGTATTAATCGTTCCCCGCTTTGAAAACGTAGGCCAAGTAACGATTGAAGCATTTTCTAAAATGTTCATATCCTTGATAATGGCATTTTCTTTGCGATTTCGTGGCAAATAGGCAATTCCTTCCTTGATTGCTTTCGTCGTACTCGTTATCTTTACTTCCTTACCGTTAAGGAAAATCTTCCCTGATGTAATCTCATCTGCTCCAAAAATAGATTGAAAAAGTTCACTACGTCCATCACCGAGAAGCCCTGTAAAACCGACAATTTCACCCGCTTGAACTGAAAAGCTAATATCCCTAAAGATATGACTAGAAGTTATTCCTTCAACACGTAGAATCTCATTACCTAACTTCTTCTCTCTGATTAGAGATTCTGTTCTCACATCATGTCCCACCATATATCGTGCAAGATCATTCGTTGTCACTTCACTGACATTACCTTCAGACACCAAGTTACCATCACGAAGCACAAGATAGCGATTACAAATTTCCATAACCTCATTTAATTTATGTGAAATAAAGATAATACCGACATTATGATCCTTTAAGGTTCTCATCATCGAAAAGACTCGCTCAATTTCCTGATCTGTTAAAGAAGTAGTCGGTTCGTCCATAATAATAATCGACGCATTTGTCATCATTGCCCGGCATATTTCGATGATTTGTTTATAGGAGGCATCAAGTTCTCGAACCAATTTATTCGGATCAAGATCTACGTTCATTTTATTAAACATCTCTTTTGTTTCTTGATACATTTTTTCTAAATCCAAGCTACCTCTCTTTGTTTTCAACTCTCGGCCAAGGAACATATTTTCATAGATTGGTAAATCGTTGATTAAGTTGAGCTCTTGGTGGATGAAGGCAATTCCGGCATCCTGTGATTGTGCTGGTGTAGCAAATTCCACTAGTTTCCCGTCAATGTGTATAGAGCCAAAGTCCGTTTGCAAAACTCCACCCAAAATATTCATCAACGTAGATTTTCCTGCCCCATTTTCCCCAAGCAATGCGCAGATTTCACCGCCTTTTAAGGAAAAAGATACAACCTTAAGTACATGGTTGCTTCCAAAGGATTTTCGGATTTGTTTCATTTCAATTAACACGTCATCACTTCCAAACCTTTAAAGTCACTACAAAGCTCACAAAAAAGGTAAAAGAGAGAGGCTATAGCAGTGTTGCCATAGCCCTCGAGCTCTATTTCTTAGTAAGGTGAACCCTCATCGAGGAAATCTTTATAATTATCTCTGTCTACAATCGTTGTAGGAATAATGGTTTCCATTTCAGCCTCTTCACCTTTTAATACCTTAAGTGCAACATCAACAGCATCCTTTACCATGGCCGGGCTATATAGAGCAGACTGAATCCAGATATCTTCGTTTTCAGGCATCAGATTAAAATACTCCTGCATACCACCGCCGCCGGTTACTACTTTAATATCTGTTCTTCCAGCCTCTTTAATTGCTTGTAAAACACCAATGGAAGTTTCATCATCCAAGGAATAGACCGCATCAATTTTATCTAAGCTTGTTAAAATATCCGCAAAATCTTTTAATCCATCTTCTCTTGTAAACTGAGTTGCATACGTGTGAAGCTCAATATCCGGAGCGATTTCTTCAATGGTTTCAACAAATCCCTTCTTACGCAATTCAGAAACAGAGCCTGAGGAAGGTACCTCTAGAATAACGACATTTCCTTCTTTACCGATCTTTTCAACAACGTAATTTGCACCTTGAACACCCATGTCCTCGTTGTCTCCCGCTACTCGATAAACACCTTCTGCATCAATGACAATGTCAAAGTTTACAACTTTGATTCCTTCATCTAATGCACGTTGAATAGGTACTTCCATACCCTCCCATTGTGGAAATGCTACGATAGCTTCTGCCCCCCACGTCATTAAATCATCTAATTGTGAAGTCATTTCAGCTGCATTGCTACTTGTTTGAATCTGGTACTCAATCTCACCAGAAAGTTCCTTTGCTCGGGCTTCCGCATGATATGCAACTGCTGCAACCCATCCATGTGTAACAGCTGGTGCCAAAATACCAATCTTATGCTTATCACCTGAATCTTTTCCCGAATCCCCACTTGGTTTGTCGCCTGTTTGTTCTGAATTACTACACGCACTCAGTACAGGAATTAATAGTAAAACTAGCAGCGATACTAAACGTAATACTTTTTTCATAAAAAATAACCCCCTCGTTTTTAACTAGTTATTTATTTCATTAATAAATTGAAACCTTCGTAACCACAAAGTTTTTACTAGTAAATAGAAGCGCTTTCTTTTCTAGGAGTTAATCAAGTTGTGGGTTTTTGTGAGGATCTCTGTTGTATGTAAAGTGGTAAACTACATATATATTTGTTTTCCTGATTCTAACGATTCTTCTATACTTTTAAGTAGTTTTAATGTGTAGAGTACGTCATTTAAAGGAACTATAGTATTTTCTTGATTCTTGTCTATGCAATTTAAAAAATAAGATAATTCATTTTGAAAGGCATCGCTCTTTTCAAAGGTAACTGCTGACTTTCCCTCGCGATTGTAGTAAAAGAGTTGTTTAGTGCCCTTATCGATATGTTCAATATTCTCACCAGCTATCAAATTAAAATCTAGAGTCCCTTGAGCCGCTTGTGCTCGTAATGACATTGTAAAAGGATAGCCCGTCGTCATACGCTGAGAAGCTTCAACGAATGCTTTACTCTTATTCTTAAAGATAAGCGTAGTCATGACGTGGTCCCAAGCACCATATTTGTTTTTGTTTCCAACCGCATATACGGATTCAACCTCGCCTACTAAATAATGGACGAAATCAATATCATGTAAGTGTAGATCAAATAGGGCTCCACCGCTTTTATCGGGATGCAAAAACCAATCACTCCATTTAGGAATCTGCCCCAATCTCTTTGCATGAACAATCTCAATATCATTCAGTTTGTCAGTTTCACTTAGCATTTTAATTGTCTTATACTCCGGCCAAAAGCGGAGAACATGACCGACAAAGAGTTTGACACCATTTTTATTAACTTCATGAATAATTCGATCTGCTGATTCTAGTGTAAGTGTTAATGGTTTTTCACAGATAATATGTTTGCCTGCCCTAGCTGCCTTGATAATATAGTCTTCATGTAGGAAGGTTGGTAAACATATATCAATGACGTCTATTTCCTTATTACGTAATAAATATTCGTAATCTGTGACAAAAGACCCATTATAGGTGTGAAGAAGTTCAAAATCTTCTATTTTATTTCGTGTACATATTGCCGTTACCTGACAATTTTCGATATGATCGTAAGCTTCTAAATGTGTCTTACCGATGAATCCCAAACCAACTAGCCCAATATGTTTCATCGTTTCCCCCTCTTAACCTAGTAATCTGGAAAGATATTCGAAGGATTTTTTCACTGAAACGTCAATTTCCATTGACTTAAGATGTAATTGATTACAAATCATATTAAGAACACATCGTACAAGCTTTACGCTACTGAATACTTAATAAGGAATGCTTAACATGTAATCCGTTACATTTATAGTATAAGATAAACAATATTCAGTCAATTAATTTTAGGTAATAATTCTCATTTTTTCCAGAGAGGTAAAACTAGCTTGGTGTTACAGTTTTTACGTATCATCTATGAACCAAGTATCTTTTCAACAACTCTAAGAGAAGCAACTGCTTGCTCACCAGTAACTGGAGGCTCTACATCATTTATGATTGAATCGATAAAAGCATCAATAACACCTGTATTCGTTTGGTTATCATTCGTCTGAATGGACTCTAGATCATACCTCTTAATTGTGCCATCCCTTTTTTCAATGATTAGTGGCGCATTAGGATCATGATAAATTTTTAAAATCCCCAATTGGCAGTAGATAATCGTTGAATTATCTTCAGAACCGTAATACGTCCACGAAAACGAGGCTGTTCCCAAACGCCCTTTCTGTGTTCTTAATGCACAGACAACATTGTCACATACCTCTATCGGGTTTCCATTTTCATCCACTTTATCTAAAGCACCATAGAAAGAATGCACATTCTCAATTTCGTCATCTAATAGGTAATGAATTAAATCAATTTTATGAATTCCTAAATCACCTGCAACACCTGAATGAGAGCGATCCTTTTTAAAAAACCAAGTGGAGTTTGATTTGTTTACTCCCCAGTTCTCAGGACCTTGATGACCAAACGAGGTTTTGAAAGTTAGTACCTCACCTAGTTCCTTTTTATCTATTATTTCTTTCGCTTTCTGATGTGCTTTTGTGAAACGTTGGTTATGATCAACCATTAATTTTTTTCCGGATTTCCGCTGTGCTTCTAGGATTTCCTCCGCATACTTCACATTAATGGCTAATGGTTTTTCACATAAAACATGCTTCCCACTTAATAACGCGTTGGTAGTGTTGATATGATGGGCTTCATTAGAAGAACAATCACTAATCGCAACAATGGATGGATCGTCGAGCAGTTCTTCAACTGTTTTTACAGCTCGCCCTCCAAATTCATTAGCCAAGCTCAGGGCTCTTTCACCTTTACGGTCATAAAAAATAATTTCTTCAACAAGCGGATTTGCTTTATACTCGGGTGCGTGTCGATGTCTAGCTATGGAACCACACCCGATAATACCCACTTTTATACCCATGATTGAAAACCTCCCTCTTTCCTATTTTTTAAGGAAGGTAGGAAATCCTATCCCATTGTTGACTCACGAATAATTAATTCGTGATCGAGGACAACACTTTCTACCTTTTCTCCTTGAATGCTACTAATCAGCATGTTTACTGCAATACTCCCCATTTTATACATCGGCTGTGAAATTGTGGTTAAGGTTGGATTCGTCATGTTCGAGAAACTAATATTATCAAAACCTACTAAAGCAATGTCATTTGGAACATGTAAACCATTTCCATTAATTCCTTTTAAGGCTCCAATCGCCAGTGTGTCAGAAACGGCAAAAACAGCTGTGGGCTTTTCCGCTAATTGAAACATGACCCTCATAGCCTGAACACCATTTTGAAATTCAAGTTCTTTCGTGTGGTAAATCCACTCATCACGGATTGGAAGATTAAACTCTTTTAAAGCTCGCTCATACCCATTTCGACGTTGTCTCGCATATAAAAACTTTTCATCGGAATTGATGAGCGCTATTCTTTCATGACCTAACTTAATTAAATGCTTAACAGCCTGATAAGCTGCCAATTCATTGTCTATTGTTACATAAGGGATACTACCGCCCTCTTCATATTCACTACAAAGAATAACAGAATAATTCTCCGCTAATTCATTTAGCTTGTGCATATTGACTGTCGGGTCCATTGAAATGACACCATCAGCTAATTTATTCTTAATCATATTAAAATAGATGTTTTCTCGTTGTGGATAGGAGTCCGTTTCGCATAGAAGTATATTGTAGTTGTTGGTAATGGCTGTATTTTGAATCCCGTTGATAATTTCTGTGTAAAAGGGATTTGAGATACTTGGAAGTAATACTAATAACAGTCGACTTTCGGAGTTCCGAAGATTTCTTCCTAACATACTAGGTTCATAATTAAGATCTTTGATTGCATTTTCAACTTTTAGTCTTGTTTTCGGACTGACAGACGTAGCATTATTAAGGACCCTTGAAACCGTTGCAACGGATACACCTGCTTTTTGAGCTACTTGTTGAATATTTGCCATTTATGGTCCCCACTTTCAATCTATGATAAAGTCTTGTAATCGATTACAATTATGATTGTAGGTATTCTCAATATTTTTGTCAATATTTAAATATTAACCTATATTTTAATAATTTTATATATTCAAATTTTTATTTTCTTTGCTATAATGAGATGTAACGGATTACAAAAATAATGAATTGGGGACGATTATATATGAAGTTAGGGGTTTTTACAGTCCTATTCTCAGATAAAAGTTTAGACGATATGCTTGACCATGTCGCATCAGAAGGCATTGAAGCAGTTGAATTAGGCACGGGTGGTTATCCTGGTAATGCTCACTGTAAGATTGATGAATTACTTGATAATGAACAAAAACAAAAGGATTTTCTAGCGAAGTTTTCAACTAGAGGGCTTATCATTAGCGCCTTAAGTTGTCATAGCAACCCTCTTCATCCTCAAAAACACATCGCAAACGAAGCAGATTCTCTATTTATGAAAACGGTTAAATTAGCAAGTCAGCTTGGTGTCCCTGTTGTAAATACATTTTCTGGTTGTCCAGGTGACCATGAACATGCAAAATACCCGAACTGGCCAGTTTCTCCATGGCCAAATGAGTACCAAGAAATTTTAAAATGGCAATGGGAAGAAAAAATCATTCCATATTGGAAGGAAAAAGCTGCATTCGCAAAAGAGCATAATGTGAAAATTGGGCTTGAATTACATGGCGGATTTTCCGTTCATACACCCGCAACTCTCCTACGCTTAAGGGAAGCATGCGGTCCAGAAATCGGAGCAAACCTTGATCCAAGCCATATGTGGTGGCAAGGTATTGATCCTGTAGAATCTATAAAAATACTAGGACGTGAGAACGCAATTCATCATTTCCATGCGAAGGATACGACTATCGATCAACCAAATACAAACCGTAACGGTTTAACAGATATGACTCCTTATCATGAAATGCAGAACCGTTCCTGGTATTTCCGGACAGTCGGTTTCGGTCATGTCGCTAAGGTTTGGGCTGATATGATTAGCACCCTTCGTCTTTTTGGCTATGATTACGTCGTGAGTATTGAACATGAGGATGGATTAATGTCCATTGATGAAGGATTTAAAAAAGCCATTCAAACTCTTAATCCGGTTATGGTGAAGGAGTCAATTGGGGAGATGTGGTGGACGTAAGAATGTAAAAAAGAGAAGCTTTTAATAGCTTCTCTTAGTTCTATTCCTACACGGCTGACCCGTTTTTTTCAGTTGCATTAGATTTTATTTAAGGTATTCCAATGGAATTGGAAACCTACTTAACAGAAAAATTATCCAAATAACCGATAACCCCAAAGCCATTAGAGGTCGTTTTTGATGAAGTCTTAGCATTGGAAACATAACGAGATTAAAAAGGATCGACCATCCCATCGACCAACCATGATGATGTTTGATCAAATGGAAATAATCCAAATTGATGTATTCGATACCTACATATATGAATACCCACAATCCAATCCAAAGAAACTGTTTCCATTTCTCTTCAGGAAAGCGACCTAGATAAATAAGAGTCGTGGAAGGATATGTAACAAACATAATTAATAAAGAAATAAATGTATGATTCGATAGGATGTTTTGAGCAAAAATCGTTTCCTGATAAGTCCAAATCAAGTAATCATGGAACAAGAAATTTTTTAAAAGATCCCCCATAATAAAGAATAAAATCGTTGGGTAATATTCTCGCCATCCTCTCCAATCACCCCATTTTATTGCAGCCAAAAGGAGCATTACGTTATATATAAGGTGCATCCAATACACTCCTGAGTTAGTAATACATTTATATTACCCAATATTTTACATAAAAATGAGACGAATCCTGAATTCGATTCGCCTTGATAGCTGAGAGTCTTAAAATACTACCCTTCTCTATTTTAACAGTGAGATTCCTTTTAATCGCTGGACAGCCTTTTCTAATGTTGCTTCGTTTTGAACAAGTCCAATTCGCACATAGCCCTCGCCACTTGGACCAAAAGCATTCCCTGGAATGACGACAATTCCTGCTCTATCTATTAGATGATAAGTAAAATCAGTGGAGGTAAACCCAGCCGGTACCTTCGCCCAAATAAACATGGAGGCTTTTGGTGAATCAACTTGCCAACCTATTTCAGCAAGGCCTTTTACCAAAATATCACGTCGTTCTTTGTACGTTTGTCGAAGTTCTTCACTGAAACTTGACGTCTCACGTAACGCGGCAATCGCTGCTTTTTGGATGGGTAAAAAAACACCATAATCGAGATTTGATTTAAGTCGGTTTACAGCTGCAATGATTTCCTGGTTTCCGACTATATATCCAATCCGACAGCCCGCCATATTAAAGCTTTTTGAAAGCGAGTTAAATTCAACTCCAACTTCTTTTGCACCTTCTACTGATAAGAAGCTAATCGGCTTCTCTTCATAATATAGCTCCGAATAGGCAAAATCATGGAGGACAATAATCTGATGTTTTTTCGCGAACTCGATAACCTTCTTAAAAAAGGATTCTGTAGCCAGTGCTGGTACAGGGTTGCCCGGAAAGTTTAAGATCATCAATTTCGCCTTTTGGCAAACATCGTCAGGAATCGCATCCAAGTCAGGTAAAAATCCATTCTCTTCTTTAAGTGGCATTCCATAAGGTGTTGCACCTGAAAGTGCAATACCAGCTGCATATGCCGTGTAGCCAGGGTCTGGCACAAGAGCTACATCACCCGGGTTAGCAAAAACCATCGGAAAGTGGACAAGTCCATCTTGAGAACCCATAACCATTAAGACCCCATTTTCCTTATGTACCGAAACATCAAATCTGTTTGAATAGTATACTGAAATGGCTTCATATAACTCATCGGTTCCCGTTAAAGAATATCCATATAATGAAGGATCTTGTACATGACTAGTCAACGCATCGATGACATACGGAGGCGGCGGCAAATCTGGGCTGCCCACACTTAAGTCAATCATCTCATGCCCCTCACGCAGTTTCTGTTTCTTATAGTTTGCTAGTTCGTTAAAAATCGATTCCCCAAATTCATTCATCTTCTGTGATAGTGTGATATCCAATGCTGTCACCTCTTTTGTTTGATTATGTTTATTATAACAAGATTTATACGATTGACTACGTATGTTAAGATTTAACTTTATAAAGCTGTTATAATCCATTTAAAGCACTAATTTAAAGAGAGAAGGATTTTAATTGCAACAACAACAGAACACCTCAGATAAATTATGGACAAAAAACTATTTCCTCGCGTTTATTTATGCGATGTCTACTCAAATTTCCAACAATATGCTAATGACGGGACTGCCATTATACGCAATCTACCTAGGCGGCGATAATTCGATTTCAGGTATGCTTTTTGGTTTCTTCATGTTTGTAGCGATCCTTTTTAGACCTTACTTTGGTAAATTAATAGATGAAAAGAGCCGTAGAATCGTCCTCATAACTGGTGCTGTGATCGCAGCATTTATTACTCTTTCGTATGTTGTAGCCTTTTCGATTAGTCTACTGCTTATTTTGAGAAGTTTACATGGTATAGGGTTCAGTGCTACTACCAATGCTTCCGGTACTGTAGTTTCGGATATTGTACCAAAAAGGCGATTAGCAGAAGGCATTGGGTATTTTGGGTTAGCAAATACACTATCTACTGCAATCGGGCCTGCACTTAGTATCTTTTTAATTCAACAGTATAATTATCAGGTTCTATTCATCGTTGCCGGTTTGATCGGATTGATTTCGATCATTTGTAGCCTGTTTATGACGTACGAAAAAAAGAATCCACATCTAGTGATAAAATCAACAAAAAAGAATCGAAAAATCTCCGAATTGCTTTTTGAAAAAACAGCACTGCCAACCGGTTTAGTAACCGCTTTTGTTTATGTTGGAATGGGCGCATCGTTAACTTTCATTCCAACCTTTGCCCTTTCCTTAGGGATTAAAGACATTGGTTTATATTTTACGGTGTATTCCTTTTCACTATTATTAACGAGAATTGTGGGAGGTAAATTGGCAGATAAACATGGAAGCTCCATCGTGGTAATCCCTGGTTTAGTGATTATGACGATATCATTTGTAGTCTTAGCCTACGCCACTTCACTCGGGGACTTTATTCTAACAGGCGTCCTCTATGGATTAGGGTTGGGATTTGTTGAACCAGCTTTAAATGCTGTCATGATCAGGCTATGTCCACCCGATCGAAGAGGCGCAGGGAATTCGACGTTTTTTACGGCAAAAGATCTTGGTAGCGGACTTGGAGCAATTTGCTTAGGTTTCATCTCCCTAAATGCAGGGTTCAAAGCCGTGTTCTTATACAGTGCAATATGTATTATCCTCGCGTTCTTCGCATTTGTATTGATATTGCGAAGACAAATTAATAGTGCGAGAAAATCTGAAAAATCAAATTTACAGGCCAGTGTAAGCTAGTATCTAAATGTCAGGCACCCTTCTAGTATGGGTTCCTGACATTTTTATTAACTTGCTATTTAAGTCTATGCACCAAAGAAAAAAGAGCCCAAAATGAGCTCTTTCAATCTAATATTCTACAACTCCAAGATATTCTTCTAATGTGATTTCATGTTCTGTGATATATTTTGCATGTTCGACACCGACGTAGCGAATATGCCATGGCTCGTACATATAACCAGTGATGTCTTCATTTCCTAAAGTATAACGGACGATAAAACCAAATTCCGCTGCGTGCTCCGCCACCCATTTGCCTTCAACCGTTTCACCAAATTCCTGGACAAGCTGGTTGTCTACACTATCGCTCGTCACGTCCATCGCAAGACCTGTTTGATGTTCACTTTGCCCAGGCTTTGCACTGAAGGTAGTAGCTTCGGATTCACCATATCCACGTACATAAGATTCATAGATGACTTGTTGTGTAGCATACGAACGATAGCCAGATTGTGCATGTAGAGTGATTCCGTCGGCACTCGCCTGTGCAAATAATTTTTCCAACGCCTCGGCCGCTTCTTTTACCATATGTTTACGTTCTGAAACAGAAGTTGAAAAAGCAACATTTGGCACAACAAGGTTTTGCGGCACATAAGTTGCATCCAACACTCCTACTTCTTTGTTGACTAGGAGTAAAAATGGATCATTTGGATCTATGACTGGTTTTACATCCTCTGGATTCACTACTTCTGTCTGTTCACCAGCTGTTTGGGTTTCAGGTGCCTCTACTTTTTCCGGCAATACTTCCCCATCGTTTTCTTTACTAAGCGCAATTTTCCCAATCACGACTTCTTTAATAGAAGCGTAGCTTTCTTGTAAAATATCAGAAAATGCTTCCCTCGTAAAAAATATCGAGGACGCCACTAGTACCAGTACCAATCCGATGATGACTTTCTTCACTATTATTCCTCTTCCCTACATCTATCTCTGTTTTTTTCTCTACCTACCATTCTACTATATTTTACAAGAATCGACACAGGGAATTAGTTGTAAGTTTCCACCATGAGGAAAGCCCTAGGAGAATCCTAGGACTAGCTTCCGATTTTTGGGGTCGCGGGTGGGTCGCGGGGACAGGTCCCTTGTCCCAACTTTAAATTGCGTATGCTTTTAAATAGATTTGCTGTACGAAGTCATTCGTAATATCCAAATAAAGGGAGAAATAATTTGAAAAGGTACAAAATATGCAAAAAACACCCATTTACGCATTGTTTTTTAAGGAATAAAGCGATAAAGCATACGTAAAAAAGAATTGCGTATGCTTTTAGATAGATTAGTAGTATTATTCATTCGCAAAATCCAAATAAAGGGAGAAATGATCTAAAAAGAGACAATAATTGTAAAAAACCTCCATTTTCGTATCATTTTTAAGGAATAAAGCGATAAAAGCATACGCAAATAAGAATTGCGTATGCTTTTAGATAGATTGGTAGTATATTTTCATTCACAAAATCCAAATAAAGGGAAAAGTGAACTGAAAAGAGATATTAATTGTAAAATTTATACATTTTCGTATGTTTTTTAAGGAAAAAAGCGATAAAAGCAAACGTAAACAAGAATTGCGTATGCTTTTAGATAGATTGGTAGTAAAATTTCATTCACAAAACCCAAATAAAGGGAAAAATGGTTTCGATAACGACTAAATTCCATAAAACTATTCTAATTGAGCCTCACTCTGTTTCCACCTGAGCATGTACAACAAGCGCAGCCAAGACAGAATATCTGGGACAGGACCTGTCCCTGTTTCCCACAAAAAATGGACCAGAAACCGGGAATCAATCCAAAAAAAGACACGGCCAAAGGCCGCGTCCCTTCTAGTTCCCCAATAATTCTCTTGTCTTCTCCAGGATTTCCTGGTCTTTGAGGCGGAATTTAAATTCGACTCTTCGGGAGGCTTGGCCGTTGTAGTTTCCATCAGAGTCTGAGCGCCCATCGGTAAAGGACCTCCCATTTACGGTTAGTTTTGTTTTGAGATGCCCCTGGATGTTTTTATACGGAAATTCACTACTTAGTATATATTCTGCGACACTATACGCCCGCTGCTGGGAAAGTTCTAGATTATACAAATAGGTGCCATCCTTGTCCGCATGCCCCTCTATAATAATTTCTGAAATATACTCCTCATATCCATTTTCTAGGAGCACATCCAAGTAAGCTGGAACGAATTCGTCCAAAAATGTAAAAGCTTCACGCTTCAGCACAGCGGAGTCATACTCAAACAGGATATCCGTATTGAAAATCAAGGCTCCTGTTTTCTCATCAATTTCGATGCTAGAGTCGCTGAATTTTTGATTGAGATCTTCAATGAGCCCCACCCTGACACCCATGATTTGATCGATCGTTTTTTTCATTTCTTGAATTTGAAACGATTTAATCACCATCATGATGATAAAAATGAGAATAAAACATAGCAAAACCGATGTTAGTAAATCGGTGAAAGACGGCCAAAACGAACTCTCCTCTTGCTCCCGGTGAAAAAGCCTTTGGTATTTACTAATCATTGGTTCCAATCCTTACCCGGCTGTTTTCTTGAACTGTACTCTGGGCAATCGACTGGAGCTGTCGATTCAATTGTTGAAATTCCTGACCGATATCTCCTAATGTCTGCTGCAATTGGCGAGCATTTCTCTGGCCGACATCCCCTGTAATTTCACCAATTTGTTTAAACTCTTTTTTCACAGCCTCATTCATTTCCAGCATGTACTCATTCATATTTCGACTGAATTTATCAAGTTTTTCTCCGAGTGTTCCCTCGAGGTTTGTTACATATTTCGAAAGTGTATCGCGTAAAGCATTCACGCTTGTGTCAATATGGTTTTCTTTATATTGGAAGGAATCCCCTATTTGTGCAATGGTCCGGTTGATTTCATTTAATAGCTTCATATACTTCATGCCAACCTGCTCATTTGAACGCGAGGCTTCACTCAGGTAACTTTCAATCGCCTGTGCATTTGTCAAGTGAACCTGCAAGTGCGAATTAAATTCGTGGGTAAACTGTGTCAATTCATCAAAACGATAGGTTAACAGATTTTTATATTCGCTTTGCGCTTTGTTAATCGAATCAAGCGCATGAGGCAAACGGCCAATTGAGTTGCCCAGTGCCTTAAAATCATTACGAACATCACGTAAGGAAGAAATAATATCGGTTAACTTTGAACTTACATCCGTTCCAAACACACGCTCAAACTGTAGATTATTTTCCTTCATTAATTTGATCGAGTGCTCACTTTGTTCATTCATTTTATCAAACGCACCATAAATGGATTCCTGCCTCTGGGCAATGGAAGAGAAATACTCTCTAATATCGACCACTGACTGCTGAAAATGATTCATCGTTTCCTTTTGATCCGTTGTTAATTCCGCTACCTTTTTATAGGTTTCTGTAAAAGCACTTCTCATTTTCTCATTGCGCTGGTCCATGTTCTGAAAGTAAATAAACAATTGATCAAAGTTTTGGTTCAACTTTTTCACACCTTGATCAAAACCTTCCGTTAATTCCTCCACACCATGAAAAATAGCCGAAAACTGTTTTAGATTTTCCGTAAGTCCTTCATTGAATTTCGCCAAATCTTTTGCAGATTGTTGCAAACCAACCGTATACTCTTGGAACCCTTTAAACGAATTCACAATACTTTGAAGGGATTCTTGATTTGAGTTTCGTAATTCAATGATCGAGGAATGAATGGTTTCTGAAACAGCAATAAGTCGTCCCATTCCATCCTGTTCATTTCCTTCTAAAATGGACTCCGTCTTGAGCATAATATCGGTCAACATAAATTCCGTATTCGCAACCCGAGTAACGATCGTCATAATCAACGAGAGTCCCATCCCAGCAATACTTGTGTAAAATGCAACATCAATTCCTGCAAGGACGGTTGCGACATTCTCCACCAGCATGTCACCAGTTGTATCTATGCTACCAAGTGACATCGCAAGACCAATAAACGTCCCGAGTACACCAATCAAGATAAAAATCGAAACCGTCATCTGAACAATTTTAATCAGGTTTACAACAGGCACATTAAACACACGCCATCCTGAAATTTTATTTTGGACAAATGTTTCCACCTTCACCGATTCCTTTTGTTTCATTTGTTCAAAATCCGCCTGAATTCGATTCAGTGGTTCCATCTCTAATGAATTCGTGTCACGGATAAAATTACGAATTCTCCTTAGTTTGCTGTACAACGTAAAATGAACCAAGATTGCTACCACAAAACCTACAAAAAGCGCCATAAAAATCAATTCAATCAATGGACTAGTCAAGACTGCCTCTGCCTGCTGCTCACTCACAAACACCTTCAAGATTGCTTCAACCATTCATTCTCCTCCTTCATTGCACGTCCATTTTTCACCCTCAAATCAAATGCGCCTTAGCGTATTTGCGCCCGATTTTTTTCGACCTTGGTCGAAAAATTACCGTTGAAAAATCGTGGCATCCGCCGGAGGCTTTAACTATATTCAGTTGGGATAGAATCCCACGCAAATTATTTATCATTACCTCCGCTGTCCCACAACTTACTGAAGTGAAGGAATTCTGCTGAATATAGTTATAGCTATTCGAAAAATGGACAAATCATGCATTTGAATGAAAAAAGTGATATGATATAGCGACAATGAGAGCGATACCATTTTAATAAGCTATTAGCTTTGCAATAATTCGAATTTTACGTTACTTTATAATTAATGCTATAAATGGGGATGATACAGATGGAACAAAATGACTTATTAACGATCTATACAAACTTGCATAAAGAAATCGGAAATACAAAAAAACACTTGTGTTCTCGTTTAAATCATAGTTTAAAGCAGATTCCTACTTTTATAGACACGATTAGGGAAGTACTGTTACCAGAATACTATTGTACAAGTAAAGAACGTAATATTGAGTACGAATTAAAGAATCTGGCAAAACTTCAACACCTTTTAGAGGAAATCTTATCCCATAAAAGCGACGAGCAAGTCGTAAAGCAAGACACATTGAGCTTTCTTGAATTGTTACCGTCGTTACGATTAATCATCATGAAGGATGTTGACGCTGCATTTCGAAAAGATCCCGCTGCCAAAAGCTATGAAGAAATTGCGCTAACCTATCCAGGTGTTTTTTCAATCATTGTTCATCGAATTTCTCATGAACTTCATAAAATGGGCTATACGTTAGTATCTCGCGGCATTTCTGAATATGCACATGGCAAAACAGGAATCGACATTCACCCTGGTGCTACGATTGGTCATAGCTTTTTTATGGACCATGGAACTGGCATTGTTGTCGGGGAAACCACTTTGATTGGTAACGATGTAACACTCTACCAAGGTGTGACACTTGGTGCCTTTTCATTTGACCGCGATAAAAATGGCGAAATTATCAAAGGTGGAAAAAGGAGACATCCGGTCATCGAAGATAATGTGACCATTTATGCGGGTGCTACGATTCTTGGTGGTGAAACCGTGATTGGACGAGATTCCATTGTTGGTGGAAACGTTTGGCTGACAAAAAGCATCCCAGCTGGAAGTAAGGTTGTTACAGTCATTCAAAATAAAATGCTATAGATTATTTTTTAAAAAGGAAATTGTTCGTCAAAGGCAATTTTCTTTTTTTATTCTCACACTCTTTTTCTTCCAGAATACGATAAGGAAAAAAGGACTGTGATAGATGCCTATTTCGTTTCCAGTAAGTATAAGAACACAAGCGTTCAGATTCGGGCCTCAAAAAAGAGTCCATTACCCTCAGGTCGAAAGAATGCAGAATCAACAACTCCAGCAAGTAATCAATCAATCGATTGTCCAGCAGACCCAAGGACTCATTTCATTACAGGTTGGAAATATGCCCTCGACTGTGGTAGAAATGCTCGGATATTACGAAATTAAAAACAACCAGCGGCAGGTTCTTAGTCTGACTCAATCAAATTACACCTATCATGACAGGGCCGCCCATGGTATGACTTATATCCGGTCATTAACATTTGATCTTAAACGTGGTAGACGGTGTGACCTCAAGGACCTTTTTAAGCCAGATAGTGACTATATTAATAGATTATCAAACCTCGTTTCCGAACAAATCAAAGAGCGTAACATTGATCTACTATCTGAATTCACGACGATAAGCCCAAATCAGGAATTTTATATCGCTGACAAAACACTAGTCCTCTATTTTCAACTGTATGACCTGACTCCATATGTATTTGGCTTCCCGATGTTTCCAATTTCCGTCTATGACATTCAAGATATCATTGATGAAGATGGACCCCTTGGGAGAATGGCGACAAATGATTGATCAATTAGAAAAAAGCTTAAATGGCGAATAATCATATTCCACCATTTAAGCTTTTGACCATTTATTGAATGCTACAAAAGCATGATATTCTGTTCTTTGCATTCTTTTCTGATTTTTTCATTCCATACGGAAGCCTGAACTTCGCCTATATGGGCCTTTTTTAGCAGGAACATACATAATCGTGACTGCCCAATTCCTCCCCCAATTGTATAAGGGAGCTTCTTTTCGAGGATTGCTTTATGATAAGGTAATCCTTTCCGGTCTTCATGAAAAGATGACCTTAACTGTTTGAGGAGGGCTTTTTCATCAACTCGTACCCCCATTGAAGAAATTTCAATCGCGGTTTGTAATAATGGACTCCAGAAGAGCATATCCGCATTCAAGGTCCAATCATCATAATCTGGAGAGCGCCCGTCATGTCCCTCACCTGAACGCAGCACCCCACCAATTTGCATAATGAAAACAGCACCATGTTTTTTGGCTATGATAAATTCTCGTTCCTTTGTTGTGTTGTATGGGTACATATCCTCTAGCTCTTGGGAAGTAATAAAGAAAATGTCATTAGGTAAAATCGGGGTTAGTTGCGAATGTAAACCATACATGTGGAGTTCGGTCGTCTTGATTGCCTGATAAATTTTTCTAACTTCCTTCTTCAGTGTTGCCAGATTGCGTTCTTCTTTTGAAATGACCTTCTCCCAATCCCATTGATCCACAAATATCGAATGGAGATTATCCAGCTTTTCATCCCTTCTAATCGCATGCATATTCGTATATAAACCCGTTCCTTTTACAAACCCATATCTGCTTAAAGCCACTCTTTTCCATTTTGCAAGAGACTGAACCACTTCAATGTTTTTATTTTTAATATCAGCAGCATCAAATGAGAGGACACGCTCGTATCCATTTAAATCATCATTGATTCCCTCGCCATTCTGAACCAGCAAGGGGGCTGATACCTTTAATAAACGCATTGACTTAGAAAACTTATTCTCAAAATAATGCTTTAGTTCATTAATCGCTGCTTGTGTATGAAGGATATCCAACACAGGTTTGTATTCACCTTGTAAAGATATAGAAGTAATTGTCCATTCACCTCCGTGAAAGTATGCAGGAGTCCAACTCCATTTCTTAGACTTATTACCCTATGTGCTAACGCCCTAAAGTGTTACAGCAATACTTTAAAATGTATGGGTTAGGTGCGGAAAAAATGTGTTAGAAAAAACAAAAAAACTTGGATAGAGAATAATCCAAGCTTTTTTTGATCAATTTATAGTTTTATTATTGTGACACGACTTCCTTATCCATTGATGGGTTAATTTGATGAAGGATAAACGCACCAATTCCCTGAATGATTGTTTTCACTAGAACTTGACCAATAATAGCCGCAGGAACAGCTTCCCATGGCAACATGTTAGCACCAAGTGGACTTAAACCAATGATCACAAAGACTGCTGAATCGAGTAATCCACCCACTAAGCCACTGTAAAAGACTCTCCAACTCATTGGCAACTTGAGTCGTGTATAAATTTCTGTATCAGTTGTTTCTGCAAGTAAAAATGAAATCGCAGATGCAAATACAATCAATAACGTATCACCTAATAAAAACGATACAAGCGCTGATAATAGTAAGGCAGTACAGATAAAGACATACGTCAATTTTCTCCCATATCGATTTTGAACAAAGTCTCTAAAAATAAACGTTGCTCCGATAAGAAGTGTCCCCATCGGTACGATGAAAACACCTAGTGTCATAGGTTGCAAAGCTGCTGTTATGACATTCGCTAGAATAATAGATAAAAGATATAAAATGACTCTCATGATAATCCTCCTAAGTTACATTCTTGTTGTTTTACATAAATTGTGTATTATTTGAATTCCTCAACTCTCTCACGTGATTCAAGGTAAAGAGTTAATCCATTTTTTCTTAATTTACAGGCAGGGCACTCCCCACAGCCATCTCCGATGATACCCTCATAACAAGTTAATGTCTTTTCACGAACAAAATCCAGGACACCCAAATCATCAGAAAGCTTCCATGTTTGTGCCTTATCCAACCACATTAACGGAGTATGGATGACAAACTGTTGATCCATTGATAAATTAATCGTTACATTTAGAGATTTGATAAAAGAATCTCTACAATCCGGATACCCACTAAAATCAGTTTCAGAAACACCTGTAATGATGTGTTTCGCCCCTACTTGGCTTGCTAAAACAGCAGCAAATGATAAAAAGAGAAGATTACGGCCAGGTACAAATGTCGATGGTAATTCGCCATCTTCGCCTTCCTTTATCTCCATATCATTTCGAGTTAACGCATTCGGAGCAAGTTGATTTAAAAGCTGCATATCCAAAATATATTGGGTAACATTTACCTCGCTCGCAATCGCCTTTGCGCACTCAATCTCCTGCTTATGTCGTTGGTTGTAATTAAAAGTAACAACCTCAACTTCTTTAAAAGTTTCTAAGGCCCAAAATAAACATGTGGTACTGTCTTGCCCACCACTGAATACCACAATCGCCTTTTCATCTTTTAACATATAAAAACTCCTTCCGACAAAAGAAAAAACAGTACCCCAAGAGAAGTACTGCTTCATCTTAGTTTTTTTAAAGAGGGGTGCTAGAACCTCTACCGCTAAAAAACGGATTTTTGTATTCAACTAAAAATTATAGTATCACAAAAGTCAATACAGTGGTATAAAAACTTTGGATCGCCGCTTTTTCCACCAATTTCCTCCACCCCTGGGTCACAGGGACAGGTCCCTTGTCCCACCTTATCCTCCCTGCCCTACTGGTAATAATTATTTTAGTAGTTTATCAGCGTTGTGACATCACATTTAACATCGCAGGCTTCTTACACGTACTCTCCATCAAATAATGTCGTCCACTATCCGAGGAATCATGAAATCCATGCATGGCTTCTAGAACGTGATATGCTAGCTCACCATTTGCACAGAAAGATTCATTATGTAGAATCGCGTTTGCCATATCAGCTACTCCAACGCCTCGGTTATTAGTAGGATTATCAAAAATAAGTGGAACCTCTACAAATTCCTTTTCATCTTTTCTTCTGATTTTGACTGGTCCACCGAATGTGTTTGGATTTGGGACCAATAAAGTTCCCTTACTTCCATATACCTCAATCGGTGGCAAAGATGTTCCACCAAATGCATCAAAGCTTGTCGTAATCGTCGCAATTGCACCAGTAGCAAAATCAACGGTTCCCGCAATATGAGTAGGGGTTACAACATTAATTTTTGTCCCCTTTTTCGGTTCACTTGAAATTGTTCGCTCCGGATAACTGATTCTTGTTGTACCCGCTATCCTCTTCATTGGACCTAATAATGCCACCAACGCTGTTAAATAATAGGGTCCCATGTCAAACATCGGTCCTCCACCGTGATCATAATAAAAGGCAGGGTCTGGATGCCAATGTTCATGGCCTCGGTTGATCATAAAAGCTGATGCTCCAATCGGAACACCAATTTCACCTTTTTCAATCAGATGAATGGCAGTTTGAATACCCGCACCTAAAAAAGTATCCGGAGCACCACCAACGAGCAAATTAGAATTTCTCGCTACTTCTAAAATTTGTTTCCCTTCTTCGCGAGACACGGTTAGCGGCTTTTCCGTATACACATGCTTGCCAGCTTCCAATGCCTGAAGACTAACTGTTGCGTGCGCACGAGGAATTGTTAAATTAACCACCAACTGAATCTCATCGTCTGCCAATATCTCCTCAACTGAATATGCGTTAGGCACTCCAAATTTTTCGGCTTGCTGCTTCGCACGAGCTACATCTAAATCGGCACATGCTACAAGTTCAAGATGTTCATATTTTTGAAGGTTTTCCATATAGATCGAACTAATTGTTCCACAGCCAATGATGCCAAGTTTCACTTTGCTCATATTCTTCCCCCTTTTTTTAAATACGTGACTTCCTTTTTACTGACTATCTCCCATGCCCGAATACACGCGAACATCTCCAGAACCTGCTACTCGATTAGCCTGTTGCTTTCCTTCCGCCGCCCATAAAAATCCACGACGCATAATGAGAGACACTTCCGGCATTTCAATAATATCGGCATGGTGACCTAAGGAACTATAAAAAACTCTTCCCTGTCCCCACCGTTTTGTCCATACAACGGGCATGTCGACTGCTTTATTAGTCGCATGTGGACCATCTACGACCGGGAATCTTGTTGTGGCCAACACTTCGACAGCTGGATCGAAGTGAAGATAATATTGTTCACTCACGACTTTAAAGTCAGACAAGCCCTCAAGCAATGGACTTGAACTATGTTTGATATTCACCGTATACTCAACACCATCATTACCGGGATGGGCTACCCAATTTCCACCCGTCATAAACTGCCAATCGACATTTTTTCGAAATGAATCACACATTCCTCCATGACAGCCAGCGATTCCAACTCCACTTGCTACAGCTTGTGAAATATTATGAACATATTTCTTCTCAATTTCCCCCATTGTCCAATGAGGAACCAGTAAGTCTAGTGATTGTAGTTTTTCAGCATCTGCATAAGAATCTAGTGAATGTGAGACCTCAACATGAAAGTTTTCTTCTTCGAGCATGTTTTTAAAAAGTTGGGCAACCTGTTCAGGCTCATGACCATCCCAGCCACCCCAAACGATTAATGCCTTTTTTTGCATAGATGAACGCTCCTTTATCATTCAGATATTGTAATCCATTGACGTTTTTCAATCGACTGTTCCACAGCTTCTAAAACTGCTTGGCATTTCACACCATCTTCAAAGTTAGGCATAGGCTGACGATCTTCTTGAATGGCATCCATAAATTCTACGATTTCATGAATAAATGTATGCTCATATCCAATCGTGTGCCCTGCTGGCCAGTAGCGATCAATGTAGTCATGAGTCGGCTCTGTTGCTAAGACACGACGGAATCCTTGTGCGTCCTCTCTGTCATCCGTAAAATAAACCTGAAGCTCATTCAATCTTTCAAAATCGAAAATGACGCTCCCTTTACTACCGTTAATTTCGAACGAATTTGTACTCCGATGCCCCGTTGCAAAACGAGTTGCCTCAAAGCTACCTAATGCACCATTCGCAAATCGTGCCATAAATAATGTAGCATCGTCTACTGTTACTGGCCCCTTTTCACCTTGATTACTCCCTGTTGCCGATAGCCCTGTCATGTCTGTTGGCAGCGGTCTTTCTTTAATAAATGTCTCACTCATTCCAATAACCTCAGTGATATCACCGATTAAGTAATGGGCCAAATCAATGAGATGAGCACCTAAGTCCCCATGTGAACCAGAACCAGCAATCTCTTTTTGAAGTCTCCATGCAAGTGGGAAATCCGGATCCACCAACCAATCTTGAAGAAACCAAGCACGGAAATGATAGATATCCCCCAATGCTCCTTCGTCAATCAGCTTCTTCGCAAGTCTAACAGCCGGAGTAAAACGGTAGTTAAAGCCAATCATATGCTTCACACCCGCTTCTTTTACCGCCTCCAACATTTCCTTAGAATCCTGCAGTGTAAGCGTTAACGGCTTTTCGCAAAAAACATGTTTCCCCGCTTTGGCAGCCGCAATCGCAATCTCTTTATGTACATCACTTGGTGCATTAATATCAATCAAATCAATGTCATCACGTTCAACAAGCGCGCGCCAATCATTCGTAAACTCTTCCCAACCAAACTGTGTCGCTGCCTCAGCAACTGCTTCTTGATTTCTGCCACATATCACTTTCATTTCAGGACGAAGCCGTTCTGGAAAGAATAGTGGCAAATCACGATAAGCATGTGAATGTGCTTTTCCCATAAACTTGTAACCAATCATACCGATATTTACTTGATTCATAGTATCCTCCCTTTTCAGATTTGTAGTGGTTCTTCCTCCATTTAAACACATCGTCACCATTACAAATACAATCATTTGCTAAGGAATTGGCTATTTTTTAAGCGAAAAATGAAAAAAGCTACTCGGATTGAGTAGCTTGGTAATGAACATGGAAAAGGCTTTACCGCTATTTATGCGCAATTATTCTGGATATAACGCAATTCTGCTAATTAGGACGCAATTCACCTTGGATATAACGCAATCCCGTGCAACAATTGGATGCATTTAAGCTTCGGCTGTTTTTTTATAATCGTTTACGACTTGTAATTTCTCTTTTTCTGTATATGTGAAGCCTGTTATACCATAAATCAACGTGAACAGCGGCGTGATCATTGCCATGAAACAGAATGGGATATAGACTAATGGCGAAACTCCTAAAGCTGCCGCGGTGAATAGACCACTTGCCGTCCAAGGTGGAAGTGAACAACTTTGTGTTGAACAATCTTCAATGATTCTTGACAAATTTTCTGGACGCAAATTAAATTTATCGTATAACGGTTTCATTAATGTACCGGTCATCACAGCGGAAAAAGAAAATGACCCACCAATACCTAATGTAAAATAGGCCGTAATAATGGTTGCGAAAACTAACATACCCCTACTTTTTATTCGGCTTGTAAGAGATACAACAATCGTTTCAAGCACCCCAGATTTTTGTAACAATCCACCAATTCCGAGTGCGAATAAGAAGAGAGCAACTAATGGAAGCATACTTGTCAGTCCTCCACGTTGTAGGAGGGTATTAATAGTCTCTATCCCTGACTCCACATGATAGCCATTATAAAACACATTTACGATTTCACTAATCGTTGACCCTTGATAGATAATAGCAACAACTGCACCTGAAAGGGCACCTATGAAAATCGATGTGATCGCCGGTTGTTTTGCAATGAGGAGGACAAAAAGGATAACCACCGGTATGAACGGAATGATTCCCAAATTGAAATGCTCAGCTAAATAGCCTGTAAGAGTATTGACATCTGTTGAGCTAACAGACTCTGTTCCATATCTCATACCCAAGATTGTAAAAATGATTGCTGTAACAAGATAAGCAGGAACTGTCGTCCATAACATATGTTTAATATGAGTCATTAAATCCGCACCAACAACAGCTGGTGATAAATTGGTGCTATCCGATAATGGCGACATTTTATCTCCAAAATAAGCACCACTTATAATCGCACCTGCTGTTACTCCTGCAGGTATCCCTAGACTTTGACTCACACCCATCATGGCGATTCCAGCTGTCCCAAGAGTAGCCCAAGATGACCCAGTCGCTAAAGAAACGATGGAACAGAAGATAAGAGTTGATACGAGGAAGAACTGTGGAGAAATTGCTTGAATCCCATAATAAATTAACGCGGGAACAGTTCCAGATGCAATCCACGAACCAATTAATATTCCAACAGTTAATAGAATCATGGATGGCTGCAAGGCCTTAAGCATCGATGAAAAGATACTTTCTTCTACATTTTTATAGGAATACCCTAACCTCGTGACAAAAGGAATAATCGTTAACAAAGTGATGAACATCATTATCTGAATAGAAGCACCAAAAACAAGCATCCCTGTTGCGATAATTACAATGATCAACGATAAAATAAGTAAAGAATAGGCTAATGATGGTTTTCTTACAATTTTTTTATCCATCCAAACACTCCTAAATTAGTATTAGTTGTTTAATAAAGGAGTACTCCATTTGAGTTTATGAAACTAACAATATATGTTGGGGGTCGACCCTTACGTTTCATTATGCATATGTAAAGTATAGCAGTTTTTCATTTTGTTATAAAATTCTGTAAATTAAAGTATAGAAACACCTCCATGGATATAAAGTTGTTTTATAAAGGATAGCTCATGCATACTTACATTTCGACTGAAAATGCTCCATATAACTCCCAAATACTAAAGATATCATGCAGGTGGGTCGCGGGAAAGGTTCCTTGTCCCACCTCACTTTGTCTATCCCCCAGTCGATCTGGGAGCTACAACTCTCTGGTCTATTATCCAAGAAATGTACCAATGGGAGAACATAACGAGAAAATTAAAGGTGCAAAAAGGATATAACCCCTCAGTATTTGAGGAATTATACCCTTTTTTTATCTTGTCGCTATTAACGGATTCTGTTGTTTAATCTCTTTTATGGATAAATGTATACTATAATTCCCATATTCGAGTAGTTCATTAAGAAGAAGATTTAACTGATCTTGGGATTTAACTTTTATTTTTAAATGGTAACAACCTTCTCCTGATACCCGGTGAGCTTCAACTACCTCATTTCGATCATGAACAAAATGTATAAACGAATCATGATTTGCTGTTTTCATATAAATAATAACAAACGCTGTATAAGTAAGGCCTAATTTCATTTCATCTATTATTAGAGAAAAGGCTTTAATTACACCACTATCCTCTAGTTTTTTAATACGATTGCCTACTGCCTGCCCTGTCATATGGATTTGTTCACCGAGGTCTTTCCATTGAATACGCGAATTTTCGGATAGTAACCGAATGATCTGAAAATCAATGTTATCAAGTTCCATCATAAATTCCTTTCACCATGAAATGATTTAATACAAAAGTGTTTCATCAAAGTATCGATAGGAATCACAAAATTATTTATGATTATATTGTAACAAATATTATGAATGAGGTGGATAAAATGAGCACAGCTTTAATCATTGTTGATATCCAGAACGACTATTTTCCAAATGGAAAGATGGAGTTAAGCAATCCTGATATAGCATCCGCTAATGCTGCTAAAATTCTTGATTGGTTTAGACATAATAACAAAGATAATATTTTTCATGTCCAGCATGTCGCAAGTGATCCAGCAATAGGCTTCTTTCTCCCTGACACGGAGGGTGTTAAAATACACGAAACTGTTCAACCATTAGAACATGAAGATATTATTGTGAAGAATTTCCCTAACAGCTTTTTAAAAACGGATTTAGAAAGCAAGTTAAGAGAAAAGGCTGTAAACAAGGTAGTGGTTGTAGGTATGATGACACATATGTGTATTGATGCAACAGTTCGTGCGGCAGTTGATTTAGGTTTTGAAACTACACTAATAGAAGATGCATGTGCAACATTAGACTTAGCTTACCAAGGTAAGGTCGTACCAGCTGAACAGGTGCATACTGCGTTTATCAGCGCAATTAACGGTATGTATGCCAATGTAATTTCGACCAAGGATTTCTTACAACAAAACTAACATAATCTTGAAGGACATATCAAAACTAGTTAAATGGGAGTTTGTTTAAAACAAGCTCCCTTCTTTGTATGTAAGACTTTTATCTTGAAGATTTCAGCAAACTTCCATCTCATAATATCAAACTAGTAACAAAAATGATATGAGTATCATTTGTTTTTATGTGAAGCAATAAACTCACACCCCTTTTCACAAAGTGCTGCATCCACCCACGTTCTGTCCCAGGTACCATTTTTGATGGCCACCATTATTTCTGCTTCTTTTGCTACAGTTTTACGTGCTTTCTCCAGGATTTCTGATGCATCTTTAGGATTGATGACCACAACACCATCGTCGTCCCCTACCAAAATATCACCTGGATTAATCGTTACACCATCACAAGAAATCGGAATGTTGATTTCACCGGGTCCGTCCTTATATGGACCAGCCGGCGTTACACCCGCTGCATACACTGGAATTGACATTTGTTTGATAACCCCCGCATCGCGAATCGCTCCGTCGATAACAAATCCGGCAATTCCTCGTTTTTGAGCCCAGGTAATCATTAATTCCCCAATCAGGGCATTAGTGATATCGCCCTGTCCATCAACCACAATGACATCGCCGGGAGAAGCCAGATCAATCGCTTTATGTAGCAGCAAATTATCACCTGGTCGTGTTTTTACCGTAAAAGCACTCCCAATGAGTGGTGTGGTATTGTATGGTCTAATTTTTCTACCAATGCAGGATGTCCGGTTCATGTTATCTGCAATATTCGCAACGGGAATCCCTTTAAAAGCATCAACCAAATTACGAGGTGGTCGTTCAAACTCACTATGTATTCGAAAGCCTACATTACCCATACACCTTTCATTCTCCCTTCATCTACACGCCGCATTTCACGACACTTAATAGATCATATTTAGGACTTGTACAATTTATACGGAAAAGGCGATAAATCCCATGTTGGATAATGTTCTTCACTCGTTTGATTCTTCACGTTATGCATAATTTGGTAACACAAACAAATCCTAACAGCATCGGGAATTAATTTGGTGGTGTTGGGAATGACTTTCTCTCGTACTCAGTTATTATTTGTACTTATTCTTTTTATTGGTATTTCGAATCATGTGCTCATCATGCCTCATTTGCTAACAACAGGAAAACGCGATGCATGGATTTGTGTATTTTTTGCTTATGTCATCCTGCTATTTTGGGGATATATTCTTTATTTGATTATGAAAAAGAATGAACAACGACTATGTCTTTCTGACTGGATCACATCACGTGCAGGGGGAAGGATATCACATGTTTTCATTGCTATCCTTTGGGTTTATGTATTCTCGATCAGTGCCATTTCTTTTTATGATTTGATTCAATCCATTAATATTTATTTTCTGCCGAGAACGCCATCATTTGTTGTGATGCTCCCTTTCCTTCTGATTTGTATCTGGTCCGCCTACACTGGCTTAAAATCCATTGTCTATGTATCTGCGGTTTTATTGCCGATTGTGTGGATGCTTGGAATTTTTGTAGCCACTTTTACGCTTCAAGAGAAAGATTATTCGTATCTATTCCCTGTTCTTGTTGATGGATACCAACCTGTTGTAAAAGGGACCACTATTATTCTTGGAGGGAGTGCAGATTTCCTTGTATTGTTGCTTCTTCAGCATCACTTAAAAAAATCTTTTACAAAGCTTAACCTTTTCTTATTGATTACAATTTTAGCTATTCTGATCCTTGGACCTACCATGGGCTCCCTTTCTTCATTTGGCCCGGCCGTTGCTTCTGATATGCGATTCCCGGCTTTTGAACAATGGAGACTCATTACGTTGGGGAATTATATTTCCCATGTCGACTTTTTAGCAGTGTTTCAATTATTAAGTGGTGAACTCATCCGAGTTTCATTAGGCTTATACCTCCTTTCAGATATGCTGAAAGGTCATATGCTACCAGCGAAAAAAAAGCATATATTTGCCGTTGCTTCGATTCTATTAGGATTACTGACATTAATTCCGTTAAGTGACATCTGGGTACAAACATTAGTCGGAAAGTACTTCTATCCTGCTGCTTTTATTAGTGCGATGTTCATTTCATTGGCTTTATTCATTATTAGTTACTTGCCGAGGAAGAAAGGAACCCAACAGATATGAACATGACACAATTAGAACAATTGTTAGAAAACGGAAGATTGACTTGCGGTGAGGTAAAACATTGTTTCAGTCATTATGCCGATATTGAATTTATTCCAATCGAAAATAATGAGTATCTTCAAGCTTTTTATTGTAAGGGAATGCTGGATTCTACACAGTTAAATGAATATTTTAATCGGATTCTACTAAGCATTGAAAAAAAAGAATCACGCAGTCATTCTGAAGATCTCCCACCTGTCCGACATGTAAAAAGCATAAAAGAAATGGTAAATCTTGTGTTTTCTGGTTCGTTAATTGTTTTTCGGGAAGGGACCCCGTTTTTTCATGTATTCGATATAAGCAATGTGCCGCAACGAAAGCCACAAGAATCAACGACGGAGGTTTCAATAAAGGGACCAAAAGATAGCTTTACTGAAGAAATGAATGTCAACATCTCCTTGATTCGAAAAAGAATGAAATCCGAGCAGCTCTATTCCGAGGCTTTCACCTTAGGTTCGCTTAGTAAAACCGAGGTTTCTCTACTTTATTTGAATGATAAAGCCAACCCGGAAATTATTGAGGAAGTCAGGAATAGACTCGAGGACTTTCAAGGCGAAGGCGTTGTAAGCAGTGGTCAGTTAGAACAATGGCTTTCCGATCGCACATTCTCTTTGTTTCCCTTATTTGATTATGTGACACGTCCTGACTATGTCATTGAATGCATGTTGCGCGGTAGATTTGTTTTAATTGTAAATGGATCTCCTTCCATCTTAATTGGGCCAATCAATGTTTTTGAATTAATAAAATCACCTGAAGATGTTCATTTTCCATACTACTTCGTTCTATTTGGACGACTTATCCGGATGATTGGCTTAGTCGTCGCAATTTTCCTACCAGGATTTTGGGTTTCACTATCTTCTGTCAATATTGATCAACTACCGTTTGCCTTACTGGCAACAGTCGTTGTCTCGCGTGAAGGTTTGCCATTGCCACTTGGACTGGAAGCGATTTTTATTCTCGGGTTGTTTGAGATATTAAGAGAAGCAGGAGTTCGTATGCCAACTGTCCTTGGACAAACAGTTTCCATTGTCGGAGGTATCATTATCGGTGATGCAGCGATTCGCGCAGGTCTTGCTTCCCCGACGATGATTGTTGTCATTGCATTAACAGCTGTCGCAAGCTACACGCTCGTGAATCAATCACTGGTTGGAACCGTCAGTATCCTACGTGTATATAACTTGTTACTTTCTATTTTTTTAGGAATATACGGGCTGTTTATCGGATTCTTTAGCGTTCTTATTTATCTATCGACATTGGAGTCTTTAAAAGTAGCGTATCTTGAACCCATTGCTTCGTTAACATTCAAAGAATACGTAGCGGCCCTGTTTGTGAATCCTTTTGACCGAAAAAAATTCGGAATCTCATTCATTCAGAAGCGGAGAAAATAGTATGAAACGCAAAACAATGATCGCTTGCTCTATAAACATTGTACTATGTCTTTTCGTTTTAACAGCTTGTGAAAATGACATAGGAGAAATCGAAAATCAAAACTTTGCTACCGCTATCGGTGTGGACTACCGGGATGGGGAATATTATGTCTCCATTCAAATGATTGGATTAACCTCTGTCGCAAAAAGAGAAGGTGAAAAAGGGCCACCTGCAGTGTATGTTTCGGAAACAAGCGGAAAAACATTTATCGATGCTTTTTTTAATGCATATCATACTTCACAAGAACGGTTTCTTTGGGCACATGTCACAGCCGTTGTTTTAAGTGAAAATGCACTCGAACAAGGAATGGATAGTATTTTTGATGGCTTAACACGATACTATGAGTTCCGCCCTACTCCATGGATTTTTGGAACAAAGAGCTCCATACTTGATATTTTATCGGCAATTGGATTCTTTGATCAAAATTCATTAAATACGATTCTTCATAGTCCAGAAAGTTCATACGAGCAGAGGTCGACCATCAGGCCGCTAAAATTGAATCAATTTGAACGTGAGTTTTTTGACCCTGGTCGCACGACGTATATCCCTTCGCTCACGATAGATGACCAGCAATGGAAGAAAAATAAAAAGAGCGAAGCAAAATTAGCGATTGACGGAGCGTTTTTTCTCCATAACCATAAATACAAAGGCTATTTTCCGTACGAGAAACTTAAAGGCATGCGCTGGATAGCTCAAGAAACGGTACGTGCATCCTTACTTTTACCTAATGAAAAAAAACCAGAATTTATTGCGGTACTAGAAGACCAAACGGTAAAAATCATTCCCGAAAAACAAGACGGAAACTTTCGCTTTACAGTCCTTTTTCTGGCTAACGCGATTGTCAGCAATCGCATCCAGAATAACACACTCAATGTAAATGCCATGGAGGAATTCGTACAAAAAGGAATCATTTCTGAAATAAGACAATTATATCGATTAGGTTTGGAGCATGATATCGACTTTTTAAACTTCGAGCACCAGCTTTTCAGAAAGTATAATGCTGATTGGAAAAAGCTAAAAAATCAAGATACCTTACTTCAGGAAGATACCATTAAGTCGATTGATGCACATATCACACTTGAGCATTCAGGATCATTTAAGAATCGTAAAATTGAGATTAAGGAATGAATTCCACGTTCCAAGATTAATGACAAAAAACGCAAAAGACAATAGAAGTAAATAAGGAAAAAATAACTATGTTTTCCATCGCAAAACTTTTCACCATGTTCATGTTCCTTGTGGTATAATTTCTTGGAAATTATACAGTTTCATTCGATAACTCGTAAGTCTAATTTTATAAACTAAAAAAGAATGAAACAAAAATAAAAAGTAGGGTGTGAAAAAATGCCATTGGAGAACATTGGGCTAACCGTTAGTACAATTGGTTGTATTTTGGGGATTTCACTGATTATTTTTGGAGGTTTATTCTATCTACTCGAAAATAAAAATAGGGTTATGATTGCAAAAGCATCAAAAACACTAGGTATAGGAATTTTTATGGTAACGCTAAGTATTCCGTTTTCCATTCCGAACCATTTATTAGCAGAATCCACTTCAGATGACATATTAGGTATAATCATTTTGTCGATCTTCCTTGGATTCCCTTTAATATTTATCGGATTGGCCTCTTATATCGCCCTAAACGCAAAAGCTCATGAAATTTTAAACCTTACTTCAGCGCAGGAAAAGATAATATACTTCTCTCCAATGCAGAAAAAAAAGGTGCTCTAATGGATCAATTATAAAGCCTAATTTCTCAATTTTAATACTGAGGAATTAGGCTTATTATAGTAGAACCTCATTAAAGAGAGCATTATCAATAAGTTTCCGAATTATATGTTTCTCTGTTTAGATTCACAATATCTCTATGTGTCAATCCAGCTGAAATCTTCTTCATTACTTTATCTCGTAGGAATGGGGCTTGTTCTTTATCTGCCTTTTTCAATGCTTCCATTAGAGCTTCTTTTGTTAGTTCTGTGCAGTATGCGGGAGTTCCCGGCTGTTGTCTCCACGAATCACTTAGAGAACCACTATCAACTGTGTCAAAACCTAGCTGGTTTACTAGCTCCATAATTTTTTGTTTTTGTTTTTGGTCATTACCGGCAATCGCCATGGCAATACGACCACTAGTACCTTCAGGGGTCCCTTTGTTTTCTAAAGTGTAAGCTAATAGATTGCTAAAGGCTTTAATGATAGGTCTGCCTAATTGATTTGAAACCCAAACGCTTTCAACCATGCCGTTTTCAATTTCTTCAATTTTATTGTCTCTAAAAGGATAATAATTTGAAGTGTCTACAATGATAATATCCTCTCCAGCTTTATCTACTATGTTGCGAAGGCTAGGGATTACATGAAGAGGGATAGATATGATTAGAATATCAATATTTTCTATTACGTCTTCTACATTGACAGGGGTTCCAACAATCTCTTTTCCTTCTAAACGTTCAATTTCTCGAGCATCTGCAATCTTAACATCGTGTCCATTTTCACCTAACTTTTTAGCAATAATTGTCCCTATTGCTCCTGCGCCTATAATTCCAAATCTCATAATTGTTCCTCCTACATATAATTTTGTTGGATTAAGATTCAATGACTAAATGCATAGAAGGTTTTTTTGTAGAGCAATCTCCTGTCCTAAAAAACAATACATGCGGAAAAGGAGAAATTCTTATCCTTCATCCGCATGTATTTATTGGAATGTTAATCTAAAGTGAACAAGAAATTCCAAAACAACTTTAAAAAATCAAATTATTAATAGCTTAGTAATACATTACTTTGTTGAGGTAGCTCCTCCATCAACTACAAATTCACTTCCTGTAGCAAACTTAGACTCATCAGATGCTAAAAACAACACCATATATGCAAGGTCTTTAGGATCACCTAGATGCGGTGGAAGCGGGAAATTAGTTTCTATTGTTTCTCTCAATTCTGGATACTCTTTCAACGAGCTTTCTACCATTGGGGTACTAATTACTCCTGGATGTACAGAGTTCACACGAATATTATCTTTTGCAAGTACTTTTGCAGCATGCTTTGTCATCGACCGAACAGCACCTTTAGAAGCACTGTAGGCTACATCATACCCATCAGGAGCACCACCAACAATGGCACCGATTGATGACATGTTAATAATTGATCCCTTACCGTTTTCCTGCATTTTAGGAATAACAGTTTGCATACCTAGAAATACACTAGTTGCGTTTATTGCCAAAACCTTATTCCATTCTTCTAGGGTTGCTTCCTTAACACTTTTTCCTATCTGAATGGCAGCATTATTTACTAACACATCGATCTTACCGTATTTTTTAACAGTCTCATCAATCGCACTTTTCCATTCATCAGGAGAAGACACATCTAGTTTTAAAGCAAGTGCATCCCCGCCCTTAGCATTAATTTCATTTACTCCTTCTTGTAGAAGTTCAAATTGAATGTCTGCAGCTACTACTTTTGCTCCTTCTTCAGCAAACGTCTGGGCCATTGTTAACCCCATTCCACCTGCAGCACCTGTAATGATTGCTACTTTTCCATCTAATCTAGCCATTCTATTTCCCCCTAAAAAAGTAGTTCTAGTTCGTTTAGAAAGATATACTCTTACTTTTATGACACCTTGAATCCAAGCGAATTTTATTTACATTTTTATTCGACTTTATAATGTTAATTATTTATTTATAGTAGCTCTTGCTCCATCAACTACATAGTCTGCTCCACTTACATAACTAGCTTTATCAGATGCTAAAAATGCAACTACTTCAGATACTTCTCTTGGATCTGCAAAACGTTTCATTGGAAGCAGATTTTGAGACACGTCATCAATCTGTTCTTTGGTTAATGTAGCTTCAGCCATTGGCGTGAGTATTGCTCCCGGAAGAATAGCATTGATTCTAATATTTTTATCAGCAAATTCATAGGCTGCTTGTTTTGTAAGTCCTCTGACAGCAAATTTTGAAGCAGTATATGCTGGATTAACAGTAATATCATGTCTCAACCCAGCAAGTGAGGAAATATTTATAATAGACCCATTTTTATTTTCAACCATTGTAGGTAATACTGCTCTCATGCCGTAAAATATTCCGTTCTGATTAATATCGATTATTTTTTTATACAATCCTTCTTCTATATCTAGAAGTCCTGTTATCGCACCTGCAAGTCCTGCATTATTCACTAAAATATCAATAGTACCAAATGTATCTTTCGTCTTTTGTACTACCGTGTCCCAACTATTAGGATTTGTAACATCTAACTCTACAAAAATAGCCTTATCTTCCCCGATGTCTCTTGCTACTTTTTCTCCATTTTCTACATCAAGGTCTCCGATAACAACTTTTGCACCTTCTTCAGCAAGCTTTCTCGTATGAAATTCCCCCATACCTTTCGCCCCGCCAGTAATAATTGCTACTTTTCCATCTAATAGTCCCATTATTATTCCTCCTATATGTCTATCCGCATTTAAAAGAAGTTTTTAAGAGCGCTTTCGTTTATATGATAGAGTTATTCGACTTAGCACTCAATAAGCAGGTATAATGAATATGTTGAATACTCAACAAAGTGAGTAGGTTTGTTTATTATAAGGCTTGATAAAAGGATGATTTATGTTGAATAATGCAAATCGACAAATGAGAAAGAAACAAATAACAAAGAAGTTACTAAAAAATGCTTTTATAGATCTTATTTTAGAAAATAATGATGTGCATTCTATCACAATTAGCGAAATTACTGATCGAGCTGATTTTAATAGAGGTACTTTCTATATCCATTACCAAGATAAAATCGATCTCTTGGAAGAGTTATACCAAGACGCTATCGAAGGTATACATCAGTGTATTAAAAAACCATACAGAAATAAGGGCAAGGTGTTATTAAATGGGGTTATTCCTTCTAATAAACTCATTTTTGAGCATATCGAAAAGCATAAAAATTTGTTTAAAGCTCTAGATCTTATAGAGGACAATCCAGATATATATAAACGCCTCGAGCTATTTTTATGGAATTTATTTAGTAAAGAAATTTATATTGAAAGAGAAACTGACGCTCAGGAAACAAAATATGATATCTTCCTTAGCTTTCAAGTCCACGCTACAGTTGGTGTAATAAAGTATTGGATTAAAAAGGATTTTATTTTCTCTACAAGTGTTATGAGCGAACAATTATCATCTTTTTATTCGGATAAAGTAATTGCGATGAATTTCAAGAATCAAAACCTAGATTGATAGGAGTTTTTTTCACAATTGGATGTCAAGATTCTAATCTCTTCTTTTAACGTCTAAAAAGGTCTCGGGCATTAAATAACTAACATCAAATTATCCTTCGAGGCTTTAGATGGAGTGGCGGAAAGGGCTAAAGAAGGGGTAAAGCTATAAATAAGTTTGTCTTAACAAAAGAAATCAATCAAACAAATTTTTCTGTTCAATAATTACCACCGTTTCTATATAATATACTGTAAGAATCACATGTCTGACCTGATCCTAATTTAGAATGGGGATAATTAAAAATGGAAAACTTTTATCTGTTTGTTCTTATGTGTATTTTTCTTATTATTTTACCAGGTCCTGATACTGCTATTGCTACAAAAAATACGCTCACCCTTGGGAAAAGTGGCGGTCTAAAAACAGCATTAGGCACTTGTTGCGCCCTCCTCATCCATACTTCTGCCGCAGTATTTGGACTTTCTGCCATCATTGTAAAGTCTGCCTTATTGTTCTCTATATTCAAATATGTTGGGGCAATTTACTTAATTTATCTAGGTGTTAAAACGTTATGGTCATTGAGGAGGAAGGAAGAAGCAGCCACGGTTGATGTGAACGCAAAAAGTCAGTTTGTACATACATCTTGTTTTAAACAAGGGTTCCTAACCAATATCCTTAATCCTAAAGTTGCTGTCTTTTTCTTAACCTTTTTGCCTCAATTTGTAGACCCTGGAAGCCATACCTTCATTCCTTTTCTACTAATGGGAATTACGTATACTGTATTAACCGCCATCTGGTTTTTTCTTTATGTCTTATTAATCAACCAGGTCAGTGCTTTTATGAAAAAACCAAAATCACAGAAGATCATTGAAGGAATCACAGGAACAGTCTTAGTTGGATTCGGTATAAAACTCGCCCTAGAAAAGGCTCATAATTAGAGTGCCATACGTTAAAGTATGGTACTTTTTAGTTCGTAAAAATTCATCTTTCCAGTTCGATGTATTCCCTCAATAGTTTCCACTCACTACTTTCTTTTCTCCACACAAACATACATTGAGCCGTATACGGTTCTCCATTTATGATGTTGGTTTCTCTTCCTGAAACTAAGTATTCATTTCCATTTTTACGTGGTGTGATTGAAATAACATCAAAGCTTTTTTCTGCATAATCCATTTGTCTCAACGAACGCCCAAGATCATAATCATAGTAGTACGGGTCAGGTTGATCAATATTTGAGTGTGCCCAGTATCCGACAAAACTTTTTGACATATACTCTCGAATCTGATCACCATTCTTGCTTATAAAACCTTCATTCCAAGCCTTAAAATAGCTATGTAAAATCTCCTTTATATCCTCCAACTTCTATTCCTCCTTTTGCTACCTTTTTAAATACGATACGTAAACTTCTCACTAGAATAACTTCAACAAAAATTGAAGCATCTCCTTTTAGTTCGTAAAAAAAAGATGTCCCAAAAGCATGGCTTTAAGACATCTTAAATGTTAACTAATTACATAGTACTAATATCAATTACAAATCGATACTTCACATCTGAAGCCAATACACGATCATAGGCTTCGTCAATTTGGTCAGCTGAAATGACTTCAATCATAGGAACAATCTTATATTCTGCACAGAAATCCAACATTTCCTGGGTCTCACGTATGCCTCCAATCATTGAACCTGCAAATGAACGGCGATGGCCGATTAGATTGAACACGTTTAATGACAATGGCTCTGCAGGGGCACCGACGTTAACCATTGTGCCATCAAGATTAAGGAGCCCCAAGTACTCATCCAACTTAATCTTTGCACTTACCGTGTTAATAATTAAGTCAAAGGAACCTGCAAGTGTCTCGAATGTTTCTGGATTTTTTGTGGCATAGTAGTGGTCTGCACCTAATTTCAAGCCATCTTCTTTTTTATTCAATGTTTGTGATAAGACAGTTACCTCAGCACCCATGGCATGTGCTATTTGGACAGCCATATGACCTAGACCACCCATACCTACTATCGCTACTTTCTTACCTGGGCCAGCTTCCCAATGGTTTAATGGAGAATATGTCGTAATCCCCGCACATAATAATGGTGCAGCAGCGTCAAGCTCAATACCATCAGGGATTCTGAGTACAAAATCTTCCTGAACCACAATGTGAGTCGAATAGCCTCCTTGAGTTGGTTCACCGTACTTATCAACACCAGCGTAGGTTTGGATATTACCTTTCAGGCAGTATTGTTCTTCTCCTTTCCGACAATTCTCACATTCACCACAAGAGTCAACCATACATCCTACCCCTACTCGGTCACCAATCTTATATTTTGAAACATGAGGCCCTACATCGGTAACAATTCCCGCAATCTCGTGTCCTGGTACAAGTGGATAGTGAACAGGGCCCCATTCGCCGTGAGCAGTATGAATGTCAGAATGGCAGATACCTGCATATTTAATTTCAATTAGAACATCGTGTGAATCAAGATCACGTCTTTTAATTTCAGCTGCTCGAAACGGTTTGTGAGGACCGTCAACAGCTCGTGCTTTAGCCGTTATCATGTATATAACCTCCTGTATGTAAGTTAAACTGTTTCAAGAAAAGAAGCTTGTGCTAGTTTCAATGAAGAAAAATGGTATATCTCCCCCTCCTTCATCCCTACCACACCTTTTTCCCTTGCAAAAATAATGGTAAACCTTATAGTTAACTCTAGGTCAAGGGGTTAATTTAAATATCTTACTATCTGCCTAGACAGACTCGTTCAAATGATCTACTTATCTACTATAATAACGAACGATAATAATGACTGACTTTTGTTAATGCCTTTGACAATCAAAAAATGCGGTGATAAAATCCCAACATAAACTAGAGTTAACTCGAAGTCTATCCGAAAGGAAGTTAATTGATGAAGACATACACAATAAGTGAAGTTGCAAATGAATTGAATCTTACAGTTTATACGTTGCGATACTATGATAAAGAGGGTCTTATGCCTTTTGTAGAACGTACACCCAGCGGTATAAGGGTGTTTAAAGAATCAGATATTAGCGCTTTAAAAGTCATTGAATGCTTAAAAGCCACCGGGATGCCTATTAAAGAAATCAAAACGTTCATCGATTGGTGTTCTGAAGGAGATACATCTCTCCAACAAAGATATGACATGTTTATGGAACGAAAAGCTACTGTTGAAGCACAAATGGATGAGCTAAGAAAAACAATGGAAATCATCGAGCATAAATGCTTATATTACAAGACCGCATTAGATGCTGGTACGGAAGATATTCATAAAAACGAAAAAATAGCGGTTCCCAGTTCAAATTAACAAAAACACCTGTATGTTTTTTCCTCCTAAAGAAACCATATTAACAAGAGAAAGGAGGAATAAACAATGACAGACAAGAAACAATCCCAAGAAAAACAGAAAAACAAATCCCCTCAAAATCAGTATCAAGAAGAAATAAGTGCGGAACTACTCGCCGAACGTGCATTAGCTGAAACCATCCGTGAAGGCGGTGCATTTGCTCGCCGGAATGATGAAAGCTAACGATAAAATTAAATAACTCACTGATATGATAATCGTTTAGTTCAGTGAGATAGATATTCAAAATAACACTTCAAATTAGCAAGATTTATTAGCAAATTAACCAGACAATTAGCATATGTATTGGTTATCAATTCGACAAATAAAATGGCTTAGTTCTCATCAAGGAACTAAGCCATTTACTCATTATTTCGCACTTCGAATTTTCGAGAAAAGCGCCTTTAGTTGAAGTAGAAATTGTTCAACTCAACCTTCAGTTGTCGTTATATAATCAACTATCTCTTACATATAAAATTAAAAATCATACTTATTTTCTTTTTCTTGTCTAATTTTTGTATATGTTTCAGTGAGAAGTACCGTATCTTCAACCAATCTTGTGATACGGAATAAAACATCATCATTTACTATTTCTTTTCTCAAGAAATCCTTTTCCTCAATAAAAACATAAGTTTGCACGATTTCCGCCTTCATATATGAAAGAATAGGTTTTAATTGTTGTTCGGCAACGAGATAATGCTTAGATGAACCTGCTGTTACAAGTATACTTACCACTTTATCGCGAAATGCATTAGCTGGCAGCAAATCAAAAATATTTTTCAAAGTAGCTGGAATGGATGCTTGGAAAATGGGTGTACCGATTACAATTGCATCTGCTTCCATGATTTTCTTTGTAACAAACGCAGTATCACCCTCATAATCCAAATAATTACGCCCATCACTGAATTGAACATGATAATTCGCTAAATCAATAAGACTGTATTCTGCTTCTGGGTATTTCTCAGCAATTTCTTTAGTTAAATAATCCATTGCTGTTTTGGTTTTAGAACCTACAATTGAACCTGAAATACCAACAATTTTCATTACTTATCCATCTCCTATTCTCTTGCTGTATATTTTCTAATTGCAGGTAAAATTTCTGTACCTATTAGTTCAATATTTTTAGCTAATTTATTAAATGAAACTCCACCCAAATCAATTTGAGCAAGATAACGTTGATGACCGAAAAGTTCATGTTGATATAGGATTTTTTCGATAATTTGTTGCGGGCTTCCAACATTCAATACGCTACGAACATCAGTACCTTGTGCCATAAGTTGTTTCGGAAAACCTTGACCATTTGCCAAAATAGCCCCTTGATTAATATGAGGGTAATATTCCTTTAAGGCATCCTGGGTTGTTTTCGCGGCATAAAAGAAACCCGTTGTTGCAATTGGCAAAGTGTTTGTTTCAAAACCACTACTCCTTGCAACTTCTCTATAAGCATCAATTGTTCTTTTAAAATAACTAGAAGCTCCCCCAAGCATCGCTAAGGTCATTGGAACTCCAGCAGAACCAGCTTTTATAGCACTCGCAGGTGTACCTCCAACTGCACGCCAAATAGGTAGAGAACCATTTTTAGGCCTAGGCAAAATTTTTGCATTTTTCAAAGGCTCTCTAAACTGACCACTCCAATTAACAACTTCTTCTTCATTTATTTTTAAAAGTAATTCGAATTTTTCCTCAAATAAAGCTTCGTAATCACGTATATTGTAACCTAGTAATTCAAAGAGACCGATACGTGAAGCCCTTCCTGCAATGATTTCAGTACGTCCATCCGAGATTAAATCAATTGTCGCAAAATCTTCATACACACGTACGGGGTCTAATGTACTGATAATTGTCGAAGAACTACCTATTTTTATTTTTTCTGTTGCTTGGGCAATAGCCGATAAAACAACAGTATGTGCCTGAGTAGCAAAATACTCTTGATGACTTTCTCCCACACCAAAAAAATCAATACCTGCTTGTTCAGCTAACTTAGCTAATTCAATAATTTCATGAATCCGTTGCTTAGCTGAAATACGATCTCCAGTTTTAGGATCTGGCATGTGATCGCCTAAAGTATAAAGACCAAATTCTAGACCTTTACTTTTATCGATTCGATATTTTTCCATACTATTAAACCCTACCTTTATATAAAGTTGTTTATTTTCAACTGACAATGTTATTATGACTTATAAATACTCTTTTATGAAGTACGCACTTAAAAGTGGTATAGTATACAAAATGATACTATTGGGGGTTAATAAACATGAATATTGAACCTGAATTATGTCAAGTCGATGACGCTTTAGATATTATCGTGGGGAAATGGAAGCCTATTATTTTGTTACATTTATTGAAAAACGGTACAATGAGATTCAGTGACTTAAAACGTAGTATCCCAGAGATTACACAGAAAATGTTAACTAAGCATTTGAGAGAGTTAGAAGATGAGGATATTATTGACCGAGTAGTTTACCCACAAGTACCACCTAAAGTTGAATATTCTATAACCGATTATGGAAGAAGTTTAGAACCAATTTTAGTGAATATGCATGAATGGGGTTTAAATCATCAGAAGCATAAAATGCAAAAGCAAAATGAAAGAGCATCGACAACTAAATAGTCGATGCTCTTATTAATTTAATGAGGCTTGCTTACTTTATACTTCTGATTCAACTCCCTCAGTTTGATACGAATATCTCTC
>NZ_NSEB01000012.1 GCF_002734215.1 Fredinandcohnia onubensis
TTAAATGTCCTTTACAAAGGGTACAGTTTATATGTTCCGTGGTTTTTTTGTCCGATAAATTTAAATACTGTTAAGGCCCATCTCTTTAGCTATTAATTCATAGGATTTGAGTCGATCCTCAGGGGAATGCGTAATGGTTACGATCATAAGTTCATCGGCTTGATATGCTTGTTGAAGCTCAAAGAGTCTATTTTTCACTTCTTTTGGGTCTCCAATGATGACTTTTTGTTTCATTTTTTCAAAACCATCGTAAAGATTCTCTTTATCTAGGTATTCCTTCGCTTCTGAAATGGAGGGAACTCCCTCGTAACCTTCTTTCTTTTCTCTTTGCTTTCCCCAGATATAAGAACTTAACGCAATATCCTCGGCTCTTTCCTTTGTTTCGGCACAAATGGCAGAAACAGTAACAATTACTTGTGGCTTGTCCCCTTCATTTCGCGTTACAAAATTTTTAAGATAGTCTCTTACAATCTCTTCACCCTCATTGTCGCTCATAAATAACCCAAAGGTATAAGCTAGCCCTTTTTCTGCAGCGAGTTTAGCGCTCTTTTTGCTTGTTCCCAAAAGCCAAGCGACTGGCGGTGATTCTGGGATTGGAGCAGCTTTTAAGTTAGCAAATTCATGGTCAGGTGGAAAATCATGATGTATGAAATGTAGAAGCATATCGATTAATTCTGGCATTTTCCAAACCTGTTGTAAGAAATTGTCGGACAAGGCATTCGTTGCTTCTGCAGAACCACCAGGAGCCCTGCCAATTCCGATGTCTATTCGATTTGGAAATAGTGTAACAAGCATATTATAGACCTCAGCCACTTTATATGGCTTATAATGTGGCAATAGAACCGCTCCCGAACCAATTCGAATTGAATTGGTATGTGCTCCAATATAACCGAGCATTACCTCAGGCGCAGGACAGGCTAGTCCTGATAAGTCGTGATGCTCAGCAATCCAATATCTAGTGTATCCTAACCGTTCCCCCGCTTGGGCTAGTTTCATGGATTCCACCAATGCTTCTTGCGGTGTTTGATTTGCAGAAATGGGAGCTTGGTCTAAAATACTTAATCGCATCTTTTTGACTCCCTTCTATTCTTCTATTTTACGAAGAGTCAGTCTGAAGTGTCCTACCTGGCCTTTTTCATAAAGATTCGTGATAGAAGTTGAGTATTCCTGGATATTCACTTTACACTCTATATCTCGATCTGGCACTTTTAAGTTAAAAATTCCTTTGTATAATAATGTTGTTACATCATGATATTCTTCGGTTGTTACTTTGAAATCTACTCTTATAAACAATAACTCATCATTTAGCTCTTCATGGTAATCTGTAATATTCAAATTATAATCATCTAAGTATATTTCGGTAACCATTATCAGCACTCCTCTTTATCATTTTTTATTTCCATCACGATGAATAATCCTCTATAAAATTCTTTACGATCCATAATTTTTAATCCATTTTCTTTAACGAGTTTTTCAGTTTCCCGATTTAGACAACAGCCATCACAAACTTTTTTCCAAGCAGGAGTAAGCCAATCCTGTAGTTTTGATAGAAATGGATTTCTCATTTTCACATGTTCAAACATGAGAATTGTTCCATTTGGTTTGCAAACCCTTTTCATTTCAAGTATCGCTTTTTTAGCGTCTGGAATCGTGCAAAACACAAGCGTGGCAACTACGGTATCAAATGTATCATCTTCAAAAGGTAAGTTTTCAGCACCCGCTTGCACAATTTCAATCGGCACAGTAGCATGTGATTTATTATTAATAGCTCTACTCGTCATTTGTGGATTAGGTTCGATTGCTGTTACACGGTTAACGTCCCGGTAAAGCGGGAAATTAATACCTGTTCCTGAACCCAGTTCAAGTACTTGTCCTGTTGCTTTGTTGAGCAAATGGCGACGAATCGAGCTGAACTTTCTTTTTTCAAGTGGTTTCATAAAAAAATCGTATAGCGTTGGAAATAGCGTACTCATTCTTTCAACTCCATTAGCCTTCAATACTTTCATTATATAATAATTGGGATACGGATTTCGAATAATTGGTATGCACTAGGAACATGTAATGCTAAAATGGTAAGATAAAAATAAGATTGGTTAAGGAGTTGTATGTTTTGAGATTCCAGTGGAATTTAATTTTAGGACTTTTATTTGCACTTATTGTAGCAATCTTTGCGGTAGTGAACGTGGATTCTGTTCGAGTTAATTATGTTTTTGGTTATACAGAAATCCCACTTATTTTAATTATTCTGGGTTCAGCTTTACTTGGTGGCTTAATCGTGGGCATGTTTGGTATCCTTCGTCAATATAGGCAGCAACGTCAAATCAAAAAGCTAGAGAAAGAAATTGAGCAACTTAAGAGTGCGAAAGTTGAGGAAACACCAGTAGAGACAAAAACGGAAGTAGATACAACTGAAAAAGCAGAAAGTGAAAAATAAGGAAAGGAGCTTACCCTTTCCTTTTTTCGTTATTTTACCCGCACCCCATCTGCTGGCTCCAATAACCCCATTTCTAAACAGGTTTCAAGTAGCAATATTTTTCGTTCTTTCTGAAATTGAATTTCGATTCTTTCACCGGTTACCGACATAATCGTTCCGTGACCAAACACACGATGCTTTACAGCCATTCCCTCTTCGATATCGTCTCCCCTTTTAATCGCATTTGGATTATATGGAACGATCGTCTTTTCACGTACCAGCTTTTTCTTTTGATCTGCATGCTCTACTCTAACCGGTGGAGAGATAATATTTTTTACATTTGCCACAAATCGTGAACCTGAAACGTCTTTTCCATTTTGTTTTTTATAAGATAAAAGTTCGAGTTCCTGTTCCGCGCGCGTCATTCCTACATAAAACAACCGGACTGCCTCTTCCATTAGATCACGGTTGCCATCTTTATATGTATTAATCTCATCATGTGAAGGAATTACTCCTTCGATCAGATCAATCATATACACTTTTTTAAACTCAAGCCCCTTTGAACTATGAAAGGTAGAAAGGGTGATCGCATCTTTATTTTTATTAAACTTCGAGGCTTTTAATAGATTTTCAAGATGTTTTAGACGTTCAGCGAATTGTTCCATGGTTTCAAGCGTATCAGCTATTTCCTCGAGTGTTTGAAGCACACTGAATAAATAATCCGTTTTAAATCCAAGCTTCTTACTCATTTCTTTTAGTGTTTTATCGTAGCCAAGTTGATTTCTTATTAGCTTAATCGCCTTTAGTGGCTTTTCTCCCTTCATTTGTTGGAAGGTTTTTTTACATGCTTGAATTTGTTTTATTTGATAGTCTTTTAACCCTTTATTTTGTAGCAGTCGCTCGAAAATGGATTCCGTTGGCTTCTTTTTTGTTAATTCGAACAATTGTTCTCTTGATAGAAAAAAACCACATTTCGTATATAATTGTTCAAAAATATCAATTCGTTTATCTGTAAATGTCATCCTCATAAAATTCAATATATCTTTTACGACCCAATGTGAAAAGAAACGATTATCTGAATCCTTGATATAAAAAGGAATTTGATTCCGATCAAGCTCATTGATTAACATGATTGAAGATGAGTTATTCCGATATAGTACAGCGACATCCTTCTTCTCGGCTACACGATCAATTTCTTGGACAATGTATTTTGATTGAAAACGATAATCCTCAAATTGTTTAATCTCAATTGGCTTATGATTGGGATTTTCGGTGAACATATTCTTATCGTAGCGGTCTTTATTTCGCTTGATAAAACGATTAGCTACATGAACAATATCCTTAGACGAACGGTAGTTCTGTTCCATTTTAAGGATAACTGCGTTTGGATACACATTTTTAAAATCAAGTAAATACTTCGGCTCCGCTCCCCGCCAAGAATAGATCGATTGATCATCGTCTGCCACAACATATAAGTTTTGATGGGGCTTCACTAGCTTTTCAATAATCGCATGCTGAACAAGCGAGGTATCTTGGCTTTCATCTGTGAGGAGGTAATCATAACGATTTTGATATTTTCGTAAAATCGTTTCATCGCTTGAAAATGCATCATTTGCAATCGTCAGCATATCATCATAATCAAGTAAAAGAGATTTTAGATTTGCATTTTTTATCTTTTCATATTCCTCAAAAATGGCTTCGACAAATGGAATATCACACTCAATCTTATCCCACTCATCACGAGGAAGTAGCTTGTTTTTAATATAACTAATATAGGTGGTTAACTCTTCAAGCTGTTCTTCCGTAATGTTCTCACCATTCAACGATTTAAAAATTTGCCGTAGCAGTCGTTTTTTATTAGGCCCACCATCTTGATTACCCTCAATTAATTGATATGAAATTTGTTGTTTATACACATAATCCCTTACAACCTGGAATGCCAAACTATGAATGGTTGAAAAATCCACTGAATCTACTGAGTGATCTGGGAAGAAGCGAGCAAATCTATCCTTCATGTCAGCTGCTGATGCACGGCTAAAGGTTACGGCCTTAATTCGTGAAGGATGTACTCCTTCTTCTTCAATTAAATATCCGATTCTCATAATTGTAGTGGTCGTTTTACCCGAACCAGGTGACGCTAATAAGAGCAAAGGTCCTCTTGTATGAAGGACGGCCAGTTTTTGTACTTCATTTAATTGGACACCAAGCTGTTCCTTCTTTCGATGAAAAAAGCTTTCCCCTTTATTCATGTTAGCCCACCTCCTTTTTACTCAAACTACAATTATAAAGTCTATTTTTTTTATTGACAAGGATGTTGAAATCCAAACAAGCTATGACATAAAACAAGGGAATAATTGGTACTTTATAGAGAGAAGAAAAATTGAGGTGATTATCTTGGATTATCGAATTGAAAAAGACACCATGGGCGAAATAAAGGTACCTGCTGATGCATACTGGGCTGCCCAAACCCAACGAAGCAAGGAGAACTTTCGAATTGGGACGGAAAAAATGCCACAAGAAGTGATTGAGGCCTTTGCGATTTTAAAACGAAGTGCCGCCATAGCAAATGAAAAGCTAAGGAAGTTAAATGCCAATAAAACAAAAGCGATTATGAACGCGTGTGATGAAATTTTATCAGGAAACATATTTGATCATTTTCCGCTCGTTGTATGGCAAACAGGCAGCGGTACGCAAAGTAATATGAATGTAAATGAAGTCGTTGCTAATCTGGCTAACCAATGGTTAAAGGATAACGGGATTGATGAACGAATTCACCCAAATGATGACGTCAATATGAGCCAAAGCTCCAATGATACCTTTCCAACCGCAATGCATATTGCGGGTGTGAAAGCAATTCATGAACGCCTTCTTCCTGCTATTAAGAAGTTGCAAACCACATTAGAAGACAAGGAGAAGGAATTTGCTAACATTGTAAAAATCGGAAGAACCCATCTTCAAGATGCTACACCATTAACTCTCGGTCAGGAAATAAGTGGCTGGGTCCACATGTTGAAACGATCCATGGAAATGATTAAGGAATCTACTGAAAAAATGCTCGCCCTCGCCATTGGTGGGACGGCAGTAGGGACGGGAATTAATGCTCATCCTATGTTTGGGGAGAAAGTAGCAAAGGAAATTGCGGAACATATGGCGCTTGGCTTTTATTCATCCGAGAATAAATTCCATGCGTTAACCAGTCATGATGAAATCGTATTTGCTCACGGAGCTTTAAAAGGATTGGCAGCTAACTTGATGAAAATTGCCAATGATGTCAGATGGCTTGCAAGTGGGCCACGTTGTGGAATCGGTGAAATAACAATTCCGGAAAATGAGCCCGGTAGTTCGATTATGCCAGGGAAAGTAAATCCGACTCAAAGTGAGGCACTTACTATGGTTGCGGTTCAAGTCATGGGAAATGATGCTACGATCGGAATCGCAGCGAGTCAAGGAAATTTTGAGCTTAATGTGTTTAAACCAGTGATCATTTATAATTTCATACAGTCCGTTAGACTTTTAGCTGATTCGATGGAATCTTTTAATACCAACTGTGCTGTTGGAATTCAAGCAAATGAGGCAGTTATCTCTAAATACCTGCAAGAATCTTTGATGCTTGTTACTGCTTTAAATCCACATATCGGCTATGAAAAAGCAGCTGCGATTGCGAAGCATGCTCATAAAAATGAAATCTCTTTGAAAGAAGCAGCCTTACAGTTAGGAATTTTAACAGAAGCCGAGTTTGATCAATATGTAAAACCTGAAGAAATGGTACATCCAAAGGAATAAAAATAGCCTTCCACTATCGGAAGGCTTTCTTTATTAAAGGTTGGAAAATTCCTCTACTAGTTCATTAAATTTCTTTAATGAATTTTCAATTGGATATGGAGTTGTAAGGTCCACTCCGGTCTTTTTCAACAATTCGAGCGGGTAGTCGGAGCTGCCGCTTTTTAAGAATTCAAGATAAGAAGTGAGTGTTGTTTTGTCCCCTTCTAAAATTTTTGTGGCAATATGAATCGCTGATGCAAACCCGGTTGCGTATTTATATACGTAAAATGGTCGGTAAAAATGTGGGATTCGGGACCAACCATATTTTACTTCATCATCGAACACGAGTTCCTCACCATGATACTCTCTAAATAATCCCTCATATACTTCACTAAACGATTCAACATTTAAAGGCAATCCTTGTTCTGCCATTTCGTGCGTTTTCTTTTCGAACTCTGCAAACATCACTTGGGTAAAGAAAGTTCCTTTAAATTTATCAATAAAGTGATTGATTAAGAATTTCTTAACCTCTTCATTTTCTTCATTGTTCAATAAGTAGTTGATTAATAGGACTTCATTTACAGTTGAAGCTACCTCAGCTACAAAGATACTGTAACGTGCCGTAATCTGCGGTTGATGCTCAGAGCTTAGTTTACTGTGTACTCCATGGCCACATTCGTGAACCAATGTAAATAAACTGTCTAAATCATCCTGATGGTTCAACAAAATATATGGATGTACACCATACACACCTAGATTATAAGCTCCGGAACGTTTTCCAGGCGTTTCCCGTACATCGAAATAACGAGATGTTCTAAAATCCTTCAGGGTTTGAATATAATCTTCGCCTAGTGGAGCAAGTGCATTGCACATCATTTCAAATGCTTCATCATACGAAATATCCTTCTTTGCCCCGCTTACGAGTGGAACACTTAAATCGTACTGACGAAGCTCATCAAGACCTAATTTTTCCTTGCGGATGCTTGTGTATTTGTGCATGGCATTGATGTTTTTCTTTGTTGTTTCGATTAGATTTTCATAGACATCTTTTGGAACATTATCTCCGAACAATGCTTTTTCAAGTGCAGATGGATAATGACGCATTTTTGAAATGGTCACATTATTTTTAATGGCGGCAGATAAAGTCGAAGCGATTGAATTTTTTAAATGAACATATGGCTCATAATAGGCTTTATAAGCTTCTTTTCGCTTTTCGCGATCCTCATCCTCGATCAGTTTTGCATACATTCCTCTCGTTAACTCTACCTTTTCCCCATCATCTTTCGTGATCTTACCAAAGCGAATATCGGCATTATTCATCATACCGTATGTTGTACTTGGTGCAGAAAGTGCTTCGCCTAATTGAGAGAGAATCTCTTCTTGGTCTTTATTTAAAACGTGTGGTTTATACCGGTACGATTCAAGTAATTCTTTTTCAAAGTACTGAAGTCCTTCTTCCTCGGCAATGTAACGCTTTAACGTTTCTTCCTCTAAGCTTAATAAGAACGGCATGAAAAAGGAATTCTTTGTGCTCACCTTTACACTAAGCTGCTTAGCTCGGTCTAAATATGATTGTGATTTGGTAACTCGAGTATCTTCATCTACCTTTAACATGGCATAGGCAAAAAGTTTGTTAAAATGGAAAGATAGTTTTTCACTCAATGTTAAATACTCACATAACGAATGTCCGTCATGAATATTTCCATCAAATTTTCCTAGCTCTTCCCCCATCTTCTCAATGAATTTGAAGTCTTCATCCCATTTACTTAGGTCAGAATAGAGGTCATCTAAATTCCATTTTTCCTGTTCAGGCACTTCAGTTCGTGATGAATACGTAGTTGTCATCGCAATTCTCCTTTGAATTAAATTGAAATTACTTTTATTATGTAAGAAAGAAATATATGATATGAGATAGATATGTTTCATTTTATTGTATATGAATTACATAAATTTGTAAAAAATGAAAGGATGTTCATACATGGCGAACACATTGCCTCATGTAGAGGACTCAGGCGGAACTGTATATCTCCCACCAAAAGGTGATTATGAAACATTTGTTGATGATGCCAACTATGAAGAGAAGGTTCGAGAATGGGGCCTTTCTGTTAAAAAGGAATACTGGTATAAAGAAAGAACACATCAGCGAATCGTGACAATTAAAGGATATGAGGTGTACGGTAAAACCGGGGAACACAATACAATTGTCCTTGAGTTTCAAGATGGAAATCTCACTTGTATTCACCCTGCCTATTTAAAAGAAATGCAGTCTCCAAGCTTTACAAAAGCCGCTATTTCAGACACAACTGTAACTCAGCCGAAGAAAAAGGAAACGGTGAGCAAGGTGGTTGCTGAGAAACCGAAAACAACTGAATCCAAACCAGCTGTTATAAAGGAACAACCTGAAAAGAAAGCGAAAAAAGAAAAAGCACCAAAAATCGAGCTGCCAACAGATAAGGTTCATTTTACCGCTAAGGTTAAACAATTTGCGTTAACATGGAATCATTTTAATGAGGATAATGATGAAGTCATTGTTTTTGAGAATGTCGTCGTTCAGCAAGAAGATCCGCTGGAAATTGGACTAGCTTGGTGTTCTCATTCAAAGACATTAAAAAAATTAGAGCTCGAACCCGGCAATTCCCTTGAATTTGATGCCAAAATCGTGAAGAAGAAACTTGCAAAAGGCAAGGACGTTGATGAAGAGTTCATCATTGAAGACCCGGTTCACTATAAAATCAACAATCCATCAAAATTAAAGAAAAGCTAAAAGAGCATTTTGTTCTTTTAGCCTTTTTTTATATACTTCTTTTGATAATGAGAGAGTGCCAGTAGCGGGAATATATAACGATAGCTATGATAGTGAATATAAAAATCGCCTGCCATCCCTTGACCTTTCGGATAGTTTGTCGTCCAGTCATCTCGGTCTAAATTTTCGAGAAGAAATTGAATCCCTTTATCAATGGCTTTTGTTCGGTTTTCACTTGCTGAAATTAGCGCATCCAGCGCCCAAGCGCTATGTGTTAATGTACTTGTTTTTAAAGGAACATATTTATTTTTATTATCGCTCCTACAAGATTCACCCCAGCCTCCATCCTGATTTTGAATGGATTCAAGCCAGATAACTGCTTTTTTTATAGCCGAGTACGTTGGTAACACACCAACAGCCCGTAAGCCCGTGACTGCTCCCCATGTTCCGTATATATAACAAATTCCCCACCGCCCATACCATGAGCCATTCTCCTCTTGATTATTTGTAAGCCATCTGATGGCCGATTTTATAGAAGGATGATCCTTAGGGAGATTTGTATATCTACCAAGATACTCAAGTGTTCGGCCAGTCACATCTGCTGACGATGGATCTGTTAAAATATATTCTGCTTTTTCGATGGGTAACAAGCTTAGTAGTTTACTATCCGTATTTTTTTCAAAGGCTGGCCAACCCCCATCATCATTTTGCATGGACATAAGCCAATGCAACCCTAGTTGCCAAGATTGTCTGTAAATAGGTTCTTTTTTTACCGTTCTTGCTATTGATCGCAGTGAAGAAGTTGTATCATCCACATCTGGATGTATGGTGTTCATGTCTGCAAAGCCCCATCCGCCAGGAGGTCCAGAGGGATTCTGGATGGCCCAGTCCCCGTATTTGTAATGTTGACGATCAAATAAATACTGGTTGGCCTTTTTAATCATTGAATCTGATGCGGGTACCCCTGCTTCTTGTAAGGCATATCCGAGAAGAGAAGTATTCCATATATCGGCAGTTGTATATTGCATATGAGTATGGCCATGTATTTCGGTTTTCATTGTCTTTAATCCGTTAACAGCATTTTTAATCAATGAGTGATGTTTAGGATAGCCCAAGGAAAGTAATGCAAAAATCATCAGAAATGTGGAACTGAAATAACCTAGAAAAGTCCCGTCAGGCTCTATCCGGCGTAGCATATATTGCTTTGCTTGTTCCAGTGCTACTTGGTGAAGATGTGCAGGTAAATCAATTAAACTTTTGATTGCTTGTTGAATTCCTGAATAAAATGACCGCCATTCGGGTGAATGTCGAAAATCAAATATATCTTCCTCTCTTTTACTGGTTAATTCAGATAAATCAGGACTATTCTTGGTTCTTAGTTGAAATTTTTTATCAGCAAGAATCATAATCGGTGTGAGATTTGCCCTGCCGAATTCTGAAAAACGATAAAAATGAATTGGAAATGAGGTGGGAAGTAGAATTAATTCAAGTGGTAGCGGGAAAAATGTTGGCCACTTTTGTTGCCCTGTTAAGGCTAGCATGAATTTTGTGAACATATGGGAACTCTTAAGACCTCCATTTTTCACAATAAACGATTTTGAGCGTACCATCCTTGGTTCTGTTTTTTTTATAAGCCCTGAGTATAGGAGTGCGTAATAAGCCTCCACAGTCGAGGATAAATTTCCATCCCCTTCATCATAAAAAAGTTTCCATGCACCATTCTCTTCTTGCCTGCTTAAAATTCGTTCTGTTAATTGTTGAACTAACTTCTCATCATTTATTTCAAGACTTCTTAATAAGATAATCATATAACAATCGGTTGAAATTCCTGTTTCAAACGGATACTTCCATGAGCCATTTGGAGACTGGTCCTTCCTAACTTTTTCAATCAGATCCTGTAATTTGTTATTAACCTTTTCTAACATTTGACACCTCCCTTCAACCTACTCCATACATATTCAGCGTAATCCACGAGCATTCATAGAGGAGGTCAACACAGATGTGCAAATTTTTCCAAAAGGAGAAGCTCCCACTCTCTGAATCTATTTTACAAATCAAAAAAGCGCTTAAAAGACGACAAAGACAAAAACTGATTCCCTCACCTTCAGTAGAAGAGCAGTATTTGATTCAGCGAATACATGCGATAACGGGAAGTCTTAATCTGAATAATATTACGCGGACAAAAGCATATCTGGATTTCTATCATGCCCACCCTGAAATCCATTGGGCATTCCTTGGACATATGGTGTCCAGGAATGGAGGGTGGAATATGACAGATTTAAAGGGTGGCCAGCTTTCAAGACTGTTAACACAGAAAGAAGCGGAGTCTTATTTTTCATTTTTGGAACGGGGGAACTGGTTGATTTTTCAAGATGCGTTTCCTCAATTCTTACTCTACGAGGCTAGTAAACGATATCAGCGAAATTTATTTTACCTACTCCCCCATTTTCATGTTTCGATGTTTATGGAAATGATGTGGAATTATTTCTGGGTGAAACAGGACGCGTATCTACTAACGATGGCTCAAATTATTAATGAGCAAAGCTATCTTGAAAAGCGTATCATTTCAAATACCACTTATAAAAAAGAAGTCCTCGATACACTGGAATTCAAGCTTCAGGATTTATTCGATTTGAATCATATTCTTTTTCCGTTCGAAGAAAAAGGAAAAACTCACTTGATTGGTCAAACCCTCCATCAATTTAAAAGTGTTCGAGAACGTATCTTGTTAGGAAAACGATTGTATTCCATCTTATTTAGTGATAAAAAGACGCTGAAACAAGTGGAGATGTGGGCAAATAAAGTCCCACATACAGGGTCTAGAAAGGATTACTGGCCGCATATTTTTAATCAAGTGGATGAGGGCTTGCCTGGTACAATATTAAAATCACGTGTGAAATCCTGTGAACTTACAAAAGGTTCTCCAAGAATATATAGCCCGCGATTAGAATTGGCTTGGAAAAATAGAAGACATAAGCCTGTTGAAATTGGGGATTGGTATAAGGATTGGGAAGTGATTCATTACCTTACCGATGATAATGAAAACGTGGATGGAGAGATACAAAATGAATACTGTAAAACGCTCGAAAAATTCGAACTCGCAGCAATTGCTAAAAAAGCCATTTCAATTTTGGACTAATTTAGGCCTGTTAGTTACAGTCCTAGTTGGCACCCTTATTGGGACATATCTCGACCTGTATTTTGTTGGTAAAGGCTTGTACTCTTTTCCAGAGCGTCCTTTTCCTGAAGTGTTTTCCATTCATATAGGGTTTACCTTACTCGGTTTACCGGTTACGTTAGTTGTATTTCTATCTATCTGTCAAAAACTGAATTTGTTTGGAAAGCTTGTTGCTGTGTTCGTACTTGCTTCTACCATGGCTTGCGGAGAAAAACTGTCTGAAGGCTTTGGCTGGTTTATTCACGAAACCTCATGGAAGCATGTATATTCACTTTTTGGATATACAGTCTATTTATTACTCATGCTAGTTGTCTATTATCTAGTAACAACTAAAAAAACCTGACTCTTTGGGTCAGGTTTTGTCATTATGATCCTAAAACAAATTTACTTCTTTTTTTACTAAGGGATGCATTTACTCCTTGGCTTTGCAGCTTAAGAAGGATTTGGTGGATCGTTTTTTTCGTTTTTGTTTTTTTTACAGGGACTGGTTCCTTCGACTTTGCTTCGATAATGCGTTCCGTCATTATTTTAAAACTCCTTTATGAATAAAGATTTCGCTTTTCTCTCTGTTTTTCCTCATTTAAAAACTCGATAAAAAAGTGTAAAGCAAGCTTTGGCTGACTTTGTAGTCTCGAAATATAGTCTTTCTGACGCCCTTCTGTTACTACATCACTCTTTTTAATTCTTTCAATGATATATTCGGAAGAAATTGCTTCCATTTCTTTTTTCTTCAATTTTGCTTCTTTTGATAAGGCAAATCCAATAGCTCCGAGGATTGCATATATAACAAGTGATGGAATTGCTTCATTTGTAAATGGCATGAAAAATAGTAAAAAACCAAGGTTGATTAGTGAAATCGTGATCAATGGAAATGACCAGAATATATATTTTGAGGTCTTCGCCATGATCGGACTAAGTTTCTTATGTAGCTGCTCAAGCTCCTTTGTGATAAACAATGGTAAATTCTTCGTTGTAAATATATTCAATATGAACTCCCCTTCCTTTTTAGTGAATGAGAAAAAGCCTATACCATAATCGACATAGGCCTTAAAAAAACAAAAAAGACCTATACCATGTTATTGGTAAGGTCTTGCTAACAACGTTATAGTTGCCAACAAAGCCGAGAGAAATATTCTCTGTAATGACGACTTTGCTGTTAAAGCTACTCCCCTTAAGGGTATTAAGTTTAAATATTTGATACTTATATATTAACATATTAGCGTTTTTCCAACAACCCTTTAATGAAATTGAGAGGGATTATCCTGTTAAAAGGAGTTATTTAAATGGATTTATGAATTGCATTGTTCGTAGTTTCTTTGAAAAGGATATATTTGTCAGATTTGTTTTGTGCAATAGCTCTACCCTTTAATGATATCTACGAACCTACCATTAGTGGAGACTATTAGGTCATCTACTTTTAATTCCACTTGCATCCCGATTTTACCAGCACTTACAACAATACTTTCAAGATTGTTAGCATGTTCGTCAATAAATGTTGGATATGCTTTTTTCATACCAATCGGGGAACAACCACCTCTAATGTATCCTGTGAGTTTTTGAATATCCTTAACCGGTATCATCTCAACCTTTTTTACTCCGGATACGGATGCTGCTTTTTTAAGATCAAGTTCTTTTTCTACAGGAATCACGAACACAAAGATCTCCTTTGTATTGCTGTGGGCTACAAGTGTTTTAAAGACTAGTTTTGGGTCTATCCCGACCTTATTCGCCACAGAAACTCCATCAATTTTCCCATCATTGCTTTCATATGTATAGATTTCATATGGAATCTTTTTTGAATCTAAAATTCTCATGGCATTTGTCTTTGTATGTCCCTTTGCCATTGTTTGACCTCCAATTATTTATAATCCCAAAATTGTTTTCTTACGTTCTTCTTTTTCTGATTCATTATGGTATTCAAATAATCCGACATGATTTCCCCAAGGGTCTGAAAATGTAGTCCATTTTACTGGGACATCTTCTCTTGAATAAATTTCAAAAGGCTCTATTTTTAAATGATTGATAAGCCTTTCACGCTCATTTTCAAGGTCGTCTACTCCTAATCTTAATGGACCGGAACCAATAGTGCTATCTCCTTCAGCAATTTGAAGCCAGCACCCTGGGATAAGCTCCCACTCAGCAAACCCTTCATGCGGGATAAAATCAGGCTTTTTCTGAAGCAGCGCTTCGTACCACTTTTGTCCCTTAGAAATATCAGCGACACGAAACTGAATAGTCATTTCATAAATCAAGTAAAACCATCCTCTCTTATTTTATCCATAAAATTCTTTAAACCTAGTCTATATACCTTTAGTACTTAAGAAAAACAGGCAGTACCTTTGACTGCCTGTATAAAGTGGGAGGTGAACTTACTCTTTTCGAGGTAAGCATAAAAGCTGATCGAAACATTGCAATTAATTTACCAGTTTTTCCTTTTTGCTTTAGTTGTTATATGTGCAAGATGATGATTGCCATGCCAAGCGCAGAATCCTAGAAAAACACCTAGTTTCATTTCGCCACCTTCTGGATGAACATAGGTCAGTTGGAATTCGTCCTTTGCAAAGTTTTGTAAAAGAGTCACCCAGCGCTTGTGAACACCATCGATAATTGCCAATGAAGCATCAACTGGTAGAGTCGAATCTGATAGCTTTGCCCATTCAGCTTCATCATACGGTTTAATAACTGGACTATTTTCTGTTGCGGCTAATTTAAAACGAACATAAGAATTCATCGATGCGTCTGCAATATGATGAACAACCTGTCGAAGTGTCCATCCACCTTCCCGATATGGTGTATCAAGCTGTTGGTCTGTTAAATCCTTCACTGCTGCCCTTACTAATGCTGGTAATTTCTCGATCTCATTAATCCAGTTGCTGACTAATTCCCCTGTTAAATCCCCGTGAAATTGGAATTCTCCTATCGGATAACGTTCATCCATCCTTATTCCCCTCCTAAAAATTCAAAAATTTAAGTCTTATTTCCATTTTAACAAATGCTTGCAAAAATTTCTGCTACACATACACCGAAAATATTAGATAGAGATTAAGGTAAATGAGAGAATGAAGGAGGAACTTGGAAAGCATATCTAGATGGTACTGATGATATGGAGTGGATTCACGATATAGATGAAATTGTATTTTACAACGGTGAATAGGCGAATCTATCAGGATTCGCCTATTTATATGATTTTTACATAATAGGTACGTGTTCGTGGACCATCAAACTCACAAAAATAGATACCCTGCCATGTACCTAATAGTAAACGTCCTTCTGTCACAATTACGTGTTGTGATGCGCCGACAGTACTTGCCTTCATATGAGCGGCCGTGTTTCCTTCCATATGACGGTCTAGCTCATCATGCCATGGGTAGACTTCATCGAAACGACGTAACATATCCCGTTTCACATCAGGGTCCGCATTTTCATTAATCGTTATTCCTGCTGTAGTATGGGGGCAATATACGACCACTACGCACCCTTTCATTCCACTTTGATCAACTACATCTTGAACTTTATCAGTTACATCAATCATTTGGTCACGCTTATTTGTTTGTATAGTGAACTTTTGCAGCATGATTCATTTGTCTCCTTCAATAATTATCCAAAGAATAAATCAAGTATGTTTGATGCTTTTGAAGAATCCTTGTTATAAAATTCGGAGTAGCCACAATTCTTACAATACACCACAGTAAAACGATTATTTTGGATATCTAGCATTTTTGTAATCCCTGAACCTGTCATCGAAACATCCTTCGTCCCCGCATTCGTACTTCCACATTTAACGCAGCCTTTACCTTGCATAAAATCCCCTCCATTAAGATCTAATAGTATTATTTACGGTTATATGGGAAAATAGTTTCAAATTTTTTTATTTTTTATTTGTGCAAGAGCTTGGTCAATTGTAGGATAGCTAAAAGTAAAACCTTCTTTTACGAGACGTTCTGGAATAACCCATCTACTTTTTAAAATTAGTTCCGTTTCCGTTCTAATGAAAATCGCCCCAAGTTCAAGAAGCCAAGCTGGTGCAGGCAAGCCTAGTCTACGATTGAAAGCTCTTCTAAGCGCATTCATCAACTCACGATTTGTAATGGGGTTCGGTGTTGAACAGTTAAATACTCCAGATAAGTGATTGTGGTCGTGAATGTATAAAATAATCTTGAACAAATCCTCAATATGAATCCAACTGAATTTCTGAGTCCCAGGCCCTTGAATTCCACCTAGTCCAAAGCGAACTAAGTTTTTATAAGGAATCATTACCCCTCCATCTGAACCAAGGACGATTGAAATACGTAGAGCTACTTGCCTTGTTTTCGGTAATGTAAAGGAAAAAAAGGCCTCCTCCCACCTTTTCGCTACCTCTACTGAGAAACCAGTTCCAATTTCACCGTTTTCCTCGGACATCGGTCTGTCTTCCGCGTGGCGATAGATTGTAGCTGTACTAGAATTAATCCATAAGGCTGGTGGATTGTTACATTCTTTTATTGCATCCCCCAATAGTTTTGTTGTTTCTGTTCGTGAATTGAGAATTTCTTGTTTGTTTTTCTCATTGTATCTGCAATTAACAGACTTTCCAGCAAGGTTAATCAGCATTTCAGCATCCTCTAATGCTTGTATAATACCTCTTTTATCGTTCCAAGTTATGTTTGGTGTATTTCTAGAAATAACTTTAACTTCATAACCAAGTTCAGTGAATTTTTTATAAAAATAAGTACCCACAAACCCGGTACCACCCGCAAGGACGATCTTCTTTTTCATAGCTCCATCCCCTTTTCTTTATGTATAAATAGTTTACCATTTTCTGGTGCTAGTTGCGAAAAATGAGTATAATAAATTTGAAATTAAATCGAAAGGTTGTGGAGTATGGTTTACAAGGAACGAACGGAATCTATCGTGATTAGAATTATAAAATTATTGCAAAGAAGAAACGAATTAAAAGAAAAACAATATTGTTCAAATCTGATTAAGGGATATGAAGGAGAAGTTTTATTTGATTCTTATACTAAAAAGTTAGAATGCGAATGTTTTGTTATAAATGATTTATTACTCCAATATAATAACACCACATTCCAAATTGACACCCTAGTAATTACCCCAGACAAACTGTATATTTTTGAAGTGAAAAATTATGAGGGTGATTATTATTTTGAATCAGACATACTCTACAAGAAACCAAAAAAAGAAGTCAGCAATCCGCTTAACCAGCTTCATCGTAGTGAATCCTTACTGCGCCAATTGCTCCAAAGTTATGGCTTTACAATACCGATTCAAGCTTACGTAGTATTTGTAAACCCCGCTTTCACCCTATACCAAGCACCACTCACTAAACCCATTATCTTTCCAACACAATTACATGCATTTTTCCAAAACCTAAATAAGTCGACCGCAAAATTAAATAAGAAACATAAAGTACTAGCGGACAAGCTAGTATCATTGCATGTGGAGGAGTCTCCGTATCGTACATTACCAAAATATAAGTATAGTGACTTGCGAAAAGGGATTTGTTGTGTGAATTGTGGTTCTTTTTCCGTGAATGTTGTTGGAAGGAAGTGTATTTGCCAAAATTGTGGTAAAGAAGAGATGGTTGTGGATGCTGTAAAACGTAGCACGGACGAACTAAAAATGCTTTTTCCTGAATTAAAGATCACAACAAATATTATTCATGATTGGTGTAAGGTTGTGGAGTCTAAACGACGAATTGGTAGGATTTTAGATAAGTTTTATCATAAAAACGGATTGCACCAATGGACTTATTATGATTAATACAGCTCAAATTAATTATAAAACTTATATATTTATTGCATGAGGAACATAACTTAAACTTCATTGACGAGTTAAGTACTTCATCAAGTGCATGAGGAACATAACCTAAGCTTCATTGCCGAGTTAAGTACTTCATCAAGCACATGAAGAACATAACTCAAGCTTCATTAACGAGTTAAGTAGTTCATCAAACGCTTGAGGAACATAACTTAAGCTTCATCAAAATGTATGAAGATCATAACTAAGTCTCATCAACGAGTTAAGTACTTCAATCATTACCTATTCAATAACCAAAAACAGGCACCCAACCTGGGTGCCTGCCTTTACAGAACTCTATATTGATGAGGCTTGTTTATTGATCCACGGATGTAAGCGAGCATACAACAGCATGAAGATTGTTGCCACAATCAATCCTTTTAGTAAGTTAAACGGTAGGATTGCGTAAACCACCATTTTGAGTGTTTCTGGTGATGACATCGCCGGGATATTCAAGAAAAAGTTGAATGCCGGTAAGAAGACATAATAGTTAAGAACACTCATGATGATTGCCATCATGGCTGTGCCGCCAATTAGTCCGATTGTTAGGCCTAATTTTGTTTTTAATAGTTTAAAAATGTAGTAGGTTGTTAGAACAAATATAATCCCTGCTACAAAGTTTGAGATGTGACCGACGGGTACACCTGTTTCACTGCCGGTAATAAAATAATCAATCATGTTTTTGAATAATTCAACTAAGATACCGGCCATCGGTCCAAAAATAAGTGCTGCTAGTAAAGCTGGAACATCACTAAAGTCGACGTTCAAGAAGCTTGGGAATGTTGGCAATGGAAAATTGAAGAACATGAGGATGTACGAAATCGTACTCAACATTGCAATTGCCACAAATTGACGTAAAGGTATTTTTTTCATTTTTCTTTCCTCTCCTCTTTTGTCGATCCACCTCAAAAGAAGAAAGGTTCAGCTTGTTAAGACATACCCAAATAAAAACCCCCAAGAATAGTTTCTTGAGGGAGTTAATGTAAAGGCATGCTTAATAAACATTCAAAACGTAAAACTTTTTGAACGCGCAGAACCTCCATCTTCTCCCATCCAGACTATACTGTCGGCTTTGGAATCGCACCAAATCCTGCCTTGCGGCTCGCGGGCTTAGAGAATAAACTCATCACCGCCGGTCGGGATTTTCACCCGGCCCCGAAGATAGATCATTATTTAATTACAGTTTATTGTATCAAGTTTATAGATTATTGTGAAGGAATTTGCTTCTAATCGCCCAATTAATTATAAAAAGCTACCTGTTTCTTAAGCAAAGGCACTTATTTTCCATCTACAACTTCTTTTAATATCTCATACGAACGTTTTTGTTTATTCGGATCATAGATGTATGAAACAGCCATAAGCTCATCGACATTATATTTTTCTTGGAAGCTTGTTAATTGGTTCCGGATGGAATCTTTGCTTCCTAATAATGTAACACTGGACATAGAAGTTGCCATTTCTTTTTCAGGCTGATTCCAAAGTTCATCCATGTTATCAACGGGTGGCTGTAATGGGGTTTGTGTACCACGAACAACATTTAGGAAAAATTGTTGCATGGTTGTTAGTTCCCGTTTAGCCTCTTCATCGGTTTCTGTTGCAATTACATTTAGGCAAACCATCATGTATGGTGAGCTTAAATATTCCGATGGTTCAAAACGTTTGCGGTAAATGGAAATAGCTTCTTCCATGAACCGAGGTGCAAAATGTGATGCAAATACATATGGCAGTCCTAATTTGGCAGCCAAATATGCTGAATCCGTTGAGGAACCAAGAATATATATTGGTACATTTGTACCAACTCCCGGATAAGCTTTTACATAGCCTTGTTTTTCCATTGGTCCAAAGTATGTGAGCAAGGCATTTACATCATTAGGGAAAGTATAGACAGAATCATTATGTGAGCGTCTTAAAGCACTTGCGGTCATCATGTCCGTTCCTGGTGCACGGCCAAGCCCTAAATCAAGACGGTCTGGATAAATGGTCGCCATTGTTCCAAATTGTTCAGCCACAACAAGTGGTGAATGGTTTGGAAGCATGATACCTCCTGATCCAACCCGGATTTTTTCGGTATGTTCTAATGTATGTTTTATTAAAATTGGTGTTGCTGAACTAACCAGTGTTGGTGAGTTGTGGTGTTCAGCTATCCAATAACGTGTGTATCCCATTTCTTCAGTAACTTTGGCTAGGTCAACCATAGCATCAATTGCGTCTTTCCCATTCTGTCCTTTGCGGATTGGAGCAAGGTTTAGAACGGAGACTGGTATATTTATATTTGTCATTTCACGAATCCCTTCTTCCATTTTTCTTCAGTCCTATTTTATCAATTGAAAGGAAAGAAACAAACTTTCCTGCTTGAGTCAATATTCCTAGGAATATTCAGACCATTTGAATCAAGTTTATTTAACTAGTGTGTGATAAAATTTTAAACTATAGAATTATTGCAATAATCAAATAACATTACGAAGGGGGCTACTTTATGTCAAATCTTAATACGGAAATACACGCACCTACGAGTTATAAAAAGAAAATAGCGATGATTGGCCCAGGTTTTGTTGCAGCGGCAACCGGCGTAGGAACCGGTGATTTGGTAGCAGCGTTGGTTGCAGGAGCAGGCTTTGGCTTAGTATTTGTTTGGGCAATTATTCTTGGTTCTATTTTTAAATATTTTCTAAATGAAGGTGTGGGTCGTCTGCACCTTGGTACAGGTAGAACGATCATCGAAGGCTGGCAGCAAATGGGAAAATGGGCTACTGGTTATTTCGGTATTTACTCTGTTATTTGGGGATTTGTGTATGGAGCTGCGGCAACCTCTGCCTGTGCTTTGGCCATGAGCGCGATGTTCCCCATTCTTCCCTTTTGGGCATGGGCTGTTATTCACGCAATTGTAGGATTCCTCCTCATTTGGAGTGGTCGTTATCTCCTATTTGAAAAAGTAATGATGTTTCTAATTGGTCTAATGTTTGTTTCAGTAGTTGGTTCTGCAATGTTATTCCTCCCTAACATTGGTGATTTATTAAAGGGGTTTGTCCCAACTGTTCCAAAAGGTTCCTTCATGCTTACACTCGGACTAATTGGTGGTGTTGGTGGAACAATCACGATGGCTTCGTATGGTTATTGGTTAAGAGAAAAAGGCTGGAAAGGAAAAGAGTGGATTCCGATGATGAGGTTAGACGCAAAGGCAGCCTATTTTATGACTGCGTTGTTCACTCTTTCTCTTTTAATAGTAGGAAGTCAGTTTCTATATGGTAGTGGAATAGAAATTCAGGGAGAGCAAGGGTTATATCAATTATCTGAAATGATTGGGGATAAATTTGGTAGCGCATTCACATGGCTCTTCTTAATTGGATTTTGGGCTGCGGCATTTTCTTCTCTTTTAGGAGTTTGGAATGGGGTTCCATATCTATTTGCAGATTTTGTGCGACTAATGAAAAAAGAATATAATCGATCAGTTACTGAAAAAGATCCAGCTTACCGTGCCTATTTAGCCTGGTTAACCTTCCCTCCAATGCTTCTTTTATTCTTTGGTAAACCAGTTCAATTAATTATTTTATACGGTGCCCTCGGAGCTCTGTTTATGCCTTTTTTATCGATTAGTTTATTGTGGTTGCTTAATTCCAAGCGTGTTGGAAAAGAGTATAGAAATAATTTACTATCTAACATTGTATTAGTAGCATGTTTAATCCTATTTGTAATTTTATCCGTTCAACAATTGGTAGGATTATTCTAAAGCATAAAAAACACTTTCTATTCGCAACGATAGAAAGTGTTTTTTATTGATATGCTAAAGATAAATAGTAATGATGTATTTAGTACAAACTAATTAGGAAAAATTAGGTTAAGGTGGATTAGTTATGCATTTTTTTGCTTCTCAAGACCATCTCACAGCGGTTGAATGGATACTCAGAGCAATTGTAGGTTTCGCGTTCTTTATCGTGATAGCTAGAATGATGGGGCAGAGAACGATTTCTCAGGTTGGGCTTCTCGACTTTGTTATTGTCTTACTAATTGGAAATATTATTGCTCATCCATTATCAGATGAGGGATTAGGTTTAAAAGGTTCGATGATTACAATGACTGTAATTTTGGTTTTGTATTTGATTGGTATTTTATTAAGTTTACGTTCACACAGAATAAGAAAATTGTTTATTCCCGCCCCTATTTTACTGATAGAAAATGGAAATATTCTTTATAAAAATTTGAACAAAGCTAGGATTTCAATCGATGTACTTTTATCAGAATTAAGGATGAAGAGTACGGAGGATATTCAGAAGGTTGCACTTGCGTTTTGGGAGCTGGGTGGTTCTTTTTCTATCTTCTTAAAAAGTGAACACCAACCGCTTACTCCGAGTTCATTTAACCAGCCTATTAAACCATTTCAATATCCTAGGACATTAATCAAGGAGAAAAAGATTGATTATAACGAGCTACAGCAAATTGGTAAAAATGAAGATTGGCTGTTACAAAAAATTTCAAACACCTACAAAAATGTAACACTAAATGAAATTCTTCTTGGAACGATCGATGAAAATGAAAATGTGACAGTATTTCTATATCACTACTGAAATCTCCAGGGAGTATACCATTTCTCGTTAAACTGTGTATACTCCTAATTTTTAGGTACCTTGATTCTCCATATCATATGGTCAAAACTTTCACCCCAGTAATCCTTTAAAATAACATCTGGATTACCAAATTTATTTTTCCAATATTTTTGTGCATTCTTATAACCGCTATCTAAACAAAACTCTTCTATATTCCCATCCTTTAAAATGGTTAATATTGATTGCAACAACAAAGCACCAATGCCTTTTCTCTGGTATTTCGGATGGACGAAAACAGTTCCAATTTCAACTAGATCGCAAAAGGCATTATTCATTTTGCAGATTAGTCCACTTGCAGGACCATATTCGATGGTTCCAACAATTGTCTTGTTATGGCTGGCGATTAGGAAATATCGGTTCTTGCCCCCGCTTTCATAATCACTGTGTAGATAACTTTTTTTTGTTTCAATTTCCTCGTCTATATCTTTTGTTAAATGAGCTATCCCTTCTTTCGCAAAAGTGTCTATAATGACATCCCTAAAAAAGCGATGAAGTTCATCCTTATCTTCAATTTTTGGCCTTCTAATATCTATATCCATTACTAAACTCCCCTCCTTGAGTAATCCTGTTTCCATAACCCTTAACTCCCCTTACTAAAAATAGTCCTCTCCCAAATTGGTCATACTAATCAAATGAACATTTTCAATATTGGAGGATTATGGTTTGGAACATTCATGGATCTCACTAATTCCATTTTTAATTGTAATTGGAATGGCGATTTGGTTAAAGGATATTTTACCTGGACTTGTCTTAGGATTATTGGTTGGGGCGATCCTTGTTACATCTGATGTATTAGGTGGAACCCAGCAATCAATTACATATATTGTGGCCACTTTATCTGATCCAACAAATATTAAAATCGTAAGCTTTTTATATGTTTTTGGTGGTTTAGTTGGGATGATGAACATCGCCGGGGGTATCAAAGGATTTACAGAATGGATTGGGGAGAAAATTAAGAGTGAGCGTGGCCTACTAGGACTCATTTGGCTTACCCTCCCTTTTACCTTTATGATGCCAATGTTTCGGATTATGATGATTGGTCCCATCATAAAACAACTCATTAAAAAAATGAACCTATCAAAACAAAAGGTCGGCATGACATTAGACATTTCAACCGAATCGGTTATTGTTCTATTACCTGTTGCAACTGCATTTGTTGGATTTATGGTTTCACTTGTCGAAGGTGGCATTAAAGGTCTTGATTTAGGGATGTCAGCCTATCAAGTATTTTTATTGAGTATTTTGTTTAATTTTTATGCGATTGTGATGCTTCTAATTGGAATCATCCAAACGTTTTGGCCATCTAAAAAAAGCCATAAATCCCAACACCACACAGACGAAGAAGAACATGATCATGAATTTCACCGAATGGGAATTAAAAAAGAACTTTCTCTTGTAAAAGCACAGCCTTGGCATTTAATTGTCCCGGTGTTTTTACTTCTAGGATTGTCTCTCTATCTACTATGGGAAAACGGTAGATCACTTGGTGCTCAAACAGTCTTTGAAGCTTTTTCAATGGCTGATGCAACTTTTGTGATGCTGCTGGCTGTATTTATCACACTTATTTTCACTTTTGTGTTTTATGTGATTCGAAAGCAGAAGTTACATGAAATTATGTATCATTTTTACGATGGTGGAAACCAAATGATGCAGGCGATTACCCTTCTCATTCTTATTTGGGCTCTTACTTTATCTGCGGAGGAACTTGGGTTTTCTGAATTTATTAGTTCCACTTTAGGTTCATTTTTACCAGGATTTTTAACACCTGCGACAATTTTTCTAATCGGGTCAGTTGTTGGGTACTTTATTGGTTCCTCTTGGGGAACTTGGGGGTTATTTATGCCGCTTGGAATTGCTTTGGCTCTATCAACTGGTGCCTCCATCCCATTAACCGTCGGAGCTGTTTTTGCGAGCGGTGCATTTGGAGCATTAACTTCCCCACTTGGTGACACAACGATAACCACGGCCTCAATCTTAGATTTAGATCTAGTCGAATATGCGCAATACAAATTGAAAGTTTCAGCAATAGGAGGAATCATCGCTGTTGTGTTATATATCATTGGTGGATTGGTGTTCTAAAAAAGACTAAACAATACAAGTCAGTAGTTCAACTATTGGGGTGCGAATCTTTCTTTTTTGGAATCAGCTTTACCAATTTTTGGATTTTACGCATGACTTTATATTGCTAAACTGTATAAAAGCATACACATTTCTATTTTACGTATGCTTTAATCACTTTTTCACTTAAAAAAGATACGTAGATGGATATTTATTACATTTTTTGTCTTAGTTGAAATCAATATTACCATTTCTTGGATTTTACGCATAGCTTTATATTGCTAAACTATATAAAAGCATACGCATTTCTATTTTACGTATGCTTTTATCACTTTTTCACTAATAAATGATACACAAATGGATATTTATTACATTTCACGTCTCTTTTCATGCATAGCATAGCATATATAAAACTAATTCATGTTGCTAAACCTGTGATTTTGGATGTAGCTCATCTTTTCTGAACTACTAAACATACATGTTTAGTCTTTTTTTAGGTATTAGAAGTTTCGTTCTTGATATGTTTTGAAGGCGGGATTCTTTAGTACGATTCCGACAATAATAAATCCGAAAATAGATCCCACAATTGAGCTAAAAATAAACGAAGGTATGAAACCAAAAATGGCTGCATCCTGTCCAAGAATAAGTGTGGCAATTGGATAACAAGCTATTGCCCCTAAGAACCCTGTTCCAATAATTTCACCTGTCATTGCCATTGAAGCCTTCTTCGTTTTGGAATATAGGAATGCTGCTAAAAAAGCCCCTATCATACTTCCTGGAAAGGCAAATAAAGAGCCGGTACCAAGCATGTTTCGAAGTAAGGATACAGAAAAAGCTTGAAGCACGGCATATGCTGGACCTAAGATAACCGCCGACAAAACATTAATAAAGTGCTGCATAGGAAACACCTTAGTGAACCCTATTGGAATCGCAAATAAATGACTTGTAACTGTTCCAATAGCAACAAGCATTGCTGTAAATGTCATTTTTAGTGTTTTACTCAAAATGAAACCCCCATTACGATTTAATTCATTACCAAACCACCATCAACAATAAGGTTTTGACCTGTTACCCCTTTACCCCAAGGTGATGCAAAGAAAAGAACTGCGTTTGCCACATCTTCTGGAGTTGTAACTTTTTGAAGAGGTGTAGATTCCTTAATCAATTGGAAAACCTCTTTAGATGTTGCCGAACTCGCATCAGTTGTTTGAAGTAATCCTCCAGAAATCATGTTTACGTTTATTCCATATGGACCGAGGTCTTTTGCCATGTTCCGGGTGAATCCCAAAAGTGCTGCCTTGCTTGTGTTGTAGTCATGGTAAGCAACAACAGGATTTTGAAAGAGATTCGTACCAATTGTTACAATACGTCCAAAACCAAGTTCCTTCATGTCTGGAAGTGCTGCTTGTGTTGTATGTAATGCTCCTTTTATTGCTCCTTCGAGCTGGGCGTGAAAATCCTCCCAAGAAATATTTTCTGCGTTCTTTCTTGCGATTGGGTCAAAACGAAAATTGATTAAGGCGTTATTTACAACGGTCGTTATAGGTTTATCAAAATAATTTTTCGCTTCAACAAATAGGTTCTGTACTTGTTCACGATTCCTCACATCAGCTTGAATGGCAATCGCATTTTCACCAATTTCGTCTTGTAGAGCAAGAGCTTTCGCTTCACTTTGAAAATAGTTAATTACTACCTTTGCCCCTTCATTAGCAAAAGCTTTTACGAGTTCCTTTCCTAATCCACGTGCACCACCGGTAACGAGAATAACCTGATTTTGTAGTTTCATTCTAGTAGCCTCCTCATATAGTAAATAAGAACAACGCAAAAAAGCCAGTTCCACATAAATGGACCTGGCTTAAGGTATCAAGACAAAATGGACATTTTCCACTCTACTTTCCTCCGCCGGTATAATCCGGATCAGGTCCAAAGGGTTAAAAAACGTACGCTTTTCTCTCAGCCCAAATGGGCACCCCTAGTAGTTTACGAATATTCTTTCTATAAGGATAGTATGTACATGTAAAAATGTAAAGGTATTTGATGAATTCGAATTTCTAAGATTCATTATATGGTATAATATGGATAACGGTCTGAATATTCTATTTATAGAAAGGAGTGCTTGGATGTTATTTTATTTAATGATAGCTCTATTTGCAGTAGGAATTGGAGCGATTGGTTGCGGCATTTTTATGTTTTTTGTAAAAATGGAAAAGAAAAAGGCGTTTATTATAAGTTTAATAGGTTTATTCATTATTATTGTGACCATGGGTTCTGGTAATCTTCGGCCCTCCTATGAGAAAGAAACCTCAATAATTGTTCAGGAAGTTTCAGTATCATCCGAAAAAAATGGTGACGGAAAATACAGCTGTAATGTAAGTGATCCTTACAGCGTTTATCAGTTTTATAGCGAAGATAAAAAAGAGGTCGAGGATTTTTGTGCTCGATTTAGTAAAGGTGAAACATATGAAATCACATACCAGTTTAAATCTGGTAAATATACCATTTTGGGAGTAATTAAGTAAAGGCCGGGGTTTCCTGGCCTTAAATATATTTACTACCTTCTCTAACACTTAGCTTTGGCAATGTTGTTTCATTTATAAAGTCACGGACTGAATTAGGGTTTGTCTTTGAGAACTCGCGCAAAGCCCAGCCAATTGCTTTTTGGATGAAAAATTCTTTACTAGTAGCGTTGGCTTTTATGTATTTGTAGAGGATGGTTTCATTTGTTTCTTCCTTATATTTTAACTGGAAAAGAATTGATGAACGTTTAAGCCATAAGTGCTCCCCAAATGCCCAGCCTTCGATTTTTTCCTCTATTGTAATAGGTGTTACTTTAGCTATATTTCCAACTAGATGTGGAGAAAGAACATCGACCGTATCCCACCATGATTTTGTAGTAATGAGTTCCTCTATAAAAGGTAAATGGCTACTATTGATTTTTTTAATAGATTTAACTAAGTAATCCTGTGCAGCATATTGGTATTCTCGTTCATCCTTCATCCACAACTGTGTGACAAGTTCAAGATTTAAAGCCTGTTTTAAAATACCTGTTTCTTTATAGAAATCACGTGTTAATTGTCTTCTTAAAGGTGTTTTTATCCCAAGGAATGGAAAATGGTTTTTCATATACTTTTGCATCGGTAACGAGTTTTCGGGATTTCTATTTTTTTCGAATAACGTAACGAGAAAGTTTAAATCGTCCATTGTATTGCTCCTTTAAAAGATTCGGTATCCTAATTGTACTTGAAGCTCCTCTTATTACAAAATAAAAAAACTATCTTTTCTATGTAAGAATACGTACGAAAAGATAGTTTTTTGAATACGTTACTGTTACTGCATTTTAATAGGAGTTACGACTGCAAATAGGTTTTCTGTTGGATTGTTGAGGTTGACTTCAATTATTTTATACCCTTCACTATCCTTGTAATCATTTGTAACTGGTGTTTTAATCTCGTTGCTCATTTTCCGTACTTCCCTTCTAACATTTTTCTCACACAATAAGTAGTATATGATGGGGTAACGAAAATGTGCTTCCTTTTGAAAAAAATTTTTTACCTCAACATTTTTAATGCCTCGTTACGATACGATTCGGCCAGAGCCACAAATTCACTGATTTTGTATATTCTCGTCCTCCCTTTTTTCTTAAGGTGTGGGGTTCACCCTCGATCAACAAATTTTATTGAAAGGTTTGTCCATCTAGTAGTTCTTAATAACAGATTTCACCTATATATTGTATTAATAGATTTCATTAAAAGAAAAGGTGGTTGCTATATTGATCGAAAATTCATTTTATACACAAGAATTCCATGGACCCTATGAACTATTTAATTTAGGAGATTTTAAACTTGAGGAAGGTGGCATCATTCCAAACTGTCAACTCGCCTATACCACATTCGGAGAACTTAACGAAGCAAAAGATAATGCTATTGTTATTCCTACTTGGTTTTCTGGTACAAATAAAGCCTATGAACCATATATCGGCGAAGGACGAGCATTGGACCGGTCTAACTACTTTATCGTAATCATCAACCAAATTGGAAATGGTCTTTCAAGCTCACCTCATAACAGCCCTGCTCCAATAAGTATGTCGAACTTCCCAGATGTAAGAATTGCTGATGATGTACGAGCTCAGCATCAATTCCTTACTGAAAAATATGATATCAATGAAATTGCGTTAGTTGTTGGCGGGTCAATGGGAGCACAACAAACATACGAATGGGCAGTTAGATATCCCGATATGGTTAAACGTGCTGCTCCGATTGCCGGTACTGCCAAGAATACGACACATGATTTCATCTTTACGGACACATTAATCGAAGCGATTACTTCAGATCCAGGCTGGAATCATGGAAACTACCAGTCTTGTACAGAAGTGGTCGACGGATTAAACAGGCATGCTAAAATATGGGCTGTTATGGGACTTAGTACGGAATTTTACAAACAGGAAAAATGGCGCCTATTTGGTGTCAATTCTGTCGATGAATTCGTCAACGATTTTTTACAGCCTCTTTTTGCAGCAATGGATCCAAACGCCCTATTAACAATGGCATGGAAATGGCAACGAGGTGATGTAAGTCGAATGACAAATGGAAATCTTGAAGAAGCACTTGGAAGAATCACAGCAAAAACATTTGTTATGCCAATTGATGAAGACATGTTCTTCCCTCCGCGTGATTGTGAATCAGAACAAAAATTGATACCTAACAGTGAACTTCGTGTAATTAACAGCATTTGTGGTCATTTTGGCTTATTCGGTGCAGATGGTCCTGCCTATTTTGAGCAGATCGATAAACACCTTAAAGAACTTTTAGGAACTCCAGTATAACAGAGTTTAATTATAGTAAAAGAATCCCGCCATCTACCCGCTAGATGGCTTTTTTGTTAGAGGGCAATGTGTAAAGTGAGCTAAAAAGAGCCATATTAGTATCATAATACATGGGAAAGGATGGAATTGTATGAAGAAAGAAGAACATTTGAAAAATCAGGTTCTTTATATCACGAACTCAGCCTATGATGCATTGCAATCAGAAAATTTGCTTGAGGACAATAATGAAGAAAATAATTACGAACAGATGTCTCAAATGGATAGTGAAAAATAAAATAAAAAAGGAGGACAATTTAGACATTGTTCTCCTTTTGTCATTTAATCAATAGGTGTAATTTCTACATTTAGAACACCAACACTAGGCGCTGCACCCAGTGCTTCAAACGCTTTACGATGTAGATTGATTCGATTCGCTGGGAACTTCTTCACTTCATCAACAACTGTTACGATGATATCTTGATTCGGGACAAACGAAACATTTCGGATTCGTAAACGTTGGCCACATTTAAAGGGGCTATTTTCTCCTACGGCAACAGTCATGTTGTTATCATAGGACCAACCAATTTCACATTTTGTTGGCGTACCTCCCCATGTCCAAGTGGCCTTACCTAAGATAGTTTCAGGATTTCGATTCCAATCCCACCCATAGTAAGGTGCTGGATACTGTGGTACGTATTGTTGGAAGTAATACTCATCATACATATTCCGTGGTTCTAAGTATCCATGACAATAAGGGCAGTAATAACCAGACGTATGTCTTATCATCTCACTTCTACTCCTTTGAAACCATTATTTTACTAATTACTTCGTCTACTTAAATGTATGTTAAACGACTAGTATTGGTTCCAATTAGAGTAATACTTAGGTTTTATCGTTTGAAGTGGTAATGACACCTTTTTAATTTCCTTCGTCTTGGTTTTGTAATCGAAATAGATCAAGCAAATCATTCTTATTCGTAACAAGGTCATCTAATGTATATCCATAAAGCACATTAATGAAAGCCTGTAATGCTTCGTGTAGGGCACGTTTTAGTTTACATGATGGTGAAATGGCGCAATAGCCTCCACCCTCTTTAAAGCATTCAACGATGTTAAAGTCGTCTTCTGTATTCGATACGACTTCTCCGATATTAATCTCCTTTGGATGCTTAGCAAGCTTAAAGCCTCCATTACGCCCTCTAATTGTTTTGATATATTCCAGTTTTCCTAGATGATGAATGATCTTCATTAAATGATTTTTTGATATATTATAAGCTTCCGCAATTTCCTGTATTGTGGTTAATTCTTCGTCTTTTTTCATTGCCAGATACATTAACACACGTAGTGAATAATCCGTATAATTTGTTAATTTCATTATAAAAAACCCCTTATATTGGTGAGTTCTTTATAAGTATAGCATGAAAGTCCTATTTCTACTGTAAATGTGACAACTTTTCAAAAGATGTATTCAAAGGGTATCTTTTATTATCACTGTCATTATATTATAAACATGTATTTAAAATATTGGTTTTGGAAAGGACGTTATATCAATGCTTAGCCAAAAAACAATTGAAATCGTGAAAAGCACAGTTCCAGTTCTAGAGAAATATGGAAAAGATATTACTACTCATTTTTACAAGCGTATGTTCACTAATAACCCTGAATTATTAAATATTTTTAACCATGCAAATCAAAGACAAGGCCGTCAACAAACTGCATTAGCAAACGCAGTTTACGCAGCAGCTGCAAATATTGATAATCTAGCGGTGATTATTCCAGTTGTAAAACAAATTGGTCAAAAACACCGTGCATTAGGAATTCAACCAGAGCATTACCCAATCGTTGGTGAAAATCTTCTTGGTGCAATTAAAGAAGTATTAGGCGATGCGGCAACGGATGAGATCATCAATGCTTGGGCTGAATCTTATGGTGTAATTGCGGACGCATTCATCGGTGTAGAAAAAGAAATGTATAATGAAGCGAAGGAACAACCTGGTGGCTGGGAAGGTTTCAGAAACTTTGTTGTTGAACGTAAGGTGAAAGAAAGTGAAGTGATTACCTCTTTCTATTTAAAGCCTGAAGATGGAAAAGAAATTGCATCTTATCAAGCGGGTCAATATTTAACTGTTAAAGTTCAGCCTGAAGGTGATGAATATACTCATATTCGCCATTATAGTCTATCAGATGCACCTGGAAAAGATTATTACCGTATTTCTGTAAAACGTGAAGAGCATGGTGTTGTTTCAAATTACTTACATCAAGAAATAAATGAGGGCGATGTGATTACTGTAAGTGCACCTGCTGGTGACTTTGTCCTTGAATCAAAAGAAACTCCGGCTATTTTAATTAGTGGTGGTGTTGGATTAACGCCAATGGTCAGCATGTTAAATACGATTATAGAACAACAACCTGAACGTGAAGTTATGTTCATCCATGGTGCTCTTAACAGTGAAGTTCATGCATTAAAGGATGAGGTTGCAAGCCTTGCAGCAAAACATGATCAAGTAAAGAACTTTGTTGCTTACTCTGCGCCTACTGAACAAGATCGTCAAGACATGAATTTCGATAAGGAAGGTTTCATTGACCTTGAGTGGTTAAAAACAACTGTAAATACGAAGGAAGCAGACTTCTATTTCTGTGGTCCTGTTCCATTCATGAAAATGATGTATCGTTCACTAAAAGAATGGGGTGTTGCAGCTGAAAACATACATTTCGAATTCTTCGGACCAGCAAGTGAATTAGAAGAACCAACTGAAGCTGTAACTGCGTAAGAAAAAATAGTAGGAATCAATAAACACAGCTATAAAAATGGCCATCTAGTGTTGTAACCTAGATGGCCTTTTTTTAGGTCAATGATTCTGTTTTAGACACTTTCTTTTCTTCTGGTATGATCAAATTGAGTATTAATACTGCAATTGCTCCGACAGCTGTACCAGAAGATAGAATGTAGTTTGCAAAATCTGGAACACTGTAAAGAATATCTTTTGGTAACACGATTGTACCAACCGTTAATAGAATAGGAACGCCGATTACAATCATATTACGGTCATCAATAGTCACGTGTTGAATTACTTTAAGACCGTTCATAACAATTGCCACACAGACAACTCCAAATATACCTTGAATTACTGGTTGAGGTATACAAGTAATAATGGCAGAAAGCTTTGGAATTAAGCCTAAAACAATTAAAATAATACCTGCTGCAATAATTGCCATACGACTTGCAACACCAGTAATTGCAAGAATACCAGCATTTGAAGAATAGCCCGTCACTGGTGTTCCACCAACTAAAGAACCTACAAAACAGCCAATCCCCTCGCCTACAGATCCACGATTCAATCGTTGGTCATCTAACTCTTCACCCGTAACGGTTGAAACAACAAACCAAGTACCTGTCGTCTCAATTAGAATAATCATATAAATAAATACCATGGTTAAAATGGCTTGAAGATCAAAAACTGGTTGTCCAAATGGAAAGAAGCTTGGTAATGAGATCCACTTTGCTTCTTTAACAACTGAAAAATCTACATTACCAAAGAATGATGCTGTGATTGTTCCAATTACAATGGCTAAAATAACAGAAACTAAACGGAAAAATGTACCATATCCGGTCTTTTTACGACCGAGTAACATAAAAACTAATAAAACCCCTGCCGAAACAGCAGCAACAATAACATTATGTCCGACATTTCCTGGTGAAGAGTATATGCTGTTGAACGCACTTGGCATTAATGAGATCCCAACAATGACAATTACGGTTCCACCAACTAATGGAGGGATAATTTTTCTAACAGTTTTTGCAAACACTTTTAAAGGATAACCTAAAATCGCAATTAAAAGAGCACCTGGTATTAAGCTTCCGAATACTGCTCCCAACCCAAGCTTACCTCCTATTGCAGCAAGGGCACCGATTGGTACATAAGAAGGACCTTGGACAACAGGTAATTTTAAACCACCGATGGTTTGAATGAGCGTAGCAATACCAGCTGCAAGAAAACACATCTGAATAAAGTAAGTTGTATCCATTGTGTTCAATGCGAGTAAGCCAGCAATAATAATGGGTGCAATATAGAGATCCATAGCAAGAACGTGTTGAAAACCTAATAGTAGGGATTTACTTACACTAATCTTGTCATTAACTCCAATGGTTAAGTTTGGATTTTGCTTCATCTGTTCCACTTTTCTTCCTCCAATATTGAAATAAGTATAAGAGCATAACTCTAGTTAATATTGTTAAACCATGAAATAATTCATTAACACTATTAACATGTTGCATAACATATTTGAATTATAAAGAAGGTTTCTAAAAATGTAAATATAAAATACGAATATTTTTAGCGGAGATTTTATTAATGTTCGGTTTTTGTTGACTTCATTACCACTCCTATATAAAATGTAATGAGGGAATACAAGAAATAAGGAGGATTGGTCATGTTAGTTGAGGACCAAGTATTAAGAGATCAGTGGGTTGTTGCAGCAAGAGCAGAAAATATTAAAGAAGAACCACAACAAGTGATTGTATTAGGTGAAAGAATCGTATTATTTAGAACTGAAGAAGGAATCCATGCGTTTAAAGACCTTTGTATCCACCGTGGTGCTGCTCTTTCACTAGGATGTGTAAAAGACGGACAGCTTGTTTGTCCATACCATGGCTGGGAATATAACTCTGAAGGAGATTGTACAAAGATTCCACAGTTACCTGAAGGAAGAAAAATTCCATTAAAAGCAAAGGCGATTAAGTATTCATGCAGAGAAGAATATGGATATGTTTGGGTGAATTTAAATAATAATAATCCTAAAATGTTTGCGTATCGTCCATTCCTTGATGATAGTTATCATAATGTCATTTGGGGACAAACAGAAATAAATGCGAAGCCACCAAGGGTTGTAGAAAACTTTCTTGATGTTGGTCACCTTGCATTCGTTCACGAGGGCTTTCTAGGTGTTCAAGAAAAGCCGGTAATCAGTGATTATAATGTTCATCAAAATGAAGAAAGTATTTATTCAGATGAGATTGCCATCTTCCAACCAGATCCAGACGGAACGGGGGTTTCTAAAGATGTGTATTATACGTACGAAATATTCAATCCTCTTGTTGTCCAATTTACAAAACGAGACCCTGAAAGCGATAATAAAATGACAATTGTCCTGATGATTCAACCTGTTACGGAAGAAAAATCAATCGCACATGGAATCATATCATTTAACTATGATACTGGATCAACTGATGAAGAAACCGTTAAATTCCAAGATATGATTTTTGCACAGGACAAGCCTATCGTTGAAAATCAAAAACCTGAAGATCTTCCATTGGATTTACAAGTAGAGCTATCTTTAAAATCAGACCGTATGAGTATTGCGTATCGTCAATATTTGAAAAAAATAGGTGTTACATTAGGAACAGCTTAAATAAAATTATAAAGTGCCAATCGTCTACTACATGAAAGAATCGATTGGCACTTTTCTTATAATTTAAATAGAGTGCGAAGTTTCATGACATTATAAAAAAATGTAGCATCCCTGCCCTCTTTTGTATATCGATTTCGCTGTTGTCGTAAGCACTCCATAAAAGCTAAGTCACATTCACGTGATGGTCCATATCTTTGATAACAAAGGTCATGTCTCATACAACATGAATCAACCTGATTTGTCGTTGGGCCCGAACCGCCACAACCGGGACCACACCATCTATATCCAGGCATACAAAAACCAATCCCTCTTCTCCTGCTCATAAACACTCCCTCCTTTTATTGTAATGAACTATATTCATAAAATATGTTCTGATTCTATGAAAGGAAGGGCAATTGACATGATGTTCTATAAGACAATTAAAAAATAATTGAAATATCTGATAAAAGTTTGATACTATTATTCTAATATATTGACCACAATTCAAGGCCAATGGAATATTCATTTGCCTTTTTTTATTTGATCTATCTAATTTCTACTTTCTAAGAAGGAGATTGTAATGAAGAAAAACTTTCATTATGCATGGATAATTGTATTTGTCACATTCCTCGCATTCTTAGCTGTCCAAGGTGGAAGGCTTGCATTCGGGGCATTCGTGGAACCTTGGGAAAAGGATTTACATATGGACCGGGCAACAACTTCACTTATTTCCACACTAAGTTTTGTTATTTATGGATTATCGCAGCCTTTTATTGGTAGATTGATAGATAGGTATGGTGCACGACTTATTTTATCAATTAGTACCTTACTTGTCGGGGTTAGTTTCTTTTTTATCACTTTTGTTACACAGCCATGGCAATTATTTGTCCTCTACTCCCTTGTATCAGTTGGAGTTGGTGGTGCTTCAAATGTGGCCGGTACCGTTCTAATTACGAATTGGTTTAATAAAAAGCGTGGGCTTGCGCTAGGAATTATGGAAGCAGGCTTTGGTTTTGGACAAATGCTTCTTGTTCCTGGATCATTAATGTTCATTCATTGGTTTGATTGGAGAACAACCATTTTTATATTAGGTGCCTTGTTGATTGTAATCGTGTTCCCTATTGTTCTACTCTTTTTGCGGAATCACCCGAATGAAAAAGCAATGGAGCCTTTAGGCGGAAAAGTTATCGAAGAAGAGGAAACAAAGACAGACTCCTCAAGGAAATCTGTTTCACTTACGATGCTTTTTAAATTGCGTCAATTTTGGTTCATAATGCTTCCATTCGCTGTCTGTGGGTTTACGACAACAGGTTTAATGGATACACATTTAATACCTTTATCCCATCACCACGGCTTTTCAGCGACTGTGACAGGTACAGCAGTCAGTATTTTAGCAGCTTGTAATATTGTTGGAATCCTACTTTCTGGTGTTATCATTGATTATTGGAGTAGCCGTAAATTATTAGTGTTCATTTATTTTACGCGGGCATTATCAATTGGGATTCTAGTCTACTCACATAATACTGTGTTGCTATTACTATTTGCAGCCATTTTTGGATTCGTTGATTTTGCTACAGTTGCACCAACATCATTATTGGTAACCCAATATTTTAAAGATTATTCGATTGGTTTTATTGTTGGATGTCTGTCTCTCAGTCACCAAATTGGCTCTGCACTTGGTGCTTATATTCCTGGTCTTTTATTTAGTAATTATGGGAATTACAACTTATCTCTATATTTTTCAATCTTTATTGTTTTAATTGCGGCGGTTATGAATCTCTTATTACCTGAACCAAATCGACTAAAAGTAGTGGAAAAAAGGGCAAGCTAACTTTTCAAGCTTTGCCCCTTTTTTATTATTCTACCTATTTATGAAGAAATAGAACCATTTTCATTTGTATTCTTATTTGGCCATGGTGTAAAATCTTTAAGCAGTACTAATTATGCGCGAAAAGGTATACGAGGAGAAAAAGATATGAAAAGCATTTTACGAAACTTTATTAATGGTATTTTGACAATTGTTCCAATTATTTTAGTTGTGTACGTTATTTTTAAAGTGTTTTTGTTTTTAGATGGGATATTGGGGAATTTCCTGAAACCTTATTTAAGAGAAGATTACATTCCTGGAATTGGGCTTTTACTCACGTTTGTAGTCATCACAATCTTGGGATGGTTATCAACGAGAGTATTTGCCGGGGCTATCTTTCGGTTGGTTGACAGACTATTAGAAAGGATTCCGTTAATCAAAACACTCTACTCTGTTATAAAAGACACATTTAACTCGTTTCTTGGAGAAAAGAAATCATTCTCAAAAGTCGCACTTGTAACGATACCGGGTACGGATGTAAAAGCAATTGGTTTTATTACAACTGAAGATGTCGAAAGTTTTTATGATCCATTAAAGGATTATGTAGCTGTCTATATTCAACAAACATTTCAAATCGCTGGCTTCACCTTCCTAATACCGAAGGATGAAATCGAAATTATTGACGTCAAACCAGAGGATGCAATGAAATTTGTCGTATCTGGTGGAATGACCTCTAAATAGATATCCCTCATTTTAGAATTCAAGAAAAAGGAACGCATATAAAGTGCGTTCCTTTTATTTTAATAATTCTTCATATATTGTTCCCTTTCCCAAGGATGAACAGATACTCTAAATTGATCCCATTCTATTTCTTTTGCTTCAATAAAATGCTCTAGTAGGTGGATCCCTAATGCATTTTTTATGACTTCATCTTGTTTTAGATGTTCCAATGCTTCTGATAAGGTTGCTGGTAAATCTACAATCCCATTTTCAATCCTTTCCCCTTTTGACATCACATAAATATTTGAGTCAACAGGTGCTGGTGGAGTTAATTTATTCTTAATCCCATCTAAACCTGCAGCTAGAAGTACAGCCATTGCCATATATGGATTTGCGGATGGATCGACACTACGAACTTCAACGCGAGTACTCAAACCACGGGACGCTGGAATCCGAATAAGTGGACTTCGATTTCTAGCCGACCAAGCAACATAACATGGCGCTTCATAGCCAGGTACTAAGCGCTTGTAGGAATTTACTGTAGGATTTGTAACTGCAGTAAAGCTAATTGCATGCTTCATAATTCCTGCAATAAATTGTCTCGCTGTTTCACTTAGTTCCAAATCTCCATTTTGATCATAAAAAGCATTTTCTCCATTGCTGAATAATGATAGATTACTATGCATTCCTGAACCGTTAACCCCAAACAAAGGTTTTGCCATAAAAGTTGCATGGAGACCGTGCTTACGAGCAATTGTTTTAACGACTAACTTGAATGTTTGGATGTCATCACACGCTTTTAAAGCATCCTGGTATTTAAAATCAATTTCGTGTTGGCCTGGTGCTACTTCATGATGGGAAGCCTCAATTTCAAATCCCATTTCTTCTAGTTCAAGGACTATGTCTCGACGACAATTTTCTCCTAAATCAGTAGGTGCTAAGTCAAAATAGCCACCTTGATCATTTAATTCGAGCGTTGGATCGCCGTGTCCATCTAATTTAAATAAGAAAAACTCAGGTTCGGGACCAACATTGAAGTCTGTGAAGCCAAGTTCCCTCATTTCATGTAACATTCTTTTTAAGTTACTACGAGGATCTCCTTCAAATGGGGTTCCATCTGGATGATAAATGTCACAAATGAAACGGGCTACTTTTCCTTTTTCTGCTGTCCATGGGAAAATAACAAATGTATTCAAGTCTGGGTATAAATACATATCAGACTCTTCGATTCGAACAAAGCCTTCGATAGAAGAACCATCAAACATCATTTTATTATCCAATGCTTTTTCAAGCTGACTAACAGGTATTTCAACATTCTTGATCTGACCAAATAAATCAGTAAATTGTAATCGAATAAACCGAACATTTTCCTCTTTCACGATTTGAATAATTTGTTCTCTTGAATATGAATGTATGGGTGACATTTCAATTCCTCCTTTGAAATCTGGTGTGATAGAAAGATAGAATAGTATAATAATCTCTTAAGCCAATGGCAAAGTGTTATTTTATTAATGTTTCATTCGGTAGTTCTTGTTTCTGTAATGCTTTTTTGTATTCTTTTGGAATGATTTTTACCCAATTTTCTAGATGATCATCCCAATGTTTCAGAATAATGGATGCTTTTGTACTTCCTGTGAATGTATAGTGGTTTTCAAGAAGTTGTCGAAGCTTGTGCTCATCCTCTTCTCCAATGGATTCTAAATCCACTAGCGTAACATTGCACTGCTTTCGGAAATGATTAAAGTCGTCTGTGTAAACATAAGCCATACCACCGGACATTCCAGCTGCAAAGTTTTTCCCAATCGAGCCAAGAACTGCAACAACTCCGCCAGTCATATACTCGAGACCATGATCGCCAATTCCTTCTACAACAGCTTTCATGCCACTATTTCTAACAGCGAAACGTTCCCCTGCTAGACCGCGAATATAGGCTTCACCTGAAGTTGCTCCGTAGAAGGCAGTATTTCCAATAATCGTATTTTCTTCAGGAACAAAAATCGAGTTTTCACATGGGTTAACTATGATTTTTCCTCCAGACAATCCCTTTCCAACATAGTCATTGGCATCACCTTCAAGAGCTAATGTCATTCCTTTAGGTATAAATGCACCAAAGCTTTGACCTGCAGATCCTTTGAACGTGAGTCGAATGGTATCCTTAGGAAGACCTTTACGCCCATACTGCTTGGAGATTTCACTGCCAACTATCGTTCCAACTGCCCGGTCTGTATTTTGGATCGGAAATTGTGCTTCCACTTGTTGCTGCATGTCGAGTGCTGGTTTACATACTTTTAGTAGTTCCTTATAATCTAGAGAATGTTCAAGGCCATGGTCTTGTTTCTTCTTGTTGTATTGCGGCCCTTTACCGGAAAATGGTTGAAAAACTATTTTAGATAAATCTAGATATTTTGCTTTCCAATGTGAAGTTGCATGATCACTTGGTACAAGTAAGTCAGAACGACCAACCATCTCGTTAATGGTTCTAAAACCTAACTGAGCCATAATCTCACGTACATCTTGAGCAATAAATCTCATGAAAGCTTCAACATGTTCAGGTTTACCAAGGAACTTCTTCCTAAGCTCTGGATCCTGTGTTGCTATTCCGACTGGACATGTGTCTAAATGACACTGTCGAACAAGTACGCAACCAAGGACAACTAAAGCAGACGTTGCAAATCCGTATTCTTCTGCCCCCAATAATGTTGCCATTACGATGTCACGTCCTGTCATCATTTTTCCGTCGGCTTCAAGTACCACACGATCACGAAGTCCATTTAAAACAAGTGTTTGGTGAGTTTCCGCCAGTCCAATCTCCCAAGGCATTCCTGCATGTTTAATACTTGACCTAGGGGCTGCGCCGGTTCCTCCGTCTGAACCACTGATTAAAATGACATCGGCTAAACCTTTTGCAACACCGGCTGCAATCGTCCCCACCCCTGCTTTCGAAACAAGTTTCACGCTAATTCTTGCTGAAGGATTTGCATTTTTCAAATCATGAATCAGTTGTGCAAGATCCTCAATTGAGTAAATGTCATGGTGTGGTGGTGGTGAGATTAGGCCGACTCCCGGCGTTGAACCACGAACTTCGGCAATCCAAGGGTACACCTTATTTCCTGGTAGTTGCCCGCCTTCACCTGGTTTTGCACCTTGTGCCATTTTAATCTGAATTTCATCAGCATTTACTAAATAGTGACTGGAAACTCCAAATCTTCCAGAAGCTACTTGTTTAATTGCACTACGTCTGGAATCACCGTTGGAATCAGGGGTAAAACGGTCATAATGTTCGCCGCCTTCTCCACTATTGCTTTTTCCTCCAAGTCGATTCATTGCAATTGCTAACGTTTCATGTGCTTCCTGACTTAATGAACCATAGGACATCGCACCAGTTTTAAAACGGCGAACAATTGATTCCACAGGCTCTACTTCATCAATTGGAATCGGCGTCGTTACGTTAAATTTGAACAAGTCACGAATGAAAATAAGTTGCTCCTGATTTGCTTTTTCAACATATTTTTTATAAAGCTCATAATCATTTTTTCGGCAAGCCGTTTTTAATGCGTGTGTCGTGGCTGGGTTGAAAGCATGGAGTTCTCCATCCTTCCGATATTTGAACTCATTTCCTGGTTTTAATGGTATTTCTTCTTCATTAAAGGCGAGTTGATGTCGCATTAGGACTTCTTTTGCCATTATATCTAGGGTAATCCCACCTAAACTTGAAGGTGTTCCTGTAAAATATTGATCGATTACACTTTCTGCTATCCCAACTGCCTCAAATATTTGCGCACCACGGTAGCTTTGAATCGTAGAAATCCCCATTTTTGACATGATTTTCACGATACCTTCTGTTATGGCATTTGTATAATTTTGAATGGCTTTATCAAAAATGATTTCTCCATGTATATCCCCGTTTTTTACCAGATCCAAAATACTTGCCATTGCAAGATAAGGATTAATTGCATCTGCTCCAAAGCCAATTAGCATGGCTAACTGATGAACGTCACGAGCTTCACCTGTTTCAACAATAAGGCTTACATTTGTTCTAGTTCCCTGTCGTACGAGGTGGTGATGAAGTCCACTCACTGCAAGGAGTGCTGGAATCGGTGCCCATTCATGAGTGACATGCCTATCAGATAATTGGATAAGGGTGTGTCCTTTTTGAATCGCCTCATCAACCTGACTAAATAGGTCTTGTAAAGCCGTTTCCAGTGTACCTTCAACATCCTCTGCTTTAAACAACATTGGAATTTCTTTTAGTCTGAAATGTTCTTGAAGTCTTGCAAGTTCATTATCTGACAAAATGGGTGTTTCCAATCGAATACGTTGACAGCTACTTTCAGTTGGATTGAGTAGATTTCCTTCTGCACCTAGAAGAGTGGATGCTGATGTCACAAATTTCTCCCGAATTGCATCGATTGGAGGATTTGGTACTTGTGCAAATAGCTGTCTAAAAATAGTTGTATAAGAGTTGTGATTGATTGGAAAGAACGGCTAATGGCATATCATTCCCCATTGAATTGATAGGATCCTTTGATTCGACTGCCATAGCACCAATTACTTGCTTGATTTCCTCTAAGGTAAAACCGAATACTTGCTGGAACTTTGTAATAGGAAACTCTTTTTGTTCATGAGATAAAGAATTTAATTGATTGATATGAATACGATTAGTCTCTAGCCATTTTTGGTAAGGGTATTCATTTGCTATCTCGCTTTTGACTACTTCATCCGGAATGATTTTCTGTTTCTTTAAATCAACTAGAAGCATTTTTCCTGGACTTAATCTTCCCTTTTCTAGAATTTGGTCCGGTTCAAGGTCGATGACACCTGCTTCTGAAGCAAAAATAATCGTATTATCAACTGTTACATAATATCGCGCTGGACGTAGACCGTTTCTGTCTTGCATAGCACCAATTTGCAATCCATCTGTGAACGCAAAGGCTGCTGGTCCATCCCATGGCTCCATTAAATGGCTTTGAAACTCGTAAAAGGCTTTTAACGATTCATCCATAGAAGGATTATTCTCCCATGGTTCAGGGACCATCATCATAGCTGCGTGTGGTAATGATCTTCCGGAACGGGTTAGAAATTCTAGACTGTTGTCAAAGGCAGCGGAGTCGCTTCCATTCTTGTCAATGATTGGAACAAGTTCCGCTAATTTTTCTTTCCAAATACGTGATTCCAGCTTTTTTTCTCTTGCCTTCATCCAATTGACATTGCCATTAAGTGTGTTAATTTCACCATTATGGACTAACATTCGGTTTGGATGTGCTCTTTCCCAGCTTGGAAAAGTATTTGTGCTATAGCGAGAATGAACGAGTACAAAGGATGATTGGAAGTCGTTGTCTCTTAGGTCAAGATAATATTGATCGAGTTGCCCTGGAGTTAACATTCCTTTATAAACAATGGTTCTTGCTGAAAGACTGGCTACATAAAATGTTTCATTCTTAGATAGCTTTGATTCTCGTATCTTTTTTTCCGTTCTTTTACGGATCATATAAAGGAGTCTTTCAAATTCCTCGACGTCTCCTACGTTGTTACCTATAAATAGTTGACTAATAAAAGGCTGACTCTTTCTTGCGCTTTCACCGATGGGCTTATCATCTACAGGAACCGTCCGCCATCCTAGTAATTCCTGTCCTTCGTCCTCGACAATTGTTTGAAAAGCATCCTGACATTGCTTTCTTAAGACAGGATTTTGAGGTAAAAATACCATTGCTACACCATAGCTACCTGGTTCCATCATGCTCAGTTTTGAACAAGCTTTTTGGAAAAACAAATGTGGGATTTGAGTTAAGATTCCTGCTCCATCTCCTGTATTTAAATCACCAGCTTGTGCGCCACGGTGTTCCATACGACAAAGCATGGATATACCTTGTGTTACCGTTTGATGTGTGGCTTCTCCTTTCAAATCAGCAATGAAGCCAATCCCGCAAGCATCATGTTCAAATTGCGGATCGTATAACCCCTGTTTATTTGGTTGTCGAATTTGTTGCATCCAATCACCCTTTCCATTTGTTTATTCGTTGTGAACTAAAATTTTAGGTTATGAAATCGTCTTTTTCTTGTTTTTTATTTTATACCGTTATTATCCATCTAATCAATGCTAATTTTTAATAAAATTAATCTAATTTTGATATCAATTAAAAATAATCATGACAAAACCCTTAATCTTCCTACTTCGTATCTGTATATATAAGTGGGTTTTTAGTATGGTTTTTGTATTTATGTTGTTGGTGCCAAGAGTGGAAAATGATGAATATAGGAGGTTTTTAGTGTTTATACCAATTTTTGATAATATTAATCTAATTATGAGATAGATTAATTTAAAATAAAGTGATTATTGGATTAAAAAAGAACGCACAAAATGATTGTGCGTTCAAATCGATTCATTAGTTTACATAATGATATTATGTTCTACTTCAATGTTTTTTCAAAACAAACAGATTCATATTCTTGAAAACTTCCCCCCTTCCCCCTAAAAAATCTTATATTTTATGAACCAAAAGAGTTTTCCCACGTATATTATCAAGTGAATATTTGGGCTCTTATAAATCAATTTCTTATGAGGTGATATGTATGTTTGTTGTTCATTACTTTGAAAATAAAAATCTCTTATTAACACAACTAGTACAAAATGTTCCGGTTGTTGAAGATGCGATTAAAATAAAAGGTCGAAAAGGAAAAGTAATCAATGTAACAGACATTGATGGAAGAAATGTCCATGTGCAGATTGAATTAGATCGTATTGTTAAAAAGAGTGCAGTTGTTGATCCAAAAAAGAAAAGAAGATAAACTCTACTAGAGCGCACCCAAGTGCGTTCTTATCTTTTTAATACTAGGATTTCCTTATCTTCCAACGATGCTTGAAAAAGAGAGATTGTTCCAGCCACACCTATTCCAGAACTCGAATCCATTTTAAAATCATCATTTAGAGAAATTGTCCATTTAGCTTCATAATCATCAACTAAAACAACAGCTAATGTGCCAAATTGAACGATTTGGTCCCAGTTAAAGGTTTCCTTACTCCCGCCATGTTCAACTGTAATTCCTTCTGTGTGTACAGATATCGAACTATCGTTCCCTCTCCAATCACCATGTAAGGCTGACCCTACATAATAATAAGAAATTCCACTTCCTCGGTCGCCATAAGTTCCAATATATTGGTGGAGTGAATTATCCATAGCCCTATATGTCATCGCAGCAACATCATTTGTTAACCAGTCAATTTTATATTCACCCTTCAGTTGATACGGAAGCGTCTCCTTTTGACGTGCGAAAATGCCATAATAGGTCCGATAATACCTGGCTTCTCCCTTTATTTCTTTTACAACGAAAATATTTTTATAATCTGGCGAAACACTTACGATTTGAAGGATTGGATGTTTAAAAAGCAATGTAGCATTAATCAAAATAAATAATAGTAAGATGGATAAACTTATAAATTTCCCCATCTTTTTAATGTTAAATAGAACGATCGTTGAAAGCCCCAATAATATAGCTATTGCAATATTGAACACATAAAATAGGCGATTGTCACTGTACTCCACAAAAAATTTAGCATGGAGGTAAAAATAGACCATTTGGAGACAAAATAATCCGATAGCCATTGCAAACGAAATCCAACCAACTAGTTTTTTACGGTTCTTCATTGGGGGCTACCTCCGATTCAAACTCCCAGGTTAAACCTTGGTCAAATGAAATGAATTTTCCTTTTACTTTTCCACCCATATAGTCTCCATTTGGCCCTTGACTAAGAAGCACGGAAAGATGTTCATCTTCTTTATAAGGTACCTCTGCCGTAACGAAGACCTTATGATATTTTTCTGGAATAGCAAAGCTTGCTTGTTTCCATGAGTGTCCGGCATCCTTAGTTACATAAAAGTCCGGCTCTTCCGGATTAATGACTCCGTACGATAAAAAGCCAATATTCTCATCGACAAAACCTCCATTATAAAGAAGTCTTGTTGTCCCAGGATAAGCTGCTTCTCGGAAGGAGTTACCTCCATCATTTGTGATGAAAATAGCCGACCATTCCTGAGACATTGTTCTGTCGCCGGATAAAATGACATAGCCAAATTGTTCATTAAGGAAATCCACCTTTCGAAACCGAATACCTGGGGCATTTTCATATACAATTGATTCCTGCCAGGTAACACCATTATCCAGTGAGGTAATTAATTTTATGGGACCTAGAGTAGTTAGAAATGCTGCTCTTTTATTGGAAAGAATATAACTGTCAGGAATGAGTTCAGTTTTATTTTCGTTATATTCACCACTAAAAAGGTGATCGAATTCAACTGGAACTTTAACCCAGTCCTTCCCATTGTCATATGTAATGTTTAATTCACTATTTTGCAATGAATATCCAATCCTGTTCGTGACAAGTGTTGGTTGCAATGGGGCTGGTTTCTGTTCTGAAACTGGAGGATCCACAATGTTTTTTGATGGTGGAGAGTTCTCAAATAATTTTTCATAATTAAAAATTGAAATTACCAAGATTATGACTACTAAACTAGAGACAAAAAAGAACAGTTTTTTCAAAAAGGTAGACTCCTTTGCTTTATTAGTCTGTTTAATTTTAACAAAGGTTTCCAAGATACAATAGCAAATTATAGAAAAAAGCCTGTCCCAAATGTTTTTCACATTTTAGAACAGGCTTTATCCTATTTCCACCAATCATCGAACATGCTTGCTGGGACTTGTCGTTTATGCTGAGTAATGAGATAACGCTGCTCAATTTTATCGGCATCTTCTTGCGAAATTTGTTTTCCTTCTAGATAATCATCAAGAAGATCATATGAGATTCCGAGCTCGGTTTCGTCGGCTTGCTGTGGTGTATTGTCTAATAAATCTGCAGTCGGGACTTTCAAATACAAACGTTCCTCTGCTCCTAATTCCAATAAAAGCGCACGTCCTTGTCGTTTGGTTAGCCCTGTTAATGGCAATACGTCAGCTCCACCATCACCGTACTTAGTAAAGAATCCAGTAACGGCTTCAGCGGCATGGTCTGTTCCAACAACTAATAAATTGTGCATGCCTCCAACTGCATATTGGGCAATCATTCTTTCGCGTGCTTTTACATTACCTTTGTTGAAGTCACTAATCTCTTCGCCTGTTGCTTGCTTGTATTGTGAAACAAATGCGTCCACTGTTGTTGCAATATCAAAGGTTAATGCGCGGTCTGGTTGGATAAAAGAGAGTGCAGCCTTGGCATCATCTTCATCCTTTTGAATACCATAAGGCAAACGAACAGCTATAAAGGTCACCTCATGTCCTTCATTTCGTAATTCTTCTACAGCCATTTGACATAGCTTGCCCGCTAATGTAGAATCCTGACCACCGCTGATTCCTAATACAAATCCTTTTGTCTTACTTTTTAACAGATACGCTTTTAGAAATGCTATTCTGTGTTTTATTTCCTCTTTTGGATCAATACTAGGCTTTACATGTAAATCATTTATAATCTGTTGTTGAATACTCATGAAAGTTCCCTCCTTTAATGGTTGTTTAGGAACAAACTCTTATCCGTTTACCTTACCGATTTTTTCTTCAATATTTAATTTTACTTCTTCAATTCGGTTCATTTTATTATTCCAGCATTCTTGACTGAGGTCTACTGGATATTCTTCCGGCATCGTCGTACGTTTATACTCGTCCCAAAGTAATTCCAAACCTTCATTTAGATATTCACGAATTTGTTGTAGGGTTGGAATTTCATATACGAGTGTTCCATTTTCATAAATCGTGTGCTGTAATTCCCTTGCCTCAAAGTTCGTAACAAACTTGCTGATAAACGTATGAACAGGGTGGAACATTTTAAGACGTTCTTCGTGTTGCGGATCTTCATGCTCAAGGGTAATATAGTCACCTTCAGACTTTTGACTGCTCTTATTAATTATTCTATACACGCGCTTTAAGCCTGGTGTTGAAACCTTTTCAGGATTTCCACTTATTTTGATAGTGTCTACCATATTTCCGTTTTTATCTTCAATGGATACAAGTTTATAGACTGCACCTAATGCTGGTTGGTCATAGGCCGTAATCAGCTTTGTACCAATGCCCCATGAGTCGATTTTTGCGCCTTGAGATTTTAAGTTGATAATCGTATGTTCATCAAGATCATTCGATGCTACAATTTTGGCGTCTTTAAATCCGGCTTCATCAAGCATTTTGCGTGCTTCTTTTGATAAATAAGACAAGTCTCCACTATCTAAGCGGATTCCAATAAAATTAATATTGTCTCCTTCTTCCTTTGCAACCCTAATCGCATTTGGAACACCGGATTTCAATGTGTCATATGTATCAACGAGAAACACACAGTTTTTATGCGTTTTTGCATAATGTTTAAATGCTTTATATTCATCGCGATAGGCTTGTATCATGGAGTGTGCATGTGTACCGGAAATAGGGATATCAAATAATTTACCTGCTCGAACGTTAGAGGTTGAATCAAAGCCAGCAATATAGGCAGCTCTTGTACCCCAAATCGCTGCATCCAATTCATGTGCTCGTCTTGTACCAAATTCCATCGCAGTTTGATCGCCAACTACCTGTTTGATACGGGATGCTTTAGTCGCAATCAATGTTTGGTAATTAATAATATTTAAAATAGGCGTTTCCAATAAAACAACTTCACAAATCGGGCCCTCAATTCGAAGAAGTGGTTCATTAGCAAAGACGATTTCTCCTTCCTTCATCGACCGAAGCGTACCTGTAAAACGTAAATCCTTGAGATAGTCCAGAAAATCCTCCTTATACCCCTCTTCTCTTAAATATGCAATATCGGTTTCACTGAACGAGAAATTTTCAAGAAAATGAATGATTCTCTCAAGACCGGCAAAAACGGCATACCCATTTCCAAATGGAAGTTTCCTGAAGTTTACTTCAAAAACGGCTCTTCGGTTATTTAAGCCTTCCCTCCAATAAATCTCAGCCATATTAATTTGATATAGATCTGTATGTAATGCAAAGCTGTCATCTTTATAATATTTATTCATCCAAAAATACCTCCAGTAATTGACCCGCTTAACGTACTTCTGCGCCTATGGAATCTTTAAAATGGCCTAATGCCCATTCATGACCAGCCTGGTTGAAGCTTGCAACCGCTGAGCTATGAATGACAATTTTAAAACCACGATTATAGGCATCAACAGCCGTATGAAGTACACAAATATCTGTACAAACACCTACAATATGAACCTCAGTGATTCCACGCTCACGTAATTTAATTTCGAGATTGGTGCCTGCAAATGCAGAATATCTCGTTTTATCCATCCAGTACACATTTGAATTGGTTTGTTGCTCATTAAACACACGCTGTAAATCACCATACAGCAATCTTCCTGACGTATCCTCAATATTATGAGGTGGGAAAAGTTGCGTTTCTGGATGTAAATCATCGCCTTCTTTATGAAGATCAATTGCAAATACAACAAAGTCATCATTTTTGATAAACTCTTCGGTGATGCGAACAATTTCTTTTTCGATTTCTTGACCGGGTTCTCCACAAGTCAATGCACCATCACTAGCCACAAAATCATTTGTATAATCTACATTTATCAATGCCTTTTTCATATGATTTCCTCCTTAATATGAACATTCTCTTGATTTCATATCATAACGATTCGATTCATCCAGGTTGATGTTACCTCTAGTGGAAAATTTTTATTAGGCTATAACGTCCATTTTATATGAACTTTGTTTATTTTTGAATAGAATTGCTCTTTTTTGTAGAATCTTAAATAAGCAATTTGGTAAATGGAGTTGTGTACATGTTTAAAACAATCACTGAACAGGGTTGGGTGTATGAGTACATAAGCAATAGAAAAAAACCGCTTCCAGTTGTCCTAGGGACGAAAGGTACATGGACAGGAAACAGGAAGCCGATGATTATTTTAATAGGATTTACAATGATGGATGTTTTAGTCCTTGGCGATTTGTACGGTGTATCACATCATCCCGTAAGGAAAATGAAAACGAAAGAAATTATCTACTATGCAATTAATATTATTGAAAAAAAGAAGGTAAAAGAAATTATCAAAGAATGGAATGAGGAATAGAAAATAACTCCACGCTTTTACGTGGAGTTAGAGGTTACCATTTAATTTTAGTCTTCTTCTAGTTCCTCATCGAAAATCTCATCGAAAGCTGAAGACACTTTTTCGAATTCCTCATCACTTTCAATTGCGGAAAAATCGCCCTCTTCATCGATTTTCAAAAAGAAGATATCGATATCATCTTCAGTATCCTCTTCTAAGTCTTCAAGAAAACCAACTGCCACATACTCTGTCTCTTCAATTGTTACGACGCCAAGAACTTCTACGTCTTGCTCCTCACCAGTTTCATCACTAATTGAAAATACTTCTCCAACTTTAATCTTTTCCATATTTGAACCCTCCCCAAAAAAGTTATGTACTCTTTTATCTTTCCAGTGAAAAGATAAAACATACCTGTACACATTAATAATACTCGATTAGGAAACAATAATCCTGTGATTCGTTTTACAATCACAAAATATCAATGTGGAGGGAAATACGATGAATATTCTATTTCGCTTATTCCCAGAGTTATTTTTCACGTTCGTAAAACTAACAATATCCATTAGAAGATTAACTTCTAAGATTTTGTATTTGTTACGAATTCCAGCTTTAGCGTAGGAAGGATATTCAATCAGTATGTTCGATTTCTCATTGATAACGAAAGAGGTAAGCAAATCGTGCTTGCCTTTTTCGTTGTTTTCAGATGAAATTCAGATATTTACATTTAATTTATGGTATGATGAGGAAAAAGTGGGAGTAATAATATGAATCCATATTTATTTGCTGTACTTGTTGTGACCACTACTGCGTTAATGGGCTCATCTTTTGCGGTTGGTAAAATCGGATTGGAGTATGTGTCACCGCTTCTTCTAGTTGGATTACGTTTTACAATTGCTGGTATTCTTATGGCTATGTTCGTTTGGAAAAAAACACTTCCCAAAAAGGTACTAGATTGGATACGTATTTTTACAATCGGTGTTTTTCAAACAGCAGGTGTCATGGGTTGTATTTTCTTAAGCCTACGAACGATCTCTGCTGGGGAATCATCAATCCTCACATTTAGCAATCCATTACTCGTTGTCATATTAAGTACCATCTTTCTTGGAATCCGCTATCAACTCTTTCATTGGATTGGCGTAACCGTTGGTTTTGCAGGAGTCTTTATTACACTTGGCTTTCATCTTCATTTAGAAATTGGAATTTTATTAGGCCTTGGCGCCTCACTATCATGGTCGATTGGAACATTGTTAATTAAAAAATGGGGAACACGTTTTAATATTTGGGTATTAACAGCTTATCAGATGCTTTTTGGTGGCCTTCTGCTTCTCTTAATGAGTTTTACACTAGAAACACCCGCTATAACAATTGCGCCTACATCGATTTTTATTATTTTATGGCTTGCAATTATGGCTTCAATCGTGCAATTTGCCATTTGGTTTTATTTAATAAATATCGGCGACCCAGGAAAAACGTCAGCCTTCTTATTTCTTGCCCCCTTCTTCGGAGTTTTATCTGGATGGCTTCTTTTAAAAGAAGTAGTAGAATGGTATGTCTATGCTGGTTCACTGTTTATTTTTCTAGGCATCTTTCTAGTGAACTGGACTTTTTCAAAGGATAAAAAAATCGTGCAAAAGCTTGGCGCATGAAAGGACCCCGTTTTCCAAATGAGGAAAATCGGGTCTTTCTTATTTCTATTAGTTAATAAATTTTTCTTTTTCCTGCCAGTATTCTTTGCGAAGATGTACTTTTTGGATCTTACCAGAGGCTGTTTTTGGTAATTCAGTCTTAAAGACAATCTTTGTAGGCGCTTTAAAATGCGCCAAACGACTGCGAGAAAATGCAATTAACTCTTCTTCTGTTACCTCATAGCCATCGCGTTTCACTACGATTGCCTGTGGCGTTTCTCCCCATTTTTCATGAGGTATAGAAATAACCGCAACCTCTAATACGGCGGGATGGTCGTATAGTGCACTTTCAACCTCAATCGAAGAGATATTCTCGCCACCACTGATTATGATATCCTTCTTCCGGTCTGCTATTTCAATATTTCCTTGTTCGTCTACAATCGCCATATCTCCTGTATGATAATAGCCACTTCGAATGACTTCGTCCGTGCCTTCACTATTGTTTAAGTATCCTTCCATAACAGTGTTACTGCGAACGATGACTTCCCCAATTTCTTTTCCATCTTGAGCAACATCTTCCCCAAATTCATTAACCACACGTACGTCGGCTCCAATAAATTCATAGCCAGCTTTTGCTTTTAGACGATATTTTTCATTTTGGGAAATATCACTCTGTGTATCGCGTATGATGGAGGTTGTAATCAGTGGCGCAGCTTCTGTCATGCCATACACTTGGATAAACTCCCACTCTAGCTCCTCTTCTACACGTTTAACAAACGCTGGTGGTGGCGCTGAACCGGCGATCACAATTCGTACATCTTGGTCCTGTTTTGCAACTTCATTTGAGGCAGCATATTGTAATAATGTATTTAAAACAGTTGGTGCCATATGCATCACGGTTACTTTATAGGTATTTATTTTTCTGAATATCTCATCAGGCTTGACCCTTCGTAAGCAAACCTGTGTAGCACCGTTCGCTGTATAGTAAAAAGGTGAGCCCCAGCCATTAACATGAAACATGGGTAAAATATGTAGTAATGTATCACGGTCAGATACACGAAGATGATGCATGGTTGTTAATGCATGGAGGTAATTACTGCGATGTGAAAGCATAACACCCTTTGGCTTTCCAGTTGTTCCACTTGTATATAATAATGTCGCAATGTCTTGCTCATCCATCTCAGGACGCTCAATTGCTGTTTTTTCAAAACGTGCCAGCCATTCCTCATAAGGAACAGACCATTCTGTGTCACCTATTTGTCCATGGATAATGATCTTTTCAACCGTTTTTAGTTTATCCCGAATGGGTTCAATGTTACCGATTAGCTCATGGTCGACAAACAATATTTTTGTTTCACTGTGGTTTAATATATACTCGTAATCCGTTGGAATTAATCTTGTGTTTAAAGGAACAATGATGGCTCCAATTTGAAATACACCATAAAAGCCCTCAAACATTTCAGAGGTATTCGGAGCTAAGTACGCGACGCGGTCTCCTTTTTCCACACCAAGATGCCTTAATCCACGTGAAAGCTGGTTCACCCTTTCGTTTACTTCTGCATACGTAAAGCTTTTGTCGTCATCAATTAACGCCGTTTTTGTACCATACAGTTTGACAGCTCGATCTAAGAATTGTGATAAAAGCAAAGGCACGTACAAATTGTTCTCCCCCTTTAGTAAGTTAATACGAAGCATGTATACGTTTTCATTATAATGAATATTTCCAAAGTTTTCAAACTATTTCAAATGAAAAAACCTATACTTTAAAGGAAACTTTCCTTTAAAAAGTATAGGTTTAGTGACAACTCAGAATCCAATTCTAGACCAATCAAATAATGACCCAGGATCTGTTTTTCTTCCCGGAGCATATTCATCATGGCCAATGATATGGCGTCTGTCATGTAAAATTGATGGATTTCTTTTTACTATGTTATGTACCAAGCGGTTGAGCGATTGATATTGAGCATCCGTATATCCAGCCAATGATGGATCGATTTGATTATAGATGTCTTCTGGTATAATTGCTGTCATTTCCTCTTTTGTTCCCATCGCAATGAGTTCGATGCCTATTGAGTAGTCATTCATTTTATTCTCATACTCTGGAAAATCACGCAAACTTCCTTTTCCAGCATGATAAGCAACCCTGTTCTCAGGGACTAGACTGTAGATTTCTCCGTCTCGATCAATTAAATAATGAACAGAAACATTATATTCCTCAAAAAGGGAGTAGACATCATCTACATTATAAGGATCTTCGGGCTTGAGTGCGGCATTGCTAATAAAATGAATCATAAGATGTGTGATTTGGTTTGTACGATTCTCTGAATAATCAAGCGGTAATGATTTATTTGTTGTAGCAATGATTTCTTCTGAATCCACCTTTACCTCCGTATTTACAACTTTTAGTTCCTTCGCGTGTGCTGAACACCCTGAAAAAAGGCTGATGATTAAAAGTCCAATGCTAAAAATTTTCCATTTCATATTCCGAATCTCCTGTACGATCTTAGATCCTAGTATTTGTAGGTCATTATACCCATTGACGTGATAAGTAATCTGCAACATTTATTATACATAGGATAAGCTAAGATGTCAGTCTAAAGTAGGAGATTATAATTCAAATTCCCATTCATCCTTCAAAATTATGTATAGGACCAATAGCTCATTTTCTAATTGTTCATATGTTTTTCCTGCTATTTCGATTCCTGCCTTTGGTAGCAAAATATCTGCAATTTGTTTTGTTCTTCTGTCTTTTACATCATCCTTCAATTGTAAAAAACGATTGCAATATGTTTGTAATAGCTTCCATTCCTTATTTCCAAATGATTTCAATGCCCATTGATCAACTGTAAGAGAATTCTTTGTAAGTCCCCTTTTCCAAATCTCTTTTTCAAGCGGACTTTGTTTTTTATGATTTTTTGCTCTTCTTTCGTGAATAACGATTGTACCGGCAACTAAATCGCCAATACGCTTATGTTTTGAATGAAAGAAAACCATTATGATGCCTACAAAATAGGCCGCTGGCATGGAATCAATAATGCGAAGAAAATTACGAATAAAGCTTGATAGCAATGTAATACTATGCCCATTTTCTTGGATAACTCGAATTCCTACGACTTTTTTTCCAATGGTCTTTCCTCCTGCAAAAAATTCAAGCAGAAAAAAATAACCCCAGTTTAAGATAAATAAAAGAATGATAGTAATGGCGATTGGTCCAGAAGAAAAACTTTCTCCAAGCAACCAAAGATCCGAGCCTCCATGTAATATAAGTAATAGAGTAAGTAAAACAAGAAGACTTGAGGTTGTTAATATTAATGTATCTAGAAAAAAAGCTGCAGCTCGGCTACCTACCCCTGCTAACTGAAATTGGATGGAAACAAACTCGGGTGTTTTTATATTGGTCTGTTCTTGATTCAAAAAGAATCCCCCTTTTCTAGGTAGTTTTTTACATATGTTGTTTCTATTTTTCTCTAAAATTACTATAATAAGGATATCCCGCATTAACTGGCAGTAAGCTCCTATGGATCAACTGCCAGTAAAAGCCCGATAAAGAGAACAAAGACTAAGAGCGCCACGTCCTGTGGCAACGTCTTTGTGACCCACATCGTGTGGGCCTCAACTAACATTCAGTGAGGGTTGAGGCAGACTAAGATCGCGACGTCCTGTCGCAACGTCTGCACTAGCACATCCTGTGCGTCGAAAAACCCTCACTGAATGAAGTTTCACTTTATCGCTATTTCAAGAGGTGATTACATATTGAACATGAAGCAATTTGTCAATCAGCATCGTGATGAATGGAAGCAGCTTGAGCAATTGATTTCCATCTTACATAAGCGTCGAAAATCGCGTAACAGTACCGAAATTAATGAGTTTCATAGACTTTATCAAAAGTGTGCCGGGCATCTTTCGTATAGCCAGACCTATTTTCCAAATGAGGAAATTACGCCTTATTTAAATGGTCTTATCTCGAAAGCGCATAATCTCCTGTACAAAGACCAAGTATCCAGTTTTCAACAGATTCGTTATTTTTTCAGTACGAAATTTATTGGACTATTACTCGAACAATGGAAATTTGCGGCAGCTGCTTTTATATTATTTACTTTAGGTGGTGTAGGAAGCTTTTTTTCCGTTCAACAGGATCCCCTTCATATGTTTTCCATATTGCCCGCAGAAATAGCCCAAGGGGTTGACCCAGACTATTTAGGAAGTGCAGATGGTGAAGTGGATTCATCTCTTATGTCCGCAAGTATTATGACAAATAATATTCAAGTTGCTATACTTGCGTTTGCCAGTGGAATCACCTTTGGTTTCTTAACCATCTATATTTTAATCTACAATGGCATCATCGTAGGTGCGTTGGCTGGATTATATTGGCATTACGGGAAAACCTATGATTTTTGGGCATATATCGTCCCTCATGGAATGATTGAGCTTACAGCTATCTTTATAGCGGGTGGTGCTGGGTTGTTGATGGGCTATAAATTGCTCGTTCCTGGCCAATATACAAGAGGCTATCAGCTCAAGTATCAGGCAAAACGCTCTGTGCAATTGCTTTTAGGTACGATTCCTTTATTTATAATAGCAGGTATTATTGAAGGTTTTATCACACCTGCTGCGATTTCGCTTGAAGCTAAATATGCTGTTGCAATCATAACGGTTATTGGAGTGATTCTTTACGTTGTAACAGGAAAACTCTTTTTACTAAAAAAAGAAGCTACAGCAAGTTCCGATTCATGATATTGATATAGTAGGAAACAGCTGTAACTGCTAATTTATCCTCATCGGCCTCAACCATCATGAGGCCTTGTTTTTCCCATTTTTGTTTCTCCTTCTTTTTCACAAGCATCTGTTGCTGTGCCATACTTTTTAGCATGGCTGTTTGGACAGTTGTAGGCTTCTCCTCTATTCTTTGGGTTAATGTGGCATCCCGGATACCGATCATTAGGAAATAATGCCTTTGTCTAAGTTTTCTTAAATAGATTAACATGCTTTCTTCCCTTAAAAATGTATGTATATCACTAAACAACAAGAGAAGACTTCGCTTTTTCTGCATTGTTTCCAAATAAGATAAAACGGCACCATAATTCGATTCTGCAGCATCTACTTTCAAATTATAAATTGAATGCAAAATCGGTTGGAGATGTGCCATCCCTTTTCCGGCTGGGACAAAAACCTTTACATCTGTTGAAAATGCTAAAAAAGAAACATAGTCCCCATTTTGTAGTGCTGCTGTTGCAACTGTAATAGCGGATTCCATCGCTCTCTCAAGTCGATTTCCCTTCTCTAACTCAGCACCCATCATTCTCCCACAATCTATTAATATCGTAATATACTTCCCATGCTCTGGTTCATATTCATTCGTCATCACTTCATGTAGCTTAGCGGTTTGCCTCCAATTGATTGTTCGGGGGTCATCACCTATGACATAACTTCGTATTTTTGAAAACTCACCAGCACCTGTCTGTTGTTTTCGGATTTTTACACCTTCATATAATAAAAATTTCTGTGCATTTTCAAGATACTGCCTTGTTTCGGATAAATCTGGTATAACCCTTACTTCGTTACTTACTGTAAATGTGAGTTGTTTTTCCCATAAGCCTAGGAAGCTTTTGTAGCGGAAATACAATTTGTTCATTTGATAATCACCGCGCTCCATAGCTCGTGTAACATATGTGATTCGGGAAGTCGTTTCACCAGATATCCTTCCACTGATCGGAAAAGGCTGAGTAAAGGAAACGGGAATGCCGTCTATTAAACGGTATGTTAGCCCATAAGTTGAATGGTTTGTTACTTCAATCTCGATGGTAGTGGGAAGCCCACGCTCCATTTCAGTTTGTAGTTTGCGTTTTGCAGAAAGCTTTTTTTTCCTCGGTGAAAACATCAAATCTACTAAGCTTCCTATGAGAATAAAGAGATTTAACCCAATCATCATCTCCCATGAAAGCTTTAATGAAAGACTTAACAAAAAGCTAATAGAAAGGATTAGTAACAAAATAATCAATCGTTTTGTAGGTAGGATGCCTCTATCTAGGAACAGGAACCGATCCCACAAGCTCTTCAATGATCTCGTCAATGGTGATTCCCTCCAATTCTGCATGTGGAGATAACTGAATTCGGTGCCTAAGTGCAGGTTTTGAGACCATTTTTACATCATCAGGAGTCACATAATCTCTTCCCGCTAAATATGCCCAAGACTGTGCAGCTTTTCCGATTGAGATTGCTGCTCTAGTACTTGCACCAAATTGGATCGTTTCGGATTCTCTTGTTTTCCGAACAATCTCGATTATGTAATTTAATACGCCTTCACCTAAAGTCACTTTTTCAATTTCCTGTCGAATCGATACAAATGTTTGAAGGTCAAGGACATTTCTAGCATCGTATTGAATGAAACTTTGTTCGATTACTTGCTTCACAATATTTTTTTCTTCCTCGGAAGCTGGAAAATCAATATGTAGTTTAAATAAAAAGCGATCCTGTTGCGCTTCTGGCAAACGATAGGTACCTTCAAATTCAATTGGGTTCTGGGTGGCAACAACGAAGAAAACGTCTGGTAACGGATACGTCTCGCCCTGTATGGTTACTTGTTTTTCTTCCATCGCCTCTAATAGTGCTGCTTGTGTTTTGGCAGGCGTACGGTTAATTTCATCGGCTAAAAGAATATTTGTGAAAACAGGCCCTTTTAATGTTTCAAAGCTGCCTTCCTTCATATTGTAAATCATACTACCTGTAATATCACTTGGTAAAAGGTCAGGTGTAAACTGAATACGTGTAAAATCACCACCAAGTAAGGTTGCAAGTGTGCGCACCATTTGTGTCTTCCCAGTTCCAGGTACACCTTCAATTAGGACATGGCCTCCAGCTAAAATGGCAGATAATAAAAGTCGTAAATTTGTATTTTGACCTAAGATTCGTTGCTCATATTTCTCAAGTAAGGATGTCAGTTCTGATCTCATCCTTTCTCCACCTCATTTCGTAATTCATCTAAGTTTTTTGACCAAATTAAATAATCTTGTTTGGTTAGTTTTTCATTTTCTAAGATTATTGTAAGATGGCGTAGATACTGCTTCACTTCGCTTTCTTTTTTTCCTGACCAACGATGTGCAAGCTTCGTCAAAAGTTCTGTCCAGTCCCGATGAAAAGGAACCCCCCATTTTTCCTGTATCAGCTGTTTCACATAATCTGCTTGAATGTTTAACGATTCATGATAGTACCGGCCTCTTATATACCATGCACTTAAGGCACGAATACCTTCATCACTAAAACGAACATTTTCTTCGCGGGGAATAATAACCTGCCCAAATCGTTTTCCTCTGTACCAAAGCCAAAGTAGGACGATTAATCCACCCTGTAAAAGCAATACTAAAAACCACCTCGGGTACAATGTTGTCAAATTAGAAGCATTTTTGGTACCATGAACATATTCATCAAAGAAATAAATCGACGCCTCCTTATCCTCAATTAACGATAATACAAGTGGGATGTGATCGTAGTCTGATAGATTGCCATTTAACATCCACTCTGGTGTAATAGTTGTAATCAATTCACCGTCTCCGATTTTTTGGCTTGTTGCAATTACACCTGCTTCATCCTCAAAAAGTACCTTTTCTTTTTTGCTTGGAATGATTCGGGTTTTAGCTTGAAAAAACGAATCATATTCTATACCGTTTTTATCCCTGATGGTAATCGCCTCATCAAGAAAAGGGTCAATATCTGCTGGAAGAGTCTTTATATCAAACATTCCTCTTGGGTTTTCCTTAAACAAAATCATCTTGTTTCCAGCTTTTATAAAATTCAAATAACCTTTTACATCTTCTTGTTCTGGTGTGAAATAAGGTTCTACCATAATCAGAATTTGATTCTCATCTTGTTTGGTGAGAAGATTTGGAGAGTGTGACCAACTTTTTACGGTATTTTCATTTTTCAAATATGTATAGATTGCCTTGACGCCGGTTGGAGAAGGAGAATCAGACACATAATGTGGATACGCTTTTGGGTTATAGGATTCAATAAAGTAAGTTAGAAAGAGTAGGATCCCAATCAGCCCAATTAAGGGAATCCATACTTTAGTTTTGCGCATGATTGTTCCCCCCTCCTCCATTTGCATCTAGCCAGATAAAAGCTTTTTCCCGAAATTGACTGTACTCCGCTCGATCAATCTCATATTCTCCATAAGTAACTTCATCAAACACGAGGGCTAAATCATAAAACTGAACGGCCCACGATTGATTTACTTTGCGCAGTTCATCATAATATTCCCAATTTGTTTTCCATACTCTTGCCTCAAGCCATTCTTTTTCATGAAAAAATAAGAGCAGTGCCAAAAACAGATGGCGCGTTGCAGGTGAAAAATGTTCGTTTTCTTCTTGCTTGATCGCTTCACGTAAATGCTTTTGATAGGTCCAGTTTAATTCCTCAACTGAATGAAGAGGTTTATGTTTATTAAACTTTGCCTTTCTTGTTTGATTTCGAACAAGTAAAAATACCGCAATACCTACTAATAAAATGGCTGCAAGAATGACCAGGATTAGCACCACATCTGCGGCACCACTTCCCGATTCAATTGCAGGGAACAAACTTTCTAATAGATCGGCCAGCCATTCTTTTACTTTATTCCACCATTCCTGAAACACATTCCTGGACTCGTCATAGTAAATCCGGTATTCTTTTTCATTTAATATTTCATCAATACGATCTCTTGCATCATTTATTTGTGCCATTGTTGATCACCACTTATCTAGGTTCATTAAAACCCTCAATCATCTCATCCAAGTCCTCTGCATCATGTCTAACCCTTGCATCAAGGTACATTACACCATATCCTACGGCAAAAAGTAAGGTCGTAAAAACGGTTGTTAAGTTAACAATTAAAGTTAACAGAACACTGTTGCCCATAAAGATTCCGAAAGTTGCTTCAACGGCAAAGCTAATCGCACTGATAATTAAAAAGAAAACAACATATAGACAAAAAAGGACCCATCCACGTTTCTTTGATAAATGCCAACTCCTAGAAAATCCAGGAGATTCATAGTCTAGTACCACAGAACCAAAATAAAAGCCCCACCGTGTAAGTAGATAACCGATCCCAACGAACAGCCCTAAGCCTAAAGCAATTGCAAAAAGAATCCCGATAATAGGTATGGCAATGGCACCAAAGATACCAATTGGAACTAAGATCATAACGGCTACAAAAAAGAAACCAAATACAATTAGACCAAACAAAATGTTACTTCCGAGCATTGCCCAAAAACGTGTAAATGCCTTTTTTATAACCGAACCTATTGTATATTCTTCGTTTTTACGAATATGATTTAATGCTATTAGTATTGCAGCCTCAGCAACAGGAAATAAAACCACACCTACTAGACCGACAAACATGGATCCTAATGCTCCTCCATATCCAATCTCCTCGGCTACCACTGTTTCATCAAAGCTATTTAGCACTTGAGTAAACCAATCATCCCCCGGACCAACTTCTCTAAAAAAGCTCGTTCCTGAAGCTAATAAGATCAGCGCCTCGAGTATGTATACAGGTCCCATGAAAATCAGTAAGATTGTAAAAAAGTCACGAAATCGATTTTTACTCAAACTAAATGTAAGATCCAGAATTTCCCCAAATCCCTTTGGTCGTGAAAATTTTGTGTTCAAGCTGCCTTCCCCCTGTTTTGTGTTGAAAAAGATTGTATGCTAATAACGCCTATTTTAACATTATTCTGGAAATTATTCTCTACAAATTTAGAAATAATTTCTAATTTAGGTATGAGGAAATAGAAAGACCTAAACCCAATGAATTAAGACACCAGGCATAAAAAATAGGCTTTCTTTTTTCTACAAAGCCAAACAGTTACAATAGGTAAAAAAACATTAGGGATTGATATACATGAGGATAGCAATTATTTCAGATACACATATGCCAAAGCGAGCAAAAAAACTACCTAAAATAGTAATAGAAGGACTACGCGGTACCGAATTAATTATTCATGCTGGAGACTGGACAGCAATTGAGGTTTATGAAGAACTGCAAACGTTAGCTCCGGTTATAGGTGTGCGAGGAAATATTGATCCACCCGAGTTACCATTTGAGGAGAAACTAACGATAGTAATAAATGGGTATAGAATCGGAGTCGTCCATGGGCATGTTGGTAAAAAGAAAACAACACCAGAACGAGCCTATGAAGCTTTCCAAGACCAAAAGTTAGATTTGATTGTGTTTGGGCATTCCCATATCCCATATAAAAAGTATCTGGGTAAAACATTACTTTTTAATCCAGGCTCCCCAACCGATAAACGGTTCCAACCACAGTTTTCATATGGAATTGTTACGCTTGGGGAGACCTTGGATGCTGAGCACTTCTATTTTGATCGTAAGAATTAATTCATATTAATTGCCCCTACAATCTCATAGAGACTTAGGTCGATTTCAAGTGTTTTTTCCATGGCAAGCTTCGCTAATTCACCACCTAAAAATGGGCCAACTGTTAATCCCGAAGCACCGAGCCCATTAGCGGCATAAAGATTTTCAAAGCCAGGGATTGCACCAATCACTGGCAAAAAATCTGGTGTGAACGGTCGAAAGCCAACTCTTGTTTCTACTACCGTTCCCTCCGATAACCCAGGAGCAATATGTAAAGCTTTATCGAAAATTTCATGAAGTCCACCTGCGGTTACTCGGTAGTCCAGCCCTTTATCATTTTCATGTGTTGCACCGACAACAACTTTCCCTTCATCAAATGCCAAGATATATTGATCATTTGGTGGCATTACAACGGGCCAATTGGCTGTGTTTGAATCTTCAAGACCTAAATGAACGATTTGAGCTTTTTGTGAGGAAACAAGAAAATCAATACCGAGAGGCTCAAGTAAATCATTTGCCCAGACCCCTGCTGTTACAATAATCTTGTCAGCCTCAATTATTTCATTTTCTATTTTTACACCGATTACGTGTTTATCCTTTTTTACGAGACTCGCACTCCCATTTCGTTCAATGGCACCATAATGTTTGGCAGCACGAATCAATGCATTTCGAAGCTCCCGTCCATTCACTCTGGCAGCCCCACTTACGTGTACAGCTGAAAATTCTTCAGATAATGGCGGAAACAATTCGGTTGTCTCTGCGGAACTCAAACGTGTAATTTCTCCAATTTCCGGAGCATCTTTCCGACGAGTATGTGCCCGCTCTTCCATTTTATCTAGTTTGTTTTCATCAATATGAAGACTAATCGCTCCTACCTTTTTATAACCAGTATTAGTCTCACCTAATGCTTCAAGCTCGCTTATTAACGTTGAATAATATTTTGCGCCTGCTTTTGCTAAACCGTACCAAGCTTTATTTCGACGTTGGGAAAGCCATGGACAGACAATTCCCGCCGCAGCATCAGTTGCCTGACCTTGATCCTTACGGTCGACAATGATTACTTTTTCACCTGCTTTTGCCAGATGATAAGCAGTTGACGAACCAAGTATCCCTGCTCCAATAACAAGATATGATGTCATTATTTCAAAATCCCTTCTATGCTCTAGATGTGATTTATTTTACTAAAAATGTGCGTTAGAAACATCTCTTTGTCGAAATTTGTATAAAATTCTTTTTATTACCCATGATATAGATAACGCTGTAAAATATAGGAAAAAAGATAAATGTATAAAACAGCGGAAATAAGTACCGAAAGGAGGCTTACAATTGGCTAAAAGGAAAAATAACCACTCTCAAACAGGAGCAAATAGTATGGACACGGAATTTGGCGCAGAGCAAGGCTTAAGTAAAAAGGCAAGGAAGAAAGCTGCACGAGAAAATAAGAAAAACAAATAAATAACCTACTTTTATTTAGTAAAATAAAGTACATTCGCAAAGTTTCGTACCGGTACATATTTGACCTGTTCCTAAGCTAGTAATTAATTGGAACGGGTTTTTTCTTTTGATACGTGGTTATTGGACAACAGTATCTGCCCGTATACTTGTTTAGAGGGGGAGATATAAAGTGAAACAACTAGAAATTCAAATGATTTTATTTGTCGGAGCAACTTTAGCTCATGAATACTGGCAACATTGGGGCCTTCCAAGAGTCTATTATTGGGATGTTCGACACTCTCATCTAAAAAAAATAGAAGATGATTCAGATGAAAAAATTGCATAGGAAAAGGGATAACTTTGTTACCCCTATTGCTGGTAGCTCTTACTTGTTTCGTCAGGTTTCCAGGCTTCGGTTAATAGGTCTCTAAAAAGTTGATTAAGGAGGCCAGTTGGATTAAGGGTACTGGATTTTAATTTAGAATTATAGAGTTCTAGGTGATGAATTTCCTGTTCGATAAATTTGTCTAGTTCCGATAGTTGATTTACTAATTTTTGACCAGAAGTTTTAGCTCTGATCAGTTTCTCAATGTCCTGTTTTAGCTCGTCCTCTTTTATCGCTTCTGCAACAAGTTTAATCAAATCAAGACTACCCATTTTGTTGTGTTTTTCAATAGATTTTGCCATCAATAATGGCCGAATCACATTGATATACGTTTTGACATGTGCACCCTTTTCTTGAATGGTTTTAAAATTTCCTTTTGCCATTTTTACATAGTGGTACATGCTTGGAATAGGTGAAAAAAAAGTAGGTTCCAATTGTTGAATTCTTTCAAAGAATGAATATGTTTGGAAATAAGTGATGTTCGAGTGTAACCACTCCAGAAGCGCGGGATTAGATTTACGAAATAGCCGAAGTGCCTTTGTAAGTTCCCAACCACTCATATCGACCAATGGATGGACAGGGATGCCGACTTTATCATGTTTCGGAATTTCAAGAACATCTCGCTTTGGATCAATTGAAAGGTACCAATCGGGATGATGAATATAAATAAACCGAACATCAAAATCACTACCTTCGGATGAAATGCCCCAAGTTCTGCTTCCAGCTTCACAAGCGTAAAGAATTTTAACGTTGTATTCTTTTTCGATTTGATTAAGAATCTCTACAATATGTTCTTTCAATATGACACCCCTCCCTAACATAAGAAAAGGAGATGCTTTTGTCATCTCCCTTTAGTAAGTAGTATTCTCAATATACGTGCACATAAAACTGATCATATCGAATTGCCCTACAAGCTTTAAATGTGATTTATCCCGAGACCAATTGTTTCGTGTTCAAGTCCTTTAATTGGCGCACCAATTGTTCCGTATAAAGCAACGGCTATCCATTCTCCCTCTTCCTCATTGGTATAAGGAGCACCTCGGACGATGGCAAATCGTAGACCGACTGTTCGACTGATTTCACCTATTGCCGTTTGCCCTCTTGTCACACCTTCAATTCCTTCAATAATCGCGTGATACAAGGCATGGGTTTCACGATACTGTGACTCATGTATAAGGCCATGTCGCTTCGCAGCTGTTTCAACAGCAGCAATCACCTTCTGCATGTTCATCGATCCGACTTTTCCTTGGCAGTAAGTAACATCCTTCAACGTAAATGATAAAGTTTCCATTTCGTTTTCCGTTAATGTTGCTAAAAGTACAGCAATCTTTCCAATTGCTATTTTTTGAGTCATAACTAAAAACCTCTAATTTCTGAATTTTCTTGTTATCTATTATCTTATTAAGATTGTAAACTTGAGTTAAATCGATTGTCAATGGATTTGGGAAATTTTAGTATAGTAGTATAGTAGTAATCTACCTTGATAAAGTATGGAGGAATGTAAGAAAAACCCATTTGAAAATGGGTTTACTTGTATTTTTCAAAAACGATTTTTCCTTTGATTACGTGTTTGTCATGCTGATTGTATGCAGCAACATCAAAAGTTAACACGTTTTCATTTATTTCTTTTAATGTAGCTTTTAACGTTATCACATCATTCAAAAACACCATGTTCCGAAAACGGATGGAATAGGTTTGAATAAAGCCTTCCTCATAGTAAGGTGTAAATAGTTTTGCTAGATTTCCCATAGTCCACATACCATGCGCAATTACACCTGGTAATCCAGCTTTATGTGCTTCATCATCTATGGTATGGATTGGATTGTAATCGTTGGATGCACCAGAATATTTTATTAGGTCCATTCTAGAAACTGGCGGGAGTTGGAGATTTTGTAGTGAATCACCAATTTGAATATTTAGTAACGAATTCATGCCAACATCTCCTTTCTAACCGCCTCCGTGATAATAACGACTAACTTAGATGAAAAAATGAGCCCGCCCTTTTCATCTTCTCCATTTTCACTAATTGTTAGAAACCCCATTGTTCCCGTAGAACCCTTTTTCTCCACGTAATTTTCGAGCTTTGAAAAGCAATATATCACTTCACCAACACATATTGGTCTATCATACTTGAATATTTGTTCACCATGAATAAGACCTTTTTCTGGTAAAACAAGCCCTTCAATATTTCCAAATTCTAATACTCTAGGAAATGTTGGTGGCGCAATATTCGCTTTATACCTGGACGCCTTCCCATACTCTTCATCAATGAAAATAGGATGAGCATCACCAATGGCCTCGGCAAATTTTTTGACCGCTCCTCTTTCGATAACATTTTTCACTTTTACTGATTTCTTACCGATAAAATCTTTTAGCACCTATAACACCCCTTTAATCAATTGGAAAAGCGATGTGAGAAAAACAAATATTATTGCATTGTTTTTTCTCATTTAGTATATCTTCATTTTATTTTGAAAGTTTAGGTAATACAAGACCTATTAATAAAGCCACACAGTATAATAAACCGTGTGGCTTTCTATTAAATCACTCAAAATCCAGTTGTCATTTCATCAGGATGTGATCCGATTCGGTCATTCTTGTTGAGTGCGCTTATTTTTTCCATATCTTCATGTGAAAGTTCAAAATCAAAAACATCCGCATTTTCTTGAATGCGGTGCTCTTTTATTGATTTAGGAATGGTAACAACACCGTTTTGTAGGTCCCAGCGTAAAATAACCTGCGCTACTGATTTATTGTGTTTTTGACTGATTTCTAACAATGTTGGGTCGTTCAGTAATTCTCCTCGTTTGAGTGGAGACCAAGCTTCTAACTGAATGCCTTCCTTTTTACAGAATTCATGCAATTCTGTTTGTGTCAAATGTGGATGGTATTCAACTTGGTTTACCATTGGCGTAATCTCTGAATTTTTTATGAGATTTTCAAGATGATGAACCTGGAAGTTGCTAACACCAATTGCACGTACACGCCCTTCTTTATACAGCTTTTCTAAGGCATGCCATGTTTCAATATACTTGTCTTTTCCTGGCCAGTGAATCAAGTATAAGTCTAAGTAGTCTAGACCTAATTTTTGTAGGCTTGTTTCGTAAGCTTGTAGTGTAGATTCATAACCTTGGTCGCTGTTCCAGACTTTTGATGTAACAAATAATTCTTCCCTGTTAATACCAGATTCGCGAATTGCTTGTCCAACACCTTCTTCATTTCTATAAACAGCAGCAGTGTCGATGCTTTTATAACCATGTTTAATTGCCCATTTGACAGAATCAATAACCTCTTGACCTTCTTGTACCTTAAAAACCCCTAGGCCAAACCATGGCATTTTCACACCGTTATGTAATGTTGTTGTATCCTGAAGCCTTTTAACCATAAAGCTCCTCCTCATTTTAAGAAAAATTTACCACTAACAGTTTCTCACACGTTAAATGATTTTTCAAATTTGAAGGATTTTTTAAATAAAAAAATTGAAAGTCTGGCTTATTTTGGAATGAAGTATTTCGTTAGTTTTTGTGCAGATATAGTGGAGAATACAAGAAGTATAAATAAGAATGCGATATTTCAACACATGACCTCACACTTTTGGCTTTTGGAATATAAGTAGTTTTATAATGAAAGCAATCGCAAAAAATATTGTAAAAATACAGATTGTTTTGTAAAATATTGCTGAAAGGAAGTGGTAGATTGATTATTAAAGCTCGTGGTGAAAATACTGAATTGGAATTATTTCGTTCTTTACGAATCCGCAAGAAATTAGAAGAAAAAGACGAAAATTACTACATGTATCTTGAAAAAGGATGGCACGGTGAAAAACAGTTTGACGGATTGCTTTTAGGCCTCACAAATGATTACCTCATTTTAAACAATCTTCTCCTTGAAGTGAACAACACTCTATTTCAAATCGACTCCCTACTCACCACCCATAACAGAATCTATATCTTTGAAGTAAAGAACTTCGAAGGTGATATTTACATTGACGGTGACCACTGGCACTTACTTTCCGGAAAAGAGATTAAAAACCCGATTACCCAAGTCTCCCGCAGCGAATCTTTGTTTCGGCAGCTATTGCAAGAACTAAGGTTTAATTTGATAGTTGAATCAGTGATTGTCTTTATCAACCCTGAGTTTTATCTTTATCAAGCACCTGTAAAAGGACCATTTGTATTTCATGCCCAACTTGGCCGCTTTATGAAAAAAATAGATCATTCAGCTACTGGGGAAATAACCGGGGGACTTTTGAGATTAGCGGAAAAATTAGTTTCATTACATATTAAGGAATCCCCATATAAGCGGTTACCTGCATACAATTATGAGGAATTAGAGAAAGGGATTGTTTGTAAGCGTGGATGCTCATTTATGGATGTTGCTAATCCAAACTATCTTGTGTGCCCAAGTTGTGGGGAGCTGGAACCTAAGGAATCAGCAGTGCTACGAAGTGTGAAAGAGCTTAGCTTGCTTTTTCCGGAAAGGAAGATTACGACTAATCAGGTTATAGAATGGTGTGGGGGTATTATTACTTCAAGAATAACAATTAGAAAATATTTGTTTAAGAAATATAAACTTGTTACCACAGGTAGATCAGCATATTTTGTAAGAAAGGAGGATAAATAAGCTACAATTTTTTTGCGGTATAGCATTTATCGTTTTACGGTATGATACTATACCGATTGGCTCGTTTGCGATATATTACTTATCGTTTTACGGTATGATGCTATACCGATTAGCTCGTTTGCAGTATAGCATTTATCGTTTTACAGCATGACGCTATACCGATTAGCTCGCTTGCGGTATAGCCTTTATCGTTTTACGGTATGATGCTATACCGATTAGCTCGTTTGCAGTATAGCCTTTATCGTTTTACAGCATGACGCTATACCGATTAGCTCGCTTGCGGTATAGCCTTTATCGTATTACGGCATGCTGCTATGCCGATTACCACGTATGCAGTATAGCCTTTATCGTTTTACGGCATGATGCTATACCGATTAGCTCGTATGCGGTATAGCCTTTATCGTTACACGGCATAAATGCTATACAGATTACCACGTATGCGGTATAGCATTTATCGTTTTACGGCAAGATTCTATACCGATTGGCTCGTTTGCGATATAGCATTTATCTTGTTACGGCAAGATTCTATACCGATTAGCTCGTTTACGGTATAGCACTTATCGTTTTGCAGCATGATGATATACCGATAACCACGTTTGCGATATAGCATTTATCGTATTACAGCATGGTGCTATACAGAATAATGACTCAAATTCTTTAAACACAAAAAAAGAGAGGTTGACACCTCTCTCAGTACGTTTCTTATTTTGATTTTGTTTCAACATCGTCATCATCAAGGATTCCCTTTGTTGCTTTTTTAAACTCGCGAAGTGTTGTTCCTGCGGCTTTTCCTAGCTCAGGAAGCTTTTTAGGTCCGAATACAAGTAATGCAAAAAAGATAATTAATATTAATTCTCCGAAACCGAGGTTTCCCATATTCATTCCACCCTAAAACGAAATGTATTGCATTCTTATTTTAGTCCTACTCCACACATTTTTCAATTAGAGTTTTTCAAGGGATATTTTAATTTTATTTAAACCAACCTTTTTCTTTCGATTGGGTGATGGCTTCAATGCGATTTTTGACTTCGAGCTTATCCAAGATAGTAGAAATATAATTTCGGACAGTACCTGTTTTAATTCTAAGCTCATCCGCAATCTCTTTTGTATTTTTACCGTCCGCCACAAGCTCTAGTACTTCTCGTTCACGCTCTGTTAATGGATTTTCGTCTGCATACAAATCATCCATTAATTCAGGAGCATAGACACGTTTTCCACTCATCACACTACGAATCGAATCTGCCAATTCATCACTAGGACTATCTTTAAGGAGGTACCCTTTCACACCAGCCCTTAAAGCACGTTGGAAATATCCTGTACGAGCAAAGGTTGTTAAAATAATAACCTTACAGTCTGTTTCTTTTAATTCTTCGGCAGCTTCAAGACCAGTTTTTAGGGGCATTTCAATATCCATCATGCATATATCTGGCTTGAGCTCCTTCACAAGTGTAATCGCTTCTTGTCCATTACTGGCCATTCCAACAACTTCCATATCGTCCTCTAAGTTTAAAAGTGAACCAAGCGCTCCAAGGACCATTCGTTGATCTTCAGCAATTATGATTCGTATCATAAAAGTCCCTCCACTTCGACCTGTTTTCGTACATTTGGAATTTTAATAATTAATGTTGTGCCATCATTTGACTGAATTTCTAGGCTGCCATTTACAAACTCTAAACGTTCTCTCATCCCTTGAAGTCCGTGACCACCAACTACATCTTTATTAGGTATCGTACCAATCCCATTGTCTTTAATCATGACAGTGATTTCATCTTCAATTTGGACTATTTCAATTTTACAGTGGCTTGCTTTGCTATGTTTCACAATATTGTTGATGCCCTCTTTGATTAACATGCTGATGATATTCTCGTAGAATAGTGAAACATCTTTAAGAGAGTTGTCCTGGATATATTCAAATTCTATTCCCGCGGCTCCTAATATTTGTTGAACTCGGACAATTTCTTCCTTAATTCGGATACCACGCATTTGTGAGACCATTTTTCGAACTTCATTCAAAGCTGTTCGTGCTGTTTGTTGCACATCTTTTAATTCGTGACGTGCTTTTTCCGGGTCTTTATGTATGAGTTTTCTAGCTAAATCACTTTTTAAACCAATCATCGAAAGCTTTTGACCCAATGTGTCATGAAGGTCCCTTGCGATCCGTTGTCGTTCTTCTTGTTTGACTAGTTCTGCAATTCGTTTATTTGCATCCTCTAATTGTTCCTCGAGCTTCTCTTGTTTCTTTTTGTTATAGATATTAAATGGTAATAGAATTACGCTGATCCAAATGATGATTACGAATGGGATTTGGGTTAGAAATACCTCTTCTTGTAATACCAGATTGTAGTTTATTGAAAATGTCGTAGCCACAAGATGTATGATGTACAACGTTAAAAAGGCTACTCGGTTTTTGATGTGTCCGTTGTAATATGCAATATAAAAAGCAAAATAAATAAATGCAAAGAGAATTGACATGGTTAATGAAATAGCGATTAGGATTGACGTCCATAGATAAACAGGCCATTTTCTCGAAATAAAGGCAAATCTTAGTGAAATGAAAAAGATGACCGTTAGAATGATGCCGGTGATTATTTCCGCTGTCGATGACGATTGAAAGATAAAATAAAACGGCAAGATGCTAATTACTGCCCAAATATATGGTGAGACTCCTGACCATTTTTGAAAAAGTGAGTATTTCTTCATAGAACCTACCCTCATTTAGTTCAAGATTATTTTGTATTTTATCATATCATACATAAGGAAAACCCAGCTTATTTTTCTAAGCTGGGGATTTTTTTAATCTCTTTTTGTTCGGCAACGATTTCTTTAATTTTTCCATAGCCAACAAATACTTTTTCTTCTTCATCCCACAAACGGAATTTAAGTGATTTTAGACTAGTTTTTAATGTGATGGTTGGTACCTTTTGAAGAGGTTCAGTTTGATTGTGTACCTCTTCTAGTTTGTAATTCGGTACTCGTGGACTTAAATGATGCACATGGTGATACCCGATATTTCCTGTCATCCACTGTAATGGCTTTGGTAGCTTGTAAAATGAGCTTCCTTCAACCGCAGCTTTTACATATTCCCAATGCTCATCTTCTTCGAAATAGGAATCTTCAAATGTATGTTGAACATAAAATAACCAAACACCAGCAATCCCTGAAACCATAAAAATGGTTCCCTGAACTAGTAAAAATGCCTGCCAACCAATTGTCAGACTTACTATAACAGCGAGTGTAACGATTCCTAAATTTGTAATATACGTGTTCCAACGTTCCTTCTTTTTCGCTTTTCTTCTGTTAAAACGATTTTCAATTAGGAATACAAAGATAGGTCCTAAAATAAACATTACAAATGGATTTCGGTAAACTCTGTAGGCCAGACGCTTCCATGCTGATGCTTCTAAATACTCTTCAACCGTCATAACCCAAATGTCTCCGGTACCACGCTTATCAAGATTAGAGCTTGTTGCATGGTGGACAGAATGATCATGCCCCCATTTGCTATAAGGGAATAATGTTAATATCCCAGTAATTGTACCAACGATTTTATTTGCCGTGCGATTTTTAAAGAAGGAGTGATGACAACAGTCATGGAAAATGATAAATAGTCGGACTAGAAACCCCGCTGCAACTACGCCAATCACAAGTGTCAACAGATAAGAGATGTTTAATGAATAATAAGCAAGTACCCATAATCCAAGATAAGGAATTAAGGTATTGCAAAGCTGAAATACACTTGCCTTAAGGTTCGATTTTTCAAACGGTGCCACTTGTTTACGTAAGCTTCTTTGATCTAATTTGTTCATTTAATCCTTTCCTTTCTAAATTCTCATTTCATATTTTAATCAGATTTTTAAATTTAATGAGGGAATTGCTGACAAATCGCCAACAGTTTTCTACATTTCCAATGTTACAAAAGAAAAAAGGTTTGCACTAGACATAGGTGTCATGTGAAATACATGATAAATGTCATATACCGTGTCCAAAGATTTAAAATACACAAAAAATTAACACTTAATATGGGCTAAAATACATTTTTTATGCTATACTTAAAAAACAGAATATTTAAACTAATATTCATTTTAAAATTTTTTTATAGAAGGAGGAAACCTATGTACAGATTAAAAGACAAAGATAGGATTTTCATTTATACTGGCCCAGATGGTTCTGGCAGAAAGACATTAGGAAAGATGGTTGCAACAGCATTTGATATGCAGACCGTTCCCTCATTCACAACTCGAAGCCCCCGCCCTTTTGAAAACAACGGAGAAGATTACCACTTTGTAAGTAAAGAAACCTTTCGCCAAATGATGCAGCAAAAAGAATTTCTTGAGAGTGTTGAAATTGATGGATACTTTTATGGAATACGTGAAATTGATATTGTAAATATTTTTAAGAAAAATAAGGTAGTTTATTTAACGTTAAACCCTGAAGGTGCGGATGTTTTGAAGCAAATGTATGGAGATAAAGCAGTTCGAATCTTTGTGTATGCTGATAAAGATACTGTACTAGAACGACAGATAAAACGTGGGGATAGTCCTGAGGACATTGAGCGCCATATGAAGCACTATAATGAAACAATGGACTATAAGTCTGCTTGCGAGCATGTATATGAAAACTATGATCTACCTCAGGTCTCATATCAGATAAGTGAAATGATTGAAACGTATTTAGATAGACAATTAATTGCGGATGATTATTAAAAAATAAAGCCCTAAAGAGGCACTAACCTCTTTAGGGCTTTTAGATTTTATAAGCTATTGAAGCTCTCTGTAAGAACTGGAACAACTTGTTTCTTACGAGAAACAACACCTTTTAATTCTGCTGTTTTGTTATCGAGTGTAACATTAAATGCTTTTTCAACTGCTTCTGTTTTTGCACCAACTGCAAGCCCTACAGAATCATTGTTTAGAATGTCTGTAATCACGAGTAAGAATAAATCAAGTCCGTTATCATTAATTTGTTGATTCATTACTTCTTCTAGCTCACTCTGTCTAGTAAGAACGTCTTGAGGGTCCACAACATTAACCTGTGCAATTTGAACTTTGTTACCATTCATTGAGAACTCTTTAGAATCTAGAGAAACTAATTGTTCGGCAGTTTTGTCACTCACATTAGCACCAGCCTTTAACATTTCAAGACCGTAGCTATCAGCATCAACACCTGCAATCTCAGCTAATTCACGCGCAGCTTTTACATCTTCATCTGTACAAGTTGGTGATTTAAATAGGAGTGAATCCGAGATGATTGCAGAGAGCATTAAACCAGCAATTTCTTTTGTAATCTCAACATTATTTTCCTTGTATAGCTTATTAAGGATTGTAGCTGTACAACCAACAGGCTCAACGCGGAAATATAATGGATCACTCGTTTCAAAATTTGCTACACGGTGATGGTCGATTACTTCTTTGATTTTTACATTTTCAAGTCCGTCGGCACTTTGTTGAAGTTCATTGTGGTCAACTAAAATAATGGATTGAACTTCTTCATTTGCTACATTTTCCACTAAACGTGGTGCTTCCGCTTTAAAATAATCCAATGCATACTGAGTTTCACTGTTTACTTCTCCTAAGCGGACTGGCTCAGCATCCAAACCAAGTTTGTTTTTTAATTCTGCATATGCAATCGCTGAACAAATTGTATCAGTGTCTGGGTTCTTATGACCAAATACAAGTACTTTTTCCATTTATGCATTACTCCTTATTGCTTAATATGTATGATGTACTCTCTCATTTTACACAAAGATTCGTAGAGATTAAACAATTTTGGTCATTTTTATTCATTTTCTTCCTCTAAATGTGTTTTACAAAATTCTTTTACAATTGTTTCTTCCTCTTCTTCCAGTTCAAACTCAAGAACTTTTTGAGTGTTTTTTTCATAAATATGATATTGGGCAATTCGCTCACTATTTGTGTCAACCGCATAAATCACTTTTAATTCAATTCCATTTTCAGAATATAAATCGTCATCCTCCGGTACTTCAATGTCCAAAAAGAACTCGTAACGATCGCCCTCTAATATCCCAGTAGGATCCTTTAGTTTTTCAACTGTATATCCAGTAATATTCATATAAATTTGCCACCCTTCAAAATGATTTAAGTCCGTACCTATTATACACATTCTTTCCTTAATGGTGAAAAATTTGCCACCCATTCCTTGTATTTTTACGAACCGTACACATTTTGACACATAGGACTTCCTGTAAACAAATAGAATAATAATACATCCCAAAAAAGCGCAAGGTGACCGTCTATCGGTGACAAGCACAAGAAAAGCGCTGACAGAAGGCGTCTTTTGCCTTCAGAAGCGATTGGCTTGTGACCTCGAGCCGATGGTACCTGGAGCTAGACATTGGAAAAGGAGTTGTTGTTGAATGACACTACTAAATAAAATCGCATTATTCTTTGTCATATTATACTCCGGTATTATCTTGATGAATACGTATTTAGGGGAAACAGAACGAGTACAATCGAATGTTGTGATCTTTATGTTAAATGGATTTGCTTATATCGTGTCTGCAATGGAAATGGAAAAAGAGAAAAATCAACTTCGTGGAAGTCAATCTACAGCATAAAAAACGACCGCTTCGGTATTTAAGCGGCCGTTTTTCTATTCATTTGTTGAATTCTTAACGATTTTTGTTTTGATATGTTCTGCAAAATCCTCTAACAACTTAACTGAGTTTATATCCGTTTCAAATAACGGGATATAAACTTTTTGTTGAGTTGGAAATTCTTTTTCAATCTTCGATATATATTCTTGTTCATTACTTTTGCGCTTTTTCAGAAACTCTCCATCAATATTTTCTGCTAAGAATTTATTAATAAACAGCGTATTAACCCCTATATTATGCCTTTCGAGTAATCTTAAAGCATTTGCTGTTTCAATAATCGGCAGTCTTTCTGGGTTAAGGACGAAAATAAACCCGGTCATGTCTCTATTTAAAATGATTTCCCTTACAGCACTAAAGCGTTCTTTCCTTTTCTGCAATACCTTATAAATTGGATCTTCTATTGGTTCACCGTCATTTAACAACTGTGTATAAGTATCATTTCTCTTTTTTCTTCTCTCAAGCATACCATCAATCCAAACACTCATTAACTCAGGAAGAGTAAGTAATCGAATTGTGTGTCCAGTAGGCGCCGTATCGAAAATAATTGTATCATAGTCTCTTCCTTCATCAAGAATGATAGAAACGATGCGATCAAATAGAGCCGCCTCTTCTGCTCCTGGTGAGGAACTAGCAGCATCAATTTGGCGATTAACCTCATCTTGCATATGTGAACTAACTACACCTTGGATGTTTTCTTTTACGGTTTGTATATACTTTCTTGATTCAATTTCTGGATCAATTTCAATTGCCTCCATGCCTGGATATACCTCAATAGCTTGGTTTTTCAATGGTTTATGAAAGATATCTCCTACATTATGTGCAGGATCGGTTGATACAAGTAACGTTTTAAGGCCCTGTTGGGCATGTAAAATCGCTAATGCTGCAGCACTCGTCGACTTTCCTACCCCTCCTTTTCCACCAACAAATACAATCTTTCTATCTCCAATCATGTTGATTCCTCCATTTAACAACAGCGAATTCCTGTAAGCGGAGATTTTTCCATCCCCATTCGCAAGTGCCAGTCATGAAATTTTTCAAGCATATAAGGATAAAGCTCTAATGTATAGTAAAAGGCAGGGTTTGGGAGTCCGAGAGTTTCAGATAAACATAGAAGTAAGAAAAGGTCATCCTCGTCTCTTAATTCCCGTGCAATTTCTGTCCGATGATTTACTGAAAGAATCTCATCATATAATTGGAGCATCCTCTTTAATGCTTCTATTCCCTTCATTCTTTCACCTTCTTTACATAAAGTGAAAAAGGAAGCCCTCTACATGAAGGGTTCCTTTTCCAAACGGGTATTTACATGTTTGAATCAAAATTTTGTGGTGAATCCTTTTTACTTAATTCTTTAAAGGCGATTAGTACGATCCAAACGGCAAAAATTAAAATGATGCTTCCGAGAATAAATAACAGTAAATTTGCATCTGTCCCCCCTACACCTGCCCAGTCAAAGATAACCTGTTGGACCATTGCCCATACGGTCATAACAAGAAGGAAAAGCATCGGGATCAGGGTAACAAGATAGTTTCGACCTAATCGTTTTAACCACACGGAAATTAACATTAAACTTATTGCCGCTAATAATTGGTTAGAGGTACCGAATAATGGCCACAATACATACCCACCTGAACCAAAACCGTTTGGTCCCTTTGGTAAAAGAACTAATGCTGCACTTGTAACAACGGCAACTGTTGTGGCTACATGGGCTTTTTGAAGTGCTGGAACTTTATATTCAGAACCTAGCTCTGCAATAATATATCTCATTAGACGAACTGATGAGTCTAACGTAGTTGCAGCAAAGCTAACAACAATTATGGCAATAATGGTGGCTGCAATATCAGTAGGTATGCCAATACCGGTAGATAATTGTGCTCCACCGGAAATAAAGTTTCCTAGTCCGCCAGAATTCGCTGCTGCAAAACTACTGTATGCTGCTTTAAAGTCTCCAGCATTTGCAAACAACGTGACGCACGCAATGATAGATATTAAGGCAAGGAATCCTTCCCCTACGGCACCAAAATAGCCTACAAAGCGAGCGTCAGTCTCTTTATTTAATTGTTTTGATGATGTACCTGAAGACACCAGTCCATGGAAACCAGAAATTGCACCACAGGCAATGGTAATAAACATGAGTGGTAACCATGATTTATCTGTAGCCTCTGAATTCAACATAGGTGCTGTTACTTCTGGATTTAAAAATACAAGCCCTAAATACATAATACCTAACCCGATCACAAGCTGGTGAGAGTTGATATAGTCTCTCGGCTGAAGTAATTTCCACACAGGTAATGTGGAGGCAAAATAGCAATATACCATTAGGATAACAATCCAAACAAAGAAAGCCATAGAAACTCCGCTTAGACCAAATAAGGTCGTAGCCTCTGCTCCACCAAAATAGCTTACAAGATCAATTTGTAATGCGGGTATCTTACTTGTTAGAATGGCTGAACCATACATGATTATTAGTGAAATAATGGAAGGAAGTAACATGCTTCCTTTTTTCCTATAGACAGCGTATCCAATCCAAATTGCAAGCGGTATTTCAATAAAAACAGGAATGACACTTGCCGGAAATTTGATAAATAGATTTGAAATAACCCAAGCAAAAACAGCGTTAACCATCAACACCAAAATCAGAATGATAAATAAAAATAAGAGCTTTGCTTTTTTACCGATTAGTTTATCTGCAAGTGTACCTACAGATTGCCCTTTGTTTCTGACTGAGAGGACAAGTGTACCAAAATCATGTACGCCTGCAGCAAAAACCGTACCTAATACAACCCATAACAACGCGGGTCCCCAGCCCCAATAAACAGCTATGGCAGGTCCTACTATTGGTGCTGCACCTGCAACGGAAGTGAAATGATGCCCCCATAAAACATGTTTCTTAGTTGGTACAAAATCGACCCCATCATTAAACTCATGAGCAGGTGTAACAAAATTTGGATCAAGGCGATAAATCTTTTCAGCAACAAATTTTGAATAATACCGATAACCTAAAATAAAAACAACGGTACCAAACACTGCTAACCATATTGCACTCAAGTTTTTTCCCTCCAATACAAATTTTTTTAATAGATTATAAAACTTAATGCACTTTTCATGTTAAAACGGATTTGTAAGCGCTGTCAATACTATTGTCTAAAAAATCTATATTTTCAATTATCGACAAAATAATCAGTCATATTTTTGTGAAGAATACTATCAATCTATTTATGGTCATAAAAAAATCCCTAAATGAAGGCCGTTCTGCAAAAAGCATAAGATGATGGCGCCTAGAGCTAGACAATGAAGGCGCGATCCCTTTTTCTTACCCTCACTTGTGCTTCGGCCCGTGTGAGGGTACGATTAACTCTCTTTCGTACCCTCACTTGTGCTACGGCCATTGCACGAGGGTATGATTAACCTTCTTTCGTACCCTCAATTGCGCTTTGGCCATTGCATGAGGGTACGATTAATCTCTACACTCCTCACTACGGCACATCCTGTTTTCTTATTGTTGATTTTCAAACCAAAACTCAACATACCATCATCATTCGTAACTCTGTATTCAGCTATAGCTGACCTAGAGCTAGACAATGACAAAAACGGCTTTTACAAGTAAAGCATACAAATACAGGTTTAGAATTGTATTCATTCACAACCAAGACATTCATACCTGGCAAAGCCTAAGTCTGCCGTCTCACATCTGATTGCTTTCTCAACAGCCTCTTTTATATCGTTACGATAGGACTCAGGGTATGTATTTGAATACATCTTCCAATAACCATCAAAATGTCCTTAAGTATTTGTTTGATGACCCCACTTTTCCTTTTCATAAGCAAATCCGTACCTTTCAATTCAACTACGAACATTATACCGAACAGTTATCCACAAATCGATTATTTTATAATTTCCTAACCAATAAAAAAACCCGCGGAAGATTTATGCTCCTTCGCGGGCTTTTTTGTTCGTTATGAAAGCAATGCACGATCATTTGTCATTTTCGCGCCTCTGATTCGTTGGAACTCATTTAGTAATTGCTCAATCGTTAGATTCGCTTTTTCCTGTTCATTAACCTCTAAGATGATTTGTCCCTTATCCATCATGATTAGACGGTTCCCTAAATCTAGAGCTTGCTGCATATTATGCGTGACCATTAATGTTGTTAAATTGTATTTTTCGACGATTTCTTTGGTTAAGTTTGTGATTAACTCAGCACGAGCTGGATCAAGTGCCGCTGTATGTTCATCGAGTAACAATATTTTCGGTTCAGTGAAGGTGGCCATCAATAGCGATAATGCCTGCCGTTCCCCTCCTGATAACAATCCCACTTTTGCAGATAAGCGATTTTCTAACCCTAAGTTAAGGGATTGGAGCACTTCCCTAAAGTAGTCCTTGCGCTTTTTTGTTACTCCTTTTCGTAAGGTCCGAGTTTTATTTCGTGAATATGCCATCGCGAGATTTTCTTCAATGGTCATATTTGGCGCTGTACCTGCCATTGGATCCTGGAATACACGTCCAATGAGCTTAGCCCGTTTATGTTCTGGTAAGAATGTAACATCTTTACCAGCAATATCAACAGAGCCTGCATCCGGAATGAGCACACCCGATATTACATTCATTAACGTTGATTTACCAGCACCATTACTACCAATTACAGTTACAAAATCCCCTTCTTTTAACTGTAGATTGGTCCAATCAAGGGCAATTTTTTCGTCTGGTGTACCTTCATTAAAGATTTTATGAATTTGATTTAAGTGTAGCACTTGCTTCACCCTCGCTTTCTGAAGGTACGTTCTTCTTTCGTACAAGTTGTTGTCGTTTTGCTCGTCTGCTCTTCTCTTTTGTTCCTTCCAGGATTTTTGGTAGGACTAGTGCAATGATTACGATGATGGCAGTAATCAATTTCATATCTCCAGGCTGTAGGAACTCAACACGTAACGCTAGTGAAACAACGATACGATAAATAATCGCACCACCGATTACTGCAAGTGTTGCTCGTGCAATCGTTTTGGCACCAAAAAGGGCTTCACCAATTATGACGGAAGCTAAACCAATAACGATCATCCCAATACCCATTCCGACATCGGCAAATCCGCCTTGTTGTGCAATTAGTGATCCTGAAAATGCTACAAGCGCATTTGATAGACCTAATCCAAGAATCGTCATCAAGTTTGTATTAGCAGAAAAGCTGGATATCATTTTTTTATTATCCCCTGTTGCTCTTACTGCAAGACCGATTTCTGTTCGTAGGAAAAGGTCAATTAAAAACTTAATTAAGAAAGTAACAACAATCATAAACAATAAGATACCCCATGTTTTTGGAAGGCTATCTCCTAAACCGATTGTTGTTAAAATAGAATTAAACAATGAATCGATTCCTAATGAAGCAGATATATCAGATACGTTTGTAAAAGTTGTATCAATATTTAATAACGAAACATTTGATTTACCCATAATTCGGAGATTGATTGAATAGAGGGCGATCATCATTAAAATACCAGCTAGTAATGCATTAATTTTTCCTACCGTGTGTAGTAATCCGGTGATACTCCCTGCAATAAATCCAGCAACAAGTGCTAATAATGTTGCAATAAAAGGATTTACTCCATTTGTTATCAAAATGGCGGAAACAGCAGCTCCTGTCACGAAGCTGCCGTCAACCGTCAAATCTGGAAAATCTAAAATACGGAAGGACAGGTAAACACCAATTGCCATGATTGCATAGATGATTCCTGATTCAAATGCCCCAAATAATGCTGTAAACATGTTGAATCATCCTTTCTTTAAGTACTGTTCAAAAAAGAGGATGAAAAGGACCAAGAAGTTCGAGGCGGCGAAGTTTTGAGTACCGGAACGTATGTAGTTGATACGTGAGGAACGCAAAAACAAGCCAACGAAGAAATTCGATGTGTCATTTTCACCGGACTTTTTGAACATCATTGTTTATTCACCTTCGTAGATGTCAGCCATTTCTTCCCATTCAGGTTTTATTTCGATTCCTTGCTCTTCTGCTGCTTTTTTATTAATGATAAGCTGTAGGCTATTAGGAAGTTCAACTGGAATTTCAGATGCTTTCTTTTCACCTTTTAGAATCTTTGCAGCCATAAGTCCAGATTGGTATCCAATATCATAGTATTCAAATCCACTAGCTGCAAATCCACCGGCTTTCATTGAATCAAGCTCACCAACGAACAGCGGAATATCCTTTTCATTTGCTACTGCAATGATTGAATCTAAAGCTTGAACTGCAGTGTTATCAGTTGGAATATAAATTGCATCAACACGGTCAACTAAGCTTTGAGCAGCTTGATTAACCTCAGCAGTTGTAGACACAGAGACTTCTACTAATTCCGCACCATCTTGTTCAGCATATTCCTTTACTTGCTCAACCTGTACAACAGAGTTTTGTTCTCCAGAGTTGTAGATGACTCCAATCTTCTTCGCTCCCATTTCACCGGTGATGAAGTTAATTGTTGTTTTAGTAGCATCTGGATGGTTATCAGTTGTACCCGTAATATTATCGCCAGGCTTATCGAATGCTTCTACTAATCCAGCACCAACTGGGTCTGTTACTGAAGTGAAAATAATAGGAATTTCACTTGTTGCATTGAGTGCAGCCATTGCACTAGGCGTTGCGTTTGCAAAAATTAAGTCCACTTTGCTACCAACAAGGTTTTGTGCAATTGTTGCTGTGTTACTTTGCTCACCTTGCGCATTTTGGAAATCAAACTTTAAATTTTCGCCTTCCTTAAATCCTTCATCTTCTAACGCTTTTTTGAAACCTTCTGTTGCAGCATCTAAAGAAGTATGTGGTGCATATTGTGTAATACCAACTACTACTTGATCTTTTTCACTGCTGCTACCAGCATCCTTTGAAGTGTTGTCAGTAGCATCACTTCCACATCCTGCTAAAGCAAGGAAGCCAGCTAATACCACTCCTAACATTTTTGTTGATCCTTTCATGCATATCCCCCCAAAATCTCTTTACTCTTTTTTGATTTTCTAGTAATCTATTACTTTACTAGAATAATAATATTCACGCACTTTTACTTTATCGCATAAAAGCAAAAAAGCGTTAATGCATGCCATTAGTTAATCGTAATATTATCATTCTAGACGCTTTCCGTCAATTATTTTCTGAAGATTTTCCACTTTCAGCTTATAATTTTTTTCGAACAGCGTTAAAAGATTTTTTGTTTTCGTATGATAATACGTTTTATTTTATTTCACTTAACAAAAAATAGAGTAATATGAGTTGCGATGGAGGTATTTATTTGAAGCAATCTGCACAATGGTCATCAAAATTAAGCTTTATTTTAGCGGCAGCTGGATCTGCTATTGGATTAGGGGCGATTTGGAAATTTCCTTATGTGGCAGGTACAAGCGGTGGCGGAATTTTTTTTATTATTTTTCTTATATTTACATTGTTAATCGGTTTACCACTTTTATTAGCTGAATTTGTAATTGGGAGAACGACCCAAAAAAACGCGATTCAATCTTTCAAAGAATTAGCACCACGAACGAATTGGCATCTCGTTGGTCGATTAGGTTTTTTTACAAATGCGGTATTACTTTCTTTTTATAGTGTTGTTGGTGGCTGGATTTTAATTTATTTAGTAAGTGGTAGTATTGGTAAATTAAATGGTTTGACGGAATCAGAGTACGGATCATATTTTGGAGAAACCATTGCAAATCCATTTCTTGTTGTGCTCGCACAACTATTATTTATGTTAATTACCATTATTGTAGTTGCAAAAGGAGTCCAGGCTGGTATTGAGAAGGCAAGTAAATGGATGATGCCTGCACTTTTTATTCTTTTCATCGTTATTATTTTTCGTTCAATCACGCTTGAAGGTTCCCTTGAAGGAATTTTGTTTATGTTAAAGCCTACTCTTTCATCACTAACTTCTGAGACCATTCTTTTTGCACTAGGTCAATCCTTTTTTGCTCTTAGTGTTGGTGCCTGTACAATGTTAACTTATAGCTCCTATCTTTCGAAGAAGGAAAATATGGTACAGTCGGCATTCTCAATTGTGGTGTTAAATATTCTTGTTACCCTCTTGGCAGGGTTAGCCATTTTTCCGGCCGTATTTGCCTTTGGCTTAAAGCCTGATGCTGGGCCTGTCCTTTTATTTAATGTGTTACCAACCGTTTTTGGAAAAATGCCTTTTGGCATCGTATTTCTATTAGCATTCCTGCTTTTATTTTTATTTGCAACTCTTACGTCCGCTTTTTCGATGCTTGAATTAATTGTAGCGATCTTAACAAAAAAGAACGAACAAAATCGAAAAAATATTGCATGGATTGCAGGACTAGTAATCTTTTTACTTGGTGTCCCTTCTGCCCTTTCTTTCGGGGTATTAAGTGATGTTAGTTTATTTGGAAGATCCATTTTTGATCTTGCTGATTTTCTCGTTAGTAATATTCTTTTACCTGTTGGGGCTTTCTTTATATCTATTTTCGTATCATTTATATTTCCACGAGAAGCACTCTATAAAGAAATGCAGATGGGCAGCAAATTTCCCATTATAATAGTACAGGTTTGGTTCTTTTTAATTCGCTATGTCGTTCCAATTGTAATTATCATTGTATTTTTAGATAGTTTAGAATTTATTTAAAAAAGGTGTTCCAATTCAAATTGGAACACCTTTTTCTTACTCTTTTTCTTTGTCATCATCTTCCCGTACTGGGGCTAGATTGTTAATCACCTTTATTCTCATGATGCGTTTCTCATCCATTTCAACAACCTTAAAAGTATGATTTTCGTACTCAATCTCTGGAAATGCATCTCCTGAAGGGATATATCCCAATTGACCTATTACAAAACCGCTTAATGTATCGTATTCATCTATTGGAAGGTTAATCTTTAGAATATCTTCCACTTCATATAAATTAATCGTTCCAACCATGGAGTATGTCCTATCATCTAACTGAATATATTCTTCATCCTCAACTGTATATTCATCATATTCATCAAATATATTACCAACGATTTCTTCAATTAAATCCTCAATTGTAACAATTCCATCTGTTCCACCATATTCATCGATCACAATGGCCATATGGATATTATTTTTTTGTAATTCCTTAAATAATTCATTCGTGTGCTTGGATTCCAATACAAAATAAGGATCTCTTAGCAGATCTTTTAAGTTAAATGAGACATCATCACAGTCATCAACAAACTTTATTAATTCTTTGGAATGTAGTATTCCAACAATCTGATCAATACTCTCATCATAAACAGGAAAACGTGTGTATTTTTCTGTAGTAACAAGATGAATAATTTCTTTTAGTGTGTAATCGAGGGGAATTCCAACAATATTCGTTCGATGTGTCATGATGTCCGACACTGTTTTATTATCAAACTCAAAAATATTGTTGATCATAATTTTTTCTGATTCTTGTATGGTCCCTCTTTCTTTACCAACATCGACCATCATTCGAATTTCTTCTTCCGTTACATTTTCATCCTCAGCATTGGGATCGACACCAAACAATCTTACAATTCCATTAGTTGATACCGTTAGTAGCTTAACAAAAGGTAATGTAACCTTGGATAAAAGTGTTAAAGGTCGAGCAGCAATTAATGAGACTTCTTCTGCTTTTTGTAACGCCAACCTTTTTGGAACCAGTTCTCCTATTACTAATGTAAAGTAGGATAGTATGAGTGTTATTACTACAACTGAAATTGTATCCAGAAGAGTTGGAGCAATTGGAACTTCAAGGTCAATTAACCACCTTGTTAAATATGTAGCAAAGCTTCCAGCTGCAAATGCACTTGCTAAAAAACCTGCTAATGTAATACCTATTTGGATTGTTGCTAAAAATCCACTTGGGTTTGATAGAAGTCTATGTAACAAAATCGCTTTCTTATCTCCACTGTCAGCCATCATTTTTACTTTATTATCATTTAATGAGACCATTGCCATTTCAGATGCGGCAAAAAATGAATTTAATAAGATTAAAATGACAAGAATTAAAATCTCAGCAAGCATCTTTAGTACCTCCAAGCATCAGAAAAAAACATATATTTATTTAATTAAATTCCCCTTCTTTTAATCGCATTATGCTTTATATAAAAGTAATGGCTTTTTTTGAAAAAAATGTATTCATTTTTGATTGACAGGAAGTTAAAAGGACATTATAATTTATCTTAAAGTAATATATCTTGAATTTAAGATAAATGATTCTAAAATAACTTTTTGGGGGATTTTAAAAATGGCAAACACAAAATGGGCAGTGGACGCATCACACAGTAGTATTGATTTTTCAGTAAAACATATGATGATTGCAAAGGTAAAAGGTTCTTTTGAGAGCTTTGAAGCTACTATTGAAGCAGATCCTGCTGATTTAACATCTGCAAATATTGAATTCAATGTTGATCTTGCGAGCGTTAATACAAAGAATGGAGATCGTGACAACCACCTTCGTTCTGCTGATTTCTTTGATGTAGAAAACCATCCAGCAATGACTTTCAAATCTACCTCTATCGTAAAAACAGATGATGATGAATACAATGTAACTGGTGATTTAACAATCCATGGTACTACTAAATCTGAAACGTTCCAGGTTGTATTTGAAGGTGCAGGTAAAGATCCATGGGGGAATGAAAAAGTAGGTTTCAGTGCAACAGGAAAGATCAATCGTAGCGATTATGGTTTAGTGTGGAATGCTGCACTTGAAACGGGCGGCGTTCTAGTTGGGGACCAAATTAAAATTTCTATCGAAATCGAAGCTGGAAAAGCTGAATAAACTAACACGAAAAGCAGGCCACAGTGGCCTGCTTTAATAGTTATATAATAATGTAACGATTTTATCCTCAATTGGTTTTCCGTGGGCATCGGTCATTAAGTTGTTTAAGAGAATCGAAAAGATAAGGTCTTCCCCACTCTTCGTCTTAATATATCCAGATAATGAACTCACTGTTCGAATTGTTCCAGTCTTCGCTTTTACCTTCCCCGCCATCTCAGGATTTTTCATTCGATAACGTAATGAACCATCCACTAGTCGTTCACTATTACCTGCTACAGGTAATGAATGTAAGAATACAGGAAACCAGGTTTGTTTTTGAGCAGTGAAGAGCAGCTTTGAGATGTCGTTGGCAGACACCAGGTTAACATGTGAAATACCTGATCCGTCTCTAATGACCATACTGCTTGGGTCCACTCCAATTTTTCGAAGCTCATCTTTTACAACTGCAATCCCTTTATCCCAACTCCCTTCCCCATTACGAATACGTCCCATTTCCTTAACGAGTGTTTCACCGTGTCCATTATTACTTAGCTTCATAAAAGGAATGAGGAGTTCCTTTAATGGAATGGATTGATCAGTTGCAATTAGTTCTGCATTTTTGGGAGTTATTGCAATACCATCTGTTCCAATCACATGGATTCCGTTTTTCGCTAATGCATTCTTAAACAAATCTAATGTATAACCTGTAGGTTCCCACACTGTCATCCATTCTTGAACCGATTTTGCATTAACAGGTATTGTCCCTTCAATCGTAATCACATTCTCACCATGCTCGCGAATGATATCGATGTCTTTTTTCTCTTCTTTTTGAACCGTTTTTGTGTTATTGATGATATTGACATAATTGTTCGTAGGTTGTACTGAAATTTCAGCTTTGTTTCCCGCTTTCTTTCCAGGTGCCACCTCGACAATTAAAGTACCTGAATCATAATCTTTATTCGGAGAGGCTGTTAACCCTGAAACGGCTGAACCATAATAATAAGTCTCATCGCTCCACGTTAAATCGATTGAATAACGCTCATCATCATACCAAGAATCATCCGCTATTATATTTCCAAAAATCACATCGACTCCAGATTTCTTGATTTTTTTTGCAAGTAAATCTAAATCATGCTGGAGTAAAGTTGGATCTCCTTTTCCTTTCAAATAGAGATTTCCTGATAATTTGTTCCCTACAAGCTTACCATCAGTGAGAACTTCAGTTGAAAACTGGTAATCTTCACCAAGAGCCGATAACGCCGTTGCTGCTGTAATTAGTTTTAAATTGGATGCTGGTCGAAGTCTAACATCTCCAGCATGTTGATATAAGATTTCTCCACTTTTTGCTGACCTAATACTAATTCCAGCAATTGCACCTTGGAGGTTAGGTTCATTTAGAACCAGTTGATTAAGTTGTCCAAGGACTTGATTTTGGTTTGCGTTAGCAATTGCTTTTTCTTGTTGTGGGTGGATGGAAGGCATAATGGTTATGGCAAGTAAAAGTACAGCAAATAGTAACATTTTTTTAGTTCGAATAATGGTTTTCCTCCCTTTTTCTTTTTTCTATTGTACAAGTATGGAATCTTTACCATATTTTATACAAAAATGCAGGTAATATGAAGTACGAAATGTGATTTATTTGCATAAAAAAAGCATCCCACACTTGAGATGCTTTAAAACTTATAAGAATACAAAATAAATAATAGCTGCTAGTACAATGCGGTAAATCGCAAATGGTAATAGCTTGATTTTATCGATGAGGCGTAGGAAGAAGCGAATTGAAATGAGAGCAAACACGAATGCACTAATAAATCCTGCAATAAATACTGGAAGTGCGTCCACTGAAAAATACTCTATGTTTTTTAGAAGTGAAATTCCACTTGCTCCTGCCATGATTGGAACAGCCATGATGAATGTAAAATCGGCAGCTGCTCTATGGCTAAGTCCTACAAGTACACCACCGGAAATGGTCGCACCTGAACGTGAGAATCCTGGCCATAGTGATAAACATTGAATGAGACCCACTGTTAATGCTTGCTTATACGTAATTTGATCCACAGTTTGCGTATTTGGATGTTTAGCACTATATCGGTCTGCGACAATCATTAGGATTGCACCAATTACTAGTCCAATTAATACAGTTTCAGTTGTGAACAAATATTCATCAATTGTATCTTCAAATAATACTCCAAGGATACCTGCAGGAATTAATCCTACAATAATATGTGTTAAACGTAAGTGTTTAGCTCCAACTGGAACAATTTTATTTTTGCGATTTAGTCCAAGTAAATCAATAAACCTATCTTTAAATACAACAACTACAGCTAATATTGAGCCGAGTTGGATCACAACTTTAAATGTGTTTGCTGGATATTTTCCAAGAAACTCCTCTGTTTTTAGCCACATATCATCGACAATAATCATGTGACCTGTTGAGGAGACTGGGGCAAATTCTGTTAACCCTTCAACCAGTCCTAAAATAATCGCTTTAATTAGTTCAATTATATCCATTAGACGTAAAGTACTCCTTTTTTAAAATGTCTAGTTTCAGGCGCCGATTGATGTGCGCCCGAAGCATTTCTAATTATCTTGTTTTTGATCTTCTCTTGGTGAAAAATATAACAAGAAACCCAATTCCTGCTAATGCAATTAATGCATAGGTGATATTAGAGTAAATATCCATGTAATGAACAATTGTATCCCAAGATTCACCAAATGCAGCTCCTAGCATTACAAGAATCACATTCCAAATTAATGTTCCAAGTGTTGTAAAGAAAATGAACATCCAAAAGTTCATATTGGACATCCCTGCAGGAATGGAAATCAAGCTTCTGATTAATGGAACCATTCGACAGAAAAATACTGTCCAGTATCCATATTTATCGAACCAAGCATCTGCTTTATGGATATCCTCTTTTGTTACACGTAATATACGACCATAGCGGTCAACAATTTTCTCTAATCGCTCGACATCAAGTAAGCGGCCAATTCCGTATAGAATAATCGCACCTACAACTGATCCCAGTGTTGCAGCAATGATAACCCCCGTTACGGTTAATTTCGTAATAGTGGTCATAAATCCACCTGCAGTCAAAATCACCTCAGATGGAATGGGTGGGAAGATGTTTTCTAGTGCAATTAATAGAAAAATTCCAACATACCCAAATTGATCCATAAAATCTGTTATCCAATTATCCATTTTTACCTCCAAGAAGATGCTATTACCAATCTTTCGATAGCATTCTTATTGTAATCTATGTTTGTCCTTCTTTAAAGTATTCCTTTAAAATTTTTCCAATCAATGAATTTCCAGAACAACCGGACAGTGGTCACTCCCCATGATGTGTGAGTGAATCTGAGAATCTTTTAGTCGATCTTTAAATTTCTCAGATACGATAAAATAATCGATTCTCCATCCAATATTTTTTTCACGGACATTCCGCATGTAACTCCACCATGTATATTGATCGGTCATGTCTGGATAGAAATATCGGAAGGAATCAATGAATCCAGAATTGAGTAGATTGGTCATTTTTCCACGCTCTTCATCAGTGAATCCAGAATTTCCTCGATTTGATTTTGCATTCTTTAAATCTGATTCGGAATGAGCGACATTTAAATCGCCACACAGAATAATCGGTTTGCTCTCATTTAATCGAGTGAGGTAATCAAGCATTCGGTCTTCCCAATCAAGACGGAAATCAAGTCTTGCAAGATCTCTTTGGGAATTTGGTGTATAGACATTGATTAAATAAAAATCTTCAAATTCTAATGTAAGGATTCGCCCTTCTGATTCTTCGTTTTCATCTCCAACGCCATATGAAACGGAAAGTGGTTTTATTTTTGTGAAAACAGCTGTTCCTGAATAGCCCTTCTTAACCGCATAATTCCAATATTGATGATAGCCTTCAAGGTCTAGTTCAATTTGCCCTTCCTGAAGCTTTGTTTCCTGCACGCAAAAAATATCAGCGTCCATTTCATGAAAATAATTTAAAAACCCTTTTTTTACACAAGCACGTAATCCATTCACATTCCAAGATACAAGTTTCATAATCTATAAAGCTTCCTCTCTTTGTTACTCCTCATATATCATTTTTCTCGTCATTCCTCCATCTACAACGAGATTAATCCCTGTAACAAAATTATTTTTCGAATCGGTTAGATACAGGCATGCATTTGCAATGTCAGTTGGAGTACCGACCCGCTTTGAAAAGTGTTGGTCATGGTCTTCTTTACGAAGTTCCTCATAGTTACCTGTTTCAATCCAACCGGGTGAGATTGCATTTACTGTTATTTGATACTCCGAAAATGAAGCAGCAAGTGCGTGAGTAATAGCAACGATTCCGCCCTTCGTTGCTGCATATCCTTCTGAATGTGCTTCAGACATCATGGCCCTTGTTGACGCAATATTAACGATTGAGCCACCAGATTGCTTCATATATCTTGCAGCTTCTCTCGAACATAAGAACACACTTCGTAAATTCGTATGAATTACGTCATCCCATTCTTCAACCGTGACATCGAATGGTGATTTGAATAAGCCTTTGCCGGCATTGTTTATTAAAATATCAATTTTACCATAGGTTTGATAGGTTTGGTTTATCAAATTTTTGATATCCTGTTCCATTCTTACATCTGTTTTTATAAAAATGGCTTCCTTACCTTTTTCCTGAAGTTCAAGGGTTTGGTTTGTTCCCGCTTCTACATCAATATCTGCTAAAATCACTTTATCTCCATTATGTGCGTAACTATTCGCTATTCCTCTGCCAATTCCATTTGCCGCACCTGTAACAATAACAACACGATTCATTTATTTCACCAACCTATTATTCATAGTTTCAAAAACTTTCCTAATCCATTATAAACGACGAAGCAAATCTGGCAAAATAAAACAGAGATTCAGGTGTTATAAGAATGATAAAATATGTATTGGGGAGTGAGGTTTTTGAGGAAAAAAATTATTGCATTCCTATTCGTATTATGTAGCCTTCCAATTCTACTAAGCTTAGACACTATCACGTATAACTCTTCATATTATGCTAAATACGAGTCACCAAATGGAATTCTTTTTCTAAGCTATTCAGAAAACTGGAATGAGCAACAATTAGAAGAGCTTTATCAGGAACTAATAAAAAACAAACATGGTGAGGAAATTACCCTGTTACAAGAAGTTCGGGTCTTGGATGGTCCATCACCTTCAAATAATAGGATTACAGGAATCTATCATCCATTTATAAGCAGTATTACCCTTTATAAAGGAAATGAACATACAAATGCTCGAGAATATCGAGATACGTTGTCACATGAGTATGGTCATCATTTTGCCTATTATTATTTTCCTTCGCACCATTTTCCATTTTCAAAATGGGCGAAGCTAAGAGGGTTAGATGATATACCTATTCATTGGAATTCATTTTTAAATTACTCCGTATCAGCACATGAATGGTATCCGCAGGAGATTTTTGCAGATGATTATGTCCTATTATATGGTGCAACTGATGAAGCTAATCGAGATGAAGTCTATTCGAATGAAGCGTTTTATATGCGAACAGAGCATGAAAATCAGAAACTTACGAATGTCTTGGGGAATCAAGAATTGCAACAATTTATAGAGCGAGAAACAGGAATAAAGATCGATGATGACCGAAAATTGAAAACTCCTAAGTTGTCTTTAGTTACTGATGACAGTTTGACTTTTGATATCGAAAAAAAGGAAAATGTCGCATATCGATTAAATCTAGCAGACTATGAATATTATGAAATTACAGATGACAAGAGTGGTTCTGTTACTTTTTCAATTAATCATATCGATTTGCCTGAAAATGAAGTTATATCTATAGATGTTCTTGATTTGGAAACGTCAATCGGCTTTCGCACGGATGATATCCGACTTCATTTGGAAGATTAGATAGAAAATTATCCGCATTTCATTATATAATATAAACAGAGAGTTTTTTGAAAGGCGGTAATGACGATTCCGACACCGAGTATGGAAGATTATTTAGAAAAAATTTATTTATCGATTCAGCAAAAAGGCTACGCTCGAAGCGTGGATATTGCTTCTTCATTAAATGTTCTCCCTTCCTCCGTTACAAAGATGATGCAAAAGTTGGACGAGGAAGGCTATGGGATTTACGAAAGATACAGAGGCTTTGTGCTTACCGAAAAAGGATCTACAGTCGCAAAAAAACTAGTCGAAAAACACGAGATGCTTGAAGACTTTTTGAAAATGATCGGCGTCCAAGACCATAATATTTATGAGGAAGTTGAAAAACTTGAGCATTATATAAGCAAAGAAACTTCTCTATGCTTATCAACCCTAATTGACTTTTTTGATGAAAATCCTTCCGCGAAAAAAGAATACCTGCAATATCGAAAAGAGAAGATGTAAAAAGCTCAGGATATCCTGAGCTTTTCTATTTCAATTTTATATCGACATCTTCATCTAGATAGGTAGTTCCCCAATAACCGTTAATTTGCAGCCACCCAGGAACACTTTCTTCAGTAGAACTCTCACCATAGACTTCAAGTAACACTTTCGTTTGATAATGACGAGGTTGCTCTCCCGCATACATATATGCATTTTGGACATACTCATCACGGTTGTATATTTTCCCGTTTCGGTCAACAAATACACCATCACTATCCATCATACCGATAGGCATAGCCGAAGTGTTATTTCGTCCTAACACATCAAAATGAAGCGATTCAAATTTTCGTCCTTCCTTCATTTCAGCAGTTATTTCAATTTTTGTAGGCTCACCAAGTTCAACTTTATCAATTGAAATGTTACTTCCTTGATAATCAAAGGTTTGTGGAAATGGTTTGTTCATATCAATTTCTACCTTATAGTAATCATTCTTCGTATAGTACAATGAGCTTAATTGAAGACTGGCTTCTTTTGGGTTCTCAAAATAAAGTGAATCAAAAGGTGATTGAAAAGTAGCGTATTGCCCATCCCCACCTTGAATTGGAACACTCCATCCAAACATCGCTGGTTTTGCCTTCTTTTTCTTTGTTTGGATTCCTTTAAAAAACAGTTCGTTAATATATTTATCACATGTCGCTTGCTCAAACCGATATTGAAGAAGCGTTATCGTTGGAGCTATAATCAACTTCTCTATCTCTATTGGAAACCCATCTACTGTGAAATTTTTGTGGACTACATGTTCGAACGATTCTTGCTTTTTAACAGGTATCTCAAAATTCCATTCACCAGGGAAAAACGAACCCTCTCCATATACATCCATCCATTCAAAGTTTTCAGCATCCTTTTCCATCTTTTGTAGTTTTGATAGATTCAGTTTAATGGTTTTTGTCTCGGATGAAACGGGTAATAAACTAAGTATCCCCTTAAAAACATCTCCTTCACTCTCTAGGGCTTGAACTGGTAAAGGGTTGAGAGGAATGGCCTGTTGGTCAAAAGTCTTCATTTCTTCTTCAACAAATACACCATTCCAAATATTAATTCCATATTGTTCACTGTTTTCAAAGCTTTCAACTTCATAATAGATTAACGTTTGAAAATCATCGGCGATGGCGCTTTTTATCGTAACCTTAATTCCATTGCTTTCTTGAACAAGATTAAGTGGCTCCCCTATGCCACTTTTTAAGTAAGCTAATAGTTGCTTATCCTCTTGATCACGCCAGTCAAGCCATGAGTAATACATATAAGCAAATCCATTGGTCACGTAACCTATTAAGAGTAGTAAAACGAGTGAAGATGCAATTCCAATACTTATTTTGGTTCGTTTCTGTTTCTTCTTCTTTTTAAATTCTTCAATTTCAATTAATCTTATCTTCACCTTATCAAAAAACTGTGCAGGAACTTCAATCGCATCAGCTTTATCGATTAGTGAATAAATTGTAGCTTGGAACACTGTTAGACTGCTTTGACAGCTTTCACAACTGTGTAAATGAATCTCAAATTCTATTTTAGAAGGACGGTCTAAAGTTCGGCTTAGATAATCAATGTATTTTTCTTGATTATGGCCTTCTTCTACTCCACTCAAAATCTGGATACCTTTATGTAAATGTGCTTTTACTGTTTCGACAGGGATTTCTAGTATGTCGGCTGCCTGATTACGAGTAAGGCCAAGAACATATGTTAAAGCGAGAGCATCTTTGTTCATTTCATCAAGCATCTCTAGGACACCCTCAACCGATACTAGCGTATTTCTGTGCTTACATTCTTTTATAAATAGGGAAATAACCCAATTTTCAAAGGAAGCCTGCTTTTTTTTCTTATGTATTTCCGCCTGCACCTTTACCATCACATTGTAAAAAATTTCTTGGATGTCTTCCGTTTTTCTTATATAGACAGAGGCAAGTTTGTATAAGCTTTTTTTTCTTTGTTCAAACCAATCGATGATTGAATCCATGTTTTTTTGTTGCAACTTCTTTATTAAAATAGGGTCTGTTTCCGTTTTGATCACAATTTATGTCGCTCCCTTACCTTTCCTTCTCTCACTATTTCAACATAAATCGTGCGAATCCTCCTTTCTAGAACAATAAAAAAAGACTAAATCAGTTTTGATTTAGCCATAAAATACGTTTATTTCTTTTTTAATTCCTTTGTTTCTTCATCATACTCTTCAGCAAACTCAGTTTGAAAATTTGGTCTAAATTGCGATCTGTTTTGTACTCGTGGCTCTTCTTCAAGTACCTTATTCTGCATATAAGCATGGAACAGGACTTCGCTGAGAGCAATTGCACCGGCTGCAACTAGAGAAGCTGTGATTAAGCCTGATGTATTATCCATAAACATGTAGCTCAATATCCAAATTGAAAAGAAAGATAAGCCGAAATCTGCAATAGTAGCAACGGTATTCCCTGCTCTCGGTAACGTAAATAAATCTCCAACAACGTATGCAAGCCCCGTTACAAGTATACTCATGAGTAAAATCTCTCCAAAGGAAGCACCTCTAAATATTCCAAAAAGGGACAAGAGTACAATTGATATCACGATAAACTTAATTCCTAATGCCTTAAAGTGCCTCATGATTTAACATCATCCTTTAATTCTTATTTAGGCTTATCTTTTGATGATGTCCTAAAGAATATAAAAGGTAATTTTTGGTCAGTGATAATGTGGATTTAGATAACCTGATTCTCTAATTGACTATGATATAGGTTGTGATAATACCCTTTTTGCTGTAAAAGAGAGAAATGATCTCCTTTTTCGATGATTTCTCCGTCTCTCAGAACAATAATTTGGCCTGCTTTTTCAATCGTATTTAAGCGGTGGGCAATGATGAAGCTTGTCTTCCCCTTCATTAATCGTTGTAGTGCTTCTTGAATTTTCATTTCTGTGACAGTATCAATACTACTTGTCGCTTCATCTAGGATAAGAATAGACGGACTTGCAAGAATTGCTCTTGCGATCGAAAGTAGCTGCTTCTGTCCTTGACTAATGCCACTACCATCTTGCTTTAAAATCGTGTTATATTGTTTCGGAAGTTTCATAATAAACGAGTGTGCATTTGCCAATTTTGCAGCTTCTATCACCTCTTCGTCTGTTGCATCTAGTTTTCCATAACGAATATTTTCTATGATAGAGGCTTGGAACAGATAAACATCCTGAAGCACAAAGCCCATATTTTGACGAAGGCTTTCTCTTGTCATGGATGAGGTATTCACTCCATCAATTCTTATTGCACCTTCGTCCGGTTCGTAAAATCTCGATAATAAATTAATGATTGTTGTTTTCCCAGCACCCGTAGGGCCAACAAAGGCAACCGATTCTCCTGCCATTACTTCAAATGATACATCTTTAATTGTATTACCACCCTTGTCATAAGCGAAAGAGACATGGTTGAATTCGACTTTGCCATTAACTTCATTCATTTTTTTCGCATCGGTCTCGTCCTTAGCCTCTACTTCTTCATCTAAAATGTCAAATACACGTTCAGCACCTGCAATAGCTGATAGCAATGTATTGAATTGATTGGCTAAGTCATTCAGTGGGCGGGTAAATTGTCTCGAATACTCTGCAAAAATGACAATCGTTCCAATGGTGATATGTCCATTTAAAGCAAGTATCCCACCAATCCCTGCAATGATTGCAAAGCTTAGGTTATTTAATACGTTCATAAGTTTCGGGATAAAACCAGAATAAGCTTGGGCAAAATAGCCTGCTTTCTTTAGTTTTTCCCCCTTTTCTAAGAATTCATTGATTACTTTTTCTTCTTGTGAAAAGGTCTTTACAATTCTTTGACCAGAAATCGTCTCTTCGATATAACCGTTCAGTTCTCCTAAATAACGTTGCTGTTCCTTAAATAGCTTCCCTGTTCGTTTTGTGATCCACTTAATCCCGATAAACATGATAGGGATGATCATCATCGTAATCAAAGTTAACAGGGGGCTAAGCCAGACCATTATCGCTACAGTACCAACCAATGTAAGTAAACTTGAAAAGATTTGAATGACAGACGTATTTAACGTCGAGCTTACATTTTCAATGTCATTTGTAATTCGGCTCATCAGTTCCCCATGTTGGCGTTTATCAAAAAAGTGAATCGGTAACCGATGTAATTGCTCGAAAAGTTCAGTTCTCATCGAAAAGACTGTATTTTGAGCGATCCCTACCATCCAATAGTTTTGATACCACAGGGAAATAGAATGAAGAATATACACAATTCCTAAACTAAGAAGTAAAATGAGGATTCCATAATTGTCTTTTGTCACGATATATTCGTCAATCCCTCTTCCTAGCAAGTACGGCCCTAGGAGACCAAGCCCTGAACTCACTACTACCATAGCTAGGACAGCAATTAATAACTTATGATTGACCGCCAAATAGGACCAAATTCTATTGACCGTTCCCATTCTGTCCTTAGCCTGTTGTGGCTTACTCCCATCATTTTGTTTAGGGCGATTAATTCGCGTTGACATGAGCTTGTCCCCCTTTTCCGAACTGTGTTTCATAGACCTTTTGATAAAAGGATGAGGTTTGTAAAAGCTCTTCATGGTTTCCAGTGGCAAGTAATTTTCCGTCTTCAAGCAGTAAAATTGTATCAGTTGCCATGGCTGTGTAAATCTTGGAAGTAATAATCAATGTTGTACAGGTGTATTCTTTCAATGCCGTTAATAATTGGGCTTCTGTTCTTAAATCTAATGCACTTGTACTATCATCTAATAGCAGAATTCTAGGGTTGCGAACAAGTGCTCTCGCTATTGAAATTCGCTGTTTTTGGCCTCCCGATAGGTTAACCCCTTTTTGACCAATGATGGTATCGTATTGTAATGGAAGCTTTTCAATGGTTCCGTGAATTTGGGCGACCTTTGCTGCTTCTATGATTTCTTCCATCGTCGCATCTTGTTTACCCCAGCGGATGTTCTCCTTGATCGTTCCAGTGAACAACAATGCCTCTTGAGGAACATAGCCAATTTGTTTTCTCAATTCATCAAGTTTTCGATTCTTCACATCCATCCCGTCAATCACCACTCTTCCATGAATAACATCATATAATCGTGGAATTAATTGAAATAAGGATGTCTTACCTGAACCGGTTGCCCCAAGGATTGAGACTGTTTCACCTGGCTTTATTAAGAAAGAAATATCCTGTAAAACCTTCACGTTTGTTCCAGGATACTTGAAATCAACATGAGAAAATTCAATGCTACCTTCCGGGTTTTTAATACTTTTGACATTCTTTGTTGCCTCTATTAAGTCAACCTTAGTATCAAATACATCAATGACACGTTCTGATGAAGCTTTTGCCCGTGAAAAATGCATGATAATCCATGAAAAAACACCAAGTGCACCCGTAATCCTTGTCGTATAATTGATTACCGCAACAACTTCCCCTACTTGAACATTTCCATTACTCACATCAATACTCCCAAACCATAGAATCGCAATGATGCTAGCGTTCATTAAAAGTAAAAGTACCGGCATTGTCAATTCGATAAGGCGAAGCGATTTTATCGTTTTCTCCTTTAAGTCTTCGTTAGCATGTAAAAAACGGGAGGTTTCATGCTTCCATCGTACAAATGCTTTGATAAGTCGCATTCCCGATAGATTTTCCCTCATCACTCCATTGACGGTATCTAGTTTCTGTTGAACAGATTGAAAAAGCCTTCTCGCTTTCGTCATAACAAAAATAAGAAATATAATTAAAAAAGGAGTCGTAATAATGAGCATCATCGCAAGCTTGGCATTAACGATAAAAGCCATAACCATTCCAAAAATGATGAGCATCGGTGCCCGGATAGCGATACGCAGACTCATAAATACAGTATTTTGTAACTGGGTGACATCATTGGTCATTCTCGTAATTAATGTTGCTGTATCAAATTTTTGAAGATTTGCAAAGGAGAAGGATTGAATTTTCCCGAACAATTCTTTCCGAATGTCAAAAGCAAAACTTTGACTGGCATGTGAAGCAAAAAAGGAATTTGTAATACCTGATATAAAAGCAAGTAGCGAGATGCCGACCATAATTCCTCCCCACTTCATCACAACAGAAAGATCATTTTGTAATATACCATCATCGATCACTTTTGCGATTAAAAGCGGTTGCAAGAGCTCTACCGTAAGTTCAACAAAAGTCAAAACAAGAGCAATCGAAATGGCTAGTCGATAGGGTTTCAAATAAGAAAGTATTCTAAACATAAGGGCCTCCAAAATATGTACCAGAACAATTATTTCAATTTCCGAATTATTTTAATCATACAATATAATCCATTATTATTATAGAAAAAAAACACCAAAAGCATCCGCTTTTGATGTTTTATTGGTTTTGTAGTCTGTGAGAATATAATTTTTGGCTGACAAAAAAGCTGATAGCAGTTGCAAGAATGACTGTAATTAACATATAAAGAATCAAATGATGCATTCCCTTTCCTACATCAACTTGACTTGTAATAAGCATTCCCATGATACTTGCCCCAAATGTGGTTCCAATGTTTCTTGCAAAGAATTGAAGACTTGTTGACATTCCCTTTTGATGAGCTTCTGCCAATTCCTGTGATCCAATTGTCCCAATCGTAACGACTATACCGAATGCAAAACCCTGAATGGTTAAAATCGTAAAGATATACCAGAAACTTGTGTCTTTATTCATGAAAAGCGCAAGAACTGCTGATAGTATGAGCAGGCCGTTCCCTAAAAAGATTGTTTTTCGATATCCATATTTTAAGATGAGGTTTCCTGAAGGAACAGATGCAAGCATCCAGGCAACACTCATCCCGAATAGAACGAGTCCACTAACTGTGATTGAAATCCCTTGAACTTCCTGCATAAACAATGGTACATAGTTAGAAAACGCAAAAATACTTAAAAAGATTAAAAAACCATTAATATTTAACCAAGAAATATTCTTATTCTTCAATATTTCAATTGGGATGAATCGTTTATCTGACTTTTTCTCGGCGTATATAAATGCAATTAAAAAGAGGATCCCAATTATATTGTAGATTACAAGATTTTCAGTTGTAATGGTGTTCATTAAAAACGCAAGCATACTTCCAGTAAAAAGAAGTGCGCTAAGATAATTAAGTGGGTTTTTATCCTTAGTAATGCTTTCTTTGTAAGGAATTAAACATAAAAGAACAATGATTCCAATTGGAATATTAATAAAAAATATCCACCGCCATGAAAGTGTCTCAACGAAATAGCCCCCGACAAGCGGTGCAATGACAGCAGCAACCCCCCACATGGCTGAGAAGAACCCCTGAATTTTTCCGCGTTTTTCGATTGAATAAAGGTCACCGGCAATAATCATGGTTAATGGTGATACTCCACCAGCCCCTAAGCCCTGGATTCCACGGTATACGATTAGTTCTACCATCGAGTCTGCTAATCCACAAAGTAATGAACCGATTGTAAATAGAATGATAGAAATACTAAAAATTTTTTTCCTACCATAAATATCGGCAAGTTTCCCGAATATTGGTAAGGAAACAGTAGAAAATAAAACATATATGGCAAACATCCACCCATAAAACTTATATCCACCTAGTGTTTCTGCAATCGTAGGGGCAGTTGTCTGGAGGATTGTTGTATCCATAGCACTGATAAGCATCGCAAGTACAATACTTACTAACACAAATGGTCTAGATTTCATATTGTCTTCCCCTTTTTAGTTTTGAATTACTCCATTATACTAAAGGAATTGGAAAAAATAAGCTATATGTTATTATAAAAAAAATACTTTACGTACATGATTTTATCAATAAAAATGAGGTTATTTAATGATTCGCATTCTTGCAATTAGTCATCAAAACGAACGTCTAACTGATATCCCAATTACAGCAATAAAAAACACAGATTGTAAATGGTATTGGATTGATTTTAACCGACCGACTGAAATGGAAATTGAGGAATTATCAAAAACACTACAATTTCACCCACTGGCTATTGAAGACTGCATCCATGTGTTGCAACGACCTAAATTAGATTTTTACGAAAAAAATACGTTCTTTGTTTCACACAGTCTTCATCGATTTACACTGGAAAAAGAAGAAATCAATATGTTTCTAGGTGAAGGATATATAGTGACCTTTCATTTATCAGAATTAGGTGAAATAAATGATGTGTGGAATCGATTAATGGTTACTGAAACGATTGAGAACTGGGACCCCTCTCTCGTGTTGTATCACATCATTGATAAGCTGGTTGATAATTATTTTCCAGTTGTGTACCAACTTGAAGATACCTTAAATGAAATTGAAGACAATTCTAATGAAAAATCGATGGAAGAGCTACTTGATGAACTTTTTGATACGCGTCATAATTTACTTACCTTAAGGCATACGGTGGTACCAATGCGGGATTTGGTTTATCGAATTGTTAACTCACATCGCCTTGACCTATTGCAGCATCGAATTGAATATTTTCATGATATCCATGATCACCTTTTACGACTAACGGAAAAAATTGATGCGAGCCGGGAGCTTACTGCGGATATTCGCGATAGCTATTTATCGCTAAATTCGCATCAAACCAATAAAGTGATGCGCATCTTAACTGTTATAACGACAATCTTTATGCCACTAACGTTTATTGCCGGCATCTATGGAATGAATTTTAGTCATATGCCTGAACTTACATATAGATATGGGTATTTCGTAATTCAAGCAATTATGATTGTAATTGGAATTGGTATGTTTGTGTGGTTTAAGAAAAAAGGTTGGTTTCGGTGAGGTTTAGGTACGGTTGCTTGTTGGATAAGGGAGATAGCATATGAGCCGACCAAACATATAAATTTTGGTCGGCTCTCTTTTAATTATTTCTTTTTACCATTATTCGATTTCTCTTGTTCGTAAGTTAGTCCAAATCCGTATTCGTATTTGACACCCGCTTTAGTCTTATAAGTGAAATGTTTATATTCTTCAGGTGCAAAGCTTGGAACATCACCTACTTCTCGCTCTACTGCTTTCGCGCTAGCTGGTATAGCGAATGGAAGTTTACCAACCGGATTGAATTCTCCAGTGATTACGTCAAATACTGCTTCTTGTTGTGTACCAAAAGTACCAATAAATGCAGCTGCTTTTGGTTCAAGCTTATTTATTAGCCATTGGTTCGTAAAGTTTACAGCAGTGATCGTTGGAACCGCTTTTTGGATCTCAACAATTCGGTCTACATCAGATATTCCAGTTTCTGGACCAACCGTAATACGTGGGTTATTATCCCAGTTCGATTGAGTTGGTTTTACATATACATATGCATGTGTTGCTTCCTCAACACGATCAACTATTTCAATGTTAGGGAACTTTTCGTTAAGAGTATGCTTTAAATCTGTAGTAAATCCTTCAGATTGTTTTTTAGATTCCTCAATCACATATTGTTCAGGATTATCATTACTTCTAGGTGCTGCAACTCCAACAAATCCTTCAACATAAAGCTTAACATTCTCTAATTTCTCTTCTGTTAACGGTAATAGGTTTTCACCTTTCACCTTATCATTTCGCATTAGAACAACTGATTTTTGATGTGCTTCATAAGCTAAAGCTCTGTGTTCTTCATCGTTTGCCAAAGCAACCGCTTCTTCAGGATTTACATAAGGATCTTCAAACAGTCCTAATGTCATCATTTCAGAAAGAGTATAAGTTAATGATTCGTCTACTTTTTCAATGTCTAGAAGGCCTTTGTTAACTGCCTCGATTAAGTACTCTGGTGTTGCACTACCTGAGATAATATTGGTACCAGCATTTACAGCTTTTGCAACTTTTTCTGCTGCTGTTTTATCATTGTATCCCCATGCACTACCTGCAACTGCACCTGAGTCAGAGTTAACATAACCTTTGAAACCAAGTCCTTCACGTAAGTAACGAATTATCCCTTCATTTAATGTCATACCCACTTCTTCAAATTGCTGATCCTCTTGATTTACATATGGTGGTAACCCCTGGTCAGCACTATCATTACTTGGATATGCATAATAAGGCATTACAGATGAAACTCCTGCTTCAATCGCTCTTTGGAACGGAGGAATGTGATACTTTTCCATACTTCCCTCTGTCGGATAAATGTTAAAGCTACCGTTTTCAAAGTGAGGATCTTGTCCATCATCACGAGCTCCGCCACCAGGGAAATGTTTTACTGTGATTGCTACACTGTCTTTTCCAAGTTCTTCACCTTGGAAACCTCTGATAATTTCATAGTTCATATCTCCAACAACTTTTGGATCTTCCCCGAATGTTTCTTCAATTCTTGCCCATAGTGGATCAGTGGCTACATCGGCCATATATCCATACACTTTACGAATACCTGCTGCTCGCCATTCTTGTCGGGCAATATCGGCGAATTCACCAACAGCTTCTACATCTCTCGCTGCAGCTAAACCTAAGGTTCCAGGCCAGAATGTGTGTTGATCTTGGGAATTGGTGATATTTGTATAATCTGTTGATGCAGAGTTTCTAGGATTTGAAGTGATAACAACTGGAATCCCTAACTCAAGATCTTCTGCTAATTTTTGCATTTGGTTATTATAATTTGCGATATCTCCTAAGTTTTGAGACAAACGATAAATAACATGGCGCAATTTTTTATCAGTAACAATTTTACTATTTTTAGGTGTTACAAAATTTCCATCTGTTGGATCTGCTTCTGGAGTGTGTGTAGCGATATACATCAACCCAGCCTTTTGCTCAAGACTCATTTGACTAATTAAATCAGCCACACGTTCTGATACTGGTTTTCTCCAGTCTTCGTAGACATCTAAGCTTTGATCTCCATTTGCATCTCTAAAATACTTATCGCTAATTTTTAGAATTCTATCTTGAGTTGCTACTTCAATTTCTGGTTGACCTTCTGCTTTTTCAACTTTATAGGTTGTGATTGCACCTCTTCCGTCATACGGAGTAGCTTCTCCCTCATTCCCTGTGTACCCCTGCTCATCTGCAAAACCAATTGTAGGCGCTACAAGTGAGAGTGCAAGTGTACTTGCTAAAAGTTTTTTCCTTAATTTTGAAGACTTTCTGATTTGCCTCGATACTGATGCCATTTTTCTTCCTCCCTAATAAATGTAAGTTTTCACATAAAAATAGTGTGATTTATAGAAAAATACGTCCCACCCAAATCGTTTTTTGTGGGGTTTGTATTTATTCTCGAGTTCATTTCCTGCTTGATTGAATTGTTAATAGAAGGAATGATTTTGGAATATTCATTTAGTTAACGCTTTCAGAATACGCTTCCATTTTTGTGAAATAAATAATTAATTAGACTACTAAACAAATTAATTACTAATATATTACCATTCTAATAAGTTCATCGTCATGAGTCTAAGATACTTATTTGACGCGGGACTTTAGATGGTAATTATTTCTAGTAGGTATAGTAAAAAGGTATGGTTTTTAACTAAATAATCAGATGTATTTAAATTTTTCATAAAAACTTTATGAAAATACTATTTAATCCCCCCTCATTTCAGATATAATAATACTTAGAGTGCCGAAATAATTAGGGGGTAAATTTATGACAAAGGTAAAAGAAAAACTATTAACTCGTTCAGAGGTCCCTGTTGAACAAACTTGGAAACTGGAAGATTTGTTTCAATCGGTTGAAGCATGGGAACAAGAATTAGCTTCAATTGAGTCTGATGTATCAACTGTAACAAAATTTAAAGGGCAACTAGGAAATGATGCAAAAACATTCTTAGATTGTTTACTTGCAAAAGAAGAACTTCAAAAGCGTATGGTTGTACTAGGTACATATGCGAGTCTACGATTCAATGAGGATGCGACTAACCCTGAGAATCAAGGAAATGCAGCAAGAGTTTCGTCTCTTTTTTCAGCAATTGGTGCAGCACTATCATTTATTGAGTCTGAAACACTTGCATTACCGGATGGAACAATTGAACAATACATAAAAGAAGAAAAAGAATTAGAAGTATTTCAGAATAATTTAAGCGTCATTTTGGATAAAAAACCACATACCCTTTCGCCTGAAACGGAAGAAGCGTTAGCTGCTCTTGGTGAGGTTCATGATGCACCATATATGATTTATCAACGAAGCAAAGCGTCTGATATGACATTCCCTTCATTTAATGATGAGGAAGGAAATGAGCTACCCCTTTCCTTTGCTCTATTCGAAGATCGCTACGAGCTTTCTGAAAATCCGACAATTAGACGAAATGCATTCAATACTTTTTCTGAGACATTGAAAAAATATCAAAATACGTTTGCGGCTGCATATGGTACAGAAGTAAAAAAACAAGTGGCATTATCAAAATTACGTAACTATGAATCTGTTACTCATATGCTCTTGCATCCACAACAGGTTACTCTTGATATGTACAATAATCAGTTAGATATTATTCAAACCGAACTTGCTCCACATATGAGAAAATTTGCGAAATTGAAACAACGCGTTCTCGGCATAGACAACATGCATTTTAGTGATCTAAAAGCACCAATGGATCCTGATTTTAATCCAAAAACAACCTATGAAGAAGCTTCAACAACCATTCTTGAGGCTTTACAGGTGATGGGTCCTGAATATAGTGCCATCATGGAAAAAGGACTTACTGAGCGTTGGGTTGATCTCCCTGCTAACGTTGGGAAATCAACAGGTGCCTTCTGTTCCAGTCCTTATGGTGCTCATCCTTACATTTTAATTACATGGACGGATACAATGCGTGGGGCATTTATTTTAGCTCACGAACTTGGGCATGCAGGTCATTTTTACTATGCAAATGGACATCAACGAGTTGGAAATACTCGCCCATCTACTTACTTTATCGAGGCACCATCAACCATGAATGAGTTACTTTTAGCTGAACATCTATTATCGAAAACAGACGATAAGAGAATGAAGCGTTGGGTGATTCTTCAATTGCTAGGAACTTACTATCATAACTTTGTGACTCATTTACTTGAGGGTGAATATCAACGTCGAGTTTATGCACTAGCTGAAGCTGGAAAACCAATTACAGCCCCTGCCTTAAGTGCTATTAAAGGTGAAGTTTTAAAATCTTTCTGGGGAGATGCGGTTGAAATTGATGATGCAGCAAGCTTAACATGGATGCGTCAGCCACATTATTACATGGGACTATATCCATATACGTACTCTGCTGGATTAACTGCTTCTACTGCTGTAGCACAGTTAATCAAAGAAGAGGGTCAACCTGTAGTTGATCGTTGGATTGAAGTATTAAAAGCTGGTGGTACAATGAAGCCACTAGAATTAATGAAATATGCGGGTGTGGATATGTCTCAACCAGATGCAATCCGCAAAGCAGTTGCCTATGTTGGCGAATTAATTGATGAATTAGAAGGACTTTACGAATAATAGTGATAAAATGCCCAGAGCTTTTCTGGGCATTTTCTAACTTTTTTTAATCCATTTACTAAGCAAGTAATATATTCTAACCTAAATTTCAAACGAACTTTCTAGTTCCCACAAACGTTCTCCTATTTCATCGATTAGCGCCTTTGCTCTTTTTTCGATATTGGTAGGGAGATTATCATTGTTAAAGAACTCTAGATTTATACTTTCTCCATCGTTCATTTCTAAATTACCACTGACGTTCAAAGCATGAAATAAGCTAATTACACTGTAAGTTTCATCCCCATTTGGATAACGAAAATAATATCGGGGGCCAGAAAAGACACCAATTAAACTGAAATTATTTGCTATTAGTCCTGTTTCTTCTTTTAGTTCACGGGTTGCAACTTCTTCAATTGTTTCCCCAAGTTCCATAGAACCACCCGGTAATCCCCAATCCAATGTGTCCGATCGATGCTGAAAAAGAAGCTCTCCTTTATCATTAATTACAAGAATTGTAGCTCCTACTGTTATGATAGGTTGAGTACCGATTAATTTTCTTAATCTAGAAACATAGCCCATATATATACTCCTCATCATAAGATATGTACTTGGAAAATTGACAAAATGTCCTTAAAAGGAATCGTTATTGTTAACCCGTACAAGCCATAATGATATTTCCATCTAGGTCTTTGAAATTAAACCAAGCAAAGTTCTCCCCCACTCTTTCAATTTCCCTTACGATTTCGATATCACATGATTTAATAAAATCATAGGCAACATCAATGTCGTCAACTAGAAAATTAAAAATCGGGTTTGGCGATGGTTTGTGGATGAAAGCAGGGTCAAAGGCATGGTCATCTAAGGTTAAACCCGTGCTTCCATTGATTGGAATATTATAAACCGGTGATTGAACACTTTTTAAATCTGGTTCAAATCCTAAAATCTTGCTGTACCATTCAACTGATTTTGTTAAATCTGTAACGTGAATGAACACACCTCCCATTGTGTTTTTAATTGGAGATTGGTTCGTTTTGTTCATTTTTACCACATCCTTTTATAGTTTACGAGCTTTTATGATCATCGTTGTAGGAAATTTCCGTGCTTTGTATAACGAATAATAGCGATCTGATACCTCATTCTCAATTGAAGTTAGTGACGAAGAAATATCACTTTCTATAACTTGATCTATCGTAAAACCTGCTTTTATTAATTCATTTATATACGTGCTCATTTTTCTTGTTGGTATTACCATCGGTGCATTTTCACCTTTAAAGTTACTGTATGTAACTGTTCCTTCGTTCTGATATGATCCTTCTAGGTAAATACGGCCATTTTCACTTTTTAAATGAGGATATAAAGGATGATCCCAACTAAATAGGAAATAACCACCAAATAGCAAATAGTCATAGATTAATTTAAAAGTGGCTGATAAATCTGTTGACCAACCGATTGCATAAATAGAATAAACTAGATCAAAATATTCCTTCGGTATGCCAATATCCTTCTCCATTGGAGCACAATATAAGTGAGGATTCAAACCTTTTAGTGTTTCATTCGCAGTTGCTATTTGAGATACTGACAAATCTACTCCCCATATTTCACCTGCTCCTTTATCTGCCATGTATTTTAATGAATGCCCACTTCCGCAACCAATATCAAGCACTCTCCTAAGTGATATATTCTCAAGTAGTCCCAATTCATCCTCTGTTTGTGTAAACGGACCATAACTAGGAAGAGCATCCTTTCCATTAAAATGATGCGCTACAATGTCCCAGCTCTTTTTATTGTTTATCAAAATGTCATTTGTCATAACCTTTACCTCCTCTAAAACATACATTCTATAAATAATGTAAATATCCTTTTCTATAAATGTAATAAAAATCCATTTGCGTATCATTTATAAGTAAAAAAACAGTATAAACATTCGTAAAGAAGAAATGCGTATGCATTTTTTGAATTTGGTAGTATGAAGTCATGCGTAAAAACCAAAAAAAGGTAGAAATGATTTTAAAAGAGATCATAAATGTAAAAAAAGTCCATTTGCGAATCATTTATCAGTAAAAAGGCAAAAAAAACATACGTAAAAAAGAAATACGTATGTTTTTATTTAGATTGGCGGTATAAAAACATTCGAAAATTCTAAAAAATGTAAAAAGATTTCAGAAACGAAGATAATGTCCCTAAAGAAATATTAAGTAAAACAATAGCACCCTTATTTGCAGGACGTAAATAGGTAACATCAAGTTGCTAATAAGGGTACTATCTATTAAACTATATTTGTTTTTTAATACATGATTTTTTATATTGCTTTTTTGTATGTTATTATTTACAATGTTTCTCCACTATAATTGTACTACTTTAGAACTTGAGCCCCTTTAAAAACACGTAAACGATTGGATTTGTCTTAAGCTGATTCCAAAGTATAACCATCTAAAGCCATTCCATCTATACCCTGAAACGGATCTTCTGCCAACAAAAGTTGGGTAGAACCAGAATTGTCCTGGGCCTCGTAACCATACATAGGTATATCTAAACAGACATCCTCTGATGCTCCCTGGATCGACTGCAAATGCTTGAGCTTGTTGAGATTGCGAAGGAACAAACGACGGTGGTGGTGCAGTTGGTGGTCCTCCTCCCTGTCCCTGGCCAGCTGGTCCAAATGGTGGCCCACCTCCAGGCCCTTGGCTTGGTGGTCCGAATGGTGGTCCCATCGAACCTCCGCCAAATGGCGGGAAGAATGATCCCATCTGTCTTTCATATTCGTAATAATTGTCTAAATCAGTGTGGTATGGTGGTAGACCGTTTGGGTCGTAATAATACATCTTTTTATACACTCCTTATTCATAGGCTACTAGCATCCTATTCCATAGGCTTACGCCTTTCAACTTGTACCTCTAAAATGTGCTTTTACCTAGAACCTTAGGAAAATTAAAAAACACCTGTCTCTGATACCCATATAGTATCCAAAGGCAGGCTTACATGTTAGTGGTCTCTATGTACAAAATAATTTAATATTTGTTTTAAGAAACTAGTTTTTAGTTGAAGATCTTGCAAAACTTCCATCGCCTTACAGTAATGTTCCCACATTTCCTTTTTAGCACCCTCTAAACCTAGGATGGTGACAAATGTTGATTGATTGTTAATGGCGTCCTTTCCAACCATTTTTCCAAGTAATACGGGTGCTCCTTCAACATCTAGTAAATCATCTTTAATTTGAAAGGCTATACCAGCATGATAAGCAAACTTTTTTAAAGCTTCTATTTCTCTTTCGTTCACTTTTGAGAGTATGGAAGGCATGATGAGAGCAGCCTCAAAGCCTTTACCAGTTTTTAAATGGCACATAAGATTTAATTCTTCAAGTGTTAATTGTTTGCCCTTAGAATTTAAATCCATTGCTTGCCCTTTGCACATATCTTCTGTACTTTGGGTTGAGTATTGAATCAACTTAAGTACCACTTCTGCATCAAACTGAGTAAGGGATGCTTGCTCGAAAGTTGCCCTTTGAGTCAGAAAGAGACCAGTTAATTCCGCAATGGCGGTATTATATACTTGATGGACCGTTTCCTGTCCACGTCGAAAGGATGCATTATCCTGTGATGGAAGATCATCATAGATTAAAGATGCCGTATGCATATACTCTAATGACTTCAGCAATGGAGCAATCGTGCTTTCTTTTAACCCATATTCTTTTACACCCATCATCCAAGTTACGATCGGTCTCAGCCTTTTTCCGCCTCCATCTAGACTATAATTTGCAGCGTTTATTACTAGTGAAACATCATTTTTATGGTGGTTGATGTATAAAAGGTTATTTATCTTTGTGCGCACGTCTTCAACTAGCTCGGTAAATTCTTCTTTTTCTTTCTGTTCATTTTTTAAGTTCGTAACCATATGATCTCGTAATAGTTTATCAAAGAAATCGACATCTTCTGCTTTTCGAACCATTTTCTGTACTACAAGATTAAAGGCCGGACTACCCGAAGCGAATGTTTCCATTATTTCTTCATACACCTTGTTTCCTACCCGCTTTTTAAATCGTTTCAATCCATTAATTGCACGATTTAAAATGATTTCACAGGCTTCTGGATCAGATTTGTATATGTTATGGATCAGATAAGAAATGACAGCCCAATATAATTCATATGGGTTTACTAAGTCGGTTCGCTTCTTGTGATGTGTCAAATAATACGTATATGGGGTTACAGCTCTGTCCTCCAGGTCAGAAAACATATCCGAAAAATCATCTGCAAGTTGATTATAAATCCCATAACAGAAAATCCGCTTATCATGGCCATCATCTTCGGGCGCATTTATTAAAGAACGAACAATCAAACGTGATGAGGATGATTTAATAATTATTGGTACATATAAATCTTCATTCGTATACGTTGCATTTGAAAGAACTTTGTCACGGTCGATTTCTTGTGATTTAAAAAAGACATAGGATTGTTCAAAAAATGAGTGCAACTTCTCTTCGGGTTGCTGATTCTTAATGTACAGGAAGGCTTCTGAAAGTTCCGATTGTACAAATTCTAGTAAATTCTTATTTTTCCCTGTCCACTTCCCTGACTCAGGTACAGTTTCAGTAAGCAGTGTTGTACGTATCATATCGGAATATTGCCGCTGTTCTTTGTCAGTCAATATCTTTGCATCCAAAAGGTCATCGATAAATGGATAGGTAAGACCATAGGCAAAGCCTAGTCGAAGGGCAGTACTCAATTTATTAGAACGAGCTTCTGGCGAGAGGTCCTCCCCCATTTCCTCAATCTCATTAATGATGACGCCCGCAATGATTTTGATTAATTTCCTCTGAGCATGGGTTCCATCCATTCCTTCTGGTATATTAATAGACACAGTTTTTAATTTTTCCAACAACCATATAATCGTCGATTCAATACCTTCCTTTTGTCCCCATCTGTATAACCCTGTTGTACTAAAAATATCCATTCCTTCATTTTGATCTTTTGATACTGTTTTGAGCAAATGTTCTTTCAAACTAGTAACAACGTTATCAATCCTTGATTGGGTATTAGACGCTCTGAGATCTTTTCCCATATCTCTCATAAATATATATGAAATACTTCTGTCTAGGTAATGATTTAATTTCCCAGTATAATTTAGCCATCTTATATAACTATAATAATCCTTTGTATCGGATGGCCTTTTTGCCCTTTTCAGAAAAGGAAATGGCGAAGGATGAATATGCTGATGCTTCCAAGCTTTGAAGTCTTTTGTTAGTGTTGGAATATAACTTTTGTCATTGATATCTTTATATAGTACTTGAAAATATTGAGCGGCTTTCTTCTCAGCCAGTTGATAACATCTTTCGGCATTGTTTCTTAATCCAACATTCATTTTTATAGATACCTCAACTTTTGTTCATTACCTTATATGTATGATAGTTAGGTGGATTCATAACGTTAATCATTCGTAATAATAACTAAAATCCATAGTAGATGTTATCTTTCTGCCAATAAAGTTTGCAGATACAGGACTTCTACCTAATTCTCTAGCCCATACTGAGAGTTGGCCAATATGGTGTATTTCATGTGCAATGATATGATGAAGGATTTCATCAACTGTATATAGCTCGTTGTCCCATGCAACCTTTATTTTTCTCTCTTTTATTTCTACCAAACCTGATTTTAAAAACCCATTTATTTCTTTTCGGTAATGGTCAGAAAGGAGTTTAACCTTACCTAAATTGTTATATTCCGAGTACTGAACGATTACATCGTCCATTCCCCGAATTCCCCTTATCCAACTATACTCCACATCAATAATATGAAATAATGTATATAAAATACTACCTACTCCACCTGTGCGCTCCTTTACCAAATCATCAGATGATAGCTCTTTACACCATTCAAACCATTCATCTCTTACCTGCCAGTTATACTCAAAAAACTTTATCAATTGAAACACCCCGAAACCTTACTGTTTTTGAAATAATGCGGTTAATAATCCAGGTACTCCAAAGACTTCATTTGGCTGTTCAACCACCTTCATTTCTCTTATTTCAATTTCTTTAAACTCTCTAAAAATAGACTTTAATTTTTGATCGGTGTAGCCTAAACCACCCTTTAGACTCCGTAATCGATAAACCTCCCAGTCAGAGATATCGGACCCTCCAAATTCTCCGCCCTCGGCAAAGCAAGTAAGGGCAAAAAAGCCATTTGGTTTTAATGCCTTTTTCACTAAATTTATGTATGATATCCTTCGATGAGGAGCAATATGGTGAAAGCAACCTGAATCATATACAATATCGTAAGTACCTTCCTCAACCTCTAATTCAAAGATATTCTTATGAATGTAGTGTATTTGTAACTCACTTTCATTAGCACGCTCTTCGGCCCACTTAAGAGATTCTTCAGATAAATCAACAGCATCAACGGTACAGCCCTTTGCTGCAAAGTACATTGCGTTTCGACCTGGCCCACATCCTAATTCCAAAACTCTGCCTCCAGTGAAGAAATTTCTATCAAAGTATGAAACTAAGTTTTCGTCGGGAGAGTTCACAAAGAAAGGTATGCTTTTTTCCCTGTCAGTATAAAAAGTATCCCAAAAATGTGTTGGCTCACGCAGTAACGAATCTAACATTTTCAATACGTCTTCGATATCATAAATTGTTTCTGACATAAGGTATTACCCCTTTCCGTTTTTAATAAATTTCTTTGGCATCCGACGGCAAATTTCTCACATGCATCAAATACTCACTCATTTTCCGATCATCCTCAATTGGATATGTAAACACTAGCTTTTCTGCTACTTCTAAGGCTAACGTTCTAAATAAATGGCAAGTGATAAAAATAGAATCCCAAAAGTTCTCATAGTTATGGTCTGAATATGTTTTTTCGTACTGCTGCCAATAAGATTCAGGAAGGCATTTTTTAAAATACTTCCCCATTTTTCCAACAGAAACCTGAAAATCTGTATCGCACCCAATCCACCATTCAACCATTTCATCCAAGCGTTGCCTAATAACTACTTCAAACATTTGTTTAGCATAGGGTAACTCGTCTCGCCAAATTCCTTTGGCAATATTTTGTAAACACCACCAAAAATCATTACAACTACTAAAAAACATTGCTTCAGAGGGTTGTTTGACTTGATAATCAATATCTGTTGGAGCAGGAATGGATGGTAAGATATTGTCTTTATCTATTAAAGGTACTGTCAGTTTATCACTACCATATTCTTCAAGCATTTTTTCTTTTGTTTTGATGTGAAGATCGATTCGATTTCCATCTTTAAAAAGCATTAAATAACCATAAGAACGACTAAAATCTAGATTAGCGCCGCATAATTGGTCATTTCTATCTGGTTCCTGTAACATGAGTAATTCACCAAACATGTTAATCCAGCTCTCATCTTCTATAAAAGATTGAGTATTCGTGACTACGTATACAATATCGTAATCTTGAAAAATATCTTTAGGAACATTTGAATTAGTCCGTGAGCCATTCATGTAGACAGCTCGAATTCGTTCGTCTCCTTTTGCGATATTCAGGATTAGGTCCATCATCACTTGTTTGTTTCTCATAAAAATGCTCCTTGAAATATACTTTCAGTAATATATATTTCTATTCTTGTCATCTAATCACCTGCATTTACCCATAAAAATTAATTACTAGTTAAACGTTACTAACCAAAAAGACCCAAGCCTTATTTACTATAACCTAGGACTATTTCTCGATTTGTAAAATAATGAGAATTAGGTCACATAGTTAGTTAGGACGAACGAATCTTATATGTTTCCGAATATTCTGTTATATTTTCCCTATCATACATAAAGGAGTGATGTTTTTGTTAAAAGTATTATCAAAAGCGGGTCTTACTCTAGCTTTAGCTGGGAGTGTTCTACTTACTGGGTATCAACTCAATGAGTCGCCTTCGGTTGAAACGAGCAAGCACGATATAAGTCTTGCGAAATATGTTGCTGCGACTCCAGAACTAGCTGAAAAAGCAAAAGAGTTAGGATTTGATGTGTCCAAAGTGGACCCAGCTGAAAAAATTGCGAATCACGGTAAGAAGTTTCAACAACCTGGTGATAATCATGTAGCTTACAAAGAAGCCACAGGGGATATTCCAGTTCTGGTCATTCTAGCAAAGTATAAAGATGGTGATGAACCGATTGGTGATCTTGAAGGCCAGGTTCCTGCCGAATATTATGAGGATCTTATTTTTGGAAGCGAATACAATCCGTATGAACTCGATTATTTTAAGCAGTATGATGGTCCAAACGTGCCAAAGGATCGCACCATGCAAAACGCCTATAAAGAATCTAGTTATGGCAAAACGAATATAATGAGACATGAAAATACTGAGTTTACTTGGGTGGAACTACCTAAAGGAGCCTCTTACTACCTCGATCAAGAAGGAACGTTTGCTGAAAATGGAAAGTATGTTCTTGGTAACGTAAATGGTGATGCACATACGGGTGAGTTTGTTCGTGATCTTCTGAAGGCAGCTGATGATCAAATTGATTTCTCTAAATACGCCGAAAATGGAGAAGTTCCAAATATTTTTATCGTTCACGAGGGTACTGGAGCGGAATGGAGCCGCGACCCTGCTCAATTCTGGTCCCATAAATGGAATCTATTAAGTGCTCTGTACTATGGGAAATACTATGAAACTGGTAAACCAGCTGATGTATACGAAGGCATGAGCCAATCTGAGTGGATTGCGAAAACGCAAGCGGAAGCGATGACATATGATGGCGTAATCGTTAACAACTACAACATCCAACCTGCGATTGGTGGAAATGTAGCTGGGTATAATGCAGCAACTGGTGAATATGATGAAACTTCCGCTACAGGCCCTTACCCTGCGCAGGTTGGTGTCTACGCACATGAATTTGGTCACGCGTTAGGATTGCCAGATTTCTATGATACAGCATATAATTCTGAAGGTGTTGGTAACTACTCAATGATGGCGGGTGGATCTTGGATGCGTTACCCTGATGCACTAGAATACAACGGTAACTCACCCACCCATTTCGATCCATTCTCCAAGATTTTCCTTGGCTGGGTGAATCCTATTGAAGTGAAACCAGAAGATGGTGTTCAAGAAATTACTTTACCTTCTATTGATCAAGCAACGGATAGCAATGGTATTGTAAAAATGGAAGTACCAGGTTCAAACGGAACAGAATATTTCTTATTCGAAAATGTTCAACAAAGCGGCTTTAACCAAGGCTTAATCCGTCAAGGCGAAGATGCACATGGATTAGTTGCATGGCATGTAGATGAAAATATCATCAATTTATACCAAACTGCTGGTTTCCGTCCAAATAACGTCGCAAACTGGATGAATAAGAGATTCCAACACAACCAGTCACAGACTGCAAGTGACGGTACAGTAGTAACACATTATGGGTTATCAGTTCTACAAGCAGATGGAAAATATGATCTTGAAAAATATGCAAATCGTGGAGATGCTGGTGACTTCTTCAAAACGGGCAATAAAATCACTCCGGTTTCTGGCAATGTTCACACTGGTTCATACTACTTCTGGAAAGGCAATGGTGCAACACCTGCTGATTCCGGAATCCATGTGACGGATATTGTAGAAAACGAAGACGGTTCGATTACAGCTAAATTCTATTACAGCACAAACGAGGGTAAGAAAAAATAACTATGAAGAAACCTGAGTCTACTAAAGACTCAGGTTTCTGTTGTATTTGGAACCAAATAGGTTACTTATCAAGCTTTAGCTTTGCTAAGGCATCTGCTAATGCGGTATTAATCGGTTCTTCTTTTTGCTGTTTTTTCATGAAATTGGACACTTCACGTTTAGATAGTTTTCCTGATTGGTTCTTTTTGCGTCGCTCGTTGAAGGTTGACAATTTTTCTCGATGTCCACATTTACATACGAATAATTGTCCTTCCCCTTCTCCGCGTAGTTCCAATTTCTTGTGGCAGTTCGGGCATCTTGCATTTGTTACTTTTGCAATGTTTTTACGATGACCACATTCACGGTCCTGACAAACGAGCATTCTTCCCTTTTTCCCATTGACTTCAAGCATCAATTTCCCACAATCAGGACATTTTGTGCCTGTGATGTTGTCGTGTTTGAACCTCGAATCACTCATTTTTATATCTTTAACAACTTCTTTTGTGTACTGTTTTATATCCGAGATGAACGTATTCTTTTTCAATCGCCCTTTTGCGATTTGTTCAAGCTTCTGTTCCCACTCAGCTGATAGCACAGGAGATTTTAAATCATCAGGTACTAGCTCTAATAGTTGTTTTCCTTTATTGGTGATGTGGATGTCTTGCCCTTTTTTCTCAATTAAAAATGTATTAAAGAGCTTTTCAATGATATCTGCACGTGTCGCTACCGTCCCTAATCCACCTGTTTTGCCAATGGTTTCAATTAAATCCTTGCTTTCTCCAGCCATATATTTTGCTGGATTCTCCATTGCGGAAAGTAAGGTTCCTTCATTGAAAGGCTTTGGCGGTTGCGTTTCTTTTTCGATTTCCTTTACAGAAAGGATCTTTAGAGTTGATCCTGGTTGAACGGAAGCTGGTATTTGACCTGCATCATCATTCTCATCAGTTGAAGTAATCACTTCTTTCCAACCTAATGATGAGACTGTAATCCCTTTTGCCACGAAAAGTTCCTTGCCAATGCGTGCATGAACGTTTTTTTGTTCATACGTATAAGGTGGAAGAAAAACAGCTAAGAAGCGTTTGACAATTAAATCATAAATTTTTTCTTCCTTGGCAGATAAGGCTTGTAAATTAGGGCGATCCTCAGTAGGAATAATCGCATGGTGGTCTGTAACCTTGCTATTATCAACAAACGATTTGTTCGTTTTAATACCGCTTTTCAAGATCTTGGCACCAAGCTTCGCGTATGGTTGCACCATACACGCTTCTATTCGATCCTTCAAAGTATCTATAATATCGGTTGATAGAAATTTTGAATCGGTTCTTGGGTACGTGACAAGCTTGTGTTGTTCGTAAAGCTTTTGAAGAACATTTAAGGTCTCCTTTGCTGAAAATCCGAACCGTTTATTTGCATCACGTTGAAGTTCTGTTAAATCATAGAGCTGTGGTGCATAGCTTTTCTTTTGTGCAGTTTGCACGTCTATAATTTTTGCTTCCTGTCCATGAAGAGATCGTACAATGGCAGTTGAAATTTCCTTTTTAAAAATACGTTGTTCCTTTGTTTTTTCATGTTGCCACTTCAAGGTTAAGCCGTCCGTAAATGCATTTATTTCAAAATAAGGAACTGGTTTAAAGTTGCGAATTTCTTCTCCACGCTTTGCAATAATGGCTAATGTTGGAGTTTGCACTCGCCCACAAGAGAGCTGTGCATTGAACTTTGTTGTCAATGCTCTTGTTGCATTGATTCCTACTAGCCAGTCAGCTTCAGCACGGGCAACGGCTGAGGAATAGAGATTCTCATATTCCTTTCCGTTTTTTAAGTTTGCAAAACCTTGCTTAATCGCTTTATCTGTAACTGATGAAATCCATAACCGTTTGATTGGCTTACGTGTATTTGATTTTTCAATGATCCATCTAGCAACAAGCTCACCTTCACGACCGGCATCTGTTGCGATAATAATCTCATTGACATCTTTACGATGCAGTTGTGTTTTAACGGCACTATATTGTTTTCCTGTTTGCTTAATGACAACGAGGCTTAGTGGATTCGGTATAATCGGTAAATCCTCTAGTTTCCATGATTTATATTGATCTCCGTATTTTTCAGGGTCTGCTAATGTAACAAGATGGCCAAGTGCCCATGTCACAATATATTTATCTCCTTCGAAAAAGCCATTCCCTTTCTTATGGCAATTAAGGACACGCGCAATGTCTCTTCCAACAGAAGGTTTTTCTGCAAGAACTAGTGATTTCATATTAATTCCTCCAATTCACTCTTCCTATTATACACGATTCCTATTTTTAGACATAAAAAAACTCGGTCTTTTCCCGAGTTTAACTAGCATCACTGTATGGTAGAACTATTTTAAATTCTGTTAAATTTGAATCTGATGAACATGATATGGATCCACCGTGTTTTTCAATAATTTTTTTACAAACAAAAAGTCCAATCCCTGTCCCAAATTCCTTTGTTGTATAAAATGGTTCAAATATCGTATCCAAGGATTCCTTAGGTATGGCTGGGCCATTGTTAGAAATAGACACAATAATCTGATTATCGAGATTATACCCCTTAATGATAATGTTGCGGTCGGTTTCTCTTTGTTTTAATGCGTCAATGGAGTTCATAAGTATATTCAATAATACTTGTCTAATCTCATCCTCATTAACAGTAATATAAATGTTCGAACCAATATTTGTATGTACTTTCACATCACCATCTAAAATACTCGCATAAATGAATTCGGTTATTTCAGTAAATAAATCAAGTAATGAAACTTCATTTTCACTTCTCTCAATTAATTCCTTCTTGGATACGTGAAGAAATTGCGCAATTTTGTAATTCAACTGATTGAGTTCATGACTGATGATATCCAAATATTTAATGTTCGGGTTATCATTTCCGATTATTTTAACAAAACCAATGACTGCCGTAAGTGGATTACGGAATTCATGAACAAACGTAGATGCCATTTGCCCCAAAATGGTAAGCCGCTCTTGATGGCTTTGGTCTATGTATTGTATTTTTTCCTGGAGCTGATTCTCTTTCATTTCTGTATATTTGGAAACAGCATAATAGGAGAACAAATCAAAAATCCGATTCACTTCTTCAAAAATAGGGTCCAATTGATCATGATCAAGCTTTGAGCGATATATGTATTTTAAAATTTCTGTTCTACCAAGGTTTACATTATAGATGAATTCCCCAATATTAATATTCGCTTCGACTCGCTCTTTGGCTAGTTTATGAGCAAACGATTTTAGTTTTTCATCATCGATTGGATTGATCAATGAATTTTTGATCAGTTCAAACATCGCTAAGCCATTTAATACTAATTTTTCCTTATGAATGTCATCTTCAGACATCACGGATTTATCCTTCCATGATTTTAAAAAAATCGACAAATTGCTTTCGAGAAAATAAATGAGTTCACCTAATACAGAATTCATTCCGTCAAGTCCTTTCTTTCACTTCAATGGGATCATTAGCTCAAAGTTATATAATCTATAATATTCTACATATTTCGCAAGAATCCTTTTTAGAATTTTAAAAATACTTAAATAGTAGACAAGTTTTCGAGTGGGTCAAGCATACATTATAGGGAGACAAACTATAGGAGGGTTGATTATGAAATTTGTTGTGATTAAAAGGAGTTGGATTGTTGCTGCTTTTGTTGCTGCAGTGGTATTGATTGGAGGTTGGGTATGGTTGCAGCCTGAGATCATTCCAACAATAGCACCGCAAACTGCCAAAGATGATGTTGTAATCCATATTACAACTGGTGAATTAAAATCTAAAACAGATGATGGCAAAGAAATTGAATCTTATTTCTGGAATCCGGGGACAGTCTATGTTCCTCAAGGTAAGGAAGTGACCTTTAATATTTATGGGGTAAATGGCAAGGAGCACTCTTTCTACATCGAAGGTACAGACATCAAAGGTACAGTGAAAAAAGGAGAAGAAATCACGATTAATGCAAACTTTGAGGATGAAGGCATGTATCGCATCATTTGTTTGAATCACTCCGATATCAATAATAACGGTCCAATGATTGGTTATATTGTAGTAGATTAAAAGTAAAACAGGAGAGTAACCTCTCCTGTTTTTATTGTTTACGTACAGTGATTGCATTTGTAGTTTTTTTCACGATACAATCCTCTATGTCTGTTTGTCCAAGAAGACCAAGTGTAATAGCGGCATCAATTTTCTGCTGGTCAGGTTGCTTAATAACTCGGATGCAATCCTCAAGATTAAGTTCTTCTAATTTCTTAACCATTTTTTCATCATGGTAGCTTTCAGAGGTACGTATTTGTCGTTGAATCTTGTAATCTCCAACAATAGACTCCCCTTTTTCTTGCTTCCCTACCGTTTCATCAAAATACACATTAATAACCTTCTTCATTTCCTTTAATTCCTTCTCAATTTCCTTGGCCTTCTCACTTAATGTAAAATACTTTGAAATGAGTTCTTCCGGAATTTGTGTAAATCGCCTGGAATTCTGCAAATCTTTCCCCCCTAATTACTTGATAATTCATCATATGATTGGGGATGGGATAACATTCTAGTACAGAAAAAATCCAGCTGAAAGCAGCTGGATCTTTTTTTATAGATTCCTAAGTCAAAGTGGCTATCAGCCATAAAGTTTAGTTATTGGCCGTAAAATTATTATATCGGCCATAAATCTAAATTAGCGGCCGTAAACCTTTATTATTAGCCGTATTTTTAAATAAAGACAGAATACCCTTTTTAAATACTCTTATATAATAGCTTTTTGAGTAATGGAAACAGGACATCTGGCAATTGCTCGATGTTTGGTACTAAAATGCTGTACTTACCGTAAATGTTTTGAATCGTCGTTTGTTGGCCTTCATCAATTTCTCCATTTGATAAGAAGACGTTGATGACTTCGATACCATGTTTTCGTGCTTTTAATACGGCTTCGTGTGTATCAATAATACCATTTTGCTCATAATCGAATGCTGCCGGCTCTCCGTCAGAAAAGACAAGTAGGAATTTTTGTTTCTCGGTTCGTTGTAATAGTTTCTTCGTTTGCAAACGAATGGAAAAACCGTCGCGATTGTCTTCTTCTGGCTCGAGTTGCATGATTTCCGCACCATAGCTGCGCTTTAAGCTTGAGTCAAAATCAATCACAGTTTGCAGGTAGTTCGGTTGTTTTGTGCTATCTGCATCATTGGTGTCCTCCCAAAAACCTGTCACATCATGAGGAACCTGGACAGATTTTAATGCTTCGTGAAAGAGTGCAATCCCTAGCTTTGTTTGATCCATTTTATCGTACATCGAAGCCGAACAATCCACTAACAATGAGAATACCGCATCAATTTGATGGGATGGTTGTTCTTTTTTATAAAATAATCTTGGATTGTCGTCTGTAAAGATACGAATTAGCTTCTTATTTAGTCTGCCAAAATGTAAATCCCCACTTGGTAGATTCTTTTTATGTTCCAATGTTTTAAGGATCATTTGCTTTAGCTTTTTCTGATATGGAGCAATGATCGTTTTGTTTTTTTCGTATTGGATGACTTCTTCGTCCGTTGGTTTTCGGGCATTCTTAAAGACAGGATAAGCAAAACGATTTTCTTTTCCAAATTCGGATTCTGTGGAACCTTCCTTTTCAGAATGGACCATTTCCATTGCTTCCATCTTGGAATAATCTTTATTTTTACTTTGTTTAGACGAGCCTTGGGCAATCCCTAACGCTTGGTCACCCTCTTCGCCTTCTCTTGCTCCTTCACCCATCAGATTCGTTCGTGAACCTTGTTCTAGATCAAATTGTAAAAAGCTTTTTGTTGGTGAACTTGTTTCTCGATGCCAGGTTTCGAACTTCTCTTCGTGGATTTCTTCATCCCCTTTTTTGACATCATCAAGTACATCATTGTTTTTCAACTTATCCTTCCGTTTCAAGTCGTCAATTGTTAAGCCATTTTCAAGGATTTCATAATCGAGTTCTGGTAAATGAAAATACGTATTTAACATATCTTCATCAAGTACATCCTCTAATACATCGATGATTTCTGTGCATATTTTGACGATGTCCTTTGTACTTTTTGCATCAAAGACTTTCTCAATTTGACCTCGTAGAAACGGAATCAAGAGATCAATTTTTTGTTGAATAGACGGAATTTCTTCAAGTGGAGATTCAGCCGTTAGTAGAACAAAAATACCATTAAACAAAGCATCTGTTGGTACACTTTTAACAATGTTAACATGGAGCTGATCCTTATAATACTTGCGATAAATACGTCGTCTTTCAGTAAAGGATCTTCGGGTTCCTGGTCGTTCTTTTTTACATTGTTCTTCCAAACGACTATCTTCAAACAGCATAAACAATTGCTTCGCGAAACTCGGAAGATCACTTTTTCTACAGAATGATAGATAGCGATCAATTTCTTTAAAATCCGTATATTTCATGCTACCAATGGTCCGTAAAAAGACATCACTTAATAGTCCATTTCGTTTGTCGCTAGTTGTGCGATTATCCCAAAAATGACTAATGATAACCTTTTGCTGGATCGGATCAAGATAAGATTTATAGCCTAACTCTATTTCGAGTTCAGGATTTTTTGAGATTGTTTTGGCAAGGTCCGATAATTCCATGAATAGAAAGGAGTCGACCTTCTTATCATTAAATTGAATAAATCTCATTATAAAAACCTCACTCAAACAGAGTTTCTGCTATATTTTTAACGGCTGCTTTCTCGCGATCATCTTCTAACTTTTCAATGATACCACGTTCAATGGCGCGCAATGGTGGCATATACATGGCTAAATCACAAGTATCAATCAATGCCCGTATGGATGCCGCTTCCTCAGAAAGCATACCACCTCGGACCTGTGTAATTAAATCAGCAGACAAGGATACAAATTTATTGATTACATTTTCATCCTTCAATGCTGTTTGTGCTTGAAGAACTTCTTTCAGTGTTTCGCCTTGAATATATGGTACTTCAATAACGACAAAGCGGTTTTTCAATGCTTCATTTAAAGGTACGGTTCCAACATAGCCCTCGTTAATTGCGGCAATGACCCCGAAGCCATTCTCCGCACGCACTACTTCAGCAGTAAACGGATTTGTGATCATTTTACGATAATCAAGTACACCATTTAGAATTGGCAATGTTTCAGGCTTTGCCATATTGATTTCATCGATATAAAGTAAATAGCCTTTTTTCATTGCGTTGATTACAGGTCCAGAAACAAATTCAATTTTCATTTTTCCATCATGCTCTTGAATTGTCTTGTAGCCAAGTAAGGCTTCTGCATCTAGGTCGACTGAACAGTTTATACTGTACATGGGTTGTTGAAATAACTGTGAAATGGTTTCAGCAAGCTTTGTTTTTCCTGAACCAGTTGGGCCTTTTAATAGCACATTTTTACCAATGCTAAGTGCAATAATTGCATCTCGAATAATATTGATATCTGAAGGAGTGTAACCACCTTTTCCAATTAATAGTTCATCACCTGAAACTTGGTTCTTCCTATTTGAAATCTCAGTTTGTAAATTTATCGGTAACTTCAATTCTTCTAGTTGAATCGTCATGAAGTATCAAATCCTCTCATACATATGTTTATAATGTGAAATAACCTCTTATGTCCCCACGTATTTTACCGAAGTTTGTACATTGAGGCAATGAATACACCTTGAAATTCAAGTATTTGTGACATTTTTTATGAAGATATGGTATTATAATAATAAATACTCGTAAAATACAAATAGACCGCAGATGTTGCGAGCATCTACGGCCTAGCAATAGAATGGTCCCACTAAGAGGATCAGCCTAAGATGAAATAGACCTCACCCGATTTTTAGCGGAAAAAGGGAGGTCTATTTTTTATTGTTGTCAAAAGATAAAATCGCAACAACAAGCGACGCGAACGAAAGCATTAACACAAGGCTCTCATATATCGTCATATAGGCATCACCCCCTTTCAGTTGGGAGCTTAGCCGACCACCCTTATCGGACAAACTATTGCTTATTCATTATAGCACATTTTACCATACGAACACACGTTTCATTTAAAATTGGTTCTTTAGACTTACGAGTGCACCGTCGAGGTTTGCTTTAATCGCATCCTCTTTCTTATTAAGATGCTCACCAATATAGGCAAGAAGTTCATTATCAAAGGCTAAGCCACTTGCAAATTGACGTTTTACAAAGCGCTCGGCTTCTTCAAACGTTGAAAACTTTGCATCGAGTGTTTTCTTGTCGTGGTGAATAACCCAACGAACATCCTTTTTAAATATAAAGGACTTTTCCCCTTTTCGATTCACAAACAGCGTCCCATTATCATTCTCTTTGAGATTGAGTTGGTTTTCAGGTGCATCATGGCGAATGGCATATAATGGGAATGTATTTTTGACAAAAAGCTCAAATGCTGTATCGCCAAGTGAACATCCTGATGCTTTCGGATGCCCTCCACCACCAAATCGCTTCGCAAATTCAGATACATCAACCTCATCATATATGGTACGAAGTCCAATCTTTTTCGTGCCAACATTTAGTATCGCAATTAAATCAAGATGTGGATTTAGCTTTCCAAGTGCATTTCCAAGTTCAGAAATGTATTGTTCCCCATGAACAACTCCCACACAATAATCTTCAATGAAGGTTTGCACCATTTGTCTATTTTTCGAGTTAATATATCGTTCTATTTTCTTATCTTCCGTATCTAAAAGAAATTCTTCCGCTTCCGTCAACTGGAAAGTATCTTGATTGGTTTGAAGTCGTTCTAGCATCTTCGTTTCAAACTCTTCAATTCCTATAATAAAAAATAAATCATTTAAGCGTTTCGCTTCTACGCGATTTTCAGTTTCCCATTCCCATGTATCATATAGTCTTACAAGTTCAATAAATGCCTCTAAGCCAGTATGTTTTTGGATGAGATTTTTTTCAAGAAGAAATTCATAATAGAGTGAAGTTGCGCAAGTTTTCTTGCCCGACTCATATTCAGCCTGTACAAATCCCCAGTCATACTTGTTAAAATGCATGGCTGTTTTATGGTGGTCAACCATCTGTATGTAACGACCCGCCTTATGACGTTTTTCCAGTGCTTTTTCATTTTTATCGTTCACTGCAAGATCCGTTATGTATACTTTTGCTTGATGGTGTTCTGGGTTTTCAATATATTTTTCCACGCGCTCATTTAAGTTTCGGTAAGAGCAATAGGAGACATCAACCTCATCACCAAATGCCAGTTTGGCAACAAGTCCACATCCTACTCCGTCTAAATCACTATCTGAAAATAACTTTATCAAGTCGGATTCCCCCTTTTACTCCTAGTTTCGATTACATTTGCTATTTTCATACCCATTTACTACTTTACACTAAAAAAGAAAAAAGGACGAGTATTGGTTGTCAATCGAACAATTTTTACCTACCATTATGTCATTTTTGTGATATAATCCATTAATCATCAAGGAAGGCAAAGGAAATCGTTTTATGAATCAAACATTTAATTTAAAAGAAAAAAATAAATTATTTTTTCATATCCTCTTTCCAATTCTGGCCACACAGATTGGTCTTAATCTCATAAATTTTGTGGATACGATGATGTCTGGACGGGCTGGAGCAAACGACCTTGCAGGAGTTGCGATTGGTTCAAGTCTCTGGGTACCGGTGTACACAGGCTTGTCGGGGATATTAGTAGCGATGACACCCATTATCGCACAATATGTTGGAGCAAAACAAAGAAATAAGGTTCCATATTCCGTGATGCAAGGTGTTTACATCTCCATTGTCATCGCAATAGTCGTTGCTTTAATTGGTGGATTTGTCCTTGACCCCATATTAGGACTTATGAACCTTGAAACCGAAGTTCGGGAAATAGCTAAGGAATATCTGATCGGACTTTCGTTTGGAATAGTTCCGCTTTTTGTTTATTCAGTGTTGAGATCATTTATTGACGCACTGGGTCATACACGGGTGACGATGATTATTACTCTTTCTTCGTTACCGATTAATGTATTGTTTAATTATCTGTTGATTTTTGGAAAGTTTGGTTTTCCTGAATTAGGTGGTGCCGGTGCAGGTTATGCCACAGCCATTACCTATTGGCTGATTGTGTTTTTAGCCGTTTGGATTATTTTAAGCCGGCCACCATTTACTGAATATCGTGTTTTACGAAAACTTTACTCAGTATCTTTTTCAAGCTGGGGCGAAATCTTAAAGCTCGGGTTGCCAATTGGGTTTGCAATCTTTTTTGAAACAAGTATTTTCTCAGCGGTCACATTGTTAATGAGTGAATTTAATACGACTACTATTGCAGCCCACCAGGTCGCGATTAATTTTGCAAGTTTGCTTTACATGATTCCTTTAAGTATTTCGATGGCACTTACAATCGTAGTCGGCTTTGAGGTCGGTGCGAAACGGTTTAAGGATGCAAAACAATATAGTATACTTGGCATTTGTATCGCTGTCGTCATGGCGCTTGTTTGTGCATTGATTATTCTTGTGTTGCAAGAACCAATTGCAAAAATGTACTCAACAAATGCCGCGGTTATCGGATTAACAACTCAATTTTTACTCTATGCGATATTCTTTCAGCTATCAGATGCTATTGCAGCACCCATCCAAGGTGCACTACGTGGCTATAAAGACGTAAACACAACTTTTGTGATGACACTTATCTCTTATTGGGTGATTGGTTTGCCTGTTGGATATGTCTTGGCAAAATATACAACGCTTGGTGCGTTCGGGTATTGGATCGGCTTGATAGTAGGATTAGCTGCCGGAGCTATAACATTATCTGGTCGGTTGGTTATCGTACAGAAAAGAGCAGCACGGATAAAGTTAAGTGAAAAAATGATGTAAACCAGCCTTTTGCGGGCTGGTTTTTTGTTATAAATAGCTACCCATCATCTCATTTAAAAACTTAATTTCATCCTCATGGGAAAAATGATTCTCGTGTGGGGTTTCGAGTACAAACGGGATATCATCATACACGGAACTCGATAATAATTCTTTGATTTGCTCTACTTTTATCTCTCCATAGGGAATATTGGCATGTCGGTCTTTCATAGACCTGGTTGGGTAAGCCGAATTGTTTAAATGAACCGCTTTTAGATGTTTAAAATAACCGAGTTCAATCCCTTTTGCTTCAACCTCAACCCAATTGTCTCCATCCCAAACACCGCTTGCGAATACATGGCATGTATCTAAACAAAAACCGATTTTATCAGGAAACTCTGTAAGCTGCCTTACTTGGACAAGCTCTTCAAGCATTGTTCCAGTTGGCCCACTTTTGCCGGCATTATTTTCTAATAAAAGCAATGCTTCACCCTCCCACTTCGATAGAACGTCATTGAAGGTTCCAATCATCCGCTGATAGCCTTCGAGAGGGTCTGTAGCATTTTTCAATACACCAAAATGTACAACCACACCAATCGACCCGCATTCATTTGCAATCTCCAAATCATTTAATAACGAGTCCTTAACAAGCTCAATTTGCCCTTCATCCGCAACTAAATTGGTTGGATATGGTGTATGGGCAATGGTTTGGATATGATGCTCTTTACAAAACTTCGCACATTCTTGTGCATCATGAATATTATATTCTTTAACAGACAGGCTTCGTGGATTTTTTGGGAAGTATTGAAATGCTCTTGCCCCAATTTTTTTAGCATGTTGGGCAGCCCCTAAATACCCTTCCCTAATACTAATATGACTACCAAATCTCATGATTTCGTCTCCTATCCTACATATACAGTTAGTTTTTCTATCAGAGTAGGAACTATTCAATTAATGGACATACTAGTTTTGAGGTGATAAAAATGGAAGACTTTACATCAAAAGACGAAACGGTACAAAATAAGTCAATCGAAGAATTAGAAGAGGAAATGGGTTTATACATTGTATCACCTGAAAAAATTAATTCTATGTTTGAAGACGAAGAGCAATGAAAAAAGAGCGAATTCCAACTCGCTCTTTTTGTTCATTATCTATTTATTTAATGAAAATACGACCAAAGACTTGTAGCTCTCCAGACAATGGCAAACGAACATAAACTTATACAGGTTCCACTAAGTATTTTGGCTACTCTTTTATGTGTTCCTTTATAAATGGAGTGTGCGAAGGTAAATGCAAAAATCAAAAATAAAATGACTGAAATCTCCATATACATATTCATCTCCATAAAAATACCCCTTTCAAACTAGTTATGCTGAGTATTTTGACGAGTCTCTCTTATTATCATCAGATTATAAAGGAAACTCAGGAGTTGTACAACGGAAATTAGTACTAATTGTAAATATTTTCTTGTTTTGTTTACAATTTCTTCACATTTTCCATTTCCTCAAGATAAACATGCTGCAGACTAAGCTTTTCTTCAATCGTTAGACTGGAGTCGAAAATTCGTCTACTTGCCATGAAAAATTTTTCATATGGAGTTTTACGAAGTCTTGGATGGGTCAATTCATCTAGTAAATCCCTTTGAATTGTGGAACGCAGAATGTCTTCGCTGCTCATGTCCTTTTGCCAAAGCCGACGATTCATCCAAAGGGACTGATATGCTTTTAAAAGTTGATCAAAATTAACAGGATCCATTTTCATATAGCTCCTTTTACACCCAGGAGCCCATCAAAAGTTGGGCTCTAAGTACTTAATCGTCAAACTTATATGTCCAATATACTTCTGTTCGAAGCCACTCAATAATTTCATTGTCACTGTCATCAATTTTTTGGAGCAGATTTCCCATCAATCCTTCTGTTTGAGAACGATGTGCTTTTAATGTCGCAATCTTCTTGTCTAATACTTCACTAACATCAAACTCAACATCATGTTCACCAATTTTTTCAACACGGTCATGGGTAATTGCTTTGCAGTATACGGTCGGTCTATTTTCTTTCGGAATACGTTTAACCGCACGAATCGTTGCTTCACCTGTCGCATCATGGTCAGGATGGACACCATGTCCAGGATAGAAGGTAATAACAAGGGATGGATTTACTTCCTTGATGATTTCCTCAATTGTGTCTGCGATTCTTTCTGGATCTAAGAATTCCAATGTTTTATCACGATATCCTAGCATGCGAAGATCGGTTATTCCACATGCTTTACAAGCTTCTCTCAGCTCTTTTTTCCGAATCTCCGGTAAAGTTTCTCTCGTTGCAAAAAACGGATTTCCTAAATTTCTGCCCATTTCCCCAAGGGTTAGGCAGGCATATGTAACAGGAACCCCTTTTTGTGTATTTAAACTAATTAAACCTGATACTCCAAATGCTTCATCATCTGGATGTGGTAATACAATTAAAATATGTCGCTCCATTTTACTACTCCTTTTATTAAAATATGCCGTTGTAGTTCGAAAACTCTAGAATGGGGTTGTGCTAATTTGAAGCGCAACTGCAAGTTTTCCTTCCTCATCATGACCTGCTAGTAATAAACGGTCCTTCTCGTCTAGCTCCCAATCTGTTAATCCTTCTGCATATATCCAACCGATATCCATCTTAAGGCCGACACGGTACGGATCATTTCCAACGATTTTTCCTTCTGTAAACGTAACAAGGGCATTTCGAATAAATGCACCAGCTGATGTTTTTTTTGCGCCAGAATGTACAGCATATGCGCCATTTGTGGTTTCAAGGTGAATATAAACGTTTTGATTGGCAAAACGGTTGATTAAATCCTGTACGTCTTCTTTATTAATGGGTTTCAAATGTGAATCCTCCAAACTCTATATAAATATGTAACCATATATAAATATTAACGATTTTATCAATTAAATTCCAATAATGCGAACTGCAAAATCAAATTAATAGCAATCCCTTGAAAAGATGGTATGATTTTCTACGTATTGGACATATTACGTATATGAAGAAGGTGGTGAACAAAATTGGCAAGAGAAAACCTTGAACTAGTAAATAATATGGAATTTGGTATCACTTCGAAATTCGTTCCGAATTTATGTGAAGCAAAAACGTTAAAAGTTGTTGAGATAAATCATACCTCTGTTCGAATTGAACTCGAATCAAAGCAAAAAGGGGTCTTCCCACTTTCTCATTTTCAATACTTAATTCGTCATGGGGCATTAGTTCTATCAAAGGATGAAGACGAAGAAACGGCTTAAATCAAATACGCCTTGGCGTATTTGCGCCCAGATTTTTTAGGCCCACACGAGGTGGGTCACAAAGACGTTGCCACAGGAAGTGGCGTACTTAGTCTTTGATCTTAAGCTCGAAAACTTTCCATTGAAAATCTGTGGCATCCGCCGGAGGCTTTTAACTTTATTCAGTTTCAGGTGTAACTCAAAAAAATGTATTCTTCCTCCATAAATAATCTGGACAATTGCTGAATAAAGTTAAAACAACCATCTAAATTGATGGTTGTTTTTATTTGGTGTTATTCACCTAAGTTTTCTTCTTTTAATACAGACTCAATTCCTTCTAATGCTGCATCTGCATCATTACCTTCTGCTTGAATCTCGATTTGTGAACCTTTTGGTACACCTAAAGACATTACACCCATAATTGATTTAAGGTTTACAGATTTACCGTTGAAAGTAAGTGTTATTTCTGATTGAAATTGACTTGCTTTATGTACGAGCTTTGTAGCTGGTCTTGCATGTAAGCCAGCGTCACTTGTAATTGTAAATGTTTTTTCTGCCATAAAAAAATCCCTCTTTCTATTATTGACTCATATATAGAATAGCCATTAACCTATAGGATAATCAAGTGTATTTTTTTAGATTTGGCAATTTGCACAGAAAAATGTTTTCCTGGATGACACTTCTTTCTTCTTAATAACGGAACCACAACGTACACATGCTTCACCTTCTCGGTCATATACCTTACATTTCTCATCATAACCGCCGGTTAAATGATCTCCCTTAAAAAGTGGCTGCTCGATATATCCACCAAACCGAATGGCATCTTGAAATACAGAATGAATCGATTGATACAATTTTTGAACTTGCGCCCCATCAAGCGTGTCAAACGTTCTAGTCGGTAGAAGTTCTGCAGCAAAGCAAATTTCATCAGAGTAACAATTTCCGATTCCTGCGATAAAATTTTGATCGACAAGCGTTGTTTTAAGCATACCCCTTTTGTTTTCAACTAATTTTTCAAAAGACTGAAGTGTAAAACCAGGTTGAAGAGGCTCTGGCCCTAAATCTGCTAATTCGGTTTTGACTTGGTCAGGAGTAAGTAGATGTAAATAACCTAATCTCAATCCAATAAAACAAAGTTTATGTGATGCAAAACGAAAAATCACTTGTTTTGTCCTTGAAATTGTATCGTTATCCGTTTCGATATACATCAAACCACCAAGCATAAGATGAAGCAGTAATTTATTTCCACTTTCAAGGTCAAAAATGAGATGCTTCCCTCTACGATGGATTTGAGTAATTTTATTTCCGATAAGTTCTTTAGTAAAATCAGAAACCGTGGTATTGATTGATTTTTCACGATTTACTTCTACATCTTGAATGGCATGGCCTGCTACTTTCAGTTGAAGGAGGTTCTTGTATGTTTCCATTTCTGGCAACTCAGGCATTTTTCCACCTCCGATGATTGTTTTCATTTAGCATAAACAATATATGAATATTTCATGTATTTAAAAAAGCCACGAAGGTGTGAGTCCTCGTGGCTTTTGATTAGTGAAGTTTAGAAATTTCATTTTGGAGCTGTTTTGTCCGCTTTGCATTTCCTTCTGCGAAGTTTGCAAGTCTTTCTTTCAGTTCATGATCATTATGAACTCGTTCTGAGGTAATTAAATAGCGTCGCATCAGTTCAGACTCTGCAGTATAGGCTGCTTCTAGCACTTCCCTTAAAGCATTCTCTGTTAGCGCATCTTCACGATCATGATCCCGATCAAAATCCTTTTCATGATTCATCAAAATCACCTCTATAAAAGTATCTGCTTTTTTTAAAGGAATATGATGATAAAGATAAGGAAAAAGTTTATTCGAATACCCCAATAATCGGTTGTCCATTTTTAACCTGTGTTTGAACACCATTTTCGTCTTTTGCAATCTTACCAGACACGATGACATAATCAATCCCTTTGGATAAGGATGCTGGTTTTTCAGCTGTTGAAGTGTCAATGATCTCATGATAGTCGAAAACCGTAATATCTGCAGTTGCACCAACATGGAGCCTTCCTCTTGTACTCATTGCTGGTGCAACTTCTTCTAGCTGCCTCGCGGAATGGATGGTAATTTTCTTCATTCCTTCCATCAGTGGTAAGATATCAAGGTCACGAATGTAACGCCCAATAAACCTTGAAAATGTTCCCGCTCCTCTTGGGTGATTAAACTCACTATCCATCGTTGCATCGCTGCCAATCATACTATGGTCAACTTGTAATGCTTGAATGAGTTCGTCCTCATCCATCGCATAAACGATGACTTGTCCACCTTTTTTACGATAAATTGGAAACGTATCCTCGGTTAGTCGCTCAGTTGTACCGGCTACTTGAATGTCTGAATAGGATATGCCAAACCTTGTCTGCCAATCTCCACTGAGACGTTCAAATGAAATATCTGTCGCCCACGAATCGTATGGGTACACATCATATGTGACTTGGTAACCATCTGCACGAGCTTCTTCAATCAGAGCTAATGCTTCATCCATCGCACCTGTCCCACCTGTACTGTGAAGATGCATAAAATGAACCGGAGCATCAAGCTCCCTTGCATAACCAAGAACCTCTTTAACTGAATCAATACTTGTATGTTCACCTGTTAGACTAGAATGCCTTCCATGGAAATGTGTGACAATGCCATATTTCTTTGCAACTTTCATGATTGCCTTGATTTCATCAGGTGTCGTTCCTGGATAATACTCAGGGCTAAATGCTACTGCGAGCGCACCTTTTTTAATTTCCTCATCTGCTCGTTTAACCATATAGTCAATTTGCTCTTGAGTTGGTGTGCCATGGTTGCCAAGGCCAGCTTCATATCGTAAGCGAACCGCAAACAAAGCACCCCCATAGTTTACTGATGTTGGATAGTTTTCGTATTGATTAAAAAATCCGTTAAAATCAACAGTACATCCGTGCATGGAAAGATTTGTTGTAACCCCATCACCAATCTTGAATTTCGCTGCCATAGGGTTTGGATTGAACGACAGCATATCAATAAAGCCTGGACTTACGATTTTTTGATACGCATCAATTTCAGTCTCTCCGCGAATTGCAGATTTTGTAACCGCAGCCACTTTGTCGTCCTTAATTCCAACATGATAACCAATTTTCATGGTTTCCTTGTCCGGATCTATCACAATTCCATTCTTAATCACGATATCAAAAGTTTCATTCTGTGGTTCTTCAGAAGTTGTTTGTTTGTATTTGAACTCTTTAATGTCCAGTTTGTTCTTTTTTGATTTAAAGCCGATGAGCTGTTCCCCATCAAATAGAAACTTATCTCCGCTTATTTTTTCAAGTTGGGTTGTCTTATTGGTGGCTAATTCATGAACAAAAGCAGAAATCTTCCCTTGGTCTTTGATTGTGTAGACAATATGCTCTAGTTCAGGATTAGCATCGACCCAGTCAACCGTTGCTTTTTCCGATGGGAGGTCAACTACGAATAAGTCCATATGGGAATCAAATTCTGGTGTATTAAAAATGATTTCGGCTTTCTGCTGTTCTTGATTTGTCTTGGCATAGAGCATTCCTTCCTCGTAGCCATTCTTAAACTTAATATTACTGATTTTAGCGGTACCCTCAAACGGAATTTCGGAAATCGTTTCTTTTGTCCCAATATTAATCATCTCGATAAAATTGCTGCCATCCTCTTTCTTTCCGTACAAATACAACAAGTGGGCATCCGGATTCACTTCTACCCCTCTATAGGTTTTATCAGGACTGTTTGGAACTTGGTAATCCACCCACGGTGTCACATTCTCAATCACCGATTGTTGTCGATCCCCGATATAAAGTTTCTTTTGACCGTTTTCCTCTAACAAGGCGAGTACTTGATTCCCATAAAAGGTAATCCCATCTATCTTAAAGCCATTCACAACTAATTGGCTTTTTACCTCTTCATCGGTATCCGTAAAAGACTCAGATGGTGAAATGATTTTTGACCCAAAAAAGGCGACAAACAAGACAATTGCTAATGTCACGCCATATCTAATAAATCGATTTTTCATAATTATCACCCTAATAAAAGAGGAAAAAATCTCGAAGCACGAAATCTTTTCCCCTCCCGTTTACTCTTTCAATGCTGCTTCTAGAGCAACCTCGATCATATCATTAAATGTTGTTTGACGTTCCTCAGCTGTTGTTTCTTCTCCGGTTAAAATATGATCACTTACTGTTAAAACTGATAATGCATTTCGACCAAATTTCGCTGCTAATGTGTAGAGTGCAGTTGTTTCCATTTCAATCGCAAGGATCCCATATTGTGCCCATTTTTCTAACTCGGCATTTTCATTATAGAAAACGTCACTTGTGAAGACATTTCCTACTTTAAGATTAAGGCCTTTTTCAGTACCTGCCTCATATGCTTTTTTCAATAAATCAAATGATGCCGTTGGAGCATAGTCGACACTACCAAAGTTGATGCGGTTCATTTGTGAGTTCGTTGAGGAAGTCATCGCTAAAATGACATCTCGTACTTTCACATCCTTTTGAATCGCACCGCAAGTTCCGACTCGAATTAAGTTTTGGACTCCATATTCATTCATCAATTCATGTATGTATATTGAAATGGATGGAACCCCCATTCCTGTTCCTTGGACAGACACGCGCTTTCCTTTATATGTACCGGTAAAACCGAGCATTCCACGAACTTCATTGTAGCATTGAACATTTTCAAGAAAGTTTTCAGCAATATACTTTGCACGCAATGGGTCTCCTGGAAGCAAAATTGTTTCAGCGATATCCCCTTGCTTTGCTCCAATATGTGTACTCATTCATGATCCTCCTATGTAGGTAAAATTACACTTTTTCTATGTTACCACAATTCCATTCTACTTAAAAAGTTTGATTAACGCAAAAATATGGGGAAAGATAAGATTGTATCATCTTCGTAAAGGGGGTATTCGTTCATGGCTAACGAAAAAATGAGCAAAAAATTAAGACAAGCTGTTGACTATGCAAATGCAACTGACACCACTAAAGGTGTTGGAAATCCACCAAATACATCGAAAAAAGCAAAAGACGGCTTTATGCAGCCTAAATAATTGGAGGGAATATAATGGGTAAGAAAAATCGTAATCGTATAAATGCTCCTAAGAAAAACAACCATACTCCACCTGAAGCAATTGAGGCAGAACAAATCGCTCATGGTAAAGAATTCTCTGCTGCTGGTGGCCGTAAAAACGGACCAGGGCATAATGAATAAATGAAATAAGGGCGTCCCTATGCTGGGCGCCCTTTTGCAATTAGCTATAACGGCTAATAATTTGGTTGATTTTTGATTTAAGGTTTGGAAGATCATCAGTCGTTACAGTGAAGTTTACGAAGGATTCATCCATATCCATCGCCTCAGCAAGAAAGCTACTTAACCCACGTGCACGTCTATCCACCTGCATCATCACGTCCATCCGATCTTCTGATTGTGGGAAGAACATCACTTCTACTTCATCTAATCTTCCACGATATTGTCCACTTGTTGGAACAAACTCAAATTCCTGCACAAATGGAAGACGTCTTCTTAGACGATAAGGTGCCGCTTCACAATCAACCTTACGTAAGCTAAAGCCTAAATCATATACCGCATTCAACACACCTGCTGCAAGTGGTGATGGCGAAACTGAAATAAAATCTTTATCTGATGGGTCAATTGCATTTTTAATATCTAAGCCTGTATGAATCCACACTCTTGTTTTCCCGAGTGTTGCAGGTGTATCAAGTGGGAGGACAAATGAAAATGGAATCTCACGTCTTTCATCACTTCCGATTGTAAAACGCTCAACAATTTTTACTTTTTCAATCGTTGCTTGTTGATTAAACTTTCTGTCATTCGATTCTTTAATGTAGGTTGTCATTAAGGAAAGATAAATCTCATCGATTTGCTGTTCCGTATTTCCTCCAACAATTTCAACAACGCCAGAAACCTTTTCACCAGCTTTTAGTTGATCTGTTGTTAACTTTGTATCCACCCTTGCACTTCCAATCCCAATACTTGAAAAAAGTTTATTAAATAAAGACATGGCCATTCCTCCTAATTCTTGATATAAAACTATACGACTGGGCATGAAAAAAGTTTCTACAAATATGATATTTTTTTCAAAAGAAAAACGACGGGTTGCCCCGCCGTCTTATGTACCTAGTCTTCATCTTCTTCGTCAATTACACATTTAAAGAGTAAGTATTCAAATGTAATATCCGCTAGCTCCTCTAGCTCTTCCTCACTTGGGGCAAATCCCCTTTGGACAAGTTCGTTATAGAAAAACTCTGCAATTTCCTCCGTATCAATAACAACCTCAATCTCCTTCAGCATGATCGCCCCCTTTACTAAAGATGTATGATGTAAAAACGTCACCTATGTCATTTCATATGTATATTATTTTTTAGTCATGAAATCAAAAATTCATACATAGGATGGAATATAAGAATTGGACAAGCCTAATGGAGGGGTTCTCATGACAAAGCAAGCCGTTATTGTAAAATTTCCAGTACAAGAAGAAGTGAATCACACCAATAAATTACTAGCATTTATTGACGGAGACGGGTTTGATAAAGTGTTAGGAAAAGTAACAAAAGGATTATTTTCTGTTATTTTATTTTTAGGGATCCCTTATTTCTTTTATGTGTTAGTGCAAGCGTTACTCATGGGTTAATCGTTACCTTTCCCAGACTCAAATTTTTGTAGATTTTTCATAGCCAAATCCATAACATCTTTATATTTCTGATCCTGGAACATGTCGTACAGGATCTTGTAGTCGTTGTACACATCTAATAAACCATCAATGATTTCTTTTTTCTCTTTTTTAATACGCATATGATCTTTTTCGGATTTACGATAAATATCCATATTTTCATACATCCCCGCATTATTGTTTTTCTTTTTCACAAAATACTTCAACGAATATTTTTGAAGGAATGTTTCGGCTTGATCAAAGTCTGCAAGCAGTGTAAGCTCATCCTCTCCTGCTTCGAGCCACTCACCGTCTGTCACTCTCGCTAGTTCGTAAATCACATCCTCCCACGCACCCTCTTTGTATCTCCATATTTCAGTGTGTATCCCGACTATTTTAAACACATCATTGTCGTACCCTTGCACAAAGACAAGGTCACCAAAATAATATTTGTATTCAATATCGATTTTTTCAATTTCCATCGGCTTTGCTTTGTAGTGTGAAAGCAAGGTTAGCGCCGATTCTGAGTAAAATGCCTCGCCTTTATTGACTTTATAGAGAAAATTTCCATCTAGCTTTCGGATATCGGTCACAGATCCAACTGTTCCATATAACTTAACAACGACGATATCCCCGATTTTGTATTTTGGCTTTTTGCTTTTACCATCCATATCCTCATCCCTCTGCTTTGGTGTCGATTTAAAGGGTGTGAAATAGTATATGCAAGTCTTTTGCAAAACGGCATTATAATAGGGCTTGTGAATCAAGAAATATTAAGGGGTGGCGAGCCTAAAATTTTTGGAGGTAAAGTGTTCGTTATAGAGGATTTTTTGGAAGGATCTCGCTAACAGCCATAAGTTAAAAATAATAGCTGATAATTTAAATTAACAGCCATAAATTTAAATTAACAGCCATAAAATATATTTTTCAGCCATAAATAGGGATTGAGCCCTAATTGCATCGGCAAATCAGTTCTTAAAACGGAAAAAACCACCGAGATTCCGTATCTCAGTGGTTAATATTCAATCTTCGTTTTCATATAGATCCCAGGCTTTATCGAAAATAGACATACTTTTTAAATATTGGCCGTTTAGCTCCAAATAAGAGCTCAATTCGTTGTAATCCTTCGAATAAATTGGAAAGCTATGATCCAAATAGATGTCATTTGCAAATTGACTAATATCATCTTTCGCTTTTGCCGTACGGAATTTTACAATATAGTGATAAAATGACTTTCCCATAACAACCACATCCTACATAAGCGTTCGTTTTGTCATTTTATCATGTTATGGTATCAAGTCAACTGAAAATAGTTTAAAAACGAAAGTAGTTATGCTTTAGAAATCGCGGAATCTCCATAAGTTCTTTATAGCTAATTGTCTTCAAAAGTTTTTTTGTATCGATTAACATGAGTTGGTCTTCGATTTCATTGATAATGCTTTCCTCTTGATACTCCATCCCGCACTCATCACACGTTACACTAGGTGTATCGGTAATTTCAATTGCTCTTGTTCCATCTGGGAGTTCCCAAAATACACTGTTTGTTGCTTCTTTCGCCTTTTCCGAACCACACCACATACAATTCAACAATATGACCTCCCATCAAAATTCAACTTGATTTTTCATCTTCCTTACTTGAGCCCTTCATTTTTTGTAATGTAGATTGAAATTTTTTCTCCTTCAATTCATCGCGTTTATCACGTTTATCTTTTAACGTACTGTGGCTTGGGTCTTCATTGTATTTCTTTCTTCTAGAAATTCGGTTTATGCCTTCTGGGACAAGGTTAAAGCCATCACCTAGAAGCCCCGCTATTCCTGCAGTTGATTTTTTATCTTCGAGCGAGCCTACATGCTCTGTAAAATAAGCGTCCGCACGGCCTGGTACATAGTTTTCTGGCTCTGGATAGGTGGTGATTACTCCTTCAAAATTACGCAGCACGACTTTTTCCGGACTTTGCGAAAGCAGATAATTCGGCTGAACGGCAATTTTTCCGCCTCCACCAGGTGCATCGACGACAAAGGTTGGCACAGCATAGCCTGAAGTGTGACCACGTAAACCCTCGATAATTTCTAACCCTTTTGAAACAGGTGCTCTAAAGTGGCCGATCCCTTCTGATAAATCACATTGATAAATATAATAAGGACGAACTCTGATTTTGACCAAATCATGCATCAGTTTTTTCATGATTTCGACGCTGTCGTTAATACCTGCTAAGATTACGGATTGGTTCCCGACTGGCACACCACTGTTAACCAGCATTTCACACGCTTTTTTTGCTTCCTCTGTAATCTCGATGGACGTATTAAAATGTGTATTTAACCAAACCGGATGGTATTTCTTTAAAATATTGCACAGGTTTTCTGTTATACGTTGCGGGAATACAACGGGTGCTCTTGTTCCGATACGAATGATTTCCACATGCGGAATCGCGCGTAAATTTTTCAAAATGTACTCAAGAATATTGTCATTAATAAGTAGGCCGTCACCACCGGAAATAAGAACGTCACGTACTTCAGGAGTGTTGGCGATATAGCCTATCGCAGCATCTAGCTGTTTTTTCGGCACACCCATGCCAATTTGGCCGGAAAATCGTCTTCTCGTACAGTAGCGACAATACATCGAGCATTGGTTCGTTACTAAAAAGAGGACACGGTCTGGGTAACGATGTGTTAAACCAGGTACTGGTGAATCCTCGTCTTCTTCAAGAGGATCTTCCAAATCATATTTCGTTTTATAAATTTCTTTCCCAATTGGTACAGATTGCATCCGAATTGGGCAACGTGGATCATCAGGATTCATTAACGATGCGTAATAAGGTGTTATATTTAAAGGAATCGTCTTTGTGGAAATTAAGACACCTTCTTCTTCCTCTGGAGTTAGATTAATGACCTTACGTAAATCATCAATGGTGCGGATTGTATTCGTCAATTGCCAAATCCAATCGTTCCACTGCTCCTCCGTTACATCCTTCCATAATTCAATGTCCTTCCAATGACGCTCAGGTTTATATAAGTTCATCTGCATAAAAAATCTCCTCCCTACTCTTATTAACATGCAAGTAGCATGCCAACTGTTAAGTAGAGAAGAGATTTATATGAAAATGGGCTAATTATTCATTTTTTGCAATTTGTATTGCAGGGTTTGACGCGGAATTTCTAGGAGTTTTGCCGCTTTGTTGATGTTCCCACCTGACTTTTTCATGGCTGCATCGATCAAAGAATTTTCGGTTTCTTGTATGACTTCACGAAGCGGTCTTAATGTGACTGTAGACGTTGCTTCCGTATCAATAAGATGACTGGGTAATAAATCAATTGTTAGTGATGATCCTTCAGCCATAATCATCGCATGTTCAATGATATGTTTTAATTCTCTTACATTCCCAGGCCAAAGGTAGCTAGCGAATAATCGAAGGACTTCATCATCTACCTTTGAGACACTTTTTTGAAAGCTATGATTATAAAGGCCAACAAAGTGATCGACTAAATACGGTATGTCTTCGAGTCGCTTCTTTAAGGGAGGAATCTCCAAAGAGAAAACATTCAAACGATAATACAAATCCGGTCTTAGCTCATTATCTTTGACACAATCTGTTGGATATTTGTTTAGCGCAACAATCACACGAACATCGACTTGAAGAGCTTTCGGGCTGCCAATTCTTCTGACCATCCCATCCTCAAGTACACGGAGCAATCGGGATTGGAGCTCAAGGGGCATCGAATTGATTTCGTCTAAAAAAAGAGTCCCGCCATGTGCAATTTCAAATAACCCAGCACGGTCCACCGCACCCGTATAGCTCCCTTTAACCGTTCCAAATAAAATACTTTCTAATAAGCTTTCGGGTAAAGCCGCACAGTTTTGCGCAATAAAGGGAGCCTGCCTTCGAGGTGAGGCATTATGAATCGCTTGCACAAGAAGTTCCTTACCTGTTCCTGTTTCCCCATATACTAAAACAGTCGATGAAGAGTTCGCAACCTTCATTGCTTGTTTTTTCACGGTGTTGAAACGCTCATTTTTCGTCAGGATGTCATGGAAAGTGTATTTTGCTCCATATAATTCTTGAGGCTTTTTTGAAGGACTGCGAACCTTTGATTGCAGGTCCATCAATTTATTGGATAAATCTTTAATCTTTGAGTAATCTTTTCCGATTTCAACAGCACCTATGAATTTTCCATTGATATGGATAGGTAAGGTCGTATTCACCGTATCAATCAGCTTTCCCCATTTGTTTTTGTAGGTTTGGGGAAGATGATAAATCGGCTGTTTTGTGCGAATGACCTTTAAAAGAGTACTAGAATCCTCATTTAAAGAAGGAAAGACCTCGAGAAGATGCTTACCGAGTACCTCCTCCCGACTAAGCCCATCATGCTCGGCTGCTACCTGATTATAGAAGATGGTGATTCCTTCCTCATTTACAACATGTATGGCTTCATCGATACTATCTAAAATGGCAATGACTAGTTCTTCCCCGATTTGCATGCATCTCCACCTCCCTCATCACATGATGAAATTCCGGCGCTTGATGCCGAAAAATTGGCAGGGTCAGTCAATTGATAAATCCTTCACCCACACATTCATGTCTTCAATTTTATCAAATATATAGCAATTGTTTGTGAGTCTGCCAGTATATGAGTATCCTAACTGGTAAAAGCTTTTATTCATTCCATATGAAACTGCCCTCGCAATCGAGTAGGCACAATATATTCCGTTGTTAATTAGCTCCTTTTCAAGGTGAATCAAGAGCTTTTTCATTAAGCCGTGTTTCCGATAGTCATCCAAAGTTGCACAATCGGTTAGCTCCGCATTATAAAAGGTATGATTCACTTCGGCTGAGGCGCTACTTATGATCACACCATCGTCGAGAGCGACATAAAAAACCGTGGAATCCTTCATCACTTTCTGAATATAGTCTGGGTTGTTTAATGGAGTTGGATAAATCTGAAACACAGTATCATACAATTTAGCAAGTTGCTCTGCATCTTCGGGTGTTGCTTTGCGGATTAAAAATTGAGTATTTGTTGGATTATTTTCTCGTGGATTTCGTAGGATGTCGGTCATTATTTTTTCTTCTTCCATCCATTTATCACTATTTCGTCTTTCATTTGTAAAATACTTTGTAACAAAATAGGCATCACTGCCATTAAAATATTTTTGAACAATTGCTTCAACCATAAAGCCACATGACATAAATTCAAATAAGTCCTCACGTTTAGCCATACAAATTATTTTTTCAAATGAATTCATTTCTGCAATCTCGTTAACCTCATCTAATAAGGACATAAGATTACCTCGATATTCTAAAACGCGTAGTCTCCGGTTGAAATAGTCTACGACGAGGTCTGCATGATATGAAGCTGCATGTAATCGTTTTTGTTCACTGTATTTTTGACCTGACAACATCAAACCTCCTCAAACCCTTTTCATCTATCATATCATTTTTCAGAAACTTCACACCATGCTAAAATCGTTTGGGCAATGATTTCTGCCGTTTCAAACATCCGTTCAAGCTCAATATACTCATTTGGGTAATGAGCGACTTCTGTTGTGCCAGGACCGAACACAATGGTTGGTATATTTCCGACCGCTGTTAAAAGCCCGCCATCTGTTCCCCAAGGTGACGCCTCAATGATTGGTTCTTTCCCCATAACCTCTTTATACTGATTGATTAAAAGATTCATAAGTTCATGGTCATGAGCAATGGTACCAGGCACCCAACGTGCACCAAACCACTCAAGTCCTACTGGATGGTCTTGGAACCATGGATCTATTTCAGGTAATTTTTCAAGCCATTGTTGCATTTCAGCTTTTGCGTGCTCAATCGTTTCTTCTGGAGCGACACCCATTCGACCTTCGATGGTAACAACATCTGGAACAGAAGACGGCCAGGTTCCCCCGTTTATTTTTCCAATATTGATAGGCACTGGAATGGGTGTATTTTTATAAAGAGGATCATTAATCGCCGCATTGCGAATCATTTCAAGCTTTAAAAGATGGTTAATAACCGTTATTGCCTTTTCGATGGCACTCACGCCTTCATACCTCGTTCCACCATGTGCAATTCGGCCGTAAATATCAATTTTAAACCACATTGAACCTTGTTGTTTCGGGAAGATCTTCATATTCGTCGGCTCTGGGATAATCGCTCCATCTGCTTTATAGCCTTTGATAATTGTTGCAAGTGTTCCAGCACCACCACTTTCCTCTTCGATGACACTTTGAAAAATGACGTCGCCTTTTAGTTGAATACCCGATTCCTTGATGGCTTGGATTGCTAATAGCATTGCGACATTTCCGCCCTTCATATCTGTGGAACCTCGCCCATATAATTTTCCATCTTTCACTTCAGCGGAATACGGATCCATATCCCATTGTGTAATATCTCCTTCTGGAACAACATCAATGTGGCCATTTAAGAGAAGTGATTTTCCCCCACCTGTCCCTTTCAGAACACCGACGACATTAGGACTATCGAGAAAGTTTGTTCTTGGTGAAACAAAATATGGATGCTTTAAAAGTTCCGTGCCATTAGGTTCCCAGATGTCAATTTCCATCCCAAGTTGACGGCATTTTTCGATGACAATTGCTTGCGAAGACCTTTCATTCCCTTGGAGACTCGGTTCTTGAACAAGCTTCTTTAACAAGCGAATTCCTTTCCCCTTATTTTCTTGGATCCACTTTTTCACTTTATCGTTAGTATCACTCAAGCACTTCCCCTCCCTTTAGGTTAGTTGTGAAATCGTTTCATCCCACTTCAATTCGGCACTCGTATTTTTTATCACATCTTCCACTGTAAAAGGAGTCATCACTTCTAATAGGTGGAGGCCATCCTCCTTCACTTCAATCACGGCCATATCGGTAATGATAAGATCGACACAGTTCTTAGAGGTGAGAGGCAGACTACACTCTTTTACAATTTTTGAGTTTCCGTGTTTGTCGACATGGTTCATTAATACGATCACTTTTTTTGCTTTTTGTGCTAACTCCATTGCCCCACCCATCCCTGGGACACGTTTGCCTGGGACAATCCAGTTCGCGAGGTCTCCCTTTTCACTAACCTGCAGTGATCCAAGAATTGTTATATCAATATAGCCCCGGCGAATCATACCAAAGGCAATTGAACTATCAAAATAGGACGAACCTGTAACTGTTGTTACTGGATAGCCAGCGGCGTTACAAATATTCTCATCCTCAGTCCCTTTTTCTGGGCTTGGACCGATCCCTAAAATGCCGTTTTCAGCATGAATCATGACATTGATCCCTTCAGGGAGGTGATTTGGAACGAGGGAAGGAATACCAATTCCTAGGTTCACAATCATACCATCCTTGACTTCCTGTGCCGCCCGTTTAGCGATTCGATTGCGAATATCTACTCCCATACCCATTTCCAATTCACCCCTCTGCTCTTGATAATCATGTCTACATAGATTCCTGGTGTTATAATTTCTTCTGGATCTAGTTCTCCTAATGGAACAATTTCCTCAACCTCGGCAATTGTAAATTTTCCTGCCATGGCAACAAGCGGATTCATGTTTCTGGCACTTTTATCATAGACAAGATTTCCAAATGGATCGGCTTTTTTAGCGAAAAGAATTGACACTTCCGCTGTTAAGGGCTTTTCTAATAAATAGTTTGTGCCATCAACTGCAATGATTTGTTTTCCGTTAGAAACAATTTCGTTGTCAATTCCAACATCAACTAAAATACCACCAAGTCCGACACCACCCGCACGGATTCGTTCAGCAAGTGTGCCTTGAGGTGAAAATTCGATTTCCATTTTCCCATCTGTCATCAGTTGGCCAGCAACAGGATTTGAACCAATATGGGAGACAATGCATTTTTTCGCATGTCCTCGACTGACAAGTTTCCCAATTCCGATGTTTGGAAAACCTGTGTCATTCCCAATCAACGTCAAATCTTTCACATTTTTTTCTAGCAATCCGTCGATCAGCGCTGGTGGACTTCCAATCCCACCAAATCCCCCAAACATTACTGTTGTTCCATCATTGATATGTGTAAGTGCCTCTTCTAGAGTTGAAATTTTATTGTATCGATTTTCAATCAATTATGGTCACCTCCAGATTATGTTGATATGATCCCTATTTTCTGCAGGGCTGTCTCAACATCTATTAAAGTTTGATCAAGGAGCTCAATTAGCTCATCAATTTGCTTAGTCGTAATTGTTAATGGTGGTGCAACGAGAATGGCGTCACCACCAACACCTTCAATTCCAGCTGCAGCCGGATATAGTAACAGGCCATTGTTCTGACCTTGACTGACGACCAGTGAAGTTAAGTCAATTTCCTTATTAAAAGGGAACTTTGTGATCATGTCGGATACGAATTCGATTCCACACATCAGTCCTTTTCCACGAACATCGCCGATAATCGGGTGCTTTTTTTGCAATTCTTGTAGTTTAGTATTCAGGTATTTTCCGTTTTTCGCAGATTTTTCAACTAGATTATGAGTTTCAATATAGTTGACGACCGCCAACGCAACAGCTGTAGATTGTGGGTTCGCACTATAGGTGTGTCCACTCATAATTAGCTTTGATCCTTTTTGAATGGGCTCCATTACCTTTTCACTAACGAGGGTTGCGGCAATCGGTGTGTAACCCGCACTCATGCCTTTTCCAAGGGCAATAATGTCAGCATGTGTATCCCAATGTTCAAGGGCAAACATCTTTCCGGTCCGGCCCATTCCGGTCATGACCTCATCTGCAATAAATAAGATATTGTGTTTTTCACAGATTTTTTTGATCACTTGATAATAACCAGGAGGCGGGACAATGGCACCACCTGCAGCTCCGATGATTGGTTCGGCAATAAATCCGGCAATATGCTCAGCTCCAATTCGGTTAATCGCTTGCTCGAGCTCGGTTGCACACATATGATTGCAATCTGGATATGTGGCGTTGAAAGGACACCGGAAGCAATACGGCGGTTGAATGGTTGGATAGTCTTCTAATAATTGAACAAACCGAGCTCTCCTTCCGGTGTGACCAGACATGGATAGTGCACCAATCGTGATCCCGTGGTAGCTCATCCAGCGCGACAAAATTTTGTTTTTTCCTTTAATTCCTTTTTCTTGCCAATGTTGAATGGCAATCTTCATCGCCGTTTCCGTCGCCTCAGAGCCGCTGTTCACAAAAAAAGCCCAGTATTCACCACCTTTTGCTAGATCACTTAATTTTTGTGCCAATTTTTCGGCGGGTTCACTTGTGAATTGTGACCTGTAGACAAATGATATTTTGTGAGCCTGGTTTTCAATTTCTTCAATGATTTCCTTCACGCCATGGCCGATGCTCGCCGTGATTGCCCCTGATGAACCATCGATATATCTTTTTCCATTTGTGTCGTATAAGTAGATTCCATCCCCATGGCTGATCATCGGATATTCCTTATCCAATAAAGGTTTAATTAAGCGGGTTGCGTCCATCGCGAACCCCTCCTCGCGAAAAATGGTATTACAGTACAATTTTGGTAATGGGTATGCTGCGAGTGTTGTGTGCTTTTGATATATGCTTTGGGTTTGAGTGTTGATAAAGTTGGATTGTGGGTGGCTGTTTAGGATTTAATGTTTTTACGGTTTATGAAGGACTTTAGCATGAGTGATCTTTGCTGGAAAGTCCTTCATTGGACTGATGAAGGACCGTAGCACGTGTGATCTTCGCCGTAAAGTCCTTCATAACCCTGATGAAGGACCGGAACACGTGGGATCATTGCCGTAGAGTCCTTCATAACTTTGATGAAGTACTGAAACACGCGAGAACCCTACAGTAAAGTCCTTCATATCGCAGATGAAGAGGAAAACCTCACAAAATTTCCACGCCAATCCCCTTCATAACCACGATGAAGAGGAATACCCCACGAAAATTCCACCCCAATCCTCTTCATAACCACGATGAAGAGGAATACCGCACGAAAATTCTACCCCAATCCTCTTCATAACCACGATGAAGAGGAAAACCACACGAAATTTCCATCTCAATCCCCTTCATCAACTTTCTCATTAACTTTAAACCAATACAAATTCTTGTAAGCGGATACAATAGATAAAAGCCTATTATTACATCATATGTATGTAAGGATTGATAATTTCGTTAATCGCAGGTTTTTTCATCTAAAAGGCTTTTGTGTATCCAAATGGCTGCTTGCATGCCGTCTCCCATGGCGATTGTTGTTTGTTCAGAGTGCACGGCGATATCCCCAGCTGCCCATACATGCTCGACGTTAGTCTTCTTTGTCCTTGGATCAACGATGATATGCTTATTTTCTGTTCGTTCAATGCCAAGCTGAGTAGCTAATTCGGAACGGACTTCATTTCCCGGAAACCCCAAAAATCCTCGGTCCCCATGTATGACTTCTCCACTTTTCAAGCGAACACCGACAAAATCCTCGGTTCCCTCTTTAAGCAAAACCTCCTCCGTATCATCCTGGATATGAGTAATTCCGCTTTGTTTTAACTTTGAGAGCAACTCGCTATCAAGTTTTTTCCAATCATGATTAATAAATGTGATGTCTTTTGTAAAATAGGTTAGAGTGAGTGCCATGTTTGCGCCAGATTTTCCAGAACCGATCACAATTACATGCTTGTCTACTACCTCATACCCGTCACAATCAGGACATACATATATCGTTAAACCGAGGCATTTGTAAATATTTTTGATAGGTGGGATATTGTCCTTTACGCCTGTTGCCAGTAACAACTTCTTCGCGAAATAGGCATCACCACCGCGGCAATATAGCTTAAATAATCCATCCGCTTTTTCAACCTTAGTAACTTCGTTTTGTATAAAAGAAACGCCAAGTTTTTCAGCCTGCATTTTTCCTAGACTTCTCAAGGTTTGTCCACTCACACCGTCAGGCCAGCCTAAAATATTATGGTAGGACCTACAAATGGTGGAACGGCCGTCATTTGAGTCAATCACTGCTATTTTATGTTTATATCGTCCAAGTTGGATTGCTGCTTGTAGACCAGCAATACCACCGCCGATTATTGTGACATCATATTGTACTGACATACTTTCACCTCATTTAAGACATATACTTTTTATCTTTTGTTTAAAATGGAAGATTCTATTCAAAAATACATTAAGTTTACATAATATAATTATGATAAACATGAGTATAAACCCATAAAAATTTTACATACTATTTTTATGATAAACCCTCAAAACCCTAGCCTCCTTTTGTAGCTCAACAACTTAAAAAGTTCCCTTCACGAGTTGTGAAAGGAACCTTTTCTATAGCTCTGTATATTTTTATCGTACGTAAGAAGCTCCGACAATTATTAACAAGATAAACAGTACAACGATTAATACAAAGCTGTTGTTATATCCAAATCCACCATATCCATATCCATGTCCGCAATGATCATGATATCCGTAATGCATAGTGTCATCTCCCTTTCTTTTTCTTACACTGTTAAGATATGAGCCTATGGGTTGTACTGTATGTGCGATTGCCTATTTTTGGGGACTTTTTATTATTTCTTTATTTGTTATATAAAAATAGTATAGTAGACAAAGAGTTTAATTGAATTTTTATACAAGATGATTTATAATTACCCAATAGAAACCTATAATCAGAAAGCAGGGTCAATATGAAAGCAGAAATACTTAACGCTATTGAAGAAAACAAAGATCGTTTTTATGAAATTAGTGCATATATTGGAGCAAATCCAGAACTGGGTCATGAAGAATTCAAAGCTTGTAAAATTTTAACGGATGAACTTAAGAAACATAATTTTAATGTAGAAATAGGAACAGCAGGCCTCCCTACTGCGTTTGAAGCTACATTCGACAGTGGTAAACCTGGTGCAACGATTGGAATTATGTCTGAATATGACGCTCTCCCTGAATTGGGACATGCTTGCGGTCATAATTTAATCGGAACGATGGGTATTGCAGCTGGAATTGGATTATCAAAGGTCCTTTCTGAAACTGGTGGAAAAGTAGTTGTATACGGTACTCCTGCTGAAGAAACGAAAGGCGGAAAAGTAACCATGGCGGAACAAGGTATTTTTGACCACCTTGATGTTGCGATGATGGTTCACCCCCTTAGCCAATACGAAAAAAGTGGTGCTTCCCTCGCGATGGACGCGATCCAATTTGAATTTTTCGGAAAAGCAGCACATGCTGCAGCAAGCCCTCATGAAGGCATAAATGCGCTTGATGCCGTGCTTCAAACGTTTAATAGCATTAATGCGTTAAGACAGCATATTACACCAGACGCACGTATCCATGGAGTCATTCCAGAAGGTGGAAAAGCTGCAAACATCGTACCGGATTATGCTGTTGCCCAATTCTATGTTCGTGCATCTTCTCGTTCTTATTTGAATGAGTTGGTAGAAAAGGTGAAAAAATGTGCTGAAGGTGCTGCCCTTCAAACAGGAGCTACAATGGAATGGTCTAACTATGAGTTCTCTTATGATGACATGATTACAAATGAAAAACTTTCAAATGTCTTTAATGATACGTTAATTGAATTAGGGGTTAATCCTGAGGAGATCAATGAACGTTCAGAAGGAACTGGGTCACTGGATATGGGGAATGTCAGTCAAGTTGCCCCTTCTATTCATCCATATGTAAAAATTTGTGATGAGCCATTTGCTTGCCACACGCACGGTTTTCGTGAAGCAGCTTTAAGTAACCAAGGTAAAGATGCGATGATTCTTGGTGCGAAAACAATGGCTGTAACGGGATATAAAATCTTAACAAACCCTGAATTACTCCAAACAATAAAAGCAGAATTTGAAAAAAATAAAAGATAAAGCACAAAGAGAGACGGTTCCTTGTTTTTGGGAGCCGTCTTTTTTTGACTTGATAGTTTTTTAAATGTTCTAAAAATAAAAATTGTACAATATTCTATGGTAAGACCATGCATCTAGGTGCAGCATGTGTTTTAAATTTAATATGGATGGTGACGTGTATGAAATTACTTTCGTTTCGAGCTACTGATGGTGTTCGTTTAGGTATTAAAACAGATAGCGGCATAATTGATGTGCGAGCTAGTGCTGAAAAAGCTGGTCTGATTGCCCCTGCTTCAATCGATGAAGTCATTTCAAATGGCCAATCTGCACAAGAACAGCTTCAGCAGGTGCTATCTAGATCAGATGCATTCCTAGACGAATCAAGCATTACATATGCACCGGCTGTACAAACGCCAAATAAAATTATCTGTTCAGGTGCGAATTATCGTGCCCATGTTGAAGAAGCAAACTTTACCGTTCCGGATTACCCAATTTATTTCTCTAAATATCAAAATAGTCTTGCCGCACATAACGAAGACATTGTACCGCCTTCCGCAACCAAGCAAGTAGATTATGAGGTTGAATTGGTTGTGGTGATGGGCAAACAAGCTAAGAATATTGCAAAAGAGGAAGCGCTTGATTATGTGTTTGGATATGCGACAGGAAATGATATCTCGGCACGGGATCTTCAAACAAGGACCAACCAGTGGACATATGGTAAAGCGATTGATCAATTTGCTCCGATTGGACCTTATCTTGTAACTGCTGAAGAGGTTCCAAATCCTCAAAATTTAGAATTGAAATGTTGGGTAAATGGGGAATTACGACAAAACTCAAATACAGAGCTGATGATTTTCTCAATTGCTGAAATGATCAGTGACTTGTCTCAAACAATGACCCTTGAACCAGGTGATGTCATTTTTACAGGAACACCAGAAGGCGTTATTTTAGGCATGAAGGATAAAGTTTGGTTGAAACCTGGAGATGAAATGGTCTGTGAGGTTGAAGGGCTAGGTAAATTAGTCAATCGGATTGCGGAGTAACCCTTTTTTCGCACATTCATTCGTGACTAGACTTGTGGGCCTCTATTTGAGTTTACCCCATTAATATGGCCAGTCACGAATGATTTTTCATAAATATTGTAAGCGATTACAAATGTTTTATATTCTAAAGGGGGCAACTATATGGAAGGTACTATTTTTTCACTGATTCCACCGATTGTTACGATTGCGATTATTTTGATTACAAAGCGATTATTTTTGGCATTAGGTATTGGAATCGCAATTGGCGCACTGCTCTATAATCAATGGAATGTCATTGAAAGTTTTGTAAATGTTTACCATATTATGGCTGATGTATTAATAGGGGATGGCAAAGTCTTGTTATTCGTTGTGTTAATAGGAATACTCTCCTCCCTTCTCTATCTATCAGGTGGCATTTATGCTTTTTCCGAATGGGGAGTAAAAGTTGCCAAAACAAGAGTTCAAGCTCAAATGGCGACAATGTTAATCGGGTTTTTCACATGGTTTGATGATGCATTTAGTTGTCTATTCCGTGGTAGCGTAATGAGATCAGTAACGGATAAATACCAAGTATCGCACTCTAAACTTTCCTACTTAATCCACTCAACCTCTGCACCAATCGCTCTACTTATACCCATTTCAGGACTTGCGGCTTTTATTACTTCCATCATTGCAGGTGTCCTGACTGACACTGAGATTACCTCCTATCAAGCATTAGAAGCGTTTTTATTAGCTATACCTACCAATTATTATACAATTACTACTATTATCCTCGTATTTATCGTTGCTTATTTTGGAATAAATGTCGGCCAAATGCGTCGCGATGAAGAACGTGCAGTTTCAGAAGATATTTTATTTGATACAAAACGTGGTAAGGTGCCAGGCTCTGAAGATACGAAACTTCCAACAAGAAATGATGGAAAAATGGCAGATTTACTTTTCCCTGTTTTAACATTAATTATCGTAACTGTGATTTCTGCTATCTGGATTGGACGTTCAAGTGCCGAAGGACCAATCACTGCTTTTGATGTGTTAATTAATACAGACATTATTCTTTCCTTGGTATATGGTGCGATTGCAGCCGATCTTGTCATTTTAACAAGATTGCTAATCAAAAAGACTTCTGGTGAACACTTAAAGATTTCTACTTTGGCTGGGATTAAAACAACACTACCAAGCGTTATCATACTTTTCCTTGCATTAGTTACAGCGAAAGTCATTTCTTCGTTAGGTGTTGGGAATTATCTTGCAACATTAATTGATGGGAATTTACAGCTTGCTTGGTTACCTGTTATCTTCTTTGTTTTCGCAGCTTTTATTTCTTATTCAATTGGAAGCACACTCGGTACAGCAGGCCTTATGATTCCGATTGGTGCGGAAATCGTGGCAACAATCGATGTTACTTTTTTAATTCCGGTAATCGGTGCTGTGTTAGCAGGAACTGTATTTGGAGAGCATACTTCTCCTTTATCTGATACAACGATTCTTGCATCGATTGGAAGCTCGGTCCACCCTATCGATCATATGGTGACACAGCTGCCATATGCAATGCTTTCCAGTGTCTCTTCAATCTTTGGATTCATCGTCCTAGGATTCACTCAAAATATTGTGATCGGTTTGGTTACAGCTATTCTAGTTATGGTTGTGGGTGCATATTTATTTAAAATGCGGCTCAACAAGACTCAAACCTTAACTGGGGAGATTGCCAAATAAGTGAATATTTCTCCCCCTCCCCCCTTCTTATTTTTATAAGGGGGGTGTTTTCTAGTAATCTAGGGAAAAATTTACCATTATTGTAATAGATATGAAAGGTGATAGAAAAATGATTGAACCAGTGAAACGCATGAATGTTACAGATAGTATTGTTAACCAAATTAAGGACCTTGTTCTCCAAGGCAAACTAAATGAAGGTGATAAACTTCCCCCAGAACGAGAACTAATGAACTTATTTGGAGTTGGTAGGCCTTCATTAAGGGAAGCACTGAAGGTGTTGGAAGCGCAAGGTTTAATTGAAAAGACACAGAAAGGTACGATTATCACAGGTAACCATGATAAGTTTTTCTCTGACTCCCTCATGTTCCAGCTCTATTTTTCCTCTGCTGATTGGCAAGATATTTTTGAGGCTCGTAGATTTTTAGAAAAGGAATTAACCTACCTAGCAACAACAAGGGCAAATTCTGAAGACTTTAATGAAATCGAGCAAACCATTGTTGATATGGAACTTTCGGTTCGTGAAAACAATCAAACAGAATATGTTCGTTCGAACCTGGAGTTCCATAAAAAAATTGCGAAAGCATCGAAAAACCTTGTCCTATTCAATCTATATGAATCCATTAATAATTTAGTGAAGCACTCTCAGGAAAGTGGAGTGACTGTATATGGGGTAATGAACGAGTCACTCAATTACCATAAAGCAATCTTTAAAGCGATGAAAGAACGTAATGCAGAACGTGCTAGCGACCTTATGGTACAACACATCAATAGCGTCGAGGGTTATTTTCAAAAGAGCCAAAATTGATTTGAAGACGGTTCTCTTTCTAAAAAAGAACCGTCTTTTTTACTAGTTTTTGGAAGATAGACAAGTTGTAATCTACCTGTAAAGAAACTGTAATACTAATCTACTTATTTTTTTCATAGAAATTAGTCATAGAGAGTTACCCAGTACTTAAATTAACTAGGAGGACTATCACTATGAAAAAAATACTATTAGGACTAGCGATCTTTATAGCATCTCTATTTTTTGCAGACCAAGCGTTTGCGTATACTGTACAAAAAGGTGACACGATGTCAGAAATCGCAACTAAACATGGAATGACTTTAGAAGAATTAGCAGTAATGAACCCACAAGTAGAAAATTTAGACCTGATTATTGTAGGTCAACATATAAATGCAGAAGTAGATGATAACTCGCCTAAATTATTTGAAGGTATGCATGTTGAAAAGAAAGAGGAAGTTGTAGTAGCTACCTTAGAAGCTAAGCAAGAAACAGTAAAAGCAGAGAAAGTCGTTACTGAAGTTAAAAGTGTTTCTACGAATTATAATTTTTCTTCAGAAGAACTAGATTTGTTAGCAAGGATTGTACGAGCTGAGGCTCAAGCAGAACCTTTTGAAGGAAAAGTAGCAGTTGCAGCAGTTGTGTTAAATCGTGTAGAAAGTCCGAAATTCCCTGATACGATCCGAGATGTAATTTATCAGCGTGGCCAGTTCCAACCTGTACGAAATGGTCAAATTAATAAACCTGCTGATGAAGAGTCGATAAAAGCAGTGCGCGCTGCACTCACTGAAATGCGAAATATTGCGAAGGATGCATTGTTCTTCTATAACCCAACAATTGCGACAAGTCGTTGGTTGGATTCAAGAACAACAGCCGTTAAAATTGGACGCCATGTATTTAAACATTAAATTATGAATTCGAAAATAAGCTAGGGAACTAGTGAAGTTCCTGTTAACTATAGAGTAAATGCCTGAGCCCTGAGGGTTCAGGCATTTTTGATTTTTTCCGTTATTACCTCATCTTCAAAAATTGCATACGTTGGTTAAATAATGTTGGATACGATAAAAACCCGAGCATTATGCTTGTGACAGCTGCTGTTGTTAAAAGTAAAAAGAGTACGAGCAATTGAAATTGGACTGCTTGAATGGGATTTGCACCTGCGATGATTTGACCGCTCATCATACCAGGCAGTTGAACGAGTCCGATTGTTTTTTGGCTTTCAATTGTAGGAATCATACTTGCCTTGATTGACGTAATCAGTTGTGTATGGATCGCTTGTTTTGGTGTCCCTCCTAAGGACAGAATAAGCTCGGTTTGCTCCTGATGGTTGTCAACCTCAGACGTAAATCGATTTAAAAATAAAATTGCAAGAACCATTGAGTTGCCAACAACCATTCCGCTGATTGGAATGATGTATTGGGCTGTGGCTGGCGTAATCTGAAACCCGAGTAAAATAGCCTGAGTTAGTACCTCCATAAAAATAAAGGTTGTTGCGATTTTCCATGTGATACCTTTGATGGCCTTTCCTTTTTTCCTCGCATTCTGTGTAGCCGCCACAATCATGACAATGACCATTAGAAAAATATAAATGAGACTTTCCGTATCAAAGACAAATTTTAAAATATAGCCAACTGCAAATAATTGAATGATTGACCGGACAACTGCAATGGTCGTGTCTTTTTCCAATCCCAGATTAAATGTTTTCGATAAGAAAATTGGAATTAGCACAAAAATCAGGGCGATTGCTAAAGCAAGTGTGCTCACTCCATCATCTCCCCCTTCACAAATTGTTTTACTTTTTCATGAGTAGGAGATTTCAACAATGCACTCTCGCCTGTTTCAATAACTTCCCCTTCCATCATTACCCACACATAATTGCCAATTTCAATGGCTTGCTGGAGATTATGGGTAATCCAGATGATGGTTACATTGTACTTCTTGTTGATTTTTACGATGAGTTCTTCAATTTCGTGTTTCGAAATTCGATCGAGTGCGGATGTTATTTCATCCAACAGCATGATTTGCGGATGGTTGATCAGCGTGCGTGCAATAGAAACCTTTTGGCGCTGTCCACCTGATAAATCTCGGACATCTCGATTTAGGTATTCTTCTTCTAAACCAACATCTTCTAATAAATCCTTGGCTACTTTTTCTTCTAAGTCTTTATTTTGAAGTGTCATTGGTAAAGCAAGATTATGATAAACAGACCCGTTTACCATTGGTGCATTTTGCAGGCCAATTCCGACAGCCCGACGTAATTCAACCGGTTCATATGTTTGGATGTCTTTTTCCTTTATGTATATTTCACCTGAATTTGGTGACAGATGTCCATTACAAAGCTTTAAGAGAGTTGTTTTCCCAGCTCCAGAAGGACCAACCAGTGATGTAATCGTCCCCTCATAAAAGGATCCCGTAATATTTTTTAAAATATGTTTTTCATCCGCATGAAAATTCACCCTGTTAAAATGAATGGCTGGTTTTAATGTTTGCATTTGTTCACTTCCTTTGTTGCGATAACAATAAGATAACATACGAGTATGTAGTATAGATAAATTTTAATTCATTTTTGTATATTATGTACCTTTTTTATCAAAGGCAATTTAAAATAAGTCTATATGTAATTAATTAGGAGTGGTTGTTTTGCAGCATAAGGACAGAGTCATCATAATTGGCCCTTTTATAAAAGTGATGAACCTAAAACGTCCAATGACGATTTTAATGAAACCAAGTATTGTTTTTGCGGTCTTGAAGAATGGGTTGACGAAAAAACGGAGACTGTGATTGGTCACAGTCTCCGCATAACAATTATAATCAGCCTAGAACCACTCTTTCGTTTAATTCCTCATGATAAATCCACGCATTTTGTCCAGGTGTTGTGGCACCTATCCATACAAAAAGCGGATCCGGCCCATGTGAGCCATTAAACGTGACGACGAGATGTTTGTAGCTTTTGAGATTATATTCTTCATCTTCTCGGAAGAAGGATAGCTGCGGATTGTACAGCCGATTTCCTTCTGTATATTCATTTCTGTATTCACTATATTCAGGTAAATCTTCTGGACGTTTTACTTGGCTAAATGTGACCACAATTTTTCGAGTTTCAAAAAAGAGCGATACATATTCATATGATAAGCCCGCTGTTCGAATTTCAGGCGTCACATTCAATTCTGGATATTGATTCGCGATTGTATAGATGGAGTCGAAAACATAAGAGGCGCGTTGTCTGGAGATGAAGTTTCTTTCGGTGACGAGATCAGGCTTTCCCTCTCTATCCTTATAAAAACGCTTTAATCCACGTTTTATCCCTTTGATTATTAATTGTCGTTCAGCGCTACTTAAATAGAATTCATGACTAGAATCTAGCAAGAAACGAACCTCCCTATTGTTAGTTTTCCTTATTATACCTTCAAGGGGGTGTCGAAAAGTGTTAGATTGTGAGCGAATCTATTAAACTTATTCAAAAAAGAAAGAGTAAACTTTTATACACTCTAAGCCTACTCTTTCCATTCATGATTTATTAAGCTTATTCAAACAGATCCTTAGTTGCTTCTATCCAGGTTTTAGCCATTAGCATATTCCCGATGGTGTTCATATGAACACCATCTATCGTAAGAGGAAAGTCCTTCTTATGATTTAAAAATGAAATAAAGGACTGATGGGTCGGAACGATTCCTGCATTATATTTTTCTGCTAATCGGTGGATAATTTCAATATATGGTTTTAGCATAGAGTTTCCTTTTCCGCGAATATCTTCTGAAATAACAGTGGGTTCCATTAAGACAATTGAAGCATTGGTTTTTTCCTTCGTATCTATAAGAAGATTCTCTAACACTTCTTCAAAACGTTCTGGTAACACTTGCTCCATCTCAGGAGAATCTACTTGTCTCCATACATCGTTAATACCAATGGAAATCGAAACAATATCAGGTTGAAACGAAATTACATCCTGTTCCCACCGCTCAGCAAGGTCGGTTACCCGATTTCCGCTAATCCCTTTGTTTATGATTTCAATATCCCTTTGTGGATACGTAACCTTTAAATAATCATGAAGCAATCGCACATATCCTGTTCCAATGTTATCACTCTCGTTAATCCCCCACCATGTTATGCTGTCACCAATAAAAACAATTCGTTGTTTCACACTTTTCCCCTCCATGTCTGTATGTAATCCTCTAGCTTTTCACACACATAATAAATATAAAAAGTGATCAGGCTGTTGGGATCATTTACATCCTTGATGGAATCGACTTTTAAAGGCTCGATTTCCCTTTTCCAATTTGAGAAGTCAGTGATAATCACGCTTAATTCTTCATGCTTATCTATTTTTACAGGATCAATCACACGATATGGAAATAGAGGTACATTCCACTTCGATACTTCCGAAAGCACATTTTCCATTAACTCTAGAGCTATTTTAACCTTTATTCGATGTTCGTCGAAGATGGAGTAGAAATCTTCCTCAATCTCCTGGAAGTCATCTCCCCAAGTTAACCGTGCAAAATAATAATTGTTCATTAATTGTAACGATTCCCATGGAAAAGGAAGAGCCAATTTTTTCTCATCTTCTTTAGCTATATAAGGCACAATTAGATTAACCATTGAATTGATTCCTAATTTAGCGTACATTTCGATGTCCTCATGAATTCTGCGTAACAAAGGAGGATATAAGTCACCTAACATATAATGATCACTATAATATTCAAAAATAGTAATTTCCTTTTGATTGGCCTCGGTTATGTGACACCATTTTTGTAAAGCCTCAAATGCTCTTTCTTCCTTCAAAAGAGATTGCTGATAATTTCTTCCCCAATAAGCAAATAGCGTATTTACTTTACTAGAACCATTTAACCCTTCGTGAAGTTCTAACATATCCCAGGATAAGCCTGCATTGTAGGCAATATGCTCTACCTCAATGCCAGGAATTTCACTTTGTAAGAGTTCGGTAAATTCTATGTAGCGAGCTAAAAAGTCTTCGTTATCATTTATCCCAATATCGGCTGGCCATAAGGATACTCGTTTAATGGATGTTGTTTCTTCACTATAGCTTTTTATTTTATCGATTAGCGTATGCTTCCAGCTATCATCCGAAAAGTCAATCTGCTTTTTTTCAGAAACAGAGGGTTCCATTAATAAATAGTGCATGCTATGCCCGCCAATTGTAATCGATAGGCCTCTTTTTTCAATCTCTTCTTCGATTATATGTTTTACTTTATCCCATAGCATAAAAGTAAAAAACAGTTCATTTATATAGTGTTTCGCAGCCCAATCGATAAGTTGCGATAGGAAAGGAATATCATCGTAATTTTCAATTACTAGCCCTCTCCTTACCATATTTCCGTTATGGATTTCAGCCGGTATAAAACGAACGTCCTTGTATTGTATTTTTTCTTTAGATAAAAAATGAACCCATTTGTAGCCAAACAGTTTTTTACAGAGATGATATACTCCATAAAGGACTGATCTAGTATTGCTTCCAATAATATAAATTTCTCGTTCTTTTTGTATAAAATGAAAAGCATCAACAGCAGGATCATTTTTCAATAAAGACTGTTCAATTAAGCCTTTTTCTATAAAATCTTGATCCAACCCTAGAACAAACGAATAAGTTATAGGCTCTTGAACCTGTTGTGAATACTTAAGCAACTCTTCTTTAGCAAATATAATTGCTGGATCGCTATTAAGAGTCTTACATCTAACTGACATCTTGACACCTCATCACATTAGTCTAATAAGGATTGATTTAATTCTTTTAAAATAAGGCCTGATAATATAATGGCGTTCGTCCATCCACTTTCTATTACATATGCCCCCCAACCCGTGTCACCATTATTGCCAAAATACTCTCCGCTGTCTAGATGATAGGAACGCATCCATCCGCCATCAAATTTATTTCTTGGAGAAGTGATTTGAATATTTGATAAAAAGTGGGCGAGTTTCTTATGAAAATTTTTAATTTTAGAGTCTTCTGTTGCTTTCCATGCCTCCCAAGCATTCATCAGTAAGAAATTATTTGTGTACAATTGGTCTGCAATTCCTTCACCATTCATTCGGAACACACCCGTATCCTCTGTACCATAGCGTTCAGGATCCGGATTATCACTTTCTTCGATCCCACCAAGTTTATGTTGATTCTCAGTTAGATAATCAAGCACTTCATATAAACCTTCCTGAATGGTATCGCTCTTTGTAACAGCAAATAGTTGGGCCAATGATAATAGAAATCTGCTATATCCAGCCGTTTTGCTATACATGAATGTCAAATCCTTTTTATTCTCAAGCATAGTTAACGTACCTTGATACGCAGTTTCTAAAAACTTTTCATCCTTTGACACACAATACGCTTGTATAAAGGCAGCATGGACAATTGCTTCAAAATGAGGATTCATACTAGCCATCGTCGAATTTTGGAAATAGGCGGTTCCTTTCTCTTTTAGCTCTTGTTCACGAATACATTCTGGGCGAAGTCCATTTTTATTCTGCGTTTTTAATAGAGCATACGCTGTTAATAGGCCTCTTTCTTTATATATGGTTTGACCTGTTTTACGGTACAAATATAAGAGAACAAGTGTTACCCAACTATTATCATCAGAAAAGATTTGGTCCGGATTTCTCTTCGGACTTTGAAACCATTTCCAAAAACCATATGTAGCTGAATTCGGATCTGTATCCTGATAGCCGGCTTCAAATAAGTAGTTGAATAACTGTTGTGATCTCTCGGTCCACTCAGGGTCCTTCGCATATTCCCCATACAGGTAGAATAAAAGGGCTGTATGTGCATGACAATCCGGTCGGAAATCCTTACTTATATGGCTTCGAATTGAATGGACATTTTCATAAACTCCACGACTACCATTTTCCTTCGGTAAGATTCCAGAATGTAAAAACCAGTTCATCCCTTTTTCGATTGTTTGTTTAGTATCAGATTTCTCTGATGTTTGAATGATTGGTTGGATTGATTGTAGTGGTAAGTGATACTCCATCTGAAGCCATTTTACAAATGCATTCCATAACCAATTAGGTCGTAACGTCCAATTCTGTTCATTACCTAAAAAAGAAAACGTTGAAAAAATGGTTTTCCCCTTCCCATGCTTTTTCACAACAATTCCAGGGTATTGCCCTTCCTCTTCAGTTTGATGGGTTTCCTTGAAATGACCTATATCTAAAAGCCGTTCCGTGTCGAAGGTGAAGCCTGTTAAAAAGGCACCTTGCCATTCGAGTAACTGACCTTTCTTACAATATGAAGTATTTTGAGAAATCACTAGTTTTTCTAGACGACGGTTCGTAACTGTGAAATCCTGCTTGAAACCAAAAAGGCGAGATGACGGAAAATCCTCACAGTTGATCAGTTCCCCAAATAGGATTCCACCATGTTCAACATAATCCCAAAGATTTTCAAGTGTGTCGTACGGTAGTTTCATTGGATTTCCATTGTCATAACCATTGATAAAAATAACTGAGTATTGATGAAGGTTCTCTTTTAAGAGTAGATTAATATCCGAAAAATAATGAGTATAGCTTACAACGCTTTTCATTTGCATACTTTTGTCAACTAAAGCGATCAAAGTTTATCCACTCCACTCTTTGTCTTCATTTAAATTTTGTGGATTTTGGGCCAATCAAGTTCTATTCCTGCTTTCGCTAAACGCGATTGAAAATCCGTTAGTTTATCATCTTGATTTCTTACCGCATGTGGGATGATTTCATGATCAATACAATAAGCCGCTAAATGTCCTGCCACCTCACCAATATTCCACTCCACTGGATGTAATCGATAACAACCATTTGTAATATGAGTGGTGCCAATATTTTTGCAAGCCGGTAACAAATTTTGAATCCGTATAGGTAGTAAACTCCCGAGAGGAATTTGGAATGGATGGGACGAAATATCAATATACGTATCCAATCCTGTACTCGGATGTAAATCTAAACGATAACTTCCAATCCCTACACTATCGTGAAAGAACGTGGCACTCTCTTTCCCATCGATTTCACCACTGATATCTTGTTCTTTTACGGTATATTGTGCTTTTATTCGTCGTGATTCACGGATATATGGGTACATGGCTAAGCCATCTTCTGTTCCTAAAATGTCTTTCCTTAACCGTATACCAGGATATCCTTTTCCTCCATCTGGACGAGGCGCTTCCGTTTGCATCCAGTAAAGCAGGGATAAACTTAACTGTTTGGCATTATATAAATGTTTTTCTTTCTCTTCATCAGTTACATCAATAAGGGGACCTAGCCAATAATCATTTTGTGGCCAATTGACGATGGTTACATCACTCTGAAACATACCTGGTTCAAAATTATCTTTATCAATAATTCTTCGATAGTTCCATAATGAAAAGCGTTCTGGTTCGTAAAAAAAGGAATACTCAATCGGTTCTAATGTGTGAGGCACAAGTCCCCACCAGCTTAATTGTTTGGCTGGCCAAAACTCTGCCTGATAGTTCTTCCAAAATTCATATTGATCAGGTTTTTCAATTGTATGATTTTCCCCTTCAATATGATCAATCGCAAAACAATAAGTAAAAGCTTGCATATTGTAGGGTTGATGTTCCTTAGGCGCATGGGCTTCCCCTGTAGCGGCTTGCGATTCAGCTCCAATTACATATTCAACATTGGCAAGTGGTAAAACATCTCCCATTTCAGTTGCATCCAAAAAATATTTCCCTATTAACTGGTATGAATGTCCAGTTCTTGAATGCTGAACGGTTACCGATTGAACTTGATCATTTTCGGATTTAGCCTTACTAATTTTATACTCTGTTAATAACGTCAGCCTTCCACTGCTTATATAGGGCGATAACATATCGTAAAGGACACGTAACGCTACTCGTGGCTCATGACTTATGTTACTAACAATGGCATTACCAGGGTTGAATTGATCATTCATCCGTTCTTTGGTCTTAACTGGATAATTGGAAAGATAGTATTCTCTGATTTTTTTTCGGAAAGTCTGATAGGTTTTCGTTGCTCCAAATCGTTCAATCCATGGATGCTCATCCGGTGGTACACCTTGACTTGTAATTTGACCACCAATCCATTTCGTCTCCTCGGTCAAGACTACGTTTTTACCAGATTGTAAGGCGGAAAGTGCAGCGGCACATCCTCCGAGGCCACCCCCTATAATAACAATATCTGTTTGCAATTCTTCAGAGACTTTCATCGTATGCCCCCTTTCATTTTCGAGAGCTCGATATGATTCGAGCTCTTAGATTCAGAATTACCTCAAATCCCCTTTAGTTTTACAGGTTCTCTCTTTTCAGAAGATTGATAGGCTGCTAGAGCTACCTCTACTGCTTTTAATCCTGAATGGCCTGATGCTAGGGGTGATCTACCTTCTTTTACACTTGCAATAAAATCCTCAATCAGACCGGCGTCCATATCATCGCCCCAGCCAATCCATTTGACCCCTTCGTGATTAGAATAATAGTCCATCTTTTGCGAAAACGCATCTATCTTTAAGGTCCCATTTGTTCCGATAATTTCCATTGTTACATCGCCCCACGTTGGATAAAAGCTGTTTCTTGACCAACTGCAATCGAGTGTAGCAAACATACCATCTGTAAATTCCATTGTGAGAATACCACAATCATCAATCGGATGATCAATATATACATTGCCGATTTCTGCGTAAACTTCTTTCACTTCTGCTCCTGTAAACCATCTCATGATATCGACTACATGAACTGTATGATCAAGAACCGCTCCACCACCGGACTTCTCCTTATCAATAAACCACCCTCCAGGATTGGTTCCCCTGTTTGTACCCTTTATGGCCAAAATTTCTCCCAGTGCACCATCTTCAATCACCTTTTTAGCATGTTGAATGGGAGTGTTAAATCGAACAGGAAAAGCTGTACCTAACAGGACTTGATGTTGTTCACATACGCTTATCATTTCTTCAATATCTTTTAAATTGGTTGCTAACGGCTTTTCACATAAGACATGCTTTCCTGCTTTAGCTGCAGCAAGTACATGCTGATGATGAAGATTGTTTTCAGATGTCACAATAACAGCGTCAATATCAGAATCAAGCAAATCCTGAAAATGATGATGATATACTGTATCGTATAACTCAGAATTCTTCCTTCCTCTTTCTTCATTCTCATCGGAAATACCAGCTAATGTGACACCTTTCATATTTTTGATGACTGATGCATAACTATGGGCGTGCATATGAGCAAAGCTTATAATTCCAATCTTCATATCAGTTCTCCCCCTTAAGGCTCAGTGATACAGGTAGACCTGTTTTTAAAGATTCGAGGGCAGCAACTGATATCTCCATTGCTTTATATGCATCTTCTGCAGTAACAATTGGCGTGTCATTCGTTTTCAAACATGATAAGAAATGCTCTAGTTCTATATGATACGGTGACTTTTTCATAGGACTTTGAGGTACCTCAACACCGTTTTGTTCCTCGCTCGATTGTCTAATCGAAAGTAAAACAGGCTCCTCTTTTAAACTATCATATTCGATGATTCCGGTTTTTCCGGCGAATTCAAATTGAGAAGAAAAAGTTTGATGAGCCCACGTACCTTCCACATGGGCAATAACACCGGATTTAAAGACTAAGGTCACAATCGCATAATCGAGATGGTCCAGTCCTTTGTCAGAAAGTCCTTTCGCAAATACTCGATCCACTTCACCGAAAGTCCAACGTAGAAAATCAAAATCGTGAATGATTAAATCCAGGATCACACCACCACTTTTTGATTGGTCTGCGTACCAATCACTCCATCCCAATGGGAAATTTCCGCCTCTTCTTGTACGAACAATCCCAATATCCCCAATTGATCCTTGTTTAACAAGCTCTTTTGCTTTTGAATACTGTGGGAAGAAACGAACCACATGTCCGACAAATAATCTCACTTCTTTTTTCTTACAGTAATCAATCATTTCTTGAGCGTCATGAAGGGAATATGCTAATGGTTTTTCACAAATCACATCAATACCTAGATCTGCCGCTTTTATCACATATTCTTTATGCAGAAAAGTTGGAGCACATATATCGATCACATCTATACGTTCGAGGTTACCTACAGCTTCTTCTAACGTTTGAAAAATCTTTGTATCATTTTCACCTATGATTTTCTCTGCCTGCTCTTTTCTGATGTCTACAATTCCAACGACCTTGACATCTTCCATCGCATAATAGGCACTTGCATGTACCATACCCATTGTTCCGGCACCTATCAATAATACGTTCTGCATACAATCAACCTCTTTTCTCAATTTCCGAAAGTGCTTAATAAGATTATTTAAATTTCCATGCCTCCATTTGCGACGATTTCTTTGTACCAGTGGTAGCTTTCCTTCTTAATCCGATCCTGTGATTGAAAGTCTATATACACTAAACCAAAACGTTTGCCATACCCATCAGCCCATTCAAAATTATCTAATAATGACCATGCTAGATAACCGATGATTGGAATACCTGAATCAATCGCTCGACTAACAGCCGTTAAATGTTGTTTATAATAGAGAATGCGGTCTTGGTCATTGACTTTTCCATCGACAAGATCATCCTTACAACAAGCTCCATTTTCCGTAATAAAAAGCGGAATATTGCCATAACGCTCAGCAATATAATGAAACACTTTATAAAAACCGTCTGCATAGATTGGCCAGCCAATATGAGTGTGGTTATAATCAATTTCAATATTCTCGATATCTAGTAATCCTTCATTTTTCTTATAACGAGCCACATTACCGGAATAATAGTTTACTCCTATAAAATCAATAGGCTGTTGAATGATTTCCATGTCTCCGTCTTCAATATGAAGATGTGCACCTTTCTTTTTAAACCAATCCACTAAATAGTGTGGATACTCTCCCTTAAAAATAGGATCTAAAAACCAATCGATATTATGACCAATCTCTCTTTTACAAGCTTCGATATCTTCCAACCGATTACTAAAAGGTTCTCTCCAGGTGGTATTTGTTGCAGTACCTATCTGACCTTCAGTACCTAGTTCTCGAAAGATTTTAACAGTATTTCCATGTGCTAGGAGCAAATGGTGGGAAACATCAATTGCAAGTTGTAGATCTTGATTACCCGGTGCATGAATACCTCGATAATTCGATAAAAAGGCAGCACATAACGGCTCATTTATCGTCTGCCAATATTTCACCTTCCCATTGAATTCCTTAAAAATAGTTTCAGCGTATTGGCTAAATGCATCAATGGTATTCCGGTTTGCCCATCCGCCAAGATCCTGTAGCGCTTGGGGCAGGTCCCAATGATAAAGAGTTAACATTGGCTCAATTCCTTTATCCACTAAAGAGTTTACTAGCTTATGGTAATAGTCCAACCCTTTCTGATTTAGTTCTCCTTGACCATTCGGATAAATCCTTGGCCATGAAACAGAAAAGCGATACACGTTTGTACCTAAGTCATCCAATAATTCGATATCTTCTTCATAACGATGATAACTATTACATGCGACATCACCATTATCGTTATTCTTTACTTTTCCGGGTGTATGGGAAAAGGTATCCCAAATGGATAACCCTCGCCCATCTTCAAAAGCAGCGCCTTCAACCTGATAAGCAGCAGTCGCAGTTCCCCATTTCATCCCTTTTGGAAACTGAATAATCGGCATATGTCTTCCCTCCTAATGAACCGTACAATATTACCAATTAAAATTGCCCGCTGTAGCAATTCGATGGTAGAAATGATTACCTAACGAACCCTCAGGGATCCCATTTGGACCATCATGAGCTAATCTTTTTTCCTCTAATTCTTCAATACTCTCGATTAAACCTTCAAGCCAATGTGAAATTCGAAGTTTAGATGTTTCCATTCTGGCAAGTAATCCCCCGTAGCGGAATTCAATTATTTCCCAGCCAAAAGGTTTATATAGCGAAAACCAAACTTCTCTATGCTTGCTATGCAGAAGACTTATTTCTCTCGTCAATTCTTGTAACTCGGTTAGATGAAGTTTCATCGTTTCTTTATCACCATTATCATAAGCTGTTTTTAAATGAATCCCCATTTCCGACTTAAGACTAAGTACACTTGCAAGCTTTTCATAGAATTCAAATAGTAACGATGTATTAGGGTTTCTATCCTTAGCTGCCATTAATAGAGGAATTAACTTCTGATAATGGGCATTCATTTCAAGTCCACGGATATTTTCATCAAATAAACCAATAAGAAGATCCTGCCATAATAAAAATTTAGAAGCATTTGAGGAGTTCAGATTATTTTCCATTACTCCAGGCGTTTCATCTAATTGATTAAGAACAAGAAAATCCTCTAAATGGTTTCCCGTGCAGAAAAGGAAACGCTGGGCTAAATGCTCCTTTGTTACTGTTTGGTGATAGGTATTTTCTGCATATAGCTGGATAACTGGTAAAGCGGTTGTAAGTGGAGTTTCCCCTCCGTTGTCGCCCCATAATGTCGTAAAAACTTCTTGTAATCCATCTTTTTTACAAGCTGATAAAGCAGCTTCTGTCGTTGCAAATGCGCGCCCATAGTTAGGAGAAATCCCATTCCATGTCCATGCCCCACCAGCAAAAAGAGTATCTCTTCCTAACTCTTTATGCTTCTGAATATAAGTCCGATAAAACTCTTCATCTGCATGATAATAATCCCAATACACAAGTTCGACATTTTTTGGTATGGAAGTTATCGCTTCTTCTGGAATATGTACATCTTCATCGTAGTATTCGCCATGTTTTGATCCTAAGCGGAAATACATATCACTCCAAATCATTGGTTTTAGCCCATGACGCTCTGCAATTGATACAACCTGTTCTAAATGCTTATTCATAATCTCAAAACGATTTTCATATCCGTTTAAATCCAAATAACGACCTAACCCTAGTTGGTGCGCTTCATCCATTCCAATATGAATGCGATTGGATTTGAATGGTTTCGATGCAGCCTTAATCATACTTTCGATAAATTGGTATGTTTTTGATTCGCCTACTAATAAAATGTCAGCGGTGTCTCGAATTTCCTTCGCATATCCCCATTTCAAGGCCATTGTTAAATGAGCTAGAGTTTGGATACAAGGTATCATCTCAATTCCTAGAGCGTCTGCATATTGATCACAAGTCTCTAGTTCATCTTCTGTGTATCTACCACGCATATATCCGAAATAAGGATAATCGGGTACTTCATACGTATCCTCTGTATAAAGCATGACAACGTTTAATCCCATAATGGAGAGCTTTCTAAGAAATGCTTGAACTTCATCTACTTTTAAGACGGCATTTCTAGAAACATCCAGCATGACACCACTTGTTTGGAAATGAGGCTGTTCAGTTAGCTCAAATTCAACACTCTTTTGATAATTCTCTAACCACACACCCATTGCACGATAGAAATGAATTTTTTCCTGATAATATATTTCACCTTTTCCATCCTTATTGCTAACATGGATCGGACCTTCCCGCTGAATAACGGTAATCGGGTAGCCTTTTCCATTCAATTCAATACCCAGATCTTCGGTTAGTAAATCTAATCCTTTTATAATTGATTTTGTTTCACCCAATAAGTTAATATGCATATTTGATACCTCTTTTCGATTTTTACGTAACAGTTCATTATCTATCTCAGGAAAAATTCTTTTTATTACGTTGATAAACAAAATTTCCATCTATAATTGTGCTTGCTACTTCTAAATCATTTGTTAAAATAACGAGATCAGCATCATATCCAACGGCAATTCTGCCTTTACGGTCACTAACTCCGCATACAATAGCTGGATTATAGCTAGCCATTTGCACGGCTTCTTCGATTGGAATATGGCAATTGTGAATGATATATTGAATTGCCTTGTCTAGCGTTAACGAACTCCCCGCGAGGCTTCCGTTCGCTAATGATACTTTTCCATCTCTTTTGTAGACTGTCTTCCCACCAATTTGATGACACCCATCTGGCAATTGATTGGTTCCGGTGCAATCTGAAATTAATGTGATATGATCCACTCCTTTCATTTTATAAAGGAGTTCAATTATTTTTGCATGAACATGAAAGCCATCTGCGATAAGTTCACAGTTTAATTCTTGTAAATCAAGTGCTGCAAACGCAGCTGTTAAATTGCGATGTGTAAACGGACCCATTCCATTGAAACAATGAGTAACTCTTGATAGTCCGTATTTAATCGCCTTTTCCATTTCCTCATATGATGCATCTGTGTGTCCGGCAGAAATGGCAATCTTCTCTTCCCTTAATAATTGAATGACATCGGTTGCGTTTGAGAGCTCAGGAGCTAATGTTACAATTCGTATTAAATCACCAGCCAATTGAAGGAGCGGTTGTACTTCTTCTATAACTGGTTCTAGTATGTACTCCGCTTTTTGAGCACCTTTATATTTTTGATTAATCCATGGTCCTTCTAAATGAACACCCAAAAGATGAGCACCACTACTTTCTTCGGCTACTATCTGTTTACTTAATAAAAGGAAGGTTTTAATATCTTCTAATGTGGCTGCCCTTGATGTTGACAAGAAACTTGTCACACCAAAGGATGGGAGCCCATTTTGAATGCGATAAAAACCTTCCTTTGTACGATCCATAAAATCTTGACCATTTAGACCGTGTATATGTGTATCGATAAAACCAGGACAGATCCACCCTTCTACTTGGTAGTAGGGCAGATCCTCCATGTTTTTCTTACCAACGAAAATGATTTTTCCATCTTTGATTTCAATGATTATATTTTTATCTATTCTCTTATCAGTAACAACATTTCCATGTAAGTAAAAGTGGTTACACATCATTTGATATCAAAATCCTTTCCGTTGTTATGACAAATTCAACGTTTTACGAAAACTTAATGATTTTTGTAAGAGTTGAAGATTCTTTGTTTAACAGTTTTTCAAATTCTTGAGGTGCAGCTTCAAATTCAACTGCTTCTGATAGAAACGGTTTGACATCAATCCGTTTTTCTTTAATAAGTCGAATATATTCTTCAAGGTTCCTTCCTTCTGTCCATCGAACATATTCATATGGATAATCAATTGCTTCCTTCTCGTACACACTGTCGTATCTTCCAGGACCGCCCGCTCGAGAAATGAGTAACTGAGCTTCTTTACCAAACATTAAGTCTCTTGGAAAGTCTGGTTCAATATCACCTATGATGACAGCCTTGCCTTTGGTACGTATCCATTTCAAACATTCATGAGTAAGTGGAGAGCGCTTTCCTCCTGCACATAGTAGTACGGCATCTGCTCCGCGGGATTTCGTATCAATCTGAATGGCTTCTTCCATCTCTTCAACGGTCGCAAATGATTTAATATTGTCTTCCTTCAGCATTTCGACTCGACTTTCGTGAAGATCATACGTGATCACATTATAGGCTGCTGCATTGGCTATTTTGGCAATTAATTGCCCTAAAACTCCTAAGCCTACGATCACGACTGTTTCACCAAATTGAAGATTCGCAATCCGAAGGGCATGAATGGCAATCGCACCAAGTCCACCTAGAGCTGCTTCTTTCGGATCAACAGTATCGGGAACTTTAGCATACAAGGTTTTAGGAACTAGCAGATATTCATCATGATGAACATATGGTGCACCGTAACAAGCAACAAGATCCCCTTTTTTCACATCGGTGATGTCACTACCACATTCAACGACCTCGCCCATTGCACTGTATCCAAGATGAACCTGTCTTTTATCACTAATGGCTAGCAGCGATAATTCAGTGCCTGGAGAAATGACTGAATATAATGTTTTAACTAAAATATAGGAAGGCTTTCCTTCTATGCTTGGTACTTCATCCTCAATGATTTCAACTTTCTTGTTGTTGGCTACAATTCTTTTCATTTGAAATCCTTCTTCCGTCAATTATTTAGACAGCCACTTAGATAAATTCGCTTTAACAAATTCATCATCATTTAGGTGTGGGTAGCTCGTATAAATACGGTCTAACTCTTCTGCTTGACCCGGACTTAAAACTTCACGATCAACTAAACACCAATTTCCTTGAAGAAGTCCTTGTTTAGCTAAGATTTCATTAATGCCAGCTATACTGCCCTTAAAGCGATTACGTGAATCAAATATTGCGGCATTCGCATCTGTGATTTGTTGACCAAGTGTTAATAACCCATTTGGTACTGATTTTTGAGCCCTTACTACTTTAATTTCCTCAAATGTGTCAACGACTGTTTTTGTCCAGACAGACCAATGTCCCAGCAAACCGCCGACAATTCTCTTTTCTACCTTCTTGTCTCCAACTGTAAATTCAAAGGCTGTTAACAAATCATTTATGATGTTATCATCATTACCCGTGTAAAGAGCGATTTCCTCATTGCGAGGCGAATGGCAAACCGCGCGAACAACGTCAATTGAACAATATCGATCAAATGGCGCTATTTTTATCGCGTATACATTTGGAATGGAAGCAAAGCGTTCCCAAAATTCATACGAGAAAATACGTCCACCTACTGCAGGTTGTAAATAAAAACCGAATACTGGAATAACCTCTGCTACTTTTTCAGCACGCTCAATTAATTCATCCTCGGATAAATGGTTTAAGCCACCCATACTCAATAGTCCTAAGTCATAGCCGACCTCTTTACTGAATGCTGCCTCTTTAAGTGCCTGCTCAGTAGGTCCACAAATTCCTGCCACTTTAATAAAATCATCAGAAACATTGGCACGTTTCGTTTCTTCAATTGCGATTGTTAGTACTCGTTCATAAAGATTAAACTCAGGGTCTCGAATTTCAAACTGTGTTGTATGGACTCCTACTGCGATACCACCTACACCTGCATCGATATAGTAGCGAGTTAAGGCGCGTTGCCCTGCTTCATCAAGTTGTCTATCTTCAGTTAATGCTAGTGGGTGAGCTGGTATCACAGTACCTTCATGAAGCTTTTTCTTAACAGCCTCTTTTAACATTAAAATGCACCTTCTCTTTCTTGGAAGTGAGTAGGTTTATTGATCGTATGACCGTCACTAACAACCCAGTCAGCAATCATAACAATCATTTGTTGTACGGTAACTTTTGGATAACCAAATAATTTATGTGCTTGAGATGCATTATTTAATAATGCAGTTGGGCTTTCACTATTCACATATACCGGTTCCTTTTCCATTCGTTTACCAAATTCCTTTGCAAGCCATCTCACTGACAATGTTTCAGGACCTGTTACATTAATAATTTTTGGTGGATAATTTGTATGTAATAAGGAGCGAATCGCATATTCATTTGCATCCCCCTGCCAGATCACATTCACATTACCCATCGTTAAATCGATTGGTTTCCCTTGGTGTACTGATTTTGCAATTTCAAGCAATACTCCATATCGTAGGTCAATCGCATAGTTTAATCGGAAGTGAACGATTGGTGTTTGGTTTTTATGTGAAAAATAAGTTAAAACTCGTTCTCGACCTAAACAGGATTGTGCATATTCACCAACGGGATTAGGTGTCACATCCTCTGTACAACCATTGCTTAAAACAGATGTGAGTGGATACACATTACCTGTTGAAAAAGACACAATTCGTGAATCTTTAAACTTCTCTGCGACACGTCCTGGAAGATAAGCGTTCATGGCCCATGTCCGATGCTCATTTCCAACTGTTCCGAATTTCGTACCTGCCATAAAGATAATGTTCTTTACATTTGGTAGGTTTTGAAGTTCTTCTTCCTTCAAAAAGTCAGCCTTAATTGTTTCAATTCCACACGCTTCTAATTCATCTATTAAATTCTCATCTGAGAATCTTGCAACACCAATCACTTTTTTAGACTGACCTGACTGCTCTACAGCTCTTTTTGCTAATTTAGCTAATGTCGGTCCCATTTTTCCACTAACACCTAAAATCATAATATCTCCGTCCAGTTGTTGGAGATCCTTTACTAATTCTTTGCTAGGTGTAGACATAAACTCCTCTAATTCTGCAATCGTTTCCATTTAAATCCTCCTAGTAACTAATTTTTTGCCTGCTCTAACGCATAAAAGCATTTGATAATTCTGAATTACCTTTATTTTATCTTTGGCTTTATTAAAAGACAAGTCACTTAAAGGTCTTTTAATAAACACTCATTATTGATTGACATTTCGAAAAATTCCTCTTAATCTAGTAATAAGATTATTAAGAGACATTTCTTTAATATGTCTTTTAACTGGAGATGAAATGATGAAAACAAACCAATTATCAGACCATGGTACTGAAATTATTATTGGCATTGTTAGTCCTGAAGCACTTGAAAAGGAAATAATGAAAGCGCTTGAAGCATTCCCTAATTTTCAGCCAATATTTCTGCATTCAACCCCCTCTTCTATTGAACCGGAGATTATGACAACCTTGATCAATAAAGTGGAAGTTCTTTTATTTACCGAATTTCCAACTTATTTAAAAGCCAAACAGCTTAACAATTTTTCGATACCAGCGCATTACGTTCCGATAATGGGAACTGGGCTTTATCGGTCTTTATTCCTGATTAATAATCAATACGATACTAAACATTTCTCGATTGATACGGTTGAAGAAAAATATATTCGCCGGATCCTATATGAATTAGACGAAACGAACTATGTATGTACATCCTATCCCAATTCTAGTCAGCCCGATTGTTCCGAGGAAATTGTTCAGTTTCACCAAGACAACTATCAGAAATATGGTTCCATTGCCATTACTGGGGTTCAGGAAATCGCACAAAAGCTTTCGGAATTGTCTATTCCGTATGAATGGGTAACACCCACTTATCAGGACCTAATTGTTTCCCTCGAACGTGCATTACTTGCAACAGAAGCTCGTAAACATAAAGAATCTCAAATCGTTTTCGGGATCATTGATATTGACAAGTTTGATAAAGCTACAGAAAAATATCCATCAGAACATGAAGTACAATTATTTAAGTTGAAATTCCAACAAATCATGTTAAATTACACAAAGCTCCTAGATGGTCATTTGATTAATTCCGGTGGAGAGGAATTTTCGTTTATCACCACACGTGGTATTTTCGAAAGAGAAACACGTGGGTATAAATTCATCCCTTTACTAAATTCGATTAAAACGGAGCTAGGTGTATCCATCAGCATTGGTGTTGGCTTTGGTCTCACGGCCGCTGAAGCTGGTAACCACGCAAGACTCGCACTCCGACAATCAAAAGAATTAGGTGGAAATGTTTGTTACATCGTTCGTGAAGACCAAAGTGTAATTGGTCCCGTTGATATGATAACCGATACTCAGTATGAAAAATATGACCTATCTATTACAGATGCAGAACTGCTGCAAAAGGCAGAAAAAGCAGGAATGTCTGCTGCCTATATGACAAAGCTTATGGCAAGGGTAGCACGTCATAAAAAATTTGATTATACAGCTCAAGAGTTAGCTGACACATTGAACATTACAACAAGAAGTGCCCATCGAATCCTTTTAAAATGGATGGATGCTAACTTGGTGGATATAGTAGGCGAAGAAAAAATCACCTACAAAGGAAGACCAAGACGGATTTATAGGCTTAGCTTTATCATTGATGAAAACGAATAAAGAACAATACCTAAAATGGCGGGTAAAATGGTTTACCCGCTGTTTTATTTTGCGATAGTAATCGTAACTTTCACTATACATACACCCGTTTTCCTGTATCTTTACTTTCATTTGCTGCTTCAATAAAGCGAATGATTTCTAGCGTTTCATGTAGGGGAACGCTGGATTGGCCATTGTTAATAAAGAGAACAATTACTTCTAATAAACTAGCATAAAAGGGTTTCGAGGAAGCAGAAATCGATACATAATGAGTGCCTTTTTCAAAATGAATGTTTGCACCGAATTCACCATTTCCTCTTCTACTCCCTCTTGCTGTACCTATTCGCCCATCCTCCCATTGTGAAACAATCAAATCAGAATCCGCAGTAGATACAGAAGTAACATGCTGCGCTCCACAGCCTAAAATGGCATAAAGCATCTCAATCGTATGGATCCCGTACCAAAAATATCCCGGTTGAGTGTCGACCATATCCATTGGTCCAAAACAGTCGGCTCCAATAATTTTTCCTTTATCTTGAATCGTAAGTGCCTGTCTTACCTCTTCTGCAAATCGTAATGCAGATGAACTCATGATTGGAGTACCATATTGTTCAGAAAGCTTTACCATTTCAATAGCCTCTGAAGAAGATAGACAAAATGGTTTGTCGACAAATAGTGGCTTTTGATAGCCTACAAGTTTCTTCACCTGTTCTAGATGAACTCGACCATCGACAGACTCTAATAGGATTGCATCACATGTCTCTGCTACTTCCTCAATCGTCTTAACCAATTGAACACCAAATCGTTCCACTTCTTTTGTTATCCCCTCTATTCGAGAATAACTCAACACAAAATCAGACGATCCGACCGGACAGGCTACCGTTACCTCAGCACCCTCTATATAAAAGGGGTTGGTCGGATCATTTAATAATTTCGTAAAAGCAGATGCATGTGAGGTATCTAACCCAATCATTCCTATTTTTATATCCCTCATATCGAAACTCTCCTATAAACACAAGCAGAATTATTTAAGTCCTGATAGCTGAATACCTTCTGTAAAATACTTCTGGAAGAACAAGAAAATTAGAAAAGTCGGGATAAATGAGATAGTCGACCCTGCCATCTCAATTCCGAAGTTCCCTTCTTTATTTAACGTAGAAGCTAAACCAACCGTGATTGGATACATTTTTTCATTTGTCATATAAATAAGTGGTTGGAATAAATCGTTCCAGTTACTTACAAATGCGAACGTTCCAACAGTAGCAATGGATGGAAATGCTAATGGCATATAAATTTTTCGAAAAACATGAAAATCGTTTGCTCCATCCATCCTTGCTGCTTCATCTAATTCCATAGGAATGCCCTGCATAAATTGACGTACTAAAAATACACCCATAATTGCCCAAAGCTCAGGAACTATCAACGCTTGATATTCATTAATCCACCCAAATTTTGAAAACATGATAAATTTCGGAATAATCAGCAATTGCGATGGAATCATGATGACAGCCATGAATGTCCAGAATATAAATTCCCTTCCATAGAATTGCTTTCTTGCAAATATATAGCCTAATAACCCCGCAAAAAACATTTGTGAAAATACCGGGATAACAGTTATAACAACAGAGTTCATAATCCATCGTAAGAAGTTATCATTCCGAAAGAGGTACGTAAAGTTATTGATCGACGGATCACTAGGAATCCAAAATAATGGGTCCATTGCTGCAAATGTCGTTTCTTTAAATGAACTTAACACCATGATCAAAAATGGAAGGAGAAAGCAAAACCCCAAGAAGATCGTGACAATATATTTTATTATTTTAGTAAACAAGTTCTTTCATCTCCCTTACAACTCTCAACTATTAATAGATCCCTTGATCTTTACCAAAATATTTTCTCTGGATAAGCGATATGATTAAGATTATCGCGAATAATACGTAAGATAAAACGGCTGCGTAGCTAAAGTTCAAATTCGTGAAACCTATTTGATAAAGATAAAAAACTATGGTACTTGTCGAGAAATTTGGTCCCCCGTTTGTTAATAGGAATGCAGAATCAAAGATTTGGAAAGAACCAATTGTCGTAATGATTAACACATAGAAATGAATTGGTTTTAATAATGGGAAAGTAATTAACCAAAAGGATTTTAAAGGTGAAGCACCATCGATTTTTGCGGCTTCATACATATCTTTTGGAATGGACTGTAGCCCTGCAAAATAATAAATCATTGTACTTCCAGATACTTTGAAAATACTCAAACCAGCCAATACAATTAGGGCTTGTGAAGAATCAGATAAAAATAATTGGGCATCAACACCTATAAAGCTTAGAAGGTAGTTGATAAATCCTGATTCCGTTCCTGAAAACAACCATTCCCAAATCCCTGCCACAACAACGAATGATGTTACAACAGGTAGGAAAAATATCCCTTTAAAAATTTTCGTAAAACGAATTCCTGATTTTATGACAAGTGCTAGAATCAAACCTATTGCCATTGTAGGGACTATATAATAGAAGGAAAATAAAACAGTGTTCCAAATTGATTTTAAAGCAATCGGATCATCAAATAATTGCTTCCAGTTTCGTAATCCAACGAACTCGGAAGTACCAATAATTCGATAATTAAGAAACGTTAAAACGAAGCTATAAACAAATGAAATGACTTGAAAGATTAAAAAATGGATTAAGACTGGTGTCAGTACAATATAAACAATACCATTTTTTTTCAATTCTTCTTTTATCCTGTTTTTTAAAGGAGGCTTGACCTTTTTAAGAGTTTCTAGAGGTACCTTGTTATGAGTTTCTATGACCTTTTCCAAGCTATCACCTTATTTCTTAATTAATTAACAAAAGTTTTTGTAAACAAAGGACCTTTTAATAAATAGAGAGTCTTATTCACCTAGGAATAAAACTCTCTTTTCGTAAGAAGCTATTTGTTTACGGCTTAGCTAATTCAGCTTCAATTGCTTCAGCTGCTGCATCTGCTGCTTCTTGAGGAGTTTTTTCTCCTGCCATCATTGTTTGTATTTCAGCTTGAATAAATGGCATGATTGCACGGCCTTTTGGATGAATGACACCAGGTAATGCAAATTCTGTGTATGTTGCTAGTTGGCTCATGTATTTGTTTGAATCAAAGATATCTTTTGACTCTTCTTGAGTTGGGATATACTGTGTAACCGTATTGAAAATACGTTGGTTTTCAGCATTCGTAACAGATTTTACAAATTCTGCTGCTGCATCAGGATTATCACTGTTTGAAGGCACAACGAACATTCCTGTCGTACCATATGTTAATTGCTTTTCACCTGTTAAAGGTGGAGCAATAGCAAAATCGAATTTACCTTCTTTTTCCATCATCGTAATACTTATTCCAGATCCAAGTTGTGCCATTATTTTTCCGGCGAACCATAATTCATCTTGTGTGGTTGCTGTAATAGAATCTTCTGGAATATATCCTTTTTGATAGAAATTATTCACCATCTCGAATGCTTTCACACTCTCAGGGCTATTGATTAACACTTCATTCTCATCTGTTACAACATCTCCACCAGCTTGCCAAACCCAAGGATAGATTGTTCCGTTCATGGAACCTCCTCCTAAATAGTTTAATCCATAGAAACCTTTTTCTTTTGCTTTTGCTGCCCATGCTTCAAATTCTTCCCATGTTTTTGGAAGGTTTGCTGGATCTTCACCAATTGCTTTCACGACATCTAGATTATAAATGAATGTATAAGCTTCTTGCAGGATTGGTAATCCATACTTCTTGTCTTTCCAAGTAGTAGATACTAATGCAGTATCAACAAACCCTTCAAGATCAGATTCTTCTAAGTATGGGTCTAATTCTAGAAGCATTCCCACATCTGCATATTGTGGCATTTGGTCAGGAATGGCATAGAATACATCCGGCCCATTGTTTGCTGCTAAAGCCGTTAGTACTTTTTGGTCTCGGTTTGCCCATGGGATTGTTTCTATATTTACCTCTACATCTGGAAACTCTTTGTTGTAATTAGCAGTGATTTCTTTCCACATTTCCTCTTCTTTTGTAGCATCACCTGTATATGGATGTACCCATACTGTGATTTCACCATCAACTTTTCCATCTTCTTTTTTAGGCTCTGTACTTGAGTCATTACTACAAGCTGAAAAAAGTAAGCTACCTGAAAGCAAAAGTGCCATGAACGAAAAACGTTTCTTTTTCATCTACGAATTACCCCCTATTAAGTTCAAAAATAAAATTTGTAAGACTAAAAACCTACCATTATATCTTTTAGCAATCCCCCCTTTACCTAAACCATTTGTCTGAAAACACACATAATTGAAAGCCTATACATTAGATGTTAAAAAAATTCTGCAATTTCAAATACTTTTACTAACCTTATTCTAGTTCGTTTGTAATATTGTGACAAGTCTATAAACTGTCTTTAATAAAAAATTGGAATTAATTTAGTGCCCTTACAATTAAATAGCGATCACACATAATTCAAACCTTGTGGAAATGGATATGGAATCGGAAATAGTTCCTGTATTGATGAATCTAAATCTTTGTTTCCTTTTAAGATCAACTCTTCCAGGTCCCGATTACTGATCGTAATAGATTCCATCGCATATGTAAGACGTTTATTGTTTTCATCTAGATCTGAAATCTGTAGCTTATCTTTAAAATATGGGGCAAGCTGCTGCAAGAGTAACTCAAGATTCATAATCCTGATTGTTCCTGGAAATGGTTGTTCTACTTTTTCCAGTAATGGGTCATCAAGCTTTTGTATCAACTCTTTTTCATAAGTAGGTATATTAAATATTAAGGATTCAATCCCGTATGTAAATGCTTCTTTAAGCAAACTCACAATAGCTATGGGATCCCCTCCCCACTCGATAATTCTAGATTCCACATTTTCTTGTTCCAGGTAAGGTACTCCGAAAATTAAAAATGCTTTAACTTCCTTGTTCTCTTCAGCGACAAGAACCTTGTGCTTCATTTTGAATATACTAGCGAATCCCGCTGACTCATTTAGTTGAGCCATTTCAAATATACTTTGTTCATATCGTATGGTTCGACTATGACTTAGTTTTCTCATTTGAAACCAGTCAATTGACTGAAGCTCACGAACATGATAAGCCTTCTCCGATTTTAGGTCATATTGATGAAGCTTAAATTGATTCAGCTTGCCATAAAATGTACAACCTTGTTTGATGTAGAGTGGTAAATCTCCTGAAATAAAGAGAATGGAAGCACCTGCTTTGTTGACATGATCAAAAATCATTTGTAAAAGGGTGTTGGCTAACCCTCTTTTCCTATATTCTGGCTCGGTGCAAACAGCACCAATTGAATAAGCTTGAACTTCCGCACCTTCTATATGAAGTACAGATGGTACCAATCCAATAAAAGAAACTAATGTCCCATCCATAAATGCACCATAGGATTGATGAAAGGCATGTGAGAAAACTTGTGGAAACGCAATCCCCATGGATACGTGACCTTCCTTACGAAACACTTTATCAGCCAACTCAATTGCCTGTTGAAAATCGCCTTCTTCTAGTAAACGGTATTCAACCATTTAATTCACCTCATCTTTTTACATTTCACTTTCGAGTAACATTTTATAGGAGACAACCTCTTTTCCTTTTGCAAAAAATGTAATCGCTAACAGTTTGAATCATGTTATAATACAACTAATCTTTCTGACTTACTTTCTATTTTATTTGAAATTTATTAGGTGACAAGTCTATTAAGTGTCTTTAATTAAATCCATGTTCATATTTTTTATCATAATGAGGTGGCATATATTGGGTGGCTGGGAAAAATTTAATAATTATGCGGTATGGATGGTAAAAGCGGCTTATGTAAATTTACTGTGGATTGGCTTTACGATTGTTGGATTAGGCGTATTTGGTTTATTCCCTGCGACAGGTGCCATGTTTGCAATTGTTCAAAAATGGCTGCAAAACGAACCAGTTGATCGTATCTTTCATTCATTTTGGAAAACCTTTAGAAAAGAATTTATCTCACTTAACAAGTTTGGCCTATTCTTTATCGTGATAGGCTATGTATTAGTGTATGACTTTATGTTTGTATATAAGAATGTGGACAAGCTACAGTTGCTGTTTCCAATCCTTTTGTTTTTAGCAATTTGTTATTTACTAACGTTACTCTATTTCTTTCCTATATACACACAATTTAAAATGAAATTCTTTCAATATATTAAACAATCATTCCTAATTGGAGCTAGCTCTGTGTTAGAAACTATTCTCATTTTCACAGCATGTATGCTTCTTGGAATTATAATAAACTTAATTCCTGGAATAATCCCATTGTTTACTGGAAGTGTACTAGCCGTTGCGATTACTTGGTGTAGCAACAGAGCCCTAATTAAAATAAAAAGCAAGAAAAAGAGTTTTATTCATCACTAAAATTAGCAGTATGTTTAAGAGGGTCTATCAATGGACACTCTTTTTTTCGTGGGCAAATATGCAGATACATTTTATATCTAGATTTAAAGTCCGTTAAAAGTCTTGATTATTCCTACTATTCTTTTACACTTTAAGTAAGTTTGAAGAAATAGTAGGAATTTTCCATCTAAGGAGGACAACAAAATGGATTTCAGTCAGTTATATTATTATGTACCTACCCCGAAAGCTAGTGAACCAAAGACAATCACGAGAGATTTAATTATCTATGGTGCAACACCCGCTGGAATTACGGCGGCCATTCAGGCAAAACGAATGGGACTTTCTGTTGTCATTGCTGAATTTGGCAGACATGTTGGCGGAATTACAGCAAGTGGTTTAGGAGCCTCTGATATTGGTGCAAAAGAGGCAATTGGTGGTTTATCGAGAGAATTTTTTCAGGAATTAGGAAGTTATTACAATACAAATGAACAGTGGACCTTTGAACCGAAGGCAGCCAAATATGTATTTGAGAAATGGCTCAAGGAGAACGATATTGAAGTTGTTTATAATCAGCATGTAGTTGAAGTTAAAAAAGAGAATAGCAAAATAACAGAGTTAATTATGGAAGATGGAACTTCATATATAGGCGACTTTTTCATTGATACTAGCTATGAGGGTGACGTAATGGCCAAAGCAGGTGTTACTTACTTTGTAGGTAGAGAATCGAATGCCACTTACAAAGAGAGATATAATGGAATCCAATTTGGACACCCCCACCATCAGTTTGAAAAGTGGATTGATCCGTATGTAGTTGAAGGTGACACGTCAAGTGGAGTATTGCCTGGTATTACCGAAACTACTCATGAAACTCTTGGCTATCAAGGTCAGGGTGACACGCGAATTCAAGCCTATAATTTTCGAATATGCTTAACCAAAAACCTTGAAAATCGTGTTGTATTTCCGAAGCCTCCCTCCTATAACCGCGAGCGTTATGCGTTGTTATTACGTTATATCAATGCGGGGGTATGGGATGCAATGAATCTTCATACCTTGTTACCTAATGGAAAAACGGACTTAAATAACTACGGCGGATTCTCTACGGATAACATTGGAATGAATAATGTATGGCCAGAAGGAGATTTTGAAACTCGTGAAAGAATCTTCCAAGATCACTTTACATACAATCTCGGCATGCTCTACTTTTTAGCTAATGATGATCAGGTTCCAAAAGCGATTCGGGACGAGGTCTCTCAATGGGGATTAGCTCGAGATGAATTTGAAGAAACTGGACATTGGCCTCACCAGTTATATATTCGTGAAGCAAGAAGAATGATATCGGATTATGTGATGACAGACCACAATTGTTTGGGAGATCGTAAGGTGGAAGACTCAATTGGACTAGCTTCCTATCAAATGGATTCTCATCATGTTAGAAGATTACTTATTGATGGGCGAGTCTACAATGAAGGTGATGTTGAAGTACCGATATCACCTTATCCAATCTCCTATCGTTCAATTCGTCCAAAAGCTGAAGAGTGCACAAACTTACTCGTTCCTGTTTGTTTATCAAGTTCACATATTGCCTATGGTTCTATACGGATGGAGCCCGTGTTCATGATTTTAGGACAATCAGCAGGAGCTGCAGCCGCTTTAGCCCATAAAAATAATACAACCGTACAAGGCATCTCTTATGAACAATTAAAGAATGAATTACTATCATACGGACAAGTACTACAATGGGATGATTCAATTGAAGATGACCCTGTGTTACGAATGAAAGAAACGTTTGGGAAGAAATAAAGAGAAGGACTACATTTTAATGGGAAATGTAGTCCTTTTTTTCATGTTACGGTAAAACTCTCACCCTAATTGTTTGGCTCCCTTCAATATTTAAGAAATCTTTGCTATTTAAGGAAGAAACCTTAGATTTTTCCAGAATAGAAATACTAGTTGTTTCTATTTTTTTGTTTGCTTTGAATCGAAGTACAGCAATTTTTCCATCTTTTTCGAGTGACTTTCCTGTAGGCAATGTAGCTGAAATCTTTACCTTACCAGACTCCCTTGCCACTTTAAATATTGTACCCTTTTCACTAAATGAACCAGTTCCTTTTGCCTGAATGAACTTTATGTCTTTAGCATTATAATTAAGTCGAGCTATCACTTTATCAAGTTGATTTACCTGATTGGCGTAGAGCTCTATCTCGAATATGTCACCTTTATCAATATTTAACGGACCATTAAGATGTAATTGTCCTGGATGTGTTTTATCAGTAATGCTTACCTTATACATCAATGTTCTATTAGAACGTGGTGAATAATAAAGATGTCCATCTTCTCCTATCGTGAATGCTTCAGAATCCTCAAAGTAATGAAAATCAAGGGTGATCGGATCAATTGCTACTAATCGGCGACCAAGCTGCATGTAAAGAATATCTTGATGCCATTCGACATTATAAGCGCCCCATTGACCCCAAGAACCATCAGATGGGAATAGATTTTTATACTTTATTAAAGCAAGTGATTCAGGATCCAGCGCAAACACAATTCCATTTACAGCTCCCCATAATAACCCATCAGGACCAATTGAAAGTCCGCCAATTGCAGGAGGACTATAAAGCCCAGGAATATCTAAAGAAATTTCTTTGAGTTTCTTTTCATTTTTGATATCCCATACGAAGATTTTAGCTTCAGTCGCCGTTGTTTCAGAACTTAATCCCCCATTAATACTAGTAGAACCATAAATTTTTCCGTCTTTATGTGCTAAAGAAATGATGCTTTGATTTTCAACGATATTACGGTGCACTTTATAGGATTCATTTGGATATTCACCAGCAGTGTCATAGACCATTAATGCCCCACCAAGTTCTCCATAGTCAGGGATCGATCCTAAATAGATTTTTCCTTCGACGTCAATTCCACTGATTGGACGGTCTTGTGTTTCTCCTATATTAAATAGTTTCTTAGGATTATCACCGCTTGCTGGGATATATTCCTCAAATGCTCCTCCGGGATAAACTCCGAAGTAGACTTTGTCTTGATAAGGAATGACTGCTCCAGCTTGCCCCATTGGAAAAAGCTTCAATTCTTTCGTAAACACATCATATTCAGCTGCCTTTGAAGCCTGCATACCTGTAATATAAACTTTTCCGTTTGCCCCCTTCTTAAATACGTGAGTGATAGAAGGTGATGGCGGCAAGAAATTAGTAATGGTTTTTATTTTTCCAGTAGTCGGATTAAAAAAGATATAGCTCCCAGCAAAATTCATCGTAACCAAACTTACACCTGGAAGTTCAGGGTCCGGTGATTCTACCCAATTTACCCCTCTAAATCCTGTTCCGAAATCAACAATTTCAACTAACTCAAAAGTATTGACATCGAAGGAAGCTATTTTCCCGTTAACTGGCATGTAAATTTTCCCATCAAAAGAAGTTTTCGGTAGATGGAGACCGGAACTACTGTTTTCAATTTTAATATCTTCCCATTTTTGCGTCTCTAAATTATACACATACCTTGTTTGTGAAGTTTCAAAGCGTGCAATTAACAGTCTGTCATCGACAATATCTAAATCATATACATAGCCTTTTTCATTAAGAGGAGAAGCTATTTCAACCTTCTCGCCTGATTTCACATCGAGTTTATAAATCTCTCCAAGTGATGTTCCGCCATACACATATCCATTGCTATAATCAATCGAACGGACATATTCTTGGCTAATATGACCCATTAATCGTCCATAATCATGTGCTGTTTGAGTAGATGGATCATACTTAATAATTTTCCCAAGTGGACCTGTAGCTATATATACATTGCCCTCTTCATCATGCTCAAGTGCCCAAAAAACATTCTCGGTACTGTGTGTGTAGACCTTTTTAATATTCTTTGTGACAGGAGAATACACCCACAACTGTCCACCTGCAGCCACATATACGTCACCATTCGGTACAACCGTATGGCTCCAAACATCTCCTGCCCCTTCCATAGGTAAGCTGCGGATAAGTTTGTGCTCATCAATATTGATTACATGGAATACAGGTGGAATTCCTTTAACGGTTGTATACATGACATTAACACCGTCTTCTACACCAGTTCTTCCATCAAACAAACCAATTGTATCAGCAATCGGCGGTTGGAGATTTTCTGGCTGACTAAAAGACAAGTTTCCAAGTTTTTCATGTATTTCGCCAATTGTAATCAAAGACGTTTGATCCCGTTCTAGCTGAAATTTTTTATTCATAACTGTTTCTTTACTTAAGACTGTCCAAGCTTGCCCGGACTCAGAACCCGCTTTGAATTGTAACTGAACAATACTTGAGTCAGATTTTACAGGTTGCTCTTGATTTGTAGAAGCTACAACGCTCAATCTTCCGTTAGACTCCTCAACGATTACTGAAGAAGAATCTATTGCAAAATCCCCTAGTGGTTCATAGCCAAGAAATTGTAGGTTTTCCCGGTCATAATAGACATACCCTTCAATATGATGAAGCTCTTTTACTTTTGAAGCATCTAACGTAACTGTAAAGGTCTCACCTTCAGCGATTTGTGCAGGAGCTGATATCGACAGATTTGCTGGTGATTGATCTGCCTCATGTAGTATAGTTACATCATCATAATAAGCTTCAGCAATTTGATACGATGTAGAATATAAGACGATTCGTGCATAAGCTGCATCATCCGGAGCAACAACTTCTCTGGTATAAATATCGCTCCATTCCTCTACCGGAACGTCTTTTCCAGATGCATAATGCATTTCAGTTGCACCTACATCAATGCGAACATCATCTTCACTATAGAAACGAATATCAATACTTGCTGTACCACCATCTTTGAGATACAACTTGCTGGAACCTGTGTACGTATCTCCGGGAGTAACAGAAACATAATCACTAATTAAAGCTACTGACCCGTTTCTTACCTGGTCATATATCTTCAGACTATAATCACCCGAAGCACTAATTTCGTTATTCAATTCATAATAAAAATCAGATCCAACATTAAATAATGATTCCCAGTATTGAACGTTCCCATTGTACAAAGGCTTTTCAAAACTCGGATTTCGCACATCTTTTCCGATTGGTTCTAATACTATTTCTCCCTCAATTGCTACATCATCAAAGTATGCCTGTGCAATCGCATAGCTTGTTGTATAAACGACTACTTTTGCATATTTCGCATTACTTGGTGCAGGAGCTGATGGTGTAGAGACCTTTGTCCATTGCTCGATTGGAAAGCCTTTTGAGGTTTCACTATGTGTTACATACTCAGTAGTTTGAATCTTACTATTCTTTTCATCATAAAACTCTAAACGAATACTAGCTGTACTATCCGCTTTCATGAACAACATAGCGGTACCGGTATATAAATCCCCTGGTTTAACTTCAACTGAGTCACTCAATAAACCAACTGATTTATCTCTATACTCATCTGAAAGATAAAGGCTGTATTCTCCGGTTGCACTTTGTTCATTCGTTACAGCATAATTGTGTCCTTCTCCAGATTTGAACATAGATGTCCAGCCCGTGATTGTGCCATCGACTACAGGCTCTTCAAAACTACCATTCTTTAATGGGTCTGGGGTATGTGGTTCATCCCCGTCTCCTTGATTAGGCGAATGTACCACCTTCACGTCATCATAATAAGCTTGAGCAATTGCATAACTTGTAGTAAAAACGACAACTCTAGCAAATTTTGCTCCTCCAGGTGCAACGGCAGTAGGCGTTACAACCTTGGACCACTCCTCTACGGGAAATCCCTTAGATGTTTCACTATGTGTTACATACTCTTCTGTTTTAATTTGATTATTATTTTCATCGTAAAATTGAATCCGGAAGCTTGCCGTACTATCAGCCTTTAAATACAACATAGTTGTTCCTGTATACGAATCACCAGGTTTAACTGCAATAGGATCACTTAGCAGTCCTACCGATTGTCCCCTAATCGTATCTGATAGATATAGACTATTTTCTCCTACTGCACTTTGTTCTTTTGATACTTCAAACGTAAATCCATCCCCTGTCTGAAATAATGATGTCCAGCCCGTGATTTTGCCATCGACTACAGGCTCTTCAAAACTACCATTCTTTACTGATATCGTACTTGATGTAGAAGCTGCACTTACTGTTTCTAAAAATAGTGGTGTTCCTTGAAATAAACCTGTAAGCGTTAACAAAACACAAAGCATTAACAATGTTACCTTCCTTTTCCTCGCCAAAAACATAACCCCTCTCCCTTTCTAAATAGAAACGTTAATATCTACAAATCTACTTCATTGTATTGATTTCACAAAAGTGAGACAAGTCTGAAAACGGTCTTTAAGTGTGAATATACTTAAACCCGTCTTTCGTATGATAACAGGATTCTACATCCCTCCTACTATAGACCTAAAATCATTATGGTCATTTTAAAGACTAAGTTCTTTCATTATCCTTTTAATGTAGTCAGAAAATTTTTAATAGTTTATCACCCTCCTTTACACAAAGGGAGTGATGGAGTGAAAGAATGGAGGTGTATTTTGGAATTATATTTTGTGCGGTTTCATTAAAGGAGAGCGGAACAACAGTGAATTTATTTCAAATTGATGCCTCCCTCCCTATCAAAACATGAAAGGATGAAAAGCGCTGAAAACAAAATCAATCATGTATTCTTTGATCACAGTTTTAGTCTTATCGTTATTTTCCAGTGTAATTGGTAATAATCAAACCTTTGCTGAAGAGGGAAATATTCGTGAGATTGGAACTGTTCTTAATTCAGTTTCTGTTCCCGCAGCTGATTATGGAAAAGGTCCAAATGGTGAAGATTGGGTATACGCGGTGGCTAACGGCTCCCCTGCTGTATTTAATGTTCTAGATGCAAAAACGGGAGAGCGTGTTGCGAGTTTTCCACTTGATGGAGCTAGTGGTGCATGGGGTGTCACAGTTGACCCTAAGGGAAATGTCTATATCGGAACAAACTCTAACGGCACATTGTTTAAATATGTTCCAGGTGCAGATCATGTAGAAAACCTAGGAAAACCAATCCCAGGTGAATCGTTTTTATGGCGTCTAAAATCAGATGAAGACGGTCGCATATATGGAGGAACCTTTCCGAGCGGAAAAGTATTTCAATACGATCCTGAGACTAAAAAGTTTCGTGATTATGGTCAAGTAAAGGAAGGCCAGCAATATGCTAGAGGTCTTGATATTTATAAAAACAAAATTTATGTAGGACTTGGAACTCAAGGAGCAAATCTAATCGAAGTTGATATACATACAGGTGAAAAAGTAGAGATTCCACTACCTGAAAAGTATGCGGAAAGAACCTATGTATATGATATTGATGTAATTGGCAATAAAATGTTTGCTAGGGCAACTGGTTCCAGTAATACAATACTCGTTTTTGATTTAAAAACAATGAAAATCGTTGATGAAATTGATGGTGCAAATGGACTTGATGTTTCCGAACCAGGGCCTGGAAACTTGGTCTATTTTATCAAAAACGAACAACTATACTCTTATGATTTAAACTCTTTAAAATTAACACCAACTGGATTTGACAATCTGTTTTCTGCAAGAGATTTTGGTTGGGCAAAATTTGAAACCAGTGAATTCCCTGGAAAGACATTAGTGTCAATTGCTTGGGATGGAAAGATTCGTCACTATAATCCAATCACTGGGAATCATCGTATTTTACAAGGTCAATTGAGTGGTCAACCTGTTAGTATCCAATCCCTAACGCAAGGACCAAACGGCAATATTTTTGTTGGTGGCTATTTATCTGGTGGGCTTGCCCAATATGATTATAAAACCGGTCAAGTTACTGAAAATAAAGGACTTGGGCAAATCGAAGGAATGATTGCCCATCAAAATCGTTTATATATGGGAATTTATCCTGGTGGGTTGTTATATTCCTATGATCCTGCTGAAAACTATGAAATGGGTATTAATCCAGTTGAACATTTCGGCTTGAAATCGGAAGGTCAGGATCGTCCCTTTGCTTTAGCATCAGCTGGAGATTTATTGGCGATTGGAACGGTTCCGGATTATGGACAACTTGGTGGTGCACTAACGATATTTAATCCAGCAACAAATGATTATACTCTTCAACGGAATATCGTAGAAAATCAAAGTGTTATTTCATTGGCTTATCAGGATGGACTTCTCTATGGTGGCACTTCTGTTTGGGGTGGTCTAGGGATTGCTCCAACTGAGGAAGAAGCGAAATTGTTTGTCTATAATGTGCAAACAGGTGAAAAACAATTTGAAACCATTCCTGTTCCTGGTGAAAAAGCCATTTCCGCTCTAACTTTTGATAATGACGGAAACCTATGGGGGCTTACATCAGGCATCTTATTTAAATACGACACGACAAGTAATCAGGTCGTTGAAACGAAGGAATTGTATCAAGTTGATTGGAATTCGATAGGCCATTTATGGCGAGAAGGATTTCTACAATTTGCTGATGATGGCTATTTATATGGTCAAGCTCGCGGAGATATCTTTAGAATCAATCCTAATACATTGGATCATGAAGTCTTAGCAGAAGATACAAAACTTTTTGCAATGGATCCAGATGGAAATATTTATTTTGCTCGAGGAACTAAGCTATATCAATACGAAAGATAGATTAGTAGGCATAGCATTTATACTGCTATCTTTCCTATTACGATTGATTTGAAAAACTGACAGGCAATTTCGTTTTGCCTGTCAGTAATAATTACGAATTCAGGAGGAACATGCTTTGAAAGAAAAATTGAAACTATTTTCTATTATACTACTTGCTACAATACTCGTTTTCTCCACTCTTCCCTATTTTCAGCAACCGAATGTATCAGCTGCAGATGATCAATGGAAGGAATTGAATGTCGAGAATGGTGATTTTGAGGCAAAAACAGCCTCCGAAATTGAACTGCCATCTTGGGTGTATTGGACCGGTGGCTTTAAGACTGGAATGAGTATTTCAGATGAAGTTGTAAAAACCGGAAGTCAGAGTCTTGCTGTCAATAATAACGGGGTTGTTGGCTTGTTCAGTCAAGGTATTGATATAAAAGCAGATAATCAATATAAATTAAATGCTCAGCTATATGTCGAAGAATTAACTGGGAAACCAGGAATTTGGCTTCGCTGGATAGATGAAAATGGCACAAATATTTCAAACGCTGTAAAGTATTTCGATATACAAGAACTTAATAAGTGGCAAACTGTGGAGATTGAGGCAACTGCTCCTGCGGGTGCTAAAAAAGTAAAAATATTTATCTATCAAGCATCCACATCTAATATGAAAGGATACTATGATGATGTTAAATTATTTGAGAAAGAATCGAATATTTTAGACTTTCCAATTGAATACGGAAAGCCTATTAATCACGGGCCAGCTGCATTAGCAGCAAAATCTCAAGGGGTAGCAATTGGAGATGGTGAACTCTACTATGCAACAAATGGTTCACCTGCAACATTTTATGCTGCCGATGCTGAAACAGGTGAAAAAATATTTTCTGAAGCCTTGCCTGGAAGTGATGTTGTGTGGGCAATGGTTGTAGGCCCGGATGGAAATGTCTATTTTGCAGGTACCTATAATGGCATTTTATACAGATATGTCGTGAAGGAAAAACGTTTAGAACAGCTTGGGAAAAATCCATCAGATAATTGGGTTTGGCAACTAGAGGCTTCACACGATGGAAAAATCTATGGGGCAACCTATCCAAATGCAAAAGTGTTTGAATACGATATTGAATCTGCTCAATTTAAAGATTTGGGCACCTTTTACGAGGGTCAGCAATATGCACGTGGACTTGGCATCACGGAAGAAAGTCTATATGTCGGAACGGGTACAACAGCATATTTAATGAAAATGGACCTTGCATCCGGTGAAAGAACGGAAATACAATTACCAATCACAGGTGTATCGACATCTATCTCAAATATTTGGGAATATGGAAATAACATTTTTGTTGCCTATGGAACTTCATTGGTAACGATTGACAAGGAAACGGGTGAAGAAAAGAATACAATGGATTGGCAAGATGAGCATACCTTTGACGGGCTTATCTCATCCCCTTCCCCATATGATGAAAATATTCTTTATTACATTAATAAAAATACACAGCAGTTATGGACCTATGATATGACAACACATGAAACAGCAAAAGTAGAACCGACGGTACAACTTCCTGCTACTCCTGCCAAAGCGATGCGTTGGATTAAGGATAGCGGTGGTAAAGATGTATTAGCCATTTTACATCACCAAATTGAATATTCTATCTATGACCCTACTACAAATAGTGTGAAAGTCAGCTACCCTGAAGTCGATATGCAAGGACTTTTAATGCAAAGCTTAGAGATTGGTGAAGACCAAAAAATCTATATGGGCGGTTATCAAGGTTCCTTTGGAGTCTTTGATACTTCGATTGACCAATACATCCTTCAGGAACGTGATCCACACCAAATTGAAGGAATAGGATTTTTAAACGGCGAAGTCTATTTAGGAACATATGGTGGCGCTAAAATATATAAATATGATCCAAACCAACCATTTACCTTCTCGGGTGGTAAAGCCGGCGAAAATCCAGAGTTGGTACAAGACATCGACGATGATCAAAGCAGACCTTTCACTTTTACATCAGGAGATAACAAACTCTTTGTTGGAACCATTTCTGATTATGGTAGATTAGGTGGAGCGCTTACCATCTATGATGCTAAAACAAATAAATGGAATACAATCCGAAATATCATTAAAAATCAAAGTATCATTGGGTTAGCTTATCATGACGGAAAAGTCTTTGGAGGTTCTACGATTTCTGGAGGTCTAGGTATTGACCCAACTGAACCAAAAGCGAAAATGTTCGAATATGATGTGGCAATGGGTAATCATGAAGCATTCGACCTTCATGTAGATGGTTTAGAAAAGCCAGAAATGATTGGTGAATTGTCTGTTGGTCCCGATGGTAACATCTGGGGTGTAGCATGGGGATTAGATAAAGCTGGTTCCTTTAACACTGTGATTTTTGCCATGAATCCTGATAATCGAGAAATCGTAAAAAGTACTCAACTATACAAAGGAGTTAATCGTGGAAGCCAATGGCGACCTTTCTTCATTCGTTGGGATAACCTAGGATATTTATACACAACAGCTGGTCGTACATTAACGGTTATTGATCCAGAGACAATGAAGAGCAAGCAATTGGTTACAGGTAATGTCAATTTAATGGATGTAGATAAGGAAGGAAATGTTTACTATTCAGCAGATCATAACTTATATCAGCTTACTGTTCCCCTTGAAAGTGGAACATTAACAGTCGATAGTGAGATGATATTACAAGGTACTGAGCAAGAAATTGATTTAACTGTTACACTTGCTAACGGAAATAAAATCGATTTAGCAGGAGCTCAAATAGATTGGATTAATTCAAATACAGATGCAGTTAGCCTTCAGGATGGAAAAATTCGTGGAAAAAATGCCGGAACTACAGAGATATACGCAACTATTTCATACAACGGCGAACAAGTCAAAACGAATACAGTCGTTGTTACAGTCGAAGTTACAACCGAAACGTTAGCTGAGCAAATCAATGAGCTTGAAAAAACAGAAAGCATTCCACATTCAGTGGCTCAACAATTAACTAACCGATTAGCCCAAGCAAAACAGCACTACGATAAAGGTAAGAAAGAACAAGCAGTAAAGCATCTTGAGGATTTCCGTAAACAACTTGACAATAGCAGTATCGATCGCGCGCTCAAAATCACATTACTCAATAATGTTACAGCTATTGAAGAAGCATTTAAAAGATAATCAATGAATTAAAAAGGTCCTCTCCCAATTAATTTGCACTCTTAATCGAACGACGACAATCGATATTGTCAAGTTTGCGATTAAGGGTGCATTACTTTATTATTTTGTGTCCATTTTAAAAAAGTTGTTATAGTAACGAATACATTGATGCCGTCTACTCGATTAAAAGGATGCTAGTTCTTATGCTAACTACAATGTTTCTCCACAAAAACGAAACTATATCTGCTAACGAATTAGCTTTATTGAAATCATTTCTTCCTTTTCTTGGATTCTGCGCATTGTTCTATACTCTTATTTTATATAAAAGCATACGCATCTCTTTTTTCGTATGCTTTTATTGTTTTATTACATAAAAACAAAACACAAATGGATAATTATTGAATTTTTTAGCCTTTTTAGTATCGCTTCTACCTTTTTTTGGTCTTGCGAATGGTTCAATACTCTAAGTCTATAAAAAAGCATACACATTTCTTTTTTGCGAATGCTTTTTTCGTCTTCTCACCTAAAAACAATACACAAATGGATAATTTTCACTTTTATTAGCTTTTTTAGTATTGCTATCACTATTTTTCGGTATGGTGAATGGCTTTATTCTAAAAATCTATTTAAAAGCATATTTATATAGATAGTTACATACAAGATTATAATTAAAAACTAGAGGGGATTGGAACATTCCCTCTAGCTTTTTTGTTAGTACACAATATTCATAACTTAGAACGATCCTTAATTACCAGGATTGTTTGATTTTCCTGGGTTGTTAGGTTTCCCAGGTTTATCCGGTTTCCCTGGTTTCCCAGGTTTAACAGGTTTACCAGGCTTACCTGGTTTATCTGGTTTATCTGGTTTCCCAGGTTTATCTGGCTTGCCTGGTTTACCAGGTTCTTCTGGCTCATCTGTCCAAACAATTGTATACGTTATGGATGATTTTCCATCTATTGCCGTTACTCTTATTTCAGTCTTATCTGTAGAATGTACGATTTCTACAGTGCTACCTGCTTGAGTAGCCTCGGCCACTATATTTTCAGTTTGCTTACCATACAACGTATAGTTTGTAGCACCAGGTTGAAAACCTACAAGTGCTTCCCCATCTATTGAAATCGATTTTAACGTTGCATCTGTTTCAGGCACTGCAATTTTATGAAGCTCACTACCTACTGCATAATAAATGCTTCCATCATTTCCTAGAGTCATGCTGTTTACGAAATCTTCGGCAAGCACTTTATAATTTAGTGTTTCAGGGTCAATCGCAATTAGTTTTCGAGATAAAGTTGTATAAAGCATGCCATCTGGACCCCAAACGAGTTGGTAAGGGAACCATTTACTACTATTATATAAACTTGGTCGAATCACTCTGCTATCCACAACTTCATAGGTTTCTGGATCCATTTTAAAAATAGTTCCTTCAACAGCACCCCATAAGTAACCATCTGGACCGATTGATAAATCACCAATCATGCGAGGTGTAACATCAATTCCAGGAATCTCAGGTGTGAATTCTGTAATCTTCTCACCTTTCTCAACATCCCATACGAAAATCTTAGCTTCAGTTGCTTTCGGATCGATTCCTAAACCACCCCATACCGAAGTACCACCAAATAATTTTCCATCATGATAAGCTAAACTAATTATACTTTGGTCCTGAACAACATTTCGTTGTTGGAACCATTCACCAGTATTCTCATCATAGATGGCTAGAGCCCCACCTAGTACACCATAATCAGGGATTGTTCCAACAAATAGTTTGTTATCCCCTGACGTAATCGCGAATGGACGATCTTGTTCATCCTTAATATCATATTCAAGCTGTGGATTGCTATTTAAGTCTACAGGCAGAGTTGGATCATAACTGTACATAATCGCACCGACATATGTGCCAAAATACACTTTATCATTCAAGAAGCCAATCCCCTCTGGTTGAGCGAAGGAAGAAATATTGACTTCGATTTCATTTGTGAACGGATTATATACACTCATACCACGTTGATAGCCGCCCATATATAGTTTTCCATCTGGGCCAGTTTCAAGTGACTGAATCGCTACTGCTGTTGCAGCTAGATCTAAAATGACGAAATTCAGTTCATTTGTTTCCGGATTATATAACATATATTCTCCGTATTGTGTGACCATTGCTAATACTGTTTCACCGGTAGTTAATTTAATCCAAGCCATGTCCTTTACTCGAGGAGTATCCGGAAGAATTGGAAGACCTTCGATTAGTGTTTCTACGTTTGTATTAAGGTCATATTTGAATAATTGTGTTCCATTTTTATAATAAATCATGTTCGGTTGACTAGGATCTGGTTCAGAAATCATATTACTAAATGAGAACGAACCTTCAACTTCCAAAGTCTCTGGATTTACGACAATCATGCTAACTGTCGAAACGGCCACGAGAAGCTTCCCATTAACAACCCATACATCTTGGATGAATCCATTCTCACCTGAGTGCCCTTCTAGAATAATCTCCTCTTTTTCACCTGTATGTCTATTAATCTTATACAAATGTTTTATTGTCCCAGTTCCAACGTAAATATAATCCCCATCTACAGCGAGTCCACGTGCATAATCCTGGTCTGAAACACTACCAAAATCTTTGAATTTACCAGTTTCTGTGTCATACTCGAATACACCAGAACCAGGATATGTGGCACCATAAATTTTACCATCATCTGTTGCTTCGATATCCCATACCCAAGCTGCGGACGGATTGGCTCCAAGGTCTTGAACTACTTTTAATTCTGGGACATATCGGTATAACTTCCCGTCAGAAGTACTAGCGAAGTATACATTTTTATCTGAACCAATGGTAATCGCCCAAACTGCCTCGGTATTCTGAATAACTTTGGAAAACTTTAGTTCCCCCGTCTCAGCATCCAATACTGAAAACGTACCTGGAGCGCCATTTGAATGATAATATACTTCATTTTCACCTAGGCTATTTTCCTGAATCGCTCCTGCTTGTCCTAATTGGACATGAACCATCTCTCCTAGATTAATAGGAGCCGTATATTCGCGTTCAAATTTACCATCATCCGTCACTTTTTCGAAGGTAACATCGTCAAAATAGACTTCTGTAAAGCTAATTCCTCCCGAATAGAATGCTAGTCTTGCATACGCTGCATTATCTGGAACTACACTAAATACTTTTAAATCCGTCCATTCATTTTTCGGTAGGTTCCCATTTAGTTCTCGATGTTCTGTAATTCTATTATTATCCGCATCAAAATAACGAATTTCAGTTACCACGTTATGGGTCTGACTAACAACATTTGAATAAACCGTTAATAAATAAGATGCACCAGCTTCAACTGCAATTTTGTCACTTAAAGCACTTACACCCGATTGGTCAGTAGTATCATGTAAGTGCAGGCATTGTGCCCCAGTACGAGCTCGGTCCGTACTTACATTAATTCCTGGACCCTCAAATTCGGATCTCCAACCAGGAATGCTTCCATCAACTACCGCTTCTTCAAAGCTAGGATTCAATACTTCCGTATGGATATCGTCAGTTGGAGGCTCTTCAATAGAAGTACCTTCGATCGTTACATCATCAAAATAAGCCTCTGTAATTGAAGGGTGACCCGAGTTGAAACGAAGTTCAACTTGTGTTGCTCCCTCTGGCACCTCAAAAGGCACTTGAATTTCAGTCCACTTGTCTTTACCTAACACAGCAGCACCAAAATTAATAAAAGTTGCACTGCCTACTCTTTGCCCTTCACCGTTATAAAAATGAACCTCATACCCAATACTGTGGGATTGTCTAACAACGTTCACATATGCTTTCGCTAGATAGGAGACACCTTTTGTAACAGGGATTTTTTCGCTTGTTACCTGCAAATTCCCACCTGGATTATTGCTATTTTCATCTTTAAAGTGCAAGCTCCTGATTCCAGTATGAGCTTTTTCATCAGTAAAACTAATACTTGTCGATGGATTATTGGTTACAAGACTCCACCGTGGATTATCAACTTCTTCGAAACTACCATTTGGCACGTCGATTTGTACCGTTTCAGCAGAAACAGGTAGCGAATTAGCAGTAGTAAATGGAGCGATTACACCAAATATTAGAGTAAAACAAAATATGAGCATGATTGATTTCTTCAAGTTTCTATCTCTCAAACAACAAACCTCCCTTTAATTATGTAAAAGTAAAATGTTAATGAACCTCCTTTCTCTATATATTAGGAAGCGATTACAAAGTTTTGAAGGCTAGTAAAAACTTCCTTATTTTGATTCTACTTAACTAATTCACTCATAAAAATAGGTCTTTCTTCCGATACTCTGTCGTAAATAAGACTTTAAATCAAAATGAAGCCTAATTAGCGTTAATGCCAAAACATCATAATAAAGAGGCTGCATTTATGCAACCTCTTTCTATCAAAATGGAAATTAATGTATGGGATAAGGGACCTGTCCCTCTGACCCACTGCATCTGACCGACCTGGCCAATGCCAATTATTTGGTTTGGGCGGTGCGGTCTTGGAGTTGGTGGACGGAGACGTTGCCCCAGCTTAGGTCCTTGACGCGGTAAGTTTCGATTAGGTTTTCGTCTAGTTCGATTCCTAGGCCAGGTACATTACGGTCTGGGACATGGAGATAGCCGTCTTGATATTGAATGCGATTTTTTACGACGTCTCCGATATAGAGTTCCGGTCCTGTTGGATCAGACGTATAATTCAGATTTACTAGATTTGCTCCTAAATGAGCCATTGATGCAGTACCGATTGATAGTTCTTGTGTGGTACCTAGGATGACGCTTTTTCGAGCTACTTCGGCAACTGCCGCTGCTCTTTTTGCTGCGGTTAATCCACCAATAAAGATTGGCGATATATTAAAGATATCTACTGAATCGTGCTTGATCATTTCGTACTGATGTTTCGTGGACCAAACATGTTCGCTGATTGGGTAATCGGTTCTCATCCGTATATGATGCAAGCCCTCGTAGTCATTGGCAAAAGCAGGGCTTTCAATCATCTCAAGACCTAAATCATACTTGGTTAGTCGTTTGACTGCTTGTAATGTTGCTTTCCAATCGAGTAAGTGACTAAAATCAAGGGACTTGATTTTTACTTCGTTACCAAACTCGCTTTTAACAGCTGCTAAAAACGCTTCATCGGCGTCAATATTCTTACCAACATATAAGCGGAATGTATCAAATCCTTGGTGTAATCGTTGACGTACGACCTCTATGTTCTCTTCTACCTCTTCCATAAATCTCATTCGGAAAATCGGGTAGCATACTTTAATTTTTTCTCTTATTCTACCACCAAGCATATCAGCAACCGAAATACCTAGGTACTTCGCACATAGGTCATAGAGGGCAACATCGACTCCATTACGGATGAAGCTCCCCTTTTCATAATAATACATAGCTTCAGGGAAATTACCAGAAAGCTCTTGGTTAAGCTTCATAATATCAAATGGATTTTCCCCAATCAGAATAGACTTTAAGACATTCGTTAAATCCTCAACATCGGGTGCGTAGCGTGGGAGATGCGAAAAGTCGGACATCTCACCAATCCCTACGATCCCCTCGTCAGAAAAAATCTTAACAATAATATGCTTATTCACAAAACCGGTATGACGTGGAATACCAACAACTGTTAATGTAATATCTGTTATTTTCATTTTACCATCATCCCTACTTTACTATTTTTATAGACCTTGCTATGTACGATTCTTATACTGGTGTAATGGTTACTGTTTTAATTGAAGTGAAAAATTCTTTTGCCGCTTCACCTTGTTCTCTTGAATGGGAACTAGATTGCTTCATGCCACCAAACGGTGCCTGTAATTCAACACCCGCACTTTCACCATTTACTTTGATTAAGCCTGCATCAATTTCATTAATATAGGTGAAGGCGTTACCAATATCTTTCGTAAATAATGATGCTGATAAGCCGAATTTACTATCATTTGCTTTTTCAAGCGCTTCTTGCAAGCTATCAACCTTAAATAAACATAGTACAGGGCCGAAAATTTCCTCTTGTGCAATGGCACTTTTATGGTCCACATTTTCAAACACAGTAGGCTCCACATAATACCCGTTTTGATAGTCATTACCCTCTGGCACTTTTCCACCCGTAAGTAACGTTGCCCCTGATTTTTTACCTTCTTCTAAGTAATGAAGTACGGTATTGAGTTGAGATTTTGATGCTAATGGACCCATATAGGTAGACTCCTCTAAACCGGAACCTATTTTTATAGCAGCCACCTTTTCTAGGACTTTCGTTTTAAATTCCTCATACACCGCTTCGTGAACAAAAGCTCGGCTTGTCGCTGTACATTTTTGTCCGGTATGTTTCATGGCCCCGCTTACTGTTAATTCTGCAGCTAGCTCTAGGTCTGCATCATCAAGGATGATCGCTGGGTTCTTCCCGCCCATTTCAAGCTGGTACTTTGCCCCTCGTTCAACACAGCTTAAGGCTACGACTTTTCCGACTTCATTAGAACCTGTAAAACTGATGGCATTCACATGAGGGTGATTGATCAAATGGTCACCAACAACCGAACCTCGTCCCGTTACAATGTTAATAACACCTTTTGGAAACTCTGCTTCTGCAAAAGCTTCAATAATCTTAATCGCTGTAATCGATGTTTCAGAAGCAGGCTTTAAGACGACCGTGTTTCCATACACCAATGCCGGAGCGATTTTCCAGATCGGAATCGCAATTGGAAAATTCCAAGGTGCGATGATTCCAACTACTCCTACTGGTACACGTGTTGTAAATAATAGGTTCTTACTTCCGCCCGATGGGATGTTATCCCCCACTTTTCGATAACCTTCTTGCGCATAATATCGTAAAATCTGAACGGCTCTTGTCACTTCACCCTTTGTTTCTGCTAAGGTTTTTCCCATTTCAAGTGTTGCCGTTCTCGCAATTTCATCTACTTTCTTTTCTAAAATATCAGCTGTCTTATGTAGAAAGTGGCCTCTCTCTAACGCAGAAAGATCCTTCCAGTTTGACAATGCCTCTTTTGCAGCAACCACAACATTGTCGACATCATCCTTGGTTGAACTAGGGAACTTTCCTACATTCTCAGAAAAATTGGCAGGATTACGACTCTCCAAAAACTCACCATTACTGGATTGACACCACTGGCCATCAATAAAATTCATATAAATTTGACTCATAATTTTCCCCTTTCTATTTTACGAGATTGGGTATAAATCCCCATGATTCAAGTAGTTCAGTTAGTTCCTTACGATCTGCTTCATTAAGAGCGGAAACGGGTTGTCTAGTAATCCCAGCATTTAAACCGATTTGCTCCATTGCTTCTTTAATGACAACAACATTATTTCCACTATTGTATTTCGCACGTAAATTTTCAAAAGGTACGACCTCTTTCCATACCTTCCAAACAATTTCTTCATTTTTTGACTTAAGTGCATGTAGCATTTCAAATGATTTTTCGGGAAAAAGATTAACAAGTCCTGAAGTAAAACCAACTGCCCCGGCATTGTAGAAAAATGGTGCCCATTTCTCAGCCGTTCCACAAATCCAGGCAATATGATGTTCGGGTGAAACAGTTTGAACAGTGTTAGTAAATCTAGGGAGGTCGTTTACAGCATATTTAACTGCAACAAGTTTTTCTAAAGGGGCTAATTTGGCAAGTACATCATCACTTAAATTGGGATCTTTAAAATAAATACAAGATGGTAAATCGACACCTTCAATGATCGATTTGAAGTATTCATATGCGCCTTCGTTTGTAATATAAGGGTGGATTGGCATATGAATCATGACGCTATCAGCACCAACGGCTTTCGCGTAATTTCCCATGTCGATGGCCGTTTCAACAGAGTAGCCAATCCCAGCTAGCACAACAGCTCTTCCATTTACATACTCTACTACTCTTTTAATCTCTTCTTTCGCTTCCTTAATAGTAAGGGAGTAAAATTCGCTTGTATTTCCACAAGGAACAATGACCTTCACACCCCTTTGGATGAGAAATTCAACATTCTCTTTTACTCCGTCCCAATCGATTTCTCTTGAATCTTTTTTAAATGGGGTAATGGTAATGCCAGAAATGGTTTCAAATTTTTCTTTCCAGTCAGCGTAATTCATCTTTTCCTCCTCTAATCCTTGATTATTTTTTACGTAGTTCCATTTAACACATCATGCAAGGTTCGTAAAATATGTTCTTTCATAAGATGTTCAGCTAGTTCTGGGTTTTTTGAGATAATCGCATCACCAATTTTGCGATGCTCGGTATAACCTGATCGTAACTCCCCTTTTTCCTTCAGGGCTCTTTTACGAAAAGCTTTATCAAACGATCCGATGTTATCTAGAATTTGGGTAACCATCGGATTGTCAGCAATAGATCTGATCATTCCGTGGAAATTGGTGTTTTCCTCAACCAATCGTTCTACTTCATTTTGTTGCAAGAGGTACTCCATTTTCTCCATTTGTTGCTGTAATTCTATTTTCTGAACTTCATTGAGCTTCATCGCAGCAAGCTTAGCACAAACTCCCTCAACACCAGCTCTTAAGATTTGTACTTCTTGAATATTAACATCCGCTAGACTTGATACATATGTTCCTTTTCTCGGAATGGTTTCAACAAGACCTTCTTGGCTAAGCATACGGAACGCTTCTTTAATGGGAGTGGTACTAACCCCCATTTTTTCTGAGAGCTCCCTTTCTTTTAAATGATCACCGGGTTTGAATTGTCCTGAGATAATCGCTTCACGAATGGATTCAAGAACAACATCACGTAAGGATTTCACCTGCTCTGTTTTCAAAGAGAATAATTCACCGTTCATTTTTTCCACCTCCAATTTGGATATTTTGAATTTTGTGATATCTGATATATCATATATTAGCACCTGTTTTATTTTTTGTAAATAATGAGTAATATAAAATTTCAGATTATTTTATTTGGACGATTTCATTATAAGCCATTAATAAGGGTGCTACACCGTGTCCGTTGTTGTCTACAACCTTCTCACCACGAACATAATAGTCATAGCTACCATCACGTATTCTGCCTAATTCCGGGTGTTTTCCTAAACCTGCACTTCTGCAAATACCACCTAAGAACACTTCCCCATCTTCTTCGCGCATATAGGTTTGTACTGTTCCATCAAATGCAGATACTCCATATTTTTCATAGCTTTTCGATACATACCCAAGGCGTACAGCTTTTAAAATGGCATAGGACATCATGGTTGTTCCGCTTGTCTCTAAGTAATTCCCTTCCTCACCAGGATGTTCCACTACTTGATACCACATTCCATTTGGCTGCTGATAAGGTAACATTCCATCGATTGTTTCTTTTAAAATGCTTTTTAGCTCGTCTGAATCAACATTTTCTCCCTCTAATAATTCAAGTACATCCACTAAAGCCATTGCATACCAACCAACTGCCCTACTCCAAACATGTGGTGAGTGACCCGTTTCCTTATCGCACCAAAACATACTACGGCTCTCATCATAGGCATGAACGTATAGTTTTGTTTGATCATCAAATAAAAACTTGCGAACGTTTTTGAATTGCTCGATTGTATCCGTGAAATCTTTCTCCTCTTGGAACTCCTTGATATATCTTACATAGAATGGTTGCCCCATATATAGCCCATCTAGCCAAATTTGATTTTCATAATTCGTTTTGTGCCAGAAGTTCCCGCTTTTTGTACGAGGATACGTTTGCAACTGTGTATACAATATATCTAAAACCTTTTTATACTTTAAATCTCCTTCTCTATTAAAAAGTGTAAATAAAACGTTTGCCATCCGAATTTGATCGATGTTGTAGTATTGAGTATCAATCTGTTCAATTTCTCCCTCATCATTATAAAGTCTGTCAATAAAATCCTTTACAAATTGATACTCACTCTCATCAACTGTTAGCTCATAACTATCAAGATAAGCTTTTAAAATACATGATTCGATGTAATGCCAACGATGTGTAAACCATTTACCCTCTTGCTTCATATAGTCTTGTTTAAGTTTTTCTACTAATTGATACGTCATACAATTCCCTCCAATTTTATGTAAATCTTAATCTAGAAGATATATCATATTTCTTATAATTTAAATCGATTATGAAATCGTTGTCAACACAGTGATAACTGGATTTTAAAGACTTAAAAGCTTGTACAACCTTTGATACTAAAGGATTTTAGCTACGAACAATCTATCGATAATTTTAAAAAGTTAAAAAATTCTCAAAAAGGTATTTACTAATCAACCATCATCCATTATGATAAAAAACATGATATATCAAATATCACTTAAACGTAGGAGGTTGATGTAATGAAAAAGCCCGGAAAAGTTTTTTCTCTTCTTTGTGCTGCTACACTAGGTATTGGTTCACTTACTGCTTGCAGTGGTGAAAGCGCTTCAAAAGGTTCTGACGAAGAATTTACACTTTCAGCTATGGTTAAACTCCACTCACCAGAAGTCCCTAACAAAAAGATTTTAGAAATCCTCGAAGAAAAAACAGACATGAAACTGGATATCCAATTCGTACCCTCAACAACTTATGTAGAAAAAGTAAATGCCTTATTTGGCTCAGGTTCATTCCCAGACTCTGTTGTTTTAGACTTAGACATGCTTACTCAATACCATGAAGCAATTCAAGATGGTCAGTTTTGGGAAATTGGTCCATATTTAGATGAATTTGAAAACTTGGCTAAAATGAAGGACGAGGTTGTTGAAAATACGAAGGTTGATGGAAAGATCTATATGATTTATGAAGGAAAACCTCTCTCTCGTCAAGGAATGATATATAGAAAGGATTGGGCTGAGAAGCTTGGCTTATCCGCTCCAAAAAATACCGACGAATTTTATGAAATGCTACGCGCATTTACGGAAGAAGATCCTGATGGGAATGGAAAAGATGATACATTTGGTTTAACCGATCGCAACGAATTAATTTTTGGTGCGTTTAAAACGGTCGCTTCTTGGTTCCATACACCAACCAACTTCGGTGTAGAGAACGGAGAAATCAAACCAGAATTTATGTTCCCAGAATACATGCAAACACTTGATTTCTTTAGAGGCTTACATGAAAAAGGTTACATAAATAAGGATTTCCCTGTTACAAGTAAAACTGACCAGCAAGGTTTACTTAAGAATGGTAATGCAGGCGTATACGTTGGCTCAATGGGTGACGTACAATCCCTTTATTTAGACACAGTTGCCAATAATCCAGATGCAGTACTTGATGTTCACAACCAAGTAGCTGGCCCTGATGGAAAATTTACGGTGTGGTCATTACCGGGCTATGGAAATGCAATTCTCTTCCCTAAATCTTCAATTAAAACAGAAGAAGAATTGAAAAAAGCGCTTAGCTTCTATGATTATCTCATGACACCTGAAGGAGCCAATCTCGTATTCTGGGGAATTGAAGGTGAGCATTACACAGTTGAAAATAATGAGGTCATCATTAAAGACCAAAACTTATTTGACAAAGAAGTTTTACCAATTCAAACGCTAGAAATTGCCGAGCAGGAAACGAATGGTCGATTAAAAGCAAAATATGATTATGAACCGATGGCAAAAGCTGAGGAACTATTTATTGATAATGAGCAATACTTAATTCCTGACCCAACGGTTGGTCTACACTCCCCTACCTTCAATGAAAAAAGTATGATGTTACAAAAAATCATTGATGACGCGACATACCAATATATTATTGGACAGCTTGATAAAGATGGGTTTGAAGCTGCGGTTAATGAATGGGTAAAGCAAGGCGGAGACAAAATCATGGAAGAATTTACAGCGGCTTATCAAAAGAAATAATAACGTACAAAGCCTGCATTGATGTGCAGGCTTTGTTTTGTGCGTCTTGAATTTTTAAATTCCAATATATCTTGTGTCATCCTGTTTAAGAGAAAGAGTTTCTAAAAAACGTTGAATTTCCATATCCCAAAATTCCCATGTATGACCATAGCCTTCAGATACATGGTAGCTATAGTCATAGAAATCACTAAGACTATTGAAAAAGTCCCGTACCTTATCATTTAAATCTAACCAAGGATCCTCACTTCCGCAAGCATGATAGATTTTAGGAAGAGCTTGACTTGACTTTGCTGCTTCAATCGCTAAATACTCAAGATCATGATCCGTATTTTTTATATCACCGTCACCGAAGATCTCAATACGCCCTTGTGCTTTCTTAGAACCATCATTATTAAATGGAACATCAGCCTTATTTCCAGCTGAAAAGGCACCGATAGCAGCATAAAGATCGGGTCGTGCTAAACCAATCCGCAAACAGCCATACCCACCATTCGAAAAGCCTGATATGTAATGATCATCACGGTCTGTGGACAGGCGTGGAAACAAATGACGGATAAGACCCGGAAGTTCTTCTGCCATATAGGTGAAAAATTTCCCACCATGTTCCATGTCTGTAAAACAAGAATTCATTCCTCCAGGCATAATTACAGCAATTCCAAATTTAATCGCATACTTTTCGATATTACTCATTCGCAGCCAAGCAGATGCATCACCAGAACCACCGTGAAGAAGCCATAATACCTTAAGTTTTTGTTCTTCTTGATAGGGTTGCCTTTGCTGAGGAAGAATGACATTTAACGTAACTTCCATTCCAAGCACTTCTGAATACACATAAGTTTCAATTAGCGCCATGTTCATTTCCCCCTTCTCGTAAGATCTGGTTTCGCTAAGGTTAACCATGAAATAAATTTTTCTAACGAATGATCCCAATGCTTCCAATCAGTCTGTTCATCAATTGTTTTTTCAAAGGTTGTCTTTACTCCGAGATTTGACAGGTATGTATTGAAGGATTCGTTTTCTTCAAGTAAAGCATTTTCTGCATTACAAGATAAATAGAATTCTGGAAGTGGTTTGTTCAAGTTTAGTAAAGTTTCTGCTGCTACATATAAATTTTCTGTGCTAGTACTTATCTCATCAACTCGTCCGTAAATATCTACGGCTTTCTGTTTATCTAAGCGGTTAACAATCCCCATTATGTCTACTGGACTTGAAAAGGAAGCAGCCATACTAAACGTAAGTGAAGCCGATAATCCTGCTTTTAATGCTCCATAGCCCCCAATACCATTTCCAGCAATAATACGTTCGTTCTTAGATTGAGAAAGCGGAAACATGTTTTCGCAAATTGCAGGCAATTCCTCGGTGATAAAAGTAAAATACGGCTTTCCATGATACATATCCGTGTAGTAACATGTATGGCCGGATGGCATGACCACTGCGAGTGAAAGATCATCAATATATCTTTCTAGGCTTGTTTTTCGTAACCATGAGGTGTGACCTTCCCCCATCTCATGTAATAGATAAAGAGTTGGAAAGGTTTGACGATTTTCAGTAAATGACTGTGGCAATAGAACGGCCATTTCGACGGGCATGCCTAGTATTTCAGAATGATATTTTACATTGAGTAAGGCCATTATAATCACTCCCCTAAAAAAACTATAAGAAAGAGCGATCTCCTACTTGAAGTATCGCCCTTGCTTTTAGATTACTTTTTACTATTATATCACTATTTAACACTTTTCCTTCTCATCCATTGTGTTGCAGCCCACTTATCACCAACGATAACTGGCGCCCCACCATGTAAGGTTTGTTCATTCAAGTCATGGTCATTATAAAAGTATTCAAAGTACACAGCCATCCCCTTTTGTGGAGATACTGAAAAATTCAACTTTGGAAAATACGTTTCCCCGCCATGTTCCACATCGCTTAAATACATGACCATTGTACTGATTCTAGGGTTGTTTATCACCTTATTGGTAGATGTGAAAAAGTCAAAATGAGCTTTATATTCTTGCCCAATTTGATAATTAAGGATTTGAAGACCTTCTCCATGTTGAGTTGGTATATTCATAATCTGTGAGATTCTTTTTTCAATTCTAGTAACAATGATATTTTCACTTTCTTCTAGGAAGGTACTACTACTAGTTCTCATATTATCTACGCGTGCATTGCTAATTTTTGAACGATTTATTTTGTCCTTAGACAAGCTAATTAACTCATCACATTCTTCATCACTTAATACATTACCTAAGATTACGATTAATGGCTCTTCCAACCTAGCAATAATCTTGATCTCCCGGTCCTCTGTTATGATTTTATTGCCTATGTGAGTAAAAATGGTTGGCTCTTTTGTTGGTAAATCTGTAGCATCCATTGTCAACTTTCATCAACCTCTTCAGAAATTTAGATTTGTAAATATTAGATTGATAGTAAACAGAAATAATACTTGTTCTTGGTTCCCTCCTGTTTTCAAAATGGATGTAGATGCTGAATTCGTTCACCAAAACTAATTTTTGCTTTTATATTTTACACTCTAAAAATGTATTTTTCTACTATTTTTTTGAAAAAAATAACAATAAAAACTAGATTGTATTCATTTCAAAAGAAAAAGCCGATGAACCCTTTTCATGGAGTCATCGGCTGAATAGATTTAGATTAACACACCTGTTATTTCTAATGGTGTTAAAGCTTTTGTGTTATTTATAAAGACAAACGCATCATACCGCTCAGATATCACAGTTGGGACATAGTTACCATAATGCTCATACTGCGGATTGTAGACAACGCCAATTGCACGGTGCCCAAGTTCTTTTTTAAATAAATTTCTATTTTTCTCAGTAAAAACAAGAATCTTATCGTATGCTCCCGCTTTATACAGGAGATCTTCCCAGCTGCCAGCAACGGCGGGAGGGGTATTCATTCTTTCAAAATCCACACCCCATTCACTAGCTGCAATCACCGTTCCATGATGTGTACCGAAACCAACAATAAACACATTTTCACTACCTATTTCTTCCCTTATAAGTTGTCCTACATTTACGATTCCTTCATTTGTCATATCAGTGGCTCTTGCATCCCCGACATGTGTATTATGTTCCCAAATGATTCCTTTGGAAAGATGGTGATAGAAAGTATCAATTTTTCGTATAACCTCAACCATGTGACGATCTCTGATATTCCACGATTCATTGTCGTTCGTCATCATCGTTGTATAATAATTTTCAGCATTCGCCGCAATCAGTGCGTTTACTTCTAGGTTTAAACTGCTTTCCTGTGAATCCTGATAGGCATGTTTGTTCGCCATAAGTTCCGTCAAAAGCTGTATGACCTCTTCATGACATCCTTCATTATAGAAAGAAGAAGACAAAGCATACTTTTCCGCTTCTCGATGAAAGGGTTCAAAACAGGCGAAAGCTTTTCTCGCGACCTCAAGATCAGGTGAGTTTCTTTTTTCTAGATACTTTAGGATTTCATCCATTGATTCCCACAAACTATAGATATCAATTCCATAAAATCCAATCTTTTTTTCATTCGGTTTTCCGTGGTTAAATTCTTTTAACCATTCAATTAGATCAATTATTTCTTCATTTGCCCACATCCAGGTTGGCCAACGTTTAAAAGAAGCTAGAACATCTCGGGCATTATTGAATTCATTTGAGTAGCCTTTAATATAGCTATTGACCTGTTGGCATGCTGGCCAATCGCCTTCAACCGCAATAAATGTAAACTCTTTTTCAATGATTAATCTTTTGGTGAGTTCTGCGCGCATTTTATAAAACTCAGATGTACCATGTGAGGACTCGCCCAACAGTATGTATTTGTGATTTGTTATCGCTTTAACAAGTGGGGTAAGATCATTTTTAAAATTTGTTACTGGAATTGAATGTTGTTGGATCGCTTGTATCATTTTATCTACCATATGAGCCCCCTTAGTTAGTTTTTGTATTCTGCCTGATATGAATTCTCGCCTGAATGAACAGAGAGCAACGTATCAGCATAACCAACTAGTCGATTTACAAGTTCATCGGAAATGGCATAAACGAGCTGATGAAGTGACTCTTTATGTAAGGCAGGATCGTCAAATATAATCGTGGTATTGATGAATATTTCCTTTGTATCATATAGGTTATAGTGGATAATGACCTTGCCTGCTGCACCACCAGTAATCGGGTCCCTATAGCTCGGTAAAAAAACATACCATTCCTCTGCAGAAGGAGATCGAAAGTTTTTTGTGAAGGTTAACCCTTTCATTTCTTCCTCTATTTGTTTACTTATTTGTGGATCAATCACATCAAAAATCTTGTTTTCCATAGCTGATTCTTACTCCGCTGGATTAGCATCGACAGCAATCTCATAGGCATCTAACACCATATCACGTTCTGATGGATCGCTTATTCCTGTTAAAAACTGACCATCTTCCGTATTTTCTACCTGCATCACAAATGTATTATTTTGGTCCTGTTCAGAGTGTAACAATGCAAATGTTTTTTCCTTCATATCGAATAAGGCCTCAATTGAAAATTCCTTTTCTTCGCCGTTTTCATCTTTAACAACTATTTTATCTCGATAGACATCGCTCATGTCATACACCTCCTGTAATTTGCATTCATATCTTTTCCAAAACCATCAAAATTACTAAAGGACTTTTGAAAATGCAAAAAGCAGTGTATTTACTTACGAAATACACTGCTTCTAGAGTTATGATGATTTAATTTTTTGCTCAGATTAGTTCGCTACTGCCACCAAAAAAATGGAACTGGGACGAGGGACCAGTCCCTGTGTCCCATTATTCTTCATTGAACCATAGTTTTGTTTTGTCGTCGACTTCGCCGTTGTAGTTGATTAGGATTTCTTCGCCTGCTTTTATGTCTTTGTACGCATAGAAATCAAAGGTGTGATTATCAAAGTTAATATCATAAACGGCATTCGGTTCATAGGAATGATTAAATAGCATTCCATACCCGAGAAGGATTGCCGTATGATTAATTCCATACTCAAAAGCGTAATCAGCGAGTAATGTTTTTTCAATGTGCTCGTGCTGGTCATTCGGATATGAGATCACGGGTGCTTCATGGATGAGTTGTCCTTTTTTAATATCCATTGTAGCAAATACCCCTCTATTGAATTCCCCGTCACTTAGTAAAGATTTTTTTATTTCAATCATGTTGTTTGCCCTACCTCATTTTTGACTTCCTTCTAACTTTAACATTAATTTGCGAAAACAAAAAGGTGCCAGTTTACTGACACCCTTTAAATCATTCCTATTTAAACAAATCGAGCAACTTCGCCCAGAAGCCTTTGACTTCTTTTTCTTCGATTTCTTTTGTCTTTGGTTCTTCGATTTTTATGCTTTCCGTTTTTATGACGAATTGGACGAGGTTAACGTTTTTGTTTTGTTCCGATACAAACGAGACAGCTTCGAAATCTGATTTATCGTACTCAGATATCATGCGGTCGACTTCTTCCTTCATTTGTTCTGGTAAATCACTCGTAGACTCATATAATTCTCGAGTACCATTGTGTAATTCACCTACACCGCTGTCAAGTTCACCGGTACCACGTGACAATTTCACAATTCCCTGATGCATTTTTTGATAGGATTTCGATAACTGACCGACTCCACCTGTGTATTCCACCAATCCTGAATGAAATGTTTGATAATTGGCGGATAATGCAGCAAGTCCTTGCTGTAATTGAGCAAGAGATTCTGTAGCACCTGATGCTTTTAATGATGCTGAAACCTCGGTTGCCAAAGTATCGAGATTTGTTGCCACCTCGGTAAGTCCAGTCATTAACCCCGCTAAGGCACCGTCTACTGCGGTAAACCCATCTTTAACCTGAGAATAAGTTCCTTTAGCCGTTTGTGCTGCCGTATATGTGTTCAGAAGTTGATTGACAACTTCCTGATTTGCTCCGCTCTTTTGTAGCTCTTGAATTTGTTCTTGTGTAATTGTTGCTGCTGGGATAGCCGCTATTGCTTTGTCTAATGCACCGTAAGCACTCGCATAACCTTCCTTAAGCTTGGCTATTTCTGATACTGTCCCTTGTAAACTTAATGAAATTTGCTGAAGTCCAGCAGTTAATTTTTCAAGATCACCAAGATTCACATCTTCAGTTCCAGCATTTAGGGACTTGCTTATCTGTTCAAGAGCTTTCCCAATTTCATTCGAGCCATTGACAAGACCAGAGGAAGCTCTGCTAATATCAGTCATACCTTTATTGTATTGAACAGAACCGTTTTGAAGCTCCAGCACACCACTATTTAGCTTAGAAACGCCATTCTTTAATTCTCCTACTCCATCATGAAGCTGCTTAATGCCGTCTGTTAAAGAGGACATGTCTTCTGTCATTTCATTGATTTCAGGTGCATCAATCGACATCGATGATGGAACACCTGTGATGTTAATACCATCAAGCTCAAAATCGACTACATCTGCTTGAAGTACGAATTCTTCCTCTTTTTCAGGCATTACAGTAAACGTAACTTGTTTGTTCTTCCCTGCATTAGCAAGCATTCCTTTTTCAGCTTCAATATTTGTGTAAAGAGCTGGATCAAGTGTTAATGAAATTTGCAGTAAATAATTTGTAAAGAAGACCGGATTCACTTCTTTATTAGCAGAAGTATTAATTCGTATTTCAATTTTTCCGTCTTGACCAACTAGTTCTTTAGCTGCCATTTCTTTACCGTCTAATATATATGAAACATCAATATTCCAAGGGAGTGCTTTTTCATCGATTGAGCCTTGATAATAGAATTTCCCCTCAGGTGCTTCCATTTCTATTGTGCTCTCTTTTTGGAGAATCTCAGAGAAGTCTGTTAAGTTTTTTATTGCTGAATAAGATCCATAATCAATAATCTTCCCAGCTTTTTCAATATCCAATGTGTTTACCACATATAAATCTTGCTGCTTCCCATTGGCACTCAGCGTTGCATACACGACCTCATCTTTCGTGGAGATCATTCCTTCGGTCGAAGCAGCAGTGACAAGAAATGACGGCAAAACGAGAGTGATAGTAAGTAAGATTAATAGTACTTTGTGTATTCTCTTCATCCTCATTTCTCCTTATAATGTTTTGCTTTCCATGTAGTTTTCTCAATGACCTTATCAAAAACCAATACAAGAGCTGGTAGGAAAAATACGACCATGATGAACGCAAGCAAGGCTCCTCTTCCTAGCAGCAGTCCAATTGACGATACGATTGGATTTGATGAGGTAAACGCTAAAATAAAGCCTACACTCGATAAAATCGCTGCCGAAATCCCAATTGAGAAAATCTTCTCATCAAGTGTTTTCTTAATCGCTTTACGTGCAGACATGTGCTTTCGATTCGTTGTGTAGTCTTCGGTCAAAAGAATCGCATAATCGACTGTTGCGGCAAGCTGTACCGTACTAATGATCAAGTAACCAACATACACCAATGACGAATCTGTAAAATATGGGACAGAGAGATTGATCCAAACAGCAGTCTGAATCGTAAGCAATAACACGATAGGATACGAGATTGACTTGAATGTCACAATAAGGACAAGTGCAATCGTAAGTACCGTTAAGAGATTTACCAATGCGTTATCCTTTTGAATCGTATTTTTAATATCATACAAGGTCACGCTTTCCCCTAGTGATTGTGCTTCGTCTCCATAATACTCTTCTGCAGTTTGTTTAATATGTTCAATTAAGGAAAATGCTTGGTCGCCTTCATTTTTAGTTGTTGTATTAATAATAATGCGACTGTAGTTGTCTGAATAAAATTGCTCAGTGATCGATTCGTCCAAATACTCTGGAGGAATCGCGCTACTAACAGTGTTAACGTACGCCAGAACACTTGATACCTGATCAATCTTCTCAATATCCTGAACGAATGCTTCTTCTTTTGCCATATCCCCTTTTGGTACAAGTATAACCATAGGAGTATAGGCTCCAAATTCTTCCTGGATTTTCATTTTATCACTACCAGCCCTCGTAGACTCTGGTTGATCTCCAAGGCCATAGATGAAATTTGTCTCACTTTGGGCCATGAATGCTGGTACGATTAACAGAGCTACTAATAGTAAACTTGGGATTCGCAATTTCACTACAATGCATCCGACTTTGTTAAAGCTTGGGATCAGTGGTTTGTGCTGTGTTTTATCGATCCACTTATTAAATAACAAAGTTAGAGCTGGTAAAAACACCATAACACTGATAAAGCTTAGTAAAATCCCTTTTACAAGGTTGATTCCAAGGTCTGAACCAATTTGGAAATTCATCAACGATAATGCCATAAATCCGAAAAAGGTGGTTGACGCACTTGCAGTAATTGCAGGAAATGATTTTTTCATCGCAAGCTGCATCGCTTCTTTTGGATCGGCAACTGTCTTTCGATAGTCTGAAAAACTATGAAGTAAAAAGATCGCATAATCGAGCGACACCGCTAGTTGCAGGATCGGTGCAACTGATTGGGTAACGAACGAAACTTCCCCAAGAAAAATATTGGTTCCAAGGTTGATGAGCACGGAAACCCCAATTGCAGTAAGGAAAAATACCGGCTCTACCCAAGAATTCGTAGATAATACCAAGATGATGATAATGATTGGTACCAATAAGAGAGCGGCATAAAATGATTCTTGACCAGCCATCTTCTGTGAAGTGGCTGTATCTAGTGCTTCACCTGCCATCGCATTGTCTTCACCTATTACCTCGTAGATGGCATCCGTTACCGCAACTTCGTCTCCCTTTTCAATACTTAAAGAAAACAGTGCGTTATTTTCTTTGTAGTAAGATTCAACAGTCTCTTCATCTGCCATTTCAATCGGCGTTTTGATATCAATGGCATCATCTAACCAAGTGACATCCGATACGCCATCAATTTTAGAGAGCTTCTCTTTATAACCAAGTGCTTCCTGTATCGTGACGTCAAATATCATGACCCTCGTATTCGGCACAGCCCCTTCAAATTCTTCTTCCATAATTTCCATGGCTTTCACAGAAGGAGCATCCTCCGGCAAATAGTCAACCATATTATAGTTGACGGCAACCCCAAATTGAACAATGGTGGCTAAAAGTGTGAGGAGCATAAACGTTATGACGACGGATTTTTTATGTTTAATAATTCGTGCTGCAATATCTATAATGATTCACCCTCTCTTGCATAACCGACAATTCCACTATAATATTATATCGACACGGTGTTGCCTAATCAACAAACAGTTTATTAAATTGAGTAAGCTTCACGACACATTAAAGGAATATGTCGGATAACTTCAAAAAGAGGGATTACCTATGACTTCAGCTAAACTAGACAGACGTAAACAATATACGCGCATGGTACTAAAGGATAGCCTTATGAAGCTATTAAAAGAAAAACCAATTTCCACGATTACAGTAAAGGAAATCTGTGAAGTAGCAGATATCAATCGGTCTACTTTTTATGCTCATTATTCTGACCAATTTGACCTTCTTGAAAAAATAGAAGAAGAAATTATTGAGGATATGATCACGTATCTAAACAAATATGATTTTGATAAAGAAGATGAAACTCTACAAATGACAGAAAAATTACTGGAATATATCGTCACCAAGATGGATATTTGCCAAACATTATTGAATGAAAATGTAGATACCACCTTCCAGCAAAAGATCATGGATATCGTGCACGGATACCTCATGAAAAACTGGGCCGGAAGCCATCTAGATAAAAATGATTCCGAATATTTTAGTACCTTCATAATCAGTGGAAGTATTTATGCAATCAAAAGATGGTTAAAAAATGGAATGGACAAATCACCAAAAGAATTGGGTGAATTGATTAATAACATCATAAACAAGGGCGTAGCAGCAGTGAAATAAATGGGCTAACCGGTGCGGGTGGGTCGCGGGGACAGGTCCCTTGTCCCAAACATAAAAAAACGGGACAGTGAACCTGTCCCGCTGTCCCTTTATTCGATAGTGATAGTTTGTTCTTTTGTCATTTGATTTGCTTCGACTTTTAGGGTTATTTTTCCTGCTTTTAGGGTTTTTAGTTCCCCTGTTGTGTGGTCAAAGAGTGCAGCGTATTTACCTGAGTTCTCTGCACGGGTTAGTTCTTCTCCACTACCGATAAAGACGTTATCACTGCCTTCCCATTGAACAGTTGCTGGATAATGAAGTGGGAAGTTTAGGTTGTCTTTTTGATGACCAGTCGCCTCAATTTCTACTTTTTCTCCTGCTTTTATTGTTGCTGGTGCTTGAAGAGTAATATCTAATAATAATGGATTCACTTCCGCTTGAATCCAGTCACTACCAGACACAGAACTTTGACCATTTGATTGTTCAGGCCCCATTGCTTTGTCAGGTACAGGAGTTGGATCGACTCCGAACATCGTCCATTCGTAGAAACCACCTGCATCACTGGATCCATATGGTGCTTTTCCTGAAGGTCCTACAACCATATATGGAACACCTTCGACACGTTCAACACTTACAGTATGAGCATGACCACCGACAAATAGTGCTCCTTTTCCACCTGACGTCTGACGGAAATCCGTTAAGAATTGTTCAAGCAGATTAGATTCTTTTCGATCACTAAGCTGACTATTCTTCGTTGGTAGTGGATCACGCGTTGGATGATGCGCCATCACAACTACGTTTTTCACATTTGGATCCTTTGCAGCTTCGGTTAATGCCTTTTTGAGGTCAAGTAGCTGTTGGAAATCACTTGTACGGAAACTTCCTGTTGATGAGTCAAGTAAAATAAATCTTGTGCCCTTGTGATCAAACGTGTATCGGTTATTTTCATAGACTTCTAAGAAGTTATCTAATGTACCCGGTCCCATAATTTCGTGGTTTCCTGGTAGATAATAGATTGGGAGTTTATCTCCGACTTCTTCTTGTAAAATTTGCTCAGCTAGTTCAAAATCCTCTTCCCATGCTGTATCAACTAAATCCCCGTTAATGACAAGGAAGTCTGGGTTTGCTGCAACGATTTGTCTAAGTGATTCTCTTGCCATTTGTACTTGAGAACTGTTTGGATCCTTTGCTACAAACTGGCTGTCAGCTAGTACCGCAAATGTCCAACGTCCTTTTTCAATTTCGCCATTTTGAATAATGAGCGGGTCCGCATCTTTAGTTACTTCTGGAACCTCAATCGAAGTTGGTACTTTAACAGTCACATCATCAAATACTAATTGACCTGTGTATTGATCATTTTTGTTTGTTTCAACTGGATAGATTCTCCATAGCTTTACAGGGTATCGTACCCCTTCAGGTACTGTTGTTTCAACATATTTCCAGCCTGTCCAATCAACTGCGTCGGCAAGTGATAATGTGTATCTTGTGCCTCCTGCATCTTCAATGACAGTTCGAAGCCAAGCTCCATTTCCATCTCCTTTTACCCAAAGACCAATTTTCTGGACGTCACCTGGTAATTCAATTGTAGGAGATGCTTGTAAATAAGCAGCACGAGTTGCGGTAGTTGTTGAAAAATCATATGCTAACTCGATTCCTTTTCCATCCCTACCAGCAACATGATTCATAGATGCTCCAACCTCATTTGGATATTTTGTAAAAGACCATCCACTAATCTCATCAAAATCATCGACTTTCTTTGTAGCTAGACCAATTGTAACCGGCAGATACGTAATTTCATCGTTTACTTTTAGTGTAATTAGCGCTGACGCACCGTCAACTTTAGGAACGACGGTAAAGCTACCATCGACATTTTCCATGATAGAAATTACTGACTCATCATAGTCTAAACTCACATCTCTAGCTTCAATCGGTGCGCTATACCCATCTTTGTCATAACCATTAACAGAAAAACTTGATTGTTGTCCTGTTTCTAAACTAAGGCGCGCTTGTGAAGCTTCAATTCGATCCAATTCACCGAGGACGGTAATCTCCATCGAACCCTTTGAAGATGTCACTTGTGCCTGAGCAATGGCATTACCTGACTTTTTAGCATGGAAAACGCCATTTTCCTCAAACTTACCAACGTCTGCCGGGAGTGCCTTCCATTTCACTTCACCAACTGAAACGGGAGTGTAATTTTCGTCATGCCCTAAACCGATAAATGTTCTTGTTAATCCAGGAAATACACGGTTACTCATATCCGTTTCAAAAACTGTGTTAACTGCAAAGCTCTTTAATTCACCACTTCCAGCTTTTGCAAAAATGCCAATTCCATTCGGTACTGAACGTTCAAAGCCATCTGATGGCTGATTCACAGCCTTCACGTCATTCGTACCAGGCTTTCGTGCAACCATTGTTGTGGAACCTCCACCATCAAGGTTTAAAGCATAATGTGCACCATATTCCTTCATCAGTTGTGCTAATTCTTTAAATGTCATACCACGACTATCTGTTTGACGTCCATCAACTGCTGCTAAAATCATTGTTTTTCGATCCTCTGAAAAGCCGACAGCTGTTCGAGGTGCAGAAGTCGTATCATCCAGATTCGAAATAACCTCTCCATTTTCAATTAGCTTGATATTCCCTCCAACAGCAAAGGAAACATCGATGTCTGTCTTAGGCGCATATTCTACACTTACTTCATCACCAACAGTTAATGCGCTTAAAGCCTCTGCACCTTTTTCACGTCCGACAAGTATAAAAGCATCTTCAGGAATGGCGCCACTCCTTGCCCCTTCTGATACGGCTGAAACCTTTCCATCTACGACCATAACTTCATACACTGGGCTTCCAGCCTGAGATCTTTCAGCACTTCCCCAGACAGATGTGTACAATCCAATACCATCTTTTGAAATTCCATATTGATTGAGTGCGTCCAGTGTGATTTCTCCGCTAGGTAGCTTAACCTTTCCATCTAATAGAATAGTAGAAATATGACCTAACCCATTGTTATCAACACTTGCAGTGAGTGTGTGACTACCTTGTGGCCCCTTTACTATTTTCCCGTTACTAACTACAGTACCTAGAGGTGCTTTCGTATTATTAATATCGAAGAAATCTCCATTGACTCCAGCGATTGCACCTGCTTCCTTAGCCATTTCTGACAATGGTTTGGCAGATGAAACGCTGCCAGGAAAAAGTAAATCCGTTGAAATGCTATCATTTCCTAAGTTAATGGTCATTACTTCACCGTTTAGCCAGCCTCGAGCGTCAAACCTTTCAAAACTAGCAAGCTTAACACCAGGACCAATCGGTGTTGTACTTTCTTTCGAAACAAGCGTCTTGCCAGCTGGACCAACAAAAATGACAGGTTCTGTTCTGTCCGAAGAAGTTGATCGAGCTTGAGCTACATCTGATGGTTCATTATCAGCATGTACAGTAGGTGCTAATGGTACTGTTATGGCTGAGGCTAATACAACATTTCTCCACCACTTTACATTCATTCGTAATTCTCCCCTCTACTAAAATATAATTTTATAATATACGGAATATTCTTGAAGTATATTTTCATTATACCAAGAATCTCTTTACAGAATAACTACTGAATATTAAGGGCTTATGGATAGACTGTAAAGTTTTTACAGTAGAAAAGTAGGAGATTTGTTTACAATAATGGCAGAATAGTAGAAGAATACTATATAAAAGCAGGTCTTTGGATTTGGATTTTTCGGGAGTAGATTTGTTCAAAACACTTGGAATCATTTAAAAAACAGGAAAAAAGGCCTGCATAAATACAGACCTTCTTTAGTAAATGGTTTGGGACAAGGGACCTGTCCCTGTGTCCCATTAGATGATTCCTTGGAATCGTAGGATGATTTCGGCTACGATTGCGGATCCGAGGTAGGTTCCGAGTAGAACGAACATACCAATAACGATTGTTCTCCACCCTAGTTTTTTGAAGTCCGCCCATGAGCGTCCGATGGAAATACCAGCATAGGCTAAGATTGGTGTTGCAATTGCTAATAAATTCACTTGTGCTGTCCATTCTACAAATTTTTCTTGGAATGGCATGCCTGGGATGGTGATAATGAATGCTAGAATCCCAATGTAGGCAATACTTGGAACCTTTTTATATGGAATGGCTTTATGAATAATTAATCCAGCCAAGCTCACTCCAGCTAGAACAAGTATTCCTGGAACAGCTGCAAGTGGCATAACATCATAACCAATCCAGTTCCCTGCAAGAACTGATATAGAACAAATGATAAATAATAAGACCCATTCTTGAATACTTTTTAACATTGGTTGTTACGCCCCCTTCGAAGTAGAATTCGCAGCTTTTTTATCTCTTACTCTTGAAAGAACATTATATAGCTTCACCGTTAATGGTAAACCTATGAAAATACTAGCGTACAATCCTGTTACAGAAGTTAATAGGTTACTTGCTCCTGAGAATGCAGTTATTGTATCTGCCATGTCTGGATAAGCCGCTACAAGTGGCCCAAGTGATGCTGCAGCCATACTTCCACTTCCTACCCCTGTTGCCATTGCAAACGAGTATGGATGGAGTGGTGTAGCTGTTGCCAAGAATCCAGAAATAAGACCTAAGAAAATCGATCCAAACACTGTACCGAAAATATAGATCGCCATTACACCACGACCCTCTGGTGAAGAAAGACCATATTTATCCGTAATAAGGGCTAAGTTTGGTTCTCTTCCGATGGAGTGTGTCATACCAATTGCTTCTCTTTTTAATCCTAAGAATACCGCGATAGGTAACGCAATAAAAATTGTACCTAGGTTTCCTAGTTCTTGTAGCATTAAGGCTGGACCTGCTTCGATTAATTGTGGTAAAGCTGGACCTGCTTGTACACCAAATTTTGCAATCAATAATGTTACGGAAATAAACACAAGATTTTCCGCATTTTTAGACATCTTCTCTGTGACAAGTGGAGTAAAATAGACCGCGATTCCAACGATAACTGCATACAACATGGGTAGTAATAAAATTACCCCTGCTCCAATTGGAATTCGATGTGTCCCTATCAATTCAGTCACCAGCACAATGGCAAATACTAAAAGATGTAATTTCCAATCTTTCCAAAGATTCGTTGCATTTTCACTCATTGCTCTTCCCCCTTTTTAAATAGTGATGCTGTTTATATGGTAGTTATTTTACAGCCTCTTTTGCATGAACTTTCATATATTCTAGAGTTGCTTTTCCAAGTATCTTTGCTGCGATTAAAAGTGCACGCTCATCGATATCAAACTTCGGATGATGGTGAGGGTAAGAGTCCTTCCAATCTGGATTCTCTGCACCTGTAAAGAAGAAGGTACCTTTGACATGCTGTAAATAATACGCGTAATCTTCTCCACCCATAACAGGTTCGGTTTCAGCGACCTTGTTGACTCCTGGAACGTCCTCCGCCATTCTTGCAACAAATTCGGTTTCTTCCTTATGATTGATGAGGGTTGGATAACCGCGTGTATAGGTAAATTCATAATCTGCACCATTCACATCACATGTACCACGAACCACTCGTTCCATTTCTTTTTCGATAAAATTACGAGTCTCTTCTTTGAAAGTCCGAACTGTACCGATCATTTCAGCATAGTCAGCAATGACATTATAAGGATTTTTTGCCTCAAATGAAGTTACAGATACAACGGCTGAATCCAATGGATCTACTTTGCGGCTCACAATTTGTTGTAGGTTGTTAATGAGTTGACCTCCAACGACAATACTATCAATTGTTTGATGTGGGTAGGCACCATGTCCGCCACGCCCTTGAATTTTAATATCGAAACGGTCTGGAGCTGCTTGAATTGCACCAACTCGATAACCGATTTCTCCAACTGGCATTTGAGCTTGCAAATGTGTTCCGAAAATGACATCGACACCATCTAGGCAGCCATCTTCGATCATAGAAATGGCACCACCCGGTGGTAGTTCCTCCGCATGCTGATGGATGAATACAACTGTACCCTCAAGTTCTGATTTCATCCCGTTTAGCACTTTCGCTAAACCAAGTAGGGTTGCAGTATGGCCGTCATGACCACATGCATGCATCACACCATCATTTTTAGACTTGAACGGTACATCCGTTTGTTCTAAAATCGGGAGGGCATCGAAATCTGCACGTAAGGCAACAGTTGGTCCAGGACGATCTCCTTTTAGATAAGCTACTACTCCATTGCCGCCAACACCAGTACGTATTTCATGACCTAATTTTTCATGGTAAGTAGCAATGTATTCTGCTGTTTTAACTTCCTCAAATGATAACTCTGGGTATTCGTGTAAATATCGACGTATGGAGACAATTTCATCATAAATTTCGTCTAATTTTTCAAATAAATTTTCCATTTAAATGCCCTCCTAGTGGTTTTTATTGTTCCATCATTTCTTTTAAAACGGTGTATACCGCTGATGAATCTTGCTGACCCTTTCCTTTGTTCTTCCCTAAGTGGAAGAGTTGATGGGTCATGTCACTGACAAAAGTAGAAACTTGTGAGTTTTCAGCTAATTCACGGTACAAGTGGATATCCTTTGTCATATTGGCAAGTGAAAATTTCACATTGTCAAAAGACTCGTCTAATATGTTTACCCCGAAAACATCCATCGCACGGGTTTGACCAGACCCTTTTTGAAGGATCCCAGCAAGCTTTTCCTTTGATACCCCAGCTCTTTCTCCGGTTAAAAAGGCTTCACTTAATAAGGTAATCACGCCTGCTACGACCATATTGTGACAAAGTTTTACGGTTTGCCCTGCTCCACTCTTCCCAACATATTCGATATGTTTACCAACAGCTTGTAAGACTGGGAGAATCGTTGGAAAGTGGTCCTCACTCCCACCAACCATAATGGTCAACGTCCCGTTCGCCGCTCCTTCAGGGCCACCACTTAGTGGACAATCATAAAACTGAATCCCGTTTTCCTCGGCGGTTTTATGAATTTCCCTTGTCAGCTGTACGTCATTTGTACTCATATCCAAAATGAACGAACCTTTTTTCATTTTAAAAAGAACACCGTTTTGTTCGTGTAAAAGTGTTCGTTTAATAATATCGGGTGATGTAAGAGACATGATTAAAAAATTAATCTCACTTGCCATCTCACTAGGTGTCGCAGCAGCTATTGCTCCGTGGTCAACTAAACTCTTCACCGCAGCTTCATTAATATCAAATACGTGAACTTTGTAGTGATTTTTGAGTAAATTCTTTGCAATTCCACTTCCCATTAACCCGCATCCAATTATACCGACCGCTGTCATCATAATCCTCCAGTCTTGTAAACTAGTATTTATGCTTTGATATAAACTGTCTTGTACTCTGTCCAGAATTCAAGGGCAGTTGATCCTTGTTCTCTTGGACCTAAGGAGGATGCTTTTTTACCACCAAATGGGTACTGGTTTTCAAAGTAGTTAGATGGAATGTTGACATGTGTAACACCCGTTTGAATATGTTTCACAAAATGCATGGCCTTTTCTAGGTCCTTAGTATAAATCGTTGACGATAAGCCAAAATCACTGTCGTTTGCTACTTCTATTGCTTCTTCATAGGAATCTACTTCGATTACCGCAATGACTGGTGCGAAGATTTCTTCTCTAAAAATAGTCATTTCTGGTGTAACGCCACTAATGACGGTTGGTGCTACAAAATAGCCCTTGTCTCGTCCATGGTCTGTCAATCGCTTTCCACCACATTCGAGTGTTGCACCTTCTTCAATTGCTAGATTGACATGTTTTAAATAAAGATTTAACTGACTTTCATCAATCACTGGACCATTGTCAACGTTTTCGTCAAAGCCATCGGTGATTTGTAGCGCATTGGCTGCGTCTACTAGTCTACTAATAACTTCTTTCGAAATGCTTCTTGGAACAACTAATCGGCTTGTTCCGGTACAACGTTGTCCATTATCAAAAAATCCGCTGATAACCACATTTTGTATCGTTTCATCTAAATTAGCATCTTCAAGGATAATGGAGGCATTTTTTCCGCCCATTTCCGCCTGCATTTTTCCGCCACGAGTTGTTACGGCTCTCCCTAATGCTAATCCTACATCAGTTGAACCTGTAAAGGATACGGCTTTGATTTTCTGGTGATTACCAATCGCATGTCCGATCACACCGCCAGGACCCGTTACCATGTTAATAACCCCTTTTGGTACACCGGCCTTTTCAAATAATTCGATAATCTTTACGCTTATAAGTGATGTGTTACTAGCCGGCTTAAAAATAACCGTGTTACCAGCAACAATGGCAGGTGCTATCTTCCAAATTCCAATCCCAAGTGGGAAATTATAAGGAGCAATCACTCCAACAACGCCTAGAGGTTCTCTCACGGTGTAACCAAAAATTTCTGCATTCTTCGAAGGTACTGTTTCCCCTTTTAAACGGGTTGCTTCACCACTGAATTGCTTCATTGCATCAATCGTAATAGTAACTTCCGCTAACGAGTTTTTATAGGTTTTACCGACTTCTTTTGTAATAATGGCTGCTAGTTCTTCTTTTTGTTCTTCAAGTAAATAAATTAATTTAAACAATACATCCCCACGCTCAGGTACTGCAACCTGTGACCATGTCTTAAAAGCTTGTTCCGCCACTTGAATCGCTACCTCAACATCGCGTTCATCAGATTTCTGAAAATAACCTAAAACCTCATCCGTGTTTGCTGGGTTGATACTAGCATATACATCACCAGATTGGGCAGACACCCATTCACCATCTATGTAGTTAAAATACGTTTGAACCATTCGGAATCACCTCTCCTCTATTATTGTTACTAATTATAATATTCTAAATTATAAAGACAAATGTGGCAACCCACAAAATTTAGAATTCATTTTTGTGAGTTGCCACATATAGAGACATAAAAAGGACAAGAGGGCATGTCCTATGGCTATTTATTTTTGTGCTTCACAACATATAATTGAGTGGCAATCATGAGGTCGACCCAGTCTTTTTCATTATTAAGGCTAAATTGAAGAATTTCTTCTATCTTTTTTAGTCGATAGTATAAAGTATTTCCATGGATATGGAGCTCAGCAGCCGTTTCCTTGTGATTTTTATTTTTTGAAATAAAACAAAGCAACGTTTCTAGTAAACTTGCATCTGAATCTAGGAGCTTTCCGATTTTATCCTGAATGTACATATCGATTGTATGCTGTTCCATTTCATGGAATAGTCGTTCCATACCGAGCTTCGAATATTCAATGATGTTTGAGGTTTTATAGGTCTTTGCATAGCTGATGGAACGTAGTGCTTCCTGATAGGATGTGGCTAATTGCTGCAAGGAAGTTTTTCGTCCAATTCCAACTAAGATTTGTTGTTTCCCTAAAATCGACTCGACTTCTCGGATGATTTTTTTGAGTACTGTGTCTGTCACTCCAGGAAGCAGGATAATGAGCTGAAACGTATGGGTCACGACAAAACTTTTATTACAGATGTTATTCAGCATTTTCTCAATTGATAGAACGAGCCATTGCTTTTCTTTTACTTTGTTATTTTTCCAGAGCGAATCAGCGGCACTTTCAACAATTAAACATTGAATGTCATTTGTTTGATCCCATTTTAAATAATGCATAATCCGCCCGACATCATAATGTTGGACTTCATTTAACAACTGATTAAACACTTCATTTCGAAAATGCAGCTCTTGTTCAAGGAGGGCACTATCCTTCGTTATTTCAAGTGCCATGGCTAAGCTTGCATGCTCGATAATGATTTGTTCGTTTTCAACAAATGCAGTAAAAGGTTTCTCCAGTTCAAGTACCCCTAGAATTTCCTGGCCACGTACGATGGGAAAGTAGCGGTCATTCCTCTGAAAAATGTCGGTCTCATGGTAGATGACCCGAGATTGAATCAATTCCTCTAACAACGGGATGATCGACTTGATTCCATAGCCTTCTATAATCACTTGATAGAATTTTTTATGAATCGAGATTGAATCGGTTAATAGTTGATTCTTCATCAACAAATGATTATAAACCCGAGAATGTTCAATAGCGATGGCGCTTTGGTCGGCAATAATTTTTATAACCTCCATATCAGCCATCGAAAAAAGACCATCATGGTTAAAATTGTCGACGATTAAGACACCAAAACAATGATCTTTGTAAACGATTGGAACACAGAATGCGCTTTTAATTTTCCGACCATATACACCCTTCAAATAATAATGATAGTTTTCCGGAGACATCGTTCTCATAGAATCATCAATTTCCTGCTCGGAATTAAATAAAATGGCCATCTTCTCGGAAAATACCTGGCCTGTTATGGATTCACCTGGATCAAGCGCCAGCTTTTTTAAGTATTCCACATCCACACCTTTACCCTCTTCAAACTTAAGCTTTCCAGTCTTTTCGTCATATAAGTAAATAATAAACGTATCAGTAATGTTCACCAATTCACTTGCTGCAGTAATTAAGTTTTGCAACACATCTTGTAAATGTAACGACTGCGTAAGCAACTTATTGATTTCTAATAGTTTCTTAGCTTTATGTAAATCCAGATAGGATGTCTCGATTTGCTGAAAGTTCAAGTTAACTCACCTTTTTCGACAGTTCCAAAATAGTCTGAAGCATGACATTGGCTCCAACCTCAATATCTTCCCATGAACTATACTCATCAGGATGATGACTAAGTCCATCTTTGCTTGGAATGAAGATCATCCCCGCGTGTGTTAGTACTGTTAATGAGTTCGCATCATGATTTGCACCGCTAACCATATAGTGATAATTTACTTTATGGTCTTTACAAGCACTCTCTATTGCTTGTTGGACATTTTTTGATAAGGTATTCGGATACTTTTGTACACCCACTTCTATCTTAACTTGATGGTTTACCTTCATCCAGTCGATTAATTGTTGTTCAAATTCCTTCATTTCCTTCCAATCGCTTCCTCTGACCTCAATCGTTAATTGAACATCTCCAGGTACTACATTTTCCGAATTTGGATAAACCTCTAACTTCCCGACAGTCGCAACAATATCATTGTTTTGCATAGTAGCTCTTTCACTAACGTGCTGGATAATAGAGGCAGCAGATACTAAAGCATCTTTCCTTACGTTCATAGGAGTTGTGCCAGAATGACTTGCTTTTCCAAACACATGAACATGCATTCTTGAAATACCAGCTATGGCAGTCACAATCCCAATCTGGTTGTTAGTCGTTTCTAATACACTTTCTTGTTCAATATGTAATTCTAAAAAAGATAGATAGTCGTTATCACTTTTTCTAGCCTCTTTAATTTTGGACATGCAAAGGTTAAATTTCTTCAAATCGGCATCCGATAAGTCTCCCTCTTTAATTAAGCCAGCGGTTGCTCTGCTTCCAAATGTTCCGCCTAACGGGTTCGCTTCTTCACCTACAAAACTAATCAGTTCAAGTGGAACTCCATTATAGCCATTTTCTTTAAGTACTCTCAGACACTCCAGGCCAACTATCACTCCTAGAGCACCATCATAAAGGCCACCATTTTTAACAGTATCTAAATGTGAACCAAATGCAATTGCAGGTTTATCAAGGCTACCTAATCTGCCATGTACATTCCCAACGGAATCTTCATACACAGTTAGATTTAGATGATTTAACTGATTCTGTAACCACTCATTTGCCTTTTTTTCCTCACTTGAAAAAGCTAATCGATTATAACCAATATTACCGGAATTAATAGATCCTATATCTAATAGATTCTTTTTGATATTTTCTACGTTAACCTTTGGAAAACTCATTACTTCCTCCTCTATCATACCCTTTGGGGTCACGGGGACAGGTCCCTTGTTCCAGAACTCATATTGGGTCAAGGGACCTGTCCCTTCGTCCCATACTAAAACTTGTTTTCATTATAGTGAAAAAATTGTTAATAATCCATTATCTTTTACTACTAGATTTTTATAAATCAGGCAGCTTGCCTGCCAAATAAAAAAAGAGGTTGCATTAGCAGCCTCCAGTTGAACCATTTTAACATTTAATATTTTATATTCAACAAAGGTCCGAAACGTGTTGGGTGGAACGATGGACCTGTCCCTCTGTCCCAACCGCTCTCTTCCAGTGTTGGATTCCGGCATTTAGCCGGATTGCTTGGTATCCCTGTGACACCAGGTACTGCACGGCTTCTGTTGCGTGTACGCAGTAGTAACCACGACAATAGACAATAATTTGACGATCAGTCGGAAGTTCGGTGACTCTATCCATAAAGGAATCATATGGTATAGATATAGCACCCTTGATATGCGAAGCATTATACTCAGTTTCTGGTCGAACATCGACGACCACTACACCATCCGATTCTTCCATGTTTAAAAACTCTTCCAACTCTAGACTTTCGAGTTCTTCTGGCCTTTCGATAAACTCTGTACGCATCTGGCGCACTTCATCAAAACGGTCTTCTGTAACTTTTTGCAATGATTGGATTAAGTCACAGACTTTAGTATTTCCTAATGAGTAGACCATGAAGTTTCCCCGTCTGCGGAATTTCACGAGTTTAGCATCTAGTAGTACCTGTAGGTGCTGTGATGTATTCGCGATGCTCATTTCGGTTTCGTTTGATAGTGCTTCTACTGTTTTGGGGCCTTGCGTCAACAAATCCAGAAGCTCCATTCGTTTCGGACTTGTTAACGCCTTTCCGACCCTAGAAAAATAATAATAGATTGTATCGTTAAATTCCCTTTTATCCATCATGACCTCCTGGATTTATCCCTCCTCATTTTCTACATTCCGAAGGACTTCTACTATATATCTAGTTTAATAGAAAACCTATCTTTTCATACCAACTATTTTTATTTTAAACTAGTTTTTATTCGATGTAATCGATACATCGTAAGGAATCCTAGAAGCGGTCCGGGTACTAGGATCAAAAACGTATATTTCCAGCCAATAATTGATTCGATTAAGGGAACGAGAAAAATGACAATAATCGTAAGCACATAACCTAATGCTAATTGGATTGTTAATGATGAACCGACATAGCGCTGATCAGCGTGCTCGGTGATGAGTGCTGAGAACTGGGCAGAATCTGCAATAATACTTATTCCCCACATGATACCTAAAATAGCAATAATCCAGGGTGAGCTACCGAAGAAAAATCCAATAATGAGTGTGATTGAGCCAGAAACCCCTAATGACCATAGTGTAACTTTTTCTCTGCCAATTCGATCGGCAAAAACACCGCCAAACAAAGCCCCAAAGAATCCAGAACCAATTACTATGAATGTTACAATTGACGCGGGTGAAGAAAAATTAATCATTCCACTTGTTCTGAAGCTCTCTGCTAAAAATAATCCAAACCAGGACCACATCGCGTAAAGCTCCCACATATGACCAAAGTAACCAAAGTTCACAAGGCGAATCTGTTGATCTTTAAATGCACGTGGAATCGAACTTGGATCAAATTTACCTGCGGGCAGTGGATAGGGTCCTACTTTTACAAGAAGCATTATAAGCCCAGATAAAATGGAGCAGATTCCCGTAATTATTAGTACCAGTTCCCATGAGGAGAACCCCATTCCTTTTATAAAATGTGGACCTGCCGTGCCAAGCGTGAGTGCACCCACGACTAGTCCTAATGCCATCCCGCGCCTCCTTTTAAACCAAGTGGAAACAAGTTTCATCCCTGGACCGTATACCCCTGACAAGGCAACGCCTGTGAAAAAGCGGAACAATAATGCAACAATTAAACTTTTAGCTAATAAAGCCGTTAAAATGGTCGAAACTCCTGCGAGTATGGCTGACCAAAAGAATAAAATATGTGGTTCAATACGGTCAGGTAGATTTAAAAATGCCGACACCAGAGAACCGATAATAAATCCTAAATTGACCATAATCGTAATATAGCTAACTTGACTACTACTCAATCCCCATAGATCGATTAAAGTTGGTAAAACAGCAGTCATTGAGAACCATGTTGTCATTGTGCCAAGCATGGCAAGTGACAATAAAACTAACTTATTGGTGTGATATTTTCCAAATTCCAGAGATTCATATTTATTCATCTAAAGCAGCAGTATACGTAACCGCCATCCCTTCTATGCATATTTCATTTTTGCGCCAATTGATAACGCTTACATTTTTAACTACATTGTTAACCCGTTCTTCACTGAGCACCTTAAGAATCGATGGATAATGTTTCACATTTTCAACAATCATCCCATTCCTCCTTATTAGTTACCTATTCAGTTCAAATCTCTTTCGGGTTTTATCGAGTATTAAATAATTCAATTGAATAGTTGTATTACTACAGTATTGGAGGTATTAGGGATTTATTCGAAAAGTTGAGGAAATTAATTCGAAAAGTTTTTAAGAAGTCTGGTTCTTTTAATCATTTAGTTTGAATATACATGGTAGGTTGTAAATTGTGTCTAGCACTATTGTGTTTTGATGAACATTGAAAATCGGAGTACTAGGAACATGTCCCGCATTCTATCAAAAGCCAGTACAATTTCTTGTTATTCGTGTATTTTTACTAGATTTTTACCATATTTTAATAGAAAACAATCTATTGTCCCATTCATTTCGTTCCTTTTAACATACATTATGATTGAGACGTCTCCTACAAAGAAATAGAAAGGAGGTAGCGTTTATGAATCTTGCTGCATTGCTAATCGCAGTGTTTTTTTCCTCGCATTACTGATTGCTGTATTGCTTGGTACTCCAGAACAACGCAACATTGTTATAAATTGTATCAATGAGATTCTAGGAACAATTGCTTAATGATTAATAGACACTAGAAGGTTTCCCTTGGATAGTCTCCTATCTAAGGGCCCCTTTTCTATCAATAGAATTGCGAGTGGGGTGAAAAAAATGAATGAAATGAATAAGAATAATGAACAGATTACGGAAATGAACAATGAAAACATGACAAAAGATATGGATGATCTAATGAAAGTTGCTAATTCTTTGTTTAGCGAAGAAACGCTAAGCAAGCTTTCTGAGAAATTAGAGGAGAATTCCACTGTTTCCGTGAATGAGGATGTCTTATCAAAACTTAATGGTTTAAACGGATTAACTAGCTTGAATGGATTGAATGGATTGAATGGATTAAATGGGTTAAATGGGCTCAATACAACCTCATTATTATCTGGTGCAGGATTAGGTGGATTTGGAAGTTTACTCAAACAATTTTCCACGTCATCTAGTACAAATAACAATAACGAAGTAAATAAGGCACTTAAGGAAATCAAGGAAAGACTTGATCAAATGGAAAATGCTCAAAATAATGAAACACAATCACTATTAAGTGAAATGAATGGAAGATTACTAAATTTGCAGAACGAAACGAATCAATACCAAACACTTCAAAATTCTCTTTCTGACCTTCAGGCTGAGATGGATCATTTACAGTTTCTATTCGAAGAAATGACCGAAAAACTTTCTAAAAAGAAAAAGAAAAAATAAGAAAGATGGTCCTATTCCCTTTTACCGCCATAAAACGAATATCGAACCTATTGCAACAAGGCTCCGCTTCCGACCACCTCTGGGGCCTTTTATTCTGCTTAAAAAGAAGCTGACCCACATGGCCAGCCTCTACCAAACATTTATATGTGTTTTCTTATTACAATAACAAATAAGCTACAAGCGTTCCGATAATCCACATACCGATGGCGAATGGCATATTCTGCACGGTAATGCGGAATGGGCTTTGACCCGTTCCCATGGCTGTTAACGTTACAAGCAATCCGTACGTTCCCACTGTGAAGGTGGCTACCGACCCTGTTATAAGAACTAGGGCAATACTGACTGGATTGATCACGTCAAACATAGGTGTGATAATTCCGGTTAGAATACCTACAGTCGCAATCGGATGAATACCAAACATACTTAATAAAACAAAGATGACTTGGATAAGGAACAAGATTAACATTGGATAATCCGAAACAAAAGCAAGTGGTTTTTGAATCACTTCCAAAAACGATGTATCCCCTATACTAGTCGAAAATAATGACAGAGAGATGAATAATACAATGAAATTCTGCATGGTATTTGTTTTGGTTTTCCAATTATTCCAGCCAATCGTCCAGAAACTTCTCCGTCTTTTCATTAGTAAAGACCAAATGAAAGCAAATGGGAAAATAACGATAGTTACCGTTAACGTAAAGCTTAAATCAAATAGATTTCCTATCACAATAACCAGAACAAGGAACAAGACGAGTGCTATGATGAACTGTACCATCTTTCTCATTAATTGTTTCATATCGATTGTTGGCTGTCTCTTCGTGCTCACTTCGTTAAACTTGTATTTTTTATAAAAAATTCGCCCAAACAGAGAATCTAATATAAACGCAATAACTGCCATAAGGATGAGCCATGGCAAGAGGGTTACATATTCAACACCTGTTGTAAAGATGGCAACTGCGACCATAATCTCCAACGGACTCCACAACAGGGCTAATGAGTAGCCTCTTAGTGAAGCTGTTGTGATAAACGAATTACGAATTTCTTTACTAAAAGAAGATAAAGTGCTCTTAAGTACATCTTGAGAAATGGTTGCAGCCGATAGATTTAAAAAGGCCGCAAGAATATGCGTAATGAGTGAGCTCCTTGGGTATAGTTTCCCTAAATCTGAGACGTTCACTCTCATTAATAGATTCATATTCCGATCAAATCTTCCACTTCTTACGATGCTATTCATCCAAGGAAGCATGGCTAGCAATGTCAAAAGAGATAGATTCGAAGTTAATAAACTAGGAATAAGATGAAAGGATTGACCTGTTGTAAAGAATAAATATCCGCCGATGAATAGAAATGCTCCACCAAGAATTTTGAAAAGCCCTGATGCCAAAGGAAATGACACAATGAGCATGAGAATAGCAAGTACTCCGAGTATGTAATTGATTGTCTCACTACCTATAAAAATATTAATCGTATGGAGTAAAAATACGAATGAATAAAAAATATAAAGATAGCGGAACAATGGATATTGTTTCATTTCTTCCTCCTTCTTAGTTGTTAAATCAAACACATCAAAGTATAGCATAGAAGGAAAAAACTACAAGGATAATTTCCAGATATTCCTTGGAAGTAAGAAAGTTTATTGCTATAGTTATCCTTCAAAAAAATACAGCTCTGCTACCATTTATAGAAATTGCAGAACTGTTAAATCTCTGTATTCAAGCTAGTTTTGGGACAAGGTAGCTGGTCCATATTAGGGGTGTGGAAAGTAGATTCGGAATTGTGTGCCTTCGTTTTTTGTACTGGTCACATCTAATTTTCCGTTCATGAGTTTAATAATTTTTATAACCGCCATCATGCCTAGGCCAGTACCCTCTCTGCCTTTCGTCGTAAAAAACGGCTCTCCTAAACGGGTTAGCTGCTCGTCCGTCATCCCTTCTCCAGTGTCTTTGATTTCAATAAGTACACCATCATTAACTTCTTCAGTACGTATAAATAGATTGCCGCCATTTGGCATCGCCTCAATACAATTTTTCGTAATATTTAAGAAGCATTGTTGTAAAAGCTGCGGGTCTCCTTTCATACGAATCGGTTCAATAATTGTATGAATATCAACACAGGACATATTTGCCATTGGTGTGATTACATTAATGGAACGTTGGAGTTCTTGTTCAAGATCTACTATTATATGTTCTTCCTGTACGGATTTTGCGAACGTTAAATAGTTCCCAATAATATCATTTGCACGATCAATTTCTTGGAGGGAAATTTCAATAAACTGATTTCTCTTCTCTTCCTCCCATTCATTTTTATATAACATCTGTAAAATGCCTTTCACTACCGTAAGAGGATTTCTAACTTCATGGGAAATACTTGATGCAAGGTGACTAACTACCTCTAATTTCTCAGCTTTAATGACTTGCATATTCATGTGCACACTTTCTCGTAGCATTTCGGAAAAATACACGATAAAAAATGTACTAAATAAATGAATGAAGAAAAAGATGAGAATTTCCATATAGAAAGTTAGACTAAAATGTCCTAGTACGATAGCACGCAAAACAAATAAAAATGTGCAGAAAAATAACGAAAAACTACATGCAATTAGGACTCTCTTATGCTTCGTCGCACTTTTAAACGTTTTGTGGATCATTAATAAAGAAATCAAAATAACTATACTTGAAAAGGCTGATGCATAAAAACCGCTGCCTAGGTCTCCTAAATAAAGTCGAATGAATAGAAAAACGGCAACTAATATTACACTCGCTTTTCGGCCAAGGTATAAACCACCAATCATTATAGCAATCGACCGTAAATCCAAGATAATTTCATCGCCGATGTGAAGTGGAAATAGCATACAACTTATCATTGCTATTGTTACTGAAATTAATTGAATTCGCTCTTTTAATTGGCAAGATAAATTCTTCACATTTGTTTCAAAGATATGTGGAATAAATAAGATAAAGACGACTAAAAAAAGCAAATTTAATAATAATGTTTCTACATAATTAAACACAGTAATCCCCCTAATTCTAGTTAGAAAAATCGTCTTATGAACTATCCGACAAAAATTAACAAATAACGAATGTTCTGTGAAAATTTATTATGTTTATGCACTCACCTTTTTTTGTTTTCATCGAATAATTTATTCCACACTTGATGGAAAATTTAAGAGGGGATCATTCGCCACTCTAAAGGATTGCTCCTATAAATTCGTCAAAAAAGAATAATTTCCTTCTTTTTTTACTCATATAATCGTATTTTTATTAATTTTTTAGTAAACAATTTTACATCCTTGCTGAAACCGAAAACTTTTTGTTGTAGATTGCGGAATTGTGATGATTTTGATGACTTAAGAAGTGATAATAATGGAGAAAAAAATAGAATTTTAGTTTGTGAACTGGATTTATCATTCTATTATTGAGAATGCTCCGAGTTTACTGTCACTAGCGAAAATACTGCCACTATTTCAGAATTACTGCCACTATTCCAAATTTACTCCCACTATCTGAAAAATACTGCCACTACAAAAAAAGACACCAACCTGGATGCCTTACAAATTTATAGGTGACTTTTACACGATTACACAGGAAACCTCTTTACTTCGCCTTCAACTGCTCAAACAATCTCGCTACGTTCACTACCCCAACATTTTTATATTTTCCGAGAATCACAAGCTCCTTCGGAAGTTGGCCAACAGTATGGATTCCGTCTTCGTTTAATTGTTTAATAAGGCTTGGTACGCCTTTGAACTCGTCTTTGGTGAGATGGATGTTTTTAAGAGAATCGGTTAGAATCAAGTAATCTGCTTTGTAAAATAAAAAGATTTCTCCTGGCCGTTCGAAAGTTACTTTTCTACGAATCTTTTCTTCTTCAATAAAGATTTTCAGTTCTTCGAAAAATTGCTTATCGTTGTTTTCGTTAAAACGTTTCACATGTTTATGCAAGTCTTCGAGATTACCAGGTAATTCGCTCATAATACGTGCTTGCTGCTCTGCACCTAATCTAATTAAGAAGGTCTCGGATTTATCGAATCGTTGTGGTAACAAAAAGGCATCGCGTAGAAAATACGGAACTTCCAGCATCTCCCCGTTATATTCGATCGTACGAATCGTTGTGTAACCTGGCTCTGCCATTTTCGCTGGAGTAGCTTCTGTTGTAGCAGCAACCTCATCATGAGCCTTTTTTTCGGGTGTCCCCTTTTTCATAGAAGCAACTAATACATCCTCTAGAGATTTCAACCGAAGTTCCAATTCGCTAATATCATAACGGTCTTCCTTTGGAGTGGTTGGATCCTGATAGGCTGGGACTTCTATCGATAATGGGGTATACACTTCAACAAACCATCTGACAATCTGGTAAATCGCTTCCCATGATAAAAGTGCTTCCGAATAACGAAACTTTCGTTTGTCATGTGAGGCCTGATTTCCAAGTTGACGAACTAAATGAAGGGCGTCTCTTATTTCTGTTGTTAGGATCCCCTCATTATCTAAAAGAGTGAGTCTTTCCTTTAATGTAATACGTGGGTTTTCATTCATTTTTTCATATTCCATTACTTGCTGTAGAATATTCTCGATAAGTACCCTTGAATGAGTTAACATTGTACGTGGACTTGTAAAGATGGTATGTTCCAATTCCCCCGCCAGAAATGCTAATTCTTTGGAGATGGGTTCTAGAAATCTATAAAAATACTCAGATGTATTCATGTCATGCTGTTCCTTTCTAAGATGCAAAATAAAGGCCTGAATCTGGGTATAGAGACTCAGGCCGTCCGGAGATTCTTTCATTTTAGGTGAAAAATAGATGACAATCAAGGATGATATTAGAATTCGGCTATTTGCGAATGTTTAGTAAAATACCATCCTACTTAAAGACATTCGCCCAAGAGGGAAAAAAATCTGGGACAAGGGACCTGTCCCTGTGACCCATTGGAAACATATCCCTTTTCAAATGGACGGAATTGTGTTAATTTTAGGGTATAAGTTAATATTTTGTATTTTCACTAGGGGAACTCTTGATAAGAGCTGAGAAAAAAGTAGTGTACTTTGAAACCCTCATTACCTGAACAGGCTTGTACCTGCGTAGGGATGTGGTTAAAGCAATCTTTTTTTATGTGTATACATAACAACCACTTTCCTACTTTGGAGAGTGGTTTTTTGTTGTGCTTTAACCGTTCTATTCTTTTTTACGCTACAAGTTGTTAGATAAAAAGGAGTAATTCAATGAAATTAATTGCTGTGACGGATGATCAGCAATCCGTAAAAGCTCTTGCTGAAAAAATTATCGCGATTAACGATGTAATGGATTACGTGCAGATTCGAGAGAAATCAAAATCTGTTCTAGAAATTGTGACCTTAATCGAATATTTACAAAACAAGGGTGTGAAGAAAGAGAAAATCATCATGAATGACCGCCTTGATGTTGCGCTATGTATGGATATTCCTACTGTCCACTTACCTGAAAATGGGCTCCCAGTAAAAATGGTGAAAAAACGATACCCGCACATTAGAGTGGGTTGCAGTGTTCATTCTTTTGAAAAAGCAAAACAAGTTGAGGCAAATGGAGCCGATTACGTATTATATGGGCATTGCTTTGAAACAAATAGCAAACAAGGTCTCCCACCCAACGGGGTTGAGCCTATTTTACAGATAAAAAAGGAACTGAGCATCCCAGTTTATGCAATTGGTGGCATTACGTTAGTAAAATTACCATCCATCCAAGCTATTGGGCCTGACGGTGTTGCGATCATGTCCAGTATTTTTGCCGCAGACGAACCTTATTCCATCACAAAAAAATTCAGTGAGGCGATTCACAATGAAAAGTAGTTATGAAGTAGTCGTAATAGGTGGTGGCATTATTGGTTGTTCGATTGCCTATTATTTAGCCGAGGCACAAATGGATGTTGTTCTCTTTGACGGAGGACAAATTGGTGCAAAAACAACAAAGGCGGCTGCTGGCATGCTAGGAGCTCATTCAGAAAGCGATGGTGATTTATCCCTCTTCTTCCCTTTTGCAAGGTCGAGTCAAGTTGAGTACAAACGATTAAAAGATGAGCTTTTTGATTTAAGTGGAATTGATATTGGATATCGAAATGGCGGTATTTTAAAGCTAGCATTCACTGAAAAAGAAATGCAAGACCTCCATTCACTTTTACAACAACCAACTGTAAAAGAGTTGAGTCGGCAAGAAGTCCATTGTATGGAACCCGAGATTAGCGATGAGGTTTTAGGTGCTGCCTATATCGAAGATGATGTGAACGTGATTCCAACTAGTACGTGTGAGGCTTTTGCCAAAAGCGCCCTAGTGCTTGGTGCTTCTATTTTTGAAAGCTGCCACGTCTATGGAATCGAGAAAGTTGGCAGCAACTACAATGTGAAGACAGCAAAAGGCAATGTTCAAGCAAAGCACATAGTGATTGCAACTGGTGTCTATAGTAATCATCTTTTTCAGAATCTAGGAATCACTGAACAACTGTCATCTGTAAAAGGAGAAAGTATCATTGTTCAGCACGATAACCCTCTTTTACAACACACGTTGTTTCATGACAAATCCTATATTGTTCCAAGAAATAACGGGAAGCTTGTGATTGGGGCAACGATGATTCCAGATGATTGGAGTGATTCGATTAACCTAGATAGTGTTGAGAGTTTAATTAAAAAAGCGAAAACGATGCTGCCTTCCTCTGTTAATTGGAGGATTGAAGGTTTTACATCTGGTTTAAGACCAACCACATTTGATGGTCGTCCATTTATCGGCAGACATCCTGAGGAGGAACAGATTTTAATCGCTTGCGGTCATTTTCGAAATGGCATACTCCTCGCCCCTTCTACTGGGAAAATGATTCGTGATCTAATTTTAGATAAAGAGGTAAATCAAGAATGGATCGATGCCTTTCGTATTGATCGAAGGCAAAAAGCTTTGATTTAGGGAGGTGAGAAAATGAAGATTAGGCTTAACGGAGAGCAGGTTGAACTCCCTGAAGAAGTAAATTCAGTGGATAAGCTTTTGACTCATTATAACTTGGAAAATCGGATCGCGATTGTAGAGATTAATGAGGATATTATTCAAAAAGATGACTATAAAGCGATGAAACTTAAAAATGGCGATATCATTGAAATCGTTCAATTTGTAGGAGGAGGATAAGCATGTTAACAATAGCAAATCGTACATTCCAGTCTAGACTTTTATTAGGAACAGGAAAATATCCATCTTTTGAAATCCAAAAGCAAGCGGTTGAGGTGTCGGATGCTGAAATTTTAACGTTTGCTGTGAGAAGAATGAACATTTTTGAAGAAAGTCAGCCCAATTTTTTAGAGCAATTAGACTTAACGAAATATACACTTCTTCCGAATACAGCAGGAGCTAAAACAGCTGAGGAAGCGGTTCGAATCGCGAAACTAGCTAAAGCATCTGGATTGTGTGACATGATTAAAGTTGAGGTTATTGGAGATGACCGGTCCCTTTTACCAGACCCAATCGAAACGTTGAAGGCATCGGAAATGCTTCTCGATGAAGGCTTCATTGTGTTACCGTATACGTCAGATGATGTAGTATTAGCTAAGCGATTAGAGGATCTCGGTGTTCATGCTATTATGCCGGGGGCAAGTCCAATTGGTTCAGGTAAAGGAATCATTAATCCGTTAAATCTAAAATTTATTATCGAGCAATCCCATGTTCCAGTCATTATCGATGCAGGAATTGGTTCACCTAAGGATGTTGCTTATGCGATGGAACTTGGCGCAGACGGTGTTCTTTTAAATACGGCTGTGTCAGGTGCAAAGGATCCTGTAAAAATGGCACGCGCTGTCAAACTTGCGTTAGAAGCGGGACGACTAGGCTATGAGGCCGGACGGATTGAAGAAAAAGATTACGCAGTAGCGAGTAGCCCATTAACAGGGTTGGTAGGATCTTAACAATCAATGAATACCAAGGGCCTGACCACTTAAGCACTCTTAAAGAGTCAGGCCCTTGAATATCCACGTTCATTAATAGTTTTGAAACTCCAATGGAAATCGTTCTTGCTTATCGATTATTTGACCCAGTTCCGTCTCTACAACCATCATATCCAGTAGTACCGGCACCAGGACCTCCATTAACACCAGCACCTGTCCCAGCTCCACTGCCTGCTGTTCCAGCACCCATTGCACCAGCACCACCTGTTCCAGTTGTACCAGTTCCAATACCAGTAGTGCCAGTGCCACTTTGACCATAATAGAGGTCATCATTACAATCTTGGTTACGGTTATTCATGATGTTACTACGGCCATTGTTATTGTCAAATCTTTCGTTTTGATTGAAACCATGTCCGTTATCGTTTCTTCGATCCAAAATTTTTACATCTCCATTATTTTTGGTATTAAAGTTATTATCGTTATCGTTACCCTGACATCCCGCAAGTCCGACAACTAATAAAGCTGCACCTAAAATAGATGTGACTGATTTCCTCATGTGTTAACCCCCTTTTTTATAGAAACGTTTAAAAAATAACGCCCCTATTTAGGATGGCTTAACACATGGATATCTACATCTGTTAGATAACGGAAATACTACGGTTTTTTTCGAATCCTAAGTTAGAACCCTACCGCCTTAGTATCAAAGATGGTCTTTAGATTTTTTATCAACTCTCCTTGATCTTCAGTTGATAAGAAATCAGTATAAATTTGTTCTTCCTTCCCATTGTTCATAATAAATAAAACAACCTCACTTACTTGAACAACTTCTTCTACTTCGCTAAATAGGATCGATTTTCTAGGTAAGAAAAATCCCCTGTATGTTGATAAGGAATTGTTTTTAAGGATCAGATAGTCTTTTTTATCTAATTTAAAATAGTATATTGCTCTTAGTATCGCAATTATAATTAAAGCGATTAAAATAATACTTATAATGGGATTGGTGAAATCTCCTGCATCAAACGCTATGTAGGAGTATATACTTATAAAGGTAATGATAAGTACATATACTATTGAATGTATCCCTTCTCTAATCCATTTCTTTTTTGTAACAAATTTATACCCCGTCATTCGCCACCTCCCCTTCACACTTTCAGAATGAGTTTTAATGTAATATTAACATAATATTCTAAATAATTCATCATTATGAAGAGAATAATTATTAAAAAAATTTTTAATACTTTTTAATAAAATAAAAAACGCTCCTGTGTATAACAGAAACGTAAAATGAATTTATTATTTTTTAAAATTCCACTTATGTTCCAATGTTTCCGAATAGCATCATACTAATTACGAAAATAAAGATGACTAATAAAACGAACATGCCAAGGGAAGAAATAGTTAATGCAATTGTTTTTAAACGTCCTTTTACACTAAATATTGCGGTAATGAATGATCCAAGTAACAGGAATAATAATAACAATAAGTCTAAGGATTCAGGTAAGGAATCCAATGCTTCAGGGATTATAAAAGTTAAAAATAGAAAAATAATCATCAACACCAATGAAATCAAGCCCAGGTATTTTTTCATCTCACCACTTCACTTTACTTTGTTTCAGTTATTATTTATCTTTGTGTTTTTCAAGCATTTCCTTTAAATAATCTTCGGATTTCCCTTTTGGAATGCTGAGACTCTCCCAATTGCTATCCTTTAATAGTTTACCTATATACACTATTTGTCCGACATGATAGGCGTAATGGGCCATTTGCCTTTCAATAGCATCTATAACCAAATGACTTTCTCCACGAATGTAAATCTTTTTTAATAAGTCTTGCTCCCCTAAATCGGTTAGTGTAGAAAATAGCACTTCCCAACCTTTTTCCCACACCTTAATTACATCTGATTTAGAGGGGAGATCATCAATAAATTCTTCATCTCGATTTCGATATTCTTTTTCCCCATCTGAAGTTAAAAAATCAGTCCATCTTGAAACCATGTTTCCGCTAACATGTTTTACGATGATCGCAACGCTATTGGATTCATCATTATAAGTCCAATGGATTTCCTCTTCATTTAACTGGAGTATGGTCTTATCCCCGAGGCTTTTTACACCTTTAAATCTTTCAATGACGATTCTCAAATATTCGTTTCCAATTTCCATAGTGAATCCCTCCAAGTAATAAATGCCTTTCACAGGAATTTCTCAAGAATTCGGAGCTGTCTTTATAATGGAAAAAATCGTCTTGAGTGTAGGAAATGTATTACCCTGTTTTCCTATTACCTCTATGCTTGTCATATTCTCCCCAAGCTAAAAAGCATAACCCAGCCAAAAATGTAAATGTGCTAATATTTATAATGGTTCCCGCAACCGGTACGCCACCGATGAATTCAACAATCCACTTATAGCCAATCAAAATGACTGAAATGGCGATTAAGGATATGCCGATGCTTCTTTTTAACATATAATTCACTCCCTAGAATAATCCTCACCTTTTTCTCAGAAACAGAACTAGTCATTTCACATAGGAGCATTCAAATACTATCCATATTTTAACATAAAAATCCATAAAATAACTACATTCAAATAATTCACGATACAAAAACCTGGATACCCATCTCACTTTTGAACATCGTTAAAATTCTCCATATAACATAAAGATAAACATGACGAAAAATGTGAACGAAGTCAGCCATTCTAGATAATAGCCTTTTTCACTTTTCCTCTCATACCATTCCTCAATTCCTCTAAAAAAATATAAACAAGTAGAGAATAGAAATGCTGGAAGTATAACGAGATGTGTATCCATAAAATAAAATGTACTGTAAACAAATAAAAACATAAGTATGATTTCTATGATAACAAAGAGTTTTTTTCTCCCTTCACTTAATAAACTCTTTCTAACTTCCTTAATTTTCAAAGTTCTTTTTAAAAACAATTCAGACACAATCAAATAAATTAAGAATATTAGAAATACCCCTACGATACGTGTAGTAATGGTCATTATGACCCACCTCCACCCAACAGGTTTCATATTAAATAATAGTTTAGTAGGTAACCTGGTTGGTTATTACATTAACTTCAACAAAAAAGACACTTTTCCTTCTTAAAGGTAAGTACCCAATTACAAAAATATACCATTTTCTTTTATACTGTTTTACGCCCTTCTTTTAGTCTTTTAAATGGAAGTTGTTTCATTCCTAGTCATGTAACTCCTAGACAACAATACTTTTCAGGAAAAATTACGGGAAAGTTATTAAATTCTTCAACCTAACTCAACTAAGTTATGGTAATATTAACCTTAAAAAATTGGAGGGATACACGTGGATTTTCTATCTGTACTACCTTTTTTGAGTGCTGCAATCATTCTTACCCTGATGCCAGGTCCAGATAATTTGTTTACGTTGGCGCAGAGTCTAGCAAAAGGAAAAAATGCAGGAGCAGCCTATTTATTATTCTTAGCCTATAAGTCTTTCAAAGAAAAAGATTCTGATTTCAACCTGAAAAATGAAGATAATTTAGACTATAAGTCTTTATACAAAAAAGGGGTGATTATGAACCTATTAAACCCTAAAGTGTCTTTGTTTTTCTTAGCCTTCTTCCCGCAGTTTATAAACTATGAAAATGGTCATGTTTCGATTCAAATGCTTGTCTATGGCATGCTCTTTCTAATCCAGACTTTAGTTATTTTCTCGTTAATCAGTATCTTTGCAGGGAAAGTAGGATCTTTCTTACGTAAAAACCCAACTATCTCTAAAAAGATTAATGTTATTCAAGGTTCATTGTTCACCTTAATCGGATTAAAAATTGTTTTTAGCGAGAAATAATCGTTACTAGCAGAAATGTGCATTAATCCTTCTTAGATTAATGCACCCATTTATATTCTTCGTTATTGAAACAATGTCTGTCTTAGCTTTTAAAGCTTATTACTGTTTAAATTCTTTAAATTCATCTATGTATAGAGCCACATAGCCACAATTGGGACACACTGAGGCTTTTGTTTTTGATGATACATTATTGAAAAGCCCCTTTCTTTTTTGACTAATTTTAATACCAGCCAAATCACCCTCAACAGTCACCTTACAATCCTCTATCATTTCAGTTTGGCATTGATTACATATTTTTTTCATGACTAAAAACCCCTATTTTTATTAAATTTTAAAATGCTATCCATTCATCTAAAGTCCCTTGATATTCCTCCTACAACTCTTTTAACATGTTTAAATTCCTAATAAATAGTTCACGCGCGTCAACATTTACGGTTGCCCAATCTTTATATTCATCAGGAATTGAAGCATCTTCTGTGCTCATATGTTGTTTTGATAAGATCGTCAATGCATTTATGTAGTTGATTAGCTTATCAATATCTTCTTTTGTTCCGACAGGGCCGTGACCTGGGATGGCTTTTTGAATTTTAAAGTTTTTTACTTCATCTAAAATATGTACCCATTGTGTTGGATTGGAATACGAGAAAAATGACGGATGCATGCCAACAAATAATAGGTCAGCCATAAAAATGATTTTATCTTCAGGTAGATAAAGAAAAGAATCACATGGAGAATGAGCACACCCAAGTGTCATGACTCTAGCAGTACGTTTTGTTCCGATAATGGTAAATTCATTGGTGAATGTGAATTGTGGTAAGACTAATTCTAGGTGAGGGAGTGAGATTTCTATCTCTTTTAGGAAGTTGATTTCATTCTTTTTCTGTATGTCATTGGAACCTTCATGTTGTTTAGTAAGTGATTCAATATACTTTTTCAGCCCATCAATATCAGCCTTCTGTTCAGCAATTCGCTCTGGATGGTTTTCTTTAATTTGTTGCAATGTTGTCTGACTAGATACGATATTACAATCTATAAATACTTGGTTCCCTCTAATATGGTCCCCATGAAAATGACTATTAATGACCCAAGACACAGGTTTATTCGTTATGGATTCAGCAATATTTCTTAGATCTTCAGCGGCTTGTTGTGTGTTAAACGTATCAAAGACAATTGTTTTGTCCCCCAAATCTATGAAACCAGCATTTCCAATCGCTCCACCACCATCTTTTGCGATTGCTACATAAATACCCTCACTGACTTTTTCAAGATTAAAATGCCTAGAAAAAAAGGTAGTCACCAAATGGTCCTCCCCATTTTTATAATCATGATTTCTTTTAAAAGGTTACTGTCCATAAATAAGAAATAGCAATAAGATTATTAGATTTTATTCTTTATGCACACTGCAGATTCCTGCTCCAGTAGGTTACTTATTTTAATCAATAAAAAAAGGCAACCACCTAGTTGCCTTTTTAAATGTTTATATTAATCTTTTTTAATAAATAACATCATGACGATAATGATTGTAAAAGCTATGAAAGCTAAGAATGGGATTGTGATGAATCCAAACCAATTAATATATTCAGTGGTACAAGGAACTCCATGTACACACGGTTTTATTTCAGCAAACCCTGGCACTTTTTGTTCAAGGTAGTGGAATAGCGAGATACACCAGCCGATGACGGACAACGGTAATACATATTTTTTCACTGAAAAATCACTTTGAAATGTGCCAATCCCAAGAATTAAAGCTAATGGGTACATTAAGATCCGTTGGTACCAACATAGCTCACAGGGGATGAAACCACGTATCTCACTAAAGTAAAGACTTCCAAGTGTTGCAACTACTGAAACAAGCCAAGCCATATATAGAAATAAAAGTTTATTAGAAGGAGCTTTCCCTTTTTCAACCATAGATTTATTTCCCCTCTAACTCTTTCTCGATGAGGCTTTCTATTTTTTCATAGTCAAATGGATCTTCTAACATTGTCCCATTTACCATAATGGAAGGTGTGAACTGCACCTTATATTCCTCAACTAACGCTGAATCCTTGTTTACCTCTTCTATCTCTGTTAATTGTTCTAACTCACTCTGAAATTTGTTTACATCCAAATTTGAAATCCCACCTGCTATTTCGTATACCTTGTCTGGTGTAAGCCACTCGGAATCGTGGTCTTGCGGTTGAGCGTTAAATAATCCCTTGTGAAACTCCCAATAAGCATTTGGATTTTGCTTAAATACTGTTTCAGCCGCTAAAGAACCTAGCTGTGATTCTTTTCCATGAAATAAAACATTTATATAAGAAAACTTTACTTTTCCTGTATCAACGTAATCCTGCTCTAATTTTGGAAAAATAGTCTCTCCCCATGCTTTACAAGATGGACATTTGAAATCTCCAAATTCAACGATTGTTACTGGAGCATCGCCGTTTCCTATCGTTGGTTGTCCTTCTATTGATGGTTGCTTTTCAAAAGTTTGATCTTCATTCTCATCTGATTTCATGTTACTTAAAACAACTAACAGAGATATTAAAGCAATCGTAACTAACGTAATGACGACAGCAAACTTTGCTGAAGAATTTTGAACTTTAGCCATATTTATACCTCTTCCATTCCTGTTAATTTATTGACCACTAAAGCATACTATTACTCTTTTATTCACGTAAACAACTCCTTCGTAGTGAAAACCTACAACCACCCTATAATAACATCAAACTGTGATATATTTGGGTTAAAAAAGGATTGTTCAAATAACTTTCAAATCTTACATAAATCCATTTTTAAATTGTTTGACACACATATTAGGTATTGCTAATATGATACCAACAGAACGTATTAGTTAATACTAATATGATTAGGGGGAAATCATTTGCTGCAAACAGATCTTGATACGAAAGTTAAATTCCTTAGAGGATTTGCTGATAAAACACGTATCCAAATTCTTGATAGTATAAAAGATCAAGAAAAAGCCGTCTCTCAAATCGTGGATGACCTTAAGGGGAATCAATCTAATATTTCACAGCATTTAGCCTGTTTAAAAGGCTGTGGACTCATCGTTGGGAGACAAGAAGGAAAATATGTTTATTACAGCTTACGAAATAAACAAGTACGTGATTTATTAATGATGTTTAATACAGTTTTTGAAGATGTTCAAAATGATGTAGCTTGTTGTGAACGTCACATAGATTAGGGAGTTGGATTCAATGGCTGATAAATGTTGTGGTTCAAATGAAAAAAACGCAGTTGCTGCTATGGAGAGCACGTCGTGTTGCAGTAGTCAGCAGCAAAAAAGTGAGATTTCTAAAAGTAAGGAAACTGACAGTTGTTGTAGTTCTTCAACTGCAGAAATAGAAAGTCACTCCCCTCCTAAAAATGCTTGTTGCAGTAGTGAACATTCGCTTGGTGATGCGGCTGTAAGCACTACTAGCACGTCTTGTTGCAGTAGTCATGCTGAGGTTAAACCTCAAGAAACACTTGCTGCTATTGGTGAAAAGGCTGAGTTTCGCATTCACGGAATGGATTGTCCTTCATGTGCCTTGACGATCGAAAGAGGATTAAGTGGTTTGCAGAATATCCAAGAGGTAAAAGTGAACTATAATACTGCTAAACTACAAATAATCGGTAAAAATAGTGCTTCCTTTGACCAGGTTGAAAATGAAGTACAAAAACTAGGGTATGGCATTGAACCATTACTCCAAAACAAGAATGTAAGAATCTTCAACGTTGAAGGAATGGATTGTGGAAGTTGTGCAAAAAGTATTGAAAACCACTTAAACACCATCCCTGCAGTAAAAGATGTAAGTGTGAATTTTTCAACTGGCAAAATGAAAATTGAACACGATAACAGTGTGGATGATATCATTTCTGAAGTTTCTAAAATAGGTTACAAAGCTTCTTTATTTACCAGGAAAAAGTCAAATGAATCACTTAAAGGTTTAAGTGGAAATGGTGGGATTATCTTCTCTGGAATATTGATTGCTCTGGGGTTTATTGGTTCCTTTACTGGTATTTCTACCCTATTAACTACACTCGTGTATGCAGTTGCAATGGTTATAAGTGGATATAAACCTGTAAAAAGTGCCTATTATTCAATAAAAAGTCGTTCATTAGATATGAATGTCCTCATGTCTGCTGCAGCCATTGGTGCTGCCTTGATTGGAGAATGGTTAGAGGGTGCAACCGTTGTATGGTTATTCGCACTTGGAACTACCCTTCAAAATATGTCAATTGAAAAAACCAGAAACTCCATTCGAAATTTAATGGATTTGGCTCCATCTGAAGCCTTTATAAAAGTAGGTTCAGAGTTAATGAAAAAACCAGTTGAAGAAATTTCGATCGGTGATATCTTAATCGTAAAACCTGGAGATAAAATTCCGCTAGATGGTAAAATCGTACTGGGTGAATCCAGTGTAAATCAAGCCCCGATAACTGGTGAATCCATTCCAGTTGATAAAGAAACCGGAGATACTGTTTATGCGGGAACAATAAATGAAAGTGGTTCACTCGAAATAAAAGTAACAAAGCTGGTAGAAGATACAACAATAGCTAAAATTATTCATTTAGTGGAAGAAGCACAAGAACAAAAAGCCCCAACACAAGCATTTGTTGATAGATTTGCGAGTATCTATACCCCGATTGTGTTTATTCTAGCATTAGTTGTCATGGTTCTTCCCCCTCTACTAGGTTTGGGAACCTGGGGTGAATGGTTTTACAAAGGACTTGAATTATTAGTTGTGGCTTGTCCTTGTGCTTTAGTGATCTCAACGCCTGTCGCAATCGTATCTGCAATCGGAAACGCAGCAAAAAATGGTGTATTAATCAAAGGTGGTACGTTCTTAGAAAAAGCTGGTGCTATTCGTGCCATTGCCTTTGATAAAACAGGTACATTAACAGAAGGTAAACCAAAGGTAACTGAAATAATTGCCCTAGGTACGGATGACGAAAAGCTATTGTCAATTGCTTTGACATTAGAAGAATACTCAACACATCCAATTGCTAAAAGCATTGTAGAATATGCCCAGGCTAATGGAATACAGCCCAAAAATGGTGAATTATTTAAGAACATTGTCGGTAAAGGAGTACAAGCAACTCTTGATGGAGAAATCTATTACGCTGGCAATCTAAAATTATTTGAAGAAAAGAACGTTACATTAGAGAATGTAACCGAAACTGTTCATCAACTTCAGAATCAAGGTAAAACGGTCGTAATGATCGGTACAGCGACTAAAATAATCGGTATTATTGCTGTTGCAGATACGATTCGACAGACCACTGTAGAAGCATTAAAAGGATTAAAACAGGTGGGTATAAACGAAGTTGTCATGTTAACGGGTGATAATGAAGGTACCGCTAAAATGATATCAAAGGAAGCGAATGTCAGCCGCTATTTTGCTGACCTTTTACCAGAAGACAAGGTCAATGCCATCAAACAAATACAAAGTGAAGGCAAAATGATAGCGATGGTTGGAGACGGAATAAATGATGCACCTGCTCTCGCCACTGCTGATCTAGGAATTGCTATGGGTGGTGCTGGAACTGACACAGCGATGGAAACTGCTGATATTGTTTTAATGGCAGACAACCTTGAAAAACTTCCACATACGGTAAAACTAAGTAGAAAAGCGTTGACGATCATTAAGCAAAACATTTGGTTCTCACTAATCGTCAAATTCGTGGCTCTAGCTCTTATCTTCCCTGGTTGGTTAACCCTTTGGTTAGCGGTATTAAGTGATACCGGAGCTGCAATCATTGTGATCTTAAATGCGTTACGACTTTTAAAAGTGAAGGAGTAATAGTTGAACTCCATTAGATAACGTGGAGAAAATTCAACATCACAGGTTAAAAGATATGCGGATTAGTAATATAAATTACAATGTAAATAAACCACAAAAAGCTTGAGGGAATTTTCCAAACCCCAAGCTTTTTCATTTAGGATTTCCAATGTATTTTCAGCACGTATACATTTATATAGTTTAGTAGTATAAAGTCATTCGAAAATTTTTTTAAAAAAGACAACATTTATAAAAACTATCCATTTGTGTATCATTTGTGGGTAAAAATGCGATAAAAACATTCGAAAAATAGAAATGCGTATGCTTTCATATAGTTTGGCAATCTAAAACCATTCGAAAGTTCCAAGAAAAGGAAGAAATACTTTTAAAAGAGACAACAAATTCAAAAACTTTCCATTTACGTATCATGTTTAAGTAAAAAAGCGATAAAAGCATACGTAAAAAAGAAATGCGTATGCTTTCATATAGTTAGGCATTATAAAACCATTCGAAAGTTCCAAATAAAGGAATATCCACTTTCAAAACAGCTAAAATTGTCCCCTTATTCGAACAAAGACAATAGTTAATGTCAAGTTTTCAATTAAGGGTAATACACAAAACCAACTCCCCTTAAGGCTTATAACTTGCCTTCCCCTATTCATTTTCATTATAATGGAAATATACAAAATATTAGTTCTATACTTCTACATGTTCGTTACATAATTTTACCCTCCTCTATGATCAGACTTCATTTGTTTGGATTAATCTATCTATCATAATTAGCTATACACCTTAATATAATAGTCCTGATGTTCTAGAAATCTAAAAGTCTATATTTCTATCAATTAAGCCCATTTTCTATTGTAACAATCTCATTAAAGTAATTAGTAACATCTTAGTTTCTTAAACTAGATGAAATAATAAATTTACTAATTTTTCATGAAGGAGAGATGTAAGGAATGGATACTAAAGGCAATGGTAACATCACAGGATGCCCGTTTCATGGGGCTACTACTAGTAACAAAACAAGTGGGACTACGAATCAAGATTGGTGGCCAAACGCGTTAAATTTGAATATTCTCCACCAACATGATACAAAATCGAATCCTATGGGAGAAGACTTTGATTACGCAGAGGAATTTAAAAAGTTGGATTATGATGCGCTTAAGCAAGATCTTCGTAATCTAATGACAGACAGTCAAGATTGGTGGCCTGCTGACTATGGACATTACGGTCCAATGTTTATTCGTATGTCTTGGCATGCTGCTGGTACATACCGTATTGGGGATGGCAGAGGTGGCGGTGGAACGGGTAACCAACGTTTTGCACCTTTAAACAGCTGGCCAGACAATGTTCTACTTGATCGAGCACGACGCCTTCTATGGCCAATTAAGCAAAAGTATGGGAATAAGATTTCTTGGGCAGACTTGCTTGTTTTAGCAGGTAATGTCGCTATTGAAGATATGGGTGGCCCTACAATTGGATTTGGTGCAGGACGCGCAGACATTTGGCAGCCTGAAGAAGAAGTCTATTGGGGAACTGAAACAGAATGGCTTGGTGAAAATCGTTATTCTGGCGAACGTGACCTTGAAAATCCGCTTGCTGCTGTTCAAATGGGACTTATTTATGTGAACCCAGAAGGTCCAAATGGGAAACCAGACCCGATTGCAAGTGCGAAAGACATACGTGAAACATTTGCTCGTATGGGAATGAACGATGAAGAAACAGTTGCACTTATAGCTGGTGGACATACATTTGGTAAAGCACACGGTGCAGGAGACCCTAGTAAAGTTGGTCCAGAGCCTGAGGCTGCTCCTATTGAAGCAATGGGCTTAGGTTGGCAAAGTTCTCATGGAAAAGGGTATGGCCGTGACACCATCGGTAGCGGAATTGAAGGTGCTTGGACTGCGAATCCGACACAGTGGGACAATGGATACTTTGATCTCTTGTTTGGATATGAATGGTGGCTAACAAAGAGTCCTGCCGGTGCATGGCAGTGGCTTGTTGTAGACCCTGCTGAGGAGCATCTTGCACCAGATGTAGAGGATCCATCCATTAAAGTTCCAACAATGATGACCACTGCAGATATGGCATTGCGTCATGACCCAGAATACGAAAAAATTTCTCGTCGTTTCCATCAGAATCCAGATGAGTTTGCAGATGCCTTTGCTCGTGCATGGTTCAAGCTACTCCACCGTGACATGGGTCCTAAAGCAAGATATCTTGGTCCAGAGGTTCCAGAAGAAGATTTCATCTGGCAAGATCCTGTACCAGCTGGAAACGCTGAATTAACAGATGCCGAAATCGCAGAGATTAAGGCAAAAATCCTAGATTCTGGACTAACAGTCAGTAAGCTTGTAACAACGGCTTGGGCTTCTGCAAGTACGTACCGTGGCTCCGATCATCGCGGTGGTGCAAATGGAGCGCGCATCCGCCTAGCACCACAGAAAGATTGGGAAGTAAACCAACCAGAACAACTAGCACAAGTGCTCCAGGTATTAGAAGGCATTCAAGAAGATTTAGATATCGATATCAGTCTAGCTGATTTGATTGTTCTTGGAGGAAGTGTTGCAATCGAAAAAGCTGCACGTGATGCAGGTTTTGATATAACGGTTCCATTTGCTCCTGGTCGAGGCGATGCAACACTAGAGGAAACAGATGTTGAAAGCTTTGACGTACTAGAGCCTGTCGCTGATGGCTTCCGTAACTATCAAAAGAACCAGTATAGTGTGAGCCCAGAAGAGCTTCTAATTGATAAGGCTCAACTTCTTGGACTTACTGCCCCAGAAATGACGGTTCTTATTGGTGGAATGCGTGTTCTAGGTACGAACTATGGTGGCACTCAGCACGGTGTATTCACCGAGCATGTTGGCCAACTTACAAATGATTTCTTTGTTAACTTGCTCGACATGGGAGTGGCGTGGAAGCCTGTAGAAGAAAACGTCTATGAAGGCCGTGATCGCAAAACAGGCGATGTTGTCCGTACAGCAACAAGAGTAGACCTTGTATTTGGTTCAAACTCTGTTTTACGTGCCATTGCTGAAGTTTACGCACAAGATGATAACAAAGAAAAGTTTGTAAAAGACTTTGTTGCCGCTTGGGTAAAGGTAATGAATGCAGATCGCTTTGACCTGAAATCAGCTGAAAACAAGAAAGCACAACTTACAAGCAACTAATTGTTGAATAAAGGCTGTTAACATAAAAAAATCCCTTCTGTGAAACCGCACAGAAGGGACTTTTTCTTTTGGGACAGTACTCCCCACTACATCATTTGCTGGACTTTTTTATGGTTTTTCTCTTTCTCGAGAATTTGCTTGATGAGTTGGTCGACTTCCTCAAGTTCAGCGCTTGGGTTTTTCCACCAGTTTCGGCTCCAAATGCGGTGGATGGTCCAACCTTTGTTTTCGAGGAATTTTTGACGGTACACATCTCTCTCCTTCGCGGATGGTGAGCTATGATACATCGCCCCATCACATTCAATTCCGAGAATATACCTCGACTCATATTCAGGATGCACCACGGCTAAGTCAATCCGATAATTGGACATGCCGACTTGCGTATCGACTTTATATCCCATTTCCGTTAATTGTTCATACACTTGTGTTTCAAATGGTGAATCAAAATGAAGAGCCTTTTCTTGACGTTGTGTGTTCATCTCTTCATTCAGCTCTGAAAGGACAGCTCCGATTCTCTCTTTCTGTAGATTCGAAACAGCCTGCGCGTACTCTAAATAACTTTTAAAATACTTCGGTCCGACATTCTTTGTTTTCGATACGTCCAGTTCATTTGGTTCAATACTTGATACGACATAGATTGCTTCTTTTGAACGAGTAACCGCTACATTCAGGCGGTTTTCTCCCCCCTGCTGTCCAAGCGGACCAAATCGATTATAGACTCTACCATTTTCAGCTTTCGCATATCCTACCGAAAAGATGATAATATCCCGCTCGTCACCCTGTACGTTTTCAATATTTTTCACAAAAATCTGCTCATCCAAATCCTTACCCATGACTTGATGATACAAGGTATTAAATTCTTCATCTTCCTCGGCTAGCATATCGATATAATCAAGAATTTTATCCTGTTGTTTCGCGTTAAAGGTAATGATGCCAATCGACCTCGTCGCATCCTTTTGAAGCAATTCTTTCAATAAAAGGACCACTTCTTTTGCTTCAACCTCATTACACTGATTAATCCACTTGCCATCGACTTTCCGCCATTGAATGGCCGCTGGATTCTTAAGATGTTCCACGTTTGGCGCTATTTGAATATTGCCATTGTAATAGGCATGGTTTGAAAAATTAATCAATTCCTCTGACTTTGAACGATAATGCCATTGCAGCATTTTACTCGGAAACACTCGTTTTGCTAAATTCAGAAGACTTTCTGAAACGACCATATCATCCTCATCAACATCATCTTCATCAATTTGGATACCACCCTTAAACAGATTACTTGGCGGTAATTGCTTTTCATCCCCGGCAATAATGACTTTCGACGCTCTGTAGACAGATGGAATCCCATTTTCAACCGTTAACTGTGAGGCTTCATCAAAAATAACCAAATCAAATAAATCCTTACCTAACGGAAAAATCGCCGACGCTGTCTCAGGTGAGACAAGCCATACGGGTAGCACATCTAATAAACCTTCTTGAGCATACTTTTTTACAAGCTTTCGAACTGGCCAGATTTGTCGCTTCTTCCCCGTTTGGTAAGTCATATCCTTTATCGCTTTAGAATGCTGTTCCTTCACTGAACCAAGGGCTTTAATTAAGCGATTTTGCAATACTTTAGCTGAAAGTTCTTTCTTTTCTTCTAAAAGATCCTTAAATCTTGTACGTAATCGATGAAACTCTTCCGTTCCAATTTTCGTAAGCACCGGATGCTTTCGTTCAATTTCATCGATCCAGTAAATATAGGCAGATTGCTTCGTATGTTCAACCCAATCTTTCGCTAGTTCACGATGAAGCTCGTCTTTACTTTTATCCTTTAACTCATCAATGAGTGATTTGACGAAAGGCATACTCTCATCATAGATTCGATCCATATTGCGAAGGTCATCAAAATCTTGAATGACATATTCCTGCTGTTTTTGAAATTCAGGTAACGGGATATCCCCTTTTGATATTTGTTCCTTATATTTCTGCAACTTTTCATCCTTAAAATAAGCTGATAATTGTTTCATTTCGTTAGCCATTTGAGTTGACACATTTGAAAGTTCATACAAGATTCGTAAGCTTTCCCTAAGCTTTGGCCACTCCGTCGATGATAAGCCTTTAAATTTGTCACCTTCGATTAATTCTTCAACGATCGTCTTTCCGGTAAAAGAAGTCCACCACCAAAGTCTCAATTTCTGAAGTGTTTTTTTCTCCTGAGGATTTAAGTCCTCATAAATTTTTTCGAGTTTTCCGCCGACCTCCCAGCTGTACTCCGGGGTAATCTCATCCTTTTCAAAATGCTCAAGGTAGGTAATGCTTATCTCAGCCTGCTCAGTGACCTTCCTAAGAATCTCAACAATCGTCAAACGGTCCTTAATCTCTAGCTTCGAAAAGGATTTACGATCTTTTAGTGGGTAGTTCTCCTGTCCAAATCGACTAAAATAATCCCCGTATGAAAAAATGGTTGTTAAGACCTCTTCTAAATTGTTCTTGTTTAAATCGTTTATCACAGCCGATAAGTTTAGAATGACTTCTTGTTGATTAACCGGTTTTCCAAGACCATACAGGTCATAGGCTCGATATCCATGGGGTTGTGCTTCATACAACCCTTTTGCAATTGCGTCCAGTTCTAGCTCACATTTTTCAACTTTCTGTGAAAGTTGTTCATATTCAACCTCTAATTCTTGTACAAATTCATCTTTCACTAACCGATTATGAAGTTTTCGGTAAAGACTGGTTCGATCCGTTTTTTCATCATGTAATAGACTTACACTCGCTGAAAGCCCTAAGCTGTCTAGTCTTTGATAAACCACATCTAATGCCGCACGTTTTTGACAGACTAATAATACCTTCTTTTTATCAGCAATCGCATTCGCGATCATGTTAACAATGACCTGTGATTTCCCAGTACCAGGTGGCCCATGAACGACCATGCCCTCGATCTCTTCAATCGAATTGATGATTTCTTCCTGGGAAGCATCGGTATCAAGGACAAAGAACTTTTCTTTTTCTTTTTTTGGAGCTGCTTCAAATGATGTTGGTTTGCCCTCTCCAAGATTATCGGTTGTAAAGGTAGAAGAAGATCCTTCCCCAACATTCATCAATTCTCCTGCTAAGCCAAAATCGGAAACGCCCTTTTCCATTTGTTGCAGAAAATCCTCATAGTCTTTTAAAATAGCTGAGTTTCCTTGAGGAAAATGACCGAGAATCGCATAATTGTCTAATTGAAACTCACCCTTTTTAAAGGTTGGGATGAGTTCAGACGTCAGATTTTGAAAAGATTCAAGTTCTTGAGCATTTGACCAGTTGATATTGATATTGTATTTTTTTAGCCACGTTAACCATCCTAAAAAATCCATTTGAGTAGATTGCTCAACTGCCTCATCATACATCTCATCAGGCACATAGAAATTGCTCATTTTTTGCATCGCTAAAAAGAGTGGACGATTTAGCATCGGGTCAGAATCTTCCATCGGGTGAAGAACCCACTTTGTTCCATGTTCTTTCACACGTTCTAACTTCACAGAATGGAGAAACAAAGGAGCCCTTATGTACGTTCCATCAAGCATCGCACCACTTATGAACGGATAACCAATATATAAATCGTATAAACCCGTTTCGTCCTCAATTGACTTCAAATTCCGATAAAGGGTTGTCAATCTCCCCGACAATAGCAGAGATTCTTCCTCATTTACATTCTGCTTCACTAATTCAACGTTACGATTATTTTTAATGAGCGAATCCAAGATATCTTGAGGATTTTTGTTAATTTTCCCTACTTCTCTCAAGTCAAAATTCCATTTGTTATATACCTTTAACATGCGAATGGACCGATTTCGTCGACTAATGTCATTCAACCGATCCTTCAAAACCGTTAATTTTTCCTTCAATTTAGATCACCTTATTTTTCAGTTCGTTCAAATACATAGTTTCATTATATACTTCTTTTTGCAACAATATTTCATCAAGATGGGAAATTGTGGTGTTTTGAAGAATTGGTATAAAAATAGCCCAGGGCATATGCTCTGAGCATTTTTCATTTATTTTAGTTAAAGAACCTACTCCATTCAATCTTCGGACGACGTACCTTCTCCACCAAATACTGTAGTCCATATAATAAATAAGCTTTGTAGTGTATATATAGAAAGAACTGAAAATAGGTTAATCGATGTAATCGCATGATTTTCATTTTTTTAAGAAGAGGCATGAAAAGATACGCAAAGAGTCCATGAGCCATCGCATTAAGTAACACATATTTTTTAAAGTTTCCAAACGATAATGAAAGGAGCCAAATCGACATAGGGATGTAAGGCCCAAGGTCAAAAGGTAGTTCATCCCTTACAAAGGATTTTGGCTTATCATAAAATATCCAAAACTTTCGCCTGTGTCCGATAATATGATTTATGATTTCAAAAATAAAGATAATAAAACTTGCCAAAGAATATCGTTTGATGGGATGCTTCCCTACAAATAGTAAAGATACCCATGAAATGATGATCATCGCTAGATTAAATACAACGTGTCGCCTTGATGCCATAAGTGAATTTCACCTCGACCTGAATTATTTATACTATCTTAAAATGTCCAGATTTGAAAATAAAATCCACTTAATTTTAGACATCACCTCATTACAGTACTACTTTCATTTGTCCCTTTTTATATCCTTAAAATAGCGATGACAATGTGCGACAAAGGCCTCGGATATTTTTGTAGGGTATAAATAACGATGTTTTAATAATCCGATTGTACGTTGAAACTTCTTATTTCGAATTTTTAAGTGCTTTATTTTATCATCATATATATTGACAGATGTTTCGGGTGTAAACGCAGCTCCACGTCCATTTTTTACGAGCTGCAAAATCGTTGTGGCTTCTTCTACTTCTACTTGATAAATAGGAGAAAATCCTACTGATTGACAAAATTGGTCGGTAAATTGACGGAAACTATACTGATTGGTTAAGCCGATAAATCGGAGGTTCTCAATTTCAAGTAAATCAATCGTCCCTGTTTTTTCCTCTTTGTAGGATCTTGGCACAGTCAAATAGATTTCTTCTTCCCATAGTGGCACCCATTCAACATTCGGATGATCAATTTTTTCTGTGGTAATACATACATCATACTTGCCATTTTCAACAAACTGTTGCAGGTTCTCTTTTGATAAAGGAACTTGTTGACATCTCACCTGTGGATATTGATCTAAAAATAAATCAACGATACTTGTGAAGGTATATGGAAGTGTCGTTACAACCGATAATTGCCCGCTTCCCTCCCCTCGTCTTTCCTCTAATCCACGTTCTAGATGCTCTACTTCTGAAAAAATTCGCTCTGCACGTTTAAATAAAAAACGACCGTTTTCATTCAATGAAATCCGCTTTCCATTTCGAAAAAACAAATCCATATCGAGTTCCGCTTCAAGGTTCGTAATCGCCTTACTTAACGCAGGTTGTGAAATCGATAGCTCTTTAGCAGCGAGGGACATATTTTCCAATTTTGCGGTGATATAAAAGTATCGCAATTTAATTAAGTCCAAGATCTCCTTACCCCTTTATAACCTATGGTTATAACCAAATAGTTTTTTTGTATTTTTCATTATATCAAAAGAGGTTTAAAATTAAAAATGTGAATAAATTGTGACCAATATATAGGGGGTTATCTTACATGAGATTAAAAGACAAAGTAGCAATTATTACAGGAGCCGCTTCAGGTATGGGGCAAGGCGAAGCAATCCGATTTGCAAAAGAAGGTGCAAAAGTAGTCGTGGCTGACTTAAACTTGGAAGGTGCTCAAGCTGTTGTGGAAGAAATCAATAATTTGGGCGGAAAGGCTATTGCAGTAGAAGTAAATGTGATGAAAACGGAGGATATCCTAAACTGCGTAAAAGTAACAGAAGAAGCATTCGGTCCAGTTGATGTGCTCGTAAACAACGCTGGTGTATTCGATAAATACGCTAAGTCATTAGAAACGACATTAGATCAATGGAGCTTCTACTTAAATATTAACTTAACAAGTGTATTCGAATTTTCAAACGCTGTTTTACCAGGCATGATTGAACGTGGAACTGGTTCAATCGTTAATATTGCATCCGTTGCAGGACTTGTTGCAGGTAAAGGCGGAGCTGCTTATACCGCTACAAAACATGGCGTAATTGGATATACAAAGCACTTATCTTCTGAATATGCACGCTATGGTATTAAAATTAACGCGATTTGCCCAGGAACAATTGAAACACCTTTGGTTAAAGATGTTTTAGCAGGTATTCCCAAGGATTTAGTCCCTACTCGTACTTTCGGACAAGTGGAACAAGTAGCTGATTTAGCAGTCTTTTTAGCATCAGATGAAGCAAAATTCATGAGTGGTGCAGCTGTACCAATTGATGGCGGATTCACGATTCAATAACATCCAACTATTTGAAAATGGCATAATCGAGGAGCAATCATGCTTGCTTCTCGATTTTTATGAGGTGAACGTATGAAAAAGCAAGGTAAAATCCACTACGCATGGTGGATCCTGGTGGCGAGTGCTGCGATATATGCAGCAGCTGTAGGGATTATCGTGAGCTGTGCTCCTATCCTTTATCGTGCAGTAGCTGAGGATTTTAATGTAGGTGTATCAGAAATTAGTTTATATACTTCCTTAATGTATTTAACGATCACAATCTTACTTCCTTTTGCAGGCAAAGTTCTTAAGAAATACGATATACGCTATATTTTAACAATTGCAGGTATTATTAACGCGCTTGCATTTGGTCTCATGGGGACTTATCATTCTGTTTTCCCATTTTATGTTTCAGGAATTGCATTAGGGATTGGAAGTACATTCTTAATTTACGGTTCGATCCCCTTAATCATTAACAACTGGTTTAAAGCAAAAGTTGGTACTTCTCTAGGTATCGCCATGGCATTTATGGGAATTGGTGGTGCGATTTTCGCACAAATTACAGGTGTTTTAATCGAAGCATTCGATTGGCGATTGACCTATATTATTTTAGCAATTATCGTCGCAATTTTAATTCTACCATTCACGATTTTTGTCATCCGTTCTACACCAGAGCAACTGAATTTGACTGCTTATGGTGCGGATGAAGTGGAAGGTAAAAATGCTAACGCGCAAAAAACACCAGAAACGGGTGTCCTAAAAAGTATCGCGATTAAATCACCCGCCTTTTATTTGGTAATGCTATTCACTGGACTTTTCGGCCTGGCTTCAACAGTAAGTTTCCATGTACCAAATTTCGTACAATCTGTAGGTTTCACAGCTACTATGGCAGCTACAGGTGTTACTTGTGTAACGATTGGTCAAACAGGTGGCAAATTCATGCTAGGTGCGATTAATGATAAGTTTGGTATTAAACCAGCACTATTTGTCGGTATCGGCGGTGGTATGCTAGGTATAGTCGCATTGCTCATTTCAGATTCATTTGGAATTGGGATGCTTTACGCTGGTGCCTTATTATTTGGTATCGGTTTTTCTGGATCTACCCTACTTCCTCCAGTCGTAATTCGCGAGGTGTTTGGTGGACGTGATTACGCATCGATTTATACAACGATTATGTCAGCATCGACTTTAGGTGTAGCATTTGGGACAACACTATTTAGTTACATTTACGATTCAACAGGTTCATACTATGCCGTATTTATCATTGTCATTGTCCTCTTTATTATTACGATTTCTTCTAGTCTTTTCTCCCTAACCTGGAAGAAAAAATTTAATTATTTGAATCTCGACACTAACAAAATAGCATAAATTTATAGAGAACACACAATGCTTGAGGTATTTCTGACCTCAAGCATTTTTAAATTGACTTATTTGTATTTACTGCCATATTTTTCAACATTTGCAAAGATTGTACAAGTCTTTTCAATTAAACTCTTTTCCTACAATTTTGCTATTCATTTCACAATTTTTCATTTATGATAACTATAACATCATATTAAAATGGAGAATCAAACATGAATCAACTTACTAGAAGAACAGGTTTTGTACTTGTAACGACGGGAGCCACATTTTGGGGTGTTGGTGGAACCGTAGCTCAGAAGCTCTTTCAAGACTACGCAATCGATGTAAATTGGCTCGTCACAACACGATTACTTATCGCTGGTTTCTTACTATTAGCGGTTCATTTCTTTAAAAACGACCGTTCTCAAATACTAGGTGTCTGGAAGAATAAAAAGGTAGCGATTCAACTTATTATCTTTGGGTTACTCGGTATGCTTGCGGTTCAATATACATATATGGCTTCCATTAAACATGGGAATGCTGCCGTCGCAACACTATTACAATATTTAGCGCCAGTCATGATTATCGGTTATGTCATTTTGCGTAAACAGGCTGTACTGAAACGAAATGATTTGATCACAGTAGCACTTGCTTTAGTTGGTTGCTTTTTCTTATTAACAAATGGCTCCATTTCTGGGCTTTCTGTACCAACACTTGCGATTGTTTGGGGTGTTTTATCTGGAGTTGCTTTAGCCTTTTATACCCTATATGCAGTTCCCCTTCTTGCACAATACGGTTCCCTCGTTATTGTTGGATGGGCAATGATTATCGGGGGGTTTGGGCTAAGTTTTATCCATCCACCTTGGGATATTAGCTTAACAAGCTTAACGATAGAAGCTTACCTTTACTTACTCTTCGTTATCATATTCGGAACCATGATTGCTTTTTGGTTTTATATTGAAAGTTTACAAAGTCTTTCCCCAAAGGAAACCAGTCTGTTAGGCACTCTTGAGCCTCTCGCAGCCGTATTCACAACGGTGATCTGGTTAAAAGAACCTTTTGGTATGTTTCAATGGGCAGGTACAGCATGCATTATTGGGATGATATTATTACTGGCACTTAATAAGAAGGCCCCTGAGAAGAAACCCTTAAAAAATGAAAAGCCCTATCGAGCGAGCTAATTACGGCCTATTCGATAAGGGCTTTTTTTAGGACAAGGGACCTCTGTCCTCGCCTATACACATTCGTCCGTTTTTGCATAGGCTAGTAATGTAAGGTTAAGGAGGTTGATACTGTTGCCTAAGTATAGAAAAAAGCCGATTATTGTTGAAGCTGTGAAGCTTACACGATCGATTACAATTGAGACATCTAATGGTTCAATGAAGGGGCTTCCTGGGGATTATCTGATCACAGATAAAGACGGAGAACAATACCCTTGTGATAGAGATCAATTTGAAGCAGAATATGAGCCCGTAAAAGGCAAGATGGATATAATGGGAATTGTTCGAAAATCCTTCAGGTTACTAAAAACAAAAATGTATAAAACATGACCCCAATATAATAGGGATTATTAAGCATTATGGTCTTTTTCCATATTGCTTATTTTTTGAGATAAAAGAAGTTTAGCGGCACCCTCTGGCAAAAAAAGACACACCTTTTTATAGGTGTGCCTTCAATTCGGTAAGGATTCAGTCTAAAAATGGGCATATCCTTTAGTGTTCAAACCCAGACATAAAATCAATTTTATCTGCAAGTTGCGGAAAATCGATGAATGGATTTCTGTTTTTTTGAATAAGGAAAATCTCTTTGTTACGATGCTTTTCGTATAAAGATACTTCATGTACATGATGCCAGTTTAGTAGCATCTCAATATCTTTCTTTTGATATCGACTAATTTTTCCCGGATATCGTAACAAAAAGTACAAAGTTGCTCTTGCAACCTCACCCTTCCCACTTTCAGGCTCAAACTTCCCCTCTTCATATTTCCCGCAATGGTCTCTAATTGCTTCCGTTGCCACTTTCGGTGGATAATCTACAAAATCATAATAAGGATAATTGGATCTAGCTGAATTACAATCTTTTTCACATGTAAAAAGATGATGCAGATCCCCTCTCATTGGATTATCCTCGTGAAACCATGACTGGGGCACTACATGTTCGCAATTAAACATATTTTCCTGATGAATAGACGCTAATGCCTGTTGAAATTCATCATTATTCAAGTTGCTTACCAACAACAGGTCATGAGCTTCTTTTCTTTTTCTGTCAGATTCATAATCTTCTTTTACGACTTGTTCAGGATCCTTCTCTTTACCAGAATAGATGCTCTTCAGGGTCCCATCCACTTGGAGGTCTACCACTGTATAAAGAAGGTCCCGGGTTTTAGCATTATAAGCTAACTGATTTACATGTGTTCTCGTTATTAACTGGTTTAGTTGTTTATACAACTCTTTTTTATCCTCATGATTAAAATCAATCGTACAATAATAATCGTTGATGAACTGCTTATCCTGTTCCACGTCATAATACTCTTTTTCGTTTTCAAATCTCCTTTTGTTAAGTGTTAACACTAACAAAACGGACTTTAAATCAGGATATTCATTTGTACCTTTATCCTTTGTGGAAGTCATATAGTTCTCCTTTCCTGGTTTCTTTTTAAACCGTTCGGAAAGCCACTATTCTTAAGGAGTAACATTCATATTTGATGCAGGAATCATGTCGTGTAGCTTCTCAACAACGTCAAGGAGGAGAAATCCATTTCCTTCGGCGCTTTTTCTGTTGCCGAGAGGTACGGTCCGTCTAATGAGTTGGGCATAGACCTCTGCTTCGCTCAGTGTTCGGTCAAATTCCTTCTCACTTAGATTGATGAGTAAAGCAATTGCACCTGCGACATGCGGAGCCGCCATGGAGGTTCCTGTTAGTTTGGCAAATTGATCATCCGGATACGTGGAAACCACATCTACCCCAGGAGCCACAAGGTCGATTTCTGTATGCGTATTGGAAAATGGTGCAAGCTGCAAATCCATGCTGACAGCTCCTACGGATATGACTTCGTTATACGCACCAGGGTAAGCATACTCAAATGTATCCTCCAATGAATCTCCTTCATTCCCCGCTGCCACAACGACAGATATGTTTTGATTGACTGCATCTTGAATGGCCTTATGCATTTCAGGTACATCTTGAGGCCCACCTAACGACATAGAGATTACACGTACTCTTTCATTGTTAGGTCCTTGCCACTCAATTGCATAGCGAATGGCTTCAATGATCCAATCATACTGACCTGCCCCTTCTCCCGTTAAAGCTTTTAAACTTAAAATTTGAGCCTTAGGAGCAACCCCTACAACTCCATCATTGTTAAGACTAGCCGCGATCGTACCAGATACATGTGTCCCATGGCCATTGTTGTCTTCAAATACTTCAGGGTCTCCATTATAATCACTTGTAAAATTCCGTCCAGCAATAATTCGATCCTTTAGATCGGGATGAGACGTGTCAATCCCAGTATCAATCACCGCAATGACAACACCTTCACCCTGACTGCTATCTTCCCATAAAGAAGGTGCCTGTACCAATTGAACTCCTTCTGGTGTTTCATTTGCCTGATTCACAACTGACTGAATGGTATACGGTAATAATTTGACCTGATTTTTCAAGATGAATCTCCTCCTTCAAATCTAGTTTTCAAAACAATTACCTTCATTCCCTTCTGTCTAGTGTTTCCTGGTTGGCTTCGTTGTATGGGAACGTTTGTTTCATTATACTAACTGGATAAGCTTTTATCAAGTTAAAATACTGAAAATTACAAAAAATGAATAGTTTGTCCCAGTTAAAATTCTATTTATCCTAACCTAAATGTGTACATCAGACTAATGCTAATTTTTAAACATTTCTATATTCCATTGACACTCATCATTCCTACCTATAAAATCAACTAATAATTTCATACATGTACTCGTATAATCTTGGAAATATGGTCCATAAGTTTCTACCAAACTACCGTAAATGGTTTGACTACGAGAAGAGTTTGGCTTTTTGTGTACGTAACAAAAAGCTCTATTTCCTTCTCTGTGTCAAACCCTGGGTAAAAGCCCAGGGTTTTTATTTTTATATTGAGGAGGAATTAAAATGGAAAAAAAACTGTTAAAGAAACGTATAGCTGTCTCTAGTAAACAAATCCCTGCGGACCTCGTCATTAAAAACGGGAAAATCATAGATGTGTTTAACCTTGAAATCATTGAGGGTGACATCGCGATTTCAGATGGTATGTTTGTTGGAATTGGAGAATTTGAGGGTAAAAAAGTCATAGATGCGAAGAATCGCTATGTGTGCCCTGGTTTTATTGACGGACATGTGCATATTGAATCCTCGATGGTCCCCCCTTCTGAATTTGCGAAAGTGGTCCTTCCTCATGGCGTAACAACCGTCATTACGGATCCTCATGAAATTGGCAATGTCTCAGGTAGTGACGGATTATCGTTTATGATTGAGGACTCTAAGAATCTCCCGCTTGATGTTTTTCTCATGCTACCTTCAAGTGTACCCGCTACTCCGTTTGAAAATAATGGAGCAGACCTTGAGGCTAAGGACTTGGAACCTTTTTACAGCCATCCACGAGTTCTCGGGTTAGCTGAGGTGATGGACTTCCCTTCTCTCAAAAACGCGGAGGATTCGATTATAGATAAAATTCTTGTGACTAACCACAATAATGGACTAATCGATGGCCATTTAGCTGGCTTGGATACAAATGCGATTGACATCTACAGAACAACTGGTATCAAAACCGACCACGAATGTAATACGGCCCAGGATGCGCTTGAGCGATTAAGACGCGGGATGTATTTATTAATTCGTGAAGGTTCTGTTGCAAAAGATTTAAAAACACTGATAAAGGTTGTCACTCCAACTAATGCACGTCGTTGTCTGTTCTGTACGGATGATAAGCATTTAGATGATTTGATCGAAGAAGGCAGTATTGACCATAATATCCGGTTAGCAATCGAAGAAGGGATATCCCCTCTCCAAGCCATCCAGATGGCAACATTAAATGCTGCTGAATGCTATCGTATACCAAATAAAGGTGCAATTGCCCCGGGCTTTGAGGCTGACTTCCTGTTACTAGACCAACTAGAGACGATTGAAATAACAGAAGTCTATAAATCTGGGAATCTTGTTACACAGAATGGTCGTTATGTTGCAAAATCACCTGCTAAAAATGTTCTAAATACACAGTTACTGTCAACTGTTCATGTGTCTGAGTTACATGAAAAAGACCTTCAAATCTCATTAGGTGACGGAAATAAAGCAAATATCATTGAGATCATTCCAAATCAATTGATCACGAACAAACTAGAGGAACAAGTCAGAGTTGAAAACGGTGAATTTCAGCCATCCATAGAAAACGACCAACTTAAATTAGTCGTCGTTGAGCGCCATAAAAACACAGGTAATATCGGATTAGGAGTCGTAAAGGGATTTGGTTTTACAGATGGAGCAATTGCTACTACGATCGCGCATGATTCTCATAATATTGTTGCTACAGGTACCAATGATGCAGATATTTTGGTGGCAATTCAGGGACTCAAAGACATCAATGGTGGCTTAGTAATTGTCAAAAACAAGCAAATCATTGCCTCTTTATCCCTTCCAATAGCAGGACTTATGTCGGATAAAGACTCACAAACTGTCAATTTGGAGCTGGACCAAATAAAACGGTCATTAAGTCAACTAGGGTTTACCGGTGATTTCAATCCATTTTTAACCCTCTCCTTTCTTACATTGCCGGTTATACCATCTTTGAAAGTAACAGATTTAGGATTATTTGATGTGGAAACATTTACACATATACCAGTACCAACGGACTAATTTTAATGTACCCCTTGAAATTTATTATATTTTTAGTATCATTAAATACGAACATTACATTATTAAAACATTTTAATGTTCGTGTTTATATCTATTATTTAATTTTTTACAGACCAAGATCATCATAGGGGGAACTTAAACATGAACGTACTCAAAAACGCAAAGGTATTACTCTTACTTCTCATTATGGGTAGCCTACTCATTGGTTGCTCACAACAAAGTGAATCAAGTGCGAAGGCCGAAGCAACAGAAGCTGAGGTAAAAAGTGAGGAAGTAAACAATCAAGAGGATCAGCATAGCGTTGGAATTATCGGCCCAATGGCAGAAGAAATTGAAATTTTACATTCTCATATGGAAGTAGAAAAAGAAGACGAAATCGCTGGTATGACTTTCTATCAAGGAACATTAAAGGGGCAAAACATTGTCCTCGTTCAATCCGGAATTGGAAAAGTAAATGCAACAATGGCTGCTCAATTACTGGTTAGTCAATTTAACGTAGATGCTCTCATTAATTCAGGAATTGCTGGAGCCATCCACCCTGATATTAACCTTGGGGATATCGTAATCTCTACGGATACAGTTCAGCATGATATGGATGAAACAGCAAAAGGATATGAACCTGGTTTGATTCCAGGAATGGATACTGGCTATTATGAAGCTGATAAAGAACTGATTGCTTTAGCAGAAGAGGCCGCAAAGAACCTGCCAGAAGAAGTAAATGTCGTAAAAGCTAGAGTGGCTACAGGTGACCAATTTATCGCAAGTGCTGAAAAAAGTAAATGGATTCTAGATACATTTAATGCCTATGTTGTTGAAATGGAAGGTGGAGCTGTTGGACAAGTTGCATACCTGAACGACATTCCATACCTTGTCATCCGTTCCGCATCAGATGATGCAGGTGAAGAAGCCGTTATGAAATGGGAAGATTTCAAACAAATGGCCGTAACAAACTCATCTACTATTATCGAAGGCATCCTTGAAAATATGAAATAAGAACGAATATTTTTAAAGTGTCAGGCACCATTACGGTCCTGGCATTTTTTTATGTGTGTTAACTAGCGCACTTCTTATTTTTTTTGATACAATCGGCATTAAATGAAATCATAACATATAGTTGATTGTTTAAAATTACACCAAATGAGGGAAAAACGATGTATCCATTCAGTCGAACTATTTTTGCGATCTATTTGGTCGCAGCACTATTAATAATCGGTGGGTGTTCACAGGAGGAAAATCAATCTAGGCATAACGAACCCGAGAACATCACAAAAACCACCGAGGAAACGGAAACGAAACGTGTTGAGGACACCCCTCCCCCTACTGAAGAGCAAGAAAAAGTGCCAAATACACTATCAGAACTTACCGTTCATTATATGGATGTTGGTCAAGCTGATTCAACCTTACTTCAATATACTGATGAGGGTGAAGAATATACCATCTTGATCGATGCAGGGAATTGGAACAGAAACGATGTCATCCATTACTTACAAGCTCAACACATTTCAGAAATTGATATCGCAATTGGAACACACCCTGATGCAGATCATATTGGTCAACTTGGTAAGGTTATCAATACGTTTAACGTAGGAGAAATATGGTTGTCCGGGAATACGAGTACATCCCAGACGTTTCAGAGGTTATTACAAGCGATCGATCAAAACAATGTCGATTATTATGAACCAAGACGCGGCGATGAATTTGAAGTTGGCCCGCTCCAAATTGAAATTTTATATCCGATCTCTGTTTCCGAAAATGACAATGAGGAATCTATTTCGCTTAAGCTCACGTACGGAGAGATCTCCTTCATTTTTACGGGTGATGCAAGTCGAAATGATGAATTAAAAATGATAAATGGTAGTATCGATGTAGACGCTAATATCCTTCATCTAGGTCATCACGGTTCAAGCACCTCTACTCATCCTGCTTTTCTAAAGGAAGTGAGTCCAGAAATAGCAATCTACAGTGCTGGAAAAGAGAACAGCTATGGGCATCCACATAAAGAAGTCGTCGATTTAATTCAAGATTCTAATATTACACTTTATGGAACAGATGTACATGGCACGATTCTTGTCAAAACAGATGGCAAAAACTATGAGGTGTTAACCAAAAAGGATGGCACGATTACACCCCCTTCTACAGGAGGTGGAACTTCTACAAGACCTGAATTAGATAAAGAAAGTCAAGTAACCAATGGTAAATGTATAAATATCAATACGGCAAGTGTAGAAGAGCTTCAAGAAATTATTCATTTAGGGCCAGCGCGTGCAAAGGAACTGATTAACTTAAGGCCGTTTACATCCATTGATGAATTAACACGAATAAAAGGAATTGGTCCGTCAAGAATGGAAGATATTAAAGCACAAAATCTAGCTTGTGTAGGAGGATAAAATGAAAGGTTATTTGGATCGAATCGAAGAAAATCAACATGCTGTTATTATAGTGGATGAAATAAATAAAGAATTTATCATCCCTATCAGTCAATTACCCAATGGTTCAACAGCTGGTTCATATTTGAACCTTATTATTGAAAATGAAACAATCACTTCCATTACACTAAACGAAAACGAAACAATCTCACAACAACAAAAAGTAGACGATATGATGTCTAAGCTCCGTAAAAAGAGTTCCGGAAGCAAGTTCAAGAAAAAAGATTGAAAGAGTGCTTGTCTCTTAGCAACTGACAAGAAGAGATGCGTATTTAACTGAAAACATGCACATGATAGTAGAGAACATTTTAATGAAAGGAAGAACTGGGATGAACTTTAAAAGCAAATTACAAGAAGCTCAAGATATTATCCATAGTGCCCATCATCATTTAAAACAAGTGAATTCGAATAGTCCTGAATCAGAGGCATGCCATTTTGCCCAAAGCGAACTAGAAAAAGCCCAACAAGTTATCCAACAGGTACAACAACAAATACATAATTAGATTAGTGATTGAAAAATGGCTGGGATACATTGATTCCAGCCATTCTATTTATTTAATCATTCTTTTGTAGTTGATTTGGTGTTTCAAATTCAGGTTTAATTTCTTTTGCTATTTCTGTTGCAAGTTTGAAGTTCACGTCAAAAGGATTTCTTTTTAAATTCGTGGAATTTTGGAACGAATTTTGGGCTTGCTGAAATCTCTTTTGAACTTCTTGATTGATGCGGCTATTTCTACTACCAAATAAGCTAAGGATGGCTACTCCTAAAATAGAAATCCAAATCCACCCTCTGTTGTTTCGTTTGCGTTTGAATAATTTCAGTGATTTGTTACCACTAAAGCTACTAAGTACGGTTGACAGTAACTGCATATAATTCATCTCTCTTCCCTCCTCACCCTATTGTGTGAGGTTGGCTTAAACAATATATGTGGTAATTTTTAAAAACCCTCAAGTGCATGATTCAAGGATTAGGTCAAATAATAATCTCAGAGGTGATTATAATGGATGTGAAAGTTTTTCGCGCAATAAATCAAATGACTGGCCGTTCTACATTAGTCGATCAGTTCATGATACTTATTTCAAACAAGATCCGTTATGTATATTTCTTTATTTTGATTGTGATGTGGTTTAAAAAACATCCATATAGACAAATGACGAATAACGCTATCATTTCTGCCTTCATTACACTAATCATGAATCTTTTCCTTAAGTTATTTATTTCTAAGCCCCGACCTTTTATGAAAAGTCGTGTTGGAATCTTAATTCCTTCAAATATGGATTCTTCATTTCCAAGCAAGCATACGTTACTCGTTTTTGCAGTATCGACATCGATTTTACTATATAATCGTGTTCTAGGTACAATCATGTGTGGATTGGCAGCACTGACTGGTATTTCCCGAATTTGGGTAGGACATCATTACCCATCTGATATAATTGGAAGTGCTCTATTGGGTTCTGTAACGAGCATGTTTGTTCACAAAGTTGACGAGGAGAAAATGTAAAATTAAAAACGCTCAGAATGACCTGAGCGTCTTTGTGTGTACCTTAATTTATTCTCTTCATTCAACCTATAATGAATTGAAGATACTGCTTTTAATCAATTATACCTTTGCCTTTGGCAGTGGTTTCTTAATCCACTCTTTATAGAAAGTATCGATATCTGGTTCAAAATCAATGATAATCGGATACCAAGGTGGGACTGCCTCCACCTCAAGCTGGGTTGCACATCCGGGGCAATAATATTCACGAATGACTTGCCACTCTGGGTCTGGCGACATCAATTTAGGATAAATTTCATTCATTTTCTCCACGGTATCACGAACAAAAATCCGAGCATGCAGCTTCCAGTTTTCCTTATAATCACAGAATTCGTGGCCACAGTCGCATTTGACAATACGATCGCCATTTTCTTTTTGTACAATATATAAATGTAATCCATATGGAAGCAGAATTGGATCATCCCAACTTACACGGTCCTGTAAAACTTCTCGGTAAATTTCAAAACGCTCAGGATCCTTATGGCTCGACATCATTTCTTTAACTTGATAAAACTCTAACGTTCCATCAATTAATTCACCAATTCTTTTCTTATCATACTTTGCCACATGATTCACCTCTTTTTCTTATTTTTTCTTTTTTTGCTTGAAACGGTTGATATGTGCTCCCATTGTTGGCACTCCTAGCTCATCTTCATAGATCATCCATTCTTCAGGAATATTCCAGAAGTCTTTAAATTCGTCGGTGAACTTTTCACTTAAAGCAAAGCTTTGGGCATACATATGTTTGACTTGAACAGCAGCGTCTTCTTTGATGATCTTCTTTCTTTCACCTTCCATCCACTCTTTAGTAGGAGCACTGCGCTCTAAGCGTTCTTTTCGGATTTCTTTTCGTCGTTGTTCAGTTGCTTTTATATCAACTGTATATACACCCTTTTCTTCAGTGAAGACACATCCATACACTTTTTCTGCATAGCGAAGCAGAATGTACTTTTCATTAAGATCATTTTCAACCTCTTTTGGATTTCTCTCAAGCGGATCGCCAAAGCCTGGGCCTCCACGAAGGTAGTTCATGATCACATCGTAATCACCGAATTGCTCTTGTGTAGAAACCGCTTGTCTGTCACGGTGAATAACTTCAGCTTCCATATTTTGTTCATAAGTTGGATTATCTGGGTCCACATCTCCGCCTAATGGGATTGGCAGACCTTTTTCAATTCTCTCTTTAATATTTGTCTTATTAGCCTGGAACCTGTATCCCGCAGATGCTGGATATCCGCCCATTAGGCCACAGTCTGTTGCCATAACACCTGCACCAGCGACGAACATTGCCCATTCTTGAGCTCCCCAACCTAAGCGAAGTGACTGCCAGCCGTTCCCGCCTCGATATTTACCAGACCCACCTGATCCAGGTAAGATTTGTCTTCCTAGGAAGATGAGCGGTTCAAGGAGTTCCCAAATTTCCATATCCCCCATGTCACCCTCTGGATTCCAGAGTGCGGCGGAGTGACTGATTCCATCTTGAATTGCACTTGCTCCAACTCCACAAGATGAGGTTTCAAAGCTATTCATTGCGGATAATTGACCGTATTGATCATATCCTCCACCCATTAACCAGTTAGAAGTATGAGCATTACCTGCGTTTACTTCTTCTAAATATCCTCGCCCAAAATAGGATCGGCTCAGTCCGCGCCATAGCGGAGACCATGCTGCAACTAATGCATGCCATGTATTAGAATGGGCAGTTCGAATGTCATCTGGGTTAAACCATGACCCGTATGGCATGCCAAATTTACTTGCATAATAGGCACCATCGTTAATTCGATCATTTGGAACAAGGGTTTGTGACAGCATGACCCAGATTCCGCTTGTAATCGAAACAGGTGTAGCATTGAACGGATGCCATCCCCAGCGGTTAGCCCCTTCAAAATCAATTTCAAGCTTAGCATCTTTATGAACCGTGATTTCAGAAGGTGTATGAATGATTGAATTCAACTTTGCAAATGAAGGAAGATCCAGATCCTTAAAAGGTACGTCTACAAATGAAGCTTGACGATATTTTCCTGGAATTAACATGGTCTTTACCTGATTCACAAAGCCTCGGCGTCCGTCCTCAATAATTTCACGGATAAATTGTTTATAAGCGTCAACGCCCTCTTCTTTGATTACATCTAAGACAAGGTCACGTATCATATGACATCCTGCAATCCTTGTTTTCTCATCAAGCGTCCAGTATTTTACCGCACGAACTGATCTTGTACTTTCGAGTATCCAGTCTTTTGATAGCTTGTCATTTTGGCCGATTTTTCGACATGTGACTTGATATCCATCATCATAACGTTGGACTGGACCCATTGGCATACTTCCTGGCGCAGATGCCCCGGTATCAATTACGTGAGTTACTCCGCCGACCCAGCCGACAACTTCACCTTCCCAGAAAATTGGTACCAATGTATGGACGTCACATGTATGAACATTTCCTACATGGTTATCGTTGTTACAGAAAATATCTTTATCAGCAATACCTGGGTTATCCTCATAATCATTTTCAATCATAAATTTAATCGCAGCACCCATCGTCCCTACGTGGATAATAATCCCAGTTGATGTAACAATCGAATCGGCCTCAGGCGTGTATAAACTAAAGCACAATTCACCTTCTTGTTCAACGATTGGAGACGCAGCAACCTTCTTTGCGGTCTCCCTTGCATGAACCACTCCGCCGCGGAGCTTGGAATAGATTTTTTCAAAACGAATGGGATCCGTTTCCTTAAATGGTAGCGTCCTTAAGCCGGCATAATAGCCAGTATCCTTACTAATTTCGTCCATTTCTTTTCGCATTTGCTTTAGAGTTTTACCATCCCAGCCAATCGGTTTATTCACTTGTTGAACGTCAGTTATCGTTTTTGCCAAATTTGGTACCCCCTTCAGATTTTAATAAAATATCAATTTATTACTTGACCTCGTTTAAATGGAAGATTCGATTTTCATCAAGATACGCCTCAAATCCGAGTGGAACAACTAATGTAGTAGCTGTTGATTCTAGAATGGAAAATGCTTTAATTTTGTTACCAGGCAGTAATTTTTCCATTTCATAAATACTTGCTTGTAAAAATTCACCATCCCAATAAATTTCGCGATATCCTAAAAACGCATCCTTAGGCGGTGTTTCACCAACTAATGGTTCTTGTGGGATTTGTGGTTTTGCAACCTCAACAACTCCACGAACAATAGCACCTGTTATCGAATAACCAAGCTCCGGAGAAAGGGCAGATTTTGCATAAACACGTGAATAGGTCTCTTCGAATGTCTGAATGAGCGTCTCCCAATCATCAATCGATTTAAAGGCCGAAATTGGCGCCTCAATTTCAAGGTCATTCAATTGTCCCTGATATTGCATTCGGTAAAGCAGTTTGAAATCAACTTCTTCAGGCGAATAATCATTTTTCTTGAATTCCTCAGTCACTTTATTTTTAAGTTCATCCCATGCTGCTTGTAACTCTTGCCCGGCAAGTATGATGTCAGAGTCCTCTGGATGTTCAGCGACGTTAAGATCTAATGTTTTATCATATCGATATTCAAAATCCGCTGCACCACATCCAAATGCTGAGAACCCGGCTGCCCAAGCAGGGATCAATACATCTTCAAAGCCTAACCCCTTCGTATAGCCAGCTGTGTGTAACGGACCACCACCGCCGTACGAGAAGCAAACATATTGAGATGGAGAATACCCTTTTCCTAAAATCATAGATTCTAGGTAGTTACGAAGCTGTGATTCTAATAATTCAATGACCCCGTAAGCTGCATCTTCAACAGTTAACCCAAGCGGGTCCGCTATTTGCGTTTTAACCGCTTCATAGGCTTTTTCTCTTGAAAGCTTAATCACTCCGCCAATAAAATTATCTGGATTAATCAGACCAAGAACAACGTGACAGTCAGAAACGGTTACAGTGTCAAGGCCCCCATGAGGGTTACAAACACCAACACGTGAACCCGCACTATCTGGTCCTAATGTAATATTTCCGTAGTTTGGATCGATTCGAACAAAGCTGCCTGTACCTGCACCCGTTGTATCCATGGAAACAAGCGGCAATGAAAGGACAAGACGAGCCATGTCAGGACTTGCATTAATAGCTAATTCTCCCTGTGTAATCAGGCCAATATCGAAACTTGTTCCGCCAATATCAGAACAGGCGACATTTTTCAAGCCAAGCTGTTCTGCTAGATATTTAGCTCCAACCATTCCCCCGATTGGTCCAGAAACACAGGTTCTAGCTAATTCATTTGCTTTTATACTGATCGTACCACCGTGACTCGCCATAATGCGCAGGTCAAAATCTGTACCTGCTTCCCTTAATGCAGTATCGATATTTTCTAATGTTTTACGAGACGGCTCTGCGGCATAGGCTTCAACAATCGTTGTATTTGTACGATGTGATTCCTTTCTGACCGGATAATAATCAACCGTTGCAAAAACTTGGATATCCTTATTCGTTTTTTTGATAATTTGCTCAGCTATATCGCGAACTTTTCGTTCATGGGCAGGGTATTTATAGGAATGTAGCAAGCTGATAACAATCGCTTCTACGTCCTCCTCAATCAGTTTTTGAATAGCAGGTTCAATATCATGCTCGTAAAGTGGAATGACAACGTTTCCAAATAGGTCCACACGCTCCGTTACACCAACTGTCCATTTACGTGGTACAAGCGGCGGATCAAAGTGGTGAGTATTTACATGGATTCGGTCAGAATAAGAGTAGCCTAGGAAAGACTGTAGCCCACGGCCCATTCGATGGTTATCCTCCATCCCTTTATTTACAACTAATCCTACACGACGCCCTACTCTTGATACGAGACGGTTAAGCATGGCAGTGCCGGAATAAACACCCGCAAGTAAATTCGGAAATTCCTCTTCAATTTTTGCATCCCATTGACTCAACGCATCTTTCGCTGAGTTTAATAGTCCAATATGTTCATCCAGTGGAGTCGTTTGTGCCTTCCCTACGACAAAATCCCCTTTTTCATCAATAATGAACGTGTCTGTCATTGTACCGCCGGCATCAATGGCAAGAATTTGAGATTTGGCCAAATAAAACTCTCTCCCTTCAATAAATCTAAAATTTTTAACAGCATTTCTCGTTTCCATATGTATGGCTTGTTGCTGTTGCCTTTTATATTTGCAAGTAGTGTGCCAACACAAAACCTTCGATTTAACATGACAAAAAAGGAAAAAAATAAATCAAACTGTATCATTGCGCTACACTTGTAGCGATACAGATTGTTTTCATGATACAGACTATAAGACTATTGAATTACATAATAGATTAAGTTAATATTTTTAATATACTGAAATTTATATAATACATACGCACTACTGCGGATACTGCTTTCATCCTCTTAGACGAACTCTTTTCGTGAAAATTTATGATGAGGAGGTTCATGATGTTGTTAAACCCTTTTCTCTCGATTTTTACTACTGAGGATTTACATAATAAGGTAGGTGAATTAAAACAGAAATGGGAGTTGTTTGTAACCAACCCTGCTAATAGTGACAATCTAGACACTGTCGTGCGGCGTGAAATCCTTAACTCATGGAGTCGATGTCAATCAATTGGATTAAATCCAGAACAAAAACAAGCCAGTACGGCACTTACCTCATTCGAATTAGAACAACTCCTATCAGAATCCGACCTTTATCGAACAGCGAAACCTCTAATTGATACTATTTTTGATAAATTAATTGGAACCGGATACATAATCACACTTAATGATGAAAATGGAAAAATGCTTTATTTAAAAGGGGAACCAGATATTATTCGAAAAACTGAAAAAGTAAACTTTGCACCTGGAATGGATTGGAGTGAAGCCGCAGCAGGAACTAATGCGATTGGAACGAGCATCGTTTCCAAACAGCCCATACAGGTTTTTTCTGCTGAACATTATTGTGAAGGCTTTCACCAAATGACCTGTTCATCCGCCCCAATTTTTCATCCATACACCAAGCATGTCGTAGGAGCGATTGACTTTACCGGTCTTTGGCCAAGTACACAACCACACACTCTTGGATTAGCTGTCTCTCTTGCACAAATGATCGAACAACAACTTCTTTTTATGTATAAAGAGAAATATAACCAAGTGGAAGAATATTATCATCAATACACCTCGAAATGGCGGGATCATTCGGTTCTTGTTTTTAGTAATGAATATGTGATTGTGAATGGTGACGATCAATTACTAGATGCGCTTCATTTGAAAAAAGACATGGTACTTGAAAGCGAAAAAATCAAGAAGTTTTTACAAGCCCCATTCCATTTCATGGATCAATCAGAATGCTATCAATTCATTAACATAGAACCGATTATGTTTAATAATGAAGAAATAGGTTATGTTTCTATTTTCAAAACTAGAAACAATTCTTCATCAAGTGTTCCAATCAATTCACAGAATCACAATTTAGTCGGTGAATCCGCTGAAATGAAACTGATTTTACAAAAATGCCGGCAAATTGCATCAATCAACACCCCTATCTTGTTAACTGGTGAAACAGGTACGGGTAAAGAGGTAATCGCAAGGTATATTCATGAAGTAAGTACAAGAAAGGATAAACCTTTTATTGCGATAAATTGTGGGGCAATACAGAAAGAACTAATTGGCAGTGAGCTTTTCGGTTATGAAAGTGGTACATTTACCGGTGGGAAAAAGGACGGGAAAAAAGGAAAATTTGAAGAAGCCAACGATGGAACAATCTTTTTAGACGAAATCGGAGAAATGCCTCTAGACATGCAGGTGCATTTACTGAGAGTGCTTCAGGAAAAAGAGGTTACGAGGTTAGGTTCTTCAAAAACGGTTAAAATTGATGTAAAAGTAATCGCCGCCACAAACCGTAACCTGGAAGCTATGATTGAAGAAGCACTGTTTAGAAAAGATTTGTTTTTTAGGTTAAATGTGATTTCACTTACGATTCCCCCCTTACGTAAAAGGAAAGAAGATATTATTCCAATCAGCAATTATTACTTAAAACTATTTGCAAAACTATATCATAAAGATTTACCGTTTCGTTTAACCGAGAAAACAAAAAATTTCTTTTTGAGCTATGAGTGGTCAGGAAATATAAGGGAATTAAGAAATGCAATTGAACATGCAGTCATCTTCAGCAACTCAACTGAAATTAACAAAAGTCACCTACCAGATTATTTAGCAGACTTAAAAGCCAAACAATCCCTTAACGTTCATGAGATTTCAAATCTGTCTGTAATCGAACAAGCAGAAATGCAGCAAATTAAAACACTATTAATCCAAACAGGTTGGAATATATCAGCAGTAGCAAAAGAAATTAAAGTGGCAAGATCAACCTTATATCGCAAACTCAAAAAATATAATCTAATGGACCCACGGATAACTAATTAAATAAATCACGAGCATGCCATTGGATATATGACATTGTTAAGCCGCTCACTTTACTGAGTGGCTTAATTACGTTATATATAAAATATCCTTAAATGTGTTATATGCTATAATTTGTAACGTAAAACGAAAGTTAGAGGTGAACATTCTTGGCGATTCATGTTGTACTTTATCAACCAGATATTCCGGCTAATACTGGAAATATTGCACTTACTTGTGTAGCAACGGGTTCAGCCTTGCATTTAATCCGACCACTTGGATTTTCAACAGATCCGGAAATGTTAAAAAAAGCAGGCATCGATTTTTGGAATGATGTAAACATCACGTATTATGACTCATTGGAAGACTTCTTTTCAAAAAATCAAGGCGAATTTTATTTTATTGAGACGTTTGGTGAAAAAACACATACAGGCTTTGATTTCAGTGATGAATCGAAGGAACATTACTTTATGTTTGGAAAAGAAACAACGGGTTTGCCGAAAGGTTTACTAGAAAAAAACAAAAATCACTTTTTGAGAATACCCATGAACGATCACGTTCGTTCACTCAACCTTTCAAGTACTGCAGCAATACTAGTCTATGAGGCATTACGCCAGCAAGGATATCCGAATTTAAACTAAAAAATCTTCCATTTGGAAGATTTTTTTATGTGCCTGACAGATACAAAACTTCCCCTATGCTTTCCTATTTCTTATCATCGCAATCACTAGAAGGATTATCGGAATGATGACTTGAAATGGTAAGTGAAGAAACATAGGAACAAATTTGTAACCCTCCTGTACGTGTTCAGCAAAACTACTCGCCATCGTTATGGATATAAGTAAAACAACTAGTGCCATGGGATAACATAAACGTGTATGACTTTCAATTGAGAACAAATTGGCAACCCCTGTGACTACCGCATAAAAAAAGACCGCGATTTTAAAGAATCCCCCAATAATTAGGGCTAACATAAAGAAGATATCGAGACGTTCGATAAACTCTGCTACTTGGATCATTTGAATGGTAGCTAGGAGTGGAAATGGTGCACGAGCTGTAAGGTTAATACCCAGAACACTAATATTCATTAACATGACAAGCGTTAAATTTATCCCACTTAAACCGATCGCACATAAACCGGCAATCTTTGCTTTTCGTGAATGATTCAAATATGGAAATATCATCGCAAATACAACCGTCTCCCCAAATGGAAAATACAGAGTTTGGGTAAATGTTGCTTTTACAACAGGTAAAATACCTTCTCCTAATATAGGCTTTAGGTTGCTTACATCAATTAATCCAGAGATCACAATGAGGATAAATCCCGTTACCGCAAGTAGATACATGATACTAAAAAGGAGTTCCCCTGTTCTCCCTAATACTTCGATTCCTTTTCGAACCCCGTATACTACTACGATGATTAAAAGTGAATTGACAATAAATAATGGAGTCTCAGGATAGGCGAATGTCACCAGCATCACACCAAAATCACGTAATACTCTTGCTGAGAGATAAGCAAAATAAAGAATGTACAAAAAAGCAAGTACTTTCCCGATTGGTTTTCCAACGATAATCTGTGCATACATGGTTGGTAATTTGTCGGGGTAATATTGATAGAGTCGGAAAAAGATAATAAAGAGCAACATTCCACCGATCATTCCAAGGAGAACGGCAATCCAGGCATCCTGCTTAGCATCCATTGCAAGTGGCAAAAGTAATGCACTTCCTAATTCAAACAGCAAGACAAGTACAAATAGCTGATACGAACTGATTTTTGCCTTCTCCATGTGACATGCTCCTTATTTCTATTAACGATTTTCCTCCATTTCAGTAAGGAAAGATTTTGTGCGTATACCCGTCCGGCGCACAAACGCATCTACTTTCACATCCACAACTAATTCCGGAAAATAGACAGAATTCCATTCAGACTTCAGCTTCTTCCAAAGCTTAGGATCGGCGCGTTGCACCACTTCACCAAAGCCAAAAACGTCTGTTTTATTTTCTTTGGCTTGTTTAATTGCTTCTTGAATTTCGTTCTTAATTACCTTTTCAGCCTCTTTTTCAATTTTGACTAATTTAAGTGGGTCTGTTAAATCAATCGGTACTTCTACTTCTCCGATATCGCCTTCAACACTTACATCTACGGTAATCATGGGTTTCTCATTTTGAATGATAGGTAGAATTTGGGTTTTTTGGCGAATCACTTCGTACGCAATGGCTTCTTCATTTCCTTGCCAATCAATATTCACATCTGTTTTTTCGATTTTATCCAAAACCCATAAACTTCCTCTTGCCGTATTTCCTTGTAACCAATCTACCAGCTTTCCTTCTCTAAAAACAGCAATCCCATCAGCCTCAAGAACCGCTTTTGGAGTCGTTTCTTGAATATTTGCCATTTTCATAGCCTGATCGATTTCACCTTTCAAACGAAATCCGGTTACTAGAGGCTCTTTCCCTTCGGAAACTAAACTATTAAGTACATCTTTCATATTCGCTCTCAGATGTGTCCCCCAGTTTTTTTCTGTTGACTTTAGTGTTTTAATTACTTTATTGGAAGGGATTTTATCGATTGGAGTTAATGTTCGAACAATATCTCTTGCCTCCATGTCTTGAGCAATCACCACTTCCGATGTGATTCGGAATTCTGGATCACGGTCCATGGCATCAAAAAGATGGAGGATTCCTTCCTCTCTTGCCAATCGCTCTCCAATAACGACTAAATTTGTATGAGCATAATAAAGCCTTCGTGAAATACCAGTGGAAAACTTCTTGCTAACTTCAGTAAGGTTATTTCCTGTCTCAGTATACACATTAATTGGTGGGCCAATACTTGAGCCTCCACCTTGCTGGCCACCTGTAACATTCCCAGGATTAATTACTTGAATCGTACCTACGTACTGTCCCTTATCATTTTTATCGATACCAAAAGCAGAAATTATCGCGATGTCGGTAAGCTCCTTTTTGCTCCAACAACCCGATAAAAGGAACAGTCCAAGGAATAGAATGACAAGTACAAACCCTTTATTCATCTCGGTCACCTTTTTCTTCAGAAGACTTAAGCATGCCACGTCCTACAGGTGGCTGAGGTTTCTGGTCTTCCCCTACTCGAACCATATTATCTTCACTGATCAATTTCGGTCGTTTCTTTAAGGCCCACCACGGTAATCGGATAAACGTATCCGCGTTCTCCGTAAGAATAAATGGGGCCATTGGTGTCATATAAGGAACACCAAATGAACGCAGACCACTAAGATGGATTGTAAGCATAATAATCCCTAGGATAATTCCATAAAAACCAAATGTGGCAGCAGCAATCATAAATAAAAAACGAACCAATCGTGCAGCAATCGCCATCGCAAAAGATGGAGTTGCGAAACTAGCTATTGCAGTCATGGCCACTACAATTGTCATGGCTGGTGAAACAATTCCGGCCTGAACGGCTGCTTGTCCAATTACAAGGGCCCCAACAATTGAGATCGCTGACCCTACTGCCCGCGGCATTCGAATCCCCGCTTCTCGTAAAATTTCAAATGTGACCTCCATGATCACAGCTTCTACAAATGCCGGAAAAGGCACAGCCTCCCTTTGTGCCGCAACAGCAATTAATAACTGAGTCGGGATCATTTCCTGATGAAACGTGGTTGCAGCAATATAGGTTGCAGGTGCAATAATAGATATTGCAAATATCAAGAGCCTTAAAAAACGTAGAGCCGTCGCAATATCAAATCGCGCATAATAATCTTCTACTGCCTGAAAAAATTGAATAAAGACAGCGGGTGCAATTAATACAAAAGGAGTCCCATCTACGAAGATGGCAATTCTTCCCTCTAGTAGATTCCCTGAGACCGTATCAGGTCTTTCCGTATGATAAAGAGTCGGAAAGGAAGTAAATGTTTGGTCCTCAATAAACTGCTCAATATATCCAGACTCAAGAACACTATCAACATCAATTTGATCAATCCGTCTACGAACCTCTTCGACAATTTTCTCGTTTGCAATTCCATTTATATACATAATGGCAACGTCCGTATTCGTCACCTTGCCCAACTTCCTTGCTTCCACCCACAAATTCGGATCCTTGATACGCCGGCGCACCAAAGAAGTATTCGTTATAATCGACTCTGTAAATCCATCCCGAGGACCACGTACTGTCACCTGACTTGTTGGTTCCTCAATCGAACGTCTTTCGCCGCCTCTTGTATCAACAACGAGCACCTTTGTTTTTCCATCTACAAGAATGATTGTTTCTCCATTCATTAACGCAGTAAAGAGTTGGTCCCAACCACTGGCTTCTCTGATACTCCCAAATGGCAGAGCCTCATCTTCAATCACATCTAGTGGATCTTGTTGAATCAGCTTCTCCTGCAAATCAGGACTTTTCATGATGGATTCAATTAAAAAATCTTTTATGGATTGGCTATCTACAAGCCCGTCTATATAGACAATTGCGGTTGGAATCTTCGGTTGTATCCCGATGTTAACTTTTCGAACAATCACATCAAAACTATTGCCTGTTTTGTTTCGAATTACATTGAGATTATTGGACAATAGGACATCAATGGAATCCGGAAAATCCTGTTTTGTTAGTGGTTGCGTTTGGTTTTCATTCGTTGTGCTACTTTTTTTACGTTTATTCTTGAAAAAACCAGGCATTTTTGTTAAACCTTTCTATTCTAGTTATTAACTGTTCTGCCCAGTAGATTATTATTTATACCTTGTCATATAAGTGTTTTAGAAGGGGAATAATAATTGAAAAAAGGTGTGAGAAAAATGAAGATTATCGGGATAACTTTGTTGATGATGGGGTGTCTAATGAGCTTCTCGTTTTGGCTTGATTATCTGCAAGGATTTGAACTACAAACAGCATTCAGAAATGCAACAAGTCCATTTCGAGTCATGGATCCAGCTGAAACGATTGTTCTGTTATCCCTTTTACTGACTGTCCTAATTGAGATATTCGTTTATTCATACAAAAAAAGAAAGGGAAAAGCGAAGGCTGGATAAGGAAGTTACTCAGAGGTTCCTAGTTCCATATCAACGTAAGCAAAACCTCGATTCCTTTCTTTTTTAAATTTACCAGTTTAAATTTACCAGACAAGAATCGTATATCTACAACCTAAATCCTTTGTTCAAAATCAAATCTTTTGTCATAAATTTTATGTATTTGTATCTATCTTAGTCTAAAAAACAAAAAAACTCATAAACACTGGTTATACAATGTTTATGAGATACTGAACAATTCAAACTTAACTAAAATTATGGTAACGGGACGATGGTACAGCTAGCTATGGGGCTAAACGATTCTGTCGTCTGGTGCCTCACGCCCCATATATTTATCCACTATTAACGTTTTATGTAGCCAGAGATCCTCCATCAACAGCATACGTAGCACCCGTTACGAATGAGGCCGCATCACTTGCCAAAAATAGTACGACTTGAGCAACTTCCTCTGGCTTCCCTAAACGTTTTACAGGAACAGTCGCTTCTATTTGTTCACGTGCGGCATTTGCATTTTCCGGAGAAATATTTTTCTCAATATTTTTTAGCATTTGCGTATCGATGGCAGCCGGAGCTACTCCATTAACTCGAACCCCTTTTGTTGCCATTTCCAAAGCAGCCGTTTTTGTAAGACCTACTACCGCATGCTTAGAAGCTATATAATGTCCCATACCTGCACTACCAATAAATCCAGCGTTGGAAATTGTATTAATAACAGAACCAAATCCTTGTTTTTCCATAGCGGATAGGACAAATTTCAGCCCTAAAAATACTCCATATACATTGATTTCAGTCACTTTTTTAAACGCATTGAAGTCAATATCAGTGATAAAATTAAAAGGACCTTCGAAGCCTGCATTATTATAAAAAATATCGATCTTACCGAATTTATTTACTGTTTGTTCTACATAATTCTTTACATCTTCCTCACTTGTTACATCTGCTTTAACTGTTAGTACTCTATCTTCTGAGATATCCAATTCATTTTTGGTTTTTATAAGCGCCTCTTCATTTAAATCAACTAGAGTAAGTGATGCACCCCTATTTGCGAACTCTTTCGCTGTTACTGATCCAATTCCTCCAGCTGCCCCAGTAATAATCACTACTTTGTTTTCAAAGTTCATTTTCATCTTCCTTTCTTTTTAAAAGCAAGGAAACCAACGTCCATGGTTTCCTCACAAATCCTTTTAATTTATTAATTCCGGATGATGCAATATGTTTTCTAACTCCTTTAAAAATGCTGCACCTGGTGCCCCGTCAATGACTTGATGGTCTATAGTGAGTGAAAGATTTAAAACAGGTGCAATTTCAATTTGCTGATTTATTACAACCGTTTCTTGTTTGATTCTTCCAATGCCAAGTAATGCGACTTGTGGTGAATTTAAGATCGGTGTAAAACAATCAATCGGATACATTCCAAGATTGGAAATGGTAAATGTACCTGCCGTCACTTCTTCAGCAGTTAATTGTCCGGTTTTTCCCCGTTGAATCAAATCAATCCGATCTTGTTTAATTTGACTCAATGATTTTTCCTGTACTTTTTGAATCACAGGCACAAGTAAACCGTCATCAAGTGCTACAGCTATACCAATATTGATGTCTGGCCACTGATAAATCGTGTTATCAACAAGTGTCGAATTTAGCCGTTTATGACTTGATAAAGCCAAAGCTACCGCTTTAATAAAAATATCATTATATGAAACTTCTTTGTTTGAGGCTTTAAATTCAACTAGTTCTCTAATAACAATTGTAGAATGTAAGGTAAGCTGTGCCGATTTTGACAGGCTTTCCTGCATTCTTCGAGCAATTGTTCGCCGCATTCCCCTCAACTTAATGGCTTCAGCGTTCATGATTTCTTCCAAGTTTTTTTCCATACTTACTCTTCCTCTGTTTCAATGACTGCAAGGATGGTTCCTACTTCAACGTTTTCATCTTCTTCAACTTTAATACTCTTAACGACACCAGAAACGGGTGCTTGAATATTAAAGTTGACTTTTGCAGCTTCAACATTAACTATATCTTGTCCCTTTTCAACGTCGTCACCTTCTTCAACAAACCATTCCATGATGTCTCCATCTGTCATACTTGCACCTTGCTGAGGCAACTTTATATCTACTAATCTCAACAATTCTTCACCCTTTCGCAACAATACTAGTAATACTTCTTACAGCAGCTAAGATATTTTCCTGTTTTGGAATTAATTCATTCTCCAAAATTTTACTGTACGGCGCAGGAACTTGTGCACGAGTTACCCGTTTAATCGGTGCTTTTAAATACTCGAAGCCTTCTTCGGAAACGATCGAAGCTACTTCCGAAGCGAAGCTACAGAAACGGTAACCATCATCAACAACAACTAAACGGCCTGTCTTTTTCACGGAATTTAAGATAATTTCTTTGTCAAGCGGGAATAATGTTCTAGGGTCTACAACTTCTGCAGAAATCCCTTCCTTCTCCAATTCCTTAGCAACTCTTAATGATTCTCTCACTAAATGCCCAATGGCAACGATTGTTACATCTGTACCTTCTTTTTTCACATCACCCACACCTAGCGGAATATAATATTCTTCATCAGGTACTTCACCACGTAACGTATTGATGCGGGCAGGATCAAAAACAACAACTGGGTCATCTTCTCGAATGGCCTGCTTAATCAAACCTTTAGCATCATACGGGGTAGAAGGAACAACGACTTTCATGCCTAGGTGTACGAGTTGAGCATACGTATTATCAGAGTGCTGTGCAGCCATTCCGCCACCACCACCAGCACCTGCAACAATGACAGTGAGTGGAATGTTCACTTGTCCACCAGTCATGTAGCGTAGCTTGGCAGCCTGATTAACAAGTTGCTCCATACCTAAGTAATGTAGAGTATTAATTTGATATTCAATCACCGGACGGAGACCAGCCATTGCCGCACCGACACCAAGTCCAGTAAATCCTAATTCAGAAAGTGGAGTATCGATAACACGCTTTTCACCAAAATCTTCAAGGTAGCCTTTTGTGATTCCCATGATTCCCTTACGGATATCCAGACCCATGACAAACACTTTTTCGTCCTTTTCCATTTCTTCACGAACAGCTAGAGAAATAGCTTCTAAAAATCTTTTTTTAGCCATATTATACCCACCCCTTTACTGGCATTGTTTTATGTGTAAGGGCATAAGCATCCTCATACGCTTCTTCTACACTTGGGAAATCTGATTCTTTCATGAATGCGATCCCATTTTTAATTTCGCTTTCCACTTCTTTTTCAATAGATTTGAGAGTTTCTTCAGCAACTCCCTCTTCCAATAATTGATCCTTCAATCTATTAATTGGATCCTTTTGACGATAGGAATCAATCTCCTCTTGCGTACGGTAAGGGTCCTGAACGACCAAAGCTTCACTTCCAAAGTGACCATAATATCTATAGGTTTTAGCTTCAATAAAGGTTGGTCCACCATTATTTCTTGCTCTTTCGACGGCTTCGCTTACTGCGTCATGAACCGCTAAAACATCCATACCATCCACAACAACACCTTGCATTCCGTATCCTTGCGCTCGGTCCGCAATATCCTCTACTTTTATACTCTCTTTAACTGGCAAAGTTAAACCATATTGATTATTTTCACAAACAAAGATAATCGGTAAGTTCCAAATGGCAGCCATATTCATCGCTTCATGAACAGACCCTTCATTTGCTGCTCCATCCCCAAAAAATGTAACAGCTACATTGTTTTTACCTTCATATTGAAAAGCAAACCCAACACCGGCAGCAATTGGAACACCCTGTCCCACCATCCCATTGGTACCATATATACCTAAGTCTAAAGAGGTAATATGCATGGAACCGCCTTTTCCTTTACAATAGCCGGTAGCACGTCCTCCCAATTCCGCAAACATTTTATTGATACTTCCGCCTTTAGCAATTAAGTGACCATGTCCACGATGGTTACTTGTTATAGCGTCTTCTTTTGATAGTACGGCACAAACACCAACGGCTACAGCCTCTTGTCCAATATATTGATGAACTTCCCCATGTACCTCACCTTCAGTGACCAACTCATCTGCATATTCGTCAAAATAACGAATCCTTAACATTGAACGCAGCATCTCAAGCTTTTTTTCCTGTGGAATTGACATAGGCACATCTCCTTTAAGTTTAGTAAAATATTTAAACTTCATATTGAAGTATTAAACTAATTTTGGAAGCGCTTTAATTTGTATTCAAAATCATATATACTTTTATTAAGTTGTTTTATTAATTTTTCAGTATTTCTACCACTATTATCAAATGTATTACACCCTAAAAACAGTCATTAATTTTACGTAAAATGTATGCTTAATCAACATTTCACCAGAATATGTTGCAAAAATGCATATTTCTAATTCCTTTATAGGTAAACGCTAAAATTAGAAGATTATGTAATAAAGAACTTCTAATAGGAATACAAATAATAATAGAGGTGAGAAATTTGCAAGAAGATCGTAGAGTAAGGCGAACGAAGCAAACATTAAAAAACATTCTAATAGAGTTAATTGCTTTGAAAGGTTATGAAAATATTACGGTGAAAGATATTGTAGAATATGCTGATTATAATCGAACAACGTTTTATCGCCATTACAGTAATAAGGAGGAAATGTTAGATGAATTAATAGAGGAAATGATAAATAAATTTATTAAAGCATTTCGTGCCCCATATAAAAACGCTAGAATCGTCAAGTTACCTCAACTAAGTCCTTCAGATATAAAAATTTTTCATCACATCTATGAACACTCAAATTTCTACAAACTCCTTAAGATGCCCAATGGTTTACCTGGATTTCAAGAAATGCTCATGGATACTGTAGTTTACCTATATAAAAATGAAGTTGTCCACTTTCATAATCCAGATTCTGAAATTAATAATCATTTATGTGTTACCTTTAGCGCTTACGGGTTTATTGGCTTAATGCGAGAATGGATCCTCTCTGATTTTAATGAATCTCCAGATTACATGGCAACCCAATATGTACGAATTTTAAACTATAAACCTGTAAATATCTCAATCGTTTCAAGTGAAAGTCACTTCCCGGATATTTATTCTTTTAGTCAAAGAACACTGGAGAAGAAATGGTATGTTTAGCTTTCTCTTTTAAAATATAAAATCCAGTCCTTAAAAAAACCGCATAATGGAATCTGATATCTAATTTGAATAGCAATACATAATAAAAAGAGGCCAGTCCCCTAGTGCTATTTTACATTGTGGGATCGGCCTTTTTAGTTAAACTTTTATGATATATATCTATTGTTCCAATGATAATTAACAAAAACTCTTTAATGCTACTAATAATAATCTTCTTATAGGAGCTTTTTTAGATTTTCCTTAAATTCAGGTGAGAACACTTCATTCTTTATTCCGTCATTAAGTAATTCTAAGAGTTCCTTTTCAGTCAAATCAAGAGGTCTTAGTTGAAAATGTTTAGTTCCATTCTTCTCCTTATACCACGCAAACCTAATTTCTTCCCTTTGTAGATTCTTTACATAGATTCTTTCAACAGCAGATAAGTCTTCACCATCTTGCGCAATTCCTTGGGCTAAAAGATCACAATATTTTGTACTTTTAAGTACTTCTCTCATGTAAACACCTCTATCCGTATATTAACAAATCAATAATAGATTACTAACTGATCAATCTATATTTACCTGGAGAAACTCTTTCTAAAATTCGATATTCATTTTTATTAGTAGAGGTTGTATTTCCTCCCAAATAAATTGGCACCATATCAGCCAAAGTTGTACCGGTATCTTTCCACCTCCCTGGGTACATTTTATTTACGCGATTATGTACCTCTTTAATTGTACCCTCACCACCTAATGATACTAATGCCTCTATTATTGCCTCGTGATGTCTCATGTCCTTTCCTCCCAGGTTAATTTAGTTAAGACATTGACCTTATAGATTCTTCAATTACTGCCTTTAATTCCTCTTTAGTAAAAGACTTTATAGAAATCCATCCCCTTGAATCGACTCTATAGCCATATTTTTCAACAATTTCAGAGGGAATATATACCCCCAGTACATATCCATTTCCACTTTGATGTAATTCCCTAGCAAGTACCTTTCTTCTTTGTCTCCCTTCTAAAAATTCAAAATTAAACCTATCATTACTAATTCTAGTTTCCTTTAATCCGTATGAATCAAATATTTCTTTCTTCTGTTCAAGCGTTAACAATGGACTACCTCCCTTTTACGAGAACTTTATTGATAATAATCTCTAATTCTATTTGTTTGCACTTTTCCCCTTCTCAATTCCTAACTAATATTAAACTATGAAATTGTTCCGTGCTAATCAAAAAAGTGATGCCCACATGAAAAAGCAGCCTAGAAACCTAGACTACTCGTAAATTTATATATTATTAAAAATGTCTGTTATACTATTGGCCTTTCACTCTTTTCACAAACTTAGTTAATGTTTCTTTAAGCTGTTCGGAACCCGAGCTTGGCCGAAATTCTTGATTATCAATGACTAACGGTGCTCCTATTACCACTAATGGTGCGCCATACTTTGGCATTTGAGCAGCTTGATCAATCGATAATCCACCCACAGCTTGAACGGGAATGGTGACTGTGGATACAACATCTTCTAAGCAATCGAATGGTGAGCGTTCTGGGTCTTCTCCTCTTTCATCAAAGCCTGTATGAACAATGATGTAGTCAACACCATTTTCCTCAAGCATTTTTGCGCAGGATACCTTGTCTGACGAAGCCATTATATCCCCCATCACTTCTATACCATAATCCCGTGCTGCTCTTACAACTGCTCGTATGGTCGCTGGATGAGCAACTCCCATGACAACTACATGGGTAGCTCCAGCCTTAGCCATCATTTCTACTTCTAAATAGCCACCATCCATCGTCTTTAAATCCGCGACAATCGGTTTGTCAGGAAATTTCTCTCTTAGTTTTCTGACGGCATGTAAACCTTCTGCAAGCAATAATGGGGTTCCCGCTTCAATCCAATCAACCCCAGCCTCTATAGCGATTTCAGCCATTTCTAATGCCTCATCAATGTTCGTTAAATCTAGAGAAATCTGCACAATTGGTTCCATTTTCTAGCCCCTCTACTAATTTCTATAGAATGAAAGAAAAGGAGAAAAACGTTTTACTCGTAAGCTGCTTTTGGAAACTGTGTGGCAAATTTTCCTCCACTAACATCAATTAGCGTACCGGTTATATACCCCGCCAAATCGGATGCTAAGAAACAGATAAGTTGTGCGATGTCTTTTTTCTCTCCCCATCTTCTTAACGTTAAGCTATCTAATAACCGCTCTTGTTGTTCTTGTTGCAGCTCGGTAAAGTGATTGAGAGTTGTCGGAATCATTCCAGCGGCATAGCTGTTAACTGTAATATTCCATGGTCCTAACTCTCCAGCAAGAACTCGTGAAAATTGTTTTACTCCAGCCTTAGAGGAGGCGTATGCAGCACTTCCAATACTAGGGATAATCGCTGCAAAAGATGCTGAATTGATAATCCGACCGAATCGCTGTTGTTTCATGATGGGGATGACAGATTGGCACATCAGGAACATCCCTTTTAGATTGACATCATGGCAGTAATCCCAAACCTCCTCTGCTAATGTTTCAACTTCTCCGTTCCCAGCAACACCTGCATTGTTAACCAAAAGGTCAATCCTACCAAACTTTTGCATCGTCTCACTAATAACTTCAGAGATCCTAGCACTATCACTTACATCACAGTCAAAAAACAAACCCTCTAATCCTTGTTCTTTAAATTCTTGTGCTAGTTGGTCCAGATCATCTTGGTATACATCTATTCCCACTGTTTTAACCCCTTCTCTTGCTAGGGTCAAAATGATTTCTTTCCCGATACCTTTCCCAACTCCCGTAACGATTCCGACCATCCCATTTAAATCAATCAGCACTTCGACCATCCTTTCCTGATGACGCTTATCCTTTTACTGCTCCCGAAGTAATTCCACTTACAATGTATCGTTGTAAAAGCAAAGAAATAATCAAGATTGGTAGCGTAATGATGACAGCAGCTGCCATTAGAGCTCCCCAGTTTATTTCTGAATAAGAGATGAAGTTAAATACGGCAATTGGTAATGTCTTCGTGTCATCACCAGCAAGGACTAAAGCAAACATAAAATTATTCCAAGATAGAATAAAAGACATCATAGAAGCTGTAATAATTCCCGGTGAAACCAATGGAAGTAAGACCCTAAAGAAAGCACCTTGTAATGTACAGCCATCCACTCGAGCCGAATCCTCTAGTTCTTGCGGAAGAGCTTCAAAGGATGAAATCATAATCCAGATAATAAATGGCAATCCGACTAACATATGGCTTAAAGTTAATGCCGTGTATGTGTCGACTAAGCCTAGTTTTGAGAAAATGATAAACCATGGAATCATAAACGAAATACCTGGAATGATTCGAGCAACTAAGATAATGACGCCGAATTTATGAAGTTTATATTTTGCTATCGCATATGCGGCAGGTAATCCCAAAACCAATCCAAAGACGGTGGAAGCAAAAGCCACAATAAAACTATTTATGATGAACTTAATAAAATCATATTGTGCAAAAACTTCTGTGTAGTTTTTAAGGCTAGGTGTAAAAATAAAAATGGAGTCCGTCGACATGATTTGAGCCTGATTTTTAAGAGAAGCAATGATCATCCACACAAATGGGAATAAAAATACTAAACTCACAAAAGCGATTAAAAGATAACGGATAAGTTCCATTCTCCGTTTATGTTTCATAATGTCACCTCCGTCTTCTTACGGAAGATCAGGATTAAGCAGCTCATAATCAGCACAATCATAAAAAATACCATTAATATAGCGCTCGTATATCCTAACTTGAAATATTGAAATCCATTGGCAAAGCCGTAAATATTTAAGGTTTCCGTTGCGTATCCAGGTCCACCCTGTGTCATGGCATAGATTAAATCAAAATGCTTCACTGCATCAATTGATCGTAGAAGTACTGCTGCGAAAATGGTAGGTGCCATGAGGGGTAATGTGATTTTACAAAAGATTTGCCAAGCATTGGCGCCATCAACAGCGGCTGCTTCATAATTTTCGTTTGGTAATTGAGAAAGACCAGCCAATGTGATTAACGTAATCATTGGAGTCCATTGCCACGTGTCTACCATCGCTATTGCGGGCAATGCCTGTTTTGGTGACGCAATCCATAACTGTGGATCAATACCAAAGTACCCTAGGAATTGATTCGCAAAACCGATCGATGGTTCGAAAATTAATAACCATACTAGTCCGATTGCAACCGGTGTCGAAACCATAGGAAGTAAAAATAAGGTCTTTACGAGATTACTACCTTTAAACTTTCTGAAAAACAAAAGCGCAATCGCTACTCCCAATACGGTTTGAGTAACAACTGCCAAAATCGTAAAGTAAAACGTTCGAAAAAATGCTGGCCAAAACCGTGGATCATCAAAAAAGATTTTCTTAAAATTGTCTAAGAAGACCCATTTTGGTGGAGATACACTAGACATGCTCCAGTCAAAAAAGCTTAAATACGCTGTATACCCAACTGGAAATACAATCATAATGAGTACAAAAAGTACGGAAGGCAATGTAAAAATATACTTAAGATGTTTTTCAATCCAAAGTTGAATGATATTCATCCCCCTTCTATGTATCGCTATAAAGAGGATAGAGGGGTATTTATACATTCATGAATACCCGCTCCATCCATTCATTTTTTAATTTTCGTCATCAAGTAATTGTTGGAACTGTTTGTTGGCTTCTTTTGCAGCGGCTTCTACATCTCCACCTTCAATACCAGTCACAATCGCCGTCCCAATCATGTCTCTTGCCTCATTTACTTTTATGACTAATGGACGGTCATATTCTTTTCCAATCTTATTCGATTCAGAAATGACTTTAACGAGCTCCTCAGGAAACGCTTCTGTTCCTTCTGGTGAGTCCCAAACAGATTGTCGTGGTCCAGGAACACTTTTCTTTTGTAACTCAGCCACAATTTCTTTACTTGTCGCCCACTTGATAAATTCCCATCCTGCATCTTTGTTTTCTGATTTCGCATTCATCGCCACGCCCCATGAAGTAACATTGTATGGCGTTTGTCCTTCTGGTCCTTCTGGGAATACGGCAAACCCTACTTTTTCTCCTACAACAGATTTTTCAGGATCTAGCAGGTTTGGATAAATACTATCTGCATCTGTATACATAGCCGCTTTACCTTGTGCAAATAAACCAGCAGCTTGCGGCCAACTCATATTTAAAACTCCTGGAGGTCCTGCATCCTTCAGTAAATTACCGTAGAACTCAAATGCTTTAATGGCTTCTGGAGTATCAATCGCCGCTTTTCCGTCTACGATAAAGTCCCCACCAAATCCATATAAATAGCTTGAGAATTGAGTAACCGCCGCAGCACGTTGTCCGCGTGATACCATTCCGTAAAAGTCATTGGCAGGATCATTTAATTGTTTTGCAATTTCATAGAGTTCATCTAATGTTTTAGGAGGTTCAATCTTATTTTCTTCAAAAATATCTTTTCGGTAATATAGGATTTCACGTTCCGTAACGGTTGGAATACCAAAAATCTTTTCACCGTCTTTTAACGAATTCACGGATGACTCTGTAAAATCACTTAAATTCCATTCTGAATCACCTGTATAACTAGTTAGATCCGCAACCCAGCCGTTAAGATTAAAGAGTTTTCCTTCTTGCAGTGGACGTATCATAAAGACATCGATACTATCAGAACCTGCAGTAAATTCTGTTGTCAGCTTTTGAGTTAATTGGTCTTCAAAATATTTTTCTAGCTTTACTTTAATGCCTGACTCCTTTTCAAATTGAGGAATTAATGGTTCGATTGCCTCTGTCCATGGATGGTTCGCAGCAATAATCCTTAATTCAACGTCTTTATTCTTATCCTCATTTGAATCTGATGATGGCTCATCTGAAGCCGGTGTATTGCTACTACAAGCTGCCATTAAGCCCATAATCAATCCGAAAATCAGTAAAAAGCTTAGCCCCCTTATTTTTTTCACTCGATTTTCCCCTTTCATACTTAATATGGTTAAGACGTAAAGCGCTTACATTTGAAGACCCTTACGTCAATTACCCGATTGAAAATATTCGTCTACTTTCCTCTTTAAGAAATCGACAGATTCCTTCATTTCTCCTAAACCATTAACCCCATCTTCGATTGAAATCCAGCCAGTAAAATTTATATTGGCTAACAGCTGAAAAATGCCTTCGTAATCAATAATCCCCTTCCCAATGACGCCATGAGCTAATCCCTCTGAATATCCTTGTACCAAATGATTCTCGATATCTTTCATGGAATAACCCTCTTTTAAATAGCGATCACTGGCATGCATCGTGATTAATCGGGACTTTACTTTTTCCAATAACGCAAGTGGGTCATCGCATGCAAAAACGGCATTTGACGGATCGAAGTTCACGCCAAACCAATCAGATGAGATCCCTTCAACAATTTCCAAATAGATATCCGACTTCTGGGCAAATTCCGGATAAATCCAGAACCCATCTTTGTAATGGTTTTCCATGACTAGATAGACACGCTTACTTTCTGCATACGGAAGTAGCTCATTAATACAATCAATGGTCCATTTTATACCTTCTTCCCTTGATATTTCAGGTCTTCTTTGCCCAGATAACACCCTGCAGCTTCTAAACTCATCGGGACCAAGAATGGCCATCGCATCAATCATTTCTTTCATCTTACTCATTTCTTTTTCCCGAAAAACCGGATCCGGATGGGTAAAATCTGGTGATGCACACATCATGGGAATCACTAGATTGACTGAAGTAGCTGCCTCCTTTACCTTCTCCAAATAAGACTTTTCAGTAGATTGTAAGAATGTAGGATACATTTCCATTCCATCTGCACCCAGTGTTCCCGCTTGCTCAATCCATTCAAACACATCCATTTTTCCAGTTGATAAATCATCGATATACCCTTTTGGGAAAACTGAAATTCTGACTTTGTTTTCGTTCATTGATTTCTCCTTTTCTATTGCTTTAGTTTGGTACAATAACAGATTTCGCGTGTTTTAAAGAATCCATTTCATCGAAGGCATTTTGCCAGTCATCTAGTGAATAGACCTTCGCCATTGGAAGTGGATCAATTTCTCCTTTTTGCATTAACAGCAATACCTTTTCCCACATTGGATACGTATGACTAAACGAACCTTGCAGTCTAGCAGCTTTTTGAATCAGTGGGTCAAGACTAAAGCCAACTGGATCAGGTCCCCATCCAATCTTCGTGATTTGCCCAGCTGGTCGAACAATTTCAATACTTTGCTTTAACGTTTGACTAACACCAACCGCATCAAGCACTAAATCAGCGCCAAAACCATCTCCATAGTTGGTAATTTCACGTACAACATCTTGTTTCTCTGCAATAAGTACCTCATCTGCACCAAATTGTTTCGCTATTTCTAAGCGGTTTGCATCTTTTTCCAAACCAACGACTGTTAATTTTCCTGGCGCAAACAGTCTAGCAATCTGAATACACATTAATCCAATCGGCCCTGGTCCAAAGACCACAACATGATCGCCAGGTCGTATTCTCGAATGATGGGCGACTGCATTATAAGCTACACATGAAGGTTCCGTTAAGGCAGCTTTTTCAAATGGGATTCCGTCTGGTATGTGGTGAACGATGGCTTCTCTTGTTTTCACGTACTGAGCCATGGCCCCATCTGCTAAAACACCAAAACCTTTTCGATCTGGGCATAAATTGTATAATCCTGATTTGCAATAAATACAGGTCTCACAAACATATGAAGGGGTTTCACTTACAACGCGATCTCCCTTTTTAAACTGGGTTACTTCAGGACCTACCTCCTCAACGGTTCCTGCAAACTCATGTCCTAAAATAACAGGTCGTTTCACAGCAAAGCCTTGTATATCATGGTACATATGTAAATCACTTCCACAGACTCCTACGGCTTCCACTTTCAATAATATGTCTCTTGATCCTATTTTCGGAATGGGTACTTCTCTAATATCAACCTTATGTTTACCAGAATCGTAGTTTACAAGCGCCTTCATGTATATCACCTTTTCTTCGTTAAATTTTAGGAGAAGAAGAGTTACCTACACTGATTTCGGGTTCGATGAAAAGTTGTACGATTTGATGTTGCCCTTCTTTATTCAATTGTTCTAATAGCAAACTTGCAGCACGTCTCCCAATTTCACGTGGAGATTGAACAATGGCTGTCACTTTGGGCATTATAATATCCCACTCATACTCTAGCTCTCCAAATGACACAACCGTAAGTTGATCGGGAATGGTAATCTTGTAGTTTTGACACGCCTTTAATACACCTGCCGTCATATTATTGTTTGACGAAATGATGGCTGTAGGCACGATCGTTTTCGATAGAAAATACTCTATTGCTCGTTGACCTCCTTCATATGTAAAATCACCAAAGAACTGGTGTTCAGTTGTAAGTCCATAATTAGTTAGTGACTGTAAAACGGCTTCGTACCTCAGTCTTCCGTGAACAGTGTCCAAATCTCCATGAACGACACCAATTTCTTTATGCCCTAATTCATGGAGGTATGTAACTAATTTTTCCATGCCGGCAAAATTATCGTCTGCCACTATATTAACGGGCAGATGAGAAATGGGCCGATCAACAAGGACAATTGGAATGTTTCTTTCGACTAACAAAAGAATATCTTCGTTTACTTGACCCGTAGAACAAAGAATGATTCCATCAACACGTTGCTCGTAAAAGAGTTGTAAATTTTTTCGTTCAATATCAGGATTTTCATTTGTGGAGCTGATGATGAATAGATAGTCTTTCTCAAAGATAACTTCTTCAATACCTTTGGCCAAAGTCATCTGGAAGGGGTTTGTAATGTTAGATAGAAGAACAGCAATTGTTTTTGAGACGGATGACTTCAAACTTCTTGCTATCATGTTTGGGGAGTAGTTTAGGGCTTTTATAGCTGCGTATACTTTGTTTTTCAGTTCAATATGGACGTTACCAGTATGATTAATGACTTTCGATGCAGTACCAATAGACACACCCGCTAACTCTGCAACATCTCGTATCGTCACCTTTTTAGTCATGGTATACTTCCTATTTTTTATTAATGAAACGTTTCATCGAATAGAGCATAACAACGAATTTGAATATTGTCAATTCACTAAAAATTAGAAAAGGAATTGATTTCCACCACTGTTTAATTAGATAATACCTATGATTTCAGGCTTGCTTGGTACAACATATATTTTTAAAATGATATATAAATTTTTTCATAGACTGATTTCGACATTCGTACAAGAAAAAAAATGACACCATTGCACAGGGATGGTGTCATTTTACTAAAATCTATTTGATTATGTATCAAATGTAAAGTAGATTAGGCCTACCAAACTCCAAATATTTAAAACCACGCCTGCAAGAAGTAGCATCTTTGTTAAATCTGAGGAGATAGGTGGTTTCTAAATCTTAATTGATATATTATTCATTCGGTTGAGATACAAGGCCACGTCCAATGAAATTAGCAGACACAGGCTTTTTCCCTACTTCTCTTGACCAGACTGATAATTGTCCGATATGGTGAATTTCATGTGCAATTACATGTCGCATTACCTCACCAAATGTGTCTGTTACAACTCTTCCGTCTGGAAGGGTATCGTACAATAGTTTATTTTCCATACTACTATCCCAATTATTTACAAAACTCTCCACTTCAGGTCGAAATGCGGAGTCCAATTTTCTAACCTGTTCTAAGCTTTTATAATCATCAAAACTCTCTTGAAAATCTGGTTTACCTTGTAAGAGGCGAATCCAGCTCCATTCCACATCCACTATATGAAAAAGTGTTTGCAAAATACTACCTACACCACCAGTTCTGGTTCGTAGAAGTTCCTCTTCACTTAACTCTTCACACAACCTATACCATTCTTCTCTCACCATCCAGTTATAACGAAACAATGTCTTCAATGAAACCCCTCCAATTTAAAAAACACACCAAAACTGAGTTTATTATAATTATTCAACCGAACCAGTATAAATACCTTCTTCCAAACATGACTAGATACCTTTTTAGGATGGTAAATTTCATAGAGAGTGTAATTGTTTTAATCACCACCCCCACCACAGCTTGAGCAGGAACTGCTACAAGACGAGGTTGAACTACACGAGCTACTTGAACCACAACTTGTGCAGCTTGAGGAACTAGCGGCACTTGCTTTCATGTAACTTGAGAAATCATCATAATGAAAATAAGAAACAGATACGAAAGGAACAAGCATGGAGTTAAAATTTTTCTGTATTTTGCTTTTTCTCATCTTTTCTTGTACAACACGTTTTTCATAGTCTTTGACACTATTGGCTGTTTTTTTCATTGAGGAAATCAACGAGAGTATCGTACTAAAATAGTTACTATCACTTTTAAAATACTTATCTATCAGTTCGTTTTCTGATAAATTTTTAAACTCATCAACAATCGTTGGATTTACGGGATGTCTGAAAAAACCCTTATACAAATGGATATTTTCTTTTCTTATGAAAAAAAGCTCAGCATACACCCAATCAAAAAATCCGCGCAAATCAGGATCAGGCGTCTTTGTTACATTGGGACTGTGATGAAGAATATTACCCGCATATTTTTTAGAAAAGTCATCATACTCACGGGTAAACATAAGCATCTCATGCCAAAGGTCATCGACTTTGTCACTAAACATTGGCGATTCTTTCAAAATAGAAGTCAAAATAAAGTAGCGCTTTAAATCAAGTAGACGCCAGTTGTATTCATTTTCTTTCAACTTTTTTTCTTTCATTACCCGCTCTTCTACATTTTTCATATAACTTTTATTAAGGGACTGCTCCAGGTTTTCACTTAGTTTCTTTAGCCCTTTTAGTGGTTTTGTTTCAATTGATTTAGGAGATAAACCAAATGTAAAGGCGAGTTTTTTACGTAAAAAGAAAATAAACCAAACAACAACTGCAAGCAGGACTAACCAACCCATCATATTCCCCCTTCATATTTAAATATATTTAATATCTATAGCCGCCCAAGCGAACCACGCTTAAGTGTTATGCTTTATTTACGGGAACTATCCTGTAAAAGTTTCACTTTTCGAATAGTGACCAATAAAAAATGCCTGGTTCATATATGACCAAGCACTCACCTTCATTCTAATAATGATTTATATTCATCAACGTCATCAAACTCTGTACCAATATAGACTGGTGTGTCATCGACATTTCTCAATGTGATGGGTTTACCATCGTTTATTTTCTTTACGACTACATCAAAAGAGTTGTCGCTATTTAGAGTAATTTCAAATTCTTGTAGTTCGCCGTTTATTTTATACAAACCATCTTCTATCTCCTCATAAGTTCCTTTATCTACTTCTCTATTATCAATGTATTCAACAAAACTATGATCATCAGGCTGAAAGGTCAATTGAACAATATATCCATTCACATGTTCGCTTTGATAAGCTCCTTTTAAGAGTGGTGTTTTGTTAGCGGCACATCCAACTAAAAGCAATGCAAAAACAATTGCTAACACTAATATTCCCCATTTGTTGTTTCTCATAAAAGTCCCCCAATCATTCCGAAAGGCAAACGGATATGTCCGTTTGCCTATAGTTTATAACAATAATAGACCAATTGAAATCGGAATGAAGCTATAAAAGAGAATCATGACACAGAATCCCATGATATCGCGAATATGCAATCCTGCAATCGCTAAAGCAGGCAAGGCCCAGAATGGTTGAATCATATTCGTCCAGGCATCCCCCCATGCAACACCCACTGCCGTTTTCGCAAGATCCGCATTAATAGCAGCCGCTGCTTCGATCATAATGGGTCCTTGTACCGCCCACTGACCACCACCTGAAGGTACAAATACGTTGATTAGCCCGCCACTGAGAAACGAAAAGAATGGTAGAGTGTGAGCATTTGCAAATGAGACGAACCATAAAGCCATTTCCTGAGAAAGGCCAGATAACGTAACCATCCCCATAATCCCAGCATAGAACGGGAATTGAATGATAATTCCTCCTGCATTTTTGACTCCGTTTGTGACCGTATTCAAGAACTGTTTCGGTGTTTTGTGCAGCATGATACCTAAGAATAAGAAAATAAAGTTTACAATATTAATATTTAAATCAAAGCCCTTGGTAACAAAATGATAGAAGATAAAGCCTAAACCCATGATACCAATCAACATTGAAACAATCACACTGTTTTCAATTTTTTCAGCTGGTGTAGATGGATTGATTGATTCAGTTGTTGATGACGTGTCATCTGGTAGCTTCCAGCTGGATCGATCTTGCTCCAGTGTATTTGAGCTTTTCATCAAGAATCGATTAAATATAGGTAATGTGATTACGAGTGCCGCCACAATAAAAAGATTGGCTGGACTAAAAAGGGTTTCACTCACTGGAATGACTCCCATTTTTTCTTCTAAAAAGTGACCAGAGGTGGCTACTGTCAATGGAATCGATGCTGAGAACCCGCCATGCCAAACCAAAAATCCACTATATGCCCCAGCTACTAAAATACGAAAATCTGCTGATGGGACTTGCCTCGCCACATGGATGGCAAACAAGGCTCCTACTACCAATCCGAAACCATAATTAATTAAACAAGCAATGGCGGATACAAACGTGACAAGCATGACGGCATGCGCCGGTGTTTTCGCCAAATTACTCAATCTAGCTAGAAAATTCTTGATAACTGGCGCATTCGCTAATACATACCCCGTTACCACAACGAGAGACATTTGCATGGTGAAGGCAAGTAAATCCCAAAATCCTGTTCCCCAATGTGTAACCATTTCAACAGGTCCGCTTTCTGTAAACAAAATGCCAATGATAAACACTAAGAAGGTTAGAATAATCGCAAAAATAAAGGCATCTGGAAGAAACCGCTGAACGAGTCGAACAAAGAAATTTGTTATCGCTTTCAATTCCTCACTCCCCTTATAAGTAATTGCTACATTGTATTCTTAGTAGATTTTGATTATGAGGATAGCCTGTTTTTCCTGACTTTTGTCGCATATCATTTTCAAGAATAAGTAGGTATTTACTCCTTTTTTTCGGAAGCTGGCTAAAAAAAAAGCCTCTTCCAACGGAAGGGACCTTTAAAATAACAACGAACTTATAATTCATTTAAAATTTCTTTGTACTTGTTGATTAACTCGATGTGCTTCTGGCCTATTCTTGTATAATATTGACCAAGCCGTTGTCACTAACCATGCAGTACTCATTTATTACTGACTTCAGACTACACTGACTGCATCTTTTGCTTGAATAATGGCAGAATAAAGAAAACACCGATTAAGAATAAGATTCCAGATGTCAAGTAAACTCCGGATAAGGTAAGCGATCCTTTCAGCAAACCAGACATAGACATGCCGATGACCATCATCCCCATGAACATCGGGTTCAATACGCCATTCACTCGCCCGACAAAGTTTTCTTCTGTATTACTTAAGATTAGCGTGTTGATTCCAATATGAATACATGGCAGGAATAAACCGTTAATGAATTGAAGTGCGATAGTCAGTCCAAGGCTATGAGAGTAACCGATTCCTACCGTCGCAACGACACTCACTAAAATTCCTATCGACAACAGCTTTTGAGGTGTTACCTTTTTGGACAGTGCAAAAATGACGCCCCCTCCGATCAGCATTCCAATTCCGCTTGCCATTAGCAACCATTGGATAAAATCCTTCGGCATGCTTAAGTTCTCAATGGCAACGAAGATTGCCAACGGTTGGACCAATCCGACTGCCAACCCACAAGCTGCAAATATCGCTCCCATTGATTTCAAGACTGGGTGGTTTAACACGTAACGGAAACCGTCCATAAGCTCCTTTTTGAAATCCGGTTGTACATCCGTTTTTTCCTTTTCCAAATCCTTAGGCAAGGATAGTAATACGATGGCAGAAAGGAGGAACATGATGCCCATGACTCCAATGGAAGTGTATATCCCAAATTTCTGATATACGAATGTCCCAATAAGGGGACCAATAACCATGAAGATCGCCATGAGTGATTGGAACATTGCCATGACAGACTGCAGCTGTTCCTCAGGTACATGCTGTTTGAACAATCGCATTGCAGAAGGCATGGAAAACTGTGAAAGGATTGCGGAAACCAATGTGGCAAAGAATATCACATACCACGAACCATAAAGCAATGTAAGTAATACGACAAATATCGAAACGGCAGACAATAAATCACACCAGACCATTGTCAACTTTGGTTTCCATCTATCCGCAAATGTTCCTCCGATAAAAGAAAAGATGAATATCGGGGCGAACTCAGCTACAGAAATAAGAGATACATATACCGGATCATTGTTTGTAATGTCGGTCACATATAAAAGTATTGCAAAGTTACGTATCCAAATCCCTAGTTGAAGTAAGAAATTCGAACTCATGATCGACAGAACGATCCGATTTGAGAATATGTTGCTCGAAGGCCTCGCCTGCACGCCTTTACCTTTTGTCATTCCCATAAAAACACTGCCTCTCATTTCTAAAATTTTTCATATCCAGACTCCTACTATAGTACCACGCCCTCCGCTTTGATGGGTAGAGTAATTATGAATGTAGAAAACGTTTTACAGTTGCCAAAAAGCCGTGTAAATTGTCATCATGAACAAAATGCCCAGCAGACTCTATCGTCACAAATTCACAATTCGGAATTAGCTCAGATACTTCCTCCAATTTATGCTGAGGAACATGACTAGACCCACCACCTATAAGGAGCGTCGGCATGGTAATATTAGTAAGTCGAGCCCACCATTCAGGATTAGGTTCATTAAGTTGTTGCAGAATCGAATGCACAACCTCCCAATCAAACGGTAGAGAATCAGCAGGTTTAGAAGGAATTTCGATCGGCTTTCCCTGAAAAGGTGGTGGTGTGTCTTCAACAATTAATCGTTCAATTCTTGTCGGAAATGTTTCCGAGAATAGATAGGATACTGTTCCGCCCATCGAATGACCCATTAGGGTAAACCTTTCTAAATTCATAGCATTCGCAAAATGAAGTAAGTCTTCACACATCAGTTCAAATCTGTATTTACTAGTTCTTGCACTCCCACCGTGCCCCCGTTGATCTATAGCTAATACACGGTAATTTTCTCCTAATACCGCAGCCACTTGATTCCAAGATTCTGCACTTGTTCCCAGTGCGTGAAGTGCAACAATAGGTGGTGAAGTTGGTTCCCCAGTCTCTCGATATTGAAAAGTAAGTCCATTCATTTTAATTTGATTCACCCGTGTTTCCATCCCCAACCCTCTCCTTTGTAGGATTTCATTATTTGAACGCGATTTATTTAATATCACTATTCACAAAATTCCTTGATAATTTGCTGCTTTAATTCCTCTATCGGAAACTTCTGTGGATATGTTGCAATCATCAACATGATCCCTTGTAGCACAGAAGAAAAATATAACGACCGTCTCCTCGGTTCACTTTCTCCCATTCTTTCAAATATTTTACATTGCAATTCAAACAGTCGCGCGTTTTCTTCGATTATGAGACGACTGTATTTAATCAAATCTACATCAGCCTCTGGTTGAGTTTGAAGGTGAAGATAAAACCGATGGACTTCCGGGTTTTTGTGAATATTGTCAATGGCTCCATTCACAATGGATGTTAGCTGTTCTTTAGGTGTCTCTTGGGAGAATGCTTCTGACATGACTTCGACCACTTCGCCTATTCTATCCTTGACCATTTCAGAAAGCAGTTCTTCTTTTCCTTTGTAATAGTTATAGAGTAACCCTTTCGAAATCCTTGCATGTTTCGCTATATCGTTTATCGAAGTTGCGTAATATCCCTGTTTCATAAATAACTCCATCGCTGCAGCGCGTATTTTTTCTATCGTTGCTTGGCGAATACGCTCATTCTCTTCGGGTGTACGTGGCATTTTTACTTCCATCCTTTATAAATGTAGTGATTTCTTGATATAAAACTTCAGCATGAGTGAGGGGTATCATGTGATCGGCATCTTTTATTTCGATAAAACGGTTGTTTGGAACCTTATGAAATTCATCAGCAACTCGAAAATTATCTGCTAAATCCAGTTTACCAATCATAAATAATGTTTCAGTTTTTAATTCTCCTAATCGTTCCACCGCTGGCGGCTGCGGCCACTTCATACAGAAATCTGCAGGCCACTTAAGCATTCGCTCGAAGTGTTGCCTGAGCATTTGAACAATGAGATCTTTTTGCGGAGTATGAATCACCATTTGATATGTTGGTGAATGAAGGGCGAGCTCTAACATCTTATCTATATTTGGGGCAGCTTCTACTATTTTGTTGTGATATTGTTCAAACTCTTTTGAATAGGAAAAACCAGTTAAAGATGGGGCAATTAATACAAGCTTTGATACTCTTTCAGGGTAAGTAAGCGCTAAATCGGTTGCAATTTGTCCGCCCATAGAATGGCCGATAAGTGTTGCCTGTTTAAGTTCTAGGTAATCCAACAGTGACCGTACATCTTCAACATAATTTGTATGTTTTATAGGGTTTGGTGACTCGCCTGCACCTCGGCCATCAAAAGCAATCACCTTGTAATGCCTAGACAAAAAGGGTATTAATAAACTCCACAGTCTTCTATCAGACCCACCACTATGAATAAGAACAACAGGTTGACCATTACCAGTAATCTCAAAAGATAAATTCATTACAATCCCTCCCCATTTTACAGAACTTTCCACATTATTTTATTATTGAATGAACGGTAAGTCAATGGAAAACTAAAATTATATTTCGAATCATCTGAAATTTCATTTCTCTTCTCCTCAGGGCTCTAATACCCTATCACACCAAGGCGCTGACCCTTTTTCTCGAGTTAGGAAGTAATAAAAGACTAGAAGTAATAAAGGTCTCTTCCAAAACGGAAGAGACCTTAAATTATACGATTTATAGTTTCTTTAAAATTTCTTTAATAAATGCCGGCTCGTCTTTAGGTGTACGAGACGTGATGATATTTCCATCAACCACTACCTCTTGGTCTAAGAAGGTTGATCCAGCGTTTTTCAAATCATCACGGATTCCAATGTACGAAGTTGCGCTTACCCCTTTTAAGATATCCGCACTAATCATGACTTGTGGTCCATGACAAATACCAGCAATCACTTTCCCTTGTTCATTGGCTTGTTTTACAAATTGTACGACTTCATCATTGACTCGCAGTGCTTCTGGAGCAGAGCCGCCAGGAATAATAACCGCATCATAGTCGTCGGCCTTTACTTCACTAATGGAAAGGTCAGACGTATAAGATACTGTTCCTTTCTTTCCTTTAAGTTCAGCACCTTTTTCAATTCCAACAACAACGGTTTCGTGACCTGCTTCATTCATTGCATCATAAGGATTCTTCATCTCTGAATCTTCATAGCCATTATCAAGTAAAAAGCATACTTTTGCCATTCGTTAATCACTCCTATGTATTGGTATTTATTTCTATTTTAATAGATTTTTGTTGATACTTCAAATGAAGTGAATCTTCATTAAATCTAACCAACTAACATAAAATTGTTACACTAATCTTGAATTAACACACTGTTTCTTCCTTATCAGAAGCAGGAGCGATTTCAGACAAATGATTTTCGACATTTATGGGATTACTTAGTACCCACATAAAGTATAGGGTCTTAGCAGCTTTTGCTTTGGTTACCGGTTGTTTAGGTTCAAATGTTTTCCCGTTAAGTACTTTTCCTCTTTGAATTCCATAGTCCGAACGAATTAGACCTAATTGGTATGCTGTTTTTACTTTAGGTCTTAACTTCGGATTAACATCATCAAAGTCATCTAAATTCTCATATGGAATGAGAGGATAATAAGTAGTACTTCCTCCGAAATCCAAATTCGAATCATAGTTTACACTACTTTGTTTTTTCTTGATATCGTTATAAGCTGTCATGTATTTTGGTTTTTCCTGAAATCTTGCATGATATGCATCATATAAAATCGCTGCCATAACCTCTCGAGTTAGCTTAGTATGATTATTACGTTTAATAGAATCGATGCTGATAGAAAGTAGCTTACAGATTGCAAAACAGAATTCATCTATCTCTATTATTGCTTCTGGATTAAAATTCCCTTCCTGATCCTTTTCCAATACGTTCAATTGAATCAATTTTTCAATTTGGTTACGATAATAGGCATTAGGACCAGTTTGCACATCAGTGGCACATTGTGTGAAAATTCCACCCCACTTATTTTGTTGAGCAGCAGTAACCACATCATCTTTTAAAAATGAAGAGATTTCAGTCATTATTTCGTTTTGATTTTTGCCCAAATTTACAATCTCTGTCACGATAATTCTCGAGAATTGGTGTGATAATGATTCTTTATAATGGGTTCCATCAATCTTATTTGCTGGATGTCCATTTGCATAGGTTCCGTCGTTCGTCTTGCCCGGTGTTTCTCCAGCTTCTATGGACATAAACATGGCACTAGTTGCTTGGGGACCGATTTCATTATAATACTCCAAACTCCTAGTATTAAGATCAATCACGGGTATTTGAAGTTCTTCCCCTGCTTTTTTTAATATGTCAGGGAACTTTCTCTTATGAAAGGAATTATGATAGATTCCATCATCAGCAAGTGTCCCATCAATTCTTGACATAGGTGTAACAAATATCGGAATGATTCCTCTTGCCCTTATGGCCGGAATGAAGATGTCATGTATGTAAGAGGCATACATCTGTTCAGTCGAGCCTCTTCCGAATCGATCAGACTCATCTGTACTTTCATCGTTATGACCGAATTGAATAAAAAGATAATCTCCTTCTTTGCCAGTCATTAAGATATCATTGAGTCTTCCTTCTGAATACGAATTTTTAAAAGATCGGCCACCCATTGAATAATTTATTATATTTACTTTTTCTAAATCAAATAGCTGATTAATCACTTGCCCCCACCCATTCATAGGTGCCTCTTCAAAAATATACGATTTTACAGTCGAATCACCTAAAAGAAAGAGAGTCGGTCGTTCATTACTAGATTTATTATTGTTGGACATTGGTGATATTATTATTTCTTTTATCCCACAAGTAACATTATTCATTGTAGGCTCTATTTCTATATCAATGAAATCTCGTCCATTTGCATAATCAAAAGTCCATTCATACTCAGTTGTTGTGGCAAATGTGCTTCTTTTTACTAGTTTTGCAGCATCCCAATATAATTCTTGATTGAGAGTTTGGGGACGCATGCCAGAAATGGATATAAGTACATCAGAAATAGGAGTAGACGTTTTTATGCTCACTTTGTATGCACCAGGAGGAACATTTGCCCTAAACATGATCCCGAAGTGATTATAGTCATCTGGATTTTCATTGATAGAATTTGCAAAATAAGGTTCATTAAAAAACAGCCCACTGTCTGTTAATGAAATGTTGCTAGAATGAACAATTCTAGGAGGTAATGCTGAAGTAAGGTTAACAAAACCATAACCCACTTCTTGGTTATAAATGGGAACTTCTTGATTGATGATGTGTGTAATCGGAATGTACCCTTGCTTTTCTTCATTGGTAAAAGAAAACCTTAGGGTCTCCTGTTGCAATGCATATGTATCTTTTTGTTGATTTACCATTAGTTCACCTCATTTACTTTGGATCTCATTCATCAAGACCTTGATAATCAAAAAAGTCAAAATCAGCATACGAGCCATACATCTTATCCATATCATGAACCGCAATACCGACAAAATTTCCGGTAAAGCCACCTGATAAAAACAGTAAGTTCTGTTGAGTTCCTATCTGCTTCCACACATCATTTTCAACTAACCGATAATAAAATGTACCAATTGCCCCATCAACTTCTATTTTTAACTCAATTTCCCCATCGCCAATCTGAGAAATCTCTGGAAATAAAATAGATTCATTGTTTTCAGCGCGTAATAGACGGATAACACGTCCCTGTTCCTCATCAAATGTGATATACGCATACAAATAATTGCCATCATTCAAGTATAGAATAAGTCCTGCCATTTGGTTATAGGTAGTTGGATGATAATCTAGTTTTGTACTTGCATTGAAACAAAAATCTTTCTGACGGATTGCTACTATATGATGCTCAAATAAAGATTGAACCGATTCTCCCGAAATCATTCGTAAGTAACCAGGTCTGCTCGTGAAGTCACACCAGGTTTCGTCGGCTAAAATTCGTAACGAATTCCATTCTTTATCTAGTGGTCCATTAAAATCATCATGAAAATGGGTATCCTTTTTCTGTTCAACTGGATGTTCGGTAACGATTTCAGTTGCAATCGAAGGTCCATTTCCGCCCCCCTTTAATCGTAACCACCCATCATCAGTCCAATAGACTTCCTCAATTGCCGTTTCTCTTCCTAAAATCGCTGCCTTTCCCATCAATGGCCTTGTACACAAATATGCCATATACCAAAGCCCTTGATCCGTTTGAATAATACTGCCATGACCTGAACATTGCAATGCAGAATCGGGCTTATCACTAGCTGTTAGCATCGGATATTTTGGATCCACTTCATAAGGTCCTGTTATCTTTTTTGACCGACAAACAGTAACAGAATGTCCCGCACCTGTTCCACCTTCTGCAGTAATTAAATAATAGTACTCTCCATGACGATAGAGATGAGGGGCTTCAGTCTTTGCAAGTTCCGTTCCGTCAAAGATTTTATACACTTCCCCAATTAACTTCTTATTGATAGGATCGTATTCTTGCAAGACAATTCCTGCTGATTTATTTCCAGTAGTCATTCGATAATCCCAAATTTCATTCAATACCCACTTTCTACCATCCTCATCATGAAATAGTGATGGATCAAACCCACTGCTATTAATATAAACTGGCTTTGACCAAGGTCCATGAATCGATGATGCAGTGATTAAATAATTGTGGCTGTCCTTAAATGGCCGCTTTGTACTTTTGACATCCGTATAAATCAAATAAAATAAGCCATCGCAATAACTTATCTGCGGCGCCCAAATACTACCATTCTGAGGATTTCCTCGTAAATCAACCTGTGTCGTTAAAATATCAGTTTCATGTTCCCAATTGATTAAATCAGTTGAGGTATATATTCTGACTCCTGGTAACCACTCAAATGATGAAACCGCAATATAGTACACTCCATTTACTTTTAAAATATTGGGATCGGGATTAAATCCTCTTAATACAGGATTCTTTATTGAAATTCTGTGCATTTTTTTATTCTCCTTTATGTGGATCAGTTTCTATGAACCCACCCAAAGTTTCTTTTATTACAGTTCAAAAAATTCTAAATAACTCTGCTTTATGCAATTATTCTATGACACTCACCCATGCTGGACGAGAATGATTTGCCCCATTTATTGAGCGAATCTCTTGATACGTGACCGTAGACTGATTGTCTGTATTACCCCAATTATCCCAGCCTTCTGGTATAATATGTTCACCTAAATAGCAATCTCTAAAAATGGTCTGTGCGTACTTTCTCCATGGTCTTCCGAGATAGACGTTCTTGGCACCCGCTTCTGCTGTTAAGAAACACCTATCAAAAATATACCCCTGGTCTTGATCCTTAGGTGTAGAAGCAGCCGTAACAAAACCACCCTCACTATCTGGTCGGTAGCGACTTTTTATCTCACAATCTATAAAATCAGCTGCCGCACCACCAAAAATAAAATCGACAGTGCCATCTATATAACAATTCTTGTACACCTGTTTGCAGTAATCGAAGTTATACTTCAACGGCACGGCTGTAAACCCTGTACCATCACTTTGCTTATTTGGTAGTGGGCCAGTACACAATGTATCCTGGTGCCCTTGTAATTTACAGTCATAAAACGCTGCATTATGGCAATAAGCAAATAAAGCAATCGCTTGACCAATATGTTCTCCCTGACCTGAACTATTGATAATAGTCAAATTTCGCAACGTAATATTTTCTCCCTCCAAAAATACAGTCGCTGAACGAAACGTACCGACTTCATTTCCATCTTCATGGAGTTGTCTGGCGTATTTATTCCCGGTAATTCTCACATCACCTAAGCCGATCATTTCAAAATTCGATAATCTCGACTCAATTATTTCTTCATAGACACCCGATAGAATTCTCATTTCTTTCTTTTCTTTCTCTGGTTTTTGTTCTAAGAAATTAATGCCCTCTTGTATCGTAGAAAAATGACAATATTCCTCTTTTCCAATTATTATCATATCAACCATCCTATAAATGTTTTTTTAAGAAATCAGTCCAATATGCTCTCATTTCAGTTGTTTCCATATGGCCACCAGTAAGGCTTAATGACATAAAATGATCTTGTTTTTCTTGCTTTTTGTAGACATCAATCAAATGGTTTTTTAATTTTTCAACACCCGTCGGAAAACACATTGTGTCATTCTTTCCAACCAAACTCATTCTTGGCCGAGGCGCAATTTTTTCCTGAATACTTGCAGTAGAATAATATTTTAAGAGTTTCGGTATGTAATAATAAAAACCATGGTGATCAAGTCTTCTGTTTTCTATTAGCGTTTCAATATCAACTTGGGCTGCAATATCTATCGTGACTTTGATTCTTTTATCTATTGCACTTAACCACCAGCTTAAAAGCCCTCCCATTGACATGCCCAAGGTCGCCAATCGGTTACTATCAATATCCTCTCGCGTTTCTAAATAATCGATTAAGGACACTAAATCAAAAAGTCGCATTCCCCATAAGGTATGCCCTTTAAGGAGAAATTCCTTATAAAGCTCACTTTCATTAATGCCACCCCGTTCACCAAAACCCCAGGCATCAATAGCCCAAACCGCAAACCCCAATTCACTAAATGTTTCCGCAAAAGAGGGAGTTTGCAGGTAACTTGCACCATTAATTACTTCATCTTTTCCATGGATAAAATCTCCTCCATGAGAGTGGTTAAAAATAATTGTAGGATAGGGTCCACTTACACCAACCGGTTTAATAAAATAGGCTGGCACGCTTTCTAAGCCATTCAATTCCAAACTATATTCATCTAGAATAAATTTCGGATATTCTATTCGTCTTAACAAAGTACCTGACGGCTGCTTCGGATGACTACGTTCACCTAGTAATTCAATTAGTTCCATATTTTGCCCGCCTCAATCTACTTTTTCGATTAATTGTTCTTTTTGCTTTGTATGACGAGACTTACTATTTACTACCTCTACATCATTCGTATGCTCTAGATAAAACGCAGGTCCTTTGTGATTTTCAATCGTGACTCGGTTAAATAATAGGTCATTAGCAAACCCCACATAAAAACCTCTATTTGTCATTTCATCTATACCAGCCATCATCGCCGGGCGTCCAGGAATTGCGTTATCAGCCATCGAAATGTCAATGTTCGTAAACGTTATTTCGGATGCATATTGTTCTGCCAGCCCATAGATAAATCCAGCAGCTGCCTGAACATTCCGGGCAGTGATGTTGGCAAAATGCAACCGTCTGAAACTTGGTGTTCTTTCTGTGATAGGATAAGGATTTTTATCCCAGACATACTTTTCTTTACCAAGTGGCCCACAATAGTAATACAAATTAATAACAAAAGGACACATGACATTGTCCATAACAATGTTATCTACACGTATATCTTCTACGATCCCACCACGACCACGTCGTGATTTTAAGCGTATCCCTCTATCGGTATCTTGAAAAATACAATTGCTAATGGTAACGTTTCGAATATCTCCACTCATTTCACTGCCCAAAACAACAGCACCATGTCCATGGATCATTGTACAATTGGTAATGGATATATTCTCACAAGGAATTCGTTCTAAAGCATCTTCTGTTCCTGATTTGATTGCGATGCAGTCATCCCCGACATCTATGTGACAGTTACTAATTCTGATATTTTTACAAGATTCAGGGTCAATCCCGTCTGTATTTGGAGAATCAGAAGGGTTCTTAATGTGAACATTATCTATGGTAATGTCTTGACAGCGTATTGGATTGACCGTCCAGCTTGGTGAATTGACCAGTGTGATATTTTGCAAGGTAATTTTTTCACAATGATCAAAGCTAATAAGCTTAGGACGAGGATATAACAATTTTTCTCTTTCATTCCGAAACACATGCCACCATTTATGACCATTACCGTTTAACACTCCAAAACCCGTGACAGAGATATTTTTTGCGTTTTCTGCATATATACAAGAAGCATAAACCTCTCTAGCAGCCCCTTCCCATCTAGATGAAACAACCGGATAGTCCTCCTGATTGTCCGAAAAGGTAAGCACTGCTCCTGCTACTAAATGCAATTCAATATTGTCCTTGAGGTGAAGGGACCCTGTCAAAAATTCCCCAGCTGGGACAAGAATTTTCCCACCACCGTTTTTGTATGCTTCATCAATTGCATTTTGTATGTTTTTAGTTGCTAAATCACCATTAGGCATTGCACCAAAGTCAATTATGTTGTAAATACTCATTCTTTGAATGCTCCTTCATTAAATTCTGTGAGTGCCTGTAAAAAGGCTCCTACCCCTTTTAGGTCATTACAAATAATAGGCTCACTTATATAGTAAGTATAAGATCCATCACGATCATCACTTAAACCAGCTACCTGACAATTTTTATTGAGATTTACCCAGCCATCCTTGGTTAGTAGAACAAATTCATCAATTAAGCCTTCTTTAGATTTCTCTGCCTGTTCTTCCCATGCACTAGGAAACAAATTTAAATTACATCCTTTTTTTATAGCATAGGTTATCATACTGCTTGCAGAAGCCTCCAAATAGTTCCCCTTCTCTGTACCTTTATTAACCACTTGATACCATAAACCAGTTTTGCTATCTTGGAACTTTATTAGAGCTTGTAAAACCTCTTTCAAAATGAAAACTAAATCTTTGCGCCCTTCATAGTCTTTCGGAAGTAGCTCAATTGTGTCCACTAATGCCATAACATACCAACCTAATGATCGTCCCCAAAAATTAGGTGAATGACCTGTTTCTTTATTTGCCCACTTTTGAACTCTTTTTTCATCCCAAGCATGGTATAGTAGACCTGTATTAGGATCCTTTAAATTTTTATAACTAATCTTAAATTGAGTCACAATGTCTTGTAGACCTTCCCCATCTTCGAAGGTAAGTTGGTATTCAGCATAAAAGGGGGTAGCCATATAAAGCCCATCTAGCCAAATTTGATATGGATATACTTTTTTATGCCAAAAGGCACCTTCAGAAGTTCGGGGATGATGAGTCAATTGACTTCTTAACCTATCCATAGCCTTTTTATATTTTTCTTTTCCGGTTTCTTTATATAACAAAAATAATAGTTTCCCATTATTAATATTATCGATATTATAATCATCTTCCCGATAACGATTAATCGAACCATCGTCTTCAATGAAAGGTTCTAGGTTTGACTCAATGAAATGTAAATACTTTACATTTCTTGTTTGTTTCCAAAGCTTCTCAAAACCCTTCAGCACTACTTCGTAATCATAGGACCATTTTTGATTATAACCAGGAATATTGTATAACTCTGGAGTCCTTTCCATAATTGAGTTAGCTACACATTCTGCATCTATTTTTTTCAATTATTTTACCTCCACACCATGCTGATGTTCTAATTTCCATTCCACTTCATTTCTTAACTCTGCCTTTTTAAATGCTTTCATACTTATAAACATGATGATTAGTGTTGGTATTGCAAATCCAAACATTGGAAACATAATTGGGAAAATGTAAAAAACAGCGACAAAGTATGCGATGACAGCTATTATTCCGAAGGTAGCGTATGGAAAAAAACTAAAAAAGTAGAGCAAAGCGAATCTCATTCGTTCCCATGTATTTCTCCACGTAAAATGCGCCGCAATTGGGTACAGAAAAAACATTACGCCTAGATATACAAGCCCTATTACAAGAAAAAAGACCAATGTATAGAAATTCTTATTAAAATAAATATCTGTATAGAGAATAGCCCCCATGAGTAAGGAAACGATTCCCATACCCGTATTTTTGAGGAAATTTTCTTTTACATAGGAAACATAACTTTTAACTATTTTTATAGATTCATTTCCCATTAACCATTGTCGAATCACTGAAAACATCGCGACTGTGGCAGGACCTAGTGTAAACACACCCAATCCTAAGACGACAGTGAAGGTCCATAATAAATGAATAGCTAGTAATCGCCATACCCACACGCATAATTCACGAAACCTTAAAACTAGTTTTACTGAAAACATGATGTATGTTCCTTTCCTTAATAAACCCCATCTTCCCCTAATTTTTTAGCTACTTTGTTCGTAGCGATGATTAAGATTAATCCAACTACGCTCTTGAATAAACCCACAGCTGTACTATAGCTTAATTGGCCATTTTTAAGACCCGCTGTATAGACATACGTATCGAAAACTTCCGCAACCTCTCTGTTTAATGAATTCATAAGAAGATAAATTTGTTCAAATCCTAAATTTAGGATACTACCAATCTTTAAAATAAGAAGCGTGATAATAACTGGTCGAATAGCTGGAAGTGTAATATGCCACATTTGCCGTAACCTAGAGGCTCCATCCATTTGTGCAGATTCATATAATTGTGTATCAACTGCAGTAATAGCAGCCAAATAGATAATCGTTCCCCACCCAGCTTCTTTCCATACATTTTGAATAATCCACAAAGGTCTAAACCAATCACTATCTGTTAAAAAGTCTATTTTATTTTGTCCTAGTGCCTGCAAGATTCCATTAATTAAACCATCTTCTGGGGAAAGAAGAATATAGAAAATGGATACAATGATTACCCATGACATAAAATGGGGAATGTAAATAAGCGTTTGGATTGCTTTTTTAAATTTTGAATGTATGACCTCATTCAGTAACAAAGCAATTATTATTGGTAATGGAAAGCTAATAAAAAGACTTAATGCAAATAAATTTAGGGTGTTAAATAAAAGTTGAAAGAATGTTGGCTCAGAAAAAAATCGGATAAAATGCTTAAAGCCTACCCATGGACTATCAGCTATTCCTAGAAATGGTTGATAATCCTGGAAAGCAATCACAATGCCGCCCATAGGAATGTAGCTAAAAATGATGAAATAAATTATTCCGGGTAGAATCATTAAATAAAGAAACTTATAATTTAGCATTTGCCTAAGTCTCTTTTTTCTCTCCCTTTTTTTATGAGCCATTTTTTCTAGTTTCGGAGGTTGATAGCCCCCCACTGTAGTAGTTGTTATATTATTTTTCATACGAACTCTCCTTGTATCTATCCTTTAACAGAACCTATTAATGCACCTTTAATGAAATATCTTTGTACAAATGGATATACAAGCAACATTGGAACTGTTGCAACCACTATGACAGCCATTTTAATAGAAGCTGCAGGGGGGACGACATTAATTGTTGGATCAGATTGAATTCCACTTGAAATAATGACAATTTGTCTCAATAAAATTTGAATCGGCCATTTTGCAGCATCATTGATATAAAGAATTGCACTCATGTATGTGTTCCAATAATTTACCGCGTAAAATAATCCAATTGTTGCAATTGATGGCAGCGCTAAAGGTAAATAAATTTTAAAGAAAACGGTTAAATCATTAGCTCCGTCAATTTTCGCTGATTCTTCTAATGATTCTGGTAGTGCTTGGAAAAAATTCCTCATGATGATGAAATTGAATGCATCGATTAACCCAGGAATAATTAGCGCCCAATAGGTGTCAATTAAACCTAAGTTTTTAACGAGTAAAAAACCTGGAATCATCCCGCCGCTAAAAAGCATTGTAAACACAATCATAAAATTAAAAAATGATCTTCCAATTAAATACTTCCTTGATAGGCCATATGCTAATAACATAGTCGCAATTAAACTCAACGAGGTTCCGACAAAAGTTACAAATATAGAAACTCCAAGACTTTTAAAAATGACGTCTGTTGAGAAAATATATTTGTACGCGTCTAAAGTAAATGTTGTTGGGAATAACAAAAATGTCGAATTTAATATTTCAGCAGTAGTCGCAAAAGAACTTGCAATAATATTAATAAATGGTAGTACACAAGCGATAGCTATCATTGATAAAATGAAGTAGTTACATACATCAAAAACTTTTATCTTTTTACTATTCATCAGGAAACCAATCTCCTTATTATCGGTGAAGTTGAATGGAGATCATAAAACATCATCTCCATTCAACTTCGACCCTTTCAATTATTTCTTATCATTTGCTTTTAAGTAGGAATCCTTATATTCAGAAAGAATATCCTTTCCGCCATTGTCTTCCCATTTTTTCACCTCAGCTTTGAACGTATCCAGCTCAATTTCACCTAAAATATATTTATAAGTAGCATCCAAAATCATTTTTTCCATTTCACTTCCACGGGTGTTTGCTGTTTCCGAATTCAATCCCATGATTGGATTAAATACTGCATATTCTTCAAGTTGAATAAGCTGTGCATCCGAAATTTTCACGTATTCAGGTGTATCTTTTGCTACAAGATTTCTTGGTGCCCATCCCATACCAGATCCATTATAGGCAGCAGTGTCCGCTTGCTTTTTATCGGGGTTAATTGGCTCAATGACTTTTTTGTCCCCTTCTTCACCAACTACATTGTAATGCTCTCCTTCAATCCCAAGGCCTATAAGATTACTTATCTCTTCACCAGCCCAAGCATCTAAAAACGCTAAGACATCCCTCAAATCTTCCTCTGTTGGAACATTTGTTTTAGGAATACTAAACAATCCAGCTATACCATTTGCATCAGACCACGCACGTTTTTCACCTGAAGGACCAGTAATATGTATTGTAGTTTCTAATACCATGTCATCTTGTACACCTTTTGCAGCTTCATACAAACTTTTCGTGTTGAAAACAGTACTGAACGTAATTCCGCCTTTTCCAGTCACAAACTTTTCTCGTTGATCTTCTGGAGAAGTCGTTACAAAATCTTTATTGATGTAGCCATTTTCGAATGCTTTTCTCATATAATCCATAGCTTGAATATATTCATCAGTCTGGAAATCAGCTGTAAATTCACCAGTTTCTTCATCTACTTCATAACTATTTGGAGCACCGTAATAAACGGCTAATGTTTTAAATACACCATATTTAAGATCACCACGATCAATAAATCCAGTTGTATCATCTTTCCCATTTCCATCAGGATCTTGAGTTGTAAATGCTTCCGCTATTTTCATTAATTCATCTACATTCGTTGGCATTTCTAATCCCAACTTATCTAACCAATCCTTACGAATAATAACCCCAAATCGAGCTACGTCTGATTTTCTTGGAACTCCATATAATTTTCCTTCAATGGCACCAGATTCACGTGCATAATCAGGTATTTTCTTTAAATTTGGATAATCATCCAAGTATTCGCTTACTTCCCAAAACATCCCTGAAGTTAATGCACTTCGTACAGAAGAATTTTGTAGACTATTGCTTGACAAGGTAACTATATCCGCTAATGAATCGGAAGCCAAAGCAGTATTGATTCGCTCGTCCTTCGATGCATCTGGCACCCACGTAAATTCAAGTTCTGTACCCGTTATTTCTTTCACTTTATCTTGGACTACATTAGTAGGTGGTGTAGTTTGATATAAAATGTTCATCCAAGTTACGTGTTCTTTCTTTGTTTTTTCTGACGTGTTCTTGGATGTTTCTGAGCTAGAACATCCTGCAATTACCATAGCAAGGATTAATACCACTATTGTGCTGACAATCGACTTTTTCATTTACCATTCTCTCCCCTTCGTATTTGATTTAACAATTCAAATGATAGCCCTTACAATTTGATTACGTATATAATCATTACCTGCCTTACGTGGCATTATCGGTGTTATATCGCGATTCTTACAGGAACAATTAGGACTACAAGACGTGATAACCAAAAATGATTATTCTATTTATTTTGACTCCTGATCTAATTATCTATAGGAAACTATAAATGCAAAGGCAAAGGACCCCCTTTCAATTCAAAAGGGAGCCCATTGCTTTTTATTATTTTTTTAAGATTACTACATCTTAGTTTAACTGTATTTCTTCGTTTTACGATACTCACCTGGAGTAATACCTAACATCTTCTTAAAAAAACGAATAAAATTTTGCGGATTATTATACTGTAGCAACTCCGAAATCTCTTTTACCGTATATTCACTATGAATTAGTAATTCTTTTGATTTTTCTAATCTGTAATTCATTAAATAGTCACTGAAATTTATACCAAGTTCCTTTTTGAATACTTTGCTTAGATAATGAGGATCATAATGTAATTTATCGGCAATAGAATCTAAGGTAACTTCTTCATTGTATTCGTTATGGATTATTTCCAGTAAGGTATCTGCAATTGATTTCATTCTTTCTGAATCATTTTTAGTCACATATACTATAATCGGTTCAATAAGATGCTCTTGTAATAGTTCATAAAGTTGTTGATGACTCGAAGTCTCTAAGATTGTTTTAAATAATTGCCGATTTCCTTGAGTTTTTAACAAATCAATATACATACTTTGAGCAAGAGTTATTATATTATTCACTAATCTAATAACTGCAATTTCATAATCTACAGGATTATCATTTCTACTAATGATTTCATTGATTACCATTTTTAAAGTATTGGATGCCTCATCACGATAACCGAGCTTTAAATCATCAATTAACTTATTTTCTAATTCGTATGGGTAGGATGGGATATTTCGTTTCTCAAATAATAATGCCAAATCATTATAAAAAATAATGGATTCCTTCCCTAATTTAATTCTATAACGTAAAGCCTCAAAAGCTTCCTCATACTTTTCAGAAGTTTCGCCCAAAGATTCATATCTATTGCTTATTCCAGCGCTGATTTGCACTTCAAGAATATTCTTAATATTTTTTTGAAGACCCTCTATCAAATTGCTTAATAGTTCTTGTGATTCCGATATTGTTAATTTGCTACTATACCTAATTATTGTAGCTATTGTTTTCTCATTTTGTACAATCGGCGCGAAATAATGTTCTTTAGGAATAAACTCTCCAAAATCGTTCAAAATGGCTAACATTACCAAATCCAATTCTTGCCTATACTCACTATCATCAAACTGTAATAAAACGAATTGATAATTTTCTTTATTCTCTACATAGTTAAATTGAATAAGTTTCTTTGTGATTTCTTCGTCTGACAATTCGCCCCGTAATAAGCTATAGATAAATAATTTTTCTAATTCTGGTTTTTGCCTAGTAACCAAGTCTGATAGCGACTGGTTTCGTTGTAGAATATTATCAATTTGATGATCGATAAGGATAAGATCATTGCTTAAAATACCTTCATTCTTTAACAACAATTTTTTCTGAATATTAACTACTGGTCTTGTAAAATATTCTGCAACTATATATGCAAAGACTAACACCATAAAAATTAAAATAATATTTACAATGACAAGTGCAATTCCTGTGTTCCTTATTGATTGGAGAACTTCTGATTTCGTAAGTTCAATTGAATATATCCAATTATTATAGTCGGACTTAACATACAATATATCACCATTTGGCAATTTACTTGTTCCTTTACTGGTATTGCTAATTTCTTTAATTACTTCTTTTTTCAATTGATAATTAGAAAAGAGCACTTTATTATATTGATCAACAATCGCAACTCGGCTACCATTTTCAATGGATAAAATTTTATTAATTGTGCTCAAGGGAATTTCTGCAATACCAAGTGCATATCTTTCCATTTGGAAACCCGGTAGTGCAAAAATCATTCGTATTCCATTTTCATTAGGCTCCCAATAAAGATTTTTATTTTCACTTGTTTTCGTAAGCATATTATTGTAAGTATCTGTTTCTCCTTTTGATAAAAAAATTAATTGATCCCCTCTTAGCATCCATTGATGTTTAAGACTTATTAAACTAAAGTAAGTATTCTCTGTTCCCATAATAGCAATGTAATTTAGCTCTGACTTTACCTTTTGATATTTTTGAAAATCAGTCTCAGTTATGGGGTTTTGAAAAATAGTATCAAAATCTGGGGTAGAACTATAAGCGTTGAAAGCGAATTCAATATTTTCGATTTTTTGATCCATGTTATTGCTAATTTGATCAATATACCGTTCTTTATCTCTTAATAAATTTTTGTATACCGAATCATAAGAGGATTTAAAAATATAGAATCCCATTCCAGAAATTAATAGGATTCCCACAATTGCTATGGAAAAAAATATTTTATAAAACAGTCCAATCTTGTTCAAACAGAGTCCCTCAATTCTAATATTCCCTTTTTATTTATATATACAGTAAGAAAAAAACTAACCAGTATCTCTATTTAATTTTGTATAAGAAATCCGTATATGATTGATTTCTCATACAAAATTAAATAGGAACAACCCATTAGTAGTCAATGCTAAGTCAATTTTTTTCCTACTATTGAATGAAATTCCAAAGCAGACTTGCAAACTTTATGAATAAAGTTCTTTAACATTCCTATTAAACTATAGAGTCTTTTATTTCTTTTTAGATTTACGCGTTTTTATTCTTATTATGGCTGTCTCGTATCAATTTTACAAGAATATATTTGTAATATGTAGAATTATCTAAATTCCACATATAAATTAACATGTTATCTCTACGATTAAAACCAAGTTCTATTGCGTTTTATGCGTTATCGGTCCGGTCCCTAGTTTTCAACAAAGTTCTCCTTATCAACGACTCTCTCATCAAAAAATTTCCCTATTTCCTTATCGTATATCATCTATTTTGTATTCCCTAAAAAATAAAAAACACTCACAAACGTTCTTATAAGAGTTTGTGAGTGAGTTTATGGTTCTTAAATTAGCTTATTTAACAACAGATTATATCTAACAGTGTTCTTTGTTTTTGCGTATACCTAAAGTTGTTATATGGGTATAGTACCTTGATTTCTCACATTCTATTAAAATGTTAATCAATTTTTACTTCTCAATCTCCATTTCTAACAAAGCATTGCTGAGACTCTTTCCATGTGTATCCATCGCAAGTGATGTTGTCACGCCTCCCATTAAGCTTTCTTCACAGACGAAGTTAAATGCTTTGATGTTAGGTAGCTCATACCTCGTTACCTTTCCCTTTACAATATGCTTAAGGTGATCTTTAACTTTTTCTGCTGTGACGATAGAGGAGAGCCATTCGTAATCGTCCTCTTTGTAGGGAATCAACGAGATGTTTAGTGTATTACCTTTGTCTCCTGAACGGCTATGAGCTACGTCGATTAATTTTATTTTTCCCATTACTTTCACTCCCAAATCTCTGTGTTTACGGTTATCTCTTCTCGATTGATAAAGGTGGAGACAATTCCAATAACTTCTTCGACTCTTTTTCTAGCGCCCCCTCCAGCAGCTGGTCCATTGGTATATAAGGCTTCCACTTCATGTCCAATTGTTTTAGCATCTTCTACAGTTCCGCAAAGAGCTGCCACTCGTACTCGGACTTCATATGGTCGATAGTTACTGATCTGTCCATGATGAAGAGAAGATACTCCAATTAAATCAGTTTTTAGGTTAGGATAATTTTTTAATAGTCTTTTCTTTAATATATCCTGAGCTAATTTCCCTCTTTCCAGTGCAGAAATTCCTGCATAAGAAATTTCTCCCTCGCCTAAAAAACCTGCATGATAGCCAACCGAAACCTTGAATGTATCTGGCTTTCTTTTTCCGGATGCTCCGTATACACGGACTTGGTCCTTTCCAACCTCTTTTAGTTTTGCTGTTGAAAAATCAGCAATACAATCAGGAGTGATATAATTTTCAGGGTCATGAACTTCATATAATAATTGTTCTTTTACTGTTTGGAGGCTAATGGTGCCACCTGTATTGGCTAATTTTGTAATCGTCGCATTACCATTAGGTTCAATAATTGCATAAGGAAACCCAAGATTTTCAAGTCCTTCGACATCTTTTCGCCCAGGGTCAGCAAAATAACCTCCTGTAATTTGTCCTGCACACTCTAATAAATGACCTATTAACGTACCTTGACCAATCAATTCGTAGTCTTCAAGATTCCATCCATAATGATGCACGATAGGAGCTAGAAATAGGGATGGATCTGCGACTCGTCCTGTAACAATGATATTGGCCTCTGTTTCTAGGGTAGGTAACAATGAATCAATGCCAAGATAAGCATTAGCAGAAAGAACGTGTTCATAATCTCTAAGACTTTTACCGGATTCGAACACTTTGTAATTTCCATTTATTTTTCCCAATACATCATCGCCCGTCACCGCAGCAACCTTGCATGTCAGATTCATTTCTTTAGCAATTTCAATTATTTTCTTTGCAGCCCCTGTTGGATTGGCTGCTCCCATATTTGTTATCAAACGAACATTCTTTTTTAATAAAATCGGCAACAAAACTCGAATTCGCTCTTCAAGATATTCATTGTATCCATGGGATGGATTTCTTTGCTTTTGTTTTTGTGATAAAGCGATTGTGCGTTCTGCCAATCCTTCTAAAATGAGATAATCAAGATTTCCTTCTTCCACTAATGCCTTGGCAGGTTCGATACGGTCTCCTGCAAAGCCAGCTCCAGAACCAATTCGCAACAAGATAAACACTCCTCAATTAAAAAATAGAAATCGCACCAGTTAAAAATGCAACAATCGTCATCACAATCGTTGTACCAAACGCCCATTTAAATATAAAACGTTGATGATCTCCAAGTTCTACACCTGCTAATCCAATTAAAAGGAAGGTCGAAGCCGTAAGAGGACTCAATGGAAAACCAGTGGTCATTTGTCCTAAGATTGCTGCACGGCCAACCTCAACTGAATCCACTCCAAACGCACTAGCTGTTTCACTTAAAATCGGTAGAACACCAAAATAATAAGCATCTGGGGTAAACACTAAACTAAGTGGCATACTGGTAATTGCAACAAGCAATGCCATAAAAGAGCCTGTGCTATCTGGAATTATACTGACCATCGCGTTGGCCATGGCTTCGATCATTCCTGTACCAGATAAGACACCCGTAAAGATACCTGCCGCAAAAATGATGGTTACAACAGTAACCATGCCATTCGCCTGTTCAGTAATTCGGTCTTGCTGATCCTTTGGCTTTGGATAGTTCACGATAAGTGCAACAGCAAACGACACCATAAAAACGATAGGTAGAGGTAGCCAAACTTTTACAAGAGCTATAATTGTTAAAATCGTTAATAATAGATTGAACCAGTATAATTTTGGTCTTTTTAAGCTCAATTCTTTTTCACTAAGTTCCTGATTAAACTCATATTGGAGTTCTTTTACTCCTAAACGTTCTCTTTCTTTTTTCCCTAATAAATAACTAACAAATAGAACCCAAATCAAACCAGCAATCATTGCCGGGATAACAGGTGTGAATAAACTATTCGCCTCCACTCCTAGTGCACTTGCAGCACGCGCAGTTGGACCGCCCCATGGAACCAAGTTCATGGTCCCGGCACTAAGTGCTACAACACCGGCTAGTACCAGGCGACTCATTCCCAAACGATCATATAGTGGAAGCAAGGCAGGAATTGTAATTAAGAAGGTAGAAGCACCGGAACCATCGAGGTGTGTTACCATTCCTATAACCGCTGTACCTATTACAATTTTTAAAGGATCACCTTTTACCATTTTTAATACTTTAGAGATAATTGGATCAAATAATCCAACACTATTCATTAATCCAAAAAACAGAATAGCAAATGCTAACATAATTCCCGTCGGGGCAACCCCAGAAACCCCATCTAAAATCATGCTACCAAGATTTGCACGCTCACTTGTAAATAAACCAAATACGATAGGAACCAAAATTAAAGCAACAATCACAGAAACTCTTTTTGATAGAATAAGATACAAAAAGATTGCAATCGTTAAAAATCCTAGTAATGCTAACATTAAAAGCCCCCCTCATCTTTTAAAACGCTTACAATAAAAATTGTAATTGTTGTGCCTACCTACAACACATTCTAAATGTGCCTTGTTTTAGAAAAAATGTTGACTAATGTTCACGATTCTAATTTCCAACGCCCTAGAGAAAAAGACTGTTGAAACAATCTTTTCCTCATGTATTTCTCTAAAATCAACCTTACTGTTTTTTGTTAACTTGTTTAAAAACCCACTCTATCATTTCACTATTTGCATACGCTGGTACCCATGAGCCGTGATTGTAACCCAGTTCTTTAGGGTATTCTGTATAAATCGGGCTTCCGCCAGCATGTTTAATTGCTTCAATCATATCTCTTGTGTGAGCAACTGGAATAACTGCATCGTCTTCAGCATGAAAAGCCCAGATCGGTTTGTCTATAAGTTTATTAGCTTCAGCTGGGTCCCCTCCGCCTGCAATTGGAACCATAGCCGCAAACAAATTAGGGTATTTGATATTTAAATTAAACGTACCGTATCCACCCTGGGACAAGCCGGTTGAATAAAGACGACTAGTATCAATATTATATTCTGTCAGTACGTGTTGAAGAATCTCATGTGCTTTTCCAAGGTCCTCAGAAAACTCAAATACTTTGCTCAAATTTACTATATTATTAGAATCACGAGTTACAGTAAATCCTCCGTCATGACATTTCGGGCTTGAGGCGCTAAGACAAAAGCGGGATGTTTGGCCTGATTTTCAGGAGTAGCCCAAATGATAGCGCCGTCATTAGATAGAAGCTGCTTTTCATTATCAGTTCCTCTCTCTCCCCCACCATGTAAAAACAATACTAGAGGATAAGATTGAGAAGGGTCATAATGGTCTGGTACAAAAAGTCGGTATGGCATTCCATCATAAGTAAAGCTTAAAAATTTATTAGCAATGGATGCTCTTGTTTCAAAAGTAAATGTAAAAACAGCAATCTCACTGTGAGTATTACCGTTGTTAACAGCAAAGGCTTTGTTATTTACGTTACCACGAACGGCTATTGCTTTAATTACCGTGTCTTCTTCAATAAGAATTGGCTCAGAATAAACTTGACCATTATCTATTGGATCGCTACCATCCGTCGTGTAGAGAATTTTAACATTAGGTGTAGGTGAATTTAACTCAACAAGTTGAGATTTGTAATAAGCTCCAGCCACCACAGATGATTCCGGCTTAGCAACCTCACCATGGTTACCTTTAGCAAACGTATTTAAGCTAAAGAAAGACAATAAAAGCAACGTGAATACCATTGAAATGATCAATTTTTGAAAACAACTTTTCTTCAATATCTCAATACCTCCCAATTAAATTATTTGAAAGATTTTCTTGAAACTAGTCCTCCCTTCTTGTTGACGTACTTAATCATATTTAATGCAACTTTCGTGCCAAATAAAAAAAAGCCTTAGATTGCAAGGCTTAAGTATCATTACTAAGTTGGTTATTTCTAATTTTTTAGAAACTTATTGTTTAAAAGACGCCTTAATTCATTGGAGAATAAAGGTTTCTAAAAAGCTAGAAACCTATTTGCTCGGATTCTTAGAAATTAGAAATTATAGATTAATTTGTAGTTTTGACATTTTATTATACAAAGATGCTAATGAAATTCCTAATTTATTTGCTGCAACTTTCTTTCCCTTTACTGATAACCCAGTTTCTTGGAGTACTGCCAATATTGCTTTCCTTTCTGTTTCTCTTAACAATTCTTCTAAAGATTGATGGGATTGTGGCTTTTCTTTTCGATGTCGAAAGAGGGATTTAATAGTATCTGGAAGATTTTCAAATGTTATAACATCATGTTCAGCCATGTTCCTAGCATAGTGGATCGTGTTTTTTAGCTCTCGGATATTTCCTGGCCAATCATATTGCATGAGCGTATTCATAACCTCTTCTTCAATTTGAACATGTGAATATTTACTTTGGTCATTAATTAACGAGGAAACAAACTTTGGAATATCGTCCCTTCTCTCACGGAGGGATGGTATTGTAAGATGTACCGTATTAATCCTGTAATAAAGGTCCTCTCGGAAACGTTCTTTTTTTACCATATTTAATAAATTCTTATTGGTTGCTGCGATAATACGTACTTCAATTTGTTCTTCTTTTAGTCCACCAATCTTTCGAAAGGTACCCTCTTGTAGCACCCGAAGTAGCTTCGCTTGAAGGTCAGTTGGCATGTCCCCTATTTCGTCTAGAAAAAGAGTCCCTTTATTTGCAAACTCGAACAATCCAACCTTACCGTCCTTCTTTGAATTAGTGAAAGCACCTTCTTCATAACCAAACAATTCGCTTTCAAGAAGAGAACTTGGAATAGCTGCACAATTCACAGGAACGAAGGGATAAGCCTTTCGTGAACTCGCATGATGAATAGCTTGAGCAAAGAGTTCTTTTCCTGTCCCTGATTCTCCCGTTATTAAAACATTTAAGTCCGTTGGCGCTATTTTCTTAGCTTGTTGAATAACCTTTTTGAATCGCTGGTTGTCTCCAATCATATTTGAGAATGTATATTTTACTTGATGAATACGGCCTATCGCATTCTCCAATTGATTGACACGTTGTTTATTTTTCTTTAATTCTAGTGATAACTGATATACCTCTGGTACACTTTTACAAACCGATACTCCTCCAATTATTTCACCATTTTCATAGATGGGAGCCATATCAACTACATACTCTAAATTCTTTTCTTTTCGGAATACACCTTCGCGGGACTTCCCAGTTCTCAGTACCGTTGGTAACAGCGCACCAGGACGAACTTCAGTCAGTGGCTTACCAATGATTTGTTCTTTTCTTACACCTGTAATATTTGTATATTCTTCATTTACTAACTGAACGATACCATCTTTGTCAATCACAAGTATCCCATCATGAACTGCCTCGATAATCCCCTCAAGCCATCCGATCCTATCACTTACCTTTAGCATGTGAACAGCTCCTTTACATCCATTAAGCCGTACAAATTAAAGATTGAACGAATTATCAAAATTATATGCTAAATAGTTGGGATTTAATAGGGGAAAATGGGAATTAAGTGTAAAAGAGTGAAATAGTTGGATAGGAATATCTAGCACTAAACTTAAACACTGGTCCTAAGCCTCTCCTCAAACAACCTCCTCTTCGCTTCAAAATCCAAATCATAAACAGGATTTTCTACGTGTTGTTTTACCCACTCCGGTACGAGTATCTAATGCCTTTTATCCAGGAGGTTGGCTTTCCTGTTGTTGTGACATTGTACCTACTGCAGCGTATCGAAACGAAGCTAGATAGTGTCATAGATTCGATTCATATGCTGCCACATAGCATGAAGGCCACACCGCCGTATGAGTCAAAGAAAGGTATATCGTAGGGAATGGACATCTAACGTGTTTAGTCTAACTCAAAAAAAAGTGGAGGCAAAAAAAACTGGGAGTAATTTTTCCTACAAAGGAAATTTCTCCCTTTTTTTATGGTATCTTATCTCTTACATGTTGCTTGACATTTAGCTTCTCCCTCTTCTCTGTATTTCCGAATTCGATACTAATATACGGTTGGGCAAATTGATTCAAGAATATCCACTTGTTAACGATATGGCAATGTATAGTAGCCCTATATCTCATTCAATTCTCTTATTATTCGTTTATATAAAACTAACAATTTGAAACCTCAAATTATCGTCTGTTTATTTTCAACAATTACAGCTATTCCCTGACCAACACCTATACACATAGTAGCAAGTCCGTATTTCACTTTCCTTCTCTGCATTTCATGTAGTAGAGTTGTTAGTATTCTTGCCCCACTTGCACCTAGAGGATGACCCAGTGCTATTGCACCCCCGTTAACGTTTACTATTTCTTGATCGAATTCTAATTGACGAATGCATTCCAATGATTGTGAGGCAAACGCTTCATTTAATTCAATTAATCCGATTTGTTCCTTAGATAGACCACTGCGTTTCAAAGCTTTTCTTGTAGCATAAATCGGCCCGAGTCCCATTATTGATGGTTCTAACCCTGCGGTTGCACCTATAACATACCGAGCCATGGGTTTGATCCCTAATTGCTCTGCCTTTTCCGCACTCATTAACAAAAGTGCTGATGCTCCATCATTTACTCCAGATGCATTTCCAGCAGTAACAGTGCCACCTGAAAAGATAGGCTTTAATTTAGAAAGTTTCTCCAATGTTATTTCGGGACGTGGATGCTCATCATTTTCTACAATAATTTCATTCCCTTTTCCGTCCCGTATACTGACAGGTACAATTTCATCAACAAACCGATTTTCTTCAATTGCTTTCTTTGCCTTTAATTGACTTTGTAACGCAAACTGATCTTGCGCTTCCCGAGTAACAACAAAACGTTCCGCAACATTTTCAGCCGTTTTAGGCATCGATTCTGATCCATACATTTCTTCTAGTTTCTTATTTATAAATCTCCAACCAATGGTTGTATCGTTAAGTTCCATGGAACCTCTAGGAAACTCTTTATCAGGCTTCGCCATTACATATGGAGCACGGGTCATACTTTCGGTTCCACCTGCTATAAAGATATCTCCATCCCCTAAAGCAATTGCTCTAGCGGCGTATATCACAGCGTCCATACCAGAGCCACACAAGCGATTAAGCGTTGTGCCACCTACCTCAACAGGGAAATCTGCTAGTAGGGATGACATCCGTGCAACATTACGATTATCCTCTCCCGCCTGGTTTGCATTTCCGAATACAACTTCTTCAATTTCTGTAAGTGGAACACTTGGATTCCTTTTAATAAGAGCCTTGATTACAATGGCACCTAAATCGTCTGGACGAACAGTTTTTAAAGTACCTTTGTACCGGCCGATAGGTGTACGAACTGCATCAACTATTACTACTTCTTTCATTAATTATAATTCCTCCTTGCAAGCAGAGTTATAATCATAAACTCCTTTGCCAGACTTCCTCCCTAGTCTCCCAGCGCTGACATATTGCTCTAATAATGGGGCTGGCCGATATTTTCCACCTAATTTTTCATGTAAGTATCTTAAATTATTTAAACGGGTATCAAGACCCACTAGGTCTACAAGTTCAAATGGCCCCATAGGAAAATTAAGACCCAGTTTTATTGCTTTGTCTATTTCTGCAGGTGTTCCTACCCCCTCTTGTAGCATGTAGAACGCTTCATTTCCGACGAGTGCACTGATTCTACTTGTCACAAATCCAGGAAACTCGTTAATAACTACTACCTCCTTTCCCATCTTTTTCGCAACTCGCTTAATTACTTCTGTTGTTTCATCACTAGTCTCTAAACCTCTAATAATTTCAATAAGCGGCATTTTATGTACAGGATTAAAAAAATGCATCGCAATTGTTTTATCTGGCCTCCTACCATATGAGGCAATTAATGTAGGGCTCATTGTGGATGTATTTGTAGCAAAGTAACAATGTGCTGGTGCAAATTCTTCCATTTGTTTGAATACAGACTCTTTAATTTCATGTTTTTCCGGCACAGCTTCAATAATTAAATCAGATTCTTTTGCAACTTCGGCCAAACTTGTAGAAAATGAAAGTCTTTTTTGGGCTAAATTTGACTCCGATTCTAAAACTTTACCAAGCTCAATCCCCCTTTTAAAAATTATATCTATTTCATCTCTTGCACTGTCTAATGCCTCTGGCTTTACATCTACCACTGTAGTATTAAAGCCTGCAATAGCTGATATATAAGCAATTCCTCTTCCCATTGTTCCTGAACCCACTATTAAAATATTTTTTATCATCTTTCGTCCCCACCTTAAATTATTAACCTTAACTCCGGTGATCTAAATTCATATTCAGAATAGAAGGTGTCTTATACATTTGACTAAAATAGCCAATGTTGTCAACTTCTAGTTCAATTATAATTGTATAGAAACGGTCACACTTTCAAGGAAATCATTGATTCCTTCTTGACCTCCTTCTCTACCCCAACCGCTATTTTTTATACCACCGAAAGGAGATTCGATATAAGCAGAAACAGCACCGTTAACTCCTACATTTCCAACTTCTAGCTTTTCTGAAATACGCAATACACGCGTAATATCCTGCGAATATACAAAGGCCATTAAACCATAGGGAGTAGCTGTTGCTCGTTTTATTACTTCTTCCTCGTCCTTGAAAGTCAAAAATGTTCCTACAGGGCCAAAGGTTTCCTCCTTGCAAATGTCCATTTCTTCATTTGCATTCCTTATTAACGTAGGGCGATAATAATAGCCATCAGATAAGTCTACGCCATTAACAACATCCCCACACACATAGGTTTTGGCCCCTTTCTTTTTAGCATCATTGACCAGCCTCTCTACTTTATCAACGGCACGCTGGTTGATTAATGGACCAACATTTGACTCTTCTTGATGACCAGGTCCTACTTTAAGTTTGTTGATTTTTTGCATAAAGCGATCGAAAAACTCATCAGCAATTGATTCATGAACATAGATTCTGTTTGGGGAACCGCAGATTTGTCCGGCATTTCGAAATTTAGCATAAAGTAGTGAGTCTAAGATTTTTTCTTGGTCTACATCTGGAAATATGATACATGGGGAGTTTCCACCTAATTCCATATGTGTTTGCTTCAAATTGCTTGCTGCTTTAGCCGCCAATTGCCTACCTACGTTTGTTGAACCTGTAAAAGTAATTTTCCGGACGGCAGGATGTTCACAAAAGACATTTCCAATTTCTTCAGCATTCCCAGTAATAATATTTATAACACCATCTGGAAAACCCGCTGTTTTAACTAACTGCGCTAATATTAGTGCAGTTAAGGGTGTTTCTGGTGCAGGTTTAGCTACATACGTACAACCTGCAGCTACTGAAGCAGCCAATTTTCTAGCTATTATTCCAAAAGGGAAATTAAAAGGGCAAATTGATGCTACAACTCCAACTGGTTGTTTTATTACAAAAATCCGTTTATCACTGTCTGCTGGAGGAATGACTGTACCATAAATACGTTTTGCTTCCTCTGTATACCAACCTATATACGCAATTGCTGATCTAACTTCACCAATAGCCTCATCTAAGGTTTTTCCGCTTTCAGCTGATAATAAAGAAGCGATGGGTAGCAACTCTTTCCGTAATAAATTTGCTAGTCTAAACAAATATTTAGATCGCTCCCTTCCACTCTTAGCCGACCAAAGTGGGAATGCTTTAGATGCTGAATCAACAGCTAGTTCAGCCTCAACTCTTCCACCTTGTGGTACATAACCTAGTACGTTTTTTGTTGATGGATCATAGACTGGCTCCCATTCATTATTTACTGCTGTGATCCATTTACCATTGACAAACATATTTAAACGATTATCTTGGCCGATTAACTCTTCCCATGGAAATTTTTGTTTTATCATATTTATCCTCCCAACTTGTAACTCGGATTGTCAAAACTTTATATAGAATAGGTTGGTACATCCTATAATAGAGGGCTTTAAAATCAAAAACTTGCCACCCCTTAATTTAGGATAATTGTGAGTTTATCACACGACTCCAAAACCCTAAAAAAAGGATGTGACAAGCGATTACCTCACTCATTACTTTTATATTAGAAATGATCAGTTATACTGATCACCCTACAAACCGGTAATAAAGCGTAACAAAAACTTCAAGTCTATAAACCTAAAAACATGAAGAAATTTCAAAATAAAATGGTTTCAAGCTTATAAATCATTTTGTTTTTTTAGGTGCTTCATTTTTTCGAAAGGATTTTTACATGTATTGCAATAATAAATTTCTCGACAGAGTGTTGTTCCAAATTGCGTCTCTTGGACTGCATGAACAGAATTACAATATGGACAGTTCACCTGATTGTTCAAAGCAACAGCAATTCCATATTCTTGAAGTTTTTCAACACCTGTTTTACTTATTAGCTCGGCACCCCAATCACCATTAAAGTCCCAGTCTACATGCACATTTATAGTTGTATGTTCCTTCTCTATCGTTTCTTTAACCAAATTTTCAATATACTCTAATGCGGGGCAACCCGAAAAGGTGGGAATGAGCTTAATTTGAATGGTTTTACTTGAAACCATAACATCTTTGACAATTCCTAAGTCCAAAATACTAATCGGCAATTCTGGGTCATCTATTGTTTCTAATAACTCATAAACTTGTTTTTTTCTAATTTCAACCGATAACATTTCCATCACATTCCACTCCTTTCTATTAACTCCAAACCATATCAGGACTTTCCCTATATACTGTGGTTAGCTCATCGTACAATAGAGAAAAACCTTCAGAGTGGATACCATCACGTCCACCTTTTTCTACTAATTTAGCAATCATTTGTTCTTCAGAATATGGAATGTCTACATTAAGTAGTGATAAGATCTTGTTTATTTTTTGTAATGATTGTGATAAAAATTCTTCCGGCTTCGAAGGGACATCCAAATATTTATCTGATATTTCTTTGTACAATGTACCTGAGAAAAAGTCAGAAATAAGGGGATATATCTCATCGACGGTTTCTTGTATCTTCATTCTTCCTTTTTCATCTTTTGAAATAATAAGTGCCCACTCTGTCCAATGTTCAAGGTGTATAGATTCTTCCCTCTCCATTATGTTAGAAATATTCTGAATTATTTCCAGTGAGAGCTTTTTACTAAATTTAAATCTTTCATTATCGACTACCTCATAGAATAATTGTTTGATTATTAATTTTACCCAATCATATTCATACCAATATTCAGCAAGACGGGAAACACGCAACTGCTCGGGCAACCGCTCATACATCAACATATCCATCTCTTTTTCTGATTTGGATTCTGTAATTGTCCGTAGCAGCATGCGGCAGTGACCCATTTCATCCTGAGAAATTGAGCCAATAGCGATATTTTCCTCTAAATCAGGACCATAATCGTATACCTTTTTAGCCATTAAATGTCCTACCCAAAATTCATCTTCAGCCCATTCGAGTAAAAATTGTTTAATTAGAGGGTCTATATTCATCACTTTTCCTCCTTTTGTTCATATGTGATAAGGTTTATATGTTACTGTCGGTTGACGGTAAGATTTTGCTTTAGCTAAACTCAAATACTCTGAATCCTCAATCGTATGAAACTGGTGTCTTTCAATAACAGTCAATTTATAGCAGTTTTCACGCCGTGCAAAAATTTCACGTGCGCTGTGTAGAGCGAGTCTTTCATTCGGCGCACGCACACTCCCAACATGTATTGGATTTCTCTCAGCTTGTTCATGTCTAATCACTTCATAAATTTTGAATTCATTCATGATTACTTCCTCCTTTTCTACGTTCTTTACTATACTTTTTTGATGAGTTCTCTAATCCAACGTGAGGATTCGTAACTTGTTTCAACTTTCTTACGCCAATATTCAGAACATGGACCATTCCCCTTTAAGACATGTTTGACCTCTTCCCAATTTGGCATTGTGTAACTCCAATACCCGGTTTCTTTATCTTTAACTAACTGTGGGTCATTAATTTGGTATCCAAGTGACTCAACTAAAGGAACAATTTTATTTAACCAATTGTCACGAATTGTATCGTTAAAATCTACTTTCACTTTCATTTTTAGTGCCTTATTCTTAGGTTTGTTTCGATCTGATGGGCCAAAATAAGCTAACATTCTTGGAAACCATAAATCTATCGAAGCTTGAATCGTATCTATTTGTTTCTTAGTACCATTATTTGTAATTTGTTTAATCATATTAACTGCAAGATTATAATGAAATGCTTCTTCTTTCATAATTTTACGTAAAGACCTTTGATATGGAAGAAAACTTGTATTCACTAAGGACTGAAATTGAACAATTGCTGCTGTGTTTTGTAACAACATACCGGAAACCATTTCTTCAAACGTTTTAAAATCATAATGAAAAATATTTAATAATTTATTTTCCCCACTTATATATCCTTCAACAATTTCTTCCCTTGATAGACCCATATCTTCACAAGATCGAATAAGGATATGCGCATGCCCCATTTCATCTTGGGATTTAGCCGTGTACATCATTTTTCGAATAATGGATGGATTTTTAGGGATCCATTCCGAAAATATCATTCCACCAACAATTTCTGCCAAAGCTTGAAATCCCATTACGCGTCTAACTTCAATTTTATATTCCTCAGGCATCCAATCTGTAGCATCAACCTTGCCGCCGTTTGATACATATTCAAAAAACTTTTGCTTTTTATCGACAGATATAGTCACTCTAAGCCCCTCCTCTAAATATTTAATTAACGTTAATTAAAATTACATCTTAAATATATGGATACCAACAGCTGCAGAATCTTCACCAATTCGACCACCTGAATTATGTGTTAATCCAATCTTGGCGCTTTGAACTTGTCGTTCTCCTGCATCTCCACGTAATTGCCAAACAATCTCACATATTTGTGCGACACCTGTGGCTCCGCTTGGATTCCCTTTAGATACCAATCCACCACTCGTATTGACAGGAATCATACCTCCTAAAGTTGTATCACCGTTTCCTATCAATCTAATACCTTCTCCTCGTTTTGCAAATCCAAGTGATTCATATAAAAGAAGTTCTGCTGGAGAAGTTGCATCATGAACCTCAGCTAAATCGACATCACTAGGATCAAGTCCAGCAATTGTATAGGCTTTCTGAACTGCTTTTTCGACAGCACTATTGCCACCCTCTAGATTAGGGGAGCCCGATTGGATGACTGATGCTGCAATACTTACTGCTTTATTTAATGTTTTTCGGTTTGAAACAGAACGGTTAGATAACACAATTGCTGCAGATCCATCTCCTATTGGAGAACACATGTACCGAGTCAATGGGTCAACTACTTTAGGAGAAGCCAGTATATCCTCTATACTTAATCGGTCTCTGTATTGTGCTAATGGATTTAAGGAAGCGTGAAATCGGTTCTTACTAGCTATTTTGGCTAAGTGAATTGGTTTAGCTCCATATTGGTCCATATATTTCTTTGCTTTTTTTGCATAAGATTCCATAAACACGCTGTTATTTTGTTCAGCTTGAGTTTTTTCAACATCTGTTGCCGCTGCTAAGGCACGAAAGGTTTTTTTTCTATCTTCATGATAGAGTTTTTCCGTTCCAACAACTAAAACTGTATTATACTGACCTAATTCCACTGCCATACTTGCTAAATTAAACGCGGTAGACCCGCTTGCACAGGCATTTTCTACATTGTAAATTGGTATCCCTGACAAACCAGAATCCCAAAAACTAACCTGCCCTCGGATACATTCTTGCCCCGTAATAAATCCAGCCATGGAATTAGCAAAAAATATTGCTTCAATTTCACTTTTTTCTACGTCTGCATCCTTCAACGCTTGTTCCACTGATAGTCGAGTCAAGTTCCTCAACGTTAATTCAGGGTATCTGCCAAATCTGGTCATACCAACACCAATAATAGATACTCTTTCCATGATTCATCTCCTTCTTAAATGTCCTTATCGTTTTAGTCCGTTAGATATCATTTGATAAAATATATCTACAATACTATCAATATCTACTTTTTCGTTCGGATCATACCATTTATAAATCCAACTACACGCCCCAAGAATTCCATTAACGACAATAGCTGGGTCTAATTCGATAAAATCTCCACTAGTTACACCTTGCTTATAAATATCTTGTATGTGTTTAACAAATATCTTTTCTTGCTCAGTTATAAGGAAAAAGTGTTCATCTGTAAGTTGCTGTTTTTCTTGAAAAAAAACTGTAAATATATCCATATTGTTTGAAACTAAGTAGAGATATTCCTTTACCGCCCTTTTCAATTTCTCGTCTGGGCTAATTGATTCCATAACAATTCGTTTCATAGCTTCTAAACCTAAATTCATTGTTTTTTGATAGATAAAGAATAATATCTCTTGTTTGTTTTTCACATGATAATATAAAGCTGGTGCAGTGATTTGTAATTCTTCTACCACGTCTTTTAGAGTTGCATTTTTATAGCCTTTTTCACGAAAAATTTTAGCAGCGTGCTCTATTATTTCAATACGCCTAGAGTTTTTTTTATTTTTCTTTCTTTCTATGGATTTTTCCATTTAATACACGTCTCCATCTTAGTTATCACTTAATTCTCACCAGCACGACAGCAGAAGCTTCAACCACTTTTTCTTCATGTTGGTTCGTACAATATCCTTTTAATTGAACAAATCCCGCCTGTAGCTTCTCTTTGAATGTCAAATTTTCTACAACCCATCTAGTTTGTATTGTGTCATTGGCAAATACTGGACTTGTAAATTTTCCTTGAATATCTGTATTAGCCACTGCAGTTCCTGAAAAATAGTTTCCTAATGCGCTTGCCATTACTCCTAGAGTAAAAGGACCAGGAAATATACGTTGCTTAAATTTTGTCTGATCCACAAATAACTGATTAACATGCACAGGATTAAAGTCGCCTAACAAGGCACTTCCTAAAACAAGATGTGTTTCTGTCAAGGTAATCGTAGAAGTAAACTCATCACCGATTTTTAAATCATCAAAAAATTTTCCTTGAGCTACATTAACTGTTATCATGCATAATTCACCTCTTTTTGGATTTCTAAAAACTTCAAAAATAAATCATTCGGAATTCTAATTGGTTTAAAATGATGTATATCGATAAATCTATGGTCGGTTCTGCCCCTTACCAAAGCTTTACCATACTCTTTAAAAATCTCAAAATGAATACTAAAACCTTTATCTGATAAATCCTGTAATTGAATTTTAACCACTAGTTTATCTTCTAATCTCGCAGGTTGAAAATAATGACACTGGCTATACACAATAGGGGTTCCAACATTAAATTCCTCTGATAATACTTTGTTTGATAAGCCAAATTTTCTAAGCATTTGAGCTTCTGCTTTTTCTGCATACGTGTAGTATCTTCCAAAATATACTACCCTTGCATAGTCAACATCATCGAAATCAACGATCAATTCAAAGTCCATCCACAGTTCCTCATTTCAACTAATTTGATTTTACGTAACGCACTATTTTTGATGGATTAACAAGATATTCCTTGTTCTTCACTTTCAAGAAATGATAAAGCTGAAGAATCCTACCTTAGGGCTTAAGTTGAGCACACCCTCCCTTAGTGCCTTTACTAAGGTAGGGTGCCTTTTACCTATGTTTATTTTCCAATTTGATTAATGTCTGTCGTGTCAGGTGCTTTTGGCTCAGATACTTGTGTCCAACTCTTATTAGGAATATTACTTTCAAAAACTCTTGTTTCAGTAAGTCCATAATGGCGATCAGGACTAAAAGTTAGATTAGACATTAACCCCTTCATATCAATATTTGACATACTTTCTGCTTGCGTAATAAATGTTTCAGGAGTAATGTCGTCCCCAACTGCTTTTAATATTTCAACTAAAGTAATCCCATTTACTAAGCCAAACATCATATTATTATTTAACGTTTCACCTGGAGCAAACTCTGAAACAATTTTATTAATTTCATCCAATCCCGGATCATCAAGTGGTGCGAAATAATCAACTAATAAATACCCTTCACCAGTATTACCTGCAATATCAAAGAAAGGATCACCACGAGAAGGCCCAGTTCCTATCACCAATGGGTCATATCCAATTTTATTTGCTTCTTTCATAAATTGTCCCGCAGTCGTATAAATACCAGCGACAAATACCTGCTCTACACCCTGTCGTTGCAGATTTGCAACTTGAGAACTTATATCCTCAGCACCCCTAGGAAAAGCTTCCTCAGCGATAATTTCTACACCCAGTGCTTTTGCCTCTTCTTTTGCACCATTTAAGAAATCAATACCGAAGTCATCGTCTTGGTATAACACACCAATCTGGGGATTAGAAATATCCAATTCTTTGGCAATATAATTAATTACTCTGCTTCCCTGTAGACTATATGGCACAGCTGAGCTAAAAATCATAGGTCGATGTGGAATATGGTTAACGGATGAAAATCCTAAACTAAAGGTTGGGACTTTATTTTCATCAATGAAATCATAAGCTCCCGCAAATGCAGCTGACCCCTGTACGCCTGCTAATGCAAAAATCTCGTCATTAAAGACTAGTTTGTTAATTGCAGTTGCAGTAGTGGCCGGATTTGCACCATTATCCTCAGTAAAAAGTTTGAGTTGTCTGCCGTTTATACCACCATTTTTGTTAATATAATCAAAGTACGCCTTCACCCCTACTTCCATTTGGGTCCCTGCGGCTTGATATGGGCCTGTTAAGTCCACCAACAATCCAATATTAATTGTTTCGTCAGTTATACCTCGACTATCATTCGATTCATTAGCAGTTTTGTTTCCACCCGCTGAACATGCTGACAAGACCACCAGACTTAGTAATACTGTGACTATAAACAAGCGTTTTACCATAATTTCACTCCTTACCTTTTAGTTTTAATTTGTCGTCTACTACCCTTAAACTACTTTCGTCAATTCTTATCAGCGCTACCTTCAAGCATTTTATATAAAGTGATTGAAAAGTAAACGTAATATTCAATCTATTCAGAGTGCTTATATGGAAATGAATCAAATTTTCCTTTAATATTTTTCCATATTCCATATAGTCCCTTTGGTTCAAACATCAGAAACAGTATAATGATTAGTCCATAAACACTTTGACTCAACAAAGCAAACATGGATGTTAATTGAGGAACTAAGTCATTAAAGAAATTTACAGCCATACGTAAACCTTCTGGAAGTATGGATATAAACAGAGCACCAATAACCGCTCCGGGTATAGTACCCATACCACCTGCAATCAGCATTGCTAAATATCCAATCGACATCTCAATACTAAAGTGATCAGGACTTATAAAACCTACCAAATATGCAAATAAACAACCCGCAATACCAGCATAAAATGATGAGATTCCAAAAGCTAAAACTTTGTACTTTATCAAATTGATCCCCATTGTTGCTGCCGCTACATCACTATCTCTAATAGCGACAAGGGCCCTTCCCAACTTACTACGAAACTTGATATTAATTGCCAAGATTATTAAACCAATGACAAAGGGAATTATTAAAAAGTAGAATTCTAACTGTGTGTTAACAACCCAAGACCCAATTACCGGTTTAGTTATGCTCATACCATTATGTCCACCAGTAAAATTGGAAAGCTTTGCAATGACATACAAAACAATAAAATGAAAAACAAAGGTAGATACAGCTAAATACAGACCTTCCAATCTTAATGCTGGCAACCCTACAATAAATCCAAATAACATTGTAATGATCGCAGTTAAAAAGAGAACGAGTATAAATGAGAATCCATAACTTGATAAAATCGCTGCCACATATGCACCAATTGCCACAAATGCTCCATGCCCTATTGAAATTAACCCTGTCAAACCGGTTAAAATATTTAATCCCAAAGCCCCTATTACAGCAATCAATGCAAAATTCAATGTGTTCAACCAATAATTTCCTAAAAACAAAGGTAATCCTAGTGAAAGAATGATCGCCAACGTAACATATAATTTTCGATTTACTGTATTGAGCAGAGTAATTTCTTGTCTATAGTTAATATGAAAGTTACCACTTCTAGCCAAATTTCCACCTCCCTTGAATTACCTTAAACTCTTTTGACCTCCACGGTGCCGTATAATCCATGTGGTTTGACCATTAAAACAATAAATAAAACAACAAATGCTGCTATCTCTTTAATATCCCCACCAATAAATCCTCCTGCAAAGGATTCCACCAAGCCAATCGTTACTCCACCTACAATTGATCCTTTAATACTATCTATTCCTCCTAGAAAAATAGCAGGTAGTGCTTTCAATCCTACTATATACATGCTTGGAGTAACGTAATTGATTTGGCTATAGAATATCCCTCCAATTCCTGCCACTAGTGTAGCGATAAGCCAAGAAATCATAAGAATTGAGATAACACTTATTCCCATTGCCTGTGCAACTTCTTTGTTTTCTGCCGATGCTCTCATAGCAAGACCAATTTTCGAATAACGAAAAAAGATAGTAATTGCAACAATTAAAATGGTACTGGATATAATCGTCCACAACTCTAATTCATATAGAGAAGCAGAACCTATTTTTAACGTTCCTTCACCGAAAAAAGATGGAATTCTTGTTTCTTTTAATCCAAACACAATTCCACTTAATCCTCTTAAAAAACTAGCAATCCCAATCGTAACCATAATAGAAGAAAGGACTGATTCATCAATAAACCTTTGCATAACAACCCGGTTTAAAAGGTAGCCGATTATAACCATACAAAGTAATGTAATCAGTAATGCTATTCCAATATTCCACTTCATATCAACTAAGAAGAATAGAGCAATATATGCTCCTATCATAACGAGTTCTCCCTGGGCCATATTAATGATTTTAGAAGCTTTGTAGATAACTACAAACCCTAATGCTACTAATGCATAAATACTCCCAACTGACAAACCACTTACAAATAACTGAAGAAGATATTCCATTACACAACTCCTTCTTTTTCAGAATACATACTTTCAATTACATCCTTATATTTCCCTTCTATAGATTCACGCCTTAGCATATAAATACTTGTTAATTCCTCATCACTTTGACCTAGTTCCTTATCTAACAAGGTAAACTTTTTAATGGTTTCTTCTAAAGGTAATAGATTGTTAATCGTACTAATCTCTTGTTGAATGAATGAGACCACTTTTTCATTCTCCACCATATTTATAAAGGTAGTGTACGGGATTTTATTTTTTTGCATCCAGTACCCTATATTCTTTACATCTATTTCAATTAATGCAGTAAGGTACTCGCGATCCTTGCCTATTAAGATCATTTCTTTTATATATGGACTAACTTTGAATTTGTTCTCAATTTCTTGTGGAGAGATTCTAGTCCCTTCCGAGGTAAAAAAGATATCCTTTTTTCGGCCGACTAAGTACAATTGCCCAGAATCAACAAATCTCCCAATATCACCTGTTTGCAACCATCCATCATCAACAGCTAAGTCGGTAGCTGTTGAGTCCTTATAGTATCCGGCGAAAACATTATTACCTTTAATTAGGACTTCACCTTCATTATTTAATGTAACCTCAACTCCAGGAACATTTTTCCCGACTGTGCCAAATAAGAGGTCATCCCCCTGATGGACGGTTACAAGTCCCGCGCATTCTGTTTGACCGTATCCTTCTCGAATTTCTAAACCTAACATATGATAAAACTTAATAATCTCAGGTGCAATTGATCCAAATCCATTAATACAAACGCGTGCTTGACGAAGTCCAAGATGATCTAACAATGGTCTGAACATTAGATAGTGAAAAAATCGATATTGCAATTTGAGGCCAAATTTGATGCGATCACCAGCATTTTTCTTATTAACATAAGTCAAGCCAACCTTAATACCTTGTTTATAGATAACACGCCCAAAAAATGTAGTTTCTTTCATCTTTATTAAGTGATTTGAGTAAATTTTTTCCCAAATACGGGGAACTGCAACAAATAGCGTCGGGGCAATTTCCTTAAGATCCTTTTCTACGGTTTCTACACTTTCTGCAAAATTTACGATTCCTCCAATATTAAGAGGAATATATAACGACATAATTCTTTCTAGCATATGGGGCAAGGGGAGAAACGAAACAACTGAATCTCCTTCATATAACTGACATACCGATTGAAATTGTATAACTGATGCAAGTATATTATGATGATTTATCATTGCCCCTTTAGGAGAACCAGTACTTCCAGATGTGTATACAATCATAGATACATCATGTTCTTCAATGGAAAACAAGTCTTCCAAATATGCATCAGGATGTAGATTACCATATTCTTTACCGATTTCTTGGACAGCACGAAATGTAGTAATCGAATCGCTTAGATAACGTTGAATTCCTTTCACATTGATTACGATGATCTTCTCTAGTTTAGGGAAGGATCCTTTACACTCTAATACTTTATCTAATTGCTCTTGATCTGAAACTACGCATACTTTTGCGTCTGAGTGGGATAGCATGAATCTTAGATCTGATGTAGTGCTACTAGTAGAAATCCCAACACTAATTCCGCCAATATGCTGTGTTGCTAAATCAGCATAAATCCATTCAGGGCAGTTATCCGCTACTATTGCGAGTTTATCACCCTTCTTAAACCCAGAAGCTTTTAACCCAGAAGCAAATAACTTAACGTGTTCATAATATTCATTCCAACTTGTTTCTTTCCATATCCCTAAAACCTTGTGTCGAATCGCTGGTTTATCCCCCAATCGTAATACTTGATTTACAAAAATGATTGGAATGGTATTATTAAGCAATAGTTTTTCTTTATATTTATCTTGAATCATAGGGGGAACCCCATCTACTGATAAACACCTTTCGCCGCTGCTAGCCAGTGATTTCATTTATTTCAGCCTCGCTCTGCTCAGGATTTGCATTGTGATTAGAATCATTTCCTAAATACGCTCTAATTACATTCGGATCATTTTGAATTTGATGTGGGTCACCCTCTGCTATCTTTTCTCCGAAGTCTAGAACTGTAATTTTCTCGGCTAAATCCATGACGAAACTCATATCATGCTCAATCAATATCATAGTTGTTCCTAGTGTCGTACGGACTTCATTTATATAGCGTGCCATATCTTCCTTTTCGTCAATGTTCATACCAGCAATTGGCTCATCTAGTAACAACAATTTTGGTTCTCCAGCTAATGCACGCCCTAAATCGACTCGTTTTTGTAAACCATAAGGTAGACTACCCACTGTATGCATTCTATAATTCTCTATTTCCAAAAATTCTATAATTTCCTCTACCTTTTCCCTATGTTCAATTTCCTGTTTCATAGATTTACCTAAATAGACTGCTGATGCCAAAACACCTGATTTTATTAAACGATGTCTCCCAAGGAGTAGGTTTTCAATAACGGTCAAATTTTTAAACAACTCTATATTTTGAAATACTCTGCCAATCCCTAACTCTGCGATTTGATGAGTTTTCATACGATGTATAGGTTTATCTTGAAAAGATATTTCCCCTGATTGAAACTTATACAGTCCACTAATACAGTTAAGCAGACTGCTTTTACCCGCCCCATTTGGCCCTATAACTGCGTGTAACTCACCGTTTTTGACGTCAATATTTATGTTGTGCAATACATGTAGACCACGAAAGGATAAATTAAGGTTACTGACACGTAGTTGAATTTCAGACACTTGAATCCTCCCTCACGATAACCATCTTTTCTTTCTTTTATAAGATTTGATATTTTTGAAACTTTTTCTACTGGAATCTTTACCTAATCCAAGGTAATATTCTTTAATATTGTCGTTTTCCAGCAAATTCGTACCAGTGTCTTCAAAAACAATTTGTCCGTTCTCCAAAACATATCCATAATCAGAAATATTTAAGGCTATATTAGCGTTTTGTTCTACTAACAATATAGTAGTATTATTTTCTACATTAATTCGTTTGATAATTTCAAAGATCCTTTCCACGAGCAACGGTGCCAATCCTAAGGAAGGCTCATCGAGGATCAACAATTTCGGATTGGCCATTAGAGCTCTACCAATAGCTAGCATTTGTTGTTCTCCACCACTTAAATAGCCAGCTAAGGATTTCCTTCTTTCCTCAAGGACAGGAAAAAAGTTGTAAATAAATTCAATATTTTCAGATATTTTTTTCTTTGTAAATCCACCAATTTTAAGGTTTTCTTCTACTGTTAACTCTTTGAAAATACCTCTTCCTTCTGGGACGATGCTAATTCCGCTTCTTACAATACTCTCTGGCTGTTGCTGATGAATTTCCTTGCCATCTAACATGACACTTCCCATTTCAATTTTTCCATTAACAGCATTTAAAAGGCCCGTAACAGTCCTTAATGCAGTTGTTTTCCCTGCTCCATTATTGCCTAGAAGGGCAACTATTTTCCCTTCAGGTACCGAAAATGAAATTCCATTTAAGGCTAAAATAACTTCGTTATAGTAGACCTTTATATTATTTACAGCAAGCAATCAAACACCTCCTTAACCTGTTTTACGAAAAGGCATAAATGTATTATGAATAGTAACTTTGCTGTAACTTACGTATCTATAACTGTGAAAAAATAATATTCTTTTGAATTTCGGTTGTTCCACCTGCAATTTCCCAAAACTTGGAATCCCTCCACGCGCGTTGAACGTCAAATTCCATCATATAGCCATTTCCGCCGAAGATTTGCATACCTTTGTTTGCAACATAGGTTAATGTTTCAGAGCTATAATATTTTGCCATGCTAGTTTCTTTGATTGCCAGTTCACCATTATCACGCAATTCCGCAGCATGATTTGTTAGCAATCGAGATGCATTTATTTTTGTCTGCATCTCTGCTAAATAATGTTGAATAACTTGAAATTCGGAGATATTTTTATTAAATTGTTTTCGCTGATTTGAATATAATAGAGCATCATCCATCACCTTTTGAGCATAACCTACTGTTACCGCCGCACCTGCAATCCGTTCGTCCCCAAACGTACTCATTAAATGATAGAAGCCATTTCCCATTTCACCTAATACATTCTCTGCTGGCACAACGACATCCGTAAAAAATACTTCATTCGTTGATACAGCTTTCATTCCAAGCTTATCTAACTTGAGTACTTCGACACCTGGTGTATTTTTATCTACTAAAAACATTGTTAATCCTTTATTCTTTGCTGCAGTTGAATCTGTTTTTGCGAGTACCAATAAATAATCAGCAACATGAGCCCCGGTTGAAAACACCTTACTTCCATTCATAATAAATTCCTTGTCACCATTTAATTTCGCGGACGTTTTAATATTTGCAATATCTGATCCGGCATTAGGCTCCGTAACTGCTAGCGCAAACTTGATACTACCGTCAATAAGTTTTGGAAGATACTTTTCCTTTTGCATTTCATTTCCGTAGGAAAGTATTGATTTCCCTCCAAATACCACGCACATTATATAAGCCGTCGCAACAGCTGGAGCATGATACGAAAGTTCCTCCATTACCGTCACTAAATCTTTCATATCTCCATCCATGCCACCGTATTTTTGAGGAAAAGGCACTCCGAGAAAGCCCAACTCTGCCAAATCACGCATTTCTTTTTCTGGAAATTCTTCGTTACTATCTATTTCTCTGATGCGTTCAATAGGTATACTTTTTTTACAATATTTCCTTAGCGTTGTTTTTAATAATTTTTGCTCATCCGCTAGCAATAAACTCATTCTATCCACCTCTAACCCAAAAAGTTTTATATGATTATCTGCCCACGAAGTTTGCCTTGCGCTTTTCTTTAAACGCTAGGATACCCTCTTTAAGATCCTCTGTACCAAATAAAAATGTGGTAGAATCGATTAAATATTGATCTCGTTCGCCACCTAAATCTTGATCAATTCCTTGTTTAATCAATTCTAGAGAGAATGGTGCTTTCTCAGCTAACGTATTGCCCCATTCTAATGCTTTAGGTATTACATTCTCTGGATCGACATTCTCATTTATTAGACCCATTTCCTCTGCTTCGGCCGCAGAAAAATAGTGACCTAATAATAATAATTCCTTGGCTTTTCGCCTTCCAACTATACTCATTAACCGTGAGATCGCATATGGAGGAATGATGCCAAGTCCCCCCTCAGGAAATCCAAATTTAGCTTTATTCGATGAAATGACCAAATCGCAGAATAATGTCAATTCCAATCCACCACCAAGGGTAAGACCATTTACAGCTGCAATAACTGGTTTTGGAAATCGCTCAATCTCACGAAAAACCTCTAATTGGGATTTGATATACTTACGAGCTGATTCAAAATTACCTATAGGAAGATTTTTTAAGTCTGCACCTGCTATAAAAAACCTTTCTGTCCCCGTTATAATAACCGTCTTTATTCTATCGTTCTCTTTAAATAGATTAAAAGCTTGCATTATACCATTATTAACATCTTCACTTAAAGCGTTTGCATTTTCTGGTGAATGGATCGTCAACAATGCAATATCTTCACCCTTAAATTCACAGATTACCTTTCCATTTCCAAATTCCATATTCTCACCTCTAAATCACTGAAGTACTGTGACCTTTCCAGTAGTTTTTTCGTAATAACACTTTGTTAATTTTCCCTAATTCATTTCTCGGAAGAGCATCTACAAATTCAACCTTTGATGGCTTCTTGTAACCCGCAATATGTTCTTTACAAAAACGAATAATTTCTTCTTCGGTCACTTGGTAACCTACGTTTGGTACCACTACTGCTAGGACCGCTTCTCCCCATTTCTTATCAGGAATACCAATGACTGATGCTTCATTTACGGCAGGATGTCTATATAAGACTTCTTCTACTTCTCTTGGATAGATGTTAAAACCGCCACTGATAATCATGTCTTTTTTCCGGTCTACTATATAGATAAATCTATTTTGATCCCACTTACCTATATCACCCGTATGGAACCATCCGTCTTTTATTACATCTTCAGAAGGCTCATGATTCCAATAATTTTTCATGACATTATCGCCTTTTACAATAATTTCTCCCGGTTGGCCTATGGCGACCTCTTCGCCATCTTCGTTAACAATCTTTATACTTGCATTTAAAATTTCTTTCCCACAAGAAGCCAACCGTTCAGTCCATTCAGCGGACCCATCTAGAACATGCTCTTCTTTTCTTAAGGTTGTAACAATACTGGCCGTTTCGGTTGAACCATAGCATTGACAAAATATAGAGCCGAATTGTTGTAACGCCTTTTTTAAAATTTCAACTGGCATTGGTGCAGCCGCATATAAGATCATCTCTAAACTAGAGGTGTCATATTGTTCAAGTTGGTCAGAATCTAATAGCATGGAGATCATAGATGGCACAAGAAATGCATGTGTAATGCTATGTTTTTGAATTAATTCTAGAACAGTGTTAACTTCAAACTTAGAAACCACAACACGCATTCCTCTTAATATCGCAGCCATATGGGGAACGCAAACAATGTGATAATAGGGCATTACAGCTAGATAAGTACCATTTTGATTATGAATAGCTTCAATAATAAAATTCGTAGCACTCTTTACTAGATTCATATGAGACAGTGGAACACCCTTTGGCTTTCCTGTAGTCCCACTTGTATAAAGTAACAATGCAATATCTTGAGGGTTTTTGTTTATAGTAGGCTTACTATCAGATGAATTCTCCAACAGAGATTCGTATAAATAATCACAATTACCACCATCAATTGAAATCATGTACTGTAATGAAGGAACATCAATTTTATTTAAGAGTTTTATAAATTCACTACTGGTAACAACCACCTTGGTGTCTGAATCCTCCAAAATATACTTTATCTCCTGTTCTCTTAACCTTTCATTAATATTAACCATAATCATACCTGCCATTGTAATACCATATATTAATTCAGCAGACGCATAGGAATTGCTTAATATCATTGCAACTCTATCTCCGGGCTGTAATCCTATATTTAGTAAAGCGTTTGCAAATCGTTTACTCCGCTCAAAAAGTTGAGAATACGTAATGTTTTTACTATGTAACTCGTCAATAATAGCAACTTTCTCTGGTAATAACTTTGCCTGTTTTTCCACAATACTTGATACAAACTCCAAAATTAATCCCTCCTAATTAATAATTAAATATTATTGCAAAGGGTAACATCTACATTTTTTCTTCAACTTTAGTACAGCAAATATGAGTATTAGAGTTCTTATTTTGACAAACGCCTTTACCTATTTTTTAGAACAAATATTCTAGATAGATTATTCACAAGAAGTGTAATTAAGTGTAGTAAGTATTACAGTCGGCCGGCCGAAATATGAAAACCCTTTCATTATCTACATAAATAAAAATGGTGGAGTGCCACAAATTAGATTAATTAATACTAATTAAAATAATTTAAAAAATAAAAAGATCTGCTCCACCTGTAATAGGAATACATTGGCCTGTTAGATAATCTGATTGCTCCGATAGTAAAAAGGCAACTAGATTAGCACCTTCCTGCGTTTCACCTACTCTTTTCAAAGGAACCTTATTTTCCATTCTTTGTTGATATTCTTTAGGAATTGTCTCCCATGCTGGAGATTTAAGAAAAGAAGGCGCAATACAATTCACACGAATATTATATTTTCCTCCCTCTAACGCAAGTGATTTTGTAAAACCTATCACACCTGCTTTGGCAGCAGAATATACCACTTGGCCAAAACCACCCATCATACCAGCAATCGAAGACATATTCACAATTCTTCCATAATTTTGAAGACGCATGTCATCCCACACAGCCTTTGTCACATTAAATGCCCCAGTTAAATTAACATTTAGATCAGTTTGCCACATTTCGTATGTCATGTCTTTCATTTGCGCCATCGTATTCATTTTCGCTGCATTATTCACTAATAAAGAAATACTTCGATTCATATCTGTTTTAATTTCACCAACAACAGCTTGAACTTGTTCAAAATCTGCAACGTCCATTTTATATGCTTTGGATTTTCTCCCCATACTTTGAATTTCATTCGCTGTTTCAACAGCAGCTTCATAATTCAAGTCAGCTACCACAACATCAGCACCATACCTAGCAATCGTTAATGCATCCATTTTCCCAATTCCTTGCCCTGCACCTGTCACTAAAGCCAATTGGCCTTCAAGATTATAGCTCATGCTTATCATCCCTTCAGAATTAATAGTTTATATTAATTGAAATGTAGGTAATACTCTCTCTTTTGAATATGGACTGTCAGGTACTTTTAACACATTAAGAGTTACCTGTTTGTTAATTTCAATATCTTCTTTTGGCGAATTCACAATCTGTGTATACATCCTAATTGGGCCAACCCTCACCAATGCAAAGATAAGCGGTCCTCTAAATTCTGCCGGAATTCCTGTTTCCTGTATTGTAAAAGCTTCAATAGTTCCCTCGCTTGGAAGAGTAATCCACACAAATTGATCAGAAAGGCATTCTGGACAAACGGATTTTAGGGGAAAACTAATATGCCCACAATCCTGACACTTTGTTGTAGATAGAATCCCATTACGTAAATTATCGTAATAAGTGTAAAGCTTAGTAAATTGTTTGGTTTGCTGAGGGAAAGGATCCATTGTGTATGCATATTCCATTTATAACACCTCCGATGAAAATATATTTACAACATGTTCACCAGGACCGCTATTATTGTGTGTAAGTCCTATTTTTGCTCCATTTACCTGTCTATCGCCTGCTTCTCCTCGTAATTGCCAAAAAATTTCACATGCTTGTGCAACTCCCGTAGCCCCTAACGGATGACCACAGCCTATTAATCCACCTCTGGGATTAACTACTACGTCTCCCCCATAAGTTGCTCTCCCACTCGAAACAAAACTACCGCCTTCTCCTTTCTCACAAAAGCCCATTTCTTCATAAACCATAAGCTCAGCAACACTAAAGCAATCATGAATCTCTGCTAAATCCACATCACTAGCTGTTATTCCCGCTGATTGATAGGCATTTTGGGTAGCTAGTTTTAATGCCGGCCAAGAAGCTAAATCTTCATATGAATTAGAAACCGTAAAGTTATTAACGACCTGACCACTTCCTGCTAGATAAACAGGCTTCGAGACAAGATCTCTAGCACGTTCATCAGAGGTTAAAATTACCGCAGCAGCTCCATCCGTAATCGGAGAACAATCAAACAACCGTAATGGAGATGAAATGATACGTCCATTTAATGCATCCTCTATAGTTGTTGGTTTTCTAAAGTGAGCATTTTGATTTTTGGAAGCATGGAGTCGGTTTTTAACAGAAACTGCTGCTAACTGTTCTTCAGTTGTACCATATTTATTCATATGAGCTTGTGCAGTAATTGCAAAAACAGGTGGAGCAGTCAAACCTATCGAGCTTTCAAATTCTCTGTCGAGTCCTGCCCCCATATTTCCAAAGGTTTCAGAAATAACGGGTGTATTTAATTTTTCAACTCCTACTACCATAACTGTTTTTGCTAAACCAGACACAATACTTGCATAAGCTAACCGAATTGCAACATTACCGCTTGCACACATATGTTCAACACGAGTAGATAATGAAGTAGGTCGGATCCCAAGCGTTTCTTCAGCTAACGAAGCAACATGGCTTTGAAAGACATTTCTCTCCGGTAGAACCGACGCAAGGATAAATCCATCAACATCCTTTGGCTTTATTGCTCCCTTCAGTGAATCAAAACATGCTTTCCCAGCCTCAGCAATAAGCTCACGGTAAGTGGCATCTCTGACGCCGAACTTTGTCATACCTGCACCAATAAGACAAACTTTATTTTTCAATATTTTCACTCCTCTTTTTTTAACAGGCCTTTTTCACAAAAGTTAACAATTCTCATTAAATTTTCCTCTTGATCAGATTTGTCACCCTCTCGATTCCAAAATGGAATCCAATGCATTACTCCAAGTAACATCTGAATAGCAACTTTAGTAGGCATTTTTTCAAAACTTCCTTCTAGAACACCTTCCTCGTACAACTTTTTCCATAAAGATAGAAATTCAGATTGCATTTTTCTTATAATAAGTTGATGTTCATCTGTTAGAGAATTGTGTTCAGTGAAAGCAGAATAAAATAGATTACTGTTATTTAAGATTAATTCTACATAAGCAGATAGAGCTTCTCGTAACCTTATTCGTGCTGATTTTGACTGTAAAATAATATCTTTTATGCTTTTAGTTCCTGAAGTCATTGCTGATTCTAATATATAGAAAAGCAGTTCTTGTTTACTTGATATATAAGAATACAACGTAGGTTTTGTAAGACCAACTCGCTCAGCAACAACATCCATGCTCATATTGTGATAGCCTGTTTCTCTCATTAAATCTATAGCTTGACTCGCTATTTCCCGCTTTTTATCTTCAATCTTTTTAATTGCTCTTTTTGCCTTTAACTCTCCCCCGACACTCATATCTAACTATCCAACCTTTCTACCCTTTTAGAACTATTAATTAATTCATAGGTGTTGTTTTCTCTTACCTTAACTAGCAAGTTAAATAATCTGAAAATTTAACTTATAAGTAAAATATATAGGCGTCCATTCCAAATGTCAATACTTTTTTTATTTTTTCTTAAATTATGAATTTTAGGTAAACGACTCTACTTTCTTCCATGTTCTCGTCAGTTCTCATAATATTCTTTTTAAAAATATCATTACTAGCGCAGTTAAATTTAACTATTTTTACAACTTTTTATTTTACTTAGCTATTGAATATACAAAGATTATCAAAGGTACCCATATGGAAAAATCAAAGATGATTTAATATTAATAATTGTAAAAAGAGATGAGTTTCCAAACTAAATTTCTTAACTAGTATTACTATCTTAGGAAAGTATCTTTAACAAAAGAATTTGTTTGTGAATGTGATTAAAGGGATTAAATAATAAGTGGGCACTGTGGAATGAAAGCTTTACTTGAACTACCTGAAAAATTGAAAGAAATTGTTACCATAAAGCTTGTTACATTTCCTCAAGAAAAATTCTTTCAATATAAATCCGTGAAGGTCAGAAGTACTTGCCTCCATTTTTGCAGTGGGAATATCTCTTTAAACGTGGGCCTCGTAAAAATGAAATAGAAATTGATTTCCTAAAAAAATCACAAAATCTTTGGGGGCTGTCCGAAAATATTGAATAGCCCCCCTTTATATTTTAAAAGCTAAAAAAATTATTCTTTTCACAAAAAATCCTCATTTGCCCCCACTAATAGTCTTTCATGAACTCTAAAAGTATCTTGCGCCAAGACAGGCTCCAAAATATTTAAATTTTACCTTTCCATCATGATGGGTAAAATAAAGATAATCTCTCTTGTAAATAAGCTAAGACTTCTTTTGGCATTTCCCTGACCACGATGTCCTCACCTAGAAAAAGAAGCCAATTGGCTAGTTCGGTTATTTCTTCTGAGTGATGAACATCAATATAAGTCTTTAGAATGGCTGTCGTTTGATAAGGATCGGTATAGGAAAGAGAGTATTTTAAAGGATGGTATTTTTTGAACTGGGCAATTGCCATTGGACCAAGTTCAAGGACAAAGTTGATGTCATCTTCTTGTTTCCTAAGTTTTTCTACTATCTTCTTCTCACATACTCTTTTTTCCGGAGTGTAAGGTTTTACATTTGTGAGATTATCGACAGGAAAAATCTTTCTCTTTTCTTCCTTTAAATCAAATCCTTCTATGAGCCATACGCTTTTTTCACGATACAGGTGTAAGAGGTAAATCTCATAGGATTTAGCCACCTTCTCTTCTTCGATGGAAATCAATAAAAATCGATCCAACAGAAGAAATTGAATGAGTTTTTCTAACATGGGATGAGGAAGGTCCGATAGATCTAGTAGGTCGGGATTGTTCGGGTTTGTTCCTTCAAATAGGAGAATTTGATTTAACAAAATAAGGGCATCTTGCTGGCTTTCTGAGATGAGGCCAAGTAATTTTTCAGCTAAGGATTGACGACTCTTTAGATAAGGCAGTTGTTGATTTCTTGTGGCCATAAACGCGATAAAAAGAGCTTTCACCTCATCATTGGTAAAGCGAACCTCTGGAAGGACTGAATTGTGCATGACAAAATAGCCCCCATCCCTGCCTACCTCAGCAACAAGTGGCATTCCCATAGCCTCAATTTCTCTGATATCGCGAATGGCTGTCGAGCGAGAAATGTTGAATTCACTCATGATTTCAGAAATGGTAAAATGGGAGCGGTTGTTAATATAACGCATGATGATATTTATCCGTTCAACTTTTTTCATGGCAACTCCTAAACAGTATCATTTTTTGACATGATTTAAGGCTATTATAAACGTAGCAAGGGAAAATATAAATCGTTTGATCTACTATTAGAAAAGGAAGGTTTTGAATATGGCAAATTATACAATTGAAGAAAAAGACAGTTTTATCGTATTAGGTATTGGAACAGAGCTTAAGAGTGACTACAGAGATTTTGCTGCTATCAACAAGGAAAAGGCCGACTTTTGGCACGCGGTTAAAGAAGATGGAAGACTTAACGCTTTAAAAGAAATCGCCACAAATGAATACATTTTTGTGGTAAACGAAGCAGTGAATAACAAGTTGATGCATTATGCTGGTGTTATGACAGAGAAAACAATCCCTGAAGCAACCAGAGTGATCCAGTTCCCAAAGGGTCCATATCTAGTAGTAAAAGGTGAAGCGGAAACGGCTGAAGAGTTAAGCCAAACACTTACTGGCATAGCCTTTGGTCAGGCTTTAGCAGAAGCAACCGATTATGCCTATGTGGGAGGCCCAAATACTTCGGTTGAAATGGGACAGCGTGACAACGTAGTCTTTGGCGAAATGTGGATTCCTGTAGTGAAGAAATAAGTGGAGTGATGGAAATGTCCTATATCGTTGATTTTAAAAATGTATCTACAGTTGGTTTGGAGTCTTCACCTGTAGCAGAAGCACTTGCAGGTTTACGAGCACATGAAGCCCGTTACTTTATGAACAAATATAAGCATCCATTTACCGTGATACCCGCTAGCGATAGCCAGGAGAACCTTGACTATGTGAAACGAGTGTTGAAAGAAGAACGTGATATTGAATTTGCGGCCAAACCGTTAGAAACATCACGTTTTCAAGTGGAAAATATCAACTGGACCTATGTCTTCTATGAAGATGGTCTTGAGGTCAATGTTTTGTATACGATCGATGACCCTAAGAAGCGTGCCGTTGGCTTTAAGCTCTCTGAGGGAATGGAGGTTCCAAAGGAGTTAGAAGGAAAGTTTAAGTTTGCCAGACAAAAGTCAAAACTAGCTGGAACAATTCGAGGCTCGTTTTTTGTTATCAAAGGTGAATATTAAAATCAATAAATGCAGCACCTCTCTTTTGATTGGAGGGTGCTGTTACTTTTTACAGGAATTCCGGGGGATCTTCACATGATTTAAGAACTCCCTATTTTGTTATCGTTCTTAACAAAGGGAATCATAAAAACTTTATGCTCCAGCAAAGTATTTTCAATTTGAGAAAGCAGATAATACTTGTCTAAATAATGTAAAATCTTCCCTTCTACTAAAAGGATAGGGTTGATTAATATAATGTTTTACTTTAAGTATTCAGCTTCCCATTTATCCTGTTTTTCTACTGGGCTATTCTCAGAAAGATTTTCATATCCATAATTAATCTTCATTTTTCCTGTGTTTTCTAAAATAAAGGTTAGATTCGTCCATTGTTTTTGTTCTTGCTCCTTGAATTCCTCCCATAATATTGAAAAATACTTGTATAGTTCATCCTCCAATTATTCAAATTCATCTTCATCAATTGTAAATAAATCTAATATATCAAGGCTATAAATAGGTTTATCTCCAGTTTCAGGGAAATAATAGAAAAAAACTTTTTTATATCCTTCTCTGTATTCAGCGAATAATAATATTTTTTTCCATTCTTCAGGAACTATATTAGCCAATATATTCGCAATTTCTTGATACAGTTATTCCATCTTTTTAGTCTCGATCGATCTTTCCTCCTACATAATAAGTTATTCTACTTTGGTATTTGTCACCATTTATTAATTTGGGGGATTGGACTATCAAACAAAAAAGCACTTGTTGCCTAGAGATAATCAAATGCTTATTGTTATTAACTAACGTAATATTCACATCATATACTAAATATATTTTTTATAAATTTACTCGATTGGTCCCATAAATTCAGCAATAATAAGAATATGTTCTCTTAATTTAACTTTTTTTAGATTCTCTACTTTTTCTGCTCCACCTAAGCCTAATAGTGGGGTATAACCAAAACACTCTTCATAGGTAGGGTCACCGTATTTACTAATCGCCTCAGGATAAGGTTGCCACATTAATTCATCGTCCATAAACTCATTATCTTGAATGTCATCAAAAAAGAATTCAAATCCGGATGAAACAACATTAACAAAACCTTTCCTATAATTTAATAAATTTACATACTTATTTTTTTCCCAAACTATAATATCACCCATTGCGGTTGTAAAAATAGGTATCGCCTGCTCATGCCTTACATAACTTCTCTCTATAATATCTAAATAATCGTCTGGATTAATAATTCTTAAAAAGTTATTCGCCAATCTACCAAGACCATATTTTTTCCATGTTTCTATTAATTCCTTGGGAAGTATATCCTTATATTTAAAAATCACATCTTTATTAACTGCTTTATGTCTTATAAAATCGCTAAGTATAGTTTCCAATTCAGATGCCCTCCTTTGCGTTTTCTCCTTAGACATTGCATCATCATAATCCTCTATTTCTTCCATAATTTCTTTTAGTCGGTCAACACTATTAATAATTGTTATCTAGGAGTTCGTCATTTTTTATTAAACCATTTAATATTTTTTATATTCATCTGGGTTGTTGCAACTATATCTACCATCTTTCCTGATACATTTTGAATTAAAGTATGATCTAAATCATACTAGATAAATTTGAGTTTCTCGTAAAAAAGTAAAAACACCTGTTGCCTTAACGAGCAATCAGGTGCCTATATTATCTACTTTTAAGATAACAAGATCAGTTTCATCTATTTTCTACCTTAAAAATCTTCTTCCCAAGCTTCTTTTGCATCTAATAGCCTTTGTGATAAAAATTCATAAAAGTTCTGTGCAGTGTTGTAGTCATCAAGCCCACCTTGTCTGTTCCACGCTATTACCGGACACTCATTTTTTTCCATTTTGCTTGTATTTAGACAATAAACATACTCTCCAGCATTTTCGATTACTACTAGATCTTTTTCCAAACCTAAATCTCTATATCTGTTTGTGTTAATAACTACAGGAACTCTATTTGACTTGGCCACCCCTAAAATATCAACTCCAAATAAACCACCTGAACCATACATAGTTAAAAACCACTTATAACTTTCTGGTAATTCAACCCCCAGCTCTTCTTGGACAAAGTTGATTTGACTATCGTCAACACCACCTGTAAAGTCATCTGATTCCATATGTTCATTAATAAAATTTATTAATTCTACTTTATCCATTCAAAGTACCTCCTTTTACCATTCACTTTCATCTATTTGCTTTGCTCTCCATCTCCAATATTTACCCCTAAAGTTGTCGTATTGCTTTTTTAATACAGGGTCATTTCTAAAGCTACCACCATTCTCCACCAAACCATGCAAAATTTTATTATATTCATCATGCAAGCTTGCTGGAATTTCCACCATTGATCCTGGTTCTCTTTGAATTAAGTGATGAAGCTCTATAACAGTCCCATCTTTCCAAATCGGTGCTCTGCCTTTTTTCATTAATTGATAATTTGTCAAACCAGAATCAGGATCAATTCTTTTATAATCGATATCTATCCTTTGGAATACTCGTCTACTAATATCCCTTGCCTCTCCATTAACCTTAGTCGTTCCAGTATAGTCAACAGCCTTATAGTTTTCATATTCTTTACCAGTATCCTTAGTTACACCCTTATCATCCACTTCATCCACTTGCGAACTTTTAATTCGCTGGATATAATCCTTGGCCTCTCCAAATGCATCCTTAACGGTTTTATTAACTACTCCTACCCCTGCAAATGCTTCTTGTCTGATTTGTGGAATCGGAATGTCTCCAATTCCTTTCTTCACTTTATCAAACCAAACCTTCGTTGCAGCGATTGGACCTTTTACCACTTCATTATACACGGAGCGGAATGCTTGTTGAACCCTTTTCGGATCTAGGACGTTTCGTATTTTCATAAAAGCCTCGGGTGATTTTGCTAGGGAAGGGAGACCCGCTTTTACACCTTTTACTGCTGCTTTCCCTCCAACACCAGCTGCTTTTGCAGGTGGGACAAATGTCAGTGCTAGAAATCCTACAGCCAGTACACGGTCTCCTGCTGAAAGCTTCTCACCGGTAATGGGATCGTACTCACTAAATACACGCTGGATGTCATACCAGCCCACAAGTTCAAGTAAAAATTCCCCTACTTTACCAGACATCTTTTGTTCATCATTTTTCATATTTGCAGCGGTTAGCTTAATTAACTGTTGGGCATCATCAAGTTTGCTTTTGTATTTCTTAATTGAATATTTTAAATCAGCTTCTAAATTATGTATGGAGCCTGGAACCACTCCTGGGAAATTAGCAAGCAGGGAAGAAAAATGCCAATTAATCGCATCTAAAGCATCGTCACATTCCCGCTCTGCTTTTCCAATTTGACTAGCAAAATCCTCTAACTCCTCGGCCTTAACTTTAATATCACTCATCGCAGGGCCTCCGCTTTAGCTAGTAATCTTCGAATTTCTTTGTTGATTTCTTTGATCAACAGCTCGCCCTGATGATTGATTTTGTTCCCCGTACTATTGATCTCCGCTGCAATTTCCTCATACGCATCTCTTGTCTGTCCCTTCCATTGATACGCATAACACCCGTGTGCAGACCGATAAATCTGTTTACTATTGCCCATTCTGCTTAATGCATGATGAATATTCGAACGATAGCCTTCTAATATATCAACCATCATTAAATATTTCCGGCGTTGCACTTTCCTCTCGATTTCGTCTATAAGCTCCATATGCCTCTCCTCTTAGATAAATGTATATATTGTAAATTTTACCAGTAAGGAGTTTATTCTTTATGATTCAAAAGATACAAAAATAAATCCAAAACAGAGGTCGAAAGGGCTATTTTCCTGTATCTGCTATCCTAAAAAAATCAAAAGATGCTGGTCTTCACCGTTGTCATTTTCTTGTTTGAAGAACAAAATTTACATAAGTAAAAGACATAAAAAAATTGTCTAAAGCAATAGATTAGTACAATATTTCTATAATCATATTAGATACCAAAACGACTAAACGGCCTTAACCCTATAAATAGAGCTAAAGCCGCAAAGATCATTTTTATTATTTCCACTGTCTATTAGGCAGTAGCAGTTCAATTTGTGAAACTGCACTTTGTACACACAGATAAGTTACAGGAACAGACATCTTGATCTTGACTAGAAGAAGAAAAGGCCGAGTAAATGACCCCATGTGTTTTTATTACAATACCAACCAAATAATCAAAGTTCTATTTATCCTTACTATCTGACAGAAAGTATTATTTATATATTTCTTTTCTTACTTTCAACTATTAACCATTTGACAAAATTATAATCCTCTATACCTACATAACACTTCATTGCAAAATATGTGTTAATTTTATATGCGATAATATCGTCAAAATCACTATTATTTTCAACATTTACTTTCCCAACATATTTGATAATTTCTTTTTCGCATGAAGGAAAAAGAAATACATTTTCTACGCCAACAATTTTTTTTAACTTCATTTCTAATTTCTTGTTAGGAAACCAAAAATGTTCCGATTTAATGTTATTAAAAATAGTATAAGCATAGAAGAGTTGTTTCACCACATCTGGCCATCCTGGTAGATTAGTATCTATATTGTAATATTTTGCGTCAAGTATATACAATTTTTGTCCAAATAAGAATATTATGTCTGGCCTCTGATTTTGAACCATAGCATTACTTTCAATTTCCCAGTTGAGCTTTGGGATTATTTTTTTCAGTGCTTTGTACTGATTTCTGAATAATTCACTACAAATTAACTCCCATACATTTTGAAAATATGGTGTAACTAAAATGTCAATATCATCTTCTTTGCTTTTCTCTTCTATACCAGATAAAAAATCTATCATTAATTTTATTACATTTATTTCTCTTTCAATAAACGTGCCGTTTAGTTCATTTTTTAAGAATTGTATTGCATATGAGATGTCAATAGTTAGCTCAGGTGTTCCAATATTGTCAATATTTAACTCAGGGGATATTCCAATTAACCAGCCATACTTTTCTATACTCATACTTACACAATATCTATGTAAAATAGAGAGTTTATTTTGTTGATTTATAGTAATTCTTTTTGAAATTATATCAGCATAAATGACAGATCTTCTAGTAAAAATAGGTTGCCTTTTATTTATTGTTGCTCCCCAATCAATATTTCCTGTAAACTGTAGAGTATTTACTCTATTTTCCTTTACTAAGAAACCATTTTGAGTAAAATCTTTAATAAGGTTATAAGCCGTTAATAGACTCTCATTTTGTTGTCCCTCGTCCCCACCCATAAGATCCATCTTTTCATCATTGAAATTTGCATCACTTCGATATTTCAATAAGGTCTCGAATAACACCTGAGCATGTTTCCTTAAATTATCTTCATGAGATGGGAGTGGATATGTTTTAGGGAAAATAATAATAAAATTGTTCCTGTAAATCACAATACCAGTTGCTATAAATTTAATTTTATTTTGCCTAACGTTACAGACCCCTCTATCTACTAAATGATTTACAATGCCTATTGGAAGCTCATCAATTTCGTATTCATTATGTTCAAGGAAATTATAGCTCAGACTCGTTCTGCTCATCTATCCCACCATATACTTGTTTATTTTCAGCAACCCTAGATTCGGTACTATTTAGTTCCAATTCCGTTTTAATTGAGAGCTCTTCTTCTTTTAACTCGTATATACCATTCTTAATATTCATTACATCTGAGCCTCTTGTAAAATTTGTTATTAGTTCCGAGTATGTTCTAATTCCACGATCAAAAAAATCTTGTCTTTTATACCTAACAACATCATCCCATAAATAAATTAGTAACTTTGAAGCAAAGCTGTTATTATCACTTATCTCGTCAGGACTAATAAAATAAGGTCCTATTAACCGGTCTTCATTTATTCCCATGTCCTTAAGCTTATCGTTGATAGCATTAAGAATATATCTCCATTCAAACTCTTCTCCTGCATAACTGATTAGACTGTTCTCATGTACAAATCCCTTTTCTTTAATTGGCATATATTTAAACTTCCAACGACGCTTAAATGCAGAATCAAGTACGTAAACACCTTGATCGGCACTATTCATCGTTGCAACGATATTCATGTTACGGGGGATATACAAACCTTCCATAAAATGATGTTTTATATCCTCAAGCGACATTAAATAGTGTTTTAATTCCTCTTTGGGATTTATTTTGTACTGACTACTACCGTCTACTCCTCTATCTAACAATTGGAAAACATCCCCAAATACCGTTGGTGCATTTGCCCTGTTTATTTCTTCGATAAGCAAGGTATATTTCATTGTTGGATTTCGAACAGCCTTAATTAAAACATCAATAAAAGGACCAGGAGAAAATTGGTAATCAATAATTGGTTCACCTTTTTGAAATTTATCACCGCTTAATCTATATAGAGTAGAATCTGTGCTCTTATATAGAGGTGTAGGCTTATAGCTCCCAACGAAATCAAAATAAGAGTACTCTGAGTGAAAGACTACTCTAACGGTATTCGAAAAGTTTTTCTCAAGATATCTACTCTTTCCTGTGCCCGGTGCTCCGTAAACTATCAAATTCTCAGCTGGGACATCCGTGAGTGTAATAAATTCCTGTACTTCTTCTCGCATATTAAGCGCTTTTTCCTTTAATTGTTTATCAGAAGCTAAATAATAAACAATTTCTGCGACATAGGATTGACTTACGTTTACAAGTCCTAACAAGTTTAATGTTGGTGAAACATAGTAGTCATGTCTATCTATCGTTTTATTTCCAAACCACCAAGTATAATCAGTTACAAGTTTACAAAGATACGAACCACTTTTTTCATCCTCACCAAAATATACTTCGATTGCTTCTTTTATTTCAGGAGCAACCTTCTCAATATGCTCATCTTTTAAGTTTTTAATTTTCTCTAAGAATTGCTTTCTGCTCATGCCATTAATCCCAGAATCAGCAAGCGCCTCCAATATCTGTTTATATTTAATTAATTCAGAAACAAACTCTACTACAAATGTAGCAATATAGAACCATTGGTTTGGGCAGAATATTTTATTATTCGAACTTGGAGTTATTTCAGCAGAGTAATCAAAGAATTGAATTGAAGCATTTTTAGCCTCTAGCACCTGTGAAAATCTATCTTTAAAATCTCGAGTCAATTTAAAGTCTTCGTTTTTAAATGTATTTCTGAAATGTTCTCTAGAGGTAATAGCTAACTTGTTTAAATCTTTTAACACAAATGTATCCTCCATATAAATATCTTTTTAACTATATTCCCATTATAACCCACTCCGTTACATATTTTGCAAATCATTAGCTGAAACGAATCATCATATATTGCTTCTATTCTGTTCCAACAAACCATTTATCCATTAATTTATTTCATCCCCTTAATTTAATGAAAACAAAAGGGGATAGAAATAATTTATTTCTATCCACCTACACAAAGTTTTGGAAACACTATTATTGTTTTACCAAGATCTTATCTTCAACTTTCAGAAGAGATGATCTATAATCTGTTAAAAAATTTACTGTATCCATTGCTTCAACCATATTTTTTGCTATGGCTTCAACCACAGGAACTGCTACTGAATTACCAAATTGTTTATATGCCTGAGTATCCGAAACTGGCATAACAAATTCTTTTGGGAATCCTTGTAATCTTTTACATTCAGTTGGTGTGAGTTTTCTTGGATTTTTCTCTTTTCCTTGATCTATAAGAATCTCACTACCATCCTTATAATATCTAGCACTAAGTGTATTGGTATAAGGACTGTCCTCATTAAAAAGTGAAAATCCAAATCCATTCCCTTTTTCTTTGTGCATTTTCTTTCTTCTTAAATGGCCTTCATACAATTTGTCGGAAATTGTATATTTCTCATCTACATTTTCAGAAAGTATATCACCTAATCGTGTAGGACTACAAGGTGGGACTGGAAATTTAAAAGGTACGAGCTCTCCACCGGTTCTTTTATTAAAGCCAACCATATATATTCTCTCTCGATTTTGTGGAACACCAAAATCGGCAGCACGTAAAACCCTCGCTTCAAAAGTGTAGTCTAAATTCTCCAAAGTTTCCTTAATCTTTGCAAAAGTTCTACCTTTATCATGACTTCTTAAATTCTTTACATTTTCAAGTAAAAACGCATCTGGTCTTTTTTCAGCAATTATTCTAGCTACATCAAAAAATAAAGTTCCCCTTGTATCTTCAAATCCTTGTTTCAAACCAGCCTGAGAAAAAGCTTGACATGGAAATCCTGCTAAAAGGATATTATGATCAGGTATTTCTTTTTCATCAATCTTTGTAATATCACCTTCTGGTTCCTCACCAAAATTAACACGGTAAGTTTTCGCTGCAAACTTATCCCACTCAGCAGTAAAACGATTATAGCCACCTAATTTTTGAAAGGCTAAGCGAATTCCACCTATTCCTGCAAATAGATCTATCATAAAAAATTTAGAATCTTCTATTGTTGGATTTAAAAAACTTGGTTTTTCCGGAAAATCACTTATTGCTTTTAATTCAATGCTAGATGGTTTAGTTTCACCGTTCTCCCATCTCCTTAGTTTTCGATCCCCATACTTCCCTAATATGCCGAGAGCATCGGCAAACTCTTTTTGAGTAAGTCCTAGTCTTTCTCTTTTCTTTTTAATTTCTATAAATTCCATAATTCGCGTCTCCTCCAGGACATTTTGTCCTATTAATAACACAAATTATACAGAACATTCATTCGCCTGTCTACTCTTTTGCTAGGTTAACTTAATATAAACTAATATATTAGTTTCAAAGATTGCTCCTATTAACATAAAGTTTAATTATCCATCACTTAGTTTGTCTTCTTACTTAAAAAGCAAAAGCATAAGTTCTTATGCTAGAATACCCCATACAATCCTAAAACCACATCTTACATTCATTGAAAGTTAAAGGATATTTCACCAATAAGAACAGATCATTTATAAATCTATATATCATTTATTTTAATTAACAAGGTTCTTGCTAATTCCAATTAGCCCTAAATGCGTATAAATTAGAGTTAAGTTTAATATAAATTGGCTCATTTATGAACGTATATAGCAAAATTCCAATAAATTTGGTATTCATAATCCCGAAAGTACTCCTTAATCAGTCCTACTTTCTTAAGTTGTTCTAATACCACATGGAATCTAGTAGAAAGTGATTGTTTGACTTTTGATGATGATATATGGTTTCTTTTCGCATAATCATTTATCCTATTTTTATCCTTGTACCTTAACATGTAAAGACTTTTTAAAAGTTCTTTTGTTACATATCCTTTTGAATTACTATTTTCTATTAATAACCTTATGATTGTAACAAACTCTTGGGTCATTTTTTTATCATGAGCAAATTCAGAGGATAACATTTCTACACGATGTTCGTGAATGGTTAATGCCATGTTTGAGTCCTCTCCCAAAAGTTCTTTTTTTGTCATAAATGGGATGTCCTTTATAGTTCCAGCCTTATTCTTGAGTAAAAATTCAAACCAATCGTTTGGTTCCTGTTTTGGTTGAACCACGTTATTATTCACCCGAGTTGTATTAACTGATTGCTCCTTAGCATTGTCTGGGATACTATTGTTTTCTTGGTTATCTTCAGTAAGAGAAGGTTCCTTTACTTTTTGAACGATTTCATCTGTGGTTGTATGATCTTGATTTTTGTGTTCAATTTGGTTTAGTTCTTTTAAGAATGTATCAGTCAGCAGGATAGACTCTCTGATTTCCTCCATTTTTAATGTGAAAAGTTCTTTATCCTGTAAGAGTTCATTCTCAAACCAAATGGAGGATAAAGAATTACGATAGTTAGTAAAAACACGTTCCATATAAATGCCTAACAAAGAAAACTTAGAATAAAAGTTTTGCTTATCTACTTTCGTTCGATCATGTAGCTGGTTTACATTTAGTGATGAATCAACATTCACCTTTTCATACCAATTTTTAATAAAATTATGTATGTTGTTTTCACTGGCATTTGATTTAAAATTATCTTGCAGCACTTTAATTCTTGAAATGTCTCCTAGCCAAAAAGAAGATAAAACTTCATTTAAAATTTTATCGTCCGTATTTTGAAATAAATGTGAGTTTTTCAAAAAGTATGCATGAATAATAGTTAAAGGATATACAATAAATTGTTCGATAATAGATTGTTCCAATGCTTCCAGAAATGACTTTTTTATGTCATCTATATTTGCATCAATCATTCCTTGTATTCTCCAGCCGGTCTGTTCAATTTCAAACTCAAACGAAACTGGTAACTGAAATAGTTTTTGTAAATTCCATGTGGTACCGAATAATTTCACATTCCAATCTGATACCATCGGTCGAATAATAAGTATTTCTTTGCCATTTTTTTTATAAGTCATATGGTATGAAGAAATTAACATAGTCTCTACTGATTCATCTATATATCCCTTTTCAAATAAGGCGGTTTCGAGAATATCTATTCCTTCCAGTACTTCTGCAACTGGCTTAATTGCTTTATTAATTTTTGAGTCTTTAAATCTTATAAATTGTTTCATGAATTAGATCACCTTATCTATTTAAACATTGTCTTCAGACCCTAGTATCACATTAATTCCATCATGTATTTCTTTAAGTTTATCTTGTTCTTCCATTAGTGGAATCATACGTTCTGAACGTTCTTTTGCATTAAGATCTCGATTTGATGCAATTTTTAAAACTTCTTCCTCAATCATTTTTTGCTTTTGGTTAATCTTTCCTGATAATTGACTTATTTTTTCTTTTTGTTCTTCCATTGCGGTTTTATATTTCTCGATTATATGTTGTAACTGACTTCCTACATATTCATCCATTCAGGTCTTGTCCTTTCCATTTATTCATAAATTGGTCTACCTTTTGGAAGTATGAGTAAATTTCTTGTGCTTCCTTATAATTATCTTCTAGAGATTTAATATCACCATTCATAAAACATTCAACTACTTTGTTATCTATCTCCTGTTTTATTTCACTAGGATTAAGTGTCAGGCTTACAATCTCATTAATGATTGACTCTATAGAAAACTCATCTGATGTAGAGGCATTTACTATTTCATCTTTACTTTCTTCATCAGATTGTGGTTGTACATCTTTATCTAAAATCTTCTTGTCTTCATCCTCTTCATGAGATGCCTTAGCATCATTAATGTCATCTTCACCAATTAACCATTTAAATGAAAGCTTATTTTCAGCTTGGTCTCCAAGCTCATCTTTATAATATCGTGATATTTTATTAACATAAACTTTCCAAGTATCTTCTACTACATCATATTGAAAGCATTCATTTTGCTTAAGTAAATTTTTCAATTCATAGGTAGTAATTACCTTCATATCTAGGTAATGTTTAAATATTTCATTCATCGTTAGTCCAGATGGATAACAAGATAACAACTCATAAAGTATTGTAAATTTACTACTTCCCTTCGCAAATTCAAAGGAATCCTCTATCTGGGATAACTGACTTTGGTCTGGAATAATTACATCACTTTTTAGTCTTGGAACAGTCAATGTTATTTTTTTATTGTCATCAATGTTCATAATAAATTCTTGATTAGGTTGGAGACCTGCGTCTGCAAAAAAATCCATGACTCCATTGCCAAACAGATAGCAATAATTATAAATCCACTTCCAATGGAACTCGTATGTGTATCCATCAAAGTCTACATCAAAAACACCTTGTTTTCTGACCTTCATTCTTGTAAGACTTGCCATTTGCTGCGATACTCTAATAAATCCTTTTACACGTTCAGCATACAGAACTAAATGAGATACTTGCTTTGGTTTCGCGCTTGTTGAAACAACAGTTGGACGAATAATAGGCGAAGAACCATAGCTCCATAATCCATCTTGAATTTCATTAAAGTCTTTATTTGCACGAATAAAAGATTCAACTGCTTTAAAGTAGTATTTAAAACGAGCGTTATTCTTGTTAACATTAAAAATACTCGTTACGATTTCATCGATCGTAAATGCTTTTCCCGATTGTTTTACATAACTCATTATATTTGAACTCTTGCGAGAAATTTGGTAATCGTAAAATTTATTTTCCATCATTCAGTTCTCCTCGCTTGATTTGTAATTCACATTATTCTTCATTACTTGTCAAAACCTGACATTATTATTATAGCTTAGTTTACAAAAAAATCACCGTTTTCGTGTAAACGATGATTTTAATATAAAAAAGATTAATTCAGTTTTATCTTTTTATACAACTTTTCATCTAGTTCTTCAACAAATGTTGAAAATGGACGAACAGCTGAAATTGTTAAAGTATATTTCGCTCTAGTCATAGCAACAAAGAATTTTCTACGTTCGGCTGCAAGATGATCTTCTTCATCTATACCCGGAGTTGGACTTTTATACGGTAAAAATCCTTTTTTTAAGTTCGTTACGATTACATGATCAAATTCCAAGCCTTTAGCTGAATAATACGAAACGAGTTTGACTCCCGGTGTTAACATATCTGTTTCATCTTCTTTTACCATTATCCAAGGTATACCCGCTTCATCAAGGGCTTCACTAAATTTCTCGAGTCGTTTACTTGATTGTCCAATTACACCGATTGTGTCATCTGGAAAATTGTTTTGATAACGTTCAACTAGAGTTACTACAGTGTTTACTTCCTTGTCTAAGCTATCAGACTCAACTAGAATAGGAATTTGACCTGACGCACCCGGCAAAACTGTTTCCGTATAGTTCTCATCTTTTAGAAGGGTTTCATCATGTTTTTGAAAATCTTTAGCAAGCCTGATTATTTCTTGAGTTGATCGAAATGTTTCATTTAAAAACTTGCTTCGACCTTTCGTTACATCTATTCCAATATCTTTCCACGAAAAATTCCGGTGGTATATTTGCTGCCCCTTGTCTGCACCAATTGTAAGACTTTTCTTCGCAAGTTTAGAGATAGCTTTCAATTGCATAATGGTAAGATCTTGCGCCTCGTCGACTAGGATATGGTCTGGTTTTTTGTCATCAGGTATTTCCCCAGCGTATCGATCCAATAACAAAGCAACATCATCAAAATCAATACTTCTATATTGAGGAGAAGATAACATTTCATTATATTTCTCTAAAACATCATAAATGGTCTTCCTGTGCTCTTTTGAAACTTTTATTTGGTTCCCTCTTCCGCTTCGAAGAATATTCATATAGTCATCTCTACTTTTTATGCCATTCCCTTTTATCCAAGAAATTTCGCTCATTAAAAATTTAATTAATTGACGAGCTTGATTCTTTTCACTACTCATTTTTGGAAAGCTTGCATCAACATATCTTTTTCGTACAGTGTAAAAAGCATACTTCATCACTTCAAGATGTTTATCACCAATAAGTCTCGCGTTTTTCACACCCAATTCTTTTAGCAAGTGTATGCCCCATTGATGGAACGTACTTGCTTCTACAGGTTGGTCTCCACTTTTTAATGATAGCTGTCGAATATATGTTGTAAGTGATTTATTATATGCTAAAAACAGAACAGTTCCGCTATTCTTCATCTGAAGAAAGCGTGCTCGTTCAAGTAATACAGTTGATTTACCGGAGCCAGGTATTCCTCGAATCAATAGATCTCCTTCAGGAACGAAAGATACACATTTTTCTTGGCCTTTTGTTAAATTAATTTTCTGTTGTTCCAACAAAAACCCACTCCAATGTTAAAAATCGTCATTTTCAAATAATGCCATCAATCTCTCTTTTTGTTTTCTTTCTTCATCTTCTTGTGTTTCTTTTACGTTGTTTACTACATGGACAAGTTTGTCATCAGTAGAATTATTTTGTTCATCATCATGTTTCCTTGCAAAGTAATCAAGAAGTTCTACATCTTTTCCTTGTCCTTTACATTCTCCAAAGAAATCGGGTCCATGAATTCCATTTCTACCTAGGATATAAAGGCGATCCTGTGCACGAGTAATCGCCACATATAACAATCTACGTTCTTCATCGGTATTTGGCCTTGAACCATGTGGAAAACTTTTATCTCCAAGAAACATGACAAAAACAACTCTAAATTCTAATCCTTTTGCTGAATGAACAGTTCGGATTTGCACACCATCTTCAATTTCAATGGAGTCCTCATCTGAACTAGCATCTATTAGAAAATCGAGTGCTTCGTATCCAAAATTAGCACCAGATTCAATTGCTTCATGTAAGATAGGGATTATTTGCTTTGAATCTACATCACGAATTTCTTTATCTAATAATCCTTGCTCAATGGAAGCAATTATATTTAAAAGCTCATCATCATAATGATATTGACAGAGTTCCTCAGTGGCTTCATATAGTTTCTGTTTTTCATCTTGGTTACGCTCTTTTATCCCTACTGGGATATTTAATTGCTCTAATGCCTTTTTCACTTCTGTTCCTTGAGGTGAGAATTCACTATCTTTTCTAACTAGTATTGTAATTTCAGAATAAGCAATATTTTCTTCAAGTACAAGTTTTTGAATCTCTTCAGCTATATAAGTGGCAGCAGTACTAATTCTAGGGGTATGAATAAGTCTTACTTTATTATTTGTAAGTTGATATCCTTCAACCTCTTCAGCAACAGTCATAGCGGGTGTTAATACCTTTTTATAAGTCGAATTACCTAATGACACAATTCTGTTTGCAACCGCTAAGATGTTTCCACTTGATCGATAGTTTTCAGTTAAATGTATTGGCTCAAGAACAGATATACCTTTCTCTTGAATTCGCTCTTGAAAATCAAGGATGTTTGAAACATCTGAACCATTGAATGAATAAATAGTCTGTTCATTATCACCAACAACATTTATAAATATATTTTCTCCAGCTAGTAAAAAAGCCAATGATTCTTGAGCCCTTGAAGTATCTTGATACTCATCAATAAACAAATACTTCAACCCTTGCTTAATTCTTTTAATTGTTTGTTGTTCTGGATGTCTTAATACCAAAATGGCTTCCGAAATTAACCCTGGGTAATCAATTTGGTATGTTCTTTTCAAAAATGTATTATATCTTTTCCATACCTTCTTTATATCGTTGCTTAAGACAGGTATTTTTACCGAGTGTTCTACTTCAATTTGAATGACTTTACCCATTGGTAAATCATTAGGTGAACAAATAGCCTGACCCAAATCAGGATGACCTTGTCGAATTGAGTCAATCGCTTTTGCATATAATATATGCATACTGTCTTTATGGACAATATCTTTAAAGAATGTTTTACTTTTCCGCTCAAAGATGGATAGATTTGAATCAATTATTTTAAATCCAGGCTTTAACCAAGTTTCTCCCAAGCTAGCTGCAATTCGTAAAATTCGAAATGCCAAACCATGAAATGTCAAAGTTTCAATAGGACTTCCAGTACCTGCTTCTTGTCGATATTGTTCTAGTTTATTAATTAAACCCGACCTTGCACTTCTAGAAAAAGATAGTGCAAGCATTTGAGATGCTTCTACATTTCTTTCAATTTGTAAAAACAATATTCTTGCTGCAAGGGTACTCGTTTTACCTGTACCTGCAGCTGCATTAATTAATAAATGACCTTCTGGAGCTGTAACAGCCTTAAATTGATTTGTATTTAGCTGTTGAATGAATGGTAACATACGATTCACCCTTTCCGTTCTAGTTCTATCTACCTATTAAACTATCATAAATTCAATTAAATATCGATAAAAAAAAGGAATTTCCACTAAAATAGCGAAACATCAACATAGATGAAATATGCCAAATTACTGGGTAATACATCATTTTTATCCAATATATAAATAATATAACTTATGATATGTAAAAGGTGGTTATAACTTGGAAAATAAAGAAATGGTTAATGTAAGAAGTGAATTGTTAGAGAGACTTCAATTAGAATTGATAGGTCCTAATGATCCATTTGAAACATTAATTGAACGTCCCTCTCAACGTTATTTGTGTGGAATACTTTGGCCTGTAAGGACACAAATTGATAAATCTGAAGACGACAATTTGGATTCAGGTAATGAAGGAGAAGAAACAGGTAACGAAGAAAACTTAGCCCCCCTTCTCCAAGCAATGAATCCCTCTGCAATTGGGTTATCATTCATTGTGGAAGGTGAACATACTGTTGAAGCTAATATTAGCTGGGGAAAATACAAAGAAGTTCCCGATGTTGGTGGGAGCACAGAAAAGACAAATTGGTCGAGATTAAATAAAAGCCAAGACAATATTACGATAGATGTTACAAAAACGGATGAAAGACAATCAATTCCGTTACAAAATGAGGAGCATGTATTTGTCGAATATCAATCAAGGAGTTTAACCCACAACAAGTTTGCAGTCAGCCTTTTTTTAGTAAATCGAAAGCAAAAACCAAAAAAAGTAGTCGAAGATCTTTATTGTATTTTCCAACCAGTAATTTCTATTAGTGGTGTTTCACAAGGTAGTATGCCGTTTGCTGTACGTAAAATAGATGATGATATTTCAATCTATAAATCCATGGATGATCAATCTGATGATCTACTTTATCGTGATCAACAAGTATTTGCCAATGGTCATGGTGTTGCAGTAGAGTGGGCGGATCTTACTAAGGATGGAAAGCACGCAGGAAAATTAACAACCATTACAATGCCCTTTTATGAAATCCCGAGAGTGATTCCTCCAAAATGGGAGAATGAGGGTAGCCTAGATATGAAAAAGCTAGCAAATGCTAATGATGGAGATGAAATATATTCTTATCTCTCCCCTCTTTGTCGTGAATATAAAAATTGGATTCATGAAGAAGAACGAAAGCTAAAAGACCTTGATCCAACTTTTCACGAAACTGGAAAAAGACATATTGGTAATTGCAAAAAAGCTGTAGCCCGTATGGAAGAAGGATTACAACTAATAAAATCTGAAAAAGATGTGTTTATTGCATTTCGTTTTGCTAACAAAGCAATGTCTCTTCAAATTGAGCATTCTGTTTGGGCAAAGAAAAAGGAAAAAGATTTTTCAAAAGGACCAGATAAAATTGACACACAATGGCGTCCATTTCAAATTGCCTTTGTTCTACAAGGGTTAGCAGGGTTATCTAACCCAGAACATGACGATAGAAATATTACGGATCTACTTTGGTTTCCTACGGGTGGAGGAAAAACAGAAGCATATTTAGGACTAGCTGCCTTTACAATGGCACTAAGAAGAATGAAAAAAGACCAAGGTGGATATCGTGGGGATGCTGGTGTAACGGTACTAATGCGATACACATTACGACTGTTAACAATTCAACAGTTCCAAAGAGCAACTGCATTAATATGTGCTTGTGAAATCCTACGAAAAAATGAACCTGAGTTATTTGGACATGTACCATTTCGGATTGGTTTATGGGTTGGAATCAAAAGTACACCAAATACTTTTGATGAAGCACTTGATGCGGTAAAACAAACAAAAGAATCATATAAGAAAAAGAGCGTAACTTTTAATAAAACAGGCACACCGGTGCAAGTATTAACATGTCCTTGGTGTGGGGCTTCTCTAGTTAATGATGAGAAAAGTTTTAGTCATTCCTATTTCCCCGATCGTAGAAAACGAAGAGTACATATTTATTGTTCCCGCAAAGAATGCGAGTTTGGCAGAAGCCCAAATAGTGAAGGAATTCCTGTTCTTGTTACGGATGAAGAGATTTACAGATTACTTCCTGACCTATTAATCGGTACAGTTGACAAATTTGCCCGTATGCCTTGGGTCGGTGAAATACAAGGTTTATTCGGTAAAATTGCAGGTGAAGTCAAAGGATGGGGCTTCATAGCTCCGGGAGCTGATGAAGATACGGTAAATAATATGAAAAAAGTTACGAATGGAATTGAATACAGTGACACGAGAAAATTATTACCACCTGAGCTTATTATTCAGGATGAGCTTCATCTCATTTCTGGCCCACTCGGTACCATGGTTGGCTTATATGAGACAGCTGTTGATACACTTTCCTCAAGAATAATAAACGGAAAATCAGTTGGTCCTAAAGTCGTAGCATCAACAGCGACAATTCGCCAAGCAAAAGAACAGGTTAAAGGCTTGTTTGCAAGAGATATTTCGATATTCCCAAGTCCTGGACTTTCATCGAATGACTCATTCTTTGCAGTTGAGCAACCACTTGAGTCGGTTCCTGGAAGAGTCTATGCTGGTATATTTGCACCAGGGAAAAGTATGAAGACAGCACTTGTAAGAATTTATTCTGCCCTACTTGCTTCAACTGGAGCAATGGAAGAATTTTCGAAGGAAGATCTCGATCCATATCAAACAGTTGTTGGCTACTATAATAGCTTACGTGAACTGGGTGGAGCAGTCCGACTAGTAGAAGATGACGTTCGTGCGAGAATGGATGTTTTGGAAAAACGTCAAGAAGGTCAAAACTATAAATTTTTAAAGAGAAATTATGAAAATGATGTACCCGAACTAACAAGTAGAATTGACTCAAAGGACATCCCCAAAATTTTAGATGACTTAAATCAACCATTTTATGGAAAGATGATAAACAAACCAGTTGATATTGTCCTTGCTAGTAACATGATTTCAGTTGGTGTTGACGTGGATCGACTAGGCTTAATGGTTGTAACAGGTCAACCAAAAACAACTGCTGAATATATACAATCAACAAGCCGAGTTGGACGTAAATTTCCAGGGCTAGTTATTACCTTGTATAACTGGGCCCGTCCGCGGGATGTTTCTCACTATGAACAATTCCTTGCTTATCACTCAGCCCTTTATCGGTATGTAGAAGCAATTAGTGTAACACCTTTTGCTTCACGGGCACGTGATCGTGGGTTAGCTGCAACGTTTATTTCCATGGTTCGATTAGAAATAGAAGAAATGGCAAAAAAACAAGATGCGGGTAATTTTGAGGAAGATAATAACTTTGTTCAATTAATAAAAAATCGCGTATTGGAGCGGGTAGAAAAAATAGATAATTCTGATCGACGAAATGAAGTATTAAAAGATTTACAAAGCTACTTTGAGATATGGGAAACTGATATTAAAATTGGTTCACTCTATTATAATGGTGGCGGAAAAAAAGCCAGAAACCTAATGTATAGTCTTGGAAATAAAAAATCTGGTTCGTTTGGAGTTCCTAATTCCATGCGTGATGTAGAAACAACATTAGGAATTTATTTACGGAAGGAAGAGTAAGCAATGTCTAATAAAATAGGAGAAATTAGACCTAGTCAATTTATTTCAACGTTTGGTCCTGGTTCAGTTTTAGAGTTGCCGGACTACTCTATTATTATTGCAGGGCTTGATGAATGGGAAACACAACATTGCATGCCTATCCAAGAGCCAAGACTTATACGGAAACTTGGCCTTCGAAAAATTCTCTCTCTTCCCTTTCCAAAGAGAGAAGGTGGATTTGGAGATCAACTTCCGACAATTCCAGCCTTTCGTTTTCCCGTTTTTCATGTATGCCCAGAATGTCGCAAACTCGCACCATATAATTATTTTTCAGTAGAAAATGATGGGGTATATTGTTTTAATAATAAAGGAAAAAATGAGGAACCATGCAGGAAAGTGAAGACCTTTCCTGTCCGTTTCGTAACTGCTTGTGAAAACGGGCATTTAAATGATTTTCCTTGGAATTACTATGTTCATAACGGAACGAATCAAGACTGTAAGGGAGATTTATATTTAGAGGACACCGCACGTACCGGTGCTATCTCAGATTTAGAAGTTCAATGTATGTCATGTAAAAGTACTAGGTCATTACAAGATGCATTTCAAAAAGAAGACAGTAAAAACCCATTAGGAAAATGTTTTGGTAATCGTCCATGGTTAGGAAAACATGCACAAGAGTCTTGTGACCAATCGCCAAGGGTTTTATTGAGAGGCGCATCAAACCTCTATTTTTCAGTAATTGAAAGTGCACTTGCTATTCCACCCTACACAAATCCGTTGCACTCAATTGTGGCCTCGATCTCAGATCGACTCGAAAAAATGGATTCACTTGAAAAGCTACAAATGGGTATGGATATGGGCTTCTTGCCCGAATTAGAAGGGCAAGACCCAGTAAAGGTTTGGGAAGTTCTTCAACTTCAACAAAACTTAGGAACAGGTGAAAGCCAAGATCTCCTTCGACCAGAATGGGAAGCAATCATCCAAGGAAATCAAAATAGTGAGGAACACCATTTTGAAACAGAACGACAGGAAGTACCAAATGATTTCTACTCTTTAATTTCACATTTGATTATGGTTCGAAGGCTTAAGGAGGTTCGAGTACTTCGCTCGTTCACTAGAATAAGCCCTCCACCTGATACAACTGCACTCCTTTCAGGTGAAGGGGATGAAAATGAGAGTATTTCATATGAAGCCCCCTTAAGCAAACAACAACTTAATTGGCGTCCTGGTGTAGAAACACACGGTGAAGGCATTTTCATTGGCCTAAATGAAAACGCACTTCAGCAATGGGAAGATGAAGTGGAAAGCTATGAAGACGAAATGAATAAAAACTACCAAAAATATTGTGATGATCGAAATATTCCAGAGGATGAAAGAGCAGCATTTCCAGGAGCTCGTTACATATTATTACATACTCTATCTCACTCTTTAATGAGACAATTATGTTTAAACTCTGGATATTCTTCATCAGCCCTAAGAGAACGGATCTATTCAAGACGCGGAAACAACCCAGATGATTGTATGGCTGGAATTTTGATATATACAGCAACTCCAGATTCAGAAGGAAGCTTAGGTGGTCTTGTAGAACTTGGTAAGACTGAAAATTTTCATAATGTACTATGGAAAGCACTTGATGAAGCAAGATTGTGTTCAAGCGACCCGCTTTGTGCTGAACATACACCAGAAACAGTTGGAGACTTAAACGGAGCTGCTTGTCATTCATGTATGCTAGCATCAGAAACATCATGTGAACGTTCAAATCGCTTCTTAGATCGTTCACTACTCGTAAAAACAGTTTCGAACCAGAACATTCACTATTTTAAATAAAATGAAGCCCGAAATCACTTATGATTTCGGGCTAAAATATAAAAATTTCTTATGGTGCATATTCTTTTATTTGAGGTTTTCCTAGTTTCTCCAATTGAAAAAGCAATTTATAGTTAAAATCATCAACAATATTGTTTTTATTGTAAATAACAATAATATCAATTTCATCTATCTTTTCAATAATTTCTAATAATCCATCACTTTGTCCAGGGATGTCAATGATACCACCTAATAAATTCCATCCAGATTCTTCAACAAATAATTTCAATTTATTTACTAAATCGTAGATCTCCTCATCACCTTGACCATAAATAACAGCTTGTTTCAAGGTGTTTTCACCCTCTATCATCATTTTCATTTGCATGTAAAAACCTTCGAATTATTTTGTGTTTAATTTTAAGTCATAAATTTTGAAGTTGTAGTTAAAGGAAATTTTTTCTTGTTCTTTTAACTGCAGGACTACCCTTTCTTCCTTAATGATATTCACTTTAATCAAGTTGTCCATTAGAACATCAAATAGATTTTCCAATGTTGATTTTACAAATAATCGTCTCACACCGTAACGTTGCTCAAAATCCTTACGTTCTTCTACATTATCATACATATTAATGAAAAAGATTCGGACAATTTCCCTCACCGTAAATCCTTTTGTTAAACTTTTATTAAAAATTATTCTTATTAAGTTTAGATAGTCTTTTTTATTCTTATTTCCTTCTGATAAAATACTTGCCAGTTTATCAAGAATATCTTCATTAATAAGTAATGTAGATTTACCATCCGTTACGTCAGAAATATTTAAATAGGAAATTCGATTTCCTGATTTTGGTTTCTGATACAAAAAATTTATGAGTCTATCTTCGAGTCCGACTTCATTTTTACTTTCAACCGTATTACTTTCTTCCAAGAAAAGGTTATTCATATCATTACTATATTCTTGGCTAATAATTATCAACGATCGTATCAAGTCAATTTCTTTATAAAACTTGACTTCATTATGAATGAGTTCTCCATCGAACCACAAGTTTTTTATCGAATGAATATATTTATTCACTTGTTGATTTATATAGAATTGAATCGTTTTAAGAAGATTGTTCAGTGTTAAACGGTCAATATCCATTTCTGTTGTAAAACAATTTCCGACAATTATTGGTGAATAGTCTAGCTTTTCTTCCCATTTACTTATGAATTTATTATAACTATCACTTTTTGAACTCATCTTTCTTTCATAAAGTTCAGAAATATCGTTTATTTCCCCCGCCCAAAAATGATTAAGCACATGCTCTTCGATTTGTTTGGTAGTTCCTCGTAGGAAGGAAGCCTTACTATCATATCCTTTTATAGCAAGTAAAATATATTTCATGAGTTGGTATAAATCTTTCTGCGGTTTTAATGCCTCATGAATCGCTTTTTCTAATGCTAAAAAATCAACATTTTCTATAGACATAATCTTCCAAGAAAGTGTCTTTTCAATGGTAAACTCCATTTCGATAGAAAGTTGAAGAAAAGGTGTAAGATCCCATTGGTAACCTGTCAGTTTTAGGTAATAATCTGACTTTGAAATACCCATTGATAGAACTTCTTGTCCTTCTTTTTTATAAATAATCTGACTATAAGGACTCCCCAATAGTTCATTTACCTCATCATAAAGGTTTAAATCAGAAAAAACTCTTTCCAATTGCTCTATCCTCTGACAAATAGTTTGATTAGGATCAATCATTTTCTTTACTTTCGAACTTTGAAAGTTAACACTTGTTGGAACTGTCATCATGTATCACCTTTAACCAGTAGAATTTTTTCTAGACCTCAGTTAATTTATTTTCCGTTTCATGTCCTCCATAAGTGCAAACGTTTGATGTTTACGCTATGAAAATTCAATAGAAGTATTTGTTACTATTTAGTGCAACTCACATTCACAATTTAATCTGTTTAGCACACAAAACCTCTAGATAGGTTTTCATAATAACTTTATATCTCTTTACATCTTTAATCAAAATTTTGATATGGAGGATAATTCTTGAATCAATCTTCACTCTTCCTCTCACGATCATTTACGAAATCTCTAACGTTGTTAAAAAAATTAAGGTTTGGTTCGATAGAAGTATATAATTCCTCGATTACTGATATGTTCCCGTGATTAAAGTTTTCTAGAACAACCTCAGAAATTAAATCCCTTAATTTTGTTTCTTCTTGTGTAATCTCTATCAATGTATGCTCAATTTGCTGAATAAGAGATTCCGTATCGAGGAGCTGAAGTTCTAATATTTCGTCACTTTGGAATTCGATTATTTCTTGTCCGTTTTCTTCTTGAGGTTGGAGACCTTCTGTTGACTGAGTTTTCAATTCTTCAATATCTACTTGTTCCATCCGATCATCTTTTCCTGTTTCGGCCGGTTCTTCCATTTCTAGATTTTCTTCATTTATATAATATCTAGATAGTTTACTTATATTTAATCTCCAGTATCCTTTTTTACCTTCAACTTGCTCAAAGCATGCATTTCTACTCAGGAGATTTGTCACAGTATTTTTAGTCGTTGAACGTTTTTCAGAAATTTTATCCTGTAATAGGGACCAATGCATTCCAGAAGGATGTGTCGCCAAGGTTTCACACATTAAACTAAAAATAGATTTATTAACTGATTTGCTTTCCTCAATTAATCGCCCAATATCTAAATATCTTTGCTGCTCAGTGGCATACCGTTCATCAAAACCTACTTTATGTACTCGTATTAAAAACATGATGTTTTTATCTACTTTGAATCCCAGTTTGTGTCCAGGTTCGATCAAGGAATCGGCAAAATAATCCATGATACCATCACCAAAGAAATAATACTTACCATTTCTAATCTCCCAATTCCATTCATAGCGGTATTCTTCATGTTCAATCATTATTTTTCCGTGAGTATTTTGCCGGAATAAAATAGACTGTTCGATTAGAGTGTTAGGGATTATAAAATACCCTTTAACTCGATCAAAATAGGAAACGGTATGATAGGCATAGAGCATATCCTCATTTTTCTTCTTTTCATTTCGCCATCTATTTAGTACTTGCTCACTCGAAGGGGTAACAGACTGATTTGCATATTCCATTAATTCGCTCACATTTTCTATTGTTGGAGTGGAATTTTTAACAGCATAGTAGACTGTTTCATCGTTTACTATTTTTAAATTGGCCGCTTCTATTCTATAGAGCCATTTGTGTTTATCGATTTGTTTTATTTCAGGTACAACTTCTAATAAGTCTTTAGTAGCCTCACTATAGATCGGGAAAGAAGGTTCATTTTGTGTAACCTTAAATACATGGTTAATTATTTCTGTTGTGTACACTTCCTTCTTACTTTCTTTTAGGAAGTTGATAATCTTATAGCTGAGTCTGCCTACTTCTTCACTTATCTCTACTGGGACTTCAATCTCTTGCTGGTCAATATCGTTTATGTCTTCCGATAATTTAATCTCAATTCTATTTCCAAAAGTGGAAAAACGGTCATCAAATTGGGGTAGAAAAATAACTTTCTCCTTGTCTAGTTTACTTGTTAAGACAACCCTTTCAATTACATACTCCTTTTCAGCATCTATAAGGTCACTCTTTAAGATATAATCATAGACCATATTATTAATAATCACCCATTCAGATAAAATCCAGTAAGGGGTATTTTCAATTTGAGAAAATCGGATATCGGTTAATAACATTTGTCTTAAGTCATCGTCAGCTTCATATACTTTAAGTCTATATTTCATGTCGGAAATTCTTAGTGGGCTTTTTCGGGGATTCATGTATTCATAGATGTGATTAAGTCTTGCATCGATTTTATCCTTTATTCCCCATAGTCCATCTTCAACCTCATAGAAATAAGACTTTGGTGCATTCAATGCCAAGTCAACAATTTCTTGTATGTCATTAGATGAAGAATTAAGATTCATCCAATTCTTTTTTACATATAGCACTATTTCATGATATGGCAGTATATTTTCTGGATTTTGTAATAAAGCTCGTTTTATCAAACTGATATTACTATAACAAATACCTGGTATTTTCTTATTAATTAATTTCATTATCAACCCACCACCTTTATTATATAGTTAATTTCCTTAAATCCATCATAATGCTTGTTCCATATATCAATTTTGTAACGATATGCCTACTAATTTTATTTTTCTTAATAGTCTTATTTTACCAGACAATTGATCGTGAATATATCTTAAATTGTTTTATATCTCGAAAAGATCACGGTATTTAGCAGTCTAAACATTCATGGAAGTGAACCGTACCCTTTTATCCTTATGAATTTACTTAACTAGTGTTCATTGAATCTAATAATATTATTAAAACATGCAATATTCCAAAGGATAAAATGTTCTTATCTAGAAGTTAATTAATATAATTTATTTTGGGGGAATGTCAGATGGCTAAAATATATACAAAAGAGCAAAATCAAGTTTTTGTGGATGTTATGAATGATTACAGAGACCGAATAGATGGATTATCACCAAAAGAAACTCAACGTATAACTAAAGCTTTTGCTAAGGAATTAATAAATACAGTTCCAATACTGTCTGACCGTAGCCAAAATGGCATTGCAGAAAGACTCGTATATTTTGATAACCTTTTGGCGGGTGTTACATTTCCATTTCAATATTATTTAAAAAATAGTCACCATTATTTTGGAAAGCTACCACGAAAAGACGGCGGAAAAGAACCAAACAAATGGAAAACCCAACATGAAGGAAGAAGAGAATAAAAACACTTGTAGAAAAATGTATATAGTCCAATCCAATATATTACCCACCACTTCCAAGCATTTTTCCTACGAATTAAAAACAGCTACAAACATTTTCATCCAATGTTTATAGCTGTTTTATCTTTTAGTATACTAACTCAATTCATATAGAGATACCGGTGGTCGGGGTCAAAATGGCGGTCAGAGTATTGATTTAATAAGGTTTTGTAAATTTATGCGTAAAATTTGCGTAAAATTAATTCTAAATGTAAAAAGGAAGGTGTTTTCTTTCCTACTTAACAATTCATTTTCAAAATATAACTACTGTAATGAACTGTTATACTGATTGTCATAAATGATAGAAAGAAGGCACATATAAACATGCAATATAAAAGAGGAGAAATGGGTACTTTCCCATTGGGAAGTAACGGAGCAGAAAAGTATGAGATTGTATATTTAGGAGAGATTTACAAGTATTTCCCTTTTTCGGGTGACAACAAACTCCTTTATGATGATTATTTATTTATATTTAGTTGCTGGTTGGACACTAGCAAAGAGTCAAATTATTATGGTCACGTTTCAATAGATCTAGTTAGACACGACCGATTATCCTATTTCAATTATCACCTAAGAAAGAAGGCTAATTATCATGTTTTAGAAAAGGATCCGTTAATACTCAATGATTTTTTAGAAATCCACCCTGAAGAAACTGAGCATTACTTTCAAGTTAGTGCTCATCTAAAAAATCAAAATTTAATTAACAGTAAAGAAAAAGTATCAATTAGTAGGGACTTTCGTATACTATTAGTTAAAGAAAATAAAATTAATAGTTTAGACAACCTCCCAAGATTGGAACTTGGACCAGAGTTTCAAGCTATAGTTGATTACGACAGGGCTCTGGAACGGTTAGAGCATTTATATAACTGCTCTTCTACCTTATCTTACCTAACAACAAAAAATAAAGAAAAATCCAAGGAAGTTAATACTACTGAATCAATTACTGCATCACTGAAAAAGGAGATAAAAAAGGCTGAGAATATAAGAAATCAAGCCTATAACGACTATATAGATTATAGAAAAAGTCTTCAATATATACATAAAAGGACAAATTCATAGACAGGCGGAGAATCCCGCCTGTCACTTTTCTTAATCAAATAGATTAAAATTGAACTACTATTGAAATAAATAAAGGGATTCTAATATCTTTTTATCTTATTACTTGATTTACCATCAAACAACCGAATCATTTTCTTTTATAAAAAATTCAACAAAATCCTTTCCAAACTTAGACAACTCAAAATTCTCCTTAGATTTTAGTTTAGGTAACTTTAACTTCGGAAGAGAACGTTTATTTTTAGGATCAGTTGCTTTGTCTAAGTAAGCATACAATTCCTTGAATTTCTCTACAATCTCTTGAAGATCATCGGTAATATTCAAGTTAGTTTTGGTTGTGAGTAAACCCATTCTTTGCAGGTTTCTCCGAACTGATTCGTATTGCTCGTAGCTAATTCCATGCCTTTCCATAATATCTTGAAATGATTCGTTCGAGTCCGTACCAAATACATATCGTGAATTGTACATTAACCTAAGTACCGATATATCAACCATTCTTAATTCTTTTAGGACATCATAATACGTAAGGATAAAGTCATCTGTTACCTTTTCATGATTGGTTATGTTAATAAATCCATTAACCATGTATTGTATCTTGTCTTCTTGCTGTTCATCAATTACGTAATCCATGACAAAATTATACAGTTGGTCAATTTTTTTCTTTTGCTCGAAATCCTTATTTTCCAAATTCTCACGTAGTTTATCAATATTAGAAAATAATTCCTCTGTAAAAGCAGTAATATTTCTTTCAAAACGTACACGCTTATAACCTTGAACTGCTCCTGAAATACCAGGAAGAAGTGAACTTGCAGTGTCAACCAATAGGTCTCCAATTACGCTGGTTATTGATTCTTTTACAATTTCTGCCGCAGTGTCGCTTCCAACACTAAGGACAGTATCAACGGCAAGCCCTTTGCCTGTTTCTTGTATATCCTTTCTTTTTTCATTACTCAAAATTAATCACCTCTCTTGAAAATCTGGTTTTAAAAATCTATAAAAATAGCCTTCTAATTTAAGGTATTTACCTTTGTAAAACACTCTCAATTAAGGGTTCTATACCTCTATCAATCAATCTATCAACCATTCTTTGTGCACTAAAACGATTAACTGAGAAAGCAATGTGAGAAAGGATTCTCGCAGCCTTTTCCTTTGTCATAAAAGTAAACTGTTCTTGTAAAATTGTATTTGCAAGGGACGCTATAGGGTCATAAGATTCAAAAGTTGGGCATGAATCCTTAAAGTTTTCTTCGACAGCATTGATAACAAAACTCTCGTTGTTATTATTTAACTTCATAAAATTAATCAGTACGATTTTAAAGGAAGAATTCATTATTAATTCACTACATAATCCTTCTCCATCCAAGTTGTGTATAAATTGCTGTACTACCGTGGTAAGCTCTCCATTAATAATATCTTGCTTTGCTTCTTCTTTAAGATTGCTTTTTTGGATTATTTCATTCAGTTTTTCCATAGCATGTAACATTTCAATTGCGGATAGGTAACGATCTTCACTATTCTGACTTGTAGCTTTATTAACTACTTGTCCAAATTCATGTCTTTCATTATCTGGATTCCCTGTGAATATAAAGTTAATTACTTTTCCTAATGAGAATACATCACTTTTTTTATCTCCATCTTTAAGTGCATACATTTGCTCTGGGGAACAATAGTAGAATTGCCCAAAAGCATTAGTATGTAGGGTTTGATGAGAATGAATATCTTCGAAATTTTTACCCAGTCCAAAATCCGTTATCTTTATTTCTCCATTAACAAACAAGATATTTGAAGGGCTAAGGTCTCTATGAATTATGTTCCTTCCATGAATGATTGCCATTATCCTCAATACTTGTAACGCAATTCTCCTTTTTTCCTCAATAGATAGTTTGTTTTCTATTACATACTTAGATAAAGTAAATTCACCTTTTTCCATCTCATACAACATTTTATTTTCATCAAAATCATACAACTTAATTACACCTGGAATATCCTGTAGGGATTTTGTAATCTCATACTCTCTTTTAAATCTACTACGAATCCCTGGATTAGCAATATATTCATCTTGTAATTTCTTTAAGACCTTTTTATCACTCCTTCTTAGATAAACTATCGCAAATCCCCCTTCCCCTATTTGCTGAAGATCTTCATCCTCATTTATCAAAACATAGTTTCCATCTTTTCGTATTATCTGATTCGCATCATACTGTAATTGTTCATTAAAAAGATTTAGGGCTTTTTGGCTTAGTTCAATTGCATTAATTTCATTTACCTTGTTATCTCTCATAATAAATCTTTTACTCAAGATTAATGTAAAAAAGGCATCTATCCTATTCTCTCTCACCAAGTCCTGTAGTCTCTCTACAACATAGAACCACCTAGAGGGAAATCCAGATTGATAGATATCATTGTAACCAAAATACTGGTTAAAAAAGGCTACTAGGTCTCCTCCAGCTTTATATGAATAACATTCACCTGTATCCCCTATAAATACTTCCGAAATATACCTAAGATCTTCATCAGAAATCATTGCATTCCCCTCTATCCTTAACTGATTTATTTCCCTAAGCTAGATATGATTATTTGTATTTGTTCAAGTCTATACACATACAAAGGCAGCTCCAAATAAAGTTCATTGGAACTGCCCCTGTTGTTTTATCCTGTTGTGTTCATCACCAAGTAGTTCACATCATAATTCTCTCACTATTTCTTCATCTAAAATTGCTTTCCTCTTTTCCCAATCAGGAATTAAAGAGTAAAGCATTTGATAAAAGTTATCGCTATGATCATTGTATTTGAAATGAATAAGTTCGTGGAGAACCACGTAGTCAATACAGTATTTCGGTGCCTTAATAAGTTCGGTATTCAGTAATATTGTGTTTTTTTCTATTATAGCTGAACCCCAACGTGCTTTCATTAATCTTACATCAACTTCTGGCTTCTCAATTCCGTACTTTTGCACCAAAGGAAACATTTTTTCAAGGGATTCATTGAATGCCATCTGAGCTTTCTCACGGTACCATTCATCCATCAGTTTTTCTTTTCTACTTAGATTATCTGTATCCTTAACGTGCAAATAAATAAACCCCCGAAAATATTTCACCATTTCCTCTTCTGTAGTCTTTTGTACTCGCAAACGATATTGCTTTCCTAGATATCTAAAGGTTTCTCCACTTACATATTCCCTTTTACTTTGCTTTAAGGGTTGTACGTCGTTAAAACGCCCAATGTTTTTGATAATCCAAGAACCTTTTGATTTTACAAAATCTGAAATAAAGTCTAACGGAACTCTGTCATTTGCAGTAACCTCAATCGTCATATCTGGTTTGACATTGAGGTTTACGTTTTTCACTTTTTTCCGCTTTACAACGAAATCAATGACATTATTGGCATACTCAATTTGATGTTTTTCCATGCTGCTCCCTGCCTTAGTAACGTCTTAGAGCAACTGTTTTGATTTGCTCAATAATTTTATCTATGGTGTCAAAGTCAATATCTAAATTGTGCTTATCCTTAAAGTCAAATAATAAATCATCCAGCTCTTGAGCAATTCGATTGTGAATCTCTAAATTGTCATGCCAATCGACTTTTTGATGTTCCTTTATGATTTCATCCATCTTCTTTGCCAAATCACCCAACAGATTTGTGTCATAGCTTGAAGAAGTTTCTTTTGTTTCACTCAAAATATCTTTTGTAACACCATAAAAGGCTTGTGCATTGCGATTTTCTTTAATTACATTAGGATATTGTTCCGTTGATTGACCATTCTGATAGTCCTTCATTATATCCTTCATTCTATTCAGGTACTCAGCTTCAGAAATCCGTTTATCCCTATATTCTTGAATGGCTTCTTGTATTCTTTCAGAAAACTTTTTGTAATAGGATGGGTTTTCATCCCACTTAGCATGCACACTTTTTGTTAATCGAGTTCGAATGGCATCAGCTTTTGCCCGTTTTGATCCAAGACGTTCTATTTCTTCTTCAAAAGCCTTTGTATTTAGAATATCAACTGGATTAGTAATACGAATGACTTCTTCAGCAGAAATATAATTATCCATCAACTTTTGCATTTTTGCCTCATATTCTTTATGATCTATAGTATCCGAATAACGTAACTTCACGCTTTTCCGTAAATCTTGGAAAAACTTAAAATCCTTTTTATACTTTTGTAGTTCTTCTGGAGGCAAAGCATTATAGACTTTTTCTGACTCTAAGGCAATTCCAAGGTTTCTTCCAAAATTACTTAATACATTGTAAAAGCCTTCTCTCCGCTCTTCATCATCTAACCAAACCTCATATTCCTCTCTGTCATCCTGATTCTTGATTGGTGTAAAGATTTGGAGTAAATCGGAATAGTATTGTCGTAATGAACCAATTATGCTTATGACATCGTAAATAGCACCTTTTAAATCTTCTGGATCAAAGTTTTCCAAACCTGCACCAGAGTACATTTGCATTGCTTGATCTAACTTATCTAATAGTCCACGATAATCAATAATTAGCCCATAATCTTTTCCCTCATATAGCCGATTTACACGTGCAATGGCTTGTAACAGGGTGTGTTCCTTCATCGGCTTATCAACGTATAAAACTGTTGCACGAGGAGCATCAAAGCCTGTAAGCAATTTATCAACAACAATTAACATGTCAAGTTCATCGCCATTTACAAACTCATCCTTGATAGCATCTTCGTATTTCTCAGGTGTCAAGTAACGGTTCATCATTCGTTTCCAAAATCGTTGAATTTTATCTTTAGATTCCTCATCAACAACTTCGTGACCTTCTCGTTGGTCGGGTGGAGATATCACAACTGCACAATTTAAGTCCTCAAACTCTTCAAATGCCTCTAAATAACGAATGGCTTCAATTTTACTATTAGTAGCCAACATAGCTTTAAACTGGCTTCCTTGTGTCTTGTAGTTCTCCAAAAAGTGCTTATTAACATCTTCCGCAATTAAATAAATCCTCTGCTCCGAAGAGGCTAGTTTTTCATACTTACTCCATCTTTGTTTTACTTCTTCTTTTTGCTTGTCATTCAGATTTCTTGTAATCATTTCAAGGCGAAGGTCAATTGCCTTTTGGTTCACTGATTGCTCAACCATTTTCCCTTCATATAAAAGCGGTACAATTGCCTTGTCCCGAACCCCATCAGCAATTGTATACTTATGAATGAGCTTCCCAAACTTTATCATTGTACTTTTTTCTTTCTTCATTAAAGGAGTCCCCGTAAAGCCAAGATAGCAAGCATTCGGGAAAACTTTTTTCATCTTAATATTAAGCTCCCCATACTGAGTTCGGTGCGACTCGTCAACCAGCACGAATACATCCCTTGATTCAATTGCTTTTTGTTTGCTTGATGCCGAATCGAACTTGTGAACTAATGTGGTAACTATATCTGAATTATTGTCATTGATTAGGTCAACCAAATGACCACCTGAAGTAGCCCTGCTTGCCTTTAACCTCGTATGGCGGAATGTCTTATGGATTTGTTTGTCCAGCTCTACTCGGTCTGTTACGACAACCATCTTTGGATTGTATTCATGCAGCTCAGACAAGATATACCTAGCCAACATCACCATTGTGAGTGATTTACCAGACCCCTGTGTATGCCAAATCACACCGCTCTGACGATTACCGTTTTCATCCCGTACCTCAATTGTTTTTATGATTTCTTTTATAGCAAAATATTGTTGATAGCGAGCTACCTTCTTAATATCTTTATCAAATAGTGTAAAGAATTGAGTAATTTCTAGTAGTCTCTCAGGATGGAACAAGGAAATGATGTTTTTATCCTGTGTTGTTGGTAATCTTCCTTCTACTGTTCCATTTAGCCAAGAATTCAGCCAATTCTCTTTCTCTTCCTGCCATACAGACCAAAACTTCTTCGGTGTATTACATGTGGCATACTGTGTCTCATTTTTATTTGTAGCCATAACCAATTGAACAAACTTAAACAATTGGGGAACATAGTCTTTCCCCTGATTACGAATCATTTGACTTATTCCTTGACTCATCGAAATGGATGCTTTTTTGCACTCAATCACAGCAAAAGGAATTCCATTAACAAAAAGAACAATATCAGGACGAACCGTTCCACGCCCATCCATCCGCTCCACTTCAAATTCTTCTACAACATGAAACACATTATTCTCAATGTTTGTCCAATCAATATACTGAACGGTAAATGATTTCTTTGAACCATCTGGCAAAAACTCTGTATAGCTCCGCCCATTCATGATGGTTTCATAAATAGTTTCGTTTGTTTTAACTAACCCACTGGTTAATGGCTCATCTAAATCACGAATCGCCTGCTGTATATTGTTATCACTGAACTTATGAACTTCCCCTCTGTATTCATAGGAATTCAGTTCTTTGAGTTTTTCCTCGACAACCGTTCTTAACAGAACCTCGTGGAGATTCCCCCGCAACCGTGCTGCTTCTTCCGGTAATATATATTGATAGTCTAACTTTTGCAACACTTCGATTGCGGGGACTTGACTAATATACCGTTCATCGTAACTCTTCTCCCTTGCCATATTCACACCTCCATTATCAGAAATGGGAAAGTAAGTGAAGACATTTGTTCTACACTCGAACTTCTCCCGTTAACAGTGATTGCATAAGTCCATTCTTTTGTTGTTTTAAATAATTGAGTTCATCCACAAGTAATGTTACTTCTTTATCCGCATCATTTAAGATTTTTGCAATAGCCTTTTGTTCCTGTATATCCTGTGGAATATAAACTTTTACTCTACCTATATCAACCAAATTTATCTTCTGTGGAATTGCACTCAATAAAGACTTACTTAAAATATCCTTTTTAAATTCATCAGTAGCCATATATTGAACTAAGAATTCTGATAAGATTTTTTCATTGGTTTTTAAAAGAGCTAAGCTCACATAGATACTGCATTCATAGTCCCAATCAACTATTACAGCATCCCCAATACTACCAATTCTAGTCATTAAAATATCGCCTTTTTCTACTTTACATCTTGAGCTAATCGCAAGATGTTCTTCATGTGATATATATTTATGATTCGAAAAGTCCCTATTTGTAACACTTTCAACACTATAAAAAGGGATACCAGAATCAGTATAATTCGGTGTTGCATGAGTACCATCCATTATTTTAGTGCATAAATCTTTAAGTTTTTTTGTATCCCATTTTCCATCAAACCCATCCAACCTAACTTGACCAGTCAACAACTTCTGCATTAACCCTTTTTTCTGCTCTTTTTTCTGCCCAATCAGCTTTTCTTTTAGTTTAATTGCATTGTCCCAAGCTAAAAGTATAGATGATATTTTTTTCTGTTCATTTATTGGTGGAACTGGAATCTCCATTTTTGTAATCATTTCTCTTCTAACTGAGTCAACTGAGGTCTTAGCATTATACTTCTTCACTTGTTTCATGAAATTCATCTTAAAATAGTTAAAAAAGAAAAAGCCATCGACATCTTTAAATTCGCTTATCATATAGACTCTTTGATGATAATCAAACTTACCATTGTAATAATGAAATACTTTACCTACACCTACTCCGTCACCTGCTGTTAGAATAGCTTCACCATCATAAGAATAAGAATTTATACGTTCTACCGTTTGAGATCTCACAAAAAAAGGGTATTTTCCATTTTCTTCTTTGTTTACTGTATCCTTATTTCCAGTAGATATATTTGCAATTTCTTCTATATGTTTAACTTTCCAATCTTTTGGGACTGTTAATTTATACACCTTGTTCACCTACAATCCAAGCTCTTTCAAATATTTTTCCATCTGCTCTTCCACTTCTCGAAGCTCTTCTTTGATGTTCTTAATATTTTCCTTAACTGCATCCATATCCACAGGCTCTTCCTCTTCAAATGTATCGACATAACGTGGTATGTTCAAGTTATAGTCGTTCTCCTTAATTTCATCTAAAGTAGCGACATATGAATATTTATCAATCGTTTCTCTCTTCTCATACGTTTCAATAATTTTTTCAATGTCCTGCTTTCTTAATTTGTTTTGGTTTTTTCCTTTTTCATAATTAATCTCACCAGATGCGTCAATGAATAGGACATCTTTACGTGTACGGTCTTTTCGAAATACCATGATACAAGCAGGAATACCAGTACCAAAGAATAATCCCACTGGCAATCCGATAACTGCATCTAATAAGTTCATATCAATGATTTGCTGACGGATTTTCCCTTCACTAGAGCCACGGAATAAAACTCCATGAGGAAGAATGGTAGCCATCCTTCCATTCTCCGCTAACGAATATAGCATGTGCTGAACAAACGCATAGTCCCCTTTTGAGCTAGGTGGAACTCCCCATTCAAATCTTCTGAAAGGATCAAGCCCTGGTTCCATTTTAAATTTTTTATCATTTCCTTCACCAGCAAATCCCATCGCCCACTTATCTAATGAGAAAGGAGGATTTGCAACAATGACCTGGAACTTCATTAACTTACCATCATCTAAATGCAATGGGTTGGCCAAAGTATCGCCCCATTCAATTTTTGCATCATCAATTCCGTGCAAGTACATATTCATTAATGCCAATGAGTGCGTAGCACCATTACGCTCTTGTCCGTATATGGCAACTTTTTTACTTGGTACTTGTTTTGCAACTTTCAACAACAATGAGCCAGAACCAGATGTTGGGTCATAAATACGATCATTTTCTAGTGGTTTAACCAAACGTGCGAGTAGTTCAGAAACCTCAGCTGGTGTGTAAAACTCTCCGCCTTTTTTCCCTGCATCAGAAGCAAATAATCCAATCATGTATTGATAAGCATTACCAACAATATCTTCATTACCTAACTGAGAGGGTCTCAATGATAGTTGTTGAAAATCCTCCAATAAAGACCGAAGCATAGTATTCCGTTCCTTTGCTCTCCCTAAAATCGCTTCACTATTAAAATCAATATTACGGAATACACCACGAAGTTTTCCAGTATTTTCGTTTTCAATACGTTCCAATGCTTTGTTAATGATTTCTCCAATTTCCGGGTCATTTCTTTTACTGTACACATAGTCAAATGTTGATGTTTCATCCAATACAAATCGTTCTCTTGTTAAAGCACGTTGAATACGCTGTTCGTCTCCGTTGTAACGTTTCATATATTCTTCTACTTTCTCTTTGTACGAATCACTTAAATACTTGATAAACAACATGGTTAGGATATAATCCTTGTATGTAGATGAGTCAATTTTCCCTCTGAAGGTGTCGGCAGCTTGCCATAACACACTATTGATTTTTTCTTGAGATGTTTGTTCAACCATTATTTCTTCCTCCTAATATTTGCTGAGTAACTCCTTCAAAGAGCAACTCCTTTTCTTCAATCATTTTTTTGTATAGCATTTTCTCTTTTTGATGTAACCGGTAAAACTCTATCAATACTTTCTGTTTTGAAATTGGTGATAATATAATAGGGATATTCCTAATTGTATGTTGATTTGTACTTGGAATCCTACTACCTGCTTGAGAACGCTCAAGTTCCTTCTTCACATTCATCGTATTAAGATACCACGCTACATATTGAGATAATACCATTGTTTCATTTACCTTTATGATAGCAAAGTATGATGGAACCAATAAGCCAGCATGGTCTTTACCAATATATACAGCCGTATACGGTTGGCTTAGCCGCATCAGCACATCGCCTTCTTCAGTAAAGTAGTGGTCATCCAAATAATCATCACTGTCAAAATCATCAAATGAATCATTAACTATTAGCCCATCTTCACTAATATTTTTAAGCGATAAGAGTTTATATGTTGCCTTTACATCATATTCAATTTCGGCTTTCTTCCTACTAAGAACCAGGCCAGTCTTTATTTGGGCAATCTCACCAAGTTGCATGTCACACCTCCTTCAAAAATGTTAAATCGCACATTTAACTAATTCCTGTTAAATACAGTATATGACTTTCGATGAACAAAGTCAAATTTTTATCTAGTGATGTAAAATATTAAAAGTGCAGTTATACCGCAAGTATTTTTATCTATAATACATTAACTTTATAAAAAGAAAGGGGTTGTGTATATGGATAGAGAAACAATCATTACAATGCTACCGGCAAAAAGAGTTCAGGAAGTCAATAAGTTGTTAAAAAAACATACTCTAGCGGAAATATGTGAACTTCTCGGAATTCCATCTGGATCATTCAGCAAACTCATGAGAGAGGGAGATTACCTGTACCATCAAGCAGACAAACAATACTATCCGTTTGTCCGTTCTGAAGAGGAAAGAGTTACCAGTACCCTTACCGAACAGAATGATGAAATAACATTCATCAAGAACCATATTGACACTCTTAAAAAGGTGATTCAACAATTTGAAGAATCAGGGAATTTACTGCTTGATAAACGCATTTACAGCAAGAATGCAGAGTTCGCAAATAAAAGTATCAGGATGAATACTTCTATCTACGAGGATTTCAGTAAATTTTGTGAAGAATATTTTCCACACCTTAAAACACAAGATGTGATTGCTCAAGCATTGATTGATGCAATGAATAAGTACAAACCAGAAAACGGACGGGAGCAATAAGATGCACTCGTCTTTTTTTGTATTAAATTACATTAAAAAGGTGTCTATAGTGTTAGGTACAACACATTTTAGACACCTTCATGTTATTTTCACTTATTTTTTTAGATTTTGAATGGATTTTTCAAACATTTGGGGAAATCAGTGCGGTTTTTTGGAATTAGGACAGGATTTACTCCGATAGTAGCAAGATCTTGAAGGTATTTTCGATAGGTAGGTAGGGACATGTGTTGCTTTGGGGTGTCAATATTCCCTTTCGAGATCATCACGAGGAATGCACGAAGGTCGTCTTTTTTCTTTTTAGAGAAATGACTGTTTTCAATGATTTTTTCTGCCTCAGTAATTTTATAGTAATCCCCTCGGTGGACAATTGGAAGTGTGTGCTTTTCCATATACTCTTTCCACAACTGGTATGAAAAGTAGCTTCTTAATTCCTTCGGTCTGCCTTTTCCCTTGTCTTTTCTTTTCATGCTATTCAGATGGGCGTTTTTCAATCTTAATTCGTATCTGATACGACCAAAATCATATGGTTGGATTTCTTCACCATTTGCAATCCGTTCTCCTTCTTTATCATAAATGATTAACTCAATACTTTTACATTTGTGGTATTGCGATGTTTCGTATTTAAAAGGGCTGCCATTTTCATCCTTACCCCATTTGATTTTTTCTTTGTAGGCATACTTAGGAGTGTATTTTTCAAGTAAATGAAATAACAGCTCCCGTTCTTTTGGATTCGATAATTCCACATCCATTCTATAATCTATTCTTGTAAGTGTATGTGAATCAAAATAATCAGAATGCCCAAAATTTCGGATAAGGAATCTACGAATATCTGACTCTATCAATTCATAGTCTTTTTCTGTAATTGTCCCACTATTCAACATCTTTATAGCATCAACCTTCAATTGTAAATTCCAATCCCCATTTACTTGCTCCCAAGTGCGGGTAATTGCATACGCTGGATGACTCTTTTTTATTTCTATATTTAGTTCTTTAACTGCTGCACGGACATAATGATATTTGTTTAATCTAACACCGTACATAGAAAAGAGGTGATGAAAGTCTTCGCAGCTTATGAGTATCATAATTTCGAATGTGTGAATCAATTAAACCATCTCCTTTATTTTCGGTCTTGGGAGTAAATAAACCCTTTAATATCAAGGGTTTCCTTAGCTTTGTTTTTCCCGACCCCAACTAATTTAAAAGACTTCCCAACACATTGATAAAAACCAATGTGATCGTTAAGTAAAGCATCCTACTGAAGTTATAAAGAAATTATTCATCATATTCGTTCAATAACATTACAGGAGGTACATAAAAGTAATGGTTTAGTAGTTTTACGTTGTCCTAATAAATTTACAAGTATATGATTACAAGAAATAACCGTAAGAACTGTATTCTTACGGTTTCGTTTATTGGTATCTATTTGTCTTGTCATAAACATTATGTTGTTTATCTCAATCTTTTACTCTATTCGTCCACTTGTTTGTTCCTTTTTGCAATTTGCAACATCTTTTCAGTCATCTGTTGACTATGTTTACGATATTGCTCCATTATTGGTCGGGCTTTCCTTATATCATCAGAGGTTTTTAAATCAAAACCGAGAAGGTCTTCAACTGATAGAACTTGTCCCTCTTCACTTTTATCGACTTCGAATAATGGTAGTTGTAACCTCCTCCAGAAATCTGATTGCCTACCCTCATCATTTAAAATTATTTTTATTTCATATGTCTCAAAATCAGAAGTGGTTGCTACACAATCCCCTTCTCTCTTTTCAAGAGCCTCCTCAATGCTTTGTTTTAGCCGTAATAAAGCTGTTCTACTCGATACAATCAAAACGTCATCGTGTGGATGTCTTTGTGGGTAAATATGCAATAAAGGAATCCTTTTGTCATTTACTTTATCCATCCAGTATCACTCCCTATTTTCCATTTCATTAATAAGCGTCTCACTTTAAATCAGGGAGGAAATTCTTGTTCCGGACCATTTCCATATATCCGGTGATTCTCTTTTAACTATGCCTTTTTTGATGTTCATTTTTTCATTTTACCTCCTCTATCTTCGTCACATAAATTTGCTAATTCCTCTTCTTCCAATTTTGCAAGTGCCTCTATTGCAACAATTAAATGTTTTTCTTTAGGCCGAGAAGTAAAAAGAAGGTATTGTGCAACTTTTCCAATTACCAATATTGAACCCCAAATTATTTTTGGCTCACTCTTATACAGTTCAAATCCAAAAATCCAAGCAATTAGATACACCCAAAATGAGTCGCCAAACACCATAAATAATATAGAGAAGCAGATGAAATAGGATATTACCAGATTGGTTCCACAAAATGAATGAGTCCTTGGTTGCTTTCTTACGTTTTCTAATGTTAATTTTAGATTTTTCTCATATGCCGAAAAGACCATATGTTCCGCCGCATGATACGCCCCAATTGGGCTAATTTTTATGATAAGACCAGCAATAATTAAGAGACCCAACAACATCTCTAAACCGTTAATTTGTATCGTATACGAAAAAATAGAGTCTGATTTTGGGATGAATAAAAACTCCAACAAAAACAAGACGATTACAGCAACTAAAAACCGCCTCCAGTATTCAATTATTAAATCAATTACTATTGAAAAAGAGCGAACAAAGGGTAATGTTGAAAGAATAATAGTTATTTTATTGTTCTCCCTTATCAGTCCCACTGCTGTCGTTATTTTTCTATTATGGAATCGGGACATTGATTGGTATCTCTCTCCAGTAAAAGCCACAGAATTATAACCAGCCCTTCCTCCGTAAATCACCACTTTTCTATTTCCCCTCAATTCCTCACCCCTTTGATAGTTATTCTTTTCTTTAATCATCAATCTCTACATCCCAATCAAGTAAAATCATTTTCTTATAATTCTCTAATGCTTTATAATTCGCTCTTATCAACTTCTTGATTTTTTCTATCTATATGCTGTAATATCTCATTCGCCCTCTCATACTGTTCATTAGTAGTAATGAAATTATAGCTAGGTATGAACCACTCAGCGTTATCGGATTGATAGGCACCTTTAAAGCGTCCTTTCTCACACATGTTCGTAATTTGTTTCATGCTCAAACCTAGCTTTAGAGCTACTTCCTTAACAGAATATAACTTCATAACAACATTCCTCTCTAATCCTATTGTAATTACCATTTCCTATAATCAATGGGAGCATAAAAAAAACTCGTCCCCCTTGTTAGAGTACGAGTTTTAATTGCAATATAGATTCATCGTTAGTTAGCGAAAATTCATATATTTTCTTCATTTCATTCGATCTTCCCTTGATTAAGGTTTGTAGTAATCTTATAAAAAGTATATCTTAACACCAGTCTGTAATCAACAAGACTTCCACATCAAAAAGTTTTTAAACCCTCGAACCTAAGAACTTTGATTTATGAAATCATACTAATTATGATAGATATATAAACTAATTGATTCATTGAGAGGAAGTGAATTTAAAGTAATATACGATACAAAACCCGAAAATAAATCCACGCACTTTTAACCTCAGATGTATCCCAATCATTCTTTCAAACTACAACAGGAGGAAACACAATGACAAACGAAAGAAACTTCCACAATCACCCCACAATTACCCCCAATTGCAAATTACAATTCACTCTGCATGACATAATTGAGGTAGCATATAATCCCTCCAGCTCTTCTATTGAGAATGGAGATGAAATAGCATGACAACATTACTGCAAGATACAGAATTACAACAACAACTCTCCGTTAACCTTACAATCCCTATTCCTTCCGACTCAGTAATCATTTCCAAGGTAGAACTGCAAGAACTAAAGCAACAGCAGTTAAAAGGAGTTTATTGGACAATGAAAGACTTGGAAGTGCGAACTAATCGCAAACATGAATGGATTAAAGACAACATCCTCTATCCCCCAAAATTCAAAAAAATCCTCGATGTCGAAAAAGGCGGTTTCGTATTTTACCCACAATCAAAAGGACAAACTTGGTCATTCCATGCTTTAAAAATGGCAGAGTTTTTGGACAAGCATTTCCAACAAATATTCTCACAAAAAAGATAGAACAACCTAATCTTTAGGCTATACAAAATTCAAAACAGACTTTATGATAAGGGTACGCCAGGATGACCACCAGGCTACCCTTATCTAATTACAAAACAACTAGATAAGGAGACAGAAATTATGGCATCTTATAGAAAACGTGTAGGAAAGAAAAAAACAAGTTATGAATTTACAGTTAGCCATACTGTAAATGGCGAATCAAAACCTATTAAAAAAGGAGGATTTCGTACATTAGCAGAGGCAAAGGCTGCAGCGGCTGAACTGGAAACACAATTAGCAAAAGGCTTCAATCCTGTTACAAAGAAGATTCCTTTCGATGAATATTTCGAGGAATGGATTGGTCTATACAAAAAACATAAAGTCAGTACAACTACACTGAAACACTACGAATACTCTTTAAATGCAGTAAGAGAGTATTTTTCAGGGACTCCTATTCAGAATATCAAAAGACAAGAATATCAAAAATTTTTGAATTGGTTCGGTTCTAATAAAGCAAAAGAAACAGTCGCAAAAGTACATGGACATATAAAATCATCTGTTAAGGATGCGATAGAAGATCAACTCATCCAAATTGATTTTACAAGAAAAACAAAACCACATTGGACTGTACAAGCTAAGAAATCAATAGAAAAGCATTTGAACTATGAAGAAAGTGAACTGCTTTTACAGTGCATACGGAGTAAAGTTGATGAAGGATTAGGGTATTCATTAATACTTCTGATACTTACATCAGGAATACGTTTCGGTGAAGCTGTTGGATTAACTAGAAAAGACTTCGACTTTAAGAACGACACCATAAACATAAATAAAACATGGGGCTATAAAAAGAATTCCCCTGAAGGATTTGGCCTTACAAAAAATGAACAGTCAATTCGAATAATTAAAATGGACAAGATCACGATGAATCATTTTAAAGAATTGTTCAACACCACACCAACAAACATTCATGAATTAGTGTTCTACAGTCCAGAATCGAAATACAAAGTCATTAGCAACACCAATGCCAATAATTTGCTAAAGAAACTTCTATTGGAACTAAACATTGAACCAATTACTGTTCATGGTTTAAGACACACACATGCAAGTGTACTTCTCTATAAAAAACTATCTATTAACTATGTTTCCGAAAGATTAGGACATAGCGACATTGAAACAACCTTAAAAGAGTACACTCATGTTATCAAAGAATTACGTCTGCAAGAAGAGCAAGATACAGTCCAAATATTTGAGAGTATGGCTGTGTAAAAGAATGCGTAAAAAATGCGTAAAATGATTTAAAAACATATCGTCTTCAATCGAATACTAGAACAAAGAAAAAAGCTCATAAACCCTTTCAAATCAAGGTTTACGAGCTTATCAATTACTATCAATCGTAACTAAAATTAATCTCAAGATACCGGTGGTCGGGGTCAGTTGTGAAGCATGGTAATTAAAGTAATATTCAAATTAAGCGTTACAATAATTTTATTGCCCACCATCAGAAATTCTGCATCTAGCGTAATGGTTTCTATTGTTTTGGCATAGAACTATTTCTATTAATATTGTATCCAATCTTTGGCGCTAAGTTAAGTAATTACTTAACCCCTATAATAAGGACTCAAATTCATGAACATCTCCTTGAGCTCTGCTTCATCCACATCATGTTGAAAGATATATTCCAAAAGCTCCTCTTGCTTTGCTTGTCCTAAGCTTAGTCGGTAAAGCTGAAGTATTTTCATCAAGCGTTGATATTTGTGCCCATCCTTACTAAATGGGTAGATCGGCACAATTCTTTCTATTTGTATACCCTGATTCTCAGAGAGAGTCCAGTATGGTACTAACTCAGATGTATTTTCATTACGTTCACTTTTATTCGCTTGATCGAACATCTCTTCCCAAATATCTTTCTCAAATTCTAAATCTCCATATTTCCTGGCTATATTTTGACGAATAGCAAAGGATTTGTAGCGATTAATTCTTCCTTCCCGTTGTTCCAAGTCAATCGGATTAGAAGGTAGGTTCCAGTGAACGATTTTACGACAATAATAATGAAAGTCTAGTCCTTCTTGCCCAATCGAGGTGGAAGCAAGTACAAATGGACGGAATGGTGAATTGAAAGATCTCCTGACACTCTGTTTTCTGTCGTGTGCCCTGTCCTCGTTTCGTTTATCGGCGAAACCAACAGCATAACTTGTACGCATACGTAATCCTGATGGAGCTGTTCCTGTTGTCACCCTTCTCTTGAAACTAGAGAAAGTATCTACTTGCAATGGGGCGCTTCGAAACTCTAACGATTCTTTTATCGCCTCAATAAGCTCTTGATTTCTTTCCGTCGTATCCTTATGTTTTAAACCACCCTCTTCAAGCAGCATATGAGCATATTCATCAATCATTGCCTGAAAGTTGCCATCTACGCAATATCGGAGGACATTTTTCCAATGGGTGTGTTCTCTATCTTTCGTTGAATACTCCAAATCAACGATAGCAATTGCTTCCTGAGAATTGAACCTATTTAGTACTGATTTGCCAAACATGACGATATCCGTTAAAGATGTTGAGTCAACTTGATCTAACATTCGTATCCCACAAACGCTCGGAGAACCGAGTGCCATGCTTACCAATACTTCAACTAAATCATCTGGTTTCTTCCCTAAATTAGGGTATTCCTCGGATAAGAAAATCTCCCTTAACTCTTTAAAGTGAAGTGTTAAGGCTTTGTCGTCTCCATCTTTCGTATCTCCTTGATCATCAACTTCCATAAAACGCTCAGCAGAGAACCAATCCTTCATGACGGGTTCCTTTATATCAAATAAAAGTGGAGCCATAAAATACCATCGCTCATCTATTCTAGCACTTTCTTCTTCCGGAATCTCATTGAGCATTTCCCTGATTTTTTCAGTAATCTCCACTTTTATCTCAGCTAGTGTTACTTTTCGATTTAGGACATCCACCGGGTCAAATAATTTTGCTAAAGAAATAGAAGGATAGAGTAGTGTCAGATGATTCATATTAGATGGTGCGTTATCTTTCATGACAAAGCGAATACGTGGCTGTGGGAATCTTCTCTCTGCTGAATAGAGATAATTCTTTTTACTTTTACGTTTTTTCTTATTAGGTATCTTTTTTATCATTTCTCCAACCGTTAAGCGCTCTGCTTCATAAGAAAGCAACGTTGCAATTGATCTAGGCACCATTTCCCAAGCAGAAAACACTAACACTTTTGAAAATTGCTGATGTCCAGTATAGCTTCCTCCAAACTCGTAGTATGGACGGGATGGCGGAACCCACAATAATCTCTCTGCCCCTTGAGGCAACGCAATTTCCTTTAATTTTGATAGTCTAGCATTTACATCAGGTATTTGCTTATAATTATCAATACTTTTTCTTTCAACCCATAGTCCTTCTTTATTGGCTAAGGGAACTTTGTCGGGATGATGGTTGAAATACTGGGAGATTTTCTGTTTCAATTTATATTTATCCATAAAAGACATCAAATATGGTGCAGATTTCACATATTCCACCGGCAGTTTATCATTTAATTCCGCTTCTTGAAGCAGTTGATCCAAATTTATATAGGATCTTACATCTTCATGAGAAACCTCTAATTTCTCTACTCTTCCTTTAATCAATTCACTTGCGCCTTCTGCAAGCATTCTTTCGGTTCTAGCTATTCCTTTATAAAGCTGCTCCTCAGCTTCTTGCTTTTTTGCCCTTAAAATAACTAAATCATGATGTGTAAACTCACTTAATGCAGTGGAGTAATCTTTCCACACTGTTTCAAACCTCTGCTGTTGATCTGGTTTTTTCTCAAATAAGAAATTTGTGACCTGGAAGAACTCCTTGTAATGATCATCACTACCTGACTCCTGGATTTCCTCCAATGTAGAATACATTTTATAAGGTGTCGCCGATAGCAGGAGCGTTTTCACTTCTTCATTTGATGAGTTACCACTATTAAAAAATTTTTTTGCAAGAATTGCGGTCTCACTTTCACTTTCTGTATTAATTAACTCCGAAAATCGTTGGAATTCATCCATAATAACCAGATCTGGTTCCATCATCTTCACACTGATTTCAGCCATCATTTTTCGTAAAAAAAGAATGACCTTTTTTGAGCCTTTTACTCTTGCATCTGGAAAGTTGTGTTCCTTTATGAGTCGACAAACTTCTTGAAGTTCATGATTAATAGTAGGATTGTTACCAAATGCTAGTTCGATTTGTGAGAGAATCGTTTCAATGTATTCCCCATGACTTATCTCATCTACAGTCAAGACTCTATCCTCAAAATAGTTCTTTAACCAGTTCCAACTAGATTTGGCCTTGTCCATCATGAACCAATCTAACTCTTCAATATGTTCATGAAGTTCATTATGTCTTTTCAAAAAAGCAAACATCAAAGCTCTTTCATTTGCACTACCAAAGCCGGTAGTCATTTCAAATGATGTCATCGGTGTTAAAGGAATTAATTGAATATATTTTTCCTTTAGTTCTTCATCATACTTATCTTCAAAAATTCTAAGGTGCTGCATGGATAAACGATTATTCGAAGCCTTTTCTACCTGTACGTTCTGATCAATCATTAATTTCTTCAAATTCTGGCTAGCAATGCCCTGATTCGAACAAACATACACAACCTTAAATAAAGGATCTTCTACTATTTCCCTATGGTACCGAGCGGTCTTGGCAATAACCCCTTTAGCTATTAATGTTTTGCCAAGACCTACTTCATCAGCTACAAGTACACGGCTATAATGATTAGTAAATAGATAATGAATTCGTTCAACCGTGGCTCTTTGAAAATCCTTGAGTCCCGAAAGTATTTCCTTTTCTTTCTGTTCCAGATTTATCATGTCATTCACCTATTCTGATTTGCCCTTTTAAAAGTTTGATACAATTTTTCGAAGTCTTCTGGGATGATTTCTTCGTCACGAATAATATCAATTACATATTCCACATCATCAAGTTTTTCAGGAGAGCGCGAAACTGTCCTCAACATATTCTCATACAGAATGGGTCCATCCATATAAGCAGAGTCCCATGCAAAGTCTCCTTTTTTGTTTCTCTCAGACTGTTCAAGTGCTGCTAGTAAGAAATCATCTGCTAATAGAAATGCGACATATCTCAGAAAAGTCATCGGATCACGAATAATGCTTTTATATATCTCGCTATCTCTGTCAGCTGGTATTCCCTCTGTTTCAATTTTTATAATTCTTTCAACTTGGGTATCACCTATTACAGCCTTTACAGTGTAAAATTCCCCAAGTTCTAATAAACTCAAATCATAGAAAAGCACGGTTTCCTCTAATAATTTCTCCTGTACTTGACTTAACAATGGTTTAATAAAAAAACGAACACTACTTGGGATTTCCTTGCTATGGATAGCTAACGAATATGTACCTTGAGTCTCTGTAACAATTGCCCGTAAATCACTTCTACAAAGTTGTTTAATCCCTTTTTGTAGTTGTTCTAGTAAGTCTTCTTCCTTTTCTCCTTCAAAATCCGGAAGAGATGCTATTTTTTCAAATGGATTATCTTCCTCGTCTTTCCCAAATAAATCTTCAAGCAATTGTTGTATTCTAAACCCATACTTCTTGTATTTTAATTTAAGTAGAAATTCTACATTTCCATGAAACGCATTCCTAGAACAATTGGCAGAACCTATGTAAAAATGGTGTTGATTATATTTACTCTTCACATACAATTTTGCGTGAATATCCTGGGGCTGTGCAATCTCCATATCCTCGTCATCTTCTTCGCTAATCACACCTTCGCCTTCAACAATCATTTCTTTTAATACATAGATATCACAATAATCAAGAATATCCTTTTGAAGCTTATGTAATTCCGTTCTTCTTGTAATCAGTACAAACTTCTCTTCTGACAATTTTTTCTCTGTCAACTCTTTTAACGTACTTCCACTTAAGAACGGGGACATAATAATGAGATCATGATATGTTTCAAAAATATCGGTATTGTCTTTACCATATTCTTTGATCCCAAGTGGCAGAAAATCATAATCCACAAAGTTACCACCTGGTACAAAATGTACAAAATCCAACTCTGATAGGAGATTCTTCATCGCTTCCACCTTAGTCGTATCTGGAACATAAGGAAGTAGATGATGAAAAAAGTCCTTTAACGGTTTCGTCTTAGGATTCACATCCTCTTGCCTTTCCCCTTCCATTGCCAACGCAATATCCCAGCTGCGGTCAAATGTTAAATTTCGTGTTAACACCAGGAGTCGATATAACTCCCGATTTTCTTTATTCACATATTTAACTAACCATACTTTTGGATGGAAGGAGAGATCGTTTTCTAACGCGATTTCACTTACACTGTTTACTAATAATGCAAAGATTGTATTGTTTTTCTGAGGTACCTTTATTTGCCCTGCTTCGCAGAAGATCATAAATTTATCTGATGCTCGTCTAAGTCCTTCCAACATAAAAATCGGATTATCTTGAAATGTATGACTCATCTCTTCTGCTAAACTTAGCGCTAGTGGCACCCCAATTAATGCCTCTAAATCAAGTGAATAAGTCGTCCCAATCGCAAATTCAACTTCATAATCCACGGGTGGCTTTAATATGTCACTATAATTCAATCTGTTTTTATCTGGCTTAAGCACGCTACTCCTCCATTCCGTCCAAAATATCGTTTATTATCGCCTTAGCAACCCGAAAACGATAATCTAAGGACCGAATTCCAACCCATTTCCCATCATAAGAGAAGGCCTTCGAATTATATAATTTGGCACGATCCTTTGATTTTAATTCTACTTCTCTATTAATTAATAGGTTATCGATTTCACCCACGTCACCATCTATTGCAAGCTTCTGCCAATCACGGAGGAAATTCTTCAATCGTATATTTCTTCTTTCTATTTGTAGAAGGCTTAACACCTCTAAATAAGGAAAAGAAGAAAATTCATTTTTCACAAAAGAACTACTGAGCCATTTCTCCCATTCTTCTAAGGCGTGCTCATTCTCCTGTTTCGAAAGGATGACATTGTATCGTATATTGGCTCCAGATATAAATTTATTAAATTTGTTTGCTAACTGATACATCCCTTTGATGTGATCAGGTAAATCAAACATCTCCCCGATCATTTCAAAACTTTCTACAAGTTTTAGTTTTTCGGGATCTTGATGTAGTAAAAAAGCAAAAAGACTGTGTTCTGTTTTAGAAGATAAGGTAATTCTTTGCTTCAAAAACTCTGCTTCATGTCGAGTTAGCTTTATTTGTAGATTTTCTTTCCAATCACTTTCAGGAATTAGACAGTGCCAGAAAGTCCCATAATATTCATTTCCAGCATCAATATCATCTGTCTCCTCGTCACCTAAGGATTTTAATGTTTGCTTATTTCTTTTCATGGCAAATACTGATTTAGCATAGTTATCGAGGGTAAGATTTTCATACTTAAATATTTCAAATTTCCTAAGACCATTCCAATAGATGCTGGATGGCTTTCTTTTTAGTTTCTTACCAGATCTCCCTCCAATAATCCCATCTAAATCCTTGCCTTGTTTTAAGATATCAATAAGTTCTAATTCTTGTTGGGAAAGCTTATTCAGAAATTGATTATGACTAGAGAATGATTCTTTTTCTAGCTCCATTACTAAGTAAGGAACAATAAAAAAGTATTTTGCTCTCGTTTGTAAGGTAGATGTACCAGGAAAGAACATATCTGAGAAACCATCTCTAATCATCCCAATCCCAAGCTCATCCACAGCTCCTTTTTGGGCTAGCAAATCGAGAATGGCCATCACTTTATTTCGATGTTCATTCGAGTAATCAATCCAGCCAATTTGAAGAGGATTTACCATTTGAATGTCCTCCTGTTTTTTTCATCGTTAATCTTTTATTTTTATAGTTACTATTCTTTTTCCTTTTTTCTAAATGCGGTAATCCTTTATCACCCTGGAGGAAGGTACTGTTATTCCTTGTTGCTAAATATCGCTAGCCCCAAGGAATTATTACGAAATATTTCCCTCTGGTCTATATCGTGCATCAACAGCGCCTTCCAATTCCGCTAATATTTACTGACTTTTATTTTCTTAGCTATTGTTCTTATCTAACATGTCTAGGATTACATTTACTACTTCATTCATATTTTTGTCATCTGACAATTGAACTTCGCAACAAGACCCATTCCAGAACTTTTGCACGGAAGCAGATAGAGATTTGATTGGATGAGAAGGCAGCATAGGTCTTACAAGGTCTTCTTCTCTCATCAAAACAATGCGAAGACTTCTCTTATTAAAGATAAAGATAGCCTGTTTTTTATTCTCTCCTCTTCGCAATCCTATATAATATTTCGTAGCGTTAAACTCAGCTTCTGGATATGTTTCTTTCACCGTCCCTCGTATTGAAAGGTAAAGATTTTTAATCTTATCAATCGCATAGTCCATATGTATTTTTTCTGTGTATTCTTTCTTCACTTCTTCGTCTGCGTCTTCGTCAATATTCATGACAGAGTATTCAACATTTTCGAAATCAGGATCAAGTGTAAAAATAGTTTCCTTGCCGTCACTATATTTTTTAAGTATTAATAGTTTCACCGTATTCCCCCATTCACCATAGGTTTCCATGATGTCCGGTAACTCTTTTTTCTCTCCATCAATAATAATCAAAATGTTGCGGCTGGTTTCCACTGTATCCTTCATGAATTTATAAAGCTCTTTCCTCCCTATCAGACTTCGGAACTTTTCCGTAATTTCTTTATCCTCCTGCACAAGAGAGTATAGTTTGTTTATTAATTCGTCCTGGCTTTTACGATTATTAAAAAACGCAAAGAATTTTGTAATTTGTGGAAAAATATGACCATAAAAACTGTGTTGGCTTAACTCAGCTTCAACAATATAAAACACAGGATTGTTTAAATCCGACAAATCAAACAAAAAACCATCTGGTATACTCCCACCAAGTGATTTTCCTTCAATCTTTTTCTTCGCATCAATATAAATCGAACGTTGACCAAAAAATAATTCTGCATTTTGGACAACGTCCCTTTCTAATTCACTTTCTTTACTATAGGCAACTTCTGAGAAACGTTGATTTTGATAGTACACACTCATATTCGTTAACTCCCTTTTAAATATTCTCATCTATTTTCGTCTAATAATCTGATAAAGACGTTAAGCGGTTCTTTTAGTAACATTAATAGGGAAATTATACCATACCTTGTTCATATCATTCGTAATTAAGAAGCTCTAATAGTGGCCTTAAAAGTTAAAATTACTGCGAATCCCCATAAAAAGGGCCTGACCCCCAACACAGTAAAGTTTTACGGTGGTGAGGGTCTGGCCCCAGAATTTCATTTTATTGGAATAATAATCTAACATTTTATTGCTTTTTTTCTGATACCCCATTGGCGTTATCAATAATTTCATTAAATAACTGTTTGATGGTAGGTAGATTTATATCAATAGTGCCTAAATCTGATTCACGAACGACTAATGTTAATGTGTCGAACATATCGTTTGATTTAAATCTCCAATATGTCTTTGTTGTTGTAGCTTTTTCCGTTGGTGGAGAGTAGAGTAGCTGCTTATTTGGATCAATCATTTCCCTTATGTATTCTTTTGTTAAGGTTCCACTAGGAAAATCGATGTCCAGTCTAATTCCTCGTTTTTGAGGAAAAAGATAGCCAATTTTATTATTAGCCTCATTATATTGTGGTTTTAAACTTTCATGCCACGGTACTGGAGTAGGACTAGCAATTAAAATTCTATCGTCCTCAAACCTATTCTCTAAAGGTTGACATCCATCTATCTCTTCAAAAAGCTTCGTCCACCTTTTTAATTCCTCGGTAACTAACTGTTTCATTTTATCCCTCTCCTCTTTCCACTTGTCTGTATTCTCAAAATAAACCAATATAATTTGTATCCCTAATAAAAAGGACCATATCTCCAACGCGGAGGGCACAAATCAAAACGGTAATACATTACCTACCGGGGCAGAAGTTCTTATGTAACCTCTCTCCTATCCTAGCTTTTAAAGAACATTGTCTACTAGAAATAAATGAAAATAAACAAATTGTAAAACAGTTTACTTTGATAAGGAATAAATAGATTCTCGAATCACTTTATCCAATTCCAATTCATCAAAGTCCCGTATATTAATCCAACCCCTAGGGTCCAATGTATATGGATGTCCAGGCTCCAGATACCTTCCACAAACATAGCCATTCCCAGTTTTTATATTAAACTCACAAATTACATTTTTTTGACGTTTTTTCGATTCAGGAAGGGAGTAATTGTAACGAATATCATCCTTACCAACCTTTTTTTTCAAATCTTGGAAGCCACTAAACACTCTTAATTTTTGACTTACAGTTAACACAGACTTTCACTCCTAACTGTTAATTTTTTTTTCAATATAAAACCTATTTAATTAAAAATAAGATAAAAGACCTATAGAAATATATTCTATTAACAATACCTAAATACCTTTTAGTAAAAGGGAAAATTAGGTATTTAAAAGAATCTAATACTAATAAATATTTTTAGGAGTGATTCCATGTAATAGAATGTTTATAACAAGAGCCTGACCCCCAGTATTGGGGCATTTTGTGCCAGTGACTCCTTGAATTCCTTGGAGACCTGTTGGGCCAGTTACGCCTTGGAGGACTTGTGAACTAGTTGCGCCGGTTACGGCCTTGGATACCTCAAATGGCGCCTGCATCCCCCTACAAATACCGAAAAATGGAACATGTCGGGGTTATTCATTTGACAGGTACCTAATTGTTGTAGTTATAATAGATATAATTCAATAAGGTTATCAAGAGTGAACGAGAGTCCTGGCTCAATGACTTCACAGCAACCTGCCAATAGGTAAGGTGCTCCAACCAGCAAAGCAGTGCTTTGAATGATGACGATCGGCTTAGGCTCTTTGTTGCGTTCATATGTAATGAAGAGCCTTTTTCATTTCGTTCATTTTTGTACCCTATGGATGTTAGATAAGGAGGAAAAAAGATGAATACTTCAGGATTTATAAGAGGAATGATGTCTAAAAGTATGGAGTCCGAAAAATTTTTCATTCATGTTGCTACTTGTATTGAACAAGAACTACAGGAATGGGATCCAGATTTTAAAGTGATGGTAATGAAGCTTAAAAACTATGAATTGTTTGTTACAGGTAAACAAGATTCTCTCCAATTTACTATTGCAGAAACAGAGATAAATAACCTTCAACAAAGAGGTCCGTATGCACTAGATAGAAAAATTTGGAGGGAATTGGAGCAACAAGGGCTTCAAATCATCAGAGGTTCTGGAAATTATTTAGGATATGTATTTATGGAAAAGAAAGAATGAAGAATGGCAACAAGTTCCAGTCACAGTGACGCCCCGAAGATTGTCGAATTACAAATATTTTATCACCTAAAAAAAGAGCCAGCCCTCCACACGGTAAGTCATTACCTCCTGGGGGTCTGGCACCAATATTTTTTAATAAAACACTTTATCAACGTTATATTTGGATCGGAGTTTATTAATGATATAAGTTTCATAAATGTCTCGTTCCATTGGGTCTTCTACGATGCAAATATCGATCTTATACACTTCGTCTCTGTGCATTTTAATAGGAGAAACTGTATCTTCGAAATGTTTTTTAATTCTTTGACGCAGTTTGCGCGCTTTCCCAACAAACAGAAGCTCATCATTTATATTAAAAAATAAGAAAATGCCGCCTTTGTCTCTTGGTATGAGATGGAAGTCAATAAATCCGTGAATATCCTTGATTATTGGTTCATTTTCTTTCGGAATTTGTTTCCGTTCTGTAATCGTAATATCTGGTGTTGGTATGGTAATTTTGATCATGTTCAATCACGTCCCTTTTTTGTATAGAGATAAATGGTATCATAAGTAGGAAGGAAATGCGATTTAACAGTTAATTCGCGTTGCTGCTTCCTTCTTCCGTTCTTTCTACTAGTGTAAATAAAAATCGATAAATTAGCCGATAAGCTTCTTCTAATGACATCTCCTCTTTGAACCCATTCACATAATTCAAAGCGAAATTCAAGTCCCATAAGCCATCACCTTGATTAAACATCAATTCGAATTTTGCTTCCTCTCCATTTAAATCTTTTCTTAAGTTTTCTTTAAGAGATGTCTCGAACTTCTTCTGTAGCTTCAATCCTACCATGACATCGTATGTTCCAAATACATCGTTCACTTCAAACGCAATTGCATCCACGCCAATTAGTTCCAACCACTTTGATTCAAAGTATAGAAATTCATTCTTGTGTTTTTGAAGGTAGTCAATCGGTTGTTCCAAAAATGAGAATGACTCTTTAGAGAGTGTTTCTTCTGTTTCTTTATCACATCTTTCAATATAAGCTTCAAGGAAACGTGTAGTCGGATCCTTTTCTACTAATGTAACGTCATTTGAAATCAATTCATATTTTTCTATGTACTCTTTTTCCTCTTGATATAAAGCAGCTTGTTTCTCTTCACCCATCAACTCTGATGAAATGTAATTTTTCATTTGTTTTTGTAACATGGTGTATCCTCCTGAAATTTGTGCCTTCCCCGTCTTAGGGGTAAGGCATCATTTTGTACATTTACTTTTTAGCGAGTACGCCTTCTACCTCTCGTTGAATTGCTTTTGGATTGCCTATCATTAGACTTTCTATTTGAAGAAAACGGTGCAGCCTTCTTTCCGTCTCTTCTACTACCTTCAGAGCGTTTATTTTCGTTTTTTTGCTCACTTGCCCTCTCAAAATCCTCACGATCAGGGATACTTACTCCCTTAATCACTTGTATCTCGAATTTTTGATGAATTCCTTTTTCAATCATTCGTAGAAACTCCATATCCTTCGGAGCCACCAAAGTAAAGGCAACCCCGTCGCCACCTGCACGGCCAGTTCGTCCAATCCGGTGAACATAGCTTTCCACATCTTGTGGGATGTCATAGTTATAGACATGTGTTACCCCTTCTACATCCAGTCCCCTTGCAGCAACATCTGTCGCAACTAAAAACTGTGTTTTCGCTTCACGAAATCGTTTCATCGCTTTTTCACGTTTGGACTGTGTTAAATCACCATGCAACTCGTCTGAATCATACCCTTTTGCAATCAATGCTTCATGTAGCTTTTTAGCACGAACTTTTGTACGACAGAAGATAATCGCTAAAAATGGACGGTGTTCTTCGATTAAATGCAATAAAGTTGCTTGTTTTCTCCGGTCAGTGGTTTCAATCACAACTTGTTTAATCTCTTCTACCGTAACCTTTTTTGCTTTCACTTCGATGAACTCTGGCTCGTTCATATATTTTTTGGCAAGTGATTTAATTTCGTTCGGCATTGTTGCAGAAAACAGCATGGTTTGTCTAGAAGGAAATGTTTCTCTAATGATGTCATCTACCTCTGGAAGAAAACCCATATGTAACATTTGGTCGGCTTCATCTAACACAAGCATCCTAATCGTTGAAAGATCAATCGTTCCACGGCGAATATGATCTAGTAATCGACCAGGCGTTGCCACGACAATATGTTGAGCTCCTTTTAACTTTTTTAATTGATGCTCAACATCCTGACCACCGTATACAGCTAATACATTGACACCCTCTACATTCTCGATCATTTTCTTAATTTCTTTTGAAATCTGCTGAGCTAATTCTCTTGTTGGAGTTAAAATAAGTGCTTGCACATCCGACTCGTTCACATCAATCTTTTCAAGAATCGGAAGAACAAAAGCCAGCGTCTTTCCTGTTCCCGTTTGCGCTTTTGCAATTACATCCTTCCCCTCGAGTACGGATGGGATTGTCCGTTCTTGAATGGGTGTTGGTTCCACGATACCTAATGACTTTAATGTATGGTTAATCTCTTTTCGAATACCAAGTTGTAAAAAATCTAGCAAGGCTAATCACGTCTCTTTTCTTAATCATTATGCCTTTTGTTTGTACAAAGGCTTATTTACTATAGCATATTGGTTAGTATTTACAGAGTGATTTGGAATATTTATTATTGTCACAGTGACGCCCCTAAAATGGGGCCTGACCCCTGTTACATTAGCGCTTTAACGTATTGAGTATTAGGCCCTAAATTCATTTGAATAGTCGATCCAGCCCAGATGGGAAGGATATACCATTTGATTGTCCACCTGATTTATTAAATAAAAGTCCTTGCACAATTTAGCATTTAACTCTCATAGTTAATATCCAAGATATTCTTTTATTCTCCATAAAGAGATTCACCATAAAAACTATCTATAATAATTACAAATCACATTAATTCCTCCAAAATTTCGCTCGCCATCATTTTGTTTATATATGCCGCTTTTGAAAGATGTGCTGTCATCGTAATAATCGTTAACCGATCTAAATTATCCTCATGTACATCCTGAAATTGTTTTTCAGTCATATTAGTAATTGTTTCCTCCATGTTTAGTTGATGCATAAACTGTTGCTGAATTTCATCTGATTCCAAATACTGATTATTCTTTAATTTTCCATATACTAATAGGTTTTTATCTATAAAATTTGTATACAGTTTCATCAGTTTAAATATCGAAAAGCTATGTTCCGTGCTTTCAATTTCCTTTAAAATCTCAAGTATCTTCTTTATTTCTGGAAAACTTAATGATGCTCGGAGGTCATCTATCAATAATATGTAAGCAGTTTGTCTAAGCGAGTATTTTCTCCCAATCTCAGGTCCACCAACTAGCTCTTTAAATTCTTTTTGGATCCAATTTTGGACGGTAGTTGCTGTGACTTTCTTCATATATGTTCCTTCTAATAGTGCTTCAATTTCTTTCAAAGAAAATCTTGGTATGTCTGAATGATTAAATAATAAATCATCATAAATATTTGGACAATAAAGCTGTACTAATTCCCGTAAATCTTCTTGATTCACTTCACTATCATTTTGATTAAGCATGTTTAATAGTCTTTTTTTGTTTTTATCGAATTTATCAAACTTTAATAGGCCTTGTATAAAAAAGTTAGTCGCACTCCACCTTCTTAAGGCATTTTCAACAATTTTCAGGTTTATACTATGCTGACCCTTCTCCAAGTTATGTAATATCTCATAAATTTCTGATTCTAAAAATTCTACTGTTAACAATATTTTCCAACTCCTAATATTACTTAATGTAAATATTTTATTAATTTTTCGTATTGGAATCAATTTCTAAGCATTAGTATATAATAATATTGACAATATTTATATTGCGAAATTAAAAGTATTATTATATTATAAATTATAGTTATTTAATTATAACCAAAAAAGTCAGTAATGAAAGAATGCGAGGTAAGAAACATGAGAAATATGAATACATTAAGTGCGTACGAATCGGAAATGATTTATGCAGCTTATACGGAATCCACGGATTCAGGAATTCTAGTTCCTGCTCTTGAAGATATGATTCAATCGTTAGGGGTTCACGTAACAAAGACGAATGAGGCATTTATGACAGTAATAAAACCTCGTGTCGATATTATTACGGATTCCCTTGGTGTATCTTTCGTACAACATAGGCCTTTGGAAGATTGGCACCAACTGTTTTATGAGAGTCGTCTATTCTATTCAATTAATCAATCATACTTCCAGAATGTACCCTTTTTTGAAGTATGGTAACGACTATTAATAAAGTGTTCTCTCCCATATTAGAAAGGAATGGTCATTCTTTGAGTATGAGCAAGCAAGAATATCAGGAAATGAAATGGAAAATGTTGAAGGTACTAACGAGTGATGATGAGTATCCTCTTGTGCCTAAAGAGATCGTTCAACTTGGAGAAGAAGAAATCTATCGGTGGATTGAACAAAGAGTTGATGAATACCTCAAAAGGGTGGAATTCGCAAGGCAGCAAAAAAGGGCTGTAAGTGCCACACAAGAAGTTTTGGACATTCCTACATTTCTTAGAAATAGGAACAGACATAAGAAACAAAACTTATTAAAAAGACTACAAACATTTATTAGAAGCAGCTATAAGAAAAAAACAAAGGAACATAAAAATGGATGAGTTAGGTCTACTTAATCGTAAATCCATAAGAGAATTAAAGAGAATCCTAGGGCGATTGTATTCAGCTCTCGATTTTATTGAAGACACCCCATTCAAAGACCGTACGGTATGGCATCAAAATGAAAGAGAGAAATTATATGAATATATTTGGCGAGTACAGGACGAAATAAAATTACGTGGGTAATTCCCTTTTATCTAAATGGAATCTAGGATACTGGTCCTTTCCTCAAAGTGATAATTATCAAAGTAAGATTTGATTTTTATGTACATGGTTACCTTCTTCTTCTAAAATTTGAGATTTATGGTATGTTATTGGTGTTTTTTCTTTAAAACACCTTCCCCATTTATCTCTTAATACAGGTAATACTCTATTGCATTTACAGTTCGATTCCATGTAATCACTAATCACTTTTTAAGAACCAGTGTCAAAATAGAGTAGTGGTAAATTTAACCTGCTGGAGTTTAAAATAAACGAGACAGTATAATCAATTCAGAACACTCTATAACTAACTTTGATATTTTGAAATAGGAGTATGAAGATGAAAGACGATAATAAAAACTTGGATTTGTTACATATTGTTTCGAAAAAAATTTCAGAACGGTCTAGACAGGATTCTCCTATTTCTTCCGAGGAAGTTCTTGATATATTTAAGGATACCGTTGAAAAGATAACAACTGTTAAAGTAATTGAACTCCCTATTTTTATGCCTGTCATCATTACACAGGATGAAGACGGTTTCTATATCGCAAGTAGTTATGGTTACAATAGGTGCAAAGGGGTCGGACGTACCGAGGAAGAAGCTGTTCAAAGGTTTAAAGAAGAAATTGACCTTTATAACAATTCTTGTATTAATGTTGAAAAGAAAATGAAAATGGAAGAAATTGTTAAAAATGTCTTTCCAAAGGAAAATTTTTAAATAAAATTTAATCAAAAGAATGATAATATAATCATTTATTTTAAGTATTTATTTACCCTTGTTATATATTAGATTTCGCTTTTGCGACAGTAATCTATTGTTCTTCTAATATATTCTGACACCGAAAAAAAATCACTCATAATAGCAAGTAATCTAGGAAGAGTACAATATTGATTGCCTTCTAATTATTTATTGTGTTATTTTACTTGTTTCTTTAGTTTATTAATCTAAAGAAACACTGTCATATTAATAAAAAACAGGGGCGATTTCTGCCGAGAATCGCCTTGTCATTTTATGTATTTTTATAATTACGAGTATTCCAAACTAAATCCTCATTTCTAGAAGGTATGTACCTATAATGGAGACTCGCATTCTTTGTCCTCTATATAATCTCACTACTTACATTTTGATCTATACCTCTTGCAGTTTAAATCTTCAAACCATCCATATGAACTTTCCATTTCAAGATATAATCCTCTGACAAATACCCTTTTGCTCGAGGCAGAATTTCCACTTCATAATCTGTTTTATGGGGCCGTTTCTTCAGTTTTATTTTTCACTGTAAAAGTACTCACTTTTGTTTCCTTACAGTTTAGTTTTATCGTTAAAAAAATAGCGTGGTAGGCGTAGGGCGCACCCTCACGTTGGTATCGAAAATTTTTTACAGCTTCAATGGGAATTTCATAGATCTTTCCTTCGACTCGGCCGCCGCCTTCTTCCACAATATCCGCACGCCCCATTTCATCCACTGTGCCGAACTGATGTTCAGGCACCAGAATACCTAGTACAGAGGGACAGGTCCCGTGTCCCACGAAACTGTCACCTATTTCTAATCTTTACCTTTCAAAATACCCCGCTATCGCTGGAAAGACCAAATGCTCCTTCCGCATCTCCCAAAACGTCGTCAATTTATGTTCCCTCAAAAGCTGTGTTGCTAGTGAATATGGGTGACAATTCAGCGGTGTTTGATTAAACATTTTTGCGAAGAATTCAATAGCTTCTCGTTCGTACTCCGCAAAGATAAACACAAATTCTCTTTGATTCTTTTTCAGTGCGTACACGCCGATTTTATGAAAGCCTAATACATTATGTTCAATCATTTCCCTTACTCTTTCATGATCTGCAGCATTAAGATCCAATTTAGATTCGTCATCCTCCAATGAAATCTTGCCCTCTTGGAGTAAATGATGAATGTAATGGGCTAGACTAACTTCCTCATAACAAATCGCATCTATGTATAAATCTCTTACTTTCATAATCGTTTCTCCCCCTTTTGGAACTGTCCCCTTGTCCCACTTATTGTTCAATCATCCCTGTATATTCGTTGTATGTAACTTGTATGGTTCCCACTGGGCCGTTTCGGTTTTTGGAGACGATGACTTCTAGGAATGGATTATCTGTTTTCTTGTCGTAATACTTTTCGCGGTAGAGGAATAGAATCACATCGGCATCCTGTTCTATGCTGCCTGATTCTCGAATATCAGACATCATCAGTCGTTTTTCGGCTCTTGTTTCGACCGAACGATTTAACTGTGCCAAACAAATCACAGGGCAATTTAAATCCTTCGCCATTGTTTTTAGATTCCTCGATATTTCCGTTACTTGTAAATGGGCGTTGCCTCCGTACAGCTCACTCGAGTGAATTAGAGTCAGGTAGTCTATGAAAATAATGGGTTTCATGTTTGGAAACTGATGCAACATTTTTCTAGTCTTCGCTCTCATTTCTGAAACAGTTTGACCGGCACCATCGAAAATTTGGATATTGGTTTCATTCAGATAGCCAATGATATCTGCCCAGCGATCCTTTTGACTCTGACTTAACAATTTTTGAGGATCTCTCATTTTCAAACGGTTATAGCCACCAGTTGATGCTATAAGTCTAGTTGTGATTAGTTTTTCAGGCATTTCTAGTGAGAAGACGATTGGCAAATAACCTGCCCAACCCGCTTCCTTAGCAAAATGCAACATAACGTCAGTCTTTCCCATTGATGGTCTTGCTGCTAGAATCGTAACCTCACCATCCTGGAAACCTCCCGTCATTTCATCAAGCTTTTTGATTCCCGAGGTGGCCGTTTTCATAACTTCCTGCTCCTGCCAAGGTGCTTCATACATCTGGACCAAAGCTTGATTCAAGGGTGTATGATCGTTGATCTTCACCTGGTTGATTTTATCCAATTCACCAATTACTCTTGTAATCTCCCAATTACCCAAATTCGCAAGCGTCAAAATGTTCTTCTTTTCCCGCTCTTTCCATAGATCAATAATCAACGCCTCAAACTCTTCGAATTTCTCTACGTCCGCATGTGAAAGCAGGCTCGAAATATAGGACATGCCACCGAAGTTTTCAAGATCTGGCATAGTTGTTAGTGAGATCAAATCGATACTTTTACCCGCATTACTAAAGTCAACCATCCGCCGCATTAATTCTTGATGAATAGTTCCTTCTAGCTGTTCAGGATAAATCACGGTATCTTTGATTAAATAATTGGCCTTAATCAAACATCCTAAATAGGCAGTTTCTGCAAAATTCATCAGTTCTCACCTGCCGTTGGATCAAATTGATAGCTACTCGGAATCGCTCGACCTGTTTTCATGGTTTTGACAACTTCCCTTTTCTTTTTATCCTCGAAATACAAATCAATTTCATCAACAGTGAGTAACGATTCGTTTTCCCAGTTTTTCAGAATTCCAACTACATAGTTTAGCCTTCGCTTATTGTTGCCACAGGCAATATCCATCGCTTTCAAAATCACCTCTTTAGGGTTCACAAAGCTAGAATCATCTAACCACGCCAACAATTGCTCCTTGGCGTTCACATTGTTCAACCCGAAGCCGTTTTGGTCCCAACACTCCACAACTTCCTGAATATCCCCTGTCTTAGTTTCATTATCCATATTTGGGTAGAAGGTTTTTTGTTGTTGTTTTTCTTTTTGTTTTTCTTTTTCTTTTTGCCCACGTATCGTACCACGAGTCGTCAACGTATCGTCTGAACATGTGTTCGCGTGTTGGACCATAGGCTCTCTTTCCCACCCCGATTGGGTCACAGGGACAGGTCCCTCGTCCCAGTCTGAATTATTTTCATAAAAAGATTCATAGATCGTAAAAATATCATTTCGATCAATATTTTCAGCTACATATTCAATTAGCGTCGTATCTTCCACTTCTTCTAGTTCTGATACAACACAATCAATTACCGGTTTCCCGCCTTTTTGCAAATTGTATTTTCCCCAGTTTTTGATTGCGATTTCTCTTGTTTTGGGATTGTACCGAATAATTTTGTGGTGGTTGATCATGCGATCCATCAGCGCATGAATCGTCTCAATGGAATAACCCATATCAAAAGCCATTTCTTTTTTCGTAATCCGATAGATTCCAATTTGGGTTGTGTGGGAATTGGTTAGAAGATATAAAAAGAAGTACTTATCCTCCGGCGTCATCTCCTCCGAAACAACCGGATTTTTCCAAAAATCAGTCTTCACAATTCTATACTTTGCCATCATCATCACATTCCTTCCTTTGGGACAGAGGGATAGGACCCTCGTCCCAGTCTAAGTTTCAGTTCGAAGGGATAGCATACATAGACCTTTTCTCAAAATTGAACTACCCCTCGACATTGTTATAGGGAGGGGTGCATGAAAAAGAGGCATCTCTACGTGAAAGATTTGTGACGGGATACTCGTATATTTAAATCTCCGAAGAACGACGAAAAAGCAGGCCTATTTAACAGGACTACTTTCAGATTATTATTTTTATTTTATATATGGAACAGTTTTTCCGATAATAGGAATGCTTTGAGACTGCTCCTCAGCACATTGATAGCACTCTGGTGACAGGCCCAATTAACCCTCTGGAAAATATGATTTTCAAATATGAATGTACTTGGAACTATCACTTTTCCCGGAAACAAAATCAGACTATAAAAGATGCCTTGATAACTTTAATGTGTTTCATCCCCATTTTCTCTTGGTTACAACAAGAACATCATTTCTAGTTCCTCCCTCAGTAACAAAACTTGAGGATTTATAACCCAATATTTCCTCAACTTTCTTCACTGTTTCTAAAAATACATCTATCTTGATTCCGCAATCGATTCCCATTGAGTTAAATAGGTGTATTAAATCTTCTTGAGGTACATTTCCAAGTACTCTGTGATCACCAGCCATTCTTATACCCCCACCTAATCCTAGAATAGAACCTTCAAATATAGTTACACCCGCATTTAATGAAGCCAACACGTTTGCTAGTGCCATGCCATTTCTATTGTGTAAGTGGAGTCCAATTTCAATGTTTGGCCATTTATTTTTAATTTCTTTTAACAGACGATAGACTTGCAAAGGATCGGCCATACCAGAACTGGTGGCTAGATAAAACTTGGTAGCTCCCATTTTAATAATTTTTTCCATAATATTTAATACTTTTTCTCTTGATATCATTCCTTCATATGGACAAAAGAATGCTAATGCTAATGCAATAGTAACAGGGGTGTTAGCTGAATGGGCAAAGGATATTATTTTTTCCATTTCTATTAGAGATTGTTGAATGGTCATATTTTGATTTTTTCGATTGTACGTCTCACTACAACAAATAAGAGCTAAAATTTCATCAGCCGCACAGCCTATCGCACGTTTTGCTCCATATTCATTTGGAACAAGCCCTCTGTAAACCACGCCACTTTTTCTATCAATTTTTGAAAAAACTTCCTCTGCATCCGACAATTGTGGAATTACTTTCGGATTTACAAACCCAGTAACTTCTATTTTTTTTAATCCTGACTCACTCAAAATATTAACCAATTTCACCTTTGTATCTGTATCATAAATTTTATTTAAGTTTTGTAATCCATCTCTAGGACAAACTTCTACCAATTCGACTTTAGAAATAAAATCCATCTAAATACACCCTATTCTATATATTTAATTTTACATCATTTAAAATGTCACCTATCCATTTAAATCTATGAATTAAATTCCTGATAAACATTCCTCAGTACATAGTCTCTACCTTGTAAAACATGAGAAGACATCAATACTCTTGCTTGATCTGCCTCACCATTTTTGATTGCACTTGCTATATTACCATGAGTTATTACTGAATTTAGAAATTCCTTCTCATCAAACCAGTAGAAGGACTGAAATGTTAGCGGTAAGGTTAAAAGTAATGAAACCATTTGTGAGATATATTTATTTTCTGCTAACTTGATAATAACATCATGAAATTTTCGATTTGAATCAATTAAATCCATTAATTTATCATCTGTTTTAATACGATTTTTTAAATAGTAGTTTGCTTTCATTTCATATTCTTTATTATATTTTTCTAGTTCATTTATAAGGATAAGATTATTGTTTCTAGCAGCAAGTGAAGCTGCATATCCCTCAATCATAGCACGAAGATCGTAGGAATGTTTTATATCATCAATGGTATATTCTCTTACAGTAGCTCCTTTATTTGGAGAGAGCTTAACTAAATTTTCTATTGCTAATCGTCGAATTGCTTCTCTAATAGGAGTTCTGCTTAGTTTTAATTTCTTGGCTATTTCTTCTTCACGTAATCTTGTACCAGGTAGTAGTGTACCATTTAAAATTTCTATTTTAAGTTTTTCATAAGGCGAATTTTCCATACGGACTCCATCCTTCTTAAACTGATTATATATTTTTATAATTAACTTTTTGTATCACTATCTGACATCTATTTGATTAGTATTGTAGTTAATTGGGGAACAAACAGTATTATTAAAAAAGCCATTGCAAATACAAAATAAAATATCAATATCCCTCGAATTACTTCTTCGACTTTTTCTTTGGCAATACCGCTTACAACAAATAAATTCACACCTACTGGTGGAGTAATTAACCCTAATTCAAGATTAATCACTAGGAGAATAGCAAAATGTGTAAGATTAATGTCCAGAGCAAGAAGCACTGGTAGAATTACAGGTACAGCAATTAAAATAATTGATGTAGCTTCTAAGAACATACCTAACACAATAACAACTAAACTAACAACTATAATAAATCCCATTTTACTTAAGCCTAAATCACTAACCCATTGTGCCAATTGCTGTGGAAATTGTTCTAAAGTAAGATACATAGAGAATATATTTGCAGCTGCTATGATTAAAAAAATCATAGAAACAGTATTTATCGTACCTAACATAATGGTTTTAAATTTTTCTATTGTCATTTCTTTATAGATAAATATCGATACTAACAATGAGTAGGCGACTGATAAGAAGGATGCTTCAGTAGGAGTTACAACCCCAATATAGATAGTTCCTAAGATTAATATTGGTAATAACAAACCCCAGATAGCTTTTAGTGTTACTTTACCACGGTTTTTTAGAGGTACTTTAGGTAAGCCACCATAATTTTTTTGCTTTGCAATAATAACAGCAGTCATAATTAATAATGTTCCCAATAATAATCCTGGTAGAATTCCGGCCATAAACAGTTCTCTCGTAGATTGTTCAGTTACTTCAGCATATAAAATCAGTGGTACGGATGGTGGTATTAATATACCTAATGTTCCTGCTGCAGCTATTAACGCCAACGTGTATCTTTTCTCATAACCGGCGTTAGTCATTGCAGGAATCATTACAGCTCCTATTGCTGCTGCCGTAGCTGCACTTGATCCTGATATCGCTGCAAAAATCATACAGGTGATTATCGTAACAATTGATAATCCACCTCTAATATGACCCATCCATGCATTCATACATTCAATTAAATATTTTGAAATACCTCCATTTGCCATAATTAACCCCGCAAAAATGAATCCAGGAATAGCCATTAGGGTGGTTTTTCCCATCCCAGAAAACATCTTTTGAACAACAGTATGCATAGAAAAATCTACCAGCCATAGAGCGACGATACTGGCAGATGCTAAACTAATTGCTATTGGCAAACGTAATATACATAAAACCAATAAAATAAGAAATAAAATAAATGTTTCCAGTTTACCCACCCCTTTTTCAATACTGCCAAATATGTCAAAATTTATTTACTTTATAATATGAAATTATTTTTACAACATAATGAATTAAAAGCAGGAGGCCAGAAATTGGAATAACCAAATACGTAACCCAAATTGGCAATCCCGTACTAATGGATACAATTCCTTGTTTAAAAGATTCAAATAGTAGTTGACTTCCAGTCACAAGGAAAAAAACGCTAAAAATAACACCAATAATTAAACTGAAATAATCAGAAATTTTTTTCCATCTATTATTCATACGATCATATACAAGGTCAATAGCTATATGTTCATTGTTCCTTAATGCAACACCTAACCCGATAAAAATAGAAACTAAAATTAATAAACTATAAACTTCCGTTGCCCATGAAGATGGATTTTTTAAAAAATACCTCATAAATACTCCATAAAGACTAACTCCGACTCCAAGTAATAAAAATAAAGACACTATTATATGTTCTATTTTATATAAAAATTTAATAAGTCATCACCTCGTAACTGGATGAAATTTTCTACTGAAGAACTACATATTTTAAACTTGAAAATTGACACATTTGTTTTGATTTGAATTAATACCCTCCTTCAAAACAAATGTGTCTATGCATTTTATTTATTTTAGAAGTTCATTTATAATATCTTCACCAATAATAGGTATCCATTCATCGTATATTGGTTGAAGTTCTTCCCGAAAGACTTTACGCTGTTCAGGGGTTAAAGTAGTAATCTCAATTTCTCCTCGATCCTTTAAATCTTGAAGTGCTTGATCATTGAGTTGTTTTGCGTTTATTCTCGATTCCTCAGTACCTCGCTTGACACCTTCTTCAATAATCTTTTTTGTCGTTTCATTTAAACTAGAGTAGAATTTTGTATTAGTTAAGACGACATAGTCTACACGACCTTGACCAGTAACGGTCATATACTTTTGTACTTCATCTAATTTACTCGCATTTACATTACTTATTGCATTTTCCTGACCATCTAATGCTCCCTGTTCAAGAGATGTGTATAATTCCGCAAAAGGAATTCTCTCTGTTCCTGCTCCAAATTGTTGATACATTGATTCAGTTAATTGTCCACCTATTATCCTAAATATTAATCCTTTCATATCTTCTGGAGTTACGATAGGGCGTGTATTATTTGTAATAGCCACTTCTCCATTTGGCCAGATACTCATTCCAACTAAACCATGTTCTTCTAACCCATTCAGAATGGATTTGCCTTTCTCACCATCCCAAAATTGTAATGCTGACTCTTCACTTTCATAAATAAATGGTAAAGTATGCAGATTATAGACTGGATCAAGCCCAGCTAATTCAGTTAAACTCGGAATGATAAATTGCACGTTATTAGCATATAAATTATCCATTTCTTCATTGTCACCAAATAAGGTTCCATTCGGATATAAATGGACTTTAATTTTCCCATTAGTCTCTGCTTCGATATATTCCTTCATTTTTACAGCACCTTTGTGTTTCGGTGTGTTTTCCGCATTTTCATATGAAACTTTAATTTCTAATTCTTGTATATTATTATCTTTGGTAGATGTTTGATTATCATCATTTGAATTTGAACTACAAGCTGACACTAACATTAAGGCACTCACCATAATAAGTAAAATTAATTTTTTCATAATTACACCTCTCATCAGAGTTTTTATATTACATTTTCTTGTTGTAGAATTTCTAAATCTTTAACACACATTCCTAGTTCATTACAATATATTTCCTTATTATGCTTACCCAAAGTAGGGCCTGGCCAGCGAATACTTCCAGGAGTTAAAGACATCTTTGGAATAACATTATTTAATGCAACTTCACCCAATTCTTCTGAAGGCACTTTTATAATAGTTTCACGTTCTTGAAAATGTGGATCCTCAAACACATCTTTTACACTGTATACGGGAGCCACTGCGACTTCATATTCTTCCATAATAACCAGTGCTTCTTGTAGTGAATGTTTTTCAAACCATGCTTGAATTAACTCATCTAACTCATCAGCGTTCTCTCTTCTTGCTCTATTATTTGAGAATTTAGGATTAGAAATTAAATCTGCCCTACCTATTGCTCGTAAGACCCTTTCTGCAGTTGCAGGAGTACTTCCAGAGAGTGCAATCCATGCAGAATCTAAGGTTTTGTATAAATTCCTTGGGGTAGTTTGTGGTAAACGGTTCCCTTGTCTTGTACGAATAACCCCTAGTTGATCATAATCAATGGTATTTGCTTCTAATAGTCTTAGAATTGGTTCATATAAAGCCAAATCTAACACTTGGCCTTTTCCAATCCTTTTTGAATTTCTCGCGTGAAGAGCCACCATAATACTAAAAGCACCAAAAATTCCTGCAATACCATCACCTAATGGTAAAGATGGTAACGTTGGAGGTCCATCCTTTAAACCAGTTGTATATGAATATCCACTCATTGCCTCTGCGAGAGTTCCAAATCCTGGTCTTTTTGAATATGGCCCAAACTGTCCAAAACCGGTTAACCTGAGAATTACTAGTTTTGGATTCACTTCATGTAAAATATCTGGGCCAATCCCCCATCTTTCAAGAGTTCCTGATCGAAAATTTTCAACTACGACGTCTGCAGTTTTACAAAGGCTGAGAAATATTTCTTTTCCCTTTTCTTTGCGTAAATCTAAAGTGATTGATTTTTTTCCTCTCCCAATAGATTGCCAAAATAGAGGAACATTTCCTTTTTGTTCACCCCAACTTCTTATCGGATCACCTTCATTAGGTTTTTCAACTTTAATAACTTCTGCACCAAAATCAGCCATTAATGTGGATGCCCATGGTGCAGCAGCTGCTGTTGCTATATCTAATACTCTTAAATCTGCTAAAGCCCCTCCATCAATATTTTTTTCAAAATCCATTGCTATATCCTTCAAGACTTTCTCCTCCCCTGTAATCATGTTGATTAGAAAACTTTGTATACAATATATATTTAAAGCGCTTACAATTCAGAACAACAATTCTAAGATTTTCATTCTAAATGAGGGAATTATTATGTTTTCTTTTCAAGATAAAATTATTTCATAATAAATTTGTATACAATTTATTAGCATTAATCTTTTTTATTTTAATATGTTTATAGAAATATATAGTAATTTCCAAGGAGGGAGAGCATTGTTCTGTACTTTATTATTTACTCCTGCAAATGATAATAAAAAAATCTTAAAAGCATTAAATTTAGATGTAGATGTTGTCATTCTAGATTTGGAGGACGCATGTGCACTAAATGAAAAAGAAAAAGCTAGTTCAGAAATAAATTATTTTGCCTCATTACCCAGGAATAATAGATTATATATTCGAGTAAATGGAATTAAAACGCCATATTTTTTTAAGGATATGCAAAATGTAGTTAGTAAGGATATTGATGGCATAGTTATCCCAATGTTAGAAGAACCAAATGAAATATGCATTATTGAGTGGTACTTATCTAATTTAGAAATGGAACAAAACATTCCCTTAGGTTCAATTGATATTATACCTATAATAGAAACGGCCCGAGGTCTAGGAAATCTTAGAGAAATTTTACGATTCAGTAAACGTATTAAAAGAATAGCCTTTGGTGCAGGTGATTTTACCAATGATATAGGAATGGAGTGGAGTAAGACTAGTGAGGAAGTTTTATATGCCAGAAGTAAAATTGTATTAGAATCTAGGATAGCTAATATCGAAGCACCTATCGATACGGTTTACATCGATTTAAATGATATAGAGCATTTCAAAAATGAAACAAAGCATGCTAAAAAAATGGGATTTCAAGGAAAGCTATTAATACATCCTAATCAAATAAACCCTGCTAAAAAGATTTTTGCCCCTTCATTATCAGATATAGAACAAGCTAAAAAAATTATGAAAGCATTTGAACTGGCAGAGAAAAACGGTTCCTCATCCATCAAAGTAGATGGACAATTCGTCGATTATCCAATTTATTATAAAGCAGTGAAAATTATTAATCTCGCAAAAAAGTTCGGTATTAATTAATATGTAATGGGTTATTTACCATAAAGTTTAAGATAATAGCTAACAAGTATTTGTTAGCTATAGCTTTTAAAGTCTTTGGACGTTAAATCATTTATATAATTCAAGAAAAATGAACTGCTTTCATAAAAGGATAACCCAATAGCTAAGGATTTAACTCTTAGAGTTTTGGTTCAGGAGAGTTTAAAGACTGCATTTAGGAAAATGTCATGAATAAGGATATGCAATAAGAGCATTCGCAAATACATCCTCTCATTGCTTCCTATAAAAGTTGGATAATTATGTCATTATCTAACCAACTTTGGGGCGCTCTCAGAAGCTTTAAGCTTTTCTATAGCTATGTCATAAATTCTCTGTCTAATATCATTATCTCCTGGTCCAATTATTAGTTTTAAAACTAATTTATTTCCTTTATTCTGAAATTCAAATAAAAGTATTCTCTTAGTCGAAATCCATCCATCTCCATTCTTCTCAATCCATAGATCCAGTTCTTTCGGGGTAAACCGGATGTACGTTTTTGTTAGAATTATTAATTATTGTCACAGTGACGCCCCGAATTTTGTCGATAGGTCAGAGGTTCCTTGACCCACCCTAAATAGCAATAAACATTTCAAATATCGCCTGCTTTAACTAAATACTTTCTTTTCCCTACTTATCAAGAGAGAGGTGAATACGATAGAACAGGAATCGTCATTCTTTTGCCTTTAGATAAACGTTCATATTCCTAACCATCTTCTGCAATTTTTAACGCTTCTCGGGAAACATTTTCCCCTGTTTGAAAATTAAAGTAAGGATTTGTTTTCTTCTGATTGCAACCCCAGACCTTCAATTATGTGTCCAGTTTCACGTGCATAGGATAGTGTCCTTTCTTTCATACATTCTTGGTGGGTGACCATTTATCTTATTCGCTGTTTTTCTTCATAACAAGAGGGAACTTCCAACTATTAAAGTTCCCTTTGTTCCTATTCTATACCTTTTATGTGTGCAATTTTACAAATCAACTTTCATGTCGCGCAATGCACCTTGTTTAACGTATTTTATTAGTTTTGCAGACTCATCTAGAACACGTTTTCTACCTAATTCGGTTAAAAACCAGTTATCCTTTCTAGTGCTAGTATCATCAGCAGGACATAAGGTGTAGGTGATCCAATTAGGCATATATGTTTGTAATGTAAGATGTAATCGTTTCATATGGTAAGATGTCGTTACTACCAAAATTCGTTTTGTCCTATATAGGTGAAATTCTCTGTTTAATACGAATAGAGAGGCTAATACATTTTCTAGTGTGTTCAATGACTGATCCTCAATTAGTATATCTTTTTCAGGAACCCCTAACGCTATGGCTTCTCTTTTCATCGAAACTGCTTCTGAGAAATCACTTTCCTTCCACTTCACACCACCTGAAAACAATAATTTAATGGCTCTGCCTTGCTTATATAATTCTACTGCTTTTGGTAAGCGATATTTAACGGCTTTACTGCTACCTACCACTAATATACAATCTCCGTTCGCGAAATCATCTTCAATATCCGAAAATAAAAGCTTGGTCAGTTGGGCATCTGAGAGTTTTTCTACATCTAACTCCGACAGATACATTTACATGTTTCCCCCCTTTACATTGTTATATTATCTAAAATATACCACATTTTGGAAGTTTAACAGTATGTACAAATGTATCAAAAATAGAAATCTTGGTAAATAGTCCAGTAACGGCCTTAAAAATATCGACAAGAATCGACCTCCCCATAGATAGACAGTTAAAAAATATGTTTTACCGAACGTAACTGTTATTGTTATGGAAGAAAAAAATGATAATAACAACATTGTAAATAACAAGGTTATTAGCACAAAATACAAGAACAAATTAGCAAATATAGTGAAAGCAAAAACGCTCAGATTATTTCTCCGAACGTTTTTTTGAAGTAATATTTGCCGAATATTGTTGATTTTTTACACCCTATTACTGAAAATATTAAATGCAATTCAAATTTTAATGTTACATAACAATCGTATTCAATTACTAATGAAACATTAAATTCATCGTATTAATAAATAAAGTAGCTGCAATTACGATTATCAACACGAATTTCCAATTCCACTGCATTAATTGAAAAGGTCGAACTCCTATTAAATTACCCGCTACTAACGATAAGACTGATAACGGGGATAATTGGGAAGATAGTGAATAACCGACTGTAATTGTAATAGCAAATAGTGTTCGGTCTAAGCCTAATAAATCCGGAGAAATGCTTGTTGCAATAATGACCATTAATATCAGTGGGTGAATCCCAAGTAATGATGGAACTAGAATCAATAAGATTATCAAAAATATCGTAATTAAGGGTGAAATACCTGTTGAAGATGAAAGAAACTCAGATAAGTAATCAGGCACCCTCGTTAGTTGCATCATTTTTGAAAGAATAATAGCAGAGATGATTAAAAACATGTGATTGTATATATTTGGCAAGGTATTATTTTTGTAGTTTACTATTTCTTTCTTGAGTTGTGTGAATTTCCTTACAAATAATAACCATAATATTGGTACTGTAAACGCTATTAGGGTAACAATAATGATAAAGCTTGTATGGAGAAATCGTTCTAATAAAATAACACCAATAAATATACTTGTGAACCCAATAAGTAACTGTATCCCTAATCGATGATTCATAGGTATTTGTGTTTTTCTAGAATTTTTATCCCTTTCGATGGTTAAGGCTGTTTCGTCTTGTGCGGCGACTAATTCTTGTCTGCTTCTTAACGAAAGTCTAATAATAATAATCATTAAAAAAAGAAAGGCCAGAAATATACCATAAAATATAAACGGTAATAGAGATAAACCCAAGATACTTAATACAATCGCTACTCCATTAATATATGGAGAGAATAGTAGAGGAATAGCAGAGCCCTGAATTATCATTTCACTTGCAAGCCTCTTATTTTCTTGCAACTTCATCTTAAATAAATCTTTTACGATATATAAAGCTCCTATTGTCATGAAATACCCTAAGATAGCCGATAATCCGGCGATCATTGTATAAGTGAATGTTTGATTTTTCAAATAACGATCGGCTAATCCTTCGAAATACTCAATATACCCTCCACCCCGTATTGGTATAGATAATAGCGGTGCAGAAACAAATAGACAAATATAAGTTAAACTTTCTATTATTGTATTACTCCAGAAACTATAGTCTCTCCCACTATTGAAAAATATTACATGACTTATAAACAATAGCAATACTACCATTATTTTCGGCATGATAGACATTCTTGGTAGCGAGATGATTATAGCGATGAAAGCAGCGATAATGATGAGAAAATCTGGCACAGCTGCTACAAAGGAATTGACAATAAAAGAAATGGCCAAAAATAAGAATAGATATGCTCTGCATGTAGACAAATATTCCTTACTCAATTTCTCCCTCTATTCTATCTACTAGTGATGGTTAATATTAGGTACTTAAACTTTTAAAATTGTCTTCGTTATTGTTACATCTAATTCTTCATACTCAAAATATTGAATTGTTTGATATAATTCTTTCCGTGTTTGCATATGATTCAATGCATTTTTTTGGCTACCTGTTTCCTTGATTAAATGATAAACTTCTTCAATGGCTTTTAATGCAACGCGTAAAGAAGTGACAGGGTAAATAACCATTTTGTATCCCCATTCTTCAAATTGCTGTGCTGTTAGGTATGGCGTCTTACCAAACTCCGTCATGTTGGCAAGTAAAGGAACATCCGTTTCCTCTGCAAACCTTTTGAATTCTTCTTCTGTTTCTAAAGCTTCGGGAAAGATAACATCTGCACCTGCATTGATATAAGCTTTCGCTCTCTCTATAGCTGAGTCTATCCCTTCAATAGCTTTGGCATCTGTTCGTACAATAATGACCATTCGACTATCAGCATTTCTAGCAGCAATAATTTTTTGAACCATCTCTTCCTTTGTCACCAGTTTCTTCCCATTCAGATGTCCGCATTTTTTTGGTAAGTCTTGATCTTCCATTTGAACAGCAGCTGCTCCTGCCTCGGCCATTTCCAAGATTGTCCTGGTTACGTTTAATACACTTCCGCAACCGGTATCAATATCAACAACAATCGGTAAACCAGTAGCTCTGCTAATTTCTCTTGTTCTTGTAGAAAGTTCAGATAAAGTGGTAATTCCTAGATCAGGAAATCCCATGCTCGCCGCAAATGCAGCACCCGAAAGATAGATAACTTTAAAGCCTTCTTGTTTAGCCAATAACCCTGCCATGGCATCATGAGCTCCTGGAATTTGTATAATCCCATTCTTACTCTTAAGTAGGGAGCGTAATGCCGATATGGGATCCGACTCACTTTTTCTTGTTAACCAACTCACAATACACCCTGCTTTCCTAAATATGATTAGGTATGAATAGCTCACCCTTCATTATTCTTCTGGCTGTCCGCTCCATTCCTACAAATGCTATGTCTTTTCTGTCCTCTGTTAATGAAACGCGAACGTTTACTATACCTTCAGGGTGGCCAATTCTAACCAATCCCTCACCTAATTCATGCATCTCACTAAAACATTGGTTTGGAACCGTTCCTTTCAATAATAGAGCTGCAGCTAAATTGTACAATCCACTTGCAGCAAAAGTTCTATGAAATCTTCCCATTGAAACCATTTTGGCACAAATATCAACTTCTTCTTTCTTTATTTCTCTTCCATCCTTTGAAACATAATCCTGTGGTTCCATAACAACTGCAATCTTTGGAATAGATGGTAGATTTCTTCCCTCTTCTAGTGTTTCAACTAAATTTGAGGCTACCCCAGATTTACAACGTATTCCCTCTAATACATATTGCAATTTAGAATTTCTATCTAAATCACTATAAAGATCATTAGCTGTTAAACCAAGCGAATCTGCTGATACGTAGACAAATGGATTAATAACATCGACAAAGGAAGTCTCATAGATTGATTGATTTACCTTTAACATGGTGGTTGCCTCTGAAGGGAGAGTTTTACCCGTTTTGCCACCTCCTGGATTGAGAATATCAACAATAATCTTCGCACCAGGAGTCACAACACCAGGCATTAAATAGTCACCTGAAACCTTCGCTTTTCCATTTAACACAGGAACCTGCAACCTAAACAATTTCTTAATATTCGTGTTATAAACAGAAACCGATACTACACTACTATCAGTATCTGTTATTACTAATCCCTCATCAATAGCAAAAGCACCCACTGCGGCTATTAAATTTCCGCACGTTCCTTGATCATCTACTATTACTTCACCTATACCAATTTGGTGAAAAGTATAATCAACGTCCGCCTCTTCGTAAGATGATGGTGCCACGACAACCACTTTACTAGTATGTGAAGTTCCACTTCCTAACCCATTAATTTGCGAAGGGTTGTAAGCATCAATTCCGTAGATAAAAATTTTCCTTTGTAGATCTAGATCCTGAGGCAAATCTTTTTTCTGAAAAAATAGTCCTCGACTTGTCCCGCCACGGTACACAGAACAAGCGAGAGAAAATTGACTCATTTTATATCAACTCCAAGGGAAGATTATTTTTGAGGGCTATAAAGATATTCCATTAATGAATAATCATCTGGTTTTCTGTTTTCCATAATATAATCCCTCATTAAAATAGTTGTTGGGTCTTCGGCATGTATGATGTCTCCCATTTTTCGAGCCATCCCTTGTACTTTCGTTGCCCGTGGAATTCGCTCTGCTTGATACGCCTGAAGAGCCTTTTCGTAGTTGTCTCCAAACATTTGAAACTTCTCCACTATTGAATCTGCATCCTCAAAACTTTGACATGCCCCCTGTGCTAGATATTGAACCATGGCATGTGCCGCATCACCAAGTAACGTAATCCTACCTTGTGTCCAATTATAGATAGGGTTACGGTCAAACATCGGCCAACGTCGCTGCCGGTGCATAAAGGTCCCAGCTCTCCTTACGGTTTCACAACTTGTACTAAAGCGTTCATCTAGTTCTTCTGGCGTTCCCCACTTATCGTTATTTTCATTTCCCTTCTGATACTTGGAGGTTTTAAATACAGCCACTTGATTAAAAATTTCCTTTCTTCGAAGTGCGTATTGAACGAGGTGTATATTTGGGCCAATCCAGGTTAATTTTTCATCTTCCTTAATGTCGACGTCTCTTGCTATTTCTTCTATTGGTACTGTTCCCCTGTACGCAACATAGTCAGAAAAGACTGGTTCATCTTCAGATCCAGCAATGATTTCTCTTGTCTTAGATTTAACACCATCCGCCCCGATTATGACTTCACTCTCATAACTAAGTCCATTTGTACATGTAACAAATACACGATCACCATCGTTTTCAATGGACTCTACTTTATGATTCGTTAACATTGTTACAAGTCCAGTATCTTTACACGCTTCAACTAATGCACTTAATAAGTCTGCACGATGCATTAACGCATATTGATAGCCAAATCTTTCAACAAATTTGTCTCCGTATTCAATAGCAGATAGTTCCCTACCTGTAATGGCACACATTGCAACATTTCGCCTTGGAAAAACTGAGAAATCATATACAGACTCAAGAACGCCCAATTTATCTAAAACTCTTAATGCATTAGGAGCTAACTGTATCCCAGCACCAACTTCTTTAAATTCTGGTGCTTGTTCTAATACATGTACCTCTTTCCCTAATCGAGCAAGGCCAAGGGCAGTAGAAAGGCCCCCTATCCCCCCTCCAATAATTAAGATTGTTGTTTTGTTCGAATTTGACAATATTTTTCCCCCTTTATATAAAATTAGTTTTCTATTAATTACGGAAGGATTGGTTGAAAGACTTCCTTAATTTCCTGATGACCATCATTTTCTTGATAAACTTCATGACGTTCAAAATCAAAGGCTTCCATTATCGGCAAATCGTTGGTTGAGAATAGCAAAGCTTCTTCGCCTTTATATGTGTTTACGTGTTCATGCCATGTCCAGGCAGGCAAAGCAAAGAAATCCCCAGCTTTCCAATCAAACCTTACACCATTCATTACTGTATAGCCCTCACCTTTATATACATGATAAACACAACTATGGACATGTCGATGTGCAATTCCGCGGAAGTTTACCGGAAGCTTTTGCATTCTGGCACCAATTCGATTGTTCGCATCCTTACCATTTGTTGGGTTGAAGTATTCAACAGCAAACCCCTCTATAGGATCAGGTTCAAATTGACTCATTCCATTTAATGATTTTTCAGTTAACTCCCACTTGTATCTCCCTAGTGGAGCGATTGATGGTTTACGATCTGTTAAAGGCCTTACCATTCCACCCTGGTATACTGACGTTGAATAATCATCAGGATAGGTTAAAGGTTGCTGTGGTTCTGGATACGGCTCAAAGAAAGAGGTGCTCATCCCCATAACAAATGGGACATCTAGACAGTCCATCCAGGTTACTGGTTTGTCTCCTTCATTAATATGATCATGCCAAATCCATCCAGGAGTAATTAAATAATCTCCAGGTTCAAATTTATACTTTTGTCCATTTACTAGACCTGATGCACCGTAACCATCCATAATGAAACGTAATGCCGATGATGTGTGACGATGGCTTGGTGCTATTTCTCCAGGAGCAATTGCTTGGACAGCAACATAGAGGTTTTGTGTGGCACCTCCCCACCCATAGGGCTGCAGTTGCTTCATTCCAGGATTAATCAAATATACTGCTCTACGTTCTACCGATCCAAATCCTACCTGAAGCATTTCTTTTGATTTTTCTAACTTACTATCAAGCAATTCCTTTTTCCATAAATAAGGGACTGGTCTTGGCTCCGGTTCTTTTGTACTAAATGCAGACGCCCATAATGGTCCTAAATTAACTTCATCTAGCTCCTTGTGAAAGTCTACTAATTCCTTGGGCCAATCTCTTAATTTGTGATCTGCCATTTTCTTTCCTCCATTCTATTTTTCCTTTTTACACTCCAGCTTTATATTGAACATTTACCGAAAATTCCCCAATTCGATCTATGTGTATTCGTACCGTATCTCCTTCTGTAATGGGTCCAACACCTTCAGGAGTTCCGGTTGTCACTATATCTCCTGGATATAATGTCATGACACTTGTGACAGCCTCGAAAAATTTATAACAATCATATATGAGATTTTCCGTATTGGTCGATTAGCGAAGTTCATCACCAACCCATAAATTCATGTTAAGTTGATTTGGATTTTCTACCTCATCTCCGGTCACTATCCATGGACCTATAGGTGTAAATGTATCGAAGGACTTCCGCCATGGTCGGTCTTCTTTTCCTCGTACCGTAATATCCATTAATGCTAAATAGCCAAAAATATAGTTATGTGCTTCATGTGAAGGAACATCCTTTGCTTCTTTTCCTACTACTAAGGCAATCTCTGCTTCATGATCTGTCCTTCTATCCCTAAAAGGCAATTCTACTGTTTCACCCGGTCCAATAATGGATGAAGGCGATTTTAAGAAAAATCCTAATTTATCAACAGTTGAAGGTGAGGTTTGAAATTGTTCATTCATTTCTTTCCGATGCAATAAATAGTTTATTGGTGCTGCTACGATTTTGCTCGGTTTTGGGATAGGCGCACGAAGCTTGACTTCTGATATTGAATAGGTACTTCCATAAGGCAAGTGCTTTTCTATTTCCGTTTTTAAGGCATCAAAGTTTTTCATAAAATGTTCAAGCGATTCTTGAGGACAATTTTTATCCCAAGAAATAATATCACCAATGTCTATGATTACATCATCCTGCACGATCCCAATTTGGTTGTTATTGAATAAAGCAACTTTCATTAACAATCTCCTTTTCTATATAATTATTTCTTTTAACTAATTAAATTTTAGTATATTTTGAACATTTAATCTAATTTATTATTTTTATAATAATCATTTATTTGAATCTATGATTAATGCATTTATTATTGACTTTGTATACATGGTAGCCCATCATGTAAAGTAGGCTAATACCATACTAAAACGACTGTCGGGTGGTAAAAATGGAGCTACAACAACTAAAATATTTTCAGGCAGTTGCTCGATTAGAACATATGACTCGTGCAGCTGAAGAACTAAATATCACACAACCTTCTTTAAGTATTACGATTTCAAGACTAGAAGAAGATATCGGGGTTCCTTTATTTGATCGTTCTGGTAGGCAGATAAAATTAAATGAGTTCGGAAAGATCTTTTTAAAACGAGTAAACCGAGTTTTCTCCGAACTTGATGAGGGGTTTCGTGAAGTAAAAGATTTAGCTGGACTCGAGTACGGTACGGTGTCATTAGCCGCTACAAATCTGGTCTTACTTCCAGAATTATTAAACACATTCTTATCACAATATCCTCAAGTTAAATTTCGACTTTTTCAGGACACTACCATAAAAATGCAACAGCAGCTCGAGAAAGGTGAGGTTGATCTTTGCATTACGTCCCCGCCTGTTGAAGGACGTAGAGTTAAGAGTATTCCTCTTTTTAAGGAAGAAATTATCCTAGTCGTTCCTAAGCAACATCGTTTTGCAAACCGGGAAGAAATAGACCTACATGAGTTAGAAAACGATCCTTTTGTTAGTTTAAAAACAGGATATGGGATTAGAGACACTGCCGATTCTTTATGCAAACAAGCTGGTTTTGCTCCCAATATCGCATTTGAAGTGAACGAACCATCCTTGGTTTCGTATCTTGTCCAGTCTGGAATAGGAGTTGCCTTTTTGCCTATGAATGCTTGGAAAGGGAATTTAGAACAAACTACTTCATGTTTACACATTAAAGCACCCCTATTCCGACGGACGATTGGGTTGTCCTGGTTGGAGGAGCGCTATTTTTCAGCTGCATCACAACGTTTACGCCAATTTGTGATTGACTATTTCTCTCGTTTTTCGATGGATTAATAGAAAAGAAAATTATATAAAAGGCCTTGGGAACATCAATTTGCTAGTGCGCCTTTTATATAATTTTCATCATTTCTTTCTATCTTAACGCTACAAGTTTTTTGCTAATAAGTATATCTGTCAGTTCATGCTTTTTCACTTTTCCTGTTGGAGTCTTCGGGAATTCATTTACAATTACAATATGATCAGGATGTTTATAGTCAGCCACTTTGGGTTTAATAAATGATTGAAGTTCTTCCTCTGTAGCATGCTTTCCTGGTTTTAACATTATCGCTGCACAAGAAACTTCTCCGAGAACACTATCGGCTACACCTACAATTGACACTTCTAATACATCAGGGTGAGTGTAGAATACTTCCTCAATCTCTCCTGGATAAATATTATAACCACCCCGAATAATAAGATCTTTTTTACGTCCAACTATTCGGATATATCCTTTCTCGTCTTTGGTTGCAAAATCACCTGTATAATACCAGCCTTCGTCATCAATTACTTCTTTAGTTTGTTCCGGCATTTTATAATAACCCTTCATTCTACCAATTGTATGGCAAGCAAGTTCTCCAACTTCGCCACAAGCAACTTCTCTTCTCTGTTCATCAACCACTTTCAATTTTACATTTGGAAGCGCTCTGCCTACAGTCTCTGATTGGGTTATATCATCATCATTGATACTTGTGTAAGTTAAATATGGGGAAGTTTCAGTCATCCCATAGCTTACTAGAACCGCACATCCCAATTCTTCTCTTACTCTTTTTACAATTTCAACCGGACAAGGTGCCCCACCCATTAATGCTAAACGTAAGGAAGATAAATCATACTTCTTCAATGCTGGATGATTTAATTCAAGAATAAAATTCGTAGGTACTCCTGGGTGAATAGTGATTTTTTCCTGCTCAATTAGTTGCAATGCTCGTTCAGCTCTAAACGATTCCATTAGGACTGCCTTTCCTTGACAAATTAGCACTCGTAATATTGCCGAAATTCCCATTATATGAAAATATGGCGTTAGATGTAGTATGGTGTCATTATGATTCGTTTCAATTGCAGTACTACACGATACGTTTATATCCACAAGACTGCTATGAGTTAACATGGCTCCCTTTGGCTTGCCTGTAGTCCCCGAAGTATAAACAAAAGCAAATACATCTTCTTTAACATCAATTTTTGCATGCTGAAACTCATTTTCACGACCAAGTTCCCGCAAATGCTCTAAACTCATGATTCCATCAGATTCAAACCTGACAGAGATTAAATGTTCGATTGTCTCTACCCTACTCTTAATCGATTGAATCTGACTCAGGTGATCTACTTGATCGTATTCTTTAGGAAAAAATACGATCTTAGCTCCTGAATGATTTAGGACATATTCAGCTTCGTCTTCACGGTAGCGAGTATTAAAAGGAACTAAAATTGCACCTAACTTTGCAATAGCAAAGAAGATGAGAACAAATTCAGACCATACAGGTAACGTTACTGCTACACGATCACCTTTCTTCACTCCCAATAAACTAAGGCCAGAAGCAATCTCAGTAGAGATCATCTCCATCTCTCGATAGGTGTATCTGTGCTTCCCATCATACAAAGCTTCCTTGTCTGGAAAATTTCTATAGGCATCTTCAAGTAATTGAGGTATCGATTTACCATAACACGAAGTTAGCATATTCAGCTCTCAACCTTTCAACTTTTAAATTCAACTTATCAAATAGTAAAAAAAAGGAAGAGAAGGTTCCTTCCTTTTTTTGACTAATTACGATAGTTCAAAATAGGGGAGTGTTAACTCTTCATCTATTGTTTCATAAATAACTGTAACAGGCATATCAATACTAATTTTATCTCGGTTCCCTTTTATTCGACTAACGATTCGAACACCCTCATCAAGTTCAACAATTGCTACCACATATGGTGTTTCTTTATCAAAGGGTGGTGCATTTCTATGAACAACCGTATAGCTGTAAATTCTCCCCTTTCCACTAGCTTCAACCCAAGTGATCTTTTCAGAGAAGCAGTGTGGACAGAGATATCTAGGATAAAAGATATGATTCTTGCAATCCTCACAATATTGAATGATTAGTTTGTTATTTTTTACACCTTCCCAAAATGTCCGATTGTCATTATCGACTAATGGTCTCGGTTTACGTTGTTCCATATCAATCCCTCCCCAGTATCAAAGTAGATGTAGAGGAAAGCGTACCGCCGGTACCATTAACTAATGCAATTTTTGCATCTTCGACTTGTCGTGCACCACACTCACCTCGTAATTGCTGAGTTGCTTCGATTATTAAGAAAATACCGTACATTCCTGGATGACAGTATGAAAGACCTCCTCCATTTGTATTTAAAGGGAAACTGCCACCTGGCGCTGTTCGTTGGTTACTTACAAAGTCGCCTCCTTCTCCGGGCTTACAGAAACCAAGAGATTCTAATGTTAATAGAACAGTAATCGTGAAAGAATCGTAAACTTGCACGATATCAATTTCATCGTGAGTAACTCCTGCCATTTCCATTGCACGTTTCCCAGATTCACGGGCTCCAGTTACAGTTAAATCCGGCATTTGTGCAACCGAATTATGCGTATGCGTTTCCCCATGACCCAAGATCCAGACTGGTCGGTTCTTTGCTCTTGCAGCTGCCTCGGCAGAGGCGACCACAATTGCCCCACCTCCATCATTAACTAAGCAGCAATCTAGTAAATGGAGAGGTTCAGCAATCATGGGAGAATTAAGAACATCATCAATAGTAAGCGGTTTTTGCATCTGAGCTTTCTCATTCAACATTGCCCATTTCCTCGTTGCGACTGCGATCTCAGCAAGATGTTCTGAGGTTGTTCCATACTGATGCATATGCCGCATCGCAGCCATTGCATAGTGCCCTACTGGAGTCGGAAATCCGAATGGCTCTTCATACGTTAAAGTTAATTCTTTAAGAAATGGATAGCGATTTGTTCGATTGGTACTGCCATATGTAATGAGTGCAACATTAAAAAGGCCCGCTTTAATTCCCGCTACTGCATGTGCTACATGTGATTCGAAGGATGAACCACCAATATTCGTACTATCTGTATATTTAGGCGAGATGCCCAAATATTCTCCTAACATTAAGTTTGGAAATTGGGCCCAGTTTCCTGCAGTGAACAATGCCTCTACATCGTCTTTTGTAAAACCTGCATCATCTAGTGCCCGTTTCGCTGCTTGTGCTTGAAGCTGCAACACATTACTCCCTGGTAATTTTCCTAAATCCGCTTCAGCTACACCAACAACGGCAGCTATACGTTCAGATTTCATATTTTTCACACCCCTCTTCTTTCTTATTAATGATAAAATGTGATGGTTGCATCACCTGTAATAACTTGTTTTTCTGGCGTTTCTGATGAAATCTTAAAGACGATAGTTTTATTTTCCTCATCTTTGGCAACGACCTTTGCTCGGCAAGTAACGACATCTCCCGGGAATATCATGCCTGTAAATCGAACATTTAGATTACTTACAAATCCTTTATTTCCGGCCAGATTTGTGAGTAATTGTCCGATATATCCAACACTGAGCATTCCATGTGCAATGACACCTGGTAGGCCTGCGTTTTTAGCTGTTTCTTCATCTGTATGAATTAAATTAAAATCCCCTGATGCACCAGCATATTGAACCAAATGAACCTTTTCAATTGGAGGTTTTACAAGCGGTTTCAATTCTTGATTGATTTCAAATTCACTCCATTGCATCTAAGCCATCCTCCTTAACGATAGATAATAGTTGTTTTTGATGAAAACACATATTTCCCTTCTAAATCTTCACCTTTCGTTTCTAAAATGATGAATAACATTTTCCCACCATTTTTACCATCCTTTTCAAAAACATCTACCACTTCACTTACACAACGTAGAATATCTCCGGCAACAATCGGCCGCTTATATATAAACTCCTGTCCCCCATGCAATGTACGGCTTTTATCCATATTACTTAATCCTGGTTTAGGGATTGTAAGGGTCATTGGAAAGGTCGGTGGAGCAATCAAGCTACTATACCCTTGCTCTTTCGCTGCAGTTTCATCATGATAAATGGGATTATCGTCTCCAATTGCTCTTGCAAACGCTCGAATAGCACCTTTTTCAATTTCAAATTCGTGAACCTCACTCTTGCAACCGACAATGCTTTTATCTACTAACATAGCTATCAACCTACCTTTATTTCATTCTAGTAATGAAAGTTTTAAAATTTAGCGATAATGTTAGCTCTCACCACCACCAATATTAATGCAGTCTCCAGCAACATAACTAGAATCATCACTAACTAAGAAAGCAACTACATTTGCAACATCCTCTGGATTTCCGACTCTTCGCATTGGAATGCGCTTACTAGCATCATTTACCATTTGCTCAAAAGTAATGCCACGTCTCTCTGCTGTAGCTCTTGTCATATCAGTTGCAATAAAACCAGGGGCTACGCAATTTACGTTGATATTAAACTGACCAAGTTCTAATGCTAATGTGCGAGTCAATGCTTTTATACCTGCCTTAGCAGATGAGTAATTTGCCTGACCTCGCTTACCCGATGATCCTAAACTGCTAGTATTAACAATCTTTCCATAACGTTGTTCTACCATATGCTTTTGAACAGCTTTGCAAAATAAAAAGCTTCCTTTTAAATGGGTATCAAGTACGATATCCCAATCACTTTCTGTCATCTTGAATACAAGATTGTCTTTTGTTACACCTGCGTTATTTACGAGGATATCAACTCTTCCAAAATGAGATACTACTTTATCGACAGCATTTTCTATTTCTTCCGCTACTGTTACATTACAGCCAACTGCAATAGCTTCTCCGCCAGATGCCTGAATTGTACCAACTGTTTCCATTCCAAATTCCTCTTTTAGATCAATAACGGCCACTTTTGCTCCTTCGGCCGCTAATTTAATTGCAGTCGCAGCTCCAATACCTTTCCCAGATCCCGTTACAATTGCTACTTTTCCTTCTAAACGTCTTATCATTCTTTTAACATCTCCCTTTGCTTTTAATAGGTATATCCTTCTTTATTAATTACACTATCTGCAATGCGTCGTTTTACAGGAACAGTGTTAATTAAAAACTTACGTAACCAATTATCAATTGTCGAAAGATCATTCGTTAATTCTTGCCCATTTACGACAGCCATTAGACTTCTTTTCGCAAATCGAGCTAAAATTTCAAATGACTCATTGATAAAAGTATTGGTTATTTGAACTGCTAACACTGCTTTATGTTCCCCTTGCTTCTTTATTATTTTTTTTGTGCGCAACAAAGCAGAGTCCATCGCATACAGCTGAATAATCATATCTGCAAGATTACTACTTATCTCCTGTTCTTGCTTTAATTGTTCTCCATAATAATCCATAACCTTATCAAGGGTATAAGCATATAGTTTTCTTGAAAATTGAACTAATTGAGCAGAGTTATTTAAAGAAGAAGATTCAGAAATTTCTTCAGCGATTTCTGGTAGTGTGACATCCAAACTTTCCTGTAACTGGTTGAGTTGACCCTTTGCTATTCGACTAGTAATGGTATTGGTAATAAATAAACGGTTTATTTCATTCGTACCTTCAAAGATCCGCTTTATTCTTGAATCACGATAAATTTCTTCTATTATATATTCCTGCATATATCCGTATCCGCCATGTATCTGTAAACCCTCATCTGCAGCAAAATCGAGTGTCTCTGAACCAAACACCTTATTAATTGCACACTCAAGCATGTATTCACTAATCGCTTTTCTTGAAATTTCCCCTAAATCGGGATTTCCAAAATCAAGTTGACTCAATCCTGCATCAAAAAGATTTGCTGTTCGATATACCATACTTTCTAAAACAAATGTTTTAATGTTAATATCCGCTAACTTTTGAGCAATTAATGGAAATGAGGAAATTTTCTTACCAAATTGAATTCGCTGATTTGCATACTTACAGGATACTGTTAAAGCTTCTTTTGTTGTTCCTAAGCAATTTGCCCCCACCGAAAGACGGCCAAAATTTAATACATTAAAAGCTATTAAATGACCTTTTCCTATCTTTCCTAATAAGTTAGATGCCGGTACTTGCACATCCTCAAAGCTTATAGAACAGGTTGAGGAGGCTTTTAATCCCATTTTTTTCTCTTCTGGACCTATTGTTAAACCTTTTGATTCTCTTTCTACAATAAAGGCACTAAAATCAGTTCCATTTACCTTTGCAAAAACAACAAAGATATCTGCGAATCCTGCATTTGTAATAAACACTTTATTCCCATTTAATATGTAGCTCTGGCCATCATCAGAAAGCTTCGCACTCGTTTTTATACCAGAGGCATCAGTACCAGATGATGGTTCAGTTAATGCAAAAGCTGTAGCGAGGCTACCGGAAACTAGCCCTGGCAAATATTTCTCTCTTTGTTCCGATGTACCAAAAAAGACAATCGGAAGAGCTCCGATACCTACTTGACCGCCAATCGTCATGGTCAGTGAGCTTGTATGGACGTTGAGTGATTCTTTCATTAATGCAAACCTTACTCCATCAAGACCTAATCCCCCATATTCTTCTGGAAGGGAAGCCCCAAGCAGTCCCACATCCCCTGCTTTTTTTAATATTTTCCTAGTTAGATCGTAATTTAATGTTTTTGCTGCCTCACCAAGAGAAATAACTTCCTTTTCAACGAAGTCTTTAGTTGTCTTGGCAATCATATGGTGTTCTTCCAAGAAATCCTCTGGTGTAAATACCTCATTGAAGTCCGTTTCTTTGGTAATAAACAAACCACCTTTATCATTTGTAAGCTCATTTGTTACTTTCAATATCAACACTCCTCGATGATTCTTAATCTTTATCCAAATTTACTAATATACGTCAGAACATTTTATCCGGAATAAACAGAGCAAGATTAGGGAACAAATAAAGAACTAAAATCATAAATAAAATAGGAAGTAAGAAAACTAAAGCACCTTTATAAATGGTACCTATCTTCAACTCAGGAACAACACCATTTAGAATTAGAATATTCATACCGTATGGTGGTGAAATGAGTGCTGCCTCAACAAGTAGAACAATAATGATACCAAACCAGATTAGATCATGTCCCATACTTAGCATAATAGGCATGATAAAAGGAATGGTGATGACGATAGCCGCAATTGAATCCATTACTGCTCCAAGAAATAGATATAACAAGACAATAAACAAGAATGTTAGATAATGTGGAACATCCCAACTAGTAATTGTAGTAGAAACTAAGATTGGCACTTTCGATATTGTTAATAAGTAATTAAATACGAAAGCACACAATACCGTGGCATAGATAAAACCGGCAGTTCTAGTCGTTCTAACAACTGTTTCTAGAAAATTCGTCCATGTCAACTTTTTCTTAATCATTGCGATAATGATTGCACTAAAAGCCCCTATACCTGCTGCTTCGGTTGGCCCAAACCAACCAAGAAACATCCCGCCGATTACGATTGCAAAAATAATAAAGACCATAATGGTACTTTTTAATGAAATAAAGCGTTCCTTCCACGTACTTTTTTCTTCTATTGTAGGTGCCATTTCTGGTTTTACAACAGCAATAAGGTAAATCGTGACGATAAAGCATGTAGCCAACATAATCCCAGGTATAATACCCGCTAAAAGCAATTTACCAATTGATTGTTCGGTTAACATTCCATATATAATTAATACTGTACTTGGAGGTATTAGAATCCCCAAACTACCTCCCGCAACGATTGACCCTCCTGTTAAACTCTTAGAATATCCATACCTCAACATTTCTTTCGAAGCCATAACACCAATAGTACCAGTGTTTGCAAGACTTGAGCCTGATGCTGCTGCGAATAGAGTGGATGCCCCGATCGTTGCCATTCCGAGACCACCTTTTAATCTTCCAAACCACGTACGGAATGATGCATATAACTCGCTGCTAATACCTGTTACACTAAGCATTTCTCCCATTAATATAAATAGTGGAATGGTACTTAATGTGTAGTTAAAACTGTGGTCAAAGATAATGGATTCGACTGCTGTAAAGAGTACGGTCTCATTTCCTAAATATAAGATTCCAATGACTGCAGGTACAGCCATAGAAATCGCAATTGGAATCCGTAACATCATCAAAACTAACATGATTACTATAGCGATAAAACCAACTGTTTCAGCAGACATTAACCACTTACCTCCTTCTCAAGCTGGCTGACTTGCTTCACTAATCCTAGAAATGACTTGATAATTCTATTAACAGCTTCCATCCCCCACAGAAAAAAGCCTAAACAAGTGATAAATTTTAAAAAGTAATGGGGAAACTCTAAAAGGAGTGTCTTCTCATGAAATTCTGTCAAGTTATGATATCCAGCTTTGAAAAAAATATAGGCAACAAGAAAACAAAATAAAGCCGTTACAGTATAACCAATTCGATCAATAATGACTTGAACTTTAGTTGGAAAATTGTCTACAATAATACCTATCGTTATATGTCTATCCTCTGATTGGGCAAATGCAAGTGAAAACATAATAAGGAAGACTTGGAATATCGCGACAATTTCGTCATTACCTATAATTGGTACACCAAACATACGAAAAACGACTCCAACAAAAGTTGCAAGAACCATAAACAATAGACAAATCATCGAAATCCACTTAATAATACTTGTTGAACGGTCTATTACTTTTGTAATAATCATATTTCCTCCCATTATCGAATGACTTCAACTATATGTTCCAGTGCGAATAAAATAGGAGGGGCAATAGACACTAATTAAATAATCAAGCTATTTCTCAGTTCTACTACCCTTTCCTATAAATCTCACTTTAACTTAGAAATCAATCTCCTTATTTAAAATAAAACGGTACCGGGAAGCCTGATTCTTTTACCGTTTGCTCATACTTACTCATCATCTCTTCTCCGTTATATCCTTTTTCCTTCGCATCATTCAACCATTGATCCCAAGCAGATCTGGACAATGCTTGAAGTCTTTCTAATTCTGCATCATCAAACTGAATCACTTCTCCATCTTTTTTGAGCGTTTCTTTAAGCTCATCGACAGCGGCCTTTGAATCTTCTGTTAAATATTTATTAAATAATCCTTCTAATTCTGGAATTAAATCTTCTTGAAAAATGGTTTTAATATCATCTGGGAGTTTATCGTAAGAGGCTTTATTCATAATTGGCATAACTTGAATAACTTTATAAGGAATTTCTACAAAATATGGTGCTACTTCATATAAACTCATATCTCGATATTGGGTAGCTGAAGTAAATGCCCCATCAATAACGCCTTTTGCAAGTGAATCATATAGTTCTTGTGCAGGTACGGAAACTGGCACAGCACCCCATGCTTTTATGTCTTCGACATCACTCTTACTTGCGGCTCGTATTTTCATTCCTTTAAAGTCTTCAAGTTTCCTGACAGGTTTATTCACAAAAATGTAGGATGGAGATCCTGTTGAAAATCCTAGTGAAACAACATCCTTAAACATTTCATCATGATAGGGTTCCGTATATTTTTTTATAATTTCTCCATATTTTGGCACATCATCTGCTGTTACTTGGAATGGTAAATCTCCTAATGTCAATGGAAACATTTCGGTATCCGCATAATAGTGTGAGAACATATAGCTGATATCAGCTACGCCACCTTTTACATCCGTTAAAACAGAATTAGCTCCTCCTAATGTTCCTCCATGAAATAAATTCAGCTTCACTCTACCATCAGTCTTTTCTTCGACGGATTTAGCCCATGGTTCTAAAATATTAGCACCAATGTTTGCCGTACTTGATCCATAGTTACCAACGTTAAATTCATATACTTCTTTTTTCTTTTCATTAGAAGATGAACCTGAAGTCTCATCATTGCTATTACTACAAGCGACAAGAGATAACATGATAACCATAACAAAGGCTAAACTTTTGATTAGATGCTTCTTTCCTACTTTCATTAAATGATCTCCTCCTTGCAGGTTGTTTGAATACGCTTACAAATTAAGTAGATTTCTATTTTGCAGCCCCCTTCTAACTCACTAGGTGAATTACTAGTTCAAAAATATTGTATATGTTCCTAAGTATTATGTCAATAAATTCTAAATTATTCGTAAATTATTTTTACACTATCGATATATTATAAATTACCGTGCTACTATTTCACTCATTTGGAAAAATATGGGAGTTTGACAAAAATAAACCAAGAATATATGATTTAACATATTATTATGATTTGTAACAAGGCAGTGTTTCAACTTCTAAAAAAATAATATATAGGCAGGTTAGTAGAATGAGAGATATTAAAGTGCAATCTATCCGTGTTATTGATCGGCTAATCAGCGTCTTAAATTGCTTTAGCAATGAATATCCAACTTTGTATATTGAAAACATAGTTGAAAAAACTAAGTTACCAAAAGCAACTGTTTATCGAATTTTATGGTCGCTAGAGCAAAGCGGTTTTATTCAATATGATGATAAAGAAAACAATTATAGCCTTGGACATAAGTTTTTAGAATTTGGTGAAATTGTGAAAGAAAATCAAGATGTTCTGAAAGAAGCCGGAGCAACTCTCTCGAAAGTACATATTGAATTAGGATTTCCGATTTTAATGGCAGTTAGGCAAAAGGAAAGTATTCAATTCTTACTTGCATTTGAGAATCCAGATGGTATTCAATCAGGCTCTTATGTTGGGAGGAAAAGAGCACTCAATATTGGTGCTCTAGGTATTGCATTGATGGCTTATTTACCCTTAGAAGAATGCAAAAAAATACTAAATCAAATACCTTTAGAAAAAAGAACACCTTATACTTTAGTTGATGAGGATAAATTTCTTGAAAGATTAGACACAATTCGACAAAAAGGTTATTTTGTTGAAAAAGATGAGGTAAATGTCGGATTTTCAGGTATAGGCGTTCCTGTTTTTAATCGCAATCAAGAAATAATTGCTGTAATTGGAACTTTCGGTTCTAACTTTGATATGAATTCAAAGGTAAATAAAAAAATAATTAAGACATTAAAAGATACAGCAGATCAACTCTCCAAACGAGTTGGACATTTAATTAGTTTACAAGGAGACTTGACCTTTTTCTAAACGACTTAATCTTCTTGATAAGAAATTGGCTGCATCTTCACGTCTATTACGGCGGACTGGCCTGAGTTTACTATTTCAATCGCCTTCTTTAATGCAGATTCTAATTCTTCTGGTTTTGAAATGGTTTGGGCAAAGGCCCCGCCCGCTGCTTCAGCGATTTTTGCAAGATCTGCTGGTTTGTCAAAATTTACCCAATAATGATCGTCACGTTTTGCAATGCCGTCGGGATGTTGTTTTAAGAGATTCATTTTGGTTGCATTCCAACCTTGGTTATTAAAAATAATTGTCAAAAATGGCGCATTGTATTTTCGTGACATCCAATGAACAGATGATGGGACACTAAATAAATAGGATCCATCTCCAGTAAGGCTCACTACTGTTTTGTTAGGCTGTGCCAACTTAGCACCAACAGCTGCTCCCCCATTCCAACCTAATGATGATCCTCCATTACCAAACATAGTCCCTGGTTTTATTCGTGGTATCCCTTTAAAAATAGCACTTGTACTAGTGATTGTTTCATTTAAAATAATCGTATCCTCGTCAATTACATTCCTTAAACAACGTGAGACCCATTCGGGGGTTATCACACCATTTGTTGGAAACACTTCTCTCTGTCTCCATTCTTTCCTTTGGAAATTATGACGTTCTTTTAGTCGACTAAAACGTTCTTCAATAGTATAGTGGTCTAAGTTTATCTGCTTAGCATAATTTAACAATTGTGTTAGTGCATGGTATGAATCTGCTTGGAAGGTTAAATCTGCTGGTATATAAGCTAACGGGATTTTTTCTTTTATTGGATCATTATCAATAAAGATGACTTTACATGAATCATTTAGATCGTTGACTGTGGGAATCCAAGGCACATCACAATCCAATACTACAACCACGTCTGCATTATCAAGTAGGTCACCACCCTCAAATCCCATGTGCAGAGGATGTTCAGTCGGGTAATTCATATAACTAGGATTACTTTCAATTACAGGAATAGACAGTAATTCACAAAATTCTACAAGTAAATCAACGCTTTCCATATTTCTACCTAAGTATGAGGTTATTAAAATAGGATTCTTGGAATTGGCCAACGTAGAAATGATTTGTTCAATTCCTGCATTTGTTAATGCTGTAGGTTCCTTTGGTTTCCAACGAGAGGAAAGATCTTTCTTTGGCTGAACTTCTTCTTCTAAAACTTCCCTAGCGCCAGTTAAATAGACTGGCCCTTTCGGTTCTGTATTAGCAATTTGCATTGCACGATAAACTAGTTGTTTAACGTTTTTTCCTGTTCGAATGTCATATTCCCATTTGACATAACCCCTTACTATACCACGTTGATCATATACATTTTGCAGATAATTAATTGGCGAGTTGCGGCTCCCCGCTAATTCACCCTCCATTGTTGAAGGAGTCTCACCTGAGAATATAAAAACTGGCACTTTCGACCGTGCGGCATTATGTAAGCTACCACCCAAGTTTTGTGTACCAACATCCGTATGTACAATCACCCCCTGCGCCTGACCACTTAGTTGATAGTAGCCATGTGCTGCACTCAGTGCAACATATTCATGGGGAGAAATAATGACTTTTGGTAATGGTCGACCTAGTGCTTTTGCTTTTGCAAGTCCCTCGATGAGTGCAGGGTGATCACTTCCAAGATTGCTAAATAAATAGGATATACCTGTCTCTTCAAATGCTTCTAACAAGGCATCTGCTGTTGTATAACGACTTAGACTTTCCATCGTACTTCCCCCTAGTTGGTCCTTTTATAGTAATTAATAGCATGAAACTCTGTGAACTCTTCAAAGATTTTTTCGGAATTCTCCCTTCCTATGCCACTTTGCTTTACTCCGCCAAACGGCATATATTTATGTCCAAGAGGAGATTGGTGTGAAGAATTAATAATGGTCATACCAGCTTCTATTTTTCTTGCAAACTGAAGTGACCTGTCATAATCTGATGACCATATAGATGAACTTAATCCCATCTCGCTGTCATTCGCCATATGAATGACCTCTGCTTCACTCTTGTATGCGATTAACGGAATGATTGGTCCAAATTGTTCACAGGTGACAAGATCATGGTATGGTTCTATATCCCTTACAATAACAGGGTGCATATAGTATCCATTATCCCAATTATCCGGTTCTAGCTTCTGACCTAGCTTCATGATGTTTGCGGAACTATTATCTAACCTTTCTAGTAATCTCTTTACGTTTTGAAATTGATTTGGATTATTCAAAGGTCCAAATGTTGCGTTTTCATTCAATTGATGTCCAATTTTATATTGGTCCGTAATTGTACACATTCGTTCATAAAATTCATCATACATAGTTGTAGGGAGATAAATTCGTTTGATGGCAAAACAAAATTGTCCTGAACGACGAAAAACACCATTAACAATTTTCGATACAATCTCATCTAGATTTGCGTCATCTAAAATAATTGCCGGGTCATTTCCACCTAATTCAAAGTGAATTCCTTTTAAAGTTTCTGCAGCAGATTTCATAATATGCTTTGCAGTCTCTCCTCCGCCAGTAAACGATATTTTTCGAATGAGAGGATGTGTGGATAATGCCGTCCCTACATCTGCATCCCCATGTACAATATTGATTACTCCAGGCGGGAAAAACTTAGCGATGTTTTTTAAAGCTAAAGTGACCCCTAGTGGTGCAAAAGGAGATGGTTTTATTACAATCGTATTTCCTGCAAGTATGGCTGGAACAACCTTCTGCATAGTTAAAACAATAGGAGCATTCCAAGGCACAATCCCTGCAATAACGCCAATTGGTTTTTTCTCAATCAGGACTCCGCTGAATTCATCCTCGATTGTCTTCGTCTGAAGAGCATTCCTTGCTAATTCTGCACTATTTCTCATCACAACAGCTGCCATAGCAAACTCGCTTTTCGATACGTCCAGTAACATTCCATTTTCCAGAGAAACAACATTAGCCAAGTATGTTGCATCGGTTTTAAATTGTTGAATTGCTTTTAACAGTTTGGAAATACGGACTTCCAATTCAACCTTACTCCAACTTTTAAATGTGTTATATGCTTCCTGAATTGCCTTGTCTACATGCTGTACAGATCCTTGTGCTACTAAGCCTACAACATTCGACAACTTACCTGGGTCTCGGACTTCTGTGTATTGGTCCGTTTCTATTTCTTCATTATTGATTAACAAATTAACTTTCATATCTCCGCATCTCCCCAGCCTTACTTTTGATCTACTGTACTTTTCTTATTATGTTCATTGGCAACCTTTTGAAATATTCCCCCCTGTTTGAATAACTCAATCTCTATTTGAGTATCTAGTCGCATCTTCACTGGAAAAATGGTTTGTTTTCCATTTGAATGAATTGCCATTACCTTTAGAGTTTGTTGGGGCGTTGAAATTCGGTCTAGGTCTATGATTGTGAATGTTTCTTCCCCATTTAACCCTAGAGTTACCCAGCTTCTTCCTTGAGGAAACTCCAAAGGTAGAATTCCCATCATTGCAAGGTTACTGCGGTGAATGCGTTCGAAGCTTTCTGCAATTACTGCCTGTACTCCAAGTAAATAGGTACCTTTGGCTGCCCAATCTCTGGCACTTCCTGTTCCGTATTCTTTCCCTGCTATGATAATAAGAGGAATATTTTCATGCTGATATCTCTGTGCAGCATCAAAAACACTCAGACATTCACCACTTGGCAAATGTCTCGTAAACCCACCTAGTTTATCTACTAGCTTATTCTGTAGTCTAGGATGCGCAAATGTTCCCCTCACGAGCACCTCATGATTTCCTCTTCTCGTACCGTATGTATTGAAATCAATACTTTCCACACCATGTTTCATGAGATAAGCTCCTGCAGCACTCTCTTTTAAAATGGACCCAACTGGAGAAATATGGTCCGTTGTGATAGAATCTCCAAGTGCTAATAATGCCCGAAATTCTTTTGGGTTTCCTTTAGGAGAAGCATTTTCTCTTTTACTGAAAAAAGGAGATGGTTTAAAATAGGTTGATTGTGGATCCCAGTTATATAAGGGACCTTCCATATAGTCTAATTTCTTCCATAAAACATCGCCATCGAACACACTCTGATACGCATCCAGGAATAATTCCGGATTTATACAATTTTGTATACAGGTTCTTATTTCCTCTGTATTTGGCCATAAATCTTTTAAATAAACTGGTTGACCCGACTCAGTTTTCCCTAGTGGTTCAGTATCCAAATCTATATTTATCTTTCCAGCAATTGCATAAGCAATCACTAGAGGTGGAGAGGCAAGATAATTAGCTTTTACTAGTGAATGAATCCGGCCCTCAAAATTACGGTTCCCACTCAAAATAGCGACAGTAGATAAATCATTTTCCTGAATGGCTTTCTCGACTTTTTCATCTAAATTACCACTATTACCGACACAGACTGCACATCCATAACCTACATGATAAAAGCCCAGTTTTTCCATATATTCCAATAGACCTGTACTTTTCAAGTATTGTGTAACTACTTTTGAACCTGGCGAGAAACTGGTTTGAATATGAGATGGTACGGTTAGACCAAGTTGAACCGCTTTTTTAGCAAGTAATCCTGCGCCAATCATATTAATTGGATTAGAAGTATTCGTACAGCTTGTAATAGCTGCGATAACAATGCTGCCATGTTTAAGCTCATGTTTCTCATGATTCTGGGATATATTAGCCATTGTCATCGATCCACCAAAATCACTTAAGAACGAGGCTTTGACTTTTCTTAACGGCATCGTGTCCTGAGGACGTTTTGGCCCGGATATACATGGCTCAATATCTGATAAGTTAATCTTTATTATTTCAGAATAGGTAGGTATTTTCATAGAATCCGAGTAAAATAACCCCTGTTCTTTTGAATACTGTTCTACTAAATCAAGTACGGTCTTTGTTTTTCCTGTTAATTCTAGATATTTCAATGTTTCATCATCAACTGGAAAAAAGCCCATTGTCGCACCATATTCCGGTGCCATGTTAGCAATGGTTGCTCGATCTGGAAGAGAAAGCTGTTTTAATCCTGGTCCAACAAATTCAACAAATTTTCCTACCACATTTTTTTGGCGTAATACTCTTGTGATCGATAATGCAGCATCTGTTGCGGTGACGCCTTCTTGCATTTGCCCAGAGATTTCAACACCAACCACCTTTGGAACCAACATACTAATCGGATAGCCAAGCATGACAGACTCAGCCTCTATACCTCCCACACCCCAGCCTAAAATACCCAATGCATTTATCATCGTAGTATGTGAATCTGTTCCGATTATGGATTCGGGGTGTACAATCATTTCACCATTATCATGAGTGATTTGAACTACATGAGCCAAATATTCTAAGTTGACTTGATGGATTATCCCATTTGAAGGGGGAACGGCACGAAAATTCTTAAATGATTTTTCGGCCCATTTAAGAAAACCATATCTCTCTTTATTACGGGAGTATTCAAGATTCACATTTTTCTTTATAGCATTTGTAGTGCCGAAGTGATCAACTTGAAGTGAATGGTCTACTACCAGATCTACTGGAATACTTGGATTAACCTCACTCGGATTGACTCCTTCAGAAACCAATCTTTCCCTGAGAGAAACGAGGTCGACCAATGCAGGAATCCCGGATGCATCTTGCATAATTACTCGTGATGGCATAAATGGTATTTCATTAGTCTGATTTGAGTTGGTAGCAACATCAAATAGATCTTTTTCTGAAATGGAGAATCTTTTCATCCCCCTCATCATTGCTTCTAAAAAAATCTTAATTGAAAAAGGTAGACTCTCAACATTGATTCCTAAGTTCCCCAAAGATTTCAAGTCATAAATCTGTACTGAGCCCTGTTTTGTTATTAACGTTTTTTTATACAATAGTAACCTCTCCGTTCAAATAGTAAATTACTTTACTATTTTTTGTTGCTGTGTTGGAGCAGCTTGTAAGTCTGAACATTTGCCTGCTTTCAAAAGAAAACTATCGGAATATTCCGGATATTTATTTTGCAATTCTTGTGCTAGATTTATTACCTTATCTATAGATACCCCTGTATTTAACCCCATTTCTTCAAATCCGTGAATTAAATCTTCTGAAGAAATATTCCCACTGGCACCTGGGGCATATGGACATCCGCCAATTCCGGCAATTGAACTATCAAAATCAATTATTCCCTCTTGCCAACCAGCAAAGGCATTAGCAAATGCCATCCCCCTAGTATTATGAAGGTGTAGAGAGAATGTAATAGTAGGAAACAACTGTTTTAACCCTCTTACAATATCCTTCGTTTTTATCGGATTCGCCATTCCTGTTGTATCAGCAAGTGAGATTTCATTTATTCCCAAAGACTGATAGTATTCACAAATCATGATGTGGCGTTCAATAGGAATATCTCCTTCATACGGACATCCAAATGCCACAGAAATAGATCCTGAGACCTTCATTTTGCTTTTATCTGCAAGATTTACTAATCTCTCAAAACCTTGTAAAGCCTCTATCGTTTTGCAATTTGCATTTGATATACTATGTGAATCAGAAGCAGAAAGCATTAATTTGACTTTATCGACACCAGCATCAATGGCTCTTTCTAATCCTCTGACATTAGGTACAAGTGCCCTTAATTTAACCTTATCTGAACGCTTAATTTTTTTTAGCACTTCATCTGCATCTCTCAATTGAGGGATTGCTTTTGGGTGGACAAATGATGTTACCTCTATCTGCTTAAATCCACATTCGATGATATTGTTTATGATTTCTACCTTTTCATCAGTTGGAACGAATTCATTTATACTTTGAAAGCCATCTCTCGGGCAGACTTCTGTTATATTTATATCAATTTCTTGCACTATGCTATCTCCCCTCTATATGACGCCATTTTGTTTTAAATTTTCTATAGAATCAGCATCCATTTCTAAAAGATTACATAAAATATCTTCTGTATGTTCTCCCAAGTCTGGGGCAATTTGTCGTATTGTCCCAGGGGTTTCTGAAAATTTAGGAGAAATACCAGGAATTTTCACTTTCCCTAACCTTGGATGATTTACTTCGACAATGTTTTCTCGTTCTTGATAGTGTGGATCTTCAAAAATATCTTTAATACTATAAATAGGGCTCATTGGCACACCATTCTCATCTAGTATTTTTTGTAATTCTTTCTTTGTCTTTGTTTTTACCCAATCGGCTAAAATACCATTTACTTCATCAAAACGCTGCAGACGAACAGAATTCGTTTTATATCGTTCATCAGTAAGCATATCTTCCCGATTCATAGTTTCTGCTAGTCGTTTAAAGGTTTTATCTGAACTCGTAACAATAATTACCCAGTGGCCATCTTTTGTTAAGAAATTTCCAGCAGGTGCTGAATGTCCACTTAATCCAGGGGATCGCTCCTTAATTGTTCCTGTTTGGTCATAGTCGGTAACTAAAAACTCCATCATTCTAAACATTGATTCATATAAACTAATGTCAACATACTGACCCTTCCCTTCCTCATGACAGTCTCGATGATATAATGCCATAGTGGCAGCAAACGCCACATAAATGCCTGTTACATAATCTGTTAGAGAAAAAGATGGGCTTATTGGAGGACGATCAGGATATCCATGCAGATATGTAAATCCGCTAAACGCAGTGGCTGGTGTCCCAAAGCCTGCCTTATGGGAATATGGACCTGTCTGTCCGTACCCTGTAACTCGTATCATGATTAAGTTATTATTTATTTTTTTTAATTCTTCATAGCCAATTCCCCATTTTTCAAGCGTCCCTGTGCGAAAGTTTTCAATCACAATATCTGACTTAGCTACTAGCTTTTTTAAAATTTCTTTTCCTTCTTCTTTGTGTAAATCTACGGTGATTGATCTTTTATTTCGTGCGATACCTGCCCATCTCAGCCCTTCACCGTCTTTATACGGGCCAAGGTTTCTAAGGGGGTCTCCCACATTTGGCATTTCAATTTTAATCACTTCAGCTCCAAAATCCCCCAGAAGTGTTGCTCCAAATGGAGCGGCAATAACTGTTGATATATCTAGTACTCGTACACCATCGAGCGGACCAGTTTTTCTAGAGTAATTCATGCAGAGTCACCTCTTGAAATTATTTTAGACAACTTCAGTTTCTACAGAGCTCATCATTTTTTTATGAATGGTTGTAATGACCAACAAAATGATGGACAAGAGTGTGGCGGCTCCATTCAAGAATAAAGTTGAATCGAAAATCGTTATTGGTGCAAAAATCAACACAGAAAGCAATAAGAAAATTATACGTAGTGGCAAGGACAACTTAGTTTTAAAATAACCGACAATCGATACTGCAAGTAAAAAGCAGGAAAATAGAGCAAACAAGACGGAAATTATAAACGTTACCCAACCATATTGATAATTAGTTGATAAAAGAATTTGTGGCTGGTAGACAAAAATAAATGGAACTATAAAACCAACAATCCCTAATTTCATTGCCTCTATACCAATTTTATTTGGGGATGCTTTGGCAATCGGACCGGCAGCAAAACAAGCCATGGCAATTGGTGGTGTGAAATTACAAAGAATCGCAAAATAAAACACAAATAAATGAGCGGCTATTGGCTCTACTCCCATATCTGCTAGTGCTGGAGCAATGAGCACAGCCACCATCGTATAGGCAGCAACTGAAGGCATTCCCATACCAAGAATAAATGCAACTAATGCACTAACAGCCAAGAGAACAAATAGACCATGATCACCGACAGCTACCAACAACATGGCAAGATTAAAACCAAGTCCGGTAATACCAGTAACACCAACAATAATCCCAGCTGCCGCTAACACGATTGTTATATCAATAAGTGTTTTACCTGTATCAACAAAAACATTGTGAATAAGTTTAAGCCAATTTTTTCGAACTTGAGGCTGTAACATTAAAAATATTAATGCGGTAGCAGTAGCATAGATTCCTGAAATTTGAGCTGTATATCCTTTTACAAACATGCAATAGATTAATATAACAAAGGAAGGAATTATTAATACTACCTTCTTCAAATTTTCTTTTTTTGGCAATTCGCCTTTTGTTAACCCTTTTATTCCATTTCGAATGGCTAATAAATCAACTTGAGAAAATAAGCAGAAGTAAAATAAAAGAGCCGGGATTAACGCAGCAAGAGCAATTTCTGCATAAGGTACACCAAGATATTCTGCCATAACAAAGGCCGCAACACCCATTACTGGCGGCATAATTTGTCCACCCGTAGATGCAACAGATTCAACCGCTCCTGCTTGTTCTCCAGTGTAGCCGTGTTTTTTCATTAACGGGATTGTAATGGATCCAGTTAGAATAACATTCGTTACCGGACCTCCCGTGATACTTCCTACTAAACTAGAGCCAAACACCGAAGCTTTGGCTGTTCCACCTCGATACTTACCGAAGGAGTATAAAGCTATATCATTCATAATATCTCCACCGCGAAATTGCAGCATGACTTGCCCGAAAAGTATGAAAGCAAAACCAATTGTGGCTGCTATACCAATTAAACTAATCATTCCACCGCTAGCATCAAAGTACAAATAGTTAAACAATTGGCTTGTATCCGTTGCATTCCCTTTTAAAGGTCCACCTAAATATGGAGCAACATAGGCATAACTAATAAAAACGGCTACTATTACGACTAAAATCCAACCAATTACTCTTCTTAATGCTTCTAGAACCAATAAGGCGGAAATTAAACCGACAATAACTCGCTCCGTAGTTATATAAGCAAAGTCAAAAACAATGACAGGATAATAAATGAACAAATACAAACCAACAATTAAGCCAACTATAGCGAGGACCCAATCATATAAGGGAACTTTTGTGCCCTCCTCCCCTTTTCTTGCCGCGACACCGATAAAAACTGAGAACATTATTAAAGCAAAAAACAATCCAATATACTGTTCATTATAAAGTGAGATTCCTAACTTTTGATGAACACCCAAAATATATAAAAGACCAATACTAACCAGAAGGAAGAGGGCACCTTTCCATATAACGGAAGTCACCCCACTTAGATTTCGATATCGTGCCATTAGGTTTAATACCCCATTTCTTCAATAGAGTTCTAGTTAACTAGTTTTAAAAGCTCCTCGTTATATTTTTCTGCATCTTCTGTCCATAAGCCCTTTTCTTTAAAGTATTTGATAGCGCCTGGATGATATGGTGCTGGTGGCTTCTCTTCAAACATAGATTGGTCAGACCATTCTTTTAACCAAGAAAATACAGGATGGAGCTCTTCATAATTTTCAAAAAGCGTTTTTACAATTTCATATGCAGTCTCTTCACTCATATTAGTAGACGCATTAAGAATAACGGGATATTCAAAGATAATCACAGGCTCTTCCACGAATCCACCACCTTGATACACAAAAGGTCTTGAACCAGGTATACCTTCAGCAACCTCCGCAGCTACCTCTTCAGGGAAGTTATCAAAATCCTCCGGTGATACATCTGCAATATTTAAAACTTTTAAACCTCCAACAGCGGCATCCGTTTCAATTGCTGCAGCTGTAAGTGGACTTGATCCCATTGCAGCGTCCACTCTTCCATCTCGAAGTGCTTCTAATCCTGCAGTTGGTGATGCTACTGGCACTGCTTCAACATCATCCCACGTTAAACCAACACTTTTCAGATGTAGTTCTACGAGAGATTGTGCTACCTGATTACCAGCATAACCTGACGCTATCCTTTTACCCTTTAAATCAGCAGTTTTTGATATACCTGAATCTTTTCTAACAATTAAGCCATTCGTAGGGGGATAATTTCCAATTACTAAAGTACGGATATTTTTATGAGCATTTTTATACCCAAATTCACCTTTAATTCCCCAAACAAGGTCTGGCGCAGAACTTAGACCCATATCAATTTGTCCATCATCTAATAGTGGGAAGAAAGCATTTGTTCCAGCATAAGGTTTGATTGAAGCTTTAATAGAAGACTTTGTACTTAGCACCTTAGCTATCCCTGCACTGGTAGAATTATAAGCTGATCCTTGAGGGTGCGTACCTAGAATGACATTTTCCTTCACACCCTCGCTTGTAGCTTTATCTCCATCAGATGAAGAAGACTTTCCAGTGTTAGAACTTCCTTCACTACTGCACGCAACTAGTAAAACGGACAAAAGCATGATTATACTTACTAAAGAAATATACTTCTTGCCAGTAAATTTCATAATTATATCCTCCAAGAATGTTTTTTTGGGTTACTTTGCAATGAACGCTTCTTCGCTATAGAGCCAATCAACATATTTAAAGTCGTCTTCTGTCCGATTTAACATAACTGTATTTCGTAATAGGATTGTCACAGGGTCTTCTGCATGTTTCATTTCTCCCCAAGTCCGAGCACCTCGTTGAACAGCTGAAGTTCTTGGAATTCTTTCATTTTGGTATTGTATTAATGCTTTTTCAATATCTTCCTGATACGTAAGTATCTTTTCTGTTAAACAGCATGCATCTTCGAGGGCCTGACAGGCACCCTGTGCCAAGTACTGTAGCATGGCGTGCGCTGAATCACCAAGTAGAGTTACGCGTCCAACAGTCCAATTGGAAACTGGTTCTCGATCAAACATTTTCCAGTTACGATCACGGTTAATATACTTTAACGAGTGTTGAAGTGTTGGGCAACATTTACTAAATGCCTCATCAAGTTCTTCTGGTGTTCCCCAATCCGCTTGACCTTTTTCATAACGTGTACTTTTAAACACGGCCACCTGATTTATGACCTTTTTTTCTCGTATTGGATACTGTACCATATGTAACCCTGGCCCAATCCACGTATACTTTTCGTCCCAATCAATTTGCACCTTCATTTCATCCATCGGGACGGTCCCACGATAGGCAACATATTGTGATGTTACCGGTTCATCATTTACAACAAATTTCCTAACTGTAGACCACAACCCATCTGCTCCGACAAGGAAACCACCATAATAAATATTGCCATTTTCACATGTTACCCTAACACTTTTATCGAGGTTCTCAATAGTTGACACCTTATGATTCACATAAGTTTTGACATTCTCTAACGAACGACATCCTTCAAGCAAAACGCTATGTAAATCCGTACGATGCATAACTACATAAGGGTAACCATATCGTTCACGAAAACCCTCCCCGAAGTTGAGGGCTGAGAGTTCTCGTTCTTTGATTGCATCCATAAATACATGCCTTTTAGGGAGGACAGAATACTTATAAACTTCTTCTAATAGTCCCATAGAGTCTAAGGCTCTTAATGCGTTGGGACCTAGTTGCAATCCCGCTCCTACTTCAGAGAATTGCGGTGCTTGTTCTAGTACAATAACTGTTTTACCTACTTTCCCTAAACTGTAGGCTGCTGCAAGACCGCCAATCCCACCTCCGACGACAATTACATCTGCTTCATTCGACATATTGTATTCACCTCGTTAAAAATATTAAATTCCAAGTATACATTGATTTAACTAAGCTAATTCTGGCTTAAATACTTCCTTAATTTCCTGATGGCCATTATTCTCCTCATAGGCTTCTTCTCTTTCAAAGTCGAATATTTCCATAATAGGCAGATCATTAGTAGAAAATAAGAACGCCTCTTCAGATTGGGATGTGTTTACGTGTTCATGCCAAACCCATGCTGGTAATGCAAAAAAGTCACCTGCTTCCCAATCAAATCGCTGTCCATCCATTATTGTGTAACCACTTCCTTTGTGAACATAATATACACAACTGTGAACATGTCGATGAGCTTTACCTTTGAAATCGATAGGAAGTTTTTGCATCCTCGCTCCAATTCTACCGTTAGCATCTTTGCCTGTTGAAGGGTTAATATACTCAACTGCATACCCATCAAAAACATCTGGCTCAAATTCAGATTGGCCATCGATTGCCTGTTTCGTTAAATCCCATTTATATCTTCCAAGTGGTGCTAGAGAAGGTTTGCGATCAGATATTGGTCTAACCATTCCTCCCTGGTACCGTTTTGTACTATAGTCATCAGGATATTCTAAAGGCTGCTTCTCCTCAGGATGACGCTCAAAAAATGAAGTGCTTAATGCTTGGAGGAATGGAATATCTAAACAGTCCATCCATAGTACTGTGTCGTCTCCTTCATTTGCATGGTCATGCCACGTCCACCCAGGAGTAATCATGTAATCACCTGGTTCAAAATTATATTTAATTCCATCTACAGACCCCGTTGCTCCTTGGCCTTCCATAATAAAACGAAGAGCTGATGTTTTATGACGGTGTGATGGAGCGACTTCACCAGGATTGATGGCTTGAACCGCTGCGTATAAGGTTTGAGTAGCCCCACCCCAACCATGAGGCTGCAGATGTTTCATACCTGGATTGATTAAATAAACGGCTCTACGATCAATTGATCCCAAACCCACACTTAGTAAATTTTTTGCTTTTTCAAGTTGATTCACTATTGTTTGCTTTTTCCACAAGTAAGGTATTGCTCTTGCTTTAGGTTGTGTAGGACTAAATACCGAAGACCAAAGTGGTCCTAAATTTAAATCATCTAATTCCTGATGGAAATCTACTAACTCTGGTGTTAGTTTGAGTTTTAGTTTATGTTCTGACATGCTTATCCCTCCATATTACTTTATATTTGGTTAACCTTTACCTTGTTTGTAAGTTCAGCATCCTCTTTATAGTCAACAGACACGGAGAACTCTCCAATTCTCTCAATATTAATTCTGATAGTATCCCCTTTGGTAATCGGTGCCACCCCTTCAGGTGTACCTGTTGTTACGATATCTCCTGGATAAAGGGTCATTACTTTTGAAGCAGCTTCCAAAAACTTATAACAATCATAAATTAAATCGCTAGTATTGGCGGATTGTCGAATTTCTTCGTTCACCCAAAGTTTCATCTGTAAGTTATTAGGATCTTCAACCTCGTCACCTGTAACAATCCATGGTCCTATAGGAGTAAATGTGTCAAAAGATTTCCTCCAAGGACGATCTTCTTTTCCACGAACTGTAATATCCATTAGTGCAAAATATCCAAAAATATAATCCGCTGCTTCTGAAGCAGGAACATCTTTTGCTTCACGTCCTACTACGAAAGCAATTTCTGCTTCATGGTCTGTTCTTCGGTCTTTAAACGGTAATAAAACCGTTTCATCTGGACCTATAATTGATGACGGCGCTTTCAAAAAGAAACCTAAACGATCTACTGTTAAAGCCACATTCATTTCCTCTTGATGAAGAACATAATTTATAGGTGCCGCAACGATTTTACTAGGATTTGGCACAGGTGCCCGCAATGAAACATCCTTTAAAAGGTAAGAGGGTAATGTTTTTAATTGCCCTTCTATTTCGTTTCTCTTTTCTTCAAAATTAGCCATAAATTTTACAAGTGACTTTTGAGGCTCATTTTTGTTCCACTCTACTAAACTACTAATATCAATTATGAATTCTCCATTAACAATGCCTAGACAATTATCATTAAACAGTGCGATTTTCATCTACTAAACCTTCTTTCGTATGCCATTTTTTTCAAATAGTTTATGATTACTCTAACGGCTTAGAAATTTGTATATTTTTAAGCACATTTTTGCGTAAACTTTGTAAATGTATGTTGGTAGCAACGACTGCAGCTCGAACATCACGATTTTTTACAGCCTCTAAAATGGCTCTGTGCTCAGCTAATGATTCAGCATAACGGTCTGGTGAAATCAACGTTTGTTTTCGAACTTGACGAACCAAATTTAAATTGGTTTCCATCATACTGACAAAAACAAAATTCTTAGTTGCCTCTGCTAACGCCATATGGAAGTTGCTATCTTCCTGCACCGCTTCGTTCGGAAACTTAAGCTTTTCTTCCATCCTACTTAGAACGCTTTCAATTTTTTGTATATCCTCATCATTAGCCCTTAAACTAGCTAATTCTGCTATTTTGGGTTCTAACGTTTCTCTAGCCTCTAAAAAGTATAAAATCGCAGTTTTCTCTAACATATCTACAGGATTAAACCGGTATTCCATCACCAAACCCTGATCAAAGTGTTGTATAAATCTCCCACCGCCTGGCTTTGATATTACAATCCCCTCAGACTCTAAAACTCTAAAGGCTTCCCTTAATGAAGTACGACTGCAACCTAGATCCTCAGCTAACTCACGTTCACTTGGCAACCGATCGCCAGGCTTTAATTTTCCTTCTTGTATTAAATCTCGAATCTGCTCTACGATTTTTTCATATAGTCTTTCGGTTCTACGAACGCCAGAAAAAATAGACTTGCTCATCTTATCGTGTCACCTCCTTATAAAGTGGGTCAATGGGCTATTGGCTAGCCCAGTTTAGTTAAATTCTATTATCACTATTTAAAATTGTCAATATATTTTATACATTCAAAATCTTACTAATGTTAAATATACTATTTCGATAAAATATAGTTTTCAACCTTCCAATTATTATTTACCAAGATGCTGCCACACAAATAGATACCACAAAATGTGGTATCTTCCTGTAAAATCAATAAGATTAAAAACCTATACAGTTAAGGGCATTACACCTATTTTTTTACTACACCTAAACAAATAGCAACTAAGATAGGAAGTAGTTCAATGCGCTCAATTTCTAACATAGATTGTCAATTACACTTGTTTAAAATTAACGATTGATATTATTACACTATAGAGAAAAAATTTGATATCTTACAAAAAATATTTCCATTTCGTCTTTTAAAACTGTCTTTATTATTCAAGTTCTACAAAAAATTAAGTAAACTCGATTTATTTCCTGTGGCCCTTTTCTACCTTCTGGCTTTGTAAATAATTGAATGGGGCCAATAAAAAGCGCAGACCCCGAAACTGCTAAGCATTACCATTATTTTGGTCAACTCCCAGAAAACCAGGCAGCAAGACTCCTTTCTCTTCAAAAAGAAAAATACCCGTTTATTTACCTGCAAAGGTTTAAAACGGGTATTGGGGTTATTAAATTCTATTCGTCAGCTTCCGCTTCTTCTTCGCCTGACATGTTATATTGATTTGGTAGTGTATCCCAGAAGCTTGTGTCCGCCTCTTCAATAGAACCATCCGCAATCGCTCTTACTGTGGAATCCAATGTAAGGATTGTTTGTTTAATCAAATAGCCATTACTCTTCTGTCCAAGTGCATATGATTCGATGTAATGGTCAGACATGCCGCGCATTTCAAACAGAAGCGTCGAAATGTCATAGCGGAGAGCAGCGCCATTTCTTCCAATGTTTTCCCCGCTTCCGCCAACATATTTTCCAATATGTCCCCAACCAGTGGATTGAAGAGTGTTATATACAATAGCACCCAACTTCTTGGAGCCTTCAAGAACTTCAGGATTCACATTAGGGTTGGTCGGGTAAAGAATCGATCCGGAAACCAGCTTGTCATCCACTGCACTGCGTGTCCCTTGGTGATGAAGATCAATCATATAGTCTATGTCGTACTTTTGTAATACATTTTCATGCAGGGATTTTGCTTCAGGCTGCATGTCGCTTACCGCCTTGTCATGCTCACGGTTCAAGTCGACATTGTTCGCATTATAGCGTGTCAAATGACGATCCCCACTGGCCAAGTAATTATCTAGCGAGAAGTTCACATCTCCCATTGCACCATCCGCATTCAACATCGGAATGACAAGAATATTGACATTTTCCAGAACCCCCATCGTCTTCGAAGTCCCTAGATGCTTGATAAATTCAAGCGCGCCTTCAGTTGTCAACTGCTCGTTTCCGTGCTGCTGGGTGAGGAAAAGGATGGTAGGATTCTCAGGATTGGAAATATATTTCGCCATGTAAATATCGCGTCCTTTTACCGTTTGGCCAATTACCTCAAGTTCCATGGCTTCCTGCTTAGCTTCCTGCGTTTTAAGATAATCTACCATGCTGTCATATGTATTGAGAATCGATGTTTGAATGGCGCCATTTCCCGTACCTGGCCCGTTGCCCACCGCACTGGCTGGCAGAGCTACAGCAGTTACTCCTCCCAAAGCCAACAAACCTGTCAAAGAAATTGTAAGCACCTTCTTTTTCATTTTCAAGAATATACCCCCCTGTTTTTTGCTTCATCTATAATACTAATTCAGTTCCACCGATATTTTAATAGAGTAGGTTACCTATCATTTAGACAAATTTCGATATACGAAATAAGTTCTTCAGAACTAGTTTAAGACCTAAAAAACAGCAGTTAAAGGTCTTTTGAATTGATCGAATAAGCACAGAAACAAATCTACTCTATTTATATGCTGTTTCACTATTATTTCAGCCTCCCTAATATTATCGTACAATATAAAACACCCACAAACGCTGACTTAACAACATCCGTGAATGTTTTATTGTATCTTACATGAACTCATTCGGATCTTAAAAAAACCAAGGATCATCACTCCAATTATATAAGTACCGTGTTTTTCACGGACCACTTGTGGTTATAACGACCTATCTGTGCCAAGTTTTTGGTTAGAACGATTGTTTAAATTCTTTCCCTTTGCCTTTAGTAATCTAACAAATTCATCCAAAACCTTCGTACGAAACGGCGAACCCAAAACAATGAAAAATTGTCTAGGAAACTGTAATCCACTCACATCAATTATCTTCAAATCACCACTTTTAAGCTCACTCGCTACTGCAAGTTCTGACAACAAACTAATTCCTAGTCCAGCCTTCACAGCCTCCTTAACTGACTGTGTACTACTAAACGTCATAATATTCTTCGGATCAATCCCAAGTTGTTCAAAAATCTTTTCCCCAGCTTCCCTTGTTCCAGAGCCCTCTTCCCTAAGAATCCACGGTTGCGCCTCAAGCTCTTTTAACTCCATCTCACCACATTCACCAACCAATGGGTTGTTTGGTAAAGCAATAATCACCATACGATCTGCTGCAAATCCCTCAATTTCAAGGTTCTTTTCCTCTTTGACATGACCTTCAATAATTCCAATATCAAGTTGATGTGCTTTCACCAACTCAACAATTCTTTCTGTGTTATCAATCTTAACTGTTGGCTGAACATCCGGATTCACCGTTTTCATATCTGCTAACACATGTGGAAGGACATACTCACCAAATGTATAACTCGCGCCAATTGACAACGGCCCTCTAACCTTATTTGTTAGTTCATCCAATAGTTTCTCCATTCGTGTATATAATCCGACAATCTCCTTTGCATGGTGGTATACAATCTCGCCCGCTTTATTTAATTGCACATATTTATTTGTTCGTTCAAGAAGTCGAACCCCAAGATTTTCCTCAAAAGTACGTATATATTGACTAACTGCAGGTTGAGTCATATGAAGCTCCTCAGCTGCTCGCGAAAAATTCCTCTTTTCTGCAACCATAATAAATACTTGTAATTGCTGATCCATTTTTCCACTTCCTTTCCTTCCATCTATTATAACAATTCACTTATCATAACTATAGTTAACACTTATTTTACTTATACATAGTCACCTATTATAGTAAAAGTAGGAGGTGTACATATGGCGTTAGCTGAATTAAAACAATTACCAATAAAAAAGACAAAACCGGAATTAGCATTGGTTGGTGGGGTTGCTTTTACATTTTTTATAGCACTTCTAGGGTACTTATTAGCACTTGTACCAGGATTTAGTAATGTAGGTCAAATGGCATGTGCCATCATTATTGCAATTGTCTACAGGCAGATTTTTGGATTTCCTGAAATCATTCGTTCAGGTATAACCTTTTCATCGAAACGAATGCTAAGACTCGCTATAATTTTGTATGGTTTAAAATTAAACATCGAGATGGTACTTAACGACGGGATTGGCCTATTAGTACGGGATGCACTAGTAATCATGTTTGCAATTTTTGCTATTATGTGGCTAGCAAAAGTTCTAAAAGCGGATCAAACAATCTCCTTATTACTCGGTGTTGGAACAGGCGTATGCGGGGCTGCTGCCATCGCAGCGGTTGCACCAATTATAAAATCAAAAGATGAGGATACTGCAATAAGTGTTGGGATAATCGCCTTGGTAGGAACTATTTTCGCTATTATTTACACAATCTTACGACCAATTCTACCGATTGACGCGATACAATATGGAATCTGGTCTGGAACAAGTCTTCATGAGGTCGCCCATGTAGCACTCGCAGCTGCACCTGGTGGAGAAGAGGCACTCGCTGTTGGACTACTAGCAAAATTAGGCCGTGTTTTCCTTCTCATCCCACTTTGCTTCATATTAATTTTCTTCATGAAAAGAAAGAATAACAACAATGAAACCGGCAAGGCAAAAATCGAATTCCCTTGGTTCCTGGTAGGATTTATCGTCATGAGTATTCTAGGAAGCTACGTATTTGGCTACTCCATTCCATTGTCCGATGATATAATGAATTTCGTTTTCACCCTTACCACATGGCTGTTAACCGCAGCAATGGTAGGGCTAGGCTTAAACGTAAGCTTAAAAGATGTCCGTGAACGAGCAATTAGACCTCTCATTGCGATTTCGATTACATCAATAGTGCTTTCGGTAGTTGTTTATTTTACGGTATAGGTAACAGTGACTCCCCGAATTTTGTCGATAATCAATAAAAGGGCCTGACCCCCAGCTTATAAAGCATTACAGCGCTGAGGTTAGGCTCTAGGGATACAGAGCAATACTCACACAAAGTTTAGGTCACAGTGACTCCCCGAATTTTGTCGCGAACTTATTTTTTTCAAGTCTAATCGGGGAAAGGGGTCAGAATACTTTGTACAGAGGGACAGGATCATTTCTCTCACGAAAACGATCACCTAATTCTAGTCCTTACCTTTCATAAAAACCCGCTATCGCTGGAAAGACCAAATGTTCCTTCCTCATTTCCCAAAACGTCGTCACTCTATGTTCTCGTAGCAGCTGTGTATTAAGTGAATACGGGTGACAATTTAGTGGTGTTTGATTAAACGTTTTGGCGAAGAACTCAATCGCCTCTTGTTCAAACTCGGCAAATATAAATACAAACTCATGCTGATTCTTCTTCAATGCGTATACACCGATCTTATGAAAGCCTAATACATTTTGTTCAATCATTTCCCTCACCTTTGCGTGGTCTGCAGCATTAAGATCCAATTTAGATTCGTCATCCTCCAATGAAACCATGCCCTCTTGCAGTATATGATGAATGTAATGGGCAAGACTGACTTCTTCGTAGCAAATCGCATCTATGTATAAATCTCTTACTTTCATATCGTTCTCTCCCTTTTGGGACGGAGGTTCCGTGTCCCAGCCCCTCGGCCTACTGCAATTATTGTTCAATCATCCCTGTATATTCGTTGTATGTAACTTGAATGGTTCCTACTGGACCGTTTCGGTTTTTGGAGACAATGACTTCAAGGAATGGATTTTCTGTTTCCTTGTCGTAATACTTTTCGCGATAGAGGAAAAGGATCACATCAGCATCCTGTTCTATGCTTCCGGATTCCCGAATGTCCGACATCATAGGACGTTTTTCAGCTCTTGTCTCGACAGAACGATTTAACTGTGCCAAACAAATCACGGGGCAATTAAAATCTTTCGCCATTGTTTTGAGATTCCTAGATATTTCCGTTACTTGTAGATGGGCGTTGCCTCCGTACAGTTCACTCGAGTGGATTAGTGTCAAATAATCTATGAAAATGATTGGTTTCATGTTTGGAAACTGGTGAAGCATCTTCCGTGTTTTCGCTCTCATTTCTGAAACAGTTTGACCGGCACCATCAAAAATTTGGATATTTGTTTCATTCAGATAGCCAATAATATCTGCCCAACGATCCTTTTGATTCTGACTTAACAATTTTAGAGGATCCCTCATTTTCAAACGATTATATCCTCCAGTTGAAGCTATTAGTCTAGTGGTGATCAGTTTTTCAGGCATTTCAAGTGAGAAGACAATCGGCAAATACCCTGCCCAGCCCGCTTCCTTGGCAAAATGCAGCATTACGTCAGTCTTTCCCATTGATGGTCTTGCTGCTAGAATCGTAACCTCTCCATCCTGGAAACCTCCCGTCATTTCATCAAGCTTTTTGATTCCGGAGGTGGCCGTTTTCATGACTTCCTGCTCCTGCCATGGAGCCTCATACATCTGGACCAATGCCTTATCAAGTGGCGTATGATCGTTTATCTTCAGCTGGTTGATTTTATCCAATTCGCTAATTACCTTCGTAATCTCCCAATTTCCCATACTAGCTAACGTCAAGATGTTCTTCTTTTCCCGCTCTTTCCATAGATCAATAATCAACGCCTCAAACTCTTCGAATTTCTCAATATCCGCATGTGAAAGCAGGCTCGATAGATAGGACATACCACCGAAGTTTTCAAGATCGGGCATAGTTGTTAGAGAGATCAAATCTATGCTTTTACCTGCATTACTAAAGTCAACCATCCGCCGCATTAATTCTTGATGAACGGTACCCTCTAGTTGTTCAGGATAAATCACCGTATCTTTAATTAAATAATTGGCCTTAATCAAACATCCTAAATAGGCAGTTTCTGCAAAATTCATCAGTCCTCACCTGCCGTTGGATCAAAATGATAGCTAGTCGGAATTTCTCTACCCTTTTTAATGGTTTTAACAGATTTCTGTTTTTCCTCGTTATACAAATCAATTTCATTAACCGTGAGTAACGATTCGTTATCCCAGTTTTTCAGAATTCCAACTACATAGTTTAGCCTTCGCTTATTGTTCGCGCAGGCAATATCCATCGCTTTTAAAATCACCTCTTTCGGATTCAAAAAGCTAGAATCATCCAACCAAGCTAACAATTGCTCCTTGGCGTTCACATTGTTCAACCCAAAGCCGTTTTGGTCCCAACACTCCACAATCTCCTGAATATCCTCTGTCTTAGATTCACGATCTATATTCAGGTAAAGAGCATGTTGTTGTTTTTTATTTTCTTTTTCTTTTCGTTTTTCTTTTTGCCCACGTATCGTACCACGAGTCGTCAACGTATCGTCTGAACGTGTGTTCGCGTGCTGAATCTGAGGTTCTTTTTCCCACCCCGATTGGGTCACAGGGACAGGTCCCTCGTCCCAGTCTGAAGTATTTTCATAAAAAGATTCATAGATCGTAAAAATATCATTTCGATCAATATTTTCAGCTACATATTCAATCAGCGTCGTATCTTCCACTTCTTCCAGTTCTGATACAACACAATCGATAACCGGTTTCCCGCCTTTTTGCAAGTTATATTTTCCCCAGTTTTTAATTGCGATTTCTCTTGTTTTGGGATTGTAACGAATAATTTTGTGGTGATTGATCATGCGATCCATCAACGCATGAATCGTCTCAATGGAATAACCCATATCAAAAGCCATCTCTTTTTTCGTAATTCGATAGATTCCAATTTGGGTTGTGTGGGAATTGGTTAGAAGATATAAAAAGAAGTACTTATCCTCCGGCGTCATCTCCTCCGAAACAACCGGATTCTTCCAAAAATCAGTCTTCACAATTCTATACTTTGCCATCAACATCACATTCCTTCCTTTGGGACAGAGGGACAGGTCCCTCGTCCCAGTCTAAGTTTCATGTCGAAGGGATAGCATACCTGGACCTTTTCTCAAATTTGAACTACCCCTCGACTTTGTTATAGAGAGGGGTTCAAGAAAAAGGGGCATCTCTATATGTGAAAGATTTGTGACGATATGATAGTAAAATATATTTGCACATGTACGAAAAAAAATAGCCCTTTTTTATAGGCTACTTTAAATGATACTTATTTTACTGAATAACAGAGGCTTTTAAAATCAAAGTGGGATGTTTTGAACTTTACTTTGCTCCAAAACTTATTTTTACCTTTGTAACATTTTTAAGCCGATTGTTTTTCAATATCAAAGCCAAGTTAAAATACACAAGACTATTTTCACTTTTGTCAATTTGAAAGCCTAATACAAAATTAATAAATAACCAAAATAATTGTTCCAATAAAGATTAACAAAATTGAAATTAGTAAATGTTTGTTTAATTTATCATCATTTTTTAGCATAAAGCTCATCAAAACAACAGTAAATACTGGTTCTAAACTTACCAAAATACTTGCATAAATAACTTGTATATATTGTAAGGAAGCATAAAATAATAACATGGCTATAGCTGTCATGACGCCCGCAAGCATATAATTACGATTAATAGATTGATATACTTCATGTACTCTTCCTTTTAAATCTTTAGTACAAAAAAACATAATAGTCATACAAATACTTGCAACGATAATTCCAAGATAAACACCTGCAATTGGATCATTAAATTCAGCCATTCCTGACTTCCTAAATATATCACCAATACCAAAAAAAACGGCTGATAATAAAGCAAAGATAACTCCTAACTTCTTACCATTGCTATTAAATTTTTTGTTTTCAACCCCGATAATTTGTTTAAATATACAGTAATAAATTCCACCTAATATCATTAGAAACGCAATGCTATCCTGAAAATTTAACTTCTCACCAAGAAATAAATAAGCTACTATAAACGTAAATAATGGAGAGCTATTTTTTATGGCAACAGCATTACCAGAACCTAGCTTGCGAATTCCCTCAAACAACGTCACTCTCCCTAAAAATAACACTAGGAACCCACCTATGACAAAGTTAAAAAACGCACTAAGACTTATTTCCTCTATTGTCGGATTAACTATCTGAGATATTCCAAATATGATTGTAAAAAAAATAAAATTTTGAATCATGGTAATAAAGGTGCCATTATCTTTTTGATTGGCCATTCCTTTTCTAATAAATATATAATTTAACGCAAAACAAAATCCCGCACTAATAGCTAGAAAATATCCCATTTATTCACCTGTTTTTTTATAAGATCCCTCTGCTAATGATCGAGCAGAGAGAACAAAAAATGGAAGTTTTAGTTAGATAATTGTGATCTTAATAATTCTGTTTTTTCATGATCGACCTCTAAAGTATTGGGATTTATTACAACACAATGTTCATTTAAAGCATACTCACAACTTATTTTTTCATCTTTTATATCTTCAATGATGAGTTCAATTTCTCTTTCATACGGATTTCCAAAACCTCCTCCACCAGCCTGCTCGTGAAGAAACACGTCGCTTTCTTTCATATCCATACTAAATTTACCTGGCATTATCTTTTTTTCTGTATCTGGATTAAGTACGTTTTTGGATTTACCTCCAGGTTTTCCACCCATTAATCCATATGGGGGCATATTAACTCGGTCAGCACGAACTTGGATTACTGCATCATGATTTAATAATCTGTATTGTCTCAATATCCCCAAGCCACCGCGGTATTTTCCGGCCCCACATGAATCCCGAATAAACTCATATTTTTCAATTCTAATTGGTTTTTTTGCTTCTAGAGTTTCGACTGGCGTATTCGATAGGTTTTGAGATGGATTTGTAATAGCTTCAACACCATCTGCATATGGTCTTCCGCCCCAAGCTCCACATATCATATCAACTATAATGAATGGTTTTCTAGACTCATCATAACCGCCGATTGATACTACTGTATTTCCACCTTCTCCTGCAGCAGGAACACGACTAGGAACAATCTGAGAAAGAGCACCGAACATGGTGTCTACTACACGATAACCCGTTAATGCCCTAGCAGCACATGCACCAGGTGATTCTGGATTTAACACTGAAGCTTTTGGGACTTTAACTTCAATTGCTCTGAACACTCCTAAATTATTAGGAACATCTTTATCTAAAATGCATCTGACACTTAGATAAGTACATGATTTCGTATATGATAGAGTTGAATTAATCGCTCCTTTTACTTGAGGCGAGCTACCTTCATAGTCCACTGTAATAGAATCTTCATGAACTGTGATTTTTACTTTAATTGGGATCGGTTCTTTTTGAAAACCATCATTATCAATATAATCCGTAAATTCAAATGACCCTTTTGGCCATTTACGGATTTCCTGCCGAGTCAAACGCTCTGCATAGTTTAATAACTCTTCCATGTAGATAACCATATTTTCTGATCCGTACCGTTCCACTAGCTTTAAAAATTCACGTTCCCCAACAACACAAGCAGCATGTTGTGCACGTAAATCTCCAATTACTAATTCTGGAACCCTGACATTTCTTTCAATAATACTAAATAACGTTTTATTTTCTTTACCTTTATCATAAAGTTTTGTTGGCGGGATTCTTAATCCTTCTTGAAAAATTTCCGATGAATCACTTGCATTTGATCCAGGCACACGTCCACCTACATCGGTATGATGAGTAATTGAGACTGCAAAACCTTGTAATTCATTATTATAAAATACAGGTTTAAACATAAAAATATCAGGTAGATGCATTCCACCCATATACGGGTCATTTAATATGATAACATCTCCTTGGTGTAAGTCATCCCCGTACATGTCTAAAATAACCTCAATGGCATCAGGGATTGCACCAAGGTGTAATGCAATTGTCTTCCCTTGAGCCATCATCTGCCCCTTTCGATCACAAAATGCAGTTGAAAAGTCCATAACATCTTTCACTATTTCTGAACGTGCAGTTCGAATAACTGTATATGCCATTTCATCAACCAATTGATCAAGTGCATTTTTTATTAAAGCAAATGAAATTGGATCAATCTTATTTTCTATTTGATTAATACCCATTTTATCCTCCCTATTGTTTGACTATTTTATCCATTTCTTCAGTTTGACTTACTAAATGATTAGTATGAATGACAACATTTCCCCATTTATCTAAAGAAACAAAAGAACTAGGAGGTACAACAATTGTAGAATCATATGATTCTATGATAATTGGTCCTTCCTTCATTTCAGTTGTTAGGTCTAAACGATCAATAATTCTAGTAGACAAGTAACCTAATTCTTTGCCAAAATATGCGTTTCGTTTGTAAGATTTTGTTACAATCCTTTCCTTATTAACTTGCATATTTGCAAGATTAAGTGCGTTCTCACGTACTCCTCTTGCAGTCAGTCTTATATTTACTAATTCGACTACTTCACCAGTGTCATAGCCAAACGTGTACTTATATTCATTCCGAAAATCATTTTCTAGTTTTTTCAAATCGTTAAATTCTAAATTATCAACAATAAAAGGGATGCTTAATTCAGATGATTGCCCTATATACCTCAAATCAGCTGAGAATTTTAATTCAACATTCTTCCCTTCATAACCTTCCTTGCTCAGTAATTCTATTCCTTCAATCGATAATTTTTGAATTACTTCTCGAATACTTTCGAGCATGTCGAATAAGTTTCCAGAAATTGAAGATACAAGTTCATGTTGAACGTCACAAGAAAGTAATCCAACAGCACTAAACACACCAGGTAACTGTGGTACAATAACATTTGATATACTAAGTGATTCGGCAATGTCCGCACCATGTACTCCACCATTTCCACCAAATGTTACCATTGAGAAATCCCTTGGGTCTCTTCCTCTCTCAATAGTTACTGCTCGTACTGCTCTGATCATATTATCATTCGCTACCTGCCTAATCCCGTATGCAGCTTCTTCTACCGATAATCCTAATGGATCCGCAATTTTTTCTCTGATAGCGTTTACAGACTTCTTGAAATTAAATAATAAATTTCCTCCTCCCAGATGATTAGGATTTAAATAACCCAGTACTAAGTTTGCATCAGTTACTGTCGGTTCTTTACCCCCAATGTCATAACAAACAGGACCTGGATTAGCACCGGCGCTTATAGGACCTACTTGCAGGGCTCCTCCTTTATCGATCCATGCTATTGAACCACCACCATTTCCAACCTCACCAATATCTATGGCTGGTATTTTTAATAAATATCCTCCAGCTTTAATAAAACGACTTGGTGTAGAAATTCCTTCACGAACTTCGTATTCATTAGCGAGAAGCGGTTCTTCATTTTCAATAATTGAAGCCTTCGCAGTCGTACCACCCATATCAAAAGTTATAGCATTCTTTAAATTCATACTTTCTAGTAATTTTGCTGTCCCTGTGACTCCTGCTGCAGGTCCAGAAGCAACAATTTTTGCGGGGTAGTCAGCAGCAATATCAGCACTTACTACACCACCATTTGAGGCTACAATTAACAAAGGCGATTTTATCTGACGTAATTTCAAACCAGCTTGAAGCCTTTTTATATAATTTTGAACCTTAGGGAGAATATAAGCATTCACTGCCGTTGTACTGGTTCTTTCATACTCTTTGATTTCAGGTAGCACTTGATATGAGCATGTAATGGGTAATTCTGGATATCTATTTCTTATGATTTCTTCAGTTATCTTTTCATGTATTGGATTTATATAAGAATTGATTAAACAGATTCCTACTGATTCAACACCATTATTAACCAATTTATCAATTGCCTCGAAAACACTTTCTTTATCAATTTCTTTAACAATCTCACCTGTAGCGTCAATTCTCTCGTCTATTTCTACACGGAATTGTCTTCTTACAAGTGGAGTTGGTTTTGACCATGTTAAATCAAATAACGCTGGCATACGGATTCTTGCAATTTCTAATACATCTCTAAAACCACTCGTACAAATTAGGCCTGTGCGAGCCCCTTTATGTTCTAAGATTGTATTTGTTGCTACGGTTGTGCCATGGATAAATTCTATTATAGATTCAGGATTAATGCCTTCCGTAGCACATACTTCAGAAATACCATTTAATATCGCAAGCCCAGGATCATCCGGAGTTGAGGAAACCTTTCGAACCACGACGGTTCCATCATTTTTACGTACGACTATGTCTGTGAATGTCCCCCCTATATCAACACCGACAAAAGATACACTTTTTTGATCATTATTCACGCTATTATAATCCATTTTTCAATCCACCATCCAATCTTTCAATTTCAATCAAATTAAATAAAGGGAATTACTTTGATCCATATAATTGTTCCGGTATAAACATAGTAATTTCCGGAATATAAGAAATGATTAACAGTGCCAAAATGCTAATAATGATAAATTTTGTTAATCCAGGCATTAATTCACCTAATCTAAGTTTTGTGATACCCATAGCGACATATAGATTTAACCCAAACGGTGGGGTAAACATGCCAATTGTTAAATTAGCAATCATTATGATTCCTAGATGTACTAAATTAATATCTAAAGCGACCGCGGTAGAAAGAATTAAAGGGGCAATAATAATTACCGCCGTTGTTGGATCAATAAACATACCAACAATTAACAAGATAACATTCAAGATTAATAAAAATATCCAAGCAGAATGTATATTGTTTAACAACGAATCCGCTAAAATTTGTGGTACTTGTAAAACTGTTAATAACCAACCTAAAAGAGAAGCAGAGGATATCAATACTAAGACTTGAGCAGAGGAAATAACTGCTCTAATAGAAGCTTGATATAAACCTTTTAAATCGAGCTCCTTATAAATAAACATTGCAACTAAAATAGAATAAATAACTGATACACCAGCTGCTTCTGTAGGAGTAAAAATGCCGGAGTATATGCCACCTAAAATTATGACTGGCATTAATAATGCCCAAAAAGACTTAATTGTCTGTTTAATGAGCGTAGAAAATGAAACTCTTTTTTCAGCAACTAGTTTATTCTTCTTTGAGTGGTAGTAAATATACAGAATGTATGCTAGACCATATAAAATGCCTGACCCAACACCTGCCATGAACATTTCTCCGACAGATACATTCGCCACACTTGCATATACAATCATCGTTAAACTTGGCGGTATCAATAATGCAACTGAACCAGAACTTGTAATTAATCCTGCAGCAAAATTTCTTGAATAACCCTCTTTAATCATTTCTGGATACATAATCTTTCCAATTGCAACCACTGTTGCCGGACTAGATCCACATAATGAACCGAAAAACATACTTGAAACTTGGGTTGTCATCCCTAGTCCTCCAGTGATATGACCAACAAGACATTTCGACCAATTTAAAATCCTTTTCGATAACCCTCCTGTCACCATTATTTCAGCTGCATAAATGAATAATGGTAAAGCCATTAATACAAATCGATCCAACCCTCCCAAAAATCTCTGTATTGATAAAGTGAGATTTATATCTGTCCCAAAGTACAGAACGATAAAAGAAGATAGTCCAATAGAAATGAAGATTGGAACACGTAGTAATAAAAACACAAACATTAGTGTGACTAACAATATTATCATGGATAACCTCCTTCCAATTACACAGCTGAATGATCGCTTTTTACAATCTCAGTCTTATTACGAGCTAAATTAATTAAAAGAATAATATAATGGAATGCCATCATGAAGAATCCTATTGGAAAAGCTAAATATACAAAATAAATAGGTATTTTAAGTCCTGGTGTTGTTTGACCGCTGTTTAAAGTAAAGATTACTTGTTCAACACCTACTACAAACATCGCAGCAAGGAAGACTAAGGCTATTACTGAAGATAGAACAAAGATGATTTTTTTCCCTTTTTCTTTTAAAAAATTATCTATTAAATCAACAGAGACATGGGCACCGATCCTAACACAGATTGCCCCACCTAGAAAAGTGATCCAGACAAAACTGTATCTAATAAATTCATCTGACCAAGATGTACCCATACCAAGATTTCGTAGTATGACATTTATGAATAATACAAGGGTTGCACCAATTATGAGAGTGAAACAAATAAATTCTTCTGTTCTATATATCCATTTCATCTTATATATCCTTCCTACTATAGAATTTATTTATTATCTTCTACAGCTTTTTGAAGCTTTTCTATGATTTCTTTGGATTTCGGATCCTGTGAATATTTTTCATATACTGACTTGGATTCATTTTTAAATACTTCAATTTCTTCAGGTGTTAACTCATTAATCTTCATTTCCACTTTAAGTTTTTCCATCGCTTCTTTTTCCGTATTACGTATATACTCAATACCAAATTCCCCTGCTTCCAGTGCTGCAGTCCGAACCGCTTCTTGCATTTCTGTAGGAAGGCTATTAAACCAATCCTTATTTCCTACAAATGCAAATGGTAGAAAGTTATGATTAGAAATTGTTAAATACTCCTGTACCTCATAGATTGACATCTTAGTTATTGTTTCTATACTATTATCCTCGGCATCTACAACTCCCTGTTGTAATGCATTATAAAGTTCACCTAAGTCAATAACTGTTGCATTAGCTCCCCAGTTATTCCAAGTTTCTAATAATAAATCCGATGGCATTGTTCTGACTTTTTGTCCTTTTACATCCTCTGGGGAATGGATTGGTCCTTGATTATTTGTCATTTGTCTAAATCCCTGGGTAAAATAACTTAATCCCACCATATTTGCCTCTTCTAATTCACTAAAAACCTCCTGTCCTACTTCTCCTGATAATACTTTCCACATTACTTCATCATTAGGAAATAAAAATGGTAATTCTAAGAATTCCAGTGCCTTTGCAAAATTCGATAGAGTTGATGTTCCCTGAAGAGTCATTTGAATTGCACCGCTTTGAACCTGTTCTATTTGTTCTCTCATATCTCCTAACTGTTGATTCGGGTATATTTCAACTGTTAATTTTCCCTCAGTAAGTTCTTCCACTCTTTTTTTAAATAACTGGGAAGCTTCCCCTTGACTACTATCTAAACCTAAATTAAAACTTAATTTAATGTTGGAAACATTTTCATTTCCGTCTCCGCTTGAGCCTTGGGTTCCTGTTGAATTCCCACCTCTACCACAAGCTGTGAAAATTAACATAGATGAAAAAATCAAAATTATTACTGAGACCCTTAAAAATTTTGTTTTCATTACACTACACCCCTTTTTATAATTTTTGTTTCCTTAAAAGGATAAAAATAGATATCAATAATAAAGTTTATTGAATCTATTTTTGTTGACATAACAAACAATACTTTTACTATTAACAATATTCTATATATTAAAAATTATTAACACTTTCTCCTATATATACTAGACACTATGTAAAATGTTTTGAAGGAATCCATTAACTGATTTAACAATTTCTATTAATTTACATATTAATTTACAAATTTACCCAACGTAAATAATAGTTATTTTTTTACAATAGAAATATTAGATAGTAGAAAATTGTAAGTTCAATAAAGATAACATTACTTAACTCATTCGTCTTTAACTACCTTTTAATTAGCAAGTTAAACTTATTTTTAAAGCGTTTTAGAGCATAATCTACCAGCCTAGTAGAACAAAATAAAAAACACCTACAAACATTGATTCTCAACATCTGTAAGTGTTTCGTCATTATAAATTCCAATATTAACATAAAATTCCTGAGGTAGGCTTTATTGAAAAACTTACTTCTTTTTTCCATCTCCAAAAGTTACTTTACTAAGCATTGTCGCTTTTACCTAGAGAGCACATCCTTCTGTAAAATTATTATTTAGGTTTAAAGGACTTCCTTCACTGAGATAAGCTCGATTTATCCTTAAATAATTTCACCAGCTACTCTTAGAAAATTCCTCTACTACTAAAGGTTAATCAGTAAAACCATCCATATGAGCTTTCAACTTCAAGATATAATCCTCTGACAAATACCCTCTTGCTCCACGAAGAATTTCCTCTTCATAATCTGCTGGTGGGGCGGTTTCTTCATTTTTATTTTTAACAGTAAAAGTAATGGCTTGTGTGTCCTTACCGTTTAGTTTTATCGTGACAAAGGTAGCACGGTAGGAATTTGGTGCACCCTCACGTTGGTATAGATAATTTTTCAAAGCTTCAAATGGGACTTCGTAGACCTTACCTTCTACTCGGCCGACCTCTTCTACGATATCCGCACGCCCCATTCCATCCATTTTTGATTTACGTGTAAATCGTAGGGAATAGTTATCAAGAATCCCTACCCCAACCATATTTTGAAAATAGTGGTCTACACCATGCCGAATAAACCGTTTGTGATCCATGCAGCTTCCGTAAGCAAAATATAGTACCGTACTACGTTGCTTATTTAGTAATCTGTACTCCTTCCAATCACTATCGGGGATTCGATTGTTTAGCAAATTAGCTTGACCCGCAATATACACATACGCTGTGACTGGACCTTTGTCGGTGTAAACCATTTGTTCCACTCTTTCATATAAATTGTTTGTTCTTCCTTCACGAAATCCCTCTAACTGATTAATTTGCTTCAACTCAAGATCAGTTACTTCGTAAAGTTCCCCATACATACGTGATGAACGGGAATGTTTCATCGTTGGATAGCCATATCCTGTATCATATAATTCTCTATTTATCCAACACTGTTCCGTTAATCTTGTTGTCTCTTTTAGGTAGTGAGCATTACCTTCTCCTTTGCGCAATGTTCCATATACAAACATGTTCTTCATCATTACCACTCCTCGTTATTTGTTTGGTTTAGTATAAAAAGAAAAGGTTGGCAGTAAGCCAACCTTCAGAAATGGTACGTTTATAGAACCGTTATGATTTTCGTTTCAATGGAACTCCACTTATAACCGAGCCCACGTTTGTTCACAATTGGATTCTGTGAATTCTCTGGCAGGCACTTCTTTACCTTTCGATTAATCTTGGAGATAATCGGTTTAATGGAGGAGAGCGCAGGTACCTCGTCCTCTTGCCACACATATTGAACCAGTTCCTCTTTTGAAACAAATCGAACTTTTTCGATTAGATATTTCAATACCTCTGCTTCTTTTCGTTGTAAAATTGCGACGTCTACTGGACCTGAAAAATTAGGACGTAAGTGCGACATATCTAATGTAGCATCATTCGTTTCATTCTCCATTTGTACTTTTTCTACGTCATCAATAGTAGCAAGTATGTATGCACCATCCGGATACCGAATGGCCCTCGTTTGCTGACCTTTTTGTGTAATTAATGCTCTCACTTCATTTATTTCACTACTGAAATTATGTTCTTCATCTGTTTCTATTGCTTTGTCCAAATAACGAATGGCTTCCAGATCTTCTCCTAGTATATAAAATGCCTTTGCCATCGTAGCATATGCTCGGAACAGTCTGATTTTGGACAATGATAAATGAATCGCTTTTGTAAAATATTCAACGCTTTTCTCATATTCCTGTGTTTCATAATGGATATGTCCCATCCTGTATAAGGCATTCGTATCGTCAGGAAAAAGAGCTAACACCTCATCGAACAGGTCTTTCGCGTTCATTAGATTCACATATACTAGTTTTTCGTCCTCCCCGCTCCGGACTAGCAACTTAGCAAGCTCAACTTTATAGTCTGTGTTGTCTTCTTCTGTTTGTAACAAATCACGGTACATTTTGATTCCTTCTTTTAGCCAAGCAGACTCATTCAGGGATCCTTGTTTTCTTTTCCATAACCTTATTTGTTCAAGCAAGGGGCACACCTCACTTTTGTTAGTAATCTACTATTTTGTGTTTCTCTTTTTAATTACTACATATCCGTTTCCTTAACTGCTCTACAGTTAAATAGACACCATTTTCTTTACGGTGTATCATTGCATGGCAGTTTGGACAGACTGGGATTAAATCTTTTATTGGGTCTACAACATAATCCTGTCGTATTTCATGTAGAGGGATAATATGATGAACGTGTATAAAATCTTTACCAATTTCTCCATATGTATCTTCAAAATTCAAATCACATATTTGACATTGAACACCATAATGTTCCATACACCTTTTTCGGGCAATTGGATTCCGCTCATACACATTAACACTAACGGTTTTACGCTTTCCCTCTTCTAATGATTCTGGAACTTCCTCTGGAAAATATCCTTCCGTCAAGTCGTGTTCAAAAAACGACTTGATATAATCTAGCAGGCCTTCATTCAGTTTCATAGCTCCTTGAATATTCCCTTTTAGCCCATGATCACGTAAACGAGCAAGAGAAAGCTCGGGAGTATCAACTTTATCCAGTAATCGAATGCGTGAACGTTCGTATTCTAGCGACTGCTCATATTTCTTTTCATCTAACCAGAAAGTATCATCATAAACAATACTACTATCTCTTACAATTCCTTCGATTACTTCTACTTTATAACGGATTTGCTTAATACTACCGGATAGATAAATAAATATAATATCCCCATTTTCGTATTTGAAGGAGCGTTTCCAGTCTATCGTATCATAATAACTAAATGCTCCCTCAACATCATAATCATTTGGGTTAGCAGGTATCAACCAAAATCGACGAGCATTTTTATGCCCACTCTCCTCAAGCTCTCTACGACGATTAACTGCAATATTTTTAGGTGCAATAAATCTATATTTATTTTCTTTAATATAGAACGGAATATTATAAACATATCCTCTCTCAATGTGATCATAAAATTTATATTTTGTAGAATTAAGTTGCTCCGCTAAAAATCTTGCTGCTTCTTGTATATTGTTTGCTTCAAATAACATCTCATTATTTTTTAAAATAGTAATTGGACTAGCCATATTATTATCCCCCTTATATGCCAAACCTCTTGCACCCATATGTTACTTTTTCGTTTAACTCCATATTTTTGTATTAAGGTGAGTGTTCTCCAGATTTCATCAATTTCATTTTGATTTAAAAGAAGTTGCATGGAAATCACCCTGAATTAATTAGTATATAGGAAAATTATACCATATATGCTATATAGGTAAATATACTGAATGTTTTTATAGGTACAACTCTAATTATTTTTCTAAGCATCGGGGAGTCAGGCACCAGAATCTAAATTTACTATCCAAAAGAGTAACTATGAAAAATTAGGTGAAAATAGAAAAAAAGGATGTGGTCACTATGGTATCCTTTCTTTACTTTCTCCTTGCAAACAGTTATGTTTGTCTATTTGTTTGGGGGATTTTTTTAGCTAAAAAAGGAAGATTACATCTCACCACTTTACTTTTATTCGTAATTATTGGACTTATCTATGATAACTTGATCATTGCGATAGGAAGATTTATCGGTGAAGGAAATGTGCTGGAGAGTTTCAGCTATGTGCGATTTTTGTTACACGCCTTGTTTACCCCCACCCTGATTTTATTTGCATTTGGTATCTGTATGGGAATAAGGTTACCATGGGCCAAAAGAACCTTCTGGAAGGTTATAGCAGGTCTGATGACTCTAGGGTTAATTCTTTATGAACTATTTACTTCCGTCATTAATCTTGAAATTGAACCCAATTGGAGAAATGGCGTATTGACCTATACAAGTACGGGGCATTCGAATAGTCCGATCATGGTTATTACAGTAACGATTGTTCTCGGGATTGTCGGCTTTATTTTGGCTAAGAAATTCCACTTTTATTGGCTCTTGATTGGCACAATTGTCATGATTTCAGGTGGTCTGTTAACCATCTGGATGAAACAGGAATCGATAATGAATATATTGGAACTTTTATTAATTGTTACTTTACTTATGACATGGCAATTTCAAGTCCGGAATGTACGGTCACAGTGACTCCCCGAATTTTGTCGATAAACCAATAGACAGGGCCTGACCCCCAACACAGTAAAGCATTACCGCGCTGGGGGTCAGGCACTCTAATCATTCCAGTATATGTCCACTACCTATTCAATTCGACTGTCTCAAATACATTCCAATTCACTATTTTCTCTAACGCAACTGATAATAAAACACCTATAATTAAACCATTGCTAATAAACGGTTGTATATATAGTGGGATGTCAGAGAAAACGGTTGGTGAAATATTCATGATACTAATCCCAACGAGAACTGGTGCTGCCAAGCGAAAAATTGTATTAGAATTAAACGTTTTCCCATTAAGGCTGCTAAAGGCTGTACCGAATAATTGTAAATAGGCAACAAATAAAACCGCATTTCCTACTGAAATTGGCATGGTTGCAAGGAATGATCCGAATATAGGAACCAGTCCGATTGTTGTTAATAACCCACCACCGATAAGGAACGGTTTCGAATGAAATATTCTTGTACTTTGTAGAAATCCGATTGAAGATGTAAATGGTGTGTAAGGAACTAGCCCAAATCCCGTACCAATCACCGTAAAAACACTTGTCACATAGATAGAATTACGAAATCTATGTTGTGGGGTTTCTTTGTTTATCAGTTTTCCGGCTGCTTCAATCGAAGCAAATGTATTGCTCAAATTAATTACCACTGCGAAGAATGTCACGCCAATAATCCCAAACTCTAGATTTGGTTCTCCGATAGGAAATAAAGTGAAAGACATCGAGGATGCTTCTAAAGCCCCTTGGCTAACATCCATAAACAATAGATCATGCAATATCCATCCAATCATTAATCCTATTAAAATCGAGAAATTACTAATAGATTTAGAGCCTTTAAGTTTTATAATCACAACTAGAATTACAATTCCCATTGATAATAAACTCAACGGTATATCTAATACCCCATCCTTTGTTAAAGGAAACATTCCTTTAAAGAAGATAAAAATCAATTGGAAGGTTAACAGAAAAAGATAGACTGACATGACCATTGGACTGAAGATTGATTGAAAAAGTGACAAACCATTACATGCTGCTAAAACGATTGTAAATACGCAAGCGAGTAGAATCCCAGTCGTAATCCCTCCACCAATCGTAGATAGGCTCATTCCCATCGAAGAAGCAGTGAGCCCTAGGTTTAATATAACGCCCCATAACAACCCAGAATGTCCTTCCATAATGGGCATTCGATGTCCAATCCATCCTTGAAACATACAAGCTACCCCTGTAAGGATTAAAGAGCATCTTAGCATCATTCCAATCGTATCTTGAGGCACCTCAAACACGGTTCCTATTGAAATCGGGACAACCACTGTATTAGCAAAAATAAATATAAGCCATTGAACAGAAGAAAAAACTGTTACAACATACCCTTTACTCATCATTCACACCACTTTCTTGAAACATGTGGACCGTTCTACCGTTCCCCTATTTTTTCCATCGCCAAAAGGAGTCTGCGGATTTGATGTCAGACCCCATCTAGTAAACTTATACAGAACTGAAGGACAAGCCCACATTTCAGAATATAAAAAAGAGTCTTACTTAAACCAAAAGACTCCCTGAAGAATACCATTACTATTCTCCAAAATCAATATACTCTGTTCAGACAACTAAATTTTTTCTTTTTTTAAGTGCAACAAGTCCGGTCACAGTGACTCCCCGAATTTTGTCGATACAGGGCCTAGTCCCCGAGACAGTAAAGCATTACCACACTGAGGGTCAGGCCCTGAATAACCGTGTTTAGTTCTTTAACCAATAAAATCTTTTTTATATCGAATAGCTAAATAGACTGCAGAGGCAAGGAATGCAAGCGAATATTTAAATAAGAAGAAAATTTGCCACATATATTCTTTTGGGAAAATTACGTCGCACAAAACTATTCCACTTAACATTATGAAGGCACTTTTTAATTTTATTTGATCTGTTCTTTCGTCAGCTTCGCCCATTTTTTTCTGTAATACGTTTGTTAGAATCCCTCCGACAAAAACCAATAAAAAACCACTAACAATAAGAATATTCCAATTTCCTTGCGATTGTTCAGCCCAAGACTTTAACGGGCCAAAAATAGCATTAGAAATATCTGAAAAATCAATCACCATTCTCACTCCCTTTCACATAATTATAAATCTCGTTTACATCAACATTAAAAAATTCGGCAATTCGAAAAGCTAATAGTAAAGTCGGAACATAATTTCCTTTTTCCATCACGAAGATGGTTTGTTTGGAAACCCCGACTTTCTCTGCTAATTCTTGCTGAGACAATCTGGCGAGTACACGATATTCATACACCTTATTTGAGATCGAATCACCAAAATCTTTCTTCATGACCATCACCTCTTGAATCAAATTATAAACTCACCTTTTATAAAAGTAAAGTATACTTATACAAAAATATAAATTATCTTTATTTTTACACATGTTACTTTGACTTAACAAGGGACAGAATGCAAAAAAACCTGACGAAATTCGTGATTCCGTCAGGTTAACAGGTCGTTCAATTTAATGGTTTTAGGTGGTCCAGTGGATGAAAATATTCAGAATTCCTTATTTTCATTTCCAGCCGGGAAAACAAAATTCTTAACAATCCGTATCTTCTCCGGCACGCCACATATCAAGTGTTTTATGGATAAATTGTTCCAATCCCGTTTCTTCAATCTTTATAAATTTTTTGATGCGTATGCAGCCTTTTCCATAATTATAGCCTGCTAATAGGGATTCTGCCTTTTCTACCTTATCTATTGTTCCTACATAGAGGCTGACATAATGTTTTTGCGCGTTTAACGCAAAGACGTAGTTGTCATCTTTCCCATAATTCAACATCTTATAGCGAATCACCTCTTCCAACTCCGGTGCATAAGCAAAAATCATCTCTCGAATCGCGAACAGTTTCTCTTTTCGCCAATCGTCTTCAAGTAATTCTAAATATTCATCAGAATTCTTTACATCATATTGCATGTTAAAGTCTCACTCCTGCATGTTTCAATTTACTGATAGTTTACAGGAAATTTGCTATCTATGCATCTTGATATAGGTTTCAAAATAAATAAGAAAGAGACACCTTATAACTAAAAATTAGTTATAAGATGCCTCAATGTTTATAGTTGTATAATTTGCAATTTATCATCACATGGTTGAAACTACAGGCTATTTATGTTGCTCCAAAGTAACGATTTTACTTAGTTCAAATACCCCGTCGTTATTGTACTCAATGTAAGCAAAATATGTTTTTCCATTTGCAAGATTTCTAACATGGGCACCCTTTGAGTTAAAATTAAAATCAGCAATCTTAAATGTGTCTTTTTCACCACTGTCAGATATATAAACCGTATAACCTTGGCCATTAGCGGAACGGATATCAAAATTGATATTCGCCTGCATGTTACCATTTGAAACGTTATCAACCTTAATGATATAGTCCCAAACTGCATATAAAGTGAAGTCTCCATCTACATTTATATTCGTGCCAGGAACCAAGACTTCACCTTTATTGTTAACTCTCCAGCCAACGAATTTCATACCAATTGGAGCTATGAAACTACTTTCAGGAACAGCATATTTGTTGCTAATTATTTTGGCAGAATCCATATTTCCAGTTCCACCATTACCATCAAAACTAACTATGGAAGTTCCTTCTTCCCTCTCGAATTCTACCATTACATCTGCGTTGGACAAGCTTGTGAAGGTGTATGTATCATTCGTGTCGTTAACTGACACACCATTTAGCGACCATCCTTTCACCTTGAATCCAAGATCTGGAGTTGCTGTAAATTCTACAAACTGGCCAACATTGACATTAGTACCGCTGTTAATAGAAGTACCATCTGCTGTCGCTAACATGTTTCCATTGCCCACCACTTTATACGTGATCAAAGAACTGTAAGAAGGCATTATCGTTTTTAGTCTTGAGGAATCTGGGACGCTCACTACTCTTCGGAAGTGATGCTCTTTGGAAACATAACCTGGATGGGTAATATTGATAACAATATGATTTCTCACAATAGCATTGTCACGTATACCAGACAACATTATAGTATTTCCATCCACCTCAACGCCAAAGTTACTTTGATTATTGACGTTGATTGTAGCACCTTCGACAGGTTCTCCAGTTTTTGCATCTGTAATTACTGCTATGATCTTAGCACTTTCGCCGTACATAAAGACCGGAACGTTATGGTACGGTGTCAGTGAAGGAGCATACTCAAATCGAACATCCATTGTACGTAATGTTCCCTCAACGTCAATTTCAAATGTCTTGACATCGTGATATACCATGTCTGCCGATTTTCTGTTGTCCAAATTGTTGTCAACAACATAGTGAGGAAGTTTGTTATTTTTAGCCACTACTGCTAAATCATGTATACCTGCTCCTACGTTTGTAAGGGTTGCTTTGAAACGAACTTCATCTCCAACCTTGCTTAACTCTGCAATCGCAAAATTTTTGTCAATGTCATAGGATACACGCACCGAACCAATATTTTCATAGTTGGCTATATCCGTTACGACACGACCAGTTACTTCCACGGTGCCATTGTCACCATGAGATGTCACTTCTGTCGTTGAAAGTTCATTAAGAGCAACACCATTTACTTCAACATCTTCTATACTGATGGAATGCTCCGTATTATACAAGGTGTCATTAATTCTCACATTATCCATTTCCAAATTAGTTACGTTATTTACTGTTAAATTCTTACCGTTAGTAAGGCGCGATGAGGTAATATCAATATCTTTAAAGTATAGGCTATCTATAGCACGTAAGTCAGAGATCTCAGTTTCAATAAATCCTGAAAAGGTACTATCTACATTTCCGGTTGCTCGGTTTGCAACTGAAAATACATTGGACATCGCTATATTGCGGATTTGGGCAACGTTCTTTTTCGTTCCGTAATTGCTAATCTCGGCGGTCTGGAACCACATATCTTGATCAGCCACCCGCTCTATATGGAAGAGGTATTCACGCATACCGCCAACTGCTATATTACGGAAGAAAATATCTTCAAATACAGCATCAAGACTGTTTGCTGTCTTTATTCTGAAAACGTTTCTAGACAAGTTACCCATCGGGTTTGTACTATCGTTTTCATGCACTCCGTTATGGAAGTTATTCTCAATAAAAATGTTGTTAATACCACCTGCTGCTTCGCTACCAACACTTATTCCTGAACCTTGCCAGAATATGTTACTACGGATAATAATGTTTTCCGTTGGTTTCTCTCTTAACTTACCATTATTTGTACGTCCTGATTTGAGGGCAATATTATCATCTTTGTTTGCGAATACATTATTTTCGATGATTACATTACGGCTTGATTCCGGATTAAAACCGTCACTGTTGCTACTTATACTCGTAATAGTAACGCCACGTAGTAAGATGTTTTCACTTTGTACAGGGTTTATTGACCAAAATGGTGAATTTCCAAATGTTACACCTTCTATAAGGATGTTTTTGGAACTATAAAACTGTACAAGACTCACTGTAATCTTTTGATTCAGGCTGAATGCGTCGCGCTTCTCAACAGGTGTGTTCGCATAGTTCCAGTTCCTGATTGTGTTATCTACATCGCCAGACCATTGGCTGGTATTCGTAAATTCTATTTTACCACCGCCTGTAATAGCGATGTTTTCCTTGTTGTGGGCGTAAATCGCTGGGGAGAACCCATAGTAGTCAATACCTTCAAAGGTTGTCAATGAGCGAGGATAATACTCACCAGTAACAATATTGAGAAAGTCTATTGTAGCCCCTTTTTCAATGTGAAGATTTACGTTATTATCCAATTGAATTGCTCCCGTCCGATATGGCTCAGTTCTTTTAGGCACGAGAACAGTACCGCCACCGGCTTTTGTTACATCGGCAATCGCTTTCCGGAATACTAAGGTGTAGTCATCTACTATGGTGTCCCCTTCCGTTACTTGCCGCACAAGTCCAGCATATTCCGATGAAGTGATATCAAAGATGTTATCAGGGAAAACAGGCAAATTGCTCTTTACGGAATCTAGGATACTATTATACCTGTCAGTATTCCAATATGGAGCCTCCCCTGGAACCAAGATTTCGTATTCTGCTGTTTCATCTGTTCCAGCACTTACAACCAACTTATCGCTCGTTGTAAGCATGTCCAGTCTTTTAGTAAGCAAATCGTCCTGATCGGGACGGTTTTCCCAAGCTATCTTTTCTTCACCGAGCCAATCCACAACCTTGAATGAATATGTACTTCCTACAATAGACGGCTCAATTTGAGAGATTAATTGCCCAACTGTAGTTCCCGATTGCACTGTTAGCGTTTTCTCAACGTCATTCAGTGTCTCAATATTTGGTGCTTCAGCCGCTTTTTGAATACTTACCTTTGCGGAATCTGTTACTTTATCCTGCGCTTCAACATCTTCGGCGTAAACACTAAAATTGACAAATAAGGAAAACAAAAGAGCCATAACGAGTGTCAATGAAAGTGCCCTTGTACTATGTCTTTTTCGTTTCATATAAGAATACCCCGTTCTTTAAGTGGATTGTTGATTTGTCATAGCATATACTTTGCTATGTTCTGCCCTTCTTTATCCTCTAAGAGACGACAGCCCTCCCATGCCATCGATTCTATATTTAGTAGTTTCAGAAAAAACGCACAACTTCTCAGATTTCTCAACGGAGATATAATATAATGCATTGTGAACTATGTCAATCCGACTTTTGTAATATTCCATTAAATCTAATTATTAATAATTATCAAAAAATATTATCAACAGAGTCTACTATTCAATTTTTATTATCATATTTGAATCGCTACGTTTTGTGTTTTTGTGCTAACGGGTGTTAGTTGAAGAACAGTCATTAAATAATAGAAAACGCAGAGGTTACTAAAACCTCTACGTTTTCAGTGTGTTTTTGTTGATTAAAAGTATGAGATTTACCTTAATATTGACCTTGTGATTTCGGTCACAACGTATGAGATACATAACTTATCAAACCCAAAGCAACAGATAGAACTATATTAAAATTGCTTTAAAGCTAATTGATATACATGATTTTGACGGAGATTATTGCATAATAGATAAGCTTGTTGTTCTTGTTTAGAAACGTGGAATTTCTTACCCATTTTTAGCGCACTGTATCCAAATCTTAATGCAATTAAAATGCCGGTTGGATCTGGAATAAGAGCGTCTAGAACTAGACCACCTAGTACATCCAATCCAATATCGATTCCTATTCCAATAACACTAAAAGCAACTAATTCAGCGGTTGCTGTAACAATAGCGTCCTTATACTGTTTCCTTGCTTCCTCAATCGCGAGTCCATTTTTCCGACTCTTAATGAACTGGATAGTCGCCATCGCAATACTCATGATAAAAAATGTGCCGTTTAATATGCTCATTTCAATTAATAAATCTGATATACCCATAAGAGATAAATTGGTTAAACTAAAAGTCAACAATTCTTTAGAACTATAGCTAATGGCACCAAGTCCTAATCCAATCATACCGTTTACTTTAGCAGATAGAATTGCATCATATTTTTTGGTTGACCATGGGCGTGGATCTTTTTTCAATCGATATAAATCAATGATTTCGTTAATTGCCAAATATACAATTGCAGATGATGCCATTGATGTAGCTCCAGCTTCCCAAAAATTTAGAGTAATCAGCTTCTCGTTATACTCAAGAGTCATTTGTAATTTCTCATCGTTCGTATGTGCGTATTGTAAATATTCTTGTTGTGTAGGATTTTTTGTATCACCGCCATGCAGAAATTCCCTATGTCCTTCTGTTGTGGCGAGAAGAATATTATCAGGATCACTTGCTAGTATTGTATCAGTAGGATTTTCACGTATTGTTTCTACATGATGCCCGTGTATGTTCTCAATCGGCTTAGCAGTTCCTGGTTCCCATTGACGTATTGAATCAATTTGTTTTACAGTAAAAAACGCTTCTTTACCTTTGTCATCGATATAATTAAATACTTGTTTCGGGGCATTTAACTCTTCATTTGCAAAAAAACGATAGCTTTCCCATTCATTGGTGACCCCGTAATTTCTTGCTGTCGCCATTGAGATGTCGGGATTAATGGTTAGTGATTCGTTGAAGTCATCATATCGTTTAATAGCTTTTTCTTGATAAGCTAAATATTCTTCTTCCCGCGGCTCGATAATCAGTTCATCAGCCATCCAAGTCCCAGAGATCGATCCTACTAGTGCTCCGTTATATTTGGTAGGATCAGTCCGAAAATACCGATTTTGATGATGACGTAACTTTTTCAATTATGATCCCACCTTTTTAAGAGGCGTATTTAACATAAGCTCTGTGAGCATTGGTTTTGCAGCTGGTGATAATTTAGCAAATATATCAGAATATACATTTTGAAAATAAATCTGTGTGGGCATAGAGAAATAGTTTTGCTCCCAGCCACCAAGTTCTCTTGTTAATTCTTCCAACATTTCACCCTTTTTGTATCTCGTTTCTAATTGGTTAAATTTAGACTGAGCTCTTTTAAAAGCTTGTATCGCTCTACTGTTGTATGCTTTTACTTGTTCTTGTGAAGGTTCCGTATTAATCTGTTTCATTAATTGGGCTGTTAGATTTTGATAATGAGAAAATAATTCAGGATAGTGTTTCAGGATATTTTTATCTATTGACTCATCCAGTTTTTCAATTTTCTTCAATTCATGTTCTGTTATATCGAGCGATACCAGTTGCTGTAGTTCTTGTAGTGTCTTGTTTGTTTTTTCAATAAAAATACGTTCTTGGTTACTCATATACTCATTACCAAGACGCAGTGTTTCATCCTTAAAGGTCTTCGCCGAGAACCAATCATTTGGTTTACAATTATCGAGATGAATACGTGCTGCATGATTTAATTTCTCAATGATTCGTTTTCTAGTACGATCATCCACATTTGGTAACAGGGTTTGTAATGTTTCTTTATATGCCATAACCAACACAGGTATCATCGGATATTTATTTATAGCGGTTTCTAATATTTGTACTTTTTCATTTGGAGATTTTGCTAGCGATGCTTTTTCAATCCATTGTTGGATTTCTTTCTCTTCCTCAAATAAATATACATTTAATTTCTCAAGAAGAAGATTTTCAGAGTGTTTAACAGCATGTTCTATACCAACCTTTGTTTCTTCTTTTAATTGAGTTACTTCAACCTTTAGGTTTTCTTTTAAATCCTCAAAGTATTGTGAAATAACTTGTCTTGCCTCTTTCTCAAATTTTTGAAAGTTCTCCTGTTGCTTTTCGTCTATATTTGTTAATTCTGTTTTAAAATAGTCTGCCATCTCACTCATTTGAACTTGTTGGGTACGTATCGTTTTACTATTCATGATTACCACTATCAGAGTAACAATTGATAAAGTTATTAAAACATATGTCATATTTTAACCTCCAAGATTAACGAGGGATTGAGAATCAGGTCATTTACACATTTTTCGAAAACTGTAGAGTGAGAGCCTGTCCGCTTGTCCCATTAGTAATATTTTCTTCTACATGTTAGAGTAGGATATTAATATTGTTATATACCTATCGATACAATCATTTTTCCATCTGTTAATTTGTATTTCTTAATGTTTCCGATAGGTACTCGCTTTACTTTTTCAAGATTGTTAAGATTAATTGTGATTAATTTTCCGTCATAGGATAAATATGGTGGGTTATTAAAGATTTTTTTATTCAAGAAGTTGAGATTGAGAGGTTTGAAGTTTTTAATTTTAAGATGTATCTCTCTATTTTCCATTTTGACAGGTAAAAGTACGATTTTAAAAGAAACTTCTTTGTTAAAAAGTTTTTCTACTTCGATTTTTCCTGTTAGTGTAATTCCGTCATTTGCTATAAGAAGATTAGTATCTTTCACTTTATCCGTTTTTTTTATAAGTTCATGAATCATATTTTCAGTAATTGGGATAGGTACACCTTTATCAATTTTATTTACATGTTGTTTAACTTTTTCAAGTATGCTCACTATGAATCCCCTTTTAATCTATATTTTTCTCTAAGGTACTTTACTATCAAATCTACACACTACTTCTGTTCTGTAAAATAACTCTTTGTCCTATCTAAAAATCAACAAAATGAACCAACGATTATTTACCATCCTTCAATAAAAATCCCCCTATTTAGCGTTTGATAATAATAACATCAGAGTTATTCTAAGAGAATTTTTCTAATTATGCATTGGTAATTTATTGTCAATTTTTCAAGATTAACTGAAATAGCTTATACCTTTAATGGGATAGAAATAATTACCTTTTTATCACAGGCTATAAAATCTTATCCTTTTAGATGTGGAATTTTGTAACAGGATGTCTGCGCTTATAAATCTCTTAAGAGGAACTATAAAAAATAGCCCTAATAATTAGGACTACTTTCGGAATTCATTTCTAATTTTATATTAGGAACTTTTGCCTAACATTATTGAGTTAGGTTAGTTATCTAAACCGCTAATTCCATCCATATATTCCTTCCGTATTTCAGATAATGTCTTTCCTGTGTCGTTGAGTATAGTATTCGAATAGGTTTCAACCGCTTGCCAGCCCTTTACTTCTTTTAACCATTTTTGTATAGACTTTTCTTCTCCATTCACTTGGACATTTCCATTTTTCAGTAACACAGCTGTTGCATTTTCGTTCTTAATTCTAAGTAGGTCTCCTTCTTTAACAACACCCCACTCTATCATCGAATCAATTCTTGGTAATTGTCTGCGTTTACTTTGTCTTTTTCGATTAATTTTTGAGGTGGTCGTTCTATCCGTTAATCCAACATAATAATCATCGTATTGGTCTAGTGGTAAGATTTTTTGACTCTCAATATAGATTTCTTCGTTTATTTTATATGGGATCAATTTATAGCAATACATTTCAACACCATTCTTATTAAGCCAAGCCACAGCTGATTTTGTTTGCTCATCGAAATCAGATGCAACCAAGATAATTTGTTGTCGTTGATTGAAATCCTCCAGAGCAATATCGTTATCTTCAAAGAATGATACTATATTCCGATTTGCATGTTCCGTAATCGTTAACGAACTACTGTTATTCTCTCTACTTTTCTCCAAAAAAGGTGCATAGATTTTGCTTAGCAAATCATCGATATCTTTAATCGTTGCAAACCCTGCAGCATAACGAATCGCTTGAAATTCAAACGCTTCCCTTCTATTTTCAATATCCTTTCGATCCCGCTTAATTTCTATAAGCACAAGATCACCATTCTGATTAAGCCCAACTAAATCACATATTCCATTACTCGAATTTCTTACCTGTTGGCCGACTATTAACATCGATTCATCTTCCGCTATTAAATTTGTATTGTTCTTAATTAATTCCTCTACATGATGTTCATTCATCCCTAATTCAGTAAAACTTGTAGGTTCAATCGGTACCGCCTCTTTGTTTTTTATGTGAAACATTTGTTTCTCTCCTCATTACTATTCTTGATTCATTCGTTGGAAGGTTACTTCGCTTACTTTGTCTACCATATAATCTCACCATTCACATATTGACCTATCCATACTTCCTATAAGTTTAACCTTTCAAACCATCCATATGAGCTTTCAACTTCATGATATAATCCTCTGACAAATACCCTTTTGCTCCACTAAGAATTTCATCTTCATAATCTGCTGGTGGGGCCGTTTCTTCATTTTTATTTTTAACAGTAAAAGTAATGGCTTGTGTGTCCTTACCGTTTAGTTTTATCGTGACAAAGGTAGCACGGTAGGCATTTGGTGCACCCTCACGTTGGTATAGATAATTTTTCAAAGCTTCAACTGGGATTTCGAAGACCTTACCTTCTACTTGGCCACTTTCTTCCACAATATCCGCACGCCCCATTCCATCCACTTTGGATTTACGTGTAAATCGGAGGGAATAGTTATCAAGAACTCCTACCCCAACCATATTTTGAAAATAGTGGTCTACTCCTTTTTCAATAAACCGCTTGTGATCCATGCAGCTTCCATAGGCAAAATATAGTACCGTACCACGTTGTTTATTTAGTAATCTGTACTCCTTCCAATCACCGTCGGGAATTCGATTGTTTAGCAAATTAGATTGACCCGCAATATACACATACGCTGTGACTGGACCTTTGTCTGTGTAAACCATCTGTTCAACTCTCTCATATAAATTGTTTTCTCTTCCTTCACGAAAGCCCTCTAATTGGTCGATTTGCCTCAACTCAAGATCAGTTACTGTGTAAAGTTCTCCATACACACGTGATGAACGGGACTGTTTCACTGCTGGATAGCCATACCCTGTATCATATAATTCTCCATTGGTCCAACACTGTTCTGCCAATCTGGTTGCCTCTTTCAGGTAGTGAGCATTACCTTCTCCTTTACGCAATGTTCCATATACAAACATGTTCTTCATCTTTACCACTCCTCATTATTTGTTAGGCTTAGTATAAAAAGAAAAGGTTGGCAGTCAGCCAACCTTCAAAAATGGTAGGTTAAAGAATCGTTATAATTTTCGTATCAATGGAACTCCACGTATACCCGTACCCACGTTTGTTCACAATTGGATTCTGTGTATTTTCTGGGAGGCACTTTTTTACCTTTCGATTAATCTTGGAGATAATCGGTTTAATGGAGGAGAGCGTAGGTGCCTCGTCCTCTTGCCACACATATTGAATCAGTTCCTCTTTTGAAACAATTCGACCTTTTTCGATTAAATATTTCAACACCTCAGCTTCTTTTCGTTGTAATTCAGTGACATCTTTCGGTCCGGAAAAGGTAGGGCGCAAGTGAGCCATATCTAATGTGGCCTCATTATCTTCATTTTCCATTTGTACATTTTCTACGTCATCAATAGTAGCAAGCATGTATGTGCCATCTGGATACCTGATTGCTCTCGTTTGCTGACCTTTTTGTGTAATTAATGCTCTCACTTCATTTATTTCACTGCTAAAATTATGTTCTTCATCTGATTCTATTGCCTTGTCCAAATAACGAATGGCTTCCAGATGGTCTCCTAGTTTATAAAATGCTTTAGCCATCGTCGCATATGCACGGAAGAGTCTGATTTTGGACAATGAAGTATGAATCGCTTTTGTAAAATATTCAATGCTTTTCTCATAATCCTGCGTATCAAAATGGATATGTCCCATCCTGTATAAGGCATTCGTATCATCAGGAAAAAGAGCTAACACCTCATCGAACAAGTCTTTTGCATTCACTAGATTCACGTATACTAGTTTTTCGTCCTCCCCGCTCCGGACTAGCAACTTAGCAAGCTCAACTTTATAGTCTGTGTTGTCTGGTTCTGTTTGTAATAAACCACGGAACAATTTGATTCCTTCTTTTAGCCAAGCTGCCTCATTCAGGGAACCTTGTTTTCTTCTCCAAATCATTATTTGATCTTGCATGGGGACACCTCATTTGTTGCATTTATAATTTTTTCATTGTTCCCTGATACAGCAATACTTTACCGCACTAGGGTTCAGGAAGTTCGATTATTTAATTTGCGCTGAGCAAGCAATCAACCCTGTACAAAATAATCCATTACCCTTTCGTCCTCCAGCATCTCATCGGTTACAACAAATCCTAGACGCTTATAGAATTGGATGGCAGCTTCATTTTCAGGCACAACTGATAAACGGATTCTCTCACAATCTACTCTTTTTGAAATCAGGCTGTCATTCCGAACTTCCGCTTTATCCAACTGTTTTTAGGTAAATATCCCTTTTCATGGATACTTGCCCATAACTTTTATGGGTAGTTGCATATGCTGTAGGGACAAAGAATTCATGAAAAGAGGAATAGTTATGAAATATGAATGGTATCAAACGAATCCAATGCCTTTTCCGTACCAATATGATTATGGACAAACGGGAATGATGCGTGAGTTTAAGCATGGACACGGTGGTGGGCATCATGGTCATCATGGTAAACCAGGACATGGCGGTGGCCATCATGGGCATCATGGTAAACCAGGACATGGTGGCGGCCATGGTAAACCGGGACATGGAGGTTTTCAAGGTGGACTTCCATTTTTGGGTGGATTAGCAGGCGGGTTACTAGCAGGAACATTGCTCAATTCCCCTAACAACTACCCGTATTACCAATACCCTAACTATGGATCCTACCCAGGATACTCGCCAACGCCATACCCACCTTATCAAAATTACCCAGGTTACCAGTACCCTCCTTATGGTGGATACTACTAATATATCCTTAAACACCAACTGCTACAGAAGCCATTACAAGAAGAAAATTGTAATGGCTTTTTCTCGTTTGTCAGACGGAGTAGTATACAGAGGGCAGGCTCCAGTATCCATTCCTAAAAACTAGGATTTTCTTTCACTTGAATCCAAAAATCTGTCTTTTCAAGTTGACCTGCAAGCTGTAACAGAAGGTCTTCACGACCGCGCCTTGCCATCACTTGAACACCACATGGGAGACCATCTTTTGTGAGATGCATGGGCAGCGTCATTGCAGGTTGGCCGGTTAAATTCGCAAGCTGGGTGAATGGAGTTCTCACAAGGCTTTTGTTTGCCAATTGCTCAACAAAGCCTGATTTTTTCAACATTCCTCCTAATTTTAAAGCTCCCACTACTTGGATCAGTCCTTTTTCAAATGGTGTTTGATCGAGCTCCCCTATCTTTGATGGAGGGTGGGCAGTAGTCGGTGTGACGTAAAGGTCATAGTCATCGTGAAAGTTTTCCATTTGAATCGCAGCCTTGTCCCAAAACTTTAGGCTTGCTAAAAATTCTTCGGCTGATACAGCTTTTCCAAGTAAATTCAGCATCCAAGTTGCCGGTTCTACGTCGGTAAAGGTGATCTTTCGTCCGATTATATCCTCAAGCTCAGTCAAGGTTGTGGCAACTTCTACAAAATACAACATAAAATAGCTATTCGCTACTCTATTTCCGTCAATCGGTGCCGCTTTCTCGATAACGGTATGTCCCATCTCTTCTAAGAGCTTTATCGTTTTATGTACGGCCTCCTTACACTCCTGATCAACAGAAGTGCCTATTGGAGAGTCTGTGGTAAATGCAATTTTAAGCGGACTTGTCAGTGCAGTCATCGATGCTTCTAAATAAGACCTATTAAAAGGAGGCGCAATAAATGCATTCGAGCGGTCCATTTGATAGTGGTCAAGTATGGTTGCACTATCCCTAACAGAGCGGCTTAAAATATGATCGACTGATGCCCCTTGCCATACCCGCCCTCTCCCTGGACCGATTGGTGTGCGACCACGAGTTGGTTTTAATCCAAACAATCCACAAAAAGCAGCAGGAATGCGAATCGATCCACCACCGTCATTTGCTCCTGCAATTGGAACCATCCCCGATGCGACAGCTGCAGCTGAACCGCCACTTGAACCACCTGGTGTAAAATCCGTGTTCCAAGGATTTCGTGATGGCCCATAATGAGCAGGCTCGGTTATTCCCATTAATGCAAACTCTGGAACATTCGTCTGTCCCAAAAGGGTAACACCCGTATTCCGGATTTGGCGAACAAATTCACTATCTTGGTCTGCTTTAATGTTTTCCAGCAACTTTGAACCACTTCTGATTGGACGACCTTTTACTTCCTGATTTATACTTTTTGTTAAGAAAGGCACACCCGCAAAAGAGCCGGTTGATTGAACGTGAGCAACTTCCTCAGAATCTTTGTGAAATTTATCAACAACCGCATTTAGCGCACCATTTTTCTTTTCAATTTCACGAATGGCTGCCTCACGGACTTCTTCTGCCTTCACTTCTTTCTTTTGAATTAATTCAGCTAATCCAACCCCGTCATATTTCTTATATTCGGACATTAACCATTGCCCCCCTTTTTGGTTTGCACAACAATAACAAACGTCCTAAAAATCCAATTCTACTTAGATACCACTATTTACCTATTATCTTATCATTTTATCATCTACTTTTTTATGAAAACTTTTAAATAAAATGGGCCTGACCCCCCACACAAGTTTGTTTGTTCATAAACATTTGCATAGTATCGTGGTTATGTAAAAAAGGCAATTAAAAAAGGGATTGTCAACAGACAGCCCCTTACCAACTTTCTAATTACATGTTTTTACTTTGCTGAAGAAGTTTGGATTCACCTGTACGCTCCCATGCTTCAACAGTTTCATATGCTTTTTGCGGAGAGTACCCTTTACCAACTAGAACTCCCATTAGAATAAATTCTTGAAGAATATGTGTTGCATTTACTCCCCTTTTCACGTCCTCTAGTCCTTCTTTCACCAAAAATTCCGTGTATTGGATCCATTCATCCGGTGTCTTACCAAAAACAACTGTCTTTCCTTTACCTTGTTTTTTTTTCGCTGCCACGGCATCTGCATGAGTAACATGAACCGTACCGAATGGATGATTAGGAGGAGCGTAAATTGAGTAAAGTTTTAAAGGCGTATTCCCTGTATTGATTACATTATGCCACGTTCCAGAAGGTACCATGATGGCGGAATCATCATAGACATTTCTTTCAAAGGTTAAATTATTTTTATCTTTACCCATTTGAACAATTCCTTGACCTTGTTCAATTCGTAAAAATTGATCCACTACAGGGTGGATCTCCAATCCAATGTCATCCCCAACATCGATACTCATTAAAGTTACTTGTAAATGCTCTCCAGTCCACAAAGCAGTACGATATGTACTGTTTTGCTTAGATGCTTCATGAATATTTATGACAAATGGATTGGGTCCGTAATCCTTTAATGAAAGCTGAGCATTACCATCAGTCTTTCGAAACCCATTATATCCGTTAAGATAGGGCGAGTAATAAGGTTGTCTTACATACTGATTCGTTGGTATGTTTACATTAAAAGGATTTTGTGATGGATAACTATAAGGAACATAGTACATTTAGATCAATCCCTTCCCGATTTTTATATCTTCATCGTATGCATGTAAAAAGATATGGGTACTTCCGAACTTCATAATGTATAGTGATCCACTATTATTGTATAATCAAAAGTGGAATGCCAACATTTGGTACCATTATCTTCAAAGAGAATTAGGGAGAGACCAATGTCTATTATAATAAGAAGAAAAATTTTAACTGCGATCATTAGTAGTTTGATAGTTGCATTCATTTTTATGGTTCCAGGTGGATTTAGTATGAATGGATTTGCTGGCTTATATTATTTAAATTTAATGATTGTGATTTCCTATGGGGTTATCATATCCATATTGAGTGATTGGATGAGTAAAAAGATGTTTACATCAACATACTCTCGTGAAATTTGTTCTTTTCTATTCCATTGTTTTTTCGGATTAGTGTTCCTAGTTCTTAGTCTTGTTTCTGCCATTTTCTTTTTTATAGTGGACCGTTTATTAACAAAAGTAAAAATCAAATGGTGGACCGTTATTTTGGCTTTATTCATTGTAATTCTGCTCTTTTTTATAGGTATTACTATTATATAAAAAGGGCCTGACCCCCAACACAGTAAAGCATTACCGCGCTGAGGGTCAGGCGCCAGAATGTAGATAAATTCAATTCGTGACCCCTACCCTTTCCCGAATCAACTCAATCGCCTTATCTAGCCGCTCTTGATAGCTCCCGTTTACGCTTACGAACGGAATTCCGTATTCATTCAATAATTGCTTCAAGCGCTGATTATTTTCTTCGCGAACCTGTTGTTCCCCATGCACCCTTAACCCATCGTCCACCCATTTGACGTCTGGCTCTAAAAAGAGGCATAGATCATAATTTTGAAGCTTGGCGATCTCTTCTAGTACCTGTTGTGTTTTACGATTATAAAGCTCTGAATAGAATTGAGTGACAGCTGCTTCGGTGTCAATAAAGACTATTTTATTTGCTTGTTTACTAGCTTCATATTCTTTTAATTTATGACCGTATGCGATGAGTGGGTAATCCTCGTCTAGCATAATTCCATCACACCCTCCCAACTCTTCACAGATTTCCCTGCCATATTCGCTTACATACGTCGTGTTATACATGATGGCTAGATTTCTCGTCAGCGTTGATTTTCCACAGCTTTCCGTTCCCAATATGACGACCTTTTTGACGAAATACGGTTTCGCTACCTCGGGAATGTAGTGCCAGTATTGAAATACACCCTTTTTACGAATCTCAGTTGCCGAAATCGGTACCTGTTTCCTTTTTCCATCAATTAAAACATGCGTTGCTTCAGGATATAGTTCTTGAAATATCGGGTCATATCCTATTTCAGAGCTGAACACCACATCAATGTTCTTCCCAATTGCCTCTTTTATTTTTATGGACCCTTCCTTCCAATTGTAATCCTCATCCCCATCATGATCCTCCACTTCTATGACCTTGACGTTCTTCATATCCTTCGTTAGTTGGGAAAGCCAGCGTAGCCGGATTCGACTTGGTATATAGGGAAACTTGCTCTCTTTACAAAGTTCTCGGTCCCTTTTTTCACTGTGAGACAACACGACATACAATTCATCGACCATCGTGGAAGCTTTGATAATCGCGTACACATGACCTTGATGCAAAGGTAAAAACTTTCCGCCGTAAAATCCAACCTTATTCATGCTATTTCCTCCCCTTTCTGCTTTTTATACACTTTCGACCAGTTGTAATAGCCGTAAATACTATTGATCAGAAAGGCCGACCACATGACAAGCATGGATACATCATTCCCACCTTGTAACATCAAAGCCTTCAGCCAAAGTGCGATGGATAGGACATTCACCGCAATCCAGAATAGCCACTGTTCAGTGAATCGTTTGAGCATTAATAGTTGCGCAATCACCGATAATGTCGTCGTTGCTGAATCAATCCAGACGACATTTCCACCAATTTTTTCTAGAAGGTATGCGTATAGAACAAAGATGACGACGAATGAAGATAACGTAAGGGTCCAGCCTTTTTTCGTTAATACACTGACTTGAATCTCTTCCCCTTGTACAGTTTGTTTTGTTTTATGTTTCGTCCATAAATAAAGTCCTACAAACTGCAGTGGAAAATAAAACAAGGCATTTAACATGACCTCACCATATAGGCCATAACCGTAAGCGATATATGCATAGGTTCCGGTTTGGATAATTCCAAAATAGTAATTACTGATCTTTCCTTTCGCAACAAACACCACACAAAGCATTCCTGAAATCGAAGTAATAAATCCAAGAAGCGTATCATCCCAGACAAAAAACAAATACACATTCACAAGCGTAAACGTCACAAGCCATCCCTTTTCAAACAAGGTCCAGTCTTTTAAAAGCTTCATTTTGCTTCACTCCTTAATGATTATTAATTAACAAATTGTTAATTGTGATAAAGAAAAAAATTTAATATTTGGCATTATAGATCGATACATATGGATCAAAATCATTAAAGCGATAAAGCTGTGCTTTATTTTTCGACCAACGATTCGTTTTTTGAGGCTCTCCATCCTTCACGACTTTTTCAATGAACGGTAGCGTTGGAGCCTTCCTGAAAAATTGAGAATCTAGTTTTAGCCAAGGTTCATCCATGACCGTTAGCAATACCCCTTGCAGCTCAGATAAGACAAATTCCTTTGGTAAAAAGTTTTTCGCGAGCGTTGTTAAAGACATATCTTTTTTGATGAACCATAACGCATCATCAATAATTTCCTTGTGATCAAAAGCAAGGTCCAGTTTAAACACTTCATCCATCGCAAATAATGCCACCTCGGCTGCATCGTCTGCTGCTCTCCTTTTCACTAGCTCATTTTCTGGAACGATTGCATAATGCGCATTCGAAATAATCCAGCCCCGCTTATCACGACCCAATTTATCATAAACGCCAAAGTGCTTAATTTTTAATCCATCTATACCCGTTTCCTCTCGTAATTCGCGAACAGCTGCATCATAGGCCTTTTCCTCAGGCTTAATAAACCCACCAGGCAAAGCCCATTTTCCTCTTTCAATATTAGGCTCACCTTCATTTGTTTTCTCCGCTCGCTTAATTAGCATAAGTTTTAATGTCTTTTCTGGTGGCTTATAAGGTCCCACCTCTGTTGATATAATCGTAAAAACTGCAATATCACTTGTATATCCATCAGGAGTTCGATATTTACTCACATCGTAACTCAACAAATCCTCACTCATCTATTAGACACCTCATTCTGTTTCTTATTGATTAACATTTTGTTAATTGTTAGTAGTATTATATCAAACACTTGCAAAATATGTTACATAAAATATTCGACAAAAAGTAATCTTTTCCGAAAACCCCTATTACTTTGGTTTTACTTAGATTTTCCACAACACTTAATGCGATGAAGGTATAGATTGGTTTAATACTCTAGCACAAAATGAAAAAAGACAATAAAAATAGTATTCTTTCTAATTAAACTGCTAATCTTTTTAAACATAAGCTACACATTATTTGAATTAGAAATACTGACTTCGTGTGCAAAATGTGCACAAGCCCATTCACCCTCTCTTATAAACAACTCATATACAGCCTCACGGTCCGTTGGTGGCTCCTCTATCCATTTTAGCAAGGTGAGAATTATAGATTTTTTATCTGGGAAGTGGTGGATAAAGACTTCTGATTGCTCGTGAAGTCGTGTCGACCAAATCTGAGATCGCACCATCACCATTGAGTAGAATGTTCGAATGAGTTTACGAGCAAAGCCTTGCAAAATTATTATAATCTCCTCGTTTGAAGCTGTTTTTAACTTATTTAACGTCCGAGTAAGTACCTCACAAATATCTCCATTGAAGCGAATTGCTATTTCTGATGTAAGTTTGTAAGGACCAAATCGTTTCCCTAGATCCTCCCCGTACACACAAACACAGAGTTCCTTAAGAAATGCACTATCATAATAATTTGAGGGATCAACTGTGTAGTCGTAATATGCAACTGCAATACCAACATCACGAACAAGAGAACAATATTTTTGTGACAGTTCCCTAGCCAGGTTCTTTAATTCAGCCATTTTAAAAGCACTCAGTTTATTATCAAAAAGGGCGATTAGGTCTAAATCTGATTTTAAAGCTATTGCTTCTCCTCTGGCTACGCTTCCGTACACATAAACACTGTGCAATTGTCTAGGAAACAATTTTTTAAGACTGTCAACAGATTGCTGAATGCAAGGCACAAAGACATTATCAATTTTTTCTTTACTAACATCACTTACTATAAATCCATTAGGGTCTAGACCATATCCTGCTTTTAAAATCACCATTCATCACCTCTCTTTTTTACTCCAGCATTTTCCTAATTATACCACCGAGAAAATGTTGATAAACATCCTCTCATTGAATTAACCTGCTTCATTAGTTAATAACTTTAACAAAAAAGGTGCATTAATCCTTCTTGGATTACCGCACCCATTCGTTTAAAGCAATTTTTCACAAATTTTGTTAATCTTCTACCATGTTTTGCTATTGAAATGATGAAAAGTTGAATTCTTTGGCATCATATTTTTAATCATTTAAATTTCGTTTTTATCAGGATCCTCTATGTTTATTTTAGAACTCAATGAGTTCATTCAGATATACAATTAAATTATAAAGAGAAATTCATTTTGTCCCCTCGATAAATGGGCAATCTTTAGATTAGAGAAACATCGGTATTTTTATGAGTATAGTCCGTAAATTACGGAGGATGAAACACTTATAGTCCAAGAAGTTGCTTTTTTTTCGCTTCAAATTCTTCTTCGGTAATGACTCCAGAATCTAGAAGTCCTTTAAATTTTAAAATCTCATCAGCAGTAGAAGTATTAGCAGATGGCTGTGAAATACTTTCTTGAGTATTAGAAGCCTTTAAATTATCCAAAACTTCATGAATCGCGTTGTTTATGGACGACGCGGAAGCTGAATCTAAGGCAATATTAAACTTCTCTTGAGGAGTATCGATCGTGAGAACACCAAATACCATTCCTTTTTCGAAAGAGATATCGTTGATTTTTTCATGATTAACAGCTTTAAACTTTTCGCCAGTTAAAGACTTTTGACCAAACAATATTCGTTTGTTAGTAATTGCATAAGCATAGTTACTATCGTGTTTAGTAGGGGATTGATAATTGTGCAATCCAATGAAAGTCATTAATACCTTTTCGCCGCGAATTAGATTATCTTGTAAGACTTTGAAGTGTTTAACTCCCCACTTTTCGTTAAATCCAGAACCGAATTTATTCTCTTTACAATAGTGGTACATATTTTCGGCACGTGACATTGGGTCATCACCAAGTTTGTCTTCCTTCTCTTGAATAATCGCTTTGATTTCATCAACAGTAATTTTATTCACATTAATCGCGGTAGCTCCTCCAGCTTGTTTTAAACAACTGGGACACAACCATGCGTCTGATTTTTTTACTTTAAAACGATTAAGTCCAACTTCATTATTACACACACCGCAAATAGCTTTACGATCAAAGAAACCCACTAAAACATCTCCTTAAATTAAATAAAATTGCTTCTATCAAATTTAATCATAAGAAAATATACTCAAAAAAGGTAAACTAAAAAAGGTATGGTTATTGATAAAAATCCGTGTTTCCCCAATTGACAATCCATCGCTATTTTTCTGGTTCCTAAAATATGTATTTTATGACCAAGAAAAAACATAAGCAATAGAATCCATTCACTTATAAAAACAAGAGGCTATATAAGCTTTTTCACTACTATTCTCCTACTATTTCGTTTTTTTATACTGCACAATAATCGTTGAAGAAATCTGCTGTTTTAATAATTAGGAATTCAACAAAAGGTGCGTAATCCTTCTTGGATCTACGCACCAGTTCGTTTAATATTTACTATTTTTAGCTTTTCTATGTTCACGATTTTTCTTTTCGTTGTATAGTGAAACTACTGCCGCCGTTATACCCCATAGTATATATTTCAATGCTCCATCGATATAATAATCAATTATGGCAAAAACAAGAACTAAAGCCATCACACTTAAAAGAACTCTTAATAGAATATTCATTTAGAACTTCCTTCAATACAAAACAAAATCTTATTTTTATACTCTTGTAAAACATTTAGTTTGTTGAAGTTTCCTGAGTTTTCTATATACCCCATATTATCCTCCCTGAAAAGACACTACTTTTTCTACTAAAACATATTTAGACAGCCGTAAAGTATTTCCTTTTATTTTACTAAACTGCTCCGTTAATTAATACGTAAAAAATACTACATAGTTTATCTCCCTTGGGAAATACTGAAATTATTACAAATAATAAGGAAAATACGATTATGAATGATAAGTTAGAAGCAATTGGAGGATTATATGATGACGGAAAAACTGCCTTTAAGTTCAACTGAATTAGGAACATTGTGGATGACCTATCAAGAAAAAACAATGATACAAAGAATGCTTGAATATTTTATAGAACAAGCAGATGACGATCAAGCTAAAGAAATTATGCAAAAAACTCATATGAAAAATGTTAACTATATTGAAGATATAAAAACTATCTTTAATAATGAAGGTGCTGTTATTCCTGTCGGATTCACAGAGCAAGATGTTAATACAGGCGTACCCAAGCTATATGACAACATGTTTGATATTATGTTTCTTCGTCTTCTTCAAGAAATAAGCATGGGTTTACATACACTTCATCTTAATATGTCATATCGCAAAGATATCGTTCTTCTTTACAAGGAATTAACTGAGTTTACTCAAAGTGGTTATGATGAATGTGTAGATTATTTGCAAAAGAAAGATGTTTTACCACGACCTCCCGCTGTAACTATGCCAAAGTCTGTGGAGTTTGTAGAGGGAACAAATTATATGAGTGGGTTTAACTTATTTTCTGAAAAACGTGCATTGAACACAGTTGAAGTAGCACATTTATATCACGCAATTGAATCTAATATTATTGGCATGCAGTTGATAACGGGGTTCGCACAAGTGGCAAATGAACCCGAAGTAAAAAAATATTTCATAAAGGGAAAAGAATTAGCTAAAAAAATAGTGACTGACAATACGCAATTATTTCTTCAAAGTGATATTCAACCACCTTCAACATGGGGGGCAAATGCAACTGATTCAAAAATAGCTCCTTTTTCAGATAAACTAATGATGTACTGTACCAGCCTGTTTTGTAGCTTTGGTTTAGGAAGCAATGCATTAGGAACAGCATTTAGTTTACGAAGTGACCTCCCACTAAAATTGATAAATGAAGCAAAAGACATTTTAACATATGGTCAAGAGGGTGGAAAACTCATGGCGAAAAACGGTTGGCTTGAAGAACCACCACAAATGCAGGATAGGAACGATTTAACTAAATAATCAAAATGCAATTACTAAATAATAAGCTCTCCTTACTCTTTTATCGGAGAGCTTTATTATTGCTTGAAGGACCTCTTCAGCCATTTGATACGGAGATGCATGGCCTGTTTGTACAGCTTCAGTATCTAGACCTTTTTTTCTTTCCCAGCGATAATTGCCCTCGTCCATTTGATACTCTGTCCCATTAATGATAACTATGCCTGACATAGTTGGAGGAAATTCACTATCTGTGTCTTCATTTCCTTTTTCAACAAGATTTGAACAACCGGATATCAAAAAAAATCGGATGCTAAAATTACTATTAAAAAATGGTTTATGTTCAAATTATGCCCCCAGATTTTACATAGTTTTCATTTAAAAAGGACTACATTCGTTTTTTACCCATTATCACATATGGCTGTTTAGAATTGCCTGGATAAAAAGGTTCTTTTAGTACCTTCCATTGCAATGACTCATATAGTGAACGTGCAGATTTATTATCGATTTGCGTTGTTAAAATCGTGGTCCTGTTGTCAACGCCTTCTACTAGTCTTGTAATTAGCATTTTACCAAGACCCTGTTTTCTATATGATGGATGTACCGCTAACTCAACAAATTCAAAACAATCTTGTAACCATTCATGATATTCTTCTGAAGTAAATTCCTTTGCAAGTAATTCATGATAAAACTGTCCAGGTAATGAAGTATAACCATAAGCAAAACCTATTACTCTATCTTCTTTAGACAGGATTACAAACCCTCTAAACCCCTTATATGAGCTATGTTTTAAAATTGAATGATCTTCACTATTCCATACTTCTTTATAGAGTTCTGATACTTTTTGTATTACTTCGTTACTTGCTAATTCTATTATTTTTACCATCTTTTCTTCTCCTATATTTAACGAATAAACTTTGATTGGCACATAGCTGTAAATATCAATCTATCGAATTGTCCCCGAGAATTCAACCTGCTTATTATGTAAATTCTTTACCCATTCACTTTTATTCCATATAGCAGGGTTGTCAATCGTTAGATTTTCTCCACGCACCAAGAAATCATAACCGTCTTTTGTACCAGAATACCAATCAACAATCACTAACTTACCGTTTATGTTACGTACAAGAAATTCAGTGATTTCACCATAACTACCTACAGCCTTATTAACTTCCACAGGTACTTTTAAATAGAGGAAACCTCCATCCGCATCGTCAGTATACTCCCCTTCCCAATTACCTATCTCAATATTTTGGACAATATCATTTAAATTGCCTTTAACATCATGTTGGGATTGAATTTTCATTTGCGTATACTGTTTAAGGTTATCGTTATCGATAAATGGTTCCAGTTCAATATCCGTTCCGTTCCAGACAGCTTTGTAATAGTCAGTAAGCACTCTCGTACACATTTCATAAGCTATTTCAAAATCCAGTTCGGATAGTTCACCTTTATTTTTAGCTACATATTCAGGATCATTTTGTTCATTGCCGGATCTACTCTGACTATTTATAGCACTAACTGTGGTACTGTCTCCTGACTCTACATCATGGTTATTCCTTTCGTACTCAATCGTAGTATAATTAGCACAGGAACTCAGAGTAAATAACACGATTAACAAAAAAGAAAATCTCATTATAACCCTCCAACTCTAATTTAAATTAAACGCCTACTCCTATAACGTTTGACGATGTTAATGTTCATTTTGTTACAAGAGATGTTTCTTCATATATCTCCATACAAAAAACACCGAAATTAGATCGGTGTTTTATATATATGTATTCTTGTTTAACTAGCGAACCCGTTTCTTTACGTATAAATGCTTCAACTTGGAAGAATTTAACATTTTTAAAAAAACAGGTTGAACATATTCTTATTCATACTTGCCAAAAATAACCGCAAAACGGTGATATGTTAAGGTCTTCCTCATTTTCTTTAGTAGTTTTTATCCTTTTCAAGTAAATCTATGATTTTATCAAGTTTCTTTTCAATCTCTACTGATTGATTACTTTTTATAGAAGACTTGATAAGTATTCTCCGGATAAAAAGCGTGAAAGAAACTACGAATAAGACTACAAGAATAATAACTATACCCAAAAAGAATATCGAAGCTATATTATAACCTTCCATATCTCAATGCCTTCTTTCCATTTTTTTATAATTTTAACATATTCTTGTTAGTCCTAAAACCTTCATATCCCAAAACAATAAACTTTACGAAAACAACCTTACTATAAAGCCCTCTTAACTTGATAAATTAGATGAAAAAAATTTAGGCAATTCTTTTTCGCGCTTATCAAGGATAATTTGTTCTGGCTTGATGTCCTGCTCACGTAGTATTTCAATGTTCTGGACAACGAACTCATCGCTACCAACTACATAGAAAAGTCCATTCTTATCTGCTGCAAGATTTTGCAGTGCTTCATAATAGTCTTTACGGTTATCGACGAACTGGGCCGTGAACTTCTTGTCAGGTGCGGATTTAAAAATATTTGTGAATAGGAAATCTTTTGATGAATCAATGTTCAAGGAATGGATTTGATTGACGTTGGCAGCACGTTCGAAATATTTAAGAACAAGCGGTCTAAAAGTTGCCAGGCCGACACCTGATGAAAGCAGGTAAATATTTTTGTCTTCCCTTTTCAACGGTACATTCGAATGTGTTTTAAATAGTGCAACTTCATTGCCAACTTCCAAATTTCTTAAAATCGATTTAAACTCAGAGCACTGCTCTCTGATCCGTGTTGTGATACCGATTGCATTTTCGTACGGTAAAGTAGAGATAGACATATGACGAACCAGACTCTTATTTGGTTTTTCTCCAGCATTGAAACCTTTCATGGCAAAGTGAGTGTGGGAACCTTCCTCCCAAGTAAAGTCTTCCGGACGGTCCAGTAGGTACGTTTTAACCTCAGGAGTTTCCTCAATAATCTTATTTATTTTAGTCCAGTATATTTGCATTATATAATCTCCTTCTCGATGAATATGTATCGTTCCTACCTACTATACGACAAGTGATAATAATTCTCAATTAAAAAGTTTGATAATTTTAATGAAATATACTGTTTCTATTTATATTATAAGGCTTTGTATTCCTTTATTCTTGCATCACCCTATTGAAGCTTTCAGAGGTAACTACTTATTATGTCGTTTGTTAACTTCTATCTTAATGAACTCCGGCAAATAGTTGGGAGTACATCCTTTTGCTACTTTTTCATCTTTGTAAAGACCCGTTTTCTCACCAAGTTTAATACAACGTACACGATTCTTTTCATCATAAACGCCTATCCAGCCTGCTGTGAAATTCATAGCCCATTGAACTTCCGGTTCTTCCTCCGTAATATTAGCTTCTAATGCAGATAGCAAGTATGCGGTATTATCAGGCGGTGTTTGTCCAGTCCATCTCAATCGCCCTTGATAATACCAGAAAGCTCGCCTTTGAAGCGCAGAAGGACTATTTTCCCATGACTCCATCATTGCAATTTTCTTTTTGTCCTTGGTGAGCTGATTAGCCATTAACCAATCCATTAAGTTATTTCGCTCTTTAAAAGTGTGAATCTGCATATCCTTATCAAGATTATTTAGCACATCTAGCGAAAGAAGTTTTTTGTCCATAATTAAGATTGCTAATAGTCTGGGCAAGAACTCTTCAGTTGACCATAGTTCCATAGCTAGTTCATGATCCTTTTTAATGTCCTTCGCGATTTTTCGTAAGTCGCCAAGCATAGTTTTACTATTGATCTGAGATAGAATGTTTTCTGCTTTTGAAGAGCGTTTTATTTCTGTACCTTTATTTTCATTCATTTTATACAACTCCTTTATTAAAGCACTGGTTCATAATATAACTTGAAGAATTCAATTTCGTTATATGTAATTGTTCACAAACTTATTAATTAAATAGTTACAGCTATTTTTTTTCAATCGCCATACGCAAGTTCGAGATAACTCCAAGAAGCAATACTAACGAACAAACCATTTTTTCAAAAGGTGTTCCAAACAATTGTTGTATAAATCCAAAAGACCAAAGTACAACAAAAAACCAACATATAACGGTTATTCCTCTTTTGTATTTATATAGTTTAATTCTACCAACAATCAAAGTAAAAACTAATCCAATAATAGAAATAACGATATTTATAACAGATATTGGTAGCTGTTCAGCGAATGATTCAGACCTACCACCATTAACCCATGTGAATGGAATACTTTTGCTTATAATAAGAAAGTGGATTAAGATAGTCAAAGAGTAAAAAACAATTCCCATAAATACAGCAGTTTTCATATTAATTTTCTTGAGTTTTTCTAAAATAAAAACACCTCATTTTTCTTCCTGTTTCGGGCCCGATTGAGGATCTACCTTTTGCTTGCTTCTAGTCTTCAGTCTCGTAATTTTCCAATTCATACTCAATGAGTGTAATTGCCTCTTCTTTCAACTCGTCATTGTTACTTTTTAGACCTTCTAGGAATAGCTGAACATTATTGGCTGTCAAAAAAAACGATATCTTATCCAGTTTCTCTTGAATGTTTTCCTCGTTTCTTCTTTCCATTACATATCTTGTAATTTCTTCTCCGCACTCTTCTAGCAAATATACATATTCATAATCTGGATCACCTATCCTCATATCTCCAAAATCGATGATTCCAGTGAGTTCCTCCTTCTTACTATCAAACATTAGATGGTCTAGAGATAAATCTGAATGAAGCAGCTTAGGTGTATATACGAAGTTATTTTTATTTTCTAGGTAAGATGTAAATCTAGAGGAAATATAATCTTGCAATTCTTTATTAATTAGTGGAAAGCACTTTTCCTGAACTTCTCGAAAGGTTTCTAGAAATTCTTGATAGAAGTTTATTTCATGTACAGTAAGCTCCCTTGCCCTCTTAACATTGAAGGAACTAATTTGGTCGATAAATTCAGCAATCTGATCACAGATTCTAGTCTTTATTTCCATTGATAACGAATGGAACTGCCGCTCATTCATTGGCTCTCCTTGCACTAGTAGGTAGCCGACAAAAGGATATCCATTATTTTGTTTTCCACAATAAATAAATTCAGGTATGTTAAGAGTAATCTGTTTGTTTAAGAATGGCAGCATCTTTATTTCCTTCTCTGTATCAATGGCTCCAGCTTCTTCCTTTGGAAAACGAAAAACCATCTTATCATTTATCAAAAATGCCTTGCTCCGAAATCCTTCCCCAAGTTCCAAAATGTGATTGATTTGTACATTCCCAAAATTTCTGGAAATGGTATCTTTAACCCATTCAAACTCCACATTTTTACTTTTACTATCCATCATTTACCCCCTTTTAGAATGGTTCATCTAGTAAAAAACCAAAAACGAAAGAAAAGAGCATAACTAAGTGATTGAAATGATCCACCAATAGTTGATAAGCTTCCTCTACATTGGGCATAGGGTTCTTTAAATGTAATCATTGGTTTTTCACAACGACCCGCTCCGATTGTTCTACATGGAATAAATTTACACGTTTTTAGATTAGTACACATATTCACGCTAAAAGCTTCTTTAAGTATACGGGTATATAAGTAAAAAGACTAAGTGTGTTATAGTGTTCCTAGTCTTTCAGGTATATAAAGTTATGGTTCGACTACTATAATCATATCGGCTTCACTTTGATTACAACACGGTTTCCCCTATTGCTAAAACCTTCAATTGCTCCTTCGGCAGTTGGCGTTTTTCCCATTCTCGTAGTAATCGCTCTAAGGCTTCAGGCCCTGTATCATCTGCCAATCGATAAGCACCATAATGCATGGGAACAAAATGCTTCGCTTCTAATTCGATAAATGCCTTCACACTATATTCAGGAGAAATATGCGAATCTGCCATAAACCATTCTGGTTCATAGGCTCCAATTGGCATAAATACGATATCAATCATAAAACGTGCAGCTATTTCCTTAAAACCAGAGAAATAGCCTGTATCCCCGACAAAATAAAACGTTTCACTGGTTGTTTGAAATATCCACCCACCCCAATGGGAGGTATTCATATCGTTAAGCGACCTTCTTGTCCAGTGCTGAGCTGGGACAAAATGGATATTAATCCCTTTGTATTCTGTTGATTCCCACCAACTCATTTCTCTTACATGTTGATACCCTTTTTTTATAAAAAGAGATTTCAAGCCAATGGGAACAAAATAGGTGGGATTTCCTTTTAGTTGTTTCAAAGTTGGAAAGTCTAGATGGTCATAATGACCATGCGAAATAACCACAACATCGATTTCCGGCAAATCTTCCAACGGAATTCCAGGATCAGTTAACCGCTTCTGAAAACCCATTCGTTTCGCCCATACCGGATCAGTAAGTATATTAAGACCACCAAGTTGAAGCAAAAAGGTAGAATGCCCAATCCAGGTATAAGAAGTTCGGCTTCTATTTTCCTTCACTTCTTGGATCCTTTTTTCTGTACATTGCGGTATATTTTTAGTTAAATCCTTCACTTTCCTTCGTCTTTCCTTCTGCCACTTTCGCATATCCCGAAACGATTTCTTATTCGACACATCATTCAAATTATTATACCTTGCCTTCATACTCTCACCTGCGGGACAGAGGGACAGGTCCCTTGTCCCAGTCCTTTCTACGTTGGGATCAGGAGATACCATAAACTATGACCAATTTTTCCTCACCTATAGTTACATAAACCATTCATTCTCACTTTATGATAACGGTTATACTTACTAAATACTTAGCTTATAATTAACAAGTTTTGATTATAAACAACATTAATATTACTTTCTTATTAACAGAAAGTTATGGTATCTAGAATCAATGCAATTAATTATTGTTCTTCCGTTTTTCGTTCATTACCCCTTTTGAAATTTCCAGTGATTTTCGCCATTATTAATTGTGCTTCCTTCGTATTTTCTGCAACACTAATTCTTTTTAGAAATTTCTCTGCTTCAGTTCCTCTTAAAATTTTTACCTGTCTACCATGATAATGCAAAAAGACTGTATTATCTTTTGTCACTCGAAAATTAAAAGGTTCGTCACCTAAACGATTTCTTTTATCGATAAGCCATCACCCCTGCTCAGTAATTAATTGGTAACACTATGTTAATTTCTACATTTTAATTCTTTTCCAGATAAATCTTTAAAGACTCATTTAAAATAACTGCTTGTTAGATAATAAACTTCAACAAAAAGGTGCGTAATCCTTCTTGGATCATCGAACCGTTATTTTTAAGATCGAAATAGAGTAACTTATTTAGTTATTATGATGAGCATTGAATAGATTATACTTGGGGCTGGCCCTTGTGCGAAAAGCAAATCATAATTTTGTAGTTTTCACAAAATGTGCAACAAGGAATAACAATGACCGGGACCATAGGATAAATTTCAACTACCCATCCCCTTTGTAGATACTAAGGGGTTCAATAAAATGTGGCACCTTTGATGTGAAATATCTTGTGACAGATTGATAGGACATATTAATAACAAGAGGAACGACAAAAAAGTAGTCCTAAATGAAAGGACTACTTTCAAACTCTCATTATATATTTGAATCCGTATTACCACTCATTGAACCATTCTTTCCAGATAAATATTTCTCTTTCACTAATGTCCCCAAAGGTATTATAAGGAAAAAACACCATGACCTACGTTGATAAATCGGCCAGAATTAAATTCAGACCCTTAGGAGGACAACGAGGCCAAAACACTCATTCCCCCGCATACATATAAAACCTGTCCTGTAGTAAACCAATTTTCCTCTCCCGCAAAATATTCCACTATATTGGTAACCTGCCTTGGAGTACCTACTTTCCCCATTGGCTGACTCTTCATGCGAAATGCCACTTCCTCCTCAGTGCTCTGACTGTGAAGTGGGGTGTCAATCATACCAGGGGCAACACAATTTACTGTTATTCCCATTCTTGCAGTTTCCAATGCTAATGACCTTGTAAGACTTACAATTCCCCCCTTTGAAGCTGCATAATTAGCCTGGGCTGTTCCACCTAGCCAACCTCTTGAAGAGATATTAATGATTCTTCCGTGTCCTTTTTCCTTCATTATTTTTATAGCTTCACGGCAACATAGAAAGTAGGATTTAAGGTTTACCTTAATAACTTCATCCCAGTCCCCTTCTTCCATATTAGTAATAGGCATATTGCGCATTATACCCGCATTATTAACAAGTATATCAACTGTTCCGTATTCTTTTAGAACCGATGTAAATAGATTTTCACACTCACTGTTTTGAGAAACATCAGCCTTAATAAATATCGCCTCACCACCATCGATTTTAATCGTATCGACGACTTGGTTTCCTCTCTCTTCATTGCGGCCAACAACAACTACTTTGCAGCCATTTTTTGCAAATTTAACTGCAATATCCTCACCTATTCCCGATGTACTGCCGGTTATAACTACAACTTTCTCTTTCATGGGGTGTCCCCTCCAATCATAAAACCCATTTCTTTACTAGTACAATTCATTTATTAATCTTTAAGTCTATAAAAGGTATTAACTATTAACTACCATATCTGAGTCTACCTTTTTCGTGCGTTTTCTTGGATCCTTCATCTTTTCACCAAAGAACATCTCAATAATGGCTGCATCGGGTCGTTTTGTGCATAATGCTACAATGATAAATACCGATACAGAGAGTAGTAGTCCTGGAAGTATAGGGTGAACAGCCCATGACGGCTTTAATGTCGGAATGACATACATTGCAGCTGTTGACAGAAAGCCTACTACCATACTTGAAAGGCAAGCCTGTGAATTGGCTCTCTTCCAGTAGAAGACGCCTATAAGTGATGGAAGAACTCCTGCACCCATCATTGCGAATGCTGATGACCATAGGAAGAAAATTCCTTGGACCGTTTGAGCAAGATAAGCAATGGTGATTGAAAGAATCGTACAGATAATCATTGTAACCTTTGAAATTTTAACAACTGTTTTTTCCGAAGCATTCGGATTAATGAGTTTTTTATAAATATCATAGCCTGCGGCTTGAGCTGAAATAATAAGCATTGTTGAAGCTGTTGACATGACCGCAGCAATAATACCAACTAGTACAATCGCTGCGACAACAGGTGGTAGAATACCCATTACAACCGTTGGGAATGCATAATCAATCCTATCAAGATTTGGATAATTCACCCTAGCATATGCTCCGATTATAAGCCCACCTATAAGAATAATACAGTTCGGGATAAGAATAAGAGCAACTCCGCTTATAGCAGCCTTTTCATTCTTGGCAAGATAGACTCTTGTCATCTGATGGGGTTGTGAAAGATTACCCATAGACCAAACAAAAAAGAATGAGATTACCATTGCTAAAGTAAAAAAGTCGTTTGTTGGGGATAAAAGGTCTGATCCTCCTGCCCATGTCTTTCCTTCTGGAACAGAAGACTGACCAAAAGCAGTAATCAGGTTTTCAAAACCTCCACCTTTTACTAATGCAACACTTACCGATGCAACAACTGCAAAAATCATTAATATAAGACAGAGCGTATCTGTCCAGGCAACTGCTTTTGCCCCTCCACTATAAGAATAAAGTAAAACTACAACTGCACCTATGATAATACATGCCATATAGGGAAGATCAGTTACAAGGCTTAAAACAGTAAATATTCCCAAATACATAGCTGCCATACCAACCGTATAAATCAATAGAATAAGAAGGGAGTAAAATCCTCTAGTAAACTTAGAAGGATACCTTAAAGCAATTAGGTCCGGCATTGAACTTGCTCCATAATAATAACCGATTCTCCAGAATTTTTTCGCAAAAAATACCGCTAAGATAAACATTGGGAGTATTGTGGCATTAAAATTCCAAATCTGTACCCAACCGTATGAATAGTTTGCACCAATCTGTCCAATAAACGTTCCTGCACTCATAAAACTAGCACCATATGTACCAGCAACAACCCATTTGTTCATACTTCTTCCTGCTACATAATATTCTTCAGTAGTTTCCTTCTGACCTCTAGATGCTAATAGGCCTATTACAACGAGAAATAGTAAATAAATAATAAAAACTATTATATAAACATTCATACGTTTTCCCCTTTCAATTTAAAGTAAAAAACACGGATAAACAGAGTAATTACAATTGTTTCTTCGAGTTCTGTTTTAACGTTCATATTTTTCAGAATAGAATCTATAATTTCATACCTAAAAATCTATCTTTTTTCTTTTAACCTATCTTTTTTGAATTCTTAGATTCCTCCACAACACTTTCAGTTTTTATAGTTAGCGCCGCACAAATTCCTACTGATACAATTGTCTGAATGATGAGAATAGCAGTCATCCAATATACATCTCCCATAAAGGTTCACCTCTTTTCTAAAATAATATAGGAATTACAGCTCAACTAAATTATGCAATTCCACTCTATGGGCCTTTGGTGATTCCTGTCCCAGTCTAATCTCGGAAAACCTTAAGAACCATCTGTGCCACGAATGCACTCCTTATGCCAATATGATCTATATTTATATATTCTTTTCCAGGCTGATGAACAAAATCTCCACTCATTCCCAGACCGTCAAGTGTTGGGCAACCTACAGATGCAGTAAAGTTTCCGTCGCTGCCTCCTCTTGTTACATAACCTTGCATATCAATACCAAATTCACTTCCAACCTCTTTAGCTAGTTCATAGAGGCCTCTATGTTTAGGATCATTTTCATCAAAAGGTGGTTTTTCAATTCCACCGGTTGTCATAATTTTGACTTCAGGGTTAAATGGCTTCAGATTTTTAAACAGTCTATCATATTCCATTGCCATATCTGACGAAGAAAATCTTGCATCTATTGTTAGTTCACCGTCTCCAGGAACTGTAGGCCAGCCAGCATTCCCACTCTTTAAACAAGTACAAGCAACCGTCAATCCTTTACTTATGTCTGTAAGACCTTCTAAATATACAGCCTGTTTAGCAAGCTCAACTAAACCGCTATTGGCATTTTCAGGCTCCTGACCTGAATGAGCAGGTTTTCCCTTAGCAACAAACGTATAGTTCCCTCTTCCAAATCGTCCTATTTTCAAACCACCTACATAGTCACCTCGCGTACTTTCCATAACAAAGGCGGCCTTACTCTTTTTAGCTAACTCTTTATAATGCATATTTGATGAATAGCTCCCAGCCTCTTCATCAGAGCTTAAGAAAAATACTATCTTTTTATTTTCAGGAAGCAGATTAAGTTCTCTCAAGGCTTTTGCAACCATATATACCTGAACGTTTCCGCCCTTCATATCAAGGACACCTGGTCCCCAGACCTTTGTTCCTTCTTTTTTCCATAAATCACCAAATGAATCTTTTGGATAAACCGTATCATAGTGACCAACAAATAGAATTTGCTCTTCACCATCCCCTAATTCAAGAAGCAAATGATCGCCATAGCGACTGTCGTTGCTAGGTACAACAGTGCTCTTAAAGCCGATCTCAGAAAAGATCATTTCGAAATAATCTCTACATTTCTTCAGGTCTTCTTTATCTCCTTCTGTAGGACTTTCCAAAAGCACAGCTTCTTTTAAAACCCTAAGAAACTCTTCTGTATGTCCTTCCATATAATCCAAAAGTATTTTTGACTCTGCCATTCTTCTTCTCTCCTTTCTTTAACCTATTTTCATAGTTTAAAAAGCAGTAATAATTTATCTATGGAAAATGAGCTTTACTTTACATATTTAGTAAAAGTCTTTCTTCGTACTCGGTATGCGTAAGAAGTTCAAATCCATCCTCCGTAATAACCACCATATCCTCAATACGTACTCCACCAACACCTGGGAGATGGACGGATGGCTCAATACATAATACCATTCCCGGTTCAATCACCCATGGTTTTTCACCTTTTGCCGAAGCTTCTCCAATAATAGGTGCCTCCTGAAGATTAACCCCTGTTGCATGTCCTGTAACCCCAAAATACCAATATTTTTCATAGCCGGCTCTACGGAGAACATCTCTTGACGCTTTGTCGATATCTGATGTTAGAGCCCCTGGCTTACATGCCTCAATCGCCGACATTGTCGCGTCATAAACTGCCGTGTATACCTTTTTCTGTTCGTTATTTAAAGGATTTCCAGCCATAATCGTACGACAATAATCACTATGATAACCATTGTAACAACATCCGACATCCATAAGAACAAAGTCACCATTTCTAATAATCCTCTCAGTTGGAAAACGTACTAGAGTTATAGCGTTTTCTCCTGAATTGACTTGTGTAGGGTGAGTATGACCACCTTCCGATCCACGTAGTAGCATTTCATTGTGAATCATTGCTGAAACCTCTATTTCTGAAAGGCCCGGACGCATGTTTTCGATGGCGACTTGTGTACCTGCCTCTGCAATTGCACATGCCTTTTTAATTAGGTAAATTTCTTCTGTACTTTTTATAGCTTTAGCTCTGGAAAAAGTATCACGACCGTCTACTAACACATAATCTGAGAATGTTTCTTTAAATGCTTCAAAAAGCTGGAATCCCATTTCATCGATACCTATCTTAGTACCCTTTTTAAGTTCAAGTTCGTTAAACACCTCTCTAAATTTTTCAATGCTAAGCATAGGATCCATCGGGAGAGGTTTTACTTTTTTCTTAAGCCACGGCATATAGGTCATTGCTCTGTCATAATCACCACTTGCTACTAAAATCCAAGGGTCCTCTCCAACAACTTTTACCGCTGCATATCTAAAATAATAAAAGACATTTGGACTATTCGGTCGGAAGCTTGTCAAATAGCGTACATTATCGACACGCATTGTGATCATACAATCAAGCCCGTCTTTTTTCATTTGCTCATCTATTCTATTAAGGCGATAATTTCGCATTCTCTCCATACTTATAGGCTGTTCAAAATCAAATTCGGCCATAACTATTACTCTCCTTTTATGTATAAACATAAATTTCCTAGTTTTCTCGAAAGTACAAATTTCAAGCTTGAAACATACTTTATGCCATAATTGCTCCCCCGTTAACATCTAATATCTCGCCTGTTATATAAGAACCTTCATCACTAGCAAGAAATACAATTGCATTCGCCACTTCCATGGCCTTCCCAGGTCTTTTTATTGAAAGTCGTTCAAATACCTCTCCCATGTTCTGAGTTTTTGCCCAAAGCTCTGTGATCCTTTGACTCGCTTCAATATATCCAGGTGAAACAGAATTTACCCTGATATTGAATTCTCCAACTTCCCGTGCCAAATACCTCGAAAACTGATCGATTCCTGCTTTAAGGCTGGAATACGCTATATTTGTATTGTCTCCTGCAGCCCTTCCTATTAGGGAAGATACATTGACAATCCTTCCATAATTTCTCTCCTTCATTCCCAGTAGCACTTCATTACTACAGAGAAAAACATTTTTTAAATTCAGTTTATAAACTTCATCGAAGTCGTCTCCTGTCATATCTAAAGTCGATTTTCTTCCAGTGCTACCTCCTGCAACATTGCAAAGTATATCGACCCGTCCAAAAATACTAAGACACTTTACAAAAGATTCTTTAATTGATTTTGGGTTGGTTACATCAGTTGCTTCATATAAACATTTCACTCCGTAGCCTTCACAAATCTCCTGTGTTTCCTGTAAGTTCTCCACTCCTCGGCTCATTAGAAAAAGTGATGCTCCGTTTTTTGCCAGTAAAATAGCTGTTGCCCTGCCAATTCCGCTTCCAGCTCCAGTTACAACTGCCACTTTTCCCTTAATGCTTGGTAAGATCACCATATTTTCTTTTTCCATTCCACTAACCATCCTCCTGGAAAATTCCTACTTCTATCTCGTTCGTTATACTTTGGGACTTAGACTTAATTGAAGCATTTTTGAAATAATTGCATCTCCCATTTCAACTGTTGTATTTGTACCCTTCAAATCTGGTGTTCTTACATTTCCTTCAAGTAAGACTTCTTCAATAGCTTTAAGAATTAATTTACCAACATCAGGAATTTCAAGATGGTCCATCATGAGGCTTACACTCCAGATTGTAGCGATTGGATTCGCAATTCCTTTGCCTGCAATATCGGGGGCCGAACCATGAATCGGTTCAAACATAGAAGGATAGGTTCGTTCCGGATTGATGTTCCCAGATGGAGCCATTCCTAATCCTCCAACAATAGCCGCTCCCAAATCTGTAAGAATATCACCAAATAGATTACTTCCGACGACCACATCTAACATCTCTGGTCTAGAAATAAATTGTGCTGCCAGTGCATCAACATGATAAAATTCTGTTTTCACTTCAGGATAACTGCAACCTATTTCTTTCACAACCTCATCCCAAAAAGGCATGGTGTAGTTCATCGCATTAGATTTTGTTGCAACTGAAAGATTTTTCCTTACTCTTTTATCCGCCAACGAATAAGCATAGTTTAATATTCTTTCAGTACCATATCTTGTAAATATATTATTTTGCATAGCCATTTCAAAAGGAGTTCCCTCATGGAGACGTCCACCAATATTTGAATATTCTCCTTCCGAATTTTCTCTAACTACGATGAAGTCGAGATCGTCATGATTTTTATATCGTAACGGGCTTTCCAATCCTTTTAAGAGTTTTATTGGTCGCAAGTTAACATACTGATGAAAGTTTCGCCGGATAGGCAGAATTAATTCCCATACGGAAATGTGATCAGGTACAGATTTTGCGCCAACAGCACCAAAAAGAATTACATCAAAATCCTTTAAGATATCTAATCCGTTTTCTGGCATCATTCTTCCATGTTGGAGATAATAATCACATCCCCAATCAAATGATTTAAAAGAAAAATTGATTCCGCCATGAATTTCCTCTACTTTTTTTAAGACTTTAACTGCTTCATTAACGACTTCTGGTCCAATTCCGTCACCAGGAATCAATGCAATAGAATAGTGTTGCAAATTCTACACTCCCTTCCAAATATCTTTCAATGTATTTTATATGCAATTTCCATGCCAAGGAACGAAAATTCAAAAAAGTCTAATAATTACGCACAAAAAAACAAGGCACGACCACCTTGTTTATCAAAAGTTTGTTTTAATTTGCAACCCGTTGTTGTTTTTTAAAACACTTATACCTTTAAATCATACTCTTTTAATTTCCTCCAAAGGGTAGAACGATCAATTCCAAGAGACTTAGCAGCTAACGTTTTATTAAACTCATTTTTTTCTAATGCAGTAAAAATAAGCTCTTTTTCCTTATTTTTTAGGCTTTTCTCATTGGGCAAATCCCCCAACATGTTCCTTCTTTTTATTTTTCCCAATAAAAATCTAGCACCATGAAGTCCTAAACTATTACCTTCCTCAAGAACCACCATTCTTTCAATTGCATTACGCAATTCACGGATATTCCCTGGCCAATCATATTGCTGAAACAAATCAATTAATTCTTTTTCAACAATTTCTATTTTATGTTTTCGTTTTTCATTAAACTCATTTAGAAAAGCATTAACCAATATCGGAATATCTGCTAAACGATCCTTTAGAGGAGGCAGCTCCATCGAAAGAATATTTATTCGGTAATATAAATCTGATCGAAATCGTTTCTTTTCAACCTCTTCTTCTAAGTTCCGATTAGTAGCCGTAATTATCCTCACATCAACTGGGATAATTCGATCCCCGCCTACTCGTCTTATCGTTTTTTCCTGAAGTACTCTTAATAAAAGCGCTTGTATTCGTAGTGTTACCTCTCCAACTTCATCCAAAAATAAAGTGCCACCGTGAGCAAGCTCAAATAATCCTGGTTTACCCTCCTTTAAAGCACCTGTAAATGTACCTCCCTCGTAGCCAAAAATTTCACTTTCTAATAGGTTTTCTGGAAATGCTGCACAATTAACAGCAACAAAAGGGCCAAGTGAACGATCACTAGCAGCATGAATTCCCTGAGCAAATAACTCCTTACCTGTACCAGACTCCCCTGTAATAAGAACAGTAGATTCCGTTTTAGCAAATTTCCTTGCAAGTTCTTTTACTTCAGATATTTCTGGTGTTACTCCCACAATATCACTTAATCGATATTTCGCTTCTAATCCATTTTGATGAAGTTTTTTTCGTAGTTGTAATTCTACTTTTTGTATATCCGTAATTTCTTTAAAGTTAGATACCGCTCCGACAATTGTCTCCCTAACAATGACAGGTGAGCGGTTGATGACAACTTGTCTACCACCAATAGTATCAATATCATCCCTTTCTATTTTACCTGTTTTCAAAACACGCAGCATATCCGAATGAGGTATAAGTTCGGTAATATTCCGACCTTTCATATTTCCTTCGATACCGAGTATTTTTTTTGCATGTTCGTTAACCAATCTGATGTTGCCTGTTTTATCAACTGCAACCACTCCGTCATGAGTAGAATTAACGATTGCCTCTATCTGATATCTTTCTTTTATCATTTCATGAGTTAGATTTACTAAGGAACAGGCAATTTGTAATAAAGGTATAATAGTGGTGAACATCGGTTTAATATAATGTATGTTTTTTATTCTTGGTGAAGAAATAAATCCTTTCATCCATACTGGAGCGAGGATTATCTGATTGGGGTTAAGTTCAGAGGTTTGTTTATCCGTCAAAAAAGAAAGTAGGTTATCTTCATTTAAAGTATATTCACTTTTTAACCACAAGATTTCATTTGTTGATGCAATATATGTATATTTTAGATTATCTCTTTTTTCACATATCTCATTTATTGAGCTTTTAATATCTCCCATTCCTATCGAAATCGGAATAATTGGCAATCCAAAATCCTCCAATTCATTTAAGTAGATTGCTGGTGTAAGAATCACCATCGGATTCATTATTTTTTCTAATATTGAATTAATCGAATAAAAACTAGCAGTTTGGTATCCTAAGCCAGTTAAATAATTTTTTATTTGTTCTTCATGCAAATCCTTCATTTTAAATAGTACTATCATTGGATCACTCCTAAAATGTATTTATAGAATTGTTTATCGTGTTATTTATTCGGAATCTTCCGTCTTTATAATATAGGTAATTTTTATTCTTGTAAACTAGCTATTATTTTTACACGATAATTGAATGAGTTTGTATTGAGGCATTTCCAGCCTAAGAAACTAGGTTCAATAAATGTCATCATCACAAGTCAAACTTCCGAAGAATCCTACTATAGACCTAATCAATATAAGCCCTTTTCCCCACCCTCTTTCTGGTAAAATAAAGAAATGAAAGGGGCTATTGGTTGATGGAATTACAAACAAAGGACAATCGAAAGTTTACGAATCAGCTGCCTAAGTGGGCCATTGGTTGCCATATAGGGTTGATCTCTATTTTCTTTATAATTGGAATCGGTGTGTTTGTTTTAGCTGCCAAAGAAGTTTCCGAGACAGGATTCGGTTTATCCCTCCTACTTTTTGCGATTGGTGTTGTCTTTCTTGGGTTTTCGTGGTTCAGTTATAAGAATTTACGAAAATACCAAGACGTTGTAATTAACATACAGCTCGGTGAAAACGGGTATGATTCCTATGTGAAGGACAAAAAGATGGATGAAGAACACCACATATCCATTCCATATGAAAATATAAAATATGTATTAATCGGTATGGACTATCGCTTAAAAGCAAAGTCCAAGATTCATAGTGGCGAAAATTATAATATGAGGACAAAATTTGTTCCGGTACGATCCGCTAAAGTCTTTATCTATGGTGTCGATACCAATAATGAAGTGAAGGTTACCAGTTTTCCTCATGCGGACGAGAAATCCCTATATGATTGGATTGGCGTTTTTCAAAAGTATAGGGTTGACATTTACCATACGGATAAAGCTTTAACAGCTACCCCCAGTAATCCTGAGGTCATTGAATCGATTCCAAAAAAGCATTTTGATGGAACACTTTCCTTCGTTATTGGCTCAGAGGCTGAAGGATTGGATAATCTCTTTCTAACAGAAGAACAGAAAAAAGTCATGGAGAAAAGTGATAGAAAGAATCGGAAGAACGGACTCTTATTTACTACTCTTCTCTCCTTTTTACAGCTTCTATTGACTTGTTTCTGGTTTCCGACTTGGGACATCGTAGGTGAATCCTTTAGTGACAGCTCAGGAGAATTCGTTGCACTTTTTTGCACCATTCTCTTACAGTTTTTTATCTATATAAAGATGGGACATGTCAAATGGTATGAGCCAATAAGAGATATGTTCATTCTTTACCTGGGTATTTTCATTGGTTTGCAGCTCTCATCCGACGAGCGAACATCTTTCGAGCCGGCCGTTCAGGTTTATGCGATGATGACGATTGGAGCGTTTTTATTTCTATATTACGCGATGAAGGTATCTTCCTGGTTTAAAAAACTGGGTAAGAAGTTATCGAAAACTGGCCCAAAAAAAGATTCACGTTTTTAAGAGAAAAAATGATAACTACAATATAAAGATAGATTTTAATACACATAAAAGCAGTGGATTTCACAACTGAAATCACACTGCTTTTTAATGTTAATTAAGGTAACATATGTTAAAATTATTTGTATATTCTTCTTCAAATAACGTAGCAGTACACTTTTAAAAAAAGGGAGTTGTTTAAATGCCTATTTGTAATCATTGTGGTAAAGAATGGACTTGGAAACAAACGATGAAAACACTATCCAGATTGAAATGCCCACAATGCAATAACAAACAATATGAGTCAGCTTCCTCAAAGAAAAAAACGTCTATAATCGGTCTAATCCCAGTAATCGCATTACCTATTAACGTCTTTTTAAATAATCCGTGGTGGATGGTTGTCATTATTATGATACCAATGATAGCAGTTGTACTGTGTGTATATCCATTTATGATCAAAGTTTCAAATGAAGAAGAACCCCTTTGGTGAAGAATTGGCTGAATCGCTAACGAATTGCCACTCTCACCATCCCATAAGAAAGAGTACATCTGCAAATAATGGTCTTTTAAGGACTTCCCGGTGAATCCGCAGGGAAGTCCTTCATATCTCCCCCGCCATTAAAAAAATCACCCATTTTCACAATTGTTTCGTTTCTTTAAAACCTTTAATCAAAATGACGATTCCACTACAAAAATGGTCGGGAATAGTATTACCATTAAGCCTCCACCAGCAAATCCACTTGAAACAATGTTTGCGTCAATAATACCTAAAATCCAAGATAAAAGTGGTGCTATTTACAACATCGTAACTAAACCCCATGTAATTAACTTTTTCCTTTTTTGATTTGTATTCATAACGTTCTCCCCCTCCTAAAATCCGACTTTCCATATAGTTTAGTAAAATTGGTCAGAATCCCACAAAGAATGGAGAAATGTATTTCGCTGTTTGATTTTACTAAATACCATCACTAAAAAAGCATTACTGCTATTTTACAGTAATGCTCTCCTTTGTTTATAATCACTTTTTGAAACAGACCATAAACCCAGCAAACAAAAAGTGCTGTCGTTCGATATCTTGCTCCCTATCTACATTATACTACTCTTTATCAAGTATTTATAGACTACTCTTTTTGTAATTCCTATATTATAGTGGTATCCAAAGCTAATATAAGGAGTGTATCAATATGAATGACATAAAAGATGTCTTAGATAGTGGTCCTTTTTTCCACGGTACTAAAGCAGAACTAAAAATAGGTGATTTATTAGAACCCCAGCACCTATCAAATTACCAAGATAAAAAATCTAACTATATCTATTTTACTGCAACATTAGATGCTGCTAAATGGGGTGCAGAATTAGCAACAGCTAAATCAAAAGAAAGAATTTATATTGTAGAGCCATTAGGCGAATTTGAGAATGATCCGAACTTAACGGACAAAAGATTCCCTGGTAACCCTACACGTTCCTATAGATCTAAATCTCCTTTGAAAATAATAGCTGAATTAAGTTCATGGGAAAGACATTCCGATGAACAAATAAATCATATGATCTCATCTCTAAAAAAGTTACGTGAACAAGGAAAAGCTGTAATAGACGATTAATCCAGTTTTCACGGACGGCGGATGCGCCATCTGCACTGCCGTCCCCTCTTTTCATTACCCACGCGATCTCCCAAGTTCTTTTTGTAAAAAATGGATTTCCTTATGTATACTAGGATAGCTTTCTATTTCCGGAATGACTACTTGCTTTGGCGAAACATTCCGTGCTGCAGCATTTGCCATTGTTTCAAATGCATATAAAATTTGTGCGGATTTCTCATTGGAAAGGTTCGGCCGGTTGGAATCTTTTGAACAATTTTCTAATAAGAATCCTAATTGCTTTGTTGAAAATAGGACTGGCCAATAATAATCTAACGCCTTACGGTTACCCGGAATCTCACCAGAGGCGGTATTATACAAAGTTTGTAAATTACTTAAATTTGTTCTCATTTTTATTCTTTCTCTACTCTGTCTTGGATTAAACCCTTTTCCTTGATCCGAAAAAAGAACCATTAGGAACTGTGCTTGACTTCGCAATGTTTTGCTCAGTAAATGCGGAATTCGGCTAGAAGCAGATTTTCTACCCACGAGATAAACTCCTAATAATCCAATCGCACTACCGATTACAATGTCAATAAATCTCGCCTGAGCAAAATAGGAAAAACTAAACATCTCTTGACTTGTACTTTCAGCCATTAACAATGCATTTGGCGTGAAGAAAAGTGCCGCTAATCCATAGTTTTTGACAATAAACAACTCGGTAATAAATGTTAATACTAAAATAAACAACGTAATTACAAAACCGGATGGATGAAAGGATAGAATGAACCCGGCAATAATTATACCAATTACTGTACCGAAAAATCGTTGAATGGCTCGATGAAATGTTGACACAATCGTTGCGCCTGACATCACTGCTACGCAAGATAACGGTACCCAATAGGAACGAGCAAATCCAAATTGATAGGCAAAAATTGCAGCAATGGCCGTTATCACGCCAAAGCGAACAGACGAAATAAACACGATTGAATTTTTATCAAACGCTCCCATAAAAATCGTTTTTAGAGAGGGTTTATCAATTTGAATCGATTTTTTTACATTGCATATAGGTTCATTAAGAATGGCTTCTGCATTATAGATGGTGGTGAACAACTGACTAACCTGCCTATCCATTTTCTCCGGCTGTAAGATATGTGGTTTTTCTCGCTTTTCACGGTTGTTTAAAGAATGTACAAGTAGTCGTGTAGTTTGCCCTACTTCTTTTGGTAATGTAGCATTGGCGTTTGAGAAGTGTTCCACAATATAAATGAACAACTCGTTTGCGAAATTATTTAATAAGTACAATCGATTAAACATGTCAGTGGTTCGCCATGGAATGTAACTCGCTGAAAGAGTTTCTTCGGATTCATTTAAAACCTCCATCACTTTATGCTTAGCTTCGGTGAATTTAGGAGTTCCAACAGAATCCAGAAGTTCAGCTAATTGCAAATAAACTCTAGTCACAACACCTGATTCTGGTCCATGGGGATTAAAAAACCACCCGATCATGGCAATAATCCACGATAAACAACCACTAAGAAATACTAACCCTGCACGTAAAAATGCTTCATCGGGATTGAGTGGCATTCCCGTTGTCATGGCAAAAACTAATACAAAAAAGATGGCGGATGGACCGGTTATTTTTAATGCACCGAACACAAAAATGACTACTGCTGCAATGATTCCCATCAGAATTGCGACTGCTAGCGGATATGGTGCACTAATCGTTCCCAAATAAGTAACAAACGTCAAACCGAGGACGACCGAAAGGATTTTTTTTGCTCGCTGAGCATATGGGATATTAAACACATATAAATAGGTAAAGCCACCTAAGCCAGCAATTAAACCATATTGCAAATGACCAAAGACTAATCCTATCATAACAGGCAAAGCAGCAGCTAATCCTGCACTAAAGGCTTTTAACCAAGGAAATGGTTTCTTATTTACTTGTAGTGCTTGCTTAATCATAGAAGGGATTACCCGGTTTAATTGTTTGTCACTCATTATAATCCTTCTTTACTAATGTTTTTCTTCAGGTAGGTTATATTATTCACCTAATTTAAGTCCTTCAGCCGCTGAATTTATGTTATCACTAAGCTGTTACCTGGTTCACTGTTGCTTTCCAATCGCTCTAACGTTACACTACCTAAACGATACTTGTCGAAACTCCACTTGGAACTCAAGTTAGCCACGACCAATCGTATCGTTCAACTTCTTGCGATATTTTTCCTTCCAGGTTTGCTCTTCCTTCACCAAGTCATCGCAGAAAGCAGCCACGTCCTCACCCGTAAGGTCAGTTACTTTCTTTCCTTCCGCTGATCCTTCCTCAAAAAGTTCGAGAATGCCACCAAAGATACGTCTGCTGTCCTTCCAATCAGTTGGACCACCACCAGCAGTCCACATATATTTTTGGATAGCTTTGTAAGCGTTGCGGTACTCACTTGGAAGTGCCTTTGCACGTGCCTCCATCGCCCTCCATTCCCTCTTGTCATCAAAGCTTCCAATCATTTTTTCGAAAATATTCATTATACTTCTCCCCTTTTGATTTTATTCGTTTTAAGTTCATTAATTTTGCTTGAGACAAATTCCCACTTTTCCCAAAAAACTTCCAGTCGATCTTGACCTGCTGCGTTGAGTTTGTAAAATTTTCTAGGCGGTCCCATAGTGGATGGCTTTTTCTCGATGTCAACAAGATTGTGTTTCTCAAGCCGCATGGTAATTGTATAAACTGTGCCTTCAACCACATCAGTGAAGCCAAGCTCTCGAAGCTGTTGGGTGATTTCATAGCCGTAAGTTTCGCCACGACTGATGATTTCAAGCACACAACCTTCAAGTACTCCTTTCAACATTTCCGTGATGTTTTCCATAATGACCTCCATTTAGATTCCTTATATTTATTAGTACTATGTAACACAGGTATCTTGTGTTACCGATATTCAGTATCACTCACTACCAGTATATAGTATTACAAACTAGTGTCACTTGTCAATAAATCTTTTCGTCAAAAAGGCCCATAATACGACCAAAAATAAACTTTAGGCTATGAGGGTAATCTAATATTAACGGATCCTGATACCTATCTAATGGCTTGTTGCATCACAATATGTGGTGCTTTTACGATATAAAAAATAACTCAGTAGTTTCTGAGCTATTCTTGTGATTATTTATATCCCTTATTCAACTAAAGCTACCCTTTACTTTAAGTGCAATTCTTCACAAACTTATTTACTTGCTCAGCAATGATGGTCTGATCCGCGCTTTGTTGGATTACAATGAGTGGAACCCACAATAGAGGCCTTCATGGGAACTGTTCATTCCACCATGTGTGATAAATAATTTAGTATATTTTAGCACTTCTACTTGTGGTACATAATTTTTTAGGATCTTTCCTAAATCAGATATTTGAGTTTTTTCCCCAATCGACATGACTACGGTTTGATCAGTGTTCCCAAATGGTTCAAAACAAAGCTTTTAAAAATCAATGGCTTGGTTAAAGACAGTACCAAGTGAAATATAAATCGAATTTTTCCCCTTGATTGCTGTAAGGTCAAAGTTTTCATGAATTAATCGTGTTGAGATGGATGGACCTATAGATTTGTAAGTGTGGTCGAATGCTACTGCAAAAGGTTGCAACTCCCTAATTGTATAAACGATTGTAAGTGGTGCAGGATTACAAAAAACTTCGTAATGGGAATGGATCACGACGCCATACTTTTCCTTCACCATTGCCATCATGCTTTGAAATTCATTGTGTATTTCTTTAACCACTTCTATAGGAATGTTTTTAGAAAGTCGTTCCAACATTTTATCGAATGATTCCTTTGTCTGCGCAAAGGAAGTACAAGAATTGATTGCCGGTAACTTAAGAATTTGGGGAAGTAAATGTCCACAACCGAACATAGAATCATGGATGATGAAATCAAAATGTTCTCCATCAATCTGTTCAAGCACGCTAGGTATGACAATATCTGCAGTAAATAAAAGTCCATTAATTCTTTCAAGTAAATAATTTCTTCCACCCGAGATAAATGCTTTTATAAATTTTTGACCTTCTAATGTTCGTACCGTAGCTCCCGTCTTCTCAATTCGCTCTCGAAAATCTTCTATCGTAAAGTACACTACCTCTTCGCCGCGTGAAATTAGCTCTTGGACAACTCCAATAGTTGGATTGATATGTCCTTCTGAACCTATATTAATAAATAAAACACGTGCCATTTCAACCACCCCCTGCCCCGTTAGTTGAAGAAGAAATCTTTAAAGTTGGAGATCTAAATCATCTAAAGTACCATTCAATTTTTATCTGATTTTCTCCGCTAACTCTAAAATAATTCCCTCTGGACCACGAACGTAGCATAACTTATAACTTTCTTCATATTGCTGTATCTCACTAAAGATTTCCGTGCCCTTCTCTTTCAATTTTGCAACAATAGCTTCAATATCTTCAACAGCAAAGCAAATATGTCGGATACCTTGCGTATTTGCAAAAGGTTGCTGAATATCTTCTTCATCTGACGGCGTATAAAATTTAACTAGCTCTATCCATGCCTGACCATCTGGCATCCCCAATCCCACACATGCCGTTTTAACATCATTAAGCCCAACTATTCTTTCCAACTGTTCACTATTCAATTCCCATTCCGCTTGCACTTCAAGTCCTAAATCAAGAAAAAACGCTTTAGCCTCTGAAAGATCATTTACGTTTATACTCACATGATCTATTCTATTGATTTTCATATCTCATACCTCCTATGTTCCTGTTATTTTCAATACCTGTATTCGTGTAAGGTTTGTTTGAAATTCTAATTCACTTAAAACAGAAGATATCCTTATTCAAGTAAACTGCATCGATAGTTTAGTAACTTCAACAAAAGGGTGCTTTAATCCTTCTTGGATCAAAGCACCCCTTAGTTAAAGAAGACATGGTGCAAACTAATGGAGTAATGAGGTACTTTACTTCTTGGTTAAATAATATCTTGCATTAGCAAAAAATATGGTTCCAAAAAGAAACAACATAACAGTTTACAAAATAAACCCAACTATTTGTTAAACTATCCTGCACAGTTAGTAAAAGAAGAAAAAGAGATTCTTTTTTCGAAAAAAATGACCCTCACAATTTGCGTGGAGTTATATTAATTATCTGTTTTTTTTACACCTTTACTTTTATATGGTTTTGCACTCTTTTTTTTATTTGCACTAGCTTGCCAACGATTCCAACCTTTCTTGTCTGTTCCTCTCCCAGTTCCACTTTTTCCTTTAGCTTTACTCATAACATCACCCCGTTGTCCTTCTAGCTTGAGTTAACCATCTGTTAGTTTTAGTATTTTACTCGGTTATTAACCAAGCATATTGCAATAAATAACATACATCCTGTCAACCATAGTGCTGTGTATCCTTTTTAATTCATCAATCTTTCCTTATTTTAAAACTCTCCCTTTAAAACTATTATACCTTATTGGCCCATTACTTAACCTGATGCTCCAGCATATCCACTATCTTGTGGATTTAAAGAAATTATTATTCCATGTTAGCTACTAATCTACTAGTTTCTTTATAATCTTCTATTAGCTGAGCTACATCTATCCCAATTTCTTCCTTACTTTCTCTTACTCCATCCTCAACTGTTCATCAGCTAATAAATGACCAGCAGCAGTAATATCAAATAAATTAGGATAGTCTTTTTTATTTTTACTACTGAGCTGTAAATAGATATTATCAATTCCTTTTTCATTACTAATAAACCAACAATGAAACGCTTAATGCCAGTATCCAATCCTATGTACATCACTCCGAGAAGCTTCACCTGTTAGGTTCTTATTATCATCAAAAATCTTTATTTTTTCTCGTTCCCCCACTATTCGTAACTCGATATCTACTCTTACCAATATCATATCGAATTTGATAAAGATTATAGCTATCGCCATTCTGCCCGAGTAGCTGCCAGCTTAATTCTGGAATTCTACCATCTTTAATCTGAACATCTTCGAGAAGCTTGTTTTACGTCTATGGAGAAAGCTCTATTTGTGTTTATGTTTTCAACAGGTTATAGGATGATTTTTTCAATGATATCCGAAATACGTTTCCCTTATGACTCTTGCATCCCTTAGTTCAAATACAATTTTTCGCAAACTCAATCCCCAAAAATAGAGCTGTAGTTTTTATTTCATTTCACTAATTTTTACATCAAAAATGCTTAACAGCGATACTATTATTATTATTGATAATAGCCAAGCCAATGGAGGTTTTTTTTGGTGTATCGGTAAAATAACGAAAATAATGCCTGTAAATAGTACAGACCACCACATATTCCATCCATTATGGTATGTAATAAATCCAAACTTACTGTTTATATACTCAACAGATAAGTATATTCCTACCCATAACAAATACCATAAAAAACGTTTAATCCATTCCTCTGGGAACCTTCCTAGGTATATTAATACGGTTCCAGAGTAAGAAACGACCATAGATAAAATTGTAATAATGGTATGGTTAGGTAAGATTAAATCGTGAAACAACCACATTGATTTTTTGTAGAGGAGAAAGTTATATAGAAAATCTCCAATGATTAAGAAGAGTATTGTCGGATAATAAAGTTTCCAATTCCTCCAATCTCCCCATTTAAACGCTGCTAACAAGTATAAAATATTAACTAAAATATACATAGTATCCATCCTAATGATTAGTAATCCTATTCTCTCCAATTTACAGGAAATTACTAAAAGCCTTGTTCCACTAACCTCCACCGTTTGCTGAACAAGTAAAAAAGACCGCAGTAGCGATCTCAACTTTAACTATTGCACCCGTTCGTAATTTAAGGTTAGCTAGATGTTTACAGCTGCCTTTCACTTTCAAAGATTGAGAGCAAAATTTATTGAAACAAAAGAATATAAAATGTTTGCAGAGTTTGTTGTTCATTTTTGTAAGCAAATCTTTGATAAATTAGAAAAAAGATGTTTACCCACGGGATTTTAAATATCAAGATTCGACTAATGGATTATAAAAAATGGTGTTATACCTCAATAGGTAATAAGAAAATACATTAACCTTTTAAAATAGGGGTTACTTTGTCGATAGCTTTTTGTAACTTTTCGCTATTTAACCCATACATTTGTTTAGCCTCTTTTGATGCCGTTCCAAGAGCAAATAATTCTAAATCAGCTTGACATTTTTTCATAGTTGAAAGAATTAAAGGTCTTTCTTGTTGGGGTGGAACTTGCAACTTATCATCAAAAAGATCAACTGTTAATTCTCCAAAGGAATTAATCTGTCCAAGAAATACATTTTCAACCGTAACTCCTAATTTTTCTAACTCAGTGTGAAGCCAAGCACGATTCCGTCCAATTGTGGCTAGCGATTCGTCCATTATGACTCCATCCATAATGACAGTCTGTGGTTCTTTGATAGAAGGAACGGGTAAGTTTAAATCTTTTGCTGTTAATGGTTGGTTCTCTTTTTTTAACATAACGGATAAATCTCCTGTTGCCTCTAACACTGCAAATTCTACATCAGATACTTGAAAGACATCCTTTCTGCGAAGAAGTTCTAACAGTTCATCTGTCGTATATCTTTCCTTTTTTAAATTATCTTCCATGATTTTTCCATCTTTGATAAATACAGTTGCTTTTCCTTCTATAAAATTGCGAAAACCTTTACTTTTTAAAGAAATTAAACCAGAGAAAAAGGGAACAGCAGCAAAAATGACAATCCCAATAATTCCGTGAAAAATGTTTCGTTCAAGTCCCATAGCCACTTCTGCACCAATACTTCCAATAGAAATACCGGTGACATATTCAAAGAAAGATAGTTCAGAAATTTGCTTTTTCCCTAACCATTTTGTGATCAAAAATAAAACAGCAACAAATAATGCTGAGCGTACAGCTATATCTAACCATTCAGGCACTGCTTACACCCCCTGTAAATATAGTTTTTCTAGAAACCTTTGTACTGAAGTTCCTCTCCTTCTAGTTCTCCTACTCTTTTTTTTAAATCTTTTGTTACTTCGAATACTACCATCATAGCCTCATGCAAAGTTCGCTTCGATTCATCATCAAGAGTCCGTAATGCTAAACTTGAGAGACTTGCTTCTACCCCTTTTAGACTGGCAAAACACTGTTTAACGTCTGATCCTACAGTCATCTTAATCCTCCTTATCCTTTTGGTTTGAAAAATAAAGCTCCTATCATGCCGAAAACAATGGCAGCTGATATACCGGAACTAGTTACTTCAAACATACCTGTCAGCACACCAACTAACCCATGTTTTTCTGCTTCCTGCATCGCACCATGAACAAGTGAATTTCCGAAACTTGTAATCGGAACAGTAGCCCCTGCCCCAGCAAAATCAATCAACGGTTCATATAAACCAAACCCATCTAAAATTGCTCCCACTACTACAAGGGTACTTAACGTATGTCCCGGTGTAAGTTTGAAAACATCAAACATTATCTGCCCAATCACGCAAATCAAACCACCTACTGTAAATGCCCAAAAATAGGTCATATTATTGTTCACCTCCATATTCAATCGATACCGCATGTGCAATACAAGGAATCGTTTCATTTTGCTGAAAAGAAAGAGGGGATAATAAAGCACCTGTTGCAACGACTAACATTCTTTTAAATTCACCTTTTTTCATCCGGTTTAACAGATGACCATAAACTACCGTTGCTGAACATCCTGCTCCACTTGCTCCTGCTAGAACCGGTTGCCCCTCCCGATAAATCATAAGACCACAATCTTGGTATTGCTCCTTACGAATAGGAATTCCATGCTTTTTAAATAGATCCAAAGAAACTTCATGCCCAATTTGCCCAAGGTCTCCTGTTACAATTAAGTCGTAATAGGACGGCTCGACATTTCGTTCTTTTAAATGCGCTTCAATGGTATCAACCGCTGCAGGTGCCATAGCCCCTCCCATATTAAACGGATCGGTCAGACCCATATCAATTACACGACCTATTGTGGCAGAAGTGACACGAGGCCCATCCCCAGAATCACTTAAAAGGGCAACACCAGCACCAGTAACCGTCCATTGTGCCGTAGGAGGTTTTTGTCCACCATATTCTGTAGGATACCGAAATTGTTTTTCAACAGCTGTATCATGACTGGAAGCTCCTGTTAACAAATATTTAGCCCCTTTTGTATTAACGATATATGCACCTAGAGCTAATCCTTCCATAGAGGTTGAACATGCGCCGAACAATCCAAGATAAGGAGCCCCAATGGTACGGCTGGCAAAACTTGTCGGAGTAATCTGGTTAATCAGATCGCCTGCAAGTATAAATTGAATTTGTTCCTTTTGAATTCCTCCTTTTTCCATTGCCTTTTGACAAGCTTCTTCCAAAAGAACACTATGTGCTTTTTCATAGGAATCTTGTCCAAGCCATAAATCAGCATGAAGAGTATCGAAGTCATCTGGAATAGCCCCATTAGCTTCAAATGGGCCACCAATTGTCCCAGTTGAGATAATGACAGGCTTTTGTTCGAAGATCCATGTACGATAACCCGTAAGCATTATAAACCACCCCACTTGATTAAAATGGTTTTAATCAGTGCAATGACAAAAGCGGAAAAAACACCAAATAAAATAACCGACCCTGCTAATTTAAATATATTGCCGCCTACGCCTAGCACTAATCCTTCTGATCGATGTTCAATAGCAGGTGATATGACTGCATTGCCAAAACCTGTTACGGGTACAGCTGTTCCAGCACCTCCAAATTGGGCCATTCGATCATATACACCAAAACCAGTGAGAAGCATCGTAATAAAAATCAACGTACCTACCGTCGGATTTCCTGCCGTTTGCTCAGTAAAATCAAAATAGTAAATGTAAAAGTCTGTAATAAATTGACCAATCAGACAAATAAGGCCACCAGTTAAAAAGGCCTTTATGCAATTTTGAACAACAGGTCTTTTGATCTCTCGTTGTTTTTGCAACTTTTGGTATTCCTGTTGTACAGGAGTGAGTTTTTTCTTTTGATTGTTAGACATAACTCTACCCTTCCTCTTAGGTTTGTTCTTTCATAAGACTTTTCAATTTGTTCAAATCATTTTTTAGGTTCTTCTTATTCGTATCATTTTGTTGTAACCTTTGTTCGATTTTTTCAAGTTCCCAGAACATTTTTTTATCACTCGACACAAATACTTTATGTTCTGGATACAATTCTTCCAAGTCAGACTTTACTGACTTCTCGATATTTTTTAATCGGAAACGGTTGAAATTTTCGACTTTTACCGCTACTAAAAGCTCCTTATCTGTATTCACTGCCTTTACATCCGAAATTTCTTCCTTGGTAATAATCTTTTCTTTAGCATGATTAGAAACAGATTGTTCAATTGGTTTATTTGTATGTATTTGTGAAATACTCGAATCATTATTATTACCTAACTGATTCTCGTTTCCGTTACATCCTGATCCCAATCCGATAACTATTAAAAAGAAAAAAAATATTTTTACTTTCATAAAATCACCCCATGACTTACCAGTATTGGAATACTAAAAAAGGTTGGCCAACTAAACCAACCTTATAGCCGTACTCATTATTATTGTTTGTATTGAGGTTCTTCTTGTTCAATTTGTTGAACACGTGGTTCAATACTATCAATTATGGATTGGGTTTGTTTAGCAGCATCTTGGTAGAGTTGCTTGGCTTGTTGATTTTCTGTACTAAGAGCAAAAGTTTCAAAGCTAGCCTGCGCGCTTTTTAATCCCGCTAGAGTTGTCTTAACGTCATTTATTACTGTCATGAATAGCACCTCCTATGATTTGACTTTAATATAGTGCTAAACAAAATATATATTTATTCATTTAGTTTTATATAAAAATGAATATTTGAAAATTTAAATATAAAATATTTTAATGTTTTTGGTAAAAATACATTTTGTAAGTAAAATTCTGCTAGAGGAAGTGTAGTGTAAATGATAATCAAGCTTTTTTACAAAAGTGGTCAAAGTTCAGTTGATTTATTCATGGGTTACTGTGAGTTTTAGTCCTCATATATTGATTTTGACTCTTTAGACTTATATGCTTTTTGTTTTGGAAACGGAGTAATAGTTGTAGGTTTATTTTATAAAATTATTTAACATAAAAAAGTGGAAAATTATTAAAGGAGAATATGAATTATGGATAAAGATTATAGTGAAATGGTTTTAGGACAAAAACCACGTGCTAGACAAAAGAATTTTTTTGGAAATTTAGAGGGGAGCTTTAAAAATCCTATTATACATAGGGAAATTCATGGTGAAAAAGTATACGTTCCATTAGATCTAAGTAGGATTTGGGACAGGATGTAAGTATCTTTCATTTATATAAAAACTTCATTTAAATGAGAGGCAAGTCGAATGTACACCGTTTGTTTAAGGGTGATAGTATTGCTATATTGTTAAAGTAGCAACTAGCGACAAATGCCTCTCTTCTAATCAACATTTAACAAAAAATATATCCTAAGTAGAGTTGTTAAGCCGAGCAATGCACCAAAGGTAGTGTTCATAACAAAATAATAAATCATCCGAGCAAGTCTTGATGATCATTTTTCTGAACTAGCTAAACCAACCGCAATCCCTACCGCAAAAATAATCAGCAGATTCGCAAAACGATATTTCTTGCAAATGTAGATTTTTCAGAATGGGTTTTGCCCACTGTAATAATTACCAACCTTTTCATAATTTCAACTACTTCTAGCAAAAATTCTAGAAACAGTATAAAAATCCCTTTATTTGCGTTTAGACTGCACCGTTAGCCAAGTAACTTCAAAAAAAGTGCGTAATCCATCTTGGATCAATGCACCCGTTTGTTTAAGTACACATTTCTTCACAAACTTGGTGGGAATTATGTTGTCTCATAACAATGGCCACTAGTATGTCGGCAGCCTAGTTTTTAGCAACTTCTGTATTTTTCTATTCCACACAGTATGGTGAACCTATTAGAATCAAAGAACAGCTAAGCCTTGTGACCCGAAGTAAGGAGAGTTAGTTCAGGCAGCAACCTGCAACTTTACTAGACTACCATCAACTTGGATATTAAACACTGATACTGTACCCAATTTCCGTTAAGGGTGTAAAAAACCGTCCATCTTTACTCACTCTAACATCTATCGGGAGAATAATTTTACCTTAAACAAAAATTGAATTAATAAATTCTAAAAGTAAAAACTATTTATTAAAGGAGGAGATTTAATGAAATACAAAGCAGAGAAAACTATCGAAATTTCATCCTGGATAATTGTGTCATTATTATTAATAAAATTTACACCAAAAAATAAAATTCGTGAATCACTAGTTGTATTTTTATTTAAACAAGCACTAACATGGATTTTTGGATTACTAGTGGTAGAAAAAAACTTAATTTCCTATCCATATCGCTTATTTTTCAAAAAAGCAAATAAAGCTACTTTTTCATTTGAATACTTTATATATCCTGGACTGTGCGCTTTATTTAGTTTGTACTATCCCAAAAATAATTCTAACCTTTTAAAAGCCCTGCATTGCTTTCTTAGTACTTCTGTAATAGTCATCTTTGAAATAATTGCAGTGAAATATACAAAATTAATTAACTATAAAAAATGGACTTGGTATTGGAGTTTTATAACAATTTGGATAACTGATTACTTAACACAAGCTTTTCACAACTGGTTTTTCAAAACTAAATTTCATGAATAAAAAGGGGCAGTTAGACTGACCCTTGTATTAAGTTAAATGCACGATTTAATTTGGGTAAGACACAGTGGTAGATAACTTTGGGGTTGTTAATAATTCCATGGATAATTGTAGGCGGATTGATTTTTATTCCTATATCAATGGTTATGAAATCCTGCGAATAAGCGAGTGTTCGGGAGAAAATCGAATTTGAGTATTGTTAGGGCGGAGAAAATTTATGGTTTCGTGCCCTTCATCAAATTGCTGAACAATACCTACCATGGTTGGATATTTTCGAATATGCTCTTCATAAGATGATTGAAAGCCTTCGCCCACAACGAGGATTTCCTTTTTCATATTCTATATATTAAATAATAAATTCTTTCATAATTTCCTCCTTAAAAAACAAATTTTTGTTAGGGGGAATTTAGAAATACACAAGCACTTAGGGCAGCCTATTATTCATTTATATCTAATCCAGATAAATTTAAAGAAAGTTCATCTAATACTAAAAATACACAACCAAAAACGGTTCTATAATCGATATAGTCCCCTTTAATTTCAACATTTATCTCAATAATATTCCTTTTATTATGTATGTATTTTTCTTCAAATTGATTAAAATTAATACTTGTTACAGATACACTAATTTCCTCTAAGGATTTTTTTAGCTCTCTTTCAAATATTGAATTATTAAAGTTTTCCCTGAAGAAAATACGAATAGTAAATTTCATTTCAAATCCTCCTTCTATTTTTGATTTGCCAAATCTGCCTTACTTAACCTTTATTCGCATAACTTGTGTATCTTTTATCCCATTTAATTTATTCATCTAAACTGTACCGTAGCAAATAAAAAAAAGCGATTCTCTAAGTATCGCTCATTTTACATTATTGTGCCCGTTTGTGAACAAAATGAGTTGTTTTCTTTCAACTTCTGTCCACTATTGACTTTGAATTTACTATTAGCCTTTACTAACAATGTAAAGAGATCCTCACTAAGAAAAATACTACGGTTTTTCTTTCTGTTTTCGTTTTAAGCAGAGTATCAAAAGTTTAAGTACTTCTCACCTTTTTGTTTCGTAGCCTGTGTTAACGGTACCGCTCTTCTTTAAATGGATTTGCTGACATCGAATAGCCACGCTCTTCCCAAAAACCAGCCTCGTCTACTTTCATAAACTCAATTCCTGAAACCCACTTTGAGCCTTTCCATAGATAAAATACTTCTGGTGGAATAAACCTTAGTGGATAACCATGTTTTTGGTCAATGTCATGCCAATCATGGTTTTTATCCTTCCAACGGTATACAAACAAAGAATCGTCCCCTAATAAAGGCTCCAGCGGCAGGTTTGCAGAATAACCAAATCTGTCCCCATTGTAGTAACCGTAAATTTTAATGTATTGTACATCTTCATTAATTTCAACAAATTTCAATAACTCTCTAAGTGCGATTCCTTCAAAAGTTGTATCAAATTTAGACCAGGTGGTAACACAATGCATGTTAACGCTTGATATGGTCTTTGGAAGCTCCATGACTTCCTTATAGGATAAGGACTTTTCTTCCTTCACCTCACCAAAAAGTCTGAAATTCCATGTGATTTCATTAAACTCAGGAACATCCCCTGTGTGCAATATTGGCCATTTTTCTGTTTCAAATTGGCCAGGTGGAAGCTGTTTTTTCATCTTACACCATCCCTTTTTCATCTTAAACGTTAATTAAATCACAGAGCTTTGTATAGTATACTTCAAAAAACTGAAAGCATACTGTAGTCAAATCCATTATTTGAGATTTACCTAAAATTGGGAACCAGTATATTCCCATAAACTTCTTATTCCACTATCCTGCCTCGTTTGTTCAATAATGAATTCAACAAAAAAGGTGGTTAATCCTTCTTGGATCAACGCACCCGTTAATTTATGTACATTGTTTCACATATTACTTATTTTTTGCTTTCAATTCTCTTAATAATTTCAGAAACACCCATTGCAATACTCGCATCTAGCATTTCAAACAATGTCCCAAATAGTATCATCCCATCATATTCCCCAACGAAATTCATCACAAAGAAAATAAGGAAAAATGCAAATATTATTACTCCAAAAATACACTACCTGTAAAGCTCCCGTTAGCCATCCATGAAGCGAAAAAATCATCACTTCACCACAGAGAATGGAAATATCCTTAGATGTTTATAATGGTACTTAACATAGTCAATCAATCCATAGATCAATGAATAGCAGCTCTCTTTTTTTTACGAATTAGGAGGGATTTCTTTGATATTGTTTTTTTTGTGTAATTAGAGAAGTTTATTTTCATGGTAGTTATATATAAGACTTACACAATAATTGTATAATATATAAATGATGCACAATAAGTCATTATTTCTTACCTTTTCGTTCTAAAAGTATAGGTGATATATTAAGTAAGATCGAAACAATTGTCAAAAACCATAATGCCCTTTCCATACCAGGTACTACATCCATTAAAGCTGCCCAATCTTCCACTTCTACCCACACCGATACAAGACTGTATTCTGCACAAAGCGTTAAGGCTGTAAATGATAATCCCATCGCCATAGCAAGCTTATAATCCTTTCCTGCGTTATACATATAAAGATTTATAAAAGTTATTACTATTGCAATAACCCCAAATATTATCCACATAACTATACCTCCAAATATTTTTATTTATGTCGTAATACTAAAGTGTATCAACTCAATTTTTTGCTTTACTTTTTTATTAGACATTAATACGTCAAATCTTATTTGTTAGAGTAAACGCTCCTCTTTTTTTCATTTCTATTAAACAAGCCTGTCCCGTTACTTGAATAAGAAGTAAGTTCTTATTTGAAACGACTTAAACTTTGCCAAAGGGCAACTCCTAAAAAGAAAACGATTACTGCTAAGATAAACCAAGAGTAATAGTTCTTTTTGTTACGTAGTATTTTGTATGCAAAGAAAATTAGAATTAAAATCAATATTGCCATTCCTGTTATTGCCAATAGCATACGAAGCACGAACATAATAAACCTCCACTGTTAGACAGTTCTGCATCTTTTAGTTGAATAACTTCAACAAAAAAGTGCATTAATCCTCCTTGGATCAACGCACCTCATAGTTGAATAAGGCTTAAAAAATTCCATACGTTACTGTTGTTCATATCTGTAATTTTTAAGTGATTGTATAAATTCGTTCACGCTACTTAACTTTTCGTCTGGTTGAACACTAAACTCTAATGTCTGATAATTTGGCAACCACTGTACTCCGATTGTATGTACGTTAGCTTCTTTACCAGCCAGAATGTCAGCGTCACTATCTCCTAAAAAAATAGCTTCAGTGTTTTTTATATTAAGCTGTGCCAATGCCTTGTTTACTCCCTCTGGATGTGGTTTGGGTATAGTAACATCATCACCCGTAATAATTACATCAAATATGCCATTCATATTAAGGCAATCTAATGAGATAAGTAGGCTTCTGCTTGCTTTTCCTGTTACAATCCCTAATTTATAACCTTCCCTTTTTAATAGTAGAAGTAAATCGTTAATCTCCTGATTCTCAACAACGAGTTCTTGATGCTTTTCACTATATTTTTCATAATATAATTCAATTGCTTTATCATGATTTGACTCCATAAGATTTTCTTTAATGATTCCTGTCTCAGATGGGCCGAACATAGCCTTTATTTCATCTGGGGTAACCTCAATGTTGTCAAACTCCTTAAATACAGATTGAAACGCATAGAAACAAACTGGCAAAGTATCAGCAAGAGTACCATCGAAATCAAATATAATCGCTTTCATAACTACACACCCTCTATAAAAATATTGTATCTTGGATTTTATTGAAAAACATAATCTATATTTTGGATACATTGAATCTTCTACACTTGGAAGTAGTTTGTATGTGCTTTTCTTGTGCAGAGCTTCTTACTCGTTTTTAAATAAAATATTCGTTTATTAATACTACTTCTCTATTATGGTATAAATCCCCTTCCTGAACTATCCTGATTCTTTACTTTAACAGCAAGAAAAGCCAACTTGTCTTCAACTAAACTGCCCTGTTACTTCAATAAGAAAGAGCGACCTTCGTTATTGAAGTATCGCTACCATATAGTTTAATCGGAGGGTTCTTTAAGGAAGACTTCAATTTGATCATTACGTTTGACTAATATGACTGATTTATCTTCTTTTGAACTAAACAACTCTGTACCTTTATCCAAATAATTCGACCGTAGGTGAATGCTTGGCATTACATTGGGTTTTACTTTGTTTGCAACTATACCAATCTGTTTATCAATCGTATATTCATTTTTATCATCATAACCTTTAAGAATAAATTTATCGTTATTATAAATAAGAATTGCTTTGTAAGAACCTCCGTTTGTGTTACATCTAGAAATTAAGATGGCGAACACAAGTAGATGCAAAAGTTTATTCATAAACCACCCACCTCCTAAATATACTTCCATTTTATTAAACTCCCTCAGTTTGATACGAATATCTCT
>NZ_NSEB01000013.1 GCF_002734215.1 Fredinandcohnia onubensis
TAAGTACGTTATCTAGTTTTGAAGGAATGAATCCTTCAACATAGTCTAGTGGCGATAGCGAAGAGGTCACACCCGTTCCCATACCGAACACGGAAGTTAAGCTCTTCAGCGCCGATGGTAGTTGGGGCATTGCCCCTGTGAGAGTAGGACGTCGCTAGGCTTATATATTATTATCGCGGGGTGGAGCAGTCTGGTAGCTCGTCGGGCTCATAACCCGAAGGTCGTAGGTTCAAATCCTGCCCCCGCAACCAAATGGTCCCGTGGTGTAGCGGTTAACATGCCTGCCTGTCACGCAGGAGATCGCCGGTTCGATCCCGGTCGGGACCGCCATTTATACATACACACGAAACTTTGTAGTTTCGTTTTTTTTATGCGGAAATTTAAATGTTTTTGGATTAACCACAGTTAGTAATACTGTGGTTTTTTTTCTATTTATGGAGTGAATATCTTTTACATTATTTATGTTTGATAAAAACTTACAAAGGAAAACCTAAACAAATAATATAGATTTGCTAGCAAAAGTTTTACGTAATGCATTTATCGGAAGCTATGAAGAGGAAAACGACAAAAAAATACTATTGAAATCCCCTTCATAAGGGCTATGAAAGGGAAAACAAGCAAAGAAAACGATTGAAATCCTCTTCATGAGGGTTATGAAGGGGAAAACGAACAAAGAAAACGATTGAAATCCTCTTCATGAGAGATGAAGAACCGACGTATCAAGAACTCTCAAGCAAAGTCCTTCATCAAGCTTATGAAAGCCCGAACCCAGTGAATACCCTCAAGCAAAGTCCTTCATCAAGCTTATGAAAGCCTGAACGCGTCAAGAACCCCCAAGCAAAGTCCTTCATCAAGCTTATGAAAGCCCGAACGCAGCAGAACCCCCAATGCAAAGTCCTTCATCAAGTTGATGAAAGCCCGAACCCAGCAGGCCCCCCAATCAAAAGTCCTTCATCAGTATTATGAAGAATCACCCCCAAAGTAACCATCCCCCACCTATCTTCCTTAACAACCAATTATTTTTTTCTTTTTTTGCTGATTTTGTTGAAATACGGTAAAATTATAATGATGTACTAAGGTCCTTAGGAGTTGTCCTAAGGCTTTTTTTACTACTTTGTATATTATAGTTTCTTTCGACTTAATAGGAGTGACGTTAATGGCTTTGCAGGACGAGTTTGACTTTATTGACCAAATTAAACCAAAGTGTGTTGCCCAATCCGGACTAATTGCCGGTATAGGTGATGATGCTGCGCTGTTTCGTCCAACATCAGGTATGGAACAAATCATTTGCATGGATACGATGGTAGAGGGTGTTCATTTTACTTCTCAAACAATGGATCCTTTTCAAGTGGGTTATAAGGCATTGGCTGTTAATATTAGTGATATTGCAGCGATGGGTGGAATCCCTACCTACTATTTAGTGTCGATTGCAATTCCAAAGGATTGGAATGAAACAGATTTGTTATCGATTTATGAAGGTATGGCAATGCTAGCAGATAGGTACGAAATGGATTTAATTGGTGGCGATACGGTTTCAATTGCTGAAACGTTAGTTATTACGGTGACTGTTCTTGGTGAAGTTGAGAAAGGTACTCATTTATTACGAAGCCATGCACAGCCAGGAGATATTGTTTTTGTAACGGGAACGATAGGGGATTCTGCTGCTGGTTTGAATTTATTATTACATAATGGTAAGGACCATTCTTTTACTGAGCCAGAGAAAACACTTATCCAAAAGCATCAATATCCGAAACCAAGAGTGGAAATTGGGAGATTATTGTCAACCATACAAAGAGTTTCGCTGAACGATATTAGTGATGGTTTAGCAAGTGAAACAAATGAGATTGCAAAAGCTAGTGGTGTCACTTTACTAATAGATGAAGATAAAATTCCATTCAGTAAAGTCATTTTAGATCAATATAAAGACCGTGCACTTGACTTTGCGCTATATGGTGGAGAGGACTTTGAATTGATCGGAACTATGGCTCCATCAGATTGGGATATACTAGAGAAAAAGGCAAAAAAACATGGTTATGCCCTCTCAAAAATTGGGACTGTCTCGGAGGGTGGTCCTGCAGTATTTTTGAATCGAGGCGGGGAACTTCATAAGCTTGAGATGAAGGGGTATAATCACTTTACTAAATAAGGTGGAATATATGGATAAATTTGAGTTTGTTACGAATACACCTGATGAAACGGGGAGTTTTTCATATCGCTTGGCCGAAAAACTTGGGCAAGGTGATGTGTTAACTCTTGAGGGTGATTTAGGCGCAGGAAAAACTACGTTTACCAAAGGTTTGGCAAAAGGACTTGGCGTTACAAGAACGGTGAACAGTCCAACCTTTACGATAATAAAGGAATACCAAGGGAGATTCCCGTTGTATCATATGGATGTGTATCGTTTGGAGCACAGTGATGAGGACCTTGGTTTTGATGAGTATTTTGATGGTGACGGTGTGACTGTTGTTGAATGGGCACATCTTATCGAAGACCGATTGCCTCAGGACCGTCTCACCATTAAGATTGAACACCAAGGGGATACGAAACGTAAGATTACGGTGATACCACTAGGGGAACGGTATCAACATTTATGTGAGGAGTTATTTAGCGAATGAAAGTGTTAGCTATAGATACATCCAATTATGTATTGGGAGTTGCGATTGTGGATGAGGAGAAGGTAATTGGTGAGGTGATTACAAATCTGCCTAAAAACCATTCTGTTCGTGTGATGCCTACAATTGAGCAGTTAATGAAGGAATGTGGGATTAAGCCAAAGGAGCTTGAAAGAATCGTTGTCGCGATGGGCCCTGGTTCTTATACGGGTGTAAGAATCGGAGTAACGATTGCGAAAACATTGGCATGGTCATTGCAGATTCCTTTAGTGGGAGTTTCAAGTTTAGAAGTCGTGGCGGCCAATGGCCGGCATTTTAATGGATTTATTTCGCCATTGTTTGATGCAAGGCGTGGACAAGTTTATACAGGGCTTTATCAATATGATGGAAAAAGGCTAATTTGTGTTGAAGAAGATAAAATTATTTTATTAGCAGATTGGCTAGAAGAGCTTAGAAAGAGGGAGACACCGGTTCTTTTTATCGGTAATGATCTAGTTATCCACAAGGAACAGATAGAAACAGATTTAGAACAATTCGCATATGTTGCACCATATACAGATTGGAATCCGAGACCAAGTGAGTTGGCCGTATTAGGGATGGAGAAAGCGCCTGTAGATGTTCATACATTTGTGCCAAATTATATCCGTTTGGCAGAGGCGGAGGCGAATTGGTTAGGGAAGAGGCAGGGGTAAGAATGGAAGAGATCATCAAACAACAAATTTTGTTTCGTTTCATGACGGTAGACGATATTGATGGTGTGATGAAGGTTGAAACTTCAGCATTTACAGTACCTTGGAAGAGGGAAGCTTTTTATAATGAGCTTGTTCATAATCAGTTTGCAAAATATATTGTCATGACTGATAACGATCAAGTGATTGGATATTGTGGAATGTGGCTTATTTTGGATGAGGCCCATATAACCAATATTGCGGTTCTTCCTGAATACAGGGGGAAAAAGCTTGGGGAAGCTTTACTTATGCAGGCGAAGCTTTTAGCGATGCAGCACCAGGCTGCTACGATGACGCTTGAGGTAAGAGTATCTAATCATGTTGCTCAAAACCTTTATAAAAAATTAGGATTTAAACCTGGTGGGATCCGAAAAAATTACTATACAGACAATAATGAAGACGCGTTAGTTATGTGGGTGAATTTAAATGAGTGATAACCAAATAATCATGGGAATTGAAACGAGCTGTGATGAGACGGCTGTTTCAATTGTACAAAACGGACGAGAAATTCTATCAAATGTTGTAGCATCTCAAATCGAAAGTCATAAACGCTTCGGCGGAGTCGTTCCAGAGATCGCATCAAGGCATCATGTTGAAGCTATTACATTGGTAATTGAAGAAGCTTTAAAGCAGGCTGATATGAGTTTTGAGGATATAGATGGTATTGCAGTGACGGAGGGCCCTGGCTTAGTAGGAGCATTGTTAATAGGTGTCAATGCTGCAAAAGCGGTAGCATTTGCGCACGATATTCCTCTATTAGGAGTCCACCATATTGCAGGCCATATTTATGCAAATCGATTGGTTGAGGAGCTGGAGTTTCCTTTATTGGCATTGGTTGTTTCTGGCGGTCATACAGAGCTTGTCTACATGGAGGAGCATGCCTCTTTTAAAGTGATTGGAGAAACAAGGGATGATGCTGCTGGTGAGGCGTATGACAAGGTGGCTAGAACTCTTAACCTTCCATATCCAGGTGGGCCTCACATTGATCGACTTGCACATGAGGGAACAGCAACGATTGATTTACCGAGAGCTTGGCTGGAAGAGGATTCATACGATTTTAGTTTTAGTGGATTAAAATCAGCTGTTATTAATACCCTTCATAATGCTGAGCAACGCGGGGAAACTATAGAACCGAAGAATTTAGCAGCAAGTTTTCAGGAAAGTGTCATCGATGTCTTAGTGACAAAAACAGTGAAGGCGGCTAAAGAATATAAGGTTAAACAGGTATTACTAGCAGGTGGAGTTGCGGCAAATAAAGGGCTTCGTGCAGCTTTAGAGCATGCATTTTCAGACATGCCAGAGGTTAAACTCATTATTCCTCCACTTTCATTATGTACAGATAACGCTGCAATGATTGCTGCAGTTGGTAGTGTGTTATACGAAAAAGGGAAGCGTTCATCTTACGCATTGAATGCAAATCCTGGGTTAGACATTGAGAGATAGTAAAAAAGTCCTCTTTTATAAAAGAGGGCTTTTTTTGTTGATAAATAATCCACAGAATCACAGCTTTTGTGGAAAACTAATAAAAAGTACTGAAATAACTAATGTGTATTTGTGGACATTTTATGTGGATAAGTCTGTTGATAAGTGTGGATAATGTGGATAACGTGGATAACATAGTGTATAACTATATTTTTTTGCAGTAAATGACCAAAGAAAATCCCCATTCTTAAAATTAGAGATGGGGATATCTTTATTTGTTAATAGGTGTATAGTTCTAGGATGATAGTTATCCACTAACTTCGTGGAGAGACTCCCATTCCTCCATAAGAGCTTCAAGTTTTGCTGAGGCTTTTTCGTTTTCTTCATTAATTCGTTGAACTTCCTCATGATTTTGATAGACTTCTGGATCACAGAGAAGCTGTTCATTTTCTTCGATTTTCTCTTCTATTGTGGAAATTTCCGACTCAATTTCTTCGATTCTGCGTTTTCTTTGACGCTCAAGCTTCTTTAATTGTTTTTCTTGTTCATAGGATGTTTTTTCTTGGACCACTTCACGTTTGACGTTCTTTGACTCTTGGGCTTCAAGTCTTGCGAGTTCCTCCATTTCAAACTTCTTTTCAAGGTGGTAATCATAATCACCTAGATATTCTGTAAGTCCTTCACTGGATAACTCAAACACTTTTGTTGCAATGCGGTTGATAAAATATCGGTCATGGGAAACAAAAAGAATCGTCCCGGGATAATCGATTAAAGCATTTTCAAGTACTTCCTTGCTATCAAGGTCTAAGTGGTTGGTAGGCTCGTCAAGAATGAGAAAATTTGATTTCTCCATCATTAGCTTTGATAGGGCAAGTCTTGCTTTCTCGCCACCACTTAAGGTTGAAACGGTTTTTAACACATCATCCCCTGAAAAAAGAAAGTTCCCGAGAACCGTACGGATTTCTTTTTCAGACTTAAGAGGGTATTCATCCCATAATTCATTTAATACTCGTTTGTTCGAGGTGAGGTCCGCTTGTTGTTGGTCATAGTAACCGATGGTCACATGTGAACCAAAGCGAAACGTTCCATCCACGTTGTCGAGTTTTTCAATAATTGCTTTTAATAAGGTCGATTTTCCGATTCCGTTTGGACCCACTAATGCGATGCTATCTTCACGGTAAATATTGAAATTGACATTTTTAATAATCGGTTTGCCTTTTTCATACGAAACGGTAATATCTTTTGCACTTAGTACATCATTTCCACTTTGTCTTTCGATTTCAAATCGGAAGGAGGCCGATTTTTCATCACCTAATGGCCTGTCCATTAACTCCATTCTTTCAAGCTGCTTTCGTCTACTTTGGGCACGCTTGGTGGTTGAAGCTCGAACCAGGTTTTTAGCGATGAAATCCTTGAGTTTTTCCACTTCTTCCTGTTGTTTTTCATATTTTTTCAGCTCAAGCTCATAGTTTTCAGCCTTGAGTTTTAAATAGTTGCTATAGTTTCCGACATATCTGGTGCTTGTGTGTCTAGAAATTTCATAAACTTGGTTGACCACTTTATCAAGAAAGTAACGGTCATGGGATACGATTAACAGTGCACCAGGGTATCCTTGTAGATATTGTTCAAGCCAGGTAAGCGTGCTAATATCAAGGTGGTTTGTTGGCTCGTCCAAGATTAACAGATCAGGCTTGGTTAGTAATAGTTTACAAAGGGCAAGGCGTGTTTTTTGACCACCGCTTAAGCTCGATATTTTGGTTTGGTAGTCTTCTTCTGTAAAATTAAAACCATGTAGAATTGATCGAATATCAGCTTCGTATTGATAGCCGCCCTTTTCCTTAAAATCAACCTGTAGCTGATCATATTCTTCGAGTAATTTCTGGTAATCAACCGGATTTTCAAAGAGGGATGGGTCTCCCATTTTAACCTCTAGGTTTCTGAGGTCTTTTTCAAGCTTTTGTAAGGATGCAAAAACAGTTAGCATTTCCTCCCAGATGGTGAGATTTGATTCAAGCCCTGTGTTTTGGGCGAGGTAATCAATGGTGACACTTTTCGGCTTGATAATTTCTCCGCCATCATGAGACATATGGCCGGCAATAATTTTTAAAAGCGTTGATTTTCCAGCACCGTTTCGTCCAACGATAGCAATACGGTCCCGAGTTTGTACTTCTAATTTTATATTCGATAAAATAAGATCAGCAGCAAAATACTTTTTGAGCTGATTTACTTGTAGTAAAATCATGTTATTTCACCTCTTGTTTCTATCAACAGTGTATCTTATATTATCTAATTAGAGCAACTGCAATGATATTGTTCACAGATGTATCAAAGACAGATGTGATAAAATAGTGTATAGTTTATGGGAGGGTTTGTTTTATGTCATCATTTACCCATTTTAATGAGCAAGGTCGTGCCAAGATGGTCGACATTACGGAAAAGTCAGATACTGTCCGTACAGCAATTGCAAAATCAAGTATTACTGTAAATAAAATCATTTATGAGCAAATAATAAATAATGAGGTTAGTAAGGGTGATGTCCTTGCTGTTTCTCAAGTTGCCGGGATTATGGCAGCCAAAAAGACGTCGGAGTTAATTCCGATGTGTCATCCATTAGCATTAAAAGGCGTTGATATACGTTTTAGCTGGACGACCCAAGACGAATATGTTTTACATATCACGGTTACAGTTAAAACAAAGGGCAGTACAGGTGTCGAAATGGAAGCACTTACCGCTGCATCAGTTTGTGCGCTAACTGTGTATGATATGTGTAAAGCGGTTGATAAAGGAATGGTCATTGGACCAACTTATTTGGCTGAAAAAACAGGTGGAAAGAACGGAGATTTTAAAAGGGAGCTATAGTAGTTCCAAGTTAGTGGAGGAATTAAGGTGAATCTTGAACAATCAAAAATACCACAAGCAACTGCCAAAAGGCTGCCACTTTACTATCGATTTTTGAAAAATTTGCATGCCTCAGGAAAGCAGAGGGTTTCATCTGCAGAATTAAGTGATGCGGTTAAGGTTGATTCCGCCACAATTCGGAGAGATTTTTCTTATTTCGGAGCATTAGGAAAAAAAGGCTATGGCTATAATGTCAATTATTTATTGTCCTTTTTTAGTAAGACCTTAGATCAAGATGAGTTAACGAAGGTTACTCTAATCGGTGTAGGGAATTTAGGTACAGCATTTTTACATTACAATTTTTCGAAAAATAATAATACAAAAATTGAGCTTGCGTTTGATGTGGATTATAATAAGGTAGGTAGTAGTATTGGTGGAGTACAGGTATGCCATCTTGATGACCTTGAAAAAGAATTGCCTGATGATGTAACGGTGGCCATTTTAACCGTTCCGGTTGGGGCAGCTCAGTCGATTACAGACCGCTTGGTCAATAAAGGGATCAAGGGTATTCTTAATTTTACCCCAGCAAGAATCAATGTGCCTGAACATATTCGGGTCCATCACATTGATTTGGCTGTAGAACTACAAGCTCTAGTATATTTCTTAAAGCATTATTCAAATGATTCAAATGATTCAAATGAAGAATAAAAATAGATCTTACAATTGCAGGGAGGTGACTTACAGTGGGAAGTCTTGGATTCGGTAGTATTTTACTGATTGTATTTGCAGCGTTATTAATCTTTGGACCGAAGAAGTTACCTCAACTAGGTAAAGCAGCAGGTAATACATTGCGTGAGTTTAAAAACGCAACAAAAGGTTTAGCAGATGATGATGACGATGATGTTAAGAAGAATGAAACTCAAGATGTGAAGTAATGATAGGATGAGTCACATGAACGAAAAAGAAATGTCCGTCTATGATCATATTGGAGAGTTACGAAAACGACTGATCTACATAGTCGTTTTCTTCTTCATTGTTGCATTAGGCAGCTTTTTTCTCGCAGAGCCAGTTATACTTTATTTGCAAAATGCTGAGGAAGCAAAAGAGCTAACAATGAATGCTTTCCGTATGACAGATCCAATTAAAATCTATATGCAATTTGCTTTTATCATTGCCCTTGTTATCTCATCTCCTTTTCTCCTTTATCAGCTTTGGGCCTTCATCAGTCCTGGCTTATATGAGAAGGAAAGAAAGGTAACCTTGAGTTATATTCCGCTTTCGGTAATCCTTTTTTTAATAGGAGTTTCATTCTCCTACTTTATTTTGTTCCCGTTTGTAGTGAACTTTATGACAAGGTTAGCGGAGCGCCTTGATATCAATCAGGTGATTGGGATAAACGAATATTTTCAATTCCTGTTGCAATTGACTTTACCGTTTGGCTTTTTGTTTCAATTACCAGTTATTGTGATGTTTTTAACAAGATTGGGAATTGTAACACCGATGTTTCTTTCTAAAATAAGAAAGTTCGCGTATTTTATTCTTTTAGTCATCGGAGGTTTAATCACACCTCCTGAAATAATCTCGCATTTAATGGTTACAGTACCATTGTTCGGATTATATGAAATCAGCATTCTCGTATCAAAAAGTGCCTACAGGAAGGCACTAAAAGCAGAAATGGAAGCGGCAAATTCAATGGAGTAGAGAAAATTCCATAAAAAAATAACCTCCGATGTGAGGTTATTTTTTTGTTTTTGCGATTTTTTTTATTTTACTGTGCAGGACAAACATTCGGATTGCCACACCAAAGTCGAAGGTTGCGACAAGTGCTAGAAGGATCGTAGAGAAGTTCCAAACGGTCTCCGTCGCACTATTAATTGCAATATAGGTAAACAGAGTCCCCATTAACGCGTAAATGATGCCCATTACAAAAGGTGAAGTTCTTCGCATAAATTAAAAGCCTCCAATAAATGTCTGTTGCAGCTTCTCGGCTTGCTTCATGATCCTTTCTATATCATCTGCAAAAATCGTTTGAACCACTACAACAAAAGTATTCATTGCAACATGTGCAAAGATTGGAACGATAATCCGCTTTGTTCGTACATAAAGGAAGGCAAAGGTAAAGCCCATCGCTGTATAAATCAGAAGATGCGTAAAGTCCATATGCACTACTGCAAAGATTAACGAACTAATCAAGGCAGAAATGAAAAAGTTGAATTTTTTATATAACGATCCAAAAATAATTTGGCGAAAGATAATTTCCTCAAGGATTGGCCCAATAATGGAAACGACGATTATAAGCAGTGGTAAGGATTTTACCAAGGCCATAATTTCTTGGGTGTTCTCGGAACCAGCCTCAATTCCAAGTAAATGAATCTCAATATTTGCTGCAATAACCTGAGCAGTCATTGCCATAAATATACCTGCAATTGCCCATCCAATCGCTTCCCCTTTTGAAGAACGATGAAGACTTTGATGTCTTTCCTTAATATCTTGTCTTAATAAAAATAATACGATCGGAAGTGCCGCAACAAAACTAACAACAGTCCAAAGGGCAATAATCGTATTCGGGTCTAAACCATCTCCAATGCCTAATAGCAATAGAAGCGGGATACCTAAAATTCCAGAGAACTGCATGATAATGTAAGTTAAAATGACATACCAATAACGAGCTTTCATGAAAATCTCCTTTAGTAGTTGGAATAAATATCAAGTTTTTTATGCTTTTGTCCACTTTTTGTATTGTATCATATATTCACTTATATCCATTAGTATTATGCAAATCCAAATTTTCATTGAAAGAAATTAAATTGTTGGTTTATTTTTCCTTTCATTAACATAGGATAGATAGGTGGGCCAAGTTTCGCTTAATAAAATAGAATTTTTTTGCAAATTTCTATATCAAATGACTTGCAAAATAGGTAGAGATTATTTAATATAATAATTGTGTTAGCACTCATGTTGGTTGAGTGCTAATAAGAAGACGAAACTAATTATTTATATTATTTGAGGAGGTTGTTTCACTTGTTAAAGCCATTAGGTGATCGCGTTGTTATTGAACTAGTTGAATCAGAGGAAAAAACTGCAAGCGGAATTGTATTACCAGATTCTGCAAAGGAAAAGCCTCAAGAAGGTAAAGTAGTTGCTGTTGGTACAGGTCGTGTATTAGACAGTGGTGAAAGAGTAGCTTTAGAGGTTGCGGTTGGTGATCGCATTATCTTCTCAAAATATGCTGGTACTGAAGTGAAATATGAAGGTACTGAATACTTAGTATTACGCGAAAGCGACATTTTAGCTGTAATCGGTTAATAGAAAAACAGCATTTTATATCATAGAATCTTAATTTTTTGAGGAGGGCTTAAGAATGGCAAAAGAAATTAAATTTAGTGAAGATGCTCGTCGCGCTATGCTTCGTGGTGTTGATGCATTAGCAAACGCTGTAAAAGTAACATTAGGACCAAAAGGACGTAACGTGGTTCTAGAGAAAAAATTCGGTTCACCTCTAATCACAAATGACGGTGTAACAATCGCTAAAGAAATCGAATTAGAAGATGCATTCGAAAACATGGGTGCTAAACTAGTTGCTGAAGTTGCTAGCAAAACAAACGATGTAGCTGGTGACGGTACTACTACTGCAACAGTTCTTGCTCAAGCGATGATTCGTGAAGGCTTAAAGAACGTTACTGCTGGTGCAAACCCAATGGTAGTTCGCAGAGGTATTGAAAAAGCTGTAACTACAGCTGTTGAAGAATTAAAAGCTATTTCAAAACCAATTGAAGGTAAAGAATCTATCGCACAAGTTGCTGCTATTTCTTCAGATGACAGTGAAGTTGGCCAATTAATCGCTGAAGCAATGGAGCGCGTTGGTAACGACGGTGTTATTACAATTGAAGAATCTAAAGGCTTCTCTACTGAACTAGAAGTAGTAGAAGGTATGCAATTTGACCGTGGATATGCATCACCATACATGGTAACTGATTCTGATAAAATGGAAGCAGTTCTTGAAAATCCATATGTATTAATTACTGATAAAAAGATTTCTAGCATTCAAGAAATCCTACCAGTATTAGAGCAAGTAGTTCAACAAGGTAAGCCATTATTACTAATTGCTGAAGATGTTGAAGGTGAAGCACTTGCAACTCTAGTTGTGAACAAGCTTCGTGGTACATTCAATGCAGTAGCTGTTAAAGCTCCTGGATTTGGTGACCGTCGTAAAGCAATGCTAGAAGATATTGCTATCTTAACTGGTGGTCAAGTAATCACTGAAGATTTAGGTTTAGACCTTAAATCTGCTGACATCACTCAATTAGGTCGCGCTTCTAAGATCGTAGTAACAAAAGAAAATACAACTATCGTTGAAGGTGCTGGCGAATCTGACAAGATCGCAGCTCGTGTTAACAATATCCGTGTTCAAATGGAAGAAACTACTTCTGAATTTGACAAAGAAAAATTACAAGAGCGCCTAGCTAAATTAGCTGGTGGAGTTGCAGTTATCAAAGTTGGTGCTGCTACTGAAACTGAGCTAAAAGAACGCAAACTTCGTATCGAAGATGCTCTTAACGCAACTCGTGCAGCAGTTGAAGAAGGTATCGTTTCAGGTGGTGGTACTGCACTTGTGAATGTATACAATAAAGTAGCTGCTATCGAATTAGCTGGAGACGAAGCAACTGGTGTGAACATCGTACTTCGTGCTCTAGAAGAGCCAGTTCGTCAAATCGCTCACAACGCTGGTCTTGAAGGATCCGTAGTTGTTGAACGCTTGAAAAACGAAGAAATCGGTATTGGCTTCAACGCAGCAACTGGTGAGTGGGTAAACATGATCGACGCTGGTATCGTTGACCCAACTAAGGTTACTCGTTCTGCACTACAAAACGCAGCATCTGTATCAGCTATGTTCTTAACAACTGAAGCAGTTATTGCTGACCTACCAGAAAAAGATGCTCCTGCAATGCCTGACATGGGCGGCATGGGTGGAATGGGCGGCATGATGTAATCAAGGTGTAAGAACCTTGTTATATCAACGTTTTAGGATGTTTCGGTGAATTTTCGTGTGCATGATTGTGTGCTTCGGTCAAAAATTCACAAACCGAGACAGAGAATAACCTAATTATAGGAGAAGGTCTTTCATCAGTTTACTGAACTGATGGGAGGCCTTTTCTTCCATATTATCTGTCATATGAGCATAGATGTTCATTGTTGTATTTATGTCCGTATGCCCCAAACGCTGCTGTATTTCTTTAATACCTACACCTGCCTCAATCAATAAAGATGTATGAGTGTGTCGAAAAGAATGGGGAGTAATATTTTTTTCTATTTTAGCTTTTTTCAATAAGCGTTTAAGTCTAGTATCCACTACTTTTCTTAATTGTGGATGTCCATCTTCACGGGCAAAAATAAATCCGTTATCTTGGTAAACAAGGCGGTTTTTTAATTTAACCTCTTTCTGTTTAGTTAGATGCTTTTTTAACATGCTTACCAACATACCATCAATACGAATAGTACGGACTGACCCTTTGGTTTTGGGTGTCAAAAGCTGATATTTTTTAAAATTGTTACTGGGATTATAAAGTGTTTTTGTTACCCGAATATTGCTTTGTTTTTCGTTAAAATCAGCCCATTTTAAAGCCAATAATTCACCAATTCTTAAACCAGTATAGGAAAGTAAAGTAAAAATAAGATGGTCCATTTCTAGCCCATTTGAATGGGATAATTTTAAAAAATGAGCAAGTTCTTCTTTTTCAAGAAAGACAATATCCTCTTCGGCTTTCTCTAATTCTTCAACAGTTAGCTGTTTTTTTGGTAGTTTAAAATTTTCTGTAGGGTTAACTTTCATTAATCCCAGCTCTACAGCTTGTCGAAAAAGCATACGTCCACATGCGTGAATACCATCCATATAATTGTGACTATATTGCTCTGATAAATCGATGATCCGATCTTGGTACATTTTCTTTGTAATTCTACTGATTGGATAAAGTCCCCAAACATTAATAAAATGCTTCATTTCCTTTTCCCTAGCTCTTACGCTGCTCACCTTAACACCACTACGACTATAGGTCTTTAACCAATCTTGAGCAAATTTTTCAAACGGGATGTCAGATTCTTTTACATAGGTACCATTTTCTTTTTGAATTTCCACAAGCCGAGCAGCTGCTTTCGCTTCCCGTTGAGTTTTAAAACCACCTTTTCTGTCGAACATCCTTTTTTTAGTAAGGGGATCAGTACCCAGGTAAACTTTATATGCCCATGTCTTCCCACGTTGTATGATTTCTGCCATGATATCTTTCCCCTTTCAATCCTTTAAAACGATTTCGATAACGCTTTTTATTTTTGCCTTTTCTTCATTTGTCAAAAGCCTGTCCTGAAAAAAAACCTTGTGATTTATATCTAATATATAACTAAGTTCAAATTGGTCTTCCCCTTCTTCTGCTGCCTCTTTTGGCATTGGAGTACGAGTTTCAATGTCTTCTCCTCGTAATTGTGCTTGTAATTCTTCTATCACTTCCTCCGCAGGAATATATCCTGCTGCAATCATTAAATCCTCATATGGTACGTTTAATCCTTCTGCCAATTTTTCTAATATTTTTGGAGAAGGGGTGACTCGTCTACCTCCTTCAATTTGAGAAATATACATAGCGGAAACACCAGATAATACTCCAAGTTTGTTCATTGAAAGATTTTTTTCTTCTCTTTTTAATTTGAGATAATTTTTAAAATCCATTAAAGACCACTCCTTTAGCAGATATTATACCATAAACTTTAGTTTATATAAACAATTGTTTGTATAAAATTTTGTTTATTGTCTATATTGTCATTATAAGCAAATGTTTATACTAGTCGGGATAGACATTTACTTAACAAAAAATTAAAAGGAGGAAAAAGCACATGCTTAATATTTCCGTAGATGAAAATGAATTTAAAAAAATGGCTTTAGAAGAATTCCGTAAACGTATGGAAGATATTGAGGAAGATGTGTTCCTTATTGATACCAAGGAACTTTGTAAATTGCTCTCGTTAAGCAGACCAACGGTAGAAAAACTATTTATTTTTAATCCTGAGTTTCCTTCTATGCGAGTAGGTAAGAAGTGGCTATTTAATCGTCAAGAAGTAAAGGAATATATCAATCGTTGGTCAATAGAAGTTAGAAAAAATGGTGGGATTATAGAGCCAGACTAATTCTGCAGGAAGAAAAGGAGAACGTAACAATTAAAGGATAAAGGAGTTTTTTGTTTTTATGATCAGCGATGCAGCTTTTGAAACAGGTTTGTCTTTAACTGTTACTGCGTATACGGAAGGTTTAAGAAGTAAAGCAACTGAAATAGAGACTGGAAAAATAATGAGTTATATGAAAAAAGTGAACAATTATTTTTCCTCACCACAATTTAAATCGTTAAAAATTTTTCTTTCAATACTAAAAGAAGGTAAACCTCATGTTTGTGCAAGCTGGTTTGGTTCGTCCATTGTTCAGGATGAAATAAAAAATTTCAGCTGCAATCTTCTGTATTTTGATTTTGATGAAGGGATCACTGACTATGTTGAATTTGAAAGAAGAGCAAAAGAAGATTTTCATATTGTTCAAAGGTCATTTTCTTGGTCAGAGGAAAACCCGAAATATCATTGTTACAACATATTGAATGGTTATATTTATGAACTCGACCACTGGTGGCAAGTCTACGAATCATTAATCAATAGGTATGAAGATAAATTCGATTTAAAATTAGACGGGTCAATTCATCCAACAAAGCTATGTTATGCGGGTTCAAGTGACTTTATAGTTTATAATGATTTACCTTTTTTAGAAATACCGGCAATGAAAATGGAAGAATCAAAAAAACAAACTTCACTTCAAAATAGCGGCTATAATCAAGATTTTGATTTTCAACTATTCAAAGAATGCATAGTCGAATTAACAGAAACAGGAATCTTGCTTACATATGAGCATTGGATAAGATTCATCCTTGCTTTATGTAGTTTATTTCAAGAAGAAATGATTACCGAGGAACAAGCTTTGGAAATTTGTTCGATAATAGATGATGGTAACGGCGAGACTTTTACAAAATTTGAAAGAGAAAAAAACCTATTAAATAATTGGTCACTTGGAACCATCATTTATTACTGTAAAAATGCAGGAATTAATGAAATAAAATATGTTTTAAAAACAAACTTTATTCCTCAACCATTTGTCATAATGCATGACGTCTTATATAAAACAATTATTAAAAAAGACGAAGATCAGAAAGAGTTGATAATGGTGTCTCGTATGGCACCACGCATACTAAGAAAGCTGTCCAATGTTGAAAACAACCATGTGTATTATGAAATTGCCTGGAAGGATAATGGGCGGTTAAAAAGACAGGTGGTTCAGGCATCAGTAATTTCCACAAAAAAAGAGCTGCTTACATTAGCAGCCAGTGGATTCTCAATTAATGATTTAAATTACAGAGATATAATCAAATATATTGATGATTATCTAGCTTTTAACGATATAAACCAAGCATTGATGGTTGAACGCCTAGGGCACATACAAGATGCTTTTATCCATCCTTTGCAGTCGCTAGGTGTAGAAATTATACCAACAGATTTTGGAGAGAAACAATTGCTAAATGCATTTCAAGTAAAAGGAAACGTGGAAACATGGACAAACAATGTGTTTGACCGAATTAAGAACTATCCAAAAGCTCTATTCCTAGTTTTAGCTTCATTTGCTTCTGTCATACTGCGTGATTTGAATGTGCCACCATTTATTGTAGACCTATCCGGAAGCACTTCACAGGGCAAAAGCACAGCCTTGCAAGTAGCTAGAAGTGTTTGGGGCAATGAAGGATTAATAAATGAATGGAATGCGACTAGGGTTGCAATAGAGCGTAAAGCAGGATTCTTGAACAGCTTTCCACTTTATATGGATGATACACGTAAAGTTGATGTACGAATTTTAGAGAGCATTATTTATCAATTTTCTGGTGGACGTTCGAAAGGCCGAGGAAGCGTAAGCGGTTCCCAAAAAGAATTGACTTGGAATAACATTCTCATTAGTACGGGCGAAGTGCCATTAACGGAATATGCAAAGAAAGCAGGAGGAGCTGCTGCAAGGGTTATTTCTTTAGTTGACGAACCATTTGGGAAGGTAAAGCGTGATTATTTTTCTGAATTGTACCAAGCACTAGAAGAAAATTATGGTTCTGTAGGGTTGGAATTCTTGACGAAATGGCAGGATGCAAAAAAGGATTTGCTACAGGGGTTTATAACCCTAAAAAACAAATATATTCAAAAGGCAAATGGGGATGAAGTTTTAACAAGGTTGAGTATGTATTTTGCAACTGTTCATTTTGTTGGATCAGTTTTATCAAAACTGCTGAATATTCATATGGATTTGTCTTTGTTGAATCAGCTATTTGAAGAAATGGCAGAAGAAAACAAAGCCATTGATAAGCCAAAGCAATTGCTTGAAGAAATTTTATTTAAGCTTGATTCAAACCGAAAATATATTGCAAATCAAGTTACGCCTGAAATAGTTTGGGCGATTTATAAATACGATACAGTGTGCCTTACACCTGAATTTTTAAGACAAGAACTTGGAGCAGAAGAGAGGATGATACGAAAGGAATGGGCAAAACGGGGGTTCACCCATACTCACCTCACTAAAGAAGGGAAGGAAATTGATTATAAACAGGTTAAGCATAGATATGGCAAATATAATGCTGTGATTGTAAACAAAGAGTTTTATGAAAAAACGGGGCTTGATTTTGAAGAAGATTACGATAAAAAAGATGTTTCGGATTAGTAGCCTTGCACTATTGGAGGGTACAAGCTTGAAAGGAGTTGAGAAAAATGAATGAGAAAATATATGAATATGAGGAAATATATGAGGAACTAACTGAAGCCGAAATGCAAGAATTCCTAGAAGAGCTTAAAACAAGATTTCCTAACGGTTTTACGACAGAGCAATTTATAGAATTTATAGATTGGCTTGATGAAAAAGGTCTTGTGTTGGATAAAAAGTACTAAAGGTACCAAAACATAATTATAAAAATAAAATTTTGGTACCTTACAAAGCATTGATATATCAAGGATTGTTATAACAAAGTACTAAAAGTACTAAGAGTACTAAGGAAAATATATATACATATATAGGAAATCTTTAATCTTTATTAATATTTGTATATAAGTATGTGTTTCTAAAAAAGTGGTACTTATAGTACTCTCGGTACTCAACAGAGAAAAACCTTGATATATTAAGGTTTTGGCATATTACACAAAAAAAATACGTGGTACCTTTTTGGTACACATCGTACCCTTTGTTAGGAGGAACAACAATTTACACTTTTAATTGTCATGTTTGCAATGATGCATATTCACTTCACCTTGATGACCACGAATATTATTCGATTGATGAATTAATTGAAATGACATTACGAGTTTCAGCAATGGAACTGGATAAAGCATGGATTCAAAAGAATGGATTACTTTATTGTGGTTCATGCAAGAATAAAAGCGCAAAGATATATGAATTTAAATTGCGTAACAAATAAATGTGGAGATATATAGGAGGAATTGAAAATATGGAAGTAAAAGGAATGCTATTTAAAGATGGTTCATATGAGGAAACAATCATTGTTACAAAAAAAACACCTAATGAAATTAGAGTAATGTTAAATGAAAGCGGTTATTCTATGCTTTCGAGAATAGGAACTAAAGGTGTAATAGAAAGAACAGTTTAATTCTGTGATAAAACAACAGAATATCCAAGATACATGATTGTATATTTTGATGATGCTGGCTTACTTGAATACTATTTTGTAGATTCGGTTAATGATCCAGATAATGAACTCAATAATAATTTAGAGGGAATCAATTCGTTGGTTGAAACAATAACCGACAAATATCGCACAGTCTAAGAAAAGAAGTTGCGTTAATCATGAAAAAGATTAACCTTGAACACGGACGGTGAGTTACCAAGTGGGATTCGCCCACCATTTAAAAAATAGCCAAATTGGCTATTTTTTTATGACTTGGTTCTTAAAAAGAAGGACATCATGGCGAAGATGAATTTAACATTCTTATAAAGAATGAGAGGTATACAAAAGTATATAGTATGCATAAAAACGACACTAATTATGCAAAATAAGAGAAAAGAAAATGAAAAGAAATGTGGTGAATGTAGTGAAAAAGGATGCCGAGATTCAAACGCTCATTAATGAAGGACGGAAAGCTTATTATCGTAAATATCGGCAGAAACCTGAATACAAGGCAAAGGCTCGAAAATATCGAGACAACTTTTTTCTTAAACAGGGTTTGGAACAGATAAATGCCAAAGGTGGAAATGCGAGTGAAAATTTAATGGGAGAGGAAAGCAGATGAGCGAGTATGTATATAAAATTATAGGTGCACCATCGAAGAAGATACCAGCATTGAAAACAAAATATAATTTTAAAGAAATGAAAAGGGCAGGGTGGAAACGTGAAAATCAATAATTTGAATGTACTAGAAAAAGTTCAAGGGTTTGTAAGAGCTCCAGAAGAAAACTTGATTGAGTTTTATTTAAGTTATGAAGATATTCAGGCTTTAAATAGCTTAAAAAGACGTTGGAACTTATACGGGAAACCGGATTCCTACGGTGAAACCATTAGAAGGGCAATTGATGAACGACGTAGCCTTAAAGTAGTAACACTGACAAAGACGGGACGACATACTAAACAAGGCACGGTTTGGCTTGAAAAGGATGTAAGAAAAGCCTTGATAAAAGAAGCTAATAAAGAGGGACAGAATCCAGCTGATTATATTCGTGGAATCATTTATAGTCTTAATCAAAAGTTTGCTAAAGATGAGATTGCAGAACGTGAACACTATAATCAACTTATGCATGATAATAGGACGATACCAGTACAGCTAGTAATTGATAAAGAATTGCGTGAAAAGTTATATAAACGATTTGAAAAAGAAATGAAGGACAAAGTGTTGAGGGAAAAAGTAACAAGGAGATCATCACCTCGGAACGGTACTACAGTTGAAGATAGAGTGCTGCAAGAGGTGCTGAGCAATCATTTACTGGAGTACTTGGACAAATGATTTGTCCCCCTATGTTTGAGTTAAAAAATACATATGGGGACAAACGGAGGCAAGGGGAGGCATTTCCAACCAAGGAGATTTTTTGAAAAACTTTTTTGTGAACTGAAATGGAAAGGAGGTTAACAAATGGTTTCTTATCAAGTCCATCGATCATCAGATTATTTGGAATCCAGAAAACTAAAACTACAGGAAATTCGAGCAAAGAAAGGTAGATGAAAAAAAGACTGCAAAGATTAAAAGATATGGTTTAAAACTTGCCCCATTTATTTCAAATAGCTTTTGTACTTTTAATTGATTAACTCCTCCAATCTTTTGGCAGCTATGTTATATAATAGCTGCTCTATTTTTTGTCAAATTAAATTACAAACTCTGAAAGAAGAACCGTTATTATTTGCGATGGGAAATTGATTATAGGCATCGAAATCTAGTAATTATAACTTAATTAAATGTTTATCTTAATGGAGATTATTTCCTTTCGGTTTAGAACTAGAGGGATATGACATTTTATATAATTTCGCTTATAATGAATAGTACCACAAAGTGGGTAGGCGATATATTATGTTGAAAATTAGCAAAATAAATACTAGTTTTAAGAATTATGAAGAGCTGATTAACTATCTTATATCTAATAACTCAGGGTTGAAAAACTATGAAAATGTATTAGAACTAATTAGACAGAATTTCGAGTTTACATTTATAGTTCATTCTGATTTTGATAATAAAACTGAGGATAAAGATACTACAATAGTGGTCTTAAACCGTTTTTTGAGAAAAGTGTTCGATATTCCAAAAAGTCAGCAATATATCTTTAAATGGGAAAATATTGAATATAAAATCGGAAGTCATTATTTGGTTGAAACAAATGGAGATTCGTGTTCTTTCCTAATCATTGATGCACTAGAGGGAAAATACTTAATTGTACCTACTCTATAAAACTGTAAAAGATTAGGAAAAAATACAACTCTTTGTGTATGGTTAATGGTGTTATTTTCTTAGGAGGTAATATTGTGAGTGAACAAAATTTTGCGGAATATATTAAAAATAAAAGGTTAACTTTAGACTTAACAGTAAAAGAATTTGCTGATGCGCTAGAATTAGCGAAAGATGGAGATAAAAATCTTAGATTATGGGAAAAAGGTGATTTAATGCCATCTGAAGATGAAATGAAAAAGATAATTGATTTTCCAATTGAACCTCCCTTTAAAAACCCAGAAATAAACTCTTCTAGATTTAAAACAATAGATTTATTTGCTGGAATTGGTGGAATTAGATTAGCATTTCAAAAATTAGGTGGGCATGCGGTTTTTTCATCTGAGTGGGATAAATTTGCCCAAAAAACCTATAGAATTAATTATGGTGATATACCGCATGGTGACATTACAGAAATTCATGAAAAAGATATCCCAGATCATGATATATTATTGGCAGGTTTTCCTTGTCAGCCATTTTCCCAAGCAGGTTTAAAACAGGGATTTGATGATACTAGAGGAACACTATTCTTTGACATTGCAAGGATTATAAAAGAGAAAAGGCCAGCAGCATTTTTGCTTGAAAATGTAAAACAATTAAGAGGTCATGATAATGGTCGTACAATTGAGGTTATAAGAAATACGTTAAAAGAATTAGAATATACTGTCCATATTGATGTTTTAGCTGCTAGAGACTTTGGTATACCTCAAAATAGAGAAAGGATTTTTATTATTGGTTTTGATAATAGAAGAAACGGAAGTTTAGTCCCATTTTCATTCCCAGAGCCAACAGGCAAGGAAACGCGGGTTGGGGATATCCTTGAAAAAACTGTAGATGAAAAATATACTATATCAGACAAGCTCTATGCGGGTCACTTAAGGCGTAAAGAGATGCATAAGAAAAAAGGTAATGGGTTTGGTTTCTCATTGTTTAACGAGAATAGTCCTTATACAAACACCATCAGTGCTCGTTATTATAAGGATGGGAGTGAGATACTTATTGATCAGGGAGCTGAGAAGAATCCTCGTAAACTAACACCTAGAGAGTGTGCCCGCTTGCAAGGTTACCCTGATAACTTTATTATCCCAGTGTCCAATGCTCAAGCATATAAACAGTTTGGAAATTCAGTAACAGTACCTGTAATTGAAGCGATAGCGAAGAAGATGTTAGATGCTATGGAATTGTTAGATATCATACCAGCTAAAGAAGAAAATAAATCAAATATAAATAAAGATTTGGTTGAAGTATGAAAAGTGCCTAAGGGCGCTTTTTTTTTTGGGCATTTTGGGCATTCTACTGGGAAAATATAACTATAATGGTATAATATAAAGTAAACAACTAGTAAATTATTCCTATTAAGAATTAACTCATGTCTTTTTTACCTAGCTAATAGTTTGGAAAAAGAAATGGGGGATTTTGTTTCGATTACTGTAAATATAAATATTTATCTGATTCAATGTTTCAAAATAAGACTACTAGGGGGAAGATTAATGACTGGTAAGGAACGTATAATTGCTAAATTCCGAAAAGATGTGAAAGGGAAAAAGCCAGACACATCTGGAGCAAATGCTAAGCATGATGGTAAGGAAGGACATTGGTTAGAAAAGCAGTTTGGAATAGTTCATAATGCAAATAACAGTGCTGACCTCTATGGATATGAACTCAAAAATGAAACATCATCTAAGATAACTTTTGGGGATTGGTCAGCAAACCTATATATATTTGATGATCCTCGAATATCGCACATATTTGAAGGAAAAACCTCATTGGAAAAAAGGGATAGTTTTATTAGAATGTTTGGTAAACCCAATGAAAAGAAAGGTGGACGGCACTCTTGGTCAGGGGAACCATGTCCTAAAATAGCAGGATTCAATCGATTTGGTCAAAAACTTATGATAACTGCCAAAAAGGATATCGTTGCTGTCTATGATTACAGAGAGGATAAAAGGGATAATAAAAATGATATTATACCAGATGAGATTAGAGATGGATTGATTGTACTAGCTAGATGGTATGGAGAAAAATCACCAAATCCCAAAGCTAAATGCTTAAAGGCACGAGTAGAGGATAAGTTTAATGATAAAGGTTGGTTTACTTGCAAAAAAGATAGTTCAGGTGCTTATAAGGAAGTATGTTTTGGTGAACCAATGAATTTTGATTCATGGCTAAAACTTGTTCAGCAAGGAATCGTATTTTTGGACAGTGGAATGTATATAGGAAACAACCGAAAATATTCCCAATGGAGAAGTAATAACTCGTATTGGGATAGTTTAATTGTAGAGAGATACGAATAAAACAGTTAAACGTGATGTAATTATAATTATACTGACTATAGATTTTCTGACATATATGAACATTTTGTAACGATATTGTGACAACGCAGGAATAGCTTCTCTTTTTGACGAATTTTGTCTATTTAAGGGAAGCTTTTAATATTCCAAAAATGATTTTATGCTCATGGTCATCTCCCTCCTAATTCAACATTACCCCGAAAGGAAAGTAACCAATGATAATAAAAGTAGAACAAATTGCCCAAGCAATACAAGTAATTAACCGCCATGCAAAAACCCCAAAGGATTTTCCAGACTTTTATAAACTTAAAAACGATGCAATCAAATTATCGATTAAAAAAGGTTATGCGAAAAAAATTGGGTTAGATTATTACTACTACCCTCATATGGGAAGAAAAGAAATTTTCACCTCAATTCAAATTGACCGTTATTTCTTTCACACAACACCAACCGATTCTGATCTTCGTAATCTTAAAATGATATATCGTAGGTATCGCAACCCAAATATATGTATGAGTCTTAAAGAAGCGGAAACTGTTATTCTTACGTTTCTTAATAATGAAAAGTATGTGAAAAAGCCAACTAAAAAAATTTCACATCATATGAGGATGATTTCTGATTGGATTGAAAGAAGATAACATCTGTATTTTTCTCATCAATATACAATTGAATAGGACGATTTTGATTGCTTAGGTTGGATTGGTTGAGCAAGCATGGCAAAAGCAAAAAGGTTGATGTTGGTATGTTAAATTCAAATCCACATTAATATCAATGATAAAAAAATAAAGAAATAAGACATCCTGCGTTTAAGCGAGGTGTCTTATTATTTGTTGTAATAGTGTCCTAATATTTTGAAGCAATTGCTTCATCAATATTTTTATAACTTTCTACGAAACCATAATCTATTGCATCCCATAAATATAAAGATGCTATTGAGCGATATGGAGCCCATTGCTTTCCCTTTTCTCTCAATAGAATCTTGTTATCAATGTTGCCATCACAGCCGTAAAGCCACTTACAAGCTCTTTGTAAACCTACGTCACCAAGAGATAAGATATCAATTCTGCCAAGAGAAAAAATTAAAAACATTTCTGCTGTCCATAATCCAATTCCTTTAACTTTAGTTAAGGTTTCTATTACAGCAGAATCTGAATCCTTGTCTAAGTTAGATAAATCTATCTCTTTATTACTTACCTTCGAACAAAGGTCTCTTATGTATTTAATTTTTTGTTTCGATATTCCAACATCACGAAAAGCTTCATCGCTATATGTTCCAATTGTATATGGATTAATATTACTTCCTATAAGGTTGAAGAATCTGGATGATATGGTTGCAGCAGCTTTCGCTGATAACTGTTGACCGATAATTGATCGAATCAATGCAGAAAATCTATCTTCTTTTATCTCAAATGAGTTCCCGCCTATTAATGAAATTAGTTTTGCCATTTGTGAATCATTATCTTTTAGTGTTAATAACTCATTGCCCTCAATATCAAATATTAATTTCTTCATAATAATGACCTTTAAACCCTTGGACGGATAACATCTTTATTTTTACGATTCTTGATTTCATCCATTTTTTTATAAAAGCTATCTTCCAAATCGATCTCAAAAAAGTTTGCGAATTTACAAATATAGGCAATGCAATCTGCCAATTCATTACCTATATCTTCTTTAACACTATTTTTTGCTAATAAAAATGCTTCTTCTTCATTCATACCATCTTGTTTATACTTATATGTCATATTAAATGCTTTGCGAAATTCCTCTGCAACTTCAGCAACCTCGGTAGTTAATAGCATATAGTTGTTCAAAAGAGAAGAACGACTTTTTTCGAATTCAGTATTATTTATCTCCCAACTCATATCTTTTTGGTACTCTTTTGAAAAGTCTTGTAACTTTCTCATAATTCACACTCCATCTTTAGACATCAACCTAATAATAGACTAATTAAAAATCATTTTCTATAAGCAAAGGTGGTTGAATGGTAATGTTGTTATGGAATGTTATGGATAAATTGCTATAATAATGAAATAAGCAATAATACCTACTAAGGGGGATAAAGGTTGGAGCCTATAAGATATGAAAGTATTATAAAAATAGAAGATATACCTTTACAGTGGATATCAAAGTTTGAGCTTTATTATCCTGATTTGCCAGGTTTTCCAATAGTATATGTACACATTTTAATGGATGATATAAGAGTATTTGGATTTCCGGTATCTGTTAATTTTGACATCCATGAAAATAGTTGTGATGCTAATGTTCTATTTCTTTGTAACAAAGACATTGACAATGATACCACTTTGAAAGAAGCAGTCTCTGATGAATTAAAAGAAAGGTTTGGTTCAAAGGATAGAATTGGGTTAGATGATATATTAGAAGGATGTAATGGAAACGAAGTCTATAAGGAATTTTTCACTGACTTATGGACTTATATTTCAGCAACATATGGTGAAACAATTCCTTATGGAAAGTTTTACGATGAAATCTACTCAATAATAAGGTTTGTTTCTGCTTGGCAGCCGAAGACAGGCCGACAAAGTGAAATGAGAATGCTTTATAATTTTCTCAGCATATTCGGTGAACGTATTAATGTTGAGGGCAAATGGCAGGATATTGATTTCTTCTTATTACCTAATTATACAGATGTTAAAAATAAAAGTTTTGATGAGTATCCTAAATTTAAAATCCTATTTTCCGCAATGGAGAAAATATGGAACGAACAGTTTACAAAAACAGTTGGTTTCGATTATCGAGCTAATGGTGGTATCCAGACATTTGAAAACAAAGTAATGAGAAGAGCATGGCCACAATTTAAGGATGGTTTTATAGAGAAGATTAGCTCGGTTTTGTATTCAGAAAATAAAATATCATTAGATGAGAAATTAGCTTTAGAAAGGTTGGTCGATGCATTCAATAGACATGCATGGAGAGCCGCATATTTTATTTCAAGTATAATGACAACATACTTAAAAGACTACTATTCATGGGATAAAGAGTTTTTCATTGCTTATTATAAGGATAATCTAAAAACTGGAAGAGTGGGCAATTCACCGAAGGTAATAGCTTGTTTCTTACAGCAAGGATTTAAGCAAAAAGAATTTATTCCTATTGATACTTGGGTAAAGACATTTTATGAGGAAGTATTGGCAATTGAGTCTGAGGTAGATTTCTTTAATGAATTTGGTAATTTAGGGAAGATTGAAAGAGTCATTTGGTTAGCAAGTCAGGCCAATAAAACTAATATCTTAAATTTCTTTGACATGCTATGGTGTCAAAGGTTTGGAACCACAGGTAATACTGAATTAAGAGGGCCTAATCCAATTGCGTGCTATGAATGTAAGTTAAGATCAACTTGCCCAAGCTATTCTGGTGTGAAAAATGAATCCGTCTTAGTCGTAGATAAAGCAAATGTTGAAGATGGTGTTTTACTTGGGACTACGCAGGATATGGCTGATGAGAATGACTGTACATATGTTTGTATAACAAATAGCAGAGTACCCAAAAAGGTTTATAAGAAAAAGGGTGGAGAATGGAGATTAGTTGATGAATTTTCTGGATATTTGTTAAAGGACAATCAATTACAGACAATTGATGATGTAAAAACAATGGAACAATTAATTGAAGAATTACCGCCATTTGAATTTAATGTTAATGAAAACCATTTGGTTTAAGTAAGCAATTGAGGACTACAGTTGTAGTCCTTTTTAACTTTTATTTTCAAAGCACTATTAGTAGCCAATAATTAGAATCCCTTTCAAAGGTAAGGTTAAACGTCTACTTGCGTATAAAGTATCAAAAAAAGTAATAATTGATTCAAAATCCTTGTATCTCTCTAAGTATATATTTCGGACAGCAATGACAAGGTAATCAACATTTTGCATCATGCAGGCCTGAAATAAGTCTTTTAAGAATTGGTTGTTCATAAAGGCACGCCCTGCCTCTACCTCGAGTACTATCCCACTATCACTCTTATAAGCATCGGCTTTAAAGGATTTCTCAAGCTTTCCATTGGGACCAAATAAAACTGGAACTTCTATAGTTTTACCTTTACTTTTACCTTTCTCTACTTCAAAACCTAATGATTCTAAATCCTCTGTAACCAAAGCCAAGACGTCATTACTTTTAAATGTAAATAAGTCAGAATCAAATCTGTGGTGATTTTTATTAAAGACATTAACTATATCTAATAAATCTTTTGGAATGATATCTGACTTCGGGAAATATTGCCAATTAAGTGTGCCCACTGCACAACCCCCTTTTTATGTAGTTTGTCTTTAAGAATAAAAGTAGGTTCTTACATTCAAGATTATAACAAAATAAGTGAAAGGTTCTGGATAAAATGAAGTTTTAATCCTCAGTTAAATGAAGGAACCCGGTAAATAGTAATTTTTAATGGGGATTAGTACAAACTATTACAAGGAAGTTATTGGGTAGAAATTTGTGACTTCGAGTATTGATGCTTGCCAAGAGTGTTATCCATTGTGGACCTCTGCTCCAAGGTTGTCTAACATGCCTTTAGTTGATTAAGACGAAATGTATATAAAAAGCTCAGAACATTAATATTCCGAGCTTTTTTATAACAATAGTGTTAATGTAGTTTGTGCTTGTTTTTAGGCTGCTAATTCAATTTTTATTTTTGTGTCAAGTGCTACTTTGTACTACATAACCGTACTCATATTGCATCTATTAAGAGTAGTTTTTTGTGTGCGAATTTGTGTGCAATCTTTTTTGCTTATATTAAAATACATTTCATCAAAGGATATTAAAATGTTGATATAAAGCCTTTTTTAGAACCTACTTTCTTCTGTTATATCTAAAAATGAATGGGCGGCATGATGTAATCATGTCCTCCAGCCCTTGATATATAAGGGTTTTGAAGTGATTTGCTAACAAATTGCTAACATAATGAAAAAATTAAAGAGGCTTCCCAAAAGTTCTTCTAACTTTAGGGAAGCCTCTTTTTTATCTTAAAAAATATGGAAGTATTTATTCTACGGCCATAAAGCAAAAAACTCTCTTGTCGTATTATAGTTATAAAGGTTTCCATCATTTAAATTCGTTTGCTGTCTTTCATCAATTTATACGTTAAGCCAGCCCTCTTAATGTATATTTTCATTTGGTTTATCCTGTTAAAGGAGTGTATTCTTGGCTAAACTAGAGTTAAAGAAATTAATGATTGGAGTAGCCTTATGGATATTCAAGAACAGTTCAATCAAGCTTTAAAAGAGATTGATAGACTAAAAAAAGAGAATATACAATTAAAAAAGGATCTCTATAAAGCGCAAGGTCGTAATACAGCCTATAGTCAAACATCTAGTATAAAGAAAACAATTACTGATTTTTCCCCTAAAGAAAAAACTGCAATTTTGCTATTTATGAACCTTTTTCGGGGGAGGTCTGATGTTTTTGCTCAAAGGTGGGAATCGAAAACTACAGGTAAATCTGGTTATTCACCTGTATGTGAAAACGAGTGGGATAAAAAGCTTTGTCGAAAACCTAAAATCAAATGTCAGAATTGCTCCCATCGATTATTTCATACCTTAACTCCTCAAGTTATTTACGAACATTTAAGTGGCATAAAAACTGTAGGAATATACCCGTTACTTGAAGATAATACGTGTTATTTTCTGGCTGTGGACTTTGATAAAAAACAATGGCAAGATGATGTATGTGCATTTATTGAAACCTGTGAAAACTTTGGTTTATCATATCATATCGAACGTTCCCGGTCAGGAGAAGGGGCTCATATTTGGTTCTTTTTTGAAAAGGCGATAAGTGCTTCGCTGGCTAGAAAGTTTGGGAAGATTCTATTATCGAAAACAAATGAAAAACACTCTGAGGTTGGAATGGATTCCTATGATAGAATGTTCCCTAACCAGGACATGCTACCTAAAGGTGGTTTTGGCAATTTAATAGCCCTGCCATTACAGAAACAAGCAAAAATGAAAGGTAATAGTGTGTTTGTTGATGATTCTTTTCAGGAAATTGCGGATCAATGGAAGTATATTTCGTCGATAAAAAAGATATCTGAAAAAAATATTTTACAAATAGTAACAAAATTTTCAGAGGAAGAAGGCTATATTAAGGTAAATGAGAAAGTTGATAATAGTAACTTGCCAACAGAAGTTACCATTGAATTAAATCATGGTATTCAGATTCCAAAGACTTTATTACCTAGTAGGATAGTAAATGAATTACAAAAACTTGGGACATTTGGAAATCCGGAGTATTTCAAAGCGCAAGCAAAACGTTTTTCGACTCATCGAATTCCTAGAATAATTGATTGTACACAGATAAATGATAATATGCTCATATTACCAAGAGGTCTAATAGAAAAAGTGGAAGAAGTTTTCTTCAAGTTTAAAATAACTCTTAAAATAATAGACAATCAATTTGTTGGGAATTCCATTAATGCTAAATTTTATGGTCAACTTACTACCCAACAAGCGGATGCTGTTACTTCTATGGTTAAATATGACAATGGAATATTAGCAGCAGATACTGGCTTTGGAAAAACAGTGACAGCTGCAGCATTAATTAGTAGAAATAAAACCAATACACTCATAATTGTGCATCGCACACAATTAGTTGAACAATGGAAAGAGAGATTATCAACTTTTTTAAATATCCCAGTAAAAGAAATCGGTCAAATTGGTGGTGGGAAGAACAAACCAAGCTACAACATAGATATATCTACAATTCAATCACTTAATCATAATGGTTTAATAAAATCTGATATACACCATTATGGGCAAATTATCGTTGATGAATGTCATCATATTTCTGCTGTCAGCTTTGAAAAGGTATTGAAATCCGTCCGAGCAAAAAAAGTGTTTGGTTTAACGGCAACTCCAATTAGGAAAGATGGGATGCACCCGATAATATTTATGCAATGTGGACCTATTAGATATAAAACGAATAATAGACAGCAAGCCAATATTCGACCGTTTAAACAAACCCTTGTTAAAAGAGAAACATCGGTGAAAACGAATGAAACTGATATACAAGCTATATACTCTTTGTTATCTACTAATAAAGAACGTAACGATATGATTTTTAATGATGTTCTACAAGCCCTAGAGGAAAAAAGATCTCCAATAGTACTAACGGAACGTTTAGACCATGTAAATGAACTACATGAACTTTTTAAGGGATTTGCTAAAAATATTATTACTTTATCAGGAGCAATGAAGAAGAAAGAACGGCATCAACAGATTGAAAAGTTAATGAATTTACCCGATAGTGAGGAGAGATTGTTAATTGCTACAGGAAAGTTTATTGGAGAAGGATTTGACGATTCTAGATTAGATACACTTTTTCTAACAATGCCAATCTCTTGGAAAGGAACATTACAACAATATGTAGGACGACTTCACCGGGATCATCGTGATAAAGATGAGGTGAAGGTGTTTGATTATGTAGATTCAAACGTGGATGTTTTACAGAAAATGTTTGAAAAGAGATTAAAGGGATATAAAAATATTGGTTATAGTCTATATGATCAAAACAAAAAGAAAAGCCAACAAATTCAATTATTCTAGTAGTTTGCTAAAATTAATTAATATAACAATTAAGCAAAACTTCTACTGTTTGTGTGCCTATGTTAACCTCTATAAAGTAAGTGAATATTTGTTATGAAAGATGTTCTAAGAATACTCAACATGAATGAGGGAATCGATTGGTGCAAATTAGAATTTTCCTATTATAAATTATTTGATTAAAATTGGTTTAGAAGATATATTCAATAATCGATGGTATTCTCAATTTAAGTATATGCTTTAGTGAGAGAGGTGAAGTTGGTGTTCGAACATATTAATCAAAAAAAAGCGCTTCTAGATGCTAATAGACCATTACCCAAATATACAGTCAAAAGTTTACGTGAAAAGTTATTACTCGAATGGACATATAATACTAATGCGATTGAAGGAAACACGTTAACTATCAACGAAACAAAGGTAGTTCTAGAAGGAATTACCGTTGGTGGTAAAACGCTGCGTGAGCACTTGGAAGTTATTAATCATCGGGATGCGATTCACTATGTAGAGGAGATTGTACATAAAAGTGAACCTTTGTCGGAGTGGCATATTAAGAATCTACACCGACTTGTACTAAAAGGAATTGATGATGAATATGCAGGTGTATATCGGGACCAACAAGTTTTTATTTCTGGTGCTAAACATATCCCTCCAGCTCCCTTCCTCATAAAAGAAGAGATGGAACAGTTGATGGCATGGTACAAACAAGCAGAAACAAAAAAATTACATCCAGTTGCTCGTGGAGCTATGCTACACGCTATATTCGTTGGTATTCATCCATTTATTGATGGAAATGGTCGAACATCACGGTTGTTATTAAATTTAGAACTCATGAAAGATGGTTTTCCACCAATTGTTATTAAAGTGGAAAATCGAATAGCTTATTATGAAGCATTAGATAAAGCACATACAAAAAAAGAATATGATGACTTTTTTAAGTTAGTCGCGGGCGAAGTAGAAGATTCATTAAACCTATATTTAAGTACAATAAATAGAAACCCTTAGTAAAAAATACAGTAGAATTGTCAGCTCAAGATAAACACCTCTACATCATTTTGACTGCAATACTAACATATTGCTAACGAAATCCCATATAAAGAGGTAAATTCTCGAAAATGATGTTACGGACAGAATTTAACAAAACACTAAATTACCATACTCTAAGCACACCGTGTTAAAGATATTACACATTCTCGCCTTACGGTCGGCATGATGTAATAAGCCGTCCTAGGGCAAAGGGCGTGTTCACTGTCCTAGATAAATAAATGCCCTTTTAAAGAAATTGACAGAGGCTTCTCGTAAGTTGTGCAAACTTATGGGGAGCCTCTTTTTAATTTTTTTTAGAATGATATCATATCTCATCTTCATTTTATGTTTTATGTTGAGATATGCCAGTGTTGAATAAGGACTGCCCTTTTTATCGCGTAAAACACTATTATTATTTTTATATAACAAAATATGTAATTTCCGAACATTAGTTATCAATTATCAAAAAATATACGTATTTTATTGACAGTGAAAATTTATGATGATACTATGAGGTAGTAAAAATTAAATATTATTCTCGTATAATATTGGGGATATGGCCCGAAAGTTTCTACCAAGCTACCATGAATAGCTTGACTACGAGGTTGCGTATATAAATATGGAGATAAAGGTATGCTTTATTTCCGTTATCTACCTTCCTGAAAGTCAAGCACCGGTATAATTCGGTGCTTTTTAATTTTTACAGAAATAATACAACAAGACTTACAGAGGAGGAATTTTTTTAATGAAAAAAAATACAAAGAAAATCGTAATGATTTTATTTATAGCTTTAATGACTGCGGTTATGGCAGCATGCGGAAATGACTCAGCTAACGAAAATAAAGCTAAGTCAGAAAAAGGTGAAGAAGGATTAAAAATTGCTATTGTAACAAGTCCTTCAGGCGTGGATGATGGAAGCTTTAACGAAGATAACTATAACGGAATTTTAAGCTTTATTGAAAAACACCCAACAGCAACGGTAAAAGCTGTTAAAGAAGAAACGGGTGACCCAGCTGCAGCTGTACAAGCTGTTGCTGATATTGTGGCAGATTATGATGTGATTGTAACACCTGGGTTCCAATTTGCTGGTATTTCAAGTATCGCTGAAGAAAACCCTGATAAAATCTTTATTATAAATGATTCTGAGCCAGCACCTGTCGGTGACCAAACAGACTTCGATAATATTTATGCAATGAACTTCGCTGAACAAGAAAGTGGCTTTTTTGCAGGAATGGCTGCAGCACTTGAAACAAAATCGAATAAAGTAGCGGTAGTAAATGGTATTGCTTATCCATCAAATGTAAATTATCAATTTGGCTTTGAATCAGGTGTAAATTATGCAAATAAAGTTTTTGGAAAGAATGTTGAAATGGTTGAATTATCAGGTTATGCAGGAACTGATGTAACAGGTGCTGATGTTGGTGGTAACTATGCAGGATCTTTTGCAGATGAGGCAACTGGTAAAGTGATTGGTAACGCACTAATTAAACAAGGTGTAGATATCATCTTTGTTGCTGCAGGTGGTACTGGAAATGGTGTATTCACAGCAGTTAAGGAAGCTGAAGGCGATGTAAAAGTAATTGGTGTAGACGTTGACCAATTTGATGATGGTGTAAATGGTTCTGAAAACATCGTATTAACATCTGCTGTAAAATTTATGGCGATGAATATCGAAAAGACATTAAATACTGTTGTCGATGGAACCTTTAAAGGTGGAAATGTCGTTCTTTATGCAGATACGGAATCAACTGGTTTTATAAAAGAAGAAGGTCGTCATCAATTATCAGAGGATACACTAAGCAAATTGAATGAAGCTTACGAATTAGTTAAAGATGGTACAATTGTACCCGCATCTAATTTTAATGAGTATACTCCAGAAAAGTTTCCAGGGCTATAAGATTAAAAAGAGCACAATAACGAAGTGAATCATGAGAAGTTTATCATTTCCCCATGTTAGGTGAATGATGAACTTCTTTTATTTCCTATTATTGTGATAAAGGAGAAGAACGATGTCTGATTATATTGTAGAAATGAAACATATAACCAAACGATTTCCTGGAATAGTAGCGAACGATGATGTATCCATTGGTATTAAAAAAGGAGAAATTTTTGCTTTACTTGGAGAAAACGGTGCAGGTAAATCAACATTGATGAGTATTTTAGGTGGTATGTACGAACCCGATGAAGGAGAAATCATTATTCGTGGAGAGAAAGTGAAAATTAGTTCACCTAATCATGCCGCAAAACTTAACATAGGAATGGTCCATCAGCATTTTAAGTTAGTCTCTGATTATACGATTACTGAGAATATTACCTTAGGTGTTGAGCCGATTAAAAAATTTGCAGGCCTTTTTCCATACGTGGATATTCGTAATGCCAATCGTAAAATTGAAGAACTGTCTAAAAACTTTGGTTTAGAAGTGGATCCGACGAAAAGAATAGTCGACCTAACTGTTTCGATGCAGCAACGGGTAGAAATTTTAAAGGTGCTTTATCGTGAAGCTGAGATCCTTATTTTCGATGAGCCAACTGCAGTTTTAACGCCACAAGAAATTGATTTCTTACTCAGAATTATAGAGGGTTTACGAAATGCTGGAAAAACTATCATATTAATTACGCATAAGCTAGAAGAAATTAAGAAAGTGGCCGATCGATGTGCTGTATTGAACAAAGGTAAATTAATTGATGTGTTGGATGTTAAGACAACATCGGTTAATCTTATGGCTCAATTAATGGTGGGTAGAGAAGTTAGCTTTGAATCTGAAAAAGCACCTGCTCAGTTTAAAGAGGAAGTATTAAAGGTCGAACATTTAACAATTAAAAATGAAGATGGATTTGAAGTAGTTAAAGATGTGTCCTTTACCATACATGCTGGCGAAATCTTTGCTATTGCTGGGGTTGCAGATAATGGACAAGTTGAAATTGCGGATGCCATTGCTGGATTAACGAAGGCTAGCGGTGGGAAAATATTCCTTGAGGGTAAAGAAATTACGAATGAAACAATAAGAAACAGAACAGAAGCTGGAATCTCTTATATACCTGAGGATAGACAAAGCTTTGGACTTGTTTTGGATTTTGATTTATCAACTAATCTAGCATTAAAGCAGTATTATAAGGATCCATTTGCTAGTAAGGGAATTTTAAAAACAGAGGAATTTGAGCAATTTGGCAGTCAGTTAATTGATAAATTTGATATTAGAAGTGGGCAAGGCATTAAGACACAAGTTCGTTCGATGAGTGGCGGTAACCAGCAAAAAGCCATTATTGCTCGCGAAATCGAATTACAATCGCCGCTTATGATATTTGTTCAGCCAACACGTGGAGTAGATATTGGTGCGATTGAAAATATTCATAAAATGATCATTCAACAACGCGATCAAGGAAAAGCGATCCTACTTGTTTCATTGGAGTTAGATGAAATTATGAATGTAGCGGATACCATAGGAGTTATATATAATGGCCAACTTCAGAAGATTGCTAGTAGTGAATCATTAACGACAAATGAAGTCGGCGAATATATGATGGGGGCAAAGCATGAGAAAAAATAAAAAGAAAAAAAACTTAAGTTATATTCTTATTCGACCTATAAGTAATGAGAAATGGCAACCTATCTCAATTCCGTTAGTCTCCATACTAATAAGTTTTATCGCTGCGACTATTGTTATCCTATTAATTGGAAAAAGTCCATTACAAGCATTTTACAACTTACTTCAAGGGGCAGGAATCATGCCGAAGCCTTCCTATGCAGGCTATAAGAGCATGATAACTGATTTCTTAAGTTTGCTAAATGCGATGACGCCACTTGTTTTCGCTAGTTTGGCAGTTGCGGTTGCATTTAAAGCGGGTCTCTTTAATATAGGGGTTTCCGGTCAAATGCTCGTCTCTGGTTTTATAGCGACGATTATTGTTGGTTACAGTGGTTTAGATGCCATCATAGCAAAGCCACTTGTGCTAGTTATCGGAGTTGTCGCTGGAGGATTAATGGGAGGATTAGTTGGGTGGCTAAAATATAAGTTTAATATAAATGAAGTAGTATCTACAATTATGTTAAATTATATCGCTCAATATGTCATAAGCTTTTTTATTCAAATGTATTATGTCGATCCAATTTCAAGACAATCCAAATATATTTCAGAAGAAGCCAGATTGACTCTAGTAAATGTCGATATAGCCAATTTGAAAATGGATATTCCATTAGGCTTTATCTTGGCTATCATAATCGCAATTTTTATTAAGTTTTTCATGGACAAAACAGTGGTTGGTTTTGAAATTAAAGCAGTAGGTTCCAACCGTAATGCAGCAAAATATGCAGGGATTAATGTCGGGAGGAACACTGTCTTAGCTATGACGATTTCAGGAGGTTTGGCTGGTCTTGCAGGTGTCACTTATTATTTAGGCTATTTTGCTTCCATCCAACCGAAAGTATTATCCAGTATCGGTTTTGATTCGATTGCTGTATCACTATTAGGTAACTCTCATCCAATTGGTATTATCTTTTCTTCATTTTTAGTTTCTATTATTGATCAGGGAAGCACGTATATGAGTTCACAGGCTGGAATTAGACAAGAAATTTCTTCTGTTATCATCGGGTTAATCCTACTGTTTAGTGCATGTGGTGCATACATGAAACATAAAGTCAGCCACTTGAAGGAGAAAGAAGTGGAACGAAGGGAGATTGAATCATAATGGATACAGTAATTATTGATGGATTATCCTTTGCTCTGCCTCTTTTTATTATCGCAATAGGCGGTATATATAGCGAAAAGAGTGGTATTACTAATCTAGCACTTGAAGGCTTTCAAGGTTTTGGGGCATTCATCGGAGCGCTGTCAGTAGTTTTAATCGCAAATGCTTCTGGTACAGATGTTCAAAATCTATTTTATGTGGCGCTACTGTTTGCGATGGTAGGTGGGATGGCTTTTTCCATTATTCATGCTGTCCTAAGTATTAAGTTTAAGGCAGATCAGGTGATCAGCGGCGTTGTGATTAATATTTTGGCGTTAGCATTAACAACATTCTTAACAACACAAATAAATGCACTCGTATTTGGATCAGCTTCGGACAAGTTTAGATTGGGTGTATCAGAGCGGTTTACGATTGAAGGTTTAGCCAATATACCAGTGATTGGTGCGGTTTTTACGAATTTGTATTCGTTCGAAGTGATTATTGTCGTGATTGCCATTTTTGCTTGGTATCTTTTATATAAAACAAAGTTTGGTATGCGATTAAGAGCGAGCGGGGAGAATCCTCATTCGGTTGATGCTGCAGGTGTAAATGTATCGAAAATTCGATTTACTGCGGTTCTCATATCAGGTCTATTATCAGGCCTAGGTGGTATGTGTTTCGCCTATTCCATCTCAGCTAACTTTTCTTCAAATATTTACATGGGATATGGTTTCTTAGCCATCGCTGCATTAATTTTTGGTAACTGGCGGATTTTCCCTACTTTAGCTGCTTGTCTATTATTTGGTTTTGCAAAATCTGGGGGATCGTTTATTGCTCAATCAATGGCGTTACCAAGTAGTTTCACTGATTTATTCATGATTTTACCGTATGTATTAACATTATTGTTACTAATCTTTTTCTCGAAATCAAATCGCGCTCCAAGAGCATTAGGCGAAATTTATGACAAAGGAAAGAGATAGATAAATTTAGGCTTCTCATGAGTTGAGCAAACTATATGAGAAGCCTTTTTTCTCTTGCTTTCGTCAGTAGGGCGATGCATTGGTGGAATAAACTAACCCTTATAGTTATTTAGCCAACTTATCCCATAGTTCATAAAAATAATAGATTTCTTCCATAATTGCTTTGTCATCTTTCACTTCTATGCCACCTTTTATTCGCGAAAGAGTCTCATTTATCTGGAATATATATTCTTTCTCTACACTAAATTGAATTCTCCGAACAATCTTTTTCCATGCAGTTTCAGCATAATCGATATTATCACTAGCTTTATCCCAATTCTTATCTTTTACGTCAGCTTCTATCTGGTGTACGGTCTCATATAATCGGTCGTCTTTTCCTAAAGGTTTTTTTAATAAAGAGCCACTGTTCATAATCAAAATAAAAATTACTAATGTTAGAAGAGGGATAAGAAATAATAAGAATTTTTTCAATGTCTTCACCTCATATGTTATTAAAATGGTCCCTCGTAGTCACCAATATCTGATTTTTTACTAACATGGTCTTCGTATACATCAATATATAATTCATCATTGGGTAAAATTATTGCATAAAAAACTTGTTGAACATCTTCTATTCCTTTTGAGCGTAATTGCTGCAATAACCAATTCTGATCTTTTTTTCTCTGTAATAAATTTTGTTCAATAACTATACCATCCTGAATGACCTCAGTGGATAGACCGCTTGGAGAAACGGGAATGTTTAAATCCTTTGGAGTTACGGGAAGGTAATCAGATTTTTGTAGAACCGACAGTTTTCCATTTATTTCGAATATCGCTAAATCCACCTGTGTAATATCAAAAACACCTCGATCACGAAGGAGCATTGTTAACTCGCTAATTTTAATTCGCATTTTCACTAAATTCTTTTCTAAAATCTTTCCATCCTCGATTACTACAGTTGGCTCCCCATCAAGCACTCTTCCGATGTAGCGATTTTTTACAGTTATAAATTGTAATAGAAAAGTAAACAGGGCATAACCGGCTAAACCGATCCAATGTGCCCAAGCTTTTGATGATAAGTCAGTGGCTAATGAGGCTGCAATGGAACCGATTGTAATACCGTTAACATAATCAAAAAAGGTTAATTGTCCTACTTCTTGTTTCCCGAGAATTCGAGTGAAAATTAAGAGAGTAAAAAAAGAAATAATAACCCTCACAAAGACTACAAGAGCTTCATCTAACATAATTATCCTCCTTAATTAGTACCTCCTTTATAATATTTCCAGAAGTGAGATATTTAGTAAAATCGGAGAGTGACCGTAAATCGTCCCATGATAAATGACTCTTGTCACATTATGTAATATATAATAATGTAAAAATGCCATCAATGTGCCAATTTTATATTGTCTTTGGTATAGGCAGCTTCATACAATAGATTGGTTTAAATTGATTTTAGGAATGGTGAAGAAAAATGCTATATATGTGGCATATTGAGAAGATAATTACTGATACGTTACTAGACCTCAATCTAAAAATAAATGTTGAATCCAGCGATAAACTCAAAGTACCGATGAGTTATAATGTGACAACAAATACGATAAAGTTTAATTACTTACAAATTAACGGATATAACTCTAAAACTAATTTTAAAGTTAAAGAAACCGATGATAATTTTGTAAAGCTTATTCTATATCGTCAGCTTGGTTATTACTTAGAATTTAGAAAAAACACACAAGTTTTAAAGACTCTCATTTATGGTGAAGAAAAAGAGAAGGAACAGCTTTTAGCAGAAATCGAAGAGAATGCTTGGGAATATGGGAGAACACTGGTACCTGAATATCTATTAAAAGCATATGATCAAGTACGTAAACTGGATAAATTTCTGTTAAAAGATTAAAAATTGTAGGAGTCTTTATGAATGGGACTGTACAGCTCATTTTCGTTTCATATCGCCGGGCGATATAACACTTGCAAATAACTCTAAAAACCCTCATATTTAATAGAAAGGAGGTGCGATATGAGACGCGATATACAACCTAATGAACAAGCTTACTCTTCCAAGGAAGTGGCAGAAAAGGTGGGGATTGCAACACCTACTGTCCGAAAGTATGGCCAAATCTTGGAGCAAAATGGATATGAGTTTTTAAAAGATGGCGATCGGCGTATTTTTGTTCATTCTGACATCGAAGTGCTTATAGCGCTACGCGATACGGACAAGTCTCTAGAGGATACAGCTAAAGACCTTGTGGAACAACAAAAAGAGAGATTAGTAGAATCCAATGAAACAAAGATTGCGGTAACCAATACATATGAAAATCTACCTCAAGATCCTAACCAATTAAAAGAGGCCTTAATGTTTCTAGCAAATGAACTTGCAGCCACACGCGAAATGAATATTCAACTGACAAACGATATGGTAGAACTTAAAACAAAGGTATCCCGACTTCAGCAAGATCATCATATTATAAGTTCTACGATTGGAAATTCAGCGCAAAAAACGAATGCTAAAATCGAAAAACTAACTGAACAACAAAAGAACCATTACGAAACATTGCTACAACAAGAAAAACAAAAAACGGATCTTTTACAAAAAGAAATACAAAATATGCGGGACGAACAGAAAAAAGAATGGAATTCCCAAAATGATTTTAATAAGCGTTTAGAAGAAGCGATACATAAACCAAAAGAAAAATGGGGAGGAATCTTCTCGATATTTAGAAAATGAGTCATCTTTGAATAGAGTAATCTTGAAAGGGTTGAAGGACTCTTTTTTTTTTATCGCTGGGCGATATACGGTACTTACGTGCGTAGTTAGATGCAGCCAATAAGCGATACGTTTCAGTTTGAAAAAGATTTGCTGTTCCAGCGACTCAATAATAGTATTCAACAGGCAAGGAGCTGTCCGCTATTTTTTGATTCGTATCGCCATGCGATATATAAGATTACGAGACAAGATACATTAGAATAAATACCCCTCGTCCCAATAAATAGCACTATATTTCAAAATTCACCAAATTCCCGGGAAATATCTACAAATTATGAGCATTTTATTGACAAATTAAGATAATTAACAACATAGAGGTGACAACATGAAAGGTCGAACACATTTAGCAATAGGGTTAGGGATCGGAACGGTGGCGTCTGTTAGCCAACCGCTTGAAATGATGCCTGTCATTTTAGTTGCGTCAGGCGTGGCTTCCCTTGCTCCTGATTTAGATGGTAATAATCTATTAAATAAGCGTGTAACGAAGACAGCTAAACTAATAAAAAAGAGTGGAGTTTTTGTAAGTGGTACATTAATGGCACTGGCTTTAGTTACTTTCTTTTTTGATTTAAGTTTCCTGTCTTTCCTAGATGATAAATGGTTTAAACAACAAAACAGTCTTTTGCTTTTTGGGTGGGGAGCGGTCATTTTAGGGCTTTCCTTTAAAGGTCAGGAAACTTTGAAGAATATTCTAATGAGCATTTTAAGTTTGTTCTTACTGTACTATGCAGTTACGAATGAATTGTGGTGGTTGGTTATGTTTGCTTTATACATAGGTGGAGCAGGGTGGTTTGCACACAGAGGGCCAACGCATACGATTTGGGCATTGATTTATTGGTGGTATATGTCACATCTATTGGAAGTTAACACGAAGGTAGACGGTTTGGCTCTAATTTCAACGCTCGCTTATCTTTCACATATTTTAGGAGATATGCTTACGAAAAAAGGGGTTAAATTTCTGTATCCGATCATCAATAAAGTATTCCGATTTCGATTTTAATAGTTAGAAATGTAAGTGTGATTTACACTGCTTAAATCAGTAAGCCAATTACATGAAATAAAATGCAGGATTAGGTATACTAGAAATATAAGTAATTCTAATATTTCTTAGACCATTTTTTATATAAAAACTAATGTCTAAGATTTAAAGCTTATCAGAAAGGTGGAAATAAAATGAGTATGCTAGTAGCAGAAAAAAGGAAAGAAACTAAAAAAACGATCTTGAAAAGATTGAGGAGTGAAGGGAAAATCCCTGCAGTTGTTTATGGAAGGGCCATTCACACAGAGTCAATCTTGATTAACAACACTGATTTAAGAAATGTAATCAAGACTGTTGGTAGAAATGGTATTTTCTCGTTAAATCTTGATGGGACTTCAAAAAACGTTATTTTAAGAGATTACCAAAGTAACCCTGTAACCAAGGAAATCATTCATGTAGATTTGCTTCAGGTAAATCAGAATACAGAAATTGATACAAGAGTAAGTGTCATTCTAAAGGGAACTTCGAATGGAGAGAAAGTCGGTGGAGTTGCAAGGCAATTTGTTCATGAATTAGATATAACAGCTAAGGTGAATGATCTCCCTGACTTTATTGAAATTGACATTACAGAATTTGAAATCGGACATTCCGTTCGAGTAGCAGATATTAAAAAAGAGTATAGTAACTGTACAATCAAACATGAAGACGATGAAACGATTGTGTCAATCGACTATGTGAAAGCACAAACCAATGAAGAGGAAGAAAATGAAGTTGAAGTTTCGGGCGTCTAATCCTGCGATCTAACCTGGTAAGTTGAAAATAGGAATATAAGACAACCCAAAACTGCGTTTATAAGTGTAAAATAAAACGAATAAAGATAGCAATACTTTTTATAGAAAATTTTTTAGGGAGTCTATAGTAGAAGCATTTATTTGTTCTTCTAGTATAGGCTTTTTTGTGGAGAAAATAGTTTTTCGCTTATCTGTTCGGGTAAACGCACGATTCTGCAAAAAAGAGTCAATAATCGGCTAATACGCAATTCCGCGAAATAACGCGCAATTATCGGAAGTAAAGCGCAATTCCACGGATTAACACGCAATTATTAAAAATAATGCGCAATTTCGCAGAATAGAACGCAATTCCCCGTTAGCCTTCACTATTTAATACCTCTTGTAGCATTTTTTCTAAACGGTCTAAACGCTCGATAATCGGTTGTATGGCTTCGTCAAGTTGTGACCGTAATCGATCTGCTTTTTCATTTTCCATGCTTTAATTTCTCCGTTTTATATTTTGTTAGTCACATATTGTTAGGGACTTCTTTCATATAGGATGTGTTACAATGTGGATATATAATCAATCTTTTGTACTTAGAAAGTATAGTGATATGAGGGCGAGGGATTAGGGGATATGCAATTAGTTTTTACATATATAGTAACCCTTATTGCGATAGGGATATCAGTGTTTATTTCGCTTTTTTTCAAAGCTGAACTGGAGCGAATGTTTCGCGAAAAAACGAGCGTGATCGCGTTCCATATATGTAATTTGCTTATTGTGTTAATGGTGTCGTTTGCGTTTCATATCGTATTTACTATTTATATATTTGAAAATGAAATAAATTTGCTGCTACAAATGCTTATTAACTTGTTCATCATCCTCCCAATTTATGCTATTGGGAATATCATATTTGAAAAAAATAAATTTAAGTTTCGAAAATACAGACCAGCTGAAGATGGAAAAGTGCTCGTAATCAATGAGAAGTTCTTGCAGAAGAAAAAAAGGTAAATTGAATAGTAGGAAAGACCAAAACCAGGCTCTTGAAAAAGAGACCTGGTTTTCTTCGTCTTATCAATCATGTGTTGAGAGAAGCTATGGCGCATCGAGCTATGTATCCTAAATACGGTGCAAAGGTACTATCTGGATACTACATATAGTGTATTTTGAATAAAAAACAGAAAATTTCAGCATATTCGGAGGATATTTGAGGATTTGGGAGGATCTTGGAAGGATAAACCACTATTCACCCTCAAATTTTTCGAAAGAGCGAAATATGCTAGTTTATCACGAGATATGCTAGATTATCAGGTTTGTTCGAATTTTATTATTCCTCTATACTTTTAATGTAACCCTAAAAGTAATGGCTGTTAAACAAAAAATGCTCATTCCTTCCAAGAACAATAGTTCAAAAGATATATCCTCCAACGTCCTGAAAAATGTTGCCTTAATAATCCTCTGCATTTTTCGTTGGACTGAATAATGAATTATACCTATCTATTATTCTAATCAACCTTAAAATTCAATAGGGAAGCTGTTTTATAAAGGTATGGAGGAATATGCTAACGATTGAAAATGAATGACTCTTCATTTTGGGGGTTATTCTCGAGATAAACTCAGTAAATAAATAGGTTTACTGATAGATTGAAACTTAAAAAAGGGGAGAAGTTATTTATGAAAAGAAAGTTATTTACATTACTAACTGTTTTATTACTAGCCTTAGTTGGTTGTAGTAGTGAAGGATCTTCAGGAGATGGAGAGCCAGAAAAATTAGACAAAATTGTGCTAGCTGATGCTGGTTGGGATAGTATTCGCTTCCATAACAGTATTGCGCAAAGAATCCTTGAAGAAGGATACGGATATGAAACAGAGGTGACTGTGGGTTCAACACCTGCAACATTAGAAGGTCTACGTCAAGGTGACATTAATGTCTATATGGAAGTATGGACGGATAATGTCAAAGAGCTTTATAAAGAAATGACAGATGCTGGAGATATTGAAGAAGTATCTACAAACTTTAATGATAATAGCCAGGGTCTGTATGTTCCGACTTATGTCATTGAAGGGGACGAAGAAAGAGGAATTGAGCCGTTAGCTCCCGATTTAAAAACGGTTGAGGACTTGAAAAAATACCCTGAGGTGTTCCCAGACCCTGAGGATTCAAGCAAGGGACGTATTGTAGGGGCTCCTACTGGTTGGGCAGTTAACGAAACAATGACAGCAAAATACGAAACATATGGATTAGGTGAAACATTTAGCTATATTAGCCCTGGTTCAGATTCAAGTGCAGTAGCAACGCTTGTTGATGCATATGAAAAAGGTGAAGGTTGGGTTGGATACTATTGGTCTCCAACATGGGTAACTGCAAAATATGATCTAACTCTTTTAGAAGAACCGGAATATAACGAAGAACAATGGAACAAAGATTTTGGTACAGCATTCCCACCTAACGATGTTGTTGTAGCTGTTCATAAGGACATGCCTGAACAAGCACCAGAGGTTGTGGAGTTCCTAAAAAATTACGAAACGAGTAACGACTTAACCGAAGAAGCACTTAACTATATGAATGAGAATGATGCTTCAGCCGAAGAGGCTGCAGATTGGTGGATGAAGCAGCACGAAGACATCTGGACTACATGGGTTCCAGAAGATATTGCAGAGAAAGTAAAAAGTTCATTAGAGTAATAGATTTGTAGTAGTTGGTAACTGCCAACTACTACATTTTTCAAAGATTTTTGTCGAAAAAAAGTGAGGTGAATGGTTACATCATGTAACCTGTTTATGGGTAGTTTTCCAGATATACGATGGGAATTTCTAGGTAAATACGTTGAAAAATTTATAAAGTGGATCGATACAACATTCGAAGGGTTTTTTGATTTCATACATCTTATCTCCTCTCAAACAATCAATGGAATTGATAGTTTTCTTAGCTTCATTCCGTGGTGGCTCTTCTTAATCATTATTTTCCTTTTAGGATGGCGCTTTAAATCAGCTCTTTCCGGTGTATTATATGCATTCTTTATCTTCTTAATTGGAACGTTTGGACTTTGGGATGTATTGATGATCACGATTGCCATCGTCTTAACCTCCGTGGTCATATCACTGGTCATCGGGATTCCAGTTGGAGTGTGGATGGCGTTTAGTAAAAAGTTCTCCATCATCATGAGACCAATTCTAGATGCCATGCAAACAATGCCAAGTTTTGTTTATTTGATTCCGGCTATTTTCTTCTTCAGTCTAGGAAACGTTTCAGCTGTATTTGCGACGTTAATTTATGCATTGCCACCAGTTATTCGATTAACTGAGCTCGCAATACGGAATGTTGATGAGGATGTCATTGAATCCGCTCAATCATTTGGTTCTTCGAGATGGCAAATGCTCACAAAGGTCCAATTACCACAGGCACTTCCAACGATTATGGCTGGGGTAAACCAAACAACAATGATGGCACTTGCGATGGTTGTTATTGCGTCAATGGTAGGTGCAAAGGGACTAGGTGAACAGGTTCTAATTGCGATTAACCGTATTGATATGGCACTCGGATTTGAGGCGGGAATTAGTATTGTGTTTCTAGCCATTATTATTGACCGCGTGACATCAGGGGTAGCGAATTCCTTCCAGAAACACAGGGGGTCTTAATCATGGAAACAAAAATTAAAATAGAAAACGTCTCGAAGATATTTGGTTCGAAACCAAAATCTATCATTCCAATGGTCGAAAAAGGAATGAGTAAAAAAGACATTTTAGAAAAAACAAATCATACCGTTGGTGTTTATAACGCATCAATGGACATAAATAAAGGTGAAATCTTTGTTATTATGGGGCTTTCCGGTAGTGGTAAATCTACATTGATTCGCTGCTTTAACCTTTTAAATAAACCTACATCTGGATCGATCTATGTAGATGGCGAAGATGTTGTTCGCTATAATTCATCCCAGCTGAAAAAGTTCAGGCAGGAAAAAATTGCAATGGTATTTCAGCACTTTGGCTTATTCAGTCACCGCACGGTTCTAGCAAATGTTGAATATGGCCTTGAAATTAAAAATGTCTCAAAAGAAGAACGTAGAGACATTGCATTAAAGAATATTGAAAGTGTAGGGTTAAAGGGATATGAAGATAAATACCCAGGTGAACTCTCTGGTGGGATGCAGCAGCGTGTTGGCTTGGCACGTGCGTTAGCAAATGATCCGGATATTCTATTAATGGATGAACCTTTCAGTGCACTTGACCCACTCATCCGTAGAGAAATGCAACTTGAACTTTTAGAGCTTCAGGACAAGCTTCAAAAGACAATCATCTTTATCACGCATGATATCAATGAAGCTTTTAAACTAGGAGATCGAGTTGCGGTCATGAAGGATGGTGTCGTTGAGCAAATTGGTACACCAGAAGAGATTATTGAGACTCCTGCGAATGACTATATCTCTGAATTTATAAAGGATATTGATCGCTCTAAAGTATTACAAGCAGAGCATGTCATGATTAAGTCAAGCGCAATGGTTTCTTTAAAAGATGGGTTACAGGTTGCGGTAAAAGAAATGCAAAAGAATGGTATATCGAGTGTATTCGTTGTAAATAAGCATCGACAACTACAAGGAATAGTCACGATTGACGATTGCATTGATGGTATAAAGGAAAAGAAGACACTCACTGATGTGCTTCGAGATGATATCTTTAAAGTATCAAAGGATGAATATATCCAAGATATTATTCCGAAAGCATTGGAGACAAAGTTCCCACTAGCCGTAGTCGACGAAGATTCTCGACTATTAGGCATTATCCTTCGGGTTCATGTTTTATCAAGTTTAGTCTAATAGAATACGAACTTACTATGACTCAGATTATTTTATGAATCTGAGTCATTTTTTTATAGTCACTTCTAATTTTAAAGGGAAATGTTGGTTAACCATAGAAATCATAATATGGTGGATAGTATAATGGTTACATATATTGTAAGAAGATGCTAGGTAAATAGGGGGACGGAAAATGGCGCAGCTTGATATGTTACATCCAGTTTTAGGAAAAGTTATTGAAAACATTGAAAAAGTAATGATCGGAAAAAGAGATGTAGCCACACTGAGTTTGGTTGCATTATTGTCAGAGGGACATGTCTTATTAGAGGATGTACCAGGTGTCGGGAAGACCATGATGGTGCGTTCTCTTGCAAAATCAGTGAGTGCGGAATTCAAGCGGATTCAGTTTACGCCCGACCTATTGCCGTCAGATGTAACTGGAACGTCCATCTATAATCCGAAAGAACTCCAATTTGAGTTCAGACCGGGTCCAATTATTGGTCATATTGTACTTGCGGACGAAATCAACAGAACCTCTCCGAAGACACAATCTGCCCTACTCGAGGGAATGGAAGAAAGCAGTATCACTGTTGACGGAGTAACCCGAATGTTACCTAGGCCTTTCTTTGTGATGGCAACCCAAAACCCGATTGAATATGAAGGAACATACCCACTACCAGAAGCGCAACTTGATCGTTTTCTATTAAAAATGAAAATGGGGTATCCATCCGTTAATGAGGAAATTGAGGTATTGAATCGAGCGGAAAAGTCCAAGCCAATTGAAAAACTAGAAGCGGTAATTACACTTGAAGAACTCATTTCTCTTCAAAATGAAGCAAAAGAAGTTTATGTAGACCAAACAATTAAAGAATATATTGTAGATTTAGTGAGCCGAACGAGAGAGCATAGTTCCGTTTATCTAGGGGCTAGTCCGCGTGGGTCGATTGCATTAATGCGGGCATCTCAGGCCTATGCGTTGATACACGGTAGGGATTTTGTGATACCGGATGACATTCAATATCTTGCGTTATATGTTCTTCCACATCGAATCATATTAAAATCAGAAGCAAGATTTGAAGGAATGACAACTGAAAAAATAGTAGCGAAAATCATTGAAAGAACACCAATTCCAGTGCAAAGGTCGTTGAATCGTTAATGAGGAGACTATTTCGAAAACTAAAAGAAATGGGGAAACTCGTCAATATTTTTCTTCTGATTGTAGCTACATTTGTATATGCGATGTTTCAAGGTGGGTTCGTAAGCTGGTTTCTATTTTATAGTTTTATCCCGTTTGGATTGTATTCTTTTGTTCTATCAATCTATCCTCTTAAAGATTTTAAACTGGAACGTCACATCAGCCACAGCGAGTATGTAGCAGGGGAGGAATTTGAAGCAACGATCTTGATTCGAAGAAATATCCCTTTCCCACTTATGTATCTAATTGTTGAGGAGCTTCTTCCACCTCAATTGAAAAAATATGAAGAATCTAAACAATCAAAGGTTATCCTGTTCCCTTGGTTTAAGCGGGAGTTAACTTACAAATACAAGTTTGACTCAGTCCCGCGGGGGGAGCATCTCTTAGAGGGAATCCGAATGAAGACAGGAGATTTATTCGGACTTATTGAAAAAGAAGCTGTTGCGCCAGTACGTGACCAGTTTTTAGTATATCCACAGTACGTAGATATGGTATACCGACAACAGGAAAGTCGCTTTGAACAGGGGATGACTTCCTCAAACGTAAGATTACAGCGGGATACAGCAATTGCAATCGGTGTACGGGAATATACACCTGGTGACCGATTCTCATGGATTGATTGGAAGGCATCGGCTAGACGAAATGGAATTATGACGAAAGAATTTGAGCAGCAGCAAAGCCATGATGTTGTTTTATTTATGGATCGATCCGAATCAGTCCATTTTGAACAGATTGTAACCTTTACAGCCTCACTTACGAAAGCAATATTAAGAAAAGGGGCACAGGTTTCATTTATCTCGGTTGGAGAAGACCAAGCTATCTTCCCGTTAAAAAATGGAGAATCCCAGCAACAAGCAATCTATCACCACCTTGCGAAAGTAAAAGACAATAGTCCACTATCATTTTCGCAAATTGTGGAATCAGAAATCAAAAAAAATTACCAACCTGTAACTTTCATGCTAGTCACAAGTGAATTAAGTCAGGATACGATTCATTTAGTGGGCAGGTTTTCGATGCGAAACGCTGACTTACAGCTTTTTGTGGTGAAAGAAAGAGGAACCCAGCTGACGCAAGAAGAGTTTGGTGTCCTTGAAGCAATCAGAAAGCATCAAGTTTTTGCAAAAGTTGTTTATGAAGGACAATTTACCGAAGTATTTAATGAGGTGAGGAAATCATGAAGCCTAAAATTCCAGCAAAACGTGATGTTCGAAACCTATTATTAAATATATTTGGTTTTCTCTTGCTTTGGGAATGGTTAAGGCCCCTTGAAACTGTGACAGATACAAAGGAAACTGCAGGGTTTGTCATTTTCATTGGTGTCAGCTTTCTATTGTTATATCTGCGAGTGCCGTTTGTGTTTAGTGCATTGATTAAAATTTTCCTTATTTTATATATGATTCACTCTTTGTATTTTAAATATGATTTTTTAGATTCAACATGGTTAGGTATTTTTATTAGTGATTTTATGAAAAACATCGGGCTTATGTTCCAAGCGAATTGGTTGGGGATGACGCCGATCTTTCGGACGATTCTCTTTTTCATATTACTTTGGTTAATGAGTTATTTGCTTCATTATTGGTTTACTCATCAAAAAAGAATACTTCTGTTTTTCGTATTAACGATCGTTTATATCACGGTGATTGATACATTTAGCCCATATGATGCAAAAGCAGCCATTATTCGAACGGTCTTTATTGGATTTTTTATGCTCGGAATTTTACAATTTGAGCGTTTAAAGGATAAAGAGCTTTCTAAACATGTAAACATCGGGAAAAAATGGGCGATACCATTAGCCATTTTTATTTTGTTTTCTACATTTATTGGTTATGTTTCACCGAAAGCATCTCCTCAGTGGCCCGACCCAGTTCCATTTTTAAAGGGATACGGGCAAGAAAATACGAACGGCTCCATCAATGGAGTAAAGAAAATTGGATATGGAACCAATGATCAAAATCTAGGTGGGCCATTTATCGCAGATGATACAGTTGTGTTTACCGCTGAGACAGAAAAACGCCATTATTGGCGAGTTGAATCTAAGGATACCTACACAGGGAAGGGTTGGAAATTATCTGGTCAAGCCGACAAAGAAACCTTTAATGTTGAAAATACCGTGTTGAATTGGTACGAGCCAAAAACCGAGGTTGAGGAATTCGAAACCGAGATTCAGATGGATTTAAAGTATTCCCATATCGTGTATCCATTAGGGTTAACGTCAGTTGAGACAGCCCCAGATATTTATTTTAGCGTAAACCCATTATCCGAAAAAATTTCGACTTTAAGAGGCGATGATGAAGTCAAATTGGATAGCTATACCCTGAATTATCAGTATCCGAAATACTATATTAACCATTTAAAAGAGATCAAACAGCCGGGTGGCCTTGAGCAGGATAACGGCTTTAAAGAAAGATATACTCAATTACCTGATGACCTTCCTGAACGTGTAAAAGAACTTGCAGTAGAAATCACGAACTCACAGACGAATCGGTACGATAAAGTAAAGGCAGTCGAAGGCTATTTCCAAGCCAATGGATTTGCGTATGATACGCAAAATGTGGCCATTCCAACAGCGGATGAGGACTATGTCGATCAGTTCTTGTTTGATACAAAAATAGGCTATTGTGATAACTTTTCAACATCCATGGTTGTCCTATTACGTGCAGTTGATATACCGGCAAGATGGGTAAAAGGCTATACAGAAGGGCAACGAGTGGAATTAAATTCATATGAAATCACAAACAATAATGCACACTCCTGGGTTGAGGTATACTTTCCGGAATTTGGATGGGTTCCATTTGAGCCAACAAAAGGATTTAGTAACTCAAATCTATTTTCCTATGATCTATCAACGACAGGAAATACAAACAGTCAAACGCCACAAACTTCACCAGAGGTAGTCCCTGAAGAAGAAGAGGTTGAAGAAACTGTTGCTAAGCCTAAGTCAGAAGAGAAGGAAACGAGCATCTTTGATACAATAGCAGATACGTTCTCATGGAAATATGTGCTGATATTCTTATTAAGCATCTCTTTGATAGTTTATCTCGTATTTCAGACTCGAAAAAGATGGATCCCATATCTTTATATTTGGCTATACAAAAATGCAAAAGATGAAGAGGCATATTTTAAAGCCTATAATGCCTTGTTAAAACAATTGTCACGAGTAGGCTTCCCGAGAAGAGAAGGGCAAACCTTAAGGGAATACTCTGTTCAAGTTGATAAGTTTTATAAAGGACATGAAATGGAGCAATTAACGTTAAACTATGAACGTGCCCTATACCGCAAAGATAATGCTGCTGTAGAATGGGAAAAGTCAGTTGAATTATGGGAAAATTTAATTAAAAAGATATCATCTTGACCAATAGGTACCTGGTTGATAGAATTAAAACACAATTTTAATAGAAGTATCCTTCGTATATCCTCGATAATATGGATCGAAAGTTTCTACCGGGCCACCGTAAATGGTCTGACTATGAAGGCAGTTATTCTATTTAAGTACGTGACCTAGAATTCTGCCTTTATTAGGTGGAATTCTATTTTTTTTACCTTTACTCAGTACCAAAGGTAAAAAAGCCTCCGGCGGATGCCACAGATTTTCAAAGGTAAGTTTTCGAGCTTAGGATCAAAGACTAAGGGCGCCACATCCTGTGGCAACGTCTTTGTGACCCACCTCGTGTGGGCCTAAAAAATCTGGGCGCAAATTCGCCTTGGCGAATTTGATATGCATAATATCTGGTGGGTATATTACAAAATATAACGAGGTGATTTTGTGGATAACGTTCAAGAAATGATAGTTGTTTTAGATTTCGGTAGTCAATACAATCAATTAATTACTCGAAGAATCCGTGAATTTGGTGTTTATAGTGAACTCCATCCTCACACAATGACAGTTGAAGAAATTAAAGCAATGCAACCAAAGGGAATTATATTATCTGGTGGACCGAATAGTGTGTACGATGAAAACTCATTCAGATGCGATGAGAAAATTTTCGATTTAGGTATTCCTGTGTTAGGAATTTGCTACGGAATGCAACTCATGACACAACATTTCGGAGGCCGTGTAGAAAAGGCACATAATCGTGAGTACGGAAAAGCAACGATTACTGTTCAAAATGAATCAGCACTTTTTGCAAATATCCCAAATGAGCAAGTAGTTTGGATGAGCCACGGAGATTTAGTAGTTGAAACGCCAGAAGGCTTTTCAGTTGATGCAGTTAGCCCATCTTGCCCAATTTCAGCTATGAGTGATGAATCTCGTAAATTATATGGTGTTCAGTTCCACCCAGAAGTACGCCATTCAGTATACGGAAATGATCTTCTTAAAAACTTTGTTTTTGGTGCTTGCGGATGTTCAGAAAGCTGGTCAATGGAAAACTTCATTGAAATTGAAATGGAAAAAATCCGTCAAACAGTTGGCGATAAAAAAGTTCTTTGCGCACTTAGTGGTGGAGTAGATTCTTCAGTTGTCGCTGTTTTAATTCATAAAGCAATAGGCGACCAATTAACATGTATGTTCGTTGATCATGGCTTGCTTCGTAAGGGAGAAGCTGAAAGTGTTATGAAGACTTTTACAGAAGGCTTCCATATGAATGTCATTAAAATCGATGCAAAGGATCGCTTCTTAAGTAAATTAAAAGGTGTAAGCGACCCAGAACAAAAACGTAAAATTATCGGTAATGAGTTTATCTATGTGTTTGATGATGAAGCTGCAAAGCTAGAAGGAATCGACTTCCTAGCACAAGGCACTCTTTATACAGATATTATTGAAAGTGGAACTGCTACTGCACAAACAATCAAATCACATCACAATGTTGGTGGATTACCAGAAGATATGCAGTTCAAATTAATTGAACCACTTAATGCTTTATTTAAAGATGAGGTACGTGCACTTGGAACGGAACTCGGTATTCCAGATGAAATCGTATGGCGCCAACCATTCCCAGGACCTGGACTAGGCATTCGTGTTTTAGGTGAGATATCCGATGATAAACTGGAGATTGTTCGTGAATCAGATTACATCTTACGAGAAGAAATCCGAAAAGCAGGCCTAGAGCGTGAAATTTGGCAATACTTCACTGTTCTTCCTGATATCCGAAGTGTTGGTGTAATGGGTGATGCAAGAACATATGACTACACAATTGGTATTCGTGCCGTGACTTCAATTGATGGAATGACTTCAGACTGGGCTCGTATCCCTTGGGACGTACTCGAAGTCATTTCAACAAGAATTGTAAATGAAGTAAATCATGTAAACAGAGTTGTGTATGATATTACAAGCAAGCCACCAGCAACAATTGAATGGGAATAATACACGAACGATATAAAATGAATTTAAATTAATGTTCGTTTTTAGGTTGACTCTCTAGGTACATTGTCATATAATAAAGTCGAAATCAGATTTTGTTGAAATACGTCGTATAATCTTGGGAATATGGCCCAAAAGTTTCTACCAGGCTACCGTAAATTAGCTTGACTACGAGGTATAACTGATAATGGAGAGTGTCAATTAACTATGATTCTCCTTTTCTATCGTTATCCTTGATGTCAAGCGCTTCAGATATTAATCTGGGGCGCTTTTATGCGTCTGTTACCAAATCGAAGCTCTTAAGTACGACGATATGGATCAAAGGGAGAGGGAATCTATTTATGAAAAAGTATTTTCAATTCGATGAGCTTGGAACTACTTACAAACGAGAAATCATTGGTGGACTAACAACGTTTTTATCCATGGCTTATATCTTATTCGTTAACCCATCAATTTTATCATTAAGTGATGTACCGGATTTACCGTCAGAGTTAAGAATGGATGCTAATGCAGTATTTGTTGCAACCGCACTTGCAGCTGCTATTGGTACACTTATCATGGGGATTGTTGCAAAATACCCTGTTGCTTTAGCTCCTGGTATGGGACTAAACGCATTCTTCGCTTATTCAGTTGTATTAGGAATGGGAATTTCATGGCAAACTGCTTTATCGGGTGTTTTAGTATCAGGAATCTTTTTAGTTCTCCTAACGTTAACACGCATCCGTGAAAAGATTATCGATGCCATTCCGCAAAACCTAAAGCTAGCAGTTGGTGCGGGGATTGGATTGTTTATCACATTTATAGGATTTAAAAACGCAGGGATTGTAATTGCAGATCCAGCTACTCTAGTAGCGTTGGGTGACCTATCAAACGGAAACACATTATTAACTATTTTTGGTCTTGTCATTACAGTAATCTTAATGGTTCGTAAAGTAAACGGTGCTGTATTTATCGGTATGGTAATCACAGCTATTATAGGGATGATTGTTAATTTAATTGAAGTACCGGATAAGGTGGTTAGTTCTGTACCAAGTCTAGCACCTACATTTGGAGCAGCTTTTGCTAACTTTGGAGATATTTTTACAATGGACATGCTGATTGTGATTCTTACATTAATGTTCGTTGACTTCTTTGATACAGCAGGAACATTAGTAGGGGTAGCGAACCAAGCAGGTATCATGAAAAATAATAAACTTCCTCGTGCAGGAAGAGCGTTAGTATCAGATTCAACTGGTACAGTAATCGGAGCTATCTTAGGAACATCTTCAACAACTTCTTACGTTGAATCAACAGCAGGTGTTGCTGCAGGTGCAAGATCCGGATTTGCTTCAGTTGTGACAGCAGTATTTTTCTTATTAGCCTTATTCTTCTCTCCATTATTAGGAGTTGTAACACCAGCCGTTACATCACCAGCACTAATTATTGTTGGGGTGTTGATGGTTGCAACGTTAGGCGATATTGAATGGAAAAAGTTCGAGATTGCTGTTCCGGCATTCTTAACAATCCTGACAATGCCTTTAACTTCAAGTATCGCAACTGGTATTGCAATTGGCTTTATCTTTTACCCAATCACTATGATAGTTAAAGGAAGAGCAAAAGAAATACACCCTATTATGTACGGTTTATTCATTATCTTTATCTTATATTTTATCTTCTTAGTTTAAAAAATGAAGGGATACCGGATTTAAAAATCTGGTATCTTTTTTTTATTTTGTTAGATCTTTTGGAATTGGTTTTTGTCGAGATGTGTAATAACGAGAATAATATGGTCAAATATTCCAGAAAAAATTAGGTTGACGGTGAACCTTAAACTTGGTATATTAAGTAGGTCGCTATTACAGTACTTTAAAAAATAAATCAATTTTTAAAAGTTGTTGACATAAACTTTTAAAGATGATATATTATAAAAGTCGCTGATGAACAGCGGGTTAAAAAGTTCTTTGAAAACTGAACACAATAC
>NZ_NSEB01000014.1 GCF_002734215.1 Fredinandcohnia onubensis
CCCCTGTGAGAGTAGGACGTCGCTAGGCATTTATTCCGCAGTAGCTCAGTGGTAGAGCTATCGGCTGTTAACCGATCGGTCGTAGGTTCGAGTCCTACCTGCGGAGCCATTGCTTCCATAGCTCAGCTGGTAGAGCACTTCCATGGTAAGGAAGAGGTCAGCGGTTCGAGCCCGCTTGGAAGCTTAAAAAAGAGAAATTGTAAATTGGCCCGTTGGTCAAGCGGTTAAGACACCGCCCTTTCACGGCGGTAACACGGGTTCGAATCCCGTACGGGTCACCATTTTCGGAGGATTAGCTCAGCTGGGAGAGCACCTGCCTTACAAGCAGGGGGTCGGCGGTTCGATCCCGTCATCCTCCACCATTTTAAAATATATATATTTGCCGGTGTAGCTCAGTTGGTAGAGCAACTGACTTGTAATCAGTAGGTCGTGGGTTCGACTCCTATCGCCGGCACCATCTTCATTTAATGATGGAGGGGTAGCGAAGTGGCTAAACGCGGCGGACTGTAAATCCGCTCCCTCCGGGTTCGGCGGTTCGAATCCGTCCCCCTCCACCATTTACATATGCTCATAAGCCTTTATTCTTTCTTTGGACAAGTTCAAAAGGTTGAAGTAGGCTATTTTTATGAAGTTACTTATTTATTTCCTTAGATTACACATAATTTATGTGCTAACTGAGCAAGATACTAGGGTAATAAAATAAATATAATTCCGTGTTTTGATAACATTTGAAGATTATGAAGTTTAATTAATGGGCTATAGCCAAGCGGTAAGGCAACGGACTTTGACTCCGTCATTCGTAGGTTCGAATCCTGCTAGCCCAGCCATTTTCGAGCCATTAGCTCAGTTGGTAGAGCATCTGACTTTTAATCAGAGGGTCGAAGGTTCGAGTCCTTCATGGCTCATCTCAAGCGGAAGTAGTTCAGTGGTAGAACACCACCTTGCCAAGGTGGGGGTCGCGGGTTCGAATCCCGTCTTCCGCTCCATGAACTACTTCTTTTTCATATGTGGGGCCTTAGCTCAGCTGGGAGAGCGCCTGCCTTGCACGCAGGAGGTCAGCGGTTCGATCCCGCTAGGCTCCACCAATTACATATAAGTAATAATAAACCTATCGAGGTTTATTTTTTTTTGCATAAACCCCACATTTGGGTCTATTCTGTTCCCTTTATTCCTGCATATATATACATGATTTTGTTGAGTTGAGTCATTCTATTAAAAGTAGGTACAATAGTGTATGGGAGAAGGAGGTTCATAAAAAATGAAGAAGGATATTTCCATTATTGGTGTACCCATGGACTTAGGCCAAATGCGCAGAGGCGTTGACATGGGGCCAAGTGCCATCCGTTATGCGGGTGTAGTTGAACGATTAGAGAGACTTGATTATGATATAGATGATTTAGGTGATATTGAGATTAAACGCCCTACCCGTGAAGAAATTGCTAACGATGAAAATCTGAAGAACCTTGAGAAAGTATCTGAGGCGAACGAAAAGCTTGCTGCAACAGTAGATGAAGTCATTCAAGGTGGAAGGTTCCCACTTGTCCTAGGTGGTGACCATAGTATTGCGATCGGTACACTCGCGGGTGTAGCGAAGCATTATCAAAACCTGGGGGTTATTTGGTACGATGCTCATGGAGATTTAAATACAGCAGATACTTCACCAACCGGTAATATACACGGAATGCCGCTTGCTGCAAGCCTGGGAATTGGTCATAAGAGATTAACAGAGATCGCTGGCTATGGTCCTAAAGTAAAGCCTGAAAACATTGTCATTATTGGTGCAAGATCACTTGATGATGGTGAAAAGGAGTTAATTAAAAAGTTAGGAATCAAAGTATATACCATGCATGAGATTGATCGTTTAGGTATGACAAAGGTCATGGAAGAAACCATTGCTTATCTAAAAGAAAAAACAGATGGTGTTCACTTATCGTTGGATTTAGATGGACTGGATCCTCATGATGCACCAGGTGTAGGAACTCCAGTTCTTGGGGGTATTAGTTATCGCGAGAGCCATCTAGCAATGGAAATGTTAGAGGAATCAAAATTGATTACTTCTGCTGAAGTTGTAGAAGTTAATCCAATTTTAGATGATAAAAATAAAACGGCTTCTGTAGCGGTAGCTTTAATGGGGTCTTTATTCGGAGAAAAACTATTATAATACCATACAGTATCTCAAAACAAGGGATACTGTTTTTTTATTTTAAAGATTTGAATTTCTTAGCACATAAACCAACCAAAATTTGTTAAAATGAAAATTATGGAGAAAATGAAACCTTTTAAGAAATGAATCGTAAATAATGATACCCGCGAGTAGAGCGGAGGTATACAAAATGGAGACAATCATTAAAAACAGAATAAGACAGTTAAAAAATGGAGATCAGAATGCATTTGCGGAAATAGTAGAATTTTACAAAGACAAGGTTTTTCAGATATGCTATCGTATGCTTGGGAATCGACATGAGGCAGAGGATATTGCACAGGAAGCCTTTATTCGGGCATATGTGAATATCCATAGCTATGATTTGAATAAAAAGTTTTCGACATGGCTATACCGAATTGCAACGAATCTGTCGATTGACCGCATTCGAAAGAAAAAACCCGATTATTACTTGGATGCCGAGCTTGCAGGGTCAGATGGACTAACTATGTATTCCCAAATTGCTGCAGATGTAACACTACCAGAGGACGAGCTTGAGACGATGGAGCTACAAGAATTAATCCAAGCGGAGATACTGAAGCTTCCAGATAAGTATCGTTCGGTTATTGTTTTAAAATACATCGAGGAGTTTTCACTAAAGGAAATTGGTGAAATTCTTGACCTGCCAGTGGGTACGGTAAAAACAAGAATTCATAGGGGCCGAGAAGCTCTACGAAACCAACTTCGACATGTATAGGGGTGAGAAAAAATGAACTGTTCAGAAAAACACATGGTTACGTTAATGCATAATTACCTAGATGAAGACATTTCTGAAGAGGAAGAGAAGCTACTACGTGAGCATTTGCATGCCTGCGAATCCTGTAATCAACATTTTCATGAGCTAAAGAAGACAATTGCGTTGGTACAAAGTACTTCTCATATTTCTGCACCTGATGATTTTACATTAAAGGTCATGCAAAATCTGCCGAAGGAAAAACGCACTGTAAGCTTTAGACGTTGGTTCAGGGAGCACCCAATGCTATCAGCTGCTGCTCTCTTTCTTGTATTAATGGCAGGGAGTCTCTTTTCCGTCTGGAATGAAAGTGAGCAATTCTCTGTATCAAAACAACCTAACTTAATTGTTGAAAACAATACCGTCATTGTTCCTGAAGGTGAAACAGTGAAGGGGGATGTTGTTGTCAAGAATGGTAAGCTTGTGATAGAGGGAGACGTAGACGGAAATGTCACTGTGATAAACGGTGAGAATTATATGGCTTCTGCTGGAAATGTTACAGGGGAGGTCAAGGTAGTCAATCAAATGTTTGAGTGGCTTTGGTACCACATAAAAAAGGTAGGTATAGATGCCATCCACATTTTTGATAATGAAGAATAGGCCATCGGACGCGGTGGTCTTTTTTTTGAGGGTAAAATTAAGCTTATTCACCTACCGATTTGTAATCGGTTAAGGAAAGATATATGATATAATATTATAGCTAACTATGCATGTTTGGATTATTTCATAGAGGAAGTGTGAGAATGTCATTTAATGAACTCCCATTACTAGGTTACCTTGGCATTTTTCTAGATGTTCTCCTTGTCTGGTATGTGATATATAAAATCTTATCCCTTATCCGCGGAACAAAGGCTGTACAGCTTTTGCAGGGGATTATTGTTATCGTTTTTATCCGCTTATTAAGTAGCCTGTTAGAGTTACATACTTTGTTTTGGTTAGTAGACCAGGTAATGGACTGGGGATTCTTAGCGATTATCGTTATTTTCCAGCCTGAATTACGAAGGGCACTGGAACAGCTTGGCCGTGGTAAAATATTTTCAAGAAGTGGTAATGATGAAGAAGATCATCAGGTAAAATTAATTGAGGCAATTACAAAAGCCACTGATTATATGGCCAAACGCCGCATTGGTGCACTCATCTCGATTGAACGACAAACGGGGATGGGGGACTATGTGGAAACAGGGATTCCATTAAACTCAGCCATATCATCTGAGTTACTAATCAATATCTTTATTCCAAATACGCCTTTACATGATGGAGCTGTGATTATACAACGAAACCAAGTAGCGGCTGCTGCATGTTATTTGCCACTATCAGAGAGCCCATTTATATCAAAGGAATTGGGAACTCGACACAGAGCAGCACTTGGAATTAGTGAGGTAACAGACAGCATTACGATTGTTGTATCAGAAGAAACAGGAAGTGTGTCTTTAACAAAGAACGGCGAACTACACCGTGATTTGAAACCTGATGCATTTCGAGATTTACTAAAACAAGAACTAATAACAAATGAAAGCATTACCTCTCATTCACTATGGCAATGGAGGGGGAAAAAGAATGGATAGATTAATCGATAACCGTTGGGTTACACGGATTATTGCATTGTTCCTTGCGCTACTCTTATTTGCATCTGTCAGCTTTGAGAACCAACCTGCTACAAAGAGTCCTGCAGGGTTGCCATTATTTTCAAATTATACGGAAACATTAACGGAGATTCCGGTAAATACATACTATGACGATCAAAATCTAGTTGTATCTGGAGTTCCCCAATATGTAAACGTAACGATAGAAGGTCCATCAGGCGTAACTAAAAGAGAAGGTCTCCAAAAGGAAATTGAAGTATATGCAGACCTAACTCAGTTATCAGTTGGTACCCATAAGGTAAAACTACAATATAGGAATATCTCTGAAAAAATAAAAGTAAAAATTGATCCTGCTGAAATTACCGTTGTCATTCAGGAAAAAGTAACAAAGGAATTCCCGGTTGAAGTTGACTTTGTCAACCGTGACCAAGTAGTTGAAGGGTATACAATCGAAGAGCCAGTGGTCTCACCTCGAGTAGTCAAAATAACTGGAGCTTTAGAGGAAATTGAAAGAGTAGCTATCGTAAAAGCTGTGGTCGATCTAAAGGGAGTAACGAAAGATTTTACACAGGAATCAAGGGTAGCTGTTTATGATAAAAATCAAAATGTATTGTCGGTAACAGTGGAACCAAATGTTGTGGAAATTGCGGTTCCGATTGTCAGCCCTAATAAAACAGTATCTTTTACCCTTAAGCAAAAAGGAAAACTTCCGGATGGGTTAAGCTTAGTCAATATTACACCAACGCCAAATCAAGTTACGATATTTGGTCCGAAAGATGTGATTGACGAAATTTCATCTATTGAAGCTGAAATTGACCTAGATAATATAAGAGAAGACTCTACGATTGAAGTGAAGGTTCCGGTACCAAAAGGGGTTTTCCAAGTATCACCTGAAAAAATTGAAGTAGCAGTTGATATCGAAGAAGAGATATCGGAAACCTTCTCGGATTTATCAATTAGAAGTTTAGGCTTAGGAACCCAATTTGCACTTGCGTTTTTAGACCCTGAAGCAGGGACACTCAATTTAGATGTGCAAGGTGCACCAAGTGTCTTAGAAGGGACAAGCCCTACAAATTTTGATGTGTTTATTGATGTGACCAATCTCGGGGTTGGTGAGCATGATATAGATATAGAAGTCAAAGGCCCAGACAATGTTACGTGGGCATTACCTCAAGAAAAGGCAAAGATACGAATTACGGAAATTGAAGAGTAATTGAAGTATCAGCAAAAGGAGAGATCATTTAAAATGGGAAAATATTTTGGTACAGATGGTGTACGAGGTGTTGCAAATAGTGAACTAACTCCAGAGCTTGCATTTAAGGTTGGAAGATTTGGAGGTTATGTGTTAACAAAGGATAAAGAACGACCAAAGGTATTAATTGGCCGCGATACTCGTATTTCAGGTCATATGCTAGAAGGTGCACTCGTTGCAGGTCTATTATCAATTGGAGCAGAAGTCATGCGTTTAGGTGTTATTTCCACTCCAGGTGTTGCTTTTTTAACAAAGGCTCTAGGAGCTGAAGCGGGTGTCATGATTTCTGCTTCACATAATCCAGTACAAGACAATGGGATTAAATTCTTTGGTCCAGATGGCTTTAAGCTTTCTGATGAACAGGAAAATGAAATCGAGGCACTTTTAGACTTACCAGAAGATCAGTTACCACGTCCAATTGGAGCTGATTTAGGTCAAGTGAATGATTATTTTGAAGGTGGCCAAAAATATCTTCAATTCCTAAAACAAACAGTGGAAGAGGATTTCACTGGAATCCATGTAGCACTGGATTGCGCCAATGGTGCGACATCATCCCTAGCTACGCATTTATTTGCTGACTTGGATGCGGATATTTCTACAATGGGAACATCTCCAAATGGTTTGAATATTAATGATGGTGTAGGTTCTACACATCCTGAAGCCCTTGCAGCCTTTTTAAAGGAAAAAGGAGCAGATGTTGGACTAGCCTTTGATGGTGATGGGGACCGACTCATTGCGATCGATGAAAATGGAGAAATTGTTGATGGTGACCAAATCATGTACATATGTGCAAAGTATATGAAAGAACAAGGCCGTTTAAAGCATCAAACTGTTGTATCAACGGTTATGAGTAATTTAGGCTTTTATAAAGCATTAGAAGAAAACGGAATTGAAAGTGTTCAAACAGCGGTAGGCGATCGCTATGTTGTAGAAGAAATGAAGAAGAGTGGTTATATTCTAGGTGGAGAACAATCAGGACATATCATTTTCCTTGATTACAATACAACTGGTGACGGACTATTATCAGGTCTACAATTAGTGAATATTATGAAGAGCACAAAGAAACCTTTATCCCAACTTGCAAGTGAAATGAAAAAATTTCCGCAATTGCTAGTGAATGTAAAGGTAACAGATAAATATCATGTAACGGATAATCCAGTCATTAAAGAGGTTATCGAACAGGTTGAAGTTGAAATGAATGGAAATGGTCGTATTTTAGTACGTCCTTCCGGAACCGAGCCGTTGGTAAGGGTAATGGCCGAGGCTTCAACAGAAGAGCTTTGTAAAAAATACGTAGAGCGTATCGTTTCTGTAGTAAAAACAGAGATGGGAATCGAATAAGAACCATATAATACATTTTCATTAAAAATATGCGTACTTGGCACAAATTGGACCAAGTATGCATATTTTTTAGTATACATGGAAAATAAATGCCATGTTATGATTGACGAGTTTAGAGATTGTGTTGTATTATTGTTCTTGTTCAAATTTTTGTAAAGGAGGGTTAAAAGTAGTATTCTTAATTAAAGCGCCAGAACTAAACCATGAACGGAAGAAATAACAATGCATAGGCTATTGTTATAGGTTTAGTTGACGAGGTGGAGGTTTATCGAAAATTCGGCGGATGCCTCCCGGTTGATTTCAATCACGACCGAAAGTCCTTTTAGTCAAAACAGAGGGGTGACTCTCTGCACAAACGGAAGGATATGATTGAGTAAAAGAGATAAATATGGAAAAAAAGGGGCGAGATAGCCCCGTGCTTTCTTGTTCCCTTTTTTAGGGAGGAAACTTATTATGTGCGGAATTGTAGGTTTTATTGGACATCAAGACTCTAAAGAGATTTTACTAAAGGGACTAGAAAAGCTTGAGTATCGCGGCTATGACTCAGCTGGAATCGCAGTAATGAATGATGAAGGTGTACATGTTTTTAAAGAAAAAGGTCGTATTGCGATTCTTCGTGAGGCTGTAGATCAAAGTTTATTTGCTACTGCAGGGATTGGACACACTCGTTGGGCTACACATGGTGTGCCAAGTAGAGTCAATGCACACCCACATCAGGCGTCTACTGGACGATTCACTCTTGTTCATAATGGCGTAATTGAAAATTACAGTCAGCTTAAGAATGAGTATTTACAAAACGTTGAGTTACTAAGTGATACAGATACAGAAGTTGTTGTTCAGGTATTAGCGCAATTTGTAAACCAAGGGATGGAAGTAGAAGCGGCTTTCCGAAAAACATTAAGCCTACTAAAAGGTTCCTATGCAATTGCAATGCTTGATGAGCAAGACAACGAAACAATCTATGTAGCGAAAAACAAAAGTCCCCTTCTTGTAGGTCTAGGCGACAACTTTAATGTTGTAGCAAGTGATGCAATGGCAATGCTACAGGTAACCGATCAATATATCGAGTTAATGGATAAAGAAATTGTCATTGTTAAAAAAGAGTCTGTCACAATTAAAAATTTAGCGGGTGAAACAATCAGCCGTGACCCATATACAGCAGAGCTTGATGCAAGCGATATTGAAAAGGGAACTTACCCACACTATATGCTAAAGGAAATTGACGAGCAGCCTTTAGTCATGAGAAAAATAGTGCAAGAATATCAAGCTGAGAGCGGCAAGTTAGCGATTGATCCTTGTATTGTTGAAGCGATGAAGGATGCAGATCGAATCTATATTATCGCTGCCGGAACTAGTTATCATGCTGGTCTTGTTGGGAAACAATTCATTGAAAAAATGGCGCACATTCCTGTAGAGGTTCATATTTCTAGTGAATTCTCATACAATATGCCGTTATTATCGGAGAAACCATTATTCATCTTTATTTCACAAAGTGGTGAAACAGCAGACAGCCGTGCTGTGTTAGTACATGTAAAGGAAATGGGTCACAAGTCCATTACCATTACAAATGTACCTGGTTCAACCCTTTCACGTGAAGCTGATTACACATTGTTATTACATGCAGGACCAGAAATTGCAGTTGCTTCAACAAAAGCTTATACAGCACAGTTAGCAGTACTTGCAATCCTTGCGTATGTAACAGCTGAATCAAAGGAGATAAAGGTTGGGATGGACCTTATCAAAGAGCTTGGGATTATCGCCAACAGCATGGAGGCTCTATGTGACGACAAAGAAGTAATGGAAGCTATTGCTTGGGAGTACTTCACTACTACCCGTAATTGCTTCTTCATCGGTCGTGCGATGGACTTCTTCGTTGGACTAGAGGGTGCCTTAAAGCTTAAGGAAATATCCTATATCCAAGCAGAAGGTTTTGCAGGAGGAGAATTAAAGCACGGAACAATTGCCTTAATAGAAGAAGGGACACCGGTTATCGCTCTAGCTACTCAAGAGCATGTTAACTTAAGCATTCGCGGAAATGTGAAAGAGGTTGTAGCGCGTGGCGCACACCCATGTATCATTTCAATGAAGGGCTTAGAAACAGAGGAAGACCGATATGTGCTCCCAGAAGTTAATGAAATGTTAACACCACTTATCTCTGTTATTCCGTTACAGCTTATCTCTTACTACGCAGCACTGCACCGTGACTGTGACGTTGATAAGCCACGTAATTTGGCGAAGAGTGTAACGGTTGAATAAAGTATATACACTATAAATTTAGGTGTTATGTGTTGAATCGGAATAAAGTTTGCAGGGTGAGAAAAAGTCTGCATAAGAAGAAAAAAGTTTGCACAAAGTCTCGTGGGTGTATCCATAGTATGGGTATATTCACGGGGCTTTTTTATGTGTAAATGTGGTGGTACTGAGGTTTCCCGTGTTTGAAGGGTTAAAAATGATGTCCTTCCTGAAGTCAAGTCATTCGCTGTTTAGGTCAGGAAAAAGTGAAACGACTAGGAAGTGGGTACAGGTTATGGGTGATAATGCTATGCCTATTGGTATTAGTAATCCAAGTATAAAAGATGTCTATTGGGGATGTTGAATGCTGGTAAGAGGAAGTAAAATGGTTTTTTTATGTGGACCTTCTGAAAAACCGGTCCATGGCAGTGAAGAAAAGCGGTATTCTATTGAAGGGAAAAATGTATATGAATATTTATCCCGCGATTTGACCTGCAATAAAAATAAAGTTGGAGTTTTGGCAGGTATGTTCTGTACAAGACTCCAACTTTTTATACCTTATTGATATTTCTTAATTAATTCAACGAATTCATTAACGAAGCCTTGTAGGAATTCTACTGTTCCTTCATTTAACTTACCATTTTCATCTAATAATTCATGTACAGAACCGATATATGCTTCAGGTTGTTGAACAACGGGCATATTTAAAAATGAAAGTACTTGACGTAAGTGATGGTTTGAACCGAATCCAGCAAGAGCACCTGGAGATTGGCTAATGATTGCTGCAGGTTTTCCACTCCAAACACTTTCTCCATAAGGGCGAGATGCTACATCAAGTGCATTCTTTAAAACAGCGGGGATAGAACGGTTATATTCAGGTGTTACAAATAATACTGCGTCTAATTCTTTGATTCTATTACGGAATGCAGTATATTCTGCAGGAGTTCCTAGGTCTCCTTCAAAATCTTGGTTAAATAATGGTAGGTTGCCAATTTCAACAAACTCTGTTACATATCCTTCTGGGAATAAAGGTGCTACGTTATCAGCAACTTGTTTTGAAAAAGAATTTTTACGAAGACTACCAAGGATAATACCAACTTTCGTCATACTATTCATCCATCCTTCTTTTTTATTCTGAATTCAATATATTTATCTTGAATTAAAGGTAATTATATTGAATTCAAGATAAATTGGCAAGAGAAATGCTTTAATTTAAAACTTGATATTACTCATAATTAAAAAAGAGGAAACTCTCACTGTATATACGGTTAGAGTTTTTTATTTAATAATATCTTGAATTCGAGATATTTTTCTTGACTATAAATAATTCGATGGTTATTATTGTTTACATAAAGTAAAATTAGTTACTAATAGTAACCTTGAATAAAGTGTTACACAAAATAAATATTTTTTATATAGGAGTGAATCATATGGTAGAGGTAACGTTGACTCTTGAATATAAAGGGAAAAATTATCGAACGAATGTCATTGTTAAGAAGGACACACCTCAAAATGAAATTAACTGTATTGCACATGAACAAATTATGAAACAATGGTCAAATTAATAATCTCCTTTTTTGAAAGGAGAATGATTCCTTTGAATGAGAAAAAATTGGTTAGAGAAAAAGCGATAGATTATATAAAAGATGGAATGGTAGTTGGTCTAGGGACTAGAATAAACGGAATTCATTCCGATAAGCGAGCAACTAATGAGTGATTCATTGCCGCATAGTTCAGTTCGACAGGTCTACCAAAACGAGATTTCTTCGTTGCCACAGCGAAGATTGGTGAATGTTGATAGTAGAGAAAATAGCTTCAAAACGTTGGGGAGGTTCTAAATCATATAATTCTGAGTATCAAATAGGCTTCCGTATCGTTTAATAGCTACAGGGAGTCTCTCTTCAGTCTTATAAGTTTGTATTGGTGACTACTGATTTCGACATTTTGGGAAGGTACTCCTTTTTTGATTCAAAAAAATCCTTAAGCCCGTAGGGTTCAGGTTTATGAAATTGATTCAACTGGATTGATATTAAATTTTCTGTATCACTTTTATAACCTGGAAATAAAGTGAGACTAACAAAAGTACCATATTTTTAGGAGGATATGTCAATTTGGATAAAAAATACTTAGATTTGCTGGCCCAAAAATATGATAGTGAAGAAAAAGTAGTAACAGAAATTATTAATCTTGAAGCAATCCTTAATTTACCAAAGGGAACAGAACATTTTGTCAGTGACTTACATGGGGAATTCCAATCTTTTCAACATGTATTGAGAAATGGATCTGGTAGAGTAAAAGAGAAAATCGAAGAACTTTTTATGGATATATTATCTGAGAAGGATATCAATGAATTGACGATATTGGTTTATTATCCTGAAGATAAATTACAGTTAATTAAGAATAGATTTGACAATAAACAGGAATTAAACGGGTGGTATGCCACAACGATTAATCATATGATTAAGCTTATTTCTTTTGCCTCTTCCAAATATACACGCTCGAAATTACGTAAAGCATTGCCTGAACGGTTTGTTTATATTATAGAAGAGTTATTATACAAAACGGAAGAAGAATCCACAAATAAGGAACCTTATTACACCAAAATTGTTCAGCAAATTATTTCTCTTAATCAGGCAGATAAGCTTATTATTGGTCTTGCATATTGCACGCAGAGATTGGTAGTGGACCATCTTCATGTAGTGGGGGATATATATGATCGCGGACCCGAGCCTGATCAAATTATGGATACACTCATTAATTATCATTCTGTTGATATTCAGTGGGGAAATCATGATGTATTATGGTTAGGTGCGTATGCCGGTTCCAAGGTTTGTCTAGCTAATATTCTTCGTATTAGCGCCCGGTATAATAATTTAGATATTATTGAAGATGTGTATGGAATCAATCTTCGACCACTTCTAAATTTAGCTGAGAAATACTATAAGGATAACCCGGCTTTTAGACCAAAGAAAACTTCCGGAAACAATCTAACGGAGGAAGAAGAATTACAAATCACAAAAATTCATCAAGCAATTGCTATGATTCAGTTCAAGCTTGAAATTCCCATCATTAAGAGACGACCATTCTTTAATATGTCAGGAAGGTTATTACTTGAGAAAATTGATTATGATAAAAACGAAATAGTGCTTCATGGAAAGACATATCCATTGGAAAATACTTGCTTTTCAACTATTAATCCAGATAACCCAAGTCAATTGTTAGAGGAAGAACAGCAGGTAATAGATAAATTATTATTTTGTCTTCAACATTCGGAAAAGTTGGCAAGACATATGAACTTCCTTATGAAGAAAGGCAGCCTATATTTGAAGTATAATGGTAACTTATTGATACATGGCTGCATTCCTTTAGATGATAAAGGAAATATGGAAAAAATGGTGATTGAAAATACAACGTATGATGGTCGAGAGTTATTAGATGTTTTTGAACATCATCTACGATACTCTTTTGCACACCTTGAAGAAACCGATGATCTTTCGACAGATATGGCCTGGTATTTATGGACAGGCGAATATTCATCACTCTTTGGCAAGAGGGAAATGACAACCTTTGAAAGGTATTTTATTAAAGATAAAGAAACTCATAAAGAGAGGAAGAATCCATATTACTATTTACGGGAAAAGGAAGAAATCTGTCGCAAAATTTTAGCAGAATTTAATCTAAATCCCGATGATGGTCATATTATAAATGGGCATACGCCTGTTAAAGAAATTAAAGGGGAAGACCCAATTAAAGCAAATGGAAAAATGCTTGTTATTGACGGTGGCTTCTCAAAGGCCTATCAATCAACTACCGGGATTGCGGGATATACTTTATTATACAATTCATTCGGTATGAAATTGGTTGCTCATCAGTATTCTAATTGCAAAGAATTTGTCTTGCATAATGGCATGGATGTTTTATCAATGAAAAGAATAGTGGACAAAATGGTAGAAAGAAAAATGGTAATGGAAACAAATGTTGGGAAGGAATTATTAAAGGAAGTCTCTGCTTTGAAGAGTTTGATGGAGTATCGTTATATGAAGTGATTTTTTTGTAACCATCACTTGACTCGTAAAATGAAAGAACTCTCACTATTAAAAACGGTGAGAGTTTTTTTGGAAAAAATATCTTGAATTCGAGATATTTTTCTTGACTATGAATAATTTGAGGGTTATTATTGGTTACATAAAGTGCAATTGGTTACTAATAGTAACTTTGAATAAAGCGATACAAAAAGATAAATATTTTTAAGATAGGAGTGAAACATATGGTAGAGGTAACTTTGACTCTTGAATATAAAGGGAAGAAATATAGAACGAATGTCATTGTTAAGAAGGACACACCTCAAAATGAAATTAACTGTATTGCAAATGAACAAATTATGAAACAATGGTCAAATTAAGAACCTCCATTTTTTGAAAGGAGAATGAATCCTTTGAATGAGAAAAAATTGGTTGGAGAAAAAGCGATAGATTATATAAAAGATGGAATGGTAGTTGGTCTAGGGACTGGATCGACAGTTTTATATACCATTTATAAGCTTGGAGAATTGGTTGAAAATGGACTTTCGATTAAGGGAATTCCTACTTCAAAACAAACTGAAAAACTAGCTAATGAAGTTGGAATCCCACTTGTTACATTTAACGAGGTTGAACAAATAGATGTGGCAATTGATGGCGCTGATGAGGTAGATTCTGACTTAAATCTCATAAAAGGGGGCGGTGGTGCCCTATTAAGGGAAAAAATCATCGCAAATGCAGCTAACACTTTTATTGTAGTTGCTGACCCAGATAAAAACGTTACAAAATTAGGATCTTTCCCATTACCGGTAGAAGTATTACCATTCGGCATTGAACTGACAAGGAAAAAGTTAATTGAACTAGGGCTCATACCCCATTTAAGACAAGTTCAGGGAAATCCATTTCAAACGGATAATGGTAACTACATTTTTGACTGTCGTTTACCAGATATAACGAATCTTAAAGAATTGGAAAGAGAGCTTAACCTAATACCTGGAATTATTGAGAATGGGTTATTTCTCGGAAAGACTGATATCTACATTACCTTAGATCGTGATAAGAATAACTCTATTGTAGTCAGACATAGAAACAATGTGTAAATGATTTACAACAATAGAATGAATCTTACTACCAGATTTACATGTATTAGGAGGACTTAAATTGGAATCAATGACTTTTGTATTATTTGGCTCAACAGGTGATTTAGCAAAAAGAAAGATTTTTCCTGCTCTGTACAACCTGTTTGTTGATAATAAATTACCACAACCTATATCCATAATTGGTCTCGGACGAGCTGAACTTTCTCAAAGAGACTTTCAAGAAAGAGTGAAAGAATCAATCTTTTCTTTCTCGCGTCGTCTTGAACATGATCCTGATGATCTGGAGGAATTTCTGGATTCTTTTCGATATCAGGCCCTCGATGTTACCAATAAACAAGGGTATAAACCATTACTCGAAATGGTAAAACAACGAGAAGCAGAACTGAAAATAAAGGAAAATCGAGTATTTTATCTTTCAGTAGCTCCAGAATTTTTCGACGTTATTGCTTTAAACATCAAAGAAAGCGGGCTTGGAAATACAACTGGCTGGAAACGATTGATGATTGAAAAGCCATTCGGCCATGATCTCGGGTCAGCTCGTGAATTAAATGAAAGGCTCAGCGGTGCATTTGAAGAAGAAGAAATCTTTCGAATTGACCATTACCTGGGGAAGTCAATGGTTCAGAATCTCGAAGCTCTTGAATTTGCAAACCCAATCTTACAATCTATTTGGAACAAAGATCACATTGCTAATGTTCAAATTACAGCGAGTGAAACAGTTGGTGTAGAGACAAGAGCTGGCTATTATGACCAGGCAGGAGCGATACGTGATATGGTTCAAAATCATATGCTTCAACTATTGATGATGACGGCCATGGCGTTACCTAAAAAGATGAATGCTTCAGAAATCCGAAATGAAAAGCGTAAGGTAATGGAAGCGATTCGTCCAATGAAAAAAGAAGATGTTCACCTGAATATCATTCGTGGGCAATATGGGCCAGGGGAGAGTAATGGTAACCAGGTTCTAGGGTATAGAGACGAACCAGGAGTAAATCCTTCCTCTAAAACAGATACATTTATCGCGGCTCGTATCTGGATCGATAATCCATTCTGGAAAGGCGTACCTTTTTATATCCGAACTGGGAAAAGAATGAAGGAAAAATCAACTCGTATCGTCATTGAATTTAAAAACACATTGAATTCACATTATGAAAATACGAATCAAGAAATTGAGCCTAATTTATTAATAGTTGAAATCAGTCCGAATGAAATTATCTCTCTTCAGTTAAATAGTAAAAACCCGACTAATAATGGGAATATCGAGCCTGTCCGAATTGAATTTTCAAGTGAAGCTAAAGGAAGTGGAATACCAGAAGCATACGAAAGAATTATTCATGATGCTTTCGTTGGGGATTCAACATTCTTTGCACATTGGAAGGAAGTCGAGTTGTCATGGGAGTGGGTTCAAGCTATTCTTGATGGATTTGAAGAAGACCTTGTTCCAATATATGAATACCAGTCAGGTTCAAATGGGCCAATGGAATCCGATTTATTGTTAGAAGAGCATGGATTTAAATGGTGGTTAGATGAAAGAAAGCAAGAAGCCAAAGAATTAGTAGAAATGAAATAAAAAAATTCAGGGGGAAACCATGACACAAAATATTGAGAACTTAGCCGTTACAACAATACGAACTTTATCTATTGATGCTATCAATGCAGCAAATTCCGGTCACCCAGGATTGCCAATGGGCGCAGCACCAATGGCTTATGCATTATGGTCAAAACATATGAATCATAATCCTGAAAATCCAAAATGGTTTAACCGTGATCGATTTGTTTTATCAGCCGGACACGGATCTAGCTTATTATACAGTTTACTTCATTTAGCAGGATATAATGTCACTATTGATGACTTAAAGAACTTCAGAAAATTAAACAGCAAAACACCAGGACATCCTGAATTTGGCCATACTTCTGGTGTAGAAGCGACAACTGGGCCATTAGGACAAGGGATTGCTAATGCTGTTGGAATGGCGATGGCAGAGGCACATCTCGCCGCGAAATTTAATAAGAAGAACTACCCTGTCATTGATCACTATACGTATGCTTTGGTAGGAGACGGTGATCTTATGGAGGGGATATCCTATGAGGCTATGTCAATGGCTGGGCATATGAAACTAGGTAAATTAATCGTCCTGTATGATTCAAATGATATATCCCTTGATGGTGACTTGAACGTTTCTTTTTCTGAAGATATTGAGAAAAGAGCAGAATCTGCAAATTGGCACTATGTGAGAGTAGATGATGGAAATGATCTAGAAGCGATTTCAAAAGCAATCGAACTAGCAAAACAGAATCCTGAACAACCAAGCATTATTGAAGTCAGAACAATCATTGGGTATGGAAGTCCGAAAGTAGCGGGTAGTAATAAAGCACATGGCGCACCGCTAGGGCTTGAGGAAGCAAAGGCAACGAAGCGAGCTTATGGCTGGGATTATGAAGAGGACTTCTTTGTTCCAGAAAACGTGAAAGCTCATTTCAAGGACTTAAAGAGTAAGGGAATGGATGTTGAAGAACAATGGAATAGTTTATTCCTTTCTTATCAACAAGACTACCCAGAATTAGCAAATCAACTAACCGATGCGATACAAGGAAAAGTTCTAATTGACGCAAACGACATTTTAACTTTTGAAACAGGTAAAGGTGTTTCCACTCGTGTCGCAAGCGGTGAAGCGATAAACCATTACGTAAAATCAGTTCCTGCCATTTTTGGAGGAAGCGCAGACCTGTCTGGATCTACTATGACAGACATTAAGGGAGAACAAATTTTTGCGGTAGAATCCTATGGTGCTCGAAATGTGTACTTTGGTGTAAGGGAGCACGCAATGGGTGCAGCTGCAAACGGTATGGCCTATCATGGTGGGGTGAAGCCTTTCGTAAGTACATTCTTTGTATTTAATGATTATCTTCGTCCGTCTATCCGTCTGGCAGCACTATCGAAACTTCCAGTCACATATGTATTTACACATGACTCAATAGCTGTAGGTGAAGACGGTCCTACACATGAGCCAGTTGAACATTTAGCAGCACTTCGTTCAATACCTGGGCTTAAGGTTATAAGACCAACTGATGCAAATGAAACTGCAAGTGCTTGGGCTTACGCTCTTCAACAAACAGAGGGACCAGTTGCATTAATTTTAAGTCGTCAAAACCTACCGGTATATAACGAAACAAGAGCAAATCTAGAAAATGTTGCAAAAGGGGCTTATGTTCTGACTGAAACAAATTCAGCTCCAGAGGTTATTCTAATTGCGACAGGCTCTGAAGTGTCATTAGCCGTAAGTACAAAAGAAGAGCTTGAGAAAGAAAATAGATCTGTTCGAGTAGTAGCAATGCCAAGTTGGGAACTGTTTAATAAACAATCATCTGATTATAAAGAAACTATTTTACCATCATCCATTTCAAAACGGATTGCAATTGAATCTGGAATCTCCATGGGGTGGGAACGATTTGTTGGTACGGAAGGGAAAATTGTATCAATAGAATCATTTGGTGCTTCGGGTTCAGGTCCTGAAGTTATGGCACAGTTTGGTTTTACAACTGAAAATGTAGTTCAAATAACTAAAAGTCTATTACACTCTTAAAAAAATGACAAAACAATTGGGGGAAAACAACATGAAGGTTGGATTAATAGGTTTAGGAAAAATGGGTTTAAACTTAGGACAAAATCTTATCGATAACAATCACGAAGTAGTTGCATTTGATGTAAACCCAGGTGCTGTTGATGAAATGAAGAAATATGGAGCTTCAGGAGTATCAAGCTATAAAGAACTAGTTGATTCTCTAGATAAGCCAAGAATCATTTGGATTATGGTTCCTCATGCTGTGGTGGATTCTGTCATTGACGAAGTTGCGCCATTTTTAGACAAAAATGATATTGTGATCGAAGCGGGTAATTCTCACTATAAGGAATCCATCCAACGTTACAATGATTTAAAGAAAATTGGCGTACGATTTATGGATGCAGGTACTTCCGGTGGAATGGAAGGAGCACGAAATGGTGCTTGTTATATGATTGGCGGTGATCCTGAAGCATGGGAACAAGTTGAACCTATATTCAAAGATACGGCTGTAGAAAATGGTTTCTTGTATGCCGGCGAAGCGGGAAGCGGGCACTTCTTGAAGATGGTTCATAATGGCATTGAGTATGCAATGATGGCAGCAATCGGAGAAGGCTTTGAAGTATTGGAAAAAAGCGAATTTGATTTTGATTATGAAAAGGTAGCAAGAGTTTGGAATAATGGTTCCGTTATTCGTTCTTGGCTCATGGAATTAACAGAGAATGCATTTTCAAAGGATGCCAAGTTGGATGAAATTCAAGGAATAATGCACTCATCAGGTGAGGGTAAATGGACCGTTGAAACGGCTTTAGATTTACAAACGGCTACTCCAGTTATTGCGATGTCGCTATTGATGCGCTACCGCTCATTAGATAATGATACCTTTAACGGTAAAGTTGTAGCTGCATTACGAAACGAATTTGGTGGACATGCTGTCGTAAAAAAATAATGTAAATGGAGGAAACGAAAAATGAAATTCTTTATAGATACTGCTAACCTAGATGATATTAAAAAAGCGTATAAGATTGGGGTTTTATCAGGCGTTACAACTAACCCTTCATTAGTTGCAAAAGAAGGAGTTAAATTTGAAGACCGTATTGAAGAAATTTTAATTGCTGTTCCTGATGTTGAATCTGTTTCAGCAGAAGTTTCGCCTAATGCGATTACAGCTGATCAAATGATTGCCGAAGCAAATGAGCTACTTAAAATAAATGGTGGTGATAAGAACATTACTATAAAACTTCCAATGACATTGGATGGACTAGAGGCTTGTCGCTATCTAACAAAAAAAGGTGTTAAAACCAATGTGACTCTTATATTTACAGTTAACCAAGCATTGCTAGCGGCTCGTGCAGGAGCTACCTATGTTTCGCCATTTTTAGGTCGATTAGATGATATTAGTGAGGATGGGGTGCAGCTTGTTGCAAAAATTGCTGAGTTGTTCCGTGTTCAAAATATCGATTCTCAAATCATTGCTGCATCTGTTCGTCATCCAGACCATGTTACTCGTGTTGCATTAGCAGGTGCTCATATTGCAACGATTCCTTTCAATGTAATTGAACAACTATCAAAACATCCTTTGACAGATCAAGGCCTTGAAAAATTTGCAGCTGATTGGAAATCTGCATTGTAAGAAAAAATTAAAAACATTACATCAGAATGGAAGGACTTCAGTTTTATAGTCCTTCTATACAAATAATTTAGGAAGAATAGGAGAAATTTATATGACTATTACTTTTGATTATTCTAACGCTCTATCATTCATGCAGGAGCATGAGGTTGAATATTTAAGTGAATTTGTAAAGGTAGCACATGATATGCTTCATGAGAAAAGAGGACCAGGTTCTGACTATCTTGGTTGGGTTGACTTGCCGCATAACTTTGATAAAGAAGAATTTGCTAGAATCAAAGCAGCCTCCGAACGAATTCGAAGTAATTCAGACGCTTTAGTTGTAATCGGGATTGGTGGTTCATACCTTGGTGCAAGAGCTGCAATTGATGCCTTGTCACATACATTCCATAACCAAATGGAGGACAAAACGCAAGTTTATTATGTTGGACAAAATATTAGTGCCACATATGTTTCGCACTTATTTGATGTGCTTAAGGACAAGGATATTTCGGTGAACGTTATTTCAAAATCAGGTACAACAACAGAACCTGCTATTGCATTCCGTATCTTCCGAGAGTATATGGAGAAAAAGTACGGAAAAGAAGAGGCAAGAAAACGTATCTATGCAACAACAGATCGCGCAAGAGGTGCTTTAAAAACTCTTGCAGATGAAGAAGGGTATGAAACCTTTGTCATCCCTGATGATGTCGGCGGCCGATACTCCGTATTAACAGCAGTAGGGTTATTGCCAATTGCTACGGCAGGGCTAGACATTGATAAAATGATGGCTGGTGCTGCAGCTGCAGCAGATAAATATAGTAATCCTAACTTGGCAGAAAACCAGAGCTATCAGTATGCGGCAGTTAGAAATGCACTTTATAGAAAAGGGAAATCCATTGAACTGTTAGTTAACTTTGAACCATCTCTACATTATGTTTCTGAATGGTGGAAACAATTATTTGGGGAAAGTGAAGGAAAAGACCAAAAAGGACTTTATCCAGCTTCTGTTGACTTCTCAACTGACCTGCATTCGATGGGACAATATGTTCAAGAAGGTCGCCGAGACCTAATTGAAACAGTTGTAACCATAAAAGAACCTAAGCTTGATATTACAATCAAGGAGGAAGCATCTAATCTAGATGGCTTAAATTATTTAGCTGGAAAAACGATGGACTATGTGAATAAGAATGCAGCACAGGGAACAGTGTTGGCTCATGTAGACGGAGGAGTTCCTAACCTATCTGTAGAACTTGACAGACTAGACGAATTTACATTTGGAGAGATGGTTTACTTTTTCGAGAAGGCTTGTGGAGTTAGTGGGTTATTAATGGGCGTAAATCCATTTGATCAGCCTGGAGTAGAAGCATATAAAAAGAATATGTTTGCATTACTAGGTAAACCTGGGTATGAAGAAGAAAGAGCTGAATTGCTAGAGCGTATTTCTAAGTAAGGCTATATAAAATGAGGGTACTAATATGCATAGTATCCTCATTTTTATTTCAAAAAAAATACTGCTTGATCATAACAAGCAGTATGAGTAGAAATCATTATAACCATTTATCAGCCCAAGCCTCAACGGTTTTTAAAGCCTTTCCCAATTCATGTCCCTTTTTTGTTAGGGAATACTCTGTTCGTACGGGACGATCCGTAATTACATTTCGTAGCACTAAGCCGCAATCTTCAAGTTCTTTTACCCGTTCGTTTAGCATTCTTTTACTTAAATCAGGAATAAAGGCATGTATTTCACTAAAGCGTTTTGGTCCTTCCATTAGGGTATGAATGATTAATCCCATCCACTTTTTACCGATTATATGATAGGATTCTTCAACTTTTGAGCATAATCTTTCCTGAGTATCTTTTTCCTCCATGCTTCAACACCTCCTATAGTAGTTATTATTTATATATAAACAAAAAGTAACAAGGTAATATAATGTACTATTTAATTATATCCTAAAGATAACCTTTTAAAAAGGGGAATATATGGAGGTATTGTGACAATACGAGATTATAATCTAAATGGTTACCTGTTGACTAAAAGTAACCTATAGTGTAATATGTGTTACATAAAGTAACCTTATGCTTTCACCACCAAATAAATAAAACTGATTTGAAAGAAAAGGAGAGATTAAAATGAAGCAAATACTAGACGCTAAGATAATTAATACTAAGTATGGATTAGAAACGTATTTAGATATTCAAAAAAATGTGTATATAGCGGATTTGAAGACCCCTACAGTAGACAGTCCCTTTTTCGATATAAAGATAGGTATTGAATATTATCGTCTAATAGATCAAAACTATTATGATAGTCAGGTTAACTACTTTTGGTTAAGAATTCATCCAGAAATGAAAACAATTACTCTATTAGAACCTGAAATACAAAATATCTTTAGTATAAAAGATGTGAATGAGAGAGTAGCAACCAAAAAATTAATCGGAGAATGGTTAATCAAAACAAATGCATTTAAGTCTTCCATAAAAAATCTGATTAAAGAAAAGAAGTCTGCAAATGTAGAAACAGAAAAAGACATTCGAGAAACATTGCGTACCATAGAGTTATTAGAAAAAACACTTGAACTAAAAACGGAAGATATATTAAAAGCTGAAGTAAAAAAGGCTAGTTAAGTTGTTGACACATGACCCTTTATGTAATATTATTATCTTGAAGTCAAGATAATTTATTTTAAGATGTTTTTCGAGGAGGTGTAAGTGTGGCAAGAAAGTGCACAAACCAACCATTTTTGATCTTAATGCAAACATCAAGAGCGCTCCAAGAGAGAATTAGAGACGATATGATGAAAAACAACTTAAGCATAACTGAGTTTTCAGTACTAGAAGTACTTTTTCATAAAGGTAAGCAAACCATTCAACAAATTGGTAAGAGTATCCTGATAACAAGTGGCTCAATGACATATGTAATAGATAGGTTAGAGCAAAAAGGATTTTTAAAGCGAAGTGCTTGTCCGGATGATCGACGTGCTATACATGTAACGTTGACTGATGCTGGGATTGAAATAATGAATAAAATAATGCCTGAACATGAGGATTTTGTAGATCGGGTTTTTGATTCACTAAATCCTAATGAGATAGACACTCTAGTAGACCTATTAAAAAGAGTAAAAGAAAAGGTGGATAATTAAAGTCTAGTCAATATAGTAATGATATTTTTTTGATAATATATCTTGAAATAAAGATACTTTAATTGAAGATTTTGTGTGGAGTTTTAATGAATGATTTTATCTATTTAGTAAAACCTGAAAGTAAATTTGTCAAATATAAAAAACTAAAAATAGGAGTGAGTCAAAAATGAGTAAAAAGACAATGGGGATTCACCACATTACAGCAATAGTTGGTCATCCACAGGAGAATGTAGATTTCTATGCTGGGGTGTTAGGCTTGCGTTTAGTAAAACGAACTGTAAATTTTGATGATCCTGGTACTTATCATCTGTATTTTGGAGATGAAGGTGGTAAACCAGGGACAATCATTACGTTTTTCCCTTGGGCAGACGCTTATCAAGGAAAAATTGGGGACGGTCAAGTAGGTGTAACTTCTTATGTTGTTCCTAAAGGAGCATTGGATTTTTGGGAATCAAGATTAGAAAAGTTTGATATTCCTTTCACTAAAATCACTCGATTTGGAGAAACATATTTGGAATTTGATGATCCACATGGACTTCACCTAGAAATCGTTGAGAGAGAAGAAGGCGAAATCAATACTTGGACATTCGGTGATGTAACACCTGAAGTTGCAATAAAAGGTTTTGGCGGCGCTACATTATTCTCAGCAAAGCCAGATAAAACAGCAGAAACACTCGAAAAAGTAATGGGTCTTGAAAAAGTAGATGAAGAAGGAGATTTTGTTCGTTATCGTTCTTCTGCAGATATTGGAAATATCATAGATTTGAAAGTAGTTCCAACTGGCAGAGGCCAAATGGGTGTTGGAACAGTTCACCACATCGCATGGAGAGCTAGTGATGACAAAGACCAATTAGATTGGCAAAAACATGTTGCTCAAAATGGCTACGGTGTAACTCCAGTACAGGACAGAAATTATTTCAATGCCATTTATTTTAGAGAACATGGAGAAATCCTATTCGAAATCGCAACAGATCCTCCTGGATTCGCACATGATGAATCACACGAAACAATGGGAGAACAATTAATGTTACCTGCACAATATGAGCAATATAGAGAGCAGCTCGAACACAGTTTAATTCCTATTAAGGTGAGAAAACTAGATTAATTTGAAAAGGAATGAATCCGATGCTTTCAATTGACCCTACTTCCATATCAGAAAGAGAAAATTATAAGTTTCTAATTGGAAGTATTATTCCGAGGCCTATTGCATTCGTTACAACTCTTTCTGAAGAGGGAGTCTTAAATGGAGCACCTTTTAGTTATTTTAATATTGTATCCTCAAATCCTCCGATGATTTCATTGTCAATACAACGTACAGAGGGCAGACAGAAGGATACTGCTAGAAATATTACATCGTTAAAGTAATTTGTAGTCCATATTGTGGATGAACAGAATGTTGAGAAGATTAATAAGACAGCTGCGACTTTACCTCAAAATCAAAGTGAGATCGAGATAGCGGGTTTAACTTCGGTTGAAAGTGTTAGAATATCGGTTCCTGGAGTGAAAGAAGCAAAGGTTCGATTGGAGTGCGTCCTGGAACAATCTATAGAATTGGGCGGGGTTAATTCTCCAGGTTGTGATTTTATCATAGGAAGAGTTGTTCAATATCATATAGAAGATGATATCTATGCAAAAGGGAGAATTGATCCTCGAGGGTTAGCTGCCGTGAGCCGATTGGCTGGTGCCAATTATGCGAAAATCGGAGAACTATTTGAGATAAAACGACCTAAGTAAAGACTAGAGGACAGGTAAGTTTAACACCACCGATATTGGAAAAACGGGACGAGGGACCTGTCCCTCTGTCCCAAGGAGGAAATGAGATGCAAAGAACATCGGGCATTCATCATATAACAGCAATGGTTAACGATGCACAAAGAAATATTGATTTTTATGCAGGTGTACTTGGGCTTAGGGTTGTAAAAAAAACTATTAATTTTGATCGCCCAGAAGTCTATCACCTCTATTTTGGGAATGAAGCAGGTGAACCAGGAACAGTCATTACCTTTTTTCCATGGCCAAAACAGCTAAAAGGTCGAATTGGAATGGGACAAGTTGGGGTTACAAGCTACTCCATACCACCCGGTTCGTTAGAATTTTGGGAAGAACGTTTGAGTAAGTTTGGTGTTGATTTCAGATCTTCCATCCGGTTTGGTGAAAGAAATATTGCATTTAATGATCCAGATGGACTTGAGCTTGAACTAATAGAACGAAACGAAGGACCCATTAATAATTGGAGTTTTGGCGGGATAAAATCGGAGAATGCAATAAAAGGCTTTGCTGGTGCTACTTTAATTTCTGCACAACCCAATAAGACTGCAGATGTACTTGAGAATGTATTAGGTCTCACATGCATTGGTGACGAAGAAGGTTTTCTTCGATTCAAGTCCGATGCTTCACTTGGAAATATCATAGACATTAAGTTAACTCCATCTGTTAGGGGGCTTATGGGAGCAGGAACTGTTCACCATATTGCATGGAGGGCAAAGGATGAAGAAGATCTGCTTAGATGGAGAAATCTTCTTCAAGAGAAAGGGTATCACCCAACAGAAGTCCGCGATCGAAACTACTTTAAAGCTGTGTATTTTCATGAAGAGGGAGGAATCCTTTTCGAAATAGCGACCGACCCACCAGGTTTTTCGGTAGATGAGCCAACTAATGAGCTAGGTAAAAAGCTCATGCTTCCTACATGGTTAGAGTCAAAACGAGAAGAATTAGAAGAAAGCTTACCTTCTGTTGAGGTTCGCGTATTGGAAGGAGATAAATAATGAAGCACATATTTAATAAGGGTACAAATCCAGAAAAACCTACATTATTAATGCTTCACGGTACAGGAGGAAATGAATTAGATTTGTTACCTCTTGCAGGAAGGATTGATGATGAGGCCTCTGTATTAAGTGTTCGAGGAAATGTTTTAGAAAATGGCATGCCACGTTTCTTCAGAAGATTGGCTGAAGGAGTTTTTGATATAGAAGACCTTATATTCAGAACAAAAGAATTAAATGAGTTTCTTGATGAAGCAGCTGACAAATATGAATTTAATCGCAATAACATCCTTGCAATTGGATATTCAAATGGAGCAAATATAGCAGCTAGTCTTTTATTTCACTATCAAGATGCATTAAAAGGGGCAATTCTTCATCATCCAATGGTTCCTCGCAAAGGAATTGATCTTCCTGATTTAACAGGGACGTCCGTATTTATTGCTGCTGGAACTAATGATCCAATTTGCTCTCCTATGGAATCTACTGAGCTACAATCTTTATTAGAAAAGGCAAATGCAGATGTAGAAATTCATTGGGAAAATAGAGGTCATCAGTTGACAGTAACAGAAGTAGAAGCTGCTGCACAATGGTATAAAAAATTATAATCTAAAAAATATTTTATAGGAGAAGAGAAAATGACACAAAAAAACGAAGTTGGAGCACTTATTTTACGAGTTACACTGGGAATACTATTTTTTATACATGGATTAGTTAAGTTCCAAGGAGGAATTGAAAATACTGTCGGATGGTTTGAGAGTATTAATATACCTGGATTTATGGCATATGTAGTTGCTTTAATCGAACTAGTTGGAGGTATAGCACTAATTATTGGATTTGCTACTAGACTGGTATCTATTTTAATTGCTCTAATAATGGTTGGAGCAATCATTACGGCTAAACTTCCTGTTGGTTTATTAGGAAATGGTCAAATGGCAGGTTATGAATTAGATTTAGCTTTTTTAGCGATAGCAGTTTATCTTGCGATTAATGGTAGTAAGTTATTATCCCTAAATCGAGTACTGTTCAATCAAAATTCTAATGAGATAAAAAGAGCCGCCTAACAAGGAATGCAAATTTTAGAGAGTGGAATAATAGGAGGTGTACTAAATGGGCTTTTTATCAAAAATATTTGGTAAATCATCAGAAAAGGAGATAGTAAATATGTCAAATGTTAAATTAGCAGTCATTTTTTACAGCATGGGTGGAACAAACTATCAATTAGCAAAATGGGCTGAAGAAGGTGCAAAAGAAGCTGGAGCAGAAGTCAAAGTTTTAAAAGTACAAGAATTAGCTCCTGATTCCGTAATCGAGGGAAATGAAGTATGGAAAGGGACTGTTGAAGCAACGAAAGACGTTCCAGTGGCAACATCGGCTGATGTAGAATGGGCAGATGCTATTATATTCAGTGTACCAACAAGATTTGGTAACATGCCATCACAAATGAAACAATTCCTTGATACCCAAGGTGGACTATGGGCTACTGGAAAAACGGTTAATAAAGTTGTAAGTGCAATGACTTCTGCACAAAATCCACACGGTGGACAAGAGGCAACACTTCTTTCGTTATACACAAGCATGATGCACTGGGGTGCTATTATTGCTACTCCAGGTTATACCGATCCAGTTTTATTTGGAGCAGGAGGAAATCCATACGGAACAAGTGTTACTGTAGGTCAGGATGGAAAGATGATTGAGGATGTACAGGCAGCTGTAAAACACCAGGCAAAACGTACTGTTAATGTTGCTGAATGGGTTAAAAAAGGAAATCAGTAATTAATGTAATCCTAGGAGCTAATCAGGTATAGCTGATTAGCTCTTTTTTAATCATTTTAGAAAGGAATCAACATCTTTTGTGAGTAGGGGGGACCAGAATGAGGAATTCATATACAAGAATGGCGATCGGCTTATATACAAATTACTTCCTTTTAGGAATGATTAATATTCTTTTTTCCTCAAATATGAGCTTTCTTACTGAGCAATTAAAAACGGACGAAGCTGGTATTAGCTTCTTAGTTTCAGGAATAGGCATAGGAAAATTAATAACTCTAAGTGTGTCAGGAAGGATTTCGGATAAATTCGGAAGGAAGCCGCTTGTCATAACAGCTTCATTTCTTTATATCGTTTTCTTGATTGGGATACCGCTCGCGCCGAGCTATCAATTCGCATTTGTTATGGCTGTTATTGCTGGTATATGTAATTCTATAATGGACTCTGGAGCTTACCCTGCCTTACTTGAAGCATTTCCAAAATCAACAGGTATATCAGCGGTATTAATAAAAGCATTTATATCATTTGGTGCTATGATTCTACCAATTATGGTTTCATTTTTAATAGATAATAATGTTTTTTATGGTTATTCGTTTTTTATACCTGCTTTCATTTTTATGCTAAATGGGATATTCCTATCAACCGTTCGTTTTCCTACTTATTTTAAAGCTTCGAATGTAGTTAGCATGAATAAGGAAAGTAGATATATATCTAAACCAAGGATCTGGGTTGAAGGAATGGCTATCATATTAATCGGATTTACATCAACAGCGTTACTTATGGTTGCGCAGGTTTGGTTACCAGAATACGGGTATAGTGTAATAGGTTTGGGTAGAGTTGAATCCATCTATTTATTAAGTTATTACAACGTCGGTGCTTTCGTTTCCGTTTTACTTCTTGCAGTGGTTTTAAATCGGTTTATTAGTCCTATTTTGATTTTGGTTATATATCCATCTTTAGCTACTATTTCTCTAGTGCTATTATTATTTGTTCAACAACCTGTTATGACATTAATAAGTTCGTTCCTAATCGGTTTTTCGACCGCAGGATTATTCCAATTGTGTATAGCGGTGATCGTAGAATTCTTTCCAAGGAAGAAAGGTACAACAACAGCTTATGTAAGCACTGCTTCAAGTTCTGCGTTTATTATTATTCCGATGATAACAGGATTAATAAACAAAAACATCAATGTGACAGCCGTTTTCTTTCTTGACCTAATCATTGCAATAATAAGTATTCTTTTATCTTTAAATGTTTGTTTTAGGTATAAAAAGATATTTAATAAAAAATTATTATATAGAAATCTAAAAAAAGCTTCATAAAAATATTTAAAGCAACGAGGATCGTCTTATTATGGGAGGGAAATACAATCTAATGGTTGATATAAAAAATGTTGGTGATCAAGTTTTTGAACTAATTTGGCAAAATACAAATGATGCGATTTTTACAATTGGTCAGGATGGAGCGATTTTACATGCTAATCCTACATTTACTGATATATTAGGATGGGAAATGAAAGATTTAGAAGGGGTAACTCCTCCACCATTCTTTGTAGATATGACGAAGGAACAGCACCAGGATTTTTTAAACATGTTAAGAGATGGTGAAAATATAAACTATAGTGTGACAAAAAGAAGAAGCAAGGATGGGGAAATTCTAGATATTTTAGCAAGCTATCGTGTAATCAATAAAGATGATGTACTTGCTGTTGGCATGTATAAGGATTTTACAGAGCTAATGGAAATCCAAAGGCAACTCGAGGCAAGTGAGGATTGTTATCGTAGTCTTGTAGATTTTCTTCCGGATGCTGTTATCGTTCAAAATAAGCACCATATCGTATTTGTTAACCCTACTGGTGTAAATTTACTAGGTAAGGAACATTCAGGTGATATTATTGGTAGATCCTTATGGAATTTTATTTATTCCGAACAAAAGGAAAGGATTGAACAGAAGCTACAGGAAATAATGAGTAGCAACCAATCTAGCAAGCCAACTCCTATTATTGAAAAGTTCATTAGATATGACTATAAGATTTTTTACGTAGAAATCACTGCAATTCCTATTGAATTTAATGGTGAGCCGGTAGTTCAGCTACTGATCAGAGATATAACCGAGAAGAAAAAATATGAATTACAACTAGAATCAATGGCTTTTCATGATCCATTAACAGGGCTTAAAAATAGGAGAGGCTTTACTGAAATTATGGAGCAATCTATATCTGTTGCAAGTAATAATGGAGAACAACTTGCATTGATGTACATGGATTTAGATAAGTTTAAAGAGGTAAATGATACGTTTGGCCATGAAATTGGAGATGAACTATTGAAACAATTTGCCAAAAGACTTGAAGACAATATGAGAGACAGTAGTGTTCATTGTCGTATTGGAGGAGATGAATTTCTTATTCTGATTAACGATATCGGTAACGTAGACGATATTTCTCGAATAGCAGAAAGATTGTATAACGTATTGCAGGAACCATATTATATCAATGGTCATACACTTAAAACTACTGCAAGTATCGGAATCTCTTTGTATCCTCAAGATGGAGATAATAGTAGAAGACTTATTAAAAATGCAGATAAAGCATTATATATTGCTAAAACTAATAGAAATGAATTTCAGTTATATGGATTAGGTGAAAATTGACAGAATGGGCTTTTTCTTATATATTTATCTTGAATTCAAGATAATTAGGGGTGAGATAAATGATTCAGAAGTATCCGGCAGCATCGCGTTACTCTGTAAAAAATGATTGGTTGGAGAGTAATCTTAGTTTTTCATTTGGTGAGTACTATGATGAGGAAAATATTCAATTTGGTCCACTTCGTGTTTTTAATGATGACGTAGTGCAAGGAGGAAAAGGATTTGGCATACATCCGCATAGGGAGGCGGAAATTGTTTCGATTGTATTGCATGGACAATTAAAGCATGAAGATAGTCTGGGGAATAGTGGGATATTACAATTTGGGAATGTTCAGCGTATGACTGCTGGAACTGGTTTACTCCATTCCGAAATGAATCCTTCTTTAGAAGAGGAAGCAAGCTTTTTACAGCTATGGTTTAAACCTTCCAAAAAGCAATTACCACCTTCCTATGAGGATATTTCCTATAATGTTGATTCAATGAGGAATAAGTTGTTACCAATCGTTTCTTCAATTCCAACCAATGGAGCTGCGAAGATTCATAGTGATGTTACATTATACTTATCCAAATTAGATGCAGGAGAAGAGATCTTCTATCAACAAAAACAAGGAAGAAAGATGTATGTTTTTGTGATTGATGGGGAACTTGTTCTAGACAATGATGTTATCGTTGGAAAAAGAGATAGTGCACGTATAACTGAAAATAACGAACTTACGTTAAAATCAACAAAAGAAACCTTCTTTTTATTGATAGATTTGGGTGGTGTCTAATATGTTGTTAATTCGTCATTCAATTGGAAGCAGACTATTTTATCAAACAGATGAATATGATATTCATCCAGAACAAGATAAGTGGGTTATTTCTATCAAAATTTCCGAAGAAAATGCTAAAGAAATCATCAAATTTAAAGAGGAATTAAATTTATTTAATGTAGAGAAAAACCAAAAGACTTGGTATTATACATCAGGTGCAAATGTTGAGTTTAATAAGGAAAAGTCTACACTTACTATCATTGCAGACCATAAAACAGTATATCCGGTTAATTAAAATAATAACTTTTTATCTATTTCCTATTTTCCAGGCTTTTCTTCTTAGAAGGCAGTGAATATCCTTGAAAAGGTACTCACTGCCTTAATTGTTTATTTTAAAATCAACGCAACTATATTAATATCATAATAAGCCGAACAAAATAACACCCAATTTATTTGCAACTTTACCTACATCTTTTTCCGTTTCCCATAGGGCAGAGGGGAGGACACTGTCTCGATTTTTTTCATCATTGAAGCGATCTACTTGTATAGGTATCTCTTAGATTGCTTCCAGGAATTAAATCTGGTAAGATTTTCATTATTGGGCACTTATTAAATACGTTTAATAAGTCGCAAAACTTTTTAAAGGTCTTTAATAAGTTTGATAGATAGGGAGGAAACAGTTATGAATACCACTCCAAAATCAATGAAAAGGACGATTCTTATAGGTATTCGTAAAGTTCTTTTAGAAAAAGCGAGTGCAACAAAGGTTGAACTAAGTAACAAATTGGGGATCAGTTTTCCTACAATCAGTAAGTTCTTAGCAGAGATGGAGCGAAATGGGGAAATTCTTTCAGTCGGCTTAGATCAATCAAACGGTGGGAGAAGAGCAAATAGGTATTCGTACAATTCTGAGTACATGTTTGGCCTAGCCCTTTTCTTAGAGAAGACAGAGACAAATTATATTGTTTTTAATTGTGTGGGAGAAATAAAAGAACAAGGAATACTTCCGAGTGTATTAATAGATGATGGATTAGATTTATTGACTACGTGTATAGAAAATATGATAACTAAGTATCCAAAAATCAGCTCAATTGCAATCGGCGTTCCAGGTTCGGTCGACAGTGGTCAAATTTTTTATATTCCAGGTTACGAACGGTTTCAAGGTTTTGATTTAAAAGGATACTATGAGGAACGTTTTGCTGTACCAGTTGTGGTAGAGAACGATATGAACGCTGCAGTTCTGGGTTATCATACAAACAGAGGTATTAGGGAAAATGAATCTCTTATCTATTTGTATTTTGGTCAGAATGGCCCGGGTGCAGGAATTATGATAAACGGTGACATCGTTCGAGGAAGTACTTTTTTCTCTGGAGAGGTTTCATTTATCCCACAGTATAATGATCGAAATTTTGGAGAGGTAATGGTAATTGATAGTAGTTCTAAAAATCAACGCATATTTGATGAAAATCAGATTGATGCAATAACTAGATTAGTAGCATCATTTGTAGCTATTATTAACCCCCATACCATCATTTTTTGTAGAGATGAAGTTGAAAACGAAGTATTAGAAAGAGTTTTAATCGTAAGCTCAAAATATATCCCTTCCAAACATCTTCCAAAGCTTACAATCAGTGATTGGAAACAAGATTATTTATTTGGATTACAAAGTCTTGGACTTGAGCTTTTGATTAGTGAAACGAACAAGTAAAGTATATCCGAGATTGTTTTAACACAAAAAATATTGTGAGGTTTACATATGACTACATTCCTTTTATTAATCATCTACTTGGCATTTATCAGCTTAGGTTTACCTGATTCGATCTTGGGGGCAGCGTGGCCAGCGATGCGGCCAGACTTTGGGGCACCCCTGGAGACTGCTGGATACCTTTTTATGACAATTGCCGGTGGTACAATTATCTCCAGTTTAGGTAGCGGCAAGGTACTTAAACGCTTCGGCGCAGGCAAGGTGACATTTGTCAGTGTCTTAATGACTGCTGGTGCTTTGCTAGGATTTCATTTTGCTCCATCGGTTGCTTGGTTAATTGTATGTGCAATCCCACTTGGGTTAGGAGCAGGAGCAGTTGATGCAGGACTAAATGATTATGTGGCTACGCATTATAAGGCACATCATATGAGTTGGTTACACTGTTTTTGGGGAGTAGGCGCTACACTTGGACCGATCATTATGGCTCAGTTTATTTTAGAGGAAAACGCTTGGAGAAGTGGATATCTTGTTATTTCTGTTCTTCAGTTTGCGTTAGTTATTATCCTTCTCTTTACATTGCCTTTATGGAACAGAGTGACAAAAGGCAACAATATCACCTTAAATGAAGGGCAGGAAGCCGCAAAAGTTGCACAATATGATGAAGAAGATGTAAAAGACGTAAAACCATTACAGATAAAAGGGGTCAAGCTGGCTCTTGCATCCTTCTTGTTTTATTGTGCGGTTGAAGCAACTGTTGGGCTTTGGGGAAGTAGTTTCTTAGTAAATGTCAAAGAGTTAAGCCCAGCAACTGCTGCAAAATGGGTTTCCTTGTATTATGCAGGGATAACAATTGGTAGATTGATAACAGGTTTTATTACCTTTAAAATGACGAACCGTACTCTAATGCGGGTGGGACAAATAATTGCTTTAACAGGTGCCATTGTATTAGTATTACCGTTGCCATCCATTTTCTCACTTGTAGGTTTTATTATTGTTGGGTTAGGATTAGCGCCGATATTCCCGTGTATGTTACATGAGACACCTACACGTTTTGGAAAAAAACATTCTCAAACAATAATGGGCTATCAAATGGCAGTGGCATATACAGGCACTACATTCATGCCACCACTCTTAGGTTTTATTGCATCTCAATCAACAATTGGAATCTTCCCAATTTGTGTTGCTATGTTTGTATTAGCGATGATTCTAAGCTCAGAAAAACTTAATAGTCTATTGAAAACCAAACTTTTACTGACAGCTCGACAGTAATCTATTCATAAATCAGGCTGGATCCAAGAATGGGTCCAGCCTGGTTCTTGTTCTATAGGAATTAAGTTCCTTTTAAACAGGGCGAACGGTTATTTCGTTTACATTTACATAATCCGGTTGAGTTACGGCGTATACCACGGCTTTTGCAATATCCTTTGGTTCTAGTTTTTTCCGTTCGTTATTCCGTGGACTACCGTTACCTAAAGAAGTGTCGACCATACCTGGAGATATATTGGTTACCCGGACACCGGTTTTAGCTAGTTCTTTTTCTAGTCCTGCGGAAATTGCGCGGACCGCAAATTTCGTTGCACTGTAGACAGTACTGGTCTTCGTTACTTCAAATCCTGAAACAGACGCGATGTTAATAATATGGCCACTTGAGCGCTCAAGCATGGAAGGTAGTACGGAATGAATACCGAAAAGTACTCCTTTTATATTCACGTCAATCATACTTTCCCATTCTTCTACTTTTCCTAAACGAATTTGCGATGAAAGCATTTGGCCTGCGTTATTCACAAAAATATCAACGTGGTCGTATGCTTCCTCAGCTTTTTTGACTAAGTCTTCAACATTTTGTTTATTTGTTACATCCGTCTGTATTGTTAAGACCTTTCCATTTCCTTGTTCATTTATTTCTCTTTCTACTTCAGCTAGTTTCTCTATACTACGGGCAGCCAAGACAACATTTGCGCCTTCCCTAGCCAGTTCTTTTGCAATGCCTGCACCAATTCCACTGCTCGCTCCTGTAATAATTGCTGTTTTTCCTTGTAATTGAGCCAACCTTACAACCTCCTACATGGATATAAAATACCGATTATTTTCATCCCAGTCTAAATTTCTATACAATAATAACTAATTAGTTTATATATAAAATTATACCATATTTAGGGAAAAGTAATTTTAGAGAGTGGGACAGTGTACCTGTCCCTGTGCCCCGCGGGTTAATTTGAGCTCGTTTTTTCTTTGTGTAGAAAGTAATAGAAAGATGAAAAAGAAATAGTAAAATAGTAACGAATTTTACGTTTTGTAAAATTACCTGGGGATATTTTTTTACATTACAACCAATGAATTGATAACGCTTACATGTTAAGTTTAACTATATTTAGATTATTGAGAAAATTAATACAAAGTGGGGTGATAGCGTATATAAAAAATTTTCCTTTATTTTAGTGATATTTTATTTAATGCATTGATATTGAGAAAAGTTTTTTGTACATATCGACCTTAACAGAAGTGTTGTGTATTTTGAAACAAAACTAATAAAAAGTGGGGTGTTTGATAATTTGGAAACGAAAGTAGAAAGAACGTATGAACCTTTAGCTAATCCACCATCAACTTTAAAAGGGAAATTATCAGTTATTGGTCCAGGGATTGTTGTTGCTGCAACTGGTGTAGGAGCAGGGGACCTAATTATGGCTTCTATAGCAGGTGTTAATTATGGGTTAATGTTATTGTGGGCAGTATTCGTAGGAGCATTCATTAAATTTATTCTAAGTGAAGGGATAGGAAGATTATATCTAGCGACAGGTACTACATTTCTACAAAGTTGGCATTCGTTAGGGTGGGTTGCTACTTCTTATTTTGGAGGGTATGCCATTTTATTTGGGATTATTTATGGAGTTGCAGCACCCACTGTATGTGGAATGGTTTTAGCCGCATTGTTACCTGGTACGCCTGTCTGGTTAGGAGCGATTGTATCCTCGATCGCTGGATTTATATTAGTTTGGTTTGGTAGATATCAATTATTAGAAAAAGTCATGATGGTATTTGTTGGCATAATGTTTATTACAGTGGTTGGATCGGCAATTATTATTTTGGCTAGTTCGAACGATGTCACGTATCAAGTAATCCCTTCTGTGCCAAAAGGTTCATTTGCGACAATACTCGGATTAATCGGTGGAGTAGGTGGTTCGATTACATTAGCTTGTTATGGGTATTGGTTACAGGCAAAGGGTTGGAGCGGTAAGCGTTGGATGCCAACAATGAGGATAGATAATGGCGTAGCCTATACAGTTACTGGGATTTTTGCAGTTGCAATCATGATTATTGCAGCTGAATTATTATTTGGCACTGGCACGACCATTAATGGAAACCAGGGACTTCTTGGGCTGGCAGATGCTTATGGTGAGAGGTTCGGAAATGTAGCACGTTGGATTCTATTGCTAGGATTCTACGGAGCGGTGTTTACATCGGTTTTAGGGCCATGGCAAGGTATTTCTTATCTTTTTGCTGACTTTGTACGAATAGTACGAAATGGTGGAAAGAAGAATAACAAACTAAATCAACCAATTTCGGAAAAAGATCCAGCTTATCGCGCGTATCTTGTTTGGATGACATTCCCGCCTATGTTACTTTTATTATTTAATGAACCCGTTGCAATTGTTTTTATTTATGGCATTCTTGGATCCATATTTATGCCAGCACTTTCATTAGGCTTATTATATTTATTAAACTCTAAACAAATTGACCCTGTTTATCGTAATGGAAAAGCTTCTAATCTATACTTAGTATTAATTATTTTACTCTTTGTATACCTTGGTGGCAGTGAGCTCATTGATATGCTTTTTTAGCTTCCGTATATGTTAGATTCACACTTTAGGGTTCAAAGTTATTCTTTATTTCACAAAAAAAGCAAGGGGAGCGCCCCTTGCTTCTTTTTATATTACACGTGCTGAAATGATTCCGTTAATTTGCTTGATTCTTTCTAATATGCTAGGAACGATTTCGCCATTTACTTCATTATCAATGTCAATCATCGTATAGGCATATTCACCACGGCTACGGTTTACCATGTCTGCGATATTTAACTCATAATTAGAGATTGCAGATGTGATTTGCCCCACCATGTTTGGTACGTTTTTATGAAAAGCTGTTACGCGTGTTTTTCCTGTATAAGGAAGAGCTGCGTTTGGAAAGTTCACAGAGTTTTTAATGTTTCCAGTTTCTAAGTATTCCTTCGTCTGACGAGCTGCCATAATCGCACAGTTTTCTTCGGATTCATTTGTAGAAGCACCAAGGTGTGGAGTACAAATGGTGTTTTTCATTTTTAACACATTTTCATTAGGGAAGTCTGTCATATACTTTCCAACGATTCCATCTTCAAGTGCCACTGCCATATCGATTTCGTTCACAAGCTCTCCGCGTGAGAAGTTAATGATGTGAACGCCTGGCTTCATAATGCTGAAAGTTTGTTTATTAAACATTTCTTTTGTGTCCTTGGTTAAAGGTACATGAACGGTAATATAGTCTGACTCTGCAAAAAGCTGTTCAAGTGACATGGCACGCTGTACATTACGTGATAAGTTCCAAGCCGTATCAACTGAGATAAATGGGTCAAACCCGATAACATCCATATCTAAATCAAGCGCATCGTTTGCAACAAGTGCACCAATCGCACCTAAACCGATAACTCCAAGAGTTTTACCTTTGATTTCTTTTCCAACGAATTGTTTTTTCCCTTTTTCAACAAGTTGAGGTATTTGCTCACCTTTATCTTCTAATGTCTTTGTCCAAGCAATCCCTGAAAAAACATTACGGGATGTAGCCATTAATGCAGTTAATACCATTTCTTTTACTGCGTTTGCGTTGGCACCAGGTGTATTAAAAACAACAATCCCTTTCTCCGTACATTTTTGGATTGGAATATTGTTAACACCAACACCAGCGCGTGCAATTGCTTTTAAGTTATCGCCAAACTCAAGGTCATGCATATCGAAGCTACGAACAACAATCGCATCTGGGTTCTCACTTTGATCATCAATTACAAAACGGTCATTTTTGAACACCTTTAGTCCGCTTTCAGAAATATTATTTAATGTTTTAACCGTTTTTACCTGATTTTCAATAAGTGTGCTCATCTCGTCTACCTCACTTTTGATTAAGATTTTAACTAAAAAACTATTAATATAAAAATTTATGAATGTCTGGATCTGTTAAAAGGATTGGCTTTTCGCCTCACGATAAACAGAAAGAGGCAAGGGACTTTCCCTTACCTCTGCCCAGGCGAACGGCTCCGACACTATATGCTCCCTCGCGGTAATCCGCGTGCGCCAGTTACATATAGTCCTTTTGATTTGTAAGTATGATACCAAGTTTTTTGATATATTTCAAGTTTTAATTAATTAAAATTTTTTGACGATAAATGTTTCTTAGAAAAAGTGAAAATAACGGGGAGAGGAGTGTGGGGAGAGTGATTCAGGTAAAAAAAGAGGGAAACCTACGTTTCCCTCAGCTACTTGTTATTACCAGCCAATATTTTCTAGTGGAACAAAGGTTGGAATCAGTGCTCCGCCATATTCTTTGTTGATGAATTCAGCTGTATCTTCTTCCTGGAATAGCTCAGCAATGCGTTTATATGTTTCATTATCTTTGTCTTCTTTGTTCACTGCAATAATGTTGAGGTAGTCAATTGCTGTTTCACTTTCATGGAAAATGGAGTCATTAACCGGATTTAAACCAGCATCTCTTGCAAATCCGTTATTGATGATACCCGCATCGACATCAGGCAAAGCTCTTGGGATTTGAGCAGGAGCCGTTGGAATTAATTCGATATTTTTAGGATTTTCAATTACAGCTTCCTCAATTGTTCCGAGACCATCATAATCATCCACTAGTTTGAGCAGTCCAGCCTCTTGTAACAAGAGAAGAGCTCTTCCTTGGTTAGATACATCGTTTGGTAAGGCAATTTTCGCACCATCTTTAATTTCATTTACATCCTTAAGATTGTCAGAGTAAATAGCCATTGGCGCAAGATACGTAGTTGCAATTGGAACTAGGTCTAAATTGTGCTCTACAATAAATTGGTCAAAGTAGGCAACAGTCTGGAATGAATTGGCATCCAATTCGCCATCAGCAAGTGCATTGTTTGGAAGAACATAGTCACTAAATGAGACAAGTTCAATCTCGATTCCTTCTTTGGCTGCTTTTTCAGATACAAAGTCCCAAGTGCGAGTGTCTGTACCAGTGATACCGATTTTAACGTGTTTTGTTTCAGAATCTTTTTCTTTTCCACTTGCGCTATTGTTAGAGCAAGCAGCTGTGAATGCTACTAATACCACTAGTAGAACTGTTAATGCAAATTTTTTCATGTTGTGTTTCCTCCTAAGTTATCTTCTTCGTATTTTTTTAGATAAGGTGTTGCCGAATGATTGTAAGCCTTGAACCATTATAATCAGAATGACAACAGTGATAATCATTGTAATAGTGTCAAAGCGCTGATAGCCATAGTTAATGGCCAGGTCGCCAATTCCTCCGCCACCGACTGTACCAGCCATGGCAGATGCACCAATCAGCCCGATTGTTGCAATGGTGAAGTTTACAACTAATGAACTGAGCGCTTCTGGAAGCAAGAACCGGAAAATCGTTTGGAAGGGAGTAGCCCCCATCGCATTGGCTGCTTCCAGCACACCCTCGTCCACTTCAAGTAGTGAGCTTTCTACTAATCTCGCAATATATGGCCCGGCGTAAAAGACGAGTGGAACAATCGCGGCAGGTGTGCCAATAGATGTTCCGACGATCAATCGGGTAACCGGAATTATCGCGACTAGTAAAATGATGAACGGGACGGAGCGAAAAATATTAATAATTGCATTTACAATGGTAAAAACGGGTCGATTTTCAAGCATCTGTCCTTTACGGGTGACAAAAAGCAGAATTCCTAATGGCAGCCCGAGTACAATTGAAAAGATAAAGGAAAACCCGACCATTTGGATCGTTTCAATGACCGCTTCGATGATCTGATCTGAATTAACTAGCATGGGATGTCACTTCCTTGAAGCTGATTTGTTTGGACTGCAGATACGTTAAGGCGCGTTTTACTTCGGCATCAGGTCCCTGAATTTCTACAATTAGGTTACCAAATGGAATCCCTTGAAGCTCTGTGATACTACCGTAGAGCACGTTGATATCAATATCCAGTTTCTTGGCGAGTTGCGATAAAAACGGCTTGCCTGTTGACTGGCCGATAAAGCTAATGCGAAAAATATTCTGGGAACCTTGATTTTCTTTAATCATGTTTAAGATAGATTCAGGAATTTGATCATGCATTACCGTGCTGACAAAGTTTTGTGCGGTTTGAGTCTTTGGAGCGGAAAAGACATCAAAGACGGTTCCTTCCTCAATAACTTGTCCTGCTTCCATGACAGCTACGCGGTCACAGATTTCTCTAATCACGGACATTTCATGGGTAATCATTAAAATCGTAATATTGTATTCTTGATTGATTTTTTTCAATAGCTGCAAAATCGAGCTGGTTGTCTGAGGATCCAACGCAGAGGTTGCCTCATCGCAAAGCAGAATCGAAGGTTGAGTTGCCAAGGCTCTGGCGATGCCAACCCGCTGCTTTTGCCCACCGGAAAGCTGATCCGGATAGACATCCGCCTTATCGCCTAATCCTACGAATTCAAGTAGTTCTGTAACCCGATTTTTTATTTGCTCTTTTGGAGTCTTACTTAAGATAAGAGGCATTGCGACATTTGCGTAAACTGTTTTTGAGTTTAAAAGGTTAAAGTGTTGGAACACCATTCCAATATTTTTCTTTACCTCACGGATTTTCTTTTCTGGGAGTGTCATTAGGTCATGGCCATCAACAATCACTTTTCCAGAGGTTGGGCGTTCAAGGAAATTCACACAACGGATTAATGAACTTTTGCCGGCACCACTATATCCGACTACTCCGTAGATTTCCCCTTTGTTAATTTTTAAATTGACGTTATTTAAAGCGTGAACTTGTTTGCCGCCGCTGTCATATACCTTAATCAAATCCTGAAACTCTATCACTTTATGATCTCCTTTCGTCTTTCCCTTAAAAAGTTCTTCTTCATGGAGAAGAAGGACATTATTCTCTAAATTAGGATCAATCTCTCATTGGATAAGAAAAATATTATATTATAAAAATATAAAAGCCCTCTTCAGACAGAAGAGGGCAGAAAGTTAATTCCGATATCCTCTTCTTATCTCTCAAGATCACTTGCTGGAATTGGCACGGTACAAATCGTCCGTTGCCGAGGTTTCACAGGGCCAGTCCCTCCGCCTCTCTTGATAAGAAGTATTTTTAATATGTTTTACACTATACATCTGGAATTTGTTATTGTCAATATATTTTATATAATTATATTATTGTTACTTTCAGAAAAGAGTTATTGTATGATAATTTAAACATTATTATGGATAAAGTTATTTATTTGGTCCATAAACACGACTTTCAATTGATTTGGATTCACCTTTTAGTCGTTTAACTAGTGTTTCTTTCCAATTCGCTGCAAGGTAATTGCAGTCTGCAAGTTTCGCAGCTGCCTCCATATCCTCTTTCTTTTCATGCATGACTTCATTGCAACGAGCAATGGTCCATTCAGGGTATGGGCGTTCCACTAACTTGATTTTATCCTGCTCTTTAACAATGCCTTCTTTGACAACGCGGAAATACCATCCGGTTCGTCCGCTATTTTGAATCCGTAATGCAAAATCTAGTACTTTAAAGCGGCGAGCAGGCTTCCAGCACGGCTGACGTGGTTGTGAAACTTGAACCAAAGCCTCTCCAACCTCATAAATATCCCCGATGCAAACATTGGATTCATCGAGCCCCACAATAGAGAAGTTTTCTCCCATTGTTCCAGCCACAATTTGATCATGATTCAATTCACTTTGCCATTTTTCATAATGAGTTGCTGCATAGGCCAGAACGGCTTTTTCAGGTCCGCCGTGATTTTTTAAATCAGCTTGACCATCACCGGTTAAACTCTCTTTACCAAGCATTACCGGATTATGAATGGGTTCTTTAAAAATACCACTTGTCCATTCTTTATCCATAAGCTTTTTCGCATTTGGGTCACCCATAGTTTTGGGTTTGCCAATAAATAATTGGTTTATGTATGGTTGGTTGGCCATTTTCGTTATCACCTCTAGTTTTAGTTTACCACGGTTGAATAGAGGAAATCTGTCCAATTATGGCTGAAGTGATGGTAATTTCTTTTAATTCAAACTATTGAAACAAGCGGTGGCGAGTTATACTATTGAATTAAAAGCTTCTAATGGTTGTTTTAGATTGAGGAGGGTAACCATGGATAAGAAAAAAATCATTATGTTAAGTACAGGTGGGACAATTGCCAGTAAACGAAATCCAGAAACGGGGCTGTTAACAGCTGGTGTGATGTCTGGTGAAGAACTATCTGAAATGTGTGATCTCCCTTCATATATAGATGTTGATGTGATATCTGTCTTTCAGATACCTAGTAATCATATGACGTTTGGTCATTTAATTACTTTGAAGGAAAAGATTGAAGAGGTCTTTGAAAGCCCAGATATAGATGGAGTAGTAGTCACTCATGGGACGGATACATTAGAAGAAACGGCATATTTCTTAGATTTAGTTATTGCTGATGAAAGGCCAGTTGTGATTACTGGTTCACAGCGGGGACCTCAAGTGAATGGAACGGATGCCTTTGTTAACTTGCGCCAATCCATTCTATTAGCTGCATATCCAGAATGTAGGGGGCTTGGAACGGTTGCTTTATTTAATGAGAGGATTTTTTCTGGGCGATACATCAAGAAAAAACATGCTTCAAACGTAGATGGATTTACGTCTTTTGGCTTCGGTTACCTAGGAATTGTGGATCAAGATACAATATTTATCTACCAAAAACCAGTAAAACGAGAAACATATACTTTGAAAACCTCATTACCTACTGTTGAGCTTGTAAAAACCTCACTTGGTTCAGATGGTAAGTTTATAGATTGTGCCGCTGATCATGGGGCTAAAGGAATAATTGTAGAAGCCCCTGGTAGAGGTCATGCACCACCATATATCCTCGATAGTGTTAAAAGAGCGGTTGAAAAAGGAATATATGTACTTCTTACAACAAGTGCAGAGGAAGGGGAAGTAAAGACAGTTTATGACTTCCCAGGAAGTGCTTGGTCCTTACAAAATGCGGGAGTCCTATTAGCTAGTGATTATGACAGCAAGAAGGCAAGAATTAAATTAGCGGTTCTGATAGCTGCGGGCATTAAAAATATTAATGAAGGTCATTTTCATCATTAAATTCTAGGAAAAGGATAGGTTCATTTGTTATTTGCAAACTATGCAAAGACGGTGGACCTGTCCTTTTTGTCGGTTTTAGTAGTAGTTTGTAACATTTTGGGACGAGGGACCTGTCCCCTTGTCCCACTAACTGGCAAATTATTGGCTCAGGCATGTTTTGAGCGGATAAAAGGTGGTTTGATGTGATTAGCTCGTTTTGGTAGCGTTTACACTCGCTAATTGAATCATATGCATATGACTTTCCGAGATACCCTTGATAATGGTTTTAAAGATGTTACGATAAATACGTTGTTAAAATATTTACCACAAGGGAGACATTTGATGTTACATGAAAAAACAATCGCTTTTATAGGGGCAGGATCAATGGCAGAGGCAATGATTTCAGGTATTGTTGCAGCTGGAAAAGTCCCTTCGAATCAGATTTTTGTTACCAACCGTTCGAATACAGTACGACTACAACAGCTTGAAGAAAATTATAAAATAAAAGGTTTAACAAGCCAACATCTAAACCTACGAAATATCGATATGATCGTCCTCGCAATGAAGCCTAAGGATGCAGAAATTGCATTACAGTCCATCAAAGATTCACTTCAACCGAACCAACTCGTTTTATCCGTTCTAGCGGGTATTACCACAACCTACATGGAGCAGCATTTACCAGCGGGGCAACAGGTGATTCGGGTGATGCCGAATACATCTAGCATGATTGGAGAGTCTGCAACAGCAATTTCAGCTGGTTCCACGACTACTACTGAAAATATGTTACTAGCAAAAGACCTACTCGAATCAATTGGAGAAGTTTACGAAATTCCAGAGGACCAAATGGATGTGTTTACAGGAGTAGCGGGTAGTGGACCTGCTTATATTTATTATCTAATGGAACATATGGAAGCAACAGTGAGAAAAGCAGGATTACAGGAAAATGTGACAAGAGATATTATTGCTCAAACGATTGTCGGGGCAGCAAAAATGATTCAGCAACAGAATGAGACACCGACCACATTACGAGAAAATGTGACTTCCCCAAATGGAACCACAGCTGCGGGTTTAGCAGCCTTAGATAAAAACGGTGGCGGTAAGGCGATCTCACAAGCTATTAAACATGCAGCAAAGCGTTCCCAAGAAATCAGTTCACAGCTTGAAGGCGCTACTGAGAAAAAAGTTCAAGCTGTTTAACATAAGCATATAACCCTTTTACGGGCGATAAGCGCTTGTAAAAGTATTATCGTCCGGCAATCAAAAACAAAACAGATAAGGATTGATCGGATGTCCATAGAAAAAAGAGTTGTTATTAAGGTCGGAAGTAGCTCGTTAACGAGTCGTCACGGAGAAATTAGTAAGATAAAACTAGAAAAACTGACGAATGAAATTGCCGAGCTGAAGGATGCGGGGCACGAGGTTGTCCTTGTATCATCAGGGGCGGTCGCTGCTGGATATAGAAAGCTTGGTTGTCTTAAACGCCCAGATTCATTACCGGAAAAACAAGCAGCTGCATCGATTGGTCAAGGATTATTAATGGAATCGTATTCCCACCTCTTTTTATCGCACGGCTATGTGGCTTCGCAAATCTTAATTTTAAGAAGCGACTTTTTGGATGAATCACGTTATCAAAACGTTCGTAACACGTTGAATGTTTTATTAGAACGGGGGATTATTCCAATCGTTAATGAAAATGACACGCTTTCGACAGAGCGTTTGAACTTTGGTGATAATGATACATTGGCGGCTAAAGTTGCTGGATTAGTGGATGCCGACCAACTGGTCATTTTATCTGATATAGATGGTTTATATGATAAAAACCCGACCGCACATGAGGATGCTAAGCTAATTGAGCGAGTGTCTGAAATTACGGATGAAATCGAGAATGCTGCGGGTGGTTCTGGAAGTGCTGTTGGTACAGGTGGCATGAAGTCTAAAATTGAAGCCGTGAAGATTGCAATGGCTTCTGGGATTTCCACCTTTTTAGGAAATGCGAATAAAGAAAATATCATCGTGGATGCCGTGGAAGAAAAGGCGACGGGTACGTATTTTGATTGTAAAAAATCTGTGACAATACTTAATCAAAAGAAAAAGTGGATCGCTTTTCACTCAGGGTCTAAGGGAGAAATAATCATAAATGCGGATGCAACAGAGAGAATTGTAAAGAACAGAAAGAGCCTACGGCTAAAGGAAGTTCTTCAGGTCGAAGGTAGGTTTGAAAAAGGTGCTGTTGTTCGTGTAGTGGGATCGGATGAAGAAGAAATAGCCAGAGGTTTGGTGAAAATCTCTTCAGAGGATTTAGGACGGATGCTACAGTCTCAAAGAGATCAAGTAATCGATTCCACTGTCATTATGGAAATAGGAGATTTTGTTTGTCATATTGATGCACCAATCACGATTGGGGTTTAAGAGGAGGAATTAGGTGACTTTAGTAAAAGAAAATGTAGATATTAGAAATCAAGCACGTGAAGCAAAAAAAGCGGCTAAACAAGTGGGTATTCTTTCAACTGACGATAAAAATAGGGCATTATATATATTAGCTGAACATTTGGAAGCAAGCTTTGAAACCATTTTAGATGCAAATAAGGTTGATTTACAAAAAGGGAAAGACGCCGGATATACGCCAGCATTCATGGATCGGCTAACCCTTTCAAAGGAACGTATTTTTGATTTTGCAGAGGGACTTCGCCAAGTTGCTGCTTTGGAGGACCCGACAGACCAAGTCATCTCAGATTGGACATTAGAAAACGGCCTACAGGTGAAAAAAGTAACCGTACCTTTGGGTGTTATTGGAATGATTTATGAGGCACGACCAAATGTAACGGTTGATGCAACTGGGCTCGCGTTGAAATCAGGAAACGCGATTATTTTAAAAGGTGGCTCATCAGCGATTCACACAAATAAGGCAATCGTTGAGGTGATTCAATATGCGCTAGAGCATACGATGATACCAAGGGAAGCGGTTCAGTTTATTGCAAGTACGGATCGAGAAGCTACAGGACAACTTTTTACGATGAAGGAATATATTGATGTGCTTATTCCACGCGGCGGGGCCTCTTTGATTCAAACGGTTGTTAAACAAGCGACAGTTCCTGTACTTGAAACAGGTGTTGGAAACTGCCATGTCTATATTGATGCTGAAGCTGATGTCAATAAGGCATTGCCTATCCTCGTGAATGCAAAAACGGATCGACCGGCTGTTTGTAATGCTGCGGAAACAGTCCTTATCCATAAGGATTGGTTGCTGAAACATAAGGATGCACTTGTGAAAACATTACAGGAACATTCAATTACAGTGCATGGGGATGAAGAGGCATTATCAATTATCCCAAACGCTATCCCGGCAGGTGAAGAGGATTGGGCAAATGAATACTTAAGTTTGCATATTGCGATGAAGATTGTTGATGATGTGCACGAAGCAATTGACCATATTGAACAGTACGGGACAAAACACTCAGAAGCGATTATTACAGAAAATCAAGAAGTAGCAGATGTGTTCATGAAACTTGTCGATGCATCTTCTCTTTATCATAATGCTTCAACTCGATTTACAGATGGTGGAGCCTTAGGGTTTGGAGCGGAGATTGGTATTTCAACACAAAAGCTTCATGCACGTGGACCAATGGGACTACCAGCATTAACTACAGTAAAGTTCTTAATGACCGGAAATGGCCAAATAAGATAATAGAAACGAAACACGACAGAATGCTCAGCATCCTGTCGTGTTTTTTGATGTAAGCGACAAATTCATTGTTCCTCAAAATGAGTACTTAGTAAATGAGTGATCCATTTACAATGTGGATGGTTCCGGATGTTTTCCAAGAGTCCGTTAATAATCGCAGGGCTATATGTTCGTTCATCCACCTGTTCTTTTAATAGCAGCAGGGATTCCTTTTCAATGGAATCCTCCATTTCTTTTACTTTCTCCTCAATTAACGAAATCATTTGTTCCTTGGTAACCTCACCCTGAGTGGATGATGATTCCATAAGCTCTTTTTTTAGAAAAGGAAGGGTTATGCCATGAGCTAATAAATCTGTTTTTTCCACTAGGGACTGACAAAGGAGGTCAATATCCAATGGAACAAGCTGATACAAAAAAAGCTCCGAATACATTCTCATAAAACCTTTTATACAATAGAGTAAGTCGTATTTTATATGCTCCGCTTTTTCTCCATAAATGCGGTCAATCATCATGAGGATCACTGTATTACCTAGTTTGTCATAATAATGCATTTTAAGAATTAATTTTTCGTTAAGAGACTGAGTATACTCTTTCATTAAGATATTCGCAAAATGTGAGTGTTCTTTAAATGACTGGAAACTTACATAATAATATTCAAACAGAAGATTTTCTGTATTCTTTTTATTTCTGACTAAGTGGTCAATATCAGAAAAAATTTGCTCCATAAACTGGTCGATTAGGGCGATGATTAATTCATCCTTTGACTTAAAGGAGAGGTAGAAAGCTCCCTTTGAAATCCCACACTGATCAGTTATTTGTTGTACGGATGTTGCCTCAAAACCTTGCTTTGCGAAAAGCTCTAGCGCCTTTTCCATTATAAGTTGTTTTTTCACCATTTCGTGGTTCTCTCCCGTTTTCTTTCATTGACAAATGACTGATTGGTCATTATTATAAATAAATGGGTTTAATAAGTCAATCTAGGGTAGGTGTAAGTGTGAGAGGTATAGCCAACTTTGTATTAAAAAACAAACTAGCAGTTTGGTTATTAACAATTATTATAACGGTTTCTGGGATTTATTCAGGTACACAAATGAAGACAGAAACGATTCCTGATATATCCATTCCTTTCCTAATGGTTATGGATGTATATCCTGGTGCAACTCCTGAACAGGTGATGGAAGATGTCTCGATGCCAATTGAAAAAGCAGTCGAGGGACTGGATGGGGTTAAATCGGTTTATTCCAATTCCTATTCGAACATGGCTAATATTCAAGTTGAATATGAGTATGGCGAGGATATGGACGAGGCAAAGCGTGCCCTACAATCTGCGTTAGACGCAGTTACATTGCCAGAAGCTGCACAAGAGCCTGTTATTACGGCAATTAGCATGAATATGATGCCGGTTGTGGCATTAAGTGTAAGTAGTACAACAGAAGATATTGTGGAATTAACTTCAACAGTTGAAGACGTTATACTTCCAAAGATTGAAAAGCTTGATGGGGTTGGTTCTGCAACGATCACAGGTCAGCATATTGAGGAAGTACAACTTACTTATAACACTAAAAAAATGGCTGAGCTTGACTTAACAGAGGATACAGTCAAACAGATGATCCAAGCAAGTGATATGTCAGTATCACTAGGACTTTTTGAATTTAAAGAAGGTGAACAGGCTGTTGCGATTGACGGAAAGTTCATGACAGCAGATGAGTTAAAGGAAATGTTAATTCCTGTTACACCTACTGAAAATAATCCACAGCCATTCGTGAAGCTTGGTGATATTGCTACAATTGAAGAAGTAGGACGCGTTCAATCCGTATCTCGTACGAACGGAAAAGACGCTATTGCCATTCAAATTGTTAAAGAGCAACAAGCAAACACAGTGGATGTGGTAAACGAAGTAAAGGATCTTATTGATGACGAGCAGGAAAGAGTTGAAGGGCTCGTTATTGATGTTTCACTAGACCAAGGAGAGCCAATTGAAAAATCTGTTGCAACAATGGTAGAAAAAGCACTATTTGGTGGCTTAATCGCGGTCTTAATTATCCTTCTTTTCCTTCGTAATTTTAGATCAACAATTATCTCAATTGTTTCGATTCCAGTTTCCATTTTTATGGCATTATTGCTACTGAAGTGGATGGATATTACGTTAAACTTAATGACATTAGGAGCAGTTACAGTTGCAATTGGACGTGTAATTGATGACTCTATTGTCGTTGTTGAAAATATTTATCGAAGACTACATTTAAAAGAAGAAAAGCTAAATGGTCGTGCCTTAATTCGTGAAGCAACGCTTGAAATGTTCAAGCCGATCCTCTCCTCCACATTAGTTACGGTTGCGGTATTTGCACCGTTAATTTTTGTAGGTGGCATGGTTGGAGAATTGTTCATGCCGTTCGCATTAACAATGACTTTTGCTTTAGGGGCTTCTTTACTAGTTGCGATTACAATCGTTCCAGCTTTATCACATACGTTATTTAAGAAACAGCTCTATGTGGAAAAAACAGAGTCAAAGCATAAAGAAGTAGGTAAACTTGCAAACTGGTATAAAGGTATTTTAAATTGGTCGCTAAATCACAAAATTATTGTGTCAGTACTGTCCGTATTATTATTAGTCGGTAGCTTAGCATTAACACCGCTTATTGGTTTTAGTTTTATGGGTAGTGAAGAAGAAAAGGTAATGTATCTAACTTACACACCAGGTACTGGTGAGTTAAAGGATGAAACCTTAGATAATGTTGCAGCAGTTGAAGAAGAGCTATTAAAACGAGAAGATATTGATATTCTTCAGGTTTCTGTTACGGAAAGCGGCGACCCAATGGCAGCGATGATGGGAGGCGGCGGTGACGGTGCGCTCATGTACCTCATTTTTGATCCAGAAATGGATAACTTCCCAGAAGTCCGCGAAGAAGTCGAAGAGTATGTGTTTAATATTGGCCAATCAGGTGAGTGGAAGAGCCAGAATTTCTCTTCTATGTCAATGAGCACAAACGAAGTAAGTTATACATTATACAGTGAAGATTTAGATAAGCTTTATGATGCGGTTGATATGGTTGAAGGCGTCATGAAAGATGCAGACGGCTTAGAGGATGTATCGTCAAGTGCTGAGGATGCATATGTAGAATACACATTCAATGTTGAGCAGGATGAATTATTACAATATGGACTTACAACTGGTCAAATTGTGATGATGCTAAATCCAGACCGCTCACAAGAAGTTATCACTACTGTTGAAAAAGACGGAAATACATTAGAGGTTGTTGTCCAGCAGGAAGAAGTAGCTACACCTGAGTCAATAGACGATCTTCTTGCAACACAAGTACCTACAGCAATGGGTACAGCTTTGCCTCTATCTGATTTAGTAACGGTTAAAGAAGGTACAGCCTTAAATACACTTGCTCGTAGTAAAGGTGAGTACTATGCTTCCGTTTCAGGAACTATTATTGGCGATGATATTTCAAAAGTAACAGCTAAAGTTGGAGAAGAAGTTGATGAGCTAGACCTTCCAAAAGGCGTAACACTTGATATTGCTGGTGTTCAAGCAGACATGGTTGAAACATTTACTCAACTAGGTCTTGCAATGCTCGCAGCGATTGCCATTGTGTACTTCATCCTTGTTGTAACATTTGGTGAAGGAGTTGCACCATTCGCAATTCTATTCTCCCTTCCATTTGCAATTATTGGTTCGTTTGTTGGATTATTGATAGCAGACGAAACCATTTCGGTATCGGTTATGATGGGTCTGTTGATGTTGATCGGTATAGTGGTTACAAACGCCATCGTTCTAGTAGACCGAATCATTCATATGGAACGTGATGGATTAACAATGCGTGAAGCTGTTCTTGAAGCTGGTGCAACACGTTTACGTCCAATCTTAATGACGGCAATTGCCACAATGGGTGCGTTAATTCCGTTATTATTTGGCGAAGGTGGCGGAGGTTTAATTTCGAAAGGGCTTGGTATTACCGTTATCGGTGGACTCGCTAGTTCGACTCTATTAACACTTTTAGTCGTGCCAATCGTCTATGAAATTTTGTCTAAAATCTTTAAGAAAGACCGTAAAAACATTCAAGAAAACTAATTCTTTTGGCCCTACAAGGTTAAACATATCTTGTGGGGCTTTTTGTTTTGAAAGTCATTTTGTGTTCGGTTAAAAAGTTTTTTTTGAATATGTGTTGACCTTGACGTTGCGTAAAGGTGTAAATTGAAATTATCAGGGGGTGATGAGGTGGAGTATACGGTCCAAAAGCTAGCGAAACTAGCAGGAGTAAGCACAAGAACTTTAAGGTACTACGATGAAATTGAGATTCTTAAGCCGGCAAGAATCAATTCATCGGGCTACCGAATTTATGGAAAAAATGAAGTCAATCGTCTTCAACAAATTCTTTTTTACCGTGAACTCGGGGTCAATCTAACAGATATCAAACAAATTATGACCAATCCTGCCTTTGATGAATCCAAAGCACTCAAAGAACATCGAGAGCAGCTCCTTGATAAACGAAAACAAATCGATCTACTCATTGCCAATGTCGATAAAACCATTGCGCAAAAAGAAGGGAGAGGTATTATGTCTGATCAAGAAAAATTTGAAGGCTTTAAAAAGAAAGCCCTCGAAGAAAATGAGAAAAAATATGGAAACGAAATCCGTGAAAAATATGGCGATGAAACAGTTAAACAATCAAACGAGAAATTCATGAATATGTCTAAAGAGGACCATGAGGCGGTGACCCGTCTTTCTGAGGAATTAATGGAGACCTTAAGTGATGCGATGAAGACTGGCGATCCAGCTGGAGAACTCGGCCAGAAAGCGGCTGAACTGCATAAGCAGTGGATCAAGTATTTTTGGCCACAATATAGCAAAGAAGCGCATGCGGGCTTGGCACAAATGTATGTCGATGACGAGAGATTCACAGCTTATTATGACAAGCAACAGCCAGGAACTGCAGAATTCTTGAGAGATGCGATATTTGTGTACACAGGGCAAAAGACTGAATAAGGTGACTGAGTATTTTAGGGGCGAGACCATTGGATCTTGCCCTTTTTTTGTTCTGGGCGAGGATTAGTTCAGTTCGTACGTGGTCGCAGAAGAATTCGATTAGGAGTTTTCTGAATGTAGTGTTGTACTTGGACAGAGATGTGGGGATTAACAGTGTTGTATTCGAACAAAACAATAATTGCGACAAAGGAGTGGGAAAGCAGTGGAGGAGAGTCAGAATGCAGTGTTGATTGCGACTAAGGGAGTGAGAAATCAGTAGAGGAGAGTCAGAATAGAGTGGTGATTGGGACAGAGGGAGTGGGGAATCAGTAGAGGAGAGTCAGAAAAGAGTGCTGATTGCGACAAAGGGAGTGGGAAATCAGCAGAGGGGAGTCGGAATGCAGTGCTGATTGCGACAAAGGGAGTAGAAATCAGCGGAGGAGAGTCAGAATGCAGTGCTGATTGCGACAAAGGGAGTGGGAAATCAGTAGAGGAGAGTCAGAATGCAGTGCTGATTGCGACAAAGGGAGTGGGAAATCAGTAGAGGAGGGTCAGAATGCAGTGCTGATTGCGACAAAGAGAGTGGTAAATCAGCAGAGGAGAGTCAGAAAAGAGTGCTGTTTGCGACAGAGAGAGTGGGAGATCAGTAGAGGAGAGTCAGAAAAGAGTGCTGATTGGTACAAAGAGAGTGGGAGATCAGCACAAGTGAGTCAAAATGCAGTGCTGATTGCGACAAAACTTTGGAAATAAAGTAATTACTACCACAATTTTACTTATTTATATTACAATAGAATGTAAGGGATTACACGAGGTGAAGGGGACAGGAATGCTTGTCCCAATCGCTCAATCTAGGGCTATAAAGGAGAGGTAGAAATGGAGAAAGTGAATAAAATTCCAGGTGCACTCATGGATTGGATTATTAAAACGTTAAACAGTGGCGTTAACCCTGAAGCGATTGTCGATGCAATGATTCGAAAAGGCTATGACCCTAAATTATCATATACCACTCTGTTTCGAATCGTTGGAAATAAACCAATAAACACACCAGGTGTGCATGCTCCATATGAATATGAACAGCCCGAAATTGCGAAAAAGGGAAGTGTTTTACACACAAGTGACCGTGAAATTAAGGTCCTCTCAAAAGTAGAAAAGCCTTTTATTTTACATTTAGATAACTTCCTAAGTTATGAGGAATGTGACCAGTTGATTGAAATATCACGAAGCCGCCTTAAGCCTTCAACTGTCATTGACCCGAAGACTGGTGAAGAAAAAGCAGCTACTGGTCGAACTAGCAAAGGTATGTATTTTTATCTGCGAGAAAATGAGTTTATTAAGAAAGTAGAAAATAGAATTGCGGAATTAACGGAGTTTCCGATTGAAAATGGAGAAGGGCTCCAGGTATTGAATTATGAAATTGGTGAGGAATACAAAAGTCATTTTGACTATTTTCCACCAAGTAAGGTAGACCCTGATAAAGGTGGTCAGCGGGTGGGAACATTCCTCATCTATTTAAACGATGTACCTGCAGGGGGAGAGACTGTTTTTCCTAAAGCAGGCGTTTCGATTGTTCCGAAGAAAGGATCTGCTGTCTATTTTCAGTACGGAAATAGTAAGGGCGAGGTAGACCGGATGTCCCTTCATTCGAGTATTCCTGTATCTGAAGGTGAAAAATGGGTTGCGACGAAATGGATTCGCCAAGGGAATATCTACCCCGCATTAACGGGCAATAAACCTCTCTTTGCTCAAAACTTAAGTGAGCACGAAGAAATTTAGGTGTGGGGATAACTGCCCGTAAAAGCCCGATCATTGAACAAAGACTAAGAGCGCCACGTCCTGTGGCAACGTCTTTGTGACACACATCCTATGTGCCTCAACTAACAATCAGTGGAGGATGAAGTAAACCACCACTGATTGAAGTTTCACTTTATAGGCACTAAACGAAATGCATTCAATTAGAATTGTCACTGTAATCATGATATAGTTAAACTAATAAAATTAAGTAAGCTGAAATTAAGATTTTGAAAATACTAAAGTCAAGTGTGTCAGTGCATAGAAAGGTGTGTGAACTTTGGATAAAGTACAAACTTTTAAAGACGTCATGGGGAATTATCCGACGGGTGTAACGGTTGTAACGACGACTGATGAAAATGGAGTACCACTTGGTCTCACAGTAAACTCATTTGCCTCTGTTTCATTAGATCCAACATTGATTTTATGGTCAATTGATAAGCGAGTGTCCACTTACGATATTTTTACAAATGCCGATAAATTTGCGGTTCACGTATTAGCTGGGGACCAAGGGGATATTTGTGCTCTTTTTGCAAGCAAGGGAACAGATCGATTTGGTAATTGTGAATGGGAAATGTCTGATAACAATCTTCCAATCCTTAAGGGAACTGCGGGAGTATTACATTGTAAAACCCATAAGACGATTGAAGCGGGTGACCATACAATTCTAATCGGTGAAGTGGTAGAGATTGAAAATTATAGTAAGCCACCACTTCTTTATCACAACCGTAAATTCGGCAATATTCCTGATGAATTTTATAAATAATCATTTGGGTACCTTTCCTTATTTGGAAAGGTATCTTTAAGTTAAAACAACTCTTAAATGAAGCGAGTGGCTTTATGTGAAACTCATGTCAACATTTATGGATAGTTTGCGTTTGCCGAATAAGGCAGCAATGAAGCGACTGAATAGGTTGGAAATGAGGAATACGATCCTTTTCCTTCTTTTATTATTGTTTATTGTCGCACTTCCTATTGAAATTAACTTACTTTTGGACGACTCCTATAAGGACAGCGGTATTCCTCAAAATATTTATATCATTCAAGTCCTCCTTTTTTACCCATTTTTAATGCTATTTTTAGGAATCGCAGGGATTTCCGCTTTAGCAGGAGCGGGTGTAGGAGTCAGTAAGGTTACACATCGCCATTTAAAATTTCAATTTCTGTGGAAGATGTGTGCGTTTGCGTTAACAAAACCAATTATCATTTTTGCGGTTGCCAATATCCTGATTGGTACCCATTGGATTGTGAATACCATTATATTTATTTTGTTATTTTACACGATTCTACGGATGATTTTTCATTATCCGAGTCGAGTGAAGAAACATACGTAAAAAGAATCGGTGTGCCGGTTCTTTTTTTATTACAGGAAAATATTTGAAACTTTTTGTGTGAAAAACCGTACATACATAATGGGTTAGATTAAGAGATTTGGTTTCAATTTGTTTGCCGATCTCCTAGGGAATTGATTAAGTAGGAGGAATATCATTATGGATGCTTTTCTGAAAGTAGATCATTTAAAGAAGTCTTTTAAAAATGTAGAGGTGCTAAAGGGTATTTCCTTTGAAGTTTATAAAGGAGAAATTATGGCGATTCTTGGCCCAAACGGTGCTGGGAAATCAACCACGATCAGAAATATCATGGGAATCATGTATCCGGATGAAGGCTCTATTACTTTCCAAGGACATATGGAAATACCACGAAATAAAATCGGATATTTACCAGAGGAACGTGGACTCTATAAAAATGTCAAGGTAATGGATATTCTTCTATATTTGGCTGAATTAAAGGATTATCCCGTAAATAAGGCCAAGGAACGTGCTCTTACCTACTTGAAGAAATTCGGGCTAGAGGGGAAAGAAAATTCATCCGTTGAGGAACTATCCAAAGGTATGGGACAAAAAGTACAATTTATTGCATCCATCTTACATGAACCGGAGTTTCTCATTTTGGACGAACCATTTTCAGGACTCGATCCAGTAAGCCAAGAATTATTTAAAGAAGAAATTAGGAATCTGGCTAAAGGCGGCACTGCAATTCTATTATCCTCTCATCAAATGAACCTAGTTGAGGAAATGTGTGATCGGTTATTTCTGATCCACCGTGGACAAAAGGTCATCTATGGATCGATGGATAATGTAAAGAAAGAATATGCCAATTTTAAATGTACCATTCGCGGTAAAAACGATTTGGAAACTCTGCAAGGCCTTCCTGAGGTTCAACGGATAGAACAACAGGAGGAAACATCAATCTTGTACCTGACAAAGGATGTTAAAGTTGCAAGTTGGTTAAAGCATTTACCGGATCAACTGGAAATCAATGAGTTATCCATTGACCGAATCTCCCTACATGAGATATTTATTGATATTGCAACGGATAAGAACATGCTGCGAGAGGAGGTTGTTATAGATGCGTAACGCCATGAAAGTAGCCAAATGGGAAGTAAGAAGAAATATGAAAAATAAGTCCTTTTTGATTGGCTTATTCCTAACACCCGTTTTATTCTTAGCTTTTATGTTCTTAGGAAGTGTTTTTGGAGGTTCAGAGCCCGAAGAAGAAATTTCAACACGTGTTTTGATTAGTGATGAGCTTGGAGTTACTGAAGTCATTGAAGAAACAGTCACCGCACATGAACTGAATTGGGAGCTCGAGACAACAGAAAAAGGGTTTGAAGAAATCTTAGAAGAACTGAAAGAGTCGGAAAATACAGCGTTTATCATGTTCGAGCAGACAGGCTTTGATAATGGTGTGATTCCAGTTCATACAAGTGAAGAAATAAGTCCATTTTTTATGAATCAGGTTCAAGTATTAGAAGTTCCATTAAAGACCATGCAAATGAAAAAACTAGGGCTCTCAGAAGAACAGTTAGCTGCATTCTCTAAACAGCTAACGTTTGAGGAAACATTCGTTGATGAGACAGAGGAAGCTGTTGAAGAAGAGTCAGAATCCGACTTGGTAGGAGAGGATCCTCTTGAACGAATTATACCTGGGGCTTTTGCAGGAATTATTCTACTTTCGATTATTTTCTCAGGAATGTATATTTTTCAAAGTGCTTCTCAAGAGAAGAAAGATAAGGTTGCAGAAATTGTATTATCATCCCTTACTGCAGCTGAGTTGATGCAAGGAAAGATTATCGGGTATTTCATATTAGGTATGATTCAAGCAGTTGTATTTCTTGGCTTTGGAATACCGATTGCACTTTGGAAGCTGGATATTCCTATTTTAAACTACTTAGTGGGACCAGAGATTTTATTATTCGTTTTAATTGCAATTTTAGGGTATCTCTTATTTGCGGCACTGTTTGTAGGTGTCGGTGCAACGATGGCTGATATGTCGTCAGCGGGTAATTTTCAAGGTATGGTTATGATGCTACCATTTTTGCCTTTTGTATTTATTGGACCAGTAATTGGAGATCCAAGCGGTCTAATTGCACAAATCGGAACCTATATCCCGTTTACAGCTCCGGGAGTGTTATTATTGCGTCTCACGTTTTTAGAAGAATGGCCATGGATAGAAATTGTTATTTCTTTATTTATTTTAATTGTGAGTATATGGCTATTTATGAAACTTGCAGGGAAAATTTTCAAAACAGGTATTCTTATGTATGGTAAAAATGCAACTCCGAAGGAAATTTGGAAGTGGATTCGTTCCTAAGTGAAGTACTACAAAGTGGGGTGTGAAAATGGGTCTTTTATTTTTGGCTATAGGAATCGCAGTTGCAGGTTATTTCATCGGTGATGGCTTAAAAAACTTTAAAAATCCTGAAGCGAAGGGTGTAATGGAAAAGCTTGAGGAAGATGATTTATATGAACTGATTAAAGAGAAGGATATCGCTTATCATATTGGGGTCTCCAAAGAAGATGCAAAGCAATTGATAAAGGAGCATCCAGATATTCCTCATATCGTATTAAATGGAACAGTGTATTACCCAAAGAGTAAATTAAAGCAATGGTTATCAAACTTGGGTGAATAGCGCAACAGTCCTTCTCGATAAAGTGAAACTTCAATCAGCGGGGATTCTTTATGGCCCGTTGATTGTTAGTTGAGGCACATAGGATGTGTGTCACAAAGACGTTGCCACAGGACGTGGCGCTCTTAGTCTTTGTTCGATGATCGGGCTTTTACGGGCAGTTTCCCGTTTAAACTTCTATGTTTTCACTAAAGTTTTGAGTGTGGATATACTGCCCGTTAATGCGGGATAAATAAATTACTAATCCTGTGAAACACTATCACTAGGTGAATGTGTAAGGAGGATTTTAATGGAAAAGGACATGCAATACGGAAGTGATTATAAATTTATTCCGGCAACCTCTATAGGTAGCGGAGTCGGAATGCAGGTAGTACCGGATATTTATTCGCATACCATCCAAATCGTGAACTTTATGCTAGTTGGTGAGCCGGGTACATCGGAATATGTGATTGTAGACGCGGGAATGCCAGGTTCTGCAGAGGAAATAATTGCAGTATGTGAGGAACGCTTTGGCAAGGATAGTCGACCGAAGGCAATTCTTTTAACACATGGCCATTTTGATCATGTAGGTGCAATCGTTGAGTTAGTTGAGCACTGGAATGTACCTGTTTACGCTCATGAATTGGAGATGCCATTTTTAACAGGGCAAAAAAGCTATCCTGAACCAGACTCGTCGGTTGAAGGGGGGATGGTGGCGAAAATGTCACCATTATTTCCGAATGAGCCAATCCAGTTAGGAAGTCATGTCGAAAAGCTTCCAGTGGATGGAACTGTTCCTCATTTGCCGGAATTCCGTTGGATCCATACGCCAGGCCATGCACCAGGTCATGTATCTTTTTTTCGAGAAAAGGATCGCGCTCTTATCGTGGGTGATGCATTTGTGACAGTGAAGCAAGAGTACTTGTATAAGGTGTTTACGCAAGAACTGGAAATCAGCGGTCCGCCAAGATATTTAACAACAGATTGGCAGGCAGCAAAGAAATCGGTTGAAACTCTAGCTAAGTTAGAACCAAGTGTTGCCATTACGGGACATGGTTTGCCGATGACCGGTGAGCTGTTAGAAGAATCCTTAACAAGATTAGTAAGAGACTTTGACCAAATTGCAATTCCGGACTATGGACGCTATATAGATAAAAATATCCATTAGAAAAGAAACCTGGCTGTCTTAAAAAGCCAGGTTTCTTACACTTAGCTGGGACACGGGGACAGGTCCATTGTCCCAGCCTTAGGTATAAATGGTGGGACAAGGAACCTGTCCCTCTGTCCCGGAGTAAGTTAATTGTTTCATAAACAATCTTTTATATAGTATATTTTAAAGTAGAATGATTTGGTGAGAGAGGGGAATATGGTGAATATCTCTTCGTTGTTATTAGGGTTGGTTATGGTCTTAAACATTGTTTTCGCCGTAGTTGTAATCTTTCGTGAAAGAAGAGATGCCAGTTCGACTTGGGCATGGTTATTAGTACTTTTCTTTATACCAGTAGCCGGCTTCATTTTGTATTTGCTATTAGGTCGAAATTTAACACGTGACCATCTCTTTCAGTGGGATGATTTAAAGAAGAGTGGGATTGAAGAGGTTCTAGAAAAACAGAAAGAACTGATACGTACACAAAAATTCCACTTTAATAATCATGTTACAAAAGATAATCAAGACCTCATTTACATGAATCTTAAAAATGACCAGGCCTTGTTTACAAAAAACAACGCCGTGGAAGTTTTTACGGATGGACAACAAAAATTCAGACGTCTATTTCAGGATATTGAGGACGCAAAGGAATCCATTCATTTGCAATATTATATTATTAAAAATGATAATCTAGGTCGAAAATTAATGGCGCATTTAACCAAGAAGGTTAAAGAAGGTGTTATGGTCCGCGTTCTTTATGATGAGCTAGGATCCAGGACATTGACGAAACGTTTTTTTAAAGAGTTTCGTGAAGCTGGTGGTCTAGTTGAGGTCTTTTTCCCTTCAAGGCTACGGTTTATCAATTTACGGATGAACTTTCGAAACCATCGGAAATTAGTCATTATTGATGGAAAGGTTGGTTACGTAGGCGGATTCAACGTCGGTGACGAGTATTTAGGTTTGAACACGAGGTTTGGATATTGGCGAGATACGCATTTACGCATTAGGGGAAATGCTGTTGACACCATGCAGGCTCGCTTCATTTTAGACTGGAATCAAGCATCCCGTGATTATGATATTATGTATGATCCAGAACTTTTTCCGATTGAGAATGTCAGAATAGGCAATGTCGGGATTCAAATTGTTACAAGTGGGCCGGATTCGGAGTTTGAGCAGATTAAGAATGCGTATATTAAAATGATTTATTCCGCGAAAAAATCGATTTATATGCAGACACCATATTTTATCCCTGATAAAAGCTTACTCGATGCACTTAGGGTGGCATGCCTTTCAGGGGTCCAAGTGAACATCATGATTCCAGATAAACCGGACCATCCATTCGTTTACTGGGCGACCATCTCGCATATCGGAGAATTGCTACCAGTTGGAGCAAATGTTTATATATACAGCAATGGCTTTATTCATTCAAAAACACTTGTTGTTGATGAGGAAATTTCTTCAGTTGGTACAGCGAATATTGACGTAAGAAGTTTTAGACTAAACTTTGAGGTCAATGCGTTTTTATATGATGAAAATATTTCTAAAGAGCTAACAGCTATTTTCAAAGAAGACATAAAGCTTTCTAAATTACTGACATTTGATGAATATGGAAAAAGAGGCGCTAATATTAAATTTAAGGAATCCATTTCAAGACTTTTATCTCCCATCCTATAGTCGACAAAATATCGGTGTGGCTTATCTTAAAAAAAGTGTAAGTTGCACCGATTTTTTTATATTTGAAATTGCCTAAAATTAGGGTAGGATTGATTTTGGGGGGAGATTCTTTGAATTTAATGGACATGAATACAGAAGTGTTTTACAAAATTAATGGGTTAAGCGAGGAATTATCATTTTTAAATCAGCCAATGATTTATATAGCGAGTTATACCTTGTATGTCCTTATCCTAGCAGTGATTTGTTATCTAATTAAAGGCTCACAAAACCGTATTATGGCGGTCAGTGCTTTGCTTTCGGTAGGGGTAGCGGTACTACTAGGAAGAGTGGCGGGAATGTTTCATTCCAATAATCAGCCTTTCGCTGAACTGACAAATGTCCATCAATTGATTGAAAAGGCAGTTAATAATTCATTTCCAAGTGATCATACGATGATCTTTTTTTCGGTTAGTTTTACTTTTTTCTTGTTTAAGAAACCGGGAAGATATCTTTGGATGGCACTTGCATGCATAGTAGGTTTTTCACGAATTTGGGTGGGGGTACACTATCCTGGTGATATTATCGTAGCAGCCATTCTAGCCATGCTTTCGGCGTATCTTTTATTCGTGACAGGATCGAAGATCAAATTACGAAATCGAAATGATCAGCTTGAGTTTCCAATAACAAATGAAAAAGACTTCTGATAACGAGTAATATCGGTTATTTTTACAGATGCTTTCGTTAGAATAAAAGCGGATATTTTACAAGCATTAGGGGAAATATAGAGTGTGAATTTTTTCGTCTAAGTGAACGGCGATGTAAGAGGGGACCACGTCCTTATCGTATTTTGATAATGACGTGGTTTTTTGTTTTTTGATAACAAGCCTTCCTGGGATAGAATAATAAAAGATGGAGGTATAGGTATGAATAATCATTTAGTATTGCAGACCGATTTTGGAACGAGTGATGGGGCTGTAAGCGCAATGTACGGTGTTGCTCTATCGGTTCACCCAGCGCTTCCGATATTTGACCTAACCCATGACATCTCGCCATTTAATATTTGGGAAGGCTCCTACCGGCTTTTTCAGACTATAAAGTATTGGCCGGAGGGGACTGTTTTTGTTTCTGTTGTGGATCCTGGAGTTGGTTCTGATCGATTAAGCATCGTGGTGCAGACAGAGACGAACCAATATCTTGTGACACCTGATAACGGAACAATCACTCATATCAAGCGGGCGTTTGGAATTAAAGAAGCGAGAATGATTGATGAAAGTAAAAACCGTTTGCCTTTTTCAGGTGAATCATACACCTTTCATGGAAGGGATGTGTATGCCTATACAGGGGCTAGACTAGCTTCACGAGTGATCACTTATGAAGAGGTCGGGCCAACAGTTCCGGTAGAGTCCTTGGTAGAGTTGCCTGTTTTTGAAGTGAAAGTTGATAATGACGCAATTATTGGGAATATTGATATCCTAGATGTCCGCTTTGGTAACCTTTGGACCAATATTGACAGATCCCTTTTTAATCAACTTGGTAATGGGTATGGTGATATCTTCGAAGTCATCATTGATCGTGAAGGAAGTATTGTATATAAAAGTACAATGAAGTATGGACGTTCTTTCGCTGACAGTGAACTTGGGGATCCACTGCTCTATATTAATTCTTTAGACAAAATCGGAGTGGCTCTTAATCAGGAGTCCTTTGCTGAAAAATTTTCAATAGGTACTGGTGCAGAATGGATAATTAAAATCCGGAAAACAAACTAAAACACCGTTCAGATAATGAACGGTGTTTTTTTACGTATTATGTTAAAGGCTTGTTTTGCTTTAATAGGTTTGAAGCGGGAAGCGTGATGATTTTTCCTCCGATTTGGACATGGATGGAATCATTAAATATTGCTTTTACTATCCCTTTTAGCTGGACAGTCGAATTAACCGCGATCTCTTTTTTGGATTCATTATTGGTGGTCATGGCAATTCCCCTCTCAGGTTTTTATATTTAGAGGCTTTAAAATAAAAACATTATATCCCATAATTATGAAAACTATACGTGTAAAATTATTATTTTATCTTATTTTACCTTGAAAATTTTGTCTTGTGCAAGTTTGACGAATTGGTTATTATTACTTTTTTGGCGACCCTCGATAAACTGCTTCTCGAAGCTCTACTGCATACTTATCAAAGTACGGCACCCCCATTTCGGCAGCGATACGTAATTCTTTTTCGATGTCATATGGAACACGAACAATTTCGATTGAAAAAGGTGCGACTTCCCTTGATTGGTAGTTCCCGTGTAGGATGGCAAAGGTTGCATGTATTGTATCAAGCGGGTTACCGACACTTCCTACATTTAGAAGGGTTTGCTCTGTATTCATTGGTTCAATCAAGGCAGCATGAATATCTCCGAAACCAATAATGTCTGGTGTCTTTTCCTCTAAAGGAGTAATCCATTCAGAGTAATCAAACATTGCCCTTTTCTCCTCGTCGGAATGAATCATGGGGACAACACGGTGGTGGACACTTTTTGAAGAGGCATGGTACAACCGAATGTATTTCCCACTCATATAAAAATCAAAATGGAAGGGAAGGGTTCCTAAGTATGAAAGGCGTTCTTTGCCAAGCTGATTTCGGTGCCATGTGATTCCGTCATCAGGATGTTCATTTTGAATAAAGTCATCCCAATTTCCCAAAAGCACAACCTCACACACATCTTGAATCCGGTCAACTGCGGCGGCTGAGTTTGGCCCTTTTCCTACAAGGTCTCCAAGACAAATGATGGTCTTGATTTCACGAACTTTTATATGTTCCAAGACAGCTTCAAGTGCTGTCATATTTCCGTGTATATCGGAAATGAGCGCAATGCTCATGCTAAAGCCCCCTTGGTTTTAGTTATAGTAATCTAATAATAAAATAGATTGAAAATTTTGTCATTATTAAATTAACTAAAATTGCTAAATATTCTTTCCATCTATGTTTCGTGTGTTTAGAATGAAGAAAAGGGGGAGAGCGCTGTCATGATTCAAAGGGTGATTTTATTTAGTATTATATGTTCGGCTTTTTTGTTAGCTTCTTGTTCATCTAAAGAAATGAAAGAAGTTGGGGGAGTTGCATACGGGAATCACAATATTGAACAGAAAGAAGAAACGATTCCAAACGCAAGATTTTCCGTTGATCGATCCTGGAAAAATGAATACCTTCTTGAAATAAAAGGGGAATCTCCTTACCTAGAAAAAAAGACCGTAACGTCTATGCAAAAATGGCGGGAGGAGATTATTGAATTCTCAAAAACTCAAGAAAATGTGTATATCAATGGTCCTAATAAAAAACAAGTGTCTTTAACGTTTGATGATGGGCCAGATAGTACGGTGACATCAGCTGTGATTGGAGTCTTGGATCAATACGGGGTTAAGGGGAATTTCTTCTTTTTAGGAAGTGAAGCCGAGAAGCATCCAGAGGTAGTGAAAGAAGCCTATGAAAAGGGGCATCTTGTTTTAAGTCATAGCTACCATCATGTTCAATTAGATAAGTTGTCTGAACCCGAAGTCCGTAATGAAATAGAACAGGCAGGAACTGCGATTGAAGAGATCATTGGTCAAGCGCCCGCATTAGTAAGAACACCGTACGGCTCAACAAATGAATTGGTGGCAGAGGTTGCAAAAGGGAATAATGTCTCAATCATTCTCTGGTCAATTGATTCACTTGATTGGGCTCAAAGAAGTACGGATGTCATATCCTCCAATGTACTTTCAAACATTCGAAACGGTGACATCATACTCATGCACACAGACGCAGATGAGTACGATACATATGAGGTCTTGCCAAGTATCATTGAAGAATTGCAAGAGCAGGGCTATGAAATAGTGGACCTCGAAACATTGCTTGGTCTACCAGCATATCAATAAAAAAAAGAATCGTAGGCATCATTGTAAATGAACCTACGATACTTTTTATTTTATTATCTGATGTCTACTTTCCCGCTATTCACTTCAATTTTCACATCATAGGTACCTGCACCATGTTTACCTTCAATGCTTCCTTTATTTCTTGTGGAGTCATCAAGGGAAAAATCATTAGAAATGTAGCCGCTATTTGCTTTACCGTCTAATGTAAAATCAGCATCATTTGGTAAGTCAAGGTCAAGTAAGCCTGATCGAACATCTGCATCAATGGAATCAGTAAGTTTCGAAATGGTTGCTTTTAATCGTCCAGAGCGCACTTCAGCTTCAAGTTTTCCCTCATACTCATCAATCGTTACATTCCCGGAACGAACATCAATTTCACCACTTTTTGTTGTAAGCTTCTCAATTCTAGAATTTCCCGAAGCTACATTGTGTGTAAAATGTTCAACAGAAAGGTTTTGCAAACGTAAATTTCCAGAATGGACATCGGCTGAGAGTTCTTTGATTTCCATAGGTTTTCCATCAAATTCCAAATGACCTGATCCAACTCTAAGTGAGAGTTCTTTGTCAAAGTCTTCGGGGATATAGACGGTAAGTTTCGTATTGTCAAAGAAAGGGAACCCGTTCCAGTTAAAGAACCCACGTTCATATGTAACTTCTATTGAGTCACCGCTTTTTGAAACATGAACTTCACCTTTCCCTTTTAATTCTGCTTTTACGTCATCACGATTTTCAGGGATAACGGTCGTGCTAATGGATGTTATATCGATTTTGATTTCATCAATTCTTTCTGTTACCTTAGCTGAGTCCCCAGAATTCCCAAAAGGAAGCCCTGGAATTCGGTAGAGGTTTGTCATGACGAGATAAACCCCAATAAGAATGAAAAATATAATTAAGATTTTCTTCATTTTTCTAACCTGCCTTTATCATTTATTCTATCCTTATCATAAAAGAGGAATAAGAATTAAGTAACGCACCACCGATATATTTCCAAATAGGACCTGAGGCTTATTAAAAGAAAAAAGCAGATTGTTTTCCATACAATCTGCTCTACGTTGGTGATTTATGATTCTATTTTAACCCAGTCCTGCGACCATTTTTGAATTTCATCCATCAAAGGTTTTAAGGCGAGCCCTTTTTCGGTTAACGAATATTCAATGCGTACCGGGGTTTCTGGGTACACATGCCTTTTTACAATACCTTGATTCTCTAGATCTTTGAGCCTTTCTGAAAGAACTCTTCCACTAATTCCAATCGATGATTCAATTGTACAGAAACGCTGTGGACCTGAAAGAAGTTGATAAATAATGAGTCCTGTCCAGCGTTGGCCAAGTAAACTCATAGCTTTTTCAAATTTAGGACAAATTACATTTGAATCCATATTTCCTTCACCCCTATACCTATATTATAGCGCATTGTAAGAAATAATAAACTTACTTGACATAATCTAATTACTAAAATATAATTACTTACATAAAGTAAGTTAGTGAATATGAAATTTAGGAGGCATAAAAATATGAAATATCAACGCCCACCATATACATTTGTAGAACTTGTAGAGTTAAAGGTAACAGACATACAGCGTTCTTTAACGTTTTATCAAAATATAATTGGATTCAAGGTATTAGAGCAATCGGAGACAAAGGCGCTATTAACTGCAGACGGTAAAACAGCATTGTTATCAATTGAACAGCCTGAGAACATAACGCCTAAAGAGCCACGCCGTACAGGGCTTTACCATTTTGCATTGCTTTTACCATCCCGTGCAGAGCTTGGTAAAGTACTTTATCATTTAGTCCAAAATAATATACCAATTGGCGCCTCTGATCACGCAGTGAGTGAAGCCCTCTATTTAGATGATCCAGATGGAAATGGAATTGAAATTTATGCAGACCGTCCGGACACAGAATGGGAATGGTCAAATGGCGAAGTGAAAATGGTGACAGAACCACTTGACGGGCAAGGTGTACTTGCATCTGCGAATGGTGAAAAATGGACCGGACTACCAGAAGGAACGGTCATGGGCCATATTCACATGCATGTATCTGAACTAGCAAAGACAGAAGAATACTATACCAAAGGTCTTGGTTTTGATGTTGTAACTCGTTACGGAGGCATGGCATTGTTTATCTCAACAGGCGGATATCATCACCACATTGGTCTCAATACATGGAATGGCGTAGGGGCACCTGCACCATCTGAAAATAGTGCAGGGATTAAGAGGTTTACACTTGTATTACCAACTGAAAATGCATTACAAACAACTATTGAAAACCTAAAGAAAATTGGCGCATATGTTCAAGAAGAAGATGGAGTCGTGGTTACAAAAGACCCTTCAGACAATAAAATAAAACTTGTTGTTGCATAGGTGACAATGGATAAAGTAGCTATCTTCGGGTAGCTGCTTTTTTATTAGGATGACATAAGTTATACCTAAACAACTGCTAGGTTGCTAGTTTTGTAGGAATGAATATGATATAATTGGAAATGTATGGTAGGCCTTTCTGCGTTTAAGGAAGGCCTCTATTTTTATATGCAAAAAGGAAGGGGAAATAAAAATGAAGGTGAAAATGAAATTTTGCAGAGTGTTTGATCCTAGCAAGGAGGATATCTACTATGAGCCATAAGGATTATTTTAATGATCAGCTCCATTATATCGACCAACATTTGCAGGAATTAAACAATCTCTATTCTTCCTCCACACCACTTAAGGAGAGGAATCAGACTTTCTTTCGTTCATATGTCAGTGAACTTAAAAGCTATGTAGAAAGTGGTGCGGTAGAACCCATACCTAAGGTTTTTATTGGAACAAAGGTAACGGTCATGTTTGATGGGGAAGACGATACAGAGGATTATTATATATGTTTGCCGAAACAATCGGACCCGGATGCCGGATGTATCTCATTTTTATCACCGGTTGGAAGACAATTATTATTGTGTAAAGTAGGCGACAAAGTACTGCTGAGTACACCAGCGGGAGGCCTTCCGGTCATGATCCAAGATATAGCATTTGCAGGAAATTTAATTTTGCAGTAATAGTGCTGAAAATATAATTAAGCGCTTACAATCCACTTCTTTTAATATGTGTATAAAAGGAAGTGGATTTTTGCTTGTTAAAAAGTGAATTATTCGTTAAAATAGCCTTTATATTGAATAGAAAAGTGATGATAGGAATCAGTAGCAGCTTATCTCCCTGTAGCAGAGAGCCGGTGGTTGGTGAAAACCGGAACAAAGATAAATGTGAATTACCTCCTTGAGCTTTCTTTGTGAACTCACGTTTAGTGAAAATTAGCAAAGAACGGACGAGCCGTTATTCGAATGAAGCGGAAGATACATATCTTCAATCAAGGGTGGTACCGCGTGCAACCACGTCCCTTTTTTAGGGGCGTGGTTTTTTGTGTTTTCTACTATAACAAACAGGAGGCAAACCAATGGAGAACTTTATCGAACAGTTAACAGACGAACAGAAAATAGAATTGGAAAGACAATTTGCTATTTACACAAATGGGGTACAAGAGGTTGTCCCAGCACATGAATTAAAACAAAAAATTGCAAAGTCCATTGTGACCAACCAACCATTAAAAGTGAAGCTCGGGCTTGATCCATCAGCGCCAGACGTTCACTTAGGTCATACAGTGGTGTTAAATAAATTAAAACAATTTCAGGAAAATGGTCATGTGGTCCAGCTTTTAATTGGTGACTTTACAGGGAAGATTGGGGACCCAACTGGAAAATCCGTTGCCCGCAAGCAGTTAACTGATGAAGAAGTTAAACATAATGCAAAAACATACTTTGAGCAATTTGGAAAAGTATTAGACACGGAGAAGGTTGAGCTTCATTATAATTCCAAATGGCTGTCTACATTAAATTTTGAGGATATTATTAACTTAGCGGCAAGTATTACGGTCGCCCGTTTACTTGAAAGAAATGATTTCTCTGAGCGTTTAGAGACTGGAAAACCGATTTCTCTTCATGAATTTTTCTACCCACTTATGCAGGGGTATGACTCAGTTGAACTAGAAAGTGACATTGAACTAGGTGGTAATGACCAGCATTTCAATGTGTTAATGGGAAGACATTTACAAGAGCATTTTGGTAAAGAAAAGCAGGTTGTGATCCTTCTACCACTATTAGAAGGACTTGATGGCGTTGAAAAAATGTCTAAGTCAAAAGGAAATTACATTGGTGTGGACGAGGCACCTAATGATATGTATGGCAAAACAATGTCCATTCAGGATGAAATGATGGCCAAATACTTTGATTTAGTGACAGACCTTTCTTTAGAAGAAAAGAATGAAATCAAGGCTAATATAGAAAACGGCACGTTACACCCACGTGATGCAAAAATGCTTCTTGGAAGAACAATCGTGAGAATGTATCATGGTGAAGAGGCAGCTCAGCAAGCGGAAGAACATTTTAAAACAGTCTTCCAAAAAGGTGTCATTCCGGAAGACATTCCTGAAGTAACTTGGTCAGGAGAGAATAACATTTCGATTATTGACTTACTTGTTCACTTGGATTTACAAAAGTCCAAAGGAGAAGCCCGGAAAATGATTCAAAATGGCGGCGTCAAACTAAATGGTGAAAAAGTTGAAGATATTCATCTAGAGCTTGAAATAACAAACGACATGATTGTTCAAGTTGGAAAGCGTAAGTTTGTAAAAATTAAAAAGTAACAAATAAAAGCGGGGCGACAATCCATTGATGTCAGCCCCGTTTTTTATAAGAGCGCCAAGTAAAGCGCGCTTTTCTTTTTTATTTTCCAATAAACATTTGTGACCAGTAATTACCGCTAGCTTGGTGCCCAACTCCGATATGAGTAAAGTTTGGACTTAGGATGTTTTTACGATGTCCTTCACTGTTCATCCAAGCGTTTACTACGGCCTCTGGTGATGCTTGTCCTTTTGCGATATTTTCACCAGCTGTCTTGTACGATACGCCGAAATCCCTCATCATATCAAACGGAGATCCGTAAGTCGGACTTGTATGAGAGAAATAATTTTTTTGCTGCATATCATTAGCTTTTGTTTTCGCTACTTTACTTAATGTTGTATCGGCTTTAAGGGCAGGTAAGCCGTTTTTCGTACGTTGTGCATTCGTAAGGTCAATAACCTGTCGTTCAAAATTACTAATTCCAGCGGCAGGGGCTGGGGCCGGAGCAGGTTGCTGTGTAGCAGGCTGACGGTTTTGTTCAACAGGCGCTGTGTCACCTGTCGGGTAATTAGGTGCCGGAGTCACATTATTTGGTGCTGGTGCAGCATTATTACCATTACCACGACCTATAAAACGATTTAAATCATTTGGAATTGCGTTTGTACCGTCAGGCGTACGAACAACAACTTTTTTATTGATAAACCGATAATACTGTTGTTCTCCTTTTGCATGTTGTACGCTTGTAGTATGTGGATATCTATCACTGGACGTTGTAGTACGATAGGGACGGTCTTGTTTAATGATATAGCCGTTATTCACACTTTCAACGTTTGCTGACCGGTTATTGTCATCTGCAGCATTGTCGTTATTATTATTACATGCGGACAATAAAAGCATTGCAGAACCAAGAATCGCGATACCTGTTTTTGTAAATCTTTGCAATGTAAATTCCTCCTTCGCATGATTGGATTTACTTTTATATTTTGCTTCTGCAGTTGCGAAAGTATTGGTGGTAATTAAAGAGAATCGAATCGGCAAAAAACCCATCGAACCCCTTAAAGAAAGTAACAACTTCCAATAAAATAAAGGAAGAAAGCAAATACAAAATACATGAGGTGAAAGCGATGAAAATCATTGATATTTCTCAGCCTTTAAGTCATAAAACCCAAGAGTGGCCCAGCGATACCCCCTTTAACTACGCTCTCACATGGTCCATTGAAGAAGGTTCAACCGTTAATGTAGGACAAATCACAACAAGTACTCATATTGGAACTCATATTGATGCTCCATTTCACTTTGATAATGAAGGAAAAAAAGTACATGAACTAGACCTTGACTTATATGTAGGAAAAGCAAGGGTGATCGAAGTATCAAGAAAAAAGGAAATTAAGATTGAGGATTTAAAGAAGTTTGACTTATCCGGTGTTAAGCGGCTCTTAATCCGTACTAATTCATGGGAAAATCGGAACCGATTTCCGACCTCTATTACAAGTTTAAATCCAGAAATTGCATTATATTTAGCTGAAAAAGGAATTCAATTAATTGGAGTGGACACTCCGTCTGTCGATCAATTGGATAGTAAAGACTTACAGGCCCATCATCAATTACATAAGCGTGGAATCCATATACTTGAGGGAATTGTCTTAGAACATGTTGATCCTGGAGATTATGAATTAATCGCACTGCCACTTCCAATCGTTGGTGCTGATGGGAGTCCTGTTCGCGCCGTTTTGAAGAAATTATAGGGAACGAAGAAAAATCCATTGTCATAAGACAATGGATTTTTTAAACCCTCTAGGTGAAGGGAAAACATGCAGGATTAACAAGCAGCAGGTATGAGGTCATTTTGATTAACAAGCTCTACCTTAAATAGTAATTCCATTTGTTTGATCTCATACATTCCATTTTCATAAACGTACAGAACTTCATACAAATCGTCTTTATAAACGACTTTATCGCCCAATTTCACGGAATACTACCTCCTAATGAATGCTTATCCCCAGTTTAATATATAAGAATTCTAACTTCTATACACCTTTAGTTATATTCTGGTAGATAAAAATGCTGATTTTCATTTAAATAATCGAAATATTTGATGTAAAACAACTTTTAAAAGTGGTATAGACAACTACACAGCCGGGTGTTAAAATGAGTTGCAGTAATTAATCTGACTATCCTTTGGTTACACTAACGTGTAAGCGTTAACCATTTTGAAATCATTCTTGAAATATTGAAGTAGTTAAAAACCAGAGAATAGAAGGAAATCACAAAAATATAGGAGGAATTCATCATGATGAAATATCTTCAAAAAATTGGTCGTTCGTTGATGTTACCGGTTGCAGTATTACCAGCGGCAGCTATCTTGATGGGTATCGGTTACTGGATTGACCCTACTGGTTGGGGAGCTGACAGTGCAGTAGCTGCATTTCTAATCAAAGCTGGGTCTTCAATTATCGACAATATGTCAATTCTCTTTGCTGTCGGTGTTGCATTAGGTATGTCGAAGGATAAAGACGGCTCTGCTGCTTTGAGTGGTCTTGTTGCATACCTTGTTATTACTACACTACTTGGTACCAACACAGTTGCAATGCTTCAAGGGGTTGACCCAGCTGAGGTAAACGCGGCATTCGGAAAAATTGGTAACCAATTTATTGGTATCATTTCTGGTCTTGTTGCAGCATCTATGTATAATCGTTTCAGTGAGGTACAATTACCGGATGCTTTAGCATTCTTTAGTGGGAAACGTCTAGTACCAATTATGACGTCTGTAGCGATGATTGTTGCTTCGGCTATTCTTTTCTTTGTATGGCCAGTAGTTTATACAGGATTGGTATCATTCGGTAAAGGCATCAGTGATTTAGGCTCAATTGGTGCTGGGCTATACGGATTCTTTAACAGATTATTAATCCCAACTGGATTACACCATGCTTTAAACTCCGTTTTCTGGTTTGATGTTGCAGGAATCAATGATATCGGTAATTTCTGGTCTGGAAAAGGGGAAAAAGGAGTTACTGGTATGTATCAAGCTGGATACTTCCCAGTGATGATGTTTGGTTTACCAGCAGCTGCGCTTGCGATGTATCACACTGCAAAAACAGCTCGAAAAAAACAAGTTGCTTCTTTAATGATGGCAGCAGGTTTCGCATCATTCTTCACAGGTGTTACAGAGCCGCTTGAATTTGCATTCATGTTCGTTGCACCTGCATTATATGTTGTTCACGCAGCATTAACGGGTATTTCATTATTTATCGCGACAACATTCCATTGGACTGCAGGTTTCGGTTTCAGTGCAGGTCTAGTTGACTTTGTATTAAGTTCTAGATTACCACTTGCAAATATGCCATATATGCTATTGCTACAAGGTTTAGTGTTCTTCGTGCTTTACTATGTTATCTTCCGCTTCTTAATTAAGAAGTTTGACATTAAAACTCCTGGTAGAGAAGAAGATGTTGAGGAAGGTCAAGCTACTCAAGCGGATGGAAAAACAAAATTCGCATCTATGGCCGCTCAAATCTATGAAGGTTTAGGTGGAGATGAGAACGTAACATCAGTTGATAACTGTGTAACTCGTTTACGTTTAGAAGTTAAGGACATGGATAAAGTAGATCAGCAAAAGATTAAAGCAACAGGGGTTCCTGGAATTAATATTGTTGGTAAAAACAGCATTCAAGTTATTGTCGGAACAAACGTACAATTCGTTGCAGATGAAGTCAATAAAATTCGTAAAGAGAAATAAGAACGAAAAAGAGGGCTGTCCCAAGTTGGACGGCCCTTTAATTTATAGAAAAACACAATAATATTATGAGAAAAGGGGAAAAGTAAGGTAAAAATAACAAAGTATTAAGTGGTATAGACAACTAGCTTTCACTCGAGATATAATGAATGAGATGAAACATAAAAGGAGTCCTTGACATGTTTATTACAAACCTAACAATATACGCAGAAGACGGAATCATCGAAAAAGGGTTTATTGAAATCGATGGAGACAAGATTAAAAGAGTAGCGCCAATGGCTGACTTCCAAGCAAGTGATAAAGACGAAGTGATCAACTTTGATGAATCTTACTCATTAATTCCAGGTATGATTGATTTACATATTCACGGAGCAAGCGGGGCAGATGTGATGGACGCAACCCTTGATGCATTAGAAACAATGGTAACAACATTACCTAAGGAAGGTACAACAAGCTTTCTTGCAACAACGATGACGAAATCGAAGCAAGATATTGAACAGGCAATCGGCAATATTGCTGATTTTATACCGAACCAAAATACAGGTCATGCAGAAATTTTAGGAGCACATCTAGAGGGCCCATTTTTATCTCCAAAAAGAGCGGGGGCACAACACCCAGATAATATTATTAACCCCGATGTGGAACTGTTTAAACAATGGCAAACCTTATCAGGCAACAATATAAGGCTTGTTACATTGGCACCAGAAGAACCAGGTGGACTAGAATTAACAGCCCATTTAAAAAATACAGGTGTTGTTGCTTCTATTGGTCATTCTGATGCTGTATACGATGAGGTTGAGGCTGCGATAAAAGCTGGAGTTTCTCATGCTACGCATTTATTCAACGGGATGCGTGGAATCCATCACCGTGAACCAGGTGTAGCTGGTGCTGTTCTATTACATGATGAAGTAAAATGTGAAATGATCGTGGATGGGATTCATATTGCGCCAAAAATGGTGAAGTTTGCCTATAAAGTTAAAGGGAGTGAAGGTTCCATTCTTGTAACCGACGCTATGCGTGCAAAATGCCTTGGTGCAGGTACGTATGACCTAGGGGGGCAAGAGGTAATCGTAAATGGCGAACGTGCTGTATTAAAAGATGGAACCTTAGCGGGAAGTATCTTAAAATTGAATGATGCAGTTCAAAACATGATGAAATTTGCTGATTGCTCTCTACAAGATATTACACAAATGACGGCGGTTAACCCAGCGAAGCAAATTAATGTGTTTGATCGAAAAGGAAGTATTAGGGCTGGTAAGGATGCAGATGTTGTGATCGTGAATGATCAATTAGAGGTAATCATGACTTTTTGTCGTGGGAAACTTGCGTATTCAAATAGGGAGGGATAATAGATGAAAGTTGTAGCAGTTAAGAATTTTGATGAAATGAGCCAATACGCTGCGGCTATAATTTCACATCAAGTAAAAGAAAAACCAAACTCGGTATTAGGTCTTGCGACTGGGGGTACCGTAGTTGGAACATATAAAGAGTTAATTAAGGACCATGGGCAAAATAAGACATCTTATGAGAATATTCATACCGTCAACCTCGATGAATACTTAGGGATTGAAAAGAACCATCCTAATAGTTATCACCATTTTATGATGGAGAACCTTTTTTCACAAATAAATATTAATCAAGACAATATTCATATTCCAAACGGGCTGGCAGAGGATTACGAACAAGAAAGTAAGGCGTATGAAAAGGTGATTTCGGATTTAGGTGGAGTCGATCTTCAATTGCTAGGAATTGGGGTTAATGGCCATATTGGGTTTAATGAACCTGGAACACCTTTCAATTCAGAAACACATGTTGTTGAGCTTGAAGAATCAACACGCCAAGCAAATTTGCGCTTCTTTAATAGCATTGATGAAGTACCAACACATGCAATTACAATGGGAATTTCCACGATAATGAAAAGTAAGAAAGTTCTTTTACTCGTATCAGGAAAAACAAAAGCAGAGATTCTCGAAAAGGTAATCAACGAGGGAATTACTGAAACGATTCCTGCAACTGTTCTCAAGAATCACCCTGACGTAACGATTATTGCGGACGAAGAGGCGCTTTCATTGGTGGATGATGAAGTGAAGAGGGGCTTTGCTCATGATAAAGAAGAATTCACCCGTACCTATTTACTTTCAGATTGAGCAACATATTCGTGAAAAAATCGATAAAAAAGAGCTTAAGCCTGGTGAAATGATCCCATCTGAAAGAGAATTTGCGGAGAAGTACCAAATTAGTCGTATGACTGTACGACAAGCCATCACTAATCTTGTAAATGAAGGTTACCTACAAAGGGAACGAGGAAAAGGGACCTTTGTAGCAGTTAAGAAATTTGAAAAAAATGTACGTGGATTAACGAGCTTCTCTGAGGATATGCGCTCTAGAGGGCTCGAGCCAGGAACACAAGTGTTAGATTTTATCATAATTGAAGCAGATTCACTAATCGCCTCTAACCTACAGATAGAAGAAGGGGCTAAGGTCTACCAAATAGAACGTTTGCGATTAGCCGACAAGCAGCCGATTGCGTTTGAGGTTTTTTACATGTCGGAAGATCTAGTACCCGGCTTAACAAGTGAAGTGGCTGGGCACTCTATCTATCGATATGTAGAGAGTGAAATTGGGTTACATCTTACTTCTGGGGTTCAGGAGCTAGAAGCAACCACTGCTCACAAGCGGGAGGCTTCTGCTTTAGGCATAAAGGTAGGAGCACCTGTTCTTTACATTCAGCAAATTACATACCTAGAAGGTCAACAGCCGCTCGAATTTGTAAAATCCTATTATAGAGCTGACCGGTATAAATATAAAGTCGAAATGGTTCGAACATAAATTAGGAGGTAACATCATGAAACGTTTATTAGATTGCACAGCCTCAGACTTCAAAAAAATGAACGGCCAGGACTTAAAGCAAGCTATAAAAGCTTCAGAGGGAAGGACCATTTTATCCGAAGTGATTGGTTCCTTCCAACCCATGTATCCAGCAGTGACGAACGCAGAAATGGCATCAGCATTTGGTGCCGATTTGTTAATCTTTAATTATTTTGATGTGTTTTCTCCTTTTGTAGAAGGTTTTCAAGCACAAGAGGGTGAATCCATTGTCGAGAAATTAAAGGAGTTAACAGGCAGACCCATTGGATTGAATTTAGAGCCAGTTGATCCGAATGCGATGCAACTTGAAACGTTAAGCCAGCTTCCGAAAGGGCGTTTAGCAACAGAAGAATCCTTAAATGAAGCAAAAAAGCTTGGCTTCGATTTTGTCTGTTTAACGGGTAATCCGAAAACAGGTGTTACAAATAATGAAATTGTCGTTGCTATAAAGAAGGCTCGTGAGGTATTCGGAAGTGAGGGCCTTATCATTGCTGGCAAAATGCATGGTGCAGGTGTTGCCAATGAATCAGGAAGCGGAATCATTTCAGAGACAGCTTTAGACAGTTTTATTGAAGCAGGAGCAGACGTTATTCTAATGCCAGCACCTGGAACGGTTCCGGGAATTACTCTTGAAGCAACCGAGAAAAATGTCCGTTTTGTTCATGCAAAGGGGGCGATGGTTATGCTGACAATTGGTACAAGCCAAGAGGGCGCTGATGAAGCAACTATCCGTCAAATTGCATTAACGAGTAAAATGGCAGGTGCGGATATTTACCATATTGGAGATGCCGGGTATCATGGAATTGCTGTCCCAGAAAACATTATGACCTATTCAATCGCTATTCGCGGAAAACGTCATACATATATAAGAATGGCAGCTTCTGTTAATAGATAAAGTGAAACTTCAATCAGTGGGGGGTTCTTCATCCTGCACTGGTTGTTAGTTGAACCAATCGGGCTTTACGGGCAGTGATTATGGAGAAATTTCTTTATATCATTGTTTTATATTAAAGATTTAAATTGTGGAGTATACTGCCCGTTAATGCGGGATGAAGGAGACGAGGTTCCAAATACATGAACGTATTTGACCTCATCTCCTTTTTTTGCGTCTTCTTTTACGAACTCTCATAATTTGCAATAAAATAAAACCAATCACAGCCCCGACTGTATTCAGAATAATATCATCTACATCGAAACTACCGAGCATACTAAAAAGCTGTAGAACCTCAAGAGATGTGATCCCGATGACAAAAGCGAAGATAAATAAAAAGAAATTTGAAAGCTTTGGAAAAAGAATCGGCAACACGATTCCAAATGGTATAAAAACACCTATATTTCCGGCAATATTAATGATCCAAATGTGAAAAGGAAAATGATCATAATACATAAAGTAATTTTTGATTGTTGAAAAGGGTGTGAGATTATACCTGAATTCCCCACTTTCTGTCCGGGAAAATGCGAAAAACATCCAATATACAAGAAATAATGAATAAGTGATAAACACTGTACCAGCCAAAAACCGTTTCATTGCGTGCCCCAATTGAATAAAACTCCAATCCTTAAAACTATTACCTCATCTACAATAACGCAAAAAGAGTGCGATGTCACACAGGTTTTTCGTTTCTATTCTTTTTCGCTTATAATAGGATTAACTTATGAAAAGGATGTTGGAAAATGGATACGATTACAGTGCTTCAAATAGGTTTAGGAATTATCTTCATTATTTTAGTTTTCGATACCTTTAGACCGGTAAAGGACCTCAAACAATTATCGGAAGCTGATTTTAAAGAAAAGATGAAAAATTCAAAGGATATTGCAATCATTGATGTGAGAAACCCTTATGAATACCAAACAAATCATATTAAAGGTGCCATTAATCTCCCATTATCTAAAATTAAACGAAAGAAAGTGGAGATTCCAACAGATAAAGACATTATTTTATATTGCCAAACAGGTATACGTAGTAAACAAGCAGCCAAAGTCTTAAGAAGAAGACATAAGAACCTGCCTCTTGCACATATCAAAGGAGGACTCTATAGCCTAAAAACAAAAGCGACATCAAGTGAGAGGGAAAAGTAACATTGGGGTTAAATCGTACCGAAAAACCATCACGTTTGACTGTACGGTTTATTATACATATAATAGAAGAGTAGAAGACTGATAGAAGGGGTGAAGCCGTTGGGAAGTTATACCGAATTGGAGAATTAGCAAAAGAAGCAAATGTATCAAAGCGTACGATTGATTATTACACACAACTTGGTATTTTAACGCCTGAACGCTCAGACTCTAACTATCGATTCTATGGTGACGAAGCTGTGGAAACTCTCCATCTTGTAGCACAGTATAAGGAGTTAAACATTCCTTTACTTGAAATCAAGGAAAAGGTAGAGCTATTTAAAACAAGTCGTGTAGAGCAAGAGAAAGTCTTGAAATACACACAGGATTTATCAAAGCGAATGGAATACCTAGAAACTGAACTTAAAGAAATAAAGCCGATGCTTGAGGGATTATCCGCAGAGCAACAAAAATCGGTATTGAATAAGATGTCTTCACAAAGCATGGCACTTGCAAAATTAATTATGGTTCTGTTTACTTGAGTTAAAGAATCATATAGTTATGAAACTTACAGAATAAAAATTCATTCTAAGAGAATAAAAAATCATTGTCATAAATACTTTATATAAACAACAATCTTTGTAAATTAATTAAAAAAATAGTAAAGAAACTAAAAATCTAAAAACTTACCTATTTAGGAGGTGTAATCCTTACTCGCCTCTCGCGTGTAAGGAAACTATTTGGAGATATTTAATTTGGTCATGGTTGCAATTTTGATTGCGTTAACTGCCTTTTTCGTAGCGTCGGAGTTTGCGATTGTAAAAGTAAGAAGCACTCGCATCGACCAGCTCGTAGCAGAAGGGAGGAAAAGCGCAACTGCTGCTAAGACTGTCATCTCAAACCTGGATGAATACCTGTCTGCATGTCAATTAGGTATTACAGTAACAGCTCTAGGACTTGGTTTTCTTGGAGAATCAACTGTGGAGGCTTTACTTCATCCGTTATTCGGTATTTTAAATATACCGGATTCGTTTTCATCTGTTTTATCAATCGCTTTAGCTTTCTTGACCATTACCTTTTTACATGTAGTTGTCGGGGAACTCGCACCTAAAACAATTGCGATTCAAAAAGCAGAAAGAATTACCTTGTTTTTTGCTAGACCATTAATCTTTTTCTATAAATTGATGTTTCCGTTCATTTGGGTATTAAACGGCTCTGCTCGTTTGTTAACTGGATTATTCGGCTTTAAAAGAATTTCAGAACACGACATTGCCCATACCGAAGAGGAATTGAGACTTATTTTGTCTGAAAGTTATAAAAATGGTGAAATTAACCAGTCAGAATATAAATATGTGAATAATATCTTTGAATTTGATGATCGCGTAGCAAAAGAAGTCATGGTACCTCGTACCGAAATCATCGCGCTTGAAAACGACAAATCAGTCCAAGAAATTTTAACGATTATGACGAGTGAAAAGTACACACGTTATCCAGTCGTTGACGGGGATAAGGACCATATCATTGGATTGGTTAACCTAAAAGAACTATTAACCGACGTTGTGACAGGTACAGGTGCAGAAGGAAAAACAATTGAGGATTATACGAGACCTATTATCCATGTGATCGAATCAATTCCCATTCAGGAATTATTAGCGAAAATGCAAAGAGAACGCGTACACATGGCGATTTTAATAGATGAATATGGTGGAACTTCAGGTTTGGTTACGGTTGAAGATATTATCGAAGAAATCGTTGGGGAAATCCGTGATGAATTCGATACAGATGAAAAACCAGCCGTTCAAAAAATTAACGATACGACTACCATCGTGGATGGTAAGGTCTTAATCGGTGAAGTTAATGATTTGTTCGGATTAAAAATTGATGATACTGATGTCGATACGATCAGTGGTTGGATCTTAACAGAGCAAATTGATATCCACCCTGGTGACAAAATTCCGTTCGGGGATTATGAATTTAGAATTATCGAAATGGATGGTCACCATATCAAATCACTCGAAATCAAAAAAATAATCCAACAAGAACATGTCTACACCATTGGCCAAAGCGCCAGCGCATTAGAATAGATGCAAAAGCCTTGACGATTTTTTCGTCAAGGCTTTTTATGTGGGCTAAATTGGGTAAAATGCGATTTTTCTGGTTAAAGCGCAATTATGTGGAATAACGAGCAAATCCGCCGGCTAAAGCGCAATTACTCAAAATAACACGCAAATCTGCCTGATTAACACGCAATTACCGATAATAGAGCGCAAATTCCACACACAACAGATTCTAAAAATTAGGTTCAAGCCTAGACAGACACATTTCTAGACTCATGTAATAAATTATAGAAATGTTATGTAATTGTTATATAATATATAAGCGTTAATGTTAAAATAAAGGGTATACGAATTTTTAGGAGGAAGCTTAATGAAGGTAAAACTAGGCTTGCTATACGGAGGGAAATCAGCTGAGCATAAGGTTTCCTTACAAACCGCATTAGCTGTAATCAAAGCATTAGATCACTCAAAATATGATATTCATCCCATTTATATATCAGAACAAGGCGAATGGATTCGTGGGAATCAATTGACAGGTCCAGTTGATGACGTAAAGAAATTAGTATTAAAAGAGGCTGGAACACCCATTTCACCTGTTTCATTAAACGCAGAACTTTTTCCTGCGCAGCAATCTACTCAGAATCAGAATGAATCAATCGATGTTGTGTTTCCATTGCTACATGGACCAAATGGTGAGGATGGAACGGTTCAGGGACTGCTTGAGCTTATGAATATCCCGTACGTTGGCAATGGCGTACTTGCTTCATCAGCAGGTATGGATAAAGTAATTATGAAAAACATCTTTGGCCAAGCTGGGCTGCTTCAAGCAAAATATGCATCATATATTCGTAGTGAATGGAAGAAAAATCCGGAAGATGCGTACGCTAAAGTTGAAGAAGAACTTGGCTACCCTTGCTTTGTAAAACCAGCAAACCTTGGCTCAAGCGTTGGTATTAGCAAAGCAACAGACCGTGAAAGTCTTGAAAAGGCATTCGAAGAAGCTTTCATGTTTGACCGTAAAGTTATTATTGAAGAGGCAATCATTGGCCGTGAAATTGAAATCGGTGTCCTTGGAAACGACAATCCGAGCTGTTCGGTTGTTGGAGAAATCGTACCAAAGAAAGATTTTTACGACTATAAAGCAAAATATGAAGATGGCGATACAGCTCTCATCATTCCTGCTGATATCACAGATGAGGAATATGAAAATGTCAAGACAGAGGCAATTAAAGCGTTCAAAGCACTTGATTGCTCAGGATTAGTTAGAGCGGACTTCTTCCTAACAAAAGAGGGGAAAGTCATCATTAATGAAGTAAATACGATGCCTGGATTTACCCCATTCAGTATGTTCCCGTTACTTTGGCAGGAGGCTGGAGTGAGCTATCCAGAACTTATTGAAAAATTAGTCGAGCTTGCAATCGAGCGCCATAACGAAAAACAAACGATTAAATACACCATCTAAAAAACTTTATTCAATACAATTCTCACTCTTTTGGGTGGAATGAATGTAATTAAGGTATACAATTTTGTAAGGGCTGAGACCTAGATTGAATAAAGTTTAGCCTCCGGCGGATGCCACGATTTTTCAAAGGAAAGTTTTCGAGCAAGCTCGAAAAAATCGGGCGCAAATACGCCAAGGCGCATTTGATTAAAAAACACTATTCTTCCTTCTGAATAGTGTTTCTTTATGAAAGGAGAGATTTTCATGATAAAAAAGACGTTGGCACAAATCGCACTGATGGCAAACGGTGAAAAGCTTGATCCACAATTCCAAAATGTCGTGATTGAAGGTGTATCCATTGACACAAGAACGATCTCACCTGGAAATCTGTACATACCAATCATTGGCGAGACCTTTAATGGCCATCAATTTGTGGAGTCGGCGATTGATAATGGTGCAGCAGCGGTACTTTGGGGTAGTGACCAGCCAAATCCACCACAGCAAATTCCTGTTATTTTTGTAAAGGACACATTAGAAGCTCTTCAAACTCTAGCAAAAAACTATCGTGATGAACTTTCGATAAAAGTCGTCGGGATTACAGGAAGCAATGGAAAAACAACAACAAAAGATATGGTCACAGCTGTTTTATCAACGAATCTGCGTGTTCAAAAAACAGAAGGGAATTTCAATAATCATATCGGCTTGCCTTTAACTCTTTTACGATTAAAAGAAGATACGGAAGTTGCTGTACTTGAAATGGGAATGAGTGCTTTTGGCGAAATTGAATTCCTTACATTATTAGCACGACCTGATGTGGCAGTTATAACGAATATTGGTGAATCCCATATGATGGATCTCGGTTCTCGTGAAGGAATTGCCAAGGCGAAGCTTGAAATTGTTGATGGGTTAGCGAAGGATGGCTTGCTTATTTATCATGGAGACGAACCACTTTTAACAGAACGGGTTAAAGCAATGGATATCCATACGACAACCTTTGGTGAGTCAACAAAAAATGATCTGTATCCATTAAGCATTAAACAAGAAAATGAGGGTACCTATTTTTCCATTAATGAGCAAGAAAACAAGGAATTTTATGTGCCGGTTTTAGGTAAACATAATGTTAATAATGCAATGGCTGCAATTGAAGTTGCTCGTCATTTCGGGTTATCCTGGGACCAAATCGAAAGTGGCTTGCAACAAATAAAGATTACGAATATGAGGCTTGAGCTAATTGAGGGAGTCAAAGGGACAAAACTAATTAATGATGCATACAATGCAAGCCCACTATCCATGAAAGCTGCCATCAACCTAATTCATGATTTAAAGACTTCTGGTAAAAAAATAGTTGTATTGGGTGACATGTTAGAGCTTGGAGACAAAGAAAATGAATACCACGAAGAAGTGGGGCGCTTCATTCAGCCAGACAAGGTTGATTATGTATTCACATACGGCGCATTAGGTGAGCATATCGCCAATGGGGCAAAAGAACAATTTCCTGAAGAACGTGTTTCCGCGTTCCTAGAAAAGGAAAAACTAATAGAAGCATTACAAAACCTATTATCAGAAGGGGATATCCTTTTAGTAAAAGGTTCAAGAGGGATGAAGCTCGAAGAAGTTATTTTTGCCTTCAAAAAATAAGAAAAAGCTCGGCGTGCACCTGCCGAGCTTTTCTAGTTTATAAATGGTAATATAATTAGAATAGTCAGTAAGATTCCTAAGGAGTATGATAATAATTCTTTCATAAAATCTGAGTTTTCATTGAATAGCTTGTCCATTTAAAACCCTCCCAAATATGTTTCTTACTTATTAGTACGTTTGAAAACGATAAATGTTACAAAAACATTACAATTATTTCAAAAATATTTTTACTTTATTCAGCCTCGACTGAATAAAGTAAAAAGGCCCCGGCGGATGCCACGATTTTTCAGAGGTAATTTTCGAGTAGTAAGATCAAAGACTAAATACGCCACTTCCTGTGGCAACGTCTTTATGACCTACTTCCTGTAGGCCTAAAAATCGGGCGCAAATACGCCAAGGCGCATTTGATTGAAAGGAGTAATTTTGATGATTGGCTGTTTGTTCATCCATGGTTTTACTGGGGCTCCATATGAGGTTGAGCCACTTGCAGAGCATATCCGCCATTCAACAGATTGGGTCGTCCGAACACCAACCTTGCCCGGTCATGGCGAGACCTTGAATTTAAAAGGAACCCATTACTCAGAATGGATTGAATATGCGGAAAAAGAACTAGTTGAGCTCCTTCATATTTGTGATCAGGTTTTTGTCATCGGTTTTTCGATGGGAGGAATCATCGCTGGTTACTTAGCAACGCGTTTTCCAATTCAAAAACTCGTCTTACTAAGTGCTGCTGCTTACTATATCAATCCAAAGCAACTCGTTACCGATATAAAACTTATGCTTCGTGATGGTCTAAACAAAAATCTCCATAAAAATGAACTGTATTTACGGTATAAAAAGAAAATCGTGGACACTCCTCTGTCCGCAACAATTGAATTTCGAAAGCTTGTGCAAAAAATTAGGCCGTTACTAAACCAAATTAATGTGCCTACCTTAATTGTACAAGGCGAATGTGACGGGATTGTTCCAGTTAAAAGTGCACATTACTTAAATCAAGTCATCTCATCAACACAAAAAAGACTCCTTTTTTTACCATGTGCAAAGCATCATGTTTGTTATGGTGGGGACCGGGAAACACTATTTAAAGAGGTAGATTCATTCTTACATGAAACAACAAAAGAGTGTATATACTAATCATTGAAAATTCAGCTTTATTGCATTTATAAAGGGGTAGTGGTAAGATTACAAATACAGTGTTAAAAAGGGCATAACTTGTTAATTAATTGGTAACGCCCTTTTATTAACTTTTTGGACGTGAACCCTGAGGGCATTACTTCCGTTATTTCACGGAATATGTCCTTTTTTTAAGCAGAATTTGATTCTGATCTACTATAAATACTAGGCAGTTGCCTACCTACCGCGCATTTTCATCATGTGTAGGTTTTGCGATCATGGTGCAAACATTTGTATCCAGCTTAAAAATCGTATTTAACTTTATTCAGAAAATCCCCCACATCACCTTTATAAGTGGGATGAATGCAAGAAGAGCACCTAAATTAATCAGGGGTACAATAAACCCCATTTGAATAAAGTTAAGGCCCTTGGTAAATGCCGCGATTTCCCAAATGAATTATTCGAGATAACGAAGACTAAGTACGCCATGTACTGTGGAACGTCTTTATAATCCTCTTCCTTTGGGTAAAGAAATCGAGCACAAATATACCAAGGCGCATTTGATTAGAGGCGAAAAGCCCAGTGTCTATACAGATTTCCCGTCTAAATAGTCAATTTTGTCATTGTACAAATAGATTAGCAAAAAGGAGTATGAAAAAATTGGCAGTATTTAACGAACTAGGGATTAGTCAAGACCTAATGAAATCAATTAGTAAAATGGGGTTTGAAGAGGCAACTCCGATTCAAGCACAAACGATTCCATTAGCATTAAAAGGGCATGACGTTATTGGTCAAGCTCAAACAGGAACAGGAAAAACAGCAGCATTTGGAATTCCGCTTATCGAAAATGTCGATGTAAAAGACGACAACATTCAGGGAATTGTCATTGCACCAACTCGTGAACTTGCGATTCAGGTATCGGAAGAACTTAATAAAATCGGGCACTTCAACCGCGTTCGAATTTTACCAATCTATGGTGGCCAGGACATCTCTCGCCAAATTCGTTCACTGAAGAAACACCCTCATATCATTGTTGGTACGCCAGGGCGTGTAATTGACCATATTAATCGTAAAACTCTTAAGCTTCAAAATGTAAAAACGGTTGTCCTAGATGAGGCAGATGAAATGTTGAACATGGGCTTTATCGAGGATATTGAGGCGATCTTAAAAGGAGTTCCCGATGAGCGTCAAACTTTGCTTTTCTCTGCAACTATGCCGGGTCCAATCCAACGCATTGCTGAGCGTTTCATGAAAGACCCACAAATTGTGAAAGTAAAAGCGAAAGAAGTAACAGTACCAAATATCCAACAATACTACCTAGAAGTACAAGAAAAGAACAAGTTTGATGTCCTAACGCGTTTATTAGATATCCAATCACCGGAATTAGCGATTATCTTTGGACGTACGAAGCGTCGTGTTGATGAGCTTTCAGAAGCATTAACTTTAAGAGGTTATGCGGCAGAGGGAATCCATGGTGACCTAAGTCAAGCAAAACGTATATCTGTTTTGCGTAAATTCAAAGAAGGATCTATCGAAGTATTAGTTGCGACAGATGTTGCAGCACGTGGACTAGATATTTCCGGTGTTACACATGTATATAATTTTGATATTCCACAAGACCCTGAAAGCTATGTACACCGAATTGGACGTACAGGTAGAGCAGGAAAACATGGTATGGCGATGACTTTCGTAACACCACGAGAAATCGGCCAACTTAAAAACGTGGAAAATACAACAAAACGTAAAATGGACAAAATGAAGCCACCTACATTGGATGAGGCTTTAGAAGGTCAACAAAAGATTACGATGGAAAAAATCGTATCTATGATCGAGTCCAATAATTTATCATACTATACTCGTCTCGCTGAAGAGCTATTAGAGGAGCATGATTCAGTTTCTGTTGTTGCAGCAGCAATTAAGTTAATGACTAAAGAGCCAGATGCAACACCAGTCAAACTAACTGACGAAGCACCTCTTCGCGTTAAGAGAGACAATCGAGATAATAACCGCGGTGGTGGACGTGACCGTGGGCGTTATAAAGGTAGTCGTGACCGCGGTCGTGGAAATGGTGGACGACAAGGTTCAGGCGGTCGTCAAGGATCAGGCGGAAATCGTTACTCTTCAAGTAGCAATCGTCGCGGCAACTTCCGTAAAAACGAAGAATAATTATATCAAACCAAAAAAGGCGTGCAAACTGACACCAGTTTAGCACGCCTTTTTGTATGAATGAATGATGAACGATTTAGAGTAGATGAAAGGGAAAAGCTGTAAAGATGTAAAGAATCTGATTGGAATCCCCTTCATAGCGATATATGAAGAGGAAAAGTAGAAAAAATCCTAGTCGAAGTCCTCTTCATAACCTAGATGAAGGGGAAAAGTGTAAGAGAATCTGGCTGAAATCCTCTTCATAACGAAGATGACGGGGAAAAGCGTAAGAGATTCTGGTCGAAGTCCTCTTCATAACCTCTAGAATGTACTTGTGTATTAGATTAGTCCGATTATTACTGGAGTGTCACACTAAAAGTACTGTTTTTTCTTATGTCAAATTTTCTCAAAATCATTTATACTGAAAAGGTTGGTAAGAATAATATTCCAATTGAGAAGGGTTTGTTGGATTATGAGGGACATCCCAAAAAATCGGATTAGTACACGTGCCTTAACAGTATGGAAAACATCTGCAATCATTTCGTCTATGATTGGTTGGAGTTTAGCCATAACTGTCTTAGTCCTTACGATTATTTTTGATTGGACGTACTGGATTTTAACAGGCCTACTAATACTTTGCATTATTGAATCAATATTAACGATTTTCATTTTACCGAAGCTAAAGTGGAAGCGTTGGAGATATGAGGTACATGAACATGAAATTGACCTCCAACGTGGCGTTTTCATTGTGAAAAGAACAATTATCCCAATGAACCGCGTCCAACACGTTGATACCCAGCAAGGACCGTTGTTGCGTAAACATCGTTTAGCTACTGTTACCATTTCGACAGCGGCAACAGTTCATGAAATACCAGCACTTGATTTGGAGGAAGCAGACCAGTTGCGTGACTCAATCTCAAGATTAGCAAGGGTGGATGAAGATGATGTTTGAATCACGCCGAATGCACCCGGTTGCTGGCATTTTAAGTTTCTTAAAGCAGCTTAAGGAGATGATACTCCCTTTAATATTCCTCTTTTTTGTAGGGCCGGGCGATGATTTTGAAAAATATTATATATTAGGTGCTTTTGCTTTTATTCTATTAATGTTGATCTATGGGATCTTGCATTGGTATCGATACACCTATCGGATTGAAAACGGAGAGTTACGAATTGAATATGGAGTGATTATCCGTAAAAAGCGCTATATACCTATTGAACGAATTCAAACGATAGATGTTTCCGCTGGTATTATTCAACGAATCTTTGGATTGGTAAAACTACAGGTTGAAACAGCCGGTGGGGGCATGCAGGCTGAGGCTGTTCTAACGGCTATTAAAGAAGAAGAAGCCAATCAATTACGTGAAATCTTATCTCGTTCGAAAAAGCAACAGGAAGAAGAAACCGAAACTCAAAAAATGAGATTTACCTATCAAATTACACCAAAGGAACTGCTTGTCCTTGCATCTACCTCAGGGGGAATCGGGATTGTTATTTCCGGTGTACTTGCATTTCTGAGTCAGTTTGCAGAATATTTACCATTTGAAAAACTATATAATACGATTGAAAAATATGTCAGTCTATCAATTTTATTCTATATCTTTGTGTTAATTGCGTTGTTCTTATTGATCGCGTGGTTAGTTGGAATTTTAATTATGACCCTTCGCTACGCCAATTTTACAGTCGTAAAACGAGAAGATGAGCTTTTTATAAGTAGAGGATTGATTGAAAAAAAGCAGACAACCATCCCGTTAACACGGATACAGGCGATACGTATTGGTGAGAATTTAATCAGGCAGCCTTTAGGCTATGCAACGGTGTATATTGAAAGTGCGGGTGGCTCGATTAATAAAGGAGAAGATTTCTCAACAGTGCTTTTTCCTTTAGTAAAGAAAGATGCTATTAATCATTTGTTACATCATTTTGTTCCTGACTATCAGATGCAAGAAATTGAAAATTACGCACCTTCCAATGCAAAGTGGAGATATATGTTTAGGGGGATGTTGCCTTTTCTAGCACTTGTCCCGGCAATTGTCATGTTGTCCTATGTCTTTAGTTCTTGGGGCTACCTAGGTCTGCTTCTTTTACCAATTGGGGCAATGCTTGGCTATAGCCGCTATAAAGTAGCTGGCTGGAAGATAGAAGAGGACCAGTTAACATTGCAGTTTCGCTTTTTTAGCAAAGTAACCGTTCTTCATCACAAAAAGCGTATCCAATCCTTGGACAAGAAACAATCCCACTTCCAAAGGAAAAAAGACCTTGGATCAGTTAAGACCTTTATTAAATCAGCAGTCGCAGGCAAAGGGTTTGAAGTGAAGGATCTGCAGATTTCCGATTGCTGGATCATTTGGGAATGGTACAGAAAACGAAACAAGACAATAACAGAAGATATATCGATGAATGATTAAAAAGAGCTAAAGCCATTCCGCTTTAGCTCTTGAATTTTTTAGAGGAAAATTCCGAGAATTACTAAGATAATAATAATCAACCAAATAATGTGTTTGGTAGAAAATTGTCTAGGAATCCTCATTCGTGGTCTGTAAGATGAATTTCCTGCCATAATGACCTGTGGCTGACCTGAGGTATTCGGTAAAATGAGTGGTGCAACAATAGCGCCAGCAAGGAATCCAAAGATATGGGCGATAATATTGACATTTGAATTTATAAATGTCATGACTAGACCAATAATTAAAATCGTCATGATGAGCTGCGAATTCATTTGATTAATCAAGTCTTTGCGGAACAAGACCATATATAAGTAAATACCAAACAATCCAAAGATAGCCCCTGAAGAACCAACATGGGCAAACTCTAGTGGCTCTATGTAAAAGGTTGCTAGGTTTGCAGCTATCCCCGTTAAAAGATAGGCAACGATAAATTTGAATTTACCTAACATGCTTTCTAACGCAGGCCCAAACAAGACAAGTGAAAATGAATTAAACAACATATGGCCAAACCCACTATGGACAAAAATGGGAGTGACTAATCTCCAATACTCGCCTTCAGAAATTAAGAAATTAAACCCAATCATGTGCTGCATAAGAGTTGTTCCAAATGGAAGAGATAAAAAAATCAGCAACCAAAGAAAAATATGAATCCCGATTAATATTGATATAATAGGATATAATCGTAAAAATTGACGAAAGCTTTCAGTTCTTATAAACATCTTATAACTCCTTTGTGTAGTTATCTTATCGTACTATATTCTTCAAAAGATGGCGAACATCCTTTAACGGTTTGTACCATCTTATGATTGAAAGCTTTTTTATAGAAGAAAGGATTTTGAAATGATCATTGGAACAGGTATTGATATTGTGGAGCTTGAAAGAATTAAAAAAATTTTACATAGACAGAAAAAGTTCGTAGATCGAATATTAACAAATGCAGAGAAAGAAAAATTTTTTCGTCTTTCTGAGTCCCGCCAGGTTGAGTTTCTTGCAGGTCGGTTTGCCGTAAAGGAAGCATATTCAAAGGCTGTTGGAACTGGAATTGGTGAGAATTTGAGTTTTTTAGATATTGAAGTTTTATCAGATGAAAAAGGTAAGCCAGTCCTTACAAAACCAATGAATCAAAAGGCCCATTTATCCATTACGCACAGTAAAGATTATGCCGTTGCGCAAGTAATTCTTGAAAGCTTGTCAAGCTAGTCTGCATATTACACAACTTTGCCTCATATATTTTTAGTGCGGTAGGTGAGACAAGGTGTATGAATATGATGAACGGTGTGATTTTCACTTAGTTTACATGCTTTAGTAAGTAAGCTGCAAAGTTGAGTTGGAAAGAACACTAGGAAAATGATGGGGTCCTAATACGCACGGAAATGATTCCTTACCTGTTCGTCACATAATACACTTTGTCTCAACCAATAGGCGATAAGAGGCAAAGGGGTTGAAGAGGAAATGAAGAAAAAAGTATTTTTGTTGTTATTAGGGCTACTCATTGCCCTTGTACTCGCAGCATGTGGGGAAAAATCACAGGAAGATGTGGTTAGTGCATTAGATGCAAAGGTCCAAAAAATGACTGGCTATAAGGCAGATGCGAAGATGACGCTTCAAACAGGCAATGATCCACAAGTATACGAAGTGGAAATTTGGCACAAGGAGCCGACATTCTATCGTGTAAACCTTAAGAATGCAGAAAAAGACCAAAGCCAGATGATTTTACGTAATGAAGAAGGCGTATTTGTTCTGACACCTGCTCTTAACAAAAGCTTCCGATTCCAAAGTGACTGGCCAGAAAACAGCAGCCAAGCTTATCTTTTTGAATCTTTAGTACATGATGTTCAGGAAGATCCAGAAGCGAAATTTACAGCTACAAAGGATCAATACATCTTTGAAACAAAAACAAATTACAAAAATAATAATATGCTGCCAAAACAAGAAATTACATTTAGCAAAAAGGACTTAGCTCCAGTATCTGTAAAGGTAATGGATCCTGATCGTAAAGTATTATTGTTAGTTGAATTCACTAAGGTTGAATTTGATGCAAGCTTTGATAAGTCAGCATTTGATGTTGAGAAGAATATGTCTTCTGCCAATATAGGTGAAATTCCAGTTATGGGTGAGGTTGATAAACAACCACTTGAAGTTCTATATCCTTCAGAGGATGCACTTGCTGGTGTTGAGTTAAAAGAAGAAAAGAAAATCGAAACGGAAAACGGAACACGAGTCATTATGACTTTCGGTGGAGAGAAGACCTTCACATTGATCCAAGAAAATGCCCGGGTTGCTGAGGTTGCTACAACGATTTCATTAAGCGGTGAGCCTGTTGACCTTGGATTCACAGTTGGTACTCTTACAGATAAGGCTATTTCATGGACACACAACGGTGCAGAATTTATGATTGCATCAGATGATCTAACTCAAGAAGAGTTAATCTCAGTTGCACGTACAGTACAAGGCAAGGCTGTAAAATAAACTCCGAACCCAGGCCCGAATAATCGGGTCTGTTTTTTTGTCTCTAAATATCGACAGCATCCTTTGGAATTTATTTCAGAAACCGAAAGATGCTGTCGGATGAAGTTGATAGAACGTAGAATTTAACGAACGAAAAAAGTTCTATATATTGAATTTCTACAAATTTTTTTAAAAGACTCTGTTACATTATTTAAGCGAGACATGTCCAAGTATGGAAGGGAGCTGGGATCGTAAGAAACTTAGGACAAAGTGTACGGAACTAAAAACAGATATTTGGAGGGGTATAAAATTGAAGAAAAAAAAGATTTTTTCCACAGCACTTGCATTATCATTAAGCGTTGGACTATTAGCAGGTCCAGCCATGTCACCAAACGCTAGCGCATCAGATGTATCCTCAAAACTAGCTTCACAAGGCTCACCAATCGACTTAGGAATCGCAAACGATGAAAAACTCATTGAAATGCTCAAGAAAAATGGCAAAATTGCAAAAGACGCTACCCCAGCAGAAGCGGAGAAGGTGTTGGGGGCTTTCTTAAGGGCAAAAGCTGAAAATGCTTATAAAACAAAACCAAAAGTAGTCGGAAAAACACTTAAAGTGGGTATGAAATCAGATGATAATAAATCTGAGAACGGATTGAAAAATGGCAAGGGTAACAAGTTGGGACAAGCTAAGAAAAATACGGTTGATTCAGTCCAAGAAGAATCTTACAATGGTGAAGTTCGTACTGATAAGGTCCTTGTCCTGAAAATTGATTTTCCTGATTACGCTCATAATTCAATTAAACCCGGTGAAACGGACATGTATTATGAAGACTATAAAGACGAACACTTTCAAAATATGATCTTTGGAGATAACGGATTTGTAGGACCAAGTGGAGAAAATGTGATCTCTATGAAGCAATATTATGAGCAACAATCAGGTGGTAGTTATTCAGTAGAGGGAGAAGTAGCTGGTTGGTATACAGCAGACTTGCCTGCTGCTTACTATGGTCATAATGATCCTGCTCCTGATGGAAATGATTACTTCCCACAATTACTTGTATATGAAGCACTTAGCAAAGCAGCACAAGATCCTAATGTAGACTTAAGTGAATACGATGTTTGGGATCGTGATGATTATGATGGTGACGGAGTTTACGATGAACCAGATGGAATTATTGATCACTTAATGGTTATTCATTCAGGTGTAGGAGAAGAAGCGGGCGGAGGAGCTCTTGGTGCAGATGCTATTTGGTCACATCGCTCCAAACTTGGTACTGATCCTGTTGGTGTACCCGGAGGAGTATCAAAAAGTGGCCGCTGGGGTGGAGCGTTAGCTGCTTGGGATTATACAATTGAACCTGAGGATGGAGCAGTAGGTGTATTTGCACATGAATACGGTCACGACTTAGGTCTTCCAGATGAATATGACACGATTTATAGCGGAGCAGGAGAAGCCATTGAATTTTGGTCACTTATGGCTGCTGGAAGCTGGGCCGGAGCTATCCCTGGAACAGAACCACCTGGTATGAGTGCCTATGCTAAGGAACAGTTACAAGGGTGGCATGGTGGAAACTGGTTAAGTGGAACAACACTTCATGCGGACGACATCACGAATAAAGGAGAAACAGTACTTATAGACGAAGCGGTAACTAAAGGTACGAACAATGATGCTGTTCGTGTAGACTTGCCGGAAAAGTTAAATAAGTTAAATACTCCTGCTGAAGGTGCATTCCAATATTTTGGAGGTAAGGGAGACGAAGTAGACCATAAAATGTCAGCAACGGTTGACTTGACAAATGCTAAAAATGCAACTCTAGATTTCGATGCGTGGTATAACATCGAACAGGATTGGGATTATGCAATGGTTCAAATCTCAACTGATGGTGGTGAAACATGGGAGTCACTTTCAAGTGAAAGAACATCAACAACTCTTGATCCTGATGGCTACCCCGCAATTAAGGAAAACCTACCAGGCTACACTGGTTCAAGTAACGGTTGGGTTCATGAGACTATTGATATTAGTAAGTATGCTGGTAAGGAAATTAAGCTTCAATTCCGCTCTATGACAGACTGGTATACAAGTCTCGATGGCTTCTTTGTAGATGGCATAAAAGTTACTGCTGATAATCAGGAAATCTTTTTTGATGGAGCGGAGGAAATAAAAAAATTTACATTAGACGGTTTTGAGAAACACGATGGTACTTATTTGACTAGCCACTACTACCTATTAGAATGGAGAACTCATAATGGTGTAGACAAAGGTCTTTCCAATATCCGTCGTGGTGCAAGCTTAATGTCATACGATAAAGGTTTATTAGTATGGTATGTAGATGAAACCTACGATAACAACTGGACTGGCGAACATCCTGGTGACGGTTTCTTAGGCATAGTTGATGCTGATCAACATACAAATTACTGGAGTGATAAGGAAGTGGGTTCATCACGCTACCAGCTCCATGACGCTACATTTAGTTTAGATAAATCTGAAAAAATGTTACTAGATTATACTGAATTATTGGGGATAACAATGAAGGACAACTTCACCCAACGCACACCTTTATTTGATGATAGTGCCGACTACAGTAACCCAGGCTTAGTCGACGCAGGACGAAACATTCCTGAATACGGTCTGAAATTCCGTGTTGTTGGCCAAAGTGCTGATGGCACAGTAGGTAAGGTGTTAATTTTTAAATAAAAATATTTTAAGACCCCTTTGACCACCCAAAGGGGTTTTTGCCATGTATTGAGATTTTTCTTCAACATATTTTCTTTTTTTCGTCATATGTTAAGATGGGTATGATGAAAAACTACCATTGACATGGACACAACTAAGTTTAATAATCGAATTCATATAGTAGTTAATAATCTAAGAAGGTGTTTATTCATGGACTCTACCCATTTTTATCGTGATACTTGGGTTGAAGTGGATTTAGATTGTGTTTTTGAGAATGTAAAAAACATGAAAGGGTTTTTACCAGAACAAGTGGACGTAATGGCAGTCGTTAAGGCAAATGCATATGGACACGGAGACGTGGAGGTAGCAAAAACGGCCCTTGAAGCGGGGGCTACCTATCTTGCAGTTGCTTTTATTGATGAAGCAATCTCTCTACGCCATGGAGGAATAGATGCACCGATTCTGGTACTTGGAGCATCACGTCCAACTGACGTTGTGATTGCAGCAGAACACAATATTTCGCTCACCATTTATAGCGAGGAGTGGCTTGATGAGGTATTAAAAAACTATCAAGGCAATACTCCACTTACCCTTCACTTAAAACTTGATACAGGAATGGGACGCCTTGGAGTTAAAGAAAAAGGGGAAATACAAACGATTCTTAAGAAAGTTGAACAAAGTCCTCAACTTCAACTCGATGGTGTTTTTACTCATTTTGCAACAGCAGACGAAATTGATACATCTTATTTTGATCAACAATATCGGAATTTCCTGGAAATGCTTGAGTGGATTCCAAACAAACCGAAGCTAATTCATTGTGGAAATAGTGCAACTGGCTATCGTTTTCCTGATAAAGTATTCAATGTGGTAAGACTGGGAATTGGGATGTATGGAATGACCCCATCACCGGAAATAAAAGATCAACTGCCTTGCGAGCTCGAGCAAGCCTTTTCTTTCCATAGCAAACTCGTCCATGTAAAACAAATTTCAAAAGGCGAAAAAGTAAGCTATGGGGCAACTTTTACAGCAGATGAAGATATGTGGGTCGGGACAGTTCCAGTCGGCTACGCCGATGGTTGGATTCGAAAACTACAAAATACGAACGTTTTAATTGACGGTGAACTCTGTCAAATCATTGGCCGTGTCTGCATGGACCAATTTATGGTTCGACTTCCAAATAAACTTCCGGTAGGCACAAAAGTCACTTTAATCGGGGAGCAAAATAACAGATTTATTAGTGTAGACGATGTGGCAAGTGCTCTTGAAACGATCAACTACGAAGTTACATGCACGATAAGTTTTCGGGTTCCACGTATTTTTTTAAGAAATAAGAGAATAATTGAAGTGAGAAATCCGTTATTAAGACATTACTAGTAGAGAAAATAGTACAATGGTTGTACACGTTGGATCACTTTCTTTTTTTATGCGCGAAAATAAATGCAGGTTCTGGAAACCTTGTAAATCCTATGCATAAAAACCAATTGTATATGTCGATAATAATTAAGAATTAATGGATTAAGCTTTGCATCCAATCATAATAATGGTATTATTAAGATTGGAGTAGAATATTGGTGGCAAGTTGGTGGAGGTGTATGTTTGTGTCTGAATCCAGCGCAACAACAGAAATTCTAGTACGATTACCACAAAACCTAATTAGTGAGTTGGATGGCCTAGTGAAACAAGAAAACGGTAACCGTAATGAACTGATTTATCAAGCTACAAAAATGTATCTACGTGAGAGAAAGAAGCGTCAAATTACAGAATCTATGAGACGCGGTTACATGGAAATGGCAAAAATCAACCTTACTATTGCATCGGAGGCTTTTTTAGCTGAATCTGAGGCTGACCACACCGTAGAACGCTTAGTTAGCGGGGGGTAATCATTTGATTGTAAAACGTGGCGACGTTTATTTTGCAGACCTCTCCCCAGTTGTTGGCTCAGAGCAAGGAGGCGTTCGTCCTGTTCTTGTCATCCAAAACGATATCGGGAATCGGTTTAGTCCCACAGTCATTGTCGCAGCCATAACTGCACAAATTCAAAAAGCGAAGCTCCCAACCCATGTTGAGATCGATGCGGAGCGTTATGGATTTGAGCGCGATTCAGTTATTCTGTTAGAACAAATTCGTACAATCGATAAGCAGCGTCTAACCGATAAGATAACACATCTCGATGAAGAGATGATGGACAGAGTGGATGATGCCTTACAAATTAGTTTAGGACTCATCGATTTTTAATTCATTTATTTATATGTGATACGCCTATGAGAAGTTACCCCGTGGTAGCTTCTTTTATTTTATTTATTAGTCCCGCAGGATGTGACGTTCTTAGTCTTTGATCCTATAAATACCGGCTACATAATATATTGCAAAAACATTTTACTTATGTAACAAATCCTGAAATGTGAAGGATATCACATCTTTTCTATCGAAGTACATAATAAGGGATTATCCTTAAATACCTTTCGAAAAAAATAAAGAGAGAGCGGTGAAAAATAATGGAAAGGCAATCTACAAATCCGAAACGAGACGAAGTAGAAAGGCTGATACAGGACTTCCAAAAAACTGGCTCAAATGCAATAGAAAGGGAAATCGTTGAGAAGTATGAAAATTTGATTCATTCAATTGCTTGGAAATACTCTAAAGGCAGAGCGTTTCACAAAGATATTGTCCAAGTAGGAAGAATTGGGCTTTTAGGTGCGATTCGAAGATTCGACCAAACGGTTGGAAGGAGCTTTAATAGCTTTGCTATACCAACAATTATTGGTGAAATTAAACATTATTTACGAGATAAAACATGGAGTGTACATGTGCCAAGAGGGGCAAAGGAACTCGGAATTAAAATAAAAAAGGCAACAGAAGAACTTACAGTAGCCTTGCAAAGGACACCAGAGGTACATGAAATCGCAAATCATCTTCATGTAGATAAAAAGGAAGTCCTAGAAGCAATGGAACTTGGACAAGCTTATTATTCAAAATCAATTGAAATGCCGATTGACCAAGAGTCTGAAGGCAAAGCGATCATAGAAACAGTAGGTAAGAAGGATAGAGCTTACGAGAGAGTATTGAAAAGATTAGATGTAAATAATGCTCTCCATGTGCTTTCTAATCGTGAAAAGAGAATTCTCTACTACACGTATATTCAAGAGAAGAGTCAAAGAGAGACGGGAAGTATAGTTGGGGTTTCACAAATGCATGTGTCACGCATCCAACGAAATGCCATTAAAAAGCTTCGAGAAGCAGTACTTGGATGAGTTAATTTTGGTAGAATAGATAAGGGTTAGAAGTGAAAGTAGGAGGAAAACAGTTTTGACACAAACATTGCAATCAAATGAAATGATGGTAAAAACCATCGCCAAAGAAATTGGAATTACAACAAAGCAAGTGCATAGTGTGATTAACCTCTTAGATGAAGGCAATACCGTACCTTTTATAGCGCGTTATCGTAAAGAACTGACAGGTTCTTTAGATGAAGTACAAATTAAAGATGTACAAGAAAAATGGACGTATTTACAGAACCTTGAGACACGAAAAGAAGAGGTCATTCGACTCATTTCTGAACAAGGAAAGCTAACTGATGAGCTTCAAGCAGAAATCATGAAATCGACAAAGCTACAACAAGTTGAGGATTTATACAGGCCATATAAGCAAAAGCGTCGTACAAAAGCGACCGTGGCAAAAGAAAAGGGACTCGAGCCACTTGCAGAATGGTTATATACCTTCCCAATGAATGTAGATGTCTTACAATATGCTACCGGGTTCATTTCAGAGGAAAAAGAAGTACTCAGTGCTGAAGATGCTATCCAGGGGGCTAAAGATATTATTGCTGAGTGGATTTCGGATGACGCGACTTTCCGCCAATGGATCCGCAATGAAACCTTCAAACAAGGCACAATTGAAACAGTGGTAAAGGATCAAGAAAAAGACGAAAAAAATGTCTACGAAATGTACTATGAATACAAGGAGCCTATTCATAAGGTAGTTCCACACCGTGTACTAGCGATGAATCGCGGTGAAAAAGAGGGAATCTTACGTGTATCAATTGAACCACCTCTTGACCGAATTGTAACCTTCTTACATCGGAAAATCGTAAAGAAGGAAAATTCACCAGTAACTCCATATATCGTAGAAACAATTGAAGATAGCTATAAACGCTTGATTCAGCCTTCAATTGAAAGAGAAATCCGAAAAGAGTTGACGGAGAAGGCAGAAGATAGAGCCATTCACATTTTCTCAGAAAACCTTCGTAATCTACTCTTACAGCCACCACTAAAAGGTAAGGTTGTTCTAGGAGTTGACCCTGCTTATCGAACAGGATGTAAACTAGCTGCTGTTGATGAAACTGGGAAAGTTTTAAAAATAGATGTCATTTACCCTCACCCGCCAGTGAACAAAAAAGAAGAGGCGGTTAAGAAAATCAAATCCATTCTCCAAGAATTTAAGGTTGAAATGGTGGCAATCGGAAATGGTACAGCCTCAAGAGAAACAGAGCAATTTGTCACTGATGTTTTAAAAGAAGTAAATCAAGAAATCTTCTATATTATCGTGAATGAAGCGGGTGCAAGTGTGTACTCAGCATCCGATATAGCACGAGAAGAGTTTCCTGATTTCCAAGTTGAAGAAAGAAGTGCGGTATCCATTGCAAGAAGACTTCAGGATCCATTAGCAGAACTAGTGAAAATTGATCCGAAGTCAGTGGGAGTAGGTCAATACCAGCATGATGTTTCTCAGAAAAAACTAAATGACCAGCTAACCTTCGTCGTTGAAACGGTAGTTAACAAGGTTGGAGTGAATGTGAATACAGCATCCCCATCTTTATTACAATATGTAGCTGGCCTATCCAAAGCTGTTGCAAACAACATCGTCAAAAAACGTGAGGAACAAGGGAAGTTCACGAACAGAAGCGAGTTAAAGAACATTCCACGCCTAGGTGCAAAAACGTATGAACAATGTATTGGTTTCCTTCGTATTGTTGATGGTAATGAACCATTAGACCGTACAGGAATTCACCCGGAAAACTACAAGGAAGTGAAAAAACTTCTTGCGAAATATGGTTTAACGAGTAATGACCTTGGTACGGATAGTTTAAGAGAAGCCATTTCATCTATCGTAGCAGAGGAAGTGGCTGCTCAAATGGGAATTGGCGAAATCACCATTCACGATATTACAGAAGCGTTAGTAAGCCCTGAACGTGATCCACGTGATGAACTGGCAAAACCATTACTTAAAAAAGACATCCTTAAGCTTGAAGACCTTGCGAAAGGAATGGAGCTTGAAGGAACTGTTCGAAATGTTGTAGATTTTGGAGCGTTTGTTGATATCGGAGTGAAGCAGGATGGTTTAGTCCATATCTCAAAACTTAGTAATAACTTCGTAAAACATCCACTTGATGTAGTATCAGTCGGAGATGTTGTAACGGTCTGGATAGATGACGTAGATGTTAAAAAAGGAAGAGTGGCATTAACAATGCTACCGCCACAAAACTAATAAATCTAAAAACACTGCTTACGAGCAGTGTTTTTTTCTATAAAAATACCAGCATTGATTCAATAATTTAATTTGGTATCGATTTTTCTCATAGTAGGCACGTTTCATTTGGTTTTGAAGCCAAGTAGGCATGGGTTAAACCTCCTCGTTAATAAACTTTTACCCTCCAAAAAATAAAAAAATGATACTATAGTGATGAAGTTACCAAACTATAGGTTTGAGTATATATAGTGTATGCAGATACAGTACGTCCTGTTCGAAAAGGATAGAAAGGATGAAAAAAACATGGAACAGTTTGAACTACAAAAAATAGTGGAAGAGGTTTCTTTAGAACTGTTCGGCAAACCATTTCTTCACAAAGCCACTTTTAACAATCGATTACAAACTACAGGTGGCAGGTATCTTCTAAAATCTCACAATATTGAACTGAATCCAAAATATTATCAAGAACGTGGAATCGAAGAACTAGTCGGGATTATTAAGCATGAACTGTGCCATTATCATTTGCATCTTGAGGGAAAAGGATATCAGCATCGCGATCGTGACTTTCGCAATCTCTTAAATGCAGTGGACGCTCCCCGATTCTGTAAACCATTAGAATCTGTCACAAGGAGAAAAATGTCAAAGCAATACTTGTATACATGTACAAGCTGTGGGCTAGGATATGTAAGGAAAAGAAGGATCGATACAAAACGGTACGTTTGTGGAAAATGCTCAGGGAAATTAATGGAAGCAAAAAAAGTTTGACTCAGGATTAATCATGTGATAAATTATAAAAGTCGCCGCAAAACGGTTGAACAAGAAAAAAATAGATGCTCTTGACAACAAGGAAGTCTGTTTTTATAATAAGTAATGTCGTCACATTATTCCGCAGTAGCTCAGTGGTAGAGCTATCGGCTGTTAACCGATCGGTCGTAGGTTCGAGTCCTACCTGCGGAGCCAATGGGGAAGTACTCAAGTGGCTGAAGAGGCGCCCCTGCTAAGGGTGTAGGTCGCGTAAGCGGCGCGAGGGTTCAAATCCCTCCTTCTCCGCCAGATTCTAAATGGCCCGTTGGTCAAGCGGTTAAGACACCGCCCTTTCACGGCGGTAACACGGGTTCGAATCCCGTACGGGTCATACTAATGATGGGATGTAGGATTGATAAAATCTTACCTCCCATTTCTATCTCTAAAACATGGAGGATTAGCTCAGCTGGGAGAGCACCTGCCTTACAAGCAGGGGGTCGGCGGTTCGATCCCGTCATCCTCCACCATTATTTAAGTTGCGATTGCTACTTAGTAATGTCGATGATATTTCGTGTTATTTCCTACTGAAATAACCCAAAATATCCTCTTGCGGTGAAAGTTCATGAAGCATATTCGAAGAAGAAATTTCATGAAGTTTATTCAATGGGCTATAGCCAAGCGGTAAGGCAACGGACTTTGACTCCGTCATTCGTAGGTTCGAATCCTGCTAGCCCAGCCATTTTGATTACGAACAGTTATCAAAAAACATTGCACGAGCCATTAGCTCAGTTGGTAGAGCATCTGACTTTTAATCAGAGGGTCGAAGGTTCGAGTCCTTCATGGCTCACCATTTATATCAATAAATGCGGGTGTGGCGGAATTGGCAGACGCGCTAGACTTAGGATCTAGTGTCTTTGACGTGGGGGTTCGAGTCCCTTCACCCGCACTGTGTTTAATGTATTCGCGGTCGTGGCGGAATGGCAGACGCGCTAGGTTGAGGGCCTAGTGGGAGTTGATCCCGTGGAAGTTCGAGTCTTCTCGACCGCACCAAAAAAAGTTTTTTAAAAAAGTACTTGCAATTAAGTTTGCAAGATGCTATTATAGAAAAGTCGCTGATTTCAAATCACCGATGAATATGCGCCCGTAGCTCAATTGGATAGAGCGTCTGACTACGGATCAGAAGGCTATGGGTTCGACTCCTTTCGGGCGCGCCATTTTATATCGGGAAGTAGCTCAGCTTGGTAGAGCACTTGGTTTGGGACCAAGGGGTCGCAGGTTCGAATCCTGTCTTCCCGACCAGACGAAATTTAATATATGCGGGTGTAGTTTAATGGTAAAACCTCAGCCTTCCAAGCTGATGTCGTGAGTTCGATTCTCATCACCCGCTCCAAATTAGTTCTTTGAAAACTAAACATAATACAAGCGTCAACGTTTAATTCTAAAG
>NZ_NSEB01000015.1:0-162442 GCF_002734215.1 Fredinandcohnia onubensis
ACTATTCGAAGCTAGTTATGTCCCAGCCTCACTTCTTATCTTTCCTTATCTTTATTCATTACGCTATGTTTTTTACCATAGACAAAATAGAAAAGTAATCCAAATAAAAACCAAACACCACATGCAATCCAAGTAAAGACAGAGAGCTGGGTCATTAAGAATAAACATAATAAGAATGAAAGAATCGGTAAGAATGGATAGAACGGTACTTTAAACCCATTGGATGGGAGACTCTTATTTTTTCTTAAGTAAAGAATACCAATTGAGACAACTGTAAATGCAAGTAATGTTCCCATATTTACTAGTTCTGCTAGCTTTGATAACGGAATGAAGCCGGCACAAAAAGCTACAATTGCTGCAAATACCCATGTGTTTTTAACGGGTGTTTTATGTTTTTTACTAAGTTCATACATACTTTTCGGCAGCAATCCATCACGGCCAAACGCGTAAAGAAGTCTAGTTCCTCCGTATGACATAACGAGTATCACTGTCATCATCCCGACAACAGCCCCAAGTGAAATAACACCAGCCACCCAATCTTGATGAACGATTTGCATCACGTAGCTAACTGGATCACTTACATTCAGCTTTGTGTAAGAAACCATCCCAGTCAAAACAAGGGAAACAGCTCCATAAAGAATTGTACAAATAAATAACGAACCAATAATTCCTATTGGCATATTACGTTGTGGGTTCTTTACCTCTTCAGCAGCTGATGAAACAGCATCGAACCCAAGATAAGCAAAGAAAACAAGGGCTGCCCCACTTATCACGCCATTCATTCCGAAGGGCAAGAATGGTTGCCAATTAGCAGGCTCTACATAAAAAATACCTACTCCAATAAATAAGAGAATAACACCTACTTTAATAAATACCATAATCATATTAATCTTTGTAGATTCTCTTATTCCGAGTGTTAATAAATAAGCAGTAGCAAATATAATGACTATAGCAGGTATATTTATATATGTTCCATCTGCTGGATTAAAAGAACCTGAAATGGCTTTTGGAATGGTAATATTAAAACCTTCTAATAAAGCACTTAAATATGCAGACCAACCAGTTGCAACTGCTGCAACGGCTAGGCCATATTCCAATAGTAAAGCCCATCCAACTAACCAAGCGACTACTTCTCCAAATACAACGTAAACATACGTATATGCACTACCCGTTACTGGTACGGATGAGGAAAATTCTGAATAGCACAAAGCTGCCAATGCGCAGACTATCGCAGCAATAATAAATGAAAAAACGATACCTGGTCCTGCGTGCCCCGCGGCTACTGTCCCAGGAAGAATGAATATACCCGTTCCTACAATGGCACCCACTCCAAGTAGCATTAAATCAAAGGCACCTAATGTTTGCGGTAGCTGGATATCTCCGTTTTTTTTCAATAACTCTCCGAGATCTTTTTTCCTGAATAATATATTTTTCATGCTAACCCTCATTTTTTGAAAATATGTACAAATTCTATATGTATATGAATAAAAGGTCAATCGTTTTTGTCGAATTACCAATATTTTTGTCGAATTATAAAAGCTCTCCACCTTTCACTGCGGGGGAGAGCAAGTTCCATTATGTAGCCAAATGACCATTTGCAATAGAAAGGCATCATGAAAGTTTTGTGGGTCATAGCCGCTTTCTGTTTTTATTTTGTTAAGACGGTAAATGAGAGTATTGCGATGAATGTAAAGTTTTTTCGCAGTTTCCTTTATATTTAAATTCGAGTCAAAGAATGCTTGAAGCGTATCAAAATGATTGATAAGGTCACCCTTGCTTTCTAGTATTCTTTCGGAAAACTGTTTTGCTAGCTTTGGATCAATTTGGTGAACGAGTGCCTTCGGTTCAATGTCGGTATATGAAATGATTCTTTGTTCAGGTTTACTGATGGCTAAGGCAATTTCACATTCATGATAACCCTGATTAATCTGTAGAAGGTGGTGAATGAGTGGAGAAAATGCTAAACGAACGTGAACCTTCATTTTTTCAAATTCTTTACAAAGGGAAGTTAACTTCTTTTTTGCACCTTCGTGAGTGACCCGAGTTAATAGTAGCAACAATTTATTGCCATGAATAAATCCTGCCAACACTTCTTCTTTTCCAACCGCTTCTTCTGTATTTTTGATAAGCAAGTGACTTGAAAGAGAATAATCAACTATCTCAATTAAGCTAACGACGAAAGGACCAGTAAGCTTCATATTAAGTAGGCTAAGCCAGCGTTCAATATTAATTGTGTTCGGTTTCTCCTTCAAAAGTTCTTCGATAATCGTTTCTTTCGTTTTTTGGCGCCATTCCGTTTGGGAAGCCATGTAAGCTTGCTTAATCATTAATTCAGCCATCATTTTAACAAGGCCTCCACGGTCTCCTATTATGTGGGGTTCCCCTGTAATTCCGATGACTCCGACAACCTCACCATGAAAATGAATCGGTAAATTAATTCCTTGCTGTGTGCCACGAAGTTGGCCTTGATTTTCTGATGTAATTTCAAGTGCCTTTCCAGTTTTAACAACTTCTAATGCACCTTCGTGGATCCAATCTAGACGAGAGGGGTCACTCGTTGCAATAATAACTCCTTCTTCATCCATGATATTGATATTCAGGTTCATGACCTTCGAAGTTTCTTTTACTAACATCTCAGCAATTTCCCTAGTAATCATTTAATTCTCCTCTTAGTTATTGAATACAAAAAATCATTCAAATTTATATAATTATTTGTATTCTACATATAAAGAAGAATTGATGCAAGTACATTATAATTAAATAAACAGAATATTGTAAGCGTTTGCGTAGGGGGGATACAAAATAAAGATCATAATTGCGCCAGATTCCTTTAAGGGCAGTGTAACTGCAATGGAAGCGGCCATATCAATTGAAAAGGGAATAAAAAATGCCTATCCGAATGCAGAAACAAAGTTAATACCTGTGGCGGATGGGGGAGAAGGAACGATGGAGAATCTCGTTTCTTCGACGAAAGGACATAAAGTTTCAGTGACTGTAACAGGTCCCCTTGGTAAACCAATCGAAGCATCTTACGGGGTGCTAGGTGATAACGAGACATGCATTATAGAAATGGCTAGTGCATCCGGGTTGGATTTAATTAGTCGTTCTGAGCGTGACCCTCTTACTGCAACGACATTTGGCACAGGGGAATTAATTAAGAAAGCGCTTGACAAAGGTTATCGAAATTTTGTCTTAGCCATCGGTGGATCCGCCACAAATGATGGTGGTGTTGGGATGCTACAGGCTCTTGGTATGCAAATTCTAGACAAATCTGGAAAGGAAATTGGTTTTGGTGGCGGTGCCTTAAATCAAATACATGAAGTACTTATGGATCATTTTGATAAACGAATCCAAGAAAGTTACTTTTTAATTGCCTCTGATGTGGAAAATCCACTTGTAGGTGAAAAGGGAGCTTCTCATGTGTTTGGACCACAAAAAGGAGCTACAGATGAAATGGTTCGAGTCCTGGACGAAAACCTTACTCATTGGGGCAATGTAGTGGAACAAGTAACGGGGATCCGGTTGCATGAAAGACCGGGAGCTGGGGCTGCGGGAGGAATTGGAGGAGCCTTTCAAGCGTTTTTTCCATCCACTATGAAAAGAGGGGTAGATGTCGTTATTGAATACTCCAAGCTTGAAGAAAATCTTAAAGGGGCTGACCTTGTCATTACTGGGGAAGGGCAGGTGGATTTTCAAACAGCTTATGGAAAAACTCCCATGGGGGTGGCTCAAACAGCAAAGAAGCTTAATATTCCAACGATCATTATCGCGGGCTCCATAGGTGAAAGAATTCAAACCTTATATCAATATGGAATCATTGGGGTTTTTAGCATTATTAATCGTCCAATGAGCTTAGACGAAGCGATGATAGAGTCAAAAGAATTGTTAGAACTTACAGCTGAGCAGGTAAGCCGCACATATTTTTTCAATAAAGAGGGGGTAAATGGGAATGAAAATCAAGCAAACAATTGAGAAAGTACCAGGTGGATTAATGGTTGTACCTTTGATGCTGGGGGCGTTATTTAATACAGTCGATCAAATGCACATTCCAGCAGTTATGGATGCTTTAAAATCTTTGGGGGTTGCTCCAACTGCCGATGGTCATTATGAGTTTTTACGGATTGGTGGATTCTCTGAACAATTATTTAAAAATGGTGCATTAACATTAATTGCATTATTCCTATTTTGCGCAGGTAGCCAGATGAATCTTAGAGTCGGTGGGGTTGCTTTGAAAAAAGGAGTTTTGCTGACAACATCAAAATATTTAACTGGGCTTGCTGTTGGACTATTGTTTGGATACTTTTTTGACCCAATGAATGGTTTACTTGGTTTATCGACATTGGCAATCATTGCTGCAATGACAAATGGAAACGGTGGGATGTATGCAGCCCTAACAGGTCAATATGGAAACAGGTCGGATGTAGGTGCTGTATCTGTCCTATCATTAAACGATGGGCCGTTTTTTACATTAATGTCACTGGGCCTATTAGGTTCCAAATTCCCAATCATTTCTTTTATCGCAGTATTATTACCTATTGCTCTAGGAATGCTTCTAGGGAATCTTGACCCTGAAATTCGTGAATTTTTGGCTCCAGGAGAAATCTTACCGGTTCCATTCTTTGCATTTGCACTTGGTGCAGGAATGAACTTTATGACATTCTTCAACCCTAGCGTTGTTGGCGCTGGATTACTTCTAGGAATTATGACAACCGTATTAACAGGGTTAACGGGTATTCTCGTGTTTAAGCTGTTTAGAGAGAAAAGTCAAATTGCCCCGGTGGCTGAAGCGTCTACGGCGGGTAATGCTGTAGGTACGCCGGCAGCTATTGCAGCGGCTGCGACTGTTGCAGCTGGTTCTGGTATGATGAGTGCTGCTGAAGCTCAAGCCTATCAGGATATTGCGAACATAGCTACGATGCAAATATCAATATCTGTATTAACGACGGCCATTCTTTGTCCAATCGCTGTTATACTAATGGATAAATACCAAAGAAGTAAAGGCATTGATGCGAAACTGGAAAATCCCGGAGCGCCAAAAGACCCTGGAGTACCAGTATAAAAAACAAGCTCCACCCCTGGCCATTTAAGAGGCTAGGGGTGGTTATTTATTAAAAAACATCATGAGTTAAAAAGGAGAAAAAAATGCAAACAACATTACTTTACGGAAAAGACAATTTAACAATTAATGTACCGGACAATGCTCTTATTTTAGAACCACAAAATCCCTCAGGTCTAGAGGATGAAATGGGAGCATTACAAGAGGCCCTCAAAAATCCAATTGGATCACCACCATTAGCAGAAATGGTGAAAGCAACCGATAAAGTAGCTATCGTCATTAGTGACATCACACGGCCAACGCCTAATGAAAAACTTGTTCCGGCTTTAATTAAGGAATTAAACCATGTTCCGCTTGAAAACTTTGTGATTATTAATGGAACGGGAACGCATCGTGATCAAACGGAGGAAGAGTTCGTTCAAATGCTAGGTCAATGGGTTGTTGATAACATTCGGATTATTAATAACCATTGTCATGATAAGGAAACACTTGTCAAAGTAGGGGATAGTAAATTTGGTTGTGACGTTTATTTAAACAAAGAATATGTGGAAGCAGATTTTCGAATCGTAACGGGTTTTATCGAGCCACACTTTTTTGCTGGCTTTTCAGGCGGACCAAAAGGAATCATGCCAGGGATTGCAGGGATTGAAACGATAATGACCTTCCATAATGCAAGAATGATTGGTGATCCGTTAGCAACATGGGGAAATATGGTGAAAAACCCTCTTCAGGAGATGACAAGGGAAATTAACATGATGTGTAAACCACATTTTATGCTGAATGTCACTTTGAATCGTGATAAGCAGATTACAAATGTGTTTGCTGGGGAATTAATTGCTGCCCATGACAAAGGTTGTGCGTATGCAAAAGAACACGCAATGACGAAATGTGAACAGCGCTTTGATGTCGTCATAACATCAAATTCTGGCTATCCACTCGATCAGAATCTGTACCAGGCCGTAAAAGGTATGAGTGCTGCTCATAAAATTGTGAAAAAAGGGGGAGCGATCATTATCGCTTCAGAATGTTCAGATGGGCTTCCAAGCCATGGGAATTACGGAGATATCTTAAAAATGGCCAAGTCTCCACAAGAAATCCTAGATATGATCAATGACCCAGAGTTTAAAACATTTGACCAGTGGCAAGTGCAAAAGCAGGCTGTTATTCAAGTATGGGCGGATGTGTATGTGTATTCACTACTTACAGATGAACAAGTGACACAGGCAATGTTGAAGCCAACACATAATATTGAACAAACGTTAGAACAGCTTAAAGAAAAGTATGGAGAAGACATGTCTGTAGCGGTACTACCGTTAGGGCCATTAACGATTCCGTATGTCGATTCTGAGGATTAAAAAAATCTAATGAGATTAACATCTTTTAAAATAGAGGAGGGCTGAGTCATGTCTCAAAGTTTTTCGGCTGTATTAATGAATGAGAGAGATAATGTTGCAACCGTTTTAGTAGATCTAGAGGCTAAAATCTTTGTTACTGCTTCGTATGGTGATAGGAAAATTGATGTAAAACTCTTACACTCAATTCCCTTTGGGCACAAATTTGCCGTTGATTCTATTAAAAAAGGTGAAAAGATTTATAAATATGGTGAAATCATAGGTGTTGCTTCATGTGATATTGAGATAGGAGAGCATGTCCATGTACACAATCTCGAAGGAACACGTGGTAGGGGGGATATAAGTGGATAATCAAGAATATTTTATGGGGTATAGACGTCCAGATGGAAAAGTTGGGGTTCGTAATCATGTGTTGATTCTCCCAACTATCACCTGTGCGACACAAGCTGCATACCAAGTTACCCAGCTTGTGCATGGGACTGTAAGTTTTATTCATCAACATGGCTGTACACAGGTTGGAGTGGATTATGATCAAACCTTTCGAACCTATGTTGGTGTAGGCCTTAATCCAAATGTGTATGGTGTAGTCGTGCTAGGCTTAGGTTGTGAAACACATCAAGCAAGAAGTGTCGCAGAAGAGATTGCTAAAAGCGGAAAGCCGGTTGAGACTGTTTCCATTCAAGAAAATGGAGGTACCTTGCAAACGATCGCTAACGCAGCCAAAGTTGCAGCAAAGATGGTTCAGGATGCCTCTGCAATTATGAGAGAGCCTTGTCATGTCAGTGAATTGATCATTGGAACGGAATGCGGTGGTTCGGATGCATGCTCAGGTCTATCTGCAAACCCTGCAGTTGGCCATGTGAGTGATTTAATTGTAAAAGCAGGTGGAACTGCAATCCTTGCAGAAACTACAGAATTAATCGGTGCCGAACATTTACTTGCTAACCGAGCAGTTGATGATCGTACCGTAGAAAGAGTATATGAAAAGATTAAGCAGGCAGAAGGTCGAGCGCTCATGATGGGGATTGATATCCGGACAGGTAATCCTACGCCTGGAAATATCGCTGGTGGGCTAAGTTCACTTGAGGAAAAGTCACTCGGAGCAGCTACAAAGTCTGGAACAAGTCCGCTTCAAGAACTAATTGACTATGCAGACATTCCAACTAAAAAAGGGCTTGTCTGGATGGATACTCCAGGGCAGGACATTGAACAGCTTACAGGAATGGTCGCAGGAGGTGCACAGGTAGTCCTCTTTACAACTGGTCGTGGTACACCGACGGGATCGCCAATTGCTCCTGTTATTAAAATTTCAACGAATACACCCATGTTTAATAGTATGAGAGATAATATGGATTTGAATGCTGGGACCATTATTGAAGGAAAAGAAACGGTTCAATCTGTTGGACAATCTATTTTTGATGAAATTAAATCCGTCTCGTCTGGTAAACTAACAAAATCTGAAATTTTGAAGCAAAACGACTTTGGTATTTGGAGAATCGGACCAACCTTTTAGTGTTATGTTCTATGACGATTTATGTGTTTTCATGTCGCGGATAGTTTCTGGCTAGTGCGAATTACTAGATATTACTAATGAATAGTGGTTGACGAATAGATAGATAGTATTGTAGTATAAAAACACAATTTAATAAGGCCTCACTTTTACTAGTGAGGTAGAGGCGCGATATTTAACAGTCTTTAGTGGAGTTTGAGGAAACAGTGATGCTAAGGAGAAGGAAATGTCGCCGAAGTTTGTAATACCCTCAGTATTACATGCTGGGTCTGTAGTTAAGAGCTGCAGGACTGTCTCAATAAACCGCCAGTTTATTGAGTTGTGCTATCTCATTTGAGATAAAAGAGAGGACCTTAGGGCAAACTTACTGCGACCTGAGTATATCTCAGGTCGTTTTTTTGTCGAAATTTATAAAAATATGGAGGAGAAACAGCATGAGAAGCAAATTACCATTATTTCTTGTATTACTAATTTCTAGCATTCTATTATTAACGGGGTGTGGAACAAGTACTAGTTCGGATTCTGGGTCATCAAAAGATAATACTTTTAAGGTAGGTCTTGAAGCTGGATATGCACCGTTTAACTGGACACAAAACGATGATTCCAATGGTGCAGTAAAAATAAATGGTTCTGCAGAGTATGCAGGTGGATATGATGTGGAAATTGCAAAAAAAGTAGCTGAAGGTTTAGGTAAAGAATTAGTGATTGTTAAAACAGAGTGGGATGGTCTTGTGCCAGCTTTAACATCAGGTAAAATTGATGCAATCATAGCTGGTATGTCACCAACAGCAGAACGAAAAGAAACTATCGACTTTTCGGATAATTACTATACGTCGAATTTAGTTATGGTTGTGAAAAAAGGAAGCACTTATGAAGGTGCTACTTCTATACAAGACTTTAACGGAGCAAAAATTACGGCTCAATTAAATACATTCCACTATACAGTAATCGACCAAATTGAAGGTGTCGAAAAGAAAACGGCGATGGACAACTTCCCAGCAATGCGAGTAGCACTTGAGTCAGGAATGATTGATGGTTACGTTTCTGAACGTCCAGAGGGTATTAGTGCTTCATCTGCTAATGAGAACTTTGTAATGGTTGAATTTGAAGAAGGATTTGAAACATCAGAAGATGATACAGCAATTGCTGTCGGACTTCAAAAGGGCAGCGAATTAACAGAAAAAATAAATGAAATTTTAACAGGTATTTCAGAAGAAGAACGTACAAGCATTATGGATTCGGCTATTCAAAATCAACCAGCAGCAGAATAAAAAATACAGGGAACCGACTGTATATCAACATGCAGTCGGTTTTATAGGGCAAAGGAGGAGAAACAATGAGTTTTGAGTGGGTCATTAAAATTATCATCGAAAACTGGCCAATGTTCCTTCGTGGTGCGGGTTTAACACTTTTGATCGCTCTTATCGGGACGATCTTTGGGGCAATGATTGGATTGCTGGCAGGAGTTGTCCGTACAATACCAATGCCCGAACGTGGAGTGAACAAAGTATTTTTAAAAGTCATTAATGCCATCCTCTCCATCTATATTGAATTCTTCCGTGGAACACCGATGATTGTACAAGCGATGGTTATATATTATGGTTCTGCGTTAGCATTTGGGATAGATATGAATGTTTTTGTTGCAGCGATCATTGTTGTCTCGATTAATACAGGCGCTTATATGGCTGAGTATGTTCGTGGTGGGATTGTATCGATTGATAAGGGACAGTTTGAAGCAGCACATGCGATTGGAATGAATCATTTCCAAACGATGTGGAACGTTGTATTGCCACAAGTTATACGTAATATTCTACCTGCAACAGGTAATCAATTTGTGATTAATATTAAAGATACCTCCGTTCTGAATGTGATTTCAGTTACAGAATTATATTTCGTGACAAAATCAATATCAGGCAATAATTTTAGATATTTTGAATCGTTTTTCGTAGCATGTATGATTTATTTTGTGATGACCTTTATTGTTACAAGAATTCTACTATACTTTGAAAGAAAATTAGATGGCTCTGATAACTATACGATGATTGGGAACGACCGCCCCATACAAGTTAATCAACAACAATAGGAAGAAGGAGGAGAGAATATGGAAAAGATTATTGATATTCAACACTTAAGCAAATCCTTTGGCACTCATGAAGTACTAAGAGATATTGATTTCTCGGTGAATAAAGGAGAAGTTGTCTCCATCATCGGTTCCTCCGGATCTGGTAAATCAACTCTTCTTCGTTGTGTTAATCTATTAGAAAGACCTAGCGGCGGGCAAATTATCTATCAAGGTGAAAATATTTTGGATAACAAGCATGATGTCGCTACCTACCGAAGACATTTAGGAATGGTCTTCCAACAATTTAATTTATTCAATAATCATAATGTCCTAAGCAATTGTGTAGTAGGGCAACTAAAAGTATTGAAACGCACGAAGGAAGAAGCGGAAAGAGTAGCGATGAAATACTTGAAGGTTGTTGGCATGGATAAATACATTAACGCCAAGCCAAAGCAATTATCTGGTGGGCAAAAGCAACGTGTAGCGATTGCAAGAGCACTTTCGATGGAACCAGATGTCATGTTATTTGATGAGCCAACATCAGCACTTGATCCAGAAATGGTAGGAGAAGTCCTAAAAGTCATGAAGGAACTTGCTGAGTCAGGTCTTACGATGTTAATCGTAACGCACGAAATGGAATTTGCAAAAGAAGTATCGGATCGAGTCGTATTTATGGATAAGGGTGTTATTGCTGAAGAAGGAAGTCCAGAGCACATCTTCAATAACCCAACCCAAGCTCGTACGAGGGAATTCCTAAAACGTACAATCGTACAAGCCTATTAAAAAAACAAATAGAATCAATCATCTGTCAATTTAATATTGACAAGTTGCACTTTTTCAATTAAATTATTACTTAGATTAATAACCGAGTGATATTATTTACCTTCTGAATTATAATAAAGAGCTTTAGCATTTTATTAATGTAGAATTGGTAGAATGAAGAAGCAATCTTTTTGTATTTAGAAGTACAGAATAAGACAAATCGGTATATTTTTAGACTTAGAGGGAATAGTCTGGAAATATACCGATTTTTTGTTTAGGGGGAAGTTTCTTGAAAAAAACAAAAGGGTCTATCGAAGCAGAAATTAGCAAAGCGATTACTCATTGGGAAAAGGATTTTCTGGGTCGTGGATCTGTTTCCGTTAAAACAGATATTCTCCGTGATATGATAATCGTTTATTTACAAGGTATATTAACTCCTGCGGAATATGCTGTTTGTCAAACAAAGGATGGCATGCTATCAATTAAACATACTCGGTCCGGGTTAGTTGAATCTGGTTTAGATGGTTTAAAAGAAATCATCTTATCCATAACTGGAGAAGAAGTTAAAAGCTTTCATACTGATTTAAGTACTCGTACTGGAGAACGAGTTATCGTATTTAAGTTGTTTAATGATCTAGAGAAAGAATTAGTTTAGGGAGATTTTTAAAAGACTTTATGAGTCAGTTAAAAATAAACCGAGAACTAGTATCAGTGGTTACTACTGCTGGTACTAGCTCTCGGTTTTTTTATTTAATAGCTTTATTTTTACTATTTTAGTTCGGTCCATTTTTGACGGAGGGAAGTTTTATGATTTCGAATAGCATATCCATACTACTTACCTTATTTTTTATCGCACTTTTTTTATCTGTGGTAAGTGGATTCGTATTCTTAACTAAACGGGTACCCTTGGGTTATGTGCGGGTACACATAGGGATCATTTCATTGCCTGCTTTGGTGTCATTATTGATTCTTTTAATGAACAATATGAATCACAATGTTGGCCCCTTGCACTTGGATTCTTTAGCTTGGCTTATGGCATGTTTTGTTCTTACGATAGGTATTGTCATCCAACGCTTTTCTGTAAGGTATTTACAAGGAGATCGTTCTTACCGGAAATACTTTGCATTCTTCACACTCATTACAAGTACTGCTTCTGTATCCTGGTTAAGTGATGACCTTCGATTGATGGTAGGTTGTTGGGGAATCACTCTTATAGGGTTAACGATTCTTATAAGTCTAAAGAGGGAGTGGAAGGTAACGAGAGTAGCAACAAGACTTTCTGTTCAGGTATTTGCAGGTAGTTGGTTGGCTCTCCTATTTGCGATCATTTGGCTTTCTCAAATTACAGGCAGCTGGAAGCTATCTCTCATCTTGACTAATGAAAGTCTGACACATATAGGTACATGGGAAAAGACAGGAATAAATCTATTGTTGGTTTTGGCTGTCATCATTCCAGCAGCTCAATGGCCATTTCAAAAATGGTTAATAGAATCTGTTGTTGCTCCTACACCCGTTTCTGCAATCATGCATGCTGGAATTGTAAATGCAGGCGGAATTATCCTAACACGATTCTCACCGTTGTTTAATGGGGATAAAGCTCAGATTATTTTACTCGTCCTCTCCATTAATTCTGTCTTAATCGGTAGTGGAATAAGTTTGGTACAGGTTGATTATAAACGTCAATTGGTAGGTTCTACAATTGCTCAGATGGGTTTTATGCTGATTCAATGTGCATTAGGTGCTTATTCAGCAGCCATTATTCACCTTATATTACATGGCATTTTTAAGGCTACTCTTTTTTTACAGGCTGGTTCGGCAATACGCCGGATTGAAGTCTCTTCTAATGTGACTAAAAGATCGTCCATATTATGGATTTTCGCTGGTTATGGATTAGGTTTACTTACGGGGATTGCTTATTGGAGGATGTCGTCTAGTGGGCCATATGACATTGTGACTGCTTTGATAGTAGGGTGGTCCTTATCATTTGCTTGGATGCAGTTGGTTGTTTTTTGTAAAGGGAAAATTGATAGATTGGCCGGTCTTTTCTTTTTGGGCGGATCAGCAACAGTCTACTTTCTTTTACATGGCTTTTTCAAAGAATGGTTACACACACCCGTTTTTCAAAGTCTTCAACTACCTATGCCAATCGTGTTCATTGTCGTTTGTCTATTGATACTTGGTAGTGTAATTGGCGCGCTCGCTTCTCGTTATCCTACTTCTCCCTTTTTCACCGTGCTTTTTCTTTGGTTAATAAAGTTTGGCGAAGGTGAAGCGAAGTCTACCGAAAGTCATCCAAGCTATCTTAAATAAATTACTTTCATAAGGAGGTTGTTGGTGTGACGGTATCCTCTACATTACAAAAAGAAATAAACATACAAATGGTTCAAGAAAAAGAAATCGATACAGTGATTGATATAAAAACGTTAGTTTCTTCAGCAAGTAGAGTAATAGCACCACTTGGACCGATTTCAACATTTGCGGCTCGTCATCCCTGGGTGGGACTGGAAGATTTAAAGTTTGAAGATGTTGCTAACTGGTTAAAAAACACCCGAAATGTAGAAATATACCCTAGTACTTCAATGATCCAATCGGCTAAAAATCGCGGGGAAATTGATGAAGGTTTTTTAGAAATGGGCTTGCAGCATTGGCTAAACTCACATTTTCTTAAAATCCCTCGGAAAGAGGCTGAACGTTTTTGCCGAGTTTCTCTAGAATTGGATTCGATGTCTGAAAATCCTTCTTCATCACCAGAGGTAGAAAAATTTTCAGAGAATACAAGAAAGCGAAATATAGAGCTTACCGAGAATATTCCAATGCAGCCCTTAAGCATGTATATAGAGCACAAGAATGGTGGGCATTTAACGGAAGTGCTAGATCATCATGTGATTAAATGGTGTAAGTTATATCTCGATGAATCTCAGGCAGGCTGGTCAATGCCGAAGCATAAAGAGGGATTTTATCGAACCTGGCAAAGACTTATACAGCATGACCCTGCATTACGTAAAAACCAACGCAAAATGTTTAGAAATTGGCCACAAGATGCAGAGACGGCGTTGGAAGTCGTATTATCTGCATTTAAAATTCCTCGACCAGAGATGCAAAATTACCTTGAAGGACATTTGCTATCTTTGCCTGGTTGGGCAGGCATGATGCTTTGGCGTTCTCAACAATCTCAACACGAACAATCACTTTTAGTAGAATATTTAGCCGTTCGAATTTCGATGGAATGGGTTCTAGTGAAACCTTACCTGCCTTTGCACATAAATAGCGTAGAGAAAAAAGTTCAACTTGATTCACTTATAGAAGCCTGGATTCAGTATGGTGGGCTAACAATTGAGAAATGGTTGAGGATGTCTACTACACAACAAGAAGAATATTTGACATTTGCCTACACGTTTAATGAAAAGATTCGAAAAAAATTGTGGCTTGAGGCTTGGGAACAAACATATACAGAGCAATTGAAAAAGAAAATCGTTGCTAACCAACAAGTAAACAATGAAACAAATCCTGCATTAGCCCAATTTGCATTTTGTATAGATGTCCGTTCTGAAACCTTTAGACGTTATTTAGAGAAAGAAGGGCCTTTTGAAACATTTGGTGTCGCTGGTTTCTTCGGATTACCAATTGAAACACGTGAACTTGATTGTAAACATACCCATGCCTCATTGCCCGTCATGAATAAACCAAAACAAAAGATTGAAGAAAGATCGGATACAAATGAACTAACACAATACCAACAACGTAAACAAGCGTTAGACTCTGTAACGTATACGTTTAAAACGATGAAACAGAATGCACTTCCAAGCTTACTTTTACCAGAGGTAAGTGCGCCATGGCTTATGATTCAAACGCTAGGCCGTAGTTTTTTACCCCGAAAAGCGGCACATTTCATACGTAATCTTCGGGAATCATGGATACGGAAACCAGAAACAAATCTCACACTTCATTCTGTTCGGAACAATGAATCTGAGATTTCAGTCGGTTTTTCTAAGGAAGATCAAGTTAATTATGTTCGTCAAACACTTAAGATGATGGGGCTGACTAAAAACATCGCACCATTAATTGTGATTTGTGGACACGGAAGTCAAAGTACAAACAATCCGTACGCAGCTTCTCTTGATTGTGGTGCTTGCGGTGGAGCATCAGGAGCGTTCAATGCTCGGGTTCTTGCAAATTTGTGCAACTTGTCAGAGGTAAGAAACGCACTTTTAACTGAGGGCATTGAAATTCCAGATGAAACGGTGTTCGTTGCAGCTGAGCATAATACAACTGTGAATGAACTGAAATGGATTTATGTTCCCAAATTATCAAGGCGAGCTCAGGAATCGTTTGATCGTATTGAGGAAGTCTTACCTAGCGTAAGTCATCAAGCAAATGCAGAATGTATATCACAATTACCAACTATCGACACTTATTGTAAAAATCCAAAGGCAGAGGCTCATCGGATTGCAGAAGATTGGAGTGAAGTACGTCCTGAATGGGGGTTGGCTCGTAATGCAGCTTTTATTATAGGAAAGAGAGAGCTGACCCATCATTGTGATTTAGAAGGAAGAGTTTTTCTTCATAATTATGATTGGGAGCAGGATCACGATGGAGAGATTCTCGCAAGCATCATTGCTGGGCCCGGAACCGTAGCCCAATGGATTAATTTACAGTATTATGCATCTACCGTTGCACCTCACTTCTATGGGAGTGGGAATAAAGGAACACAAACGATAACCTCAGGACTCGGTGTCATGCAAGGTGTTGCAAGTGATTTATTAACCGGACTTCCTTGGCAGTCTGTGATGAAGTCCGATGAAGAGGCTTATCACGCTCCTCTTCGTTTGCAAATCGTCATTCAAGCACCGAGAGAGTATGTGAAAAGATTATTAGAAAATGATGATGTGTTTAATCAAAAAGTCCAAAATGGATGGGTTAGGCTTGCATGCATTACTCCCCAATGCGATTGGGAAAACTATTAAAATTGAAATTTATGAAACTACTGTCTTTAAACAATTTATCAATATGAAAGGGTGTGCTGTATGGATAAAACAAGAAAAAAAACATTATTTATAACGGACATGGAATCTGGATTGGAGCCTATTCTACAAGAAGAGACGAACGTCCAACCTGAAAATATGTTAATGATACAAAGCTATGGCCCAATCATTTCTCACCCTTTTGGAGAAATAATGAGATCAATCATCCTTGCCATCTATCAGGAAAATGTTGAGGAGATATTTGTAGTTGGTACTACTGGCAAGAGGAACGTTTTAGATGATGCCCAAAGCCAACTGAAATTGACATCAGTAAATAAAAATATGAATGATAAGCTAAAAACAGTGGATTATCTTTTTAAAAATGTGAAACCAGATTTTGTTGATGGTAGTGTAAGCGAGTGGTTAGAGGGAAGTAGAAATGTCGGGGAAAGTATCAAAAAGAGTGTTGAAAAAATTCGCCATCATCCATTGGTACCACCAAATGTTAAAATTCATAGCTTAGTGGTAAATAAAAATGTAGAAGTCGCAGCAGTTAATCAACACTAAGACCTTAATTAGGCAATTACGATACCTTCTAATAGAAATTAAAAGGGCCCGGCCCCTGCGGAAAGTAGTGCTACCGCGGGGCCAGGCCCTATTCTTTATTTGTTTACATTTGTTTATGTTCAACGGCCGGCTCAAGCTTTTGGTTTCGATAAAGTCGATAACCAATAAATGACTGGATTGTCAGAAAAATACCGCCTACTGTCCAGTAAAGTGGCAGTGCAGCTGGAGCATTATATGAAATGACAACAATCATGATGGGTGATAATAATCCCATAAATTTCATTTGTTGTTGTTGGCTTTGCGCCATATTTAACTGTGAGATTCTAAATTGAGTGTAATAAATTACACCCGCAATAATGGTTAACAGTAAATCAGGTTGTCCTAGACTAAACCATAAAAAAGTGTGGTGAGTGATTTCTGCTGACCCACGAATGGCATAATATAGTCCAGTTAATATAGGCATTTGAATCAGAAGAGGCAAACAGCCCATATTAAGCGGGTTAATTCCATGCTTTCGATAAAGCCCCATCAATTCTCGTTGCAACTCTTGCTTCTTTTTCGGATCTGTTTCAGCTGTGATCTTTTCCTGAATCTTTTCCATTTCTGGCTTAAGTAACCCCATCTTTTCTTTCATCACCGATTGATTTTTATACTGTTTTAACATGGATGGCATCATAATCAATCGAATTAAAATAGTGACAATAATAATAGCCACTCCGTAACTACCATCAAACGTATTTGCGATAAAATTTATGAGTTTTGTTATAGGTTCCACTAAAAAAATGTGGAAAAACCCTTCATTACCCTCACTTGACTGAATTCCACATCCAGAAAGGAATGCAGTGAGGATAGATAATAGGACAATGAGTTTAGTAAAAGTGTGATTCTGTTTCATGTTTCCTCCTAAAAAGTTAGACTTAACTGTTAAGATAGAAGGAAACAACACCATCAGAATCATCACTTGTAGCCATTTTATGACGGATCGACTTTGTAATTCTCCTCGAGATAAAGTACTGAATTAAAAGACTCCTGTTACCATCAAAGCACTTATCTTCACCATTCTCTTTATCTGTAAAATTGGAAAACGGTGAACCAAAACCAATATGAACACTTTGTGTAGTCAGCATCAGTAACGTTAGCCCTATACAAATACTAACGTTAAGTGCCATATGAGTATATAATTCCGGATCAAGTAAAAATAAATCAAACAACAAAGGATTCTCACCTCTCAATTTCGTTAGCGAATACTTTTACTATACATGAATACAGTTAATCTCACAAAATTAAATTATGGAAGTGAGAGGGAGAATGGAGAGAAAGTAGGGGAAAGACTCCTTCATAAAAACGTACTCTCGTACAATCAAAATGGGTAAGTGAGGGCACCACAGAACGAGTTTGATTTAGAGTCGTATTTTGGTGCCCTAAACTATTATTCACTACTTATTTAACTGTCACTGTCAATGTATCTGTAATTTTTAAAAATTAGGTTATGTTAAAGGCTGTTGTTGATATTCGATAAATAGGAATTTACGTTCTGTAAAAACTATATAAAAGTGGTGATGACCGTGAGAGCAACTGATATTCTTAAAGCCATTCAAAGACTCATTCCAGCAGAAAAACACCGACTACGAGGTATTTAATTGACGCTCATACTGCAACTTCCTCGACAGGAACTGTTCTACTAAGTAAACGGGTGCGTTATCCAAGAAGGATTATCGCCTATTATAATAGAAGTTATTGAACTAACGGAGCAATGAGAAAAAAATTCAGGAGGTAACTATATGGTGAAATATATAAATTATACGACAGAACCCCCCATTAACTTTGACCAATTACTAACCCTATATGAATCTTTAGGATGGAATTCACTTAAATTAACAAGTAATGATTTGGAACGAATGTGCAATCAAAGTTGGTACGCCATTTACGCATTTGATGAAAAACAATTAGTGGGTATGGGACGTGTTATTTCAGATGGTGTAATTACTGGAGTAGTTTGTGGATTATGTGTTCTACCAAGCTATCAGTCCGAAGGAATCGGCAAAGAAATGGTGAATCGAATAATTCACCATTGTGATCAAAATCGGGTAATTCCTCAACTAATGTGTGTGGAAAGTTTGGAACCATATTATGAAACCTTTGGGTTAAAAAAATTTACCATTGGTATGTCAAAAAATATAAATAGATAGATTTAACTTTTTTCTTTAACGGGTGCGTTGATCCAATAAGGATTAACCACCCTTTTTGTTGAATTCCTTATTGAACAAACGAGGCAGGTTAGTTTAGAAAAAGGGATATATGATGACATTAAAAGATAACTGAAAAAGGGGGTTGAAATGTGTATTGGGGAGATATGATTGTTGGGTCAAAAATTTTTAGGTTAATTATTAAAGGTGCTTTTTGGACTTCCATTGTCATAGCTTTACTCCTTACTTTTATGGTTATTAATTTCATTTTTAAAATTACACTTTTAGATTATAGGTTCGATGATGGAGAACTACATCCACCAATTGAAATTCAAATAAATAATGACCACCTTAATTCAACTATCGGGTGCGTTGATCCAAGAAGATTAACCACCCTTTTTGTTGAGTTCCTTATTGAACAAACGGGGCAGTTTAGTTCAACAAGAGGTAAATGTAAAAATAATAATGTCTATGATGAGGTGTACAAATGGGGAAGAAAAATAAGTGAGCTTTTAGTAAATTAAAAATATCAAAGATTTTAGCCACTTTTTGAATGAAACAAAATATTAGATATGGGTATTCAGCTCAAAAGTGTCAATAAATCCACCTCCTATTTCTATTAAGAAATCTTAAATAAAACTAAAGCCAGGGACTTCTCCCTGACTAGCTATCTCCTTCTAGCAAAAATCTGCTGGGCAGCAAAATCAATGTCAGCACCTAACTGGGTTTGCTTATTAATCGCTGCATCCAACGAAGTCCGATCACCTGATTCTTTATAGTTTACAATGGATTCCAAGGAATCGGGTAACTGCAAGATTGCATTTCTATAAATGTCATCAAAAGCCTTAAGTTCTGATTCATCTGTTGGAATAGGGAGGGTTTCCACTTGCTTGGTCGATTCCTTTAACTCCTCCAGTGCAGTTTTATATTCATCTTTTCCGTTTTGGGTATTGAGGAAGTAAATAGTAGCTCGTGATGCTTTTACTGCAACTTCCTTATGCGAAAAGTGAAAGGAGGATATCGAATTAATATACTCAGAATCTTCAACAACCTCAGGTGTAGCTTCTTTAATATTGCAGCCGGATAAAAACAAAACAAAAATTATAAAAAATTTAATGTTTATTTGTTTCATAAGAAACCTCCAAAAACTTAAAATTCAAGGACTCTTAAAATTACTTAGCTCATTCTATATAGGTCGATTATGTAGTTTATTATGGACAATATATATATATGAATTCATCACAATTTAAGGAAAGCAATTGAGGAAGACTCTTATTAAGCTAACGGGCAGGATAGTTTAATGAGAAAAACAAAGATCTTATGTCGAAGCAGAACTAAAAAGCGACATTGATGAGAAATATGAAAATAAAGAAGTCCTTGGACTAAGTGACCGAAATCAAATGCCCAAGAACTTATAATTTTAGAATAATCGATTAAACATGTATTTTCAATGAATGTTAATTAAAATAGTGCGAAGGTAGGATAGGTACAGTTATGATTTATCGCTGTTGTATCTGTAACAAAGAAGTAGATGTGGACAGTGAAGAAACAGTAGTTGTAAAAACATTTTTGGATAAGGATTTTGCGCATAAGAAGTGTGCAAAAACAGAAGGAAGTAACGTCGCAGTTCGGTGAAATTATGAAATTAAAACACTCCTTTGTTTAAGGGGCAGTTTAGTTGAAAAAGAAAGAACAGCCTACTGCACATTTAACATTGTAGAAAGCAGTAGGCTTTTTTATTTACATATTGTTAAAAAATTAGGGAATATTGTACAAAAAAGGATTGTTTGGTAGATGGAGGTTTATTATGGAGGAAGGCAATCATGTACATCTTACATCAGCAGAGATAACGGCTATTTGGACATCCTATATTAATGATACTGCCATTTCTTGTCATTTTAAATACTTTTTAACCATGGTTGAGGATGAAAAGATTAAAGCATTAGTCAAACATGCTTTTGAAATTGCTCAAGGAAATCTTAAAACATTAACTGAGATTTTCAACAAAGAAAAGTATCCAATACCTTATGGATTTAAATATAGTGAGGAAGTAAATAAAAATGCTCCTAGGTTGTATTCAGACACATATTTTTTGAATTACCTCCATCAAGCAGCACAAATTGCTCTGCAAGGATACAGTATGTATCTGTCAGTATCAGTTAGAGCAGATGTTTACAGTCATTTTAGTGAGTGTATTTCACAATTAACAAATTTTCTTAGAGAGGTAAAAGAGCTTTTATTATCTAAAGGTCTTTATATCAGGTCTCCTTATTTACCTATACCAGATGATATTGATTTTGTTAAAAAACAAAATTTCCTTAAAGGCTTTATTGGAGAAAAGAGACCCTTAGTAGGTACAGAAATATTAAACCTCTATGTTAACTTTCAAAGAAATGCTTTTGGAGTTGCAACCTTAATGGGATTTAGTCAAGTTGCACAGTCAAAAGAGGTAGCCAAGTTTTTATTTAGAGGTGTAGAAATTGCAAAAAAGCATTGTGATGTTTTTGGAGCTATCCTTAGAGAGAATTACCTTCCAGTACCTATGTCATGGGATTCAGATGTAACTGAGTCTACAGCTTATACTTTTTCTGACAAACTTATGATGTTCTATACTACATCCCTTATTGCCCTAAGTATTGGATTTTATGGTACTAGTATGGCAATGAGCCCTAGAAGGGATATAGGTCTGAATTATGTAAAGCTTACTGCTGAAATAGCTCTGTATGCTGAGGATGGAGCTAATATAATGATTAAAAATGGGTGGCTAGAACAGCCTCCTATGGCTCCTGATAGGGATGAATTAATAAAAAAATAGAATCAATAATAATCCATTTTCAAGTCCTTCTGCATAAAAACAGAAAGGGCTTATTTTATTGCATTGGGACTTAAGTAATTTCCTTCTAGACATTTTGTGAAATAATTCACTTAAATTAACGGTTACAAGAGTTAAAGAGCCAGCTGCAATTCCTGTGCAGCTTTTTTCTTGTTGAGCTAACATGGCAGTTTAGTTTAAGAAGGGGTAATTAACATCCTTCCAGAATAATACATATTAGAACGCTAATATTTCTGAAAGGAGACTGATAAATGACCACATTTATTACTGTTATTACCACAATTATCCCATACTTGCTTCTTATCCCTTTTATACTTTTAATCTGGTGGCTAATTAGAGTTATAGGAAAAAACAAATGAGATTTGCAGTATATTACTTCACTAAGGGTGCGTTAATCCAAGAAGGATAAAGCACCTTTTTGTTGAAGTTATTAAGCTAACGGAGCAGCAATGTTAAATAAGGAAAAGAAAGGAGCAAATATCTTTGGATATAGAGACTCTTAATAATACATACATAAATGTTTTAATAATCTCCGCTTTAATTTGTGGTCTAGTTGGATTTATTATTACAACAAAATACAAAAACCACAGAATAGGTTTCTTTACCTTGTTCTTCCTAAGTTTAATTTCCTTGCTTAGTATTAACAAATGGTACACTGAATCTTTTATTGATACTTTGCAAGTTACTATTCCACTGATATTAAATATAGCAGTTACAATTGTAGGCTACGTTTTATATTTAATCTTATTATTTATCGCTTATAGAAAACTAAACAAAAAGAATCAAAGTCTTTTCAACAAATAATTGTTTAACAGGGCATGGATAGCAATATTAGGTATGTGAAAAAATGTACTCAAACTAACGAAGCAGTTTAGTTCAATAAACTTAGGGAGGTTTGGTTTTTATGGCAATTAGAATTATGGTTGGAATTGTTGTTGGAGGATTACTCGGTTTTATTAGTGCTTTGATTATAGCAAGTGCAATGAATGCACCAGATGTAACAGTCCTTTATGCAATTTATTTCGGAGTGATTTCTGGTTTATTGGTTTGTTTAATTATGGAAGTTAATAGACTAAATAACACTAAAAAATGATTTTCAACTAACGGGTGCGATAGTTCTAAAAAGTTTATTTTAAGGGGGAAAATGATGAAAAAATATTTGCCATCCATTATTGTGTTTTTTGTCTTTTGTATTGTTGGGAAAATTTCGGTCGGCAATTGGGGATTTTTTATAGCTGTTGTTATCGGATTTTTATTTCTAATATATCAGGAACTAAGCATTATCTCATCACTTCTAAGAGAACGTTCCTCTACAAAAAAGTAACATAGCTTATTCAACTATCGGGTGCGTTGATCAAGAAGGATTAACGGCCTTTTTTGTTGAAGTTAATAGGCTATCGGAGCAGGATAAGTTTAATAAAGGGGGAGGTTTTATTAAAACGGATTATAAATGTTTTGTTAATATCTTTTTTGAAAGTGGTGATGTTCAAATTGATGTTTCAAACGAAGAACAAAATTTTAGTTTTAAATCAGGTGTTGCTTTTGTAGCATTACCAGAATTTTTTTATAAACTTTCAAAACTTTATAAGGGTGAAATTAAAGAAGAACGATTATATTGCCACGGGAATGGTGAATATTATAATTATTCTACTGACGGTATCAATCTAACTGTCGAGCATATAGATAATTTGCCTCCACAAAGTCGGATAATTAACTACTATAAATTTAACCTAAAAAAATATCTTCGGGCAGTTGATATAGGATTTGAGGGCTATTTAAAGAAGTTGGAGGGTGAGGGTATTTTACCGTTAAAAGAACAAGAATTTTATCATCCATTAAATGATGAGGTATTGAATGCTTATTACAATTTTTCATTACTCCTAAAAGACCCATATCAATAACTAATAAGTTCCTCTACTAAGGGGTGCAATAGTTGAAGATCAAAGCTGTCATAAGGGCAGCTTTTTCTTGTTGTACTAACGGGGCAGGTTAGTTTAACAAAAATTTGAATTTTATAAGGAGAGGGAGAGGATTTAATGGAAATCGCTATTGTTGCATTTGATGATTTTACGGATATTGATGTATTTTTACCCTGGGACATATTAAATCGTGTCAAACATCCTGGATGGAATGTTCAAATTTATGGAACTAAAGAAACTCATAGCTCGGTTACTGGTCTTCAAGTTCCAATCCATTCGTCTATTGATGAGCTAAGAAATGCAGATGCAATTTTATTTGCCAGTGGTCCAGGAACGAGGAGATTATATAAAGATGAAAATTATCTTAAAAGACTAAAAATAAATCCATCGAAACAGTTAGTAGGTTCTATGTGTTCTGGAGCACTTATTTTAGGAGCTCTTGGTTTATTAGAAGGTATGACTGCAACCACTTACCCAACAGCGAAAAAGGAATTAGAAAAATTTAATGTTAACGTTGTTGAAGAATCTTTTATTGTTGAAAATAATATCGCAACTGCGGCTGGTTGCTTAGCCGCACAAGATTTAGTTGGATGGATAATTGAAAGATTGGTAAGTAAGAAAGTAGGAGAAGCAGTAATAAATTCAATTCAACCTGTTGGAAAGGGCTTATCTTTTACAAAGTAATGTTATTAAGCTAACGGGTGCGTGATCCAAGAAGGATTCCGCACCTTTTTGTTGAATTTATTGAACTAACGAAGCAGTTTTGTAGGAGAAGAAAATAACAGAACGAGGGGTATCCTTGATTAAAATAATTGACATTAGTAATAGTAAAAACGCTGAAGATGTTTTAAACATTCAAATACCATCATATAAGGTAGAGGCTGAAATAATTGGTTCATATGAAATACCACCATTAAAGGATACAGTTTATACATTGCAACATTGTGGAGAAACATTCTTTGGTTATTATGAAAATGAAGTATTATGCGGAGTAATATCTATAAAAGTAGACTGTGATGATGTCGATATACATAGGTTAATCATACATCCAAACCATTTTAGAAAAGGAATCGCACAGATGCTTTTAAATTTCATTGAAACTAAGTTCCAGGTTGAAACACTAAAAGTAGCGACAGGTTCTAAAAATATTCCAGCAGTTAGTTTTTATAAAAAGAATGGATTTCAAAACATTAAAGAAGTAATAGTAAATGAACAACTATCCTTAACCTTTTTTGAAAAGAAATTATAATTTTCTTATTGAAGTAACGGGTGCGATAGCAGAACAGGCTGTCGCTTCTTCAACTATTGGAGCAGTTTAGTGGAAGAAGATTTTACGGGTACGTTTACCCAAGAGGGGTTACGTACCTTTTTGTTGAAGGTATTAAACTAACAAAGCATGTTTGAATAAATAAAAGGAAATCCATTCTATTTTGGAGAATTATTTACATATGTTTTTCATTAGAGGTGAGGAAAAGTGAGAAAAAATGTGTTTTTGATAGCTTCAATTTTCAATATATCGTTATTTATTTTCACTATATATCAAATAAAGACCCCAAAAGTTGGTCCAATTGGAAGTGGAGAAATATCTACATTATCTTGGATATTAACCTTTTTCCCACTTGTTTTAGGAATCATTTTTCTTTTATTGTTTATTACATTACACATAGAAGAAAGGAAGAAAAGTAGCTAATTGTGACACTCTCTAATTCAAATAAACCCATCCAAATACAATCAAAATATAACTTTGTGAGGTATTGTATTTCAACTAAAGGGTGCGAATGTTGAACAAGGTTTTATAATTTTTGTTTTGTCTTACTATAAATGAAGGAGTGAGAGAATGCACTGGAAAAAATATGCGATACTTTTACCACCATTTGTTCTTATAGGTCTTCTTTTATTGTTTTACCTACCAACAGGTCAAAAACATTATGCAATATTAATCGCCTTAGTGTTCTGGACATTTTATTATTCTTGGGTTTACATCGATAAGAAAAGAAGAAAAGATGGTATTGAAAGACCTTCAGTTAAAGGCATCAAAAAATAAGATCTGTCTTGAATTAACGAAGCAGTTTAGTTTAATAAGAAGGATATGTTTTTAAAGTGCACAATATATTAGAGAGCCTGATTTTCTAATTAGGCTCTCTAAATTTTTTCGTTCAGGAACAAATAATGGGGGTATAAAAGTGAAATTCGATAATCAGACCTTAGAGTTGATAAAAGTGCTCTCTCTTGTTGTTATAGCAATAAGTACATCTATTATTGCTTTATGGGTTAGTCAGATCCCTAGCTTATTGGGAGGCATTAGCGAGAATCTTAGTGGAATTTCAACGAGTTTATTTGATTATTTTAATAAAGAATAGTTGAGTTGCTTACTGGATTAGTAAATTAAAATAAAATAGTTTATTAAAGTATCGGGTACTATCCTACGAGAAGGAGAAGTGCCTATTTTAGTAGAAGTTATTACACTAACGATGCAGTTTAGTTGGACAAGGACAGGAAAATCATTTAAATTTTATTAGTGTCAATGTTTAAAATTATAATGAATTAATAGTCAAAAAACGTGAAGGAGTGAAGATATGTGAATACATTCTTCAAGTTGATTGCAGGTTTGTTTTGCGTCTTTTTATTAACAGGATGTATTGGAGAAGAATATGATTTTTCTCCACCAACTGTTTCAGTGTTTACTCCAAATGGTATTAACTCCCAAGAAGATTTAGCAGAAGCAAACATAGATTGGAATTATGATGAAAAGTACAATAAAGAAACGAAGGATATTCAATCATTCGCAAAAAAACAAGATGTAATATACTTTAATGCAGGAGAGTTAGTTGCTATAACCCTTGAAGATGGGGATTTTAATCCAAATAGAATAAGTGTTTCAGTTTGGCAAGAAGACAAAAAAATTGATTTAGAATATCAAAAAAACAGCCAAGACTTCTACTTACCAGAAGAAAAAGGTGAGTATATGATTGTGATTGACATAAATGCGGATAGTGGAAATGCTCAATACGTTGGGAATGTCGTTATTCAATAATTTGAAGGTTAGAAACGGCAATTACTTAGGCATCTTCTTTTTCTTCTTCAACTAACGGGTAGCGATTGTTCAATAGGAACAGTCGCTTTTTACTTACGTGAGCGGCGGGGATGCTACGGGGTAGGATGTATTCACATTCTAGAGGTGATAATTTCCTTATTTTCCGTGTAATAATTTTTCATATTCATTTAAAAGTTTGTTTAAAGCTTGGCTCAATGATAATACTTCTTCATCAAGAAAATCTAAATTCTTATTGTAAGCTGTTCGAACCATTTCTTCACGAAGTAGCTGGATTTTATTCCAAAGTTCTTTCTCTTTATCAAATTTCTCATTCATTTTTGCACCAACTATATTATAAATTCTAAACATTATACATTGTGCCGTTAATGCATGGCTATTATGTATTAGAAAATATAATTGTTATAGGTTCTATACAATAAAATGATTGTGAACAGTTGTACTTAAACTATCGGGTGCGTTGATCTAAGAAGGATTAAACACCTTTTTTGTTGAATTCCTTATTGAACAAACGAAGCAGTTTAGTGAAGAAAATAAAACTCCTATAAATAACACAAAATATATCAGAGGTGATTGCTATAAAGTTAATTATTTCGACTATTATTTTGTGCATTATGTTGCCCACAATAGCCCGAGCAACTGAACAAATTAAGATTACAGATGATGAATTTAATATTGATTTAACGGGTTATACATATGAATCCTTAGTGAGTCTTAACCAATTAGGAGATAAAATAACACCACTAATGCAATTGTACCTATTGGTTATTCAATTAGAACAAGAATGGATCGATGAACCTCGTTTTTATACAAAAGGAAATAAAGGTTATGTTCACCTATGGAAAAAAGATGGTACCAATGTTCTCTATCAAGTTGAAAAACGACCGTCTGGTATGTGGGAAATTGTTGATATAAAAAGAAAGAATATAGACAGAATACCTGTACCTAAAACACTCTTGAAAGAAGTTTTAATTGAACGGTTAATCGAACCAATTAGTAAAGCAGTTGAAGAGTATTACGAACCAAAACTTTGGTATCGAGGGTTTGAGAAAATTATTAATATCAAGAAAGATGAATCGGAGAATGTTTATTATGTGACAGTTCAAGTTCAAACCTTTGAAGGTGCTCATAACCCTCCATATGGTGAAGAAACTATTACCTTTCAGATAAAAGGGAATGAGATTAAAGTTTCTGATTACAGGCATAGAGACATTCCAGAAGAAAAGTGGACTAAGTTAAAATTACGATAAATCCTTGTTCAACTAAAGGGTGCGTTAGTCAAACAAGCCATTTTATAAAATGGAACTTCCTAATTTGTGGAGGTTCCATTTTTATAATTAATATCAACATTAAACTTTAAAAGAACCTAAAATTAAGTATCAATTGATAATTATATCCGTTACCATTATCAAGAAAGTAAAGTAATTCATACCAGTTATTTGGTAGTGGTTCATAAGAATTATAAAAAGACGTTGAGTCTTCATGTTTCGAATATTTTCCTAAGACTATATTCCTGTCTTATTTTTGGGCTATTTATCGTCATATCCACATAATTTTAGATTTGTTACCCTTAAAATATACCAAAAAGAGGGAGGGATCTTAGTAACCGACATATAATAAAAACTTTAATAAAAAGGAGCGAATAAAATGAGAACGTTTACAAAGTGGTTTGGAATTTTATTAGCTGTAGGTGTGTTAATTGTTTCTTCTCTACTCTATAGTTTGCCCGTTCATGCAGAAGTAGAAAAAAGATTTAAAGAACCTATAAATTTGGGGTCTACTATCCAAAGTATCGCAATCTATGATTCTACCTATGGCACTGAAAATGGACGAGATATGATGTACACAACTGCCAGCGGAGACCCCGCAATTTTTCAGGTAATCGACCTTGAAAGTCAGGAAGTAGTTAGGACATATCCTTTAGAAGGAACTTCGGCAGTTTGGACACATATAACCGTGCCGAATGGCAACGTCTATATTGGTGGCAATGGGTATCTTTATGAATATTCCCCTGACACACAAGAAGTAAAAAATGTTGGGAGTATAGGAGAAACTGTCGTATACGGTTTATCTTATGATGAAAAAGGTCGGGTTTATTTTGGTTCGTACCCGAATGCAAAAGCCGGCAGATATGATCCAAATACCGGAGAGATGAAGGACTATGGTTCTGTTGCTCCGGGACAGAGCTACTCGCGATCCACGGCATATCACAATGGTTACTTATATGTAGGTATCGGTGTTGACAATCGGATCGTGAAATTAAATGTGGAATCAGGTGAGTATGAATCAATAGAGGTACCAGATCATGTTGTACCTGGAAGCAGTGTTTGGCAATTAGACGCAGCAGGAAAGTATATCATTGCGGGTGTTGGCGGTGGTAGTAATACACTTCTCTTTTATGATACAGAAACAGGCCAATGGAGTGACAAATACTATACAAACAATAAAGGGTTACGCCTGATTCATGGCCTTCCAGGAAGCAATAAAGTCTACTTCTTGCAAGGTAGTAGATTAAAGGAGGTAGACCTGGATACCCTAGAAGCGGTTGATACAGGAGTCGTGTTTGGAACCTTTTTACGAAATACAACGTGGGTTGAAGTTGAAAATGATCCTGACTTACCTGGACAATCATTAGTTACCGTTCAATTTGGTGGCCAAGTCAGTTATTTTAATTTACAGACCAAAAAAGTAAAAACCATTCAATATCCAATTGTCGGTAATCCAATTCCTATACAAACGTTAGAGAAAGGTCCCGAGGGTAATTTATATTTAAGCGGTTATCCAGGAGGAAAGGGTGCAGTGTATAATCCCGAAACAAATGAGTACAAAAATTTCACCTTGGGGCAAGCAGAAGGTATGGTACCCCTTGGCAACAAAATGTATTTTGGGGTTTATCCAGGTGCTACCATTTTTGAAATGGATCCTACGAACCCAGCACTCTCTGCTAAACAAATTTATGATATTCCTAATCAGGACCGACCATTTATAATGTCTGCAGTCAACGATCAATTATATATTGGTACCATACCGGATTATGGCCATTTGGGAGGTTCATTAACAGTACTTGATCCCACCGGTGCAAAAGATCCAGTCGTGTATGAAAATGTTGTCCATAATCAAGCTATTGCAGGGTTGGAAGAAGTAAATGGAAAGCTATATGGTTCGACGACCGTTGCTGGGGGATTAGGAATAGACCCAACTGAGCCTGCAGCTAAAATATTCGTATGGGATATAGAAAAAGGTGAAAAAATTACGGAGTTTGTTCCGGAAATACCAGGTGTTACAGTTAAACCGAAGCTGATTAGTGGAATGAGTCTGGGACCTGACGGATTATTATGGTCAGCAGCGGGTGGAACAATCTTTGCAATGGATCCGGAAAGCTTAGAAATTGTGAAGAGCAAAAGTGTCTATCCTGAAATTAAAGATTTTGGCAGATGGAGACCAATTCATATCCGCTGGAGTGAGGACGGACTTATGTACACAACTCTTGCTGGCCAACTAACTGTCATTGACCCTGATTCATTGGAGCATGAAACACTTTCTGAAACTGAGTTAATGACCATTGGTGATGATGGAAATATTTATTATGCCGACAAAGCCAATCTAATGAAAATTGAAGTAGCAGAAACATTAGAATCTGCACTGAAATTCATTAAAAAGCATGCAAGTAAGGGAGAGATTACAAACTCATTAAGTATGCAATTGTCTAACTCGTTAACTTCATCCATTCATCATCGGGGCATGGGTAGACAAGAACAAGCTTTAAAACATTTACAAGATGCGATCAAGCAATTTGAGAATGCTAAAGAAACAGATATAGCCGAACATATATCTATTAAATTGCAAAGAATCCTTGAATCAATCGAAATATAAAAAGCAGAACCATCCTAACTGCGATATGCCATAAGCATAACCGTTAGGATGGTTTTTTTATTATATTGAACAATATGATAAACAATTAAAATTTGACAATGGAAGGCATGAAGATATTGGAGGAAAAATCCATTTACCTCCTTTTAAATAACTAGTTTATAATAAATAGATATCCCTTTTTTGGATAAATAGGTTTTATTCTTTGGTAATAAGAAGATACAAGTAGGTGAGTATGATCAATATCATTGAAGCAAGGGTGAGAGGGTTTATCGAGGATATTCAGCACCCGAAGCAGAAAAAGAAGATTAATATAAATGATTTAGAGCTTCAGCTACGGAGGCTCTTAGATGACTATTTTGATATGGACGGGTATTCATTGTTCTATCAATCAATTGAAGCATTGCAAACTGAAGGGGTACTGACTCCAATTCTAAATAAACAACATAATGGAAGAACACCGTCACTTTCCTTATATTACTGGGTGAATATTAAGATACAGGAAGACAAATGGGATCGTCTCGAAATGATGAAATTAAGCGATATATTTGATTTTTCCTATTATGAGCATCATCCCGAATGGCAAACGAAAGAGGAATGGATGCGAATCCAAAATGTATATACATTTTTAAAGTCTGTTCCAGAGCGGGAAGTGGTATCCGTTGAGGAAAGAAGCCTGGAACTCTTTGGGCATGAAAAGTTTTTACTAGACGCTGTTAGTTTTCCCGAGGGAAAAGGCTTTTTAGCGAGAATTGGAGTTACAGAAGACCAGCTGAAAATGGTGAATTACGGGGAGCCTTTTGTCTTTTGGATGAAGCAGGGGAAAGAAATACAGGATATTCGAAGGGTTCTCCTTGTTGAAAATCTATCATTCTTTCATACATCCATTAAGCTATTGGAAGCTAATCTGCTAGATTATGAACCGGAATTAATTATTTATGGTGAAGGAACGAAAATTGAACGTAGTTTCTCCTATTTCTTTCGAATGTTTCCGTCAAAGCCGTATTTATTTTATTATGCAGGGGATTTAGATGCAGCAGGGTACGGGATCTTTATCAGGTTGATTGAAAAATATCCGGATTGCTCGATTCAGCCGGCCTTAAAAATTTACCGCAAAATGCTCGATTGTTTCGAACAAAGGAATGACCAAAAACAAGGGCAATCACAAAACCTTAAATACCGTGATGCATTTTTTCAATGGTTTACTGAGGAGGAGCAAGCACTATTACTCCAATTATGGGAGGAAAATAAACGGATTCCACAGGAAGTACTAACAAGCGAAACATGGAGGAGATGGATGTGAACGAGTCATGGGAAGGATTTGCTCAGAGAATGCAACGATTAAATCCACTGTTTGAGCTTGGAAGGGGAATGGATATAGGGGAGCTAAAACCTCATATCCAGACCATTCTTATGCAGGTACTCCTTACCATCTTTTACCGAGAATTAAATGATGATGACAATAGACGTAAATCTGATATTAAGTATATGGTGGAAGATACAATTAAGGAGATGAAGCTCTTAGCGGACGAAAAGCAAATCGATCGGATTACGAGCGGGCTTCTATATCAAGGAAAAGAAGAGTTTAGTAAACCATTTGAAGCACTTTATTACGATGAAATAAGAGGTTCATGGGAGACGCAAACTTTCCGATATGTCACAATGGATGAACTCTATACGAATTTAGAGATAGGCAGCTCCATTGTTTATAAGCTCACAGAGATTGCTCAAGAAATGATCTTTATGAGCCGAGAAATGGCAGAGGAATTCTCGATTACCATTGAGCAGCTCTATAGTATGCAACTTATTAAAAATGGAAATTTCAGGAAGGCTACTCGAAACCTCGACCACCTCATTTCACGAGTGAACCGCTTAATGGCAAGGGAGTATTCTTTTCAAAAGGAAATGATTAACAATCCCAAGATTCTCTTAATTGAAGAGGAATGGCAAAGGGCTGACAACCGAGAAGAAATCGAAAACCAATTTGAAGAAGAAAAAAATCATTTCCGTACGATTACAAGTATGATTGAAAAAACGAAACGACGGAACGAGGAAGATGATTATATACAGAAGGAACTGATTCTTCTCCAAGAAAAAATTGGCCATACAAGGCAATTGCATGATCGGTTTGCAAAGCTCGTTATTCAAAATATTTCCTATGAGATGAAGCTGAAAGTAGAAAACCCTTCCTTGTTTTGGGAAAACAGCCTCGTTTCATTTCGAGAGCATTTTTATGAAAATTGGTTCATGAAGGAAGGCTTTAATCGCTTTGATGAAATTGAAAATGTTCTCTCTCCTTTATTTTCGCCGAAGAATGAGTTTATTTTGCCTCTTGATTGGATTTGGGGTGAACAAGAATTCGATGAAAATCCTCAACCTGATGTAGTTGAAGAAGAGGCACCAAAAGAAACCATCACAACTCAGCGCGTGACGAACTGGGATTCTGTTATTAAGGCTTGGAGCTATGTTTTTCAATATTTACAAACACACCGTGAGTTTTCTCTAGCGGATCTAGCGGATTTACCATTAGAGGTGCAGGATTTGTGGTTAGAGGAATCTGAAACAATTGATTTATGGATGATGTTTGATAAAAAGCCACTGAAAATTCAAGTCATCCATCGGAAAGAAGAGTCATTAGGTGATGAAAGGGAAATCCTTCTTTTTAAGTTAATGAAGGAATATCCCCAATTTCAAATGTTTGAGGGTATGAAGATTTATACAATATTTGATCATCGAGCGGAACCCCTCCTTTGGCATCGTATGAAAATAACCCCTTTTAAAATTTGTGTACAGGAGGAGAAGCGATGAACACAGAAACAATCAAAAAAGCATCGACTGTTTATTTTACTCTCTTAAAAGATAAAGTAATTGACGAAAACAGCGAGCATTTTCAAACGTATTTTGATCCGGAAGTAAGGCAAACGGTCCTTTTATTGGCAGATGAATCAGGTACATATATTATTGAAGCACCAAAGCGCATTCACTTGGTTGTCCAGCCTACCGGATCTGTCTTTGCTACTAATTTTACGCATATGAAAGATAAACATCGGCAAGTCGAAACGAAAAAACACTTTCATCTTATGAGCATCATTATTATGTCCTTTTTAGCAAGCATCGACCGGAACCAAGCTGCTAAAGTTCGTACAAAGCGGGAAGGTATTAGCTATTACGCATTAGAACGTCAAGTCAACGACCTTATGATGAATTGGGATAGCCTTCTGAAAGGGAACCCTCGTTTTGGTGAAGAAGAACGAATTGATATGAAGGAAGCTGTAACCACATGGAAGTACATGGAGGTTGACACAGACGATTATAGAATGAAGAAAGGCAATCGCCGTACGAGAATTGGTTTAATTGCGAGTAGTATGCGGTTATTAGAGACGGAAGGTTTGATTGTTATTCTAGACCGGGACGATGTTCCAAAGGTGATTCCAAAGAATGAGCTATTTGAGCGTATTGAATACCTATATCACGATTATGACCGTTATGAAATGTTTAAAAAATTAATGACAACAGAGGAGGATGAGCATGCCGAAAATTCATCGAATTAGAATTGTTGGCCTTAAGTATGATGGCATGCAAAAGCAATATAAGGATACTACCTTCAACTTCCATAATGAGAAGTCCTCATCAAATGGACTCATTGCGATGATGAATGGTGGTGGGAAAGGGGTGTTTTTGCAAACAATCTTTCAAATCATAAAGCCAGGCACATCATGGGGTAAGCAAAATAATCGATATTATCAGCAGTTCTTTTTTAATAATAAAGAGCAATTTATTCCTTATACGTTTCATGTCGCCATGGAGTGGGAATTAGATGGGTCTGACCGAAGGCATTTAATCACTGGAGGCATGTTCTCAGCAGAACAACGGATTTCCATGAGTGATGAGGGTGAAAATGAAAGAAAGTCATTGGAGCAAGAAGCGAAAATCCTTCCGAATATTACCTTTTATACAAGAGAATTTGAACGGAACGAAGTAGCAGCCCTTGAGCATATTCCGCTCTATGAAAATGATGCGGTGGCGGACACAGAAGAATTAAAGGATTATTTAAAATGGAATGGCTATGATGTTTACCGAGATACGAAGAAGCATTTTCGTATCCTAGATACATATGGGATTAACCGTAAAGACTGGGATATTATGAAGGATATCAATAAAGATGAAGGTGGAGTTGGAAAATATTTTGAAGGAGCGGAGGATGACCATTCCTTATTCCAAAAAAGAATCATTCCAACGGTTAGTCAGGTGTTACATCGAACCGAGCATCAAAAGAACGATCTCGTGGAAATCTTCAAAAGTCAGGCAAGCATCGCTAAGGACCTGCCAATCCTATTAAAAAGAGAACAAGCCCACAAGGAGTTCCTAGAGGATATTGTCCCATTTGAAGAGCACCTAGCAAAAGGAATCGAACATAAGGAAATTGTGGAAGAAAGCATTAAAGTAGGTAGACAATTTCTCGGAGCTTTAGAGCATTTAAAGCAAACGGAAGAAGAAACACAGCTCAATTTAGAGAAGGAAATGGAAAAATTAACGGAAAAGCAAGAGGATTTACGCTTTCAAAAGGACAATTTGGAGTATGCCAAAGCCCATCAAGAGGTTCTAGATTGGGAAAAGAAGGTAGAAGAAGAAAAGAAGAAACATACAACCCTAGAAGGTGTAGTTGTAGAAAAGCAACAACGAAAAGATGAGCTCGCTTTTCAACTTCTTTTGAAAGAGTGGCATGAATTCGAACAAACCATCCGCTCTCTTTCACAGCAGATTGCAACACTGGAGCAAAATAGTGGCCTAGAGCAAGTGAATCAAAGAATGGATGAAATTAAAAAGGAAGTAGCAGTGGAGTGGGAGCAAGCCTTTCAAAAATTACAAGAAGCTGTGAAACAACATTTTGGCTATCAAAAGTTCTTAAAGAAAAAAGGGATGGAGCTTTCTAGGCAGGATAAACAAATGACAACAGAAATTGCTCAAGTTTCTACGGAAATTGATTTCCTCTATACTCAAATTCATGCATTTGAGACGAAGGAAGAGGCACTTATTGAAGAATATGGCGACCGCTTAACCTATGATTTAAAGGGTTTCATCGAAAGTTTGATGAAACAAAAAGAGGAGAAAAAGACTAGACTCATAGAGCTAAAAGCTGAGGAAAAAGCATCGAGTGACAGACAAAATCAGCTTGCTGAGACACATGGAACGCTTGTTCAATCGATTCAGTATTCAGAAGAAAAATGGGAAGAATTAAAGGCAGCAAATGAAGTTCAGAAGCAGAAGGAAACAAAGCTATACGATAAGCTCCATGGGCTGTTGACTGATATATCGCTCCCATTTACAAACTCTTTGTTATCGAATTATTCGATGCAGATTGAAGAAATGCTCGGACAAAATCGACAAGAAGGGGAGCTAATAAAAAAAGAGCTTTGGGAATCTCAGCTCGACCATTCCTTAAATGATGAACCTTTTTGGATTGCTAATAAGGATGTGAAGGAATTAAAGGAATGGATTGATGAAAAAACAGGCATTGATGTGTTTTATGGTTCGCAATTTCTCCAGTCATTAAGTACCGAGGAAATGGCAAATCACCTCATTGCTTACCCATTTCTTCCCTATGGATTAGTCGTCAACCAGCATCAATGGCAAAAAATAAATCAGCAGGTTCTTTCAGTAAGATTGTTTAACAGTCCAGTTCCGATTTTTTTACGTGAGGATATGAACGGAAACGAAAATGCTCATGCACCTTTTGTGATGATTAATGGTACAGAAAGAGAGCTACTAACAGATAAAAATCAATTTACCAATTGGAAAATCAAGATTGCGAAAAACATAGAAGAAAAGAAAGATACCCTCATTGAAATCGAAAAAACAGAAAACTCACTTCGTAGGATTTTAAAAGAAATCGATCGATTTCTATCAAGCGATCTTTCTATTGATATGGAAAAGGCAATCAATCAAGAACTGCATACGATTCAATTGAAAAAAGTAAAATTACAGGACATCACGAAACAAACCGAAAAAGAAAAGGAACTACAACTCCAGCTGAAGGAGCAACTGGAGAAAGCTTTAAGAAAGATAGACAAGCTTTCAAAGGATGTAGAAGTGTTAGAGGATTTTGAACGGGAAAGAGCCATCCACGAGGAAAACAAACGGGTGAAGTTGGAGAAGGAGAAACAAAAGAAAACACTCGTTGTCAAACAACAGGAAATCGGTAAAGAGCATGAAATGATTGTTGGCCTAGAATCCCAGTGGAACCAAACCTATTTGGAATGGAAGCTAAAAACGGAACAAAATATAAAAGAGATTGCCAATTTTATAAATGGAGCGACTTTTCCTTCTGATGAAAAAGCAGACCAAAGTGAGGAGATTCCCCGTCTATCTCCTCATCTATTAGAAGAGATAAATGGAAGCATGGATGAACTTAAACAGCTTCAAAAATCAAAGGAAGAGCAGGCCAGGGAATTACTTATTATTCAGGCTAAGAAAGAATCAGAGCAAAAGCAGCAAAAGAAATTAGAGAAAAAACTAACTGCAATCGGACAGAATTGGAATGAAGCACCGGAGCCAAATGAACCGATTAGTATATTAGAAACAATGCTACAAACAGCACAGAAGGAAGCAAAACGAGCAGAAAAGGAAGAACGTGAACAGGGGACTGCTGTAACGAAAGCAGAAACGACCCTGGAGCATGAGAAGGAACAGCGTGCCAAGGCAGGGAAAAAAGTTACAAAGCTTGAAAAACAGCCAGAAGAATGGGAAGACCTTGACTTAAAGATAAAAGAAATCGAAATAAAAGACCAAACGAAGAAAACAAAAGATGAGATTAAACAGACTGAAAAGCTTCAAAAAGAAACAGAAACCAAAATAACTGGCTATGAAGGGGATTTATTAACCTTATCTGTTATCCTCAAGGAAGAAGCAACAATATTCACAAATGATGAGATAGAAAAAATTAAGAGCCAGGGAAAAGCGTGTATCTTAGCATGGTGTGATGAGCATCAGGTCATTCAGGAGGAAGGCCAGGAGAAGCAAGCGAAAATTGAGCAATCGTTGCGTAATTTAAAACTGACGATTGAAGGCAAGGATTGGGAGATTCGCTTCAAAAATGAGGTATTAACGACACTAGATCATTTGGATACTAGGTACTATACCCATATCCAAAGCGTTGTAAAGAATATGAAACTTTTTTCACAAAGCGGTTTGGAACAATTAGAACGTGACAAGGAAAGGGCGGAGAAGGCTCAAAACTTCTGGGCAAGTCGTGCCAGTATGAAGGTGATGAGTATTTCAGAGGCGATCCGTTCGATGGTTGCAAAAATGAAGCTGAAAAATGAACGAGGTTCATTCCCCCTTGTTCAGCTAAAAGAGGATATTTTACCAAAACGGCCAGAGGACGTCGAGCCATTATTGAAACAACATTTCGTATCGTCTATTAACAAAATTACGAAGCAGTTTGATATGATTGATGACCAGAATCGAGTGTTAGACCAAGAAATAAAAGAGCTCATTAGTGATGAGCAAATTTTATTTGTCTCTCTTCGGAATCGATATCCGGAGTTGCTCGTCTATAATATGAGAACAGATAATGCCTTTATGTACGGAAAACCGCAAAGAGAGCATTACTCGACATGGCAGACGATTAATCAAGGCTCGAAGACGAAATCCGATGGGAGCGGAGGACAAAAACTTTCAGCCCGTATGGTCATGATGATGATGTTATTATCAGTTAAGAGCGAAACGGACCAGAGCTGGGTTCCGTTAGTGTGTGATAATCCATTTGGACAAGCTGCATCGGCCCATGTTCTTGACCCAATTTTCGCCGTTGCAGAGAAGCTGAAATTCCAATTTATCGTCGTTACTCCACCAGAGTTGGTGAAAACGGAGATCAGCCAAAGATTCGATGCCTATTACAAACTTGATTTCATTCGTGAAAATGGAAAAGAAATTGTTTCCGACACGATTGTTCCAGCGTTTCGGATCTATCAGGGTGAGAAAGTAGGTCAATAGAGCAGTTAAAAATTAATAGAGGAATATCTCATTATTGCCTTGACCGCCAGGGGGCACAAAGAAAGAATCCATTTTGATCAATCTTTTTCAAAATGGATTCTTTTTTATCATAATTAGTTAGATTTGTATTTTTTTAGGTTAATTCTACCAATAAAAGCAGAAGGAATGATAGAATATACCCATGAAAAAGTACTCAGCGGTGTTTAGAAGAGTATAGAGATCCTGGTTGGAGAGGTAAAATAATGAAAATCGATTTACTTGAACTATTGGAAGAAGAAGATACATATACCGGTCGTCAAAAAGAATTAGATTTGTTTTTTGATTCCTTGGAGAGCAAACAGTGGAATGAGTATAAGATCCTTTCCTATTACGGGGTCGGAGGTATTGGGAAAACGGAATTGCGTAAGGAAATAATGAAGAAATTGGAGAATGGGTCCGAAGCGGAATCCACTTATATCGACTTTGAAACCAACGAACTTCAACAGGTAGAAAAGGCACTTGTCTATTTAAGAACAGAAATTGGCAAAAAGTATGGTGTGCAGTTTACACTATTTGATGCTGCCTACATCATCTACATGGAAAAAACAAACAATGCTGTTACCATAAATGAAAAGACATTGCCTTTTATTGAAAAAGGTACCTGGTTAGCGGATTTTGTTAATATAGTAGCAGATAACACGTATGTATCGATTGGGACGAGACTGATTAATACGATCTCAAAACGATTAGTAAATTATCTATCAAAAGAAGATATGATGAAGATTCGCAAATTCGAATCCTTACCAGAACATAAACTACTTAAACTATTACCGTTCATTTTTGCAGAAGACTTGGAAAAATACTTAATGAAATCAGATCATAAATTCGTCATTTTTATTGATACATATGAATCTTTATGGACGGATCAGAGAATGAAGGCTTATGATTTTGGGGTAGATGGATGGATACGAGATTTGGTGAGACAACTTCCTAATGTGTTTTGGGTAGTATTTGGCCGAGAACCTATTGATTGGGGACGTTATGAAGAAGTATGGAATCTTTATATTGGCCAAGTGCCACTTGATGCATTATCAGAAGCAGAAACAAAAGAACTCTTACGAAAACACCAAGTTTTTGATGAAGGTATTCAAGCTGAAATTTATCGAAATTCCGAGGGGCACCCCTATTCTATTAAACTATCAATTGATACCTATGATACTATATCAACTAATCGCGTTCCAATTGTATCCGATTTTAATGGATTAAAAACGCCAGTCCAATTATTTGAAAGATTTATTAGATATCTTTTAGTACCTGAAAAACAGGCGTTAGAATTATTAGCACTTACGACTGGTTGGGGCATTGAAACATTTGGGGCGTTAATGAATAATTTTCGAATCCAAATGAATGAGGATGATCATTATAATTTGACTCGATTTTCATTTATTACAACACTGGATGGTAGTATATGGGATATGCATCGATTAATGCGAGATAGTCTAATTGACTATCAACCGCCTCAAAAAGTAGTAAAAGGTAGATCCTTTTTATTTGATTATTATAAAGAAAAACTATCAAAAAAACTGGTAAGAAACGATACGCATTACGCTGGCAAAATCATTAATCAAGCATTTCACCAAGGCTTTCTTTTAATGGATCAAGGAGAAGTTTCACAGTCGTCCTTTATTGATTGGTTTAGGGATTACGATATTGTCTTTTTAAATAGTAAAGCAAATTATTTAACATTGCCTCTATTAAACCAGTTAAAAACATTCTTAGAGAACAGTTCCAATAGCGAGGCTCATAAATATTTAGGTGTTATTCTCTATGATATTGCTTTTGTCTATATGCATGAAAATCGGGATTACAAGAAAGCAGAGCCATTATTTAAGGAAGCTCTGGAGCTACGTGAACAGAAATTTCCTGATGATAAATTAATGATCGCAAAATCTTATTTTGGCTTAGCCACTCTGTATCAACGAATGGGACGAAATCAAGAAGCGGAAGAACTTCATTTAAAGGCCTTTTCGTTACGAGAACAATATTGTGATTCATCCAATTTAATCGGTCTAGCATATTCTTCTAATGGACTAGCTATGCTTTATCAGAATAAGAAGGATTATGAAAAAGCATTAGAGTATTATGGAAAAGCACTTAAAATCTATGAAACACTGAATAAATCAGATTATGGTAACATTTCAACCAGCATGATGAACTTAATTAGCTGTTATCATGAATTGCATCAATACGATATGGCCTATGAATTTTCCAACAAGGTTATGGACATTGTAAAGAATGACGAGAATTTTAACCCAATCAATTATGCAAAGGCATTAAATGTATTTGCTATTACGAAAACGGCTTTTGGTCATTATGATGAAGCACTTGAATTCCTTCAAAATTCCTATGACATTTTTAACAGTCGACTAGGAGAAGAAAGTCTAGAAGTATCAAAAGTATTGCATAACATGTCGATAACATTTAAGCTCTTAAAAAACGACATCAAAAGCATTGATAATATGAACAAGTGCCTTGAAATAAAAAATAGAATGGTCAGCGTAGAGACCCTAAGCGAGGATAATTTAAACTATCGCTATAGCCAGGAAATGAACCAGTTATTACAAGAAGACAAGCTTGATTATGATCAATTGAAATTTAACTTTTAGTAGGTGAGCAGCATGATTACGATTAAGCCCAACAACTTTCATTTTAAGGAACCGTTTGAGGAATTAGAGAAAATTGAAAAATTGATCATTCATCATACGTCAAGAGTTGATTTTACACTAGAAAAAACACACCAATTTCATCAAAATGATAGAGGCTGGAGCGGCATCGGTTATAACTATTTCATTGAAAAAGATGGAACCATTTTCGAAGGCAGAGGACTCCATGTGGGTGCCCATACGTACGGATATAATCGGAAAACTCTTGGCATCTGTGCAACAGGTGATTTTGATATTGAGTATCCTACAAGCGCACAGATTACATCTTTAATTGATATTTGTCACTATTTTATGGAACAATACCTCCTTCAACCGAAGGATGTTCTTGGGCACCGAGAACTTGAGGGCTTCGACTATACAACCTGTCCTGGAACGTTATTTAACATGAATGAATTTCGGAAGTTGCTGGAAAACGCACAAGTAGGAGTCTCAAAAGCTTAGCTAGGGGTTTTCTTGTCAAATTAAACATAGAAAGAGTCGGACGAGCATAGAATGAAATAGATTACCATAGTGCTGGTAATCGATACAGAATTAAAAAATGATAGACTTTGGGTAGTAAACTGGTAAAAATCGATGGTCCAACCTGAGTAAAGAATATATAGAGTAGAGTTAGTAGCGGATTGGAGGAAAAAGGATGATACCAAAAGAAGAAACATTTAATGAGTTCCTGACGAATTCATTTGCCAATGATGTATATTTTCGGGAGTTAAGGTTATCCCAAGAAGAAGCAGACTATGTGTTAAAAAAGTTTCCAAAAGCTAGTATGAAAAAGTGTGACACGACGGAATCGCCAGATGGAAAGTGCTGGTATGAAGTTAATCTACTACCTCTTGAAAAGACTACATCAAATGTCTCTCAAGACCTTGAATCTGAAAATCAGCGACTCAAAGAGGAATTAGAAGCATTAAAAAGATCTCTATCTCCTATAAAATAAGAATCTGAAGAAACTTGTTCAATTACATTCCGGACGAGTTTCTTTTTTTATGCATACTTTTGAAACCCGTTGATGGTTTATAGGAGACTTTTCGGACAGCTCCTTATACATATAACTTTATTTTCATGAGCATCATTCCTATAATGGTATGTACTATGTAAAAGAGAGAGGGATTCACATTAATATACTATGGGATTTTGACGGAACAATGTTTAACACCTATCCAGCACTGGTCAAGGGTTTTATCCATTTAAGCGGCAAGGATTTGGATCCGAGCGAGGTTTTAAAATGGTTAAAGGTCAACTCAAAAGTGGCCTTTCAACATTATGGAATTGATGAAAGCAAGCGAGAGGAATACATCAAGCTTTATAATCAATACTCTTTTGACAGCCGTCCGTTTGAACAACTAGAAGAGGTTTTACAAATTGCGGATAGCAACTTTATCGTTACACACCGCGACAAGGAGTCTACTCTGTTCCTCTTGGAAAAATTTAATCTGTTACATTATTTTAAGGTGGTTGTTTCCGTCGAGGAAGAGGGCTTTGCGCGGAAACCACATGCAGCGTCATATCAACATGTAATCAAGGATTATCCCATTGATTTAGTGATCGGTGATCGTGAGTTAGATTTAATTCCTGCTCGAGAATTAGGAATTAAAACCGTTGCCTTTGAAAATCCGGATATTGAGGCGGACTTTCACATTGAAAACTATGCGGACTTCAGAACGAACGTCCTACCCTATCTATAAAAAAAGCATTTCAAGGGCTGACCCCTGTAGAAAAGCGTTAGCGTGCTGTGGGACAGGCCCTGTTTTTATAAGTTTATAAAAAACGAAACTCATGGCTAACCTAAGACTGATGATGGATTAAAATCGGGGTGGTAAAATGCCTGAACATATTGAAGTAATTTTAAGGTCCATTACTTCTTTCGTTCTATTACTAATTGGAACAAGAAGAGGCGGAATTAAAAAAGCGTAATCTAACAAAGCATGATGTGGTATATGCCGTACTTTCAGCAAATGGTAATATGTATGTTGATACATATCAAGATGATATTTTCTCCCCAATTGATAAGGAATAACTATTTTTGTATATAGCAATGGGCCTGACTCTCATCAGCGTTAGCGTGTCTGGGGGCAGGCTAAGCGTATTCTTTGATTTATCTTAATTGTAGGATTACAATATTAACATATCTTGCATTCAAGATAATTAAATTCGAGATTATTTAGTAGCTAGTCTGAATAAATAAGGAGAGGTTAAGAATGAATTTTGAAGGTAAAGTAGTTATAGTTACAGGTGCAGCAGGCGGTATCGGGAAAGAAGTTGTACGGAAATTAGCGAACGCACAAGCAAAAGTTGTATTAGTAGATTTAAATGAGGACGCAATTAAAACTGTTCAAGCTGAGCTTGGTTTAACAGAAGAGAATAGTTTAGTGGTAAAAGCTGATGTTTCTAATGAAGAAAATGTTAAAAATTATGTTGAACAAACAGTTTCAAAATTTGGACGCATTGATGGCTTTGTAAATAATGCAGGTGTTGAAGGTCCTGCTAAATCACTTGAAGAAGTTACTGAGAAAGATTTTGATTTTGTTTACGGTATTAACGTAAAAGGGGTATTCTTTGGTCTTAAATATGTATTACCAGTAATGAAAGAACAAAAGTCTGGTGCAATTGTTAATACTTCATCAGTAGCTGGATTAATTGGTTCACCAAGCATGGTCTTATATAACTCATCAAAACATGCTGTAATGGGTATTAATAAAGTTGCGGCTTTAGAAGCAGCACCATTTAATGTTCGTGTTAATACTGTGAACCCAGGTGTAATTAATACACAAATGATGCGTAAAATTGAATCAAATGTTGCACCAGGTGCAGCAGAAGCAGCGCAAGCAGCTTATAACGATGCAGTCCCAATGAAACGATACGGTGAACCAGAAGAGGTTGCTAATGTAATTGCATTCCTCCTTTCTGACGAATCTTCTTATGTAAGCTCATCTTCATTCACAGTCGATGGTGCTTTGTATAATGTTTGATTAAAAACTGTAGATAATTTGATAATAAATGACAAAACTTGATTCATACCCTGAATCAAGTTTTTATATTTTCATTCGAGAGTGTATATTGATTTTAATTTCCTTAACTATGTTTAATTTTCTATGTATTTTTGACAGGCGTTAACTGATGTGTTACCATAAGGTCACATGAAAAATATGTGACCTTTTAGTCACTTATTAAAAAGTATGAAAGGATCGATGGAATGGGTGAAGAACTCTCAAGTGTTTTTAAAGCATTAGGACATCCGATCCGAAGGGAAATTTTAGATATTCTCAAGGTTTCACCAAAAACGACGGGAGAGCTAAACGACTACTTTCCGGATGTAACTAGGTATGCCATTATGAAACACTTAAAGATTCTAGAGGAAGGGAATTTGGTTTTGGTACGGCGTGAAGGGAGAAATAAAAGGAACTTCCTTAATGCAGTCCCACTTCAAGAAATGCATAACCGCTGGGTTGAGAAATATATGGAATCCACGGCGAACTCATTACTAAATTTACGGATGGCGGTACATGAAAAAGGAGGAAATGATAAGATGGAACCTTCAAAGGTTTTTCGTATTGAACAGGAATTATTTATCGATGCACCACGTGAAAAAGTATTCACGGCATTAACCGAGCAAGTAGAAGATTGGTGGGAATTCCGTATAGCTCCAAAAGGAGTAAAATCTCACCTTACATTTGATCCCGTCCCTGGAGGCCAATTTATTGAAAAATGGGGTGAAAATGAAGGAGCAATCTGGGGGAATGTGTATTATGTAAATGTTCCGGAAGAAATTCGATTGCATGGTCACCTTGGTATGCAAGGAGCTGTAAACAGTGCCTATACGTACCGTCTCCTAGAGAAAGAGGGAGGAACTTTGCTTCAACTTTCTCATACAGCTTCTGGTGTAATACAAGAGCATTGGGAAGAGGAGCATTCCAAAGGCTGGAAATACCTACTGGGAACTTTACTAAAAAATTACGTTGAAACGAAATGAAGTAGGAGGCCAAGATGGTAAATGTAGTAACAGAAATTACAATAAATTGTCCAATTTCAAAGGTATCAGAATATGCTACAAATCCCGATCATGCACCTGAATGGTATGTAAATATAAATTCAGTAGAGTGGAAGACGCCAAAGCCATTAAGACTAGGCTCCCAAATTGCTTTTAAGGCAAGTTTTCTTGGACGGGAGCTAGCGTATGTGTATGAAATTGTTGAATTTATTCCCCAGAAGAAATTTGCAATGAAAACAGCAAATGGTCCATTTCCAATGGAGACAATTTATACATTTCAAGCAATCGACGAAAATCATACTCGAATGATATTACAGAATAAAGGTAACCCAAAAGGGTTCAATAAATTCATGTCCCTTTTCATGCCAGTTATGATGAGGAGAGCAAACATTAAGGATTTGAAAAAAATCAAAGCTAATCTTGAGCGACAATCCCTATGAAAAGACTAAGAAATTCATATTAACGTTGTAACCCCAGATTATAACTTCTCGTCAAACCATTCCATAGCTAAAAGAGCCCTGAATTTGTTCATTCGGGGCTTTTTTCTGTCCAATCTCCTGGGTGATTACACAAAAATTTGACCTGCGTCAAAGAAAGCGAAAAACGAGCACCTTAAAATAAATGTATCGATAGAGAGGGAAGTAACTCATCGATAAAATTTTAATAAAAATTGTGAAGTGTTTTCAACAAGAATCCTGCAAAGCAAATAAAAGTATCTGCTTAATTTTTTAATAGAGCTAAATTCTACAGCTTTTTCAAAAAAATATTATATTTATATAATTTACTGCTAATAATAAAATTTCATACCAAAGAACTAGCATTCATTATAGGTCAAAGGTTCCAATATTTGTGAATTACGTGTATTGAGTTGACTTAAGTCGTATTTCAATATACCATTAATTCGAGATAATCAACTTTAAGATAATAAAGGAGACTTTCATATAATGAATATATTAGTAGTAAAAGCAAATAACCGTCCAGCTTCAGAAGCTGTTTCAAGTAAAATGTATGAGACTTTCATGAATAACATTGAAGGTCTAAATGTAACAACTTATGATGTTTTTGCAGAAGACATGCCTTACCTTGGTCAAGATTTATTCAATGCTTTTGGTAAATTAGAATCTGGCGAAGAAATGACAGACGTAGAGCAACGTATTTTAGCTGCAAAACAAAAAGCAATGGATGCTTTAACTGCAGCAGACGTAGTGGTATTCGTATTCCCTCTATGGAACTTAACAATCCCAGCTAAATTACAAACATTCATTGACTATGTGTACCAAGCAGGTTACTCATTCAAATATGATGAAAATGGTCAATTAGTTCCATTATTGACTGACAAGAAAGCTGTAGTTCTAAGTGCTCGTGGTGGTATTTACTCAACACCTGAAAGTGCGCCACTTGAAATGGCTGCTACTTACATTAAAAACGTTGTTGGTGGCGTATTCGGCATGGAAATCAAGGATGAAGTCATTATTGAAGGTCATGCAGCAGCACCAGATCAAGCTGAAAAGATTGTAGCTGAAGGCTTAGAAAATGTAGAAGCTGTTGCAAAAAAATTATCAGCAGTATTGGTTTAATCCGGTAACTAGTACCTGGCCCTGACAAAAACATCTGGCCAAGCATCTTTTTAAACACAGTTAATTTAAAATGAATTTAAATAGCCGCAGATTCCAATTAGGGTTTCTGCGGCTTTTAGTGTCTGCAGCAAGGATAGCGATTGATTGTAACATTGATATGATTTGGTTTTTATTTAGTAATATCCAGTTATTTGGAAAAAATGGATACATCTATTATTTACTTACAGGGAATGCTCGTACTGTAGCCATTTTAGGAGGAAGTTTATTAAAATGGAAATCGCTATTATGGGCGCTGGACTTTCGGGGTTGGCATGTGCAATAACCCTTGAAAGGAACGGAATTACCCCAACGATTGTTGAGAAAAGGGACAAAGTAGGCGATCGATTTGTTAACGGGGAGGTCTTGATGGATATTTTCACCCGACCTGTTCAGGATTGTATCGCTTCATTGTCGAATGATTATGGGATCTATCTTAAACCTTTATCAAGCATTCAGAAAATGGTGCTTTTCTCAAAAAGTGAAAAAGCAGTAATTGAGGGGCATCTTGGCTTCATAAATGTTCGCGGCAGAGAAGTAGATTCTTTTGAGTCACAATTAGTACAACAAATTAACTCACCTATCCATTACAACTCTGAAAAAACATATGAACAATTACAACAGGAATATACTCATGTCGTTTTGGCAACGGGTGATGGAGCTTACGCAAAAAAGGTAAAAAATTTTCGAGAAGATTTATCGGTATCAATAAAGGGTGCTACAGTTGAAGGGTCTTTTGATCGGTATACAGTAATGGAATGGATTAATTACGACTTTTCACCATACGGGTATTGCTTTCTAATTCCATATTCAGAAACAGAAGCGAATATTTCGTTAGCTATACCGGATTTCCCTGAAAACGCAAATGTAAATATCGATAACCTTTGGGATAACTTTTACCGAAGGGTACAGTCTCAGCTAAAGCAAGAATTACCGATCACGGATGAGTTTCAAATTACCAAATATTTAATGGGAATCTGTATGTCCCCTCGAATAGGGAATACATTTTACGTTGGGAATAATTTTGGCACAATGATGCCTTTTATGGGTTTTGGTCAGTATGCCTCTATTATAAGTGGCGTTAATGCTGCCTATGATTTATGTGGAAACGGAAACTATGAAGAATTAATGGAGCCCCTTCGCCAAAGCTATGAAGATGGCCTCGTGTTAAGGCGTGCAATGGAGCAATTGTCCAATGAAGGAATAGATCGAATCGTTCGATTGTTACAGGGAAATTGGGGAGAAAAGATATTGTTGTCAAAAACCATTAACCCGCTTAAAGTTGCAAGCCATTTCCTACGACCCTATATTAAAATGAAAAAAGGAGTGACCTCCTAATGAGCGACCCCTTAATGGATAACCCGAAATCAATACCCCTTACAGCTGCTGAACTCGGCTATCTATGGACTGGGTATTCAATTAATGAAATGTCAAAGTGGTACTTAACCATTTTCAGGGAACATTCAAAAGACATGGACATGAAGGCTTTATTTAGTCTTGCGCTTAAAGATACCTCTCAAATGCTTAATGAGAGAAGAGTATTCATTAGTAGAGAGGGCTATCCAATCCCAGTAGGTTTCTCTACAACAGATATTAATGAAAACTCGCCGCCCCTATTTTCTGATCGGTTCATGGTCTATTACCTGCATAAAGCGACTCGTCTTGGTCTAGAATTTCATTCAAGGTCGTTAGCGTTATCTACCAGAGACGATATACGTAAATACCAGAAGGATTGTTTACAATCTTGTGCTCAATTAAATGATAGGCTTGTCGATCTCCTCTTAACAAAGGGAATATATTGGAGAACACCATCATTACCTGCACCGACATTACCAGAAGATATTCAAAAAAACAGTTATCTAAATGGATGGGTAGGTGATATAAGACCACTGAATAGTATGGAAATAGCCAACTTTTATTCAATAATGGAGCTCCTTGTTATGATGGAAACTCTTTTTACCGGATTTGCTCAAACTTCTGAATCAGAGGAAGTCGTTAAACTTCTTCAAAAGGGAGTCACTGTTGTAAAGAAACAACTGGATGCACTGATTGAAATTTTAAAGAAAAATGAATTACCAGTACCACCTAGCTATGTATCTGAAATAACCGATTCCAAAAAGAGACTATTCTCTGATCGAATTATGATTTGTCATATGGCTGGATTATTTGGGGCTCTTATATCCCAATATGGTTTTTCACTTGGCTCTGTTATGAAGCACGATTTACTTACTGCATATTCAACACAGATTGGTAAAGCTGGCATTTTCTCAGAAAAGGTTACCAAATTCTTAATTGAAAAAGAGTGGTTGGAAAAAGTACCTGGAGCCATCACACACTAGGATTTTGCCTTATCCGCTATGTCGTAACTATTCGACAATAAAGAAATACATAAAAAATGAACCTAATTTGAAAATCGTAAGATAGGTGGCCTGCTCCCTAGTGTATGATAGGAGTACTGCACCGAGGAACAGGCCAGAGAGACTTCCATTAGATTTAGTGTCAAATCCTAATACTCACTATTCTTTAATCAATTGGTAAAGCTCAGTCATTTCTTTTTCTGAAAGTATGATCGGCACTGGGTAAAGAGGGTTTGCTTCTTTTAAAGCCCGCACAACCATCAGCGGGATATCACCTTCTACAATTCGACTTACCTTTTTAGGTATCTTCATATCTTCACTAAGCTTTTTTATGGCTTCAATAAATTTTTTTGCCTTCTTTTCTTCGGAATCACTTAATTCGCTAAGGCCGATCAAATCGGCCAGTTCTGCTAAAGGTTTATGTACCGAATCTCCGTAATACTCTAATACATAAGGTAAAACAATGGCGTTTGCAAGGCCATGAGGCACGGCATAAAAGCCTCCAAGAGTGTGTGCAATAGCATGGACATTGCCTACATAAGCACGGGTAAAAGCAATTCCTGCTAAGTAAGCGGCTGTTTGCATATTTTTTCGCGCTGTAATATTTGATCCATTCGAATAGGCTTCATAAAGGTTTTCAAAAATCAGTTTTACAGCTTTTCTGCTGCATTCGATCGTTTCATTCGTATTACTTTTGCCAATATAGGCTTCTACCGCATGTGTTAGTGCATCAATTCCTGTAGCCGCCGTAATATGTGGCGGAAGTTTAACAGTAAGTAAAGGGTCCAGGACCGCATAATGGGGGATGAGAGATGTATCCATAATCGCATATTTTTCATGTGTCTTGCTATTAGAGACCACTGCAGCTAGAGTTGCTTCACTACCAGTACCAGCTGTGGTCGGTATGGCAAACAGTGGTGGTAGCTTTTTCATGACTTTAAATATCCCCTTCATTTGAGGAATACTTTTACCTGGTTTAGCCACCCGCGCTCCCACTCCTTTTGCACAGTCCATTGGCGAACCTCCTCCAAAAGCAACAATCCCTTGGCAGTGATTCTCATGGTATAGTTGAAGAGCTTCCTCGATGTTATCAATTGTTGGATTTGGGACTGTTTTGTCATAAATAAAGAAGCCCACGCCTTCCTCGCGTAACCCCTGAAGAAATGAATCCATCAATCCTATCGAGGTAATTCCTGCATCAGTAACGATTAAAACGCTTTTGATTCCAAGACTTTTGATCAAATGGGGTAGCTTCATTAAACTATTTTCACCCTCTAGTAATTCAGGTTTTCGCCACGGAAGAATGAATGAAGCAAATTTCATAGAACGTTGAAACGTACGGCAGTACAGTTTATACATCTCAAGACCTCACTTTTTACTAAAATAGGAAATAAGCACTCTACTAACTATATAACTCCACATAGGATAATTATGTCAAGAGTGGGTCACGGGGACAGGTCCCTTTCCCATTGAACCTATCTCTCTGTCCAAGGATTTAGTAATATGAATACATACATATCTTAGTTTTTGAGAGGAGATCATTAAATAATGAGTTACTGGTTAAAAAACGTACGATTAGAAACGGGTTATAAAAAAGAAAGTGGAATCGTAACGGGCACAGAAACGGAGATAAAGCATCTAGTTATTGAAGATGGGAAAATTAGTAGGATTGTAGACTCAAATGAGCCTATACCGGGTGATGGAAAAGTTAAGGATGGAATGGGGTTGCTACTGCTTCCTTCATTCGTCGAAAAGCATGTTCACTTGGATAAAACGTATATGGGTGAAAAATGGAAGGCATGTACCCCTGCTGCAGGTGTAACAGAGCGATGTGAAATTGAAAAGAATATTTTAGCTTCGATGCCTTCCAGTACAAAGTCTCGAGCTCAAAGATTGTTAGATGTCTTATTATCTGCAGGCGCTACGCATGTGAGAACGCATGTTGATATCTACCCAGAGGTACAGCTCCAAAATCTAGTGGGTGTTAATCAGGCACTTGAAACATATGCCAATAAAGTAAGTTCAGAGGTTGTAGCGTTCGCACAGCACGGGTTGCTTAAGAATGGAACCGTACAATTAATGAGGGAAGCGGTAAGAAGCGGTGCAGGAATAGTAGGCTCTGTAGACCCAGCGACAGTGGATAATAATATTGAGGAATCATTGGTACAGTTATTCGATATAGCTGTTGAAGGAAATGTTGATATTGATTTACATCTACATGATCCTGGGCATTTGGGTACCTTCACCATGAAACGCCTAGCGTATTTAACAAAGCAAGCCGGTTGGGAAGGAAGAGTTGCGGTGAGTCATGCCTTTGGATTAGGTGATGTCTCAAAAGAAGAAGCGCGTGAAATGGCATATATTTTAAAAGACGCGGGTATTTCAATCATTACGAGTCTTCCGATTGGTAGAGGAGTCCCTGTCGATCTTCTTGCTGAATGTGGGGTTGATGTGGCTGTTGGAAACGATAATATCTTTGATTCATGGTGGCCAACAGGGAATGGGGATATTCTTGAGAGAGCAGGACGGTTACTTGAAAAATACCGCTGGACGAATGAGGTTGCGCTCTCCCAGGCTTTACGTTTTATCACGGGCGGAACTACACCATTAGATCGAGAGGGAAATCAAATTTGGCCAAAACCAGGAGTAGAAGCGAATATGATTTTAGTTGATTCAAGCTGTTCGGCAGAAACGATTGCTAGACGCTCCGAAAGAAAAGCAGTTTTCTATAAAGGAAATATCGTTGCAGGTGGCTTAACAAGTTGATTGTTGTACGCCATCAAAAATAAGGGCCAGGCTCCAGTGCTAAAATCACTGGGGCACTGGCTCTTTGTTTCGGGAGTTTGTTCCTCAAAAAAATCTTTAGAAGGATGGGTTGACTTTTTACCCTGCGGGGTATATTATTGCACATGTAGTGATTTTTAATTACGACTATTTTTTTAATCATTTGTATACCTAATGGGGTATTTAATGAGGCGTTTTTAAAAAGTATATACTTCGTTCTACTGGGTGAACCGAGTGGAGCGAATATAATAAAAAATGTTATTGGAGGAATATAATATGTCAAATAAAGTAGCAATTATTGCAGCAAACGGTGGAATGTTTGACGCTTATAAGGTATTTAATATCGCAACAGCAGCGGCGGCTTCGGATAAAGAGGTTGCAATTTTTTTCACTTTTGAAGGTTTAAATCTAATCCATAAACAAGGAATGCATGCTTTAGAAATGCCAGTTGGGAAAGAACATTTTGCTGAAGGTTTCTCTAAAGCAAATGTACCAAGTATTCCAGCATTAGTTGAAATGGCACAAGAATTAGGTGTGAAGTTCATTGCTTGCCAAATGACAATGGATGTTATGGGACTAACTAAAGAAGATTTCGTTGATGGTATTGAGGTTGGAGGAGCCGTAACGTTCCTAGAATACGCAAAAGATGCGTCACCAACATTAACTTTCTAATGATTTACTACTTGTAGTGAGGAATTCCTCACTGCAAAAAAAACGTATTAATATACCCATAGGGGGTAAATGAGGGTTGAGGATGTATTCTTCATTCTTCAACTAAATAATCACAGGATTTTCAGGTAAGATATAGGTAGTAAATTAAACACGGAGGGATCATATCTATGTCAAAAAGAGTATTAGTTGTTGGTGGAGTCGCTGGTGGTGCCTCTGTTGCTGCGAGAGTTAGAAGATTAGATGAAAGTGCAGAGGTTATCATGTTTGAAAAGGGTCCTCACGTATCTTTTTCGAACTGTTCGCTACCTTATCACTTAAGCGGTATTGTCGAAGATAGTGAAAAACTAGTTTTAATGTCTCCTGATATATTTAAAAATCGTTACAATATTGAGGCTAGGGTTCATCAAGAGGTTATCCAAATAAACCGTGATAAGAAAACGATCACGGTAAAAGATATAATGAAGGATACAACCTATGAAGAAAAGTATGATAAATTAGTCCTTTCTCCTGGGGCGAAACCAATTCGTCCAAACATCGAAGGGATTAACAATTCGAATGTTTTTACGGTCCGTAATGTGGTGGATATCGAGAGAATTAATCAATATATTAAGCAAAACGGAATTAAAGATATTGCAGTTATTGGCGGTGGCTTTATCGGAGTAGAGGTTGCTGAAAACCTAAAATTAGCCGACTATAATGTCACTTTAGTTGAGTTTGCTAATCAAGTTATGGCACCTTTTGATTACGATATGGCACAAATCCTTCATAAAGAAATGGCAGATCACGGTGTAAACCTTGTTCTAGATGATGGATTAGCCCAAATAGGTGATGGATTCATCACAACCAATTCAGGTAAAAAAATTGAGGCACAGGCAGTTGTATTAGCAATTGGTGTAAGACCTGAAACTAGTCTGGCAACAGAAGCGGGTCTTGAGATTGGTGAAACGGGTGCAATTAAGGTTGATCACAATTATGTAACAAGTGATAAAGATATTTATGCTGTTGGTGATGCGATAGAAGTGTACCATCGTTTATTGCGCAAGCCAACACGTTTAGCATTAGCTGGCCCGGCTCAGAAGCAAGCAAGAGCGGCCGCTGACCATATGTACGGAATTCCAAGTAAGAATATAGGGGTAATTGGGTCATCATCGATCCATCTTTTTGATTTAAATGCTGCTTCTACTGGAATAAATGCGAAAGTAGCTGAACAAGCAGGAATTCAGTATGACTATGTTTATCTCATGCCAGGGGATAAAGTAGGACTAATGCCAAATAGTAACCCAATGCACTTTAAATTAATTTTTGAATACCCAACAGGTCGAATTCTGGGTGCACAAGCAATCGGAAAAGGAAATGTAGATAAACGAATCGACGTCATTGCAACTATGATAACGATGAACGGAACACTGGAAGATCTGAAGGATCTTGAACTGACCTATTCTCCAATGCTTGGCACGGCTAAGGATGTCGTAAATCACGCAGCTTTAGTTGGTTTAAATCTACTTCAAGGAAGATATAAAGAAGTAAAAGTTTCGCAAGTGCGAGAATTAGTTGAAATCAATGCGTTTATTGTGGATGCTCGAGAAAAAGGTGAATATAGAGCTGGCCATTTTAATAATGCAGTCAACATCCCATTAAGTGAATTCAGGAACAGGTTAGATGAAATTCCAAAAGATCAACCAGTCTATATTCACTGTCGTTCAGGTCAAAGAAGTTATAATATGGTAATGGCCTTACAGCATTTAGAATATGAGAATGTATACAATATTTCGGGATCCTATTTAGGTGTTAATCTTTATGAATACTTTAATGATATAGTTACAGGTCGAGATAAAATAGTAACTGAGTATAATTTTAAATAATCTCCACTCTAAAATTGAATGGTAGGGATTTAGGATATTCTAAACCCTATCTTTCTATTAAAAAAGTGGTTGCGCATAAATAAATAAATGTCTAATAAGGTGTTGACAATATACCTTATGGGGTATATTATAAGTCTTGTGATCATTGTTATTTGATACGAAAAATTGGGTTGACGCCCATTTTTATTTTCGATAACATTATACCCGTGGGGGTAACGGTAAAAAACAAAATACTTGGAGGTATGTAATATGAATATTGATCAAGTTTTAGATGCCAAAGGTTTAGCATGTCCAATGCCAATCGTGAAAACAAAGAAAGCAATTGACGGATTAGAGTCAGGTCAAGTCCTAGAAGTACTTGCAACTGACAAAGGAGCAAAAAATGATCTATCTGCTTGGGCTTCATCTACTGGACACGAAATACTTGATTCAAAAGAAGAAGATGGAGTATTAAAGTTTTATATTAAAAAAGGGTAACATAAATAAAATTTCCTAACAAAGCGGGAGGCTGAAAAAATGGATTATATCAATTACATTCTAATTGCCCTAATTGCTATTTTTATCGTACAACGTTTGATACCAACTAAAGGTGTTCGAAATATAACCACAACTGAATTAAAGAATGAACTTAAAAACAAAGATAAACAATTTATTGATGTTCGTACTCCTGGAGAGTACAAAGGATTCCATATTAACGGATTTAAAAATATGCCTCTTCATCAGCTTGGTCAAAAAGCAACTGAACTTTCAAAGGAAAAAGAGGTTGTTGTCATTTGCCAAAGTGGCATGAGAAGTCAAAAAGCGAGTAAACAACTTAAGAAAATGGGCTTTAAGAATATTACAAATGTTAAAGGCGGAGTAAGCGCCTGGAGATAATCTATTTTTTGAGGAATAACCATGAAACAGTTAACTGCAAAAGAAGTTGAAGAAATTTTAACAGAAGGAAAAACATTAAATATTATTGATGTACGTGAAGTGGACGAAGTGAAAGAAGGTAAAATTCCTGGAGCAGTGAATATCCCATTAGGTTTAATTGAATTCCGTATGCATGAACTAGATAAGTCAAAGGAGTATGTAATGGTTTGTCGTTCAGGTGGTAGAAGTGGAAGAGCATCTCAATTCCTTGAGGGCCAAGGGTTCAAGGTGATCAACATGGAAGGCGGCATGCTCGCTTGGGAAGGTAAAGTAGAATAATCTTTTTGATGTAATAATACCTTCGTGGGTAAAGGTGATAGATATCATGACATATAGTCTACTTGACGAATAATCGGGAGGAAGGAATAAAGATGGAATCATTAAAAACAAACTCTGTGTTAGATGCAAAAGGTTTAGCATGCCCAATGCCAATCGTGAAAACGAAAAAAGCAATAAATAATCTAGAGGGCGGTCAGATTCTAGAGGTCCAAGCAACTGATAAGGGTTCAAAAGCAGATCTTAAAGCGTGGGCTGAGAGTACGGGACATCAATACCTTGGTACGCTTGAAGAGGGCGAAGTACTTAGACATTATATACGTAAAGCTAGCGGGGATGAAGTTGTAGAAAAGAAACATCCTGATGTGGTTTCAAACGAAGATCTTGAGGCTACTATTGCTTCAGGAAAGGAAATTCTTGTTCTTGACGTTCGTGAAGCTGCTGAATTTGCATTTAATCATATTCCGGAAGCAATCTCTATACCATTAGGAGAATTAGAAGATAGATTCGATGAATTAAATAAAGAGAAAGAGATTTATGTGATTTGCCGTACAGGTAGCCGAAGTGACTTAGCATCACAAAAGTTAACTGAAAATGGATTTATGAACGTAAAAAATGTCGTTCCTGGAATGAGCAATTGGATAGGTAACACAACAAGTATTACAAAATAAAAAATATAAATTTTTTTAAACAAAAATATACCATGGGGGGTAATTTAAAAAATGACTGTGAACGTAATGACTGCAAAAGATGTTACGAAAAAAGTGTTCGATAAAGAAACATTGTTTATCTTAGACGTTCGTAATGAAAGTGATTTTAACGATTGGAAAATTGAAGGTGAAAACTTCGACTATTTAAACATTCCTTACTTTGAATTACTAGACGGGGTTGAGGAAATCCTTGAAAAGCTGCCGAAAAATAAGGAAGTTTTAGTGGTTTGTGCAAAAGAAGGTTCATCTGTCATGGTAGCCGATATGCTTTCTGAAGCTGGACTTACAGTTTCATACCTAAAAGGTGGTATGAAGGCGTGGAGTGAACATTTAGAGCCAGTTAAAGTAGGCGATTTAAAAGATGGTGGAGAAATCTATCAATTCGTTCGTATCGGAAAAGGTTGTCTTTCATACATGGTTGTATCAAACGGTGAAGCAGCGATTATCGATGCAACTCGTATGACTGATATTTTCCTTGATTTTGCAGATAACAAAGGTGCAAAAATCACACATGTATTTGATACTCACTTACATGCTGACCATATTTCTGGAGGAAGAAAAATCGCTCAAAGCACAAATGCTACTTACTGGTTACCACCTAAAGATGCTACAGAAGTAACGTTTGAATACGCAGCTCTAGAAGGTGGTCAAGAAGTGACAATTGGTAATACGACAATCAATATTCATGCCTTGTATTCTCCAGGTCACACAATTGGTTCTACTTCTTTCGTTGTGGATGAAAAATTCTTACTTTCTGGTGATATTCTATTCATCGATTCAATCGGTCGACCAGACCTTGCTGGTTTAGCACAAGATTGGGTAGGAGATCTAAGAGAAACGCTTTATAACCGTTACAGAGAATTATCTGATGAACTAGTGGTTTTACCTGCTCACTTCATGATTATTGACGAATTAAATGAAGATGGAAGTGTATCTGAAAAACTTGGAACACTATTTGCGAAAAACCATGGTCTAAATATTACGGACGAAGCAGAGTTTAGAAGAATCGTAACAGAAAATCTACCACCACAACCAAATGCATATCAAGAAATTCGTGAAACAAACATGGGGAAAGTTTCTCCTGATGAAGAAAAACAACGTGAAATGGAAATCGGACCAAACCGTTGTGCGGTACGTTAATGAATATTACGAGGGAACCATTAGTGGGTTCCCTTTTATATAGAGAGGGGTAATACGATGGATTTTGCATTTATTATTACAATCTTTTTAATTGGCTTTATTGGTTCATATATCTCTGGAATGTTAGGAATCGGCGGATCTATCATTAAATATCCAATGCTATTATATATTCCACCTTTATTTGGATTAGCAGCTTTCAGTGCCCATGAGGTATCAGGTATCAGTGCTGTTCAAGTGTTTTTTGCGACCATCGGTGGTGTCTGGGCTTATCGTAAGGGCGGTTATTTAAATAAAACACTTATTCTCTATATGGGGATTAGTATTTTGGTCGGTAGTTTTGTTGGGGGATTTGGGTCTAAATTTATGTCAGAAGGTGATATAAACGTTGTCTATGGTGTGTTAGCGTTAATTGCTTCGATCATGATGTTTATTCCGAAAAAGAATGTGGACGATGTTCCGTTTGATCAAGTGACGTTTAATAAGTGGCTAGCTGCTGCGCTTGCCTTTATCGTAGGGTTAGGTGCTGGAATAGTTGGAGCAGCCGGCGCATTTTTACTGGTGCCGATTATGCTCGTTGTCTTAAAAATTCCAACCAGAATGACAATCGCCTCTTCACTTGCGATTACATTTATTTCATCAATTGGTTCTACTGTAGGTAAAATCACGACAGGACAAATAGAATATGTCCCAGCAGTAATTATGATTGTGGCAAGTTTAATTGCATCACCGCTTGGTGCAATCACAGGGAAGAAGATGAACACAAAGGCGTTACAAATTATCCTGGCCATCTTAATCGTTGTAACTGCAGTGAAGATTTGGATGGATATTTTATAGATAGTGATTCCAACCTTTTAGGAAGGAGGTTTGTATGCATTTGATTTTATTTAGTCTTTTGCTACTATTTATAGTATGGGGAACTATACAAAAGATACTTTCCTATAATCGGGAATACACTGTGAAGATATGTTAAAAGTTGACTTAACGAATATTGAGGTTATAGATGTAAGAGACTATAATATTTCATACAAAGATGTAATCGAGAATTCTATTAATATTCCTGTCGCCTATTTGGCAAGGTATTGTTATGAAATACCTGATAAAAAGGTTCATGTCGTGGTATCAACAAGACTTGAGAAAAATGTTGCCATACGAATTTTAAGACGTAAAGGATTTCGAGTAAGTGGATATCAATAATCGATTCTCGTAAATTTTGCTGTAAATATGCGGTCACATAACGTTACATTAAACCTGGAAGAGAGGGGGTCTTTTCATGGAATATGATGAAAAGGTAAAAAATCGAATTAAACGTATCGAAGGACAATTACGCGGCATTTTACGTATGATGGAAGAAGAAAAAGATTGTAAGGATGTAATAACTCAATTGTCTGCATCTAGGACTGCAATCGATCGTACAATTGGTGTCATTGTAAGTTCAAACCTCGTTTCATGTGTACGTAATGCAGATGAAAAGGGGGAAAATACAGAGGAATTAGTTAAAGAAGCAGTGGAACTGCTTGTTAGAAGTAGATAAAAGACCTGGATGGGTCTTTTTTTTTACTAAAATAAAAGGAATTTTGGTATAAAAATACTAAATTAGTCCTATGATGTTTGCATAAAATCTGCACATTTTATTGATAATTTAATATGGACGTTAAATAAGTTTGAAAGGATGGTAATGATGAAAAATAAAAAAAGATTGTTAGGATTAGCTGCATTATTGTTGGTTTTCCTTTTAGCATCATGTGCAGGTAATGAAGCAACCTCACCAAATGAAAACACAGATACAGAATCTGACACTCATGAAAATATGGATATGGGCAACGAAGAATCTGATTCTAATGGAGAAATGGATCATTCAGACATGAATCACTCAGGCTCTGGTGAAGTTCCAGAAGGTTTGGCGGAGGCAGAAAATCCTACCTATCCAGTTGGTAGTAAAGTGATCATGCATGCAGATCATATGCCAGGGATGAATGGTGCAGAAGCAACAGTTTCAGGCGCCTTTAATACAACAGTCTATTCGGTTACATATACTCCAACAAATGGTGGAGAACCAGTAAAAAATCATAAATGGGTGGTTCATGAAGAAATTGAAAATGCAGGTGAAAAACCGTATAAACCAGGTGATGAAGTTGTATTAACTGCGGATCATATGGAAGGTATGAAAGGTGCTAAGGCAACAATTGATACCGCTAAACAAACAACTGTTTATATGGTGGATTTCACAGATACAAAAACAGGAGAAAAGGTAAAAAATCATAAGTGGTTAATAGAAGATGAGCTTTCACCTGTTGAATAATGAACTTTAAAATTAAGTTCATATTTAAGAGATTGGCGATGAACCAATCTCTTTTTTGTAGAGAAATAGGGGGCTTTAGCATAATAGATTTAGTCTATTTCTCTAATTGCTGATGAAGTCCCGAACGGGTGGAGCCTAAGCTCGTAAAGTCCTTCATCAGGTGAATGAAGACCCGAACGGGGTCAGCCCAAGGTTGTAAAGTCCTTCATCAGGCGGATGAAGTCACGAATGAGAGGAGCCCAATTCGGTAAAGTCCTTCATCGAGTGTATGAAGTCCCGAACGAGTGGAGCCCGAGGCCGTAAAGTCCTTCATAAGGCGGATGAAGTCCCGGACGAGGAGAGCCCGAGGTCGTAAAGTCCTTCATCTAGGTGATGAAGTCCCGGACGAGGAGAGCCCGAGGTCGTAGAGTCCTTCATCGGTTGGATGAAGTCCCGAAGGAGCGGAGCCCGAACCCGTAAAGTCCTTCATCAGATATTATAAACAGGACATGTGAAAATCCACAGATACTGCAAATTTTTTACTTATACTTTTCAGCTATTAAAAAGATAAGGTGCATTTGAAAATAGGCACTCTCGATGTTGGGTAAAGGTAGTATCATTAACTAATCTACAGTAATATAATAAATTTAATATAGCTTTATAAGGTGCGTTTTAGTATGTAAAGCGGGGTGATTAATGTGTGTGTATCAAATAACTTTGTTGAGTTACAAGCTAATGAATTTTGTGAAAAGATACAGGAGCATTCACTATATAAATTTATAGGTGTTAAACGCTCGGAAATTAATTATAACCAGAAAGATGGAAACGAATCAGGTTTTATAAATACGGTAATTCTACAGGACAATGATGGCACCGTTTATTATGTAGAACCTAATTCCAATGGGGTTAAGTTTGCAAAACAGGAAATAACTTATAAAGAATATATAAGATTACAGAGGAAAGATACGATAAATGCATTTTCTGGTTTCTTATTGATTGGAGGATAATTTAGCGCAATAATGATCGCCTTCGTAAGTTACTTTAGTTAAGTGCCTTAATAATTGTTTTTGTTAATTTTGCTTTTAATATACAATTAAGGGACTGTCCGAGTCATTGAAAAATGAATGTAAGGACAGTCCTTTTGCCATTTCAATCTTTTTGCTCTGCACAATTAATTATATTTCATAAAAGATAACAGGGTTGTTCCGAAAGTCAGTGCCATGACTTTTAGAACAGCCCTTTTTATTTATCTAAGATGTATGGATAGGATTTGTAAAATATATATTAAAATAGCAAATATGTCCAATAATTACAAAATATAAAAGACTTATAAGTTATCAATCGCTTGATATTGCAACTATTTTCGAAAAAATCTTTCATTTCATTCGTTAAGATGTTATTATATTTAAAAAATATTAACAATTAACACAAAAAGGGGTTGAACTTATAATGTCTCAAATGCTAGCTTTCGTTCTTTTACTTATCATACTGTTTATCGGAGACTTTATTTCTATAAAAACAAAAGCATGGATACCATCCGTGTTTGTGTGTGCGGTCCTATTTTTAATAGGGTATTGGACGTTTTTTCCGCAAGACATTGTCGCATTAGCAGGTATACCATCTGTAGTAGCAACGATGTTGATGTATCTATTGATTGTCAACATGGGAACATTATTATCACTTAAAGAATTAATAGCACAGTGGAAAACTATTTTAATAGCTTTATCTGGTATTCTAGGAATTATCGCGATTCTTTTTGGAATTGGAACACTTATTTTTGGAGTGCAAACAGTCATTGTAGCCATTCCACCATTAGTTGGAGGTCTAGTTTCGGCATTAATCATGTCAGAAGGGGCTGCAAATGCAGGACTTACGAGTTTATCTGTTTTTGCGATTGTAATCTATGTGATGCAAGGTTTTGCAGGATACCCGATAACATCAATTGTATTAAAAAAGGAAGGTAAGAAACTATTACAGCAATATCGCAATGGTCAGCTTTCAAAAGTAGAAGAAGTAAAAGCAGAAGTTGCGGCAACTTCTGAAACTGCTCCAAAGGTTAAGTGGATTGATAAAATTCCAGAAAAATATAATACAGAGTATTTCAAGTTTTTGAGATTAGCAGTTGTGGGTTACCTTGCTTATTTAGCTTCAACTTTATTAGCACCGATCGTGAATGTTAATGCGCTTGTGCTTTGCTTACTCTTCGGGGTTATCGGAAAGAGTGTTGGTTTCCTTGAAACACATTCATTACAAAAGGCAAATGGATTTGGTTTAGCGATTATGGGGTTAATGCTTTTCATTTTTGATGGATTAAAGCATGCAACACCTAGCATGATGTTTGAGATTTTAACACCGCTTATCGGATGTATTGTATTAGGGGTGATCGGGATGTATATCTTTTCATTCATTGCAGGTAAGTTGCTAAAGGTCAGCAAACACATGGCATTTGCTGTATCACTAACAGCCCTATACGGATTCCCAGCTGATTATATTATTACAAATGAAGTTATTAACTCATTAACAAAGGATGAAAAAGAAAGAGAAGTATTAACAAGTCATATGTTACCGCCAATGCTGGTCGGTGGATTTATCACAGTTACGATCGTTTCTGTAATTCTAGCCGGAACTTTTGTATCTTTATTATAAAGTTTAACAAGCTTTTTTAACGCACAACAAATGATATAAATGGAGTTGAACATCTTGGTAAATGATCAAATAAAACAGGCAATTGCGGACTATAGTGAAGAATTGACAGCTATCCGTCGAAAATTGCATAGTGAGCCTGAATTGTCTTGGGAAGAGTACAATACTTCAGCATTCGTTGCGCAATATCTCGATGAGTTAGGAATCGAGAATCATAAAACAAATCCTACAGGTGTGATCGGAGAAATAAAGGGCGGCAAGCCGGGAAAAAATGTAGCATTGAGAGCGGATATGGACGCTTTATCCGTTGAAGAATTAAATTCGGATTTGCCATATGCCTCTAAAACGAAAGGCAAAATGCATGCATGTGGCCATGATTCTCACACTGCAATGCTTCTCATTGCTGCGAAAGCATTGAATGACATCAAAGAGGAACTGCATGGTAATGTCCGCTTGATTTTCCAACCGGCTGAAGAAGTGGCAACAGGAGCTTTAGAAATGGTGAAACAAGGAGCGGTTGAGGGAGTGGATAATGTATTTGGAATGCATATTTGGTCACAAATGCCAACTAATAAAGTGTCCTGCAACCCTGGGCCTTCGTTCGCATCAGCAGATATTTTTACTGTGAAATTCAAGGGAAGAGGGGGACATGGGGCAATTCCGCAGGATTGCATCGATGCCGCAATTGTTGCCTCATCCTTTGTGATGAATGTTCAATCTGTTGTTTCAAGAACGATCGACCCTCAAAAACCAGCTGTATTAACGGTTGGAAAAATGACAGTGGGAACGCGCTTTAATGTGATTGCTGAAAATGCGGTTATTGAAGGAACCGTTCGCTGTTTTGATCCTGAAATCCGTGATCATATTGAAAAGCAGCTTCGTGTATATGCAGAACAGGTTGCGTCAATTTACGGGGCAAGCGCTGAAGTAGACTATATTCGTGGCACGCAGGCGGTTATTAACGGTGAGGAAAGTGCAAAGCTTGTACAACAAGTAGCCACTGAGGCATTTGGTGAAGAAGCCCTTTATGATGAAAAACCAACAATGGGCGGGGAAGACTTCAGTTTCTACCTTGATGAAGTACCAGGTTGCTTTGCTTTAGTTGGATCAGGAAATCCAGAAAAAGACACTCAATGGGCACACCACCACGGCAAATTCAACATCGACGAAGATGCTATGGTCACCGGGGCAGAACTATACGCCCAATACGCGTGGGCATACCTAAACAAATAATAGGAGGGAACTCCCTGTTGGATCAATTTTATTGAATCCATGCTGGTTATACATCACGCTAATATCAAGAAAACGAAGAGGTGATCTCTTCGTTTTTTTCTTGAGTAAAATTTGATTGCGAAAATAATAACCTTTTAAATAAGTTGATGTGATTGACCTGATTTGACCGTATTAGAAGGGTCACATCAACTTTTTTTTTTATAAGTATAATAGCAAAATGTATATTTATAAATATTATATTTAAATAGTTTATTGCATTTCATAGAAGTGTTCTTTATAATCAAGTACTAGGATAAAATCTAAAAATTTATCCTTTTATATTTATGCAATACAATAGTTTATTTATTAGAAGGGGATATGTTTATGGAACACTTGGGCTGGATATCAATACTCCCACCTATTATTGCAATCATTCTTGCGGTTATAACTAGAAATGTAGTAGTGTCTCTGTTCTTTGGTGCTTTTATCGGAGTGCTCATTCTTGTCGGAGGAAATCCTCTTGTGGCAACAACAGAGACAATAGGGAATTACTTTTTCCCACTTGCAGCAGATGGCTACAATGCAGCTATTATCGTATTATTATTTTTTATTGGCGGATTTGTAGGACTTATGGAAAAGTCCGGCGGTGGAGCTGCACTTGCAGCAAATACGATTAAATTTATTAATACTAAGGCTAAAGCGCAGATTTCTGCTTGGTTCGGAGGAATTATCATTTTCTTCTCTGATCTGGGTACACCGCTAATTGTTGGCCCTGTATTTGAAAAAATCTTTGATAAGGCGAAAATTTCAAGAGAAAAGCTCGCTTGGATTATTGATTCAACCTCCTCACCTGTTGCAGTATTAATTCCTTTTATCGGATGGGGCGTATACATTATGGGTCTTATTCAAAAGGAATATGAAGCTTTAAATATTACTACATCTGAATTTTCTACCCTGGTTCAGGTAATTCCTTTTCAGTTTTATGCGATATTAGCTGTTGTAATGGTCCCTCTAGTCGCTCTTACTAAATTAGATTTTGGGCCAATGGCAAAAGCTGAGTACAGAGTTCAAACTACTGGTGAACTATACTGGCCAACATCTAAGCCATTAAGAAGAGTAGAGAATAGTGAAGAAGGAACAGAACACCGACATGCAATATTGGTTTGGTTGCCTCTTTTAGTATTATTTGTTACTCTTTTTGGTTTATTGATTTCGTATGGCTTCCCATTTGAGCCAGTACCAGGAAATGATTTTAGAGTTGCCTTAAGTACAGCATATTTGTTTGCCGCAATTACGATTATCATTTTAATGCTTGTATATAAATTGAAGAAATTTAGTGATATTTTTACTATCTATACAACTGGGATGCAAAAGATGGTTTATGTTGCCGTTACACTAATCCTGGCTTGGTCTCTTGGAAAAGTCATGAAGGAAATGGGTACTGCAAACTTTATTGTGGAAGCAATGAATGGAAATGTGCCTGCATTCATTATCCCAGCCCTATTATTCTTAGTCGGTGTGTTAATGTCTTTAGCTTCAGGATCTTCATGGGGAACTTATGCTATTATGCTACCAATCGCTATTCCTATGGCCGTTACATTAGATGCGCATTTATTAGTTTGTATCGGGGCTGTTCTTTCGGGTGGAATAATGGGGGACCATAGCTCACCAATTTCTGATACGACCATTCTTTCGTCTACAGGAGCGGGTGCTGACCATATTGACCACGTGAAAACACAATTACCATATGCACTCCTTAATGCATCGATTGCCTTTATCGGGTATATTGTTGCCGGTATTACAGGTAGTGTTTTAACTTTACTATTAATCTTGGCCTTACTCATTATTACTATTTTTCTATTATCTAAGAATCACAAAAGGAAGTACGGTGTAAGTGAAGAAGTTGGAATATAAGTGAGAGTGGGTCGCGGGGACAGGTCCCTTGTCCCACTTTTTGGGGGAGGTTGGGACAGTGAACCTGTCCCTCTGTCCCATTAGTACCCAACTTCGACTGAAGCCACTACTATGTACATTAAATCGTTTTGATCGCCTTTTTCCTCAATGACGATGCCGCTTGTTGTTAGCATTCCACCGTCCATAACTTCCACTGACACTTTTCCAAACGGTATACTCTCTTTAACCGCCTCGATATCCAGTGCCTCTTTATCACAAGGGACCGCTAACTTCACGTTTACGACCATATTGTCTAAACTATTGCCCGGTAGAACAGACCGAATTCCAGGCATTGAATTGAAATGAATCGCATTTTTCACAGCTCGAACGGCTGCCTTCGTAATGTTCTGGCCATGAACATCAATTCCCATTCCAGTTTCAATAAACATTAATTGCTCCATCAAATACACACCTCTTTATTATGTTTGGGAAAAGGCCCCAGTGTCCTACCAACTTTTGAAGGTGGGACACGGGACCTGTCCCTTTGTCCCATTATCTTACTAAAAAAGTTATGAGACAAGTAGTGCGAAGGGTGGTTTTGTTGTACATTTCATGTTATTGGTCTATATACTGATTTCTACGATTTTATTTGCTAAGATTTGTGTTGGATCTATTAGCTTAATACCGTCTATTTCAGTTAACACGAGCGGGATTTCGGTACATGCTGCGATAATTGCCTCCGCACCTTGTTCGATTACTGTTTTCGACGCATGTAGGAATAACTTTTTACCTTTGTTTAGATCGCCACTTTTTACAGAATAAATTCCTTCCATAATGCTCTCTTGTGTAACTGGGTCTGGTTCCACAACAGCAAATCCACCTTCACGAAGGGACTCTTGGTATAGATTAGATGAGAGTGTCCCATCGGTCGCTAATAATGCAATGGTTTTAAAGCCTGCTTTGTCAATGAATCTTACAGTTTCTTTAGGCATGTTCATAATCGGGATGTTGACTGAATTTTGGATGTCATCCAAATAATAGTGGGCAGTATTGCAGGCTATTGCAATGAAATCTGCACCTGCTGCTTCTAATCTTTTTGCGGATTCGATCATAAAAGATAAGGGGTTCGCACCCTTACCCATTATAGCTTCGGTACGATCCGGTATTTGTGGGTAATTATCAACAATCATATGAATGTGATCTTGGTCTCTTTGGGCAGGCGTTAATCGAATAATTTTATTCATCAAATCAACAGTGGCAAGCGGCCCCATTCCGCCCATTATACCTAGTGTTTTTGTCATGTGATCCCCGCCTTATAAAAATCGGTCGTTGAAGATTTACTCATTCAAATCTCCAACAACCGTATTCTAACTTTATGGCACTATACGCTTACTTGATTTGATATTTTCAAGTCTCGCTTTTCCTCAATCGCATTTACTACAACAGCAGCGGAAGCATCCCCTGTGACATTTACAGAAGTACGAATCATATCTAAGATTCTATCAATACCGGCAATCAGAGCAATACCTTCTACTGGAAGTCCAACTGAAGTAACGACCATCGTAAGCATGATCAAACCAGCCCCTGGTACACCTGCTGTACCGATTGAAGCAAGAGTAGCAGTTAGGACAATGGTTAACTGTTGAGCAAAAGAAAGATCATATCCAAAAAACTGTGCGATGAATAAAACGCATACCCCTTGATATAACGCAGTTCCATCCATATTAATGGTGGCCCCCAACGGAAGAACGAAGCTACTTACTTTTCTAGAAACACCAAGGTATTCTTCACTGTTTTTAATCGTTATTGGCAGAGTTCCAGAACTACTTGTTGTGCTGAATGCTACTAAGCTAGCAGGTGCAATTCCTTTAAAAAATTTAAGTGGATTCATGTTAGCGAAAAGTTTAACAGATGTTGAATAAGTGATGACAGCGTGAAGTATACATCCGAGATAAACGACTACTATTACTTTTAAAAGCGGAAGAAGTACTGAAACTCCATATTCTCCAACGGTTGGTGCAATTAAACCGAAGACCCCGATTGGAGCTAATTTCATGACAATACCAGTAATTTTATACATAATTTCAGCAAGTTCATTAAAGAAGTTGTAAACCGTCTTTGCTTTATCCCCTAAAATTGTAATTGCAAGACCAAGGAAGATGGCAAAGAAGATGATTTGTAACATATCCCCGTTTACTAATGAAGCAATAGGATTTGTAGGGATAATATTTAACAAGGTATCAATTACTCCAGGAGCCTCGGATACTTCGACTTTATCCGCAGATGCATTAATACTAAGGCCCTTACCTGGTGAGAAGATGTTTGCAAGAATTAATCCGATGGTGACAGCGAAAGCTGTGGTTAATATATAATAAAAGAATGTGATTCCACCCATACGACCAATTTTTTTGATGTCTCCAGTACCAGCAACACCCACTACAAGAGAAGCTAGAACTAAAGGAACGATAATAAATTTGATCATACGTAAGAATAAATCACCGAGAGGTCTAACAACCTCAATACTCGGTCCAACGATAGCACCAACAATAATAGCAATTACAAAAGCAATTAAAATTTGTGAAAGCAACCCAATTTTTCTCATAAGACCCTCCTTTGTGGGACAAGTATCCTCGCCCCTAAAATCATAAATTTTTAAGATTCAGAAAAACATAGATAAAAAAAGATACTAAATCCCTTATATTCCTCCTTTCTTCATGGTACCGCTTTCATTTTTCGTAAAAAGATATATAAACTTATACACTTCTTACTCTTTTTATATAAAAATTTATATGAATAGTCAATACAAATTTTTGATATTATCTAAAATAAGCGTTAAAACTGATTTTTATATATAAAAAAATATTGATTTTATATAAAATTTTATATATATTTTAGTTGAATAGACTTATGGAAAGGAATTTGTTTATGAATTCTATACTTGAACAGTACATTCCAGTGGCAGAGGTGATTGCTAAAACATTTGGCAATGATTGCGAAGTTGTACTGCATGATTTAACAGTGCCTCAAAGCTCAGTTGTGTACACGGTTAACAACCATGTAACCGGAAGGAATGTAGGACAAAGTTTTAATCATCTCATTACAGAAGTGTTGTTATCCCAAAATTTTACGAATGATTATTCAGCAAATTATTATTTCCATACTGATGATGGTAGATTAATCAAATCTTCTACTTTGTTAATTAGAAATCAGGACAAAAAGGTAATTGGCGCACTTTGCATTAACATTGATACGACACGAATTACTGAGAATATAAACTATCTAAGCAGCTTGATTCCTCAACACCCGGACCAGCCTTCGAACCTAAATTATCAGCAGGAAAATATGAATGAAACAGATCATATTCAAGAGATAGCTAATGATCTGATTGATAAAATTATTGGCAATAGACCAGTAGAACAGCTAAGGCGTGATGAAAAGGTTGAGATGGTTCGATTTATGGAACAAAAAGGGATCTTCTTAATTCGTGGAACAATCGATAGAGTTGCTGAGAAGTTGAATATCTCAAAAGTCACGGTGTACAGCTATATTGAAGAAATTAAAGAAAAAAAGTAATTAAGGATAAAACCATTTATTCATAAAAACTCTATTCTCAAGGAGGCTTATTAGTATGAAATTTATCACAATTAACGGTGCGAAGCCAAACCCGGGACATTATTCCGCTGCAACACAAAAGGGGAATTTACTTTTCATATCAGGTCAACTCCCGGTTGATCCTTTTACAGGAGAGGGAACTAGCGGTAATATTGTTGCCGAAACCAAACAAGTATTAACCAACTTAGACCATGTTTTAGAAGCAGCAAGTGCAAAAAAAGAGGACATCATGAAGGTCACGATTTATATTTCAGATATTGCATTATGGGATACTGTTAATACTCTATACAAACAGTATTTTGGTGATCATAAGCCTGCACGGGCTGTTGTTCCTACTAATCAACTACACTATGGATATTCGATAGAACTTGAAGCAATAGCCTATATTGATTAAGAAAAGGAAGATTGATGATGAACTATATCTGCTTTGAATGTCATTCAACTTATCCGTTGGATAGTAACAAATGGAAATGCGATTGTGGCGGATTACTAAACCTTGAATATGAGAAAAAGGCAGTAGATTTTACTGAAACCTCTTCATCCAGAAATCATTCTCTTTGGAAATATATCGATGCACTTCCATTTGAACAGGATGATGTATGGCAGGAGATAACGTTAGGGGAAGGAGGGACTCCACTCATCAAGATTGATGATAATGTCTACGCGAAAGCAGATTACTATATGCCTACTTTGTCTTTTAAAGATCGTGGCGCTGTACTTCTCATTGCTATGGCGAAAAAGCTTGGCATTAAGAGAGTAGTAGCAGACAGTAGTGGTAATGCGGGAACAGCCATTGCAGCCTATGGAGCAAGGGCAGGAATCCAATGTGATATTTTCGTTCCGGAATCAACCTCTAGTAAAAAAATAGCCCAGATTGAGGCGCATGGCGCGATTATTCATAAGATTCCTGGAAAGAGAGAAGATACTGCAAATGCAGCGATATCTATGGTTGAAACGACAAAATCATTCTATGCAAGCCATATTTACAACCCGATCTTTTGGGAAGGAACGAAAACGTATGTGTATGAAGTATTTGAGCAAATGAATAACAAATTGCCTGAAGCATTCATTATTCCAGTAGGAAATGGAACATTGTTAATGGGTGCATATATTGCTTTTCAAGAGCTATTAGCAAATGGACAAATCGAGAAAATGCCAAAAATTCTTGCTGTACAGGCAGAAGTTTGTGCACCTCTTATGAATGCCTTTGTTGAAGGTAAAAACAAGGTGGAGCCTGTTGAACATTCAGGAACCTTGGCGGAGGGCATTGCCATTGCAGCACCGGCAAGAGGGCCAGAAATCTTGCAGGCTGTGCGAGAAACTGGTGGAGATATAATCGGTGTCTCTGAGGAAAGTATAGTAGAGGCAAGAAAGCAGCTTGCATTAAAAGGAATTTATGTTGAAATTACTTCAGCAGCCAATTATGCCGGGTACTTACAATATGTAGAGAAATACCCCGAATTAAAAGACCAACAACTAGTCTTTCCTTTATGTGGAGCGGGTCTAAAAAGTAACTAGAAGATTGACTATTATAATTAGCGAGGAGCGGTTTTGATGAAAAAGCATGAACTAGATACACCGAGCTTATTAATTGATCGAGAAATTATGATGGATAACATTAATAGAATGCAAACACGTGCTAATCAATATGGTGTTCATCTTCGTCCACATACGAAAACGCATAAAATGCCTGCGCTAGCTAAATTACAGGTACAGGCAGGTGCAAATGGTATTACGGTAGCGAAGGTCGGCGAAGCAGAAGTCATGGCTGAACACGGGCTGAATGATATTTTTATTGCAAACGAAATCGTGGGAGAGGTCAAATTAAATCGCATCAAAAAGCTTGCTGAAACAATTGATATTTCATTTGGTGTCGACAGCATCGAACAATGTGAAATGATTGAGAAAGTCTTTAGTGGTAGTCAAAAGCAAGCGCAAGTTCTGATCGAGATTGAAGTAGGTGAAAACCGATCAGGCGTTATCGAAGAAAGCGATTATACAAGTTTAGTAGAATATATTAAAAATTGCGCGCATGTGAATTTAAAAGGAATCTTTTCTCACGATGGCCATACATACAAAGCCAAAGACCTTGAAGAATGTCGTCGCCTGTATAATGAAGCCCAAAAACGCACCCTTCATTTTGCTTGTTTAGCTGAAGAATTAGGCTGCAAACTTGAAACCGTTAGCATTGGATCGACTCCACCGCTCATGCATGATTTTGGAGTAATGGAGGGAATAACTGAACTTCGTATTGGAACTTATATCCTCATGGATGTTTCACAAGGAAATGCAATTGGTTCTTACTCTAGATGTGCGGCTTCTGTCCTTACAACCGTTATAAGCAAACCAACAAATGAACGCGTCATAACAGATGTCGGTGCAAAAGGGCTCACCATGCAGTCGCGAAGTGAAGGAATATGTGCAACGACTGGAATAGGTTACATCAAGAACTATGGCGTTCATATTGACCAGCTTTATGATGAGCATGCAATCATCTATAATGAAGAATTTAGAAATCAAGTTGCAATTGGAGAAACACTAGAAGTCATACCAAACCATATATGCCCAGTATGCAACCTCTATGACCACGCCTACCTAATCTCTGGAGACGAGGTCGTAGACCAAATCCCAATCCTCTGCAGAGGAAAACTGCAATAACCGGGTCACAGGCCTCACGTTCCACCACTGGGTCACAGGGACAGGTCCCGCGTCCCACCAATATTTTCCTGTGACTGTGGACCTGTGAACTGTGCCACAAAAAAGCACCCAACGAAATTTCGTTGGGTGCTCATTTATTATAAGGAAGAAAAGCATAGCTTGCTAAACGAGTTTATTTACCAATAAACATTTGTGTCCAATAATTGCCTTCTGCGTGACCTACTCCAATATGAGTGAAGTTTGAGCTTAAGATATTCTTACGATGGCCTTCACTGTTCATCCATGCATTTACAACCTCTTGTGGTGAACGTTGACCCATTGCAATATTTTCACCAGCTGCACGATATTGAACACCGAATTGCTTCATCATATCAAATGGTGATCCGTAAGTTGGGCTTGTATGTGAGAAGTAACCTTTATTCTTCATATCTGTAGATTTGATTCTCGCAACTTCACTTAATTTTAAATCAATTTTTAGTGGCTGCAAGCCATATTTTGCACGTTCATTATTTGTTAGTTTTACAACTTCTTGCTCAAACTGACTTAATGAATAAGCAGCTTGGTTCTCAGTTTCTTTTGGCTGTTCTGATGGCTGCTGTTGTACAGGTTGTTGAACAACAGGTTTTTCCTGAACAGGTTCTTCAGCTTTGGGTTGAGTTGGCTCCTTAGTTGGTTGTGTAGGTGCCTCCACTTTAGGTTGAGTTTGAGAGTACCCAGAATAGTATTTTTTAAGTAAGTTTTGAATTAGGTCATTCCAATTAGTAGAGTTGTTAACAGATACAACATAACGACCTTCATATACACTTTTTGAATCACTTACTTGCTCCGCGGAACTAGCTAATGGCCCAGTGACTAATAGTGCACCTGCCACTACTAATGATAATACAGTTTTCTTCATATTCAGTCCTCCTCTTGTTTGTACCAAGATACATCCCAATCATAGCATGTGAATTCTGTAATATTTGAGGAAGACTTTTCCTTCATTCGATAACTTAAAACTTTTCTACTATATTAAACTCAAACAATCATTGAAAATTAATAGATTGGTCTAATTGAATCTCATATCTAGTATTTGTATAACTCTGGTAATGAAGGTAGAAAATACTAGAATAAGACTATTGACAGGAATGAAAAAAGCCACGTATTATGACGTAAATTACTATTAAATAACAAATGTAACGGAACATAGGATTATGCGTCGCCCAAAGTGGGTCAAGGGGACAGGTCCCGCGTCCCACCACATTCTGGAAATTGGGTCAAGGGACCTCCCGTGATTGCTAAAATAGTTCAGACATTATTTTTTCTGCGATTAGCTTATATTGCTCGGCCTTAAAGTGAATTCCGTCTTTAAGATTATCTTCAATCGGGATTTCAGAACCATTAATATAATGAATATTTTCTTCTTCTGTTAAGGATTTTATTGCATTTGTATAGTGTACTTGATTTATATTTGCATTATTTTTTTTACTAGTAATTGTAGTTGGTGAGCTGATAACCACTTCGATTCCTTTTTCTTGAAGCTTTCGAAGTAAATGTTGATTATTTTCTTTATATTGATCGACAGGGACAGGGAGAGAATGAGGACTGTATTTTAAATGACCTCTTGCATCGTTTATCCCAAACATCAAAATGACTAGATCGGGATGATAGCTAAATACTTCCTTCTCAATATTCTCAAGTGCCTGAATAGATGTCCAGCCGGGATGACCTCTATTAATAACTTTTATATGACGATAGCCAAACTTTTGCCTAAGTTCAAATTCTAAAATTTTTGGATAAGGGTTCTTTACTTGAGTTACTCTTCCTGTATCAGAATCTCGTTCATACCCCCATGTAATTGAATCACCATACGCAACAATAGTCACAGCTTGTCTATTGTTAAGCTTTTGAATTACTGAAGAATCGTAGACTGATGTAGATTCTTGAATTGTTGCTTTACTTTCCTGAGGTAAAATGAAGGTTTCAATTGTCCCGTTAACCCCAACGAACAACAACACACAAATCACTATAGAAATAAAATACGAAAGCTGTATAATGGGGCGATTCTTCATATCATTCTCCTTCTCTGAGGGACACGGGACAGGTCCCGCGTCCCACCATTTTTTCACAAAAGGGGCGGTAATAATCTTCTTTTTGGGACAGTGAACCTGTCCCTCTGTCCCATGGATATATACTAATGAAAAAAGTAATGCCTTATAGGCTTATTATTATTTTAACAAACACAATTCAGTGCTACAAAAAGATAATTGTAATCTATACAATTCTTTTTACCATCGGCGGTTATCGGTCTTTTGGTCATTTATTTTTTAAAAGATGTTACTATATTAACAGGAACTCATGGTATACCAGAATTCATTTCAGTTGCTGTAGTTGCCATGCTTCATTTTTGGAAGAGAATTATGTTCCTTTCAATTGCGGGTGGAACAATCGTATACATGGTTTTGGTTCAAATCGTATTTAAGGGACGCGAGGTATCGCGTCCCATTAATTTTGTTACATATTCATTTCTGGGACAAGGGACCTGTCCCTCTGTCCCATTATTGTTGAGGTGCGGATGGGGTTGAGATGTTTTGTAATGCTTGTTCGGCCTCGTTTGCGTATTGATTTTGTACGGCTAAATCGCCTAAGGCAACCATTCCTGTTACTTGCCCATTTTCAACGACTGGTAAGCGGCGAATTTGTTGCTGAGCCATTAAATTTGCTGCCTCATGTACATCCATGTCAGGAGTACCTTGAACAATTTTCTGAGCAGTCATAACTTGAGAAACGGGCGTTTGTGCACTTTCACCTTGTGCAGTCGTACGCAGGGTAATATCACGGTCAGTAACAATTCCGACCATTTGTCCGTTGTTATTTACTACTGGAACAGACCCGATATTGTGTTGGCTCATTAAAGCAGCAGCTTCTTGGACCGACTGTGTTTCGTTAATTGTAACAACATTTGATGTCATGATTTCTCTTAATTGAGCCATTTCAATTACCTCCAAATATTTCTTTATTGTTGAAAATATTCTTTTGACGGCGGTTGTATAGGGATGAATAAAAGGCATGATTCAAGTCGAAAATCGAATCCATGCCCTTTTGTTTGTTGTTATATTTATGTACTACTTAGCGATTATTTTTTCCTTGTTGTTGATTCTGGTTATTATCGTTATCGCCTGTAATGTTGTCAACAACATTTTCAATCGTCTGCCCAACTCTATTCATAAAACCATCATTATTGTCACGATTCTGATTGTTATTTTGTCGATTGTTTTGATTGTCCATTTTATCACCTCCAAATTTAGATTGTGTACAATTGAAGATTATATACACCTTTTGAATGTAGAACATCTCAAGAGATAGAAAAAACGTTAATCCAAGAAAGGATCAACGCTTTTTAGTTCATGATTACTCATCTTCCTCTAACCATTTGTCTTCTACGAATTTGCGGTTCATGTCTTTTTTTATTTTTCGATATTCTTTACTTTTGAAGATGATGTCAAAATCGTAGTCAGAAGGGTAGAGCTCTGCTGCCGCAATCTTTAACTCAATTCTCTTATAATTAACAATTCGTTTTTCCCCTTTGATTTGCACAATATAATCTCCACGGTCATTTGGTCCTTTGTACACTATGCCGGTTTCACCTGTTGCAACAAGAAGGACGTTATCACCTTGATTGTAGTCCGTGACCTTAGGTGCAAGTGGCTCTTGTTTTCTTTTTTTAACGTTGCTTCGAGCATACTTATTTACAATGATTTGCTTTTGATAGGCAGGTGATTGTATTGTGTCGTCTGCAATGTTTAGATGATAATCTTTATCCTGTTGATATGCTTTCTTATGGGCACGTTCGATAAGTGTTGGGTGCATCCCAAGTTTAGCAGCTATATCAAACGCTTGGCTTTGCCCACTCTTCCCAAGTAAAAGCCTGTACGTTGGTTGCAGTGTTTGGATATCGAACTCCATGGAACCATTTAAAAAACCTTCCGTTTCATCAGCAAATCGCTTCATTTCACTATAATGGGTAGTCGCAAATAATGTAGCCCCTTTTTCAAATAGTTGCTCTAAAATAACGATGGCGAGGGCCATTCCCTCCCTTGGGTCAGTGCCGGAACCAAGTTCATCAATTAATACAAGTGACGAATCATTAGTGGTTTTTAAAATTTCAATAATATTGACCATTCGCGAGCTAAACGTACTTAAGTTTTGCTCAATGCTTTGGCCATCTCCAACATCGACGAAGATATGTTGGAAGATGGCAATTTCACTCCCTTTTTTGGCCGGAATAGGGAGGCCAGATTGTGCCATCAATGTGAGCAGTCCAACTGTTTTTAATGTAACTGTTTTTCCTCCTGTATTCGGGCCAGTAATGACAAGAGCTCGTTCTTGTTCTCCGATTGGAACCGTGAGCGGAATGGCATTTTGTCCAAGCATCGGATGACGTGCCTCTTTTAGATGGATCCTGAACTCATCATTGATTGTCGGAATGTTTGCTTGGATCTTTTGACTGTACTTAGCTTTGGCGAAAAGTACATCATAATGATGCATGGTCTCTATGGCAACCTGGATCACATGTTCATATGAGAGAAACAACTGAGTGAGTTCATATAAAATACGCTCTACCTCAGTTTCTTCTGCAATTTTAATGAGCTCAATATCTTCCTGAAGCGTGCTTAATTCAACAGGTTCGATAAAAAGGGTAGAGCCCGAAGCTGAAGTATCTAATACTGCTCCTTGAATTTTCTTCCTAAATTCCTTTTTTACCGCTAGCACATAACGACCTGATCGTTCTGAAACATTCGTTTCCTGCAAGTAAGGAGAAATTCTTCCACTTTTCACTAATGACTGTGCTTTTTCTTTTAATTTTTCCTGCTGAGTGGCGAGGTGTCTTCGCAGGTAGTTAAGATCACTTGATGCATAATCATCTACTTGGCCATTGCGCAAACAGCGACTAATTTCTGCTTCTAGTTCTGATACATCTCCAATGGATGCAGCGTACATGCTTACCATTGGACCGGCATATTCCTTATCTTTCATAAATTGCTTTAACTTTTGACAGTGGTCTAGGAATGAGACAATCCGAGTGAATTGGTCTACTTTTATAGCGATTCCTTTTTTGGCTTGCTCAATATAATGCTCGATTTGATCCAAAGAGTGTATCGGAACACTCCCACTGATTGCAAGGATGTTCATTGCTTCTGAAATTTCATGTAAAGAATGCTCGATTTTCTTTTTGTTTTGTGTAGGTCTTAAAGAAAGTAATGATTCTTTTCCTCGATTTGTTCTTGCGAATTGTGCGATCTCATTCAAAATTTGATAATAACCTAATGCTTCCATAGTTTGACGATTCAATGGTAAATCCTCCTTTTTATAAAAAACATAGTTCGTGAGGAATTGTTCACGGGCTAAATCAAAAAAGCCGTCATGAACAAATCGCTCATGACGGCTGAAGATAGACCTAGGCATATTATAGTCATTGGTGTTTTTTAGACACAAAAAAACCATGACAAACATGCCATAGCAAGATCCATTTTTCATAGCTATGATGCGTGTTCTTAACTTTCCAAAAGAAGCCATAGTGAAATAAACATAGCCTTGCTACGTTTTTTTGCTTCTTCCAGCTATCCAATTATGGATTAGTTAAGAACCACCGATAACATAAACTCATACCCCTTTATTTTAAGGCATTTTTTTACTTACACTTCCTTTATAACCTATGCCCGTATGCGAAGTCAAGTGTCTGGGACAGAGGGACAGGTCCCGCGTCCCACCTTTTTTTCACAAAAAATAAGACTGAGGACTTAGTAGATAATTAGGCTCTAGCAGGTTAAATGTATCCACATCATTTTATATGATGGAAGAAATTAAGAATTTCTTAAGAAAACGATTAAGCTCTTCTTAAGATTTCGTATGTATATTGGAATTAATAAGGTAGCTTTTGATAAATAAAGGGGAGAATCATTTTGAGAGATAAGAAGGTATATATTCTTTTAACAGATACGGGGACAGTATTTACAAGATTGATAAAGCTATATACGAAAAAACCATATAATCATGCTTCGATTTCCTTCGATGCTGAATTGTCTGAGGTATATAGTTTTGGTAGAAAGACTGCTAGAAATCCATTTATTGGAGGATTTGTAAGAGAGGATATAAAAAAAGGATTATTTAATCAAGCTGATTGTGTTATCTATTCTTTTACAGTCACAGAGGCTGAAATCCAAAAGATGAGACGATATATTAGCGAAATTGAAGCACAAAAGGAATCTTATCGCTATAACTTTTTGGGGTTATTTGGAGTTGTGTTCAATAGACCACTGAAAAGAAAGAGGGCTTTTTTCTGTTCTCAGTTTGTAGCATCTGTACTAAATGAATGTACCAGCATTGATTTTGGAAAACCAGCTTCACTTATTGAACCAAATGACTTAATGGCTATTTCGTTACTACGATTGAAATATGAGGGGAAGTTAGCTCATTATCCTACTAAAAATATAGAGAAAAAATCAGTTCCTTTTCGTATTATCCCAGTTTAAGTGAAATATTCTTGCTTTTGACATGACATCCCCCAAAAAGTAATTGTATTTAAAATGCGATTTTGTTATGATGATATCGATTATAAAGAAATGGAGGTTTTCCTTGTGACAGCATCAATCAGATTACGTTTCCCACTTTTCACTCGTTAATTTAATACGTTTGAAGCTCTGCCTACGTTCAGAGCAACGGGATTGATCTGTCATTTTTTAAGAAAACCTATATTTTACGGTTATCTAAAAGAGGGGACGAGGATTCCCTCTTTTTTGTTGTCTAAAAAAGTATCTGTGACATAAGTGACACGAAGTATGTGAATGTAGGTGAAGCGTTCAATAAATCTGAATAGAAATGAGTTGTTAGTAAATGAATACAATAGAAAATAATCTTAAGGAGAATTGGTTCAAGAATATTATTCTCTTTTTAAGTAGCCAGACGATTTCCCTCTTTGGATCATCTCTGGTTCAATACGCCATTATGTGGCATATAACGTTAACGACGGAATCCGGTTTGATGATGACGTTATATATTATATGTGGTTTTATACCAGCCTTTATTTTGTCGCCAGTGGCAGGGGTTTGGGCGGATCGATATAACCGCAAAATGTTAATCATTTTAGCTGATGGACTTATTGCCACTGCAACTTTAATCCTTGCAATTCTCTTTTATATGGGATTTGATGCAATTTGGCTGTTATTTGTGATGGCAGCAGTCCGTGCCTTTGGAACCGGAATTCAAATGCCTGCAGTCGGTGCTATTTTACCGCAAATTGTTCCTAAGGATAAATTAACAAAGGTGAACGGGGTGAATGGAAGTATTCAGGCTATTATCATGTTTGTATCTCCAATGGTAAGTGCCGCACTATTAGGTTTTGCGACTATTGAAACGATCTTCTTTATTGATGTTATAACGGCAGCAATTGCAATAATCACACTGCTTGCTTTAAAAATTTCTGTACATGAGAAGGCAGCAGAAAAACAAACAACGAGCTACTTTAGTGATTTTAAACAAGGGTTACAATATGTGAATAACCATACGTTTCTGAAGAGCTTTTTCCTATTCTTTGCAGTGTTCTTTGTGTTAATGGCACCGGCAGCCTTCCTGACACCGCTGCAAGTTACGCGTAGTTTTGGTGATGACGTTTGGCGATTATCAGCAATCGAAATCGCCTTCTCCATTGGCATGATGGTCGGAGGAGGAATAATCGCTTCCTGGGGAGGCTTCGAAAACAAAATTAAAACATTGGGATTTGCTAGTGTAATCATGGGTGTCTGCACATTTGCACTTGGTATTGTTCCAAACTTTTGGGTTTATTTTGCCTTCATGGCTTTATTCGGCGTCGCCATGCCGATTTTTAATACACCCGCAACCGTTTTGTTGCAGGAGAAAGTAGAAGAAGATTATTTAGGAAGAGTGTTCGGTGTGATGGGGATGATTTCAACCTCAATGATGCCACTAGGAATGCTTATATTTGGCCCAATTGCAGATATCATCAAAATAGAATGGCTCCTTCTAGGAACTGGAATATTCATTATTATACTAGCCATTTTCATGAGCAGAAACAAAGTATTAATTGAAGCAGGAAAGCCTACAATCGCAGAATCATAGGGACAAGGGGACAGGTCCCGCGTCCTACCATTTTTTTACAAATAGGATAGCGGAGACTGTGATGACACACCTGTCGCTCCAGTCCTAAAAGGAGGCATCATTCAATTATGAAAGCCAGAGTCAACGTAATTACGTTAGGTGTAAATGATTTGGAGAAAGCATTAGAATTTTATCGTGATGGATTAGGATTCCCAACAGAGGGTATTGTGGGGAAGGAATTTGAGCATGGAGCAGTTGCTTTTTTTGACTTGCAATCTGGTTTGAAGCTTGCAATATGGAAACGAGAGGATATTGCTTATGAGGCAAAGGTTACAAAGACTCCAGCAAGTCCTACTGAATTTACATTAGGTCACAATGTAAATAGTAAAGAAGAAGTGGATAAGGTATTGGAGCTGGCCCAAAATGCAGGTGCTACAATAACAGATCCTGCACATGATACGTTTTGGGGCGGGTATTCCGGTCACTTCCAGGATCCGGATGGCCATTTATGGGAAGTTGTCTGGAACCCAGCTTGGGAGATTGAGGACTAGGTTATTGGTTCAAAAAATGAATATGCTACAAGGATTTGAAGAGGCTGTATGTAAATTTTAAACATACAGCCTTTTTCTTATGTAAGAAGTCGAGTGCAAGGTGGGCACGTCTAAACACGATATCTTTTTAGTCTAAAATTTATTATTGACAACAAAGTAAAATGGGAGTAAATTCTCATTATTAATTCAAATAAATAATCCGAACACCTTTTATTCGCTGAATCATTTTTGAGCGGGGGAACCATTTTTTTGATAGGGTCAGCCTATCTTGGGGTGAATCTTACAGAGTAAGAAGGGATACTCTCAATTCCTAATCCGACAGCTAACCTCGTAAGCGTTAAAGTATCCATATCGAGAGAAAGGTCAAAGGTTCAGCCTAAGACCATTCTATTTGTGATGGTCTTTTTTGTATTGGTGTTATGGAAGGAAAAGAGGAGAGGTTGTTGAAAAAGCAATTCGTAGTTATTGGCTTAGGTCGATTTGGGAGTGCAGTGTGTAGGGAATTGAACATGTTAGGTAATGAAGTTTTAGCAATCGATATTAACGAAGACAGAGTAAATAATATGATCAATGATTCAACCACAGCAGTAGTTGCAAATGTAACGGATGAAAATACACTCAAATCTTTGGGAATAAGAAACTTTGACCTTGCCATTGTCGCTATAGGAGAAGATATGCAATCAAGTATCCATTGTACCTTGTTACTCAAAGAGATGGGGATCGTGGTTTGGGTAAAAGCACAAAATTCATACCACCACAAAATATTAGAAAAGATTGGTGCGGACCGAGTCATTCATCCGGAGCAAGATATGGGAATAAGAGTTGCGCACCAACTTAATTCTGAAAATATCATTGATTTTATTGAGCTGTCAAAAGACTATAGCATACTGGAATTAAAAGCCACTGAGAAAATAAATCATAAATCGTTAATTCAATTGAATATTCGTGCAAAGTACGGTTGTACAATATTAGCGATTAAAAGGGGAGAGCAAATCAATATTTCACCTTTACCCAATGATATCCTTCATCAGGGTGATACGTTGGTTGTAATGGGAAGTAATTTAGATTTACAACGTTTTGAAGAAAAAGGCTTGTAGTTTACTTGATTTATAGGATTGGGGAGAAAAATCTATGAAATTTATACAACATATAAATCTGTCTCCTTACCAACTTTTAATCTTTATATTTTTGTTTTTTATATTAGTTGGCTCACTATTGTTAAAACTGCCTATAGCAACGACAACATCGATTAGTTGGATTGATGCTTTATTTACCGCAACTTCTGCAATGACAGTGACAGGACTGATAGTAGTGGATACTCCAAGTGTGTTTACAACATTCGGTGAGGTAATAATTGTGTCTTTAATTCAACTTGGTGGATTAGGAATTATGTCTTTTGCTGTACTAATCTATATGATGCTTGGTAAAAAAATTGGGTTAAAAGAAAGAATGGTTATACAGCAATCATTAAATCAGACTTCGCTTGGAGGAGTTATTAAACTAGTTAAAAACTTATTTATCTTTTCAATTTCAATTGAAATTATTGGATTGCTTATTTTATCCATTAAGTGGGTTCCCGAATATGGATGGTGGAAGGGCATATATTATAGTTTTTTCCACTCCATATCTGCGTTTAACAATGCTGGTTTTGCATTATGGTCAGATAGTTTAATGGGTTATACAGGGGATCCAACAGTCAATATTGGAATTACCTTTCTGTTTATTACAGGTGGAATTGGGTTTACTGTATTGATGGATGTCTGGCATAATAAACGTTTTAAAAAGCTAAGTCTCCACTCCAAACTTATGATAATTGGTACTTTTATTATTAACGTTGTAGCAATAATTCTGGTGTTTGTATTAGAGTATAATAATCCGAAAACATTAGCGGGTTTACCTTCGTTGCCAGATAAATTATGGGCAGCTTACTTTCAGGGTGTCGTACCAAGAACTGCAGGGTTTAACACCTTAGATATTGCAAGTATAAATGAATCAACTGCCTTTTTAATGATTATTTTAATGTTTATTGGAGCGGGCAGTGCCTCAACAGGTGGAGGAATAAAAGTAACCACTTTTCTGGTTATCATCTTTGGAGCCTTGTCGTTTCTTAAGGGAAAACAAGACGTAGTTCTTTATAAAAGAACATTACCTGGAACAATGATGATCAAAGCCTTAGCAATCTCAACTATGAGTCTTTTATTTGTATTAGGAGCTGTGTTCATATTAACGATTTCAGAGAATGCACCATTTCTGGTTTCATTATTTGAAGTAGTATCTGCTTTTGGTACGGTCGGAATGTCAATGGGATTAACATTTTCACTCTCATTCATCGGAAAACTAGTGATTATATTTATGATGTTCTTTGGCAAAATTGGCCCACTTACCCTTGCCTTTTCCTTAGCGAAACCTAAAGTCAATAAAATAAAATATCCTAATGGAGACATTCTAACTGGATAAATTAACACTCTAAAAGGACCCTGAACCGTGAAAGAAATTTCCTGTATCAGGGTTTTTTATTTTGGGACGCGGGGACAGGTTCCATGTCCCACCATTTTTTTACAAATAGAGGTGTGCATCGTTCTGGAACAATGCACGTGTCCCATTGTAAATAGTGCATCTGGCCTGTTTAGTGTAAAGATTCGTTTAATTTATTAAGTAAATTTAAGAGATTGTCAGGAAACAGTAAATTCGCTTTTTTATAGCACGATTTGTGGTTAAATGTTGATGTAATTAGAAAGGAGGTTGGGCATGAGTCGAGTTGAGTTAACTGACATCTCTAAATCCTATGATAAACAAAAGGATGTATTGGATGGCATCACTGTTTCAATAGAGGAAGGTGAGTTTTTCGTACTTGTTGGTCCTTCTGGGTCTGGTAAGAGTACATTGCTTCGGATGATTGCAGGACTTGAAGAAATTTCTGGTGGAATCTTGAAGATTAACAATGAAGTTGTGAATCATCTCCCTCCAAAAAATCGAGATTTATCTATGGTCTTTCAAAATTACGCCTTATATCCACATTTAACTGTTGAGCAAAATATTCTGTTTGGGTTAAAAGCTAAAAAAGTGGATAAAAAAGAACAGCAAAGAAGGCTGAAAGAAGCTGCCGAAATGTTAGGGTTAAGCGAATTGCTAAAACGGAAACCAAGAGAGCTTTCTGGTGGACAAAGACAACGCGTTGCACTTGGACGTTCGGTTGTAAGCCAAGCCCCTTTATGTTTAATGGACGAGCCGCTATCTAATTTGGATGCTAAGCTTCGTGCGAATATGCGAGTTCAAATTCGGAGGCTGCAAAAACGTCTGGGGCTAACCATGATCTATGTTACCCACGACCAAGTCGAAGCGATGACAATGGGTGACCGAATTATGGTCCTCAATGACGGGAAGATTCAACAAGTCGGTCAACCTATTAATTTATATAATGAACCGCAAAATTTATTTGTTGCTTCTTTTATTGGTTCACCAAAAATGAATCTAGGAAAGGCTGTCATTTCAGAGGATGGGACACAACTAATAATCGAAAATCAATTAAAAATTTCAATTGATCCAACGATTGTGAAGGATATACCGAGAAACCGAAATCTCGTAGTTGGTATTCGCCCAGAACATCTCATCTCGGGCATTGAAAAAGAAAATTATCTTACATACTTAGAAGCAGTGAATATTGAACAATTAGGAAATGAAACATCAATCGCTTTTGATGTAGGTTCTGAATTATGGACGGCAAAATGGCCAGGGCAGTGGAACATCCACTTTGGACAAATGGTTCCTGTGCAAATTATGCCAGAATACATATTATTCTTTGATGGTGACACTGGAAATCTTCTTAAATCTGCTGAACTGGGAAAGAAACAAGAGGTTGTAGCAATATGAGTATGATCAGTCCAATCATTGAAAATGAAAAAAACTATACTGCTCAAATGAAGAGAGCTAACAAACAAAAGCGAATGACGAGTTTATTAAAAGGAGTTCTATTTTTATTACCATCTATTGTTTTGTTTGGAGTTTTTCTGTTTTATCCATTGTTTAAAACCATTTATTTAAGCTTCTTTTTAACAGATGCAAAAGGAGCTACTACCGTATTTGTAGGCTTGGAAAACTACTTATTCATGTTTTCCGATCCTATTTTATTAAAAAGCTTAAAAAATACTTTTTTGTTTGTCATCTATACGGTACCTGCAACTATTATAATCAGTTTGTTTTTAGCCGTCATTTCGAATGAAAAACTAAAAGGGATTGGCTTTTTCCGAACTGTTTTTACGTCAACGATGGGTATATCGGTTGCTGCAGCTTCCGTATTTTGGTTGTACTTATTTAATCCAACTATGGGGTTATTGAACCAAATCCTCAACATGTTAGGTGCTGAATCCATTGGCTGGCTTACAGATCCGAAATGGGCAATGGTCGCTATTGCCATAACTACTATTTGGATGAATATAGGTTTTACATTTTTAATTTTGCTAGGTGGCTTACAATCCATTGAGACTTCTTTATATGAAAGTGCGGATATTGAGGGTTCAGGGTATTTTTATAAGTTTAGAAGAATTACGCTCCCGATGCTTTCACCGACATTATTCTTTGTGATTACTGTTTCGATTATCAATTCGTTCCAAACGTTTGGTCAAATCGATATTTTAACACAGGGTGGCCCAGCAAATGAAACGAATTTAATCGTCTATTCGATTTACCGAGAGGCATTTGTGAATTATCAATTCGGAACGGCAAGTGCACAGGCAATCGTGTTATTTATTCTAATTTTAGCAATGACTGCTCTGCAATTTATGCTGGGTGAGAGGAGGGTTCACTATCAATGATGATGTCATTGGGAAGAAAAGTAACCTTCTATATGTTATTGATCATTTCAGCACTTTTAATAGCAGGACCGGCCATTATGGCAATTGTCATGAGTTTCATGACGAACCAAGATATATTAACTGCTAGTATGCCGACCAAGCTTTCAGCAGATAATTATGTTGCTGCTTTTGAACGTTTTCCGTTATTCAAGTATTTGTTTAATAGTTTTATAGTGTCGATTGTCATTATGCTTGGACAACTGGCGTTATCGAGTCTAGCAGCCTATGCTTTTGTATTTTTAGAGTTTAAAGGAAGAGATGTTCTTTTTTATATTTTTATTGCAACAATGATGGTTCCTTTTGAGGCGTCAATTATTCCAAACTTTCACATTATCCGTGATCTAGGTTGGCTTGATAACTACGCAGGCTTAACTATTCCATTCTTTGCAACGACGTTTGGAACATTTTTGTTACGACAGCACTTTAAACAAATTCCTAAAGAATTAAGGGAAGCGAGCCAAATTGCCGGGATTGGTGATTTTAAATTTTTCTTAACTGTCGTTTTGCCTGTATCAAGAACGAGCTTAGTCACATTAGGGGTATACGGTTTTCTAACATCCTGGAATATGTATTTATGGCCACTTCTTGCAACTACGAACGATACGGTTCGTACGGTGCAAATTGGCTTGAAACAATTACAAACACAAGAACAGTTAAATGACTGGGGTGTTATCATGGCAGGTGCTGTGATTGTCATTATCCCAACGTTAATACTGCTTTTCCTTGGACAAAAGAAGTTACAAACAGGTTTAACAGAGGGCGCTGTAAAATAACAGCTTTCTCGAACATATAATAAAGGAGATGAAGAAACATGAAAAAATTCATGATGTTCCTTGCAATAGGTTTGGTTTTACTGTTAGCAGCTTGTGCTGGAGGTGAATCTACTTCTGGCGATGGCAACCAAAAATCAGGCTCAGATAAAAGCTCAGATTCTGAAGAAATGAGTGGTCCACAGGTTGTAACATTTTGGCACTCTATGGGTGGTGCAGGCCAAGAAGCATTAAATACGATTGTGGATGACTTCAACAAGTCACAAGAGGAAATTCAAGTAAACGCAGAATATCAAGGTACATATGATGAATCATTAACAAAATTTAATGCTGTTGCGGGTACTGATAGTGCACCAACAATGATTCAAACCTTCGAAATCGGAACAATGTCGATGATTAATAGTGGCAATATTATTCCGATTCAAGAATTAGTAGATGCGGATGGATATGATATGAGTGGATTAGAAGAGAACATTATTAACTACTACTCATTAGATGGAAAGTTTTATTCAATGCCTTTTAACTCGTCTACACCGGTTATGTATTATAACAAAGATGCATTTACTGCTGCTGGATTAGACCCTGAGACACCTCCAGCAACTTATGAAGAAGTAGAAGCTGCTGGTAAAGCAATTGCTGAATCAAATCCGGAAATGAAAGGCTTCGCTTTACAAGCATATGGATGGTTATGGGAGCAATTACTAGCGAATCAAGGAGCTTTATTACTGAATAATGACAATGGGCGTTCAGAAACACCAACTGAAATTGGTTGGACAGAAGAAGAAGGAAAGTCCATTTTTGAATGGGTTAAGAGAATGGTAGATGACGGTACATTTGCGAATTATGGCACGAATGGAGATAACATGGTTGCCGGATTTTTAGCGGGAGATGTAGCGATGTTCTTACAATCATCAGCTAGTGCCAGAGATGTCATCGATAATGCTCCATTTGAAGTAGGAATTGCATTCCTTCCACACCCTGAAAATAAGGAACGTGAAGGGGTAGTCATTGGTGGAGCAAGTCTTTGGATGATTGATGGAAAACCAGAAGTAGAAACAAAGGCTGCATGGGAATTTATGAAGTATTTACAAACGCCTGAAGTACAAGCGAAATGGCATGTTGGTACAGGTTACTTTGCGATCAACCCAGATGCGTACGAGGAACAATTGGTCATAGATGCTCATGCGGAAAAACCACAATTACGTGTAACAGTCGATCAATTACAAGCAACTGAATCATCATTTGCAACTCAAGGTGCTTTAATGGATATGCTTCCACAAGGAAGAAAAGTAATGGAAACAGCCCTTGAATCCGTATATAATGGCGGATCCGTAGATGAAGCCTATACGACTGCAGTAGACCAATTCAACAAAGCAATCGAACAGGCAAACAAAGCAAGAGCAAAATAAATGATTGGGACACGGGGACAGGTACCGTGTCCCACCATTTTTTTACAAAAAGTATTATAAGAAGAGTACGGATAATACACTTTTAAAAACGTATGTAAAGGGTGACTTTCGATGACAAAAATTTATGGACACCGCGGAGCAAAGGGGACATATCCAGAGAATACTTTACTTAGTTTAAAAAAAGCGATTGATCAGGGTGTTGATGGTTTGGAATTAGATGTCCATTTAACAAAGGATGGGGAAGTTGTTGTGATCCATGATGAGACGCTCGAACGAACAACAACTGGAACGGGGTGGATAAAGGATTTAACCTTAGCTGAAATCAAACAACACAGCGCTGGAAAACCGTTTACTCACTTTCATGAATATGAAGAAGCTTGGGATGACGAGCAAGTTCCCACTCTTAAAGAGGTTCTAGAATTACTCGCGCCATACAAAATAGAACTTAATATCGAGCTAAAAACGTATTTGGTACCTTATGAAGGAATCGAGGAGAAGATCCTACATATCGTTCATCAGTATGGAAAGAATCTAGAAATTATCTATTCATCATTCCATTTGCCTTCGCTATTAAGAATTAAGCAGCTAGATCCCAATTCGCAAATAGCCTGGTTGTTAAATGAAGGCATTTCCCTTCCCGATGATTATATGACTGTATTAGATTTAGACGCATTTCACTTAAACAAATCGATTCTCCTACCAAAGGGGGAAATGTTCCAGCAAGTGTTACAAATAAGCAAGCAATTCCCAATGTATTTCCCATTAGAAGTCGTTCATTATCTTAACAAAAAGGTTAATGAAGATAATGAGAAATGTTTTCGCCATCTCTTTGATAAGGTAAGGGTTTGGACGGTCAATGAACCTAAGGAAATTGAAAAATTACTTAGCCTGCAAGTCAATGCTATCATTACCGATTATCCTGATAGAGCAATCCGGATTAGAAATGAAATGATGAAATTAGTATAAATGATGGGACACGGGGACAGGTCCCGTGTCCCACACTTATCTATACAAAAGGACTCTCAATAGTAATCAAAAAAGCCTGACTTCTCGATTGATTGAGAAATTAGGCTCATTTTTTTGATAAAAGTTATCTATCTTTTATGGGGTGGTTTTTATTAAGCTTCCCTTGCTTTACTTGGATTTCATTAACAGAAACAGTGCCGCTTACCTCGTTACCTACTAAAACAAGTGGATTTCCAGTAGGACTTTCATTATGAGCAATAAATTCAAGTCCCTCAGGTGCCACATCACCAGCTATTGCCTGCGAAAAATCTCTAGTATTTGTATAGTCTGTAAACTGAGGATTTTGTGGATCGGTAATGTTATATGTCATGACGCCACCAATTCTCTCAAGCCCAACAAATGCATATACTTGATTTCCAATTACGCCTACCTTCACATCTTCAGGCTCAGGTCCCTTTTTGGCACTTCGCTTTTCAAAGGTATCATCGTCGTTAGACCAGTTAAATTCTCCTGGAAAACGTTGTGCAGTGATCTTTTCGAAATCACTTCCACTATCATAAACAAGCTCCATTGTATCAGCCTTCCAAATCGAGAATGAACGGCCACCCAAAGTATAAATAGCATCATTTCCACGATCAGTTAGTACTTCAAGTTTACTATAATCATTCTCAGGGTCTTTCATTTTCTCAAATGCGTCTTGTGCTTCTTTTGCTGTCATTCCTTTAAATAAATCTGTGTTTAGCGAAATTTTTTCCTTTACATCTTTAAAGTCTGCAACATTAATAAAATCTGATTTATCCTCTGGCCACTCTGTTGCATCCCCTTCGTTTGCTGTAATAAGATAATCGACGCCACGGATGGTTACATGTGCAATCCCGTCTGGCATATAAGCACCCAAAATCGGAAGTTTTTCAATGTTGATCTCATCATCCCTAGCTGCATCTAATTCATTCCCTACCATGGAATGGTCTTTATAACCAAGGGATTTAACTGATAAAACTTTGCCTTTTTCAACATCAATCGTCGCAATAGCATTGTTCTCTTGAAGGGTAACATATGCTTTCTTACCATCTTTTGAAACCGCAATGTATTCAGGCTCAAAATCTTTACTAGTATCTACTTTTGTCCCATTCTTACGAATATGCACATCATCATCAATCACACTTGGATCATCAAAAGTAAGATGTGTAACTTTTCCTGAAGTCACTTCCACAATTGTAATCGATCCCTCAGGGTCTTCCGTATGCAGGCCTCCACGCGGTTCGCCTTCGTTCGCTGATAAAATGTACTTTCCATTAGCTGTTATTTTAACCATGTCAGGTTGAACACCTGCATCAAAGGTTTTTTGAATTTCGCCATCAGGATTCATTACCACAATTTTTCCGTTTTTTGTATAATCCTCATCTTGAACAGCAGCAACAATTACATTACGTGAGCTATTAATATCAATACTTGTTAAGTCACCATATGTAAACGTATCGGAGTTCACGACGTCAGCAATATTAATAGATCTTTCTTTTTGTAGTTCCACTACTGTGTCTGTAGATCTTAAATCTTTAAGACTCACAATATCAATAGTCTGTCCATGGCCATTAATAACATAGAACTTTTGGTTGGCAGCATTATATTTAACTATTTCAGCAACGCCACCATCTTCATTGGTTAACCCTATGCTATAGCCTGCAATTTTATTTACTTCATTGGGAGTTGAAAAATCCGTTTTCGCATGTACAGGATTACCACTAATTGGGCTTACTGAACTAAGCAAAAAACCTGCTAATAATACCTTACTGAACATTTTGAGCTTTGAATTACTTTTCATCGTATTGCCTCCACGTATCATATTCTATCTAAATCCGGTGATTCGACAGATATAGCAATTGTAACCTAGCATTATTTCAACACTATTGAGTAATTGTAAAGGATTGTTTGATTGTTTATTAAAAATTCAAACCGCAACGTCTCATCCCCGAAAAATGTATAAGGAATCTAGGGATTAGCAATTATAACTGTAGGAGGGGAATCGATGGAATGGTTTGGTAGTACATTAGGTGAAATTAATACATTTTTATATTCGTATTTATTAATTATATTGTTGGTTGGAGTGGGTCTTTTTTTTACTTTTAAAACAGGTTTTATTCAATTCCGATTAATTTCAGATATGTTTAAAGTGATTACGGAAAAAACTCCAAGAGATGAATCAGGGAAAAAAGGGATCTCTTCTTTTCAGGCTTTTACAATCTCTGCTGCTTCTCGGATTGGGACAGGAAATATTGCTGGAGTTGCAACGGCAATTGCCCTTGGGGGACCTGGTGCTATTTTTTGGATGTGGATGATTGCGCTAATTGGTGGTGCAACTTCACTAGTTGAAAGTACACTCGCACAAGTATATAAAATCAAGGATCACGATACTGGGTTGTATCGTGGTGGTCCCGCCTATTATATAGAAAAAGGCCTAAATAAAAGGTGGATGGGGATTATTTTTGCCGTAGTTATTACATTTACATATGGTTTTGTGTTTAATGCGGTACAAGCCAATACGATAACCATTGCGTTTGAAGAAAGCTTCGGTACTAATCGGGTTGTCGTGGGAATAATAATTGCGGTTATAACAGGTATTATCGTCTTTGGTGGCTTAAAACGTATTGTAAGTGTCACTCAAATTATTGTTCCAGTTATGGCAGTTCTGTATATCATCATCGCACTCCTTGTTGTCATCATAAATATTATAGAGCTCCCCAATGTGTTGATGTTGATCATTAAATCTGCCTTTGGGTTGGAAGAAGCCTTTGCTGGGTTGCTAGGGGCAGCAATCATGAACGGGATAAAACGTGGTTTATTCTCAAATGAAGCGGGAATGGGTTCTGCCCCGAATGCAGCGGCAACTGCATCTGTTACTCACCCAGTCAAACAAGGACTAATTCAAACCCTAGGGGTTTTTATTGATACATTATTAGTTTGTACGGCAACAGCTGCTATCGTATTACTAAGTGATGCGTATCTTCAATCCGACGCTGCTTCTGTTAACTTAACTCAAGTTTCTTTAGCCGAGAATTTAGGCGATTGGGCAGGGATATTTTTAGCTATAGCTGTATTTCTGTTTGCGTTCAGCTCGATTATCGGGAATTACTATTATGGTGAGACAAATATTGAATTTATTAATGAATCAAAAATTGGTTTAAATCTATTCCGTATTTTGGTTGTAGTCTTTGTGCTATTTGGTTCAATTGCAAAAGTACAAATTGTCTGGGATTTAGCAGATCTCTTTATGGCAATCATGGCCATCATTAACTTACTGGCAATTCTACTGCTTTGGAAGATAGTCAAGCAAGTTATTCATGATTATGTAGTCCAACGAAAACAAGGCAAAGACCCAATATTCTACAAGAAAAACGTATCAAACCTGGGAGATGTGGAATGTTGGGGAGAAGAGGGGAAAAGCCGTTTGCAATAATAATTAAAACGAATTCCGAATATGGAATTCGTTTTTTATGTACATCAAAGATAAGGACATTGACTAATCAAACAAAATAAATTATGATTATCGCAGTAAAAAGCTTAAAAGCATAAAAGCTTTAAAGTGATAAAGCGACGTTAGAATCTTCTAAACTATTAAAGTGAAATGTTAATTTTTTATGGACTGGTGGGGGAAACGGTGAAATCAAATCTTACAATTTGGAAAGCAATCATTCCATTATTAGGTTTAATCATTACTGCAGCTTGCTCTATTTTTATCTGGAATGCAGGAATGAATTTTCCATTAATGGTAGGAGTGATTTTGGCATCCATCGTTGCAATTAGCTGCGGATGGAGTTGGAATGACGTTCAACAAATGATGGTAAATGGAGTAACAAGAGCTTTACCGGCCGTGTTTATATTAATGGTGATCGGGACGATTATTGGGTCTTGGATTGCGAGTGGTGTTATTCCAACAATGATTTATTATGGTGTTTCGATTTTAGATCCGTCCTGGTTTGTTCCGTTCGTTGCGTTAATAACAGGTATAGTTTCGATTACTCTAGGAACATCCTTTACTTCGATCGCAACTGTAGGACTAGCCTTCATGGCGATTGGAGAAGGATTGGGATTCTCATCCGCACTCGTTGCAGGGGCTGTCCTTTCAGGTGCCTATTTAGGGGATAAACTTTCACCTTTATCAGATACGACCAATATTGCTGCAGCTTTAGTAGATACGGATTTATTTAGTCATATTAAACACATGCTTTGGGACACGATTCCTGCATTTGTAGTATCTCTTCTGTTATTTTGGGTGTTTGGCAGTTTTGAGATTGCTAATAACACAAGTATTGGTAATGGGACGATTGAAGCCATTATGTCTGGCTTAGACGAAGCGTTCGTCATTCATCCGTTGTTATTATTGCTACCGATATTAACGATCATTTTAATGCTAAAGCGTACTCCTGCATTACCAGCATTGATGGGTGTCGGTTTATTAGGTGCGGTTATAGCTGTTGTTGTTCAAGGAATCTCGGTAAGTTCAATTGTTCAATTTATGACAAGTGGCTTTAAGATTGAAACGGGGATTGGTGAAATTGACTCCTTGTTGAATCGAGGCGGACTTACATCGATGCTTGGGACCGTTGGAATGCTTATGATTGCTACCGCGCTTGGTGGTATATTAGAAGAAACGGGAACCTTTGAAATGCTAACAGGTAAAATGATGAAAAAGGTAAAAACGACTGGAGCACTCATTGGTTCAACACTTTTATCAACCTTTGTTGTTGCGCTAGCAAGTGGGGCTCAGTTTTTGGCAATCATCTTACCAGCAAGAACCTTCGTTAAAAAGTATAAAGATATGAATATTGATACAAAAAACCTCTCTAGAACAGTCGAGTCCATGGGGACTGTAGGAATTAACCTTATCCCCTGGAGTGTTCCAGCGGTGTTTGCAACGAGCATTTTAGGTGTCAGTGCATGGGAGTTTATCCCGTATGCTTTCTTTATTTATCTTGTTCCATTAGTAAATCTGTTGTTTGGTTTCACCGGATGGACGATTGCTAGAAAGGATTACAGCCAAGAAAAAGAACTGGCACAAGTAGAAAGGGAAGTTGTATAGTGAGTGAAGTTATTTTAAGTGTGGTTGGGACTGCGCAAGATGGTGGTTTACCACAGGCCAATTGTTTTTGTGAAAATTGTAAAAGGGCAATGGAAGATCCAAAGTATAAAAGAACGGCGGCATCATTAGCGATTATATTACCAGAAGAGAATAAATGGCATTTAATTGAGGCTACTCCTGATTTGCGGGAACAAATGGCGCGATTACAAATGAGATATGGAATGGAATCGAAATTGATGAGCAGTATTTTTCTAACGCATGCTCATATCGGCCATTATCCAGGTTTGATGTTTTTAGGGAAAGAAGCAATTAATTCCCGAAAATTACCCGTAATGGCAGGGTCAAAAATGAAAAAGTTACTGGAAAAAGATGCTCCTTGGAGCCAGCTAACGGCGCTTGAGAACATTGTTGTTCAAGAAATCAAGGATAGACATCAAGTGAATGTTTCTTCAGAAGTAACAGTGACTCCGGTAACCGTTCCGCATCGTAATGAGTTTTCTGAGACGTTTGCTTTTTGGATCAAAGGACCGAATAAAAAGGTTTTATTTATTCCAGATATTGATCGATGGGAAGAATGGGAAATTGATATTCGAGAAGCGGTGAAAGAGGCGGACATTTGTTTCCTTGATGGCACATTTCATTCCCCACAGGATTTAGCGAATATTGGGCGTGATTATCGACAGGTTCCCCATCCACTAATGACAGAGACAATGGAGTTGCTTCAGGATTTAGTAGGAGAAACGGAAATTTATTTTACACATCTTAATCATTCAAACCCAGTATTATACAAAGGCGGGGCATTAAGAAAAGAAATCGAAGCAAAAGGCTTCTATATTGCAGATGAAGAAATGGAATTTAGAATATGAAGTGTGGGACGCGGTTATCGCCTCCCACTTTTTTTATTAGGAGGAAGAAACTAGGCAGTGGACCTGTTCCATTATAAATGTATCCGGAATTACATAGACTACAGTTACTTATTTTTTTAGGAAACAGAGTTGATGATATGGAGAGTTTGGTAGCATCTCTTTCACAATTTATTTTTTGGTACCCTTTGGTTATGTCCTTATTTTGGATAGCAGGTGCGAGCCTCTTTTTTAGGTACCGGGAAAGAAAGAATAAGGTGGACTTCGACCAGGTTGAGTGGCCATTTGTTAGTATTTTAATCCCGTGTTATAACGAGGAAGATACGATTGAGGAAACCGTTAAACATATTGTAAAAGTGAATTATCCGCATAAAGAAATCATTGTTGTGAATGATGGAAGTACTGATCGTACAGCTGAAATTCTTCATAGATTAGCCCCTCACTTTCAAGAACTTCGAGTCATTGATTGTAAGGAAAATAGGGGGAAAGCCAATGCCTTACATATTGCCCTTCATGCTTCTAAAGCGGAATATTTAATTTGTATTGATTCAGATGCCATTTTGGACCCTGATGCTCCTTATTATTTGATTCACCAATTTTTTAATCGTGGTGAGAGATTAGGAGCTGTAACAGGTAACCCAAGGATACGTAATCGTGATACATTACTTAGCCGATTGCAAATTGTGGAATATGCGTCGATTATAGGTGCGATAAAAAGAACCCAGCGTACATTGGGTAAAATTATGACAGTATCAGGTGTGGTAGTGGCTTTTCGAAAAAAAGCTCTAGTAAATGTTGGCCTTTGGGACCGCGATATGATTACCGAAGATATTTCAGTATCTTGGAAGCTTCAGGAGAAGTTTTGGGATATCCGATATGAACCACGAGCCCTGTGCTGGATGCTTGTACCTGAAACGATTAAAGGGATATGGAAACAACGAATTCGATGGGCTCAAGGTGGACAAGAGGTAATTCTAAGACATTGGAGAATATTGCTGAACTGGAAGCACCGAAGAATTTGGCCCATTTATATCGAGCAATGGGTAAGTCTATTATGGTCGTACTCTTGGATTTTTGTGACAATCTACTATTTCGTTACCACTACGAGCGTTCAAGAGCTATTCATTTGGATCACCTTTTCTTCATTTTCGCTGATTTTCTTAAGCTTAATTCAATTGTGGATTTCAATTAAAGTGGATTCTCCATATGACCGAATTTTGAAGTACTATCTATGGGCAGCTTGGTATCCGGTCATTTATTGGGTTTTAAATGCAGTTATTGTGGTGTTTGCGTTTCCGAAAGCAATAAATTCTCGAATCAAAGGTGGTTATGCGACTTGGACAAGCCCAGACAGAGGAAACAGAGTGAATTAATTATTAAAACAAAACGCAATTGGGTTCATGAAGTGATCATAGGTTTTTTCTCCCTTTTAATATGGATGTTTTGTTTATTTGTCATCTTCTTTTTTATCAGCGCCCTTTTTAACAATAATAATGAATATTTAAATGTTGTGAAGATGTTATTTAAAACAACAAATATTGAAATTAGAGAATTCATTTATACAGTATTTGCTATTTTTATCGCATGTTATTTAGGACTATGGTTGTGGAAGTACTACAATACAAAAAGGTTTAGTCATTTGGTGAGAAGAAAATATCCGCAACCAACCTCTGAAGAAGAGGTTTTAGCACTCGGCTTAATTAGTAAAGAAGACTATGATTCTTTGCAAAATGCAAAAGACATTACATTGAAGAAAAATCCAATCCGGGATCTTGTTTAGGTGATGAAATGAGTAAGAACTTCTTGATTCTCCTTCTGTTTTTTGCTCTTGTTGGAGGGGTTATTTATTTTATTTCTACAAAGGATTTTACTGATCCTGCAATGACGTTTCCCGAGGAACTAGACAAAGATGGATGCTTAGGTTTGACATATCATCGTGTTCGGAATGAGAACTTATTTTATAACATAATTGGCTTAGCCACTCAGGCTGAGGAATCAACGAAATTCAGTGTCTACACAGAGCAGTTTGAAACTCAAATGAAACAATTAAAAGAGCAAGGTGCAACCTTTGTTACTCCGGATGAACTAAGGGAGGCAAAGCAAACAGAAACTTTTCCTGAAAAATGTATTTGGATTTCTTTCGATGATATTGACGTGTCTGTTTATGAAAATGCCTTTCCTATTTTAAAGGAAAATAATATTCCTTTTACTTTATTTATCATTGCTGGCCAAGTTGGAAAGGATTACTCCAATTTGGAGATGGCATCATGGGAACAACTCCAAACCATGATAAATAGTGGGCTCGCAACAATTGGTTCACACACCTTTGACATGCATTATTTTTCAGAAGATGTCCCAGTGTTTTTCCTTGAAGGAAACTACCGAGATTTCCAAAAAGACCTTCAACTTAGTAAAGATACAATTGAAGAACAATTGAATGTGGAGGTAAAGGATTTCGCCTATCCATTTGGAAATGGCCGAGCAGATCTTGTAGATGCTATCAAACAATCAGGTTACAGTTCGGCATCAATTCTTGCCCCACGCTCAATCACTTCCGAAAATGACAACTACTGGATGAACCGCATTCTCGTCAATCAGCCCGTATTCGACGAAATCGTCCAGCAATGGATCAATTAAGAGTGGGACACAGGGACAGGTCCCGTGTCCCACCTTTTTTTGCAATTATGGTATTGAGATTAAAGGGTTTATAGTGTGGTCGTCACAATGGTAGGTTAAGTCCGATAAATTGTGATTTTTGTCCGATATATTTGGAATTGTGTCCTAAATACTTTGAACCTTGTCCGATAAGTTACCACCTTTGTCCAATATCTTAAAAACTACATTTTAAGTTAGTAGATTAGCCTCTTAAATCTATCATCTTACGAGCGTATTTGAGGACATGATGTGGGGTGAATTTGCATGTAGTGATTCCTATCACTAAAGTTTTCGAGAAATTAGCGTATGCTTTAGGAAGATACAAATGGCTGGGGGAAGGATGAAGTAGAATGCTAATAGAGGATCCAAACGTGAAGCTTAGTCCTCCGCTGCAACAATTAAAGGATGAGCACAAGTCATTGCGGGCAAACATGGACCGTTTTTACGAGATAGCGGAAGAAATAGAATACGAATCAGGCCCCGAAGTACTTGAATTGTTTTCAGAATTATACAAGCACGTTTCAGCTTTTAATAATGAGCTTACGGCACATTCGAAACGTGAGGATGAAGTACTGTTCCCAATCATGGAACGTCGTCTCGGTGATAAAGATCGAACCATCGAAACAATGGAATATGATCATCGTAAGGCTGAACAGCATCTACGGGATTACCTTGATGAAGCTACTCAAGCAGGAGCGAACATCAACGAATATGATGCGCAAACTATTACAGTTTACGCAGTCCAAGCTTATGCAACCTTAACACAACACTTCGCGAAGGAAGAAAATATGCTTTTTCCATTGGCTGAAAGAATATTGTCCGCTGAAGAAAAAGATGAGCTCGAACGATTGCTTCGAGATTTATAAAATAGCATAAACGGAGGCCCCGAATTATATAATAATTCGAGGTCTTTATTTGTGGTTTGCACCCAATATATAAGGCAGGTTTTTCCTATGATTTCCAAAAGTTATGGTATAAACAGTATTTATACTACGTGTATTACCAGTTTCATCCAAAAGTCATAAGAAAAAGAGCGTTTATGCTATGTGTTTTTTCCAAAATAATCCAAAAGTAGTATTATAAGCAGCGTTTATATTACATTAAATACCAGTTTTATCCAATAGTCATATCAAAAAGAGCTATTAAGAATTAACTTTTTCCAAGTATATACAAAAGTCCTAGCATAAACATTATTTTGGAGGTATGTTTACCGTCAAATCTATTAAAGTCATAATAATTACTATGACGAAATAACTAAAATTTCTACCTTTTAAAAATTTTCACGGAAATCGATTGACAGAAACAAAAATTCCGTGTAATTTATATATCAACAACTAAATTACCATTTTATTCTTATCCAGAGAGGTGGAGGGACTGGCCCATCGAAGCCTCGGCAACAGACAATTGTACTGTGCCAATTCCAGCAAGCGTAAAGCTTGAAAGATAGGAAGAGTGTATGAAATTATTCACGTATGCCCTCTTCTTAAATGAAGAGGGCTTTTTGTTTTTGGGCCAAAGAACTGATTGCCATACTGGTCAACCAATGGCAATGAATCATATACATCTTGAACAAGGGGGAGTTGTATGGCGCAGCTTGATGAATCAAAGGTGAAGCATATTTTATCGACCTTGGAGAAATTGGATTTTGGATCTATTGTGATCACGGTTCACAATGGGGAAATTACCCAAATCGATGCAACAGAAAAGAAGCGTTTTTCCTTGCAAAAATCTACATCAACCCAAACCACAACTAAGTAAATAATATGCCGATTAGACAACTAAAGGCATCTTTATTTTCAAAGCGTCCATATAAGACGTTTTAGATAAAGATGCCTTTTTTTATTTGATTTTTATCTTGGCGGAGAGGGAAATGCTTTATAGATATTCAAAATTAAACTCATTTAAATGAACAAAGAAAACACAAACGAAAGGATGATTAACATGAGTGAAATCGTAGTTTTATCAGGAAGTCCGTCTGAGAGTTCTAGAACGGATTTAGTCCTACAGTATGTTGGGAAAAAGCTGAAACAAGAGGGTTTCTCGGTCACACATGTATCTGTTAGAGATATTCCATTTGAGGACGTTTTTAATCTGAGGTTTGATAGTCCTGCACTTAAGGAACTGACTTTACTCCTTCAAGGGGCTGATGGAGTAATTGTCGGGTCGCCTGTATACAAGGCAGCCTACACCGGGGTTTTAAAAGCAGTCCTAGATTTGCTTCCCCAAGATGTGTTGGCGCAGAAAACAGTCTTACCAATCATGACAGGTGGAAGCCCAGCCCACTTACTTGCAATCGAGTTCAGCCTCAAACCATTATTGGCTGCATTAAAGGGGCAAAGCCAACAAGGAGTGTACTTCCAAGATTGCCAAATCGATAAAACAAAAGTAGTCAACCCAATAACAGATGAAAATGTGTTAGCTAGATTGAAAAAAGAGCTTTATTACTTTACCGAAACGGTTAATAAGAAAAAAGATTTTGCCTTAAAAAACTAACGGAAGAGGAGCTATTTAAAATGACTAAGAAAAGAATTTATTTAAATGCGTTTGATATGAATTGTGTGGGACATCAATCCCCAGGCCTATGGACGCATCCGGAGGATCAATCTCATCGTTATAAAGACAGCGAGTATTGGATTGAACTTGCAAAGCTTTTAGAAAAGGGTAGATTCGATGCTATATTTCTAGCAGACGTACTAGGGCCATACGATGTGTATCAAGGTTCTAGAGATGCTGCAATCCGACAAGGTACACAAACGCCTGTTAACGACCCATCCCTTGTTGTACCGTTAATGTCAGCGGTGACGAAGCATTTAGGATTTGGGGTGACTGCATCTGTTACCCATGAGCATCCATATACATTTGCTCGCAGGATGTCGACTCTGGATCATATTACAAAAGGGCGTGTAGGCTGGAATATTGTAACTTCATATTTAAAAAGTGCCGCTGTGAATATGGGGTTGGAAGATCAAATTAAACACGATGAGCGCTATGATATTGCCAATGAATACTTAGAAGTTTGCTATAAATTATGGGAAGGAAGTTGGGAGGATGATGCCGTTTTACTAGACAAACAGAATCGAATTTTCGCAGATCCAAGTAAAGTTCACGACATCAACCATGAAGGTAAGTATTATAAGGTTCCAGGTGCTCACCTTTGTGAGCCGTCACCACAAAGAACACCAGTACTTTACCAAGCCGGAACTTCTAGTAAGGGGCGCGCTTTTGCTGGTAAACATGCAGAATTAATCTTCATCGGTGCACCTACTAAAAATGCAGCAAAGCATTCTGTCCAGAAACTGCGAGAAGAAGCAAAAAAGGCTGGCAGAGCACCTGAGGAATTAAAAATACTTGCTTGTATTACGCCAATCGTTGGTCGAACAGAAGAAGAAGCGCAAGAAAAATACAATGAATATCAAAAACACGTAAGCTATGAAGGAGCATTAGCACTTTTGGGTGGCTGGACTGGAATCGATTTTTCAGAATATGGTCCAGATGAAAATCTTAAGTATGTTAAAAACGACGCGATTCAATCGACAGTTGAGAACTTTACAAAAATTGATTCAGATAAAAATTGGACGATTGATGAGATCAAAAAATATACTGGAATTGGCGGCCTAGGTCCTGTTACTGTTGGAAGCCCAGAACAGGTAGCAAATGATTTAGAAAGCTGGGTGGAAGATACCGGAGTAGATGGGTTTAACATTGCTTACGCGATTACACCTGGAACATTTAAAGATTTTATAGAACTTGTTGTACCGGTATTACAAGAAAGGGGTCTAGTACGAAAAGAATACGAAGGTGACACACTTAGAGACAGCCTATTTGGTCAAGGGAGCCAGTTGCCTGCCCATCATCCTGGAAAGCAATACTCCAAGACTCCAGCACTAGCAGTAAAATAAGCTGTAAAAAATAGTACCAGTTAAGTCTTCGAAACGCTTCGGAGGCTTTTCTATTTGGCATTTTTTGATTCACGATATAAAAGGAATTTAGATCTGAATAGATGAATATAGTGTTTAAAAGCTTAATATAGGAGGAGTTATGATGAGTACTAATGAGGGGAAATATATTGAAGTCGATCCGGGGGTCGAATTGTTTGTACAAGATGTTGGCGAAGGGGAACCTATTGTTTTCGTTCCAGGTTTTACTTTCACGACAGAGGTTTTTATTAAGCAAGTTCAGTATTTTTCAAAAACAAATCGGGTAATCGTAATAGACCCAAGGAGCCATGGAAGATCAACGATAACTCCTCATGGAAATGATTATGTCACACATGGTTCTGATTTGGCTTCCGTTCTGCAAGCATTAGATGTGAAAAATGCAACTCTAGTAGGCTGGTCGTTTGGTTGTTTTACAGTTTGGGAATATTTGAAGCAAAATGGCTCAGAACACATTAGATCTTTAATACTTGTGGATATGCCGCCTAAATCTTTATCGGTAAATGATGAAGATTGGGTTGAAGGCAAGCTAGATGATATTGCAGCAATCTATAACGGTTACTTACGAAATACAACAGGACATCGAGAGTTCATAACCAGTTATATCACCCAAGTAATGGTGCAGAGAGAACTTGAGATAGAAGAGCTAACCTGGTTAGTAGAGCAATCTTTGAAAACACCATATTACATCGCAGGTAATTTATTTGCTTCAGGTATGTTTTCAGATTATCGAGAGGAAGCCAAACAAGCTAGTAAAGCCGTTCCTACCTTAACGGTTGTCGCAGAGCACTGGGCGGATATTGCCATAAAGTATACAGAACAATTAACACCAGAATCTCAAGTGAAGATTCTAGGTGGCCACATGATGTTTTGGGAGCATGGTGAAAAGTTTAATGCGATTGTTAAAGATTTTCTACATGAAAAATAAGAATCTGACAATGGAACACAATCTAAAAGTTAGCATTTAAATCGAAAGAGAGCCCTTGAGCTCTCTTTTTTTGGGACGGAGGGACAGGTCCATTGTCCCAAACTTAAAAGAATCCATCTATGGACACAGGATTTGTCTAATGCGTCCTAAGAAGTATCAGTAACCACATATATTTTACACCAAGTAGTAAATAGCTCAAATAACATCCTATCCTGCATTTTCTAATGCTTCTGATGCACAAATGTTTCTAATGGTACAATATAATATCAAAGAACCACTTTGCTTCAACTCGAACAAATGCGAATGCTTGGGGTGCTACCCTGTTATGCAAAAAATATAGCATTAAAGAACTGGGGTTATGTAAAGACTAAGCGAATATATTGGGCTGCGTCCTTTTTTGGTAGTATAATGAAAAAGTGCCGAAAATGTGTCAAAATGCACACAAGATAACTTGTACATGTGTTATTCTAACTATATATATAACTGTTGGAGGTTTTTAGAAAATGCAACGAACTATAGATAACGAAAAAGATCCGAAAAAGCCTGTTCCTACAACATTTTCAAGAACAAATCCATTTCAAGCAAAAGTTCTTAAGAACATCAACTTAAATGGGGAAGGTTCTAGCAAGGAAACTAGACATATTGAACTATCATTAGAAGGTTCAGGATTCTCTTATATTCCTGGTGATACACTCGGAATTGCTCCCTCAAATGATCCAGAATTAGTCGCAACCCTTCTTGAGGAAATGAAGTGGGATGCAGATGAGGTTGTAACAGTTGGTCGTAAAGGCGAAACAATGCCGCTCAAAGAAGCATTGATAACGTATTTAGACATCACATTACTTACAAAGAAAATATTACAAGGGGCGGCAGCATTCACAGATAATGAAGATCTGCAAAAACTTGTGGAAGATACAGCAGCCATAAAAGAATATTGCGATGGACGGGACTTACTTGATATGCTACGTGACTTTGGCCCGTGGAAGGCTTCTGCCCAAGATATCGTTGCATTATTAAGACAAATGGTACCTAGACTTTATTCCATTGCGAGTAGTCTATCGGCACATCCAGACGAAGTTCATTTAACAATCGGTGCAGTGCGTTATACTGCGCACGGTCGTGAACGCAAAGGTGTTTGCTCTGTTCAATGTGCGGAACGAGTTCAGGAAGGCGATACACTTCCAGTCTTTGTTCAAATCAATAAACACTTCCATTTACCAGAAGAATTAGATAAAGATATTATCATGGTTGGTCCTGGAACAGGGATTGCGCCATTCCGTTCATTTATCGAAGAGCTTGCTGTAAATAAGGCAACAGGTCGTTCTTGGTTGTTCTTTGGAGATCAGCATAAAGCGACTGACTACTTGTATCAAGACGAATTGGAAAAATACCAACAAGACGGAATCTTGACAAAAATCGATGTTGCTTTCTCACGTGACTCTACTCAAAAAGTATATGTACAGCATAAAATGCTTGAGCATGGCAAAGAATTATTTGAATGGATTAACAACGGTGCTTATTTCTATGTTTGTGGAGATAAAGAACATATGGCAAAAGATGTGAATGAAGCCCTTCTCACAATCATTGAAAAAGAAGGCAGCGTGGACCGAGAAGCTGCAGAAGCATACCTAAAAGAAATGAAAACACAAGGTCGTTACCTACGCGACGTATATTAATTATCAAGTTTACAAAACCCTTCGCACTTGGCGAGGGGTTTTTTCACGGTTTGTGCTGTTTCCAGTTCTTCGACAATAAAAAATATTTTTTGACAAAATATTTACTTTAGGAAGGAAATGGGTTCGGTTTGGCGAATATATAAAAATAGATTTGAGAGGAGGTATGTTATGCAAACAGATAAAGAATATTTATAAGTCATTTTGCTGTACGTAACCATTTTTTAAGAATTTTTCTTTTGCCTCAATCGAATTCCACTACATGGATTTAGCCCACCACTTCATAACAATTTGCCCAAAAACTACTCTAAATTGAACTGACGATCCCACATGCTCTAATTTCCGAAAATATACAAATCTATCAAATGAGGTGCATTTTTTATTTTTTGGTGTCCGGTTTTATGCATGTTAAGAATATTGTGACGTGGTATGCTTTAATGTGTTTATAAAAAGTGAATAGGAAGGAAGATCATTTTGGCTAACCCATCTAAAAATGTTGTATCTTTCTCAAAAGGTGTGAATGAAGAGTTAATGGAGGTTGCTGAGGATATACTCATTTTCTCCTTTGAAAACTACGATAAAATAATTCTTCCAGAAGCAGAACGATTTTTCGATCAATTTCCTTTTACCGAGGGAGAAAGAGAATACTTTTATCCATATTATTATTGGTGGAAGGTCTTTTGTTCACGTGGTTTTTTACCTGAACACAAAACCATTTACCAGATGTTTTTGCATAAGAATAGAAGAAAGTTTAGGAAAAAACCCCTGTTAGAAAGTACGTTACTAAAGTGGCAATATGTAATTCCTAGTTTCTTTTATATTGAAGAAATGATATCAGATGGTTTATACCACTTATTTGATATTTTTGATTACCGCGAAAATAAAATAGTAGTTGTATCCCAGGAAGGGTTTAAACAACCAGACAGTAATGACGTTCTTGCAGGTATCGTTCTCCCCTTAGCAAATGGCGGATATTTTTCGCTATTTGATTTTTTTGTTATTCCCGATAAAATAAGAGCCCCCATAATCTCAAAACTCATAAGCTTTTACCAAAGTGATATTACCATTACAACCGGAGAATTCTTCTCTAGACATTATCCCGACATGTTAAAAATAACGTTTGACCATTTAATCGATAACAATATTAGGATAAATCAGTAAAAATCCTAGATTATTTAAATTTGCCGACTGAAGAAAGTCAATTGGGCAAGTTCTACTTTTCTGCGCGAAAATACGGGCTACTCTAAAAAAATTTCCATCGATTTGAACATTTATATATAAGGAGATGTTAGAAAATGACGAAAGAAAAGAAAGTGAAAGTAAGAAAACCGTTTTACAAAAAGGTTTGGGTCTGGATTTTGGTTGTGATTATAATCGGTGCGATTGCTAGTGGGGGCGGAGAGGAAGGGACGGAACAAGCCTCTACTACACCTAAAAAAGAAAAGTCTATCGAAAAAGATGAAGTTAAAGAGGAGGTAGTAGTAGAAATAGAGGAACCCGAAGAAGAGGTACAGACAGTTGGTATCGGACAACCTTTAATGGTTGGTGATGTTGTGTTTACTGTGACCGGTACAAGTACAGCTACAAATATTGGTGGTGAGTACGGAAAAAATTCTTCAGGAGAGTTTTTTATTTTGGATGTAGTTGTAAAAAATGAAGGAAAAGAAGCGATCACAACAGATTCCTCATTTTTTAAGTTAATGTCTGGGGATATCACATACGAAGCGGATTCAGAAGCGGGAATCTGGGCGAACGAAGACAATAATTTCTTCCTGCAAGATGTGAACCCCGGCATTGAGAACAAAGGAAAAGTGGTTTTTGATATCCCAGCAGGTACTTCAAATCTTGTCCTACAAGTACAAACCGGTTTCTGGGGAACAGAGACCGGAGAAATCACCCTGCAATAAGGGGCATAAAGCTCGTTTTGCAAAGAAGGCCTTCCATTTATGTGGAGGTCCTTTTTTTTATACAAAAGTTCTGATTTCACAAAATCTGGGATATGCCTGGGACAAGGGACCTGTCCCTGCGACCCATTTTTTATTGTGGTGTTACATAGTTGGTGTTAAAATATGGTTAAGTAACATTGGTAATTGGAGGAAAATCCTATGGAGTTTGTTGAACCTATAAAAAAGGTTGCTGATATTAAGGTTATGAAGGAAGTATTGAGTCAACATTCGCAGCGGGATTTGTTGTTCTTTGTCTTTGGGATCAACACCGGGATGAGGGTTAGTGAATTGCTTTCTTTAAAAGTCAGTGATATCTGGGATGGGGAGGATATAAAGGAATTTGTTTCGATAGAAGGTTCTTCCACAGATGAAATAACTGATTTCTATCTTAACCTTAGTGTGAAAACAGAATTAAGGAAGTATTTAAACCAAGTTGATTTGGAGGAGAGTGATTATTTATTTAAATCAAAAAAGCATGATAAGCCGATTACTCGTCAGCAAGCATATCGAATTATTAATCACGCGGCAAAAGAAGTTGGGATTCCAGGGAAAATCGGTACCCACACTTTAAGAAAAACCTTTGGGTATCATGCATATCGTAAGGGGATAGCCGTTTCCATCCTATCAAAAATTTATCGCCACCAATCCTCTGCAGAAACGTTACATTATATCGGTATTGATAAAAATGAAAAATATATTATAAAAGTGGATGTTAATCTATAATCCAAAATTTTATATGAACCGTCATTTTTGTAAATCAAGAGATATCAATTATTTTAGTTTTTCAGGTTAACCCAAATCTAATAGAAAGGAATGATCTAAATTGCATGTTTTAGTTTCTAAACTCGTAGAAGTTTTGTATGCGGTTCTCCCTATTACAGCCATCGTCTTGATACTAAACTTTACGTTGGTTCACTTAGATATGACACTAATAACTCGCTTTATCATTGGAGCGATTTTAATCATTATTGGATTGTCTATCTTTTTATTTGGAGTCGATCTAGGAATTACGCCAATTGGCCAGTCGATGGGAGCAAGTATTACAAAATCTAATAAAATATGGATTGTGGTGATAGCTGGATTAGCGCTAGGGTTTTTCATCTCAATTGCTGAACCTGATTTACATATCCTCGCCGGACAGGTTGATCTTGTTACATCCGGATTAATTTCTAAGAGCAGTCTTGTTGTGATCGTTTCAATTGGAATTGGTGCTTTAATTGCGGTTGGTCTTGCAAGAATTGTTTACAACTTTCCTTTATATAAATTGTTATCCATCTTGTATTTACTCATCTTTGTACTCGCCATATTCACTTCACCAGAATTTTTAGCCATATCATTTGACGCTTCAGGAGCAACGACTGGTGCATTGACCGTTCCGTTTATTTTAGCTCTTGCCTTAGGGGTTTCTACGCTAAAAAAGGATAGTAAAGCGTCTGAAAAAGATAGCTTTGGACTGGTAGCCGTTGCTTCTACAGGTGCGATTATCTCTGTCATGATCATGAACATCATTGCTAAAACGGATAAAATATCAGGAAGTTTGGAAGACTCTGAGGTTTCAAGCTCTATTATTGGACCTTTCTTGCATAAATTTCCAATCATAGCGTTTGAAATCATTATTGCGTTACTACCTATCTTACTTCTTTTTCTTATCTTTCAAAAAATCTCGTTTAAGAAGTCTAAGAAAGCAGTTCGGAAAATTTTAATGGGGCTCTTATTCACATTTATCGGACTTGTCCTGTTTTTAGTTGGAGTAAATGCCGGATTTATGGATGTCGGTACTGCAGTTGGGTACAGTATTGCATCTTTAGACAGTAAAGCATATCTTGTTATTGTAGCTTTTATCTTGGGGCTTGTAACAATATTGGCAGAACCTGCTGTTCACGTGTTGACACATCAAATAGAAGATGTTACAAGTGGGTATGTACCGAGAAAGACGGTTATGTTTTCTTTATCCATAGGAGTTGGTATTGCGGTCGCGTTGTCGATACTGAGGATATTAATTCCCGAATTACAGTTATGGCATTATCTTCTACCTGGGTATATGATTGCTATAGCGATGACTTATTTCGTACCGAAATTATTCGTTGGGATTGCATTTGATTCAGGCGGTGTTGCCTCTGGTCCAATGACAGCCACTTTTATCTTGGCGTTTATTCAAGGTGCAGCAGAGGCAATTGAAGGTGCCAATGTCCTAATAGATGGATTTGGAATGATTGCGATGGTAGCGTTAACACCATTAATTGCTTTACAGGTGTTAGGATTTGTATTTAAATTAAAATCAAAAAAAGGAGGACTGGAGAAGAATGTTGGGTAATTCTGAATCAGCCGACTTTGAACTGATTTGCATTATTGTAAATCATGGCATGGGAAGTAAAATCATGCAAACAGCTAAGAAAAACGGGATATCAGGGGGCACAGTGTTGTTAGGAACAGGCACGATAAAAAATCGCCTCTTAGAATTCTTAGCTTTAAACGATGTTAGAAAAGAAATTGTCTTAATGGTCTCTAATAGTAAGATAGCGGAACAAGCGCTAGATCAACTCGATAAAAAATTTAAATTCTCCAAACCCAATCATGGCATAGCATTTACGACTTCTGTTGGTCATATTGTTGGAGCAAGTAGCTGTAAAAGTGGAGAAATTAAAGAAGAGGAAGGTGCTGACAATCCAATGTATCATGCGATTACGGTGATTGTAGAAAAGGGTAATGCGGAAGATGTGATCGATGCAGCGGTCGAAGCTGGTTCTAAGGGTGGTACAATCATGAATGCAAGGGGTTCTGGAATCCATGAAACAAGTAAACTATTTTCAATGGAAATAGAACCGGAAAAAGAGATTGTATTGATTTTGTCCGAGACAGACAGCACTGATGCAATTGTAGAATCAATCAGGAAAAAAATTAAAATCGATGAACCAGGTAATGGAATCATTTTTATACAAGATGTTAAAAAAACGTACGGAATCTATAAGTAAAATGAGGTGCCAGCACTGACGTGTTAAAGAGTCGGGTGGGCACCTTTTTTGTAAAAATAAGGGAAAAATGGGACGATGGACCTGTCCCTCTGTCCCATTACCCTTTGATAAAGTTGTCAACGACGAAGGCTGATACGCCTAAGGAGGTTGAGTATTTTCCTAGTTTTGAGAAGTGGAGTTGCAGGTCGGTTTGGTGGAATGCAAGTGTGTGTTTTTCAATTGCATTCTGGATGGGTGCTTCAATCCATTCTTTTGCTTGTGCTAGTCGGTTTCCGATGATAACTTCCTCTGGGTTGAATGTATTAATGATGTTGTTAATACCAAGACCTAAATAATTTCCTATCTCTTTAAATAGATTTATCGCTATTTCATCGTTATTGGCTGCTAACTGGATTAGTTCATCTAATGACTGGGTGCCTGGTTCGGCCATTTCAAGTAATGCTTGCTCAGATGCATAAGCTTCCCAGCAACCTCTGCTTCCACAGTTACAGTGTTTCCCATTCATATCAATAATCATGTGTCCCATTTCACCGGAGAATCCATTTCTTCCTTTATAAAGCTCTTTGTTGACAATGATACCGACACCTATACCAATTCCAGCACTGACATAAAGGATGTTTTCGTGATCTTGACCAGCGCCGAATTGCTGTTCACCTACTGCACCGGCATTGGCTTCATTTTCAATGATAACAGGAACTTTATATAGTTTTTCAAGATCTTCTTTAATTTGTATATTACTCCAACCAAGGTTTGGCGCAAGAAGAATGGAGCCTTCATTATTCACGATTCCAGGAACGCCAACACCGATTCCGACAATTCCGTACCTACTCTTAGGCATTTGATCCATTAACGACTGAATCATGCCTTGAACAATGCTCATGATTGTCGCGTAAGTGGTACGATTTACGGAATAATTCTTTTCAATAAGAATAGTTCCTTTTAAATCGGTAAGGATCGTTAGTACATAGTTCACTCCGATATCTATCCCAATTGCATACCCAGCTGCCTTATTAAAATGAAGAATAACAGGGCGACGCCCGCCGCTTGACTCCCCTGGACCTGATTCGAAAATTAGCTCTTCCTCTAATAATTCAGTTACTAATGTAGAAACTGTTGTTTTATTTAAGCCTGAAATTTGAGCAATGTCAGCCCGTGAAATCGGCTCTTTTTCCATGAGCAATTGCAAGACTAGTGCTTTATTATTTTTCTTCACAACCTGTTGATTCCATGTCATCGTTCCCATGATTTAAACTCCTTATGTGTTAGTGTGTTTATTTTATCATAAAGCTTAGTCTAATGAGTATATTAAGATTAAACTTGTTTTGGTTGAGGTCTTGGATTTAAGACTATATTTTAAAGATTGATTATTTTTAATATTATCTATACACTTAGTTTGTTCGATAGACAAAGAAGGGGAGCGGTGCTATAATTTTGGTAGGAAAAGATTATAGGCTTTGAACCTTTTGTCATCAAATAAAAGCACTTACATATGAAACTACAAAAATACTAGGAGGAATAACCAATGGCTTATTTTGAATCAATTAATAAAATTCAATTTGAAGGACCGAAATCAACAAATCCTTTTGCATTTAAATATTACAATCCAGAAGAAAAGGTTAATGGCAAGTCAATGGAGGAACTTCTTCGATTCTCTGTAGCATACTGGCACACATTTACAGCTAACGGCACAGACCCATTCGGCGTAGGGACTGCAATACGTCCTTGGGATCACCTTAAGGGGTTAGACTTAGCAAAAGCTCGTGTTGAAGCATCATTTGAGCTTTTTGAAAAATTAGATGTTCCTTTCTTTGCGTTCCATGATGTTGATGTTTCTCCAGAAGGAAGTACATTGAAGGAAACAAATGAAAATCTTGATGTCATTGTTGCAATGATTAAAGATTACATGAAGAATAGCAAAGTAAAATTACTTTGGAACACAGCTAATATGTTCACAAACCCACGTTATACACATGGTGCTGCGACTTCTCCAAATGCAGATGTATTTGCTTACTCTGCAGCGAAAGTGAAAAAAGGATTAGAAGTTGCTAAAGAACTTGGTGCAGAAAACTATGTTTTCTGGGGTGGCCGTGAAGGTTACGAAACACTTTTAAACACTGATATGAAGCTTGAGATGGACAACTTAGCTCGTTTCTTCCACATGGCCGTTGACTATGCGAAGGAAATTGGATTAAATGTTCCATTCTTAATTGAGCCAAAACCAAAAGAGCCTACTAAGCACCAATATGATTTTGACGTAGCTACAGGTCTAGCATTCTTACAAAAATATGACCTAACAGATTACTTCAAGTTCAATATTGAAGCAAACCACGCAACACTTGCTGGTCATACATTTGAGCATGAGTTAAGAACAGCTCGTATTAATGGTATGCTTGGTTCAGTTGATGCAAACCAAGGGGATACATTGCTTGGCTGGGATACAGATGAATTCCCAACAGACCTCTATACAAACACATTAGCTATGTATGAAATTCTGCAAAATGGTGGACTAGGCAATGGTGGTCTAAACTTTGATGCAAAAGTAAGAAGAGGTTCATTTGATACAGATGATCTTTTCCACGCACATATTGCAGGTATGGATGCTTTTGCAGTAGGCTTAAAAGTGGCTAACAAACTAATCGAAGATAAAGTGCTTGATAACTTTGTAGAAGAGCGCTATAGCAGTTATACGAAAGGCATTGGCTTAGATATCGTAGAAGGAAAAACCAACTTCCGAGAGCTAGAAGCATATGCACTTGGATTAACTGAAATTAAAAATACATCAGGTAGAACAGAACGCTTAAAAGCGTTAATCAACCAATATCTACTAGAAACTTTAAATGCTTAATGAATAGAAACCAAGAATGTGCTGGATGTATGCTACTCCAGCACATTTTTGCAGAAAAGGATGATACGGATGAAATATATAATCGGTGTGGACCTCGGAACAAGCGCTGTAAAAATTTTACTAGTAAATCAAAACGGAGAAGTGGCTGGTGAGGTATCGAAGTCATATCCTCTTATTATTGAGAAATCAGGTTATAGTGAACAAAATCCGGAAGAATGGGTTGAAAAGACAACTGCAGGTCTAAAAGAACTCATTGCTCAATTCGATGGAGACGTAAATGATATTGAAGGAATTAGCTTCTCTGGACAAATGCATGGACTCGTTTTACTAGATAAAGAAAATCAGGTGTTGAGGAACGCCATTTTATGGAATGATACAAGAACGACAAAGCAATGTGAGAAAATCTATGAGACTTTTGGTAAGGAAAAACTATTGGAAGTAACAAAGAACCCTGCATTAGAAGGTTTTACATTGCCGAAAATTCTTTGGGTAAAAGAAAATGAGCCGCAAATATTCGAACGCTCTAATCTGTACATGCTTCCTAAGGATTATTTGCGTTATCGTATTACAGGTGCCATTCACATGGAGTACTCAGATGCGGCGGGGACATTGATGTTAGATGTGGCAAAACGTGAATGGAGTCAGGAAGTATTAGATGCATTTGGACTTATGCCGGAATTTTGTCCGCCTTTAGTGGAGTCACACGACTTTGTTGGTACGGTCATCCCTGAATTTGCTGAGGTAACAGGACTTTCTAAGGCCACTAAGGTATTTGCTGGCGGTGCGGATAATGCTTGTGGAGCGATTGGTTCAGGAATTTTATCAGAAGGCAAAACCCTCTGTAGTATCGGAACCTCAGGTGTGGTGTTGTCTTATGAAGAACGAAATGACCTTGATTTTGAAGGTAAGGTTCACTATTTTAACCATGGCGAAGAAAACACGTATTATACAATGGGTGTCACTCTTGCGGCAGGTTACAGTCTAAGTTGGTTCAAGGATACGTTTGCAAAAGAAGAAGCTTTTGATCAATTTTTAGAGGGTGTCGATGAAGTGCCTGCAGGCAGCAACGGTCTTTTATTTACGCCCTATATTGTGGGCGAAAGAACACCACATGCTGATTCAAATATCCGCGGTAGTTTCATAGGCGTTGATACAGCCCATGAACAAAAACATTTTGCTCGTGCAGTCCTTGAAGGAATTACATTTTCTTTAAACGAGTCGATTGTGATTTTCAGAAATAGTGGCAAAACGATAGATACCATTATTTCAATTGGCGGCGGTGCGAAAAACGAAACTTGGCTACAAATGCAGGCGGATATTTTTAACGCAAAAATAGAGAAATTAACATCTGAACAAGGTCCAGGAATGGGAGCAGCTATGCTTGCTGCATATGGCAGTGGATGGTTTGAATCACTAAAAGAATGTGCAGATACATTCCTACAAACTTCAAAAACATATGAACCAATTCCAGAAAATGTGGAAGCGTATCAAAAATTATTTGCGTTGTATCAACAAGTCTACAGACAAACAAAGGATCTCAATAAGCAATTGAGAGAATTTAGGAAGTAAAAGTACCCCCGTAATTTCGTGTAGGGTATTTTTGAAGGGAGAGGTATCATTGAATTATCGTAAACTTGGGAACACTGGAATAAAAATTAGTGAAGTGAGCTTTGGTACTTGGGCGATCGGCGGTGCTTGGGGGAAAACGAGTGATACTGAAGCACTTCGGTCTTTGGAATTTGCAATGGATCAAGGTGTAAACTTTTTTGATACAGCCGATGTGTATGGTGACGGGCACAGTGAAGAGTTGTTGGCCAAGGCAACGAAAGGCAAGGGAGACAGTATACATATTGCCACAAAATTCTGTCGTCAGGGTGATATTTTTGATCCGCAAAATTATAGTTATGAGGAAGTAAGCCGCTACTGTGAAGACAGCCTTCGTCGTTTAAAGCGAGATGTAATAGATTTGTATCAAATTCATTGTCCAGCTACAGAGATATTACAGGATGGCAGTGTGTTTGAAGTACTTGACCGTTTGCAAAGGGAAGGGAAAATCAGACATTATGGTGTGAGTGTGGAGACAGTTGAGGAAGGGATCATTTGCTTGGAGAACCCAAATGTGAAAAGCCTGCAGATTATTTTTAATATGTTCCGTCAAAAACCGTTGGAAGCTTTAATCCCGGAGGCATATAAGAAAGGCGTTGGATTACTTGTAAGATTGCCACTTGCGAGTGGTTTGCTCACTGGTAAATTTACTACTGAACATGTTTTTGAAGAGGGTGATCACCGTCGTTATAATGAAAATGGTGAGGCTTTTAATGTCGGGGAAACATTTGCCGGACTTGGTTTTAAAAAAGGGGTTGAACTTGCTGACCAATTAAAGTGGATAGCAGAAGGAAGGAACTCAATGGCTAGTGCAGCACAGCGCTGGATTTTGGACCATAAAGAGATTACATGTATTATTCCTGGATTTAAAAATATTAAACAAGTTCAAGACAATTTATCTACACTGGAAACTCAACCATTTACTGATGATGAAAAGGAAAAAATCCAGAACTTCTACAATGAAAATGTAAAAGATTTCATTAGAGGTGCCTATTAACTTTGAGGTCCATACCTAAAAAACATTTCATAAAAAAACCGTTGACTAAATTATCTAAAATGTTTAAAATTACTAATAAAGTTAAATAAAGCAATTCTTCTTATTAAGAGAGGTGGAGGGACTGACCCTACGAAGCCTCGGCAACCAGCATTTGAATGCCCGGTGCCAAGTTCAGAGGAGTATTTTTATTCCGAAGATGAGAAGGTGGACGAATGTGAGTATTAGTTTGTATATTCATGAGCCCCTTCTGGTCTATCAGAAGGGGCTTTTGTTTTAGGGTAGAAGAAGTAGCACGTATCCAATAATTAACTAAATAGAATAGAAAAAATCTTATAAATAGATATATTTTTCTAAAAAATAAATTGACTGAAAAAATAAAGTATTCTATAATACTTTATATGATTGAAGGATTAACGCGTTAATACGCCATTTGAATAAAAAATCTTATCCAGAGAGACTTAGGGAACAGGCCCGATGAAGTCCAGCAACCTTCAAGTGAAAGCTTGAAAAGGTGCTAATTCCTGCAGGTGCGTGTGCATCTGAAAGATAAGTTGAGGCCCCCTCTTCTTATTTTGAGGGGGCCTTTTTTTTACATAAAGTCAGTACTTATCTAGCAAACTTGTAGAAAATTAAACTTGGAGGTTTAAACAATGACAAAACAATATGATACTTATGATGATGAAACGATACTTTTACATGGTGGTCAATCGCCAGATCCGACAACTGGTTCACGTGCAGTGCCGATTTATCAAACAAGTTCTTTCGTATTTCATAATACAGATCATGCTCAAAGCCTATTTAGTCTTGATGAGTCAGGTAATATTTATTCTCGAATCGGTAACCCGACTGTTGATGTGCTTGAGAAACGGATCGCGTTGTTGGAGGATGGTGTCGCAGCTGTAGCAACGTCTTCAGGAATGGCCGCAATTGCTCTATCCATTATGAACGTTGCACAAGCAGGAGACGAAATTGTAGCAGCTTCGAATTTATATGGCGGAACTTACAATCTTTTCGCGGTTACGCTTCCGAAATATGGAATCAAGACTCATTTCGTCGATCCAACAGATCCTGAAAATTTTAGAAAAGCGATTACGCCGAGAACAAAGGCCGTATTTGCTGAAACGATCGGAAACCCAAGCTTGCATGTTTTAGATATTGAAGCAGTATCAGCGATTGCACATGAAAATGGAGTACCGCTTATTATTGATAATACATTTGCTTCTCCATATGTTTGTAAACCAATCCAATATGGTGCTGACATAGTGGTTCACTCCGCAACAAAGTGGATAGGTGGACATGGAACGACAATTGGTGGGTTAGTCGTTGATGGAGGCCGTTTTAATTGGAACAGTGAAAAGTTTCCAGGATTTACAGAGCCAGATCAAAGTTATAACGGAATAAAATATGCGAATGAATTTGGAACATTAGCATTTAGTACAAAACTGAGAGTTCAGCTTTTAAGAGATTTTGGTTCTTCATTAAGCCCACATAGTGCATTCCTATTGATACAAGGTCTTGAAACATTACACCTAAGAATCGAAAAGCATAATGAAAATGCACTGAAAGTTGCAAAATTCTTAAAAGACCATCCTGCGGTTGATTGGGTTTCATACCCTGGTCTTGAAGAGCATCCAGCACATGAACTAGCTACTAAATATTTGCGTTCTGGATATGGTTCTATCGTAAACTTTGGCATTAAAGGCGGTAGGGAAACTGGTAAGAAAGTCATTAATAACATTGCGTTATGGTCGCATGTGGCTAATGTTGGAGATGCCAAGTCACTTATTATTCACCCAGCATCAACAACTCATCAGCAGCTAAGTGCGGAAGAGTTAGTAAAAACAGGAGTAAGTGAAGAATTAATCCGTTTATCGGTCGGTATTGAATCATACCGTGATTTAGTGAATGACTTGGATCAGGCTTTTTATGAAGCGACAGGCATTTCATCAAAAGGTGAGCAAAAAGGAGAAACAGCGGTTAACGATGAGGGAGTTATACGCTGGGCACTTCAATCAACATTTATTCGTGAAGAAGTTGAAGGGAAGGAAGTTCAACGTGCAAAAACAATTGCTGTTGTTGGTCTAAGTGGTAATCCAGCCCGCCCAAGCTACAGACTTGCTCGGAAAATGCAGCGTCTAGGTTATAAAATTATCCCGGTTAATCCAAGGGAAACAGAAGTACTTGGTGAACAGGCATATCCAGATTTAACATCAATTCCAGTTAAGATAGATATCGTTCAAGTATTCCGAAGTCCAGAGGCAGCAATTGGCGTTGCAGCAGAAGCTGCAAAAATTCAACCAAAAGTATTCTGGCTACAAGAAGGGGTTATCTCCCCAAGGGCAGTGGAAGTTGCGAAAGAAGCAGGTCTTGAGGTTGTACAAAACAGATGTACCTATAAGGAGGCACAACGTCTCAGAGGTGCAATTGTGACGTATGCTTGTGAAATTTAATTATGAAGAATTCCCCTACCTCTATAGGTAGGGGATGATTGTAAAGAGAATCTATTAAAACATGAACTAAGGGATGGGTGTAGCGAGAATGGCTTCTCTTAGTATGAGGGAGGAATAGATAATGACAACACAACACAGCTTACTAGAATCCAAGGTTCTATGGAAGCCAAGTGAAACTTGGGTCTCACAGTCAAATTTGATGAAGTTTTCACATGAGATCGGTTTTCCACTCCTACCCTATGAACGCTTTCATCGCTGGTCAGTCGCTCAACCAGAATCATTCTGGTCAGCAGTATGGGACTTTGCAAATGTTATTGGAGATAAGGGAGAAAGAGTCGTAGTTCCTCCAAGCGATGGTGGCATGCTAGGTACACAATGGTTTCCTGATTCCAGAATAAATTTTGCGGAAAATATTTTACGTGGTGACGACCTGCAAACCGCGGTTATTGAATCAGATGAAAACGGCGTATCTCAAACGATCACTATGGGAGAACTGCGTAATAGGGTGGCACGTGCCCAGTCTGGGTTAAAGAGTTTGGGAGTAAGTGCTGGTGATCGTGTTGCTGGAATTGTAACAAATAGAATTGAAGCGTTCGTAGCCTTATTGGCAACCGCTTCATTAGGTGCTGTTTGGACATCATGCTCTCCTGACTTTGGTCCAAAAGGGATTATCGATCGGATTGGGCAAGTTCATCCAAAGGTATTAATAGCAACTTTGGATTATCAATATAACGGAAAGTTTTATGATATTCGAGATAACATCTCAGCTGTAAGTGAGGTACTGAACGATGTTTCCGCTATCGTGACTTTATCTGAGAGTGGAGATATATCGATTAATCAAGAAACGAAAGTGATGAGCTGGCAAGAGCTATGTCAAAATGAATCATCTCATCTGGAATTTACCCGAGTTCCCTTCAATCATCCGCTTTACATCCTTTATACTTCGGGGACTACTGGGCTGCCAAAGGCCATTGTTCATTCAGTCGGAGGTACATTAATTCAACACTTAAAGGAACATCAGTTACATTGTGATTTAAAAGCTGGAGATGTGTTGTTTTGGTACACCAATACGGCATGGATGATGTATCCTTGGCTGCTATCTGGATTAGCAAGTGGTGCGGCCATTCTCCTTTATGACGGGTCACCGATACCAAAGGCAAATATAGGAATCCTTTGGGAGATTGCAGAAGAGATTGGGCTTACGCATTTCGGAACGAGTCCTAAGTATTTAGAAACCTTGGCGAAGTCAGGTTATCAGGTGGGGCAGAAACATAACCTTTCATCTTTGCGCAGTGTCCTTTCTTGTGGTGCGCCTTTATCGGCAGAACAGTATGACTGGATATATAGTGACATCAAGCAGGATATCATGTTGGCTTCGATTTCAGGTGGTACTGAAATCATTGGATGTTTTGTGATGGGTTCCCCTGTACATCCAGTAAGACGCGGGGAAATTACCTGTAAAGCACTTGGTATGGCAGTAGATGTCCTCGATGAAAGAGGAGTATCTGTCATCAATGAAAAAGGGGAGTTAGTGTGCACAAGGGCTTTTCCTAGTATGCCAATTACATTCTGGGGAGAGGACGGAGATGAGCGCTATTTTAAAGCCTATTTTGCTGAACGTCCTGGTATATGGTCACATGGTGACTTCGCTGAACAAACAATAGAGCAAACATTGGTCATTTACGGAAGAGCTGATACTACGCTTAATCCTGGCGGTGTCCGGATAGGAACTGCTGAAATCTATCGAGTTGTGGAGCAGCTTCCTCAGGTACAGGACTCAATCGTTTTTGGCTACCCTGTCGACAATGATGAGGAGATTGCACTGTGTGTCGTCACCGAGGATGGATCATTGGATGATGCATTAGCGATTCATATTCGTAAGGAAGTTAGGGAAAAAGCTTCACCGCGGCATGTGCCAAGACGTATATACAGTGTCAAAGAGATTCCTTATACAATTAACGGCAAGAAGGTAGAAGGGGCAGTCCGTTCAACTGTTCTTGGACAGCCAATAAAGAACAGGGGCTCACTTGCCAACCCAGCATGCCTAGAAGAATACAGCAGCTTGTCTGAAAGGAGTTTCATATAATGGTTAAACGCCGAGTTCCAAAAGGTGCAATTATAGGGATTGGAGAACTTACTCCAGTCCGTTATAGCGAGGGTGTGACAACTCTTGGATTAATTGCCGAGTCAGTAAGGCTGGCCATTAAAGATGCCGGAATTGAAAAAGACGAGATAGATGGTTTATTAATTGGCCCCCAAGTAGGCGAGACTCCGCAGCATGTGCCAGCTACTGTTGCGGAATACCTTGGTCTTGAGCCGACAATGTCAAATGTAGTTGATCTTGGAGGTGCAACCGGTGCGGGAATGATATGGAGAGCGGTAGCTGCAATAGAAGCGGGAATGTGTGAAACAGTTGTATGTGTGCTTGCAAATATCAACGAAAAGGGAAAAGCCTTACGTTCACCAAACCGTAATCCAATTCGTGAATTTGACGTTCCATTTGGGGCTTCTGGCGCAAACACTTCTTATGCACTGTTAAAGCAACGGCACATGGCGGAGTATGGATCGAAACAAGAAGATTTTGCACTCATTGCTCATTGGGCTCGAAAAAATGCGCAGCTCAACCCAAAAGCCATTACATACGGAAAACCAGCCTCTGTTGAGGACGTGTTAAATTCTCCGCTAATTGTGGATCCCTTGCATTTATTTGAAATCGTTATGCCTGTAGCAGGTGGGGCAGCTGTCGTTGTTACCTCCGTTAAAAATGCCTCTAAGGGAGGACATTCTCCAGTTTATTTACTAGGGGCGGGTGAGAAAATCACTCATAGAGCCGTCAGCCAAGCCCCTGCATTGGAAAATGCTCCACTAAGCTATGCGATCCCAAGAGCATTGGATCAAGCAGGTTTATCAGTAAAAGACATGGATTTACTTTCTATCTATGATTGCTATACGAGTGTAGTTGCACAAACATTAGAAAATGCCGGTCTATGTACACCTGGAAAATTTGGTTCCTGGATGAAGGAGCATACTTTCGGTCATGACGGTGATTGGCCACTTAACACGCACGGGGGTCAATTAGGATTTGGTCAGGCAGATCTTGCTGGTGGGATGTCACATATTATTGAAGCTGTTCATCAATTGCGACATGAAGCAGATTTTAGACAAATTCCAAATGCACGACATGCTTTGATAACAGGGAATGGAGCTACATTGAGTGAAGCAGCTGCTCTGATCTTGGGGGTGGAATCATGATAGAAAAAATTGAAAATTTAACGGTTCCAGGTCCGACGATAACACCGATCACTAAGCCGTTCTGGGATGCAGTAGCTCGTGAGGAATTTATTTTGCAGAAATGCTGTGATTGTGGTGAATGGGTATTTTATCCTCGTTCCCATTGCCCGCATTGCTGGAGTAACCAGTTAGAATGGAAACCAGCTTCAGGAAAAGGAACGTTAAAGACGTGGAGCATTGTACATAGACCTGGTCATCCAGGGTGGGCAGCAGTTACACCTTATGTATTAGGGGTTGTTGAATTAGAAGAAGGTCCTTCGATGCTGACACATCTATTAGTTGATTCTGATCAAGAATTAAAAATTGGGCAGCCACTGAAAGTCAAATATATAAAATGCAATGATGTTTGGTTGCCATTTTTCGAAAGTAAGGAATGAAAAATGGCCTTAAGACATATTACACCATCGTAAAAAGGGAGGAAAGTCGATGTCAACAGCTCCAGTAATTCAGGAGGATATAAATACCGAGAAAAAAGGTTTTTCTAAAGAACATCGCAAGGTCGGTTTGGCAAGCTTTATTGGTACAACAATTGAATGGTATGATTTCTACTTATACGGTACAGCTGCTGCTTTAGTATTTCCTGCATTGTTTTTTCCAACTTTCGACCCTCTATATGGGACACTAGCAGCCTTTGGGTCATATGCTGCAGGATTTATTGCTCGTCCGTTAGGAAGCGCGGTATTTGGACATTTTGGTGATAAAATTGGCAGAAAAAAAATGCTTACACTTTCACTATTATTAATGGGAATCGCAACATTTTTAATGGGGCTGATTCCATCCTATCAAACAATCGGATTGATGGCTCCACTATTAATAAGTCTTTTGCGCATTGTACAGGGATTTGCTGTTGGTGGTGAGTGGGGTTCAGCGGTAGTAATGGCGGTTGAACATGCACCGAAAGGAAAACGGGGGTTATATGGCAGCTTTCCACAGATGGGAGTTCCGGCAGGACTTCTATTATCCACCTTCGTGTTCTCAATGGTAAATAACAGTATGTCAAATGAAGCCTTCCTTGCTTGGGGCTGGCGTATTCCATTTTTACTAAGTGCTATACTTGTCATCATTGGACTTTGGATTCGTTTAAGAGTGAGTGAATCGCCTGTATTTGAGGAACTGGCTGAAAAGAAACAGATAGAGGAAAAGCCTGTGCTTACCGTTCTACGCAGCCAGAAAAAACCATTATTCTTAACGATTGGTATGAAATTAGTTCAAAACGCAACGTTTTATATCTATTCTGTATTTGTTCTAACGTATCTCGTAGGTACAGTTAATGTCGATCGCTCCATTGGTCTAAATGCAGTCATGATCTCCTCAGTAGTTGGTTTAGTGACCATGCCACTATGGTCCTACTTATCTGATAAGATTGGCCGTAAACCCGTCTATTTGGGTGGGACAATAGCTACGACGCTGTTCATTTTTCCGTTTTTCGCGCTGATGGACACAGGATCGGTACTTTGGATCACAATCGGAATCGTGCTTGGATTGAATGTCATTCATGACTCTGTTTACGGTCCTCAAGCAGTATACTACTCAGAGCTTTTTGGGTCGAAGGTTCGTTTAAGTGGTGCTTCCATTGGTTACCAAATTGGAGCTATCCTAGCAGGTGGATTTTCCCCTCTAATTGCGACTTGGTTACTAGCAAAATATGATGGGCAAAGCTTACCAATCATTCTATATTTAACCGCACTAGGTGTGATAAGCATTATTGCAACGTTATTCGCACGGGAAACGTACCGTGATTCACTAACCCAGTAATTTAGTTTAGTTTCAATTAATCTACTAAAAGGATGGGTGATTTCGTTGAAAAAAACTGTGTTAATTGATGGAGTTCGTACTCCTATTGGACGATTCAAGGGAAGCTTAAACAAGAAAACAGCAACTGAACTAGGTGTTGCGGCAGTTTCGGAGCTCGTTCGCCGTGTTCCTGAAACTGCTAATGTAGATGGCGTTATACTAGGTCAAGTCATACAGGCTGGGCAAGGTCAGAACCCTGCGCGTCAAGTTGCTTATCAAGCTGGTGTTGGGATACATACCCCTGCCTTAACATTAAACAGCGTTTGTATTGCTAGTTTAGCAGCGGTATCTGATGCTGCTCGCCGTGTAGAAAGAGGAGAAGGGGATCTATTTGTTGTTGGAGGCTTTGAATCCATGACAAATGCACCTCATGTATCTAACCTTAGACGAGAAGTTAAGATGGGTGCTGTCGAATTCTATGATACGTTGAATGACGGTTTGTGGTGTGCACTTTCTGATCAATCAATGGGCGGGTTATCTGAACGTACAAATCGTGAATTACATATTAGCCGAGAAGAACAAGACGAATTTGCTCTACACTCACAACTACGGGCAGCTAGGGCACAAAGTAATGGAGTTTTTAAGGATGAAATAGTAGGAGTTCATGTTTCCGGGCAGCTTATCACCGAGGATGAATGTATTCGACCTCAAACCTCCATTGACAAGTTACAAAAGCTTTCCCCAGCATTTGAAGAAGAGGGAACGATTACTCCTGGAAATGCTAGTCCGATGTCAGATGGTGCGAGCGCGGGTCTAATTTCAAGCTTAGAAACATGTGAAAAGATAGGGAAGTCTCCGCTTGCAACGATTGTTGACTGGTCATTTGTAGCAGGGCCAGACCCATCCTTGCACCTCCAGCCGGCAAATGCAATACGGGCTTTATTGGATCGTAGAAATTTACGCCTTGCAGATATTGATTTGTTTGAGATTAATGAAGCTTTTGCAAGTGTTGTGATTGCAAGTCAGCAAGAGCTCGGGCTTCCTTCCGATGTGGTTAACGTGAACGGAGGAGCAATCGCTCTTGGCCATCCTCTAGGTGCTAGCGGATTCCGGCTTGTTTTAACACTTGCTCGTGAACTTAAACGACGCGGAGGCGGCCGAGGCATTGCATCTATGTGTGGCGGTGGAGGCCAAGGAGCAGCCGTTTTAATAGAAGTAGAATAAGTATTTCATAATATATCAAAAATACTCAAGATGTAAAAATAAGAGTCTAGGAAATGTTTTAAGGCTTCTGTCCTTTTTGGTGGGCAGATGCCTATTTTTTTGGGTGCAATTTTTCATGAAAGTGTTATAATTGAATAATTATTTTGAAATATCCATTAATATCGAGGTGCAGCATGGGAATACGTATAAGCATTTATTTTGGGGGACTAGCGCTTACAGCGTTAGGAATTGCATTTATTATTCAATCATTGATCGGTGCGGGGCCGTGGGATACCGTAGCTGTAGGGCTTACAGAGCATATAGGTTTGACGATTGGAACGTGGTCAATTTTGACACAGTTGACATTTATATTGATTACCTGGATTCTTGAAAAAAAGAGATTGCGTATCGAATCGGTTATCCCAATTTTTATCCGAAGTATTTTTGTTGATTTTTGGTTTTATATTGTATTAGCGAATGTTGACTTTACATCATCTTTGGAATTACAAATTGTCAGTTTCGTTGTTGGTCTTGTTATCGCTGGAATTGGAATCGGCATTTATATGGAGGCGAATTTACCTAAGACACCCATTGATGGGATGATGGTGGCATTCTGCAATCGGTTTGGGTTAAGTTTTAATATTGTAAGAATGGGCATTGAAGGTACAGGAGCCGTTCTCGGATTTCTTTTAGGAGGACCGGTTGGGCTTGGTACTCTAGTGATTGCTTTGTTTTTAGGTAAAATCATTCAAGTGGTCAATAATAGAATGAAGAAAATCTTGCAAGTGTCGAGCGCAAGTCATTCTTTTTAAAACGTATTAATTCTAGTAACAATCTGATAAAATGAACATGAATCTAAAATAGAGGTAAAAACTATGAATCCGTTAACAAACTATATTGAATTTAATAGAGAAAAATGGGCGGAATTGCGCAATAAAACTCCTTTGTTACTATCAGAAGAAGAGCTCGAGAGCATTCGCGGTATAAACGAAGAAATCTCTCTTCAGGAAGTAAAAGAAATTTATTTGCCATTGACCCGTTTGATCAATCTAAAGGTAAAGGCATCACAACAGCTACAGGGAGCAACGAATTCATTTTTAGACTATAAAGCTAAGAAAATTCCATATATTATCGGAATTGCAGGTAGTGTGGCAGTAGGGAAAAGCACCGCAGCAAGGGTAATCCAAACTCTTTTATCACGGTGGGACGAGCATAAAGAGGTAGGGTTAGTTACGACAGATGGATTTTTGTATCCAAACGCAACCTTGGAGAGTAAGGGCTTAATGAGTCGAAAAGGTTTTCCCGAAAGCTATGATACTCAAAGATTAATTGAGTTTATGATGAAGGTGAAGTCTGGTAAATCAAAAGTGGAGGCACCATTATACTCTCATTTAACGTACGATGTGCTATCCGACAAGGTAGAGGTTATTAAGCAGCCAGATATTTTAATTGTTGAAGGAATTAATGTCCTTCAGGTCAGCAAGTCCCATTCGGTTTTCGTCAGTGACTTTTTTGATTTCTCAATTTATATTGATGCGGACGTAAGAAATATCAAAAAATGGTACATTGAGAGATTTTTGACACTGCAAAAGACGGCGTTCCAAAACCCGATGTCTTATTTTCATCGCTATACTTCGTTGTCAAAGGAAGAAGCGATCAAAAAGGCAACGGACATCTGGGAGGAGATCAACGCCAAAAACTTACGAGAAAACATTCTCCCTACACGTCGTCGTGCAGACATCGTCTTCAAAAAAGGCCCTGACCACATAATGGAAAAAGTTCACCTTAAGAAGTTTTAAATGGGACAAATCGGGTCAACGGGCTCTTGTCCCGGCGCATCATGGGACACGGGGACAGGTCCCTTGTCCCAGGCGCTTCACTATATTACGCCGCAGCAGTGCATAGACACTCGCGGCGTTTTTTGGTTTATGGCTATTAAATTGCAAATACGGCTGTTACTGAAAATTTATGGCCGATAAATAAAAAATATGGCTGATAAAATATTTTTATGGCTGATATCCAAAATGTTAAGAAGAAAAACTCATTCGAACACCATATTCAGCTCATGCATTTACAGCTAGAGCACATTAATGGGTAGCTTTTTCATGTAATCTAATTTTTGCCTTTTTGGATTTAGGAATGCCTCGCCATGTCATGTAGGTGCCGATTCTCATAATTTTTTCAAAAGGTCCCATTTTCCAGATCTTAAGATAAAAATGGCTTAAGATAACCTGGAATAAGTAAATCACGATTGTTAACAAAATTCCGTTAAGAACACCCATCTTTCCGAATAATCCCAAACCGTATCCATAAAAAATAAGAGTACATATAATACTTTGAGCTAAATAATTAGTCATGGATAGACGTCCTACATTTTCAAATAGAGTTAAAATGATGGATTCTCCTTTTGTATAAAAATATGCAAATAGGAAGATATAACCGACCGAGAGAAGGGGCGCACCTATTGTATAAATCGATTCCGTCCATATATGCTCTGGAAACAAATATGGTAAAGATTTTAACCCCAAACCCATCGGTAGACAGAACCATGCGAACCAAATATACTTCCGTTTTTCTTTTTCAGGAAATGTGAACCATCCACTTTTTGCAGCATACATGCCTAATAAAAATATTGGGCAGATCACAAGTGGCATAAGTATCAACATGATAATGTATACATAGCCAGGAAAACCATATGGATCTTCTCCACTATTACGAAACTCTAAGGCCTCCCAATAATCTCCATTTGAATAGGCATCATATTCCTTTTGGATATAGGAAGCTAAATTCTTTGGTTCCTCCATTTTTTCATTTACTCCTATTACACCCATCAATGTAGTTAAAGAAAATAACGTCACGGTCCAAATTAGTATCGTCTTTTTCTTTCGTTTAACAAAGACAATCATAAGTAAGCCAATCAGCCCATAGGAAAATAAAATATCACCTTCCCAAACAAAAATAGAATGTAGCAAACCGAGTGTAATTAACAAAATAAACCTTCTTACTAAATGACGTTTCACTTTTTTACCATTGACTTCAAGTTTTTCCGATAATTTAACCAAAGAAAAGCCAAATAAAAACAAAAATATTGGCATGAAGCTACCTTCTATAAAGATTTTGATCCAAATGTAGGATGCTTGATCAGTAGCTAATGTTTGATAGTTTTCCATTTGATCTTTTCCAAACATACCATATTGAAAAATTAGTACATTCGCTATCAATATCCCAATTAAACTGAATCCCCTCAGTCCATCAATCAACCTAACTCGTTTTTTCATTTTCTTCTCCCTTTCATATTGAACTATCTATAGTTTAGATGGAGGAGTTTTCTCTAGATTGAACGTTACATTACGAATGCATAAAACTTTATTTGATTTGTTCAACTGTTCGTAAAGTTGCTTTGTTATGATAAGGATGAGGTGGAAACTTATGTATAATGAGACAAATATTTTAATAGTTGATGATGAACAAGCTATTGTGAAAATGTTAGAAATGATGTTGAAAAAGGAAGGATTTCAAAATATATATACTGCTTATAAAGGAGAAGATGCGCTTACTATTCTACAAAAACAACATGTTGATATTGTTATCCTTGATGTGATGCTACCAGATGGCAACGGGTTTGACTTTTGTCCGAAAATCCGTGAATTATCTTCAGCCTATATTTTATTTTTAACCGCTAGAGTATCAGATTTGGACGTACTAACAGGATTTGCAACTGGCGGCGATGATTATGTGACAAAGCCGTTTAATCCATTAGAGGTGGCTGCAAGAATTAAAGCGTATTTAAGAAGAAGTTCTAAATTAGCTGAGCCTACAATCCAATCGAAGACTAAGCAGTTTGATTTTGGTCGATTTTTTTTAGATGAAGGCGCAGGAGAATTGTTGGTAAACGGACAGCCTGTACCATGTCCAACTCAGGTTTATTTGTTGTTGCTTTATTTATGCAAGCATCCGAATATCGTCCATTCTAAGTCTGCACTCCTTGAAGCAGTCTGGGGCTTTGACAATTATGTTGATGAGAATACTGTTTCGGTACATATTAGAAGAATTAGAGAAAGAATCGAGGAGGACCCAAGTAACCCTAAATATTTACTAACAGTAAGAGGACTTGGATATAAACTTGTAAAAGGAAATCAATCATGAAAAAGCTTAGATGGCGTTTATTTCTGCATTTCTCATTACAGTTTTTGTCAATAGCGGCCTTAATGGTTATTGTCATTTTTCTAACACTATTAATAGGTATAGGTATTTATGCAGAAGATGTTTCTCAATCTAATTATTATCAGGCAAAGTTAGAGGCAATTTCAGTAAATACGGGGTTTTCATTTTCGGAATTCAAGATGAACAAGGATTGGGATAAAGATTTAGAAAAGGAACAAATTTGGGTACAAATAATTGATCATGAGGGAACTGTGATTGAATCAGGAAATGTACCAGATGAAATACCAAACAAGTATACATATCAAGAAATGAAAAAGATGAAGGAAACAAAACAATTAAAAGGTTTTTCACTAGCCTTTTACTTAGAAACATTTTACGATGAACCATACTTATTTGTTTTAGGCTACCAAGATCAAGCACACCTCTTACTAAAGCAAATTGTTGAGGAGTATGGGGAAATTGGGACCATAGCTGAAGCAGACCAAGGTGAAGTTGAGAATCTATTAAAAAAGCAACAAGGCGCTCTAAAAATATATCGTACGGATGGGTCATTGCAACAAATGATTGGGTTACAAAACCGTAAAGACGAGAAGCCATTGGATGTTTTTGTGAGAGATGTTGCACCTGATATATATTCATCAAAAAGAACGACTTATGAAGACACTAAGAATGGATTGGTTTGGGAGCTATATACACCAAATGAAACGAACAATGAAGTGAAACTAGAAACGTATCTTGATGTCGCACGAGGATTTCTCATTACTGGGGCGATTGTCCTCCTTATTACTATCGCAATTTCAATATGGAATGGATTTCGCTATGGAAATCCACTGTTTATTTTTGCGAACTGGCTTGGCAGGATGGGAAATGAAAACTATAGTGAAGTATTAACAGAGCGTGAAAAGAAGAAGGTATACCGCAAGAATGGAAAGATCCGGTTACGATTTAAGTTATATCAAGAGGTGTTTGAAGCATTTCATAATATGGCAGGTAAACTCGAAGCTTCGAGGAAAGAACGTGAGCAATTAGAGAAAAATCGCTCAGAATGGATGACGGGAATATCTCATGATTTACGCACACCTCTATCAACGATGCAGGGATATGGAAACTTATTAGAAAGTGGCCAATACGATTGGACTACGGACGAATTAGAGGAAATAGGGAAGACGATACGTGAGAAAAGTGATTATATGCTGCATTTAATAGAAGATTTTTCCTTAAGTTTTCAATTGAAAAATGGTGGGAATCAAGTTCAGCTTGAGACCGTTGAAGTAAGTGAACTTTTTGAGGACATCTTAGGAAAATATGAAAGGGACCGGATAATCAACGACTATCCCATATCCTTTGTCCCATTACACAATAACAGTTATCTAAATGTAAACAGACGGTTGTTTGAAAGAATGCTAGATAACCTTATTTATAATGCGATGAAACATAATCCGCCTGGTACAAACGTTGATGTTATTTTGGAGGAAATTAACGACGAGGGTGAGATAAAAATAGTCGTCAAGGATAACGGTATTGGGATGGATGAGGCGACTAAGAAACATTTATTCGATAGGTATTATCGTGGAACAAACACAGATGAACGTGTAGAAGGCACAGGGCTTGGCATGAGTATAGCGATGCAAATTGCAAAACTGCATAGCGGAGAAATTAACGTCGAATCGTGGGAAAACATCGGAACAGAGATTACCGTAACCTTGCTGGGACACAGGGACAGGTCCCGCGTCCCACAACAGGATTAAACTGGGACAAGGAACCTGTCCCTCCGACCCACTTCGCTGGACATGCACATTGTTTCTTCTTATTCTTATATTGGAAGAATAAGAGTAGAGTGGGGGATGATGATGGAACTGAATAAACCTTATTTATCTAAGAAAAATGGTGATATCTGGCTCACCGAAAATGAGTACGACAACTTGAAAATCAGCTATCGGATTAAAGATATTATTTTTGATCAACAATCATCTTTCCAAGATGTCATGATTCTGGATTCATATGATTTTGGAAGAATGTTAGTGTTAGATGGTATTGTCCAAACGACTTCGGTTGATGGACATATTTATAATGAAATGATTTCACATGTGCCCATGTCGATTCACCCTAATCCGAAAAAGGTATTAATCGTTGGTGGTGGCGATTGTGGTGTTGCAAAGGAAGTAGCCAAATACGAAGAAATCGAACATATTGATATGGTTGAAATTGATGAACTTGTGGTAAAAGCTAGTATCGAACATTTACCTGAGGTATCAGGTCGCCTAGCAGATCCACGTGTTTATTTTATTTTTGAAGATGGTGTAAAATTCGTGGCTAGTAAGAAAAATGAGTATGACCTAATTATCGTGGATTCATCAGATCCAATTGGACCTGCAGAGGCGTTATTCGAAAAAAGCTTCTATCAAAGCTTACATGAAGCTTTAAAAGACGATGGAATCATGGTTTGTCAAAGCCAATCACCACTATTCCATTCTGACGTGATGAAACAGTCCTATACTCGAATCTCAGAACTTTTCAAAGAGGCAAAATTATATACAGCAGTTGTACCGACCTACCCTGGCGGAATGTGGAGTTTCACGATCGGGACTAAGAAGCATCTTGATGTAAACCCAAGTAGAGTCAGCAATAAACAAACAAAATATGTCAACGAGCAAATGGTGGAAAGATGTTTTTCATTGCCGCAGTTTCTTGGGGAACAATTATAAAGAGAGGCAAGGGCCTGAACCCTTGCCTCTTAAAATTCTTGTTAAACAAATCTGGTGGGTCACAGGGACAGGTCCCGTGTCCCAAAAACTGTTGTAACGTTTCTGCTTATAAAAGAGTCTACTTTTATAGAAGAAAAATTAGCGAGGAGGTAGCCTATGTACAAAAAAGGATTACAAAAAGGTCTGATTGGTATACTTTCCGTTGCTGTAGCGGTTGCTTTAGTTTATATGTTTATTGAAAAAGGTAACGAACAGCAAAGTGAACAAAGTGTTCCAAGAGAGGAGTCGGCTCAGCAATCAGAAAAAAATGAAGCTGAGACGCAGCCAGAGGGAACGGCTGAAGAAAAACCAGATTCCTTAGAACAGGTTAAGGAAATTTTTTCACTTTCGAAAACAGGGAAGATTCCGCATACTCCTTTTATAGCAGGACAGTCAAACATCCAAGAAATACACAATAAATGGGGGGAACCGCCAACTATTGATAAAAGCTCGATTGGTGACTTCGCAGTGTATCCTGATCATGACGTAACAATTGGAATTAAGAATGAGACTGCTTTCGATATCCGCTCATACGATTCTAATTTAATGGCCATTCACTTAGATGATATTCAAAAAGCGATAGGTGAGCCAGATGAGGTTAAATTTTATCAGGATGGATATGTAAACCAAGTTATTTTCATATATCAAGTCAATCCTACATTCCAGTTGAAGTGGATTTTACCAAAGCCGACTGAGCAAGAGCCTAACCCGACTGTTCATCATATTTCTGTCGTGACAAACCTGCAACAATCGGTTGATGATAATGAAAGCCTAAGTTTAGATGAAAAAATTGGTCAACTTATTTTTGCAGGGATTTCTGGTACAAAAATGAGCCAAAATATGAACCAATTAATTACGAAATACCAAGTTGGAGGCATCATTTTTAATGGTGATAATTTAGTATCTCCGAAACAAACCGTGAACTATTTGAACCAAATCAAACAGGCTAATGAAGGTAATATTCCTTTGTTTTTTGGAGTGGACCAGGAAGGCGGCCGAATATCGAAGCTACCAGGTGGATTAATCAACTTTCCGACAAATCTAGAAATCGGAAAGATAAATGATCCAACACTCTCGTATGAAATCGGCAAAACTCTTGGAAAAGAGCTCAATGCATTTGGGTTTAATGTGGATTTTGCACCTGTGCTCGATGTTAATAGCAATCCGGATAATCCGGTAATTGGTAATCGTTCTTTTAGCAGTAATCCAGAGATTGTGGGTAGTCTTGGGGTTCAAACAATGAAAGGGCTGCAGTCGCAGTCTATTATTTCCGCAGTCAAGCATTTTCCAGGGCACGGGGATACACATGTTGATTCACATCTGGAGTTACCCAAGGTTGAAAAGACGCGTGAAGAGCTAGAGAGTCTGGAATTTATTCCATTTCACAAGGCCATAAAAGAAGGAGCAGATATGGTGATGGTTGGCCATATTTTAGTACCGGCACTTGATAAGACCTATCCGTCCTCCATGTCAAAAACGATAATTATGGACATTTTACGGAATGACCTAGGCTTTAATGGTGTAGTCATCACTGATGATTTTTTCATGAAGGCAATCACCAATGATTACGATATTGGTGAGGCAGCGGTTCAATCTATTAAGGCCGGTAGTGACATAATCATGGTGGCACATGACTACAACAGTGTGGTTCAGGTCCATAATGCAATTAAAAAGGCAGTCGAAAACGGTGAAATACCCGAAAAGAGAATCGATGAAAGTGTGACTAGAATCCTACAACTGAAAGAAAAGTATCAATTAGACCATACCAAGGCTACACAAGTAAATATAAATAAACTAAACCAATCAATACAAAAAGTACTCGACAAAAATTCATAGTGGGACAGCTCCCTTATCCAAAGTGAGTATCTATATTGTGATTTTGTAAAGAAGTTAGTTCAAGTGACTAACTTTCTTTTTTTGTCTAAAAAAATGTAAAGGAAACTTTACGTAAAGGAAACTTTACATTATGATAGAGAATATAAGAGGTGGTGAATGGGTTGCAAAATAAAGTATCAGAGTTTAGGAAAAAACATGGTTTTTCGCAGGATCGACTGGCTGAAAAATTGGGTGTTTCTAGACAAACAATTATTTCGATTGAAAAGGGCAAATACAACCCTTCTCTTCCCTTGGCATTAATAATGGCTGAAGTTTTTGAGACGAATGTTGAAGACATTTTCCTTTTAGAGGAAGAAGACTATAAATAAAGATTTATGCTGGATGAAATCATTTTAAAGGAGGAAAAAAGATGGGTAATTCGCGAGTTCCATTTGTCGTTTTGGGTATATTGTTTTCTGTGATGTCAGGTTTTTTACTATTTGTTGGAATCATGGCCAACTCGTCTCCTGCACCTATGGCTTTTATGACGCTGGCTATGGCAGTCATGAGTTTTTGTTTGGCATACTTGTATCCACAATTTAAGCAAAAGGATGAACGTATGAAACTGATCCGGGAGAAAGGTATTTTCGCTTCGTTTTTTGCGATGATGATTTTTCTTATTGCGTTTAACATTGGTTTGCAATTTAACATCATTGCGTTAACTGCTGCTCAACTGATCAACATCCTCACAACATTACTAATCTCAACAATGTTTATCTCCTTTGTCATTTATTCGAAAATATACTAGGGTCAGATGGACAGGTGCCTCGACTCAACATTATTTCCTGCACTTAAATAAGTGCAGTTTTTTCATTAACCTGAAATTGGAAAAATGTGAAACCGTTTGGCGAGTAATTCGTAGTAAGTAGAAAATCAATATTTTGGAGGTGACAAGTATGGATGAAAGAACTCAGGAGTTAGTTGATTTTACAAGAGAGAAGTTTGGATTATGGGACTATTATTTAGAGACTTATAGTTTCAATCGGAGTGTCAATATTTTTAATGAGACGGTTTATACAATGTCAATGGAATGGTTTCCTAATCATTGTGTGGGACAAGAGTACGAGGATGAAAATCCAGATGGAACGGCAGTAATCACAATAGATGTGAAGAGTCGAAACTTTGAAAGTGTTATTTTCGTGATGGGTCAGACGTATGCAACAAATGGAGTAACCTTCTCAGATAAAAATGACATTATAAAATGGATTGAGAAGGAAACAGGATTAACGTTTGAGCAGCAATTCCAGTTACATAAGGAAGAAGAGGGAGAGCTACATTTCAAAGAATGCATGAATGGTGTTGCTGTTTCACCTGCTGGAATGATTGAGGTCAATTTTGATCAAGATGGTAGACTAACATTATTTTCTGCGCATGGTCATTTTCCAGCAAAGGAAATGGTGAAAATAGAATCTTATACATTGACCTTTGAAAAAATGGAGAACATCGCAAAGGAACAAGTGAAGTTGATTGAATTTCCGTTAATGGAACAACAACGACTAGTCTCTGCTTATGCAGTAGAAGAACTCTATGTAAGGAATGACCAGACGGCCACAATCCCTTTTGAAATTATCGTGGATGTTAGAGGATATTTAAAAATTGATAAAACGTTGTATTGGGATGAGCCAATGGACTCTTCATTTGAAAGAAAAGAGATAACTTGGCATGAGGAGGTTACGGCTGAACAAGCATTTTCAGGCGAGCCCTCACCTGATACACTACCAATCACAGATGCAGAGCAAGAAAAATGTATGACGGAGGTCCGAGATTTTTTACGAAGGGTATATCCAAGTGATTCTGGAGTCTGGATGTTAAAATCACTTCATCGCGAATCAGGTTATATACATGCGATAGTAAGAGCGAACAAGCAGGATAAACGGGTATTTCAGCGGAAAATAAATGTCATGATTGATTCTGAAAGTCTTCAGGCTGTGAATTATATGGATAACCAGATGATGTTGGAGATGTTTGATGAATTTGAAGAACCCGAGAAAGTAGTAGTCAGCAAAGATGAAGCCTTTGAAAAGATCAAAGAGAAGTTCGAATTAGAGCCTATCTATGTGTATGACTTTGACCAAAACCAATATGTCCTGTGTGGAAAAATAGATTGCCAATTTGCAGTTCATGCATCAACAGGAGAAATTCTCCCATTAGATGAACTATAAGTAAAAAAGGTTCCCCTCCCACGGGTCACAGGGACAGGTCCCTTGTCCCAAACTGGGATGAGGAACCTGTGCCCTCTTAATTTATCAGGGAGCGATATTTTTCAATAACGCCTTCTGTTAAAATACCTACTTCAAAAAAGTGGTTCGCATAAACACTTGCCAACATTTCGTTTTCCTCGGTTATCTCCATTTTTGCCATAACACGATTAATAATCTCAGTGAACTCGTGAGGATTTGTATACATCGTATTCCACGCCCGGACCTGTAGTTCCAAATCCTCGCCTAGTGCTGCTGCTTCAATTTCTTCCGCTGCCATAGGTTCGCTTAAGTGAGCATATGGATCCTCATTTACGTCTGTATAAATAAACTGTATTGGGTTGTACTCATCCAAATCATACGTAAAACGATCATTTCCTACAGTAACGACCATTTCATTTTGCACAAATTCAAGTTCTCCGTTTTCTAGTAGGATAGACTCTGAGAATGACTGGATGGCGCACGTCACATTTGGTGTATTCAGCCAATAGCGATGGTCTGGATTTAGTTGTGCAATGTAATCCTCAAAAGAAGTCTCTTCTATTTTTTCTTCGTTATTCAATAATGTATATAGGGCTGGACGATAGTAATATTCAGCATCCAGATTCTTCATTGTAATCGTCCATTCGGCATCTGGACATTCAAACAACACGCGGAACGCAACCCCATCAACTGTTTTCTGAAGTTCATAATAGACGATCCAATGCCCGACCTCTAGCGGCTCATCGGATTCCTCATTCATCACATTTTCAAAAATAAAATGAATTAGCGCTTTGGATGAAAAACCACCATCTGTATTGATGTAAAGATGAAGTGTATTTCCTTCACGTTCAATACGCTCGATGGTTGAATCATGCAAGCTTTCCTCAAACACATCTTGAACGGCATCTGATAAATAAGTAACAGCTTTTTCCGTTTGGGAATGGGCAGCATCTAAAACTTGCTCAAATTCCTTGCTCGCTTCATGTATCCATTGCAGGTAATCGTCACGAACAGACTTTGGCAATGTCGGTTGAATTAACGTTTCGTTTTCCACATACGGGATGAAGCGACTTGGCAAGATTTGCAGTAACTCCTCTTTCATTTCCTTAAGTTCTTCCTTTAAATGACTAATGAGATCTTCACCTTCTTCTTTTGCCTCTCTTAAGGTAATTTCCCATTCTTCATCAGTTTCAGGAATCGGTAAGATGTTACACTTTGAAAATTTCTCTTTCGCCTGCTTGGCTAGGTTCCACATAGTCTCACCTCATGGTAGTTGATGAAAATAGTATAACAGGATTTTCCTGTTTTAGAGTCAAATAATGTATTTTCTCAGGAATCATCCGCCTTTAACGATGAAAATAAAACCTAAAAATAGTTGATATCGAACAATAATTATATTAGAATAAAAATTGTTCGTGTTTTACTTATTTATTAATGAAAAATAATTCTATTATCATTCGGAAATCAAACGAAAAACAAACGATAACGAGATTATTAGATTTAAATAATCATTAGAAAAAGGAGAATCATATATGATTTTCAAAAACCAATATAAAGAAATAAAAGAGTTAGCTGAAGACATCTATTTTCATCCGGAACTAGGGTATAAAGAAGAAAGAACGAAAGAGAAGGTTTTGAATTGTCTAAAACAGATGAATCCTGATATTCAAATAGAGGAATTCAGTACGACCGGTTTTAAGATAACATTGGGTGATCAAGATAAGAAGAAATTACACGTAGCGTTCATTGCAGAATTAGACGCGGTCTATGCACCATCACACATGTATGCGAACAAAGGGACCGGGGCAGCACACAACTGTGGTCATTATACACAGGTTGGGATTGCACTTGCTTTATACAATTATTTTGTGAAGTCAAATAGCTACAAAGAATTTGATTATAAACTATCCTTTGTTTTTGTCCCTGCAGAGGAATACTTGGATCTAGCTTATCGTGATGAACTTATACAACAAAATAAGATTACACATTATGGTGGTAAGCCAGAAGCGATGAGACTTGGTGTTTTTGATGATATTGATTTATCTATCTGTGTTCATGCTATAGGCGGCGAATTTGAAAAGCGCACGATTAATACCAACTGTGATTTAGCTGGATTTTTGTATAAAAAATACAAATTTATCGGTAAAGCAACGCATGCGGGATTTGATCCCTTTTCCTCTAAAAATGCTTATAACATGTCTACTTTGTTTAACGTAGCTGTCGGCTTAAGCAGACAACAACTTAAAGATTCGGAAAAGGTACGGATCAATCCGATTGTGATGGAATCAGATATGTCTACAAATGTGATACCGAATGCTATTACTGTTGGGACGGACCTGCGGACATTATCGACAGAGTATATGAAAGAAGCTGCAGTTAAGCTCGATGACGCAGCAAAGGGAAGTGCTTTAGCCTTACAAGGAGATGTAGAAATTTCTACACAGATGGGCTATTTACCTTTTAAACAAGACCGTTATCTATCCGATTTTGTATGGAAAGCTTTTGAAGAAAATAATGAAATTGATGTGCTGTACAATGATGATCCAATTAGTGCGGCAGGAGACATAGGCGATTTATCATACATGATTCCTTGTATTCAAATTGGTTACAGTGGTTTTACAGGAACGATCCATGGAGATGATTTTATCGATATTGATCCTGAATTTATTTATGAGATTTTTCCTAGATTCATAGCTCAGGTTTTCGAAAAAATGAATGGAAACATTGATCCTTCAAAATTATACAAAAGAAGTTATGAAGACTATATCAAGTTAATTAATGAAATCATTATGGATAAGAAAGGAAACTAATATGAAGAAAAATTTTATTTATCTCATTATTTTTGCACTACTAGTCATTACGGCTGCTGAAATGATCGGATTTCAAAGTGTTAAACTTGGATCCTTTTCAATTGGCTTATTACCACTTGTATTTGCAATTATCATCACGATGATTTTAGGACTGAATCTATTCCGCAAAGGCTTTTGGAAAAAAGTCTATAGTAAAGAGAATGTAGACTTTGCCGGAAAATACTTGATTCTTATCATGCTTCCACTTATGGCGAGATATGGTGCAGATGTTGCCCCAAAAATTGGTGAAATTCTTCAAGTTGGCTGGGTATTCCTATTTCAGGAAATAGGGAACCTTGGAACAGTTCTATTAGGTCTGCCTGTGGCATTACTGCTTGGATTACGCCGTGAAGCGATTGGAGCAACTCTAGGAATAGGCCGTGAAGGTGAACTCGCTTATATTTCAGAAAAGTATACGTTGAATTCTGATGAAGGAAGAGGCGTTTTATCCTTATATATCATCGGTACATTATTTGGCACGATTTTCTTCAGTATTTTTGCACCAATCATGTTACAAATGGGTTTCCGTGTTGAGGCATTAGCAATGGCATCTGGCATGGGCTCCGGAAGTATGATGAGTGCATCTTCAGCTTCTTTAGTTGCACAAGTTCCGGATATGGAGAGCACGATTTTAGCTTATGCATCTGCGAGTCAGTTGCTTACTAGTTTCTTAGGTACCTTTACAATGGTATTCCTTGCGGCTCCGTTGCAGCAATTTATGTATAAACTATTTGTACGAGGTGATAAAAATGCAAAACGCGTTGCGTAATTCATATGTGAAGTACGGTTTAATCGTTTTATTAAGTCTTGCTCTAATCATGTTTACCCAATTTATAAAACACTTAAAAAATCCTGAATCAATGGCTGTCACGGGGATGACAATTGTAGGATTGCTTACTCTTTGGGTATTCTCAATGATCGGTATTTTTATTTCGAATAAGTTAAATACCTGTTCGATTAAATTTCTAAAGGAGTTTCCAGTATTGGGGTGGGTGTCAATTACATCTCTTGTTATGTGCTTAATTTCTGACTTCTTTGTGCAAGCCATTCAAGCGGTGGATTTCCTCTCCATCACAACACCGATTCTTACTTTTGCTGGAATTTCAGTAGCAAACCGTTTAGTAGAATTAAAAAATACTTCTTGGAAAGTTGCGATTGTTGCTGTTTTCGTTTTTAGTGGAACGTATATTGGTAGTACAATAGTAGCTGAAATTGGTTTATTACTAGCTGGAAAGTAAATCATCCCATTAAGGCCGTAGAAAATAAATAGTTATGTAAAAAGACACCTAATCCAGGTGTCTTTTTGTGTATGGGACACAGGGATACAGGTACATTGGTCCAAATGGAAGATAAGAGAATCCTATCAAATTGCGTTACATTCACTATCCCTCTTGCATAGGATATTTAAGCAATTTGAGGAGGGATACTGAGTAAAATGAATTATGTAACATATGGATACCCACATCATTATTATCACCATCAACATCATCATCACCCATATTACACGAATGTTCCTATGCATTACTGGAACTATTGGGGATACCATCACCCACATATGGGAAGGGAAATGCGAGAGTTCACTGACCAAGGTAAAAAGCCGTTTGTAGTTAATATCAATGAAGCTACAAAGCAAAACAATACGTTTCGGACGGCAATTTGGACGGGTACTCACCTACAGTTAACATTAATGAGTTTACACCCTGGAGAAGATATCGGTTTAGAAATGCACCCTAATGTGGACCAATTCCTTCGAGTTGAACAAGGTAATGGTATTGTTCAAATGGGCAAAAACAAAAATCAGTTAGACTTTGTAAGACAAATTAGTGACGATTCAGGTATTATTATACCAGCAGGGTATTGGCATAACCTAACGAATACAGGAAATATCCCATTAAAACTTTATTCCATTTATGCCCCACCAAATCATCCATTCGGTACTGTCCATAAAACAAAAGCAGATGCAATGGAGGCTAAACACTAAGGATCATGATTCTGTTGGTTTAGGTACACTTAAGCAATCAACCTCTAATGATGGAAAAAGTGGGTCAAGGGACCTGTCCCTTCGTCCCACAAAAAAGGGCAGAGCCGGAATGGGCTCTGCCCTAGATTTATTTTTTGTCATCTTCAAAATGGGCATCGATTGGCCCCTTTTGTTCTTGTTCGCCAGATGCTTGCTCTTTTGCTTTTTTCTTTCGACGCAAGCGTTCAAGAATTTTACGGTAATTCAGCTCAATCGTTTTCGGCTCATAATAATCGGATGCCATGATGTCACGGGTGGATGCTTTCAGGAATGACCAACCAAGCATGACCATGATAAAAAGAAGAGGGAACCCACCCACTATACTTGCGGTTTGCAAGGTGCCGAGTCCGCCAATAAACATCAACGTTAAAGGCATTATACAAAGAGCAAATGCCCAAAATAAGCGGTTCCACCTTATTGGCTCATCCTCAACTTCTTTTTGCACAACAGACGCTAACACATATGAACTAGAATCGAAGGTGGTAGCAAGAAATACGATAGCAAGTACAGTGAACACTAGGACCATAAACCATGAAAACGGAAGGCTCTCAATTACATCTAGAATAGCTGGAGAAGCACCTTCTGTATTCAACGTATTTATAATATCCATTTCTCCAGTAAGCTGCAGGTGCATTGCGTAATTTCCTAGTACACCAAAGAATAAAATACTTCCGATTGTTCCATAAATCATCGTCCCGAGTACCATCTGTTTGATGGTACGTCCACGTGAAATTTTAGCAACAAAAAGACCGACAAATGGGGCATAGACGAGCCACCATGCCCAATAGAACACCGTCCACGTTTCAGGGAAAGAGGTTTTCTCAAATGGACCCAATGAATTAAACGGCTCTGTCCATGTACTCATATGAAAAAAGTTATCCAATAAAAGTCCGATACTATTTACTGTTGTTTCTAACATGAATCGGGTTGGCCCAAACACAAAGATAAAAGCCAAAAGAAAGAAAGCAAGATATAGGTTTACATCGGAAAGAACCTTAATTCCCTTCTTTAATCCTGTATAAGAGCTAACTGCAAAGATGACAGTCACAAATAACAAAATAATCGTTTTTACAGTCATGTTCACATCAATGCCGGTTAGACGATAAATACCTTCAGCAATCATCGGAGTGCCAAGAGCAAGCGTCGTTCCGGCACCACCGATAAGTCCAAACATAAATAAGATATCGATTATGGTACCAATAGGACCGTCGGCTAGTCTTCCAATTAATGGCCGTGTCGCTTCACTAATTTTTAGGACCGGTTTTTTTCTTACATAATAAAAGTATGCAATTGGTAAGGCTGGGAGTGTATAAATGGCCCATGCGATCGGTCCCCAATGAAAAATCCCATAGGTGGTAGCCCATGCAATGGCTTGCTTTGTGCCAGGTTCTACTCCGAAGGGAGGACCTTGCAGGTAATAAGCCCATTCGATTGTTCCCCAATATAAAATACTAGAGCCAATCCCGGCACAAAAAAGCATGCCCGCCCAAGAGAAATCATTAAATTCGGGCTTTTCTCCTTTATCCCCAAGCAAGATCTGACCGTTTGCACTAAACGAAACATAGATAAGAAAAAAGAAAATCACTATTCCAACTAGCAAATAGAGAACACCGAAGTTTGTGGTCACATACGTATTCGCAGCATTAACCACCTCTTCCCCTTTTTCAGGAAAAAGGACGAGAGGAATCGTAACCAACAACAATAATGAAAATGCGCCAATAAAAGTTGGCCAATCAATCATCCTGTTCTTCATTCATAATCCTCCCCTTACTAAACTGTTTTTGGTAGTTTTTGCAACTTGAAGAATAATATACTTTTGTTTCTATAAGCATTTCTTGATTGTGTAGTTTCCACAAATTGTCTAGCCAATTGTCACTTTCCTAAAGTAGGGACAAATTGATACCGATATTACATAACTTTCAATATAGAATAAGCCGATTCGGCTGCTCATATGATGGTACGAGAGAGGAGGCGTATTGAATTGTGTGATGAGCGTAAGCTGAATGGGAAAGGTAACAGTAAAGATGAGCAGTTAGAACAGTTCCGTGTCGATGATCGAGGAAAAAAACTCACGACCAATCAAGGGTTAAAGGTGTCAAATGATGAATTTTCTTTAAAGGCAGGTGTACGGGGTCCTACGATAATGGAGGATTTTCATTTTCGTGAAAAAATGACCCATTTTGATCATGAGCGGATCCCTGAGCGGGTCGTTCATGCCCGAGGGTTTGCTGCCCATGGTGAATTCCAGGTATACGATGACAGTATGAAGCAATACACAAGAGCAAAGTTCTTGCAAGACCCAACTGTGAAAACCCCGGTATTTGTGAGGTTTTCTACTGTTGTTGGCTCACGCGGATCTGCTGATACAGTGCGTGATGTACGTGGCTTTGCAACCAAGTTTTATACGGATGAAGGTAATTATGACTTGGTAGGTAACAATATCCCAGTCTTTTTTATTCAAGATGCAATAAAATTTCCGGACATGGTACACGCCATCAAACCCGAACCTCACAATGAGATTCCACAAGCTAGCTCTGCCCATGATACGTTTTGGGACTTTGTCGCGAATAACCAAGAAACTGCTCATATGATTATGTGGTTAATGTCAGACCGAGCGATTCCAAGAAGCTTCCGGATGATGGATGGGTTTGGTGTTCATACTTTCCGACTGGTTAACGAGAACGGTAAATCTCACTTTGTTAAGTTTCATTGGAGATCCACACTTGGGGCACATTCTCTTGTTTGGGATGAAGCTCAAAAGATTTCCGGTGAGGACCCTGATTTCCATCGTCGTGATTTATGGGAAAACATTGAAAAAGGGAACTTCCCAGAGTATGAATTGGGTGTGCAAATTATTAATGAGGAAGATGAATTTAAATTTGGTTTTGATATTTTAGATGCAACTAAGATTTGGCCAGAAGAAGATGTTCCAGTAAAAATCATTGGAAAAATGGTTTTATATCGAAATGTTGATAATGCATTTGCTGAAATTGAGCAAGTTGCTTTTCACCCAGGACATGTGGTGCCAGGTATTGATTTTACAAACGATCCATTATTACAGGGACGGTTATTTTCCTATACAGATACCCAGCTAATTCGTCTTGGTGGCCCTAATTTTCATGAAATTCCAATTAACCGCCCAGTTTGTCCATTTCATAATAATCAGCGGGATGGCTATCACCGCCAAACCATTAATGTGGGGAAAGTAAGTTACCATAAAAATTCTTTAGCGGGTAACACACCAGCACCGGCTAGTGTTGAAGAAGGTGGGTATGCTCACTATCAAGAGAAGGTAGAAGGTCGTAAAATTCAAGCTCGAAGTGATAGTTTTAAAGATCACTTCTCACAAGCAACACTTTTCTGGAACAGCATGAGCAATCCTGAAAAAGAGCATATTGTTCATGCCTTTCAGTTTGAATTGGGCAAGGTTAAGAGCCAATCTGTCCAGCAACAAGTTGTAGATATGTTTGCAAATGTTAACCTTGAACTGGCAAGAGAAATAGCGAACTATCTAGGTGTGAATCCGCCAATAAGCGGAGGGTCAAACGTAACAAAGTCTTCTCCTGCCCTTAGTCAGCTCAATACGAGGTTTAGCCCTAAGACAAGAAAAGTTGCGGTAATCCTAACCGACAATTTTAATGGGCCAGATGTAAAATTTGTACTCGAGCAAATGAAGGCAAATGGATTACAACCTGAAATCATTAGTGAAAAACTAGGCATGGTAAGAGGTTCGGATGGTATGCAACTTAAGGTTGACCACACATTTTTAACGACTGAATCGGTTTTATTTGACGCTGTTTATATGGTGAGAGGAAGTAGAACGAGCACGAAGTTTAATAAAGATGCAGCCCACTTTATTAATGAAGCATTTACACATTATAAACCGATTGGGGCATCAGGTGAAGGGAAAAAGTGGCTAGAAGTGAATGGTATTGAAAACGCACCGGGTGTAGTAATGGCTGACGATAAGGGGCAATTTACGAGGGATTTTATCAAAGCAGTGAAGGGTCACCGTTTCTGGCAACGTCAGCTAATTTAGTCCTTTAAGGAAAAATAGCAAAAGGGAAGAATGCCTCCTAATGTGGAAGCATTTTTCCCTTTTTTATTCGTTTTTGGAATCGCGATTACCTTTATTTGGATTTTATGAATGCATTAATGCTGCCAATCTAGATAAAAGCATACGCAATACCTTTTTACGTATGCTTTTAACTCTTATTTACTAAAAAATGATACACAAGTGGATGATTTTTACATTTATTGTCTCTTTTGAAATGATTTTTACCATTATTTGGATTTTGCGAATGCATTTATTCTGCTAATCTAAATAAAAGCATACGCAATTCTTTTTTACGTATGCTTTTAACTCATATTGACTAGAAAGTGATACACAAGTGGATAATATTTACACTTATTATCTCTTTGGAACGAACTTATTTGTAATTATGGAACGTTTCGCTATGAAGCATGAAATCCTCTATTTTTTCCATGTTAGGTTCAAAGCCAATTCCGGGACCAGTGGGAACCTCAATATATCCATCTTTCATTGTAACTTCTGGAGTAATAATATCCTCTTTCCAGTAGTGGGAAGAAGGGGCTGTATCACCTGGTAGAGTGAAGTTTGCTAGACTCGTAATTGCGATATTATGTGCTCGGCCAATCCCGGCTTCGAGCATTCCACCACACCACATCGGAATGTTGTTATCCTCACAAAGCTTATGAATTTTTAAGGACTCTGTTATACCGCCTACGCGACCGATTTTAAGATTGATGATTTTTCCACTTCCAATCTCTATTGCTTTTCGAACATCTTCGGCTGTGTGAATACACTCATCTAGACAAATTGGGGTATTCAACTCTTTTTGCAGTCTGGCGTGATCAATGAGATCGTCATAGCTTAAGGGCTGCTCGACCATCATTAAATTGAACTCGTCCAATTGTTTGAGGTAGAGAATATCATTTATGGTATATGCACAGTTCGCATCCGCCATAAGCGGAATCTCCGGAAACTCCTTGCGAATATCTTTTAAAATATTTATATCCCAACCTGGCTTAATTTTTACTTTAATGCGCTTGTAGCCATTTGTTACAAAGCCTTCAATTTTTTTGAGAAGCTCCTGTTCAGTCTTTTGTATTCCGACACTCACTCCAACTTCAATTTTATCCTTAACGCCGCCAATGGCTTTGGATAATGAAATGCCATTTTCCTTCGCATATAAATCCCAGATAGCACCATCAAGGGCCGCCTTCGCATTATAGTTTCCACGTAAGTCTTTGAAAGCTTCTGACACATCATCTGGGTGTTTAAGCTCCGTTCTCAAGAGCTTCGGAATTAAAATATCCTTAAGCATATGCCAATTTGTTTTAACTGTTTCTTCGTGAAAAATGGGAATCGCGTCAGAGACCGTTTCTGCCCAACCAGACAAGCCACTTTTTGACTTGATCTCAACTAAAATAAAGTCTTTATCCGTAATGGTTCCCACACTCGTTTTAAAAGGGTGGAGCAATCGCATTCTCATATATCGTAAAATAATACTCTTTATTTCCAAGCTAATTCTCCTCATAAAATATTATTTTTCCAAAAGGTACATATACTGATTTTTCTTCTCGGGGTCCTTTACTAAATCTGTTACAACCCATCCGTGTTTTAAATAATGTGTAAACACCTGTTTTGTTTTTTCTCTCCACAATAGGGCGGCATTGAAGTTCTTACTTTTAATCTCTTGAAAATTGCCGGGAACCGGTACTAATAAAGTATCGCTGTTTTCCTGTAAATTAATATCCCCGGGAACTAGAGAGCCATCTTCTAATTCCACATTTATTAGGAACGGTAACTTGCTTATTTCGTAGTTTTCACTTTCACGCTCTACCTTTTTTACAGCCCATTCAACAACGAAACGATCTGTGGAAAGACCGTCGTTCATGCCATCCGTCATTTCTCCATATGCATTTTCGATATAAGCAGTACACGTTGCGCCTAATTTATGTAGGTTCAAATTACCATTCACTGTTTCAAGAGGATCATAGGTCCATGATATTAAATCATACCCCATCTTCTCGGCCAACTCCCGTTGTTCATGCTTTAGTTTTTCTCCGATACCTAACTTGCGAAAATCAGGGTGAATCCCTAAACTATGAGAAACGAGGTAGGACTTAATCCCGTCAAAACCTGGGAAACTATATTGAAAACCAATCAGTTGCTCCTCGTAGAAAGCACCTAAAATAAACCCACCATTCTTAATCGTTGCTGCAGTATGACTAATAGGAACCGTATCCTCCGGACTCCAAACAGTCGATTCTAATTCATGAACCTGATGTAATTCTTCAATTGATTTTATGTTTTTAATTATTATGGAAGATAAAATTTCTTGTTGCATTAGTTGCCTCCTGTTGTTGGTACTCAAATATATAACTTAATACTAATTATTATAAGTATTATTGACTGTATTATCGAATTTTTAAAATGAAAAAAGAGCTTGCCTCCAATTGGATGCAAGCTCTATTATTATTTATCCAAGAAGAACAAACTCAATTCTGGTACGAAACTAATTATGATGATGTCGACAATTAGTATAATCAGGAAAGGGATAATTGCCCGAACGATTTTCTCTAATCGTAGGTTTGCGATATTGGATGCTACGAATAGGTTAATACCAACTGGTGGTGTAATGAAACCAATCGCAAGGTTTACAACCATGATGATCCCGAAGTGAACGGGGTCAATGCCAACAGCTGTAGTAACCGGAAGCAAGATTGGTGCCATGATGATAATCGCAGCAGATGTTTCCAAGAATGTACCTACAATTAACAGGATTACGTTAATAATAATTAAAACAATAATTGGATTATCTGAGATTGCGAGTAGCGCATTTGTAATTGACAGTGGGATTTGTTCCCTTGTTAAAATAAATCCAAAGATCGATGCACACGAAATGATAAACATAATAACCGCCGATGTAACAGCTGATTGAATAAAAACCTCAGGAAGGTCCTTCCACTTAATTTCCTTGTAGATAAACAGACCAACAATTAATCCATAAACAACAGCGACAACGGAGGCTTCGGTTGGAGTAAACACTCCACCATAAATACCGCCAAGAATGATAACCGGCATCAAAATCGCAAGAATGGCTCTGTTAAAGGATGTGAAAATCTCTTTACCTGAACTTTTTTCTTCTTTACCGTACCCGCGTTTTCTAGAAATAAAGTACGCAACTAGAATTAAAGAAATACCAACAAAAATACCAGGCAAGATTCCAGCGATGAATAAATCACTGATTGATGCCCCAGCGATAACACCAAATAAGATCATTGGTACGCTTGGAGGAATCATAACACCGATTGTTCCACCTGCTGCTTGAATCGCAGTAGAGAAGCTTTTATCATAGCCTTTTTGAACCATTGCTGGAATCATAATAGCTCCAACTGCTGCTGTTGTTGCCGCACCAGATCCTGAAATAGCAGCGAAGAACATACATGTTACAACGGAAACCATTGCTAAGCCACCATGCATTCTTCCAACGATCGTCATTGCAAAATCTACGAGTCTTTTAGAAATTCCCCCAACCTCCATTAATTTACCTGCAAGGATGAAGAAGGGAACTGCCATCAATGTAAACGAGTCTGTTGATGTAAACATTTTTTGAACAACAACCATTAATGGAACATTATCTTGAACCATAAGCACAATCATAGAAGCGAGTCCCAGAGCAACTGCGATTGGTACATTAATGAAGAAAAGGACGATTAATATCCCAAATAATAACCAAGCCATTAGTTCTTCGCCTCCTTTTTCCATTCAGTAATTACGACATAAAGTAGATTGATAATAAAAAGAACACTTGATATCGGAATTACTGTATAGATATATCCCATAGGTATTTGAAGAACCGGAGACTTCTGAATCATGCTTCGGCCGATAAAGTCGAAACTGTGGACGATAATCTGCCAAAAGAAAAAGATAACAAGAATCGAAATAACTACATTTAGCACTTTTTTTACAGTTGGTCCGAAGGCGTCATAGAGAATTTCAACCCCAGGATGTGCTTTTACACTCATTCCATAACCTGCTCCCAGGAACGTCGTCCACACGAGTAAGTAACGCCCTAATTCCTCTGTCCATGCCAAGGGCTGTTCAAGAACGAAACGGAAGAGCACTTGTAAAAAGACAACGACTACCAATAAAAAAAATAGGATGATCAGTATCCATTTAAAAAATCCGTTTATAAAATCTACTATCTTTTTAATCACCTGTATTTCCCCTTATTATCTAATCAAATACGCCTTGGCGTATTTGCGCCCAGATTTTATTCGAGCAGGCTCGAATAGCTTCCTTTGAAAATCTGTGGCATCCGCCGGAGGCTTTTAACTTTATTCAGTCGGGGTTCAAACCCCGCCTGAATAAAGTTAAAAACTTGGATTGTGCTAGGCACTCACCAAGTTTTTTTATTTAGATTAATTTCCGTTTAAGATTGCTTTGATGTTTTCTTTACCAAAGTCTTTTTCGTACTTTTCATATACAGACTGAATTGCGTCACGGAATGGTTGTACATCAACATCTTCGATAACTTCCATACCCGCATCTTTTACTACCTGTAAAGAATCAGTATCAGCTTTTGTGCTAAGTTCACGAACTTTATCACCCGCGATTTTTGCTTCTTCCTTAAGAATATCTTGGTAATCCGTTGGAAGTGTATCAAAAACAGATTTACTGAACAATACAACTGCAGGTGAGTAAATATGTCCTGTTAATGTCATGTATGTTTGGTTAGCATCATAAAGCTTGTACGTATCTGCAATGATTAATGGATTTTCTTGTGCATCAACAACGCCTTGTTGTAGAGCCGTTAAAGCTTCGTTCCATGCCATTGGTGTTGGTTGAGCGCCAAGAGCATTGAACGCATCTAAGTGAATTTGGTTTTCTTGTGTACGGATCTTTAATCCCTTTAAGTCTTCAGGCTTTGTGATTGGGTGTTTGCTATTTGTGATGTGGCGGAAACCATTTTCAGCCCAAGCAAGACCCACAAGGCCAACATCTTCCATACCAGCTAATAGATCTTGACCAACTTGTCCATCAAGTACGCTGTATGCATGTTCTCTAGATTCAAATAAGAATGGTAAATCAACGATTCCAATTTGTGGATAGAAGTTTGCAATTGGAGCTGTTGATGAAATTGACATATCAGCAGTTCCGAGTGTAAGTGCTTCTGTTAGTTCTCTCTCTGCACCTAATTGGTTAAGTGGAAAAATTTCGATTGTAACTTTTCCATCAGTACGTTCTTTCACATTTTCAGCTAAATCAAGTAATGCAAGATGATAAGGATGTTCTTCTGTTTGAGAATGTCCTGCTTTAATTGTGTATGTTTTTCCTTCGTCTTTAGCGCCATCAGATGTTGATTCGCCTTTGCTACTGGATTCATTACCTCCACATGCTGCTAAAACTAAAGCAAACACGAGGAAGAGTACCATCCAGGAAAGTTTTCTTCCTTTCATGATAAAGCCCCCTATTTTCAGAAAATTTTATACGATATTGAACATTATAACATCTTTTTAACATTTTTCTACAATATTTTGTGTTTTTTGATAATTTTTTTAATGAAAGCGTTAAAGGTCGACAGAATTTCTACATTTTTTTAAAACAAAATAGCTTCCAAGAATTTCAATATCTTCAATAATAGTAAATACTTCTACAACCTTTTCAATGTGTAATTATGTCTGTATAACCTATCCATTGATTTAGATGATTAGTGTATATGTGAGTTCATATAATTATAGGACTAAAATACTGAATTTATCGAAATTTTAAATTGAGATATTATACTTGTATATCTTTTCCAATGTTTGATTAGGGATAAGACGGAATGTAGGTGGGATTGGTTGGTTGGGGTATGAAGACCCGGACGGGAAGGAGGCGGCAAAAAAAGTCCTTCAAGCGGTCGATGAAGTCCTGAGCGAGGAGGAGGGTGCAAGCTAAAGTCGTTCATCCGGTCTATGAAGGCCCGAGCGTGGAGGAAGAAGCAAGCTAAAGTCCTTCAACCGGTCTATGAAGACCCAACCGCAACGAGAGAATCAGTCTAAAGGTTTTCATCCCAAAAGCACAACAAAAAAAGGAATCGTCACCGACGATTCCCTTTCCTGTTATTTACCAAGGCTTTGTAGATATTCAACTAATGCATCAATTTGATTATCGTCCAAGGTGTCCTTAAATGGAGGCATTCCAGCGCTACCATTTTTAATTTGGTTAATCAAAGCTTCTCTATCTTGGAGCATTTCACTCTTCTGTAAGTTTGGTCCATTGTGACCACCTTCACCGTTGTCACCGTGACATGCCAAGCAGTTGTTTTTGTAAATGTCTGCGCCTTCATGTGCAGTTGATTTATCACTTTCTTCTGCATCTTGCTTCTTATCGGTAGCAGCAGGGTCATTTGCTGTTGGTGAAACGTTGATTTTATCTTCAGGTATATCTTCTAGGGATGCATATGCACCTTCTAGTGAGAAGGTGTAGATTTTATCACCATGTGTTGTTCCTGCAAGTGAGTTACCTGCAGCAAAGATTGTAATATATTGCTTACCATCAATTTCATATGTGATAGGAGGTGCGTTTGCGCCAGCATCCATTTTAAATTCCCATAATTCGTTCCCATTTGTTGCGTCGAATGCGATTATTCTTCCATCGTTATGACCAGCAAACAAGAGATCACCTTTTGTAGTCAATAGGCCACTATAGGCAATCGTATCCCAATGTTTCTGCCAAACGATTTTATTCGTTTTAATATCCATTGCAGTTACAACACCACGGCCAGGGGCCCCGTTTACTGGCTGCCATACACTTCCAAGCCAAACTTCCCCTTCTTTGTAATTGTTCGCTTCATCACCTTCACGATGTGAGTATGAGAAATACGTATCATTTGCTAATAAATAGAAAAGCTCAGTATTTGGGTTGTAAGCTGATGGTGGCCAGTTTGCTCCACCTTGTGGTGACGGTTTTAATGTAACAAACTCATCCCAGAACGGTGTGAAAATTGGACCGATTTTACCTTTCCAATCGCTAGGGAAATCCTTTTTAACATCTTCTTCTGTAACTCCCTGTGGAATAAAATTATCTCCAACCGGGAACGGCTGAGTTGCCGCTGTTTTTTGTCTTTCATCCTGTGGTACTGGTTTTTCTTCAATTCCGACAAGTGGTTCACCGTTAGTTCGGTCCAATATGTAGAGCCAGCCAGTTTTTCCGGCTTGTGCAATACCTTTTCTCATCTTGCCTTTCATTTCTACATCAAATAATACGACAGGGTTTGGTGCATCGTAATCCCAAATATCATGATGTACTTCCTGGAAATGCCATTTGTATTCACCGGATTTTGCATCAAGCGCGAGTACGGAATCGGCAAATAAATTGTCACCTTCACGAGTGCTTCCGTCAAGGTCAGCTGATGGATTACCAGTTGAGAGATAGAGAAGTCCTAACTCTGGGTCAATTGCAGGGGTTTGCCATACAGCTGCTCCGCCTCTTTTCCAAGCATCAGTGTCTTGTGGCCATGTATCATGTCCGACCTCATCTGGTCCAGGAACTGTATGGGTTTTCCAAACTTCTTTACCCTTATCAGCATCAAATGCAGCAACGAAACCACGGATTCCATATTCACCTCCAGCAACCCCTGTATATACCAAGCCATCAAAATAAAGAGGGGCACTAGTGATGTTATATCCTTTTTCCCAATCCTCAACTTTCGTTTCCCAAACAAGTTCGCCAGTTTTTTGATCTAAAGCAACTAGCCTTGCATCTAAAAGTCCAACAAAGACTTTTCCATCTCCTAATCCAACACCACGACTTGTCCATCCACAGCAGACCGTATCTAAGTTCGCTGCTAATTCAGGGCGGTATTCCCAAATTAATTCACCAGTTCTTGCATCAATTGCTTGAACGTCGTCAGCACCGGTAATGGTGAACATAACCCCGTCATAGACAATTGGAGTTGCTTCTCCTGAATATTTAAATTCATAACCTGAGCCGAGACTTGTGACCCATTCAGCTTTTAAGCCTTTTATATTGGATTTGTTGATTTTGTCTAGTGGAGAGTACCTGCCATTGAAGATATTCCCACCATGTGTAATCCAATCTCCTGTTGGTGCGGCCGTCAAATCCTCTGCTGAGAATTTTGGCGCAGTTTTTCCAGGGTAATCCTTGTGTTGTACTGAAAAATGCTTATCTTTGTCTACTTTCCGATTTTCTTTTTCTTGGTTTTCGACTCCTTGTTCAGCTTGTTCTTCTTCGCCGATATTATTTGAAATCATGACACCAGCTCCGATGGCAATTACAACAAGTAGAACAATAAAAATCCATCCATACCTTTTCATCTCGAAAAACCCCTTTCCATTGTGATAATGGTGATAATTGCTAATAAGATTTTTTATAATTTGCCCTGCATCAAAAAAAATAATCCAATTTATTAGCTGAAAAGTAGAGAGATTTTTGAAGTGCAGGTTATTATTCGAAAATAATAGGGTGGATTTTTCACAAAAATTTGTAAGCATGATTCTTGTCATGTTACTTAATGTATGTTAGTTTTAAGTTATGTAACATTAGCAGGGGGATATCGATGGAATTTGTCGATCCAATTAAGGACTTAAATAAAATTAATGAAATTAAGGAAGTGCTTAAAAAGCAATCCCAACGAGACTTATTATTTTTTGTATTTGGGATTAACACAGGATTAAAGGTTAGTGATTTACTTTCATTACGTGTTGAAGACGTATGGAATGAATCTGGAATGAAGGATTTCCTCTATATAAATGACATAACAAGTGGGGAAGTAAAAGCATTCTATTTGAATAATGTGATAAAAAATGAACTGACTGAGTATTTACGCTCACAAGAACATAAAGGCAGTGATTTTTTATTTAAATCAAAGAAGGATAATCTACCAATTTCTAGACAGCAGGCATACCGGATTATTAATCATGCTGCTAAAGAGGTGGGGGTTTCTGGGAAGATTGGAACGCATACTCTTCGGAAAACATTTGGCTATCATGCCTACCTAAAAGGAATTGCGATTTCGATATTAATGGATATCTACAACCATCATTCACCTTCTGAAACATTCAAATATATCGGAATCAATAATGAAGAGAAGCAATTAGTGAAAGTGGACGTAAACCTATAAGTCTTATCACAACAAAAAAACTCCGCTTAATAGCGGAGGTCATAAAAAGTCATCATCTTCGTCTAAGTTTGTGTTCATTTCTACATTTGTAAAATCGGAAACGATATCCTCTTTCACTTGGACCTGTAATGTCTTCTGGTCTTTCATGAATTTAAAAATTCCATTATTAAAGTCTGTGCCGAATTCTTTAAAGAAGATACCTTCAAAAAGGACATCTTTTGTATGTTTAAAGATGAGTCGATAAACGTTACCTTCTTGGACTAGATATGCGCGAACACCTTTGTCGAAATGGCCTTCAGTGTTTTTAAGGTAACGGGCAACAGATATGATATGAAGATCTACAAAAGGAATTTCTCTTAACAATGAATTTATAATTGAACCTTTTGCGATTTGTTCCCAACGACTTTGTGCGGTTTGGCCAAGAATTATTTGGGTAACATTTTTCTCTCTTGCAACATCTGCGATTACTTTTGAAATGGGTCTTTTTTCATTGTCCTTGATAATAAACGCATCCGCACTATGTTGGTCAGCTAACTCTTTCCATCTTTCAATATAGCTAACCTTTTCAGGGTCGAGATCATCAAAAGGCTTTGGATCAACAGTTAAAATATAAAGTGGACAATCTAGCATATTTGCAATCTTGCAACCACGTTGGATGAGACGTTCACCATTTGGGCCATAATATACACAGACAAGAATGCTCTCGTCCATTCGCTCTTTTATTAATTTCATTATTACTCACCTCGAAGTTGATGTGAAATCATTGGCCTAGCCAACTTCCGTTTCATAAATAACAAGTAAATTAGGAACTACTAAAGGATAAACCCTTTATTTAGCTGGGCTTACATTTATCACACCACCTATTAAAATTCACTTAGCTAGTTAGATCTGATTTTTTTAGCAAATTGAGGCAACCGCTAAGCCATATTTCAGTAGGAATTTAAACAGCTACTGATTACAAAAATTATTAAAAAATGTTCTTTAATTTATAAACTATGTATGACTATATCGCATGCTACAAAATGAGTCAATCTATTCGGCTATTTTGTAAAAATCATCCACTAAGGAGGCGATTCCAATGTATTGGTTCCATTTTTTAATCATGCTACCATTTATTTTCGCCGTGTTTGTTCCTATATTATATAAGAAGTTTTGTCCTCGCATTCATACAGGCTGGTTCGTATTCTTGGTGCCACTCCTGATTTTTGTTTATCTTATTACATTTATTCCCGATATTGCAAATGGGAATACCATTATTACAAGCCTTCCTTGGATACCTTCCTATAATATTAATTTTACTACCTATATCGATGGATTAGGTTTAATGTTTGGATTATTAATTACGGGTATTGGTGCACTGGTTATTTTATATTCCATTTTTTACTTATCAAAAGAACGTGAAGCACTTCATAACTTTTACGTGTATTTACTGATGTTCATGGGAGCCATGCTTGGCTTAGTATTTTCTGATAACATCTTTGTTTTGTATGTTTTTTGGGAACTAACAAGTGTATCTTCTTTCTTATTAATTGCGTATTGGTATGAACGTGAGAAATCACGATATGGTGCACAAAAATCTATGCTAATCACGATTTTTGGTGGATTAGCGATGCTTGCGGGTCTTGTTATGATTTCAAGTAGCTCGGGAACCTATAGCATTCGTGAAATGTTGTTGAATGCTGATGCGATAACATCGAGCGCCTTATTCGTACCAGCAATGGTATTGATTTTACTAGGTGCATTTACAAAATCAGCTCAATTTCCGTTTAGTATTTGGCTCCCAGATGCAATGGAAGCTCCGACCCCTATTAGTGCCTATTTACATTCAGCCACAATGGTTAAAGCAGGTATCTATTTAGTTGCACGATTAACTCCTGTGTTTGGTGGCTCATCTGTATGGTTTTGGCTTGTTACGGGTGTTGGTTTAATTACATTGCTGTATGGATCCGTTAATGCGGTACGACAGACAGATTTAAAGGCATTATTGGCATACTCAACGATTAGCCAATTAGGCTTGATCATGAGTCTTCTTGGTCTCGGGTCGGCTGCGATGTATTTCGGTTTGGGGGATGAAACAGCTATTTACGGCACAGCCGTCTTCGCAGCTCTTTTTCATTTGCTGAATCATTCGACTTTTAAAGGGAGTCTCTTTATGGTAGTCGGGATTATTGACCATGAAACGGGGACTCGTGATATTCGAAGGCTGGGTGGTCTTATTCATCTTATGCCTATTTCCTTCACCCTAATGGTGATAGGAGCCTTTTCAATGGCTGGACTGCCTCCATTTAATGGTTTCTTGAGTAAAGAAATGTTTTTTGCAGCGGTTAATAATGCGGCAAAAATGGACTTTTTTAACATGGGAACAATTGGAGTATTCATTCCTGTCATCGCTTGGATCGCCAGTGTTTTTACATTTATCTACTGTATGATTCTTGTATTTAAAACATTTAGAGGGAAATATAAGCTCGACAATGATCGAGTTGTTCATGAAGCGCCACTTGGAATGTTACTATCGCCGATTATTTTAGGGTCGCTCGTGATCCTCGGTTTCTTTTTCCCGAATCTGGTTTCACAGTATTTATTAAAGCCGGCGTTAACTTCTGTATTGCCGATGCTTGCTGAGGCAGATGTGGTGAAGTTAAAAATAACTGCGTGGCACGGTTGGAATCAGGAACTTTGGATGACAATCGGGGTAGTTGTTCTTGGAACAATTCTTTATCTCAATATAAGAAAATGGTACCGGGTTTACAAGTTCTACCCACAGTCATTAACAATCAACCATATATATAATCTTGCTTTAAATAAATTGGAACAGATTTATGGGTCAATAACAAACTTTTATATGACAGGTTTTATTCGTGATTATCTTGTTTATATCTTTGGTTTCATGATTATCGTTGTCGGGGGATCGATCTGGTTATTTGATGGGATTTCCTTTGATTCATCAAAGGATAATCCGGTCACACTATTTGAAATAGCGATTATGATTGTTTCGGTAGTTTCTGCTGTCACCGTTTTATTTTCAAAATCAAGAATTACATCGATTGTTGCAGTGGGAGCACTAGGATACTTAGTGGCGTTTTTCTTTGTCTTATTCCGCGCACCAGATCTGGCTTTGACTCAACTGGTTGTGGAAACCGTCACAACCGCTCTTTTCCTATTATGTTTTTATCACTTACCGCAACTGCGAAAAGAAATTAGTCGAATCCCGTTTAAGGTAACGAATGCGGTCATAGCTATTGGGTCAGGGGTAGTCGTCACACTAGTGGCATTATCTGTGAATGGGAATCGATTATTTGATTCCATTTCAAGCTACTATGAAAATGCCTATGAACTTGCAGGAGCCAAAAATATCGTCAATGCTATTCTTGTTGATTTCCGTGGGATTGATACCATGCTCGAGATTCTCGTGTTAACCATTGCAGGTTTAGGAGTTTATTCATTAATCAAGCTACGTTTAGCAAAGGAGGGTTCAGATGAAAGAGCCGAATGATGTCATTATAAGAAGTATCACTAAGATTGCGGTTATTATTATTTTTACTTTTGCAATCAACTTGTTTATTTCTGGTCATCACCATCCGGGCGGTGGTTTCATAGGAGGCTTGACCTTTTCAGCCGGCTTGGTCCTTCTGTTCCTAACCTTTGATATAGAAACGGTTCGTAAAAATTTGCCCCTCGATTTTAAAGTGGTTGCTGCGGTCGGTGTATTAATTGCAGTTGGCACAGGCGTTGGTAGCATGCTATTTGATGAGCCGTTTTTAACCCAAACATTTGGATATATTGAGCTCCCTGTTTTCGGAGAAACGGAGCTCGCTTCAGCTGTTTTATTTGATGTAGGTGTCGCCTTGGCGGTCATTGGAACATCACTCACAATTATTATGAGTATAGGTGATGATCGATAATGGAAACATTAATGTCTATTCTAGTCGGGATTTTATTTGCAATCGGGGTTTATCTCATATTAACAAAAACGTTATTACGAATCATATTAGGAACTTCTATAATCGGTCATAGTGTGAACCTACTTATTATTACAATGGGGGGCCTCGAAAAGGGTGGACCTCCGTTGCTGGGAATAAAGGGATTATCTTATGTAGATTCATTACCACAGGCACTTCTTTTAACCGCAATCGTCATCAACTTTGCGACAACAGCATTATTTTTAGTGCTAAGTTACCGTGCGTATAAGGTTTTAGGCACGGACGATACTCAAGCATTGAGAGGTAAAAACGATGGGTAATTTAGTCATTTTTCCAATAATCATCCCTATTATTATTGGGATGATCATGGTTATTTTTCGAAAAAATATCGTGCTGCAGAGGGCGCTCAGTCTTGTTGCAGTCGTAAGTATATTTGTGGTTTCTTTAATGCTTATGCAACAAATAAAAACAGATGGAATTCAGGTTCTCCAGCTAGGTGGATGGGAAGCGCCATTTGGTGTAAATATGGTTGCAGACATGCTGGCTGTTATCTTGGTCATGGTCACTAGCATTGTGGCACTCTGCTGTCTCATTTATGCCTTTTACACAATTGGAAAGGACCGGGAACTATTTTATTTTTATCCGCTCTTTTTATTTTTAATTACAGGGGTTAATGGTTCCTTCCTTACAGGGGATATTTTTAACTTATTCGTATGTTTTGAAGTCATGCTTGTTTCATCCTATGTCTTGATTTCCTTGGGTGGCACGAAAATACAGCTTAGGGAATCCATCAAATATATATTAGTGAACCTGATTTCTTCCTTCCTATTTTTAGTGGCAGTTGCCTACTTATATGCGATGACAGGTACATTGAATATGGCACATCTTTCAGTTCGCATTGCTGAGGTCGGCCAGGACGGTGTCATGACGACAGTCGCGATTTTATTTTTGATTGTGTTTAGTTTAAAGGCCGGTCTGTTTCTATTCTTTTGGTTACCGGGTTCATACAGTGCACCACCAACAGCAATTGCTGCTATTTTTGCGGCACTGTTAACAAAGGTTGGAATTTATTCGATTATGAGAGTATTTACGCTTGTGTTTTATCATGAGCCAGAGGTGACACATCTATTAATCGGTATTTTAGCAGCTATTACGATGTTGCTTGGAGCCTTTGGGGCGGTGGCCTATTGGGATATTCAAAGGATCATAACGTACAATGTGGTCGTGGGAGTTGGCTTTATTTTAGCAGGTGTCGCATCGTTAACTGCTGAAGGGATTACAGGATCTATTTATTACTTAATCCACGATATGATTGTAAAGGCACTTATCTTTCTATTAGGCGGAACAATTATTTATCTGACAGGAACTAGTAATTTAAGAGAATTCAGTGGACTAATGCGCCTACAGCCAAAATTCGGTTGGATGTTCTTCATTGCAGCTTTGTCACTCGGAGGATTACCGCCCCTAAGTGGATTCTTAGGAAAAATTTTTATTACAGAAGGTACCTTCGCAACAGGCTATTACTGGCTTGGTGGAATTGGCTTGCTCACAAGTTTAATGGTTCTTTACTCGGTTATGAAAATTTTTATGAATGGGTTCTGGGGTTATACTGACGTACCAGAAGAAAGCGAAACAAAGTCTTTAAAAGGATTGTTATTACCGATGGGCATTCTTACAGGCTTGACGATTGCGCTTGGATTAGGGACGCAAGGGATTAGTGAGTATGTAGATCTTGCGGTTGAAGTGATTATGAATCCAACTATCTACATTGAGGCGGTTTTGGGTAGTGCCTTTATAGAATAAGTTTTTTGAGCGTAAAAAGGTATTGGAGAGTATGTTTTGAAAAATCCCGTGGTTATTCTTTATTTAAGAAAGGGGTGGTATCAATGCCCATGCAGGTTCTAATCAATTTATTAATCGGTTTTATTTGGATGTTTCTTCAGGATAGTTGGTCCGTGTTAACCTTTTTTAGTGGTTATTTATTTGGTCTAATCGTGCTATTTATACTACGGAGGTATTTTCCTCATCAATTCTATGTCGTGACCTTGCTTGCGATTTTACGATTATTTTTTATTTTCATCCAAGAATTATTTACGTCAAGTGTGTTAGTGGTAAAGCAGGTTATGCGTCCAAAAATCAATATCACACCGGGCATTTTTACCTTAGAGACGGAACTAGAAGGGGACTTGGAAATAACCTTGCTTGCGATGTTATTGACGTTAACCCCAGGTTCGGTAGTTGTTGAAGTATCACATGACGAAAAAAAGTTTTATATACATGCTATGGATATCCCGGAATCAAGTGATGCAGTTATACGTTCAACGGAAAAATTTGAAGCGGCGATAAAGAGGGTGACGCGGTAATGATTAGAATCATTTTAATAATATCATTGTTTTTTTTAACATTCGCTATCTTTGCGACGATTTATCGGTTAGTAAAAGGCCCCTCCTCCTCTGATAGAGTCCAAGCGCTTGATGTATTAGGGATTAATATCATTTCGGGAGTAGCTATTTTTTCTGTGATTTTAAGGAATACTGGTTTTTTTGAAGTGATTTTACTAATTGGGATTCTTTCCTTCATCGGAACGATTTCCTTCGCGAGATTCATCGAAAGAGGTGTTGTCATTGAGCGGCGTAAGCAATCCGATTGAGGTAATAGAAGTCCTTGCAGTTTTATCGATTTTAGTGGGAACGGTCTTTAGTTTCTTAAGTGCAGTTGGTTTAATTCGATTACCTGATTTATATTCCCGTGCTCATGCAGCATCAAAAAGCTCAACGATGGGAGTCTTGTTTATCCTTGTAGGAACGTTTCTATTTTTTATCATGGAAGGTACCTTTAGCATTCGCTTATTTCTAGGAATCTTCTTCGTATTTCTTACAGCTCCCGTCGCAGCGCATGTCATTGTGCGTTCTGCTTATCGCTCTAAAGTTCCCCTTGCAGAACAAAGCGTGCAAGATGATTTGAAGGGCGTGATTGAGATTGAAGGGGAGAGGGAGTAGTGAAAGCTTTAAAATAAAAATGCCTAGCCCATAGAGGGATAGGCATTTTTTATCGTTATTTTATAAATAACTCTATATCCTCATCATCAAATTTTTCATTAAGTAGCCCCTGCTGGGTTAGTTGTTGTTCAAGTTCTTTAATTAAATACAAGGAATAAGTCAAACGATACATGACAAATATGCCTCTATCGATACTCAAGGGCATAGTGGTGAAACTTTTTTGATTGTTAGTATTAATATAGCTGATAAGCATGTTATTACCACTATCTATCTCACAGTGGATGATTTGTGAACTTATCGTATTAAAATGATAGTAACTGCTCGAAACTCCAAGTTTTTGAAAATAGGTAATTAGCTCATTAGTGTTTTTGAAATCATGAACTGGGTTATCGGAAGGAAAAATTTTATAAAAATAGAATTTCTTTAATAATTTTATTAAGAAATATTTGGTTGCTTTTGCTTCATCATTAAACATAACAATGTTTTCTTTTTCTGGACCAGGCTGTCTTTCAAAGTTAATTTCGGAATACTCATATTTACCATTGCTAAACTCAAGTTGAGCATAATTTTCGTAAGGTGACTTCATTTCCATCAAGATATGATTATCAAATTTAATAGCAATACCTATATTTTTGCATATTTGTAATAATTGATCTTTATCCATTTGCTTCATTCCTTTTTTCTTATTTAATATAACCATATTTGATTAAGTTTTCTACTGTCGCAGGGACTTTGTTACCAAAGTCATCTACAATTTCTACTTTCGAATAGTATTGAGTACCTCCGCCAACCTCATCGAACCATGGAGCTATTTCTCCAGAGCGTACGTCGAATTCTCTAATTACGGTGTATTGATGATAAGGCTGTTGAGTCATATGCGGTGGTAATGCCCTACTTTCGTAGCTAGCTCCTGCAGGAGAAAAGTATTGACCACTGCCATTACTGCCATACCGATCGATTTCTGTTCCAGGTCTTAACGTGTCAATTTCATAATGCCCATTTTTAAATCCATCAATATTCGGGTCACCTTTTGTACCAGGCCAATTAATTGCACCTGTTTCCTGATTATAGTATTTGGGGTTATCATACACATCTTTATACCTCAAATATAAATCATCATCAGGTCGATGTGTCCAGCCATCTAATTTTGCTCGTTCTGTTGGACTAACTGTATCTGGAGTACGTGGACTTTCGGGATGGTCAGGTCTTGAAGAGTCCCCTTTATCAACGATTCTAACTCCACCAGCCTCATCAACAATATTTGCACCTCTTGATAATTTTATCGCTTTATCAATACCTTTTGTACCAACAATTGCCAAAGCAACTTCTCCAAAAGCGCGTCCAAACCAATTCCCTCGACTTTCAGCATCCCCGTTAACAACATCTTCGTTCCATGATGTTTTAATTGCATCCCATATCGCTTTTCCGGTTTCAACTGGGTGCTGAATAACATGTACTAATCCTTTAATCGTTTCGATTGGATGTGTAATTACATGCCAGATTCCTTCCACAGTGGATACGACGGCGTCCCATAATCCAGTTGCAAATCCTTTTATAGATCGGCCTGCCACACCGAGGATATCTCCAACCGACTCCCAAAATGACTTTTTAGGAGGCTCGGTTAATTTTTGTGACTGGGAGTTTACTTGTTTATCGGCTTGTTCATATTGAGTTACACTATTATCCACAAAATTATGTAGTTGGTTAAGACGTTTTTCTATTTCATGGATTGAAGAAGCCATACTGCTTAAATTTGCACCAATACCTTGCCTACTAGTAATTTGGCTGTCAATCGCATGGCGTAGACTTGAGATTCGACTTTGTGTATCTGTCAAATCGGAAGTGATTCCTTTTAACCGACTGTTTGAGGAGCGGACACTATTCACTTTTATGTCTATTTGAGCCATTTCGTTACCTCCTTTCGTAAATCTTATCGGAACATGGATTTCAAATCATCAATTGATGTACGAGTATAAAAGGGTTTTGTCTGGTCAACAATTGAATTTGTTAATGGTAGTTTCTCGGGTAGAATGACAATTTCGATTTGCTGATTAGAAAGTTTATCTACTGTTCTAAACACATCCAATACTAGTTGCTTTGAACTGTTCTCGTCTTGGCTGTCTACCGTTAGTCCAATGAAGGGAATCGGCTTACTTGCACCAGCGGGATTGTATATATGTGTAAAGTATGCGTTCTTGATAGAAGGAAAGCTTTTTAGATTGTCGGAAATAACATTAAGAACGGAATGAGGGATTCCTTCCATTTGGTTTGTTAGGAAACTCTGTTTTTCTTCAATAGCTAACTCCTCAAAAAAGTAATGAAGAATTCTTCCGTCACGTAGTGTTTCGAGTTCCTGTTGGATAATCTTTTTACTAACATCAAAACCAGGGTTAAGAACCCACGGGGTATCTGGTTCAATTAGTTTTAGTAGCATACGTGTTGAGATTTTTACATATTTATAGTTTCCCTTATAGATGGAATTGAATTTCTCAACACTTGAATACACAGGGAGAACAAGCTCATTATTCATTTCTATATATTTCAAATTCAGAATCGGATCTCCATTTGTGCTGGAGGAAACAGTGCCGATTGCAACCACCTCTAAATCCAGAAAAGCTTTATAAAAGTGATAGCGCTTCTCAGGATGAATTATGGCATCTGACAGAATAGAATCAAATGGGTCAATTGTTTGTTTTTTCATTTTTTTTACAGCACGCTCCAATTTAGGATTATGGTAATATTATACAATCAAAAAGTGGGTAAAAGTAGGTAATAAAGTACTAGGAAAAATAGCATGATTTTTATTATGGAACTCCAATTTTTGTACCAAATCATCATTTAGCACACATTATTCTGTTTCCGGTCATAAAATGTATAAAAGCAGGTCAATAAAGAGACCGGGAAAGTTGTGATATGAATTTATGAAAAACAATTCAAACAATCACTTCTTATTTAAAAATCTGTTAGAAAAACGGATGTCATTTGAGCGGGTTTTTGAGCATATTACTGAGTTCATGCGCTCCCAACCTAGTGGGAAGTTCAGGCTCATTATTGGGACAGATTCTCAAGTGCATCCAAGACAAACTACCTTTATCACAGGTGTTGTCATACTTAATGAAGGAAAAGGTGTGTGGGCATGTATCCGAAAAGTGGTTGTTCCGAGGAGAATGGAACATTTGCATGAGCGAATTTCCTATGAATTATCATTATCAGAGGAAGTTGTTTCATTGTTTACCGAAGAGAAGAAAAATCAACTCATTGATATTGTGCTGCCGCATATTTATGATGACGCTTCTTTTACAATGGAGGGGCACATTGACATCGGAGCAGGGAAGAGAAACAAAACACGTGAATTTGTGAAGGAAATGGTGACACGAATGGAAGCAATTGGTGTGGAACCGAAAATAAAACCAAATGCATTCGTGGCCTCATGCTACGCGAACCGTTATACCAAATAGAGTGTTAGATTTAGAGTGTCACTTAATTAGGGTATAACGGAATCGGTGCCTGGCCCCCAGTGAGTATCGTAATCTTGCTACCTCGCTGGGAATCAGGCACCGATTTTTTATGTGGATTCAGCAGAGTTGGAGAATGAGCGAGATGAAGAGGAAACGCGATCTGAGTTTGTTGGAACCATCTTCATAGATGGGATGAAGAGGAAAAGTAGTTTGAATTTTGATGCGAATCCTCTTCATAGACGGGATGAAGAGGAAATGGAACTTGAAATTTTATGTGAATCCTCTTCATAAGAGGGATGAAGAGGAAAGGGAGACAGAATCTTGAGTTGAATCCTCTTCATAGGCGGGATGAAGAGGAAAAGGAACCAGAATTATGAGTTGAATCCTCTTCATAAGCTGGATGAAGAGGAAAAGGAACCAGAATTTTGATGTGAATCCTCTTCATAGATTGGATGAAGAGGAAAAGTGATCTGAAATTTGAGTTGAATCCTCTTCATAGGCGGGATGAAGGGGAAAAGCAATCTGAAATTTTATGCGAATCCTCTTCATAGGCTACATGAAGAGGAAAAGGAACCAGAATTTTGGAGTGAATCCTCTTCATAGATGGGATGAAGAGGAAAAGGAACCAGAATTATGAGTTGAATCCTCTTCATAAGCTGGATGAAGAGGAAAAGGAACCAGGATCATGAGGTGAATCCCCTTCATAGTCGAAATGAAGGAGAAAAGGAACTTGAATTTTGATGTGAATCCTCTTCATAAGCAATGAAGTCCCGAACGCCACGACCGCCGTCACCTAAAGTCCTTCATAAGCCGGATGAAGTCCCG
>NZ_NSEB01000015.1:162494-253832 GCF_002734215.1 Fredinandcohnia onubensis
AGTCCTTCATAAGCCGGATGAAGTCCCGAACGCGTCGGTGGCCGTCACCCAAAGTCCTTCATAAGCTGAATGAAGTCCCGAATGCCACGATCGCCGCCCCCCAAAGTCCTTCATAAACAAATGAATCGCCCAAAAATGCGATAGAATCTTGCAAAGGTCTTTCATTGCTGCCTTAGCCAAAATCACAAAAACAAAGACGGCATCAGAATAATTCTGAACGCCGTCTTTTCTATTAATTATTTATATACTTCTCAAAAACCTCACCAAAGTCTTTCCTGAGGTATTGATCACGAGCTGATGATAGCCAAGAGAAGCCGTATTCAGTTAATTGTTTGTATTCCTCAGCTAGCTGGATTTCTGCTGGTCGGGAGTTGTGCAATACCGTTACCGCTTTGTCCAAGCTATTAATTGCCATATCATACATCACGTTATTTTCATGAATAATTTCGGAAATATAAACGAGTGCTTTATATAAATCATTTAATTTATCAATCTGTCTTTTATCCACATCAATACTAAACGCTTGATTACCTAAGTTGAATTTAATTTCGATATCTAAGTCGACTCGACCAGCCGTTTCGAGAAAAACATTTGTGATTTTATGCTGTGAATACGGATAGCGTTTTAGCATCCTTTTCGAAGAAACGGCATTGGCGCCATCAACATGGATGAAAGCAATGTTTGTGAAGCAATATTCATCTGCTTTTGTCTTAATTAAGAAGTAAATCTTTTCATTATCTTCATGTCTAATGTAATCATCTGCGTCTGTTTTATCATAGTCCTCAGGGCCAATAATTTTTCCGATATCCGATAAACCTAAAGCATCGGCTGCAAATTTTTTTAACATATTAACTTCCCCTCCATACGAAAACTTGTTACTCCAAACTCATTATATCGCGTTTGTGGAAGGAGTATAACCCGAAGTTTCTAAAAAATGGTTCTGGTAATGTATAAAGACACGAAACACTTGATGGCCATAGTGCCTATAAACTTCAATATTATGCTCTACAAAACATCCTTTCAAATAATGAAACTAAAGTTGTTAAAATAACATGGAACAAAACAGGTTGAGCTTTCACGATGAATGCACTTTTGTGAAAACTCATCCTTTCTTTTGTTTTTTGATGAACTGGCGAATGAAACTAATTATAAATATGACAGGGATATAGCCAAACATGATAGCTGTACCACTTACATTGACCATTTTTTGAATGAGTCGCGTGTAATAAATGTCAATGAGTTGGCTATTTACAAAAACAAAGCCAACTAGTAAAAAAAGTAGAATATAAGTTGGCTTTATCTTTGGTAGAGTAACTTTTATAGCTCTAATAGCTGACCAAAGATATAAACAAATCACAGGTATGATGACTAAGAGCCAGGTAAAGATAAAGATAAACTCAAAGCGTTCCAAAAAAGGAAACTGGATGATTTTAATCATTGTTAAGGTTGGCCATGTTAAGTGGTGTATTTTTCCTTGTGCAAAGAACATAAAAGTGATAAACGTTATGGACGTATACAAGATAGTTGAAAACAATAAAGCCCAATGCCCCCATTTGCTTGTCTTATTTCCGTTTTTTATAAAAGGCAAATAAACAAGAACTGTCTCAAATCCTAAGAATAAAGGGACAGCTGCTTTAGCCGAGATAAAATGGTCTTTTAAACTATGATCGAAAAGTGGTTGAAGGTATGAAACCTCCAAATAGTTAGCGATGGAAAAAAAGGAGATTAGCAAGATAGCTGGTATCACGACACCCCAAAATGCAACTCCAGTTATCACTCGAAATCCCCCTGATACCAGATAAAAAATGAGGCAACAAAGAAGAAGAGCGTACTCCCAACTAGGAATCCCATCGAAAACCCATACTTGAAGGAGATCAATATAACCATATACAACTGATACTCCGGCTAGTGAAAAGTAACATGCCAATACTAAATTTAAAGCGCCTCCCAGTTTCTTTCCCAATAGGTCTTTATGAAAGGAAAGAATATCCCCTGCGGTAGACTGTTTTAAGATATATAGCATCATTATAAATAATATCTGAAAGCTTAAACCCAAAACAAGTACGGACATCCATGCTTCATTGCCAGCCCCTTTACTTACATTTCCTTGAAATCTTAATACTGCAATTCCTGTTTGAGAGCCATGTATTAAAAAGAATAGGAAATAGGGAGAAACTTGTTTATTTTCGTTAATCTGACTGTTCATTATTAACCATCCTAGTCTAGCCTAGCCCTGAAGGCCAGAATGTATGATTTCTAAATTTATATCAATATTGATAGGTAAAGTAGGGTATTGTTCATAAAAGGAATTCTCATCCCAATCTCGATCTTGGGATCGCACAATATTTCCAATTCCGAGTGGATCGACCCCTTTTTCTTTGAAGGTATTTAATAGTTCCTCGATATCTTTTTTTACTTCTTTTTTAATTAATCTTTTTATCATTTCAAGATCATCTGGATTTTCCAGGTTAAAGCGGTCCGGATGATGTGTAATCGTCCATACGAGTTTTAAAGAAAGATTTAATTGCTGCTCATCTTTTACCCATTCCCACTTCCTTTTATTTCGAAACGCTTGAATTATAATGACATCTGCCCGATTCTCCTTGTCAAGGACAATTTCATAAATGGCTTGTGAACGATAATTCTCTAAAATCGAGAAAATAAAGGTTTCTTGCTCATTCAAGTGAAGTTTGAATTTATCATCTTTAAAAATCCCAACTCGATCCACCTGTATCTTATCGTTTTCGTCGATGGTCACCATTGGTACATACGGATCCATACCTTCACCATAGAAGTGGTTTAAGAAAACATGCAGGTTCATCCTTGGAAGTTGTTGACCCGTCATATTTTGTTTGATTTGATCAGCCAGAGTCAGGTCCCCTTTTTTTAGGGTGTTAAGTGTTTCCTTCGCACTGTGGGAAGAAACGGCAATCTGTATATTGGTCGCGATTTCAGGTGTCAAAAGAAGCCGTTCTACTACATCGTTAACACCAGTTGTTGCAAATTCATTACCCAATACTAAAACCCTTATTTTCGATAAAGCAACTGGCGTACTCGTGTGTGTTGACATTTTAGGTCTTAATAGTGCAACTGCATCTGTTTTCGCTTCTAAATATTGACTTTTATCGCTCCCTTTGCTTTTTGTATATTCAGGGAACAAAGCGCTTCCAATCACATTCCCGTTATCGTCTAAATCAAATCCGAAAACATGAACAATACTCAATTTATCGACAATCTTGGTTCTCGTACATCCAACTAGGCTTACGATACATATGAATACAATGACAACTAGTTTTACTTTTCTCCATTTACCCATATAATCTCCACTTTCATATTTAGAGAGTTTTATTCTGAGTTCAGTCCATCTTCTGTGTCTTGAGTTGAAGCTGGAGAATATCGTTTGTTACTTAATGGTCTAAAGATCGATGGACGTTTATTTAGATTTGCGAAATTAGGTCTTATGAAGGAACCAAGTGCCCACCCTTTTCGGTAGGGGTATAGCGGAATCATATAGGGAACTCCTAATGATTTGAGTCGAGTCAAATGTCCGATTATAAAAAGAACACCTACATAAATACCTAAACCACCCCAAATTGCAGCAAGTATGATGAAAGGATATCTTAACATCCTAACAGCATTAGACATTTTATAAATTGGCGTTGTAAACGAGGCCAATGCTGAAAGTGCAACAATGATTAATAAAATATTACTCGTAAGTGCTGCATCAACAGTTGCCTGTCCGATTACAATTCCTCCAACTATTCCTAGTGTCTGTCCAATTTTGGTGGGTAGACGTGCTCCGGCTTCCCTGAGTAAATCAATGGTCACTTCTAAGAATAAAACTTCAAGAACAGGGGGAAAGGGAACATTGGCTCTTGAGTTAATGAGAGGACCAAGCAGATCCTTCGGTATAACCTCAAAATGGAATGTTAATATTGCTACATAAAAGGAAGTTGCAAATATGGAGAACAACATTCCAAATATCCGAATTAATTTAAAAAAAGATGCAATCAAGGATGGAAGATAAAAATCTTCTGGATTTGAAAAAAAGTCCATTAGATTTACTGGGCCTACTACGGCGTAGGAGGACTTATCAGTAATCAGTACAATTTGTCCTAATAAAAGTGCTCCTACAGTCCGATCTAATCTTTCTGTAGTCACAAATAGTGGAAATGGAGATGACGAATGATCGGAAATCATTTGCTCAAGCTGAGTATTGTCAAACACTACATCAACATCAAGGTTATCTAATCTTTGTTTTGCAGTTTTTACAAACTCGGGATTCGTAACACCATCTACGTATGCAATGACAACCTTTGTATGAGTTCTTGTCCCAACGGTCAATTCTTCGTAGATTAGGTCCGGCGTATCAAGATGTTCTCTTAGCATATGAAGATTTGTTCCAATATCTTCTATAAAACCAATCTTCGGCCCAATCACACTAAATTCATTTTGTGTATCATTTGTTTCCCGTTGACCTAACCTCGCGTTTCCGATCGTAAATAGAGCGAATTCATCCATTTGGTTTTTGAAATATACCGCTAATACCCCTTGATGGAAGGCTTTTTCGAGTTCCAATGGATTCTTTGAAAATTTAATTTCCTCTATTGGGATAATATTTTTCAAATCAGTAAGTTTTTCGATTTCTGTAACTTTCTCCTTTAAACTAGGTAATAGAGACTGTTGCAGAATCTTAGTATCAACTAACGTTTGAAAATAACTTATTGAAAAATTATCATTTTTTTCAATAGGTGAGACTGTTGTAAAATCACTCGATTTTCTCGCCTTTTCGAATACTTCATCTATAGTTTTTTCTTTCGTTTCATAACTTTTAACAGTGTTTTTGCTATCCTTCTTTTTCCAAAACATACCTCCACCTAACCCTATACAAAGTTGCAAAATCTTTCAGTTAGTATTTAACGACATGGAAGGAAATATTCACCAAATTCCGATGACTTTTACAAAAAGTATCTATTTCCATTTTTGATATTTCGAATCAGGTTAGGGAAGATTACCTCTTATACCAGTTTTTATTTTTTAATTGAAACAAGTGGATGGGGGCAATCCTTTACATCATGAACAATTACACGAATGATAATACGGCAAGACGTTATATAGCCAATGTCAGTATGTTTGGTACATCTATCATTCATTTGAGGAACCCATATATTATTGCTTGGTGGTCGGCAGCTTTTCCGGGGTTTGGCCATTTGTTATTAGACAAATACCACCGGGGATATCTGCTAATTATTTGGGAAGTTATTGTAAATATAAATGCTAACGTAAACCTTGCAATGATCCACTCATTTAGTGGAAATATAGAGATGGCCAAGAACATATTGGACACGAGATGGCTCATTATGTACATCCCTGTCTACATATTTGCGATTTGGGACAGCTACCGATCAACAATTGATATGAATAAGATGTATATACTTGCTGACCATGAAAACCACCGATTTAACACTTTTAGCATGGGGGCTGCTGGTATGAACTATTTGGATAAAAGAAATCCAATTTTGGTTATTATATGGTCATTGTTCATGCCTGGGCTAGGACATCTCTATAATCATAAGACGGTTACGGCTTTTTTTCTCATCATTTGCTGTGTAATCTTTTTCTTTTTTTCACATGCATTAGAAGCTGTATCTCTATTGTTTTTAGGTAAAGTAAACGAGGCTACAGAAGTTTTAGATCCAGAGTGGTTCCTATTTTTGCCGTCAGTTTTTGGTTTTGCTATTTATGATTCTTATATTAATGCAGTTGAAAATAATAAGCTATTTGAACGGGACCAACGGAACTTCTTAAGGGAAAAGTACCAGTCAAGCCAATTTCAAGTTCTCAAGGGACTAAAAGTGAAGTGATTAATGAATGCAGGTATTTGCAACGTTTAAAAGTAATGATTATATGGAAATTGCCATCGCGGAAATAGAAAAAACGGGGATAAAAAGCGAAGATATTTTTGCAGTTCCGCTTGATAAACGAAAAGAGGACGTGAGACTATTTGATACCTTGAATCGGTCAGATGGCACCACTCTTTTTGATATTGGGGCCGCACTTGCTACGGCATTTTCTGTAATTGGAGCAAGTATCGGATTTAACCTGACTTGGGGGCCAATCTATTGGGGATTAATTGGTGCAGCAGTTGGATTCATGATTGGTTTTGCGATTAGATTATGTGTAGAGCTTGTGTCTAAAAAGAAAAAGAGGTCCCAAAAGGGAAATAGTACTGAAATCATCCTTATTATCGAATGTGAAGAACCACAAGCAAAACAAATAGAATTTATTTTATGGGAGTACCACGCATTGGGGGTTGCAAAAGTTAAAGTGAATACATAAATGACACTACTAAAACCTGTTTTATTGAAGAACAGGTTATTTTGCTTTTGAAAAAAGCCAGTGACTTTTTTGCTATTTTAATAGGAGTGAACTCCCTCTTGAAAAAAGCATCTTTGGTAGAATGTTAATACTTTCTAGGGTTGTAGGAATTCCAAATTTGTGAGTTGTGCTTTATACTGGGTTAGTATGTTGTAAAATAGGATAGAAATGGACTATACTTATATTTTTTCAGAAACCAAAAACTCAAGATATTATAACTTCAATATAGACAAAAAGGTTTACCGAGGGAGGAACAATAATTGGCAGTAACAAATCCAGAAACGATGATTGTTGATATAAAAAGTTTAGATGAAAAAGGTTCAGGACGGGGAGTTGTGTGGCGTGAAAATGAGCACGGCAATAAAAAGAAGCTAAAACTCACTATTCCGCAAACCTTAATTGGCGAGCAGGTTCGTGTAACCGTTGACCAGCCTGACCGAAAACGAAGAAAAGCAATGGCTGAGGAAATCTTAACAGCGAATGACCTACGTCTTGCACCACCATGCCCTCATTTTGAAAAATGCGGTGGCTGTGTATGGCAACACTGGGATTACAAGGGTCAGCTTCAATACAAAACGGATTATGTGAAACGACAAGTTGAATCGCAAGGTTTCAATCCGGAACTTGTGAAGGATACAATCGGAATGGACGAGCCATGGCATTACCGCAATAAAATGGAATTTACTTTCTCACCCGAGGGGGAACTAGGTTTACATGAACAAGGAAACTTCCGAAAAATCATTTCCCTTGAAACATGTCTAATTGCAGCTGAAAAAATGGTGGAAGGTGCAATGGAAGTAGCGCAGTGGGCAAAAGACCATCAGCTACCTGGCTATAACAAAGATAAGCATGAAGGTCTTCTTCGCCATCTTATGGTGAGACAATCCTTTGCAACTGGTGAAGTTATGCTAGCTCTTTTTGCAACTGAAGCACCAGAAGGAAAACTAAAAAATGCTGCAGATGATCTAGTAAAGCGCATTGAAGAAAAATTCCCAGAGGTTAAAAGCTTATTATGGCTTGAAAATACAGACTGGGCTGACCGCACTCAATCAGAAAAAACACATTTATTAGCGGGACGCGATTTCATTTATGATGAAATGGACGGATATCGTTTCCGTGTTTGGTTTGATACATTCTTCCAAACCAACCCAACTCAAGCTCAAAAATTAGTCGACTTAGCTGTTGAAATGGGGGAACCGAAGAAATCAGAAAAAATGATTGATCTTTTCTGTGGAGTAGGAACATTCTCCCTTCCTTTTGCAAGTCGCGTTCAAAAGCTTGCAGGAATTGAAATTGTTGAAAGCTCAATTGAATCTGCAAAACGTAATGCAAAAGATAATGGCTTATCAAACACGTACTTCTTAGCAAAGGATGCAAGAAAAGGAATTGATGAAGTGTTAGAAAGCTTTGGAAGACCAGAGTTACTTTTACTTGATCCTCCACGTTCAGGTGCTGGCGGTAAAGTAATGAGAAGAATTGGCCGCTCTCAGCCAGAAAGAATTGTCTATGTTTCTTGTAACCCAGAAACGTTCGCAACGGATATTAAAGAACTTGAACCATTTGGATATACCTTAAAAGGCGTTCAACCAGTGGACCTATTTCCACATACTGTTCACGTTGAAGCAGTTGCACTGCTTGTGAAAGAATAATGTGTTGCCTGTCCCCCGTAATGTAAAGATTAACTTACGGAGGGCAGTTTTTTAATACCTTGAATGAAGGACAAAACGAGTGCAAAATCGCTTCGAAAAGTCTTTCATCACCATAGTCAAGATTAATTAAAGTATTTTCATTTAAAATTATTTGTCGAATTTTTGTAAATTTGAATACGTTTTCTCTTTACAAGGAGACATTTTGAGTATATATTAATTTATGACAAACTTGTGTACAAGTATACAACTATAATTGAAAGGAAGATACAGAATCCTAATATGAATAGTATAAGACATCTATAAAAGTGAGTTGATCGTATTGGAATTTCCTTCTATCGCTTTAAAAGGGACTTCTCTTGGAGAAATGATATCAAGTGAATTACGTTTGAAAATAATCAACAAAAGCATTACTCCTGGAACAGTTTTATCTGAAAACTCTATTGCTGAAGAATTTGGGACTAGCAGGTCCCCTGTACGAGAGGCCCTTAAAACTTTATCAAATGAAGGTTTGATTCGGTTAGAGCGCATGGGTGCTGTAGTGATTGGATTGTCTCCAAAAGATATCGAGGAATTGTATGATGTGCGATATATCATTGAAACATTTGTTATCGAACGTCTCTCTAAAATGGAACATCAGCATATTGTCGGAAAACTTAATAAAATACTTGATGAGATGATTATTGCCGCTAAGTATAATCAACATATTGAATTTACAATTTCAGATTTGAAGTTTCATGAGGTAATGATAGAGGCGGCAAATCATAAAAGAATGCTTCATCTATGGAATAATATTCGAGACATTGTCTTCACAGCATTGCTAGTCACTACAAAAAAAAGATTCCTTGAAAAGTCAAATGAGATTGAGCCATTAATAGAGAAACACCGTGTATTAATTGAATCTATCGTCTCAAAGGATCTGGAATATATAAAAAGAGTAGTTCATGACCATTTTGAAGATACTCGTGAAACAGTGAAGGATACAATATTGTAATTATCGGTATAACTATATTTTTTTAGAATCAACTTGTCGACAAGTATACTGGTATATTAATGTAAGCGTTATGAACTTATCAAACTAATATGTAAGGGTTTTATGTGATATATAAGGAGGTAATATTAAATGAAAAAACTGAATGTTGGTAAAAAAACAATAACATTCCTTATAGTTGCGATGCTCGCTATCATTCTATCAGGTTGCTCAGAAGCAGCTAGCGCGGATAAGGGAATCTTGGTTAAGGTTGGAACTACACTTTCACCTTCTAACCCAGTCAATGTAGCCTTAAAAGAGGTATTTGAACCAGAAATTGAAAAACGAACAAATGGTAGATACAATGTAGAAATCTATGATTCTGGTCAACTTGGTGGAGAAAAACAATTATATGACTTTACTCGAAGTGGAATTGTAGAAATGACTGCAATCGGCACAGTAATGTGGAGTGAGGTTCCGATGATGGCAACTCCCGATTTTCCATTTGTTTTTAAGGATGTTGCACATGCAAGAAGAGTGTATCAAGGAGAAGTTGGAGAGTATATAGCAAAGAATTTTGAAGAACAGGAACCAATTAAGTTTCTTTCATGGAATCCAAACGGTGCGCGTGTTTTTAGTTCAAGCTATCCAATTGAATCTCCAGAAGATTTAAAAGGTCAAAAAGTGAGAATGCCAAATAATCCAATCCATGTTAAATTAGCTGAATCTTTAGGTGCTAACGTTGTAATTATGGACCTGGGTGAAGTGTTTACTGCTCTAGAGCAAGGTGTTGTTGATGGACAGGATAACCCGATGTCTACTTTTAGACAAGAAGGTTGGTTCGAGGTTCAAGATTATATTTATGAAACGAACCATATGGTTTCATCAAATCAACTAATGATGAGTAAAGAATTTTGGGACACATTGTCTGAAGAAGACCAAAAAATATTTGAAGAAGTTTCCCTACAAACCTCTAATAGAACATGGGATATCTATGAAAATAGTATTGAAGATGATCGGAATTTCCTAGAAGAACAAGGAATTGTTGTGGAGACTCCATCTGAAGAGGAAAGACAACAACTTATCGACGCGGCTCAACCAGTATATGAAATGCTGTACGAAAAATATGATTGGGCTGAAGATATGATAAATCGGATTCGCTCAGTTGAGTGAAAATGTAAACGCAACCTTATTTTTTGAAAATCATTTTTATGGAGGGAAACACATGTCCAAGTTTAATGACAGGCTTTTTAAAGGGATAGATTATCTACTCGGCATTATGCTTGCCTTAATTGTTTTATTTGTCTTTTTAAATGTCGTCTTACGTACGGTATTTAATTCCGGTTTAACATGGTCTGAAGAAATTGCAAGATATTTATTCGTTTATATTACATATATTGGAGCAATTGGTGCCATGAGATCGAATGTACATTTAGGAATGGATTCAGTTATGCATAAATTGCCAAAAGGCTTAAAGCGCATAACTTACATTTTTGCACAAATCATCATCATTATCATAATGGCAATGCTTACACACGGTGCGTATACAATGACGCTACAAAGCGTGGAAGCACGTGCGGCAGCAACTGGCATCCCACTATCCATCATCTATGGGGTAGGAATGCTGACAGGAATCTGTATTGCGATTATTTGTATTTCGAACATTATTAAGGTCGTAAAAGAGCCTGAATCAATTAATAAACTCATCACCTTACATGAATCGGATGAAGATGATGTGTTAGAAAAAATGAAAAATGACGATGAAAACAACGAGGAAAAGTAGTCAAGGGAGGTCGAACAAATGACAATGGTTATCTTCTTAGTCGCATTATTAGGAGCAATGGCAATTGGGATTCCAATCGCATTTGCGCTACTACTTAGCGGCGTATTTATGATGTTATACTTAGGAGATTTTGATACACAAATCCTTGCACAAAATTTAATGGTCGGTTCGGATAGTTTTGCAATGATGGCGATCCCATTCTTTATTTTATGTGGAGATTTAATGAACCGCGGTGGATTAACTAAACGTATCATTGTTGCCGCAACCTCATTAGTTGGGCATATACGCGGTGGTTTAGGATATGTAGCTATTTTGGCAATTGTACTTTTTGCTAGTTTAGTAGGTTCAGCGGTTGCTTCAACTGCAGCGCTAGGAGCAATTCTGATTCCTATGATGGCGAAAGCTGGTTATAACCGTGATCGTTCAACTGCATTAATTGCAGCTGGTAACATTGTTTCACCTATTATGCCACCATCGGTACCAATGATCTTGTTTGGTGTTACTGCGGGTGTATCGATTACAAAACTTTTTATCGCGGGTATTGCACCTGCAATCTACATTTCAATTGCTTTATGTATCGTCTGGGCAATTATTGCGAGAAAAGATAAAGTAGATAAACTTCCACGAGCTAGCTTCAAAGTAATGGTAAAATCCTGTGTTGATGCAATTTGGGCAATTTTAATGCCAGTTGGTATCTTAACTGGACTTAGAGGTGGATTCTTTACTCCGACAGAAGCTGGGGTAATTGCTGTGGTTTATGCATTATTTATTGGTGTTTTTGTTTATCGTGAATTAAAACCAAAAGATATCTTAGAGAGTTTAATTAGTTCTGCTAAAACATCAAGCGTAATCATGTTTTTAGCTGCAGCAGCAATGGTTTCAGCATGGTTAATGACAATTGGAAACATTCCGGAAACCGTGACAAATATTTTAAGTCCATTGGTTGATAATCCATTGTTACTATTAATCGTTATTAATATTATTGTCATCCTAGTTGGAATGGCTATGGATGTTAACCCAACAATCTTGATCTTAACACCAGTATTAATGCCTGTTATTAATGCAGCGGGTATTGACCCTGTATACTTTGGTCTATTATTTATTTTAAATAATGTTATTGGTCTATTAACGCCACCAGTAGGTACTGTGCTTAATGTTGCCGCTGGGGCAGGAAAGATTAGTATTGGACGTCTCGTGAAAGCAATAATGCCTTTTCTTATCGTTGAGATTGTATTGTTATTCCTACTAATTCTTGTTCCTGAGCTAGTGACAGTACCAATAGAATGGTTCTCAGGTGAATAAAAGATAACAAACAACATCGTAGAGCAGAACATTAAATAAAGATGGCTAAAATTCACATCAGGGGGAATTGACATGAAAGCGGTAGTAATAAATAAACCATTTGAAGTTGAAATTAAAGAAGTTCCGAAACCAGTCATTGAGGATGAGCATGATGTCATCATTAAAGTTGTTTCGGGTGGAATATGTGGTTCCGATGTAGGGATCTATAATGGAACAAATTCATTAGCTACGTATCCTCGAATTATCGGGCATGAATTTGCTGGTATTATAGAAGAGGTTGGTACAAGCGTAACAAACATAAAAGTTGGTGACCTTGTAGCAGTAGACAATGTGAATAGCTGTGGATATTGCTATGCATGTAGAACTGGTCATCATAATGTGTGTGATACTGTTGAAGTAACAGGTGTTCATCGTGATGGTGGTTTTGCAGAATACGTAAAAACGACTGAAAAAAATGCATATAAACTGGATGAATCACAAATAGATAGAGAAAGTGCAGCATTAGTAGAACCTTATTCAATTGGTGTTGAGGCGAATGAGCGCGGCCGTACAACAACTGGAGATAAAGTATTGGTTATGGGTTCCGGGCCAATTGGTATTGCTGTAATGCAAGTGGCAAAATCACGTGGGGCTATTGTAATGATGACGGATATTGTGGATAAACGCCTAGACCGTGCAAAGGATATGGGAGCAGACAGAGTAGTAAATGTAAAGAATGAAAGCCTAGAAGAAGTTGTGCAGGAATTTACAGAAGGTGACGGGGCACATGTAATCATTGATTCTGTATGTTCACCACAAAGTCTCGAGGAAGCTTTAGAGCTAGTTGCTCCATCAGGACGTATTGTGACACTTGGTACTGGGAATATACCTTCTTCAGTTCCTCAAGTTGCATTTACGAAAAAAGGAATAGATGTTTTAGGTTCTAGATTAAATAATTATCGTTTCCCTCACGTAATCGAATTATTTGAAACTCGGGCTGTGCAACCAGAAAAAATGAAAACACATACCTTCCATTTTACAGAAATTGCAGAAGCCTTTGAGTTCTTGAAAAACAACCAAGCTGAAGTATGTAAGATTGTATTAAATTTTGACGCCTAAACTTAAAATATGTTAGTCGGCCTTCCGGGTGAACCGGAAGGCTTTTACTATGCTCTGAACTAGAGTTTGTCCGATTTCGCACTAAAAATGTAACGTGCCAAAAGTAACAGTCACTTTTTTTACCTCAATTCCTCTGATAAATTTATTAAAAGTAATAAATACTACAAGTATTACCAAAAGAATCATCCTTTGGAGGTCTCTATGTCAAAAAAACAAGGTTTATTAAAGAATGGAAATAAGTCATCTTTAATTGCTGCAATTGTAAATACGATTATTGCAATTATTAAAGGGGTTGCCTATTTCTTCACGGGGAATGTTGCGATGTTTGCTGAAACGATGCATTCTTTAGGCGACGCAGCTAATCAATTTTTCGTGTTCATCGGAAGTGCATTAAGTAAAAAAAGGCCTTCTGAAAAATATCCGAACGGGTTTGGACGACTCGTAAACCTGGTTTTACTGGGTGCAGTTATTATCGTTGGAATTATGAGTTATGAAACAATAAAAGAGGGATATCACCATATTAAACACCCAACCGAATCAACTGGGATTGCCATTAATCTTTCTGTTTTAGGCTTAGCTGTCATTTTGGAGTGTTATGTTCTTTTTAAGGCAATGAAAGAAGTCCTTCATGAAGCACAGGTGGAAGCTAAAGGATTTGGAGCAATCGCCAAAAGTTTCAATAATTTAGGAAAAGCTACACCTGCCACAAAACTGGTATTCATGGAGGATTTAGTAGCAACCCTCGGTGGAGTCATTGCAATCATTGGAATATTACTCTCCTATTATGGAGGTTGGCATGCTGCTGAAGGAATTGCATCAATCATAATTGGATTAATGATGTTTTACGTAGTGGGTAGAGTATTCTTGGATAATGCCAAAGGAGTACTTGGTGAAGCGGATGAAGAGCTAGAAAACAAAATTGCTGAGCTCATTTATACAAATCCCGAAATAAAAGATATAAACGCATTGTTTGCAATGAAGGAAGGAGAAGATTTCCATATCGAAATGAAGCTGGAAATTGACTGCAGTATAACTGTTCAAGAGGCGATTAAAATTAAAGAACGTATTGAGGAAAAAATCCAAGCAATGAATGGAGTGACGGATGTCATCATTGAATTTGTAGAAGATGATGGGGTTAAATCATGGTCGCAAGGGTTAGCTACTAAGTAGATACCGAAAAGATTTTACAAAGCAAAAAACCGGCATATGCCGGTTTTTTTGCTTTTACTACTGAGGAGCAGTAGATTTTTTCTTTGGCTTTGGCTTCAAATATAAACCAAGTTCTTTTTTCTCTTTAGTTAATGAACGATACAGTGAAATCATCATCAGCACCATTATAATTGAAAAGGGAAAAGCTGCTGCAATGAGAGCATTTTGTAATGCCTGTAGACCACCGCTATATAATAAAATGGCTGCAACTGTTGATTGTAGAATTCCCCACGTTAGTTTTACAGAGTTTGATGGGGTAAGTGACCCATATGTGGTTTGCATGCCAAGTACAAATGTAGCTGAGTCAGCAGATGTAATAAAGAATGTAGCAACAAGTACAATCGCAACCACTGATAAAACAACCGACAGAGAAGATTCATTAAAGATAGCAAAAAGAACTTCTTCTGTAGCAAATTGTGAGAGATCTACATTTCCTTCCTTTTGTACTTCTATTGCGGAAGTACCAAATACCGAAAACCATATAAAGCTTACCAGTGCAGGAAGCAATAATACACCGATAATAAATTGGCGAATTGTTCTTCCTCTGGATACACGTGCAATAAAAATACCTACAAACGGTGACCAAGAAATCCACCAAGCCCAGTAGAAAATAGTCCAACCGTTAATCCAAGAACGGTGTTCTTCATTAAGTGGAGCAATTCTAAAACTCATCTGTACAATATTTTGTATATATCCACCAAGTGTATCTGTAAACATATCAAGAATTAGAACTGTAGGGCCTGCCACGAACATTAAAATGAGAAGGGCAAGTGCTAAAATCATATTTGCATTACTTAAATATTTAATCCCTTTACTTAATCCGGACCATGCGGAAATCATAAATAAGACGGTAACAATAGCAATAATGATTAGTTGAATGAAGAAACTAATCGGTATATCAAGTAAATAGGCTAAACCTCCATTAATTTGTGCCGCACCAAACCCTAGCGTTGTTGCAACACCTACAACCGTTGCAAATACGGCTAGTACATCAACCAAGGTACCTAGTTTTCCTTCCATTGCTTTTTTGCCCAAAACAGGCTTTAATGTAGCAGAAATTAAACCTGGTTCACCTTTTCGAAAGTTAAAATAGGCTAAGGCAAGTGCAACGAGTGCATAAATCCCCCATGCATGAATCCCCCAATGGAAAAATGTATAGCGCATGGCTTCTTTTTGGGAAGCATTAGTAGCACCCTCTGCTAAAGGTGGCGACATATAATGGGAAAGTGGTTCTGCAGCCCCCCAGAAGACAAGTCCAATCCCCATCCCTGCACTAAATAACATCGCAAACCACGATATATTTGAGTACTCAGGTTTTTCATCAGGTTTTCCTAATCGAATCGCCCCAACCGGGCTAAAAATAAGGAAAACGCAGAATATCACAATGATTGTAACTAAAATTAGGTAATACCATCCAAAGGCTGATGTAATAAATGATTGAATATTACCTGTTACTTCTTCGAAACTTTTTGGTGCTGCAACACCAAATATGACAGCTGCAAGAACGATAGCAACCGAAATCCAAAAAACGTTTGATATTTGCTTCATCATAAAACCCTTTCTTTTACATTAACTTTTATGTACCAAATAGGTTTCCCATAAAAGTTTGCCAATATTAGGGTAGCAGAATTTATCACTTATTGCCAATAACCCTAACTTATTATTGTCTATAGGGAAAAGGAAGTAGATTGTTCGATCCGATCTAAAACGGTATGATTTGGTTAAGTAAAAACAGAAAAAAAGATATAGAATTTATGATATTATTATCATAACCATAGTGAAAATATTGATATACATATATATATAATCAGGGGAGACATTATGATAGGATTTTCGCAGATAAAAGGCAAAATAAATACTGATTTAATCCTATTAGTAACCCTGGTAGGATTCGTATTATTAGCCTCTCATTTCAAATTAACGCTGTTATATGGAATTACTTTTACATTTGCGAGTATTTCGATGTTTTTAATACTCCGTATTTTTGGGTATACCGCCGCAATTGTAACGGGTCTAATTGCTATCTTTATTGCCATATTCTTTTCAAACAGTCCTTATTATGCAATTATCATGCTTGTTGAAATTGTTTTTGTTGGTGCCTTTTTCTTACGAGGGCGAAAAGCAAAAATGTTTTTCGTAGACTTTTTTTTCTGGATTTTTATTGGAATAGCACTGCTTTTTATATTCTGTCGAGAATCACTGTCAGGAAGTGCGCTCTATTTTCAAATCTGCAAAGATGTTGCAAATGGACTTTTCAATGTATTAGTTGCAGATATGCTTCTGGCTTATTTCCCATTCTACAAGTTTGTTAAAAACAATCGAATCAGTAAAAATAATGTTTCGGTCCACCAGTTTTTATCGCAAATTACGATTTTAACGATTCTTGTACCGTTTTTTATTAGTGTAATCACGAATACGCTGAATACATTTGAAGTCATTAAAAAGGATCTAGTTCAAATTAGTGAAACGAGAGTAAGTCGGATTGAAAATGACCTGATTCAACTGGAAAATGCAAACGGGAGTGGCGACGTCAATCAAATTGAAGAAATTATATGGCGGAATAAGAACCAAAACATCGATATTATTGTATTTGACAATAAAAATCATGTCATTTCTTCGACAGTCGTGATGGATTTTGATCCTAATAAGTATGAGATTCGGAAGATTTCTCCTAATGTTTTTGAGGCTTTACCGGTTGCTAACAATGATATGCAGCCAATTACGAGATGGGACGATGCTTTTTATTTTTATACAAGGGATACAGGTTCTTACCGAATTATGTTGCAATACCCAATCGCTGGGTATCAACAGCAAATTTTTAATATTTCACTCGATCAGCTAAAGTATTTACTAATCCTAGCTGTTTCAGCCATATTATTTGTTATGGCCGTCAGCCGAATGCTCACGAATAACCTAAGACAGCTGACAACAATTACAACAGGATTACCACAAAAGCTCCGTTCTCTAGAAAATATTGAATGGCCGCAAGGTACAATATCAGAGCTTCGCATCCTGAGTAAAAACTTAAAGAAGATGGCAGATAAGCTGAAGGAGTTATTTCAAGAGAGTATTGAGATGAACCGCATTCTAAGAGAACAAACTTCAAGATTGAAGGAATCCGAGGACAAGCTTCATAAACTTGCCTTTTACGACAGTTTGACATACTTACCCAATCGTTATTTTTTCCAAAAATATGTACGTGAGCTGATTCGAAATAACCATGACCAAAAGATTGCGATTATTTTTATCGATCTTAATCAGTTTAAACAAATCAATGATACATTAGGTCATGATGCAGGGGATACACTTCTAAAAGCAACTGGTAATAAGCTTAAGAAATTACAAGAGAACACTAGACAGGTTTTCAGACTTGGAGGGGACGAGTTTGTTGTCGTCCATTCCATTGATAACAGGGAAGACCTAAATAAAACACTAGACATGATTGTCAAAGAATTTTCATCCTATTATACAATAACCGGTCAAAATCACTATATAACCGCAAGTATTGGGGTCAGTGTGTACCCGGAAGATGGTAAAGATTTAGATACATTAGTAAAATATGCGGACATTGCGATGTACACCTCGAAGGAGAAAGGTGGCAATACTGTTCAGTTTTTCAATGAATCCATGAAAAATAAATTTCAAGAGCGATTAGAAATCGAAAATGCTCTGCGTACAGCAGTGGATAAGGAACAGTTTGAACAATTTTATCAGCCGAAGACGATCGCAGGTAAAATTACAAGTATTGAAGCCTTGATTCGCTGGGATGATCCCACATTAGGGGTGGTCTCTCCTGGAGTCTTTATTGATGTGGCTGAGGAAATCGGTCTCATTTCGCAAATTGATGAGTGGTCTCTCAGCCAGGCTTGTAGACAAAACAAACAATGGCAACTGGAAAACCTTTTATATGTTCCGATTTCAGTCAACCTATCGGCCAAGCATTTTCAACAAGATTATCTTGTTTCAATGGTTCAAAAGGCATTATATGATTCGGGATTAGAGCCGAAATATTTAAAGCTTGAAATTACAGAAAGTGTGTTTATTAAGGATCAACAGCATGTTGCTGATCGAATTCGAAATCTGAAAGGGCTAGGAGTCCAGATTTCAATTGATGATTTCGGAAAGGGATACTCGTCTCTCTATCAATTATTGAAGCTTCCAATTGACGAAATAAAAATCGACAGACAATTTATCCATAATATCGATAAAGAGGAGAAAAAAGCGTTATTAGTAAAATCGATTTTTGATATTGCACATGGACTTAAGTTGAACGTGGTGGCAGAGGGTGTAGAAACCTGGGATGAATGTGAGATCCTTGTAAACATGGGCTGTGACGAGATACAAGGCTATTTATTCAGTCGACCAATCAATAAAGTTGATATGGTTGAATTTATCCATAATAAAAAATCAATAAAGTTTAAAGAGGCTGTCATAGGAGAAATAGACTAAAAAGGAAAGGAGGGTTCCATTTTGGAAACCTCCTTTTTTCTTATAATGTAATATTTACATCCCCGTCTTCTGTAATTTCAACGGTTGTATAGCTTTCAAATGTCGACATTTCTGTGATGTCACGTTTCTCATTACTTGCGAAGCTTTCCATATATCTTTGATACGTTTCTGGATCCTTGACGATGTGATAGAAATACGTCATTTTTCCCTCGCTATCACTATGTGTCCTTAAGAAAAATCTGTCCTTAAACTCATTTTTAAACCACTCTCTAGCTTCCATATGATTCGAAAAATCTGGCATGTTGTCATAAATAGATGTTATATCAATGTTCATGTTGATTCACCTCTCATGAGATTTTTGGATGTGATTAGTATGTCCATCTATTTACAACACATCCATCATGATAGCTATGCACCATGCTTGAGATTTTTTTCTACTTTTATCTTTCTTTCAAAATCATTTTTTTCGATTAAAAGGGAGACAAGAACACTACCTACAATCGCCCATAATGGGGCACCGATATGAAAGAAATTCACTCCAGACATTCCAATAATGAATGCGAAAAAGGCACCCATTTGAAACTTTGTATCGGAAAAAGCAATCTTAAGTGATGATAAGAGTACACCTATCATCGCTAAGCCTGCAATGGTACTCACAATTACACCTGGCATCGCAATTACAAAAGGAACAACAAACGCTGCAAACACACCGAAGCTTGCAAATAAAACTCCATTTGATACAGAAGCAGCATATCGGCCTTCTTTTTTACCGGATTCGTCAGATGCGCAAATCGCAGTCATTGGCCCCGCAGTGTTAATCGCATGAGCTCCGAAAAAAGAGGCAATAAAACCAAAAATTGCGCCAATGATGGCCATAGCACTAATTGGCGGTTTATATCCCTTTGCCATTAGAATTCCTGTTGTTTGTGCATTCTCTGTACAAATAATCAAGATTGCAAGGGGGATAGAAAGAGAAATAATGGCGTTGAAGCTAAAGGTTGGAAGTTCTAGTTGAGGAAGCACAAACGAACTTTGTACATTTGAAAAATTAAACTCATTAATGACAACGGCAAGGAGTACCGAGACGACTAACGCTGATAAAACAGGTGGTATTTTTTTGATGTATCGTGAGGATAACAAATAGACTAAGACGGCCGAACCTGCTAACAGAGGGGACACTTCAACAGAAGTAATCATCTCAATCGCAAATCGCATCATGACACCAACAATCATTCCCATAACGATTGGAACAGGTATCCAATTCATCACTTTATCAATTAATCCTGTAACACCTAGTATAAGAACAATGAGGTTTGCTACAAGATAGGCGCCAATTGCTTCTTGTAATGAAAAATGCGACAAAGCACCTGCCACTAGCACAGCACCAGCAATTGAATATGCCCCAGCAATCGGTTGTTTATATTTTAAAGATAAAAATAGACCCAATAAACCTCCGAAAAAATAAACGGCAAATAACCAGCTGATCGTTTGTTCATGGGTTAAACCACCGCTTGATGCACCTCCGATAATAATCAGTGCAGGACCTGTACACCCGAAAATAGCTGCAACAACCCCTGAACTAATCGTATTAATGTTTAGATTACCGTAAAGATCCTTAACTCTACTTTTCATTTTAACCTCCTTGATTCTCAAGATATCCACGTTTCTAATAGAGCTTATGTATTTAGTTTCATAATACCACAATCTAAAATAAAAATTACGTATTTTTTACGAACGTTTTAAAAACCTTCAAAAAGGTAGAATGGAAGAGTATTTAAGAGAAAAGATATTATTTTTCCGCGAAAATGAGTCATTTACAGGTTTGATAATTTAAAAAAGATTCAGTATATTTTAAATTAATTACGAAAGATTAAAAAACGTAATACATAATTCTAGGAGGTAATGAAGAATGACAACTACAGTAAATGAAACAAAAACATTAACAGTAAAGAAAGCTAATGGGATCGCTGAAGTTCACATTCATGTAAACAAAACAAACTCTTATGACCTCGACTATTACAAAGAATTAAATGCTGCGATTGATGACATTCGTTTTGACAACGACATTAAAGTAGCAGTACTAATGAGTGATATGCCAAAATTCTTCTCAGCAGGAGCTAACATTAATTTCTTAAAATCAGCTGAACCACGATTTAAAACACAGTTCTGCTTATTCTGTAACGAAACATTAGATAAAATTGCACGCTCTCCGCAAATCTGGATTGCTTGTTTAGAGGGCCACACAGTTGGTGGCGGTTTAGAAATGGCTCTAGCTTGTGACCTTCGTTTCATGGGAGACCAAGCAGGTAAAATTGGACTTCCTGAAGTTTCTCTTGGTGTATTAGCAGGTACAGGTGGTACTCAACGTCTTGCTCGTCAAGTTGGACACTCAAAAGCTCTTGATCTGAATATCACAGGTGAAACGTTAACACCTCAAGAAGCACTAGATATTAAGCTAGTAGATCGCGTGTTTCCACAAGAAGAAACAAGAGCGAAAACATTAGAATACGCAGAAAAGATCGCGAACAGCGCAAGTTATGCAACTTCTAACATTAAGCTATCAATCATGAATGGAAAGGAAATGCCGCTAAACGTAGCCATCCGTTATGAGGGTGAGCTTCAAAACTTATTATTCCGTTCACAAGATGCTCAGGAAGGCTTAAGTGCGTTCATCGAAAAGCGTGAAGCGAACTGGAGTGGAAAATAAATCCAACTGAATCTATAGCGATGCCGGAAATTCCGGTATCGCTCTTTTAAAATAGCCTACTAACTTCAAATTAATTATCTTTAAGGCTCGGCGACCTTCGCGAGCCTTTTAGTTTATAATGTCTAGTTTCAGGCGCCATCGGCTCTCTGGTCTAAGCCAATCGCTTCGGAAGGTAAAAGGCACCTTCTGTCAGCGCTCGTCTTATGCTTGTCGCCTAAAGCTGAGCGCCTTGCACTTTTCTAATAGGGGGATGAAATGTGAGATCAAATGAATTTCAAGTTATTGTAAACTGGGGAGACACAGATAAAGCGGGTATTGTATACTACCCAAATTACTTTAAATGGTTCGACATCGCGGGTCACCAATTTTTTAGAAGCTGTGGCTTGTCACCGAACACATTAGAAGAAGAACGTCAAATTATCCTGCCAATGCTTGATGCAAGATGTAGCTTTGAAAAAACATTATTATATGATGATATTATTACCATTAAAACTCAGGTTGAAGAAATTAAAACAAAAACAATCAAGCTACGGCATGAGGTATATAGAGGGGAAACACGAACAGGACATGGATATGAAATTAGAGGGTGGGTAAAACAAACGCCATCTGAAATTAAAGCAGTCCCAATACCTGAGGACGTATTAGCCATTCTTAAAGAAGACCTCCACACAAATGAATCAGGAAAAAGACCACTTTTTAATGCATAATCTCCAAAATCCTCTATAATAAAAGTAAAAATATTGAAAAATAATAATAAGTGTGGTGACGTTCGATGAAACCAAGGTCCTTAATGTTTACATTATATGGTGAATATATTAAATATTATGGAGGAGAAATTTGGGTTGGTAGCTTAATTGAATTGATGAAACAGTTTGGGATCTCCGAATCGTCTGTAAGAGGCGCGTTATTTCGGATGGTCCAAAATAATTTACTGGAAGTACGAAAAGTAGGAAAGAAAAGCTATTATTCCGCTACTTCAAAAGGTCGAGTTGATGAGGGGGTAAATAGGGTATATGCCACTCAAAACCACATTTGGGATCAGCAGTGGAGAATACTTACGTATTCGTTTCCTGAGGAAAAGCGAGAGATTCGAAATAAAATCCGCAAAGAACTGATTTGGACCGGATTTGGCAACCTTACGAATAGTACATTGGTGACGCCTAATCCAGTTGAGGACCAAGTGACAGAAATGATTAAGGCAAACGGAATTGAGGAATATGTGTTTTTATTTACGTCATCCTCAATTGTTTCACATGATAACCAAAGTATTATCGATATCGGTTGGGATTTAAATTTGGTGAAAGATGAATATCAAACTTTTATTGATAAGTTTACACCTAAATTTGAGGAACTTCGTGAAAAAGCATTAAACAACACTTTAAAGGATGAGGAATGTTTTATTGAGAAAACGGTGTTAGTGCATGAGTATCGGAAATTCCTTTTCCAGGATCCAGGTTTCCCAAGAGATTTACTCCCAGAAGGATGGATTGGCATAAAGGCTCGAGAGTTATTCTGGAATATACATCAGCTTTTATCTATTCCATCAATCCGCTATTTTGAGTCTGTCTTTGAGGGAGCTCCAGATCGTGAAATCCATATTGAACGTGATAAAGCAATCAATCCTTTTGGAGAAATCTACATTTAACAGGGGTGAGCCATGAATATTGAAAAAATTGAATTTGGCGGCTATCGGATTGGGATTCCAGTTCCGTTTCCGATGAAGTATGTTTACTGTTATCTTTTTAAACAAAATGATGGCTATTGTCTGATTGATATAGGGTTAAATTACTCTGCTGCACGAGATGCTTGGCAAGAGGTTTTTGATCACTTAGGAATTACTTTTAGTGATGTTCATACAATTTATCTCACACACTTCCATCCAGATCACTCTGGTCTTTCCGGCTGGATGCAAGAACAAACAGGTGCTGACCTTTTTATGAATGAAGTGGATGCAGCCATGATTGAGCGTGTTTGGGGTGAGGGGAGCATCCAGGTTGCGAGAATGAAAGAAATGGTCTTGCAGCATGGAGTTCCTGAAGATTTAGCTAATGGAATCGCAGACCATATGGATAAATTACATAAGAATGTTCTCCCACTACCTGTTGTAAAACCAATTGGAGCTACAATTGAGTTTGGTGATCAACAATGGTCTGTGATCCACACGCCTGGACATAGTGAGGGTCATGTTTGTTTTTTTCATGAAAAAGAAGGTATCTTAATTGGCGGCGATCATATACTCGAAAAAATCACACCGAATATTAGTGTATGGCCCGGTGCTAGCCAGCATCCATTACATGAATATATTGATTCATTACGTAAAGTTAGGAAATATCCGATAAAAAAAATATACTCTGCTCATCATTCGCCGGTTCTAAATGTAACTGAACGAATTGACGAGCTCATCCAGCATCACGAAGAGCGTCTAGATTATATTGAAAGTTTGGCCGACCATAAAACGACATATGAGATTGCGAAGGTTTTGTTCTCCCATAGAGAACTCAACCCTCACCAATGGCGTTTTGCTATTGCAGAAACGATTGCGCACTTAAACTATTTAGAACGCGAAGGCAGAGTTGCGAAACTTAAGCAAGATCCTATAATTTATATTCAAAGTTGATGCACTACTAGGAAAATATCAAATATAGATTAGGTAGGAACCCAAGGTTGTTAGTAGAATAACAATCTTGGGTTTTTGTTTTGAAATAGAGTTTTGAGTGAAGACCTGAACGGAATAGTTACTCGTTCGGAAAGTCCTTCATAGCCGTGATGAAGGCCCGGGCGGAACGAGTGCGTACACGTAAAGTCCTTCCCGCCGATGAAGGGGAAAACGCATCTGATCTACGCACGAAATCCTCTTCATAGCCTTGATGAAGAGGAAAGCGATTCGAAAATTCATATCAAGTCCCCTTCATAACCTCGATGAAGAGGAAAACCCAGCGACCTTCAGCCCAAATCCTCTTCATAACCCCAATGAAGAGGAAACCGTAACGACTTCCCGTGCCCAATCCCCTTCATCCCAAGAACAACCCGCGGGCATACAAAACAACTACCATAACAACAAACTACATCACCATTCATTACGAATTTTAATTTAACGTCTAAAAAACATTATAAATATGTTGACAAACAATTTAAAATATTCTATATTACATATTATAAACGATAGTTAAAAAAACGTAATACAAAGAGGTGTTCATTGATGAGTATAAAAGAGGCTGAGGTATTACTGGAAAAGGTTCAAAATGGATTTATTGTGGAGCGCATGGAGGATATGAATGACGAATATTTGAAAGCGCTAAAACAAACACTCGCGATTGTAGGAGATACAGAACTTCTTAGTGTCCCACCATTATTAACAGTCTACGATCAAGCCCCAAACTTAAACTATAAAATTACCGCTCTAGCAGTTATGCAAGATGAAATCGGTCATGCTCATATCGCTTACCGTTTGTTGGAAGACCTTGGTGAAGATATTGATGAAATGCTCTACCGCCGACCGGCCAACCGTTGGAAAAATCCATACGCGTTTGATTTTAAATTAGACAACTGGGTTGAATTAGGCGTCTTTAACGGATTATTTGATCGTTCTGGATATACGCTTTTAGGTGATGCATACGAACACACCTCCTATGGACCTTGGAAACGTGCACTTGTAAAGGTTGATAAGGAGGAATTATTCCACCTTCGTAATGGTGAGATCATTATGAAAAATGCGATGAAGAACCCGGAAACAGCGAAGCAAGTACAAAAAGCTGTGGATTGGATGTTCCTAATGGCACTCGAATTCTTCGGTGTTGCAGATAACCTAAAGAGCCGTTCAGCGCAATTGGATTACCGATTAAAAGGGCGAACCAATGATGAACTAAGACAAAAATGGTTGTCAACGGCTGTTCCGTTCTGTGAGTCAATCGGAGTGAAAGTTCCAGCTCATTACGATGAAGACCAAGGAAAATATGTGATTGATGTACCATTCCCTTGTAAATTTGATGCTGAAAACAAGAAATGGTTAACAGACCAACCGGATACATGGGAAGGTGCAATCGAGCGCTTTAAGCAAAGAGGTCCTCAGAACCAAGAATTTGTTACTCGCATCCAAAAGGGAGTTTGGGAGTTAGAAGCAATGAGAGCAGAGGAGGCATAAACATGAGTGGAATTATCCAAAAAGAACAAACAACAAAGTATTGGGATGCTCTTAAAGAAGTAATGGATCCTGAGTTTCCAATCAGTGTTGTGGATATGGGGCTAATTTATAACATTACCCAAAACGAAAGTGAATTAGAAGTTGAAATGACATACACCTCCACTGGTTGCGCTTGTATGCAGTGGATTGAAAACGATATCAAAGAACGTTTGTTGAAAGAAGAAGAGGTGGAGGAAGTTAAGATTCAGGTCGTTTGGGATCCACCTTGGACGACAGCAAACCTAAGCGAAGAAGGAAAGAAAAAATTAAAGCACTGGGGGGTAAGTTCATGACGGTAGACGTTGCAAAAAAACATGATTACCTTCTTCTCACTCGAATCAATCGTGGAGATGAACTTATTCATGTGGGAACATTCAAGGCAGTTAATGATGATTTAGCCAAGATTTATGCCCAACATATTTATGACGAAGAAGACTGGGTAGAAATGTATGTTGTTAAAAAAGAAGCTCTTGTTTGTGTTCGAAGCCCAGAACCATTATTTGCAAAGGAGTGAGACTAATGTCTAAGGAACATATTTCATTAATAGAACTTGGTGAAACAATTGCTGATAATAAGTTTATTTTAGGTGACCGATTAGTTGAAATCGGTATCAGCGGACCAACATTAGAAGGAACGCTTTCATCGATTGCAATGGCGCAGCAGGAACTAGGACATTCAAGACTGCTTTATCGCTGGGTTTCTGATTTATCGGGTGTTAAGTCCGAAGTTAAGCATCAAACCGGAAAAGCATTTCAACAAAATGTTGAGATTCGGAATTGGATTGAACTAATCGCTGGAATCTACGTAACAAATGTAGCAGTTGATTTAGTTATGAGAGCCATGATTGAGGCGAATAATCCAAATGTGAATCCTCCTTTCACAAAAATGTTAAAGGAGCAGCAAGAACATCTCATTTATTCACGGAGTTGGTGTGAGCAACTTCTACTTGATAAAGGTTCAATTCCGAGAAGAACGAAAGAAGCCATTTCGAAAACAGCACAAGATGCGAAAGAATGGTTAATTAAAGTAGAAAATGATATGTACTTTGTCACAGAAAATATTATTCCGAAGGATGCTAGATTGGTAGAGCAATTTGATGCAACAATCCAAGAAGTCTTAAAGGATGTGGCAAAGCAACATGTCGGCTAAAAAAGAGAACGCTCAATGTTCATTTTGCTCATCTGAAGATGTAAAGAAGATTTCATCCTTTGGTACAGCCCAATTAGTTCGACAATACTATTGTAATGAGTGTAAAAGTGTATTCGAATACATTCGATGGCAAAAGGAAGATGCGGCTAAATAGAATGCGCGCTCAAAAAGGAGGATGAAGAGGACCAAGAATTTCAAGGCGGCGCAGCTTTGAGTACCGGAGCGTATGTAGTTAATACGTGAGGAACGGAGAAGCAAGCCAACACAGAAATTGGATGCGTCATATTCACCGGACTTTTTGACATCCTCTAGAAAGGATCGAATCTTATGCAGCAAATAAAAACAGTAGGTGTAATAGGTTCAGGAACAATGGGGGCAGGGATTGCTCAATTACTCGTCCAAAACGGATACCCTGTCATTCTTTTTGATATCGATGAAGCAACTGTAACACGTGCGAAAGAGGCAATAAAGTCAAAGTTAGATAGATTAGTAGTCAAAGAAAAAATTACCCATGCCACAGCAGAACAAGCAAAAAAGAACTTGGGCATCACAACGGATATGAACTCATTTGCCGAATGCCAATTGGTCATTGAGGCAGCGCCAGAAAGGCTGGAAATTAAACGGTCCATCTTTTCACAACTGGAAGAAATCTGTTCGAAAGATTCGATATTGGCGTCGAATACTTCCTCACTTTCGATTACAGAAATTTCAGGTCAAAGCGCAAATCCAGAACGAATCGCAGGCTTGCACTTTTTCAATCCGGCACCAATCATGCCACTTGTTGAAGTAGTAAAAGGGTTAAAAACAGCTTCCTCAACTGTTGAAACTCTTGTCCAATTTGCTCAAACAATTAATAAAAGTCCTGTGATGTGTAAGGATACCCCTGGTTTTATTGTGAATCGAGTGGCAAGGCCATTTTATAACGAAGCATTGCGAATTATGAATGATAAGATTGCAACGCCAAGTCAAATCGATCGAATTATGAAGAATGCCGGCAATTTTAAAATGGGTCCTTTTGAATTGCAGGACCTCATCGGAATTGATATCAATTTTGCGACGACAAAATCTGTATATGAAGGATTTCACGGAGAAAGCAGATTCCGCCCTCATTACTACCAAGAGCGGATGGTCCAATCAGGTAGCTTAGGAAGAAAAACAAAAGGAGGGTTCTTTGATTATGACAATTAAAACAGTCTCAGTCGTAGGGGATAACCTTATTGCAAAAGAACTCTCCAACTCTTTTCAAGACAACCCACGCGTTCATTTGGTTGATACGAAAGCTTTGAATGATCAGGTGGATGTCGTCATTGAAACGATGAATCTTGATAAGGAAGAAAAAAAGCGTAGAATCGGGGAAATTGAGGCAAGTGTTTCACCTACTACCTTGATTTTATCAACTACCCTCGGCGTGACAGCGACTGAGGTTGCTTCATGGCTTTTTCATCCTGAAAGATTAATAGGATTTGGGACTTTCGCTAATTTTAGAAAGGGCAGTTTAATTGAAGTGGCATTACCATTACAAGCTGATGCAAGTAATCTTCAAGCTGCCGCAGACACTTTTTCATTAATCAATCAGGATATTGAAGTTGTTGAGGATGAGGTAGGATTTGTTTTCCCAAGGATCTTATCAATGATTGTCAATGAAGCGGCCTATGCATTATCAGAGCAAACGGCAGAGGCTGAGGCAATTGATGTTGCAATGAAAAAAGGCACTAATTATCCAATGGGTCCGCTTGAGTGGGCAGGAGAAATTGGGGTTGATGATATATTTGCAGTGTTAAGTGGATTATATCGTGAATTAGGGGAGGAACGTTATCGCCCAGCTCCACTTATTCGAAAGCTTGTATACGCCGGCTGGATTGGTGGAGAAACCGATAAATGCTTTTACCATTATCAAAACCGCAAAAATAAGGAGCTTTCAGTATGAGAGAAGCTGTAATAATTGATGCAGTTCGGACACCAATAGGAAAACTTAACGGTTCGCTTACGAGTGTACGACCTGATGATCTTGCAGCCCATGTGATCAAGCAATTAATGGCTCGTGTTGACCTGGATTCGTCTCAAGTTGAAGATGTGTTATTCGGTTGTGCGAATCAAGCAGGTGAAGATAATCGAAATGTTGCAAGAATGGGATTGTTATTAGCTGGGCTTCCTATTTCGATTCCGGGAGTAACGGTTAATAGACTTTGTGGTTCTGGATTAGAGGCAGTTAATCAGGCAGCCGCTTCGATTAAGTCAGGCCTAGGAGATGTCTTTATTGCAGGAGGAACGGAAAGTATGACCCGTGCTCCGTATGTAATGATGAAACCACAAGTTACAAGTGCAAAGGGGAATCAGACTTTGCATGATACGATGCTCGGCTGGAGACTTGTTAATCCAACCATGAATGAAATGTATCCTCCAATTAGTTTAGGAGAAACGGCTGAAAATGTAGCAGAGAAATATGGGATTTCAAGAGCAGAACAGGATGATCTTGCCCTTTTAAGTCAGCAAAAGGCAGCCGCAGCGATTCAAAGTGGAAGATTTAATGATGAGATTGTGCCGATTGAAATACCACAAAGAAAAGGAGAGCCTCTTCTTTTCAGCGAGGATGAACATGTTCGACCTGGAACCACTTTGGAAACGCTGTCTAAACTTAAGCCGGTTTTCCGAAAGAATGGGACGGTTACTGCTGGAAATTCATCTGGTATTAATGATGGATCTAGTGCCATCCTCGTAATGGAAAAGGAGCTTGCAGAAAGGCTTGGATTAAAGCCAATTGCTAGAGTAGTGACATCTGCTGTTAGTGGTGTCCATCCGGACTTTATGGGAATCGGCCCGATTCCAGCGACAAGAAAAGCATTACAAAGAGCAGGTTTAACTGTTGATGACCTTGATTTGATAGAAATTAATGAAGCATTTGCAGCACAATCTGTTGCATGTATTAAAGAACTCGAACTAGATATGGAGAAAGTGAATGTCAATGGTGGTGCAATTGCTTTAGGCCATCCACTAGGATGCAGCGGTGCGCGTATTGTTACTACACTTGTTCATGAGATGCAAAAACGTGATGTGCGTTATGGCTTAGCCACTATGTGCATCGGTGTCGGTCAAGGAATCGCAACGATTATAGAGAAAATGTAGGGAGTGAAACAACATCTATGGTGGAATTAAAAGAAACGTACCAACTATTGATTAATGGAGAATACTCAAATAGTAGCAATAATGAATTTTTCGAGACTTATAACCCAGCAACTGGTGAGGTTATCGCAAAAGTAGCAAAAGCGACAAAAGAAGATGTGGATCGTGCTGTTGACGCAGCAAGAAACGCATTTGAAAACGGAAAGTGGCCGAAATTGCCTCAAGCAAGAAGAGCAAGAGTACTTAACAATATTGCAGCAATTATGCGTGAACGTTTCAATGATCTTGTTGAAGCAGAAGTATTAAATAGTGGAAAAACAGTTGCTGCTGCCAAGGGGCAAATTGGTCAAGCTATTGAAGACTTTGAATTTTATGCAGGGGCCATCACAACCTTTGGAGGACGTACGAATCCAGTTCCGAATGGATTTTTTAACTACACCGTAAAAGAACCTGTAGGAGTTTGTGCGCAAATTATTCCATGGAACTATCCATTAATGATGGCTGCTTGGAAAATCGCACCTGCCATTGCAGCAGGATGTCCAGTTATTCTAAAGCCAGCATCACATACACCGATTACTGCTTATATGCTTGCAGATATCTGCCATGAAGCAGGGGTTCCAGCTGGCGTCGTGAATGTTATCACAGGAAGCGGTTCGGTAATTGGTCCTTACTTAACGACTCACCCTGGTGTCGATAAAGTAGCCTTCACAGGCGAAACAGAAACCGGGAAAGACATTATGGCGAAAGCTTCAACGACCTTAAAGCGTGTTACTTTAGAGTTAGGTGGGAAATCCCCTAATATCGTATTTGATGATGCTGATATTGACGGCGCAGTAGCAGGTTCTATTTATGGAATCTTCTATAACACCGGTCAATCATGTGAGGCCCGTTCAAGATTATTCGTACATGAAAACATTTATGATGAATTTGTCGAAAAATTTATTGAAAAGGCCCAAAAACTTAAGGTTGGTGACCCATTCGATAAGGAAACACATATGGGAGCCCTGATTTCTAAAGACCATGAAGAAGTTGTAGACGGCTATGTAAAACTTGCAATTGAAGAGGGCGGAGAAGTTCTATATGGAGGAAAAAGACCAGAAGGCGGCGAATTTGATAAAGGGTATTGGTATTTACCAACTGTTATCGGAAATGTCACAAACGACATGAGAATTGCTCAAGAAGAAGTCTTCGGTCCAGTTGTTGTTATCATGAAGTTTAAAGATGAAGCTGAAGTCCTTGAGCAATCAAATGATTCTATTTTTGGACTTGGTTCAGCTGTCTGGACAAAGGATCACGGTAAAGCACATCGAATTGCAGAAGGCATTCGTGCAGGTATTGTCATGATAAATTGCCCAATTTCAGCCTTCCCTGGAACACCATTTGGTGGTTACAAGCAATCAGGGTTTGGAAGAGAATTGAGTGTAGAAACACTTGATCTGTATTCAGAGACAAAGAGTGTTGTCTCATATAATGGAGAGCGTCCACTAAATATTTTCAGAATATAGTATATATAAATAATTTTCCAATAAAACAAATGGAGGAATGTAAACATGTCAATTAATTTAGAAACAAAAAATCTTACTGTAAAAAAAGTCGACGGGATCGCTGAAGTTCACATTCATGTAAATAAAACAAACTCATATGACCTTGAGTATTACAAAGAGTTAAATGCGGCAATTGATGACATTCGTTTTGATAATGACATTAAAGTAGCTGTACTAATGAGTGATATGCCAAAGTTCTTCTCAGCAGGAGCGAATATCAATTTCTTAAAATCTGCTGAACCACGTTTTAAAACACAGTTCTGCTTATTCTGTAACGAAACTTTAGATAAAATTGCACGTTCACCACAAATTTGGATAGCTTGCTTAGAAGGTCATACTGTTGGTGGGGGACTAGAAATGGCTCTTGCTTGTGATTTACGTTTCATGGGAGACCAAGCAGGTAAGATTGGACTTCCAGAAGTATCTCTTGGCGTATTAGCAGGTACAGGTGGAACTCAGCGTCTAGCTCGTCAAGTTGGACACTCTAAAGCCCTAGATTTAAATATCACAGGTGAAACATTAACACCACAAGAAGCATTAGCTATTAAACTAGTAGATCGTGTATATCCGCAAGAAGAAACAAGAGCGAAAACATTAGAATATGCACAAAAAATTGCAAACAGCGCAACGTATGCAACTTCTAATATTAAGCTATCGATCATGAATGGAAAAGAAATGCCACTTAACGTAGCGATTCGTTATGAGGGTGAGCTTCAAAACCTATTATTCCGTTCTCAAGATGCACAAGAAGGTTTAAGTGCATTCATTGAAAAGCGCGAACCAAACTGGTCAGGTAAGTAAGAAATAATTTGTTATTCTTCATTTCGGTTTATTAACACTATATTCACAGTGTCAATGTCAAAATATCAACTATGAATTACTCCGAAAAAGGTGGAGGTAACGATTACCTCCACTATCTTAAATTTTTTCTATCTACAAGATAGGTAAGGAGGAAAAGTGTGATAAAGGTAGCTTCGGATTTAAAGGGAATTGCAACGAAGTACAATGCAGCCGATCGATTTATTGAAGAAAATGTACGAAACGGACTAGGGGAAAAAATAGCCATAATAAGTGGAGACGAACAAGTCTCTTATCAAGAACTTCTTAATCGTGTGAACCAATTTGGTAACGCTCTCAAAAAGTTGGGTGTTGAAAATGAAAACCGTATGCTGATGGTTATGCATGACACGGTTGAGAATATCGTTTCCTTTTATGGGGCGATAAAAATTGGTGCACTTCCAATCCCATCTAACACCATGCTACAGCCTGGGGATTATGAATATCTATTAAACCACAGTCGTTCGAAAGTACTTGTTATTCACGAGGATCTTTGGAGCAAAATTAAGGCAAATAGAGATCGATTTGTCTTCCTTCAGCATGTTATCGTCGTAACAGAAAACACAACAGTAGATGCAAATGAAATTGATTACCATGACCTGATAAGTAATGCTTCAACAGAGCTTGAGTCGTTTTTATCAGTGAAGGATGACCCTGCATTCTGGCTATACAGTTCTGGTAGCACTGGAAATCCAAAAGGTGTTATTCACCATCAACGAAGCATGGAAGCAGCGTATAACACGTATGGGAAACAAGTTTTGGGGATAAGTGAAAATGATGTTACCTTCTCCGCTTCAAAGCTCTTTTTTGCGTATGGGCTTGGAAATGGGATGTATTTCCCGTTAGGAGCTGGAGCCACAACTGTTTTATTAAAGGATCGTCCTACGCCTGATAAAGTGTTTGAAACACTTGAAAAGACAAAACCAACGATCTTTTTTGGTGTTCCAACACTTTATGGTAGTTTGATTAACTATGTTGAGCGTACAGGAAAAATTCCTGACTTATCATCAGTGAGAGTATGTGTATCTGCTGGTGAGGCGCTCCCTGATACATTTGTGAACAAATGGAAGCAACTCTTTAATCTTGATATTTTGGATGGTATTGGATTAACAGAAGCACTACATATTTTTATTTCGAATCGGGTCGGAGATATTCGTCCTGGAAGCACAGGGAAGCCTGTCCCTGGATATGAGGCGAAAATTGTTAATGACGATTTCGTGGAAGTAGAACCAAATGAAGTTGGGGACTTAGTTATTAAAGGGGAAAGCCTAACTGGTGGTTATTGGGCAAATATCGCTGAAAATCAGAAAAAACTCAAAGGCGAATGGATGTATACCGGGGATAAATATTACAAGGATGAAGAAGGTTATTTTTGGTATTCAGGGCGTTCAGATGACATGCTGAAGGTAGGCGGAATCTGGGTTTCTCCAATTGAAGTAGAATCAACTCTACTCAAACATGACTCCGTTCTAGAGGTCGCAGTAATCGGCGTCAAGACAGAGGATAATCTAGATCTTCCAAAAGCTTGTATTGTGCTTAAAGAAGGGGTTGTCCCATCTGAAGAATTGAAAGCAGAATTAAAAGCTTATGTAAAAGCAAACTTAGCCCCTTATAAGTATCCTAGAATCATAGAGTTTATGGATGAAATCCCAAAAACGGCTTCTGGGAAGATGCAACGTTTTAAATTAAGACAATAATCAGTGGTTTTTGGTGCGGAAGTAAAATTAACGTAATAAATTAAGAGAGGCTAACTTCGTAAAAAAAGTATTTTTTCAATTTAACAAAAAAGCTTAATTTACAGTATGTGTTGATTAAATAGAGGTCGTGTTGGTACTAAAGGCAGAAAATGTAAGCCGTTATTCCAACCCTCCTCCATTTTTTTTGCATGAAATTCCGAAGAAGTCTATTACGTTTTTTTTATGGAAGTCAAAAATATGTATTGAATATTTAAGTAGTTATAACTATAATAATATTCAAAATACTAAAAATTTTGGAAAGGGGGTATCCATACATAATCCAAAAGTCCTGTTAGTGTAAAAAGTGTATTCACCAAAGAGGGTCAATATTGAATGCGTTTCCATTAAAGGGAGGGTTACCTATGAAACTAGTAAAAAGAAATTGGTTGATCATGTTGGCATTTGTTCTATTGCTCTCAGCATGTAGCTCAGGGGCAATCAGTACAACTACGGAAAATAACAAAAAAGAAGAAAATGAGGAACCAACTACAACTGATTCTTCAAGTGACGAGCCAATTAAAATTGGTGCTTTACTACCTTCAACAGGTGTATATGCTTCACTTGGGGAAAATGTTAAGAACGGTATGGAGCTCTATTTTGAAGAAATCGGTTGGGAAGTCGCCGGTAAGAAAATTGAGATTGTTCATGAAGATACGGAGGCAGACCCACAAGTTTCCTTACGTAAGCTTCGTAAATTAATGGAACAGGACAAAATTGACATTTTGACTGGTCCAATCAGTACTGCAGTTGCTTATGCGATTCGTGACGAGGTTGATAAGAACAAATTACCATTCCTTGTTTCTCATGCTGGTGGAAATGATTTAACAAGAACAAAGCGTAGTGATTATATCTGGCGTTCGTCTTTCTCTTCCTACCAAATTGGACACTCTATGGGCCAATGGGCATATGACAATATTGGTGGAAAAATCTATTTAACAGCTGCTGACTATGCATTTGGTCATGAAGCTACGGCAGCATTTAAGGATGCTTATACGGCAGCAGGTGGAGAAATTGTTGAGGAAGTATTCGCTCCACTAGGAAATAACGATTTCTCTTCTTACCTAGCAAAAATGAATCGTGATGACATTGATGGAATCTATGCATTCTTTGCGGGTACAGACGCAATTCGCTTCGTTCAACAATACGAGCAATATGGATTAAAAGGTAAGATTCCTTTAATTGGTTCTGGATGGCTTACTGCTGAGGATACTCGTCCACAGCAAGGAACTGCTCCTGAAGGCATTATTGCTTCAATTTTCTGGGATTATAGTCTAGATACTCCTGAAAATAAAAAATTCGTTGAAGCGTATGAAGCGAAGTACGATGCGAGACCAAGTATCGAATCTGCAGAAGGTTATGATGCAGCGGCGATTATGGCAAAAGCAATCGAAGCATTAAACGGGGATGTTTCAGACCCTGATAAACTAGTAGAGGAAATCTCAAAGGTTGAACTGAATAGCCCAAGAGGCCCAATCAAGTTTGACCCAGAAACTCATCAAATCATCCAAAACCTTTATATCGTAGAAACGTACCTTGATGGTGACAAGACGGAAAATAAAGTAATCGACACAGTACCAGAAGTTGTCGACCCAGGAAAATAAGAAAATAATTAAAGAAGGAGGCAAAGGTAACAGGTGTTGCCTCTTTCTTTTCATTTGATGGGAGGAAAGGAATGGATACATTAGTTTTGCAATTGATGAATGCGCTTAGCTACGGGTTTCTCCTATTCATTATTACATGTGGGATAAGTCTCGTTTTTGGTATTTTAGGGGTATTAAATTTAGCGCATGGTTCCCTATATTTATTAGGATCGTACATGGGTTATTCAATCGTTGTAAAATCAGGACTACCATTTTGGGTTGCACTCTTGGTTGTGCCTTTTATTATTGCCGTCATCGGATTGATTTTAGAAGTAATCCTACTTCGGCCAACCTATAAGCTTGGTCATCTTTCCCAGGTATTGTTAACTTTTGGTCTAGCATACATCTTCCATGATCTCTTCTCCATCATTTGGGGGAAAAACATCATGACCGTAACTCCACCAAATTTCCTAAGCCAATCGGTTGAAGTGATGGGGAATATGATCCCTTCATACCGTCTAGCTTTAATTGTAGTCGGTATCATCATCGCTGTAGCCCTTTGGTATACACAGGAAAAAACAAAATGGGGCGCTGTTATCCGTGCGGGGTTATCTGATAAAGAAATGGTCGGTGGACTAGGAATCAACATCCACCTCGTGTTTACACTTGTATTTTTCTTTGGAAGCTTCCTAGCCGGAATCGGTGGGGTACTTGGCTCCCCAATCCTAGGAGTAGCCCCTGGAATGGAATTTAATATCCTCATTTTATCTCTTGTTGTTCTAGTTGTAGGAGGACTTGGGTCAGTAAGTGGAACGATTGTTGCGAGTCTCTTAGTGGGTATGGTTGAAACATTTAGTCGTTTCTATGTCCCAGAACTAAGCTTAATCATTACATTTGCTTTGATGGCTGCTGTATTAATTATCCGTCCGCAAGGATTGATAGGAAGGAGGGCATAAATGAGCAAACAGTGGATGAAAGGAAGTTTATTATTCTTATTAATGGTTGCTGCTCCATTTTTTGTTTCTCTCTATTACGTAAACATTTTTACGGAAATCTTGATTTTTGGGATATTCGCCATTAGTTTAAATATCCTAGTTGGTCAGACTGGGTTGGTATCCTTAGGGCATGCTGCATTTTTCGGTGCTGGTGCTTATGCAACTGGTCTAGCGGCAAGTCATTTATCTACAAATGTATTTCTAACGATTGCAATTGGAATGCTGCTTGCCTTTTTATTAGCCATTTTAATAGGTTTTGTATCAACAAAGGCACACGGTTTTTACTTTTTGATGCTAACACTTGCCTGTTCCCAAATGGTTTACTCCATCATTTACCAATGGACAGATATAACGGGTGGATCAAATGGATTGTCAGGAATTCCTGCTCCAAGTCTGTTTGGAGATTTTCTCCTATCCAATCAAGTGTTTATTTATTACTTTGTATTAGTCGTATTTGCAATCGTTATGATTGTTATTAACAGACTTCTTCATTCCCCTCTTGGGTATGTGTTCATTGGAATAAAAGAAAATGAAGACCGAATGAAGTCGATTGGCTATAACACAACCTTCTATAAAAACATTAGCTTTTTGATTGCGGGTACTTTAGGTGGATTGGCTGGAAGTTTATATGTATTTTTCAATGGCTTCGTAGCCCCAACAGATGTGTACTGGACAGTGTCTGGCTCTGTACTGATCATGGTGTTAGTTGGAGGAGCAGGAACACTTTGGGGACCTGTTATTGGAGCGGCGTTTATCGTTGTGTTGGAGACAATTATTAGTTCTTATACAGAAAGCTGGATGATGATTATTGGTACTGCCTTCATCCTATTCACAATCTTCGCTCCTTCCGGAATTGCAGGGTTGTTCTCAAATCTAACAGGAAGCATTTTTAAACCAAAGTCCAAACCTATAGAGGAAGATTATGTTGAGCAACCGATTGAACCTATTAAACAGCAATCAAAAATAAATGGATAGGGGGGAAAGTGATGACTACAATTCTTTCAATTCAAAATCTATCAAAGCATTTTGGTGGGTTAAAAGTAATTGAAGATATTACGTTGGATGTGACAGTTGGAGAACGTGTCGGATTAATTGGTCCAAATGGCGCGGGTAAGACAACCTTTTTCAATATGATCGCTGGAGACTTGAACCCAACAGGCGGAACAATTGCTTATTATGATCGAGATATTACAAAGGTACCAAACTATAAAAGGACAGAAAATGGAATTGTTCGAACGTTCCAGAAGAACAATCTAATGTTTGGATTAACAGTGAAAGAGAATGTTCTCCTGGTTTTACAGAAAATGAGGAAAGAGCATACGCAATGGTGGAAGAAGGTAAGTCTCAAAAATTATCAAGCGTTGCATGAAGAAACGGATGCCCTTTTACAGGAATGGAATCTTGAGCAGTATAGCGATAAAAAGGTACAAGAGCTATCTTATGGTGTGCAGAGACAAATTGAAATTGTCATGGCCATTGCTGGAAAGCCAAAGATTCTACTGTTAGACGAACCGACAGCAGGAATGTCACAGGTTGAAACCGACCAAATTATTGCTCTAATTAATAAGCTGCCAAAAGAAGTAACGATTTGTATGATTGAGCATGATATTGATGTGTTATTCGGTAATATGGACCGAGTGATTGTCCTACATACAGGCAAACTAATTGCTGATGGTACACCAGAATCGGTTCGCGAAAATGAGGAGGTTAAGGAAATTTACTTAGGGCGGGAGGAGGCTGCACATGCTTAAGTTGAAAGATGTTAATAGCTTCTATGGCTCAAGTCACATCCTTCATGGAGTGAACCTTGAAGTGAAAGAAGGCCAGGTTGTGACCCTGTTAGGAAGAAATGGTATGGGGAAAACGACAACCATGCATTCAATTATTGGCTTTGTTAATAAAGTACAAGGTGAAATCCTATTTGAAGGTAAAAATATTGCCTCGCTCCAAAGTCACCAAATTGCAAGAAAGGGAATTGGCATCGTTCCACAGGGGAGAAGAATATTTCCGAACCTGACCGTAACAGAAAATCTAACCGTTTTCGCTGATCTGAAAAAAGGAGATTGGAATCTAGAGAAGATCTTTCACTATTTTCCACGCCTAAAGGAACGTGAAAAATCTCATGCTGGCACCTTAAGTGGTGGGGAACAATCGATGCTATCAATCGGAAGAGCGTTGATGAGAAATCCAAAAATCTTATTGCTCGATGAACCGACAGAGGGACTCTCTCCCTTAATGGTCAGTGAAGTGATGGACGTCCTTTTAAAATTAAAAGAATCTGGAATGTCGATGCTTCTAGTTGAACAAAATATCTCAACTGCCTTACGAATAGCAGATGATGTTTATATTTTAAGTAAAGGGAAGGTAGTCTATCACGACAATCCGGAAGAACTAAAAAACAATATGGATATCGCGTACCAGCATCTCGCGTTAAGCAGCTAACAATAGCCCTTCCCATTCCCGGGAATGGGCTATTTTCTATTGGATTTCAGGGGGGTAGACAATTTCGTGTAGGCACCAGCTTGCGTAGAGAGTCGTCACTTTCCAGTTGCTAGGAGGTTGATAACACTTCAGCCAGCTTAGAGATTCGCCACTATCCAGTTTCTGGGAGATTGCTGGCACTCCAGCCAGTATAGAGAGTCGTCATTTCCAGTTATTAGGAGGTTGATGAGACTCCAGCCAGTTTAGAGAGTCGCCACTATCCAGTTACTAGGAGGTTAATGGAACTCCAGCCAGTTTAGAGAGTCGCCACTATCCAGTTACTAGAGGTTGATAGCACTCCAGCCAGTTTAGAGAGTCATCACTATCCAGTTACTAGGAGGTTGAAGGCACTCCAGCCAGTTTAGAGAGCCGCCACCTTCCAGTATCTAGGAGGTTGAAGGCACTCCAGCCATTTTAGAGAGTTGCTACATTCCAGTTACTAGGAGGTTGAAGGCACTCCAGCCCGTTTAGAGAGTCGTCACTTTCCAGTTACTAGGAGGTTGATAACACTTCAGCCGGCTTAGAGAGTCGCCACTATCCAGTTTCTAGGTGTCGCATCACTCCACCCCATTTTAAAAGGCGCTTTAAAAATCTGAAGATTACATATGCATATCCAACCAAGTCAATAGACTAACTATCGAACATAAAATTAACCTTATCTATAAATAGTAAAACCCCCTTTGGTAAAGACTACTAGTGGTGATGAAAATGCCTTGTAAATCAAATGATGAATTAAAGGAATTAGTGAAAGAAGCGCGCAAAATAACTAAAAATGGGCGTGTAGCAGATTATATACCCGCACTTGGGAAAGCGAACCCGAATGACCTGTCTATTGCAATCAACTTTCCGGATGGACGTTGTTTTTCCGCAGGGGATATTGAAAAAAAGATCTCGTTACAAAGTATCTCCAAAGTCGTAACGCTTGCTCTCGTTTTGATGGATAGGAGCAAACAATATGTTTTTGAGCGTGTCGGAATGGAGCCGACTGGAGACCCGTTTAACTCGATTGCAAAGCTAGAAACAATGGTTCCATCAAAGCCACTAAACCCGATGATTAATGCTGGCGCACTTGCTGTTACCCATATGATAAAAGGGAACACAGTAGATGAGAGATTTCAACGATTACTCACATTCATTCGTGAATTAGCAAACAATGACACGATCCATTACAATGAGGAAATTGCCCAATCTGAATATGACACGGCACATCTCAATCGAGCCTTGTGTTATTTCTTAAAGCAGCATCACATCATTGAGGAAAATGTTGAAGAGCTTATCGATCTTTATACAAAACAATGTGCGATCGAAATGAATTGCCTTGATTTATCTAGGATAGGGGTTGTTTTTGCTCTTGATGGTGTTGATCCGGCAACAGGTAAACAAATTATGCCGGAAAATGTTGCGCGTATCTGTAAAACGTTCATGGTGACCTGCGGAATGTACAATGCCTCTGGTGAATTTGCCATAAAGATCGGGATTCCAGCAAAAAGTGGTGTATCCGGTGGAATCATGGGGGCGGTTCCAGGTAAATTTGGAATTGGAATATTAGGTCCGGCCTTAGATGAAAAAGGAAATAGCATAGGTGGAATAAGGCTTCTTGAGCTCCTATCTAAAACCTATAACCTTAGCATGTTCTAACAGTTCCCAAACTGAGATATTTTCATTGCAATCCAAAAAGGCGTGTTATAAGATATATCTTATGACTAAATAAAACAATGGTATAAAATTATGAACTTAACGTCTAATGTGGGGGGAGTTTTATGGATTTTTCCGAAAAACAAGTACGCCCTCAATACGGTATTCTTGCCGTCTTGATGGTTGGTGCCTTTATTTCATTTTTAAATAATACATTATTAAATGTCGCATTACCTTCTATTATGACGGAATTAAAGGTTGACCCATCGACAGTACAGTGGTTAACCACGGGCTTTATGCTAGTCAATGGAATCTTAATTCCGACTACAGCCTTTTTAATCGAAAAATATACCGTTCGCCGATTATTTATCGTTGCAATGGGATTATTTACAATCGGTACGATACTTTCGGGTACCGCCCATGTATTTTCTGTTCTGCTTGCAGGTCGGATGATCCAAGCATCAGGTTCGGCAATTATGATGCCGCTCCTAATGAATGTAATGTTGGTAAGCTTCCCTGTTGAAAAAAGGGGAACAGCGATGGGGGTTTTCGGCTTAATCCTCATGTTCGCACCGGCGATTGGGCCCACACTTTCGGGTTGGATTATTGAGCACTATGATTGGAGAATGCTTTTCCACTTCATCACACCAATAGCAGCTATTGTGTTCATACTTGGCTTTATCATGCTGAAGGATAAAAAGGAAAAAGTAATCCTAAAACTGGACTTTTTCTCTTTAGTCTTATCAAGTATAGGATTTGGTGGATTATTATATGGATTTAGTTCAGCAGGCAATATGGGGTGGGGAAGTCCATTTGTATTTGGATCCATTATTATAGGAATAATCTCGTTAACTTGGTTTATCGTTCGTCAATCAAAGCTTGATATCCCAATGCTTAATTTTGGTGTCTATCGTTATCCGATGTTTGCATTGGCTTCAGGGATTACGATGGTTGTTAATATGGCCATGTTTTCAGGGTTTTTATTGCTACCAATTTATTTACAAACGATATTAGGTATTTCGCCTATGAATACTGGACTTTTACTTTTACCTGGAGCAATATTAAATGCATTTATGTCACCGATCAATGGACGTTTATTTGATAAATTTGGTGGACGTATCTTGGCAACTCTGGGATTGGCCATTACAACTGTAACAACATATCTTTTCAGCCAACTGACCTTTGAAACGTCCTATACGTATCTTATGATTTTACATGCGGTGAGAATGTTTGGTATGTCCATGGTCTTTATGCCTGTTTCAACAAATGGTTTAAATCAGTTGCCGCGTAATTTATACCCACATGGTACAGCTGTTAATAATACATTAAATCAGGTTTCAGCCGCCATTGGTACAGGATTTTTAATTACATTGATGTCATTAAGAGAAGAGACATCTGCAGCAAATTTACTAAAGAATATTCAAGGGCAGCCTACAGAGGCACAAGCTCTACAAATTCAGTTACAAGCCATGCTTGACGGAATTAATTTCACCTTTTTCGTTTCAACCTTCTTAATACTTCTTGCGTTTATTCTCGCGTTCTTTATTAAACGAGCGAAACAGGAAGAAGATATTACGGGTAAGAAAAACACAAAACAAGGTGTTCAGCCTTCATTAGCAAAGAATTAAAAAAAGGAGAAATCGTCCAATTGGATTGATTTCTCCTTTTTACTTTCCTTTTATGGCAGGTATTTTAATTTTGACGGTGAATTCCTCGTCTTTACATACAAAGTCCAAAAATCCATTTGCTTCATCTACAACATCATGAATTAACTTTGTACCAAGTCCTTCGTGACCATCACCTTTAGTCGTTTTTCCAAAGGTTTCAAACAAGTGATCTAAGATGGACGCTGGAATTGGAAGAGTACTATTTTTACATGTTAAAATATACAATCCACTTCGCTTATAACATTGCAAGGTAAGGAAGGCATGGCACTTATGCTCTTTTTGCCATTCTTCACACGCATCAATACTATTGGTTAAGAGATTTCCAATTAAGGTCACAATTTGCTGGTCCGACAATGGTAAGGATGAAAGTGGCAAATCAAAATCATACACAATTGAAATATCAAGTGCTCTTGCTTTGCGATACATTTGATGGAGAATACCTGCTACCACACCGCGTTCGCCTTTTATTGAAAGATTTGTTTCTTTATAGCCCTCAACCAATTCATCCAAATAATGTTTTGCTTCCTTGTCTTTTCCATTTTCAAGCATAAAGTGAATGGCGGAAACATGCTTTAAAAAGTCATGCCGTTCACTACGAACGACTCGGAAGGTTTCATTGAATTGAGCGCGTTGTTCATCAAAATGTTTGGCCTCTTCTAATAAAGTATTCATTTTTCTTGAAATTGAAAGTCGTGATAAACATGCATAAATGCATAAAATCGCCAATACCACGATGAGTCCCCAATAAAGCATGATCAAACATTACGCCACCTTAAAAATAATTTTGTTGTAAAAAGTCTACTTTTTCTTTTGTGATCATTGCCTGTTCTTCGATGCCTTCGAAAGTGACAATATAGGAGTTCTTTGCATAAAGCGAAAAATTTTTTACATAGTGAATATTGATGATAAACGACCGGTGTGACCGAATGAAGTCTCTTTCTCGTAATTCTCCCTCTAGCTCACCCAGAGTTTGATAGGTTTTTATCGGTCCTGATTTTGTATAAATGGTTGTCGAACGCCCAGAACGTTCAATAAAAATAATATCCTTTTTTTGGAGAATATGGATTTCATTTTTTTGTTTTAAATAAAGTCTTCCATGAATTTCAGCCGACTTTGTTTTTTCGAGTAATCGCTCAATTGATTTAACTAAACGTTCCTTCGGATAAGGCTTCATTATATAATCATGAACATTTAGTTCAAATGCATGAACAGCATAGCCACTATTTCCTGTTACAAAAATCACTGAAATATTCAGTGCATGCGTGTGTATAATATCGGCAAGTTCATAGCCTGATAAATTTGGCATCTCAATGTCAGCAATCAACAAATCGATTTCCTCTTTTTTGATTTGTTCATAGGCTTCCTCGGCGGATAATGTAGAGAAGATAACCTCAATATCTGGAATGCCACTTACAATTGCTTTTAATTTATCCAAATCAATCAAACGGTCATCTACAAGACCAACCTTCATTTTCAAATCTACCTCACATTACCAACATTTAAATGATAATTTCCAAATATAGTATCTTTCTATTTTAACACCTTTATAGGAAAATTTGACCTTTTCGCGACAAAAAAAGGAACATTCGCGACATATCTAGAGATTTTCTCAAAAAGGATGGCTATGATATAGACATAAGAACAAGACGAGGTGGAAAAAATGATCGAAATTAATGAAGTGACAAAAAGATTCAAAGATAAAAAGACTTCTATAACAGCATTAAAGCATGTGGAATTTACTGTTGAAAAAGGGCAAGTTGTTGGATTGTTAGGGGAAAATGGTGCGGGAAAAACAACTCTTCTACGAACCATTGCGACTTTATTAACTCCGACGGATGGAAATGTTAAAGTGGCAGGCTATGATACTCAAAAAAATCCAGAAGAAGTAAAAAAAAGAATCGGAGTATTATTTGGTGGCGAAACAGGATTGTATGATCGCCTCACTGCACGAGAGAATCTCGAATTTTTTGCAGCTTTATATGGATTAAGCAAACATGAAACGAAAGTAAGGATAGATGAATTAGCACGAATGTTTGGAATGCGAGATTACTTGAATCGTAAGGTCGGTGGGTTCTCAAAAGGTATGAGACAGAAGGTAGCGATTGCGAGAACACTCATTCATAATCCAGAGATTATTCTCTTTGATGAGCCAACGACCGGATTAGATATTACGTCATCAAATGTATTCAGACAGCTTGTTCACCAGTTAAAGCGTGATGGTAAGACGATTATATTCTCTAGTCATATTATGGAGGAAGTTTCCATGCTTTGTGATTCAGTCGCAATGATGCATAAGGGAGAACTCGTCTATCATGGTGATTTAGATGAGCTTTATAAATCAGAAGGAAGCCAGGATTTGAATTATATTTTCATGAGTAAACTTGTTAGGGGGAACGAAACATATGCTTCGTAAAATATATTTGAAAGAATTAAAAGATTGCTTTCGCGATCGTCGCACATTAATACTCACTGTCTTATTACCAATTATCATGATGTCCGGAATGACGTTTTTCTATGAAAATATGATTTCAGATGGCGAAGGTGATACTTTCCAGCTTGCAGTTGAAGAATCTTCCATGATTGAAGCAGAAAGGATACTTTCAGGAGTAGAGAATGTTGAGCTCATTGAATCGTCTAACCTCGAGCGATCCATTCAGGACGGAGATGCACAAGTAGGGTTGGAATTAACTCCAAATTTCGTTGAGGCGACACAAAATGGGGAGGAAGCTTCGGTCACTCTCGTTGGGGATTCATTTAGTCAAAAGTCTACTCAATTAAATGCAATTATCTTGAATGCCTTAACAGTTTTTGAGAAAACAGTGGTTGTCGGGAACCTTCAGGCAGGCGGAATCGATCCTTCTATCATGCAACCTTTTACGATTAAACAAGAAGAAATGACAAATGAGGATCCAAATGTTGACATGCTTGCATTTTTAATTCCGTTAATCTTATCAATTGCAATCGGAGTTGGTTCAGGTCCTTCTGCAGCCGATTTATTTGCGGGTGAAAAAGAAAAGAAAACGATGGAAGCTCTGTTAATGACACCTGTTAAACGATCTACCTTGCTACTTGCAAAATGGCTAACGATTGCAACAATTGGGTCGGTAATCGGCATTATTACATTGGCTGTAGTTGCATTGGAGATTAGTTTGTTAACTGAAAATCTCAAAAATGCTGTATCATTTGGAGATGACGCTTATTTAATCATTGGAATCGGAATTTTACTGTCAGTTATCTATGCTGCATTCACCGCATCATTAATCATGACTACAAGTATAGTCGCGAAGACGATTAAGGAAGCAGGTAGCTATAGTAGCCCTGTAATGATGATTGCCATGTTCCCTGCAATGATTATAGTAGGGGTAGGAGTGAATGAACTTACGAATTATCACTTCGCTGTGCCAATTATGAATTTATTTACTTTATTAAAAGAATTGATGTTTGGAATCATTGACTATGAACATATTCTACTTGCTTTCGGTAGCAACATCGCTTGTATGATTATCTTCTTTGTGATTGGCCGTATCTTGTTTATGAAAGATAAATGGGTAATGAACTAATGAAAAACTGCCAACCCTTTAGGGCTGGCAGTTTTTTTACACATCTTGTGCGTATCTCTCATCAGGAATTTTTGTAAGTGTGACATATAAACTTACATTTTCTGAACCATCATTTACAAAGCTTAAGTTTTCTTCTCCATTACAAACGATCACATCGTCCTTTTTCACTTTAACGTCTTGCTCATCAATTGTAAAAGTACCTTCACCTGAAAGAACGAGTAGATATACATTAGACCCTGGATGCTTGTGAGCAGGTAGCGCTTGATTTGGCATGAAATTTAACATAAAAACGGTACTACCACCTTCTTTAAAGATGACACGTTTTGTTAGTCTTTCCTCATTATATTCTATAAAATGATTGAGCATTTCTTTCCTCAATTGAATCGCCCCTTTTTATATTTTCTAGATTATCTATACCCATTATAATGTAGGAATAAAAGTCAGTCTGTGATATATATCATGATCTATAAATGGACGTTTTTTATACTGTTATACAACAATAATATTGAGTTGTCTATACACATGATTTATAATTCGTAATATAGAGAATTTTCTAAAACGATAAAGGGGGAATGTAAGTGCAGGCTTTTACTGATTGGTTGAATGGTATCCTTTGGAGCCCGGTCATGATTTATGGAATGCTTGGTGTAGGACTTTTATTTTCAATTTTAACTCGTTTTTTACAGGTAAGGCACATCAAAGATATGACATCCCTTATGTTCAAAGGAAAAAGCTCTGATGCGGGGGTTTCATCCTTCCAAGCATTGGCTGTTTCTCTATCAGGTCGTGTTGGAACAGGTAACATAGCAGGAACAGCTACCGCTATTGCATTTGGTGGACCAGGTGCCGTTTTCTGGATGTGGGCGATTGCCTTTATTGGGGCATCAACTTCATTCATTGAATCGACATTAGCACAGATTTACAAAGAAAAGCAAGATGGTCAATATCGTGGTGGACCAGCGTATTACATAGAAAAAGGAATCGGTTGGAAATGGTATGGTATTATATTTGCTCTTGCTGCACTTCTCGCAATGGCATTTCTAATGCCAGGAATCCAATCGAATTCGATTGCTGCTGGATTGGACAATGCATTTGGAATTAATAAATGGGTAACTGCAGCTATCTTGGTTGTGTTAATTGGTGCCATTATTTTTGGTGGTATTAAGAGGATAGCAAACGTTGCACAGTATGTGGTACCATTTATGGCTATCGGTTATATTATTATGGCAATCATTATTATGATTATGAACATCGGTCAGTTACCAGCAGTAATTGCTTTAATTTTTAAGAGCGCATTCGGAGCTGAGCAAGCATTTGGCGGGATTATTGGGATGGCAATCGCATGGGGAGTAAAACGTGGTATTTACTCAAATGAAGCTGGTCAAGGTACAGGGCCACACGCAGCAGCAGCTGCGGAAGTATCCCATCCGGCTAAACAAGGTTTAGTTCAAGCTTCTGCTGTCTACATTGATACATTATTAGTTTGTTCAGCGACAGCATTTATGATTTTATTTACAGGAATGTATAATGTTCAGGCGGAAGATAAATCATTCATTGTAAATAACTTAGGAGAAACGGTTGAAGCGGGGCCAGCGTTTACACAAGCAGCTGTTGAAACTGCACTACCAGGGTTTGGTGCTGGATTTACAGCGATTGCCTTATTCTTCTTTGCCTTTACAACAATTATGGCATACTACTACATGGCAGAAACAAATATCGCTTATTTAATAAGAGGTAGGGATAGTAGGGTAGCCATGTTTATATTAAAAATTGTTTTATTAGGATCGATGACCTACGGAACTGTGAATGAGGCTAAACTTGCTTGGGCATTTGGTGATGTTGGATTAGGTTTAATGGTTTGGCTGAATGTTATTGCCATTCTCATATTAGCAAAACCTGCATTGGTCACATTGAAGGACTACGAGAAGCAACGTAAGGCAGGACTAGATCCAGTCTTTGATCCAGTTAAGCTTGGAATTAAGAATGCTGACTATTGGGTGAATGATTACAAGCACGAAGATAATCCTTCAGGCTCGTTAACAGAAAACGATAAGTCGTTCCCAGGATAAAAGGGGAAAGGGACCGAAAGCATGTTCATGCTAGGTCCCTTTTTATTATGAATACGAAATAATCATGCCACCCCTACCCGCGTAAGTTCCCATTGTTGCACCCATATAATTTACCATGACTTCTTTTGGATGAAACTGGGCAATGATTTCATTTTTTATTGCCTCGGCTTCTTCAATGTTACCTGTGTGAGTGATACCAAAAATGGTTTCAGAGAAGTCCTTTTTTGATTCTTTAATTATTTCCATTAATGCTTTTTGGGATTTCTTTTTCCCACGGATTTTTTCAAGAGTTTCTACGGTGCCGCCATCTCCTCTTTGTAATAAAACCTTTATATTTAAGAGCTTGGCAAGAGAGCCTTGAAATTTGCTTAATCGACCGCCTTTTACTATATTCTCTAGCGTATCAAGCAAAATGAAAATATTCATGTTTTCGCGGTATTTGGTAAGGTTTGCGACGATTTCCTCAATTGAAAGTCCATTTTCAGCTAGTTCAGCAGCTCTTATAATTTGTATGCCATGCCCTAAAGAGCCTGCTAGAGTATCAAAGACAGTTACTTTATTCTCAGTAAGGCCCTTTGCTATGGTTGCTGATTGATAGGTGCCACTTAATCCGGATGAAATTGTCAAACATAGAATCTCTGAATCAACTGGGAACTTGGAATACGCTTCTGCAAAAATAGCAGGAGATGGCTGAGAAGTCTTTGGTAGTTGTGCTGTCGCAAACATTTTATTAAAGAATTCTTTTGGTGTTAAATCAACACCTTCTCTGTAATCAACACCTTCAATCGAAACGTTCATGGGAACAGCTGTTATATTATATTTTTTTAGCAACTCATTTGGAAGATCTGCTGAGCTATCTGTTACTATTTTAATCACTATAAATCCCTCACATTATTAATTAACTCTTATTTAAAGTATATCATTTCCAAATGAAATCTACGTTTTCAACACTTCGAGCCGTTTTATGAAATAAAAGAATTTAAATCTATGCCATTCTAGTTTAGAATTAAACATATACACAAATTGAGCATTTATAAGGAAGGTCATTATGTCTGAAGAAAATATTATAAGGATCGAATTAGATGGTAAGGAATACATATTAATCGGAACAGCTCACGTTTCCAAGCATAGCGCTGAACAGGTTAAGGAAGTTATCGAAGCAGAAAAGCCTGATTCGGTTTGTATTGAACTTGATGAACAAAGATATCAATCCATGATGGAAGGTAACAAATGGAAAGAAACGGACATCTTTAAGGTCATCAAAGAGAAGAAGGCCACTTTGCTTCTCATGAACCTAGCGATTTCCTCATTCCAAAAGCGAATGGCTAGTCAATTTGGAATCAATGCCGGACAAGAAATGATGCAGGGAATCGAGTCCGCGAAAGAAGTAGGGGCCGAATTAGTTTTAGCAGACCGAAACATTCAAATAACATTTTCACGGATTTGGAATGCGGTCGGATTTACAGGAAAAATGAAATTATTAATGTCCATTATTTATAGCATTTTCAGCAACGAAACGATTACTGAGGAAGAACTTGAAAAAATGAAATCCAAGGATATGCTGAATTCAATGCTTACCGAATTTTCGACGAGCTTTCCCAAATTAAAAACGCCACTCATTGATGAGCGTGATCAGTATTTGGCACAGAAGATCAAACAGGCTCCAGGAGAAAAAGTAGTAGCCGTACTTGGGGCGGCACACGTACCTGGTATCAAGGAAGAAATTAAAAGAGAACATGATTTGAAGAAGCTTACGCAGTTGCCGCCTAAATCAAAGGCGCCAAAAATTATTGGTTGGGCGATTCCGATTTTAATCGTGGCCATCATTGCCTATACCTTTATTGCTAACCCAGAAGCAGGCATGCAGCAAACCATAAGCTTAGTCTTGTGGACAGGCTCTTTTTCAGCTATTGGTGCTGCGATTGCTTTAGGACATCCCCTTACGATTGTGACCGCCTTTTTTGCAGCACCAATCGGGGTTATGCATCCTCTAATTGCTGCAGGATGGATAGCGGGATTTGTCCAAGCTTTTCTACGCCGTCCTAGTGTAAAAGACTTTGAAACACTTTCAACAGATGTCTATAGTGTAAAGGGCTTCTGGCATAACAAAGTAACTCGGATTTTGTTAATTATTGTTTTGTGTAACCTAGGCACATCTCTCGGCCTATTTATCGGCGGTGCAGATGTTGTGAGATTGTTTATAAAAAACTTATGATACAAAAAGACCTGTTCAGATGCGAACAGGTCTTTTTTTTGTATACGAATAAATCGATTAAATATGGCCTGAAGCGAGTTCAAAAGTATAGGTGATTCTGACAGAACGAGCGGAAAAAAGCAGAGTATTAGTCGGAATCCAGGGTTGATTCTGACAGCATGAGAGGAAAAAAGCATGGAGTGAGTCGGAAACCATGGTTGATTCTGACAGCACGAGCGGAAAAAATAGAGAGTGAGTCGTAAACCAAGGTAGATTCTGACAGCATGAACCAGAAAAAGCAGAAAGTGAGTCGGAATCCAGGGTAGATTCTGACAGCATAAACCAGAAAAAGCAGAGAGTGAGTCCCAAAAAGAATTTCCAATTCGTACTATACTACTTGAACTTAGCCTCTCAATAAAGTAATCTTCATTAAATAAAAAAGTAGCGTGAGTTAACTCTCACGCTACTTGATATGTCGTTTTTTTTTATAAAAAAGAACTAATTATTAGTTAACACCCTTCATGAACTTTTGAATCTTAGGTGATACGAATAATAGGATAATACCTAAAACGATTGATGCCCCACCAATTACTCCAAAATAAGTCATTTCTGTTTCAGGTGTATAGAATTTAACAAGTTGTGCGTTAAGTGCTTGTGCAGCGGCGTTTGAAAGCATCCATAAACTCATCATCTGAGCCGTAAAAGCTGCAGGAGCTAATTTTGTTGTAGCGGAAAGTCCGACAGGTGAAATTAATAATTCCCCAATAACAACAATGAAGTAACTTAGCACTAACCAAAGTGGATTAACTAATGAATCTGTTCCACCAAAATATGCTGGTAATAGAATCACAAGGAAAGAAAGACCAGCAAAAAGCAAACCTAATGAGAACTTTTTCGGAACAGAAGGTTGACGATTTCCAAGCTTAACCCATAACCATGCAAAAACAGGCGCAAACATAATAATGAATAATGGGTTTAAAGATTGGAACCAGGCTGGAGAAATATTAAAGCCTGCAAATTGTAATTGTGTTCGTGTATCAGCATAATTGGCAAGAATCGTTGCTCCTTGCTCTTGGATAGACCAGAACATAACGGCAGCTAAGAATAAAGGAATATACGCTAATACTCTTGAACGCTCAACATCTGATGTTTTTGAACTACGATACATCGTAACAAAATAAATAGTAGGAATTAAGAAACCAAGAATACCAATAAGTGCGATAAATGAATCAAATGTTAGGAAACCGGCTGGAATTCCAACAGCAATTAAAATTGCAACTATAACTATACCAACAGCAATCTGTGTATACACTTTTTTCTTTTCATTTGCTGCAAGTGGATTTGGAACAATTGTACCTGCAAGACCAAGATTCTTTTTCTTTGTGAAAACAAAGAATAGTAATCCGAAGAACATCCCGATTGCAGCAATTCCGAAGCCCCAATGGAAATTATGCCTTAATCCAACTTCACCTACAATAAGTGGAGAAAGGAATCCACCGAGGTTAATACTCATATAGAAGATACTAAATCCAGCATCACGACGTGTATCTTTTTCACTGTATATTTCCCCAACAACACTAGAAACGTTAGGTTTTAGTAAACCTGTACCAAGGACAATCAGAACCATTGACACAAAGAATAGTGAAATGTTACCAGGAATTGCAAGAGCAATATGACCTAGCATGATTAGAATACCACCATAAAATACCGCTTTAGAAGTACCAAAGATTCGGTCTGCTAACCATCCACCGATAACCCCTGACATATAAACAAGTGACCCATAAATAGACATAATCGCCATAGCTGTATGTTGATCAAGTCCAAGGCCTCCATCAGATACTTCATAATACATGTAGAATAATAGAATGGCTCTCATACCATAGTATGAGAATCGCTCCCAGAATTCCGTGAAGAAAAGAGTGAATAGCCCTTTAGGGTGTCCGAAGAATCCCTTTTGAGGAACACTGTCCACAATTTTCTGTCTATTATAGTCTGACATAACATAACCTCCAAAATAGTATATTGGTATAATAATTGAAATTGTTACACTATGTCAAACATAAGAAAATTCTAAGTTGCGTCAATACTTTATAAGGTTTTAAATCTTAGGTTAATTGACAGGGTTTTTGGAGTCATTATATTCAAAAAATAAACAGATTGCGTTTGCAATCTGTTTAATGTTTCCATTCAAGGATAATTTCTCAATTATTTATGGTGTGATTTATAAAGAATGTATAATAATGCCAGCAACACAATATCAAGTCTTACAGCAAAGGCAAATTGTAGAAAGCCTGTATGTAGGATGGGAATTTTAACCAAAAGGATTGCTGCAAGGATTATGATAAGTAATGGAATCGTTGCTTTTTTAACTTCCTTATTGATAGCTAGAAGGATCCCACAAACGATTTCAAGAATAGCGACAACATACATGATAAGTTCGGGTGCAGGTAATGGTAGATTTAGAAAGACGGAGCTTAGTTCACTGCTAAGAAGCTTCATGGTCCCAGATGTAATAAATACAAATGCTACTACATAGCGTATAAGTTTCATAGTAGACAATGTTTGATTCATTTTACTCTCCTCCTTTTCTATAACTCTATGGCTAGGGAGGACAAACTATTCTCAGGGAATGTGCGTAAATAAATATATAGACGAAAGTAGTATAGATGAACCTATTCAGGCTGTATGAATAAAATAGGCAAAAGATATCTATAGGTAGGAGGTTTGTCTTTTGTCTGTAAATTACAGAGTACGACCAACTGGAATGATTGCATATACTGCAGGTCGTGTTGGGCAATATGATATATGGCTTTTTCATGTTCAAAGTGGAAATAGGGTGCAGCTTACAAACGGATTAGCCGATTCCTTTTCTAAGCCTATTTGGTCAGGTGATAATCGAAAAATTGCATTTGTAGGGAAAAATCGAATTGTGTATGTGATTGATCTTTCAACTGGCAGAATCGCGGCTATTGACCAAATCGGTCCTAATGAGGACATTACACTTGATTGGGCTCCCAATCATCGGATGCTAGCCTATACAACGCGAAACCACATTATGATGTATGATATTTTGACTTATCGAGCAACAAGTATTTCAGAACCTGGTGCTTCAGATGCCCAGTGGTTTCCAAGCGGGCGAGAGCTATTGTTTCAAGGAGTTGACTCTTCAGGTAATCAGCAATTATTCCGTATTGAGACAAATGGATCTAAGAGGAGACAAATTACAAATAATACAGAAGGGCCATTAAATGAGGTTTCCCTTTCACCTGACGGAACATTTGTCCTTTATACAACACCAGGAGCTAGTATTTCACTTATCCGTACAGTGGATGTGACATCAGGTGAGGTGTACGAAATTCAAGGTGGAGAACAAGCAAAAAATTATGATCCAACATGGTCCCCGGACTCTCAGATGATCGCATTTAGTGCGACTGCTTATAGCGAAGGAACAGGATATTATAATCAAATTCGTATAGTAGGAAAACGTGGTGACAATGAACGAATTCTTACAACATCTTCTTGCTTTGCAACACCTGTTACATGGTCTCAAGATTCCCAGTCAATTGCCTATTTATCAGGTTGCTCAGAACAAGAATTTGCAACTGAAATGTGGTTGATCGCAATACAAAATCCGAATCCTATCATCCTGACTAAGGAACCTCAAATTGCTAAGCTGGTCTTCAGGGAATGTTCGTCCTACTAAAGGGGTATATACAAATAAAACGTATAGAGTTCGGTTTCAATATCCATCACACTGGCAGCAGGTAGATACGGAGAGATATGAAGGAGTGGATGGTTTCTTTCAAATTTCAGCAATTGGTGGTGGGGATGATATTCATGAAGTGTGTAGGGGGGAAGCCTTTCACAAATTGATGCCATATGGCTCATCACCTCGTATTTTCCAGACGAGAATTCGTGGACAAGAGGCTTGTCTGATCTATCCATCTTCAGACCAACCGCCTGAAATGAACCGTCAGGCAGCTGCTATAGTCAGATATCCTACCCCAGTTCAAATTGAAGGTTCAACCTACAATTATTTCATTTTATGGGCGGATGATGCCCATCTGAATTCGATTGCAAGAACCATTTCGTTTATATAAAAGAGAGTTGCAACCAATTGGTTGCAACTCCTTTTACAATTCGCGCAATTTTCTAGATAGGGTGCTAATCTCATCCTCAATTTCTGCGATTTGACGTTCCAGTGGTGAGATGTTGCCATTCACAGAATCTAACTTTTCTAAATCATTTTGAAGGCGTACATAGTCTAATTTTAGTTCCCGAATTTTGTATTCAAGTTCTTTCTTATCCATTATTTGTCCCCATTTCTCATGTTTTTTTCATTATAACATTGAGAATGAGGATTTGCTTTACTTAACCTCACTAGGTGCTGGAACTCGTGTTAATACGATAAAACCAATGATAAAGAGGATAACTAAGCTGAATACACCCATATTGGAATGACCTGTCATTTGAGCGGTTACTCCGACTAGTAACGGACCCATAATAGATGCGAACTTTCCAAAAATATTATAGAATCCAAAAAACTCATTTGCCTTTTGTTTAGGGACAAGCTTTGCAAAATAAGAACGGCTTAATGCCTGGATTCCTCCCTGAGAAGTGGCAACAAGCATGGCGAGGATCCAGAAATCAAGAGTTGTTTTTAAGAAAAAGGCATACACACAGACAATGATATAAACGAAAATGCCGACATACAACATCTTTTTACCTGTGAATTTTTGTGCCAATCGACCATAAAGGACCGCGAATGGTGCAGCCACAACCTGTGTCACAAATAACACAATTAATAAATTTGTAGCACTGATTCCTAGGTCTGTTCCATATGCTGTTGACATGGAAATAACTGTACCAACCCCGTCGATATAAAAGAAGTAAGCAACTAAGAACAAAAACACAGCTCGGTATTTTTTGATTTCCTTAAAGGTTGTTCCAAGTCGTTTGAAACTACTGGCGATTGGATTAGGTTCTCGTTCAATATAGTAGCGTTGATGAACATTTTTAAATAATGGGATGGAAAAAAGGCCCCACCAAATGGCTGTAATGATAAATGCTATTTTGCTAGCAACCGTTGCTGAAATCGGTAAAATTTCTTTTTGTGCAAGTAGGATAATGGCGATTGCAAGTAAAAACGGAATGGTACTACCAATATAGCCTAACCCATATCCACGTGCAGAAACACGGTCCATTTTATCTTCAGTTGTGACGTCAACGAGAAAGGCATCATAGAAAACATTGGCCCCTGTTGAACCTAATGCAGCAAACGTATAAACGATTAATAAGAGCAACCAATTATCACTTGGTACAAAAGCTAATAAGGCCGTTGCCGAAACGCCTAATGCAAAGAAGAAAGTGAAAAATTTCTTTTTGTAGCCTTGATAATCTGCGATTGTTCCTAAAATGGGTCCAATCATCGCTAAGATAAAGGTAAAAATGGCGATTGTATAGCCAAGATATGCTGTCGAATCTGCAGCATTCACACCAGCATTTGTGGCAGCAGCTTTGTAAAAAATCGGAAAAACAGCCGTTGTAATAATAATTGAATAAGCTGAATTAGCCCAATCATAATACATCCAACTCGATTCCTCTTTCGTAAACGATCTCATCCCATAACCCCCTTTTTAATTTTGTGAAACCAGAGGGACGGTTCTTGTGGTCCCCACTTAAAGTGTCAGTCTCTCAAGTCACCTTTAAACAATTTTAAGGAACCAGGAGAACCGTCCCCATGGTCACCCATGGTCAACCCCCATGGTCCGCTAGTAGTTCCTCAATCGCATGACCGTCTGTTTTTCCTAAATCTAGGCCTAATAGTCTGGCAAATGTTGGCCCTTCATCTACTAGATGCATAGCAGGTATTTCAATGTTTGGGCGAATTCCTTTTCCGGAGGCGATGAGAACGGTTGTGTAGTTCTCCTTTTCGGGTGAGTAGCCATGGCTTGCGAAGGTATAGCGTTTTTCACGTACATCCTCAGCTTGAATTTCATCGATATACTCACCATCTAGCTGCTCCTTGAAATAGTAGCCAAGCCGTGCTTCGATCATGAACGCAGCATTGTCATCTGCCCCTTTTTCCTTCGCTTCACTACTTGAAAGAATTCGTTCGATTCCGTTGTCCGCATGTTCAATTAGCTCTGTTAAAAGGGTTCTAACCTGTTCTTTTGTTTTTGTATCGTTTTTCTCTTTAAGATAAATATATGCAGAGCCATCACAGCTTTTGCAGTATGCCTTCCAATCTATTACTTTACCATCCGTATTTACGGTAATAAGACCTGCCTTCCTGAATAAAACATTCAGCTTAACCGCCCTGGATTCATCCAATGCACTATGGTCACCTAATGCAATGATTGTAGTTTTTTCATAGGTTCCACTTTCTTTTAGTGCATTCATGATCCTACCCAGTCTTTCGTCATGGCGACGAAGGGCTGCCATTGCTTCATCAGATGAAAATCCATGATAATGGCGTTGTGAATCCAAGTCGACAAAATGGACAAGCATGAGATTAGGTTTTCTCGTTTTAATGGTTTCAACGGTTGACTCCAGTACGAAATCATCGAGCTCAGGCTGACTAAGCCCTTTACGAAGATGTCCAAACTTCCGATTCATGTCCAATTGATATAGCGGACTGCCATTAAATAAAGAAACAAAGATTTGATTATGCCATGGTCGATTTGCAAAAATCTCTGGCATATTGTAATCGATTTTTGCCTTTGCAGTAACGGGCCATAAAAGGGCAGCAGTCTTCATCCCAGCCTTTTTAGCTTCATCGTAAAGGGTCGTTCCTTTTACATGTTGTCTGTGCCAATACCAATCTGGAGATAGGCGACCGGGCTGAAGAAATGTATTATTCACGATTCCATGATTTTTTGGATATCTCCCAGTCACTATCGTTGCATGGCATGGATAGGTTACAGAAGGATAGATGGTTTCAACATTCCTGCAAAACGATGCGTGCTCTAGTAGTTTCTTAAAATTGGGAAGCTCTTTAATAATTGGAAAATCAAGTGATGATAAGCAGTCAAATGAGATGACCAGTAAATAATCTGTGAGTCTTGACATATGGCCCTCCATCCTACGAAAGTCTTGTAATCTACTTACAATATAACAGAAAATTGGCAATTAAAATATGAAAACAATGTAAAGGCAAAGTAAAAAAGTATTCATTTCAATGTGAGATGGAATATAATTATGGTTATGTGCTCGATTTTGTTGAAGGAGAAAAATCATGTACGAAACAAACACCATTCGAGAAAAAATAAAATTGATTTTTATCATGTTGATTCCCATTTTAATCACACAGTTAAGTATGTTTTCAATGGTATTTTTTAATACAATTATGACTGGTAGATTTAATTCCTCTGATTTGGCCGGGGTTGCGATTGGATCATCCATATGGAATCCGATTTTTACAGGGATAAGTGCCATTTTGCTTGCAGTCTCACCTATTGCTGCGCAAAAATTTGGTGAAAAGAAAAGTAATGAAGTATCGACAGTTGTTTCAAGTGGAATCTATTTAAGCTTCATTATTGGCTTTGTGGTAATTTTAGCAGGGGTTCTCTTTTTAAATCCGTTGTTATCAATGATGAATTTGCAAGATAGTGTTCATCAGACAGCACATGACTACTTAGTTGGGTTGAGCTTTGGAATCATTCCCTTGTTCATCTTTAATGTACTGCGGTCATTTATCTATGCATTAGGGATTACAAGAGTCGTTATGTTTGTTTTATTGGTATCTGTACCTATTAATCTATTCTTAAACTATGTGTTAATCTTTGGTGCTTGGGGCTTTCCGGCACTTGGTGGTGGGGGAGCTGGTTTAGCGACTTCCATTACGTATTGGGTGATTGTTGGGATAACAGCTTTTATCGTCATTACGAAGGAACCATTTTCTTCCTATAAAGTATTTGTGGGACTTAGAGGTTTTACATTTAAAGAAAGTAAGGAAATTTTAAAAATTGGTATCCCGATGGGGTTATCCACTTTTTTTGAAACAAGTATGTTTGCCGTTGTAACGATATTAATTAGTAAATTTTCAGTTACAACCGTTGCAGCCTATCAATCCGCACTGAATATTGTTTCGTTCCTCTATATGATTCCGGTGAGCATTTCAATGGCGTTAACCGTTCTAGTTGGATTTGAGGTAGGGGCAAAGCGATTTAAAGATGCGAAAATTTATAGTTGGCTAGGGGTCGCTCTTTCGATGATCATTGCGCTAATAACTGGGCTATTTGTAATTGTCTTCCGCTTTGAAGTGGCGGGACTTTATTCAACAGAAACAGCGGTCATCACGTTAACGGCACAATTCTTAATTTACGCTTTATTCTTCCAAGTATCCGATGCTATTCAAGCAACAGCGCAGGCTGCGCTAAGGGGATACAAGGATGTTAATATTGCATTCGTAATGACTTTGGTAGCCTATTGGCTCGTCTGCTTACCTGCTGGCTGGGGGCTTGCTCACTTCACGGATTTAGGAGCTGCCGGTTACTGGCTTGGCTTGACATTTGGCTTACTTGCAGCGGGTGTCGGGTTATCAGCTAGACTCATTCACATCCAACGTACTCGCTTTGTGGAGGAAAAGATGGTTAGTTAGAACTAAAAGGAAGGGGGCTCCCCCTTCCTTTTTTTCATACCTGCACTCTATACCAAAACTTTACAAATTCTTAACTCTGGCTAAATTAAATAATCGCAATTTTTCGATAAGATGAAGTAAAAGGCTAATGGAGGGGTTAGATGAAGATTACGATTGCAGGTGCAGGGTATGTGGGGCTAGTTACAAGTGTTTGTTTAGCAGAACTTGGGCATGAAGTCATTTGCATAGATATCCAAGTTGACAAAATAGCAAAGCTGCAAGAAGGGTATTCTCCCATCTATGAACCAGAGTTAGAGCCACTTCTACAGAAAAACCTGATAGAAGGGAGGCTGTATTTTACGACAAATCCACGCTACGCCTACACCCAGGCTGATCTTATTTTTATCGCAGTAGGTACTCCACAAAATGAAGATGGTACTGCAAACCTTACTTTTGTCTATGATGTTATCGAAACAATCGCAGTTCATGTTGAGAAAGATGTAATCATATGCACAAAAAGCACCGTTCCTGTGGGAACAAATGAAAAAATGAAACGAATCATTGATTCTAAAAAGCTTCCAACTCTTAAGGTGGAGATCGTTTCGAATCCAGAATTCCTTCGTGAAGGATCCGCAGTTTTTGATTTTTTCTATGGAGATCGAATTGTAATTGGAGCAGATAACGATGAGGTTGCAACAGTACTCGAAAGAATCTATCTCCCTTTAAAAATTCCAATCGTTAAAACAGATATAAACAGTGCAGAAATGATTAAATATGCCTCAAATGCCTTTCTTGCAACAAAAATAAGCTTTATAAATGAGATTGCTAGAATGTGTGAAAAGGTAGGAGCAAATATCGATGATGTAACGTACGGAATCGGGAAGGATCAACGGATTGGACCTTATTTCTTAAAAGCGGGGCTTGGCTATGGAGGTTCCTGTTTTCCAAAAGATACAAGAGCATTGATGCATACATCAGGAAGTTTGGGACATCATTTTGAATTACTTGAAGCCGTTATTGGAGTTAACAACCGTCAAAAGTCATTTCCTGTTGTGAAGGCAAAAGAGATTTTGAAATCTGTAAAGGGAAGCAGGGTTGCCGTATTAGGTCTTTCTTTCAAACCAGATACAGATGACATTCGAGAAGCGGCTTCAATCACAATTATTAAAGAATTACTGATGAATGGCGCTAGTGTCATGGCATATGATCCTGTCGCAATTAAAAATGCGATAGAAGTGTTTGGAAATGCCATTGATTATACGGATGACATTTCAAGTGCGATTCAAGGGGCCGACCTAGCGATCATTGCAACAGAATGGGAGCAAATTAAACAATATCCCTTACACCTATACAGCTTATATATGAATGAACCGAAAGTGATCGACGGAAGAAATTGCTACTCACTAGAAGAGGTACAGAAATATCCACTGTTATATGTCTCGATTGGCAGACCCAAAGTGGTCAATAATTTAACAAAAAGGCTGTAAAACTAAGGGGAGATTTGAATCATGAAGCTTTTTCTTTCTATCTATAATGCTGATTGCCGAATTTTTCAAAAGGTAAACCAACATTATGATAAAAAACTGCTCCATTTTTTCTTTACTAGAATCACATTTTTAGGCGGTGCTACTTTTACAATAGTTACTTGTCTTGCATTGGCCTTTTTAACAACAAATCAATCAAGGTTAACGGCGATGGCTAGTGCACTTTCCCTTGCCATTAGTCATATACCTGTTCAAGCCATTAAGAAACTGTACCCTAGGAAAAGACCCTATTTAATCTTGGAAAAATCAAAGTTTCCTATAAAAGCATTAAAAGATCACTCTTTTCCTTCTGGACATACAACGGCCATTTTTTCAGTTATTATTCCATTTATTTTATATATGCCAACCCTTTCAATCATCCTTCTTCCAATCGGAATCTGTGTTGGGATGTCGAGAATCTTCCTAGGGTTACATTATCCTTCTGACGTAATGGTCGGTGGAATTCTAGGAACCACAGCTGGGATTATTAGCTTTTCTTTCGTTAATCAATTAATGGAATCTACCTTAAGGGGGATCTTATGAAAATAGCGATATTTACAGATACTTATTATCCAGAGGTGAATGGTGTTGCTCGTACATTAAAAAGGTTCACTGATTACTTAAATGAACAAGAAATTGAAGTTAAGGTATTTGCTCCAATGTCTGACTCAAAGGAATATGTATCTAGCCATATCCACCGATTTAAAAGCTTATCCTTTTTCTTGTATCCAGAGTGCAGACTTGCATTTCCAAATATGCACAAAATTCGTGCGGAGTTAGAACGATTTTCACCCGATATCATACATGTCGCGACTCCTTTCAATATTGGATGGTGTGGAAGCTATTATGCAAAGAAGTTAAATATTCCGCTTGTAGGCTCCTATCATACAGATTTTGATTATTATCTACAGTATTATGATTTGCAATTTTTATCTAATCCGTTATGGTCTTATATGAAATGGTTTCATCGGCCATTTCAAAAGCTGTATGTTCCATCACTTGTGACAAAAAATCAGCTTGAAGACAAAGGATTTTCAGATATAGAAATATGGACTCATGGGGTTGATTGCGAATTATTCAATCCTTACTATAATAAGAACATTGTTCGAGAAAGATATCAGGTCTCCAAAAAGTTTATGTTAACTTATGTGGGGCGATTAGCGCCGGAAAAAAATATAGATTTGTTAGTTGAAATGGCTAAGTCTTTACCGGAAGAGTGGAGTGAACAGATCCAATGGGTTATTGTTGGTGATGGACCTTCGCGCAGAAAAATGGAGGATGTAGCACCATCAAATATGAGTTTTACAGGCTTTTTAAAGGGGGAGGAATTGGCTGAGGTGTATGCGGCATCGGATTTGTTTATCTTCCCGTCTTCTTCTGAAACCTTTGGAAATGTCGTACTTGAAGCACTGGCAAGTGGTACACCAGTTGTTGGGGTGAATGCAGGAGGCGTTAGGAATATTGTTCAAGAAGGAATTACAGGTTATTTGTGTGAACCTGGTCAATCAGCTGAAATGATGAATACCATTCAACAACTGTTAGAAAATGATGGGGTTCGAAATCGAATGGGCTTGGAAGGAAGAAAATATGCACTATCTCAAAAATGGGATGCGATTTTTAAGAATCTGCTTTATAGCTATTCAACCGTATTAAAAGAACCAAACAAACAGAAGTATGCCTAAAAAAAGGAAGGGAGAGCCCTTCCTTTTCTTGTGGACTTATTCTCCGATAAAGTTAACAAACTCGCTCCCCGTTATTTCGAGGTTTTTCGGAACTCTGATTAAAAGAAAATCATAATTCAGTGGTTTATCATCGTTGAACCTATTATCAAATTCATCCATAATGCCGCCACCTTTAAATTGTGAGATTACAAAATCATTATGAAAGCTATTTAGTTTAATCGAATAATCCATTGGAGAAATGACTAGCAAATGGTTATTTTCGATCGAAACAGTGGGCGATGGGATTTCTTCATAAAAATCGTAACCGTTGAAATTTGTATTTGCTACATAATAGATGACTTCAATGATGTTATCGTCATTTTCGTTACGGTCAAAAACGGTCTGCATGTTCAGATTATCCAATGGTTTAATATTAAGTTCGTCATGATCGAATGGAATTTCCCATTTTTCTTTTTCTTTTATGGTTTCAAAATTTTCAATTCTCCCTTGGTGAATCGCTTGATTTATTTGTTCATAAGTCAAATCCTGAGTACTATTTTCAGATTTTTCAAAGCTGGATGTAGGGATACAATAATAAACAATCACAGACGCTGTTAACATGATTAAATATGTTCCTAGTAAAATTTTGGTACTCTTTACACCTTTGAATTTTTTACCGAAAAATACAGATATTAAAATAGTCGCAAGGATAAATAAAATAATGATAGGAAGTATCAATGTACCGATTGCTGACATTATTTTCGAACCTCCAATCGATTAGTTGCAGCTATTACAATCCACATCATAACTGCGACTGTAACAACAATCTTAAGTGTAAATACAAGGATAGATGATTCGTGTGCAAAAAACGTAAACCCTGTAAACGTATCAAATGATTGTATTTCATAAATAGCCCAACCAATTACAAGGGCAGGAATCGCAAAGCCAAAAAGTTTGTTTATTTGCGTAAACATCCCGATTAGATAACCGAGTGTTGCAAACAAAAGCAGATATAATGTACCGATATATATGCCAACAAGCATATCAGAGAATGGGAGGAAAAAATGGTTCGCAATAATCTTATTGCTTCCATTGAAATACAAGATTACCCGTAAAAGAATCCCAGCAAAAGTGGAAGTGATGCTGGCAATAAATGAATAAATGATCAACATCCCAATTGTTGAAAGATGACTACTCATTCTGTTTGTTACAAATGAAAAATCAATATAATGATAGGGTTTTGTGGATAGTGTGATTGCTGTAATAAAAGCCCAAAAGGCGGTAAAAACAAAAATCATGCTTCCGGAGTAACTTGAAATTGACACATTCCCACCAAGCCCCATCTGTCCTACTCCATTAAAAGAAAACAAAAGCGCAATCGCCTGAACAGTTGCAAGGCTTGTAAACGTACCATAATAAGCCTTCACCTTAAAAAATAGCTGATTTTTTACGATATCAAGTAAACTAGCATTAGTTAAATACATCATTTATACCCCCTTTATTCTTTGCGGTGAGATATACACAAAGGTCTTCAGTTGCAACCGGGGTGAGCTCAATTCCGAGTTTCTTCGCTTCCAACCATGTTGCTTCTGGGTAAACATCCTTTACAACGGAATACGTGTAATCATTCCCGAAATCCTCTACATAAATGACCTCCATACCATTTGTTACTTTTTTAATGACGGTTGATTTCCCACGTAGTCCAACTGCAAACTCCTTCAAATCATCGATCGATTCATGAAGCGCAACACTTCCGTTCCGTATGAGGAGAACATTTTCCAAAATACTATCAATTTCGTTTAGCAGGTGGCTAGAAAAGAGGATGGTTCTAGGGTGTGCGATGTAATCTTTCAATAACGCCTTGTAAAAATCTTTACGAATGGCCGCATCCATTCCTGTTGTAGGTTCATCAAAGATTGTAATTGGGCAGTGGGAAGAGAGACCGATGATCATATTAAATGTACTTTTCATACCTTTTGAAAGATGATGGTGAAGTTGCTTTGGATTAAAATCGAAATAATCGAATAGCCGTTTTGCCAATTCACCGTCCCAATTAGGATAGAACTTTGCACTAGCATCTAATAGTTCAGTTAAGTTCAGCCAAGGAGGGAAGGCCATATTATCATCAATAAAAATAAGATTGGAAGATATCTTTAAATTATTAAACGGGTCCTCCGAAAAAACACGAACCTCTCCTGAAGAAACTGGGTAATAACCAGCGATTATTTTTAAAAGAGTTGTTTTTCCTGCTCCATTTCTACCAATAACCCCCGTTATCGTATTTGGCTCAATTGTAAAAGTCAGATTATCTAATGCTTTAAAGCCTCCGTAAAGTTTAGATACATTTTGAAACTCAATTGCGTTCATCATGATTCCCCCTTTGCCGTTCTTTTTCTGCCTTAATCAAATTGACTAATTCTTCTTCATTAACCCCTAATCGCTCAGACTCCATCACAAGTTCGAAAATGAGATTTTTCATTGTTTGACTTTTCCTTTTCTCTAAAATAAATTGTTTGGCGTTCGGTGTTACAAACATGCCTAAGCCACGCTTTTTATATAGAATGTTTTCATCTGCAAGGAGATTCAGTCCCTTTGCAGCAGTAGCGGGATTAATATTGAACATTTCTGCAAGCTGATACTGAGAAAACACCTTGTGATCCTCTGGTATCGCGCCACTTAAGATTTCTGTCTCAATCCATTCTGAAATTTGCACATAGATTGGCTTTGTGCCATCCTGCTTAAACTTCATATAAACACCTCCTTAGGTGATTATGTACCTTAGTGCATTAGTAATATAATGTACTATACTACATACTATGTAAAAATTCCAGATTATTTACTATAATTTTGAAAAAATGACCATAATTAGGCTAGTAAAGGAAAAAGAACCAAATTCATTTTCAGGAAAAACGTAAAAATACGCCTCAAGTCTTAGATTCTTGTAATTTCTAGGTCCATAGTTCGAATACATATCTTATAGTATAGTTAACGTGAGGAAGAACAGATTGATGAAGAGGAAAACGAGGCGCGAGTGTGGTAGATATCCCCTTTATCGAGTGTATGAAGGGGAAAACGTTGGGTAAATTGAGCGGAAATCCTCTTCATAGAAGTGATCAAGGGGAAAACGCTGGTTGAACTTCGTGGAAATTCTCTTCATAGAGGCGATGAAGACCCGAACGTAGCGCTAGCACAGTAGTAAAGTCCTTCATCGCGGTTATGAAGACCCGAACGTAGCGCTAGGACCGTAGTAAAGTCCTTCATCGAGCTGATGAAGACCCGAACGCAGAGAATAAACCGCAGCAAAGTCCTTCATCCACAAATTTCGCAAAACTAAAACTATAAGATCACACCAGATTTTCCCTCAAAAGTTTTTGAAACCAACGTTTGAGCTGGTTCGTATATAATAGTAAGACAGAATGTTAGGAGTCGATTGTATGAATCAATTGCTTGCTTTTATTGTTAAATCGTTCATTTCAGTGCCGACAACGGTTACTGTCTGGTTAATAAGTATGTTTGCGTTTGACCAAACCTTCCTACTTTCGTCTGGGTATGCCTTATTAGGTGGCGGAATTGCCTATTTTGGAACGTCTGTCATAATGAAACAAGCCTTTTTACGAAAACATCGGTTAACGAGGAAGGAATATCAATATATTGAGAGAAATTTAAAAGAAGCAAAGAAAAAACTTGCTAGACTAAATAAGTCCCTTTTTACCGTTCGTCACATCCCGTCATTGAAACAAAGAGTAGATTTGCATCGTGTTACAAAGAAAATCTACCGGTTATCGAAGAGTGAACCGAGACGCTTCTATCTAGCGGAACGCTTTTATTTTTCACATTTGGATTCAGTTGTGGAATTAACAGAGAAGTATGCGTTTCTTTCATCCCAACCGAAGAAAAATAGTGAGCTAGAGAGGTCACTGCATGAAACACGAAGAGTGCTCGAAGAATTGACGGAAACGATTGAAAAGGATTTACACAAAATGCTCTCGAATGATATAGATGATTTGCATTTCGAAATTGATGTAGCCAAAAATTCGAATAAACAAGCAAATGATTCTCATTTCATTGATCAAAATAGGAGGTAAATGAGTATGAGTGAACAGTTTTCTCCAAAGTATAAAGAACCTGCGAATTTAATGGATGAATTACTTGCAAATCCATTTGATGTGAAGAAAGATGAACAGGAAAATCCAATTATCTTAACACAAGAAGAAGAGAAAAAGCCTGTACGTTTAGTGGATGTGCTACCTGAAGAAAATAAGGAAAAAGCACTTCAGCTAGCGAAACAAATTGACCCAACTAATCATCAAGCGATGATTTCATACGGAACACCTGCTCAAAACAAGCTCCTATCATTTTCAAATACAATGCTTGAGCATGTTCAAAAAAATGATGTAGGTGAGGTTGGGCAAATCATCTCAGACCTCATGAAGCGTCTTGATGAGATGAAGCCTGAGGAGTTAAATCCTGAAAAACGCTCTGTTATTGCTCGGATGTTTGGGAAGATTTCGAATTCCGTTCAAGAGGTACTTTCAAAATATCAAAAAACAGGAGCACAAATTGACCGAATTAGTGTGAAGCTTGAAAGAAGTAAGAATGTTCTTTTATCAGACATTGCGATCCTTGAAAAGCTTTATGACAACAATAAGGACTATTTTGATGCGTTAAACGTCTACATTGCAGCGGGCGAATTAAAGCTTGAGGAAATGCATCAAAAGGTTATCCCAGAATTAAAGAAACAAGCAGAAGCTTCCAATGACCAAATGAAGGTGCAAGAAGTAAATGACATGGTTCAATTTGCAGACCGCCTTGAAAAACGTGTACATGACCTGAAGTTAAGTAGGGAAATTACGATTCAAAGCGCACCACAAATTCGTTTGATCCAAAACACAAACCAAGCGCTTGTGGAAAAAGTTCAATCATCCATCATGACGGCAATTCCATTATGGAAAAACCAAGTCGCCATTGCGCTAACCTTAATTAGACAGCGTCATGCAGTAGAGGCGCAAAAACAAGTTTCCAAAACAACGAATGAACTTTTATTGAAGAATGCTGAAATGCTAAAAAGCAATACGCTTGAAACGGCAAGAGAAAATGAGCGTGGTTTAGTCGATGTAGAAACATTGAAGAAAACGAAAGAAAATCTCATTTCTACATTAGAAGAAACATTACGTATTCAAGAGGAAGGTCGTAACAAGCGTCGCCAAGCTGAGCTTGAGCTTGCTTCGATGGAAACTGAACTTCGCCAAAAGCTTTTAGATATCAAGACTGACTAAAGTAAGAAAAGGATAGGTACCGAAATCAGGTACCTATCCTTTTTATTATGCCTAGCTTCATGCACAAACAGCTCGAGGTACAAGCCATTCGCGCTTTACGCTTTTCAATTTACAATCCAAATAATTGTGGTAAGAACAACGAGATTTGAGGGACAAATGCTACGAGTAATAGCACGAGAATAACGACCCCGAAATATGGTAATAACGTTGGTACCACTTCTTCAATTTTAACCTTCGCGACACTACAACCAACAAATAGAGCACTTCCCACTGGTGGTGTCATATTTCCAATACATAAACCGAAGCAGATAAGCATCCCGAAATGAATTGGATCCATACCGAAGCTTTGTGCAACAGGTAAGAAGATTGGCGTGAAAATTAGTACAGCCGGTGTGATATCCATAAAAGTACCAACAAGTAATAAGATAAAAATGATAATAAGAATAATCCCGTATTGATTATCGGTGATCGATAATAGGGCACTACTTATTGCCTCCGGTAATTTCATATATGACATCACAAGTGAAAACAGAGCAGAAGCCGTAATCAAGAAGAGAATCATTCCAGTAATTTCAATCGTTTCGATAAAAATGGCTGGTAAATCTTTCAGCTTAAAGTTTTTATAAATAATCGACAGAATGACTGAATATATAACTGCAACAGCAGCACCTTCTGTAGCCGTAAAAATACCAGCAACAATTCCGCCAATTACGATGACAATTAACAATAAACTCGGGATTGCACTAACGATAATATAGAAGGTATCTTTTGCACTAGGTAACTTCGAAACAGGGTAGTTTTCTTTTTTAGCCATAAAATAGGCAACAACCATTACCGCTAAGCCCCATAAAATGCCCGGTATATATCCAGCCATAAATAGTGCAGCAACTGAAGTACCTCCACTCACCAATGAGTACACAATCAGTACTGAACTTGGCGGGATAATTAGTCCTGTAGGCGCAGAAGCAATGTTAACCGCTGCTGAATAGGTTAGTTTGTAGCCTTGATTCGTTTGCATAGGCGTCATGATTCGTCCCATCGCTGCAGCAGAGGCAACACTTGAGCCGGATATTGAACCAAACAGCATATTCCCAACAGCATTCGTATGTGCCAATGATCCTGGAAGTTTTCCAACCAAGACCTTCGCAAAATTCACTAGTCGGAAAGCAATTCCACCATTATTCATGATAATCCCTGATAGAACAAATAAAGGTATCGCCAACATTGTAAAATTATCAATTCCCGTTACCATTCTTTGAGCGGATGTTAAAATGGCTACATCAAACGGCAACACGAATAGAAAGGTAATAACAGAGCTTAAAATGATTGCAATCGCAATCGGCGCCCCAAACAATAAGAGAAAGAAAAAGGTTACAAATAGGATGATTCCAGCAATAGTTCCCATTATAGAATCACCTCTCTTTTTCGTTCCTTATAAGACGTCAAACTGTGAATTTGATAGATAATAATGCAAATCCCACTAACGAGAATAGCAGAATAAACCACTCCCATAGAAAGACCAGTAGCTGCCGCCGTTTGAGCGGAAGTTAGCATTACAATTCGTATACCACCGTACACCATTAAAATTGCAGCAGTTAAAAGAACAATAATATCAGTAATAAATTCAATTTGAAGCTGCACTTTTGGGCTAAATTTTTCTCTAATAAAAAGGATCCCAATATGCTTTTTTGCGCCAAATACATAGGCAGCTGACATAAGTCCAAACCAAATTAACATATATCTAGTTAACTCCTCCGTTCCAGGAGAGGAGATGTTAAACACATACCGTGCTAACACTTGCCAGGTTGACATCGCAACCATAGAAACAAGTAATAAACTTGAGAAGACAATCAATACTTTGTCGAGAACTTGTTTAACCTTATTCATTAGACGAATTCCCCTTTATTAATTGGTAAATATCTTTTGTTTTTTCATCTTTTGCATAAGCCTCATGGAGTGGCTTTACAGCATCGATGAAGGAGGTTTTGTCAACCTCAATGAAATGTACGCCCATTTTATTTTTAGCGGTTTCAGTTTGTTCTTTAATGGTTTTTCCCCAAACAGTCTCGTGATAAAGGGTAGATTCCTTTGCCGCCTCCTGAATAATGTCTTTTTCATCGTCTGTTAAATCATTGAAACGTTTGGCATTAATGATGAGCATATCAGGTACGATTTGGTGGCCTGTATACATGTAATATTTAGCAACCTCACCGTGGTTATTACCCACTAGAGCGGTTTCATTATTCTCAGCAGCGTCAATAACTCCTGATTGAAGAGCCGTATAAACTTCTCCGTACGCCATCGGAGTAGGGAGTCCACCAAATGCCTCAATCATATTTACACTCGTTTGACTTGGTTGAACCCTGGTTTTTAATCCTGCGACATCCTCTACAGTATGCACTTCACGATCTTTCGTATATAAATTACGTGAACCTGCATTGTAGTAAGTTAATGCAATAATACCAATATCCTCAGTTTTGTAATAAAGCTGATCGGTTATCGTTTTATCATTCATTTTTTTCTCGAACTCTTCGTAATCCTCAAAGACATATGGCAAGCTGAATATGGAGTAATCGGATTCAAATCCTTCTAAGGCACTTGCACTAACTTTTGCGACATCTACAGCACCGGATTGTGTTAATTCGAGTACTTCACGTTCACTTCCTAGTTGCCCATTTGGATAGATTTCCACCTGGATTTTATTATTTGATTTTTCTTCAACTAATCTGCCGAATTCGACAAGTGATAGATGAACTGGGTGATCTAAAGTTTGGTTGTGGGCAAGCTTTATTTCTTTAACACCAGCTTCATTGTTACACCCCACAAGTAATAAAGCGGTTACGAAAACAAATAGAAATTGGGCTATCATTCTCATGCTGCTACCTCCTAAGTTAAAAATAAGCGGTTCCATTTTTATTATTCTGTGTTTGTTCATAAAACTTATCCTAAAAATGGAATATAATAATTTATTTGTTTAGAAAACAAACAAATTATAACTTTTAAAAGGGTACCATAAGTACCCTCTTAAAATCAATCACTAAAATGTTTTTATTTTTGCATTTTCGACAAATTTTGCGTTTTTACTGAATTGGCTCATCACAAGTCCTAAAGCTGTTCCGACCAGGGCTGGAACAATCCACTCTAAGCCAACGGATGCTAAAGGCAGCATATTTTTCATATCTTGAATGGGTCCAAGATCAAGGCCAAATGCATTTAATCCGCTGATGAGTGCAAAAACGCCAGTAAATAGCATAGCTGAGCCATATACGGCTTTCGTATTTTTAAAATAGCGATTAAAGAAGGTTAATACAACTAACACAATTAATAGAGGGTAAGTCATTACTAGGAATGGTACAGAGACTTTTAAAATCTGTGCTAATCCTAGGTTTGATAGGGTAAATCCAACTAATGTTACAAGTAGTACAATTGATTTATAGGTTGCCTTTGGAAGTAAGTTTGAAAAATACTGGCCACAAGCAGTCGTTAATCCTACAACGGTTGTGAAACAAGCTAATGTGAAAATTAAGCCTAAGAGTACAGTTCCACTTTGTCCAAATAAAAGAGTCGCTGCAGAAGATAAGATATCTGTACCATCATCAAATGTTCCTTGACCAGCCATTTTTGCACCAATTAATCCAATTCCAACATAAATAGCCGAAAGGAGGATACCTGCAATGACCCCAGCTTTAAAGGTGTATTTTGTTAACTGTGACCGATTTTCGATTCCCTTTTTTTGAATCGAGTTTAGGATAACAATTCCGAATGCTAATGAAGCAAGAGCATCCATTGTATTGTAACCCTCAAGGAAACCAGAGAAGAAAGCACCAGTTTGATAACCTTCTGAAGGACTTAGGAATGGTGTATCGATTTTAAATAACCCAACAATGATTAACGTAATAATTGCAATTAATAAGGTTGGAGCAATTAGGCGCCCCATATATTTCTCCATTTTACTAGGATTTAAGCTGATAAAATAGACAAGTCCAAAGAAAAGAACTGAGAAAAGTAAGAGAACAAGGGCTGCATTTGTTGATTCAGGTAAAAATGGAGTGATGCCCATTTCGAACGCAACGTTCGCATTTCTAGGAATTGCAAGGAAAGGTCCAATACAAAGGTAGACGGCAACCATAAAGGCTGTGCTAAAAACAGGATGAACACGATCGCCCATTGCCTGTGCGCCACCTTTTACAAGTGAAACCGCAAAGATAACAACCACCGGTAAACCTACGCCCGTTACAATAAAGCCAAGCATACCTGTCCAAAAATTAGTACCAGCACCAGCACCTAAAAAAGGTGGGAAAATCAAATTACCAGCACCAAAAAACATCGAAAATAACATAAACCCAATAAACAAAGTATCTAACCTCTTCACCAAAATCATCTCCTTAAAAATTATTCTAAAATAGGGATAGAGGGACAGGTCCCCTGTCCCAGAAAAAACAAAAAACCTCGCCCCTAAAAATAGGGACGAGGTTAACTCGCGATACCACCCTGATTCCGCAGTCTCAAAGAAAATAGACTACGACACTCACTAACGTACAAGCATACGTGTTCCTTCGTAACGGCGGACTACCCGTCAAAGCTTACTTGTTTCAGCTTTGCATCTCAGAGATGATTTTCGGATGGCTCTGAACATCGACTTTCAGCAACTGTCGACTCTCTGGGGAACAGGATTCCAATCGTACTCTTTCTCTTCATCGATTTTTAATATATTAGAATATTAACAGAAGAGAAAAAAACAGTCAACAAGTTTTTTGATAGTTTTTATAATTGAATTTTTTTTTGGGACGGAGGGACAGGTTCCTTGTCCCTGTAAAAATACGGTGGGACAAGGGACCTGTCCCCATGTCCCATTAGAGAAGTTCGCTTTCGATTCCTTGTTTACAGGCAAGGACGTTTTGGATGATTTGATCGATAAATTCATTGGTGATTCGGTATTTTGGAACACTTACGCTAAAGGCGCCATGGTTTTTTCCATCAACTGTAATACTAGCCCCGACACAAAAGATATCTGCCTCATGTTCTTCATTATCAAAGGAGAATCCTCTTTTTCGTATTTCATTGATTTCCTTCATAAAGTCTTCTTTTGTTGTAATCGTATTTTGAGTTTTCTTTTCTAAAGTATGGTTGTTTAAATACTCCTCTATTAGATGGTCAGATTGATCAGCTAAGATAGATTTTCCCATTGCCGAGCAGTAGAGTGGGATTGCTTTACCGACACGTGAGTATAAAGAGACCGGGTTGAAACTCTCTAGTTTCGTTATATAGACTATACTAGATCGTTCAAGTATACCGAGGTGCACGGTCTCGGTTGTTTGATTTCTAAGTTTCTCTAAATAAGGCTGTGCGATATCTTTGATTTCGTTTTGATTTAGTGCCCTGTTGGCGTATTTAATAATGGCCATCCCAAGACGGAACTTTTTAGTTTCTTCGTCCTTTTGTACATATCCAATTAATTGGAGTGTATCTAAGATTTTTAAAGCGGTCGAACTTGTTAATTCAGTTTCTTTTGCTATTTGTTGGAGACTTTGTGGTTTATCGACAGAAGACAGGTATTTTAGTATATTATCTGCTTTTAACAAGACGGTACCATATGGTTGCTTCTTTTCGGGTGTCAAGGTAATCACTCACTTTTTAAAGGTTGTTCAAAAAGTGCGGTGAATATGATACTTCGAATTTCTTCGTTTGCTTGCTTCTGGAGTTCCTCACGTATTAACTGCATACGCTCCGGTACTCGGGAGCTCGCGCCGCCTCGAAGTTTCGATGCACAGGACGTGCTAGTGTCGACAATGCCACAGGAAGTGGCGTCTTTGTCGACGCGGTCCTCTTCATCCGCCTTTTTGAATCTCAATTATTGTTAAATTTCTAAAAAGATTCAATCTATTGGTTGAAATCCCTTTCACTATTATATATAATTACCTTGTAAGTTTCCATATAATAAAATAAATTTCCAAATAGGAAATAGTCTAAGAGATTTTGGAGGCAACTATGAAAAAAATAAATGTACTCTCAAAAATCGCAGATTGCGGCGTTGTCGCAGTTGTTCGAGCAGACACAAAAGAAGAAGCGGTTAAAATCTCAGAAAGCTGTGTAGAGGGTGGGATCATCGGAATCGAGGTGACCTTTACAGTTGACGGTGCTGACGAGGTTATTAAAGAACTAGCTTCCATCTACAAAAATAGTGAAGTTGTGATTGGTGCTGGAACAGTACTTGATTCAACAACTGCACGAATTGCAATCTTAGCAGGAGCCCAATTCGTTGTAAGCCCAAGTTTTGATGAAGAAACTGCTAAACTATGTAACTTGTATCAAATTCCGTATATGCCAGGCTGCATGACTATTACTGAAATGAAGCGTGCACTTGAATCCGGTGCTGACATTATTAAACTCTTCCCAGGGAATGCTTTTGGTCCGGATTTTGTGAAAGCGGTTAAGGCTCCATTACCACAGGTAAATATCATGCCGACAGGTGGAGTAAGTCTAGATAACATTGATCAATGGATTAATAATGGATGTGTAGCTGTTGGTGTAGGTGGGAATTTGGTTGCCCCTGCAAAAACAGGTGATTACGCAAAAATAACTGAATACGCAGCGCAGTATGTTGCGAAAGTAAGAGAAGCAAGAGGGGAATAAGCGATGAAAAAGAAGATTGTTGCATTTGGTGAACCCTTACTACGCTTATCAACTCACTTGGGTGAACGGCTTTTTCAAACCGATCAGCTGACTATGCATTATGGTGGAGCGGAAGCAAATGTAAGTGCAGCCCTTTCACGTTTTGGCTATGATGTCTATTTTGTTGGTAAAGTACCAAACAATCCACTTGGTCAAGCATATGAGCGACATTTGCATTCATTCGGTGTTCATACCGATTATCTTTTAATAGGTGGAGAGCGCCTAGGTACATATTACTTGGAAACCGGAGTAGGTGAAAGAAGTGCACAAGTTACCTATGACCGAAAAGCTTCTAGCTTTGCACAGCTTTCAACGGATGAAATAAATTTTGAAGAAATCTTACAAGGTGCCGATCTTTTCCATGTATCAGGTATCACACCAGCCTTATCGCGAGACTTACAGGAGCTAACCTTACAAGGCTTAAAAGTGGCAAAAGAATTAGGAGTCACTACAAGCTTTGATTTTAATTACCGAGCAAAATTATGGAGTCTTGAAGAAGCTTCACGTGGAATCCAACCATTTTTACCATATGTAGACATATGTTCTTGTGGAGAATTGGATGCGCTTAACTTATTAGGTATTGAAGAAGCAGATCAACATTTGGATCACTCTGGGAAACTATCTTTTTATTATAAAAAGATAACGGAAAAGTATCCGAATATGAAATACTTATTTTCTACTTTTAGAGAAGTAATTTCAGCTTCACATAATACATTGCAAGGAAATTTCTTTGTAAACGGGGAGTTGTACCAATCAAGGGTGCATAACATCGACCAAATCGTAGACCGAGTTGGAGGCGGAGATGCCTTCGCTTCAGGTATTATATTTGGAATTTTAGAAGGAAATGACCCTCAGCAAATTGTGAGTTTTGGAACTGCAGCTTCAGCACTAAAGCACACTGTACATGGAGATTGCAATGTCTTTTCGGAAGAGGATATCACAGCTTTTGCTGAAAATGCCTCAGGAAAAATTGTCCGATAAGATATTCAAATATATAAATATTACTTTTAGGAGGAATATGAAATGGAAACAAAAATGGAAACACGTTATGCAAATCACCCAGAGGAAATCAAAAGATTTAATACTGATGAGTTAAGAAAACAATTTTTGGTGGAAACCATTTTCGAGCCTGGAGAAGTAAAGTTAACATATACACATAATGACCGTATGATCTTTGGTGGAGTAACTCCTACCGACAAAGAATTAACAATAACACTTAATAAAGAATTAGGAGTAGAGTATTTCTTAGAGCGCCGTGAATTAGGAATTATTAACATCGGTGGCGAGGGAATGGTTATTCTTGATGGTGAAGAATACAACATGGTTCGTCAAGATGGATTATATGTAGGTAAAGGAACGAAGGAAGTTTTATTCACTTCTAAGGATCCTAATAATCCAGCGAAGTTTTATATCAATTCAGCACCAGCACATCACAAATATCCAACTGTGAAAATCGATATTAATGAAATTAAACCATTCGAAACAGGCGAGCCTGGAACACTGAACGAACGTAAAATCTATCAATACGTACATCCAAATGTATGTGAAAGTAACCAACTTCAAATGGGTCTAACTATGCTTGCTCCAGGAAGCGTTTGGAACACAATGCCATGTCATACACATGAGCGTAGAATGGAAGTTTACCTATACTTTGATATGGAGCCGGAAACTCGTGTATTCCACTTCATGGGTCAACCAAGTGAAACAAGACATCTTGTTATGAAAAACGAACAGTGTGCAATTTCACCAAGCTGGTCTATTCATACTGGAACTGCAACAAGCAACTATACATTCATCTGGGGTATGTGTGGAGAAAACATCACGTACACTGACATGGATGTTGTAGCTATGGAAGACTTACGATAAGGAATTGGAGGACTTTTAAAATGACAACACAATTGTCTGATTTCTCACTAGACTTTTTCTCATTGACAGGGAAGGTTGCAATCGTGACTGGTGGTGCTACTGGACTAGGTCAAGGCTTTGCAGTTGCATTAGCAAAAGCTGGAGCAGACCTTTTCATTACGACACATGGCACTAGTTGGGACGAAACTAGAGAATTAATCGAAAAAGAAGGTCGCCGTGTCGAATTTTTCCAAACGGATTTATCCAAACGTGAAAATGCGAAAGCAGTAGTTTCGGAATGTGTAAAAGCATTTGGAAAAGTTGATATTTTAGTAAACAATGCTGGTACAATTCGTCGTTCTCCAATCCTAGAATATAAGGAAGAGGACTGGGATGCTGTTATTGACCTGAACTTAAATTCTCTATACTTCTTAAGCCAAGAGGCTGCAAAAGTAATGGTAGAGCAAAAGAGCGGAAAAATCATTAACGTTGCATCTATGCTATCATACCAAGGTGGAAAATTTGTTCCTCCTTATACAGCAAGTAAACACGCTGTTCATGGACTTACAAAGTCATTTGCAAACGAACTTGCTGAATATGGAATTCAAACAAATGCCATTGCACCTGGATATGTAGCAACAAACAACACGACACAAATCCGTGCAGATGAAAAACGTAATGCAGAAATCTTATCACGTATTCCTGCAGCGCGCTGGGCAACTCCTGCTGACCTAATGGGAACAGTCGTCTTTCTAGCAAGCAATGCATCTAATTACGTAAACGGCCACACACTAGCAGTTGACGGTGGCTGGCTAGCACGATAAAAACAAACCAAAGCTGAATCGCGTGATTGCGATTCAGCTTTTTTTATGGGGCAGAGGGACAAGTCCCTCGTCCCAAAAGGGATTTTATGTATAATATTTCTTGATTAACGTAACAGTGTTATGTTACACTGTTTTGTAGAAAGGAGCCGTTTAGAAATGAGTGAAGAATTATTATCGAAAAAGGAATTACTTGAAGTAACGGGCATTTCGTATGGGCAGCTCTATAGATGGAAGCGAAAAGACTTGATACCTGAGGAGTGGTTTATCCGAAAATCCACCTTTACAGGGCAAGAAACCTTTTTCCCAAAAGAAAGGATCCTCGAGCGAATTGATAAGATTCAAAAAATGAAGGAAAACCTATCTCTCGATGAATTGGCAGAAATGTTCTCTCCAAGTGTTGGTGAATTGAACCTTAGTAAAAAGGAATTGGTCAATAGAGGTCTCGCTTCTGAAACAACAATTAATCTCTACCTAGAACACAGCAAGGAAAGCCCTGAACCTTTTCATTTTGAAGGAATATTGGTCGTTTACATCGTTGAAAAGCTTCTCCAATCTGGTGACATTAGTCTTGATGAAGCAAAAATGTGTATCCAAGTTTCAAACGATTACTTTGCAAAAGAAAAGCAAAGCTATGGTGAATTAATTATCGCTCGCAAACTCGGTGTTTCAACATGTTTAATTGTCCCAAGTACCACAGATTTGGTTATTGAACAAGGAACGAAGCTAATCGTGAATCTCGGATTTGCAAATGAAATTGAAGAACTGCGAACAAAATTACTATTAATGGAGGTTAAAGTATGGTAAACGTAGAAAATAAGGGGAATTTAGTGATTAACGGAATGGGTTCATCCGGCGGTGGCACCTTTAATAAAGTATTAATTAACGGAAAAGGTACTGTACAAGGAGACGTGGATTGTGATGATTTTTCAATAAATGGTACTGGCAATGTGACTGGGAATATTAAAGGAAAACATGGGAAAATCAATGGAAGTGGAGTCATTGAAGGATCCATTGAATTTGATCGTTTTACAATAGATGGTACTGGTAGCATTCGTGGCAATGTAAAAGTGAATAAAATGACAATCTCCGGTAAAGGAAAAATCGGGGGCAGTTTAAAAGGAGAAGAAATAAAAATTAGAGGTAATGCAACAATAGAAGAGGATTGTGAGGCCGAAGCATTCAAGGGAGAAGGTGGTTTCGCAATCGGAGGGTTATTAAATGCAGATGTAATCGATATCTCGATTGCTGGTGAATGCCGGGCAAAAGAGATCGGTGGTCAAACCATCAAGGTTAAGAAAGGCATATTTGGCTTCCTTAATAATCTTTTTAAATCGGTCTACCCAGTATCCTTGAAAACAGAAATAATCGAGGCAGATGAAATTGAAATTGAATATACAACTGCAAAAATGGTCAGAGGGAAAAATATCAATATCGGTCCAAACTGTGATATTGACGTTGTTGAATACACAGGAACGTTCTCACAAGACCCATCTGCAAAAGTAAAAGAGGCAAGAAAGATTTGATAGAACAATGTTGTGTTTGGGGCGAAAGCCAAGACCCATCGTCCCAAAACATAACCGTTCGACTTGTCCCCAACTCATCCACTCAAATACAATTCCAATCCCCCGAACCAAGTTGTTTTTGCACTTTACCCAAAAGATAGTTAGAATAAACAATAGTCAAATAAAGTGAACTTGATAAGGAAGGTACATAACAATGTCAAAATGGTCTCAATTAGAAGAAATGAAACCTTTTATACAGAAAAACTGGCAAGAGTCAGGTTTTGAAGCACCAACAGCCATACAAGAAATGGCCATCCCTGCAATAGTAGAGGGAAAAGATGTGATTTGCGAATCCCCGACTGGAACGGGAAAAACACTATCTTACTTACTTCCAGCGATACAAAAGCTCGATGAAACAAAGAACGGTATCCAAATTGTTGTACTCGCTCCATCACGTGAGCTTGTCATGCAGATTTCAGATGAAGTAAAAAAGTGGACGCAAGGCACAAACATCGTAAGTGCGTCATTCATAGGCGGTGCAAACATTAAAAAGCAAGTCGAGAAGCTGAAAGAACGCCCACAAATTGTGATTGGAACGACAGGACGTATTATGGAACTCATCAAAATGAAAAAAATGAAAATGCATGAGGTTACAACGGTAATCGTCGATGAGGCGGACCAGCTCGTTTCAAATGAACATCTTTCGAATATTCAAAGCATTATCAAATCAACATTACGTGATCGACAAATTCTCTTCTTCTCAGCAACCATTTCTGAGCAAACGGAAAAAGTTGCGAAGTCCTTGATGAACAATGCCGAAATCATTCGAGTTCAACAAACGATCAATCAGGAGAACACCACTCACATTTATTTTCTATGCGAGCAGCGGGATAAAATTGATGTGTTACGAAAAATTATGTACACAGAGCCGGACAAGGCCATTGCTTTTATAAAAAGCCTCGATAAGGTAGAAGAAATTGAAGCGAAGTTAACCTATAACCATATTGATGTCGCGGTTCTTGCTGGAGAAGCAAAAAAACAAGAACGACAACAATCGTTGAAAAATTTCCGGGCGGGAAAAATCCCTCTATTGTTAACAACAGACGTGGCGGCAAGAGGGCTAGATATTCAAGATGTCACCTATGTCATTCATTTTGACTTTCCGAAAACAACCAGTCAATATGTCCACCGTTCGGGACGTACAGGACGAATGGGGAAAAAGGGTGTTGTCATTTCGATCGTAAATGCACGTGAAGAAAGCTTCCTGAAAAAAATGGGGCATGAACTAGGAATTTCGTTCACTAAGAAGGACTTTTACAAGGGAGAAATTGTAGACGCGCAGGAAAAGAAAACCCCAACACCCCAAAAAAGAAAACCAACGTCACATAAGAAAACGAAACGATAATCGGACGAACAGCACCAGTTCGTCCTTTTTTAAATTGGTAAAAAAGAAGAAGTACTTTTATAATAGAGATGATAACGTTTACGGGGATGGGGGAATTGTCATGTCAAAAACCATAAAAATTGGAGTAGTCGGCTCAGGTAGCATTGCGAATACACATATCAAAAGCATTCAAGAAGTAAACAATGCTGAACTTGTTGCCATATACTCGCGCAATAAAGAAACGGTTCAAAATCTAGCAGATACATATACTTTAAAAGCCTACACAGACTACCAGGAATTCTTAACAAATGCAGGAATCGATATGGTTGTCATCGTTACACCAAGTGGTACTCACGCTCAACTAGGGATTGATGCTGCAAAAGCGGGGAAGCATGTCGTTGTAGAAAAACCAATTGATATTACAATAGAGAAAACGAATAAACTCATTGAAGCATGTAAAGAAGCAAATGTTACATTAAGTTGTATTTTCCAACATCGTTTTGACGAGGCCGTTCAAGATGTTAAAAAAGTATTAAATGAAGGCGAGTTTGGGCAATTAAATTTTGGAGCTGCTCGAACAACTATTTATCGATCTCAGGAATATTATGATAGCGGTGCATGGCGTGGAACGTGGGAGTTGGACGGTGGTGGCGCATTAATCAATCAGTCAATCCATTATATTGATCTTCTTCTTTATCTAATGGGTCCAGTTGATGAGGTTTATGCATATACAGCTACACGCGCTCATGAGCGCATTGAGGTGGAAGATATCGGTGTTGCAACAGTTAAATTTAAATCAGGTGCACTTGGGCTAATTGAAGGAAATACGACTGCCTTTCCTGGTTTTTCAACAACACTTGATATCTTCGGCACAAACGGAAGTGTCATCATCGAGAATGACCATATTAAAGAGTGGAAATTCAAGAGTGGTTTGGAATACGAGAACAAACAAAACAATATAGAAAATGACATGTCATCTAATGTCTTAAAAACAAACACATCTTTCGTTAAACAATACACAGACATTGTACAAGCGCTCGTAGAAAATCGTAAACCATTAGTGACTGGTGAAGAGGCCAGAAAACCGCTTGAATTAATAATGGCTATTTACCAATCAGCAAAAGAAGGAAGACCTGTAAAACTATAATCTTTTATAGATCAAAGACTAAGAAAGCCACTTCCTGCGGCAACATATTTGTGACCCACATCGTGTGGGCCCAAGCGTCTCATTTTTTGAGGCGCTTTTTATTTGGGTATAATTAATTTTATAATTGTGAAAATTCAATAAAATACTTGTAAACTAGCTGGCTTTATCATAAGATGAAATTGTTTGAAGGTCCAAAGTATGTAAACGTTACCAATGTTTACGGACCGGGAAAATGAAAATTAAAGGGGGACATTTTTATGAGGAAAAAATGGTTAGCACTTCTGTCCATTTCCTTCGTACTTGCAGGAATATTAGCTGCTTGTAGTGGCGGAGGAACAGAAAAGGAGCAGACTAGTGCTCCGGGCAACAATGACAGCAATGAAAAAGAGAAAGATCCGATTGTGTTACGTTTAGCAGACAATCAACCAGATGACTACCCAACAGTTGTCGGAGACAAGGAGTTTGCGAAATTAGTAGAAGAAAAAACAGATGGCAGAATTAAAGTTGAAGTATATTCAGGTGGCCAGCTGGGTGATGAAAAAAGCGTAATTGAGCAGGTTCAATTAGGAACAATTGATTTTGCGCGTGTAAGTGCAAGCCCACTTGCTGAATTCTCTAAGAATCTAGGTGTTCTTTCTATGCCTTACATATTTAGGGATGCAGATCATATGTGGAATGTCCTTAATGGAGAGATTGGTGAGGAGCTGCTAGTTGGTATGGAAGAAGCCAATATGAGAGGACTAGTATTCTACGATTCTGGTAGCCGTAACTTTTATAACTCTAAACATCCAGTCGAAAAGCCAGAAGATTTAAAAGGACTCAAGATTCGTGTTCAACAATCAGCCCTTGTCGTAGATATGGTTGAATCATTAGGTGCATCAGCAACACCAATGGCATATGAAGAAGTATATTCAGCTCTTCAAACAGGCGTTATCGATGGTGCTGAGAATAACTATCCAAGCTACTACTCAGTAAATCACTTTGAAGTGGCAAAATATTTTACGTTAGATGGACATTCCCGTGTACCGGAGATTCTTATGATATCAAAAAAGGTATGGGGTGAGTTAAGCGCAGAAGATCAAAAAGCATTGAAAGAAGCTGCGATGGAATCTCAAAAGGTTCAAATCGATTCTTGGGCTGCTTTAGTTGAAGAAGCGAAGGAAAAGGTTGAAGCAGCAGGAAATGAAGTTACTGAAATTACAGATACTGCACCTTGGCGTGAAGCGGTACAGCCTGTCTATGATAAGCATGGTGGAGCATACAAAGAATGGATTGAAAAAATTGAAGCGGTAGAATAATCACAAAAAAGCCCTATCTTAGGTTGACTCTAACCTAAGGTAGGGCTTTTTTTATAACAAACATAGCGCCATGATTGTACCGACACCACTAAACAGAAAGGCAAATCCTAAATTCCAAAGAGAGACCTTATAAGAATTGACATGCAATAAATCTCCGGTAATCGAAACAGACACATTAAAAGGACCGGCAATCGTAGTTGATAATGCAGAAGTAATCATGACTAAACTCAAACTTAACGGATTAACCATCTGCAAAACAGGTTCAACAATTGCAATAAGAATAGTCAATGTCACTAGCGGATGAAACCCAGTTAAAGCAAGGCCAAGAAATAATACTTGTATGAACAGAAACAGGAATACTGGATACTGGCTTAAAGCTGTAAAAGGCTCCTGTAAATAATCGATAAAGCCCGAATCACCTAAATTTCCTGTGAAAAAACCAACCCCTAAAAAGAGGACTAAATTATCTTTTAAACCAATCGTACGCTTTTTCCATAACGGAATTGCAAATGTTATATATGACTTCAAACGTTTAATCGAAATGGCCCAAAGAAATGAGAAGGGGACAATTACAATTGCAATCGTTTGGAGGAAGCCCATATCTAAAATACGATTCACACTTAAAATCACAACCATAAACAAGGCAAGGTAGAAGACAAGAGATATGACCTTTCGTTTCATTTGTCTTTTTGCGGCCTCACCCTCAATCTCTTGGCCTTCTCCCGTAAGTTCATATTTTTTAAAGGACAAATAGCCAATCAACCAATTTAATAGAATTAAAATAAAGGTAAAAAGTAATAACCATGGTAAGACCGTTAAGTATGGAAGATGGGTCGATTCCACAGTTAAAATAACTAATAACTCCATAGGCGAAATGATAATACTAAAAACATATCCCCTTAGCATGGCACGTGAAATAAATTTATTTCGAAGATTTTCTGCCATATGAGAAATATTCCTCTGTATAACTGCCTTAACGAGTGGAAGGGTTGCAAGGTTAAGAAAACCTCCCAAAAGAAAGGTAACCATTGATGTTCGACCAAATAACTGCCCCATATTATGAATCCGGACTTTTAATAGTTTACTAACTTGCTGATCGTATCGTCCCACGATAATTATCGAGTTGATAAAAGGAAGTACATAAAAGATAGCTAATAAGGGAACCATGGATGTAGCATACATCGGTAACTCTGTAATTTCCCTACCTTCAAGGAAAAATACTAGAATACCAATCCCTACAAATAGAATACTAATAACCCTGAATAATAGAGAAGAACCTTTAATTGAAAAAAGCCACGCAAGAATGGCTAGTATTCCCATCCCTGTCGTAAGCCATAAGGAATCAACTATTAAACTTAAAAAGTAAAACAAAAATAATAGACTATACAGAACAATCATGATTATCTCCTTGTTGTAAAAATAAACAATGGCTAGACAATTAACCTAGCCATCTCATAGTAGTATACCAGCTTGAGCACACGAGACCCGTTCATTTATTTTCGGGGTTAATTGTTTAAGAATAGGTGTTGTATCCTTCGTTTTTATTTGAGTTATTAGAGTATCAACCATATTACAGGCGATTTCATCCACTGGGACCCCGATACTGGTTAATGGAATCTCCAGATTTCCCATTTGTGAGATATTATCATAGCTCATAACGGAAATATCCTTCGGGATAATTAAGTTCGCCTCACGAAGTGCGCGAACAATCCCTGCGCTAATATCATAACTTGAACCAATAATTGCAGTAGGTCTGTTAGAAGAGTTCAACAATCGCTTCGTTGCTACATATCCATCATACCAATTAAGTCCTGCCGTGTTTACTAAATTTTCATTTGTAATCGGTAGGTTCAGACTATTCATCGCTTTTTTAATGCCGTAGTATTTTTCTAATTGTCGATCATCAATAGGTGAGAAGTCGCCAAGATAGGCGATATTACGATGCCCCAGATCATATAAATACTCAACAGACATTTTCATAGCCATTTGATAACTGACATCAATCACAGTATGTTTTTTGTTTCTTCCAACACCGTACGTCACGATTGGAATCGAAACCGTATCTAAAATACTATGATTATGTTCATCAAACACAAGAATCCCATCTACTTGATACCGTTTGAACAACTCAAGCGAATCCTCAATACAATCAATTGATAATATCATAGAATAGGATTTTGATTTAATTTCCTTATTGATTCTAGTAACCAATGTAGAAGGTGCAATCCGTTCTAGAGTCGGCCAAATTAAACCAATTACTTTTGTTTGTTTAGAAACAAGGCTTTGGGCAGCAAAATTAGGTTTATATCCTAACTCCTTGGCAATTTTCATAATCTTTGTCTTTGTGTCAGGTTTTACTAGTGGGCTATCGTTCAACGCTTTTGAAACAGTAGAGTAACTCACACCAGCTACCCTTGCAACATCCTTAATCGTAATATTCATAGAAGTCACCTATAGATTGATTTTTTATTTTAATATGTTGTTTCATGTAAAATTTATTTAACAACGTTATTATTTTTATAGTAAATTTATAGCTTATTTATCTAACATTTTCACAGGTTTCTCCTATATTGTCAACGTTTACAAAACTGCAAATTTCGAATTCGACAAAAAAAGACTTGAAAACTACTATATTTTAATTTATGATGTAAGAGAAATAACAACGTTGTTATTTTATCGAAGTCTATAACACAAATGAAAGCGATTGCCAGTTGCTTTCGATTTTTTTCATAACATATGAAAGCGTTTCATATGGAAGGTTATGTTTTATAGACTTTGAACCCAAAATTAAAAAACACACCAGAGGGGGAAGCTTTTTATGAAGAAAAAAGGCTTAGCAGTTCTATCTATGTCCTTTATGCTTGCGGGCTTATTAGCAGCTTGTGGCGGAGGAGATGATTCAGCTACTAAAACTAGTGGCGGTGGAGATAGTGATGCAAAAGATCCTATCGTTTTAAAATTAGCAGACAACCAACCTGAGGATTATCCAACAGTTGTAGGGGATAAAGAGTTTGCGAAATTAGTAGAAGAAAAAACAGATGGACAAGTTAAGGTTGAAGTGTACGCGGGTGGTCAGCTTGGTGACGAGAAGAGCGTTATCGAGCAAGTTCAATTAGGTACAATCGACTTTGCACGTGTTAATGCAAGTCCACTCGCTGAATTTTCTAAAGATTTAGGTGTTCTTTCAATGCCTTACCTATTTAGAGATGCAGACCATATGTGGAGTGTATTAAATGGTGATATCGGTGAGGATTTATTAGCTGGTATGGAAGAAGCGAATATGAGAGGTCTAGTATTCTATGATTCTGGTAGCCGTAACTTCTATAACTCTAAACATCCAGTTGAAAAGCCAGAAGATTTAAAAGGACTTAAAATTCGTGTTCAACAATCTGCTCTAGTAGTAGACATGGTAGAATCACTTGGTGCATCTGCAACTCCAATGGCGTACGAAGAGGTATATTCTGGACTTCAAACAGGTGTTATCGATGGTGCTGAAAACAACTATCCAAGTTACTATTCAGTAAATCACTTTGAAGTAGCGAAATACTTTACTTTAGATGCTCACTCACGCGTTCCTGAAATTTTAATGATTTCTTCTAAAGTATGGAACGATTTAAGTGAAGAACATCAAAAAGCAATCAAAGAAGCTGCAATGGAATCACAAGAAGCTCAAAAAACTGCTTGGGCAGATCTAGAAAATGAAGCAAAAGAAAAAGTAGAAGCTGCTGGTAATGAAGTAGTTGAAATTACTGATACTGCTCCATGGCGTGAAGCTGTACAACCTGTGTATGACAAACATGGTGGCGCATACAAAGAAAATATTGAAAAAATCGAAGCTGTAGAATAATTATCTATCAAGCTTTTGGCGGCAAATTCTCCCTTAAGATGATGGTCTTGAGGGAGAGGTGCCCCTCATATAGTTTAGTAAGACTTCATGAATTGAAAGCAAAGAATATAAATTTTCTAACACGAGAAATGATGTGTTTGGGTTAGTTAAAAAGGTAATGAAAAGCTTCGTTAGTTTTTTAACGAATACAGAAAGTATTATGCAACTAATGCTTTGCTTTCATCTGAGGCTCGACAATCATCGAGTTTGCTTTAAGGAGGCTAGTTAAATGGAACGGTTAAAAAAAATCAAAAGTATGTTTGATAACGGGATAGACAATCTTAATGTTATTTTCATAGCATTAATGACCGTTATTGTTGCTGCAACAGTGTTTACAAGATATTTTTTCAGCTATACTCCCCGTTGGTCCTCGGAGGTGTCAATGCTACTACTAGTATGGGTAAGCTTCATCGGAATCGCTGTAGGTTTCAGGGATAAGCTCCATATTGGTGTAGGTGCATTAGTTGCGTTATTTCCAAAAAAGGTCCAAACATTATGTGATATTATCGCAAAATTTTTAGTAATTATTGTTGCAATTATATTTATTGTTTACGGATTTAGATTTACATCATTGATGGGCGGATCCACAATGGCAGGAACTGGGCTACCACAAAGTGTTTTATACGCAGCGATCCCTGTTTCAGGAGTTTTAATGCTAATCTACGGCATCGAGCTATTGTTTAAAAAGGGTATGCACCAAGAATGGGATGAACAGATAGAGGAGTGAGTTATAAATGGAAGTATTAGTATTATTAGGAAGCTTTGTTCTTCTCTTACTTATACGCGTTCCTGTTGCACTAAGTTTAATAGTGTCATCATTTTTAACAGGAATTTATATGGATATAGATTTAGCAGCATTAGTACAACGTATGGTAGGCGGACTCAATTCATTCTCACTCCTTGCAATTCCATTCTTTATTTTAGCAGGAGAAATTATGAATGAAGGCGGTATTTCTAGACGCCTAATTAACTTAGCTAACGTGATGATTGGTAAGGTTCGTGGTGGATTAGCCATGGTTAACGTATTGGCAAGTACATTCTTCGGCGGAATTTCAGGGTCTGCAGTTGCAGACGTATCTTCAATCGGATCTGTTTTAATTCCAATGATGAAAAAGGCAAAATATGATTCTGATTATGCTGTAAACGTAACAATTTCCAGTGCGGCACAAGGGGTTATGATTCCACCAAGTCATAACATGATTATTTACTCTACTGCTGCTGGTGGGGTTTCAGTTGGCGCTTTATTTATGGGGGGAATAATCCCTGGTATTTTATTGGGATTAATCCTAATGGTTGTAACATATGTTATTGCGGTAAAACGTAATTATCCAAAAGGTGAGCCTGTTAAAAGAGAAGAGATTCCAAAAATTGTTCGCGAAGGTTTATTAGGTCTTTTAACGGCTGTTATCATCATCGGTGGTATTGTAAGTGGTATCTTCACAGCTACTGAATCAGCTGCGATCGGTGTAGTATATGCATTTATTATTACATTCTTCGTATATCGTGATATTCCGCTTTCAAGAATGCGTATTATCTTAGTTAGAACATCTAAAACATTAGCAATGGTTCTATTCTTAATCGCATCATCATCAGCGTTTGGTTGGCTATTAGCATTATTAAAAGTTCCAGCAATGGTTACAGAGGGACTTCTTGCATTCTCTCCTAATGACATCGTAACATTATTGCTGATTAACTTAATTTTACTAGTTCTTGGTATGTTTATGGACATGGCTCCACTTATCTTAATTGCGACTCCTATTCTTTTACCTGTTGCTACTGCAGCTGGTATGGATCCAGTACAGTTTGGTGTTGTGCTCATTTTAAACCTAGCAATTGGCTTAATTACACCACCGGTAGGAACCTGTCTCTTTGTAGGTTGTGCAATTGGACAAATACCAATAGAGAAAACAGTCAAGGGAATGGCACCATTCTATTTAGCAATGATTGTAACCTTACTTTTAGTTACATTCGTTCCACAGTTTTCACTATTCTTACCAGATTTACTAATAGAATAAAAAAAGGGGTGTCTTTTTAGATACCCCTTTGCCATTGAAACTTTTAATAATAAGGTAAAAACGTAGAGGCATTAATTGATTATCTCCCCACTATTGGGTTACTATAAAATAGTAAAATTTAAAAAAGCAGGTGGACAAAAATGAAAAAATTTATGGATGAAACATTCTTATTGTCAAACGACACTGCGGTAGCTTTGTACAATAATTTTGCAAAGGACATGCCAATCATTGATTATCACTGCCACTTAAGCCCACAGGAAATTTATGAAAACAAATCTTTCAAAAATATTACTGAAGCATGGCTGTATGGCGACCACTATAAGTGGAGAGCTATGAGAGCAAATGGTATTGAAGAAGAATACGTAACAGGAAATGCTTCTGATTATGATAAATTTGTTGCATGGGCAAAAACAGTTCCAATGACAATTGGAAATCCATTATTCAATTGGACTCATTTAGAGCTTCAACGTTTCTTTGATGTACATGAAATCTTAAACGAAAAATCTGCTCCTGCTATTTGGGAAAAATTAAATAGCAAGTTAACGGGTGAAGGGTTCGGAGCAAGAGACCTCATCAAAAAATCTAATGTAGAAGTCGTTTGTACGACTGACGATCCAACTGACTCATTAGAATATCATAAGCTTATTGCTGAAGATTCAAGCTTTGATGTAAAAGTATTACCAAGTTTCCGTCCAGACAAAGGTTTAGAAATCAACCAAGACACTTTTGTTAGTTGGGTGAAAAAACTAAGCGAAGTATCTGGTGTTGAGATTTCAAACTATGATGATTTCTTAACTGCGTTAGAGAACAGAATTGAATTCTTCCATTCACTTGGTGGTCGAGTATCTGACCATGCTCTTAACACAATGATGTATGAGCATACAACAAAAGAAGAAGCTGCAGCGTCATTTGAAAAAGCAATCAAAGGTGAAAAAGTTTCAATCGAAGATGAAATTAAGTATAAATCCTATACACTCGTTTTCTTAGGGAAAGAATATGCAAAACGCGACTGGGCGATGCAATTACATATTCATGCGTTACGTAACAACAACACTAGAATGTTTGGAAAATTAGGAGCAGACACTGGTTATGACAGCATCAACGATGGTGAATTAGCGCGTCCTTTAAACCAATTACTAGACGCACTAGATACAGAAGATGCACTACCAAAAACTATTCTTTACTCATTAAATCCAAACGATAACTACATCCTTGGTACAACAATTGGAAACTTCCAAGGTGGAGGAAAACCAGGTAAAATGCAATTCGGAACTGCTTGGTGGTTCAATGATCAAAAAGAAGGAATGCTTGAGCAAATGAAAGCATTAGCAAACCTTGGCTTATTCAGCCGTTTCATTGGTATGCTTACTGACTCTAGAAGCTTCCTATCTTACACTAGACACGAGTATTTCCGACGTTTAGTTTGTAACTTAATTGGAGAATGGGTAGAAGACGGAGAAATTCCAAATGACATGGATTTACTAGGAGATGTCGTAAAAGGAATCTGCTACCAAAACGCTAAAGATTACTTTGAGTTTTAAAATACACGAATCGATAGCTCGCCAATTGGCGGGCTATTTTTATCGCCCAATGTTATACTAGCGATAGTTTATTTTTGTAGGAAAGGGTAGGGAATTATGGAAAAGAAGCTTCCTCCAAATCATGAGCATATCGACAGCGAGATGATCAAGCTCGAAGTAAACCTCGATAATATGTCAGGTGAATGGTTAGGCTATGTCATGGATTTATTATTTGATGCAGGAGCAAATGACGTTTATTATACGCCTATTTATATGAAGAAAAACCGACCGGCTGTCCTTCTCCAGCTTCTTTGCTCCAAAAGCAAATTAGACAAAATGAAAGATATTTTGTTTTCGGAGACAACGACGCTAGGATTACGGTATTACCCTTTGAGGGTTCATCGACTTGAACGAACTTTTACAGAAGTTATCACAAAATGGGGCAAAGTTACCGTAAAAGAAGGAGTTTTCGAAGGGGAATCCGTTCAAAAATCTCCTGAATACGAAGAATGCCGCCGGATCGCTGAAGAAAATGGCATTCCATTGAAAAAAGTATATGAAGAGGTTTGGAAAGAGATCAATAAAGGGTGAAACCAAATGATAGTGGTGTAGATAACTGCCACTATTTGAGAAATACTGCCGCTATTCGTAGAATACTGCCACTAGCTTGAATAACCTAATAAAAACCCACTGAAGCCAGTGGGTTACATATCATTTAATTCCATCTGAATATATTTCCTAGTATTTGGACCATAAATCCCATCATCTGCTAAAGCAGCGTACATCGATTGAAATCTTCGAACAGCATCTTCCGTTAATGGTCCATAGCTGCCATCAATCATTTTAGGATCAAAGTTAATATGCTTTAAAGCACGTTGGATCATACGAACTTCTTCACCTGTGTCGCCACGGCCCCAAACTCCGTTAGGAAGAGGAAACTCGTCGTCAGTCGAATTGTTCTGTTTGATAACTTCCTCAAGCTTTCTTAATGTGGCTGGCCCAACTAGCCCATCCACAATTAACCCATATCGTTTTTGGAAGCGCATGACTGCACTTTCGGTTGCAGGACCGAAGCTTCCATCAGCACCATAAGGAGACATTGAAAAACCAGCTTTAATTAGGTCTTCTTGGATTTCCTTTACAAATGGACCCTTATTTCCTCTTCGGATTGGCAATCGCGTTGAAACTCCGGCAACAACAGGCTTTGGATTACTAGTAGGAACCCCTTTAAAATCACGATTAAATGACTCTTGTACATCATTAATAAATTCTTCCCAAGAAACCCCATGTGGACGCAAGGCATTTTGTGGATCAGATCTTCTAGAAGGGTCTAAAGTGCTATGTGCCACAATATGTCTTTTCGGATCTAAATTAAATTTGTCACACAAATAAGCATGGTACCAGACATATCGATTATATGCCTCCTGGAAATTAATTTTCCCTCCATGACAAAGCTCTACACCAATTGCTGCATCATTTGCATCATCACCAAAACGCTGATTGTCAGCCGTAATATTGTAGCGGACATGCCATGCTTTTTCGTTGAGGGGGATTATTTCTAAAATATATTTATCATCAATGAAAGTGTGGGCAGAAGCACTTGGCTGTGAACGGTCAAAATAGTTTCGATTTCCATAGGCAGTAGACCCTGGATTCCCTGTATCATGACTTACGATAAAACGCACCTTTGAAATCTTTTGCCCCGATCGTGAATTTCCCAGACGAATATAATCTCTTGTAATTGAATACTCCATTTCATTCACCTCCATGAATTGTGAGTATAGGCAATCGATTTATTGTATGCACAACAAGTTTGTACCGTGTCAAAAATATGTTTTAGAGGGAAGGAGGGACTGCATTCAACATAAAAAAACCGAAGGACGTTTAAACTGTACCCTTTGTAAAGGACATTTAA
>NZ_NSEB01000016.1 GCF_002734215.1 Fredinandcohnia onubensis
GTATTGTGTTCAGTTTTCAAAGAACTTTTTAAAGTTTCGCTATCGTTGCTCTCTTGAAGCAACTTTATTATAATATCATTTATAATTTTGATAGTCAACAACTTTTTTTATCTTTTTTTATTTCAACACCGCATCTCGGCGGCAGATTTATAATATACCACCTCTGAACTTTTAAGGCAACCCTTTTTGATAAAAAAATTATACTAATAAAGTTTTTCGATTGAATCCATAAAAAAATAGAGTGGATATCCACTCTATTACTCAAATTATTTATGACGCATTTGCGGGAATAGTAATACATCCCTTATTGAAGGAGAGTTAGTTAATAGCATAACGAGTCTATCTATACCAATTCCTAATCCACCTGTTGGTGGTAATCCATATTCTAACGCTTCTACGAAATCTTCATCCATCATATGCGCTTCGTCATTTCCTTGCTCTCTTTCTTTCAGTTGAGCTTCAAATCTTTGACGTTGATCAATCGGATCATTTAATTCTGTGAAGGCATTAGCATGTTCTCTAGCAACAATAAATAGCTCGAAACGATCTGTGAATCTAGGATCTTCAGGATTCTTCTTCGCTAATGGCGAAATCTCTACTGGATGTCCATAGATAAATGTTGGTTGGATGAGCTTCTCTTCGATTTTTTGCTCAAAGAACTCGTTAACAATATGACCGTACTGCATATTGTCATTGATTTCAACATTATGTTCCTTTGCAAGCTGTCTTGCTTCTTCTACACTCATTTCCTTCCAGAAATCTACGCCTACATATTCTTTAATAGCATCTACCATGTGGAGTCGTTTCCACTCTGGCTTTAAGTCAATCTCATATTCACCATAGGTTACGGTTGTAGTTCCTAGTACCTCTTGGGCAATATGAGCTACTAGGTTTTCCGTTAAGCTCATGATGTCTTTATAGTCTGCATAAGCTTCGTAAAGTTCAATCATTGTGAATTCAGGGTTATGGCGTGTTGATACACCTTCATTACGGAATACCCGGCCGATTTCATATACTTTTTCTAAGCCACCAACGATAAGGCGCTTTAGGTGTAACTCAATCGCAATACGCATATATAATGGGATATCTAACGCATTATGATGAGTAATGAACGGCTTTGCCGATGCTCCACCAGGGATGGAATGCATCATTGGTGTTTCAACTTCCAGGTAACCATGGTCGTCCAGATAGCGTCTCATCGCTCGGATGATTTTACTGCGTGTAATAAACGTTTCTTTGCTTTCCGGACTCATGATTAAGTCTAAATAGCGCTGACGATAGCGCTGCTCTACGTCCTTTAGACCATGGAACTTATCTGGTAGTGGACGTAATGCTTTTGATAAAAGTTCAAATGAAGAAACTTTAATAGAAAGCTCCCCTACTTTTGTTTTGAATACCGTACCAGTTACTCCGACAATATCTCCTAGGTCGGCAATATTAAATATCTCATATTGTTCTTCCCCAACTGCATCTAGACGTACATATAGTTGGATTTGACTAGTTAAATCTTGAATATGGGTAAATCCAGCCTTCCCTTTACCACGCTTTGTCATAATACGACCAGCAATGGTAACCGTGATTTCTTTTTCATCTAATTGCTCTTTTGTAAATCCATCGTATAAGTCGATTAACTCACGTGTGCTATGGGTTCTTTCAAATCTCTTACCGAAAGGGTCTACTCCCATTTCACGCAATGTATGTAGCTTTTCTCTTCTGACAATCAATTGGTCATTTAATTCCTCATGATTCATTTCCATCAACTCCTATTTTGTCACTCATCTATGAAAAACCGTAAATATATAACTTGTCCTATTCCAATATAAACGTAAAGCAGAAAAACTGCCAGTAATTAACTGGCAGTGGGTTGCTTACGGGTATTATAGTGTAGGGAACTATTGATGTCAAACAACCTTAGCATTGTTTTCTTGCTTTTTTTCTACTTCTTCAACGAAGCTTTGTAAAGCTGACACTAATTCTTCTCGTGTATTGCAGTTGTTGACATCATTACGCACTATTGCATTTCCGCGGATTCCTTTTAGATACCACGCTGCATGCTTTCTGAATTCCCTTACCGCAATGTTTTCATTCTTTAAGTTAATTAAACGATCTAAATGAAGAATTGATACATCAATTTTTTCCCTTACGCTTGGTTCTTCAATTAGTTCACCAGATTCTAAATATTTAACTGTTTGATAAATCATCCATGGGTTTCCTAGTGCTGCACGGCCAATCATTACACCGTCACAGCCGGTTTCATCAAGCATACGTCTTGCATCCTGTGGTGTTTTAACATCACCATTTCCGATAACAGGGATGTTTACCGATTCTTTTACTTGTTTAATAATATCCCAGTTCGCAAACCCTTCGTACATTTGAACACGAGTTCTTCCATGCATGGCTACTGCTTGACCACCAGCACGTTCTACCGCTTGGGCATTTTGAATGGCAAAAATATGGTCTTCGTCCCAGCCCATCCGCATTTTTACAGTAACTGGTTTGTCAACTGCATCAACTACTGCTGAAACCATCTCATAAATCTTATTAGGATCTAAAAGCCACTTTGCCCCTGCATCACATTTCGTAATTTTTGGTACAGGGCATCCCATGTTAATATCAATAATATCCGCAGTTGTATTTTTATCAACAAACTTAGCCGCTTCAACTAATGTTTCTTTTTCTCCTCCAAAAATTTGAAGGCTAAGTGGCTTTTCACGTTCATCTATATAAAGCATTCCCATTGTTCTAGCATTTTTATAGAGAATTGCTTTATCACTTACCATTTCCGCACAAACTAATCCGGCACCAAATTCCTTAACAGTTAGACGGAATGCAGAGTTACACACCCCAGCCATCGGTGCAAGAACAACTTGGTTCTTCATTTCGATATTGCCTATTTTTAACACGGTAACCCTCCTTCCTTCTATTTCTGACACTATTTAATCAACCTCTTTTGGACGTAAGTCATCAAGTGGCACTTTTAATATATCTGCAACCTCTTGTAAAAATATCTTGCTTGGCATCCGTGTTCCCCGCTCTACTTCTCCAATAAGAGACACCGATACCCCGAGGTCTTTTGCCAAACTCTCTTGGGTATACCCTTTTAATTTTCGAAAAGCACGAATACGTCTTCCCCATTTCTCCGCTTCCATATACGCACACCTTCTCTGTCTTGTAATTCGTCTAGTAGTAAGGATATTGGTTTCGTTTCTGCCGGAATTTCTATATCCTGGTCTATTTCAGCTAATGGTACCATAACAAATGCTCGTTCTGTCATTCGGGGGTGGGGAACAATAAGACGCTCTGTTTCAATATTTTCTTGATTAAACAGCAAAATGTCAAGGTCGAGTGTTCGAGGCCCCCACCTTATTTTCCTTTCCCTACCAGATTCAAGCTCTATACCCTGCAAAACCTCTAGTAAATCCAATGGTTGTAAATCCGTATTTACTTTAATTACCATATTTAAGAATCGGTCTTGATCCTCATAACCAACGGGATCTGTTTCATAAATTGATGAAAAACCAATAATCGCTATCTTTTTTTCTTGGATAGCTTTTAATGCTGAATGTAAATAAGACTCCCGGTTACCTATATTTGTACCTAAGGCGATATAAGCTGAATTATTCACTACCTTCGACTCCTCGTGATCTCTACCGCTACTGATTGAAGCTGTCCTGGTATTGGTGGGTCAGGCTTGATTACTTTTATTGTGCAACTAGAGACCAATGGAAATTGAGCTAAAATAGCGGTAGCCATTTTTTCAGCTACTGCCTCAAGCAACTTGTACGGTTTTCCCTCTACAATTTCCTTACATAGGTTGTAAAGCTCCCCATAGTGAACCGAGTAACTTAAATTATCCGTTTCACCCGCTTGTTTAACATCCACTTCTACCATGAGGTCCACGAAGAAGCGTTGTCCTAGCTTTGTTTCTTCCGGGAAAACGCCATGATAGCCATAAAATTGCATTTGGTTCACATAAATTTTATCCATTATCGTTATTCCCCTTTACCAACAAGGACATCCATCATTTTAGCAAGTCTAGCATTCACCCTCACATTGTGTACACGGACGATATCACAGCCCTTTTGGATACCGAGGCAAGTCGTTGCACCAGTTGCTTCATCACGTTCCTTTGGTGGCAAATCGAAAATTTTTCCAATAAAGGACTTCCTTGATGTTCCTAATAGGATTGGGTAACCTAAGTCAGAAAACCGGTCTAGTTGACGAATCGTTTCAATATTTCCTTCAAAAGTTTTTGCAAAGCCTACTCCCGGGTCTATGATAATATTCTCGTCCTTCACACCCGCAGCTTTTACAATTTCAATGCTTTCTTTTAAATCGACGATCATATCATCAATAAGTTTTTTATAGTCTTTATTGTCTCGGTTATGCATGAGAATAATCGGCACTTGATAGGTTGCCGCCACTTCTGCCATTTTAGGGTCTGCTTTTGCCCCCCAAATATCATTAATAATATGCGCTCCAGCTTCAATTGCCTGCTTTGCTACTTCAGACTTGTAGGTATCAATCGAAATAGGTACGTGAACTTCCTTTACCAACGCCTTAATGATTGGAACCACTCTAGCAATCTCTTCTTCATCAGAAATTCTTTCATGTCCAGGCCTTGTCGATTCACCACCAACATCAATAATATCTGCACCATTCTCGACCATTTCTTTTGCGTGCCGAATAGCGGCATCTAGGTCAATATAGGAACCACCATCTGAAAATGAATCAGGTGTGATATTTAGAATTCCCATGATCATCGTTTTTTTCGAAAAGTCTAATTGATAAGGACCACATGTTAGTGTTGGTCTGCTTGCTCTGCTTTGGCCCATTTCTCAAACTCCTTTGTTATTCGTTTATACAATATAAGCCTGTTTTGAAAATAGAATATATGTACTTAAAACAGGCACTCTGATTTTTTTAGTTTGTTCCTACCTCACTTTTATTACTGATGAATTGTTTAATTACATTTTCAATCAGTTGCTTCCCAGCATTAGTCATTATGGACTCTGGATGAAATTGGACACCCTCGATTGGATACTCCTTGTGACGGATGGCCATGATTTCACCCTCTGCTGTTTCAGCTGATATTTCAAAACACGCAGGAATTGTTTCCTTTTTAACGATTAGGGAATGATATCGAGTAGCTGTAAAAGGCTGCTCAAGTCCTGAAAAGATAGTTTTACCATCATGAATAATTTCGGATGTTTTGCCATGCATAAGCCTTTGGGCTTTTATTACATCTCCACCAAACGATTGGGCAATCGATTGATGACCAAGGCAAACACCAAAAATCGGTATACGCCCTGCAAAATGAGAGATTGTCTCAAGACTAATTCCTGCCTCATTCGGTGTACAAGGCCCAGGGGAAATCATAATTAAATCGGGGGATAAACCTTCTATTTCCTGGACTTTGATTTCATCGTTTCTTTTGACGATAATCTCTTCTCCTAATTCTCCCACATACTGCACTAAATTAAATGTAAACGAGTCATAATTATCAATCATTACGATCATCTTAGCTCACCTCATACTCTTATTTTTTTAAAACTCTACTTCACTCAGCTCTGTGTTAACATCTATAGATCGTCTATTTTTATATTTTACATGATATACGATTACTGGTACACCATTGAATTGAAAAAAGAGTCTAATCCTATAAGGATAGACTCTTTTATATGTTGACAAACCTCTTTACTTATTGCTCATCAAATTGATAAAGAACAGTACTTAAGTAACGCTCACCATTGTCAGGGACAATTGCAAGTACTTTCTTGCCTTTACCTAATTTTTTCGCAACTTGGAGTGCAGCAAAGATAGCCGCGCCAGAAGAAATACCTACAAGGAATCCTTCCTCTTGACCTGTACGGCGTGCATATTCGATTGCTTCTTCATTTTTAACTGTAAACACTTCATCATATATTTCAGTGTTTAAAACGCTCGGTACAAAGTTTGCACCTATTCCCTGGATTTTGTGAGGACCCGGTTTTCCACCAGAAAGAATGGCAGAGTCAGCTGGTTCTACTGCAACAATATGGATGTTTGGATATTTCTCTTTTAAAACCGAACCTGCTCCAGTAATTGTTCCACCTGTACCAATACCCGATACAAACGCATCTAATTGGTCACCCATTTGCTCAACAATTTCTTTACCAGTCGTTAAACGGTGAATTTCAGGGTTTGCTTCATTATCAAATTGTTGTGCCATGAAATAGCCATGTTCTTTAACAAGCTCTTCTGCCTTGTTAACAGCACCTTTCATTCCTTCAGCACCTGGTGTTAAAACAAGCTCCGCTCCATATGCACGTAAAAGATTACGACGCTCCATACTCATTGTATCAGGCATTACTAGGATTGCCTTTAAACCTTTAGCAGCTGCAACCATTGCTAAACCGATACCAGTGTTTCCACTAGTTGGCTCAATAATTGTGTCACCAGGTTTTAATTCCCCTTTTTTCTCTGCTGCTTCAATCATCGCTAAAGCAATTCTATCTTTTACACTGCTACCTGGGTTAAAGAACTCAAGCTTCACATAAACATCAGCACTATCTTCATCAACTAAGTGGTTAAGCTTTACAACTGGTGTTTGACCGATTAACTCATAGATTGAATTTGCTACTCTTGTCATGATTCCACCCTCAATCCCTACTATTTTTATTGGTTTTATCTACAATTTAACAACCCCAACCGTAAAAGTCAATGAATTTGCCACTTGCAGTTTGTGAATTTTTCCTACTGAATCAAATACGCCTTGGCGTATTTGCGCCCAGATTTTAGACCCACACGAAGTGGGTCATAAAGACGTTGCCACACGATGTGGCGTTCTTAGTCTTTGATCATACCGATCGAAAAACTACCATTGAAAATCTGTGGCATCCGCCGGAGGCTCTAACTTAATTAGTTGGGTTTCAACTAATTAAATTACTGTTGTTTTTCAAAGAACCACTTCACATTAAGTTCTTTCCAAAAGGGCTCTACAGAGATTGTTCCATTCATCTGGTCAATCGCGATTTGGCGCTTGATTTGATCCTTAACATCTTCATAGGAAAAGGTTACTTCATCAATTACCTCATGAAGGATAACCACCGCATAACCATCCTCTACTTGGATCGGTTCACTCCACTCATTTGGATTCAGATTCTCAGCAACTTCTAAATAGGTGTCTGGTGCATACCCATTATCCGCATTTACATATCCAAGTTCACCGCCACGATTTGCCGAAAACTCATCAATTGATTTTTCCATTGCAAGTGCAGAAAAGCTCGAACCATTTTTTAATTCATCCCGTACCTGTTCCGCCGTTTCCTTTGTTTTCACAACAATATGGGAAAGGTGATATGATTTTGGAATTTCGTATAAATGCTTATTTTCCTTATAAAAATGTTTCATTTCCTCTTCGGAAATAACAGCATCCTTTGTTAAAAGTTCTTCTAGTAAAATGCTTAACTCAATTTGTTCTTTCCAGTGCTCGTCATTTATTTTTTCATTGTCAATCGTGTTATACATCGTCTTTATTAACGTTAATTCACGATCAATCGCATCTTCAGATAAGGTAATATGATGCTTTTCGGCCATTTGACGAACAACTTCTTCATCAATCATCTCTTCTAAAATTTGTTTCCCGTATCGACCTTCAAGTTCATTTAACCATTGTTGTCTTGTTATGGTTATATCCCCAATTGTAGCAACTACTTCTTCTTCACCGCTTGCGACAACAGCTTTTGATGCCTTAACCGTTTTTTCCTCCGGTTTAGCTGCTGTAAAGTAAACAATCGACAAACAGTTTGTGATAACGAGAGCAGCAATAATTGACCACAATATCTTTTGATTCATCTTCCCATCTCCCATTACCTTACTTTGCTTGGTTTTTTAATTCTATTAACTCATCTTTTGAAAAATGATACTTTTCATTACAAAAATGACATTGTGCCTCTGCTTTACCATCTTCTTCAATCATTGCCTCGATTTCATCTGTGCCAAGGCTGATAATCGCACGTTCAATACGTTCTTTTGAGCAAGGGCAAACAAAGGATACTGGCATCTTATCAAGAATTTCAAGGTGTTCTATGCCAATAATCTCTGCTAAGATATCCTCTGGTGTTAGTCCCTTTTCAATCATCTTTGAAATTGGTTCTATTTCTTGTAGCCTTTTTTCAATTCGAGAAATGGTAACCTCATCAGTTCCTGGCATAAGCTGAATGAGGAAGCCTCCAGCAGCTAAAATTGAATTATCTGGATTCACTAAAACCCCTACTCCAACTGATGAAGGAGTCTGCTCAGAAGTAACGAGGTAATAGGTAAAATCCTCACCTAATTCTCCTGATACAATTGGAACTTGACCGGAAAATTGATCCCTCATGCCAATATCCTTAACAACTGTTAACGTACCCTCTGTTCCAACAGCTCTTCTTACATCCAGTTTCCCATGCTCATTTAAGTCAAAATGCGTTTGTGGATTTGTTACATATCCTCTTACTTCACCTTTCGCATTTGTATCGACAAGGATAATTCCAATTGGCCCTCCACCCTCAACTTTAATCGTCAGCTTGACTTCACCCTTTAGAGTGGCTCCTAACATAACCCCTGCTGTCATCGTTCTTCCAAGTGCTGCAGACGCAGTCGGCCATGTATAATGGCGTCTTTGAGCCTCAGCAACTGTTTCTGTTGAATCTATCGCATATGCGCGAACCTGTCCATCATAGGCTAATGCCTTAATCAAATAATCACTCATTGTTTTTTCTCCTTTTCATGTTGTTCGTTGATGTAATCAGCCTTTTGCTTCCGTATTGCGTTGATAGATAAGGTGCAAGCCTTTTAATGTTAAAAATGGGTCAACCTCATCAATCGTATTTGATTCTGCAGCGATTAGTGCAGCTAGTCCACCGGTCGCAATTACTTTTGGTTTTTCAATTGCCTGTGCTTTGATGCGGGCTACTATACCTTCAACCTGACCAACGTAACCAAATAATATACCTGCTTGCATCGCACTTACCGTGTTTCTTCCAATCACACCTTCTGGACGTGCAATTTCTATTCTTGGCAACTTAGCAGCCCTTGAATATAAAGCCTCTGTTGAAATGGCTATTCCGGGTGCAATCGCTCCACCCATGTATTGCTTCTTCTCATTTATGTAGCAGTAAGTTGTGGCTGTACCGAAATCAACAATGATGAGTGGACTTCCATGTAAATGAATTCCTGCAACAGCATTGACGATTCTGTCAGCACCTACTTCCTTCGGGTTATCATATTTTATGTTTAGGCCTGTCTTAATACCTGGTCCGACCACCATTGGCTTTATTCCAAAATACTTTAGGCACATACGTTCCAAAGCAAACATAATCGGTGGAACGACTGAGGACATGATAATGCCCTTAATATCTTTGAAGGTTAATCCTTCATGTTCTAATAATGACTTGATAACAAGTCCATATTCATCTTCTGTTTTGTTTCGACTTGTTTCAATTCTCCAGTGATGTTTTAATACATTACTTTCAAATACCCCTAAAACCATATTCGTGTTTCCCACATCAAAAACAAAAATCATGAAGTACCCCCAACATATAACGTATGACTTTGCAAACATCATACCACACCTGCTTTTTAGTATTCCACAATTAACTTTACTCAGTCGAGGGTTTACATGAAAACAAAAAGGTGTCTACAATTTTGTTGTAGACACCTCTTACTTTACTCTTCTTTATTCTTGTTTTCGCCTTCAGTTACATCATTCTCTTTTTTAGAGTTAATTGTAACTTTTACATCTTCTTTCGGTTTGTCTGCTTCTTCAAGCGCTACTGGTCGGTCAGGTAATTTACCTTCTTCGAATAAGCTCTTAATTTGGGCAGCATCTAAAGTTTCAACCTCAAGTAATGTTTCTGCGATAAGCTTAAGTTTATCTTGATGTTCTGTAAGGATTTGGCGAGCTTTCTCGTAGCTTTCCTTAATGAAGCGTTGAATCTCAAGATCAATTTCGTGTGCAATAGCATCACTATAGTTTTGCTCATTGTGGATATCGCGTCCTAAGAACACTTGACCACCCTGCGCTTGACCAAATTGAAGAGGACCTAACTTTTCACTCATTCCATATTCGGTAACCATTTTACGAGCAATACCTGTAGCACGTTGGAAGTCATTATGAGCACCTGTACTCACTTCTCCAAATGTAATTTCTTCTGCTACACGACCACCTAATAGACCTGTGATTTTATCTAACAATTCAGGTTTTGTCATGAAGTAACGGTCTTCCTTAGGAAGCATTACTGCATAACCGCCGGCTTGACCACGAGGCACGATTGTTACCTTGTGAACCATATCCGCTTCATCAAGCACCATTCCAATAACGGTATGTCCCGCTTCGTGGAACGCTACGATATTGCGTTCTTTTTTCGAAATGACACGGTTCTTTTTCGCTGGACCTGCAATTACGCGGTCTGACGCTTCATCAAGGTCCGTCATATCGATTTTCTTCTTGTTTTGTCGAGCAGCAACGAGTGCTGCTTCATTAAGTAAGTTTTCTAGGTCTGCACCTGAGAATCCTGGAGTTCTTGCAGCGATAGCTTTTAGATCAACCGATTCATCAAAGGGCTTATTACGAGCATGAACTCGTAAAACCGCTTCTCTTCCTTTAACATCCGGACGGTCAACTGTAATTTGACGGTCAAAACGTCCTGGACGTAGAAGGGCAGGATCTAGAATGTCTGGGCGGTTTGTTGCTGCAACGATGATGATACCTTCGTTTGCACCAAATCCGTCCATCTCAACTAGTAATTGGTTTAAGGTTTGCTCACGCTCATCATGACCGCCACCAAGACCAGCACCACGCTGACGTCCAACTGCATCAATTTCATCTATAAAAATGATACATGGCGCATTTTTCTTAGCATTTTCAAATAAGTCACGTACACGTGAAGCACCAACCCCTACGAACATTTCAACGAAATCCGAACCACTGATAGAGAAGAATGGAACTCCCGCTTCACCAGCAGCCGCACGAGCAAGCAATGTTTTACCTGTTCCAGGAGGTCCAACAAGGAGGATCCCTTTTGGAATTCTTGCACCTAGATCAGCAAATTTGCGTGGGTCCTTCAAAAACTCAACTACTTCAATAAGCTCTTGCTTCTCTTCGTCCGCACCTGCAACATCTTTAAATCTAACCTTTTTCTTTTCTTCGCTATATAACTTCGCTTTACTCTTACCGAAGTTCATAACCCTACTGCCGCCGCCTTGGGCTTGGTTAAGTAGGAAGAAGAATAAAATAAAGATGATAACAAATGGGATAATCGACGTAAAGAAGGTTACCCAACCACTTGTTTCCTTCGCTTTAAGGATATCTACGTCTGCGTTCTTCGCAGCTTCATAAATCCGATCTACTTCTTTTTGGCTTCCGATAATATTCGTTACAAAATATTGATCCTCTTTGTAGCCATTTAATTGGCCTCTTACTTCAAAGACGCCTCTTTCGGGTTGTACCGTGATATTTTTTACATCTCCAGTTTCGAGATGTTCAACAAACTTTCCATATTTCATCACTTCAGGCTGGCCATTGGCTCCTTGGAAGAAGCTAACCACTCCGATTATGACTAAAAATATGAGTAAATAGAATATGACGTTTCTAAAAATCCGATTCATCCCTTACCTCCTCCCGCGGTGAACAAACTATAGTAAATAGTATCATAGATAATAATTGCTATTCAAATGATTTACGTTTAACCTGCCAATAGGTTTCAAAAAAGTATAAGTTTTTCCACAAAAAACTTATTTTGAATAGACCTCAGGTTTTAAAACTCCGATATATGGCAGATTGCGGTATTTCTCAGCATAGTCGAGACCGTATCCGACAACAAACTCATCGGGAACAATAAACCCAACATAGTCCGCATTAATATCGGCCTTTCTTCCAGTAGGCTTATCCAAAAGTGTCACAATTTTAATGGATTTCGCCTTGCGATAACGGAATAATTCAACGATATAACTTAGTGTTAGACCACTATCGATAATATCTTCAATTACTAGGATATCTCTTCCCTCTACAGAAGTATCCAAGTCCTTAATGATTTTTACCTCACCAGAAGATACGGTTGAGTTTCCGTAGCTTGACACATCCATAAAATCCATTTCTAAGTATGTATCTACCCTTTTTAACAGATCGCCCATAAAAGGCATAGCTCCTTTTAGTATTCCAATGGCTAAAGGAAATTTATCCTTATAGTCCTCTGTTAAAGTATTACCTAATTCTTTAATTTTTTGCTGTAATTCTTCCTCAGAAAATAAAACCTTCTCAATATCCTGCTTCATTCTTTAAAGCCCCCTAAAATCATTGCGTGTATTGTAGTACGATATAGTGTGATTTTGTTTTACATGTTGCTTCATGTGATGACTTTTTCAATCCTGGAAGCCACAAAATCTCTCCTTGTTCATCCTCGACTATCGGCCAGAGATTACGCCGGTGAAGGGGTATTTTTTCATCGATGAAGATATCCTTCACTTTTTTAGAACCATTCATTCCTTTTAGCGTCATTTTATCTCCGTTTTTTCTCGTACGGACATAAATGGGCAATTGGATATTGTCCGGATCGATGACGAAACAGTCATTTCCGACCAAGCTTCTAGGATAGTTCCTCCACACTTGACTCTTTATCTCACTACCATCTTCAAGTTTATAAAGCCCAGGTGAATCAATCTGGAATCGATAGGGGCTTACGTTATCCTTATAATCCGTATAAGTATATGTACAACTATCATAAGATTTTACAATTCGTAACCCCGAAGGAAAATGCAATTCTCCGGATGGATGGTTATTCTCCAAGAAGGTTAACAAATTGTCGATATGTATGGCAGAAAGAGAAGGAGGAAGTTCTTTGTAGAGATAGTTTAATATTAGTTGAATCCCTCTTCTTTGTAAAGATTTTGGCATTGCTAAAAAGGTAGATATTTCAATCTCGATTTCGTTACCTTCATTCCTTTTCATTACTTTATTCATTTTCTCACTTGTTAATTCATCTAAAACCTGATTATCCTCTTTGATGTATTGACTAAATCGCAAAAAATGTTCATGCACCGCAGGATTTTCCTGTTTTAAAAATGGAAGAACATGATGTCTAAATCGGTTTCGTACATAGTCGTCCTTTTCATTTGAGGGATCGCGTCTCGGCATAAGATTCATTTCTAGGCAATACTCTTCAATTTCGTCTCTTGTTACTGCTAAAAATGGACGAATAATCGCTCCGCATGAAAACGGTCGGTTTATTTGTATACCTGCATATCCGATTCCTTTACTGCCTCTTACCAACCTCATTAAAATCGTTTCAACTTGATCATCCCCATGATGTCCAAGGGCTAAATGATCTGCTTGATATTTTCTCATCAATTCATCAAAAAAACGATACCGTATTTCTCTAGCTGCTACTTGAGAGCTTAAATTTTGTTTCTTTTTATAGGATGTGACATCGAATTGGATCGATTCAAAAGGAATTTGATACTCCTCACAAAATCCCTTTACGTATAATAAATCCTCCTCTGATTCTTTCCCTCTAAACATATGGTCAACATGGGCAGCAATAAGTGTTGAATATAAATCCTTTTGATGATGATACAAATAATGCAGTAAAGCAAGGGAATCCGGACCACCGGATACCCCTACTATTATTGTTGAGTCCTTCTTTATTAATTCATGTTTCTCAATAAACTGGTTTACTTTTTCAATCATTGTTGGACCAATCCTTTTTATGGACTAAAGAATACGTTTATCGTATCACTTTCCAAAACATTTTTACAGAACTTGTCCATACAGATAAAGTAGATACCCGAGTGATACAAAGAGAAGCAACAATACCGTTTCAAGAACACCGCCCTTTTGTTTTTTGGGCGTCGGTTGTTTATTTACCCTCGATAGATTTGGACTGGATTGTTTACTTCTTGTTGGTTTAGTCTTCGTTTGTGGCTTTCTTGCTGCCCGTGTTTTTTGGACAGAAGGTTGATCCTTATTAGCTTGGCTTAACTTTATGACTAGATCTTTTCTCATGTCTTGCGCGCGCAGATATTTTCCATCAATCGCTTGATAAAGGACGGTATCTATTTTTCGTAGAGACTCCGTATTAGCAATGATTGATTTCAGTTGTTTTACGGGTTGGTCTGTTCTAGTAAATCGGTTCGGATAGGCTGTATTAACCATAATCATCGCAACTGCAAATAGATCATAGGAAGGTTCTGCTTTTCTCGAGCCCGCTCCCCAATATCCACGGTCAAAAAACTCGGTAAACTCCTTAATAGCTCTACCTTGTACAGTTGTTCCACCAACGTCGATACATCGTATTTTAGGAGGGTTTCCAGTAACAAGTAGATTATCAGGTTTTAAGTCGCCGAATACCCACCCTTCCTGATGGAGTCTGTCTAAATCAGCTAATAACTGCAAACATAGGATTCCAGTCCATTCTTTGCCTCTTTTTTCAATGAAAGACAAAAAGCTTTCTCCACGAATATATTCCATTACATAAAAGGAGATTGGGCTAGTGACACCCGGTCTAATCCAATCATCTACATCTATAAAAGAAGGTCCAAGGGCAGAGCCTTGGACCTTTGAAAAGTGTTTAAGTACATTCACCTCTGACGTAATTGTCACGCCATTTTCACTTATTTTTAAAGCCACAGGGCCATTCATACTTTCCGCTAAATAGACAATACCATTGGCGCCTTGTCCTAAAGGTCTCACAATACGATATGATTTTTTATGCCATTTTCCAGTGATAACAGTACCAGGGGAAACCTTACATACCTGACTCTTCGTAGTATTGTTCATCATCACGAGACAACAAGCTCCTTAATGATCTTTTTTTCTTGAAGTGGGTAAGTGCTTCACGAATCGCTGGACCAGTTGGCGTGATTCCACCGGTTGTTAGCTTTGGAAAAATACTAGATAAGGATTCTAGTCTTGGCGTCCAATCTAATACCCTTTCGACTTCGACTTTTTTCCCAGGAAATACAAACACTGAAAATTGATTGTCTCCCATTCTCGAATTTAGACTAATAGAGAGATCTAGTAAGGCTTCTTTAACTGTTGGCAACTTGTGCTTCATACTTGCACTCGTATCCACTAAAACTAAAACCTCTAAATCAACCGTTTCACCAAGCTCATCAACTACCTCCATTACTTCTCCACGTTTCTCTGGCGGAAGGTCCTCCATTGATGTTTTCGATCCAAGGATTTGCTGAAGCTCCTTGTTGACCACCCCTTGTAGGGTTTGAGTCATCGCTTGTTTTGTCACCATTTGAACAGTTTGTGATAACTGAGTGGAATAAACGATTTGGCTTACGCCTCCACCAGCAGTTGCCATTCCTTCTATTTCCTGCATTCCTTGTTCATCAATCGTATCCTGCTCTACAACCCCAATAACATTAATCGTAATTCCTTGCTCTCTAGCAAGAGCAGCCATTGCAATCGGATCTTCCCCTTGGTTCGAACAACCATCCGTAATTAATAGAATTTGCTTCAATGTGCCTTTTTGCACGTTCCATCCCCTCCAACTGATTTAAAGTTAGTAACAGGATGGACAAAATAATAGTCTTTTAAACCCCTTTCGATAGAATCAAATCGCCTTACTCTTTGTTTTCTGGTACGCATACGCAGGGATTGCTGCCCATTTTGGTGTATTATGTTTAATCTTTGTCACAACAATCGTCATATCATCTTCAATTTGCCCTGATCTTGTGCGGATTACCTCCTCCATAATCAAATCTGCAATCTCTTGCGGATCATTCGTTTGGATTTCTTTTATCTTGCGCTTCATCCACATATCATGATTTTCAACATGCTTTGGACCTTCAAAAATGCCATCGCTCATCATGATTAATAGGTCCCCAGCCTTTAATTGTTCATCAACTACCTCCACTTCAAAGTCCTCAATGATTCCCATTGGTAGATTACTTGCCTGTATTTTACTAATTTTGTCTCCTCTCTTAATATAACTTGGCGTCGAACCGATTTTTAAGAACTTCGCACTTGCGTCTTGTAGATCAATAACCGCTAAATCTAGTGTTGAGAATATCTCATCTGTTGTTCGTAATGAGAGTATTGAGTTGACTGATTTAATCGCAACTTTTTCTTCAATACCAGATTGAAGGATCTTCTTTAATAGCTCCAAGGTTTCATTGCTTTCGTAATGAGCACGTTCACCATTGCCCATTCCATCACTGATGGCAACCGCATGTTTCCCAACCCCTAACTCAATTGTTGAATAGCTGTCGCCCGATACAAGTCCTCCACCCTTGGCAGCGTGGGCAACACCTGTATCAATGACATAAGCCTTTGCTGAGCCTAGGGTTACATGACAATATCCGTTTGGATAAACTGAGCATTCCTCCCTTTTTACGAGAATGGTTTCTTCAAGAATATCGGATAACATTGGTGCAATTAATTTTTCACACTCCCCACTTCCATTGCAATATGGAATACTTAATTCAATATCTACATTTCCTTGTTCCACACTATATATCTCTACATGTCCTATTTGAATTCCAAATGACTGTAATGCATCGAGTATTTGCTCCTCTAATAAATGATGGTTTTCACCCTCGCGTTGAATCTCCTTGGCAAAATCACTCATTACCTGAGAGACACCTAATAATTGATCGGCTACTAGTTTTCTACTCTCCTTTACTTGTTTCTTAAGCTTTTGATTTGCTTGATAATACGTAAATTCCTGCTCGACTGCTTCAATTACTTTTTTCGATCGTACACAATGCTTTTCCCAGTCTCTCGTAAGCTTGTGATTATATATGAGAGAATTTGTTTCACAACCATGCATAATATCCTTCATGTAGTCATATGTTTTATTAAAGTTCTTGGACCAGCACGCCTCCTTTTTGAAACACGATTGGCACGTTTTTTCCGTTACATTACTTAGAAATAGATCGACTTCGCGGTCCTTATCCTCATCGTCAACGGGATATCCATATTCTGAAAAACTATTTGATAAAGCTTCAAACACAGTTGAAAATTGCGAAACGCGATGTGCTGTTACATCACGGATTTTACGAAGGTATTGCTGTTGTTCTGCACTATGTTCAGGTGTACCTGGAATATTCTTTGCCACTTTGCTTATTAAACCTTTAGGCGTTAGTAAAAATAGAAGAATTGCAACACCAGATTCATATAAAGTAGGAATAATATGACTCGCACCTTCTCCGTAAAGGCCAATTAAGAGCGTTCCTACAATCAACCCAAGTGCCACTCCAGCTTTTTTTCCTTCTTTTAAGAGGCCACCTAGCAAACCTGAAAAAGCGAGAAGACTCATTTGGTACAAGCTCGTCACATTAGCTAGGCTTAAAATAAGACCAGTTACAACCCCTACAGTTGAACCAATAGTCGCTCCTGCTACAAATGCAAACAAGAGGACGACATACCTTGAAAGAATATTTGAAATGGACATCTCATATACGAGCCAGCCCATTGTTCCTGTTAACACAGAGGCAATTAAAATAATCAAACAAATGACTTCTTCCGTTTTAAACGACTGTCTCCTTCGTTTCTCTGTTAATAATGGTACGCTTTGCAGAAATATTAAGGTTAATATAAAGGCTAGACCCGAACCAACACCGATCATTACCCCATCATGTATTGTGATTGTACCTTGTGTAAGATAAAGAATTCCCACCTTAGTTATTGCAGATGAAATTAACACAAGTGTTGGCAATGCTTTAATCAAATCCACCTTAAACCTCTGAAGAACCTTATAGATTACAAGAAAAGAGACAATGGATAGAAATGTAAAAACAGTTACATCAGCTGAAAGGGTAAACGATCCCGCGATAACGGCCGCCATTGCTATGCCCGCCTTCCCCTTTTTCATCATGAAGACCGCTGCGAAAAACGGTAATGCGAAGGGGGTTAATTCATTCAGGATAAGAGCTCGTCCTAATAAAAACCCGACTACTACTAGTAAAAGCCCTTTTAGTAGAAATAGATTTATAAGTTTGGCTTGAAAACGCTGAAACCATTTAGACACAGTATCCTGCGTTTTTTCAATGGCTACATCTGTGATGGGCGCACTTAAATTCCTCTCTATTCTTTCCATTTACAAACACTCCCCGTATTTAATAGTTGTCTGTTATTATACAGTTGCAGAGATACGTATTTTGTCAAAACAACAGGAGCAAAATGAAAAAACATTCGACTGCTTGTCCAGTATTCCAACAAAATAAATGTCATATGACGAATTATAGGAGTGTAATTTAATCCGTTTGCGGAGAATTTCATAGAATATCGTTTGCATTGTGCGAATTTTTGTATTATTTTCCTTCAACACAAAAAATATTGACGAATGAATAGACAGAAGGTATTATATAACTTGTGCTTACTTACTAGAGTTCGAGACAGAGTTTGTCGAACTTATGTATTTTTTAAATTTATCCATGGCGGTGTAGCTCAGCTGGCTAGAGCGACGAGCAAAACTTCCATGAATCATCTGCGAGTTGTTCCGACGCATCAATCATCCTCGAATTTGCTAGAAGAGGAAGGAACATATTAACCTAGTTTAGAAAATATACTAATGCAGTACTCATTTATCCTATGGCGGTGTAGCTCAGCTGGCTAGAGCGTACGGTTCATACCCGTGAGGTCGGGGGTTCGATCCCCTCCGCCGCTACCATAATAGTTAGGCCCGTTGGTCAAGCGGTTAAGACACCGCCCTTTCACGGCGGTAACACGGGTTCGAATCCCGTACGGGTCATCTAAAAACAGTGTGAGATTTTCACACTGTTTTTTTGTTTTTATTTTATAAGTTGTAATGGCAGCATTTCTGAAAAGCTCTATTTCCTTTTAAATAATGGCATACAAAAAGCACCCAAGTTGGGTGCTTTTAAATTTATATTTAGAGCTACAGCAGCAGGTTATCCTCTTCTCGCTCCACGTCCACCTCGTTTTGACTCGGTGTTACGCTTTAAGGAAGATAGACGATCTTCACTGTCTTTTAGAAAGCGATTCATTTTTTGTTCAAAGCTTTCAGTTTTAATGTTATTACGTTGGTCGTTTCGGTTATTACGTGGACCATTGTGACGTGGACGCTGTGGTTGTGGATTCGGATTCTCTTTAGCCTTTTTAATAGATAATCCAATCTTTCCATCTTTCTCAACATTTATTACCTTGACCTCTACTTGGTCACCAACTTTTAAATGCTCATTAATGTCTTTAACATAATTGTCAGCGACTTCACTAATATGGACAAGACCAGTTGAGCCTTCTGGCAGCTCCACAAACGCTCCAAAATTCGTAATTCCTGTTACCTTCCCTTGAACCTTGCTGCCTACTTCGATTGACATAAAAAAAATGCTCCTCCTTAAATTTGAACAAAATCATTTATATTCATTATACATAATATAAAAAACGAGTGTCAATAAGACTAAGACCCATCTCCCACTTTAAAGATAATTTCTCCTTCCTTAGATAGAAAATAATCCCTGCGAATTATTTTTTCGATATACTCATCATTGTTGAGTTTTACGACTTCCTCTTCAAGAAGTACTTGCTCATCTTTTAGTGTGGTGAGTTGCTCTTGTAGTTTTTCCTTCTCAGCAACCTTTTCATTCATTGTCTTATGTTGTGACATAACCATTGAAACAAGCCCATAAGAAATGATTGCAACTAAAATGGCAAATGCAATCAATCTTCTAATCAAGCCTTTTCGTTTCACTTGAAGGGCTTCTTCTTGCTGTTTATATTTTTCCATATACGTTGATTGTAATTGTGTTACATTTTTCTTTCGAACTGCACTCATTGTAGAGAATGCCTCCTATTGTTTCCTAATCTTCTTCCACCATTTTATCAGTATAGGTTTGATATTCTCTACCTTTTTTAAAAATCCTGCACATTTCCAAAAAATCTTTTCTACATTTTTCGTAAGGGCCGACGGTAACAGCCTCCAGATGATGATTCCAATCCACTTGATTGGTGCAAAACAGATTTTGATTAATATCCAACAGGTTTTCAAGAGAATTCTCCCGAAAACGAGTAAGACATTTAAGATCCCCAGCAGAATCACAATAATGAGCTGATACAGCATTTTAATCGGTCGAACGATGAGGAAATCACCCGTACGAAGTAAAAGCCCATAAAGACGAATGAAAGCTTGAATAATATGTTCTAGTGCTTTAACATAAAATGACTTTATTAAACTTTGGTAAGCGGCGAATCCACATAATATCGCAATAAACACATAAAATCGCAGTTCACCCTCATTTACTAGTAAAAGTGTATAAAAGAACATTAGGCCTTGTACAATCCAAAATAAAATGTCATTGATAAAAACAAAGAAATACTTACGTCTCGAACGGTTTAAAAAGCGTTGGTACGTATCAAGAGAGGCCCCTAGCCAACCTCCCATACAAATCATTGCAAGCAATGTATAGAACTGAGTTGACAGGGTCATCTAAATAACTTGCTAAAGAATCCTTTAGCCTTCTCCGTGGAATGATCGTCCAAATAACTAATATCATAGACTCTTCCTTTGATTGATACAATGCCTTTTTCCACATCTAGATTCTTCATTTGCAGGTTTTGGCCACGAATTGCTAGGAAACCCATAACAGTCTCAAGTAAAAATTCCTCATTATCAAAGCTTTCCACTTGCTTTACTCCTGTTATGTCAAGAAGCTTACGACTTCTCATAATTACATCATGCTCTTGTACGGTTCCTTTATTCGGTGGCGTTCCATCGTAGTATTGGTTCATCTTCTAACCCCCACATTCATACTTAAGTGATCAAAATAACCACTTGTTTAATAGTAAAATGTATGAGAATGTGGGTGAGTTTAGAACAAGCCTTAGGTAGATTATCAAATGTTTACGCTTCTACTTTTTCCTCTTTCACGACGGAATAAAGTTTATTTGCATCTTCTTTTTTGGTTGTTTCTTGTAGATCTTCGATTTTCACAGTTACGATTTTCTGACCAAAACGGATTGTTAACTCATCGCCTATTTTCACATCGCTACTTGCCTTAGCAGCTATCCCATTAATAAGGATTCTGCCTTGGTCTGCTACCTCTTTTGCTAACGTGCGTCGTTTGATTAGCCGAGAAACTTTTAAAAATTTATCCAAACGCATGATTTCACCTCTTTCTAAAGTCCAGCTTGTTTTGCCTCTTCCCAGATTGCATCGAGTTCTTCAAGGGTTTGCTCTTCTATCTTTAACCCTCGTTTTCTTAGTTCTGTTTCTATGAATTGAAAACGTCTTACGAACTTTTGATTCGTCATGGCAAGTGCTTCTTCTGGGTCAAATTTATAAAATCTAGCTATATTAGCTAAAGCAAAAAGGATATCTCCGAATTCTTGAATGGCTTCTCCTTTTTGTTTTTCTTCTACTGCTGCCTTGTATTCATTTATTTCTTCAAAAACCTTATCCCACATTGGCTCGACGGCATCCCAATCAAACCCAACCTTCGCTGCCTTTTTTTGATACTCGACAGCTTTCATTAGTCCTGGCAATCCTTTTGTAATCTCATCAAATATGGACTTTTCTTCCTCAATACTGCCTTTTTCCAATTGTTTGATTTGCTCCCAATTTGTCACAACTTCATCTGCCGTTTCTGCCGTTACATCGCCAAATATATGTGGATGCCTTCGAATCATCTTTTCTGAAATTCCACGAATGACATCATCAATGGTAAACATGCCTTCATCCTCACCGATTTGGGCGTGCAGTGCCACTTGGAGAAGTACATCTCCTAGTTCCTCTGCTAAATGATCATCATCTTCACGATCAATTGCATCAAGTACCTCGTAAGCCTCTTCTAGTAAATACTTCTTTAGCGATTGATGAGTTTGTTTTTGATCCCACGGACATCCCCCAGGACCTCGCAATGCAGCAATAATTCTTCTGAAAGTCCGGAAATCATGATAGAGAGATTCGACTTCTTGAACAGGCGGAACATAGACGCTTGTCAGATTGTTCACCTCTACTCCTCGATCCAATTCATAAAGCGGGACTTTAGTGATTTTTTCATCCTCACTGCCCGCTGCTGTTACAATATATATCTCATAATCATCAGGTAATTGCTCCATTAGTGTTAATTTAACATTTGAAGCGATGTATTGATCATAGACCTGACAAATAATAATATGCTGTGATAGCTGTACTTCATCTTTTTCAAAGGACAGAGCATCTATGAATTGAAACCCTTCAATTGGATCAATTCTTAATGAAGCCAATAAAGGGTCGATAAAGCTTTGGCCCCCCTCAATTTTCACTTGAAGATTTTGATCCTCAAGTAAAAGCTGAGTCGTCTTTTCTGCTACCATCGGGTGCCCAGGCACAGCATAAACAATTTCCTTTGTTTTCGCTTCTTTCCTTAGAATGTCGACTATTTCATCATATACATCCTCGAATTGGTCATGTTTTTCATAAATGTCGTCAAAGGAGCGATAACTAATTCCCTCAGCTTCTAATTCCTTTATAACAGGATGCTCCTTCGTTCGAAGATACAAATGTTCAGCAGCTAAAAGTTTACGATAAATGCCTAATGGAAGCTGTGATAGGTATCCAGCACCTAAGCCAATAACTGTTATCATGCTCTCTTTCCTCCTTTAATTAGCCTAATTAGAAAGGTTCCTTTTGATCCAATCGGGACTTCCGAAAGTTCTTCTTCAGAAAATACACTCCCTCTAATAATAAAAAACAAATAGGTTAACCCTCCAATAAATACAGAGGACAATGCCTCGAAGCTAGCAAACATGCGACTTTCCCCTACTATTGGGAACAGCTTATGCAAACTCCATCGATAGCCAACAATAACTAGCCCCATAGCCATCATTGCAAATAAGATACGATAAAGAAAGCTCCAATTTTGTAGCGCACCAGGGAGTTTTCTTTTAACAATCGCCATATGTAGGACAGATATTATCCCAAAGGCTACAAAGGTTGCAACAGCTGCTCCAGCTGTTCCGTATCCTGGAATTAATAACAGGTTGAAAATCCATTTTACTAACATTCCGATGATGACCACAATCGCTGGTAAGAATGGATGGCCAAGTCCTTGTAAAATAGCCGTAATCGATTGGGATAAGGTTGTAAATAAAATGGATAAACCGATAATCATGAGTATGTTTGTTCCCAGGTCATTACGAAATAACATGATATTTGTTGGTTCGAGGACACAAGCAAGACCTACTGCCGCCCCAATTCCCACAACTATACTTAGACGAAATGTTAAGTCAACCTTTGCTTCAATAAAAGCTACGTCGTTTCGGGCCTTTGCACTTGCAATTAATGGGACAAGCGATAATGCTAGTGATGTCGCCACCACAGTTCCAAGCTGAAGGAGCGGTTGGCCGCGGTCATAGATTCCTTTTGCTTGTTTTGCTGCTTCCCCCTCTATCCCACCTGAAATCAATAAAGAGTAGACTGTGAAGGAATCAACCAACTGAAAAAGAATAAGTAACAAAGCGCTAATGCAAATTGTCATCCCCTGGGTGAAAAGGATTTTGATAATTTCTATCGTTTTTATCGAAGCCTTTGAAAAAGGTCTCATCTGAAGAGTCTTTTTTCTTTTAAGTAAGTAAAACAAGAGAACGGAAATAGCTGCAAAGCCTCCAGTTATCGAACCAAATATCGCTCCCGCTCCAGCCACATATGCTCCATACCCATAATCCAAAAGGAGAAATGACATGAACAAAATAGTGACGACACGAATCGATTGTTCAGTTACTTGTGAAACTGCGGTTGGTATCATATTCTTATGACCTTGAAAATAACCTCGAAAGACAGAGATAAACGGCAAGAGTAAAAATGAAAATGAAATCACTTTTATTAGTGGTGTTAGATTTTTGTCTCCCATCCAACCTGCAACGACTTCAGCACCCCAGTATAAAAAACTAAATAATAGTATTCCCATTCCTAATAACGTAAGTAGGGTGATATATAATATCTTCAAGACAGATGCTTCATCATCTTGTTCTAATTTTTCCGCTAGTAGCTTTGATATAATCACTGGAAATCCATATGTAGAAAAAACAAGGACAATTCCGTAAATGGGATATGCCTGTTGATAGATATAGAAGCCGATATCCCCTGCAATATTTTGATACGGGATACGGTAGCCTGCACTAAGTATCTTGGTGATCAAGCCGGCAATGGTAAGAACAAAAGCACCTTCCCAAATTCGCTTTGATCTCTCTTCGGATTGGACGTTCATCGCCCATCTCCTCCCTAATCAAATGCGCCTTGGCGTATTTGCGCCCAGATTTTTTCGAGCTTGCTCGAAAAGCTTCATTTGAAAATCTGTGGCATCCGCCGGAGGCATAAACTTTATTCAGTCCCACTGAATAAAGTTAAATAATTTCCAGTGTATTATAACATACTTCCCTAGACAATTACCCTTAACGGAAGAAAAGGCAGCTATAATAGCTACCTTTTCCATGGATAGAACTTTTCGTTTTTGATTACTGTTCCATTTGTCTCGCAAGGAACCCAGCTGCCGTTTCGACGGCTTTTTGTTCTACTTCTCCGAGCGCTTTTTCTTTTGATAAAATGACAACAGCACCAATTGGATCTCCATTTGCAATAATCGGACCAATTGTATATGATGAGATTGTTTCGTCAGCACCCTCTACGATGGATACTTGGCGCTCTTCTGTTTCTAAAATAGAAGTTCTGTCTTCCATCGACTTTTCGACGAGTTCGCTTATGTTTTTATTTAAGTATTCTTTCTTGGAGCCTCCTGCAACCGCAATAAATGCATCACGGTCACAAATAAGTACTTGGTGTCCTAAGCTATCAAAAAGTGCCTCTGCATACTCCTTGGCGAAATCGCCTAGCTCACTAATCGGAGAATATTTCTTTAAAATAACCTCACCATCACGATCAACAAAAATCTCTAATGGGTCTCCCTCTCTAATACGTAGCGTTCTACGGATCTCTTTCGGAATAACTACTCGACCTAAATCATCAATTCGACGAACAATACCAGTTGCCTTCATTCTTATGATGCCTCACTTTCATCTGATGATTAAAGAATAGTGGTGATTGATGTACAATTTGTCTGGATTTGAATAAATCACCATTTGTTGTTGAGTTTAGTATCTTACACCAACAGAGTTCTATTCACGATGAATGTGATTTTTCGATAGAGGAAAAAATAACCATACACAAGAACTATAAGCAACTCAGACTTTGGTTCTATTCGTTAGAATTTTACCTATGTCACCTGAGTTAAACAGCATTCACATTTTCCTTTTTGACATCTTGTAATCCTTTGACCATATCATGAATAATGCCTAGCCATTGGTTTACCTCAATTCCCTTTGTTTGAATTACAATTTTTAATTTACTGCCTTCCATTCCGAGGCTAATCATACGGCCAAATGTATTTCCTAATTTAAAAATCTTCCCGCCGTCAATTAGACTGCTTGCCTCTTCTGATAGAAGAATGGTAATTTCCTGCTTGGCTTGCTTGATGGAAATAACCTGCTCTGCCAATGCATATACCTTTATCTTGGCAATTTTAAATAGGTAATCTACCTCTACTGGATATTCACCAAATCGGTCAATCATTTCCTCTTGCAATTCTTCGACATCCTCCATTTCTGTGATGCCTCTAAATCGCTTATACATATCAATTTTTTGGCGGCCATCAGAAATGTACGCATCCGGAATATACGCATCTACCTCTACATCAATTTCCACATTTGCAGGTTTTACAGTAGTGGTATCACCTTTGCGTTCTTCAATAGCCTCTTTCAGCATTTGTGAATAAAGGTCAAATCCAACTGAATCAATAAATCCATGCTGCTGCGCTCCCAAAATATTTCCTGCGCCACGAATAGAAAGGTCACGCATTGCAATTTTGAAGCCCGAACCAAGCTCTGTAAATTCCTTAATTGCTTGTAATCGCTTTTCTGCAACTTCATTCAACACCTTATCCTTACGGTACGTAAAGTACGCATAGGCAACACGATTCGAACGCCCAACACGCCCTCTTAGCTGATAAAGCTGCGAAAGCCCCATTCGGTCTGCATCCTGAACAATCAATGTGTTCACATTCGGAATATCAACACCTGTTTCGATAATGGTTGTTGTTACCAGAACATCATATTGACCGTCAAGGAAATTCAAAATCACCGCTTCTAGTTCATTCTCAGTCATTCTTCCATGAGCATAGGCAATCCTTGCATCCGGAACTAGCATCGAGATTTCTTCGGCCTTACGCTCAATATCCTCAACCCGATTATATAAGAAGTAAACTTGACCATCCCTTGCCATTTCCCGTTCAATCGCTTCCCTTATTAATTCACCATTGTATTCCACAACATATGTTTGAACAGGAAAACGATTCTCAGGTGGTGTTTCGATAACGGACAAATCACGGACTCCAAGCATGGACATGTGAAGTGTTCTCGGGATTGGTGTAGCAGTTAAGGTAAGCACATCAATATTCGCTTTTAGCTTTTTGATTTTTTCCTTATGTGTAACTCCAAAACGTTGTTCTTCATCAATAATTAATAACCCAAGGTCCTTATAAGTAATATCTTTAGACAATAGGCGATGTGTTCCAACTACGATATCAACTGTCCCAGCTTTTAACCCTTTTGTTACTTCCGTTTGTTGTTTCTTCGAACGGAATCTACTCAATTGGCCAATTGTAATAGGGAAGTCCTGAAACCTTTCGCGGATTGTTTCGTAGTGCTGTTGTGCCAAGATTGTCGTCGGAACTAAAAAGGCAACCTGCTTTCCGTCCATGATGGCCTTGAACGCAGCACGAATGGCAACCTCCGTCTTTCCATAGCCCACATCTCCACAGAGAAGGCGGTCCATCGGACGTTCACGTTCCATATCCTTTTTAATTTCCTGAATCGATCTTAATTGATCTTCTGTTTCTTGATATTGGAATGATGCCTCAAACTCTCTTTGCATTTCTCCATCAGGAGAAAATGCATATCCCTTACTTGCCTCTCGCTCTGCATACAACTTAATTAAGTCATCTGCTATATCCTGAACTGAGGATTCAACCTTTTTCTTCACACGTTTCCAATCAGTTCCGCCTAATTTGTAAATCTTCGGATCCTTACCTTCTGATGCTACATACTTTTGCACCTGTTCAATTTGGTCAACAGGTACATAGAGTTTGTCATCACCTTGATAGCGAATATGCAAGTAATCCTTATGGATTCCGTTGATCTCTAGGGTTTCAATTCCTAAATACTTCCCGATTCCATGATTTACATGAACAACATGGTCGCCAACCTGTAATTCAGAATAGCTTTTTATCCGCTCAGCATTTGAAAGCTTTTGCTTTCGCTTTGTTTTCTGCATTTTCTTCTTAAAAAGCTCTTCCTCAGTTATCACTGCGATTCGTTGTAACGGTAATTCAAAGCCGTCTTGTAAATCTCCAAGTAAGATTTGTGCTTTTCCTAGCAAAATATCTCCATCGCTCTTACTAGTAAATGCATCGATTTCATAGTCTGACAGGACCTGTTCCAGCTTTTTCACCCGGTCCTCATTTGAGCCAAGGAAAACAACTGTGTATTTCCCCTTCTGCCATCGATCAAGCTCTGCTTTAAGGACATGCATCTGGCCATGAAAGTTTTGCATCTGTTTGCAGGACATATTTAAAATGTTCTGCGGGCTTGTATGAGGTACATGCCTTAGAAAAAGAGATAGATAAACCAAAGGATTGGTTGACTGTTGGATAAGCTTTGTAAATTGGTGTGACAAGGTAATGTTATGAATAATCTCTCCTTGTGATAAAAGACTTGTTACCCACTCAGCTTCTTCTTTATCGAGACTATCAGCCATTTCCTGAACTCTACTAATTTCATCTAAAAGTACGAGACCATTTTTAGGTAAATAGTCTAGTAAACTAGCAGGCGTTTCATAGACAAGAGATAGATATTTGAACATTTTCTGTAAAATTTGACCACTTTTCATCTGCTCAAGTTCGTAGGAAATGTTCTCTAATAGCAGTTTTTTTGCTTTCTCATCTTTAACCTTTTTTAAGCTTTTAGCTAGTCCTTCTTCTAATGCATGTACGCCTTTATCTAGATGCTTAGGCGTTAATAAAATTTCTGTAGCAGGTCCTATTGTAATCGAGTTGATTTTTCCCTGTGATCGTTGATCCTCTAGTGAGAATGTGCGAATTGAATCTACCTCTGTATCAAATAACTCGATACGTACAGGATTCTCTTCTGTTAAGGGATAGATATCGAGAATTCCACCTCTTACGCTGTATTCTCCAGGTGCTGACACCATTGATACACGTTCATATCCCATCGCAACAAGTTTTTCTAATATAGATTCCACTTCTATATCATGTCCGACTGTAAATGTCAGCTGACTTTCATTCCATAGTTTCTTAGGCGGAAGGAGTCTCTTTAAACCCGCTATCGGAGCAACAATAACACCCTTTGATTGATGACTCCAATAGTTCAGAGCTTCAATACGCTGGCCTTTTAGCTCTGGGCTCGCAATTCCTATTTCTGATGCAATTAATTCATTCACAGGATATAGGAAAACCTCATCTTCTTCTAAAAGACCGTTTAAATCCTCATAAATCTTCTGTGCCTGAAACAAATTATGGGTAACGACCAATATCGGTCGATTTGTTTGTCTATAGAGAGCTGCCGCAAACACAGTTCGAGCTGAACCAGATATACCAGCTATTAATTGTTCACGTAAGCCTCCTTCAATTCCATTTATAATTGACTTTAACTCATCATTATTCCCAACATATTGTTGTAGTCCCTTAAGCAACTCGGAAACCCCCTCTCGAAGTTTTTGCATGTATAGTAGTAATGCGTGCTTAAATAGATTCATTTATTGGATGTTGAATCTCGTAAAATGGAGCTTCACGCCTTTTTACATAAATAGAAAAACGCTTTGGTTGCAAAGGCCAAAGCTTTTCCTCTTATTGAATAAATGATTCATATTGATGAAAATCAGGATTCCGTTGCAACGCTTCCTGACAATCTTCACATATTGTCTTTACATGAATGTCGCCATTTGATTCGTATGATATCATCTCTTGTCGTTCTTGGTCTGTTAATTGATGAAACCCAAGACTCTCACTATGTAGGGATAGGTTATCAATACTTCCAACCTTCACACCACAATGTCGACAATGGTAGTGTAGTGACATAAGAATCCTCCTCTTTTACGGATACGTACATAGTTTACACATTCTAGTATAAACCGCGTTGGGATTCTTTATTCACTACCACTTAATCAAATGCGCCTTGGCGTATTTGTGCCCGATTTTTAGGCCCATACGAGGTGGGTCACAAAGACGTTGCCACAGGAAGTGGCGTTCTTAGTCTTTGATCTTACTGCTCGAAAAACTTCCTTTGAAAAATCGTGGCATCCGCCGGAGGCTTTAACTATATTCAGAGGGGGTGAACCCCACTGAATATAGTTTATCATACTACACTACTTTGCATTAAATTCATTCATTACTTGTAAAAATGATGTTGACACCCATTTTTCTGCAGCTTCCGCGGACTTTTGTATTGCATCTTTAATATCCTGCAACTCATCAGCTGGAAAACGGCCTAAGACATAATCAGCTATCTTCATGCCGTTTGTCGGGCGATTGATTCCAATTCGGATACGCTTAAATTCCTGAGTGCCTAAATGCTGAATAATGGATTTCATTCCATTATGGCCACCAGCACTTCCCTTTTCGCGCAGTCTAATTTTTCCTACGGGTATGTCAAGTTCGTCATATACAACAAGTATATCTTCAACTAGAATATCATAATAATCCATGAGTGGCCTGATACTTTCTCCCGATAAATTCATATATGTAAGAGGTTTTAAAAGTAGAACTTTCTCCCCATTCACCATGCCTTGACCAAATACTCCGTTGAATTTTGCCTTATCTAGCGGTATATGTAATTGATCTGAAAGCTCATCAATAACCTTAAACCCAACGTTATGTCTTGTCTCCTCGTATTGCCTACCAGGATTTCCTAACCCTACTATCAACTTCATTCTTTCCCCCACCTTGTTATGGCAAAAGGACGTAACCGTTTTGGTTACGTCCAACCTTTTTCTTTAGCCTTCTTCAGTTGCAGATTCGTTTGTTTCTCTACCCTCTAGGTTTTCAGGTTCGCCAGGCTCTTGCTCTTCGCCTGTGCTAATCTCTTCTTCCTGTCTTGGTGCAAGAACAGAAGCCACAACCTGTGAAGTATCTTGGTTGATTGTAAATTTACCTATTGTATCAATGTCCTCTAACTTAACAACATCTCCAACCTCTACGTTTGACACATCCACATCAATTGTTTGAGGAATATCGGTTGGAAGTGCAGAAATGGATACTGAATGGATGGACTGCTGAAGCACCCCGCCATCCTTCACTCCAGACGCTTCCCCAACTAAATTAATATTCACATCAACTGTCACTTCTGTTGACATGTTTACGATTTGGAAATCTGCATGAATGATTTCACTTTTTATTGGGTCTGTTTGAACTTCTTGTAGCATAACGGAATGCTGGTTATTTTCAATTGAAAGTTTGATAATTCCATTACGACCAGTGGTGCGAATCGTTTTTAAAAAGTCTGCACTATTTACGTAAATGGGTTGACTTTGATTCGGCCCATTTAAGACTGCTGGGATGTTTCCAGCTTGTCTAATCTTTGTTAATGTGGAATTTTTATCCTTTACTCGTTCTGTCGCTTCTAAAACTACAGACATTCTATACACCATCCTTGGAAGATTTAGTCATATTACTAAATTTCCCCTAAAGATGATGAAGTAAACCTTCTTTTTTAAAAGAAAAGGGAGCTTTCTTAATCAAATAGTGTGCTCACTGATTGTTGCTCGTGAACACGTACTATTGCTTCACCGATTAGCGGAGCTACAGAAAGCTCCTTGATTTTACTGATTTTCTTCTCTTCTGGTAATAAAATAGTATTGGTTACAACCAATTCTTTGATTTTTGAATTTTGAATTCGTTCGATTGCTGGTCCTGATAATACAGGGTGTGTACAACATGCATAGACTTCAGAAGCACCATTTTCAACAAGTGCATTTGCTGCTAAAGTAATTGTCCCTGCTGTGTCAATAATATCATCAATCAGAATTGCCGTTTTCCCTTCAATATTACCAACGATATTCATCACTTCTGCCACATTTGGTCTTGGGCGACGCTTATCTATAATCGCGATTGGGGCCTTTAGCCGATCTGCCATTTTACGTGTACGTGTAACCCCACCATGGTCTGGAGATACGATAACAATGTCCTCAAGATTTTTGGCTTTAAAATAGTCGGATAGAATTGGCACGCCCATTAGGTGGTCAATTAAGATATCAAAAAAGCCTTGAATTTGTGGTGCATGAAGGTCTAACGTAATAACGCGATCAGCACCTGCTGTTTCTAACAGATTTGCAATTAACTTTGCAGTGATTGGCTCACGTGCACGTGCTTTACGGTCTTGTCTTGCATACCCGTAATACGGCATGACTATATTTATAGTCTTTGCAGAAGCACGTCTTAGTGCATCAATCATAATTAATACTTCCATGATATGCTCATTTACAGGAGCACTCGTTGATTGAATGACAAAAACATCGCATCCACGAATACTTTCTTCAATATTAATTTGGATTTCTCCATCGCTAAAACGTGTTACAGAGCATTTCCCAAGCTCAACACCAATTGACTTAGCGATTTCTTCAGCCAAAGGTGCATTCGAATTCAACGAAAATACCTTTAAACTTGAGTCACGGTATTCATTAGGCATGATCTTACTGACCTCCATTAGGAATTTTTCTTTTGATTTAAGATCTCTACATAATTCTCTTTATTAACTTGACGAGCTCTAGCTATTGAAAGGGCGTTGCTAGGAACTTCACTTGTAATCGTTGAGCCAGCCGCAACATATGCTCCTTCGCCAACTGTAACTGGAGCCACTAAATTTGAATTACATCCAATAAATGCATTGTCTTCGATCTTTGTTAAGAATTTATTTTTTCCGTCATAGTTGACAGTGATAGAGCCACAACCAATGTTTACATTTGTGCCAACCTCAGCGTCTCCAATATAGCTTAAGTGAGATACTTTACTTCCTTCACCAAAAACAGCTTTTTTCAGCTCAACAAAGTTTCCAACTTTAACTTTGTCACTAATTTGTGATGCTGGACGGATATGCGCAAACGGTCCGATTGCGACATCATTTCCAATACTACTATCATGTGCAACTGAATGGCGGATAACTGTACGTTCACCAATCTTACAGTTCTTTAATTCTGAGTTTGGACCAATTTCACAGTCCGAACCAATTTCAACATCCCCAATAATCATAGTTCCAGGATGTAAAACAGTGTCTGAACCAATTTTAGCATCTGATGAAATGTACGTATTGTCCGGATCGATAATGGTAACACCATTCACCATGTGCTGTTTATTAATTCTTTGTTTCATTAGTTTTTCTGCCTGAGATAAGGCATAACGATCATTCACTCCAAGTGTCTCTTCGAATGAAGCTGTTTGGAATGCAGATACGATTTCGCCTTTATTTTTCAAAATTTCAATGACATCTGGAAGATAATATTCGCCCTGTACATTGTCATTAGATACATTCGAAAGCGCTTCGAATAGTGCTTCATTATCAAAACAATATGTACCTGTATTGATTTCGGTAATTGTTCGTTCTTCTTCTGTTGCATCTTTATGTTCTACGATACGCTCCACATGTCCTTCTGCATTACGGACAATTCTCCCATAACCTGTTGGCTCCGAAGCCACAGCTGTTAGGATTGTTGCTTTAGCGCCAACATCTTCATGCTGTTTTAATAACGCCTCCATCGTTTCTGCTGTTATAAGCGGAGTATCTCCACAAACAACTAATGTTACTCCCTTTTCGTTCGCTAAGTGGTCTGCTGCCTGCATAACAGCGTGCGCTGTACCTAATTGCTCTTCTTGAAGGGCGTATTCACTTTTATCTCCAATTTGTGATTTTACTTTTTCTGCTCCGTGTCCAACTATTGTCACAAGTTTTTGTAAGGATAATGTTGAAAGTTGATCTACTACATGCTGCACCATTGGTTTTCCACATACAGGGTGCAGAACCTTATAAAGCTTAGATTTCATGCGCGTTCCTTGCCCTGCGGCCAAAATTACGCCATATCGTTTTGTCATGTTCAGGCCTCCAATTAACCTAATCAAATTCGCCTCGGTGAATATGCGCCCAGATTTTCGAGTCCGCTCGAAAATTTACCTTTATAAATCGCATGTCTCCGCCGGAGGCTTTAACTTTATGGAATCCTCGATTGCATAAAGTTAAACCTTTTTATCCATTTCGAATATATCTTAAAAAGAGACCATTTTCAAGAAAACTAAAGAAATACATGTTTTTTTAACCGGAAAAAGTGTATTGGGGGTAAGGAGGGAAAGAAAAAGAGCCTATCGTGTATGTAGGCTCTTCGATGTAATAAATTTTTATTTTATGATGCTCCCGCTTCTTCAAACTCAACCTCTACTTCACCTAAACGGTGATACTCAGCTAGTACAGCATCTTGAATCTTTCCACGAGTACTTGAGTTAATTGGATGAGCGATATCGCGAAACTCGCCATCTGGAGTACGTTTGCTCGGCATTGCAACAAATAAACCATTGTTGCCATCGATTACACGAATGTCATGAACAACAAATTCATGGTCTAACGTAATTGATGCAATCGCTCTCATTCTACCTTCAGTATTAACGCGGCGTAATCTAACGTCTGTCACTTCCATTCTGTTCACCACCTTCTTGACTATATAAAAACTTAGTTATTCATATTCAACGAAAAATCGGAATCTCCTGCTAAATATTAAATATTTTTTTAAAAAGATTCATACTTTTTTGTGAATGAACAGAATGTTAGTGAGAAACGCTATTATTTCACGAGTGCGATTACCTCAATTTCTACCAAAACATCTTTAGGGAGTCTTGCAACTTCAACAGTAGAGCGGGCTGGTTTATGCCCAGCAAAGAATTCCCCATAAATTTCATTTAGTTCAGCAAAGTCATCCATATTTTTAATAAATACAGTAGCTTTAACAACTGTATCTAGGGATGCGCCCGCTTCAGCTAAAACTGCTTGTAGATTCTTAAAAACCTGTACCGTTTGTTCTTTTATTCCTCCACTTACTAGCTCACCAGCTGGCGTTAGTGGAATTTGCCCTGAACTAAAAAACATATTGTTTACAATAATTCCTTGTGAATATGGTCCAATTGCAGCTGGTGCTTGATCCGTTTGTACCTGCCTCATTCTTCTTCCCCCATTTCATCTTCAATTTCTACTTGTCGTAGGTATGATTCATAATTTCCAACAGCAACTTTAATTTGTTTTTCTTTCACATCAACTTCTGTAAGTTTTACTAAGGATATGTACTCATCCACTAGTCTTTCTTCGACACCTTCAGATTCAACTAGGACACCGATTCCTTTAACGTTTGCATTGAACTCTTCCAGGATACTAACCATTCCTTTCACAGTTCCACCAGCTTTCATAAAGTCATCGATAATTAGGACATTTGCTCCTTCCTTCAAACTCCGCTTAGCCAATACCATTGTCTGTATCCGCTTTGTAGATCCGGATACATAATTAATACTCACAGTAGAGCCTTCAGTCACGCGATTATCATGTCTTACAATTACAACAGGAACGTCGAGATATGAGGCAACTGCGTATGCCAATGGAATTCCCTTTGTTGCAACAGTCATAACAATATCAATCTCATGATTTGAATATATAGAAGCAAAGATTTTCCCGATTTTATTAACAATTCTCGGGTCTCCAAGTATATCAGTAAGGTACAAATACCCACCTGGAAGAAGCCTATCTGGATTTGCTATCACCTTACAAAGTTCCTCAACAACCTCACTTGCTTCTTCTTCCCCGACCATTGGAATAAATTTCACCCCTCCAGCAGCTCCTGCCACTGTTATCAATGTTCCAATTCCTTGCTGCTCAAACGTTTGCTTGATAATGGCTAGATCCTCACTAATTGAGGATTTAGCAGAATCATATTTTTCAGCAAAGTAAGAAAGAGAAACAAGGTGCTGTGGATGTAAAAGCAAGTGATTTGTCATATCAACAAGTCTACTACTCCGTCTAAATTTCATGGACGCCTCCAAAAACCGAATATTTTATAGATAATATACCATTAATATACGTCTTTATTCAACCTTATTTCGCTCACCAAGCAATCTAACTGCATAAACCTGGTCACAAAAGCCACGCAATCCATTATAAATCCGCTGCATTCTAGATTCTCTTTGAACAAGCCCAAAAACAGTAGGTCCACTTCCACTCATTAAAACTGCATCCGCACCAAACCGTTTCATTTGATCCTTTATGTTTGCTACTTCTGGATGGAGCTTTAGAGTTACATCTTCTAATACATTACCGACACGATCGCAAATCCCGCCAAAGTCCTTCATCTCAATTGCTCGAATCATCCCATCCACATCTGGATGATTGATTTGATCAATTGAAAGGTTCCGATAAACATCTGCTGTTGAGACCCCTATTGTTGGTTTTGCTAAAATGACCCAACAATGTGGAGGTGCAGGTAATTCTGTTATAATTTCACCTCTGCCAGTTGCAAGGGCTGTCCCACCATAGACACAAAAGGACACATCTGAGCCAATTTCAGCACCAATCGATGCTAGTTCATCTAAACTAAGTCCAAGGTTCCAAAATTTATTTAGTCCCCTTAACGTTGCGGCTGCATCACTGCTTCCACCAGCGAGCCCTGCAGCTACTGGAATGGATTTTGTAATCGAAATGACGACGCCCTTTTTTACACCGAATCGCTTTTTCAGTAGGCTTGCAGCCTGATAAGCGAGGTTACGGCTGTCATCCGGTACAAAACGATTATGGGAAACGACCTTAATTTCATCCCCCTCATAATTGGATAATTCAAGCCTGTCCGATAGATCGATGGTAGTCATGATCATCCGCACCTCATGATAACCATCCTGCCGCTTATGCAATACATCGAGCGCTAAATTGATCTTTGCCGGGGCCTTAACTAATAATTTCATGAAAACACCTGCTTTAAACGTAAAATTCAATATTGACATTGTACCATAAAGTAAACATCGTAAAACAGTGATGTCATGCTGTCTGCGCTGTTTTTTATGTAAATCGTTCATAATGACCTTATTCTTATATAAAGAAAGCCGAAGCGAGTCTGCTCCGGCGTCGTAGTTCGAGAAACTGTTTTACTGGTTTTTTCCCTTTTTAGCAAGCTGTTGTTGCCCAATTTCAATTGCACGTTTTACCATATTTCCGGCATCACGTGAACGAATTGCACCCCAACCTTCACTTTTTACAGTGTCATAAAAACCAAGTTCTTTTGCTAACTCTTCTTTAAAGGTTTCCGACATAATTCCTCTACGTCTTCCCAATAACTACAACCCCTTTCTACCTACGACAACCTTAGTATTAGAAAAACAAGGGTTAATTATAGTAACAATTTATCCTATTAATTCTTTTTTAAACAAAAAACGCGGTACTTTATGAAAAAGTACCACGTTTTCAGACAAAATAAAAAGCAGCAAACACAATGTCTACTGCCCACTTATAGCAATGTTCCCAGATGTCTCATCAAAGAATGTTAATTGAACGGTTTCTGTAAGGATATCAGCATAGCTGTATGATACTCGCTCAAACGAGTTCTCGTCCTGGTCTAGTTCAATTACAAATACAGAGGGGTACGTTTCAGCGAGCACTCCCGAGCGCTCGATTGTCTTTCTACGACCACCGTTCGCCTTTAAAGTAAGCCTCTTGCCTAAATTTGTATCTAAAGACCTTTTGATATCAAGCAAAGTTTTTCCCATTTCACTCCACCTCACTATTCTAAGTATACCAAATAAATCTTAAAACGTCAAACAAAACTAAAATTATAACAATGATACAAAATACTTGTCAATATATATTTTCCTACATTTTTCTTAGTGCACAACCGATAGTATGTTCAAAAGTGCAGCTAATATGTATAAAAATCAAGATTTCTTTCATCGACATATTTTTCAATTGTTGTTATATGTAATAAAATACCAAAGGGAATCTCTAGCGTAACACGTTAGAGATCCCCTTCTTCATCCACTAGTTTTTGATAAGGCATACCCGTTCGTAATACACCCTTAGTCTCAATCCCTCCAAGGCCCTTTTCTCCTGTTAATGTATTTCGCAGAACATCCCATACATTAATTCTTTCATCAAAAGGAGTAAAGCAAATTTTTGCAACGATATATACAGGGTCTAGAGCATGTATATTGACTCTTGAAGGTGAACTTGCATAATTTGCACCCGCTCTTATCAAAGACTCGAAGTGGGACTGGCAGGCACCCGCAAAAATAACGAGTTGATCTAAATGCGGAACTCTTTTTCTTGCCTGTCGAACTGTTTGAGCAAAATGACGTGAATGCCGATATGCCTTTAGTTCAGTAACCTTCCCCTTTGACTTTGAATATGCATCATGCCCAGTTATCACAAGTATGTCAGGTCTATATTTATCAAGTAGTTCATCAATCCTGTCTGGCATTTCCTTTTCATGACAGTGGACTCCATATACAGGAACACCTATTTTTTCATATAAAGCCAGGCACTTTTTTAAGTAATTGGGGTCACCATCAATATGGAGAACTCTTCCTGGGATTTGAAAAAACTCTGTATCATTTGAATACCCACCTGTCGCATGGTATTCATTTTTTTGCCTAATTAACTGATAATCTTGTCGAAAGAGGCGGTAGGAATGATCCACTTTTTCTCGATCTGTCCGTTGTCTCTTCTGTCTTTCGTTCTCATCGACTAGAACTAAATCATCATATGGGGCATCCGCGATCAACCTTACATCTTCACCAAATAAATAAACAGTTTGATCATGTGTAATTTCTGTTACTTTAAACAACAAGTCAAACTGATATGATTTCCTTGCAACAATATCACCAACTTTTATTTCCATCCTCACCCACTCCAACTTCGAGGTAATTTGCGCTTATGAGATACCTACTTGTTAGCCTATGCAGTAGAGCCAAAAGTGGTGAGAGGAAAGAAAGTTGGAGAACCAACAATATAAAAAAAGACCTACTATTTAGTAGGTCCTTTGTCTAATATCTTATACAATTCATTACTCAAGTGCCCGAATTCTTCGATTGATAATGTTTCTCCGCGACGTTTTGGATCGATATTTGAAGTAGCTAAACAACCTTCTATTACTTCTTTTAAAGCTTTGCCATTCGGAAGATTTGACGTTAAGTTATTTAAAATCGTCTTTCTTCTTTGCCCAAATGAAGCACGAACAACATCAAAAAAGAAGGATTCATTTTCAACCTTTACCGGAGGTTCCTTCCTCTTGATTAAACGAATCACGGCAGAGTCTACATTTGGTTGTGGAACAAATACGGTTCTTGGCACCGTCATGACAGTTTCAGCGGTGGTATAGTACTGGATGGCTATTGATAATGAGTTATAATCCTTTGTACCGGGTACAGCTGAAATCCGATCTGCTACTTCTTTTTGCAGCATTACAACAATGCCTCTTAATGGGATGTTTTCTGTTAAAAGTTTCATAATGATAGGCGTCGTTACATAATAAGGGAGGTTGGCAACTACCATAATATCGCTAGTTCCCTGCATTTTTTCATGAATGACAGACTGTACATCTGCTTTTAATACATCCTCATGAATAATCTCAACATTTGGATATGGAGATAACGTATCTGCTAAAATCGGCAAAAGTCGACCATCTATTTCAAATGCGACTACTTTTTTTGCTCGCTTAGCAAGCTGTTCGGTTAATGCCCCAATTCCTGGTCCAATTTCAATTGCACCTGTTTCCTCTGTAATTTCGGCGTGGTCAACTATGCGGTGGAGAATATTTGTATCAATTAAAAAGTTTTGTCCTAAGCTTTTCTTAAATGAAAACCCGTGCTTTTCTAATATTGCTCTTGTTCTTATAGGTGTGGCGATATCTTTAATCACTTTGCCTTTCCCCCTGTAGTACTTTTTCGACAGCCTCATCAAATGCCTCTTTTGTAATTTGGAACATTTGCAGACGTTTATACAGCTGTTTTCCGTTAGTATAACCAATTTTCAAAAGGACGCCTAGCTTTTCTCTTCGTTCTTTCGCCTTGCTTCCTCCAATCAATCCTACCTCCACCAGAGCGTCTAAGTCGATATCCGAGTAAAAGTCTTCCCGCTCTTGTTTAACCTCTGCTAAGGCCTTTCTAATCGCCTCTGGGGTAGCATGCTCAACTCCTACCTTTTTACCTGACTTCGCAAGTGCTTCTTTCTTTGGCAAAAAAGCATGCTTACATCCAGGAACAGCATTCGCCACAATTTTACGGATTCTCTCCCCCGGGTAGTCTGGATCTGTAAACACGATGACTCCTCTTACTTGTTGAGCGTGTTTAATTGTTTCTAAAACTGCTTGATTAACGGCTGAACCGTTTGTCTCAATTGTATCGGCATCAACCGCTCTTTTGATTGCTACGGTATCATCTTTGCCTTCGACAACAATTATTTCTTTTATTTTCATTTTTAGTGAAACCTTTCTCGATTTATTTCGTCTAACATTATAGATACAAATATTACATAATTATAACAAAAAAGACATAGACATAAAAAAACAGAGGAATATTCCTCTGTTCATTGCAAGTTAATTTAAGATTTGAATTTTCACCTTTCGTTGGCCCCAACGAAAAGCTTGGGATTTCTCCGAGAAAAAGACATCAATCTTATAACCTTTAATATCAGTTCCCTTGTCACCAGCTACTGCATAGCCATATCCTTCTACATACACTTTTGTACCTAAAGGAATGACACTAGGGTCAACCGCAATAACCTTAACATTTGGATTTGCACGAAGGTTAATTCCTGTCGCAGTTGTTCCTGAGCACCCACTACAATACGCAGTATATGCTGTAGATGAAACATAGAATTCTTTTGCAACATTACCTGTACCACGGGAAACCTGTTGAACAATTTCACGTGTACCGACTGCTACAACTTTATCCTTACTATCTTGTAAGGTTTCTGTTTTAATCAGATCTCTTGAAACTTCTTTTCCATTTTCAAGAACGACTTCGTAGTGCTTTGCAAGCTTACCATCTTGACCAGGATTTACTACCTTTTGCTTGCCCTTATCAATGCTGTTGTCTTTTTTCTTAACAACTGCAAAGGAAACTGATTCTTCCACTACATCGGTGACTTTTTCTACTCGTACAACATTGACGACACTATTTGCTGTAATCTGTGCTTCCATTCCTGGTTCTACTCGATCCAATTCATTTAGTGTAACATTTTGACCTTTTAAAAAGTCAGCGACAGTAGTCGAAGTGGACCAAACTTGTGATTCGGTACCGCCGTCATTTAAAGTGAGTTGAAATGCCTTTTCAACTTCAACTTTCATATCTTCTTTTAACTTTGTATCTAAACTTGGATTGACTTTATCGTGTTCTGTAATTTCTACCTTAGTGTCTTTGAAAAGATCTCCCACGGTTTTGACTGTTGTCCAGACCTTTTGTGGTTGGTTATCAACTACAAGCTCAACCGGAATAGCCTCTTGCCACGTCACTTTCAAATTGTCCTTGATTGCCGTATCCATTGATGGTGAAAGCTCGTCATGTTTCGAGACATCTATCTCTAAATCTTGTAGAACTTCTGCAACCGTGTTTGCGTGCGTCCTTATAACTTGCTCATTTCCATTTAATGATAGTGTAACTGTATCCTTTGTAGTTTCATATGTAGCATAACCCGTGCCGGCACCTACTAAGACTATAAAACTACTTATCGAGACTATTAATCTCTTTTTGTGCTTTGACTCGGAAAACAGTTTTTTCATGTTTTTAAGCAAATGAAAAACGCCTCCTTCTCTCAGTGGATTATATAAAGGATCTTTTATTCTGTCAACCCCACCCCTTTTTTCATTCACCGTACTAAATATTATGCAAGAGGAATTTTTAAAAAGGAAGAATTAGTTGTCGACAAAGATATATATGAGACAAAGGAGACATGTAGAACTTTTTCTAATTAACTTATTGTTGGACAAGCTACCCTATTTTTTGACAAAATTTGCTATCATTTTATGCCGAAAAATCGCTTCGCATTGTCGGATGTTTTTTGGGCAATTTCCTCAAAAGTGACCCCTTTTAGCTCCGCAATTTGCTCTGCTACATATTTCACATAGCTTGGTTCATTCCGTTTTCCTCGAAATGGATGTGGTGTTAAATAAGGACAATCCGTTTCAATTAATAGACGATCTAATGGAATTTCAGCCGCTACCTCTTTTGGTTTTTTTGCATTTTTAAAGGTAACGGGTCCACCAAACGAAATATAAAAGTTCATATCCATACATTGTTTCGCGACTTCAACACTTCCAGTAAAGCAGTGCATAATGCCGCCGACCTCACTTGCCTTCTCTTCTTCTAAGATTTCAATAATGTCGGCAGTTGCTTCTCGATTATGAATTATAATAGGTAGCTTTACCTTCTTTGCTAGTGCAATTTGCTTACGAAAAACTTCTTTTTGAATGTCTTTTGGCGACTTGTCCCAATAATAATCAAGGCCCATTTCACCTAATGCTACGACCTTTGGATGGGAACAAAGCTCCTCAATCCATTTGAGGTCCTCATCTGTCATATCAATTGCATCCACTGGGTGCCACCCCACCGTAGCGTAAATAAACTCATATGTATCCGCTAATTCAATTGCTCTTGTAATCGTTTCACGGTCAAACCCAACGACTACAATTATTTCAACACCTTCACTTTGTGCTCTTTCAATTACTTCTTCTAAATCTTCTTGATACTGTATCGCATTTAAATGAGCATGTGTATCAATTAACATAGTTAAAACTCCTTTTTCCGTATGTAAAAGGGACAGAAATTTTCTGTCCCCTTTTGTTATTTTACTTTAGCTCCATTTGGTAGGCTTTGATCAATCGTCGCGACTGATAACTCCCCATCAACAGACCCCGCTAAAATCATACCTTGTGATAATTCTCCACGTAATTTTACAGGTTTAAGGTTTGTTACACAAATTACCTTCTTACCTACTAATTCCTCAGGAGTATAATATTGTGCAATACCAGAAACAACCTGACGTTTTTCAAAACCTAAGTCTAATTGAAGTTTTAAAAGCTTATCGGCTTTTTTGACAGGTTCTACTTGAAGCACCTCTGCAACACGAAGCTCTACCTTCATAAAATCATCAATCGTAATTTCTTCGGCTTGTTCCACTTCTTTTACAGGCTCTTCTTTTTTCGTGCCACCCTGCATTTTTGCTTTTATATATTCTACTTCGTCGGCAATTTCTAATCGTGGGAAAATAGGCTCACCTTTTGAAACCTGAAGCCCTTCTTGTTTAATTCCAAACTCAGATATGCTTTCCCATGTTTTTAACTCTTCGTTTTTCATTCCAAGTTGTGCAAAAATCTCACCTGGAGTTTTGATTAAAAACGGCTCAAGCATGATTGCTGCAAAACGAAGGGATTCTGCAAGGTGACTCATAATTGAACCAAGTTCATCCTTTTTCGCTTCATCCTTTGCAACAACCCAAGGCTGAGTTTCATCAATATACTTATTTGTACGACTAATAAACTGCCATAGAGCTGTAAGCGCAACAGAAAACTCCATTTTTTCCATTGCTTCTTCATATTTAGAAACAGTGTCCACGGCAAAATTCGCTAACTGCGTATCATATTCTGATTGATTACCTTGATAGGTTGGAATTGTACCATCAAAATACCGTCCGATCATTGCAACAGTACGGTTTAGTAAGTTTCCTAAGTCATTTGCCAAGTCAAAATTGATTCTTTCAACAAAGCCTTCAGGTGTAAATACACCATCTGCACCAAAAGGAACCTCACGTAGCAAATAATAACGAAGTGAGTCAAGTCCATAACGGTCAATTAATGTAACCGGGTCCACAACATTTCCTTTTGATTTTGACATTTTTCCATCCTTCATTAATAACCAACCATGGGCAAATACCTTTTTCGGTAGTGGAAGGTCTAATGCCATTAGCATAATTGGCCAGTAGATCGTATGGAAACGAACAATTTCTTTTCCTACTAAATGAACATCAGCAGGCCAATATTTTTGATATTTAGTATCATCATCAGTACCATAACCTAATGCCGTGATATAGTTTGATAAAGCATCGATCCACACATAAATGACGTGCTTTGGATCTCCTGGTACTTTAATACCCCAATCAAACGTTGTTCTTGATACAGCCAAATCCTCAAGACCAGGCTTAATAAAGTTATTAATCATTTCATTTTTACGGGATTCAGGTTGGATAAACTCCGGATTCTCTTCATAATACTGAAGCAAGCGATCTACATATTTGCTCATTTTGAAGAAATAGGATTCTTCCTTTACCTTTTCAACTGGACGTCCGCAGTCAGGGCAATTTCCATCCGCTAATTGTCTTTCTGTAAAGAAAGATTCACAAGGTGTACAATACCAGCCTTCGTATTTATCAAGGTAGATATCGCCTTGTTTAACAAGTTGGTCAAAAATCTTTTCGACAACTTTTTTATGACGATCTTCCGTAGTACGAATAAAATCATCATAAGAAATCTCAAGCTTTTGCCATAATTCTTGGATACCTGACACAATATCATCAACATACGCTTGTGGGGTAACACCTTTTTCAGCTGCAGAACGTTGAATTTTTTGACCGTGCTCGTCGGTTCCTGTTAAAAACATTACATCATATCCACGTAGTCTTTTATATCTAGCCATAGCATCTGCTGCTACAGTTGTATATGCGTGTCCTATATGTAATTTTCCACTTGGATAATAAATGGGTGTAGTTAAATAAAATGTTTTATTTTCTTGTGCCATCATTAAACCTCCTCTTATCAAGTACACGTGTAGACATACTATTCATCTATTCCTATTATATCTACAAAATATACCTAAAGCACGAGAAAAGCGCAAGCGCCTGTAGCCCCTGCTCCTTGGAGAGAAAAAAAATCCCAAATTCCCGTAATTACATAGATATGTAAGCAAATTAAAAAGGAAACTATTCGACAAAAACGAAATAGAACCTTTTGTTCGACAAAAACAGCATAAATTTTGTAGAATTTTGTCGAATTGAATTACCATTTTTCCCTTTATTATAGTACAGCATTTTTTCATAAAACAGTAGATTAAGTAGGTTGGGGTTTTTATAAAAGCCTGATGTTATAGGACACATGTACCATTATTATACATATTTTAAAAGAATTGTAGTTAAAAGTGATTGACGTTAAATGGAAATCTTGATATTATTATCTAGAAATCAATTTGTCGAAAATTGACGATATAGAGAGATAAATAATAAAATATTGAGAGGAGAAAAAAGAAATGAAATCTACAGGTATTGTTCGTAAAGTTGATGAATTAGGTCGTGTGGTTATTCCTATCGAGCTTCGTCGTACATTAGACATCGCTGAAAAAGATGCGCTAGAAATTTATGTTGACGACGACAGAATTATTTTAAAGAAATACAAGCCAAATATGACTTGTCAAGTAACTGGTGAAATTTCAGATGATAATTTCACACTTGCTAATGGCAAGATTGTTCTTAGCCGTGAAGGTGCAGAACAAATCCTTAAAGAGCTTCAAAATAATCTAACAGCTGTAAAATAATAAATGAAAAACGAAAAGCTTCTCGGTTTGAGAAGCTTTTTTCTATTCTATAAACCATGGTATTCTTGGTAAATTTCTCTCTTTTGCTGATTTCGGTCTTTTGCAACCTGTTTAATTGCTTCTTTCGTTGTCATGGACTCAGTCTCAACATAATGATTGACATGATGTTCAATCGATAGCTCTTCCCACCATGCCTCCAAAGCATCTTCTTCACCTTGCTGCGCTCCTTCTACAACAAGACAAAATTCACCGCGAACGGTATCCTCGTCTGACCAAGTAAGAATTTCATCTAAATCACCACGAATAAACTCCTCAAATTTCTTGGTTAATTCACGAGAAACTGTTATTTTACGATTTCCAAGTATCTCTCTCATAATCTTTAGTGTTTCTTTTAAACGATGTGGAGCTTCATAAAAAAGCAGTGTCGCTTGGATATGTACTAAACTCTCCAATTGTTTTCGTTTCGTCTTCTTATTACGGTCTAAAAATCCATAAAAATAAAAGGGTTGTGTACCAAGTCCCGAGGCTATTAATGATGTTAATGCCGCATTTGCACCTGGTAGAGGAACGACATACATCTTCTCCTGAACGGCTTCTACAACTAGCTCATAGCCCGGATCTGAAATTGTCGGCATCCCAGCATCACTTACAATTGCCACATCTTTACCCTCACGCAGGAGCGAAAGAATTTTTTCGCCACTCACCTTTTTATTATGTTCATGATAACTTATAACCGGTGTTTCAATTTCAAAGTGATTGCAAAGTTTCCTTGTTTGCCTTGTATCCTCAGCCGCAATAACTGCTGATTCTTTCAACGTTTTAATTGCTCGAAAGGTCATATCCTCCAAGTTCCCAATCGGGGTCGGAACGAGATATAACGTTCCATATTCATAATTTAGTTGAAAGCTTTTTTGCTGCCACATATCGCTCCCCACTTTCCATAGCAAGCAACCGTTCTTTCTCAGGCCGCTTCAGTCGTTTAAATCTATATTCTGCACGCATTGCTTCTTCCTTTGTTTCAAATTCCTGTGAAAATAATAGGGTAATGGGACCCCTTCCTCTTGTATATTTGGCCCCTTTACCTTCGTTGTGCTTTTTCAAACGTTCCTCAACATCAGTTGTATAACCTGCATAGAAGCTTCCATCCTTGCACTCTACGACATAGAAATAATGATTATTCTTCCCCATAGAGAATCTTCCTTATCTCTTTTGTATACTCATTCTGCTCATCGTATACATATAGAGGGGGTAAAATTTTCAGGTCTGGATTTCCGAACTTAATCCCTTCAACCAAGATTGTATTTGCTTCTTTTCCAGGTCTCGGATAAACAAATTGCAAGCGTTTTGGCTCTATTCGATATTGTCTCATTAAGGTGAGGATATCCATTAATCGGCCTGGTCGATGGACGAATGCAACCTTTCCTCCTTGCTTGACCAATTGGCTACTAACACGAACGACATCCTCTAATGTGCAATAAATTTCATGGCGAGCAATCTTAAGGTATTCATTTTGATTCATTTCATCCGCCTTTGGTGTTGGAAAATATGGCGGGTTGCAGGTTACCACATCAAACTTATCTCTACCTAGCTGATCAGGCATGTCCTTAATATCACCGTGAATGACCGAAAGTTGGGTAGAAAGCCCATTGTATTCAATACTCCGTTTGGCCATGTCATAAATGCGCTCTTGAATTTCAACACCTGTAATTTCTGCTTTTGACCGTCTACTTAGTAGCAGTGGAATAACTCCATTGCCTGTACATAAATCAATGATTTTTCCTTTTTGAATTGGAACATAAACAAATCGCGCCAGAAGTACCGTATCCAATGAAAAAGCAAATACAGAAGGGCTTTGGATGATTCTCAAGTTTTCCGCTAATAAATGATCTAATCTCTCATCATCGTATAATTGAACCATTGCATTCTGTTTCCTTCCCTATGATTATCTATCTATTATTATAAACGTATTGTTTGAAAATGAAAAAGCCCTCTCCTATTTAGGAAAGGACCTACTTCTTATTTAAAAAGGAGAGACAAAATAAACAGTCACCCTCAGTACGGACACTTCCATAATGAACATTGCAAATATGGAAACCTTCCTGATAAAGTCTTGCTAAGTTATCATATCCCTCACCGATATCAACCTGCTTTGCTTCTTGTAAAGCCTTGTCAGCTTTTTCTTCTTTTTTCTTTGAAATGGATTGATCAAGTCGACGACGTAAAAGGTCATTCTCCATTTTCAAATTATGATTCTCTTCAAGTAATTGCCCAAGATGTTCTTTCAATTCTCCTAGTTGAGTATACAGATTGCCAATTTGCTTCTCCATACTACTAACAGATTCAAAAATATCTTTTTTGTCCACGCATTCCACCTCGTTATTCTGTGGCTTGAATCGAAATCGCTCCTTCTTTCTGTAGTTCCTCCCACGTATATTCAACAACACGTTCACGACCTACTATTTCTAGCTGTAATACTCGTTCTAAAATATTGAGCCCGACAACCTTTGCTTTACCACTAGTTGTTTCAATCATTTCGCCAAGGTCTGGAAGCTGTTCTTTTGCACTTTCATACTCATCGTTCTCGTATTTTAGACAGCACATTAATCGGCCGCATAAACCTGATATTTTAGTAGGGTTCAGTGACAGGTTCTGATCTTTCGCCATTTTAATTGAAACAGGCTCAAAATCCCCTAAGAAGGTCGAGCAACAAAGCATTCTTCCACATGGACCAATTCCACCAAGCATCTTGGCTTCATCACGTACCCCTATTTGCCTTAATTCGATTCTTGTACGGAAGATTGCCGCTAAATCTTTCACTAACTCTCGGAAGTCAACTCGTCCATCTGCTGTAAAATAAAAGATCACTTTATTTCTATCAAACGTATATTCAACATCAACAAGCTTCATATCAAGGCTGTGTTCAACTACCTTTCCTTGACACACATTATACGCCTCTGTAGCAGCTTGTTTATTTTCCTCTACAATTAATTTATCCTTAGAATCCGCAATACGGATGACCTTTTTTAACGGAAGTACGATGTCATTTTCATCGACTTGTTTTTTATTTATGACAACCTTGCCAAACTCAATTCCTCTGACCGTTTCTACAATGACGTATTCACCGTCAGGAATTGTAAAACCGTTTGGGTCAAAGTAATATATTTTTCCCGCTTTTTTAAAGCGTACACCAACTACATCATACAAGCTTATATCCCTCCTGTAACTTTATTACCAATTGTTCCATTAATAAATGTGGGTTCATGTTGGTGTATAGACGACGCTTCGCCTCTAAAACCGTTGCTATCTGATCACTTACACGTCTAGTAGACGTCTTGAGTGCATATTGTTTAAAGCTAGTAATCTGGTCATGAAAGATAAGCTTCTCTTCATCACCCAACTGTATATATAATAAATCTTTATAAATAAGCAATAATATATCTAAACCAAAGCTAAGCTGCTCTTTCTCTTTAAAATGAGGTAACCATTGGTCCTGCAAAAAAAAGAAAGCGTGAGTTGGCCTTGTATTGATCACTTCATATAATTGTAACACTATTGAACGGGACTGTCCAAACCAAGCATCCGTGCTTAACTCACGTGCCTCTTCCAAATTATTTGTTGTATGAGCAACAAGGGAAGCCATAGTAGGAGAGATCCCTTCATCAATGAGTTGCTCAGAAATTACCCTTGGAGCAAGTGGCCGAAATGATAAAATTTGGCATCTAGACAGAATCGTATTTAAAATCCGATGGATCTGCTCGGTTAGCAAGATGGCCACTGTTTGGCTTGTTGGCTCTTCAAGGAATTTCAGCAAACTATTTGCAGCATTTGTTGTCATTTTATCAGCATGGTTAATTACATAAACTTTACGATTTGATTCCACACCCGTTTTTGAAAACTCTTCTTGTAACGCTTGAATTTGCCATTTTTTAATCGATAGACCATCTGGCTCGATGACATGTACATCAGGATGGTTGCCCGATGTAATTCTGCGGCAATTCGTACATTCATTACAAGGTTTGTACTCAACAGGATGCTGACAGAAAAGACTTTTTGCCAAAAGAAAGCCGACTTCCTTTTTACCTGTACCTCGGCTTCCCTCAAATAAATAAGCATGGGCCACTCTGTTCTTCTTGAGACTATTTTCAACCATCTTTAAGACCAGTGGCTGATATTCCTGAAGTTGTTCCCATGTTTTTTCCACCATACATCACTCTTTCAATCACGTATACAAATTGATTAATAATCCTTTAATAAATCCAACTTTTCCAAGAATATCGATTGACCCTCTTTCCTGGTCAACCATTTGTTCAGTTAGATCCAATAGTTCCTTGTCGATTTCCTCAACAAGTTTATGCGTTCTCCCTTGTCCATTAAAATTCCAACTATGGGACTGCTTTATATCCATTCCGTATTCAACGGCCTCATGGATAAAACGCTTTACAAGAGATTTATAGGAAGCCAAATCCTGAAAGGTTTGAGAGCGAGAGAGTCGTTCTCCCGCCATGTCAATTTGAGAAAGCAGCTTCGTCAATTGCTCCATTTGAAGTTTATTTTCTTCCTGATGGACAAGTTTACTAAAGTTCACATTTCCCGAAACCTTATTGGATTGGTTAGGTTGATTCTTATCTATGTTTACGCGAAAATCCTGGTTTATTTTCATGAACTACTAGTCACCTACTTATCAAATGCGCCTTGGCGTATTTGCGCCCGATTTTTAGGCCCACAGGAAGTGGGTCATAAAGACGTTGCCACAGGAGGTGGCGTTATTAGTCTTTAATCTTACTGCTCGAAAAACTTCCATTGAAAAATCGTGGCATCCGCCGGAGGCTTTAACTTTATTAAGTGGGAGTCTGTACTCTCACTTAATAAAGTTAAAATTGGTGAAAATCATCAATCGGCAACACAAACACTGTAGCTCCACCCACTTCAACCTTCACAGGGAATGGAACAAAGGAATCTGCATTTCCACCCATTGGTGAAACAGGGGCAATCATTTGCTCCCGATGTTTGCAATTATCCTTAATAATTTCTAATAATTTATTTACACGGATGTCCTCCGTTCCCACAAGGAACGTAGTATTACCTGATTTTAGAAAACCACCTGTTGTAGCAAGCTTTGTTGCTCGGAAATTATGTTCGACTAATGCTTGTGACAAACGGTTGCTGTCTTTGTCCTGCACAACTGCAACGACTAGCTTCATCGTTTTGCCTCCCTTTATTTTATCACTTTTACTTGTTCCTTCATATTACGAAATTTGGTAACTATTTGTGCGAATATCTATACTGTCTTTATTCTATAACAAGTATAGCCAGAACGAAAATAAAAACCTCAAAAATCATCAGACTTTTGAGGCAATTCATAGGATTTACTTGTTATTCAAATGCGTTTCAATAATTTCAAATGCTTCCTTTGCCACAACATCAAGCGAATTCTCAGCATTAATGGTATAGAAGCGTTCCTTAAAACGATCTGCAACCTTTACATAACCATCATAAACCTTTTGATGGAAGGAAAGATTCTCGAGGTCAAGTCGATTAACTTCTCTTTCATCATTCTTTCCAATTCTTGTTAACCCTTTTTCAGGCTTAATATCAAAGAAAAGAGTTAACGACGGCATTAACCCATTAATAGCAAATTCATTAATAGATAAAACTTCATCGATTCCAAGTCCGCGTGCATACCCTTGATAAGCTAGTGAACTATCAACAAAGCGATCACACAAAACAATTTTTCCTTGTTCTAATGCAGGTATGACTTTCTCCACTAAATGTTGACGACGCGAAGCCGCATATAAAAGTGCCTCTGTACGCCCATCCATTTGTGTATTATTTTTATCTAGAATAACGGAACGGATTTGCTCTGCTATATCAATTCCACCCGGTTCTCTGGTGGAAATGACATCATACCCTTTTCGAGTAAACTCCTCCTGGAGGATTCCTAATACAGTTGTTTTACCTGCACCCTCAGGCCCTTCAAACGTAATAAAATAACCAGCCACTTCGATTCAAGCCCCTTACATCTCTAATATCTTTATATATTTTTCTTTCATATCTCCACCTTGGAAATGTGAACCAGCCTCAATATAGGTATTTAGAATTTCAATGTGTCGATGAGTGACACGTTCGCCTTCCATAAGGACAGGTATTCCAGGGGGATACGGTATAATCATTTCTCCGGAAATGTTTCCAAGTGCATCTTGAAAGGAAACAACCTTTTTATTGTACCCTTTAATTTCATTATAGCAAAGGGCAAGGGAAGAAATTATCTCCGTTTCATGATGCACATCAATAATAGTCTTTTTAATTGGTGTATACTTTTGTACAGCATTTCTTACTTTTAAGAAAGCCCCATCGGCATCAAATGCCTCTGATAAAGGCAACACAAGCAAGACATTGTTAGGATCAGCCATTTCCGTAAAGAGTCCTTCTGTTTCAAAGGCACTTTGGAGTTGAAATCCATTAAGCTCACATTGAGATTGCACCGTTAGCTTTAACAAATCTGTTTCGACATCTGGATTGGCTGAAGTGACGACTTTTATTTGCGGAATCTCCTCTAGCCTTTGGCTGAACTCTTTGATTTGTTTAATGTTCTTATTCGAGCCATTCTCTTTTTGTAATGCAAGATAATGCCTCGCAAGATCCAGCGATGCCATAATTGGATAAGATGGGCTGCTAGACTGTAATAGTTGAAGATACGTTTCTACCTCTCCATGATTAATAATCTCACTATTCACGTGAAGGAAAGATCCCATTGTCATTGCCGGAAGAGTCTTGTGTGCCGAATGCACCACGATGTCAGCCCCTAAAGATATTGCCGATGAAGGAAACCCGTTCAACATAAAATGAGCACCATGTGCTTCATCAATCAAAACTACCGCCCCTTTTTCATGGGCAAAACAAATAATCTGGGATAGTTCAGTTTGATTCACCATTCCATAATAGTTAGGACTAGTTAATATAACAGCTTTTATATTTGGAAACATCCTAAATGCCTCTTTTACTGTATTAAAGGAAATAAACGAGGCAACTTGAACTTCATCATCATATGTAGGATGAGCAAAAACAGGCCGAACTCCTGCCAACTTTAAGCCATTCAAAATGGACTTATGTGAATTTCTCTGAACTAAAACGGCATCCTTAGGTGAACACGCTGCAAGTATCATCGCTAAATTTCCTACGGTAGAACCATTCACTAAAAAATAGCTTTTCTCCACTCCATATAAATCAGCTAATAATGCTTCACTTTCTAAAATGGCACCTTCCGGATGATGTAGGTCATCAAGCCCTGTTAGTTCAGTTGCATCAATTTCTAACACTTTATGAAAATAGGAATACCCCTTATTCGAGAATACTTGTCCATATTTATGCCCCGGAACATGCATCGATTGAGGCTTCCTTCTCGCATGGCGATCTAGGGCATCAAACAATGGCGTTTGTTGTTGATTCATAATTATAGAGACCTTTCTTATGTAATTTACTTATTATAAAACAAAAAAGGGACCTATACCAGTAGGTCCTAAGCAAGAACTTGGGATTGCACCTAACGCAAAAGCCAATTCCAAGTTTTATTGTCATAAAATGTGCCTGGCAAATTGTGATCGCCTGTTTTACAAGCTTGCAAGACACATTAAAACTATGAATATATCTCAGGTGTCGAAACCTTTTTAAGCTGGTCTAAGTAAAATTGGTACTTTGGATCATTTGTTTCCGTATGAATCATATCTTGCTCACAATCCAAACAAATGAATCTTGTATAAAGGTGTATGCCTCTCTTTTTCTCTTGCTCACATATAATACACGTTTCCCCATAATGCTTCCTATTTGCGAGTGAACTCACTGCCTCCACCTCCATACTTCCTATTTTGTCCGGATCCACTAAAATGTATACACAATTATAAAAATAACGAACAGTTATAATTTAACTTATTTAGTAATCTATGAAGAAAAGGAGCTAGTTTGTGTATGTCTTAGTTTAAAAAGTTTGAATGCATCTTTAAAGGAGTAATCCACGGAACTTCGTTACTAATTAATCTGTTCAGAACTTAAAATGGGCACGTATCAGTCCTTTACGTTCCCATTTCCTCCAACTCAATCTCCAAAAGGGTATGATTAACTGCTTTGCGGTATAACAATTATTGTTTCTCAATATGGCGATATACCGTTTAGGCCGTTTGCGGTATAGCACTTATTGTTTCTCGATATGGGGATATACCGATTAGGCTGTTTGCAGTATAGCACTTATCGTTTTGCGATATGGCAATTTACCGTTTAGGCTGTTTCCGGTATAGCATTTATTGTTTTGTGATATGGCAATATATCGTTTAGGCCGTTTACAGTATACCACTTATCGTTTTGCGATATGGCAATATACCGTTTAGTCCGTTTCCGGTATAGCATTTATTGTTTTTCAATATGACGATATACTGTTTAGGCCGTTTGCAGTATAGCATTTATTGTTTTTCAATATGGCAATATACCATTAGGCCGTTTATGATAGGC
>NZ_NSEB01000017.1:0-3005 GCF_002734215.1 Fredinandcohnia onubensis
TTTGGTTAAGTCCTCGATCGATTAGTATCAGTCAGCTGCACATGTCACCATGCTTCCACCTCTGACCTATCAACCTCGTCATCTTCGAGGGATCTTACTAGTTTAACACTATGGGAAATCTCATCTTGAGGGGGGCTTCATGCTTAGATGCTTTCAGCACTTATCCCTTCCACACATAGCTACCCAGCGATGCCCTTGGCAGAACAACTGGTACACCAGCGGTGTGTCCATCCCGGTCCTCTCGTACTAAGGACAGCTCCTCTCAAATTTCCTACGCCCACGACGGATAGGGACCGAACTGTCTCACGACGTTCTGAACCCAGCTCGCGTACCGCTTTAATGGGCGAACAGCCCAACCCTTGGGACCGACTACAGCCCCAGGATGCGATGAGCCGACATCGAGGTGCCAAACCTCCCCGTCGATGTGGACTCTTGGGGGAGATAAGCCTGTTATCCCCGGGGTAGCTTTTATCCGTTGAGCGATGGCCCTTCCATGCGGAACCACCGGATCACTAAGCCCGACTTTCGTCCCTGCTCGACTTGTAGGTCTCGCAGTCAAGCTCCCTTGTGCCTTTACACTCTACGAATGATTTCCAACCATTCTGAGGGAACCTTTGGGCGCCTCCGTTACTCTTTAGGAGGCGACCGCCCCAGTCAAACTGCCCACCTGACACTGTCTCCAAGGCCGATAAGGCCTTCGGGTTAGAATTTCAATACAGCCAGGGTAGTATCCCACCGATGCCTCCACCGAAGCTAGCGCTCCGGCTTCCAAGGCTCCTACCTATCCTGTACAAGCTGTACCAAAATTCAATATCAGGCTGCAGTAAAGCTCCACGGGGTCTTTCCGTCCTGTCGCGGGTAACCTGCATCTTCACAGGTACTATAATTTCACCGAGTCTCTCGTTGAGACAGTGCCCAGATCGTTACACCTTTCGTGCGGGTCAGAACTTACCTGACAAGGAATTTCGCTACCTTAGGACCGTTATAGTTACGGCCGCCGTTTACTGGGGCTTCGATTCAGAGCTTCGCTTACGCTAACCCCTCCTCTTAACCTTCCAGCACCGGGCAGGTGTCAGCCCCTATACTTCGCCTTGCGGCTTCGCAGAGACCTGTGTTTTTGCTAAACAGTCGCCTGGGCCTATTCACTGCGGCTCTTCAGGGCTATTCACCCTAAAAAGCACCCCTTCTCCCGAAGTTACGGGGTCATTTTGCCGAGTTCCTTAACGAGAGTTCTCTCGATCACCTTAGGATTCTCTCCTCGCCTACCTGTGTCGGTTTGCGGTACGGGCACCATTTACCTCGCTAGAAGCTTTTCTTGGCAGTGTGGAATCAGGAACTTCGGTACTATATTTCCCTCGCCATCACAGCTCAACCTTACGGTAAGCGGATTTGCCTACTTACCAGTCTAACTGCTTGGACGCACATATCCAACAGTGCGCTTACCCTATCCTCCTGCGTCCCTCCATCGCTCAAACGGTAAAGAGGTGGTACAGGAATATCAACCTGTTGTCCATCGCCTACGCTTTTCAGCCTCGGCTTAGGTCCCGACTAACCCTGAGCGGACGAGCCTTCCTCAGGAAACCTTAGGCATTCGGTGGAGGGGATTCTCACCCCTCTTTCGCTACTCATACCGGCATTCTCACTTCTAAGCGCTCCACCAGTCCTCACGGTCTGACTTCACAGCACTTAGAACGCTCTCCTACCATTGTTCGTAAGAACAATCCACAGCTTCGGTGATACGTTTAGCCCCGGTACATTTTCGGCGCAGAGTCACTCGACCAGTGAGCTATTACGCACTCTTTAAATGGTGGCTGCTTCTAAGCCAACATCCTGGTTGTCTAAGCAACTCCACATCCTTTTCCACTTAACGTATACTTTGGGACCTTAGCTGGTGGTCTGGGCTGTTTCCCTCTTGACTACGGATCTTATCACTCGCAGTCTGACTCCCGAGAATCAAGTCTTTGGCATTCGGAGTTTGACTGAATTCGGTAACCCGATGAGGGCCCCTAGTCCAATCAGTGCTCTACCTCCAAGACTCTATACTCGAGGCTAGCCCTAAAGCTATTTCGGAGAGAACCAGCTATCTCCAAGTTCGATTGGAATTTCTCCGCTACCCACACCTCATCCCCGCACTTTTCAACGTGCGTGGGTTCGGGCCTCCATTCAGTGTTACCTGAACTTCACCCTGGACATGGGTAGATCACCTGGTTTCGGGTCTACGACCACGTACTATTTCGCCCTATTCAGACTCGCTTTCGCTGCGGCTCCGTCTCTTCAACTTAACCTTGCACGGGATCGTAACTCGCCGGTTCATTCTACAAAAGGCACGCCATCACACATAAATGTGCTTTGACTACTTGTAGGCACACGGTTTCAGGTTCTATTTCACTCCCCTTCCGGGGTGCTTTTCACCTTTCCCTCACGGTACTGGTTCACTATCGGTCACTAGGGAGTATTTAGCCTTGGGAGATGGTCCTCCCAGCTTCCGACGGGATTTCTCGTGTCCCGCCGTACTCAGGATCCACTCAAGAGAGAACGAAGTTTCGACTACAGGGTTGTTACCTTCTCTGACGGACCTTTCCAGGTCGCTTCGTCTACTTCGCTCTTTTGTAACTCCGTATAGAGTGTCCTACAACCCCAAGAGGCAAGCCTCTTGGTTTGGGCTATCTTCCGTTTCGCTCGCCGCTACTCAGGAAATCGCGTTTGCTTTCTCTTCCTCCGGGTACTAAGATGTTTCAGTTCCCCGGGTCTACCTTCTCTTACCCTATGTATTCAGGTAAGGATACTACCCCATTACGGGCAGTGGGTTTCCCCATTCGGAAATCTTCGGATCAAAGCTTACTTACAGCTCCCCGAAGCATATCGGTGTTAGTACCGTCCTTCATCGGCTCCTAGTGCCAAGGCATCCACCGTGCGCCCTTCATAACTTAACCTAAGTTAATATTAAAAAAGAACTTTTACTACTTCAATGAATGTTTTGTTACGTTATCTAGTTTTCAAGGAAC
>NZ_NSEB01000018.1:0-88110 GCF_002734215.1 Fredinandcohnia onubensis
TGTAATTTAACGATCTACAGGAATGCTAACTTGCCTCAATAGTTGAAGGAAATTCTAATTTTTAGTATCTTTTAATAAACTCTTCACGTAGTTTTTTTATCTCTTCTGTTTGGTCTAAGATATTATTATTCACTTTTCTTAAAGCATCATAAACCGCAAAAATTCCAGCAAATACTAAGAATCCAACCAGTAAATCCATTTTTACACCTACTTCATTTAGTTTATTAAATTAATAATAAACTAAATTGGTTAATTCTGTAATATCAAATTGGTCTTTGTTTAACTAAACTGCTTCGTTACTAGAAAAAAAAGCGATCCTTCGTTATTGAAGAATCGCAGCCTTTAGCAAAATAAAAAGGCTATTATAAAATCTATTTTCTATTACTCCAATCCCTAAATTCCATCATTTTAAAGTCAATTTCTTCATCTAATTTTAAAGGGGTAATAAATTCTAATGAGTTTCCATCAGGGTCATTAAAATATAAAGCTACGTGAGATTGGGGGTTGTTTGGAAGGACAATTGGTTGTTGTTCTGGTTCAAAACCAAAGGCTTTTCTAACACTTACACCTCTTTTATCTAACCATTCTTTAGCTTCCATTAAGTCATTTAATTCTACGTAAAATGCAATGTGTCTCAAAGAAGGATGATAAGGTGTTTCAACCTTATCTGTTTCCCATAGTCCAAGCCAACTTTTACCTTTTTCAATCCAAAAAAAAGTTACTGCCTCACCTTTGTGGGCTAACTCTAAGCCTAAGTTAATATAAAATTCAATCGATTTAGATATATTACTCACTGGTAAGTGTGCTTCATAAATACCTTTAATCATATAAAAAGCTCCCCTTTATCTATTTTTAAAACATTATATTATAGTATTATTTCATTTACTTCTAGCTACTTGCTTGTTACACTAAACTGCTTCGTTAGTACAATATCTTCAACAAAAATAAGCGATAATCCTTCTTGGATCATCGCACCCGATAGTTTAAGTGAATTTCTTCACATTATAGAGTATTATTCTAAAATACTTCTTATAATCCTCTTTCCCTCTTTATTGTAATATGATTAGGTACTCATAATCGGTGTTCCAAAAACTAAGTTTCTTCTTAGACATAATAACGTATTACTTTTAAACTAGAAAACAAAAAGTGGGAAGCATTTAATTGGTTACCACTTTTCTACTACATATATTGCACTTTATCGTTGTACTACGTAGCAACCTACTTCATATTTTGGTCACTAACTTAATCCACTTATAACCATCCAGCATTTATAAAAGAATTTTTAGTAATTATAAATAAGATATAAGAGTCTACTTTTTGGGCTGATCAAGTGCTTGGTAAGCTACCTGATACTTTCCTCCATCCGCAACTTCTGAATGGTACAAGGCCTTGAGGGCATTGTTTTTTTCAAGACCATGCTCAGCCTTCAGTTCTTTAAAGCGTGTATGCAGTTCTTTATTTTCCTTAATTAGTTGTTGCATTTGCGATTTTAAATACTTCAAAATATTTAACTCCTTTTTGAATCTCTGAGTTTATCTTAATTTTTTACGAGAAATAACCTGTGTAAAAAGATCCCTAAATTGCTCCCGGTCTTCTGCTGTAAAAGGCTTTGGTCCCTTTGTTCGCTGTCCACTTTTTCTTGCCATTGCACTTAAATAACGTGTTTGTAATAATTGGTCAATATTTTCATTTGTATATCTAAATCCTTTATGGTGGAGGACGATAGTTCCTTTTGCTAAACCTAGTGACGCAAGACCATAATCTTGCGTCACGATAATATCTCCTTTTTCCACTAACTTCACAATCCGATAATCTGCAGCATCTGCTCCAGAATCAACATAAATGGTTTTCACTCCTGATGGCTGTTCTGCATTAGAAAAATGAGAAAAGCTTGTAACTAGGATAACCGGAATCTCAAAATACCTTGCTTCTGCAATAATAATATCTTTCACCGGACAAGCATCTGCATCCACATAAATTTTCATCTTTCCCCTCCTGTTAAGAAGTTCGACTTACTATTTAACTTAATCTTTTTCAACTATAAAAGGGACTGGTGACTTTTGTTTAAAAATAATCAAAGAGTCTTCCTTTTGCTGTATTTGTCTATCCTCATATTATACTTTATAGAATTTTGTTGGCAAATGATCGTTCAATTGCCTACAAAATAGGTTGCTAAATCATCTGCTTTTATTAAATCTTTAGGATACCTTAGAACTAAATATTTGATTAGAATGTCACACATTTTATAGGTGTAAAAGAAAAAGGATAAATGAACAGGATGATCACCTGTATACATCTATCCTTTTTATACAACAAAAGACCTCATTTACCACAATATCAATATTGTTTGTTGTTCAACTCTCGCTCCCGTTTGTATAAGTACAATAGTTCACAAATTTCCTTTGCTAAAGCGGTAACACTTTTAAAAATTTCATAGTATCGTTGTACTACGCAGTAACTAGATCTCTTGTTTTTCATTTTTCTTGTTAAACATAAGCACCCAATAGTTTAAGTACACTATTTCACAAACTTTAACACGTTTTTTCATTATTTGCTTTTCCAGTGAGTTAAATATAAACAGGAAAGGTTATAATTGAAAAAAATTATGCAGTGATGGGCTAATTTTATCCACCCGTCTACACTTTTCTTCAGTAAAGGTGGTCTAATGAGTTAAAAGTAACAGGCATGTAAGTAGGCGATAAAATAATAATCTACTTGAAAATAATTGGAAGAAAAGGAAAATTTAGAGTATACTAAAAATAGTTTTGAATTTGGTGGTGATTAAAATTAATAGACTAATTCCTTTTTTCATATTTTCCGTTATTGTTGTATTACTTATCGGTTGTACTAATAAAACAATTGAAGTTGAATCACCTAAAGATCTAAATATTAAGAACCCCTTCATTGTGAAGAATGGCAATCAGGAGTTTAGAATTATACCCTTTTATAGTCAAATATTAGATTACATAGAAAGCGTTTCAGAAACTGAACAACACGAGAAGATGGAAGAACATTACTATCAAAAAGTTGTCGAACCATTTCAATTAGATACTTTAGGTAAAGGAGAGGGGTATTGGCTAAAGGACCATTGGGCTTTTGCAACTCCTAAAGACATTAAAACTTTGGAGGAATTTGTATATTCTCTAATTAATAATCAAGATGAAATAAATAAAACAATAGAACAAGCCTTGATTAAATCATCTAATACCCTTCCAGGCGAGAATAAGACTGTTTATTTATTTCCTCCTAATCCGGATGACATGTATGATATCAATCTAATGGGTGGCACTGCTGGGCTATCAGTTAAGGATGTAATCATAATACAGATTGATCCATCTTCATTTAATTTGGATTTGTTGGAGTATAGTGTTGCACATGAATATCATCATACTATTTATATGGAGGGCGAAAATGTAAACTGGAAGAACACTTTATTAGATTCAATAATACATGAAGGTAAAGCGGACACATTTGCCAAAAGTCTTTACCCCGATATTAATATACCGTGGATTGAACCACTTTCAGCCCAAACAGAAAAAGAGGTGTGGAAAAATTTAGAAGATGATTTATGGTCAATCGACTCATTAATAATAAACGATTATTTTGGAAATCCAAACAAAGGAATCCCCCATTGGACCAACTACAAGATTGGATACCAAATAGTGAATTCCTTTTTAGAAAAGAATCCCACCACCCCGGTCAGAGACTGGACACTATTATCTGCGGAGGAGATTTTATCAAATAGTAAATATGGAGAAAGGATTTCAAAATAAAAGTTTATTTAGATTCTTGCAAAGGAAGAGATATTCTGACTTTGCTTTTTTGTTTTGCATTTTCTGTCTACTTAATTATAAAGCTGTTTTTTATTCTTCTACTATCCTGCTTCGTTAGTTAAATAACTTCAACAAAAAGGTACGTAATCCTTCTTGGATCATCGCACCCGATAGTTAAGAGGATATTCTAATTTTTAGTACCTTTTGCTAATTCTTCACGTAGTTTTTTTATCTCTTCTGTTTGGTCTAAGATATTATTATTAACTTTCCTTTAAGCATCATAAACCGCAAAAATTCCCGCAAATACTAAGAATCCAACCAGTAAATCCATTTTTACACCTACTTAAATTTGTTTATTAAGTTAATAATAAACCAAACTGGGTAATTCTGTAAGATTAAATTAGTCTTTGTTAAACTAAACTGCTCGTTAAAACAAGAACGACTGCTTATTGAACTTCAATTACAAAAGCATAACTCGAACTTCCATTTTCCCAACTTGCATTTACATCGTAAATATATACACCTTTTTCTTTTGGTGCCATCAAAACATTATTGTTTAACGAAACGTCTTCCACTTCGTTATTGTTAAGCCATCTATTAACTCCCAATGTATTTGCATTAGGTTCTTTTTCAAATTCTATTTTTAATTCAGATTCAGGTAATATAACAACAGGTTTAAGTTCTTGATGTTCAATAATACCTGGTGGAGAAATCATATCAACACACCTAGAGTTAATAAGTCCCTTCCAACAATATGAACCTTGTGCCACTTCTACTTTTTTACCTTCAACAGTTATGGTTGGTTCTGGTGGATTAATATTAATTAATCCGATAATGAAGTAAATCCCCACACCTAATAAAACTAACACGATTAAAGTAATCAAAGACTTTTTCATAAATTCCCCCCTTATTGTTTTAACATCCTTCTTCAACTCTACTGTGCCGTTAGTTCAATTACTTCAACAAAAAAGGTGCGTAATCCTCCTTCGATCAACGCACCCAATATTTTATTTAATAAGACCGTGATGTATGATTCTCCTATTTATTAATTAATTTTATGAATTGTTATCTTTTGTAATTGTTTCTTTATTTTTCTATGTAACCCTTTATAACTTCAACGATAAAAGGCAAAAAACCTTCTTGTAACCTCGCATCAAATAAATTACTTAAAATATGATTTAATCTATAAGAGTTTGTATAAATTTCAATATCAAATCCCTTAATTTTGATGCTCATAATGCCTTCACACTTTAACTAAACTGCTTCGTTATTGCAATAAAAAAAGCGGCCATAAATGGCAGGTCTTTACTTCAACTCATTAGTTTAACAGACTCAACATTTTGTTTGCTTAATTTTTCGATGATTAAAGGTAACTCCGACAAATCATTAACTATGAAATCTGCTCCAACATGGTCCCATTGAAAATCTCGTTTCCAAATTCCTTTCATTCCTACATTTTGAGAAGCTTTTACATCATTCACAGGATGGTCTCCGATAAATATGCTTTCACTAGGTAAAACCTTAAGTTTCTCTAATGCTCTGATAAATATTTGAGGATCTGGCTTTTTAATTCCTTCCCATTCAGACACTAAAATCGTATTAAAAAATTTATCTATACCCAATGCCTTAATATTATCCATTTGAAACTGTCCATATCCGTTTGTAATCATTCCTAAAACGAGATGGTTACTTTTCAGTTCTTCCAACATAGCAATAAGGTTGGGAAAAGGAACACAGTGATTCTTAAATTCACTAATATAATCTTGGAGTAATTTTTCCCAAGTTATATCAGCAATGTTAAATTCAGCAACTAATTGCTGATATACTTTATCTTTCCAAACATACCCTCGGTTATCTAATTCTATAAATCGTGACATATACTTCTCTTTGGGAATATGACCTACTAGTTTATATAACCTGTTATATTGCCTCTCAATGAACATTTTTACTGACTCATCTCTATTTAATAAAGTTCCATCTAAATCAAATAAGACAGCTTTTATCACTTTTGATGACACTCTCCCCAACTTCAAGATAATCATATCTTCTAGATAGTTAATACAAAATCCTTCTTAATCTAAACTGCCAGTTATCTTAACAACTTCAACATAAATCTCTTAAAAAGTTCAGTTCTTTTACATATAAATTTAATTCATCTGGTTGATGACCGATATTCTAGTGGTGGTAAAATAAGGTAATCAGGAGTCATTTAGATGAATATATTCTATTGGGGGTGTTTACATGCATGGTACTTTTGATCCAGCTGGATTTTGGATTCGTCTTGGTGCTTCACTTATAGATGGTGTTGTCGTTTCTTTTGTTGTTTTTCTGTTTTCACTCATTTTTAACTTTCCAGTATATGATGATTCTTGGCAATCTGGCCTTCTAGAATTCTTATATGCTCTTAGCCTACCAGTCTTATGGTACGGGTACACAGTTGGAAAGAAAATATGTGGAATTCGAATTGCGAGGGTTGATGGTGAAAAGTTACACATTGGGAATATGCTACTTCGGATTGTAGTAGCAGGGTTAATATACGCTTTGACTTTAGGAATCGGATTCATTGTAAGTGTAGTAATGGTGGCCGTCCGAGAAGATAAAAGAGCCATCCATGACTTCGTAGCCGGCACATATGTCACCTATAATCCCCCCGAAAGAAGTTAAGTGGGGCAGACCAATGCCCCTTTAAGAAGTCCAATTTGTATTACATTATTAAAAGGGCCGGACCCTCACCACAATAAAGCATTACGTGCTGAGGGTCCGGCACCAGAATAAGAAAACCCCCAATGATTATTGGCAGCTTGATCTTTGATTCTTGTCCTCGTTAGGTCGAATTCAAACCTCTAAATTCGATCTGAAATATTCCTTGTTTCAGAACCCATATTCAGGATTGGGATGACCATTCTATTACTTTTTTACTTTTATTTTCTCAGGTATGGTTGTCCAGTACATTGGGTCTTCTAAGCCTAGTCGCCAAATCCCGATTCCCCGTAGGTTATATTTTTCTACAAGGTTTAGCTTATACCGCAGACTTTGGCTATTCTCAAACCATACCTGGTGGCTGTGTTGTTCTTTATCTACGTAACTGAAATGAGGTGTTTGTGAACGGGAGTCCCATATAACTTTAGCTTTATATTTCTTTTTCAGATCCATAATCTGTACATAGGAGCTATACACGGCTTTGTCTGCTGTTGTATCCCAGTCCCATCCATACCCTGCGATTCCAAGTAGAATTTTTGATGGTGGTACTCCCTGTTTTAAAGCATAACGAATTGTTGCTTCTGTCCAATCGACTGATGCTGTTGAACCGGGTGTTGTTCTTGGGTTGTGTTCATCGTATGTCATAATCATTAACCCATCAGAATATAGACCAAGTTTTTCATAATCAAACCAAGGTGACCAGGGATTAGCACGGGAATCACCTGTGTTTGCCGGGACTGAAACCGTAACTTCTTTTCCATCACGATGCAGAGCATCAGACAATTTTTTAATCAGCAGACTAAAGGAATCTCGGTCAGTCAAATTCAAATTTTCCATGTCGATATTAATACCGTCATATTTAAACTGAGTCATTTCATTGCGTAGGTTCTGAATAAAAACATTCCGGTTTTTATCGTTATTAAGTACATTACTCGCTACCTGCTTGCCCTTCTCCACGGTTTCATAGAAGAGATTATGTACAACCATATATACCTTCAGGTTCTTATCATGGGCACTCTGAATAACCTTTCTTTTATGATCTGATGTAACAGAATCTATAAGGTTGCCTGGACGTTTATCATCAAGCTTATACCAAAAAGGTGCAATGCTGCTTAAACTGGCGAATTGCGAGTCAACTGTAGGTTGAGACCCTGGATATGTTCCTTCCTGTTCTGTATAGAAACCTAAAACTTCACGAGGAGTTTTATCATTTTTGTGTTCTTCTTTTCTATGTACCTGACTACACGATGAAATTAGTATTAAGGCCATGCTTAAAGAAATGATGGTGATTGACCGATAATTATTCTTCGACATAATACACCTTCTTCTAATTTGTATATTACTTAAGTTGATAAGAAAAGTTGAATCTTATTCACGGATTGACTTTCCACCTTTAAGGATTTAGGGAAAAAGAAACATCACAAATTTATTTAAGTAGTTCGGTTTTGAAGTACAAAAAGCTTTTAGAACAAGCGAGATGGGTTCTCTTTGGTATTGTCTATTTTCGAGGTTAGAGAAGTTTATTTTCATGGTAGTTGAACAACTCCATGGCTAATAAAACGTTCATAATTTCCTTTGGTTTAGAGAAACTGTTCTCATTAAAAATAGTTACCCAATCCATTCATATAAAATTTAGGTGGGCTACTGGGCATTCATCCAATCCAGTTTTGATCCTAAGCATAAACTGGTTATTAGTCTAATTTCAATAAGGAGTGAACTTCGAAATATGGAAAATATACGACAAATGCCACTCTATGCACAGAGTCCCTGGGGTCTTCAAAATTGTATTTATCGGTTCACGTATCTATGGCTTAGAAACGGAGACAATTTCTGGTTTTTTTTGACGACAATCGGGAATCAAAGAGTTTATGGCTATAGGTTTTTCGGAGGAAGATGGAATCAATATTCGGTTGCTTTAAGAGATATTGTTAACTTCCATTGTTCTCCTCCAACTCCAACTCTATATTAAAACACTGCGTGTGCCCTTTCATCATGTATAGAACGTTAGTCATTTCGGTTAGCGTTCTTTTTTCTGTAATTAGACTAATTTCCAAAACGAACATAACGATTTCTTGTTCCACTATCCTGCTCCGTTCGTATTATAAGGTTAGCCAGAATGCTAAATATTTCTGGTTGACCATTTTTTATATGGTTTTATTATATCAGTAGCCAGGGTAGAACGTAACTGCTCGTGGGACTTCGATCCCGTCAACTAAACAGTTCGCCCCCTACTTGTAGAAACATGATTGAGGCTGGTTGGGACATAGATCTCGTATAACAAGCGAAGCTGTGACACTGCATGGAGGAATTAGGGGTTACTGGCAATTACTAGTTTAGGAGGAGGAGATTTAGAATGAATCCAGTCGTTGGTCTGGATATTTCAAAAGGGGAAAGTCAGGTTCAAGCATTTTTAGATAAAGGCAAACCCTACCGTATGAGTTTTAAAGTTTCTCATACTTTGGAGGGGCTTAGTTCACTTGTTTCATTTCTTGAGGATGTGAAAAGAGATTCCGGCAAGAAGCCATCAATAGTTCTAGAAGCTACTGGGCATTATCAAACTCCAGTTGTTCAATACTTGGAAGAACGAGGTTATTTATTAATTATCATTAATCCTTTGATTTCATACAAGGCTCGAACATCGAGTTTAAGAAAAGTAAGACAGATGTAATTGATGCATATCTTCTATGTGAGTTGTTTTATAAAGAGGAATTAGAGCCTTATAAAAAGCGTGGAGTCCAGTTATTAAACCTTCGTAATCTTACAAGACACATGAGAATATAACTGGAGTTATGATTCAAACAAAACTCCAATTTCAGGCTGTCCTCGAACAAGTATTTCCTGAATATAAAGGTGTCTTTGGAGATTTGTATTCGGTGGTGTCACTATTAACTCATACAGAGTTCCCCTCTTCCGAGGATATTTTGAAAGCAAGTGAAGAAGTAATTACAGACAAGATATTTGGAGTATGTAAGAGTCGATCAATCAGGTGGGCAAAAGAAAAAGCTATAAAGCTTAAAGCTGCAGCCACACGTAATCCTTTTGAAAAGACTGTCTATCAAAGTCATATTTTAAGCCTTAATATGTATATTAATATGATTCTTCAATACAAAGAGCACCTATCAAAGTTAGAGTCAGAAATAGATGCCCTCGCTAAAGAGAGATTGAAGAATATAATATTATCAAATCTATCCCTGGTATAGGAGAAAAAATCGCGGCAACGATTATCTCTGAGATTGGAGAAATAGATTGATTTAATGACCCCAAAAAGCTTGTAGCTTTCCGCCGGCGTAGATCCCAGTGTCTTTGAATCTGGTAAGTTTTCTGCCACTAAAAATCGAATCTCTAAAAGAGGCTCTAGTAGACTTAGACACGCCCTGTATATGGCCGTTCGTTGTGCTATTCGTGATTGTCGTAAAAAGAAAACAAACGATGAAATCATACCTCGAAACAAAAGAATGCGAGAGTTTTACGACAAGAAACGGGATGAAGGAAAACCGTTTAAAGTAGCAGTAATTGCTTGTGTGAATAAACTCTTACATTGGATATTTGCCCTTTTAAAGAACAAGATAACTTTCCAAGATATAGCTTAGAAACTATATCTAACTAAATAACACAAAACCTTTCAAAATTAGGTTAAAGGAAGGTTATTTGGCATGCTTATTTTTAGTATAGCATGATGTATTTTAAGTTTTTATTGAAAAATATTGACAATCTATTAGCTGGTTTAGTTCAATTACTCAACAAAAAAGGTGCGTAATCCTTCTTGGATCAACGCACCCGTTATTTGTACAACTCCACGACTTATAAAGTGTTCATAATTCCATTTGGTTTAGATGTACAGTCCTAAATAAAAATAGTTGCACAGTCCATACATATACGCTTCTTCATTCTTAAGCACCCAATAAGAGGAGGTGTAAGCAATTAGTGGAGGTGGATATGGTATGAATTTCGCCCTAATCTTTGTTTTATTCATTCTGTTAATTATTTGTTGGGGTATCCTTCGTTCATCATGGGTACTAATTAAATTAGGTATTCCTAGTTGAGGCTAACTACCTTAGTGGTAAGGCTCAACTAGGAATATAATCTATAAATATGTGTGTAAACTATTAATTCCCCAATAAAATCCTCGCTGAATTAACTTTTACCACCAATGCTTTTAATTGATTCCAACCTATCCTTTTGGTTTGCAGTAAGATTGTGATGAATTATACTTATACTTATTAATAATGGTGGTGATACTGGTAAGGGTAGTGATGATGGTGGTGCGGATAATGGTGCGGATAGTGATGTGGATAGTGGTGCGGATAATGGTGCGGATAGTGGTGCGGATAGCCGAATCCAAACCCTGGACCTCCAAACCCTATTCCTGGTGAAAAACCAAAACCTGAACCTGGTCCACCTAAACCAATACCTGGGTAATTTCTATTATTATACATAAAAACATTCATCCTCCTCATTTCATTTTACAATACAGCATATGCATTTTTGGGTAAATGTTCTTGGGTATTTGTCTTGATGTCTAGATTTTAAATGACATATGCTGAATCCATAAGATAAAATGGAGCTTTCTAACGCAACTCTTGGTCTATGTTAGAATTAAATCAATTTAACACTCTGGTGGATTATACAGCCATATTCTTATTTAACAAAACTGCCCTGTTCGTACAATTACTTCTACAAAAAAGAATGCTCCTTTCTTAAAGGAAAACACCCTTTAATGAAATAATTGAACGTCTAAAACACCCTAATTTTGTTCAACTTTTCCTCATAGTTAGAACTAATAACATTTACTTTCTCTATGGTTTCTTCAATTTTTAGTAACTTTGCTACAGGTGTAGTTAATGCTCCATAATCTTACTGAGGGGCTCTATTTTTTTCAAACCTGATATTTAACGATCTACAGGAATGCTAAGCTGCTCTTTTAATACACTAAAAACGCATTAATCCTGCATACATAGTATAATGCACTAGTCTTTTGAAGGGAAATATTCCATAGGCTCCGCACTTGAAACATAACCGTTTTTCTTATAATAATGAATAGAGTCTTCACTTGGCCAAACAATCACAAATTCAAACTTATTTTCTTTAATCCACTGATTGATCATACGAAGCATGTCACTTCCAATGCCTTTATTTCGATATTCTGGAACTGTGTATACATTTGTCATATAGGCAAATGGGTATGTTTTTCTACCAGGACGGGGTACTTTTTGAATCAATTCTATGTATATATGTGATACAATTCTTTCATTAATCTCTGTAACCCATATAAACCACTGATCACTATTAATTGCTTTCTCTAAAAAAGAATGGCATTCCTGTTCAAAATCCTCGAATGATGAATGTTTTTTCCTTTCATCATATTCAACTGTAAAATCCCATCTCATATTGATTAATTGATTAATATCCTTTAGTTCAGCAAGTCTAATATTCAACTTTTCTTCTCCCTCCAACCATGATTCCTTCTTACATTACCTATTTTTGGTCAGATAATTTTTCGCCAGTAAGAGCTTCAAATAGTTCTGCAGACGTATTCTTGTCTAATTGAACATACTTATTTCCAGCGACTATTATGAGTTCTACCTTGTCTTTATTTGGACTTATCCAAAGTTCATACAACACGGCTTTTGCTTCATTTTTAAATTGAAATGCAAATCTGTAATCAGCAGGACGTATCATTTGCACCTTTGCTGTTTCCCAATCAATATTATCGATTATCTTCCTGACCTTTTGAACTTGTTCATTATTCGTAATTATTTTGAAGTCTTCATAATTATTTTCATCACCAGTACGTTTCTGAACATCAATGTTTTGTTCTTGGTTTAAACAACCTGCTATAAACATTGAAATTACTCCTATAAAGGCTATTACATACAGCATTTTCTTCAAGGCATTTTCCCCTTTTTATTTTAAGACGAGAAGTTCTGGGAAAAGTTTCAATTTTCCTCTCTATATCTATAAACCACAAACTATACGAAAAGTGACTTGAAGATAAGAAGAACTTTATTTTTGTATCTATTAAATTTACAATCTCTCTTTGTTGAAAAACACCTAATTTTTATTCCCCTGCTCTTTTAAAATACCTAAATATTCTTTCCACGGACCTACGTCTGCCCTTTATCTCTCAGCCATTACCCTTACAATTTGGGCAATGTGTGTAAGATCGTGAACAACCCAAGTTGAAAGTAGCTCTCTTATCTTAACTTTACCCAAAGCAGGGTGTGATCCCTTCAACTCAAGATGAAGATCAGGTTTAATATGAGACTTAAGTTTTGTTATGTTTTGGATTCTTATTGCTTTAAATTCTTGTAACTTTTGGTCAATTGACAGTTGAGGTTTATCTTTTAAGTGTGAATATCGATCAAATGAAGGAAATGGTTGATTGCAACCTTCCTGAAGGATAAATTCTAATCTTGGTATCCAATTATTTTTCTCACACTCAATGAGGTGCTCTATCACTTCAACGGCATTCCAAGTACCTTTACCTTCATTACAATGTAACCATCCTTCCGATAAACCCGATAAAAAATACTCCAGCGTTTGTGGAGTACGTTCAAGCACCTCTATAGCTTCTTTCATGTTAAAATGCATACAACTCCTCCTTCTCATCATTATGCTTTCTCCATTTACTATGATTATATCTCTTCAAACTAGCTTATTAGTACAAATAAAATGCTTTACCCCTATTGAAGTAAAGCATTGGTTACTTTAAATACATTTTTCTATAGCGCAGTATCATTGTACTGCGCAGTAAAGATCCTTTTATAAATGACAGTTCTTGTAAAACTAATACTTCCGTTTTGTTTAAAAACCCGCTCAGTGCTAATAAGAATTTTTCATTGAAACTTAAATAGGAACCAGGATGACAATCGCTGATTCCTACCATAACGATCTAAGCCTATTTCACAAATAACTCTAATAACTCCTTGGCACTATGTACTTCTTTATCTGGTTTATAGGTAGCATTAGTCGGTAAATCTTTCTTACGATGATTCATCCAGATCGCTTGCCAGCCTGCTTGTTTTGCTCCGATAATATCTTTTTCGAAATTATCTCCGATATACACGGTTTTGGTTTGGTCAAGATCCAGTTTCTGTTCAATAAAATCAAATACTTCTCTTTTCGGTTTTGCATGACCAATCGTACCAGAAATAAATGTCATCTCCGCCGGAATCCACCGACTAAGGTTGAGTTGTTTGATTTTCATCGCTTGATGTTTTTCTTCACCATTTGTAAGAATCCCAAGCTGTTTCCCTTCCTTGTAAAGTACATTTAGTAGTTCTTCGACTTCCGGAAACAAGGTAATGTTTTTTTGTTCGTGCACATACGTTTCATGAAAAATAGTCGCTTTTTCCGTATCTATAGGGATGTTAAAATCTTTACAGGCAGCTATGATTCGTCCGGTTTGCCATTCAAATTGAGATATTTCACCTGCTTCACTTTGATCAAATAAAATCTCGCTATACTTACGACTCGCTTTATATAATTGGTCGATCTCTTCGTCAGAAAATGGCTCTTGAAAAAGCTTCCTCACCGTTTTATGAAAAGATTGTGCTTGATCATATAGTGTATCATCGACATCAAAAATGATCGTATCCATTCTCATTGCCCTCCTTATATTATGATGATATCACTTACTTCTCATCTAGAGAAAACAGAGAGCCAACTAACTACCCTCTTCATCTAATCAAATAAATAAGCAACAGCACCTACCCTAACGAGTAGGAAAGGTGCTGTTACTAGTTATTTAAAAAAACTCATTACTTATGGTACTATTCCTTACTATTAATACTAAACTATATCCAAAATTTCAAGAATTACATAGAATTATTCCTGACTGGCTTCAATTTCCTTTAACCTTTTCGCAGGCACCCCTCCTACGATAACATTAGGAGGGACATCTTTTACCACAACTGCACCAGCCGCAATAATAGCTCCATCACCAATGGTTACACCGGGAACGACTGTGGCATTTGCACCAATCCAGACATCATTACCAATCGTAATGGGTGCAGGATGCATTGTGCCACGCTTTTTAGGATCAATGTCGTGATTAAGAGTAGCCAAAACTACATTGTGTCCAATGAGAACACCATCGCCAATTGTAATTCCACCTTGATCCTGAAAGCGGCAACCTGAGTTGATAAAGACATTCTTGCCCACATTAATGTTTTTTCCACAATCCGTATAAAAAGGAGGGAACATGGCAAATGTTTTATCTACCGGTTTGCCAATCAACCGGGAAAACAGTTCCTGAACTTCTTGGGGAGTATGATAATGTCCGTTCAACTCAGCGGTTAACTTCAATGCTTCTTGCGAGACTTTGTGCATCACCTGATGCATCTCCGAACCTCCCTCAACTGCTTCACCTTGGTTCAAGTGCGCTAAAAAGTCATGAATATCCATTAAAATCCTCCTAGTCAATAAGATTTATCAAGTATAATTAATTCGGCTATCTCCGAATCTGGGATGGAAGACAGACAATTTTATCTTTAGTGAGTAATGTCATATTAGGTAATGCATTATAAATCTAATCATTCATGTAGGCACTCTTACCATAAGGCAAGAGGCTGTACCCTATAGAAAACTTTCCTTTCTGTAACTTTTACTTTTTTCAATTTTTTCACTCCGCAAATGAATCAATAGCCAAAATTTATTTTCATTTATCTCTTTAAATTAACTTTACTGTTCTCTTTAAACAACATGTTAATCCTTATAGTTAACTCTAGGTCAAGTAGAAATTTATAAATTCGGTGTTTTGCAATAAATATTAAAAGGTAAGCTTCACTATTAAATACCATTTATCTCATGAAACTTTGACACAAAAAATGTCCATGATAATATTCATTTCATGAACATAAAGTTAACTGTCTGATGGAGTTTCTACGTTAAAACAAAGAAATAACTCAACAAAAATAAGCAATAATTCTTCTTGAACACCGCACCCTTTAGCTCAACTAGAAAACGAAAGATAACCTGTAAGTTAGAGTATCGGAACATTAAAATAAATAACAAAAAATAATATTATAGGAATAGAAGTGAGTAAGGCTATGATTGGTTTTTTGTAATGCAACCAAAGCATTGGAAAAAGGATAAAATTAAAAAGTACTGACCATCCTATTGTCCAACCATTTTGGTGAGTGACTAAATTTAAATATTGTAAATTTATATATTCTATTAATGAATATAAAGTTACCCAGAATAGAATCCAACTAATACTTTTATAAATCCCCTTTGGGAATTTACTTAGGTATATCAAAACTGTTGCTGGGTAGGCAACAAACATGATTAATAAAGAAATAATCGTATGGTTTGAAAGGAGATTTTCAGCAAATATACTCTCTTTATACTCCCACATTCTATAGTCATGACAAAGAACGTTGTAAAGTAAATCGCCAAACCATAAAAACAAAATTGTAGAATGGTACTCCCTCCAGTTTCGCCAATCACCCCATCTTAGTGACGCACCAAGGAATATTCCATTAAAAATTAAATGCATGTAATCAGCTCCACATTTTTCTGATTACTATTTTATCCATATATTGTAAAATACATTTATCAATTTTATTCAAAACTAAAATCCCTATCTTGAGACTTACTAATTATCCATTCCACTCTGTGATCAAAAAGTTAACGGGTCAACATAAGTGATTTGTTCAATTATTTTCTATTAATTAACAAATGCCTGGGTTACTTCATACAATATTCAAAAATGGAGTTGATCTTTATGGCGAAATGGATTAACGTATCTACACTAAAGCATCAATTAAAACTTTTTGATGGAAACAGGCTCATAAAGTCTTACCCGGTTGCAATTGGAAAGATATTGTCACCAACACCTGCTGGGACATACACGATTATTAATAAACAACATAATCCCGGAGGACCATTTGGAGTGCTATGGATGGGATTGTCAAAACCTCATTACGGTATACACGGAACAAATAATCCTGCTTCAATCGGTAAAAATGTCTCACATGGATGTATTAGAATGTTTAATCATGATGTTCTAGATTTGTCATCTAGAGTTCAGGTTGGTACTCCGGTTGTTATTCATAAATGACCTTGTTAATCCCGTACCCATTAATACCAAGGGTAACTATCTAAAGCATGGGACGAGTCGGATAAACGAATAAAGGGATTTTCAACTTCAGATCGAATTACTAATTATTTGTTTTTAAATGAATTTTATATAATTAAAGGTATATCCTACAGAACACTTTTTTGGTTCACTTCAAATTTGACGAGTTTTCTTTGTATACATTCTGGATCTCCTTTATCTAAGTACCCCGTTCGTACAATGTTAAAAGGTCTTATAAACACCATCTTGATAAACCTTATAATAACCTAAGGTACCAGTTTTGCCAGATACACGCGTAGATACGGAAACGAGTTGTACCGTATAGTATGAACCGTGATCATCCGTCGCAAGTGTCTCATCAACACCGAATGAAACATCATCATCTTTTCCCTCAGAAAGTTGTTGTTTTAGATATTGGATCGCTTTTTCCCCACTTGAAATGACTATAATAGGCTTTCCTTCACTGCTTTCGGTTTTTGGTGTGCTTTCGCCGGATACATCATTTGATGGAGAAGCATCTGTATTTTGTGATTTACTATCTAGTTTAGCCTGATTTTGGGTTGATGTATTATTATCAGGATTATTGGGTTTCTGTGATTGTTTCTCTTCTTCTATTTTATCGCCAGAGTCGCTACTTTCCGAATTATTTATGCGATTATTATTAGACTTCTCTGTACTGTCAGTAGACAAATCTATTGTACTTTTTGATAGATTATTAGATTCCGAACCTTTATTGATTGACGCAGCATCATCTGATGATTTGCTACAAGCAGACATTCCGACTAATAAAACAACTACTAAAGTTACCATTGTAAAAATTTTGTTTTTTCCCATTCTAAGAGCTCCAATCTATTATTTACACATACTCCATGTAAGTTTTTTAAAATCACCAAGGATTTCCTTTTGTCCAGTTCTTATTATAAAAACCTTCTCTACTAAGAATTTTAACTAATTAAATGTGGTTAACTCTTCTGAAACAGAATGTAAAAAATCTTTTTCAAATTTAATATAGTATGCCCCATTTATCATTTCATCTATCATACCTTCGGTTAATGATACCGATTGTATCGAATCAATTTCCATCTCTACTATTTGTTCAACGGGAGCATTCCCTTCTATTTTAGTAGTAGATTGTTTTAATAGTGTTTGTGGTACAGCGTTTTTTATTTGATTAATAACTGCATGAATAAGGTTTACTTGGTTTTCTTCACCCAATCTTCCTACTGTAGCAGCCATCATTAATGCCACGACCTCTTCTCCATTCAAACGATTCTTCCCCTTTTTGAATTCAAATGATACTCTCGACAAAGCTCTTACTTCAATATCTTCCTGCAAGTCGTAATCGATACCATTCACAGAGTCAATCATTGTTGAAAAGGTCTCTAGGTCCATAACAGCGTAATAATCAATTGGTAAATCAAATAGCTTAGAAACTGTTGTTCTTGCATTTTCAGCTCCACCCGAACCGTAAATATAAGCATGTGTCAATTTATCATATAAAGTAGTTCCATTTTTCTTATCCACTATCGGAGAATAAGTATCACGAGGGATAGATAGAACCTTCATCATCTTTTTATCTTCATTAAAACTAAGTAATAGGTTAATTGGTATTCTGTTATTCTCATCTTTTACCATAAATAGCGTGGTAAAAGACTCGTTTTCTTGAGATTCTACTCCACTTGCATGTATTCCGTTGTTATCATTCGTAACGTTTCCTTGAAAGATCGTTGGAATAAACAATAATATACACAAGCCGATCACTAATAAAGAAGCTGTAGGAATGGCGAGTTGTCTTGTAATAGAAACAAGATTTAATTTTTTTGTGTGATTCTCTATTTTATTAATTTTTTCAAACACTTCATTACGGTCTTTTTTCGTAAATCTTAATTCTTGATCAGACATAGTCATAAATCTATCTTTTACTCGTTTATCTTCCATAAAATTCTGCCTCCTTTATCACTGACTCTAATCGTTGTTTCCCTCTTCTTAATCGAGTCTTCACTGTATTAATAGAAATATCTAAAACACTTGAAATTTCATCGGTTTTTAAAGACTCATAGTAATATAGATAAATCACTTCCCGATACACTTTCGGAAGAGAAAAGATATTCTCTTTCATTTCTTCGTTATTATATTTATCAATAATTGTTTTTTCTGGTGATGGTAAGATTGATCTCGTGGTTTCGTTAATAAAACTTCTAACTTGTACCATTTTGTAATTCCAACTTTTTAAATAGTCTTTACATTCATTAATTGTTATGCGATAAAGCCAGGTTTTTATTTGTGCGTCGTATCGAAACGAATCCAGGTTTTTGTAGCATTTTATAAATGTATTTTGCACCATATCTTTAGCAATCTCTGGATCTTTCACATAAGAAAATGCCAATCGTACTAACTCATTACCATATTCAATCATCATTTTTTCTAATATAAAATCTTTTTCTTCTCTGTCCAATCTACTACCCTCCTTTTCAACCTACTTCAATGCTATTAGACGATTATCAAATCATATAGGGTTCAATTTTAAAAACATTTATTTAACAAATTTCATATTATTGGCTTTTATCCTTAAATCGATTTATTTATTACACGATGAAATTTAAGTATCCCATTTTAACCTTCACAAAGCTATCCAGTCCGTTCCCTAATTTTAACAGAAAAAAAGCGATGATCTTTCATAGATCATCGCACAACTTCATTGACCTATTTCTTAAAAGTTTCTAATACTTATTCTATTGGTAATGATTATGCGGAACAAAGAAAAGAGTATTGGACAAGAAATTCCAAAGCTTGAGGATGGTAAACGGAAAATTGAAAAGGAATGAAAAGCAGTATGACACTCATACAGTAAGAAGCAGGTTGAAAAACATGGAGAGGAAGTAAAAAAGCAACTAGTAAGATAGAAACCAACATAGTAAAAAAGGCATTGGTTATCCAATGTCTTTTCGTTCGCTTATAATTTATAATAATCTGATTATTTATTATCCATTCCACGCCGTTATCAAAAAACATAGCGCCGTAATAAAAGATAATGGTGTCATGATAAGCCTCTCCTTTTTACTCTTTGAAAAAGCATTCATGACCGTATTTAGGAATAAATAGAATGCAAAAAAATAACAGACTCCTTTTGCAATAGGTGCAATTAAGCTTAACGAAATTACATTTCCAACTTGTAATATAAACATGATTGCAACCAACTGAATAAGAACGGAAATCAGACAAGCGACTCGCATTTGCTTCGGCATAATTTTATATTTTCCCCCCATTGCAAGATCTCCATAAGGCAACCCTAAAGCTAATAATACATACAAAATAGCCACTGCCAGAAAAGCAATACTTCCAATCCATGCTGTTAACACGATATCACTCTCCCAAAATAATAAACTCTAATTTCCGCCAATACTTATATTTATGTATAACTTTTTTTCTCATTCCTGCTACAGTAGTTAACTCCATTGAAAGTGTAAAATTCAAAGAAAAACTAAATGTGGATACACCTTCCCATATCCACTGGAGATGCTTTAATGAACACAAAAAGGAAAGCTTGAGAAATACCCGCTCCACCCTTTTGGAAAAAACTAGATTTAAGTACTAAGATTCGATAATATAATGATAGAGATAATAAAAAGGGAAGGTGAATTACACATGAAAAAAGATGTAGGTCAAAATTATTATAAAGAATTAATTGATTTAAAAGATGTAGAATTGATAGAAGCTCAATTTCAAAGTTTACTAGATGTTTCAATCAATTCCGTTTCTGACCTTGAAAAGTGGTTACAAGAGGAAAAGAATTTAATGATTAAGATCGCGGAGGCGATGACAGGTCACCAAGTCGACTTTTACCGGAATACAGAGGATCCAGAAATTAAGTCGACCTATCTTCACGACCAACAAGTCATTCAACCACTTTTGATGAAATACGAAGCAAAACTAAATGAGAAATGTTGTGAGTCTTCTTATTTTAATCAATTAGATGAAGTACGCTACGGCTTAATGCGTCAAGTTCGCGAGTCCAAAGTGAAACTATTCAGAGAAGAAAACATCCCATTAATGGTTAGAGAACAAGAGCTCTGTACGAAGTATAGTGAAATTATGGGAGGATTAACTGTTGAATGGGAGGGAGAAGAAAAGCCTTTTCCGTTTATCCAATCTCAACTTGATAATCTTGACAGGAGCGTGCGAGAAAAAGCTTATTACAAGATAGGTTCTGCCTTTCGTCAAATTAAGCCGGATATGGATGCTATCATGGACGAACTCATTCAATTACGCCATCAAATCGCGTTAAATGCAGGGTTTGAAAATTATCGTGATTATATGTTTGTCGCCAAAAACCGTGAGTACAGTGTCCAAGATTGTTATGACTTTCATGAAAATGTAGAAAAACATATTATCCCTGCTTGGAATCGACTCGCCGATGTGTTTAAGTCTAAGCTTGGTGTTGATACATACCGCCCTTGGGACAACACTGCTAAATTGATGAAAAAGCCACCATACGCTGAGGTGTCTACACTTATGGATGGTGTTTCTGAAATGTTAGGAAAGACAGATCCCTATTTTTCAGAACGTTTCGATTACATGAGAGAAAATGGATTATTAGATCTTGGAGATCGAAAAGGGAAAAGCCCAGGTGGTTTCTGTACCTCCTTGCCTGTTTCAGGAGATACCTTTGTATTTGCGAACTTTAGTCCATCCTTTTTCTCACTGATTGCATTAATTCATGAAATGGGACATGCCGTGAATGGATACCTCCAATTTTCTGAACATGGACCTACAGAAGACTACCAGCACCGTATGGAAGTAGCTGAACTGTATTCTCATGGAATGGAATTACTCTTGTTGGATAAGCTAGATCAGTTTTATCCAGAGGAAGAGGATTTTCATAGCGCACAGCGTGAAGAGTTAAGACGAGCATTTACAATGTTATATGGACCATTATCAGGAGACCTCTTCCAGCATTGGATGTATACAAATCCTAACCATACTGCCAAAGAGCGTGACGAAAAATACTTTGAAATCGCAAAACGTTATGGGTTAAACCCTGTTGATACTACTGGGCTAGAGGAAGAAATTGGGATGAGTTGGATTGGCACCCTTCATTACTTTGAAGTTCCTTTCTATAACATTGAATACTCCATCTCGATGCTTGGTGCTCTCGAATTACTTGAGAATTATCAGAAAGACCCTAAGCAAGCTGTCGAATCCTTTAAAAAAGGGGCAAGTGCGGATTACAATCAATCTATCGCAGCTATTTACAAAGAAACTGGTGTCAATTTTGATTTTTCAGAACCTGCTGTGAAGCGAATGGGTGAATTCTTAGAGAAAGTCATTCAAGATATACAATAAAGAGTCTTAGACTGGTCATATAGGGCCAATCGAAGCTTTGTTTGCAAGAAGGCACTACTAGTGTGATTACTAGAAGTGCCTTTTCACTTTACTCGGCAAAGGTTTCCCCCGCTTATTGAGCGATCCTTATTTTATGGTAATTCTACAACTACCCTTCGTATCTACACCTATCAGCTTAACCGAATTCTTATTGCTTTCTGCTTCAAAGCTGAATTCACCTGTTTCACCGGAACTAAAGCTTTTCGAAAAACATTCTCCCTTCATACTTCTCAACTCGATTGTTAAAGATCCTCTTTCTACAACGACCGAATATGTTAAAGTGAATCGCTGCCTTTGCTCAAAGCAAAATAATAATATTCGATCCCATCAAACTTCTTATAAGATACATCTACATGGTCTTCGGACCGCTTCATCACATATTTTCCGTAAGTATTCACTTTAAAACGAATAAGTCCCTTTTTATAAAGTACAACAAATATAGTAATGAGCACACCGACTACGATAAATTCTTCCATCTCCCAGTTCCACCCATTTCTTTTATCTCTTTTGTATCAATACGATACCTTGAATTTGTTTTAGAGGGTTCCAAGAAAGCAGTACATGAGAGCAAAGATAAAAATAAATGTTATGACTGGTCCTAATACATCTTGTCTATGAGTACTTTTTCCATGCTTTAAATTCTTTAAAAAAGTAGTAAAATTAATAAACCACAAAACTCCTAATAACGGTATGACAAGTAAAAGCATAAATACCATCGTTTCGTCCCTACCTTCCAACTTCCCCAAAATGTAATCTATTAATCTGCACTGAGAGTTTAACAATTTCAATAAAAAGGTACGTAATCCTTCTTGGATCAACGCACCCTTTAGTGTAAAAAGCCTTATGAATGTAAACCACTACGAACAAAAAAGCCAATATTATGAGTAGGCGTGTTTGAATACCCAGTTTTTAAAGGATTGATATGCTTGTTCTTGTAATGGCTTCGGGTAAGACATTAATACAAGTGAAACGGGGCTTTGCCCTTCTGCAAGTGCTGGTTGAACATAACCCCACTTACTAAGGCTAAAGCCATTTCGTTCATAAAAACCAGCTCGTCTTTTTTCGATTTCTCCCTCTGTTGGTTCGATTTCAATCACGATAGGCTTTTCCTGTTGCTCGAGAAATGCTTGGAGTAGTTTCGACCCTAAGCCGCCATTGCGAAAGCTTGATTTAACAGCAAAATGCTCGAGGAAGATAAAATCAGGTCCTTCCCATGTGGCAAAAAAAGCAGCAAGCTCATGATCTTTTTCATACACGTATATTTTATAATGAGGATGAGAAAGTAAAGAACGTTGCATTTGGTAAGGCCTATATTCATCACTAGGGAAAGAATCCTCAAATAATTGATAAAGGCTTTCAAATTGTTCTTCTTGTAAAATCGTTAACATGTGGTTCTCCTTGGTGACTTGTTATTTTGTTATTATTCATAGTTTTCAAGTTATATCATAGCATGTTTTGCATTGATTCTTATGAACACTTAGCATTAGTTGAATTAGATTTATAAAACTAAAACCATTAGTTCATCGTCAAAATATTTATCTTCAACTCTTAATCCGTTTTTATCAATACCATAGGTTCTAAATCCTAAAGAATGATATAGATTTTTTGCAGGTTCATTACTTGAAGTTACTGTTAAATAAACTTGTTCAACCTCTTTTATTTCTTGAGCTTTTGAAATAGCTGCAGTCATTAATTGTTTACCAATTCCAAATTTACGATTCTCTGGATACACATACATAGCGACAATGTTTGCTCGATGTTTAGTTTTGATTTTTGTTTCTACTAGTAAAGTGACAACCCCGACAAGTTTGTTTTCAACAAAAGCTCCAAATGTAAAGATATGTTCAATATTCAATCGGTTTTTAAAACTTTCAAGAGAATATTCCTTTTCCTCTTCATAACTGGAACTAAAAGCTTCAGGGTTTGCTTTTAATGCGTCTAATCTTATCTCTCTATAAATTACTGCATCTTTGGGTTGTAGCACTTTAATTTCCATCATTATTCCCCCTGCTCTACTTAAACTATCTGTCCCGATCGGGCGGAATGAATAAAGAAATTCATCCTCACCTTTTCCAGAACTTGAAGATTACTACGAGTATTATTTTTTCCTGTTTTATCCAAAACCCACGTCTTATAGGCTACTTATGCTATGACCTTTTCATGTTTTCCCCAAAAGCGAGATCACATCCACTACTTCCGCTAAGAAATTTACCTTTTTTAAGTTAAATTCAAAAAAACAATTTTGACATCCAATCTTATCGATTTAAAGATTTAATGCAAATTAAACCCTAATCAACGGAAGTCTCAATATAACCAATAATCTGTTCAAGTGTAAACACTGCTAGCGGCTGCTCAAGTTCTTCCCTACCATAATCCATATAACCTATTACATAGGGGACAAGTTTTTTTATGTCGTCGAATTTTACTTCTTCCGTTTCAATGATAGTACCATTTTTACTAATTGCAGCACTTAATTGTTGAGTGTAGCCATTGTAATCTAATAATCTTCCATTTAATAATCGAAAATCGTTGTGATACTGATTAAAAATGCTTTTATCTGCCTCCATTCTGTTTTTTAACCATGGCAAATAAAAGCCTTTTAGCCAAATATCATCAGCAATTAAGTGAGTATAGTAACCCTGTATAAAGTGCGAATCTATATTTGAGCTATATTTATGTATGAATTCTTTGTAGTCAATATAGCGAGAATAGTTATTTACATCACCTTTGTAAAAATGAGATAAGTCTTTAGGTGAAACTGCATCCGCTTCAATGCCTCCTAATAGAAATGATGTTTTATCTTTTATCGATAGGTTATCCGCAATTCTATTCGCAATAACCAGGTGCATAATTCTCGAGCCCAATTTAATCCCCCTTGTTGCTATACTATTAGGTTCTTTAAGGATAATTCTAACTCCTACCTCGTTATCGTTTAATATTTGTAAATATCTACTACCGGACTATATCCTGGATTAAATGTAAAGGGAAGAAAGGTTCCACAAATCCCTATACCTTCAATTAATGTTCTCGTACCTGCTTCATCTTCAAGGATAACGCCCATCTTATTTATAAAAAAATAATCGTCTATCGTTCTATGAACGACTTTTTCCTTCGAATTTTCGTACAGACAACGATCTCCAACACATTCTGTATCGTATTTGCTCGCTAACCACTTATTAAAAGTCTCTGGTGAGGGTTTTGATAATGGTAGAATTAGAAAAAATAGAATAATAGCTAAAGTAAAGTAAATGATTCGTTTTTTTCTCATAAGTCACACCCTTTTATTTCACAAATTTTCCATTAATTACATTTTACATCATGATATTTAAGAATCCCATTAAAACTTTCAATGCCCCTCGTAAATGCAGACATCCCCTTCTTCAAGATATTTACAATTATTCATTTCAAAATGTTTATTATTACAGGATTTAATGATTCATTACCAAATGTTTCAATCCTGTTATAAATATTAAAAAAAAGTACATAGGTTTCTTTTTCGTACGATTAACTTTATAATGGCGGACAAGATGATTTTTAATAAAAAATGATTCTTGTAGCTTTAGGAAGGAGATTGAGTATGAAAAAATTGATGTTTACATTAATAACCGGTCTAATGGTTGTTGTATTAGCAGCCTGTGGAGGAAATGAAGAACGTACAGAAGCTAAAAATAATGATAAAACAAAAACAGAGGAAACGGAACCGCAACAGCAAATGGAAGAAATGCAAAAGAAATTAGAAGCACAGCAAATAGATGAAAAGAAAACGGTTGCCATCGTAAATGATACAAAAATTTTAGGAAGCGACTATAATGGCATTTTATCATCTATACAAGGACAAATGCAGCAGATGGGACAAGATCCGACTTCTAAAGAAGCGGCAGAGCAAGTGAAAAAACAAACCATTGACAGCTTAGTTGGACAAACGCTTCTTCTTCAAGAGGCAGATAAAAAAAGCTATAAAGTTTCAGAAGCAGATATTAAGAAGCGGCTAGACGAAGTAAAAAAACAGTTTAAAACAGAAAAAGAATTCGAATCCGCTCTAAAAAAATCCGGCATGGATATGAAAACTCTCGAAACTCAAATAGCTGACGGGCTTAAACTTAATCAGTACGTTGAGAAAGAAATTCCTACTGGTAAAATAACCGATGAAGAAATTCAAAAAACGTATAACCAATATGCGGAACAAGGTAAGACTACTGGACAAGAAATTCCAAAGCTTGAAGAAGTAAAACCGCAAATCGAACAATCTCTTCAACAGCAAAAACAGCAAGAAAAACTCGCTCAGCATGTAGAAGAGTTAAAGAAAAATGCAAAGATCGATATTAAGATCTAAGATGTTAAACACAAATACTATACCCCTTCAAACGAAAAAGAAGATGAACTCTACTACAAATATGTAGGGTTCATCTTCTTTTTTATTCGCAAATTGCTCCATTAATTTATTTGTCTTTTTTCTCTTCGTTCTTACTTATAGTTATTAGCTTCCACATAACAAAGTGAACCACCGCAAATGTAAGTAATAAATCTCGATATGGCTCATTTGTTCCTCCAATCAATGATGCCAAAATGAAGAACGATCCAAATGATATTAATAGTAGAATAGCAACATACTGTTCAATGCGTAAATTCATTATATTTACCCTCACTTCTTAAACTAATCAACTAAGCGATCTACTAACTTATTTTCTTCAACTACTCAATATAATCCTTCTTCACTCATCTGTCCCTTTTGTTGGATACGGCGTTTTATTAAAGTAATTCACTCCCATTGTTGAAGACACTATAGTTTCTATTAATTTTTCTAGTTTTGTAAGTAGGTAAAACTTATAAATTAATAACTTTTATTTCTAGTTCACACTTCTGACGTAAGTGATGGCGAAAATGCATACCCACAAGCTCGAACCACTCCCTTGCGTTCAGCCAGCCAAAACCTTCATGTTTAACTTTGTAATTGGGATTAATAGCATCTACTCTAGATTCCCATTGCCTCAACCTCTGCATTACCTGATCTAACCTACTCATAAGGTCTTCTTTACTATCTGAATTGCTTGGTGGAGTATTTAGCTCGTCCGGTAACTTGATTTTAATTGGTGGGAACCCTCCAATTTTATATACTTCCTCACCAAAATCCGTTTTTCCAAGCTTTTGCTCTTCCTTTGATTTAGCACAAACTTCCACATTGTCAAGGTACTCAATGGCAACTAGAATCACATGGTCGTACATTTGACCAATGGACCAAACCCCTGTAGCCGATATATATCTTAGTTGCTCAAGTGAATAGTTTTGTAGATCGCTTTTAAATGTTTCAATCAGTTTTAAAGCATTCAATAAATCACCCCTCTACCATTGTCCTACATCTTAATGTTCTTGATTATAAAACAACAATATTTTCACTCTATAATTTGTTTCATCTTTATTCACTAAACTCCTTCGTTAGTATAATTACTTCTACAAAAAAGTGCATTAATCCTTGTTGGATCAACGCACCTGAAAGTTAAATATTCTTTTTCTAATGAAATAGCTTGTACTGTCCACCAATTATTTAACTTTAATTACAATTTTCCCTTTGGCATGATTGGTTTCACTTAACTCATGTGCTTTTTGTAGCTCTTCTGCTGAAAAACCAAATACACTACCCACTTGAGGTTTAAGTATTCCTTTCTCGAGTAATTCGCCTAATTCACCTAGTTGTTTACCATTTGACGTTAACCAATAGGAGCTTGCTGTTACTTGATGCTTTTCTATTAATACTGGATCGGGTTGTCCGGCAATCGTTACTAATCTGCCACCAGGTTTTAATATTTTGAAGCTTTTAGTTAAAATATCGCCACCCATTGTATCAATGACCACATCATAATCACTTAATACTTCTTCAAATTGTTGTGCACGGTAATTAATGAATTCATCCGCACCGAGATTTTTTACATATGCTTCATTTTTCTCACTCGCTGTTGTAGCAACATAGGCACCTAGATGTTTTGCCATTTGAATGGCCAAACTACCTACACCACCAGCTCCTGCGTGTATGAGTACTTTATCTCCTTGCTTGACTTTTGTTTTATCCACTAAACACTGCCAAGCGGTTAGGCCGGCTAATGGAATAGAGGCAGCTTCTTCAAATGTTAAGTTACTAGGCTTTTTGGCAAGTAATTCTTCATCCACTATTGTAAATTCCGCATATGTACCTCTGGGGGTTGTATCCGGTCGCGAAAAAACTTCATCCCCGACCTGAAAATTCTTCACTTCATCTCCAATTTCAACTATCTTACCAGCCACATCCCAGCCAAGGATTATAGGGAATGTCCAATCAAGCATTCCCTTCAAATAGCCCGCACGAAGCTTCCAATCAATTGGATTAATGGAGGTTGCATAAACCTCAACAAGTACTTGGTTTACTTTTATTTCTGGTTTCGGTAGCTCCTGCTCTACTAACACATCTTTACTACCATATTCATTTATGATAACCGCTCGCAAGAATAGCACTCCCTTTTACAAAAAGTATAAGTTTAGTATTTGTTTCTCCTCAGAAGTCATTCCTTCCCGTCAGTGTCTGATAAATTAAGATTTATAAATTTTTTAAAAAAAGGAGGTGCCACTGCTTCTGCCTTTGTAAGAAAAATATTTTTATTTATATTAAACCTTCTCAAATTCACCACGAACAACTCGGCTCATATCTATAACTTGAATCATTTCATTATATAATTCTTCAATTCGCTTATCCGAATCAACTTTTTCCATAACTATTTCGTGATGATGTTTATTAGTAAATGTAGAAACTGAGCACATCAACGTTTCATTTTCATGCAATTCTACCGATGCCTCCATCCCTTTACAACCATAGTTAGCATCTATAAAAGTGCTCTGGAACGTCTCATCTTCAATAGCACCATATTCCTTATAAATAAGAGCTGCCATTTTGTTAATCTCTATAAATCTATCCTTTTTATGTTTCAGGACTGGGTATAAATATAATACATTGTACATAAAAATCTCCCTTTCTGCTTTTCCCCTATGTTTATATATCCTATTTGACCCTAAGAACAATCTTCCCCTTTGTACGTCCACTTTCAATGTGCCGGTGTGCCTCAACAATCTGTTCCAAAGGAAAACATTTTTCAATTACAGGTTTTAATTTTTCTTCCTCCACAAGATCACTTAAGAATTCCAAATCTTTATCGTTTGGTTTCGTAAAATGAGTTTTTGCTTGTTTGCGACCTATTATTGAACCAATCATCAATTGAAGGGGTTGATATCTAGGGGAAAATAAGTGTTCCGTAATATAAATCCCTTTCTCGGTTAAAGAGTTCATGCAACTGAAATATGTTCGCTTTCCAACTGCATCCAGAATAACATCGTACTTCTTTCCATTTTTCGTGAAATCTTCCTTGGTATAATCAAGAACATAATCAGCCCTAAGATCTTTAACCCAATCAAGATTGGATGTACTGCAAACAGCTGTGACCTCAGCCCCAAAATATTTCGCAAGTTGAACAGCAAAATGCCCTACTCCGCCAGATGCTCCATATATTAAGACTCTTTGTCCTTGCTTTACCTTTGCTACATCCCGCAATGCTTGTAAAGCAGTTTGGGCAGCACACGGTATAGCAGCTGCTTCTTCAAAAGTTATGTTTTTTGGCATATGACTAAGTAAACTTTCACGTGGAGAGACATATTCAGAATGAGAACCGAAGCAACTCCCAAAAACATGATCACCCACCTTAAATTTACGAACACTATCACCAACTGCCTCAATCGTACCCGCAACATCTATGCCGAGTATGTGGTTTTTGGGTTTTAATAGTCCATTATCTATCCTTGTAGGATAATAACCCTTTCGGTATAAATAGTCTAAAGTATTAACAGAAGCACTGTGTACACGAATCAACACCCTATCTTGCTCCTTGATAGATGGCTGTTCGACATCATTTATACCCATAACTTCAGGGGAACCAAAAGTTTTGTATATAGCAGCTTTCACCTACATACCTCCATAGTTCTATTTTGTTTGAACTGATCTTAAGTTTATCTTTTCTCTTTCCCATAAAAAGGCGACTGCATCTAAATGACAGCCAAAAATTAAGCGGAGTCATCCACCCTACTACTAAAGTCTCGTTTTTGTTATATTATTTTTATATATTCTAGTAATCAACTTTTATAACCTTCTGAAAAAATTAAAGTTTTTAAAGGCAGAAGGACACATTATGAAAGAAATTGTCCGTCATATATAGTTGCTTGACTAAGGGGATACTCCAAAGGAGAACTGCTTACTATTTTACTAGGCAATTCTCTTTTCTGAGGTAGCACAGGTGAGTTGTTCTTTATTGAACTTAGAGTGAAAATCAAATTTCAACTGCTGTTAGTAATCATCTTACAATTAGTTCTTAATAGTTACACCTTACCCAAATAGCTTCTTGTTATATTTGGCATAATGATGGTACCGTTGTTGCTATATTTTTCAAATAGTTCTGTTAATGCCGTAATGAAGGGATCATACTCTTTGTCAGACTTCTTTGGAGAATAGGACGCAGATAAGTACCTGCCCAGAAATCCTTCTAAAGTAATGTGCAAGTCATTGCGAAAGTAGTTAAGATCATACTTCCCATCTTTATAATATTCATGAAAGGCAATCGGAGCTTCCTCCATACCACCGCTAAATCCTTTAAAATTCGGACAATACTTTTCGCAAACATCAGCACTTTCCTTGTTTATATCACTTGACCCATCACGGCTATTCCAAACAAGGGCCACTTTAGCACCCTCTTTCAAAACCCGCTGACATTCCAATCTGAACTGCTCAAAAGTGGAACCAGTGAAATGCTTGTGCGACTGTCACTAAATCTACACTATTATCATTTAAAGTTGTGTTTTCAGCTGTGGCCTTGACCGAAATAAAACGGGAATCAGGCTTTAACGTTTGTTCTGCCACTTTTCTCATGTCATCATTGGGTTCCACTCCAATTACAGTGTATCCCCTACCAAGTAGCTGCCTACTTATAATTCCAGTACCCGATCCAATATCTGCAATCATACTTTCCTCATTTAGACCGGCTTCAGAAATTAAATATTCAATATATTCAAGAGGGTAACTGGGACGATATTTTGCATATATCTCAGCTTTGTCTGTAAATTTATCTGTCGATTCCATCAAACCACCTTCTCCTTTTTAAGCAATGTAAGTACAGTCATTCAAAACCTTCCCTTGGTTTTGTTATATAATAATTGATTATTTACCAGATCTATCTTATTCGATTTTATCTATTACTCACCGTAACTTGGGAGGAAGTCTGTAGTTAATCACTAAAAAAAGAAGCTTTTCATTAACCTAGGCGATTTGCTTTTAGATAATTTATTGTAAGTTTTATTCGGTAAAATGCCTCACTTCTTCCCATTTAGATTCTGGATCATCATTGTCTGCCTTTTTCCAGACTTGACCACTGTTTGTATCAATTAAGTACACCCAACCATCGTTCACAAGTAACTCATAATTTCCATTTGAAGGGGTAGTTGTATTTGATACTAAAATACCATGCCCTACATTATTAATAGCCTCTGAGATGAACTTAGATGCTACTATAATACTAAAACTCATAATCACTACTGAAAAAAGCAGTAATAAACCCTTTTTATTCCCCAATCACTTCGCCTCATTTCATTTTAATAATCCAAAACCATTTCCACTAACCCGCCCTTAATAACTAAAACCACGATACATGCTTTTGTAGCTCAAACAATATAGTCCATTACGGGTATCTATCTCAAACACGTTTCTCTTATACAATTATTTTAATACTACTAAGGAAAAGACATTGTTTTGTTACCCCTAATACTATTTAATGGAATTATCGTCGTTAAATAATAGTTGATCTATCATAATTGAATATTGGGCCGCAACGAGTGCTGCACCTGTACTATTTAGATGAATGCCGTCTAACGTTAAGTGAAGTCCTCTTTTTTTTGATAACCGGTCGATGTTAACTGAATTTTTATAGAAGAGAACATCCATCATCACTCTCATAACGTTGATATTGAGGTAATCTGAACTAGTGACGTTAGAAAGGTGTTTCTCAAATACGGAATGCATATCTAAGAAACTTACATTGGGATGATCACTTAAGAGGGATTGGATGATGGAAGTTAAGTTTTTTATTTCTTTATCATTTTGTGAAGTTTCACCCACTAAAGCTGGCGAGACCGTAACTACTTGTTTAGTAGACGCCATAACCATATCTAAAACTTTGTTATAATACTCCCTAAATTCTTCGGGATCCTTTGCAACAGGCTGTGCTTGGACTTTCAACAATTTGGAATATACATCATTGACTCCAATCCAAAGGAAAATAAGATCATAGTTTGTTACTAATTTTGTTTTGGTTATACGGGCATGCAAACTTTTAACTGTTTCCCCTGGTTTGCCAAGATTATCAAAAGAAATACTTGGATAGTTTTCTTTTAAAATCTCAACAAAAGATACTCCAGGACGTCCTTCGGTTAAACTATCACCTATCAGTCCAATTTTCATGGTTTAATTCCTCCTTTTCTATTGAACATACATCGGCCATGATTCTATGATTCTATTCGTTTCCTTTTTACCTTCCTCTTCTGGGAATCGGACACGATTCGGACGCTTGCGTTACCCCTTCACCTGCCTCAAGCGACAATCGGGCATGATTGCTTGTTTTATCCAGAGGCTCAAGTAGAATTCACCTGTTTCGTTAGTTTAAAAACATCATCAAAAGTGAGGGAAATAATGTTGCAACGAATAAAAGTAGAACTAAACCAGTAAACATATATGTCACATATTTCTTTCTATTTACACCTTCTCTTAATTCCCACAATCCTATTGTAATGAAATATAAACCTATCATTGAAATAATTACGGGTAGCATAACAAAAATATTCATCTATTGGTCCCCTTTTATTATTTGTTTTTCTTCACAGCCCATAGTTAATATTAACATAATATTCCAAATCCACATACAATTTTCGTGCTCATAAATAAAGCGACTGCCTAAAAAAAGGTGCCTTAATCCTTCTAGGATCAACGCACCTGTTGGTTTTAAATTATGTTTTTTATTGTTATGAAGACGGTATTAGATACTTACTACTTAGGTAGATTTAGTTGCCACGAAACTCCAAAACGGTCATTTAACCAGCCAAATTTCTTACTGAAACCATAATCTCCTAGTGGCATAAGTGCTTGTCCGCCTTCGTTCAATTTCTGATAAAGATTATCAAGTTCTTCTTCCGTACTACAAGTAACAAATAGTGAGAACGAAGGTGTGAAGGAAAACTGATGTTTGATATTACTGTCGATGCACATAACTTCTTGACCTTTTAAAGTGAAGGTTGCTTGCATCACAGTTCCTTCATCCCCACTTTCATTGGCACCATATCGAACAATACTGGTAATTGACGAATCCTCAATCAAAGACGTATAAAAATTCATTGCTTCTTCTGCTTTGCCATCTTGAAACATTAAAAATGGTGTGACCTTTTCCATTATGTATCTACTCCTTTTTGTTGTATCTATTTACTAATTATAATTCAACTTATATTATAATACCCATTCTTTAACTTACCTGCCGATTCACCTTGCCAAAATCATAAAAATTAATTGAATGATTTAATCGGCTGTCTATCTGTTTTGAGCTTCCATGAGTTCATATATTTTACGAGCCGTGTTGACATTTCTTACAGTAACTTGCTTGTAGATCTTTGTTCCAATGATCTTTGACATGCCACTTTTGTTTGCATTTTTCTTTTCAATGGACCATAGAATCGCACCTGGGACATATTTCACCGTGTCAATCGTTGGTTTGATAACCAGACTCTCAAGTACAGTTTCATCATCAATTTCATCCGATAAAAACATGACATCACTTTTCATGTCTTTGTCATTTTTCCATGTGTCAGGAATTGCGTGAATGATTCCTCTGACATCATCGATACTTCGAACGACTACTTTAATTCGTAATCCGAAATCATCATGGATTGCTTCTTCCAAAATACGTGATAGCTCCGTTTTTGATTGGTCATCAGATGAAAAAATAATATTACCCGTATTGATGTAGGTCACCACATCCTTCATCCCGACTCGTTCAAAGGTTTGTTTAAGCACCTTCATGTCAATTTTATTGTTTCCCCCCACATTGATTCCACGAAGAAGTGCGATATAAACCATAACAATCTTCCTTTCACCTTTTTACTTAATCGTTCTGTTTTTATTTTCTTTCCTATTTCTCTAAGCTTTTCCAAGTTTTAACTAGCCAATCTTCAAAAACAATTTTTTCTTCAAATTGTGGATAATGTGCAGATTTTTCAAAGACGATAAAGTCCTTAATAGGAGCATTTACGCTATCAAAATATGCTTTTGCTGATTTCGCAGATGTCATATAATCATATTTTCCCATAACAACATACAAAGGGATTTCTAAGCTGTTAACGATTGTTGTAATATCATTCTCCTTTTCTTCAGCGAGTAATATCCCTTGCGTGGCTGAAATCCCTTTTATATAACGAATAACATCTAGTAAATTGTATTCGGGATTTGTTAGAAATCCTATGTAATAATCCATATTATCGTTAATTAACCGCGATGCCCCGCCATACTTCCGAACCATATCTCTTGGGGTATGTGCTTCCAATTTTAATAGAATCTTCAAGAAGCTTGAGTTTATCTACATCCTTTTGATTTCCAGCTTTATTTGCTTCACTCATTGTATAGTTGAGACTATCTACTTCACTATTCATATAATTTGAAACTTGACCAATCCCGATATAAGCAGCATATTTATCAGGAACTTTATCTGGAGCCTTCATCCCTATATAGGTACCGAAAGAATGACCAATCAATAGAACCTTTTCTTGAGAAAATTCATCTCTTACAAAGTCTGTTAAAGCCAATAGATCCTCAACATGTTGATCCGAGGAAATAGTAGAATAATCCTCAAAGAATCGATATGATTTTCCACTCCCTCTTTGGTCATAATGAACAATCGTAAAATGCTCTTCGAGTAAATCTTGATACTTTCTCACATAAGGTATTTCAGAGCACCCCGGTCCACCGTGTACGAAAATGATAATTGGATTGTTTCGGTCTACACCTCTTATCATTACTTCAAGTTCTGTTCCGTTTATTTCTATGCTCTCTAATATAGCAATGCTGTTTTCCCCATCTATCTTAGGTGTCCAAGTAGGAAACAATAGAAGTAGAAGGATGAACAGAGTTATCGATATAAATAGAGTGGTTACTTTTCTTTTTCTTTTCACCTAGAATACTCCTTATCTACTTTTGGCCTTAGGAAAATCAACAAAACCTGCATATTCAGTCTATTCACCGTTCCCTTCACTTTTTCCCCAAAGAAAACCCATCAAACAATCGTCCCCCAAAGGGTTGCAAGACAGAATCAACTAATTCGATCACTTGATTTTTCTGACCATCCTTATAAAACATATCAAAAGCTTCTACAAAATGAGTGGCGAACTCTGAATCATAGTTTCTTAATGAACGAATGACCCATTTTGATGCACCAATCCATTGACGGTTTGTTCTCAGAACGAATTCGCTTATTAATTCCGCAAGTGTATTGGCTATAAATAGCTCTTCTGCTCTATCCGAACAACCTATAAAATCATCTAGTGCATCAGTAATAAAATATCGCTTTGTATTTATCGTCTCTGCTGACCATTCTTCTGGACCTTTATTTAATAGATCATTAGCCTCTTTTTTTATAGAATCCATTATTCCATCGTCTTTTATGACAATTCCTTCTGAAACCATCCTTGGCATTGAGGGTCTCGCTCTTTTATAATCCAATTCAAAAAAGTACTTATAAGTGGTTAAGTTGTGTACAAACACCTCAATAGCCCAGCCATAGTCTATTAAAGATTCTCTGAACGAGGAACTCAGTTTTTTATCGAAAATAACAATATCAAGGTCAGAGGTTTCTGTGGTTTCTCCTCTAATCACACTTCCTGCTAATAAAGCTCCTTGACAATTTGGAAAATACTCATCGATAAATTCATGTGCCGCTTCTATAGGGGTTAACTTATTGATATTCCCCATTGGTTTCACCTCTATTTAAGTTACTTACTATTTGTTCTACATGAAGGAGAAAAATACCTTTAGAGATTCCTTTCTTGTGCAACTAACTTGCTACGTTAATCAAATAACTCCAACCAAAAATAGCGATAATCCTTCTTGGATCATCGCACCTGTATGTTTTTATGTAATTTTCACAAACGTTACTAAACTACTCCATTTGTTTATAATAATGACAACCCTTTATTTCTCCCAAAGCTCAATCAATCTACCTTCAGGGTCTTTAATCCAAATAAACGTACCATAATCACCCGTCTCTTTTTCCTTTTCAAGAGGTACACCCATTTGTTCAAGATGTTTAATAGAATCATCAATATTTTCGACTTGGAAATTTAACATCACTTGCTGTTCTGTTGGAAAGTAAAGGTCATCCTCAGTAAAAAAAGAAAAAATCGTTTCATTTCCTGATTGTGGTTTAATAATTGTCCCATTCCAACCTTCAAATTCTAAATTCAAAACCTCACTGTACCATTTTTTGATTGCATCTACATTTTTAGTTCTCCAAAAGATTCCCCCGAAACCTTTTATCATCATAATAAACTTGCTCCCTTCTTTAAACTGATTCATTTGTTCAATTCCTTTAACTTAAATTCATATCCCTTATAGTTAAATACATTTCTGAATCCTATCTTCTCTGCAACGCCAATCGAAGGCTTGTTGGAATCCATACAATCCCAATATGGGACTAGATGATTAGCCAAGCAATCTTCTACGAATGTACGAGCTACTTTTTGTGCTATCTTTTTACCTTGATGCTCTTTCAACGTTTCAATGTCAATACAGTGAACATTTTCAACAACAAAACCTGAAAAACAGACACTTACAATTTCATTCTTGTAAACAACACAGTAACCAACGCCTTCATTTAAAAAAACCTCTGTTGAAGACCAAAACTCTTCAATTTTGGAATGTAAAAATTCATTATTTTTAATTGAGTTATTAGAAAGCACTTCACTCATTTTGACAATCTTATATCCTTCTTCACTAGTAAGTTCGTAGGTACCTTTATAATCTTCTTTTCGTAACGTATAAACTCTCTGACGCCAGCTTCCTAGGTTTCGATCTTTAAATACTTTTTTAATCGTTTCATCCCACTTACTATGATTACCAATACCCTCAAACCAAGTTAACCCTACCTTTCTTGCCTCTGGTACAATTACCGAATCAATAAAATGATTTAATTGGGTATTGAACCCTTCGTTCCTTTCATTTCCAATAAAAATAAATCCATCGTTATTGCCTAGCCAGATAAGTCCCGAAGTAGGAGAGTTAACATCATCTACAAAAATACGGCCTGGGTTTACTTCAACCACTGCTCTAGCTTCTATTTGACCTTCCTCATATAACAAGTCTTTGCATTTATAGAAGTCAGAGGTTTTCAATTCAGTTATCATTTACGTTCTCCTTACCTTCCCAAAAATATTAGTACAGGAAGCGGCTCACTGCTTCGTTTGCTAATTAACTTCAACAAAATGGTGCTTGAATCCTTCTTGGAACAAAGAACTACTTCTTATCGGCAACTAAAAAACCCGCTAACAACAGGGGTTAACGGGTTTCCTAATTTAAATTTTATTAAATTGTAGTGCCTTTGCAATCCATTACTAAACATTAATTAGACAGATGGATATGCCCCATCCCATACTACTTTGCGATAATGATCGGGATCTGTGTCACCTTCAGTGCTTATAATAAGAATCTTTGAATCTTGATTAAGGTTCAATTCATTTTTCATGTCTATAAGCCTAGTATTTTCAGCTACTAAACTAACCAATCCGATACCCACTGCTGCACCAGATTCACCTGAAACAATACGAGGGTCACAGCCCAGTGGATTGGCAAGAATCCGCATACCTCGTGATGCCGCATAGTCTGGGCAAGAAACAAAACTTTGAGCATAATCTTTTAAAATACCCCAAGAAGTTTTACTTGGTTCTCCACATGCTAAACCTGCCATAATCGTATCCAATGTACCCGTTACGGCATGTGGTTTCCCGTCGCCCACTCTCATAGATTGGTATAAACAATCCGCTTTATCTGGCTCCACGATAACTGTCATAGGACGTTCTTCTCCAAATTTCTCGACTAGATATCCGAGCATACTGCCTGCAAAAGAACCAACTCCTGCTTGTAAAAATACATGAGTGGGCCGATCATCAACTTCAGCAATCTGCTCCATTGCTTCATCTATGATTGTGAGATAACCCTCCATAATCCAGGCAGGAATTTCTTCATATCCGTCCCAGGCCGTATCCTGTACCAAGACCCAGCCATTTTCTTTAGCCTTTTGACTTGCCAACCTCACCGTATCATCATAGTTAAAGTCTGTGATCGAAGCTTCTGCTCCTTCTTTGCGAATATTCGTTAATCTGATTACCGAAGACCCTTTTGGCATATATACGACAGATTTTTGACCAAGCTCGTTTGCAGCCCATGCAATTCCTCTTCCATGATTTCCATCCGTTGCTGTTACAAAAGTAATGTCACCCAATTCCTCCTTTACTTTTTTACTCCTTAATTTTTCAAAAGATAGTTCTGAAATATCAACGTTTAATCGTTCTGCTAGATATTTACCAACAGCATAGGAACCACCTAATACTTTAAAAGCATTCAGTCCAAATCGATAAGATTCATCTTTAACCCAAATATTGCTAACTCCAAATTGTGTAGATAACTCAGCTAAGCTGTGAAGGGGCGTTACTTTATATTCTGGAAAACTTTTATGAAAGTTTCTTACCTTTTCGACTACTTCCCTATTCATAAATGCTGTAGATGCTTTCTCTGAATCTGTTTTTCTTGTATTTTCATTTACAAAATACTGAATATCTGTTTTTAGATCTATGAAAGTGGCCATTTTTAATCTCCTTTTATCATTTTTATTCTAAAATTGTAATGACCTCTATTACTACACCTGCATCTTTAGGTAGCTTAGATACCACAACACATCATCTAGCAGGATAGTTTTCTATAAAAAATTACCCATATACTTCATTAACTTTCCTGGAAACACTTACACTTTTTTATATAAGCTCGCGTCTATTAAACTCTTTTTAGAAAAGGCCTATTTTAACCACCTGCAATATATTTTATTCAATAAAAACACCCTTACTTCCGGCATTGAAATAAGGATTTCATACTGATTATGCAACTGAACCAAACAGAGGCTAACCTGCACCGCTTGTAAAAATTAGCCTTCGAGTAATTGCATATAATATAAAATTTCACCATTCTCCGTTTCGACTACTATGATTCCAGCACCCCCGTCATTCGTATCAAACAGGGTCGTTCCCTTAGGTAACTTGGTTGATGAGAAATTAGTAAAGAACAGAGAAGAATTTGTTACTTTTTTGATTTCCCCAATTTCTTTTCCTTTTTGAAATTTACTCTTATCTTTCTTATACCACTCAAGATTAGTGACATTATTGTACATAAAACCATTATATTTTAAAACATCCGCATCATGATTCAGTTTCAGAACATCTCTCGCAGTCACTTTACCACCATCCGCACTACAGCTAACAAGCAAAATGCAAGACACAAACGTAAATAAAAATAGAATAACTGATTTCCTCATGACCTCCCCCTTTTTATGTAGACGGTAATGATCCATCAAAAGTTACCTCTTCAATTAACCTATTGGCTTATCGCACCCTTATTTACGTTTTAAATCTTCTTCTATAGGATTCTTTTTTAGAATAAAAAATTCTCTAATAAATGCACCTAAAGACAATGAACTTAAAATAACGATGAATAACCCTACAACTCTAACAAAGTTGAAGGGGGAAAAAATAATTTGGATACTTCCCGATATAATTAAAATCCCAAATAAAATAAATCCCATTATTAACTGCTTTTTTACCCTATTCCCTTCCATCTTTTATCTCCCCCATCATTAAACATACCTGCTTCGTTTGTGGAACTCCAAGAAAACTATCATAGCAGCAAACTGTTTAAACTATCTACGATCGTTAAGACCCACAAATCGAACTGCGTAATACATGCTTTGTCTATTTTTGATAATACTAAAATAATTAAAATGCCCAAGGTAGTGTGATTAAGGTGTCCATAGATGAAATTACTAATAGAATGTTAAAAGTGTTTTCTAATTTACCCCATGATGCTTTGAAACGTGATTGCAAAAAGTAAATTATTCAACACAAAATATCACTTTTGAAAAAGTTAGTCGAGGTAAAACCTATTTTCAACAATGAAAGTGTTCCTTAATGACTTTGAACTGCGTACTAACCCTGTTATAAAAAACTGAAAAACTTGAATGCAGTATTATGTACATGGTAATAAATAAACTAAAAGTAATACCCAATTATGGAGGTATAATAATTTGACTAATCCATTAGAGTCAGTAATTGCCATAATTAAGAACTTTATTGATGAGGAACCCAAGCCTCCTTTACATGTTGGTGAAGTAATGGACTTATGGACAGCATATACTGCGTTCAATGAAGCACATGTCCTTTATCAAGTTGGACTAAATACAACAACCGATACAGATTTAAAACATGCCTTGCAATCTGCCTATAATTCCAGCAATGCAGATTCTAAAAAAATTGAACATTTCCTAATGAAAGAAGGAGTTCCTTTACCAACTTTAAGCTCACCAAAGCCAGTATCAAAAGCCGATTCCGTTCCAGAAGGGGTAAAACTAACTGATGATGAAATAGCAAATTTAATAGCTGTGAAGATAGGTGCTTCAATTACATTTTGTGCCCAAGCTATGAGTAAAACTGTTAGGACAGATGTTGGTTTATTGTTTTTTGAGATGCAGGTAAATCTCATGAGATACGCTGCACCATTTAAAAACCTTATGAAACAACGAGGCTGGCTAAAAGTCCCACCAAAATATACACCACCTGGAGCTCCAGAAAGATAATTCAGCTTATTTATTAAAAAACACTGGCTAATATTTTTTTCAATTAGTCTAGTGTTTTTTTCCAATAGGTTTTTACCTATGCTATTAATGCTTACTTCAACAAAGCATAGTTTTTCTTATTAGGTCAGCCTCGAATTATATCCTTTACCCAGCTAATTCCCTCATTAACAAATGCTTCTGTTGGATTTGTATGTGGTGTATGTTCAAAAATAAAATACACACCCGAACTTTTCGAGAGCTTATAAATTAATTCCCTTACCTTAAAATGTGAATTGTCAGTTTCATGGGATGGGTGTACAGGTACCCATATGTATTTATTACTATGAAACTCTACATTATGTAAATGAACGACCTTTATATGCTTTTTCCACTTTTCTATATAATCTAACACCATATCACCAGTCGCTAATAAGTAATCCCCTATATCTATGCAAAGTTTGATTCCATACTTGTCCCAAACCTCAATCGAAAAATGATCAAGTGCTCTAATTCCAAACCTAGATCTATTAAGACCTAGTTTCGGTTCACAAACAATTGTTATGGAATATCTTTCTTGTAGGATACGAAATCGTTTTAAGCCATTTTCAATCATTTCAGTCGTATCTATGTCTGTTCCTTCTTTAAAATAAGGAAAGTGAACTAATATATATTCAGCCCCTAATTGGGACATATATTTAACTTCAGATTCAAACTGTTCCCAAGCCTGTTCTGGTTCATATTGAACCTTTTCCACCAAATCATATTTACTTTGATTTCTATACAAAGGGGAATGAAGTCCAAATGTAACATTTTTCTTATGTAAAAGTTCCAAGAAATGATGTAAAGACTCTTCGCTCGGAAACTCACCAATCTCAATATGACTAACATTTTCATTATTAAATAATAGAGGGAATTTATCCGTTTCTGTCATAATTACACTTCCAGAAAGTCCTATACAGTTATTCATTTTTTACTGTTCTCTCCTCCCATAGTTAAAGCATATTTAATACTGTTTTATGATCTTTTGATACTTACTATGTCCATCGGTTATTCCAACTAGTTCAAAGTCATTGTCCTTATAAAAGTGATTTAGTTTACTATTATCTGCAACACAATCTAACTTGAGATATTTTTTATCACTTACGGTGTCTTGTATCCACGTCAATATACTTTTACCTACACCTTTCTTCATATAAGTAGGTTTAATGGCAATTCTATGTAGATAAAGAGATTCTGAAGAATGGTCACTTCCCCAGATATGCTTATCCCATTCGCTTTGTTTAGATAATAGTGTGAAGGTAGCCACTAATTCCATATCTTTCAAAACAATGTATGTTTCTTGATTTTGAATACCTTGTTTAATCTCTTCATCATCACCACCATCTAATAGATACCTCCATTGGTTTATTTCGTTCTCTTTCATCCATTGAGCTATCTGCTTTAACATTTTTATAATTTCATTACTATCGTCATTTGCAGCAATTTTTATTGTAAAACCTTCAACATTTTCCAATCTCATTTTTACCTCCGTTTAAATTACTTTTTTATTCCTTGTAAAACCAACAAATTTGTCCGTCTTTTTAGTAGATTTTTGAATTGTACTTTTAAGCTTGAATTGGTAAATAAATCTGTACTTCTTCTTCAGTTTCACCCATAGGGTGATAGGTCTCGATTATATAAGAATTGAGGTCTCTTTGATATCCTTGTTCTGCTGCCCAATTTAATAAATTCAAATGAAGTTCTCCCAATTTTGAGATATTCCCTCGTGTAGTTATGTAACGATTAGTTGTCTCTATATAATCCATTCCTGTTGGTAGGTCATTTGATTTCTCGCTCACAATTAACCCTACATAATAATGGCCTATCTTATGATCCTCATCCTTTTTAGGCTCAAATAATGCAATTTCTGTATCCGTTCGATTTTGAATTTCGTTTGAGCGACTTAATAGTTTTTTTGCAAGTAAGGGTACTTCATTACCAAAATTAACAAACTCGCCACTCCCTTTTAATCCAACAAGTTTAAATTCTTTATCAACCACCATAAACGACATCCAAACCTCTCCTATCCCAAAATGAAATTCCAGATTGTTCTAATTTTACTTATTCAATAAAAACTCCTTACTTCCTGCATCGAAGTAAGGAGTTCATACTGATTTATGGCACTGTTATTAATCGAAACTGTGCAAACAGATGAAAGTGATGGTGGTCCAGGTGCTTTAGAGTAATATCACTATCCTGATATTAGGAGGTTGGTGGTACTCCACAAGCTTTGGAATAGCACCACTTTCCTGTTTTTAGGAGGTTGATGCTACTCCACGAGCTCTGGAGGATTGCCACTTTCCTGTTTTTAAGAGGTTGGTGGTACTCCACGAGCTTTGGAATAGCACCACTTTCCTGTTTTTAGGAGATTGGTAGTACTCCAGGCGTTTTATTAGGCATTCTCACACCCTTTTCCTAATCACAAAAAAAATCACAGGTCTCACTCACCTGTGATTTTTCTCTAATCTAATCGATTATAAGTCTGAAATCATTCCACCATCCACTACAAATTGAGCTCCTGTAGAATAGCTAGAATCATCCGAAGCAAGGTATACAACTAAATTAGATACTTCCACTACTTCTGCTCTTCTTCTTAGTGGAATATCTTGTTCAAGTTGTTTTAGATACTCTTCTACATCCGGTTGATCCGCCATCGGTGTTTTGATAATTCCTGGGTGTACAGAATTTACACGGATGTTAAATTGGCCAAGCTCAGTAGCTGCACCTTTTGTCATACCCGTTACCGCATGTTTAGAAGCACTATATGCAATAGCCGTTGGTGCACTCACTAATCCATCTACAGATGAAATATTAACAATGGAACCTACACCCGCTTTTTTCATTGAAGGTAAAACTTTTTGCATGCCTAAGAATACGCCAAGCTCATCTACTTTAAATGTTAATTCAAAGTCTTTTACAGTAAGTTCTTCTAATGTTTTGAAAATCCCAATCCCTGCGTTATTGACTAACACATTGATAGGTCCAAATGCTTCTTCTGTTTTTGCGACAACATCAATCCAATTCTCTTCACTAGATACATCAAGTTTAAGAGCGATTGCGTTTTCCCCTAGTTCATCGGCAAGTTTTTGTGCACCTTCCACGTTAAGGTCTGTAATCGCTACTTTTGCTCCTTCTTCCACGAATTTACGAGCATGCATAGCACCCATGCCTTGTGCTGCACCTGTAATGATTGCTACTTTACCGTCTAATTTACCCATTATGTATTCCTCCAATTTTTAAAAATAACTTATCTTGTGTCTTAACTATTATTTGTCGATCAACTTTTCTTTACTCTTATTAATTTTGCAAGTAGGAAGCCTGTCCCTATTCGTACTAAGGTACAGGCCCTACATTTGAACAATTCTTCAATATTTCAACCCATGCCCAAGCTTATAAACATTGCCGTCACTGTCTTTATACGCATAGGTCATTCCGGCTGGCATGTATTTGTCTTTGTCATATCCTGGTACGTCATTAGGAGATACACAATCGCCATTTTGGTAAACAGCTATTACTTCTTCACTAGCTGGTAAGGTTAATGGTAAAACACCAGATGGCTTGTGGTTCCCTGCAATCACTTCAAGCTGTGCATTGTAGAATGTATCGTATCCTGAAACTAGTGCGTCGGCCATTGGTTCAACATTTCTTAAAATCCAAGGAAGGATAATATTGACACTCATCACAACTTTACCGCCGCGGCCTTGCACACTTTCCACTACATCTTTTAGATGGTCTAATCCACTTAAAGTCGTTTCCTGATACAATGTACCATCGATCGCTGAGTTTACTTTATCCTCACATATATCAAGCTCAAGTAAGCCTGGTGTTGCATTAAAGTATGAACCAGATTTTGGTTGTAAGAACAGAATCGCTGTATCAGCTTCTTCATGGTTGTCTGTTAACGTAAAGAGGCCGAGTTCTTTCGCTTCATTTCTTGCTTTTTCCGTAAAAGAAGTTGCTCTTTCTTGATCTTTATGGAACACTTCAATGTACACCTTTTTTCCATCCAGCTTGTCCGCTGTGAGTGGCAAGGTTTCATTTGAATTTTTCAGTACGGTCACTGATTTTTTATGCGCTTCGTATGCAGCATCCCAATGTGCTTTTGTGTTTACAACCTCAGTTGCATTTGCTGGGTCATTGTATGTGCGGTCATCAAATAGACCTAAAGCGAACATTTCTGTTAACAGACGTACATTGGACTCATTGATTCGTTTTTCACTGATCCAGCCTTTACTAATCGCTAATTTCAAATTTTCAATATCGTTCGTATCAGCAATCAAATCGGTACCTGCATTAATCGCTTTCGCAAAGCGTTCTCCTTCACTGCTCTTTTCCATTCCCCAACTCATGTTATTAATAATTCCACTATCACTATTCACATAGCCCTTAAATCCAAGTTTTCCACGAAGGATATGGTCAATGAAATAACGATTAAACGTAAATCCAACCTCTTCGAATGGGATTTCTTCCCCTTCAAATTCCTGCACCACACTCTTCTTAATACTTGGAATCGAGTAGTACGGCATGATGGAAGATGTTCCATGTTCTGCCGCTGCTCTAAATGGAGGTAAATGGTATTTTTCTAAGCTGCCCGGAGTTGGGTATAGATTCCATTTTCCTTCCTCATAGTGAGGGTCAAAGCCATTTTCTCTCGCTCCCCCACCAGGGAAATGCTTCGTTGTCATCGCAATACTATCTTTTCCTAATGTTTCTCCTTGGAACTCGTCAAGGATACGACCGATTACATCAGCAATAAACTCTGGATCTTCTCCAAACGTTCCATACGTACGTTGCCATCTTGGATCGGTCACCACATCTGCCATATACATATAGCCTTTTCTTAAGCCAGTGGCATTCCATTCTTTTCGGGCAATACTCGCAAATTCACTAATTAAAGAAGCATCGCCACCATTTTGGATATCGCCCTTTGCGGCTGCCGCCAACCCTAATGTTCCTGGCCAAGTAGAGAAGATTCCGATTGCATCGTTCATACCGAAGACGGCTTCACCATTCTCATTTCTCGAGTTCGACGCAACAAGTACAGGAATCCCTAAGCGTGTTCCTTCCGCTACTTCATTCATCGCGTTAACCCATTCCGCCATTTCAGCTGGAGTAAAGTTATCTCTTAAAATGAAGTGTCGTAGATGTCTGTTTGCAATCGTATGAGTCGTTCCGTATACCTTGCTGGTAGCGAAAATCGTTTCTCCTCTTTCGATAATACTTTCATCTAGAACACCGTCATGGCTTGTCTTGCTTTTATCTTCCTGGGCAAGTCCCATTTTCCTGGAATTGATCAGCATCATCCCGATTTTTTCATCGATATTCATCAAAGAAACAAGATTTTCTGCACGTTCTTTCGGGCTTAAACGCCAATCTTCATAAGGATCAAGCTTGCCATTGTTATTTAAATCTTTAAATTTCAAACCTTCATGTTCAATCAGTTTCTTCGTTCTAACTTGTAATTCTGGTTGCTTTTGCATGTAACTTCCTCCTCATAGGGTTCATTAAGTTTCAACCATCGGTTTTTGCTAAGCATCAAGTCTCATAACTTCATCATCATTTGCCTCAACATTACCCGATTTCATTGGTTTCACTTCTACATACTCTTCTGTGTTGGTAATCACGATTGGTGTTTTCAGATCATATCCAGCTGCTTTAATTTTTTCGATGTCAAATTCAATAAGGATGTCGCCTTTTTTCACTTCATCCCACTGTTTTACATGGGAAGTGAAATATTTGCCTTTCAACTGAACCGTATTTTCACCAATATAGATTAAAATCTCAGCCCCACCATTTGATGTAATTCCAATCGCATGTTTACTTGCGAATAATGTGGTTACGACTCCATCTACTGGAGAAATGATAGCCCCTTTTGTTGGTTCAATGGCAATCCCCTTTCCTACAACTTCTGTTGAAAAAAGTGGATCTGCTAATTGATTTAATGGAACGATTTTACCCGTTAATGGACTTGCAATGATTTCTTTTTTTACATTTCTTAACCCAAATACTTTATTTGTCTTTTCAACAACTGCTAGGTCATGCTTGCCTTCATATCCAAATACAATCGTTAGCATCATTGCTATTAGTAATGAAGCGAACACACCTATTGCGAAAATTCCGATTGGTGAAAATACAGGAATCGACAAGAAACTTGGAAGTGCAAATGCCGTTGCTGATACTCCTAGTGCTCCGTTGATTGCCCCACCAACAGCTCCAGCTATCCCAACGTATAACATGGTTCGTTTATAACGGACGAGAATACCATAAGTGATAATTTCGGTTGTCCCTGCTAAAGCACTTGGGAGAAGCCCTGACCCAGCAAGTGTTTTCAACTTTTTATCTTTTGTTTTAAAGAATACGCCAAGCCCCATACCGATTTGGGCAAATGGTGCCGCTGCTGCCATTGCGATAATTGGATCAAGACCCGTTGCACCAAGATTGGCAATGGCGATTGGAATAACTGCCCAATGAAGCCCTAATATCGTAAGGAAAGACCATGCCGCTCCTAATACAGCTCCTGTAACTAATCCACTTTGACCACTTAAAAACTGAATAATGAATGCTAAGCCTTGACCCACATACGTCCCAAATGGACCAAAAATAAGGATTGTTAATGGTACGATAATCAGTAAAGAAATCATCGGATTAATAAACATCTGTAAGTCTTTATAAATCACTTTTTTCAAGATCTTATCTAAAAATGCATAAATCGATGCAGCGATTAAAATCGGAAACACGGTTGATGAATAACTAGCCAATAAAACCGGAATTCCTAAGAATGAAACATCCTGAGCCTGTGAAGTGACTAAACTCACATAATTTGGTTCTAATAATGCTGCCCCAATTGCTGCTCCCACAAATCCATTTGCCCCAAGTTTGTTTGCCATTGTAAAACCGAGGAAGATAGGAAAAAAGTAAAAAACAGCATGTCCAGCAGCTGAAAGAATCGCATAGGTACCGCTTTCAGCGGAAACCCAACCTAATGACTTTAAAATAGATAACAAAGCCGAAATTAAGCCAGATCCGGCTAGCACTCCTAAAATGGGTGCAAAACTTCCACTAATTGCGCCTAATAGTTTATTTACGACTGTTTCCTTTTTCTCTACAGTAGTATCATTGTTTTTCAAGGTCATGTCCTCCTAGTTGTGTTTCTTTGCTAAGTAAAAATACTATTTCAAATTCATCATAGAGGAATAAAAAGAAGTAGATTCAGACTAACTAAACATAATTTCTAGTACCTCTATTAAAATCTCCCAAAGACAGGGCTTTCATTTGCAAAAATTTTACGCCTAGATAGGGCTTTCATTTCCTCTAAGACTTCTTTTTTCTTAGATTATAGTGATATAATATCAAGGAATTACATGAAATAAATTGTTATTTTTGCTGATAATATTGTATATCTTGCTATTGTAAAAGGAGCATATTATGAAAGAATCGACATTTATGCCAGTCTTAAATGAGAATTTCGAGGTTTATTATTGGAGTAATAAATATAAATCCCATGATTGGGGCAGAAAGCCTGACAAATCTTTAGAAAATTATTCTGATATCGAGCCTTTATTCCGCTTGCACAGTCATGACGCAATGGAGATTCTCGTATTCTTAGGTGGTGAATGTGAATTTTTTTGTGAAGGACAAATTTATTCACTAACCAAAGGGGATGTTGTCATCATTCCCCCTTATGCTGTACACAAAGCAGAAGTACTTGATTTCGACAACTATGAAAGAATCGTATCGACCATCAGCAAATCATTATTGGCTGATTTCTTATCTATTTCTCCCTTCATGAGTGATAGCATCATACATCATAAAACGCAGGGTTCTTACGTCGTCCATCTCCACACCAAAAATTTGAAGGAAATTCTCTCGCTCTTCCAAGAAATCAGTAATCGCATAAAAGGGAATAGTGACCCTTATTCATTTGCATCCCATTATTTATTATTTCGAGCGATGGAAATTATCTTAAATCCAGCTAGTAGTGAGCTCATGAGTAGTCTAAACAGTGAGGCAGATCAGCGTCTACATGCCATACTCAAATACATTGAAGAACATTTGACGGATTCAGAGATGAATTTAGACAACGTCTCAAGTCATTTTCATTTAAACAAGTATTATTTTTCCCATTATTTTAAAGAAAACATGAAAGTACCCTTTTATCGTTATGTATTATTGAAACGACTTGCTACCGCCGTTGCCTTAATCAAACAAAATGAGCTCTCAATCGAAGAAATTGCCACCAAATGTGGGTTTCAAGACTACTCTAGCTTTTATAGACTTTTTAAAAAGGAATATAATGTATCTCCTAAAAACTTACAAAAGGAGTTTAGGAAGTAGTCATTTTCAATTGGACCGATCGATGTTTAGGAAATGAAAAAACGCCAAGAAACCTGAGCGTTTTTTGCATGAAGGCTTAATTTTTTGAGATATTATCGGTTATTACATGAAAATTAAAAAGCTTGGAATGATAATAATGCATTTGAAATGGAGGTGTAAATGATGACAAAACGTAAAAATAAAGGTAGTCAGAATCAAACTTCACCGAGAAATGGTGGAAAATTAGAAACGGAATTTGGCCAAGATATGGCTAGCGGTGATAATAATAAAGGTACTGAATATAACTCCAAACGTGGAAGTAAATCTCAACTAAAAAACCCAAATAATCATTAAATTCAAAGGAACCACCTTGGTTCCTTCTTCTTTAGATTATTTTTTGAACACGGTATGTAAAATAGATATACACAACTAGAATAAACAAAATCTACCCTCACTTAAATTAAATTTCACTACTATGGAAGACAAAATAAACATTCCTCTCCTGCTTGCCCAAAAAAGAAAAAACAGATCATAAAAAAATGATCTGTCTTAATGGAGAATTAACCCCAAAATCCTCCACCATATCCGTAACCTCCTCCGTAACCACCAGATCCAACATACGCTGAACCTACGATGATTAAAAGGATAAACAAAACAACGATTAAAGCAAATCCTGATCCATATCCACCTGAACTCATGAAATGTCACCTCCAAATTCATTAATAACTCATACTATGCAACCCATACTTTATTTGTATGGGTGTTTAAAATACTTAAATGAAAAGTGATCCTTCAATTCATAAAAATCCTGATAACCACCCAAGATAATAACATTAGACAATACTACAAAGAAAAACTTAAACAAGGCATGTGAAGGTACGGTAAATTCGAACTTTCTACGTTTGTTCGAAACTTACCAAGTATAAACGGTAATCCTGTAGTTTAAGAGAAGTTCTCCAAAGGTATCAGGAGATAAGGCTAATCTATCTAAAAAGTCCTTATGCTGATATGCATAAGGACTTAAAATGGTTGTTATAATTGTTTCTTTCTTCTTATTAATTCATCTCTATCGGAAGCCATCGGGGGCTGTTCTAACCAACCATTTTTTATCATAATATTAGCTCCATCCTCAGCATACAACTGAACCTCTAAGGATAGCCTGTTATACATGGTACTTAAATCAGCTCTAGGGCTTTGACTTACAGCTGTACCGTAATACCCTACGCTCAAAGTAATTAATCCAGATGTGAAATACATCATAAGTTTATCGGAAAATGTATGCGCTGTACTATTGGTTATTTCAGAATCCCACCCCATAGGTGCCGGGAGTTTACTTTCCTCTAACTTACCTCTAAATAATTTTATATGTTTATTCCCAACTTCTAACCCTTTTAAAAAGAATTGTTTTACATCCTTATCTCCTGCAACTTGACTGAAACCAGTAAGGGTCGCTACTCCCAAAGCGTTTCTTTGGAGATTAAAGAATAAATTAGCTACTTCAGCAGCCGTTAATGGCCTTTTCTCTCCAACCACATCTAACATAAACCATTGCTTTTTCACAAATTCAACCTTCTCCAAATTGGGCAAACTTGGGGGCCTAACAAATATTCCTTTTGACAATAATAAATCGGTTGACTTTTTATATAATTGCATGGCTTCACTAAGACATTCCATGTAATAGTTTTTAATATCATCTCTAACAGATGCTGCCACACTCCCAGCATACGAAGTAAGTCCAACCTTAGACATTTGGTTTATAAAATTTAGTGCAAAACTGTCTGAATAAAGCCTAGGAGCGGTTACGTCCACATCCTCTTTTAAACTAAAACCACATGGAACAACATGTTTTTCCTCTGATAAAATGGCGGTGATTTGTTGAATATGTGATTCAGATAACTCTAAAGCAAATTTAATGATAGGCTTAGTTTCATCATCTTCCGCTTTTTCTAAAAAATACGAAAGGACACATATGCTTGCGCTATCATTTAAGTATTGAATCCAAAGTTGAGCAATCTCACCTGCTGTTAGCCTGATCTGACTTCCCTTTCCCTCCATAAGTAACCTCCAAAAAAGTTATACTAAAAACTAACTTCCCCATAAATTACTAATCGTATGTATTCGTTACATAAATAACAAACGTTTGAATTTGGCCCATTAAGTGTACAGCTTCACAATATCTATTAACATTAAATACCTCTTGAATAATTATTCATGCAATTAAAAAAATTAATGTAAATAAATATGAAAGGAGGGAAACCATGTCTAAAAAATTTCTTTTTTCATTTTGTACTTTTCTTTTTACTGCAATGCTTTTAGGTATGTCAACTGTCCAAGCCACAGATTTTAGCGATAACGCTGGTAGCGAAGTCACTCATTTTGCACAAAATGGTAATGACACGGCTAACGCTGATGATGACGACGACGACATGGATTGGGGCTGGATTGGATTACTTGGGTTAGCTGGTCTTTTAGGATTAAGAAGGAAATACAACGACCAAGGAAATAACAGATAATCCAGTACAACTTTGACGCTTAAATTGAGCAATTATTAATATCTAATACACAAGAATAGGGTCTCAACAGGGATCCTTTTCTCTATTCTCTCTTTTGGGTTATCTGTATTGATTAGCCTTTTTTATTTTGCTCTATCCTCCTACCTCGATATTTTCTTTCCACTATCCTGCACCGTTAGCACAAGAATGTGTATGAATCGCATTGGTATATAAAAAAGTAAAAAAGAATATAGTTTACTAGAATGGAGGAGTGAAAGATTATGGCGAAGATGATCATTATGTATGAGGAACCAAAGGATAAGGAAAAGTTTGATAAGCATTATTTCGATGTTCATGTTCCACTAGGAAGAAAAATACCAAATATCATGAAAGATTCTGTTCATCGTGTAGTGAATTCCCAAGGGAGTGATTTAAACCTCTATCTGGTTACCATACTAGAATTCGAAAACATGGAGAAATTAATGGAGGCCTTTAACAGCCCAGAAGCAAAACAAGCGGAACAAGACGGTGCAAACTTCTTCCACTACCTACACAAACCACCCATTATCACTATCGTAGAATAGGGTCGAAGGGACAGGTCCCGCGTCCCAGTCCATACTTAAATCGATGGGTTGGCATCCCTTATTATCTTCTTTTTAATACAAATAAGAGCCCACAGTGGGAAATCAAATTCCATCTGTGGGCGCAACAAAGATTGTTTTTTCGTTTCTCAAATCAAGCATGGATCTACTCCTAAAAACAAATTATTAAATACAAGCTTTGTATTCATTCATAATGTTATGGATGATCGTTTGGACGGGAAGGATTTCGTTTATTTCATGCACTCTCGCTCCCGCAAATACAAGACCATTCTCGCAATCCCCTTCCATTGAGGTGATCAATGAATCCATTGTACAAAAGCGATAAGAGCAATCTTTCAGGCAATCAATACATTTTTTGATTTTTATTTTTTTATCATCAGATATTAGTTCAGTAAAATGATTCTTTATTGCACGACCTTCTAATCCCACGGTTGTTTTTACCATAACCGTATCTTCCTTCTTCGCTTGTACATATTTTTCCTTAAACGATAATGGTGCGTCACATTCGTTACTCGCAACAAATCTTGTTCCCATTTGAACACCGGAAGCCCCTATTCGAATGGCACGAGCGAGATCTTCTCCAGTCATAATCCCTCCAGCAGCAATTACAGGAATCTTAACCGCTTCCACCACTTCTGGCAAAATATCGAACAAAGGTCTTTCGGTACCCAGGTGCCCACCTGCCTCATTTCCTTCTACAACAACAGCAGAAGCACCCAGACGTTCTGATATTTTTGCAAGCCTTGCTGAAGACACAATGGAGATCACCGGTATTCCAGCTTCTCTGCCCCAACTATACATATCTCTTGAAATGCCAGCTCCTGAAATAATGAAATCAACTTTTTCCTCAATCGCTACTTTCATTTTTGCAGCAAAATCATTCATCGCAAAAAGAACATTCACACCTATATAGCCGCCATCCTGAATGGATTCTCTCGCCTTCCTGATGTGAAATCGCAATTCATCAAAACTAATTCCAGTCCCTGAAATAATTCCGATACCGCCAGCATTTGCAACAGCAGAAGCAAGACCGCTTAACGAAATACCTACCCCCATTCCTCCTTGCATGATTGGAACCTTTGGTGCCATATGACCTATTTTTAATTGTGGAAATCTCAAAAGAATACCCCATTTCGTCATTATTGTTATCCTTCACGCTTATTGTAACGACTGGGTTTCAAATGAATAGTTACAAATATAATACCTTATCCTAAAAGCAGATCATAATTTCGTTATTTTCATAAAATGTTCAAGGAACGTTGCTAACAAAAGACCTAGGACTAGTCGTAAGCGTCCCTATTTTAATTTCACCATGTTATACCAGTTCACTCCACCATGTTTGGATTCGGACAAGCCATGGTTAACAAATCCTTGCTTTTCATAAAAAGAAACTAATTCCTGTTTACAAGTTAAAGTAATTCCTTCTCTATCATTCTCTATTACTAGTTCTTGCATTTTATCTAGTAAACTCTTTGCAATCCCTTGCTTTCGATTCTTTTTGGATACTGCTAATCCCAAAACACTCTGAAATCCTCCTCTTTTTGGGTTCTGCTTGATTTCCGTAAAAAGATCATCGGTTATATACGGTTGATTTATAACAGGTCCATTAATATAACCGAGTATCTTCCCTTCCTCTTCTGCCACAATAAAGCTATCCGCTATCAACTGAATTCTCTCTATAAAAGCTTCTTTTGTTGCTGCCTCCTCAACCGTAAAGCCTTCATTCTCAATATGTAACAACTGTTCTAAATCTGTAGTCTGAACTTTCCTCATAGTAAACATCTTGTCTAATTCCCCTCTCCTCCATTGAAGATTCATACTTTTATTGTATAACATTCTTTAAATTTTTCCTTAACCACTCAAAAAACTATATCAATTATTATTTTTTCACTAAGTCATCAAGAATCGCAACCTACATATGATATGGAGTGCACATTTTTATACGTTGGGGGTTATTTAATGAAAGTAGCCAATAAGGTCATTGTTGTTACGGGTGCAGGGGGTGGGATTGGACGTGAGCTAGTTCGCCAGCTATTGGAAAAAGGAGCTAATGTCGCAGCGATCATTCACAAAAATGGGCTCGATAAAATGCAGGCATTCAAAGAAGAGTATGGCGAAAGGATATCAATTCACACCGCAAATATCGCGAACAGAGAGGATGTCCTAAAGCTTCCTGATGAAGTCATTGCCAGTCACGGTTACGTAGACGCGATTATCAATAATGCAGGCATCATTCAACCTTTTACTAGTGTAAATGATCTTGAGTATGAACAAATTCAATGGGTAATGGATGTCAATTTTTATGGAACGCTTTATATGTGTAAATCGTTTTTACCACATCTGTTAACTAGGCCGGAAGCTCATATTGCGAATGTAGCGAGTATGGGAGGATCCTTACCGATTCCGCAACAAACAATCTACTGCGCTTCAAAAGCAGCTGTTAAGATGTTAACCGAATCCCTTCACTCCGAGCTTCGAAAAACCAATGTAGGTGTGACCCTTGTGATTCCTGGTGCGGTCGAAACAGACCTCGTAGAAAAAGCCAAAGTGGAAAAAGAAGATGCTGAAAATTCTACTTATAAGCTACTTAGCCCCATCGTCGCAGCTGCCATCATTATTAAAGGAATAGAAACTAAAAAATACCGAGTCTTAGCCGGAAACGATTCGAAAATCATGGACATTTTATATCGGCTTAATCCGAAAAAGGCAACCGAACTCATTGCAAAAAAGATTAAATAACATCCCAGCACTCAATTTTAGCTAGCATAAGCACCATCAACTTCACACCAATCTTCCCTATAGAATTTGGTATTAAATATTTGTTTTTTTATGAAAGAGACTCCACTTATTTGTTTTACCTAAGAACAGAAATACATCTGTTAACCATTTTGCTACCAGTCCAACGATTATGTAAAAAATAAATAATAGGAAAAAATTCTCCTTTCCTCCAAAACGAAATAAACCAATCCCTAGCAATAGGGGTTTAATGAAAAATGCAAAAGCAAGGCAAAGAAGGAGTAGCCAAAGGTAATAATTTTTATTTTTATTCAGGGTAAATTGGTACATGAGGATATACGCAACTGGAACGAAAGAAGAATCTAGTGCCACGTTAGACGGAATGCCCGGTAGTAATTTATAAGGATAAATCCACCATCCCCTTGTAATTCCAATTGCATCCGAAATTGCAAAAAAAATGTGTACCCCGTATCCATAAAAACCTAGTTGAAAGATTTTTCTTCGGTCTATAAAAAGAAGCAATACGATAAGAGGAAGAACAAACATTGCTAAGACAACCCAAAACTGCCATGTATGGAAATTGGAAAATTCGGTCCAATAATTGAGCCATCTTTCACTTTGTTGTATCTCTGCTTTTCTAATTTTCTCTATCAAATCCAATTGGTCTTTGTTCACAAAGAGGCCTCCTGTTTTTTGATAGTATTTTGCTATTTATAGTTGTTTATTCCACCCCTGTTTTAATAACATGGTGCATTATTATATTCACCCGTAAATACAGTAATTTACGGGTGTATTTGTCGTATTTAAATCTGTGAAGTTCACTTTATACTACTAGATATAAACATGGCTGCGTCTTTATTTATAAAAATACGTTCTCCATGATAAAATGTCTTTATATCAGTTGAAGTAAATCCAACCTCGGATAATACTTTTTTCAGTTCTTCATGAGAAAAGCCGTTATGTACTTTCGGGTGAGAGATTTGATCGTTTTTGTCAAAATCTATAATAAAATATTGAACAATTCTTGTACGATTTTTTTCGTTTCAGGAATATGAAGAAGGACTATTGACATTAACACGATGTCTGCCTTCGATTCAGGTTTTTCTTGAGTTAAATCAGCATAGCCACATACCATTATGAATTCTACAAATATTCCTGATAGTATTAAAGTAATCCCAATACCAAAATATAAATACAATTCTCATTATTTTTACTAAACTATCCAATCGTTTAACAACTTCAACAAAATAAGCGATAATCCTTCCTGAATTATCGCTCACGTTATTTCTAAAGATTCAACCGTATTCCAGATATTATCAACATTCAAAGGTATCTCTGCTAAATCATTAATCTTAAAAGCAGCTTTAATAGTTATATTGCTTATGCCTGTGATTTTGGATTTTCTCCACATTTTCAGAACTACTAACTTGTAAAAGGCTTCGCTTTTTGACCTAAGGAGTTTGAATATCTATTCTACTGCTTATTTTTTGAAAAGCCCAGCTGCTCTTGCTGCTTCAAAGCTTTTTGTTGCAAAATCAAACGGATCGTCTCCAGCATTCTCCCAGTGCATGTACATTAACCGTGGTCTATCAAATAGCCAGTGGTTATGAACGGCAGTGACTATTAACCCTCTTTTTCGTAATTCTGTCAGGAATGGGTTAATTTCTCTTTGAAGAACTACCGATTCTCCTAAGTTTAAACCGTTATTTTCAAAGGAAAGGGCAAAAGGAAGGGCTAAAGGGGATTGAGTCCGAAGTCCCAAAATGGTTGCATTTATATTACGGAGGCGTTGAACTACACAAACTGGAGTTGCTGTAACAACCACCCCCCCTATAATATCAGCAAGTTGTTGGCATGTAGATGTGCTTATACCTCTGACTTCGCCACGAGAAATATGAGTATTTCTTTTCTTTGAATTTGGGGCAGATTCTCTTCTATTCATTTATATCACCTCCTTTTCCCTTATTTATTAACAGTTTATGCTGAGATGTAAAAAAAGAATAGACTATTAGTATAGGAGAAAAGCATTTTTTTCAAAAATAAGATTAATGAATTTGTGGACTCTACCTATAAGGATTCCAAACTTTCATTTTCATTCAAGACTTATTAAAGAAATCTGTTTCGTAAGTTTATTCTCTTCAACATAAATAAGCGATAACTCTTCCTGAATTATCGCACTCGCCACTTTGAGCCAGACCCTTTAATTCTTATTTACAGCCTTTCTTCTTTCTATCCGATTAACAACCGTATAAAAAATAATTAATATTACCCCCAGTAGGAAAGCGATAAAGAAACCAAACATTCCTTGAAAACCAACCCAACCAGTTGTAAATATAAGAAAGAATAAAAAATAGCAAAAACCAAGCAGGATGATTGCAATTGGAACGTTAAATGGAAACAAACGCTTCCACCCTTTGGCTAATAAAGCGGAACTAATTAATACGGCAATTGAGATGAACATTTGCATCGTTCCCCATCGGAACTCTGCTCGAGACTGCGCATCCTCACCAAAAGCAGGTATAGATTATACATTGTGATAGATGCCGTAATAATTGCTGTAAAAACAACAAGTATGAAAATTGTCCAGTTTATTGCCTTGAGATAATCTTTGCTGCTCATTTAATCCCCTCCTCATTTATTTTATTAGACATTCCAGGAAAAATTATTGATGGTCTATGTATTAATGAAGGATGAATGCTCTAATCGTTGTTTGAAATACCGTGCCGTTCATTTAATAACTTCTACAAAAAAGCTCGTAATCCTTCAAAAGTCAAAACTCCCTTCGTATAATTGAAAATCTTCATAATGAATTTGGAGATAAAATACATAATTTCTTTTGATAAATAAAAAAATGGTTTCCGAGTCTGGAAACCATTTTTGAAGATGACTATATTGTGTTACCAATTCGTTTTTCTCTTTTACGAATGAAGAGAAACGATTACTATTCACATACCTAAAACAATGAAAGCCCTACCTCTCTTTCATCCTTACGGCTCCTTGTCCGCGCCAGTGTGAATCAGGATCGCAAAAAATCAAGTGACTATATTATCGAGTTATTTGTTGAAACTCCAAAGTTCGTAAAAGAAATTCAAATAATAAGAATGGATTAAATTGTAGAAATAACAAAAGAGGTGAATGCTCTATAGGTGGATTGGAGAAGTTGTATTTCTTTAAAAGATTTACTTTAAAAAAAGAAACATATTCCCAAAAAAACAGGATATTTTCGGGAGATATAATACATTAATTTAAAGGATCATTAACAGAAACTTTTTATTTGGTTTTCAGTAATTCCTTTAATTAATTCCAGCTCACTCATCAAAAATCCATGTGCGTTTACTAACATTTTTTTTTCGCTTGTATTAAGTTCTTTTTCTTTCTTCATACGCATTAAATCACGTACAACTTCGGCACATTCTTGTAGTTTACCCGTTTTTATTTTGTCCGTGTTCACTTTATACCTTTGTTTCCACAGCAGAAATCTATCTGATTCTCCATGCTGAAAAATGTGTATGATGTGTTTTAATGCAATTATGTCAGTAACAGGGCGTATATTTAAATTCAATATTTTACCTGTAGGAATCATGACTTGCATATTACCGATTAACATTTTTATGACATAATACTGTTGTTTTTCCCCTGAGATTTCCTTTTCTTCTATGGCTTTAATTATACCTATTCCGTGCATTGGATAAACAATGTTATCGCCAATTTGAAACAAATAACCCACCTCCATATATGGTAACCTTCTTAACCATAACACATGTGTTATTTTTTATCAAATTTTTAATAATATCATAATTTTATTTTACTTGTCAACTGCTTTTCCTTGAAAAATCAAAAACAATAGGAATCGTGTCGGATTACCAATAAAGGAAAGGTTTATTTCTCGTCTATATTCTGAAATCTCTCCTAACGTTAATTTTCTTAATCTATATTAAATCTTACTGCGCAAGTAACAGAAAAAGCGATTGCCTTATTCAGCAATCGCAACCGTTAGTATAACAACATTTATTTTTTATAAGGCATAAATGATGAAGGATTTAATTCTTCATTTTCAATAACAATAGCGGTTAACCCTTTATCCGTTTTGGTTTCGTGCCATTCATCTTTCTCCCAAAACACAGCATCTCCCGCTTGGACTTTGATATATTCTTCTTTTTCACCTCGAACATAACCCTCCCCATTTAAGATTAATAGAAGTTGAGGTACTACTGCTTGATGAAAGCCTATAATTCCGTTTTCTTCTAAGTACATGCAACCTATATGAGTTTCCTTGTCAGTTTGAATAATACGAGACATCATAAAATCCGAATTGAATTTACTGATCTGCTTACCGCTATCTTTACTAAACTTATAAAATTCCATTTTGCACCTCCAAGGACCTTATGTTATATATTTCTCAGTCAAGAATGTTCAAACATTAAATCGATTAATCAAATTGCAGATACTCTAAAACATTACCAAATGGGTCTTTAAAGCTAATATATTTTCCAGGAGGACATTTTGTTGGTTCATCAACAATGAAATCAACATTATGTTCTTTTAACAGATCAACTGTATGATAAATGTCTTCCGTTTTTAACCCTAAGACCACTCCTGAAGTTGTTGTATTCTCAATGTATGTTGCCTTTTCCGATTCTTCTAATACGATAGGTAGATCTCCGTGAACGAGCGATACAATTTTTGGACCATATTTTTTATTAACTTCGAACCCTAAAACTGTGGAATAAAAGTCAATTGCCTCCTGAATATTTGGTACATAAATTCCAATAACACAAACTTGACTCATCACTTCTCCTCCATTTATTTTCGATTTGTTTATTCATAACAGTAATTCCACTTAATACCATAAATCACCTGCTAAATCACTTATATTTCTTCTTAAAACTCTCACCTGTTAGTTCAAGAAGACCGAGTTAGCATACAAATCTTTACCTATGCCCATCTTTCCGTGCTTTTATATACCCGTAATACGCACAAGTACCATTTTGGGCTAGGTCCTTCACTTCAAAACCACATTTTTTATAGAAACTGAAATTGTTAGCTGATGTATGTGCAAACCAATCACCATGGGGAAGTTTTTGAACGCAAAGTTGCACTAGCTTTTTCCCGATACCTTTTCTCCGATATTCCGATAAAACGACTAAATCCATTATGTTCGCAGCCATTATTTGGTCGGAGATAACCCTCACCATTCCAATCATTTTGTTATTATCCCATACAGTAAATGCCCAAGTTGAATTTTTGAATATAAGCGTAAACTTTTCTTTTTGCCAATCAGGAGTATTCCTTGCCCATCCAGCATCTTCAAATAAGGCTTTAACATAATCAGCAGGTACCCCATCGGTTCCTTCTCTTATCACTAAGCCATTAAAATATTGGTACATCTTGACTCCCCCTTTATAATACTTATTGAACAAACCTGTTTTGTTAGTTTCTTAACTTCAACAAAATAGTGCGTTAATCCTCCTTGGATCAACGCACCTGTTAGTTGAAGAACAGTTTTTCATACATTCCTTTATTACTATTTATTTGGATTTAGACCCCGGAGCATTTTGTAATAGATATAATTCTCCATCATTGTCTTCAACAATGATAAAATCAGTCTCATCTTTTACCGAATAAATAACCGAACCTTCTTCAAAAAAGTTTGATTGATTGTTTCTTGGAAAGTGACTTGCATGGACCTTTTTAATCACTGTGCCAATGGTTTTATCTACTTCATAATCCTCTAATTTCTCTTCCGTACCATTGTATTCAGTATTATTTAACACAACAACTATTGCGTAACTTCCACCTAAAGTAGATTGATTACAAGCTGTTAAAAAGAAAAGAAAGCAGATTACCATAATTCCTTTTTTTATATTACTCTCCTCCTTGTAAGCAGCTTTTGAAGAGTATGCCTCAATCGGTATCAAAACCTAAATTTCAATATTTCTAACAACATATGTTATAGCGTTGGTTTTTAATAAAACATCTTTTTCATTACGTACAATTTTATATTCCAATGGCTTAACAAGCTTGTTTAACACGTCCCAACCCGCGTAAATTCTATCTAATCTATGAATCATGTCTTCTGTCTTATTATTAATCTCCATCATAACTTCTAATTTTTGATTTGTTTCTAGATCAATTTCTTCTACTTCTGAATTTACAATAATACAGTTTACTCCATTCTTTTTTGTTCCTACTGCCATTTGTTTTATTACACTTTCAAGTACTTCTTCCGATTCAACGTGTTCTAAGGTGGATACCGCTATAACCAGGTCATATTCATCTCTCTTAATCTCGTAATGTCCGATATCAGCTTTTTGAGTTTTAATTATTTCTTGTACTTCATACTCATCGCTATATTGTATTAATTTTTCTAATGCTGAATCTAATATATCTACACAAACAACTTTTCCATTTTTCTCTTTTATCTGTTGGGCAATTGGAATACTATTTCTTCCTACACCTGAGCCTAAATCCAATACCCGTATATTTTTTTTATGATTAAATAATGGTAATAATTCCATTACTGTTTTAACAGGTTTGTATAACCAAGAACCTTCTTCAAATAACTTGTAGTTCTCATAACAATAATCATGATACTTTTTTTCTTCGTTACGAATAAAATCAAGCCTACTCAATCGTTTTTCCCCCGAAAAATATTATATATTTTAATATTCTCTTCTAATTACTTAATACCTTCTACAACCTGCTCTTGTTAGAAGATAAACTTCAAGATTGTACCCTTTCGTTAAACAAGGTTATCTATCAAAAACTTCTTTCTAAATATTTTCAATAATGTTACTATTTGTATGTAATAATTTTACATAAGGGGAGATTTCTTTGACAATTAGCACTAAAGGAATTAGTAAAGAGATAACAGTTGATGCACCTTTAAACTTAGTTTGGCATGCTTGGACAATCTCTGAAAGAGTCTCAGAATGGTTTGCACCTGAAACCGTGGTAGAAGCTAAGGAAGGCGGTGCATACGAACTTTATTTTATACCTGGAAACAAAACGGGTATGAATACTAGTGGCTGTAAAATCACTAAACTTGCCTATGAAAAAGAGCTACATTTTACTTGGAAAGGACCCGATCAATTCGAATCATTAATGAATAAAAACGCACTAACAATTGTTCAAGTAAGTTTCAAATCTATTAATGAAAGTTCTACAAAGGTAACTGTTGAACATATTGGATTTAAAGACAACGAGGACTGGATTGAGGCAATTAACTGGCACCAAATAGCTTGGTCAGGTGTACTTGATAGTTTAAAATCTGCACTAGAAAAGGGCGAAGGCAATTTATGCTGCCAACCCTTAAAATAATCTTTAGGTAAACCATCTACATTTTTTAATATAGATGGTTTTTTCATAACTTAAAAGTACATTGAATCGTAAAACTAAGAATAAGATTCTCCTAAATTTCATCTCTTTTTAATCTATTTCGTTAGCAGACCGTTTCTTTAATCTCTCCAGTTCTTCCTCAATCTTTACTGGATCAATTCTTTCAAACAATGGTTCTACTTTTGACAAATGCCTTGATTTCTCGACACACGCTCTCCATTCTGTTTCCTTTATATTTATCATTTTCTTAACCTTTTCACTCGAAAAAGGTAGAAAAGGCGATAAGAGTTGAGCTAAATTTGCAATAATGTAAACACAATCTGCCAAGGTTTGTTTGCAGGACTCTAGATCATCCTTTATTTGCTTCCAAGGTTGTTGTTCATCAAAGTATTTATTTGAGAATCTAATATACTCAAATATTTTTTCCAGACCTTTTTTGAAGGCAGCAGTTTCTATGCAAAGACCAACTTCACTATATAATCGATTAATTTGATCCTGAATATTTGAGGTTATCTCCTTATCAGGAATGTCACCATCAAATGACTTTTCGATAAATTTCAAAGTACGATTAACCAAGTTTCCATAAGCACCTAGTAACTCACTATTATGGCTATAGATGAATTCTTTCCAAGAAAAATCAGCATCTCGGTTCTCTGGGGCATTGATTGTAAGAAAATATCGTATGGAATCTGGATCGTACCTTTCTAAAATATCTGGAACCCAAACCGCCCAATTTTTACTTGTCGATAATTTTTTCTTTTCTAAAGTCAAGTACTCGTTTGAAACGATGTGCGTTGGTAATGGCTCCTGCCCAAGACCAGCTAGAATTGCTGGCCAAATAATTGAATGAAATGGGATATTATCTTTCCCGTGAATGTAATATGAGTGAGTGGAAGAATTCCAAAATGTTGAATCATCATTATTTGTTTCATTCGCCCAACGTTTACTTGCTGTATAATATCCTGACACAGCCTCAATCCAAACATAAATCTTCTTATCTTCTTATCTTCATATCCAGCAACTGGAACACTTACCCCAATAGGCAAATCCCTTGATACAGCTCTGTCTTGTAAACCTTCCTTTAGATATCGGTTCGTCAAAGAGATGGCATTTTCCCTCCAAAGGTTCTTTTCTTCTGCCGCATGCGTATAGTTTTCCAAAACAGTTTGGAACGAACTTAATGAAAAATAAAAGTGCTCTGTAAATCTGCTAGTAGGTTCCTGCCCGCAAATTTTACATTTTCTTTCAAGAAGTTCAAGTGGTTCTAATATAGTTGAACAATGATCACATTGGTCCCCTCGCGAATGCTCTTTACAGACAGGGCATATCCCTTCAACATAACGGTCAGGCAGAAACTGTTGACAAGGTTCACAATAGGTCTGTTCAATTTCCTTTTTGTAAATCAGTCCTTTTTCAAGTAACGTTAAAAATATTTCTTGAACGACTTTATGGTGATGTTTCGTATCAGTCCTTGTATAAGTATCGTATGTGAAACCTAATTTTAAGAAACACTCTTCAAATTCTTTGTGATAACGATCCGCAATCACTTTTGGAGAAACCCCTTCTTGTTTTGCTCTGACTGTAATCGGTGTTCCATTACAATCGCTTCCTGATACATACAACACCTTTTCACCCTTTAAACGGTAATATCTAGCTAGAATGTCACCAGGTAACAAACTTGAAATATGGCCTAAATGTAGTGAGCCGTTCGCATAGGCCCAAGCCCCACCAATAAATACACTCATAGATAAAAGCCTCCCATTAATTAATTTTTAACACAAAAAAACCTCACCCTAACTCTAATAGTTAAGGACGAGGTTTGATTTTCCACGTGGTACCACCTTTAATTTGCAAATAGCTCTCACTATTTGCCTCAACAAGTACGGAGTCTTCACTGCAACTCTTATACTGTGACATTGATAACGAGTGCCAAAACTCGTCGTAACCTACTCATACAAAAGTACGTTCAGTACGAAGCTCAGAGACCATTGTTCAAATGACTGTTTTTGCTTCTTTTCAGCTACCGAAGCTCTCTGATGAAAAACAAGATCATTTTACTTTTTCTCTTCATTGCCTTTATCTGATAATTAACAATAGTTTATTCAATACTTTTCCAGAAGTCAATAAATTTATGTTTCTCTAAATATCTTTATCTTTATTTTGCAACTTTAACTAAACTGACAAAGTACTATCTAATTTTTTTATAGATCTTATGAATAACTTCTTTATAAAAAGAAACTTGATGTGGTACGAATTTATCTCTATCTACCTTCTTTTTAAGCAAAACTTTTTGTCCACTATTATTAATTTCAAAACCACTTATTTCAATTTCATCTTTAGTACCAAACCAAAGATCAGCAAAATCTTTAAACTTCGATCTAACTATTCCTGATACTTCCTCTGCTTGAATTGTAAAATCATCAAAGGAATGATCGTTCTTATATAGAAAAACGTTTGCATATTCATTATCAATAAAATTTTCTTTCACACCACGATAATCAATTACACCTAATCCTAGTAGTTCTTCAAACTCTACATCTATTCCTATTTCTTCTTTTATTTCCCTTACTCCATCCTTAACTGTTTCATCTGCTAATATATGTCCAGCAGATGTAATATCTAATAGTTCTGGATAGTCTTTTTTATTTTTGCTACGAAGTTGTAAATAGATATAATCTATTCCTTGGTCATTGCTGATAAACCAACAATGAAAGGTTTCATGCCAATATCCATGCCTATGTACATCACTTCGAGAAGCTACTCCTATTTGGTTTCTATTACAATCAAAAATCTTTAACCTCTCTTGTTCTCCCATAAAAACTCCTCCGATTTATGTAAAGCACCCAATCTCATATCCACAATCCACAATTAGAGGTAAGAAGGTTTTATTAAGTACAATTATTTGAACTCCCCAAACTATATAAACCATCTTGAATTGGATACGCGTGATTTTCAACTTTATGTACTAAACTATTTTAATTGAAATTGCCAACGCTCCCCACTTTTTTTCTTGTTCTGATGTGTAGATTTCGTAAGTGCCTTCTATCATCTCTTTCATTGTCCAACCTTCGCAATCAAAATCTTCAAAGGGAATATCCTTATACATCGATTGAAACGTATCATATTTTCTTAGTTTTGTTACTTCAACTTTTACTATTTCATCTTGTTCTGGAACCTTTATAAATTCAATGGCATCGCCAACTTTGATAGTTCTTCGCTTTTCATCGTTTAAACGAACCTCTACCTTCTTTTTACCTTCTCTAATTGCTTTAAAATATTCTCCGTATAAGCCCATTCTATGCACCATTTCTCTCCACCTCATATGTATATCCATACTGCCTATTATACTTCCATTCTCACAAACCTGCCTCGTTACTTCAATTAAAAAAGCCGCCAAATGGCAGCTCGATCTTCAATATTTGTTCCGGTTAGTTAAGAGGACAATCAACCAATAAATTGCTTTAATACCTCATTAAACTTTTCACGCTCTTCCCAGAAAGCACCATGACCGCTGTAATGAAAAGGAACAAGCTGTGCGTTTTTTATTTTTTGATTTAATTCCTGAGCTTGTGCAAATGGAATCACTTTGTCGTGAACACCATGAACGATTAAGGTAGGTACAAGGATTTTTTGCAAATCTGCATAAAGCTTCTCATCTCTTAATGTAATGATGATCGCTGCTGTTGACCAACCAGCTGCTTCTAATCCCATTTGAAAAAACCACTCAGAGAATGGACTTGTTATATATTGAAAGAAAAAGTTTTCTGTCACTTCTCTCATCATCTTAGGACGGTCATTTAACGCTTGGGTAAGGAATCTAGTCGCAGTTTCTGTGGTAAAACCTATAGGAGCTGCAGCATCTACTAAGACAAGCTTGGATACACCATTACCATTATGTCGGGACATATATCGAATGGCGATTGCTCCACCTGTAGAGTGACCCACAAGAGTGAAATTGTCTAATTGAAGGACATCAACCACTGTACGTATGTCATCCGCCAATCGGTCAAAATTGTATCCACTTATTGGCTTATCCGACTTTCCGAATCCTCTCCAGTCAATTCCGATACAGCGGTAACCCATAAAGGGCAGAACATCAAATTGATACTCAAACTGTTTATGGCTTAACGGCCAACCATGTAGAAACACGATTGTCTTGCTGCCCTCGGGATTAATATCTTCTACAAATAATTTTACACCTGATTCCACAGTAACGTAGTAACCCACACCGATTCCCCCTAAAAAAGCTTTACGATTAAGATATTCATCCGGGTAAACATAGGTGATTACCTATTACTTATTCGATTTCGGAGATAATGGAGAGTACGAATTGGACACAAAAAAGCGATAATCCTTCTCTTGGACTATCGCTACTTAAGTACTATTGTTACCTACGTTGCTTTCGTAATTTTATAATTTTTATGATTGACTATAGTTGAAATAGGTTCGTCTTTTTCTTTATTGTAACCATACTCAACAATCACAGAATTTTCTCTTACAACCGTAACCGTTCCATTATAACTTTCCCCATCACGCTTAAATGAAATATTGTCCCCAATTTTAGCAGTTGCCATTTTAACACCTCCGAACTTATTATTTTCAGTAAGGATAAAAAAATGCAGCAACGATTAAGAATAAGCTGTATTTTTTACAGATTTACCCTGATTCACAATTCTTAGCATCCTTAAAACACAAATCTAATTGTAGCCATACAGACAACTCCTACTATAACTGTAACAGACAAACTCTTTGTCCATATCGCTACAATAAGAGTTGGTATAATTGCAGCAAGAACTCTCCAGTCTATTGAAAGTATTGATTCGTCTTGTATAATAAAGCTATCAACGATCAGTGCGGTAAAAATACAAATTGGGATAAATGAAAGCCATTTAATTACAATTTTCGGAAGCCCTATTTTTCTTATCACAATAAATGGAATAACTCTCGGAATAAAAGTTACAATGGCACTCCCTACGATGATTAATAATATAGATACATTCAAACTCATTTGTCTTTCACCACCCCAATTGTTGCAACGATCATAGTTGATAAGAGAATCGCAATATACGAAGGAACAAACATACAGAGAACCAACATAAATAGGATGACATAGGCGATAAGTGATAGGTAAAACTTCAATTTACCACGTTCCATACTCTCTACTTGCAAGACAAGTAGAGCGAGAAACATCGCTGTTAACGAAAAATCCAATCCTAAAACTTCTGGATTTGAAATCCATTTTCCGAAAATGGCACCTAATGTACAAGACAAAATCCAGAAAATATAAGCTGTTAGATTCAACCCATTCATCCAACTGGCATTAATCATTTCTCTTTTTGCAATCTTATTAGCGGCAACACCGAATGATTCATCTGTTACAAGGGCCCCAATCCCAATATTTTTTAAAAGAGAATCATTTTTAAAACTCGGGGCTAAAGTCATACATAATAATAAATGACGTAAGTTCACAATAAAAGTTGTAAATACAATAACTGAAAAAGGACTTCCTGATACTAGTAAGGCACAAATGATAAATTGAGCTGCACCAGCGTAAACTAAGACAGATAATAGAGCAATTTCTACTATACTTAGATTGGACGCTGCTCCAACTATCCCCATGGCAATTCCAATACTGATGTAGCCAATTAAAGTTGGAACGCAGTCTTTTACTCCTTGAGAAAAGGTAGGGAGATTTTTTTCGATCGTTATTTCGTTTGCTAATTGGTTCAACGTTACACCACCTTTTGTATGCTATATTAAACACGCGTCTGTTATGATGTTCAAATGTATGGTATTATGAATAGAAAAAAGAGTCAAGGAGTTTTTTATGGAATTCATTCAAGAGGTTATAGCGAATAATCTTGCCACTTTGAGAAAAAAGCGAGGATTGAGCTTAGATAACGTGTCAGAACTAACTGGAGTTAGCAAAGCAATGTTAGCCCAGATCGAAAATGGAAAATCAAATCCAACTGTCACCACTCTTTGGAAAATTGCAAACGGATTGCAAGTTTCTTTCTCAGGATTTTTAAAGGAAAATGATAAGCCACAAATTGAAAAAATAAAAATGAATGAACTTAATCCAGTGATTGATGATGATGGAAATTATTTTGTGTATCCGCTCTTCCCTTTTCATCCAGAAAAAAAGTTTGAAATATTCACTGTAGACTTAAAACCTGGTTTTAAACATGTAGCAGAAAAGCATACAGGTGAGGAATATGTTCTATTACAACGTGGGGTACTTACTCTCGAAATTCATGGGGAAAAGTTTGAATTAAATCCCGACGAAACGATTAAATTTAATGCAAATACTGAACATATTTATATCAACTTTTCAGACGAACTGGTTCGATTCTACACGATTATCTACTATCCCGATTGATTTATATGTTTATTTTCAGGTTTAAATTGATAAAAGTTTCGTATCGTCTACGCAACTCTTTTTCAACTAGCACTTCGATAGTTTACTAACTTAAACAAAAAAGGGCACTTCTCCTTCTTGAAGGATCGTACCCCTGTGGTTATATATAGCCTGTTACTAAAGAAATTTAAATAGTTTTTTCTTTGTCAATAACCCTTTCAAAGTTGTATGGTAGAATAAATCAACTAATGGTTCACAGTAACTTGAAAGGTGTTTCATTTTAAAGGGAACTTTAAATTTAATCAGAAAAAAAACCGTTGAAAACAATGATAGAATTACCGATAAAATAGGTCGTGTCGTAAATAAATGACTGTACAAATACATCTTAACGTATAAAATGCCTGACCAAAAAATATTCCAGCCGTGCCCATAAAGAATTAAGTGTTTTTTATGAATAATGTATTCAACAACAAAGCTTAGTGTTATCCAGCGTAAATAGTAAATAAATTGCTCAAACCGCCCACTTGGCATCTTGCTCAAGAATACAAGTACGACTAGCGGAGTTACAATAAGTATATGTACCATCCTTATCAAAAACCAGTTAATTCCATTAGGAATGAACTCCCAAACAAGATGTCTTTTACATAGGAAATAATAAAATGCATTAATTGAACTAACATATACCATATTTTTATAGTACTTTGGAATATCACGCCAGGATTTACTACAGATAGTTAACAATATTATGGTAAACACCAAAATGACGTGCATACTTGTATTTTTTCGTTTCTTTCGCATTGTACCCCTCACTCAATGATTAATCTCAGTAAGAGTGTCTCCTAAAAATTTACATTTTATTTGTTATTTCTTTAAATCAAGAGTTGCCAAGTCCTTAATTACCATAACAATCCTTTAAAATAAGCCTTTAAGGGAAATAATTTAATAATCTATCGAGAGAATCAATCTCTGCATATGGCTTTATCTCGGTTTCGTTCTTGTCCTTATGTGGATTGAACCATATTCCCTTTATATTTGCATTTTGACAACCACCAATATCTTTTTCTATATCATCACCAACGAATAATGTGGTTTCAGGTTGTACATGAAGTTTATTTAACGCTAATTCAAATATCCGTTTGTCTGGTTTACTCAATCCCACCTCCTCAGAAATAATGATAATATCAAAACAATTATTTAAATGAGTGGTCATTATTTTAGCTTTTTGTCTCTGCGTTGTGCCATTTGTTATAATTCCAACTTTAACGTGCTCTTTAATACGCTTTACAATATGGATCGTTTTTTGGTTTATGGAAAAACATTGAGGAAAATAATGATTCCAAAAATCTTGAATTTCATTGCGTGGTATTCTATATTTTGGTGGAAATTCATCAAACAAGGATTCGAAAACAATTGTTTTATCTCCATAGCCATAACTTCTACTATCATATTCTTTAAATTTTCTTAGCATTTCGTTTTGGGCTAAATGGTTATCATCCCCATAAAACTTTTCTAAAATCAGTAAAAACATGTTATCTACTGCCTCATTCCTATTTAGCAAGGTATCATCTAAATCAAAAAGTATTGCCTTATAACCTCTCAACTATTTTTCACAGCCTTTCTCAAAAAATATAAATATTGCCTGGTTCTCCCCTTCAAACTTTTGGTAAACCTAAAAACGACTTCTACAACTATTTCTAGTTAGTTAAAAAATTCAAATATCTGTAGCAACACAAAGGCTAATATAGTTGTTAAAATGACATCTATTACTATCTCTTTTTTATCTTTCGTTTTATAGTTTGAATCAAAAAGTAATCTCATCATGTAAAACACAATAAAAATAGCAAGAAGTTCGAAGAAACTAGGTCTCATTTCGGTGCCTCAATTCTTTTTAATATCAGATTTTATTCTTTTCTTTACTATTTCGTTCTCCTCGTTAAGTAACCTTGCTTCGTTTAATAAATTCAACAAAAATAGGCGATAATCCTTCTAGCAGTACTTTCAACAAAAAAGTGCCGGTCACCACGACCGACACGTTCTTCGTAAACATATTAATTTAAACCTTGTATCACAAGGGTTTTTGCTGGTAAAAATTCTTCACCTGTATCAAGGTACTTCACATTTACTGTATCATCTGCCTGTAAATATATCGTTTTGGGACTATTCTCAGATGAGATCATGTAACTTTGGTTATTATCTAATAAAAAGTAAACAATCGTAGCATTTTCTCCCTTTTCTTTATAAACACGGATGACTTTCCCGCTCACTTGTTTTTCTGCTGCTTCCGACGTTCCGTCAACCGTTCCTCCACCACGTTGCAAAGCCGTTTTGTACAGCTTTAACGCTTCGTTTGGCGTATTCCCGTATACAGAAATTTCCGGATTAGCAGCTGAAACGATAAAATAGTTCTGCAAAAATCCATTCGCATCCAATACTGGCGTTAACCAGCTTGCCTCTCCATAAAAGTTATAGAGAATCGGCATCTCGCCATCCCATTTCTTTTCAATGAATTTCTTTTCAATAATTTGAAGAGCACCTTGTGAATCCATATACGATTCTTGTAAGTTACCCGTAAAATAAGTAGCCTCCCCCGTTCTTGAATTTGTGAGAGAATAGCCTAGCATCGAGTCAACGCCTTCTTTTGGACTGGTAAAATCAGTGAAATAATACATATCTCCATTTTCATCAAAAATCGGACTCACATTTGCTTCCGTTCCTTCATCCGATGGAAGTTTTACGTCAGATTTTCCAAACTTACTGTTCCAGAAACCATTCACATAATTCCCATAGTAGCTATTTTGCAAGCTAACCACTTCTGGGGATACAGCTCCATCAATAAAGGAAGGAACATCAGCTAAACCGTACATCTCTGTTTTCCCTGAAGCTGGGTCAACGAGGACGATTCCGGCTACTTCAAAACCATTACGTGCTGAAATAAATTCCCCATATGAGCGAATATAAAATGGCTTTCCTTCCTCATCAATTTCCAATTGAGGATCTCCGTAAAAGATCATATTTGGGTATTTCATTCGGATATGGCGTTCAAGATCCTTATGAAAATAAGAGGATGGCGTATATGACATTTCTGTCTTCACAAACTTTGGATTATCCGTTGAATCCGTAGCACTAATCGTGAAGTATCCTGGTGTCGTTTTTCCATTCCACCATTTGAAAAAACCAGAAAATTCGATTGGCGCTATATACACATACTCATTGTTAACCTTTTGGATTTGCAAGTTTCCTAGCTCATAATAACTCGTGTCAGGAACTTGACCAAAGGCCTTTTTCATTTTATTACGCGCAAACTGTGGAGGGACACTAGCTGGTGTTTTGGTTTCATCAAACACTTCAATCTCCGTTTCTTGCGCCATGCTGGCAATTTCAAACTTTTCATCCGCATTAAAAAGGAAAGCCGTTCCTAAATAAATGCAAAAAAGAAGACTTCCTACAAATAATGCACCTTTGACCATTCTTTCAATCCCAGTTGCAAAGAATGCTCCAGCAGCTGTAACAAAAAGTGCTAATAACCAAACCGAAGAAAAGTTACGATCTAGATTCGTGAGATAGAAAAAAAGAAATACGAGAAGAGTAAAAAGAACCGCACTTAATAGGAGAAGACCTGTTTGGGGTTTAGCTTTCTTTTCCTTTTCCTTCTTGCTCGTATTTCGTATAAACGGAAAGAGGATGAGAGTAGAAGCCAACCCAATGATAACTGAAAATAATAATATAGATTCCATATAGACTCCTTTCAACTTTCATTACTATCTATACGGATAACTTACTAAAAAGTTTCTTTTTTCATTCACGTAATAAAAGATTGCGTATGCTTTTAGATAGATTGGCAGCATGAAGTCATTAGTAAAATCCAAAAAAAGGCAGGGATTTTTTTAAAAAAAGACAATGAATGTAAATAATACCCATTTGTGTATTATTTTTTAATAAAAAAGCCGATAAAAGCATACGTGAAAATGAAATGCGTATGTTTTTTCCTAGATTTACAGTATAAAATCATTCACAAAATCCAAAAAAAGGTAGAAATGTTTTTAAAAGAGACAACATCTGTAATTAATATCCATTTGCGTATGAGTTTTTAATATAAATACGATAAAAGCATACGTAACAAAGAAATGCGTATGCTTTTTCATAGATTGGAAGTAAAAAAACATACGCATAATCAAAAAAAGTAAAAGTAAATCCCCTTGAAACCAACACTTTGGTTAACCAACTTTCGTACCCATAAACGTCTTAAAAAATCGAAATAGTCAACGTGACAAATACATCCTATACACATGATTTTTTTCATACTGAAGTTTATTTATTCATCTTTTGGATACTGTAATTAATAAGATTTGATTAAACCTATTTAACATCCTATGGGGGAATGTTCATGAAAAAAAAATTTATACTTCTTATTAATGTAATTATTACCGTTCTTATGCTTATTGGATGTGCTCCACCAAAAGAAGAATCAGATAATAAATCAAAGGTACACACTCAAAATGCTAAAAAAAGCGATCAAAATATCAAAATAAAAGTAGGCGATGAAGAAGATGATGTGAAAGAAAAGGATAAATAGGAATCGAAAGTTTCATTTTTTTTAATGATCATATCTATTGCTATTGCTATTGCAAAAAGTAAATGGATATAATCTGCTTTTTATTACTATCCAAACACTGGACAAATGGGAGAAACAATGGAAGATTTATTTTTACCTATATGGAGAACAGGTGTAAGCTTTATCATCTTAGTACTTGTAACTTTCAGTATTGGAAAACACATTAATCCTCATAAAAATCATTTTAGTTTCGCCTTATCTATAACAATTGGTTCCATTATAGCCAATATGGGATTTCATACTAAATTACCATTCAAAGAAATGCTTAGTTCATTTCTTGTATTAATTTTATTATTTTACTTTTTCATGGTGCTATCTTTTAGAAGCAGAAGTCTAAGAAAGTTGTTATCAGGTAGACCTACTGTCTTAATCGAAAAAGGAAAGCTATTGGATAAGAATATGAAAAAAATAAAATTTTCAATTGATGATCTTAACCAATACCTAAGAGAAAGGAACATTTTTAATATTTCTGAAGTGGAATACGCTTTATTAGAAGTCAGCGGTGAACTTTCCGTCCTTAAAAAGACACAATTTCAGAATATAACAAAACAAGATTTAAATTTACCCATTTCTCATGAGTCCTTACCTATAGAACTAATTATGGACGGAAAGATCATACATAAAAATGCAGTAGGACCTTACGATCATAAATGGATTGAGGAAGAGTGTAAAAAAAGAAATGTACAGATTAAAGATGTATACTATGCAGTTGTGAATAGTCAAGGATCACTTTTTTTAGATGTGTATAAGGATCATATTCATTCACCTACAGATGTTGAATAATAAAAATAGAGTTGATGAGGTGTATAGTATTTTGGAGAATTTCCCTACCATACATACCAACGTTTGGGATGCTCTAATATCAGTCCCATTAGTTATTATCTTGACTCAAATATGTAAATGGTTTCTGCCTATTCGTAAAGCTTTTATTCCTACTGTAGCAAATGTGATTGGCCTAATTATTTCGATATTTTTTGCTCATCGGCATCACCTTTTTGAGGGAATATTTATGGGCTTTTTCTACGGTAATGCAGCTGTCGGGGTTTATGCCTCTTTAAAAACCCAAATAAAAGCTTACAGACAAACAGAGAATTAGGGTGATCTATATGCTTTATATTTATCATGATTTCGGAGGAACACATTCCACCTCACTAGCAGCTGCTTATCATCTTAAAATCTTCAATGACCCTTCGAAAATTTTAGAGAAAGATGAAATTTTAGAAGTCCCATATTTTAACAAACTTAAGAAAGAGGATGCAGGAAAATTCATTTTACATGGTGAAGATGTTGAAGGGAATCTTGTGTATACACTTGGAAAACGTTCATCAAAACTCGTCCTCCCTTCTCTCTATCATTTCAGTGAGATCATCGTAAATCGCTATAACATTAAAGAAAAAATTATTTTTTCGAATACTTCACCTGTTGTCCCTTTTGCGATGACAATGGGAGGGTTTTTCTCAAGAGGACTTGGAATTAACTCGATTGGCGTGCCACTACTTGTCAAAGGGGCACAGCAATGTTGTCTTCATATATCACAACTAGTTGAAGAGACAAAAGAAATCGCAAAAAATACAAATGGACAAACGATTATTTCAATTGACAACAAAAAGTTTCAGGCTTAAAAATACAACTCTTTTTCTACGGGAATATACTTGTTTTCTAAATACAAAAAAGCAAGTTCATCAATTTTTTATTGTCTCTTTTAAACTATAGGGATTAAATAGTTGAAAATTATTTTTCCCTTTTTGTTTTGCTTGATACATAGCCATATCAGCATGATTAATTAAATCGGTAGCCTCAAGACCGTGTTGTGGATATAGGGCTATTCCTACGCTTGATGTAACTCTAACTCTTTTTCCAAAAATAATAATTGGAGAATTTAGACTCTCAATGATCCTATTCGCAATCATTATACTCTCTTTTTCACTTACGTTATCTAGCAAGACGATAAACTCGTCTCCAGCTAACCTTGCTACAACACCTTTATCTCCTACACATTTCTTAAAATAATCACTAACCTGTTTAAGGAGGATATCCCCTCCATCATGGCCAAGTGTGTCATTCACTTGCTTAAAGCCATCCAAGTCAATAAACATTAACCCAAACCTTATATTCTCTTTTTCTGATTTCGATAACAATAGACTGAGTTGATCCATGAAGGCTCTTCGATTAGGTAAACCAGTTAATGCATCTTGATAAGCTAATCGCGTTACACTTTCAATTTCGGACTTTTGTATCGTTATATCTCTTGCTATTAGTTCTCGTGCCGATATTCCTTTGAATTCAATTTTAGTCGATTTAAACTCTAAGTCAATTACGGCCCCATCAATTCTTTTAATTTTAACCTGCTCATTAAATTCACTCTTGGGGAATTGATCTAAGTGCTCTTTTAATTTCTTAATAAGTTCCTTAGAATCAGGATGTACAAATTCACTGATGTCTCGATTAAGTAGTTCACTTGGTGAACTTGAACCAAGTAAATTTGCTCCACTTTCATTAATATAAAGGATTTCCCCTCTATTATGGATAATGATAGCTTCGGGAGATAATTGGACCAAGCGTTTATATTGCTCTTCTTCCTCTTTAATGTGGCTAATAATTTTCTTCCCTGTTAATAAGGCCCAAAACATTAAAGTAACTTCAAAAATAGGACTCATAAAATCCACCATTAATTCAAAGGTTCCCTCGTCTTCAAGATTAAATATACTTATGATTGTATTATCCAAGAAATCTAACATTGATAATAACATGATTAGTATTGAGATTATAATTATCCTTTTAGCAAACAAATTCATTTATTATCTCCCTTCAATCGTCGTGGCCAACATATAAAAAATGTCTTAAATCCGCGACTTTGGTCATTCATCGTTTCAATAAGGAATAGAAGTCTTGTGTGAATTATTAACATTATAACCTCAATAAAAAAACCAGTCGACTACCAATGATTCCTATATTTATTCCTAATTTATTATTTAAACTAGGAATACCTTCCTGCTTATTTGGTCACATTTGTAGAATCATCCGTATTAAAGGCTACTTGAACAATTTGTTTCTCGCCATTTTTTTCAATTAACTTATATTCTTGCATCCCTATTTTCTCTGCTACCTTTTGAGAGGGAATATTTTTAACTGTGGTATACGAAAATACCTTGGGATAATTTAATACCCGAAACGCATAATCCTTACAAGCCAGTGCGGCTTCTGTTGCATAGCCTTTATTCCAATAGTCCTTTATAATATGAAATCCAATCTCTGGTAGTGTTTCTTTTTCAATTATTTGCATGGTAATCCCACAATCTCCAATGAACTTTTCTCCATCTTTTAAAATGACCGCCCATAATCCATGGTTATACTTTTTATAATTATTAATATTCCATCGAATCCACTTTTCCACCTTCTCTTTGCTAAATGGCTCTGGATAGTATTGCATAGATTCTGGGTCAGAAAGAACCTTTGATAACTCTTCAGTATCCTTTAAGGCCAATTCTCTTAAATACAATCTCTTCGTTTCAATTATTTTCAATGCCATCATCCCTTATATTTAAAAACTAATATCTCGAAACTCTATACCGCTTCTATCTATATCTTCCTTCGTTTTTCTCTCTTATTTTCAGGTTGTTTTAACCAATACCGAACTCCTTTACCAGCTAACGGTTCATCGTTGTATCTCGGGATTACGTGAAAATGACTATGGAAGATAGATTGATTAGAAACTTCACCAACGTTCCAACCAAGTGTATAACCATTGGGGGAAAACCTTTTATCTAAATATGTTTTAGCCTTTTGTAGTAACTCATATGTATCTTTCCATTCCTCTTCTGTTAATGCAAAGGCATCCGCGTGGTGTTTTTTAGGAACGATTACCCCACTTCCCTCTAACACATCTTGATGATGATTATTGTGCAGAAAGTAACACGTATCATTTTCAAAAATGATATTCTGGTCCTTATCTCTTTCCGGATTACAAAATGGACACCTCTCTTCATAAGACATTTTTTTGCCTCCCATTCATCAAATTTCACCAAACCTGCCTATTAATACAATAACTTCAACAAAAATAAGCAATAATCCTTCAAGGATAACTTTTCCGGTTATTCTTTGGCAGATCATTCCTAGAACTAGACTTCGCGAATCCATTGCAGATTTTTTAAAAGTTTTATTATATTTCCTATTTTTGGTATATAATGAAGTGAAGGAGTTGATCAAATGGAATTGCTCTTTGGAATTTTACGTGCAATTGGCGATTTCTCATCGGCTGTCGCAACTGCAGCTATAAGTAAATTTCATGATAAATCTGAACAGGAATAACTCTTCTATTGGTCGATCTGTATAGATTTGGCCTTTTTTATTTCGCTCCTTTTTTACACCAACATAAAGGTAAGTTTTTCATAGACAATGATTACGCAACGTTATCCAAGTTCACCTTGATTTTGCCCCAATTATTAACTCTTTTAAAACTATCAGCATATTATGTTGGGTGATGATCTAATAAGGAAGTGAATATATATGTCTTTTTTTCCAGCTCAAGGCTCAATGAGACAACAACCACAATCCCCACCCCCTCCATACGCTCCACCTAAACCGTTTCCTTCACACTATTTAGTTGACTGTTTATCTAACTACACATATGTTTGGTTAGTAAATGGAGAGGAATTCTGGTTTTATCCGACGTACCTCCAATTTGGTGAGGTTGCTGGATATAGGTGGACTGGTACATTCTGGACATTCTATGGTTTTGATGAAAGATTAATTGAAACGGTTGCCTGTTACCCAATCCCTACTTTATATTAAAGACAAAAACACCTTGTGGAATTAACCACAAGGCTTTTTTGTTTTTTAGTAAAGATTTCCCGCTCTTACATAAATCATCACCAATGCACAATTTCACACTTTAGAATCATTCAGTATTACTAAACGTAATATTTTCTTAACCTTATGTCATATAGGTATTAACCTGCATAAGGTACACTAAGCAATTGTAAATGTTTATTGGAGGGAATTTATTTGTACATGCAATTTCGAGAACAAACAGATGCGCCCTATATTTATTCTGGAAACGTAGTGTTACTTGATATGAAGCAAGGTGATGTTACAGGAGACGGAATAGTTGATTACGTATATTTATTTGGTAAAAAAAACGTTGAAACAGATATCTTCGCAGATCATATTACACTTGTCCTTCAAGATGGGCGTTCTAACCAAGCTACAACAATTAATCTTCAAAATAATGCTGGATACAATGCTAAACTCTTCCTTGGGGATTTTTCTAAAGATAACATAGTCGATATATTGGTAAGTATCGAGTCGGGAGGAAGTGGCGGGTACGGTTTTTTCTACATTTACTCCTTCAAAAATAATATTCCAAGACAATTGTTTGATATTGAAAAATATAATAATAGCTATACTTTCGAAGTCAATTATGAAGATCTTTATAAAGTAAGTGTTGCAAGTCCACCATTAGGACTGCTTTTCACTCTTGACATTAGCTACAAAGGATATGATTATTTATCACAACTTTACGATGGAAATGGTAAATTAAAACAACCAGTCAAAGGCGAGGTTCTTGCTGCTGGGGCTTTAAATCCGATTGTTATGAATCTAAAGTTTACGAGTTATGATTTACTTGTTTCAAGAAGGATCATTGGTATTTCAAATTCAGATACATTAGGTTATATCGAAGACCTACTAACATGGAATGGCACTCAGTTTACATCTATGAGATTGGCAACAGCGATACTTGGAACAAAGATCAGGAGTCTCTACTAATTTCGAAAGAAAAAGCTCGCTTTATTGTTTAATTTAATCTCTATTAAAAAGAATGGAGGTACTGTATGACAAATTTTTATTCGTTTCAGGGAACTGTTACAATGATTAGTGATTTTTTTACAGGTCAAAATGGTGAAGGCTGTTTTAAATTATTTACTGTAGAGAACGGATTGGGAGAAATAGTAAACTTCGTGGTGTCACCTTCCACTTACTTTGTAGACCATGTAATGGTGAATGTTGGAGATCAAGTGACTGGATATTATAATGGAGATGCTCCTGCCCTTCTTATTTATCCTCCACAATATCAAGCACTTGTTATGGTAAAAGTAAGCCCAAATCAGAAAGTAAAAGTAGATTATTTTAATAGTCAGTTGGTGAGTAGCGATGGACAATTACGCTTAAATATTTCACCATATACTAAAATCGTATTAACCAATGGGCAGCCTTTTACAATGAATCCTGCGAACAGGGATCTAATTGTGGTCTTTGGACCCACCACACAAAGTATCCCTGCCCAAACCACACCCTATAGAATAATTGTTTTGTGTTAGGGTTTATCAATAACATGAGTATGTTTTGTCTAAGGGGCAAATTATTCAACTATTGAGGTAGGTTAGTTTTAACCATTTTTATCGTTTAAAGCCAATTCCAGGGGAATGCCCCGATGATTCATTCGCTCAATGCTTTGACTGTAACAAAACTTCTTTCTCCGATAATTGTGGTAAGCATGATTGGGATGATGATGACCACGATGATGATGATGAGAATTAACTTAGACATATGGACCATTTGAAAATCTAATGTGGCAGCATTTATAAATAAGACAAAAATAATGTAAACCTTGAGGATGAATGTTCTCAAGGTTTACATTAGTCTTTTAGTATTATTCCAGATTGTATTGCGGCGCCACCACCATTACATTTTTCTAATATCCAATCATCTAAGACTGAGAGTTCAATAACATCTTTAATATTTGCATCCAAATTATACTATTTTCTTTTATAATAAAAAAAAAGGAAAGGAGATTTAGATGCTATACATATTATTTGCATTCATCCCGATATGGTTATTAACCGCATTTTTTTCATATTATCTGTTCTATTTTTTAACCATTTCCGTTTGCTCGATTGGGATACTAACGATCTTTTTTTGGAAAATTGTCTGGGAAGGCTTGTATAAACAATACCGATTACGAAAAAATCCTGCTTATCGAAAGAATATGGCCTTTTACAAAGAAAAGAAACGAAATGAGAAAGCAAAACGTCTACAGAAACTTACTCCATTTCAAAAATGGAAGACAACAACGAAGGAAATACTTTTCTCCGTTTTTTCATGGATTCTGATCCCTTGTATTTTTTTAGGAATTCCAGCAGGCGCATTGGCCATTGGAGGGAACTTTTTGCTTGACTTTCCATCCTATCTCTTTGGAAAAACGGAAACGGCGACCGGCTATGTATCTTATTATGAAGAGGTTTCAGGCAGAAAATCACTTTCTTACACGACAGTAGAAATAGAAAATAAGGACTATGTTTTAACACACCCTGAACAGTATTATATTGGTGATAAGGTAAAAATCAACTATTTGCCACATACAAAGATCATCAGAGAACTTGAAATAGTGGAGGAACGAAAAATTCAACCAGAATTATCGGTCACACCAATAGATCCATCAATAATAGACCATCCAGCGACTGGATCATGGGAAAATACAGATGAGGATGAATATATATCACTCCTACTCTCCGAAACTGGTTTAGCAAATCTGGGAGAAATTAAGGGTGATGAAGGAATATTTTATCATGGCAGATGGATGTATGACGAGAAAGAAAAGGTCATTACACTTGAAGTGGATAACGCAGACAACCTTTCTTGGCATCCGGTAGATCATCCAGATAAAATTGACATAAAAGTTCTTTCCGTTTCGGATGACTCATTGGAAATTGAGTACCATCAGAAGAAAGTTCGTTTAATAAGATTATGGTAGAGTTCAAAAATACGTTATAAGACAAAAATGCGATGCCAGGTGCAATGGAACATAGATTCAATTGCTGCCCTGGCACCCATTCTACTCTTGTTAGCCCATTAAACTCCTTCGTAGGTATTAATCTGCGACAGGAAAAAGCAATCCACCTTCTCGAAAGTGCCCCATATTTAAATTTTTCTATGCGATTGGTGTTCCATTTTCCACATGTTCATCCGGCTTTAAAAGGACCACGTCACCTTCTTCAGGGATTCCTCCAATTACCAGTACTTCTGACTTAAAGCCTGCGATTCGTCTCGGAGGGAAATTTACGACTGCAACCACCTGTGTACCTATAAGTTGTTCTGGTTGATATCTTCGAGTAATTTGGGCTGAAGTCTGTTTCAACCCAATTTCTCCAAAATCAATTTCTAATTTAATTGCAGGTTTTCTGGCCTCTGGAAAAGGCTCTGCTTTAACAACAGTTCCAATTCGGATATCCAATTTTAAAAAATCCTCTATCGTCGCCATATGAACACACCCTTAATTTTACATTTTTTTCTAATTTTAACTTATTCCTAGAAATAAATAAATATTTAAGAAGCAAAACAGCGACTTACTTTTAGATATAGAAGGGATATCTTCTTGAAGAAACCTACTCTTAGCTGAAATAAGAAATGGAGAAGAAACAGAATTTACTCTATTATTTTTTATTACGATTGGTGGTTTTGTATTTTTCACCTTTGCTATCATAGGTGACCCATTCACCAACTGGTTCACCTTTTTCAAAATACCCTGAACGCTTTATTGTTCCATCGGAACGGTACCATTCCCAATAGCCTTCAGGTGTATCTTCAATCATTTTCCCCTTTGACCATATTGTTTTTCCGTTTGCATGGTACTTTATTGTGTATCCATTAATTACTTCCAGTTTCTTTTCCTTGACACCATTTGAGTGTTTCAAATCACAATCCTCATTTTTCATGACTTACCTCCGATCATATAAAAGGAAAAAACGTTACACCATATTATGATGCAACGCTTAATTGTATTTTATTGCTATACTAACCCTCGAATAAATCCCTAATTAAACTTAGCAAATGCAACCAAAGATCCATTATCGCAAGAATGGAAACCATTCTTTTCATAAAAATGTCTTACATCAGGGGCTTCATCTGTTAATAAAACTTTTTGACGAACATTTTTATATTTCTCGAGAACCCGTTGCATGAGTTGAGTAGCAATTCCTTGGTTTTGATAAGCATTTAATACAAGAATATCTTGAATGTAGATAATCGTTAATCCATCACCAATAATACGAATTAACCCAACTAATTCTTCGCCATCCCAAGCAGATATAACTTCTAACGATTGTTCAAATGCCTGTTGAAGGACATCTAGATCTTGTGTATAAGCATACCATTCTACATCATTATATAATCGTTCTAGTTGTTCTCTATTTATGTTTTTACTATTATTAAAATTTATCGCCATTCATTTTTCCTCCTCAAAATATTTTATTTTGAAGAGTTGATCCATAATTTATCCACTGTCTTATGCCTCCTTATGGTCTTTTCCGTATGCTGTTATAATACTATTTCGACATTACTCACCATATTCCTTCTTACGATTTACGTTGAAAAAGTCATTGAAGACCGATCCAGTCCCTATTTTGGCGCCACAAATTCTACTTTTATTCGATCAGGGTCTTCAAAATAAACAGCATAATGATCCTCTCCTCCAGCAAGAGGATGCTTTTCTGGATAAAGAAGATGTATTCCTTTTTCGATAAGTTTGTTTGTCATTTCATCTACATGTTGACGTGAACTTGCATGAAAAGCTAGATGATTAAGACCTACTCGGCATCGATGATACGGGATATCTAAAAATCTGTCCTCAGCTTGGACAAAAACAATATATGTCTCATCCATTTTCCAGCTTCGTCCTTTTTCCCACTCTTGATAAGGTTCATATCCCAATTCCTCAAGAAACCAACCCCAGAAATCTACTGTCCTCCTTAAATCTGAAACATATATTTCAATATGATGAAGCAACCCCTTTGCCATTGAAAACTCCCCCTAAAACTAAACTGCTTCATGAATCAAACAAATCTAATTCGATATTGAAATTACCTCTTCCTTCTACTAAACCTAGTAATAACTCATAAAAATGGGGCATCAATCCTACTTGGTTAATGCACCCTTTAAGTGTAAGTATTCATAAACAATCTGCTTTACCTTCTAACAGCAAGTTGTAATGTTAGAGAATATTATTAGTAGGCGATACCTACACGTGATTTTATATAATTGTTACTTTCAATCTGCTTATATGTAAATTCTGCTGTATCCGATACGTATATTTTAACTCCATCTAGCGGCAAAAAATCACGTTCCAAACGATATTCACCTAAACTTTCTCCAACCGGTAAATATGTAGGACATACAATAGTCCATTCGAGTGTTGATTGTTTAAGCATATCGTAAACTTTATGATGTTCTTCTGCTGCACGGGTTGATTTACGCTTTGATTCACTTGATTGATAGCGTAATAAATTTGGAGTGGTTCTACTTTGTAGGATACCTGCAGTTCCTATAGTAATAATCCGTTGTATACCTTCGTTTTCCATTGCTTCGATAATGTGCAGCATACTTTCAGACAAAGTTGTTGCCCCATCAGTATTTAGCGCACTAATAACAACATCAATGCCTTGCATTGCACGTACAATATCCTCTTTATTTAAAACATTACCTCGAATAATAGTTAATCTTTCATTATTTATTTGAATCTTCTCTGGAGTACGAACTAATACAGTAACATGATGTCTGTCATGAAGAGCATAATTAACTATTTGACTTCCAACTCGTCCAGTTGCACCTAAAATTAAAATATTCAAAAGTAGAATCCTCCTTTTTACGAATACAAATATTACACTACACTATAAATGCTATTATTTCTTCTTTTTAACTTAGGCAGGATTACTTTCGTTAGCTAAGTAACTTTAACAGAAAATGCGTTTATCCTTTTTGGATCAACGAACTTCACACTTTATTTTATTTAGCTATTAAATTAATAAAATCATCAACATCTTTAACACATAATTTCATTCCATTTTCCCAAAAATCAACCAAAGTGATATCTTCTTTCAAATGCTTCATCACTAAATCTTCCGTTGACATACTTCCTGAATCACGTAGTAATTCGATGTACTCCTTTTCAAACTCTTTTCCTTTATCTTTGAATTTTGCATAAAGACTAAGGGAAAATAAGTACCCAAACGTATATTGAAAATTATAGAATGGCGATTGTGTAAGATAATAATGTGGGGTCCAGACCCATGAGTATAAAGAAACATGATCAAGCGATCCCTCATAAGCCACATCAAAAGCAACTTGCATAAGTTCTTTTAAGCGTTTTGATGACACAATTCCCATTTTACGTTCTTCATAAAAATTCTTTTCAAACAGGAATCTAGAATGCATGTTCATAAAATTCATGACGCTTCGCTTTAATTTTTCATCCAGTAAAAACAATTTTTCTTCAGTAGAACCCGCTTTATTTAATGCCGCATCTAATATGATTTGTTCAGAAAAAGTAGAAGCTGTTTCAGCAATACTTAATGGATATTGTCTATTCACCCCATCAACATGTTTCATTGCCTCATTGTGAAAAGCATGACCTAATTCATGTGCTGACGTTAATACATTTGTCATTCTCTCTCCATACGTCATAAAAACTCTTGATTCGCTAGAAAGAGGAAATCCTGCACAAAATGCAACAGCTGACTTATTAGGTCGGTCTTCAGCCTCTATCCAACCGTTATCAAATGCTTGTTTAGTAAAATTCACCATTTCATTTCCAAAATGACTAAAATGCTCCAATATAAAATCTACGGCTTCTTCGTAATCTATCTTTCGATTTCCCTTTCCAATAGGAGCCCAAAAGTTATAAGACGGCATTTTTTTATCGCCATTCATTTTTGCTTTTTCATTTAAATAAGTAATAAAAGGTTTTTTATATCTACTTACCGCTGACCACATTGCGTTTAGTGTTTCCTGTTTCAAACGATTCTCCATTAGCGGTTCAACTAAAACATTATCTATGCCTCTGTTTTTATAAACCTGTAATCGAAAACCAGCAATATGATTTATTATTTGTGCAAATTGTTCTTCTTTATTTTTCCAAATATCTTCTAATGCAAAATGGGCCATTTTACGAACCCGTTCTTCTGGGTGAGAACGTAAATTAATGGCTTGACCCACAGATAGCACTTTGGGTGCTTCCTCGATTTGTAGCTTAACTTTTATACTACCTAAAAGTGATTGATAAAACTGACCCCAAGCGTGGTAACCATCAACCATCAGGTCTGAAACTAACTTTTCTTCTTCCTCAGAAAGAAACATTGCTACTGTTTCACGCATTTCAGTAAGGACAAACTTATATTTATGTAGATTCTTCGTTTCTAATAAATCTTCCCACACAAGTTCGCTTGTGTTTAAAATGGTATATTGAAATTTTTTAATTGTTGATTCAAAGTCAGCATTTATAGATGATATCTGCCCTCTTAGTGTCATAGCAATTTGATCTTTTGGGTTTTGTGCAAGAAGACACGTTATAAAAGACTTGGCTTCAGACAGGTGTATCCGAATGTCAGTAATGTGTTTCATAACAGATTCGACTCTAGGCGATTCACTAACATCGGATAGGTTTTGATAAGTATTTATTATTTCTTCTAATTCACTAACCTTTAACTCTAGTTGTTTTATATGATTATGTAGTTGTGAAGAATTACGACCATCTAGGAACAATTTATCTAGATTCCATACTTTTGAATACCTTGTTTTCGGCATTATTTACCCCCAAGATTTAAGCTAGTCACTAGAACTCATTAATGGCAGAAATAACACTTTTTAAAATCTCAATCGATTGAATTGGTTCTTTATCAAGTTCTAAAGCGTGATTTCCACCCTCAACTACTTTAAGTCTAAGATTTTGATTATTATTCAATTTTTCAAAGCGTTCCTCAATGAAACAACTATCTTTATCTCCAATCATACAAAGTCCTCTATTTTCACTGTTAGCCATTGCATTAAATACGTCATCTCTTTGTAGCAAAGGAGTCAACCATACTATATTTGCGTCTTTGGGCATTGAATGGTCAAGCAAATAACTCAAAGCGATGGTTCCTATAGATTTCGCCACTAGATAATAATTACTGTATTTCTTGTTCTTAGTAGCGTTGTCAATCGCAAGTTGTACATCTCTTGCAAAATCCCTTTCATTTAGAGCAGACATCTCTTCCCTACTAAACTTATAGTTAATATGTAATACATCAAAACCTTTCGAGTAGAATACCCCTGTTGTAAAGTGCAATAATGGAGCTTGTGTTGTATATCCAGCCCCTGGTAAGACAATAACTAAGCTATTTGTTTCATCCTTTTGTTCTATTAATCTATAAGGAATACTTTTAGAATTAACCATTTTATTAGCAGTCACCGTTTCCACACTCCCTAAAGCTTTATTTTAATTTTTGGAGATTTTTCTTCATTAGAGATGCTATTTGCATTTGATCGTGTTGTGAACTATTTTCTAAATGTTTTATAACTAACTCTTGTCGTTCAGTAGGATGATTTTGACTTAATTTGGCTTTTCCCTCGATCTTTGTGATGTTGATTCTGAACGCTACAATTCCTTTACTCATCCCTTCTACATAACTGGGATCTACACCACTTAGATTGTATGTACTGTCAGGGCTTTCATATTTATTGACCAAGTCATTTAACGAATCAAACATGACTTTCTTATCCTCAATAATTTCAAGCTTTCCATATATATGGATCGATACATAGTTCCAGGTAGGCACTGCCTTCGTTGTTTCGTACCAAGAAGGAGAAATATAGCAATGAGGACCTTGGAAAATCGCAAGTATTTGTTGATTCTCAACATCCAGCCATTGTTCGTTCGGACGTGCAAAATGCCCATATAAAGCATGTTCCGATTTATAAAACATCAATGGAAGATGGGTCGCATAGGGCTCCCCATTATATTGGGAAACCAAAGTTGCAAAGCTATGCTCCTTAATAAAATCATAGATCACTTCTTCATCATCAATCCTAAAATATTTAGGTATATACATGAATATCCACCTTTCAATAAATGGCTCACTACATAATTGTTTTTGTCATAATATAATCCGTTTGTTCCTCATCACCCATGTAAAAAGAGTGAGCTCCGGTTTGAACAAACCCTAATTTCTTATAAAAAGCAATGGCATTTCCATTCTTTTCCCATACACCTAGCCAGATTCTCTTTTTATTCGTTTCCTGCGCAATTTCAATCGCTTTATAAAATAGATATTTACCAAGACCGTGTTTTTGATATTTGTTCTTTATATAAATCCTCTCAATTTCAAGAGAGTCATTCCCTATTTCTTCCGACTGAGCATCATTTGTATTGACCTTTAAATATCCAGCGAGTTCATTTTGGAAATAAACAAAAAAGAATTGCGATGAAATGTTGGATATTTCTTTTTCCAATTGTTCTAAATTAAATGCCTTTTCCAAATAAGCACTCATATTTTCGGGTGAGTTTTGATCCTTAAACGTCTCATTAAATGTTTCATAACTAATTTCTTGAAGTATGTGTAAATCCTCTAGGTTACATTGTTTAAAATTAATTGTCATTACAATATTTCGCCCCTTAAATAATCTCAATCACTCTTCCATACTAACATAATATTCCAACAATACGATTGAAAATTTCTACATAAAAAGACGATCGGATTGATCGTCTTTTTTACTTATTTCACTATTTTATTGACTCTTTTTACACAAAGGTTGATGATACTACATTTATGCTGTGTTGCGGTATACCATTTATTCTTTCTCGGTCTTGTGATATACCGTTTAGGCTCTTTGCGGTATACCTTTTATCGTTTCTCGAGCTTGTGATATACCGTTTAGGCCATTTGCGGGATAGCATTTATCGTTTCTCGAG
>NZ_NSEB01000018.1:88255-136394 GCF_002734215.1 Fredinandcohnia onubensis
CGAGCTTGTGATATACCGTTTAGACCATTTGCGGTATACCTTTTATCGTTTCTCGAGCTTGTGATATACCGTTTAGGCCATTTGCGGGATAGCATTTATAGTTTTACAGCTTCTCAATATACCTTTCATCAATCAAGTTCCCTTAATCGGTAGTAAATTCTCAAAATAGTAAGTACCAATCCAATCATAAAAGTGATTGTCAAAAAGATCATCGCAGAAGGAAACAAACCGAACGCATCCAGAATCGTCGAACTGTTATTCTCTAGGGTCGGAACAATAAATAATAACCAGCCAATTCCCACAACAGGTATCAATTGAGGAATCAATCGGAAGTAGAACCTCCACGCTGTATGTTTCTTACGTTTTTCCGTCCATTTTTTACTTCTTCGTATTCCTCTGATTCCTAAGATTAAATAAACGAGTGTCAACACACCCAGTGAATAATCAATGATTTTTGGTGTTGGGGCTTTTAATTCTGGGACATTTCCTTCCGTCAATTGTATGATTCCAGAACTTATCTCATACGAATGTTCGAAAGTAGCAGTAAAGCTATTGAGTAATACGGCAACTGCATAACCACTACTTGGAACGATATCTTGTTGAGATTGAAAAGTAGATATCGATCCACTATGAGAGATACGGGCTGGTTTAATATTTGGAGAGCTAATCGACCAGCCAAGTCCATATTTTTCACTACCAGGCTGTGGTGAATATGATTCTTTTAATAGCTCTTGCGATAATAAAGATTCCCCTTTATCGTTTTTCCCTTCGTTCGTATGCATAGAGAGCCATTTCCCCATATCACTAACTGTCGTAAAGATACTTCCCGAACCACTAAACATACTTTCAAGCTCTCTCCATGGTATTGCAGTGCCGAATAATGTGACAAATCCACGAGGTATTCCATATTCTTCAATGTCACCTGAATTAACGACTGAAATAGAATCATTCATTCCGAGTGGTACAAATACCTTTTGTGTCAAATAATCATGAAACGTCATTTCGCTCATCTGTTCAACTAAGTATGCTAGAGTCCAGTAGTTTGCATTACTATAAAAATATTTTTGGCCAGGATCCGATTGTAACTGCCAATCATAGAAACGTTCTACTCCCTCTTTTAATGTATTCGCTGGGGCCACAATAGTCGGGTTCGTCAGTCCTGAGGTATGACTTAACAATTGTCGTACAGTCACCTGTTTCCACCTATTATCCTTAATTGTAAGTTCCGGGAGATAATCTACAATCGGGTCGTCCAGCCTTATTTTCCCTTCATCGACCAATTGTAAAACAGCAAATGCAGTAAATGGCTTAGTACCAGAAGCAAGGCCAATTTTAGACTTCGCTGTAAGTGGTTCACCTTCAGAATCATGCCCATATCCTTTTTCGTATAGCACTGTTCCATCCTTAACGATTACAATGGCTGCACCGGGCAGTCCATTTTTTTTAATATAATTTGTAACGTATTCATCAACATCTTCCGTATCAAATGATGGTGCACCCTGAGCTAATAAAGGTACGAAAAGAAACATCATGGATACAAGAATCAGACCTATTTTTTTACACATAATCATCCTCCAAACTATTGAATTCGTCATGGTTGGAATGGTCCGAGTTACACTCAGTTATCATTATTACATAATATTCCATAACACCTAAAATAAAAAGATCACCCGTTCGATGATCCTCCATTGTAGCTGTGTGTCTATTTGTCTCTGTTCATACTCTTTTTCCTAAATTTTTCTCGTAATAATTTCTATTTTTCGCTTCCTCATGATTGATAGTTTGAATGTCCATTCCAATGATAAATGATTTGCACAACTCCAGACGAAAACGTTCTTGTTTGAACCATTTTTAAATTTATCCTCTTTTTCAAATCAATAAACAATGGTTTTCCTTCCCCCAAAACAACAGGGTGAATAGATAATCTAAATTCATCAACAAGTCCTAAATGTATAAACGTTGTAATGAGACTTGCGCCGCCATATAGCCAGATGTCTTTACCAGGTTTTTTCTTCAATTTATTTATTTCTTCAACAATCTTTTCATTGATAAATATCGCTTGATGGTCCGTCTTTTTTGTTCGGGAAAACACGTATTTCTCTTTACTATGTACCAATTTCCAAATTTCCTTTTCAGAATCAGACTCTCCCTTATTTGGAGTATATTGCCCCCATAAATCGTAGCTTTTTCTACCATATAAAATAGTATCAATTTGTTTTAAGAAATCAGTGAATTCCATATCAGGGTCCATAATGCACCAATCCACTTCTCCGTTTTTCCCTTCAATAAAACCATCTAACGTCACTGCTAAATCTAAAATGACTCTTCTCTGTTTAATGTAATTTGTCATCGCTCTCAATCCTTTCATTTCAAATATACAATTTTCATGATTAACTACATATCGTAAGGCTTACCATACCTACTGTCACATGCCACAAAAGCTTAGTCTTGAAGTATCCCCTTAAAGCTACCACGGTCAATCCAATTTTAAGGATTACAGTGAATACTAATCTCCTCTTTTAACTGTTCTCGTATATTTAGTTGTTTACCTTCTTTTTGGGGAACAATACACCTGAGGTGGTTCAAATGGTAAAAAAGGTATTCGTATTTCTCTTTATTTTTCAATTACTATCAACAAATGCTATTGCTCAAACGAATCAGCAAATACAAATATTCGATATAGATCAAGACAAAGTTATAAAAAATGTACAACTAAACACGGATGTACAACATGAAGTAGAGAAGTTTCTTAAGGGAATAACCGGTGTATATGCAAAATATAACCCTATTCCCACTAAAGGATTTATGGTAAGAATTCCACTAGAACCTAATATTATGGTAAGAAATAAATGGTTTGATGACCTTGTAGATGAAGTAACCATTATTCTTCCTAGTCAAGAGGACCCATATCTAATGCTGTTTGACGACGAAAACAAACCATTTTTCTTGACCATCGTAGGCAACACAGAAAAACTCTTGGAAGTATTGGACTTTAATCCATAACAGTAGTTCCGCTTTAATCATGTAAATTATAAAAACACCATACTCAGGGAAAGATTAGCAAGAGGTGATTGGGATGGATAAAGAAGCATTAAAACTCACGTCGGCTGAAATAGGAACGCTATGGGGAGAATATGTAAACGGAACTGCAGTTGATACAGTAAATAAATATATGTTTTCCATTATAGAAGATGAGAAAATAAAAGAGCTATTCGAAGATGCCGTTAAGATATTTGCGCAACAAAAAAAGCAGTTAAAAACATTCATAGAAAGTCAGGAATTCCCAATTCCAATCGGATTTAGCGAGTCTGATCTAAACAAGACGACAAAAAGGTTGTTCACTGACATCTTCTGTTTGCACTATCTACATATAATGACCCTTCATGGTATATTAGGACATTCTACAGCCCTTAGTTCTTCCGTAAGAAAGGACCTGAGACACTTTTATCAATCATGTTGTAATGACGGAATGAATATGTACAATAGAACAATTGAATTACTATTGGAAAAGGGACATTTTCAAAGAGATCCCTACTTTTATCCGGCAAAAGGTCCAGAATATGTATCAGGCCAACAATTTTTAGGTGATTTTTTCGGAGAACAACGGCCGTTAGCTGCTACAGAAATTATCGCCTTATCACTTAATATAAAAAAGAAAATATTAGAAAAGTCACTTTCTATAGGATTTAGCCAAGTAACTCAATCACAGGAAGTTAGAAAATTTTTAGAGAAAGCAGAAAAAGCATCAGATCTACAAATTCAAGCACTGAGTAAATTACTTAAAGCGGATAATTTGCCTGTTCCCATGTCCTGGGAAACAGAGGTAACTAACTCTCAAGATTCACCATTTTCCGATAAGTTGATGATGTTTCATATAGGTTTCTTATTACAATCAGCACAATCTTATCACGGTGCAGGACTAGCTTCTGCCATGAGATTTGACCTCGTAGCAACTTATGAGAAAATCATATTAAGAAATCTAATGATTACTAAAGAATGGTTTAATATAATGACGAAAAATAAATGGTTGGAACAACCGCCACTTGCTCCAAATAGAAAAGATATTGCTAAAAATAAGTAAAGATGTCTCTATGCTGGGACATCTTATTTTTTATGGATCATTTGTTAAGATCTTTAAGGATCTTCCAATAATATGTAACAAATAGATCATTAATGAATAAATAACTACCCCGAGCGTGTAATTTATGGATTCTGTTTGCGAATTAATTCCATGCATTTCGTTATATAATTCCGCTTGTTGTTGCGACCACGAAGTTACAAATATGGTAACCACAATTAAAGTTAATGCTAAAATTCCTTTTTTATGAAAGGTTACGTTAACAAAACTGTACTTTAACGCATCAACAAAATTTATTTTTCCATGAGATACTGTTTCCGATTTTCTTTGTGTAGGAGCTAAAAAGTAAAATAATAAACCTCCCCATACAATAGCCATCATAATCAAACTTGTATAATCCATCTTATGTGACACTCCTTCTTACAAGCCCCACTTCTCCTGTAATTTGTCTAGCCGTTTCAACTCAAAAAGGCACAGCTTTAGATAGATATCTTCAACAAAAAAAGCGATAATCCTTCTAGAACTATCGCATTCTTCTTATGTAATATCTCACAATCTCAATTCTGTGAAACAACTGAAATTATTAATCCCATCACAAACACCGATATCCAACGTTGTTTCCTACTCCCAATCCAACCCAGTCCGCCGGATTTTATAATTGAATGTAACCTTTATCTCCATATCTTTGTATATTTCAGACCATTTTTCATCGGTTTTCACTTCCTTGTCCCAATATGTACCGAATTTGGCTCTGATTCTGGCGCCTAGACCTAGAACATCAGACCCATTCTCCTGTAGCTGCTTTATTAATTTACTGCTAACTTCTTCCATCTTTTTATTGGCTGCTTTTTCAATTTGGTTGATTTTTTCGCCATTCACGGTTACGCCAATGGCTTCCTCAAGAATTGCATCTATCTCTACATTAATTTTTGCACTCGGTGCTCCTTTTTTCACATCAACTTTTATTCTTGAGTTTCGTTCTTGAGCTTGAATCATATAAACACTCTTATTATCTAACGAAACAGTAACAGGGTAACCGCCGGAAGCCTTCTCTTTCATATCCATAAACGCACCAATTTCCATTGGAGACGTTAGTCCAACCATTTTTTCACCTCTAAAATAGACGATTCCATCAACCATAATTCGATCCTTGTTAATGACTTTTATCCCTGGGAGAACTGGGTCAATCCCTTTATCTGAAACATCTATCCAAAAGTTTCCGAGATATTCACTTGGTAGCTTTCCAAAGCGGACCGCATTATCAAGTGTATCGCCCAAATAAAGTGCAGGTACTGTTTCAAGTGGTGGTGCCGTTCTTAACACTTTTGCTGCATTCTTTTTATTTATTACCATCCAGGCTGTTCTTCGGACCTCATAATCACGTTTTAAAAATTCACTTATATCCGATATCCCTTTCTTAGCGATTTCATCAGATACGACAATAATCTGTAAATGACCTAAATATAATTTTTCAGCGAGCTGTTGCTGAAGATTGGACATGGCATCTTTTATCGTATGCCCATATGTTTCTAATAACCACGCAGTTTTTTCAGAGCCTTCCCCACCACCGCCTTCAGGGCCAAGCTTGATTTTTCCAGGTAATGCGATTTGAGCAGTAACCTTATATAAAATATCCTTTTGTCCTCCTGGAAAGTCTCCTTCGCGATGTGTTACTTCAGTTTCATCATCCCCCTCAGCAAGATCAATCGCAAGTGCCAGTATATTTGCTCGATCCTCTAGCTCATACCTGTCCCAGCACCCAGATAAAAAAAGAGTTAATACAAGAAGCGGCATAACAACTCGTATCATTTTCATGCTGAAATCCCTCCTTTTTTACGAATCTTTGCAATTCCTAAAAGAATCACAGGAAATACAATCGTAAAAGGAAGGCCAGAAAATGTAACGAGCATTAATAATTCATACATATGATAAATATTTCTTGGAAACATGGCTATACAAAAGACAATCGGAAAACCTGCTAATGCAATCACTCGGTAATTGTAGTATCGAAAAAGTTCCCCTATACCTCGAACAATTAGAAAATAATAGGATAAAAGTGTTGTAAAAACACCGTATATCCAAGAAATCACCAAAATTGCATCCACCCTAGCTAAAACTTCGCCTGGAACGGTTATCATTCTACCTAGGATTAATGTTGGCCATATCGTTTGAAGAATTTCCTCATCTCCAAATACACCAACAGTCATGAATACAATAAAGATGACAATAATGCTCGCGATCAGAAGCCCCCAGATTCCACCCTTCACACATTTTTCCGGTTGCTTCATATAAGGGATGACCATTGTGATAATGAAAAAACTTAACATCGACTGCGTGACCACAATACTCCCTTTTAAAAATTCACTCCATGTTGGGTCATTTCCCAGAATTGGAGTAATGTGATACACCTCAACATTTCCAAAGGCTGGAAGTAAGACAAGTGCAAATGGAAAAATGATCAAAGGCATATAGAAAAAATGAATATAGGCAAAGGTTGAAACATTTTGAAACCCCGTTGTTGCACATAAAAATATCATCATAAAGATGGCTATCTGAATGGGTGTAGTCGGTAGAAGTACACCTGCGACAACTTCTGCGAATTGTCGGGTTTCAAGGCCCATGTTCATCGTGAATAATAGAATGATCGCTACACTAAAAAAGCGACCAATAAATTTACCTAAGATGATTTCGTTGTATGTAATGAAGGTATGCTTCGGAAATCTTTTTCCCAAATACACAACTGCTAAAAGACCAATGAAAGTAATTCCAACTCCAATTATGCTCGCAAATGGGGCGCCAATTCCTGCCCCCTTGACAACAAATCTCGGAAAGGCGAGCATTGCAACACCAAGGATAGAGCTTATGACTATAAATGCAACTTGTACCGCTGTAATTTTTTCGCGCTGCTTATCCATTGGTATCACCATCCTTTTGACCATTCAATGACGACTTCGGAATCCTTTCACTTTTAAGGTCCATCCGTTTTATATCCTGTGGCTTTAACTCTGCTGGGCGATTCTTTAACCATCTGAGCGGAGCACGAAAGAATGAATCTTTAATGCCTGTAAAGTTTCCAGGGGCAACAGGAGTCATATATGGAAGGCCAAAGGAACGCAATGATAGCATATGATTGATAACGAAAATAACCCCAAACGCTAATCCAAGTAATCCAAAGTTTCCAGCGAGAAGGATTAAGGGGAAACGCAACATTCGAAAAGCTGTTGCTGCATTATACGAAGGTGTTGCGAACGAACCAATCGTTGATAATGCAATAATAACAACTGTAATTGGACTAACAAACCCAGCCAAAACAGCTGCTTGTCCAATAACAAGGACCCCAACAATTGAGAGTGCCCCACCCACCTGCTGAGGCATTCGGACAGTTGCTTCACGTAATATTTCCATCGCCACCTCCATCAGTAGCACCTCAATAAACACGGGAAAGGGAACCCCAGCACGACCGCTTGAAGCAGCGACAACAAATTTCGCTGGAATCATTTCTGGATGATATGAAAGAACCGTTACATAAAAGGAGGAAAACGTTAATGAAAAGATGAGAGACATAAATCGAATCAAGCGGACTGCACTCGTAATCATAAATCTCTCATTATAATCCTCACTCGTTTGATAAAATTGATTAAAAACTGCAGGTACAATTAATACAAACGGCGAACCATCTACTAGGAGTACGACTCTACCTTCTAGTAAATTTCCTACCGCTTTATCTGGCCGTTCCGTATTTTGAACCTGTGGAAACGGAGACCTGGGATTATCTTCAATAAACTGCTCAATATATCCAGCATCCAGTATACGGTCAATATCAATTCGATCTAAACGCTTTTTCACCTCATTCAATAACTCTTTATTAACAATTCCCTCTATATAACTAATCCCGACTCTTGTTTTTGTACGACTTCCAACTTCCATTTGCTCGATTCTGAACTCAGGTACAGGTAATCGATAACGTAATAGGGATACATTCGTCATGATTTGTTCAATAAACCCATCACGAGGACCTCGAACCACTCTCTCAGTCTCAGGTTGTGTAAGACCCCGCTTTTCAGACTTGAAGGCATCAAGAAGAAGAGCACGCTCGGAACCATCTATAAGAACAACACATTTCCCTCTTAATAAACCAGACAATAAAGATGATAATATTGACTCAGATGTTCCTGAACAATGATAGAGCACATCTTCAAGGAGGGTGGATATAAGACCATTTGTGTTGAGTTTGGATTGAAGGTAGGTCTCACCAAGTCTTTTCTCTTGGAGAGGCTTGATAATATCTCGATCAATTTTTTCTTGATCAACTAAGCTACTCATATACAGGACGACAGATAAGGTTTCACCAAATAAATGAAACCTTCTAGTTGAAAAGTCGATATCCTTTTCGAAAATTTGTTTAACCTCTTCTACTGTATGATCTACGTGACCACTAATACTCTCTTGCTTTGACTCCAAAACTTGACTCTCAGGTAAGGAGACTTCTTGTGGGTGTTTTTCTTTCTTTTTAAAAAATGATGGCATCTTTCTCCCTCCTTTAATACGGTATTTTGTATCAAAGATACTTAAAAATGTATAATTTTGGATAAATAGTACTTTTTTAGTACTTTTGAATTAGAGCAACAAAAAAAGCGATAACCTTTCATGGATTATCGCACCGTTCGTTTAAATATTATGAGTGTTAGAAGAAAATGAGAAGTAATGCTCCCACTAAGAAACAATAATATGTAAAATAAGATAGCTTCCCACTTTTCATAATTCCCATAAACCACTTCAAGGCAATATAGGTCATGAAAAGTGTTGCTATAAATGCAGCTAAATACGGTATCGCTAAGTCTGCTTTATTGGGTTCGCTTAGAAAATCAGAAAGACCTAGAATAACTCCTCCGAGGCTCACGGGAATATACAACATAAATGAAAATCGAAGAGCCGTATCTGGTTTCATTCCAACAGCAACGGCTGAAATAATGGTAGCGCCTGAACGACTGATACCTGGTGTTAATGCCACAGCCTGCCCCAGTCCAACAATGAAAGCATCCTTGATTGTAAGATCACTTTCTCCTCTATTACCCTTCATATTGCGAATTAACCACAAGGCAATTCCTGTGACGAAAAGCATCAACGCAATCGTCGTCATGCTAACATTTTCTGCAATAAAGTCACTTAATAATATCCCGAGAACACCTGCTGGAATAGTACCTATAACGATAAAGAAAACAAACCGAAAGTCACTCTTATAACGAAGTTCTTTCGTCTTCAAATAATGAAATGAATTTACTGCAAGTCTTGTGATATCTTTTCGATAAATAAAAAGTATCGCAAAGAGTGAAGCTGTATTTGTTAAGATAGCAAAAGTAAATCCTTGTTCACCTAACCCCAAGATTTCACTCGCAATCATGACGTGCCCACTAGATGACACCGGAATTGGTTCTGTAAAACCTTGTACGAGCCCAACAATAATCATTTTGATTATTAATATGAAATCCAGTTCCCCCATTGTTACCTCCTTATAAAACGATTAATAGGTCGACGCAATTGGACCTATTCTTAAATATAGTATACTTAAACGAGAAAAACCATCGACTAATCTTACATTTTGGCGGACTAATCTAACATTTTTGTCACGTTAGTTATTGGATTGAAATGTACCCCCTCCACTATTCTATCAACCAATTAAAAATATCTCATTATGTAAAGTGGAAGTTATATTTTTCACATTTTTGTCACATACTTTTTTATCTTCTTTTGACTTATTTTGTCGAAGGTCTTTTCTTTATGTAAAAAAATTTGCATAATAGTGTTTGTATTTGTTTTTTTGAAGCGTTAAATGAATAAAGAGGTGTAAAAATTGTTACAGGAAAATACACAGTTTAATCGGGAATCTATTATTATATCAATCGTTCGGAAAAGGGATGAAATGATTCGTCTTGCTAGCTCGAATGGCCTGTTAAATAGAGAAACAATCAAATGTAGTCAAGAACTCGATAAACTATTAAATGCTTTTAATAATTATAAAAATTAATATCCACGAAGGTGTCCTACTTCTGCTAACAAATGTTATTCAATTGTGACACCACTTCTTCACCACAGATAATATCTTCTAAAATGATTGCTTCCAACCATCTTGTAAATGATATTGTAGCTTTTTCTTAATCCTTTATAAATAACTAAACAATTAGATTTCATATAGAACTCTCTATTTTCACTTTACTTTTCTTTGTTACTCCAACAAGAAAAAGAGTTGCCGATCCTGTTTGATCATCAACTCTACTTTTTTCTAGCATTTAGTTGTTGGGCGTGGGTCAAGGGAACTGTCCCCATGACCCAATCATGACACGTTCGATTTTTAAGACCGGAAACGACTTAGGAATTGTTGAAGGCGTTCGCTTTCGGTGTTTTCTAGTACTTCTTCGGGTGTTCCTTGTTCGGCGATTACGCCGTTTTCTAAAAAAATAATTCGGTCGGCGACGTCTCGTGCAAAATCCATTTCATGTGTGACCAGGACCATTGCCATTTCGCCTTCTTTGGCGATTTCACGGATCACTTCTAGTACTTCACCTACTAGCTCTGGGTCAAGGGCTGAGGTTACTTCATCAAAAAGCATCACTTTCGGACGCATGACGAGCGCGCGTGCCATCGCTACCCGTTGTTTTTGACCACCTGAAAGCTGATTTGGATAGTTTTCTAATTTATCACCTAAACCAACTTTTTCTAACATTTCGATTGAATTCTTCTTAGCTTCTTCCTTTGATTGGCCCTTCACATTAATGGGACCTGTCATACAATTTTCTAAGATAGTCATATGCGGAAACAAATTAAAGTGCTGAAATACCATCCCGATATCCCCTCTAATCTGCCTTAAGTGCTTTTCATTAGCTCTGACTAATTCACCTTTTTTCTCCATTTGCCAGAGGTTTTGGCCATTCACCTCGATGACCCCTGAAGTTGGTTCCTCCAATGTCATTAATAACCGAATAATCGTCGTTTTACCAGACCCACTCGGTCCGATTAGTGCGATCTTTTCAGCTGGTGCGATATCTAAGTTAATTCCTTTTAAGACATCTACCTCATCGAAAGATTTTGTCACATTTTTATATGTTACAATCGGCTCAGCCATCGATTGCCACTCCCTTTTTTAAATTCTTAGCTCCTGTTGGATCTTTCTTATCAAATCGTCGGTTCATCTTGTTTTCTAATTTTTTGATTAAGATTGCTGATGGATAACTTAATAGCAGGAAGAAAATAGCCACTAATGTATATGGTTCTAAATAAGCCCAATTTCTCGCACCGAATTTATCCGCCATAAGCAACATACCAGCAACCCCAACGGTCGATGTCAAAGGGACCTCCTTGAACATGATGATTAAATAATTCCCTAGCATCGGGATCGTTGGAGGAATCGCCTGTGGAAGGATGACTTTTGTCCATCTATCTTTCACAGACATATTTAAAGCGATTGAGGCTTCCCATTGCCCTTTATCCACAGATTGAATACCAGAACGATAGATTTCAGATATATATGTACTATAGTGAACACCAAGACCTAGCACCGCAACCGTGAATGGACTTAAGCTCACGCCAACATATGGAACCATTGGTAACCCAAAAAACAAAAAAAACAATTGCACAAGTGGCGGTGTCGAGCGAATAAACTCAAGCACAAATGACACAATCCACTGAAAGGGTTTAAGTGGGATTCGTTTTAGAAAAACCCAAACAAATCCAAACACCATCGCAAAAAGATAACAAGCAATTGTTACCCCAACGGTCACCCACAGCCCTTTAAAAATCATCGGAAGTGATCCAAAAAACATATTCCAATCCCACATTATTCACTTGCCACTCCCTTCGATGATTGTTTTTCCGCCCACTTAGTTAAACCAATTAAAGGTAAGGCGATAATAAAGTAGAATACAAGAATTAGTAAGTAGACGGTAGGCGTAGAAGAAAGATTGGTATTTGTATAAAGTTGGCCTTTATACACAATATCAGCCAAGCCTACTAGTGATATTAGAGAAGTTGCCTTTAACATTTGTATCAAATAATTACCGAATTCCGGAAGCATCATCCGTACCGCTTGTGGCAAAATCACAATTCTCATCCGCTGAAAGCGTGACATATTGAGAGCAACCGCGGCCTCTGTTTGTCCGTGTGAAACGGAGAGAATCGAACCACGAACGGTCTCCGACATATAGGCACCATAGTTCATTGAAATGGCTATCACACAAGCCCAAAATTCAGAACCTAATTCAATCCCAAACAAAATTGGCAGTGCATAGAAAAACCAAAATAATTGAATGATTAAAGAAGTTCCTCGGAAGATTTCAACGAAAAAACCCGAAAATTTTCGGATAAATATATTCCTCGATAAACGGCCAAACCCCGCTAAAAACGCAACTAGAAAGGAGAAAAATGCAGATGTAACTAAAATTGTAATCGTAATATTTAGACCTTGAAGTAAAATTGAGAAGATCTCACCTATTTGACTAATTGGACTCACCTCTTTTTTGATTAAACCGGTGGAATTGCGTTTTTATTTTGCATAATTGCGCTTTAACCGCAGAGTTGCATATCATTTCTCACAATCCCCTTTAACTATCCGAATCTCGTCTTGAACACAAAATTCCGCTAAAAAACAGATCTCCCATTTGGGAGATCTGTCTATCTTTTCCCCGTGTTATTTTAAACTTTCGATCACTTGCTCCGTTGTTAAATCGTTTGGAACAAGGTTCCCTTCTCCAAAACCAGATGGGGTAATGAGATCAAGAATCTCTCCGTTTTCTTTAAGTTTCTTTAGCTCTGCATTGTAAGCTTCCCTGAGTTCGTCGCTACCTTGAGCAAAAGCTGCTGCACCAAAACTTGGTACACCTTTTATATCAGGTTGTTCAAAATCCTCAACAAATTCTAACGCAGATTGGTCAGAAGATTGCAGGGCCATTTTCACTGTCATTTCGGTCCCTGTTGTCGCTTGTGCTCGACCTGATTGGACGGCAGAGAATGTAGCTGGAATGTCAGCAACCTCAAGAATCTGATCTTCACTAACACCCATTTCAGTTAAAAACTCTATTTCAGTTGTCCCAGACATGACAGCTACAATCACATCAGGATTATTAGCAATATCCGTGTAACTATGTAGATTTAATGGATTTCCTTTTTCAACAATTAAACCTTCACCATATTGAATTTCTGGTTCTCCAAATTGCACTTGTTCAGCACGTTCTGGTAAAATTGCCATTCCTGCTGTGATTACATCAAACTTACCAGCTTTTACTCCTGGAATGAGTTGATTCCACTCTGCTATTTGACCTTCTACATTTTCAATTCCCATATTGTGAAAGACCTTTGTAGCAATCTCAACGGCTGCTCCTTTTAATTCACCCGTTTTTGCATCCTGATAGGCATATGGTGGTTCATTTGAAAAACCAATTCTAACGGTTCCTTTTTCTTTTAGCTCTTCTAGTAAACTTGTAGAATCACTACTAGACTTTCCTCCGTCAGTTGACCCACCTGCTTCCTGACCTGATCCACAAGCTGTCATGATTCCCATCACGAGTACTAAAAATAATATTAATAGTCGTTTTTTCATGTACCTAAATACCCCCTGAGTTTTTTATTCTAGAAAAGATTGTATTTGGTAATACTTTTTTCCAAAAAGATTTTTGAAACGAAAGTACCACGAACAATGATGTCATATAAAATTGTATATCTTTTTCGAATAATTGCTCAAATGCCATATTTTTGGATAATTCGGGATATATTGGGATTATACATGTTATGGCCCGTTGACTAGGTGATTATGTAAACATGCTCCTTTAAAATCATAAAAGGTACTAAATACTCCAAAATTGGAAACCTCTGGGATAGGTCACGTGTACCAGCCTCTACCAAATTGGAGAAAAGGTAATGACTCTCCTATTCTTGAAGAAAATAAATAATAAATCATTTCCACTCCAAAATTTTACTTGAAAGTTTATATGTTCTATCGTAATATTGTTTAAGTAAAACGAAATCATTACGATTTGTTTGAATTAAAGCGACTAAAAAAATGCACCAAGTGCTTGAACATTAAATTTTTTTGGTCTCATAATCGTAATGTTTACGATATAACTTTACATATACCGAGTAAATCGAAATGATTATGATTGAGAGGGAAATTGATGAAAATTAGGCACGTTATTGCATTTTTCGTTTTATTAGCAACCACATTTTTGTTTGGATGTGTTTCAGAAAACAAAACGAGTACAACCGAAGTTAAGAACACCCCTACACCATCTGAACGACTTAAAATCTATACTACAGTTTTTCCATTACAGGATTTCACAGAAAAAATTGGTGGTGAACATGTAGAAGTTTTAAGTGTGTTCCCTACAGGCGCTGACGCTCACACATTCGAACCTACTACCAAAACAATGGTAGGGATTGCGGAAGCAGATGCTCTTATTTATGTTGGTGCAGGAGTAGAAGGATTCATTGATGCAGCCATTAAAACATTGGAAAATGAAAAGGTTCAACTGGTGAAGGCTACAGGAGATATGGAACTTTTGAAAGCACAAGAAGAACACGAAGTACATGATGATGAAACCGAACACGACCACCATCAATCTGATTCGAATAACGAGGAAAGCCACAGCCATGATGAACATGATGAACACGAGGGGCAAGTTGATAGTGGATCAGGTACGGAAGACCACCATCATCATGGGGACGTTGATCCACATGTTTGGTTAGATCCTCTTTTAGCTGTAGAGTTGGCTGAAAATATTCTTCATACTCTTGAGGAATTAAAACCAGAGACTAAAAAAGACTTTGAGAAAAACTTCGATGAACTAGTTAAAAACTTGCATGCATTAGACCAAGAATTCATGGATGTTGTGAACGAGTCTTCTAGGAAAGAAATACTAGTATCCCATGCAGCTTACGGATATTGGGAATCTAGGTATGGTATTAAACAAATAAGTGTTTCTGGATTATCACCAACAAATGAGCCTACCCAAAAGGATTTAACACACATTATAAACCTAGCAAAAGAACATAACATCAAGTTTGTATTGTTTGAGCAAAATCTTACTTCAAAAGTATCTGAAATGGTAAAAAAAGAAATCAACGCAGAAGCTCTAACTCTTCATAACCTGGAATCAGCTACAGAAGAGGATATTAAAAACAGTGCTGATTATTTTAGCATTATGAGACAAAATCTTGAAACATTGAAAAAAGCTTTACATTAATCAAAAATAGCATAAGTCCTTTGGGACTTATGCTATTTAAACCTAATTGTCTGGCCCTTTTCCGATAAACCATTTCCATATCCCCAACGATATATATAAAGTAATAAACATTGAAATCCAACTCCAGTACCATCTCCAATTTATATATTCAATGTTATCTGTGTATCTTTCAAGCATCACTTCGATACCTGTTAATAAAGATACTAATACACTTGTAAATAAAAATCCTACTAACTTTGATTTTCGTGGATAATATAAATTATACATAGCACTAACGATTGGGAACGCAAAGTATTCAAATGTAAAACTAGTTCGAGCCGCATCATCAAAAAGTCGAACTGGATAACTGATCAAATTAAACTCGGATACAAGAAACCCTAATGGCCATGTGATAAACTGCATAATAAGGAAGCCCATAATTGCTAAGCGAAATTTTGAAACTGGCACTAAAAAATAAAATAATAAGATTCCTATTATCCATGAAGATAAAAGAATAGTTATTTCTAACATGTATACCTCACCCTTTTCCAGAGCAAGATCATTAAAGGTGCGCGTATACTAGGTGTTTTCACTCAAATAATCTTAATCTTCTTTATATTCCAAGATTTATATTAGCTATACTTTTAGTACTTGTCTATAGAAATTAGACAAAATTACTATATAAAATATAACTTTTTTACTATATTCATATAAAAAGGAAATATGTGGGTCCTTACTCCTAATTTATGTAAAAAAGAATAGCATTACCGCTGTTCCAGTAATGCCCTTTAAGTATTTGACTACCTCTACCACTAACATATATAGAGGGACTATATCATGCTTTTTCTATAACTGTAATAAATCCTCGTTTTACTTCACTTTTAACAAAATTAAGCTTTCTATCTAATTTGATAATAACCACATAAGGTTCATCCAATCTAGACTGATAGCGAAGATCATACCAATGTACCTCATACCCATCCATTTTTTCGATAATGTTGGCATGTACGTACTCGGAATGTTTTCTTAAAAAATGAACAAAGGTATCTTTATGTGTTGCAGAGATAATTTTGTTTTTTTCATCTGCCTTCACTATATCTTTTGACCAAGTAATACGTTTATTTTCATATTTTCCAAGCTTATAGTGATCATTAAAACTGGCAATAATCCCCCAGTGATTGATGCGAAACATTGGGATTAGCGTATAGGAAACGCCGGAACTACTATGGGATAGCAGTAGTTTTTTCAACTTTTGTTGTATGACGTAACGGAGCAAAATATAGACCAACACAAGAATATAAACATTTAAAAAAATAATTCCAGGTGGTAATCCAATGATCCATAAAACCGTACCAAGTATATGAAGGAGCATAATAAAAGGATCAAAGATAGGCAGAATATTTAACGCAATCCATTTGTTATTCCACGGTCTTAAGGCTTGTGTTCCATAAATATTGCAGATATCGGATAACACATGTAGAAGGACGGCTAAAAAGGACCAAAACAAGAAGGTGGAAAAGTAGAATCCCCCATTAGCAATCGTAGCAACACCTGCAATACAAAGGACCAGAAAACCTTGGGCTGGGATCGAATGACTAAAGCCCCGATGCTTTTGAACATAGATGTCATTCCCTTTAAATTTATGAATGACATCTATGTCAGGAGCATTTGAGCCTACAATCGTACAAAAAACAATAGATGAGAGTATTTCTGGATGATGAGCAACGGTTGGATCAAGAAAGGATAAACCCGCTAATCCCACTCCAGTCATAATATGTGTCGCAGTATCCAAAACAGTCTCCTCCCTTTTTTCATTGTTGCTGATAGTGAAAATATTTATAGTACTGCCTGCCTCCTGTTGTGTAGCATTTTACATATAATTTTTTCTTATATTCATGAATGTGGCTTTTTGTCTCTTGATAGACGTCTCTTATGACAGCATTGGGGTGGCTTTCGAGTTGAATTTGTTCATTGATTGCTTCAGCAACCTGTATATATTCATTACTAAAATTCGTATTTAGGATTACTAATTTAGGCATTTCCTTAGCCTCCTTGTCGTTTTAGGGTATTTTTATTTCACAATAAAAGCCCCTTAATATTCACTTATCTACCTCATTGTAATAAGTGGATATTAAGGGACTGTTAAAATGGTTTGAAAGAAATATTTCATTTTTTTAAGGTTTAATCGTGCGAGTATTAAAAGTTCATTAATGTCCAGTTTCTCTTTTGGAAAAAGAACCAGCCCACGAGTGCGGTAAAGCTTTTGCATACTCGGGGCTGGTCCTTTTAACATCATCTATACAGTATAAAAATTTAAAAGTATTTTCGTATCGCCGTCAATACTCTGTCTAAATCATGTTCATGTAATTTTCCAATTTTAAATAGTAATTCTTTAAAATGTACTGTGTTTAGTTTAGAACATCTGACAATGGAAGGTTTAGCCAAGCCCGCTTCTTCCCAGTATTCAATCACAACATCAAACTCATTTCTTGCCATTTGGCTTGTAATTGTAGCAATTAACTGGTCTAATTCTACAATTACATTATCATTACTTACAATCACTACCGGTCTTCTTTTTCCATTTAATTCAATTATCCAAACCTCTCCACGTTTGCCTGCCTTACTCATCTTCTTTACCCCAAAAAATTTCCTCTTTCTCTTTTATAATTTGATCTTTTGGGGGTCTGCTGTCAAAAAAATTATCAAATAACATATTAAGTAATTTTATCCGTTCACCATTATCCATTTCTTGAATTGCTTTCATTATTTCATCAGCAGTCATTCATAACCACCTCATTATATAATAGATTTATTAAAATTTATTATACAATAGAATTAATTTCAAATAAAACACTCGTTGGGCCGAACTCTCTGTACGCCATTTATTAAAGAAGATGAAAAAATTCTCGTATCTATATAGATATGTGTGTTCTATTTTAGTATCTTTCCCCCTTTTTCTACATAGGAATCCATGATTTCTTTAGGAACCATGTTGCCTCCTGTTCCCCATGATATATGAACGGCATTCTTCATTTTTTCTGTTAAGTTATTTTGATTGATATAAAGTCTGCCTTGTGGTTCAGCAAATAATCGAGCTGGGCCAGCAATTCCTGCAAGTGCAGACGGTTCTAAGTAGATATTTTCTGTTTGAGCCAACATACTGAGATAAGCAAATAACTGGTCGTCTTCCACTGTATAGACCCCACTAATTAGCTGCTCCAATGTTTTGCCAACAAAGCCCGATGGCCTACCAACAGCTAAACCATCCGCTGCCGTTTTGTTATCAATCCCAAAATCTTGTACTGAAATCTTATCATGCTGCTCGGTTAATAAGCCAAGTAACATACAAGGGGAATGCGTCTGTTCGGCAAAGAAACAGTGGACATGATTTTTGAAGAGTAGCTTTAGACCAAATGCCACACCTCCTGGCCCGCCACCAACTCCACAAGGAAGGTACACAAACAATGGATGTTTTTCATCGATGGTGATATTCATCTCTTCAAGTTGTTTTTGCAATCTTGATGCTGCGACGGCATACCCTAAGAATAAGTCTGTCGAATTTTCATCATCAATAAAATAGCTATTAGGATCTTCCTGAGATTGTTTTCTACCCTGTTCAACTGCAACACTATAGTCTAATTCATGTTCGACTACTGTTACTCCCTTACTCCGGAGCAGGTCTTTTTTCCATTGCTTTGCATCGACTGACATATGAACCGTTACGTTAAATCCTAGCTTTGCACTCATAATTCCAATACTTAACCCTAAATTTCCGGTAGAACCCACAACGATTGAATATTTGGAGAAAAAATGTCTGAATGCATCACTGTCGAGTTTGCTATAATCATCTTCCGTTGATAATAGCTTATTTTGAATGGCTAAATCTTCAGCATGCTTTAAAACTTCATAAATACCGCCTCTTGCTTTAATCGACCCAGAAATCGGCAAATGACTATCACATTTTAGGAGCAATTTCCCCTCTATCTTTTCAATAAATAAACTCTCAAGGGAGCGCTGCATCTCAGGGATTTCTTTTAAAGGCGATTCGATTATTCCACTCATTTCCCTTGTTTCTGGAAAAGCACTTGCAAGATAAGGTGAAAACCTCATTAGCCTTTCTTTCGCATCACGGACATCCTCGATTCCTAAAGAAACATGTTGAATCGCTCTTTCAAAATCTATGTACTTCGGATTGTTCCAAAAAACCTCCTCAGTTAACATGAGTTCTTCTAGTAATGGATAGTTCTGTATCCATTCATCCTTTGCTTTGCCTAAAATCGTATCCATCCCAGCACCCCTTTGATAATGGTATCTATATATGTATAGAGTAACAGAATACTTATACTTTACTTATCTATTTTTAGTAAATCATATATAAATAGGCCTGCCCCTGAGGTGTAATCTTACTCCATGGGAATCAGGCCTAACTCAAAATAGAAGGCATCATATTGAAATGCGGTTTCTACTACTTACCAAACTCAATAAGACATCTAGCCACTTCATCTGTAATAATTTCGATTAGTTCTTTACCTCGCTCCGCAAATGCAGAATTAGGATCATCGGTAAAACCATCGATGTCCTTCCAAATAGAAGGTTTTTCGATCCTCACATTAGAAGAGAGTAAATCGATTTCCAAAGGGTTACGCCTTGGATTTGCGTTTACTAGGTTCGCTAATTTAACCATTTCGGGATAAATAACTAACATTAGCGATGTTTCAAATTGTCCAGCATGACCTGGTGCAGGTGATAATTGATGTTTCTCACAATAGTTTTTAATAGTATCCGAGGCGATTGACCAGTAAGATGATGCCCCCACCGTTACATTATAATCCATTGCAGCATTTCGGGCGGCTAGTTGAATAATTTCATCATTACCACCATGACTGTTAATGATAAATATCTTCTTAAAACCACTTTTCACTACGCTTTCAAGAAGTTCTTTTAATAGAAGTAACAACGTATTAGAACTTAAAGAGAGAGTACCAGGGTATATAAGATGATGATGGGAAAAACCAAAAGGAATCGTTGGTCCAAGTACAACTGGTATTTGAATTGCTGTTTTTTCTCCACTTTTTCTTGCAATCTCATTTACTATCGCTTCGTCCGTCATGACTGGAAGATGAGGTCCATGCTGTTCAACCGCTCCAATAGGCAGAATGACAATCGCTTCTTCCGCTATTTCTTTAAAATCATCTCTCGTCATTTCATTCCATTTATACAAGTTTACACCCCCATATAGACAATTTTCTTTCGTACGTTACTTAAAGAGTTTCACCGCCGCTCCCGCTAATACGGCAATACCGTTTTCTAAAGCGTTTAGATTAAATGTCATATTCGGATGATGTAATCCTGGTTCTAAGTCTGTCCCCAGTCCAACCAACGTAGCTTGCAGCTCATTTTTCTCTTTTGTGTAAAAATGAAAGTCCTCTCCACCAGGAGTAATAGGAGGAGAAACAAAAGCAGATTCCCCTAGTTGTTCGACAACTGCCTCTTTTACAACCTGCTCCATATAGGAATTAGGATTAGCCGCGACCATGCTCGCAGCAATTTGAACGTCTACCTCTGAACCGTTTGCAGACCCAGCCGATGTTACAGCTTTTATAACTATTGGTACCAATTCTTTCATTGCTTCATTTGTCTGTGCTCTTACATCGATTCCAAAAGTAGCTTCGTCAGGAATAATATTTACATTATCCCCTCCCGCGTTAATTTGTGTAACCTTAACAGAACTTGCTATCGTTGGGTCTACTTTAACAGCGTTTACTGCATTCACAATCGCTGCAATAGAGTCCACTACATTTATGCCCATATTCGGCCTTGAACCATGAGCTTGAACCCCTTTAACAATACCTCTTAATAGAGTTGTCGCTCCATGATAAATCGCAGCTGAAACCTGTCCATAGGACATTTCAATCTTTGGACGGACATGGATGCCTAGCAAATAGGTGACATCGTCTACTGCACCATCCTCTACTAAGGCAACTGCTCCTTTACCAGACTCTTCTGCAGGTTGAAAAATGACCTTTAGTTTCCCTTTGGGAGAAAAACCTATTTCCTTTAAGCATCGCAAAGCATTTAACACCATGGTCATATGGGCATCGTGACCACATGAGTGATTAGCTTTCCATTCACCGTTCACATTCTGCCATAATGCATCCATGTCGGCTCGTAAAGCAACAGTTGGTCCTTCATCTTCATCATTACCCCATTCCACTACAATGGCTGTGTGTTTGGGAAACGTTTGATAAGAAAATCCCATTTGTTCAAGTTGATTTATTAAATATTCTTTAGTCTTAAATTCCTTCCAACTTATTTCTGCAAGCTGATGTAAATCGTTGTATGTTTTTACGATTAGTTCCTTGTTTTCAACTATCCAATCCTTGATTGTAGACATAAATGAAATCCTTCTCCTACTCTCACTAGCTATGAATTTGATTAAAAGTCTTTCTAATACTTCTAAAATATCATTTTTCAAGGACATAATAGTGTACTGGGTCCTCACTTCGTAAAACTCCGACTACCTTATATCCATTTAAAAAAGCAATTGTAAATAAATTTCGAGTTTTTACTCTCCACTTTTTTACAATCTCAAAGTTCTCATTCTTAATTGTTTGTATTTCTTTTGGAATTGCTACTAAGAATCCTTTGTGGTAACTAAGAGGCTGCACATTTTCTGGGATTGGATGATTATCCTTTAACCTCCATTGTAGTAGTGAAGAATAGTTCTCCCAACCGTCATCAAAAATAGAATCTCCATTTGCTGCAACCTCTGCACGTTCAGAAGCTAGTTCCCACTCAATAAGGAAACGGTCTGATGGTAATCCTCTATTCAATTTATCTTCAAGATTTCCATAATAGTCAGGAATATAGGTACTTACATATCCACCAAGCTTACAAAGATTTAAATAACCATTACGAATTTCAAGGGGATCAAAGGTCCAGGTCATTTTCTTATAGCCATTCTCAATCGCCCATTGACGTTGAACAAGCTTTAATTCTTTCCCAATTCCATGATTCCGATGTTTTCGATCAATCGCCATCATATGCGAGCAAAGATGTGTTTGTTTCGTATTGTTGTCATAGCCTGCAAAACCATAACAGAAGCCAACTATATTCTGGTTATCGATACTTTTGGCTACCACTACAACTCCCCCATTGTGAATGGCAGCAACCATCTGTGGCAAAGAGGTGACTGTATCGTCACCCCAAACCATTTTTTGCAGATGAATGGTTTCTTGTAATTCCCTAATATCTTCCGTTACTTCACACTTGAACTTTGCTCTCATTGGTTTGCTCCCGACGAATAACTTGACCAGCAGTTGTTCCAATATATTGACCATTACTTACAGTTAGTTTTCCATTTACGATAACGTGCAAAATGCCTTCTGGTTCCTCTAGAGGGCTTGAATACGTTGCTTTATCAATGACCGTTTTGGGATCAAATACAACGACATCAGCTGCATATCCTTCTCGTAATAAGCCTCGATCTCTCAATCTTAATAATTGAGCTGGAGCTCCTGTCATTTTACGAATCGCTTGCTCTAATGAAAGTGCTCCCTTTTCACGTACGAATTTTCCAAGAACTCTTGGATATGTACCATATAATCTTGGATGTGGCTTTCCTCCAAAGATACCGTCTGATCCTACAATTTGTAGGGGATGCTGCATACCGAAAATAACATCCTCTTCGTCACCCCAGTGAATAACCATGGTAACCCCTGCATTTTCTTCTATTAAAATGTCCATCGCAGCATCGGTAGGGTGAACTCCTCGAATTTCCGCAATCTCAACCATATTCTTTCCTTCTAAATGACGGTTATTATCGGTCGTTACAGAGGTTATTGTTATGTTTTCCCAACCACACGTTAATGACCAATTCTCAAAATCATCTCTAGTAGCTAGATCCTTTTTGACTTTTTCTCGAACACTAGGGTCTATTAATCTTTCAAGCATTTCAGCTGTACCCCCAGAGTGCATCCATGGAGGAAGTACCGCATGGAATACGGTCGAACCAGCTGTATACGGATATTGGTCAAACGTAATTTCAATTCCCTCTTTACGTCCCTCATCCATTTTCTCTAAGGCTTTGACAAATTTATCACGATTAATTTTCCCCGCAACCTTAAAATGGGATACATGTAGACGAACTCCAGACTGCCTTGCTACATCAATCACTTCGTCCAGAGCTTCTAAGGATTGATTGCTCTCGTTACGAATATGAACGACAAAGCAACCATCATATTTGGCAGCACCTTTGCAAAGTTCTATAAGTTCCTCTTTATTGGAGAATACGTTAGGAGGGTATACTAAGCCAGAAGAAAGACCCACAGCCCCTTGGCGCATCCCCTCTTCGACTAGTAATCTCATTTTCTCCATTTCTTCTTTTGTAGATTCTCTTCCGTCAAATCCCATTACAAGCGTTCTTACTGCACCATGCGGAACTAAATATGTAGCATTACCTGCAATGGTTGAGTTATCTAAAAACTCAAGGTATTCTTCAATTGTATTCCATGGCCAATCACCAATATCCCCGTTTAGTCCCTTTAATTGCTTCTGCCATAAAGGTTTGGTCTCCTCTGATACTGGTGCTACCGAAATTCCATCTTGACCAAACAGTTCCGTTGTCACACCTTGTAAAACTTTAATTTTATGAATCTCTGGTTTTGTACAAAGCAAATCAGAATGTACATGTGTATCAATAAAACCAGGGGAAACCGCTAGTCCTTTAGCGTCAATTTCAGTTTCTGCCTTTTCTTGACTCAAATCACCAATTCTAGTAATCTTTCCTTCTACAATTCCAAGATCCATTTTTGTCCAAGGGTTTTCAGTTCCATCAAAAATTTGACCGTTACGGATTATAATATCAAACATGTAAATTCCTCCTTAGATTTTTTAGATATACAATTTTCATGAGCATATGAATGATTATTTATGTGTGAGCTTTGAATAATAGCTTTTGCTTTCAATAACAAATCTTTCTAACATTTCCTCATTAATGTTGTAACCAATACCAGGCGTGGATGGTACAACTAGCTTTCCAGGAGCAGACAATTTTACTTCCGGTTCTACGATATCTACCTCCCAATATCGGTCTGATGCAGATGTGTCACCAGGAATTGTGAAGTTAGAAAGAGAGGTTAAAGCAATATTGTGAGCACGGCCAATACCTGCTTCTAACATTCCACCACACCATACAGGTATCCCCTTATCTGCGCATAAGTCATGCACTTTCTTTGCTTCAGTTAATCCTCCGACTCTACCTGTCTTAATATTAATTATTTTACAGCTTCCTAGTTCAATTGCTTTTCTTGCATCTTCAACTGAGTGAATGCTTTCATCAAGACATATTGGAGTACTAATTTCCCTTTGTAACAAAGAATGATCAATGATATCATCATGAGCTAGTGGCTGCTCAATCATCATCAAATTAAACTCGTCTAAGGCTTTAAAAATTTCAATATCATCTAATGTATAAGCAGAGTTTGCATCTGCCATTAATGGAACATCGTCCCCAAATATTTCCCGAATAGATTTGATGACCTCAACATCAAATCCGGGTTTAATTTTAATTTTAATTTTCTTATATCCATCTGATATAAATCTTTCAACCTTGCTTAATACTTCTTTAATAGAGGGCTCAATTCCAATACTGACACCTACATCAATTTCTTGCTTATTGCCACCTAAGGCTTCGGCAAGTGTGATGCCCTTTTGCTTTGCAAAAAGATCCCAAACTGCTCCCTCAATTGCTGCTTTTGCCATGTTGTTACGACGAATAGTATGAAATAAAGTAGATACATCCTCTGGCGTATTGATCTCATTGTCTAACAATTGTGGAATCAAGAATTCCTCAAGCATATATAACACCGTACCAGTCGTTTCCTCGTTATAAACTGGAAATGGCAGTGAAACACTTTCTCCATAACCAGTAAACCCATCACCATGAACACTAACAACCACAAAGTCTTTAAAAGTAAGACGTCCAAAGCTTGTTTCGAACGGAGCTTTTAGAGGCATATTTAGCCTTTTTAAATCAACTTTTTCAATTTTCATAGAATCTCCCCCAATACATTTTAATAGTAATGTCATACATCTTGAGAGAAGTCTTGACGAGCATTTTCATACTTTAAAAAATGTTCCTGAACTTCCTTTTCACCAGAAGATGCCACGCCCGTAACTAATACGTTTAACAATGAAAATATAGTTGGCATCCCAGATAATCCAATTGGTTTAGGAGCTTTCACCGTAAACAACAAATCAGCATATTCACTTATAGGTGCTAATTCATGGTCTGTTATTACAAGAATTGTTGCTCCTCTTTTCTTTGCAGCACGAACAAAAGAAATAGTTTCTTGAACATAACGAGGAAAAGTGATAGCGACTACTATACTTTCCTCATTTAATTCCGATAGAAGATAATTTGAATCATCCATATTACCTCTATAGAGATACGTCTCTCCTCTTACAATATTTAAGCTAAAGGACAGCCAACTGGCCGGCGCATGGGAGCTTCTTAAACCAATAACAAATCTTTTTTTGGCTTTTACTAGAGTATTCACCGCATTCTGATATTTGTCTTTATTTATACTCCCCAGAGTTTCCTCAATATGTTTTATATCTTGTTCCATAACAATGGCTAAGAGATTTCCCTCTCTGCTTAAAGCATCTGTATCCTCTCGATATTTTACAATTGGATCCTTAACTTCATCCTCTAGAAGAGATTTTTGAACCTCTTTTTGAAGCTGACTATACCCTTTATAACCGACCTTATAGCAAAATCGTATTACAGTAGTTTCGCTAGTATTTGTAAGTTCGCCCACTTCTTTGGCAGTAGACAAAGCGACATGACGTGGGTTATTAATGATATACTCTGCTACAAGTTTCTGGCCATTTGATAATGTCTTATAATGTGTACGTATTAAAGTATTTATGGCTTCCATCATCATTCATTCTCTTTCTATTAAGAAATATTATAAAGGGCTTACCCTGCAATCTTGTCTGTACCCCAAAACTTTCTAATGACTTGTGAAGTTGGTGCAGGTGATAAGTAACTCACCACTACCATAGCAAAGATAGATAAAGCTGTTGCTGTAACAATCGTTTGCATTCCAAATGGGTTAGGGAAGAATTGACCGATAACGATATAGCTAACTAAACCAGTGTACATAGAAACAATTGCTCCCCATTTACTTGCTCTCTTCCAATATAGCCCGAATACGATTGGTGCAAAAAATGTTGCTTCTAGACCACCGATTGCATATATAACGATAAACTGTAGATAGTCAGGAGGTGTTAGAGCGAATAGAACAACCCCCACCCCAATTAGAAGTGTCGTCATATAGGAAAGCTTCGCAATCTTAGTATCACTAGCTTTTGGATTTATGTAGTTCAAGTAGATATCTTTAACCACGGATGCACTTGTAACTAGTAACATCGAATCAACCGTAGACATAATTGCCGCTAGTGGAGCTGCAAGAACTAAACCTGCAAGCCAGCCAGGCATAAGATCTAATATCATGGTCGGCAAAGCTAAATCCGCCACGGCAAGATCTGGATATAAAACTTTTACAAATGGTCCAAGTGTAGCAAATCCGATGGAGAATAAGAACATGATGATACCACTATAGATAAGTGATTTATGCATAGCATCGGTATTTTTGAACGTCATTCCTCGAACAGAAGCATGTGGTAAACCGATTGCTGCAATTCCGAAAAGAATAAAATAGGAGAATAAATTTAACGGCGTTGCATTCGCTGGTCCAGGTAACTCTACCATTTCTGGGTGTTTCGCAACTAACTCTCCAATTAAAACAGAAAAACCATCTGTTTTAACCATAAAGACAATCCAAAGTATAACTCCACCTAGAATCATAATTATACCTTGTATAGCATCGGTTAACGCCACAGCTCTGAAGCCACCGTAGGCTGTATAAGCAACAACGGCTACTCCAAAGAAGATAAGCCCTGCCTCATATGGAAGTCCCGTAATGGCTTCTAGTATTCTAGCTCCACCAACAAATTGAGCAACCATGTAAGCGCTAATAAAGATGATGATACCTATGGAACTTCCAAGTACAACTGCCGTACTTTGATATCTTTCCTTAAAAAAGTCTGTTAACGTAACAGCACCAATTTTTCTCGCTACAATAGCGAATTTTTTCCCTAAGATACCAAGAATATAAATTCCCATACCTACTTGAGTTAACAGAATTAATACCCAGCTAAACCCTTGATTATAAGCTACCCCCGGTGACCCAATAAACGTTCCGGCACTGGCCGCAGATGCTAAGATGGTAAATGTTAATACGATTGGTCCAAGTGAACGTCCGCCAATGAAGTATTCTTCTTGGAAACTTGTCTTTCGGTTTTTGATGTGCTTATGGAGTGCGCCACCAATAAGAAAGGTTATAACTAAATAAATAATAATCGGAATCAATACATCCCATTGCATTAGTAATCTACCTCCCCATCTTCTTCTTCAGCTTCAATAGACATGTCCTTAAAAAAGAACTTCACCATGAATAGAGGTAGGATACAAATGATGAGGCTACCAACAATTCCACCCCAAAAGAACCAAGCAGGAAATCCTAAAATAAAGGTAATGTTGGATGATGGTTTATTTAACCCCAAAGCAATAGCAGGAATCCCCACTACAATGAGGTTAATAACAAATAGCCCTAATACCAACCACATCTCTTTCGTGCACTGTTTAAATCTTCTGTCCTCAACAATAATTGATTCTTTACTATCCATAAGCATCCTCCTTTTTAATAAAGTCCACACTTCATATCTTTTTAATATACGAAGTATAAACTTCATTTTTACCATTATAATTTCAGTCAAGTCTAAAATCAATAAATATTTAGAATATTTTTATTAATTTAGTTATTTTTTCTTAGATATATGGGGTTATTTTACTATTGGGGAACTCATGAGTGACAGGATAGCAAACTGTACTGGACCACTTTAGCACCAGCCACCTTTAGGTATATTTTCTAATGTGACAAAAATGTAAGATAAAAGGGTTTTATGTAAGAGGAATCGATGGTCACCCACCAACTTATTTTTTTATAATAAAAATATTAGTCTGAATACGTAAATTAGGTGGGTGATACTGTTGATTGAATGGGCACAGGACGCACATATATTTATCCAATATATCGTTCTATTTTTATTTGCTGCAGCTCCGTGGATGGATGTTTCTATAATAGTACCGCTTGGAATCCTTTGGGGATTAGCGCCCATAGGTGTTAGTATTGTAGCATTCAGTGGTAATTTTTTTCTAATTCTTTTACTTGGTGTCTTTTTTAAGCAAATTGATAAATGGAGGCATAATAGAAAACAAAAGAATGGCCAAAAGAATCCAACAAAAAAAGAGAAACGTTCTCGGGAAATTTGGGAGAAGTATGGAATCCCAGGGCTAGCCTTATTAGCACCCATTTTTATTGGTACTGACATTGCAGCTATAATTGCACTCACATTTGGGAGTTCTAAGGTTCGCGTGGTAGGATGGATGACTATTAGTTTAGCCATGTGGACCATTATTTTTGCTGTGGGATCAGTATATGGTTTTAGTTTGTTGAACTTCATTTAGTAAGACAATAATCTAAAATAAAAGTTTATCTCACAAAAAAGAATAGGACTCACATGAAATCCTACTCTTTTTTTAGTTACAAATTTGCCAATCACTCGTCTTCAGATAGATGTTTTGGTAAATAGATAATCGCCTTAAATAAATCTCCATCAACGTGAATATTAAATTTGCCTTTTTGAAGTTCAATCAGGTTTCTCGCAATTGAAAGTCCTAAGCCACTGCCCTGACTGTTTCTAGATTCATCGCCTCTTTTAAAACGCTCCATTAGTTCATCTGCTGAGATATTTAACTCATAGGCTGAGATGTTTTTAAAAGAGATTCGTATTTCGTTGTCTAAATCCTCTATATCTATATAGACCCTTGAATGTTCAAGTGCATATTTAAAGATATTCGATAAGACGTTCTCGATGGACCTCCATAATAATTTTCCATCGGCTGTAACATAGACTTTATTGTCCGGATGATTCAGCTTCATATCCAAGCCCATTGCTTCTATCTTATCATTCACTTCCCCTAGACCCTGGGAAATTAATGACACGATATCAATTTTATCTACTTGTACTGGAATATTTCCGCTAGAAGCTTTCGATGCTTCAAATAAATCATCTGTTAACAATTTGAGCCTCTGTGCTTTCTGATCAAGTACTTCAATATATTCACTTGCTTTTGTTTGATCCTTTTCATGTTTCAATAAATCAACATAAGTGATAATAGAAGTTAACGGATTTCTGATATCATGTGAGACATTGGTGATAAGCTCCGTTTTTAACCGCTCACTTTTCAACTCACTATCTACTGCTTTTTTCAATCCATCTGTAATGCTGTTGACATTCGAAGAAAGTTTTGCGAATTCGCCATTTCCTTCAACCTCTATTCGATGGTGAAGATTGCCATCCTTAACAATCTCGATTCCTTTTTGAATGTTCTGGAAGGACTTGACCTTTTTATAGGCGAACCAGGCGGCGAGCCCAATCGTAATTGGAAACATGAAAAATGTGATAGCGATCAATAGAGGGTAGCCAATTACAAGTAATACGGTCTTTACAGCAATGCTTCCGCTTTTATAGACATCTCCAATAAATTTCACTAGTTTATAGATTAATGTATAGATCAATGTGTGCTTAAGAAGCGTCTTATTTTTTACATGCTTCATAAGTAGCAGTATCAACAATAATTCTAAAGCCGCAATCGGAATTGTGATGATGGTGAACATATTCGTCATATTTTCAAACACATCATCCACTAACATTATCCATAGTGGAAAAAGAAGAATACACATAACAATATTTATATCATTATATAGTCTTTCAACAGGACGGAAGGATAACTCTTGATCACGAAATGACTTTCTACCAACTACAAGTACTAAATAAATAAATGAAAGAATGAATCCTGCTAAGTATCCTAATAATTGATATAAGCTTGTAGTAGCAACGGCTTTTCCTTCTTCCCACGCTTCCGCTTTTTCATTTAAAAATTGATTTGGAAACCCTACAAAAATAACGGTGTTTTCCATATCGATTTCATCGATTTGTTCTGTAATTCGATATAAATGTTCATTTTTCTCTGTTTCGTTTGGATAAAACTCTTGTTTGTATCCCTCAAAAATCATGTATGCTGGTGACGTTTCAAACTGTTCTTTTTTCGTTTTCGAACTATTTGCGAACACATTGGTACCATCACTTGCATAAAAGGTTGGCTCATAATCTTCAAGATTTTGCACGAGCATATGAAAATCTTTCAAATCATCTTTGATCATCTGATCTTTCGCTTTAGTGAGTTTATCAGCATATTCTTCTTTGAACTTATCAAAGTTTTTCTCTTCACCTAACTCAGGATTATAAGACCTTGAATGTTGAAACTCTGTGTAATATAAATCTTCTTCTACTTGCTTCCATTCATCTTGACCAATGGTTTTTCCACTTAAAATATATTTCTCACTTTTATACTCCCCTAAGAGACTAGTGAGGTCTCCTATCAACCTTTCACTTTCCTTTACATAGGCCATGCTCTCTATGTAATGCTCTTCGGTCACGCTACTAAAATTCCCATCATTCACAATCTCCACTTCCACAACCGCTCGAGCCATTCCTGTAAAGCACAAGATTGCAATGATAAAAACAATCATTTTCGTAATAATCGAGTGGCTATATTTTTTCCACTTTATATCCAACTCCCCACACCACCTTCAAATATTTTGGTTCTTTCGGATTAATTTCGATTTTCTCTCTAATTTTGCGAATATGAACGGTAACGGTATTTTCCGGGTTAAAGGAGGGTTCATTCCATACCTTCTCATATATCTCTTCGATTGAGAACACTCTTCCCGCGTTTTCTATCAGAAGCCTTACGATCTTATATTGAACCGGAGTAAGATGGACTTCCTCGCCATCAACAGTGACCGTTTTACTTTCATCATCGATAATCAATCCCCCAGTCTGAAATACATTAGCTCTCATATCAAGTCCACCGAAAGTTGTATATCTTCTTAACTGGGATTTAACCCTTGCTATCAATTCCAACGGATTAAAAGGCTTCGTCATATAATCATCTGCGCCAATATTTAAGCCTAATATTTTGTCATGATCCTCTGATTTTGCAGAAAGCATGATTAAAGGAATATTATTCTCTTTCCGAATTTCCATAGTCGCTCTCATTCCGTCCATCTTCGGCATCATAAGATCCATGATAATAAGATGGATTTCCTGATTCTTGATGACCTCAATTGCTTCTATTCCATTGGAAGCTTTACATACGGTATAGCCTTCATTCTCTAAGTAAATTCCGATCGCATCGACAATGGCTTGATCATCATCGCAAACCAATATATTCATAACGTTCACTCCTACTTGTGGTGTTCACCATTTCTATCAACTCCTTAGAATGTACTATAAGGAAAGGATATCAATCAAATCTTAACAAACACTGCATGCAATTCTTAAGATTTTCTTATGATTTAAGGTTACTGTTCCTATTCGATCTAGTTATGTGAAATTATGGCTCAAATAAAAAGAGAACACAGACCTTTGGATAGGTTTGTGTTCCCCTTCAATAAAATTTTTAAAATAAGCTACTTTATATGGTCAATTACTTCTCATCATACGCATTAAGCGCATTTACACTGTGTGCCAAAGCAGAACCTGCTTTTAACGCAACTGCAACGAAAATAGCTTCTGATATTTCTTCCAAATCAGCACCCGCTTTTTTGGCATTTTTTGTATGTAAGTTAATGCAATATGCGCAACCTGTTGTGTGTGCACATGCAACAGCAATTAACTCTTTCTCTTTTTCTGTTAAGTTTTTCGCCTTAAGAGATTTCGTGTCAAAATCAATAAACGCTTTAAAAGCCTCACCATTTAAATCAGCAAATTCTTTTAGTCTTGCAAAATAAGCCTCTTTATATAGATCTTCATCACCATTTCCATCATAGGCATTGAGTGCATTCACACCATGTGCTAGAGCGGAACCTGCCTTTAATGCTGTTGCAACAAAAATAGCCTCTGCCACTTCTTCTCTAGTAGAGTCATTCTTCTTTGCATTCCCAACATGTAAATCAATGCAGTACGGACAACCGGTAATATGAGCTACTGCCACTGCAATCAGTTCCTTTTGCTTCACGGAAAGTTTACCTGCAGCTAATGCTTGGCTATCAAACTTTATAAATGATTGAAATGCTTCAGGTGCATATTTTTTCAATTCTGGTAGTCTTCCGAAATATTCCTTTTTGTACAAACTCATCGTAAATCTCTCCCTTAGCTATTTTTACCAAATAAAATACGACATTTCCCATAAGTTTACTCACCTTACAAATAGGAAAGTTCTTCATTTCAGAATGATGAAATTCAAAAGCCCCTTCCGATGAGGAAGAGGCAATATGTATCCCACACTCATCTTTCAAGCAAATGCTTGCTGGAATTAGCACCTAGTTACATTCTTGTAACGGTTGCTGCGGGATCAACGGACCAGGTTCCTCCCCCGACTCTCGATAAGAGATGTCGTATTTTTTTTGTAATATTTTACAATATTAGCGTACATGAAGTCACAAGAGGTTGTCAACCGAAATATCAAATTATTTCGAAAATAAATCCGAAAGGGAATTTATAGAAGAAAGGCCAAAAAAAACGACATATACATGTCGTTTACGATAAAGTCTATGATGACAAACTTATAGTACAACAATAATTTTCCTTCTTATCTATCATAGATTTTATATAAGGTCTTCGTTTTCTTTGCATGATACATGGCCAAATCAGCATGACGCAGAAGTAACTCCATGTCTACCCCATGATCTGGATAGAAGACAACTCCAATACTTGTTGAAATTTCAGCAATCGAATTTGCAATATAAATTGGCTGCTTTATAACTTTCTCTATACTGTTTGCGGTCTCTCTGATTTCTTCTTCACTTTTCCGACCTGGAAGAACAATCGCAAATTCATCCCCACCTAAACGGTAGGTGAGACCAATAGACCCTAGGACCCCCGTTAAACGAGATGTTACTTTAATGAGAGCCATATCACCAGCTTGATGACCATTCGAATCGTTAACCGATTTGAGGCCATGCAAATCTAAATACATAATGGTAAACATTGAATCCTTTTCCATCTCTTCCGCTAAATCTAGCTGGAATTTAAGTCGGTTTGGTAAATCTGTTAATGTATCATGGTAAGCACGATACCTAATTAAGTCCTCTTCCTTCTTTTTTTCGGTCACATCCCAGAACACGACTTGGACAGCAGATTCCCCGTTTAATTGAATCGGGATTCCACTTACTTCAACATCAATCTCCACACCATCTAATCGAATGAATTTTTCATATAAGGTTGGCTCATATCTGCCATTGTCTTCGATATTCCTAATCCTTCTTGAAACGATTAGACGAAAATCCGGGTGAATAATATCATTAATTTGAATACCATCCATCAATTTTGCATTTGTGATCGCTAATAACTGCAACGCTGTAGGGTTGGCATATTTGATAACACCTTTTTGATGAACTAAAATCCCCAATGGAGAATACTCGACTAATTGTCGATACCGATCTTCACTCTCCGTTAATTCTTGTTCCATCTTTTTTCGTATCGTAATATCACGATAACTAACTAAAATCGCCCTTTTTTCCATATAAGAGATTGGAACTGCAGAAAAAACGGTATCAACAGTGCGGCCATTTTTACTACGTATTTTCAAATCAAAATTCAGAAGATCCTTATTTTGATTTATAATTTCTTGGCTACGGGTTTGAACCAAATCATGCATGGTAGGATCAATGAATTTTATAATAAATTCCCCGACCATATCTTCAGGAGACGTGTCAACTAGTTTGGCTGCCGACTCATTCGCGTATAAAATAATCTCTCCGTCAAATACCAAGATTGGGTCTGGTGAGTAGGTTAAGAGGTTTCGAAACCTTTCTTCACTTTCGAGTATACTAAGTGCTAATTTCTTTTTCTCAGTTATATCTAGAATCTGGGCAATTAAATAATGTGTTTTATCATCTTGTTGAAAAATGGAAACTGAAAGAAAAACCCATACCGTGTTTCCATCTTTATGAATATATCTCTTTTCCATTTCATAAGACACTTTTTTTCCCTCAATTAAATCCTGCACATGTCTGAGGTCTTCTTCTAGATCATCCGGGTGTGTGAACTCTTGAAAAGTAAGTGATAGCAGTTCTTCTTCCAAATAGCCCGTAATCTTTGATAATGCTGGATTTACCTTGATATACTGCCCTTCTAATGAAACTAAAGCCATACCTATAGGTGAATAATGAAAAGCTTGTTCAAATTGATTAATAAAATGTAACATTAAACTACCTCTACTATGTATTTTCTCTCTTAACGTATAATACCATCAAATTTATATTATCGTTAGTTTTAATTTTTATTATGCTACATTTTGCAACTTTTATAGTCAGTACTTCAACCAACTGAAGAAATTATAGATGATTGTTCTGATTTAGTATCCTAAATTGATTCGGGGACAGACTTGTATTCCTCTTAAATACCCGCCAAAAATGGACATGATTAGAATAGCCCACTTTTCCTGCAATTTGATTCACTTTCATGGTTGTATGTATTAAATACCTTTTTGCTTCATTTATTCGGATCGCATTTAAGTATTCAATAAAACTGCATCCTGTGTATTTTTTAAAGAGCCTACTTATATACTGCTCATTCACATGAAACTGGTAAGATAGTACACCAAGGGAAATGTCATTTGTATAATTGTTATTAATAAATGAAATAATCTTTTCAATTTCATTTTTACCAGTCTTATCTTGTGGGCCCGAAACTTTCGTTTTTATAGGACTTGCCCTCTCTAACAATCTATTACTTTCAATTAATAACTGTGATAACAAAGATTTAAGGTACAAGTCCCTTTCCTTTAAATTCTTCTGATATTCCTCGAATAGGTTCATTATAATGTTATTGATTAATTCTCTCTTTTTGGGGGGAATTGAAATAATGTTAGGTCCATTTTCAAAAAGCTGCTTTACAATCTGTTGCTCGCTTGAACTCAAAAAGCACTCCCTAAAATTTATCACCATTCGCTCATACACCTGATTGCTTTTTTTTACCGTTTTATGAATCACATTTTTATCAATAAAAACGAGATGCTGATTCTTTACTAGGTACTCTTCCCCATTAATGATGTAAATCCGTTCCCCTTTGGATAAATAATAAATTTCGTAATCTTGGTGCAGATGATGTGTTGCCATCGACGGATAGTAACCACTAAAACGATTGATATAAAAAGGCTGTTCACGAAGAGAAACACTTATTTTTTGTACCACTATTCCACTCCTCTCCAAATGAGCCAACAACATTCTCTATTCGTTTTCCCATTTTTCACCCGCTTAAACTTGTACTCCAGTTATGTTCTTTTTATTACATGTTCATCTGCCCATATCCTTCATTTTTTGAGGAATCACAACTTTACACCTAGGAAATAAAAGAGAAACTAGGAAAAAGGCACCCCTCTCCTCCGTACAGGCCTTAAACATCTACGAAAATGTAAACTTTAATGCCTTCTTCTCACAAAATATGTAATAAGAAGCTTGCTAAACTAATAGAGAAGTTTTTGATTTCATTCTAATGAAAAGGTTTACAAACTAATCTGATGATTACCGTTAGATGTACGCTTGGAGGTGAACTATAAAAATTTGTTAGCATTTGGTTTGCATCACAAAATAAAAAAATGCAAAGGTGGTATAGTATGAAATTTAGAAAAGCAATAGTTTGGGTCCTGGTTTTATCCTTATTTGCACCATTTTTCTTAACTGGAAACGGAACGGCTCATGCGGCAGAAATCGATTCAATCCCCAACACTACTAGGTCTATAAAAGAGTATGACAATAGTTTTCTATCTGTATCTGGTTATGCTTCATTAGGGGTGAATGACCGAAGTGAATACATTGATACCCCCTATTATCGACAGGTTAAAACAGAAAGAGAGTTCTTACAGGCCATTTTGGATGCACAAGCTGGAAGTGTGAAAGTCATTGAAATTGTCAAGGATTTAAATTTTGGCTGGAAACATTTAAATTTGAGTTCTGAAGAAACAAAGAAGTATCGTTTCATTACGAAATACCGGGATCCTATGAACGGATTTACCAATCCAAAAATAGCAGCTTCTGGTGTTTCACAACTTAATATTGATAATGTTGACGGACTCACGATTTTTTCAAAAAAAGGAAAAACGATTCGATCTGTCGAGTTTAAATTACAACGGTCAACGAACGATATCGTCATTCGTAATCTGAACTTTGATGGCATGTGGCAATGGGATGATACAGGAAAACACAAGGAAGTAGGCTGGACTTATATTAAAATTAATGGCGCCAATAATGTATGGATTGACCATTGTAAATTTCCGATTGCAGCGGATGGATTAATTGATACAGAGAACGGTGGCTCCAACATCACGATTTCCTGGTCTGAATTCGGATTACCTGCGGATGAAAATCCTTCAACAGATAGTGATATTTACCAAACGATTCAGTTTATGGAAGAGAAATATGCTTCAAATGAATTGAATTCCGATAGCGTGTATTACAACATGCGTAATGAAGGTGCCACTAAAGAACAAATCATGGCCTATGCTGCGTATCACAGTAAGGTACATTTATCGGGTTCAGGTGATAAAGACTATGTGAATTATGTGTCTAGTAGTGGTAATGAGATAAAGGACGGCAATCAAAGAATACGTTTAACACTCGCTTATAATACGTATACCAATGTTGGACAGAGAATCCCTATGATTCGCCAAGGTTCTGGTCATGCGTACAACTTGTATTTGGATAATTCCTCTCATCAAGCGATTTTAGAGAATGTTACCGCAATTGCTGAATTCGGTACAGATACACTTTCACGAGCATTAAATGCTAGAAATGGTGCCTCAATTGCAGCAGATACATCTGTATTCAATGATATTAACGAGCCAATCACAGGTGCGGAAATTCAGGGATTAGATACTAAAAATATGGATGCCCAATGGGCTGAGTTATTCCAAGCAGCTTATAATAGAAACTTAATTGTACACTCAAAAATTTCCAATCAATATGGAACGTATACAGGAAGCAGTTGGGACAATAATGGGGAAAATCTTTTTACAAAAGGATTTACATGGCATGATAAATCTACGATTGGAAATTGGGCATGGTCTTCTCATATTGTTGGAAGTGAAAATATGAGTAAAATGAACCCACCAACTGATCCATTTATCTTTGAGTATAACTATGACGAGAAACTCCCTTATACGTATAACGTGGTCCCATTAGACAGCGTTGTTACAACACTTACAAAATATGCAGGTGTGAACAAAGTAAATATGAGCCCTATCGCCTGGTTAAAAACTGATTATACCTCTAACAGTAAAGGGCAGTAATAGAAGACCGATTTAGCATTTGAAGACCTTCAAACATTGGAGGTCTTTTTGTTTTTAAAGAAGGAGAAATATTGTTCATGAATGCCTAATTTATGTATATACATACATTTTATAGTGATAAGGAGTTTCATTTTCTAACCTTTATTAAAAACGACAGGAGATGATTGTTTGAGCACATTCAATCCCGACAAACTATCGGTCGAATACAGAGATGGCGTTACTGCTGCGGCACCCATTATTCCAAGATATTACACACTAACACACTCTGATAAAACTGCCGAATTATTTTTAACAATAGGCTACCATTATGCCTGGGATAAAATCAATTCGATGAGAGATGAAGTATTAGGTGAATGGAGAACAGATGGAAGTCACTTCCATTACCAGGTTTATTTATATATTGATCAAGGAGAATATAACCAACAAGTAGCAGCGAAGCGAAATGAAATCTTCAGACGTGAATTGCCACTTGCCTTAACAGCTATTCGATACGGTGATCGATTTTTATTCAATGCTTACCCTACTCTTGACCACGCTCCCATCATAGTTACCTTCACTTCTGCCTATCCTCAGTTTGCTAGACATGAAAATTGGGGGACTTTCCAAGATTATTCCATTGGAAAATAGAAAACTACGATTAGTAGTGGAAATTTTATTACGAAAAAAGGTTCCGTGACTGAACTTGTGCACGGAACCTATCCACTTGTCCTATAGATTAATCGGCCACTCCTCAAGATTTTCGGCCATATCCCAGAACATATATTCAAACATACTCGTTTTGACGACGATTTCTTCAAGTACTGCTAAATCTCGCTCAGGTTTTCCGCTTGCGATTTCATTGATTAGCGTTTTACAATCTTCGGCCAACGCTGAAAATTCATCGGATGAATACATTTTCACCCATTCCCCATAGAATTCATGAGCAACTGCTCCTGGCCATTTGACGAGCTCTTTTCCAATAAAGTTATAGCTCCATGCACAGGCTAGGACTGCAGCGACAACATTTTCTACACCACCAAGTTGCGCTACATTCAACATGTAGCTTGTGTAAGATGTTGTAGTTGATGCAGGTCTAGTCGCCTCAAGCTCTTCTGGAGATATCTCAAACTTTGCGGCATATTGACGGTGTAGATCCATCTCCATCTCCAACGTGCCATGTAAAAGGTTTGCAAATATGGACATCGTTTCTAAATCCGGAGCCTTTGCACTCCCTAGCGCAAATAGTCGGCAATACTCAATCAGGTACACATAATCCTGCTTCATATAATGCTTAAACTTATCCTTTTCCAACCAACCCTCGCCAATCCCTTTCACGAAAGGATGCTCCAAATACGAATTCCAAATAGGCTCCACTCGATTCCATAAACGATCAGTAAAAAGACTACTCATATCCATTTTCCCCTTTCTCCTATCTGACTTCGGGGGAGATAAAAAAACCCATTACTAGTGACTAGAAATGGGTTCGGCAATATATATCGTTTAGTTTACACATAAACGTGCCAACTCCACTTCCCTACGCTAGTGTTACCTAGATCAGGTTCAAAGGGTCGATATCTCTATCTCTCAGCACAAACATGCTCCCCTAGTCGAATTGTTAGATTATTAAGTAACTAGATACTAGTTAAACATAGCGGCTATGAAAAGGCAAGTAAGACAGGTCCATTTATCCCGCTTGAGTCAAGGGACATGTTCTGAGCATTCCATATAAAAAAACGAGTTGGCATTCATCGCCAACTCGTTTTTATCTTAAATGTTAAACTATCAATTCATATACTTAGCAACCAATGCATAGCATCTTTCCCGTGTCATAGTTGCTTGGGTAGCTACATATTCTAAGGTTTCCGTCGAGCCACCTTTATATTTCAGTGATGATTCTTTTGCGGTTTCATCTCTGTGTATAATCCAATTCCGCTGTTCTTCTCGTAATTGATTCATCTGTTCAGAGTCAAGCTGTTCATTTAACATTCCATATATCTCGTTCAATTTCTCATCCCACTTTTTATACCGTGCCGCCTCTTGTTCTTCCAATTCTGCCATTGTTGCTGTATCTTCGGCGTTTCTATCTGTTTCTTCCATTTTATTTAATTCTTTGAGATATGCATTCTTCATACCTTTTGTTATTTCATTGTTGTTACTAGACTTTGATGTCTCATCATTTTCAGTCGTAGATGGTTCTTTTGATGTCTCTTCTTTGTTTTTAATCTGAGTATTTTCAGGACTTTCAGATTTATCTGTTTCACCTGACTCCTCATCGGTAGCTGGTTTTTCCTCTGTTTTTTGATTTGTGCTAGTTTCTGATGATTTATTTTCTGGTTTTGCATTTGCCTCATCCGTTGAGTTACTACAAGCAACCAACGAGAAAAATACTATGATTGTCATCACAATGCGTAATCGCTGTTTTTTCATGACACTGCCTCCTCTACTAAGCTAGTATATCATAAAATTTTCCAATAACTTTTAAGGAAGTTCAAATTTTTTATTAATTAACGCCGAAACAAACCAAAAAACACTCACATTTGTGAGTGTCCTAAAGGCTATATTGAGTTACCTTTTTTCTTAGCATCTGCATCCAAACCAGCACCAAGCGCAATTCCCATACTCATACCAAACGATATACCTAACGCAAAATTATCAATTATTGTTAATCCAAACACTACACCTATACTCATACCAATAGACATATATAATGATAGGTAAAATCCTTCTGGCACCAATTTATGCTCCTTCTGGAGATGTGAAACAATTCCTTTGATCATTTGTTTATGATGATTACTGTCCTTATCAATTTCATTAATTTTCGCAACCATTTTATTAAAATGATTCTTTAAATCCAGTAGATGTTGCTGGCATTCTACGCAACCTTCCGAAAAAGACCCCAGTTTATCAACCACTCGTTCACATTTATTTAAATCAAGCTTTTTTGAAAGTTCTTTACTTATGGTACTCCTTAGTTTCTCTATATTTGTTTTAATGTCATCTACATGATTTTCCACCATACCACCGCCTAATGGGATTTTAATTGGCCAAAGTTCATTTTTTCTTATACCTTATTTACGAATGAAACATGATTTAGTTTCATTTATTACATCCACTGAATACCTCGTCTGTACAAAATAAAAGAGAGGATTAACAACAATCCTCCCTGTTCACTCACTTTACTAATCCATATAAAATTGAACTTTACACACAAATTTAAATCAATCTACCATATTTGCGAATGGTCTCTTTCTATGTATCTTTTTAAAACCCTTAATCAATTGATTTTTTACATCATTAGGATCCTCGACAGGTAGTTCCTTCCAACAAACAATCAAATGATTGATATCCTCAATTTGCCAAATACTCCTTCCGCCGTAGTGGCTCGCATTTCTTCCACTACCGAATTTTAATAATTGCTTTATTCTTGAATTCAGAGTAGCAGAGCTTTTTTCGCCACCGGCTTTCCCGATATAGATTACTTTCGTATCCTTTACCCAACTTTCATTTAACTTTCCTACTGGGACATTAGGGTCTTTCCCTTTAAAATAACCACCTGTACCTTTTCTCAAAAACTCTGGTGAATGATCAGGGGTATAGAGCACCATATAAACCCCTTTATTATGTGGAACAATCGAATGATTTTGCATCAATTCAGTAACCGGAATATAACCTTCAAAGCCATAATCTTTAATTGATTTAAAATTATTATAATCCATTTGATCACCTCAATTTATGAGTATGAGTAGACTGCACATTTATTCAAACTAATTCTACAAATTTCCATTAAATACCCATAAATGATTTTACAAGAAGCATGTTCTAAACAAAGTCAGTTAGACAACGGTATGTCCCTTCGCCCTTAACTGAAAAAAAGCGCCTGAACTCCTAATAATGAAATATACATTAGGGTTTAGACACTTTTTCTTCCTTTAAATATACTTTGCTGTTATAGATTGTTCACAATTCATTAGTCCTGCTGGTGGGCCTTCAAATAAAATTTCTCCACCACCAGTACCTCCGTCTGGACCTAAATCAATAATCCAATCACTGTTTCGGATGACGTCTAGGTTATGTTCTATGACAATGACTGTATTACCCTTTTCAACTAATTTTTCAATAATCACTAGAATATTGGATACATCGGATAGATGCAATCCAGTTGTCGGTTCATCTAGAATATAGATATTCCCCTTCTTATTTATCTCTTTTGCGAGTTTTAGTCTTTGACTTTCCCCACCTGATAATGTGTTTAGTGGTTGACCTAAAGACAAATATCCAAGCCCAACTGTCGCCATGCTTGTCAGTTGTCTCTTAATATCTTTTGCTTCAAAAAACTCCACAGCTTCTGCGACAGACATATCCATAACCTCTACAATATTTTTTCCTTTGTACAGGTATTGGAGGACTTCCTGTTTGTAACGGTCTCCGTGACATTCGCTGCATTCCATTTCCATTTTATCCATGAAAGATAAGTTAAGCTCTACCGTACCAGTGCCCCCACATGTTTCACAGGCTCCTTTTGAATTATAGCTAAAAAGTCCACTTTCCACATTATTCGCTTCCGAAAAAGCTTTCCGAATCGAATTCATGATACCGGAGAAGGTTGCCGGATTGGATCGAATATTACCATGAACTTGGCTTTGGTCTATTCGAATGGAATCTGGAAAATCCTTTGCAAAAACCTCGTTTACAAGCGTACTTTTACCAGAACCTGCTACGCCCGTAACAACAGTAAAAACACCGATTGGGACGCGAATACTCACATTTTTCAAATTGTGGAGGCTACTTTTTCTACTTTCCAAGAATTCATTAACAGGTCTTGGGTTCTTTTTAATTTCCAGTTTCTTGTTTAGAAACTGAGCCGTTAATGTATCAGAAGACATTAGACCCTGGTAACTTCCACTATACATAATATTTCCTCCACCAGTACCCGCATTCGGACCAACATCGATGACATGGTCTGCAATTTGGATAACATCAGGGTCATGCTCTACCACTAATACCGTATTGCCCTTATCACGTAATCTAACAAGTAATTCATTTAATCGGTAGACATCGCGAGGATGAAGTCCAGTGCTTGGCTCATCAAATATGTACATTAATCCAGTTAAGTTACTAGATAAATATTTCACCATTTTAACCCGCTGCGACTCACCACCAGATAAAGTTGGCGTTTCCCTTGTTAAGGTCAAATAACTTAATCCAATGTCACAAAGATTTTTAACTCGTTCTAGTATCCCATCCACAATTGGTTTCGCACTTGTTTCATCAAAACGTTGAAGAACATTCATTAATTCATCAAGTTGCATCGATGTCAGGTCATAAATCGAATAGCCTTTGAATGTTGAAGCTAAGACCTTCTCATTGTACCGTGTCCCTTGGCAGTTAGGACATGTGCCCGTTGTGGTAAATTCTTTGAGCTTTTTTTCTGCAGCTTTCGATGTATCTTTATCTCTATTCACATTTTGTCTCATAAATTTAACGACCAGGCCTTCATACGTTGTGTTGATTTCGCCATTCATATAATTAACGACGATTTTTTCTTCACCGGCATAAACTAGCTTTTCATATTCTTCTTTTGTATAATCTTTTATTTTTTTATCATTGTCGAAGAAACCGGATTCAGCATATGCTTTCCATTGCCATGTGCCTGGACCAAACCCCGGAAGTAAAATGGCACCTTCATTTAAGGATTTCTCCATATCTAACGCAGCATCGAGGTTTAATGTAATTGTTCTACCAATCCCCTCACAATGTGGGCACATTCCAAGTGGATCATTAAAGGAATATGCATTACTCCAACCAATGCTTGGTTGTGCAAAACGTGAAAAAAGAAGTCTTAACAGAGGCTGAATGTCAGTAACCGTCCCAAGTGTTGATCTTGCATTACCACCAAGTCGTTTCTGATCCACTATAATCGCAGTGGAAAGATTATTAATTTCATCAGCCTCAGGTCGGCCGTATTTCGGCAGAAACTGACGGGCGAAACTACTAAACGTCTCATTTAGCTGACGACCTGCTTCCTGTGCAATCGTATCAAAAACAATCGATGACTTCCCAGAACCAGACACCCCTGTAAAAATCGTAATTTTCCCCTTCGGAATCTGAACATGAATATTTTTCAAATTGTTCTCCCGCCCATTAATAACTTCAATAAACTCCTGCTTCATCCAATCATCATCTCCCTTTATTACGTACAAATTAGCTTGTCCATCTTACCATAACTTGGGACAGAGGGACAGGTCCCTTGTCCCAACTGGGATATTCACTAAGTAAAAAGAATTTGTCGTTTTATTTACTAACAGTATTTTTATTTCCTTTAATATACTTTTATTGAATGTTTCTTTTAGAGAATGGGATGTTCGCTGTTGCAGTACTACTAATGAATTTTGAGGAGGTTTTAGGATGGGATTGAAAAAGGTTAAGATTGTTGTATTATCTCTTCTTTTAACATTCAGTGCAGTTTCAGTTGTTAGTGCTTCTTCATCTACGGTAGAACCGTTAGCACCCGGGACCACAATGATCAAATGGGACGATTTCTCTAAAGGTTTTGCCCCAGAAAATTGGTTTTATTTCTCGGCAGGTGATTATGTTGGGAATGATGGAATTGTAACTACCTCCAATAAGGGACTAAAAGTTGTTTCAAGTGGTATTAATCCTACTTCTGGCGAACCCGCATTTACAAACACCTTAGCTCAAGAACACAAAAACGGTGGTCTTCCTGGGGCAATCGATCATGTGAAATGGTTAGCCTATATGAACCATACATCCTCAACGGGATTTCCTGGCTTCGACGCTATTTCCGGGAAGGTACTTTCATTTGAAACTTGGATTTCCGGAAGAACATTCGGTACTCAATATCAACCTTTTGGAGATGCAATTGAAGCTCCTAATGATATTCGTTTAGCAAGCTTTGCATTTAATACTATGGATATGGAGTCATTTATGGTCTTTGATTTTTTCATTACAAATAATCAAATTTATGCCTTTTATGAGCGTCTTCCACTAGGTAGAGGCACATTGGGGAATTATGCAGCATTTTCTTATAAGATTCCAGTTATGAAACGTAATCCAGAAGATGTTCATCGTCTTAGAATTTCCTATGATAAAGACAAAGGAACGATCAGTTGGTATGTAGACAATAGTAAGGTCTTCCAAGTTGATAAAATCGGCCATCACATTGATCGGAAATATATGATATTAGACCATGGAGGGAAAGAAGAACTTGTAAAACCTAACCAATTGGTAGCTGGATTAGGATTGTTTACGTTAATGGACGCATTCGAGAACGGGAAAGGCTTAGTAAAGCTGTCAACCGAAGAGGATTTCTATTTTGATCCAATACAAGGAGAACCTGTTCCTTTAGAATTTGTAGACAGCAAAAGTCGAGAAAGTAGTCGAATTTTTGGTCAAGGCGCTAAGCTTGAGGTCAAACAAGTAAATGTGCTGTATACGCCTTCGAAATAGGACATCATAAAGAATTGCCTTTGGCAATAATGGGCAGAAAGACAGGTTTATCGTCACTAGGCCCATCTCGTGTTAGCTTGGTATCTAACAAATGACGAGATTGGTGCTGTCATCCCTGGTGCTAAACGTTCCGAGCAAGTGTTAGAAAACCTAAAAACATTAGAAGTCGTCTTAACACCAGAAGAAATACACACAATTGACCAGATTTTTAAGTAGTATTTTCTTTCAAATATGCCCCCTGTATATGGTAAAATAAAATTCCTTGGCAGGGGCATTTCAAAAAACGAGCTGGCATCTATATGTCCAGCTTGTTTTTTATATACGCATCTTAAAAAGTGGCACCAATTCCAGCCATTGATTACCTCTCCCTATCTCATATAAGCAGAATGCTTTAAATTGTTTCCTATAGAATGTATCATTATTTTGCACGCTAATAAAGTACCACTGATTAGCTAAGTATATAATGGTACTGCTTTTCACATAACAATCAACTGTTAAGGAGGTTACAAACAATGAATGCAGACAATCAATTTATGCTATCAACTTTCACTCTCCCTAATGGGGTTGAATTAAAAAACAGACTGGTCATGGCACCAATGACTAACTTCTCATCTAATCCAGATGGAACTGTTTCAGACGCAGAAGTGAGTTACTATGCACGCCGTTCTAGTGGAGTGAGCATGGTGATTACGGCTTGTACATATGTTACACCAAATGGAAAAGGATTCCATGGTGAATTTGCTGGTGACAAAGATGAGATGATTCCGAGCTTATCTCAATTAGCCAAAGCCATTAAAGAACAAGGTGCGAAAGCTATCTTACAAATCTTTCATGGCGGAAGAATGTGTCCTCCTGAATTAGTTCCAAATGGAGATATTGTAAGCGCAAGTGATGTTCCTGCCGTAAGAGGAGGAGCATCAACCGAGGAACCTGATGTAAAACCAAGACCATTAACTGAAAATGAAGTTGAAGAAATCATAAAAGCATTCGGAGAAACAACTCGTCGTGCCATTGAAGCTGGCTATGATGGGGTTGAAATACATGGAGCTAACGGCTATCTAATTCAACAGTTCTTCTCTCCTCATTCAAATCGTCGTGAGGACCAATATGGAGGCAATCTAGAAAAACGTATGACCTTCCCACTAGCGATTGTGGATGAAGTGCAAAAAGTTGTTAAAGAACATGCGACTCCTGAATTTATTGTTGGCTATCGTTTTTCACCAGAAGAACCTGAAACACCTGGAATTACAATGGGTGATACACTAAAACTAGTTGATAAATTAGCGAATAAAGGCTTAACTTATTTACATGTTTCATTGGGAGAATTCTTTTCAACAGCAAGAAGAGGTGTTGAAGACACATACAAAACTCGTATCGAATACTTGCTAGAAAGAATTAATAATCGTATTCCATTAATAGGAGTTGGATCCATTTATACAGCTGATGATGCTCGCAAAGCCTTTAAAACAGGTGTCCCTTTACTTGCATTAGGTAGAGAACTAATCATTGACCCTGACTGGGTACAAAAAGTAGCAGAAGATAAAGAAAACGAGATCGTCACAAAAATAGACAAAACCAAACAAAAAGAACTAGTCATTCCAGATCCACTATGGAATGCAATCACCAACACCCCTGGCTGGTTCCCAGGAGTCTAAGTGGGTCAGAGGGACATTGTCCCACCATTTTTTTGGAAAACGGGACACTGAACTGCCAGTGTCCCGTGTTTGTATTACTAACGAACTTTATCCCTCTCTAACTAAGCAATCCTCAAATAACTCTATATTAATCTTTTATCGCCGGGTATTCGATATAGGTATCAGCAACTTTTGGAAGGTTGGAGGAAGAAAAGTTTTCCCAATTTATTTTATCTGAGGTGGACTTCGATAAGATAATTGTTACAATCGGTCCAATCTTAGCATTTCCATAAGCATCTTGTAATGGAAACACCCATTCGAGTGTAACTTCAGAAACGTCATCCCTGTTTGTATAAATCTCTTCTAAGATATCGGTACTATCTCGTTGAATACTTTTGCGAATTGTATTTTTTGTAAAGTTATCGTCAGCAACAACCTGTGCCCACACGACATCTCCATTAACAGAGACCTTATACACTCGATTTTTTAGCTCTTTATCATCGTGATTCGAAGTTTCGCCTGCTTCCTTCTTAACTGCGTATTCAACAAAGCCACTTAAATCTTCAGGTGCTTTTTCTTCTTTAACTGGCTGTTCTTCTTTAGGTTGATCCCCTTTTTCTGCAACATCTTTTTTATTTTCCTCTACTTGTTCTTCTTTCTCCGCTGCCATATCATCCGTTTGATTTTGCTCCTCTTGTGGTGCAGGAGGAGCTTGATCTTCCTCATCCCCACCTAAAATGGCAGCACAAGAGCCAATAATGATAATAAGAATTAGTAACCCGAGACAGCCAAGACAACCTTTCTTTTTCTTATTACTTTTCTCTTCAGCCAATATGAACACCACCTTATAAATTTTGTTCCCTTATTTTTTGAAGAGGAACTGTTTTTATACAGTTATTCAATAAAGAAGCTGAGTATAAAGGTTTTCTGAAGTGGAAACATAACAACATCTAAAGGTGAACTTCAAATTTGGGGGTGAAAAATCATGTTAAGGGATTCAAAAGTGGATGCAAAGGGGCATATAAAAAACAAACAAGATTCTAAAAAGCAAACAAAAAATAAACCTGAAACGAAATAGGGCCAAAGGGACAGGTCCCATCTTAGGTGAATGAACGTATCACTCACCCTCAATATCTTGATTTAAAAGCTAATTTTTGTAGAAACAATTTTAATAAGATATGAAAAAGATCCAGTAAACTTCGACATAACCTTCATTTTTTAAAAATAAAAAAAGACCAACCAAAATGGTTGATCTTTTTTGTCTTGCCTAGCGACGTCCTACTCTCACAGG
>NZ_NSEB01000019.1 GCF_002734215.1 Fredinandcohnia onubensis
ATCTAAGAGGTAGGTTTTGTCCCAGCCTCGTTAATAAAGCTGAGGACATTCGTTCGAATTATCCTCTTCTACTAAGTTGATCGAAAATACTTTGAATATCGCTAATGTTTGCATCAGGTCCAATTGTAATGTCCAAATCACTCATCTTTATATCCATACCCAAAACTTGAATGGATACACCACCTGGTGCATTCACGCTAAATATATTTTCTCTGTTTGACGGTTCTTGGTTTAAACCGTCTTGGTTTGAGCGTTCCACCTGGCTCTGATTGTCATTGTTTTTAAATGAACCATTTTTCCCCATATTCTCACCTCTTTATTGTTCCTAATTCCTACTATATGGAATAAGTCTATAAATTGTATGGACATGAGTTTATTTATGGGAAATTGTGTATTTTACCTAGTAAACGAAAACCCTAATTTAATAGTCTCGTAACACAGGTTTCAATGATGGATGCAAGGCCTGCGATTGCGAAAATAAAAATAAGCGGTTCAGAAAGGGGTAAATAAAATTCATATAGAAGATAAAGGAATGCTGTTGACCAAATTCCTGTACACCAATAACAGCTTAATAGTTCACCAATCCATCTTCTTACTCCAGTCCCTTTAAGCTTTATATATTCATCTATTGTCCCATCTGGTAGTTCCTCTTCAATTACCTCATGAAAAGGACTACGAATAAATTCTGTAATTTTATCAAACACCAATAGCCTTGTAAGGCGAAAACTAGCTAAGCCTAGTAAAATGAATTCAAAAACAGACAAAATCACTCCTCCTTTTTAGGAAAACACCATTGGTAAAACCGTTAATTTCCTGGGGGGTAAAAGGTGATTAGCGCTCGTCGGACCCCTATAAATAAAATATGGTCATCACGGGTTTTACATGATGACCAATTTTGTATGACGGACTATGATTTTCCGATTCCTTCATAATGGAATCCAAGGTTTTCAAGTTCTTGTTTAATTAGAACATTTCTTCCATCGAAGACGAATGGCTGTTTTACAGCTTTTTTCACCTTCTTCCAATCTAACTGCGTATACTCCTCCCAATCTGTAATCAATAATACGGCATCCACTCCGTCTACTGTCTCAAATACATCCTTACATTGCTCCACACTAGGGTTTGAGAGTGTCACAATCGGATCATGTACCTTAACAGCACATCCTTTACTTACAAGCTCATCAAGTATGACTAAACTAGGTGATTCCCTTGTATCATCTGTCCCTGGCTTAAAGGCTATGCCTAGTACAGCAATGCTTTTATTCTTCAATCCACCTATTTTCTCATCAACTTTCTCCAAAAAATAAAATGGCTGTGTTTTGTTAATGGACTCTACCTCTTCCAAAATCGATAAATTCATCCCTTGTTCTTTAGCAATGGTGATCAATGCGCTTACATCTTTAGGAAAGCATGAACCCCCATATCCAATTCCAGCTTTCAGGAAATGTGGTCCTATCCTATGGTCGAGCCCAATTCCTCTCGATATTTCATCAATATCCACTCCCATGATGTCACATAGCCTTGCAAGCTGATTAATAAAGGAAATTTTTAAAGCAAGAAAGGAATTCGAAGCATATTTGATAAGTTCTGCAGCATTTGGGGTTGTTTCGATAATGGGGGCTGTTTCACCTGCATATAATTGTTTCATCATCTCAAGCGCCTTATAACCGGAACTGCCAATTACCACTCGATCAGGATGAAGGGCATCATAAAGTGCTGAACCTTCTCTTAAAAATTCAGGATTCGACACAACATCAAAAGGAATATCCCCGTTTTCTGCTTCAATCACAGCTTTAACCTTACTAGCTGTTCCTACTGGAACTGTACTTTTATTAATCACTACTTTGTACTTGTTCATATGGGTTCCAATCATCTTTGCCACAGAATAGACTGCACTAAGATTTGCACTACCATCTTCGTTTTTTGGAGTACCCACACATATAAAAATATAATCATTTTCTTGGATTGCTTTTTTTGCATCCGTTGTGAACAAAATATTCTTTTGTGAAAGATGTTTCATTAATAATTCCGGTAAGCCTTGCTCATAAAAATGAAGCCTACCATCAGATAATGCCTTTACTTTTTTTTCATCAATATCTAGCCCGGTTACCTTGTGTCCCTTTTCACATAACACGAGGCCTGTGGTAGTTCCTACATATCCTGTTCCAATGACTAAAACATTCACTTTACTCCTCCTCAATTCCTTGTTGTAATGTGTATATTTTTTGAACAAGCCTTATATATTCAGCTTCCTTTGCAATATCAAAACGCTCACTTGCAACCTCAATTCCATAGGCTGGCTCTGACTGAAGCATGAGCTTGATTGCATCCGTTAACTGAACCTCTGAACCAACACCAGGCTGTGTTTGTTCTAAGCATGAAAAGATGTCCGGCTTCAAAATATATCTTCCTGTTACAGCAAGGTTTGAGGGTGGATTGTTTTTCGGTTTTTCAACAATATCAGAAATTTTATAGAGTCGGTCTTTTTCCTTTTTCTCCACCTGAATAACTCCATAACTTTTCAATTGCGCTTCATCAACCTGTTGTAAGGCGATCACATTTTTCCCGTATTCATTATAAGAGTCTATTAACTCCTCTAATGGGTTTTGATTGTTAGAAAGGTAGATTTCATCTGGAAGCAAAATGGCAAATGGCTCATTACCAATAAAATCCTTTGCTAATGAGACGGCATGACCTAACCCTTTTGGGTAGAACTGTCTCGTATAATAAATTTTCACTTTCGGGAGTTGCAAAGTATTGAGGAGATGTTTTTTATTTTGTTGTTCTAAAAATGCTTCAAGTTCTAGGGATCGATCATAATAATCCACAATTAAATTTTTAGTACGTGAGACAATCATGAGGATTTGCTCAATACCTGCTTTTACAGCTTCCTCGACAATGTAATCAATTGCCGGGCGCCCTCCGATAGGGAGCATTTCTTTAGGTAGTACCTTCGTCATTGGTAATCCTCGTGTACCAAACCCTGCTGCAGGAATAATAGCCTTTTTAATCATTTAGTTGTCTCCCCCCTTCTCTTATTATTCAATTTATTCACGAGCTGTCTTAGAGGAAGTTGTCCACATTAGAAAGGGCGAGTAAATGAGAAAAATGCATTAGTCTGAACTTGGCCGTTTTTCTTTCGTTAATTCGTATAAAAATCAATCTTGTCCACTTTTGTTTCTTCTTTCACTGCCTAACTATAGCTATATAAAATAATCTCTTTTTAGGAGTTTTGTCCAATCTACTATTGAATTTCATGCATAGAGTAATTGAAAAGACTACTACAAAGGAAGGAGTCGATAGATTTGCCTACTGCAATCCATTTAAACCTACGTGTAGACCCTACCCAATACATTCCACAAATACGGAATATTCCTGGATATGATTATATTCATCTAGTACGTCAACCTAAATACATGGTAGATATGTCCCTACTAAATGATAAGGTCCACTATTTAAATGAAATAGTCTCACCTAAAAATTTTGTAAAGAAACAAAAAGCATCGCTAATCCATGCCCACCATGGACAATTGGGGATTTTATTACTTCCCTTTAAAGAACAAACTGGCCTCCCTATGGTCACCAGTATAAGAGGGCGAGATGGTACCTTAGCGGATCAACACTTCACCTATTTAGATCATATGAAAATGTTGTTTGAACAAACGGAGCTTTTTTTCCCTGTATGCAACTATCTAGCACAACAAATTATAGATTGGGGATGCCCCCCCGAAAAAGTCCGAGTATTATATGGAGGCGTAGACCTAAATCAATTTCAATATAGGCCACCTGAGATTAGAGAAACTCAAAATATACTTTCCATCGGAAGATTAGTAGAAAAGAAGGGACATCATGTCTTAATTCAAGCTTTTGCAAGAATCCGCGGAAAATTCCCGCGTGCAACATTGACACTTATCGGTCGAGGGCCAATGGAGGATTCTCTCAAAAATTTAGCAACCCAACTGAATCTGGGAGATTCATTTCGATTGCTTCAACATTTACCTAAATCTCAAGTATTTGAGCATATGAAACAGGCTGACCTCTTCTGTGCAGCAAGTCTCACAGCATCAAATGGAGACGTTGAAGGAATTCCAAATACCGTAAAAGAAGCAATGGCAACTGGTTTACCTGTCATCTCAACAACTCATGCAGGGATCCCAGAACTAGTTACTCATAATGAGGAAGGCTTTTTAGTGGCTGAGAACAGTATTGATGAACTTGCTCTTGCACTTGAACACATGCTAATGAACCAGTCATTATGGCTTCCATTCGCTACCGCAGCAAGACAAAAGGTAGAACAAAACTTCGAGTTATCTGCTCAATTAAAGCAGCAGGCTCAATTTTATGATGAACTGTTAGGAGGGAAGAAATGAAAGACTTCACTTCAATTACCGTAACGAAGGGTGAAAAATTACTAGAAATTAATAATCCGACTGCCTATCCCCTTATTGGAAAAGGATCACAAGGTGCCGTATTTAAACTTTCCGATGAGAAATGTGTGAAAATTTATGCGGATCCACTTCAGGCGAAGATGGAACAAGAAGCTCTCAGGGCTTCGAAAAAAAATCCCTTTATGCCAAATGTATATGATACTGGAAAAAATTATATTGTCATGGAATATTTAAATGGCCCAACTTTAAAAGAGTACCTACTTGGAAGTATGTACATGCCAGAAGACATCACTCGAAAACTACTACACTTGTTGAAAGAATTTAAAAAGGCAAAGTTTACGATGGTAGACGCACCACTTCGACATATTTTCATTGTAAACAATGAATTGAAGGTAGTAGACCATGTTAATGCTTTTAAACGAATCCACCCCGTTCCGATCAAGCTAATACGGGATTTAAAACTTCTACTCTTAAAGGATTCCTTTCTCATGCAGGTCCAAAAGCTAGAACCAGATACTTATGAGGAATGGGACCGCTTTTTCAATAAAAAGATAAGTATTAAGAAAATGCTCGTTATGCCAGACAAAGGTAGCAGTGTAAAGGTGGATAGCTCCCTCTCGCAATTACTCATTGGGAAAGGACATCAGGGTGCAGTGTATCGATTATCGGAGGACAGTTGTGTCAAGGTATACAGGAAACTTCCACATGCTAAACAAGAACAAGAGGTTTTATTATCTTGTCAGCATCTATCCTTCATTCCAAAAGTGCATGAGGCAAAGAAAAATTACGTCGTGATGGAATATTTATCTGGTCCTGATTTAAACACCTATCTGAAAAAACAATCTAAACTTCCAGAAGAGGTCACAAGGCAACTTCTCGATATCCTAAAAACGATGAAGAAAGAAGGATTTAAACAAATCGATACTCCATTGCGCCATATCATTATCACGAAAAATGGCTTCAAAATGGTGGACCATGTGTATTCGTTCACTCGTGAACAAAGTAGGCCACTCGAATTATTTAAAGACTTACGTGAAAGAGGATTTTTTGAATCATTTTTAAATCAGGTTAAAAGTCTTGATCCGAAAACGTATGATGAATGGACCAAAACACCTATTTCGTTAACCGAGGAAGGTTGAACATAGCATGAGTATTTTAGTAACTGGTGCAGCAGGCTTCGTTGGTTTCCATGTTTCAAAACGCCTACTATCTAAAGGTTATCATGTATTAGGGATAGATAATCTCAATAAGTATTATGATGTCCGTCTAAAAAGAGACAGATTATCTTTATTAAAAGATAATAATAATTTCACATTTTATCAAATCGATTTAGCTGAATCAGAAAAATTGCATGATGTATTCAATAAAGAAAAAATCAATATCGTCATTAATCTTGCTGCTCAAGCAGGGGTTCGCTATAGCCTATACAATCCCTATTCCTATATCCATTCAAACCTAGTTGGCTTCTTAAATATCTTAGAGGCTTGTCGCCATTATCCGGTGGATCATTTGTTATTTGCCTCATCAAGCTCTGTATATGGTGCAAATTCGAATATTCCTTTTTCAACAAAGGATAATGTCGACCATCCTGTAAGCTTATATGCCGCAACGAAAAAATCCAATGAACTAATGGCGCATACGTATAGTCACCTGTTTCAAATTCCAACCACTGGACTTCGTTTCTTTACCGTGTATGGTCCATGGGGCCGACCTGATATGGCATACTATTCATTTACAAGAAGTATTTTGGAAGGCAAACCGATTAAGGTATTTAATAATGGGGATATGCGTAGAGACTTTACGTATATTGATGATATCGTGGAAGGGATTATTGGTTTGCTTGATCACCCACCCGTCAATAATACAAAATGGGATCCCTTGATCCCTGATCCAAGCTCGAGCCATGCTCCATACAAAATCTACAATATCGGCAACAACAGCCCGGTCACCTTAATTAACTTCATCCGAACATTAGAAGAAACAATTGGAAAACAAGCCATTCTTCAGCTCTATCCCATGCAACTTGGTGATGTAAAAGAAACCTACGCAGACATCACTGATCTATATGAGGCCATCGGGTTTCAGCCAAAAACCTCAATCGAAGAAGGACTCACAGAGTTTGTAAAATGGTTTAAGGAGTATTATAGGTGGAAATAGTTAAATATAGTATGCGGACCGCCTCCCTTGGGAGACGGTCTTTTTATGAGGAGATATTAGGGAGTTAATGCTGGAGATATCCCCGTCATCAAGGCTATGAAGAGGATAACTCAATGTTTGGGAAGATCATTTCCCCGTCATCAAGTTTATGAAGAGGATAAAATGACGTTTGTGCCCCGGTTTTCCCCTTCATCAAAGCCATGAAGAGGATAAACTGATATTTGGGCCGTGGTTTTCCCCTTCATCAAAGCTATGAAGAGGAATACTGCAAGTTTGTACCGCGGTTTTCCCCTTCATCAAAGCTCTGATGAGGAAAACTGCAAGTTTGTGCCAAGGTTTTCCCTTTCATCCAACGCAAAATCGATTCTAGGTTAAAATCCCTTCAAACCAAGTTAGATTATCGCCTACTGTAGCCTCAAGAGTTTTAAACCTCAACCTACTTAGTCGTCGCTTCGATTGCACGCTGTGTTTCTTCTAGCCTACGAAGCAGTGCTTTTGCGCGTACATACGCCAGGTCTTCCGTTACGCCTGAATTTTCTACTTCTCGCAATTGTTCCTTCGCGTGCATTACCAAGTTTTGAGCATGCTGGAATCGCTCCCTATCACCATTTCCTTGTGACTCAATTACGGCATGCTCGGCTTCATCAACAGACTGTACAAGTTGATTCAATAGATTATCCAATTTCGTCATCTCCTTTAAAAAAAGTGATACAAGCTCTCCCTCTTGAATACAATTCCTAAGACAAGTCTTTTTAAGAGGTGTAAATAAAATGGGCGTTCTTTTCAGTTATGTTCTATTAGGTCTCAGCCTTGCAGCACCCATTGGTCCCGTTAATGCTGCACAATTAGACAGAGGTATAAAATACGGCTTCCTCCACGCCTGGCTCGTTGGAGTTGGTGCAGTACTCGCTGATGGAGTATATATGCTAATTGTTTACTTAGGTCTTGTATCCTTCATCAATACCCCATTTATCCAAACGTTTCTTTGGCTTTTTGGTTGTTTTGTATTGCTTTATACAGGTATTGAAAGCATGTTAAGTGCCGGACAAATAAAGATGGAGAATTCCAGAAACCAGGAACCTGCTTTAAAAGCCTTTTTCTCTGGGTTTATCATGTCGATTACAAACCCGCTCACTATTTTATTCTGGTTAGGGATTTATGGCTCTGTATTGGCCAAAACAGCTTCCACTTCAGCCAACAGCGAACTGATCCTCTATAGTGCAGCCATTTTTTGCGGACTACTGCTATGGGATATAACAATGGCAACAGTATCGAGTGGTTTTCGGAGGATCTTAACCTCACGTCTATTAGCACTCATTTCCATTGTATCCGGGCTATCTCTCATGGGCTTTGGTATCTATTTTGGTTTTCAGGGTATAAAACTTTTACTAAGTCACTAAGTTTTTTGAAGTTTTTCAAATAAAGTGTCCATGCCCTTGGACTCTTTCTTTTTACTACCTTTGTTTTTAATAAAAGCAACTATAAAGATAATCACGATAAACCCGAGACTAATAAAAAAGCCTGGACGAATTTCTTTACTAAACAATGTTCCACTAACCGCAAGTAAAATAAATAGCACGCCAAGATAATATTTCATTTTCCCAACAAATCCAGGCTTCAATAGTCGATTTGCAGACAGAAGGATAAATAACCAATTGTATAAGAGCATGAGCCCTGCTCCAGTCGTTACATATTCGTAAATACTATCAGGCATTAAAAGCGAAAAAATAATTGAAGTAAGTAGGCCTGATGCTGTTAAAATAAAGGCAGGTAATGGCACCTTTAATTTACCTTTTTTTGAGAAGATCTTTGGGGCATCTCCATCTTCTGACAAGTTCACTAAAATACTCGTTACCCCATATAGAGCAGCAACCATTGTGGAGAATCCTCCAATAATCAAGGCCCCATTAAAAATATCAGCAATCAATGGGATATTGTAGTTATCTAGTGCGACTACAAATGTACTTTCTTCACCTGTAAAGACCTTCCACGACACGAGCATCACAGCAAGTCCAACGGAAGCCAAATAAATGCTGGTTAGAAGAAGAAGCATCATCTTTCCAGCCTTTGGTGCTTCACTCTTGTCCTTTAGCTGGGTTGCCATTAACCCCATTACTTCAATCCCACCGAATGCATAAAACGCAAAAATCAAGGCGGACCAGAGCCCCATTATTCCTTTCGGAAAATATTCAGGAGGCAGTTGAGGATCCCTCGTTCCATCGATAGCACCTGTTACTGCCAATACCGCAATTACAATGAACATAAGAATTGCCGAGATTTTGATGAGAGCAAAGACATTCTCTAATTTGTTAATCCCACTTGTACCGATCAACAATACAGCTAAACCTAACACACCATAGATTGCAGCAAAGACCCATAAAGGGGTACCAGGGAACCAAAACTTAGTGAAAATAGACAATGCAGTAAGCTGACTTCCCATGATTAGCATTTCGGCACTCCAGTAAATCCAACCTATACTAAAGCCAGCCCATCTTCCGAATGCTTGTTTTGCATAAGTACGAAACGCCCCTTTTTCAGCCTTTTTTGCAGTAAGTTTAGCCAATCCATCATAGACAAAATAAGTTCCAATTGCAGCAATAATAAATAGAATCAACACAGAGGGTCCAGCTGTTCGAATCGCAATGCTGGACCCTAGAAAAAATCCTGTGCCTATTGTACAGCCAACCCCAAAAAGGGAAAGCTGCCACCATTTAATTTTTTTCTCACTTTTTCCTTTAGCCATATTCCCCTACCTCTTTACCTTTTGGAATAAAGAATCTGTTCGAACCCGCTTGGGCGGTTTAATAAAAAATAAAACAAGAACGGTTGCTACAGCCGAAATGCCAGCTACCGAGAAAAACAAGATATCATGTGAAAGCTTCATTAAAATGGCAAAAACAGGGGGACCGACCGCAACTCCAATAAATCGAGCACTACTGTAAATAGAGGTAATGGTACCTCTTTCGTCTTTTTCAGTGCCATTCGTAATGAGTGCATCCAAGCTTGGAAGAGCGACTCCGATACCAATCCCGCAAATGACAAGGGCAGCTATGAAAATGTACAGATTCTCCGTGTAACAAATTCCAAAAACGGCTACAGTAGCAGCAAAAATCCCCGAAAAAATAATCCATTTGATTGTATTTTTATCATCACCAAGCTTCTTTCCAGTGATAAATGAAGATAGACATAGTGCACCGAGTGGAATTGCAAGGATGAGACCTTTTATAATTCCATCAATTCCGTACTTGTCCTCCAAAATCGACGATAAGAAGAAGAGCATCCCAAAAAGAATATAAAAACAAATTGCGCCTACGATAAAAATGGAAATCAGCCATCGTCCCTCTTCCTTAAGTGTGCGCTTAATTTTCTTTAGAAAAAAAGAGAAGCTTGAGGTATCCACTTCATTATTCTTTGGAGTTTGTACAAGAAACTGAATCAAAAGAATTGAAATCAAGCAAAAAATGGGAAAAGCAAAAAAAGGCATATACCAAATAAAAGCTGCAAGGATCGCACCTAAAATTGGACTTAGTACCTTTCCAAACGTGTTTGATGTTTCAATCAATCCTAGTCCTGTATTCACATCTTTCTCACTTTTGCACATATCACCTACTAGTGGTAAAACAATGGGGGAAGCACCAGCGGCTCCAACGCCTTGTAAAAACCGGCCGATTAAAATAATCATATATGGACTTTCAAATAACCACGAAGCTAGTCCAGAAATTAATCCCCCTATCCCTGCAATTATTAAACTTGGAATAATGACTTTTTTCCTTCCGATTCGATCAGAAAGAAAACCTGCGATTGGGATTAAGATGATAGCTACAATTGAATAGATCGTTATGATTAAACTTGATTGAAAGGATGTAATACCAATTTCTTTTTCCATAATCGGTAAAATGGGAATAAGCATAGAATTACCTAAGGTCATGACTAATGGGATGGATGCTAGTGAGAGCACTCCCCATTTCTCCGCTTTTTGCATTTCTCCTATCTCCTTCGGAATTCTAATATTTATATTAAGATTAACCTATCCATAAACACCTCTTACTATGCATAATGGCTAATTGAACGCTAGGTAAAAAAACCCACTAACAAGTGGGTTTATAATCAAATTTCATATTAGGTTTTGTCCCATCTCAGCCGGTTAACAAATATAAATTTACATTAAATCAGTGCTTTAATTCCTTGATAACTAAAATAAACGCCAAATAGAATCAAGGATGCCCCTGAAATAACGGAGATTGCAATTAGGGTTTTTACATTTAACAACTTTCTAAAACCAGTGGTAAGGGCCGCAACCAGGATGTCCCAAAAAGTAAGCCCAAGGAAGATCATACTGCTATAAATCAACAGTAACTCTGTTCCATTTGTTTGAGCTGTTTTCGCTAACACGGACCCATAAATCCCCAACCAAAACAGAATGGAGAGCGGGCTTGAAATCGATAAGATAAAACCGGTCAGAAAACACTTTAATAATGAGTCCTTTGTTCGTTGGTATGTTAGGGAAATCGTATTTGCATTTTTAATGCTCTCAAATCCAGAATAAATAAGAATAAATCCTCCAAATAACCAAAGGAATATCTGTACAATCGGAATATCTAAAAATTGAACCATTCCCAAATAAACCATTAACATAAAAACTCCATCTGCCATCATCGAACCTAAACCCACAATCCAAGCATGCCAGAACCCATTCTTGATTCCTTTGTCTAAACGTGCAGAATTTACAGGCCCGATTGGAGCTGCTAATGTAAAGCCTAAAATTATGTAACTTATTAAAATACCAACACTCAAATACATCACCTCTATATGCTTTAGGTCGACTTGTAAATTTTATGACAAGCAGTAGGAATACATGTCCAAAAATTTATTTAAATAGACCTAAAACAATGAGGCTTCCAGTTTATATAAATAAGCAGAGCTATTCATATGAATCACTCTGCTCGTCATTTTTATTCTTGCCTAATAAAATTAACAATCTCCTTGTTTATGGAGATGTAACGGTGGCGGAATTAGCCAGCCTTTTTCTTTATTTAATCGAAGTACTTTCGCACCTAATACAGCTTTCTGATTATGGAATTGGCCAAACATCATCGCAACATCTTCTCTAATTGATTTACCAATTACCTGACTACATAGTACTAAACTTGCAGCAATATCCGCTGAAAGTGTAGCAGCAATTGCAGGGTCCGGTACTCTTGCACCTACAGGAATGTCTTCTAAACAAGCTTCAGGTGGCTCTGGTGAGGCTGGTGGTAATCCAATACCATTTTCTTTCAATAATTCCTCCACCTGTTTCGTTTCCTGCTTGCCAAGATTGATAGCTTCAGCCAATATTTTTTTCAGATCATCATCCCCAGCATGGTTAATCAAGGTTTGATAACCTGAAATCATCGCATTTCCAGTTAGTACTGAAGACCAAAGATCAAAAACCTCGCCGTAATGTAAAGGCTCTTCTTTTGGATTTCCACTTAAGATTCCCATTGTTGCCCTCCTTAAAATAGTTGAGATTTTATCCATGTAATGTGCACTCCTTTGTTAAGCACATAGTTAGCTTATCCATCACCTTACAATTTATTTATGACCTTTTTTAAATTTACATTTACACTACTCTTGGGTTAATTACTAAAAAATGATATGATTAGTATCAGATACTAAAACTAGGTATAATAAATAAAGAAATAACATTCTTAATGCTGTTATGGAGGTAACTATGGAAGATTTAATTCAATTAGAAGGTAAAAATATTGTTGTAATGGGTGTAGCCAATGAAAGAAGTATTGCTTGGGGCGTTGCAGAATCCCTATATAAAGCTGGAGCAAAAGTAATATATACATACCGTCTAGATCGTTCTCGTGAAAAGCTTGAAAAATTATTAGAGAAATACAATTATCCCGCAGAAATGATTGTTAGATGCGATGTGAACAGTGACGAAAGCATCACGCAAGCGTTTAATGAAATTGGTGAAAAAGTAGGAACCATTCATGGATTAGTTCACTCTGTTGCATTTGCAAACGCAGATGACTTAAAAGGTGATTTTATCGAGACATCCCGTGATGGATATGCATTTGCACAAGATACAAGTGCATATTCTTTAGTAGCTGCAGCAAAAGCAGCACGACCATATTTAGCAGAAGATGCTTCAATCATAACGATGTCCTACTTAGGTGCTGTACGTGCTTTGCCAGGATATAATGTAATGGGAGTTGCAAAAGCTGCACTTGAAGCGTGTGTAAGATACCTTACATTTGACCTTGGAAAAGATGGGATCAGAGTCAACGCAATTTCAGCTGGTCCAATTAGAACATTAGCTGCCAAAGGAGTACCAGGCTTCAATGATATTATGAAAATGATTGAAGAAAAAGCTCCACTAAAGAGAAACGTTACAAAAGAAGATGTTGGAAACATGTCCATCGCTATGTTAAGTAACCTTTCACGTGGGGTAACGGGTGAAGTCATTTATGTAGATTCAGGATATAATATTGTAGGTTAATAAGAAGTGCGTAAGGCGCTCGCACATTGGCTTATGAATCGAGCCGATAGCGCCTAGGGCCAGACAATAAAAACGAGGGCGAGCCAAAATTTTGGTTCGCCCTCTTTCCTTTAGAATTCTAAATCCACTCTTAACTCATCAACATACTCCCTCGAGCCTGTTACGATTAGACGATCCCCAAGCTGAAGTTCTGTATCACCATGTGGAACGATTGAGTCTTTGCCTCTAAAAATTCGAACAAAGATTACATCCCCAGTAAACGGGAAATTCCGTAGCATTGTGCCATCATAAAGACTATTGTTCATTTCAATCTGATATAATGACTGCTCCTGATTCGTCAAGATTGTCATGATACTAGGCGCCTCAATTAACGCACGGAGTAATGTATTGGTAGACATTAGTAATGAGAAGACATCGATATTAAGGTCTTTTAGCTCATCACCAAGCTCGCCTGATTCAATTCTTGCAATTACACGGTCTACTCCATTTTCCTTCGCGAATTTTGCAATTTCGGCATTCATTGCATCAGATCCCGACGTTATCACTAAAATATCCACATCAAACACATCGGAATTTTTGAGTGTGTCTATCGAATAATCGGATAGTTCAACGATATCAAACACTGAATCAGAGTGTCTTTTATCTATTTTATCCTGCACAGTATGATAAAGAGTCGTATCATATAGTTTCGAATTTAATTCCCGCGTTACTGGTAAAGTCATCTGGTTTGCACCAATAAATGCAATACGGATAACTGGTTCTTCGACCACTTGCTTTGGAAAAAGCTTTTTAAACCCAATAGGTGAAACAATACTTGCAATTACCGCAACCAAGATTAAAGCACCCGACATTCTATCATCAATGATTCCCATCTTCTCACCAACCGTTGCAGCAGCAATAACAAGAGATAACGTTGATGTTAATAACGCACCTGCTCCAATCGTCGTTCTCCAATCATACCATCGCTTAATATAGAGAATCGGAAGCATTTTTGAAATGACTAATGCTATAAATAACAAGGGAATGAGCAATAGAATCTTCGGATCTTGGAAGAGTGCCCATAAATCAAGTTCGACCCCAATCATTACGAAAAAGATTGGAATTAAAAATCCATAACCAAATGAATCAAGCTTTTGCACCATTTCATGGTTAGGAGATAACAATGATACTAATACACCCGCTAAAAATGCTCCCAAAATATTTTCAGCACCAATTGTCTCAGAAAGAGCAACTAAAATCATAATTAGCGCAAAAATGGCTCTTGTTCCAATTTGGATTGTTCCCTTTGACATCGTTTCTAGGAAGGAACGATTTTGGAATCTTTTTCCAACAAAGTAGAGGAGTACACCTGCACCGAACAAGATTAATAGTAGCCACATATTGCTTTCTCCGCCACCATAAATCGAAGCAAAAACAGCAAGTAAAATCATTGTGACGAGGTCAGCCACAACCGCGATTAATAAAATGATCTGACCTATATTCGTTTTCATGATTTGGGCATCCTTCAGAGTTGGTACAACAACACCTAAAGAGATAGTGGAAATGATCAATGTCATTAAAAATGCATTATCCGTAAACCCAGTCCACACAAATATATATGATAATAGTAGTGATAGAATAAAAATTCCAGCAAAAACAATTACGGAAACCAAGAAAGTATGTGGAGCCTTTTTGCCATTAGGAAGCTTTTGTCGCTTCTTCCCTCCTGCAAAAGCAGTAAAATCTATTTCAACTCCACTTAAAAACATTAAAAAGATAAATCCTAGTGTTGATAATGTTTCAAGCCACATATCAGGTTCGACCACATCGAAACCACTTTTTCCAATAATAATCCCCATGATAATTTCAGCTACAACGACAGGAATTGCCCGCAGCTTAAACCTATGTAATAACAGTGGTGTCAAAAAGGCCACCACCATCACGATAACTAACGATGTTAATGAAGCACCATGTTCCATATTTTACCCCCTTATAAATAAGATGATTTTATTATTAAACTAAATAACCCATAAAGAATGTTGCTAACCCAAAATAAATTAAAATACTTATAATATCATTGATTGTGGTGATAAAAGGCCCTGACGCAACCGCCGGGTCAACCTTCAACCGATGCATAAGTAATGGTACAAGTGCACCTGCAAGAGTCGCGACTATCAATGTAATTAAAATCGAAAATCCAACTAATAGTCCAAGAAAGAAATCACCTTTCCAAAAATAAACAACAAACATTATTACCGTTCCACAAACAGCACCCGTTATTACTCCTGTACCGGCTTCTCTCATGATTAATAGCCATTTATTTTCTTCCTCATCTTCACCAATCGCTATTCTCCGGACAGCAACAGCCAAGGCTTGTGTTCCGGTATTACCTGCCATTCCGGCAATTAACGGAATGAAGACAGCTAATATTGCAACCTGATCAAGTGTTGCTTCAAATCGCCCAATTAGGCTTGCAGTTAGCATTCCTAGAAAAGATAAGATAATGAGCCATGGCAATCTCTTTTTAGCTGATGTGAAAATGTTTTTATCTGCTGAATCAACATCTGATATCCCCGCAAGTTTTGAGTAATCATCAGATGCTTCTTCATCCATAACATCGATAATATCATCTACTGTAATTATCCCCAATAAATGGTTTTGAAAGTCAATTACCGGAACAGCTAAGAAATTATAGTCTTTCATCCTCCGTGCAACTTCTTCCTGATCTTCACTAACAGACACGGAGACAACTCGGTCATTCATAATTTCACTAATCATTGTGTCATCATCAGTTACAAGTAGATCCCGAATAGAAATAACTCCTACAAGGTGTTTTTCCTCATCTATCACATAAATATAGTAAATCGTTTCAGCACGAGGAGCTTCCTTTTTCAAAATATACATCGCTGATTTAACCGTTTGATTGGCATGTATCGCGATAAATTCGGTAGTCATGATACTACCGGCAGTGTATTCCTCATAATGAAGGAGTTGTTTAATTTCCCCTGCAGCTTCATCATCCATAATTGTTAAGTAGCTTGCGACCTGCTCTTTATCTAATTCATTTAAAACGTCAACAGCATCGTCCGCATACATTTGAGAAAGCATATCTGCAACAAAGGTTGGATCCATCTCAGATAGAAGCTCTTCATATTCATTCTCATCTATTTCAAGGTTTTCAAAAACCTCCGCCATTTCCGATGGAGACAAAAAAAGATATACGTGCATTCTAGCATCTTTTGGTAATTTCGCGTAGAATTTTGCTCTTTCATATGGGTGTATATCTAAAAATACGGTCCGGAACTGGTCAATATTCTCATTTTCAAGAGCTGTAAGCAATTGTTCATTTTCTAATTGCTGCTGCTCTTTTTCATTTACCTCTTGTTGTAACATGTAGTTCCCCCCCTTACAACTGGAAAAACAAAAAATTTACATACATTTTCAGAAATGTAACATACGACCATTTACTTTTTGAGGTTATATGTATATCATTTTTTATTTAGTGACGTGCTATGTAAAGATTTGCAATCAATCAAAAATAAGCTAAGATAAAATTGGCTATTTATGATAAAGTGGATATTGAATTATACCCTGTTTTCTATAATATAAAACTCGTGCCAGATTAGAAAGGATTTTTTTATCCATGAATAAAGAAAATACTCCACAAAAAATTGATTATACATTGTTGTTTATTTTATTTCTAATGGCTATCGTTAGTGCCATTGCAATCCAAAGTGCACAGCCCTTTTTACCGGAAAAACTTAAAAATATCAATTTCGCTGCACAACAACTACAATGGTATGTAATAGGAATTGTCGCGATTATTGGAACAATGGTGATCGATTTTGATCGATTTAAAATGATTTCCTGGTATTTATATGGATTCGGGATGTTTTTATTATTAGGTCTATTTTTAGAAAAATATATTAGTGTCCCATTTGCTACTACAATCAAAGGAGCAACAAGCTGGTATTCCTTTCCTGGACTAGGGAATTTCCAGCCTTCAGAATTAATGAAGATCATCTTAATTATAGTGTTAAGTAAAATCATTGTTGACCACCGGGAGAACTACCCGATAAATACAGTTAGAGATGATTTACTTCTTATCGGTAAGATTTTATTAGCAGCTGCACCACCTATCGCATTCTTAGTGAAACAGCCGGATATGGGAATGACCATGGTCTTTATGTCAATCATCGCAACGATGATCCTTGTCGCCGGCATTAAATGGAGAATTATTTTCGCAGCCGTTTTTACAGCTGTTTTTACAGTTTCTGTTGGCGTTTTTCTATACTTCAAATTTCCTGACTTTTTCTTTAAATATATTATACAAGATTATCAGATGAGTCGATTTTATGGTTGGCTTGCTCCTTTTGAAACTGCTGGAAATGAGGGGCACCAATTAGTTCGCTCCTTGCTCGCGATCGGTTCTGGGCAATTGAACGGCAAAGGATTCCAGGAATCTGAGGTTACAATCCCAGAAGGTCACACCGATTTTATTTTCGCTGTAGTGGCAGAGCAATTCGGATTTGTTGGAACAAGTATTATTATTTCTTTATTCTTCTTATTAATCTATCGAATGATTCATATTGCATTAGAAAGTCATGACCCATTCGGCAGTTATCTATGTGCAGGTGTAATTGGAATGATCACCTTCCAAGTATTCCAAAACATTGGAATGACAGTTGGAATTCTCCCAATCACAGGTCTTCCATTGCCTTTCATTAGTTACGGGGGTAGTTCCCTTGCAACCTATATGATTGCAATCGGGATTGTATTAAATGTTCGTTCTAGAACAAAGAAGTTCATGTTTGATTAACTTTAACATAATGAAATAAAATCACGCCATTTTTCTTATAATAGTGAGAGTGGCGTGATTTTTTTATTTTCATAACTTGTGAATCTAATTTATTTGGCACAAAAGTGCTAAAGACGCATTTAGGAAGGTGCTTTAGGATGAAAATTGATGTTATTGGTGACATACATGGATGCTTTCGGGAGTTTGAAGAATTAACAACAAAGCTAGGTTATTCCTGGGAAAGCGGGATTCCACTACATAATGACCGTAAATTAGCCTTTGTCGGTGACTTAACAGATCGTGGTCCAGAGTCATTAAAGGTGATTGAAACAGTGTATCAGCTTGTCGTCCAAGCGAAGAAGGCATACTACGTGCCGGGCAACCACTGCAATAAACTGTATCGCTTTTTTATTGGGAATAAGGTTCAAACCACACATGGCTTGGAAACAACGGTTGCAGAATACGAGGCATTGTCCAAAAAGGAACAAGAGTCAATCCGTAATCAGTTTATTGAATTGTACGATGCCGCCCCCTTGTACAAGAGGTTAGATGAGGGAAAGCTAGTCATAGCTCACGCTGGAATTCGTGAGGATTACATCGGCCGCAATGATAAAAAAGTAAAAACCTTTGTGTTATATGGCGATATTACGGGAAAGAAAAACCCTGATGGAACCCCAGAAAGACGCGATTGGGCTAAGCATTATAAGGGGTCATCTTGGATAGTCTATGGTCATACACCAGTGAGAGAACCGAGAAGGGTGAATCATACATTAAACATCGATACCGGTTGCGTGTTTGGGGGTAGTTTAACTGCATTAAGATATCCTGAAATGGAGACTGTATCTGTGCCTTCTACAATGCCTCTTGTTGAGGAAAAGTTCCGGGAGTTTGGATAGCATCCTTCACCACACAAAAAAGCGACCTCTCACAAGGTCGCTTTTTCCAATAATTTTTTCATATCTTCGGGTAGTTCTGCTCGAAAGACTAACTCTTTTTTATCCATTGGATGCCAAAATGAAAGTTCTCGGCAATGGAGTGCTTGCCTACTTATTTCCACTTTCTCCCCCCCATACAGATCATCTCCTACAATCGGATGACCAATATGAGATAGATGGACGCGGATCTGATGGGTACGTCCCGTCTCTAGCTGCAACCACACATGCGTCCACTCACCAAGCTCTTGAATAACTCGAAAATGAGTAACCGCCCTTTGTCCATCCTCCCGCACTTGGCGCTCAATAATACTATCGTCCTTCCTGCCGATTGGGGCATCAATCGTTCCAGAACCCACTTCCAATATCCCGTGTACGATCGCTTCATATGCCCTTTTCAATCTTCCAGCTTTCTGTTGCTCAGACAATAGATGATGAATATGGCGATGTTTAGCAACTAATAATAAACCTGAAGTATCTCGATCAAGGCGATTAACCAAATGAACGGTCGCATTAAGACCTGTAGAATTATAATAGAACAATAATGCATTGGCTAAACTGTCTTCCCGGCTTTCCCGCGATGGGATTGATTGCTGATGGGGAGGTTTGTTCACCACCAATACATAAGGGTCCTCATACACAATCTGTAATGGTAGATTTTTAGGAAGTAATTCCATGCTCGGCTCCTCAGGCGGGAATACGACCTTCAAGACCTCACCCTCCATTAAAAGATGGCGAACTGTAACTGAAGCATCATTAATAAAGATACCGCCGCCAGCAAACTTAATATCTGTAAGTGCTGTTTTCGAAATCTGCTGCTCTTTTAAAAACTCTCTAATTAATTTTCCCGTATCCCGTGATGAGATTTTCCATTCTAATGTAAATTGCGCCACAATCCTTTTTTCCTTTCATCAATCCGAAATAAACGAATCACGCACTCTTTTCCAGAATGGGAAAGGTCGGAAGCGTGCGAAACGTACTTTTTCCGGAGCTACACGGCATTGAATGGATTTAACATCCTTGTGTAAAAGGGTTAAATGGTCAATCGTGATGTGAAAATCCACGTCATTCACAGGTTTCATCACAATCGTATGGTGATTTGGTAAAATCAATGGTGAACCCACTGTCCGGAACACCCGATTATTAATCGAAGCCATTTCTGCTACCTGAATTGCCTCGATAGCCGGATGTAATATAGCACCACCGAGTGCTTTATTATACGCAGTGCTTCCAGAAGGTGTGGAAATACACAACCCATCCCCACGGAATGTTTCAAAAAGCTGACCCTTGATTTCCAAGTCCATTACGAGTGAGCCTTCCACACTTTTCACCGTACACTCATTCAATGCAAGATATCTAGACTCTCTTCCCCCATTAATATAGCGAATATATACTTCAAGTAATGGATATTCAACCACTTGATAAGGAGTTTTTGCAATAGCAATCACGAGTTTTTCAATCTCTTCCGGAACCCAGTCGGCATAGAATCCAAGATGCCCTGTGTGTATACCTACAAATGCTGTTTTATCTAAACGACTGCGGTAACGGTGAAAGGCATATAATAGTGTTCCATCTCCTCCGACAGTAACAACAATATCTGGTTGGTCCTCATCGTAAGTGAGCCCGAAGTCCATTAAATACGTTTTAATTTTATGCATTAATGTATTCGAGTTCGAGTCACCTCTCGAAGTTACAGCAAATTTCATATTTTACACCCTATCTATTATGATTTTTCAACATCATTACCTTCAGCTTTTCTTGAAAAAATAACTTGAGCTTCTTGAATTTCGCCACGGATTTTAGACATTTCCTCATCAAGCTGAAAAGCAGCCTCGGCAGCACGTTGTAAACGATTCTCAATTTCTTGCGGGAATCTGCCCTTATATTTGTAATTTAAGGAGTGTTCGATGGTTGCCCAAAAGTTCATAGCAAGTGTGCGTACTTGTATTTCTACAAGGATCTTCTTTTCTCCATTAATCGTTTGTACCGGATATTTGATCACAAGATGGTAGGATCGATAACCACTATCTTTCTTTTTGGAGATATAGTCTCGCTCTTCAATGATTTCGAAATCATTCCGCATCTTTAATATTTCAACGACCCTTTTTATATCGTCTACAAATTGGCACATCATTCTTAGGCCTGCAATGTCTTGCATTTCTTCTTCGATATGATTGAGTGATATATTTTTCTTAGCAGCTTTATCTAAAATACTAGGGATTGGCTTTACTCTTCCTGTTACAAACTCTATTGGGGAATGGGTACCTTGCATTTCGAATTGAGTTCTCATTCCTTTTAGCTTAACCTTTAGCTCATCAACAGCTTGCTTATATGGAGCCAAAAAAAGATCCCAGTCTTTACTCATAATAGCCCCCCCTGTTTGTCTAAGCTATAACAATCAAAATGTTTTTTCAACAAGCTCGACCATTTCATTTCCATAGTTGGTGTTACCTTCAATGTTTTGTAACAGGTATTCCAATTCAGGGATGATGTCGATAAGTTCGAGTTCGTTCTCTTCAAGGTGTAAAATAACTTTTTGTTTTTCAGAAATAACATTTTTAAGTGATGGCCATAAAGAGGACGGCAAGCTCACATATATAAATTCTTTTTCATTTTCCAGTTTGTAGATAAATGCTAATGAGTCAGAATCCACAAGCATTTGTCCACTAGCCTGCAAACCGGCTGTGTCAAAATTTGGTTTTACTGCAATTAGCTCTAATTGGTGGTTAGAGGTGTTCATTTCACTAATTTCAATACGTTTTTGCATCAGTAAGCTCCTTTTTCTCTTTTCAAAATCCACACTTATTTTATCATATGTACAACCATTCTTTAAAGAATTGCTAACCAAATCCTAAAAAAGATACAACATAATGATATAATAAAAAAAACGAAAACAAAGGACAGATTGAAATTATGTCACAAGAGCTTGAAATTGAGTTTAAAAATATTCTAGAAGAAGATGAATACCGTCGATTGCTGTCTGCGTTCTCAATTAGTGAGGACAAAAAAGTAATCCAAGAAAACTTTTATTTTGACACACCTAAGTTTTCTTTAAAGGATGTGGGGGCTGCCCTCCGTATTCGTGAAAAGAATGGAATATATACTCTTACATTAAAACAGCCCGTTAAACGCGGTTTACTTGAGACGCATCAGGTACTAAGTAAGGAAGAAGCCGAGCAAATGCTTAATGGTGGAAATATCATTGAAGGTGAAGTTATATCAATTTTAAAAGGATTATCAATCGAAACCTCGGATGTTCGTTTTTTTGGCTCTCTAAAAACAAAACGAGCAGAAGTCGAATATAAAAATGGTTTACTTGTGCTGGATAAGAGTTACTATTTAAACCAAATTGATTTCGAGGTAGAATATGAAGTAACGGATGAAGTTAGCGGAAAAGTAGTGTTTAAAGAGTTACTACAACAATACAAGATCCCTATTCGGAAAACAGACAATAAAATTCTTAGGTTTTATAATCGAAAAAAACAAATTCTACTAGGAGAGGAACTCACTTGAAAATAGATTTTAAAGTATTGATGGAGCTCCAGGCTTTGCGTAACGTATCGACATCTGATACACCGACAACAAGTAGTGATGGTTCGTTATTTAAGGACATGCTGTTACAGCTCATGTCTAATACTTCTAGTTCAACAATTGAAACTATACGTTCGAAGGTTAATCCTTCATCTTTAACTATCAATAATCATTATCTGCCACTTACAATTTCGGGCGCTGAGCCTATGTCAGTTCCGAACACTTTTGATGAAATGATTCAGAATGCTGCACAAAAATACAATGTGGATGCCCGGTTAATCAGTTCTGTAATCAAGCAAGAGTCTAATTTTAATCCAAATGCGAAAAGCCATGCAGGAGCTACTGGTCTCATGCAATTAATGCCCGCAACAGCGAGAGGTTTAGGGGTAACAAACCTAACTGATCCTGCGCAAAATATTGAAGGGGGCACAAAGTACCTCCGAAGTATGCTAGACCGTTACAATGGAGATGTTTCACTTGCCCTTGCTGCCTATAATGCAGGACCAGGCAATGTCGATAAGTATGGTGGAATTCCACCTTTTAAAGAAACACAAAACTATGTTAGAAAAGTAACAGAAACCTATATCGGATAAACATTGTTCTCCTGGACTAAATAGGAGAACTTTTCTTTTATAAGCGATTTTAACACTAATTCCATAAATTTCATTCGACCAAAAGTGCGCTTTGTTTGAGTTAAATCTCATCCATTGATAAAATGTTAGTACACTCAACATATGATAGAAACTCCTTACGAGTAGAAAGGGGTAAGGTCTTGAAACATTCTGAAAATGTGGGCTTCAATCAAACATCTAGCAATCGTCCATTAGAGATCTATATGTTTATTGATCCATTGTGTCCTGATTGTTGGGCACTAGAGCCCATTTTAAAAAAGCTAACAATTGAATATGGAAAGTATTTTACAATTCGCCATATTTTAAGCGGCCGCCTTGCTTCCTTAAATATACAAAAGAAAAATAAACCTGCAGACCTGGCTCAGGTATGGGAGCGCACTGCCAGTAGGTCAGGAATGTCTTGTGATGGTAGTTTATGGCTTGAAAATCCAATTTCAGCTCCACATTCTGTATCGATTGCGATTAAAGCGGCTGAGCTGCAAGGTAAAAGAGCTGGAATCCGTTTTTTACGAAAACTCCAGGAAAATCTCTTCCTTGAAAAACGTGATATTTCAGATATAGATGTATTAATGTCTTGTGCAGCTGAAGTCGGACTTGATGTAAATGAATTTATGAATGACCTTCATTCATCAAGTGCAGCCAAAGCATTTCAATGTGATTTGAAGATCACATCTGAAATGGAAGTTGATGAAATCCCTACTCTCGTTTTCTTTAATGAAAACATTGAGGAAGAAGGATTAAAAATTACTGGCTGTTATCCATATGAAATGTACGTCCATATCATTTACGATATGCTTGGTGAAAAAATCGAACCAACTCCGGCACCTCCATTGGAAGAATTCTTAAAGTACTTTAAATTTGTAGCTTCAAAAGAAATTTCAGTTTTATATGACTTGCCTATACCAGAGGTTGAACGGGAAATGAAAAAGCTTATACTAAAGCAAAAAGTAGAGCAAGTTCCTGTTAAATACGGAACGTTCTGGAGATATATTGACTAATCGAGTAGGGGGAGGTGACTAACCTCCG
>NZ_NSEB01000002.1 GCF_002734215.1 Fredinandcohnia onubensis
CCAATAAGAGTATTGATTGCTCAATAGTTTTTTACTTTAGAATTAAACGTTGACGCTTGTATTATGTTTAGTTTTCAAAGAACTTGTCTGTCGCCCCGAAGCGACTTTATTAATATATCACATTATCATTATTAAAGTCAATTACTTTTTTAAAATAATAATGTTGAAAGGATAAGACTTTTAAAAGTATAAATGCAAATGGCCATTTAATCAAGTATTTAATTAAAAAATGTTTTTCTACTTCTTTTTTAGCAAAAATAAAACCTCCAAATTTGGAGGTTATCAGATAATCTCTTCTATGTAAACTTCACGGTTGGTTTTTAAATCTAAAAATTCATATTCATTCATTTTTATTAACGGTCTTGTTGGCTGGGATTTATCAATAAACACAATTTCTCCAGATTGCCCATTTGAGAGTTTTACTTTTGTTCCTATGGATATTATTCCAACACTATTTGTTAAGGCTTCTACTACTTTTAAATCGAGTTTACCGAACGATTCTCTTCTAATCTCTTCAAGGACTTCGAAGGGAGACTGGCGGTTACTGTAGGGTCTTTCTGAGGTCATTGCCGAGTACACGTCGGCTACCGCAACAATCTTTCCAAATGGATGCAGTCTCTCCCCGGTAACCCCGAGTACGTAACCAGTTCCATCAATTCGTTCATGATGCTGGAGAACTGCTAATTTTACACTATCTTTTATAAGTGGAATCTTTTCGATGATTCGGTAGCTATATAAAGGGTGTTTTTTTACCTCTTTATATTCTCCATAAGTAAGTGATGTACCCTTTGTTAATATTTTTGGATCTATTTTAGACATTCCACAGTCACTAAGTAATCCCGCTATGGCTAGATGATTACAATCACCCTCGTTGAACTCCAGTTTTTTTCCTAGGTATCCTGAGAGCAATCCTACTGAGACAGAATGATGGTACATATAGTCATCTCGGTTTATATATTTATATAATGAGAATATTTCTTTTGGTTGTTCTAGTAATCTTTTAAAGAGGGGGAGTATTATTTGGCGTACTTTAGTGATATCTAAGAGAGCCCCCGCTTGCCAACTTTGAAAGAGTTGTTTATATTCTCCTACAGATTTAAGATAAGCCTCCTCAATCGGACTTTCTTTTATTTCAACTTCTACTTCCTCTACTATTTCAGTAGGAGTGAAAGACTCACCATTGATTAAAAATGCTTCAACTTGTACATCTTGAACCAAAAATACGTGAAGAACTTGTATATGTTCATTTGTTAATACTGTATTTTTGGGAATAATTGGTGTATTTGTTAAGGAAAAGATGTCATTTGAGACGATGCACCCTTCTTGTAGCTGGCTTGTCCTTACACGCATTTTAATTCGCCCTCATCTTTCGTTGAATACTAGTACCATTTTACCAAAAAAAGAGAAATACTGCACTTGCAGCATTTCTCTTATCATAAAGTTTATTCAGTTTCTTCTTCGTTACTTGGTTGTTCATCAGAGACTATCTCTTCTGCATTCTCTTCTGCAGTGTCTACTGATTCATCTTCAAGTTCCTCTTCTTCTTCCTTTTCTACAACAGCAACAGTTGCTACATGCTCATTTTCGTCTAGACGAATGAGCTTAACACCTTGGGTTGTACGGCCAATTTGCGAAATATCATTAATTGACATTCTAATTAAGACACCTGCAGCCGTAATAAGCATAAGGTCATTTTCTACTGTAACAGCTTTAACCGCAATTACTTTACCGTTCTTTTCGGTAATATTAACAGTTTTGAGTCCCTTACCACCACGGCTTTGGATGCGGTACTCGCCTGCTGGTGTACGTTTGCCATAACCATGTTCAGTAACAATTAAGACATCTAGGTTCTCTTCTAGTATTTCCATTCCGACTACATCGTCACCTTCAGAAAGGTTAATACCTTTAACCCCCGCAGCCGTACGACCCATGGATCTTACATCTGACTCAGGGAAGCGAATGAGCATACCGTCCTTTGTTCCAATGATAATGTCTTTCGATCCGTCGGTTAGTCGAACAGAAATAAGTTCGTCACCTTCATGCAAACCAACAGCTATTAATCCACCTTTACGAATATTCGCAAAGGATGATAATGGAGTTCGTTTTGAGATACCCTTTCTTGTTGTAAAGAACAAGAACCAATCATCAACTAGTTCAGATACAGGAATAATGGCATTGATCCATTCTTCTTTATCAATTTCTAGTAGGTTAATAATTGGGATTCCTTTTGCTGTCCTACTGAATTCAGGGATTTCATAGCCTTTTAAACGATAGACTTTCCCTTTATTTGTGAAGAATAGGATTGTATCATGTGTTGATGTTGATAGAAGATGTTCGACGAAGTCATCTTCGTTTGTTCCCATTCCTTGAATCCCTCGGCCACCGCGTTTTTGACTACGGTATGTTGAAACTGGAAGACGCTTAATATACCCTTTGTTTGTGAGAGTAATGATGATGTTCTCTCTAGGAATTAAATCTTCATCTTCAATCATTTCAAGCCCGCCTGCTAGAATTTCAGTACGTCTTTTATCATTGAAACGTTCTTTAACTTCTAATAGCTCTTCACGAATAATTTCAAGAACTTTTTCCTCATCTGCTAAAATTGCCTTTAATTCTGCAATTAATGCAACAAGCTCTTGATATTCCGCTTCAATTTTATCACGTTCTAAACCTGTTAAACGCTGTAAACGCATATCTAAGATCGCTTGTGCTTGTTTTTCAGATAAGTTAAATCTTGTCATTAAGCCTTCGCGAGCGATATCCGTATTTTGTGAGCCACGAATTAACGTAATAATTTCATCAATATGATCCAACGCAATACGTAAACCTTCTAAAATATGAGCTCTTGCTTCAGCTTTACGAAGCTCGAATGCTGTTCTGCGTTTAATTACAACAACTTGATGATCTAAGTAATATTGTAAGCACTGCTTTAAGTTTAGGACTCTTGGATGCCCATTTACTAGAGCTAGCATATTGATTCCAAAAGTTGTTTGCAATGCAGTATGTTTATATAAATTGTTTAAAAGAACATTCGCATTTGCATCTCTTCTTACTTCCATCACGATTCTCATACCATTTCGGTCTGATTCATCACGAAGGTCTGTTATGCCGTCAATCTTTTTATCACGAACTAATTCTGCAATTTTTTCGATTAATTTAGCTTTATTTACTTGGTAAGGAAGTTCGGTTACAAGGATAACTTCCTTGCCATTTTTCATCTCTTCAATTTCTACTTTTGCACGTAGGGTAATGGAGCCCTTTCCAGTTTCATAAGCTTTTCTAATTCCACTTCTACCAAGAATATGTCCAGATGTAGGGAAGTCCGGCCCAGGTATGATATCCATTAACTCAGCAATGGTTATCTCAGGATCCTTACTTACTGCTAGTACGCCATCAATAACCTCACCTAATTGATGCGGTGGAACATTTGTTGCCATACCTACTGCGATTCCCGCTGCACCATTTACTAAAAGGTTCGGGAAACGAGCAGGGAGAACAGCCGGTTCTTTTTCTGAACCATCGTAGTTATCTTGGTAATCAATTGTATCCTTGTTAATATCACGCAGAAGTTCCATTGATATTTTGGACATACGCGCTTCCGTGTAACGCATGGCTGCTGCCGCATCACCATCTACTGAACCAAAGTTTCCGTGGCCATCAATAAGCATATAGCGGTAGTTAAAGTCCTGTGCCATACGAACCATCGTATCGTAAACTGCAGAGTCACCGTGTGGGTGGTATTTACCAATTACTTCACCTACGATACGAGCAGATTTCTTATAGGCTTTATCAGATGTCATCCCTAAGTCGTTCATCGCATATAAAATCCTGCGGTGAACTGGCTTTAGACCATCACGAACATCTGGTAGGGCACGTGACACAATAACGCTCATCGCATAATCTAGAAATGATGTTCTCATTTCATGGCTAATATTTATCTCGTGAATATGCGAGTTTTGATTTTCAGACATAAAAAGAAACCTCCCTTTATCAGGGGTATAAAATAAATTTGGATTCTTATTTTAACCCATTCAAATATATAACTAAAACACAGGATAGTAACGAAAGGCGCAAGGCACCCACTTATCGAAAACAAGCATAAGCAATGGGCTTAAGACTCGGAACGATAACGCCTAGAGCTAGATTTCAAAACTATCCTGTAAAATATCGTTAGACATCCAAGTTTTTCACGTACTGTGCATTCTCTTCAATGAAATTACGTCTAGGTTCAACCTTATCACCCATCAGCATTTCGAATGTTTCGTCTGCCTCAATTGCATCCTGAAGGGTAACCTGAAGCATTGTTCGGTTGTTAGGATCCATTGTGGTTTCCCAAAGCTGTTCTGGATTCATTTCACCAAGACCTTTATATCGCTGAATACCAGGTTTTGGATTACTCGGCATTTCCGCTAAGTATTTCTCTAGTTCGCGGTCATTATATGCGTATTCAACACGTTTACCTTGTTGAATTTTATATAATGGCGGTTGTGCTATATAGATAAATCCATGTTCGATAATCTTGCGCATAAATCGATAAAAGAACGTTAATAATAAAGTCCGAATATGTGCACCGTCTACATCAGCATCTGTCATGATGACGACTTTATGATAACGCGCCTTTGCGATATCAAAATCTTCTCCAATACCCGTTCCTAATGCAGTAATCATAGAACGTACCTCATTATTGGATAGAATGCGGTCAAGTCTTGCTTTCTCAACGTTAAGGATTTTTCCCCTAAGTGGCAGAATCGCTTGGAAATGACGATCACGACCTTGTTTTGCAGAACCACCCGCTGAATCACCCTCAACAATATAAAGCTCACTAATGGAAGGGTCCTTCGATGAGCAATCAGCAAGTTTTCCTGGTAAGCTTGAAACCTCTAATGCACTTTTTCTTCTTGTTAATTCACGTGCTTTTTTCGCAGCCATTCGTGCTCTAGCTGCCATTGTGCCTTTTTCGACAACTTTACGAGCAACTGATGGATTTTCTAATAGAAAAGACTCAAATTTCTCTGAGAAGACAGATTCAGTTACTGTCCTTGCTTCACTATTTCCGAGCTTTGTTTTTGTTTGTCCCTCAAATTGTGGATCTGGATGCTTAATAGAGATGATTGCGGTTAGTCCTTCACGAACGTCATCACCGGTTAAATTAGCATCATTATCTTTGAAAATATTATTTTTACGTGCATAATCATTGATAATCCGTGTTAATGCCGTTTTAAATCCAGATTCATGTGTTCCACCTTCATAGGTGTGGATATTATTTGCGAATGAATAAATATTACTTGTATAGCTATCATTGTATTGAAGGGCAATTTCTATTGAAATTCCTTCTTTTTCACCCTCGACGAAAACTGGCTCTTCATGAACCACTTCTTTTGTACGGTTGAGGTGCTCAACGTATGACTTGATTCCACCTTCATAATGATATTCTTTACGTTTGTTCTCTTCTCGTTTGTCTTCGATTGTAATCTTGACGCCTCTTGTTAAGAACGCAAGCTCACGAAGTCGAGTCGCAAGTATATCAAATTCAAATTCAAGGGTTTCAGTGAAGATTTCACCATCCGGCTTAAAATGTGTAATTGTACCCGTATGATCAGTTTCACCAATCACTTTTAGTTCAGAAGCGACGTGACCACGTTCAAATGCAATATGATGAACCTTACCATCACGGTGTACATATACCTCTAATTTTGTAGAAAGTGCGTTAACAACAGAAGCACCAACCCCATGCAATCCGCCGGAAACCTTGTAGCCACCACCGTCAAATTTCCCTCCTGCGTGGAGGACAGTCATAATTACTTCGACGGCTGGACGGCCCATTTTTTCATGGATACCAACTGGAATTCCACGTCCGTTGTCTATTACAGTGATACTATTATCTTCTTCGATGATGACATTAATCTCGTCACAATAACCCGCTAATGCTTCATCAATACTATTGTCGACAATTTCCCATACTAGATGGTGCAGACCTTTTCCAGAAGTTGAACCAATATACATACCAGGTCGCTTTCTTACTGCTTCTAAACCTTCTAAGACCTGTATTTGATTCTCATCATATTCTTGTTGTTGCAATTCTTTTTCTTCCATTGCCACCAATATCACCTACACTTTATATTAACGAAAAAAAGAACAAGTTTTGAGTTGCTTTACTGCTTATATTTCATCTAAAATTGTTTCAAAATCGGAAACATGTTGCGAACGTTTTTTTAATGTACTAGAGGATAAAGGTGAATAATAAACTTTATCAACAGTAACTACTACTGATTTAGTATTCCCATTAGACAATTCTACCACTCTGTCTTTTTGTACATCTAAAAATTCATTAACGATTGAGGAGGATTTTAAAAGCTGTCGATCTAATATCGTAATCACATCTGATGAACGAACCATTACATTGTCTCCCAAATGTATGAACAAACTCATCACCTCATTTAAGCTTTTTTATGAGTCCTGCAGACACTTCATAGGTTGCGGCCTGCTCTAACGTTTCATGATGGATCCCCTCAACGCTTGTTGTTGTAACAAAGGTTTGTACCTTGCCTTGAATCGTATTTAATAAATGGGACTGTCTAAAATCATCCAGTTCCGATAGAACATCATCTAGTAATAGAATTGGGTATTCCCCAATCTCTGAATGAATTAACTCTATTTCTGCTAGCTTTAAGGATAGGGCAGTCGTACGTTGCTGGCCCTGGGATCCGAATGTTTGAACATCCTTTCCATTCACAAAAAATGCAAGGTCATCCCGATGTGGCCCCGCCAATGTAACGCCTCTTTCAATTTCCCTCTCTCTTATTTTAGCAAATTTTTCGTCATATACATCTACCATTTTCGACAAATCCGTTGTTTCTAATACCTCAATTGAAGGTTTATATTCAATTTGAAGCCTTTCTAGCCCTCTACTAATTCCATGATGAATTGGCTCAGCCCATTTTTGTAATAAAACAAGAAATTCAAATCGTTTTTTAACAATTTTAACGGCCGCCTGGATTAATTGTGAAGTTAATACATCAAGCATGGTTTGATCATGTTGTCTTTTAGTTTGAAGCTGCTTTAAATAGTGGTTCCGCTGGTGAAGGATTTTTTGATATTGACTTAGGTCATGTAAATATACAGCAGATACTTGCCCAATTTCCATATCAATAAATCGTCTTCTTATCTGTGGGCTACCCTTTACAAGATTTAAATCTTCTGGGGCAAACATAACCACGTTCATATTTCCAACATACTGGCTCAGCTTTTGCTGTTCCAAATGATTACTTTTAGCTTTTTTACCCTTTTTAGAGATAACGAGCTGCAAGGATAAGGGGCCGTTCCGTTTTTGAACCCTACCCTCTATTTTAGCATATTCTTCATCCCAGCGAATTAATTCTTTATCATTTGAGGTCCGATGTGACTTTGCCATCGCTAAAACATAGATAGACTCCATCACATTTGTCTTGCCCTGTGCATTTTCACCTAAAATGACATTAACTTTATCTTCAAATAATATGGATAACTTTTCATAATTACGATAATTTGTTAGTTCTATTTCTTCTATGAACAAATGGCTTCACCCTTTGTGCACAAGCACGAGGGGAAGTCCCCCGCAGCTTAAGCATTTGATATGACAAACGTTCCAAAGCCAGGAATGTCTACTACATCCTTATTTACTAGCTTTTTACCGCGGCGATTCTCTAGCTCTCCATTTACATAGACTTCATGTTCACCAAGAAACCATTTTGCCATTCCACCTGATTGGATGATATCGGCTAGCTTTAAAAACTGTCCCAATGTAATAAAGTCTGTCGAAATTTGTATTTTTTTCGCCATTTTTTCGCCTTCTTTCTTTTATTTTACTAAAGAAAATCCAACTAGAAAAGAAAACTACTAGGTTTTTACGACCTAGTAGTTCATTCTTTCTTAATAAGTGCGCACTGGGAGAATCAAATGAAAGACTGTATCGTCATCAAGGGCTTTGATATAGAACGGTCTCATGGCGCCTGTAAAGCTAATACGAATTTCAGAACTTTCCAATGCTTTTAATGCATCCATCATATATTTTGCACTAAAAGAAATCTTTAATTCTTCACCTTCAATAGATTTACTTTGGATTTCTTCATTTACTTTCCCAATTTCAGGAGATATGGATGAAATTTCGACCACTCCATCAGGTAAAGTTGTGAATTTAACAACATTATTATTTGCTTCTCTTGCCAGTAGAGAGGCACGATCAATTGATTGTAAAAATTCCTTCGTCGCTAATACTACCTCAGTTTTACTATCAGTTGGTATAAGTCTAGTTGTATCTGGATAGCTGCCATCTAATAAACGAGAGAAGAATAAAAGATGTTTTGTTTTAAAGAGAACTTGGTTTTCGGTAATGACTATATCAACTAAATCTGTCGTATCATCAAGAATTTTACTTAATTCGTTTAAGCTCTTACCTGGAATTACTGCACTATAGGATCCATCACTTTCTGTTTCTATATGTGCCGTTCTCATTGCAAGACGGTGACTATCTGTCGCAATGCAATTGAGTGTGCTATTTTCAACCTTCCAATTTACACCTGTTAGTATTGGGCGAGTTTCAGAAGTGGAAACAGCAAATACCGTTTGCCGAATCATATTTTTTAGTAAATCAGCAGGAATTTTAAAACCTTGGTTTCCTTCAATTTGAGGTAACTGTGGATATTCTTCAGCATCAAGTCCGTTTAAGTTAAATTCAGCTTTTCCGGAACGAATAATAGTTAATAAATTAGAATGAACTTCAATTTCTACAGTATCCTTAGGAAGTTTTTTTACGATTTCACTGAAGAAACGAGCTTGTAAAACAATACTTCCAGTTTCTTTAATTTCAACAATTTCATCTCCAGCCTCTTCATTAGGAATAAAAGATTCTATGGAGACATCGGAATCACTACCTGTAAGTGTTACTCCTTCATTTGTCGCAACTATTTTAATCCCTGTTAAGATCGGAATGGTTGTTCGTGAAGATACAGCTTTCATTACATCCTGGACACTTTGAACAAGATGGTCTCTTTGAATAATAAATTTCATCAAAAATCCTCCTAAAGATAGTTCTATTTTTGATTTCGTGTGAATACACTTTTAGTTTATATATATTTATTTTTTTAAAAGAAAAATCGTAGAAGTACTAGTAGGGCCTGTGAATATGTGGATAACCGCAACAAAACAAATGAAAACAGTCTATCCACATGTGGACAGACTGTGCGCAACAACAAAGAAGTTATTCACAGTATTCACGTTACAAGTACTTGTCCAAATTAAAAAGATGAAACCATCTATGGGTTTTAACCCTTTAATTGAGTAATGATTTCATTTATTTGTTTTTGTAATTGAGTGTCTGTATTTAATAGTCTTGTGATTTTTTCATGAGCATGAATGACCGTTGTATGGTCACGGCCTCCAAACTCTTCTCCAATTTTAGGCAGCGAGGAATCTGTTAGTTCCCTTGATAAATACATCGCAATTTGACGAGGGAATGCAATGGATTTTGTTCGCTTTTTTGCCTTGAAATCCTCAAGTTTTATACTATAGTGTTGCCCAACGACCTTTTGAATCTCAAAAATTGTAATAACTTTCGGTCTAGAACTTGGAATGATATCTTTTAAAGCCTCTGCAGCAAGGTCGGCATTGATATCTTTATTAATTAAAGAAGAATATGCAACGATACGAATAAGCGCACCTTCAAGCTCACGAATGTTCGTGTTGATTTGGTTCGCGATATATAGCATCACTTCATTTGGAATATCAAGTCCCTCTGCCTTGGCTTTTTTGCGTAAAATGGCAATTCTTGTTTCAAGGTCTGGAGGGGTAATATCGGTAATCAATCCCCATTCAAAGCGGGAACGAAGACGATCTTCTAAAGTAGGAATCTCCTTAGGCGGTCTATCACTTGAAATGACAATTTGCTTACTTTCCTCATGCAAGGTATTGAACGTATGGAAAAATTCTTCTTGAGTTGATTCTTTTCCAGCTAAAAACTGAATATCATCTATTAGTAAGATGTCGACATTTCTGTATTTATTTCTAAACTCTACCGCTTTGTTATCCCGTATGGAGTTAATGAATTCATTTGTAAATTTCTCAGATGACAAGTAGACAACCTTTGCATTGGGGTTGTGTTCTTGAACATAATGACCAATGGAATGCATTAAATGAGTCTTACCTAATCCAACACCACCATATAAAAAGAGCGGGTTATAGGCTTTTGCTGGTGCTTCTGCAACTGCTAAGGATGCAGCATGTGCAAAGCGATTCCCAGAGCCAATTACAAATGTATCAAATGTGTATTTTTGATTGAGCATATTTTGAGTGTTTTCAGCTGGTTCATCGCTTTTAGTAGCCTTTTTCTCAGGTGTTTTCAATTCGAACTCTTCATCTAGCTGATTTTGAGGAATAATAAATTTGATTCCGAGCTCTGCACCAGTTAGATCATATATTGTTTCAGCGATTAGATGCAGATATCTAGATTCTAGCCAATCTCTAGCAAACTCATTGGGAGCAGTAATAATAAGTGTATCGTTCTGTAGTGCATGGGCTTTTGTTGATTTCAGCCATGTCTCGAAGCTCGGCTTACTTAATTTTTTCTCTATCTCTTGGAGCGCTTTTGCCCATAAATCTGCAATATTCTCCAACAATCTCCCTCCTTTGTTAGCTATTTTGTACCTATCAAGGTAATTAGACGATGTTACGTCTGAAATTTCTTCTACTAATTATTATTAATCAAATGTATAAAAATAAGTCTTCATGCAGTTCTTTTTCAGTAAATGAATATAAGTTTATAAATATACATACTTGGTAATTTGTGAATAACTATATAATATAGTAGAAAAACATCTTTTCGACATAATCCACTGGTTGTGGACAAGTTATAATTCACAATGTGTAAAAATCTGTCCACATGATATCCACAATCTGTGGATAAAAGAAAAATGTTAATAACTTATAACGAGTGAAAACAAAACTATAATATCAAATTTTGACTAGATAATCAATGGTTTTTGAAAACTTATCCACAATATCTATACCTTGTGGAAAATGTTTATCCACAACACAAGATGATGTGTAAAAGTTGTCGATAAATGTTGTGGATTAAAAAATCTGTCGAAAAAAGTTGTCCACAATTAAATTTTGAGCGGGGAAGGAATTTTTTAATGAGGAAATTTGCAAGCTGCAGTTCAAGATCATAATTCCCTTTTTCTAAACAAAAAATTCTTATCCAAAATATAGTATTTCAAATAAGGTTGACATTTTTTATAGGTTTTCAATATAATTAGTAAGACTGTCTGATGTATAATTTGAGAGTTAATTCCTCAGGGAGGTGTCATATAAATGAAAAGAACATATCAACCAAGCAAGCGTAAGCACAGCAAAGTTCACGGTTTCCGTAGTCGCATGAGCTCTAAAAACGGACGTAAAGTTCTTGCTCGTCGTCGTCAAAAAGGAAGAAAAGTATTATCAGCATAGGCCACTGAAAGCTCAGTGGTCTTTTTTTCAATAAAAAGGTTTATTTCAATTTTTCTATTGCCCATACTAAAGAAAAGTAGAAGCGACATTTAACAAAGGGTAGTAGATCATATAAATTGAACGTTGTTTCGTCGTACGGGAGTTGTAAAGGATGAAAAAAGAATACCGTATAAAAAAAAATCAAGATTTTCAAACGGTGTTTAAGTCAGGAAAGTCTTCAGCTAATCGGCAATTTATCGTTTATGTTTATGAACGGGATGAGCTTGAACATTTTCGTATCGGCTTATCTGTGAGCAAAAAAATTGGAAACGCTGTTACTAGAAACAGAATCAAAAGGTTAATTCGCCAATTCTTTCTTGAACACAAAGATCAAGTTCAAATCAAGGATTATGTGATCATTGCCAGGAAGCCGGTTGCTGAGATGAGCTATGCTGAAGTGGAAAAAAGCCTACTTCATGTATTAAAGGTGGCAAAAGTATTAAAAAAAGTGCAAAAGTAGGAGATTTTTTCGAAGGAAAGAAAGAAATTTTCATACAAAGATGTTAGAATACAAAGGAACATATTGATATTTCTACATATGTTGAAAAATAGAAGGCATACATATTTACCTTTAGATATTTAATACTAGGAGGAAAAGTAGTTGAAAAGGCGAATATTATTAATAAGTGCGCTAATAGGGTTGATTCTACTACTATCTGGGTGTACCCAGGTCAATGAACCGATTACCGCAGAAAGTACAGGCTTCTGGAACAAGTATTTTGTTTATCCGTTATCCTGGCTTATTACTTATTTTGCAGAACTATTTGGAGAATCAAACTATGGTTTAGCCATTATTATTGTAACTCTTTTAATTCGTTTTGCATTATTACCATTAATGATCAAACAAACGAAAAGTTCGAAGGCAATGCAGGCCATACAACCTGAGCTGAAAGAACTTCGTGAAAAGTACAGCTCGAAGGACCAAGCTACTCAACAAAAGCTACAACAAGAAACAATGCAGCTATTCCAAAAGCATGGTGTCAATCCATTGGCTGGATGTTTCCCATTATTGATTCAAATGCCAATTTTAATTGGTTTTTACCATGCGATTATGAGAACGAGTGAAATTGCTCAGCATAATTTCCTATGGTTTGATCTTGGAGAATCAGATCCATACTATATTCTTCCTTTAGTTGCTGGTGTGACGACATTTATCCAGCAAAAGATTACAATGATGGGGATGGAAAACAATCCGCAAATGGCGATGATGCTATGGTTAATGCCAATCATGATTGTTGTCTTTGCAATCAGCTTCCCAGCTGCCTTATCATTATACTGGGTTGTAGGTAATATCTTTATGATTGTTCAAACGATTTTAATAAAAGGTCCAGATATTAGAGCCGCTAAATCTGGAAATGCGGGAGGAGCCAAAAAGTGAAACAAGTAACTGCTACAGGGCAAACCGTCGATGAAGCAGTAGAATCAGCTTTAGCTCAACTTAACACAACAAGAGACCGCACCGATATACAAATCATCGATGAAGGTAAAAAAGGGATATTTGGGATTTTTGGAACGAAGCCAGCTGTTGTTAAAGTAACAGTAAAGGATGATCCAGTAGAAAAGGCACAGGAGTTTTTAGAAGATGTCATTCTAACTATGGGGATACCGGCAAAATTGGATGTTACACGGAATGGAAAGAATGTTACATTCCAACTATCAGGTGAAAAAATGGCCGTTCTTATCGGAAAAAGAGGACAAACCTTAAATTCGCTTCAATATTTAACACAATTGGTAGCAAATCGATATTCCAATCAATATTTAAATATTATGGTGGATGCTGAAAATTATCGAGGTCGTCGTGAAGAAACCTTGATTCAATTAGCGGAGAGACTTGCCGATAAAGTGAGTCGTACGAAGCAAGATGTGAAGTTGGAACCAATGCCTTCTTATGAAAGAAAAGTCATTCATACAACTCTTGCAACTCATAAAAAGGTTAAGACATCATCAAGTGGTTCTGATCCAAATCGACATATCGTTATTTCACCAGCAGAGTAATATAATAAAAAGCCTAGGCGATTGCCTAGGTTTTTTTGTGCATTTTTAAGAGGAAGTAGGAAATTGGATTTATAAATACAGGCTGTTATATAACAAGGGAAATGATAATTTATTGCGTTCAAGAGCATTCTCTATTATTGTTATTCACATGTGGATAAGATAAAATGGAGTATAGTTTTTGTTTTGGGAAAACTAGGATTTGTTATCCTTGTGGATAATTAGGTAATACTAGTAAAAAATGAATGATAAAAGTTATTCACAGGTTTTAAAAAGCAAAATTACAAAGAGACATTTGGAATGTTGATATAAAGAAGGTGAAGAAATGGAGTTTGATACAATAGCAGCAATTTCAACTCCAATGGGAGAAGGAGCAATTGCGATTGTTCGGTTAAGCGGGGATGAAGCAATTGATATTGCAAATCGAGTATTTAAAGGGAAGAATCTAAAAGAGGTAGACTCACATACCATCCATTATGGACATATCGTTGATCCAGATACAAACCAGGTCGTTGAGGAAGTAATGCTAACCTTGATGAGGGGACCAAAGACTTTCACAAGAGAGGATGTAATTGAGATCAACTGCCATGGCGGACTTGTATCGGTTAATCGAGTCCTGCAGCTTGTACTTACGAATGGAGCAAGACTAGCTGAACCAGGAGAGTTCACAAAGCGTGCGTTTTTAAATGGACGTATCGACCTCTCTCAAGCAGAGGCAGTCATGGATTTAATCCGAGCAAAGACTGACCGTGCAATGAGTGTTGCAATTGGTCAAATGGAGGGCAGATTATCGACCCTCATTAACCAATTACGTCAGGAATTGCTTGAAACACTAGCCCATATTGAAGTAAATATTGATTACCCCGAATATGATGATGTCGAGGAAATGACACATCATGTCTTGCTTGAGAAAGCGAAACATGTGCGCGATGAAATTATAAAGTTATTAGAAACCTCCAATCAAGGAAAAATTTTACGAGAAGGCTTATCTACTGTTATTATAGGTAGGCCGAATGTGGGGAAATCATCTTTATTAAATAGCCTTGTTCATGAAAATAAGGCCATTGTTACCGACATTCCTGGTACAACTCGTGATGTAATTGAGGAATACGTAAATGTACGAGGTGTTCCACTACGTCTTGTTGATACAGCGGGGATCCGTGAAACGGAGGACATTGTTGAACGGATTGGAGTAGAGCGTTCCAGAGAAGTTTTGAAAAAGGCTGATCTCATTTTACTTGTTTTAAACTATGGAGATGAGTTAACAGAAGAGGACGAGCGCTTATTTGAAGCTATTTCAGGTATGGAAACGATAGTAATCATCAATAAGACAGATCTTGTGCAAAAAATTAATATGGAGAAGGTCCAGGAACTTGCTAAAGACAACCCAGTCGTCACAACCTCTTTACTTGAAGAAAAAGGGGTAGATGCTTTAGAAAAAGCTATTTCATCCTTGTTTTTTACTGGAACTGTTGAAGCAAATGATTTAACATATGTTTCTAACTCCCGCCACATTGCTTTGCTAACACAAGCGAAAAAGTCAATTGAGGATGCCATAAAAGGAACAGAATCGGACCTACCAATCGATATTGTTCAAATTGATTTAACTAGAACCTGGGAGCTATTAGGGGAAATAATCGGGGATGCTGTTCATGAAGGTCTAATTAATCAGCTATTCTCTCAATTTTGTTTAGGTAAATAGAAAATAAATTAGAGTTCAAAAGGAGGTTGAAAAGGACCAAGGAGTTCGAGGCGACGCAGTTTTGAGTAGCGGAGCGAGGCAACTGCTTGAGTTAACATCCTTGCAGCCTTGCGCTGAGGAATTGACTTCAAGAATAAACTAGTAGACGCAAGCGCATAACCTAGTTATTCAACATTTTCTCGGAGCAATGTTTGCAGTAAATGGATGTGTCATTTTCAGCCGAATTTTTGAACATCCTTAAAGAGGAGGAAGTTAAATTGAGCTATGATGCCGGATATTACGATGTCGTCGTCATCGGTGCTGGGCATGCAGGCTGTGAAGCCGGCTTAGCTTCAGCGCGACTAGGTGCAAAGACACTCGTTTTAACAATCAACCTAGATATGGTGGCGTTTATGCCATGTAATCCATCAGTAGGTGGACCTGCTAAAGGTACAGTTGTTCGTGAAATTGACGCCTTGGGCGGAGAAATGGCAAAAAATATTGATAAAACTCATATCCAAATGCGAATGCTTAACACAGGAAAAGGTCCTGCAGTACGTGCGTTACGTGCTCAGGCAGACAAGTTTTCCTATCAGCATGAAATGAAAAAAACATTAGAAAATGAACAGAATTTAACCCTCGTTCAAGGGATGGTTGAGCGCTTAATTGTAGAGGATGACGTATGTAAAGGTGTTATTACCAATACGGGTGCAGAATATCATGCAAATACAGTTGTCATTACAACAGGTACATTTTTACGCGGTGAAATCATTCTTGGTGAATTAAAGTACTCAAGTGGACCAAATAACCAGCAACCGTCTATTAAGTTATCAGAGCATCTTGAGGAGTTAGGTTTTAATTTAGTTCGTTTTAAAACTGGAACCCCTCCAAGGGTGAATAGTCATACGATTGATTATAGTAAAACAGAAATTCAACCTGGTGATGAAACACCAAGAGCATTTTCGTATGAAACGACAAAATACATTACCGATCAGCTTCCATGCTGGTTAACATATACAAGCGAAGAGACACATCAAATTATTGATGCAAACCTTCATCGTTCACCTATGTATTCTGGCATGATTAAAGGGACTGGACCACGTTATTGTCCTTCCATTGAAGATAAAGTTGTTCGTTTCCATGATAAGCCTAGACATCAAATTTTCCTTGAGCCAGAAGGTAGAAATACTCAGGAAGTCTATGTTCAGGGACTTTCCACAAGCTTACCTGAGGATGTTCAACATCGATTGATTGCATCTGTCCCAGGGCTTGAAAATGCACAAATGATGAGACCAGGATATGCAATTGAATACGATGCAATTGTACCTACACAGCTTTGGCCAACACTAGAAACAAAAAAGATTAAAAACCTCTATACAGCTGGGCAAATTAATGGAACGTCTGGATATGAAGAAGCTGCAGCACAAGGGATTATGGCAGGTATTAATGCAGGACGCCGTGCCCTTGATAAAGAAGAAGTTATTTTAAGTCGTTCAGATGCATATATTGGCGTACTTATTGATGACTTAGTAACAAAAGGTACAGCTGAGCCTTATCGTTTATTAACATCTCGTGCCGAATATCGTTTACTTCTTCGTCATGACAATGCAGATTTACGATTAACAGAGTTTGGTCATGAAATTGGCTTAATTTCTGAAGAAAGATTCCAAATGTTCCTGAATAAAAAGACTGCCATTCAACAAGAAATGGAGCGTCTCCAAGGGACTAGAATTAAACCAACCAACGAAGTACAAGAATTAATTCGCTCTGTTGGTGGAAGTGAACTGAAGGATGGAATTTTAGCAAGTGATCTGCTGAAACGCCCAGAAATGACATATGATCATATACGCCAATTGGCTCCAAGCGAGCAAGAGATCCACCCTGATGTTGCGGAACAAATTGAAATTCAAATCAAGTATGAAGGGTATATTCAAAAATCCTTGCAGCAAGTTGACAAACTAAAACGAATGGAAGATAAGAAAATCCCAGAAAACATTGATTATGATGCAATCTCTGGCTTAGCTAATGAAGCGAGAGCGAATTTAAAGGAAGTACATCCTCTATCTATTGCTCAAGCTTCAAGGATTTCAGGTGTAAATCCAGCTGATATTTCCATTTTACTCGTATATCTTGAGCAAGGAAAAATTGCTCGCGTAAATTAACTAGGAGAGAAAGAAATGGACACTTCATTATTTACAACTATGTTGGAAGAGAAGGGGATATCCCTTTCTCCAACCCAACTTAATCAGTTTGAAACATATTACAAATTGTTAGTGGAATGGAATGAAAAAATGAACCTTACGGCGATTACAGAAAAGCCAGAGGTATATTTAAAACATTTTTTTGATTCTGTTTCGGCCGCATTCTATTTTGATTTTTCCAAAGAAGCGTCAATTTGTGATGTAGGAGCGGGTGCGGGGTTTCCAAGTATCCCTCTTAAAATTTGCTTTCCTCATCTAAAAATCTCGATAGTGGATTCACTACAGAAGCGAATTTCATTTCTTGAGGAGCTTTCAAGGGCATTGCAGCTCGAAAATATGACATTCTATCACGATCGTGCTGAAACCTTTGGTCAAAAGGTAGATATTAGAGAGTCTTTTGATATTGTGATGGCAAGAGCGGTCGCTAGAATGTCTGTGTTAAGTGAATTATGCCTGCCTCTTGTGAAAGTAGAGGGAGCATTTATTGCGATGAAAGCAGCTTCTGTTGCAGAGGAACTAGAGGATGGAAAGAAAGCCATTACAACATTAGGTGGTCAAGTGAGAGATGTACATCACTTTTTATTACCCATTGAAAAAAGTGACCGAAATATCGTGATTATCGATAAGAAAAAACCAACACCAAAAAAATACCCTCGTAAACCGGGAACACCAAATCGTTCACCAATTAAATAATCTATTGGTGAACCTTTTTTTACATTGTACATTTGATTCATCATGAATTAGTAGAAAGATAGTAAGATTTTTGTAAAATCCGTGTTATAATAGAAGGAATGAGAGAGAAAATAGAGAATTATTAACTTTATTCAGCAGAATTTTCTACTTATCTAATTATAGTGGGATGTATGTACGGTGTAACGATTTACGTGAGGCGTTCAATCGTTGGCTAAATAAAGTTAAGCCTCCGGCGGATGCCACGATTTTTCAATGGAAATTTTTCGAGCAGAAAGATTAAAGACTAAGAGTGCCACATCCTGTGGCAACGTCTTTATGACCCACCTCGTGTGGGCCTAAAAAATCGGGCGCAAATACGCCAAGGCGGATTTGATTAGTGGGAGTTCTAAGGGGTGGTGGAATTATGAGGCATCCATTTTCACGATTATTTAGTATCGGTGAAAAAGATGACAAACAACAAACGAATCAAGAACAGGTGGTAGAAACACAATTACAAGATTCAATAGAAGATGAAGAAACACACCTGAATGAAGAAGTTCGACAAATTCCGATAAATGAGATTGTTCCAAACCGATATCAACCAAGAACTGTTTTTGCAGAGGACAAGATTAGAGAACTAGCATTAACCATACGGACTCATGGAATTATTCAACCAATCGTTGTTCGACAATTCGCTGATAATCAGTATGAAATTATAGCTGGTGAACGACGTTGGAGAGCTGTTCAAACCCTTGAGTGGGAGACAATTCCAGGCATTATAAAAGAATTTAATGATGCAGAAACTGCATCCGTTGCATTGATCGAGAACCTGCAACGTGAGGAACTATCAGCTATTGAAGAAGCGTATGCTTATGCTAGATTACTAGAATTACATAGTCTTACACAGGAAGCGTTAGCTCAACGATTGGGTAAAGGTCAATCAACAATCGCTAATAAGTTGCGTTTATTAAAGTTGCCTGAAGAAATTCAACAAGTACTCATGCAGAAAAAGCTGACAGAGCGTCATGCGAGAGCTTTAATTCCTCTCAAGGATCCAGAAAAGCAAATTAAGCTTATGCATGACATTATTGAAAAAGAGCTCAATGTAAAGCAAACGGAGGATCGCGTAGTTAAAATCCTTGAATTAGAAAAGGAGAAAAAGCGACCAAAGCCTAAATTTAAAGCAGTAAGCCGTGATATGAGAATTGCAATGAACACGATTCGTCAATCATTAACCATGGTTGAAGAAAGTGGTGTCTCTTTAAATACTGAAGAAGAAGAATTCGACGAGTTTTATCAATTTACAATCCGAATTCCCAAAAATAAATAGACTGAGTTCCTTCCTTACCTATACAGGTGAGGAATTTTTTTAGTTCAATAATACTATTTTCAGTGAAAACTATGAAAATACATTCTATTTGTCATAGGAAATGTTTCACGTGAAACATTTTTGACTGTTAATTTAATAAAAAAAGATAAACCAGATCATTTTTTCATGATAGAATAGAAAAAGTGATAGAATTATAAAGTCCTCACTTTGTAAAAAAATAAGTAGGATAGTAGAAAGTAGGTGACATCGTGGGGAAAATCATCTCAATTGCTAACCAAAAGGGTGGAGTAGGAAAAACGACTACTTCTGTTAACCTTAGTGCTTGCTTAGCCTATGTTGGAAAGCGGGTTTTACTTGTTGATATTGACCCTCAAGGGAATGCAACAAGCGGCTGCGGCATAGAAAAGGCGAATATAGATCAGTGCATTTATGATGTGCTTGTTGATGATGTAGAGGCGAAAAACGTAACGGTTCCAACGACAGTTGAAAATTTATATATGATTCCAGCAACGATCCAATTGGCTGGTGCTGAAATTGAGCTAGTGCCAACGATTTCTCGCGAAGTTCGTCTGAAAAGAGCTTTAGAAGAAGTACAAGATCAATACGATTATATTATTATAGACTGTCCGCCATCATTAGGGTTGTTAACATTAAATGCATTAACAGCTTCTGATACTGTAATCATTCCAGTTCAATGTGAGTATTACGCACTTGAAGGACTTAGTCAGCTATTAAATACGATCCGCTTAGTTCAGAAACACCTCAATAAAGAATTAATGATTGATGGGGTTCTCTTGACCATGCTAGATGCAAGAACAAACTTAGGTATTCAGGTCATTGAAGAAGTGAAAAAGTATTTTCAAGATAAAGTATATAAAACGATTATTCCTAGAAATATCCGTTTAAGTGAAGCTCCAAGTCATGGGGAACCGATTATCATCTATGATCCAAAATCTAGAGGTGCCGAAGTATACTTAGATCTTGCAAAGGAAGTGATTGTGAATGGCTAAAGGGTTAGGTAAAGGTATCAATGCTTTATTTTCCACATCGATGGAAGTGGGGAATGAAGAGGTTGTACAAGAAGTTAAAGTAACTGAATTACGTACGAATCCATATCAACCAAGAAAAACATTTGCGCCTGAGGCAATTACTGAATTAAAAGAGTCCATTCTTACACATGGGATTTTACAACCTATTATTGTTCGAAAAACAATTAAAGGGTTTGAAATTGTGGCAGGTGAAAGACGTTTCCGTGCTGCAAAAGAAGCAAAGTTTAGTACAGTTCCTGTTGTTATACGTGAGTTAAATGAGCAACAAATGATGGAGATTGCCTTGCTTGAAAATTTACAGCGTGAGGATTTAACACCAATTGAAGAGGCTTTCGCTTACCAATCCTTACTTGATCATTTGAAAATCACTCAAGAGCAGCTTGCGAAAAGATTAGGAAAAAGTAGACCGCATATTGCGAATCACCTTCGTCTTCTATCTCTTCCAAAACATGTCCAAGATTTAATTTCTGAAGGGAAATTATCTATGGGACATGGGCGTACAATATTAGGACTGAAAAAGAAGGAAAAGCTAAATGCAGTTGTTGAAAAAGTAATGGCTGAGGAGCTTAATGTCCGTCAATTAGAAGCCTTGATTAGCCAAATTAATCAAAATGTTCCACGTGAAACACCCAAACCGCCAAAAAAGGAAAAAGATATCTTTATTAAAGAACAAGAATCATTTCTTCGTGAACGATTTGGTACATCTGTTTCGATTAAACAAAACAAGAAAAAAGGAAAAATTGAAATCGAATTCTTTTCCAGTGATGACCTTGAAAGAATTCTTGAACTACTAGATTCACCAAAAATCTCATAATGCTCTTGCAAACCTGCACGTCTTGTTTTATTGATTACATAACTGGACTGTGCAGCGTTTTTTATTTCATAAAAAAGGGAAATAGGGGAAATGAAAATTGGTTTTATTAGGGACGATAGTAAATGGATTGTGTATAGTAGCTGGAACCTTACTAGGAAAGGTATTGCACCGGATTCCAGATAAAATAAAATCAACTGTAATGCAAGCGATTGGACTTGCTGTTTGTTTGTTAGGTATCCAAATGGGGTTAAAAAGTGAACAATTTCTAATTGTAATCTTTAGTTTAGTGTTTGGCGGCATTCTTGGCGAATGGTGGGGCCTAGAAGATAAACTAAATCAATTAGGAGCTTGGATTGAAAAGAAGGTAGGTTCATCTTCGGATGAAGGGACGATAGCAAAAGGTTTTGTAACAGCTACCTTAATATTTGTCATTGGTGCAATGGCCATCATTGGCGCACTTGATAGTGGATTGCGCCATGACCATCGTGTCCTTTATACAAAGTCGATCATAGATGGATTTACTAGTTTAATATTATCAACAACTTTAGGGATTGGTGTATTATTCTCTGCAGTTCCTGTTATTCTCTATCAAGGTGCAATTGCACTATTTGCGACACAAATTGATAAATTTATTCCGACCGAAGTGATGGACGCGTTTATTGTCGAAATGACGGGTGCGGGTGGCTTGATGATTGTTGCAATTGGTACAAATCTGATAGGAATCACCAATATACGTGTTGCAAATCTGTTACCCGGTATCCTTGTTGTAGCTATCCTCGTAACAGTGGTGTATTATTGGAATTCAATTTTGTTCTTTGCGCAAGGTCTTTTTTAAAACCTCTTCTTAACCGAAGAGGTTTTTTTATAAGGAAAAACGATCTTTTTCAACATTCCCCAGCTCCACTTTACGCAGAAACTGATACTCAGCCTTACAAATACCACTCGCAATGGTATTTGCGATTTTCATAACTAAACTTAATCTTGTGTTTTGAAGGACGAAAAACTCCATAAATCCACTTACATTTACAATCCCAGTAATATGCATGTCGCCAACAGGGGTTAATTCCTTATTTACACCTGCTCCTGGCTTAATTGGACCGTCTCCGATGGTTATGGCTCCCACGTTCTTCAATCTTCCCAAACAGGCGTCTATGCCGATAATAAATGGGTTTGAATATTTCATTTTAATTTCCTCAATTTTTTCTTGAAGATTAACTGCATGAATAGGTTCGTCCAATGTGCCATATACATGAAAGTGGGACAATCTTTTTTCGGTAATTTTTGTGCCAATCAAAGGTCCAAGGCAGTCTCCAGTAGAACGGTCTGTACCGATGCAAAAAATAACAATTGGTTGATTAGTAGTATGTGGGAGCATAGAAGTGATTTTTAAGGCAATTTGATGGTCAGCTGAGTCTTGATCATGTGGAATTCGAAAAGGTTCATTTTTTAGATGGTCAAATAATTTATATCTAAGATTCATAGGCTTTTCACCCCTTTTTAACTGTAGTAACAGTATACGGTGAAATCTAACATTCTATACATCTGAACAAAAAGAATCTTAGAAATAGCAATAGGTTCGTTCTTAGTAGTCAGAGGAATTATGAGGTGTGGAGGGATTATATGTTTCAGGCAGGGTTTCGGTGGATGTTTCTCATTTTAGGAACTGCAATAGGCGCAGGTTATGCGTCGGGAAGGGAGATTTGGCAGTTCTATGGAGAACAAAGTGCCTTAGCTATCATTTTTTTTACGTTCATTTTTATTATTTGTTGCTATATCATTATGAAGATTAGTTATGAAAAAAAAGCCGAGCATTTTGTACCTGTATTAAAAGAATTAGTAGGAGAAAAAGTTTCACATGTGTACGATGTGATTACGATTTTATACTTATTTTCAACAACGGTTGTGATGTTAGCGGGGGGAGGAGCTACTTTAGAGTTATTTGCGATTCCTTTTTGGTGGGGAATTCTGATTTTTGGATTCCTACTGGTCCTAGTCTTTTTGTGGAATATTAATGGCTTGATCTCCATAAACATGGCTATAATTCCTGCCTTAATCATCTTTTTAATTACGGTTTTATTGATTTTCTTATCGTCTAGTGGAAAAGAGATTTCCTTTATTTTTCAAGATCAGAGCAATTGGCCAGCCGCATTTACATTTACAGCGTTAAACATATTACCGCTTGTTGCTGTGTTAGGTGCAATTGGTAAAGAAATGAAGTCAAAAGGGGAAGCCTGGGTTGCAAGTATTGGAAGTGGTTTGTTTTTGGGGGTAATTACCTTTATTTATAATGAGGCACTTATTGAAGTGGCTCAAGAGATTATGCTTTATGAAATTCCGCTATTTATCATCTTAAAGAACTTTCCTTATGTTGCTGTATTTATTATGTCCATTCTATTATTTGGAGCAATATTCACTACTGCAGCGTCGGGATTACTAGGATTATCCACACGTTTTAAAGGAAATTTAAAAATGCCCTTGTGGATGATTTCCACTTTATTGATTTTGCTGATGGTGCCTTTTACGACTTTTGGTTTTTCAACGCTCGTTTCAATCTTATACCCATTATATGGTATTGCAAATTTATACTTATTGGCCGTCATTTTGTTATATCCAATTGTAAATCGCTACAATTTAAAATGATTTCCTGATACAATACAACATATAATGATTCTTCATATAAAAGGATAAAGGGTGGGTGTCGTGGTAGATAAAGACTATGGATTACATGATATTGTAGAAATGAAGAAACCTCATCCATGTGGAATAAATAAATGGAAAATTATTCGATTAGGGATGGATATTCGAATCAAATGTGAAGGCTGCGAACATAGTGTACTCATTCCGCGAAAAGAGTTTGGTCGAAAACTTAAGAAGATTCTTGTGAAGCATGAGGATTAAGCCTCGTGCTTTATTTTTTCGAATTTGCTTTTAAGCGGAAATATTTTCTATAGAATGTTAGTTGCTGTGATTTATAATAGAGGATATTAGATTTTGGTAGGTTTTCTACATGTGTAGGGAGATGAGGAGAATGGCCACATTTAAATCCGCATGTCCTTTAAATTGTTGGGACAGTTGTGGTTTTGTTGTTGAAGTGGAAAACGGTAAAGTTGTTAAAATAGATGGAGATAAAGATCATCCAATTACGAAGGGCAAAATTTGCGGCAGAGGACGTATGCTTGAAGCACGAACAAACTCGGATGATCGTATTCTTTACCCATTGAAAAAGGTAGATGGAGAGTTTCAAAGAATTTCATGGGAACAAGCATTAACAGAAATCTCAGAGAAGCTTTTAGTAGTAAGACAAACATATGGTTCTACCGCTGTTTTGCACAGTCATGACTATGCAAATGGTGGCCTTTTAACTAAAATACCTGATCGATTTTTTAATTGTTATGGTGGTGCCACTGACTTAATCGGTAGCATTTGCTGGGGCTCAGGTATTGAAGCACAAAATTGGGATTTTGGAAATTCAGCAAGTCATGCTCCTGATGATATATACAATAGTAAAAATGTAATTATTTGGGGAAGAAATGTGGCACGCACGAATATGCATCTCTTTGGTTATTTACAGGAGGTAAAAAAGAAGGGTACGAACATAATTGTCATTGATCCCATTTACAACGGAACGGCAAAAATTGCAAATTCCTATATCCCAATTACTCCAGGAATGGATGGTTTTTTGGCGATTGGTATTATGAAGGAATTACTTCGTTTAGATTTACAGGATAAAGGGTTTATTGAAAAGTATACTGTTGGATTTAATGATTTATTGGCTGTAATCGAATCAATATCAATGGAAGAAATTGAAAAAATAACAAATGTTCCACGTGAAACAATTACAGATTTAGCTCACATATTTAGTAACGGGCCAACGGCAACCTATATGGGGTTAGGGATGCAGCGATATGCAAATGGTGGAAATACCATTCGTTTAATTGATGCATTAGTTGCAGTCAGTGGTAATGTAGGTGTCCCAGGTGGTGGTGCTAATTTTGGGAATACACAAGTTGGCCAAAGCTTTGATAGTGCGGCTTTAACACTTCCAGAAAGAAAGAAACAGTCGAGATCTTTCGTTATGAGTGAGCAAGCGGAAAAGATTCTAACTGCTTCAGAACCTCCAATAAAAATGATTATGGTATCAAACGGGAATCCGTTAACTCAGGTTCCTAATACAAATAGAGTGCTGGATGCCTTTCAATCGGTCGATACATTAGTTGTATTAGAACAGTTTATGACTGATACGGCGAGGTTAGCCGATTATGTGCTTCCTTCAGCTACTGTGTTTGAAGAAGAGGATATTTATTATTCATCCATGTACCATCATTTTGTTAATTATGGTCCTAAATTAGTCGAGGCTCGTGGAGAGGCAAAATCAGATGTTTGGATTTGGAGTGAATTAGCCAAAAGGTTAGGGTTTGGTGAAGACTTTAATTATTCAAGAGAAGAATTTATAAAAATGGGAGTAGGCTCATTACAAGACAAGGGTATATCCTTTGAGGAAATTAAGGAAAAAAGTCACGTACCATTGCCTGTAAAGCTTGTACCGTGGAATGATTTTCACTTTTCCACTTCATCTGGAAAATTTGAATTCACATCATCTTTAGGAGAGATGAAAGGGTATGATGGACGTATGAAAATATCATATCCAAAAGAATCGATATTTTCTAATCAAGGGTTAGCTGAAAAATATCCATACTCATTATTAACGATTCACCCTTTACGTTCAAACCATTCACAAAATTACCCTTTGATAGAAGGCCTACAAACAGTAAAAGTTGAGGTTTCGAAGGATATTGCGGAACAGAAAAATCTTGAGCCGAATGATAAGGTAAGGGTATTTAATGATCGTGGGGAAATTACAGGGAAAGTGCAAATATTAAAAGAGTCATCTCCAAAGATTATTTGTATTGATGAAGGACAATGGCATATCTTTGGTGGTAGTGTCAATAATCTCACATCACATGAAGTTTCCGATAACGGACTTGGCAGTACTTTATATGATTGCCTTGTTGGAATTGAAAAGCTTTAGAATGGTGGATTTATACAAAAGCCGTTTCTAGCCGAAACGGCTTGTATTTTTTATAAGGAAAACCTATAATTGTTGAAGGCTAGTATGTTTCGGATAAGAGGAGTGGAAAAATCAATGGCGTTAACAGCAGGTATCGTTGGTCTTCCTAACGTTGGAAAATCAACTCTTTTTAATGCAATTACACAAGCAGGTGCGGAATCAGCGAACTATCCGTTCTGTACAATTGACCCGAATGTGGGGATTGTTGAGGTTCCAGATGAGCGTTTAAATAAATTAACTGAATTAGTAAAACCTAAAAAAACTGTACCAACAACTTTTGAATTTACTGATATTGCAGGGATCGTAAAAGGAGCGAGCAAAGGGGAAGGTCTTGGTAATAAATTTTTATCACATATTCGCCAGGTAGATGCGATTTGTCATGTGGTACGCTGTTTTGCAGATGATAATATCACTCACGTAGCAGGTAAGGTAGATCCAATTGCTGATATTGAAACAATCAATTTAGAGTTGATTTTAGCTGACCTTGAATCAGTTGATAAGCGAATTGACCGTGTTGCAAAGCTTGCTAAGCAAAAGGACAAGGATGCAGTTGCTGAGCATGAGGTGCTTGTACAGTTAAAAGAAGCATTTGAAAATGAGCAGCCAGCTCGTGCAGTTGAATTTACTGAAGAGCAACTGAAATATGTAAAGGGAATGCACTTACTAACAAGTAAACCAGTTTTATACGTTGCGAATGTTGGTGAAGATGATGTTGCAGATCCTTCTTCGAATGAATATGTTCAATTAGTACGTGAGTTTGCTCAAAAGGATAATGCAGAAGTCATCGTTATTTGTGCAAAAATCGAGTCTGAAATTGTGGAGCTTGAAGGGGAAGAAAAGGCAATGTTCCTTGAAGAACTAGGAATAGAAGAGTCTGGTCTTGACCAATTGATTCGAGCTGCGTATCACTTATTAGGACTTGCTACGTATTTTACTGCCGGTGTACAAGAGGTAAGAGCGTGGACGTTTAGAAAAGGGATGAAGGCTCCACAGTGTGCCGGTATAATTCACACTGATTTTGAGAGAGGATTTATCCGCGCTGAGACGGTATCGTATGAAGACCTTCTTACAGGCGGTTCTATGAATGCTGCTCGTGAGGCAGGAAAGGTTCGCCTAGAAGGTAAAGAGTATGTTGTACAAGATGGGGATGTCATTCATTTCCGATTTAATGTATAAGTAATGTCAATGTAACCACAGAACGAGTTTCGTTTTGTGGTTTTTAAATTCAAACATTTCTTGCCTAGTAAATATTCATGTGATATAATATTTTTCTGTGAGTAATTGAAATAATTGCTCCTTGCCCTTTTTAGATAAAAGGGCCGTTAGTCCAAAAGGAGGTGTAACGTGATGAGAAAATACGAAGTTATGTATATCATCCGTCCAAACATTGATGATGAAGCGAAAAAGACTTTAGTTGAGCGCTTTAATGGCATTCTAACAGACAATGGTGCGGAGATTACAAACGTAAAAGAATGGGGTAAGCGCCGTTTAGCTTATGAAATCAATGATTTCCGCGATGGTTATTACATGATTCTTAACGTAATGTCTAATGCTGAAGCTGTTAACGAATTTGATCGTTTAGCGAAGATCAGTGAAGATATTATCCGTCATATCGTTGTTAAAGTAGAAGAATAAGAATTTTTTAGAGTATAGACTCTGTTTGAATATCCTGTTAGGAGATGGTTCTGATGATGAATCGCGTAGTTCTTGTAGGGAGACTTACAAAAGACCCTGAATTACGATATACCCCAAGTGGAGTGGCAGTAGCAACCTTCACGCTCGCAGTGAATCGAGCATTTACGAATCAGTCAGGTGAACGTGAAGCTGACTTCATTAATTGCGTTGTATGGCGCCGACCAGCTGAGAATGTTGCAAACTTCTTAAAGAAGGGCAGCTTAGCAGGTGTTGATGGTCGTCTTCAAACAAGAAATTATGAAGGCCAGGATGGCAAACGCGTATATGTTACTGAGGTTGTAGCAGAAAGTGTTCAATTCCTTGAACCAAGAAATGCAAATGACCAACAGCGTAGTGGTGGAGGTAACCCTGGTGGCGGCTATGGCGGTAATCAAGGTAGCTATGGTGGCAATCAAGGTGGTTTTGGCGGTAACCAGGGTGGAAACCAAGGTAACCAAGGCCAAGGCGGCTATTCTCCATTTGGACAGAGTCAGAACCCAAATCAAAACCAAGGACCTACAAGAGTAGACCAAGATCCATTTGCAAATGACGGACAACCTATCGATATTTCAGATGATGATCTTCCATTCTAACTTGTAAGTCAATTATATAATGAAAACTTAAAAGGAGGGAAAATCAATGGCAGGCGGACGTAAAGGTGGACGTGCAAAGCGTCGTAAAGTGTGTTACTTCACAGCTAATGGAATTACACACATCGATTATAAAGAAGTAGATTTACTTAAAAAATTCGTTTCTGAGCGTGGTAAAATTTTACCTCGTCGTGTAACAGGTACAAGCGCAAAATACCAACGTAAATTAACAGTTGCTATTAAACGTGCTCGTCAAATGGCATTATTACCATATGTATCTGGTGAATAATAAAGAAAAGCGATGATCGCCTAATGCGGTCATCGCTTTTTTAATAGTTTATTTAATGAACTATTAGAATCGTTTCTGAACTTCTTGTTTTAGTAAGAAGAAACGTGGTGAAGAAAGAATTAATAAGGTCATAATAATGGAACAGAAGATGAATGCACCTAAAAAAGTGATGCCGTTAGCTGTTAGAGAAAACCATACTGCTTCAAAGCCTTTTAGTTGTTCAGCGAAGAAGACAAAACCTGATACAAAATGCCAAAAGTAGCGAGCAAGGCTTCCAATGAAAATGGCACTAATGATTAAAACTAATGACTTACCTTTGTTACCAGATCTTAGGCTTTCCTGAACGCCATTTTTAAATAAACCAGCAAATCCAATGAAAGAAAAAGCTAAGAAATAGTCGATGGCTCCTTGAACTGGATGGATAATCCAAGGATCAAAAATCACCTGTAGAAGTCCCCATAAAAATCCTGCGAGGAAACCAACTTTGAGTCCCCATCGAAGTGCGACAATAAATATAGGTATCATTGCGAATGATATAGAGATGGAAGGACCAATTTTTATTGATGGCACAAACATGTCTAATGCTAGCGCTAATACGGCAAAAATCGCCGCTTCAATCATGGCCTGTAACCTAGTATTTCTCATAAAAAAACCCCCTTGAAGTGTGTAATGAACAAAACGCACCCCAAAGGAGAACAACTTTTTAAAAAAAGGTTAAGTTCTCATAAATCTCCACATTCCTACGCTAGCATTAACTAACAGGTTCGAAGGGTCTGAACTCATAACGTTCACTCTCAGCAAATTGCTCCCCTTGTGGTTACGTTTATTAATTAATTACTATCATAATAGAAAATAGGGAAAAGTAAAACAAAAAGTTTCATCACAGTGAAACTTCAACTAAAGACTGTCATGTCCTATGTCAAACGCCGAAGTCACCAAACCCTATGGAAGTCCAAAAGTTGAAGACTTCCTTGTAAATCTTTAAAATAGAAGGTGGTTGTAAAACAGGCTCCTGTTTTTTGATGTGTTGCAATATAAGTTGAGGTGAAAAGGTGAAAAATACAAAATTATTAACAGAAGGTGCCATGCTTTTAGCAGTATACAGTGTACTGTTACTTGTCAGTCTATATCTCCCACTACTTGGAACGGTACTTTCATTCCTTTTGCCCATTCCATTTATTCTGTTTACAGTGAAGTATAAAGTAAAGCAGTCATTGTTGTTTATATTGATTGCCTTTTTCCTATCAGGACTATTAGGTTCTGTTATGGGGATTATACTTACGATAATGTTTGGAGTTACAGGGATTTTATTAGGTGAAATGATTAACAGGGGAAGAAGTGGAATCGAACTATTCTTAGGCGCATGTTTGTCCTATTTATTTTCGATTGTGCTGCTGTTTGTCACGGTTAATCTCGTTCTGCAAGTTAACGTCAATGAAGTACTAAAAGAAAGCACACAAGAATCTTTTGCAATGGCTGAGAGTATAATGAGGGCAACAGGGGGAGAAATGAATACAGAAGCCATTACACGGCTAGAAGAATCGGTTGAAATAATGCAATATATGATGCCAAGTATGTTTGTCTTTCTAGCGATGTTATTGGCTTTCATAACCGTTGTGGCGATTAAACCTGTTCTAGTAAGGCTTCGGGTGAAAATGAATCCATTCCCGCCATTTCGTGATATTAATTTCCCAAAGAGTATCTTATGGTATTACTTATTGATTTTACTTTTGAGCTTTGTTGAGATGGAGAAGGGTACATTTGGATATACCGCCTTTTTAAACTTCTTTTTCATACTGCAGTTGTTAATGGTCATTCAAGGTTTGTCATTTATTTATTATTACTGTCATCAAAAAAGAATTCCAAAGGCCGTACCGATTGTTCTAACGGTCTTAACACCATTTCTCCTTTATATTATTCGAATCTTAGGTATAATTGACTTAGGATTCCAATTGCGAAATCGAATTAGTAAAAAGAAGTAAAACAAAGCTTTAGGAGCTGAAAATTACATGCCAGACTTTTACAAAAGAAAGTTGTTTCGCTATCCCTTATATGCATTACTTGTTATCACAAGTATTTTTAGTGCAATTCTCGTTTATTTTCAGTGGGTGATTGGGTTAGCAAGTTTTCTGCTCCTTGGATTAATTACGTACTATTTGTACAAAGCAAACTCACTTCTTAAAAAAGAAATGGAGCATTATATCTCAACTCTATCCTATCGCTTAAAAAAGGTTGGCGAAGAAGCATTAATGGAAATGCCGATTGGGATCTTGCTATATAATGATGAGTTTCAAGTTGAATGGGCAAATGCCTACTTATCAACTTGCCTTGACGCTGATACGTTAGTGGGAAGATCTCTATATGATGTTGAGGAATTGATTGTTCCTTTAATTCAGCAAGAGGTCGAAAGTGAGACAATTACGTTAAATGAGCAGAAATTCAAGGTAATTATTAAGAGAGAAGAACGATTACTTTATTTCTTTGATGTCACTGAACAAATGGAAATTGTGCAATTATATGAAGCCGAGCGTACAGTGCTAGGGATTATCTTTTTAGACAACTATGATGAAGTTACTCAAGGGATGGATGACCAACGGAAAAGTTCATTAAATAGTCAGGTTACGTCACTCCTCAATGAATGGGCAAATGAACATGGTGTGTTTTTAAAGCGAACCTCATCTGAACGTTTCATCGCAGTGTTTAATGAAGAAATATTATCCAATCTTGAAAAAACAAAGTTTACGATTCTTGATGATGTTAGGGAAAATACAGCAAGGGATAGTGTAGCACTAACCTTAAGTATAGGGATTGGAATTGGAGTCCCAACCCTTCCAGAGCTTGGAGTTTCAGCACAGTCGAGCTTGGACCTTGCACTGGGACGTGGTGGAGACCAAGTTGCGATTAAGCTTCCAAATGGTAAGGTTAAGTTCTATGGGGGCAAAACAAACCCAATGGAAAAACGCACTAGAGTCCGTGCACGCGTTATTTCACATGCTCTAAAGGAAATTGTTTCAGATAGCGATAAAGTCATCATCATGGGCCATAAATACCCTGATATGGATGCTGTAGGTGCTTCCATTGGGATATTAAAAGTAGCACAAATGAATCATAAAGAAGGATATATCGTATTAAATCCGAATGAAATTGATTCAGGTGTTGGGCGGTTACTTGAGGAAGTAAAGGAAAATACGGAGCTATGGTCTTATTTTATTACGCCAGAGCAGGCCCTTGAAATCGCTTCAAATGACACACTGCTTGTTGTAGTAGATACCCATAAACCATCACTAGTGATTGAGGAAAAACTGGTATCAAAGATTGATAAAGTGGTTGTTATTGACCATCATCGCCGTGGTGAGGAATTTATTCAATCACCATTACTCGTCTATATGGAACCATATGCATCATCGACAGCAGAGTTGGTGACGGAACTTCTTGAATATCAACCTAAGAAGAAAAAAATTAATATGCTTGAGGCGACAGCTTTACTAGCTGGAATCATTGTTGATACAAAGAGTTTTACGCTTCGCACGGGTTCAAGAACATTTGACGCTGCATCTTATCTTCGTGCCCAAGGAGCAGATACCATTCTTGTTCAGAAATTCCTCAAGGAAAATATGGATCATTTTAAAAAGCGATCGCGTTTAATTGAGTCAGCATTTATTTATAAAAAAGGAATTGCGATTGCAAAGGGAAAACAAAATGAAACCTATGACCAAGTGATGATTGCACAAGCCGCAGATACATTACTGACTATGAATGATGTTGTCGCCTCATTCGTTATTTCCGTCCGACATGACTTAAGAGTGGGAATCAGTGCACGTTCACTGGGTGATGTTAATGTTCAACTGGTTATGGAAGGTTTAGGTGGTGGCGGTCATCTTACAAATGCGGCAACACAGATAGAAGACATAACAATAGAAGAAGCAGAAGAACAGCTACTTTTAGTAATAGATGAGTATTTAGAGGGAGGAACCAAGAAATGAAGGTAATTTTCTTAAAGGATGTAAAAGGTAAAGGGAAAAAGGGAGAAGTTAAGAACGTATCAGATGGATATGCTCACAATTTCCTACTTAAGCAAAATCTTGCAATTGAAGCAACACCAGCAAATATGAAATCGTTAGAAGCAAAGAAAAATAAAGAATCAAAAGAAGCGGCTGAGGAACTTGCCCAGTCAAAACAGCTAAAGGAAAAGATTGAAGCATTGACTGTTGAGCTGCAAGCAAAAGCGGGTGATGGTGGTCGTTTATTTGGCTCTGTAACAAGTAAGCAAATTGCAGATGAACTCGCGAAAAAGCACGGCATTAAAATTGATAAGCGTAAATTTGATCTTCCTGATGGAATTAGAGCATTAGGTTATACCAATGTTTCTGTAAAATTACATCAAGAAGTAACAGCAACTGTTAAGGTACATGTCAAAGAACAGTAATTTCCATTGAAACTGAATAGGGAAAACAGATAGAATGAAGAATGTGGTTTTGTTTACATACAAGATCACATTTTTTATTTACATGAATGTTAATAAAGCTTTACCATTGGAATTAATTAAAAGAGAAGTATAATAGATAGATAGACATAAAAAAGTATGTAAAGGGAGTGGAGAATAGTTGAGTGACATTTTTGCTGATCGTATTCCTCCGCAAAATATAGAGGCTGAGCAAGCTGTTTTAGGTGCTATTTTTCTAGAACCAAGCTCATTAACTCTTGCTTCAGAAGTATTGATTCCAGAGGACTTTTATCGGACAGCTCACCAGAAGATTTTTGACGCGATGCTAGGTCTCTCAGATAAAGGTGAACCAGTTGACCTAGTAACGGTTACTTCCGAGTTAGCGGATGCGAAAATTTTAGATGAAATAGGTGGCGTTTCGTACTTAAGTGAATTGGCAGGTTCCGTCCCAACAGCTGGCAATATTGAATACTACGCGAAGATTATTGAAGAAAAATCAATACTGCGCCGCTTGATTCGCACAGCAACAACGATTGCTACGGATGGTTATTCACGAGAAGACGAGGTCGATGCACTTTTAGGTGAAGCCGAAAAAAATATTATGGAAGTCGCGAACCGTAAAAATGCGGGTGCTTTCCAAAATATTAAGGATGTTCTCGTACAGACCTATGATAATATTGAAACTCTTCATAATCGTGTAGGAGATATTACCGGTATTCCTACTGGGTTTACAGAGCTTGACAAGATGACAGCCGGATTCCAGCGAAATGATTTAATAATCGTAGCAGCCCGTCCATCTGTTGGTAAGACAGCATTTGCTCTTAATATTGCGCAAAACGTAGCAACTAAGACGGATGAGAATGTCGCTATCTTTAGTCTAGAGATGGGTGCTGAGCAGCTAGTAATGAGGATGCTTTGTGCAGAGGGCAACATAAATGCACAAAATCTACGTACAGGCTCCTTAACACCTGAAGATTGGAGTAAGCTAACAATGGCAATGGGTAGCTTATCCAACTCAGGAATTTATATTGATGATACCCCTGGTATTCGTGTGAATGATATTCGTTCAAAATGCCGTAGACTCAAGCAGGAAAGTGGATTAGGAATGATCCTTATCGATTACCTTCAGTTGATACAAGGTAATGGAAGAAGCGGCGAAAACCGCCAACAAGAGGTATCAGAAATCTCGCGTTCTTTAAAAGCATTAGCCCGTGAATTAAAGGTTCCTGTTATTGCCTTATCACAGTTATCCCGTGGGGTAGAGCAAAGACAGGACAAGCGTCCAATGATGTCTGATATTCGTGAATCAGGGAGTATCGAGCAGGATGCCGATATTGTTGCGTTCTTATACCGTGATGATTACTATGATAAAGAGTCAGAGAATAAGAATATTATTGAGATCATTATTGCTAAACAACGTAACGGTCCGGTTGGAACGGTTTCGTTGGCATTCGTTAAAGAATATAATAAATTCGTCAATCTGGAACGAAGGTTTGATGATGCCAATATGCCACCAGGTGCGTAAGAAGAATGTTAAAGCGTACCCGAATACAGGAAAAAAGACGTATCAAAGTGTGATGATACGTCTTTTTTTGTTTTTCTTACATATTATTGGAGATTAAATCAAATAATAAAAACGAATATTTAATTTTTATCATAACATAATGTTCGTATTTTGTTGTAAAAGAGAAAGAAAACTGTTAAAATATTGACTGGAAATGAACAATATCTTTATATTAACCCTGGGGGTGCATAGTAATGTCAGCAGTCGTAGTTGTAGGAACACAATGGGGAGATGAAGGAAAGGGGAAAATTACTGACTTTCTTTCAGAAAAGGCCGAAGTAGTAGCTAGATATCAGGGTGGAAACAATGCGGGACATACCATCGTATTTAATGGAGAAACGTACAAACTTCATTTGATTCCATCAGGCATTTTTTATCTAGAGAAAATCTGTGTCATCGGCAATGGTATGGTAGTTGACCCAAAGGCATTAGTCAAAGAACTAGCCTATTTGCATGACAAGGGTGTTCATACAGATAATCTACGTATAAGCAATCGTGCCCACGTGATTCTTCCTTATCATATTAAGTTGGATGAATTAGAAGAAGAATACAAAGGGATAAACAAAATAGGGACGACAAAAAAAGGAATTGGACCTGCCTATATGGATAAGGCTTCTAGAGTGGGAATTCGTATTGCAGACTTACTTGATCGAGAAGTGTTTGAGGAAAAGCTTACTCATAACCTTACTGAGAAGAATCGTCTATTCGAAAAGGTTTATGAAACAAAAGGATTTTCGCTAGAGGATATTGTAGATGAGTATTATGAATATGGACAGCAAATCGTTAAATATGTTTGTGATACATCCGTTGTGTTGAATGATGCTCTAGATGATGGACGTCGTGTTCTATTTGAAGGTGCCCAAGGTGTTATGTTAGATATTGATCAGGGAACGTATCCATTTGTTACATCCTCAAATCCAGTAGCGGGTGGGGTTACAATTGGTTCTGGAGTTGGCCCTACTAAAATAAGCCGTGTAGTAGGGGTTTCAAAGGCCTATACAACACGTGTAGGAGACGGACCTTTCCCAACGGAGCTAAACGATGAGATTGGTCATCAAATCCGCGAGGTTGGTCGTGAGTATGGAACGACTACTGGACGTCCACGGAGAGTTGGCTGGTTTGATAGTGTAGTCGTACGTCATGCAAGACGGGTAAGTGGAGTTACTGATTTATCTCTTAATTCAATTGATGTATTAACAGGAATTGAAACATTAAAAATTTGCGTGGCCTATCGATACAAAGGGGAGCTAATTGAGGAATACCCGGCTAGTTTAAAAATTCTCGCAGAATGCGAGCCAGTCTATGAAGAGTTTCCAGGCTGGACTGAGGATATTACAGGAGTGAAAAAGTTAGATGAATTACCAGAAAATGCTCGAAACTATGTCGAGCGTATATCTCAGTTAACTGGTATCCCATTATCTGTATTCTCAGTTGGACCAGACCGAACACAAACAAACGTAGTGCGAAATATATATAGCTAATATCATGAAAAACATAGTTGGAAACAGCTATGTTTTTTTATTTTAAAATTTGCCAAGAACCACCCCTTTCCACTGAAAGCTTAAGTAAATTCTTATATCCTTTTTATGACTATATCACCATGCAATATTTTGCTAAGGTGTCTTTCGTCGTGTAAAAACGACATAAATCTTTTAAAAATTTACGGATTAATGAGAGGAAAGGCTCATTTCAATGTCAAAATCCTACATATTTTGTGTAAAAAATTGTCAGTAATACTACAATTATATTACATATTGGAAACTATTATACTTTTTTTCAAATTCTATGGTAAATTAATAAAGTGTAAATTAGAGAGAATTGTCGAACGATATAATACGTCTTGGCGTATTTTGTAAGACAACGCTTTTCAACTCACAAGGTGAGATGAACGAAAATTTCGGACAAGCAACCTTTGTTCAGGGAGGAAAGACCGTGTCAAACCAAAATAATACAAATAAAACACCAAGAAAATATATGACTTTGTTTAAACGAGTTGCGATAACATCAGTTGCACTTTCGACATTAGTTTTTGGATCAGTATCAGCTGATACGAAAATCCAAACAGTGTATCATGTATACATAGATGGCAGTAGAGTTGGAACAGTTGATTCCAAGAATGTAGTAGAAGAGGTAGTCAATCAAAAAGTAGATTCCTTACAAGATCAATATAAAGAGCTTTCTTTAGTTGCTGATAATGTTTCAATTATTGAAGAACAGGCTTTTCATCCTACTTTCAATAATGAAAATACTGTAAAGGTGCTAGAATCTGAGATTGAAATTGCGGCACAAGCTAAGGCAATTACGATCGATGGAGAACCAGTTGCCTATCTAAAAGATGAAGAAGAAGCGAATGAGGCTCTTAAACAATTAAAATTACAATATGTAAAAGAAGAGCAATTGCAAGAACTTGAAGCGAGAGAAGACGCAGAACAACCTTTGCCTGCATTAGCTGAAGGACAATCTCGTTTATTAGACGTTTCATTTGAGGAAAAGGTTTCAATTTCCGATGAAAAAGTTTCACCGGAGCAAATCCATAATCCTGCTGATACCGTTACATTGCTTCAAAAAGGTACATTAGAAGAGAAAAAGTACCAAGTTAAAGAAGGGGATGTTCTCGGTTCTATCGCGGTAGACCATGATTTAGTGACAGCTGAATTATTAGCGTTAAACCCGGAAATTACAGAAGATACACTCATAAAAATTGGACAAGAATTAAATGTAACAGCGTATAAGCCATTTTTAACAGTTGTAGTAAAGATGGAACAAAATAAAAAAGAAACGATTAACTTTGAAACAAAGGTTAATGAAAACTCAGAGATGTATAAAGGGGACAGAAAAGTCACTCAAGAAGGTCAAGAGGGTGAAAAGACTGTTCACTATGAATATAAAATGGTTAATGGCGTGAATGCTGAAACAAAGAAACTTAATGAAACAATCGTCAAAGAGCCTGTTGCAGAAATCATTGAAAAAGGAACGAAGGTTGTTCCATCCAGAGGATCAGGTCAGCTAGCATGGCCAGCAGTTGGTGGCTATATCTCCAGTCATGTAGGATATAGATGGGGACAACTCCATAAAGGTATTGATATTGCAAGACCAAGTAATTATACGATAAAAGCAGCTGACAATGGGACAGTTGTAGAGGCTGGTTATTCTGGCGGCTTTGGTAATAAAATTGTGATTAACCATAACAACGGTATGAAAACCATTTATGCTCATATGTCATCCCTTAATGTTCGTGTTGGACAAACCGTAACGAAGGGCCAACAAATTGGTGTAATGGGTTCAACTGGTAACTCAACAGGAACTCATCTACATTTCGAATTATATATTAATGGAGCTTTGAAAAACCCATTAGATTACTTATAATAATTGCCAATATACGCCTTCAGCATGATGCTGAAGGCTTTTTTCATAAGTATAAAGAACGATAAAATGGAAGTAGAGATTGGACGGACGACCTATATCACTGTTTTTTTTTACACTTCTGATGATATACCTCCCTTTTTCTGCTAAAGTTAGAGGTAAAGGAACAAAATAAAAGGAACAATTCGAACTATATAATATGAAAACTGAAACTGTATTAGGTAGTAAAGGTTTTTATTTCATTGTGAAGGAGAAAAAGTGAATGGAAAAAGTAATTCTTGTAGTTGATGATGAGAAACCAATTGCGGATATATTACAATTTAATCTTGAAAAGGAAGGGTATAAAGTCATTTGTGCCTATGATGGTAATGAGGCTTTAGAAAAAGTAGAGGAAGTAAATCCTGACCTCATTCTTCTTGATATCATGCTTCCACATAAAGATGGCATGGAGGTTTGTCGAGAGGTGCGAAAAAAGTATGATATGCCAATCGTTATGCTAACAGCAAAAGACTCTGAAATTGATAAAGTATTAGGGCTTGAGCTAGGAGCTGACGACTATGTTACTAAGCCTTTTAGTACGAGAGAACTCCTTGCAAGAGTAAAGGCAAACCTTCGAAGACACCAGCAAATTTCTGAGGCAGTTAGCCAGGAAACAACAAGTGAGATTGCTGTGGGTTCACTTGTGATTCATCCAGATGCCTATGTGGTGAGTAAACGTGGAGAGACAATCGAATTAACACATCGTGAATTTGAACTGTTGCACTATTTAGCCAAGCACTTAGGTCAAGTAATGACACGAGAGCATTTATTACAAACGGTATGGGGATATGATTATTTTGGAGATGTACGTACAGTTGATGTAACCGTACGCCGCTTACGTGAAAAAATTGAAGACAGTCCGAGTCATCCAACATGGATTGTCACAAGACGTGGAGTGGGCTACTATTTACGAAACCCTGATCAGGAGTAAATTCAGAAATGAAGAGACTAGGTTTTTTTCAATCCATTCATTTTAAATTTGCACTCATCTATTTGCTTTTAATTTTAATTGCGATGCAAATTATTGGTGTTTATTTTATAGGCAAATTGGAGTTGCGATTGGTAGAAAATTTTAAAGTATCCTTAAATGAACGGGTCAATATACTTGCTTTTAGTATTGAGCAGGAAATGAATAAAGAGAGGGAAGATCCTTCTACATTAGAAAAAGATATCCGAAATATTTTGCAGGACTATGAGTCTGAAGATATCCAAGAGATTCGTGTTATCGATAATAAAAGTCGTGTAGTTGGAAGCTCAAACCCGTACAGTCAAGGAATTGTTGGACGGAAAACGAATGAGGATTCGGTCAAACGTACGTTATTGCTTGGTGACAACCCAGATAATGTTCGCTTAGATATATCCACTTATGATCGGATGTATGAATCTTCAACACCGATTCGTTCGAATGGAGATATCATCGGCGCGATCTTTTTAACCGCAAGGATGGAAAATGTCTATGATGATATTAAGGAAATCAATGATATCTTTGTAACGGGTACTGGAATTGCGATGGCGATTACGGCAGTCCTTGGAATCTTTGTTGCTCAAACGATTACAAGACCAATTTCAGCCATGAGAAAGCATGTTTTAGAATTAGGAAGAGGTAATTTTTCAAAGAAGGTAAAAGTATTCGGCCATGACGAGATTGGTCAACTTGCTATGACCTTCAACAATTTATCAAAAAAAATACAAGATGCGCAGGCGACAACAGAAGGGGAACGTCGCAAGCTCTCTTCTGTCCTTGCACATATGACAGATGGGGTAATTGCAACCGATAAAAAGGGACGGATTATCTTAATTAATACGCCTGCTATCGACATGCTAGATGTTTCACGTGAAACAGTCCTTGATCAATCAATTGTTTCCGTCTTAGGTTTAGATGAACAATATACATTTGAGCAGCTTGTTCATGATATTGATACGGAAATTCTTGATTTTAGTACACATAAAAAGCAATACATTATAAAGGTTAGTTTTTCAGTTATTAAAAAGGAATCAGGCATTATCAATGGTTTAATTGCTGTCTTATATGATGTAACCGAGCAAGAAAAGATTGAAAGTGAGAGACGAGAGTTTGTAGCAAATGTTTCACATGAATTACGAACACCATTAACGACAATGCGGAGCTATCTTGAAGCACTAGCAGATGGTGCTTGGCAGGATGAAAAGATTGCGCCTCAATTTTTACATGTAACGCAAACCGAAACAGAACGGATGATTAGGTTGGTCAATGACTTGCTGAAGTTATCAAAACTAGATAGTAAGGATTATCGTTTATCCAAGGATTTAATTGATTTTACAAAGTACTTCCACCGAATCATTGACCGTTTTGAAATGACAAGGAAGCAGCATATCTCCTTTATTCGAAATTTACCTGAGAAGCCAATTTATCTGGAAATCGACCAAGATAAGATGACACAGGTTCTCGATAATATTATTTCAAATGCTTTGAAATATTCACCTGAGGGAGGAACGGTTACCTTCCAAGTGGCTGAATCAAATGGTGAAATCATCGTAAGTGTAGGTGACCAGGGTGTTGGAATACCGAAGGATAACATCAATCGAATTTTTGAGCGATTTTACCGAGTGGATAAAGCACGTACCCGTAAATTAGGAGGAACAGGGTTAGGGCTTGCTATTGCCAAAGAGATGGTTGTTGCTCACGGAGGTAGAATTTGGGCTGAAAGTGAAGAAGGGGTTGGAACAACTATTTTCTTTACCCTGCCAATCAATGTGAATCAAGATGGTTTAGAGGATGATTGGGATGAAGTATGAATCAATTAAAACAACAATATTAATTCTCTTAGTGGTTTTTAGCATTGTTCTTACATGGTCTTTGTGGACGTATCAGCCCCAATACGATCACTTAGGAGGAACCGATGACGACTTAGTAGCGGAAGTAACGACAAATATTACAAAGGACGCCTCCGAAATTATAAAGCCTACTAAAATTCTATATCATATTGATGGTCAGCATTTTGGGACTTATAACGAGACAGAACTGAACCGAGTCATGAAAAGGCTTAGGTCTTGGGAAATTCATGAGGTCCAAAACATCACACATACTGTTCAGGATCAAGGTTTAGCAGACTTCTTAAAGCAAAATGGACAAGTTGAAATATACTATCCTGATCCGTTTCCTCTGGAGCTTTATAAATCGTTTATCAAAATTAATGATAAGGACCATTCCTTCATCTCGTTTGACCGATTTGTAATTGATGTCAATTCAGAAGACAATGGCGAAGGGACTGTGTACTTTGTGTCCACTGGTGACAACTTGGTATATGAGGGCCGTGTCAATAGTAGACTCACAAGGGAATTTCGAAAAGACTTCTTTACAACGGCGACGGAATATCCTGAGCAAATTGAATATAAACTATCAGATACGAATTCAGTTTACTTACCGAAGGACACAACGATTGTAGAACGTGTTGATTATTATATTGATGCGATTGAAATTGATACCTTTAAAGATCGCTTATTCACAAATTCAAGTCTTGTAAAGCGGGATGTACTTACTACAGGTGAAGTTCATACTGATGGAACAAGGTTACTAAGAGTCTATAATAATCAAAAGTATATTGAATTCATTAATCCAACAAGAATTAGTGGAGAACCAGCACAGACAACAGATTTAATTCAAACAAGCATTGATTTCGTTAATGAACATGTTGGTTGGACAGATGATTACCGCTTTTTTAGCTGGAGTAAAGAGAATCAAACGACCGTTTTTAAACTCTATGTAAAAAACATTCCTGTTTTTAGTCAAAAGGGACTATCAGATATTACCCAACAATGGGATAACAATGATATAGCGAGATATTTTCATCCATCCATAAACTTACGAATCGATTTGGACTCAATTAAGATAAGACTACCAAAGGGCGAAAAGGTGATGGAGGAAATCACAAGTATGTCGAATTTTAATCCTGAGTTGCTCGAGTCTGTGACAGTTGCTTATGACCTTATAGAGAATGAAGATAATTCCCAGTTTGTTTCACTTCAACCGATTTGGACTTACAGGTATAATGGAAGTTGGAAGAGGGTTGAGATAAAGAATGAGGATTTAGGAGGACATAAAGATGGATTGGAGTAAAACCAAGTCTTTATTTATCATTACCTTCTTGATTCTCAACATCTTTTTAGGATATCAGCTTGTTCAAAAAAGGGATAGCAGTCAACTCGATTTGTTAAAAGAATTAAGTATTGACGAGAAACTAGCGGAAGAGGAAATCACATATGAGGCTTTGCCAAAAGAACCAAAGGAATTAAGCTATATTAGTGGGAAGGTCAAGGTTTTTACAGAGGAGGATGTTAAAACTCTTAAAAATCAAACCGTAAAAATTGATACTGCTGGCATACTAAAGGGTACGTTTACTGATCCTATTAAGCTTTCTTTAACAGATCAAATGAAAATCGGACAATTTGCGAAGGAGCATATCCTATCGGGTGATAAATATACCGTTTGGGATGTGGATGAAGAAGCTGGAACGATTGTTTTAATTCAACAATATAAAAATTACAAGGTCTTTGGACAATCAGCGAATATAAGTGGTGTCATCTATTTGTATCTGAATGAGGACCACGAGGTAACGTCCTATGAGCAAACATTAATTCCTGAATTTGAAGAGCATGAGCTGGAGGAGTTAATTACTCCAATGGAAACCCTAGAAAACCTTTTTAATAATTTTCATCTAAAATCAGGTAGCCATGTATCTAAGGTGGAAATTGGGTATTACCCACTTGTCCCATATTCAGAATCACAGTTATTGGCTCCAGCTTGGCATGTTATCATAGACGATGAAACACATATTTATGTCAATGCCATCGAAGGACAAATTTTAAATAAGACGGAGTGAACGACTATGGGGTTGCATTTTAGTGTGCTTGCAAGCGGGAGCACAGGAAATGCGTTCTATGTTGGAACAGACAAGCATTCCTTGCTTGTAGATGCCGGGTTAAGTGGTAAACAACTAGAACTGTTATTTAAAGAAATCAACAAAGAAATTAAGCATCTTTCCGGGATTCTTGTGACACATGAGCATAGTGACCATATTAAGGGGCTTGGTGTACTGGCGAGAAAGTACAAGCTTCCCATCTATGCGAATGAAAAGACATGGAATGCGATGGAGCGTAATATTGGGGAAATTCCGACGGAACAGAAATTTATTTTTCAAATGGGGACAGTAAAGACATTTGGAAATATGGATGTTGAATCCTTCGGTGTTTCCCATGATGCGGCTGAACCGATGTTTTATGTGTTCCACAATGAGGGGAAAAAGGTTGTTTTAATTACGGATACAGGCTATGTCAGTGACCGGATGAAGGGCACTATTGAAAATGCAGATGCGTATGTATTTGAAAGCAACCACGATGTGTCTATGCTTCAGATGGGCCATTATCCCTGGAGTATTAAGCGACGTATTTTAAGTGATGTTGGACATGTATCGAATGAGGATGCAGCGTTAGCAATGTCAGATGTAATTGGGGACAACACGAAACGAATCTATTTGGCGCATCTAAGTAAAGATAATAATTTAAAGGATTTAGCACGTATGTCGGTTAAACAAACCTTAGAAAGTAAGGGGTATGTTGTCGGGGAACAATTCGATTTGTATGATACAGATCCTAAGCTACCTACAAAGCTAGCCTATGTATAAGAAAAAGCTCATTTGACTTTGATCAGATGGGCTTTTTTGTTTGCATGTTTAGCTCCAGCGCCTAGCCCCTCGAGGTCATAAGCCAATCCGTCAAGAAGGATAAAAGGCATCCTTCTCGCCGGCTTTTCTTATGCTTGTCGGACTTGCACAGGAAGTACTGACATCGACGTTTGCCACAGGACGTGGCAGTAGTTAGTCGATGTTCCCCTTTCTAGGCGCTTGCACTTTTCGAAGAAAAACACTTGCCGCACCCATAATTTTCTAGTAACTTGAAACTAAGATGAAAGTAGGGATGCTATGAAAACCTTTATGTGGCAAACGGCAGGTTTAATGGCGCTTTGGGTGTTGTTTTTCATTTTTGAAAAGCCGGTTCCAACCGCGTATTCAATTATGATTTGTGCTGTTGTCATGACTTTATATTTTTTCTTGAAAGTCACACCAAAGCCAATCTGTTTATATGTTGCGATAACAGTACTTCTACTGACGCAAGGAATTATTGATTCAGGCAATCCATTTACACTTTTATTACTAATGTACGTTGTGTTATTAGCTGTAATTCAGCTTGAAAGTCAACTATTTAAGGGACTTGTTGCCTTTACGGCAGCCTGTTTATTGGGATTCTTTATGTGGATGAAAAGTGATTTATCCGTTTATGTTTATTTTCTCTTATTCTATCTTCTTGCCCTTCAGGTGAATGAACTTTGGGCAAAGCGAGAGGAACAACGCAACCTCTATGAAGAATTGCTTGGGGAATATCGAAAGTTAAAGAGAGTCGCCCTTGTGGCGGAGGAGGAAGCACGCTATCAAGAGAGGACTAAAATTGCAAGGGACATTCATGATTCCGTCGGGCATAAGTTGACAGCACTGTTAATGCAGTTGGAGATCCTTTCAATTAAACAAGGTCCAGAACATTATCATGATTTAAAGGAATTGGCTAAAGAGAGTTTAGAGGAAACACGCTTTGCGGTCCGAACTTTAAAGGATCGAGAGCATGAAGGAATTGCAACCATCTTACAGCTTATCAAAAAACTTGAGGCTGAAAGTCATATTATGGTTCAACTGACTACAAAACAAGGTATCTTGTCCGAACAGCTCACAAATGAACAGAGTGTGGTGCTATATCGAGTAATCCAGGAAGGACTTACAAATGCCATGCGCCATGCCCACTCCCGCGAAGTTCAGGTGCTTCTTGGAAAAACAGCAGACGGAAATATCGAAATTGTCCTGAAAAATCGAATCTATAAGAAGGAACCATTCAAAGAGGGTTTCGGTCTTTCAAATATGCGAAAGCGAGTTGAGGAATTGGGTGGAATGCTATCGGTCTATCAAACGGATGAAGCGTTTGTCATCAAGGGAAGACTTCCGTTAGCAAGAACGTAAGGGAGGGGAAATGGACATGTGGAATGTGTTAATAGTAGAAGATCAATCGATTGTTAGGCAAGGCTTGAAACTCATGCTGGAGCAAGACGAGAAAATCCGTGTTGTGGCTGAGGCCGAAAATGGGGAAGAAGCAATTAAGAAGATGGAGGCACATGTTATTGATGTGGTGTTAATGGATATCCGGATGCCAGTTATGAATGGACTAGAAGCAACTAGAAAGGTCAAGGAACGTTGGCCCGATGCTAAGATATTAATCCTCACAACCTTTAATGATGATGAATACGCAATCCAGGCATTAAAATACGGGGCAAATGCTTTTTTATTGAAAACATCAGACCAGAATACGCTAATCCATGCGGTTTATAGTTGTTTTCAAGGGGGTCTAACGATTCATGAAGAGGTTGCGGCAAAAGTGATGCCACGGTTATTACACAAGGTTGAGAAGAAACTTGAATTGCCTTTATCTACACGAGAATTAGATATTACAAGATTAGTAGGTGAAGGAAAAACAAATAAGGAAATTGCGGATGAATTATATCTATCTGTCGGTACGGTAAAGAACCACATCACGCAAGTCTTACATAAATTAGAGCTTCGCGATCGTACTCAGTTGGCGATTTTTGCAGTAAAAAATGATATTACATAACATACAGGGGTTGTCCAAACATCAGTGGATGGCCCTTTTTTAATGCAGAAATGACTTAGGTCATGTTTTTTTCATAAACAAGTGACGCTAGATAGTGCTGTAAGAGGTCTTGAAAGTCTATGATAAAACTATAAGGGAGGCGACGGTATGTTAGAAGTGATTGATTTATCAAAGAAATATAAACAAAAGTATGCTGCACAGGGGATTAATATGTTTTTGGAAAAAGGAGAGATTGTGGGTCTGCTTGGTCCAAATGGAGCGGGAAAATCTACGACCATCTCTATGCTTTCATCTTTGGTTGTTCCAACATCTGGTGATGTGCGGCTATTAAATAAAAGTACGATTAAGAATCCGCTGAATATCCGTAAGATTTTAGGAGTGGTGCCTCAAGAAATTGCGTTGTACACGGATTTATCAGCTGAAGAAAATTTGCGATTTTTTGGAGAGATTTATAGGTTAAAAGGTGCTGAATTAAAACAGCGAATTGAGGAGGTTTTAGAACAAATCGGTTTAACCGACAGAAGAAAGGATCTAGTTAAAACATTTTCCGGTGGTATGAAAAGAAGGTTAAATATTGGAGTGGCTTTACTTCATAATCCGGAAATAATTATTATGGATGAGCCAACGGTAGGGATTGACCCACAATCTCGAAATTATATTTTAGAAACGGTAAAACGTCTCAATAAGGAACGTGGAATGACCGTATTATATACAAGTCATTACATGGAAGAAGTCGAGTTCTTATGTGACAGAATTTATATTATGGATAAAGGTCATATTATCGCTTCAGGAACAAAGGAAGAGCTAAAAAATATTCTTTCCTCTGAAAATACGATTTCCATTCAGGTTGAGCGGGTAAAAGAAGAATTTATTCAATTACTTGAAGCTGATACAACCGTACGTCAAGTAAAGGTGCAGGACCGTGTTGTAACAGTTATTGTTCCAAAGGAATACAATTTGTTTCAAAAAATCTCGCAGATAGCTGAGGAAACGAGTACAACATTGATATCAGTTGAAGTAAAAGCGCCAACACTTGAAGACGTATTTCTTCATCTGACAGGTAGAGCGTTAAGAGATTAGGAGGTGAGAGGATGATTATTCCGTTTATTAAAAAAGACTTATTGGTATTACTACGGAACCCCCAGGAGTTACTGGTTTTAGTCCTAATGCCGCTTGTCCTTATTGCGATCCTTGGCTTTGCCTTAGGTGGGGTCATGGGTGGAGACGCAGAACCTATCTCAGCTAAAGTGGCATTTATTAATCATAGCAACGAACAAGGGGATGTTGAAGCTTTTATCCAAAAGGTAAAAGCGAAGGGATTGCCACAGGAAGCAGAAACAGCATTAATCCAAAGCGCTAATCAACTTCGTCCAATTCAGACTTTAGTAGATGATATGTTTGGAAGTAAAGAACTAAAAGAAATTGTGGAACTTGAGGTAGTTAAGCAGGAAAAATTGGATGAAATTAAGAATGATGATCGTTACGCTGCTGTTATTGAGATACCAGAGCATTACACTTATGATATTTTATCATCTGCCTTACTAGATGAGCCTTCATCTGCCACGATTACCCTTTATAAAAATGAAGGAAAGCAGATTTCTCCAAAAATAGTGGAGGATATCCTTATGAATTTCCAAAAACAGCTCACTTCCATGACTGTAATAGGGAAAGCTGGAATTCAGTTAGAAGATATGAAAAGTGGGAAACTTGGAAAGACAGAGACTGTTACCGAGCGTGAACCGATTAATTCATTGCAATATTATTCTGTCGGTATGAGCGTTATGTTTATAATGTTTATTGCCTCTCATATTGGCTCATCTGCCTATCGTGAAAAGCAGTTACAGGTGTTCAATCGAATCATTTTATCGAATACGTCAAGATGGTCGTATCTGGGTGGTATCTTTTTCTCTGTAATCCTGATTGCAATTATCCAGCAAGCGATTTTATATGGAGTTACTTCTCTCATATTTAATGTGGTTTGGAAAGACCTTTTCGGTTTTCTCTTAGTGAACCTATCACTATCCTTTGCGATAGGAGGAGTAGGAGCGTTGTTGACCGCATTAAACTTCCGAATTGACTCAGAAGGTGTGTCAAACTTTTTTGGGAATGTGATGGTTTCGATTTTTGCCTTTTTAGGTGGAAGTTTTACGCCGATTGCAGAAACTTCTTCTGTCATTGGTATGTTGGGTAATCTTACGCCAAATGGTGCAGGAATGACCGCATTATTACAATTGCTTCAAGGTGTAGAGCTTTCGGCTATTTCTCATCATATTTTTTATTTAATGGGCTTTGGTTTGGTGATGCTGACCGCAGCTGTTTTTAGCTTTCCAAAAAGAGGTGATGCCATATGATAAGTATTTTACAGGCAAAATTTAAATTATTTCTAAGAAAGCCAATGCTTATGATTGGCATGACCGTAATGAGTATTGTGTTTGCCTTGTTATTAGGTGCCGCAAATTATACAAATATTATAGTACCCGTTTATACAGATATTGAAAATATTGAAGAAACCGGACTTTGGAAAGAACTAAATAAGACTGAGGCGTTTGAATTTAAACGAGTGACAGAAGATGAGGCAAAGAAAATGGTCAGTGAAGGTGATGCAGAGGCTGCTGTGAAGCTAGAAAAGGAATCTTACACAATTGTCATCGTGACAGAGACGTCTAACCTTCATATAATAGAAAGCTATCTTCAGAACTTTTATGGGGATCTTTTAATGGAAGAGCAGATTAAAGAGGCAACAGCCACAAGTAGCTTTATCGACTCAGATGCCATTATTGAAGAATATAATGAAAAGAAAGAGAACCCGTTATTCAAAATTCAAGCTGCTTCTTTTCGTAGCGACGATACTGTGATTATTGATAACCAGCTTCAGACAATTTTTGGATTCACCTTGTTTTTTGTTATTTACACGATCTCATATAATGTTCACAACATATTACAAGAGAGAACATGGGGAGTTTGGGACCGCATGATTTTATCCCCTTTAAAAAAATGGGAGATGTACGCAGGCAATTTAATTTATAGTTTCCTAATGGGATATTTTCAGGTGGCACTCATCTTCGTAGTGTTCCGGTATGCTGTCGGGGTAGACTTTTATGGGGGATTTGGAAAAACGTTAATTGTGTTAATCCCGTACGTGTTCTCAATTGTCGCGCTATCGTTGTTTTTAGTCAGTGTTGTTAAAAGTACTCAACAATTCAATGCGATTATTTCACTTGTATCGGTCTGCTTGTCGATGCTTGGTGGGGCCTATTGGCCATTGGAAATTGTAAGCTCAAACTTCTTGTTAAGAATGTCGGATTTTGTGCCAATTAAACATGCAATGGAAGGCTTAAAAGCCGCTACCATTTATGAAGCACCGATGAGTGAATTACTATATCCAATAAGCATTTTGACGTTAATGGGAGTCGTGTTAATCGGGATCGGAATCAATCTAATGGAACGGAAAAACGCTTAAAGAAAAAGGCAGGGGCTAGTGGCTCCTGTCTTTTCTCATTGTGGGACCAGGTCATGATTTGTATAAAATATGGGTAAAATTAATAGAAAGAGTGTAAAAGGAGAAATCATTTAATGGGGTACTATGATCAGGATTATATAAACCAAAGGCAGCAAAGAAAGAAAGGGAACCGAGGCAGTTGGTTTCTCTCAGCGTTAGTCGGTGCTGTTATTGGGGCACTCCTTGTAATAGTTCTTTTACCGACACTATCCAAGTATCATTTACTTCCAAATGACGAGAATGCAACTCCTGAAGAGGTGAATGGGCTTGATGAGGTGGAGGAAAAAGCACCTGTAACAGGAGAAAGTGTCCAACAAAATATCAACGTGAACGTGACTACAGAGGTTACCAGTGCGGTCAATAAGGTAAGTGAGGCTGTTGTAGGAATTGTTAATCTACAACAAACTAATTTCTGGACAGAGGAATCGATGACAGCGGGTACGGGCTCTGGGGTAATCTATAAAAAAGGAGACGGTAAGGCCTTTATCGTCACAAACCATCATGTAATTGAAGGAGCTTCTGATATAGAGGTAAGTCTTAGTGATGGGGCAAGGGTGAAGGGAAGAGTACTCGGAAGTGATATTTGGACGGATTTAGCGGTAATTGAGATTGATGGGAGCCATATAAAAAAGATTGCTCAATTTGGAAATTCCGATAACATTAATCTTGGTGAACCTGTCATTGCTATCGGAAACCCGTTGGGACTTGAGTTTTCTGGGTCGGTCACACAAGGAATTATCTCAGGCTTAAATCGGACGATTCCAGTCGATATTAATCAGGATGGAGTCCCTGATTGGAATGCCGATGTCATGCAAACAGATGCTGCGATTAATCCAGGAAATAGTGGAGGTGCATTGGTTAATATCAAGGGAGAAGTAATAGGAATTAATTCAATGAAAATTGCACAGGAGGCCGTTGAAGGAATTGGTCTTTCGATTCCGATTACTAGTGCAAAGCCAATTATTGAAGACCTTGAAGTGTATGGCGAGGTTAATCGTCCATTTTTAGGAGTAGGACAACTAAAGAGTTTAAGTGAAATTTCCTCCTATCATCGAATGCAGACCTTGCATCTACCAAATGACGTAACAGAGGGAGTGGCTGTTTTAGAAGTGCTTCGAAATACACCAGCATCGCAAGCGGGATTAAGGGAGCTTGATGTGATTGTGGAACTAGATGGTGAAAAAATCACCTCACTAATTGATTTGCGAAAACATTTATATAATGAAAAATCAGTGGGTGACACAATGGAGGTCACATTCTACCGAGGTGGAGAAAAACAAAAGGCGACGGTACGATTAGCAAGAGAAACAATGTAGGCTCTAGAAAACAGGGGAATGAAATTTCCTCTGTTTTTTGTGGATAAGATTATATGCTAAAATGGGTAAGATAAAACTTGTGGATAAGAAAAATAACAAGATAAAGTTATACCCATAATCCGCAGGTGGATGTGGGTAAGTTTGATGGAGGACGAAAAAATGATTAAATGTTGTGAAGAACATATTGAATTAGCATTGGACATTGTGGTTGATGAACATGAGGTAGCGCCGATTATGACGAAAATTGAAGACGAAAACTTATCAACAACCTGTGAATTTTGTCAAAATAAGGCGGTATATGTTGTAGGGAACTAATATTCCCATACAAGATGTGGATAGAAAATGTGGATATGTGGATAACTTCTGTGGATAGTGTGTTTGTAAAATGTGAACGAAGTGGGGATAAGTGTGAACATCACAATCGTAACAATTGGAAAGTTAAAAGAAAAATATTTAATCCAGGGGATTAACGAATATTTAAAACGATTAACAGCCTATGCCAAGGTTGATATGATAGAACTTGCAGATGAAAAGGCACCGGAAAATTTAAGTGAATCTGAAATGGAGCAGGTGAAACAAAAAGAGGGAGAGCGGATACTTTCAAAATTATCGGATGACACTCATGTCATTGCATTAGCCATTGAAGGAAAAATGAAATCATCTGAACAGCTTGCCGACGATCTTGAAAACCTAGCAACCTATGGAAAAAGCAAAATTGCCTTCATCATCGGTGGTTCTCTCGGCTTAAGCAAGGACGTAATGAAGCGAGCAAATGATACATTGTCTTTTTCAAAGATGACCTTCCCACATCAATTAATGAGATTGATATTAGTGGAGCAGGTGTATCGGGCGTTTCGTATAATTAGGAACGAACCGTATCATAAATAAAAGCAAGGATTAGAGAGTTCTCTCAAATGACATATGGAACCACAATGTCGTTAGGGGCTAAGTAATTGTTTTACATAAGTGGCCGTTAAAAGTTCAATCATATAGAAAACACATTGAATGGGGGGATTCAATGTGTTTTTTTAATAGCTTCTGAAATTTTTACTCAGGCTTAACAGCTATAAATTCATCAATAGTTTCAGGGGTGTGCTTACCTTCTTTTCCTTGGAAAAGATCAATATTAACGGTTACATCCATACATCCAAGATACTTTCTGTTTTCATCACGTACTGCCATGAACTATTGGTAAATTTGACCGGTTTCTTCACCAGATCGTTTTGGAAACCAAAATTCCCATTCGTCACGTGCTCCTGAACGGAAATCATTCAGCAACTTTTCAACGTGATGGGCCATTCTTGGATGTAGTTCAAGTACATGACGACCAATTGCTTCTTTACGACGGCCATGGACACGGTTGGGGTTATTTGAATACCAGCGGAAAATATCGTTAGCATCGCAAAAACCCATTTCAAATGGTAAAAGATTAATAATTGAATCCAAAGTGCTTGCTTTAATTGCACCAGTTTTAAAATTAATGATAGCTTCAGGACTAATTAATTCAGCCAATTTATTTTCAGCCATTTATAACACTCCTTTATGCAATCTCTCTTTAAGAACAGGAAAATAATAGTACAAATAGTAGTGAGGAAAGTTTTCTACTGTTAAGTGGGTATTATCTAACCTCATTAATAATGATAGCATTAATGATGAGAGCGAATTGTGATTTATCTCACAAGATTGTTATTGATGATTATTTGCATTTGAGGGACTGACCATTTTCATTCAGAAGTGGCTTTGGCCAAGTAAAACAATTACCTTGACGTTGACCACTATTTTTTATATAAAGATCGTTAGTGAAAGTTGGATGTGATCAGGATAAAAGGAAGAAATGAGGATTTCTCATAAGGATGCCAGATATGTTGTTTATATAATACTGATAAACAAAAGTATTTTAATGTTGCTCCCTACGTATATCTCCCCTAGTACCTCTTTCTTGGAAGAAAGCACTAGGGGGTTCAATTTAATATGAGAATGTCCCTTTAGTTAAAGGATAAATATACTGATAATTCTATTTAAATTGGACATTCCATAGTTTTACCATTCTTTTGGCTCATAGTTTAATTCTCTAAATAACTGAGTTCGTTCTTTCTTAGATAAATCTCGCCATTGTCCAGGAGGAAGGTTGCCTAAGTGAATATTCATGATTCGGGTTCTTTGCAATCGGTAAACATCGTATCCTAATTCGGCGCACATGCGCCGTATTTGGCGATTTAGCCCCTGTGTTAAAATAATCTGAAAATCAAACTTTGATAATTGAACAACTTCACAAGGAAGTGTTTTTGTATCCAATATTTTGACACCCTCTGACATCTTCTTCAAGAATTCAGGAGTAATTGGCTTGTCTACTGAAACGATATATTCCTTTTCATGTTTATTTTCAGAACGCAGAATTTCGTTAACAATGTCGCCATCGTTCGTAAGAAGTATTAAGCCCTCTGAATCTTTATCCAACCGTCCAATGTTAAATATTCTTAATGGATGGTTGACTAAATCAACGATATTCCCCTTAACTCCTTTTTCTGTGGTGCTAGTAATGCCTACAGGTTTATTTAAGGCGATATAGACATTATTCCTTGCTACTCGAATGGGGTTTCCATCCACTCGAACGTCATCCCCAGGCTCAATCTGGCTACCAATAGTTGCACGCTTACCATTAATGGTAACTCTCCCATCGGTAATTAATTTATCGGCACCTCTTCTAGAGGCTTTTCCAGATTCACTTATATATTTATTAATACGCATGTTGACACAACCTTATCAGAGGATTGTTTTATAGATACTAACTATACTTTATTTTAAGGGTGAATGACAAATTCTGATTTGGATCTAAAACAATTGTTTTAAAAGACTTTATTTTTTGAAAAATCAGTATTTGCACATCTCTTTTTAATTAATAAAATAAAATAGATTGAGGGCCATTAATTGATTATAGAATGGGAGATATCGGATGAAAAAATTCTTTAAAATTATTTTAATTAGCTTGATTTCTATTGTACTAATTGCAATTGTACTGCTTTTATTACTAGGACGTGACAGTCATAAGGACCTAAGTGGAACCCTATCTGAACAGTTAGACCAGTATCTCATTAAACAGGATTTCCAGGGAGTTGTTTTAATTTCAAAAGAAAATCAGGAAGTATTCAAAAAAGGATACGGAATGGCAGGGCCAGATATTCCTAATACCCCAAGTACTCACTATCAAATTGCATCTTTATCTAAAACGTTTACCGCTATTGCAATTATGCAGTTAGTTGAGAAGCAATTGTTATCAATTGATGAACCAATTCGTACATATTTCCCAGAATACCCTAAAGCAGATCAAATTACTGTTGGTCAACTGCTTAGTCATAGTTCAGGAATCCCAGATTACCTTAGACCAGAGTTTGAATTTGACTATAGTAAAGAATGGAAACCAGAGGACATTGTAAAAGTTACAGAAGATGCTGAGTTACTATTTCCCCCAGGAGAAAGTTTTCATTATAGTAATACAGGTTACGTGATGTTAGGGATGATAATTGAGAAGGTTAGCGGATTAACCTATGCAGATTATATTGAAGAGCATATCTTTAAACCAAGTGGAATGGTGAATTCCATGTTTTCACTAAAAGAAGGATTCCCGGCGGCTGTTGGCCATGTTAAGGGTGAAGAAGGACCATTAATGAATAACACAGCTGCATTTGCTGCAGGTGATATTATCTCAACAGTTGAGGACCTAGCTCTTTTTGATCAGGCTATCCGAAATCACGTGCTTATTTCTGCTGAAACAGATGATTTAATGGGAACTACTCAAGCTAAGAAGTTTCCATATCAATATGGTTATGGCTGGTATACTCAGAATGTAATGGGGCTTGATGCGGTAGGACACTCTGGTGGATACCCGAGTGGTTTCCGTCACTATGTTACTCGTTTACTAGATGAGGGAATTACGGTTATCGTGTTAAGCAATGAAATGACTATTAATTCAAAGACAATTAATCGGAACCTTACTTCGATTATGTTGCAGGAACCAATTTGGATATGGGAAAAATTATTTTAAAATCTACCTTTAAAACATAAAATTTGCCCCTTCTTTACTGTGAAGGGGCATTCTGTTTGTCTCTCAATGAATAACAAAAAGGGATGTAGAATGGCTACATTTCTTTACCCTTTAGGACAGGAGAGTAGTTAACAATTACATCTTCAGTTTTTGTATCCTTCTTTACATGCCACCATTACCATAGTTAAGTTGCCAGTGGATTCCGAATTTATCGGTTACTTGACCATAGAGCTTGCTCCAGAATGTTTCTTGGAGTTCCATGCTAACTGTCCCACCATCTTTTAATTGTTCATACCAAGATTTCAAATCATCCATATTTTCACTAAGTAATGCAAGTGTAACGTTATTGCCTTCAACAAAAGGTTGTCCGGGGAAGTTATCTGAAAACATAACATTGCTTCCAGCGATATTGAGTCGTGTATGCATCACTAAGTTTTTTGCTTCTTCTGGTAATGGGTAGTCTGGACTTTGCGGTGTTTCACCAAATGTCATAATTTGTGGTGTTTCTGTTTTAAACACCTTTGCGTAAAACTCAACTGCTTCTCGGCAATTGCCATTAAAAACAAGATAAACATCTACCGCCATTTTCTCACTTCTCCTTATGTTGGAATATATACAATTTCTAGTCTATCCGGTTAGTTCAAGAATAGCCAACTCTTAATGAAATATTCACCAAAATTAAATCAAGGTTTAGACAAATGAACAAAGTCTAATATAAAAACAGTTCTACTAAAAAAACGGAAAAACAGGCCAATAGGGCGACGTTCACCAGGTTTGCCCCTCTGTAGGCGAAGAGAATTGCGACAATAAAACCTATTAGGGCAGACCATGGTGATGCAGTGGCGTCTAAAATAGCCGGAAAAATCATCACGGCCAATGTTACAAAAGGGACATAGTATAAAAACGATCGGATATAAATATTTTTAATTTCTTTTCTGATAATTGTAAGTGGCAGAACCCGAATGAGATATGTTACAACTGCCATCACCAAGATATAAAAAATAACATTATTCATTCCTATCCTCCTTTACCGGAAAGCCAAAAGCTGCGATACCTGCAATCAAAATTGTTAATATAATAATTTTCACACCAGAGGAGATAGACTCCAACAATGGCAATTTAGCAAATATCAGGCTGAATACCATCGAAATGACAATTAACCCAGATAGGATTTTATTCCCTTTTGCAGGAGGGATAATGACAGCAAGTAACATTCCGAATAGAGCAATACTTAATGCACTAATCAATCTTGGTGGTAAAATGTTTCCAGAAATAACTCCAAACAGTGTACCTAGTGCCCATCCTGGCACAGCAGCACTCATTACACCATAAGCATAATAAGGGCTTAACTTTCCAGGAACCGCAACGGAGACTCCAAATACTTCATCCGTAATTCCATATGACATAATGAATCGGTGGAAAAGGGACGTATTTGAATCAATCTTTTGGGATAAAGCAAAGGACATTAAAAAATATCGGGAGTTGATAATTAATTGTGTGACAGCAATTTCGATGACTGTTGCGGCACTAGCAATAAGAGTAAGCCCCGCGAACTGTCCAGCCGATGTTAAATTAGTCACGGACATCAAGAATGCTTCAAATGGATTTAGCCCGGCTTGTTTGGCAAGTATGCCAAAGGTAAACGAAACCGCAAAGTAACCCATTGCAATGGGCAACCCGTTCTTTAGACCGCTTCTCCATTCGCCTATATGTGTTTTCATTTGTTCTTTTTCTCTCCTCCAATTCTACCGCCGTGAAAGATAATTTTAATTGAAACATGATTTTCTTCTTATCGTTTGTTTTTTTGATGTTTTCCGTTTAATCCGGTTATGCAACTATTTCTATTTTTCTATAATTTTCTTATTATAACAGTTATTTTAGAATAAATGAATCTAGTAATGTTGCTAGATCAAGAGAGAAAAGAAACAGGTTATTGATATTATTTTAAAATATAAAATACCCCTTCCATACCGAGAAGGGGCCTTCCTTATGTCTTTCAATGAATTTCCAAAAGGGTGTAGACTTGCTACATTTCTTTACCTTTTAGGGAAGGAGGGTAGTTAACGACTACGTTTTCAGGTTTTGTTACTTTCTTCTTATTCACTAAGTGAAGTGCTAGGGCTGTAAAGACAAATCCTCCAATAAAGTTACCAATTGTAACCGGAATTTGGTTCCAAATCCACCAATCACCTAATGTAATATCAGCACCCATAAGTATCGCTGTTGGAATAACAAACATATTTACAACAGCATGCTCAAACCCTTGGGCGAAAAATATAAAGACCGGAAGCCACATGGCAGCAATTTTTCCAATAGTTGAACTTGAAACGAATGCCATAAAGGCCCCTAATGTTACCATCCAATTGCATAAGATGGCCTTTGTTATAACAACAATAAAACCATCTCCACCAATGCTTTTATATGTAAGGGTCTTTCCCTCTGCAACAGCAATCATCTTATCAATCATGGCTCCTTGAGTGATATGCCCGAGTTTTGTAGTAACTATATAAAATAAAACACCATAAAATAGACTTCCTAATAGATTTCCGAGAAAGGCCCAGAAAAAGTTATAGATGACATTTTTGCTTGAGGTAAGATCTCTTATTCTAGCAAGCGGTAGCATCGCGAAATTACCCGTCACAAGTTCAAGACTTAATAATAATACGAGCACAAATCCAACTGGAAAGACCAAAGCTCCAACAATACTTAGGTTCGTTTCTATTGTGGCAGTAAAGGCGAGTGTTGTTGCAAAGCCGAGAAAGGCTCCTGAAAGTATGCCTTTAATCAAAATGTCACTTATTTTTAGGGTGGATTTATAAGCACCGGCATGTGCAACATCCTCTATTAACTGGGTTGGTTTAACATAATCCAAGGTCATTGCCTCCATTTATTTTTGTATGTAGTCTCCTTTATTGTACTGAGTTGGATTTTAGCAACGCAATGTTTATTTACAAAAACTTACATTTAACTATATGCATGCTAAATATGGTAAACACGGAGATAAGCTTGTTTTGTAGGTGGAAGCGGTTACCCGCATGGGTTAAAGGAGGGCGAAATACTTATAGAAGCACAAATCATTGCCGTAAGTGACACATTTGATGCAATGACGGAAGACCGCTCATATCGCAAGGCTTTAACTCCACAAATTGCTATAGATGAGTTAAAAAGACTAGCAGGGACTCACTACGATAAAAAAGTGGTAGATGTCTTTGAGGATATTTTAAAAGAAGAAAAGCGAATATAATGGGGTACCCTTTATGGGTACTTTTTTGTTTTTGTTTAAAAAAAGGCAGAGAAGAGTCTTTATAAACTCTCTCTGCCATTTACTTTATTCAGAAACCTTCTTAGCCCACTTTAATGTAGGATAACGGTTTACATAGTATGCAACATCTTCAAATTTTTCTGAAACAAGGTAGTTATTTGTATAGAAATATACTGGCATAAACGGCATGTCTGTCATAAGAATTTCTTCAGCTTCGTGAAGAAGTTCATAGCGTTTCTTATTATCTTGTTCAACCTTAGCTTGTGCCATCACGCTATCGAATTCTTCATTTACCCATCCAGTACGGTTATTCGGGCTATCCCCTAAATAGTAATCTAGGTTAACCACTGGATCGACGAATATTCCAATCCAACCCATACGTGCCATTTGATAGTTATGTTGCTTGGTTGTGTCTAAGTAAGTACCCCATTCTTGGTTACCAAGCTTAATATCTACCCCAAGGTTCTTTTTCAACATTTCTTGAACTGCCTCTGCAGTCTTTTTGTGATTCTCGTCTGTATTATAGAGCAACGTTACTTCTGGTAGTTCTGTCCAGCCTTCTTCAGCCATACCTTCAGCTAAAAGCTTTTTAGCTTCTTCATAGTTTTCTTCGAAATAGTCTCCACCAGTTTCACGGAATTCACCGTCTGGGGTTTGTGCTCCAGTTGGTACCATTGCATATGCTGGAGTTTCTCCTGCTTTTGTAATATTTTTTGTTAACGCATCACGGTCAATTCCCATTGCAAATGCTCTACGTACTTTTGCATTATTAAATGGTTCTTTTTCGACGTTAAACATATACATGTATGTTCCATAGTAAGGGACTTCTTTATACTCTGGATTCTTTCTTTCAGCATCAATAGAATCAGTAGGTAATGTCATAACTAAATCAAGTTCTTTTGTTTTGAACATTTGATAGAATGTCGTTGCTTCTCCAACCATTTTGAATGTAACTTTTTCTAGATTCACAACATCTTGTGCGTAATACTCTTTGTTTTTCTCAATAACTACTTGGCTATCATGCTTCCATTCAGTCATTTTAAATGGACCATTACTAATATAGCCTTCAGCTTCAGCTGCCCAGTTTTTATTCGTTTCAACTAGCTCTTTCTTTACTGGGTAGAATGTCCATAATGTTAATAGACTATCAAAATAACCTAGTGGAGAATTTAATTCAACAACAAAGGTACGATCATCTTTCGCAGTGATTCCTACATCTTCCAGAGAACCTTTTCCTTTGTTATAATCCTCAGCACCTTTTATGTAATACAAGTAAAATGCAAATGCACTTCCTGTATCAGGACTTAAGACACGTTCCCATGCATATTCAAAATCATATGCGGTTACAGGAGTACCATCAGACCATTTAGCATCCTCTCTCAAAGTAAACGTATAAGTCTTTCCATCGTCTGATTGTTTAACATCTTCAGCAACACCTAATACAGGGTTACCATCTTTATCACGTGTATACAAGCCTTCAAAAATATGATCTAAAACCCATCCAGAAGGAACATCTGTTGCCATTGCTGGATCAATCGCAGGTGGCTCAGTCTTAATATTAACCACCATTTCCTGTTTTACATCTGCGGAACTCTTGCCACCTGATTCTTTACCAGTAGAACTACTACTGCATGCGGCAAGAATGGACGAAACTGCGATAACTAATGTTAATAATACTAGCCACTTTTTCTTCATGTTTTTCTCTCCTTTGTATCAATTTTATTGGATCATATCGTCGTGTTACTTAAAAAGCAGTAGTAGACTCTATGAATAATAACCATGTACCTAAATAGATACTAAAATACCTTAATTTTACCGAAAATCGGTTTTCTAATTTGGAAATTACCTACTAGCAATATTTAGAAACGATTTTCCTACCTAAATTAGGAATGAATAATAGTCATTATATAAAAATAATTTTCAGAAATCAATAATAATTTTTAAAAAGGGGAATAAAATATATATTTGCACTAGTAAAATTGAATCGAAAGGGAAAAAAGTATAATTGTGCAACAAATTAAAATAAAAAGAGAAGTGTAAAATATCTTTTCACTTCTCTTTTAGGAAAGTCATCTTTTTAAATATTGATTCATAAAGGTAACAATCATTGTATTCATTTTAATGTGGTTTTCCATTTTTTCCGTTTGATGCCCTTCATCCTCGAAAATGACCAGTTCAGCTTGTTTACCTTGAGTGCGTAGATCAGAGTATAGTTGCTCCGCCTCGCTTACGGGCACCCTCGTATCATTACGCCCATGAAAAATTAACAATGGAACAGATATATTCTTTGTATGATTTAATGGTGCTATCTCTTCAAAGAAATCTACATCTTCATCAAGGGTCCCGTATTCACACTCACGCAATTTTCGGCGCCATGAACCAGTGTTTTCAAGAAAGGTTTTAAAATGAGAAATCCCAACAATGTCTACTCCTGCTGCCCAAATATCAGGATAGTGTGTTAAAGCCGCAAGAACCATAAAGCCCCCATAGCTTCTTCCCATAATTCCGATTCTATTCTTATCAACTGACCTGTTTGTAATAAGATCCTGAACAAGCCAAGCAAGGTCAGCAACAGCATCCATACGCTTTCGTCCATCATCTAATTGTACATATTTTCTTCCATACCCCATGCTACCACGGACATTTGGTGCTACCACGGCAAATCCTTGGCCAGCTAGAAATTGGATAACAGGGTTAAATTCCGCCTTAATTTGATATTCCGGACCACCATGGACGTATATGACAAGAGGCTGAGACTGCTCCTTTTTCCCATAGATAAAATATGGAACTTCTAACCCATCAAAGGAGGAAAACGTACATAGTTCAGGCTCTAGCCATAGGTTCTCGACACTTTCTGAACGTCCTACAAATGTAAGTCTTTCTGCTTTTTTTAGGTCAATGGAGGCTCTCCATATATCCCCAGGGAGGGTTGGACTATTTAAGCTGAATATCAGGTTTTTGTCATCTAACCAGGAAAGAGAGTCCAAAACGCCATTTGGAATGCCCATTATTTGATCATGTTTACCTGTCATCAAATTAAATATGGTAAGTGAATATATTCCCCCTTCGTTGACCGTATACACTAGCTTTTCCTCATTGGGTGACAATGCTATCTCTTCAACATCCCATTTATCAATTGAGAATAAATTTTTCAGTGCAGTAGGCTCATCCCAACTAAATTGGTAGATATCTAATGTATCGTTGTAAGCATCAGATAACACGAAGCCGTTTTTACCATCCTTTGTTAAAATGAGAGATTGGTATCTTGCCTGAGTTCCTTCAAATCCAATTCTATTTTTTTCTCCAGTATGTATATCTAGAACATATAATGATGTATCTATATTTGTCTCTTGAATGCTGATAACTAGCTGTTCTCCATTTTTTAGCCATACTAGAGGTGTACAGTTTCCATCATATTCAAATACAACGGATTCTTGTTTTGTTTCAACATCCATAATAAATACATCAAAGGCTCCTGGATGCCTTCTATTGCTCGAATAGGCAATTTTACTACCATCAGGAGACCAACCTCCAAGGTAGTGGAAATGGGGAGGAGAGACCACTAATTCTTCAACAATCTTCCCCTCCTCTTTTAGAAGATAAAACTGTTGTTTTTCATTCCCTTTTGAATCCATTCCAACAACGGTTTTATCACCAGATGGTGAATGATAGACTGATAAAATACGATCTTCTAAATCCGTATATTGTTCAATCTTTGAAGTATCTTTGTTCCACTTCCATACTTGAGGTATGCCAGTTTTCTTAGTTAAAAATGTAACTGTATTTTGGTTTGGGATAGCAGTAGGCTTATAAGCAGAAACTGCGTTTAAATAGCTATGTAATTTTGATTCAAGTGTCATTTCCATTTCTAATTCACCCTATCTTTATTTTTGAATGGTCTAGTATATACAAAAAAAGACTATTTGCTTTATTTATAAAATACAAATAGTCCAATAACAGAAAGAGATATTGTCAAAATCGAAAATTGTAATGTTACCTTATAAATCATCATAGAAAGGTTATGCTTAAATTGAATGATGTCTTCATTATTTTCTAATTCCTCATCCACTTGTTGTAATGACCTAGACTTTGGCATCATAGTCATATTCAACTTCTTAAAACCAGACATAAAAAGGCGTAAAAATCCGGTATGAATAATCCTCACGGATATAGCAATCAAACCTGAAATCAGTCCGATTAGGAAGGTTACATTTATCCATTCAAGTAAGGATAGATGCAGAAATGCAATTATCCCGATCCAGAAAAGGATAATGAATAGTGGAAAAATAACTTTTTTCATCTTCTTAAGCCCCTTATTTAATAGGGCAGAGGGAGTCAAACAAATGGCTCACTCTGCCTGTTTACGATTATTCAGAAACCTTTTTAGCCCATTTTAACATAGGATAACGGTTTACATAGTAGGCAATATCTTCAAATTCATTTGAAGTAAGGAATGTATTTGTATAGAATGAAACCGGAATAAATGGTAAATCATTCATTAATACTTTTTCAGCATCATGGAGAAGTTGGTAACGTTTTGCTTGATCTTGCTCCACTTTCGCTTGCTGCATGAGACTATCAAATTCTTCATTTACCCATCCAGTACGGTTATTTGGGCTATCACCTAAATAGTAGTCAAGCATTACAACTGGATCAACAAAGATACCAATCCAGCCCATACGAGCCATCTGATAATTTTTTTGTTCGGTTGTATCTAAATAAGTACCCCATTCTTGGTTGGCTAATTTAATCGAAACACCAAGATTTTTCTTAAACATTTCTTGTACAGCTTCAGCAATTTTCTTATGGTTCTCACTTGTGTTATACAATAATGTAACTTCAGGTAGCTCTGTCCAACCTTCTTCAGCCATTCCCTCAGCTAGTAGCTTTTTCGCTTCATCATAGTCCTCTTTTAAATAGTCCCCACCAACTTCTCGGAAGTCGCCATCAGGAGTTTCTGCTCCAGGAGGTACCATGCCAAATGCTGGTGTTTCTCCACCCTTTGTTACATTTTCTACGAGTGCTTTACGATCTATTGCCATTGCAAATGCTTTACGCACTTTAGCATTGTTGAATGGTTCTTTTTCTACATTTAGCATATACATATATGTTCCATAATACGGTACAGCATGATATTCTTCATTTTGCTTTTCAGCATCAATTGCATCTGTAGGCAATGTCATAATTAAATCGAGTTCATCTGTTTTGAACATTTGATAGTACGTTGTTGCTTCGTTTACCATTTTAAAGGTAACCTTGTTTAGGTTCACGACATCACTTGCATAATATTGGTCGTTTTTCTCAATAACTACTTCACTATCATGAGCCCATTTTGTCATTTTGAATGGACCATTACTGATATAACCTTCTGCTTCTGCAGCCCAATTTTTATTGGATTCTACAAGGTCTTTTTTAACAGGATAGAATGTCCATAACGTTAGCAAACTATCAAAATAACCAAGTGGACTTGTTAGTTCTACTTCGAATGTACGGTCATCAACTGCTTTTATACCAACGTCTTCGACTGTTCCGTTTCCTTTGTTATACTCTTCTGCACCCTTAATATAATAGAGGTAAAATGCAAATGAGCTTCCTGTTTCTGGATTCAGCACACGCTCCCATGCATATTCAAAGTCATGCGCAGTTACTTGTGAACCGTCAGACCATTTTGCATCCTCACGAAGTGTGAAAGTATATGTTTTCCCATCATCAGAAACCTTTACATCTTCAGCAACACCAAGGACTGGGTTTCCATCTTTATCACGAGTATATAAACCCTCAAAAATATGATCGATAACCCAACCAGAGGTTGTATCTTCTGCTAATGCAGGGTCAATTGCAGGTGGTTCAGACATCGCATTAACGACAATTTCTTGCTTAACTTCTGTACCTTCGCCACCACTTTCATTACCTCCGCCACAAGCAGCGAGTACTGTTGAGAGTGATAGTACAGTGACTAATAATACTAGCCATTTCTTCATATTTAAATCTTCCCTTCTTTTTTGTTACGTTCTAGCTGTCATTTGAAACCCATTATGATACAAACAAAACAGAAGAACCTAGCTTATAGTAATCTATCTTTAGGGATAGTAACTACCTCTAGTTAATACAAGTGACAAGCTGTCCAATGATCTTTATGAACCTCTTTCCACTCTGGGGCTTTTTGAGAGCAAATATCCATTGCATGTGGGCATCTTGTTCTAAAACGACAACCACTTGGAGGGTTTACCGGACTCGGCGGATCACCTTGAAGAACAATACGTTCTCTTTTATCTGCTCGTGGATTTGGGTTAGGAATAGCTGATAACAGTGCCTGTGTATAAGGATGTAATGGATTTTTAAAAAGTTCGTCACTTTCACTCATTTCCATCATCTTTCCTAAGTACATTACACCGATTCGATCACTTATATGTTTTACCATTCCTAGATCATGGGCGATAAACAAATATGTTAATTCTTCCTCTTTCTTTAAATCATCTAGCAAATTAATAACCTGCGCCTGGATGGACACATCTAAAGCAGAAATAGGTTCGTCAGCAACGATAAACTTTGGCTTAACGGCAAGTGCTCTTGCAATACCTATACGTTGTCGTTGACCACCACTAAATTCATGTGGATAGCGTTTTGCATGTTCTGGTCGTAGTCCGACTCTTTCAAGTAATTCATAGATGCGATTTTGACGTTCTTGTCCTTTTGCTAGCTTATAAGCGTCCATACCTTCTGCGATGATGTCCCCAACTTGCATCCTAGGATTAAGAGATGCATGTGGGTCTTGGAAAATGATTTGCAGTTCACGGTTAATTATTTTTTTTGTGTTTTTGTCTAATTTTTCTACATCTTTACCATTGTAGAAGATGTTTCCAGATGTAGGCGTCTGTAAGCCTACAATTGTCTTTCCTAAGGTAGACTTACCGCTACCACTTTCACCTACAAGGCCAAATGTTTCCCCTTTTTTAATGGAGATAGAAATATCGTCTACCGATTTAACAGTCTGATTTTTATTGATATGAAAATACTTTGAAAGCTGTTGAACTTCAAGAATATGTTCCGTCATTATTCTTCACTCCCTGCTGCAACTAAATCTTCTACCTTTGGAGCTCTAGGGTCGTTCAACCAGCATTTTGCTGTATGTCCCTGTTCTATTTCAAAATCTGGTGGAATTTCCTCTAAGCAAATGTCCATTGCAAATTTACAACGAGGAGCAAATGGACATCCTTTTGGAGGAGAAAAAAGATCTGGTGGTGATCCTTCAATTGGAACCAATGGTTTTTTCTCTCCATCCTCAACTTTTGGTATGGATTCAAGCAAACCCCAAGTATAAGGGTGTTTTGGATTTTCAAATAGGTCAAAGACCGTTCCGCTTTCGATCATCATCCCAGCATACATTACAATTACACGTTGTGCAGTTTCAGCAACTACACCGAGGTCGTGTGTTATTAAAATAATAGAAGTATCTAATTTGTTCTGTAAATCCTTCATAAGCTCAAGGACTTGTGCCTGAATTGTTACATCAAGTGCGGTTGTAGGTTCGTCTGCAATTAACAACTCCGGATTACACGCTAAGGCGATTGCAATCATCGCTCTTTGCCTCATACCTCCACTAAATTCATGTGGAAATTGATTATATCGCTCTTCAGGGTTTGGAATACCTACGAGTTTAATCATTTCAATTGCTCGTTTTTTTGCATCTTCTTTAGATAACCCTTGGTGAAGGATAAGTCCTTCTTCAATTTGCTTTCCAATGCGCATGGTAGGATTTAAAGATGTCATCGGATCTTGGAAAACCATACTTATTTTTGAACCCTTAATTTTTCGCATTTCTTTTTTGGACATCTTTAGAATATCTTTATCGTGAAAGTGAATGGTACCTCCTCTAATAACACCTGGAGGAGTTGGAATCAATCCCATAATAGATTGAACCGTAACGCTTTTACCACTACCACTTTCCCCGACTATAGCAAGTATTTCACCTTTATCTACATGGAAGGATACGTCACGTACAGCTTTGACTTCTCCTCCATACGTTTTAAAATTAACTTCTAAATTCTTAACTTCTAATAAATGGGCCAATCTAAAAACCTCCTAATCTCGAGATCTTGGATCAAGAGCATCTTGTAATCCATCACCAAATGCATTAAATGCAAACATTGTTAGTGAGATTAACACTGCAGGGAAAAATAAACGCCACCACTGTCCACTTAAAATAACTCCTAATGCATCATTTGCCATGGTACCCCAGCTTGCGAATGGAGCTTGTACACCCAGTCCTAGGAAACTTAAAAATGCTTCAGCAAAGATTGCACTTGGAATGGAAAACGTTAAATTGACGATGATAATCCCCATCATATTTGGTACTAAATGTCGGGATATTATTTTTGCATGTGATGTACCAAGCTTTTGTGCTGCCAATACGTATTCTTGAGATTTTAATTGCAGAACTTGTCCACGTATAATTCTGGCCATCCCGACCCATCCCGTTACACATAGTGCAATTATGATGGTGGTTACCCCGGGTTCCATCATTACCATCAACAGAATAACGACTAACAGGTATGGAATCCCATAAAGGATTTCTACTATTCTCATTAGTCCACTATCAATTCGATCTCCTAGCTTTCCGCGACCTGCCATATAACCAGAGATACCCCCGATAACAACCCCTAAGAATAAATCAATTACGGCTGCAACAAGACCAATGGTAAGGGATATTCGAGCACCCATCCATGTTCTAACCCACATATCACGACCTAAATCATCTGTTCCAAACCAATGATCCCCTGAAGGAGCCAGGTTTGTTTTCGTTAAGTCTTGATCGGATGCCGAGTAAGGTGCCATTATTGGTCCAAAAATAGCGAAAAACATGATTACAACCAATAAAGCAAGACCAAATATAGCAAGTTTATTTTTAAGAATACTTAATACGGTTTCTTTCCAAACACTCAGACTTGGTCGTTGTATTGGATCAGCCTTTAGTTTTTTTGGATCTGCCGGACGAAATAGGGAATGATCCACACTTTTCTCTATCATGTTAATCCCCCTTACTTGATAACTTAATTCTAGGATCAATGAGACGATATGAAATATCAATCACAAAAAGAGTTACAACAAGAATCGTACTAAAGAATACCGTTGTACCCATGATTACTGGGTAATCACGATTAAAAATACTATCTACGAAGTAACGACCAATTCCTGGAATTGCGAATATATTTTCAATTACGAATGTACCTGTGATTAATGAAACAAATAAAGGGCCTATAAAAGACACAACAGGTAATATTGCATTTCGTATTCCATGTTTTAAAACTAGATTCGTTGTGGATAATCCCTTAGCATTTGCTGTCTTAATATAGTTTTGGTTCATGACCTCAAGCATACTAGACCTCATAAATCTAGCAATAACAGCTAAAGGTGTTGTTGCTAATGCTAATGAAGGAAGTACGGTATGCTGCCATGTACCCCAAGAAGCAACTGGGAGAAGCCCCCACTCAACTGCAAAATATTTGATTAAAAATGGTGCTAATATAAAGCTAGGTACTGATATCCCGATTATGGCAATAATCATCGATGTATAATCTAGGAATCGGTTATGGTTTAAAGCAGCAACAATCCCTAACATAAGTCCAATTACAAGTGCAATAATAATGGACTGAAGACCGAGAATTGCAGATGCGGAGAATCCGTCCGAAATAATCTGGTTTACTGTACGAGTTTCGGATTGAATGGAAGGACCTAAATCTAGCATGACGAGATTCTTCAAATAGAGAGCATATTGAACTGGTAAGGGTTCATCTAAATTAAACTTTGCTCGCATATTTTCTAACACTTCTGGTGGTAATGCATTAGAGTCAGATGCAAATGGGTCACCAGGGATAAATTTCATTATTACGAAAGTTAGGGAAGCTATTACCCAAATCGTAAGTAACATGGTAAGAAATCGTTTAATTATATACATGTAACACAACACCTCCAGAATATGAAAAGCTAATGCGCCTTCGTCTGCCTCAACAAACTATGTACCTATGAAATTCTTACAAAATAGTAGAGGGAGGGACAGGCGCAGGGGCTTAACACAAAAAATGGCTTTAAGTTTCTACTTATTTGATAAACGAGTAATTATGAATTTACACTACCTAGTACACCGTTTGTAGCTGTCATTGCAATAATGACACAACCCCACATATGTTTGTACGCTGTCACCATGTCATCACAAGTGAAGCGAATTTTTGTTGGGCTAATTAGTTCAACAGTAGGAAGAGTCGTTGTCATTTTAGCTTGTTGTGGGCCTTTAAAATCAATTTCAAATGTAATAGGGCCATTCACTTTAGTAGGTGTAAACTCTCCAATACGATTAACAGCTTTCTCTGCTTTCTCACGAATGATAGTTTGCGCTACTTCAGGATGTAGAAGTTCTGCAGAAAATCTATCAACCGCTCTTTTGGTCACTGCCCCTTCTACGTTAGGTAAGGTTTCTTTCACTTCTTTTACATAAGCATCGTCTCCGCTAATGAAAATAGCTGGGACACCAAGAGAACCTGCAACCATTGTATTCATTTCTGTCTCCCCAACAACCTTGCCATTAATTTTCATTTCCTTTACACAAATACCTGCCAATGTATGGCTAATTACGGTTACATCAGATCCAGCTTCGCGTCCATGATGACCAACAAACATAATGCCGCTAAATGTTTCATTAAGACCTTCAAGCTGACACATCACTCTATTACTACCTGACACTAGTCGAGCTCTAGAATCTAATTCTTCTATAATAATATTGGACATATTACCGTGCCCATCAGCTACGACTACTTCCGTTGCACCACCATTGAATGCCCCTTCGATTGCAGCATTTACATCAGCTGTCATTAGTTTACGAAAACGTTGATACTCACTAGGGGTTTTTAATTGTTGGTTGGTAGCAACTCCAGAAATACCCTCCATATCAGCAGAAATGAATATTTTCATTAAACTCTCTCCCTTTTTCATTAGAATTACGAATTGTTTAAAAAAATTGTCATTAGATAAATTCAAACGTATTTTTATATACATCAAGCTGAACAATGGAATTTATTTCTAATATATTTTCATTCTCATTTAAAAGAATGATAGTATCTGTGATTTTCTTTTGATCTTTAACAGCTATTTGTATAAGAAGTTGATATTCGCCTGAAACTAATGAAATATAGCGAATCCATTTAATTTCCTGTAAGTCTTTCACAACAGTTTGTATAGACTTAGGATGAACCTTAATTAAAATAATGGCTCCAGCCTTAATTCCGACAGTAATTGGATCAACAATGCCTACCACGTTTAAAATTTCTTTTTCAATTAAGCTTTTGTAACGAAGCCTTACTGTCTTTTCTGTTACATTTAATTTGCAGGCAAGTTCTTTAAACGACATCCTGCCATCAATCGATAAATGTCGAATAATTCCACTGTCCAGTTCATCTAATTCATAATGCAATCATTCTCCCCCTTTCAGTACTTTTTTCTAAATGACTATCACAAAAGGATAATAATTTTACTTTCACTACCAATTTAAAATACTTTAAATATAATTTATTATCTAAATAAGGAATTAGTTGCTATTATATAGAAATAGTTTTCAGAAATCAATTATAATTTTGTTAATTAGGAAGAATTTTTTTCTTACGTATCAGTAATGCTCATGTTTACGGAGTTTTTAGATGATAAGCACTATATAAGTGCATTTTTGAACATGTTATTATTATTAGAATAGTTTTAGGAACGAAGGGGAAATTGTCGAAATTTATATGCTTTATAAGCAGTTGAACGGTAAATAGAATAGGAGGTTCATTAGAATTAATAGGAGATTACACAATGGGGATGTATGGTGGTACTAAGAATGAATGGAAAATAGAATGACGATTATCTACTATATAATAGAATGAAGCCGTTTTTCAAAAAATAATAAAAGAGACCCTACAAAACATTGAGCTCAATGTTTTGTAGGGTCTTTTTTTGTAATAGCTAAGTTATCCAATTTCCTTAATCTAAAATCGTTACCTTTACTTGTTGGACACCATAATTAATTGCATCTTGCTTGGAAGGAATAAATATATCAATCTTGTTTCCTTTAATCGCTCCACCAGTGTCTCCGGCAATTGCTTCGCCATAACCTTCTACATGAACTTTGCTACCAAGTGGAATAACAGATGGGTCAACTGAAATCACCTTTGCATCTGGATTTTCCAATAGGTTAATACCAGTAGATGTAATACCGGAGCATCCATCACATGTAGCGGTGTAAGCTGTAGCTGTTACAGTTATTTCCTTCTGACTTGTATTACTAGTTGTTGATGCCGCTTGTTTTGTAGCTTGGCTTTCCTTTGGTTTTTCAGTAGCGGCTGCTACAGGTGCACTTTCTTTTGGCTTTTCTGTAGTTGCTGCAGGTGTAGCGGGTGCTACAGGGGTGCTCTTATTTGTCTTTTTATCAGATGTAACTGTGCTTTTAGTTTCTTTTGTTGTACCTGCAACTGACTGTACCGGTTTTTCTACAACAGCTGTTGCAACTGTTTTTGCACCTTCGAAGATTACTAGATTTAATCCAGGATGGATAAGATCACTATGTAATTGGTTCCATTCTTTTATTTGCGAAACCTGTACCTGATGATTTATGGCGATGTCCCACAATGTGTCGCCTTTCTTAACCGTATATTGTTTTTCTGGTGCAATAAATAGTTCATCCCCAGGGTGTATGAGGTCTGTCGAAAGGTGATTCAACATTTTTGTATTTTTAACTGATGTATTTTGTGCGCGTGATAGATCCCAAAGGGTATCTCCTTTTTGTACTGTAATCATTGAAGCTTGTACATTTGCACTTACTGTTACTGAGAGTACAGTACCTGTCAAGATTGCTACCATTTTTTTTAGCATTTTTTACCCTCCATATTCTGTAGTTGCTAATTTTCAATAATCGTATCATAGATATTCTGTAGAAAAAGAACAGGGAGGTGATAATTTGGTTTCATCTGTGGCAATTATATTGCAAGAATATTTCTAGCATACTAGTAGTTGAAATATATGGTTTACTCAGACTGCAGGGGATTCTTCTATTATTTTAGAATAGGAAACAAGTACCGGTTAATATTACGTGTAGTAAAATTTAACAGTGATGAATCAATTAGTCTATTAATATAGAGGAGTTTATAAGTGAAATGAGTATATTGTTGTAAAAATAAACAAAATGTCGATTATTGTCTACTTGACAAGACTGTTAGAACAGTATAGAATCTGATAAAGAACAAGTAGTGATGCGATACGCAACATTTCTTGAGCGAACAATTCATCTTTTATATGAAACTTTTAATAATGTGTTGCAATTTTACCTATAAATAGGACTAATCGATTAGTGGTTGATACCACTTATTTTTACCCTTCGATTGTAAGCACTTGCAGTGTTTTTTTGGGGATGGATCGAGATGCTAACGGAGTTGTACACTTTATTATTGAAACAAATGTTACAGAAAGTTTTATTTAGTAGAATATCTATTGATTAGCTCAAGTGTAATAGTCCTATTTGTGCCGATGTAAAAAAATGTAACCGTATACTTGTAAGTGAGAAATTTAGTAAGCGGTACTAATCGGTATGTTCTAACAGACCTTTACAAAAAATGAAAGCTGGTATCTCATCCATTATTTCAATTCAAATAAAAACACATCTTCAAATTAAGGGGGAAGTAATAAAATGGAACCGTCAGGCATCCAAATGGTTTCCGGGCTTATACTCGGGGTAATCGTATTAATCTTACTTGTATTAAAAACAAAAATTCACGCATTTCTAGCACTCATAATAGGAGCTTCAATCGCTGGACTTGTTGGAGGAATGGTTCCTGGTGAAGTTGCTGGAGCTATCTCAGCAGGATTCGGGAGCACGTTAGCTTCAGTAGGTATTGTAATTGGATTAGGTGTTATGATGGGGCGTATTCTTGAAATAACAGGTGCTGCCGAAACATTAGCCTATTCATTAATTAAATTTGTTGGTAAGAAAAAAGAAGAGTGGGCAATGGCAATAGCGGGTTATATTATTTCCATTCCGATTTTTGTAGACTCTGCTTTCGTTATTTTAAATCCATTAGTAAAGACACTTTCAAAGAAAACCGGAAAATCAGTTATAGCGATCGGTGTATCATTAGCAGTTGGTCTTGTACTTACACACTCCATCGTACCTCCAACTCCAGGTCCATTAGGTGTTGCAGGAATTTTCGGTGTAGACATCGGTCTAATGATCGCTTTAGGTCTTGGATTTGGTATACCTCTAATGATTGTAGGGGTTTTATATGCGAAATGGCTTGGTAAGAAAATTTATCAACTTCCAAGTGATGAATCAGAATCTGGATATGTTAGACCTGAAAAAGAAATGACTTACCCAGAGTTATTGGAAATTGTAAATGAAAGATCAAAAGAACTGCCATCATTTGCAAGATCGTTTTTACCAATCCTAATTCCGATTATCCTTATTTTTATCAATACAACATTATCAGCTTTAGAATTAACAGAAGGTATTTATGGAATCTTTACTTTCTTAGGTACACCAATCATAGCGGTTGCACTTGGTTTAATCACAGCTATTTATGCATTATCAGGAAAACTAGGCCGTAATACAACTCTTGAAGAAATGGAAAAAGGTATTCAAGATGCTGGTATTATCTTACTAGTAACAGGTGCAGGTGGTGCGCTAGGAAACGTATTGCGTACAAGTGGTACAGGGGATTACATTGCTCAACAAATAGCAGACCTACCGTTACCAGCAGTTCTAATTCCTTTCTTTGTAGCTAGTATGGTTCGTTTAGTTCAAGGTAGTGGAACAGTAGCGATGATAACTGCAGCATCTATTTCAGCGCCAATTTTAGCTCAATTAGATGTGAACATGGCACTTGCTGCTCAAGCTGCTGCATTAGGATCACTTATTTTCTCTTACTTTAATGATAGCTTCTTCTGGGTAGTAAACCGTATGTTAGGTATTAAAAATGTAAAAGAGCAAATCTTGGTTTGGTCAGTACCAACGACTCTTATGTGGTTTACAGGATTAATTCTTATCTTAATTGCTAACATGTTTATCTAAGTTCATAAAGTAAAAACCGTTAAAGAGCTCAGTTATAGGGCTCTTTTTCTTTACTATACAAACAGACGAGGAATTATATTGGATTGCACATGCAATTTATGCCATAAATGAAATCGCTTTAGTATATTCTTTTACTTTGGTTATAAATCGCTTATAATTAAAAGTGTTGCAAAATGCAAAGTTGTTTAGATTTAAAACACGATAATCTATTAATTATCACTTGTTTACTACTAAATTTATTGATATAGGTGGAATAAAGAATGCGAGAAAAGTATGAACGACTTAAGGAAATATTGAAAGAGATGGAAAATGTGGTGGTTGCTTTTTCTGGTGGAGTAGATAGTACATTTCTATTAAAAGTAGCCATAGATGTTTTGGGAGCAGAGAAAGTTTTAGCGGTTACGGCTGATTCTGAAACATATCCATCCAGTGAATTAGAGGAAGCGAAGAGGCTTGCCAAAGAGATAGGTGCAACACATCAAGTAATTGAAACTTCGGAGCTAAGCATTCCAGGTTATGCGGAAAATGACAGGAACCGTTGTTATTTTTGTAAAAATGGGTTATTTGAGGAAATCGTTCCAATCATGCGTGAAAAAGGATTTAAGAACGTTGTATATGGTTTAATTGCAGATGATATGAGTGAACACCGTCCTGGCGTTCGGGCAGCCAAAGAACATGGTGTACGAGGGCCACTTCAAGAAGCAAATCTTTATAAGGATGAAATACGTGAACTTTCCAAGCAATTACATTTACCAACCTGGGAAAAGCCATCGTTTGCATGTTTATCATCAAGAATTGCTTATGGTGAAAAGATAACGCAAGAAAAGTTAACAAAAGTTGAAAAATCAGAGGAATACATTAAAGGGTTAGGTATTAAACAAGTGCGTGTTCGGACGCATGAAGATATTGCTAGAATTGAGGTAGAGCCTCAAGACATGGAGCGCATCTTAACCAATCATCAAGAAATTATCGAAAATCTTCAGTTATTCGGTTATAAATATGTCACTCTTGATCTACAGGGGTACGTAAGCGGAAGCATGAACAAGGTGTTAGCTAAAAGTAACGAATAATAGGATGGTTAAATCAAGTCAAGGGTGATGGGGAAATGATTAAGGCATTGGCAATTGTCCCTTATGAGGGATTATATGAAATGATGAAAGAAGTCACACAAGATGTTCATGATATAGAGTTTCGGATTGAACTAGGGAACTTGCATGAAGGAGTAGCCATTGCGAAAGAGGCTGAAAAGAACGGTTACCATGTCATTATAAGTCGTGGGGGGACAGCTTCATTAATTCAGGAGGCTGTCTCGATACCGGTAATTGATATTCAAGTATCTGGCTATGATGTGTTACGTATTTTAACGATGGTTAAAGGATTTTCGCGAAAAGCTGCGATTGTGGGCTTCTCCAATATTACACAGGGTGCGGGTACAATATGTAAACTCCTGGATTTCGATATTAAAACATTAACGATTACAAAAGAAATAGAAGTAAAAGAAATGTTAACGAATCTAAAAGATCGTGATTATGAAGTGGTCATAGGTGATGTGGTTACGGTTCAAGTTGCAAAAGAATTAGGTTTGACCGGGGTATTAATCACGTCAGGCAAAGAGGCTATTATTGACGCATTAGAAGAAACAAGGAGAACCTACCATGTCTTTTCGCAATTACAACAGGACGTTTCTTTTTTTAAAACGATTCTCAGTTGTAGCGAGCAAGCAATTGGAGTTCTTAACAAAGATGAAGAGGTCATTTACAGTAATGAACGCTTCAATCAAGAATTTAATTGGGCAAAGGTAAAGAACTCAGATACGATAAGAAATTTAATACAGGAAATCGTTATTACAGGTCAAAAAATTTCAAAAACCATACACATAGATGATACGTTTTGGAAAATAACAGCATGTTCAAACGAAAATCATATTGTTCTATTTATAGAAAATAACCTTTCTAATGAATCTGCTAACCAAGGAGAAGGGATCAACGTTAATGCAATTGAAATTCATACCCCAGATTTAACGTTCTCTCCTTTTACAGGTAAGAGCGAACAAATTCAAAATGTCTTGAAGAAAATTGAGCAATACAGTAAAAAGGATGATGCTGTCTGGATTTCAGGCGAAAAGGGAAATGGGAAATCAGTAGCAGCTCAGTCGATCTACCAAAATAGAAGGTCTCAAAGTGAGCCATTTATTATTTTAAATTGCGAACAATTAACCGCGGAACAACTTAAAGAAATAAATGAAGGCTTTTTCCTTACGTTATCAGAGGGTGTTATTTTTTTAAGAAACATTCATAAATTAAACCCTTATGTTCAAAAGGAACTCTATCAAGTTTATACAAATGGAAATGGAAAAAAGCTAAAATGGATCGTATCTTCCGATGATAATATGGACGATAAGGTGAAAAGTGGTTCTTTCCATCAAGAGTTATATAATGCTTTGGCGGGGCTAACAATCCATATCCCACCAATACGAGAACGTAGGGAGGATATCGAGGATTTAGTCCATTTATTTATTACTGAATTACATCCGAAGTATGGAAATGGAGTCATAGGGATTCGTCAGGAAGCCATGGAAGAGATAATTAAATACGATTGGCCGGGAAATATCGAACAACTTAAACAAGTAATTGAACAATTATTTTTACAATCACATACTTATTATATTGAAAAAGAAGAAGTTAAGGCACTTTTGGAACGAATAGATCTAAAGGAAAAGAAAGATGATCTATTCGTACAGATTGATATAACCGGCACATTAGAAGATATAGAAAAACAAGTGATCAGAAAAGTACTAGAAGAAGAAGGGTTGAACCAATCGAAAGCAGCTAAGCGATTAGGGATTAACCGTTCTACATTATGGCGCAAGCTAAAATAAAGCTTGTGCCTTTCTTATGATTTGATGTAAAATGCAACATATTTTAAAAATAAGAATAAATATCATTAAATCTATTGCTAAATGCAACATATTGTTTTATGATAAGTGTAAGCGTTTTTAGGTCTTTGTTTAAAAATGCCACATAAAAAGGATATAACGTACTTTAAAAAGAAGAGTTGAAACGCTACATGCAGTGTGAAGCTTGTTTCGAAACAAAATAAAAAAAGCTAAATTATACAAACTAACTAGTAAAGGGGGCGGGATGTAGGTGAAACTAGCGGTAATCGCAGATGATTTAACGGGTGCAAACGACACGGGAGTTCAGTTTGCAAAACAGGGTTTAAATACAACAGTGCTATTTTCATATACACAATTACAACCGTCACATCTTACTGAAGATGTCATTGTTTTAAATTCAGACAGTCGAGCAATAGAAGCCGGTACGTCTTATGACATCGTTTTTGATCTATCGTCACAATTGAAGCAATTAGGTGTTTCTACTGTTTTTAAGAAGATAGATTCAACGATGAGGGGAAATATTGGTCCAGAAATTGATGCAGTAATGGATGCTTTTGACTATAAGGTTTCATTTGTAGTACCAGCTTTTCCAAAAAGTAATCGCGCGACTATTAATGGAGAACATTTTGTAAACGGAGTTCCATTAGAGAAAGCTGAAATGGCGAAAGACCCTGCCAGCCCAGTAAATGAAAGTTATCTGCCAAAATTGGTACAGAAACAAAGTAAAAGGGATGTTGAACTAATTACAATCTCTCATGTTAGAAAAGGGATCGACCACTTATCTAATATAATGAAGGAATTATCCTTAAGTGATACTTCGAAAATCATCATTATCGATGCAACGACAGATGAGGAACTTGAAATCATCGTTAAAGCAGCACAAGCTTTACAAGAGAAATATCTCTGGGTGGGATCCGCAGGAATCGCTTCACACATCTTCTTCGAAGAAACCCAGGAAGAGGTAATAAATACAACTAAAGTTTGTGACCGAGATCCTGTATTAGTGGTTGCGGGTAGTGTCAATTCTATTACTCAGCAGCAAATTCAGGTCCTTAAAGAAAAAAATGATGTAGCAGAAATTGTTATTTCTCCTGAAGAATTCTTTTTTGAGGATAGGAGAAAACTTGAAATTGATCGTATTGTGAAAGAAAGTAAAGCATTGCTAGATAAAGGCGACTTAGTAGTGACGACGAACCGAGACCAGGAAGTAATAGGGAAAGTAAAGGATTTACAACGTGAACTTGGTTTATCAAACTTCGATGTTGGGAATACAATAGCCCATGCAATGGGAGAAATTGCTGGTCAATTAATCGAGAGTAAGAAAATTTGCGGTGCCGTTTTAACAGGTGGAGATATTGCAGGTGCTACATGTAAAGAGTTACAAGGTGAAGGGATTCGAGTCATTGGTGAAGTAGAGCCTGGTATACCTTATGGAAAGCTCTTTGGAGGATTATATGACGGCATTCCACTCGTCACCAAGGCGGGTGCGTTTGGAACCGAACAAGCACTTTCTAAGGCACTTCAAAAGGTTACTGAATTAAGTACACGTACTCAATGAGTACTGATATAGGAATCATTATTGATTTTTGCATGTCCAAATAAGAGAAATTTACAGGAGGAATTAGATATGACTAGCTATAAACCAAGTATCGCGATTACAATGGGAGATCCATCTGGTGTCGGACCTGAAATTATCGTAAAATCTTTGAATGATAAAAACATTTATGATAACTGCAGTCCATTTGTTGTAGGCGACGTAAAAATTTTAAAAAGAGCTTTAAACGTAACAAATATTGATCTTGAATTAAATAGCATTACCAAACCAGAAGAAGCAAAGTCTCAATATGGCACAATTGATATTATCGATCTTGATTTAGTTTCTGAAGATTTACCTTGGGGACAAGTTTCACCAGAAGCTGGAAATGCAGCTTTCCGTTATTTAGAAAGAGCTATTCAATACGCAAATGAAGGCAAAATCCAAGGGATTTGTACAGCGCCACTAAATAAAGAAGCACTTCATAAAGCTGGCCATATTTATCCGGGTCATACAGAGATTTTAGCAGAATTAACAAATACAAAGGATTTTGCGATGATGCTCTCTGCACCAGCGTTAAGAGTCATTCATGTGACAACACATATTGGACTTCTTGATGCAATTCATAAGATTAATGCTGAACGTCAATATACGGTTATCAAACTTGCACATGAGACATTACAAAAGGCAGGAATTGAATCTCCTCGAATCGCTGTTTGTGGAATTAACCCACATGCTGGTGAGAATGGGCTTTTTGGTCATGGTGAGGAAGAAGAAAAGATCGTTCCGGCTATTGAAAAAGCGCAAGCAGAAGGAATAAATGTTCAAGGACCACTTCCAGCAGATACATTATTCTTTAGAGCTAGACGTGGAGACTTTGATATAGTTGTTGCACAATATCACGATCAAGGTCATGGACCAATTAAAGTGTTAGGTCTAGAGGCTGGGGTTAATATTACAGTAGGTCTTCCAACCATTCGTACAAGTGTTGACCATGGGACGGCTTTTGATATTGCTGGTAAAAATATTGCGGACGAGCAATCATTAAAAGAAGCTCTACGTATGGCAGTTGAATTAGCTCCAAAGAAAAAAGCATAATAGGAAGAATATCAAGCAAGAGGTCAAACGATCTCTTGCTGACTTTGTATAGAAACCATTTTTTTATCAACAAGTAGTATTTCTGTAAAGGAGACAAGGATGATGACTTTACCAAAGGTTGCAAAGATACGTCAGAAATTCCAAACGGAAAGTATAAAAGATATCCCAGGAGCGATTGTAGAGCAATTTCTTCATGTAAATGCGGATGAAAAAATTAAGCCAGGTATGGAGATTGCAATAACTGTGGGAAGTAGAGGAATCGCCAATATTCCATTAATCGTTAAAAGTGTTGCAGATGAAATTAAAAAAAGAGGAGCGTCTCCATTTATAATCCCAGCAATGGGAAGTCATGGTGGAGCCACCGCTGAAGGACAAATCGAAGTCTTAGAGGGGTTAGGCGTTACTGAAGAATCAACAGGATGTGAAATACGTTCATCCATGGATGTTGTTGAAGTGGGTAAAACTTCTGATGGAGTCCCAGTTTATATTGATAAGAACGCTTATCAAGCAGATGGAATAATCGTTATGGGCCGTGTTAAGCCGCATACTGATTTTAAAAACAAGGTTGAGAGTGGCGTTTTGAAAATGGCGTCAATTGGAATGGGGAAACACAAACAAGCCCTAGCTTTACATACACATGGTATTAAAGGAATTAGCGAAATGATGCCAGAGGTCGGCAAAGTGGCTATCGCCAATTCTAAAACCTTATTTGGTATAGCTATTGTTGAAAACGCTCATGAAGAAACAGCCATCATCGAGGCTATCGAAAAAGATCGAGTTGAAGAGCGTGAAAGAGAATTATTAAAAGAGGCATTTGAGTTAATGCCAAGCCTTCCAGTCGAAAATATGGATATCTTAGTCGTTGACGAGATTGGGAAAAACTATAGTGGGACAGGAATGGATACCAATATTATTGGGCGTATCCGGGTGCTCGGAGTTGAAGAGCCCCAAAAGCCAAGCATTAAATATGTCATTGCTTCAAATTTAAGTGAGGCGAGCCATGGCAATGCATTGGGAATTGGCTTAGCCGACTTAACTACAAAGCGCTTATTTGAAAAAATTGATTATCAGGCAATGAATGAAAATGTAATTACAAGTACATTTTTAGCTCGAGCAAGTATCCCAATTATTCTTGATAATGATCAAGAAGCTTTAAAAGCGGCACTCCGTGCAAATTGGGGTGTATCACCTGAAAAAGCTAGAATTGCTAGGATTCCAAATACACTTCATATCGGAGAACTATATGTATCTGAAGTTATATTTAATGAATTAAAGGATCAAGAAAACATTGAAGTATTAGAGGACCTACATGAAATGAAGTTTGACGAAAACGGTTATTTCTTACCTATGTGACAGGGCTTTGAGGAATTTAGACATTAAATAGAAAAAACAAACAGCTCCTACTAGAGGGGCTGTTTGTTTTTATCGATATATAACTTCTTTATTATGCTTTCGAACTTTAAATAGTTTACCACCAAGCTCATTCAACGCAATCGCTGCTAATATAATAGCAGTTCCGACCCATTGAAGTGGTGTGACAGTTTCGGACAATATAATACTAGCTGATAGGATGGCGATGGGTAATTCGATGGATGTTAAGATATTTGCAATTCCTCCAGAAACCAACGGTGCTCCCACCGCGAAGAAGAGTGGAGGAAAGACTGCACCAAATAAGGATACACCAACAGCTGTTGCAACTAAGTTTGTTTCTAATGGAAAAACAGATGGAATGTCGCGCATGAATATGATTAGTATTAATATGGTTGACCCAGTTGCCATTAATGAAGTACGAGCCAATGGGTCTACATCTACAGCGACTTTTCCACTGAAAAAAATAAATCCTGCATAAGTAAATGCAGATAAAATACCAAACAGGAAACCTTTAAGAGGTAGCCCTTGGATGTCGCCATTTATTATATTGGAAGCAAAAAAGACGCCGATTAATATTAAAAAAATGGACAAAACAGTGATAGGAGCGGGTTTCACTTTGCTGAAAATCCACTCTAATATAATTCCAATCCAAACGAACTGAAACATTAAAATAATGGCCAATGAAGCAGGAAGATATTGCATGGCCCCATAATAAAAAATACTAGTTAATCCGGTAAAACATCCGGTCATCATGATTAGGGGAAGATTGTGCTTGGTAAGTCCTTTAAAGCTAGGTCGTTTAATTAGAGTGATAGACCATAATAAAAACGAGGAAATCAACATTTGAACAATATTTATTTGGCCAAGTGAGTAGCCGTAGCTAAACCCCAATTTCGCAAAGACTGGTGTAAAGCCAAAACATCCAGCACCCAATAATACAAACAATATGCCCTTATTTACTTTCATTATGAAACCTCCATGAAGCTTTAATACTATTAGACTATTGTATCATATTTGTACCAGCAGTATGACTTGCTTTAGGTCATCAGGCATAGAAAATGGGGCGAAGCTTATATTACTTCCTAGGTGATTTGTGTCGATTTTATGACAAAACCATGAATCACCAAGGCTAAAGAAAAAATGATAGTAAAATAGGCTAGAAGCAAGGTATATATAAAACTACCGTATGGGTAAGAAAGAAAGTAAGGGGAAAAATTGAGATCAAATAATAGATTTTTTGTGCTTTTTAGTATGTTACTTATGATTAGTTTAGCTGGTTGTGGTAAGGAAGATATTGTTACAAATGTGGGAAAACTAGACTTTGATCAGCCATTAAAACTTCCACCACTTATTGAGCCTACAATAGAGGCCGATGGTACAAAAAACTTTACATTGACCATGCAAACGGGAGAGACAGAATTGTTACCAGGTAAGATTGCGGATACTTGGGGGATTAATGGGGCCTATTTAGGTCCAACGATTAGAGTTTCTCGTGGGGACAAGGTTTCTTTTAATGTTGTAAATAGTTTGAACGAACCATCAACTCTACACTGGCATGGAATGAGATTGCCAGCCAAAATGGACGGAGGTCCACACCAAATGGTTGATGCTGGGGAAACTTGGACTCCCCATTGGACGATTGATCAACCATCTGCAACCACGTGGTACCATCCTCACTTACATGGAAAGACAGCCCAGCATGTATATAAAGGACTTGCAGGCATGTTCATCATCGATGATGAGGATTCAAAAAAACTCCCTTCTGAATATGGAGTAGATGATATTCCACTCATTATACAAGATAAATTGTTTACGAATGAGGGACAATTAACTGAGGACGAAGAGGGAGTATTTGGCACACTTGGTGATGAAATACTTGTGAATGGAACGTATGACCCCTATCTTGAAGTTAAAACGAGTCAGGTTCGTTTTCGATTGCTCAATGGTTCGAATGCAAGAGCCTATAATTTTGGCTTTAGCGATGGGAGAGCTTTCAAACTTGTAGGCAACGATGCTGGCCTCCTTCAAGAGCCAGTAACCCTGGAACGATTTATGCTAAGTCCAGGTGAACGTGCAGAAATTGTTGTAGAATTTGAGCCAGGTGAGGAGACGATTCTCCATAGTTATAGCGGAAATAACGGTATAGATAATGGTGAATTCGATTTGTTAAAGATAGTAGCAGCTTCTGAATTAAAAGAGTCAACCCCAGTTACTGGGCAACTTTCAAGCGTACCACCAATAGAGGCACCAAAAGATGCTAGAGTTCGTCAGTTCAAGCTTACAATGGAGAATAAGATTAATGACAAGTTAATGGATATGTATCGTATTGACGAGGTTGTTCCAGCAGGAGCAACAGAAATATGGGAGATCAACAACTTTGGATGGTCGCATAATTTTCATATTCATAATGCCGCCTTTCGAGTCTTAGACATAAATGATAAGCCACCTTCAGAGTATGAGCGAGGAAGAAAAGATACTGTTTTTATTCCAAATGGTTCAAAGGTAAGAATTGTTGTGGAATTTGGCAATTATGCTGACCCTCATTTTCCGTTGATGTATCACTGCCATTTATTGCGACATGAAGATGACGGCATGATGGGCCAATTCTTATTAGTAGAACCCGGTACTGAATCACAGGTGCCAACAACACTTCCTACTAACGGTACGGATGGGGAACATCAGGGGCATCATTAAATTGATAGAGAAACATAATCTTTTTTTTAAGGATATAATCAAGATAGGGAATATCAAATATTAAACTTTATAGGAGGAATAATGAGTAATTTGCCTAATTGTCCAAAATGTAATTCAGAGTATACGTATGAGGATGGAGCATTACTAGTATGCCCAGAATGCGCTTATGAGTGGCCATTGAATCAAGAAGAGGAAGTTAATGAAGGCGTTAAAGTCATCAAGGATGCAAATGGGAATGTGTTGGTTGATGGAGATACCGTTACAGTAATTAAAGATCTGAAGGTAAAAGGGAGTTCATCTGTACTCAAACAGGGTACGAAGGTAAAAAGTATTCGCTTAGTTGAAGGGGACCATGATATTGATTGCAAAATTGATGGATTTGGTGCGATGAAATTAAAGTCTGAATTTGTTAAGAAAATATAAAAGTAAAAAAGTCGCTATTAACCAGTTAGGTTGATAGCGACTTTTACTATTGAAAAGGATTATTGATGAACGAGATTCTTTTGACTAGAATCATCAGTAGTTGTATCCCAATTGTTTCGAATTAGGTAGTCAAATGCACTTAATGATGCAGTTGCACCTGATCCCATTGAAATGATGATTTGCTTATATGGGCTGTCTGTACAGTCACCAGCAGCAAATACACCAGGAATACTTGTTGCACCGTGGTTATCAACTACAATCTCACCCATTCGATTACGTTCGATTGTGTCGCCAAGCCAATCGGTATTTGGTACAAGACCAATTTGAACAAATACACCATGTAATTCAATGTGTTTTTCTTCACCGGAATCACGGTCAACATAAGTAATACCGTTTACTTTGTCAGTACCCGTAATTTCTTTTGTTTGTGCATTCTTAATTACCGTTACGTTTGGAAGACTGAAAAGACGATCTTGAAGCACTGTATCAGCTTTTAGCTCTGAATTAAATTCAATAACTGTTACATGCTTGACAATACCAGCAAGATCAATTGCTGCTTCAACACCAGAGTTACCGCCACCGATAACAGCTACGTCTTTACCAGCAAACAATGGACCATCACAATGTGGACAGTATGCGACACCTTTGTTTTTGAACTCTGCTTCCCCTGGTACATTGACATTACGCCAACGAGCACCAGTTGAAAGAATCACGGTTTTACTTTTTAATACAGCACCGTTTTCTAGTTCAATTTCAACAAAGTCTTTCTTTTCAATGCGTTTCGCACGCTGTAGGTTCATGATATCAACATTATATTCTTTAACATGTTCTTCGAGACTTGCTGCAAGCTTAGGACCTTCTGTGTACTTAACACTGATAAAGTTCTCAATACCAAGTGTATCCATAATCTGGCCACCAAAGCGTTCAGCAACAATACCTGTGCGAATACCTTTACGCGCTGCATATACGGCTGCACTACTGCCTGCTGGTCCGCCTCCAACAACAAGAACATCAAATGGATCTTTCTCATCAAATTCTGATGCATCAGGTGCGCTGCCAACTTTTGAAAGAATTTCTTCTAGTGACATACGACCATTACCAAATGCTTCTCCATTTAAGAAAGCAGTCGGAACAGCCATGATATCCTTGCTTTCAACTTCTTCCTTAAAAGCAGCACCATCAATCATTGTATGTGTGATGCCAGGGTTAAGAACACTCATTACGTTGAAAGCTTGTACAACATCAGGGCAGTTATGGCAACTTAAACTTACGTATGTTTCAAAGTGGTATTCACCTTTGATCTCTTTTATTTGGTCAATTAGCTTCTGATCAATCTTCGGAGCTCTTCCACTTACTTGTAAAAGAGCCAACACAAATGAAGTAAACTCATGTCCGAGAGGGATTCCAGCGAATGTTATACCAGAATCCTCGCCGATACGATTGATGCTAAAGCTTGGTGTTCTCTCTAACTGAACATACTCAACCTTAATTTTAGAAGACATCTCTGCCAACTCATCAACAAGGGCCTGCATATCTTTTGATACACTATCAGAACCCACGCTAACTTTGAGTAGAACATCACTTTCTAAAAGTTGGAGATATTGAGCTAATTGTTGCTTTATATCAGCATCTAGTATCATTTAAAGCACTCCTTAGATTTTTCCTACTAGGTCTAGGCTTGGCTTAAGTGTTGCTTCTCCTTCTTTCCACTTAGCAGGGCAAACCTCACCAGGGTTGTTACGTACATATTGTGCAGCTTTAATTTTGTTAATAAGTGTGCTTGCATCACGGCCAATACCGTCTGCATTGATTTCAACAGCTTGGATTACACCATCTGGATCAATGATGAAAGTACCACGGTCAGCTTGTCCTAGTTCTTCAACTAATACATCAAATTGACGAGAAAGTACGTGAGCAGGGTCACCAATCATTGTATAAGTAATTTTACCAATTGCTTCTGAAGAATCATGCCATGCTTTGTGAGTGAAATGAGAATCTCTAGAAGCAGAGAATACTTCAACACCAAGGTCTTGTAATGCTGGGTATTGTTCTTGTAAATCTTCTAATTCAGTAGGACATACGAAAGTGAAGTCAGCAGGGTAGAAGCAAACAATACTCCAATGACCTTTTAAGTCTTCCTCTGTAACCTCGATAAAATCACCATTTCTATAAGCTTGTAATGTGAATGGTTCTACTTGTTTTCCAATAAGTGACATAATAAAATTCCTCCAATTAATTATATTTAATATAGATTATTAGCATTATTGACTAATAAATCTATAATTAATACTTGTTTATAATAATTATTATATAGATGTTATTATTTATGTCAATTAAAATGCTAAGACAATTATATTCAAATATCAATTAGTAGGTTTTGTATTTAAAGGTACCTTTATAAATGGTAATTCTTGATTAATGCTGACTTCCATTGACACAAGTGTAAATTTGATTCATAATATTCCTAATCTATAATTTAAAAGTTATTTACGGACTAATTCAATAATAAGAAGTAATGAGAGGGAACTAGTAAGTAGTCCTCAGGTAAAAGAGAGTAAAATCCATGGGCTGAAAGATTTTATAACCTGCAATGCTATTGAACCTGTCCCTTGAACTGTTAGGAAAACCTAACCGTTGCCTGCGTTAAAGGTTTCGAGTGGATACTAAGAGCGATTTTAGTATCAATAAAGGTGGTACCACGAAAGACATGGTCTTTTCGTCCTTTTTTATAGGGATGAAAGGGCCTTTTTTTATACACTTTAATGGGTGGTGAATGAAATGAAGAAGAAGCGAATTGTTGTCAAAATAGGGAGCAGTTCTTTAACAAATCAAAATGGTGGCCTTAGTAACGATAAGCTTAGAGAACATGTGGATGCGATAGCTCGTTTAAAAGAACTTGGGCATGAAGTCATTCTCATTTCATCTGGGGCCGTTGCAGCTGGATTTATGGACCTTGGCTATTCTTCCCGCCCTAAAACTGTCGCTGGCAAGCAAGCAGCTGCAGCAGTGGGCCAAGGACTTCTACTAAGAGGGTATACGGAAGAATTTAAAAAGCATGGTATTGTTGCCGCGCAATTACTATTAACAAGACAAAATTTTCTATACAAGGATCAGTACAATAATGCTAATGCAACTTTATCAGAACTTCTAAAACGGAATGTTGTACCGATTATTAATGAGAATGATTCCGTATCACTAGAAGAATTAAACTTTGGAGATAATGACATGTTATCGGCATTAGTAAGTGGCCTTGTACATGCTAACTTTTTAATTATCATAACAGATGTCAATGGCATCTATGATCAAAATCCACGAACACATCCAAATGCAAAGAGGTACAACTTCCTCAATGAGATTAACGATGAATTAGTAAGTGGAGCTTCTGGGGCAGGGTCAAAGGTAGGCACTGGAGGAATGAAGTCAAAAATTGAGGCAGCAAGGACAGCAGTTGGTTTGGGAGTAAAAGTGTTTATTGGATCTGGTTCTGGAGACGAAAAATTTGTCGATATTCTTGCAGGAAAAGGGGATGGAACGTATATTGGAGACTCCTCACGACCTAGTATGAATACGTCGAAGCAGTGGCTAGCCTTACACTCAATTCCAAGTGGGAAAATTGAAGTCGATCAGGGTGCTGCAGCAGCCATTTTAAGGCATGGTAAAAGTCTTCTACCTGCAGGTGTTACAAACATAATTGGAGATTTTAGAATCAATGATGTTGTGGAGGTTGTAAACCTTAAAGGAGATATAATCGGAAAAGGAAAAGTAAATTATTCTTCTGAACAATTAGTAGAAATTAAAGGTTTATCGAGCACAAAGGCTATGGTTAAGGTAAACAGTGATCAACGTGTTGTCATTCATAGAGATAATTGGGTAAGTCAAAAAGAGAGGAGAGTTAAGTATGAGTGAGTTAATTCTAAAAGGGAAAAAGGCAAAATCAGCAGCATCGCTTTTAGCAAAGGCAACCACAGAACAAAAAAATAAGGCCCTTTCGACAATTTCTGAGCAACTGATCAAAGAACAAACGTTTATTTTGGAAGAAAACAACAAGGATTTACAAACAGGAAAAGAAAATGGAATGAGTGAGTCTATACTTGACCGCTTAAAGTTAAATGAACAGCGGATTCAAGATATGGCAGATGCCCTTGTTCAATTAACGAAACTAGAGGATCCAATTGGACAATTAATAGAGGAATGGGAGCGTCCAAACGGACTTCAGATTGCACAAGTTCGAGTTCCTTTAGGGGTAATCGGAATGATTTATGAGGCAAGACCAAATGTAACGGTTGATGCATCAAGTTTATGTTTGAAAACGGGAAATGCAGTACTCCTACGTGGTAGCTCTACAGCGATTCATTCAAATAAAGCGCTTGTGAAGGTAATTCAGCGTGGGCTTGAGTTAAGTAATCTACCAGTTGATGCTGTTCAATTAGTAGAGGATACAAGCCGAGAAACAGCATCGGAAATGTTCAAATTAAATGAGTATCTAGATGTGTTGATTCCGCGTGGTGGTGCGAAATTAATTCAGACTGTTGTTCAAAATTCGACAGTACCTGTATTAGAAACAGGAGCAGGAAATTGTCATGTTTATATAGATGAAACAGCTGATCCAAAAATGGCGATTGAGATTGCAATTAACGCGAAAACACAACGTCCATCGGTATGTAATGCGATTGAAAATGTTCTTGTCCAAAAGGATTGGGCATCAAAGCATATACAAGAATTGATAACAGCCATGCAGGAAAAAGACGTTCAAATACATGGGGATGAAATGGTCCAAAAAGTAGGAAAGGAAATTATTCCTGCGAGCTTGGAAGACTGGGGTACGGAATTTTTAGGGCTAGAAATTGCCGTGAAAGTGGTTGAGGGTGTAGAAGAGGCCATTACTCATATTAATCGATATGGAACAAAGCATTCCGAAGCCATTATCTCATCGAGCGTTGAAAATGTAGAGAAATTTTTTACAGAAGTGGATGCAGCAGCTGTCTACCATAATGCATCAACCAGGTTCACAGACGGATTTGAATTTGGATTTGGTGCAGAAATTGGAATTAGTACTCAAAAACTACATGCTCGTGGACCAATGGGGTTACAGGCCTTAACCTCCACAAAATATACAATTCGTGGAAACGGGCAAATTAAGTAATAATTGAATCCGAAATATAGGGATGTTTCCAATAATTTTGGGAGCATCTTTTTTATTTTCTTGTTGTTTACAAATTTGTTTACACGTACACAAAAAGTAAACAAGGTGTATACGAATCCGTTTACACGTTTACAAATCTGTATACATCCCGGTGTGACAACATGTAAACGAGTTTGTGTTCAATGTTTACAGAAATGTATACAAAAAACGACATGTTTACAAAGTGTTTACAGGTTTACAGTTTTGTTTCTTTTTACTGAGAATCATTGTGGAATCTAGTAATCTCTTATACGCTTTTATTAGGTAAAAAAGTTCAACAGACGTACATAGCAACAAATCTAACTAAATTGAAAAGGGATGATGTTTGAATGACTATGTCCAGAATTGCAGCAGTTGATGTTGGAAATGACTCTATTAAGGCGATCTTCGGAGAACTAGAGTACGAATTAAATATACCTAATATTATTGCAAGAGACACCGAGGACCGTCCGGTAATTGGAATAGAAGAATTAAATAGTAAGGATCCGTTGGAAGGAATTCATATCAAGGTTCACTCCCCTGCCCTAAAAGAGAATAATGTCATTTATCGTGTAGGGCATTTAGCAACCAAGAGTAACAGTGCATCAGAGTTGGACCCAGGTAGCAGCAAATCAGAAGAGGATCAGACATTAATTATGCTTTTTGCTACTTTGGCATTGGATGCGGTACGGGAGGGTAATACATCTTCCTTTCCAAGGTCAAAAAATGTAATTGATGCAAATTACACGCTAGGAACAGGATTACCACTTCGAGAAGTAAAAGAAGGAAAAGATGCTGGATATCGTTCAAAGCTAACTGGATCTGTTCATCAAGTGGAATTTCTTGTAACACCAAGATATCAAGGATTAAAGGTCAACATTAAATTCAATGAAGTCAAAATCTATCCAGAAGGTTTTGCCGCTTATATTAATCTTGTAATGGATAATAATCTGAAAGTAATCAATAAGGATTTAATTGATAAACGGATTTTAATTCAGGATATTGGTGGTCTTTCCACGGATATTGCGGTGATTCGTAACCGAACTGTCGATGATGATAAGGCCCAAGGCTTTAATCTTGGGGTATCTGAGTCTTTAGAAGCAATTAGAGAAGAAATACGCTCTAAGCATGGAATAGAGTTAGATAGCCGCCGAGATGTAGTTGATATTATTACGAGAAAAAACAACCGAAATCATATTATGGTAAAAGGTAGTCGGACAAGCGTTCATGATATTACGGACCGAATCTTGCTTGAATTGGCGAAAAAGCAATATCGATTACTTCGAAATGTTTGGCTGAAAAACTCTCAGACGGAAATCTGCTATTTCGTGGGTGGCGGATCAAATGTGCTAAAGGATTATATTAAAACATTAAATAACAACCTTGACGGTTATAATATTGAATTCTTTGAAGATGAAAAAGAAAGTATTTGGATGATGGCAAATGCCTATTATAAGCTCATTACTGACTTTATAAGAAAAAATGAGAAGCAAAAGGTACCACAAGAGCCAGTAAAAAAATAAGTTTTTCAAAAAAATAAGATAAGGTGATCCTATGAAAACAACCTCACCTGAGGTAAAGAGGGGCCAAGCGATTTCGTTTCGAGTACCATCTGATACACCTGATCATTTATTAAAGCATCTACAAAAACTGAAGGAAACAGAGCGAAGGAATTTTTCTAGTAAAATCGCTGAGTTTGTCATGCAAGGAGTCGGCCAGACCTATTCAAGGGAGCGGGAAGTGATTACCGTTCCACTCCCTCATAAATTAAGTAAATCACAGCGCAATTGGCTTAAACATGAGCATTCTGAGGCATTGCTAGGAAGTATTATTTACCACCTTTTATCTGACCCGGTTCGGGCGACTGCACTACTGGCTTCGTTAAATAGCAAATCAGTAGATTTAGATGAAGCCCTATATCTTCAAGAGGAATTATCCGTGGAGGAACATAAGGTTAAGCCTATCGCTGAGGAAGGCCAATTACAATCGGTTGACGAAGTCGCGGTAGCTGAAGATGCGGCCAACTTTGAGGATGACTTAAATAATTTTAACTGGGAAGCTGCCAAGCAAGATGAACCCAATAAAGAAGAAAATGATGCGGAGGATGCTGATTTAGACAGTCTATTGGGGGATTTTCTTTCTGCAATGAATAAGTAAAAAAGATTGGGACAGTACTCGTTACTATATGGTGGCGTGGTACTGTCCCTTTTAAATGAACGAAGAGAACTGTATCATAGTAGAAAGAAAACCTAAGGATAAGGATGGAGAACATGGAAACGGAATTGAATATACAAGTTAATTCAAAACTCGCGAATAAGTATAAAGGAGGGTATCCTCTTGTTACAAAGCAAGTGATGAATAATACAAGCCATTTAGAAGAAGGAGCCCAAATTAACCTTGTTGATGAAAGAAATTCATTTATTGGGAAGGGCTATTATGGCAAGCAAAACAAAGGATATGGCTGGATCCTAACGAGAAACAAGCATGAAAAGATTGATCAGTCCTTTTTTGAAAGGAAGATAAAAGCTGCCATAGACAAAAGAAAGTCATTTTTTAATGACAAGGAAACAAATGCCTTCCGTGTATTTAATGGGGAAGGAGACGGAATTGGGGGCTTCACCATTGATTATTTTGATGGGTATTATTTAATCAATTGGTACAGTAAAGGTATCTATACATATTCCGATTATGTGATAACCTCTCTTAAAAATCTAGCCCAGTATAAAGCAATTTATCAGAAAAAACGATTTCGTGAAGACGGGAAATTAATTGAAGAAGACGGGTTTGTAGAAGGTGAACGTGGCCAGTTCCCGATTATTGTTAAAGAAAACGGGGTTAATTTTGCCGTGTATTTTAACGAAGAAGCCATGGTTGGGGTGTTTCTTGATCAGCGGGATGTAAGAAGGACAATTCGCGATAAGTATGCAGAAGGGAAGACGGTATTAAATACTTTTTCATATACAGGCGCTTTTTCTGTGTTTGCAGCAATAGGTGGAGCTGCAAAGACAACGAGTGTGGATTTAGCGAATCGTAGTTTGCCGAAAACGATTGAGCAGTTTAGTGTAAACGGAATTGATTATGAGGCCCATGATATTATAGTTGAAGATGTTTTTCATTATTTTAAATACGCAGGTAAAAAGAACTTAAAGTTTGACATGGTCATTCTTGATCCTCCTAGTTTTGCAAGGTCGAAAAAAATGACATTTAGTGCTGAAAAGGACTATAAAAATCTTTTGAAGGAAGCAATTGTCATTACAGAAAATAATGGGATAATTGTTGCTTCAACAAATAGTGCATCCTTTGATATGAAAAAATTTAAGGGCTTTATTGATGCGGCCTTTAAGGAAAGTAATTGCAAATACGAAATTAAAGAGGAATTTACATTACCTTCGGACTTTCAAACAATTTCGGAGTATAAGGAAGGAAACTATCTAAAAGTAGTATTTGTCAAAAAGCTAAATGGCTAAGAATGAAGATGGAGGCGATGAGATGGATTTCGTAGTGAATAAGGAATGGCTTGTTGAACAATTACATAACAAGGATGTAAAAATTGTGGATTGCCGGTTTGCTTTAGGAAATCCAACCCAAGGAGAAAGACTCTATCAGGAAAGTCATATTCCGAGTGCTTTTTATTTTGATTTAGAAAAGCAGCTATCCGCTCCTGTTTCGGAGCATGGGGGAAGACATCCACTTCCAGAGATAGAGCAGTTTAAACGTGAAGTTGAAAAAGTTGGAATTGATCATTCAAAAACGGTGGTTGCTTATGATGGTGGTGAAGGTCAGTTTGCATCCCGTTTTTGGTGGTTACTAACCTATCTTGGACATGAGAAGGTTTATGTACTAAACGAAGGCTTTAAAGGTTGGACTGAAGCAGGTTATCCCACAACAAATGAAATACCAGAATTAGAATCAGCTTCATTTAACATAAATATACGTGAAAACATGTTAGCTTCTTATGAAGAAGTTAAGGAAATCGTTGATCAGAAAAAAGACTCTCCCATTTTAATAGATTCGAGAGATGAAAGCCGCTATAAAGGGGAAATTGAACCTATCGATCGAATCGCAGGACATATTCCCCGCGCAATAAATAGATGTTGGATAGAGGGTATGGAGCGAGGAACCTTCAAAGGTAGTGAAGAACAGAAGAAGAGATTTGCAGACCTTAATGAAGAGGACTCAATCATTGTTTATTGTGGTTCAGGTGTAACAGCTACTCCAAATTATATTGCTTTGAAAATGGCAGGATTTAAGGATGTCAGGCTATATGCAGGCAGTTATAGTGATTGGGTTTCTTATGAAGACAATCCGGTTGAAAAAGGGAATGAGAGATAAGAGCCTTTCCTAAAGGGAGGCTCTTTTTCATTAACATACTGATGACGTTTCCACCCTTAATAAAGTATAATACACTTAAATATGATTTGGACGGTGAGGGTACAGTGAAAAGGATAACCGTGAAAGACTTGGTCCGTAGGTTTTCATTGAAGGTATTGGCTGGTGAAGACCAGTTAAAGAATACAATTACGCAATCCCGAGTACATCGACCGGGTCTAGAGTTCGTTGGTCACTTCGATTTTTTTCCAACAGAGCGGGTTCAAATTTTAGGGAAAAAGGAAGTCACGTATTTACATAAGCTCACAAAAGAAGAGCGTAGGATTCGGATTGGGAATATTGTTCAATATCATCCTCCTTGTTTTATCGTAACATGTGGGGAAGAGGGCTTAACGTATTTAACACAGCATTGTGTGGAGCAAGGCATTCCGTTACTGGTCACAAAATTGACCGAGGATACGTCTGATTTTATCGTAAAGTTAGATGCCTTTTTAATTAAGGAATTAGCGGAAGAAATTGCTGTACACGGTGTTTGTATGAATGTGTCGGGGATTGGTATCCTGATTCGGGGGAATTCTGGTGTAGGAAAAAGTGAGACTGCGCATACCTTGATTCGCAGGGGACATCGGCTTGTAGCAGATGATATCGTCGTCTTAAAAAAGCTAAGTCCACAAACGATTCTAGGTACACATGATGAAAAGACAAAGGAGTTTTTAGCTCTTCGCAGTATCGGGTTATTAAATGTGGTTCGAATGTACGGACGAAAAGCTTTTCAGGATGAAACCCGCATCTCCCTTGATATTCATTTGACGAAGTGGGAAAAAGATGCTTTGTATAATGATCTAGAACAAGAAATCAACACGATGGAATTTATGGGTGTTAAGATTCCTTCAATTGAGATTCAGCTTCAGCCTGGGCGAGATGTCGCAGGGCTAATTGAAGCAGCCGCAAACAACTGGTATTTAAAACAACAAGGTTACAATGCGGCAGAGGAATTCATGAGTAGAATTGATGATGAATTGACGACCACTAATGGCGATAAATAAAGGGGAGGTTCAAAGCTTGAGAACCCCCATTTGAGTTGAACTTGGTTTTCAATTTCTTATGGGCCTTGCCAAATATGGATGAGGTCTTGGCTATGCCCCCGAACAAATACAACATTACGGTTAGGAACCAAGGAATCTACTGCCGGTGCCAAGTGAGGGCGCTGCCCATACCCAGTTACACATTAAAGGTTATAAAAAAACCCTCTACATTTTTATAAGATAGTAGAGGGTTAACATGTTAAGCGACGTACTCTTCTTTTTTGATATCAGTTGCTTCTTTTTTAATATAGTACTTTCCTTTTGTGGCAATGGCTAAAATAATCGTTAGGATAGATGCTAGGATTGCTGCGAAAAATGCTGCTGTACTTTGTAAAAAGGTTCCCATAAATCCAAGTGCAGCTACTGTACCGAGGGCACTTGAAATTAGTAAAGCGACAACACCGACGGGATTCCATTTATACAAGTTCTCTTGTCTCGCCTCGTAATATCCAGGGCCAATTTTTAATAATTTCTTAACAACGACAGCATCTGTAACTAAAATAGCTGCCCAAGATAGTAAGAAGACCCCTTGAAAGGTTAAGACTGTGCCAAGATGATTGACAATATCGGTTAGCATTAAGAAGATGGCAGATACTCCGGTTACAACTACCCAAAAGCGTCTTCCGGGTTTAAAGTTAAATATGTTTTCGAAGAAATTTGAAAGAGATAGTGAACCACTATAGATATTTGTGACGTTAATTCTTACTTGGGTAATCATCGTAAACAACGCTCCCCACATTCCTAGAAGCATTACGATATACACGCCAGGATTTGGTTCGCCTAGACGAACACCAAACCAAATACCTAAGCCGCCCATTACACCAAAACAGAAGATCTGCGGGACAAACCCGATTGCAAATACTCCAATTTTCGTGTCCTTAGGTTTAAGGAATCGTGCATAATCGGATGCGAGTAGTGGAGTTAATCCCATAATCCCGTGCTGCATGCCTATACAAAGCAAGAGAGCGGTTCCTCCAACCTGGACATTTTCTGGCATATAGGACCAGAAAGTTCCATCATAAACAGATGGCTTGATAGCTGCCACTACGATTGCCGCAACTAAAAAGACACCGAACAATGGCAATGACCACTTTTGTAATTTATCCAACTGCTTAATTCCAAACCAGTTTAATGGAATGACAATAGTACCGAAGAAAAGAATTAAAGCCCATTCTGGAATACTAGGTAAGAATTCGTGGACTGCGGAAACTAAGATTAAACCTTCAAGTGCACAATACATGATGAAATTTGTGGCATAAATAATGGAGGTTAATGATGCGCCAATATAGCCGAACCCGCCACCCCTTGATAATAAATTTACGTTCATACCTGACTTTGCAGATAGGTACGCAATGAATGTTCCAAGAATACCGGCAACGATAATCGCATATATAGCGGAAATGATGGCGTTAATAGCACCAAATTGAAGTGCCATTACACTTCCCATTTGAAAATAAAATATAGCCGTTGCAATTCCGAATGTAATATTCGTTATACTTAACCAACTCATGTTTCTTTTGTTAAGAGGTACTCTATCCAAGGAATAGTCATCACTCAACGCTTCGTTGCGATTTTGCTCCGATTGGATATTAGATCCCATCTTATCAACTCCCTTTTTTTGTGAATAATTTCACAAGAATATCTCTTGTTAAATAAAAATGAAATGCACAGTTCGCTTAACTAGAATAACTATATCATTAAAGATAACAATGCATCAAACGCGATAAATCAGCATATTCCGCGATAAAACCTATTTATAACATGTCTAGGTTACATAATCCGGGTCTATCTTAGAATTAGCCCCAAATACCGAAATATACGGCTGATATGCTTCTAAATATGCGTAATTATGATTTGAAAGGATTCATTATAGACAACTAACTATGTATATATTCGGATTTTGTCTATAATCCGGGAGCTTCTGAAAGTCTTCTGAAAAATATGTAAAACAAAAAGAGTATAGTTTGTGTTTTCATAGAGAGGAAAAATTTTTAAAAAAATTTACCCAGCAATACATAGGAATTACTAAGATAAAGTAGCTGTGAACAACACAGAGATTGGAGGAATATACATTGACTCCAGGATTGATTATCATTTTACTACTCGGACTATTTTTACCTTATGGATCTAGATTCCATTAGTTTATTATTTATTAATGTGGCGTAATTATTAGTAGTTTTGTTCTCTAGGAAAAAGAATTGATGGATCATATAGTGTCAACGGGACATAATATTATGAAAATTCACTCAATGTTATGAAATGATTATATTTGTAATATAAAAATACGAGTATTATGAAATCATATAAAATTTATGATTCAAAGGAGTGGGTAAGTTGAGCTTTGGTAAGAAAAATGTAAAAGTCCTCATTTTATTGCTATTAATAACAGTTATAACTTTATCAGGCTGTAATAACAAAAAATCGTCAGGAGAGACTGGAAAGAAAAGTATGACAATTATGACGGTGTTACATAACCCTGAGGTGCCAAATGACAGAATTGAAAAATTATTGGAAGAGAAGAGTGGAATGGACCTAACGTTTCAATGGGTACCAAGTGGGAATTACGAGGAAAAGATTAACTCTGCATTTGCAACGGGTACATTACCAGAGGCTGTTTATGTAGGGAATACGGCATTATACCTAAACTTTAAAGAAGCGATTCGTGATGGGCAGTTTTGGGAAATCGGTCCTTATCTCAAAGACTTTGAACACTTAAGTAACTTAAACCAAACGATAATAAATAATACAGCTGTTGACGGTAAAATTTATGGTCTTTATCAGGGGGCTCCACTTTCACGACAGGGCTTAATCTATCGGAAGGATTGGGCAGATAAACTAGGACTAGGCACACCTGAAACGATAGATGATATCTATAAAATGGCTCAAGCATTTACTGAGAATGATCCGGATGGTAATGGTAAAAAAGATACAATTGGTATTACTGATCGTTCAGATTTAGTATATGGTGCATTTAAATCAGTATCATCTTGGTTTGGCACACCAAATAATTGGGGCGAAAAGGACGGGAAACTTTTACCGGAATTTATGTTTGATGAGTATTTGGATACTATGGATTTCATTAAAGACATAAGGGAAAAAGGGTATATGAATAGTGATTTCCCTGTTACAAGTAAGGATGATCAGCAAGCCTTGTTTAAAAATGGAACAGCCGGGATGTACATTGGGGCAATTGGCGATGTTCAAGGTCTTTATAATGACGCAGTTCAATTAAATCCAGATGTTGTTCTTGATGTCCAAAACAAAATTACAGGTCCGGATGGAAAGTTTGGAATTTGGGCAATTCCTGGCTATGGAAATATGGTATTATTTCCAAAATCATCTGTAGAAACGGAAAAGGAATTAAAGGATATTCTTGAATTCTATGATTTCATTGCAAGCCCAGAAGGTGCTAATTTAATCTATTGGGGTGTTGAGGGTGAACATTATGAAGTAAAGGATGGAAAAGCATTAGTTCTTGACTCAGATTTATCTACAAGAGAAGTGAAGCCATACAATTCCATTCAGATTGGAGAAGCAGCAACAAATGGTAGATATGACGGTGCGTTTACTTATGATGTAAAAGAAAAGGCGGAGGCACTAACCATTGATAACGAAAAATATCTGATTCATGATCCGACTGTACCACTTGATTCTCCAACATTTATAGAAAAAAGTGAATTACTTGCTCAAATTATTAAAGATGCAAGCTACCAATATATGTTAGGTGATATTGATAAAGAAGGATTTAAGGATGCCATTGAAAAATGGAAGAAATCTGGCGGTACAGATGTAATCAATGAGTTTAATGAATCCTATAAAAATAATCAATAATTCTCTAACAAGTCTGTTAAGGGAGTAATCATTTATAACAGCACATCAAGAGATTCTAAAGAAAAAAGGCTTTTACATTGATATGTATGACTGTCAATTTAATCTTCAGGAGAATATAGGTCATTAGGAATAGGATAGACAGTTTAAAACAGCCTAGCGAATTAAGCTAGGCTGTTTTCTGTATTTTAAGTTAGAAAAGGATCTTAACTCCATTCGAGTATCTAATGAACGTAGAGCTAACAATTCCTCTGATTCAGTTCGCACTTTAAGTAACAACCTTCCACTTCTTTTCTTTTTATTCATCCCTATTTTAATAGAAAATCAACCCTTTAAGTGTGAATATTCCGTTAACATTTTGTGTCCGGTACTCCATAGGAAATACTTATCCATTTCAATAATAAAGATTAAATTTCTTAATCACTCTTTTGCTACTATACTTAGGGTACAAGGGGTGTTATTGAATGGAATATTTGATTCTGTTTTTTATTGGGATTTGTGCGACGACTTTGGGGACGCTTGCTGGTGGTGGGGGATTAATTAGTTTGCCGTCGATGTTGCTTTTAGGTGTTCCTGTTCATTCAGCAATTGGTGCGAATAAGGTTGCCAATACAATTAGTTCGTTCTCAAGTTTCTTCTACTTGTTACGGAAGAAGGAGCTTTCTTTAAAAGAATCAATTTGGATTATACCGGTTAGTCTTTCTGGTGGGGTAAGCGGGGGACTTATCGCGTCACAGATATCGGCTGAAAATATGTATATTGTAGCGATTGTCCTGCTCCTATTCGCTTTCATTGTTTCTTTTGTGGGAAAAGGAAATTTTACCGGAAATGAGCCTTTGAAGTTCAATAAAATTAGTGCACCCGGGCTATATAGTATTGGCATTTATGATGGGCTATTTGGACCTGGTCAGGGGACTTTAATGCTTTATCTATATAATCATTTAAATATTGCATACATTCGTGCGGTTGGGTTGGTCCGCCTTGCTACGTTTTCTAGTTGCTTTGGGGCTGCGGTGACCTATATTGCGACAGGTAAGCTCATTTGGCCAGTTGCCATAGCCTTGTTACTTGGTTCTTTTACAGGAGCACAAATTGGGGTGCGTATTGCGCAGAAATTAAAGCCTCAATATGTAAAGCCGATTTTAAGGGTTGTAACGGTACTTCTTATTTTTCAAATTGTAACCGAGAATGTTCTTTAAATAAAAATCTGGACTTACTCAATAGTCCAGATTTTTTTAGTTGATTTTCATTTCATCTGGTAATCCTAATCTCAAGGAGTGTGAATAAGATGAATTCATTTTGTCCGGTGATGTGGGATGAGGATCCAGTACCCGAAGATGTGAAGAATTGTGAGGATTGTGGGTTGTATCAGCAAGGGGCGCGAATGATTTGGGGTGAGGGTAATCCGAAAGCACCGATCATGATTATTTTGGATAATCCAGGTGCTCGTGAAGGTCGTGAAGGTAATCCAATGGTTTGTGGAACGAGGCAGACCTTGCAAAAGGCAACCTATGAAGCGGGATTAGATAAAGAGCAAATATATGTTACATATATTTTAAAAAGACAACCGAAACGAGCCTATGATAAGGAAAAGACACGCGAAATTTGTATAAACCATTTGTATTCTCAACTGGAGGAACAAAAACCTAAACTTATTGTTTGTTTAGGCAACGTAGCAGTGCAATCCTTTTTTCAGAATCCAGAGCTTGAAGTCAAAGGGCTTAGGGGCAATTTCTATCAGACGAACGGCTATCAAACGACAGTTGGCTATCATCCACTTGCGGCCAGAAGAAGGCCGAATTTGTATCCCCTTCTTTTGGAGGATATGAAACTAGTAGAATTGGAACTTCGGAAGCATATCTAAAAAAAGGACGGTTCTGTGAACCTGTCCTCTTTAATGACCTGTATATTTAAACGAATAGATATGTGTTTTTGTTAATTCAATGACTTCCTCAATAAATTCCTCTTGAGATTCTTTAAAGCCGCTTGTAATCCAATTTTGGATGAGTCCGTAAAAGCCATAGGCTGTATAGCGTTTAAAATAGTCCATGTTGACCGGGATATTGTTGATTGTTTCAAATATAAATTTTTCTTGATAAATTTTTAAAATGGTTTGAGGGAAACTTGTATGTAGCCCTGGTAGAGTGTCGTCATATTTAATGAGTTCAAAAAAATCCCGGTGCTCATAAATATAGGAAACGATATTAAAAGAAGGCTTGCCAATCTTAGATGTATACACTTTTTGTCCAGGAAGATGGTGTTTTCCAACCGAATCCCACAAGCCTACCATCATGAAATCTAACAAGTCTTCGGCTAAATCAATTTTGTCATGGTAGTGAACATAGAAGGTGCTGCGATTATAGGAGGCCTTATCTACAATGTCTTTTACAGAAACGGAATGGTAACCCTTTTCTTTGATAAGGTCAATAAGAGCATGCTTTAAGTGTTCTTGGGTTCGATTTCGTCGTTTAGAAATGAGATCCAATTCATCATTCATAAAAAAACCTCCGCAAAATAGACATTTTTATTGGAAATGTCTATTATATAGACATTTTGAATTTCTTTGATGATTGTTAAGTCTAGTCAAGATAGTAAAATAGAATTGTGACCAAATGGTGACAAAGCCTTTTGGAGTAAATATTACTCTACTATAGGGTAATACTATCCATATTATACAATAAGGGGGACTTTATAATGGGAAAATTACAAGATAAAGTAGCTATCATTACTGGGGGAGCTTCAGGAATTGGAGCGGCAACAGCTCGTTTATTTGTTGAAGAAGGAGCAAAGGTTGTCCTTGTTGATTTAAATGAAGAAAAGGGAAAAGCATTTGAGGAAGAATTGAAAGCGCTAAACGCGGAAGCTTTATTTGTAAAAGCAAACATTACAAGTGAAGAAGAAGTAGCAAATATCTATAAACAAACAATTGAAGCATTCGGTAAAGTGGATATTGTTTTCAATAATGCTGGTATTGGACGAGTTCAACCATCACATGAATTAGAATATTCTGAGTGGAGAAATACGGTTAATGTTGACTTAGATGGTGTTTTCTTAGTAGCACGTGAAGCGATCCGTGAATTCTTAAAAGCAGATGGTGGAGTAATCGTAAACACTGCATCTATGTATGGTTGGGTGGGATCACCAGGTTCAGCAGCCTATAACGCAGCAAAAGGTGGCGTAGTGAACTTAACTCGCTCATTAGCACTTGAATATGCTGAACAAAATATTCGTGTAAATGCTCTTTGCCCAGGTTTCATTGATACTCCAATTATTCCTGAAGAAAGCAAAGAAGTGTTACGTAGTATGACTCCAATGAAGCGCCTTGGACAAGGAGAAGAAATGGCTAAAGCTGTATTATTCCTTGCTAGTGATGATTCTTCATTCATGACAGGAAACAGTTTAATCGTTGACGGTGGCTATACAGCTCAATAATAAAATTGCTCATCACCCTACTGGTGATGGGCTTTTATATTTTCGGGGAAATAGTATTCTAGTCTAACATTTTAAATATAGTTGTTGACGATATGGAGATTTTTGTGCAATAATAACATTAATTTAATAACTGGTACCTTTAATTCAGTCCAGAGAGGCTGACAAGGACGGCGGGATTTTATTAAAAGACGTGGGGAAACGTGTATAAACTTTCCCTGTGCTCTTTTAATAGATGAAGAGGCTAATTGTCAGGATACCTGGTAATTAGCCTCTTTTTTTTTCTGCTTGCTTCTGGTATCAGAAATGATCATACAGGAGGAATCATTTATGAAAAAAATGGATTCAGAGTTCTCATGGCAAGCAGTGCCACAATCTAATCGAAACGGTTTTTGGAAGACATTATCGGTAATGCTAGGCCTTACGTTTTTCTCAGCAAGTATGCTGGCTGGTGGGGAAATTGGGATGGGCTTAACTTTTTCAGAGTTTATCATAATTGTGTTAGCAGGGAATTTAGCGCTAGGAATTTTTACAGGAACCCTAGCTTATATCGCATCGAAGACAGGATTATCGACACACCTTTTGGCAAAGTATGCATTTGGTGATAAGGGATCGTATCTACCATCCTTTTTACTAGGATTTACCCAAGTTGGTTGGTTCGGAGTTGGTGTAGCGATGTTCGCGGTTCCAGTTGCAAATGCAATGGACTGGAATGTGTACGCCTTAATATTCATCTTTGGGCTTGCAATGACAGCAACTTCAATTTTTGGAATGAAAGCACTGGTTATTTTAGGATTTGTAGCAGTACCAGCAATTGCGATTCTCGGTAGCTACTCAGCAGTTGAGGCAACCGAGTCATTAGGTGGAATAGGGGCTCTAATGGAGTACAAACCAACCGTATCCATCACACTTTCAGCAGCACTTACGATTTGCATCGGGTCATTTATTAGCGCAGGAACGTTAACACCAGACTTTGCACGTTTTGCCAAAACATCACGCTCAGCAGTAATTGCAACAGTGATTGCCTTTTTCTTAGGAAACTCTTTAATGTTCTTTTTCGGAGCAATCGGATCGATGTCTTATGGCTTAGCAGATATTTCTGAAGTAATGTTTCTACAAGGATTAATGATTCCGGCTATTATTGTACTCGGGTTAAATATTTGGACAACTAATGACAATGCACTGTATGCTTCAGGTTTAGGATTTGCAAACATCACGAAGATTCCTAAAAAAGTATTTGTAGTGGTAAATGGACTAGTTGGAACTATACTAGCAATGTGGATGTACAACAACTTTGTAGGATTCCTAACACTTCTTGGTGCTGCGATCCCTTCTATCGGTGCCATCATCATTACAGACTACTTCTTTGTTAAGCACAGAGAATATAAAGCTTTTGATGAGATGACTTTTAAATCAGTAAACTGGGTTTCAATTGCGGCATGGGGCGTAGGTGTAGCCTTTGCGCAAGTAGCACCTGGGATTACACCACTAAATGCACTACTAGGAACAGCAGTTATTTACTTCGTATTCATGAAACTAGCGGAAGCAAAAAAACTTAAAGAAGCAAAGGTGATTTCAGTTGATTATTAAAAATGCAACCTTACGAGGAAAAGAAGGTCTCTGGCATCTCGTGATCAAAGAAGGCCAGTTTGAAAAAATTACGCAAGAACTGAGTGAATTAGAGGCAAATGAGGAAGTAATTGATGTAGGTGGCTCACTCGTTTTGCCACCTTTCATTGAGCCACATATCCATTTAGATACAACATTAACGGCAGGCGAACCGGAGTGGAATCAAAGCGGTACTTTATTTGAGGGGATTCAGCGCTGGTCACAGCGTAAAGAAACCTTAACCCTTGAAGATGTAAAAACACGTTCGAAAACAGCACTAAAATGGCAAATTGCTCAGGGGATTGGGCATGTTCGTACGCATGTCGATGTTACAGACCCAAGTCTAACAGCATTAAAAGCAATGCTTGAGGTAAAAGAGGAATTGAAGGATTACGTAGATATTCAACTAGTAGCTTTTCCTCAGGAAGGAATTTTATCTTACCCAAATGGAGTAGAATTGCTTGAAGAAGCAGTAAAGATGGGTGCGGACGTCGTTGGCGGTATCCCTCACTTTGAATTTACCCGTGAATATGGTGTAAATTCAATGAAAATTGCTTTTGATTTAGCTGAAAAATATGATCGATTAGTTGATATTCATTGTGACGAAATTGATGATGAACAATCAAGATTTGTTGAGGTTGTAGCAAAGGAAGCCTATGAGCGCGGACTTGGTACTCGTACAACAGCAAGCCACACTACAGCGATGGGTTCATACAATGATGCGTATACGTACAAGCTTTTCCGTTTACTTAAGCTTTCAAATATTAACTTTGTGTCAAATCCACTTGTGAATATTCACTTACAAGGTAGATTTGATACGTATCCAAAACGTAGAGGTCTTACTCGTGTTAAAGAATTACTAGAAGCGGGACTAAACGTAAGCTTTGGCCATGATGATATTTTTGACCCATGGTATCCACTAGGAACGGGCAATATGCTACAGGTTCTTCATATGGGAATCCACGCTTCACAATTGATGGGCTATGAGCAAATTGTGAATTCCATTGATTTAATTACGACAAACAGTGCTAAGACACTGCACATTGAAGATCGCTACGGAATTGAAGAAGGAAAGCCGGCAAACTTCATTGTCATGTCAGCAGAAAATGAATATGAAACAATCCGTAAACAAGCGAAAGTTCGCTACTCATTTAGAAATGGAAAAATCATTGCAGAAACAAAGCCAAGTGAAACAATGATTACATTGGATCAGACAGAAGCAGTTAATTTTAATCGATAATAGAGAAGGGGCATCCTCATCTGGATGCCCCTTTTTACATTATGCTTGTCCCATTCTTTGCGGATTCTCGTCATTTTTATGAATGGTGACTTGATGAGGAAATGGTATTTCAATCCCGTTTTTATCAAAGGCATCTTTAAAAGCTTTTCGAAGCTGACGCTCAACGCCCCAGTGTTCACCATTTTCTGTTTTGGCAATAACACGTAAAACGACATCTGATGCTCCAAGTGCTTGAACCCCAATGACATTTGGTCCTTCAACAATAACTGGATTCTCGGCAGCAACCTGGTCACATACTTCTTGCATCACGGTTATCGCTTTATCAATGTCTTCCCCATAGGCAATCCCAATATCTACAAGAGCACGCATATTTCCGCGGGAATGGTTACTTACACTTGTAATGTCGCGATTCGGAATATAATGTAAGGTTCCATCAAAACCGCGAATTTGAGTGGTTCGTAAACCCACTGCCTCTACAACGCCATCAATAGCTCCGATGGTGACATAGTCGTTAACATCAATTTGCTTTTCTAATAATAAGAAAAAGCCTGTCACAACGTCACTTACGAGTCCTTGTGCACCAAAACCGACCGCTAGTCCAACAATTCCAGCACCGGCAATCAGACTTGCAACAGGAATATTAAAAATGCCAAAAATGGATGCAACTAACATAAAGATTAATGCATATGAAAGAATGTTTTCCATTAGTCTTTGAAGCGTATGAGCCCGTCCTATGGTAATGTTTTGTTTATCCTGTAACTTTGTAAAAGTTCGGTCAATCACTTTGTTTCCAATCTTTTTAACAATGAAAAATGCGATAAAGACCCCGATTAGTTTTAAAATGATGATTCCGGTATTCAGGAGTAGAGCCTCCCAATTGATATCGAGAAAATCAAACAAAAATATCATCCTTCCTTGTGTCATGAACCACAGGGACGGTTCTCTTGGGTTTTCGAACCAGGAGAACCGTCCCCATGGTACTTATTTTTGTTTAGTAAGAGAATACCACAAATCGCAAAAAGGAAACATGTCTACGTAGAAAAAAATCCCCTGTTTGATTACAGGGGATTTGGTATTGTTTATTTCGTATAGTTATCAAAGTAACCTTGGATATAGATGAACGGGGTACCTTTGTCTCCGCTTCCTGAAGTTAAATCAGATAGAGAGCCAATCAGGTCCGTTAGTCTTCTAGGGGTTGTACCTTGAGCTTCCATTTGTCCGACAAGGTCGCCTTCTTTATTTTTAATAAACTCAGAAATTGCTTTTTTAAGTTCTTCACCTTTTAAGTCAGCAAAATTATTATCAGCAAGATATTTTAATTTAACCTCATTTGGTGTACCTTCAAGGCCAGCTGTGAAGGCAGGTGAAACAACTGGGTCAGCAAGCTCCCAAATCTTTCCGACAGGGTCTTTAAATGCACCGTCACCGTAAATCATAACCTCTACCGTTTTACCAGTTTTCTCTTTAAGAACTTCCTGGATCTGATCTACAACCGGTTGGCAATTACGAGGGAAGAGCTTCACGCTTTCCTCCGTTGCTTTGTTAGAACCAAGTAAACCATAGTTTTCGTTATAGCCACTACCATCGATTGATTCTGAAAGAATATTATCAAGGCTATAAATCTTTTCTCCGCCGTTTGCCTTTAAAATTTTCTTTGTACGGAATCTTGTGTGAATGTCACAAGTTAGCACGCTCTTTGTATAGTCTAGAATCGTTCTTGGGTTATTTGAGAAGATGACTTCACATTCAACGCCATATTCCTCAACCAACGATTTATAATAATCAATGTAATCTACACCTGTAAAAGTGTGTTTATTATGTCCGAATAGTTCACGGAACTGTTGCTCTGTTAACACATCCGTCCAAGGATTTACGCCTTTTTCATCAAGTAAATCAAGATCCACTAGGTGGTTACCTACTTCATCAGATGGATAGCTTAACATAAGGACGATTTTCTTTGCGCCTTTTGCAATTCCGCGAAGATTGATTGCAAAACGGTTACGGCTTAGGATTGGAAAAATAACACCGATTGTGTCATCACCAAATTTTGATTGTACATCCTTTGCAATATGGTCGATTGTCGCATAGTTTCCTTGAGCACGTGCGACAATAGATTCTGTAATCGTAATGATATCTTTATCTTGAATCGTAAAGCCTTCCACCTCAGAAGCGGTTAATACAGTATTAACAACGATTTGCTCGATGCTGTCACCTGTATTGATGATTGGGCCACGTAAACCCCTTACAACTGTTCCAACTACTCTTTCCAAAACAATCACTCCTACATGCTGATTAGTTTTTATGTAAATATTATCTACTAGTACTATACATCTATCATGTGATATAAGTAAAATTAATATATCTAATAATGGGTATAAGGAGTATTAATATGGTAGGTAAATTAGATTTATATAAGGTTTTTAGTGTAGTTGCTAAGAATGGGAGTTTTTCCAAAGCTGCCAAGGACCTGTTTATGACACAGCCTGCAGTTAGTCAAGCGATGATGCAGCTAGAAAGAGAATTAGATATAAGACTGTTTAATCGCACACCTAAAGGGGTTTCTTTGACTGACGAGGGAAAGCTTTTATATGAATATGTCCATTCGGCAATGAATCTCATCAATGTTGGTGAGGAAATGATTTTGGAATTTAAGAACCTAACAAAAGGGGAACTAAGAATAGGGGTAGGTGATACAATATCGAAATACTTTTTACTCGCATTTTTGGAAACCTTCCATACGGAGTATCCCAATATAAAGTTTAAAATAGAAAATGGGACAACCCAGGAGCTTATTTCTTTATTGAAGTTAGGTGAAGTTGACCTAGCCATTTGTAACTTTCCAGTTAATGACCCTACCCTTGCGCAAATACCATGTATGGATATTCATGATATTTTTGTGTGCGGGAAAAATTATAAAGAGCTTCTACATAAGGCAGTAAACGTCTCCGATTTGGTAGAATATCCATTAATATTTTTAGAGCCAAAATCCATTTCGCGGAAATATGTCGAGGAATATTTATTGTCAAAGGGATTAAGGATATCACCCGAGTTTGAACTGGGTTCCCATGATTTATTATTGGAGTTTGCTAAAATAAATCTAGGTATTGCCTGTGTCACGAGAGAATTTTCGCAGGAATATTTAAAAAGTGGCATCTTACATGAGGTAAAGCTTACAGAACAGATCCCAAAACGGAGCATTGGAATCTGTTACGTTAAAAATGTTCCATTATCACCAGCATCTACAAAATTTGTTGAAATTATTAAAAGTGACGGGTGATGATAAGGGATGGTTCCCAAAGAACCGTCCCTACTCTACCTAGTCCACATAGTAAATCTGCGAATTGGTAGCATCGAGACAGTAGAGTCTTCCTCCATATGCACAGCCGCCATCAATACCGATAATGTTATTTTTTCCGAAATAAACTTCATTACTCTTATGTAGATATTTGGTTGGTGTATGACCAAAAACAACGGTCTTATGTCCCGTGTAGCCATTGTGAAATTCCTCGCGAATCCAGACTAATAAATGGGGGTCAGTTGATTCTAATGGTGTTTCAGGATGAACCCCTGCATGAACAAAAATATGAGTTTCTGTTTCATAGTAGTATGGAAATTCCTTTAAAATTTCTAAATGTGGGTATATTTCTTTGTTTATTTGAAGAAGATTAGGCATTTCCTCCGTCGTGTACCAATATTTTGCATCATCCTTTTCAATGTAATAGCCATAGTTTTGTAATGTTTTAATCCCGCCATTGTAAAACCATCGTTTGACACTCATTGAATCAGCGCGGAAGGCTTCCATCATCATCTTTTCATGATTGCCAATCAAAGCGATTGCTCCTTTTTCGCGTAATTCAATTACTCTATCTAAAACAGCCCTTGAGTGTGGTCCTCGATCAACATAGTCTCCCAACAACAAAAGTTGGTCTTCCTGATCATTGTAGTTTACAAGTTCCAAAAGCCGTTCAAATTTATCTAAATCACCATGAATATCACTTATCGCAAGCATTCGTCTCACTCAACACACAACCTTTTTACAATAATAGGTTCTTCTATTTTAGCACACCCTACGTCTTAGTGAGGAATACCCATTTCGCATACATTTTTTTAGGTGAAAAAATACTAAGAGCGATCAAAGAAGAAAGAGTGTGGAGCTAATGAACATAAGAAAACCTTTATCAGTTGCTGTTGTTTTTTGTCTTTCATCAATTATTGTGTTTGGGATTCTGGCCTATTTTGTTCATGTCCATGATGTGATTTATTTTGATAGTCATGTGATAGATTTGGTTCAGGGGATGGAATCAGCGGGACTTACCTTGATGATGAAGTTCCTTTCGTTTATCGGATCTGCACCAGTCGTCATTGTTTTATCCCTTATTATTTTGTATTTCCTCTATAAAGTACTAAAGCATCGTCATGAGTTGGTCTTGTTTATAGGAGTGATGGTCGGTTCGCCAATTTTGAACATGTTACTAAAAGGACTATTTGAAAGGGCAAGACCAGAATTCCACAGATTAGTTGAAATTTCGGGTTATAGCTTTCCGAGTGGTCATGCGATGACTGCTTTCACGTTTTACGGTATCTTCACATTCTTATTATGGCGACATATTCCAGTAGTGTGGGGGAGAACAGTGCTACTCTTATTTAGTGGAATTATGATAGTAGGGATTGGAATCAGCAGAATTTATTTAGGAGTTCATTATCCAACCGATATAATAGGCGGATATTTAGCAAGTGCTACTTGGCTTGGATTTTCAATATGGACTTTTCAGTGGTTCAAAGATAGACAAGCCCACAAACACACGAGACTCCAAACGGGTTGATACCGGATGAAGATGATTCTAACCATTCCCTACATTTTTCAATTGTCGAATCTTAGGGAAAGGTTTTAATTGAAAATGAAAGCGCTGTCAATTATAATGAAGTCAGGTGGATGACATGTGTGGTCATCATGGTATTTGGCGAAGGTGGGGCCGATACTGTAGTGGGGTAACACGTTAAATTGCTTTATTTTAAAGTGTATTATTAAAAAGGGACCATTTAATTCAGCGGAATTAAATGGTTCCTTTTTTTGCGTTGGGTTGTCAGGCTTACTAATATGTATAAGATTCTTTTCTGATAAACAAGGATATGCATCGTTATGAAATGAGCCATATTTACAAATAATAGTTTCATCCATTTCTTTTGAGGTTCTTCTTCAAGTCAAAAGTATAAGAATATGTATGGGGATCAAGAGATAGATTAAGGCCATCAATGGAACTAAATAACAGTACTTACATTTATTATTAAAAGTATTTTGATATAATTTTATTTTCTGAAAAGTGTTGCTTTTGGATATTTTGTGTGATATATTAGTTCCTATCAAGTTGATGTTTGTAAGCAAGTGAGTTTACTAGTATAATTTTTTATGCTCTAGATGTATTCGGAGAATTAGGTGTCTAGAGTGTTTTAGGAGGAATAGATATGTCATCGAGAGATTCATTTAGCAATGTAATTGCAGTTGGTTTTATGTTGTTTGCATTATTCTTTGGAGCAGGGAATTTAATCTTCCCGGTACAATTAGGTCAGTTAGCTGGAGACAATGTTTTTACAGCGAATCTTGGTTTCATTATTACAGGAGTAGGGTTACCTGTTCTTTGTATACTAGCATTAGCATTCTCAGGTAAAAGTGATTTGGAGTCTTTAGCAGGACGAGTTAATCCTATATATGGTATTTTCTTTACTGTTGCATTATATTTAACAATCGGTCCTTTTTTTGCAATTCCAAGAACGAATACAGTTGCTTATGAAATTGGGATCGTTCCATTCTTAGAAAATCAAACGAGCTATCTCCCGTTATTCCTATTTACAATTGTGTTCTTTGGGGTAACATTATTCTTTTCTTTAAAGTCTAGTAAGATTGTTGATATTGTTGGGAAAATGTTAACACCGATATTATTAATTGTAATTGCTATTCTTATTATAGCGGCATTCGTAAATCCGATTGGTGCAATTCAAGAGCCTACAGAAACTTATATGTCAAATAGCTTCTTTAAAGGTTTCCAAGAAGGTTATAACACAATGGATGCACTTGCAGCGTTTGTATTTGGAATTATCATTATTAACATCATGAAGCAACGTGGAGCAACTTCTAAAAAACAAATCATGATCTCAACAGGTAAAGTTGCATTAGTAGCAGGGGTTTTACTAGCAGTTATCTATTCTTCACTAGCATTCTTAGGTGCAACAAGTGTAGAAGGTCTTGGATTCTTAGATAATGGTGGATCAATCCTATCTGCTGCTTCGCTACACTTCTTTGGTTGGTATGGTAAAGTTATTCTTGCAGTGATTGTTATCGCAGCTTGTTTAACAACAAGTATTGGACTTATTACATCTTGTGCGTCTTATTTCTCAAAATTAATTCCTGCACTTTCTTATAAGAAGTGGGCTGTTGTCTTTACAGTATTTAGTGCGGTGATTTCAAACTTTGGTTTAAATACGATTATCAGTTTTTCTATACCAGTTTTAGTAGCTCTATATCCATTAGCGATTTGCTTAATGGCATTGACTTTCTTACACCCACTATTCAAGGGACGTAAGGAAGTATACCAGGTAAGTATTTTAGTTACATTGATCCTAAGTGTTAATGATGGATTAAATGCAGCAGGTGTAAAAATTGCTGCTTTAAATGACCTGTTAGCATCAGTTCTTCCATTATACTCAGTTGGATTAGGCTGGATTGTACCAGCAATAATCGGTGGTGTAATTGGCTATTTAATTAGTATCATTAAACATGGTGCTCTTAACCCAGAGCCAATTAAAGAATAAGACGAAAAGCTACTTATAACATAAAGTTGTAAGTAGCCTTTTTTATGTAAGTAGCGTTAGCTTTGTGTTAAATATATATCTTGTTATAATAGAAAGTAGGATTGTTACTGGTAAAGCAGGCAAAACCTAAGTAAGGTGTTTCTGTTTTAGGAGACAGTTTATTTAGGTTTTTTCATTTTATACGAAAGAGGGATTTGGGATGAAACTGATTGCTTCAGATTTAGATGGGACTCTATTAAACAATAATCATAAAGTAAGTGAGGCAAATGTACGCGCGATTCAAAAGGCAATGGATAAAGGGATAAAATTTGTTGTTGTAACAGGAAGGTCTTATGATGCTGCAAATATGCCCATTAAAGAAGTAGGAATTACTTGTCCAATTATTACTTTGAACGGCGCTAGTTCTTTTGATATAAACGGGAACGTTTTACGTGATATTCCAATGGATAAATTGGTTTGTAAAAAGGTATACACAGCATGTCATAATGGTGAAATGTATACGGAGTTCTTTACCAACAAGGGCTTGTTTTCTTTTGGAAGAGATAGCTTTATTGATCGGATGACTAGATGGTGGAAAACAGTCAATCCAAATTTTACAGATGAAGAAATTAATCAAAAAATTGAACAGCGTTTCCAAGATGAAAGTGTTCAGTTTATCGAGAGTTATGAACAATTAGAGGCCATTGATGATCTGAAAATTTATAAACTTTTAAGCTTTGCAGACGATGAGGAAAGACATCAGCAGGTGTATAATGAGCTAAAAGATGAGACTGGAGTGGTAATCACTTCTTCTGGTTACTTAAATCTAGAGTTTAACCACCCAGAAGCTATCAAGGGCTTAGCCCTAGCAGAATTAGCTAAAAGCATGGGGATTGAAATGAAGGATGTCATGTCGATGGGAGATAACCTAAACGATAAAAGTATGCTCGAAATGGCTGGCCGTGGTGTTGCCATGGGGAATGCTGATAAAGAAATACTAGGCATCTGTAAATACCATACAAAAACAAATGAAGAAGATGGGGTAGCTTTCGCAATAGAAGAGATGCTAAAAGAGCATTATTAATAAAATCTACAAGCATTAAGTAGGGAATCTATTTAGGGACGGGGTGGATGCATGAAAATCGAAAAGGTTTTAAATAACAATGTTGTGATGTGTAGAAATGAACTCGATCAAGAAATAGTGGTCATGGGCAAGGGCTTGGCTTTTCAACGTAAGTCTGGAGATACTATTAATGCTTCGAAAATTGAGAAAACATTTATCTTGCAAAAGCATGGGATAACCGAAAAGCTTGCCAAGTTACTCGAAGATACATCAGAGCTGTATTTAAGCATTTCCTCCAAAATTTTAGAATATGCTAAAACTCAATTACCTAATAAACTAGATGATTACCTATATGTGGCTTTAACAGATCACCTTAGTTTCGCCATTAGTAGGCATAACCAAGGGATTCAATTGAAAAATGCCCTATTATGGGAAATTCGAAAATATTATAGACCCGAATTCCAAATTGCACTAAAAGCCTTGGATATTATTGAAAAAGAGACGGGTATTAAACTTGATGAAGACGAGGCTGCGTCAATTGCTCTACATTTGGTAAATGGGCAACTCTCAGGAGATAATATGGGAGCAGCCGTTCAAATTGCACAGATGGTAAATGATATACTAAACATAGTGAAAGATCACTTTGATATGGAGCTTGATGAGACTTCTCTGAACTATGAACGATTTGTAACCCATCTTCGCTTCTTTGGAATGAGGTATATGCGCAAGGAAAAATTATCTGATTCCATTGAAGATTTTTTCCATAAGCAGATCAAACTTAAATATTCAGATGCTTATAAATGTACGAAGAAAGTTTCAAAGTTTTTAAAGACAGAGTTTGGTTGGAAGATTTCCAAGGAAGAAGAAGTTTATTTGACCGTACATATTCATCGAGTCACAAATCGACATAAAAATCTGTGATCATGTAGATTGTAAGAGAATTACTACCGCATGAAACGCAAATTAATAAATGATGAAAGGGGTTCAACAATGGGCAAGTTTATCGGATATGTTGGTACTTATACAAAAGGGGACAGCAAAGGAGTCTATACGTTTACTTTAGATACAGACGAACAAAAAATAGAGGATATAAAGCTTGCGGCAACATTAGGAAATCCTACATATGTAACAGTGAGCCAGGATAATCGTTTTCTTTATTCGGTTATAAAAGATGGAGAATCGGGTGGAGTTGCTGCTTATGAAATCGATAGCCAAACAGGTGATTTAAAGCGAGTAAACCATTATGTTTCTGAAGGGGCATCACCTTGTCATGTCAGTGTAAACCATGCAAATAACCAAGTTTTAACGGCTAACTATCATAAAGGCACAATCGAACTGTATTCAGTTAACAGTCAAACAGGAGGAATTGAATCTTCCCAATCGGTTGCTGCGCATCAAGGTAAGGGGCCACATGAACGACAAGAAAAGCCTCATACCCATTTTTCAGGATTTACTCCAGATGAAAGATATGTGGTGGCAGTTGATTTAGGCATTGATAAGCTCATCACTTATGCAGTAGAGAATGGGTCATTACAAGAAGTAAGTAGTTTATCGGTTCGACCAGGAAGCGGGCCAAGACATATTGCTTTTCATCCTAATGGGAAACATGCATATCTGATGACAGAGATAAGCAATGAAGTGGTTGTTTTAGCCTATGACAGCAGTAATGGAAGCTTTACGGAAGTTCAATATATTTCAACCATTCCTGAGGACTTTACTGAAAACAGTCAAGGTAGTGCTATATATATTTCAAAGGATGGGAAGTTCGTATATGCGGCTAACCGTGGGCATAACAGTATTGCTGTTTTCCAAGTGAATGAGGCAACAGGGGAGTTAACATTAGTAGAAATGGCATCGTCAAAAGGGGATTGGCCACGTGACTTTGTATTTGATCCAACAGAAAAATTCATCGTGGGCTCCAACCAGGAATCAAGTAACCTTGTGTTATATGCGAGGGACGAACAAACGGGAAAATTAACACTAATTGATTCAGATATCACTGTACCATACCCAGTCTGCGTGAAATTTTTACATAGTTAAAATATAGAAGAGGGCCTGGAAAAAGTACCAGGTTCCTTTTTTTGTAATTCATACTATCCTATGTAAGCGTTTTAGTATAAAATGATTATAATAGAATAATAGTTTATATTGTCCAGGTGAAAGTAAATGCTTACGGATGATATTTGTTTAAGGGAGTTTTGGGTTATGAAATATAATCAAGTTAGACGAAGTGATGGCGGTACAAGAAGAGAATATGTCTACTCCTATCTAAATGAAAAAATTATAGATTTTTCGTTATGTCCGGGTTCTCCAATTTCAGAATCTGAGATTGGGTCTCAGCTAAGTGTTAGCAGAACACCGATTAGGGAAGCTCTGATGCAACTTGCAAAGGAAGGATTAATAGAAATAAAGCCACAGATTGGGACTTTTGTATCTTTAATCGATCCGAAACATATTGAGGAATCGCGATTTATGAGGAAAGCTGTGGAGCTTGCTGTGATTCGAGAAGCGACGGAAAAACTAACTCCTGACTCATTATATAAATTAGAAAAATGCTTAACTATGCAGGAAATTGCCTTACGGGAAGAAAACGAAAAAGACTTTTTAGCTTATGATGATGAATTTCATGAACTCATTTATAAAGGGTTAGGGATGGACCGTATTTGGAAAGGAATCGACCAAATGAACGGGCAGTATAAGAGGGTTCGAATGCTTCGACTTATCACAACAAAGGCTGCGGATTGGGAGACTGTTTTGGATGAACATAGAGCTATTTTTAATGCTCTTAAATGTAAGGATGTTGTAGCGGCAGAAGAGGTTGTAAATGAGCATATTACAAAAGGTATAGCTCATTTGTATGAATTTAAGAAGGAACAACCTGACTATTTTAAGAAAGAAAGTATGTTGATTTAATTTCATTAGCTAAAAACCCACTCAGCCGTAAGGTAGAGTGGGTTTGTCTTAATCCATTTCTTTTCGAAGCTCTTCCATTTTGCGTGTTATCAAGGGATAAAAATATTTTCTGGCGCTTGTTGTAGAGTTGCCGCCAAAAAATCCAGTTCCTGGACAGGTTTTAACATTATAGTCAGGCCCTTTATCCAGCACTCTTTCGCCGTTTCGCAGATCCCACCAATGATGGTAGGTAATACTGTCAACGGAAGGAGTTAATCCAAATTTAAGGCTAAGGGCAGCATTGACATAAATAATTGTGTCGCTTTGTTCTTTCGTCATCCCATCATGGCCAATATCAAAATTTCCAAGGTGTTCAATTGCAATACCGACAGAGTTAGCCTTACTACCAATTGTGCCTTCTGGGACAATATGTAGTGGCCTTGAGACAGCAACCTTCCCATCTGGAAAAGTCGTAATATTTTGGGCGATATGCTTCCAGCCCATATGATTCTTATGATAATTTTCCATACCGGTTAACAGCCCAAAATGGTTGGAGCCATTAAACCGACTATAGTCTGGGACCCATGTATGATGCTGCTGGATAAGACTTATTTTTCGTTTAATCTTCTGATTGAAGAGCCAATCTTTAAATTCCTCTTTTGTCATTAAAATGTGTTCCCCTTGCATATTCATCCTTCTCGGGGCAATTTTGAGAATCTGTCCTGGAACGACTTTTTCAGTTGTAAGCTTGTTTGTCGTTTTAATCTGCTCAGGGGATGTATGAAATTTTGAAGAAAGCTTCTGCAAGGAATCTCCAGCTACAACCTCATAGGAAATGGGTACCCATAGCTTCTGTCCGACAACAAATAAATCTGATTGAATCCCATTGGTGATTTTTAATTCTTCTACAGAGATTTCAAATTTTTTTGCAATCCCAGGTAAAGTATCACCAGCTTGGACGACATATATATTTTCAGTACTATTTGCTCCTACATCTGTAGGGAGGAAAGCGATAAAGATTAAGAAAAAAACTCCAATTACAAATGCTATCCTGTTTATCATGGCTCGTTCCTTTCATAACATGTTAGTATTAGTTTGTAAAAGAAATCTAATATTATGCTTTTTAGGTATTTAGTGTAGGTTCTTTTCAATTTTAGAGGAAATTAGTGACAGAAAGCGAAGTAGTACTACGAAGTATATAGTATAAAACCGTCTTCACTTAGGAAGAAGGCAACGGGCGGCAAGGAGGAAAAAGTCATGCTAGAGTTTGAACCATACATAGATCAATTTGCAAGAATAAAAGTAATAGGTGTTGGCGGTGGTGGAAATAATGCCGTGAATCGAATGATTGAAGCAGGGGTAGAAGGTGTTGAATTCATAGCAGTAAACACAGATGGACAAGCACTTAATCAATCAAAAGCAGAAATCACCATTCAAATTGGTGCGTCTTTAACGCGGGGGCTTGGTGCGGGTGCCAATCCCGAAATAGGGATGAGAGCCGTTGAAGAAAGCAAGAAAGAGATTGAGGACGCTTTAAGAGGAGCGGACATGGTCTTTGTCACCGCTGGAATGGGCGGTGGTACTGGTACTGGAGCAGCACCAGAAATTGCAAGAATTGCTAAGAAGCTAGGCTCATTAACAATAGGTGTTGTAACAAGACCATTCCGATTTGAAGGTCGTAAGCGTGCTGTTAATGCAGATGCAGGAATCGATGCAATGAAGGAAGCGGTTGACACCTTAATTATCATTCCCAATGAGAAATTATTGGAGATTGTCGATAAGCGTACACCGATGATTGAAGCCTTCCGCGAAGCAGACAATGTTCTACTTCGAGGGGTACAAGGGATTTCCGATTTAATTGCGGTCCCAGGTTTAATTAATCTGGATTTCGCGGATGTAAAAACAGTCATGTCACACAGAGGAACAGCTTTGATGGGAATCGGTATGGCAAAAGGGGACGGACGTGCAGTTGAAGCGGCTAATAAAGCAATCAATAGTCCACTTCTTGAGACATCTATAAGCGGAGCACGTGGTGTCATTTTAAATATTACAGGCGGAAGAAATTTAAGCCTATTCGAAATACAAGAAGCGGCCGACGTGATTTCATCAGCAACACATGAAGATTTAAACATGATCTTTGGATCAGTCATTAATGACAATTTGAAAGATGAAATTATCGTGACGGTCATTGCGACAGGATTTACTGAAAATTAAAGAGAAGAGGCACCCCTTTAGGAGGTGCCTCTTTGTCTATTACGGAAGTAAATAGCCAGCAGCTAGAAAAATACTGTACCAATCTTCACGGGATAACTGAACTTCACTTGCCTTAACGGAATCCTTTAATCGCTCTATATTCATGGTTCCAATTACAGGCTGCATGTTAGCGGGATGACGTAATAGCCAAGCAATTGCAATGGTCGTATTCGATACACCGTATTTTTCTGCAATTTCATCAATTTTTTGATTTAATTCTGGACATTTTTCATTGCCGAGAAAAGGTCCTTCAAAATAACCATATTGAAAAGGTGACCATGGTTGAATGGTAATGTCATTCAATCGGCAAAAATCAAGGACATCTCCATCACGGTTAATGGATTGATCAATTTGCATATTAGCGGTAACCCCACTTGCAATCATGTGGGCATTTGGGATGCTTAATTGCAGCTGATTTGCGACAATTGGCTGCTTCACATATTTTTTTAATAACTGTATTTGCATCGGCTTTTGGTTAGATACTCCAAAATGACGAACCTTACCTGAGGATTCCAACACATCGAATGCTTCTGCAACCTCTTCAGGCTCAACGAGGGCATCCGGACGATGTAAAAGGAGAACATCAAGATAGTCCGTTTTAAGCCGTTTTAAGATTCCGTCAACGGAATTAAGGATATGTTCTTTTGAAAAATCAAACATTCCTTTTCGAATGCCACATTTAGATTGAAGAATAATTTTCTCCCTCACATCATCGTTCATATGTATTGCATCTGCGAAGATTTCTTCACAAGTGCCACTACCGTAAATATCAGCATGGTCAAAAAAGTTTGCTCCGTTTTCTAATGCCGTTTGCACAAACGCTTCTGCCTCAGGCTTCTTTAATGAGTTTATTCTCATACACCCTACCGCCACAACTGGAACCTCTAGTGAACTGGTGCCTAGTTTTATTTTTCGCATTGTGTTAAACCTCCAAGTTATAATATAGGACTGTTATTACTGTTGCCCATTTCTAGTCTACATATTTCGATATGGATTGGAAAGTATAGAAAAAAGGGAGGTTTTGTGATGAATCGAATAAAACGTTTATTCATGCTGTTATTATTAGCATTTCCGATGTTTTTCTTAATGGGTTGTGGAGATGACGAAAGACCTGAGGAAGGCGAGGACATCGAAGAGATCGAAGAGGAAGATGAAATCGGTGACGGCGAAATAGATGATGAGTAGAAAGTAAAAAGGAGCTCCCCCTAACTTGGGAGGAACTCCTTTTTTTAGTTATGCAGTTGTTGTTGCTGTTTTAGTATCTTTTTTCGCATTGATTCGTTTTGCTAGGAAGGGTATTGCAAATCTATCTACACCGTAGTAGTATGTTGCAGCGCCTGCGAATAAGAGAATAACTGCTAATGTGTAAAGTACTGGGTTTGTGCTAACTGTTCCAGCAAGTAAGAAGTTCAGGTTCATGAATGCACCTGCAATTAATGCTGGGATTGTTGCAGCACCTAAGATTAATCCAAGTCCAACTAGAACTTCGCCCCATGGAATAAGTACGTTAATGATTTCAACGTTTGGAGCGGCAAAGCCTTCTAAGAATGTTGCGTACCAACCTGCTACTGCTGGGTGTTCGCCACCAGCTTTTGCAAGTGCTCCTTGTAGGAATCCGCCTGCGTCAAATCCTCCAGTTAATTTATGAAAACCAGCTTCTAGCCATTGAATACCTAACCATACACGTAATACTGTCCAAATAACTGCCATTTTAGGTCCTTTTAAGAATGTTCTCATCTTAATCTCCCCTTTTATTTTATATTGTGAAATTATTCACAAGGTGTTTTAAAAAAATATGATTGCTTTAGCTGCCAGCTTGTGTAGTTAGTTTGTGAAGTTTTTCACTAACTTTCTACACTCTTAATATACAGCGGATTTTCAATTAAAGCAATAGGCTTCACAAATATGACACAATTGTTTTTTAGGTTCTATATTTAGGCCAAATTATAGGGAATTATAACAATCACCGAAAATTTAAATAAGGGAAAATTTTTCAAAAAGTGTTTGACTTTGGGTATTTTACATTCTATAATCCATTTATAAAGTAAAACTAGAACGTATTAATTTAATAAAGGACTCTTATCCAGAGCGGTGGAGGGACATGGCCCTACGAAACCCGGCAACCTTCAAGATTATTCTTGAAAAGGTGCTAATTCCATCAGGTAAAATTACCTGAAAGATAAGAGGAGGAAAAAGCCCTCTTCTTACTGAAGAGGGCTTTTTTCATCGTTTGGGTATGAAAGTTAGATGTTGTATTAGTACTAACCCTAGTTTTCCTATAAAAATACTGGAGGTATATATATGAAAAAAATAAGCGTGATTTTAACTGCTGTATTACTGTTGATCGGAATTGTAGGCTGTTCAAACAGCTCAAGTAAAGCTAGCCAAGGAAATGATAAACCAGAAAAAATTACATTAGATTATGCCTTTTACTCGCCTACAAGTCTCGTGTTAAAAGAGTTTGGGTGGGCTGAGGAAGCATTCAAAGAAGAGGGAATTAAGGTTGAATTTGTTTTAAGTCAAGGAAGTAATAAAGCACTAGAATTTTTAAATAGTGGAAGTGCGGACTTCGGTTCATCTGCAGGGGCAGCAGCTCTTATGGCTAAAGCAAAGGGAGCTCCAATTGAATCCGTGTATATTTACTCAAAGCCAGAGTGGACAGCATTGGTGGCAAATAAAGATTCAAAGATCCAAAGCATAAGTGATTTAAAGGGGAAAAAGGTTGCGGCAACCATCGGGACAGATCCATATATTTTCCTATTACGTGCCTTAAATGAGGAAGGGTTAAGCCCATCAGATGTTGAAATCGTTAATTTACAGCATGGAGATGGAGCGGCAGCGTTATCTTCTGGTCAGGTAGATGCATGGTCAGGGTTGGATCCTCATATGGCAAGAGTTGAATTAGAAACGGATGCGAACCTTTTTTACCGCAATGCAGATTTTAATACGTATGGAACCTTAAATGTGCATTCTGAGTTTGCGGAAAAATATCCTAAGTACGTTGAAAAAGTCATTGAGGTCTATGAAAAGGCTCGTAAATGGGTCCTAGAAAATCCAGAAGAAACAGCAGAAATCTTGGCAAAATCGGCAAATATTGATATTGAAGTTGCAAATAAACAATTAAATGAACGAAATGATTTTTCTAATCCTGTTCCTGGTGAAATACAAATTGAGGCATTAACAGAAGCGGGTAAGGTGCTTCAAGCGCAGGACATCATCGGAAAAGATGTTGAATTGGATCAACTAGTTGAAGAATTAATTAATCCTACGTTTGCGGAAAACGTAATTAAACAATAGAGGTTAGTGCCTCTTTCGTAACGGCACTCCCTCGTGATAGGAGAGGGTAAAATGAGCACAAAAGGCGGAGCGTTGACTAGACAAATTAAGGTGAAACCGAAGCGTGAGTTTGTTTTATCAGGAAGTGTAAAAGTAATTCTACTTGGGAGTATCATCCCAGCTATTTTAATCGTGGTTTGGCAATATTTAAGCCATATTGGTGTCCTTGAAGGGCATCTTATGCCAGCACCAACGGTTATCCTTGCGAAAATCATTGAATTTGCTGGAGATGGAAGTCTTTGGGGCCATATCGGCATTACTTTATATCGAATCTTTTTTGGTTTTCTAATCGGGGTTGTTGCTGCTGTTATCTTTGGTTCATTGGTCGGCTATTTCAGAATTGCTGAGCAGTTACTCGATCCGATGATTCAGGCTTTCCGTTCTATCCCGTCCCTTGCTTGGGTGCCCCTTTTTATCTTGTGGATGGGGATTGCAGAACCGTCAAAAATTACATTAATCGCTGTTGGAGTATTTTTTCCAGTTTATTTAAATATCGTGTCAGGTATTCAGGGTGTTGACCGAAAGTTGATCGAGGTAGGGAAAATCTATAATTTTTCAACGTTTGAGTTAATTAGAAAGGTCATATTGCCTGCATCCCTTCCTTCTTTTCTAGTTGGAATCCGAAGTGGGTTAGGGCTAGGGTGGATGTTTGTTGTTGCAGCTGAATTAATGGGTGCTAGTCAGGGGATTGGATATTTGCTTGTTGTTGGCCAAAACTCCTATTCTCCTGAAACGGTTATCGCAAGCATCGTCCTATTTGCGATTTTAGGTAAAATATCAGACTCAATTTTGAAGAAAACAGAGGAAAAAACACTTCATTGGCAGGACAGCTTTGTGAAGTAGACCCGAAAGGATGAATAAAGATGCTGGCAGTTCAAAATGTCTCTAGAACCTTTTCGAACGGTGCGACAGGGTTTAAAAATATTAATCTTGAAACAAAACAAGGTGAAATTGTGGGTGTATTAGGTACGAGTGGGTGTGGAAAAAGCACCTTATTGCGTGTCCTAGCTGGATTAGATTCCGATTATACAGGTACGGTGAAAATAAGTGGTGACATCATTAAGTCCGTTCATGAGAAAGTTGGCGTTATTTTTCAAGAATCACGTTTAATGCCATGGTTGACAGTATTAGAGAATATCTCATTTGGTTTAAAGAATGATAGTAAGAAAAGTGGAAAAGCTCAGGAATATGTAAAACTAGTAGGATTGCAAGGATTTGAAAATCATTATCCAAAGGATATCTCCGGTGGGATGGCACAACGAGTATCGATTGCTCGTGCACTTATCACAGCACCTCAAGTTTTACTATTAGATGAGCCATTTAGTGCACTTGATGCATTTACAAAAATGCAGTTGCAGGATTTGCTGCTGACGATTTGGGAGAAATACAAATCAACGATGATCGTCGTTACTCATGATATCGATGAAGCACTTTATTTATGTGACAGGATTGTTATTTTAAAGGGGCAGCCGGGTGAAATCTATCAAACGATACAAATTGATTATCCAAAACCCAGGTCCCGTGGGGATATAAAGTTGGCACAATTGAAGGCAGAAATATTATCTCTATTAAGCTAAAGAAAGGGGAGAGTTGAATTGACAACAACACAATTAGGTACGATAAGACCTTTTGATGAGGCCTATAATCTAAAAGACTATGATCAGGTGTATAAGGACTTTTCGTGGGAAGAAGTTGAAAAAGACTTTAGTTGGTATCAAACAGGGCAAGTCAATATGGCTTATGAATGTATTGACCGGCATGTAGAAGATGGGTATGGAGACAAAGTCGCCCTTCACTACATAAATGAAGATGAGGAACAGATTTTTACCTTTAAAGATATCAAAGATAAGTCGGACCATTTAGCATCGGTGTTAAAAAAGTATGGCGTGAATAAGGGAGATATTGTGTTTATCTTTTTGCCAAAAAATCCGGAAATGTATATTGCGATGATTGCAGCGGTTAAAATAGGTGCCGTTGCAGGACCGCTTTTTGAAGCATTTATGGAGGATGCGGTAAGGGATCGGATTTCGGACTGTGAGGGTCGTTATCTAATCACAGATTCAGAGTTGGTAAAAAGAGTCCCAAAACAAGAATTGCCTTCACTCGAAACAGTGTTTATTACGGAAGGACCTGAAAAGTGTCAGGAAAATGAAATCTCACTTGTAGAGGCATTAGCAGAAACGAAAAGTGAGAACAGTGTCGTTGAATGGTTGGAGCTTGAGGATCGCCTTAATATTCACTATACAAGTGGATCAACCGGGAAACCAAAGGGAATTGTGCATGCACATCGCGCGATGATTCAGCAGTACCAAACCGGAAAGTGGGTCCTTGATTTAAAAGAGGATGATATTTATTGGTGTACAGCACATCCCGGCTGGGTGACAGGAACGGTGTACGGAATCTTTGCTCCTTGGCTAAATCGTGCCACAATTGTCGTTAACGGCGGGAGATTTAATGCAGATTCCTGGTATTCAACAATTGAAAAAACAGGGGTAACGGTTTGGTATAGTGCACCTACAGCTTTCAGAATGCTAAAGGCAGAGGGGAATGAAGTGTTAAACAAATACGATTTACGTTCATTACGGCATATTTTAAGTGTGGGAGAGCCGTTAAACCCTGAGGTTATTACCTGGGGGATTGAAACTTTAGGGAAAAGAATCCACGATACATGGTGGATGACAGAAACGGGCGGACAATTGATCGTTAATCTTCCATCTGAGGTCATTAAACCAGGCTCAATGGGGAGACCTTTTCCAGGTATTGAAGTTGCAATAATCGACGATGACGGAAATCCGCTTCCTAATGGTCAGGTTGGTCATCTTGGCATTAAGGCATCTTGGCCATCAATCATGAGAGAAGTTTGGAAAAATGAAGAGAAATATCATTCATACTTTGTAAATGGTTGGTATGTATCAGGTGACTTGGCGATTTTAGATGAGGATGGTTATGTGTTTTTCCAAGGGCGAAGCGATGATATGATTAATTCTTCTGGAGAGCGAATAGGTCCATTTGAAGTTGAAAGTAAGCTAATTGAGCATCAAGCGGTTGCTGAAGCTGGTGTCATCGGAAAGCCAGACCCAATAAGAGGGGAAATCGTAAAGGCCTTTATCGTTCTAAAGAATGGTTATACTCCATCGAAAGAGTTACTAGAGGATATCCGCGTGTTTGTAAAACAACATCTTGCAGCACATTCTGCTCCAAGGGAAATTGAAGTATTGGATGAACTGCCGAAAACAAAGATCAGCGGAAAAATTTTAAGAAGAGAGCTAAAAGCACGAGAACTAGAAAAAGAGGTCGTAAGTTAAGGCATTTGCGTATTGATTAAACGATGAAATTAAATAGGTATATGAAAAAACAGCGTGAGATCGTATTCACGCTGTTTTATTTATCCAGAGGAAAGGATACAACTGTGAATTGTACAGTGATAAACGACAAAGAAAGTCTCATACGGGTTGTAACAAACTCCAATATGGCCAGTACTATTTTCTACTCACATTCTGACACATTGCGGCTGATTCAGGAAACGGAGTTCGAATACCTGCAGATTGCGACACGCGGCAGGTTGTATCGGTCATCCGAGTCGGAATTCTCAGTTGATTGCGACACGTGACAGGTATGTATCGGTCATCTGAGTCAGAAACCGCAGTTGATTGCGACATGCGACAGGTATGTATCGGTCATCTGAGTCAGAAACCCCAGTTGATTGCGACACACGACAGGTTGTATCGGTCAGGCTGAGTCAGAAACCCTAGTTGATTGCGACACGCGGCAGGTTGTATCGGTCATCTGAGTCAGAAACCCTAGTTGATTGCGACACGCGGCAGGTTGTATCGGTCATCCAAGTCAGAATTCCCAGTTGATTGCGACACGCGACAGGTATGTATCGGTCATCTGAGTCAGAAACCGCAGTTGATTGCGACATCCGACAGGTATGTATCGGTCATCCGAGTCAGAAACCCCAGTGGACTGCGACACGCTGACAGGTTGCAGCAGTCATCGAAGTCCGAAATCCCGGTTGATTGCGACACGCCGACAGGTTGAAGAGGTCATCCGAGTCCGAATCACCCAATCATTCGAACACACGGAGTGCGTTTGTTTGTGCTATAAGTCCGAATCACATTTTTTCTCTAATTAAAGACAATGTCAGTTTACACTCCATATCTTAGGCTTTCCTATACGATAACGGTCAAATAAATTTAGATTCATTATTTTGAATAAAAGCCTAATGTCTCACAAGAGGACAGTATAAATGTTATAATTTGTGAAAAAGGGCGGTGGGTAGATTGTGTTTAATTTTGTTTGCCTATCAGGCACATCCGGTATATAAATTAATTGTTGCGGCCAACCGGGATGAGTTTCTTCAACGGCCAACGGCTCCGATTCATTTTTGGGAGGATGAGCCTACTCTTTTGGCTGGAAGAGATCTTGAAAAAATGGGAACCTGGATGGGTGTCACCAAAGCCGGGCGTTTTGCAGCCATAACGAATTATCGAGATCCAAGTGAAGTCTCAGTAGGAAAACAATCTAGAGGAGCAATCGTAAAAGAGGCTCTCATCTATAAAGGTGATATTGCTGAATATATGAGGCAGCTAAAAGGGACGAACTCCCAGTATCCTGGCTACAATCTCTTAGTAGGTGACCCAGAACATCTCTATTATTATTCGAATGTCGGAAAAAGTTTGGAAAAGGTCCAGCCAGGTATCCACGGGCTAAGCAACCATTTACTTGATACAGGTTGGCCGAAAGTTCAAAAAGGTAAAGAGGAACTTTCAAAGATCATTAAAGGAGAAGATTTGATAGAAAACCTGTTCGAGCTACTCCAAAACACAGACCGCCCGAACGACAACCTTCTACCCAAAACGGGCGTGTCTCTCGAATGGGAACGGATTCTTTCTTCATTATTTATACAAACAAATGGGTATGGGACAAGAAGCTCAACCGTATTATTAATGTCAGATACAGAAATCCAATATGTTGAGCGGGTGCACGCTAGTACGGGACAGAGCAACAAAGAGTTTCGCTTTCCGATTAAGTCGTAAAGAGATCGTTTAGCCGATGGTATATAATAGAACAAAGATGATAAATCTACTAAAATGGGGAAGCTAGTCGAAAATGGGGTATGGAGTACGAACGTATATATACTGTACTCTATTTTTTGTTTCTATTTTTCATTTATGTTACAGCTTGATAACAAGCGGGATTAAGGTGTATTTCATCTTGAAAGACCCATTATTCTGTGTCAATATGGAGAATGTGATAATTGTCGAAAAAACGTATTTAGCAATTCAAGTCTACTTATTCAGTAGGGCGTAATTTTGATATAGATACTAGGGAGATCGATAAAAAATGAATAACAAAGCAGTCATTTTAGGTTGCAATTACTATATAGGGTTAAGCACGATAAGGTGTTTAGGGAGACAAGGCATACATACGGTTGCAGTGGATTATTCATATGAAAATACGTATGGTGCAGATTCAAAATACTGTACGGAGCATATTATTGCACCACATTACAGAAAAGATACAGAAGGCTTTATTGCTTTTTTAAAAGAATATGCAAGAAAGCAAACAGCAAAGCCTGTTCTTATCCCTTGTCATGACAACTATGTGGAAATCATTGACCAATATTTAAATGAATTAAAAGAGTACTATCTAATCCCGCAAACGGAGCAGGGTCTTTATACGAAAACAATGGATAAACAGCTCCTTCATCAGTTAGCAACTGAACATGGAATGCTTGTTCCAGAAACGGTTCGTTTAAATGAAGAAAATTTTTATGAAAAGATCGAGGAAACGATCAAATATCCATGCGTTGTAAAGCCAACTGATTCACCAACCTTTGTTTCGATTTTTCGTAAAAAGTTATTTATCGTTAACAATCGCGAGGAGTTAGACGAAGCTCTCCAAAAGGCAAAGGAAGCGAAACAAGAGGTAATTGTTCAGCGAATCATTCCTGGCTTTGATGATCATATGTATACCTTTGATGCATATTTAAATCAGGATGCAAAGGTTACTCATTGGGTGACTGCTCAAAAATTCCGCCAATATCCGATCAATTTTGGGGCTTCTGTGTATACTGGTCAACGCTATGTTCCTGAGTTATATGAAATAGGTTCACGCTTTTTAGAGGCGATTGGCTTTAAAGGATTTGTAGAAATTGAGTTCAAAAAGGATGCCGAAACTGGGCAATATTATTTAATTGAATTAAATGTGAGGATTACCAATTTTAATGTGTTATTAAATAAGGTAGGTTTTAACTTCCCTTACATTACATATCGAGAACTTACGGGTAATCCACTTCCTCCAAAAGGCCTTAAGCATGATACGAATCAAGTATTTTGGTATGCCTATGAGGATTTTTATGCCGTGAAGGGCTATCTAAAAACAGGTCAGCTTTCACTTGGCGAAGTTATTCGTTCTTATTTTAAACCAAAGGCCTACGCAATTTGGGACTGGAACGATCCAAAACCGTTCATCTCGTTTGTAAAAATGATATCAGGAAAGAAATCAAAGAAACGTTAAGAAAAGAGGGAACAAAATGGTTAAATTACATGAGCTTCTAACAGCAATTGAGGTTCAAAAAACCATTGATGATCAGGATATAGAAATTAGTGGACTATCATACCATTCTGGAAAGGTAAAGGACGGACATCTTTTTGTATGTATAAAAGGCTATAAAACAGATGGCCATAAATACCTCTCGCAGGCGATTTCAAATGGTGCGGTAGCTTGTGTTGTTGAGGATGTGCAAGAAGGATTAGAGATTCCTCAAATCGTTGTAAAAAACAGCCGTATTGCATTAGCTCGACTTGCAGCTGAGTTTTATGGAAAGCCATCTGAAAAGATGAATATGATTGGGATTACAGCAACGAACGGGAAAACTACAACTTCGTTTATGACGAATGCAATTTTAGAGGAAGAAGGTTACAGAACAGGTCTTATTGGTACAGTATCCATTAAGATTGACGATTTTGCGATTCCTTCTGAACTAACAACTCCTGAATCCCTTGATCTACAGTTCTACTTGGGTCAAATGGTAGATAAAGATGTATCCCACGTGACAATGGAGGTTTCATCCAATGCACTAGAAACACATCGTGTTGAAGCGGTAGATTATGATATTGTCACTCTAAATAATATTAGTCGTGAGCACATTGACTCCCACGGCTCTTTTGAAAAGTATTTTGAAGTGAAATCAGGTTTAATCCGCCATGCAAGTGAAAAAAGCTTTGCTATTTTAAATCTAGATGATGAGTATTCTACTTCCTTAATTGATCAAACGAAGGCACAGGTTATCACATTTGGTTTAGACAGCAAAGATGGTCATATTGCCTGCAAAAATTTGGATTTGACCACAGGTAGAGCGAAGTTTACAATTGAGATTTTAAAGCCTTTTTCACGCTATGAAACCAAGATCGAACCAGGCGAATTCGAGATCGAACTATCTGTTCCTGGTTTGCACTCTGTGTATAATGCGATGGTGGCTATTACAATTGGACTTCTTTGCGGAGTGCCGGTATCCTCCATTCAAAAAGGATTAAAAAACTTCGGTGGAGTGGAACGTCGCTTTGAGTTCATTTTTGAAGAGGACATTAAAATCGTTGATGACCACTTTGCAAATGCAGGGAATATTGATGTGACCCTTCAAACATTAAAATATATGGAATATAAGGATCTCCATTTAGTCTATGCGATTCGTGGAGAGCGAGGCCCGACGGTTAATCGTGAAAATGCAGAGGCTATCGTCAAGTGGGCAAAAACGTTAGGGTTCAACGAAATCATTGCGACAAAGAGCGTGTCCCATGTCACTTCAAAGGACTACGTAACTGATGAAGAAACAGCCGTGTTCGAGGAAGTTATGGCAGAGGCAGGAATTCAGGTTGCTCTTTACGATGAGCTTGATGACGCCATTGAACAAGCCTTAACCCATGCCGAGCCGGGGGATGTTGTAATCCTTGCGGGTGCACAAGGCATGGACTACGGTGCAGGTGTTGCCCTACAACAAATTGCAAAAATGAGACCTAATTTGTCACGTGAAAAATTATTCTTCCCATTACGGAACCGTGTAGCCGGACTAACAAAAGAACAACGCCAAATGTTAGGACGCAGTGATGGGTAAAATAAAAAGGCAAAAGCGATCTGTAAAAATCTAAGATGTAAAGGTGATTAAAACTATGTGTGGCTTCGTTGGTTTTGCTGATTCAAAGCTTGAAATAGATAAAGTAAAAGTAATAAATGAAATGATGGATACAATAATTCATAGAGGTCCAGATAGTGGTAATCACTATTCGGACGAACATGCAACATTAGGTTTTCGTCGCCTAAGTATCATTGACTTATCTGAAGAAGGAAGTCAGCCAATGTTCAATGAAGACGGAAGCTGTGTATTAGTTTTCAATGGCGAAATCTACAACTATCAAGAACTTCGCGAGGATCTCATTCAAAAAGGTCATATTTTCAAAAGTGATGCAGACAGCGAAGTCGTCATCCATGCTTATGAAGAATATGGAGTAGACCTTTTACAAAAGGTACGCGGGATGTTTGCATTTGCAATTTGGGATAAAAACAACGAATCCATGTTTTTAGCGCGTGATTTCTTTGGAATTAAGCCATTATACTATTCACAAAATACAACAGACAACTCACTTATTTTCGGCTCTGAAATCAAAGCATTTTTAAAGCAGCCAGCATTTAAGAAGGAGTTAAATAAAGACGCGATAAAACCATATTTAACCTTCCAATATTCAGTGCTTGATGAGACTTTCTTCAAGGGTGTCTATAAATTAAAGCCTGGTCATTACATGATTTATAAAAAAGGAAATCTTGAAATTAAGCCATATTGGGATGTTAATTTTGATGCAGATAATAAAGGACTTGACCACTATATTGAAGAAATTAATAATACATTAAAAGAATCGGTTAACTATCACAAAATCAGTGATGTTAAAGTTGGTTCTTTCTTATCCGGTGGGGTTGATTCTAGTTATATCACGGCCTTATTAATGCCAAACAAAACGTTTTCTGTTGGATTCCAGGATTATGAAGGAATTTTCAATGAAACCAATTTGGCTAAAGACTTATCCGACATACTTGAAATAGAGAACTATAAAGAACTGATGACGGCAGATCAGGCATTTGAAATGCTACCAACAATCCAATATCACATGGATGAACCGCAATCAAATTTATCCTCTGTTCCGTTATACTTTTTATCAAAATTAGCAAGTGAGCATGTAACAGTTGTCCTTTCTGGTGAAGGGGCAGATGAGATTTTCGGAGGCTATGTCTGGTACCAGAAGTCTGCGAAGCTAGAAAAATACGAAAAGATCCCATTTGGGATTCGTCGTGCGATAGCCGCTGTAAGTGGTGCTCTTCCGAAAAATACAATCACAAACTTCCTTGTAAAAGGTGGCCAACCGGTAGAGGAAAAGTTCATCGGTCAAGCCAAAGTATTCGAGGAAGAAGATGCTCGTAAAGTCTTAAAAGAGGAATATCAAACAGGCCCTTCTATTCAAAGTATTACGAAAAAAGTGTATGATGATGTAAAGGGAAAAGACGACGTTACTAAAATGCAGTATCTTGACCTCAAACTTTGGTTGCCAGGGGATATCCTTTTAAAGGCAGACAAAATGAGTATGGCTCACTCCATTGAATTACGGGTTCCGTTCTTAGATAAAGAAGTGATGTCCATGGCATCACACATCCCAAGTAATTTGCGTGTGAATCAAATAGATACAAAGTATGCTCTTCGTGCAGCATCGAAAAAAGTGCTACCAGAGGAATGGTCAAATCGTGAAAAGGTTGGATTCCCAGTTCCAATGAGACACTGGCTCCGCGAAGAGAAATACTACAACATTGTAAAAGAAATGTTTGAATCCGATATTGCGAAAGAATTCTTCCATACAGAAGAGCTCGTTAAATATCTTGATGACCATTTCCACGGAAGACATAACTACGCAAGATACATCTATACGGTCTATGTGTTCCTTGTATGGTACAAGAAATTTTTTGTTGAGTTATAAAGTCTGTTCTCTTCACATATACATGGTTTCTAGTAATTGTCTAATGATTGTCTTACAGAGTAAAGGGGCAGATAGAAGTGAAAAAAATAGTAAGAGGACTATTATTTTTGAATTTCGTTTGTGTCGTTTATTTATTGCTGAATGTCGAAACGGTTAAAGGCATTGCTAGAAGTTTGATTGAAGGAACAGACGGGTTCTCAACTGGGTTGCAGCATGTGTATGCCCAGGAAAAGAACCCGTATCGAGAGGTGTCAAACGGTAAAGTAGAGGTATTCATACCAGTTGAAAAGATTCTACAATTACCGGAGCTTCCAAACGGCTGTGAAATTACGTCACTTACTTCCGTGTTGAATTTTCACGGTTATAGAGTTTCAAAAGTAGATATGGCTGATCATTATTTACCGAAGGAGCCTTTTACAACGATCAACAATGTTCTATATGGACCCGATCCTAATAAGGCATATGCAGGAAACCCAAGAGAATGGAGCGGATTCTTCTCTTATGCCCCTCCAATTGTACAAGCAGCAAATGCGTATTTAGGAAAAGAAGGGGCTCAAATAGAACCTGTTGACCTAAGTGGAAGCACTCGTGAGGAAATCATAATGGAGCTTGAAGAAGGGAACCCTGTGGTTGTTTGGGTAACTCTAGACTTAAGTAAGAAAAAGGTTAATTATTCTTGGAATATTCGTGACTCAAAAACAGAGTTTAATGCTCCTACAAACTTGCATGCTGTGGTTCTTAATGGTTATGTAGGTGATAAGGTGCATGTCATGAATCCGTTGCAAGGTCAAGTCACATACGATGCAGATGCGTTTTTTGCGAGCTATGTTGACTTAGGGAGTCATGCAATGACTGTTAAGTAAAAACGAAACTAGGTGTTAACATGGAACAAAAAACATTAGGCGTTATCGGTGGCATGGGTCCGAAGGCTACTTCTGTATTTTTTGATAAAATTGTCAATCAAACAGAAGCACATAAGGACCAGGACCATCTGAATATGGTAATTCTTAATCATGCTACCCTTCCAGACCGGACAAATACAATCCTTACAAACACAGGCGAGACGTTCTTAAATGCTATAAAAAATGATTTCAAGTTGCTAGAAGCAGCGGGTGTCGCTAATATTGCAATTCCTTGTAACACATCTCATTATTTTTACGATGAGCTTCAGAAGCTGACGCATATCCCTATCATCAACATGGTCGAAGAAACAATTAAAGAAATTCATAATCGGCATGGTGAAGGTACGAAGGTCGGAATTCTTGCAACAAACGGTACGATTCGCAGTGGAATCTATGCAGATGTTTGTAAGAAATATAATCTTGAGCTCTTGGCTCCAAATGATAGCTTACAAGAAAAGGTCATGGATATTATTTATAACAATGTAAAAAGTGATCTTGATGTTGATTCTAGTGAACTTGAGCAGCTAATCCAGCATCTTATTGAACAAGAGCATTGTAAAATTGTAATATTGGCTTGTACGGAATTGTCCTGTATTAAATTAAGTGATGAGGCTGTTAAGAGCAGTATTGATGCAATGAATGTACTTGTTGAAAGATCGATTTTACGTTCAGGTAAGCATGTAAAATAAATTGCAACACCAACAAATGAAAAATAACCAGTTCGAACTGGAAACTAAACTCACCTTCATACGGTGAGTTTTTTTATAGTATAATTCAAGATGCTTGTCGAATTTTTGGGGGATTTAGCGTTCCTAGAGCTTGTCGAAAAATCTTAAGCAAATCTAGTATTTTCAAGTGTTTATGAAATATAATTGTAATATTACTTTGACGTTTTAAGACAATTTTTTATGATATAATACAAAACGTGAGAATATATAGCAAAATATGATACTTTTGGTGAAAAATGAATATTTTTCATCTTTTTATAGGTTGCTAGTTTGGTAGAAGGAGATGTGGCAGGTTGAAAAGAAAACTTCTTATGATTGGAATGGGTATATCAATAGGACTTGGAAGTTTATTGACATCTATGCCTAATACTGTATTAGCGGTTCAAAAGAATGAAGAGCTAGAAAATGAAAAGCAAGAAGTTCAGGAAAAAAAGACAGAGGTAGAGTCTGAAATCTCCCAAAAGGAGGGGGCTCTTAATGAAGTCAAACAACAACAGGTTAGTGTTGAGCAGGAAATTAAAAGACTTGATTTTGCAGTGAGTGAAACGCGAGGTAAAGTTGAGAGTATAAAAGCAAAGATTCAAGAAACGAAAGAAGAAATTGAGCGTCTTGAGGCGGAAATGAAAGTGCTCGAGGAACGGATTCAAAAACGGGACGAGCTTATCAAGGAACGGATGCGCAGTCTTCAGCAAAGTGGTGGAGTGGTTAGTTATGTAGATGTGTTACTTGGTGCAAAAAGTTTTAATGATTTTATCAACCGAGTTAGTGCGGTATCTACATTTGTACAAGCTGACCGCGAGATTATGAAAGAACACGAAGCAGATATTAAATTACTTGAGGAAAATAAAGCAGAGGTAAAGGCCTTACTTGCGCAGCAGGAAGACCAATTAAAAGAACTTGATCGGTTAGAAGTTCAGCTCCAATCACAAATTCAAGAACAAAATAAAGTGATGAAGCAATTAGAGGCCCAGGAGCAGAAAATGCATGAAGAGCTCCATGCGTTAGAGGATGTTGGAGAATTATTAGCTGCGCAGGAAAAGGCAATCCAAATGGAAATCAATGCATGGAATCAAAGGCAGAAGGAGCTTGAAGAGCAACGAAGAAAAGCTGAAGAGGAACGGAAAAAAGCCGAAGAGGAACGAAAAAAGGCCGAAGAGGCTGGTACTACACCGCCACCACTACCTCCTGCACCTCCAGCTGCTGTGAACAATAGCGGATTTATTAATCCAACAACAGGCCGAGTTACATCTGAATTTGGGATGCGTTGGGGAAAAATGCATTTTGGAATTGATATCGGAAAGGGTGGAAGACCAGGAAACATTCCGATTTATGCGTCAGCAGGCGGTACGGTTACACGCTCACGACTTGAAAGTAGCTACGGTAATGTCATCATGATCACCCACTATATCAACGGACGTCAAATGACAACTGTTTATGCGCACTTAGATCAACGTTTCGTTGGCCAGTATGACCGAGTGGAGCAAGGTCAATTGATCGGTTACATGGGGAACACTGGTGACTCAACCGGACCACATCTCCATTTTGAAATCTATAACGGACCATATAGTCCAACTCAATACAGTGGCGGACACTCAAACGCAGTGAACCCCCGTCAATATGTTTCCTTTTAAGGATTTACGCGCCCAACCGAAGATGGTCGGGCGTTTTTGTATGAGAAGTAAGGCGTCACCGTTTTCCAACAAAACAAAAAACCCACATCAGATGTGGGTTTAGCAACTTATAATGTTTTTGCCTTCTTTTTTAAGCCCTCAAAATCGAGGATATGAATATCCCGTTGTCCATTTACCTCAACTAGGTTTTCTGAGATAAATTTAACAAACTTCCGGCTAATGGTTTCAGGTGTCGTACCAATGAGAGACGCTAGAACCTTTTTAGTAATAGGGAGCTTAAAGCGGCCATCCTTGGAGCGAACTCTGTCATTGAACAAGAGCAGCACACTTGCTAATCGTTGTTCAACCTCCATTAGGCTAAGTAAGCTCATCCACTCGTCGGCTTGATAAATCCGCTCATTTAATGCCCGCATGAAGCGGAGGGCCATTTTGTGATTTCGCTCTAACGTATTAAAAAAATCCTGTTTTTGAATCGTATAAATCAAAGTATCGTTAATTGCTACTGCGTTCGCATAATGATTTTCTGATTGGAGCATCGCGGACTGGCCGAAAAAATCATCAGGGAATAAGAGACGAACGATTTGTTCTTTTCCGTCCTCTGCCACTTTTGTAATTTTAATGATCCCCTCACCGATAATATAAAGGGTATCGGAAGGATCACCTTCTCTAAATACAATTTCCCCTTTTCGGTAATCGCGAACTTGCGTGACCTTTTGTAATAGGTTCATTTCCTTCTCATTTAAACCATGAAAAATAGGTACCTGTCGAATAGAGCTTGGATCATGTGGACTGCTAATCATACAGAACACTTTTTCTCCTTTCAAATGCCCATAAAATGCGGACTCTTGTTGTACTATAGTTTACCTACCTTGCGGAAGTCTAAACGACTTATCGTTTCGAAAGTGTAAGAGCATGACTTACTTTTTTCGGTTCCTTTACTTCAAGAGGATTGATGTACTACAATAGAGTTTCACTTTATGTTATTCCAAAACTTTTTATTTAAAAAAATTACTTGTAAAACTTGATTTACATCAAGGAAACTTTCTGTTTCCGACTATAAGATAAGAATAACATATTTATTAAGAATTATGACTATATAATGACACTTATTTTGCCTATTTTTTCGGCTTTTTTCAGGAATTTTCCAATGTAAGCATTTTACTAGAAATCAGTGGAAAATGAGGTATAGTAGGTGTAGACGTCATATTTCTATAAAATACAAATTTTGTCTATTAAGTATTACAAGTATGAAATGTAATATGGAGGCTAAACACAAATGGATAATCAACAAAGGAAAAATGTGTGGGAGTCATTCTATGGCCCGAACATGGGTTATGTCTTTGACATGTATGAAAATTACAAGAATGATCCAAGTTCAGTAGACCCTTCCGTGAAAGCGCTTTTCGAAGAACTTGGGCCACCACCAGCAGATGAGCAAGCAGCAACAGCAGAGCTAGTAAGTGGGGGTATCTCACCGAAGACCATCAAGACGATCACATCTGGAGTTAAATTAATTAAGAGCATTCGTGCGTATGGCCATATAGCGGCTGATATTTATCCAATCCGCACTAGACCAATGCCAGACACCAGCTTTTTAGAGCCTGGTTACTATAATCTTACAAAAGAAGATTTAATGGATATCCCGGCAACATATATTTGGGAAGAAGCACCTCCGTCAGTTCAAACTGGTTGGGATGCTTATAAGCATTTAAAATCTGTTTATACACAATCAATTGCTTATGAATTTGGACATGTTGATTCCGAAGATGAAAGACAATGGTTAAGACAACAAGTCGAAATCAATGGAATTAACTTAAAGCTAACTGCAGATGAAAAGAAACAATTAGCTGAGCGTCTAATGAATGTTGATGGCTTTGAAAAATTCTTACACAAAACATTCGTTGGCCAAAAGCGTTTCTCAATCGAAGGATTAGATATGCTCGTTCCAATGCTTGAGCGCTTAATTCAAGAAGGAAATAGTGACGGTACCGACAATATCATGATCGGTATGGCTCACCGTGGCCGTTTGAATGTGCTTGCACATGTTTTGCATAAGCCATATGAACTCATTTTCTCTGAATTCCACCATGCACCAAACAAAGATTTAATCCCATCAGAAGGTTCTAGAGGGATTAACTATGGTTGGTCTGGAGATGTGAAGTATCACTTAGGTGCTGACCGTGCTGTTAAAGGCCCTAAAGAGCATGTAACTCGTATTAATCTTGCAAACAATCCAAGTCACTTGGAGTTTGTAAACCCTGTAGTGCTAGGGCTTACTAGAGCAGCTCAGGACAACACAAGTAAAGCCGGTTATCCAGTTCAGGATAAGCAAAGTGCAATAAGTGTACTAATCCATGGTGACGCAGCATTCCCTGGTGAAGGAGTAGTAGCTGAAACCTTAAACTTAAGTAGATTGAGAGGCTACGAAACTGGGGGAACCGTTCATATTATCGCAAACAATATGGTTGGTTTTACAACAAATAATACAGACTCTCGTTCCACTCGTTTCGCGAGTGACCTTGCGAAGGGTTATGAAATTCCAATCTTACGTGTAAATGCAGATGACCCTGAGGCTTGTCTTGCAGCAATTCATTTTTCGTATGAGTATCGTAAGCGTTTTGAAAAAGATATCTTAATTGATTTAGTTGGATACAGACGATTTGGTCACAATGAAATGGATGACCCAAGCGTAACACAACCATTATTGTACAAAAAGGTTGCAAATCATCCTGTTATTGCAGATAAGTACGGAAATCAGCTTGTTGCTGAAAATGTAATAACAACAGAAGAACTAACCAAAAAACGTGAGGAATTCATGCAAAGTCTTCAATCTATTTTTGATGACTTTGTGGAAAATGAAGAGCGCGTGAAGCCGAAGAAGCCAAAAGCATTGTCTTCTATTCCAGAATTCGATACAACAGTACCTGCTGACCTATTAAGTAGTATCAACAGAGGACTATTACAGTGGCCACAATCACTAACGGTTTATCCGAAGCTTGAACGTATTTTAAAACGTCGTGAAACGGCTTTAGATGAAGAAAACAAAGTAGATTGGGCATTAGCTGAAACACTCGCTTTCGGATCAGTTCTTGCAGAAGGAAAAACGGTTCGTTTAACTGGTCAGGATAGTGAAAGAGGAACATTTGCTCATCGTCATGTTGCTTTAAATGACTATGAAAATAATGAAAAATATATCCCATTACACAATATTCCAGAGGCGAAGGCATCATTCTCAATCTATAACAGTCCATTGTCTGAGACGGCTGTTTTAGGATTTGAATATGGTTATAGTGTTCAAGATGAAAATGCACTTGTCCTTTGGGAAGCGCAATTTGGGGACTTTGTGAACGTGGCACAGCCAATTATTGACCAATTCATATCTTCAGGTCACGCAAAATGGGGCCAAAAATCAGGTCTTGTTATGCTTTTACCACATGGATATGAAGGACAAGGTCCAGAGCACTCAAGTGGAAGAGTGGAACGTTTCTTAAATGCTGCTGGGGAATATAACTGGATTGTTGCGAACGTAACAAGCGCTTCTCAATATTTCCACTTATTAAGAAGACAATCGTTGCTTACTTCAACTGATGAAGCAAGACCATTAATTGTGATGACTCCTAAGAGTCTACTTCGTCACCCACAAACAGCGTCATCATTAGCTGATTTAACAAATGGAAGCTTTAAGCCACTGCTTGAGCAACCAGGAATGGGAACGAATAAAGACAAAGTAACTCGCCTAATCTTATGTACAGGTAAAGTAGCTATTGATTTAGCAACAGAAGCTGCGAATTTACCGGCAGAAAAGGCGGATACTCTGCATATTGCGAGAGTGGAGCAAATGTATCCATTCCCTAAGAAAGAACTAGAAGAACTAGTAAGCCAATATCCAAACCTACAAGAGGTTGTTTGGGTTCAAGAAGAGCCGAAAAACATGGGTGCATGGCCAGCTCTACAATCGGTATTAATGGAAATTTTATCTGATGAAATTAAACTAGATTATATTGGTAGACCGAAGCGTTCAAGTCCTGCTACGGGTGACCCGGATATTCACAAACAAGAACAAGCATGGATTATGCAAGATGCATTGCTTACAGACAAAGGAGGGAATCAGCAATGATCGAAATTAAAGTACCGGAATTAGCTGAGTCCATTACAGAAGGAACAATTGTTGAATGGTTAAAAAAAGAAGGCGAACTCGTGAATAAAGGTGAGTCAATCGCTGAACTTGAAACAGATAAAGTAAACGTTGAAATTAACAGTGAACATACTGGTGTTATTAAGGAATTCTTATTCCAACCAGGTGATAATGTTGAAGTTGGTCAAGTGATTGCAAAGCTTGATGAAAATGGTTCAGAATCAAGTGCACCAGCACCTGCTGAAGAACCTAAAGCTGAGGCAGCACCACAAGCTGAAGCAGCAAAATCAGAACCAGTTGCAGAAGCATCTACAGAAGAAAAAGGCAAGCCAGCAATTGCTTCACCTGCAGCGAGAAAAAGAGCAAGAGAACTTGGCATTGACTTAAATGAAGTACCATATAAAGATCCACTAGGACGCGTTCGTGTTGAAGGTGTTGAGGCTTATAAGCAAGCTCAAACAGCACCAGCAACTCCAGCACCAGCTGCAAAACAACCTGCAGCAGCACCAGTGGTAAATGATGATCCACGTGTAGAACGCATTAAAATGTCTAGACGTCGTCAAACAATCGCAAAACGTCTTGTTGAAGCACAACACACAGCAGCAATGCTAACAACATTTAATGAAGTTGATATGACTGCTGTTATGGACGTAAGAAATCGTCGTAAAGACGCTTTCTTCAAAAAACATGGCGTAAAACTTGGTTTCATGTCATTCTTCACAAAGGCGGTTATTGGAGCATTAAAGGCATATCCATATGTAAATGCTGAAATTCAAGGAAATGAAATCCTTCTAAAGAATTTCTATGACATCGGTGTTGCCGTATCTACAGATGAAGGCTTAGTTGTACCAGTTGTACGTAATGCAGATACATTAAGCTTTGCAGGAATTGAATCTGAAATCGGCCGCTTAGCTGAAAAAGCAAGAAATAATCAATTAGGTTTAGGCGACCTTCAAGGTGGAACTTTCACCATTACTAATGGTGGAACATTCGGTTCTCTAAACTCAACACCTATTATTAACGCACCACAGGTTGGTATTTTAGGAATGCACAAGATCCAAAGACGTCCTGTAGTAGTTGATAAAAATGATACGGTTGAAGTACGTCCAATGATGTACGTGGCATTATCTTATGACCATAGAATCATTGATGGCAGAGACGCTGTAGGATTCCTAGTAAAAGTAAAAGAACTATTAGAAGATCCAGAAGATCTATTATTAGAAGGTTGATTGTAAGAAAAGCGCAAGCGCCTTGCTCAGCCCCGACAAGCATAAGAAAAGCCGGCGAGAAGGATGCCTTTTATCCTTCTTGACGGATTGGCTTATGACCTCGAGGGGCTAGGCGCTGGAGCTAGACATAGAATGAGAAGGCACATGCTCCGAATGAGAGAGCATGTGCCTTTTTTGTTGATGTTTATGTGTAGTGAAAAAAAGCTGTTTCCTAAAGAGGAAACAGCTTTTGAATGACTTATTAAATGACACCGTGAGCGATCATTGCGTCAGCTACTTTTAGGAAGCCGGCGATGTTAGCTCCATATACAAGGTTTCCAGGATGGCCATACTCTTCAGCTGCATCCATGCTATTGCGGTAAATCGAAGCCATGATGTCCTGAAGCTTGCTGTCGACTTCTTCAAATGAACAAGAAAGTCTCATGCTGTTTTGTGACATTTCAAGTGCAGAAACGGCAACGCCACCTGCATTAACTGCTTTCGCTGGTCCGAATAGGACATTGCTTTCAATGAATAAATCAATTGCTTCTAAAGTAGAAGGCATGTTTGCACCCTCACCAATTGCCTTTACACCATTTGAAATGAGTGTTTGAGCTGATTCACTGTCAATTTCATTTTGAGTTGCACAAGGTAATGCAATATCACAAGGGATTGACCAGATACCGGAGCAGCCTTCAATATATTCTGCTGCTGGGTGTTCTAATACATATTCACTAATACGTTTACGTTCAACTTCTTTGATACGTTTGATGGTTTCAAGGTCTAACCCATTTTCATCATAGATATAGCCGTTAGAATCACTACATGCAACCACTTTTGCACCAAGTTGTTGAGCTTTTTCAATCGCATAAATAGAAACATTCCCAGAACCTGAAACGACAACTGTGCTTCCTTCAAAAGAAAGACCTTGTTCTTTCAGCATTTCCTCAACAAAGTAGACAGTACCATAGCCTGTTGCTTCTGTACGAACTAAGCTTCCGCCATAGCCAAGGCCTTTGCCAGTAAGAACGCCTGCTTCAAAGCTACCTTGAAGTCTTTTGTATTGACCAAACATGTAGCCGACTTCTCTTGCTCCTACGCCGATATCTCCAGCTGGTACATCGATATCAGGACCAATATGTCTAGCTAATTCAGTCATAAAGCTTTGTGTAAATCGCATAATTTCGTTATCTGATTTTCCTTTCGGATCAAAGTCAGATCCGCCCTTACCTCCACCAATCGGAAGGCCAGTTAAAGAGTTTTTAAGGATTTGTTCAAAGCCGAGGAACTTAATGATACTTGCGTTAACGGAAGGGTGGAAACGCAAACCACCTTTATAAGGGCCAAGTGCACTGTTAAACTGAACACGATAGCCACGATTTACATGGATTTCGCCTTGGTCATCAACCCAAGGTACTCGGAATGTAATCATTCTTTCCGGTTCAACGAGTCTTTCCAAAATCGCGTGTTTCATGTATTTTGGATTTTTAGCAAACACAGGTACAAGAGAAAGGAAAATTTCTTTTACTGCTTGGTGGAACTCTGGTTCATGAGGATTTCTCTTCTTAACCTCCTCATATACTTTGTTCATATAATCGGTTGCTTGTTTTAACTCTGGTACAGGAATAGACTTTTCGATCATAGCCATCGTGTACAATCACCCTTTCTTTGCTATATATTTTAAGTACAAAAAAAATAAACGGACGTTTTATCTGTAAATTCTTGATATTTACTATTTTATAATGAATAATTAATCTAAACAATATTAATAAAAGATATAAACAATGCCGTAATGAGATGGATTAAGGAGGACACCTTGTGGAACTTAGACAATTAACTTATTTTATTGAAGTTGCAAAACGAGAACATGTTACGGAAGCGGCGAATTCAATGCATATTGCACAATCGGCAGTAAGCAGGCAATTGTTCAACCTTGAATCCGAATTAGGTGTAGACTTGTTTATTCGAGATGGACGAAATGTGAAATTAACGCCGATCGGAAGAGTTTTTTTAGATCATGTCGAGCAGGCATTAAATGTATTAGATAATGCAAAACGTGAGATTGAAGAATATTTAGATCCGGAACGAGGAACAATTCGAATCGGATTTCCTAGTAGTCTAGCAGCTTATACCTTACCAACAATGATATCTGCATTTCGTGAACGTCACCCACAGGTAAAGTTTTCATTGTCACAAGGAAATTATTATTCATTAATTGAACGAGTGAGAACAGGCGAAATCGACATGGCTCTGTTAGGACCCGTGCCAAATCAGGAAAAAAAGATTACAGGCACTACTTTATTTACGGATAAGATGGTGGCACTTTTACCACGCGCGCATCCACTTGCTGAGAATAAGTCATTAAGTCTTAGCCAACTAAAAGAAGAACAGTTCGTATTATTTCCGAATGGATTTATCTTACGAGATATCATTGTAAAAGCATGTAACCAGCTGGGCTTTCAGCCGACAGTCTCCTTTGAAGGAGAAGATATCGATGCCATTAAAGGTCTTGTTTCAGCAGGACTAGGAATAACAATTATTCCTGAGGTGACCTTAGTTGAAAATATACCACGTTCTACTGTGAAGGTTTCGGTTCTACAACCTGAGGTGACCCGTTCGGTAGGTGTTATTATTCCCAAAGAGCGAAAATTGCTCCCTACTGAACAGCTCTTTTATGACTTTTTAAAGGATTATTTCTCATTTTTAGACAAATTTCAATACTGAGGGTTGGTCTATTTCCGTGGAAATAGACGGATTATGTCGATTAAAGGGGAGCCCTGTGAAGGCTCCCCTTTAGGTTATCCTACCAGTTTCAAGCCTACCGCTGCACTAATAATGAGTCCAATAAATAAGAATCGTTTCCAGTCTTTCGGTTCGCCATATAGGATCATTCCTAAAATGGCTCCACCAGATGCTCCAATTCCTGTCCATACGGCATATGCCGTGCCCATTGGCAAAGTTTCCATCGCTATGCTCAGGAATAGGAAGCTACCTCCAAAAGAGGCAAGCAGTAAGACTAGTGATTGCCAATTTTTCTTTTGATGAAGTCGATTAATCAGCACAACCCCTAACATTTCAAAAACACCTGCAATAATGAGTGAGAACCATGCCATTAACCTTCAGCTCCTTCCGAGTCCTTCTCTTTTGTAACAAGCTTCAGACCAATTACTCCAACTAGAAGCACTCCTATTAATAGAAGCTTCGCCAGTTTGACTGGTTCATTAAAAAACAGAATCTCTGATATGACGGTTCCGGCAGTACCTAGTCCAACAAAGACCGCATAAGCCGTACCAACCGGTAACTTTTTTCCTGCTGCAATAAGGGCATGAAAGCTGATATAGATCGCAATGACAGTTCCAGTCCATGTCCAAAAACTATCTGCATGCTTTAATCCAATCACCCAAAACACTTCAAAAAATGCCGCAAAAAAGACTTTTATCCATTCTAAGTTCATTATATTTCCCCCTTATAGTTGCGGTTAAAAAGAAAAAGCCCAAGAGATTATAACAAATGTATAATCTCCCAGGCTTTTGTCCCTCCGTGGCATAGCATATTTGCTATGAGTTTTCTCTCGGACCAGACTAGCGATAGCTACGGAACCCTAGAAAACCTTTTTATTCAACTGTTTTCATTATATAATAGAAACCTTTTTGTAGAAAGAGGGAAAAATTGCTTGTGGGCGGTTTTGAATGGAAATGGATGTTTATGATTGATTTATAAAAAAGGTTTCAATATAATGAGAGTACAATCCATGAAGGATGTGACATGATGTTAACTCCAGAAAGACATCTGCTTATTTTATCGTTACTAAAAGAACATGGGGTTGTGAAACTTCAAGAGCTGATTGAGAGAACAAATTCGTCGGAATCAACGATTCGTCGTGATTTAGTACAGCTTGAAAATGAAAACAAATTAAGAAGGGTCCATGGTGGGGCTTCATTCGTTCACGGAAATCAATTGGAACCGAGTTATATAGAAAAAACAGCAAAAAATGTAAAAGAGAAACAAGCAATTGCTAAATATGCATCAGAGCTTATTCAAGATGGCGACTCCATTTATTTGGATGCAGGGACAACGACACAAGAACTAATCCCATTTCTTGACCACAAGGGACTTACTGTGGTGACAAATGGAGTAAACTTGATTGAACCCTTACTTGAAAAGGGGATTACTACCTATCTAATAGGTGGTGTTTTGAAACCGAGTACAAAGGCCTTGATTGGGAGTCGAGCATTATCAAGCTTGAACCTTTATCGGTTTGATAAGTGCTTTTTAGGAGTGAATGGGATTGATTTGAAGTATGGCTATACAACCCCAGATCCTGAAGAAGCACTTATTAAACAAACAGCAATGGGCTTAGCGAAGGAAAATTATATATTGGCTGATCACACGAAATTTAATGAGGTTTCTTTTTCGAAAATTTCCTCCTTAAAGGATGCCAATTTAATAACAGATAATGGATTAACAAAGAGTGAGCTTACGTCTTATCAAGAACATATCAACATAAAGGTCGTGACAACATGATTTACACAGTTACGTTAAATCCCTCCATTGATTATTTTATCGAGTTGGATGAATTTTTGGTGGGTGAACTGAATCGTATTAAAACGGATCGAAAAAGCCCGGGTGGAAAAGGGGTCAATGTTTCTACTGTTTTACAAAATGTCGGGGTAGAGAGTGTTGCCTTAGGGTTTATAGGTGGTTTTACTGGCAAATTCCTTATTGATACCTTAACAGCAAAGAATATCAAGACAGACTTTGTCACTGTTGAAGGGGACACAAGAATCAATGTGAAACTTCATTCTGATGTGGAGACTGAGATAAATGGGGCCGGTCCGCAAATAAAATCTAATGAACTTGAACAGCTATTAGAGAAGTTTGATCAAATGCAAAAAGGAGATGTAGTGGTACTTGCAGGGAGTATCCCGGCATCGCTACCGTCGACACTGTATCAACAAGTCGCAGAGAAATTGCAAGACAAGGGAGTTAAAGTGGTAGTTGATGCCACAAGAGACTTATTAGTCGAAGTACTTCCATATCAGCCGTTTTTAATTAAACCAAACCATCATGAGTTAGGTGAAATTTTTGGTGTTGAGATTAAGAATGCCGAACAAGCCATTCCTTATGGGAAAAAGCTCGTTGAAATGGGGGCGCAACATGTCATCGTTTCGATGGCGGACAAAGGTAGTTTGCTATTTGTGAATGATGAAGTCTTTTTTGCGAACATTCCTGAAGGTACGCTTGTTAATTCTGTAGGTGCAGGGGACTCTGTCGTAGCAGGTTTTATTGCATCTTATTCCAAAGAACAGGTTGCGACAAATGCATTTCGTTTTGGAGCAACAGCCGGCAGTGCCACAGCCTATTCTGAAGGATTAGCAACGGAAGAGAAAATAACTGAATTGATTTCACAAGTACAAGTGAAAAAGATATAGAAAGGAACATGCAGGATGAGAATTACAGATCTGTTGAAGAAAGATACGGTCATTATTGACCTTGTTTCTTCATCAAAACTTGAGGTCATTGAGGAATTGGTCTCAAAACTTGATGAAGCTGGCCGCCTACAGGATAAAGAACAATACAAACAGGCAATCTTAACAAGGGAAAGCCAAAGTACAACAGGAATTGGTGAAGGAATAGCGATACCACATGCGAAGACTGCTGCTGTGAAGACGCCAGCGATTGCATTTGGACGCTCCATAAAGGGAGTAGATTATGAATCATTGGATGGACAACCAAGCCATTTATTTTTCATGATTGCTGCAAGTGAAGGGGCAAATAATGCACATCTTGAAACACTCTCAAGATTATCTTCGTTATTAATGGACGTTGGTTTTCGTGAAAAGATTATGCAGGTTCAAACTCCAGACGAGTTAATCGATGTGATTAATGAAAAAGAAAATGAGTCAGAGGAAGTGGAAGCGCCGGTTGAGAAAAAAGAAGGACAGCAAAAAGTTCTTGCGGTAACGGCATGTCCAACCGGAATTGCGCATACGTATATGGCAGCAGACTCATTAAAGGCAAAAGCAAAAGAAATGAACATCGATATAAAAGTTGAAACAAATGGTTCAACAGGTGTGAAAAATGAACTCACTCAAGAAGATATTGATGAGGCAGTAGCAATCATTGTAGCTGCAGACAAGCAAGTAGAGATGGCTCGTTTTAATGGTAAAAAGGTAATTCAGGTACCGGTAGCTCAAGGTATCCGCATACCGGAGGAATTATTAACAAGAGCGGTTAATCAGGATGCTCCAATCTACCAAGCTGAACAAACCGAAAAGAAAAAAACAGAAGGCGGAGAAAGAAGTGGTTTTTATAAGCATTTAATGAATGGTGTTTCTAATATGCTTCCGTTTGTTGTAGGTGGCGGGCTATTAATTGCCATTTCATTTATCTTTGGAATCAACGCTTCTGACCCGAATGATCCATCTTATAATCCGATTGCAGGCGCGTTGATGACAATCGGAAGTGCCAATGCGTTTCAATTAATGATTCCTGTTTTAGCAGGATTTATCGCCATGAGTATTGCTGACCGTCCTGGATTAGCACCAGGTATGATTGGCGGTCTAATGGCGACAACTGGAGGAGCTGGATTTTTAGGTGGATTAATAGCTGGTTTTCTTGCAGGATATGTAGTCTTATTACTGAAGAAAGTCTTCTCGGGTTTACCATCATCATTTGAGGGTCTAAAACCAGTGTTGATATATCCGTTCTTTGGGATCTTGATTACAGGTGCGATAATGTATGTACTTGTTGGTCCGTTAAAATTTGTAATGGATGGGTTGACCGGTTGGCTTGAAGGACTAGGTACAGGGAACTTGATTGTACTTGGTTTAATTCTAGGTGGAATGATGTCAATTGATATGGGTGGCCCAATTAATAAGGCGGCATTTACCTTTGGAATAGCCATGATTGATGCTGGAAATTATGCACCACATGCAGCTATTATGGCGGGTGGAATGACACCACCGCTTGGATTAGCTTTAGCGACAACCCTCTTTAAAAATAAATTTACAAAGCAAGAACGCGAAGCTGGTAAAACAGCTTACTTCATGGGTGCATCGTTTATTACAGAAGGTGCGATTCCATTTGCTGCTGCTGATCCTGGGCGTGTTATTCCTTCTGCGGTCATTGGTTCTGCAGTTACGGGTGCACTAACCATGTTGTTTGGTATTGGCCTACCTGCTCCACATGGAGGAATTTTTGTCATTCCTTTTGTAAATGGTAGCTGGGCGTTATACGTACTTGCGATAATTATCGGTACAATTATAACGGCGCTATTAGTTGGATTCTTGAAAAAGCCCATAAAATAAGGGAGTTACCCCGTGCTACTTAGGCACGGGGTATTTTTTACGATAGTGTGATTGGTTTATAGGTGATCGTATGATTGTTTTGATGTAACGCATTGTTAGCGGAGGTCGGGGTGAGGACGAGGTGTCCAATATTATTTCCGGTTTCAATGATGGGACCTTGATTTGTAGAAAGGTAGCGAATTTTTTCTTTCCAAGTAAAATTGGTAGGACAAGGGGTATTTCTCTTTTGTTTAACGATATCGTAGGTCGCATCACAATATCTGTTAATTTCTTTGTTCCTTCGTTTAGCTGCATTTAATGTAACGATTGCCTTCATCAAACCTCCTTGTATTCCTGAAAAACTCATATTGTTCATCGGACTGCTTGTAAATTGGTAAATACATAGATGATCACCATCGGGAAATTCGATATTGGTCGTAACAGTAGAAGCGTAATGCACATCTCCCGATAAGATAAAACAGTGACTCGGGTTCCACTCCTTGAGTTGGTACAGGAGTTCACTAAAGCCCTCTCCATTATACTTCCAAGACTCAAAATCGAATGCTGTTGTTGCTGGAATACCCATTGTTTTTAATGGATAAATATATTGATTGATGAAGGACTCGATTAAGCCAATTCCGTAAACAGGTGCAGGTGAAATAACAAGGAGTGGTTCACCACTTTTCCATCCACTTGCGTATAAACAGTCTGTTACCGTCTGCCAACCTCGTTTGCCAATAAGCTGAGGAGGTCGGTCCTTTTCTTCGATCGTACGCCCAAGAGAAACAGGGAGAGGGGTGTGGTCGTACTTTCTTTGTGTTCTTGTATCAAGGAAAATGGATGTTGGATTTGTCGGTGCAACAAAATTCCACTGATCAAACTTCCAAAGTATTTCTTCCCATGCGTCATGTGACTGTGAACGAGTATCATAAGTTTTACTATATCTCCACATATTACGGAGAAATGCAGGGTCAAATCGGTCTGGGTCATTACCCCATCCTTGAAATAGCCAATACGCCATAAGTCCATTGGCAACCACATGTCTTCCAAGTTTTGATGAGTAGACGTTATTTTTCCAATTGTGACTGATGTTCCAATCATCTGTTATATCATGGTCATCAAAGATCATATAGGTTGGAATGTTGGCAAGTAATCTTCTTACCTTAGTAAGAGTTTGATAGGTTACCTTCACACCTGCCACTTGTTCGTTATACTCTTTCTCGTATGCTTTCTTTTCCTTTTTTCGCTTGTCTTTTTTGGAAATAAAATAAATTTGATCCTTCTTAACTTTGTCTTTAAATGTTGGGAAATTACCATCATCTGTGTAAGCATCCCAAAGCTCAGGTGACCATGATAGTAAATAGAGAGCGGCATATTCGCCAAATGTCATCGCATGGTTCCGGGCATGTGAGGAGGTGAATTTGCAAAAATGCTCCATGATAAATTGTCTTCCTCGAGCCTGGTTTATTGATTTTTTGAATGGTTTTTCGTTGAGGCGAGGCTCCATTTCAGTAAGTTTTTCTCCGTTTCCAATGAGTTTTTTACCGGCTTTCACCATGATCTGAAATATCGGATCTGGTACATCATCTGCATAAATTTGGTCACCTAATAAAAATAAAGCGTCTGGGCGCTTTTCGAGGTCTAGATAGTTCATTTCGATTGTTTCGTCTCCTTGGCTAAGAGTATCCTCACCTTTTCCATGAAGCTTTCGACATGACCCATATAGGAGATTCGTTTTTTGTGGAGTTGGATCCGGAATAAAAAAACTAGGATAATCGAGGTCTCCATATGTGATTGAGTTTGGTTGCTTGTTTCCTAGAAGTTTGAAATCATGTAAGTCATGAATCTCAGAATTTTTTTGGAAAAGGAGATTATAGCCTAAGAGTGTGTTGACAGGGAATTGGGTTTGATTTGGTGATGTCAGTTTGATGAGGCTAATATAGAGTTGTTTCCCAGCACGAAAGGTCGTTGTTTCAGAATCACAATCTATTTCATGGTACGCATAATTGGTACCATCTATTTTTTCAATGTGGTACAGCTTTGCACCAAGTCTGAATCTTTTTCTTAACGCAATCCAAATATAAATGTGAGAAGGCTCAACTCGTCGCAGGATTGGCCCCGATAAAATTGTCGGTATATCCATTTTGTTCACCATCCCATTTTTTTATATTCTATTCAGGGATCTAGGCGACCGTTCATTTCAGGTATGTAACAGAGTTGTGTTGGAATAGGAGAGTGAGGGTTCGCGCCGGCGGAAAAGGAGCATAAGCGAAGCGAGGAAAGACAAACCTCAAAAGTTTCGGGTGACAAAATAGTTTGTCAAATTTAGGTGAAACAGCTTATAATTCGTTATAGCAGTAGGAAATCACAAGGAGAGAGCAAAATGATTCGACGTTTTTTTACATATTATAAGCCCCACCGCACACTGTTTTTAATTGATTTTAGTTGTGCGGTGATTGTTGCGATTCTAGAGCTGGCCTTTCCGCTTGCGGTGCAGTGGTTTATTGATAAACTTTTGCCAACTAGTAACTGGTCTGCAATCGTATGGGTGGGCATTGGATTGTTAGTATTATATTTAGTTAGCTCAGGTCTTCAATTTATTGTAGGCTATTGGGGTCATAAGCTAGGGATTAACATTGAAACGGATATGAGGCAGCAGTTGTTTCAACATGTGCAGCGGCAATCATTTCGCTTCTTTGATAATACAAAAACAGGTCATATTATGAGCCGTATTACGAATGACTTGTTTGATATTGGCGAGCTTGCTCATCATGGTCCAGAGGATTTGTTCATTGCCATTATGACCTTTGTTGGTGCATTTTGGATCATGTTAACGATCAATGTGAAGCTTGCCTTAATTGCGATTATTGTTGTGCCATTTTTAGTATGGTTGATTGCTTTTTCAAATGTTCGCATGAATCGTGCGTGGAAGGCGATGTATAGCAATATTGCGGATGTAAATGCCAGGGTCGAGGACAGTGTGGCAGGGGCACGCGTTGTCCAATCCTTCACAAATGAAGAATTTGAAATTTCTAGATTTACAGTTGATAACGGTAAGTTTCGTCGTTCAAAGCTTAGTGCTTATAAAGTAATGGGGTCAGCATCTGCTGGTATCTACCTCATGACACGCTTGTTTGTCCTTATCGTGTTAGTAGTCGGTGCATGGTTAAGCTTTAGCGGGGAGCTTACTTACGGGGAATTAGTTGGATTCGTCTTATATGCCAATGTCCTGTTTAAACCGATTGACAAAATTAATGCCCTCCTGGAACTGTACCCAAAAGGGATGGCTGGTTTCAAACGTTTTACAGAGCTACTCGATATGGAGCCAGAAGTGAAAAATGCGAAGGATGCAGTTGCTGTTCCATCTCTTCGAGGAGATATTGTGTTTGATCAAGTCACCTTTGGCTATGACGAAAAACAGGGACCAGTCTTAAAAAATATAAATCTAAAGGTTCATGCTGGGGAGACAGTGGCATTTGTCGGTCCATCAGGAGCCGGGAAAACGACGATTTGTTCATTAATTCCACGTTTCTACGATGTGGATGGAGGTTCCATTTCGATTGACGGAATGGATATTCGAAAAATGACAAAGGAATCATTGCGTTCCCAAATTGGAATTGTTCAGCAGGATGTTTTCCTTTTTACAGGTACTCTACGAGAAAATATTGCATACGGAATGCTTGGGGCATCGGATGAACAAATTGAAGAAGCAGCAAGACGGGCTCACCTAGAAGAGTTTATTGCTGGACTACCAGATGGCTACGAAACACAGGTTGGGGAACGTGGCCTTAAGCTTTCAGGTGGTCAAAAACAACGGATTGCTATTGCCCGCATGTTTTTAAAGAATCCACCAATCTTAATATTGGATGAAGCTACTTCTGCTTTAGATACAGAAACAGAGCAGATTATCCAAAAAGCATTAACAGAGCTTTCAAAAAATCGTACAACACTTGTTATCGCCCACCGTTTGGCTACAATCCGAAATGCAGATCGCATTATCGTGGTGACAGAAGATGGTATCGCGGAACAAGGCGGACATGATGAATTGCTAGAAAAAGGCGGGATCTTCGCAAATCTACATCAGGTTCAATATCAATCATAATAACCAGGAAATCCTGGTTATTTTTTTATGCCTAAATGGGTCAAAGGTCATATGAAAATTTCAGTCAATTGGCGGCCATTAGCATGAAAAAGGGTAGAAGAAAAATGAATCTTGTCAGTTTCAATCGGATGGTAGGGAACACGTAAAATCTGTTATTAAAATTTTATTTTAAAAAATAGTAAATTTGTATGAAAGGATGTTTTACACCCCTTAACGAACTTAAGAGTATGACGAAAAATTGTAGGGGGAATTGTGCGTGAAAAAAGTGTTGAAGCTATTATTTGTTTTTACCTTTGTTAGTATTTTTTCACTTCAGGGAATCTGGGGCAACCCAGCAGAAGCAAGCGAAGGAGAGGAACCAGATATCCGGATTGGAGTTGTGCCTTCATCAGAGTCTTTGGTAGTCGGTTCGGTAGATAAGTTTGATGTTATTGATAAAGTTACAGGCGAGATCCTTTTAAGAGGAGATAATAATGAGAAAGTTAAGGTCGAGCTTGCAGGCTCATCTGTTGTAAAAACAAACTATCGATTACAGGTTTCCTATACAACAAGCAATGCGGCTGTTGCGGATTGGTTACACCTTGCAGAATCAAATGGTTATCCAACTTATGTTGAAGATTATAATAATGGTTGGCGTTTATTGATTGGAGAATTTCCCTCAGATGCATCATTTGCAGTAAGAGCTGCTTTTAAAAATGAAATTGTGGCAAAAGGTTTAGGGGGTAGTGATGCCTATTGGAGATTAATCACGACTGTTGAAGGCGAATCAACAATCAAAGTCTCAAAAGGAGAAACAGCCATTACAACAACAAATCCGATTCAAGTTGTTTCAGAGGATTTAGTGACGATTAACGGAAAAAAATATCGCGGAATTGCTGAGGTTGGTTTTAATAGTTCAGGGGCACTTGCGGGAATCAATGAACTTCCAATAGAGGAGTATTTATATGGTGTAGTTCCACGTGAACTGCCACCTGTACCATATGGTGAATTAGAGGCGCAAAAATCACAAGCCATTGCTGCTAGAACATATGCCTTATCAAACATGGGTAAAAGAGGTAAGGACGGGTATGATCTTCTTCCAACAACGTCTGACCAAGTGTATGGCGGTTTTGAGGATGAACATCCAATCTCAAATGATGCAGTTGATGGTACACGTGGGATTGTTGCAACTTACGAAGGGAAATTAATTACGGCTGTCTTTAACTCTACTAGTGGAGGTTTTTCAGCCAATAACGAAGATGTATGGAGTTCAGACCCTGTTCCATACTTAAGAGGTGTTCCAGATGCACAAAGAGGTAAGGCATTCGAGCACGTACCTACCCTTGAGGTCTTCAAAAATAATAGCAACTCCAAGTCATTACGTGCAGCAAGTGAAGGAGATTTTGAAGCAGATTGGTCTAAATACCACCGTTGGAATTTTGAATGGACAGCAGAAGAAATGAGCGATGTATTGAGTACATCCTTTAATACTGAGGTTGGTAAGGTATATGAAATTAACGTTTTAGAGCGCTCAAGTTCAGGTCGTGTGCTCAATATTGAGTTTGTTACGGAGAATGGTACATTTAATGAAACCAAAGATCGCATTCGAACAACTTTAAAATATATTAATGCAAGCGGCAACCAAGCTTCACTTTTAAGCACGCTGTTCCACATTGAGCCAGTTAAAGACAATAAATCAAAAGAAGTAACTGGTTTTAAAGTATACGGTGGCGGCTGGGGCCATGGTGTTGGCCTGTCGCAAACTGGTGCAGTCGGAATGGCTGAAAAAGGGGCAACCTTTGAGGAAATCCTCAAGCATTACTACCAAGGAATCGATATAGAGGATAGATACTAAGAAAGAAGACTCGTGCATGGGCACGAGTCTTTTTTTTATAATTTAAATGAACTTTTCAATGAAACAGTTCGGTTAAAGACTGGATGGTTATCTGTAGAGTGCGTCGGATCGACGTTAAAGTAACCATGTCTAAAGAATTGGAACTTGTCATGTGGCTTCACATCTTTCATGTTCGGCTCAACAAAACCATTTAAAATTTCAAGAGAGTTTGGATTGACGTAATCGAGGAATGTTTTATCCTCATCTTCCTCTTTTTCGTCTTCATCTAAAATAAGTGGTTCATACAAGCGGAATTCAGCAGGAATCGCTTGTGTTGCCTCAACCCAGTGAATGGTACCTTTTACCTTACGACCTGTAAAGCCTGTACCACTCTTTGTTTCAGGATCATACGTACAATGAAGCTCCACCACATTTCCTTCCTCATCCTTAATGACTTCTTCACATTTAATGAAATACGCGTGCTTTAGACGAACCTCATTGCCAGGGAAGAGACGGAAATACTTTTTCGGCGGATTTTCCATGAAATCCTCTTGCTCGATATAGATTTCCCGAGAGAATGGGATTTGTCTTGTTCCCATTTCCGGATTTTCAGGGTTAATTTCTGCATCCAGCATTTCCACTTGTCCTTCTGGATAGTTGGTGATAACTACCTTCAGCGGATTGATAACCCCCATTGTACGAGGTGCTTTAAGCTTTAAATCTTCACGAACGAAATGCTCAAGCATTTGTGTATCAACCGTTCCGTTGTTTTTCGCAACGCCTAGCTCACGCAAGAATGTACGGATTGCTTCAGGTGTATATCCTTTTCTTCTAAGCCCAGAAATGGTTGGCATGCGTGGGTCGTCCCATCCATCCACATAGCCTTCATCTACAAGAAGCTTTAGCTTACGCTTACTCATCACCGTATTTGTTAAATTGATACGGCCAAATTCAATTTGTTGAGGTGTACTTTCCATTTCACATTGCTCAACAACCCAATTATAAAAAGGACGTTGATCCTCAAACTCAATTGTACAAATGGAGTGAGTTACACCTTCAATTGCATCCTCAATCGGATGAGCAAAAGCATACAATGGATAGATGCACCATTTATCACCAGTATTATGATGAGTTGTATGAGAAATTCGGTAAATAACTGGGTCACGTAGATTAATGTTTGGTGACTTCATATCAATTTTTGCACGAAGCACTTTTTCACCATTTTCATACTTGCCAGCGCGCATGTTATCAAAGAGCTCAAGGTTTTCTTCGATTGTGCGATTGCGATATGGGCTTTCTTTTCCAGGCTCTGTTAAGGTTCCACGATACTCACGGATTTCATCTGCGCTTAAATCGTCGACATAGGCAAGGCCCTTTTTAATGAGTAAAACAGCCCGGTCGTACATTTCCTCAAAGTAATTCGATGCAAAAAATAAACCGTCCCAATCATATCCAAGCCATTTTACATCTTCTTTAATCGAGTTCACAAACTCAATGTCCTCTTTTAAAGGGTTTGTATCATCAAATCGTAGGTTTGTTCTACCTTTAAATTCATCCGCAAGGTCAAAATTTAGGATGATTGATTTAGCGTGCCCGATATGTAAATACCCATTAGGTTCAGGTGGGAAGCGGGTCACAACATGGTCGCGCTTTCCAGTTTCTAAATCGTCGATTATGATATTTCTAATAAAATTTGAAACGTTATTATTTTCCACGGCCATAACCTCTTTCGTTATCCTATACTGGGCGTTCAAAAAGTCTAGGTACAACTAATTGCTTCCTTTCCTTTTGAACGGTACTATAATTGATGAATATATCATAAAACCAGAATAATTTCCATTATTCTCATGTTTACCAAAGTTTAAGTTGATTATTAGGATGTCTTTCATATAAGCTTTACTGTATCTGAAATTATCAACTTTATTCACTGGGGTTTGAACCCCATTGAATAAAGTTGAAGCCTCCGGCGGATGCCACAGATTTTTAAAGGAAGTTTTTCGAGCGAGCTCGAATAAATCTGGGCGCAAATACGCCAAGGCGCATTTGAATTTATTGGAGCGAGGTTTTATGGAAAATAAAAATGAAATTATGGAGATCTGCCTGTTAGCGGGAAAAATCATGCTCGAGAGTGGGGCAGAAACGTATCGAGTAGAGGACACGATGAATCGTATGGCAGCAGCTTTTGGGAATGTAACGTCTCAAAGTTACGTAACACCAACAGGGATTATGTTCTCGACAAGCGGTACAGAACCTACTAATATAATACGAATTAATGAAAGGTCTACCGATTTAGAAAAGGTAACCCTAGTAAATAACATTTCGCGTAAAATTAGCAGCGGGGAATTAACGCTTCAAGAAGCAAAGCGTGAGTTAGAGGAGCTTTCAACAAAAAATCTGTCTTACCCGATTTGGATTCAGATTCTTTCAGCAGCCATAGCTAGCGGCTGCTTTACGATTATGTTCCTTGGGAGCTGGACCGATTTTTTACCAGCTTGTATCGCGGGAGGAGTGGGCTTTGCCTTTTTTATCTACCTTCATCAGCTGATTCGAATTAAGTTCTTCGCAGAATTTATGGCGTCATTTTTAATTGGAATGATTGCTTATCTGTTTATCGTAACTGGACTCGGGGTTGAGCTCGATAAAATTATTATCGGTTCTGTGATGCCACTTGTTCCTGGTTTATTGATTACAAATGCTGTTCGTGATTTAATTGCAGGACACCTTGTTTCGGGGATTTCAAAGGGGGCAGAAGCATTTCTAACCGCCTTTGCCATTGGAACGGGAGTAGCGGTGGTTCTCGCTATTTTCTAAGTTGAAAGGAGTTTAAAATGCTTTCCCATTTGATTACAAGCTTTATTGCTTCAAGTACATTTGGAATCATCTTCAATGTTCCGAAAAAGTCGCTTATTAAATGTGGATTTGTCGGAATGATTGGTTGGATGTTATATATCTATTTATTTCTACAAGGGATTGATGCGGTGTATGCGACGCTTGCTGCCTCTTTTTTGGTTGCTGTCATCAGCCATATCTTTGCAAAAGTCTATAAAAACCCAGTGATTATCTACAGCATCGTTGGAATCATCCCCTTAGTACCTGGTGGAATCTCATACGACGCAATGAGGAATTTTGTTGAAAATGACTATTCAACAGCACTACCACTAGCGGCAAGGGCATTCATGATCTCAGGCGCAATTGCCTTCGGACTTGTCTTATCCGAGGTGATGAATCAGTTGATTATAAGGAGAAAGAAGAGAGCTTAGTAGAGGCCTTCCGGATTAAATTCCAGGAGGCTTTTTATTTTGGATAGGTGTTGGCTTTTTGGCTAATATCGATAGCCTTGAGCCCCATCAAAAAGTTCATGAAATATAAAGGGATTTCAGCATATTCATAGAAAGTAAGGGTGTATAATCGTTTCGGTCATACAAACAACATCCTCAAATCGAAGGGAGACGCCTATGAGCAAAAACGATGGCATTTATAATGATTTATCGAAAGACATGACATATGGTGACTATCTTCAGCTAGATACATTACTCTCAAGCCAGCGCCGTCTTTCCGAGCATCATGATGAAATGCTTTTTATCATCATTCATCAAACGAGTGAGCTTTGGATGAAGCTTATCTTACATGAAATGAATGGAGCAAAAGCGTCTATTTTAAAAAACGACCTCGAACCGGCTTTTAAGATGCTATCAAGGGTCTCAAAAATTCAGCAGCAATTGATTCAATCCTGGGACGTTCTCTCCACATTAACTCCCTCTGAATATATGGAATTTAGGGGAGAGCTCGGAAAGTCGTCGGGGTTCCAATCCTATCAAAATCGGTTAATCGAGTTTGCACTTGGTCATAAAAAGCCGAATGTACTTGGGGTATATAAGCATCAACCTGAAATTTACAAAATGGTTGAAAGTGCGCTTCAAGAGAAAAGTATCTATGATGCAGCGATTTTAGCTCTTTCAAAGAGGGGCTTTAAAATTGATAAAACATGCCTCAAAAGGGATTGGACGGAGGATTACAAAGCAAACGAAAGTGTTGAACAGGCATGGCTGCAAGTCTATAAAAATGTTGAAAAGTATTGGGATTTTTACGAGCTGGCTGAGAAGTTAGTTGATATTGAATCCCACCAACAGAAATGGCGCTATAATCACATGATTACGGTTGAACGAATTATCGGATATAAAAGAGGAACTGGAGGCTCGGCAGGGGTTGAGTACTTAAAGCAGGTGATCAATCATCGGTTTTTCCCAGAGTTATGGAATATGCGGACAAAATTATAAAGGGGCTTAACGTAAAAATGGACATACAAATACAAGCCGTTTTAAAAGAGGAAGAAGATGTTTTACATAATCTTATGCAATTTTATATATATGAATTTACGAAGTATATGAGTGCTATAAGGATAAAAGATAATGGCCGTTTTGGTAGATTTAATCTGGATGTCTATTGGACCGACCGTAACCATCATGCTTATTTTGTAAAAGTGGATGGTTTACTTGCAGGATTTGTTTTACTGCAAAGTCAATCAGAGAAAGAACCCAATTCGATAGAAGAATTTTTTATCATGAGAGGTTATGAGGGAAAAGGTATTGGCTCCAATGTTGCCGAGCAAATCTTTTCAATGTTTCCTGGAAGGTGGTATGTGCAACAGTCGGAAAAGAATGAGCGTGCCCGGGCATTTTGGAGAACTATCATTTCAAAATGTACGAAGGGAAACTTCGAGGAACGATTTGATGAAAGAAACTGTTCGATTCAGGAGTTTACTCTAGAAGAAAAAAATAAGGAGTTCACCAAACGGTGAACTCCTTATTTGATCAAAAATTTCTCAAACGGCAAGTAATAAACGGGGTAATGTTCTAGCTGTTCAAAGCCGAGTTTCTTTGCAATTGCAATCGAGTCTTTGCGAAACGACTCCGTTGTCCAGTGAGGGGTTACATCCCGACTTATACATTCTTCGATAAAGGCCCTTGCCATTGCGGTTGCAAGTCCTTTGCCCCGGTGGTTTGTGTCATATGTGTTAATTCCAATTTCGTATTCATTCTCATATACAAAAACAGAGAGACAAGTTCCGATCACAGTTGATCCTTGAACAACGGCATAGCCAAATCCTTTTTGAAAAAATGAATCAAGGGATTCTCCCCAAAATTTTATAATTTCATTTTTAACAAGTTGGTCTCTATCTCCTTCAATTAGCTCCGGACTAATTGGTTTTACCTCATAACCTTCAGGCACACCTCTAGAATCACTAGCATTAAACCATTCTTTATGAAAAACAAACGGCACACGCTCACCTTTCAGAAGGGAAACTCTCGTAAAAATAGATTCAATAGATCCATCCCATTCATGGTTTGGGTAAATTTCAAGATTTAAAGTATCTTCTTCTGGGAGTGCCTCTAGGCGGATCACAGATGCAATATATTTTTCAAGTTCTGAATTAAACTCTTGATTATCAAGTCTTCCGCAAAGATAGAACATCTCATTTTTCGCCCAAATAAAGGCAGTATTAGGATTTCTCAGGTTGTCTACGTAAATCTCACCAGGATTATTACCATCAATCACTCCATTCATGACGGGGTGGTTTTCTAATCCAGTGAGGAGTGGTTTCACATTATTAAAGGTAACGGCATCGAGCTTAATAATCATTTTCTTCACGACCTTTTATCGATTCAGGTGTCTATTTGGATCCTGTTAATACAAATATTCACCAATTCAATTAAAATTTCCTTTTGTCTCTGAAAGTTTTGTGTACAATAAAGAGGATGAAATGTAATGGAGGAAATGACATGATTACGATGAAGGAAATTGCGAAGCTGGCTAATGTGTCTAGTGCAACTGTTTCACGCGTGCTGAACAACTCAGGATATGTGAGTGATGATGTTCGCAAACGAATCTTAAAAATTATAGATGAAACAGGTTATATTCCCAGTGAGCATGCAAAGGCATTACGGACAAAGCAATCCAATGTCATAGGTGTCATTTTACCAAAATTAAGCACGGAGACAGCTAGTAGAATTGTGAGTGGAATCAGCGAAGAACTAGCTAAACATGGATATCAAATTCTATTAACCAATACAAATCTGGATCCGAAAAAAGAAATCGAGTATGTGAAACTTTTAAAAAGCAAACAGGTTGATGGCATCATTCTTCTTGCGACAAACCGAAGTGAGGCGCTCCTTAAGGAAATTGAAAAATTTCGGATTCCCTTTGTGGCGACTGGACAGGAATTCGAGGGGATACCATCCGTTATTAACAATAATCACGGTGCTGCAAAAGATATCACCAACCTCTTGATTAATAAGGGGCACACTAAAATTGCCTTTATCGGTGTAGACGAGTCAGATTATGAGGTAGGATACAAGCGTAAAGCGGGATATTTGGATGCGTTAGAGGAAAACCAATTACCTGTTTTAGACCAGTGGATTCAAAAAGGGGAGTTTACGATTGAGTCAGGCTATTTGATGGCAAAAGAGATTATTGAATCTTCTACTGAGAAACCAACTGCAATTGTCGCTGTTACGGATCGATTAGCCATTGGAGCTATGGAATACCTGAAAGAACAAGGTTTACAGGTTCCAAAGGATGTGGCTCTAACAGGTATGGGTGCGTCCGATTTATCAAAATATATCACCCCTAAATTAACAACGGTTGACCTATTAAGTGAGCATACGGGAGCAGAAGCAGCGAAGACATTACTACAGATATTGCAGGAAGGGATTTCCTTAGAAAAAAAACAAATCGACTATAGACTAATAATTAGAGATAGTATATAATCGGTTTTGTAATGATTGTGTAATCGATTACACATGAACCATTATATTTTTTTGAGTGATGTGTAATCGATTACCTATATTTGTGATGTATATGTAATCGATTACACCAAAACACTATTTAATAGAGGTGAAAGTAATGTCAGAAAATCGTCGAATTGCTGAAGAAATCATTGAAGCAGTTGGTGGTAAAGAAAACATCCTTTCTGCCGCACACTGTGCGACAAGATTACGAATTATGGTTCAAGATAAGGAAAAAATCGACCAAGAAAAGGTTGAAAATGTAGAAAAGGTAAAAGGGGCGTTTTTTAACTCCGGTCAATTCCAAGTCATCTTGGGTACAGGAACAGTAAATCGTATTTATGAAGAAGTCGAGAAACTTGGAATTGAAACATCAACGAAAGCTGACCAATCAAAAGAGGCAGCGAAAAGTGGAAATGCCTTTCAACGAGCTATAAGAGCATTCGGTGACGTGTTCGTTCCAATCATTCCAGCATTAGTTGCAACAGGTCTTTTCATGGGTGTACGAGGCTTAGTGATGCAGGAACAAATCCTTGCATGGTTTGGTTTAACAACTACAAGTATCCCAGAAAACTTCATTTTATTTACACAAATTTTAACGGATACTGCCTTTATTTTCTTACCTGCCCTAGTAGCATGGTCAACCTTCCGCGTGTTTGGTGGAAACCCAACTATCGGACTCATACTTGGATTAATGTTAGTTAGTCCATCATTGCCAAACGCATGGGGAGTTGCAGGTGGTGAAGTTGAACCACTGAAATTCTTTGGATTTATCCCAGTGGTTGGTTATCAAGGTTCCGTGATCCCAGCATTTATCACAGGTATTGTTGGTGCAAAGCTTGAAAAATGGATTCGTAAACGTGTACCAGAAGCATTGGATCTAATTGTAACGCCGTTTTTAACATTACTAATCATGATTGCTTTAGCACTCTTTGCAATTGGACCTGTATTCCACACAGTTGAAAACCTGATTTTAGACGCAACGGTAGCGGTACTTGAGTGGCCATTTGGATTAGCGGGTATTGTTATTGGAGCTTTAAACCAAATCATCGTTATTACAGGTGTCCATCACGTCTTTAACTTATTAGAAATACAACTACTTGAAAACTTCGGAAATAATCCTTATAACGCGATTGTTACTTGTGCAACTGCGGCACAAGGTGGAGCGGCTTTAGCTGTAGGATTAAAAACAAAATCAAAAAAATTAAAAGCTTTAGCACTACCATCATCATTATCGGCATTTTTAGGAATCACAGAACCAGCTATTTTCGGGATTAACCTTCGATATGGAAAACCGTTTATTATGGGAATTATCGGTGGTGGAGTAGGTGGTTTCTTTGCCTCAATCTTTGGACTAAAAGCAACAGGGATGGCAATCACTGTAATTCCTGGAACACTGCTTTATCTAAATGGACAAATTTTGCTCTATATTCTCGTGAACGTAATCGCAATAGCGGTAGCATTCATTCTTACTTGGATGTTCGGGTATTCAGATAAAATGCAAGAAGGCAAGTAATGACTTGCCTTCTTTACGTAAGGAGTTCATCATGAATCAACAAGAATTAATAAACAAGGCCAATCAAGAAGTTGAGCGAAACAGAGAAATGGTAGAAAGTGATCCATATCGTTTACGATTTCATTTAATGCCTCCGGTTGGTTTGTTAAATGATCCAAATGGGTTTATTCAATTTAAGGGAATTTACCACTTATTTTATCAGTGGAACCCTTTTGAAACGTCCCACGGTGCGAAATTTTGGGGACATTTTACCTCGAAGGATTTCATAAACTGGGAGCATCAGCCAATTGCTCTAGCTCCAAGCGAATGGTATGAGAAAAATGGCTGTTATTCAGGAAGTGCCATTGAGCATGAAGGAAAAATGGTGTTATTTTATACAGGGAATGTGAAAGATGAAAATGGGGACCGTGAGACCTATCAATGTATGGCGGTTTCACAGGACGGGATTACGTTTGAGAAAAAGGGTCCAGTCATTCATCTCCCAGAAGGCTACACCGCCCATTTTCGTGACCCAAAGGTATGGAACAAGGATAATACGTGGTATATGGTGCTTGGAGCACAAGACGTTGACGAGCAAGGGAAGGTTGTTCTTTATTCTTCTGCAGACCTAAAGAATTGGGAGTTACTTGGTCCAATAACGGGTTCGTTTATGAATCAGTTAGGACCATTCGGTTATATGTGGGAATGCCCAGATTTGTTCGAGTTAGACGGGAAGGATGTTCTGCTTGTTTCACCTCAAGGGCTTGACCCAGAGGGAGACTTATATCAGAACTTATTCCAAGCGGGTTTTTTTGTTGGTGAGTTAGATTATGAAAAAGCTTCTTACCAGCATAGCTCTTTTACTGAATTAGATCGCGGCTTTGATTTCTATGCCCCGCAAACAACCGTTGATGAAAAAGGAAGAAGACTCCTTTTTGCATGGATGGGTATTACGGATGATTATGAAAAATATCAACCGACCATTGAAAAAGGTTGGATCCATGCGATGACCCTGCCACGTGTTCTTATGCGTAAAGGAGAAAAAGTTATTCAGCAGCCTGTGGAAGAGTTGCAGCAGTTACGTAAAAATGAAGTGACTTATAATGAGATTCAACTCACAACATCAAATGTTACCCTCGAAGGGATAAAAGGTGAAGCGGTTGAGCTCCTTCTTGATGAAATGAATTACGAAGGGGATACCTTTGAAATTAACTTTCGAGGTGGAGCAAGGTTCGTATATTCTCTGAAAGTAGGAAAAATGAGCCTACACCGCGAAAACTTTAAGGATGGAAGTATCGAATCACGCCATTGTATGATTGATGCGGTGAAGAAACTACATGTGTTTATAGATACTTCTTCGATTGAGATTTTTGTGAATGATGGGGAAGAAGTGTTTACCGCAAGATATTATCCCGACGCTGCGGATCATTCGATAACATTTTCAGCAGATGGGATGGTACAGTTTGATTTGAAGAAATGGGATTTGGGCTGAGGTACATGATCGGTGGGAAAAGGGTGGAAGCGTGTCCTGAGAGAGAGGTCTTGTAGTACATGCTAGGCGCTAAAAAGCTCAAGCGTGTCCCGCAAGAATGGTTTCGCGGTACATGCTCAACGTCAAAAGGCTCAAGCGTGTCCCGCAAGAATGAGTTCACGGTACATGCTCGACGCCAAAAGACTCAAGCGTGTACTTTTAGCTACTAAAAATAAGTCTAAACGAAAGAAAGTGAAGCAATGAAACAGGGTGTTATTTGTTTAGGTGAAGCATTAATCGATTTCATTCCACTTGACCAAGACAATATGCAGTTTCTCAAGAGTCCTGGAGGTGCGCCGGCGAATGTTGCGGTAGGTACAGCAAGACTAGGTGCAAAGTCGTCCTTCATTGGGAAAGTTGGGGATGATGTTCTTGGCAATTTTTTAAAAGAAACCTTGGAGAACTATAATGTTCAAACGGAAACGATGTACCTTTCAAATGAAGTTCGTACAGCCATTACGTTTGTTACATTGGGAGAAGACGGTGAGCGAGAGTTTTCGTTTTATATTGAAAAAAGTGCAGACCGCTTTTTAACTCCTGAAGAGATACCAGCGTCTCTTTTTGACGAGCATAATGTGTTCCACTTTGGTTCAATTTCTCTCATTGATGACCCAGCGGAGTCGGCGACGAAGAGGGCACTCCAACTGGCGAAGGAAAAAGATTTAGTCGTTTCTTACGATCCAAACTTCAGGCCAATGCTATGGAAGGATTTAGACACAGCGAAACAGAAAATCACTTCAATGCTCAGTGAGGCGGATGTCGTGAAATTATCAGAGGTTGAATTAGAGTTTATTACCGGTGAGACGGATATTGAACGTGGTGTTACAAAACTAGCACAATACAATATTCCACTTTTGTTCATCACACTTGGTAAGGATGGAGTGCATGCTTTTTTTAAGGGTGAGTCCATTTTTGTGGAAGCAAGAAAGGTAAAAAGCGTGGATACAACAGGTGCAGGAGATGCGTTTGTGTCGGGATTACTGTACCAGTTCAGCCACAGGGATAAAAAGATAACGGAATATACGCTAGACGAAATCAAGGAAATGGCTATTTTTGCTAGTGTATCCGGTGCGCTTGCTGTCTCGCAAAAAGGAGCAATGACCGCATTGCCGACACTTGAGCAGGTACAATCATTTTTAGCTAAAAAATGAGGTGGATCCACTTTTTAATTGCGTTTTAATCAACGATAATTGCGTTTTATTTTTTGGATATACGTTTTATTTGTGGTAATTGCGTTTATAGCCGTACTCAAACTCAAAAAAGGTGGATCCCAACCTGGGAATCCACCTTTTCTCTTACAATGATTTCTCTAATTCAAACCAGTATATACATAGCGTTTCCAGCCCTTTGTCAAAGTTCTCGAGGTGGAAGTGCTCATTTGGTGCATGGAAGTTTTCAGTTGGAAGTCCGAATCCCATTAACACAATTGGTGCGTGTAAGACTTTATCTAGGGTTGAGATAATCGGCAATGTACCGCCGCCGCGTGTAAATGAGGTTGGCACCTTATATACTTGCTCATAAGCACGACTTGCTGCTTGAATCGCAGGGTGGTCAAATGGTGTCACATATGGTGCACCTTTGTCAAAAAGCTGCAAGCTCACTTCAATTCCAACCGGTTTATTTTTTTCAATATGTTGTTTAAGTTGTTCGACAATCACATCAGGATCTTGATTTGGGACAAGTCGACATGTGATTTTTGCATGTGCCTCTGAAGGGATAACGGTTTTGATACCTTCACCCTGGAACCCGCCGTAGATTCCGTTTATATCAAGAGTAGGGCGGACCCATGTTCTCTCAAGATAGCTATGGCCCTTCTCTCCAAAAAGAGCAGGGACACCAAGCTCTTGACGTTGTTTTTCCTCATCAAAATTTAAATCCTCAAATGCTTGTTTTTCTTCCTCTGTTATCGGTAGAACGTCATCGTAGAACCCTTCAACAGTAATTTTTCCGTCTTCGTTATGGAAAGAATCTAGTAATTGAACAAGAGCATTAATAGGATTATGTACGCCACCACCATAGAGGCCAGAATGTAGGTCGCTTTTTGCACCTTTTACATCAATTTGAAGGCCAGCAAGTCCTCGTACTCCATAGCTAATTGTCGGTTTTCCGCGTTCATTCATACTAGTATCAGAGACTACAATAACATCTGCAGCAAGAAGCTCTTTGTTTTCTTCAACAAATGCAGGAAGATTCGGACTTCCGATTTCCTCTTCACCTTCAATACAAAATTTGAAGTTGAGTGGCAGTTTTCCTTCCGTTTTTAAAATAGTTTCCAATGCCTTGAGATGAATAAATGTTTGACCTTTGTCATCGCTTGCTCCACGTGCATAGATTTTATCATCGCGAATTTCTGGCTCAAATGGAGGGCTGTCCCATAAATGAAGTGGGTCAACTGGCTGAACATCATAGTGTCCGTAAATCAAAACAGTTGGCTTTCCTTCCGCATGAAGCCAGTCCCCATATACAACTGGATGTCCTTCAGTAGGGTGAACGCTGACATTATTCATGCCAATGTTTCGTAGGCTCTGAGCAACCCATTCTGCAGTCGCGTTTACATCTTCTTTGTGATCAGGTAATGCACTGATGCTAGGGATTGAAAGGAATTTGGAAAGTTCCTCTAAATGGGAGTCCCGGTTTTTTTTTAGATAGGTTTGGATGTTCTTGTTCAAAGTTGTTTCCTCCTCTTTTGATGTGTAATAGACAACTCTATTACATTATTTTACATCAATTAAATGAGTAGGGAAATAATTTAGAATTTTATTAACTAAAACAAAAGAACTAAAATTCTATTTCATAAAATGATACAAAAGTCTGAAGGTAAATTTCAATAATGTAAAGAAATAGAGTCTATAACTAAAATTTCTTTTCAATACACAAAGGGGCAGATTTAAAAACAATAGGGGAGTGGGGAAGTATATGCTGATTAGAAAGGCACGTAAGTTTTTAGGAGTTATGGTCATGATTGTTCTTGTAACAAGTCTTTTTTCACAGGTTGGACAAGCTTCAGCAGCTGAAGAAGAAAGATCATGGAAAGATTACACAGAAAAAATTATGGCGAAGGATAAAGAGAATGGAACCTTAGAACTAGAGCTTCAGGGTACCTTTAAGCTTGCGAAAAATTATGATGTTACTCTAAAAGGGGAAAACAGAGTGTACCAAAAAGCTCTTGCGGATGTAAGAGTTGGTGCGGAAAATGTAACCGTTCGAGTGAATCACAAAAATGAAATTACGAAAATTTTTATCGATGGACCGACTCCAATTGAAACAATGAGGGTTGGGATTATGACATCAGGGTTCGCATCTGTTGACCACGATACAATTGTGTTAAGTTCTCAAGCGGGACTAGAAATTGTGGATAAAGTTGGAGAGGAAGCCTTCACAATTCCAGCAAATGAGAAAGTAACCTTCACACCTTCTGAAAACGAAATCACATTAACGAGTGCGACTGGAGAGGTTTTATATACAACTCCGAACAGACTTTATGCTTTTACTGAAGAGGGAAGTAAAATTAAAGTTGAAAATATTACACGAGCAGGTGGAGACCAGTCCTACCGTGGGTTCTTTGAAGTAACGACATCTAATGCAGGAGATCAATTGAATTTAATCAATGAAGTTGATTTTGAGCAATACTTATATCAAGTGGTTCCGAGTGAAATGCCTGCCTATTTTGGCGTAAATGCACTAAAGGCACAGGCAGTAGCGGCTAGAACCTATGCTATAGGCGATTACTTAAGTGACCGTTTTGCAAAGGACGGATTTTTTGTATTAGACAGTGTCATGAGCCAGGTATATAACAATATTGCTGAAAATGATGCAACCACACAGGCTGTAAATGAAACAAAGGGAATTATTATGTTAGGTGAAGATGGAAGTTTAGTAGATGCACGATACTATTCAACCTCAGGGGGCTATGGTGCTTCTAAACATCAGGTATGGGCTGAAGCGGATGGCACATTCCCGAGTAAGGTTTTACCTTACTTAATTGCTCAGAGTCATACATTTGATCCAAATGATCCTAGTAAAATACTAGAAATTGATACGCAAAGTGAAGAAGAGATTCTCGCATTCTATAAAACATTATCCCATACGGGGTACGATGGAAATTCACCATGGTTTAGATGGAAGACGAGTCTATCTAAGGAAGAGTTAGAGAATACAATTAACGCTAACATTGTGAGTAGACAAGCAGCAGACCCTAAATTTGTGTTAACTCAAAATGAAGCGGGTGAGTTTGTAAGCCAGCCAATCCCTGCAGAAGGAATTGGAGAGTTCGTTAATATGTACGTTGCGAAGCGTGGTGACGGTGGAAATATCATGGAATTAGTCATCGAAGGTACAACAGGAACGTACAAAATCATAAAAGAGTACAATATTCGTTTCACAATCAGACCATCTAATGCATTTACAAAAGGAGATACAGTTGTGTTGCATCGTGCTGTTGCAGGTAACTCAGATTACACGGGCACACTTGACAACTACACAATCCTTCCATCAGCATTCTTTGGTTTTGAACTGGATGAAGAAAAGGGTGTAACTTTTTATGGAGGTGGAAATGGGCATGGAGTTGGTATGAGTCAATATGGCGCATACTATCTTGGAACTACTTTAGGATATGACTTTGATAGAATCCTAACATCCTATTATCCAAACATGTCTCTCCAGAATACATCTGTATTAACTCAAGAATAAAATGCATGAAACTGCTATCCAAAAAAGGGTGGCAGTTTTTGTCGTTAAAATAATATTTTAATTAAACATAAAATATATTGAAATATTATTTCTAATACGTATAATTAAAGTAACGACCAATTGAAAATTGGGGGATATGAATCATGTATGTTATGGGGATTGATGGAGGCGGGACGAAAACAAAAGGGGTCATTGCCGATGAATTTGGGAATGTCTTTGCAGAGGCATTGGTTGGGGCGACTAATCAAAATGGGGCTGACCATCATAGCATTGAAAAAGAGTTAGAGACCTTGTTTTCTTCCTTAAAAAGTCAACATAAAGAAGCATTTGAAAATCTTCATACGATCTTTGCTGGGGTAGCAGGCGTTGACCGCCCAGAGGCAAAGAAGATTATGGAGGGTATTCTAGTAAAACTCGCTCCATCACAGGCCAGGGTCATCATTGACAATGACGGGGTGAATGCTCTGTATTCTGGAACACTCGGGGCGCCGGGAATTGTCCAGATTTGCGGAACTGGTTCAATCACTTTTGGAGTGAACGATAAAGGTGAGCGAAAACGTGTTGGCGGTTGGGGGTATTTAATTGATGATGAAGGCAGTAGCTACGAACTTGGCAGGGAAGCATTACATTCCATTTTTAAGTCCTATGACAATCGAGGTCCTAAGACGGTATTAACGGAAACGATCGTCCAGCATTTTCATATAACTGATCCTTCAGATTTAATTTCCGTAGTATATGGGGCTAAGCATCCACGAGAGATAATTGCACCATTAAGTAAGTATGTTACAGAGGCTGCTGACCAAGATGATGAAGTGGCAAAGGAACTAATCCGAGAATCGGGAGCTAAAATTGCAAGCTCGATCCATCATTTGTACAATCAGCTTTTTCCATCGAATGAAAGGGAAGTTCCAGTGGTGCTTGTAGGTGGCTTATTTACACGAAGTGATTTGTTTGTCCCTATTATTGAAGGGTTTTTGAAACATATTCAACTCCCAATCACACTTGTCAAACCTCTTATTGAACCTGTAGGTGGAGCGGTGGCTGCGGCACTTTATCACGCGGGAGGGAAACCTGATAAGAAATTTGTAGAAAAAATAAATGAAACAATAGTACAATAGTTTGATATTTTAGTTGAATTTTTATTTTAAAAATTTAAAATATTTGCTATAATATGTTCAAATGGAAAAAATAGTAATGCGACTGACGGGGGAACCGTAATGAAATATATACAGTTGGATGAGGAATGGGAATCACAAATCGTCAATCTTTGGAATCGTGAGCTTGGTTCTGATTTTCCGATGAGGGAAGAGCTTTTTAAACAAAATAGCACTCAAGATCCTCATGTACTTCTATCAGGTTCGTATCTTGCAGTAACCGAACAGAATAAACTCATTGGTTTTGTTATCACAAAATGTATCCAGGATAAAAAGGAGACACTTCTTAATCAAGATGTCGGGTGGATTCAAGTGTTGCTTGTTGACTCAGCGTTTCGTGAAAAAGGAATTGGAAGCGTTTTAGTAGAGAACGCTGAAAAAGCGCTACAAAAACAAGGCTGTAAAACAATTTACCTTGGGTGTGACCCCGCACATTATTTTCCTGGAGTTCCACTCAGATTTGAGAATACAAAAAAATGGTTTGAAAAAAGAGGGTACCAAGCTTCTGGGATTGTCTCGGACTTGAATAGGACCTGTACACCTGATGAACAATTTGGGTTTCGTAAACCTATGGATATCGAGGTGTCCCTAGCAGAGGATAAGGATGAACTTCTTTCCTTCCTACATTGTTGTTTCCCTGGTAGATGGGAATATGAAGCAAAGCAATATTTCAATAACGGTGGAACGGGAAGGGAATTTGTTGTATTTCGAAAAGAAAAAAGGATTATTGGCTTCTGCCGGATTAACGATTCCAAGTCACCAATTATCGGCCCGAATGTATATTGGGCGCCTTTGTTCGAAGATGAAGTGGGTGGTGTTGGGCCACTTGGGATTGATAAGAATGAAAGAAAAAATGGGTATGGGCTAGCGATTGTAGAGGCGGGTATCTCTTTTCTAAGAGAAAGGCATATAGATAACATCATTATTGATTGGACAGGATTACTAGACTTTTATAAAAAGATAGATTTCAAGGTTTGGAAACAATATCAGCAATATAGTAAACATATTTAGTCCTTTCTAATGAAAGAAAAAGAAACCAGATAGGTTGGAAAGGCGTGGCGAAATTGAAGGTTAATATAACATCATTAACAACAGAGCAACGAAATCAACGCTCCTTAAATATCGATCAACTTACGACATCCCAAATTATTGGGCTGATGAATGAGGAAGATGAAACAGTTTCAAAGGCTGTTCGAAAAGTTCTTCCTCAAATTGATAAAGCAATTGAGGCAATCTATGCAACTTTAAAACAAAATGGAAGACTTTTTTATATAGGTGCCGGAACGAGTGGCAGACTTGGCGTTTTAGATGCAGCTGAATGTCCTCCTACATTTTGTACACCTCCGGAAATGGTTCAGGCCATCATGGCTGGTGGCGAATCAGCGATGTTTACAGCTGTTGAAGGCGCTGAGGATGACCTTGATGGTGGTGCGAAGGATTTAGAAAAAAGAGGCTTTACGAAGAATGATATTTTAGTAGGCATTGCGGCAAGTGGCCGTACTCCTTATGTGATTGGTGCCTTAAAATATGCTCAAAATCTCGGAGCCATTACGGTTTCGTTAGCCTGCAACGAGAATGCAGAAATCAGTAAATATGCGCATCATAGTATTGAGGTAATTGTGGGACCTGAAATTTTATCAGGGTCAACTCGGTTAAAGTCTGCAACCGCTCAAAAAATGATCTTAAATATGTTGTCAACAACCGCGATGATTAAGCTTGGTAAAGTATATGGAAACTTAATGGTCGATCTTCATGCTAGCAATTTAAAGCTCATTGAGCGAGCGAGAAGAATTGTCATGGATGTGACAGGAATTACGTATCAGGAAGCCGAAGTCATACTCAATCAAACAAATCAAAAAGTAAAACCCGCAATTGTGATGGCATTAGCAGGTGTCTCATTGGAAAAGGCGAGCGAAGTAATTGATAGGGCGAATGGATTTACAAGAAAGGCGATTGAGTTAGCGAACGAAGGGAAGTGACTTGAGATGAGGGAGAAGGTATTAGCTTTCCTACAGCAGGAAATTGACCAACAGCATATCCCAGGTGCTGTCATTCACATCTCATTTCAAAAACAAACGATCCTCCAAGAGGCAATTGGAAATCGAGTCGTATATCCGAAAAAGGAACCGATGAAGCTTACAACCATTTTTGATCTTGCTTCTTTGACAAAGGTGGTTGCCACCCTGCCCTCTATTTTATTACTTGTAGAGGCAGGGAAACTGCACCTTGATGATAAGGTTTCCTATTTTCTACCGGAGTTTGCACGGCACGGAAAGTCGAATATTACACTTAAAGATTTACTCACACACAGTTCCGGTTTACCGGCACATCGTGAGTATTTTAAAGAGTCTTTAAATACAGATCAGATTATTGAACGAATTTTTGAAGAAAAATTAGTTGCGAATTCGGGTGAAAAAGTCATCTATAGTGACTTAGGTTTCATCCTTATCTATAAGATTATTAAAATAGTAACAGAAGAAGATTTTCAGAGCTTTGTACATCGAGCGTTATTTGAAAAATTGGAGATGAGCGAAACTAGCTTTCTTCCAAACGTTGAGAGGGAAAGATTTGCAGCAACGGAATACAGTGAAACTTTACAAGATTATAAGCATGGGATTGTTCATGATGACAACACGGAAATCATGGGTGGCATAAGTGGTCATGCGGGTTTGTTTTCCACCATCTCTGATCTCGCAAATTATGCTTCCATGATTGAAAATAATGGGGTATTTCAAGGAAAAAGAATTCTATCAGAGCAGTCAATACACATCACAAAGCAAAATTTTACCCCTTACAGCAATGAATATAGAGGGTTAGGCTGGATCTTGAAAAGCCCTGTGTTCTCGAGCTGCGGCGACCTATTTTCTAGTTCTGCCTACGGTCACACTGGGTTTACAGGAACAAGCATCTGGTTTGACCCCGATGTTCAGTTACATGTCATCCTGCTGACGAATCGTGTTCACTTTGGAAGGAAGGATCCAATTCTGAGGCTAAGGCCGAGGTTACATAATTTGATTGCAGCACATTTTCCGAGGGGGTAATGAGGTGTCTGAAAAAATCCATTTAATGATTGTTGGCGCTCACTGTGGAGACGGAGAAATTCAAGCAGGAGCCATCGCCCATAAATATGCAAAAGCAGGACATGAGGTTACCTTTCTTCATCTAACAGCAGGAGAAAAAGGCACACCGCCCCATCTAAGCGTAGAGGAGTATCGTATTCAAAAAATAAACGAAGCCGAAAAAGCAGCTGAAATATTGGGTGCAAAAAGCATTACTCTTTCCTATAAGGATGCGGAACTGAAAGAGGATGAGGAAACAATAACCGAAATTGCCACGATTTTTAGAAGACTAAAACCAACGCTGGTTATTACCCATTGGGAAAAAAGCATGCATCCCGATCATGCCCTTTGTCCACGACTTGTTCAGGCGGCATGGCTAAAGGCAGCATTGCCGGGCTTTGATTTAGATGGGCTTCCGCCTCACTCGCTTCGAAGAATGCTTCATAGTGAGAATTGGGAGGACATGGAGGAGTATGTTCCGGATATTTATGTAGATGTAACAGATGAATTTGACACGTATTTAGAGGCATTATCACAATACTGGTTTATTATGAATTCTGCTGATTTCAGGTATTACGACTATTATAAAGCACTTGGAACAATGAGAGGATGCTTAAACCGTACGACGTACGCTCAAACTCTTAAGTTTCCGGTTGGCGCTAATGTTCGAAAAGGGTCAAGTATACCTGGCTTTGAATTATAGATGTGGAGGTGAGCCTTATGAATCAAGCAGAACTAAGAAGGAAAGTTGGCCAACTAATGGTTGTGGGCTTTAAAGGAATAACAGCCTCCGATGAAATAAAAGAGTTAATTCGCGAGCATCATGTCGGTGGAGTCATTCTCTTTGGCCGAAATATTGGCACACCAGAAGAAATTCTTTCGTTAACGACGGAGCTTCAACAAGTGGCGGAGGATGCTGGGCATGAGCACCCACTCTTAATCTGTATTGATCAAGAAAATGGGGTTGTTCGTAGATTAGGAGAAGGTACAACAATATTTCCTGGGGCCATGCTTTTAGGGGCAACAGGCAATCCAGACAACGCCTATGAGGTAGGTGTTGCGACAGGTAATGAGCTCAAGGCACTAGGAATCAACTGGAATCTAGCACCAGTACTGGATGTGAACAATAACCCTGAAAATCCAGTCATTGGCGTAAGGTCCTTTGGTGAGTCAGCCGAAAAAGTTTCTGAGTTTGGAAGAATGGCAATGAAGGGGATGCAGGAAGCTGGCGTCATCACAACGTTAAAACATTTCCCAGGTCATGGAGATACAAATGTCGATTCCCACTTAGACCTACCTGTGATTACACACGATATCGAACGTTTGGAAGAGATTGAGTTAAAACCTTTTGTTGACAGCATAGAGGCTGGTGCGGATACGGTTATGTCGGCCCATGTCTATTTTCCAGCAATTGAAGATACCCCAGGTGTCCCTGCGACATTGTCGCGTAAAGTCATCACGGGCCTTCTCCGAGAAAAGCTTGGCTTTGATGGAGTAGTAACAACAGATTGTATGGAAATGAATGCAATTGCCAATACCATCGGCACCGCAAAAGGTGGGGTAGAAGCGATAAAAGCAGGTGTTGACCTCATTATGGTTTCTCATCTTCACCATCTTCAAAAGGAAACGATTGATGCAATTGTGGCTGCAGTGGAATCTGGAGAAATCGATGAAGCCCAGATTGAAGAAGCAGTAGCAAGAGTAACGAGATTAAAAGAAAAGTATTGTAGTTGGAAAGAAATCGGCTCAGACGAGGTACCATCATTTGTTGGTGGGAAAGAGCATCAACAGCTTGCGCATGACATTTATAAGCAAGGAATAACGATTGTAAAAAACAATGGTATTTTGCCATTAAAGAATAAACGTGTGCTAGTGGTTTACTCGGAAAATAAATATACGATGCAGGTTGAGGATAGACGCTATTCCTCGATGTATCTTGGTGAAACAATCAAAGAGATTGATGATACTGCGGAAATAGTTGAACTATCAAACCCGGCAACAGATGAAGAAATCCAAAGAGTAGCCGCAAAAGCTCAACAATTTGAAGCGGTTATTGTGGGAACCCTGACTGTTCAAGAAGGTGACGCACAAACAAAGCTAGTGAAGGCATTGTCAGATACGGGGGTACCGGTCATCGTCATTGCGACAAGAAGTCCGTATGATTTGGCATACTTACCAGAGATTCAAGCCTACCTTTGCACATATGAATTTCCTTACCCAGCTTTGAATATGGCGGCAAAAGCCATTTATGGACGTGAACAGGTAACAGGGATATTGCCGGTTACTATTCCTCAGGTAAGGGAGCGGTTGAAATGAGTCAAAAGGTAGTTGTGGGTTTAATGTCGGGTACATCTTTAGATGGTATTGATGCAGCTTTAGTTACTATTTCTGAAGATGAACATCAAAAAATCCAGGTGAAACTGATTCATTTTTCAACACTTTCTTATTCAGAAACCATGCGTGAAAGAATCTTGACATTATGTGACCCGAGTAAAGCTCGGCTTGAGGATATTTCTATAACAAATATGCTACTAGGTGAGTTGTTTGCTGAAGCAGCGAAAAAGGTTGTAGCTCAAGCGGGTCTTGAGATGAAAGATGTGGACCTGATTAGCTCCCATGGTCAGACGATTTTTCATCAGCCTGAAGGTAAGCAGATAGAAGACTATACGATTACTTCAACCTTACAAATTGGGGATATTGCTGTAATTGCAGAACGAACTGGTGTTAAGACGGTTGGGGATTTCCGGACTCGTGATATGGCAGTGGGTGGCCAAGGTGCGCCATTAGTTCCATATGCTGATGACCTATTATTTAGAGCGGATTCGAATGGTAGAATCTTAGCCAATATTGGCGGAATCGCAAATGTAACCGTTTTACCCCCAACAGAGAGTCATGAACAAGTGCTTGCATTTGATACTGGCCCAGGAAACATGCTGATTGATGCCTTTACAATGTGGGCAACGAATGGAAAACAAACCTATGATAAAAATGGAGAAATAGCAGCAGCTGGTAAGGTAGATGAACAATGGCTTAAGGAGCTTTTAGATCATGACTACTACCGTTTACCGGCACCAAAGAGTACAGGTCGAGAGCTATTTGGATTCGATTATGCAAAAGAACTTTGGAATGCAAAAGCCGATTTAGGATCAGAGGATAAGGTAGCTACTATTACCGAGCTGACAGCACGAACAATTGTTGAAGAGTGTAAGAGATTTATAGATTCTTATAATATCCAAGAGATTTTTATAAGCGGTGGGGGTTGGTACAATCAAACACTACGAAAGAGATTGCAAGCTAATCTGCCTCCGTCAATCAAATTAGGAAGTACAGATGAGCTGGGCATACAGGCTGATGCTAAGGAAGCCATTGTATTCGCATTACTAGGCTACCAATGCATCAACAAACGACCAAATAATCTTCCATCGGCAACAGGAGCAAGCGCCCCGGTTATTATGGGGAAAATTGCTCTGGTATAAAAAATAGAATTTGAAGGGGGGCGAGGGCAAGAGCTACAAATATAGTGTTCTGTTGGTACTGGAAAAAACAATGATGAAAGATACGTAAGGGGGAAAAGTAGAATGAAAAAATGGCTTAGTCTTTTTCTTATAAGTATTTTAGTAATTGGATTGTTAGCGGCATGTAGCAAGAAAGAGAACACAACAAAAGATGGCGGCGAAGACAGTGGAAAGGGATGGACCGGTACAATCACCGTATGGGATGGACCACGTTGGCCAGATGATAAAGACAATAAATTCCACTGGATGGAAAGTAAAATTAAAGAATTCGAAGCAGCACATGAAGGAGTTAAAGTTGAACTAGTTCAAGTTCCATGGGCAGAGCTTCCTGATAAATTAGGCGTTTCGATCGCAGGGCAATCTTGGCCTGATGTTGCACCAGTAGATATTAGTGGTAGTGCAGTAAGTATTGATCACATTGAACAAGGTGTAATTGAATCAGTTGATGAGTTATTTACAGAGGATGAACTTAAGGACTTTTATGAAAATGCATTAGATGCGTACACATTTGACGGGAAATTATATGGAGTTCCAAACTCTTTAACTGTACACGCAATGCTTTTAAACTTAGATCTTTTTGAAGAGCGTGGAGTGGAGCCTCCAGCAAACGGTGAATGGACATGGGATGAATTCTTTGCAGCAGCTGAAAAGCTAACATTTGACCGTGATAATGATGGTAAAACAGATGTATACGGATTCTCAACATATATCCTTCCTGGTTACTATGAGGCATGGCCGTTCTTCTATATCAATGGTGGAAGCCCATTAAATGAAGATATGTCAAAATTCACGTTCACAGAGCCAGAAGCAGTAGAAGCGATTCAACAACTTGCTGATTTGAAATTAGAGCATAACGTAGCTCCAGAAACATTAGGTGGTCAGGACGTTGGTGGTACATTCCAAGCGTGGGCAAACGAAGAGCAACGTACTGTTGCAATGCAGCCATGGGCTACATGGGCGATTAGCTCAGCTCAAACAAAATACCCTACAAACTTTGCAGTTGCAAACTACCCAACCGGTAAATCAGGTGAGCCTGTAACAATCGGTGGTGTAGGTGGTTGGACAATGTTCCACCAAGAAGAAGAAGGGAAAAAAGAAATGGTTGGCGAGTTTATTAAGTTCATCTCAACAACAGATGAGCAATTTACGATGGCAACTGAATATGGTATTTTCCCTGCACGTAAGAGCGCTGCAGACATGGACCCTTATAAGGACAATCCAGAAATGAAGCGTGCACAAGAAATGTCTTCACAAGTTGTTATGCTTCCACGTCACCCTGAGTGGAAGAAAATTGATGAAGCTATTCAAACAGAACTTCAGTTAGTATTCAATGGTGAAAAGACAGCAGAAGAAGCGATGAAAGCTGCTGAGAAGAAGGTCAATGAATTGTTAGGTGAGTAGTAATAGGCATAAGGTAGGTAGCCCTTAACTGGGCTGCCTGCTGCCAAATGAAAGATTGGGGGAATTGCGTTGAAACCCGTTCATCAAACTGCAAATGCAGTAGTACAGACAAAAAAACCAACTATCTGGCTACAAATGAAAAAGAACTATTCCGCATATTTATTTTTACTTCCAAAACTTATCCTGTTTATAGCATTTATTGCGATCCCGGTTGTGTGGGCGTTTATCATCTCCTTCCAGGAATACAAAATTTTTGGAAGTGAATGGGCAGGTTTAGACAACTATATAAAGGTGTTTAAAAGCGATGCCTTTTACGACGCGCTAGGAAATACATTCCTTTTTACGGTTGTAACGGTACCTTTTAACGTAATAAGTGCACTTATCATTGCTTCTCTCATCCATCCTCTTGGTAAACTGTCTCAAAGCTTCTTCCGAGGAGCCTTTTATTTGCCAACAGTTACATCCATGGTAATTGTTGCGATGGTCTGGCGCTGGATGTACAACTATGACTTCGGATTGTTTAACTATGTGTTAGGGTGGTTTGGAATGGAACCACTTAACTGGTTGGGACAATCTTCATCCGCACTTTGGGCCTTAATCATCATGCAATGTTTAATTCCATTTGGAGTTGGAATCATTCTCTATCTTGCTTCAATGGGTTCAATTTCACATTCACTATATGAAGCGGCTACCATTGACGGGGCAAATAGTTTTCAAAAATGGTATCGCATTACATTGCCATTATTAAAACCATCTACCTTATATTTAGTTTTACTAAGTACAATCGGTTCGTTTCAGGTCTTCACACAAATTATTATGATGACGGGCGGAGGACCAGGCACGGCCACAGAAACTCTTGTTCACTTAATCTATAAGACAGGCTTTAGAGATTTCGAGTTTGGCTTTGCAGCAGCACAATCCGTTGTTTTATTCTTTATCATTCTTTTATTTTCAATTATCCAATTCCGTTTACTTCGGTACGATGACTAGGAGGGAAGCATAATGACATCAGGTATTCAAAAAGTAAACAAGCTTATTATATATGTACTACTATCGGTTTTCGCCATTGTTTCCCTTTTACCGTTGTATTGGGTGTTCAGTACCTCCTTGCAGCTAAGCAGCTACCAGGATGAAGAACTAGAACGTCAAGTATCTTATGTAGATTCAAATCCTCCGAAAATGTACCCAGTTGGGATTACGGAGTACTTTGAACACTGGGGGAAGGCTAGGGACGCGGAAAGCGCTGGTGATGCTGAAGCAGCAGCCTATCATCGTGATGTTATGGACTACATCATAGAAGATACGTTTTCAGGATTTACGACCTTGTTTAATAAAAATAACGTAGGAATCTGGTTTTTTAATAGTTTTTATATAGCAGTAGTGGTGACAATTGGGATACTCCTCTTTGACTCGATGGCCGGGTATGTCCTCGCGAAAAAGCGGTTCCCGGGACGAAATCTCATTTTCTGGTCGATTATTGCCACGATGATGATTCCCGGCCAAGTAACGTTAGTGCCGTTGTTTATCATGGTTCGGAATTTTGGAATTATGGATACGCACTGGGCGCTTATATTCCCAGACTTAGCAATGGTATTTGGGGTATTTTTAATGAGGCAATTTATGCACTCAATCCCGGATGAACTAATAGATGCAGCGAAAATCGATGGTGCAAGCGAATGGAAAACGTATTGGAAAATCATTCTGCCATTGGCGAAACCAGGTCTAGCAGCTCTAGGAATCTTTACATTTATGAACGTCTGGAATTCATTCCTGTGGCCAATTATCGTGCTAAACGATTCAAATCTATATACATTACCTGTAGGGTTAAAAACATTACAGGATGCAAACCTTGCAAGCTTCAAGCTTCTAATGAGTGGAGCAGCCATCGCATCAATCCCAATGATTATTGTATTCATGATGTTCCAACGCCACTTTGTAAAAGGATTAACCCTGGGTGGAGTTAAAGAATAATGACTGATGGAGAGAGCGATCTCTCTTTTTTTGAGGGGAGGGGCAGAGAATGGAGATAGGTCTTGACTGCTTTTTAACGAAATCTGTGGATTTATGTAAGGGTAAAAGAGTCGGGGTGGTTACCAATATGACTGGTGTTAACCAACGACTTACACCAACAATCGATCTGTTCCATGAGCATCCAGATATTCATGTTACTGCACTATATGGACCTGAACATGGAATTAGAGGAAGTGCAAAGGAAGGGGAAAAGATTGATTTCTTTGTCGATCCTTATACAAGTTTACCTGTGTATAGTCTTTACGGAGCAACAAAAAAGCCAACGAAAGAAATGCTTGAGAATGTAGACATGATTTTCTTTGATCTTCAGGATATTGGGGCAAGGTACTATACATTTATTTATACGATGGCATATGTGATGGAAGCATGTGCAGAGTTCGGAAAGGAATTCGTCGTTCTTGACCGACCAAATCCAATCACAGGAACCGTGATGGAAGGGAATCTAGTGGATGAGGAGGTTCGTTCCTTCGTTGGCCTCTATCCAATTCCAAATCGTCACGGTATGACCGTCGGGGAAATTGCGCTCATGTATAAGCATGAATTCGGAATCGATTGTGAATTAACGGTCATTCCGATGGAGGGCTGGAGTCGTGATATGTTCTATGACGAAACCGGCCTGTTTTGGATTCCACCATCGCCTAATACGACAGGAATGGATATGTGCACGTTATACCCTGGGACATGTTTGGTTGAAGGAACGAATCTATCGGAGGGAAGAGGCACAACACGACCTTTTGAATACGTGGGAAGTCCCTTTATTGAGGGATACCGGTTGGCTAAATATTTTAATGAGAAAAAACTTCCTGGGGTGTTAGCTCGACCGATTTCCTTTGTTCCAACTTACCAAAAACATAAGGAACAGGTCTGTGAAGGTGTTCAGCTTCACGTAACCGATCGATGGAAGATTCATTCGTTGAAATCGGGACTGACGTTGTTGGCGGCGATCGCGGAAATGTACCCTCATGATTTTGAGTTTCTTCAATTTGGTGAAAAGAAAACCTATATGTTTGACCTTTTAGCGGGGACAAAGGATCTTAAGAATCTAGTTTTGAATGGTGGAATTAATCGTTTTATAGAATCATGTGAAGCGGAAACAGAAGCCTTTAAAAAGAAAAGAGAACCTTATCTACTTTACAATTAGGGAAGGGGATGGACTGCGTGGTTTCATTTCGATATTATCAATCAGGCGATGAAAAAGGAATTGTTCGCCTCTGGAATGAGTGCTTGCTGAAGGATCCAATCACACAGCTTAGATTTCGAAATCTCGTTCTTTTAGACGCAAACTTCGACCCAAAGGGATTACGAGTTGCGGTTGACGGAGATCAAATAATTGGTTGTTTGTATGCGATACGAAGATTGCTACCAATGGCAGGTACAGAATTAGAGTCGGAAAATGGTTGGATTCCTTTCTTTTTCGTTCATCCGGAGTTCTTGCGGTCTGGTATCGGAGAAAAGTTAATGAAAGATGGCATGGAATTTCTAGCATCTGAAGGTCGGAAGAATGTTTTCTTTGCTTCGTATGCGCCGAATTATATTCTGCCTGGAATCGATGAAGAAGCATATCTAGAAGGCTATTCCTTTCTCCTCAAGCAAGGCTTTGAAAAACAATATTCACCCGTCGCGATGGATCGAAGTTTAGTAGGCTTCACGCCACCTTCTGAGGTGCTCGAACTAAAGGGACAACGGGAACAGGAAGGGTACACATTTTTAACCGCAGAAGATAAGGATTTATACGAGGTCATCCAATTTGCTAACAATGTGTTTAACCCGGATTGGGGACGTGCGATTCGAGAAGGAATTCTACAAGGGCTGCCACTCCACCGCATTTTAATCGCAAGAGATAGTGAAAATTTAGTGGGCTTTTGCATTTATGGTGGCTATGAAGGCATTCCAAATCGCTTCGGACCATTTGGGGTTGACCCCAATCAACAAGGTAAGGGGTTAGGCAAGATATTATTAAATGAATGCTTGAAAAATATGCGTGCAGAAGGATTGCATGGTGCATGGTTTCTCTGGACGGGAGAGAAGAGTTCAGCGGGACACCTCTATAAGAAAACAGGATTTGAGATCACACGAAAGTTCCATGTTATGAAAAAAACGTTATAATAAAAAGTAGATTGAATAAAGAGAGTTGATGACAATGTCCTTTATGACCGGAGGACTCGTAATGCTTCAGGAGATGCATGATAACCTCCCACCGTCTGAAAAGAAAATTGCTTTATATATATTAGAAAACCCGCAGGAGACGATTACACTAACGGCTAGTGAGCTTGGTAAAAGAAGTTCAACAAGCAGTGCGGCGGTTATTCGACTCTGTAAATCACTTGATTTAAAAGGGTTTCAGGATTTAAAGCTTCGTATCGCAGGAGACCTGCAAAAGAAGAAGGCAACTGGATTCCGTGACATTGAACCAAATGAGTCTACTTTGTCTATTATTGAAAAAATGACAGACAACAGTGTTCAAACCTTAAGGGAAACAGCTGAATTGCTAAACAATGAAGAGCTTGAAAGAGCGGTAGAAGTCTTAAAAAATGCCGGGACGATACACTTTTTTGGTGTGGGCGCATCAAGCATCATCGCTCAAGATGCTCAGCAGAAATTTTTAAGAATTAATAAAAAAGCAACAGCATTTCCGGACCTACATATGGCCGCAACCTTGGTTGCGAATGCGGATGAAAATGATGTCGTTGTTGGGATTTCATTTTCAGGGGCAACGTTTGAAGTGGCGAAAATTTTGGAGCTCGCGAATAAAAAAGGAGCCCATACGATTAGCTTAACGAAATATGGCTCATCGATTGTGACAGAGCAGGCAGGCATTCGCCTATATACATCTGCTACCAGAGAGCCGACTTTCCGAAGCGGTGCAACTTCATCAAGAATCGCCCAGCTTCATGTAATGGACATTCTTTTTATGAGTGTCGCCTCACAGGCATATGACCAAACCGTCCAACATCTTGATGAAACAAGGGAAATGATTAATATTTTGCACGACCCAATAAAATGAGACCAGAGATGGTCTCTTTTTTGTGTAGTGTGGGGGAAAGCTGTTTACTACTAATGGGGTTTGGGGGGTGAACAGTTTCTTGAAGAAGCCTAAGTGGCTGTGCATCAGAGGGCTTGAGTGCAACCAACCACCTATAAATTTCCAAGCGATGATACTCCAGAGGGCTTGGAGTGCAATCAACTTCCTAGAACTTACCAATTGGCAATACTCCAGCAGGCTTGAGAGATACTTAATCTCCTAGAAAAAGCTAAATGGTTCCTTTTTAAAAAGATTTTTACTATCTGTTTTCCCTTTTTTATACAAAAGGTATGCCATAACTTGCGCTTAAGTTGATGGTTTTTGGAATAATTTCCAAAAGTCCTAACTTATCAGGCTCTTATGCTATGGGTTTTTCCTTAATTATCCAGTAGTCCCCTCGTATCCTTCTTTTATAACATACCTTTCTCCTAAATATATCCAAAAGTCCAGTCATATCGCTCGTTTATGATCTGGGTATTACCATGATTTCCCGAAAGTCCAATCATACCCCTCTTTTACACTTTAGGTTTTACCATAATTACTCAAAAGCGCTGTCGAATCAGACCTCAGTCCTTCAAAACTCAACACGATACCGATAAAATTTCACTCTTTGTATCACAAATCCAAAACTAACAAATAATATAATAATAATAAGAAAAAGTGTCCACTGGGTATAAACATTTGATGAATAATGTGGTAAAGTAGGAAGTATAAATGTTGATATAAAAGGGTTTATAAAAATTAAAATGTATTTACCAGAAATACACTTGTGTTTTGTAAACATACAAAGGAGGATTCTAATGTCGAAGGTGTTGGACTCATTTTTGCATGAAAATCTGGAGGATTTAAAGACGAAAGGTCTTTATAATGTAATCGACCCTCTACAAGGTGCAAACGGACCTATTATTAAAATCAATGGAAAAGAGCTTATTAACCTATCTTCTAACAACTACTTAGGATTAGCGACTGATGAGCGTCTAAAAGAGGTTGCTAAGGAAGCAATTGATACGTACGGAGTTGGGGCAGGTGCGGTTCGTACCATCAACGGGACACTTGATCTTCATATAAAACTAGAAGAAAAGCTTGCGGAGTTTAAACACACAGAAGCGGCGATTTCATATCAATCTGGCTTTAATTGTAATATGGCAGCCATTTCAGCTGTTATGGATAAAAACGATGCGATTCTTTCTGATGAGCTAAATCATGCTTCCATTATTGATGGATGCCGTCTTTCAAAGGCGAAAATTATACGTGTCAACCACTCTGACATGGATGATTTACGAAAAAAGGCAAAAGAAGCAACTGAATCTGGTTTATATAACAAAGTCATGGTAATCACTGACGGAGTTTTTTCCATGGATGGTGACATTGCGAAACTACCTGAAATCGTACAAATTGCAGAGGAATTCGATCTCATTACATATGTAGATGATGCCCACGGTTCAGGTGTTTTAGGAAAAGGTGCTGGTACGGTAAAGCACTTTGGTCTTTCTGATAAGGTAGATTTCCAAATAGGAACTCTTTCAAAAGCGATTGGCGTTGTCGGTGGTTATGTAGCGGGTAAAAAGGCGTTAATTGACTGGCTAAAAGTACGAAGCAGACCGTTCCTTTTCTCAACTGCTGTTACGCCAGCCGATGTTACTGCTGCTACAAAAGCAATTGAAATTCTAATGAGCAGCACAGAACTCCACGACAAGCTATGGGATAATGCCAACTACTTCAAGCAACAGTTAAAAGAGCGTGGCTTTGATATTGGCCACAGCGAAACTCCAATAACACCCGTGATTGTTGGGGAAGAAGTAAAAACACAAGAGTTCAGTAAGAGATTGATTGAAGAAGGTGTCTATGCAAAATCCATCGTATTCCCAACTGTACCAAAAGGAACAGGAAGGGTCCGCAATATGCCAACAGCCGCACATACAAAAGAAATGCTAGACGAAGCAGTTGCGATTTATGAAAAAGTAGGCAAGGAAATGAACATTATCTAAAAGCTGATCAGACGATCATCTTGGGGGAATGAATAATGGAGAAAATTATAATTACCGGAGCCCTGGGCCAAATCGGTTCAGAGCTAGTTACAAAACTTCGTAAGGTTTACGGTGCTCAAAATGTTGTTGCGACAGATATTCGAAAAACGGATTGCGAAGTTGTTCACTCTGGTCCGTTTGAGATTTTAGATGTAACAGACGGAAAAGCAATGTACGATATTACGAAAAAATATGATGCAGACACATTGATTCATTTGGCAGCATTGCTATCCGCAACTGCAGAAGCAAAGCCACTTTTAGCTTGGAATTTAAATATGGGTGGACTTGTCAATGCATTAGAAGTTGCTCGTGAATTGCGTTGTCAATTTTTCACCCCAAGCTCAATTGGGGCATTTGGACCGTCCACACCAAAGGATGGTACCCCACAGGACACCATTCAGCGCCCTACTACTATGTATGGTGTGAACAAGGTTTCTGGCGAATTACTTTGTGATTATTACAATCACAAATTTGGTGTTGATACAAGGGGACTGCGTTTCCCAGGGCTTATTTCGTATGTGACCCCACCTGGTGGTGGGACGACAGATTATGCAGTTGAAATTTATTATGAAGCTCTTAAAAATAAAAGCTATACATCGTATATTGATAAAGGTACGTATATGGATATGATGTATATGCCAGATGCGCTACAAGCGATTGTAGATCTAATGGAGGCAGAGGAGTGCAAGCTGAAACATCGAAATGCTTTCAATGTGACGGCTATGAGCTTTGCGCCAGAAGAAATTGCAGCAGTTATTAAAAAGCATATTCCAGAGTTTGCGATGAATTATGATGTTGACCCAGTCCGCCAAGCGATCGCTGAAAGTTGGCCAAATTCAATTGATGCAACTGCAGCGAAAGAAGAGTGGGGCTTTAAAGCAAAATATGATCTCGAATCAATGACGAAAGATATGCTAGAAAAATTGAGTGTCAAGCTAGTGAAAAATGCTGGATAAATAAAATGAGGAGTATGAATCTTACGGGATTCATACTCCTTTTTGTTCATCTTAGACGCCCATTTTCCTGCGAGTATTACTCGGTTTTTTTGTTTGCTGGCTTTTCATTTTTTTTGATGAAAGGTCGGCACTCATTTTACCTTTTGTATTGGAAGATTGAGCCTTTTTGTTTTCAAGCTGCTGCTTCATAGCCTCTTGCAGGCTAATCTTCTTTTTTGGTGCTTCGGGTTGATTGTTCTCGGTCATAGAAATTCCTCCTTAGTGGATACGATAGTCAGTCTAGTATAATCTATTTTGATTCAAATGGGAAAGGTCCATGATAGCGAAAACGATAAAAGGCTAGCTGAAAAGAAGAAAAACCACTAAACAGTGGTTTTTTAGTCCCGCATTGCTCCTGCTTCCCTAGAAGTCATGGCACCCTGGCCTTGGCTTACATCCTTTGCAATTTCTTGTTTTACTTTTTGTGGATCTGTTCCTGCGACATCTGTTTGCATCGTATGCTGTTTAGGTTGTTTTTGTGGCATAGTGATACCTCCTGCATTTTTATTCTACAACCATAGTATTAGCAATACGTCTTATTACATCCGCCACTTTCATTTTTTTAAGACATGAAAAAAGCTAGGGAAAAAATCCCTAGCTTTTCTCAAATATCTTAATTCATTTCAACCTGTACTTTTTGCTTTTTCAATTTCACTGCAAAATACCCGATCGTAATCGCTATGAAGGCTACCATATAGGTTAAAAGAATGAAGTTGTTATGCCACATATAACCGAAGTCACCGCTTGAAATGACAGCTTTAAATGACTGTACGGAATATGTCATTGGTAAGAGTGCGTTAATTGGCTGTAAGGCATTTGGAATTAGTTCAAGTGGGAACGTTCCAGCACTCGTTGTTAATTGTAAAATTAAGACGATGATCGCAATGAAACGACCAGGATCCCCCATCATAGTCACAAGCATTTGAATTAAAGTTAAGAAAGTAAAGCTTGTGATTAAAGATGTGACAAAGAATAATGGAATACTTGCGACTTCAATTTTTAGACCTTCTAATAGGATGATGTCGACAAGAGCCGCCTGGAACACACCGACGATGGCTAATACACCAAATTTGCTAAAGAACCAGCGGAATGCATTAGTTGGTTGTACTACAGGTTCTTTAAGTTTAAATACAATTGACATTAGTAATGCACCGACAAATAGACCAAGTGAGATAAAATAGGGTGCAAATCCTGTTCCATAGTTAGGAACGGTGTTCATTTCTTGCTTTTTAACGGTGACAGGTTCGCCCATCATGTCGTAGGTCTCGTTAGATGCTTCCACAGAATTTGCTTGTTCGGCACCTTGCTCAAGTTTCTCAGCAAGTTCATTCGAACCGTCAGCAAGTTGAACAGTACCCTCTTCTAACTCTTTTGACCCATCCGCAAGCTGTCCTGCGCCATTTTGTATTTGACCGGCACCATCTGTTAATTGGTTCATCCCATTAGTTAAATCGTGAGCGCCGTTATTAAGTTCTACAGAACCGTTGTATAATTGGCTAACTCCTTGTTGGAGACTTTTCTGACCTTCGTTAATCTGTTGAAGCCCAGCTAATAATTGGTTAAAGGTAGGGCTTGTTTGAGCTATTAGTTGTTCCTCTAAACCAGATGTTGCGGAACCAAACTGTTGATGTAACCCAGTTTTAAATTGGGTGAATCCTTGGTTAAGTCCATTTTCAACGCCTGCTGATATTCCTGGTTCGAGATTTTGTTTCAATTGCTGTTCTAATTGTTGTTGTAACTGTTCTTTTGTTGGCTGTTTTTGAGCCATTTGCGCAATAAAAGCAGAGGCATGCGTTTCGTCCATAATTTGATTTTCAATTAAGGTCGATTTAAGCTGCTCCATTTGTTGTGTTTGAGATGCGAGCATTTGGTCTGCTAGTTGTTCAGAAAGGTTGGCTGCAATCCCATTTGTTAGTTGGATTGAAAGCCCTGTGCTAAGTTTCATCTCAAGTTCATCTATACCTTCATCAATTTTGCTAACATTACTGTTAAGCTGCGTTGTAACTTCCTCAGCGATTTGCTTTGGCAGTTCTTCCTTCATGAGGGCAACCCCATCTTGGATTTGATTTGTCCCATCCACTAAAGAAGGAATTTTTTCATTCACTTCGTTAAGACCTGCTTTTACCTGGTTTGTTCCAGAAGCAATCCCAGTTGCTCCGGATTCTGCTTTTTTAACTCCATTTGTAAATTCAATTGATTTTGAGGCTAGAGTAGCTAGGTTTTCCTCTAGTGTTTTTGATCCGTCATTTACTTTTGCTACACCTTCCGCAAGTTGTTCAGAACCTTCACTTGCTTGGGTTAAACCGTCTGCTAGGTTTTGAACCTTGCCAAACATGGTTTCAGCGTAGGTGGCTGTAACATTCTTTGATACTTCTGCCTTTATTTTTTCAAGTGCGGTTTCCCCAATTTGAGAAGACAGAAAGTTTGTGCTTTCGTTTGGCACATATTTAAGTTCCAATTTTTGTGGTTGACGATCTAATAAAGAAGTCGCGTTTTTTGAAAAATTTTCAGGAATTTCAACTACTATATAATAATCCCTGTTTTCAAGACCTTTATAACCTTCTTCCATTGAGACAATGTGAAAATCGAAAGTGTCGTTTTTGGAAAGCTTGTCCGTTAACTCATTTCCTAGCTGTAACTGTTCCCCTTCAAATTCAGCCCCAGCATCCTCATTCACAATCGCGACTGGTAAATTTTCCATCTGGTCGTATGGATCCCAAAACGCCCAGAGAAACATGCCTGCATAAAGAACAGGAACAAAAGCTACGGCTAAAATTGGAATGAGGACCTTTCGATTTGAAAGGATATGTTTTAATTCAGCAATAAAGGATGATCCCTTCATATAAAAACCTCCTAATAAAAATATGACCGTTTTATTCAAATGGTCATTTTTGGCCAAATAAGATGGGTACTCAACTTGAGGACCCATGGCATGACTATTTCTCTAACCCTTTAAAGAAATACAGCTGAAATAAATTTGAAATTTCTTCTTTTTCAAGTGGTTCGTGGTTTCGTTCCCAATCAAAGATTAAGGAAACATAAAGCTTTAACATGACAAAGGCTGTGATCTCTGGGTTACAGGGCTTAATTTCATCGCGATCGATTGCTTCTTGAATCATGTCTTTCATATAGTTGATAATCGCCTGTTCAACACGCTGTACAACCTCAACAACTGCCTGTGTTCCGATATCTCTTTCCTCTTGAAAAAGCTTAATCGTTAGCTGGTGGGACTTACGGAATTCTAGTAATCGAAAAAGGATCCGGTGTGCATTTTCATAAAAAGTGCTGTTTTCATCCATTGCTTCTTCGGCTACCACTTTCATGTCCCGAATGAGAGTACTGATGATCTCATCGAATAACTCCTCTTTGTTTTTGAAAAAGGTATAAATTGTACCTTTACCAACGCTCGCGAGCTTCGCAACCTGGTCCATTGTTGTGGCCTTGTACCCGAATAAAGAGAACGATTTAGTCGCAGCTTCAATTATTAACTGTTTTCTATCAATCGCCACCTTGATCACCTCACTTTAGGTGGATTGACCAAATGAGAAATGTGGTCATTTAATTCACAGTGAGAAATATATCACACCAAACGTTACATTGCAAGTCCCATTTATCAATTCATGTAATGGCGGACTTAATAGTGAGTTTTAACGATTTCATGAAAACACAAACTTTTTTGTTGTAATTAATTTTTGCCCGTGCTAATATAAATCTTGTAAAAGGAATGCAACCGTTTGCGCAACAAATTGCGCATAGCAGTGAAATCAAAAGAACACAGTAATATCAATGGTATATATTTTTTAAACGCAATGAAAGCGTTTAATTAACGGAATAGAAAAATGACTAATTTCTACAAAAAAGTCCAAATTAATGCAATCGGTTTCCTAAACCTGTGCAACGGTTCCTTCCTTTCAAAAATGTAAACTGGGGGTTTTATCATGAAAGCAAAGAAACTTTTTCCTGCAGTAATGGCACTCTTATTCCTATTAAGTGTGGCTCTTGTAGGATGTTCTTCGGATGATGGAGAAAGCTCAAGTGGAACTAAAGGCGATTCAAAAACAACAACAGTAGATATCTTCCAATTTAAAGTGGAATTTAAGGATCAATTTGAAGCTGTTGCAAAGCAATATGAAGAGTCACACGACGGTGTAAAAATCAACATCACAACTGTCGGTGGTGGAGAAGATTACGGTGCAGCACTTCGTTCAAAATTTGCTTCAGGTGAAGAGCCAACAATTTATAATATTGGTGGACCTCAAGATGTTGCAGACTGGGTAGATAGCTTAGCAGACCTTTCTGACACAGCAGCAGCTGGTGCTGCATTAGAAGGAACTCTTGAAGGAGTTACACAAGATGACAAAGTGTTAGGACTACCTTTTAACCAAGAAGGATATGGCTTAATTTACAATACAGCAGTATTTGAAAAAGCTGGAATCAATCCAGATGAAATTACAACTTTCGCTGCTTTAGAAGAAGCGGTAAAAACATTAGACAGCAAGAAAGATGAATTAGGTTTAGATGCTGTGTTCGCTCTACCAGGTAAAGAAAAATGGGTAACTGGCTTACACTTATCAAATGCTTTCCTATCCCCTGAATTTGAAGGGAATGTATTAGGAACATTCGATTCTGCATCTGTAGATTTTAAATATGGTGATGCATTTAAGAAGGTTCTAGATTTACAAAATGAGTATTCTGTTCAACCAACTGTAAGTTTAGATTATGCAATGCAAGTAGAAGAATTATTCTCTACTGGCCGAGTGGCAATGATTCAACAAGGTAACTGGGTATATGGTTCAATCGCAGGTATTGATGAAGAGCTTGCAAATAACGGAGTAAGCATTCTACCAATTCCTGTCGAAGGCTATAAAGAAGATTCAATTCCAGTTGGAATTCCAATGTACTGGGCAGTAAATAGCAATAAAGACGAGGCAGAAGTAAAAGCTGCAAAAGACTTCTTAGACTGGTTATATACTTCTGAAGAAGGAAAAACAGCGGTACTAGAAGACTTTAAATTTATCCCTGCATACGAAGGATTTGACGCTTCAAAAGTTTCTGATCCACTAGGGAAATCAGTGTATGAGTACGCAACAGAAGGAAAAACAATTCCTTGGGTATTCATGGGCTACCCAACTGGTTGGGGCGAGCAACAGCTTGGTGTTAATATTCAAAAATACATCAGCGATGAGATGAGCTGGGAAGATCTTGTGAAGGAATCTCAAAAGGCTTGGGAAGACACAAGAAAATAATCGATTGACCTTACAATAGAAAACAAGGCAGCGTATGGTTGCTTTGTTTTCTCCTTTTATACAAAAATGAACGGGAGCTCGTGCTCCCCCAAATATGATTGAAATATTTTTCAGATTTCGATCAATTGGAGGAATTTACTATGCGAAACCGGAATCTATGGTATTGGTTATTTTTAGCCCCAACGCTTGTTGCACTTGGAATTGTCATAATCGTGCCATTAATTTTTGGAACCTATTATTCTTTTACAGACTGGAACGGAATTAAGATCACCGAGTTTGTTGGACTTGAGAACTATCAAAAGCTACTTGAGGATAAGGAATTCATGAACTCCCTATGGTTTACAGTGAAATTCTCAGTCGTGTCGATTTTCCTCATTAACTTTTTTGGACTTTCATTAGCATTACTTGTTACGCAAAAGCTTAAAACAAACAATATTTTACGTACAATCTTTTTCATGCCGAACTTAATTGGAGGACTCATCCTCGGGTTCATTTGGCAATTTATTTTCATGAAGGTATTTGCGAGTATTGGAGATTTAACGGGGATTGCAGCTTTTAAAGGCTGGTTATCGACAGATACAACTGGTTTTTGGGCATTGGTTATTCTCATGAGTTGGCAAATGGCTGGATATATCATGATTATTTATATTTCCTATTTGGAAAGTGTTCCGCAGGAGTTATTAGAAGCGGCGGAAATTGACGGAGCAAGCAGCTTCCAGCGTTTTAAAAATGTGACATTCCCACTTGTCGCACCGGCATTTACAGTAAGTTTGTTTTTGACTCTATCTAATACGTTTAAGCTATATGACCAAAACCTAAGTTTAACAGGTGGCGGCCCTTATAATTCAACACAAATGGTAGCAATGGAAATTTTCAAAACCGCATTCTCAGAAAACAATTATGCGTATGGACAGGCAAAAGCAATTATTTTCTTCTTAATCGTGGCGGCCATATCCTTAACGCAGGTGTACATCAATAAGAAACGGGAGGTCGAGATGTAATGAAAAGTAAAAAAAGAAAATTGTATTTGCTTGAAATTCTAGGCATTGTCCTTGGCCTAATTTGGCTCTCCCCTTTCTATTTGATGGTCGTCAACTCTTTTAAAACAAAACGTGAAATTTTTACAGATACGCTAAAACTTCCGGATGTATTTACATTTGATAACTATGTTCAAGCATTTGAAGAGCTCGATTTTATCCGCACATTCTTTAACTCTGTTCTAATTACGGTTTTAGGTGTTGCGGTGATTATTCTTTTTTCATCGATGGCAGCATACGCATTAAATCGTCGCAAAGGAAAAGTGAGTGGTTTCGTTTTCTTCCTTTTTATCGCGGCTATGCTGATTCCATTCCAATCAGTCATGATTCCATTAGTATCCCTGTTTGGTAAAATGGAACTATTAAACCGTTTTGGAATCGTTTTTATGTATCTTGGCTTTGGTAGTAGTTTATCGATTTTCTTATATCACGGATCCTTACAAGGAATCTCAAAATCATTAGATGAAGCAGCCACCATTGATGGTGCAAACAGATGGCAAATTTTCTGGCACATCATTTTCCCGATGTTAAAGCCAATTTCAGTAACAGTAGCTATTTTGAATATTATTTGGATTTGGAATGACTATCTATTACCATCTCTAGTTATTAACCAAGAAGGAATGCATACGATTCCATTGAAGATGTTCTTCTTCTTTGGCCAATATACGAAACAATGGCATTTAGCTCTAGCAGGATTAACGCTTGCGATCATTCCGGTGATACTTGTGTACTTCTTCATGCAAAAACACATTATCAAGGGAATTGCAGAGGGCTCTGTAAAATAAACATTGAGAACGAAGGGTCAATTGGACTCGTTTAACATAAATGGAGTGTGAGGGTATGTATGGCTATTACAATTAAAGATGTTGCAAAAGAGGCAAATGTCTCGCCTTCCACTGTCTCAAGGGTCATAGCAAATAACCCTCGAATTAGTGAAGAAACGAAAAAACGAGTACGAGAAGCAATGGATAAGCTCGGGTATCATCCTAATTTTACAGCACGAAGCTTAGCAGTGAATAGCACAGCAACCATTGGGGTTGTGATGCCATTTTCTGCATCCCATGTGCTTCAAGATCCGTTTTTCCCGGAAGTGATTAGAGGGATCAGCGTACAAGCACGTGAACATAAATATGGATTGTACCTTTCGACAGCTGGAACAGAGGACGAAATCTATGAAGAAGTTGTTGGAATGGTCCAAGGGCGTCGTGTAGATGGCTTGATTCTCCTCTATTCTCGGACAGATGATCGTATCATCAAATATTTACAAAAGATCGACTTTCCATTTACCGTGATTGGTCGCCCTGTGATAGGTGCAGAACGAGTCACGTATGTCGACAATGACAATATCTACATTACGAAGGTCGTAACGGACTATTTGCTCGGGTTAGGTCATACGAAAATTGCGTTTGTCGGTTATGATGGTGACTTTGTGTTTATGCTTGACCGCCTTGAGGGATACAAACAAGCGCTAAGTGAGGCTGGAATCTCTTTTAATGAGGATTATATCGTTCAAAAGAGTACGTTGAATAAAGGGAAAGAAGCCATTATATCGTTTCTAAGTTCGGTTGACACACCGACAGCATTAGTTTGTACAGATGACTTTATCGCAATCGAACTGATGAGTCATTTTGAAGAATTGACTATTCGAGTCCCAGAGGACGTTTCCATTGCAAGTTTCAACAACGTACTACTTGCTGAATATTCGAAGCCTCCCCTCACTTCAGTGGATATTGATATTTTTCAGCTTGGGGTTGAAGGTGCAAGCTGCTTGATTGAAAAAATAAAAAATCCGGATGTCTTACCAAAGCGGATTACGATACCGGCAAAACTAATTGAACGGAAGTCGTGCGCACGGATTAAATAGAAAGAGAGCATGAGGGAAATGGAAAACAAAACATGGTGGAAAGAAAGTGTTGTGTATCAAATTTACCCAAGAAGCTTTAAGGATACAAATGGAGATGGAATTGGGGATCTTAAGGGGATCACGGAAAAGCTTGATTATCTAAAAGACCTTGGTGTTGACGTAATTTGGCTCTCCCCTGTCTATGAATCCCCAAATGATGATAATGGCTACGATATCAGCAACTACCGTGAAATCATGGATGAATTTGGCACGATGGCTGATTGGGAAGAGCTACTTTCGCAAATGCATAAGCGCGGAATGAAGCTAATGATGGATTTGGTCGTGAACCACTCATCCGATGAGCATAAGTGGTTCCAAGAATCCAGAAAATCAAAGGATAACCTATACCGTGACTACTATATTTGGCGCCCTTCTAAAGATGGAAAGGAACCGAACAATTGGGAGTCCTTTTTTAGCGGTTCAGCGTGGCAATATGATGAGCAAACAGATGAACACTATCTACATTTATTTAGTAAAAAACAGCCAGATCTCAATTGGGAGAATCCAAAAGTTCGCGAGGAAGTCTATGACCTTATGACTTTTTGGCTTGAAAAAGGAATAGATGGATTCCGAATGGATGTCATTAATTTAATTTCTAAGGTTCCGGGATTACCAAATGGTGAGCAGCAGGAAGGAAAAAAATATGCTTCAGGTGCACCTTATTATATGAATGGACCTCGAATCCATGAATTTTTACAGGAAATGAACCAACAGGTGTTATCGAAATATGACATTATGACCGTTGGCGAAATGCCGGGTGTCGATACGGAAGAAGCGCAAAAATATACAGGTGCTGACCGCAATGAGCTAAACATGGTCTTCCAATTTGAGCATATGGATTTAGATTCAGGTCCAACAGGAAAATGGGATTTACGCCCGTTGAATTTATTAGATTTGAAACAAACTTTTACAAAATGGCAAAAAGGTCTCGAAGGCTCTGGCTGGAACAGTTTGTATTTAAATAATCACGATCAGCCAAGAATGGTGTCTAGATTCGGTGATGACGGTGAGTATTGGCTAGAGTCAGCAAAGATGCTCGGAACGTTTTTGCATATGTTGCAAGGAACTCCATATATATATCAAGGTGAAGAACTTGGGATGACCAATGTTCAGTTTGATTCCATTGAGGATTACAAGGACATCGAAACCCTAAATATGTATAAGGAAAAAGTCGAAGCTGGTGTGGATCCTGAGCAAATTATGCAGTCGATCTATGCAAAAGGAAGAGACAATGCGCGTACCCCGATGCAATGGGACGACAGTGAGAATGCCGGTTTTACTACAGGCACTCCATGGATTTCGTTGAATCCGAATTATCGGGACATTAATGCGGCTAAACAAGTGGACGATCCAAATTCTATTTTTCATTATTATAAAAAATTGATTGAGTTGCGAAAACAGCATGAGATTATTGTGTATGGCGCTTATGACCTGCTGTTGCCGGAGCATCCAACGATTTACGCGTATACTAGAATATTAGCTGATGAAAAGTTATTGGTTGTACTGAATTTTTCAAGTGAACATACATTATTTGAGTTGCCAGAAGAATGTAGCTACAAAACACATGAATTATTGATTGGCAATTATGATGTAGATCAAAATGAATTGATTGAAAAAATGGAATTAAAGCCATATGAGGCAAGAGTGTATCGGTTAACGATTTGAAGGTGGACCTAAGTACCATCTGTAGAAATAGGAAGAGAGGATACAAAAATGAAGCAAGCATGGTGGAAGGAAGCAGTTGCCTATCAGATCTATCCAAGAAGCTTTATGGATTCAAATGGTGATGGTATCGGTGATCTACAGGGGATTATTTCTAAATTAGATTATGTAAAAGATCTAGGTATCGATGTAATTTGGATTTGTCCTGTTTACAAATCACCCAATGATGATAACGGCTATGATATTAGCGATTATCAAGACATCATGGCTGACTTTGGAACGATGGCTGATTTTGATGAACTTTTAGAGGAAACCCACAAGCGTGGCATGAAACTCATTATTGATTTGGTTATTAACCATACAAGTGATGAACACCCATGGTTTATCGAATCTCGTTCTTCAACGGATAACCCAAAACGGGATTGGTATATTTGGCGTGATGGAAAAGATGGAAAAGAGCCAAATAACTGGGAAAGTATTTTTGGTGGGCCAGCATGGCAATTTGATGAAGCGACTGGTCAATATTACATGCATATATTCTCAACAAAGCAGCCTGACCTCAATTGGGAGAACAAAGAGGTTCGCACAGAATTATATTCCACGATTAATTGGTGGCTCGATAAAGGCATTGATGGTTTCCGGGTAGATGCGATTAGTCATATTAAAAAAGTTCCAGGTTTCCCTGATCTGCCCAATCCGCATGGTCTAAAATATGTTTCTTCTTTTGACGGTCATATGAATCGACCTGGGATTCAAGAGTTCTTACAAGAATTAAAGAAAGAAACCTTCGCCAAATACGACATTATGACCGTTGGTGAAGCAAATGGTGTAAGTGTGGAAGATGCGGACGAATGGGTTGGCGAGGAACAAGGAAAATTCAATATGGTGTTCCAGTTCGAACATTTGGGGCTTTGGGATGAAGAGAAACAAGAACTTGATGTAATCGGCCTCAAACATGTCCTTACGAGATGGCAAAAAGGACTAGAAAATATGGGTTGGAATGCGTTGTTTATTGAGAACCATGACCAAACACGTGTCGTATCTAATTGGGGAAATGATAAGGACTATTGGAAGGAAAGTGCTACAGCGCTAGGTGCTATGTACTTTTTCATGCAAGGAACTCCTTTTATTTACCAGGGGCAAGAAATTGGAATGACAAATGTTCAATTCCAATCCATCGAAGAATATGATGATGTGGCAACAAAAAACCTGTATCATGAAAAGAGCTCTGAAGGTATCCCGCATGAGGAGATTATGGAGATCATCTGGGCGACAAGCCGGGATAACTCACGAACTCCAATGCAGTGGTCGAGTGCAGAAAATGCTGGATTTACAGCAGGAGAACCGTGGATGGGTGTAAATCCAAATTTCATGGAAATCAATGTTGAAAAACAGCAGGCTGATGATGATTCTGTGCTGCATTTTTATAAAAAAATGATTGATTTGAAAAAGGCAAATAAAGTATTTACGTATGGCGTGTATGACTTACTGCTTGCGGAAGACCCACAACTATATGTGTACACACGCACGCTAGGCGACGAGAAAGTGGTTGTTGTAACGAATCTATCTCGAGAGAATGCCGTTTGTCGTGTGCCTGAAGGTGAATTTAGGCATGATGGCCTGATGTTGGCAAATTATCATATTGATGGACACGAGGCTACAGAGTCAATTGAATTAAGGCCGTATGAAGCACGAGTATATCGGTTAGCTTGATTTGAAGACCCCTATGCTTAAGTAAGGCATAGGGGATTTTGAGTTATTTATGATCTGGCTCTCCTACTTCATTCCCAGTTGTGTATTCATAGCTTGCCTCATAGCCAGACTCTTTTGCTTTCGGGCCTTTGGCAACTTTGTATTGGCTATGATTAGATTGACCAACACGGTTTTTCTTTTTATCCATACGAACACCCCTTTACCCGCGTTTATTCAAGTTTTCTTGTGCCATGCGGATCATTTCTTTCACCATATTGCCACCGATGTTGCCACCGACTTTGCCTGCTTGCTTGGACGTGAGGTTTCCGTTGTAGTCTTCCTTTAAAGGAATCCCTAATTCCTTTGCAACTTCATATTTTACGTTGTCAGGGTTAGAGGGATCTGTTTGATAGCCTTGTTTTCGCATTACATTTGCTTTGAGTTGGTCAAGCCCTTCTCTAGCTTCTGGAATGAGGGGGCGACGTTTTCTACGAGCCATGGGAGACACTCCTTTCATCATGCGATTTTTTATAGCATTCCCTTGTATAAAATCTAGAATTTCGGTAAAACTTGGTAGTAACAACATTTTTTAAAGAATTTCATATAATTTTGGTTTGAAACGCTTGTTTTTTGGCTAATCTAGTGATGTAATAGCTTATACCACCAGTTTAATAGGATATTTTAGCCTAAAATCTTGCGAACCTATGAAAAAAGTGGTAAAAAGAATATGTGCTTATTTGGAGAGGAGAATTTTATTATGAACAAAACAGAACTAATCAGTGCAGTTGCTGAAAGTGCAGAACTATCTAAAAAAGATGCAACAAAAGCTGTTGACGCAGTATTTGAAGCAGTTCAAAATGCATTAAGTAGCGGAGATAAGGTACAATTAATCGGATTCGGTAACTTCGAAGTTCGTGAGCGTGCTGCTCGTAAAGGCCGTAACCCACAAACTGGTGAAGAAATCGAAATCGCAGCTAGCAAAGTACCTGCTTTCAAACCAGGTAAAGCTCTTAAAGACGCAGTTGCTGGTAAATAATATTACATAATCCCTGCGTAAATACCCCTCAGAGACGATCTGAGGGGTTTTTTCATACGCTTAGACTAAATGTGTGCAACCGGTTGTAAAAGCCTTTAAACGAATTGCTAGATTGTCAAAATGTGAGTTTGACGCACCCCTATTGCTCATGGGAAAATAGGAGTATCGATTATACAAAAGGTAGTGAAGGGATGCAAGAACGAGTCAATTGCTTAAAATGCAAGCATTTTTATACGACATGGGAACCTAAATTTCCTCGTGGCTGTCGCGCCTTCAATTTTAAGACGCAGGCAATGCCCTCTATAACGGTTTTTAAATCTTCTGGGGTTCATTGTATGAAGTATGAAGAAAAGCATAAAAAGCAACAGCAAACACCTTCCTACAACGTAGATATTCGGGCATAGAGGAGTGAACTTTTTTGAATATATCTTTGAATAAGATTTTAGATAAAATGCAACAGGAATTGTTGAGGGCAAAGAGTGAAGAGAGTGAACAAAAGGTAAGAGAGCGTTTGATGGCTATTCGAACCTTATGCGACCTTGTGTTGGACGAAGCTCCAGCTGAGGTAAAGCGGGTTGAAGCAGTGCCTGTGCAACCGGTGAGACAGGTTGTACAGTCCATTCCGACGATGCCGCAAACAACGACGATCCAAAACACAAAGAAATTAGAAGAAGACGATGCTAATGGGGATTCCCTGTTTGATTTCTAAACAGAGAGTCTCTTTTTTTATCTGATTTTGGGTTTTGTCCGATATCTGGCTGGAAATTTCCGATATATTGAAGTTTGTGTCCGATAAAATTAAATCATTGTCCGATATCTGTAAAATTGTGTCCGATATCTAAGTAGCGGGCAAAAAAATACCCCCAAAGGTGCGTCACCCATGGAGGTTCTGGAGAAAATTCTCTCTTTTTTTATAGAGTTTATGGGCAGTTTCAATGCTGCAGCGCTCAAATCGAATCGTTCCACCAGGCGGTAGTTGGGCGATTTTATAAATATCGACGGAGATGATCGTTGCGATTCGAGGATAGCCCCCTGTCGTTTGCCTGTCTGCTAAGAGAATGATTGGCTCGCCACTACTTGGAACTTGGATGCCACCAAGTGGGATCGCGTCAGATGCAATTTCTGCTTTTTCTTTATGCTGCAAGGGTTTTGTTCCCTTTAATCTAAACCCCATCCGGTCCCCTTGAAGTGCCTGAAAGGTGTCGCTAAAAAAATGTTCGATGGCGCTCTCGGTAAAATAATCCTGATGTGGCCCTAGGATTGCTCGAACGGTTACCTCTTTATCAAACGTTGGAATAAGGTGGTGCGAGAGCCCTGTATTTTTTCGAAGGGTAAGAACAGAACCGTAAATAAGATCGCCATCATTGATCTCTGTTCCAAGCTTTGCCTTTGCGTAATAGGATTTACTCCCGAGGACTTCTTGAGCTTCGAATCCGCCCGCCACTGCTACGTATGCGCGAGTTCCCGATACGGGTTTGCCAAACTTAATAATGTCCCCTTTTGTCACGACAAAAGACTTCCACAATGGGGCTTTGTTTCCGTTCACGGTCATGCTTAAGTCTGCCCCGCAAACGGCAAGTGTAATTGAATCTGCTTCTACCCGTAATGTCGGGCCAAGCATGGTAATTTCAAGTACGGCCTCTCCTCTAGAATTACCGACAAGAATATTGGCAATCTGGCTTGAATAAGTATCCATTGCTCCACTTGTGACGACTCCAAATTGTTGGTAGCCATAGCGGCCTTGGTCCTGAAATGTGGTTAAGAGCCCTTTTTTAAGGACGGTTAATAGTGGTTGTCCCATATGATCACCTAATTGCCTTAATTGTAATGCCTTCATTGGTTAGTGCCTGTCGTAATTCTTGTACAAATTGGAGGGCATGGTCATTATCGCCATGAACGCAGATGGAGTCGGCTTTAATTGGGATGATTTCGCCAGTTATCGTTTGAACGGTTTGTTCTTTCACCATTTGCAGGACTTGTTTGATTGCAACATTGCTGTCATGAATGACTGCACCCTCTTGCGTCCTTGGTGTTAATGTTCCGTTAGGTTGATAGGTTCGGTCAGCGAACACTTCAGACACCGTATGTAAGCCGTATTCTTCCCCAGCTGCAACTAACCTGCTACCAGCAAGTCCATAGAGTGAAAGAGTTGGATCAAATATACGGACAGCCTCAGCAATTGCCTCGGCAAGGGTAGTGTCAACTGCAGCCATATTATAAAGAGCACCATGTGGTTTTACGTGAGAGAGTTTCACTTCATGTGCCTTACAAAATGCAGAGAGAGCACCGATTTGATAGAGAACGAGATCATAGACGTCTTTTGGTGAAACCGCCATGGCTCTCCTGCCGAATCCGACAAGGTCCTGAAAGCCTGGATGGGCACCGATCGCGACGCCATATTTTTTTGCCAGTTGTACCGTTTGGTTGATTACATGCGGGTCGCCTGCGTGAAACCCACAAGCGACGTTTGCACTGGAAATAAAGGAGAGGACCTCCTCGTCTTTCCCGATTTTATAGGTGCCAAAGCTCTCGCCTAAGTCACAATTTAGATCAATCATTTTCAATTTTTTTCACCTCTACCTTGTATTGGTTTTCTTTTACTAGATTTTCAATTTCCTGATATTCCTCGGCTGAAATGGGGGTGAAGCGGAGGTAATCCCCTGCTTTTAGCAAAAACGGATTATGCCTCTCCGGGTCAAATAAAGGTACCGGCGTTCGTCCGATGAGATTCCACCCTCCTGGTGATTCGAGTGGATACACCCCTGTTTGGTCACCGCCGATGCCGACTGCCCCTTTTGGAACTCTTAACCGGGGGTTTGCAAGGCGTGGTGTGCTAAGCGTAGGTGGAAGCCCTTTTAAATACGGGAAGCCTGGTAAAAAGCCAATCATATACACGAGATAATCGACGTTACTATGGATGGAAATCACATCTTCGATTGAGAGCCCGTGCCTGCGTGCAACACTCTCGATGTCCTCGCCATCATAACAGGTTGGAATCACAATAATCTCTTTTAAAGAGGTGCTTTGTTCTGTGGAATGAGCCTCACAAATCTCAGCAACCTGCGCAAAAAGACTTTTATAGGTAGTGAGAATCGGATTATAGTAAACTGTAATTGATTGAAAGGCTGGAACGAGTTCAACAACCTCTAATATATTCAGTTTTTCAATTTGTTTCGTCGTTTGCTGGATTTGACGCTGCAAGCTGTCTGAAGCTGGCTTCTTGTATAGAATCTGCAAGGCCATGTCTCCAACAGGAATAATCTCGTAGTTCATGTTAAAACTCCTTTGTGGTCTTGAGTCCTACTCCTATCTTATAATGAATATGGTAGAATAAAAATACGAATTTCAAAAAAAGGATGGAGAACGAAAATGAAATTGTTCTTAATATTGGGAGCGATTAATGCATTTTTAGCAGTTGCGCTTGGTGCATTTGGTGCCCATGGTTTAGAAGGAAAAATCACCGAAAAATACTTAAAAACTTGGAATACAGCCGTTCAATATCAAATGTTTCATGCAATCGGATTGTTTATTGTTGCCTTTTTAGCGGACAAGTTTTCACAAGTTAGTTTAATTACAACGGCAGGTTGGAGTTTGCTTGTGGGGATCATTTTATTTTCTGGAAGCTTGTACGTTTTAAGTGTGACTGGAATTAAAATCCTTGGTGCCATCACACCGCTTGGTGGCGTTGCCTTTTTACTAGGCTGGGTATTATTAATGGTGGCTGCTGTAAAACATATGTAAAAAGAAAAGAGCAATGCAGGACAAATGTAAAAGGAGTGTCCGTGGACACTCCTTGCTTTTTAGCGTGGTGGATAATTGACTAGACCAGCATTAGCTCCAAATGGATATTCATACTCAATTTCTTCGTCGAATGTAATGTATTGTAAGTATACCATTAATAATAAGTAGCGCATGCCTGTTTGCGGATCACTTAAAATGATGTGATCACGTCCTGCAGCTTCAATCACACCTTTGAAGACCTTTTGTTGGTTTGTGTTATCAAAGCCCATATAGACAGTCGCTAGCTTTCCTTTGTTCAAGCGAAGAATGTTTTCAATATACGATTCTTCGATTGGAAGCATACCCGGTACATTTTGCGCAACCCCACCCGTTGGAACGAAAGTTGGCGTTTGTGGTGCTTGAAAGCCTCCTTGTTGTTGCTGTTGGTATGGATATCCCCCATATGCGAATTGGTTTGGATCCATGTAACCTCCATACTGGCCCATGTTTTGTGGGTTATACCCGTAAGCAGCATACGGATTTTGCATTGATTGATTATCTTTACTCAATGTAAGCCCTCCTCAGATTGTTATGTTTTTCTCTTTTTTAAATAAAGGCAAATGCCTTAGTAAACGTCTGGACAATCCTCCTGTGTTGGTTGGTAGAAGCAGTGTACTTTAAACCTTCCTACGTTCCACTGGTTATACCATTGTGCCGGACAGTTTCCTGATGGTTCAAAAAACCATAAAGAAAACCTGGCTGGGTGAAATCTTTCTCCTTTTTGTACTCTTCGTGCAAGTGCAATCTCGGTCGGTCGAGCGGCCTGGTAGAAATAGCCCTTTTGGGTAGCTTCAAAGCCGCCAGGACTTTGAAAGACCATTTTTCGAATGGTGTTAATATCTTTGAAATCCAGACAACGTGATCTTGCGCGATTTACCCCAACATTCCCTACTAATAGCATGCCTTGTTTGCCTTCGCCTTCAGCCTCAGCACGTAACAGCCTTGCTAACAGTTTTACATCTGGCTCCGTGTGCGCAACTACTGCCATCTTTTCACCTCACTTACAAAAGAAGACAAGGATAATGAAAAAGCCTCTTTACTAACTTATTGTTTCGGTGAAAGATGGGTTCCTACTTTTTGATTATTTTTTGGGATTTTGACTAGAACTTTTTGGTGGGTTGTTTAGTGGATTCATCATTGCATTGTATGAGCGAGGAAAAAGGATTATGAATATCGATAAAAAAAAGAGAGGAAGCCCCTCTCTTTTTTTTATTGTCTAGTTTCATGCGCCATCGGCTCGAGGTCATAAGTCAAGCGCTTCGGAAGGTAGAAAGCACCTTCTGTCAGCGCTTGTCTTATGCTTGTCGCCGATAAGCGGGCGCATGTCACTTTTCTTAATTAATGTGTAGGAATTGTGGTACTTTTTCTTCAGTTAAAATGTTTCCAACGAAGAATGCTCCGAATTCGCCGTATCGAGCACTTACTTCGTCAAAGCGCATTTCATAGACAAGCTTCTTGAATTGAAGCACATCGTCTGAGAATAGGGTTACGCCCCATTCGTAATCATCAAAGCCGACAGAGCCTGTGATGATTTGTTTTACGATTCCTGCATATTGGCGGCCAATCATACCGTGGCTGCGCATAAGCTCTTTGCGTTCTTCCATTGAAAGCATGTACCAGTTGTCATTGCCATCACGGCGCTTATCCATTGGATAGAAGCAAACATATTTGTTCTTCGGTAAGGTTGGGTATAAACGTCCGCGTACGTAAGGATTTTGGTATGGATCCTCATTGCTTTCGCCTGCTACATAGTTACTTAATTCAACAACAGAAACATACGAATATGTAGGAATTGTGTATTCAGCAAGCTTTGTTTTATTGAATTCATTTTCGATTTCATTTAATTCTTCCATTGTTGGGCGAAGAATCATCATCATGAAATCAGCTTTTTGGCCGACAACTGTATATAATGCATGGCTTCCTTGGTTCTCTGCTTGAGTTTTATTCCACTTTTCTACTAAACCAAGAAATTCATGAATTGCTGCTTGTCGCTCGTCACTAGAAAGGGTTTTCCAAGACGTCCAATCGATTGAACGAAAATCATGAAGGCAATACCAGCCATCAAGCGTTTGTGCTGCTTCAGCCATTACAATCACTCCTTATTTTTTCACATGGTTATGTATTCAACACTACTATATCACAGTTTCCCCTATAGCAAAGTGATTAAACCTTAGGAGATTTTGTGAACAAAAGTGAGTGTGAGTAATTTGTCAGGTTGTTGGGAAAATTGAAGATAGTGACATAATACTGTCACATGATTTTTAAGGCTTTTTGGTTTTCAATTTGTGAAAAAAGCCGTATTCTAATGGTTGGCAGTTTTTCAGGGCGATCGATGAGCCCGTCTTACATAAAATGCATTAATAACGTGCTAGGAGGAATAAGGGTGAGCGATTTATTTACTCAATTAAAAGAAAAGGTATCTGGGAAGGACATGAAAATTGTTTTTCCAGAAGGATTAGATGAGCGTATTTTAACAGCAGTAAGCCGTTTGGCAAGTGAAAAGGTGCTTGTACCAATCGTAGTTGGTGAAAAAGCAGCGGTTGAAAGCAAAGCGAAGGAACTTGGTGTTTCCCTTGAAGGCGTGGAAATCTACGATGCGAATTCATACCCCGAGTTCGATCAGCTAGTCGCTTCATTTGTTGAACGACGTAAGGGCAAAGCAACCGAGGAGGACGCTCGTAAGATCCTTAAGGATGAAAACTACTTCGGAACTATGCTCGTGTATACCGGTAAAGCACACGGGCTTGTAAGTGGTGCAGCACATTCGACTGCAGACACGGTTCGCCCTGCCCTTCAAATCATTAAAACCAAGCAAGGTGTGAAAAAGACGTCTGGTGTGTTTATCATGGTTCGTGACGATGAGAAGTATGTATTTGCCGATTGTGCGATTAATATTGCACCAGATAGCCAGGACTTAGCGGAGATCGCTATTGAGAGTGCTAATACTGCGGATATGTTCGATATTGAACCAAGAGTGGCATTGTTGAGCTTTTCAACAAAAGGTTCTGCCAAATCACCTGAAACAGAAAAGGTAGTAGAAGCTGTCAAAATTGCAAAGGAAATGAATCCTGCCTTAGTATTGGACGGAGAATTCCAATTTGATGCAGCATTTGTTCCATCTGTTGCAAAGAAAAAAGCACCGGATTCCATCATCAAGGGTGACGCGAATGTATTTGTTTTCCCGAGTCTTGAATCGGGTAATATTGGGTATAAAATCGCACAGCGACTAGGAAACTTTGAAGCGGTTGGTCCAATTTTACAGGGCTTAAATCAGCCAGTAAACGACCTATCACGCGGATGTAACTCTGAGGATGTTTATAAACTTGCTTTAATCACAGCAGCTCAAGCGTTGTAAGAATAATGGCCATGTCTTTAGGACATGGCCATTTTTTATGGGTGGGTGTATTTTTGCTAGTGGCAGTAAATTACGATTAGTGGCAGTAATTTCAAAATAGTGGCAGTAAATTAAGATTAACGGCAGTATTTCTGAAACAGTGGCAGTAAATCGTCAGCCACGCACTCTAATGACTAAATTTCAAATTTTCCAATCCATTTTTAATACTCTTTTAAGCAGCTCTACTTGTTCTTCCCCGATTTTTTCTAGGATTTGCTTTTCAATTGTTGCTTTTAGTTCCTCATTTTTCTCATAGCATTCTTCACCAAGGGGTGTTAATTCGATTCGTTTTTCCTTTTTATTGTTTTCACCATCCATTACGTTGACTAGCCCTTTTGCTTTTAAGTTTTTAATAAATTTATGAGTAGCTTGCCTCGTTATATCGACATTTTTAGAAACATTCGCAATCGTTGTTTGTCTTTTATAGATACGCGACATGATATACCATTCTGAATTTGAAATCGCGATGTCGCTAGTCTCGTTCCATAATTTTTCTGCAATCCCTCGAAGTTGACCATGTCTCTCACTTAAGAGGTCGATTAAATCTAAATGTTGAAGTACAGGGTCCATAAATTCCACTCCCGATTTTATAATCGCCATTACTATACAAAAATTAATAGATACTGTCAACTAAGTTGACGAAATTAGACTGAGGGTTTATTTTGTCAACCAAGTTGATATTTTTTTAATTTTGGTGTATGATTAAATAAAGTCAACTAAGTTGACAATCCATTGGATAGGAGCATGATACATGTTTAACATAGGTGATCTAGTGATTTATTCGAACGTGGGTATTTGCCAAATAGATGATATATGTGAAAAAACATATGGTGGTATGACTCGGACTTATTATATAATGCACCCAATTGAAGATAACTCGTTGATAATCCAAAACCCAGTGGATAATGACCGGATTTTAATGCAAGGAATCATTGAAAAAAGTGAATCAGAGGAACTCTTAGAATCCTTTAAGCTACCAGGAATTCAGTGGATTGATAATAGTTCGGAACGTCAAAAGGCTTATTCTGGGATCGCTTCGTCTGGAGATAGACAAGAAATTTCAAGAGTACTTAATACATTGCTATGTAAAAAGCATGAACTCGAAATGAACGATAAAAAATTGTCGGAACATGACCGCCGACTACTTCTTTATATTCAAAAAATATTATTTAAAGAATTCGCCATTACGTTAGATACAACAGTTGAGGCCGTAACGAAAAAAATCAATCAAATGATTGCCTTTAAAATGAATAAAACCTCACGACATGAGGTAGCTAAATACGTAAATTAAGGGTAAAATAGGACGGTATAGGAACCAGGCATAGCCTGGTTTTTTGGGGTTTATTTCTTTTAATGCCCTCATCGTTAATCTAGTATTTTAACTTTATTCATTCAGTAGTCTCCTACTTCTATAAGTGTGGGGATGAATGCAAACAGAGTATACAATTCAGTCGGCGTTCAAACTCTGACTGAATAAAGTTAAAGCCTCCGGCGGATGCCACAGATTTTCAATGGAAACTTTTCGAGCAAGCTCGAAAAAATCTGGGCGCAAATACGCCATGGCGCATTTGATATTATAGGAGTATGCCATATGACCGAAAGTCTTTTATATCAGCCTAGTTGGCGGATTATTGATCAATCTAGTCTAGGCTATCAATTTGATGCATTACAATCGTTTGCGATAGATGACACTCTTTGTGCGTTTGTGGGTAAAGGGGAATCACCAGCTACAGCACGGACCTGGGTTCATCATCAAACCATCGTTCTTGGTATTCAGGATACAAAATTGCCTTTTTTGGATGAAGGGGTTAAGTTCCTTGAATCATTGGGCTACCGCGCGATTGTCAGGAATTCAGGGGGACTAGCAGTGGTATTAGATGAGGGAGTGTTGAACATTTCACTCATTTTTCCTGAGACTGAAAAAGGGATTGATATCAACCGCGGCTATGATACAATGCTTGAACTCATTCGAAAAATGCTTGAGGGCTACGAAGTCGATATCGTTGCACGAGAAATCGTTGGTTCGTATTGCCCAGGAAGCTATGATTTAAGTATAGATGGGAAAAAGTTTGCGGGGATATCTCAGCGCCGCTTGCGTAATGGAGTGGCTGTGCAAATTTATTTAGGTGTGACTGGAAGTGGGTCAGAACGAGCAGACATCATTCGTCGATTTTATGATATAGGCCTGCAAGGTGCGGAGACGAAATTTGTTTACCCAGATGTAAAGCCTGAAACAATGGCTTCCTTGGCGGAGTTAGTTGACCCAAACCTTACAGTACAAACTGTTATGCTATTGCTGCTTCAAACACTAAAAAAAGAAAGTGAGCACATTTTCGCGTCACAACTAACGGGGGAAGAAATGCCGTTATTTGAGCAAAATTATGTGCGTGTGCTTGATCGGAACGAAAAAGCATTATAGGACCAGGGGTAGGACCAGGGGGACGGTTCTCCTGGTCCTTTTTTGTCGATAAGTGTAGGTGTGCGCGTTCAATTGCGTTTCACCATAATTTTTTAGCCACAAAACATTTTCACTATTAAAATATTTTTTATAATAAAAATATTGAAATTTGTTTTTGGGCGTGATATGATTCTCGTCAAGTAAGATAATCGAATATGATTGCTGTATTTTCTCTTATCAAGAGTAGGCGGAGGGATTTGGCCCTATGACGCCCAGCAACCGACCGTAATACCATTGTGAGATGGGGCGATTTTTTTTCGCCGGGTATAACCCGTAAGGCACGGTGCTAATTCCAACAGAAGGATTTTTCTTTCTGGTAGATAAGAGGTGCGAAGACTTTTGTATGCTTCAAGCCTCTTTCTGATGAGAAAGAGGCTTTTATTTTTGTTAAAAATGGCCTCATTAAAACAGGAGAGTGATGGCTTTTAATCCGTAAAAGTAGATTTTAAAAATAGAATTACAAACACAAAAAAGGGGAGAAAAACAATGAAATTAACAAAATTATTATTCACAGCGTTACTAATTATCGCAGTATTGGTTGGTTGCCAACCAAAAGTAGCAGAGGAAACGACGAAAACAGATAGTACAGAAGTAAAAAACTCTGATCATCCATTAGCAAACAAAAAAATCGCTTTAATTATGCAACAAAACTTAGGAACTTTTTCTGCTCAATATATTGAAGGCGTTGAAGAGCAAGTGAAAAAATTCGCGGGTGAAACAACTGTTTTTACATCTGAGGGAGACCTAGCAAAAATGGCGTCAAACGTCGATGCAGCGGTAAACCAAGGCTTTGATGCCATTTTAGTTGACCATGGGACAAAAGAAGCCCTACAAAGCTCTATACAAAAAGCAGTTGAAAAAGGTATTCCAGTTGTAGTGTTTGATGCGGAAGTAGAAGTTGATGGAGTTACTGTTCTTGAACAAGGCGACCAGCAAATGGCGCAAATGACACTAGAGAAATTAGCGGAAGATGCTGGCGGTGAAGCAAATATCGTGAAAATTTGGGTGGCTGGCTTTGCTCCAATGGAAAGACGCCAAATCGCCTATCAAGAGTTTCTTGACAACAATACTGGCATAAAGGAAATCGCAACATTTGGTGCAGCAACTGCTAACACTGCACTTGATACACAAGCACAGATGGAAGCTCTATTAAAGCAATATCCAGAAGAAGGCCAAATTACAGCAGTGTGGGCAGCGTGGGATGAATTTGCAAAAGGTGCTGTTCGTGCAATTGAACAAGCAGGCCGTACAGATATTAAAGTGTATGGAATTGACATGAGTGATGAAGATTTACAAATGATTCAGGCAGAAAACAGCCCATGGGTTGCATCTGCAGCGGTTGATCCAAAAGATATCGGACGTATTCAAGTTCGTTTTGCCTACCAAAAACTAAATGGTGATGAAACACCAGAACGAGTAAAACTAGAGCCCGTTTTTGTAACAAAGGATGCACTGCCTGAAGAAAAAATTACAACTGCAGAGCTTGACCAATACATTGAGGGCTGGGGTAAAAGCGAGCAAGGTTACACAGATGAGTTGAAAAAGCTTGAAGCTGGAGAGTAAAAAAGAGGGCCTCCTGAGGTCCTCTGTAAAGGAGGATATGTAGATGCCTTTACTCGAAATGAAGGAAATTACAAAAAGTTTTGGTAACGTGATTGCACTAGAGAATGCTTCTTTTGAGCTACAAAGGGGCGAGGTTCACGCGTTGCTAGGGGCAAATGGTGCTGGAAAAAGCACGCTGATGAAAATTCTATCAGGAGCGTATGAGCTAGATACAGGGGTGATTACTCTTGAAGACAAAACAATTGAGATTCGTTCTCCGAAGGATGCAAAATCAACTGGCATTCACATTGTCTATCAAGAGGTCGACACGGCGATTGTACCGCAGTTAACAGTTGCTGAAAATATTTTACTCGATACCTTTTCAACTGAAAAAAGCTTGTTCATCAATAAAAGAAAGCTTCATGAAAAAGCAGCCTCGATTCTAAAGCTCTTGAATGTCACGGATATACCCATGACAAAACAGGCATTAGAGTTATCGCTTGCTGAAAAGCAGTTGGTGTTGATCGCGAGAGCCCTCGCACATGAAGCGAAGGTTATCATTTTTGACGAGCCAACTGCACCATTATCGATTGAGGAAACAAAGTACCTTTTCGATATTGTAAAAACACTGAAGGAAAAAGGAGTCGGTTGTGTTTTTATCTCGCACCGATTGCCAGAGGTGTTTGAAATCTGCGACAGGTTAACGATTATGCGTGATGGCAGGACGATTACCACTTTTTCAACAAAAGAGGTGACTCCAAAAACGGTTGTTGAAACGATGCTTGGAAGTACCTATACAGAACAAACTTCGAAACGAAAGGCCGTGAAGGGAGATCTTCTTTTAGAGGTAAACGGGCTTGATGATGGGGAAAAGCTTACCGATGTTTCGTTTACGGTTTCTGAAGGGGAAATCGTTGGGGTTGTTGGGTTAGTTGGCGCTGGAAAAACAGAGCTTGCGAAAACATTGTTTGGCCTTCGTCCTTACGAACAGGGTGATGTGATCGTGAAGGGAAAATCGCATCATTTTACTCATTCACAACAAGCAATTGAGGCGGGTTTTGCGCTTATTTCAGAGGAGCGCCGTAAGGAAGGATTGTTTATTCATGAGTCCATCTCTACGAATCTATCCTTTGCCAATCTGAAAAAATTCTCACCGTATTTAGTTATGAACCGGAAGGCTGAAAAAAGCTATGCAAGCTCCATTATTGAATTGCTGGGAATTAAAACAAACGATACGGAAACTCTGGCTGAGCATTTAAGTGGAGGAAACCAGCAAAAGGTTGCGATAGGAAAATGGGTTTCTCGGAATGCGGGCCTCTATTTGTTTGATGAGCCGACAAAAGGGGTTGATGTAGGTGCGAAGCAGGATATTTTCAAGCTTATTTATTCCCTCGCCGATGAGGGGAAAGGGATTCTTTATTTTTCTTCTGAAATGGATGAGATTATAAGAATTTCAGACCGGATTCTTGTCATGTATGACGGAGAAATCGTAAAGGAACTTTCAGGAGAAGAGGCAACACAGGATCAAATCCTTTTGTATGCTAGTGGTGGAAAGGATGACGTACATGAAAGGGAATATCATCAGCTTCCTGTTTAAATACGGGGCAATTTTATTAATGGGCTTTATCTTAATCTATTTTAGTACTGTGAACAGTGCATTTTTTTCATATGGAAATCTATCAGATATTTTACGATCTATCTCAATTGTAACACTTCTTGCGTTAGGGGTTACATTTACGCTTGTTGTTGACGGATTTGACTTATCAGTAGGGTCAACGATGTCATTGTCAGTCGTGATTACGGCGTCCTTGATGGTGTGGTATGAGTTACCGCTATGGGTGGTACTGCTTTTACCGCTATTAGTTGGGGTTGCGGTTGGTCTTGTAAACACGTTTTTGATTGTAAAAATAGGGATACCGGATTTACTCGCGACACTCGGAATGATGTATATCGTATCAGGTCTTCATCGGACCTATACGGAAGGGTATTCCATCTACAACCATATGCCATTGACGAGTGGCGGGACTGCGCCTGGTGAGTTCAGCCAAGCATTTTTATGGATTGGGCAAGGGAAGATGCTTGGATTACCGGTTCCGGTCTGGATTATGCTCGTTTTCGTGCTTCTTGCTTATGTGATTCTTAACCATACAAGATGGGGCCGAATTTTATATATGACAGGTGGAAATGCAGAAGCTGCTAGATTGTCAGGTATTAACACAAACAAGGTAAAGTTGATTGCTTATACCGTTTCTGGTGTGTTTGCGTCAATGGCGGGAATTTTGTTTACAGCGCGTGTCGGTTCGGGACAAATTGATTCTGGCGCTTCGTTGTTAATGGAATCTGTTGCTGCGGTGTTTGTTGGATTTTCCGTGCTTGGTGCTGGAAAACCAAATGCACTTGGAACCTTTTTTGGAGCAGCGCTAATCGGTGTTCTTTTAAATGGACTAACCATGCTAAATCTACCATACTATGCATTTGAAATTGTAAAAGGTGGGGTGCTGGTCTTGGCACTTGCTGTGACCTACATCGGCGTTAAATATCGACCAAAGGTCATTCGTAAAAGGAGAGAGCAAAAAAATGCCGCTTAAAAAACTAGAACATGTTGGAATCCAAGTAAAGGATTTAGACACAACCATTGAGTTTTATACAAGAGTATTGGGGTTAGAGTTGCTAGAAAAACAGGACCACGTTGACCCAAACTTGAAACTAGCCTTCCTAGGCTTTAGTAATTCAGACGAAACGGTCATTGAGCTAATCTCTGGTTATAATCCAAACCTTCCAACAGAAGGAAAGGTTCATCATATCGCATTTACCGTTGAGAATATTGAAGAAGAAATTGCGAGAGTCAAAGAGCACGGTGTTACGTTTGTTGATGAAAACATTACGACGCTCCCAAGCGGGGCTAAATACGTTTTCTTCACCGGGCCAGACGGGGAATGGATTGAATTGTTTCAAAAATAATAGAGAGTAATTGGCGACCAGAGGGATTCCTCTGGTTTTTTGGTTTTTAGGCCAGAGATGCGTTCTCAGAGACATTTAGCAAATGAATTTGTCAGTGTTTGTCCACGAGAACAAGTCTCGTGAAAAATGGGGCCAATCATTCCGCACAACCGTTTATAAATTTTTGAAACGACTCGTTAGTTCCCTATGTTTTATATTATGGGTATTTTCCGAAAATAATAATTATGGTAGGCTAGTGGTATATATTCCTATTTTTTACAATTAGTAATCTGGTAAGGGAGGGATTTGGTTGCTCAATAGATTAAGAGTGTTTAGTGGAAGAGATTTAATTTCGATTCTCTATTTTGGATTTGTTGTCCTAGGGATTGCTTATTTTTTAGGCAATGGGGATGTTTCAACATTTTTTTCTACCTTAAGAACAATGCTACCTGTTTCCGATAGCTGGGAAACAATCAAGCAATTTATCAGTAATTTCCAGACTGAGGGCAGTCTTGGGGCAACTAAAAATAAGGAGCCATTTGAAGAAATCGTCCTTGAATATTTTCCTAGAAGTTTATCGGTGATTGCGACGGCCTTTTTGTTAGCGATTACTTTAGGGATGGCAAAAGGAATTTTTGATTATCGCAATCGGTATACATACTTGAACTTTTTAGGAACAGGGGTAACCTCTTTCCTCAATTCTTTACCAGATTTTTTTATGATTATCGTGCTGCAATGGGTCATTTTGATCCACTTTAATTTTATTGACTTTTTTGGACATGACCAGTGGTTTAACTTCTTTTTACCGGGAATTTTTGTGTCACTTTACCCAATGATGTATTTTGCTAGAATCACCTTTACTGCCCTCACTAACGAGGATGGGGAGATGTACATCCAATATGCTCGGGCAAAGGGTCTGGCACAAAGATTTGTCATACATAAGCATATCTTGAAAAAGTGCATACGCTCGATTTTACAGCATCTTGGCGTTGTTATGACATATGTGGTTTCAAATCTATTCATTGTTGAGTGGTTGATGGAGTATAAGGGTGCGGCTTGGCGAATGATGGTATCGATTAAACGGTTGGATTCAAGTAAAAACGAGAATCTACCATTTATCGACTTTCCGGAAACGGGACTAATCGTAGAAATTTCTTTCTGTTTTGTCGTTCTCCTATTAATCACTCAAATCGTGTCGGTGATTTGGCAAAATAAATACGGTGTGGAGAAGCGAAATATTTGGACCCAGATTACAAAGGTGTTTTTTCAATATGCATTTATTTGGTTATTTGTTCTATTTATTATTTCGTACTTAAAGCCAGGATCTTAGGGAGGAGGGGAACTCATGAAAAATTGGTCGCTTTGGACAGGTTTAGCCATGTTTGCATTTATGCTATTTATTAGCTTTATTGGACCACATTTGCCATTTATTGATGATACTCTTCCCGAACACCGAATGAGATTTTACGAAGGCGGCGAAATTGGAAGAGCGCCGTTTCCACCTTCCCTGGAAGACCCACTAGGAACAGACCGTGAAGCAGGAGACATATTGAGTATGCTAGTAAACGGTGCAAAGGATACGTTAAAAATAATCCTGTTGATTACATTGATACGATACATGATTGCGATTCCGATGGCCTTTTTGGCTTCGACGAAAAAAGGAATTGCTTATATGGTGTCAAATGGTTGGTATTCTCTGTTTGGGAGTATTCCAACAATATTTGCAGCAATTTTGCTGTTGGAGATCATTCCTGCTGATGGCTTGGATAACGGCGTGTATTGGAAAGTCCTTTTAATTGCACTTATTGAAGTCGGACGGGTCAGCTATATTTTTGCAAATGAAATCTATGAGGTGTCTCAAAAAGAGTTTGTACAAGCGAGTGTGACAGTAGGCAGTACACCATTTCAACTATCGGTGATGCACTATTTCCCATCTGTTATTCAAAGCTTAGTCGTGAACTTTTTTAATGATTTGGCACGTGTAACCTTACTATTGGGGCAGCTTGCGTTATTCCAATACTTCATTGAACATACCATTATCTACATTCCCGGTGGTGGGACATTCCTAGATGAATCCGGTTACTTTTCTATAACAGGCTTTTTTGATTGGCCTGGATTATTGTCGGCGGCTAGGTATGAAGTGATGAAGGCTGTGTGGATTCCGTTAGCGCCAGCGGTTGCGTTAACCTTGCTTCTGTTAACATTTCAGTTGTTAAGCGAAGGGTTCAGAAAGTTGTTTGAAAGACAGACATCGAGTGGGAAACAAAGTGTAGTAAGACGTTTGGTTGAACGAGCAGGGGAAGCATTTGTGACTAGTAAAATGGCGGGATCAGTGACCCTGGTTGGGTTTGGGGTTATAGTTGGAACAGTTATTGTGACGGGTGTTGACAAAGAGGCAACCGAAGTGGTTGCACCAGTTGAGGAAGTGGTTGAGGAAGTCCATGAAGGAGTACAGTTTGATGAAGATAAATATGCGCTTGAAAATGGCCAAATGGTTCCGACAACGGTTGCAACCACTGCAAAAGGTGGGTTTTATGATAAACTAGAACACCTTGAACTCCATATGGAAAAGACATCAGATCGGGATTATGAGACCGATACCTTAATGCTAAAATGTAGAACAATCGGAGCGGGGCGTTGTGAAAAACCAATGATTACATTGAAAAAGCCTGTTGCCACAGTTGAGGAAGCTTATCAGCTATTGGCAAATCATTTGCCGTCGGATGCGGTGATAGAAAATGAGTATCAAGATAATGACAGATATATATACAATCTACAAAGTACTCTATTGGACCAAAGTTATTTCTACGGTATACAACATGGGATGACAGTTATCTTTTATTTTACACCAGAAAAAATGATTGAAACAGTCGAATTTCCAGACACAATAGGCCATTTTTTAAAAAAACCCCCTGCGCCGTTTGTAAAAAACAAACAGCCAGGGGGTTTATCTACTCTATTCCGCCATTTTCTCCAAATTTCCGTTGCGGTCCATTTTGAAGGATGTGGCCGGACGTTCTTCTTCTTCGAATAAGACTAGTTTTCTTGCACGGTTCATAATCTTCATTAATGTTTCGTAGTCTTCTTGAATATTGGCTGAGCTTTGCTCCAACTGGGCAATTTTCTTTTCGAGCTCTTCATTTTTGCGAAGTATCTCATTCTTTTCTTTTTTCAATCTCTCATTCTCAGATTTCAGTGCCTCAATCCCGAGACTTGTGCTGCCCATAGATTGAAGATAAGAAATCACGGAATCAATCGTCAATTGTGGCCTAGAAGTCGAATACTGCGGTACTCGTGTTTCCTGACGAATACTTGTAGATTCAGATGGAAAGAGTGGTAACTCGTCCGCAAATTCTTCTAGACTTGGAGTTGGTGGTGTATACAAAAGTTGCTTTTTCACAGGTTGGTTTTTACCAAGTGCACGCTGGCGTTGTTTACGGTGTTTTTTCGCAAGCTGTAAGTCTTTCTCGTAGCTATGACGGACAACCGCATTCCAACGGAAACCACAAGCAGCTGAAGTACGGTTTAATTTGTCTCCAACCTCTTCGAATGCATTTAATTGTGTACTACCCTCTCTTACGTGTTTTAGAACAGTTTCAGCTAATAATAGATCATTTTCTTCTGTCCAAGCATCTTGTCTTTCTTTCATATTTATTCATCTCCCAATATAAATGTATATAGTTGCGTTAGGTTATTACTTATATTGGTCAATAGATTCGAACTTTATACCCTATTTGTAAAAGGATAGTAGACTTATTTATTTATATTTAAATATTCCAACTCGTACTTGTGGAGAATTTTTGAAAATTATCTCGGTCCCTTGCAATGGCTATGTTGAAAGGGTTAAAATACCATGTAGTGTTTTTAAAGGGAATCGTCATGCTAAGCATGATTGATCAAATAGATGAACGACTAGGAATTTACAAAATGAAGGGATTGTACGTAATATGGCAAACGAATTTCGCATCTGTGATGATTGCCAGGCAACCAATATTAAAACCTTAGTGCCACGCCTAAAGGAAGTAGATGGTGAGGCAACAATTGATATCCGCTGCCAATCATACTGTGGCCCTGGTAGAAAGAAATCATTCGCATTCGTTAACAACCGTCCGGTATCAGCTCCAACTGAAGACGAGTTGATTGAAAAAGTCATGAAGAAACTGAAAATGGACTAACATCGCCTTTCTCTCCTAAGAGAAAAGGTGTTTTTTTATGCTTTTATGCAGGGATTCCTAAAATCTACCTAGAAGTCCTAATGCATGTCGAAAAATTTTCCAACCATTGATATGACTTGGTTAGAGGCGACTTATGGAGAATTTTAGGTTTTTTTGTCAGTGATAAAAATATATAATAATAGCATGCCAGTATGGAAGAGGTTGAATACATGACAAATTCCAATGGGAAATTAAGTGAAGAAAAGGTGTTTAAGGACCCTGTACATAGGTATGTTCATGTTCAGGATAAAGTGATTTGGGAACTCGTCGCAACATCGGAGTTTCAAAGATTGCGCCGCATCCGCCAATTAGGGACAACCTATTTTACCTTCCACGGGGCGGAACATAGCCGTTTTAACCATTCATTAGGTGTGTATGAAATTGTCCGAAGAATTATCGATGATGTATTTCGTGAACGCCCCTTGTTAAATGACGAGGAGCGCTTATTATGCTTATGTGCAGCGCTACTTCACGATCTGGGTCACGGACCATTCTCACATTCATTTGAAAAAGTATTTCATTATGATCATGAAGAATTTACACAAGCAATCATTGTTGGGGACACAGAAGTAAATCGTGTACTGAAACAAGTCGGGGATGATTTTCCGAAAAAGGTCGCCGAAGTGATTGCAAAAACATATAAAAATAAATTAGTCGTGAGTCTCATCTCCAGTCAAATTGACGCTGACCGTATGGATTATTTATTGCGAGATGCCTATTATACGGGTGTTAGCTACGGAAACTTTGACATGGAGCGGATTTTGCGCGTCATGAGACCGCAGGAAGACCAAGTTGTTTTTAAAAGCAGTGGGATGCATGCGGTTGAAGATTACATTATGAGCCGATATCAAATGTATTGGCAAGTGTATTTCCATCCGGTTACACGAAGCGCAGAGGTCATTTTAACAAAAATCCTCCATCGTGCAAAACATCTGTACAAGGAACACTACGAATTTAAAACAGCCCCTGTCCATTTGATATCCATTTTTGAAGAAAAATTGACATTACAGGATTATGTGAAACTAGATGAAGCTATTTTTACCTTCTATTTTCAGGTATGGCAGGATGAGGATGACGAAATTTTAAGTGATCTATGCCGTCGTTTTCTCGATCGTAATCTGTTTAAATATGCAGAGTTTGACCCTAGTGCACAAATGATGAAGATGATGGAACTAAGAACTCTTTTTGAGGAAGCAGGGATTGATCCGAATTATTATTTAGTGGTCGATTCATCATCAGATTTGCCGTATGATTTTTACCGGCCGGGTGAGGAAGAGGAAAGACTTCCAATCAACTTACTAATGCCAAATGGTGAGATTCGTGAATTATCAAGGCAGTCCGAAATTGTGGATGCCATTTCTGGAAAAAGGCGAACAGATCACAAGCTATATTTTCCACAAGACATGATTGAAAAATTACCAAATGACTATACAGTAAAACAGAAAATAAAAGATGTTTTAGATATATAGACGTAATAAAATTGGCTAATTTCGGATGAGGAGATGAAGGGGTTTTGTTAACAGAACATGCAAAAGTAATGAAGGCATTCGCTGCTGCAGGGGAAATCACGGGTCGAAAAAAGCTTCAAAAAATGATTTATATCGCCAAAAAAATTGATTATCCATTTTACGAAAAGTACAACTTCCATTTTTACGGGCCATACTCAGAGGAACTCACACTGCGTGTGGAGGAGCTCTGCAATCTTGGATTTTTAGATGAGGTCAAAGAGAAAAAAGGTGGCTATTATCAGTATCGCTACGGATTGACTGAAAAAGGCGAGCAGTTTTTGGGACATTACCAATTGGACATGCCTCCACTTGATGACTGCATGCAAGTCTTAAATGAACAAAGTGCGCGCTTTTTAGAGCTTGTGTCTACTGTTTTATACTTTGAGGGACTTGAAAAGGAAGAAGTCAAAGAGAAGGTATTTACATTAAAAGCGAAGCAACGTTATACAGACGAAGAAGTCGAAGAAGCTTATCAATATATCGAATCTCTTCGCAATCTTGTAAAACATTAATAGAAAACTCGGCAGGTAAAACCTGCCGAGTTTTTTTGTATCAGTGAGGTAAAAATGCAAGTTGGTAGAAAAACAATACGGCAAATAGATAAACAAGTGGGTGCACTTCTCTCCATTTACCCATAACCACCTTCATAAGTGGGTAGGAGATAAAGCCTAACGCAATCCCTGTTGCAATGCTCGATGTGAGTGGCATGCTCAGAATAATCAAGAATGCCGGAAAGGCTTCGTCTATCTCATTCCATTTGATTTGTGCAATGCTTCCCATCATGAGTGACCCAACAATAATTAAGGTCGGTGCTGTAATCGCAGCAATTCCAGAAACGGCACTCACCAATGGTCCGAAGAAGGCAGCAACGATAAACAAGATGGAAACTGTTACTGTAGTGAGACCAGTTCGACCGCCTGCAGCTACCCCAGTTGACGATTCAATATAAGCACTTGTAGGACTTGTTCCAAACATGGCTCCAACTGTTGTACCAACCGAATCAGCAAGAAGAGCTTGTCTAGCACGTGGCATGACATTTCCTTTCATTAACCCTGCCTGTTCAGCAACCCCAATCATCGTACCTGTTGTATCAAAGATTGTTACGAGTAAAAATGAAAAGACAACAGCATACAGTCCGTACTGAATGACATCGCCAAGCGCAGCAAATGGATTTGCGATAATTAAACCTTCAGGTAGAGACGGAGCATTCACGAATCCTTCTTTAAACTCAAGTTGTCCAGTAAAATAAGCGATAAATGCCGTGATAATCATTCCGAAAAATAAAGCTCCATTTACTTTACGTGCCATCAAAATAAGGGTGATTGCTAATCCAGCTAGTGCTAAAAGAACCGATGGCGAGTGTAAATCACCTAGTGTTACTAAATTTGTTGGGTGTGCGGTGATAATCCCTGTAAGACGAAGACCAATAAAGGCAATAAATAAACCAATTCCTGCTGTAATCCCATGCTTTAAGTTTGGTGGAATCGCCTCAATTAATTTTTCGCGAAACGGGGTTAATGACAAAATCACAAAAATGATACCAGCCACAAATACAGCGGCAAATGCTGTTTGATACGTGATGTTTTCATTTGCGCCAACAACTGAATAAGCAAAGAAAGCATTTAATCCCATTCCAGGAGCTATCGCAATTGGATAATTTGCAAAGAGTGCCATCCATAGTGTTCCAACAACTGTTGCGATAATCGTGGCTAAAAATACCTGCTCAAAGGGAACGCCTGCATCTGATAAAATAACAGGGTTCACAACGACCACATACACCATTGTTAAAAAGGTCGTAATCCCAGCTAAAACTTCTTTTTTAACCGTTGTATTCAACTCTGATAATTTAAACATAGTAAAATGTACCTCCAAAAGACGAACGATTTAAAAATCCTTTTCTATAATATTCGTTTTATAAATAGACTGCAAGAGAAAATTGAAATTATCTTAGGTTAGTTTTCCCAGAATAGCCATTTGATAAGGTGGAAAATCGTGGATTTTGCCTGTGGCGAAAATATGAATGGTTTTTCGCACTGCAAATAATAGCGAACTTGGGGTAAAATTAAGATAGGCTTACAAAGGACGAGTTATAAGGAGGAAATCAACATGGCAAAAAAGGAATTGTCACTAGAACAAGTTGAAGAATTGCTTAACACACTAAAAGAGCGATTTGAGAAAAATAGGAACCGCCATAGTGATCTTGAATGGGCAAAGGTTCAAGCAAAGCTGGAAGCTAACCCATCAAAACTGTGGTCGTTAAACGAAATGGAAGCAACTGGCGGTGAACCAGATGTTGTTGGATATGATAAGGACACCGATGAGTATATTTTTTATGATTGTTCAGCAGAAAGCCCAAAAGGCCGTAGAAGTGTTTGTTACGACCGTCAAGCACTGGAAGCCAGAAAAAAACATAAACCTGAAAATAGCGCTATGGATATGGCAATGGAAATGGGCATTGAACTTTTAACGGAAGAACAATATCGCGCATTGCAGGAGCTTGGCAATTTTGACTTGAAGACGTCGAGTTGGGTGCAGACGCCTGCTGCTATTCGAAAACTCGGTGGGGCTATTTTTTGTGATTGTCGCTATGACACTGTTTTTACGTACCACAATGGAGCAGATTCCTACTATGGTGCAAGGGGCTTCCGTGGCTCATTAAGGGTTTAATCTTTACATAACGCAAAATAGAAACCCGTGGCTTATTCACCACGGGTTTCATTAATTTCTATTCTTGATCGCTTAAACGTTTGCCGCCTACCGCATAATGATTTTTCGTCATTTCCTCAATGAAAACAACGATTTTATCATCTGGAGCTCCAGTTGTTTCAGATACCGCTGCTATTACTTTTTCAACGAGCGCCTTTTTTTGTTCTTCAGTGCGTCCTTCTAGCATTTTTACTGTTACGTATGGCACAATGAATCTCTCCAATCATTCTTTTATATCATCATAAGAGTATTGTATACTGAAAATAACAACTTTTCTATAAAAAGGAGAAATTTGGTGGAACAATTAAGTGGTTTTTTAGCATTTGATTTATCTTTGATTCCATATGTAGTGATTACATTACTGGTGGCCTTTACGGTGCATGAGTTTGCTCATGCGTATGTGGCCTATAAGTTTGGTGATGACACAGCCAAGCGGCAGGGGAGATTAACCTTAAACCCAATTGCTCATTTAGATCCTTTTGGTACGATTCTGATTTTCCTAGCAGGGTTTGGGTGGGCACGACCCGTACCTGTCAATCGATTTCATTTTAAAAGGCCAAGGCTTGCTGGGATTCTTGTTTCCGTCGCTGGACCACTGAGTAACCTGCTTGTAGCGGCACTTGCTTTACTCATTTACATCATCTTTATTCGTGTTGGTGTATTTGCAGCTATTCCAGAAGCAGTTGGAGAGGGGTTTGAAACGTTCATTAACCTGTTTGTACGGTTGAACATTGTACTGTTTATTTTTAACTTATTACCGTTTCCTCCGCTTGATGGATATCGCATCATTGAAGACCTTGTGCCAGCTCGTATTCGTCCAAAATTGACGCAGTATGAGAGCCTTGGGATTGTACTCTTTTTAGTTTTGGTCATTACACCAGTTGGGGATCGGTTTTTATACCCGTTACTTACGAATGGGGTATATGCCATCAGGGATATACTGGTCATGATCTTCAGACCGATTCTTCAATTATAAAATCAGACACTCGTATGGTAAAATAGTTGGTAATGAATAGAAGTGGAAAGGTGGATGTTCTGTGGATCAAAATAAGAAAAAGGTAGCTTTTAATATCATTAAAAATGATCCAACTGACGGGCATAAAGGATATGGAATTGGGGCGCTTAGCCTCGAAAATATCTCACCCGTATTTGTTGATATAGACGCTGAAGATGTATTCGTTGATGTCGGTGCAATGCATGCGCGAAGTGTGGTTGAAAAAGGGATTAAGTTTCTGCCGAATAAAGAGGATGTCCCTAATGGTAAGCCTTACTGGCTTGTGTGGGTAACGATTGATCGTAGGGAAGAGGGTCCATATTATGCGGGCGTGACAGCTTGTGAAATGACCGTTGACCGCTCGATTCGTCGTGGCTATAAATCCTTACCAGAGCACGTAAACAGAATGGATAAGTCATTAAAACGCCATATCATGGTCGATTTTATGGATGACAAATCAAAGAAGCTACTTTCAGATTTCTTAATTAACCACAATAAAGAGATTTGGGATAACTCAAGTGATGAGTTAAAAGAGGGATTGAAGGTTGATTAAGGTTCTTCTAATTGTGACATTTTAGTGAACAAACGGACTAAAGCTTGAGCTTTTTTAATAAAATAAAGTACACTAAATTTACAATGTACACACATTGAAACTAGGACATAGAAATCCCCAGGACCTACACAGCCTGGGGGTTTCTTTTTTATATACTTTTCTAGCCATCCAGGAGCATGAACTTCATGCATGCATTTAAAACCAATCAAAGATTCGCTTAAAGAAGCCTTTGTCTTCTTTTTCTTCGTCCTTCTTTGGATTCTCTTTCTTTACGTCATCCGTATTTTTCGAACAATATTCGGTTGGCTCGGTTCCTGCTTTATAGTAAGTAAGCCTTGAAACAGGGCAATCCTTTGTCGGAAGCAAACCTGTTTCTGGATTTATATACACTCCAACAACGCCCTCAGTCGGTTTAAATGGTGTTGGCGCAATATCCTGATGCGCTTCTTCCATGAACCCCGCCCAAATATTCTTTGCATACTGTTTTTCTGCAACGATTGTCAATGGCTCATTATTGTCATAGCCGGTCCAAATTCCAGCGACAAGCTGTGGTGAGTATCCAATCATCCAGTTATCCGCGTCAGTGGATCCTGATTTACCAGCGTAAAACCTGCTCAACTTATCGCTAATCGTAGAGCCTGTAACGGCTGTGTAATCATTTAGTTTTTCATCAAACATGCCAGTCATTAGCTGTGTTGTGACAAAGGCGAGATCCTCATCAAGTACTTGTTTTGGCTTTGAGGTATTTTCATAAATGACTTCACCCTTGTAATTTTCAACTCTAGTAATAAAAACAGGCTTATGTTGTTTTCCACCATTATTAATGGTTGCGTAGGCGTTGACCATTTCGATTACACTAACGCCAGACGTCCCTAAAGCAAGGGAAGGAACATCCTTGAGTTTACTTGTGATTCCAAGTTTTTTCGCAGTGTCGATGAGTTCTCCATCATCCAGAAAGAGATGGGTTTTTACAGCGTACACATTGTCTGATAGGGCAATTGCCTGAGCTAACGTAATCGAGTCATTCGCATAATAATTTTTATAATTCCTTGGTGTGTATGTTGAGCGATTGTCGTCATATGAGAATGTCGTCAGCTCACTTCGAATTTGGGTCGATGGTGTGTAGCCTTTTTCAAGGGCTGCATAGTATAAAAATGGTTTAAAGGTCGAACCAGGCTGGCGTTTTGCCTGAGTTGCCCGATTAAAAGGGCTTTCCTCGTAGTCTCGTCCGCCAATGAGTGCACGAACTTCACCATTTTTCGGTTCCATCGCGACAAATCCAAGCTGAATTTTAGATTCTTCTTTTATAAAGTTCTTGGCTTTTTCCTCTGCAATTTCTTGAAGCTTTGGGTTAAGTGTGGTGTAGACACGTAAACCCTCTGTTTCAATCGTTTTTTGGTCAAGCTTTAGTTTTGTTTGGAGCTCCTTTTTTACAACATCCTGGAAATAGGGGGCAATGTCTTCACGCCCGACCATTTTGTTGCCTGTAAAGGTTAGTTCCTCAGCATGTGCTTGTTCAGCGGTTTTCTTTGAAATAAAGCCATTCTCAACCATTGAAAGGAGGATGACTTTTTGACGCTGTTTTGCTTTTTCCTCGTTTACTAATGGGGAGTAATGGGTTGGACCCTTTGGCACTCCTGCAAGCATGGAGGCTTCCGCTAGCGACAGCTCGCCTGCTCTTTTTCCATAATAATAATTAGCAGCCGCTTCAATTCCATAGACGCCATGTCCGTAATAGATTGTATTTAAATAACCTTCAAGAATTTCTTTTTTCGAATAATTAAGTTCTAGCCGAATGGTGTACAGAGCCTCAGTGAGTTTACGATTCCATGTCTTTTCATGCTCTAAAAATAGGTTTCTGGCATATTGCTGGGTAATCGTACTCGCCCCTTGAACCTTTGCCATCGCTTTAATGTCGGCAATAATCGCTCCGCCAATTCGCTTATAGTCAAACCCATGATGGTCAAAAAAGTTCCGATCCTCAATCGATACGGTGGCATCAACAATGGATTCAGACATATCGTCGAGAGACACCCAATAGCGAGTCTCACCTTGATGACGTTCCTCCCCGATCAAGGTTCCGTCCTCTGCGTAGAATAAGGTGGATAAAGGAACTGCAAGAGGAGGTGCCCCCTGTGTTTTTGCATAGGCAAGCACACCCAATATCCCGACAGCAACTAGGGTACAGCAAATTAAGCCAATGAATAAAAGGGCCCGCATGATTTTAATAGCTGTTTTTATCCGATCATTTGTAATAAGCTCCACAGAGTTCACCTCTCTCTTTTTCTATTTGAAAGCTTCATATAGAGCCATTTTCGTAGGCATATATCAATCAGTATGAAAAGTTTTCTGCCTTTTTAAACATTTATTTGCTAAAACAAGAAAAATTTTCTTGCATTTTCGGGTAGTTGCCTTATACTTTTTGAAGTTGACATCGATTTTTTTAAGGGAATAGGGAACGATAAGGGAATAAATCCCTAAGTTATTCAATGAAAGGATGTTATGAAAATGGAATTATGGTTTACGGAGAAACAAACAAAAAGCTTTGGTATCACAGCAAAAATTAAACAAACCTTACATACAGAACAAACAGAGTTTCAAAAGCTCGATATGATAGAAACTGAGGAATTCGGCAACATGCTCGTTCTTGATGGGATGGTTATGACGACTCAAGTGGATGAATTCGTCTATCACGAAATGGTGGCACACGTGCCGTTGTTCACTCACCCAAATCCTGAAAACGTCCTTGTTGTAGGTGGCGGTGATGGCGGTGTAATCCGTGAAGTGTTAAAGCACCCAAGTGTGAAAAAAGCAACTTTAGTTGATATTGATGGAAAAGTAATTGAGTACTCAAAGAAATACCTTCCTGAAATCGCAGGGAAGCTTGAAGACCCACGTGTCGATGTGAAGGTTGATGATGGTTTCTTGCATATTGCGAACAGTGAAAATGAGTATGATGTCATTTTGGTTGACTCTACTGAGCCTGTAGGTCCAGCGGTAAATCTGTTCACAAAAGGCTTTTATGCAGGGATTTCAAAAGCGTTAAAAGAAGACGGTGTATTTGTCGCGCAAACGGACAACCCTTGGTTTACTCCAGACTTAATCCGCAACGTGCAGCGTGATGTGAAGGAAATCTTCCCAATCACACGTCTTTATATTGCGAACATCCCAACTTATCCAAGTGGTCTATGGACATTCACAATCGGTTCGAAAAAATATGATCCATTAGAAGTAAGTGAAGACCGATTCCATGAAATTGAAACAAAATACTACACTAAAGAACTCCACAAAGCAGCATTTGTATTGCCTAAATTTGTTGCGGATCTAATTTAATTCAGTATAAGGTGTTAATTAACACACCGATTTTTGTGGAGAACTGCAATCTGCAAAAAAGATAATAACCTACTGAATTAAATTAAAAGCCTCCGGCGGATGCCACAGATTTTCAAAGGTAGTTTTTCGAGCATGCTCGAAAAAATCTGGGCGCAAATACGCCAAGGCGTATTTGATTTTATAATAATTGGGGGATTTTCGATGAGATTTGATGAAGCTTATTCAGGAAATGTATTTATCAAAAGCCATCCGAATTTTGAAGAGAGCGAAGCGGTTATTTACGGAATGCCAATGGACTGGACAGTCAGCTACCGTCCAGGCTCACGTTTTGGACCGAGCCGAATTCGTGAGGTGTCGATTGGACTTGAGGAATACAGTCCTTATCTCGATAAAGAACTAGAAGAAGTGAAATATTATGATGCCGGTGATATTCCATTGCCTTTCGGAAATCCGCAGCGCAGTATTGAAATGATTGAAGACTTTGTTGATCAGGTACTTGCAGCTGGAAAATATCCACTTGGTATGGGCGGTGAGCATCTCGTTTCTTGGCCGGTCATGAAGGCTGTTCATAAAAAGTATCCAGATCTTGCGATTATTCATATGGATGCCCATACTGATTTACGTGAGAATTACGAGGGAGAGGCACTTTCCCACTCCACACCCATTCGTAAAATTGCAGAATTAATCGGACCAGAGAATGTTTATTCATTTGGAATTCGTTCAGGGATGAAGGAAGAGTTTCAATGGGCAAAGGAAAACGGCATGCACATTTCAAAATTTGAAGTGCTTGAGCCACTTAAAAAGATTCTTCCGAAATTAGCGGGTCGTCCTGTGTATGTGACCATTGACATTGATGTATTGGATCCAGCACATGCACCAGGTACAGGTACAGTTGATGCAGGGGGTATTACATCTAAAGAGTTGTTAGGCGCGATTCATGAGATTGCAAAATCCGATGTGCGTGTAGTTGGCTCAGATTTGGTCGAGGTTGCACCGATCTATGATCCGTCTGAACAAACGGCGAATACCGCAAGTAAACTCATTCGTGAAATGATTTTAGGATGGATACAGAAAAAGTAAATACTTCTGTTAGAAAGCTTGGGCCTTGTGGCTCAGGCTTTTTTTGCTTTTTGCCAAACCATAGTCCTGTTAAAATAAATTTTTACTATTATGACAATTCTTTCTAACCAGATGAATATACTACATTTGAACTACATTTTACCTATTAAAGGGGGAGTTCGATGGTCGGGGTTCGCTTTTTGAAAATGGCCGCATTGTATTTTGTGATTGGTGTTCTCATTGGGATGGGCATGTCTATGTCACATAATTACACATTAACAGGGGTCCATGTTCATATTAACTTATTAGGCTGGGCATCTATGGGGCTTGCGGGCATTGTCTATTATTTGTTCCCGCAGGCAGGAGAATCCAAGCTTGGAAAGATTCATTTTTGGCTTCATAATATTGGTTTACCGGTTATGATGATTGGACTCACGATGTTAATGCTCGGAAATGCAGCAGTTGAACCAGCAATTGCGGTCGGTGGTACTGTAACAACCCTCGCGATTATCCTGTTTGCAATCAATATTTTCTTGAACGTTAAAGTCACAAAGCAATAATATCTTAATAATACACACTGCTTACTCGGCTTAGGCCGAGTTTTCTTTTTTAATTTGAAATCCTATTACAAAATACCGTATACTAGTAAAGTTAATGACCTATAGGGATGTGTGGAAATGAGTCAAGCAGGAGTACCTATTGACCTCAAATTTGTAACGGAAATTAAGGATGGAAAGCGAAAAGAAAATGTTGCTTTTAACGCAAATGGTCTATACTACATAAAAGGCGACAATACATATTTGCAATTTGACGAAAAGCAAGAAACAGGTACGGTTAAAACCGTTATTAAAATCTCAGAAAAAGAGGTTCTCATCCTTCGTTCGGGACAGGTGAAAATGCGTCAGGTTTACCGAAAAAATGCAACCACCAATGGTTCATTCCAAAACCAGCATGGAACCTTTGACCTCACTGCAAAAACAAATAATATAGAATACAAATGGTACAAAAACTCTCGTAAAGGGACGTTATTTTTAGCATATGAGCTTTCACTACATGGTGAAAAGTCTGGATTACATAAAATAACCATTACATTTGAGGAGCGAAACTAGATGAATGTTGTTGATCAAGTAAAAGAACGCTTGAAAGCGGAAATTAAGGACTCAGTTGTAAAAGCTGGGCTAGCAACAGAAGAACAAATTCCGGAAGTTGTGTTGGAGCTTCCAAAGGATAAAGCGCACGGGGACTATGCGACAAACATGGCAATGCAACTTGCACGTGTGGCAAAAAAGGCACCTCGTATGATTGCAGAAGAGATCGTAGCTAACTTTGATAAATCAAAAGCATCAATCGAAAAAATTGAAATCGCAGGACCTGGGTTCATCAATTTTTATATGAATAATTCATACTTAACAGATCTTATCCCGACCATTTTAACAGCGGGTGAGGCCTACGGTGAAACAACTGTTGGCAACAATCAAAAGGTTCAGGTGGAGTTTGTTTCAGCAAACCCAACAGGTGACCTTCACCTTGGACATGCTCGTGGTGCAGCGGTGGGTGATTCTTTAAGTAATATTTTACAAAAAGCGGGTTATGAAGTGTCCCGTGAGTACTATATCAATGATGCTGGGAACCAAATTAATAACCTTGCAAAATCTGTTGAGGCACGCTATCTTCAAGCGCTAGGCCAAGAGGCGGAAATGCCAGAGGATGGCTATCATGGCCAAGATATCGTGGGCATTGGAAAGCGACTTGCAGAAGAATTTGGCGATAAATATGTCGCGATGGATGAAAAAGAACGGTTTGCCTTTTTCCGTGAATATGGTTTGAAATACGAGATGGAAAAGCTTCAAAAGGATCTAGAGGAATATCGCGTTCGTTTTGATGTTTGGTATTCAGAGACGTCTCTATATAATAACGGAAAAATTGACCGTGCACTTGAAGCGATTCGTAATGCAGGTCATATTTATGAGGAAGACGGTGCAACTTGGTTCCGTTCAACAACATTCGGCGATGACAAAGACCGCGTTTTAATTAAAAATGACGGTTCTTATACGTATTTAACTCCTGACATCGCGTACCATCAGGACAAGCTCGAGCGTGGCTTTGAAAAGCTTATTAATGTGTGGGGAGCAGACCATCACGGCTATATCCCTCGGATGAAGGCTGCGATTCAAGCACTAGGCTATGATAAGGACACACTTGAGGTTGAAATCATTCAGCTTGTTCACCTATTTAAAGATGGTGAAAAAATGAAGATGAGTAAGCGTACCGGAAAAGCTGTTACAATGCGTGAACTGACAGAAGAGGTTGGCTTAGATGCCGTTCGATACTTCTTTGCAATGAGAAGCTCAGACACTCATCTTGATTTCGACCTTGATTTAGCAGTGTCTCAATCTAACGAGAACCCTGTGTACTATGCGCAATATGCACATGCACGTATTTGCAGTATGCTACGCTCTGGCGATGAGATGAATATTGCTTTAGATGGTGATTATGCGCTTGACTATATCAATTCTGAAAAAGAAGTTGACCTACTGAAAAAGCTTGGTGAATTCCCTGCAGCGGTAACAGAAGCAGCAGAAAAACGAATTCCACATCGCATCACAAACTATATTAATGAACTAGCAGCAGCCCTTCATAGCTTTTACAATGCTGAGAAGGTGCTTGATCAAGACAATCTTGAAAAAACGAAAGCACGTCTTGCGTTAATGAAAGCTGTTCAAATCACATTGCAAAATTCATTAAAGCTAATCGGTGTATCTGCACCTGAAAAAATGTAATCTATATATACAAGAGGCCCTTACGTTGAGTAGAGGGCCTTTTTAACGGGAATAATGAAGGGAAAAGGGAGGATACATACATGAAAGAGGTTATCTTAGCACTCTTGACGGGTGTAGTTGTCGGATTTATTTTTGCTTTATTAAAACTGCCAATCCCGGCCCCACCGGCACTTGCAGGGGTGACTGGAATCGTTGGGGTTTATTTAGGATTTAAACTATTCCAATGGTTAGCGCCAATGATTCAATTTGGACCAAAATAACAGGCACCCATCACGGGTGCCTGATTTGTTAGTGGCAGTATTTTTTAGATAGTGGCAGTAAATCTCGAATAGTGGCAGTATCTTTTGATTAGCGATAGTAAATCTGAAATAGTGGCAGTATTTTGGGATACTGGCAGAAATCGGCTAGTGACAGTATTTTACGAAATAGTGACAGTATTCAGCGCCTAGGTAGCTATTCCCTTACAAAAAAACAGGTTTTCCGCACTTATCCCCCTATAAAAAGTGCGAAAACCACGTGGCGATTTTAATCTTAAACTTATTTTCCGCCTTTAGTTCTTCGATTCGGTCACGGGTGAGCTCATTTGATGTTTTAAAATCCTCTTCCACTATCTTTTTGATCGCTTGAATCACTTCTTTGTCATGGATATAGCAATTAATTTCATAGTTGGAGTAAAGACTTCTTTTATCAAAATTGGCCGTTCCGATATCGCAAAGCTTGTCATCAATGCAAATGACCTTTGCGTGGTAAAATCCCCTGGTGTACATATGAAACTGAATACCAAGTTTTGAGAGCTCGTCCATATATGGAATGGCGGCCTCTTTGACTAAAGGGTGATCCGGTTTTTTCGGTAAAAGGACATGAATCCTAATATTTCGTTTTGCGGCATCAATTAGTTCTTTTTTGAGTTGGTCGCTTGGCACAAAATAAGGAGAACCAATGATAATATCTCGTTCAGCTTGTTTAATCATACTGATAAAATCGTCTTCAAGATGGGCCCCATCAGTAGAAATGAACCTCGCTTGTGACTTTCCTTTAGGAAGTGGTGGGAAATACGCTTCACGATTTGCAACGGCTTCCTTAGTGGAGTCATACCAGTCCTCCAAAAACTGCGATTGTAAGTCTGTGACTCCTTCACCAGTCAACTTCAAATGATAATCCCGCCAGAACCCGAATTTAGGATCTTCCCCAAGATATTCTTTTCCAATATTGAATCCGCCAATATAGCCCGTTTTTCCATCAATGACGGTAATCTTTCGGTGATTACGTGCATTGAGTTTATAAAAAAAGTAAGGGAAGTTTGGCTTATTGCTATAGGCAAATGAAACTCCTGATCGAGCCAAGTCTTTTTCCATTTCCTTTGTGACATGGTAACCACCTGCCCAATCAACTAACAAACGTACTTTGACACCTTGTTCAGCTTTTTGCTTTACAAGAGAGACAAATTCCTTGCTGAAGTTGTCGTCCTTCAAAATGTAAAATTGGACATGGACATGGTCAGTTGCGTTTTGAATGTCTGTAAATAAATCGTTGAAGAGTGTTTCCCCTGTTGAATAAAGGGATATGTTACTCTCGCGTAGAGGGAACTCCTCATCAACTTGTTTCTTTAGGTGACTTTTTCTACCGAGACTGTAATCAAGACGGAGTAACAGTAATAGAATAATGATAATAAGGACAATCCAGAAGATTGCTCGCAAATATACCCCTCCTATGATGAGGTTGTGCTTTATGGCGTTCACTTAGTTTATACGAAAGTTGGAATGATTATTTAAGGTTTTTAAAGAAAAAGTTGTTGACTGAATGCTCATTCATTATATAATGGAGATATAAACCATATAGTCAGAAAATTAATTCCATTAAAAATTTTAGAAAGGGGTTAAAAAGTGAATATCCTCTTAGTCATTAATCTTCTTGCATTCTTATCTGTAACCGCTTACGCCATTTATCTTTTCGTTTATCTAATCAAGACAAGGATTGCCTATATCAAGCTTGGCAAAAAGGTCGAATTTGATGGAGAAGTAAAGGAGCGCCTTCAGCGGATTTGGGTCAACGTGTTTGGGCAGAAAAAACTTTTAAAAGATAAAAAGAGTGGAATCATCCATGTGATGTTCTTTTATGGGTTTATTCTTGTCCAATTTGGAGCGATTGATTTTATTTGGAAGGGCCTAAAACCAGGCTCACATCTTCCACTTGGACCTTTGTATCCAGGCTTTACTTTTTTCCAAGAGATTGTCACCTTTATGATTTTAGTTGCGGTCGTTTGGGCTTTTCATCGCCGTTATGTGGAAAAGCTTGTTCGATTGAAAAGGGGCTTTAAATCAGGACTTGTTTTATTATTTATTGGTGGTTTAATGTTATCTGTTTTAGTAGGAAACGGGGCTGGAATCGTATGGCATGGCCATGAAGCAACTTGGACCGAGCCTATTGCATCCGTAATCTCACTTGCGTTAGGTGGTCTTAATGAAACAGCCGCAATTGTAATTTTTTACGTCGCGTGGTGGATTCATTTAATCTTCCTGTTAAGCTTCTTAGTCTATGTGCCGCAATCAAAGCACGCGCATTTAATTGCGGGTCCTGCGAATGTGTATTTAAGCAGACAAACAAGCCCAGGGAAGCTTGAAAAAATTGATTTTGAGGATGAAACGCAAGAAACATTTGGTGTTGGGAAAATTGAAGACTTCAAGCAAACGCAGCTAGTCGATCTTTATGCATGTGTGGAATGTGGGCGCTGTACCAATATGTGTCCGGCAACAGGTACTGGAAAAATGCTTTCGCCAATGGATTTAATTGTGAAATTGCGTGATCACTTAACGGAAACAGGTGCTGTTGTAACATCACAGGTTCCGTGGGTTCCAGCTGTGGCATTCAATCATACAAAAGCAAATCAGTTGGCACTATCTTCAGCTAGCCAAGGTGCGAATGAATCGGCTGCAACGTCAGAATTGGCATACAACCCAAGCTTAATTGGGGATGTCATTACTGAAGAAGAGATTTGGGCTTGTACAACTTGCCGTAACTGTGAAGACCAATGTCCAGTAATGAACGAGCATGTTGATAAAATTATTGATTTACGCCGTTATCTTGTTCTTACAGAAGGTAAAATGGATGCGGATGCTCAACGTGCGATGACGAATATTGAGCGTCAAGGAAATCCATGGGGACTCAATCGTAAGGAAAAAGAAAACTGGCGTGAAGTTCGTGAAGATGTTCATGTACCAACTGTAAAAGAAATGAAAAAAGCCGGTGAAGAGTTCGAATATTTATTCTGGGTTGGCTCGATGGGTGCATTCGATAACCGAAGCCAAAAAATAGCTCTTTCTTTTGCGAAGCTTATGAATGAGGCTGGCGTGAAGTTTGCGATATTAGGAAACAAAGAGAAAAACTCTGGAGACACACCTCGTCGTCTCGGAAATGAATTCCTATTCCAAGAGCTTGCGACAAACAATATTGCTGAATTTGAAAAGGCAGAAGTGAAGAAGATTGTCACAATCGACCCACATGCCTACAATATCTTCAAAAATGAGTATCCAGATATGGGGCTTGAAGATGTCGAGGTTGTGCACCATACTGAGCTATTGTATGACCTTGTAAAAGAGGGACGATTGGTTCCAAAGCATGCTGTAAATGAAGTGATTACATGGCATGATTCCTGTTATTTAGGCCGATACAATGATGTATATGACCCACCTCGCGAAATTTTAAAACAAATTCCAGGTGTTCAGCTGGTTGAAATGGAACGTAACCGTGAAAAGGGAATGTGCTGTGGAGCTGGCGGTGGTCTCATGTGGATGGAAGAGGATATAGGAACTCGTATTAACGTAGCAAGAACAGAGCAAGCGATTGCGGTAAGTCCTACCACGATTGGTTCTGGTTGCCCGTACTGCTTAACAATGCTAAGCGATGGTACAAAGGCGAAGGAAGTGGAGGAGCAAATCGGCACATATGATATCGCTGAAATCCTTGAAAGATCCGTTGTTGGTGATCAGAAAGAAATTGCATCTTAATGGTAATATATGATTTATCTTCCATCTGTAATGTTGTAAAATAGCAATATAGGAAACATTTTATTTATTCGTAATAGATTAACAGATAAAGAGAGGTGTACATTGGTACGCCTCCTTCTTTCAGACAAGGTTGAGCGAGCGTTCAGTCGAAAAAATGTAAGCGGTTTCGGAGGTTGTTTTATTCGAGGCCAAAAACAAGGAGGTTGGAGCATGGTGAAAACAGTGATTGTCAGTGGTGTTCGTACTCCGTTTGGGAAATTAGGGGGAAGTCTTAGTTCATTAACAGCGTCTGAACTTGGTGGAATCGCCATCAAGGAAGCATTAAAACGGGCAGGCATTGATGGTGAAAAAATTGATGAAGTGATCTTTGGAAATGTTCTACAGGGTGGCCAAGGGCAAATTCCATCCCGACAGGCTGCAAGAAACGCAGGAATTCCGTGGGAAGTAAAAACAGAAACCATCAATAAAGTGTGCGCATCAGGACTTCGCAGTGTCACACTTGCTGATCAAATTATTCGAGCAGGTGACGAAGAGGTAATTGTAGCTGGTGGTATGGAATCGATGAGCAATGCGCCTTATTTTTTACCTAAAGCACGCTTTGGACTACGAATGGGAGATGCAAACCTAAAAGACTTAATGGTTCATGATGGCTTAACCTGTAGCTTCCAGGGTGTTCATATGGGGACCTATGGCAATGAGGTAGCGTTAGAGTATAATATTTCCCGTGAAGAACAAGACGAGTGGGCTCTCCGCAGTCACCAACGTGCGATTGCGGCAATTGAATCTGGCAAGTTTGCAGAGGAAATCGTTGCAGTAGAGGTAAAAGGCCGTAAAGGTGCAACCACAGTAATTGATCAAGACGAAGCTCCACGAGCAGACACAACCATTGAAAAACTGGCAAAGCTGAAGTCCGTGTTTAGCGCAGATGGCACGATTACGGCTGGGAATGCGCCTGGGGTGAATGATGGAGCAGCTGCACTTGTTCTTATGAGTGAGGAGCGAGCACAGCAAGAAGGAAAAGAGCCTCTTGCAACGATACTAGCCCATGCAGCAATTTCCGTTGAAGCAAAGGATTTCCCGAAAACTCCGGGCTTGGTCATCAATGAATTGTTAAAGAAAGCGGGCAAATCAGTCGATGAAATCGATTTGTTTGAAATTAACGAAGCCTTTGCGGCAGTTGCTTTAACAAGTGGCAAAATTGCTAATCTTGACCCTGAGAAAGTCAATGTCAATGGTGGGGCAGTAGCACTTGGTCACCCAATCGGGGCTAGTGGGGCAAGAATTATTATTACCCTTATTCATGAACTAAAACGCCGTGGTGGTGGCATCGGTATTGCAGCGATCTGTAGTGGTGGCGGCCAAGGCGATGCAATTATGGTCGAAGTAAACTAAATCTCAAAAAATAGACAGGTGGTGACACTTGTTTCACCACCGATAGGAGGTATGTTTGATGAAGGTTCAAAAGGTGATGGTCATAGGTGCAGGACAGATGGGATCTGGGATTGCACAGGTTTGTGCGATGGCAGGCTATGATGTGAAACTCCATGATTTAAAACAAGAATACTTGGATCGGGGGTTTGGGACGATTACGAAAAACCTTACACGCCAAGTTGATAAAGGTCGCATGAGTGAAGAAGAGAAGAAAGCGACCTTGGGAAGACTTACTCCCTCTCTTGATTTGCAAAATGCAAGTGATGTCGACCTTGTGATTGAGGCGGCGGTTGAAAATATGGACATCAAGACAAAACTTTTCTCACAACTAGATGAAATTGCACCTCAGAATGCTATTTTAGCAACAAATACTTCCTCTCTTCCAATTACAGAAATTGCCGCGGCCACGAAGCGCCCGGAAAAGGTAATTGGCATGCATTTTATGAATCCAGTTCCAGTCATGAAATTAGTTGAAATTATTCGTGGCTTAGCCACAACTGATGAAGTCTATCAAGTGATTGAAGATATGACTAAAACGTTGAATAAAGTACCGGTCGAAGTCAATGACTTCCCAGGATTTGTGTCAAATCGTATTTTAATGCCGATGATAAATGAAGCCATTTACACTCTCTATGAAGGTGTTGCTACAAAAGAAGCAATTGACGAAGTGATGAAGCTTGGCATGAATCATCCGATGGGGCCACTAACTCTCGCTGATTTTATCGGGCTTGATACATGTCTTTACATTATGGAGACCCTACATGAAGGCTTTGGGGACGACAAATACAGACCATGTCCATTGCTTCGTAAATATGTAAAAGCTGGTTGGTTAGGGAAAAAATCTGGTCGAGGTTTCTACACGTACGAAGGATAGGGGTGAGCACTAAGTGACAACTCTTAAACATAGCCCAACTCATCAAGATCCCACATTGGAGGGAAACAGCATGAATTTTCATTTTACAGAAGAACAAGAAATGATGCGAAAAATGGTACGTGATTTTGCAAAAGAGGAAATCGCACCGTTTGTGGAGCGTATGGAAAAGGGAGAATTTCCACGAGAAGTTCTTTCGAAAATGGGGTCCCTTGGGTTAATGGGAATTACAACCCCTGAAAAATATGGTGGAGCCGGGATGGATTTTACGTCCTATATTATTGCGATCAACGAGCTCTCTAAGGTGAGCGCGACCATCGGGGTTATTTTATCCGTTCATACCTCAGTTGGTACGCATCCCATCTTATATTTCGGAACGGAAGAGCAAAAGCAAAAGTATATTCCAAAACTTGCAAGCGGACAGTATCTGGGGGCTTTTTGTCTCACTGAACCGAGCGCTGGCTCAGATGCAGCAAGTTTAAAAACAAGAGCTGTTAAAAAGGATGACCATTATGTGTTAAATGGTTCAAAGGTGTTTGTCACAAATGGTGGCGAAGCGGATGTATATATTGTGTTTGCCCGCACAAACCCGAACGAAACGGGAAGCAAGGGCATTACAGCTTTTATTGTTGAAAAAGATACACCGGGCTTTGTGTTCGGAAAAGATGAGCATAAAATGGGACTTCTCGGTTCACGTACGCTTCAAATCACGCTAGAGGATGTGAAGGTGCCAGTTGAGAATATTTTAGGCGTTGAAGGTGAGGGCTTTAAAGTCGCGATGGCGAATCTAAGTATGGGTCGAATCGGCATTGCTGCTCAAGCGCTTGGGATTGCGGAGGCAGCACTTGAGCATGCAGTGGAGTATGCGAAGAATCGTTACCAATTCGGCAAACCGATCGCCTCCTTGCAGGGAGTTGGCTTTAAGCTTGCAGATATGGCGACAAATGTTGAGGCTGCAAGACTACTAGTCTATCGGGCTGCCTTTCTACGCGACCAGGGCTTACCGTGTGGTAAAGAATCCTCGATGGCAAAGCTATTTGCCTCAAGAACAGCAGTGGAGGTCACAACCGAAGCCATTCAGGTTTACGGGGGCTATGGCTATACAAAAGATTATCCGGTAGAACGATACTTCCGTGATGCCAAAATAACTGAAATATACGAAGGCACCAGCGAAATTCAAAAAATCGTCATCAGCAAACATCTATAAAAGTGGGTCAAGGGGACAGGTCCCTTGTCCTAGGAAAAAAATGGTAGGACGAGGGACCTGTCCCTCTGTCCCAATGGAGGTAATGGAGATGTATTTTAAGTTGTCTGAAGAGCATGAAATGATTCGTAAGATGGTTCGTGATTTTGCAAAGAATGAGGTTGCACCGACAGCGGCGGAGCGTGATGAAGAAGAACGCTTTGATCGTGAAATTTTCGACAAAATGGCAGAGCTTGGCTTAACCGGGATTCCATGGCCAGAGGAGTATGGTGGTATCGGCAGTGACTATTTAGCATATTGTATCGCAGTTGAAGAGCTTTCAAGAGTATGTGCATCAACAGGTGTAACTCTTTCCGCTCATACATCTCTTGCAGGTTGGCCGATTTACAAGTTTGGTAGTGAAGAACAGAAACAAAAATACTTACGTCCAATGGCACAGGGAGAAAAAATTGGTGCTTATGGATTAACAGAGCCTGGGTCTGGCTCAGATGCAGGTGGAATGAGAACAACTGCTAGAGTAGAAGGCGACCATTATGTGTTAAACGGGTCTAAAATCTTCATCACAAACGGTGGAATTGCTGATATTTATGTGGTGTTTGCGTTAACCGACCCAACTTCAAAACATAAAGGTACAAGTGCGTTTATTATTGAAAGCGACTTCCAAGGTTTCTCTGTAGGGAAAAAGGAACAGAAGATGGGCATTCGTTCATCACCTACTACTGAAATTATGTTTGAAGAGTGCCGTGTCCCTAAGGAAAACTTACTTGGCGAAGAGGGTGAAGGCTTTAAGATTGCTATGATGACGCTTGATGGAGGACGTAACGGAATTGCGGCCCAGGCGGTTGGTATTGCTCAGGGAGCTCTTGATGCAGCTACCGAATATGCGAAAGAACGTGTCCAGTTCGGTAAACCGATTGCCGCTCAACAGGGAGTAGGCTTCAAGCTTGCGGATATGGCAACAAGTGTCGAGGCATCTCGTCTCTTAACCTATCAAGCTGCGTGGCTAGAATCTGAAGGACTTCCATATGGAAAAGAATCTGCCATGTCAAAACTTTTTGCTGGTGATACTGCGATGAAAGTAACAACAGAAGCCGTTCAAGTCTTTGGTGGTTACGGCTATACAAAGGACTATCCAGTCGAGCGCTATATGCGTGACGCAAAAATAACCCAAATCTATGAAGGCACACAAGAAATTCAACGCCTCGTCATATCTAGAATGTTAACAAAATAGTGGGATAAGGGGACAGGTCCCTTGTCCCTGGAAAAACGGTGGGACGATGGACAGCTGTCCCAGTTGGAGGTGAAAAGAAATGCGGAGGAATGATGTTCCGGCTTCGGTGAAGGATGAGAGGTTGGTTAAGAAACGACGGGATCAGATGATTAAGGGCGCGGTGACGCTTTTTAAGGAAAAAGGGTTTCATCGCTCAACAACGCGAGAGATTGCAAAAGCTGCTGGTTTTAGCATTGGCACACTTTATGAGTATATCCGTAAGAAAGAGGATGTTCTTTATTTGGTCGTGGACAGTATTTACGATCAGGTTAAAGAGCGAATGGAGGAAGCAATCAACACAAAGGAAGGTAGTATTGAGAGTCTAAAGCTTGCGATTCGCAATTACTTTCTTGTGATGGATGAGATGCAGGATGAGGTTCTTGTCCTTTATCAGGAGGCGAAATCTCTTTCAAAAGATGCTCTTCCATATGTATTGAACAAAGAAGTAGAAATGGTGGGTATGTTTGAAAAAGCAATTGAAGATTGTATTGCCAATGGGGAGCTTCAATTGCCGAAAAAACAGGTTGAACTTGTGGCTCATAATATTTTTGTTCAAGGCCAGATGTGGGGTTTTCGCCGCTGGGCGATGCGCAGGCTTTTCACACTTGAGGAATATATTGAAATGCAAACAGAGCTTTTGTTAAGAGGAATCGTTTCAAAATAGGTGAGACTGGGGGAATGGAAATGAGTACGGTAGAGGTATATCGTCCAAAGCATCATGTTCGGTTTGTGACGGCTTCAAGCTTATTTGATGGGCATGATGCCTCGATTAATATCATGCGTCGCATCCTACAGGCGAGTGGGGCAGAGGTCATCCATCTTGGGCATAACCGTTCTGTAGAGGAAGTAGTGAATGCGGCCATCCAAGAGGATGCGCAAGGTATCGCGATTTCCTCGTATCAGGGTGGCCATGTGGAATATTTTAAATATATGTTTGATCTTTTGAAAGAGCGGGGAGCTTCCCATATTCGCATCTATGGCGGTGGTGGTGGAGTCATCATCCCTCGTGAAATCAAGGAGCTTCATGAATACGGAATTGCTGGGATTTTTTCTCCAGATGATGGTCGCAATCTGGGTCTACAAGGAATGATCAACAAGATGCTACAAGAGTGCGATTACCCAACAAGCACGGAGCTAACCGATGAGCTTGAGCTCCTTCAAAGTGGGGACTACAATACGGTCGCTAAGCTCATCACGATTGCGGAAAATCAAATTGGAACCAACGATGAAACGGCTGCAGCGACTGAAACAATCATTCAAAAAATAAAAGACCTTGAAAAAACGGTTCCAGTTGTGGGGATTACAGGTACAGGTGGAGCAGGAAAAAGCTCCCTCACGGACGAACTGATTCGCCGCTTTATCAATGAATTCGACGATAAGAAAGTTGCGATTTTATCTGTTGATCCTACAAAACAAAAAACCGGTGGTGCTTTACTTGGGGACCGAATTCGCATGAATGCAATTTTCTCTCCAAGGGTGTATATGCGAAGCCTTGCTACAAGAGGGTCGAAATCAGAATTATCGCTGGCAATTAAAGATGCAATTGCAGTCGTTAAAGCAGCAGGCTTTGACTTAATCATTGTTGAAACAAGCGGGATTGGGCAAGGGGATGCTGAAATTACAGAGGTCTGTGACATCTCCATGTATGTCATGACAAGTGAATTTGGTGCGCCTTCACAGCTTGAAAAAATCGACATGATTGACTATGCTGACCTAATTGTAATTAACAAATTCGAACGCAAAGGTTCAGAAGATGCGAAGCGTCAAGTACAAAAGCAGTATCAGCGTAGCCACCTTTTATTTGAAAAAGACTATGAAGACATGCCGGTATTCGGTACGATTGCAAGTCAGTTTAATGATCCAGGAACGAACGCCCTTTTTGCGAATTTAGTGGATAAAATCAATGAAAAAATGGCGACAGACTGGGAAACATCTTTTGAAAAGACAGCAGATGTCCAAAAACAAAATGTCATTATCCCGAATGACCGCCGTTATTATCTGCGTGAGATTTCAGATACGGTTCGAAACTATCATAAAAAAGCAGCCGAACAGGTAGAAATCGCAAGAAAGCTATTCCAAATTAGCGGTACGATTGAGAGCGTAAAGGAGATTGGCAATGAGGATGTCCTCAAAGCTCTTGAAACACTTCAATCCCAATATGAAGCGAAGCTTTCGGATGAGTCGAAGAAAATCCTAGCAAACTGGGAATCTCTCAAGGAAACATACAAGGGTGAAAAATTTATTACGAAAATTCGTGACAAGGAAATCGTGACGATTTTAAAAACAAAAAGTCTGTCGGGTCTATCGATTCCGAAGATTTCACTCCCAGGCTTTAAAGATTTTGGGGAAATTCTCCGCTGGGTCTATAAAGAGAATGTTCCAGGTGCATTCCCTTATACAGCAGGTGTGTTTCCATTCAAACGTGAAGGGGAAGATCCGAAGCGTCAGTTTGCCGGAGAAGGGACTCCAGATCGAACGAATCGCCGTTTTCATTATTTATCGAAGGATGATGATGCAAAACGCTTAAGTACAGCATTTGACTCTGTAACCTTATATGGTGAAGACCCTGCCTATCGCCCTGATATTTATGGAAAAGTTGGGGAAAGTGGCGTCAGCGTATGTACCCTTGATGATATGAAAAAGCTCTATAAGGGGTTTGACCTTTGTGCACCGTCTACTTCGGTTTCAATGACAATCAATGGACCAGCACCAATCATCCTTGCGATGTTCATGAATACTGCGATTCACCAACAGGTTGAAAAGCGTGAACAAGAGCTTGGCCGCATCTTAACGGTGGAGGAATTCCAAGAGGTACGAGCGAAAACATTACAGACAGTTCGTGGAACCGTCCAGGCAGATATTTTAAAAGAAGATCAAGGTCAAAATACGTGTATTTTCTCAACGGAATTTGCGTTACGTATGATGGGAGATATCCAAAAATATTTCATTGATCATAAAGTAAGAAATTATTATTCGGTATCCATTTCTGGTTATCATATTGCAGAAGCGGGTGCTAATCCGATTTCTCAACTCGCTTTTACCTTATCAAACGGGTTCACGTATGTGGAATATTACCTCAGCCGTGGAATGAATATTGATGATTTTGCACCAAATCTATCCTTCTTCTTTAGTAATGGGCTAGACCCAGAATATACGGTAATTGGTCGGGTGGCACGCCGCATTTGGGCAACGGTCATGAGAGAAAAATATGGAGCAAATGAGCGCAGTCAAAAATTAAAGTACCATGTACAAACATCTGGACGTTCCCTCCATGCACAGGAAATTGATTTTAATGACATTCGTACGACCCTGCAGGCACTAATGGCTCTTCAAGATAATTGTAACTCGCTTCATACGAATGCATACGATGAGGCCATTACAACACCAACAGAGGAATCGGTTCGCCGTGCGATGGCAATTCAGATGATTATTACGAAAGAACATGGTTTAACGAAGAATGAAAATCCGATTCAAGGTTCTTTTATTGTTGAGGAACTCACTGATTTAGTGGAAGAAGCAGTGCTTCAGGAATTCGACCGTCTAAATGACCGTGGTGGTGTTCTTGGCGCGATGGAAACACAGTATCAGCGCGGAAAAATCCAAGATGAGTCCATGTATTATGAGATGAAAAAACATACGGGAGAGCTTCCGATCATTGGCGTAAATACGTACTTAAATCCTAATCCGCCATCAGAGGAGGATTTAAACAATATCGAGCTCGCACGTGCAACGAAAGAAGAAAAAGAACTTCAAATTAAAAATTTAAAAGAATTCCAGGAACGAAATAAGGATAAAGTAGAAGAAGCATTAAAAAAGCTAAAACAGGTTGCTGTGAACAATGGAAACATTTTTGAAGAATTGATGGAAACGGTTCAGGTCGCAAGTCTTGGCCAAATCACGCAGGCGCTCTATGAAGTAGGCGGACAATACCGAAGAAATATGTAGAAAAAGATCGAGGCTGACTATTTTTGCATAGTTCAGCCTTAATTTATGATATGTCTGGCATAAAGTGGTTGATTTTGTTTATAATGAATGATATGTATTTTACAGAACTCTTTTTTATTTTTTATAAGAAGAATCCTGACAACATGTTTTTACCAGAATTCCAGTTACATACATAGAAAGGGAGTGCCTTGATGAGTCTCGATCAATACTCACCAGAGCAAATAAAAGAAATGTCAATGCTTGAGGTAGCGTATGAGATTTTCCTAGGGAGAAAAGATGCGATTACATTTAACGAGCTAGTTGACGAAGTAACAAAAACTTTAGAGCTTTCAGAAGAAGAGGTTCGTACAAGAATTTCTCAATTTTATACAGATCTCAATATCGATGGTCGTTTTATTACATTAGGTGATAATCGTTGGGGACTTCGTACTTGGTATCCATACGAGCAAATCGATGAAGAGGTTACTCATACTGAAAAGCCGAAGAAGAAGAAAAAGAGCAAGAAGAAGGATGAGGACGACGATCTCATTGGCTTCGACGATCTTGATGAAGATGATCTTGATTTTGATGAAGACTTTGATGAAGAAGACGAAGATGTGGATGACGTCGAGGATGACGAAGAAGAAGATGACGAGGACTTTGATGACATCGACGACGAAGAGGACTTCGAAGATGAAGAAGAAGATGAAGAGCTTATCGATGATGAAGAATATGAGTTAGACGAGGAAGAAGAAGATGAAGAGTTTGAAGAAGAGGAAGAAGACTAATCCTCAAGTATTTATCAAGTTAAATTAAACTCAAACTCATATTGACTTTTTAATCTTATCTCGGTAGAATACTTTTTGGGCTCTAAAAAAAGAGTATCTACGAAACCATATTAAAGTTTCGCTCCCTTACATATTGTAAGTGGAGCTTTTTTATTTTATAGGAGTGCAAGGTTCGGTGAGTTAAACAATTTACCCCCGCACCAAGAATAATTTCTTTATACATTTTGATTTTTTGAGCAAACTTTAACTAATTACATGATTGGGGGAAAAGAGAAAGATGACTAAATATATTTTCGTAACAGGTGGGGTTGTATCATCCCTAGGAAAAGGGATAGTTGCCGCATCTTTAGGCCGTTTATTGAAAAACCGAGGAATGAATGTAACGATTCAAAAATTCGATCCATACATAAATGTGGACCCAGGAACAATGAGTCCGTATCAGCATGGTGAAGTTTTCGTTACCGATGACGGCGCTGAAACAGACCTTGACTTAGGCCACTATGAACGTTTTATCGACATTAACCTAAACAAATACAGCAACGTAACTACAGGTAAAATCTATTCAACTGTACTAAAGAAAGAGCGTCGCGGTGATTATTTAGGGGCAACGGTTCAGGTTATTCCACACATCACAAACGAAATCAAGGAAAGAGTTTTCCGTTCTGGACGTGAAACAAATGCTGACGTCGTGATCACTGAAATCGGTGGTACGGTTGGAGACATCGAGTCATTACCTTTCTTAGAAGCTGTTCGTCAAATTAAAAGTGATGTTGGCGCCCGCAATGTAATGTATGTACATTGTACGCTTGTTCCTTACATTAAAGCTGCTGGAGAAATGAAGACAAAGCCAACCCAGCACAGTGTTAAAGAACTTCGTAGCCTTGGAATTCAGCCAAATATCATTGTTGTACGTACAGAAATGCCAATTTCTGAAGATATGAAAGAGAAAATTGCGCTATTCTGTGACATTGATCCAAAAGCTGTTATTGAGAGTCGTGACGCGGAAACATTATATTCAATTCCGTTATCCCTTCAGGAGCAAGGCATTGACCAAATTGCGTGCGAGCATCTTCAACTCGATTGCAAAGAAGCAGACATGACAGATTGGATCAAGCTTGTTGAGAAAGTAACACACCTTACAAAAACAACAAATATTGCGTTAGTCGGAAAATATGTGGAGCTTCAGGATGCGTATCTTTCTGTTGCAGAAGCATTAAAGCATGCTGGCTATGCATTTGACGCTGATATCAATATCAACTGGGTGAACTCTGAAGAAGTAACAGATGAAAATGTTGCAGAATTACTTGCTGGCTCAGATGGAATTCTAGTTCCAGGCGGTTTCGGTGACCGCGGAGTGGAAGGGAAAATTGTAGCTTTAAAATATGCGAGAGAGACAAAGACACCATTACTCGGCATTTGTCTTGGCATGCAGCTAGCATCTGTAGAGTTTGCGCGAAATGTACTAGGTTTAGAAGGAGCACATTCTGCGGAACTTAATCCGGATACTCCTCATCCAATTATTGACCTTTTACCAGAGCAAAAGGATGTTGAGGACTTAGGTGGTACGCTTCGTCTTGGCATCTTCCCATGTAAAATTGAGGAAGGTACAAAGGCGTATGAAGCATACAATGATGAAGTGGTATATGAGCGCCACCGCCACCGTTATGAATTCAATAACCATTATCGTCAAGCAATGGAAGCAGCAGGCTTTGTCTTCTCAGGGACAAGCCCAGACGGACGTCTTGTGGAAATCATTGAGCTGAAAGACCACCCTTGGTTTGTAGCTTCTCAATTCCACCCAGAATTTAAATCAAGACCAAACCGCCCACAGCCATTGTTCAGAGAATTTATTAAAGCATCACTAACTCAATCTGAAAAAATGTAAATAAAAAAAGCGAGTGTGAATTCACTCGCTTTTTATTATGAGGTAATGTGGTGAAAAATGGATGGTGGAGGACGTTTTTGTTCAAATAATGGTTGGTTATGTACTTCATCGGGCTTATGAAGAACATAACGCTTGAACAAAAGGAAACTTCATCAGGCTTATGAAGAACATAACTCTCGAGAAAAAGTATGGTTATGTACTTCATCATGCTTATGAAGAGGAAATAGCATAAGAATTTGAATCTGAATCCTCTTCATTGTGCTTATGAAGAGGAAATAACATAAGAATTTGAGTCTGAATCCTCTTCATTGTGCTTATGAAGAGGAAATAGCATAAGAATTTGAGTCTGAATCCTCTTCATCGGGCTTATGAAGAGGAAATAGCATAAGAACTTGAATCTGAATCCTCTTAATCATGCCTATGAAAAGGAGAAACCGCGAGCATTTCCTCTTCATAAACTAATCCCTGGTTTTGTCCTTCACCAAAATTCAACTCATTTTATCCCTATTCAAATTCCTCGACCATTTCTTTGATTGTAAATTTTAGACCGTAATAGGCATATAGAGCAGTCATCACGCTTGGGAAGCCAAAACGGGTCCCATCATCATCGGGGATAAGTGGCTTTTGGAGCTTGCTGTCGATATGAATATCGACGCTTTTCTCAAGAGTGCGTTCAGCTTCTATTTTTACAATTGCCGAAATCGCTACGGTTTGGATTCCATTGCCGCGCAGTACTTCAGCAAGCTTAATGGCTTCTTCATCGGTAGAAAATCTTGTGATTAATAGAACGGAGTCAACATCCTCAATCTCGTTCATTTTTCCATCAGTAAATAAAGGCTTTGCAGACTTTAATGGTTCAGCCCCAGCCAAAGCCTCGGTAGCAACTGCTACCATTTCGCCAAAACCATGTACGAATACTGTACCATCACTAATGACAGACTGAGCAAGAATTCTAGCCCCATCCTCCATATTCATTTCTTCATGCTCCATAATTCTCTTAAACTGACCTTGAAGCTGTGTAGTAAAAATTTTCAACATAAATGTAAAATTCCCTTCTTGTCGATATACTTATTTCCATATATTATCATAATAACGTTATACAAAAAAAATAAGAAATGATGTCGAAATATGTTGAATTAATTGTTTCGGTCTTGGAAGTAAAAGTTTTTCAAGTAAAAAGCAGGAAATTTAGAATGTATGATAGAATTAAAAATGAATAACGATATAATAATATTCGAAAAAACGAACGTAACTAAAACGATCGTGGAAGACAAAGTAATTTATCCAACTATTTTTATCTATTTAAGGGGGGTTTTTCAAGTATGTCAGAAAAAATCTTAATTGTGGATGATCAATACGGAATACGGATTCTATTAAACGAAGTTTTTCAAAAAGAAGGTTATAAGACATTCCAAGCAGCTAATGGGGTACAAGCAATCGATATCGTTCAAAAGCACTCTCCAGATTTGGTCTTACTAGATATGAAAATCCCTGGTATGGATGGGATTGAAATTTTAAAAAGACTGAAAAAAATAAACCAGGATATTCGGGTAATCATTATGACAGCTTATGGTGAACTCGATATGATCCAGGAAGCGAAGGATTTGGGAGCAATTACCCATTTTGCAAAGCCGTTTGACATTGACGAGCTTCGTGAAGCAGTAAGAGCAAATATCCCATTAAAATCCGAATAAAAAACATAAAAAATACAAATTAGCGGTATGAACAAATTGGAAACGCTTTACAAAAATAATGCGTAACATTCCTGTATTGCGAAATCAAAATCTTGTGATATGCTTAGTACTGTATTGTTGCTATTCCTTAACACAAAGGGCATTTTTGTGTGCTTTTTGTCTGTTGATTTCTAACTTGAGCTTACATATTATGATTTTATTTCGGTCATTCTATTAGGTGATACGAATTCTATGGAATAGATATACAATAACCCGGTGAGACTTTGCCGTGGTTCTATCGTGTATAGGGATAATGCCTTAATTTACACAATAAAACGGTACAAAAGGAGGAAATTCACATGCCTTTGGTTTCAATGAAAGAAATGCTTGAAAAAGCAAAAGCAGAAGGGTATGCAGTAGGTCAATTTAACATTAATAACCTTGAATTTACACAAGCTATTTTACAAGCTGCTCAGGAAGAAAATTCACCAGTTATTCTAGGTGTTTCTGAAGGTGCTGGCCGATATATGGGTGGATTCAAAGTTGTAGTTGCAATGGTTAAAGCGATTATGGAAGAATCCAATATCACAGTTCCGGTTGCCATTCATCTTGATCATGGTTCTTCATTCGAGAATTGTGCGAAAGCAATTCATGCTGGATTCACATCTGTTATGATTGATGCTTCTCATCATCCATTTGAAGAGAACATTGAGATTACTTCTAAAGTAGTTGAGCTTGCACATTTCCACGGGGTTTCTGTAGAAGCTGAGCTTGGTACTGTTGGTGGACAAGAAGATGACGTAATAGCTGAAGGTGTTATCTATGCGGATGTTAATGAGTGTGTTGAGCTTGTTAACCGCACTGGTATCGATTGCTTAGCTCCAGCATTAGGTTCTGTTCACGGTCCTTACAAAGGTGAACCAAACCTTGGTTTCAAAGAGATGGAAGAAATTGGTAACAAAACTGGTTTGCCGCTTGTACTTCACGGTGGAACAGGTATTCCAACAAAAGATATTCAAAAATCAATTTCTCTTGGAACAGCTAAAATCAACGTGAACACAGAAAACCAAATTGCTTCAGCGAAAGCAGTTCGTGAAACATTAGCTGCTAAAACAGAAGAGTACGATCCACGTAAATACTTAGGACCTGCTCGTGATGCAATTCGTGAAACTGTAAAAGGCAAAATGCGTGAATTTGGTTCCTCTGAAAAAGCTAACGCGTAAGTAACCTTTTGGATGTAAAAAACGTCTAATTAAATAGATTGGAGAAAGGTCTCCAACCCAAAAAAAAGCCGCTTATTTCCTGTTATTGACAACATGATTTGGAGATAGCGGTTTTCTTGCGTTATAATAAGAAATGCGCAAGGCGTTTTTTGGAAAAACCTTGCCGATTTAGATGGGAGTCTAGGGGTAATTACAATAAGAAAAGCGCAAGGCGCACGGCTTTAGGTGACAAGCATAAGAAAAGCGCTGACAGAAGGTGCATTTTACCTTCAGAAGCGATTGGCTTATGACCTCGAACCGATGGCGACTGTAGCTAGACACTGAAAGCTTTTTTAAAAAAGTGGAAGGAGCTGATTTGTGTAACTTACCCATAAAAATTGAAACTTAGACGAACGCTATAACGTATAGAACTTAGACCTTCAACAAGAATCACTTCAAACACACTAAATGCCACGTTAAATGATTCTCAATATGAAATAAGAAAGAACGCTGCTTTTGTAGTACGAACTTAGACCTATTGATTTTATCTTCTATAGGTGAATTTGCTTGTTTTAATGAAAAAGGATAAAATGATACATGATTTTCCGATTTTCATGTAAACTAAGAGTTAATACTCGTATAGTTCTGTATTCAATCTATGTTAAAATATACCAATTCGAGTGAAGTGTCGTTATGATTGTGTAACGTAAACAAGGGAAAAGAACGGCCTAAAGCTAGTTTTCTTCCGGAAAATATTCCGGACAGGTTGTATCCGTGGCAATTCGAGGATTCCCTTACAAAACCGTTATCTTCGCTAGAAGGGAGCCACATATGGAAAAACTAAAAATAGCAGGCGGTTATCCACTAAAAGGATCTGTAAAAATCAGTGGGGCAAAGAATAGTGCAGTAGCCCTCATTCCAGCAACAATCCTAGCAGAAACGCCAGTAACAATTGAGGGACTACCAGATATTTCGGACGTGCAAATTTTAGGTGATTTGCTTGAAGAAATCGGTGGTCACGTATCGATAAGTAAAGAAGAAATTTATGTTGACCCGACAAATATTGTTTCAATGCCACTACCAAATGGTAAAGTCAAAAAGCTTCGTGCCTCCTATTATTTAATGGGAGCCATGCTTGGTCGTTTTAAAAAGGCAGTTATCGGCCTACCAGGTGGATGTCACCTAGGTCCACGACCAATTGACCAGCATATTAAAGGCTTCGAAGCACTTGGGGCTAAGGTGACCAATGAACAAGGTGCAATCTACCTTCGTGCTGATGAGTTAAGAGGTGCCCGCATTTACCTTGATGTTGTGAGTGTCGGTGCAACTATTAATATCATGTTAGCTGCAGTGCGTGCTAAAGGTCGTACAGTCATTGAAAATGCGGCAAAAGAACCTGAAATTATTGATGTTGCAACATTATTAACAAGCATGGGGGCAAAAATTAAGGGAGCCGGAACAGATGTCATCCGTATTGATGGCGTAGATTCTCTACAAGGCTGCCGCCATACCATTATTCCTGACCGCATTGAAGCTGGTACATATATGATTATCGGTGCCGCAATGGGTGAAGGTGTATTAATTGATAATGTCATTCCACTTCACTTGGAATCACTGATTGCAAAATTCCGTGAGATGGGTGTAACTGTTGAAACAAGTGACGACCAAATTTGGATTGCCGGTAATAAGGACATAAAGTCTGTTGATATCAAGACACTTGTGTATCCAGGTTTTCCAACTGACCTACAGCAACCTTTTACGTCCTTGCTAACAAAAGCAAGTGGAACAGGCGTTGTAACAGATACGATTTATGGTGCGAGATTTAAGCATATCGATGAGCTTCGTCGTATGAATGCCCAAATTAAAGTTGAAGGCCGTTCAGCGATCGTCACCGGACCTGTACAGCTTCAAGGTGCAAAAGTCAAAGCAAGTGATTTACGTGCAGGGGCTGCACTTGTTGTTGCTGGTTTAATGGCGGAAGGTGTAACTGAAATTACTGGCCTTGAGCATATCGACCGTGGCTATAGTCATTTAGAAGAAAAACTAACAGGCTTAGGCGCTACTATTTGGAGAGAAAGCCTAACAGAAGAAGAAATTGAACAACTCCAAAATTCGTAATTTGAATAGAAAATTCAAACTCCCACTACAAAAAGTGGGAGTTTTCATGTATCCTTATAAAGAAAAGTAGAGAGAAGACGTTTTTGTTATGTAAAGGTTATGTGAAAAAATAGAATCAAATTATTAGCTAGGGGGAAGAGAGTGTGGAAAGAAGCTTATCGATGGAGCTTGTACGTGTAACAGAGGCAGCGGCATTAGCATCAGCTCGTTGGATGGGACGCGGTAAAAAGGATGAAGCAGATGGAGCAGCAACTTCTGCGATGCGAGATGTGTTTGACACGATTCCAATGAAGGGACAAGTTGTCATTGGAGAAGGAGAAATGGACGAGGCTCCAATGCTATATATTGGCGAAAAGCTTGGAAACGGCTATGGTCCAAGAGTTGACGTAGCAGTGGATCCAGTTGAAGGAACCAATATCGTAGCTTCAGGAGGATGGAACGCACTTTCTGTTCTAGCAGTTGCAGACCATGGCAACTTACTTCATGCCCCAGATATGTATATGGAAAAAATCGCAGTCGGCCCTGAAGCGGTTGGATTAATCGATATTAACGCACCGATAATCGATAACCTTAAAGCAGTGGCAAGAGCGAAAAATAAGGACATTGAAGATGTCGTAGCAACGGTTTTAAACCGTCCAAGACATGAGCACATCATTTCACAGCTTCGTGAAGCAGGGGCTCGAATCAAGTTAATCGATGATGGTGACGTTGCGGGTGCCATTAATACAGCGTTTGACCATACGGGTGTAGACATTTTGTTCGGTTCAGGCGGTGCCCCGGAAGGTGTTCTTTCAGCAGTTGCATTGAAATGTCTAGGTGGCGAAATTCAAGGTAAGCTTCTACCTCAAAACGATGAAGAGATTGCTCGTTGCATCAAAATGGGACTGGATGTTTCAAAAATTCTTAAAATGGAAGATTTAGTTAGTGGAGATGACGCGATTTTTGCAGCAACAGGTGTCACAGATGGTGAGCTATTACGTGGAGTGCAGTTTAAGGGATCAATCGGAACCACTCATTCACTTGTTATGCGTGCGAAATCAGGAACTGTTAGATTCATAGATGGTAGACACAGCTTAAAGAAAAAGCCCAATCTAGTAATGAAATAAAGTAGAGGCGAGTCTTTAGTACTCGCTTCTCTTGTTTACTTTTACCCGTACGTGTATTAGCTAAACAGCTTTTTGACACCGAAACTTCGTAACTCTATTAAAATAATGGTATTGATTAAAAATACAAGAATAGGGTAAAATAAAGAAGACTATTTAAACTTCAATTAATTCATGTATAGGGATTCCAATTTCCTAAACAAAAATGAGTACCGCGGTAAAACTTCTATGCAATCCTCATAATGCTTCTTTATCATTTCATCCATACCGTTACATATAAAATGTTTCATCTATCTCTTGTTGCGTAAGAGAAAAGTGCGAAAACGCTTTTATATAATGGACGAATGAACCAATCATCAAATGCGCTTTGGCGGGCGTCATAACCAAATCAATTGGAGAGCATTTACGAGTAAGTAGAAATAATTTTAAACTAGAAAAAGAGTGGTGTACGAATGAGTATTACAATTTCAAGCCTAGAAAACATGAAGCTAAAAGAATTATACGAATTAGCACGTGAATTTAAGGTTTCTTATTATAGCAAGTTAACGAAGAAAGAATTGATTTTTGCAATCTTAAAAGCACGGGCAGAGCAGGACGGCCTTTTATTTATGGAAGGTGTTCTAGAAATTATCCAATCAGAAGGATTCGGATTCCTTCGTCCAATCAACTATTCTCCATCGTCTGAGGATATCTATATTTCTGCATCCCAAATCCGTCGTTTTGACTTAAGAAACGGGGATAAGGTATCAGGTAAAGTGCGTCCTCCAAAGGAAAATGAACGTTATTATGGACTACTTCACGTGGAGGCTGTTAACGGCGATGATCCAGAATCAGCAAAGGAACGTGTTCACTTCCCAGGTCTAACACCTTTATATCCTGATCGTCAAGTTATCTTAGAAACCAAGCCAAATCATATTTCAACTCGAATTATGGACATTTTAGCACCGGTTGGTTTCGGACAACGTGGATTAATTGTGGCGCCTCCAAAGGCTGGTAAAACGATGCTGATTAAGGAAATTGCAAACAGCATTACAACGAACCATCCAGAGGCTGAGCTGATCGTATTATTAATCGACGAGCGCCCGGAAGAAGTTACAGACATCGAACGCTCAGTAGCAGGGGATGTTGTAAGTTCTACTTTTGATGAGGTTCCTGAAAACCATATTAAGGTTGCTGAACTTGTATTAGAAAGGGCTATGCGTCTTGTTGAGCACAAACGCGATGTCATTATCTTAATGGATAGTATTACTCGTCTAGCAAGAGCATATAACCTTGTCATCCCACCAAGTGGACGTACATTATCAGGGGGTATTGACCCTGCTGCATTCCACCGTCCAAAGCGTTTCTTTGGGGCAGCGAGAAATATTGAAGAGGGCGGAAGCTTAACCATCTTAGCGACTGCACTTGTTGACACAGGCTCACGTATGGATGACGTAATCTATGAGGAATTCAAAGGTACTGGTAACATGGAGCTTCACCTTGATCGTTCACTCGCAGAAAGACGTATTTTCCCTGCGATCGATATTCGTCGTTCTGGTACAAGAAAAGAAGAACTACTTATCGAAAAAGACAAGCTGGATAAAATTTGGGCAATTCGAAAAGCAATGTCAGATTCTCCAGATTTTGCTGAGAAATTTTTACGTCGACTTAAGCAAACTAAAACAAATGCAGAGTTCTTTGAAATGCTTGAGGCAGAAAAGAAAGCGGCAGCTGCTAGAAGAAGCGGCAATCGTTCTGATTCGTAAGGTAAATACACACTGAAGCTTGTGACTGCTTCAAATTTGTGTTGGAAAAAATATTGCAAATTAGCGATTTTTAACAGCAGGATTAAGTTGCAATTCAGTGCTTCACTTGTTATAATTTCAACATGTGCGTTTTAGGTATTTAAAATGATAGCTAAAACGTAACTCTGTTTCGATCAATGATTCAGGGCGGAAGGAGATGAGACGAATGAAATCAGGAATTCATCCAAACTACAAAAAAGTTATGGTGAAATGTGCTTGTGGAAACGAATTTGAAACTGGTTCTGTAAAAGAAGGGATCCGCGTTGAGGTATGCTCAGAGTGTCACCCATTCTATACAGGCCGTCAGAAGTTCGCTGATGCAGGTGGACGTGTAGATAAATTCAACAAAAAATACGGTATTAAATAATATCGGTTTGAAAGCCAAAAACAGGCAAGTTTTTTCTTCTTGCCTGTTTTTTTTGCTACTAAACCTATTTTTTCTCGCAATTATAGATACTTACCTCTTAAAAAAAATCCTCAAACCCATAGTCAATTAGTTGGCTCGGTAGAAACAACCCGAGGAAAGGAGACTTTCGTTTCATGTATATTATGAAGCAAAGTGGCTGGCTTGAAGTAATTTGTGGAAGCATGTTTTCAGGAAAATCCGAAGAACTGATTCGACGTGTACGTCGTACTGAATTCGCAAGACAATCCGTTCAGGTGTTTAAGCCTCAAATAGATAATCGATATAGTGAAAATTCCGTTGTGTCACATAATGGTTCATCGTTTATAGCAAAACCAGTTGCAACCTCAGCTGATCTTTTAAAAGAGGTCTCTGCGGATACAGATGTAGTTGCAATTGATGAAGTTCAATTTTTTGATGATGAGATTGTAGAAGTGGTTCAAACACTAGCAAATCGTGGTCATCGTGTAATTGTTGCTGGCTTGGATCAAGATTTCCGAGGAGAACCGTTTGGAAAAGTGCCTGAGCTACTCTCGCTAGCTGAGCTTGTTACTAAATTACAGGCGGTCTGTTCAGTTTGTGGTTCACCATCAAGCAGAACACAACGCTTAATTAATGGACAACCTGCATCCTATGATGATCCAATTATTTTAGTAGGTGCTTCGGAGTCATATGAGCCTCGTTGCCGTCACCATCATGAAGTACCAGGAAAACCATTATTACAAGCTGCTGTTCAAAAGGATACATTGAAATTATAAGGCGCTCCTGATGGGGGTGCTTTTTCTTTTCGGGCATAAAAAAAGACCAGGTTTGATTGTCCTGATCTTAAAAGAGGAATCCGAGGACTCTTTTACGTTTTCTTGAACCTTCTACTTTTTCGAGTGTAATGGCGGTATGTTTTTGTAGCTCTTCCTTTTCTCTTTCAAGCTGTTCGATATAGTCCTCCATCTTTTGCATCCTCTTCTGTAGTTCATCAATTTCCTTGCGATGTTGAAGAAGCTGATAGGAAACAACGTCACTCGCTTTTTCTTGAATTTGTCTTTCGTTTTCTTTAATCCGATCCATGATGGCGTTTAGCTTTTCTGAGAGTGTTTTATCTGATGCTTGAACCATTTTCCGTGCGGTCCCCTTCCTAGGCGCTGGTGTCGATAATTCGATTTTATCAGAAGGGACTCCGGATTTCACTTGATTCCGTATTCCTTCGAATAAGGGAAAATCTGTTTCCTCAAATACATAGTGTCCATATTCGTTTTTGGAACACTGAAGATGAAAGATTTTGATCCACTTGCGAACCGTTTTTGTTGATACCCCCAATTTTTTTGCGAACTGCGCAGTATTCACACCCAACCAATCCCCCTATTATCCCTTTTTTATCTTGAATGACTTTTTTCCGATTCTTTATCTACTACTACGATTCTCCTTTTATCGATAAAATCCTTCCGTCTAGACAAAACTAGAACCTTTTCGCCAAAGAAAGAACCAATCCAACATAATATCTGTAATTCGACAGCGAAATTTGGGAGAGAATGAATATAAGGTTAGTGTCTAGCTCCAGCGCCTAGCCCCTCGAGGTCATAAGCCAATCAGTCAAGAAGGATAAAAGGCATCCTTCTCGCCAGCTTTTCTTATGCTTGTCAGGGCTGAGCAAGGCGCCTGCGCTTTTCGTTTGTAATTTGCTTTGACGATGTGGGTACCCTATACTATAATTATACTGTTATGGACTAAATTTTGAGGTGAAGAACGTGTTCGATCGTTTAGCGGCTGTTGAAGCTCGATATGAAAAACTAAATGAATTATTAAGTGATCCAGATATCGTTAGTGATACAAACAAACTACGTGAATATTCAAAAGAACAATCTGATATACAAGAAACGGTAGAAAAGTATAGAGAGTACAAAGAGGTTAAGGAACAGTTAACCGATGCGAAAGCAATGCTTGAAGAGAAGCTTGATGCAGAGATGCGTGAAATGGTGAAGGAAGAAATCAACGAGCTCGAGGACCAGATGGAAGACCTTGAAGAGCGCCTGCACGTGTTACTATTGCCGAAGGATCCAAACGATGACAAAAACGTTATCATGGAAATCCGTGGTGCTGCAGGTGGAGACGAGGCTGCGCTATTTGCTGGTGACCTATACCGCATGTACAGCCGCTTTGCTGAGCACCAAGGCTGGAAGACTGAAGTTATGGATACAAACTCAACTGGTGTTGGCGGATATAAAGAGATTATTTTTATGATTTCCGGAAAAGGTGCTTATTCGAAATTGAAATTTGAAAATGGGGCACACCGTGTGCAACGTGTACCTGAAACGGAGTCTGGTGGACGTATCCATACATCAACTGCAACTGTTGCGGTATTACCTGAAGCAGAAGAGGTTGAAGTCGAAATTCATGAAAAGGATATTCGCGTCGATACGTTTGCATCCAGTGGACCTGGAGGACAAAGTGTTAACACCACAATGTCAGCAGTTCGTTTAACGCATTTGCCAACTGGAACTGTAGTTTCCTGTCAGGATGAGAAATCGCAAATCAAAAACAAGGAAAAAGCAATGAAAGTATTGCGTGCCCGTGTTTATGATAAATTCCAACGGGAAGTACAAGCGGAATATGACCAAAACCGTAAACAAGCCGTAGGTACAGGTGACCGTTCAGAGCGTATCCGTACGTACAATTTCCCACAAAACCGTGTAACTGACCACCGTATCGGGTTAACGATTCAAAAGCTTGATCAAATCCTAACAGGGAAACTTGATGAAGTCATTGATGCTCTCATCATGGAAGACCAAGCAAGAAAAATGGAGCAAGCCGAATAATGGCAGAATTTCATAAAATATTCGAAGCCCTCAAATGGGCTTCTTCTTTTTTACGGGAACATGGTCGGGAAGAGAATATCGGGGAAATGCTGTTATGTCATTATCTAGAGTTAAGTCGGGCTCAACTCCTTGCAGAAGTTAGAGAAGTGCTTTCTCCAGAGGTGAAGGAGAAGTTTGTAGCGGCTATCGAGAAAGTCGTGAGTGGAGTTCCGGTCCAACACATCATGGGCTATGAGGAGTTTTACGGGCGTAAATTTTTAGTGAATGAGGAAGTCTTAATTCCGAGACCTGAGACGGAAGAATTGGTTCAAGGGTTACTTGCAAGGATTGGACGGTTATATCCTGCAACAGACGTGATTAAGGTCGTGGATGTTGGCACCGGGAGTGGAGCAATATCGATTACGCTTGCTCTTGAAAACAATCGATTAGATGTAATGACCGTGGATATTGCGAAGGCTTCTATTGATGTGGCGCAGGAAAATGCAGATCGGTTAGGCGCGAAGGTAAGGTTTGTTGAAGGTGACTTATTAGGACCTTTAATAGAAGAAGGACAAAAGGTTGATGTGGTTGTATCCAATCCACCGTATATTCCAGAAGATGATATCGCGACGTTGTCAACGGTTGTGAAGGATCATGAACCTCTCCGGGCTTTAGTGGGTGGCCATGATGGCTTGGATTTCTATCGCCGATTTATGAAGGAGATACCTCTCGTTTTAAAAGAAAGAGGGGTAGTGGCCTTTGAAGTAGGTGTTGGTCAAGGCGAAGACGTTGCGCAAATGCTACGTGATACTTTTCCAGCAGCGACAGTAGAAGTGGTTAACGATATAAATGGAAAAGACCGAATGGTTTTTGCTGAAATAGGGTTTTAAAAAGGCTTGGCGAAGGTGCCAAGCCTATTTTCTGTGGTATAGTCTGGATTGCGTGATATGCTTCAATAATTGCGCGTTCCGACCTAATCCAATGGCTAGTCTAGTAGTTCTTCTTCCAAGAAATAAAATAAGCGATGATCTGTATCAATGGATACAGCAAAAATAAGATAATCGGATAGTAGGGTACAATGTCTGAGATGAATGGGTAGAGTAAAAATAGGGCGCTGATGATTGGGAATGCGTACCACATACTGATATAAGAAGAGCGACATGCTTTTCCGGTGAGTTCCTTTTCGCGTTCGTCTCCTTCTTCAAATTCGGTCGGCAACAAAAATACACGTTTCCATGACTTTCGCTTGCGTTTTAATTTTGGTAAGGTGAGAGCCGCAAAAATAGTCCCAATTAAAATGGTGGCAAAAATGGGTATCATGTTAATTTCAATAGACCAAGGTGGTTCAGTGTTGTTTTTTACGATATCGGCAAAATCAATTTGAGTAAAGTACAGTGATGATAATCCCCATCCAAATAGTGCCAGTGAAACAATCGAGAACACAACATTACGAACAATACTCATCTTTACTCATCCTCCAAATAAAAAATTTTTTCGATTGGCAAATCAAACGTTCGTGCAATATTCATTGCGAGCAATAGTGAGGGTACATAGCTTCCTTTTTCCAATGCCACAATGGTTTGCCGCGTCACGTTCACTTTTTCAGCAAGAGCACCCTGTGTAAGACTGTGCTTTGCACGGAGCTCCTTCACACGATTTTTAATTTCCATTGGCAATATCCTCCAAATGTTCTGCTTATATTGTATGGTAAACTATACATTTTGTAAAGTTAACTTTACATTTATTTTTAAAAATGATTAAAAACTTTTCCTAGTCGCTCGGTCCAAATCCTTTTCGTACTGTCGGAATCAGGTATGTATTTGGACTCGCTGCTTGCGAATCCTAAAAGTACTGTCAGAATCAGCTACGTAATCAGACTTACAGTTCGCTATTTCAGCTCGACCAGTCCGAATTTGCCTAGTATTCAGACACACAGCGGGCTTTAATGGCTCGGCCAATCCAAATCATGCAAACGAAAAAATAGTTTAATAGATTTTTCAAATTTGGTAGTTTAGGATTCTATTTTTTTGGCGAGAATGGTTTGTGAAGGGATGGTGCTAGAGAGTGAGTAAACAAATTGCGATTATTTCATTTATATTTTTAATGTTAATTGGGGCGAATAGCCATTTATTGATAAAAGAAACAAGTGCGGAAGCGTATCAGGTGATTCCAGATGAGGCGATTCGACTTCGAATCTTAGCAAACAGTGATTCCGAAGAGGATCAAGCTTTAAAGCGCAAGGTGCGCGATGCAGTGAATGCAGAAATCACGGTATGGGTAGCGGAGTTAACATCCATTGAAGCAGCAAGAGAATTGATTCAAGAGAGACTACCAGAAATCGAGAAAATCGTTGCTAGAGTATTAGAAGAGGAAAAGAGCAATCAAAGTTATTCAGTCGATTACGGACGCAATGTTCAATTTCCAACAAAGCTTTATGGTCAATTCTTATACCCAGCGGGTGAGTATGAAGCAATTCTGATTTCGATTGGTGAGGCTGAAGGAGCAAACTGGTGGTGCGTGTTATTCCCGCCATTATGTTTCCTAGACTTTTCAACTGGTGATGCAATTGAAGCGTCGGATGAAGAGGGAACAGATGTAGCGATGGAGCAAGAAGAGCAAGAAGTTGAGAAGGATGACAAGCAAGGCAAAAAAGACAAGAAAGAAAATGCAAAGGAACAGGAAAGTGAAGGAGAAGAAGTAGAGGTTAAATTCTTCTTGGTTGAATTTTTCACATCACTTTTTAGCTAAAAGTCTAGCAATCAGTTCTATTTGTTTAGAAGCCCTCATAGAGTAGTTACTAGATAACGAAAGATGGGGTGGAGACTATGAAACAAATTAGAACGGCTACAGAACAGGATATTGGAAAAGTAAGAGAATTTTTAGGACAAGCTGAAGTAAGTGCGGATGGTATTGAATCGATAATTGACCATTTTATATTACTGGAGGACGCTGAGCAAAAAATCATCGCGACCTTAGGAATTGAGAGAATTGAAAAGGATGGCTTACTTCGGTCGCTCGTAATCTCGCCGGGTGTGGACCAAACAAATTTATTAACCCTGTTTAAGAGTGCAATTTCACTAGCAAAGCATAAGGAAATACGCGGTTTGTATTTAGCGACAAATAAGCAAGCATCAATTCAATTTTTCGCCATGCTTGGTTTTGTGCAAGTTGAAACGAGTGAGCTTCCTGAACATATCAAAGGGTCCGATCATATCTCACAACTGCTTGAAAAAGCCGATCCGATGTTCATGGTTTCGCAAATTGAAAAATAAAAATAGTTTTCAAACCCTTGTTTGTGAATAGAATGTTCGCAGGTGGGGGTTTTATTTGTGTTTATACACCTAATTTGTGGATATTGTGGATAAGTTTTGTTGTAAAAAAGGTAAAAAATATGATAGTCTATGGAACGTGATGAAAAATATGGGCTGTGGATACATTTTTTCCTGTCGATGTGATTTATGGAAAAGTTGGGTATATCCACAAAACTATCCACATTTTCGGTTAAATTATCCACAAAATGTGGATAACACTTGTTTTATGCCCATTATATACCTATACTTTTTTATACTATAATAATAAATAAACTACATAACTAAAGGAATTTTATATAGGAGTTGCGTTACATGGAAACAAAACAATGGGTTGTGGATAAACATGAACAAAATTTAGAATCTTATCCACAAATAAAAGAGGCTGCAGAGCTTTTACAGGAAAATGAAGTGGTTGCATTCCCTACTGAAACGGTCTACGGCCTTGGAGCGAATGCTTTATCTGACGAGGCGGTTGCAAAAATTTACGCAGCAAAGGGGCGCCCGAGTGATAATCCACTGATTGTCCACATCTCCACAATGGAACAGCTTCATATAATCGCTCAGGATATTTCGGGGCAGGCGGAGCGTTTGATTGAAGAATTCTGGCCGGGTCCGTTAACACTCGTTTTAAAAAAGAAGGAAAATGCTGTTGCAAGTAAAGTAACTGCAGGTCTAGAAACGGTGGCAGTTCGAATGCCAAGCCATCCAGTTGCATTGGCATTAATAGCGGCAACAGGGCTTCCGCTTGCTGCGCCAAGTGCGAATCTTTCGGGAAAACCAAGCCCGACACTTGCTAAGCATGTAGCGGATGATCTGACAGGAAAAATCGCTGGCGTTCTTGACGGCGGAGCAACAGGTGTTGGTCTTGAGTCAACGGTTTTGGATTGTTCAGGTGAGGTGCCTATCATATTACGTCCAGGCGGTGTAACGAAAGAGCAGCTTGAGGAAGTATGTGGTGTGGTCGAAGTTGACCAGGCGATTTTAAAAGAAGATGAAGCGCCAAAATCACCGGGAATGAAATATAAACATTATGCACCAACGGCACCACTTACAATCGTAAATGGTTCAATGGAATTTATTCAGTCCCTTGTAAAAGAAAAGCAAGCTGAAGGATTAAAGGTTGGCGTTCTGACAACAACGGAACGTGAAAAGAATTACAGTGCAGATAAGATTATTGCTTGTGGATCGCGTGAAGATTTAGAAACGGTGGCAAACAGGCTTTATGATGTCCTTCGCCTCTTTGATGAAAGTAATGTCGATGTTATTTTTAGTGAGAGTTTTCCAAGTGAAGGCATTGGGCAAGCCATCATGAACCGGTTGACCAAAGCGGCGGGACATAAATTGATAACTGAATAAAAATGGGAAAAACCTTCTTCTATTTCGTTTTGTACATGCATATGTTGAAATAGGCACGTCCAAGGAGGTAGAAGATGGATATAACAGCATTTCTCGGTGAAATTATAACCTTATTTATTATGGCATTTGCTTTAGGAATGGACGCATTTTCCGTAGGACTTGGAATGGGATTAATCCGGTTGAGACTTAAGCAGATCTTAACAATCGGGATAACCATCGGTCTGTTTCATATGTGGATGCCTTTGGCTGGAATGATGATCGGCCATTTTTTATCAGATACATTTGGGGCAATTGCAACCTATGTAGGTGCAGGATTGCTCTTATTTTTAGGATTGCAAATGATCATTTCTTCCTTCAAGGACGATGACGGTGACAATCGGATGATTACACCTGTTGGCTTTGGTTTGTTTATTTTTGCCTTAAGTGTGAGCCTCGATAGTTTTTCTGTTGGGCTTTCATTAGGGATTTATGGAGCGAAGACGATTATGGTTATTCTGATGTTTGGTGTAGTTAGCATGGTGCTGTCATGGGTTGGTCTTTTGCTAGGTCGAAAGGTTCAACATTGGCTCGGTACATATAGTGAGGTACTAGGTGGTTGTATCCTCCTAGTCTTCGGAGTGAAATTGCTATTTCCATTATAAGTGGGACGAGGGACCTGTCCCTGTGACCCAGATGTGGGATGAGAAACCTGTGTGCCTTGTGAAAGAGTATGAGTGGAAAAACTCGTGCTCTTTTTTTCATATATTGACTATGTGTTTTGGGTTCATCTCATTTATAATAGGACTATATCGAATTTTGTCTTTTTATGCAGGTCGTTAGTAGCATAAAGACAGGTAGAAAAGGGTGATGAAATGATTCGTGTTTTATTTGTTTGTACAGGAAATACATGTCGAAGTCCGATGGCTGAGGCGATTTTACGAAATAAAGCGGGTGAAGAAATCGAAGTGAAATCAGCGGGGATATTTGCTGGTGATGGCAGCCCTGCTTCGGCAAATACGACGCAAGTCTTGAAGGAAAATGGGATGGAGTGTCAGCACTCTTCTTCCTTTTTAACACAAGAGCATATTGATTGGGCCACTTGTGTGTTAACGATGACCAACCACCATAAGCAAGCAATTCTTCAAAGCTTTCCGCAAGCTCGGGGCAAGGTACATACGTTAAAGGAATTTACAAATGGTAGTGGAGATGTTTCGGATCCATTTGGAGGACCGGTAGAGATTTATAGAGAAACCTATGCAGAGCTTGAACCATTAATTGATGAAGTACTTTCAAAACTTAAATAGCATAGCTAGATTCAGGGGGAGAATCGGTTGAAAAAGAGGCGCTATAAATTTGGTATAAAGCTGAAATTAGTTTTATTAACGACTATTTTAGCGATTGTGACTTACTCAACATCTGCGTTATTCATTTATTTTGTGTATCCTTTCGTAGATGAGTTGATCAATCAACAAATTTTTATTATTGGCACGTTGGTATTAGGGATTGTCTGGTCTGGGATTCTCGCTTATTTTGCGGCATCCTTTATTACGAAGCCACTCCAAAAACTTGAGCAGGTAGCGATTCATGCGGCAAATGGTGATATTCGTGAGGATGTACCCGTTTCGAAATCAGATGACGAGATTCGAAGCTTGAGTCTCGCTTTTAACAAAATGCTTCACAATCTACGTGAAATGGTTCAAAACATTGAAGGAAACTTTGAAAATACGAATGAAAAGGTAATTGAAATTACGAAAGCATCTAGTCTTGCCTCCGAACAGGCGGAAAATATTAATCGGACGATTTCTGAGATTTCCAAAGGGGCGGACAGCTCGGCTGTATCGATTCAAGAAACAGCTGAATCTGTCGAGGATGTGATTCAAATTGCTGAAGAGGTCCAAGAAAATGCGAAAACTTCACAAAACTTGTCTGTTGAAATGGTCGATACATTGAATGATAGCAAAGAGGTTGTTCATTCGTTAATTTCGGGCATTAATAAGCTTGTTAATAACAATCAAATATCACTTCAAGCCGTAAATCGTCTTGAGACGAATGCGAAGGAAGTGGAACATATTATTTCTCTTGTTGGCGATATTGCCCGCCAAACGAATTTACTTGCGTTGAATGCCTCAATTGAAGCGGCTCGTGCTGGTGAGCATGGAAAAGGCTTTGCGGTTGTTGCTGAAGAAGTAAGAAAGCTTGCGGACGAAAGCTCTAAGGCTGTTCAAGGGATTACGGAGCTTATTCAAAATATCCAGCAAGAGGTTCGAAATGTAGTTGTTCAAATTTCTGAACAGGTCGCGGTTGCAAATGAGGAAGCGAAAAAGGGAACCATCACAAATGAGGCTATTGCTGAAATGACAACGTCCGTTCATGAGGTGGCAGATGCAGTAAAACAAATTGTTACCTTGGTTGAAAAACAAATGGATCGGATTCAAGCGACATCCCTGCAGTCTCAAGAGGTTGCAGCGATTGCAGAAGAAACTTCAGCTGGTGCTCAGGAAGTAAGTGCGGCAACACAGCATCAGACAAGTGTGATTTGTGAAGTGGATGCGTTGGCGCAGGAGCTTGCTACGCAAGCAGGTCAGTTAAAGCAGACAATTCAACGGTTTACAATGTAAATTTTTAATAATGGAACTCCTATTTTGGTTCGGGAGTTCTTTTTTAGGTATAATAAGAGGAAAAGGAATGTCTTTTGGCGAAATATCCAGCCAAGTCTCAATTCATTATAGGGGGATTTACAATGAAAGTTGCAATTGCTTCAGACCATGGCGGTTTAGTATTACGTGAAGAAATTAAAAAAATATTGGATGAACTTGAAATTGAGTATGATGATTTCGGGTGTGAGTGTTCAACATCCGTTGATTATCCGGATTATGCCCTACCTGTAGCGAAAAAAGTAGCGAACGGGGAATATGACCGCGGTATTTTAATTTGCGGAACAGGGATTGGAATGAGTATTGCTGCGAATAAGGTACAAGGAATCCGTTGTGCACTTTGTCATGATGTATTTAGTGCAAAGGCTACTCGTGAGCATAACAACAGCAATATCTTAGCGATGGGTGAACGTGTCATTGGCCCTGGGCTAGCGGTTGAAATTGCAAAAACATGGCTTACTACAGAATTCTTAGGTGGGCGTCATGAAAACAGAATCAATAAAATCACCGAATATGAAAACAACCCATCTGGGGAATAACATATGAAATGACAGCGCCTGAGGACTTGATGTATCAGGCGTATATTTAATTGTGGGACGAGGGACCTGTCCCAAAGGAGGGAATGAGAGATGGTTGCGGATCTAGAGGTGTGGAGAGGGCAGCTTCAGACGCTTCTTTCGGAGTTTGCGGAAACAGCTTCGTTGAAAAAAGGAGAGCTCCTTGTTATAGGCTGCAGTACGAGTGAGGTCATTGGTGAACGAATCGGAACAGCAGGATCAGAAGAAGTGGCGGAAATGGTTTTTAGCGAACTGACTAAGCTTCGTGAAAATGTCGGTGTTGAGCTCGCGTTTCAGTGCTGTGAGCATTTAAACCGTGCACTGGTTGTGGAACGGGAAACAGCCGTACATAAAAATTACGAACAAGTAACGGTTGTTCCGGTTCGAACAGCGGGTGGTGCAATGGCCACCTATGCTTTTGGGCATTTTAATGATCCTGTAGTTGTTGAATTTATTAAAGCCGAAGCAGGTATTGATATTGGTGACACCTTCATTGGCATGCACCTAAAACATGTTGCAGTTCCGATTCGAAGTTCGGTTAAAGAGCTAGGTGGAGCACATGTCACAATGGCCAAGGCAAGACCAAAACTCATTGGTGGCGAACGGGCGGTTTATCCGGATAAAAAGGAAAATAAGAAATGTTAATGACCACAGGGACCACGGGGACGGTTCCTGTGGTTCTTTTCATTTTAGTAAAATATTTATAATTACATGTGTAACTATTTGGGGGTTTGATCGTTTTGTAAGTGAGGTATGATGGAGGAAAGTGAGAAAGGGGGGCGGCGATGAGTAAGGAACGGAATGAGAAATTAGATGATATCTATCGTCGTTATGCGGAACCCCTTTTTTATTATCTGTTACGAATGTCAGGATCCTCTACTTTAGCTGAGGAGCTTGTTCAGGAAACATTTTTCCGGGCAACGGTATCCTTGTCCTTTTACAAATATGAGGATGTCAAACCATGGCTGTTTAAGGTTGCTCGTAACACATACCTGGATGAATGGCGAAAGCGACAGCGGTGGAAATGGGTCCCTTTCTACGATAAAGGGGATATGATGAGTCCATATGGGATCCCCGAGGAAGAAGTCGTTACGAGAGAGAATATCGGGGAGTTAGCGGATTTACTCGAACTGCTTCCGGAAAACTACCGTACGATTATTTATTTCCGGGAAATTGCAGAATTCTCTTATGAAGAAATTCAGGAAGCGATGGAATTGACTGAATCGCAGGTAAAAGTGACACTTCATCGCGCACGAAAAAGGCTTCAAATATTAGCGGGGAGAGGCAATATAGATAGACGTTTTGAATAATTTCGAGTTAAAAGTTGATCCAGGAGAACCGTCCCTATGGTTCTACTATGGTTCTATAAAAGGAGTGATGAAGATGACAGAGTGGACGAAGGATAAGGAAAAGCGGGTTTTGTGGAAGTATCGATTTACGCTGACGATGAGAATCATACGTGTTGTGCTCATTCTCCTATTTTTGTATGGCATCTATATGGCTTTACTTTCGATTGGTTACAGTTTTACAAAGCTTGATGATAAGAATTCATTTCATTTGAATCTAGCAATTGACTGGACGCAACCGGGCATACATGGTGAGTACGGTAGGCCGATCAATGCCAAAATTACGCCCTTTTTAAGTCAAAGAATGACCATTCCTATTTCACAGACAATAGGAAAGGAAGAACAGGTCGTTGGTGAATGGAATGTAACGAAGCGCTTGCTCAATCTATTTTCAACAAAAGAGACGACTTATTTTCAAAGCTCAGATAATAAGCAATTCGGCTTTATTTTGCCTGAGGACCCACGTACAGGAAAGAAGTTGGCTGGTGTAACGAATAGGGCAGATCAACAAGAGTGGCAGAAGCTCGAGATGGTTCACGAGGGCACAGTGGCAAATCTAGCATTTTCAACGTCTCAATTTTATAATCCTAAAGAGTTGTTAAAGAAGCTAGAAAAATATGATGTGGACGTTTATTGGATGCCTTTATATGCAGGGGAATTGAAAGACTTCGAGCCGTCTTGGGGACGGACAGGTGGAGGTGAGCATTTGTCAGTTGATACACTTGGTTTATCAAGGGCCGTCGATATGGATGAAGATTATAATGGCTGGGCTGAATGGCTTTTAACAAGTAAGGCCATTGAAGAAAATCAGAAGGTGATGCTTAAGAACATGAAGAAACTTATTGATGATGAAAGCAAAACCTATCGTCAAAATGTGCTTGGCTTACGGTACCTAGAGGAACGCTACGAATATTTGCAAGAAAACGAGTTTTTAGTATATGGTGCGGTTGTTACGGGTCCAGTGAAGGAACTTTTAAAGTTAAAAGAAGAGCAAGACTTCAGAAATATCCAGGTTGGCAAATTCGAATATTGGAACTGGGCGTCGGAGTGAAGAAGGTAGAGACAGGGGGAGCCTTGTCTCTATTTTAATTTCAATGTAAAATTAAGGTATTAAGATAAAGGAGTGAAAGTAATGGCGATTAGAAAAGTAAAAAAAAGAAGATCTTCATAGGCTTATCGATTTAATTGATGAAAATGATAACGAACCAGTCTATGATCTCCTTCAAAAAGTTATCGACAAAAAGATAAATTTCGCTGATGGCTTAGGTGTTGAATATGATGATTCCCCCCTCACTGAAGAGGAAAAGAAAAAGGTCGAAAAGGCTGAGAAAGAAATACAGGAAGGAGAATTCATTTATTGGAATGATTTAAAAAGCAACTTAAAGTGAATTAAGTATGTATTTTTCATTCCTCATATTTCTCTGTTTATCCCATCTCACATAAAACCAACATTCCCTCCCCATTATTACAACCTATTTCAAAAAAACAAATAAGTGAACGATACTTTACAAATAATAGGAAAACGTTCGTGTTTTAGAAAAAACATTAAATTTTTTTAATTACCAGAAAAGGTAATGGTAATCGCATATTAGCAGCCTTCAACCCTGTTTTAAAGCGATTTCAACGAAAAATGAATCTAAAAGTTAATCTTCCTACTGCCGAATAAAAGTGTTACAATGGAAAAGTATTTTTCAAATTAGCGGAATAATTCATAATAGATTAAAAGGAGGATTCCAAATGAAACATTTATCGGAGCAAGATCAACAAGTATTTCAGGCAATACAAGATGAACTAAAACGACAACGTACTAAAATTGAGCTGATTGCATCTGAAAACTTTGTAAGTGAAGCAGTCATGGAGGCCCAAGGTTCCGTATTAACAAACAAATATGCAGAAGGCTATCCTGGCCGTCGCTACTATGGTGGCTGTGAGCATGTGGATGTAGCAGAGAACATTGCTAGAGACCGTGCGAAGGAAATCTTTGGCGCAGAGCATGTAAACGTGCAGCCGCACTCTGGGGCTCAAGCAAATATGGCTGTATACTTTACAATCCTAGAGCAAGGTGACACTGTACTAGGGATGAATCTTTCCCATGGTGGACATTTAACACATGGTAGTCCGGTAAACTTCAGTGGAATTCAATACAATTTCGTGGAGTACGGAGTAGATCCCGAAACACATCAAATCAATTACGACGATGTACGTGCTAAAGCAGTAGAAAATAAGCCAAAGCTTATCGTTGCAGGTGCAAGTGCATATCCACGTGCAATTGACTTTAAAAAGTTTAGAGAAATCGCGGACGAAGTGGGCGCATACTTAATGGTAGACATGGCTCACATCGCAGGTCTTGTGGCAACAGGTCTTCACGAGAACCCTGTTCCATATGCAGATTTCGTAACAACTACTACTCACAAGACATTACGTGGTCCACGTGGTGGTATGATTCTTTGTAAAGAAGAATTCGCGAAGAAAATCGATAAGTCCATCTTCCCTGGGATCCAAGGTGGTCCATTAATGCACGTTATTGCTGCTAAAGCAGTTGCATTCGGAGAAGCATTAACAGATGAATTCAAACAGTATACAAAAAATATCGTTGACAATGCTGCGAGACTAGCGGCTTCTTTACAAAAAGAAGGCTTAGACCTCGTATCAGGTGGAACTGACAATCACTTACTACTACTTGATGTTCGTTCATTAGGTTTAACTGGTAAAGTGGCTGAAAAGGTTCTTGATGATATCGGCATTACAGTTAACAAAAATACGATTCCATTCGATCCAGAAAGTCCATTTGTAACAAGTGGTATCCGTATCGGAACAGCTGCTGTTACAAGCAGAGGCTTTGGATTAGAGGATATGGATGAAATTGCATCGATCATCGCATTTGCATTGAAAAATTCAGAAGACGAAGCGAAGTTAGCAGAAGCGAGCGCGCGTGTAGAAGAATTAACTAGCAAGTTTGTCCTTTATAAAGAGTATTAAAATAATTGAAGGCAGGACTCCCGTGTGTTTGGGCGTCCTGCCTTTTTTGGTGTAGGGCACAATTGTTTGGAGATAGGGCACAATTCTCGGAGGTTAGGGTACAATTAGTCGAAGAAAGGGAACAATTCTTCAGAGTTAGGGCGAAAATCCATGGGCTTGGGGTACAATTCTATTCTGCGATTTTCCACTCCATCTGCTTATGTCCGATATATTTAGCTGAATGTCCGAAATATCAGCAACTATGTCCGATAAAATCAAATGAATGTCCGATATATTTAAAAGTTTGTCCGATATATAAGAAATTGTGGCCGATATAGCAAAAATTCGTAGCCATATCTCCGATCACCCCAAAACAAAAGAACTTGGACCAAAATCTAAGCGCAACCTCAACTCACACTCTATTTTTCAGATTCCCTAAAACGTATCCATTCTGTGTATTTTTAAATTTCGTCTTGAACATGTTTTATTTTTTCTGTAGAATTTATTGAAGTGTGAAAAATATAGTTCGTGGTGTTAATTTTTCTGCTGATGGTCATTCTAAGAACAGCGATACTCAAAAAAAGGAGAGATGAACGATGGGGAAAGTGTACGTTTTTGATCACCCACTAATTCAACATAAGCTTACATACATACGTGATAAGAACACAGGTACAAAGGAATTTCGTGAATTGGTAGACGAAGTCGCAAGCTTAATGGCATTTGAAATTACACGTGATATGCCGCTTGAGGAAGTTGAAGTTGAAACTCCTGTACGCAAAGCGAAATCAATGGTTTTATCTGGGAAAAAGATTGGGATTGTGCCAATTCTTCGTGCTGGTTTAGGTATGGTGGATGGAATTCTACGTTTAATCCCAGCAGCAAAAGTAGGGCATATCGGACTCTATCGTGACCCTGAAACATTGCAGCCAGTTGAGTATTATTTTAAAATGCCTTCTGACATTGAAGAGCGTGAATTCATCGTGGTTGACCCAATGCTTGCAACAGGTGGATCAGCAGTTGAAGCAATCAACGCATTAAAGAAGCGCGGTGCTACTAATATAAAATTTATGTGCTTAATTGCAGCGCCAGAGGGTGTAGAAGCAATTAAAGAAGCTCATCCTGATATCGATATTTTCATCGCAGCACTTGATGAGCAATTAAACGACCATGGCTACATTGTTCCAGGCCTTGGAGATGCCGGAGACCGTTTATTCGGTACGAAATAATTAGAAAAGTGGAGGCGCCTTGCCCAGAAACGAAAAAACTGGCCGACTAAAAGCGCCACGGCCTTATGCCTTGTCGGCACTAGCACGTCCTGTCGTCGGAGACTCTGACTCAGAGGCGCTTTTTGCCTCTGCTCAGAGGAGTTGAAGTTTCTTGAGTTTCTAGGCGCTGCAACTAGACAACATCCACATATTTGACCACCTTTTGAGAAAAGCTATCTCAAAGAGGTGGTTTTTTTGTGAGAATGTTACTGGCAATCTGCATGTGTTTGATCCTCCTATTTTCATCAGTACCAGCCCATGCCCACCGTTTTCCGGATAGGCCTCCATTGCCTGAGTTGGATATGGATGAAATGGTGCATGAAATAATCATCACAGATGATAACCAATTCGAGTTAGTAGTAGAAAAAATAAAAAGAAACTATTCCTCCATTAACATTAACCACATTTACAAACATGTATTCCCAGGCTTTTCTGTGACGGGAAAGAGAAGTGATATACAGAAATTAAAGGCCGAAGCAGGCATTCAACACAGTTCCCCTGTTGCTACATACCAGGTGTCTGTTGAGGAGAGTGTTCCTTTTATTGGCGGCAAAGAGATTCGCAGTCATTTTGATAAAACCGATCATCGTTTAACCGGTAAGGGTGTAAAAGTCGGAGTGATTGATACAGGTGTTGATTACACACACCCGGACCTAAGAATGAATTACAAGGGTGGCTACGACCTTGTTGACGGTGACGATGACCCGATGGAAACGAAAGGAATAACAGGTCGAAATACCTCACATGGAACACATGTTGCAGGAATAATTGCTGCAAATGGCAAAATAAAAGGCGTTGCGCCTGAGGCTGATATTATTGGCTACCGCGCACTTGGACCTGGTGGAATGGGGACGTCTGAGCAGGTCATTGCCGCTATTGATAAAGCAATTGAAGATAAAGTGGACATCATCAACCTGTCTCTCGGAAACACCATCAATGGGCCAGACTGGCCGACTAGCCTCGCTTTAGATAAAGCAACGGAAGAGGGGATAGTCGCTGTCACTTCTAACGGGAATTCGGGGCCGATGGTTTGGACGGTTGGGTCTCCAGGAACTTCTTCAAAGGCAATTTCTGTAGGTGCATCTACACCGCCGATGACCTTGCCTTATCTAACAGTGGGATTTGCTGATCGAAAAATTCAGCTTCAGCCTCTCCAAGGGTCAATTCCCTGGAAACTACAAAAGAAATATCAAATTGCAAAAGCCGGAATCGGGACAGAAACTAAATTTCCAAAAGTAAAAAATAAAATTGTATTAATGGAGCGAGGAGAGATTACCTTTACCCAAAAAGCAGTGCGTGCGTATGAAGCTGGCGCAGTTGCTGTTCTCATCTACAACAATACAGATGGGAATTTTTCAGGAACCCTTGATAAGGAACTTCCGATACCGGTTGCTTCCCTTTCAAAAGCAGACGGAGAATGGCTTAAAAAACAAATCAAAACGAAAAACAATGTAGTAAGTACCTCATACCAACAAATAAAGGACACGATTGCTGAATTTAGTTCGCGTGGACCGGTTACACATACTTGGGCAATTAAGCCTGACGTCGTTGCGCCAGGTGTTGCTATAGACAGTACTATTCCAAATGGCTATCAGGAAATGCAAGGTACAAGTATGGCTGCACCCCATGTAGCGGGGGCTAGTGCCATCTTAAAACAGGCGCATCCTGATTGGACACCAGAACAAATAAAAGCAGCTCTAATGAATACGGCACGACTTTTAGATAACGAAGAGGGGAACTTGTACAAGCCATATGAACAAGGGGCAGGTCGAATTCAACTCCATGAAGCGATTCACTCGGAAACTTTAATCTATCCAGGGTCATTTTCCGCTGGAATGCTTCACCACCAGGATAGGAGAACGAAGAAAAGAATAAGAGTAACGGTAGATAACCAATCCGATGAAGAAAAGAGATACTCATTTGAAATCCCTGATAATATGAAAGGCGTCCAATGGGATCTGCCATTGCCTTTTTCGGTAAAACCAAAACAGAAAAAGGTGATTACAATTGGATTGGATATTACACCTAGTATAATTGGCTCCGGGTTACATCACGGGAATCTATATTTAAAAGAAGAAAAGAACCGTTACCATATTCCATATATGTACGTGATTGAAGAACCTGATTATCCTCGAATTATGGGTTTTCAATTTGGAAAGGACGACAAGGAGGATTTATTCCGGTATGAATTATACTTACCGGGTGGAGCGGAAGAGTATGGAATTGTTCTCTATGATCCAGATACTTTGAGGTTCGTCACATTTTTAGACTGGGACCGAAATGTTGCGAGAGGATTAGTAGAGAGAAAAGTAAATCGAAAAGAACGAAATTTAAGAGGGATATTCAAGACTGTCATTTATGTAAAAAAAGCAGGCAAAGAGGATATACTTGAAACAGAGATTTCGTTTGAGGATACTATGATAGGCGGCCATTAAAATAGATTCAGCACTTTTGCTGAATCTATTTTAAAGCCTCCGGCGGATGCCACGATTTTTCAAAGGATATTTTTCGAGCGAACTCGAAAAAAATCGGGCGCAAATAAGCTAGGGCTTATTTGATTTAGTGGCTGCCTATTTATGAACAATTTGTGAACGATGTTTGAATATTAGGATTTACACTACCATAATAGGACTTATAAAATCGCTGTTAAATCGCTTTTTGTAAGCAAAAATGGAACCCCCAAAAACGCTTGTGAGAAGCTGAACTTTTTCCCTGCAAACAATTGACATTAATGGGTGCCTATTGTATGCTTACAAAGGGTATTAATGAGAAGGTTTACATCGTTTAAACTCTTGAAAAATTAAGTATTTTCTGACATGTAAAAAACCTACCTCGAACGCTGAAGTGAGGAATGCTGATGCGTAAAAATGACAAGCACCCTTTACGAGCCTATGCGCTCATGTCTGGTATTCTATCTCAATTAGTAGGATCAATTCTAGTAGGCATTTTCCTCGGTAGATGGATTGATCGAATGCTTGACACCGAACCACTTTTTTTAATTATTGGCCTTCTATTAGGACTAGCAGCAGGAGTATATGCAACACTTCGACTAGTCAATCATTTTTTCTCAGGAGATTAACTTGATATGCAGGATTTAACCACAGCATTTACGAGGTATCGTAAATACATATTCTACTTACTTGCAATCTATGTACTAGGTTGGGGATTTACTGCATACAAAGCCGTCTTCTTAGGGCTAATACTAGGGACAGTAGGAAGCTTATATTTCCTCTTTTCGTTAGCTCGGAAAAATAAGCAATTTACAAAAGCTTATGAAGAGGGACGAGCGGTACGTTCGCTTGGAACAATGTCTCGTATGGCAATTGCTGGTTTGGCAGTATTGGTCGTAATGGAGTATCCACAAGAGTTTCATTTAGGTAGTATGATTATTGGATTAATGACAGCTTATTTTGTCATTATGATAGATTTCTTTTTTCAAAAACTTCATAAATAGACTAAAGCGCGAGGCAAAGCTTTGTGCTGGACAATATGGGAAGAGAGGTGAATACTGTTGGGTCACGAAGCTCCTACGTTTGAATTGTTTGGACTTTGGTTTAGTAAATCTAACATGCTAATGATCACAATTGCGAGTGTGATTGTATTCATTATTGCGGTTCTTGGAACTCGTACCCTTGCAATGAAGCCAACTGGTGCTCAGAACTTTATGGAATGGGTTATGGACTTTGTTCGAGGAATTATTAAAAGTTCGATGGACTGGCAAACTGGCGGACGCTTCCAAATATTAGGGATTACTTTACTCATGTATATCCTTGTATCAAACTTTCTAGGGTTACCATTTGCGGTCATTTTTGGCCATGAGTTATGGTGGAAGTCTCCAACTGCAGATCCAACGATTACATTAACATTAGCTGTTATGGTTGTTGGTCTATCGCATTACTATGGAATTAAGATGAAAGGTGCTAGAGAATACGGTAAGGATTTCTTTAAACCTATGTCATTTATGTTCCCACTAAAAATCATCGAAGAATTCGCAAACACATTAACTCTCGGACTGCGTCTATTTGGTAACATCTATGCCGGTGAAATCCTACTTGGATTAATTGCAGGTATGGCAGTAAGTGGTTATGGCGAAAGTATCTTTGGTGGTATCTTAGGTACAATCGGAGCCTTTATTCCGATGATTGCATGGCAAGGATTCAGTATCTTTGTTGGTGCCATTCAGGCATACATCTTTACAATGTTAACTATGGTTTATATTTCTCACAAAGTGAGTACAGATCACTAGGAAGACTTGTCCAAAATGAGACTTTTTGGACAACAAAAATAAACTACTATTATTTTTTTATACAATTAAAGGAGGACTATTTCAATGGGTTTATTAGCAGCAGCAATTGCAATTGGTTTAGCGGCACTAGGTGCTGGTATCGGTAACGGTCTTATCGTATCTCGTACAGTTGAGGGGATTGCTCGTCAACCAGAAGCACAAACGAAACTTCAAACTACTATGTTCATCGGGGTTGCGTTAGTTGAGGCGATTCCTATCATCGCGGTTGTTATCGCGTTTATGGTATTCGGTGCTAACTAATTAGTAACATTTCTCGGAGCCATCCTTTATAAAAGTGAAGGCAACATTAACAAAATGGCGAAGATCATTCCAAGAGAACCTTCGCCATTCCTTTGTATAAACCAAACTTTTTTTAAATAATTGTGCGTATTGGCGCACGTTTGATGAAAATAAGGACTTCCATTCGACCTGGAACTCGCAAAAGGAGGGAATATAGGTGTTAGATCTTTTTGTCTTAGGCGCTGCCGCTGGCGGAATACCAGTCAACCTTGGTGATATCATCTTCCAATTGGTTGTATTCATCATTTTATTAGCGTTACTTCGTAAATTTGCGTTCGGTCCAATCATGAATATGATGAAACAACGTGAACAACATATCGCGAATGAAATTGATACTGCAGAACAAAATCACCAAGAAGCGAAAAAATTAGCAGAAGAACAACGTGAGTTACTTAAGAAATCACGTACTGAGGCTGCTGAGCTAATCGAAAATGCACGTAAATTAGGTGAAGAGCAGAAAGATGGAATTATCCAAGCTGCTCGTGAGGAAGCAAACCGTTTAAAGGAAGCTGCAAAACAGGAAATCGTTCAAGAAAAAGAACAAGCTGTTACAGCTTTACGCGAACAGGTTGCGTCACTTTCAGTGTTAGTTGCTTCTAAGGTTATCGAAAAGGAACTTAGCCTTGAAGATCAAGAGAAGTTAATTAACGAATATATTCAAGAGGTAGGAGAAGGGCGATGAGCAGAGGAATCGTAGCAAAGCGATATGCAGTAGCTCTTTTTCAATTAGCAAGTGAACAAAATGCACTTGACCAGTACGAAGAAGAAATTCGCACGGTTAAACAAGTGTTTTCAAACAGTGATGAATTCCAAACTGTGTTAAGAAATCCAAAACTTTCAGTCGATAAGAAAAAAGCGATTGTAACGCAATCCTTTCAAGGTTTTTCTCAGATGACATTAAACACTCTACATTTACTTATAGACCGTCATCGTGAGGATATCATCGCAGACGTTGCGGATGAATTTATCACATTAGCGAATGACAAACGCGGTGTTGCTGATGCAACAGTATACTCTGTACGTCCTTTAACAGACTCAGAGGAATCAGGAATCTCAAGCGTATTTGCTAGTAAAGTTGGAAAGACATCATTACGTATTCAAAATATTGTAGATCCTAGTCTGATTGGTGGCGTGAAGCTTCGAATCGGAAATCGTATATTTGATGGAAGTGTAAAAGGTAAGTTAGAACGCTTAGAGCGTGAACTTATCCGCTAAAAGATAGGGGTGAAATTCATGAGCATCAAAGCTGAAGAAATTAGTGCGCTGATAAAAAAGCAAATTGAAAACTATCAGTCTGAAATACAAGTGAGCGAAGTTGGTACAGTTATCAGTGTCGGTGACGGTATCGCACGTGCTCATGGCCTCGACAATGTCATGGCTGGAGAACTCGTTGAATTTTCAAACGGTGTCATGGGTATGGCACAAAACCTTGAAGAAAACAACGTTGGTATTATCATCCTCGGTCCTTTCACAGACATCCGTGAAGGTGACGAAGTACGTCGTACAGGACGTATCATGGAGGTTCCAGTTGGTGAAGCATTGATCGGCCGTGTTGTAAACTCTCTAGGACAACCAGTTGATGGTCTTGGTCCAATCGAAACTACTAAAACTCGTCCAATCGAAAGTCCAGCTCCTGGTATCATGGACCGTAAATCTGTTCATGAACCATTACAAACTGGTATTAAAGCGATTGACGCATTAATTCCGATCGGTCGTGGTCAGCGTGAGTTAATCATCGGTGACCGTCAAACAGGTAAAACATCTGTTGCAATCGACACAATCCTTAACCAAAAGAACGAAAATATGATCTGTATTTACGTTGCAATTGGTCAAAAAGAATCAACAGTACGTGGTGTTGTTGAAACTTTACGTAAAAACGGTGCATTAGATTACACAATCGTTGTAACTGCTTCTGCATCTCAACCAGCTCCAATGTTATTCTTAGCTCCATATGCGGGTGTAACAATGGGCGAAGAGTTCATGTACAATGGCAAGCACGTTTTAGTTATTTATGATGACTTAACAAAACAAGCTTCTGCATACCGTGAACTTTCACTATTACTACGTCGTCCTCCAGGTCGTGAAGCATATCCAGGGGATGTATTCTACCTACACTCTCGTCTATTAGAACGTGCTGCAAAGCTTTCTGACGAAAAAGGTGGCGGATCTATCACAGCTTTACCGTTCATTGAAACACAAGCTGGTGACGTATCTGCGTACATTCCAACAAACGTTATCTCGATTACTGACGGACAAATTTTCTTACAATCTGACTTATTCTTCTCAGGTGTACGTCCTGCCGTTAACGCAGGTTTATCCGTGTCACGTGTTGGTGGGTCTGCGCAAATTAATGCGATGAAGAAGGTATCAGGTACATTACGTCTTGACCTTGCTTCTTACCGTGAACTTGAAGCATTCGCTCAGTTCGGTTCAGATCTTGATAAAGCAACTCAAGCGAAACTTAACCGTGGTGCTCGTACAGTAGAAGTATTAAAACAAGGTCTAAACAAGCCACAAGCAGTAGAAAAGCAAGTTGCGATTCTATATGCATTAACTCGTGGATTCTTAGATGATATTCCAGTAGAAGATATCTCTCGTTTCGAAGCAGAATACTTCGTATGGTTAGAGCATAACCGTAAAGCAGAAATCTTTGATCACATTAAGTCAACTGGTAAGCTTCCAGATGATGAAGTATTTACTTCTGCAATCAATGATTTCAAAAAGACATTTGCAGTTTCTGAATAAAACGAATTGCGGAAGCGACCGTTTAGCGACGTACGTACTGGACTGAGCCTGTAGGAGATAAAGGAAACACGAAGAGCAAAGCGATTCGATGTTGAGCTTATCGTACGGAGGGTGAGGGAAGTATCGCTAGTCGCTGGGAGCTGAAGCTGGACATATAAAGACAATGCTTAAGCGACGCGCAATGCGTGCGTCGCTTATCTGAATAAAGCTAGGAAGACTCGGTTCCAAAGCGTTTACGAATAATCGAGGAAAAGGTGGTGAGAACCTTTGGCATCCTTACGTGATATAAAAACAAGAATCACTTCAACAAAGAAAACAAGTCAAATTACTAAAGCGATGCAGATGGTTTCAGCATCTAAGTTTAGCCGTGCTGAAGCAAATGCAAAATCGTTTGTTCCTTATATGGAAAAAATTCAAGAGGTCGTTGCGAATATCGCAGTAGGCAGCTCGGATGCGAGTCATCCAATGCTAACTCACAGACCCATTAAAAAGACTGCTTATATCGTCATTACGTCCGACCGTGGATTAGCTGGCGCATATAACAGTAACGTGATTCGTGGTGCATACCAAGCGATGCAAAAACGTCATAAAAGCACAGACGAGTTCACAGTAATCGCTATCGGTCGTGTTGGCCGAGACTTCTTTGTAAAAAGAGGCATTTCGGTTAGCTTAGAAATCGCTGGTTTATCTGATCAGCCATCTTTTGCTGAAATTAAAGATATTGCTAATGCGACTGTGAACATGTTTGCGGATGGTACGTATGATGAGCTTTACATGTGGTATAACCACTTTGTAAGTGCGATTCAACACGATGTAACGGAGAAAAAGCTACTTCCATTAACGGATTTAGCTGCAAACAACAAAAAAACTTCTTATGAATTTGAACCTTCACAAGAAGATATCTTAGAGGTATTGCTACCTCAGTATGCTGAAAGTCTCATCTACGGAGCACTTTTAGATGGAAAAGCAAGTGAACACTCAGCTCGTATGACTGCGATGAAAAATGCGACAGACAATGCAAAAGAGCTTATCGATTCACTTACTCTTTCATACAACCGTGCACGTCAAGCGGCAATTACGCAAGAAATTACGGAAATTGTCGGTGGAGCAGCAGCACTCGAATAGGAACATTTACAACATTAGATAGATTTAGTATGGCATTCAAAATGAGCGATAAAAATTTGAATGACCTCGAAAAGTAAGTTAGGAGGGAAAACGATGACAAAAGGACGCGTTACCCAAGTTATGGGTCCTGTTGTAGACGTACAGTTTGACAGCGGCCATCTTCCTGAGATATATAACGCCCTTACTATTAAACATAGTGCGCGTGACGAAAATGAAGTTAACATCGAATTAACATTAGAAGTTGCGCTTCACCTAGGTGATGATACTGTACGTACAGTTGCGATGTCATCTACTGACGGTGTAGTTCGTGGATTAGAGGTTACTGATACTGGTAAACCGATTTCAGTACCAGTAGGTGATGTAACACTAGGACGTGTATTTAACGTTCTAGGTGAAAGCATTGACCTTGATGCACCAGTACCTGCTGATGCACGTCGTGATGCAATTCATAGAGAAGCACCAACATTTGAACAACTTTCAACTGAGGTTGAGATTCTTGAAACTGGTATTAAGGTAGTAGACCTTCTTGCTCCATATATTAAAGGTGGAAAAATCGGTCTATTCGGTGGTGCCGGAGTTGGTAAAACAGTTCTTATCCAAGAGCTTATCAACAACATCGCACAAGAACACGGTGGTATTTCCGTATTCGCTGGTGTAGGTGAGCGTACTCGTGAAGGAAACGACTTATACTACGAAATGAAAGACTCTGGAGTTATCACAAAAACAGCGATGGTATTCGGACAAATGAACGAACCACCAGGTGCACGTATGCGTGTAGCCTTAACAGGTCTTACAATGGCGGAATACTTCCGTGATGAGCAAGGCCAAGACGTGTTATTCTTTATTGATAACATTTTCCGTTTCACTCAAGCAGGTTCTGAAGTATCAGCCCTACTTGGTCGTATGCCATCTGCCGTTGGTTACCAACCAACTCTAGCAACTGAGATGGGTAAATTACAAGAACGTATTACATCAACAAACGTTGGATCTGTAACGTCAATCCAAGCGATTTACGTTCCTGCCGATGACTATACTGACCCGGCTCCAGCTACAACGTTTGCTCACTTAGATGCAACAACAAACCTTGAGCGTAAGCTTTCTGAGATGGGTATTTACCCAGCGGTGGATCCATTAGCATCTACTTCTCGTGCCTTATCTCCTGAGGTTGTTGGCGAAGAGCACTACAATGTTGCACGTCAAGTACAACAAACATTACAACGTTACCGTGAACTACAAGATATCATCGCAATCCTAGGTATGGATGAGTTAGGTGATGAGGATAAGTTAATCGTGCACCGTGCACGTCGTGTCCAATTCTTCTTATCTCAAAACTTCCACGTTGCGGAGCAGTTCACTGGACAACCAGGTTCATACGTACCAGTTAAAGAAACTGTTCGTGGATTCAAGGAAATCCTAGAAGGGAAATACGATTATCTTCCAGAAGATGCGTTCCGTCTAGTTGGTCGAATTGAAGAAGCAGTAGAAGCTGGAAAGCGCATGGGTGTTGAAGCCTAATTAACGGGACCTAGGAGGGTATAAAATGAAGACAGTAAAAGTCAATGTCGTGACTCCTGATGGCCCAGTTTATGAAGCTGATGTGGAAATGGTAAGTGCCAAAGCTCAAAGCGGTGAGCTTGGTATCCTACCAGGACATATTCCTATGGTTGCTCCTCTCCAAGTAGGGGCAGTTAGACTTAAGAAGGAAGGCAACACTGAACTTGTGGCTGTAAGTGGAGGCTTTCTCGAGGTTCGTCCTGACCAAGTAACAATCCTTGCTCAAGCTGCCGAAACAGCTGAAGCGATTGACGTTGAGCGTGCTAGCGAAGCAAAAAAGCGCGCTGAACAACGCTTGCAGGCGAAACAAGATAATGTAGATTTTAAACGAGCTGAGCTCGCTTTAAAACGTGCCATCAATCGATTAAACGTAACACAAAACAAATACTAATTTAGTATAGGGAACCCCCAGATGCCTTTGGCTTCTGGGGGTTTTTCTCGTTGTGGGTGGTCAATTCAAGTGATACCGCGCGGAATATAGCAATCGTTGATAGAATCGAATTTACACCGAAGAAAGGAATATTTCTGGTTCCTGGAGAAAATCAATAGATGTGAAAAAAACATATGTTTTACTTAGTTTAAAAATCAGGAGCTGGATGTAGTTATTAAAACGAACTTGGGCATTACATAGGAGATTTTTTTATGTTTGTTGAAACCTTTTGCCTTTTTCTTGTATCTAAGGATTAGGTTGATTCGGAAAGGAGAGCATACTTTGGATATCTCAAAAGAGGTGAAAAAGGCAAGGCGTGGGAGCAAGTCTTCCTTTGAGAAATTGATTATGGGACATAAGCTTTTGATGTATCGTGTTGCGAAGACAATTTTAATGAATGATGAAGATTGTGCAGATGCGATGCAGGAAGCGATCATAAAGGCATATCAAAAAATCGATACATTGAGAGAACCTGCATTTTTTAAAAGCTGGCTATGCCGAATTGTTTTGAATGAATGCTACCAGCTGTTAAGGCAGAAAAAGAATGTCGTAAATATGGAGGAATGGCTAGAACCACAAATAATGGAATCTGGATATGAGGAATTTGAAGTTGAACAGATGCTCTGTAAACTTTCAGAAGATCAATCACAATTGTTGAAGCTCTTTCATATTGAGGGTATGTCGATATTGGAGTTGTCACAAATCTATGGGGTACCGGAAAATACAATAAAGACAAGATTACGTCGTGCACGTGAAAAAATGCGTGAGTTATGGGATGGAAAAGAGGAGGGTTCATTATGGAAAAATGGGAAAAACAATTAAGCCAGAAAGTAAACCCACAAATTCCTAAAAGTGTGGAGCAGCGTATGAACAAAACACTCCATTCACTCCCGAAAAAGAAGCGATTCCCACGCTTTTATTATACAGTTGCGGCAGTGTTTTTGTTGGGCTTCCTTTTATTCGGGGTCTCTTTTATGTCACCAACTTTAGCTGAGACAATGAGGTCTGTACCAGTAATCGGATCTATTTTTAAGATGGTTGGGGATGTTGGAACAAAGAAGGGGGAAGAAGAAGGGTTAACGACTTTATTGGGACAACAGGTGGAAATCAATGGGCAGCTGATTACTTTTACGGAGAGTCTTTACGATGGATCCCAGATTCACATTGGGTATCTGATAGAATCTTATACACAAGGAAAGAACACATATCAAACTGACTTTTTGTCTGATTTGCATTTTATGATTGATGGGAAGGGTGTTAGTTATGGTATGGGAGAACGCGGTGAAGTATTAGAAAATGGAGATTACGCTGGGGTAATAAGTATAAAAATTCAAGAGGAGCTTCCTGAGAATTTTACTTTAGGAATTCAGTCTAATATAGAGAAGTCGTTGGATGTGAGTTTTCCAATCAAAAAACAAGGAAATAATCGAGCGCTTTTAGTCAATGAGTTGGTGGAATCGAAGGATTTAACGATTCAGGTTGATAAGGTTACATTTTTCCCAACGAGCACAGAAATATCAATGCGTCAGATTATGGACGAGAAAACTTACAATAATAAAAAGTATGAATGGATTGATTACCAAGTTGTTGATGACCAAGGGCGAGTACTTCAGCCTTTAAGTGGGGGTGGAAGTGGAAGTCTGTCAAAGGGGACATTTATGGAGACTTTGAATCATTATTTTGAACCTCTAGAGAATACTCCAAAGTCTTTAACACTTAAACCATATTTAATAAATACTAGTGAGAAAAAAGCGGAAGAAGTTAGAGTGAAGTGGGAAGGAGAAATGCTGACACTACCTCAAGGTGGAATTGGAGAAACCACGGTATTAGATATAAACAGTGAAAATGGTATAGTGAAGCTTACGGTAGAGACAACTGGAGATAACGCTTATTTACAGGCGAATAGTATATGGCTTGAGGACCAAAACGGAACAGCCTATTTTTCAGAGAATGCTCCAATAAGAGTGGAAGGCACAACAAATCAATATGTGATAGAGTGTGAAGCTAATCTATCTGTAGAGAATATCAAGGTGGTTACCTATAAACAAGAAGTACCGAATTATTTGGAGGAGCTAGAGGTGACGATTGAGTTTGGAGAATAAATGTGGGTTAGGGCTACTTTTAAGTAGTCCTTTTTTCGTTTTTGGACAATAATTTTGATTTATGGCTGATAATTTTAGTCTTTGGACAATACCCTATTAGTATAGGACGATACTTAAAATTTATGGACAATAGGGTTTTTGGGGGGATTGAATGGAGTTGGAGTGTTAATCTTACCGTCAAATGGAATAAATGTATGTAGTGAGGATATGGATAATATGTATTCGTACCCTCATGTGGGTGAAAATGCTTGTGTGATGGTATGAAAAGGGGTTATTCTTACCCTCATGAACGAGTAGTTGTTTGAGTGAGGGTACGAAAACCATGTAATCATACCCTCGGAGTAAATGGATTGCTTGGTTGAGGGTATGAAAAAATATAATCACATTATAAAAAATGTAGATCCGTACTATTGTTCTATGAAAATAGAAATTACAGTTTTGATGAACAAAAAGTTTCATCATTTCAGGGCTTGCTGAAATCGTAAAATAAAGAAAAATAGCTTGGAAATGCAAGCCTTTTCTGCGTACTTTTACTTTATTTGTCTTAAATGGTAATTTCGTAGAATAAGTGCCAGGTTTGGTCGACACTAGGCTGGGAAAAGTGCTATAATGTATTCGGTTACATTTATAATATTTTGGCAATAAAATATTGGGGGATATCGGAGGGGACTACATGGAGGATCTGTTGAATCAGTATTTGAATAATTACTTGATTGTGGTTGTCTTCTTGTTGTTGGGGATTCTACTCCCGATTGTGGCGTTGTTTTTGGGGAAGTTGCTGCGGCCACATGCACCGAGTGAGGAGAAGGCTACTACATATGAGAGTGGGATTGAGCCATTCCATGATTCTCGTGTACAGTTTAATGTACGCTATTATATTTTTGCGTTATTGTTTGTTATTTTTGATGTTGAGACTGTATTTTTATATCCATGGGCAGTTGCCTACGAAAAACTCGGGATTTTCGCATTAGTTGAGATGTTGATTTTCGTCGTTATGCTCGTTATCGGCTTAGTATATGCTTGGAAGAAGGGCGTGTTAAAATGGATTTAAAAATGGATGGAATTTCAGATTTAGAGATGGAAGAATTAAAGAGAAGTGTATTTATGACGACGCTAGAGCAGGTGAAAGGTTGGGCGCGAAGTAATTCGTTGTGGCCACTTACATTTGGTCTAGCTTGTTGTGCAATTGAAATGATGGGGACAGGTTCTTCCCACTATGATTTAGATCGTTTTGGTTCCTTTTTCCGTACGTCTCCACGTCAGTCCGATTGCATGATTGTATCGGGTACAGTGACTAAGAAGATGGCACCGGTTTTAAAGAGATTGTATGACCAGATGCCAGAACCAAAATGGGTCATTGCAATGGGGTCTTGTGCAACGGCGGGGGGTCCTTATGTGAAGTCGTATGCGGTTGTGAAAGGGGTAGACCAGATTGTCCCTGTTGATGTGTACATCCCAGGTTGTCCACCGAATCCGGCTGCACTTATTTACGGGATTAATAAATTAAAAGAGAAGATTCGCTATGAGGCTAAAACGGGGAAGAAGGTGATTTAGCGTGAGCGAAGAAAAAGACCTGGAACAACTTAAGCGAGAGGCTGCAGAGAAGGCGAAGGAAGCTGCAAAAAAGCGACTAGCCGAAAAACAGGCAGCTGAAGCGAAAAATAAAGAGGAATCCAAGGAAGAAAATATAGATATTGCGAAGGCAAAAGCTGCTGCGGCGGCAAAGGCGAAGGCCGCGGCGTTAGCGAAGCAAAAGGCCAAACAACAAGCTGAAGAGGCAACAGTTTCTAATGAAGATTCAGAATCATCTGAAGAGGTAGATATGGACCTTGCGAAAGCAAAAGCAGCAGCGGCAGCGAAGGCGAAGGCCGCAGCACTAGCGAAGCAAAAAGCAGCGGAAGCCGCATCAGCGGACACGTCGGAAGCGGATGACAAGGCAACGGCAAAAGCGAAAGCAGCAGCGGCAGCGAAGGCGAAGGCCGCAGCACTAGCGAAGCAAAAAGCAGCAGAAGCCGCACAAGCGGACACGCCAGATGCAGATGACAAGGCAACGGCGAAAGCAAAAGCAGCGGCGGCAGCGAAGGCGAAGGCCGCAGCATTAGCGAAGCAAAAAGCAGCAGAAGCCGCACAAGCGGACACGCCAGATGCAGATGACAAGGCAACGGCGAAAGCGAAAGCAGCAGCGGCAGCAAAGGCGAAGGCCGCGGCATTAGCGAAGCAAAAAGCGGCTGGTGGAGCAGCGGGTGATGACGACTTAGCAAAGGCTAAGGCAAAGGCAGTTGCGGCAGCGAAAGCGAAGGCTGCAGCACTAGCGAAGCAGAAAGCGGCTGAAAAAGCGGGCGAAGGATCAACAGATGATGAGCTAGCAAAAGCGAAGGCGAAAGCTGTAGCAGCAGCCAAGGCAAAAGCGGCGGCAGCAGCGAAAGCTAAAGCGGCAGCTGGCGGTGGTGGCGACGATCTTGCGAAGGAAAAAGCGAAAGCAATCGCAGCAGCCAAGGCAAAGGCTGCGGCAGCAGCAAAAGCGAAAGCTGCAGCAGGGGGAGCGCCTGAAGGAGAAGTAGAAGAGGCGGCACCATCTCCTAACCAAAAGTATTTGGATAAGTACGTGAAAGTAATCACGGATCACATAGGTGGGGACGTTTTAGAAGATTCATATATTAATACACTATCAAAAGATGTGCCAACACTTGTTGCAAAACCGGATACATATTATAAGGTTGCACAGTTTTTAAAGTTCAATGAACAGCTTGGATTCGATTATCTATCGGAACTCCATGGTACAGACTTCCAAACACATATGGAAATATATGTTCATTTATTCTCTTATAAAAACCGTCAACCTGTTGCTTTAAAAGTGAAACTTGACCGTGATGAGCCAACGACTGCATCCCTACAGCCGTTATGGGAAGGCGCAAATTGGCCAGAGCGGGAAGCATTTGATTTGCTCGGGATTAAATTTGAAGGACATCCAAATTTAACTCGAATCCTAATGCCAGACGACTGGGTGGGACATCCGCTTAGAAAAGACTATGAACCGTTTGACGTGGAGGTGTAGCATATGATTCGTACAGAAGAAATGCTCCTAAATGTAGGGCCGCAGCATCCAAGTACGCACGGCGTATTCCGTCTTGTTGTTAAAATTGACGGAGAAATCATCACAGAAGCTACACCCGTAATTGGATACCTACACCGTGGAACAGAAAAACTTGCAGAGGACTTGCAATACACACAAATCATTCCGTACACAGACAGAATGGACTATTTGTCAGCGATGACGAATAACTATGTACTTTGTCATGCGGTTGAAACAATGATGGACATTGAGGTTCCTGAGCGGGCTGAGTATTTACGCATCCTCGCTATGGAATTGGGAAGAATTGCAAGTCACCTTGTATGGTGGGGTACGTATTTACTTGATATCGGGGCAACAACACCGTTCCTTTATGCGTTTAGAGAAAGAGAAATGATTATTAATCTATTAAATGAACTTTCCGGGGCAAGGCTGACGTTTAACTACATGCGTGTAGGTGGGGTTAAATGGGATGCGCCTGAAGGTTGGATTGAAAAGGTTAAGGAATTTGTTCCATATATGAGGTCACAACTTCCGGGGTATCACCAGCTCGTAACAGGAAATGAAATTTTCCGGGACCGTGTCATTGGAGTTGGAAAGTACACGAGGGAAGATGCATTAAATTACTCTCTAAGTGGTACGAATCTTCGTTGTACAGGTGTCAAATGGGATCTTAGAAAAGATGAGCCATATTCAATCTATGACCGTTTTGATTTTGACGTACCAACGAGAGACGGTGGAGATGCATGGGCACGTTATCACTGCCGTATGGAAGAGATTGAGGAATCTCTTAAAATAGTAGAACAGGCTGTGGAACAATTTCCTGAAGAAGGTCCGATTATGGCAAAGGTTCCGAAAATCATTAAAGCACCAAAAGGTGAAGCATACGTACGAATAGAATCACCACGTGGAGAAATTGGCTGCTATATTTCGAGTGATGGTAAAAAAGAACCGTATCGATTGAAATTCAGACGTCCGTCATTCTACAATCTCCAAATCCTCCCGAAGCTTTTAAAGGGTGAGAATATGGCAAACCTGATCACCATTTTAGGTGCAATAGACATTGTCCTCGGGGAGGTTGACGGCTAATGATAGAAAACCTACTGAATTCACCTCCGAGTTGGCTGAATTTTGGTATTTTCTTTTTACTTGCTACCGTCTTATTATTAGTCATCCTAGGATTCGTTACTTATGGAATCCTTGCTGAGCGTAAGGTGATGGGGTTTATGCAAGCTCGTCAGGGTCCGAATCAAGTAGGGGGACGCTGGGGACTTTTACAAACAGTGGCTGACGTATTAAAGCTTCTTTTAAAAGAAGACGTGATTCCGAAAGTTGCGGACCGTCCCTTGTTTATTCTTGCACCAGTGCTTGCGTTTGCTCCAGCCTTCATGGTTGTAGCAGCACTTCCGTTTACGGATAGTTATAGATTTGCTGATATTGGAGTGGGTTTGCTCTATTACATCGCCGTATCTGGACTTACAACGATTGGAATTGTCGCCGGTGGTTGGGCATCGAATAACAAATATGCCCTCATGGGAGGAATGCGTGCAGCGGCACAGATGATTTCCTATGAAATTCCACTGGTGATGTCAGTGATTGGGGTTATCTTATTATCTGGAAGCTTGAATCTTTCTGATATTGTGGAAGCTCAGGATAAGGTTTGGTTTATTTTTGCACAGCCGATTGCCTTTATTGTGTTTTTTATCGCGTCTGTTGCCGAGCTAAACCGTGTGCCATTTGACTTACCCGAAGCAGAATCAGAGATTGTTGCTGGTTTCCATGTTGAGTATTCAGGATTTAGATGGGCCTTCTTTATGCTTGCCGAATATGTGTATATGTTTGCGATGGCAGCCTTAACGACAGTTCTTTTCTTAGGAGGCTGGAAACCAGTATTATTCTTAGACTTTATTCCAGGTGCCGTATGGTTCTCCTTAAAGTTTAGCTTGGTAATCTTTGTCTTAATCTGGTTCCGTTCCACCTTCCCACGTTTACGTGCGGACAGACTGATGGAATTCGGTTGGAAAGTACTCCTTCCAATCGCATTAGCAAACATTTTCTTATCAGCTTTAATTAAGGAATTATTTTTCTAAAAAGGATTCGTGAATCGAAACTACCTTATAAAGGGGTGACAAACTATGTTTGGCTTGCTGAAAGGGATGAAATATACCCTTAATCAATTAACCTATAAAAAAGTCACATATGATTATCCGAATGAACCACTACCACTACCAGATCGCTTTCGTGGTATTCAAAAATTTTATCCGGAAAAATGTATCGTATGTAATCAATGTGCCAACATTTGTCCAACCGATTGTATCCAGCTAACCGGGAAAAAACACCCTGACCCGACTAAAAAAGGGAAGATTATTGATACCTATGATATTAACTTTGAAATTTGTATTCTATGTGACCTTTGTACAGAGGTTTGCCCGACGGAAGCAATCGTTATGACAAACAACTTCGAACTAGCGGAATACAGTCGTGATGACTTATTTAAAAACCTTGAGTGGTTAGATGAAAATGATACGAACGTGCGAAAGGAGAATAAAGCGTGACTGGAGAATTTTTAGCATTCATAGTCCTAGCAATTAGTGCGATTGGCGGCGGTATATTAATGCTGAACCTCCAAAAGGTCATCCACATGGTAATCGCACTTGTATTCACCTTCATTAGTATCGCAGGTTTGTATGTGATGCTTCACGCGGAATTCGTTGCAGCTGTGCAAGTCTTAATTTACTCAGGGGCCATTACGATTTTAATGCTCTTCGGTATTATGCTGACGAAACATAATGACACAAATGAACCAAAAGTAAGTCGTGGTCGAACCTTTCTTGTTATTTTTGGAATCCTTGCATTTGGTATTGCTGTTTACCTTGGCATTTACGATTTGGATTTTGGGGGGCAAGCAACAGACCTACATGTGAACAATACAGAGAAGATTGGAATGGAGCTTTATGCAAAATACGTGATTCCATTTGAATTAACATCAGTTGTTTTACTTGTGGCGTTAGTAGGGGCAATCATTTTAGCGAAAAAAGACAATGAAGAGGAGGCGAATGAGGAATGAGTTCTGTTCCATTAGCAGCCTACCTTATCCTCGCATTAATTTTATTTTGTATTGGTCTTTACGGGGCATTCACAAAAAGAAATACAGTTATTGTGTTAATTTCAGTTGAATTGATGCTAAATGCAGTAAATATCAATTTCGTGGCTTTTAGTAAATACGGAATGGTCCCTGGAATTACGGGGCAAATTTTCTCACTGTTTACGATCGCCATTGCGGCAGCTGAATTTGCTGTTGGTCTAGCTATTCTGATGGCATTGTACCGAAATAAACGCACAGTTAATATTGATGAAATGAATACGATGAAGCATTAATTTAGCCTTTGGTGGAGAACAAAACGCTAAGTCGTATGCGATAAAGTACCGGTAAAGGTTGTGGAACCAAATGTTCTGCTCACCTTAGCCGCAAGCCAAAGAAGGGGATTGTGATACGATGATGGAAAATGCATGGATCATACCGCTTTTCCCGCTTATCTCTTTTTTGTTCCTTCTTATATTCGGTAAACGATTGAAGGAGTCGAGTGCGTATCTTGGCATTCTGCTAACATTTATTTCATTCGTCTACTCGGTGTTGGTTCTCATTTCGAGACTTGGGAACCCAACATACAAATATGAGAGCACGTGGTTATCAATTGGGGATGTTCACTTAACAGCGGGGTTTGAAGTCAATCAATTAAATGCACTTATGTTAGTGGTAGTATCGCTTGTCAGTTTTTTAGTACATATGTATTCAAAAGGGTATATGCATGGTGATGAGCGCTTTCCTGTCTTTTATGCGTACCTTGGGTTATTTACCTTTGCGATGTTAGGCTTGGTCATTTCTCCAAACCTTCTTCAAACGTATATTTTCTGGGAACTTGTTGGACTTGGTTCATTCCTATTAATTGGTTTCTATTTCTATAAGGAAGAAGCAAAAGCTGCAGCAAAAAAAGCGTTTATTATGACGCGTATCGGGGATGTTGGCTTATTAATTGGGATGATTCTATTATTCTGGCAAGTTAACAGCTTTGAATATGATGAAATTTTTAGCGCTGTTGGTGCTGGAGATATTTCACCAACCATGATCACCTTAACTGCGATTTTAATTTTTGTGGGTGCTGTTGGTAAATCCGGTCAATTCCCACTTCACACATGGTTACCGGATGCGATGGAAGGTCCGACACCTGTATCAGCTTTAATTCACGCAGCTACAATGGTTGCGGCAGGGGTTTATTTAGTGGCAACGACTTATCCTTTATTTGCTGCTAGTGATGCCGCGTTGATGACAGTTGCAATTATCGGAGGAATTACCGCCATTTTTGCAGCATCAATAGGTTTAGCACAAAAGGATATAAAACGTGTCCTGGCATACTCTACGGTGAGTCAGCTCGGCTATATGATGCTTGCATTAGGATCTGCTGGGTATGTTGCAGGTGTTTTCCATTTAATGACACATGCTTTCTTTAAAGCGTTGTTGTTCTTGGCAGCGGGTAGCGTCATCCATGCTGTTCATACACAGAACATTGATGAAATGGGCGGTTTGTGGAAAAAACTTCGCATTACAGGTCCGTTATTCTTAGTTGGAACCTTAGCCATTAGTGGTGTTCCACTTTTCTCAGGATTTTTCAGTAAGGATGAAATCTTAATTGCGACCTGGGCACAAGGGAATTACGTTCTGTTCTGGTTAGCAGTGATAGCGGCATTCTTTACTGCATTTTATATGTTCCGCTTGTTCTTCATGGTGTTCACTGGTAAGCCAAGAGGAAAACAAACGAATGTCAAAGAATCACCAAATGTGATGACGATTCCGATGATTGTTCTCGGTGTTTTAGCGGTTGTAGCTGGATATGTGAACACACCTTGGTTTGGGACCTTTTTAGGGGATTGGTTAACTGAAGGTACAAACCTATATGGACCAGGTCATCACGAAGGGCCAGGCTGGATTATGGCTGTTGCAACATTTGCATCCCTATTAGGACTACTGCTTGCCTATGCAATGTATCAACGGAAGTCCATTTCAAGAGACTTTTTCAGCTCTCGCGCACCAATTATGTATAGCATCGTCTATAACAAATATTTTATTGATGAATTTTACAACATGACCGTTGTGTACGCGACAAAGGTATTTAGTTTATTCCTTCGTTATATCGATGAATTTTTAGTAGGTGGCATTGTAAAAGGCGTGGCAATGGCAACACAAGGAATCGGAAAGCTTGGAGCTAAGCTTCAAAATGGGCAAGTTCAAATGTACACTTCCGTTGCCTTTGTTGGATTAGCGATTTTACTACTGGTTGTGGCACTGACAGGGGGGTACTTAAGATGAGCTCATTTATTCTTTCGCTTTTAGTATTCTTCCCGATTTTAGGTATTGCACTACTTGCTTTTGTACCAAAAACTGAGGAAAAAACGATTAAATTAGTTGGTGTTTTAGCTACCATTCCTTCACTCGTATTGGCTCTTTATGTGTACGGGTTTTATACAGGTGGCGGAGACCTTTCAACGCTTAAGGAATCAGTCTATTGGTTTGGCTTTCTACCAAAAGGGAATCCGTGGGAAGTCAATTATGAGATGGGCCTAAACGGTCTATCCTTAGTACTCGTTCTTTTAACAACCGTGATCTCAACACTCGCTGCAATTGCATCCGTTCATATTAAAAAGGAATGGAAAGGCTATTTCATGCTCTTCCTTTTACTTGAACTTGGAATGCTTGGCGTATTTACAGCAGGGAACCTACTATTGTTCTTCGTCTTTTTTGAAATGACGTTAATCTCTACTTTTTTCCTCATTGGGAAGTGGGGATATTTTGAAAAAGAAAAAGCGGCATTTAGCTTTTTAATCTATAACGGATTAGGTTCCGCGATCTTGCTGATTGTAATTATGATCATTTTCGCAAAGGCTGGAACGACGAATATTTCAGCACTGACGGCGATTTTTGCTAGCCCGGCTGATAGCTTGCCGATTCCGGGTACATTTTCTGAGGACTTAAAACTTGGCTTATTGATTGCGATCATTATCGGATTTGGGATTAAATTACCGATTTTTCCACTTCATACATGGATGCTTCGTGTTCACGTACAAGCACCGCCATCCATTGTCATGATTCACTCAGGAATCCTTTTAAAAATTGGAGCATACGGGATCATCCGCTTCGGAATGGGCTTCTTCCCAGCTGAGTTCAGCACATTGGCACCGATTGTTGCGGTGCTTGGAGTAATCAATCTGCTGTATGGAGCATTTTTAGCATTCGTCCAAAAAGACTTCAAAATGGTTCTAGCGTACTCAAGTATTTCGCATATGGGAATTGTGTTGATAGGGCTTGGTGCGATGAATGAAGCAGGAGTGCAAGGAGCCGTATTCCAAGTCGTGTCACATGGCTTGATTTCTGCATTATTGTTCTTCTTAATTGGGGTCATGTACGAGCGTGCAGGAACATCGTATATTGATAAGCTTGGTGGGCTTGCAAAAGTAATGCCACTAACGGCTGGATTCTTATTAGCAGCAGCAATGGCTTCACTTGGTTTACCAGGGATGTCCGGATTCGTTAGTGAATTCATGGCGTTCCTTGGGCTGTTTAAGGAAATGCCAGTTCTCGCTGCGGTGGGGGCAATAGGCATCATTATGACTGCTGTGTATTTACTCCGTGCTGTGTTAAATGTGACATATGGTAAGACCATTCAATCCTATGAGGGAGCAGTTGATTTACGTCCAATTGAAATGGTACCGGTATTGGTGTTACTTGCGTTTATCGTATTGATTGGTGTTTATCCTAACGTGCTTACACAGCCACTTCAGGTTGCACTTGAAACGATCATGCTAGGGTTAGGAGGGTGAGCCGATGGATACAGAAACTTTACTAAGCTTTGATTGGGGAGTTATGGCACCTGAATTTATTATCCTCGGTGTTGCAACCCTTCTATCGTTACTGGATTTATTTATGGGAAAAGACAAGGACCGACGGCCACTCGGTTGGATTGGAATTGTAGGAATCCTTGTTGCAATCGGGTTTACGGTTTCCTTAATCGGAAATGATGTCACATCGATTTTGTACGATACATTTAGACTGGATTCGTTTGCGATTGCTTTTAAATTGATTTTATTAGTGGGAACAGGACTTGTTCTCTTGCTGGCAATGAGCTATGAACCTGAAGAGGGGATGGTTGAGTATCGTGGTGAGTTTTACTACCTACTTTTAGCCGCACTCTTAGGTACGATGGTTATGACATCTAGTGCTGACTTGATTACATTATTTGTCGGGTTAGAATTGCTCTCGATTTCTTCATATATATTAGCTGGACTTCGAAAGCGCAATCGACTATCAAATGAGTCCGCAATGAAATATGTAATAAACGGAACGGTTTCTACAGCCATCTTTTTATTCGGTGTCAGCTATGTCTATGGACTCACTGGCACCTCGAATTTAAGAGAGATTTTCGGAGCGTTCGGAAACCTTCAGGACCCGCAGCATATTTATCTTGTTGCACTTGCTTTGTTTATGATCGTAGTTGGACTTTCCTTTAAAATCGCGGCTGCTCCATTCCATATGTGGGCACCTGATGTATATCAAGGAGCACCAACTCCTGTTACGGCATTTTTAAGTGTTATTTCAAAGACAGCAGGCTTTGTTATTCTATTAAGAATTGTCGTGACAGGGTTCGTCCAAGCACCATCTGGAAACGCTGAAGCAGAATATTTATTGTTCCACCTACAAGACCTATTAGCTATAATCGCAGGTGCAACGATGATTATTGGTAATACGATAGCACTTAGACAACGAAATATAAAGCGGATGATGGCTTACTCAAGTATTGCCCACGCAGGATATCTATTAGTAGCATTTGTCGCTTTCTCTTATTTTATGATGGATGCGATTTGGTTCTATTTAGTTGCTTATCTTTTCATGAGTCTTGGATTCTTCGCGATTCTTCAGGTGATCACGCAGAAATCTGACTCAGAGGATATTAGTCAATTTGCTGGTTTATATAAGCGCTCACCCGTGTTAGCCGTTGCGCTTGGCGTGTTTATCCTTTCATTAGCGGGTATCCCGGGAACAGCAGGCTTTATCGGAAAACTAGAGATTTTCATTGGAGCTTTTGTAACGAGTCCATCCCATTATGTGCTGGCATCGATTATGATTGCAACAACCGTTGTATCCTATTTCTATTACTTCGGAATTTTAACGCAGATGTTCTTTAGACCTGCTGCAAACGATGCGAAAATTAAATTACCTACAGGTGTGTTGATTGTCGTGATTGTTGCAGTCGTTGGAACAATTGGCTTTGGAATCTTCCCGGGTGTCGCCTTCGAATTCATCCAGCAATTCGAAAGCTTTGCGGATTTTATAGGTTAAAATTTGGGTGGCAGCATGAAGTGTTGCCATTCCCTTTTCAAACAAATAGGGGTGTATGAGAAGAAGAGGTATGGGGATGCCTCTTCTTTTGTTTTGGAGTGTGGGACTGGGACCAAGGGGACGGTTCTTGTGGTTCTCCATATAATGGAAAATTTTAAAATCTTCCCTGCTTGTGCGTTTTTTACCTGTGACCAGTAGAACCGTCCCTATGGTTCTTATTGTAGCTTTTTGTAGGCTTGTTTTTGAGGACTTCTGTCATAGAAAATGCTAAAATGTAGTGGTGTGTGTTTCATACATATTTCCTTCTTATATAGAAAGGAGTGGGTTTATGTTAGCTGGATTTGGGTATCAAGCACTTATAAGTATTATTTCACATTTAATTTTTATTGCAGTCACCTGGTGGGCGCTGCAAAGCATTCGGTATGAGCATTTGGTGAAGCCGAATCATATATTTCAGGTGCGCGTTCTTCTCGTTCTTGTGACAATTGCGATTGGATCTACCGTCAGCAACTTTTTCTTAGATTATCTTCTTTGGTCACAACAATTACCAACAATCTTAAATTAACTGTTACTATATCCTTTTTGAATGAATAATATATGCAAGAAGTTTAAGGTAAAAAATGCTCGTTTTCATCTGTTCTCTCCACTACTTTCCACGTATTTCAGTGATACATCTGGAAAAAATGTAAGTAAGGAGAGGAAATTAAATAAGAGCACGAGTAATAATGCCTTTTTTTAAAACATTCCTTAGTATACCAATGGCATAGAAAAATACATTGGTTTTTGCTGGAAATAGAATACGAAGGAACAATAGGTTGATGATTTTCACGGAAGAATCGCCCCACGTGGTGGCCCGCAAGTTAGTCCCTTCTTGAAATGTCATCAAATATACTTACTTTTTCAAGATAGTTATCCGCATAAGTAAAACTGTCTAAAAAAGAAGACAAACCCTCAAAAAAACAAAGTTCCTTACGTATAACATGTACTATGTGAGTTATGTAAAATTTTCATGTAAAAACATTCCTACAAATGACCTGAATTTTTTCGACAATTATTGCGAAAATACCACAATTTTCACTTGTGCCAGTGAATGCTTAAGTGATATGATGTAACTTGGTTTTGTGTAAAAAATGAACCTTTCAAAACAATGAGGATATGCCCGTTTAGCAACGAGCTAGCCTATTATTTAAAAACAAGCGTGATTGGGTACAATCACATCAAAATAGAGACACTTGCCCGGTGGTTTGCATATACTACAGCAGTGTGAATGTACTTTCTCACAAAAAAAGGTATGAATGTAATAAGATTGGGTTCTTTTAACGCATTCGAGATGGAACACCAATTGTCATGAATGAATATGAATATATAGAAAATGGGACGCGGAGGGGAATACCTTGGAAAAAATCATCGTCCGCGGCGGTCGTAAGCTAAACGGCACAGTCAAAGTAGAAGGCGCAAAGAACGCCGTTTTGCCAGTTATCGCTGCATCCTTATTAGCAAGTAATGGAAAAAGTGTAATAAATGAAGTACCCACGCTCTCAGATGTGTATACGATTAATGAGGTATTACGCTATTTAAATGCAGATGTTACGTTTGCAAACAATCAAATCGTTGTTGATGCATCAAGAGAGCTAAAAACGGAAGCACCTTTTGAATATGTTCGAAAAATGCGCGCATCTGTACTAGTCATGGGATCATTGCTTGCACGCAATGGCCATGCGAGAGTTGCTCTTCCTGGCGGCTGTGCAATTGGCTCAAGACCGATTGACCAGCATCTAAAAGGATTCGAAGCAATGGGTGCAGTTGTGAAAGTTGGAAATGGATATATCGATGCCGAGGTCAATGGTAGACTTCGTGGTGCAAAAGTATATATGGATTTCCCAAGCGTTGGAGCTACTGAAAACATCATGATGGCTGCTACATTAGCAGACGGCATGACGACTATTGAAAACTGTGCGAAAGAACCGGAAATTGTGGATCTAGCCAACTTCCTTAATGCAATGGGAGCAAACGTTAGAGGCGCAGGTACTGGCACAATTCGTATTGAAGGTGTAAAAGAATTGCATGGGGCAACTCACAATATTATCCCTGATCGTATTGAAGCAGGCACATTCATGGTGGCAGCTGCAATCACAGGCGGTAATGTTCTTGTTCAAGGTGCAGTACCAGAACACCTAAGCTCATTAATTGCAAAAATGGAAGAAATGGGCGTTACCATCATTGAAGAACAAGATGGTTTACGTGTCATTGGTCCAGATCAATTAAAGGCTGTGGATATTAAAACCATGCCACATCCTGGTTTCCCAACAGATATGCAATCACAAATGATGGCATTATTACTTCGTGCAAAAGGCACTAGTATGATCACGGAAACTGTATTTGAAAATCGCTTTATGCATGTCGAGGAATTCCGACGCATGAACGGTGACATCAAAATTGAAGGCCGTTCTGTTATCATCAACGGAGAATCCCAGCTTCAAGGAGCTGAAGTAGCTGCAACTGATTTACGTGCTGCTGCTGCACTTATTCTTTCCGGATTGGTTGCAGATGGATACACACGTGTTACAGAACTTAAGCACTTAGACCGTGGTTATGTGGACTTCCACCAAAAGCTTGCGGCAATAGGTGCTGATATCGAACGTATAAATGAAGCAACAGATAGCCTAGTGGAAGAAGCAAAAGTAAACTTTTAACTAACCACGTAAAAAGCTAGGGACATTACCCATACAAGGTAATATCTCTAGCTTTTTTATTTTTATTCATATTATTAATCTTTTTTTATAATAGGAATGATATTTGCAATGATAAGAAGTAGGAATATAACGCCTGTCGCGCGAGAGTTTGGATTTTCTGTGATGAAAAAATTATAAACGGTAATTAACAAAGCGAGTGCAAGACATATACTACTTATCAAGTTTTTACTCATCTTACTCGTTTCCCCTTTTATTTTATAATGGTAATACTAGGAAAATTGTACTATGAGTGGTAGATAATAGAATACAAATATTTTTCTGCTATTAAATGTCATAAAAGCTTGTCCACTACCATAGATATTGATATATAGGTGCATGTTTACGTTCGTGCATTAATTTCAAAGTGGAGGCTTGCATTCATGAAACAGATTAAACCAATCATTGTACTAGTTTCTGTCCTTTTTGTCTTAATTTTATTGATTCCATCAATGCTTGTCATTCCGTTCTCTGATAAAGGTGCGGGAAAGCTAGCTGAAGAGCGACAATCAAATCCGGAACCGCCTCAAATCGCTTCAGGGCCAACAGTGGAGGTTGCCGTTCACCGCGTAAGTGCTCAAAGAATCGAAAATGTTCCACTGGAGGAATATGTGGTAGGAGTGCTCGCAATGGAAATGCCTGCAGATTTTGAGTTAGAGGCATTAAAAGCACAAGCACTAGCAGCAAGAACATATGTGGTTAGACAAATGCTGAGTGAACAAAAATTAAAGGTGCCAAATGGTGCTGATGTTTCAGATACGGTCAGTCATCAGGTTTATAAAAACAACGAGGAACTAAAAGCCCAATGGAAAGGCGACTATGATTGGAAAATCGAAAAAATCAGGCAAGCCGTCAAGAAAACACAAGGGCAAATTATAACCTTTAATGGTGAACCAATTGATGCCGTATTTTACTCGACAAGTAATGGCTATACAGAAGACTCGGAGAACGTTTGGAAAAACGCAGTACCATACCTAAAAAGTGTTGAGAGCCCATGGGATGTTAATACAGAAAAATTTCATTCTCAAGTAAACATGCCTGTATCCGAATTTGAGAATAAGTTAGGGATTAAGCTTGGCAATGGTAACGATGTTGGCAAGATTACTTCCAGAACGAAATCAAATCGTGTAGCATCTGTTGAAGTTGGGGGCAAGACATTTACAGGGGTGCAAGTGCGTGATGCATTAGGGCTTCGATCTAGTGATTTTAGTTGGGAGCGTAAAGGCAGCCACATCGTCATTCAAACGAAGGGCTACGGACACGGGGTTGGCATGAGTCAATATGGCGCCGACGGAATGGCGAAGGAAGGTAAAAGCTACAAGGACATTGTGACACATTACTATCAAGGCGTAGAAATCTCGTCCACAGAGAACTTTGTAAATAAATTAACAGTGAAAAAATAAATGCAGAGGGGCTACTTGCCCTCTGCATTTTTGCTGTTTAAGCCTTCCACCCAGTTGAGGAGCTTTTTAATCCCCGGCAGTTTTTCTCCAAAATAACTAACTTTTACAATCGTATAAAGCGCAAGCACGCCAATTGTGTCTTTAACAAGATCGATTACAGTCGCAGATCGGTATGGGACAAAGTACTGGTGCAGCTCGTCGGAAAAACCATAGGCGATGGCGATTACTGCAGAAAGGAGATTGGTTTTGGGGCTGAACTTTCCTTGCACAAGGAAAAACAATACCCACAGCCCGTACAGAATTCCAAATTCGATGAGGTGCAGCGATTCTTTAAACGCCCGGTCCCACGAAAACGGAGTGTTTACAATCGCATCCGACGGAAGACTCGACAAAATAAAAATTAAGATCATATATAAAAAGGGTGCTATTAACAGAAGTAGTCGTAATAAAGCTTTCATGAAAGATTCTCCTTATAGAAAATGTACCTACATAGTATAGCATTCATTGGGGGTGTGAGGGGGGATGAGTTTTTGTACTTTCTTGGGATGGTATGCTGACAATGTTCTTTTATTAGGGTTATGAAAGGGAAAACGCAACGGGGCTATCATCGAAATCCTCTTCATCGTGTTTATGAAGAGGAAAACGGAAGGATGGTTGAGCACGAATCCCCTTCATTGTGTTTATGAAAGGGAAAACGGAAGGAAGTTGGCGGTCGAATCCCCTTCATCGTGTTTATGAAGAGGAAAACGGAAGGAAGGTGTCGCACGGATCCCCTTCATTGTGTTTATGAAGAGGAAAACGTAAGGAGGGTGGCGCTCCAAATCCTCTTCATCGAGGTTATGAAGACCCGAACGAGCAGGCGAGTCTCGTGTAAAGTCCTTCATCGGCGTTATGAAGTCTCGAACGAGCAAGCAAGCCTCCTATAAAGTCCTTCATCGACGTTATGAAGTCCCGAACGAACATGCGAGTCTCGTGTAAAGTCCTTCATCAAAGTTATATAAAGTACATCCCCCAACCCCGCCCCTCAATCAAAAGGTCTCCACCAACTCCCGAACCTAACAAATCACACTAAACTTAAAAAAACAACGTCCAACTGGACCCCTTTTCGAAAAAAATTTCGATTCTATGAATAATATTTTAGGCTTTGTCGAAAAATAATCGAAAAAAATTTTTTGAAAATGTATATAATTCCGCGAATGTGTTCAGAATGGTTGCTGAGGTGATAAACATGAGAGAGGAAGAAAAGAAACGTACTTCTCAAAAATCAAGTTTACAACGTTTATTTAGAAAGCGTTGGGTGTTTCCAGCAATCTATCTAGTAAGTGCAGCACTTATTTTAACCGCGGTTTTATGGTTCACAGGCAATAACGATGTAGCAGATGATGTAAAGAATGGTGAGAATCAACCAGGAACTGCTACAGGTGAAGAGCCAAGTCTACCGGTAAACCAAGGTGCAGAAAACTTTAAGATGCCTGTCATTGACGAAGATGCAATCCAAGTCTTTAGGGAATTCTACGATGCAGAAGCTTCAGCAGAAAAGCAAGAAGCAGCTCTTGTAGTCTATAACAATATTTATTCCCCTAACAAAGGAATTGATATCGTCGCGAAAAATGGTGAGACATTTGAAGTTGTTGCATCATTAGCTGGAACTGTAACACGTGCAGAAAAAGATCCATTACACGGAAATGTTGTCGAAGTCGAGCATTCTGACGGTGTTGTAACAATGTATCAATCTCTTGCAGACTTAAAAGTAGCAAAAGGTGACGTAGTAGAACAAGGTGAAGTCCTTGGAATGGCTGGCGAAAATCAGTATGACGAAGAAGCCGCAATTCACGTTCACTTTGAAATCCGTAACAACGGTGTTGCTGTTAATCCAATTGAGTTCTTTGGACAATCCCTAACTGCACTTGAAGAAAGTGAGCAAGGGACAGAAGACAAAGAAGCTGCTACGAAGGAAGAAGACAAGCAGCCTGCAGAAGATAAGCAACCAAAAGAAGAAGAGAAACCAGAAGATAGTAAAAAGCCTGCAGATGAAGAAGGCACGCCTGCTGACGATGAAGGATCAAAAGATGAGGACGATGCAAACTCAAAAGAAGAGGAAAATGCACACTCAACTGATGCTTCAATCGGAATGGCAAAAGCATAAGCCAGGAGAAATAGTAGTCTAGCCTGTGGTGGCAACTTTAGCTAATAATCCAACCGATTACCCAATAGGGTAGTCGGTTTTTTTGTGGAAGGTTCCGTGTGCTGTAAAAATATGGTGGGACGAGGGACCTGTCCCCGTGTCCCATGGTATAATCAGGTAAAAAGATAGAGGGCAGTGAAATGAAAAATTCAGAAGATATCTGGAATGAAGTCATCCACAAGATTTGTAGTATTGATTTTCCATCAGAAGATCAAACGCTAAACGAGGCGTTTCTTGTTTTTCAGTACTACTCAGAACTTGAAAGTGGTGGGCACGAGGCTTTGCTCAATTGGTGGAATGAGTATATTTCAAAAGTGGGCATAACGACATACATAAAAGAACTTACCCAAATTCTCGAAAAAATTAGTGCACAGGACTATGCCGTCATTTTACAAAAGTACGGCGAAGAAATGTGGAAAAACTTTGTTGCCTTGGAAAATGGAGAAATCGACGAGGTCCCATTTTATCAGGTAATCGAAAAAGCCGACGGAGATTATTATAGTCTGGAAGATAAGCTTCAACAGCTACTAGAATCTTATTTTGTGAGCATCCATACCGACATATTAGAATAAATAACCAAACAGCGACCATGATAGAAATGGTTGCTTTTTTATGGGACGGAGGGACAGTGAACTGTGCCCCCAATTTTA
>NZ_NSEB01000020.1 GCF_002734215.1 Fredinandcohnia onubensis
TGATACTAATCGATCGAGGACTTAACCAAATCACTTCTAAAATGAATGTAAATACGTTATCTAGTTTTGAAGGAATGAAAATTTCTTCTTGAAATATTTTCTAAAGATAGTATAATAATACTTGTCTTTACTTTATCTAGTGACGATGGCGAGAAGGTCACACCCGTTCCCATACCGAACACGGAAGTTAAGCTTCTCAGCGCCGATGGTAGTTGGGGCATTGCCCCTGTGAGAGTAGGACGTCGCTAGGTTTTGTATCATTCCGCAGTAGCTCAGTGGTAGAGCTATCGGCTGTTAACCGATCGGTCGTAGGTTCGAGTCCTACCTGCGGAGCCATTTGGAGAGCTGTCCGAGTGGTCGAAGGAGCACGATTGGAAATCGTGTAGGCGGTCAACACTGTCTCAAGGGTTCGAATCCCTTGCTCTCCGCCACTATATATATATTTACAAGCAAGTTGGCCCGTTGGTCAAGCGGTTAAGACACCGCCCTTTCACGGCGGTAACACGGGTTCGAATCCCGTACGGGTCACCATTATGGAGGATTAGCTCAGCTGGGAGAGCACCTGCCTTACAAGCAGGGGGTCGGCGGTTCGATCCCGTCATCCTCCACCATTTTAAAAGTTGTTTTTCTATTATCGCGGGGTGGAGCAGTCTGGTAGCTCGTCGGGCTCATAACCCGAAGGTCGTAGGTTCAAATCCTGCCCCCGCAACCAAAAAAAGTTGTTGACTAGAACGAAATAATATAGTAATATAATATTTGTTCTTAAACAAAAGACGAAATATTCAATAAAAAATTGGTCCCGTGGTGTAGCGGTTAACATGCCTGCCTGTCACGCAGGAGATCGCCGGTTCGATCCCGGTCGGGACCGCCATATGTAGTGGCTCAGTAGCTCAGTCGGTAGAGCAAAGGACTGAAAATCCTTGTGTCGGCGGTTCGATTCCGTCCTGAGCCACCATATTTATGCCGGTGTAGCTCAGTTGGTAGAGCAACTGACTTGTAATCAGTAGGTCGTGGGTTCGACTCCTATCGCCGGCACCATTTTTAATTTAATAGTGGAGGGGTAGCGAAGTGGCTAAACGCGGCGGACTGTAAATCCGCTCCCTCCGGGTTCGGCGGTTCGAATCCGTCCCCCTCCACCATTTAATTTGTAACATTTTATATTAACTTAAATATTGTATAACATAGGGGTATAGTTTAAAGGTAGAACGAAGGTCTCCAAAACCTTTGGTGTGGGTTCGATTCCTACTACCCCTGCCAATCTAATTGTGGCGATTGTGGCGAAGTGGTTAACGCATCGGATTGTGGTTCCGACATTCGTGGGTTCGATTCCCATCAGTCGCCCCATTTTATTTTTATAATGTTTCTGCTGATACGCAGCTAATCATTGGGCTATAGCCAAGCGGTAAGGCAACGGACTTTGACTCCGTCATTCGTAGGTTCGAATCCTGCTAGCCCAGCCATTTTCTTTTATTTATGATAATATTTTGCGGAAGTAGTTCAGTGGTAGAACACCACCTTGCCAAGGTGGGGGTCGCGGGTTCGAATCCCGTCTTCCGCTCCAATGGCGGCATAGCCAAGTGGTAAGGCAGAGGTCTGCAAAACCTTTACCACCGGTTCGAATCCGGTTGCCGCCTCCAGACTTTTATTCTGAATGTAAGTGCTTTTTTTATAAACTTGCCGGGGTGGCGGAACTGGCAGACGCACAGGACTTAAAATCCTGCGGTAGGTGACTACCGTACCGGTTCGATTCCGGTCCTCGGCATCTTCTGATGTCTTTTTCTTTCTATATACGCCGGTGTGGCGGAATTGGCAGACGCGCACGACTCAAAATCGTGTTCCTTCTGGAGTGTCGGTTCGACCCCGACCATCGGTATCACAAAAACACTTCTCATTAAATGAGAAGTGTTTTTTTATGCTTTAAACCAGTAATAACTGCAAGAATAGACAGTATCGATTTGACCGCTTCTTTAAAGATGCGGCCATTCAAAGAGATTGCATTCACCGTACCAATTTTCTTTTGCGCCATTTTGTAAATAGATAGACTACAATCATCCCACACAAAATTAGTAAGATCACCTTCATAAATTGTTCAATCCAAGAGAAAACGAACTGCCATTGGTTACCGAATATATAACCAATTCCGATGAAAAAAGATACCCATAACACGGAACCTGAATACGCATAAAGTGCAAAAGTTCGAAATGGTACCTGAATGATTCCTGCAAAATAGCTATTGAACTGTCTGACACCGGGCAAGAAGAAACCAAATAATAGCATTTTGTTTCCATATTTCTCATAGGTCTTTCGTGTTTTCTTAATATGTTTTGGCTTCAGAAACAACCATTTGCCGTACTTTTCGATTAGTGTCATCCCAAACTTGTTTCCGATCCAATAGGTGGTTGTTATTCCTAACACGGAACCAGAATATGCAGCAGTAAGTGCTGGGAGAAGACTAAGTACGTGCTTGTGCGATAAATAACCAGTGTATGCAAGTGTTGAGTTACCAGGTGGAATCGGAGAAGCAATTAGTTCTAAAGGTAGACCGATTAGCAACACAAAATATCCATATTGAGCAAATAAGCGTTCAACAATCCCCATTATCCTTCCTCATTCCTGACTAGCATGAGTCTAATTAATCCGATAAAATTAGCGTTTGTTAACAATCAAACTTTATACGTAAACGACGTTTAAATCGAGGATTGTCCTTTGTGAAACATTGCTTGCCGTTGCAAATTTACATACTGGGAAAGAATAAAGATGGATAATCGGCATATTTTGAAAAGAAGAAATGGTACTATTGTCATAAAGAGCCCATAAATTGAAAAATGGAGGTTATGACATGAAAGAAATCCTCACTAAATATATGGCTAAATATACAACGTTAAATGAAGCTGAGCAACAAGCTGTCTTGGACGCTTTAACTATAGAGAAGTTTAAAAAAGGGAGCTATCTGATTAAGCAGGGAGATTCTCCAACAGAGAGATGTTACTTTGTTTTGAAAGGGTGTGTCAGACAGTATCAAATTCATAAGTATGGAAAAGAGGTGACCACCCATTTTTTCACCGAAGAACAGGCTATTTTGTTGTTCAATATTGAAGAACGAGAACAATTATCCAATTTTTCATTAACATGTCTAGAAGACAGTATATTGGTTGTGGGTGACATGATATCTGAACAAGAAATCTATAAGCAATACACGGAACTTGAAACCATGACTCGGCGCATGATGGAAAACTACCTTACCAAAGCACAAAATGAATCCGCAACATTTATTCGATCTTCTCCAGAAGAACGCTATAAAACGATCATCAAAAATCGACCAGACCTTCTTATACGTGTACCACAACATCAATTGGCAAGCTACCTCGGTATGACACCAGAGTCCTTAAGTAGAATTAAAAAGAGAATTCAATCATAAACTTTCCAACTTTACACACATCTTAACTTAAGTCAATGCTGCCTCTACATTTTCCAACTACAATAAATGAAAAAGGGTTATAAGGAGGACGGAGATGAAAGCAATTATCTCAGAAAGATATGGATCACCAGATACACTTAAACTTAGTGAGGTCACTACGCCCACACCTAAGGAAAATCAAGTTTTAGTAAGAGTGCATGCATCCTCGATTAATTTTGGAAATTTTGTTTTATTATCAGGCAAACCACGGCTAGCCCGATTGGTATTTGGACTAATGAAACCTAAATTCCCTATTCCTGGTGGAGACATGGCTGGAATTGTCGAGGCTGTAGGTGCTAAAGTGACCCAATTTCAGGTAGGAGATGAGGTGTTCGGAGACTTATCAAGCAGTGGATTCGGTGCTTTTGCGGAATATGTAGTTGTTGATGAAAAGACACTGGCTTTGAAACCTAATAATCTATCATTTACTGAAGCAGCTGCCGTGCCCATGGCGGCTACCACAGCTTTACAAGCAATAAGGGATAAAGGGGGGGTAAAGGCTGGACAGAAAGTGCTGATTTATGGTGCATCCGGTGGTGTGGGAACATTTGCTGTCCAAATTGCGAAGGCATTTGGTGCGGAAGTGACGGCTGTAGTGAGTACTAGAAACATAGATATAGCAAGGTCACTTGGTGCTGACCATGTGATGGATTATAAAAAAGACGACATTAAGAACCATGACCAGACATATGATTTAATTCTTGGAGTGAATGGCTGCCAATCGATGAGAACCTATAAAAGACTACTAAAAGAGAATGGGATATTTGTTCATGTAGGTGGCGAAAGTAGTCAAATGTATCAGACCATGATACAAAGATCTTGGTTATCCATGAGTGGAAAAAAGAAATTTATGACCTTTTTACAGAGGGCGAACCAAAACGATTTAGTGTCGATGAAAGAGTTTATTGAAGATGGGAAAGTAAAACCAGTTATTGATAGAAGTTATTCCTTAAGTGAGGTTCCAGAAGCATTTCGGTATTTTGAAAAAGGACATTCACAAGGAAAAGTAATAATAGAAATCTAAAATGAGAGAATGGTTTGGATTATAAAAGAAGAGGAAGTCATTCCCTAAGAACTGACTTCCTCTAAATCTGTTAATAAAACCTCTTAAAGCTTTCAAAATGTTTTTTCCAATAAGAGTCATTTACATTTGAAATGACAACTCCGTCATTTGAAGCATGAATGAATTGGTTGTTTCCAAGATAAATTCCGACATGAGAAATACCAGATTTATAAGTTCCCTGGAAGAATACTAAGTCTCCAACCTTAGGTGTATCAACATAATAAGAGCGCATATGATAACCCTCGCTTGAATAACGAAGAGTATCTAATCCTGCTGACTTATATGCATAGTAAATGAATCCACTGCAGTCAAATCCATTAGGTGTAGATCCACCCCATGCATAGCTGATTCCCAATTGGTCTTTAGCTACTTTGATCAACTGATCTACGTTATAGCTACTATTATTTGGTGGGGTTTCAACTGTAGGAGTTTCTACTTTTGCACCTTCATCAATATTTAGCTTTTGACCAATGTAGATCATATCTGATTTCAAGTTGTTCCATTTTCTAAGGTTTGGAACTGTCACTTTATATTCAAGTGCAATTCTTGACAGAGTATCGCCTGACTTAACTGTATAAACAGTAGCAGATTGAACTTTTTCTTCTTGAGGTTTCTCTGTTTTTTCGGTAGTAGTGTTGTTTGGTTTTTCAGGAGTAGAGTTACTTGGTTCCTGAGTAGTTGTAGGTTGACTTACAACAAACACGTTTCCTGGGAATATTAGAGTAGAATTTAAGTTATTCCACTTCATTAATTCGTTAATTGAAATCTTATGTTTCACGGCAATACCACTTAGTGTATCACCAGATTTAACTGTATATGTAGTTGCCTTCGATGTACTAGGCTTTTGGGTTTCTTTTTCATTTGTAGGTTGCGTGTTATTGTTTGTTGAATTGTTGTTGCTTGAAGTTAATTCCGTTTTAAGGACTTGATTTGGGAAAATAATATCGCTATTTAAACTGTTTAAGGACTTCAATTGTGAAACCGTAAGATCATGTTTTTGAGCAATCTTCCACAGTGAATCACCACTCTGAACTTTGTACGTGCTTGCTGCCTCAGCCTCTTGTGTAGCAAATAGTGCAGAGGCAATGACTGCAGTCGTAGTCACGGACATATATAATTTCTTTTTACCCAACTCTTGGACCTCCTCATAATTCTATTATTCTAGTTAATAATTATACTATAGAATTGTCTAGGTATGTAGATTAATGTGGAAATAGAGGAATAGTTATCCATTATAATAAGTCGATTTGCCATAATTGCTCATTCTCTGTCGATTATATAAAAACAAAGCTTGCAGTTAATTACATACTGCAAGCTTTGTTTATGGGATGAAATATTGTCTATGAATTAATAACCGTATTCCCAGTCGATTGTTTCTTCATACCAAACGACTTTATCAATGGGGTCAAATTGAACTACTTTGTCATTAATGGTACATTTTATATTCTTAGAATCTTCAAGACTTACTAGATCTTCGTATACATCATGGTCAACGTTTTCTAATACTGTCACAGAGTGGTCTTTATTGATTAATAATGCTGTACCTTTCATTACCTAGCACCTTCCTTGGAAGATTATTTTTAAACTACTTACAGTATATCTCGAATAAGTTGTTTGAAAATACATTTGTGAAAAGGTTCACATTACCTTCATATTTCTGTTTGAAATGTTGTAACAATCTAAGTTCATTTATGAAGATGGAGGGGAAAAATGGGCAATTTCGCTACAAATAAATAAACCCCAAGGTAAATAATCACCTCGGAGTTACTGACATGTTACGCATACCCATTCACAAAGTATGTGATAATTTCTAAATCCTCTTCCGTTAACTCACGTTGAAAATACGATGCCATTTCTGTTTTGACTTTTTCAAGGTTTCCTTTATGTTTCTCAGTCAATAAGGCACTCGTCTTTAGTAGTGTTACAAAAGAAGAAAATTCATCCTTAGTTAGTGGTCCTGGATGATGAGAGAGGAAATAGGTATCTGCATCGTATTTTTCGACTTTCTCAAGAAGTTTACCCATTTTTTTAATGGTATAGTGCCATTTTTCTGCGTACAGATTTGCATAGAGGCAATCACCGAGAATGATCGTTTTTTCTTCCGAAATATAGAGGAGATTTGAATCCGCTGAATGGTCTCCACCAATATGTTCGATGATGCAGGTAACCCCACCGAGATTGAGTTTTATTTGCTCTTCAAAAATAATTGTGGGATTCGGTATGATTATATCTCGGTCATTTCGAAGCTCAAGTTTAATCGCGTCAGCACAAAACGGAATCTCAATCCCAGCTTCAACACGTTCATCCAATTCCTTATCTTCCCATGATAGTTGCTGCAGTTCTTTTATTTTTTCATAGGTCATGTTATTTGCGATTGAAGGCATGTCCATTTCATTCAAACCAAATATATGATCCCAATGCCAATGTGTAAGAGCGAGTATATCTCCTGTGACATGATAGGAAGCTAATTGCTCTTTGAAAAGTTTAGCATGATTAGAAGAGTTTCCAGCATCAATTAACAATGTCTGGTTGTCTCCCACAATAGCTACCAAAATCGGACGGTCTGTTTGTTGAACTGGAGGTAGGTAGAAGAGACGATTGGAAAGCTTTTGCAATGTTTGCATGTGTATGAACTCCTTCAAGATTGTATGTACCGTTCATTATATCCTATTTGTAGAGGAGATAAAATTGAGACTTTATAAAGTCACAGTGACGCCCCGAAACGGCTCGAAGTTTGTCGAGAGTTTATAGGATAAACTTCAATCAACTTTCAGTACTTGTTTTCACTTCTTCCTCACTAGAATCCTAAACTCACAATACGCGTAACCTTCTTTGTCTTTATCCATCTTTTTGAACGAAAATGAGGGGGAATTGTTGACTTCGTAATCGGAAGAGGGAAGCCATTCAGAATAGGTTTTTGCCATATTATTTGTCTTGCTTTTTTTGGGGGAAAGTAGCAACTCGTGTGGAATTTCTAAAAAAATAGTATAAAAGATATCGTTGAGCAATGGAAGGTGATTTTAATAGGATCATTCTACTCATAACGGAAACCATACTTTTGAACTGATTCTTTTCGTTCTTATTTTCAAGCCACATTGCTTTATTTCTACTTAAAAAAATCTGTAAAACGCTTTCGAATAATGTATAGTTAGTTTAGGTACGATGGTTAACAACCGACCCGTAATGGGAGATGAGAGGGGAATTATAATTGGGTAGAATTATTTTAACTACGGAAAGTGGCGCGGATTTACCTTTAGATTGGCCGAGCATGCACTCTGTTCAAGTGGTTCCGATGCACGTTATCATGGGTGATAAGGATTATTTAGATGGGGCGTTGCCGGTAGAGGATATATATGATTATTATGAGCGAACCAAGAAAATCCCCTCCACAACTGCAACAAATGTTTATGAATATGAGGAATTCTTTAAACAGATAAAAACGGACTTTCCCGGTTGTGTCATTATCCATATTGGTTATACGTCTAAGGCATCTTCTTCCTTCCAAAATGCCATTATTGCAACGGAAGAGTTGAATGATATTTTCCTAATTGATGCGCTGAACGTCACAGGCGGACTAGCTGCTATTGTGATGTATGCAGTAGATGTATTAGCAAAAGAACCTACGATTGATCCTGAACAGTTAGTCAAAAAAATCGAAGCTATCGTCCAGAAATCCAGACTGGCTTTTGTTCCTGGCAGTCTAGAGTTTTTAAAAGCGGGTGGAAGAGTCAGTAACCTTGCTTATCTCGGAGGAGCTTTGTTGAAAATTAAGCCATGTATCGAATTAATAGATGGAAAACTCACATCTACTAAGAAGTATCGCGGGAATATGAGTACCGTCACGGAAAAACTGATCCAAGATTATTTAAATCAATACGACATTGATAAAGGTCAAATATACTTAGTATACTCCCTTGGCCTAGATGAAAAGATTAAGGAAAGAATGACCGATGTCGCAAAAGAACATGGATTTGATAATATCAGTTGGATACAGGCCGGCGCCATGATCTCCACCCATGCTGGACCAGGCGGATTTGGAATTGCGGGCTTGGAGAGATAGAATATAAAGTCACAGTGACGCCCCGAAGTTTGTCGAAGGTTTATAAAGCGGATGGGTTGCCCCCACCTTCCTACAGAAGGGAGGTGGGGAAAATGACAACCTATTAAGCAATATCTATAGCATTTTAATCAATTTTAGTGCTTGTTTTCACTTCTTCCTCACCGGAATCCAAACCTCACTATACGCGTAACCTTCTTTGTCTTTATCCATTTTGGTAAACGAAAAAGAAGGGACATTGATGACTTCATAATCGGAAGTGGGAAACCATTCCGAATAGGTTTTGGCTATGGTTTCTTGTAGTGTAGATGGAAAGGGTCCTTCATTTGGGAAGATTGCCCACGTACATGCTTCGACTGGCACTATGTCTAATCGGTCACTTACTTGATTTTCCGTTGTTAACACACCGATCATGTGGGTTAAATCTCCTTCTTCTTTTAAGAAATTTGCGTCCGCGTTATAAGATGCATTCACGATTTCATGTGGTTCTAAGTTCTGAAGGGCATGCATTTCTGATTTTTGCTCCTCCGTTATGCTTTGTGCTAGCTTTACAATCTCGTTATTTACCCCTTCAAATTGCATAGGCACTCGTTTACTTACACCGACTAAGTTAAATGCCGGTTTGTCTTCAATTCTAAACTCCATGGAAGTTCCTCCTTTTACTGTAATGACGAATGAAAGCTTGGGAAACGACTTGGTTATCCCTGTTTTGATGACATCTGAGGGTAAGAAGCCACTCCATTTTTTAAAGGCTCGCGTAAAGCCGTCTACTGACTGATACCCATATTTGAAAGCGACATCCGTTACTTTTTCTCCGTTCAATAAATTCTTATTGGCCTCTGACAATCTTCTGTTTTTGATATATTCACTAAGAGTCAATCCTGACAGGTAAAAGAAAATCTTTCTAAAGTGATAGTCCGAAACCCCCGCATATTCGGAAATACTTTCAAGAGGTAGGTCATCTGTTAAATGATTTTCAATATAGTCGATCACCTGGTTTAATTCTTTTAACAAGTTATCCCTCCTTGTCATGTCTATATCATAGCAAAGTCGCTTTATTCCTACTCGACATTTTTAACATGAAAAATATCGAATCGAATGTGTATACAGATTCTAGGTCACAGTGACGCACCGAAGTTTGTCGAGGGTTTATAGGATGAAAATAAAAAATCCAATAGTTAAAGGCATGGTTCTTTTTTAGAAACCATGCCTCTTATTATTATGCCTGAAGTTTACGTTTTTTTATGACAAGTATCGATCCACCCACAATCAATAAGATAAATCCTGCTAACAGCAAGTTATAGATATTGGTTGCTGTAACGGGTAGAGTGTCACCATTCTGCTTTAGTTGTTTATCAGTCTCGTCGTTATTTACGTCTTCAGCTTGCTGGTCATCTTGATCTTTATTCGGATTGTCGTTATTAGTTTGATCTTGATTATCGCTCTCTGGTTTTTCAGGTTGCTCTGGTTGTTGCTCCTCATCTATTGGTTGTTCGGGTTGCTCAGTTGGTGGCTCCTCAGGATCATTTTCATCCTCTGAATCTGAACCAGCTGCTTGTTTTGTGAAGGACCAAATGTCAGACATTGTTTTTCCAGTATGATCGTCTTCAGCAACCGCATACCATGAGTAGAGGTTTCCGTTTGCTAGGCCTTTCCAAACGGTTTCCGCGATTTCGCCACTTTCTACGTCCTCATCTTTGCCGATTTCTGTATCGCTATACACATTTACAGAGAAGTAATCAGTCGCAACTTGTTTTTCAACGGCGCTTAAGTCCAGGTTAATGATGAACTCATCTTTTTCAGGATGGGCATCGGTATCATAGTAGTTATAGTCATCTAAATATGGTGAATACGTATTTACGATAATTCGATTATTATCCTGGTCAAAATGCAAGAGTCTCATGTAGCCTTGGCCACCCTCTGGGCCAGCCTGATAATCTGCCAGCATTTGATACACAGTACGATCTGGTGTACCGTCTCCATTATCATCAATCTGGTCGATTAACGTTTGTGCTTCATGATAATGCCCACTTAATACCGCAATGACATTTTCATTTGGAACGACAATCTCGTTATAAAGCTTTTCACCTAGTGGATGTCTTGTTCCAGTTGCAAGTAGGTACTCATGAAAGTTTAATATCGCCATCCGATCAGGGTGAGCAGCAAGGACGTCATTAACCCATTGAATACTTTCATCAGTTACACCCCAACCTAGGTACATCATAATATAGTCATTTCCGCTGGTCGAAATTAAATCATAGTGTCCACGGTTGTTTAGATATGAGCCTCCATAATAAGGTTTGTTCTCAAATCGATCTGCACCAAAGTAACGATAATAATCAGTGTAATCATTGTTTACTTGATTCACATCATGATTACCAGCTAAGACACCATATGGAATATTATGCTCGTCTAAAACTCCCATATATTGGTCTGCGTAATTCCATTGGCTTTCGTCTGTCGAAACGTTAACCAAATCCCCTGTATGGAAGACATATTTAATCTTCATTTCCTCTTGATTTTCTGCAATCCATTGTGTTTGACGGTCAAAGATATACGGGAAGCTCTCTGCATAAAATTGAGTGTCAGACATCCATACAAAGGTATAGTCGTACTCATCCGGAGTGCTTGGAATTTCATCCTGTACAAGGACATTAATTTTATGATCCTTAACATAAGCATCCACTGCCACATTGCCTGTCAATTCAAAATCATCTTCTCCAGCAACGCGATAATCGATTAACTCCCAATCACCCTTTTTATGATTCCAAGCGTACATGGAAACCTTTCGTCCTTCTAGTGACTTTCCTTTCCAGTTGAGTTCGACAATGTCATTTTCATCGACAGTAGAATCAACCTTTACATCAAAGCGATGATATGGAAATTGTGTGTGTGAATTGTTCGTTAAATATTGTCCATCCTGTTGTGCAACAAGGGCAATATCTTCTTCCGTAAAGGCTTGTTCTCCTGCCGGAACCTGTGTTTGTGGTGGTTCCGTATCAGAAGCGTTTTTATAGCCTCTAATATGTTCAGTTCGACTCGCATCGTATTTGTAGCCTTGATAAAATGTAACATCGACTTGATCGTTCGTCGGATCTGTTACTTTTACTTTTAAAACCGGGTCACCATTGACGGTTGCTCCATCTGCAGGTGAAGAAGCTTCAGGCATTTCAGGATTTTCATTCACTACCGAGAAGTGAACAATGTGTTCTGTTTTATTGCCAACTTTATCAACCGCAGTCATGATTAGTTTGTGTTCTCCAGGTGCTAATTTGGAGGATGCTGTTTCATATGGAAGTGAAATAACCTCACCATCTAGGGTGGTTACGAATGATTCAACACCCGCAATTTCATCGATTGCGCTTCCTTCAATTGTAAATGCACCTTTATATTCGTTGCCTTCAACGAGATTTGAATCAATCTCTGGAGCGCTATTATCCACAATTACCTTTCTTTCAAGTGTTTCATCAGCATCTTGAACGGTGATCACATGTTCTCCGTCCGATACGGTTGTTGTATTCCATTTCACCGTTTTAGAAAGCGCATGATCGTTTGTGATTGTAAAATGAAAATCAACGAAAGGATTGGCATCATTCATTTTCAATACTTGATTTGGATTTTTGTAGGTAGGGTCTGTTAAAACCGTACCATCAGAAAGCACTAGTCGAACGTTTTTTAAGTCATAATCATCGCGGTTTTCACTAGATTCTAAGTCAAATGGCGATGCTTTGTTTCCTGAGCGAACCGTGATGGTATTATCTCCTAGTGATAAGCGGTCAGGCTCAATCGGAATACTAAAGGTTTTCCACTGTGTCAACCAATCCTTATCCATTAGGTAGAGCACTTCTTCTCCCATCGTCACTGCATTTTGGAAGTACGTATTCAAGCCATTTACATCTAATGCAAAATACGCAGTTCGCTCCACAGAATGATACGTATCGCTCGTTAGCTCTGTGCCATCTACCATTAATGAGACGTTGTCAGGTGCATCCTCAGCAGATGTTCCTTTAAGAATCACATCGCCAGTCATGATGTCTTCTTCCTTTACATTCATACGAAGACTCGATTGATCATGGTCGGTTGTAATGTCGACACGATAGGTATCACTTGTTTTTTCATTCCTTCCATCTGAAGCGACAAAGTAATAGTCGACAAAGTCTTTCCCAATTAACTCAGGAGAGTAGATGGTTGAATGGAATAAACCACTCGTAGAATCCTGTTGTAAAATTTTCATTTGGTATTTATCTTGGTCCGAAATTTTATAGAAAAGACGAACCGATTTCACTTCTTGGTCATCCGTTACTTTCGCTGCAATTTCGATATTATCCTTTTCCGCTATTTCAGTAACCTCTGTTTGATTATCAATTACAGGTGCAATTGTATCTTCAGGAAGCTGCACAGCTTCTCGTGGAACTTGGTGTGTCTCAACACTTCCAGGAGTTGCATCTTTGATGTCTAGTTTGATTTGCTGTGTCGACTGATCGGTAGGATACCCGTAGACAATTCCTTTGTCAGCATAAGTATCATCCACATTTGGTACATCATTATAGTAGGCAAGTGCCACTTCTTTATGAGCATTCGTACCGATCACAATACCACGCATACTGCCATTCGCCATACCGCCTGTATAAACACGAACAATATTCTCATTTTCTACTAAATTTGAACCATAGTTTTGGTTAAAATCCTCTACAGTTGAATCGCCATTTTGGTCATTTATGATCCAAAAAACGAGTGTTTTTCCGGCTGGTATGGTGACATCTTCCGGAATCGAAGGCCATACAACATCTGTACCTGGGTCCGTGCCATAGCGGTAATAAATTTTATAATCTTTAAAATTAATATCTTGATTGCTATTGTTATAGATTTCAATAAACTCATATCCGTCAGCTGAGCCAACATTTGTGGTGTCTGGAACAACCTCTGTAACCAATAAATGTGGGAGCGTACTGTAATCAATATCAATCTGTTTCACGTTGATCGTGTATTCACTAGTTTTCTCAGCCTGAATCCCATCTGATGCTTCAATATAATAGATAAGATCCGACGTGACACTCGCAGCTGGAATCTCAGCTGAGTACGTGCTCGAGTTCTCCACACTTGGATCCATCGAGATGGCTGTGAAATTCTCGGCTTCCTTTTCTTTATAATGGAGAGTGACCAATGGGATTGCTAGATTATCTGTTACTTTCGCTTCGATTTTGACTGTTTTATAGGCATCAACTTCGTCTACCTGGGTATGCTCAATCACAGGTGCTTCCGAATCCGTTGGAATTTCTGGGAGTTGCACAGGAACAGCGGGTACCTGTTTATCCGTAATTACACCTGGTGACGGAGGGGCCATACCCTGTAATTTTTTCATTATTGTTCCTTGGTTAGGATATTCGTATTGGATAACAGCGCCAGTATTGTCATTGTCACTTCCTAAATAACTTGCAGAAATAACCTCTGCTCCTTGTAGGTCTTTTAAAACCAATGCACGATTGCCGCCGTTTGCAAAGCCAGGGAATGCATCGGTAAATTCGACAACTTGTTCATTTGCTAGGTCAACACCAAAATGTGCATTAAAGTCTGCTAATGCTTTATTGCCATTATTAAACCAGAAGACTATTTTTTCCTGAGGTTCAATCGTTGTCACCGGCACTTGGAAAGGAAGTTCTTTCCCCGTATCTGTGTAATGATATATAAATGAATAATTTGTTAACACCTGCGGTTGGTCAGAATTGTTATAGAGCTCAAAGTACTCGTAATAATCTGTACCGCCACCTTCTGAATTAGGAGAAATCTCCGTAATTAATAAGGGTGGAAGAGTGTTGTAATCAAGTTCAACTAAATTTTCGATTGAGACCTCAATTGCATTATTATCGGGAAAGGATACACGATGATTTGGATCGGTTACTTCAATGAAATAACGCAATGTTTCATTTGTTAACGATTTTTTTGGAATGGTAGCTTGATAGATTTGTCCTTCGGCGTGAGTCATCGCGATCTTTTTAAACTCACCATTCGGTTCTGTTTGATAATAAACACCAGCTAAAGAATCATGATGATCGTCTGTAATTGTTGCTGAGATGACAAGGTCTTCTTTTGCACTCGCATTTGTGATTTGTTCATGAGTAATAATTGGCGCTTGGTTTTCTTCCGCTACAACTTCTTGTTGGGGAACCTGCTCAGCCACAATGGTACCCGGTGATGGTTGTGCTTTTGTTTCAAGCTTTTCCATCTCCACGCCGGAAACTGGGTATTGGTATTGAACAACTAGTCCATCTCCAATGTCATCTTTTAAGTAATTGGCGACGAGTAGTTCATTTCCAGCTTGGTCTTTTATCACGACTGCTCGATTTCCACTATTGTAAAAATTAGGTGGTCCACCAAATTCGACTACATGGTTTTCAGTTAAACTTGTTTGATATTTTTGATTAAAATCAGCAAGTGTTTTCTGCTTTGAATTATGCCAAAACACCATACTTTCTTTTGGTGCTAATTTGGTTGGGGCAAATTGCATATCCACATCCTGTGTGTCACTTCCATCCGTATAGCGCAGACTAAACGTATAGTGGTCCAATACAATCGGTTGATTCGTGTTATTGTATACCTCAAAATATTCATAATCGTCAGCGCCTAGATTATTCGGCATGATTTCAGTAATCAAAAGAGGCGGCAGTTGTTGATAATCAATTGGTTCCTCAACTAGCTCGATTGTTTGTTCAGTTTCATTACTAGTTGTGTTCTCTTTTGGTTGTTCAGGAATAGAAGTTTGTTCCACTTCCTCTTTGTTGGATGTAGAAGTAGGTTCACTTTCTTTTACTTCCGTATTTTCTGTCGTTACTTCTTCGCTAGGCTGACTTTCCGTTTCTGTAGTTGGAGAAGCAGGGGCTTCCGTCATTTCAGTGTCAGCTTTGTTTTCGTTCGGGAGAGTAGTGGAATCTTGTACATCAGACTCCTGGTTTCCCGAATCTGAAATGGAATCTTCTTGTTTTTGGACTTGATTTTCTGATTGCACTTGTGAAATTGGAATTTGTGAAGTTTTTTCTGCCATAGCTGACGGAACGGCTAATCCTAAATTCGATACGAGAATAGCTACTGTGGTTGTTACGGCTAACCCTTTTTTCAGTTTTGCTTTTTGCCTCATAATGCCTCCTTAAAAATGTAAAGATTTTATGTATTCCACTACAGAATAACGACAAAGTATTGATTTCATTTATCTGAAATGTAAAAAACCTGTAAATATTACGAATTTCGGCAAAAGTTGTCATGTGGCTGTCATAACCTGTCCTTGAATATAAAACTCCACTATTTGGAAAGGTAAGGAAAAACAATCAAAGGAGACTTACCTATCGTGAATGTACAATCTGGTCAATCAACAAAGGAAACTGTTGCTAGTCTTATGTTAAAGCAACTTGGGATGTGGGGAGTTAAAAGGATCTATGGGGTTGTGGGTGATGCCATTATTGAGTTTATGGATGAACTAGCAAAGCAGAATTCAATCGAATTTATTGCGGTGAAACATGAATCGGTTGCCGCCATGATGGCTTCAGCTGAGGCAAAGTTAACGGGCAGGCTTGGCGTTTGTCTTGCAACGATGGGTCCTGGTTTAGGAAACTTACTCAATGGTCTAGGGGATGCTTATTTGGATAAGGCACCCGTATTGGCTATTACTGGTCAGGCTCCTAGTCAAAAAATCGGGACTGACTTTAAGCAGTATCTTAATCAACAAGAATTAATAAAACCACTCGCAGAGTATACGTCTTTGCTCGCACACCCTGACGCCATTATAGATGTTTTAACAAAAGCAATGAAAACATCACTGGTAAAAGGTGCGGTCACTCATCTATCGATTCCAAAGGATCTTTTTTCAATGAATTCAACTGCAAAAATTCAGTTGGAACCAAAAATGATACAGACTACCACATCTATAGATGAAAAAGATATCACAGAGGTTGTTGAATTAATGAAAACCGCAAAAAAACCAATGATTTTAGCTGGTCTGGGAGCAAAAGATTCAGTTCTTGAAATCGAAAAATTAGCAGAACTTTGGGGAGCGGGTATCCTTGTAAGTTTAGGTGCAAAAGGGGTCTTTCCTCAATCCTGTACGAACTTTTTAGGAGGAATTGGACAAGGCGGAAACCCTCATGCTAAAGATCTTTTTCAAGAGTCAGATGTTGTTTTATTAGTAGGGAACTTGTGGTGGCCGGAAGGATATGTTCCAGGGCATGCAAAATTGATTCAAATTGACGTTGCGAAAGAGAATATCGGGAAAGGTATACCTGTTGAGTTAGGTATTGTAGGTTCAGCTGAAATGCTGGTCCCACTGATAACGAGAAGTCTTCATAGCGTTTCACAAAATCAAACATGGGTAACAAATCTCCAGAAGATAAAAGAAACGTGGGAGACACAAAACGAGCAAGAAGGCTTACAATCTTCCCAACCGCTCCACCCATCAAGAATCGTTAGAGCCATTGAAAATACTGTTCAAGACGATGCGATTATTACTCTAGATACGGGTGATGTAACCGTTTGGTTCAATCGTAATTTTCGCTCAACTGATCAACAAATTATTTTTTCGGGTGAATGGCGAACAATGGGATTTGGGTTGCCTGCCGCTCTTGCAGCCAAACTGTGCTTTCCGGAGAAGCAAGTGGTTGCTGTCGTTGGAGATGGCGGGATCGAAATGACTTTAGCCGATTTATTAACGGCCATCCGATACAACTTAAATATCACAGTCATCATTTTCAATAATCATGCGTTACAAATGGAACGCGATAAAATGATAGCCGGCGGAAGCATTCAAAAGGATGTGGATTTAACGAATCCGGACTTTGTTAAAATTGCCGAAGCTTGCTCATGGAAAGGCTATTTAATCACAGATGAGAGTGAATTAGAGGATACCCTTGAAAAAGCACTTTTACATAATGGACCAGCATTGATAGAGGTCGATACTGCACCAATTTTTCACCCGGAAACAAAAAGCTGACCGTGGAAAGTTAGTTTCCCGCCCCCAATAGTTAATGGGGGTGGGAAAATCAAACTGGAAATGATTCGATAGTTTACTAGAATAATATTTTAGTATAAAATAATTGTAGAGCATTGTTGCTTAATCTTTATCTGGAGCGGGGGACCCAAATTCTTCATGCGGGATTTTTCCGCTATTGGTGAATTCTTAAATAGAAGGGGCTTATTGTTTCCCATAGTCCTAACCTGAAAGCTAACCTCGTAAGCAATCGAGAGGAAACAGTATGGTAGAATAGTGAATCGGCAACAGCCGGTTTTTTATTACCTTATCTTTCTATATGTTTTCCTTACCTGAGTAATCAGAATCAAATTATTAAGAAGGTGGGGTAATTTATGAAAAAATTCAAGTTAAGTTTGGCTAGTCAAATTTTGATTGGTCTTATTTTAGGTATTATCGTTGGTGGCATTTTCTATGGAAGTGAAACTGCCCAAAGTGTCCTGCAGCCATTCGGAGATCTTTTCTTACGATTAATTAAAATGATTGTCGTGCCGATCGTTCTTTCAAGTATTATCGTTGCGATAGCTGGTGTGGGTGATTTAAAATCAGTCGGTAAGTTAGGTGCTAAATCACTGACATATTTTATTGGAATGACCTTGGTTGCCATAGCTGTCGGCCTTATTTCTGCAAACTTATTCCAACCTGGTGCTGGACTAGTAATGGACCAGTTACAACAAAGTGATATCTCTGGTTATGTAGAAACATCAGAAGCACAAGAAGGAAAATCTATAACAGATACACTCCTTCATATTGTTCCTACAAATCCGTTCCAAGCTATGGTTGAAGGAGATATGTTAGCAACTATTTTCTTTGCAGTTGTTTTCGGTCTTGGAATTGCAGCTATAGGTGAAAAAGGGAAACCAGTTTTACGATTCTTCGAAGGTATGGCAAATGCCATGTTTTATGTGACGAACCTATTTATGAAATATGCTCCGATCGGTGTTTTTGCATTAATTGGTGTAACTATTTCAAAATATGGATTTGAATCACTTATCCCATTAGGTAAGTTAGCCATTACTGTTTATGGAACTATGATTTTCTTTGTAGTAGTTATTTTAGGCTTATTAGCTAAATTTATCGGTTTAAATATTTTTAAATTATTGAAGATGATTAAGGAAGAGTTAATCCTTGCTTTTTCAACATCCAGCTCGGAAACCGTACTTCCGAGGATTATGGATAAAATGGAACAGGCAGGAAGTCCGAAGCATATAGCGACTTTCGTTATACCAACAGGTTATTCTTTTAACTTGGATGGGTCTGTTCTATATCAAGCTATAGCGTCTTTATTTATCGCCCAAATGTATGGAATTCACTTAAGCATTGGGGAACAAATCATGCTAATGTTAATATTGATGGTAACATCCAAAGGTATGGCTGGAGTGCCAGGGGTATCCTTCGTAGTGCTATTAGCGACGTTCAGTACAATTGGTTTACCAGCTGAAGGATTGGCATTTATTGCTGGTATTGACCGTATTCTAGATATGGGACGTACCGCGGTTAACGTAGTAGGTAACTCGTTGGCAGCACTGGTTGTAGCTAAATGGGAAGGTCAATATAACCCTCCAACTAAAGTTGAAGCTGTTCAACAAGCATCGTAAATATGTGATATTAGTAAGCACATTCCATCAAAATAGGAATGTGCTTATTTTAGTTTTGGGACAAGGGACCTGTCCCTGTGTCCCTAAAAGGCAAATACGTGGTTGCCTATTGTGGTTGAAACGGTACGACTTCTTAAATAGGAGCTCGATGTTTTATCAGGGTTGTAAAAGAATAATGCGCCATTTGTTGGATCTTCACCACTAAGTGCCCGTTTTGCAGCTTCTCTATGTTGGTCGTTAGGAGTTGCTGTAAGTAACGCACCATTTTCTGCTGGTGTAAATTGATAGTAACCGTAGCTTTTTTCAAACAAGACATCTTTAATAGTGTTAGGGAATAAGGGACTATTTACACGATTCACAATTACAGCACCAACGGCAACTTGGCCTTCTAAAGATTCACCTCTCGCTTCACTGTGTATCATTTTCGCAAGCCATTCGACTTCTTCCTTGTTCACTACTTTCTGGTGTTCAGCGGCGAATGCTGTTTCGCTTGGAACCGGTGCCGGTGCACTTGTAACACCAGAAGGAATCGTCAACGTTTGTCCAATCTGCAAGCTATCCGAAGAAAGATTATTCGCCTTTTTGATCCCATCCACAGTAGTGCTGTTACGCGTGGCAATACTATAAAGCGTATCACCAGAAACAACCTGATGTGTAGTTATATTGGTTTGAGTAGGAGCGGTACCATTACCAGAAGGAATCGTCAACGTTTGTCCGATTTGCAAAATATCCGAAGAAAGATTATTCGCCTTTTTGATCCCATCCACAGTAGTGCCGTTACGCGTGGCAATGCTATATAACGTATCACCGGAAACAACCTTATGTGTAGTTGTATTGGTTTGAGTAGGAGCGGTACCATTACCAGAAGGAATCGTCAACGTTTGTCCGATTTGCAAAATATCCGAAGAAAGATTATTCGCGCTTTTTATGCCATCCACGGTAGTGCCGTTACGCGTGGCAATGCTATATAACGTATCACCAGAAACAACCTGATAAGTAGTTACATTGGTTTGAGCCGGAATGGCAGTAATGCCAATAGGAATTGTCAATGTTTGTCCAATCTGTAGAGAATCCGAAGAAAGATTATTTGCGTTCTTAATTGCATCCACGGTTGTTCCATTAGCTTGGGCAATGCTATATAGCGTATCACCAGCTACTACAGTATGGGATAGAGACTTCGTTTGTGTCTTCTTTCCGGTTGCTTCAGCTGCAGAGGCTTGAGTTGCAGGCAATGTACCAAGACCTAAGGCAGATAATAGCACTCCACCTGCCATAATCTTAACGGTTTTAACCTTCAATGCAGGAAATATTCTTTTTACAAAATGAACAGCTTTTCTTTCCATATCAGACTCTTCCACTGGGGATGAGAGTCCTAACTCAGTTGAGTACTCGGTTAAGTTTTCATCAAGGTATAAGATCACTTCAATTCCGTCTTCTGTTTCGTTTAATTTATATCGTGAAAAACCTTCCACCTATTTCACCATCCATTTGTCCTTTTCTACCCTTTACTATTCCCAAGTTCTTCATTTTTATAGGTAGAGTGGAAGTACTAGGACTGGTTACGTTTAGAGGCCGTTTTTAGGACAAAAAAAGAAATGTGTATGCTTTTATATTGGTTGGTGTATGAAGTCATTCGTATAATCCAAAAAAAGGTAGAAATAATTCAAAAGGAGATAGTGAAAGTAAAAATTATCCATTTGTGTATTGTTTTCAAGGAAGAAAGCGACAAAAGCATACGGAAAGAAGAAATGCGTATGCTTTTTTATAGGTTGGCAGGATAAAGTCATTCGTAAAATCCAAAAAAAGGTAATGTGATTTCGTAAACGACTATAATGTTCTTTGAGTAGTGATAAGCAAAAGAACAGCACCCTTATTTGCACGACGTTAAAAGCTATCGTCATGTTGTTAATAAGGGGGCTGATTCCTTTACTATTTTGTGTCTATTTTTTATAAAACCATTTTTATATAAACGAAAATAGTGTTGCTTTTTAACTATTAAAAGAGACGCTAATTCTTATACTATTTATAATGATTCTGCACAATGGCTGCTTTTTTCTATAAAAACATCTTTTCTAATTTTAATGGTTCAATGTATTCTCCTTCTTTGTATGCGCGCATGTTTCCACCGGAGATTTCATCGATAAGAACAATTTGTCTGTCATCGCCAGTGCGTCCGAATTCGAATTTAATATCATATAATTCGATTCCTTTATTAGCAAGCTCGTCTTTAACGATACCGCCGATTTGTTGTGTAAGTTTTTTTAATACCTGATATTCCTCTTTAGACAGGATACCGAGCATGTCCAAAGCGTCTTCACTGATGGGAGGATCTTCACGACCGTCATCTTTTAAGGTTACCTCAACAAAAGCATCGAGGGCTTGCCCTTCTTCTGCATATAAGCCGTATCGGCGAAGAAAGCTTCCAACAGCACGATATCTGCAAATAACTTCAAGACCTTTTCCGAAGACTTCAGCCGGTTTTACTGTCATGGTTGCTTGTTCGATATCAGCGTCAATATAGTGAGTTGGAATTGCTCTTTCATTTAATATTTCGAAAAAATATTTAGTTAATTTTAATCCAGCACGACCTGCACCTTCAATTGTTAAACCAACAGTATTTGCACCTGGATCAAAAACACCATCAACGCCTGTTACATCGTCTTTAAATTGAAGTAAGTAATTTCCGTCCTGCAATTCATAGACATCTTTTGTTTTACCTGTGTATTTAAGCTTCATGTCAATCCCCCTATGCGAAATTCAATAACATAATAATCATAAAGATAAAATGGTGTTTGCACAAGAGTAAACACGAAATATTTTAGTGTAAATACATATGAATGTTAAGGTTTTGGTGAAATTTAAGGGATTGATGATAAAAAATATAAAATTCCTGCGGATTTAAAGCGAAAATCCATTCGCTTTTAACTATCATTCATAGACTAGTTTTCCATCCATGTTATTAAAATAACTTACGTTTAACTGAATTTTCTAAAAAAATATTCAGCTTAGGAAGGATATAAAGTATATCAATAGAATATAAGTGGTAATAGGAGGGTGATATGATTGAATCAGTTTACTGATGTGTTGGATGAAAAAGCATTAGCAAGCTATCCACAACAGCCACATGGTGGCAAATTGGTGAATCGTGTTCTTACCGGGAAAGCACAAGATGAAGCAATGGAAAGAGCAAAGCAAATGCCAATGATTATGGTAGATTTGGAGGCCGTCATTACTCTTGAAATGATTGCAACAGGAGTGTTGTCTCCTAATGAAGGTTTTATGGATGAAGAGGATTACAAGTCTGTACTTACGAAAGGCCGCTTGAAAAATGGAGTGGTTTGGCCTGTGCCGCTAAGTTTCGCGCCAATTGGTGACCGAAATCAGCAGGTGATTAAAACTTTATCCGTCGGGGATGAGGTCGCACTTGCAGATGAAACAAGAGAACCCGTCGCTATTCTAAAATTGAATGATATCTTCGACTATGATCGTGAATTCCGTGCAACTCATCTTTTTGGCACAACTGACCGCAACCACCCTGGAGTTGATTCGATTTACCGTCGAATGGGAGATACAGCTTTGGCTGGCCCGATACAATTGCTTAGACGAGTCCATTGGGGGCCATTTGAAGATATAAGAATGGAGCCGAAAGAAACATGGAAGCTTTTTTATGAGAAAAAGAAGTTTAAATCTGTAGGTGGATTTATTACAGGAGCAAATCCTTTACACCGCGGACATGAGTATATTCATAGAAATGCTTTAGAAGAGTTAGAAGGTCTATTTGTTCAGCCCCTAGTAGAAATGGCAAAGCGTGAATATACGCGACACGAGTTTCGAATGTTGTCTTACCGCAGTGTGCTAGATACATATTATCCAAAAGAAAGAACGATTCTTGCACCATTACGAGTTACCTATATATTCGCTGGTCCACGTGAAGCGGTCCTCCATGCTTTGATCATGAAAAACTATGGATGTACCCACGCTTTAATCGGACGAGATCATGCAGGTATTGGTGATTTCTATGAAAAATATGCAAGCCATACGATATTTGATGAATTTACACCTGATGAATTAGGCATCGATATCCGCTTGTTCCATGAAGTGTTCTACTGTACGCGCTGTAGTACGCAAGCAACTGATCAAACATGTCCACATGATGAGCAATATCGTATTAATATCTCTGGGACTGGGATTCGTGAATTGTTGCGGTATGGGGTATTACCACCTAAAGAAATAGTAAGGCCAGAGTCTGCTCGGATTGCGATGCAAGGCGTGCAGCCAAAAGGTGTGGATGAGAACGATATGGCCATTTCACCTGTCGGTAAAACGATAAAGAGTATTTTCCCATATTATTTAACGAGATCAAGAATTGGTGGTCCAAAACGAAGAAGACCGCTTCAGGTTGAGGAACTTACCATAGAAGATTTGGAAAATGTTATCATGGATGCACGTGATAATGCCGATAAGATATATAGAGATATTTTCGAAGAGTTCAGCTATGTATCTGACACGCTTCGCACCACTCAGCCAGATTGGGTGGCATCAGCCAGAGAGTCTATCCATAAACAACAAGAAATGGTGGTTGACTATTTAGAAGAAAAGGTAAATAAAGCATTGGAAAAAGCTTCCGATGAATTTATGTATCAGGATAAATCCGAGGCAGAACGTGAACTAGAAGTGGCACGAAAAATCTTTGATGATATCCCATCACCACTTCGTTCGGAAGACTTAAAATATCGAGTTTGGAACCCATTGCCATACAAGCGATACAGAGGCAGTGATGAATAAGTAAGAAAAAATCACTCACAAAAGTTGTGAGTGATTTTTTTAAAAAAGAGCTTCTTATAAATAATCTTTTCTTAGTCCTTCTGGAGAACGTGGTGAAATATAGCTTGGTGCAACATCAAATACCGTTTTAGCACCAAATTGCTTTTCTTGGCTTAAGCGGTATGCTGCTCTTGCATATGCAACTAATACAGCAGACGTAAATTCTGGATTGCTGTCTAATTTTAAAGAGAATTCATATACCTGTGTAGTGTCTTCACTTGTTTTTCCACCGCGAATGACAAATCCACCATGTGGTGCTTTGGAGTGCTCACGGTTTAATTCTTCTTCTGATATAAAATTCACTTCTGTATCATAATCAGCGAAATAGTTTGGCATTGTTTTAATTTCATTTTCGATAGCTGCTTTGTCTGCACCTTCTTCAGCAACGATATAGCAGACGCGGCGATGCTTTTCAGCAGTTGTTAGTTCTGGATTTGAACCACTGCGAACCTTTTCGATTGCATCCTCAGATGGAATCGTATATTGTACACCATTTTTAACACCATCTACTCGTCTTATTGCATCAGAATGTCCTTGGCTTAGGCCTTTACCCCAGAATGTATAATTTTCACCATTTGGTAAAATCGCATCCGCCATAACACGATTAATTGAGAATAAACCTGGATCCCAACCTACTGAAATAATAGCAGTCGTATTTTTCGCAGCTTCGTTAACAGCTGCAAAGAATTCAGGGATTTTTGCATGGGTATCAAAACTATCTACAGTATTGAACATGCTAGCAATTTGCGGAGTTTGTTCAGGTAGGTCTGTAGCAGATCCCCCACAAAGTAGCATAACATCAATTTTACCTTGATAATCACTTGCATTTGAAAGATGCTCAGCTTTTACATTTGGCTCATCAAGAACGAGAGTTTCTGGATCTCTTCTCGTAAAAACTGCTACTAATTCCATATCAGGAGATTGTTTAATAGCTTTAATTGCGCCTTTTCCAAGATTACCGTAACCTACGATACCTAGTCTAATTTTGTTGCTCATATACATTTCTCCTTTACTTCTAATACTATCAAAAAAATTATGTCAAAGTTTAAATTGCCCAGTTAGCTTCTATGTAAACCTATTTGGGGTCATTCGATTTCCAAACTTTTTTGATAATACTTATAATAATAGAATAAGCTCTTACTGCCAATGATTTTCTTCGATAATCGAAAAGTTTTTTAAGCAACACATTGGAATTTGGACATAAATGGCCCTCATACTAAAAAGTTATTTTAATAATGAAAAGGTAGTAAAATTCATACATGGTAAGCAGTTTGGCATCTTTGGTCCAATTGTTTAAATCGGATGATTCTAAAGTAGTTAGGGTAAAGTCCATGAGAGTTAAATACAATAGAATTAGAGGGAGTGATTGACATGAAAGTTATTGTAATCGGAACAGGAATTGTAGGTGCAAGCGCAGCGTATCACATGGCCAAAAATAATATAGATGTCATCATGATTGATAAACAACAAAAAGGTAAGGCAACTTCTGCTGGAGCGGGGATTGTCTGTCCCTGGCTCAAAGAGATTGAAAATGAAACTTGGTATAGCCTAGCTAAGGAAAGTTTTGTTTTCTATCAAGATTTAATTTCTACCTTGCAAAAAGAGGGCGAAGATGAAGTAGGTTATAAAAAGGTTGGGGCATTATGTGTCTCGTCAGATCCTGGTATATTGGATGAAATTGAAACGAGAGCGAAAACCAAACGGAAAGATGCACCTGAAATAGGAGATATACTGCGTCTTAATGCAGAGCAGGCCCGAGAGGTCTTTCCGCCACTTAACCCAAATATGGAGGCTTTGTTTGTATCAGGAGGTGCTAGAGTAGATGGTGCTTTACTACGTGATGCGCTAAACCGCGCTGCACAACGTCACGGTGCTGAGTTTGTAGAAGGAGAAGCACAATTAGTACATGAGAACAGAAAAATAATTGGCGTTAAGGTTGGAAATAAAACAATTTTTGCTGATAAAGTCCTTATTACTACAGGGGCTTGGGCTCCCGAATTATTGGAACCGTTTGGTATCCATTTAAATGTCAATCCACAGCGTGGGCAGATTGCTCATATCAAATTACCTGGAAAGGACAGTTCTGATTGGCCGATTATTATTCCTCAATCCACCCATTATATTGTTCCATTTGACAATGGTAAAGTCGTAGCAGGTGCGACTAGAGAAACTGGGTCTGGATTTGACTATCGATTGACTGCCGGTGGGGTGAATGAGGTGTTGACAAAAGCGCTAGAGGTTGCGCCTGGTCTAGAAGATGGATCTTTGGAAGAGGTTCGAATCGGATTTCGACCAATGGGACCAGATGTGTTGCCAATTCTAGGAACTGTGGATACACTTGAAGGCGTTATACTTGCTACTGGATTAGGACCATCCGGGCTTACGATGGGTCCATATATTGGTAGTTTAGCAGCTTCAATGATCCAAGATGAAGAGATTGAATTGGATCTTACACCTTGCCGACCTGGTCGTGCAATTGAGATTAAGAAGCATGTGTAAGGTGATTGTTTTTATGGAAGAGGTTATTTAATAAATTCATATTCTGGAAAAACAATAGAGGAAAACTCCTTTATTGTTTTTTTAGTTATGCAAAATTATTAACTCATTTCTGGAAGTAAAGGAATCAGACAGCACAGAGAAGGTGTGGTATCCTATAGAACATAAGAATGGAAAAAATAAGGAGTGCTAATGTTTTGACGCAACAGGATTTCACGCAAGGCTCAATTCGCAAGCAATTAATTACCTTTGCTGGACCCATAATGTTAACCAATCTGCTTCAGGTTTCCTATCAATTTATCGATAGTTTGTGGGTAGGAAATTTACTAGGTGCAAATGCACTCGGGGCGATTACAATTTCATCTACAATTGTTGTCACGGTATTGGCGTTCATAATTGGAATTAACAACGCCACACTGACAATTCTCTCCCAACAAAAAGGGATGAATGATGAGCAAGGATTAAAAAAATATGTGAATGCTTTCGTTGTTATATTATCAACACTTTCGATTGTAGTTGGTTTATTTGGTTACTTTTTTTCAGAATCCCTATTATTATTTTTAAATACGCCAAAGGAAATGCTCAATGAGGCAAAGGCATACTTAGAAATAAATTTTATTGGTATTTTGTTTATTATGGGATATAACTTTATTGGCACTGTACTTAGGGCGTTGGGTGATAGTAAGACTCCGTTACGCTTTGTGCTTATAGCAGTTGCGCTAAATGCCGTTTTGGACCCATTATTCATTTCCTATTTTGAGTGGGGAATCCATGGAGCTGCATGGGCAACTGTGTTTGCACAAGGAATTTCATTTTTGTTGGCATTAGCGTATACGTTTCGACGCAATCTTGTTCCATATTCGATACCCCATTTACCAAGTAAAGAGGATATTTGGTTAATTTTAAAATTAGGAATTCCTGCGGGGCTGCAAATGATGGTGATTTTCGCTGGGGTTACGGCGATTTTATCAGTGGTAAATTCATTCGATGGGGCTGTGGTAGCTGGCTTCGGTGCTTCACAACGAATTGATAGTTTAATAACCATTCCGGCGATGGCATTAGGCACAGCCGTGAATAGTATGGCAGGTCAAAATATTGGAGCCAACCAATGGGAGCGAGTCCGTCAGATTGCGGTGTACGGTACAATTTTCAATTTGATTATTACGGTGTCAATTGCATTAGGTGTGTTCTTGTTTGCCGAAGGACTCACGAAGTTGTTTATTCAGGAAAAAGAAGCGGTCACTTTTGGAACGGACTATTTGAAAATTGTCGCTTTCTTTTATCCATTCATTGGCATTAATTTTATTTTGAATGGTGTCGTAAGAGGAGCGGGAGCCATGTACCAAGTTTTAATATTAAACATCCTATCCTTCTGGCTGCTCCGATATCCACTTACTTTTTTCTGCTCGAGCCTAATTGGGCAGAACGGAATTGCACTAGGGATTGGGATTAGTTTTATCATTAGTAGCATTTTTTCATTTTCCTATTTTAAATGGGGTGGATGGAAAAAGAAGGAGTTATTTAGTTCGAATGCCGTAATAAAAAAATAATGATTGATTAACAATGCTCTTGAGTTATTTCAGGGCATTGTTTTTTTTACCCATGTATAGGTTCGTCCCGTTCAATTTGGCAAATTGGACAACTTTATGTCGAAATTCATGGTTATTTTGCGCCTGTTTTTATCATAAGAATAGCTTGAAAGGGCGAATTTCAATCAATTTCTATATACATTTATCCTTTTGAAGGGGGTGAAAAGCATGTGGGTCATTCCTGAGTATGAAGTGATTAATACAGCCGCTGAGGTGACAATGTATTCCTACATCCGTGAGTAGTACCACTAAACTTGCCTTACATGCTTTATTATGTCTGTTTGAAAGGATGGAGTAAAATTCGAATCAGGGTCTTAGGAGTAGCAGCGGGAGGAGGCTTTCCACAGTGGAATTGTGCATGTCCCAATTGTAACGGTGTTCGCGACGGGGACATAAAGTTAAAACCGATGTTACAATCCTCCCTTGCGATAAGTGCAAATGATAAAGACTGGTATCTCATCAATGCAGGCCCAGATGTGAGTAGGCAGATTGAAACCTTTTCTGAACTTCATGCGGGACCTGGTATTAGGGAAACACCACTTGCTGGTGTGATTTTAACCGATGCAGAGCTTGATCACTCAATCGGTTTATTGTCGTTACGAGAAGGCTCCCATTTAACGATATATGGGACGGAAACGGTAAGAAAATGTTTACACGCAGCCTTTCCTGTTATCCCGATGCTAAAAAATTATTGTTCTTGGGAATGGCAGACACTCAATCCTGATTATAAGGAACGAATTGGAGATACAAGTGAGGGTTCGCTCCTGATCGAGACGATTCCCGTTTCAATAAAACCACCTCTATATGCTCAGTCAAATCCTGATAGTTCCACGGAAATATGGGAGGTTGGTCTACTTTTACAAAATGAAAGGTCTGGAAAATGTGTGGCTTATTTTCCGACTTTAGATACGATGACACCAGAAATTGAGTCTGCTTTACATAAAGCAGATATTTTGTTAGTCGATGGTACATTTTGGTCTGAAGATGAATTGGTTGCATTGGGTGCAACGAAACGGAATGCAAGGGATATGGGGCATCTCCCAATTAGTGGTACGTCAGGAATCATCGAGAATTTAGCATCGTTTTCAGCAGAACGAAAAATATTAATCCACATTAACAATAGCAATCCGATTTTGAAAAAAGGTTCAAAGGAAGCAGATATGTTGGAGCAACACGGTATTGAGATTGCCTATGAAGGTATGGAATTGGAGGTTTGAATATGCCACAACAAGGAGGGTTAGCGAGGGTGTCTCATGAAGCTGGAGAGCCATGGTCTCGGGAGGATTTTAAAGAACGATTAATCAATGTCGGGCGGTCCTCCTATCATGATAAACACCCCTTTCATGTGGCGATGCACGAGGGTACTCTAAGTCGAGAGCAAATCCGAGGTTGGGTAGCCAATCGTTATTATTATCAAAAATCTGTTCCGATTAAGGATGCGGTTATTTTATCAAAACTTCCAACAAGGGAGTTTAGACGTGAATGGATCCAGCGGATTATTGACCATGATGGCAACCATGAACAAGAGGGCGGAATTGAAGCTTGGTTAAGGCTTGGGGAAGTAGTGGGACTTTCACGGGAAGAGGTCTTAAGTGAAGAACATGTGGTACCTGCTGTTCGTTTTTCGGTTGACGCTTATGTGAACTTTGCGAAAGAAAAGCCATGGCTAGAGGCAGTTGCTTCTTCATTAACTGAACTTTTTTCACCCATTCTTATTTCAGAGCGGATTAAAATCCTTGAACGATTGTATCCGTGGATTGACCGGTCCGGACTTGGGTATTTCCGAAATCGCTTAACACAAGCACCGCGTGATACAGAATTTGCTCTAAATGTAGTACTGGATTATTGCAAGACATTAAAAGAACAGCAGCTTGCAGTTGAGGCTTTACAATTTAAGTGTGATGTACTTTGGGCACAGCTTGATGCGATTGAAAAAGCTTTTCCAAATTAAGTTATAAGGAAATGGTGGTGGGGAAATTTTGACTACTAGTTTTCCAAGACTCGCACAAAAAGGGCGACTCAAGTTTGATAAGGTAAGAGAAAAACATCTTCTTTTGTTACCTGAAAAGGTTGTGGTTCTGAACGAAACTGCCGCGTCCATTCTTGCTCTATGTGACGGAAATGAATCAGTTCACACCATCACCGAAAAAATGAGAAGTTCCCTAGAGTCTGAGAATTTGCCTGATTTCGAAGTCATGCAGGCGGATATCACAAAGTTTATCTTACAAATGGTGGACGAAGGATGGGTGGTGATGCAAGATTCTAGAATCAAAGAATTATAGAGTGCAACCGCCCTTCTCGTTGCTTGCAGAGTTAACGCATCGTTGTCCCTTACATTGTCCATACTGTTCAAATCCAATCGAAATGACACTAAAAGAAATGGAAATATCAACAAAGGATTGGAAGCGGGTATTATCAGAAGCAGCCGATCTTGGAGTTGTTGAGATTCATTTTTCAGGCGGAGAGCCACTTTTAAAGCAGGATCTAGATAAACTGATCCAACATGCGAATTCATTAGAAATGTACACGAATCTAATAACAAGTGGGATTGGCTTAACTGAAGAAAAGGCAAATCAGTTTATGGAGGCCGGATTGGCCAATGTCCAAATTAGCTTTCAAGCTGGAGAAGAAAAGCTCTCGGATGAGATTGGTAGATTTAAGGCGTTTGAAAAGAAACGGAAGGCTGTTGAAGCAGTCAAGAGGACGGGAATGCATTTATCTTTAAATGTGGTGTTGCATCGGTTGAACATAGATACATTGGATGAAATTATTACGTTTGCCCATGAAGTGGGCGCAGAACGTCTGGAATTAGCAAATACTCAGTTTTATAATTGGGCTTTACTCAACAGGGATCAGCTCATGCCAAGTCGAGAGCAGATTGAGCGGGCGAGTGAGGTTTTTGAAGCAGCAAGAGAACGTATTGGTAAGGAAATGGAAATCATTTGGGTTATTCCTGATTATTATGAAACAACTCCCAAGCCATGCATGGGCGGTTGGGGAGCGATCGCTTTAACTGTGGCCCCCAACGGAGACGTGTTGCCATGCCCAACGGCAGGGATGATAGAAGGTATTACCTTTGAAAATGTACGTGAGCGGTCATTGCAACAAATTTGGTATGAATCGAATTCGTTTAATCGATTTCGAGGGGATGAGTGGCTACCAGAAACTTGCCGTTCTTGTGATTTGGTACAGCAAGATGGTGGAGGATGTCGATGTCAGGCCTATGCCTTGACTGGAGACGCTCATGCAACAGACCCAGTGTGTCACCTGGCACCAGATCATCATATCGTTGAAAAAGCAGTACAGGAAGCAACTAGTACGCGAGTGGGCGAGGCATCACCATTGATTTACCGTAAAATCACAACATCAAAAATAAGATCATGAAATAGATGCTAGGGGCGATTTGTAAAATTGAATTGCCTTTGGCATCTATTTTGTTGTGGACGTAGATACTATGGTTTTGGAGAGGTTTGTCTAATTTGGTGATGAAGGAGCTAGTGGAGCCGGGGCCTTTGTGCAAAGTCCTTCATCGGGATGATGAAGGACCGAACGCAGGTAGGGCGTCGTTGTAAAGTCCTTCATCGAGGTGATGAAGGACCGAGTGCAGTCAGAGCCTAGGTGTAAAGTCCTTCATCGGGGTGATGAAGGACCGAAAGCAGGTAGGGCATCGTTGTAAAGTCCTTCATCGGAAATATGAAAGGGAAAACGCGAGCATCCCCGTCACCCAATCCTCTTCATCGAGGTTATGAACGGGAAAACGCGAGCAACCCCGTCCCCCAATCCTCTTCATCGAGGTTATGAACGGGAAAACGCGAGCAACCCCGTCTTCCAATCCTCTTCATCGGAGCTATGAAGAGGAAAACGCGAGCAACCCCGCCTCCCAATCCTCTTCATCGCGGTTATGAAGAGGAAAACGCGAGTAGCCCCGTCCCCCAATCCTCTTCATCGGAGCTATGAGCGGAAATGGATGAATCCCCAGCTCTAACTATCAAAAAAAATCATCCGGAAATCAGAAAATCCAGTAATAAAACTATCCCTCTGAATAATTGCCACCTCACTTTGGAAGGCTTTTAAATAGGACTACACAAATTACCTATTTTAACCAAGTCCAATCCAATTTCTGAATCCGAAGTGGTGAAAATATGCTAGTCAGAGAAGACCATACAGATAAAATACATCCCGTGGTAAAAAAGCTAATGTTAGTTAATCTGATACGAAGTATTGGACAAGGTATGATGGTTGTTGTGCTAGCGCTGTACCTTGATGCTTTAGGGTGGAGTTCTGTTAAAATCGGAGCGGTGCTTGCTGCCGGTGGATTGCTTAGTGTTTTCCTTGCTCCGTTAGTTGGTATATTCAGTGATCGCGTAGGCAGGAAACCCTTTGTTCTGCTTTCGGAGCTTTCGACGGCAGGGTGTGCGTTGATCGGAATTCTCTCTATCAATCCTGTTCTATTGTTTATTGCGATTACTTTTTCCGGTTTTGGAAAAGCAGATGCAGGTTCAGCAAGCCCGTTTGCTCCGGCAGAACAGGCATGGCTCGCTTCCTTTATCAAACCCTCGGAACGAGGAAAAATATATAGTCTCAATAATGCGCTAAGCTTTTTCGGAATGGCGACAGGGGCGATGCTGGTCGGTACGTTGAGTTTTGGCAACCTCTCACTTGGAATCTCTGTCTACGATCTCGCCTTTTATTCTACATTTGCATTTTCAATTGCCACGGCTGCAATTGTAGTAACAGTTAGTGGAGAACCTTTTAACCGAAAAGAAAAACCAATGGAGAAGATGACCCAGATAGAAGAAATGAAAATTACAAAAGAAGAAAATGCAGCCATTTTAAAGTTAGCAGGTATCAATGTGTTGAATGGAATCGCAATTGGATTGACGGGGCCGATGATGGCTTACTGGTTTTCCGTGAAATTTGGAGTAAGCAGTGCGCAAATTGGTAGTACGTTAGCTCTTACCTTTTTTGCGACCGGTATTATTTCGATTTTTCAAGCTGGCATTTCAAAAAAATATGGAACAGTTCAATCGATTGTAATGGTCCGATACATTGCATGCCTTCTTCTAGTATTGATGCCACTGTTGTCATCATATGCGCTTGTATCCATTCTTTATATTCTGAGAACGGCATTAAATCGAGGGTCCCAAGGAGCAGGTCAAGCACTAAGTGTTAGCTTAACGCGTGGAAAAAGAAGTGGATTTGCGTCAAGTATTAATCTTTTATCCATGCGTCTGCCAATTTCAATTGGTCCGTATATTACTGGATACCTTTTCGGGTTAGGTGCTTTGGCTTTACCTTTTTATCTTGCGGCTAGTTTACAAGGTAGTTTTGCTTATTTCTATGGCAAGGCTTTCCGAGCCTACGATACCAAAATGAAACTAAATCCATCGTCCGGATGAAAAAAATCGACAAGCAGCGCTTGTCGATTTTTTAAAGAAAGCTAAACAGGATGATGAGTGCTAGTGGTATTAAAATAATAAAATACCCAATTGGGTTACCGAAGTTGATTGTCCAGCCAACACCAAAGCGTTTTTCAACAAAGATGGATGGATCACTTTTGTTGACATAAAAGAGGCCACCAACCCAATGCCTGTCATCGTCATAATCTGTTATTCCTGCAGTTGCTTCATCCATAGATTGTTTATCTGAACGGCCAACTTTTAGAGCGAATGCAATCGTAGATCCTAAAGTAATAATTAGGAAAATAATGGGTACGGCCATTACAATTTTTCCGTCCACGATATCAGGATGGATCGTTCTAAATTGAAAGAAACAAAACATTCCCGTTAATAAAATAGACGTTAAAAGTAGTAGCCAGCTTGTATATTTACGTAATGTTAATTGTCGTAATCGTGAAGCATTGGTTGCTGTTGCACTCAATTTGATACCAGACTTTTTTGTGCTTACGATAATCGCTAGAAACATTGCCTGCATCACTAACAACATGAGTGGTGAGGAAATGGCTGAAACGGGTGTTTTCTCAGTAAAGGCATCAGCTTCTCCGTTAATTCCCCAGTGAGTTGGAATCTGGTCCGGAAGAAGATTGTATTGAGAAATGGTATAACCGATCACACCAACTGTGATGAGTATCGGTACTAAAAAGACATACCATGGCAGCATTTCATCCTTAGCGCGTGCTGACAGATCCGCGATTTGAATTTGTTTTGTATTTTCTCCCCATTTCATTATCTTCTTTAACTGAAGTGTCTTTCCGTGAAAATAAAAATAGAGGGTAAAGCTAAACAAAATAATCGAAAATTGAATTATGGTTCCAATCAGAACGGTCTGTTCTTCTGAGGCGTTGCTTGACTGTACCCATATTGCGTAACTTGCCAAAGCGATAATAGATAAAAAAGAAACAAGTAGGGAATATTTCTTTTTAAAAGAAGAAAGTTTTTCATTCTTAATGTGTTTTTCGGGAACTGTAATCCCGAAGATAACTGTGCGTTTCACAAGAAAAGGAACTGCGGTTTGGATCCCGGCTAGAATAACGGCGATTATGAGAAAGATAGCTAACGTCATAATTATGCCTCCTTATTTGATGAGCGTTTTAAATGATTAATCGTAGAAGAAACTAATTCTTGAATTTGTTCATCGGACATACCGACAACGATTGATTCCGCGATGAGTAATTTATAGTTTTCCTTTAAGTTGTCAAAGGAAGAATCGTTAAAATCCTGTGGGGAAGAAATCACCGCTCCAGACTTCGGAACGATTCGGATAATTCCTTTTTTCTCAAGTTGGTGATAGCTTTTGTTAACGGTGTGCATGTTAATGCCAAGGTCTGCGGCAAACGTTCTCACGGAAGGTAGGGAATCACCTGGCTGAATCGACCCTATAGCAATTCCTTCGATGATTTGATTGGTGATTTGTTGGTAAATGGGAATATCGGATTCAGATTCAATTCGAATCAACATTTTCGATCCCTCCTATCTGTTCTATGTATAGTATAACACGTTTGTTATACTAAAACTATAACAAAATAGAAAAAAGCTTGACGAAACCTAAAATCACTGATAGATTTTTAAAGTTATATGAATAAAGTAATTTGTATATGTTCGGGGATATGGCCCGATTGTTTCTACCAAGCTACCGTAAAAAGCTTGACTACAAATGGTTTATAAGGATATCAAATGTCCTTTTTACTCCTATTTGTACGTGCTTTGGTAGGTCTATACTATCAAGGCTTTTTTTATTTTAAAAAAATAAATCACATCAAAATGGGGAATATAGAAATATGAAAAATTATTTTGAATTCAATACACGTCAAACTTCATATAAGCAAGAATTTATTGGTGGACTAACAACATTTCTATCGATGGCCTACATCCTTGTGGTCAATCCTATCGTTTTAGGTGAATCAGGGATGGATAAAGGTGCTGTTTTTACGGCAACTGCGATAACCATTATCCTTGGTTCACTGCTTATCGGGATACTCTCTAATTATCCGATCGGGATTGCCCCTAGTATGGGTCTAAATTCATTTTTTACATATTCAGTTGTGATCGGGATGGGAATTCCATGGCAGACAGCATTAACGGGCGTTTTCGTCGCAGGTATTTTATTTGTCCTTTTAAGTGTGTTAAAAATCCGTGAAAAAATTATTAATGTGATACCACAGGATTTGAAGTATGCGATTGCGGGTGGGATTGGATTTTTTGTCGCTTTTATTGGACTAAAAAATGCGAAGATAATTGTAGGGAACGAGGCTACCTTTGTTTCACTCGGAGACTTTACATCTGGTGCGACTGTACTTGCCTTATTTGGATTTATCATTACCTCCGTAATGCTAGTTAGGGGGATTCGTGGTGGTATATTTTACGGCATGGTTATTTCATCAATTGTTGGGATGATCTTCGGGATTATTGAGAAGCCGGCAGGTATCATTGGTAAAATACCAAGTCTTGAACCAACATTTGGAGTTGTTTTTTCTGAGCTTCCAAATGTATTTACACCAGATTTAATTATTGTTATTTTTACCTTTTTATTTGTTGGATTTTTCGATACAGCAGGCACATTGATTGCTGTTGCGAGTCAGGCTGGCATTTTAAAGGAAAACAAAATTCCAAACGCGGGGCCTGCATTATTATCGGATGCTTCCGCAACTGTTATCGGTTCTGTTCTAGGAACGTCTCCGACTGCTTCCTTGATTGAATCTACTGCAGGTATTGCAGCGGGCGCACGAACTGGTTTTTCATCAGTTGTCATCTCAGGCTTTTTCTTTTTAGCCCTCTTTTTCTCGCCGTTGTTAGCGGTTGTTACGTCTGAAATAACAGCTCCAGCCCTCATTATCGTGGGTGCAATGATGGTGGCAGAAGTTCGACATATTGACTGGACGAAGCTCGATATTGCCATACCGGCATTTACGACAATTATTATGATGCCATTAACATTTAGCGTTGCAACAGGGATTGCTTTAGGATTCATTATGTATCCTATTACGATGCTTGCGTTGGGAAGACATAAAGAAGTACATCCAATCATGTATGTTCTTTTTGTTACGTTTATTGTCTATTTTATCTATGTTTAAAGGAATATCCCCTGGAGATGTACAATCAACATGTCCAGGGGATTTTCTTTTTGATAAAATAACTTAGAACAGACTAAGACGATGGGGAGGGTTGGGACAAGGGACCTGTCCCTGTGACCCACTATGATGAAGATATTGGTTGTTGAGGATGATAGGACGATTGCTTCTGGGTTGGATTATACGTTGAAGCAAGAAAATTATGAGACGATTGTTTGCCATAATGTTGAGGATGCTAAAAAGGTTATTTCAGATAGTTGGAATAGTATTGATTTGTTTTTATTTGATTTATCTTTACCAGACGGAAGTGGGTATGAATTATGTGAGTTAGTAAAGAAGCAAGGTGATAAACCGGTTATTTTTTTAACGGCTTTGGATGATGAAGTGAATGTTGTGATGGGGTTAGACATGGGTGCGGATGACTATATTACAAAGCCATTTCGTATTCGTGAGTTACTTTCACGGATCAAATCGGTGCACCGTCGATATAATAGGCAAACAACGGCACAAACCAAGAACGTCATTGATATAGAAAGTATTCGTATTAATACGTTAGAAGGTAAGGTTTATAAAAATGGCGAGGAGGTACTTCTAACTTCTTTAGAGTACCGTCTATTCTTAATATTCGCGAACCACATTGGTCAAGTTCTTACTCGAACACAATTACTTGATCGAATTTGGGATGTAGCGGGTGATTTTGTGAATGATAACACATTAACCGTTTATATCAAGAGATTACGAGAGAAGCTTGAAGATGAACCACAAAGCCCGAAGATTATTAAGACCGTCCGTGGAATGGGCTATAAGGCTGGTGATTAATATGGTGCGTAACCGGGAAATCCAGTTCTTACTTCTGGCTCTTTTTATTATAACGTTAGTTGCATCCGTGTTAGCCTATATATTGATTTCGGGACTGGCTGCACTCTTCGTTCTTTTCACATCCGTTTTATTGATTGGATGTAGTTTGGGATTTACGAAATGGAGATATCGTGAAATTGAAAAACTTTCTAGATATTTACGTAAGATAACGAGTGGTGATTATAGTTTAGATGTAAGAGACAATCATGAGGGCGAACTTAGCATCTTAAAGAGTGATATTTATAAAGTGACATTAAAGCTATCTGAGCATAGCGCTCTTTTGCAACAGGATAAATTAAAACTTACGAATGCTATTTCGGATATTTCGCATCAGTTAAAAACACCACTCACCTCTATGATGGTGATGGCTGATTTATTGGGGGATGCGAAACTGGATGATGCAAAACGGGTTGAATTTACAAATAACATCCGCATTCAGTTAGAAAGAATTGAGTGGCTCGTGTCATCGTTATTAAAACTCTCAAAAATAGATGCTGGAACAGTTTCCTTTAAAAAGGATATAATCTATGTTTCAGAGTTGATAGAACGTGGAATCCAACCTGTTTTAGTTCCAATGGATATTAAGCAACAAAACCTGCATGTTGAAGGAAACAAAGAGGTATCCTTTCTTGGGGATTTCAACTGGACGTCGGAGGCACTTATTAATATTTTTAAAAATTGTGTTGAACATACGCCGGAGGGTGGTAAAATATCCGTTTCATTTTCTGAGAATGCATTATATACCGAGATTCGTATTTCGGATAATGGAAAAGGCATTGCAAAAGAGGACCTCCCTTATATCTTTAAACGTTTTTACAAGGGCAAGAATGCAGGTGAAGATAGTGTCGGAATTGGTCTAGCTATGGCCCATAGTATTATAAATAGTCAACAAGGTGATATTGAAGTGAAAAGCGGTAAGGAAGAAGGGACACAGTTCATTATAAAACTGTACAAACAAGTGATTTAGCAGCATGTTCCATCGAAAGTGAATAAAATGTCACTTTAGTAGTCACTTTAGAGTCATCTTAGACAGATATACTGAACTCAACATCGAAAATATGGAGGTTTACGGATGAATATTTTACAAATCGAGAATCTGTCTAAGGTATATGGAAAAGGTGAAACAGCAGTTAAGGCACTTGATAATGTTTCATTTTCAGTGAAAAAGGGAGAATTTGTAGCCGTTATCGGCCCCTCAGGTTCAGGTAAATCAACACTTCTGCACCTGCTTGGTGGTGTGGATCGACCATCTAGCGGTAAGGTTCTAATTGATAACACAGATATTTATGATTTAAATGAAATACAACTCGCGATTTTTAGAAGAAGACAAATTGGGTTAATCTATCAGTTTTATAACTTAATTCCGATTTTAACGGTAGAAGAAAATATTACTTTACCTATGCTATTAGATGAACATAAGGTTGACCCGAAGCAGTTTGCCAATATTGTAAAGATTCTCGGTCTAGAACAACGCTTAAATCATTTGCCAAATCAGCTTTCAGGAGGACAGCAGCAGCGGGTTTCAATCGGTCGTGCTCTTATTAGTAATCCAGCCATTATGTTAGCAGATGAACCGACTGGAAATCTAGATAGTAAGAATAGCAGCGAAATCATTGAGCTTTTAAAGATGTTCAATAAAACCTATAATCAAACCCTGCTTGTCATTACCCATGATGAGCGAATTGCCCTTCAAGCTGACCGTGTCATTTCAATAGAGGACGGAAGGATCGCTAAGGACGAGGTGATTCGTCCATGAACATCATTAACAAACTGACGATTCGACATTTGAAGGAAAATAAACGAAGAACTCTCGTCACAATCATTGGTGTTATCATTTCTGTTGCGATGATAACAGCTGTAGCAACACTGGGTGTCTCTTTTTTAAACCTAATGATTCGAGATAACATTGCTGACAACGGCGAATGGCACGTCAAATATAATGAAGTTAATGTGGAACAAATCCAGGCGATTGAAAAGGATAGTCAAACGAAAAAATTGGTCCTTTCAAATGACCTAGGCTATGCAAAGCTTGAGGGTTCGGAAAATAAAAGTAAACCTTATCTGTTTATTAAAGAGTACAACACAGCAGGGTTTCAACAATTTCCAATTGAGTTAGCTGAGGGACGTTTACCTTTAAAGGATGATGAAATTGTTATTTCTGAAGCAATTGCCGAGAATGCAAAAGTTGAATTTAACATCGGTGACAAACTGTCGGTGGAAGTCGGAAAAAGACTAGCAGCCGGGGAAGAGGAACCGCTGGGTCAGAATTATTCTTTGCAATCCGATGAAAATGGGGTTACGGAAAAACTTAAGATTGAGTCTAGTGAAACTTTTACTATTGTTGGGACCATTAAACGACCAACATGGGAACCAACATGGTCGCCAGGATACACGGTGATTAAATACGTAGACAAAAATACTTTGGGTAAAACTCATACAGCAGATGCAGTTGTGGTATTAGAAAAAGTGAAGGGTTCATTATATAAACATTCAGAAACCATTGCTAAAGAAAATGGAATCAACTCTGTATCCTATAATAAAGAATTATTGCGCTTTTATGGAGTCACAGACAATGATAGTCTACGTCTGACCTTATTTTCTGTGGCAGGTATTGTCATGGCCGTTATTATTATTGGTTCAGTCGCATTAATCTATAATGCTTTTGCAATTAGTGTATCGGAACGATCTAGACATTTAGGAATGTTATCAAGTGTAGGAGCGACAAAAAAACAGAAACGAAATTCCGTCTTCTTTGAAGGGGCTGTAATTGGTGCGGTTAGTATTCCAGTAGGTATCCTTTCGGGTCTTGCTGGAATTGGGGTAACCTTTTCGTTTATTAATACTTATCTTGAAGGTGCGCTAAATGTTGCTGAAAAACTAAATGTAATCATTACACCAGCTTCACTTTTAGTAGCCTGTGTGATTTCAATTGTAACAATATTTATCTCCACCTATATTCCAGCGATGAGAGCGTCAAAGGTTTCAGCGATTGATGCGATACGACAAACACAGGATATCAAATTATCAAGAAAAACAGTTAAGACATCAAAACTTGTACGTAAACTTTTTGGAATTGAAGCTGAAATTGGCTTGAAAAATTTGAAACGAAATAAGAAAAGATATCAAGCAACTGTTTTTTCGCTTGTCATCAGTATCGTCCTCTTTTTGACAGTGTCATACTTCACAGAGGACCTAAAAAAGTCGTTAGAACTATCTGTAGATAATATAAATTATGATATTCAAGTGATTAATGATCAGATGGGCAAAGAAGATCTAGTACCGTTTACGAAACTTGATTATGTAACGAATTCAAGTATTGTTCAAACAAGCTATTTAACTACATTAATAGAGAAGGATCAACTACCAAACGAGTTATTAAAATCTGTCGAAAATGACCCCTCCATTTTACAAGATGGTAAATTTACTTATTACGTAAGATTACATGGTTTAGACCATGACAGCTTCAGGGCCTATGCTGCAAAAGTAGGAACGGATTCTGCGAAATTTGAAAATACAAATGAACTTAATGCTATCATAATCGATAACATCAACTATCAAGATTATGAGACGGGGAAATTTGTTGAAACAAAATCAATTCATACTAACGTAGGGGATACGTTAGCACTTAATTTAATGAACTATGAGACTGAAGAACAACAATTTCTTGCTAATATAAAAGTTGTAGCATTGACCGACCAGTTACCAATGGGGATCTCAACTTCTAGTCTTGGTGGATTAAATATTATAGTTTCAGAGGAGATATTAACAAATATTGTTGCAGGAAATGAGAAGGCAAGTAGTGAAATCCAAACTGAATTATACATGAATAGTTCAGATCCCTTGGCAACACAGGATGAGTTGGATAAAATCACAGACTCTGGTACGCATGTCTATAACGTCTATCAAAGAAGACAAGAACAAGAGCAAGTGATCGTACTTATGTCTATTTTTACCTATGGCTTTATCGCCCTGATTTCCTTAATCTCCATTGCAAATATATTTAATACAATTTCAACGAGTATCTCGCTTCGAAAACGTGAATTTGCAATGCTTAGATCAGTAGGGATGACGCCAAAAGGTTTTAATAAAATGATCAATTATGAGAGTATATTTTACGGTGTGAAGGCTTTGCTCTATGGACTTCCAATAAGCTTTGTCATCATGTATTTAATTTATTGGTCACTTAGAAATACGTTTGAATATGGATTTAATCTCCCGTGGATGAGTATCTTATTTGTTGTGATCATCATCTTTATTATTGTAGGGGCAGCCATGCTGTATTCAATACAAAAAGTGAAGCAAGAAAATATAATCGATGGGTTGAAACAAGAAAGTATATAAAGAGGATAATCCGTTACCCTTTCCAATCAAAAAAACTTGGCTACTATATTTTGTGGCCAGGTCTTTTTTTGTGTGGAGCACCATTTAATAGTATGTAGACGTAATTTAATGTTCCTATTCGAATGATTTGTATGGAGATTAGTTCTTCAAAATCTAATGAGTGTTTATGAAGGAATGGGAGAAATTATTTGATATAATAATAAGCATCTCACAACACGTGGTGAACTTCATACAACTTAGCAGATGACAGAAATATACATACCATGGAGGAGACATATGACATTAATTCGGGAATTTCTTTCAGATTATGAATTGGACCCAACAGTAGTTAAATATCTTTCAACGATAATCATGATTCTCTTTATCACGATTCTTTGTATTATCGCCAATTTTATTACAAAAAAGGTGATCATTAGGATCATCACAAAAATTGTGAGAAGTACAAAATTCACATGGGATAACATGCTTCTTGAGAGGAAGGTTTTTCGTAGGCTGTCACATATTGTTCCAGCGATTATCATTCATTTCTTCGCTTCAGCTTTTGAGCCGTATGATGATTTAATTCGGATGGGGGCAAATGTCTATATCATCATTGTGGCATTAATGGTTATTAATGGTATCTTAAATGCTATTAATGATATTTATCAAACCTATGAAATCTCTAAAACTAGGCCTATAAAAGGGTACGTTCAGGTTGTGAAAATTGTTGTAATTACACTTGGGTTCATTTTGGTTATTGCAAACTTGATGGGGAAAAGTCCATTAATTCTTCTAAGTGGAATTGGTGCTCTATCAGCCGTATTCATGTTGGTTTTTAAAGATTCATTATTAGGTCTTGTTGCAGGAATTCAGTTGACTTCTAATGATATGGTACGCGTTGGAGACTGGATTGAAATGCCGAAGTATGGGGCAGATGGAGATATCATTGATATATCTTTAGTTACAGTTAAGGTGCAAAACTTTGATAAGACGATAACAACACTACCTAGTTATGCTCTTATTTCCGATTCTTTTATCAATTGGAGGGGAATGCAAACCTCAGGTGGACGTCGGATCAAGCGCTCATTGTTTATTGATTCAACAAGTATTTCATTTTGTACGGAAGAGATGATTGAGAAGTTTAAAAGTATCCACTATCTAGCGGATTATATTACAAAAAGGGAACACGAAATTGAAGAATACAATATCAAGCATGATATTGACCGTAGTAATCCTGTGAATGGTAGGGCTTTAACAAATATCGGAGTCTTTAGAGCGTATATAAGTAATTACCTTCAAAATCATTCCGGCATTAATCAGAACATGACATTGATGGTTCGACAACTAGCACCCACCGAAAATGGGTTGCCAATTGAAATATATGTCTTTACTAATGATGTAAGATGGGATGTGTACGAAACAACCCAAGCTGATATTTTTGACCATCTTTTTGCGGTCGCTCCAGAATTTGGAATACGCTTATTCCAAAATCCATCAGGGTATGATTTAAAGAGCTTAACTGATATAACAGATTATGAAGGAAAAGTAAGGGAATTGGGAAATTAGGAACGGTTCCCTCTGATTATTGAAAAAGACAGGATGATGGGTCCTGTCTTTTTTCGTTTTCCTTTAAGAAGTATAAGAAAGTCACTTTGTTTATTTAATGGATAAACTTCACTGTAAAACCTTGACAATATTAATGAAAGCGATTAAATTTATAATAATAAATTAAAAAAACACCCCACAGATTAGTAAACTACGCCTATTACGGTTTTCAATTTTTAAATATATATTCTATCCACTAACTAGAATAAATGACTACCACTTCTGAGATTACATATAAAATTTTCCTTGAATTCTTAAAAAAGTAACAATCTTATGGATTGATTGTTTATTAGATTTACAAAGTTATTATTAGAACATTTGAATCTTTTCTAGATTACTTCATCCTTTATACTTATGAACACACAAGCGCATCTTAAGTTATTTGAATATTGAGATAAAAACTAACAAACTATTTATTTTTCTTTTGATAGCTATAAGTTCAACTGCTAAAGGGGGGGAATGAAAAGGAAAAACATACTTGTTTTATGTAGCACTTATTAATCGAGTGTGTGGGTACTAGGAAAAAATAATGAAAAGTAAAAAAGGGGAGTGAGTTAATTGAAAAATGTTCAAAAGAATCTTTTAATTTTTAGTTTGGTATTATTAACTTCATTATTATTAGTTGCTTGTAATAGTGACAGCAGTTCAGGTGATGCAAATGGGAAGAAGTCGAAAGATAAAGACGAGCGATTTAAATTATCTCTCATGTTAAATCTGCATACACCAGAAATACCACAAGATCGGTTAGAGAAATTACTAGAGGAAAAGACAAATACTGATCTTGATATTCAATGGGTACCTGATGGCACCTATGACGAAAGGGTAAATTCCGCTTTTGCTTCAGGTACTCTTCCACATGCCTTTTTAGTTAAAGCTGGACAATTTGTTCAATTTAAAGAAGCAGTGAGGGACGGTCAGTTTTGGGAAATTGGTCCATACTTAGATGAATTTGAGAACTTGAGTAAACTTAGAGAAGGTACTTTGAATAACTCAATGATTGATGGGAAGCTTTATTCTTTATATATGGGAAGACCGCTTTCACGAGATGGTATTATATATAGAAAAGATTGGGCTGACAAATTAGGTATAAATACCCCAAAAACAACAGTTGAGTTTTACGAAATGTTGAAGGCTTTCACAGAAAATGACCCCGATGGTAATGGTAAGGATGACACAATCGGATTAACTGTACGAGAAGGGTTAGGATCATTTAATGTGATAGCTTCATGGCATGGAGTACCAAATCGGTGGGGTGAAAAAGAAGGAGAATTATTGCCAGATTTTATGTTCCCTGAATATATTGATACACTAAATTATTTTAGGGACCTACATAGCAATGGATATATGAACCATGATGCACCGGTTACAAGTAAACAGGATCAGCAGGCATTGTTAAAAAATGGGTCAGCCGGAACTTACATTGGATCGATGCAAGATGTCTATGGTATGTACAATGATGCAGTGGCCTTAAATCCAGATATAGTTTTTGATGTGCATAACTATGTAGAAGGTCCACATGGAGAATATGGTGTTCGTTCTATTCCAGGCTATGGTAGTTTGATTATGTTCCCTAAGTCTGGGATTGAATCTGAAGCGGAATTAAAGAAGGTAATTAAATTCTTTGATTATTTAATGTCAACTGAAGGTGCTAATACGCTTATTTGGGGAGTAGAAGGAGAACATTATGAAATCGTTGATGGTCATGCAAAAGTGCTTGATCAAGACAAATTTGATACAGAAATTAAACCGTATACACCGCTCGAAATTGGTGAACCTTTAACAAATGGACGATATGAAGCATTTTACGACTATGAACCAGCAACTAAATCGAATGAGTTATATATTGACAATGATAAGTATGTAATTGAGGATCCTACAGTGACTCTTGACTCTGATACATATAACAAAAATGCTGGTACATTAGATCAAATTATCGAGGATGCCACAATTCAATATATTCTGGGTAATATCGATGAAACAGGTTTTAAGGATTCAATTGAAAAATGGAAAAATGCTGGTGGAAATGATGTAATTAAAGAATACAATGAATCGTAGAAAAAATAATTTTGGGAATTATCTTAGTTACAAATCGTGTTTATTATAAATTAAGACTCTTTTCTAAAAAATTGTTGCTTCACCTGAAATTGAGGAGTTATTAAATTATCTAGATACAGGAAAAGACTATAAAAAAGCTGATAATATCAATAAAGCATTATAACATTTAAAAGCAGAGGGTCTATAATGGGATCTTCTGCTCTTTTATTTTTGGGACGGAGGATCCCACTTAGGAGAAGGAAAATGAAAGCTAAATTTATGTTTAGCGTAGTTATGCTGATTTTTGGTAGTATTGGGTTGTTTGTTAAGAATATTGATCTTTCTTCGCCTCTACCTTTGAGCCATATGATGATTTAATTAGAATGGGCCCAAATGTATATATCATCATTGTGGCTTTAATGGTTATTACTAGTATTTTAAATGCAATAAATGACATTTATCAAACGTATGATATATCAAAAAACTAGGCCTATAAAAGGGTATATTCAAGTTGTGAAAATTATTGTTATAACACTAGGAATCACTGGCCATGATTTGAAGTTGATTGTGGCTGAAAATGGAGAGGATATCATGCATAGAGAAATGGAAAACTGATATAGTACAAGAGGTATAGTTATTAAAGGTGATATCCTATGGGGTATTGCCTTTTTATTTTTTAAAATAGGGATTATTCCGGAAAATACAGAGTAATTCAGGTGCTGTGTACTCGTATTGATACAAAAGACAGAATGAAACTATTAATTCCGAATAATATTAATATAATTTTCCATTGAAATAGTTTTTATATTCTTATATCATGGTAACGTACTAAAGTATTTTTGCTAATAAACTATATATCAGATTTGTTTTATAAAAATTACTAACGAAATGGGAGATGTTACTTGAAAATGGATGAGATTCTACAACAAATAGAAGATGTATATCAAGAGGTAATCGAATGGCGTCGATATTTACATCAAAACCCAGAACTTTCTTTTCAAGAGGATCATACCTCTCAATTTGTATATGACCTTCTTGAAAGCTTTGGTGGTTTTGAATTATCAAGACCGACAAAAACGAGTGTAGTAGCCCGCTTAAAGGGATCTAAGCCAGGAAAAGTCATTGCTCTCCGTGCAGATATGGATGCTTTGCCTATTAAAGAAGAAACTGCGCTTCCATTTGCCTCAACAAAAGATGGTGTCATGCATGCTTGTGGACACGATGGTCATACATCGATGTTGTTAGGAGCTGCTAAGATTTTGACAGCGCATAAAGAAGAGCTAAGTGGTGAAATCGTCTTTCTTTTCCAACATGCAGAGGAACTACCTCCTGGAGGCGCACAAGAAATGGTTGCCGCTGGCGTTCTTGATGGAGTCGATGAGGTTGTCGGTGTCCATTTATTTTCAACAGTTCCATTTGGTACGGTTCACATCCGTTATGGAGCTTTAACAGCAGCAAGTGATGTGTTTGAGATTTCTTTACAAGGTAAAGGAGGACATGCTTCAACTCCTCAATTAACTATTGACCCTCTTGCGACTGGTGCACAAATTGTTACAGGTCTTAACCATATTGTCTCACGGTCCATTGATCCACTAGAACCAAGCGTGGTGTCTGTGACTAAATTCCAAGCTGGTGGGTTAGCGCTGAATGTCATCCCCGATACTGTTGAAATTGGTGGATCCGTTCGAACGTTAAGTCCTAAAGTACGTGAACTTGTTAAAAATCGTATCATTAAAATTACTGAAGGTATTGCGAAAGCAAACGGTGTTGAAGTAAAGGTAAACTATACGTATGGCTATAGTTCGGTAATGAATGACAAACACGTAACAGATGAAGTTGTACAGGTGCTTGAAGAGTTTTTACCAGATCGAACACTTGAGTGGGTTGATCCTCTTCTTGGTGGAGAAGATTTTTCTGCATTCAGTAATGAAAAACCTGGTTGCTTTGTCATTATTGGTGCAGGGAACGAAGAAAAGGGAATCACATATCCACATCACCATCCGAAATTTGATATTGATGAACAAGCATTGAAAGACGGATTACGATTCCACGTCTTTACAGCATTAACTTTAACCAACAATAAATAAGCATCACTGAAGGGAGATAGTATGTCGCAAACTATAACGAAAAAAAATAAAACATTCTTTAATCGAATGCTTGATTCGATTGAGTACGCAGGAAATAAGCTACCCGATCCAATCGTATTGTTTATTATTCTTTGTGCCATTACCTTGTTTTCATCTTATATTGCATCGTTATTCAATGTATCAGCAACACATCCCACGACAGGGGAAGCGGTGGAGGCAATTAATCTCGTAACTGGGGATGGTCTAGTTGCAATATTGCTAAATTCTGTGACGAACTTTACCTCTTTTGCTCCACTTGGTATGGTTCTTGTAATGATGATTGGGATTGGAATGGCTGAAAATAGTGGATTCTTCTCAACAATTATGAAGCGTGCGGTCTTAACGACTCCAAAAAAGCTAATTATTCCAATCATTATTTTAATTGCGATTGTAGGGAACGCAGCTGGTGATGCAGGTCCAATCGTATTGCCGCCACTTGCTGCAAGTGTATTGATGGCTTTTGGATATCATCCACTCGTAGGACTCGTCATGGCATATGCCTCCACACTTGGAGCATTCGCTGCAAACTTCATTATCGGAATGTCTGATACACTTGTTGCTGGCTTCACCGGTCCAGCTGCTCAGACAGTAGATCCAAATTATGTAGCAAATCCTGCGATGAACTATTATTTTATTGCGGTTTCAGCAATTGTCCTGTTATTTATTTCTGTATGGGTCACGCATAAATTTACGATTCCGAGATTTGGGGAATATTCAGGTGAAATTGAGGCAATAGAAAATATTTCATTAGAAGAAAACCGCGGACTAAAATGGGCAGGAATATCTACGGCTGTCTATGTGATTGTTTTATTGGCACTGATTATTCCTGAAAACGGCATTTTGCGTAATCCGGAAACTGGTTCAATCATTGATGGCTCCCCATTAATTTCAGGGATTGTACCATTATTAACGATTTTCTTCTTTATTCCTGGTTTCTTCTATGGAATTGGTGCCAAGACGATTACTAGTTCAAGAGACTTTGGTAATATCTTAGGTAAATCAATGAGCACAATGGGACCATACATTGTCTTAGTGTTCTTTGCTGCACAATTACTTTCATTCTTTAGCGAGAGTAATCTAGGTCCAATCATTGCGATTAAAGGGGCTAACTTCCTTAACGATATAGGGATAACAGGCGTTCCATTAATCATTTTGTTCATCATTTTTGTTGCATTTGTAAATCTACTAATTGGAAGTGCATCAGCAAAGTGGGCGATTCTTGCTCCAATCTTTGTACCGATGTTTATGTATTTGGATTACCACCCGGCTTTTACACAAGCCATTTATCGCGTTGGAGATTCCATTACAAACCCTATTACACCAATGCTTCCATATCTAGTACTTCTATTATCTTTTGCGAAAAAATACGATAAAAACATTGGATTAGGAACACTGATTTCTGGACTGTTTCCATACACCATCTTTTTCGGTATCTTCTGGATCATAATTGCTGTGGTTTGGTACCTAATCGGTGTTCCAGTTGGACCACAGGGACCGATTCATTTATAGAGGGACCGATTACGAGATTAAGAATTTTACGTAATAGATACAGGAAATGAAAAAATAGGCTGACAATTTAAATAAAGCAATGTAATTATGTGAAACAGAGAATCTCATAATCGAGATTTTCTGTTTCATTTAGTTTTAGGACATTTTGTGCCTGCCCTCGTGTCCCATAGGAAAGAGGGAGAGACTTTAAATAGGAGTAGGGAAATGAAGGCAAAGTTTATTTTTATAGTAGTGATGCTGATTTTTGGTAGCATTGGGTTGTTTGTAAAAAATATCGATCTTTCTTCGAGCGAAATGGCTTTATTTCGGGGGACAATTGGGAGTTTGTTTTTAATTGGTGCTAGTTTTCTAGTCAAGCAAAAGTTTTCATTAAAAATGTCAAAACGGAATCTTATCTTACTGCTTTTATCAGGCGCGGCGTTGGGCTTCAACTGGATTTTTCTATTCGAATCTTATCGATATACAACTATTTCGAATGCCACGCTAAGCTATTATTTTGCCCCAGTGTTTGTTATGATTTTGGCTCCGCTATTATTGAAGGAAAAATGGACTTGGATGAAGGGAACTAGCATTGTATTCGCATTTGTAGGTTTGCTTTTAGTTGTTAATCCTGGTGCTGAATCAACGGTAGGAACATATAACCATCCTGTTGGCTTATTAAATGGCTTACTGGCTGCAGCTTTTTATGCAAGTATGATTCTGATCAATAAGTTTATCAAAGGGCTATCAGATTTTGAAACTACCATTATGCAGCTTTCAATGGCTTCGATTGTACTGTTTCCATACGTTCTAGCTACACAAAACCTGAATTACTCAGGACTTGGTCTACAGTCAATCAGTTTATTACTAATGGTTGGGATCATCCACACAGGGGTTGCGTATCTATTATATTTTTCTGCAATAAAAAAATTAAAGGGACAAACGATTGCCGTGTTAAGTTATATTGACCCCATTTCCGCCGTAATAATGGCAGCCATTATCTTAAATGAAAGTATGAACCTAATACAAATAGTCGGTGGCATCTTAATCTTGGGATCTACTTTCATCAGCGAAATAAATTGGAAACGAGGTGGGACGGAGGGACAGGTCCCGTGACCCACCAAATTTTTACAGGGACAAGGAACCTGTCCCTTTGTCCCTATTTAATGATTCCATCAATTATCCCGTATTCCTTTGCCTCTTCCGCACTCATAAAATAGTCTCGATCAGTATCCTTTGCTACCTTCTCAACAGGTTGACCTGTGCGTTCTGAAATGATTTGATTGGTATGTTCTCGGAGCTTAAGGATGCGTTTTGCAGAAATTTCAATCTCAGTTGCTTGGCCGCGCACCCCACCTAAGGGCTGATGGATCATGATTTCACTATTTGGGAGGGCAAATCTTTTCCCTTTTGTACCGGCTAGCAAAAGCATCGCACCAAAGGATGCGGCCATACCTGTACAAATGGTCCTAATATCTGGTTTAATATATTGCATCGTATCAAAAATGGCAAAACCAGCAGAAGTAGAGCCACCGGGACTGTTAATATAAAGGGAAATATCTTTATCGGGATCGTCAGCTGCTAAGAATAATAGCTGTGCAACTATACTATTGGCAACAGCATCATTTATTTCGTCGCCAATCAAAATAATACGATCTTTTAATAACCTCGAGTAAATATCATACGATCGTTCCCCACGACTGGATTGTTCAATTACATATGGTATCGAATTCAAATTATTTTCCTCCTTATTCGCTTGCATCTTATTATGCAGCCATAGCCATAGAGACAGTGCTTGAAGGAAATTTGTAGGAACGTGATTTTTGCATAGAACAAGTTGGATTTGTGTTTTTCGATAAAGAATGGATAGAAGGTATCGTCCTGATTAATATGAATGGATCTTGCGTGTTTAAAGATTCATATAGTACTTTTTGAATCTGCTCACGATCCTCCTCTGTCCAATATTGCTCGATAAGTGGAATTTCTTCTTTCTTCTCCATTTTCTGTTTTGCACGATACATGGCGGCTTTCACAGCAGTCTCATTTGTGTTTAATAGTTTAGCTATTTCAAGTAGTTGAAACTGAAACCCTTCTTTTAAAACAAAAATGACAGCTTGCTTCGGTGTAAGCTTACTCATAAGCTGTTGTACAGCCTCAAAGCGCTTTTCAATTTGCAGGGATTCATCATATCCATCATCAGTAATAGCTTCAAGAGACTCTTTGCCTCGTTTCCGCACCGTGTCTATCCATACATTTCGAGCGATTTTATTCATTAGAGCTCTAGAGATTGTAGGCTGGTGCCTATAATGCTTCCAAGCCTTAATCAAGGATTCCTGCACGAGATCTTCTCCATCCCAGCTGTTTTGGGATATAAACCGGCAATATCTCCGGAGCATCGGATAGAGATCATGAAGTTGTTCCTCAGTAAAAAATTCCTTCTGTTCTTTAAAGTCCTCTGAACCATTCCAAAGCTTACTATGCAAAACAATCACTCCTTCAGCGCGTCTCTACTTTATAAACGAATAAAAGGGTATGAAAAGATACGGGGGTAAAAAAATTTTTTCAAGGGTTACTTAGTTTCCATTATATGCAAGGTGAAAGCTCTCGAACAAGAAACGATTAGTAGGGTTTGTTATAATATACAAAAAGGACAAAAGGTGACCTTTCAATGTTACAAAAACTTTCTGCCGAAAAGCATTGGCAACCATACAAGGGTCCATTTACAATCACAAGAATTCAGCCTGGCGATATTTTAGAGGAGAATAAAGATTTTGCGTTCTGCTCGTTAAGTATTATCGATCATGCTGTGATGAAAAAAGGATTAACGATAAAGATGCATGAGCATGTCAACGATGAGATTTTGAGTTATGTATGGCGTGGTACAATGCATCATAAGGATTCAACTGGGATAGAGGTTCCGATAACGACTGGGCACTTAATGATGATGAATGCGGGTCGGAGTTTTTGGCATGAGGAAAAAGTGAAAAATGATCAAGTCGAAATGCTCCAAATTTTTGTTCGACCCTATGAATCCGATCTTGAACCAACGATTCATTTTCATGAAAAGCCCATCCGAAACCGTGATTGGTATCTCATGGTAGGACCTGAAGAAAGTAAAGCGCCACTGAAGGTTCGACAAAATGTCTATATTCTTGATGCGCATTTGAGGCAAGGGGATCAGTTAGAAATACCTGTTTACCAAGGCTTATCACCATTTTTATATGTTGTAGATGGTGAGCTTACTGTTGGGGATTTTCGAATTAAAAAAAAGGAAGCTGTTACAGATTTAGAGGAGCCTCTACCTTCAATAACTGGAGTAGCGGATACAACAGCTGTACTATTCTATGTCGACATGAATGCACCAGTGTCGATGGAGGGAACGATCAGTGGGAAAAGAGCATATTAGTGGGACGAGGGGACAGGTCCCTCGTCCCATATTTCTTACTGGGACAGTGTACCTATGTCCCATTATTTTTTCACAAAGTACTTTTCGCCAAGGAGTTCTTTTTCTTCATACGTATCTGGCTTTAATTGGTTCTCAACGAATTCTGGTAGTGCAGAAGGTTCCAAGTCGTACATAACTTCGATTTCCTTTGCAAAAAGAATTTCTTTTTCTAGCAAGCCAGATAGCGCAGGTTGCTGCTTTGCTTGTGGTTCATCTTCACCTGTAATTTTCGATAGTCCGGAAACGTAATAATCCAATGGACGGCTACCTACAATTTTAACGCCTTTGTTTTCTTCATTCACCATAATAATTGTTGGAAAGCCTCTGGCACCAAGTTTCGCTGCAAGAGCAAAGTCTTCGTTTAATAATTGTTGGCCAACTTCAGATTCTGCTTCTTTTACAATGGCTTCTCCATCTAAACCTAAATGATTCACATTATCAATCATCACAGATTTTTCAGCGATGTTGTTATTGAAGGCAAATAATTCTTCCCTTGCATGGCGTAAGTATTCATTTGCTTTGTCATCACCATGATTTTTTTGAATGACTTTATACACTCGAGATGGTGGGAAGGAAGATTGAACGGGATTGTCAATCATCAATGATCCATCAATCGGCATACGTGAATATTCCCCAACTTCTCTCCAATGGCCAGCTACATCTGCAGGACCATTAATTCCGTTTGCCGGATCAACAGGCCCGCCATGCCATTTTTCAAGTAATCCACCTAAGACGGTGTGGAAGTTGAAATAATGTCCATACTGCTCTTTGAAACGACGGAAAGTAGGTTCAAGTGCCCAGCAATGTGAGCAGATTGGATCTGTCACATAGTACAAATCAATCGTTTTCTTTGGTTGGTTAAAATCAATTACTTCCATGTCATCGTCTCCTGCTATACCACAAACGCCAGTTTCCAAATCACACATTAAATTATTATTGTTTGTCATAAGAATTCCCTCACTTTTTAGTTTTTAGCTCTGGGACAAGGAAGCTGCGTCCCATTTTGTTTGCTTTGTACTTTCAGTTTAGTGGATAATAGAAAGTATATATACCAATAGATGACTTGATTTGTCGGATATCCAACACATCGCCGAAATTGTTGGAAAAGTGGGAGGGGGAGAATGAAATGACACAAGAAAAAACAGACCCGCGAGTCTTACGTACACGAAAGTTAATTATGGATTCATTCATTGAGCTTTCAGGAAAAAAAGAATTTAAAGACATTACGATAAAAGACATCACTACGGAAGCCATGATTAATCGGGCAACCTTTTATTATCATTTTGAGGATATTTATGACTTGTTGGAAAAGGTTTTATCAGAAGTCTTGCTCATAAATTTAAATAGTGAGTCCTATCAACAAAGTGCTTTAAATGAAGAAACATTTATCGGCATCTTTAAGGCAATTACTAATTTTCAACTGTCATTATCAAATCGATGCCATCGTGGTTATGAGGATACGATTGCTCGCATTATCCGGGATCAGCTTGAGGTCATTTTTTATAAAATGTTAAAGAAGCGGTATCCTACAGGTGATGAAAATACCTTGAAAATCACATCAGTCATGTTGAGTTGGGGAATGTACGGGACTTCCGTTGAATGGAGAAGAAATCCGGAAAGTGTCAGCCCAGAGGAAATGATTAAATCAGCTATTCCTTATCTAAAATACGGGATAAAATTGCGGGAAGAGAAAGAAGCACTAAGGTAAACTTTTTATAGAACTTGAGTGTATATTTTTATTTTTTATTGCAAAACCTAATATTACTAAAATTAAGGGGCGATAAATATGAATGGATTACAACGTTTAGCTCTAGCTTTAGTAATTATTGGTGCAATTAATTGGGGACTTATTGGTTTCTTCCAATTTGATTTGGTAGCTGCAATCTTTGGAGGCCAGGATTCCATTTTGTCTAGGATTATCTACAGTTTAGTGGGGTTAAGTGGTTTATACAGTCTTATGCTCCTCTTTAAACCTGATAGAGAAACTGTCCCTGAGACTAGTAGAACCTAAGCAATCAGGTTGAAGTAAATTCCCGTAAAAAAGGTCAAGCCCAAGGGTTTGATCTTTTTTACGTTTCTGTAAAGAAGTCTTTTCTATTTAGCAAATAGATGGGAAAATGGGATACATATCTTGTCTTGCCGGATTTTATATAGACGACGAGCCTGTCTCAAAAGGAGGAATAAATATGAAGAGAATTTTTGCGGATGTGATTCAGTTTCGGGGGAGTCATTATGATTTTGGTTTTATGCAGGGGGAACTGCTGAGGGATTCATTTTTGGTGAAGAATCGGGAGCAACAGTGGAAGCTGAGAAAACCACAATTTAAAATTGACATTGATGAGACTAAACAGGGATTTGAGCGTTTGGCTCCTTTTATTTGGGAGGAGTTTTTGGGGCTGCAGGATGCTTTGAAATGGTCACTGGATAAGGTCTTAATGGAATTTGGAGGATACAGGGTCAATATCCGACCATCAGGCTGTTCCATATTAGTTGGGGAAAATTATATGATCCGAAATTATGATTACCATCCGAAGACCTATGATGGCCGATTCGTTGCTTTTCAACCAATAGATGGAGGGTATGCCACCCTTGGTTTAACACAAAAAATTACAGGCAGATCAGATGGCATCAACGAAAAGGGGTTAACGATGGGATATACCTTTATGAATCGAAGACGTCCGGGGAACGGATTTGTTTGTTATATGATTGGAAGACTTATTCTTGAACTTTGCTCCAATGTAGAAGAGGCCGTCCAGTTGTTAAAAGAAATTCCACATCGCGGATCGTTTAGTTATGTCTTATACGATTCAACCTGTGAGATGCCATTTATTGTGGAAACTTCACCAAGAAGAGTAGAGGTGCGGAGGGGATATACTTGTACGAATCATTTTAAAATCCTAACAGAAGAAAATCGCCGAGTCCTAGATGATTCCAACAAAAGGTTACAGGCTATAGAAGAGAAAAATCATTTAAATGGGCTGGAGGCGTTTCGACTTTTAAATGATACGGATAAAGGAGTTTTCTCTAAGCTCTATGGAAGCTGGGCCGGAACCATTCATACATCTGCTTATTTTCCAACGAAACTTGAAGCCTGGTGCGCACTCGGCGGAGACCAAGAACCCACCATATTTAACTTTGCAGAATGGTTGAATAACGCTGATTTTTCACTTGCAAAAATTGAAGGGGAAGTTGACACAGATATCCCATTCGTAAACATGGAAAAAGCAGATTGGTTTAAATGAGGGTCAGAGGGACAGGTCCCTCGTCCTACCATATTTTCCCTGTGACACGGGACCTGTCCCTGCGACCCACGCCATTCGTATGATTCTGAAAGGGACCTGTCAACTTAAACATTGACATTCTTTTCTAAAGGATATAAATTTATAATTATCAGAATCTTATCGAGACACCTCGTACATATTTGTCTAGGCTATAAATAAATGCCGGGAGGTGGTTTTTTATTTCAATGAAAAATAGTACATTAAATGAAAACCAGATTGAATTACTTCAAAAGGGAATTGAAAATCTCCACAGTATACAAGAATGGAATTTATTAACTGAAGCCATTGTTTTAGAAAGCATTAAATTAGTCGGTGGTGGAAAGGGGATCTTTTTTGTTTTTGACCAAAGTTTAAAACAATTAATCCCTCAATCAAGTCAGAATCTGGACAAATTGGAAAAAAAAGAATTAACCGATCGGACACAACAAAAATTTCAGCAAATTGAGCTTCAAACTCTAAGAAACATAAAAGATCAATCTACCTACTTTTTCCCCATTACAAGACAAAAGACTTTTTCAGGAGTCTTAGTCGTTATTCCGCACCAAGAAGAGGAACTTTCAGAGAAACAGATTAATATGGTCAATTTCTTTATGCAATCAGTTCCCATTATTCTTGAAAACTCTCGCTTATTTTTGATTATGCAAAGAAAATCAAAAAGTCTTAACTTCATGACTCAATTACAAAGACTCGTTAACCATTATTCTTTTCAAGAAATTTTGGCCGAAATTGTTCAAAAAGTTGGAGAATTGTTAAATTCGGAAATGGCAGGAATCATGTTGTATGATCCTGAACATAGGGAACTGAGATTGCAAAAACCAGCATTTGGATCATGGCAAGACTCGATAATAGAACAGTATCGTGTATCACTAACAGAAAAAAGCAATGCAAGAGATGTATTTTTATCTGGGGTTCCAGCTATCACTTCCGATGCACTATCGGACGAGCGCTTTAACCAAAATTATGTAAAATTATTTAAAGCAACATCAATCATGACGGTTCCCTTAGTAGTCGATAATAAAAGAATTGGTATTCTTCATGCTATCAACAAAAATGATGGATACTTTACCCAAGATGATTTACATTTGCTTATGGATTTATCAGAACAATTAGGATTAACGATAAATGCGGCCCTTGAGATGTCTCACGTAAGAACACCAAAAGATAAGCGTATCGAAATTGAGAGGTACCTTATACATCAGCTTTTTGATTGTTTACTATTTAGTAATAAGGAAAAAGTAGAGGAAGCTTATAGCATATTGAAGACATTGGAAATTAACTTAAAACCTAAGATTTCTATTTTACGTATTGGTGCCTATAAGAATGGTGAATGGTTTAATTTAAGCTCTAAAACAATATCAGAAAGAATCGTATTAAAAATAGAACAGTTGGTAGGGAATCCGTGTAAGATCTACAAAGATGGAGCAATCGTTGCTCTTGTTTCACATGAATCGGAACATGAAATACTAGATGTAAGCTACAAGTTACAAGACATACTACAAAAAGACCTCGATTTACATGCGAAGACTAGGCAATTAGAGGTTTTCATAGGGGTGGGTGAATCTGTAGATTCAATCGAGTTGACCGAACATTCCTATCAACAGGCAAGTCAAATCTTAAGTGCTCTTCCTAGAATCAGGCATCTCGGGAATGTCGGATATTTTCCAGCGTGTGGGAGTTGGACATTGCTTTCGAGTATGGTCATGTTTGATGAAAGAAACGTAAGCGCATACACAAACCTGTATCTAAAGAAGCTAAATGAATTGAAAAATTCAAAAGAAATAAAAGAAACATTAGAGGTTTATTTAAAGCATAATGGTCAAATCAAGAGGGCTGCTGAAGAATTATTTGTTCATCAAAACACACTTAAGTACCGAATTGAAAAAATAACTGATATGACTGGGTTTGATCTAGCAGATTCTGAAGTAAGACTTAGTCTATCTCTTGCATTAAGGCTAGAGCATTTGATGTATAGCAAAGTATAGGAAAATGACTATTTACATAATGGTCATTTTTTTCTTTTTGTTACATATCATCTATCTTTTGTTTCTAGAAGACAAAGATGTGTAAAAATTTCCGGTTATTTTTGTGGGTAAACAACGTGGTTATAGTGTTTTCTATCCTGTAAAATGAACACATAATATTCTAAATTCATTAAATATTCGAATGAGAAAGGAGGAATATCTTGTTCTCATATCACAAATCAGTTGAAGAACAAATATCGCCTGAGAAACTTAAGCTATTACAGGAAGAAAAGTTACGCAAGCAAGTTCAGTATATGTATCAAAATTCCCCAATGTATGCTTCTAAATTAGATGAAGCAGGAATCCACCCTATGGAAATTGAGACACTTGAAGATTTACAAAAGCTACCTTTTACGGAGAAATTCGAAATTCGTAAAAGTCAAGAAAACGCCACTGATTTAGGCACACACCAATGTATTGATTTTGACGAAATTATAAGAATTCACTCCTCATCAGGTACAACTGGGAGGCCAACATATGTTGGAATCACCAAAAAAGATAGTGATGTATGGACAGATATTGTATCTAGAGTATATTACACAGCGGGTGTAAGACCTCATCATAAAGTTATCTTTGCAATGGGGTTATCATTTTTCGTTGGCGGTCTTCCTTTAAAAGATGGAATTGAAAGATTAGGAGCTACTTTTATTCCAATTGGAACAGGAGCCTCTGAACGACTAGTAACCACATCCTTACACTTAAAACCAGATGTACTTTTATGTACGCCATCCTATGCAAATTATCTTGCAGATTATATACATTCAATTGGTATGAGTCCCCGTGATTTGGGGTTTAAGCTAATTGGCACCGGTGGTGAACCAGGCGGTGGTTTACCAGAAGTGAAACAAAGAATCGAGCAAGATTGGGGTGCTCGCGTTTTTGAAGCAATGGGAAATGCGGATATGGCCCCTGTTCTTTTCTCAGAATGTCCAGCGGGAGACGGCATGCATTTTGTTGCTCCAGACTACGTGATCTGTGAATTAATTGATCCAGACACTGGTAAGGTCAAACCATTTGAGGATGGAACTGAAGGAGAATTAGTTTATTCTGCAATTGATAGAGAATGTGTTCCGCTACTTAGATTCCGTACAAGAGATTTAATATCAGTAAAAACCGGAAAATGTTCATGTGGCAGTACTAGTTTTCGAATTCGATGCATTGGTCGAACAGACGATATGCTAATCATTCGAGGCGTGAACGTCTTTCCAACTGCAATAAAAGATGTTGTGAGTAGTTTTTATCCAAGAACAACTGGAGATATCCAAATCTTATTAGAAAAACCGGGACCTGCAGTGGAACCACCATTGCAAATTAAAGTGGAACATGGAATGAACTCTGAAGAGGATTTACCAAATTTAAAAAAGGAATTAGAGGAGACGTTAAGAGGCAAACTTATGTTCCGCGCCGACGTTCAATTAGTTCCGGAGGGTACTTTACCTCGCTTTGAAATGAAAACAAAGTATGTAAAAGAAATCTAATAATCTCTAAATTGGGAGGGTTTTACATGGCACAATACACTGTAGATATTGATACAGGTGGAACGTTTACGGATGGCTTCTTTTCCTATGGTAATCGTTTTGAAGTAGTAAAAGTAGAAACGACGCCACATGATTTAACGGTTTGTTTTAATAATTGCATAACGGAAGGTGCTAAAAGATTTGGTTGTGAAAATGTAAGCGATTTCCTAAAAGAAACGAAAACGATAAGACTTTCAACAACGGTTGGAACAAACTCGATTATTCAAAAAACCGGACCAAAGCTAGGTTTAATTGTTACAAAAGGATATGCAGATTCGTTGTACCAAGATGGTAAAAACCCAATCTTAAATTTTTTAGTACAAGAAGATATGATTGTTTCCATTGATGAAGAAGTATCTGAAAGTGGAGAAGTAGTTAAATCGGTTGATGAAGCTGAAGTACGACGAGTAACAAAGAAACTATTAGAACTAGGGACAAGAGTGATTGTTGTCAGCTTAAAAAATGCTCATACAAACAATCAAAATGAGAAACTCGTTCGAAAGATTATCCAAGATGATTTTCCAAAGCATTATCTTGGAACAAAACCAATTCAACTTGGTAGTGATATTAGTTCACGATCAGATAATGGGGTTCGAACAAATGCGGCTGTAGTTAATGCTTATCTTCATCGTGATATGGTGAAGTATTTATATAAAGCGGATGAGGGATTAAGGCAAAAGGGATACACAAAGCCATTGTTAATAGCTCATGCCAATGGTGGTGTTGCACGTGTAGCAAAAACAAAGGCATTGGATACGTACAACTCAGGTCCTGCTGCAGGGTTAATGGGAACGAGATACATCGGAGAAATATATGGACTTGATAATATCATGTCTGTTGACGTTGGTGGCACTAGTACAGATGTAGGATTAATTTCAAATGGAGAGCTTACATTTGATACAGAATCAAGCATTGCAGAAATTCCAGTCCATGCTCCTTTAATCCATGTTTTATCAGTTGGCGGTGGCGGTGGAACCGTTGCTAAAGTTACTCCAAATGGAGAACTTCAATTAGGACCGGAAAGTGCAGGGGCAGTACCTGGACCAGCATGTTTTGGGCTAGGTGGAACAAAACCAACCGTAACGGATGCATGTGTCGTTCTTGGTATCGTTGACCCTGATTACTTCCTGGGTGGAACAAAGAAAATATCGAAGGAAAAAGCGATTGATGCTATTCAAAAATGGATTGCCACACCGTTAAATATTTCAAATGAAGAGGCGGCAGCACTTATTGTTGATAAAATCGAACAAATTGGTGCTGACACACTAAAGCAACTTTCAAACGAAAGAGGAAAAAATATAAAGGATTTTCAACTCTTTTCATTCGGTGGCGGCGGTGGCCTATTTTCCGCGGGAATGGCTAAAAAAAGTGGAATCAAAAAGATTTTCACATTCCCTTTCAGTTCTGTATTTAGCGCATTCGGTTTATCGACAGCTGATGTAGCTCATACGTATCAGGATCGGGTAAATTTCCAATTTGGTCCTAATCATGAGATTGGTGAATTCCTAATTAATGCCAATGCTAGCCTCGAAAAAATGAAAAAACTCTCTCATCGTGATATGCGCGGAGAAGGATTTACTCCCGAATCTATACGATATGAAGTTTCCTTAGAGGTTGCTTCAGATGACGGCAAGATTAGAGATATTTTCTTTTTACCTAGTGATGTCTTTCATAGTACAAATGAACAGTATTTGAAAGAGGAATTGCAATCGATCGCAAAGCAATTAGGTTCAGACAAAATCGCAATCGAGTTTATTCGATTAAATAGTTATGTAAGCGTTTCTCATTTTGCGTTGCCATCCTTAGAACTGGTTGATTCCATTCCAGAACCGAAATCGATAAGACCCATTTACTGGAGAGGAAATAGAATCAATACAAATATTTATGACATCGAAGGGTTAAAGCCTGGTCATGAAATTGAAGGACCTGCGGTTTTAGAGAGCTCAAATACAACGATCGTTGTTCCGCTTGGTGCGAAGTTCACAATGGATCAACATTTAAACGGAATTATGGAGGTGTAAGAATGAGAAGAAAAATAACTGAGTATATTGCCGTTGATTTACAGAAGGAAGTCTGGGTATGTGATAAATGTGATCATGAATTGAATTCCGCACGTGAGAATTATAAGAAAGGTTGTCTTATTTACGATCGTGAGCCAAGTGAAATTCATCAACCACATATAGAAGGGGATTACACATTTTCTCCTGATGCGAATTGGGTTCGTCTAGTTGAATTTTATTGTCCTGGCTGCGGTACGTTGGTTGAAACGGAGGTTTTAGCACCTGGACATCCGATTACACATGACATTCAAATAGACATAGAATCATTAAAACAAAAAGCTATTGAAGAGGAAAGACAACAGAAGAAAGTATTTAAGAATGTGTAAAGGAGGAAAAATAAATGACAACAAAAATTAGGGCGACAATCGATATTGATATCGGTGGAACATTCACAGATTGCTTTATTCGATACGGAGACCAATCCGTTATTTCTAAGAGTCCAACGACTGGATATGATTTATCAGTCGGTTTTATTAAAGCGATTGAAAATGGTGCGGAACTCCTTGACTTAGATCTTGAGGAACTATTGGAAGAAACGGACATGATTCGTTATTCTACTACCGTTGCGATGAATAAACTGATCGAACGAAAAGGACCAAAGCTTGGCTTTATAACAACCGAAGGATATGAAGATACGCTTTATATCGGAAAAGGAAGTCAATGGCAAGATGGAATTAGTTCGCTAGAAAGTAGAAAAATTGCTGAAGTAAGCAAGCCGATTCCGTTAATCCCGAGAGAAAATGTTGTGGGTGTAAAAGAGCGAATTGATTATACTGGGCAAGTAATTCGTCCACTTGATGAAGAAGATTTTAAAGATAAACTGCAATACCTAGTTGATCAGGGAGTAATGGGCTTTGTGGTATCTACTTTATGGTCGTTTAAAAATCCAGTTCATGAAAAAAGAATTAAGGAACTCATTGAAGAAGAATATCCAGAGTATTACCTCGGGAATATGCCAGTTGTTCTTTCAAGTGAGGTTATGCCTAAGAGATATGAGTATACTCGTTCAAATATGGCGATTTTAAACGCTTATCTTCACCAAGCGATGGCAGAAGAATTATCGAATATTGGAGATGAACTACGCGATTTAGGATATAAAAATCCATTGCTGATGGTTCACAATACGGGAGGAATGGCAGAGGTTTTCCGTACATCGGCAGTTAATACGTATAATGGAGGGCCAGTTGCTGGAATCATTGGCAGTAATCAAATTGGAAAGTTATATGATTACCCTAATATCGTTGTAACGGATATGGGTGGCACGAGCTTTGATATCGGGCTTGTTGTGGACGGAGAAACAAACAATTATCAATTTAAACCAGTTATCGATCGTTGGCTAGTTGATATGACCATGCTGGAAAGTAAATCGATTGGAACAGGTGGAGGCTCGATTGCATGGATTAACGATGTACTCGGAGGTCGACTAGAAGTTGGTCCACGAAGTGCAGGTAGTTTTCCTGGGCCTGTAGCCTATGATCAAGGTGGAACAGAGCCGACGGTGACAGACGCTGACCTTGTATTAGGTTATTTAAATCCAGATTATTTTCATGGCGGAAACTTAACGTTAAATATTGAAAAGGCAATACAAGTCATTGAAGAAAAAATTGCAAAACCATTAGGTGTAGATGTCTATGAAGCTGCTTATCTCATTAAAAAAGTTTGTGACGGTAATATGGCAAATATAATCCAGAAAGAAACTTCCCTTCAAGGAAATGATCCTAAAGATTTCGTGTTGTTTGCTTTAGGTGGTGGTGGTCCTGTACATGGTGCAGGTTTTGGATTTGAGGCAGATATTCCAAAAACGGTTGTTTTACAGCAATCACCTGTATTCTGTGCCTTTTCATCTTCTATGATGGACATCATGCACATTTATGAACAATCACAGCACATCATTCTTTTAGAGCCTGGAACAAAGAAGTTTCTAACCGACTATGAATCTCTTAATTCAGTCGTCCGTAATCTGCAGGAAAAAGCCATCCGAGACATTACGGGTGAAGGATTCAATCCCGAGGATATTCAATATCAATTAGAATTAGATATGAAATATGGTGGTCAGCTTAATATTAAGAGGGCCGTATCACCTAGCCTATTCTTAAATAGTCCTCAGGATGTTCAAAATCTATGGGATAGTTTTACGGAAGAATACTCAAATGCGTACAGCTCTATTGCTGTTTACCCTGAAGGCGGAGTCGAAATTGAGAATGTTGTTCTAAAAGCAATTGTTCCACAGGAGAAATTTAATTTTATTCAAAATGAAGAATCTGGTGAAGATGCAAGCCATGCCATCAAAGGAACTCGGAAAGCTTACTGGCCGGAACTTGGTGGGTTTGTAGATACAAACATATATCAGCTAGAGGAACTAAGAAGTGGTAATAAAATTGAGGGTCCAGCGTTAATCGAATCACCACATACAACTGTTGTTTTACCACCTAATGTTGTTTATACAGTTGACCAATATTTAAATGGTTTAATCGAAAAGAAAACGGTTGAGGGGGTAACGGCATGATTGATTTCGGAATTAATGAACGAATCCATCCAGAACCAATAGATGAATTTGAACAAACGGCCCTAGAGAGTTTAAAGTCTGGTGAATATGAGATTTATAGTGAAAAGTTAAACCAATTAGTGCTAGAAGCAAAAGAGGTCTTAACGAAAATCGGAGTTTCTTCGATGCTTCACTCAGGAGATATTGTCGTAGGTTTGTATACAGCAAAAGGTGACCTTGTAGCGGCCTATTGTGGCGTTTATCTGCACGCTGTTACTACTCAAATTGGAATTAAATATATTCTTAAGCATTATAAGGATGATCCTACAATTGGTATTAATGAAGGCGATATATTCTATGCGAATGAGGCCCTTTATGGAGGGGTTCATAATCCAGACCAAGTGGCGGTCATGCCAATTTTCCATGAAGGTGAGCTTATTGCATGGGCGGCTGCAGCGGTACATCAGCCTGAAACAGGTGCGATTGAACCAGGTGGTATGCCACTAACAGCAAAGTCTCGTGCAGATGAAGGGATGAAATTACCACCAATTAAAATTGGTGAAAACTATCAAATTCGAAATGACATGTTAAATATGATGGCAAACATGGTTTCAAGAGCGCCACGAATGCAGATCATTGATACCAAAGCACGTGTTGCTGCATGTGACCGTTTGCGTATTCGTGTCCAGCAACTCATTGAGAAAAAAGGAGTAGATCTGGTTGTTGGTGTCATGAGAAAAATGTTAATTGTAGCCGAGGAAGGAGCCCGTAAACGAATTTCAAGCTGGCAAGATGGTGTATATCGTTCAGTATCATTCATGGATACAATGGGAACAGCCGATTCATTGATGCGGTGTCAATTAACACTGACGAAAGAGGGCGACTCACTTACATTTGACTTTACAGGTTCTTCACCTGAGAATGATGGTTCATTTAATAGTTTTATGCACATTGTACGTGCCCATATCGCAATCTATCTATTTGGAGTACCTTTTGCAGACTTACCAACATCATCAGGTATCTTCTCATCAATTAAGGTAATTGTTCCACAAGGTACGTTTTTAAACGCAAACGTCGATGCATCGGTAGCTAATTCACCGATTACCAATAGTTGTGTGTTATCAACAGTGTCTAATGCATTTGCAAAAATGCTATACGCTAGTGGTGTAAAAGAACTTTCAACAAGTGGTTACGGGGCCGGTGGTTGTGCTGTCGTTATTGCTGGACAGAACCAATGGGGTGTCCCATTTGCCGATATGCTTGCAAACGTACTAAACAGTGAGGGGAGTGGAGCCAGAACACACCGTGATGGGGATAACTCCTTTGGATTCCCTTGGGGCTGGTGGGGGAAAGCTCCTGATGTAGAAGATATGGAAAATGAGCAACCACATGTCCATTTATATTTTAAGCATTGGAAGGATTCTGGAGGATTTGGAAAATATCGAGGTGGAGCAGGTACAAATGTAGCATGGGCTGTAAAAGGCGTTCCATTCTTAGTGTACCAATCGATTATTAAGCATCACAAAGTTCCAATCACACAAGGGTTATTTGGTGGATATCCTCCTCCGTCACATCCAGGTATTAAGATTGTAAATGCAAACTATTTTGAGAAGATGAAAAATGGGGATGCAGATATTCCTGTTAACACGACAGACCTTGTGAAAAATCGCTCTATTGATGGGGATTATGTGGTTGAGCGTGCACCACGTCCAGCAGCACCTGTCATGGATGGTGATATTTATGTAGCTAATTCAACTGGTGGCGGTGGCTATGGTGATGTACTTGACCGTGATCCGGAAAATGTTATCAAGGACTTAAAGGATGAACTCATTTCAGATTGGGTAGCCCAAAATATCTACAAAGTTTCCTATGATCCTGAAACGCTAACCTTAGATAAGGAGAAGACTGAAAAGCTAAGAGAAGCGGAAAAGAAGGATCGTTTAGGTAGAGGAAAAAGATACGATGAATTTATGGTTGAGTGGTCCACGAAGCAACCACCTGAAGAAGCACTTATTTACTATGGAAGCTGGCCGAATGCAGAGCCTTTACGACAAATTGTCCGTATGTAACTTTTCATAATAAGGAGTTGTTCCATGGATAAAAAAGAATTAGTTCAAAAATTTTTTAAAGGTCGGGCTGTTCCTCGACCTCCTTTTCTCCCATTGGTAGGTACGTATATAACAAAAGTGGATCAAGTTTCAATTCCTTCAATCTTACAAGATGCGAATACTTTTTATTCGGCATTAGTAAATACTCAAAAACTTCTAGGCTATGACGCAATTATTTTACCGTTAGACCCTTCTTTAGAGGTAGAGGCACTCGGTGGAGTGCTCGAATGGAAAAATCAAGAAATGCCTAGTGTAATAGAAGTACCTATCTCGCAGGAATTATTATCATCCGACTTTTTGGAAAGCGGAAGAATACCAGTTGTAGAAGAAGTGGTGGAACGATTGGTTAAAGTTCAAGGGAAAGAATTACCGATAATCGCAACGATAACTGGTCCAGTCACTATTCTTAAAACCCTTTATGGAGAAGATATCAATTCAGATATAGGATTATTGAAAAAACGAGCTTCAGAAATAACACAAGCTATGATTGGGCTATGTAAAGCTTTTGGCGACGCAAAGGTTGACGGAATCCTCATTAATGAAGACCTATTGGATTCTGCTTTATGGGAGGAATGTAAGGATGTATATAAACCTCTCTTCAATGTCATTAAGTTTTACAATATCTTTGGCATTTTGCGTTTATCATCTGATATCAATTCAATTGAATCAACAAGCCATTTGCCAGATATTGTTTTGGGGTCGCAGGAATTCATTACTAATTCAACTTCTATTAAAATCAAAGGCATTGCATTTGCGCCATCCATATGGGAAAACACAATGGATCTATCTCAGTTAACCCCACTATGGAAAGAAAACAAAAAAAGAAGAATGTTCCTATCATCTAGCCAACCACTTAATATAGAAATAAACCTAAGTGAACTACAAGAAAAAACCTCTATCATCTGCAACGAAGAAACCTGGCAATAAAGGGTCAGAGAGCCTGCCACCCTCTAGGGACAGGTCCCTGGTCCCACCATATTTTTCTTGGGACACGGGACCTGTCCCTGCGACCCACCAACACCAGAAACGAATCCTTAAAAAGGATAGTGGCTGGTGTTTTTTTGGTATGTAAGATTTTGGGAGTTGGGCCCCTTTTTTGTCAAAGTGTTTTATTCTCTGTATAATGTAATAGATTGTGGAGGTTTTAGAATGAAAGAAGTAAATAGTAATAAACAACTAGATAACATGCTAAGACAAGCTCTCGAAAGAGCAAGACAGGATACTAAGAAGCAAGAAGAAAAACGAGAGCAGAAATATTGGAGTGAAATAAAGGTTCCTTTTCATTTAGATGAGGCATTGAGCCCATTCGCGAAATACGAGTTAGATGACATTAGAAGGTATTTGGAAATTAAGAAAGCTAGCAGTTTAAAGAAGGCGGACCTCATTGCATTATTCCAACAAGAAATACCAGGGCTTTTGAAAAATGTTTGCAGTCAATGGGATCTTGAACGTTTTTCCTTACTCGTTAAAATAGCTCGGAATGGTGGCTATCTACATGCACCTGAATTGGAAAATGACCAGATTATGTACTTTCGGAAAACCGGTATGCTGTTTACTGGAAGTATAAATGGAAAAAGGGTAGTAGCCATTCCAGATGAACTAATTGAAGAGATATTAAACTTAGAAAAAGATCTACATTTTAGAGGGATTATAAAGCGAAATACAGAGTGGATCAAGCTCACCCACGGTCTCTTGTATTATTATGGTACTTTAACTGTTACAGAATTGAGCCAAATGATAGAAAAGTATATAAATGAACCATTAAGACTTTATGATTATATTCAAGTTCTTCAAGACTCTAATTCTTATAAAAAAGGAATAGTTAGTGATGATGTGGGATATTCGAACCTGAGAGTGTTTGATCCAAAAAGGGTGAAGTACGAACACCAAGCTAGAAAAAATGTACCTTTTTATCCTTTTACAAAAGAGCAGCTACTCGAAGCTGGTGAACCCGATTTTGTTGAACGAAATCTGAGTTATCTACAATTAGTCAACTTTATTAAACAAAACTTTGAAACTAAAAAACTAGATGCGGACAGTATTGTTGAAGAATGCGTTTACGCAACTAGAATAGGTCAGAGTCTAAATGATATTTTACAATATTTAAGTGGTGTTCTTGTTTTCGATAGTCAAGAATCACTTCAAGCTCTTGTAGATAAAGTCGTTAATTTGATGAATAACACAAAAGAATGGTTTTTAAAAGGACATACATCAATTGAGCTCAGAAATTTAACGGAGAATCCTGTAAATAACATTACCATTAAAGTAGGAAGAAATGATCCATGTCCTTGCGGAAGTGGGAAAAAGTATAAAAAATGCTGTGGTAGATAAGGAACGGAGATTCATTGTCCGACCATATTTCATCTGGGACACGGGACCTGTCCTAACAAAGAACCCCTCCTTAATAATCGAAGGAGGGTTCTTTGCATTTGTTCATAATTGCTAGCCCTGGATGGTAGCTATTAGGTCAGGGACTTATGTTATAATTTGGTTGTTAATTGCGTTTTAGCCTAGGGATTCCGATTTATTTTTGAAAAATAGTTTTAATGTAGGTGACGTTGATGATGAAGTTTGCACATGTGTTTCATGGAACAGCATTTACGAGCCGTTCCCCTAAGGAAGTTGAGGTACTAAAAGATCATCTTTTTTGTATTAATGAAGATGGCTTCATTGAAAAAATAGTTGGTCCCAATCATGATGAGTATCAACGATTAGTAGAGGCATATCAAAGTTCTGATTGTTATCATCGTTTAGCAGAGGGACAATATTTTTTACCAGGTTTTATTGATTTACATGTTCATGCTCCACAATGGGCACAAGCGGGTACAGCATTAGATATTCCTCTCTATGACTGGTTGAATACATATACATTTCCAATTGAAGCAAAGTTTGCGGAACTTGACTTTGCGAACAAGGTTTATAATGAGGTAGTCGGGACCTTACTTGCAAATGGGACTACGACTGCACTTTATTTTGCAACAGTTCATAAAGAAGCAAGTTTTTTGCTGGCACAGATATGTGCTGAAAAAGGTCAACGTGGCTTGGTTGGGAAAGTGGTGATGGATAATCCTGACCAAACAGAGGATTATTATCGTGACCGAGACACGAAAACAGCATTAGTTGAGACCGAAGAATTTATTTTAGCGGTTAAGGAATTAGGAAAAACAACAAAGCAAGGCGTATATCCAGTAGTGACACCTCGATTTATCCCAAGTTGTACTGATGAAGCATTGAAAGGCTTAGGTGAATTGGCAGCGAAACACGATACATATATTCAATCTCATTGTAGTGAAAGTGATTGGGAGCATGGCTATGTGAAAGAGCGTTTTGGTAAAAACGACGCGTTTGCACTGAATGACTTTGGGTTGTTACGTGGAAAATCCGTCATGGCACATTGTAATTTTCTATCTGATGAAGATGCAGATTTATTTGCTGAAAAGGGTACAGCAGTCTCTCATTGTCCGATTTCCAATGCTTATTTTGCCAATAGTGTGATTCCGATTGCACGCTTTCAATCCAAAGGAGTAGACATTGGACTAGGTTCAGATATTTCAGGTGGATTCTCACCAAGTCTTTTTGATAATGTAAAGCAGGCGGTAATTTCCTCAAGAATGTTAGAGGATGGAGTAAATGCAGACTTACCAGCTAATAAACGCGGAGTATCAAATTCAAGGATTACACTTAATGAAGCATTCTATTTTGCAACTGCAGGCGGGGGAGAAAGTTTAAGTCTACCAATCGGTCGTCTTGCTGAAAACTACGCTTGGGATGTGCAAATCATTGATACAAAAGTAGAGTCAGCCAAACTTCCACTATATGACGAGGAAGAAAAATTACACGACATCTTTCAAAAAATAATCTACCTAGCACGACCAGAGAACATTCGCCAAGTCTGGATTCAGGGAGAACAAGTCTGGGACAGAGGGACAGTGAACTGTGCCCCCAATTTTA
>NZ_NSEB01000021.1 GCF_002734215.1 Fredinandcohnia onubensis
GTCTACTCTATAGGGTACATTTTACAATCTCCTCATGCTTTCTTAAAACCCTCTTCCCCCACCGCCAGATCTGCCGCCGCCGGAAAAAGATGATCCTCCACCGTTATTTGAATTTCTTTGAATCTTTTGTTGTGTTACGCGTGTATTGTAATGACGGTCCATTTTATTGGTTACAGTAAATGAATTAGATTCTAAATACGTATGGGCTGTTGTCGTCGAGGGCCCTCTGTTGTACATTGCCATTACCCCAACTGAAATAACGCCAACCCCGATTGCAATAGCAAAATAGATTAAAAGTTCTTTAAGTAATTCTCCTTGAGAGGTACTTGATGGATAGGAAGTAGAACTATCCGATTGTGCATATCCACCAGAAGAAGATGGCCCTTCAGGAATTCCTTCACTCATCGTAGTCTCAAGGTCAGACAAGAACGCTTTCGTGCTTTCACCATACGCTTCCTCTGTTAGGTAAGGATAGACATGGTCTAGAATTTTCTCTACGGTTACATCTGGAAAATAATCAACAATCCGATCGCGTGTAAAGATATACACTTCCCGGTTATCCATGTCAATTAGATACAAAATTCCATCCGCTGTTCCTTCATAACCGAATCCATGAGTATCATAAAAATCGCTGGCGTAATCTCTTGCTGATTTTCCTTCACTATCATCCGTTGTGACAATACGGATATCCATTTGAAATTGTTCACTTAGTTGAATTGCTTGCTCCTGCAATTCTACTTTTTCAGTATCTGAGAATAAACTGGCTTGATCAAAAACATGGTCGTTGTCAGCAAATGTAACAGTCCCAAAAGCTAATAACGTGAGGAGGAAAAATGGAATAAAAAGAACTTTTTTCTTTACCATATAAATAACCCTCCTAACGATAGGACTGCAAAGACACTGGCTGAAATCATCCCAAACCATTTACTAGCTCTTCCAATACTAATTGGCAAGTCCCCTGCAATTTTTCCAGTTTGACCATTCATCGCAAATATATAGGTCTTCCCCTTATATTGGTAGGTAAACATCCAAACGGGTAATAAAACATATTTTGCTTTAACATTCGATAGCTTTACGTTTGCATTTTGGATCGAGACCGTACTATATCCATGAATGGTACCTTCGAGTAAAGTTCCTATATTATTACGAAGGACGTTGGAAATTCTTCCGTATACATCATTTTGGTTCATATCATACTTTTCGGCAAAAAAGCCTGACAAATAGGACATCGAAAAATCGGTTAAATCGTTATAGTCATATGGCTCGAGAATGGTCATGAGCTTATCATCCATTTTCTTGGAACCATCTGCTGGAACATCACGGAATATTGCTTTTCCTTCCCGCATCACCTTATAATATTTTGTTTCAGTATACCTGGTATCCCCTCTGGTATAGGTTCTAACTCTTCTTGCTTCGCCCTCAATTTTTCCAGAAGTGTTACTATCAAACAACCAAAATGGAACATAGATTCCTGAAAGTTTTTCGAGCTCTGAATTTGAAGTGAAGAACTTGGGAAGTAGTGGCTTCCCTTTACACCAATTTATAAATAATTCTTCTGCTTTTTTACGGTCAAGTTTAAAAGGAATGACCAACTCTGGGCGATATTCTCCTTCTAATTGCCTTGGGATAATCGTAGGATTGTGGCAATAATAACAAAATGTTGCAGCAGTGGTATCATCGGTTACAATTTCTGCTCCGCAACTACTACACGTATAGCCTGTAGCTTTTTCATCAAATTCCTGATCTAATTCTTTTGCATGATGTAGGGATTCTTTACTTGCTTCTGCCTCTTCCTCAGCTTTTTCATTATTGATAAAATTTTTCACGTCTTCTTCTGTGAATTCACTTAAACAATAATCACAGGTCCAATTCTGAGTGTCAGCTTTGAATGCTAATGGTCCCCCGCAGTTAATACATTTATAGACTACAACCCCCAACCCATATCACCTCTTCTTCTGTATATGCTTGATTTAGCACATTATTAATGTTCAAAACGAGATCCACACTCCGGACAGAATTTTGCATTTTGATTAGCAGGTTTAAACCCACATTTTTGACATGTTAGTTCTTCAGGCTTTTTACTGCCACAGTTTGAGCAGAACTTCCCGCTATTTTCTTGGCCACATTGACATTTCCACGTTTCTTTATTTGCTTGTTCTTTGGGTGACCCACATTCTGAGCAAAAATTACCTGTATTTGTTTGACCACAAGAACATTTCCATTGATTAGGATTCTCCACTTCTTGATTTTGCTGTTTTTGCGCTTGCTGCTGCATTTGCTGACGATTCGATTCAGACGCAGCGCCCATAAATCCACTGCTACCTTGCATCCCCATTCCCATGCCTAAAAATCCTTGCATCGATCCAGCATCATTGGAACCAGCGGCTTCTAAGCCTCTTGCAATGGCACCTTGGACATATCCTTCACGAACTGACGGGTCTTGAAGCATGGCACCTTGGTTTCTCATGTTTATCAGTTTTTGTGATTCATCATCATACGTAATACTGTTGATTCCCACGGATTCTACCTGCATTCCGCGCATCCGCGTCCAGTCTTCATCAAGGACTTCTGCCATATACTTTGCAAGTTCCATTCCTTTTGAAGTGACGTGCGAAATTCGGATCCCATCTGCGGACATTTTGTTGATTGCCGTTTGCAAAGCATTCATATATTCAGATAAGTATTGTCCATTAATGTCATTGATATCAACATTCGTTTTATTTCGAGGAATGGCTTCCATGAAAAATTTGAGCGGGTCAACAATTTTTATAGAATAGCTCCCGTGAGTTCGTAAAAATAATTCCGCATTATAAAAATTGTCAAAGTAGTTGATCGGGTTACGTGTACCAAATTTAATCCCTTTTATTTCTTGAAGATTAATAAAATACACTTTTTGAGATGAAGATGGAACACCACCAAACTTAAAACGATTGAAGGTTTCGTATAAAGCTTCTTCAAATTGACCGTTAAATAAGGATGGTTGAGAAGAGTTTACAACTTGGTAATAGCCCTCTTCTGCTGTGTAATCCACGATTTTTCCTCCATCAACTAGAAGCATAAATTGATTTGGATACACATGGATGATTGAGCCGTTTGAAATCGTGGAATCTGTTCCTTTAAAATTTTGATTTCGCCGATCTTTAGCCCGTACTTTTACACCTACCGACATAACGGTTGTATCACTCATCTCTTGTGGTTCAATTACCTCAAGCCATTGATCTGCTAAGTTTCCTTTTACCGCACTAACTGCTGCTTTAATAATTCCCATTTAAACCCCTCCTTACAAAACTAAAACCTTATTTAAGAATATGAAAAATTCGTTTTTACAATTTCCTCTGTTAGTAATGTACTACGATTTATTAGGCAATAAGTTTCATATTCAGTTTAATTAAGAAATTTCCGACAAAGAAATAACTGAGTGGAAAACCCACTCAGTTGTTATCATTTCCTATACTAACTAATTACATCAAAAGGGTCTGGCAATTAAATCGTTTACTTTCTTAATGAGGCCAAGAATACATTTTGTGCTGCATTTACTCCTGCACCGGGCTCAAAGCTATAGGAAAAGTCTTGTAAACCAGCTTCCATTAGGGAAACTGCTTGAAGGACATCACTAGGGAAGCAATAGCCCATATGTCCAAATCTGAAAATCTTGCCTTGGAGATGGCCAAGTCCCCCAGCAAAATCTAGGTGATATTCCTTCTTAAGATGTCCTAAATAGGCTGAAAGATCCAATCCTTCTGGGGCACGGATTGCCGTAATTGTAGGTGATGCATACTCGTCACTCGTTAATAATTCTATTGATAAGGCTTTCATAGATTCCCGAACCATGTTTTTCATGACATCGTGTCGTTCAACCGTTTTTGAAAATCCGCCTTCCTCTTCTATTAAATCGCACACAGCAGATAGACCCATTATGAGCGAAATAGAAGGAGTATTAGGCGTCATTCCTTTTGCTGCCCATTCACGATAGCTTAATAGATTTAAATAATAAGCAGAGGTGTTATTGGCTTCAATTACTTCCCAGGCTCTTTCACTAACAGCTACAAGTGCAAGTCCAGGTGGAAGCATCATCGCTTTTTGTGAACCTGTTACCAATATATCAATTCCCCATTGATCCATTTCAGCAGGGGCTCCTCCGATACAGCTTACTCCATCAACTATAAACAGAGCGTCAGAGTGATTATGAACCACTTCAGCCAGTTGCTCAATCGGATTTAAAATTCCTGTAGAAGTTTCATTATACGTAGCAAAAACGGCCTTAATATTAGATAGCGGTTTCAAAAATTCATTTAGGGCTTCCTCTGTACAAGCTTCACCCCAATTTTTAACTAGTTTATGTACAGTTAAGCCATATTTTTCACAAATAGAAACGAAATAATCTCCAAAGGCTCCTACTGTGATGACGACTACTTCATCTCCAGGGGAAACAGTATTTACTACAGCTGCTTCTAATGCTGCTGTTCCTCCTGAGGGAAGAAGTAAAATATCTTGCTTAGTTCCAAAGATAGGTTTCACACGTTGTGTGGCATCTTTGTATAACTTTACAAATTCTTCAGTACGATGACTAAACATATCCTGAGCCATTGCCAGTTCAACTTTTTTCGGAATTGGAGTAGGTCCAGGATGTCTTAGAATAAGTGGATACATATTTATTACCTCCATTTTGACTTCCACACTTATAATCGCTTTAGTTTAATAATGAAGCCAGACCCTGCATTGCTTTCCACATTATTCTAACACATTCGGTCGTATTTCGGTGCTTTTTTAGTCGTTACGAAAGCAACAATTACAGCCTAGTTGTATTTTTGTGAAAACTGACAACATCTTTCTACTTTCTATATAAAAGCTTCTGAACGATTTTCATAAAGTCATCAATTGTAGGGAAATATGTGCTCTGTTGGTTATACCACTTACGAACTGTATCCACGACCCAAAACGGTACCGCTTTTCCGTCTATCATATGATAATATTCTTCATATCCTTTTTTTAGGTGTTCCCATCGAAAATCATTACCCGGATGAATGTATTCGGAAACATCAAGGATTTTTGCTCTTCCGTTTTGTAATAATATATTTTTCAGGTGGATATCACGAGGGTTTAGCCCCTTGCTACGTACATAACTTCTTGCTTCCTCCACATCTTCTACAACTTGTTCCGGGATATGAATTCCTTGGAGGATGCAGTCATATAGAGTGATACCTTCCTCGTAGCTTAAAACAAGGTAATGATCTTTAGAAGCAAAGCATTTAGAAAAGAATGATGATTCACCTAGGATCTGATAAACATCTGCCTCAGCCTTAACTTTGGCAACTTTGTCTTTCGCATATTTCTTAAATGCGTATTCTGGGGCATTAAGGAATTGAAAAACGGCTGCATCTGTGCCGACACCGATACAGTTTAACTCATCAGCATCACCAATAATGGTGACTGGCTCGTTATTTGGGTTTGATAAAACAGTTATGTTAGATAGTGAATCAAAAGCAATCTCCCAATTTCGTTCCACATAATCTCTCCAATCGTCAGCTGAATAAAATCAATTATCTATTTTATGAGTATTTTTTTATTTTACTCCTTTAAAAAAGCGGATAGCAAGGTATTGGTCTTATTCGTTGCAAATTAAAAAGAGGGCCACTTACGACCCTCTTTCCGCAAATAAATTTTTATAATCCCTTCACCCATCTTGCAGCCATCTCAATCCAATTCTCTACCTCCGGCTGAATGTGCTTGTCTCTTCCTTTTGACTGCGTTTCCTCTGTACCAAGTGATAGTCCATGAACACCTTCAGGATAAATATGCATTTCGAGCGGGACTTTCTGTTTTAATAAACTTTGTGCAAATAGCATGCTGTTCTCAACAGGAACAGACGCATCTGATACCGTATGCCATAAAAATGTGGGTGGGGTTTCAGACGTTACTTGGTTTTCCAAGGATAAAAATTCTCGTAGCTCTTGGTCCTCAAACTTATCACCTAATAAAGCTCGGAAACTACCCTCGTGAGCATGTGGACCAGAAGAAATAACTGGGTAACTTAGGACTAATCCATTCGGTTTGATTTGTTCTTTTGAATAGGTTAATTGTTCTGATAAAAAATCTTTATCCCAGAACACGCCTAAGCTTGCAGTTAAATGGCCACCTGCTGAAAAGCCCATAACAATGATTTTGCTGGGGTCTACATTCCAGTTTTCTGCATTTTCACGAATTAATCCGACCGCATTTGCCAACTGGCAAAGGGCTGTCGGGAATACAGATGGTTCCACACTATATCTAAGAACACTTGTGTGATATCCTTTACTCAGCATTTGGATGGCAACTGGTTCAGCCTCTCGGTCAGACGTATGTACATAGCCACCACCAGGGCATATGACAATCATTGGACGTCTACGGTCTGGGTCAATACTTTCCGAATTATTTAGAAGATACGTGAATAATTCAGCTTTTTCGTTATTGTGTTTTAGTACGTGTTTTTCGTGAATCATGTTTTCCCACCCTTTTATAATAATTTCCACCTATATAAATTTTCGACATTTATTTTTGACTTCCTTCAGGCAAAACAAAAAAGGAGGTCGGTCCCTCCTTTTTAGATCCATCCTTATTCGTAACGTAATGCATCAATCGGACTAAGTTTAGAGGCTTTGTTTGCTGGTAAGATTCCAAAGATGATACCAATGAAAGCGGAGAAGCCTACGCCGATTATGACAATCATTGGACTAACGGTCGCAGTGATTGGCGCAAATTGAGATACAAGAATGGTCCCTATCGTTGCAAGTCCGATTCCGAGCATACCTCCTAGTGAGGTTAATGTCGCTGATTCAATTAAAAATTGCAGTAAAATTCGCCCCCGAGTTGCTCCTAGGGCTTTTCGTAAACCAATTTCCCTCGTTCTTTCAGTAACGGAAACGAGCATGATGTTCATAACACCGATGCCACCCACTAATAATGAAATTCCCGCAATACTTCCAATAACTAAAGTCATGATTGTAATGACAGTATCTACTTCTTGTTCATATTCAGAAAAATCGTTTACCGTATACATCCCATCCTCGAGTTTTTTGGCCACCGTGAGGGTATCAGCTGCAGATCGACCGATTTCAGATATTCGCTCTGGATCGTCTGCAATTATAGCTAAACGTTCGATTTCTCGATTGCCAAACATCATTGAAATGACTCCTCGTGGCATGAGCATTTCCCCTGATTCATTATACCGATATTGCTCAGGGATAGGTGACTCGTAGACTCCGATTAACTTGTATGGGTTACCATTCAGATCGACGATTTCACCGATAATATTTTCTTTATCTTGAAAGAATTTTTCCCTTGCGACAGTATCGATCATCACTACCCGGTTTCTTCCATCATTATCTCTCGCATTGATTGGTCGTCCCTCAACAATTTGAATGTTTCGAGCTGTAAAGAACTCAGGTCCAACTCCGGTAATTTCCATTTCTCCCTGTTGGTCATTATAGATCAACGGCCCCCAGCCTTGGTTTGTAGCGATAACTGCTTTTACACCTGGAACTACCGAAAGGGTTTCAACGTCGTCGGAAGTTAATTCAGGTTCCATCCAGAACATTTCTGATTCTTCTTCTCCTTCTTTTGGCATCGGCTGATACCAAATATCGACTGCATTTTTTTCGATACTAAATAATTCCTCTGTCATTTTCGTTTTGGCCCCTTGGCCGATTGCAACAATAATAATTACAGCCGCCACACCAATGATGATTCCCAGCATCGTCAAAATGGACCTAACCTTATGATTCCAGATCGAGGATAATGCTACTTTAAAGCTTTCTAATAGACTCATAGCCTTCTCCTTTGGTCATCCGTTATCAACCCATCTTTTAATGTGATAACCCTATTTGCGTATGCTGCAACTTCATCCTCATGCGTAACAATGATGACAGTTCTTCCTTCTTTATTTAGTTGAACCATTAACTCCATGATTTGCTCGCTCGTCTTAGAATCAAGAGCTCCAGTTGGCTCGTCTGCTAACACAATTGAAGGATTATTTACAAGGGCTCTCGCAATTGCAACCCTTTGTTTTTGGCCACCAGAGAGCTCATTTGGCAAGTGCTTGACTCGGTCTCCAAGTCCGACCTTGTCTAACATTTGTTTGGCTCTGTCAATACGTTCCCGCTTTGGAACTCCTGCATAAATTAGCGGAGATTCAACATTTTTTAGTGCATTATGACGTGGTAAAAGAAAGAATTGCTGAAACACGAAACCGATATGCTGGTTACGCAATTTTGCTAACTTTCGATCCTTTACGAGTCCTATTTCTTCATCGTTCAATTCAAACGAGCCTGAAGTTGGGGAATCTAGGAAACCAATAATATTCATTAAGGTAGATTTTCCTGAACCAGATGGCCCCATGATGGCAATAAATTCCCCGTCCTCAATGGTTAAATCAATTCCGTGCAAAACAGGTACCTCAAGAGCCCCGTTTCCATAAACCTTTGTAATCTTACTCAACTTCATCAAAGGAGGTCACTTCCATTCCATCGTACATTCCTTCATATGGTGTTAAAACCACGAGATCATCCTTATTAACACCTTCAGTGACTTGGATAAATTCATCATTCATTGAACCCGTTTGAACCTCACGTCTTTGTAAGATACCATCTACTAAGACATACACAACTGCTACTCCACCTTCATCCAAAATAGCCGTATGCGAAATAACGGGAAGAATCTCAGTTCCAGGAATTCTAACCTCTAATGAAACGTGAAACCCATGACGAAGATCAGTTGTGTCGTCTGTAATTCCCACTTTGAATGGATACATGGTAACATTGCCGCCACCCATTCCCGCAAATTCTCCACCAGCTCCTCCGTCATCATTTGGAAAATGAGAAACGGATTCGACAACTCCCTTCCATTCTTGGTCCTTGAATACCTTAGGACGGACAATTACTTCTTGTCCCTGTTGAATTTTGACTGCATCAAATTCACTCATTGTTCCAATTACTTTATATGGTTTATTTGAAATGATATGTATGACCGGCTCTGATGCACCTGCTTCAGTCGTTGCGATATTTTTATTTACTTTTACAATGATTCCATCAATTTTACTTACAACTGTCATTTCTTTTTTCTGATTCGTAATTTCCGCGATTCGTTCATTTGCTGCTGTAATTTCTGATTTCGTATTTTCATATTGTAGTTCCATTTGAACCTTTTCACTTGTAAGTTGGTTTACATCTTCAACTGGTGGTTCCTCTACTTGTTGTGGTTCTGTACCTTCTTCAGTCTGTTCAGGTGTCTCAGCAGCCTTTGTTTTTGGTTTGTTTTTTTGTGCAGCAAGGGCTTTTTTTGCTTCCTCAATCCGTTTATTTAGGGCATCGATTTGATTTTGTTCTGTCTTTGCTCTTACTTGAATTAAGTCTCTTTCCCTAGTAGCTCGAGTTAAATCTATATCTAGCTTTGAAGAATCATAGACAAATAGCGGGTCTCCTGCTTTTATAGTTTTATTTTCTTCTACCTTATATTCGCTAATCTCTCCATGTTCTGGATTTAAGAATACCTTATGTTCACCTTCAGGAACAATTTCCCCTGTTACTAGAATCGTCTCGATTAATTCTTGCTCTTTTGCTTTTTGTACCGTTACATTTACTTCCTCAATTTGTTCTCCAACGGATGCCACACTCCTTTCTTTTATGAAAAAGGCAGCTACACCACCCGCGATTACCAGGATTCCGATAATCGAAAAGACCCATACTAAAACCTTCTTTTTCTTCAACATACTTCCCCCTATAGTTTTCATCTCATTAAATAGGTAAATTTTGAATCTCTCAATCTTTGTATCCTTGTTTAATCCAGTAGATTGCGATTTTAAAAATATTCAAATTTTACCCTAACCATTAAGACGACGTAGTTTGCTAAAAGGTTTCAATTTTTTACAAATATTTTTAAATTTTTACAAAAAAGAGATCACCCAGAGTAAATCTGGCTGATCGTTTGGATTATTTTTTATTTGCGCGATATTTCTTAATCGCTTTTAGTGTCTAACGTTTATCTAGGTTGTTGTACACGTCTTGGCCGTTCGAAATAGCATTCATTACAGATTGCGAAGGAAAAGCCAATTGGTAGGTTCTTTCCACATCGTTTACATACTCTTTTAGTTGGCTGAATACCTGATTTTAAGTGTTCGTGTATTTTATCACTAATTTCTTCCCTTACTCGTTCCCAATACTGAGCTTCTGTCTGTTTTCCTAATTTATAAAGGAATAACAGATGGAGGCCGACCGCTTTATAGGAGAGCTCAAGTTCTTCTAGTCCAGAATCTTTAAGGATTGGATCTGGCAGCGGGAAACCATCGACAATCGCCTCGAGAGTTTTCTTCCATTGGGCACGTAGAGAGGGTTCATTTGACGAAAATGGTAGATGCAAAAAGCCATATAGGTCAGGTAACGATAGCTTTGCCTCAATAATTGTATCCTCAATTAACTCATAAAGCATCCGTTCCTCATATAGACTTGCCTTTTTCGTCCCCTCTGGACTCTTGAATTGATCCCATAGATAGAAAAACATTCTCATTTTTCGAGAATATTTTTGAAAACGTTCAAGAACTGCGTTTGTTGGAGCGATCGCGAAGCCCTGAAGCGGGGGATCTTCTTGTTCTAATAAACGTGTCATTGTTTTGATATCGCTTGTAAAAGAGACTTTACCGATATCATAAATTCCCCGTCTGCCCGCTCGTCCTGCAATTTGTTTCACTTCCTGAGAGGTTAGCAGCCTTCTTCTCGTTCCATCGAATTTATCATTTTCCAAAAACACAATCCGTCTAATCGGCAGGTTTAAACCCATGCCGATTGCATCTGTAGCCACAATAACCGTTGTCTCCCCGTTATTAAAGCGTTGGATCTGCTTTTTTCGAGTTTCCGGTGGCATGCTCCCGTATATCATACTCACACGACGTCCACTTCGTTGTAACTCAGAAGCTGTCTCAAGAACTCTTCTTCTTGAAAAACAAACCAATGCATCCCCTTGTCGGGTTTGATTCAAACGAAAAGATTGAGGTTCTACCTCTAATGGTACATCACGATGATATTCATAAACTTCTACATTTGAATCACCAAGAAGCTGTAAAATCATCCATTTTGCATGAAAGCTACAAATGATATGAACCTCCTGTGCATTTGCATTTGTAATAGCTTTATACCAAGAAAAGCCACGGTCCTTATCGGAAATCATTTGAGCTTCATCAATTACAACTACATCGTAAAAATCCTTTTCTCTTAGCATTTCAACGGTTGCTGAGAGATGGTTAGCCCCTTCAACAAGCTTTTCTTCTTCTCCTGTTTTTAAATCACACGGTACCCCTTCTTCATTCAAGGTTTCATAAATTTCGAGTGCTAATAATCGTAATGGAGCTAAATAAACGCCACTATTAGCTTCCTTCATTCGTTGGATTGCTTGATACGTCTTTCCAGTATTGGTTTCTCCAACATGAAGAACATACTGGATATTTCGGCCAGGTGATAAGTTATATGCTCGTCCGAATATATCCTCAAGCATTCTTTGCTCTTCTTCTTTTTGTCGTCTTAATTCCTCTTTTTCCTTTTCGGAACGTTCTTTTCTCTCGGTTATGTCTTTTAAAAACAGCTGTCTATGTGTGTCCAACTCAAATGGAATGTCAATAAGCTTCATAAGGTCTGACACATATTCCTCTAATATATCCTCAAATAAATCATCCCGAACATCTAGAAAATACTCATAGGCTATTTCCTGTAAAAATGCATCAGATAATGGTTCTTGAAAGCTATTTTGGCAATCTACGAATATATGTTCTGGTAGGTGTGATTTTAACCAATTGGGCCCGAAATCCATGAGTTGATGTAAAATGAGATCTTCATATTCCTCAATCAAATTTTCCTGATAAAAATAGCGGTTATGCGCAAGTTCAGTTTCTTTATAAAGATAAGAAGCAAACGTCACATCGTCTGATGATAAAATCATTCCTTTTTGCTCAATCTCGATTGCTAAATGACTCCCTAGTAAATAACGAATCCTTAGATAAAGTTCCTCGTATTGCTCCCCAAGTATTTCGTTGAGGTAAAAGTTTAGCTTGAGAATAAATTTTCTCTTTGTTTCACGATCCTGTTGCTTCTTAATTCGAGCTTCATACTCGGCTCTTGCGGTTTGATACATTTGCTGCCATTCTTCAGGTTGTTTTTCGTATTTCTCTTCTAGCCAACCTATTAAATCATAAGGATGTATATTACGAATTTCGGTTCGAAATAGTTTATTCAGTAGTTTTTTACCAACATCCTCAACTTCAAATCCATGCTCCACTAGATAGGCTTTTTTCTCCGATATAGATGCATGAACTGCTGTATTTAACCAAGCGTTGAGCCAAATTTGTTCGATAAACTGCCCTCGTTCACGGACATACTGCTCAAATGAAGGGGTCGTTTCTTTTGGCTCCATGTAATGATTGATATCATCCAAAACCATCTGTTTTGCTCGATCGACTGCTTGATTATAGTATTGTTCAAGTTGAATGCTCATTAAATTGCTCCTTGTCAAAGACGTATAGTAATTAGTTTATATAGGACTAAAAAAATATATGTATAGGATGATATTACCACAACTATATGTCACGACTATTTGATAAAATTTGAGGATAAACTTTAACAGGAGGACAACATCATGAAAAAACGATCTATCTTCCTTAGTATCTTGGTGGCTGTGATTTTTGGTGGTGGATTTTTAACAGGTTTGTGGCTATCAAATCAAAATCAACATGAAACCAAAATCGGTAATGAAACGCCACATTCGTCAAAAAATCCAGATCAAAAAGCAAAACCCAAACTGGATAAAAAAACGTCAAACGTTTTAGTCGGTTATATACAGGATTTTCGAGACCCCAATCAAATTGATTATTCGAAACTGACACATATTATCTTCTCCTTTGTTCATCCGACAAAGGATGGTCAACTCTTGTTTACGGGTGATCATGCAGTTAAAAACCTTAGAAATATGGTTGCCAATGCCCATAAACATGATACAAAGGCAATGCTTGCCGTTGGCGGTTGGTTCCATATGAATGGCGGAGAGTCCTATGATTATTTTTCAGCAGCATTGGCGAACCCAGCTTCACAGCAAAAGCTTGTGAATGAGCTCATTAGAGTTGTTGAACAAGAAAATCTAGATGGCATTGATATTGATTTCGAACATCCTCGTACAGATGCTGATGCGAAACATTTACATCAATTTATTAAAACATTAGGTAACAAGTTACGTGATCAAAACAAGGTATTATCAATTGCAGTTCACTCAAAAATTCATGGCCAAACCTTAACTGAATTAGCTTATGTGAAATATGAACCAGCCATGTTTCAATATGTAAACTATGTAAATATTATGGCATATGATGGCCAATGGGACGGTGGTTACCATGCTGAGAATTTATCACCTTACCCCTTTACTGAAAGTATCGTAGGTTACTGGGCTGATTTATTTGATACTCACAAGCTGCCAAAAGAAAAGCTTGTCCTTGGTGTTCCGTTTTATGCGCAGCCAATAGACCCAAACATCAAGCAGGTTTCCTATGAAGCAATAGTGGAAAGTAATCCTGATAATGCCGTAAAAGATACCGTCAATATGAATGGCACAACCTATTATTATAACGGCCAAGCGATGATGACAAGAAAAACAAAGCTTGCATTAAATCATGGTTTTGGTGGGATGATGATTTGGGAATTAGGCTTAGATGCAAAAGGGGCTAATAGCCTAACGAACACTCTTTATGAATCAATTGCATCGACAACTATTGATCAATACTACACCATAAAGAAATAAAATAGTTGTCATGTTATTTCATTTTCCATCCATCCTAACAGATGGAGGTGAAAAACATGGCAAATCGCAATCCAGTCGAATTTACAGGAAAAGTATTAGATAAAAGAAATACCTTAACAGGTCCAGATGACGAAGGTAAAAATGGACATCCGAAGCGACCTCAAAATGTAATGATTAAAAAAGATGAATAGTGATGAATACAAAAAAGTGATTCTCAATTGAATCACTTTTTTTAGGATGATGTGATTTGTCCACCATTAACATGTATGGTTTGACCAGTAACAAAACGGGAATCATCAGAAGCAAGGTACACATAAGCAGGAGCAAGTTCAAATGGCTGTCCTTGGCGATCCATAGGATTACCAGCAAGTGTAACTTGATCTGGAGAAAAGCTTGATGGAATCAGTGGCGTCCAAACTCTTCCTGGCGCTACAGCATTTACACGAATTCCTTTAGATACTAAATTATTAGCAAGGGCACGTGTAAAACCGACTATTGCGGCTTTTGTCATGGTGTAATCGATTAGTTGATCATTTCCGTGATAAGCCACTACTGATGTTGTATTGATGATGGAGCTTCCGTTTTTTAAATGTTTTAGTGCTGCCCTCGTTGTATAAAAATAAGAATACACATTAACCTTGAAGGTATCATCAAACTGTTCATCCGAAATATCAAGAAGACTTAGCTGCTGAAATTGAATGCCGACATGGTTGACAAGAATGTCAAGCTTCCCAAAGGTCTGAACGGTTTTTTCTACGATATTAATGCATGTCTGTTTATCACGTAGGTCACCTGGTAAAAGCAAACATCGCTGTCCGATTTCTTCAATCTTTGATTTTGTGCGATTTGCATCCTCATGTTCATCTAAATAAGAAATAGCGACATCTGCCCCTTCCTTCGCAAAGGCAATAGCGCAAGCGGCACCAATCCCGCTGTCTCCGCCTGTGATTAACGTAACTTTTCCTTTCAGCTTGCCACTACCTTTATATTGGGGATTATCCACAATAGGACTGGGGACCATTAAGCTTTCGACACCTGGTTGGCGATACTGACGTTGTTCAGGAACTGTAAGGGCAACATCCTTATATTGCGTGATTTTTCCATAATTCGGATACGTAGGATAGCTTTGACTCTCTCCATTTTTTTCTCTCGAGTGAGACATAGATATACCTCCTTAAATAAAATACAAGATGATTTAGTCTATGTAGAACGTAGTTTTGAGTGAATGCAACTTTGGGAGTACGGGCTCATTATAGGGATTAATTGAATAAACTAAGCATGGAACTTAAAAGGAGTTGAAACTATGAACTATTACTACAGTCCAGAAGTGACATTTTTGCTTATGAACGAATCGAAAAAACGTGTCGAGGTATCTTATATAAATCACAGCTTTAAACTACCTCAAATTGGAACAAGACCGCCCTACTATTCCAATCCACGTTATGAACATTATTTTCCTTTGATTTAAAAGAATTTAACTAGGGAATATTACTCCTTATAAGATTGGAGGAGTATTCCTGTGATAGAGAACAATGATGAAAAGTTAATCTCGAATGAAAATCCCATTCGTGAACGGATGAAAAAAAGAAATGCAACTGATTTTAGCAGTTCATCGTTGAGACGAATTGCACTCACACAATTAAGTCGTAAACAGTAAAAACCGTTAGGGTGTGTCCCTAACGGTTTTTAGCTTATACGAGTGCAAATTGTAGTTCTTCATATAGTTTGACATATTCTTTTGAAGAGGCTCCCCAGCTGAAGTCAAGCTTTAATGCTTTTTCAGAAAGCTCCCTCCATTTCTTTGGCTGGAATCGGTAGAACCAAATCGCACGTTCAATTGTATATAACATGTCATGTGCGTTGTAATTCGTAAAGCTGAAGCCATTTCCTTGGTCTGTAAATTCATTGTATGGTTGTACTGTATCCTTGAGACCACCTGTTTCTCTTACAATTGGTAGTGTTCCATAGCGGAATGCAAGTAACTGACCAATCCCACAAGGCTCAAACTGTGACGGCATTAAAAACAGGTCGGAACCGGCATAGATTTTTCGAGAAAGTCCCTCGTCAAAAAAGATATTCGTAGACACTTTTGTTGGATACCGGTATGCCATTTCACGGAATGCATCCTCATAATGACTTTCACCTGTTCCGAGTAAAACAAATTGCACGTTTTGTTTCAGGATTTCTTCAAATACGTGTAAAACAAGGTCAATTCCTTTTTGATCTACAAGGCGTGTAATCATAGAAATAACAGGAACCTGTTCGTTCACTGGAAGCCCAAGCTGCTCCTGTAAGGCTCTTTTATTTTTCATTTTTCCTTCATATGAATCATAATAGGTAAAAAGTTCACGATCGGAAGCGGGATTGTATGCTTTATGATCAATTCCATTGACAATTCCATGCAATTCAAAATTCCGTTTTCGCAAATATCCATCCAATTGTTCTCCATAATAAGGAGTCTGGATTTCATTTGCATAGGTCGGGCTGACGGTTGTTATCGTATCACTGAAGGCTAATCCTGCTTTCAGGTAGCTGACGTTACCGTAAAACTCCACTCCATCTATATGAAAATAGCGATCACTCACATCTAGTAATTCACTTAAAACCGATTTTGGGAATACGCCCTGATAGCGTAAGTTATGAATCGTAAATACTGTTTTGATATCCTGATAGTCTGGTTGATTCGAATAATGTGCTTTTAATAATAGTGGTATCGGTCCCGCTTGCCAGTCATGACAATGAATGACATCTGGCTTTTTGTCTAGGTATGGGATTGCTTCAAGTACGGCTCTTGAAAAGAAAGCAAATCGTTCCCCATCATCATAAAAGCCGTAACTCCCATAGCGTTTAAAATAATATTCATTATCTAAAAAATAATAGCTAATTCCGTTGTGGACTAACTTTTCAATACCACAATATTGTCTACGCCAACCTAATGGCACCTCGATAATTCGTTCTAATTCTAGCTGTTCCTTGTATGTTTCAGCTAAATCTCCATATTTCGGAAGGATAACACTTACATGTACGCCTTCTTGTAGTAGTGCATTCGGTAAAGCCCCTATTACATCCCCTAGCCCGCCTGTTTTAATAAATGGAGCACACTCTGATGCTGCGAATAATACGTTCATGATCTTCCCCCATTAGATAATATCAGCTTTTTTTATGACAGTTGGAGAAAGCTCTCCAACGATTACTTTTTCCGATGTGATGTTTACTTGTTTATCCGTAATGACATTTTCAAGGTATGTACCTTCGTCAATGACACTTTTCTGCATGATAATACTATTTTTAACAGTCGCCCCTTTGCGTATTTTGACCCCACGGAAAATAATACTATTCTCAACTGTACCCTCAATATCACTACCGTTTGCAATTAACGAATTGCTGACATTAGAAGTTGTTGAGTATTTGACAGGTGGCTCATGTTTTGTTTTTGTATAGATCTCCCAATTATCGAAAAAGAATTCCTTTGTCACTTGTGGGTTTAAGAAATCCATATTCGTTTTATAATAGCTTGAAATTGAATGAATAAATGGCATATAACCTTTAAAATGATAGCTGTTTACTTTGAGACGTTGTAAATTTGCTTTAACCACATCTCGAATAAAATCGAATTCTCCATTTTCATAGCACTTCGTAATAAGTTCAATTAACAATTTCTTTGAAAAAACAAAGGTTTCCGTACAAACAGGGTCTCCCTGTTTCGGAGTTGTATAGAGTTCTAGGTTTTTCACTTTGTCATCAGCATCCAGAATGCATTTATGATAGATTGGTTTATCGACAGGCTCTCCATCATAATCCTTATAAACGACTGTAACGTCTGCACCACTTTCTCTATGGCTTTTGATGACATCATTAAAATTAATTTTATAAACATGATGACCAGGAGATAAAATCACTGTATCCTCATGGGATCTCTTAAAAAATTCAAGGTGATCATAAAATTGCTGGACATCACCAACTATACTTTTGTCCGGGTGGATTGGAGGTAAAATAAACAATCCCCCATTTCGTCGGTCGAGGTCCCATTCTTTCCCATTACCGAGATGATCCATGATTGAACGATATTTGTCCTTTGTGAATACGCCAACCTTTTTAATTTGAGCGTTAATAAAATTGGACATTGTAAAATCGATTAATCTATATCTTCCACCAAATGGTACTGCTGCCAAACAACGATGTTGTGTTAACTCTTTTAAATATTGTTTATCATTTACTAAGTTTATTACGCCAATTACTCGTTCCAATCCCAATCGCTCCTCATGTGATATTTAATTACTAACGGTTAAGGGTCTTACAGTATTTTCATCTCCAATTAATGTAATGGCAGCGTCCGGGGCATCAGACCCAATATGAGCTCCATCCGGAATACATAAATCACTTGCGATTATTGCTTTGTGTATCGTCACATTTTTGCCAATTTGAACATTCGGCATGATCACAGAGTCTTTAATAACTGAATTCTCTCCAACCTGTACGTTGTAGGAGAGCACCGAGTGGTCAATTGTTCCTTGGACGATACATCCCTCATTAATCAAAGACTGAGAAATGTCTGCGGCTGCTGATATATATTGAGGAGGATGAGTCGCGATCCCCGTAAAGAATGGCCAGCTTGGATCATGTAGATCAAAGCCCGGAGCATCATCTAACAAGTCCATATGTGCTTCCCAAAGGCTTTCGATTGTCCCAACATCCTTCCAGTAGCTATCAAACTGGTAGGCATATAACTGATTATTGTCAGCAAGTAACTTAGGGATAATGTCCTTCCCAAAATCATTAGAAGAATGAATATTTCCTTCATCTTCTTTTAAATACTGTTTTAAAAGTTTCCATTTGAATAAGTAAATTCCCATTGAAGCAAGATTGCTCTTTGGATTGGCTGGTTTTTCATCAAATTCAACAATTTTCTTTTCAGCGTTTGTATTCATAATTCCAAAACGACTCGCTTCTGCCCACGGGACTTCGATAACCGCAATTGTAGCAGTAGCATCTTTTTCAAGGTGAAAGCGAAGCATCTTACTATAGTCCATCTTGTAGATATGATCGCCAGATAAAATGAGTACATATTCTGGATCGTATTGCTCGATATAATGGATATTTTGGTAGACTGCGTTAGCAGTTCCTTTGTACCAATCTCCGCCGTGTTTTCCAAGGTAGGGCGGAAGGACGGTTACTCCCCCATTGTTCCGGTCTAAATCCCAAGGACGTCCATTACTTACATAATTATTGAGTACATGTGGACGGTATTGGGTAATGACACCAACTGTATCAATACCTGAATGAGTACAATTACTTAAAGGAAAATCTATAATTCGGTATTTCCCACCAAACGGAACAGCGGGTTTGGCAAGAGTCGTTGTTAATTCCCCCAATCTTGACCCTTGACCACCTGCTAATACAACTGCAATCCACTTCTTTGACCTCATTTTTTGACGACACCTCTTTTTCTCTTTTTTGTCTCTTTTCTAAAGATACTAATTGCTAAAGGTGGAACTTTAATTGTCATGCTGTATGGTTGATTATGAGCTGGCGTCTTATCAACTGATAAAGTTTCTGCATTAATCTGACCAGAGCCTCCAAATTCCACTGAATCACTATTAAATAATTCTATATAACTCCCAGTTGATGGGACGCCAATACGATAATTTTCATAGACCTCTGTAGAGAAGTTGCAAACGATGATTGAATAATCACCCTTGCGTTTCCCATGTCTCATGAAGGTAATCACAGATTGGTCATTATTATCTGGGTCAATCCATTCAAACCCTTCTTGAACATGATCTAGTCTCCAAAGGCTAGAATTCATGCGATAAAAATGCTGAAGCTCTTTAAAATAGGTCTGAATCTTAGTATGAGAATCATAGTTTAGAAGCATCCAATCTAGTTCCTCAAGCTCCTTCCACTCAGAGAATTGACCGAACTCTCCTCCCATGAAGAGAAGTTTCTTTCCAGGATGGGTCATTAAGTACCCATATAATAATCGTAAATTAGCAAACTTCTGCCAGTAGTCACCTGGCATCTTATCTAAAAGGGATTTTTTCCCGTGAACAACATCGTCATGTGAAAAAGGTAAAACAAAATTTTCTGAAAATGCATAGAAGAAGGAAAAAGTTAATAAATTATGATGATAACGTCTATCAGACGGATGCAGACGCATGTATTTAAGGACGTCATTCACCCAGCCCATATTCCATTTATAATTAAAGCCTAATCCACCTTCAGAAGTTGGTGCAGTTACAAGAGGATAATCGGTGGCTTCCTCTGCAATCATTAGCACGCCTGGATATCGTTTAAAAATGGCTTCGTTGGCTTTTTTAATAAATTCAATTGCCTCCAAATTTTCTTCGCCACCAAATTGATTAAATAGCTTTTCTTGTTGCGGGTTGTCGTGGTTAAGGAAAATTAATGAAGATACGGCATCGATTCGAAAGCCATCAATATGGTACATCTCCATCCAAAAAGCAAGATTTGATAATAAGAAACTATGAATCTCCATTTTTGTAAAATCAAAGCTATAAGTGCCCCATAATGGTCGGTCAGCTCGTTTTGAATCAGATGACTCATAAAGAGGAGTCCCATCAAATTTGCCTAATCCATGTTCATCACGGCAGAAATGTACAGGAACCCAATCGAGTATAACACCAATGCCTTTTTGATGACATTGATCCACAAAATACATAAAATCTCCAGGACTACCATGCCTACTTGTTACCGAATAAAAACCCGTTATCTGGTAGCCCCATGACAAATCAAATGGATGCTCCATAATGGGCATTAATTCGATATGTGTAAACCCATTTTCAACAACATAGTCAATCACATCGTCGGCTAGTTCCCGATATGTATAAAAGCTGCCATCCTCTTTCTTTTTCCATGAACCCGTATGTAGTTCATAAATAAGCATTGGATTATTGTACGAATCTGCTTTTTCTCGATTTTTTAACCACTTTTTATCATTCCATTCGTACTGGTCAAGCCTTGTTACTACTGATGCGGTGTTTGGTCTTAGTTCAGAAGAGAATGCAAAAGGGTCCGCTTTTAGCTTTTTTTCCCCATTTGCAGTTGTGATTTCGTACTTATAAAGGTCACCTTCTTGTAATCCTGGAATAAATCCAATCCATACTCCAGAATTCGGAATCATTTCAAGGGCATGTTCACTGCCCTCCCAGTTGTTGAAATCCCCAACAACTGACACAGATATTGCATGAGGTGCCCATACTGAAAAGCGTACTCCATCTTCTCCTTTATAGGACATGACGTGTGCGCCAAGCATGTTATAGGCTTCTAAAAAAGTTCCTTCGTGAAATAAATAAAGATCGAATTCACTTGGAAATAGTTCAACCTCTTTTTCAGCGATTGTTTTCACTTTTGATATCCTCCTTTTGATATATGTATAGAGAACGCGTGTAATACCAAAAACTTATGTCATTTTGTATAAAATTAATAAAAAATAATAAAACCATAGTATAAATCTGAAAAAACCCAATTTTGGTATTATTTTTTCACTTTATTATATTAATTCGTCTAAGGGCTTAAATATTCCTTTAGCGAATAATGTTTTTTATTGTCGGATTAGGTAGAATTGAAAGGAAAATATTATTTATGTGGAGATAAATTTACGGGCTATGTATGAAACCGTTTACAACGAAGTGTTGATTTATGGGGATTTTTTACTTTTTATACTAGAAATTTGATATTGCAAGATAATGTAAATCTGGGAGTGTTCATGAGGTTGTTTGTTATATTGGAATAGTATTTTTCGATTAGTTCAAATGGGGTACATAAAATTTGGCTTGCAAAGAAAACAAAAAAGCTGCTTTCGCAGCTTTTTATGAGATTTTCTGTTGGGCCATATCTTCAATTTTCGTTAGGAAAATATAAGACATCGCAACTGACCATGCTAAAGGAGTATTTCCATTTGGTCTATTCGTTCCCCCTACATAGAGCTCTGGAACCTCCCAATTGTCAGGCACAACTCTCTTTGTTTTAGCTATATATTCACTTGCCTTATGAAATTGACCTAATTCAAGGTAGCAAAGTCCCAACCATGGGAATCCAAAGCACCATTCAGCTTCTTTGCCTTCATTATAATACTGATCGTTTTCGTATCGAATGACACCATACTTACGCTCTAATTTTGAGGAAACGGTTTCAACAATCTTAATGGCAGTATCACGGTCAACCACACGATATGGGAATACAAGGCTAAGCAACGCTAAATCGGTATCTTTTGTTTCGCTTTCTCGAGGTAATAAATTACGGAGAGCTTCCTCGCCTTTTTTAATAAGATCCTCTTTTACGTTAACAAGAATTTTAACGGCATTAAGTCCAGCTACACAGGCACCTAAGCTTGAGGCGTGGACTTCCATGTTTTCTTCCCACATGCCATTATCCTTTGCTTGCCAATATTGCAAGCATTCTAGATAATCAACAAGCTTTTGTATAATCTCTATATCCTTTTTATCTCTGATTACTTTTTGTCCTAGACGGTATCCTTCTCCAACACCCCATAGGAAGGCTCCAATCGCATCATTCTGGGCATGCCCCCATTCGACTGGCATTTCTTTTAGGTCAGTTGAGTAGCGTGAATGGATATATTCAAACAAATAAATCGGTTTCTTTTTCCGATGGATATCAATTTTCCACTCGTAGCTCTTAAACATATCTAATAAAGCATGATAGGCTTTTGCATATCTTTCTGATGGTTCATTGATAAACGGAAGAACTGTATATACTATGTCTCGAATCCACACATAGCTGTAATCATTCGATAGGCTTGCTGTATAAGCACCATTTGATAATCGCATACGGTCAAGAACCTGAATTGCTTTATTGGTATACATTTCGTATCACCCCATTAGCTTATTTAATATACATTCATTCTTGACAGAAATCATATTTATAAAACTCATCAAAGACATTTTAGGGTCTAAAAATAAATTAATACTTAATATTAATTTATACTTTATAATATGTAAGCACAACCAAAATGATAACAATTGTCTACTTTTTGTGTGAAACGCCTACATTTTAGTGCATGTCATTCCCGATTTTTCTTGTTTCACAGAAAATGTTTCACAAAACAGCAAAAGACCAAATCAAATTTAAGTGATTTGGTCTTTTCACGATGGTCTATTTATTTGTTAAAAATTGTTGCAATAATCTCATCCGTTGTCATATTGCTGTTTATTTCGTGTGAGCCAAGCTTTAGGTATTTTGCAACTCCTTTTTTCTCAACAAGATTTGCAAAATCCCAGGCATCTCCGCTTATGATTTTAGCTGAAATAAGTGCTTTTCCAACCTCATAGCTAGTCATACCTTCGGAAACAGTAATCACTGTTTTATGGACAACCGGCTCAGCGGGCTCTTCTTTCTTTTCTTCTTTCACTTCTTCTTTCACTTCTTCTTTGACTTCTTCTTTTGGTTGTTCCTTAGGTTGTTCTTCAACTTTTTCTGTGTTTTTCGCTCCGGCAATGGCATTGTTCCATTCATCTTCTGTATGAACAACGTAGCCTTCTGCAGCAAGTTGGCTTTTTAACTCCTCGACAGTTGGTTTTTCCTCAGAGCCTGAACTAGTTGCTTGTTGTGGTCCGGAAAAATATACTATGGCACAAACCGCTGAAGCAAGTAAAAGCCCAGAAGCGAAGCTAGTTAATGTTTTAGCGGTCATTTGCTGCTTTTCTCCCTTCTTTTTGTTTTGTAAAAGGAGACAGCATACCTTGTACTTCGATTTCACTTATGTTCTTTTCGTTTGCAATACTTGATACTGAATATCCTCTTTTATATAAATCGAGTACATCACGAAGTAATTCGTGTTGTTCCATATCTGTTGTATCAATTCCTGCTTGATTTTTAAGAATTTCATTATCTAATTCGAGGTTTCTTATTTGCTGCTGCAGCTTATTAATTTCCTCCATAAAACTAATTGAATATAATTCAAGCTCACGCTGTTCTACCTTTTTTGCCTTTTTCGTAAGTGCATAAGATAAAATGAGCAACACTGCTGCTACACCGAATAATATGACTAACGCCCACTCCATCATTGGACATCATCCTTTCAAAGCTTTTTGTCTTACAACAGTCAATTATACAATGAAATAAGACAAATTTCGATTAGTTTCGATAAAATCCTTCCATAGTCAGTGGGAATGGAAGATTTTAACGAGGGAGAAGTAAGGTTTCCCGCCTTTGGACCTATGTACAATGGGGAATTGGAAAATGTTTGATTTAATGAAAAACCATTAATTACTAGTCTTTAAATTAAAAGGATGCCCCATTTTAAAATTGGGTTTGACCCCATCGCAATACGTGACAACAAGGGCAGAATTGCTTGCGCTGAGCTGAGTGGCAGTAGAGGAAATCAGCAGCCGAGTTAAATCGATTCATAATTTTAAAAACTAAATTAACAAAAAAACAGATTCCATATAGGAACCCGTTTCATTAATAAATAGTTATCTTTGAAATTTAAAATCTACTTTTGTGTTATTAGCAAATTTAGCATCGATATCTACTTTTGAAATATTCGTTACTTCAATTCCCAGTACATCAGAAACAGTTGCTAAATATTCATTCCAAGATGTGTCATTTGTTGGAATAACCCCCTCCACAAGTCGGGAAATTTCTTCACGAGCTTCTGTTCCTTTTAATACTTCCACGCCTTTCTCTGTCCGTTTTTGAATATGAGCTTTATCGCCTTGCTTATTTAAATGAATATTGTAGAAACTACCATCATTCGTCCTAAGTTGAAATTTTAAGTTATGAAGCTCAAACGGATTCTTAATGTTAGTTTTTTCTCCTTGCTTATAAGAGAAAGAAACTTTTGCATTATTTGTCAAAGTTACTTTTACATCTGTTTTTTCTACATCCGAAAACTCAATTCCTAAGGCAGTCGAAAGTCGATTCATTACTTCTTCTTTACTTAGGTTCCGTGATAAATCAAGATTTTTTACAAATTCAACGACACGGTCATTTGCTTCTTGTCCTGTTAATTCAATTACCTCATTACCTGTTTCCTTCTGAATTTTCACTGTTACGATCCCATCATTAAGGTCATAAGAAACTTTATATTTAGCATCATTAAGAAAGACCTTTGCTTGAAAACGATCAATTGATTTCCAAATATTATTTACTTCTACATTTTGGACGATGGGGGCAGGTTCCTTCATTTCCTGTGCCGAAGCGTGACCAGTTACACTAAAAGCTAAAGCAGATACTAATAGAGCAGTTGTTAATTTTTTCATTTTAAAACATCCTTTCGATTTTTTTGTATGCTTTGTTGCATCAAAAACGATCATTAAATAGTTGAAATAAGTGATGAGTTGTTCGTTCCCCCATCAGGTTTTACAGGCTCTCTTCCAATCGATACGTATTCAACCTTGTATTTTCTGGCCTCATCTGCGGTATAACAGTTACGACCATCAAAGATGATCGGATTTTCCATAAAAAGACTTGAAAAGATTAAGGTTTTTTCTACAATCTCTTTCCAATCCGTTAATAGAAAAATGATATCCGCCATTTTAATGGCATCTTCAATATGATCTACATATTTAACGCTTTCTGGCAGAATTTCCTTAGCGTTTTCATTTGCAATTGGATCATAGGCAACCAATTCAGCCCCTTCATCTACTAGAATTTTAGAAACACTGATAGATGCAGCCTCTCTCATATCATCCGTGTTCGGCTTAAAGGCAAGACCAATAAGGGCAATATGTTTTCCTTTAAGTGAACCAAAGCGTTCCTTTGCCTTTTTTACTAGTATTGTTTTTTGTTTTTCATTGATTTGAACAACTGATTTTAGTAAGGAAAAATCTTGATTAACGTCTTCTGAAATTTTAATCAATGCCTTTGTATCTTTAGGGAAGCAAGATCCACCGAAACCTATTCCAGCATTAAGGAATTTTGAACCGATACGTGCATCCATCCCAATCCCTTTTGCAACCTCTATAATATCGGCACCAACTTTTTCAGAGAGATTAGCAATTTCATTTATAAAAGAAATTTTTGTTGCTAGAAACGCATTAGCTGCATATTTAATCATTTCAGCACTGCTAATGCTGGTTTTTATAATTGGAAGACCAAACGGCTTATTAATTTCTTCCACTACATTAGCCGCATCGGGGTCTTGGGCTCCGATAACAATACGATCACCATGGAAAGTATCATAAACAGCCGATCCTTCTCGTAAAAATTCTGGATTTGAAACAACTTCTATACGATAGTTACCTTGTAAATTAGCCATAATCAATTCTTTTATTTTATAATTCGTACCAAGCGGAACCGTACTTTTTGTCACTACAATAACATCACGTGTTATATTTTGACCGATGTCTCTTGCAGCTCGGAAAATAAATGAAAGATCGGCAGCCCCATCTTCCGCTTGAGGCGTACCAACAGCAATGTAGATTACCTCAGCATCTTTTAAACCAATAACATAATTTGAAACAAATTGAAGAGTTCCCTTTTTTAGGTTCTTAGCTATTAACTCATCTAAACCTGGTTCATAAATAGGAGAGAATCCTTGCTTTAGCAATTCTATTTTTTGGTTGTTAATATCGAGGCAAGTAACATCATGGCCAATTTCGGACAAACATACACCTGTTACCAACCCAACATAACCGGTTCCGATAATTGCAATTTTCATTAAAACGCCTCCTTTTGAAAAGCTCATATAATGTTTAAGACTAGAAGAAAACGCAGCTAGGAGATTTTAAACCAACAAATAATCGTGTACTAGTCTCATCAGCTATTTTTTAGAAATAGAATGACCCATATCAATTACTAGATTTTTCAAGTAGGCTTCGATATTTTCACTTATATCTGATCTTTCTAATGCAAAGTCTATTGTTGCTTTTACGAAGCCAGTTTTATCTCCAACATCATAGCGTTTACCTTTGAAATTATAGGCTAAAACAGTTTGTGTGCTGTTCAATAATTTAATCGCATCCGTTAATTGAATTTCATTTCCTGATCCTGGCGGTAATGTTGCCAAAATCTCAAAAATTTCTGGTGTAAGGATGTAACGCCCCATCATGGCATAATTGGATGGCGCATCTTTAATGGCTGGTTTTTCAACAACCGAAGCAAGAAACATCACATCGTTTTTAAGCTTATTACTTTTAACCGGCTTAATAATTCCATACTTAGTAACTTCGTGAGGCTCTACTTCCTGGACGCCAAGAACAGAAGTCAGATTCTGCTCAAAAACATCAATAAGTTGTTTTAGGCAAGGAACATCGGATTTTACAATGTCATCCCCGAGAAGTACGGCAAATGGTTCGTTTCCAATAAACCGATTTGCACAATATATGGCGTGCCCTAAGCCACGAGGCTCTTTTTGACGGATATAATGAATGTTTGCTAGATTTGAGATTTCTTGGATTTCTTGTAGCTTCTCATACTTTTCTTTTTTGAATAAGGTTTCTTCTAACTCATATGATTTATCAAAGTGATCCTCTATTGCACGCTTACCACGTCCGCTAATTATAAGAATATCTTCAATACCAGATTGAATTGCTTCTTCAACAATGTATTGAATGGTTGGCTTATCCACAATTGGAAGCATTTCCTTTGGTTGTGCTTTTGTTGCAGGAAGAAATCTTGTGCCTAAACCAGCGGCTGGTATAATCGCTTTACGAACTTTCAATCAATACATCCCCAATCACAAAAGATTTATAGAAAATAGAAAAGCGTAACTGGCTCGCACAGCCTTTAATGACTCTTATTTTGGTAGGTTCTTTAACCTCGGAAGGTCTGGACCCTTGAGAAAACAGGCCTCAGAATTTATACCCTTTCTTATCACTAAACGATTACCCTCTTGTTCCCCAAGAAGTTGAACGTAAAGTAAGCAATGCCCAAAAGCGAAGAGGACATAATAAGATTAAGAATAACAACCCATATAATGGTGCCATTAAAAATGTCAATGGTCTTTTATATGCATAAAAGACATTTCGGGCATAAGCAGAAATAATAACATAGGCAAGGTAATAGATAAAAATTATCCAAGCCATCGTAGAAGAAGCAATATAAATTGCCATAACTAAAGAAACCCCAAAAGCAATCCATAGAAACATTTCTAGCATGACCCATATAAAGACGTTCGGCTTTTTCAAACCAATTTTTAAGGCAATTAAGCTTTCTCTAAAAAATGATTTGTTCCAGCGCGATTGCTGTTTTATTAAAGTTCTTAATTTAGTAGGAGCGTCAGTAATACAACGGGCGGTAGATTGATATAATGTCTTTCCTTCACGGATTGCATAGTTTGTTAAACAACGGTCATCACCTAATTGTACTTGTTGACCAAGAAAGATTTGATTGCCATAATGTTCTAGGTTTTTCATGACAACTTCCCTACGATATGCACTTAATGGACCACTACATACCAGTACATTATTTGTAACAGAGTGAGCAGCACGCTCAACACGGAATGCATTATCATAGCGCATATCAATTAAGCGGGTAAGAATATTATCTGTCCGATTCCGAATATTTACATGACCTGTCGTAGCAGTTACTTCTGGATCATTTAAAGGCTTTAATAATTCGCGAATAGCATCAGGGAACACTGTACAGTCGGAATCAACCGTAACATAAATATCACCTGTTGCCCGCTCAAAGGCCCAAATTTGAGCGTGACGTTTCCCTTTGTTTTGCGGCAGACGGTGAACAATCAAGCTTGGCATATGGTCCGATAACGACACCGATGATTCAAGACTATCCCTAAGTTTTAAAACAGCTTCATAGGCTGAAATATCTTTACTGCCATCATCAATGATGAAGATTTCATGAATCGGATAGTCTTGTTTTAAGATGCTTTCGACTGTTCCTAATACAGCTTCAGGGGCTTCATTATAAGAGGGGATCACAACGGATACTTTTAAATCTGGAGGTTCCATTGTGACTTCTGCGTATTTAAACGAAAGAAGCATTTTCCCCAGTAGGTAAGAAATCATAACAGACCCATAAACTCCAATCGTTAAATTCAATGCGTTTGTAGCTGTCCAGTTCACAAAGAAAAGGCATAATACAGTTATCATAAATAATGTGATTACAAAAGTTTTTTCCTTTTTCGATAACTTTTTCCTTGTTTCAATGCTTTGTTTGTTTGATGATCGTGATTGAACAGCATCTCCTGCTTTTGCCATCTTTTTCTCCTCACAATTCTCATTATTTTGTTTTTGTTATTACCTCATTAGGTTATGAATAAGACTTCCTTTTTTCAATGTGTCGTTTTTCCTGTGTCAAAATTCACCATCGTCCTTCTCATTGAATGAAAAACACTATTATCACAAGGATGTAAGCGGTATTATTACAAATTTTACTTTTTGAAAAATTTGTAATCTTTCTTTATTATTAGGGATTTTCGAACTTGTTCGAAAGCCTTTCAATTACGGTGTGAGTTATAATTGAACAATTGTAAAAAAAATTACGAAAAATTAACAAAAAGAAAAGCCCAAATTTTAGAAAAAAACAAATTATGAGAAAAAAAGCTTTTTGACTAAATTTTTTTAAAAAAATAATAATTGTTTCCTAGAAAAATGAATCAATTTCTAAATTTAGAACCTTTTTTTTACAAAATGATGGGAATTATTTCACAAAAACTATTTCAAATTCAAATGAAAAAATTGGTTGAAAACGGAAATTTTCATTCGGAATTCCCAGACACCCTCCCCTTTTTTTCCTATGAACAATTTGAATCACTACTACCTACGTTTGAAGTTAAATAAGGCATAGTATTTAATTAGATTAGTAAACATTATTTAGAAATTATTCTTTCAGTTTGGAAAGGAGTCAGAGCATGATTAACCTGAAAAATGTAACGAAAATCTTTTTGAACGGAAATAACCCCCAATATGCATTAAATCATGTTACTTTTTCAATACAAGAACAAGAATTTATTGGAATTATTGGTAAATCAGGGAGCGGAAAATCAACCCTTCTTAATATCATGAGTGGTGTTGATTCTCCTTCGTACGGAACTGTAATAATTAATGGTACAGAAATTTCGAGTCTTTCAAATCGTCAGATGACCAAATGGAGATCAAAAAATATCGGGTTTGTCTTTCAATCATTTCATCTAATTCCGACGCTTACCTTGCTTGAAAATATTATTCTTCCTATGGAATTTGCTTTTCCATTTAAAAAAAAGCAAAAAGAGAAACGAGCAATGGATTTACTCGATTCAGTAGGTTTAGCTGATAAAAGGAATCTATTTCCTGAATACGCCTCTGGAGGTGAGAAGCAGCGTGTTGCGATTGCAAGAGCATTAGCTAATAACCCACCGCTTATTCTCGCTGATGAACCAACTGGAAATTTAGATAGTGAAAATGCAAACCTCATATTCTCGCTATTTAAACAGCTTGTTAAAGATGGGAAAACAATTGTAATGGTGACACATGATCTGGATCTTGCAAACCAAGTCAACAGAACATTACGAGTAAAAGATGGTGAAGTGATAAGCAATGTTACATTAGATCTGAAAGAGGAATTGAAGATTCGATGATGCCTATCTATTTGAAAAAAGCCTGGAGAGATTTAGCTAGGCAGAAAATGAGAACTTTCATTATTTTGTTTTCAATAGCAATCTGTTTATCTACAATTGGAACTTTGCTGAATACAAACCATATCTTTCAACAGTCACTTTACCAAAATTTACAACATACAAATATGGCAGACCTAACTTTTTATACGTCACCATTTGAAGAAGATATCTCGTATTTGACAAAAGAAAAAGGAATAAAGGATGTAGAAGCAAAGACACAAATAAGAGTAAGGGTCGAAATCAATAATGAATTTAAAAATTTCGAGTTGTTGGGTTTTTCGACTGATTCATTGTTTCGGATTAACAAGATTAAGCCTTTAGCTAGTCAATTAAAATCATCAAACCGAGAACTTTTTCTTGAGAAGTCAACCTTGGAATATTTTAATCAATCAATCGGTGATAAGGTCACCATTTCTATTCCGGGAAAAAAACCGAAACAATTTACGATTAATGGGGGTGTAGAGGATTTATATCGGATTCCAACTAAATTTAGTGGATTAGGTTATGGTTATTTACCAAATGAGGTGTTAGGTCAATTAGGATTAACAACCTCTAAAAATATCATTCATCTAACCTTTGATTCCTCCCTTTCAGGAACAGGAAAAAAGAAAGTGATTCAAAAAGCAAAAACTGCATTAGATGCTAAAAATATTACTGTTTATCGAACTGTGTTATCGGAAGAAACACTATTTTTACGTAAAACTGTTGTCAATACAATCCTGCTAATATTAATTGTTTTGGGGATTTTTTCATTCTTTCTAAGTTTTTTACTGATCATTCATCTTTTTTATCGGATGGTTACTGAACAAATTTTTGATCTAAGTATTCAAAAGGTATTAGGAGCCACACCGCTACATTTTTGGAAACAATATATGGTCACACTTTTCCTTTTTGGTTCCATTGTGTTTTTGTTGTCTGCTCCATTAAGTGTAGTGATCTCCTATTATTTTTCGGACTTTATTTTGAAGGAACTAAATATAGGAAAAGCGGAATTTACAATTTCTCCAATCGTATTTTCGGCTATTCTAATTCTTTCGTTTATTGTGCCGATCCTTGCAGCTGTTTTTCCGGTTAATAGGGTACTTAAAATCCCTGTTATTCAGGGACTATTCAATATTCACAAATCTTATGTAAAAGAAAAAAGAAAGGGTTCGAAAAGATATTTTAATTTTTATGTTCTATCGCTTCGTAATGCGATGACGAAAAAGGTCCAATTAATAACTAATATTCTAATGTTATCCTTTGGCGGTGCGATCATCATTGCCTGTTTAGGCCTAAATAACTCCTTACAAATGACAGTTGCTGAGTTGAATCAAATTCTGGACTATGAATCAGAATGGAGTATACGAACTTCCTTTTCGAAAGAGGATTTAGTTGAATCCATCAAAGAGCTTAATGGTGTTGAACAGGCTGAAGCATGGACAATAAGAAATGCGGTCATTTCAGATTCGACGAACGAACAAAATGCTTTGTTACATTCAGTCCCATCTGTAACAGAATTTATCCATCCTAGTATTCAAGATGGACAATGGCTTGATCACCGAGTACCAAATTCAATTGTGATTAGTTCGGATTTAAAACATAAATTTAGAGACATCAAACCTGGTGATATCGTAACCATTCGGATAGGAAAAGATAAGAAACAATTGAAGGTCATTGGAATTATGGATAGTCACCTAACAGGACCATCCATTTATATAAATGACACAGACTATCATCAATGGCTGAAGAATCAAAATATTAACAGACTTCTCATAAAAAAGGAAAAAAATGACCACCTACCTAATGTGCAGAAAACGGTCGAACACTGGTTGAATGCGAATCAAGTGACGGTTGAAGCTTCTGATAACGTCAAAAACATACATTCTCGATTCAAGGAAATGATTAGGATAATAATTTTTACCCTTTTATTTGTAGGTATTCTCTTTTCTACTGTCGGTATGTTGAATATGATGACGGCAATGAGTATAAATGTTCTTGAAAGAAAAAAGGAATTTGGTATAATTCGCTCAATTGGGGGGACTCAAGCGAAGGTTTATCAGTTGGTTCTAGGAGAGGCTATTCTAATCGCAATTCTAAGCTGGATCATTTCCGTTGTCCTCTCCTCCCCACTATATGCTTTTTTAAGCGAAAAAATTGGGAATATACTTTTAAATTCTTCACTCCCTTCAGGAATAACATGGTATGAATGCTTACTTTGGTTAGGTATAAGTTTATTTTCCTGCATGATTTCCAGCTTTTTTATTTCACGAAAAACAGGAAAACAACCTCTTAGGGAATTAATGTAGGTTCACTATACTTTATGGAGGATGGAAATGAAAAAAATACTCGTCTTGCCGCTCTTTACAATGGAATCCGGACATCACAGAGCTGCTGACGCTCTAATCGATTCTTTTAAAAAAAAGAATTCTTATATTCAATGTGAAAAATTAGATTTTCTCACCTATTTGAATCCGTTATTTGAAAAGTCCATTTCCAACATGTACTTAAAATGGATAAATAATAAACCTATAATATACAGCAAATTCTATAAACATTTCTTTTTCAAAAAATCTGTCATTCTTCGATCTATATATGAAACATTATTTTTAGAAAAAATGGAACAGTTGCTTGGGGAAAAACAGCCGGATTTAATTATATGTACACATAGCTTCCCATCGTTTCTTGTAAACAAACTCAAAGAATATGGTGTTTGTAAAACACCAATGATCAATGTGTATACAGATTTTTTCATTAATGATTTATGGGGGATTAATCATGTAGATATGCATTGTGTCCCTTCTAAGGAAATTAAGAATGAATTAATCAAAGCATCAGTCCCAAAAGAAAACATCATCATTACTGGAATTGTTACTAATGATTTAGTTTCTAAAAGACAAGTTAGGCAGGCGAACAAAAAGAAAACTCACATTCTTGTTTCCGGGGGAAGTTTAGGTTTAGGAAATCAGATCTCCTTTCTTAAACAACCCGTGAATAGCTCATTTGTTGAATATCGTGTCCTTTGCGGCTCTAATGCGAAATTATTTAATGAAATTGTTTCATTAAATATAAATTCAATTAAACCCCTACCCTATATTACATGTTCGGAACAAATGAATCATTTATACAACTGGGCTGATGCCCTTATCACAAAACCAGGGGGTGTGACCATTAGTGAGGGCATAAAAAAAAGAATTCCAATCTTTATCCATTCCGTACTTCCAGGACAAGAAGAAATTAATATGAATTATTTAGAACAAAAAGGATTGGTTCAAAAACTGAATAGGAATAAGTCAGTAGAGGAACAAGTAGTTACATTCTTAAAAAATCCTACTGCTATTATAAATATAAATAAGGCCATTAACCTCTTCCTAAGCGAGTTGGAGATGTACAGCTGTGAAGAAGTAGCAAGTTATATCGTAGAAAAGGTGACAAGCCAAACCTCAAATAAGCGGGTTCAATACCTTGATCAAATCTTTTCTCGAATCTATTGCGGGCTTTAAGATTTTTTACCCTTATTAAAAATATGATAGTAAATAAAGACACATCCTATTGCTAAAACAGCAATATGTATCCAAGTAAAGATTGAATAAAAAATTTGTAGAAATTGAGCCAATTTATTTCCTGCTTTCTTATTTTGTATTAGTCGAAACAATATTTCATTATATATTAAAAAAGACTTTTTTAAACACATTTTAATAAACCTCTTTAAAATGTGATAAAATAAATTTATTCCACTCGACTGTTTCTTACTAATATATCGGATACTCATTTCAACTTTCCAACAAGTTTTTATAAATTTTTACAACTTTAGGATGGTTTCGCTGGAATCTAAATATAAACAAAAGAAATAGGTACCCTTTGGGGTACCTATTTCTTTTGTTTAGGCAAGTTTTTCATCTTGAACACCACATGTTTTCGTTTGTAAATCTTGAGTCTTTTTAATTTTCGGTACAGGTATCACAAAGCTGCTAAACGGAATGTATTGAAACATTTTAATAAAAACCACTGCAATGATTAAAACAGCTAAAAACATAATTGGAACGTAATTTACACTCCAATATTGTTCTGGTAAATGTCTGGCAAATAGATACAAAATTAGCGGGTGAATCAGGTAAATTCCCATTGAGTATTGGCCAATTATTGTTAGCATCTTTTTGATCACATTCCATCTGGCTAAAAAGGGATAAATCCCAATAATAGCGATACTTAGTAATGGAATATTAGCTAAATTTGTTAATCTTCTATTTGATACATACCCATTTAGTGTATACTCAACGACTGCACCTGCTGAGATAATCAAGATTAGCGTAAGCATTTTCCAGGGACGTTTCGTTGCATAGGCAAGAATTTCATTCCAAAAGTAAGCTAGTAAGCCCCCAAAAGCAAAGTAAAAAATCCATACTGGCATAAAGGATTTGCTTGCTAGAAAATTACCGATTCCCCCCTCTACATCCGGATTAAATCCATAGAGCTTATAACTTACTAAAAAAGAAAGAAATAAAAATACTAATATCATAGTTTGGGTGCGAAATAACTTCTGTAAAAATGGAAAGATAAAATAAAATTGAATAACGATCAAAACAAAATAAAGATGATAAAAGGAATCACCCATTAAAATCTTTCCAATTTCTCCTTTAATAGAACCTAGCTCTTGATTATCGTAATAATAAAGAAGATATCGATAGGCTAAGCTCCAGATAAGAAAAGGGAGTACAATCTTCGTTACACGAGATGAAAGGAAATGACCTAACCGAAAACCTCTTCTTTTTACCTGATAGAAAAGAAGAAAACCACTAATAACAACGAAAATTGGAGTACCGAACCGACCATATTGATTAAGAAAATAAGTAAACCAATTCCATGTATCTTCATTCATTCCGTAGTTTGTAGCAGAAACATGGACACCAACAACGGCTAAACAAGCAAATGCTCGTAAAAAATGAATCTCAAAGAGATATTTTTTATTTTGTTGGCTTGAATCACTTGTTGTTTCATTAGACATTCAATTTCCTCCTTTATCTCAAAATTCAACCTCATTTTAATTCAATCATGAAGGTATTTGTTGGCTTTTTATGAAAAGGATTCAATAGTCCTGAATATTAAAAGTGGACAAAATATACAAAAAACTCCAATGTAAACGCTGTACCGCTTGATTCCATGGGTAGGTTTTTTTCCCTAAGTTTTACCCAATCAGAAAAATTGATGTTAAAGTCATAGACTCTTTGCCATCTTACTCTTAATTTATCACGATATAGCTTAAATTGAATCAGAATACTTAGATAGTAATTTTCCTTCTTCATTTTTTTGACCTAGGTTTGAAAAATAGTGAATGATGAAGTGAGGAAATATACCTAAAATATCGGAATCGCTAACTGTTCTGATTAAATCCTGCTAAACATGGAGAGAATACGTATTATGATTCTATTTTTAGAGTGTTAGAAAAGGATTCCAACAGCGTAAAGCGTTTTTGGATAGTGCTATGTTAAAGTTCATTTTTGATTTTGGCCTTCTGTTGATAGGATCGGAAATCAACAGATGAGTTTACCAGAGCCTTGATATTTAAGGAATTATTAAAAAGGAGTTTCATAGTGGGAAAGAGAATTTCAGTTTACGTTTTAATTCTAATCGTATCAATTTTTATACCGATGTTATCAACTAATGAACATATAATCAATATTAAGGAATATGGTGCGGCAGGAGATGGTATTTCGGATGATACAGATGCCATTCAAAAGGCTTTACAAAATGGAGCAAACTATAAAATTTATTTTCCTAGTGGAGAGTATAAAATTTCAAAAGAATTACATATAAGTGATGATACAGAAATTTTTGGAAATCAAGCCAGCATTAAAGCATCCTCCGACTTGTTAACGGTTTTCCAAGTAGATGGTAATGATATTAGCATTCGCAATTTGACAATTGACGGAAATCACACAGCGCTAAGAGGAATTACCATTGCAGAAGGTTCAAATGAGATTGCGATTACCAATAGCAATATCAAGAATTTTACGCAGCCGGAAGATCCTGAGTTATCGCGTTTGACGGTTAGTGCCATCAGAATCGAAGGTGGAACAAAAAATATCATCATTAATCATAGCAAAATCCAAAATGTGATGGCAAAAAACCCTGTAAAAGGATGGGGACATTTAATTGCTAGAGGAATTTTAATCAGCCCTACTCATGAGGAGCAAACAGCAAGTAAAAACATAAAAGTCAGTAACTCCACCTTTTCCAAAATTGGACCAAAAGATGATGGAGACGGAATTGTTGTACAAGGTTTTGAAGAGCCAGTAAATGTACAAATACTAAACAATTCATTTTATTATAATTATAAAAGAGCGATAAAAATACAATCACCCGGTGCACTCATTAAAGGAAACCAAATATATAATAATTTTAATAAAAATAACTTCTATACGACCTATTCAACAACAAGAGCCTACGACATGTGGGCAGCAATTTCCGTTTATGCCAATCACACGACAATTGAAGATAATACCATAAGTGGTATAGGAAATTTCGGAAGAATCATTGATGTTGCAAATGCAAGTCATATTAAAATCATCGGAAATCATCTTGAAAACGGCATTAATGGAGACTATCAGGACTCATCAATTGTCGCGATTACTTCAAACGAATCTAATAAAATCTTAAAAGACTTCACAATTTTAGATAATACCTTTGTTAATGGTGAATATGGAATATTTACGAATAGTCAAATTACAAATTTAAACGTTTGGAATAATGAGCATGTAAATGTTTTAGAATATTAATTAAAAGGTATTTCACATACCCATTTTCCGTTTATAATCCCTTTATTAGTAAGTCATAAGAAAGCGCAAGCCCATTGGTCAGCACCGACAAACGAATGTTCTGTGGCAAAAAATATTCAATCTTTGACTATTATTGCAGCAGGATATATGCCATCGAGGGGCTAGGCGCTGGACGTGGACATTCCGTATTAAGTTATCCATAATGTCCTATCTTATAATTTCGTAAACTTAAAAAATAGCCAGATTCTCATAAAGAGGATCTGGCTATAACTATTTTTTATTCATATTCTTTAACAATTTCTTTAGTACTTCTAACAGTATCAATAGGTCGGACATAGCTTTCAATAGCTTCACGCTTTGACTCGAGAAATGGAGGTAATGATAGCTTTTCTCCGAGTGTTTCATAAGGTTCATCCCCCATAAACCCTGGGCCATCTGTCGCAAACTCAAATAGTATTCCAGGAGCTACTCTAGAATAAAGAGAGCCGAAGAAGAAGCGATCAACAAAGCCTGAAGTTTGGAATCCGAAGCCGCGAAGATGTTTATCCCATGCTTCAAGTACTGACTTATCCTCAACACGAAAAGCAGCATGGTGGACTGTTCCAAAACCTTGTTGTCCTGCTGGAAGAATTGTGTTATGTTCAACGACAACTTGTGCCCCATTTCCACCTTCCCCTACCTCAAATAAGTGGAACGAGCCTTCTTGAGCAATTTCTTTAAATTGTAATACTTTTTCAAGCATTTCCTTAAAGAAATCAAAATGTGCAGTTCGTACAAATAACGGTCCCAAACCAGTAATTGCATATTCTAAAGGAATAGGTCCTTTTTGCCATGGAGTTCCTGCAGGTACACCTTTATTGTTTTCATCCGAAACCAATTGATATTGTTGATCATCAAAGTCAACGAAGGATATGGTTTTCACTCCGAATTGTTCTTTTATACCAAAATGTTTAATATTTAAACGATTAAAACGTTTTTCCCAATAGTCAATTGCAGCGTCTGTTGGAACACGGAAAGAAGTTTTTGAGATTTCATTTGTACCATGAACCCCTTTTGGAATCCCTGGAAAATCGAAAAAGGTCATATCTGTTCCTGGGCTGCCTGTATCGTCTGCAAAAAATAAGTGATATGTCTGAATATCATCTTGGTTTACTGTTTTTTTGACTAATCTCATTCCTAATACATAAGTGAAGAATTCATAGTTTTTCTCCGCACTACTTGTAATTGCAGTGACGTGGTGTATTCCTTTTAAAGTGTTCATTCTATATGCCCCCATTAGTCTGTCTTGATACTAGTTTCTCCAATGAGTAGTAAACTAATATAATGAAAATAATCTCTTAACTTAAAATATCTTAAATTCGAGATAATTATATAACGTATTTTAATATGTGTCAATAAAAGCATTGCCAATTCCTTTGTAAGACAGAAAAGTCCCCACCATTTTGTGGGGACTTTAGGTCACATTATTCTCCAATAATAACGCGGAGAACATTAGGGCGATCTTTAAAAGTTTTTGTACCAGCTCCGTAGCCAATCGATGTTACCTTCATTGAAGGAAAGCTGCAAAATTCTTCAGTAAGGACGGAAACGATTCCTGCCCCTGTAGGAGTTGTGAGTTCAAAACGAATATCACTTTGTTCAATTGGAACTCCTTTTAGAATTTCAAGTGTGGCTGGTGCAGGGACTGGGTAGATACCATGATCAATATGGATTTTACCTGTTCCCACTGGTACGGATGATGATTTAATAGTTGTTATTTCAAGTTGGTGCAATAAGATTGCGGCCCCTACTATATCGATAATGGAATCAACAGCGCCTACTTCATGAAAATGGACTTTATCCAAAGAAAGTCCATGAATAAGCCCTTCCGCTTCGCCGATTTTTCTGAATATTTTCAGTGATGTTTCCTTTACTTCCGGTGCAAGTTCAGACTCATCTATCATCTTCACAATATCCTTATAGGAACGATGTGAATGGTGATGATGACCATGGCTGTGATCATGGTCATGGCTGTGGCTGTGCCCATGACTGTGATCGTGTTCATGATGATGGTCGTGGCTGTGCCCATGACTATGATCGTGTTCATGATGATGGTCGTCGTGGCTGTGATCATGACTGTGATCGTGTTTATGATGGTGGTCGTGGCTGTGCCCATGACTATGATCGTGTTCATGATGATGGTCGTGGCTGTGATCATGACTGTGATCATGTTCATGATGATGGTCATGAGTATGTTCATGGTCGTGATGATGATCATGCGTGTGATTACTGCCATCGTTTTTTAAGATGACATCAAATTTAGTTGAAGTGATTCCGTTTTTCACGATCTTTTTCCATTCTAATTCGTATTCATCTTCAAATTGAAGTTTCTTTAATTCCTGAACTAGTATTTGTGGGTCCGCTCCTGCATCTAGTAATGCACCAATTACCATATCCCCACTAATCCCAGAAAAACAGTCTAAATATAGTGTTTTCATCTACTTTACGTTCTCCTTCTGAGCAAGTTGGTCAATTAATACTGCGCTGTAGGCACCGCCGAAACCGTTGTCGATGTTCACAACACTGATTCCTGATGCACAAGAATTTAGCATCGTTAGCAAAGCTGACAGCCCTTGAAAATTAGCCCCATATCCAATGCTAGTTGGGACAGCAATAATTGGATGGGATACGAGCCCTCCAACTACACTTGGCAATGCGCCTTCCATTCCAGCGACAACCACGGAAACATTTGCATTTCTAATTTCATCAATGTTATCGAATAAGCGATGGATGCCAGCTACCCCCACATCGTAAAAACGTCGAACAGTACTACCTAATACTTCAGCGGTAATAGCAGCCTCTTCAGCAACTCTTAGATCTGATGTCCCAGCACAAACAATAGCAACATAGCCGTCTCTTTGCTTGTGATCTTGCGTAGTGTCCGTCCAATATAGAATTTGTGCTGTTTCATTGTAAACAAACTCAGGATTTGATTGTAAAATAAAGTCCGCCTTGTCCTGTGAAATTCTTGTTACAAGGACATTGTCTCCACGTCCCTTAATCACATTGACAATGGTTTGAATTTGTTCTTTTGTCTTGCCCTCACCAAAAACAATTTCAGGGAAGCCCTGCCTGTTTTTTCGATGATGATCGATTTTTGCAAAACCTAAATTCTCATATGTTGCAAGCTGTTGCTTCGCATCATCAATACTTAAAGTACCTTGTTTCACTTGCTTTAAAATTTCTTCTACCATGTTGTTTCACACACCTTAATCGATTTGTCGATCGATTTTAGAATCTATGTATATCCCAAAGCGCCAGTATCAATCTGACGCTTTCATTTAGAAATGTTTAATAATATCTTTTTCAATTGCTACATATTTTGCGTATACATTTTTGTATTTTTCATGGTTCTCCATATTTGGTACGACAGGATCACCCATTGGAATATTGTTTTTGATATCTTCAAATGAGTTAGCTTTACCAATGCCAACTAGTGCTGTCCAAGCTGCACCCCATGCTGCGCTATGATGGCTTTCTGGAACATAAACCTCTTTACCAAATACATCAGCTAGCATTTGAAGCCATAATGAAGAACGTGCCATTCCGCCGTTAACGTATAGTTTTTCGGTCTCTCCGGCTTGTTTTTCTAATGCCTGACCAATTTGATATAGATTAAATGTGATTCCTTCTAGAACAGCACGTACAAAGTGCTCGGTTTTATGCGTAACAGACATTCCGAAGAAATTTCCACGTGCTTGCTGGTTCCATAAAGGAGCGCGTTCCCCATTTATATAAGGATGGAAAAACAAACCATCGGCACCCGGTCCTACCTTGGCAGCCTCTGCTGTAAAATGATCAAAGCTTTCCTGATAATTTAGAAGTTCTTTTAACCATTGAAGGGCGATTCCACCATTGTTTGTAGGGCCACCAACAATAAAATATTCTTCCGAAAAAGCATAACAGAAGGTTTCGTGCTTTTTATTGGATTGGAATCCTTTTGTAAATTGACGAATGGCTCCGCTTGTACCAACTGTTACTGCAACTTCACCAGGAGATATTGCTCCAATTCCTAAATTTGCAAACTGACCATCAGCTGCTCCGATGATAAATGGCATCTCACTTGATATCCCCATTTCATCAGCAATTGTTGGGTTCATTTCGGTTAATCGATAGGTCGGTGGTACGATTTTTGAAAGCATGTTCTCTGTAATATCCGCTTTGACAAGAACCTCTTCATCCCATTGGAATGTGTTTCCGTTAAACATTCCGGTTGCTGATGCCATTGCATAATCAATAACACGTTGATTAAACCATTTTAGAAGTAAATATTCTTTAATGGATAGGAAATAGCTTGCTTGGTTATAGGGAATATAATCATTTTCCCTCATCCAAATGAGTTTTGCTAAAGGTGACATTGGATGAATCGGCATACCGGTTCTTGAAAAAATTTCAAGGCCGTCTGATTCCATAAGTTCATTTGCTTGTTTTGTACTTCTACCGTCAGCCCAAATCAAAGCTTGGGAAAGAGCCTCTCCATTATCACCCATACAAATGATGGAATGCATTGCGGCTGAAATACCTAAGCTAATAATTTCATCTTTGTTTACATTCGCTTGCTGAATAGCCATATTAATTGCTTTTACAGCAGAGCGCTCAATTTCATCAGGGTCTTGCTCAACCCATCCTTGCTTCGGGTAGTAAGAGGTAACTAGATCCTCTGCTTCTGCAACTACCCTACCATCTAAGGTAAAGATTACTGCTTTTGCACTGGTTGTCCCAAGATCGAGACCAATAACGTACTCATGTGACATCCCTACATCTTCCTTCGTTCAATCGTATTTTCGTTAGTTTTCGACTTAATGTTACCATATTATTCTTTCAAAAGAAAAAGCTTTGGAAAGATTCCCAAAGCCTTTTCTTTCTACTTAAGAAAGTACTTTATTCATACTTCCACTCTTGTACCCTACTAAATCAAGTGTAATATATTTATAGCCAATTGCATTTAGCTCTTTTGTAATGGCTTCATGTTTTTCTAAGACAATTTTCATGTCGTTAGGTTCAACCTCAATCCTTGCAATATCTTGATGTGTGCGAACACGAACTTGGCGGATTTCAAGAGTTTTAAGGAATTCCTCTGCTCTTTCGACCTTTGTAAGTTTTTCGATTGTGATTTTTTCACCGTAAGCAATTCGAGAAGATAGACATGCGAAGGATGGTTTGTTCCAAGTAGGTAAATCGAGATCACGGGATAATTCCCTAATTTCGTCTTTAAAAAGATTTGCCTCTTGTAATGGTCCACGAATGCCTTTTTCCTTTGCCGCTTTCATTCCAGGTCGAAATTCATTCATGTCATCTGAAATGACTCCATATACAACATTGTGATAGCCTTCACGTTCCATAACAGGAATCAGATGATCAAATAGACTGCTCTTACAGAAATAACAACGATTTTTGTCATTTTCTGTGTAGCCTGGAATGGCAAGCTCTGATGTTTCAATCACTCGATGGTTGGCACCTATATGTTTTGCTAGAACTTGAGCTTCCTTAAGCTCAGTTGAAGGATATGTTTCTGAATCAGCAGTTACCGCCAACACATTTTCTTTCCCAAGTGTGTCGACAGCAGCCTTAAGTAAAAAGGTACTGTCAACACCACCGGAAAATGCAACGACAACAGATTCCATCTCTCGGAGAATTGACACAAGCTTTTGATACTTTTCATCGATCATTGTCTTCTCCCCCTTCTCTCCCGGTTGTAAATTAGATGTCTACTTTATATATATCGCCTCATGACGCATAAAAGAAGTTTGAATTAGATGGTCATGCTTCCAAACCCGCCATCAACGCGAAGGAATGTACCAGTTACAAAGCTTGAAGCGTTCTCTGATGCTAAGAAGACAGCAGCTCCTTTTAGCTCATCTGGGTTCCCGAAACGATTCATTGGAGTGTGACCCATGATGGATGCAATACGCTCTTCACTTAAGATTTTACGATTTTGTTCAGCTGGGAAGAATCCAGGAATAATTGCATTTACACGAATGCCGTGTGGAGCAAATTCTCTAGCTAAGAACTGAGTCATGCTGTTAACACCAGCTTTTGATACTGAATACGTAAATACTTTAGATAGAGGTGTTGTAGAAGAAACGGAAGAAATATTAATAATACTTCCTTTGCGTTCTTGTTCAATCATTCTCTTTGCGAAAATTTGAGTAGCAACCACATAACCTTTTAGATTAACGTCCATGATTTTGTCATACTCGTCCATGTCAAGTTCAAAGAATGGAGTAGGACTATTCATACCTGGTGCATTTAGGAGGATATCAATTCCACCTGACCAAGCTACAATTTCATTTGCAGCATTTTCAAGTGATTCACGTGAAAGTACGTCTGCTGCGAAAGCTTTCGCAACGCCACCTTCTGCTTCAATTTCTTTTACAACCGCTTCTGCTTTTTCAAGGTTACGTCCAACGATAGCAACTTTAGCGCCATGTTCAGCAAATCCTTTACAAATAGAAGAACCTAGGACACTATTTCCACCAATAGCTACAGCCGTTTTTCCAGTTAAGTCAAATAATTTAGTCATGTCTATTCCCCTTTTTTTATTATGTAATAATACCGAAATCTGTTTATGGGGGATTAACCCCCACATAACAAGAATTACTGTAGGTTTCCGTTTTCGTCAAAATCGAAATCGTAAAGATCCGAAGCCTGTTCCATGTTTGGATGTTGTTTAATGTAATCAAGTAACGCTTCCGATACTTCAATTTCGCTTACATGTAATGTATCTTTAATACGAACCATTTTAACCGTTGTAAAATCTAAGATATTACATGTTTTGATTGCTGCTTGGATTGCTTCTTTATCGTTTGGTAATGTTGTTGCAATTTTTGTTGGTGCCACAACCGTTGAAGTAAGTCCATTCGCATAAGTGAATTCGCGGTCCATTTTATCCACAAGTCGTTGTGTCGTGAAGTCGGCAGTACCAACACCGTTTGCATTTCCTTCAGTTTCTGGAGTGAGATCAAGAACAACCATTTTATTCACTTCAGGACCACCGTGTGCATATGGAGTAGGATAGCGACCCGTAATATTAGGATCCATACCGTCGCCGCTTATATTTTTTCCAATCTGATCGATGACAAGGACATCGATTTGATCGAAGAATAGCTTTGGTAGTAATTTTTTTGCTTGTGCTTGAAGTTCAGGTTCCTTTTCGACAATTTCATCTGGGAGCATAATATCAAGTACAGCAACTTTGTCAAATGCATTTTCGACAGTTGCCACACCAAAAAGAATAGGTGTTTTTTCCATGATCATTTGCGCCATAGCTGGAACATTTTCTGCCATGTATTTAAAACCTAATTGGTGGCAAGCTTCTGCTCCTTTTTGTTTACCTAGGCCAATACTGATCATCTTTTGAATACCACTTTCTACAGAACCACGGAAGGCTGTATGTGGTTTAACGCGGTTAATAACTACAATACCGTCAGCTTTTGAAGCATATTGATCAATATAAACAGGTAATCCGTTTGCTAATTCGCCCAGCTTTACAACTTCCATTGAAGAGCGAATTTCACAGCCAACACTTTCTTCAGTCACACCAAGATGTTTTAAAACTTCACGTTGTCCCTCTCCTGTTGCTCCACCATGGCTTCCCATACTAGGTACGATAAAAGGAGTACCACCTTGTTCTTTAATAAATTGAACTGTTGTTTTTGTGAGGTCAACTAAACGGTCAATTCCACGGCTACCTACTGCAATTGCAATTTCCATGCCGGGTTTAATCGTTTGTTTTACTTCTTCACGTTGTAGTTTATTTGTTAACTCTTCTACTAAATTTTCGATTTTTGAATCATCGAAATTTTGTTTCACTTTGAGCATTTTTGGAACAGGAATATCCCGTAATAACTCTTGGAGAATACCCATGATAAAACTCCTCCTTATATAAAACGTTCCATCTATAGAATTAGTTTACGCGTTTTCACAAAACTGTGTCTGTATTTAAACTAAGTTAAATGACAACAAACAATTAGTGAATATGTAATCCCTTACATCGGATGATGCAATTTTAACAAACAAAAGCCGGGGTTCCAATGTTGAAACCCCAACAATGTGTTTTATTCCATCCAGTTTGTATGGAAAGTTCCTTCTTTGTCTACACGTTGATATGTGTGAGCACCGAAGTAGTCACGTTGTGCTTGAAGAAGGTTTGCAGGTAATGTATCAGTACGGTAGCTGTCATAGTATGCAATAGCACTAGAGAAACATGGAACAGGGATTCCTTTTTCAACTGCTACTGAGATGACTTTACGTAATGATGATTGATAACCTTCTGCAATCTCTTTAAAGTAAGGATCTAATAAAAGGTTAGCTAATTGGCCGTCACGGTCATAAGCATCCTTAATTTTTTGTAGGAATTGTGCACGGATGATACATCCACCACGGAAAATCATTGCAATTTCACCGTAGTTTAAATTCCAATTATATTCTTCAGAAGCTACACGCATTTGCGCGAAACCTTGTGCATAAGAAATGATTTTACTTAAGTAAAGTGCTTTACGTACTGCTTCAATAAGCTCTTGTTTATCTCCATTAAATCCTTCAGCAGATGGACCAGAAAGAACTTGACTTGCTTTTACACGCTCATCCTTCATTGCGGAGATGAAACGAGCAAATACAGATTCAGTGATAATTGGTAGTGGAACACCTAAATCTAGTGCGTTTTGGCTAGTCCATTTACCAGTACCTTTTTGACCTGCAGTATCGAGAATAACATCAACAAGTGGTTTACCTGTTTCTTCATCCTTTTTAGTGAAAATATCTGCAGTAATTTCAATTAAATAGCTATCTAGTTCACCTTTGTTCCATTCAGCAAATACTTCATGAAGTTCGTCAGTGCTTAATCCGAGAACATTTTTTAGAATGAAGTAAGCTTCACAAATCAATTGCATATCGCCGTATTCAATTCCGTTGTGAACCATTTTTACATAGTGTCCTGCACCGTTTGGTCCGATATATGTACAACATGGATCGCCTGATACTTTAGCAGAAATTGCTGTTAGGATAGGCTCAACAAGTTCATATGCTTCTTTTTGTCCACCAGGCATAATTGAAGGACCTTTTAATGCTCCCTCTTCCCCACCAGAAACTCCAGTTCCGATGAAGTGGATGCCTGTTGATTCTAATTCTTTGTTACGACGAATTGTATCTTGGAAGAATGTGTTCCCACCATCAATTAGGATATCATTTTCTTCAAGATATGGTTTTAGGGAATCAATTGTTGCATCGGTTGCTGGGCCAGCTTTAACCATTAATAAAATCTTACGTGGTTTTTCAAGGGAATTTACAAATTCCTCAATCGTTTTTGCGCCAACAAAGTTTTTGCCAGTTGCTTCATTATTAAGGAACTCTTCTGTTTTTTCATATGAACGGTTAAAAACAGCAACAGAGTAGCCTCTGCTCTCTATATTTAACGCTAAGTTTTTACCCATTACTGCTAATCCAACTACACCAATTTGTTGCTTAGACATTTAAATCATACCTTTCTACTTATGTATTCAATGATAGAAAACACATCATGATGTTATTTTGCGTATCTTTTAAAGTGATTATGACAATAATTTTTAAAAGATTATGTAGCGTCCAAATAATTAATTTGTTTCCTAAACTAATTATTTATATATAGAAGAATATACTGTTTGCATCAATTCGTCAACTGTTGAAATTTGTAGTTTCTATGAAGTTCTTAAACTACCTTTTTTATAAATCTCATAAATTTATTAATTGATTATCTTAAAAATAGTGTTACAATGAGTAATAATTTAAATTTTTTGATTTTAGGCATCATTTAATATGGAGGTAACTTAAATGGCAGAATTACGTAGTAACATGATTAAATCAGGATTTGATCGAGCTCCTCATAGAAGCTTGCTTCGTGCAGCAGGAGTACAAGAAGAGGACTTTAACAAACCATTTATAGCAGTAGTAAACTCATATATCGATATTGTTCCAGGACATGTTCATTTACAAGAGTTTGGAAAAATTGTAAAGGAAGCAATTCGTGAAGCTGGTGGAGTTCCATTTGAAATGAACACAATTGGTGTTGATGATGGAATTGCAATGGGTCATATTGGAATGAGATATTCCCTACCAAGTCGTGAGATTATTGCCGACTCAGTTGAGACAGTTGTATCTGCACATTGGTTTGATGGAATGGTTTGTATTCCAAACTGTGACAAAATCACCCCAGGTATGATGATGGCAGCGATGCGTCTAAACATCCCTACTATCTTTGTTAGTGGTGGTCCAATGAAAGCTGGTCGTGACGCGGCAGGAAATCCACTTAACCTTAATTCTGTTTTTGAAGGTGTTGGTGCTTTTCAATCTGGTAAGATTGATGAAGCTAGATTAACAGAAATTGAACAATTTGCTTGCCCTACTTGCGGATCTTGTTCTGGTATGTTCACAGCAAACTCAATGAACTGTCTAGCTGAAGGACTAGGTCTTGCTCTTCCAGGTAACGGAACAATTCTAGCCGTTTCCGAAGAAAGAAAAGAATTTGTTAAAAAATCTGCTAAACAATTAATGAATTTAATAGAAAAAGATATTAAACCACGTGATATTGTTACAGTTGATACAATCGACAATGCATTTGCTTTAGATATGGCAATGGGTGGCTCAACAAACACAGTACTTCACACTCTTGCGTTAGCAAATGAAGCTGAAATTGAGTATTCTTTAGAACGTATTAATGAAATCGCAGCTCGTGTTCCACACTTAGCAAAAATTGCCCCTGCTTCTGACCATCATATTGAAGATGTACACAATGCGGGTGGCGTTAGTGCAATTATTAATGAATTGCTCAAAAAGCCTGGTGCCATTAATGGAGATTGCTTAACGGTTACAGGTAAAACATTACGTGAAAATGTGGAAGGCTGTGAGATTACCGATCACGATGTTATCCGTCCACTTGAAAATCCACATTCCGAACAAGGTGGATTGGCCATTTTATTTGGTAACCTTGCTCCTGAGGGTGCTGTCGTTAAGGTAGGAGCGGTTGATCCTTCGGTTGGCGGATACCACAGAGGCCCTGCTGTTTGCTATGATTCTCAAGAAGATGCTCTTTCTGGAATCATTGTTGGTAAAGTAAAAGAAGGCGATGTTGTTGTAATCCGCTATGAAGGCCCTAAAGGTGGTCCAGGTATGCCAGAAATGCTAGCTCCTACATCTCAAATTGTTGGTAGAGGTCTTGGTGCTAAAGTTGGCTTAATAACAGATGGACGCTTCTCAGGTGCATCTAGAGGAATCTCGATCGGACATATCTCTCCAGAAGCTGCTGAAGGTGGCCCAATTGCATTCGTTCAAGATGGCGACATGATTGAGTTAGATTTAAATAATCGTAAAATTACATTAGAAATTTCTGATGAAGAGTTTGAAAGACGTAGAGCCGAGTGGAAAGGTTTTGAACCTAAAGTGAAAAAAGGCTATCTTGCACGCTACTCAAAACTTGTAACTAATGCAAGTACTGGTGGTATAATGAAAATATAATCTAATAATCTATTAAAAAAGCCTGGTTCAATCTGAATCAGGCTTTTTACTTTGTGATACCTTGAGAATTGTTTAGGTAAGAACTTGCTGATAAAATAAGAAATATAATTATTTTTGTCTATCGTATTAGTGGTGACTTTGAAAAAAACCGTTTTAAATGGAGTGAATATAGTGAGTGGAGATAAAAAATTATTAGGCGAACAACGGCGAGAAACGATTATTAAATGGTTAAAGGAAAGCCCCACCCCAATCATTGGCGAGGAGTTATCAAGACGAGCAAATGTAAGCCGTCAGGTCATTGTTCAGGATATCTCGTTATTAAAGGCGAAAAATGAACCAATCGTTGCAACTAGCCAAGGCTATATCTATTTGCAAGAACAGCCTAAGCAAGAAAATTTTACACGTATTATTGCGTGTAAACACACATCTGAGGAAACTGCGACAGAACTGAATATTTTGGTTGATCATGGAGTGACCGTACGTGATGTAATTGTGGAACATCCGGTATATGGAGATATTACAGGTTCATTAATGATTAAAAATCGATTCGAGGTAAAACGTTTTGTCGAAAGAGTAACTGAAACAAAGGCCACCCTTCTCTCATTGCTGACAAATGGCGTTCATCTACATACGATTGAGGCGGATTCCATTGAAAAAATCAATGCAGCCTGTGAAGCCTTACGCGAAGAGAATATCTTATTTAGTGACGAGTAAAATGAATTAAGCAACAGCCTTGATAAAGTGTACCCCTTGTAAAGGACATTTT
>NZ_NSEB01000022.1 GCF_002734215.1 Fredinandcohnia onubensis
TATTCGAAGCTAGTTATGTCCCAGCCTCTTTTCTTAGTGGCGTGGGACAGTGAATCACGTTACGTGTTGAGTCCTTTTAATAGGTACTCTTCAAATGCTTGACTATTCAATGGTTTGCTAAAGTAAAAACCTTGTCCAAATAATAAACCATCTTTGTTTAGTTCGTTGACGTGTTCCTGTATTTCGATTCCTTCTGCAATTACATTTAAACCTAAAGTTGTTGCCAAAGTTAAAACAGATTTCACAATTGCTCTGCTTTCTTCATTTACATGGATATCTTTAATGAATGAAGCATCCACCTTTAATGTATCAATTGGAAGGTGCTTAAGGTAACTAAGCGAACTATATCCCGTTCCGAAATCGTCAATTGAAATTTGTATCCCCAACTGGCGGATTTCCTCAAGGATAGACGCAGCATCATTAACATCCATAAAAACACTTTCTGTTACTTCCATTTCGAGCCACTTTGGGTCTAAATCTGTTTCTTTCAGTATTTTCTTGACCGAATTGATAAAATTAACATCCTCAAGCTGTCGGATGGATACATTAACTGAAATAACCAATGAATGATACCCTTTTTCTAGCCATTTTCTCATTTGCCTACAGCTTTCCCGCAAAATCCATTCCCCTAATGGCACAATTAAACCAGTTTCTTCAGCCAAAGATATAAATTTACCAGGTGGAATGGTACCTAACTCAGGATGTTTCCATCTAACTAAAGCCTCCATCCCAATTAATGTTTGGGTAGAGAGATTTAGTTTAGGCTGGTATTCCAGATAAAATTGTTCTTCTTTTATAGCCATTCTCATTGCATTTTCTAGCAACCTGCGTTCTAATGATTCATTTTTAATTTTACTATTAAAGAGTAAATAATGATTTTTTCCTTTATTTTTAACATTATAAAGGGCATCATCTGCATTCTTAATCAGTTCCCTCGATGTATCACCGTCGTTGGGATAAGTAGCGACTCCAATACTGCATGTCATGATATACTCCTGCCCTGAAATTAAAATCGGAGAGTTAAATTTCGTTAGAATTCGAGTTACATATTTTTTTAAGTCCTCTTCATCTTTTATATCCCTTAACAACACGATAAATTCATCCCCGCCAACACGACCTACTAGATCGCTTGGACGTATCGCATCCTTTATATTCCTTGCAGCTTCAATTAATACTTGATCACCTACATCATGGCCCCACTGATCGTTAATCGATTTAAAATTATCTAGATCAATGAAAAGGACGGACATTTTAGTCGATGAGGCTCTATGTTTCCTGTCAAGAATTTCCCTATTTAACTCATTCATAAAAGAACGTCGATTCGGCAGATTTGTTAATGAGTCATGAAAAGCCAAGTGATATATTTTTTGTTCGAATATCTTTCTGAATCGAATATCACGCATGACCACAAGAATTAAATCATTTTTTGAAAATGATGATTTGTCAATGACACTAAAACTGGCTTCTATATCAATATAATCCCCTTTGTGATCACGGATACGAATTTCTATATGTCTAACTGTTTTTTTCCTCTTGCAAAAGATCCTTATTTCCTTGTTAACCATCGCTTGATCATCTGGATGTATCATTTCAAAAAGATTAAGATGTCTGATGGAAGTTAAGTCATATTTTAATATAGCTTCAAAGGATGGAGATGCGTATTGAAAAGTGCCGTCTATTTCAATGAGACTAATTAAATCTGTTGTATTTTCAGCTATCAATCTATATTTTTCGTTTTGTTCCTCTTCTACTTGTTTTGCTAATTTAGAGCTTATGGATTTATCAGAGTAATCTAGAGTACGATGTATGTTTTCCATTTATTAAACTCCTTTAAGTTACAATTACTATTTTTAATACCTATCAGAAGTAAAGGCTAAATATGTAAGTATGAACTTTCTTGAATGATTTTATAGTAGCATCAACATGGATTTTACGTCAATTTTAAGATTCTTAAATTCAAGATATTTTACATTCGAATGAATATAGAAAACTTAATATCGTTAATAAGAGTGAACCTTAAAAGGCTCACTCTTTCTCAAACGAAATTTCTAAATTTTTTCAGATGATAAAATAGTTTTCTAGATCTCCGAATATTGAAGTCAGTACCCTTATTTTAAGTGTTATGTGCGATCACTCCATGCTTTAACCATTTCGCTGTTAATGTTTCTGCCCGTAACATCTCTTCTGGTGTGCCTTCAAAAATAAGATGTCCTCCTTTTTTTCCTCCCCCTGGTCCTAATTCAATTACCCAGTCGCACGCCGCGATAAAGTTTAGATTGTGTTCGATTATGATGACAGAATTACCTCTGTTTACGAAATTTTGAAATACTTCTAATAGTTTTTCATTATCTTCTGTGTGTAGCCCTAAGGATGGCTCGTCTAATAGGTAGATTTGTCCTTCTTTTTGTAAGTGGCTAGCGAGCTTTAGACGTTGGATTTCCCCTCCGCTTAGAGAACTTGTCGTCTGTCCTAAAGTCAGATACCCTAAACCTACTTCTTTAAGTGTACGCACTCTTTTTATGATTTTGGGTATATTAAAATAATGAATAGCCTCATCTATAGTTAAATCTAGTATTTCTACTATATTTTTATTCTGATATTTGTAGGACAGCGCTTCATCTGAATATCTCGTACCGCCACATGTTTCACAAGGTATTGTCACCGGATCTGCAAATGCTACATCTGGGGTTATTACTCCTTTTCCATTGCAGATAGGGCATGCTCCTAAGGAGTTAAAGCTGAATAAACCCGCTGGTTGTCCTGTTTCTTTTGAAAATGTTGCACGAATATCGTCCATGATCCCCATATATGTAGCCAGGGTCGAACGATTGGAGATTCCTATGCTACCTTGGCCAACCATTATGGTCTCAGGATATTCTTTCGCAAATGCTTCCAACATTAGTGAGCTTTTACCTGAACCTGACACTCCACAAATCGAGACTAAGACATTTTTAGGAATGTGTACGCTTATATTTTTCAGGTTATTGGTAGCTGCTTTTTTGATTCTAAAATAACTTTTTATATCCCTTTGACTTCTATTTATGTTTAATCTATGGTTTAAAGCTGTTGCAGTGGGAGAGTTCTTTAAGCCTTCTATCTTTCCTTGATAGAGAACCTCTCCTCCATTTACACCTGCTCCTGGTCCCATTTCAATTATTACATCCGCTACTTTTATGACTGATAGATTGTGTTCAATTACAATTACTGTATTGTGTTGGTCTTTTATCCTTTTTAGCATATGTATTAGCATATCCACTTCTTCTGGATGGAGCCCTGCACTTGGTTCATCGAAAATGTATGTAATATTGTTTAAACTACTCCCTAAATGACGAGCAATTTTTACCCTTTGAGCTTCGCCACTAGACAGGGTGCCCATTTTTCTTGATAGACTCAAATATCCTAATCCCATATCGACTAGTTGTGTCACATGTGGGATTATTTGTTGTGCAATTGATTCTCCCATCGGATCTTTGATATTCTTTAGTTCTTCTATTATGTCTGGAAGCTCTAATTGATCGTAGTCTGCGATGTTCAAGTTATTTATTCTACATTCTAATACCTTTGGATTCAGGCCAGAGCCTTGGCAGGTTGGGCATAATGAATGTGTAGAAACGGCCAATACATCATCTTGGGATACTTCTTTTAGCTTTGTGATATCTCTGTTTATATAAAGTCGCGTAAATCGAGGCAATAGCCCATCCCACTCATGATCCTGAGGTCCATTTTTCGTATGAAACGGCGCATAGACTTTTTCACCTTCTTGGGGACCATATAATAGCAACTGGAGTTCTTCTTTTGAGTAGTCCTTTATAGGCTTATCTGGATCGAATAAACCACCAGTCATCATCCATCTGCCTTGCCAGCCAGATGGCGACAACGGCTTAAATTTCACTGCATATTCTCGAAGTGATTGATTGAAATCGATTATCTTATTTAAGTCCGGCGTAATGACCTCCCCAAATCCACCACATTCTGGACATCTCCCAAAGGAACTTTGACTCGAAAAATCGGTGGCAGAACCTATGGATGGTTTTCCTATCCTTGAGAATAAAAGTCTAATCAATGGATCGATATCCATATAGGTGCCTACTGTTGAGCGAGAATTTCCCCCTATCGGCCTTTGTTCTACAACAATAACAGGGCTTAAGTTTTGCATAAGATCTGCGTGGGGTCTTTCATACCTTGGCATTTGATTTCTGACATAGAGAGGATAGTTCATTGTCATTTGTCTTCTGCTTTCTGTTGCTAATGTATCAAAAACAACTGAACTCTTTCCAGAGCCTGAAAGACCAGTAAATACGATGATTTTTTCTTTTGGTATAGTTAAATCTATATTTTTTAGATTATGTTCTTTTAATCCTCTTAAAATAATTTCATCTTTTATATCAGACATGTTACCATCCTTTCTATATTAATCTACTATGTTTTTTTCATTTCATTACAAGTTTAGCCACCCCTAACAGGAGGAATACCTTTCCTTATCGAAGATTGTTCTAATAAAACAATCGAGTCTCATGCAAAGTCCTTCATCGGCGTTATGAAGTCCCGAACGAATAAGTCCATTCCAAATCCCATATTATCACGAATGATAAATATGTTATAATATTATGAAAAATCGAAAAGGAGATTCCATAATGCTTATTCCCTTTAAAGACAAAAAACCGAACGTACATGAAACTGTCTTCTTGGCTCCAGGTTCATATGTAATTGGTGATGTTCAGGTTGGTAAAGAGACCTCTATTTGGTTTAATGCAGTTCTGCGCGGTGATGAAGACGCTATTATTATTGGGGATCGTTGTAGTATTCAAGATAATGCAACCATTCATTTATTTGAAGGCTCACCGGTAGTAGTGGAAGACGAAGTAACTATTGGTCATAATGTGATTCTTCATGGTTGTACAATTAAAAAAAGATGCATCATCGGAATGGGCTCGACCATTTTAGATGGAGCCGTTATCGGTGAAGAGTGTATCATTGGTGCCAATACGCTAATCCCTTCTAATAAAGTCATCCCACCTCGTTCCCTTGTCCTAGGCTCACCTGGAAAGGTGGTTCGGGAACTAACCGATAAGGATTTTGAACTAATCCAACTATCCATTGATACTTACGTTGAAAAGAGTTATATATACAATGACCTATTAAATAAGTAGTTCCATAGAAATAAGTAAAAACTGTAGGACGCAAACTCCTACAGTTTTTCTAATTTTATCTACTCTTAACTATCCCTTCCTCCACACTATGGTCTGTTGCTAACGGGGGTGTAATAGATAAGGATGCAATTTCTTCCCACTGATTCTTTTCTAACGAGATATGAATAGAATCAAGTGCTGGCTCCAACTGTTCTAGGTTTCTAGCACCTATGATGGGCGCTGTAATACTTGGGTTACTCTTTACCCAGGCGACCGCTAGAGAAACTGGATCATACCCATTTTCATTTGCATATTGTGTGAATCGACTAGCAATTTCATAATAATCCTTTTGACCATATCTAAGTTGATAGTTTTGTTGTTCTACCAGCCTACCTTGTTTTGGCTTCTTAGCTTCCCCATATTTTCCTGTTAGGAGTCCTCCACCTAACGGGCTATAGCTAATGACTCCAAGCCCTTCCGCTTGAGCTAGTGGTAATATCTCAACTTCGGCTTGCCTTTTCACTAGATTATACATTGGTTGAACTAGTTTAAATTTAGCCAACGCTTTTCGTTCTGATATACCAAGAGCTTTCGCAATTTGCCAGGCTGCCCAATTACTAACCGCAGGATATAGGATCTTCCCTTGTCTTTGCAGATCATCTAAAGCAATGAGCGTTTCCTCGATATCGGTTTTATCATCAAACCGATGAAGGAAGTAAAATTCAATTCGATCTGTTCCCAAACGTTTTAGGGTTTTCTCAATTGAAAGGAAAATATGTCTTCTAGAAGTGCCTCCTTCATTTTTACCAACGCCAGAAGGAAGACCGACCTTTGATGTTAACACAAGATCATCCCGACAATCAGCTATACATTTACCAAGTATTTCTTCTGACCTTCCACTGTTATAAATATTAGCTGTATCAAAGAAATTGATCCCGACTTCCCTACACCGGTTAAACATTGCCATGGACGTTTTTTCGTCTGCTATCCCACCAAAAGACATTGTACCGAAACACAACTCTGATACGTAAATGCCAGTATCTCCGATTGTTTTATATTCCATAAATACTCCCTCTCCAATTACTAAAAAATTCTTGTTACTTCCCTTCTAATATAGCTGTTTTTCGATACTGACTTCCCGGATGATCGTTTGGTAACAAGCTACTTCCGTGATTAAATAATTTTTCTCTGAAGGAACCCTGTTCATATTCCGTTTTGTAAATTCCGCGCTTCTGTAATTCAGGAATGACCAAATCAATGAATTCCTCTAGGCTTTCTGGTGTGACAAGATGAGCCAAGTTAAAGCCATCTACACCGCTCTCTTCAAATTGAAATTGAATTGCATCAGCCACTTCACTAGGATTTCCTACTAGCACATGATTCCGATCAATTGTTTCAAAACGGTTTAATACCTCTCTGACTGTTAATTTTTTTGGTGCATCTTTTGTAAGTGAAGCAGCTCTTGATTGCCCATGTTCGGTATGTTTATATTCGAAAGGACTATCTAAATCTGTATACTGTGATAAATCATACCCACTAGAACCGCCATATTGAGCTTTTGCTGCTTCAGCACTCCAATACCTAGCTAATTCCTGATACTTTTCTTCTGCCTGTTCTGAAGTCTCACCCACAATCACATTCAGAAAAGTAAATGCCTTAATATTCTCAGGGTTTCGTCCATACTTTTGCGCTCTTTGACGGATATCTTGAATAGACGATTTTATTTTTTCTGCTGACCCGCCAACAAATACACATTCTGCATGTTTGGCTGCAAACTCCTTGCCACGTTCAGACGTACCTGCTTGATAAATAACTGGGGTACGCTGTATGGAAGGCTCACTTAAATGAGGACCTTCTACCGAAAAATACTCACCTTTATGATTGATCTCATGTACCTTCGTTGAGTCTATTAGAATTTCTTGAGAGGCATCCGCAATGACAGCATTGTCCTCCCAACTCCCTTCCCATAGCTTATAAGAGACTTCCAAAAACTCGTCAGCCAAATCATATCGTGCATCATGCTTCAGCATTTCTGGTAGACCAAAGTTGCGTGCAGCATTCGGAAGATAGGAAGTAACGATATTCCAAGCGATTCTCCCTTTTGTAAGATGGTCTAAGGTTGAGAACCTCCTAGCATGGCCGAACGGATGCTCATATGTAGTACTAACTGTCACGGCGAAAGATAGATGTTCTGTGACACTTGCCATCGCTGGTACAACAAAAGCTGGATCATTTAATGGCACCTGAACTCCGTCACGAATAGATGGCTGTTTACTTTGTTTATAAACATCATATACCCCTAGCACATCTGCAAAAAATACAGCATCAAACTTTCCTCGTTCCAATAATTTCGCTAACTCAACCCAATAATCTAAATCCTTATATCGAGTATGTCTCTCACTATTTGGATGCTTCCAAAGCCCGTGTGAATTATGCATAGCACTCGTCATATCGAAAACATTTAAGCGTATTTGTTTAGCCAATTGTCTCACCTTTTCATAGATTATTTAATTGCCTTGTTAAATATTCAAATCTTACGTTCACTATTTTCTATTCTTAATGCTTTCTTCTAATTGTTTTAAAGTCTGCTCAAGATCTTCAGCAGGGATATCAACAACAATACTTCCACCCTTTGTATCTTCTATAACTGCTTCTTTCACATCCGCTTCCTGATATAGCTTTGCGATCGTTTTGTATGTTTCATTGTCTTTATCCTCTTCACGAACGGCAAATACATTAATATATGGTCTTGCTTCTTCACTCTCTGGATCGTCATATAACAACGCATCCTTAAAGTTCAATCCCGCTTGACCTGCGATCCCATTATTTATCAGAGATGCAGCAACATCTTTTAGTGCCTGTGCAGTTTGTTGCGAAACAACTGGAACAATTTCTAAATTCTTTGGGTTCTTAGCAATATCATCTAAGGTTCCGTATATACCAACACCATCTTTTAACTCAATTAATCCAGCAGTTTCTAATAAAGTTAAACCTCGGCCAAGGTTTGCAGGGTCGTTTGAAATCGCGACTTGCGAACCCTCTGGTATGTCTGCTAAATCATCATATTTTTCAGAGTAAATTCCTGTTGGGTTAATGGTTGTTGAAGCAATCGGAACAATCTTAAAGCCATTCTCAACATTTGCAGGACCTAGAAAGGCAATATGTTGGAAAGAATTCATATCAATCTCTCCATTTGCAAGAGCATTATTAGGCTGAATGTAATCGGAAAACTCCACTAACTCAATTGTGATTCCTTTTGCCTTTGCTTTTTCTTCAATCAGCTTCCAATACGGTCCATCCGCACCTGTTACACCTATCTTTACGACCTCATTAGATTTTCCAGATGTACTATTCGTACACGCTGTCAGTATTGATATAACAAACACCATTGATAAGAATATAATTAATCGCTTTTTCATTAGAAATCTCTCCCTTTTTTTGGTTATCTTCGTAAAAAGAATCTAGATAAAAAGTTTCCTGAAAACTGTGCTATTTGAACGAGTAGAATTAATATCACAACTGTTACAATCATGACCGATGTATCAAATCTCTGGTAACCATAGGTCATGGCAAGGTCCCCTAATCCACCGCCACCTACCGTTCCCGCCATAGCTGAGAAATCGACAAGTCCAACCGTAACAAAAGTGAGACCGAGAATAAGAGGTCCTAACGCTTCAGGTATAAGTACCCCAAATATGATTCGTACGGGGCTTGCACCCATAGCCTGTGCAGCTTCAATAATTCCCGGATCAATCGAGACAAGGTTACTCTCTACGATCCTAGCAACCGCAAAGCATGCCGCTATCGTCATAGGAAAAATAGCTGCTGCTGTTCCAATCGTCGTACCCATAACTGCCCGAGTTAAGGGACTCAATGCAACAAGCAAAATAATAAAAGGAATGGGACGAACGATGTTCACTAATAAATTAAGTACGAGAAAGATATATTTATTTTCTAATATGTTGCCTTTACGGGTGACAAAAAAGAGCACCCCCATCGCTATACCAATCATGCTTGAGAAAATTAATGTAAAGATAACCATTAAAATGGTTTCTCCAGTCGCTTCAATAATACGAGGCCAAAATGTAGTCCAATCAACTCTCATGATTAATCACCTCCCTTACTTCAACAATTTGTTTAAGTTCATTGATAACTTGCTGAATGAGAGGATCAGGACCCTGAAACTCAACAATTAAACTACCAAACAATTGATCCTGTAGCTCGTTAATACTTCCGTATATAATATTGAAATCAATCCCATGCTTTCTCGTTACTCGTGATAGGATTGGTTGACTTGAAGCCCCTCCTGTAAAAATCACTCGATACAAGTTTCCATAATAGTTATTGCGCAATTTCTCTAAGAGTTTGCTAGAAAGCTTATCGTTTAGCACGGAACTAATAAAATTTTTAGTTGTTTTGGATTGTGGGTTTGAAAATATGTCATACACATTTCCTTCTTCAATCACAGACCCATTTTCCATCACAGCCACTCGATGACAAATACTTCGGATTACATGCATCTCATGTGTAATAAGTAAAATGGTAATATTGTACTCCTCATTAACCTTACGTAATAGCTGAAGGATTTCTCCAGTTGTTTCAGGGTCTAACGCAGAGGTTGCTTCATCACAAATCAGAATGTCTGGTGATGTGGCAAGCGCTCTTGCAATTCCTACTCTTTGCTTTTGCCCGCCGGATAGTTGCTCCGGATACTGATCTGACTTATCTTGTAAACCAACAAATTGAAGTAATTCTTTAACACGGTGATCAATTTGATCTTTCGGCAACTTTGTAAGTTTGAGAGGATAAGCGATATTTCCATAAACAGTGCGAGAGTTAAATAAGTTAAATGACTGAAAGATCATACCGATTTTCCTTCGTAACTTCCGTAGTTCTGCTTGAGAGAGACTAGATATTTCTTGGTCGTTAACCACCACCTTCCCTGATGTTGGACGTTCAAGTAAATTAACGAGTCGAAGCAATGTACTTTTACCAGCCCCACTAAATCCAACCACCCCAAAGATTTCTCCCTTTGATATGGTTAAAGAAACATCCTTTAACGCTTGCACCTTCTTCCCTTCCAACCCAAATACTTTATTTACTTCCTCAAACTTAATCAATTGATAATCCTCCTTTTCGAAATCAAACAAAAAAGGCATCTCTATCCAACACCATGTAAGGATGTATTGGATAAAGATACCTTTAGTTGTCTAATCGGCATACTTTTTCATTTTATATATAATTTTTTTGGTAACTTGAGAAAAAAATAAAACCCCCTTCATGACAGAAGAGGGTTTAAATGGTAAATTTAATCGTCTCTTCTCATCTTTCAAGCTCTTTGCTTGCTGGATTTGGCACAGTACCTAGTAGTCTGTTGCCGAGGCTTCAAAGGGCCAGTCCCTCCACCTCTCTTGATAAGAATTCATTAATTATTGAATTGTAATTAATAATTTACATGGAATGTCTTTAACTGTCAATAAGATTTTTGAAAAATCTTATTATTGTTCTTTTTAGGCTACTAGTATACTTATGCTACAGGTCACCCTTAGTATTCTACTTTTCTATTAGTGTAACTCCGGCCAATAACCTTTGTTAGCTTCGATTAATTCATCCAAAATTTCTTTCGCTACTTTTGCACTTGGCACTGTTTTTGAAAGTGTTAATGCCTGCCATAGCTTTTGGTAGCTGCCTTCAATATAGGCTTGAACCACTAGTTTTTCAACTGTTACTTGCTGATACATTAGCGCTCTTTGGAATTCAGGAATTTTTCCTTGGCTTAATGGCTCTGGACCGTCGCTACCAACAATACATGGAACTTCAACCATAGCATCATCATCAAAGTTAGCAATGGCTCCATTGTTTTCAACAATTAATAACATTCTTTCATGCGTGTTAAAGGCAATCGCACGGGCTAAATCAACAACGAAAGTGGCATGTGCCCCCATTTCAAATTCGCAGCCTTCTGCTGTTCCTCTTTCAATGATCGTTCTTGCTGTTGAGAAAACCGTCTTTTCTCTACCAGCGATCACTTCATTTGCCCTTGTGTATTCTGGATTGGACGTTTTTACCACATAATCAGGGTATAAATAGTATTTTAAATACGTATTTGGCAAGAATCTAGGATCGACCGCTAGTAAATCTTTTGCTTTCTTGTGTGTTTCTTGCCAGCTAGCATCAGTATGCTGGGTATCTACTTCTTTTTGAGTAAGATATCCGTTTTCAGCAACATAATCACGAATTTGAGGAAGATATTCATTTCCTTCTTTATCTTTTACACTTGTCCACCAGCCAAAGTGGTTTAATCCGAAATAACGTACTTCTAAATCCTGCGGCTCTTTACCGATGATATGAGAAATTCTGCGCAGTGTGCCTACAGGCATATCACAGATATTCAATACTTTTGAATTTGGACGAAGAACGCGACAAGCTTCCGCGACAATCGCTGCAGGATTAGAATAGTTTAACATCCATGCATCTGGTGAATATTTTTCCATGATATCGATTAACTCAACCATATCCCCGATGCTTCTCATTCCATAAGCAATTCCGCCAGGTCCGCAAGTTTCTTGGCCAACTACACCATATTTCAATGGAATTTTTTCATCTTTTTCACGCATTTCATATTTCCCCGTACGAATATGAGCAAAGCAGAAATCAATATCAGTAAAAGCCTCTTCTGGATCAGTTGTGAAGCAATATTCAATATCCGGTGCATTTTCTTTTAATACAATTTCAATTGCTTCTCCTAAAACGGCTTGTCTTTCAGCATCATTATCATATAATTTTAATTTACGAAGTGGGAAACGGTCTAGATTATCTAATAACATCATAACAATCCCTGGTGTATAGGTACTTCCTCCACCTGCAATAACGACTGAGAACTTTTTCATTTTCTCCATTCCCTTCTAGATATCTTTGTTGTTGTTTTATTCCGATTCTATTCGTTTGTTGTTAATCCTAAATAACTGTCAACAGCTTTTCTAATCGTTGTTACCTGTAAGCCGTATACAACTTGTACGTTTTTATCTTTAATCACGACTCCACTAGCACCCGTTTCTTTCTTCAACACTTCCTCGTTGACCATTTCAGGATTATCTAGTGTTAAACGAAGTCTTGTATAACAATTGGTTACGGTATGAATATTACTTGCTCCACCTAAGGCATCAACAATTACTGGGGCAATTCCGTCATTTCCCTGTGATTCGGAAGTTCCAGTTTTTCCTTGTTTTTGCTTTTCTTTTAAATCTTTCTTCGTATATAACTTTGTTTCTTGTCCACCTTCTTCTCTTCCGACTGTCTTGAAGTTAAGCTTCACGATTAAGAAACGGAATAGTAAGTAGTAGATAACAAAGAAGATCAAACCGATTAAAATGTACATTGGCCAGTGTGTTTTCTCGATTCCAAGCGGTAAATTGAACAATAGGAAGTCAATCATTCCGTTTGGTCCAATTGCTCTAACATCTAAGAGACTAAACGTTACCATTGCTAAACCACTTAAAGCAGCGTGAACCACAAATAGTAGTGGAGCAACAAACATGAATGAGAATTCAATTGGTTCAGTAACACCAGCAATAAAAGAAGTCACGGCAGCAGGAATCAAGATTGCTTTTACCTTCGCCTTGTTCTCAGGCTTTGCTGTATGATACATAGCTAAGCAAGCGCCGAGTAAACCAAACATTTTTGAAATACCACGTGCATCCCAAACGACAGATGAAGAAAGTTCTTTTACAGTTGGATCTGCAATCTCAGCGTAGTAAATATTTCTTGCACCTTCAAAAATTTGTCCGCCAACTTCTGCTACACCGCCCAATGATGTATATAAGAATGGTGTATAGATTAAGTGATGCAGCCCAGTAGGAATTAATAAGCGCTCTAACATTCCGTATAAGAATATTCCGAAGTTCCCACTGTGATTAATAAGAGATCCAAGATTGTTAATACCATTTTGGAAAAACGGCCAAATATACGTAAGAGCAATTGATAATAGGACAACTACTGGTATAAGTACGATAAAGACAAAACGTGATCCACCGTATATTTGAAAAGCACCGTTAAATTCTATATCAACAAATTTGTTATGAACAAAAGCGGTTACAATCCCGAGAATAATTCCGAGGAAAACACCCATATCAAGTATTTGAACACCTAAAACAAGCGTTTGTCCTGTACCTTGTAGGGAGTCGCCTTGAAACAGTACTCCGGTAAGGTCCATAAATTTATTCATCGCATTAACAAATACTAAATAACCTAATAAAGCAGTAAAACCAGCAACTGCTTTCTCCTTATTAGCCAAGCCTACCGTGATACCGACACAGAAAATCAATCCTAGATTACCGAGAATCGAAACTAATGATCCAGTTAAAATGGATCCGAAACCTGTCGTAATCGGATTATCTAAAAATGGAATGACTTCCAATAATCTAGCATTCGTAAATAAGTTACCGAGGGCAATCAAAATACCGGCAATCGGCAAGATAAGTACTGGAATAAACATTGCTTTTGAAAAGCGTTGCATACCTTCCATCATTTTGGCTTTCATTGAGCCGCACCTCCAATATTCACTTAATTTCTTTCGACACGTTTAGAATACAATGCAAGCGTTTTATAGTCGATAGTTTCAACATGATTAAAAACGTGTTTCACAGATTGAAACACGTTTCACTCTTCCCTATTCTTTTTCGCGCCTAAATTCTCAACATACTGCTTAAGGATAAACTCAAACAGCAGAAGCAATTTAGGAAAGAAACGATTTGGTAGCATATTTCGGTCATCTAGCTTATTGTAATCCATAATTTTAAAATTTAAATCAGACAGCTTCGCAATGCGATTATCCGTTTCCTTTGTAAATGAAGCTGTAAACACATGATGTTCTTTTGCCGCATGAAGTTTATCAATTACAGTCTGTGTTTCTCCTGATTTTGATATAACGACTAATGCCCCGATATCCTCAAGATTATTTTCAAATATACCAACGGAGTCCGTTGCACTGGCAAATATCGTTTTCCTGCCTAATACTAATAGTTTTTTATGAAAGTACTCTGCAGCAATGGCTGAAAAGCCAGTCGCATAAATAAATATATATTTTTGATCTAGATTTAACACTTTGCTAATAAACGTTTCAATCTCTTCCATCGAATTAAGGGTTAAAAAATCCGTTTGGCTTACCTGCAAAAAGTCCTCTATATCACCACTTTGGGGTACTTCAACTTTCCTAATCATCGGCAGTAGTTGATAATACATATCCACAAAACCGGTATAGCCTAACTTTTTGGATAAGCGAATAACAGTCGCGGGGGAAGTAAAATTTTCTTTAGCAATTTCACGCACGCCTTTTTGCAAAACCGTATCAATATTCGTAACGATATATTGAATGATTTGTACATCTAATTCCGTTAAATTTCTCCCTTGAATAATTTTGCTAATATCAATCAAACCTAATCACTCTCATTCTTATGTATGCCACTTTATATCATCTACTATTATACCTCAACTCTAGCCGTTCAAACGAACGGTTGGTTAAGCAGTGCAATAGAAGAAAGAAAAAAACTGTAGGTTAGCAAACACCTGCAGTTTTTCTTATTTTATCTACTCTTAACTATTCTTTTCTCAGCACTAGTGCCTATCGTAAGACAAGACCTGTAATAAATTGCAGCCACGCATAGGTTCCAACCTTAACTGTTTCAGAAACGGCCGAATCCTTACTTGGATCCAGGCAGACATAATCGATATGCCGAACAGCAGGATGTTTGCCGATTTCTAGCAAACTATCAAATAGTTCAATTGCTGATAACCCGCCTGGTGTTGATGCCGGAACTCCAGGGGCAACCGAAATATCCAATACATCCATATCAACTGTTACGTAAATACGATCAACCTTTGCTGCTAATTGCTCTAATGCACGTTGAACCGTGTTGATTAGCCCTTGTTTTCGAGCCTGCTTTAAGGTTACCATCTGAATCTTGTGCTCATTTGCGTAATCTATTAATGGTTTTGCATTGTAGTATCCATGCAGTCCAATATTAATCACGTTTTCCCCGTTCACGACCTGGCCATCAATTAATTGGCGGATCGGTGTTCCGTTTGCTGGCCCGAGTTCTTTTGGATCCCTTACATCAAGATGTGTATCAAGCTGTAAAATTCCAATCGTTTCTCTAGGGAAAGCATCCTTAATACCTCGTACAGCACAAGCCGTTGTCGAATGATCACCGCCAATCATACATGTCGGCGTGTTTGGATAGTGTGCGGCAAGATAGGCTGTTGTCTTTTGGATTCGTTGATGTGATAAAAGTATATCCGTCGTATGCATTGCCACATCACCCGCATCCGCCACTTGAAAGGAACTTAAATCTACATTTTCGTCCAAATTATACGTGGCAAATCCTTTCCACATCCGCCGAAATTCAGTTGGATATAAAGAAGCTCCAGAAACACTAATCGAAGACCTAGAGATTGGCGCTCCGTACAGGATGAGTTCAGGTGTATGTTCTAGCCCATTCAATGGTTTAACCCATTGATTCACATAGGTTGGTTCATCTATTGCCGTCTGATTCCATGACCATTCAGGTACCTGAAGAAAATGTTCACTCATCTTAGTTCACGACCTTTACACCTTTTTTCCATACCTCTTTTACATGGTTAACGCCGAATAAATATTGCAATTCTTGATAATTCTTCACATTCCATAAGACGAAATCTGCTTGTTTACCGACCTCAAGTGACCCAACTTGTTCTTGACGGTTAATGGCATGGGCTGCATTATAGGTTGCCGCCGTTAATGCTTCTGCAGGCGTTAAACGCATTAAAATACAAGCTAAATTCATAACAAGTGGCATCGAGGTTGTTGGGGATGACCCTGGATTACAATCCGTTGAAATCGCCACAGCCACACCCTCGTCGATCATTTTTCTACCTGCGGCTGCTGATTCACGTAAATACAGGGCTGTTGCTGGAAGTAAACAGGCGATTGTACCGGACTTTGCCATCGCTTTAATTCCTTCATCAGACGCTTTTAATAAATGCTCTGCTGAAATAGCTCCTACTTTCGCAGCTAATTCCGCTCCTCCATAAGGTACAATTTCATCGGCATGGATTTTCGGGATTAATCCCAGGAGTTTTCCGGCTTCTAATATCCGCTCCGACTGCTCTGGTGTATAAACCCCTTTTTCACAAAATACATCATTAAATTCGGCCAACTTTTCCTTAGTCACTACTGGCAGCATGTCATTGATTAAATGATCAACAAACTCATCTTCACGACCTTTATACTCTGGCGGTACTGCATGTGCCCCCATAAACGTTGGGACAAGATCGATTGGATGTTGATTTTGAAGCTTTTTCATCACACGCAACTGCTTCAACTCAGTTTGCAAATCCATACCATACCCGCTTTTCCCTTCCACAGTCGTTACACCATGAGCCAAAAATGAATCAAGTCGACGTGTTGTTTGTTCAATTAGCTCATCCTCTGTAGCTTCTCTTGTCATGCGGGTGGTCGCATGAATTCCTCCACCTGCGTTCATAATGTCCATATATGTTGCACCCTCGAGGCGCATTTCAAATTCACGCTCGCGGCTTCCTCCGTACACAACATGTGTATGCGGATCCACCAGTCCTGGAGTAACTAGATGATTTGTGGCATCAACAATTTCTGCCTCGTGGAGCTTATCTGCATATCGGGCTTCAAGCCCTTTTGTTGTTCCTACTGCCTGGATCACACCATCTTCAATCCACAAACTGCCGTCTTCAATTAGCCCAAGCTCAGACATTGCTTCCTTGGAGCGCGGACCTTTTACATCAGAAGCGAGCGTTGCTAATTGAGCAGCATGTTTAATCCAGATTGGTTTTGTCATTCTTGATCAGCCCCTTTATCCAGCATTGGCATCTTGATACCTTTTTCACGCGCTGTTTTCTTGGCAAGCTCGTATCCAGCATCAGCATGACGTACTACACCCAGTCCTGGATCTGTTGTTAATACTCGCTCGATGCGTGCTTCTGCATCTTTCGTACCATCCGCAACAATCACTACCCCTGCATGTAAGGAGTAGCCCATTCCTACACCGCCACCGTGATGAACAGATACCCAAGTTGCGCCTCCAACAGCGTTTACCATCGCATTTAAAATCGGCCAATCTGCCACAACATCTGATCCATCTTTCATTGCTTCTGTTTCTCGATTTGGTGATGCAACTGAACCTGAATCCAAATGGTCACGACCAATGACGATCGGTGCTTTTAGTTCTCCGCTTGCCACCATATCATTCAAGATTTTACCGAAACGAGCACGCTCTCCATAGCCTAACCAGCAAATTCGAGATGGAAGACCTTGGAATTGAATTTTATCCTGTGCCATCCGAATCCAATTACATAAATGCTCATTATCACTAAATTCACGTAAAATGGCTTCGTCTGTTTTATAGATATCTTCCGGGTCTCCTGATAGTGCTACCCATCGGAAAGGTCCTTTTCCTTCACAAAATTGTGGGCGGATATAGGCCGGAACGAAGCCTGGGAAATCAAATGCATTTTCAACGCCTTCATCTTTGGCAACCTGACGAATATTATTACCATAGTCAAATGTAATTGCCCCCTTTTCCATCATTTCAAGCATCGCTTCAACATGCTTAACCATTGATGCTTTTGAAAGTTTTACATATTCTTTAGGGTTAGACTCTCTTAATTTTGATGCTTCTTCAAGTGACATCCCTGAAGGTACATACCCGTTAAGTGGATCATGTGCTGATGTTTGGTCTGTTAAGGCATCAGGGATAAAGTTTCTTGCAATCATCTCAGGAAGAAGATCAGATGCGTTACCTACTAATCCAATCGATAATGCCCTCCCTTCTCTTTTCGCTTCTTCTGCCAACTGGATTGCTTCATCCAATGTGTACGCTTTCATATCTGTATAACGAGTTTCAATCCGGCGATCAATTCTAGTCTCATCCACTTCAATCGCGATACATACGCCACCATTCATCGTTACGGCAAGTGGCTGTGCACCACCCATTCCTCCAAGACCTGCAGTCACAGTAATCGTACTTCTTAATGTACCGTTGAAGTGCTGCTTCGCTAACTCCGCAAACGTTTCATACGTACCTTGGACAATTCCTTGAGAACCAATATAAATCCAGCTGCCTGCAGTCATTTGCCCATACATCATTAAGCCTTTTTTATCAAGTTCATGGAAGGTTTCCCAATTTGCAAAAGCTGGAACAAGATTCGAATTCGCAATCAAAACTCGTGGAGCATCTTTATGTGTTTTAAAAACAACTACCGGTTTTCCGGATTGCACAAGCAATGTTTCATCACTTTCTAGTTCTTTCAGTGAATCAACAATCGCGTCAAAAGATTCCCAGTTCCGTGCCGCTTTCCCAATCCCCCCATATACAACAAGATCCTCTGGTCTCTCGGCTACATCTGCATCTAAATTATTCATTAACATACGAAGTACAGCCTCTTGCTGCCAGCCTTTCGTATTTAATTGTGTCCCTACATAACGGATAATTTTGTTGTTTGTTGTACTTTTCATTTTATTCCCTCCAAGTTGTGCTACTAATATTTTATTAATAAAAAGAACGCATAGAATCCCGATCACTTAACTTCGACCGTTTGTTAAGTAGTGGAGTTTTTTGTTGCCTTTTGATTAAATATCAAATGCGCCTTGGCGTATTTGCGCCCGATTTTTTTAGGCCCACACGATGTGGGTTACAAAGACGTTGCCACAGGACGTGGCGTTTTTAGTCTTTGATCCTATGCTCGAAAAATTTCCGCTGAAAAATCGAGGCATCCGCCGGAGGCTTTTACTTTATTCAGTAGAAGTAGGGGACTTCTGCTGAATAAAGTTAAAAGTTCCAGTCTTTAACCAGTGATCCATTGCTTCTATATCCTTAGAGAACACGCGGTCTGCAGAAATATACGGTACGACTTTTCTACCATTTTCTAAAAATGAGCTTGTTGCGTTTGCCATTTTTTCTTTTCCACGAATTTCAGCGGCCTGCATGCTACAAATGGCCTCAATTGCCAATACACGACGCGTATTTGTGATAACTTGATATGCATGTCTTGATCCGATTGTCCCCATGCTCACGTGATCCTCTTGGTTTGCGGATGAGGGAATCGAATCAACACTCGCTGGATGCGCTAATGTTTTGTTTTCGGATACAAGTGATGCTGCGACATACTGCATGATCATTGCACCTGATTGTAAGCCTGGTTCAGGACTTAAAAATGGTGGTAGGTCATTCAGTTGCGGATTAACTAAACGCTCGATGCGACGTTCTGAAATATTGGCTAGTTCCGCCACTGCAATCGCTAAGAAGTCCATGGCAAAAGCGATCGGTTGTCCGTGGAAGTTCCCCCCTGATAAGACCTTTTCACCATTATCAAAAATTAACGGATTATCAGTAGCTGCATTCATTTCAATTTCCAATTTTTCTTTTACATAGTTTAATGTTTGCCATGTCGCTCCGTGCACTTGAGGGATACAACGGATTGAGTATGCATCCTGAACGCGGATTTCACCTTGTCTTGTTGTTAGAGAGCTATCAGAAAGATGAGCACGAATACGTTCAGCTACTTCAATTTGCTCTTGATAACCTCGTGCAAGCTGGATATCTTCATCAAATGCATCAATAATTCCACGTAATGCTTCGATTGTTACAGAGGCAATCAGTTCTGTTTGATAAGCTAACTTTTCCGCCTCCAGATACGCAACTGCCCCCATCGCTGTCATTGCCTGTGTTCCATTGATAAGCGCTAATCCTTCTTTTGCTGTTAATGTAATTGGGAAAATAGATTCCTTCGTTAACGCATGTATCGCAGATGTTTTCTCCCCTTTATAAAACACCTCACCCTCCCCGATTAAAACAAGAGCCAAATGTGAGAGTGGCGCTAAGTCCCCACTTGCACCAAGTGATCCTTGCTGTGGAATGACCGGATGAATGCCAGCATTCAGTAATTCAAGCAATCTATCAATCACGACCGGACGCACACCTGAAAATCCCTTCAGCAATGCATTTGCTCGAAGAAGAAGCATCGCACGTGATACAACCTCTGGAAAGGGTTCACCAATTCCGCAAGCATGAGAACGAATTAAATTCAATTGCAATGCCTCTACATCTTCTTTATCGATAAACACATCACTAAATTTCCCGAATCCTGTTGTAATCCCATAAATAATTCGTTCCTCAGCCACAATTTTTTCAACTGCTTTACGACTTTCTTGGACTTTTCTCATGCTCTCTTCAGAATAATTAACTTTTTCACCTTCATATAAAACTCTTTGTACCTCTTTAAAAGTTAGTGTTTGACCAGTTAAGGTAACCATCTGTTTGTCTCCCTTCAAATTCACTTTAGTACGGTAAAGAGCCAATAAAAAAGGGAGCTACATGATGAAAGTCACGAAAAAAATGACTTCATCATATAGCCCCCTATTAACTAAAATACTATGGGCGTATTATATGTGATTAATTCCAATTCAAAAAACAATTCTTTCCTTACCTAGGTATCTTTTAAACTCTAAAGTCTAATAACTAATTTTAGTATATGTGCTTTTATTTCCAGCGTCAACCATCACTTTCAAAGTTTGGTAAAAGTTTTATAAGAATTAAAAGTTCTTATTTTGCTGTTTATCAGTGAGAAAAGTGATTGGCACGAATAGTAAAAAAGCAAGTAAAAGTAAGCTTCCGCCCACAATAAAGAACACCATGACAAAGGTCTCATTAAGATTAAACGGATTTATATTGTACATCCACATTCCTACCGTCAACCCAAGAGCACCTAGCATTCCCAGGATACTGTGAATGGGTACAAGTCTTTTGAATTTAACCGTATATACCTTATAAAAAATTCCCCAAGCAAACACTGATAGCCAACCTACTAATAGAATATGAGCATGAATAGGTCTCAACGAATAATCCATATTTCCTGACATATGAGAGCCTAGAAAAGTACCGATTATACCGAATATAGCTGAAAATCGAATAAGACGTATACTCCAAGTCTGTTCCATTACTTATTCCTCCATTTCCCCAATCATGTTAGGAAGTATAATTGTGAAGGTTGTTCCCTCAGCAACCTTACTGTCAACCTTGATTTCTCCTCCATGTAGGTCAATTATTTGTTTAACGATCGATAAACCAAGTCCTGTTCCGTCCCTTTTTCTAGATGAATCCACACGATAAAAACGTTCAAAAATTTGAGAGACGGCTTCCTTCGACATACCGATTCCTGTATCTTTCACAATGACCTTAACGAAAAATTCGCTTCTAGATAAGCTAATCCAAATATTCCCTCCATGTGTATTATACTTTATCGCATTTGTTAGTAAGTTGTCCCACACGTTGCTCATAAGTTCTGCATCAACTTTTGTCCGAATAAATGGCAGTTTATATGAGACTTCAATTTCCTTTTCCTGTAGTCGCCACTGATACCTGCGGATGGTTTGTTTAATTTGTTCATCCAATTGGACCTCTGAAATCTTCATCGGATATGCTTTTTGATCAAGAGATGTTAACAGCAATAGCTGTTTTGTTAAATTTGAAAGCCGCTTTGATTCATGATCAATAACCTGTAAGTATTCTTTAGCATCTCGTTCATTTACATTTTGTGACAGTAGAAGCTCCGCATATCCCTGAATATTCATAAGTGGAGACTGGAAGTCATGTGACACATTATTGATAAAGGATTTCCTCGCTTCATCATTATGCTGTAACTGCCTCTGCATCGTGTTAAAGCTTTCTACTAATTGTCCAATTTCATCATTACGATCAATCGTTAGTGGATAATGAAAATTCTCCCGTGTAATCTCTTTGGTTGCTTCCGTTAACTTAGTAATCGGCTGAATCAGATGCTTTGCAAACAGGATTACACCACTAATACTAACAACCGTTACTGCGACAAAAAACCACGCTAAAATCATATGAATATCCGAAAAGAGTAGTTTATTATTTGGACGGATATATAAGCCGTATTGTTCCCCATTCATTGTGAATGGAACACCTACCGTGTTCTCTACAGCATTTGAGAAATGTCCCATCATTAAAAACTTATGGGAAAATGCATTCATACCATGGTAAATTTCCTTCTCTAAAAGAACCTTCTCGGCTTCTTGTGGAAGAACTGTCTTTGTAAAAGGCTTACCAAAATAAGCTTCTTTACCGGATTCATTTACCACATATATCTGATACCCCAGGTTTCCAATCGATTCCAAGAATGGTTCGAAGGAGGAGCTATCCGAATGCATACTCTCAAGAGTTAATGTAATTCTTTGTGCAATCTCTACATTCTGCTGATCAATCTTCTGTTTTGTTGATGTCATGTAAATAAAATTTGCGATGATTATTCCGACAATGACACTTATCATTAAAATCAATAGCGTAGCCACAATGAATTTCCGATATAATGTCTTCATTTTATTTCCTCTAGCTTATAGCCAATTCCGCGAACCGTTTGAATTTCCACCGATGCATCGAATTTTTTTAAGCGCTCCCGGATACGGTTTATATGAGTATTTAGCGTTTGTTCTCCACCTTCATAATCAACACCCCATACTTGTTCCACCAGAACAGCTCTAGGCGTAACCTTATTTACACGTGAAGCTAATAAGCTTAAAACTTCAAATTCCTTTAATGGTGGAAGGACTGTCTCATGATTTATATTTAATTCAAAATTTTTTCGATCTATCATGAGATTTCCTACTTTTATTACCGTTTCCATGGCACGTTCGACACGCCGTAACACAACGGCAACACGGAATAGGAGTTCCTTCACCTCAAAAGGCTTAACAATATAATCCTCAGATCCAGATAAGAAGCCTTGTTCCTTATCATCGATTTGACCTTTGGCAGTAAGCAGTATAACGGGGATATCATAGTCGTTCGACAAAATCTTGGTCAATTCAAATCCATCCATTTTGGGCATCATCACATCGACAATCGCTAAATCAACTGTTTTTTCTTCCAATAAGTCTAATGCTTCTTCGGCATGATTTGCTCTATATACTTGGTAGCCTTCTCGGCTCAAGTGAATCGATACTAGCTGTTGAATATAGACATCATCATCTACAACAAGGATCTTCATAATGTGAAACCTCCTAAAAAGCAAAATACGAAGGAAGCCCTTTGTATTTTATTTTACTGTCTATTATGCGATGCTTGCTTGTCTTTTTCAAATAACAATATCAAAGCTGGTAATAGCATTCCGCGTACTAGGAAAGTATCTATTAAGATTCCAATCGCGACGATGAATCCAAATACGAAAAGATCGGCAATTGGCATCGTTGTTAGCGCTGCAAAAGTTGCAGCTAGAATGATACCAGCAGAAGAAATGACTCCACCCGTATTACGGATCGCAACTTCAAGCGCATCTTTAACTCGATGAGTCTTCCTCTCTTCTATAAATCGTGAGGCAAGGATGATGTTATAATCGATACCTAGTGCCACAAGGAAGATAAAAGCATATACCGGAACTCGGGTACTTAATGCATCATAACCAAACAAGATATCGACAAGGAAGATTCCAAGACCTAAAGCAGATACATAGGAAAGTAAAATGGTTGCCATCATATAAATTGGCATCTTCATTGAGCGAGTTAGGGCAAATAAAAGTACGAGTATGAGTAATGTTTCAAGTATCACGATTGTAAAGATATCTCTCGTATTTACATCACGTTCATCTACTAGCTTTGCAGTCACTCCGCTATAATATGCTTCTCCTGATATGGAAAGGTCATTCAATAGATTTGGTGTATCTTCACGTAAATCTTTAATAATGGTCATAGATTCTGTAGAATATGGATTCGTTGCTAACACAACACTCAGCTTTAATGCCTTAGAGTCTTCAGATTGTGCTGTCATTCGAACAGTTGCAATTTCATCGTATTCTTGCAGTTTTTCTGCAAAAGCAGTCACTTTGTCTTGGGCTATTGCTTCATCACTTTCAATTAACAATGCAGTTGGTGCTAGTTCCCCTTTATCATATCTTGACTCTACAACTTCATATCCTACTCGAGACGGTAAATCCTCGGGGAACTTTTTGACAGTATCAAATTCAAAATCAAGATTAAATATATTTAATGCGGTGATGAGTAGGAAAACACCAACAATGCCTCCAGATAAACCTGGTTTATTCACCACGAACTTAGCAATTGGCCCCCAAATTCCGTGTTTTATTTCTTTTTCTTGGCCATACTTTGGAACTTTCGGCCAAAACGCTTTACGACCAAAGAGTGTAAATAAAGCTGGAACCAATGTTATCGATGCTAACATAATAAAGAACATTGCAAGCCCAAATATAGGAGCAAAGTTTTGATAGTCACGGAAATTGGCAAAGAATAAGATTAGCATTGCTGCTAACACCGTTCCTCCAGCAAAAAATACGGGTTCCCCAGTTGCACGCATTGCTAGTTTCATAGCTTCATATTTACTTTCTACTTTGTTTAGCTCCTCGCGGTAACGAGAGAATACAAACAGTGAATAGTCAATCACTGCAGCAAAAAGCAAAATGCTCATAATTGAGGTTGTGGAGTTATTAATTTCTAACCCGCCCGCTCCTAGTAATGCAACACTTTGATTCACGACCTGATAAACAATCGCTGTTGCTAATAGAGGTATGAATGCAAGTAATGGTGAACGGTAAATGGCAATAAGTAATACTACAATAATACCTATCGTTGCAAGTAATAACACCACGTCCGCTTGCTCAAATAACTTGAGTGTATCCCCAGCTATTCCTGCGGGACCAGTGATATAAAAGGACATATTTTCAAACTGATCCGCAATCTTATTTCCTACCTCAGAAGCCTTGTCATTTATTTCGGCAAATTCACTATTGCCAAGGCCTTGTTCTAATTCCATCGGTACAATCATGGTTGTACCATCTTCAGAGATAAAGCCTGCTAACGCTTGAGGTGGAAGTGCGCTAATATCAAGGATGGTCTCAATTCCTTTAATATCTTCTGCTTCGATTCCATTTAATATTTGTGTAACCTCATCGATACGAATGTCTCCATTTTCATTATGGAATACAAGGATTCCTGGTGTCCCTTGCTCATTCGGAAATAGCTCTTCTGTCTTTTTCTCGGCTATTATCGATTGTGCTTCATCAGGAAGCGATTGAAAATTACTTACTTTATAATCGCCAAGCCGTGGTCCCGCACTTAATCCGACCATTAAGACTAGCCAAGCGATAATCGTAATCCACATCCCACGTTTACTTGAAACCCAATCTGTAATTGGATGTAACAGTTTTCTCAAAAGTAAAACCTCCTTTAATTCCTTTCGATTACGATCTTACTAACCGAATATAAATTTAATATCAACTTTTGTTTACATTTGTCGAGAAACTGGGTGATGTCGGCGTGGGGTGTTGAAGTTTGGGTAGCTTCGGACAAGATGATGGCAAACCTGGGCGGGGTTGTCTGAAGTTTAGGTAACTTCAGACAACCGGTTGAAGGGGATTCAGCCTCTTTTCATTGACTCTTTTCCTCTTCATACGCTCGATGAAGGGGATTCAGCAACTTTTCATTAGCCCTTTTCCTCTTCATACGCTCGATGAAGGGGATTCAACAACTTTTCATCGACCCTTTTCCTCTTTATACGCTCGATGAAAGGGATTCAGCAACTTTTCATTGACTCTTTTCCTCTTCATACGCTCGATGAAGGGGATTCAGCAACTTTTCATCAGCCCTTTTCCTCTTCTACGCTCGATGAAGGGGATTCAGCAACTTTTCATTAGCCCTTTTCCTCTTCATACGCTCGATGAAGGGGGTTCAGCAACTTTTCATCAGCCCTTTTCCTCTTCATACGCTCGATGAAGCGAAGGCAATGTCGGCGCAGGGGTGTATGAAGGTGATCCGTCTTCGGACAAGGCTAGGTACAATAGTACAATAGTAAGAGGTTGTCTATTGAAGTGAAAAAAGAGCGAACCTTAATGGCTCGCTCCATCAATTATGGGGTGATTTAAAACTCTAAATTACCCACCAATTCTCATTTTTCCATCCATTCTTTTTAATGTCCCCAGAATACTCATAGCCGCTAAATAGCTCGTCTTTGGATTTTCCGGAAATGGATGATTGGTGATAGAGAATGTTGCTTCACCAAACTCACCTGATATGTCCACTTGATGTATGTTCTTTTCAATATGCGGATCAGCGACAAGGCATACTCTCGTCTTCTCTATCCCTACCCCCGCAAGAGACAGAACAATGGAGATGTTCATGTTTTTCGGAAATTGCTTAATTGCATCAATCGCTTTCCCTTCAAAAACAACCTTCGCTTCACGGATGTCTTCATCTATGAGGGAGTTGGCAGGTTTCCGAGTTGTCAACGAAACGCTATAAACCTTACCTAGGGCGTTTGCATTTTGCAATAAGTCCAAACCACCAATTGCACCAGACGGTAAATGAACGGTATACTTATACTCTTTTACAAGATTACTAATTTCATTCAGCAGTGCTTCATCTGCAAGTGCACCAACACTAATTACCACTACATCCTTTTTCTTAATAACCGATGGCAACAAAGTCTTTACTGCATGTATATTCGCTGCCTCCACTACAATATCGATTTCTGAATCAAGAAATGAGTTGAGATCAGTAAACAATTTCACACCAAATTTTGACTCCAACAATCGATATTTTTCTGTATTCCGTACCAAAATGCTTTTAATTTGTAGTTCTTCAAGTTGATTTTGATTGATTTCTTTCAATAAAAAAGTAGCAACTGCTCCCGCTCCAATTACACCGATATTCATCGTTGGCCTCCTTATGTCTTTAATAGATACCAGGAAAGACTATTAACTTCTCACTCTATCATAGGCAGTTAATGGTGCATTTTCCACGATAACGCCTTTCTATTGGTTTGCCTTCAATGAAAAAAGCTGGTGGAGTTTCTTTGGTTTTTAAAAAATACAGCTACAAAGCTCCCTATAAACAAAGTAAAGCTTGTAAAGAATCCATGTCTTTACAAGCTTTTTCGATTTAATTACATATCATTCTCTAACGCAAAGTTATCAAGCAGTGCACGCACTTCATCTGTTGACTTTGCACTCATCAATTGGTTTCTTAACTCGCTCGCCCCTCGAAATCCCTTAACATAAATCTTAAAAAAGCGACGAAGTTGTCCCAAAGAACGTGCTTGTAAATACGAATACTCGTCAAATAGATCGAGATGCAATCGTAGAAGATCAAGAAATTCCTTACTGCTATGCTCTTTCGGTTCTTTTTCAAAGGCAAATGGGTTTTTAAAAATACCGCGACCAATCATAATTCCATCAACACCGTATTGAGTAGCAAGCTTCATGCCAGTTTGATAATCAGGAATATCCCCATTAATCGTTAAAAGTGTATCTGGTGCCACCTCGTCACGAAGTTTCTTGATTTCCGGAATCAACTCCCAATGCGCATCGACTTTGCTCATTTCCTCTCGAGTACGCAAATGAATGGATAAATTAACAATGTCTTGTTTCAAAATATGTGTTAGCCAGTCGCGCCATTCATCTACTTCCATGAAACCAAGCCTTGTTTTCACACTAACAGGCAGTCCTCCTGCTTTTGCTGCTTGTATAATTTCAGCTGCAACTTCCGGACGGCGGATGAGACCGCATCCCTTTCCATCCTCTATCACATTGTCTACCGGGCAGCCCATATTGATATCAATACCCCGAAATCCTTGTTCAGCCATACCGATACTCATTTTTCGAAAGTGTTCAGGCTTATCTCCCCAAATATGAGCCACAATTGGTTGTTCATCTTCTGTAAACGTCAAACGCCCGCGCACACTTTGCTGCCCCTCGGGGTGACAATAACTATCGGTGTTCGTAAACTCTGTAAAAAACACATCAGGCCTGCCTGCTTTACTCACTACATGGCGGAAAACAACATCCGTCACATCTTCCATGGGTGCAAGTATAAAAAACGGCCGTGGTAGATCACGCCAAAAATTATCTTTCATAATCAAACTCAAATCCTCTCTATATCGACGAGTTCATCCTCACATCCGAAAGTTAAACTCAGAAATGTTCATGTTTCTTTAATATCTAAACCATTCATGAATCCTTTTTATCAAACTATAATAACTTTAAAAATTATAAACTTTACTATATCAAATTTAAAGCGTAAAGAAAATCGGGTAAAAAAAGGTAGGTTAGGATAAAGGGGAGGTACGTGTTTGCGGATATTGAAAGGTTAATTACATGAATAGACTGAGAATATGAATGCATAGAATGACTGGTTAATAGCCATTAAATATGCATTCATATCCTCCCATCCTTCAAATACCAACGAGAAATGTGGTAGCTCCTATCGTAGTTCTATTATTCACCAGTTTCAGCAAATCGTTGAATTCTTTCACCAATTTGGTCACGTACCCGTTGGAACACTGCCCATTTCTCTTCTTCCGTACCTTGAGCTTTCGCAGGATCATCGAATCCCCAATGGTCACGTTTAACATGTGATGGTGTCATTGGACACTTATCAGCAGCATCTCCACATAAAGTTACAACAAAATCAGCATTGTTTAGAATTTCAGGGTCAATAATATCTGATGTTTGATTGGAAATATCCATTCCAACTTCGTTCATCGCTTTTATCGCATTAGGATTTAAGCCGTGTGCTTCAATACCAGCACTTAATACGTCCCACTCTTCTCCTAAATACTTTTTCCCCCACCCTTCAGCCATTTGGCTTCTGCAAGAGTTACCTGTACATAAAAAGTAAATTGTTTTTTTTGACATAATCGAAATCTCCTTTGTTGTTTAATGAATAATAAGCAGCCAAATATATAATCCAACGAGTGTGATGAACAATGTTGGGATGGTTAGTATAATACCAGTCTTAAAGTAGGTTCCCCATGAAATTTTAACTCCCTTTTGTGAAAGAACATGTAACCATAAAAGGGTAGCAAGAGAACCAATTGGTGTAATTTTCGGACCTAAATCTGAACCAATGACATTCGCATAGATAAGAGCTTCTCTTATTACACCGCTTGTATTTGTATCTGCAATTGCTAGAGCATCTATCATGACAGTCGGCATGTTATTCATAACTGATGACAGAATTGCTGCTATGAATCCCATTCCGATTGTTGCCACAAATAAGCCTTGATCAGCAGATAACTGAATAAGATTTGCTAGGATATCTGTAAGCCCAACATTTCTTAACCCATATACAACTACATACATTCCTATTGAGAAAAACACGATAGCCCACGGAGCACCTTTTACAACTGTACGTGTATTTACGGCTGAACTTCTCCTAGCCATGAAGAGGAAGAAGATTGCTACAATACTTGCGATAATCGATACTGGAATTCCTGTAAACTCACTTGCAAAATATCCAATAAGTAGTATCCCTAACACAACCCAAGATAATCTGAACATCTTCAGGTCACGAATCGCTTCTGCTGGCTTTTTCAGTTGAGTCATATCATAATTCTTCGGAATGCTCTTACGGAAAAATAGATATAAGACCAAAATACTTGCTGCTAACGAAAAAAGATTGGGAACAATCATTCTTGATGCAAACTCTGCAAAACCAATTCCAAAAAAGTCTGCTGAAACAATGTTTACTAAGTTACTGACGACAAGTGGCAGAGATGTCGTATCTGCAATAAATCCACTTGCCATGATAAATGGAAATACCATTTTTTCATTGAAGTTAAGGTTCCGAACCATCGCTAAAACGATTGGAGTTAAAATTAACGCTGCTCCGTCGTTAGCAAAGAAAGCTGCAACTAGTGCTCCTAATATCGAAACATACACAAACATTCGAATTCCATTTCCTTTTGCGGTTCTTGCCATATGAAGTGCTGACCACTCAAAGAAACCAATCTCATCTAGTATTAATGAAATGATAATAATAGCCACAAACGTTAACGTTGCATTCCAAACAATAGATGTAACATCGATTACATCTTTAAAATCCACTACTCCAACGATTAGAGCTAAGACAGCCCCACCACAAGCAGACCAACCAATCGATAAACCCTTAGGTTGCCAAATAACCAAGACGAGTGTAATTAAGAAAATAACTGAAGCTAAAATTACTGATATCAATATATAACCTCCTACTACTTACTTAGATGTATTAAAGTACTCCTGTTGCATACTTAACAATCGCATTTAATGATTGCGATTTCTTGCAATTGATCAATAATAGACTGAATATATGGAGGTAAGTCATCATTTAATCGATAATGTTTCCAAGTACCCGAGGGTCTTTCAAGAACAATTCCAGCATCCTTCAACTTTTTCAATTGTTGACTAACCGCTGGTTGAGAAATATTTAAAACATCGACAAAATCACAAACACATACTTCCCCTTTTTTAAGGCATGATAATAGCTTTAATCGGTTAGGGTCACTTACAGCTTTTAGCTGCTTAGCCATTAATTCAATGTTCTCCAAATCAGTCTTCTCCTTCCTTACATAAGAACTCCCTTATATAACCTTTTGCTTATATAATATTCTACTTAAATAAAAGTCGCAACCTTTATTTTAATGCATATCAAACAATTTCAATACAAGTCAAATCTATATTTCCTAATTAGTATAAATACCTTACATTTTTTGATACACACTTGACCTTTAATTTCTCTTTGATTTTGAGTAGAAGCCTGCATATTTCATTATGAAAAAAGTGACCAATCTATACATTTCAGACCGGCCATAACACATAAATTACTTTCTTATACTCCTAAACTAACAGTTTCTCCATTGCCATAACATCAATAAATTGATCATCGATTTTTCCCTGTTTTTTAAATACGCCTACTTCCCGAAATCCACTTTTCTTATAAAGTCCTTGACCAAGTTCATTAAACGGAAAAGTAAATAAGACAATTTTGTGGAATACGTTTTCCTTAGCCAGCTTCTCGACTGTGGAAAGTAATTTTCCTCCTATGCCTCTTCCACGATCATCTCTTCTAACATAAACAGATAAATCAGCAACTCCATCATATGCAGAACGACTATTATACTGATTTAGACTTGCCCATCCAACAATTTCTCCCTCAACTTCGGCTATTATCACCTTAAAACGTCCAGTATGTCGATGAAACCAGGCAAGCATAAAATCCTTATCTTTTATTGAGGTTTCCAAGGTTGCAATTCGATCTTCAATACCCTCATTATAAATTGAAAGAATATCATCAATATCGTGAATAGAAGCGATGCGGATATTGATATTTCTCATAAAAAATGTTCCTCCCCTGCAGCTTCGTTTTTCATATTGAATATAACTTATTCACTGGTAATTTCAAACTACAAATTTGTATATTTCCTTTCACACCAGAGAAATAAAACAAAACTGCTAATGCGATATAAAATACTATAAATTCCCATCAAAAAAAACGAGAAATTAAATTCTCGTTTTTTCCTAAATTATAACCATTCACCGTATTTTGGTAGACTGTCGTTTTGAGTGTACTCATCTGTTTTTCGTAAAAGGTCAACAATTGTTGGCATATCTAATTTTTCGATAAGTTCTTCTAACGCAAGTACACCTGATTTTGCAATTTTTTCACGTTCCTCTTCTGAAGTTAAAAGAGGAGTTACTAAGTGATCGGATGCTTGATCAAAGTAAGAACCAATGGCTCCAGATTGTAATGCATATTTCCCAAGTTGGTTACCTGGGTTTTTACTCATGCCATCTAACATGCTTTGTATATCATATGTGACCGAATTGGATTCAGGTACATTCAATGGAACATCATCTAATCTTCCAAGTATTTTATAAGCACCAATACTCATATCGTTAAACTTATCCATAAATGAGTAACTTAAATCTTCAACTGCATCAAATACTTTCACCATATCCATATAAAGAATCGGGACTTTCGTTTCTTCAAAGAAATCACGAACCATTCCGCTTAATGTTATGTGAGCAGGACCATGACATGTTACATACACTTGTCGTCTGAAGCCTTGTTTTAAAAGTGATTTAGCTATTGCTTCTAAATATCTCATACCCTCTTTAACGCTTATATTAACGGTCCCGCGAGCCATCGCTGTCCCACCCGCAAAGAAATATGGAAGATTGTGAAGAACAAGTCCGTTTGTTGCTTCTGCCATTTTTAAAGCAACAGCTTCAGCAAAAACTGTTTCTGCATCAAGCGGTAATGCTCCGTGCGTTTCTGTTACACCAACAGGTACAAAAATCAGATCATTTTCTTGCAGGTACTCTTCAACTTCACCGTTTGTGCATTTAGTTAGGAACCGAGTTCTCATCGAATAACATCCCCTTTTAAAAATTTTTTAAAGTATATATTTAATAGATTAGTTTTGTGCTCTTCGTTCTTTTAATGTAGTATACATTTCTTGAGCTTTCGTACTATTCAAGTTGAAAATTAACGCAATACCGATAATCATTAAGAGAAAAGATAAAATAGGTAATCCGTTATACATACGTAAAACACCTTCTGCGACTTCTTGGGTTTGAGAAGTTTGTCCAGAAACAAATCCTACCCAACCTAGAGCATAACTACCAAGTGCAGAACCAACACCCATACCTACTTTACGTGAGAATGAATAAATGGAGTAAAGTGTTCCATCATATCGTTTGCCAGTTTGAAGCTCTGTAAAATCTAAACAATCTGTAACGAGTGCCCATACGATCATAACAAAAACCATATTTGCGATAGTAGCGATATTATAGGCTACTATATACACATAAACATTCTCAATAATAAAGATTGTTAGGAGTGTAGAAGCAATTAAACTAAAGCTTGCCGTACTAATGACCATATTACGTTTACCAAACTTCTTAACGAGAGTAGGGACAAAAAGAAACAATACCAGTGTAACTCCCATTTGTAAGAATGAGTTAAGCGCAAATGCACCTGGATTATTGTAATACTCTGAGAACACAATTGCAGCTAATTGTGTAACACCATTGATCATAATTAAAGAACCTACACTTGCTACCATCATCCCTAATAACTGTCGATTCTTTAAGGCAGCTTTTAAGGCATCTGTAAATTTGTAATCAGGTTTAGTACCAACTGGTCTATCATCACGAATACGTTCTGTTGTTAATTTGACAAGTCCTGTATAAGCAAGAACAGAAAGAATACTGAATACGATAGAAATATAGAAAAACATTTCAGGTACTAGATTTCCAGATTTATCATAGATAAACATAGGGACAAACGATAAAAATCCGATCCCAACAACCATACCACCAATAGCACGAGCACGAGATAATTTCGTACGTTCAATTGGATCATCTGTAATAACAGCCGCTAATGAACCATAAGGAATTGAATCAGCTGTGTATGCGATTCCATAGAATAGATAAACAAAAACGACCCATACATGAATTGCCGTTGATGACCAACTTGAGACATCAGCAAATGAAATTAAGATGGATGCTGCTAGTAACCATTTTGAGATATTGATATATGGTAAAAATTTATCGCCGCTTTTTCCTAATCTCCATCTATCAGGAATACTTCCCATCAAAACATCTGTGAATGCATCAAATATCCGGGCAACTAAAAACAATGTTCCCATGAAATAAGGACTTACTCCAAGTACGGAGGTGGTGAATAAAAGGAAAAACGAACCGATGTAAAGGTTTGCAAATCCTCCACCAACATCCCCTAGCATGTATCCAAATTGATCCCGGAAACCAAATTTTCTAACCTGTTTCTTTTCCATGATGTAACCCCCAATGTAAATAAAATAGATTTATATTTTTTAAAATAACCCTAAATGCCGCTATAATGAAAGCGTTTAAAATACTAATATATTAGAATTTTAACTCAAAATCCCGAATTACTTTTGCAATAAAATTGCATCCTTTTACACTATAATTGCATTAAATAAAAAAAGCCTTTCATCAATTTTTTCAGATGATTAAAGGCTTTACTTACTATTTTTTTGTTTATACTCTTTTGGGGTTACGCCTTCTTCCTCTTTAAAAACACGAGAAAAGTATTGTTGATTTTTAAAACCTACAATAAAGGTGATTTCTATCAACGAAAGATTAGAATTGATTAATAATTCCTTCGCTTCCTTAATCCTTACCAAATTTCGATAATGACTGATTGTCATCCCTTTTTCTTTTTTGAAAGTACGCATTAAGTGGGAAGAATGCACATGTAACTTTCGGGATATGTCCTCAATCGATATATCCTCAGAAAAGTTCATCTTAATAAAATGCTCAGCTTTCTCGGCAATTGTTGCTTTCTCAAATTCGATAAAACGAATTGAAGGGTCTGCGTACTCCTCTAGCATTTTTTTATGAATCTCTTCTAGTTCAGGTGTAGACTTGGCGTTCTCAATCATAATTGCGTATTTTTCAGAAAGGTAATGACATTGCCATGCACTCAAGCCACCTTTTTCCGCTGAATAGCTGTAGAGCGTATTATGCGATAATAATATGTTTTTTAATGCACGTATTTCATTCCTTGGAACTCTTTTAATAATATCTAAAGTGTCTGTTTCTCCTCTTAGAAACTCATTAAATCCATTTATATATTGAACAACAGATTTCTGATCTCCTTTTCGAATGGATTGCAATAATTCCTCCCGAAATTTGTGTCCTGATTCGATTTTTTCATGCTTTGTTTTATTCTTAATTAACTCATTGTTTATTTGATCTTCTAGGTCTTCCCTTTCCATTTTCCCATCACCTCACTTCAAATGGGCTAGTTGCCTTCTTGTAGAAGGAGCACTCATTGTGTACTATTACTTTTTTTGTAAAGAACCTGAAGAAAATGCACCTTTATGCAGAACAGCAGCACGCTTTGGTAACCTTGCTACAGCCTCAGCTGAACAGCTGGCAGATACGAGGACAGCAGTAGCTTCATCCCCAACCTTGGGCCAGACTTGATTTCCCTCTTTATCTAAAGGTGTAATGCCTCTAGTGGCTAGGGATAAAGCGCGTGATAAGTTATATTCATTGCTCCAACCATATAATTGTGCGGCAAGATGCGCTTTCTGAAGGATATCACCAATCCCAAACGGTGACCAATGATCTGTAATACTGTCATTTCCGAGAAGGATTTCAACTCCCTGCTTTTGAAAGAGTGGAATTGGCATCACCGATTTACCAATTGGAACAGTTGAGGCAATTGAAATACCTAATGAAGCTAATCGGTTTGCAAGCTCGATTCCTGATTCTTCCGACAATGAAGCTAGTGAGAATGCATGGCTGATTGTTACTTTTCCATTTAGTCCAGCCTCTTCGGTTAAATCAGCCAATCTATTAATAGCTTTAATCCCTGTTTCCCCACCCTCATGAAGATGAATATCAATGCCTTTGTTATAGTCAACTGCGATTTGTACCATTTTTTCCAAAGACTTATCCATATTTCCGTCAACAACGGTTGGATCAAGACCTCCTACATGTGTTACGCCAAGCTCCATAGCCTCTCGTAATAACCCTTCTACATTAGAGCGAAGCAATCCATGTTGAGGAAAAGCTACGATCTCATGTGAAATTTCATCTGAATAATTCTCAAGGGCAGCCTTTAATTTTTCGAGATTTTTTAGCCCGACAGTCTGATCAATATTACAATGACTTCGAACATATGTTGAACCGTAGCTCAGGATTAGCTCAATTAATTTTTCCGCACGCTCTTGTGCCGTTGTCAGTAGCTCTGGCAGTATTTCCTCCTCTAATTCAATCATGTCAAAAATACTTTTTCGATTTGCTCCTGCCTTCCAGGGACCCCCATAGTAGGTTTTATCTAAATGGATATGCATGTCCTTAAATGCTGGGAGGAGAAGCATTCCCATCGCATCGTAGCAATCTATTTCACTTCTATATGGTAGATGAGTATCTTGTATTTTCTTAATAATACCGTTTTCTATTTCGATATGACGTAATTCTGTTTCAGTGGCGACAACCTGCCCATCTTCATATTTATAGCCACTTTCTAATCGAACATTTAACAGCATATAGGAGTTCTTTTTATGTAGATCTTCTTTGAACGTACTTCTATCTTCCATTCGTGTATTCTCCTTTGGATAGATCTATTTATTTTACTACAAATTCGAGAGACTGCTTTTTGTGCAAATGGTACAAAGGATTTGTAGGATCATGTTTGATTGCATTCTCAATTGCATCAATTGCTAAAGCGGTTTTACCATTTTTATCTTTTTAATGAATGCTAGCTCCTATTTGCAGGAGGCGTTCTACATCTTCCAATAATCCATTTTCACTTGCACTAATAAGGTTTTCATGTAAGGTTTGTTTTTGCATATATTAGCTCCCTCAATAGCTTACTTGATTTCTTTCATATGTTGGCTTCATTTTTCTTCTGCATGTTGAAGTATTTATTCCAATTCTTAAAATCTTCTAGATTTTATCACATTCTCTTGCTCAGTCAATAACAGATATGGTGTGAATACCCAAACAATTATGTATTTGGATTCATTTACGTATGGTTCACTCAACGAGTCTACATGAGGATCAAACTCAAAAGCTAAACTATAAGATTTTGGGATATAAAAATGTGGATTCGAATTCTAACAAACTTGTATTAATTTCTTAGCTTGAGGCATATGCCCAACCCAAATAGGCTACTTTAGCATATCCTTTAGTGTATTAAATAAACAGGAGGGATTTGCTTTGACTAATGATTATCCATATATCGGTTTACAGGAACCATTTAATCAAGAAATAATTGATGTCAATGATCAACGAATACGCCCCGGATTTGGATTTGGTAGACCTGGTTTTGGTAGACCAGGCTTTGGGTTTGGCAGACCGGGCTTTGGATTCGGTAGACCTGGTTTTGGTTTTGGTAGACCAGGCTTTGGTTTAGGATTTTTAGGAGGTCTAGCCACTGGTGCACTACTAGCTCCAGGTCCAGGATATGGTTATTATTACCCACCATACCCTTATTATTATCCGCCGTACCCACCATATTACCCATACTCATACTATCCAAATTATAATATTCCATTCTCTCCTTACTAAAACGTACAAAGATAACAGAAAAAAACGGAGTGTCCATTCATCGGCACTCCGTTTTCCTTGAACTGATGTGTGATTTCCTGAATATGAGTTGTGTTTTCCAACCTCTTTAGTGCATTTTTTTAAGAACCCCTATTAAAATATTGATGTTGAAACATACACATTCTTATTGCATTATGATATTCACCATCAACAAAAAACTCATCAATTAATTCTCCTTCAAATTGAAAACCAAGTTTTTGATAAATGTGAATCGCTTTTTCATTCGTTTTATCCACGATTAAATACAATTTATACATATTCAATACAGAAAACGCATAGTCCATTGCGAGATAGGTTGCAGACTTCGCATATCCATGCCCTTGATGATTGGGATCAATAATAATTTGGAATTCAACCCTACGATGAATATAATCAATCTCTACTAATTCAACTAACCCCACCATTTCATCGCCTTTTTGTACAATAAATCTTCTTTCACCCTGATCATGAATATGCTTATCATATAAATCCTGCAATTCAACAAATGACTCATATGGCTCCTCAAACCAATAGGACATGATGTTTGCATTAATATTTAATTTATGGACAAATCCTAAGTCAACTCGTTCTAAAGGCCTTAATTTAACATTACTCATTACTATTCATCCTCCGAAACCTGCATTCAATCCTCTTTAAATAAAGTCTTTCCTTTTCTCCCGCTTTTTGACCATTTTTTCTAAAAAAAATCTCGTGTTTCACGCAAACAGGCAGTTCCGCCTTTTACTGCAGAATAAATATTGCAAGACGCAAAAAAAGGCAACTACAAAAAAGCAGATGGTATAGAGATTCTATATCAACTGCTTTTCTATTCTATGAGTTCCAACCACGCAAAAAACTACACGACAGCCTGGCACTGATCGCAAATAGTGATGAGTGGGGAAATTGTGTCAGTCAATAGCAAACGACTAATCACGCATTAATGCACCATTAGGCTTTTGTAACTCTTGCTCTGTGAGTTGATTCATTTTACAAAAATGTTCAAAGAATTGTTGGGCAAGCTCTCGTTCCTTTGGATCACTTTTCAACGAAACGATATCGAGCAAAATTTGAGCCATCCATAGGTTATCAAAATAGCGGTATTTCCCTGTATTCCATGTCATTTTGTGAGGGTGCTTTTCATTGACGTAATATTTCCAGAAAAGCATCTGCTCAGATTCCTGTTCTGAAAGTTGGATCCTGTATGTGGAATGAGCTGGAATATATCCATCTTCACAAAGCTTACCGATAAAACCTTCCTTTACCATATAGACACCTAAGATACGTCTGTCTTTTTCAGGCTTGCTGTCATCTATTTCGGTTAACAGGACAGCACTATTTTGGTGCAAGCGGATTGGTTTATTTGGCTTCCCCTTGTTCGTTCCACTTTTAATTTCGCCTGAAAAAACCTTCCACTCAGATAGAGAACGATTCTGTTCTTCTGGATCACACCAAAAAACCATTTGTGATTCTGGATGAAGTTTATGATTTTTCATAAGTTTTTCATATTCCAAGCGAAGTTCCTGTTTTTTCCGATGTAGTTTTCGTTCCTCTTCCTTCTTCGATTCTTCTTCTTTTCGTTCCATTTCCTTTTCTTGAATCATTTTTTCAAGTGAATTAGCAATACTTTTATCATGCATTTTTAGATGTTTTTCAAAAACATCAGGGAAAACAAACTTTTTATTTTCCGACTCAAAATGGATTTCAATACTAGAGTCATTATGTTCAACTATACTACCCATACCAAAACGTTTGTGTGTAACTTTCTTATTAATAAGATTCATTATTCTAGTCCTCCTTGTAGAATAAAAAAACCCGGTTACTAATAGATAGTAAATTGATCATTTTATTCAACTTGTTTCCTTAAATCCCACATAACTGATTGATTTGTTCTTCGCTTTTAAAAATTGATATAGAAAAACAATTGTAAGATTATTGTAACATTTTTTTGAAAGTTTTTCAAATTTTCTTGTTGACAATATATTTTATCGTGAGGTAAAATGAAATTTTATTCCCTGCAACCACTTGATATAGCTATAAAAAAAGGCTTCCCAAAAGTCATAAAACTTTTAGGAAACCTCTATAAACAATCACTTTCTATGTTGTTAATTGGAATGATAAATTAGAACCTCATTAAATGAGTGGCAGTGGCTCTACCCTCTGTATTTGATCGTTAGCCCTTTTAAAAAGTTTCTGGCGAAATTATCTCCGCATTCTTTATAATTCTTATGTCCTTCTTTTCGTAATAAAGCCCCTAACTCTCCTTTTGTTACACGTAATCCTACATTATCAAAAATATCTAGCATATCCTCAGTCGTTAAAGCTAGTGCAATTTTGACTTTTTTTAATAGAAGATTATTTACGTTCCCACTTGTCTTTAGTGTAGGTTCTGGTGGATTAGGCTGTCCTGGTTTTGGCTCCTGCTTCCCTCTTTTGTAAATAATAAGGCCATTTAAAAATGAGTCTAACATACTGTGGGTACACTTTATTTGATCTTCATTCTCAAAATCATCTTCATCATATGTCTTTGTAAGAATCTTTACAACATCTGGTACTGGCACGTCCATGCCACCAAGTTTAAAAATCTCTGCCATTTCTTTATTTTTTATTTCCAATGCATATCTCAATCGGATTAAAATATCGTTATTATCCATCATTTGAGCTCCCTTTTTCAATAGTGTACCTGTTTAAGCAACGGGTAATTTTCGATTGCTTATACATAGATTCTACCCTTTTCCTTCAGCAGAAGCTAGCTCACTTCCCTTAATCTGGGATTTTTTACCCATTTTATTTAAAGACCTTATATAGACTTGTCGCAAAATTTAAAATAATTTACCATAATAATGTAATCTACTTTGTTAGCGCTTGCAGTTCAATAAATAAAGGAGGGATCTAAAACATATAGGTTTATTCGATTTGTTATTTCAGGAGACGTTTGTTTTCAAAATTACCCTAGGGAGGTATTTTATTTGAAAAAGAAAGGCTTATGTCTTTTAATGGTCTTATTTACTTTTGGATTTATACTAGCCGCATGTAATGCTAATGAAGGTTCAACCCCGCCAGCGGATAAAAATGACCCTGCTGATGATGAGGGTATTTCTGGTGAGATCACGGTTTGGGCACATCCATATACGGGTGGTCCGGAAGCAGAAACGGCGATGTGGGACAAAATGATTGCTTCTTTTGAAGAACAATATGATGTAAAAGTAAATTTTGAAACCATACCATGGGCAAACCGTGATCAGAAAATACTTACCGCACTTGCTTCTAACACGGGTCCAGATATTTTTTATGCCATTCCAGACCAAATGCCACAATATGCTGATGTAGGTATGTTATTAGAACTTGATCCCTATTTAGAAGACAACGATATGGATGATTTTGGTGAAACAGCATTGATGGCGACTCAGTGGAAAGGTAAAACTTACGGCCTTCCAATATTACAGGAAGCAACAACATTCTTTTATAATGTCGATGTCATTGAAGCAATAGGAGAAGATCCAAATAATCTTCCGAAAACATGGGACGAATTTAAAGAATGGGCTGAAAAAGCGAAAGCAAGTGGATATTATGCCATGAGCTATCCAGGTGGTGGTTCCATGAACCACACATTGTATCCATGGCTTTGGCAGGCAGGTGGAAATGTTGTAAACGAGGATAATGAAGTTTTAATCAATAGCCCAGAAGGTTTAGAAGCCTTTGAACTTATTAATGACATGTATCAAAAGGAATGGATCCCTAATGATTCAATAACGGCTACGGATCATAACGCATTATGGTTAGGTGGAAAAATATTAGCTGTAATGGGATCTGCAGATTTAATATCTGTACTACAAGAAGAGGGAGATTTTGATTTTGTCATTTCACCACCACTAAAAAACAAGGAACAATTCGCTTATGGTACGACAGGAATGTTTGTTGTTGCTTCTAATAGTGATAATCCAGATGCAGCTGCTGAGTTTTTAAAAACAATTACAAATGCAGACAATCAAAGAACTTTTAATTCTTTAACAAACTTTATACCTACAAGGGAATCGGCTAAAGATATTTTTGCTGAAGGAGATCCTTTAGGTTATGTTGCAGCGAACACACAATACGCACTACCTGGGGTAATCCATCCGAAAGGTCGAGCAATCATGCCATTAATTCAGGCAGAATTACAAGCCATGATGGCAGGCGAAAAAACCCCGCAGGAAGCACTTGATGCTGCAGAAAAAGCAATTGAGACTGAGATTGCAAAGTAACGGAACTCGGGTAGTATATAAGAACGAAATGAACTCTGGAAATTCACGTAAATAAGGTGGGAAAACTTTAATGTCAAAAATAACCATCATTGGAGCAGGAAGTACAGCTTTTGCTAAAAACCTACTAGGTGATTGCATGACGGTAGAAGCGCTTCAAGATTTTGAATTTGCATTATTTGATATTGACCAAGAAAGATTAAAAGAATCTGAAGCCATGTTGACTAACTTAAAGGAAAGTCTTCATTCAACTGTGAAAATTGCTTCCTATACGGACCGTAAACAGGCTTTAAGAAATGCAAAATATGTAATTAACACGATTCATGTAGGTGGGTATAATCCGGGTACAATCACTGACTTTGAGATACCAAAAAAATATAACCTACGACAAACTATTGCCGATACAGTTGGAATCGGCGGTATTTTCCGTAGCTTACGTACGATCCCGGTTCTTATGGACATCGCTAAAGATATGGAAGAAGTTTGTCCTAATGCTTGGTTTTTAAATTATACAAACCCAATGGCAGTTTTGACTGGTACCATGTTACGGTATACAAATATTAAAACTGTCGGATTATGTCACAGTGTCCAAGTATGTGCTAGTAGACTATTAGATTCTTTGGAAATGCCAAAAGATAAGGTACAGTGGAAGATTGCAGGTATTAATCATATGGCATGGCTGTTGGAAATTACGCGTGACGGAAAAGATTTATACCCAGTAATCAAGCAAAGAGCAATGGTAAAGCAAAAAACGAAACATGATGATATGGTTCGTTTCGAATTAATGAAACACTTTGGTTATTATGTCACCGAGTCATCGGAGCATAATGCCGAATATCATCCTTATTTTATCAAAAGTAAATATCCAGAGTTAATTGATCGTTTGAATATTCCATTGGATGAATATCCAAGAAGATGTGTCAATCAAATTGAAGGCTGGAAAAATATGCGTGAGGTTTTGGTAAATAACAAAAATCTAACGCATGAACGTACGCACGAATATGGCTCATACATTATTGAGGCAATGGAAACAGATGTCCCTTTTAAATTTGGGGGTAATGTCTTAAACACTGGTGGTTTGATTAGTAATCTACCAGAAAAAGCATGTGTGGAAGTCCCGTGTGTTGTTGACCGAAGCGGAATTGCTCCTACTTATGTTGGAGAGCTCCCACAACAATTAGCAGCTTTAAATCAAACAAATATTAATACGCAATTACTTACAATCGAAGCCGCAATGACGCTGAAAAAAGAATATATTTATCAGGCTGCTATGCTTGACCCACATACAGCTGCTGAATTGTCTCTAGATGATATTGTTTCATTATGTGATGACCTTATTGAAGCACATGGGGATTGGTTACCAAAATATAATTAATTGCATCTTTCATTTGTCCGCGACCTCTTCGTTCTATGTAGTAGATACATTCGTTCTAGTAGGTCGCGGATTTTTATAATTCAAGAAATAAGGAGATTAAATGAATGAAACGTTTATTTTTTATTCTACTATCATTTGTCCTACTTTTTTCAATGTTTATTACACCACAACCTATTAAAACTCATGCAGGAACAACCGGGACACAAGGGTTTGTAAAAAAATTAGGTGTACCACATTACACCGTTGGAATTTTCTCGAGTGCTTATGGAGAGGGGCCAAATGGAATACAGGCCACTTTTGTTGCGTCTTCCGGAGTATTTAACGTGATTAATACGGTTACTGGTGAAAAAGTGGCTAGCCACAAGCTAAATAATACAAGTTCGATTTGGGGAGTGACCGTTGATCCTTCGGGTATGGTTTATCTCGCAGATACGACCAACCTTTTCCGTTATAACCCGCAAACAGATGTACTTGAAGACCTTGGGAGGGCAACAGAAACAGAAGGAGCAACTTGGGGAATCACGTCCGATGAAAATGGTCGTATTTATGGCGGAACATGGCCAAATGGGAAAGTATTTATGTACGATCCAGTAACAGACCGTTTCACTGATTTCGGCACAACGGCTGAAGGTGCAGGATATGCAAGAGATGTTCAAGTATATGAAGGAAAACTTTATGTTGGTGTGGGAATTGAACAACACCTAATCGAATATGATTTGACCAGTGGAGAGAAAACTGAAATCCTTCTACCAGAAGAGAACCAAGATGAAGGAACCCCTTATGATGTTGATATCCGCGGTGATTATTTATTTACTCGTTTAGAAAAATCTAGCTCTCTACTAGTTTATGATCTGATTAATAAAACTTGGGTTGATGAAATCACGCAAGTAAAAGGCAGCATGGTCTCCCCTCTCGATGCAGATAATAAAGTCTATTTTCACAAAGGAACTACAATTCATTCCTATGATTTAGATACGCTAGAATTGTCAGCGACAGAACTTAATGACACTTGGAGCAGCAAAGGGTTCGGTTGGATTGAACTCGATGAACCAGGATTTGAAGGGTTAAATTTAACAAGCTTACGTTTTAATGGAACCTATTGGATTTATAATCCAACAACGGGTCAATCAAAAGAAATGACAGCCCAAATTGAAGGACAACCAATCAGCATTCAATCGATTGCCTTAGGTCCAGATGGAAATATCTATTCCAGTGGTTACCATTCTGGTGGATTCGCCTATTACTCTACTACAGATGATAAAATTACAAGTTTTACCGGATTTGGACAAGGGGAAGGTATTATAGCGACAGAGAATTATTTATATTTAGGTGTCTATCCTGGAGCCAATATTTATCAATATGACCCTACCCTTCCTTATCAACATGATCCGACCGTTCCTGAAAAACAAACTAATCCAAAGGTCCTTTTTTCATTAAATGGTATGGAACAGGATCGCCCATTTGCCTGGGCAGAAGGTGATGGTCTAGTTTTTGTAGGTACTGTTCCTGATTATGGTGTGTTAGGTGGAACACTTTCCATATTAAATGAAGCTACAGGTGAGCACGAAACATTTAGAAATGTTGTCCAAGATCAAAGCATTATCTCTCTCCAATACAAAGATGGATTAATCTATGGCGGTACAAGTGTGTATGGTGGATTGGATAGTACGCCGACCGCTAATGATGCAAAGCTATTTATTTTCGATCCAGAAACAAAAGAAAAAATATACGAAGGTACTCCGATTCCTGGGGAAAGAGGTATTGGTGCACTTGAGTTTGATGACGAAGGTTATTTATGGGGCATGACTCGAGGTAAAATCTTTAAATTCGATCCAAAATCCCGTGAAGTTCTTCAGTCAAAAGAGTTGTTCAGCTATAGCTGGGATGGAGTTAGTCACTACTGGAAAGGTGCATTCTTAGACTTTGATGAGGATGGCAACTTCTATGGAACATCTTTAGGTCGATTGTTTAAATTCAATCCAAATAACTGGGAAATAGAAATCTTGGATGACAACGCTTCTCTTTATGCAAAAGATGATGAAGGGAATATCTACTTTTCACGCGGAGCAGAATTATTTGCTTATGTTCGTGATGGTGAAGAAAGTACGCTACCAGAAGCCCCAATCATCTTAGACCCAGTAAAACCAATGTCTACGAACAACAGTACACCAGAGATAACAATTGAGACTGAGCCAGGAGCAAAAGTGTTCATTGTCGATAATGATGAAACAGTTGGTGTTGGTGAAGCGAATAAGAATGGTATTGCTGTGATCAAAACACAATCCCTATCACAGGGAATTCATAAGATGAAAGCTTATGTGGTTGATAAAGTTGGAAATAAAAGTGACCTAGTCGCAGTTCCACACATTATTATTAACAATGGTAAAAAACCAAATTAATAGAATATAAATGCATGGGGCTGTCCCTTAAGTTATTTGGTTTGACTTAGGACAGCTCCCTTTTTTATTACCTTACTTCTGTTCCGCTAGTTTCGTAAGAATTTCTTCGCACATTTCATGGGTTTTCAATGCATCCCGAGCTGAAATTAAGGTTTCCGAATTTGTGCTGACAGCACGAATAAAATCTTTCACCATTTGCTCAAACCCTCTTTTAAACAAGGTTGGCTCCCAATCACTGCTCCGAACCTCACTATTTTCTATACCTTTCGAAATGACTAAGTTGGATACATTCGTGACCGTCCGCTTCTCGAACGGACCCATAACTTGGGCAATTTCCTCAGTGGTCCCGTTATCCCTGTTCATAATGCCGATTGCCGTACCATCTTTTGAAATAAACTGAATCACCACATGAAATAAGGATTCATGATCCATACGGCCATTCACAACAATGTCATCGATCGGGTGCGGAAATAAATACCTCATCGTATCCACTACATGGATGAAATCATCGAAAATAAACGTCCTCGGCTCACCAGGTAGATTATTACGGTTTTTCTGGACCACAATCATATTTGGCTGAGATACTTCCTTCAAACTTCTATACGAAGGGGCAAATCTGCGATTAAATCCGGTCATAAGAATAAGGCCCCGCTCCTCCGCCAGTTCAACAAGTCTTTTAGCACCTTCATAATTATCCGTAATGGGTTTGTCCACAAACACATGAATCCCGTGTTGTAGAAGCAGATTAACTATTTCTTCATGAGAGGATGTCGACGAATGGATGAATGCCCCCGTAATCCCACTATCAACCAGGGATTTGAGGTCGGAGTGAATATGTTCAAACCGATACTGGTCGGTAATTTCCCGTAACTTTTCTTGGTTTCTTGTGTAAAAATGAAACTCTATCTCCTTTAATCCACTATAAACAGGAAGATACGCTTTTTGTGCAATATCTCCAAGTCCAATAACCCCAATTTTCGTCATTATAAATTCCCCTTTTTTAGATTAAGTCACAGTGATGAAAAAAACACTTACAATAATGATAGTAAAACAGCAACCAATAAACAAGTTCAATACGCGTCACAGTGACGACCGAATCATAGAATTTACATTAAAGTACTGTTATAACACAAACGGATTACAGCGTATACTTTTATAAAAAAAAATCCCCATCACCACTAGAAAATTTCATAGTCGTTTTGGGAAATTTTTATGTTCACGTGCTATACCTTTTTTAGAATGCCCTTTCTACAAACCAAACAATTCCGAATGCTAAAATTGCAACCGAAGTTCCTGGAACCACCCATTTAATAGGTTTGAATGTCAATTTTTTTAACCACAGGAGGATTGGGAATACCACTGAAACGATGATAAGTTGTCCAATTTCAATACCGATATTAAATGATAATAGGGAAGTGACCAAATGACTTCCATCAAGTCGCATCTCCGAGAGTATTCCTGCAAAACCGAATCCATGGATAAGTCCAAAACCAAAAGCAAGCCATGGCTGATGCTTTGAGTTAGGGTTAAAAATATTGATAAGTGCTATGTAAATGATACTTAAAGCAATGGCAGACTCTACTAACCTGCCAGGTAATTGAACAATATCTAGTGTTGCAAGTGCTAAAGTAATACTGTGGGCGATCGTAAACGCCGTAATCAAGGAGAAAATGTTTCGGATGTTTTTTGCCCCAAATAATAAGCTAATAACAAACAGGATATGATCATAACCTGTAAAGATATGCTCTAATCCAAGTAATAGAAACTGCTTCGCTGATTGAAAAAAGGTCACTTCTCCAATTTCAAGCTCTCTTGATTCGTATGACAGAACCGCCTCTTGTTGTTTACCATCTAATTTAATCGTTGCATAATTGGCATGACTGGGATCTGAATCATCTAAAAAAATATTATAGTCTAAGACTAATTTTTCAGGTTTTTCTTCTAGCTCATAGTTTAGGTCTATTACCGCAAACTGTCGCTCATTAATCGTTTCAACATCAGAAGTTTCTATGACACCCTCGACTTTAACACTATCTGCATAAAGTTCAATATGGGTATTTATATAATCCTGAACCATTTTCGTATCAAATTCTTGCTGATTATCCATTTCTTTTTGCATTGAATGACCAAGTTCTGTAAGATCGAGCTTCAGTTCATAATTGAGATTACTCCCGTTCACATTAATATGGGAGTACCCTTCACTGTTATTGGTATGGGCATATGCAGAGGGAGATTTTAGTAAAGAGGTAATTGAAATCATCATTATAATCAATAAAAATAGCTTTTTCATAGAATCCTCCATATTTAAATAGTTTCATTCGCTCATGCTGAAAAAAGGAAAGACAAGGAGGTCTTCGTCTCCTCGCCTTATTTCATGTTTTATAACCTATTTTGAAGTTTTGATAAACACCGGGTTTGAATAGAACCAAAGGTCAGACCACGGATTTTCTCCTCGAGGATCAATTTCAGGTTCTGTTTGTTGAGTATTTGTTCCACGTAAACGGATATAGCTGTCTTTATCAACATCTTTTAGTGTATGAGTAATCTCGATGTACTCACCTTTTTGCTTCCAATCTTTTTTAGTGAAGGTTTTGACGACTTTCGTTGTCGCATTTGTTGCAGATGAACGATCTTCTACTTTTCCAGTAACCTCACCCATAATTAAGTCAACATGATCAACTGTCGGATTATCGCCATTGGCATTTGCTGCGTTTGGATCTTTAATACGTATTGTTACTGTTACATCTTTAGATTTTCCTGGTATCGTTAACGTTTCACCGATCGTTGCTGAATTTCCTTTGGATTTCGCAAACCAAGGAGATTTTCCGCCAGCTTGAACTTTTACGTCAAGTTCAGAGATGAGGTCGCCGGTTGTAACGAAAACATTTCCATTACGAATGCTTTGCATGATATCATCATAGTCTTTCTCTGCTTTTACATATGTCTTCGAGTATTCACCTGGCCAGAAATCGCCACCACCATCACGCCAGTTTACATGCGAATCAGAAGTAGCTGTAATCCACCAGTGTCTTCCTTCACCTAGCATAGAATCCCATAGTCCACCAACCTTAGCCGCCATTTGATCAAATCCGCCCATTGTTGGATAGTTGCCATATGAACCACGAGCACCTTTAGGATCTTGAGAACCATCCGGATTGATTGCTGTAGCCTGATGACCAGGAGCGCCTTCCATACCAATAGAGATATTTGGAGCTATATCATTCCAATTACGAAACTCCTGTGGTGTATCTTGTCCCCATTGGCCGTCACCTTTTGCTGAACGAGATGGATGATGTGCAATATGAATTGGCTGTTCGCTCTCGTCTAATTGTTTCATATAGTTAAGTGCTTCGATCATTGTGGACTCAGTATCTCTGCTTCCGTCATTAGGATAAGGATCACGCTTATTAAATTTGCTTTCAATGTCATAAAGAATTTGTGACTCATTTTCAACTTTCGGAATCATGAGTGAACTATGGTCTGCAGCAGGTGTGTCAAACTCCATCCCGTAGAATTGAAGAACTTCAGGAACAGCTTCACGTGATTTCAATAATTCAGGATAGGCTTGCTCTAAATTAACCTTGGAATGGTTCGGACCCCCATGATCAGTTGTCATCACCCAATCAAGACCATACTCCCTAGCCTTTTCCGCATTTTTCGAAATCGGGTAAATGGCATCTCCAGCTCGGATAGGTGTCGGTGGATTTGTAGAATTGTCCCAGCCAACACTCCACTCGCTATGTACGTGATGATCACCTGCAAGCCATGTAGCGTTTTTCTGTTTTACTTCTTCCTGTGAAAATTCTTTTGCTTCAACTTTATGACCATTTCCATCATTAGAAAAGGATTGGGTTGTAAAAGCTGTTGTAGCAAGCACTGTTGTTGCGATAATTGGAATTGCCTTTTTCATACGAGATCCCATTTTTATGCCTCCAAATAATTTATTTAACGATTCAAATTATAGGGAGTAATTATGTTCGCTAGATTAATAGAATGTAAAGTCAACGTAAATATTCATTATATTTAAATGATTAGGAAAATAGAACTAGGTAAATAGAAATAGTCACAGTGACGACCCGAATATTCTTGTTTCACAAATAGTTTCACGAAATAGGTGATCACCTTCCACCTTTTGACACACAACTAATCCTTAAGTCATGTTTTATAGCTAGTAATATAGTATGATTTTTTTAAAAATTACGGAACTTTACAATTCTTCAATATGCCTTTAACACTCCTTTAATAATCTAGGATTAAGGTGATTATGAAATTAAATTCTAGTAATCTATGGGAGGTTCTATATTATGAACAAAAAAAAGATCATTATTCCACTATTAAGTGCAGCCATTCTATTTCCATCTGCGGCTAATGTATTTGCTGAACCGCATAAACAAGTAGATAGCGTAAAATCTGTTGAATTTATTGGTATGCCTGTACCTGCTACTAATGAGGAAAAATCTACTATGTACAGTGATGCCAAAGTACAAGTGACTTTAAAAGATGGTACAAAAAAAACAATTGATTTAGATTACTCTCCGTTAGCTCAGCCTGGTGATATCATTAATGGCAAAATCGTCGGAGCTGCATACGACATCAACGGCAATGTCATCACGAAAGCAAACGGTGAGCCTATTGTCTCAACTGCACCAGATGCAAACTCACTTCTTAGTGTAAATGGCAAAAGCGGTAAGTTGTATATGATCAATCATTTTGAGAGTATGCCAAGCAATGAAATTGGGACGGTACCAAGAGCGTTATATTTAAATACTGTCGAACAAGATAAGAAAACAGGCGAACTCAAAATTACTGATATTGAACCAATTGATTTTTCAGAATATGGTGGTGTATGGACTCCATGTGCCGCCATTTTATCCCCTTGGAACACTCATTTAGGCAGTGAAGAGTACGAACCAAACGCTCGTGCCCATGAAGAAAATCCTGAAAAATCATCTGTTACACAATTCGCACGGAATTATTATCAAGATCCAAATGCTATTGGAAATCCATACTTATATGGCTATACAACAGAAGTATCCGTTCACCCAAATGGTGAAGCAAAAGCAGTGAAACACCACAGTATGGGCCGGTTATCCTTTGAAAATGTAACAGTAGCACCTGATAACCGTACTGTTTACTATGGAGATGACGGCGGCTATGTGATGTCCTTTATGTACATCGCTGACAAAGAAAAAGATTTATCGGCTGGAACACTATATGCCGCAAAATTTGAACAAACTAGTGCTGAAAACGGCGGTGCTGGTAACTTAGAATGGATTAAATTAGGACATGCAACAGACGAAGAAGTGAAAGAATTAGCTGAAACTCTTTCATTCAGTGATATTTTTGAAACTACAAATGATAAAGAGTATGCATTAGCAAATGGCTTCAGCCATATTAAAACGGCAACTGGTGAAGAGTTTTTGAAAGTAAAACCAGGCATGGAAAAAGCAGCGGCTTTCCTAGAATCCCGCCGTTATGGGGCTATCCTTGGAGCAACTTCGGAATTTAATAAGATGGAGACACTCACATTCAATAAAGCCGATAACAAAATCTACATGGCTATGTCCACGATTGCAAAAGCCATGGAAGAAAATCCAAATGATCCTGTAGATGATATTCGACTACCAAAAATCAATGCTGGTGGGATTTATGAAATGAATCTAGCTGAAAGACAAACAGATCGTGAAGGCAACACTATTGACAGTAAGTATGTGGCAACTAAAATGGAAGCTATCGTAGTCGGTGAAGACATTCCAAAAGATGCAGAAGGAAACAAAGCACATCTTGATAAAATTGCCAATCCTGACAACATTGTATACTCTGAAAACTTAAGAACCCTATTTATTGCTGAGGATACTGGCAATCATGTAAATAATATTGGCTGGGCATATGATGTCGATACAAAGAAACTTTCTCGTATCATCTCTGCACCGGACGGCGGTGAAGTAACTGGAATACAGGCCATCGATAATTTAAATGGGCACTCTTACTTAATGGTTGGTTCTCAAAACCCAGGGAACATCGGTTATATCCAATTACCATCTGTTGATAAAAAATGACCTAGATTACGTCACAGTGACGACCCGAAAATTCTTGTTTCACAAATGGTTTCACGAATAGATGATAAACAATAAGCCCAATCTTTGTTTAGATTGGGCTTGGTAAGTTGGGCCTGACCCCTAGTGCGGTAATGCTTTACCGTATAGAGGGTCAGGCCCTTTTACAATTCTTAAGTTTTATCTTCTAGCTATCATCTCAATTTCAACCTGTGCACCAAGAGGAAGTGATGACACTCCTATAGTTGTCCGTGCAGGATAAGGCTCAGTGAATTGTTTAGAATATACTTCATTCATTGCTGTGAAATTATCCATATTAGTTAAGAATACATTCACTTTTTGAACATGTTCAGGAGTTAAACCTGCAGCATCCAATACGTTGAATAGATTTTTAAAACATTGAGTTGTCTGTTCAACAATATCACCTTCTACAAGCTTTCCATTTTGTGAGTCTACTGGGGTTTGTCCAGATAGGAATATTAAATCACCTGTTTCAATCGCATGTGAGTAAGGACCAACAGCAACAGCTCCAGGTGCACTATAAGCCTTTCTTGACATAAAAAACTCCTCCTTCTAAAACAAGATTTTATAGTAAGATATTAGCATAATATTCCAACCAATTCTCCTTTAAAACCGTGATCCCCATGCGGTAATACTTGGTGCGCAGGTGGTAAGACCCTTTTACCTTGTCTTCACCTTAGGACCTCATATAATCCACATGATAAAAAAATAAGACCGTGAATTCGTAACAGAGCCTCTAAACGAATTGACGGTCTTTTGACTATTTATTTTAATTAACAGCCCGGAAAAGGATGAAGATCTTGGATCATGTTATAGGTATAATGCTTCATCGCAAATTGTGATTGATATAAATACTCCATAACTTACAAACTGTTACCATCTGCATCACATAAGACCCCTGAAGTTCCTGTACCATCTACAAACGAAATCCCTACCGGCTGACCCAACAAGTATCCTATTTTATATTGCCAAGGCATTTTAAATCCCCCTTTTACCATAGGGTACGATTTGCGTTCTTCCTGTCACTTTAAATCCACTCATAAATTACGTAATCGTAACAAAAAATGTCTCAGGTTCTAAAATCCAAGATTTATTCCCTGTATATTTCCAGTATGATACGATATATCCAAGCTGTTCAGCATGTGATGTTCCTGCTATGTCCTGGTTGGCTTCGAGCTTATATGGTACACTTCCGTCAATTTTTATAGGATACAGAGTCGGTAGATCAATGACAAATCCTTCTTGGGGTTTGATCAGCTTACCGTCCTGGTCATACACTGTCCCCTCATACACTTCTTTTCTGCTATTGATATCCAATGTATAGGATTTATCAAGTTTTTCACTTTTAACAAGTACTCTATAATTATCCATATATATTACTTTATATCCCAGAGATTGCGAAAGGACTGCAAACTCCTCAGGGCCAAGTATATATTCTGCCTTGTTACCTAGAAATGAGATGATATAGTAATAATTCAGGCCCCCACTTCCACCAACAGGGAGACTTACCATAATCTCATTTGTCTTTTGGTCAGTAAAGTTGGCAAGATTCAGCCATGGAGTATAAGCCATACTGTATTTAGGATACAAAGGAATAATATACGACTGCATGGTCCTCCCGTCCTGTACAATGACTTTTATGTTTTCATAAAAGGGATTCTCTGTCTTTTCACCTACCAAGTAAACAGTATCCGGTATACTGTCGCCATTTACATCACCAATTTGTTTATCAAGCAGATAACTATTTATAGCATTATTCTTCCTATTATTTGTATGAACATATTGATTCCTATAAGGATTCATGTATGGATGTGTATAATTGTTCAACATGTCGACCTCCTTAATGGATTTAATGTAATATATGAAGGTCATCACATTAAGGAACAAAGGCACTTGTAATCCAATCATTGATTTAATGTACTCTTTAATACAAAAATAAGGCGCCTACCTCCTAGTCAAACCAAGAGATAGTCACCTTATCGATTTTCACATTATTTATTGCTCAAATAGTCATTGAGGAATTCTTTCGCTTTTGCACCGTCTGCAACTACCTCTAATCCAGTGTTAACTAAAGGACTTACAGTCGAAACAGCCTTCATTTTGTTTCCTTGGTAGAAGCTAATGAATTCATCTTGATTCACAGAGAAAAGAATGGATTTACGTAATGCCGCGCTTTCAGAAACTTCACGTCCATCCATGTTGAAGGCAAGATATGAAACCCCATTACTCTCGTTTTGTTGAAGCGTTAATTTTTCATCTTCGTTTACAAGGTCATATTTGGTTTCAGGCACACCATTCAAGATATGGATTTCGCCGTTACGTAAGGCAGATAATGCACTGTCAGCATCTTGAATGAATTTCACAACAATTTCAGAGACCTTTGGTTCATTTTCAGTACCTGTCATGTAAGCAGGGTTTTTTACAAAATGTGCTTCATAATCATTTTTATAAGTTAAGATATATGGACCACTTGCATAAAGGTGATTGTCGTATGTTGCACCTTCTGTTACAGTTCTTTGATCACCATAAGGGATATCTTTATTAATGTCAAAGCTTTCTACTTCATACGTATTGATGCTTTCCACTTGTTTTTGTGAAACAATACCAGCAGATTGGTGTGCTAGATAGTTCAATACTTGCGGGAATGGGTTCACAGTTGTTATTTTAACGACTTGGTACGAACCAGAATCATTATTTACTTGTGTTTTGTCAGTAGCTAATTCTTTAATTTCTCCATCAATACCATCTTCTAATGCTTCACGGATGGTTTTACCATCTGCTGTTTTTCCATCAAGTTCACTTAAATCGCTAACGATTGAGATAGACTCCATGTTTTCATGAAGACTGTAAGTACGATGGTCTGGAACTGATTTTGGATCCTTCGCACGGTCTAGAGAAAAGACAACATCTTCGGCACCAACAAGTTCACCTGTATCAACTGCCTTGTTGTCGCTAACAGACGCAAAATGAATATCATCGCGCAGTAAGAAGTAGTAGTCTTCGCTTCCTTCTGCAATTGCGTGATTCAATGAAAGCGAACCATCAGAAACAACCTTGTCATCGTCGGTTAAGTTTACTAAACGTACATACATATTTGTATTTAGGGTATTAATCGAACCGTCATTTCCTTTAATCGGGTCCAAAGATGTTAATGAACTAATAGACTGATGAACAATCAATGGCTGGCTATCGCGTTTGGATTGATCTACGAAGTCGTATTTTTCCCAAACTTGCGCTCTAGATTTTGGTAAACGGACAGTTGATTCATCCACTACTTGGCTGTTTACCGCCTGAGCTTTATATGAAGTGAATAGCGGTACAATATACGCATTGTCTAAAACCACGTGTTGTTCTAACTCTTTGTATGTTTCTTGGTATTCTTCAGGTAATTGTGTAGCAGCTTTTTCTACTAATTCATCTGCTTTTTCATCAGCAAATAAGCTATTGTCACCGTCAGAAGTAAATAATGAACGAACAGCATAATCAGGGTTACCTGTTACAGTTGTCCAGCTATTTACAGATAAATCGTAGTTACCCGCTTCTTTTTGAGCTGTAAAACTACCGTAATCTGGTTGGATATTTAGTTTGACTTCAAAACCATTTTTAGTTAATTGGTCGCGTAAGATGTTCATATTATCTTCGCCAGTAGCCATTCCTAAAATTTCAATCGTTGGTGCTTTCGCTTTTGGATCTGATGTAGCATCATCTTTTACATCTTTTTCAGTTTGAACACAGCCTGTAACAAAAAACATCAATGCTACAAGTAAAATACCTAATTTCTTCATTTACATTCAACCTCCGTTTATTCATTATGATGTGATCTATTTTTTTAAAAATTTAACCTATAAATCTAACTTCGGATCCAATGCATCCCGTAAACCATCCCCCAAGAAGTTAAAGGAAAGTACTAAAAGAATAATGGCTATTCCAGGGAAAATGGCTAAATATGGATTGGTTTCTAAGTACATGCTGCCAATTTTTAAAATATTTCCCCACTCAGGAATATGCGGTTCCACACCTAAGCCTAAGAAGCTTAAGGAACTTGTAGCTATAACGGCGCCACCAATGGTTAACGAAGCTTTCACAATCATTGGAGCAAACGCATTCGGAACAATCTGTTTAAAAATAATTTTCCATTCATTTTCTCCTAATGCTTTGGCTGCCTCAACATATTCCAAATTTGAAACCATCAATACATTTGCCCTCATTGTTCGCGCATACGTAGGTATCGAGCCAACGCTTAACGCGATAATTAAGTTAATCGTACTCGATCCAAATGCTGCAATGATCGCAATTGCTAGCAAGATGCCTGGCACGGCATATAACACATCAAGTAAGCGCATGATGATGTTATCAACCGATTTTTGATAGTACCCCGAGATAGCTCCTAAAAATCCACCAATTACAAGAGGAATCACTGTCGTTAGCAAGCCAACAACCAAGGATATCCTCGCACCGAAAACGATTCGAGAAAAGACATCTCTACCGAAATTATCGGTACCAAAGGGATGTGCAAGGCTTGGCTCTAAAAGTAGTGCATTATAGTCATTATCTGTGGAAAAGGAACTCACAAAAGTCCCGTAGCTAGCAATTGATAGAGCAAACATTAAAAAGATGAATAAAAATCCTAACATAGCCGTAAAATTGTTCGTCATACTTATCCAGAACTTATTCCATTTATCAATGGTTGAAGCATTACTGCTTATTGACTTCATCACCAAGCTATATCCTAAAATCAAACCAAAAAAGTTACCGGTGAAACCAATTAAAAAGATGACAACCCCAAGCCATTTCAATAACGGCTTCACACCCTGTTCAACATCCGTACGCGAAAGGATGATAATCAAAATCAGTTCAATGACCATCGCCAAGATCAATAGGGTCATAGAGGGGATGAATAGATTAGACACATATGGCTTAAACAAATTGAAAAAGGAAATAGCAAAAATGACAAATTGCGTCAGGAACATATAGTACGCAAGGGTGTACTCAATCGAACCCTTCTTTTTTAAGATTCGGAAGGCAAATGCAGCGGTAAACACATTACCTACAAATAAACTTAGTAGTTGAATACCACTCAAGAGTCTTGTGCGTTTCTGTATCGCCCCAAATGTCAATAAATCTCTTTTTATAAGAAGAACAATGGCTCCTTGTATGATTGAAGTAACGAAATAGGCAGCCATTACGATTCCCCAGACTGAACTCCAGGTCCCTTCTGCGAAATCATATGCATTAAAGAAAAAGATGATTGATAATCCGAACGAAAGAAACAAGGAAAAACTAGCATTCTTATATACTTGTGATTGTTTTAGTGCAAACTCCTGTTGTGTCGTCATTTCAAACACCTCTTAAGAACTTTTCATTTGAGAACGAATTCTCGGATTCAATAATGCGTAGATAATATCAACCACAAGGTTTACAAGAGAAATTGTAATTGCAATGTAGACAACCCCACCTAAAATCGATGGAATGTCCGGAACAAATTGTTTATCGACTATATAGCTTCCTAGGCCACTAATATTGAAGACCTTCTCGGTAACAGCAGCCCCGCCGAGCATTCCGCCAAACTGTAAGCCCATCACAGTAATAATTGGAATCATTGCATTCCTTAGAGCATGCTGGATTAGAATCTTTCTAGGGCTTAACCCCTTCGCCTTCGCAGTTACTATGTAGTCTTCATTAATCACTTCAAGGATCGATGAACGTGTCATCCGAGCAATCGATGCTGTCAATCCTGTTCCAAGGACGATGATCGGCATAATAATAGATAACCAATCACCTGGTGAATAGGTTGCGGGCAACAAATTCCACTTAATGGAGAAGTTCAGTATAAAAACTAAACCTTGCCAAAAATTAGGAATCGACAAACCAATTAATGCGATAAACATAAAACTATAATCCCAGATGGAATTTCGTTTCGCGGCAGAAATTATTCCGATTGGTATCGCCAAGACGATAGCCATCACCAAGGAAAATACAGCAATTATTAAAGTAATCGGAAATTTATTCGCAATACTTGTTGCTATATCCTCATTACCTGTATAGGAAAATCCTAGATCAAAGGTGATAATTCCTTTTACAGCATTTGCTAGCTGCACCAAATACGGTTGATCTAGACCGTATTGACGATTAAATTCATTTCGCTGATCCATTGTAGCGGCTTCACCTAAAATGTTCGCAGCTGGATCTGACGGTGAAAAATATAAAATGGTAAAGACGAAGATTGCTACCGATATAATGACGAATATCGTCATCACAAGCCGTTCAAAAATATATCGAAGAATCATTTTGGAATAGATCCATAAGAACAAATACATCAGGATACCCGGAATAAAACTAACCCAAACAAAGGTTGTTTTATGTAAACATTCCCCAAAGAATTGCAGATAAGTAGAATCTTTGATGTTTTTCTCTGACAAAGTAGCTTTAGCCATTTCCTCAGCTTGTTCATCTGCTAGCTTACTAGCTTCGTCACGCATCTCTTTCTTATCTATAGGTTTATTAAAATAGTGCATTTTACTTTTGTATTGATCTTCATAACGCTCAATCCACGTACCGTATGTAGATGATTGTTGAATCGCTTCTATCTCTTTTTGAAGTTGCTGCTTATAGGATGAATTTTTATATTTAAATTGATAAAATAGCCAAGTCATCAAATGAACAGGAAGTCCAAGCAGGATAAATACGAACTTTAGTAAAGGTTGGGTAATCACTCCAAGATAATATTTTTCAAAACTAAACCGTGTTTGTTCATTTGTTTGATCCTTTTCTGAAAGCAAATAATCCCCCCCTCTTTCGAAAAATTCTTATCGTTGATTATTCCTAGTGGTTTAGTGTATATTAAAACCTGTAACAGAAATAAAGTATAGTGATGATATGAAAAGATGTCAACTTATAAAAATTAAAATATATTTTTACTAGAAATAGAGGCAATTCAATATGGAAAAATTATTAACAGTCAACAATGTGCATATCTCTTTCCTTTCTAATAATGAAGTCTTCGAAGCTGTCAAAGGCGTTACATTTGATGTCCGCAAAGGGGAAACACTTGGTATTGTCGGAGAATCCGGTTCTGGGAAAAGTGTAACTGCAAGGTCGATTATGCAGCTGCTCCCTTCTCCACCAGCATTAATGACAGAAGGCTCAATTGAATTTGATGGTAAACCAATCTCTACTTTTACAGATAGTGAAATGGAAAAAATCCGCGGAAAAGAAATCAGTATGATTTTCCAGGACCCGATGTCGTCATTAAACCCGACTATTAAAGTCGGGAAACAAATCGATGAAGTTTTAATCAAACATCAAGGTCTTTCAGCAAAAGATGCCAGACAAGAGTCTATTGAAATGCTGCATTTAGTCGGTATTAAAAATCCTGAAGAACGATACAATCAATATCCGCATGAGTTTTCAGGAGGTATGAGGCAACGGGCCATGATTGCCATGGCACTCGCCTGCCGGCCAAAGCTATTGATTGCCGATGAACCGACAACGGCCCTCGACGTAACGATTCAGGCACAGATTTTACGTTTAATGAAAAAAATGCAAAAGCAGTTTGGCACATCCATTATCTTAATCACCCATGATTTAGGGGTCGTTGCCGGGATGTGCGACCGGGTTGTTGTCATGAAAAAAGGGGAAATCGTTGAAAGAAATACCACGGAGAAGATTTTCTCCTCGCCAAATCATCCTTATACAAAAAAACTGTTGAATGCCCTGCCTCGGCTAGATGAAAAGAAACATCCTAAGGGCGAGATTGACCTCCCAGAAGATATCAATCCGAACCGTCCGTTAATTGAGGTAAGGAAATTAAAACAAGTCTATCCACTTGGTGGTGGAAAAACATTAAAAGCAGTGGACTCAATTAGTTTTTCAATACATGCAGGTGAAACACTGGGGCTCGTTGGAGAATCCGGATCCGGAAAATCGACAACAGGAAGATTGCTATTGCGTTTGCAGGATGCAACGGAAGGGGAAATTCTTTATAAGGGGATGGCGATCAATCGGTTAAATAAGAAACAACTGAAGCAATTGCGTAAGGAAATCCAAATTATTTTCCAAGATCCTTATGCTTCACTCAATCCACGAATGAAGGTTCTGGATATTATCGGACATTCCTTGGATATTCATCATTTAGTGAAGAACAAAGCAGAGCGTAAGGCACGGGTTGAGGAGTTATTAGAGCTTGTAGGTTTAGATAAAGAACATGCGGACAGATTCCCTCATGAATTTTCAGGCGGTCAACGGCAACGGATCGGAATCGCTCGGGCACTTGCAGTTAACCCGAAATTCATTGTATGTGATGAACCATTATCTGCATTGGATGTATCCTTGCAAGCACAAATCGTGGACTTATTAAAAGACTTGCAGAAAAAGCTAGGGCTAACCTACTTATTTATCGCTCATGATCTTTCAATGGTCAAACACATCAGCGACCGTGTAGCAGTTATGAATGCCGGAAAAATTATTGAACTTGCCGAAAGTGAAGAGCTTTACAGTGACCCGCTTCATCCGTACACGAAATCGCTGATAGCGACCATTCCAGTTCCAGACCCCGCAGTCGAGACGAATAAACTAAAGCAAGAAATACCGGAAATGCCTCGTTTTGATTTCAGTCAAAATGAATTGCAGGAAGTAAAGCCTGGGCATTTTGTGTTGAAATAATAATTTGGCCTGTTTCTATTATAGGAACAGGCCATTTCAGTGGCCATTTCAGTGGCCATTTCAGTCACAGTGACGCCCCGAAAATTCTTGTTTCACAAAATAGTTCCACGAGTAGTGATAGGCATTAAGAATGAATCCATTCAGTATTCCACCAATTGGCAATAAAATCATTTTAATATATAAAGAGGTTTGAGCTGATAGATCCATCCCAAAATGTAGTACGTGCAAAAAGGTATTAAGCAACTAAATTCCAAAGTGTTTTCTATTGTTAAAGATTATGATAACGTTATCAATAAGATTCTAAAAAAAGCTAAGGGGTATGGTGTTAACATGGATAAAGCTTTAACAAGTTTGATGAGTGAAGTACAACAGCAGGAAGCGGAGTTAATTTTTGATTCTTTTACAAGTGACGATGCTATGGAAATTGGAACTCGTCTTTACCAAAAAGCTAAGCAGGAGAATTTAAAGATAGGGGTTAATATTTCTGTGAACAGACGGCAACTTTTCCACTGCTCATTAGACGGGGCGACTCCTGATAATGATAACTGGCTAAGAAGAAAAGAAAATGTGGTTTACCGCTTTTTTAAAAGTTCCTATCAAATGTCTCTTTTAATGAAAATAAGGGAGCAAGACTTATGTCAGAGATTTGCATTACAATCTCATGACTATGCTGAATCCGGCGGATCATTTCCCATTACTTTAAAATCAACGGGTGTCATCGGTGCTATAACAGTATCAGGGTTAGCACCGGAAGAGGATCATGCAATGGTTGTCAGCGCCATTCAAGAATATTTGCAAAAATAAAGATTCTACAGGTACTTGCATCATTTATTTATAGATAGAGTAACACCTTTCTAATCAAGCGTTTGAATAGAAAGGTGTTTTATATTCCATATACTTTATCCATTACATTAAAGACTATTATTATTGATTACTTGTTTTGAAGAATTTACCTTTAAAGTTGATTTTCTTACTAATACAAAATAGGATAAAAACGCCATAAAGCTTGCTGAAAAGATAATGATTCCCATTGGAATGGCTGTATATTCTCCTGCTATTCCGACCAGTGGAGCTGTTAACGATCCGAGTAAAAATGGCAAAACACCTAATAGTGCAGATGCACTTCCTGCAATATGTCCCTTTGTTTCCATTGCCAAAGAAAAAGACGATGTGCCAATAATACTTATGGAAGTTACGATAAAGAAAATAGGAATAGCTACAGCAACTAATGGTGCCTTTAATAGAATAGCTATTAGCAATAATATAGCACCGCTATTAGAAATAAATAAACCTATCTTTAAAAAAGATCTCTCCGAAAAAACCGTTAATCGACCTACAGTTTGGGTACCAATGATTAATCCAATACCATTTATACCAAATAACAAACTAAATACTTGAGGAGATACGCCATAAATATTTTGATAGACAAAAGATATACCGGATACATAAGCAAAGATTCCAGCAACAATAAAACCTTGTGTAAAAGCATAACCTGCAAATTCTCGGTCCTTTAATAAAGCTCCAAAATTCCTAACTACTTGAGTAAAATTGCTTGGTACACGCTTTTCAATAGGCAAAGTTTCTTCCAATTTAAAGGAAACTACTAGAATTAAAGCCATACCAATAACAGCTAAAACAAGGAAAACACCTTTCCAATCTGCAAAAGCGAGGATAGCACCTCCTGTTATCGGTGCGATAATCGGGCCAAGATTGCCGATCAACATCAACGTAGCAAAAAACTTCGTTAGTTCTTTTCCGCTGTAGAGGTCTCGAACAACCGCTCTCGAAATGACAATTCCACCTGCAGCTGCAAAACCTTGAACAAATCGGGAAACAATAAACGTATAGATATTTGGTGCTATCGCACATGCCAACGATGATAGTAAATACAAGCTGAGAAAAATAAGCAATGGTTTACGACGCCCCTGCACATCACTCATTGGTCCTATGATTAACTGCCCCAAGCCCAACCCTAACAAGCAAGTGGTTAAACTAATTTGAACTAAAGAAGCATTTGTATGAAAATCATTCACAATAGTTGGAAAAGAAGGCAAATACGTATCTATTGTAAATGGACCCAAAATTGAAAGGCATCCCAGAAGAAAAGCAACCTGTAATCGTTTCTTTTTTGTTAATGTATTCATGTCTTAACGCCTTTCTACATAGAATTTTCTATTAACCTTTCAAATTAACAGCTATTAAAATATTTATTAAGTAGGATGAATAGGTAAATGGTTATTGTTGAAAGGAAAATTAAATTATTCACCTATTGTATAACGTTAGAATGAATTTTTCACTAATAATTCCATTTTCTTTTGAAGGGACGGAGGGACAGGTGTTCCCAAAGTTAAAAACCAACCTTCTCCAAATACAACCCTTCCGCTTCCGCCATACGACCTGTTTGAATTCTTTCTTTTGATTCCAGAATACTTGGTATTGCAGCAGCGTCTTTTTCTCCTAATCCAACTTCAATTAGCGTGCCTACAATTTTCCTCACCATATTGTAAAGAAAGCCATTGCCTCGTACACTAATTTCGATAAAGCCCGCATTTTCATTGATCTCAAGCAAGTATATTTCACGCACCATGGACTTTTTCTTCGACTTTGCGTTGGAATAGGAGGTAAAGTCATGCTTCCCTAGAAAAAAGTGAGATGCTTTTCTCATTTTTTCGATATCGAGCTTTTCTTCCACATGCATACTGTACTTTCGCATGAAGGGATGTGTATATTGCTCGTTCCAAATCTTATACAAATAGGTTTTATCCTTCGCATTATAGCGTGCATGAAAACGATCATGAATTAACGTAACATCCACAACGCTAATATCATTGGGAAGATATCTATTTAAATAATGCTTAACTTCATCTTCCGTTGCATTTTTTTGCATCTTAAAATTAGCGATTTGGGCAAGAGCGTGTACACCTGCATCGGTTCTTCCAGATCCAATAATTTCAATCTTTTCTCCTGCCAACTCTGTTAATACATTTTCAATTTTCCCTTGAATCGTATTGTCACTATTACTAAGTCGCTGCCAACCCTTGTAACGGCCACCATCATACTGAATCGTTAATTTATAATTGTTCATTGCTTTCTCCTTAAGTTCTACGTATTTCTCTGTTATTATAGCTTACTTTATATTCGCTTCATAATGCTCTTCATTTAGTCTTACTACTTCAAGTTCTTTTATATTCTCTTTCAATTTCAATGCTAAACTTTCAATTCCAAAGAATTCTGTAAAAGTATGACTCCCAATGATAAGATTTATCCCTTTAAACTGCGCATATTGAATCGTATACAAATTACATTCACCTGTAATGTATACATCACACTTATTTTCAACTGCTTCCTTGAGGCAAGCAGTTGGTGCTCCATTTCCACAGACTAAGCCCACTCGCTTTATCTTATTGTCGTTAAACTGCCAAGAGTTTACTGGTTCTCCAAGTAGACTTTCAATATTTTTTACTAATTCATCAAATTCAACTTCCTGATCATATTCTGCAATTCTACCAAAATATAAACCTTCCCATTCATGGGTTCTTTTAACAATTTCTAAATTTAACTTATTTAATAAACTATCATTTGTTCCAAAGTTACAGTCATCCAGTGGCAAGTGGTTATAATAGTGACTTATCCCATACTCCGCTAGTTTTTCAATGCATGCCTCTCTTAATCCATATATCTCATCCCATGCATCGTGGTGTGTCACCATCATATCAACACCATGAATTCTTGCTTCCTCTATCGTTTCAAGCGTTAGGTTAACACAGTACCCTACTTTTTTTACTTTTATATCAGCTTGGTATGTAATCCCAGATTCACTAAAATAAATTTCCTTATTTGATATATTAAAAAGGTCATTAATTCGTTCAACAATATAGGAAACATCCATGTATTTACCTCCACGTTTTCATCATGTTTTGCCTTTAACTCTTATTATTGCCTTGGTTGTAATTTGAATTTTTCTAAGTTCTTATCCCTTAGCCATTTTATCATATCCATATATTTCCTAGACGAAAACAATGAAATATATTCTTTCTAAAAACTCAAAGCTATCATGAACAGGGGCCTGTCCCCCAGTGCGCTAACGCTTTAGTTCGATGGGGGTCAGGCACTGACATTTCCAAATTGATTTTCTATTGAACAGAAAAGAAAAATTCCCGGTTTCCTTATGAGGAAAAACCGGGATGAAATTAAATCAGATTCGAAAATCGGTAATGTTTATTTAGGTTAGGCAGTCTTCAAAAATCTCCACACCTATCTCTTCCTTCCAAATTAAGAGATTCAGTAACTGATTACTTTTTTACTTAATAAATTTATTATTTATTTTTATTACCTGAAATTCACTTATAGTTTTCACATTGAAGAAAAAGAAACCAGTTCTTAATTCAGTAATACTTACTTTGCAACTGTTTCTGTTTGTGGAGTGTTTGTGGCGGTACGTGAGACGTTGTTGATGGGGTTCATTGTTAATTTTCTTTCCTTAATTAGGGTCTGATTGGTTAGTCTAATATCCAGGTTGCTTATTCTCACCTGGAAACAAAACAGCGATTATAATAACATCATTATTGAATTGTTCAAAATAAACTTGAAATTTCCTAATAACCATCCTCGATATTCCTTTATAAATACCAAATTCCTCCGTATAAGCCTTTCCTATCAGAGGAATATTTAATAAATCTTCCGTTTCTAAAACAAACTGAGAAATAAAATCCATTGTTTCTTCCGGCGTAAATCTTGGACTTCTAAATTCAACAAGCTTTTTCCTAACAGCAGGAGTCCATATAACTTTACGGGTTTTCATTACATGAAATCCTTTTTAGAAAATGACTTTAATAGGTCTGTTGTGGTAATTCCAAGTCCTTCCTTGTATTGTGCTTCACTTTCTTTAAACATAATGTCAAGCTGTGGGTTTTTCTTTACATCTGCAAATATTGGCTGGTCATCCTCCTCTTGTAGAACAAGAGTAAACCGACCCTTTCCCGGAATGGTAAATTGCACAACTGAATTATCGCGATCCATTTTATCAATATATTTTAGAAGTTCTGCTGATGAGAAAACTTTATTCATAAAATCACCATCCTTTTTTTATTCAGTATAACATCTTTCAAAAGTTTTAAAAAAGCAAGAAGTTATTGCAGGCTATATCTCATTTTCATACTCCGCCGTACTCCTAAATAAGGCTGGTCAATTACCTTTATTTCTTCATTTTTCGTGTGAAAGATATATAACTCACGGTTTTGATTTTTTGAATGTAGTTTTTTATACATTTTTCCATGTCGAATTGCCGTTGCTCAAGTGGTGATGTTTTGTTGTTGATTTAAAAGGAAAGTTTTAAGACTGGAAGGAATGGGAAGACGAATAAAAATGAAATGAATTGTTACTAAAGTGTGTGGTAAAACAAAAGATTCAGTAAACGATCTGAAAATACTAGCCAAAAAACACTGCTACACTACCCTCTTTTCGTGCTGTTGCTAAACAATTCTGTAAAAACAATAGAATTTGTTTTTGATCCCAAGATTCCGGAAGAGAATGTTTATATAATTGATCGTAAGAATTCAAGGCGTTTTCTATTTGTTTTATTGAAAAGTTTGAACTATCACCAGACCCACTAACTCCAGCATAGTAATTATTTGCATCTAATAAATCGTAGAGTATAGTAGCATTATAGTTACCCATGCTAAAACGTGCATAAGCAATTTCTTCTCCCGCTTTATCAAAACCTAAAATATCATGACTCATAGTTTTCCTCCTTCAATAAGCATAAATTGCCAGATATAGTATTCTCAACTTAAAATATCTATGAATATTATAATTAGTTTACATTCGTTACCACTCCTTTCAGTCTTAACTTTAATAAATATTGTTAGTTGAAAAAAGTATAATAGGGGAAAATAGAATAAAGTAAAAATATAGTTTAGAAATTGATCCTGGAAATGTTAGTTACAGGGTATAAAAACAAGAGGAACATCTAATTGAAGTGTGAAAATGAAATGAAAGTGTAGTTGATAATTTAATAGTTTCATAATCTGTAAAAATTGTCAATACCTTAAAATACGTCACAGTGACGACCCGAAAATTCTTGTTTCACAAATAGTTCCACGCATATGCGATAGGCAATAAGCCCAATCCTTGTTATACCAGTGCCTCAATTTATACAATTGGGAAGTTAAAGAATGCGTGAGTAGGATATTAATGTTTTATGCAATGCTAGTGTATATGATTTTGATAAAAACTAAACACACGTCACCTATTCCTTTGGGAAGAGGGACGTGTATTTATTTTGAAAATTCGAGGATGTAATTTAATTTGTAATCGACTGCCCTGTAGCTTTTTCCTTTTCAATAAATCTTCCAATGATTGCTCCACCGATGAATCCAATTATTGCTGGAATTAGCCACGCGAACCCATTATTGCTCAATGGAATCATCCCAATTAAACGAGATAAAAATGGTATATTTACGGCTGATGTCATAGCTTCTGCTACGCTAATAATCACTGTTAATAACACGGCACCCTGAAAGGAGGCAGCGTTTGGTAAGTGCCTATGGAAGATCCCAACCAATATGACCACGATACAAACCGGATAGATTGCCTCATAAAGCGGTGTTGCTAAAAATACGATTCGGTCTACACCTAATAATGCAATGGCAATGCCAAGGACACAAACGATGGCCGCCGTTGTTTTATAACTTAGCTTTCCATTTGTTAAACTATCAAAAAATTGCGCAACAGCTGTAGTCAAACCAATCGCAGTAGTTAGACATGCTAATGCCACCACGATCCCTAATCCGTAGAGCCCGCCTTTACCTAATATCGATTCTACAATACCTAATAATAGTTCGGCCCTATCTATGTTTTGAGGATACACCCCACTAGCTGAAGCCCCTAAATATAAAAGCCCTGAATAAATGATAACTAAAAAGGTAAAGGCGATAAGCCCGGCAAATGCAATCATTTTATTTCTTTCCTTATCAGACCGGTATCCTTTGCCAAAAAGATGTGAAATAAACACACTAGCAACCATAAAACTTACTAATAAGTCTCCTGTTTGATATCCGCCAAGAAATGCATTAACAAAACTACTTGAAATTTCTGTGTCAACTGGTTGTCCAACTGGCGTTATGACTCCATTTATGATGATAGCAATTAAAATGACAACTAATGCAGGTGTTAAAAAAGCTCCCACTTTATCGATAACGTTGTTCCTGTCATTTACAAAATAATAAGTTAACGCGAAGAAAATGATGACAATAGGTGCTGCAGGAATCGATGGGAAAACTGCCTGAAAACCTAATTCATGGGTAACAGCCCCCGTTCTCGGTATGGCAATAAAGCTTGAAAATAACATTATGCCTAGTAGTATCCATTGCGAAAATTTAGGATGCACTTTTTTAGTCAATTGATCAACAGTACCACCAGCATGGGATATAATATAAATCGCTAGTATAGGGAAAAAGACACCTGAAATAATGAATCCGATGTTTCCGCTAAGCCAGCCCGTCCCGGACTGTAGCCCTAAAAATGGTGGGAAAATTAAATTCCCGGCCCCAAAAAATGTGGCAAAAAGCGCAAGCCCAATAATACTACTATCTCTTAGAGTTTTTTTCATATGTAAATCAGCCCTTCTCTTTTAATGTCATAATTTGCTTGAATCCACTTTCTAAGTAGTACATATTTCACAAATATTAAGTAATAGTATAAACTATCGTCTTCCAATAATAGATTTTACTATTCCACCTTTTCTGAAAAATTCGGATGCACTTCACCTACCGTTGTGCACACTAACCCAAGGTAGGGTAGCCTCGTTGTGTTCTTAAGAGGTTTAATTAACCTGTTATAAGTTCTTTACTTATTGGCATTCATACGAGTCATATTTTGTTAGACAAATATTTTTATAATATACCACAAATTTTGCAATAGTTGAAATTTAAAGAACAAAAGATTTTACTGCGGGTCACACGAGTAAAATAGAAAGAGATACGTCACAGTGACGACCCGAAAATTCTTGTTTCACAAATAGTTTCCACGCAAAAAAGAAGGGCCTGACACTCAGTACGCTAACGCTTTAGTACGATGGGGGTCAGGCCCTTTAATTAAAACTATATTTTATTTGGCAAATGTTTATTTATGGTTACATAGATCTTATGGTTTTTGCTACGCACTCCATGGATTTGAGCAGTAATTGCAGATTTACTTGAAAATTAACTGCGATACTCACTCCACATATCCAGTAAATGTGGCAACACATGAGATGCTGGTGATTAAACATCTGTTGAAATAAATGTAGCGATTTTTTAAAAACCAACCTTCTCAAAATACAAGCCCTCAGCATCGGCCATACGGCCTGTTTGGACTCCTTCTTTTGCTACTTTACTTTCAATCTGTTTGAGTTACAGTGGAGATATTCGGTATTCCTTAATATATTAACTAGATTATTGAAGTAAGGTTTTACAATAAAATCTGTAGCTCCGTTTCTAATCGCATCTATAATATATGAGTTTTGCCCCAATGAGGAACACATAATAACTTTTGCATTAGGATCAAATTTTTTAATTTCAATTAGCGCGTTAATACCGTTGACTTTAGGCATTGTTATATCCATAAAAACAATATCTGGTAAGAATTTTTTATATTGGAGAACAACCTCTTCTCCATTGCTAGCTTCCGAGATAACTTTATAGTTTTCTCTGACTATTATTCTTTTTAAATAAGATCTCATAAATAATGAATCGTCAGCAATTAATACTGTTTTTCTCAAGCTCGCCATCCCCTTTTCAACCTATATGCTAATTTTGACGGAATTTATAAAAAAAAGAATCACCTGTTGTTCCTATTCAAATAGGAAGGTGTTCTTATTTCTATTATTAGAAGGGTTCCTATACATTTAATAGCAATAAGGAAAAGGTAGTATTTGAGGTAGTAAAATCCAATTTTAATGGCTAACATAATAATAACCAAACAGACAAAGTCCAAATTAAACATTTTTACAATTCCTTGAAAGCCTTCGTACCATTTAAACTCATATTAAGTATTTCTATAAATACCTTTGAAAACTAAAATATGGAGGAATCACAATGTCAACTCAAATCAAAACTACTCATACTTTCAACGCCCCGCGTGAACTTATATTTAAGGCATTAACTGAATCAGAACACCTAAAGAACTGGTGGGGACCAAAAGGATGGGCATTCGAGGTTTCTAAATCAGATTTCAGTTCAGGTGGTGTCTTTCACTATAGCCAAAAACCTGCCGACGGCAACATAATGTGGGTTAAATTTTTATACAATGAAATTATTCCGCCAGAGAAAATCATTTACACGAGTTTCTTTTCTGATGAAGAAGGTAACACTGTACGTGCACCATTTGACGCAAATTGGCCTATGCAAACTCTGAATACCATCACGCTAACCGAAGACGATGGAAAAACAACTCTTACGATGATTGTCGCTCCTGTATCCCCGACTGTTGAAGAAAATAAAACCTTCGACGATTCAAAAGAGATGGCTCAGGCAGGATATACTGGAACCTTTAATCAATTAGAAGAATACTTAACAGAAATATAAACCGTTGAATATAGCCATAACAAAAACACCGACAACCGGTGTTTTTGTTATTTAAACTATCCTTCAATAAATTACTTGTGCTTTGAGTTTGGTAGTAATTTACCCTGTTCCTGAACTAAGAAGGTCTCCTTTTTGAAATGAGTTCTCCATTCGCAACCCATTTCCTGGATACAAAATTCAATTAATTATCTATTAACCTGACCATACACTTCACATCTTGATCATTAAAATACCATTCGATGCAATAGCCATTAGGATCAATGTCGGAATATGAAATTAGCTTTTCAAAAGCTGTTCCTATACCTTGTGAATCATTTTTAAAGTTCAATATGGTAATGGTTCTGTAGTTACCACTTTTAATAATGAAAGACTCGCATTCATTTTTTTCCTCTGCGTCTTTTTCTAATTTTTCTGCAGCTGCTTTGTACACAATCTTACCATTTTCCGGCCTTGATAAACCAAAGTACCTTCTTTCTTCCGAAAAAGGAATCATCTTATGAAGTTTTCTGATGAGCCTCCAAAACTTCATTTGGAAAAGACTTAGCGGTTATACAATATACGTTAATTTCTTTTTCAATAAAGAGCGTTTCCATCCTGTGTATTCTAACTCCTTTAAAAAAATTTTTAATATAGTTCAATTGAACAATCAAATCTATTGAAATAACCCTTTAACATTTTACTGAATCACATTCTCTTTCAAGAACACAAAACTAGTCCTCAATCTCCCATGCAGGGTTCCAAACTACTTCCCACAAATGACCATCCGGATCCTGGAAATGACCAGAATATCCACCCCAAAAAGTGTCATGTGCTGGATCCGTTATTTTTGCACCCGCTTTTTTGGCTTGTTCTAATACCTTATCTACTTCTTCTTTACTATTTACATTGTGACCAATTGTAAATTCAGTAGGACTTACAGCAGCCTGTGTAACTTTTGCCTCATATGCAATATCTTCGCGTTTCCAAATAGCAAGTTTCAAACCTGCTTGTAGGTCAAAAAAGGCAACAGCTCCATGCTCAAATTCTTTACCTACAATACCTACTGTTGGTTCCCAATCCATCTCGATAGAATTCTAGTGCCTTTTCCAAATCATCTACACCTAATGTAATGACAGTGATTCTTGGTTTCATAAATGAACTCAATTCCTCAACTCATCCTTTAATAGCCATAAAAAGCATCTTTTTTGATATTCTTTTTTGAAATACTATTATTTTGTAAGTAACTAGAAATTGAATCCACCATTGACTTTGGCCCTGCAATCAAATATTGACCATTGTTCTGATACAGATTAGCTAACTTATTTATCTCTTGATGTAAGTTATCCCTAGAATCAAGATACGTGGTACTTATTGAGGCATTATTGGCATCAAGTTCATCTTTAAATAGATAAGACTTTTCACTATCCATATAGAGTAGGTGAATTGGCTTCTTATTACCTTTTCCCTCTGCCTCAATCTTTTTTACGATGGATCGAAACGGTGTGATTCCAATTCCTCCAGCAATAAGGACAGTAGGACGATCATCGTTTACATTAAATGACCCTAAAGGGCCAGACATACCAATTGTCATTCCCTGTTTTAGTTCTAACATTGCCTTCTTAAAATCACTTGGCTTATCATTTATTTTCATCGTTAACCTGACAATATTTTCACTTGGAGCAGCTGCTATTGTAAAAGGTTTAGTAGGATTTTTCACTTTTTTATGAGTAATACTAAACAATCCATGCTGCCCTGCTTTCCAGGTTAGATCTTTCTCTTTTTCAAATACAAATGTATACACATCATCTGATTCTTTATAGCTTTCTATAAATACTAATTGTCTCTTTTTAAATACTGCAATCATATCTTGAAAAAATCCCATTTCATTATCTCCTTTAAGACTCACAGCAGCCCTCATACACTTCTAAGGGCTACCCTATATTTTTCTATTTCCTCCAGAGAGTTGTACAGTTTGCCTTGTCCTTAATATTAAATTCAATCATTTTCTCAAGTAGTGTGTAGTCTACCGGACTTTTCCAAGGAATACGTATAATCTCCTTTGTGTAATTATAGCCAGCCTTTACAATGTCATCCTCTACAATAGTAATCGTTACACTTTCAGGAGCGACGGCTAAATGCTTTTTAGAAACGCTAAGACCAATTATATATGTGCCATGATCCGTAAACATTGGTTGATTCCATTTAATTTCTTTCTTTAAATTTGGATATTTATCTGTTATCCAAGTTAATACTTCTTCTGTTCTTTCTCTGTGGAAAGGGTCATCAATCCCCGCTAAAAATTTAGCAAAAACCTCCAATTTATACCCTCCTATGATTTCGTTCAAATTTCCTCTAACACTTTTTTAAGCTCTTCAATCTTATATGCCCAACCATACTTCGCACCGTTGAACGCTTGAACATTCTCATTTTCAAATCCAGTCTGCTCAAGGTGTAGGTAGGTTGTTCCATTCTCTTCTTTCAATGTCCATGTGACGATCGTGTTTACCGGCCCACCTACCCATGTGTAAGATAGCTTATTAGGCTTGTCTACTACCAATACTTCACTATCAACAATTAAATCTATATCCTTATTTCGAAACTGACATTTATATCCTACAATTGGCTTAAAGTCATTTTCCATTACCCATTGTGCAAGTGTATCCGAATGTGTTAATGCATCCCATACCTTATTGATTGGGCTCTTAAATTGAAAATCTAATAATAAATCTGCCATTTTCTATTCCTCCAATATATTCTTTAGTAATATCGCTCTTTCATTCCAAAACTTTTCATAAAAAGCTAACCAATCTTTCACTTCCTGTAAGGGAGCTGGATTTAGTCGGTACTTTGTCTCTCTACCTATTTTACGGTTAGTAACTAAATCAGCATCTTTAAGGATAGCCAAATGTTTAGACACAGCAGTCCGACCCATTTGAAAATGAGGAGTTAGTTCGTGAAGAGGTAATTCTTCTGCACCTGCCAACAAACGTATTAATTTACGTCTTGTTGGATCTGCAATTGCTACAAAAACATCGTGCTTTTGGTGAGTAGTGTTCAAAATCCTCCCCCCTTATTAAATATAAATGACACTAATCGGTGTCCTAAATTATATGACACCAATTAGTGTCTAGTCAATATTTTTTAAAAGATATCTAGCATTTTCTGCATGTAATCCTTCTATTTATTGTTGTCAACTTAAATTTAAAAAACCGTAGCTTTAGCGACCAATTTTAAATCGTGAACATTCTTTTATTGATAAATAATCATTTCCTTTTAGTTTTATTGTCATTCCTTAATGTGGTAATTATCTATATTTAGATAGAGATTTTTAATATCAAAAAAGAGTGCCTGACACCACATATTGTGTATTAGGCACTCTTTGTCTTTTAGTTTGAGTGATGTTTTGACAAAATCGTAAATAGAACTGCAAACGATGAACTACTGAAAAGTTCAGGTATAAAGGTTTAAGAACAAAAAAAGTTATCCTAATCAATAATTCCTTTAGGATAACTTTTTTGACTCCCATTCTAGCCAATATACATCAACTTCTGATATTCGATTATTGCATTATCAAGTTTCCTGCTCGTCTCAATACTTTCTTTGTTTTGAAAACCTTTTTCATTTCATATTTCGATAAACTCATCTTTCAACATAGAAATTTTTTCATCAATATACAAATTAACAAGTAATTTTAACTTTATTGAAAGTGAAAGATATACAGAGTTATCTGGCCCCTTTTGAGAGTATATTTCGCTTAAGGTATTTCTAAGATGAAAGATTTCTATTAAGAGTTCCATATTTTCACTTTGAACATTCTCTTTTGTTTTCATCATACACTCCAATAATATTTTTTATGATTTTGGAATGGATGATGATCAAAACCAGTAATACTCTAATCTGTGATGAAATATCTTCTAATTCCAAAACCTATAAGATAGTATCATAGTACTTTCTTGGAGGAAATACTAAAGAAAAAAGCAGAAATATTTTAAAAAATCCATCGGAGTATTAATATAATACTTTTTCATTAGATGAAAACTATATGTTTGTTTAATAACTGATAATCAAAGATTCTTTCCCTTTTTCGCTTTAAAAAATTATAGGACTATATTTTATTAATATAATAGTCAAGGAAAAAGTAATACAATTTTAAAAACTTAGATAACCGAAGTTTGTGATAAAAATATGACATTTTAAGTTTGCGGGCTGAAAGTATAAAAGCCTGTGAAATTTTACGAAAAAATTTCACAGGCTTTTTCATTTCAGAGGATTGTTTTATCCCAACCTCTACTTTAATAAAGGAAACTTACATTTATTCAAATACAGCTACTAAGCGTCCTTTTACTTCATGGTTTTTCAGTTTTTCAATCCCTTTGTCGACTTCTTCAAACGGGATTGTGATAAGAGCTGGATTCATTTTTCCAGTAGCGAAGCAATCATATACGCCTTTTAAGTCTTCTACGGATCCACCATTGCTTCCTAGAAGCTTAATTTCTTTTGTAATCATTAAGTACGTATTGATATTGGATTCTAATTTACCCATACCAACAATGACTACTGTTCCTTTTGGTCTTACAGCTTCCAGTGCGTCAGAAGTTGTTTGTCCAAAACCAGCAAAGTCAACAATAACGTCACATTCTGCTTCTTTCATATCTAGAACAGTATCGAATACTTTATGAGCTCCTAGTTCTCCAGCAAGTTTTCGAGCTCCTTCAGAAACATCGGTAGCGTATACTTCGCAACCTTTAATTAGAGCCATTTGTAGAGCAAATTGACCTAGACCACCGATTCCGATGATTCCTAGTTTTGTACCTTCTTTAGCTTGTCCAATACTGAAAAGAGCACGATATGCTGTGATCCCTGCATCTGTTGAAGCTGCTCCTTCTACATAGGAAACGCCTTCAGGAATGATTACGCATTGATCTGCAGGAACACGTACTTTTTCTGCATACCCGCCGTCATAGTTATACCCGGCAGTTACTTTTGTTTCTCTATTCATTGGGTTAGCCCCAACACGGTCTCCAACTTTAAAACCTTCAACACCTTCACCCACTTCAATAACAACCCCAGCAAACTCATGCCCCATAATAACAGGACCATTTGGGAAAAGCGGCATCCAACCTGGATCTTGTAATGCTGCAACGTCTGAATGGCATAGACCAGCAGCTTTCACGTCTATCACAACGTGACCTGGAATCGCTTTCGGATCTTCTTTTTCAATCAATTCTAGTGGTTTATTTGTGCCTGAAAATAGCCAACCTCTCATACTATCTCCTCCAAATTGTTCAAATTTTTTTGTAATTTCCCCGAATAATTCTTGCTACATTTATAGTTTACTAGGTTTCTCTTGCTATAAACCATCCTTAATATTTGCTATAATGTTGAGGATACCAACACTTTCATCAAATCTGTCTAATAGGAGAGGAATATGATGAAATCCAATTCCAATCAAGCGATGCGGACAAAAAATTTCTTAAAAAAAGCATTTATTGAAATGGTACATAAAAAGGGATTTAGTGCTGTTACGGTGAAGGACATAGTTGATTATGCGCAATATAATCGCACAACCTATTATGTGTATTATCAAAACATATATGACCTTGTTGAAGAGTTAATGGACGAAATGTTTGAAGCCATTCAGTATTACAGCACGTCTAAATACCAAAGCGATAGTCGGGTAAAAGTAGAAGAGTTAACAACAAACTCCTTCGACTTGTTGTATTATATTTACGATCACCGTGATTACTTTACATTAATACTTTTAGAAGATACCTTGCCACACATACACCAGCAATTGCCTGAAGCGATATTTAATTTATTGAAAAATAAATTTGATATTCAATACGATGTACCTTCTGTTGATGATTACCACCAAAAGCGTTATATGGCATTTGGTACGGCGGGGTTAATTACGGACTGGATTGCGCGGGATTTTGATGTAACACCCAGTGAAATGACAGAGCGCCTCATTCGAATTTTAAATACCTTTGCAAGAGGGTTTGTTATAAAAGAGATTGACACTTAACAAACTTTAGAATACGTCACAGTGACGACCCGAAAATTCTTGTTTCACAAATAGGTGATAGGCAATAAGCCCAATCTTTGTTTGATTGGGCATTGTTCGACTCCAACAGCCCACACATGCGTGAAGTGCATTTGGAAATACATGGGTGTTGGTGAGTAGAGCTCCGTTAAAAAAACTAAGGAGTTTTTTTAAAAACCAACCTTCTCTAAATACAGCCCCTCGGCTTCCGCCATAACCTGTTTGAACTCTCTCTTAAAAGCAAAGGAACGCCCCTTTTCTTCCGTGCCATCCCCCCTTATTGATGGGTTATGACTATACTAGACTCTTCCTAAATACTCTAATTTTCTAAATAATATCGATAGAATGCCCCTTATATCCCAAATACGCAAGAAAATCACCAAACACGATGACAACTCAAATTTACAAAATCATTCTAGAAACAAGGATAAAAGATCCCAATTTACCAACACAAAAATAAAAAGAGCCAGAACAAAATTGTCCTGACACTCCAAAAAAATCTAATCTTATTCTTCTAATAACCCTTTCTCCTCATAATAACGCTTCGCACCATCATGCAATGGAATACCAGCAAGCTCGGTTACTGCATTTTCAATTTCCATTTGCTTGACGATGGCATGAGTAGTCTCAAGCTGATCTAGGTTTTCCCAGAATACTTTTGTCATTTGGTAGATCGTTTCTTCGTCAACTGATGCATCAGCTATTAACATCATTTTAATCGCAAGCGTATCAACATCCTCTTTCTGGTTTTCATATGTACCAGCTGGGATCGTCATTTCTGAATACCAAGGATATTCTTCCATTAATTGTTTACGGATTTCCGGCTCAATTCCAATTAATTTACCGTCAGCGGTAGAAGTCATTTCTGTAACCGCAGCAGTTGGAAGCCCTGCTTGGATTAAAGCACCGTCAATTTGCTTGTTTCTCATTAAATCAATCGCTTCTGTAAATCCAACAAAGTTAGCATTGATATCATCTGGATAGTTAATTCCATAAGCTGGTAAAATAATACTTGATTCAACTTCAGGTGTACTTCCTGTTGATCCTGGTGCAAATTTCTTTCCTTTTAAATCACCAACAGATTCAATACCTGCATCCTCACGAACAACAAACTGATTTGGATTGTAGTATAGACCAGCTACAATACGAACATCTTCATATTTGCGATCCTTAAATCCTCTTTCACCGTTATAAGCTTCCCAAATGATGCCGGAAGTAGCGAATGAAATATGTGCTTCTCCTTCTTTCAATTGGTTCAAGTTGTCAACCCCGCCATTGGAAGCTTGAGCATTGACACGTAACCCTTCAATTTCAGTTCCCCAAAGGTTTGCCATCGCTGAACCTAACGGATAGATGGTACCCGTTGATCCTGCTGTTGGGAAATTTAAATTTTGCTGCTTTGCCCCTTCTTTACCGCCACCTTCTTGACTTGAAGATTCTCCACCTCCACATGCACCTAACATAAGGGCTGCACCTAGCATCATGGATACTAGAAAGCCTTTTTTCTTTCTAAGCATTTTGTAGACCTCCCCTTATTTTTATATAATTAGTTTATAGGCTGACTGATTTGGGCCAACTTTTTTTTGCAACCCACTGCCAAGCTAAAACTACTATTAATAAACCAATGCCAATATAGTCAGTTAAACTACCTGGTGCAATCATTAAAATACCAACGACTGCAAAGATAACTCTTTGAACCACATTCGCTTTCGTAATCAACCACCCCTGCAACCCTGCTGCAAGTGAAATACATCCAATAATTGCTGTAACCGCTGGAATAATACTCTCAGAATATGGATTTGCTCCAAGCAGCAGCGCCGGATTAAAGATAAAGAAAAACGGCAGGATAAAGCCGGTTAATCCAAGCTTTACAGCAGTTAAGGAAACCTGATTTTGATTGGCACCCGCGATCCCCGCAGCAACATATGAAGCAAGTGCTACTGGTGGTGTGATATTTGATAAACAAGCATAAATCAACACAAACATATGGGCTGCAAGCGGTGAAACTCCAAGGTTAATTAATACTGGAACACCCACAGTTGCGACAATCACATACGCTGCCACCCCAGGAACACCCATTCCCAGAATAATACTCATAATCATTACAAGCAACCCAGCGATAAGCAGGCTATCATTTGTATAATTCATCACCGCATAGCCAAAGTTCAGACCAAGACCTGTTAGAGATACAGTACCAATGATAACACCAATTACGGCACAGGCAACTGCAACGCCGACTGCACCTCTCGCTCCTTCTTCAAATGCCAAGATGATATCTTTTAGTCCCATCCTCGTTTCCTTGCGCAGCCAGCTTGCGACAATACAGGCGACGATTGAAAATACAGCTGCATATAATGGGGTATATCCCATAAATAGCATTCCCATTAATACAATTAATGGAAGAGATAGATGCCCTTGTTTCTTTAGCACATCCATTGCTTTCGGAATGTTATCCTTCGAAAGCCCTTTTAACCCAAGTCGTTTCGCTTCAAAATGGACAACCATGATTAAAGTTAAGTAATAGAGAAACGCCGGAATAATCGCGGCCACCATGACAACAGTATAGGAAACACCTAAATACTCTGCCATAACAAATCCCGCTGCCCCCATGATCGGCGGAGCAAATTGACCACCTGTCGAGGCAACCGCTTCAACAGCCGCAGCAAACCTAGCTTTATAGCCATTTTTCTTCATAAGAGGAATAGTCAGTGTACCCGTTGTTGCTACATTGGCTAAGGCACTACCATTGATCATTCCCATCAAACTGCTGGCGATAACAGCAACCTTTGCCGGTCCTCCTGGAGATCTCCCTGCAATCGTTAATGCGAAATCATTAATAAATTGACTGAACCCGCTTCTGCTCAAAAATGCACCAAATAAGATAAATAAGAACACAAAGGTTGCGGAAACGCCGATTGCAATTCCAAAAACTCCTTCGCTTCCGTAGAACAAGTAATCAATGATGCGCTTGATGCTAAACCCACCATGTCCGAAGATTCCAGGGACCATCGGGCCGAAGAAATTATATAGGAAAAATATTAAAGCTAAGATTGCTAGATTCCCAACCACCCTGCGCGCCGCTTCAAAAATCATCAAAATACCAATAGCTCCAAATATGTAATCCGGTAGTAGTAAAAAGCCTCCACGTAACACTATGGTTTTATATGAAGCTAGTAAATAGCCGGTTGACGCTATACTTAATAAGATAAGAATGAGATCGAATACAGACGGAAATTTAAGCACCCGATTGCCTTTTTTTGTAGCAGGATAAAGCAAAAATGTAACAACAAGAAGAAACATCATATGCCATGCCCTTAAGGAGATCGCATCAAAAACACCAGAACCCGCAGCAAATATTTGAAAAATCGACCAAATGACTGCAAGTCCTGTAACAGCCATAGCAGCTTTTCCTATATATGTACGAACACGAAACTCACTATCTAGCTTCTCTACTAATTCCATTTCCTTGCTCACCCCGACCACCTCCTTATTGATGAAAAAATTCAAATCTTCTCTAATTTACTTTATATTAGTGTAGTTTCTTTAGTACGTCAATACGAAGAGGCTTTAAAGTATTACGCAGTTTCTTCACTGTCCTAGTTTAGATGTAACTAAATATAAAAATATTAAAAAATTTTACATTTATTTTTTAGGCTTAATGTATACAAGAAGAATAGGGTTGCAATATTACCTTGGTCCTTTTTTGATAATTACCTATCTTTATTGGATTTTTTCTATCTTCATTTTTCTTTTTTTCCTTTACTTCAAATAATATCTATCGCTGTTGACATTGGTATGCCAAGTTGCGAATAGATTTCTTCAGCACTTCCTTTTACATTAGGATTAACTCCTAAATTTAAAGTGTAAGGATACGTCACAGTGACAACCCGAAAATTCTTGTTTCACAAATAGTTCCACGCATAGGTGATAAGCAATAAGCCCAATCCTTGTTTGGATTGGGCTTCAGTTTTGCAAACGAAAATCAGTGTCTAGGTCTGTATAGTAAGACTTTATTTTAACTGGCAAATGTTATTTATGGATACACAGATCTTATGATTTTGGTTATGCACTCAACGTGCGTGGACTGTAATTGACAACACAATGGATGTTGGTGGGTTTATCAACAAAAACTTATTAGGAAAACTTATTTAAAGGAGCGGTTTAATTGGATGGATCAAAAAAGGGCATTATACGGTCAGAACTGAAAATAAAACCGTTATTTTTTATTACCATTAATAACTTTAAAGGCTTTTTTCTTATCGGTTGGTGTTTGGTATAATGGAACCTTACGTTCACCAACTGGTGCCTTGGCAAGACGATTCACCAGGTCAATTAATTCCTTGTCCACGAGTCGATGTTCTTCCCTTTTCTGAAAAATAGACCATAAACCCGTAAATAATAATGCCCCTTTCACCTTAATAATTCCAGTAAGTTTTAACATAAATAAATTGACAATAAGTGTAATTTTTTCGAAATAATTCTTTAAATATCAATTTGAAAAGGACGTAAATTTCGCTTTCCACTTTTCAGGGAAAATGCAGAAGTAAAATTATAACAAGTGAAATACGATATCCACCTATATTAATATTTAGGACTTAATTGCAGTTTTCTATATACTTTTAAGCATTCGTACAAGTATAATTCTTCATCATTGCTCACGGTTAAAGTTAATTGTACGGATTCATTGTTGATTTGTTTTTTTTCTACATCTATTGGAAGGAACATTTTTATAATTTCTTCTTGAGGTATTTCATTGTAGATATTTCTCATACGTTCATAACTAAGAAATTGTAGAAAATTCTCATCAATTGAGTCATCAAAGTGTTTTATATACTCGTAAAATTCTTCTTTGTAGATATCTACCATAGTGCTTATTAAACCAAATATTAAATTTGAAACAACATTAAAAAAACTCTCTTGATCCATTGTTTCATTCTGTCTAAAAGATTCAATTAGGGGAGTAAGAATTAATCTAACTGAATCACCGCCAATTATCTCGGCCAGTGCAATACTAACTTCTGGTGAAGGGGGATCAGTTTTGCCATTTTGAAGATTACTTAGATAGGATTTGTTTTTATTAAACCCTTTTTTGCGTAATTCTTTCTCAATCTGACTTAAACTTAGGTTGGATTGTTCTATGTATTCTTTAAGGATTTCAGAGTATTTACCCAATTCGATTGCTCCTTTTGTAAAATTCTATAACGATTGTTGTTGTTTTTTACAACAACATCCATTATAATTAATTGTAACAAACGTTGTTTATTTTTACAACGAAACATAAGATGAATAGGAGGAATAAAAAATGAAAGGTTCATTTATTAACCCTGAGTCAGGTAAAAGAGTTTCTGGAGGTGCTGCTCAGCTAATGATTATCAAGCATAACGGAGGATGGGAGAAGCATCATCAGAAATATACAGAGAAAGTGACAGAGACTATTTTGAAAGATTTTGAAAATGATTTCAGGAGATCTGGAATACGAAGAGTTAAATAAATTAGAGTAAAAAAATTACGTTTTTAATTAAAGTACAAATTATTAGTACAATTATTGATTAGAAACTTAGGGACGGTTCTTGCGTATCATTCAAGAATCGAATCATTTCAATAAGTAACTTCTCTCTACTAAATAGCCTTATCCGCCAAGGATAAGGCTCTCTTATTTTTATGCACCTACAATTAGCTAAAGGCCTCATAGTGTGTGGAGTGTAATTAACTACACAATTAGATGTTGGTGGGTTTATATAATCAAAAAGAAAGATAAAATTTAAATCGTTGATTAATTGCTTTGCGATTATTCTAAAGGACTTTTTTCTTCAACCAAGGATTTCTTTATCTTTATTAATCCCCTCACAAAATGAAAAATGATTAACTTGTTTTTTTCATTTTTAAAATTATCTAATTAACAAATATGGTAAAATTGTAGGAGGATAAAGGGGGATAACAATATTTTCAGTCTTACTTTTGGCTTATATTTTGCTAAAGAGGTCGAACTATAGAGGTTAATATCAAAATTTTCAGAATCTCTGTGTAAAAAGTGGTCCCTCAAATCATTATTAACTAAGTATATTATAAAACTAATAAGGAATGATAAGTCAATGAGTAGTAACAGCTTTGATAAAAAAAACATTTTGAAAAATTACGTAGAGGAATTTTTATATCTTTACTACGACTTCAGGGCTGATCAAGTCCAAATGGAAAATGAGAATCTATTTAAAGCTGTAGCAGACAAGGGAATGATGTTTGAACAGAATGTTGAGGTGCACTTGGATAATGATTTCCACTTCAAAAAGGTAATTGTAGCAAGGCAGCCATCCAGGATTCGTTTCTCGGAATCTAAGATTTATAATGATTCTCACCAAAGAAGCAGGGAGATTTATATGAATAGTTATCTCCGTCTTGTTTTGGAAACTTCCTTGAATTATGTAATTCCTGGGTCTGAAAAGAGGCTTTTCACTTGTATAACCACAGACCATAGAAGGATAGAATTGGACATTGCTAATGGTCAAATCAAAGTTATCTCTAAGACAATTACTCCTGCTGTCTTTGTTACTGATTTTAATAGAAGTCTTAAAATTGTTAACTAGCATTTTTTAAATAAGAGAATTTCGATAGATTATTAACGAACTAATTTTAACACTTAAAAGCACAAATAGAATACTTTGGACGTTATTCAATTAGATCAGGTTTATCGATAACAGGTTCTTTTATAATTGGAAGGGAAAAAGAACAGGTATAGAAAGACTTCCCTAGACACCATATTCGTATGGTGTCTTTTTTGGTATAAAATATATCCGCTATACCCGTCCCTCCTTCCCGTTATCATCTTTCCCAGTCCTTCCTATCCTATTACTGCTGGAATAGAGGGAATTTCTGTAACGTATTTACCATTCCCTTTTCCTACAATGTATCGATAGGCAGATCTGGAATGGTAAAAATGTTCATCTTGTGCTCTATATATACGAAATAGTTGCAGCAAGTCTGGATCACGTTTCGCTATTTCTTCTATGCAAGATTCTGCCCAATATTACGAAGAAAAAAATAATAGATTAGAGTAATTTTTCTTAACTTAATCGTGTTATAATATAAAAAAATCGGAGTGGATATTAATGGAAGAAACATTAAAATTAATTCTTAACGAATTAAAAGAACTTAAAGAAGGACAGCAGGAACTAAAGAAAGAAGTATCTAGTATTAAAGATAATCTTATCAATGGTCTAGTACCATACTTCGAACACATTGAGAACCATATTGATGAAAAGACAGCAGAACTTAAAGATACAGTAATAAAAGACTTTAAATACATATTGAAGAACCAATAAGGAGCGATTTTGTTCCTTATTTCTTTATTTACCAAATAACTTCCATATGACATTTGTTTTATCTATGAATTACACGGTTCAACAAATTAGGGAATTACATATTCAAAAATTTTATTATCTTTATACAAATTGTACCGCATTTTGCTATAGTTAACGAAACCCATTATGGCGTGGACAAACTTTTTTGTTAGAAAGAGTAAATAAATTCCTGAATGCTGAACCTGGTGACACCAAATATCCTGGACGAAAGAAAAACCATTTTGTAAAACTTGAATACGATCCGGATACAGTAATTTGTCATTTTTTTAAAGAAATGGCTGTTTTCATAAAGATTATTGTTTTTTAATACAATTATGAAAAATGAAGAGGTGTTAACAATTGAAACAAGAAATAAATCTATATGTTGATGATTTAAGGGATTGTCCAAAAGGTTTTGTAGTCGCAAGAAATGTCGATGAAGCAATACAATATTTAGAAAACTATAAGGTTTCCATACTATCACTTGATCACGACTTAGGCGAAGATAGTGAAGGTAATCTATTACCAACTGGTTATGACCTTGTTAAGATCTTCTGCGAAAAAGGGTATCGTGCTAAAAAAATATATCTTCATACAGACAATGGAGTAGGGCGTGAAAATATGTTCCATACATTGAATGGTGCTCAAAGAAGAGGTTTTATTGACCAAGACATAGAGATATACCATTATTCAATAACTGTAAATAAGTATTCTGGAGAATAAGAGCTTCTATGGTCCAATTCTTTGCCCTTTTTAAATGCTCAACAGCCATATTTTTTGCTCTTGACTATCGGAAATAAGTATTTGTTCTACACTTGACCACAATCATATAATCTATCAATAGTATGATTAACAAAGAGTTATCAAGATTTTGTTAAAATGATTAAAAATTGGGTAAAAGTGATTATAAATAACTTGAAGAAGTGTAAATTCTATTTCTTTTAATAGTTTCTTACGGTCTAGGAGTGATGATGTAGCTGCTTTCTCCCCTTTGTAGTAAATAACATCAAATACACAATATTGGAGTTGGTGTAGGCTCTTTTTGCTTTTAAAACGCTCCATAACTGCTTCAAAATCTATCTTTCCTGTTCTATCTGGTACCATCTAAAATAGTACCGTCAGGAAGCTTAAAATCTTTATATATTTCGGAAAACAAGGCTGTTACTTCATTATTGTGAGTGGACTGTAATTGACAACACAAGAGATGTTGGTGGGTTTATTGAAATTATAACGTGTCTAACACGGTCTCCCTAGAAGATTGGAGAACTCTTCATTTTATTTGTTATTTTACTTTCGACCAATGGTATTCCAGTTGAAATTCCACTATCAAAAAGAACAGGGGATAAATCACAAGTAAGTAGTTCAATTGTATTTGCTTTACTATAGCTGTTTACTTCACTAATTACTTCCCATTCTATTTCATCATTTTCTACCAGTAAGACCCACTTTCTCCAGAAAGGGGTTAGTAGTATTGGAAGGTTAAGATTAATAATCTCTAGAGCAGTTTGTCTTGTTAAAATCCACCCTGATTTCTCAATTCTATACACTACCTGATATAAACTTCTTCTCTTCTTTAATTCGGTTAGTTCATCATCATCATTTGTCATAAATGCACCGGATCGATTTCTTACTCTTCTTGCTCCGATAGATTTTCTTAACTCTGCTAAACGAAAAATAGACAATCTTGGAGTGTATTTATTCCTTTTAAAACCTGAATTCGGGATATAGCTATTTAACCGATGATTTTTTATAGGGTGAGTTAACATTAATTTATCCTTCATTTTATAAATACTTTCTTGGCTGAATGTAATTACATAACAAGGCCTTCCCTTTGGAGTTACGGTATCAGTTATAGTTCCAGTTAAATCAAGTGAATGGGATAAACATATAATCTCATTTGCAAGGTCTTTAGAAACAGTGGTGTAGTTAACTATTGTTTGACCCTTCTCCAAATTGTAAGCAATAGACCCATCAGTATCAATTAAACCAGAAATTAGTCCCCATCTAAAATCTACTGGCGTAGTTGACCAAAATGGAGGCAACCTTTTAAAATAGGCACCCTTTCCAATATTGCTACCTAAAAGTGCAGAAAATCTTTTTGAAGACCAAGTATGTTTTTCACAGTAACTTTCTTTTTCGTTAAAAGTATGAGGGGCAACAACTTTTGAAATATGTAAAGTCATATCATTTATTATATATTTGTTAATAATGTCCTTGATTCTGTCAGGGATATAGCTTGATTCACTGGCAAGGCAGACTCTATCTCCTGATATCCAACCGTCTCCAATATAAACAGAAAACAAATATCCTAAATCCCCATCTAGAGGAAGGAAGTCTTTGAATAAATACTTGCTCTCCTTTAAATCGGGAAGGTTTATTAGAGACAATGAGTAAGAACTGCAACACCTTCTTACTCTAGGAACAGTTAGACCTATTTCAACATTAGATAGACAAAAATCAAGATTGTCATTTATTGTTAGAATATTTTCTTTCTCACCTAATGATAGTTTTCTGGATGTATTTGTAATCGCTTCCAACTTTTGCTCGTTGTATTTTACACAAATATAACTTAATGGCAAAGCAGAAGCTTTGCCACCTTGTAGGCAATTTATTTTTATATCATCAATAGACTCGTAAATTTCATAACCGTTTTTTTGTACAATTAGGTTCCCTGCTTTTAAGTCTTTTAGTTTAATCAGGCCCTGGTCCGTTCTTATATATGTGTTTTCATTGGGCATTATTATAAACCTCCAAAGTTGGCTTATAATAATTTGTGTAGAAACCACAAAAATATGCTCCATTCTTTACCAAAATAAATGTTTTCTAAAAATAAAATTTATAGAAACATTTATAAAAAAATTATAGACGTAATGTGTGGACTGTAATTGACAACACAATGGATGTTGGTGGGTTTATCAACATTCTTAAGAGCTCTATCTATCTATCAGCAAACACACTAAACTAAAGCATCATTGGTTTTTCAATACTATTTGGCATTAGCTAAGTTTTCCAAGATATGAAGCTTTTTAATCATCGCCATACTTAAATTTGGGTTTTTAACAAAATAAGATACAAGCTTCTTTTTAGTTGTATTTATTACGTTCATATCAAAATATGTTAAATCTATGTATTCAATTTCACCATATCTTGCTTTATAAAAAGCAATTCGATTAATTTCTAAATGTTCATATGAATCATCAGCAAAATCATCTGCGTTACTAATATCTAAAGAAATCTCATTAAGTAAAAAATAACCGACCAATTGAGCAGCCTCTTGCCATTTATAGCCTATATTTTTTCCACTTTTAAAATCATATAATGTACCGTCAATGATAATGTCGCCGTCTGCACCTCCAACAAATGCTGAAGCAACACCAAAATGAGGATTATATATTATTTCACTATTTGGAGTTACACTTCCCGGTATAAATATTTCTTGAAAAACATCACATAATTCCTCTAAATCTTTAATGACTTCATCATCAGGATCATTAAAGAATGTCTTTTCTAAAAGGTTTGTTGGAGCCATTCTAGAACGAAAAATGTGTTCTAATTTAGCTAAGAAGCAAACATCTAAAATTAATTCTTTAATATCCTGTTTATTATCGCTAAAGGTTTTTAACTTTTTTATTGCTTTCGTAAATCTTTTTTCAATTTTTGATTCAATAGAACGATGGTTAGTTAGAAAACTTGATAAGACGATAAGTCCTTTCTCGGCTGTTATGCCTGTATACGATTCTTCTCTATTTTTCTTAACAAGTCGGGCAAGCATAATTCTCGCTAAGTAATCAAATGCAGTACCAATCACGGTTGAATTATAGCTTTTAACTAGTGTGTAAGGAACTAAATCATCATATTCATTTTTAGAGAATGCTTCTTTTCCAGAACTTGTTTTAAAAGATTTCTTATCCGGAATAATTTCTTTTAAAATTGCCTGAAATTCCTTTTCTTTAGGTTTTGAACCCTTTAGTAAACTTGAAAGAGACATATCTTTTATCCTTTCTGGTTTCACGCCAATAATTCTATTTTTCTATAAATGTGCTTACAATCGAAGTTAGTTCGAGGGAACCCTTCTAACCGGGAAATTACAGGGTCTGTATATTTAAATTTAGCTTATGTCTGTCAAATAGGCTAAGTCCACCCTCAATACAAGCCATTTTAGTATACTAATTTTGTTTCCCTACTTTAAAACATAGTATGGATTTTCTACTAATTCGATTCCTGCTGTTTCATACCTAATAAACAAACTTTCATAATCCCATTCCCCATTTACACACATAACCCTTCTTAGACCTTTTTCATCCAATTTTTTATCCTCTTCTTTGGTTATAAGAGCCGTAAAGTAATACTTTAATAGGATATTACCAATGATACCTTCATCCGGAAACTCTTCTTTTAATTCTTTGATTATATCTTTGAAATATATGTTTTTGCATACTATGTGTTCCTTTATATATGAAGTTTTCTTATTACTTTCATACATTTCTAACGATATTGGAGTAATATATTTATGCACCCCTATACTATTCCAATCATAATTTATATCTAAAGTTTCTTTTGCAGAGGACCTTAAGCATCTATATACGAAGCCTTGAATAAAATTCGTACTATTTTGAAAGGTATGTCTAGATTCTGGATCCATTAATTTTATTGCATTGTAGTTTTTTATTAACCACACTGAAGCTCTTTTATAAACTAATTTCTCTGCCGATGTAGCATTATTTTTTAACATATCCATTCCTCACTAGTTCTGATGTAAAAATCACTTGCATTAGTCTGTCTCATAATCTTCGCTAGTTTTAGACTACTTCGCATCCAGTTTTCTATTAACGGCTTCTTCATCGGTTACAAAAAAATAAGTAGCTCCATCATTAGAATATGATTCACCGTGCCAAATCCCCCTATTAATAGCAGACCAATTGAACCGTTTAGAATTTGTTTCTTTCTTGAAAAATCTTGCAGCCTCCTGAATACTAGGACATTCAGCAATTAATTCTTCTCCTTTGAAAATATTTACGGGGATTTCGACTTTGTTTTGTATTATAGGTCTTTTTCTCTCCATATTGACACCTGTCTATTTATTATTTTTATTCATCAGTATTAAGTTCAAAAAACTCCAAAACTTTATCAATAGTGTATTGACTTCTCAATTTATAGGCACTGTTCTGATTAGCTTTTAAGCCCTTCACCCAATATGCTTCTGCCTTAGATACATTGGCTAACCATTTTACTTTAACAACATACTCACACTTCTCAAGATCTTCTACATCGTGGAACATATTGGTTGCTTTGAGGTTTAGATCTGACATTTCAACATCTTTTTCATTAACCTTAAATGTAACATATTTTATAGGTTTAACAGTATCTATTACTGTACCAATACCAACATATCCACTTTTAGGTATCATACAAAATACTCTAGCACCAACAAATAATTGGTTTAATGTCCTACTATACCAACGTCCACCACCTGCTGAAATAAATCCATATTTTACTGCATCTTCCCATTTTCTAGATGCCTTATCTTCAAAATTAACTACAAAGTCTTGTTTATTCCATTTTTCCTTTTTATCCTCTACTTTTTTATTACTAGATTTCTCATCTATTACATTAGGATCTAATAACCAACTTCTAGTTAAAAAATGTTGTTCCCCCTCTTCGAAATACCGGAAGAAAACAGCATTGATTGGAACATCATAATTATTAGATAAATAATTTATTATTCTTTCTGTTTCACTATCAAGTCGTGATGAAACAATTGTAATTTGATGTGTGTCATTTAACTTGTCTGGTAAACTATCATCAAATTTTTCAGCGAATGCTTCTTCTAGGGGACCATTATTTTTGTCTTCGTATATTCTTAATACTTGATCATATGAAAGATTTTGTACCCAGGAAGCATAGTCTAATGCTTGAGCTACTACTTCTCTGGGTGCTCTATTTTTCTTTAATTCAATGATATGAAGATTTCCCTCTCCATCTATTGCGAGCATATCTAAATATTTCCCATACTCTGTTTGAACTTGTCTACCAATCAGTAAAAGATCATCAGATAGAATGGACAAATCTTTGGACAATATATCCTCCAACTTTTTTTCTGATTCGATTACTGAGTAATCCACCTTTTTTATACCGCCATTTACCTTCCATATTCCAACTTCTATAGGCATATACTCACACCTCTATATAATATTATTAAGATAAAATAGGAATTTCCGCACTCAGTTTTATAGTATAATATTACCATAATTTCCAAGGGGAAAGGTGAGTATAATTGTCTAAAACTAAATCTTTAACACACGACGCAATAATGAAGGCATTAGATTGGTCTTATGATAAAGCAATTAATGGTGGTGTACCTGGAATGGACACCGCCATAGAATTAGCTGATAGTTACTTACACAAGAGTGAGACCTTAGATGAAAAAGTTAAAAGTTTAATACTCTGGCAAAATACCAAAAGTGCGACTAGTGGATTTTTAACTGGGTTGGGTGGGGTTATTACATTACCTGTGGCTTTACCGGCCAATATAGCAAGTGTTATTTTAGTTCAAATAAGAATGGTTGCAGCTATTGCACATATGGGTGGTTATGATGTAAAAGATGACCAAGTTAAAACTTTTGTTTACGCCTGTTTAGCCGGAAATGGAGCAAAAGATGTTCTTAAAAATGCGGGTGTCCAGATAGGAAAAAAACTTGCTGTAACCGGTATTAAAAAAATTCCTTTCGAAGTAATAAAAAAAATCAACCAAGCTGTAGGCTTTCGTTTACTAACAAAGTTTGGAGAAAAAGGTGTCATAAATTTAGGTAAGATGGTGCCTTTAGCAGGAGGAATTATTGGCGGTACCGTAGATGCAGTTGCTACAAATACTATAGGAAATGTTGCTTACAAGCTGTTTATTCAAGAGCAAAAACTCTAAAAGAAATGATGAACCTGAAATTATTGATATGTTATAGCATTAGAAGGTCTGTTTTAAATATTTGAATAAAATTATAGTTTTTTCATATTTTCTAAATCTTCTCGAGAGTATCGATACTTTTCATTACAAAATGGTTTTGTGATTCAGCACTAATTTATTGGAATATAGGTTGAAGTTTCTGTATTTACATAATTTTCCGATAGACTGAGACCCTCTCAAATCTTTGAATGATAATAAAAACTTATACAGTTTTCTACTAAGTTAAATCTATAAAATAACTAGTAAAATGAAAACACCATAACCAAATATCTAAGGAGTTGTACTATGGGAAAAAAAACAAATATTCCTCAAGAATTTCCTGTTAAAACAAGCAGTTTAATTACAAACCGAAACAAGTTTAAAAGAGAAAATGAATCAAAAAGGGAAATATTTTATCAATGGCAAACCGAGATTTTCCCTACCTACCAAGGTGTATATTTTATTTATAACAAACTTGACCAACTACTATATGTCGGTAAAGGAAAAAAGGTAAAAGATCGTTTGGATAAACATTGTACAGATTTTGATTCACACATCAATGACTTTTATGAGCATTTTTACAGAGTTGAAACTATTCCTGTTCCAACCGGTGATTTAGACGTTTTATTTTTTGAAATACTCTACATCAATCAATTTCATCCAATTTTCAACAAAAAAGATGTACTGTTCACAAACCCTAAAAAAAGAAAAGCAAGAAAATCAGATTATCTTGATAATGTAGACCCCATTGTAATAAATAGAACCTCAGCTGAAGATACGATAATGGGACTAGGATTTCCACCAGAAGATGGTCACCTATATAACCTATGGATGGATGTTCAAGATTTAGCCGGCAACAGTCATTCATACTATTCTAGTTCCGGAATGAAAGCATCACTTAAAGTTATCGACCAATGGGTAGAAAGAGAAAAACCACAATTCCTTGAAAACATAATGCATTGTTATGGACTCCCTTCTACTGAAACTGTGGAACAGCAGCTAAAGGACTATGTTAGGTTTGATAATAAAAACATTTTTTCAATGTCATCGGTAGGTTGGGACGCTAAGAGAATGTCATTATACTATTAAGGCAATAAGAACAAGCATAAATTTTGTTGTGATACTTACCAACAACATAGCACAGTAAACTTTAAGTTCGAGTTCCATTTTGTACTAATTTGCAGTTAAATTAATAATTGAAATCATATAAATTTTCAAGAAAAAAGCAAAAGGATTAGTGTATCTTTTGCTTTTTTAATTTGAGTATTTTCTCAACTCTAATTCATTCTTCCACTAACCTGTCCCCTTTACTTCAGTAAGAAAGAGCTATTTTCCTTCTTGAATAATAGCACCTGATAGTGAAAGTATATTTATGCAGAATCACATTCTAAGTTCCAAGTCTATTTATATTTCTTCATTATATAAACTAATTAACTTTTCAACTGTTTTAAATACATCATCTTGGTTTTCTATGGAAGTGAGAGGATTTATCCAATATTTAATTTCTGTGTTGTCATCACTAAATGGTTTAACCGAATATATTTCTTCATAACTATACCTTTCAGATTGGTTATATTCTAAAACGGCATATTTCAGCCACCAGTTTTTGAGCTCTGATTTTGGGTCTTTTATTGGCTGTTGAAAATAAAAAACACCGTTTATAACTAGTGGAGTCATAAGGTCGTACTTTGGGTGGAAAAATTGTATATTTATGGCTGCCAATTTACCAACTATCCCATTTTCTAAATTTGTTTTCTTTACATACGGTCTTAACATAAATTGTGGGAAAAAGGTTCCATTACTATCATATGCTTGATTAATACTTTTACTCGATTCTGTACCAATTGCATTCCCTAATATCGGAACAAATCCCTTGTCTGAAAAATATGTGTCAATATCTTTCAGAATTAGTATGGAATTATCAATCAACTTCCTAACATTATCAATTGATTTTACCATAATTTCATTTTTATCCATTTGTTCCACTCCTATAAGTCCAGTAATTATTTTCAACAAAATTGAGGCCTCTCCAATTTAGTTGTCTCATATTAGTAGTATATTGCCAATTTGTTTCTTCAACTGCATAGAATTGTTCAAATCCACCAAAGCTAATTAGATTTGTTCTTTTAAATAGATTAATAAGATCTATTAATAATAATTTATCTTGTGGCGTACCAACCCAATTCATCCTTAGCACATTAGAAATCCGTTTCCAACAAAGCCAGTAGATATCTTCTTTTTTAAACTTTTCCTCACGAATTGAATTGGAGCTATTTTCAATATCGTCTATTGGAATATATGTATCGTTGGTTAAATAAATTATTTGTATAGCGTTAATATTTTCTTTTTTAATATTTAATAATTTTAAAGTACTTAATCTATATAAGTCTTCAATTTCTCTAGCTAGTTGATCACGATGGTAATTTTTTCTCTCGTCGAATGCAACGGTTTCATCTTCATAACTAGACTTTCCGGAAAAATATTTAGCTTCAATGCATACGATATAGGATTGGTTATTAGAGTCTTTTAGCTGAATCAATACATCTGGTTCACTGTTCTCTAATTTTGGCCAAAAATAATAAATAACTTCTTGAATTTCAATATCTATCGATAATTGCTCATTACTTGCATTTATCGCCTGTTCAAGAATGGATTTCAATATTTGAAGATTTGTTATATAACGCATAGTACCAATTACAGAAGATGTTAATAAATCCTCGCTATTTACTAATTCACTCGGAACTTTACCTTTAAGTATAGCCTGAAGCATTAGATTCACCTCATTTTTAAATACTTGAAGTCTATGACTTTATATTTGTATTGGTTTCAATGTCCGAAACAAAGTTGTTTTTTATCATCAAATCAAGTTCTGTTGAGATTTTACGTTCAGCATAATTCCTTATAGCTCGAATGCGTTCTGGTGAAACATCTAACGTTGTAGCAATTAATGATAATTTCGAGCATTCTTTTTCCACACCATATATTTCGTTTAAAATATATTGTTCCCTATCTGATATAACGTGCTTCATCGTATTGTAAACAAATATAAAACGTCGATATTCATCGGATTCTTTTTCTTTGAATAGATCATAATATGGTTTTCTTCTGTGCATACTGCCTTGAAAATTTGGGCTCTTTGACGAATTAACCATATCCAAATAAAAAATAGCATCATCTTTTGAAATGTTTACAGTTTCCATCCTAATTTTCTCCCTCATAAAGTGCTAAACTTTCTTTCCGCCCAACTTCTTTTAGCATTGTAAATAATTTGTTCCTTGACTGTTAAAGGAAATTCCCCACGTATATCGAGGAATTGGACCATTCACATAATGATAATTAATGACTTTCTTCATATATGATTCCGTTGTCAGTTGTTTCCCTAGTTCAAAAGGAAGCGAGCTTTGACTAGAAATGACCAAATGAATCCTTTTAAAGCTATGTTGATTCCCAAGTTCTACGATTGTATGAAAAATGGTTTCGATATATTCGTACAGCTGTTCTTCATATTTAATTGCATTATGTACAGGTTCTGGAATGGATAAATGAACAAAAGGTGCGTTAAATTGTTGTACCTGTTCCCTTTTTATGAGCATTGTTACACTTATCCCTAGTACGACTTCTTCTGCTCCTGCTAGATTTATATTATCTAAGGGTTGCTGTAATGACAATTTCGGATATTGTTTTTTCTTTCTATACCAACGTTTGGCCTTTTGTAGCTTGTAGTATCTTTGAGCAAAACGATCATATTCAAAAAAATCTGTTGTTGGTTTTCCTTTATATCGATATCCTGCATACATCGTAAGAGGAATCGGAGCATTCCCAGTATACCCCTTTTTCACATCTTTGTTTTCCGCACAAAAGGATTCCATTTTTATGTCAATCAATTCAGTCACATCATCGTATCTCTCTTGACTCATTCCTTTTTTAGCATAATTACTTAAATCGATTTCACGTTCCTTGAATTCAAACTGATTTAGACCAACATCAGCCCTATGTTCTTCAATTCTTCTTTCTTTTACGCCTAACAAATTTAAGATGGTTAATTTGTTTTTAACATAGCGAGACATCCATATTCCAATGACAATCAACACTAATCCGGTACCAAGTTGAACATAGTTGGTATCTAGATCCTCTCCTCTTAAAAAGGAAAAAAGCTCGGCAGAAGTAGTTCCGAAAGAATCTGTTATTAAAGCGAGCCCTGTCGTAATGAAATTAACTGAAAACCCAAATTCAATCTGTCGGTTCTTTGTTTTAATAAATAGAAAAATAACTCCTGCTAACAAAATAACAATTGTAAGTAAATTCCAACTCAATAATCTCAACCATCCTTTTCATTGTTGGGAAATCAAGTACCAAAAACCCAAAACGCATCACCAATTAATTTGATGATGTGTTAGCAATTATATTGTTAATGCATATTGATACTTCGGCTTTGTTCTATTATTGTATTGATACAAATAAACTTCACACCATATATTTGGATTTATTCCTCTGCCTATCTCAATCGCAAGGCCTGCGGGACCGGCATAAAACAGGTGTATTTTCTCATAATCATACTTCTGAAATAATTTCTCTACATCATCTTTAATCTTGCTCTGGATGTTAACGACATCTTCTCTATATAGAATTCTTTTCAAACCAGGATCATCTACCTCAAAAGAAATAAAATCAAAATCATTCTCCAAGGTTTCCTCTACTGATTTCAGTTTTACTATACCGCTTACTGAGACAAGAACTGCTAATTCTTCACTCTCTTTAATTTCCTCTGAGACTATCAATTTTAAATCTTTATTTGTACCAGGGTTATCCGATACCCATAGTTGTGTCTCTCGATTAAATTGGTATATAGAATAGGGAACAGTATCCGTTAATAAAGAACCTAGATGGATTAATAACGGAATAGGAGACAAAGGAAACACTTCTCCTACTTCTGCTTCTTTCTCTTTTATTTTCTGAAGAAATTGGCTGTATAACTCAACGTTTCTTTTTTTACCCTGTTCCCACCCTTCGAGTGTGAAGTCTTCGAATACTGTTTGGTCTTCCACAGCATCCAGAAGGATATACGGAGCCTCACCATCAAATTCGATATCGCTTATAGGACCACCCATTCTTTTATGAATCAAGGCAATACTTTTCTTCTTCTTATCATCTGACCAAGATGCAACCTTCTTCTCGTGGTCCGCTTTCATTTTAAATAATTTTTCAGGTGGGAATTGATCCCGAGTGTGTTCATCATCGATTAATTTAGAATGGTAGTAACACATCAGCATTAAATTCGATATGTCTTCCAAGGTTTCTTGGATGAATCCATATTCCTCCATATATTCGTGCCGAGCGGAATTCTCTGCGTGACCAATTATATGGGCTTTTATCCCAGCATTAGTAAGTTCCCCGGAAGAAGATTCAATCAATCTCTTGTTACAGCCTTCGAATGAACAAACCCCACCACAAGCAACCCACAAATAAGCTTCTTCTACCGTTCTAAGTTGCCTTCTTCTTGGTTTTATTTTTTTAGGTTTTTTTGTACTTGAAGTCAATCTCTTACCTCCTCTTTAGTTCAACTACGGTCGCCTTCTCTCCGTCCCCATACCATACCTTCATTTTATCAATACCTACTATTACGAAGAATAGAGATCCGGATTCGAATCCTACTTTTAATAATCGTTTCCAATCTTTCCTGTCTATAGATGAAGGTACAGGTATTCTTTGAGGGTGGGTGTGCCACTCCCCAAGATAGAAGCAACACCCTTCCTCTCTTTCAAATGCATCATTCATATACTCTTGATGCCCATCAGGTTTTCTACTGAAGCGAGTTCTTTTTCTTTTATCTCTTGGCATTGGTTCAGACACATCATCTATTATGATATTATTGTCTTCCTCTAGTATTCTTCCAATGAGTATTCCACCAGCTTCTGTATCCGACCATCTCACCTGTTTATATTTAAACATTTTTTCTATGGCTTCTGGTCGGATATACAATGTTCTATCATTCGGTAATAAATAAATTTCTTCGTTTCTACTGTCGATGCATATCCACTCCTTAATTGGAACATACTAAACAATTATCATTTTTGTATAGATGTTTCCTCTCATTTAACTCTTCATTGGAAAAAGTGTATCTGATAGTTGTTTTATAACCATTTTCCTTAAAAAGTTCATCCTCACCCTTCCAAGATAACAAGGGGTTCCCCTTTATTTTTCCCATCAACACCTTTATACCTGTCTCCACTGTTAACATAGCTGAACGCTCACTGTCTAAAAAGTTGTAAGGGGTGAATATCGAACCACACCCTGTAATTGTTTTAGAAAAGTCTTGTCCCGGTTGAGCAAAGGCCGAGCGGTTATATATAGGCGATTCCTCATCAGCTTTAAATAAACACAGATAACATCCTTCCTTTTCTCCGTTTAACGTGACTAGGGTATGGCCTCCTATACCGAGCGGTTCAACCCAAGTATAAATTGTTGGTGGTGGGTCAGGAATATCAAACAGTTTCCGGTTAATCCTCATTTCATTGTTAGGAGAACCAATAGCAATAACAATTAAATCAATATCACTTTTGCTTATTTTCACTTCATCCATAACAGAGAAAATGCTTTTCCAGTGAGTTTCAACCTCAGTAAATGGATATTTTCTATTTATCTCCGATTTCACCCCCCATACTTTTGGGCAGTCATAGAAAAGTTCATCGTTAGCAAGAAAAACTTTATCCATCCCAAGCACGTGACGATGAACATTTTCAAACGCCATATCATCAAAATCAACCAATGTTAACTTTTTAACGCCAGCTTTGGCAAAGCGTAAAGCAACTTCACTACCTACAGAACCTACACCAGCGATTAATATGTGTTTATCCTTCAACTTTCGATTCCCACCGGTTCTGTTTAAGAGGTATTCGGGATGCCACCGCTTAATTTTAGCTGGATACAATTCAGTATCTTTAGGTCTCATAACAAATGGATGTATATGCTTCTTTACTTTGGTTTTTTTCTTGAATGAATTTAGGTTAATAACATTCCCATCTATCCCACAGCCGAACAATGAAACATTCCCATTCGAATTGGGTAAACCAACAATCACATACTCAAAAATTGGATGAACATCTTTAGTCGACCTATTCACTATTCGGTTGAACTCTTTTTTATTTTGCCCTGAAAGATTGGAGAAAATATTATCCTTTAATTCTGTAAAACTCCATTCATCATTTAAAGGGGGTAATAAAAAAGTTCCCTCTTTCAAAGGAATGTAAATACATCTATACCTAACTGCTTTGTTTACATCTAAGCCGAAAACAATATTAATAGTTTCATCTAACGATTCTACTTTTTCAGTAGCAACCATAAGATAATTTTTATCTATTTTAGTACTCCATAAATTTAATTCCCTTACCGTTGGTACTGTTGTATCGATATGGGCATATATAGTCAGAGCGGAAGGCCAATAGACTTCAAACTCTTTCACAAAATCATCTTTGTTTTCTCCTTTTACACCAACTTCTATCAACTTTATAACCTTTTCTAAACAGTTTAATAGAATTGAAGCCGGGTGCCTCACATCTATAAGAAGTGATTCACTTCTAGTAAAACACAAGAAACCGCTAGATAACTTGTGAGGAATATCTCCGAACAGGTTATTGCTGTCATAGAACTTTGGTATTTCATTTGGGAAATTTTCGGGGAAACCAACCGTTATTACTGCTAGTTCCCCCAAAATCTCAACTTCTATCTCTGCTAGGCTTGTACACCCCAAATATCTTTTCGAATCTACCTTATCCAATATGTTAAACGAAAAGATAAGTTTTTGATCAATTTCTTCTAATTCTGCTTTGATTAATTCTAGGTTTATTCCCATTAACCCATCTCACTCGCAGACTCAGAACTAGTAATAACAGCAGCGGCCGTAGCTTTTTTTCCTGTTGCGGATTTGGTCGGGATAGGGAAATCATCTCCAAATTGGTTTTGTAATATCTCCGCTGCTTCAGTAGGATCCGTTTTCTCCTTTGCATCTTCCAATGCTTCCAATAGATCTTCTAACTTTTCTTTAAAAGTTTTCATCTGCTTATGAGTCATCTTTTCGAATAACTCTGGTTTCGGATCAACCGGGAGGTAAACTCTTAATCTAGGCATATACTGATATTCCCCATCTACCAAAACAGGCTCATCCACAAAATTAGAAATCATATTAGAAACAATGTTTATCAACGCATCTAAATCTTTGTATGTTACTTTACCATCAAATAGATCTGTTTCTTTTTGAATATTAAGCCAATGATAGACGCAAGAGGTCAAAGCAATACCCGTTGGTTTACCATTAACAGATGTGAACTTAATATCTTTCCATCTCTTGAGATAACGCACAACTCTTCTAAATTGTTTTCGATCATCTTCAATAGTTAAGTTATCTCGTATTTCTTTAATTAGGTCTTTGGGATTTGATTCGTCCCAAGACTTATCCTCTGCATTACTAGTTGGTTTTCCTTTTGCAAGATATACTTTTCCATCACTGTTATTTGCTGCGTAAACTGTAACATCTACGTGGTACCCAGCCGCATAAGTAACAGTTACACAAGGTTTCTTTATCTTTACATCTTTTGTATGTCCTTCTAGAGCATTATAAACCCACATTTTTGCCGGGATTGGATCAACGTCATCTTTAGATATTTCGAAATATAAACCTACATCAATGTCGTAATCATCATCTAGCGGTTTAATTCCAGTATGCATCGCGTACGAACCTTGGTTAAAAACGCTGAATTCATAATCTGTTTGCTCTGATAACTTTTCATTTAGCTTTTTGATAATGATATCTCTTTTGTCTTTTAGAATCTCATTTTCTTCTTTAAGTTTGATATTTTCGTGAAACTTGTTGAACTGAGTTCTACAATCGGCCATATCTATCCCTCCCAATATTTTCTATATATTCACCTAAATTATACCATACACCAGAATGAATGTTCGCATTAAAAATATAATTATACTAAAAATATGCTTGCTTAAATATTTATTTAATAATGTATAATTCCTCAAAGTTAAGAACATCATAATTGTACGACTGGTGTAGCAAATGTAACCTATTGCTTGTAAAGGGCAATTTAGATTGTCATTTGTTAACCTAAAAGATTCCAAAATAGATTTTTGGGATCTTTTTTCGTATTAATCTATACATTTTATAAAATTTTTCTGTTTTTAAAGATTCCAACTTATTTTAGAAAATGAAAAAAAGCAGACCTCTATTAAAGTTACATTGCTGTTTCTCTTAGTAGTCTGCTTTTTCTAGTTAATATATTTTTAAAAAATTCCTAAGATATTTCCTCCGCATTACGGTTAATCATATCAACGATATCCAAAATCCCTTTTGCTTTTGGCAATTCATCTTTAAAGACAACTGTAATACCACCTAATGTGGTGAATGGATCTTGCTGCAATGCTTGGCGTTCAAGAGTACCGTTTTTCACAACATAATCAATGATTAACTCAACAAATTTCGTTTGTTGTAGATTTAAGTTTTCTTGCGATATGAACGTAGAAAATGCTTCAATAGCAGCTTTGCGATCCAAACCAACAATATTACGTACAAGTTTTGTTATTGGGGTATCACCAAAGTCTTTTTCGTATTGTTCTTTTGAACCTAATTCATTCCATAAAATATTCTCTAAATACTCTACATCTTGTTTCGTTAACTCCTTATTGTTACGCAACTTATAAATCGCCAGTGTATCTTCGTGCTGATTCTCTTTTAAATAGTGTTCCACCTTTTTCCGATAGCTTTGAAGATCATTCACATTTAGAATCGATGCGTTTTCTTTCACTACCATTACTTCATCTTTAAAATCTGTATAATAAATTTTTTGTTGTGAGTGTTCAATATAGCGTATTAACCCCCTTAATGCTTCACGAGCTTTTTCCAAATCAGTAATAGAAGCCTCTTGCCAAAACTCATTTGTTCTCACTTCATCAATAATTTCTTTTTGTGCCTCGACTGCTGGAATCGTGCCTAATTTCGAAAGTGCTTCAGCAGTTTCAACAACACGGCGAATTGACTGTGTCGCGTTATTTGATTGTAAGCTAGCTAGTTCAATCGTTAACATTAGTAAGTCGAACCTCTTAGCTAACTCATCATCTTGAATCGGTGTAATTAATGGTGATACATTTTCTTTTATTTCATTCGTTTGAATAACAGATAAAGCTTTCCAGTTATCCGTATTTTGATATTTATGCACAAATTGTAAATATTGACGTACCCGGAAGTTTTGATCATTTAAAGCACGTACATCCGCTAAAATCTCTTTTAATAGTTGCTCACGATATCCTGTATATGGTTCAACTTGGTACTGTACATCTTGAAGCTCTCTTACAATATCCACTTTAGAATTGAATAACTTCTCTGTTAAGGTTTGTGTGATTTTCGCTTCTTCTCCTTTTTCATTAGCACGGAAATACTCAAAGTTACGCAAATAATCAAAAATTAGGAAATACTCTTTATCCATTCCAGGACCGAATAAATCTTTGCATAAACGTGTACCACGACCTATCATCTGCCAGAACTTTGTTTTTGAACGAACCTTTTTAAAGAATACTAAATTCACTACTTCTGGTACATCAATCCCTGTATCTAGCATATCGACAGAAATAGCAATCTGGGGCATTTTATTTTTATCCGAGAAGTCATCAATAAGGTTTTGATAATATTCAACGCTGTAATCAATTACTTCTGCAAAGTTACCACCGAACTCAGGGAATTTTACATCAAAGCGTTCTTTAATCGCTATTGCGTGTTTATGATTCTTCGCAAAAATAATAGTTTTGCCTAATTTATCTCCACCTTCTACTTTAATACCGTTTTCCATTAAATCTTGCAAAACGTGATCAATTGTATTTTTATTAAAAACAAAATTATTAATAGCTGAACTATCAATATCTTTTACGTTTGGCTCGTCTTCGAAAATTTCATCAAACTCTTCTTGTTGCTCTTTCGATAAATCATCATAACGAATTCCATCATCCAAAATCTTTAATGTTGTCTCACGTGTACGATAATCTACTAAAAACTTGTCTTCTACCGCTTTAGCAAGCTCATATGAAAAGGTTGGTACACCATTTTCTAAATCAAAAATAGTATAGGTATTCTTGTCTAATTCATCTTTTGGTGTTGCAGTTAAACCAACTAACATTCCATCAAAGTAATCAAAAATACTTTTATACTTTTGATAAATGGATCGGTGCGATTCATCAATAATAATTAAATCGAAATGACCAACTGTAAATAAACGATTACCATCTTTTCTTTTCACTTCATCAATCGCATTCATCATCGTTGGATACGTTGAAAATACCATACGTGCTTCTTCAGGATTAGACTTTTTCTCTAGCATATTACACAACGATAAATTTGGTAATAGCGTGTTAAAGTTACGAAATGCTTGCTTCACAAGTGATTTTCGGTCAGCCAAAAACAAAACATTTTTAATCCAATAATGATTGGTTAACACATCTACTAATGAAATTGCTGTACGTGTTTTCCCGCTACCAGTTGCCATCACAAGCAAGGCTTTACGCTGATTATGACTAAATGCATCACACACAGCTAGAATAGCTTCTTTTTGATAGTAACGGTTTGTAATTTCTTCGTTAATTTCAATATTTGATAATGGTTTCTTCAACTTTCGACGATCAACGATTAGTTGCAACTCGTCTTGTGTATAAAAACCGGATGTACGACGTGCTGAATAATCGTCGTGCCAAATATATGTTTCAAAGCCATTTGTATAGTAAATAACTGGTCGAATTTGTTGTGCTTCCTCAATACTATCTGCATATAATTTTGCTTGTTGACGACCAACTTTAGCGTCCCTTGAAGTGCGTTTTGCTTCAACAACAGCTAACACTTTGCCGTTAGTTCCAAGCAATACATAATCAACAAACCCTTCTCCTGTTTTGTTTGGCATTCCTTGCACAGGATATTCAACTATTACATTTTTGCCAATTTCCCAGCCAGCCATTTTTAAATCTAAATCAATGTAACGCTTACGTGTTTCAATCTCAGAAATTTCATCGACTTGGAAACTGTAATCCTCTTGCTGTGCTTGACGATTAGCTGTTAACTTCAAACGAAGTTCTTCATTTTGTTTACGTAAATCTTCTAATGATTTATCTTTAGCACTTAACTTTTCATATAAATCGTTAAGCTCTTCAGGGCGTTCACGTTTATACTCTGATGAATAAAGCAATGATTCATCAAAATCCGTTGCTGTATATTCCTCTGAATAGCAATAATCAATCCACGAAATAAACTGATGTAAATTATGTAAAGATAAAACAGCATCATCACGTGTAATCGCTATATTCGTATGTACAGCAGCATTCCCCAACTTCACAATATATTTCAACATCGGCAATAGTTCTTCATCAATGATACCAAGGAAATGACGATCGTGAATCAAGCTTGATAGATTATCTTGATATGGAATTTTCACAGCATTATCAAATTGATATACCCATTTTACTGCGAGTTCCAGTGCCCGTCGTGTTAATATAGCACACGTAGCTGGACTAACTTGCATTGCTTTCTCTGCTTCCGTACAAGCAGTTGCAAAGTTACTAAACGTCCTTTTATCCTGTAAGAATCCAAAGTTCGACATTTCTTCATCTCCTTTGTGAATAATTTTCATTATCTGCTATTGGATTAATTCACCTCTAAAAGCTTTTTGAAGTAATGAATTATATAACATTTCCAATTCTTCTAGAGAGTCCATTAACTTAGCTTTTTTCAAATCAATGATATCTTTCCTTCTTTTAAATTCATTTTGAAGATTCTCATTAGGAAGTCTTAATCTTATTTTATTTAATCCATCACGACTAATTGTATATTGGCCAGCAGAAGTTTTAATGTTTTTTTGAATTTCTGAAATCCCTAGGTTACTATTTAAGAGATAGGATAAATATTCTACATTAACATTTGCTACTGCAACTCTAATAATATGATCATTGAAGAATACTGGTTCACCATAACCTTTAAATACAGCACTTCTTCCTACATACTTTGGATTACCATTAACACGGACTACTAATAAATCCTGCTCATTTAATTCATAGGTTTCCCTTTCTTTTTCCTTTAAATAAATTCTATTAACAGTGTCAAAATTCACTTCATTATTTTTAACATTTTTTAATTTTAATACAATTTGGCCATTTTCATCTTCTCCACGTCTAGACATACCGTTTTGAGTACTTACTATCAAGTCCTCAAGTGAAATTGGTCTTAAATCGTTCTTTAAGGTTTCATAAAAATACGAATCAATTAATTCATCTAATGCTAAGATTTGAGATTGGCGTTTATTAATTAAATTTTTAGCTAAATTTAATATATTGACGATTTTAGATTGTCTATAAGAATCGGGAATGAAAATACTTAAATTATCTATGTGTTCATTCTTTATATTTTTAATATTTGCACCATTAATCTGACTTTGAATAGTTTTTCTAAACTTAGATGTATTAAAGAAATGTGCTAAATAATCTGCTTGAATTTTTATTGGACGAATAACCTTACAAAATGCACCAAAAGTGTATTTACCATTAATATTAAACGATGCTGATTTTCCTATTGCTTTTAAACTACCACTAGAAGCAGCCATTAAAATATCACCCATTTGTAATAACTGTTCTTCTTTAACTAACGATTCTTCAACATATAAGACATTTTCAAAATCTAAATTTCCTTCCAAAATATTAGTTGCCCTTAATAATGGAATGTATCCTTCTTTCGCCTCATCAATTACTTGATGAGGTTTATAAGAAATCCCTCTTATTTGTTTAATGAATTTTTTCAACTTCTGTTGGTTATTTTTCATTATTCATCACCTTGTAGTAGCATTTCTTTTAAGCTTGTTATATCTTTTAAGATTTCTTGTTCCATTAGTTCAATACTATTAATTATTTCAATTGGTAATTTATATTCAATTTCCTCATACTCAATCTCTTTATACCTATTAATTGATAAATCATATCCTTGCTCACGAATTTCATCTAGTGACACAAAGAATGATTGTTCCGTACGCAGACGTTCTGTTTCACCTTCTAAATTACCAAAACGGGAAATAATGTCATCAATATCATTTTTTTCAATTGGTGTACGATTATCGTTCAGTGTAAAGCCATCCGATTTCATATCATAGAACCACACACTATCAGTTCCACCAGTACCTGTTTTAGTGAAAATCATAATTCCCGTCGATACCCCAGAATAAGGCTTAAATACACCACTTGGCATTGAAATAATTGCCTCTAGTTTGTTGTTTTCTATGATTTCTTTGCGAATTGCTTTATTTGCTTTGGTGCTACCAAATAATACACCATCTGGTACTATTACTGCTGCACGTCCTCCAGGTTTTAAAATACGTAAGAAAAGAGATAAGAAAAGTAATTCGGTTTTCTTTGTTTTCTCTATTTTCAATAAGTCATTCGATACAGATTCATAATCAAGAGATCCTGTAAATGGTGGATTTGCCAGTATTAACGTATATTTTTCAATATCCTTATTGTCTTCTGATAAAGAATCACGATACTCAATATTTGGTGCATCAACACCGTGTAGCATCATATTCATTGCACCAATTCGTAGCATTGTTGTATCCATATCATTTCCATAAAACATAGTGTTATGGAAATGTTCCTTTAATCCTTGGACAAGGAATAAATCTGAATAGTTTTTGCGTAAATATTCACTTGCTGATACCAAGAAGCCAGCTGAACCCATTGCAGGATCAATAATTACATCTTCCGGTGTTGGTCTCATTAATTCCACCATCATATTAATGATGTGACGTGGTGTACGGAATTGACCATTTGTACCGGATGTTTGTAACTTTGATAATAAATACTCATAAATATCTCCTTGTGTATCACGGTCTTCCATTGGGATGCTATCAAGTGCTGTTACAACTTTTTGAAGTGTGGCCGGCTTATTAATAAGGAACGAAGCGTCTTTCATATATTTTGAGAATGCGGAATCCTCTTTACCACCTAATGTTTTAATGAATGGGAAAATTGTATTTACCATTACTAGATGCATTTCTTCCGATGGTAATTGCTTAAATTGTGTCCATCGCATTTTCGGCCAATGCTCTTTTTGAAGTTCATTAAAATCATCTGGCATTTTAGAAAAAATTCCTTTATACTCTAAACCTAAAAAAGTAGCTTCGTTTTCTTTACGTAATTCACTTTCATCTAAACCTTTAATGAATAGTAAATATGTTAATTGTTCGATATTTGTTAATGGGTTTGTATTTCCTTCTGTCCAAAGGGTTGTCCAAATCCCATCAATTTTATTTTTAATTTCACCTGTAATCATTAAAATTCCTCCTTTATTTGAAAATCCCTAGCCTCTACATAAGTGTAAAGGCCTTATTGATTCCCATTGCTTCATATACTTCAAGCTTAAGTTTCTTTTGACGTGCTTCTAGGCGTGCCAATTCTTCATTAATTTTACGTTGTTCAACCTCGAATGTTTCAACAACTTTTCTCTGTTCGTCTAATGGTACAAACGGAACAGGTAGCTCTTTTAAATCCTTCATTGATAAAGTCATAATAGTGGTACCTGTAGTATGTTTATCGAAGTAGAATTGTGCTATCGGTGATTCTAAGTATAATAGTAAAAATTTCGGGTCCAGCAACTCACTACAGCGAATGCCAGCAAAGTTTTGAGACAATAAAACATCATCACGATCACTTGTAAATAACGCAGCTTTACGATTGACGCCACGAACAGATAATAAAACATCCCCTTGTTGAATGCGGTTATTATCGATTTTAGCATTGTTCTTAATAGAATAACGTGTTACTCCTTCTAAAATTACCTCACCATCTTGAATATCAGAAATTTTTAATACTGCGTATTCTCCGCTTTCATTCTCATCTTTTGCTGAGGCATTATATCCACGGTAAAAATCAACTAAATCTGATAATGGCTTCGTTAAGACGTTATTAATTGCATCGATATCAATTGAGACAGTTCCAAATTCACTGACTTGTGTTTCAGTTTTATAAATATAGTTACTTGGTGTCAATTGTGCTAATTTAATTTCATCCTTTGTAATAAAACGGCTAATCTCTTCGACTTCTTTACCCGTAGAGATTATATCATTAATCAAATCAATTTTTTCCTCACTTAAAATAACATCACGTCTATTAAATGTTTCACCTAAATCTTCGGCGTTTACCATTAAAATTTTACCTTTACGTGATTCCGGTTTATTTTTATTGCAAAGTAAAAGCACCGTTTTAATACTTGTGTACGGTTGTAGTAATGATGGTAAAGAAACGACTGCTTCTATTACATCAAAGTCAATCAAACGTTGACGGATATCTTTTTCAGGACCACCTCTAAATAAAACACCCATAGGTAATAAGAAAGCGGCTTTCCCATCTTCTTTCGTTGCACTTAAACCACAGCTTAAAAATGTTAAATCACCTTGGGAACGTGGAGGAATTCCATAAACAAATCGGTTAAATGGATCATATTTCATATCAATTTGTTGTTCTTCTGTTAAACGAAGTCCAAATGGTGGAGCCATAAACACTCTATCAAATTGAACAAGTTTATTCCCTTCTACATAGGCTGGACTTTTTATTAAATCGTCTACTACAACTTTTGCTTCAATGTCATTTAAGAATAGTCTTAAACGTAATACAGTTGCAGCCGTAGAGTTGATTTCTTGTAGAGCTAAACGGATATTTGGAACCTCTTTGGCTAACATCATTGCAGTTTGACCAAATCCTGCTGTTCCATCGTGGAAAGTGATATATTTAGAATTCTGATCTATTAAATATTTTGTTGAAATCTTATTAATACTTTGTGGTGTCAAGAATAAATTTCGACTTTCCATTCCTACTGATTCGATTAATCCATCAAAAACTTCTCCTAATAATTTACTTTTTATATTCTGTTCGACGTATAGAAGGACATCTATTAAAGCATTTATGTACTTTGCGGAAAAAGTATTTTTAAACACTTCTATCATTAAATTTTTAAAATATTCTTCAATTGGTAAGTCAATAATCATCTTTTCCACTTTTTCAAAAATATTTTGACTTTGGATTACCTTCGAAAATTCTGAACTATTTTGTTTTGCTACAGCTAGAATTGTACCTGTTGTAAGTAAAGCTGTTTCCGGATTGTTAAAAACACCATTTGTAAAATTTGTTGTTCTAATTACTTCGTATACTTCTTTAGCACCTTTTGTTTTCTCCTCCAAATTTATCTCCTCCCAGAGTAGGTTCCTTATTCCGTTAATATAAATATAATACAAAAACTTAGTATAGTCAATACTAAGTTTTTGTATTATATTTATAACCTTCGTGGATATTATATAAGATTTAATAATTACAGTAAAGAATTATCTATAAGTTGAGCATTAATATTATGAGATTTATGAACAACTCCAGCCCATTAAAATACTAGTCCTAATAAAATACAGAATCCAATTATGCAATTCTAAAAAACTAGGATCAGTCTTATTGTTTTCATATATTGATAAAAAAATTTTAACTTTTTTTTGCAAAACCTTGTTTTTAGAAAAAGTTAAAGAATATAATCCGTTTGAAAATTTTAAAGCAAGAAATTTGGAAATAACTTAATCAATAAATTAGTACTTACATATAAGAATCAGTATTGAGTTTTAGTTACATCCATTTTTCGAACATATATCACTAAAACGAGGAGAGAGATTTACTTGAAAGTTATACGTTGCTATTCATCACAGAAAAATGCACTTAATGCAAGAACTATTATCCAAGATTTATTAGTTTCGGAGTTAGAAAGAATGATAGATCAACCCTCTAAAGAAAAAAATCTATTAGATAAGAATAAACAGTTAGGAAGTGAATGTGCTTGAGAAATACAGAGCAAGATTTTCCATTAGCGAGATTAAATCATAACCACTTTACAGAAAAATTAGTAAGGCTTCAGGAAGAAGGCTACTTATCTCCGTTCCTACTGCAGCAATTTCTCGCTTATAAATCTGGGAGGATGAACAATGAAAGAACAAAACATTAAGTCTTTCCCTGGTCAGGAGAAAGGAATTATCCAAATACTTATTAAGCAAACAGATAAAGAAGAATCTGTTCAACTAAGATTTGATTTAATATTTGACTGATTAGGAATCAAGAAATAGTTAATTATCTTGCTTAACCGTATAAAACACACCTCATTCCGTCAAAGATGAAAAGCGGAGGTGTGTTTATGCGGAAGAAAATTAATATTCAAATGAATTCAGAGCTAAACCCTGTAGCAGATACTTGGATGCAGCATTTAATCCAACGAATTATTGTTGAGCAATTAGATGTTCATCCAAGGCTTCAGGCGAAGTTACTTTATCAAGAAATTGTAAAGGAAAGAAGCAATAATGGTTCAAACAATTAAAACTAAAAACAAGTATAAGGTCTTTTTTCGGAGAGTGAGCACCACTAACCAGGATTTATCTATGCAGGAATCAGCTGATTCTATGTATCGTAAAAAATACATTCCTGGTGAGATTTTAATATTCAATGAGGATGGAGTTTCTGCTAACAAACTTGATATTGAGCATCGGCCACAAATGAAAAAACTAATCAACTTAATTATTAATAATCAAGTTGATATTGTCTATGCCTTTGACCGCTCAAGATTGTTCCGGGACTTTTATGAGTCAAATTATTTTGTTTCTCTGTGTAAAAAACATAATGTAAAAATTTTCTTTACATCAGCTGGGAATGGTCATCAACAGGCAACAGATAGCACACTTCTTGAAGGCGTAATGAACATTGTAAGTGATGTTGAGGGAAAAAACATTGCTAGGCGAACTGAAGAAGCAAGAAAAAGATATCCACCTCGTAAGCTTGGGTACATAAAACAAAAAGAAAACAAGCAGTACACTAAGGATCCTAGTAAAAAGGATGCTTTACTCCAATTCTTTACTGTAATCAAAAAGGTTACAACACACACTGAGTTGGAAAAAACCCTAAACGAGTATAAAAAAATCCTTAAAACTACTACAAATCAACTAATAAAAATTGCTAAGGATCCTTTTTATGCAGGATATGACTTGACTACAGGGAAGAACAAACTTTCACACGTAGAACCTTATCTAAGTTATGAGGGATTCAAAGAGTTACAAGCTCATAATACCTTGCTATTAACATATCAAGAGATTGAACGCTCTTTAAGGAATCAAGATATTTACAATGTGAGTTGTGGCATTTGTAGGGAGCCAATGAAATTTCATATGAATATCCCAGCTGAAAAAGCCTGGTACTCGTGCTCACGAAAACACTCAAAAACTCTAATAGGAACTGAAGATTTATCTCTTATTATTAATAAGTTGCTAGAGAAAATCATTGAGCACCTAAATACAGAACTACTACTTAAAGATTCTAAGCACTTCTTCCATTTAATTCGCAAAAATGTTGATGCAGAACTGAAATCATTGGAAGTAAAAAAAAATAAATTGTTGGAGAAAATCATTTTTGAAACTGATGATCTTACTAGTTGGAAAGAGAAACCTCACTATGTTGATTTAACTAAATTAGAGAACATACAAAAGGATTTCCTTAACCAAATAGAAGAAAAGGAGTACCTTTTGTTAGAAAATGAGAGCTTAGTAAAACTAGTGAAAGATTATTTGCAAAAATGCAGGCAAACAAGCCCCTTTTTTCTAACGTCTATGCTTATTCGAACATTATTTGTTTATCCGAATGAGGTAAACATAGAAGTTAGCAAATTTGACTATCTCCAAGATTTTCAGTCCCAATACATTATAAAAGGAGATGATTTACATTGAAGTTAGCATTTGCTTATATTCGCCGTTCTTCGTATAAGCAACAAGAAAATAACAGTGTCGAGATCCAGAAACAGCATATTCAAGAATTCGCTAAACGAAATCAAATCTTTGTTCCTGACGAACTGATTTACATCGAAGACGTTACAAGTGCTTATTCCAAACGTGCAGCCCAAAGAAAACAATTAATGAAACTAGGGGAAAAAATGGTTGAAATGAATATACCCACTGTTATTTTTCACGATATTTCCCGAATGGATCGTACAGGTTATTCATTCACTATTGACTTTTATCGCCCAATGCTAGAAAAGCTGCCGGAACTAGAAGTCTACACAACTGATTCGAATAAACCAATTGATCCAGATGACACTAGTATCAAAATGAATTTTTTGTTATTCCAACACGAATCTGAAGTGAAATCTGAACGTGCTGTAGGTAACTTAACTACTGATTTAGAAAGCGAAGAAACATTTAGACCTGGATCACAAACACCTTTTGGATATAACCAAGTTAACAAACAACTCGAACCTAACGAAAATGCCGAAGTAGTATCCTTTATTTTTTATCTCTCTAGCTGGGGTAAATCTTTACAAAGAATAGCCTCAATCTTAAATGAAGCGGAAATTCCTTCACCTAAAGGCGGTATCTGGCGTTCAAGTACAGTTGAAAACATACTCAAAAACCCTGTTTATACAGGTAAATTGATCTGGGAAGTACATAAAAGAAAAGATGATGGGCGGAAGCAATTCACCTTTGAAAAATCACATCCGCCTATCATTAACAACTTCCTTCTTCAATTAATTAAACAAAACATCCATCTGCAAAAAACTTTCGGTCGTATTGATACACCTTTTTTATTTTTAAATAAAGTGAAATGTAGAGATTGCAATCAGTTGTTAAGTACACATAATGGTTCTACTAAACGAAATGGCGTCAAGTACAATTATCACTTCTATGTATGTAAAGCTTGTGAATATAAAGTTGACATTAAAGAAGTTCATAACAGGTTTATTCCTGAAATTTTAAATCGTGTTATGGAATTGATTTCAACCAAACAGATTGTACCAAAGACATTGACCTTTATAAACGAAATGTTAATCGAAGTTGAACAAAGTATTGAGTCAAAAAATAAACTCTTACAAAAACTCGAAGAAAAATTAATTATAGCAAGAGATCTCGAAGACCGGGAACTTGAGCTTAAAATACTCGAATTTATTCAACAATACAAAGATTCTTTAAGAGAATACACGATTTGCAAAGAAAATTTAAAGACAACTTATAAACTTGTAGAAATGGACCAGTTCTTTTCCAGATTTAATGAAATACTAGATCATCAATTAGGACTAGATGAGAAAAGACTCATCATCCTGTATTTTGTAGACTACCTTGTTTTCTCTGCTGACCAGGAGCCGCAACTACATTTAAAATCGAATATCTTCTCCGATCTGATTAATTCACCAATGGATGAAGTATCGAAATACAATAGTTGATTGTTGGACAAAGAACCGAACATTAAGCTAATCGGACATTCGCCAACATAGTTTAAATTCAGAACCCCCTACAGTGTGGGGCTTCATTCGAGGCTTGTTCGGTACTTTGTCCAGATTGGTATACCATTCTGGAAGGATTACCGAAAAATTATTATCAGTATGGACGGAATACCGAAAAATATACATCATAAAAAAACAAATGAGGAGAATTTTCAATGAATATAAATGCAACCCAATTAAGACCAGTGAATATGGTCAATACTATACCTATAAACCCACCAACATCTCATTACTATACTACTTTTGGTGGTGAACGTGTTTTGAGATGTGCAGTATATGCCCGTGTTTCCACAGAGATGGATTCACAAAAAACGTCTATAGATAATCAGATTGACTTATTTAGACAATACGCTGCCCAAAAAAACTGGGAGATTGTTGAGATTTATACTGACAAACAATCAGGAACAAAAGGAAATAGGCCCGGTTTAAAAGCATTAATTGAAGATGGAAAAGCTGGAATGTTTGACGTGATACTAGCTAAAGAACTATCCAGACTAGCCCGTAATGGAAGATTATCGTATGAACTACGAGATATCTGCCTGATAAATAATATTCATATTGTCTGTCTTGATAATTCGATTAATACAATTACCGGGGACGTGCAAAACTTTGGTCTTTTTGCTTGGCTGTATGAAAATGAGTCAGCCACTAGCAGTCGTAGAAATAAGGCAGCCAAACGTACAAAAGCTAATAGAGGATTATTTGTAGGATCTAATCCACCTTATGGATATTATTCTGACAACGGTAAGCTCAAAATTCGTGAAGATAACACTACGGAAATCGTTCGACGAATTTTTAGAGAATACTTGGATGGAAAAGGAATGGATTCAATTGCAAAAAGTTTCACAGCAGAAAAAATCCCTACTCCTTCACAAATTGCTAATAAGTCTAACGCATCACCTTTATGGCACGCTTCTACGATTAAGAATATCTTAACCAATCAACATTACTGTGGTGACCTTGTTCAAAACAGAACTGAAACTATTTCAGTAACAACAACAAAACGAAGAAATCTTGATGTAGAACAAGCTACGATCCAAGAAAACACTCACGAGCCTATTATCTCAAAGGAGACTTTTCAGGCCGTAAAAAAAATGCTTCAAAGCCGAACACGTACAACTACTGCTCCAAAAAGTCACTTATTTACGAATGTTTTGTTCTGCGAAAATTGCCAAAAAGGAATGTGGTACAAGGCGAATCAGAAAGGGTATAGATGCGGAGGAAGTATAAAGTACGGTGATACTTTCTGTTCTAATAGAATAGTTATCCGGGAGAAAGAACTAAAACACATTATCCTAGAAGATTTACAGGAGTTGTTCAGATCTATTCAAGATGACGAATTTATGATGAGCTTGCAAAAAAGATTGAATCAAAAGAAGGTTTCGATAACCAACGAGTTAACAAAAATAGAAAATAAGGCAAAAAGATTACGTTCAAGAAAGAAAGATTACCTTGATATGTATGCTGACGAAATTATTTCACGGGAAGAACTTGTAGAATATCGAAAGCAAATAGACCAGGAAGTAGCTGAACTCGAAAAGACAAAGAATGAGTATCAAGAAAAGCTAGAAGAGTGCGAAAGTGAGAACTATGCTATTGATTTAGGTAAGAAGCTTAAAGAAGTTTCAATTCTAAATGATTTAACTCCTCAAGTCTTGCACTCATTGGTGAATAAAGTAACCTGTAGTATTGAAGGTAATCTACGTATACATTACAACTTCTTAAATCCTTTCGAAGAACAAGAATAGGCAACGCCCCACAATAAAGTGTACCCCTTGTAAAGGACATTT
>NZ_NSEB01000023.1:0-62047 GCF_002734215.1 Fredinandcohnia onubensis
GAGGTAAGTTTTGTCCCAGCCTCTTTTTTTAAGTGTGTCTGAATTTTAAGATTACGCTGACTTAATCGCAGCACCCTTCTTTTCTTTACGCTTCTTGGCGTATTCAGCAGTTGCTGTGAAAAGTACGTCCGATGATGAGTTAAGGGCAGTTTCACAAGAATCTTGTAGGACCCCAATAATGAAACCAACAGCAACGACTTGCATGGCAACATCGTTTGGAATTCCAAATAGGCTTGATGCTAAAGGAATTAGTAAAAGTGATCCGCCAGCCACACCTGATGCACCTGCTGCTGAAACAGCTGATAGTACGCTAAGAATAAGTGCTGTTGCAAAATCAACTTCAATGCTGAGTGTATGAACAGCTGCAAGCGTGAGAACAGAAATCGTTACTGCCGCACCAGCCATGTTAACTGTTCCACCTAATGGGATTGAGATTGAATAAGTATCTTTATTTAAACCTAGTTTTTCACATAGATTCATATTAACCGGAATATTTGCAGCTGAGCTACGAGTAAAGAATGCTGTAATTCCACTTTCTCTTAAACATCTAAATACAAGTGGATATGGATTTTGACGAATGTAGAAATAAACAATCAATGGATTTACAACTAGGGCAATAAAGAACATACAGCCAAGTAGAAGGCCGAGGATTTTTCCATATTCCATCAATGCAGAAAGTCCATTTGTCACAAATGCATCGAACACTAGGCCCATAATACCGATTGGTGCTAGGCTGATCACCCATTTTACGACTGTAGCAATTGCATCACTAACGTTGGAAATTAATGTCTTGGTTGTGTCGTTTGCATTTTTTAATGCAATACCTAGGACAACTGCCCAAGCAAGAATTCCGATGTAGTTTGCATTCATTAGGGCATTAATCGGATTATCAACAATGTTAAATAGTAATGTTTGAAGAACCTCTAGTACACCACTTGGAGGTGAAAGGTCTTCTGCACCCGATACAAGTGACAACTTGACTGGAAAGATAAAACTTGCTAATACCGCTACGAATCCAGCTACGAATGTACTAATTGCATATAAGCCGATAATCGATTTGATATTTGTTTGGGTTCCACTTCTGTGTTTAGAGATGGCGTCAATAACTAAGAATAAGACCAATACCGGTGCAACGGCTTTTAGTGCACCTACAAATAATGAACCAAAAATACTAACCCATTTTGCTCCTTCTGGTACGACTAAAGCTAAAAGGATACCAACGATAATACCGCCAAATATACGTTTAACCAGGCTAATCTGATTCCATTTGTAAAAGATTTCTTTCATATTCTTTCCCCCTTTTCATGATTGTCCACATTATTATTTTATGAAATTAATATTATAAGAATAATATAATATTTGTTAGTTTAACACGAAAATTGTCAATTGTGTATAAAATTTAAAAGCTGGAAACGAATTTAGTATGTGAAAAATTTGGTATTTAAAAAAATACAGAACTCTTTGACAGAAAGGGAAAGCTAACGAAGTATAGGCATTATTTTATCATAGATATCAAGATTTTTAGAACTAAATGTTTATAAAATGACTACCACTTATTCACAAGTATTTCGGTATTCTAAAATAATAGTTTCGAGAGGATTTTTCGTGAAACGAACTTATTGTAAAAAACAAAAAAACGACAATCCATGATCGGAATTAGTCGTTATTTTCTTTAACATATTTTTTGAATTAAATTTGGTGAGTTATTGCGTGGTGAGTTAACTAAAGATGAGACCTCATATGCCTCCATGTTGTCAGCAGGTAATGGTTTGAGTAGATGTGACACCTTTGATACATCATTTAGAGAAGGGTCGAGCCATGCTTGTTCGTCCTCCTTATTTAAAATAACAGGCATACGGTCGTGAATATCCTTCATTAGTTCATTTGGGGTTGTGGTAATGATAGAACAAGAAAATAAGGAATTCCCTTCTGGAGATTTCCAACGTTCCCAGATTCCTGCCATTGCGAAAAGATCATTCGATTTTAATTTAATGCGTATCGGTGTTTTTGTTTTGTTGGGCCCTTTTTTCCATTCATAAAAGCTATCCGCAATAATCAGACAGCGCCTATGTTTGAAAGCATGTCTGAAGCTTGGTTTTTCAGTCAATGTTTCAGCACGTGCATTGATCATTTTATAACCGACTTTTTCATCCTTTGCCCATGAAGGTACGAAGCCCCAACGTAAATATCCTAAGCGATTTTGTGTACCGTCATTAATTACTGAAAGGACCGAATGGGAAGGGGCGATGTTATAGCTTTGTAAATATAAATCTTGTTCAATTGCAGCTTCAATATCAAAACGATTAAGAATGTCATCGTACTCTGCAAAAAGAGTAAATCGACCACACATTGTGGACCACCTCATTTTTTATAATATGGAAGGATTTTTGGATGTTGGTAATTTGATCAGAAAAGATGTACCTTTCCCAACCGTACTTTCAACATCAATTGACCCTTTTAATTGCTCGATAATTTGAAAACAAATGGTAAGCCCTATGCCGGTTCCTTTATCTTTTGTTGAATAAAAAGGTGTACCGATTTTTGAAAGCTGTTCTTTCGTCATACCAGGACCATTGTCGGTGATTTTTACAAGAATGTCTTGGTCTTTTGCAAAGGCATTTATTTGCAATAAGCCGTCATCTCCAATTGCTTCTATTGCATTTTTAATAATATTTATCAAGACTTGTTTGATTTCATCCTTATTCCCGTTAATGTAAAGCGAGTCTTCAATGAAAGTTTCAACCTCAATGCTTTGAATATTTGTATAGGATGTCATAAGTTCAACCGTTTTTGATAGTTCCTCGCTGATGTTTACTAATTGAGTATTACTATTATTTGGCTTCGCGAGAGATAAATAATCATTAATAATCGATTGTGCACGATTTAATTCAGAAAGGGTAATAGCAATGTAATTTCGCTGTTTATCCGTAATATTATCATCTCGAATAATTAATTGTAAAAATCCATTTACCGTAGTTAGTGGATTTCGAACCTCATGCGCAACGGAGGCTGCTAGTTGGCTAATCACATTCATTTTTTCAGAACGTCTTAGTTCCCGTTGTAAGAGGATTTGTTGCTTTAAGTTTTCAATAATGAGAACTACGAGTAAAAGGGTAATCCACGTAACTATTGAAAAAAGGATCATAACGAGTAGTTGATCAATTTGATTATACTTTACTAGGACGATCGCTCTGGTAGTAACGATAAAACCATAAATGATAGAAAGAACTATGAGCTTCTTATTTAATAGAAGGGAATGATACCTTTTTAAAAGAAAATAAAATATGACTACGATAATGGCATAATTGACAATCGAAAAGATAACCTTAGTATCTCCGAGTAGAAGTAGATAGCCTAGCATAATCAAAATAGCACCAATTCCCTGAAAAAATCCAGTATAGAGAAATGCGACAAATATAGGGATAATCCTAAAATCATAAGCAAATCCATTCGCGTAAGTTACAGGGAAAGTGATGGTTAAAAGAAGCATAATGATAATCATTCCAAGAAGTTTATTTGGGTGTAGCTTTGGAGAAGAATGATTATCCTGAATAGTAAGCAGATAATATATGAGAATAGGAAAAATAACGATAAGTACATGATAAAGAACATGTCCAATATGCTCTAACAACTTTCGTGGCACCCTCTTCCTGTTTTTAATTTTTTGAATACTGTCTTTGTTAGAAATTCGACATATTCACCGATAATCCTTCTCTATTACTTGCATACTTGAACATATTTTGACAAAATGAAATATGCTATTTAACCCAATCATAATTCTTTTTTTCTTAATATGGGTATGATACAACTAAACATATCTTTAATATTGGAGGCTTATTATGTTTAAAAAATTATTTGGAAGTAAAGATAAAAAAGTTGAGGAAGTGTTAGTGGCTCCTGCAAATGGAAAAATTCTTGCCTTAGAAGAGGTGCCAGATCCAGTCTTTTCTCAAAAAATGATGGGCGATGGGCTTGCGATTGAACCGTCTGAAGGAAAAGTTGTTTCGCCTGTGAAAGGTGAAATTATTCAGGTCTTCCCGACAAAACACGCAATTGGAATTAAAACGGAGATAGGTTTGGAACTTCTTATACATATTGGCCTTGAAACAGTGAACATGAAGGGCGAGGGCTTCACTACACATGTAAAAGAAGGAGATAAAGTTGAGGTTGGAACTGAACTCGTAACCTTCGATTTAGATTTGATAAAAGAGAAGGCAGCGAGTACAATTACACCGATTGTCATCACTAATTTTGATGCAGTTGAAACGTTTGAGATAATTGGAAGTGGCCAGGCAACAGCGGGTTCAACAGAACTTGCAAAAGTGAAGAAAAAGTAAGATTGCGGTCCTATCTGGGACCGTTTTTTTTATAGTACTTATAGTGTATTTGAACATGTTTTTACATATAAATTAAAACAGAGCATAGGATTTTAATGAATTAAATAAAGACTTGGAAAGCCACTCACTGTGGCAACATCAATGTGACGTACATCGTGCGGGTCTAAGAAAAATGAGTCTTTTTACCTATTTATTAAAAGAGGATTTTTACCAATTTTCTAGAAACAGTATATAAGTAGTCAATGAGAGGGTATGAAAGATGGAGATAGGAAGCAGAATACGTTTCTTTAGAATTCAAAACAATCTGACACAAGAAGAATTGGCACAAGAGATTATCTCAATTTCTTATCTTTCAAAAATTGAAAATAACCAAACCTCTGCAAGCTTAGAGGTACTTGAATTATTATGTGAACGATTAGGAATCAAGCTAATTGAAAGTGAAGAATATGCCCAATTAAAGGAGCTTTATGATTGGTACCACCTAATGGTTTCTCGAAAAAGGGAGCAGGCGGTTTCATTTTATGATTCTTATGAGTGCAAGAATACAAATGATTCACGAGTTGCCATTTTCTTCGTTCTTTTTGAACTTAGGTATTTAATTTTTACAAACCAATTAGACAAGGCTGAACAACATATCAAGAAAATTGACTTATATAAAGATATTTTTGAAATACGCATGAACTATTTTTACGAAAAATTTGTTGGTCAGTTTTATTATTTGAAGAGCCAGTTTTCTGTTGCAATGGAGCATTTTAAAGTTGCAGAGGAGATCTTAACGAGCAGTGTCCACTTTGAAAACTGGGAAACGGCTGATTTGTATTATTATAAGGGGCTAAATAATAACCGGATGGGGAAATTAGCCTTAAGTATCGTGTATATACAGAAGGCATTGGCAATCTATCAATCTCTTTACGATTTAAAAAGGAGTGCTGAATGTCAAATTTTATTAGGGATTTGTTATGAAAAAATTAACGAATTTGAAATGGCGGAAGAGAATTATTTGTTAGCAACAAAGGTAGCAGAAGGGATAAAAGACCCGTCATTACTAGGTTTGATTTATCATAACCAAGGTGTCCTTTATTCAAAATTAGGTGAATCCAATAAAGCCATTAAGCAATTTGTAAATAGCCTTGAGCATAAAGAAGAACATATGGTCATTGGGCGTTTACGGTCGATTCACGGTTTAATTGAAGAAAATTATAAAATAGGAGACCATGAGGGTTGCAAAAAATGGCTTGAAGAAGGGTTTGCTTTAGTGGAGAATCACCAGGGGTATCATGAATTCAAGATTCATTTTATCTATTATGACTATTTGCTGAATAAGTCTGATCAGTTAACAAGATTTATTGAGAAGGATGCATTGCCTTTTTTTGAAGGCATTGAACATCATCTTCACGTAGCCTATTATGCAGAGGAACTTGGAAAAATCTATCAAGAAAATCATAAATATAAGCTAGCAAGCTATTATTTTTCAAAGGTAATTTCATCTTTGAAAAAACATAGTCATATAAATCAATAAAGGAGATGATGGTAAATGAAAAAACTAATGCTACTATTCATGCTTGGACTTGTGACAATCGCAGGTTATCAATTAAATGAAGGTGTTGCGTGGGTAGATAATGACTACCCAGATACGCAAGAAGTACAGGTATAATGTAGAAAGCAGCCCGATAAAATCAGGGCTGCTTTTTTCAAAAGATAAGAAAGTATAAAATTTGGGGTCTACCACAGTCGTTTATGCTGTGGTATTTTGATTTAATGGACGAATGTGACCAAACAATTCCACGTATGTTTTCATGCGAATTATGTGGTGGAGAAATGTACCCTGAAAATTATAACCAGTTTGACAAGAAGAGTAATTATTTATGCAACGCTAATGATAAAATCTAATTTTATTGACCTATTTTCTAGAAAAGGACAGTCATTTAGTCAGAATTAATCATATTATAAATTGTTTACAATCCAAAGGTTGAGGTGTATGTTAATGGTTCAGTTACATTTTAGGAAGGAAAATTATTTTCGAAGCACTGATTTAGATGATTCCACGCTCTATTTATCTAATAAATTTTTACAGGCTAATAATATTTATTCGAATGCAATCATATTAAAGTTTGGAAACTGGTCTAAACAATTTACCATTACAAGACAATACGCACAACATGAGCATATCATAAGCCTCCCGGAACACTCCATCCCGTTTACATTCCCTAGTACACTTGATTTTGAATTTAGGCTAAAAGGGAATACACTTCACCTCGGTCCTGTTATCGGATTTATTGCCAAAAAGAATAAAAATAATTTAACAATAAGTGCACTAGAATCCTACACATCTCGTTTAGAACAGTACGATAAAATCGGAGGTCTCCTCTTTATTTGTACGAGTGATAGGATTGATACAGCAAATGAAAGCATTCAGGGATACTATTATAACCCTGAGGGAAAAACGGTAGAAACTCGCTGGATATATGGTACTTTTCCCTATCCTGATTCGATGTTTAAAAAAATAAGAATTCCAAGTAATATAGAACGTGATTTAAGAATAAAGCTCGGAAACAAGCTCTTTAATACAAACTTCTTTAATAAGCTGCAGTTTTGGCAAATCTGTGAATCTACTGAACGTATAAAAAGCTTCATCCCCCATACGAATCTATTTAGACAAAAGCAGGATCTACAAGATATGCTATTCATGTTTGACATGGTCTACCTAAAACCGATACGAGGTAAAAAAGGTGAAGGCATTTATATGGTCAAAAAAGAAGTAGATCAGCTTATCTTAACCAATTTCAAAAAGGAAAAGCAAACATTTAGAACGATTAACGAATTGAAGGCTTACCTTGATCAACACATACGAAATGAAGATTATATCTTGCAGCAAGGTATAACTACTATCTACAAGAACAAACACGTAGACTTTAGACTCTACATGCAAAAAGACGTGAATGGTACATGGGTTTGCCAAGGTTCTGTAGGAAGAGTAGCCCAAGAAGAAAGCATTGTTACGAACCTAAAACAAATCGCTCACATTTCTAGAGGGGAAAAGGCTATAAGAATTGTGTTTCAAGTAGATTCAGAAGAAGCTAAGCAGATTATGAATGGTGCGATTGTAGCCTGTAAAGAGGTATGCAAAGTACTTGACCAAAAACTCGGTCACTTTGGCGATGTGGCTATTGATTTGATAATTGATAACGAATATAAGCCTTGGATTCTTGAGGTAAATAATTTGTATGGGGTTGAGAGTTTGAAGATTTTGGAGGATATGGAGACTTTGTCGGCTTTGCGGACTAATCCGTTTTTGTATGCTAGGGCGATAGGGGGCTTTTAAGTTTAGATTAATAAGTTTAGTTTATAAAAGCTAATACTCTAAAGATTAATAGCTTATGATCCTATTTGGTGCAAACTTAATCCACTACCAATAATTAACGAAAGGTATTGCACGGGTGGAAAATGACTACCCAGATTCACAAGAAGTACAGGTATATTGTAGAAAGCAGCCCGATTCAATCCGGCTGCTTTCTTTACTTTTTCTATAGAAAATTATGATAATCCGTTTGGTTATTTTTTACTTCATCGACTTGATTTTGAATGCTACGGGAGTCGGTAGAACGTTTCTTTTTGGAAATAATGTCTGCGACAAAACCAACAAGGAGTAACCCTCCAAAAAAGACTAACATCCAGCCCCATAATGGCATTTTCTCACCCCCATATAGTAGCGTATGAAAAAAGTATATAAGCGATGAGGGATATACACGAATCGTAATCTGTTTTTAAAATAAAAAAAGCAACGTTCATAAACGTTACTCTTTTGGAACATATTTAAAGATTTCATGTGATTCAAAGCTATCTACTAACCGGTTAAGCCAAAAATAATATTCTATCGCATTGTTCAACTTCGCGATATCGTTTTCTGCTTCTCCTTTAACTTCTTCGCTAATTTGTTCGTCCTCTAAGAGTTCCTTCAGATCAGCTAAAGATTTCTGAATGGCACTTACATTCATGGAAATGCCACTCCTCCATTTTATCGTAAAAAAGTCAATAAAGGTTTGATACCAATCTTCTTCAACCTCATAAAGGTCTTTTCGAATCCCTTTTTTCCATATCTTATCAACCATTTTCAAATCCACTAAGTTACGTACGGAGGTACTCATACTCGTTTTACTCATGCCTAGCTCTTGTTTCATATCATCCAGCGTCATCGGCTCGTCATGAAAATACATGAGACCCCAAAGTCTTCCAACTGAAGGTGTTACTCCATATAAATTCATATTTTGAGCAATCGCATCAATCACACGTTCTCGGGCTTTTTCTAGCTTGTCTATGCCTTGCAAATAGATTCACATCCTACATCAAAGGTTTGATATATATAGACTACTCATTTGGACATTGAATGTAAAGGGGAGGTGCTGAAAGGATTATGGAGGATTATGGAGGAATTCTATGCATTTTGAATGTGAAGTACGTACAGTTTTTACTTTACAAACTTTACGGTTGCATATCACGTAATATCAGCTTTGAGTATTTTGGAAATCATTACTACAATTAAAAGGTCAATGTGACTATTGCTTTCTACACAGGATACAGTAGTTTGTGTGAATACCATAATGGGCGGTTTGTATTAGACAAGTTTACAGCAAGAAAAAATTGAGGTGACAGAATGGAAAGTGAGAAACAAGCAAAAATAAAGGTTTCTAGCGTAACAAAAATTTTTGGGCGTTCGTCTAAAAAAGCTATTCAACTTTTAAAAGAAGGAAAAACAAAACAAGAAATCTTAAAAAGCACTGGTTCAACAGTCGGTGTAAATCAAGCAAGTTTTGAGGTATATCCCGGAGAGATTTTTGTGATTATGGGTTTGTCTGGAAGTGGGAAATCTACCTTGGTTCGTCTTTTAAATAGATTAATAGAACCAACTTCTGGTCAAGTTTTAATTGATGGAAAAGACGTCGTATCCATGAATAAAGAAGAAATTCGAGAAGTGCGTAGGAAAAAAATGAGCATGGTGTTTCAACGCTTCGCATTATTCCCACATAAAACGGTTCTTCAGAATACGGAATACGGACTAGAAATTCAAGGAATAGCAAAGCAAGAACGTTCACAAAAAGCGTTCGAAGCGCTTAAATTAGTCGGTCTAGAAGGCTATGAAAATCAATATCCTGACCAACTTAGTGGTGGGATGCAGCAGCGTGTTGGACTTGCAAGAGCGCTCGCTAATGACCCGGATATTTTATTAATGGACGAAGCATTTAGTGCCCTAGATCCATTAATTCGTAAAGATATGCAGGATGAATTGATTGAGTTACAAGGCTCTATGGAAAAAACAATTGTCTTTATTACACATGACCTTGACGAAGCCTTAAGAATCGGTGACCGTATCGCACTAATGAAGGACGGAAACATCGTACAAATCGGAACCCCTGAAGAAATACTTATGAATCCATCTAATGAATATGTAGAAAGATTTGTTGAGGATGTTGATTTATCGAAGGTACTTACTGCTGGCCATATTGTCAAACGAGCGGAAACCGTTCAGGTTGATAAAGGAGCAAGACTTGCGCTTAAAATCATGAAAGATAATGGTTTATCGACTGTCTATGTTGTTGACAAGCAAAAAAGACTCGTTGGGGCAGTTAGCGCAGTAGAAGCTTCAAAAGCGGTCGAGCAAAATTTAACATTGGCCGATGTCATGGAAACAAATCTTAAAACGGTTGATACAAGTACATTACTTGTTGATCTATTCGATGATGTTTCACAAGCTATTATTCCAGTGGCTGTAGTTGATGAACAAAATCGACTTAAGGGGATTGTCATTCGAGGTGCCGTGATAGGCGCACTTGCTGGTAATGACACATATATTAATGACTTTGGGGCTGAACAACTCCCTCCAAGTGATGAAAGGGAGGCTTTATAATGGAAGGTTTATTACCAAAGCTGCCAATAGCAGATTGGATTGATATATTTGTAGACTGGTTAGTCTCAAACTTCGAATTTTTATTTGAAGGGATTGCAGTGGGACTTGAAGGATTTGTAGAAGGAATTGTTGCAGGATTTGGATTTATTCCTTCTATTCTATTAGCTCTTATCTTGGGCGTTGTAGCCTGGAAAATTTGTAATTGGAAAATTGCACTTTTTACCTTAATTGGTTTATTTATAATCGATAATCTAGGTTACTGGGACAATATGCTTCAAACAATTGCCCTTGTATTAACATCTGTCGGGATATCAGTCATTCTTGGAATACCACTAGGAATATGGGCCTCACAAAGTAAAACTGTGGGTAGTATCGTGATTCCGATATTAGATTTCATGCAAACAATGCCTGCATTTGTTTATTTATTACCGGCAATCTTTTTCTTTAATATCGGAGTTGTACCTGGTGTTGTGGCGTCAGTTATCTTTGCAATGCCACCAACGATTCGACTAACGATACTTGGAATTACCCAAGTACCACAGGATTTAATCGAGGCAACTGAAGCTTTTGGATCTACAACAAAACAAAGATTAGTTAAAGTTCAAATTCCACTAGCTATGCCAACAATTATGGCAGGTATTAACCAAAGCATCATGCTTGCTTTATCCATGGTTGTAATTGCCTCAATGGTAGGTGCACCAGGATTAGGAGCAGATGTATATCGAGCTGTTACACAGCTGCAAACAGGAACTGGTTTTGAAGCTGGTCTAGCGATTGTTATTGTGGCAATCATCTTAGACCGGATTACTCAAAATATAGGAAAAACTAAACAAGGGGGAACTGCTTAATGTTAAAAAAAGTAGTCAAAGCATCATTAGCAATTGGATTTACTCTAGGACTTGCTGCATGTGGTGGCAATTCGGATGAGGCGGGAACGACATCTTCTTCTTCAGCATCTGTAGGAGAAAGTGTAGATTATGAGATTGTTGGAATCGATCCCGGTGCAGGAATCATGAAGGCAACTGCTTCGGCGATTGAAGAATACGGTCTAGAAGATTGGACTTTAGTAGAAGGCTCTGGTGCAGCGATGACAGCATCACTTAAAAAGGCATATAACAAAGAAGAACCGATTATCATCACTGGTTGGACGCCACACTGGAAATTCTCAGCTTTCGATCTTAAATACCTTGAGGATCCTAAAGGAGTATATGGTGGAGAAGAAAACATCCATACGATTGCACGAAATGGTTTAAAAGAAGATCTACCAGCTGTTTATACGTTATTAGACCAATTCAATTGGACGTCAGATGATATGGGAAGTGTAATGGTAGATATTAATGAAGGAACAAAACCAGAAGAAGCTGCTGCAAAATGGATTGAAGAGAATCCAGATAAAGTTGCAGAGTGGACTGAAGGTGTAGAAGAAGGAAATGGCGAAGAAGTAAAATTAGCCTACGTTGCGTGGGATAGTGAAATCGCAAGTACCAATATTGTGGCTAACGTTTTAACAGATTTAGGCTATAAAGTGAAAATGAGTCAAGTTGAGGCCGGCCCAATGTGGACTGGTGTAGCTGATGGATCTGTTGATGCACACGTAGCTGGATGGTTACCTGTAACTCATGCTGATTATGTAGAGAAATATGATGGTCAGTTTGAAGATCTAGGTTCAAACCTTGAAGGTACTAAAATCGGCTTAGTTGTACCAGCTTACATGGATATTGACTCAATCGAAGACTTAAAAGAATAAGAGTCATTAAAGTAAAGATAAGTTAAAAAGAAACTGTACATTCTATAAAGGGTGTACAGTTTTTTTCTATTTAATGGGTATAATGTCAATGATGTTGTACTTTTTCCGAAATGAGGTACTTATTTATGAACATAAGCAAATTTTCGATAAAACGACCTATATTTACGTTGGTGACAATGTTTTTAGTGATTATTCTAGGATTCGTTTCCTTAATGAATATCCCACTTAAATTAATCCCAGAAATCAATCCACCTGTAGGTGTAGTGGTTGCCAATTATTTTGGAGCAAGTCCAAATGAAGTTTCTGAAAAAGTGACAAAACCCCTTGAACAAAGTTTGTCAACCTTGCCCGGCTTAAAAACGATGTCCTCCACTTCTCAGGAGGGGGCAGCTCTAATCTTACTGCAGTTTTCATGGACAACCTCCATTGATGATATTGAAAATGACATTCTAAGTAGGATTAACCAAACACAAATTACCGATGATGCAGAGGCGCCTCGGTTTCTAAAATTCGATCCTTCTCAGTTTCCGATTATTCAATTGTCGCTTAGCATGGAAGGGGATGAAAAAGGACTCCAAGAGCTTGCAGAAGGTTTAACAACAGAGCTCAATAAAGTTGAAGGTGTTGCAAATGTTAATCTGTCAGGTGTTGTAACAGAAGAAATAAAAGTTGAACTTGATCAAGAACAGTTAGAAGAGTACGCTCTGAGCCAGGCTGATATTGTAAACATTCTCAGAGCAAACTCCGTCTCATTACCAGGAAATACAATTGAATCTGAAGGCAGAGAACTTACTACAAGAGTCATTAGTAAACTGACTTCGGTTCAGGACTTAGAGGAGCTTTCTATAACAATTGACCCACTGCTTGGTGAAAGGGTGTATCTTGGAGACCTTGCTGAGGTTAAAATTGTGCCCGAATCACAGAAAACCATCACTCGAGCCAATATGGAACCAGCGATGTTAGTCAGCGTCCTCCAAGAATCAGACGCAAATACCGCGCAAGTATCAAAAGCCTTCCAAACAGAATTAGAAAAAAAGCTTTCTCAGGACAAATATAAAAATGTCCAGGCAGAAGTACTGTTTGATCAAGGGGATTATGTCAAAATCGCAATAGGAAATATTACAAGTACATTGCTGTTAGGTGGACTGTTCGCGATGATTGTCCTCTTTTTCTTCCTTAGAAGTGTAAAGAGTCCACTCATTATCGGGATTGCGATTCCATATTCCGTCATTGTTACTTTTGTGCTCATGTATTTTTCAGATTTCTCGTTAAATATTCTTACGTTAGGTGGATTAGCGCTCGGTATTGGGATGCTCGTTGATAATTCAATCGTCGTCATTGAAAATATCTATCGTCATTTATCAATGGGGAAAGAACCAAAACAAGCTGCAGCCGATGGAACAAAGGAAATTGGAACGGCGATTATAGCATCGACTTTAACGACGGTAGCCGTCTTTTTACCAGTTGTTTTTATTACCGGTTTAATCGGGGAATTGTTTACTGAATTTGCTGTAACGATTGCGTTTAGTTTATTCGCATCTCTCGTGGTGGCACTAACAGTTGTTCCAATGCTAGCCAGTCGATTCTTAAAGAAACCAAATGAGGATCTTGAGAAAAAACGTCAATCATCAAGAGGCATGCGTTTTTTAGAAAATGCCACGAGATGGTCACTGGGACATCGTTTCATTGTCCTTTTGCTCACGATTTTATTGTTTGCGGCCAGTATTTTCGGGTTGTTTAGAGTCGGAACCGAGTTCATACCAAAAAGTGATGAAGGCTTTTTTACAATTAATTTAAAGCTTGAAAATGGAACGCCACTAGACGAAACACAAAAAATAGTAGGTGATATTGAAAATATCTTAGAAAAAGAGGCAGACGTTGATGTATTTGTAAGCCTGATAGGCTCTACCCAGGAGAAAAGTTTCAGGGGTGGAGGAAGTTCGAATGAAGCAGAAATTTATGTGAAAATGGTTGGATTCGAGGAACGTGAGCGCTCCACATTTGAGTTTGTTGACGAGACAAAATCGAAAATTGAGACTCCAGTTATCGAACTTCATCCAGAGGCAAAAGTAAGATTTAATTTACAGTCCTCATCAGGTTCAACTCCGAACACTTTGCAGTTTCATGTAAAAGATACAGATAAAAACAGGCTAAATGAAGCAGTTTCAAGGCTTTCGGAAGCGCTGGTTGATTTGAAAGATGTAACAGAGGTTTCAACAGATGTATCGAAAACAATTGAGGAACTTCAAATTACGATTGATCAAGAAAAAGCATTTGAGGAAGGACTTGCGCCTGTACAAATCGCCTCAACGGTAAATGATGTTACAAGAGGGACGAGAGTGTTTCAGCTAACTGATGAAGACAATCAAATTTATCCGGTTACTGTAAGCTATGATCGAGATTTTACAAACGATATCGAGGGTTTAGGGAACCTACTTTTAAAAACTCAAGCAACTTCTTTTGTGCCTCTAAAGGAAGTGGCAGATATTGAAATTGGCGAGGGGCCGCTAACCGTACGGAGAATTGACCAGCAACATGCCGTACAATTTACGGTCAAATACGTGACGACAACGAATCTTGGTGCAATTTCGAAAAAGGTGGATGAAGTAGTAGCAGACCTTGAACTTTCTGATGAAACAGACATCGTCTACAGTGGTGATAAGGAACTGTTAGAATCCTCAATAGATCAAATGGTCCTTGCATTTGTGCTCGCACTTACGTTGATTTATATTGTAATGGCAGCACAGTTTGAATCATTAAAATATCCGTTTGTTATTATGTTTACGGTTCCGTTAATGGTCATCGGGGTTGCATTTGGCCTTTATCTCACAAATACTCCAATCGGAATTACGGCCATCATCGGAATTATCGTGCTAGCGGGTATTGTGGTAAACAACGCAATCGTGATTGTTGATTATATTAATAAGAAGAAAGAGGACGGTATGAGTTCACATGAAGCAATTGTTGTCGCGGTAAAAGATCGAACACGACCGGTGATGATGACAGCAACCACAACTATTTTGGGGCTATTACCACTGGCATTTGGTATCGGTGAAGGCTCTGAAATCAACCAACCGATGGGAATTACCGTCATTGGAGGTTTGATCAGCAGTACCTTGTTAACTTTATTTATCATTCCAATTGTGTACAGCTTGTTTGACAAGGAAACGAGGAGGAGAGCTAGAGAGGAATAGGGGTAGTTATTGTGAATATTGGAAAGGTGCAGGGGGTTTGTGGTTGATATGAATAGAGTGTTGGGTAATTATGGTAAATATGGTGGAATAAATAGTGGATATTCTAGGGTTATTGGGTAATGTTGGGAATAGTGATGGGATAAGTGATAGATATGAATGTGGTTTTGGGTAATGTTGGAAAAGGTGATAGCATAAGTGGTACATAAGATAGGGACTTTGGATAATAAAGGAAAAACTGGTGTTTAATAAGCCCAATGAAGAACATTTCCAGCGAAAATCACAACTCAAATGTCCTTCATCACCCAAAAAACCAGATGCACCCACCCACATCCAATCCACCCACATCGCCTGGCCTAGCTTTGCCTCAAAAACTCCAGCACAGGCTCAAATGGCTGTTTCTCTTTCGCATCAAAATAATGCGCAAAGGGGCAGCCATTTTGATTGATTCTCTCAATGATAGTCTCCAACGGAAAGTCTTCAATCGACAATTCGTCCGTGATCTCTTCCCAATAAAGAGGGGTGGCAACATAGGCCCCATCATTCCCACGGACCGAGTAGGGTGCTACAATCGTTTTACCTTCAGCATGTTGCACGTAATCTACATACATGCGGTTTCCCCGATTTTTTTTCAATCTCTCAGTAGTAAACAGATCAGGCTCCATGGTTACTAAATAATTGGCGATAAACTCTGTAAATTGTCTTGTATCCTCATACGTGAACTTGTTTTCCGGCAGGGGTATATAAATTTGCAAACCCTTATTTCCGGAAGTTTTTACAAATGATATTAGTTTTAGTCCGTCAAATACTTCTTTTAGGATGGTCGCGGCTTTTTTAGCGAGTGGAAAAGCAGCGCGGGACGGTGGATCCAAATCAAACACAATCTCAGATGGTCCTTTTGAATGAATTGTTCGAAACGGGATATGAAACTCGAAACTCAATTGATTTCCTAACCAAGAAAGGGTCTTTAAATCATTGCACACAATATATTCGATCCCATCTGACATTGAGGTCTGGATAAACTCAGGTGCATACTCCGGGCAGTTTTTTTGATAAAACGACTCACCATACATCCCATGTGGATAACGAATGACAGTCAACAAACGCTCCTTTAAAAAAGGGAGCATATTGGGTGAAACCTCAACCAAATATTGAATATAATCGAGTTTGGTTATCGATTTATCCTTCCAAAGTGGCTTGTCAGGATGGGTAATCTCAATTTCTTTAGGTAGAAGCGGGGCATTATTACTGAGCTTTTCCCATGTGCAATCCTGCCATTCTACATCAAACCGGAACTGTGAGAAACTAGGCTGTCGTAATTGCTCTTTATACAATTCTAGATAAAAGAGTTCAACACAAATGCCAGGGCCGACTTTAATAAAACTAGCTGTTTCATCTGTAGAGTTAGTTTGTATAACTTGAAGGAGTGCTTGTCTTTCATCGGGAGAGAGACCATGTGAAAACAATCCTGCTTCATAGATTTGATTATTTCTTATAACACCGACATGAAAATAGGCATTTTTTTTATCGTAGCCTAGAATAAAAAAGACACCAACTTGCCAATTTTTAATTTTATACCAGTTAGTAGTGCGCTTGCCTTCCTCCCAGGTGCTATCTATCTTTTTTGCAATAATCCCTTCGGCTATTTGTTCAGTAGCATTCTTCCAAATCGCCTCGAGGTCTTCCTCGTATTTAATTAATTGGATGAGTTGGCTACTATTTGGATTAATGATATGGGAGAGATTGGCTTTACTAAAAAGTTTATAGAGTTCATCTTTCCTAACCTGAAATGGTTCAACCTTGAGATCCTGACCACCAAGCTCTAACAAATCAAAAACCAAATAATGAGCAGGCTTAGAAGCAGATGCCTGTGTTATTTTATCGGTGCTCCTTAATCGGCCTCGTTGCTGAATATATTCAAAGCTAGCTTTATAAGGTGACTCTAAGATACATAGTTCTCCATCAAAAATGAGTGGCAGGTAGGGAATCATCGCATCCGAAAGATTTTTACATTGATTAATAATCTCTGGAAACTGTTCATTTAAGAGGTTTCCGTTCCTACTGATCAGCTGGATCCGATCTTTTTCCCAATGGAGCATCGCGCGGAAGCCGTCATATTTAATTTCATATACCCAGTTTTGGCCAGTAGGGGCTTCGAAAATAAGGGTTGGAAGCATTGGTTTCAGCATCATACCACTCCTTTATCTAAGGGGAGAGCTCCTTATTAGGAGCTCTAATCAGGTGCCAACTTTTTTACGAGTCGTTCTCGTTTTTGGTTTGACTGAAGTCGTTTTATCCGTTCCTGTTGGCGCTTCAGGTTTTGCTTTTGGCTTTGTAGTTCCCGTTGCCTTTGCTTTGCCTTTTGGCGCTGCTGCTTTTTTAGGTGCAGCTGTTTCCTTCGACTTTGTTCGTTCGATACTAGCTTGTAAGGCACTCATTAAGTCCACCACATTTGTCCTTGGTGCTTCTTTAGAGGTTGTCCCCTCATTATTATTAATTTTCGATTCGATGAGCTCCATGAGAGCTGTGCGGTATTCATCCTTATACTTTTCAGGATTAAACTCTGTTGTTAATTGGTCAATCAGCATGATGGCAGTATCAAGTTCTTTTTCATTTAGATCCACATTTTCTGGGACACCTGGTACCTCGCCTACATTGCGAACTTCGTCAGGATAGTGAATCGTTTCCATGACTAGACTGTTTTTAAAAACTCGGATGATGGCCATTTGTTGTTTGGAACGTATTGTAATTTCAGCGATTCCGATTTTACCTGATTTTTGGAGAGCCTCACGAAGTAGTGCATAGGCTTTGCTTCCATTTTCACCAGGACCCATAAAGTAAGAACGGCTAAAATAGATAGGATCAATTTCTTCGAGCTTCACAAAATCTATGATCTCTACACTTTTATCCTCGTGCTCATCCTTTAGTTCTTTCAGTTCTTCATCGTTCAAGATGACGAATTTCCCTTTTACATATTCGTAGCCTTTAACAATGTCATCATTTCCTATGTCTTTTTCACAATTCGGGCAGGTTTTCTCATATTGAATGGGGGTATTGCATTCTTTATGAAGATTTCTAAGTTTGACATCCTTGTCTTCAGTTGCCGAGAAAAGCTTTATTGGAATATTGACGAGACCAAAGCTAATTGAGCCCTTCCACATCGTATGCATATGATTTCCTACTTTCCTTTTTTACTACTATTGTTTCCTTTAAATGGGGAAGGAATGTTGGTAATAATACCCTCACATTCATTCGTGAAATAAATTTCATAAAAAAGTATTATTTACCCCCTCAAAAATAATACCGAAGACGTAAACTGTAAATGAGTCAAACATTACAAAAACAGAAGTGGATGTAACGGAAAAGAAATATATGTTACAGAGCTTGTCACCATTACTATAAAAGAATAGTCTTTCGTATTAGTTCTTTTGTAATATTTTCGGTTGAGGCATTCCAATGTGAAAAATTGTTATTGAATCTCACTTCAGTATCTTGCTACTATTAACAGATAGTAAAGAGAATTGAGGTGAAACAGGTGCTTAGTCTTTTATTTAAAATTGGAAAACGAAAAAGCACTCTGGAAGAAACCGTTATCGAGATTCAAAATGGAAATCAACAACTACAAAATAAACTAATTGATGACTATAAACCTTTTATTGCGAAAAATGTTTCTGCTGTTTGTAAACGATATATAAATGAATCGGACGATGAATTCAGTATCGGACTTATTGCATTTAATGAGGCCATTGAAAAATACTCGAAGGAAAAGGGGAGCTCCTTTTTATCGTTTAGTGAACTCCTCATTAAACGACGAGTGATTGACTACATTCGTAAAGAAGCACGAGTACGCAATATTAATTTTATCTCTAATGGTGAAACGGATGAGGAAGGCGCACAAACAAAGCTCGAGGCTCATCTATCTGTTGACGATTATCAAAGGAAAGTGGAGCAAGAACAGAGAAAAGAGGAAATTCTCCATTTTCATCAGGTATTGCAGGAATTTGGTTTGTCTTTTCAAGAGCTCCTTGAAATTTCGCCAAAACATGCAGATGCTAGACAAAATGCTATTATGGTATCAAAGGCCGTTGTAGAAAATGAAGAGCTGATGAAGACGCTAATTGAAAAGAAGCACCTTCCAATTAAGCAGCTTGAATCGAAGGTCTCAGTCAGTCGTAAAACGATAGAGAGAAATCGAAAATACATTATTGCAATGGCGATCATATTATCTAGCGACTATGTTTATTTAAAAGATTATCTAAAAGGGGTGCTCGAGAGTTGAAAAAGGGGATCGTTATGGATGTGAACGATGATTATGTTACGATGCTAACCCCTGATGGTGAGTTCGTAAAGGCCAAACATACAAAAACGAGCTATGAAATTGGCGAAGAAATAACCTGTTTTCCGATCGACGAACGGGTAAGGAATGTTTCAAAGCCGCGGTTTTTTCAGGTAAGGAAATGGCGTTATGCGGTAGCAAGTTCTTTAGTTGCAATTTTATTTTTATCTTTATTTATACCTTTTTCATCGCGTGATGAAGTGTATGCATACATGTCCATTGATATCAATCCAAGCTTTGAAGTTGGATTAGATGAAAACCTACAAGTCATAAGCATAGAAGCTCTTAATGACGAGGCGAAAAAACTGCTTGAATCCATTCCAGATTGGAAAAATAGCACGTTAGATTCAATCACAGAAAAGATCATTGAAAATAGTAAAGATAGCGGTTATCTTAAGGGCGGTAAGCAAGTTTTAATTACCACAGTTGTGACGGATTCACATAATACAGATGTAGACCGTGAACTTGAGCAAGGTATTGAAGAAATAAAAGAAGAATATAAAAAGGAACAAATAGCAGTTACCTCGATAACTAGTACGGTTGAAACAAGGAAGGCCGCACAAGAAAAGGGGATTTCAACGGGGAAACTGCTAATTGAAGAAGATAAGGTTCCTAAACCAGTAGAAGAACAGAAGGCTCAGCCTGCCCGACAAGAGAAAGAGAATCAACAGGAAAAGGCCGTTGAGCAAAAAGAGATAAACGAATTTAGGAACAATCAAAAACAAAAGGCTGAAGAAGTTCAGGAAGAACTTAAAGAGAAAAAAGAACAGATAAAAGAAAAAGTCAAAAACAATATTGAAAACTCCAATATGCCAGCCCACTTAAAAGAAGAAAAAATAGAGAAAATTGAAGAGAAGTGGGAAAAGAAGCAGCAGAAGCAGGAAGAAAAGGAACGGAAAAAAGAAGAGAGAGAACAAAGAAAAGAAAACAATAATCGTGGAAAAGACAGAAATCACGATCATGACGATGATTAAGCCGAGGCATATGCGCCTCGGCTTTCGTCCATTTTATGAAGTTTTTTTATTCTCCGCCTCTTAATTGGTGTTGTGCTTGGGAAACAAGGCGTTTTGTAATTTCGCCACCTACAGAACCATTTGATCGTGACGCTGTATCTGAACCAAGCTTAACACCGAATTCTTGGGCAATTTCAAACTTTATTTGATCTAAAGCCTGTTCAATTCCAGGAACAAGCAATTTATTACTACTTCTAGCCATTTAAATCACTCCTTTATAATTATCAACAACGTTTAATTCGTTGTATGTTTAGTATGAGAATATAATTAATTTCAATACTGGAAATGCATACTAATAAGTAACGAAAAACGATTAAGAATAAAGCATTTAAAAGAAGACCATTCGGTTTACACAAAAAAGACTTTTAATATGGTAAATAATTCTTTAATATAGAGGAATAGATTTCGCAATTAGGTTAGGGTGAAAGAAAAAATGTGGAAAAAGCTAAATTTATATTTCAATGATCTATCTCCAGCTCAATTAATTTTTGCATTCTATCTATTGGCTGTTACGATTTCAGTTATATTACTTAGTCTTCCTTTTGCTATCAAGGAAGGGGTAGAGGTGGCCTTCATTGATACGTTATTTACAGCTGCAAGTGCAGTAAGTGTAACAGGATTAAGTGTATTCTCAGTCAAAGATACATATACCGTTTCTGGTATTTTTATTTTGATTTTCGTTCTACAGGTTGGCGGAATTGGAATAATGACAATGGGGACCTTCATTTGGTTATTATTTCGTCGGAAAATTGGACTTCGTGAACGACGATTAATTATGGTTGATCAGAATCAATCACAGCTATCAGGTTTAGTGAATCTGCTTAAACAAATTATTATTATTATGGTTATTATTGAGTTCTTTGGCAGTTTGATCTTAGGTCTTTATTTTATGCAGTTTTTTGATACTTGGCAGGCAGCCTTCATTCATGGTATTTTTGCCGCTGTTAGTGCCACCACGAATGCAGGATTTGATATTACAGGGACCTCTTTAGTGCCGTATGCGAACGATTATTTCGTCCAATTTATTACGATTATATTGATCATTTTAGGTGCAATTGGTTTTCCGGTATTAGTCGAAATCAAAGATTTTCTTTTTCAAAAGAAAGGAAGATATCGTTTTTCACTATTCACGAAGCTTACGACAGTTACATTTTTATCATTAGTTGTTTTTGGTACGTTGATGATTTTACTATTGGAATCCAACCATTTCTTTAAAGGGATGGACTGGCATGAAACCTTCTTCTATTCCTTATTTCAATCCACAACAACAAGAAGTGCTGGTCTTGCAACGATGGATGTAAATCAATTTTCAGAGCCTACATTGTTGTTTTTAGGTGCCATGATGTTTATCGGAGCTTCACCTAGTTCTGTTGGTGGAGGAATTCGTACTACGACATTTGCGATAAATATATTGTTTTTATATCACTTTGCAAGAGGAAACAAAAATATTAAAATCTTCAAACGTGAAATCCATGAAGATGATATTAGAAAATCACTTATAGTCACGATTTTTGCTTTTTTTACTTGCTTTATCTCTGTATTTTTATTAACGATTACTGAGGATTTTACATTTATGGAAATTTTCTTTGAGGTAGCATCTGCGTTCGGTACATGTGGTCTATCGATGGGAATTACCCCTGATTTAAGTAATTTTGGAAAAATCCTTATTATGTTATTAATGTTTATCGGTCGGGTTGGTATCCTGAACTTTATCTTCATTATCGGAAAGAAAGGAAAGGATGCAAATTACCATTACCCAAAAGAAAGACTAATAATTGGATAATACAAAAGAGCACCCGATTTGGGTGCTCTTTTGCAAATGTCTAGCACCAGGCGCCATCTGCTCGAGGTCACAAGCCAATCGCTACTGAAGGCAAAAAGAGCCTTCTCCCAGCGCTTCTCTTGTGCTTGTCGCAGATATGCGGGCACCTTATACTTTTCTAATTAGTCGTTTCCGTAGCTAGTGTCTTGTGATGGGTGCATGAATGGAACACCTTTAGGTTGTTTTTTACTTTCAAGCAATTCTCGATTTTCGGCTGTATTCCAGCCGATATCATTTGTTGGATGCACCCATTGGTCACCGGCCATTATTTCTGGATCCACTTCATCGCTCCAATTATTCAATGGAGAATTGGAGGAGTCATACAAGCTATCGCCTATAACCACTCCATGCTCATTTACAAATGGTTCCTCCATTTTAATTCCGGTACCTTTAAAGGATGGTGCGGAAATTTGATGGGGCATCGTTTCATCTAAAATTGGTGATTCGATCTCTTCTGATTGTTTTTTCTTTTTTGTCAATCTTACACACCTCACATATCCATTTTCTATAGTGTTTGCAACAACCAGAAATTTATAAAATGGAGAGTTTATCAAGAGGTGTATTTTACCATTTATGTAGATACCATTCATGGTGAAAACTACAGATGAAAAGGGGGTAAAAACATGAAACGTAAGGTGAAATTTGACGCAGCGAGAAAGAGTAATTTTACACCAAAAGAAAGTATGCCTGATACAGAATTTTCAGCAGAAGCAGATTATGAAAACCCAATGAAGGGTGCAAATCGTAATTCGAAAAAAGGAAACAGCACTGGCGAATAAGAAAAAGAGTCAGCCGCGCTGACTCTTTCTTTACGAAACTTTTCGGGAAAAGACTTTTGCTTGTCTTTCAATTGGCTCAAAATAAACGAGCAAATACGTATCTTGTAATTTAATTTCTCCCGTTTGTTTATAAGTCTCAAGATCAAATGGAATTTTTTCGACAACTGTATGCTTGTACAAATCTTTTTCTTGAAGCTTCAGTTTGCTAAATTCCTCACCCAAGGCATTCGGGTCTTCCACGATCTCCTGATAGAAGGTTGCCCGATCTTGTTTACTCACAAGGTCCTCCCACCAAGGCTTCCGTGGCTTGTATTTTTGATTTCTTAAATAATCATATTTCATGATAGCTTCGATAACTGGAAGCTGATGTTGGTTTGTCGCTTGTAAAAATTCATACAGACGCTTGAATAAATCCTCTAACTGGTGACCAATTCGAGACCATCCACGCTCGTCCCAATACGTGCCAAAGTCTTGGAAGAAATCAAATGGTGTCTCAAAACTATGAGTAACCAAAAACTCCACGGTCTCGTTCATTCGATGGTCATTCCAATACTTTTCGAGAACATCCTCAACCTGTTTAATTCTTGTTATATCCTCAAAACCCAAAACATTATTTCCTAGAATCTCATAAGGCGAGTGATCCATATAGATATAATCATGCTGTGCAGCAGTGATTCGAACCCCTGTCCCACGAAGCATTTTTAAAAAGCCAAGCTGAAGCTCCTCTGGACGCATTTCAAACACATCATTAAATGTTTTTCGGAAGGATTGGTAATTTTCCTCAGGTAGACCGGCAATCAAATCTAAATGCTGATCGATTTTTCCGCCTTCTTTTACCATCATTACGGTCCGCTGAAGCTTTGCAAAGTTTTGCTTACGTTTAACCAATTCATTTGTTAGGTCATTTGTAGATTGAACCCCAATTTCAAATCGGAACAGCCCAACAGGTGCATTTTTATTTAAAAAGTCAATGACTTCAGGTCTCATGATGTCTGCTGTAATTTCAAACTGGAAAACAGTACCTGGACGGTGTTCATCAATTAAGAACTGGAACATTTCCATCGCATAGCTTCGGCTAATATTAAAGGTGCGGTCAACGAATTTAATAGTTTTAGCACCATGGTCCATTAAGAAACGAATGTCGTCTTTGACTTTTTCACGATCAAAATAGCGCACTCCAACTTCAATCGAGGAAAGGCAAAATTGGCAATTAAATGGACAACCACGACTTGTCTCAATGTATGTCACGCGTTTTGATAACTGTTCGAGGTCCTCTTCAAACCGAAATGGTGAAGGTAAATCCTTAAGATTGAGCTTATTTCGTTGTGGATTGATTTTCAATCGATCTTCTTTACGGAAAGCGACACCACTGATGTCATCTTTACTTTCATTATCACGAATCGCAGTGAGTAGATCCTTAAAGGTTTCTTCCCCTTCACCCACGACAATATAATCAACCTCTGGGATGCGCTCAAGCCATTCGTGAACGTCATAAGTCACCTCAGGGCCGCCAAGGATGATGACTAGCTCCGGATTTATTTTTTTAAGCATTTTAATGACTTTAATGGTTTCTTCAATGTTCCAAATGTAACAGCTAAAGCCGATAACATCCGGCTTTTTTCGATACAAGTCAGTAACGATGTTCATTGCTGGATCCTTAATTGTATATTCCGCAAGTGTAACATCAAATTCAGGTGCCGCAAAAGCCTTTAAATACCGAATGGACAGGCTTGTATGGATATACTTTGCATTTAACGTACTAACAACAATATTCATTCTCTTGCTCCTTATTAAAAACACTATGATTAACTTATTTATTTTACCACAGGAGGCTATTTGCACCAAATACAAGTGAATATTCCTTTGTTTAATTCTCAGAATTCATTCCAAAGTCCGACAATTTCTACTATAATAAAGAATAGTGAAACAGGGATTTTGTCGAAATATCTAAAATAGAGAAACGCAGTAAGCGGGGGGTAGGCAATTGAAGGGGTCAAAAAGAGAAAAACGGGAAAAAAACGTACATAAAAAGTCACCAACAAAACTAGCCGCATGGTGGCATAATTTGAAGATTGGCTATAAATATGGAGTGGCATTTACAATTACCATTCTTTTATTTTGTTTATCGGCCATGATCATTTTTGGACAGCTGTATCATGTAAATAATGAAATGAAAGAAGTGAAAAAAAGCGGCGAGCAATCCATAATGATTACCGAAATTGCTAGCGTTTTCAACCAGCTAGGCAGCGAGATTAGTATTTACATACAAGATAGTAATGGAAAACATGTAACAGCATTCCAAGACTTAAGTAAACGATATGACGAATTATCTGATGAACTTGAACCTTCCCTAACACCAATAGAGCTTCAGCACTATAACAAGGTTGGAGAAAATAAACATAAGCTCACCACTTTATTTGATGAGAAAGTTTTTCCAGCGGTTGTTTCGGCAAACAAGCTAAGTTCAATAGAAGCGAGCAGGGAAGCTGAACAAATAATTAAGGATACTGTCAGACAATTGGACCAGTTGCGAGCTAACATGAAAGTCAAAAGTGAACGTGCGATTACAGTAGCAAATTCAAATGTAACTGGAACAGCTATTGTTTTACTCGTTTCAATTGTCATATCGACGATAATTGCTATTTTAAGCCTTGTGATTATCGGTCGAAATATCGGAAAGCAGCTTAAAAAATTGGTAGGAATTTCGAATCAAATTGCGGAGGGTAACCTAAATGTCGATGTCATTCAAGTGAAAGGACATGATGAAATAGGGTTGCTCAGCAAGTCATTAAATGTAATGAATGAAAGCCTTCGGTCAATGATTCGTGAAATTACAACGGTTTCCGAACAAGTAACGACAAAGAGTTCCGAATTAATGATCTCATCAAGTGAAGTGAAAGCAGCGAGTCAGCAAATTGCGTCTACCGTTCAAGAGTTGTCGACAGGAGCTGAAGAGCAAGCAAATTCTTCTACGCAATTAGCAAAAATGATGGATGATTATGCTGAGAAAATTCAAACAGCAAATCAAAGTGGAATCCAAATTAATGAATCGTCTCAAAACGTCTTGGAAATGACGAAAAAGGGCCATGAATATATGAGTGCCTCAACCGAGCAAATGAATAAAATAAACAGCATCATGCAGTTTTCTGTTGAAAAGGTAAAAGGGCTCGACGAACAAACGAAGCAAATTTCAACCCTTGTGAAGGTCATCCGAGATATCGCAGATCAAACGAATCTGTTAGCACTTAATGCAGCAATAGAAGCAGCACGTGCAGGAGAACATGGAAGGGGATTTGCAGTTGTTGCAGATGAGGTTCGGAAATTAGCTGAACAAGTATCTCATTCAGTCAAAGACATAACTGAAATTGTAAATAGTATTCAAACGGAATCAAACTCAGTTGCTCAGGGGTTATTAAATGGGTACAGCCAGGTAGATGAAGGGTCCAAGCAAATTCAAATAACGGGTCAAACATTCAAGGATATTTATGACGCGGTTACGGACATGGTAGAAAGGATCCAAACGATTTCTGAAAATCTTGATACAATTGCAAGCAATACGGTGGAAATGAATGTATCAATTGATAATATCGCTGCCGTTTCCGAGCAGTCAGCAGCAGGTGTTGAGCAAACCTCTGCCTCTGTTCAACAGACAACGAGTACGATGGAAACAATTTCTGACCATTCAGAGCTATTATCACAATTAGCAAATAGACTTAACACGATGATTACTAGATTCAAACTATAAGCAGGAAAGTCAGTGCTTTGATTGGTGCACTGGCTTTCTATTTTGTAAATATAGGATTTCCAAAATGTTTCAGGGTTTTGTAAAATAAAAGTAGAGAAGGGAGTACTGCGCGATGTATAAATATAGTGAAATGATAACCGATATATTTGGAACCATTTATATCCTTGCCCATGAAATGGAATTAGTTGACATCTCACTTTCTGAAGAGGACTGGGAGGTGGCTAATAAAAAGTACGATGCTTCCTATGCTCCGGATGATGCTACTCTTGTTGAAATTAAAAATCAGCTAGAGGAATATTTTAGAGGGGAACGGAAGACATTCAGCTTCCCAATAAAATTTCGTGGTACAGTGTTTCAAGAACAGGTGTGGAATGAACTTTTGAAAATTCCTTACGGTGAAACTCGCTGTTATGCGGATATTGCGAATGCCATTGATAATCCAAAAGCTGTTCGTGCGGTTGGACAAGCCAATAGGAAAAATCCAATTCCGATTGTTGTTCCATGCCACCGTGTTATTGGAAAAGACAGGTCATTAACGGGATACTCAGGTACACGAACAGATTTAAAAGAAAAACTGTTGGTATTGGAAGGTGTGTTTTAAAGACCTCTCAAATCACAAAAAATCCAGTGTGCCTCCACACTGGATTTTCTTTTATTTTTCAAACACTTTATGGATTTCCGCTCTGAGATCGCCTTGTAAAATCCCTTTTTCCGTAATAATGGCTGTAATAAGTTCATTTGGTGTAACATCAAACGCTGGATTGTACACTTTTACGCCTTCTGGAGCGACGCGAACACCACCCAAATGAGTCACTTCTTCTGGGTTTCGCTCCTCAATCGGAATTTCTTTTCCACTTTCTAATGTCACATCAAAAGTAGAAAGAGGTGCTGCGACATAAAAAGGAATACCGAATGTTTTTGCTAATACCGCCAAATTGAAGGTTCCTATTTTATTGGCAGTATCTCCATTTGCAGTAATTCGATCAGCACCTACGATGATGGCATCAATGCCTTTTTCCAAAATCGTATGGGCGGCCATATTGTCCGTAATGAGTGTCACATCCACACCTGACTGTAGGAGTTCCCAAGTTGTTAACCGAGCTCCTTGTAATACTGGCCTTGTTTCAGATGCATAGACTGATAGATTAATTCCTTGTTGAGCTGCAAGATGGAATGGTGCTAGTGCTGTTCCATAGCGAGCTGTTGCGATTGAACCAGCATTACATATTGTTAACACCTTAAATCCATTTTTGAATAGAGTAAGCGCATTTTCACCAATTTGGCGACAGACCCCTTCATCTTCTGCTTGAATGCGAATCGCCTCATGGACAATTGTTGTTTTTGCTTCATTCACAGACTTTGAAGCTTCAATACTTGCAACTAATCGGTTCAATGCCCAAATTAGATTTACAGCAGTAGGGCGTGAGCTTGCTAAGTATTCTTTATCTTTTAGGAGTCTTTCCTTGAACTCATCTAAGGATGTTACCTCATAGCCTTGAGCAGACAGAGCTAATCCAAACGCAGCTGTAATTCCTATCGCTGGAGCCCCACGGACTTTTAAAGTGGTAATGCTATCCCAAACATCCTCAATTGAAAACAGGTCGATAAACACAGTCTCCAACGGAAGCTTTGTTTGATCTAATAGTTTGATATGTGTTTCATTCCACTGAACGGATTGGGGAACTGTTTTTGTGTAGGTCATGTTGTCACTCCTTAGCTGTTTTTTCTACATAGTTTCGTAGAGTTCCAAGATCCTTAATTGACTTGCGCTCTTGTATTAATTCTTTTCCTAAATGAAGTGCATGTTGTTTAGTTGCAATTCTTTGTTCATAGCTTTCAATGCCATCTAAGTCGGCAACATGTGCAAGGCCGATTGTTCGTCGTATCACTTCACAGCCTGCAAAACCAATTGCATCTTCAAAAGTTTGCTCAAGAACATATTCTAAATAGCCCTCCGTATCACGATAAAGTTCAACCGCTTCATTTTTCCAAAGGTCTGAGAATGTTGAAGAAAATACATCCCATGTTCTTTCGATATGTTCGTATAATGGTTCACGGTACTCAGGATCTCTTGAAATCGCATTTAATAATAGATTGGCAATAAATTGACCGATATCAAAACCGAGTGGGCCGAAATAGGCAAATTCAGGATCAATAACTTTCGTCTCTGTTTCACTAGCGAAAATACTTCCTGTATGTAAATCGCCATGTAATAGAGCATCTGCTTGCGTTAAGAACTTCTGCTTTAATTTTGCAACTTCAAGCTTTAGCGGTTGATCAGCCCAGATTTGTTCAACATCATTCTGTAATTCCTCTTCGAAACTATTTGTATCGATATCGAAAAATGGATCTGTAAAAACAAGATCCTCCGTAATTTTACAAAGATCAGGATTAATAAATTTTTGTACCAATATTTTTTTCTTTGATGGCTCTAGTCCAAAGTCTGAAGTGAAAAATAATGTTTTAGCTAAAAATGTTCCGATGTGCTCAGATAATAGCGGGAAGTTTTTACCTTCAATAAGACCTGCTCTTGAGATCTGCAAGTGGGAAAGGTCTTCCATCACAGTAATAGCTAGAATCTCATCAGAATAATAAACCTTTGGTACAAGAGTTGGTACATAATCAGCAGCTGCTAATAATGCATTTGCTTCGATTGTTGCACGCTTTAGAGATAATGGCCAGCTTTCACCAACTACCTTTGCATACGGTAAAGCCTGCTTTATGATGACGCCATTTCCTTCTTCTTCGGTGATATGGAAAACTAGATTTAAATTTCCATCCCCAATTTCTCTGCATTTTAAAAATGTTCCTTCTTCAAACAAACCTAAACGAATGGCCAATGCCACCGCCGCGCTTTCTGTTAATGGTTCGTAAATCGATTGATATGATACTGCCATTTTATATTCCTCCAGAAGTATTAATTTAGTAGTTTGGAGGCTTCTCTAAAAACAGAAAAGCCTCTTTCAAAGAAAGAGGCTTGAAGACACGGCTTCGCACCTCTTATCTGCCAAGAAGTTCTACACTTCCTGCTGGAATTAGCACCGTGCCTTGTGGGTTTCCCCAGCGCTAGAAAAAATAGCGCCCCACCTTACGATGGTTTTACGGTCGGTTGCTGGGCTTCATCGGGCCAAGTCCCTCTGCCTGCTCTTGATAAGAGATAAAACAACGATATTTAAATTTTTATAATACTGTTAAAAATCATAACAATGAATATACATAATTGTCAATATACATTTTATTTGAACGATTAATAAAAAGTAGGGCGACGGTCTTGGAAAATGGGGATTTGTTTTCTCACTTCTTGAACCTTGTTTAGGTCGATTTCCCCAACTAATGTTGTACTTTGGGTACCGGCTTCAGCAACAATGGTTCCCCATGGATCGATAATCATTGAATGTCCCCCAAATACGTTATCAGGATTACTTCCAACACTGTTACATGCAACAACATAGCATTGATTTTCAATGGCGCGGCTAAGAAGCAATGTCCGCCAATGTTCAAGGCGAGGGAGTGGCCATTCCGCTACCACGAATAAAATTTCAGCACCGCTAGCTGTATGTGCACGAATCCATTCTGGGAAGCGAATATCATAACAAATGACACCAGCAGCTGGCACATTTTCAATGGTAAAATCACCTTTTGCTTCGCCTGCCTGTAAATACAAATGCTCATCCATGAGCTTGAATAAATGTAGTTTGCTGTATTCACTTAGCAATTCTCCGTCTCGATTAAAGACAAACATTGTGTTTGTCACACCTTGCCCCGTCTTTTTAGCTACAGAGCCTGCGACAATATTTACAGAGTATTGTTTTGCTAATGTTTTGATAAACGTTTTTGTTACATCGCCATTTTCGTCAGCAATCTCATCTAATCTTGTTAAATCGTATCCAGTTGTCCAAAGCTCTGGAAGGATAATAATATCGGGTTTGTCTTGATTCATCGTATTTTCTATTTCTTTTGAAATCCGGTCAAAATTTTCTTGCGGTTTTCCGAATTGGATATCATACTGAATACATGCAATTTTTAGATTCATTTGGTTGCCTCCATAAAAATGATACTTTACAGTTAACTCTAACAATATATGATTTTCAACTAATATTTCAAGTATTTTAAAGAAGGTGTAGATATGAAAAATTTCCAACAATCTGAAATCCTACAAAAATTACCGAAACAGTTTTTTGCTTCACTAGTTGCTAAAGTGAACAATGTAGTTGCCGAGGGGCATGATGTTATAAATTTAGGACAAGGGAATCCAGACCAACCAACACCTCAACATATTGTTGAAGCTCTTAAAAATGCTGCCGATCAGCCTAAATTTCACAAGTACTCTCCGTTTCGTGGCCATGCGTTTTTAAAGAAAGCAGCAGCTGAATTTTACCAACGCGAATATGGTGTTGAACTTGATCGTGAAACGGAAGTAGCCGTTTTATTTGGTGGAAAGGCGGGATTGGTAGAGATTCCACAATGCCTTTTAAATCCAGGTGATATTGCACTAGTTCCAGACCCTGGATATCCAGACTATTGGTCAGGTGTTGAACTTGCACGGGCTGAAATGTCATATATGCCTCTGAAGGAGGAAAATGACTTTTTACCAGATTACACAGAAATTGATTCGGAGAAGCTCGAAAAAGCAAAGGTGATGTTTTTAAATTATCCTAATAACCCTACAGGGGCTGTAGCAACTAAGGAATTTTTTGAAGATACGGTTTCTTTTGCAAAAGAACATGATATTTGTGTGGTACATGATTTTGCATATGGAGCAATCGGTTTTGAGGGGAAAAAGCCGATTAGTTTTCTAGAAGTTGAAGGTGCCAAAGATATTGGTATTGAAATTTACACACTTTCAAAGACCTATAATATGGCAGGCTGGAGAGTGGGGTTTGCGGTTGGAAACCCAAGTGTAATCGAAGCTATCAATCTAATTCAAGACCATATGTACGTGAGCTTGTTTAGCCCTGTTCAAGCAGCAGCTGCAGCCGCATTGACTGAGTCGCAAGATTGTGTAAAAGAATTAGTAGATAAGTATGAATCAAGACGGAATGCATTTATTGGTGCTTTACAGTCAATAGGGTGGGATGTAAAAGCACCTGAAGGCTCATTTTTCGCATGGTTACCAGTGCCGGCAGGATACACATCGGTAAGCTTTGCCGATCTGTTACTAGAAAAAGCTCATGTTGCGGTTGCACCAGGGATTGGCTTTGGCGAATTTGGAGACCGTTATGTGCGCGTCGGACTATTAACTGACGAAGAGCGGCTCGTTGAAGCTGCAAACCGCATCAACAAATTAAATCTATTTAAATAACCGTGTTGATCAATTAAGAAAAAAAGGTTTGACATGAAAAATAATTCCTGTCATAATCCTAATTGAATTACTTTTTGGAAAAATTAAATAAAGGTTGAGCCTCCTAGTAAGAAGGTTCAACATGTTATATAGAATCTATTTTCTTATTAAGAGCAGGCGGAGGGACTAGCCCAGTGAAGCCCGGCAACCGACTTACAAAATCGTAAGCACGGTGCTAATTCTTGCAGCGTTAAGCTGAGAGATAAGAAGATGTTAGTTTGCTAACCTCTTCTTATGAAGAGGTTTTTTGCGTTGTTTGTAACAAATTTCGAAATGAGGGTTAGACATGAGTGAAGTGATTGCTACATATTTGGTGCATGACTCGAGTGACAACTTAGAGAAAAAAGCTGAAGGTATTGCACTCGGATTAACGGTAGGTTCTTGGACCAATTTGCCGAAACTCGAGCAAGACCAGCTTAAAAAGCATAAAGGAAGAGTAATTAGTGTTAAACAATATGAAGTGGATCCACGAGCAAGTGACTATTTTGGGAAACAAGTTAAAAAGGGAATTATAAAAATTGGATACCCAAGTGCTAATTTTAGTGCGGATTTACCAGCTATCTTAACAACTACGTTTGGTAAGCTTTCCTTGGATGGCGAAGTTAAGCTACTAGACTTGGAGTTTTCTAGTGAATTGAAGTCAACATTCCCTGGTCCGAAATTTGGAATCGAAGGCATCCGTGAAAAACTGGGAGTATATAATAGACCGCTCGTAATGAGCATTTTTAAAGGGGTTATTGGAAGAGATATAGAGTACCTCAAGGATCAGCTTCGTGAGCAGGCACTTGGTGGTGTGAATATCATCAAGGATGATGAAATCCTCTTTGAGAACACGTTAACACCTTTTGAAACGAGAATCATTGAAGGGAAAAAAGTACTTGAAGGTGTTTACAAAGAAACCGGACATCGAGCACTTTACGCTGTTAACTTAAGCGGAAGAACTTTCGAACTGAAGGAAAAGGCAAGGAAAGCAGTAGAGCTTGGTGCTGACCTGTTATTGTTTAATGTTTTTGCATATGGAATCGATGTACTCCAAAGTTTAGCGGAGGACCCGCAAATTTCCATACCGATTATGGCTCATCCAGCTGTAAGTGGAACACTCACACCATCTGAATTTTACGGGTTTTCAAATCAACTATTACTTGGCAAGTTGCTTAGATATGCTGGGGCGGACCTTGTCTTGTTCCCTTCACCATATGGAAGTGTTGCACTTGAAAGAGATCAAACACTGGCGATTGCTGATGAATTAATAAAAAATGATGAGTCATTAAAACCATCATTTCCTGTTCCTTCTGCAGGAATCCATCCTGGCTTAGTGCCGCTCCTTATCAATGATTTCGGGAAAGACAGTGTCATAAATGCCGGTGGCGGTGTTCACGGACATCCAGAAGGAGCAATTGGTGGCGGGAAAGCTTTTCAAGCAGCAGTTGATGCAGTGCTCTCTGGAAAGACGCTTGTAGAATATGCAAAAAATAGCCCAGAGCTAAAAAAAGCAATCGAATTATGGGGATATAAAGAGGTACAACGATGAAGAAACCAATTATCTTCTGTGATTTTGATGGCACAATCACGAATACAGATAATATTATTGCCATCATGAAAAGATTTGCTCCTCCTGAATGGGAGGAAATCAAGGATCAAGTTCTCTCACAAACAATCCCGATTCAGGAGGGAGTAAGTAGAATGTTTTCCCTTTTGCCATCAGCATCGCGTGAGGAAATTACCGATTATATACTGAACCATGCTGAAATACGGGAAGGTTTTAAGGAGTTTGTTGCGTTTACAAAAGAAGAGGGAATTCCATTATACATTGTTAGCGGTGGGATTGATTTTTTTGTAGAGCCATTGCTCGATGGATTCGTTCCAAAGGGGCAAATTTACTGTAACAAATCTGATTTTACCAATGAAAAAATAAAGATTGTATGGCCATACACTTGTGACGATGAGTGCACAAACAAGTGTGGCTGTTGTAAGCCAACATTGATTCGTAAGTTTGCAAATCAGGACGATTTTAAAATCGTCATTGGTGATTCCATTACTGATCTTCAAGCAGCTAAACTTGGTGACAAGGTCATTGCTAGAGATTTTCTTGTACAAAAATGTGAAGAACTCGGAATCGAACATTCTTCATTCCATTCCTTTTTTGATGTAATTGAGATTCTAAAAAAGGAGGTTCTAACAAATGCTTCGAATTAAGCAATGGACAGAGCTTGCAGATATAAAAGATGAATTTGCAGCGCGTGATTGGTTTATGGGTACAAGTGGAAATCTTGCCATAAAAGTATCTGACAACCCTATTACCTTTCTAGTTACAGCAAGTGGTAAGGATAAAAAGAAAAGAACAGATGAGGACTTTTTATTAGTGGATGGGGCAGGTTATCCGGTTACTCCGACTCATTTGAAGCCCTCAGCAGAAACACTTCTGCATGTTGAAATCTATAACAAAACAAATGCAGGTTGTAGCCTTCATGTCCATACAGTTGATAACAATGTCATTTCTGAGCTATATGCTGACAAAGGTGAGGTTGTCTTCAAGGGGCAGGAGATCATTAAAGCGCTTGGTTTATGGGATGAGGATGCAGAAATCAGAATACCAATAATCAAAAATGATGCTAATATCCCGACACTTGCAAGAAATTTTGGCCAGTATGTTACTGGGGACTTTGGCGCTGTTCTGATCCGAAACCATGGAATCACTGTCTGGGCCAAGAATGCATTTGATGCAAAAAAACATTTAGAAGCATATGAGTTTCTTTTTAGCTATCATTTAAAACTATTAGCATTAGCCCCTTTAAGGGTATAAAAATTTTACGAGGTGAAGAAAAATGGCAAATATTAAATTACGTAATACAGGTGAAAGACTAGAGGGACAAGAAAAGGTAGCAGCATTTTTAGAAGAACAAGGTGTCCTTTATGAGCACTGGGACACTAGCAAACTATCAGAGGAATTAAGAGGGAATTGCAGAATTAATGATGAGCAAAAAGAGCAAATCCTATCGATTTACGAAGAAGAAATCAAATCACTTGGTGAGCGTAACGGATATCAAAAATGGGATGTCATCGCATTGTCTGATGCAACTCCAAACCTTGATGAGCTTCTAAAGAAATTTGAACAAGTACATGTTCATACAGAAGATGAAGTACGTGCAATCGTAGCAGGACATGGAATTTTCATTATTAAAGGAAGTGGCGATACTGGCTACTTTGATGTTGAACTAGAGGCAGGGGATGTTATTTCTGTACCTGTTGACACACCACATTTTTTCACCCTAATGGATGATCGTGAAGTCGTTGCAGTACGATTATTTATTGATCCAGATGGTTGGGTTGCTCACCCATTCCAAGACCCAGAATTTGCTGGTACAAAATAGGAATAGAAAGGGTTTTATGGTATTTTCCATAAAGCTCTTTTTTATATCTAAATGTTTAGAATATTCTTTACATATGAATATAAATATGTTACATTTTTGTTCATTGGAAAAGAAATATTTTGTTGCATATACTATAGGTAGTTGGGAATTCTTTCTACTGTATGAGGAGTGGAGATTATGAAGATTCGCTATAATTTTGTCCAGAAATCAGATGTGAAATATTGTCATGACAATTTTAACGTTCAACATGCCCTTCAATTTTTAAATGAAACAGGCTATCGGTCAGTCCCGGTATTATCAAAAAATGGAACAACATTTGAAGGTTTAATTTATAAAGTCGACATTTTAGAGTACCTTTATGAAAAAAATGGAGATGCAAATGCAAGTATTCTTACCCTCGTCGAGAGCAAAGATGCTTTTGTTTACGATGAGGATTCCTTCTTTAAGACATTTTTAACGATTCGACGTTTGCCATTTATTGCGGTGCTTAACTCCGAGAATGAATTTCTAGGAATCATGACACATTCGAATGTAATGGATGTCCTTGAGGATTCGTTTGGAATGAGGACAGGGGGATATACACTAACGATCGCTACGATTGAACATAAAGGTGCGATAAAAGATCTTGTGTCTCTAATTCGTGACATTAACATTGAGGGCATGTTAACCCTTGACAATGGTGAAAAATACCTCCGCCGCATCATCTTAAATCTACCAGGATTACTTGAAGAGGATGAGATTCAAGCTATCAAAAGGAAACTCGAAGCGAAAGAATTCCGTGTTACACATATTGATCGAATTAAATAAGAGAATGTTTAGACCTATGGGTGTATACCTGTAGGTTTTTTTATTGAAAATTATGTCGTTACTTGTATTATTTCGGTTGTCGAAAAAGGTTGAAAGACGGCTTGGAAGCGATTTCGTACACAAATTTGTAAATTTTTTTAAGAAAAAAATGTCTATTTTTGCGAATCTATTTACATAAATAGTAGATTTTGTAATAATTCATAGAGTAGCAACTCAGCATGCACCAAAGGTAGTATTGGTTGGCATACGATAGTTGTATGCGGCGTTAGGATTTTCTAACGTGTGAATAAAGGAGTGGAAGTTTTGGAAACCAGACGTGTAGATTACAAACAGATACTATTAGAGGAAATTAATAGAAAAAGAGAAGAAATGATCACTATCGCTAATAGTACGGGGTTTACAAGTAATGAAACAATTGAATGTAGTCAAGAACTTGATGATCTTATAAATATCTATCAACGAGCAGAATCAGCAGAACGAAACCATTCACTTTTTCGTCAGTTTTTAAAGAGAGTCATGTTATTTTTCGCACTTCAAAAAGTCAGCTATAAATCACAATCATAATATATTTTACTTAACAATTCATGAAGATGGATTGTTTATTTTTTTGCAAGGAAAGTGTGTGTTGAATAGGTGGGGGATGGAGGAGAAAAAACGTAAGCGGGGGAATCAGTATATTGAAGAGCCGCGAAACAATAAATGATATACCGCAAATGGGGTATAGGTATATCATCAAGCCGTAAAACGATAAATGGTATACCGCAAATGAGGTAATCGGTATATCATCAAGCTGCAAAACGATAAATGGTATACCGCAAACGAGATAATCGGTATAGCATCATGTCGTAAAACGATAAATGGTATACCGCAAATGGGGTATCGGTATATCACCAAGTCGTAGAACGATAAATGGTATACCGCAAATGAGGTAATCGATAAATCATCAAGTCGAAAAACGATAAATGGTATACCGCAAATGAGGTAATCGGTATATCATCAAGCTGTAAAACGATAAATGGTATACCGCAAACGAGCTAATCGGTATAGCATCATGTCGCAAAACGATAAATGGTATACCGCAAACGAGCCAATCGGTATATCACCAAGCCGTAAAACGATAAATGGTATACCGCAAATGAGCTATTCGGTATAGTATCAAGCCGTAAAACGATAAATGTTATACCGCAAACGAGCTAATCGGTATAGCATCATGTCGTAAAACGATAAATGGTATACCGCAAACGTGCTAATCGGTATAGCATCAAGCCGTAAAACGATAAATGGTATACCGCAAATGAGGTAATCGGTATAGAATCATGTCGCAAAACGATAAATGATATACCGCAAACGAGCCAATCGGTATATCACCAAGCCGTAAAACGATAAAAGGTATACCGCAAATGAGCTAATCGGTATAGCATCAAGCCGTAAAACGATAAAAGGTATACCGCAAATGAGCTAATCGGTATAGCATCAAGTCGTAAAACGATAAATGCTATACCGCAAACGAGCTAATCGGTATAGCATCATGTCGCAAAACGATAAATGCTATACCGCAAACGAGCTAATCGGTATAGCATCAAGCCGTAAAACGATAAATGCTATACCGCAAACGAGCTAATCGGTATAGCATCATGTCGCAAAACGATAAATGGTATACCGCATGTCCCAAAAGCCCCAAGCAACAAAAAAGGACGCCAGTAGCGTCCCTAAAAATGTGTTATCCTGCATGATTCCATTCATTTAGCTTTTGATCAGTTGGTAATAAGAAGGCCAACAATCCCAACAATGGAAGGAAGCCCATTATGATGATGGTCGGCGTTAAACCGATTGTGTCGATGATTGCACCAATTCCAACACCACCGATAGCCCCCATACCGAAGGCGAGGCCAACAATTAACCCGGACATCATTCCGATTTTACCAGGCACCAATTCCTGCGCATATACAACAGTTACAGAGAAGCTGGATAAAAGCATAAACCCGATAACCGTTACGAGCACGATTGCCACATGTGGTCCAACAAAAGGAAGAATCAAAGCTAATGGTGCTGTACCTAAAAGGGAAACAATGATGACATTCCGTTTTCCGAATTTATCAGCCAATGGTCCTCCAAAGAATGTTCCTAATGCCCCTGTGGCTAGGAATAAGAAAATAAAAATTTGAGCCTGTGAAATGCTGTAACCATATTTTTCAATTACATAAAATGAGTAAAAGTTTGTGATGCTTGACATGTACCATGTGCGAGCAAATACAAACAGCACGAGAACAACTAATGCGAACTTGACAGCTTTCATGTTTCGCGGAGCAGTTGAAATGGCCTTTTTTACTTTCTTTTGAAGCTCAACTGTTTTTAGTGTTTTAGAATACCATTTTGCTATATAGATAAGTAGTCCGACTGCAAGTGCTGCAACTAACGAAAACCAAATGGCCCCAAATTGTCCTAATGGGACAAGGATTAAAGCGGTAATGACGGGTGCAAGGGCTTGCCCTGAATTCCCTCCAACTTGATAAATCGATTGTGCCAATCCGCGTCTGTTCCCAGCGCTCATGTAGGCTACACGTGACCCCTCAGGATGAAAAATAGCTGAGCCTATTCCAATAAACAATACAGAAAGAATAATTGTTAAAAAGTTTGGTGCAAATGCGAGGCCAATCACTCCAAAAAAAGTAGAGGTTAATCCAATTGGCAAAGCAAATGGCATTGGTTTTTTGTCTGTATACCAACCGACAACAGGTTGAGCAACTGAAGATACAATTTGTAACGCGAAGGATATTAGTCCGAGTTGCGTAAACGTTAATCCCATCGACCTTTCCAAAATTGGAAACATCGCTGGAATAATCGCTTGTATCGAGTCATTGAGCATGTGGACAAATCCAATGATAAATAAAATCCCATAAAGGGTTTTATTCGCGTCATTTTCAGTACTTGTAGCTTGTGTTTTTGCTGCGAGCATTTTATTTATTTCCCCTTTGTTACTTACCGATGAAGTAATTTTAATCATATTAATCCTTTACTCTATGAAAAACCTTTTTTTTAGTTTTGTAAAGTGAAAATTCAAAATAAATATAGGTAAATCAAGACAAAAGTCAACATTTTATTCAATGAACAATTACTTTACCTTGTTTGAAATTTCTGATAAATTTAATAGTAAGATAATATTCGCTTGAAGGAGGAGGCTTGACATGAAATACAGAAGATTAGGACGTTCTGGCCTTAAAGTTAGTGAAATTAGTTTGGGTAGTTGGCTAACTTTTGGGAAAACAGTAGATGTATCAATGGCAACGAAAACCGTTCATAAAGCATATGAACTTGGAATAAATTTTTTTGATTCGGCAAATGTGTATGAGCGAGGGGAAGCAGAACGAATCGTAGCAAGTGCATTAAAAGAATACCCGCGAGAGTCTTATGTTATCGCTACTAAGGCATATGGTCCGATGGGTGATGGTCCAAACGATAAGGGCTTATCACGGAAACACGTGATTGAACAGGTTAATGCGAGTTTAAAACGCATGGAACTAGATTATGTGGATGTGTTTTACTGTCACCGCTATGATGAAGATACTCCTCTGGATGAGACACTGCGAGCAATTGACGATTTAATTAGGCAAGGAAAAATTCTTTATGTGGGTGTAAGCGAATGGAGTGCAGCTCAAATCCAGGAAGCTGTAGCCATTGCAGATAAGTATTTATTAGATCGGATTATTGTGAATCAGCCTCAATACAATATGCTCCATCGTGACATTGAGGATGAGATTATACCAGTTTGTGAGAAAAATGGTATTTCCCAGGTTGTATATTCACCGCTTGCCCAAGGGGTATTAACAGGTAAGTATAGAGGAGGTTCGATTCCAACTGGTAGCAGGGGAGCAAACTCTCAGGTAAATACATGGGTGAAAAATATCATTAATGGAATTGTTTCAACTAAATTAGATCGACTTGAAGAATTTGCAACAGAATTAGGTGTGACCCTACCAGAATTAGCTCTGTCCTGGATTTTGAGACAGCACAATATTGCGAGTACACTTGTCGGGGCGACAAATCCCGAACAAATTGAAGCAAATGCCAAGGCTTCTGACCTTGTACTTGGATTTGAGGAGATTAAGAGAATCGAATCTATTTTGACTGTTTAGTCCCATAAGCATCAACAAACCCACTTTTCTAAAAAGTGGGTTTGTTTTTAATCTTCGTGCAGAGGTAAGTGTACTTGAACGGTTGTACCTTTACTTTCCACACTCTCAATGTTAATTGTTCCATTATACATACTGACAATTCTTTTACAAATCACGAGACCCAGCCCAGTTCCAGTATCCTTATTTGTAAAAAATGGAGTATACACCTTTGAAAGGATATGTTTTGGAATACCGACACCTGTATCGGTGATTGACAATAAACAAGACTGCCCCTCTTTTTGAATCGAAATTGACAATTTGCCACCATCTGCTTGCATCGATTCAATGGCATTTTTGGATAGATTTAAAACAACCTGTTTAATATTATCATTTGAGCACATGATGTACAGTGGCGTTTCAGAAAACTGTAAATCAAACTCCACATTATAAAGGTTTGTTTCAGATTGTATAATGGGTTGGACTTCTTTCACAATATCATTCATATCATAGCTTTTTCGTTTATCAGCAGTAGGTTTTCCAAGAATTAGGAACTCATTTACAATATCATTGATTCTTGTAATCTCTTGCTGAATCACCGAAAAATAAAATTGATCGTTCGGATCCTTATGTTTTTCACTTAATAATTGAATGAGTCCTTTTACCCCAGTTAAAGGGTTTTTAATTTCGTGGGCGCTACTAGCGGCTAATGTTCCGACTAATTCTAATTTCTGTAACTCATTTTCCTCTCGTTCACGAATGGTTTGGCGTCTGAGAAGAAGATATTTTCCAAGGAGAAATAGAATATGAGTAAGGATCAATAAAATACCACTAAAAATAACTGAGTTTAAAATAAATATTTTTTTATTCGTTAATGTTGTTCGTGGCCATGCTTCAACTGTCCAATTCACATTAGTAAGCTCTGTACGAATGATATCGCTATCAAGTGAATGTGATTCAAAATTAGTGGTAATTAATTCTTGGCCAGTAGGGTCTATGACTCTTAAAATTTCATCCGGTGCAAGAACCTTCAATACATTTTCTAAATAATCTAAGCGTAGGCTAAAGAGTACAACTCCTTTCACTTCATTCGATTTTAAAACGGGTGTGGCGATTGTAACAATAAATCTCCCTGTTACAATTCCTTTATGGCCTGATGAGATGACGGTCTGTTTTGTTTGAAGCGCCTGTTGGAAATACTCGCGATAGGAAATGTTCACTTTTTTATCTAAGTCAAGAGTAGACACAACTATATCACCGTTCGGGTTTGCCCAATAAAGTCCAGAAAAGCGATCATCCTTTTTATGAATTGAATGTAACATGTTCTTAATCTCTTCATTACTATTCTTGTTTTCAAAGACAATTCCAAGCGTTTCGGTGCTAGCGATTGTCTCTCCAATAAACCGATCAATATAGCTAGATTGAAAGTCTACCATCTCTTTTGTTTTGGCAGTTTGGTTAAGAATAGCCGTATTATAATGATGATTCGCAAATAAAATACTACCAACTGTGGTAGGTAAGATTACAATTATTAGATATACAAGAATATTTTTTAGAACATTCGATTTTATTCTCAAACACATTCTCCTTGCCATTTTCTTGTAAAAATATTATATCAAAATGGAAAAGAGAAACATATTAATTTCGACAAAAACAATCAATTTCTGTCTCTGGGTACATTATTTAGGAGTGAATGGAAAAACTCTAATGTTAAAAGATTATAATTCTTAACCCCGAAAATGGTAAAATTATGTATACTAAAATTGATCCTATACAAAAGAGGTAACAAAAATGAGATCGATATCAATTACAATTCTTGAAACGAGTGATGTACACGGCAATATTTTTCCAATTAACTATGGGAACAATAAGCCTGTTGGACTTGGACTTACAAAGATTGCGACTGTAATTAAAGAGGAGAGAAGTCGTAATAAGAATACGATCGTTATTGATAATGGAGATTTAATCCAAGGTACGCCATTAACCTATTATTATGTACAATCAAGTCGTCATAAACAAAATCCAATGATTAAAATATTGAATGATTTAAAATATGATGCAGCAGTAGTTGGAAATCATGAATTCAATTATGGAATCGATGTCGTACAGCAGGCGATAAAAGAATCTACTTTTCCATGGCTTTCTGCAAATATAGTAAATGATAAAGGCAATCCATTTATTGGAAAGCCATATATCATGGTTGAACTTGAGGAAGGAATAAAGGCTGCGATTCTTGGTGTCACCACTCACTACATCCCGAATTGGGAAAATCCGGAACATATTAAAGATTTAACATTTAATGATGCATTCGAAACAACGAAAAATTGGGTGAAGAAAATCCGCAATGATGAAAATCCAGATCTGATGATTGTTTCCTACCACGGTGGCTTTGAAGCAGATTTGGAAACCGGTGAACCCACCGAAAAGCTAACAGGAGAAAATCAGGGGTACCGAATGTGTAAAGAGATTGAGGGGATTGACGTTTTATTAACTGGTCATCAACATCGTTCCCTTGCCGGGAAGGTAAACGGCATACCGATTGTTCAGCCAAGCTTTAATGGCCAGGCAATTGGTAAAGTCACTCTAACACTTACAAAAAAAGAGGAAAAGTGGACCATTTCAGAATCTAAGCCTGAACTTATTTTAGTTGAAGATAAAAAAGCAGACGAAAGCTCAATTGAACTAGTAAACGAATATGAGGCTGCGACACAAGAATGGTTGGACAAACCAATTGGCAGGGTTATCGGAAATATGACAATTGATGATCCATTAAAAGCACGCTTAAATGATAATGCACTAGTTGACTTTATTAATAAGGTGCAAATGGATGTTGCCAAGGTATCAATTTCTAATACAGCTCTTTTTAATAATATAACGAAAGGTTTTCCTTCAAATATTACGATGAGAGATGTGGTCTCCAATTATATTTATCCGAACACATTAACGGTCATTCGGATAACAGGGGAGGACATAAAGGCGGCACTTGAAAGAAGTGCAAGTTATTTTATTCTTGAAAATGGTAAGGCAGCAGTCAATCCGTCCTTCGCAACACCAAAGCCACAGCATTACAATTATGATATGTGGGAGGGTATTGAATATATAATCGATATTTCAAAGCCGATTGGAGAGCGAGTCGTACAGTTAATCTTTAAGGGTGAACCCATACAGCCAGAAGGTGAGTATGATGTGGTCATGAACAACTACCGTGCAGGTGGTGGCGGAGAATATGTGATGTTTAAGGATAAGCCAGTTATTAAAGATATTCCGCTAGATATGTCCGAGTTGATTGCAAATTATATCCTTAAAAGAGGGACAATTGTGGCCACTGTTGATAAAAATTGGAAGGTAATATGGTAATAAAAATCCCACGGATGTGCTCCGCGGGATTTCTTTATTCTTGCTCTACACCATTTGGCAGGATTAGTATTTCTACTCGACGGTTTAGACTACGACCTTCTGGTGTGTCATTTGTCGCAACAGGTTCATATTCACCAAGGCCGCGAGCGCTGAAGCGGCTTGGATTCAATTTTTCATTCTCTAATAAAATACTCATAAAATTAACGGAACGCATGACACTTAAATGCCAGTTGCTTTTAAACTCATGATTATTAATAGGGACAGTATCTGTATGTCCACTTACAATGATATTGCGGGGGGAATCCATAACCAACAGCTCAGAAATTTCTCTTGCAATTTTAATATCCTCTGGACGAACCTTAGCACTTGCCGGATTAAAGAAGGCACCATCCTGAATGGTAACTAGCAAACCTTCTTCCGTTAAGCGCGTTTTAAGACTTAAATCTAAACCACTCTCGGCGATATAGCCATTAATCTTCTTTTGCAATTCCTTCAGTTCTTCTTGCTCTTGTTTTTCTCGTTCTTTTTCTTTGTCTTTATCATTTTGAATTGCAACTGTATCAATTTCAACTGGTGTCGGGCTCTCGTATTCTAAAACAGAGGTGCCACCTGTGAAAACATTATTAAAAGAGCTTCGGAGCGCATTAAATTTCTGAGCATCTACATTGCTAGCTGCAAATAGAACGATAAACAAGGCCAGTAATAATGTTAAAATATCCGCATAAGGCACGAGCCATGATTCATCCATGTGCTCATCGTGCTTTCGCTTTCGTCTTTTTCTAGCCATCTATCATTTCACCTTCAGTCATAACCTTTTCACGGTCTTTGTTTGATAGGTACATTGAAAGTTTTTGTTCGATTGCTCGAGGTGATTGACCTTCAAGGACGGACAAAACGCCTTCAATCATGACTTCTTTAATTTTTATTTCCTGCTTTGATTTCTGTTTTAATTTATTTGCAAAAGGATGCCACAGTACATAACCTGTGAATATCCCTAATAGTGTTGCAACGAACGCAGCTGCAATAGCTTCCCCAAGTGCATTTGTATCGTCCATATGGCCCAAGGCTGCAATTAGACCTACAACGGCCCCTAATACTCCAAGTGTTGGGGCATATGTTCCTGCTTGGGAGAAAATCGAAGCGCCAGATAAATGGCGGTCTTCCATTGCTTCTAATTCTTCTGTCATCACGTCGCGAATAAATTCCGCACTTTGTCCATCAACGGCCATGCTTAAACCATTTTTTAAGAATGGATCATCCACTTCAGCAACCTTGACTTCAAGTGCTAAAAGCCCTTCCTTACGAGCAATCGTTGCCCAGTTTGAGAACATAGGAATTAACTCTTCAACACCTAACAGCTTTTTTTCTTTAAAAAGGACCCCAAATAATTGTGGCACCCTTTTTAATTCACTGGTAGGAAAAGCAATCGTTACTGCTGCAATCGTTCCTAAAATAATAATTAAAAAGGCAGCGGGGTTTATCAAAGCAGTTACTGAAACCCCTTTTAAAATCATACCTATAAAGACGGCAATTAAACCAAGTATTACACCTATTAATGACGATTTATCCAATTAATATCACCTATACTTTCATATGTAACAACTAAAGTTGTTTATAATTGTGTATCTAACATTCTACTATTTTTATCGACATACTTACTAGATTATTTAGCGAAACTTATCATTTTATATCGAATATTTCGGAGTGGTAAATATATGTAGGAGTGGTTTACAATGTAAGAGTATACATATACGAATCTCTTAAGCGAAAAGGGGAACTTTCTATGAATTTTAATGATTTTAAGTATGTCCGCCCGAACATCGACGAAGTAGAGCAAACATTTAATGTAGCGCTTGAAAAATTTAAAAATGCGGCAAATCCAGCCCGACAAGATGATGCGATGAAAGAAATCATTGCCATTCAACGAACAGTTGATACAGCTTTTAACATTTGCTATATCAGGCATACGGTTGATACAAATGATGAATTTTACAAAAATGAGCAAGATTATCTTGATGAAATACAGCCATTAGTTCAAGGCTTAACAACGAAATACTATGAAGCTCTTGTTAATTCTAAATTCCGTACCGAATTAGAAAACAAATGGGGCAAACAGCTATTTGATTTTGCTGAAACACAAATCAAAACATTCTCTCCAGAAGTTGTGGAGGACCTCCAATTAGAAAACAAGCTTTCTTCTGAATATACAAAGCTTGTGGCTTCAGCAAAAATTATGTTTGAGGGAGAAGAGCGAACATTAGCGCAGTTAGAGCCATTTACTGAATCGAAAGACAGAGGGATGCGTAAAAAAGCGAATGAAGTGCGATTTGCATTTTACCAAGAGCACCAAGAGAAATTCGATGAAATCTATGATCAGCTTGTAAAGGTACGTACACGAATCGCACATAAGCTAGGATTTAAAAACTTCGTAGAGTTAGCTTATGTAAGATTAACTAGAACAGATTATAATGCGGAAATGGTCGCTAACTTTAGAAAACAAGTGAAGGAACATATCGTTCCACTAGCAGTAAAGCTTCGTGAGCGTCAAGCAGAGCGTATTGGAATTGATAGCCTAAAATATTATGATGAGTCATTCAGCTTTAAATCCGGTAATGCTGTACCAAAGGGTGATCCTGAGTGGATTATTGAAAATGGTAAGAAAATGTATGAGGAGCTTTCTGAGGAAACAAAAGAATTCTTCAATTATATGATTGAAACGAATTTAATGGACCTTGTTGCCAAGAAAGGGAAAGCTAGTGGCGGTTACTGTACGTACATTAGCGATTATCAAGCACCATATATTTTCTCAAACTTCAATGGAACTTCAGGAGATATTGATGTATTGACACATGAGGCTGGTCACGCATTCCAGGTCTACTCAAGTAGACATTACGAGGTTCCTGAATACAACTGGCCAACATATGAGGCTGCAGAGATCCATTCAATGAGCATGGAATTTTTCACATGGCCATGGATGGAGTTATTCTTCAAAGAAGATACGGATAAATACAAGTTTTCTCATTTAAGTGAGGCGTTATTATTCTTACCATATGGTGTTGCAGTAGATGAATTCCAACATTTTGTCTATGAAAATCCAGAAATAACACCAACTGAGCGCAATAAAGCTTGGAGAGATATTGAGAAAAAGTATATGCCATTACGCGATTATGATGGTAATGAATACCTAGAAAAAGGTGGCTTCTGGCAGCGTCAAAGCCATATTTACACAACTGCCTTTTATTATATTGACTATACATTAGCGCAAATCTGTGCATTCCAATTCTGGAAAAAATCAAGAGAAAACCATGAAGCAGCATGGGCAGATTATCTTCACCTATGTAAACAAGGTGGAAGCAAGCCGTTCACCCAATTAGTGGAGGTTGCAAACCTACTCTCTCCATTTGAAGAGGGAACTGTAGAATCTGTTGTTGGTGAAATCGAAGCATGGCTAAATAGCGTTGACGACAAAACATTATAAACGACAAGGAGACTGTGGAGAAATCCACGGTCTTTTCTGTGCTATTTTTTCAAATTTTCCAAATTAAGTTGTATGTTATGCAAAAGGTATTAATTAAGGATATAATAAAAACATCAAACTGAAATTGAGGGTGTTTTCATGATTCATTTAAAAACAAAAAGAGAAATTGAATTAATGCGTGAAGCGGGCCAAATTTTAGCTGCTTGTCATAAGGAAATTGCTAAAATGATTCAGCCTGGAATCACAAGTCTTGAGATCGACAGCTTTGCTGAGGATTTTATAAAGAAAAATGGTGCCACGCCTGAACAGAAAGGCTACAAGGGCTATAAATATGCAACATGTGCATCAATTAACGATGAAATTTGTCATGGGTTTCCTAGAAAGAAACCATTGATGAATGGTGATATTGTGACAATTGATATGGTCGTAAACCTTGGGGGCGCACTCGCAGATTCTGCATGGTCTTATGGGGTCGGTGAAATTTCACCAAAGGCAGCTAAGCTTCTCGATGTTACTAAGACGGCAATGTACAAGGGAATTGAACAAGCGGTAATCGGCAACCGACTTGGGGATATCGGTCACGCTATCCAGTCTTACACAGAAGGTGAAGGATTCTCAGTTGTTCGTGATTTTATCGGACATGGAATCGGACCAACGATGCATGAGGAGCCACAAGTGTTACACTATGGTCTTCCAAACAAAGGATTGCGCTTAAAAGAAGGTATGGTTTTCACAATTGAACCAATGGTCAACGTCGGAAAATATCAAACAACCATGGATAAAAATGGCTGGACTGCGCGCACAATCGATGGCAGCCTCTCCGCACAATATGAACATACACTTGCAATTACACAAGATGGTCCACTAATTCTAACTGACCAAGATGCATTATAACAAAAAAAGTGTCACATCCATAATTAGTGTTCAAATAACGTGGGAAAATCGTAAATCAAATAAAAAAGTGACATAAATTACAATGAAAGCTTGGGGAACTTCAACACCCAAGCTTTTTGATTTTAATATGGTGTGTTATTTCTAAAATATGCTTTATTATTTTCGAATTTTCCAGCTTGTATAAAGATTATGTGTGGTTTTAATAGAAAGGTAGTATAAAACCATATGAAAAATCAGAAAAAGGAAATGTGGTTTCGAAAGAGATGTAAAATGGAATTGTTATCCACTTGTGTATCATTTTTAAGTAAAAAAGCTAGAAAAGCATATGTAAAACAGGAATACGTATGCTTTTATATAGGTTGGTGGTATAAAACCATGTGTAAAATCCAGAAAAAGGTAAATGTTATGTGAAAAGAGATAAGAAATGTAAAAAATATCCATGTGTGTATCGTTTTTAAGTAAAAAAGAGAAAAATGCATACGTAAATCAGGAATACGTATGCTTTTATATAGATTGGCAGTATAAAACCATATGCAAAATCCAGAAAAAGGTAAAAGGGTTGTAACACCAGCTATAATCTTCGTTTTTTACTCTCGATCAAAGTGAGAATTGACTTGTAAATTAACAACTAGATTAGCATTCATTGTGGCACTTTTTTTGTTAAAGAAATGTATCGATCAATACCGGGAAGATGGAGTCCGCAACCCAGTGAAAATAGAGCGGGAAAACAGTAACAAGTAAGTTTCCATATAAACAATATCTACAATAAAACCTCTTTGTCGAACCAGGTTCATCAGCAATAGACGCAAAAACAGCCCCCACTAGACACGTAAAAATAAAAAAACCATACCCAAATAAAGAATTAAACCTCTCGGTAAACAAAATAAATCCTAATGCTGAACCATTTAAAAATAATAAGACAAAGGACATAATTAAGAATAGCTTTGGAATAATGGACATGTTTTCCACCTCACTAATGTATATGAGGGAGAAAAGAGGGAGATGACACACTTCCAAAAATTACTTGTAGCCCATCCAAAAATATGGTTAAATAAATCAACTAAATTACTTTTTAAGTAAGAGGCGATAAAATCATGATCACGATAAAGCGGTTGTCCCAATGTACACTTGAGGATGCAGTAGTTGCATGGAATAAAGGATTTGAAGGTTATTATTTTGATATGACAACAACAGTCGATTTTTTTACAAGACGTTTAATTTTGGAAGGGCTTTCTCCGACACTCTCCGTGATTGCATATGATGACCAGCGACCAGTAGGAATTATATTAAACGGCATTCGCCTTATTAACGGTAAGAAGGTTTCTTGGAATGGTGGAACCGGTGTTGACCCTGAATACCGCAGGAAGGGTGTTGGCAAAAAGTTGATTGATGCTGTTCTAGCAATCTACGAAGAGGAAGGTGTAGAAGTTGCTACACTTGAGGCTGTGAAAGAAAATGCTAAAGCGATCTCTTTATACGAAAAGGTCGGGTATAAAATTGTAGATGAGTTAGTTCATTTCCAACATATAGGTGAATTATCAAAGGATGCATTTCTATCAGAGAATAACGATTACACTTATAAAAAAGGGATTCCAATTGACGCATTGCAGGCACCATTTTATAAAGCACTGGTTCCATGGCAAACACAATGGAACAATGCACGTGACGGAGAATCAATTCTAGCCTTAGATGAAAACGGAAATGTCGTCGGTTATGCAATCTTTAAAAGGTTGTTTAATGAGGAAGGTACACTTCAATCTATTATTCTATTTCAATGTGAGGCAGAGCCATCGCATCTTATGAAAGAGGACATTGTAAGAAGTCTGCTAGGTATGGTTTATAAGTCAACTAGTCTGCATGTGGCAAGGACAGCAGTCAATATGTCAATGTCGAATAATATTTTACGGGATTTATTAGAAAAAGAAGGATTTAGTGTGAAAGCAGAGCAAGTCTTTATGATAAAATGAATTATTAGAATATTCCTACCAATCGGTTGCCAAACCAATTGTAAAGTGGGGGAGGGTAATTGAAAAAAATCATTTTACGTGATGTCACGATGGAAAATTTACTGGATGTCATTCGATTGAAATCAGAGGATAAAGAGTTTGCTTTATTTGAAAAATGGGTTGCTTCAAATGTTTTTTCACTTGCCCAGGCAAAAGTCCAACCAGATTGGGTAACAAAGGCAATTTATGATGGAACACAGTTAATTGGGTTTACGATGTTCGGCCTAGATAATGAACGAAATCGGTTTGAACTATGTAGGATTATGATTGATTATAAATTTCAAGGTAAAGGCTATGGTACAGCCGCAGTCAAGGAAATTATTGCAGAAATGATAAGGACATTGCCCTATTGTGATGAGATTTACTTGTCGGTTATTCCAACTAATAAAGCTGCAATCCATGTTTATACAGAAGCGGGATTTACGAAAACCGGTGAAATCATAAAAGGCTTTGTGGACGAAGATGTATATTGTTTTAAGGTGTAGGAAGGAGTAAATGAATGAAAGCCATACTCATTGGAATTGTTTCATCTCTATTTTTTGCAGTTACATTTATTCTGAATCGTTCGATGGAGCTTTCAGGTGGTAGTTGGCTTTGGAGCTCATCATTGCGTTATTTTTTTATGGTGCCATTTTTAGTTGGGATTGTGTTCATTAGAGGGAATATGAAGGAATTGCTACATGAGTTAAAAACAAATCCCGTTACATGGATAGTATGGAGTACGATTGGGTTTGGATTGTTTTATGCACCCCTTACATTTGCAGCTGCATCAGGTCCAGGTTGGCTGGTTGCGGGAACTTGGCAATTTGTGATTATTGCTGGATTACTCGTTGTTCCGTTTTTCTATAAGACAGTAGAAACAAAGAATGGAATGCAAAGGGTTCGAGAAAAAATCCCTGTTAAAGGTCTTATTTTTTCTAGTCTTATTTTTATTGGGATTATCTTAATCCAGCTTCAGGCAGCAGACGAAGGCATTGGAATGGAGATGCTTCTCGTAGGCATCCTTCCAGTTGCGGTGGCAGCTTTTGCGTATCCATTAGGTAACAGGAAAATGATGGAGCATTGTAAAAATAACTTTGATACGTTTCAGCGTGTGCTTGGAATGACACTTGCATCGACTCCATTTTGGCTAATTATTGCTGGAATCGGAGGTGCTACGGTTGGACTTCCAAGTAAGGATCAGGTGTTTCAGTCCTTTATTGTAGGAATTTCCTCTGGGATTATCGCAACCGTGCTTTTCTTTTTTGCGACAGAGCTTGTTAAACATGATCAAAGTAAACTTGCTGCTGTAGAAGCAACCCAAGCTACACAGATTATTTTTGTCATATTTGGTGAGGTCCTATTATTAAGTGCACCAATGCCAACGATGTATTCCTTTGTTGGACTCATAATGATCGCGGGTGGCATGGTGCTACACAGCCTGTTCTCGAATCGAAAGACACCGATTAAAGTGACTGACCTGGAGACGAAGTCAATATAAAAAAATGCAGAGCTTTATGGGCTCTGCATTTTTAGTGGAAAATTATTTTACAACAATTTTATTTTCTTCAACTGTTACAATCAAGCTTGTTTGCTCTTCATTTTCTAGAAGAATATCTGTGATTTGGTCTTCAAGCTGTTCTTGGATAACACGGCGTAGTGGACGTGCACCAAAGGCTGGGTGGTAACCAAGTTCAGCTAATTTTTGTTTCGCTTCATCGTCAACAGTGATGGTTACTTCTTGTTCTTTAAGAGTTGCTTCAAGATCATGTAACATTAAGTTGACAATTTGTAGCAGATGTTCTTTTTCAAGCTGTTTGAATTCGATGATTGCATCAAATCTGTTTAAGAACTCAGGCTTGAAGAAGGAACCAAGTGATTCAAGGATAGAAGATTCCTTGTAGGCATCAGTTTCAGCCTTTTCAAAGCCGACTGTAATTTTCTTAGGAGCGCCAACTCCGGCATTACTTGTCATAATAATGACTGTTTCTTTGAAACTTACAGTACGCCCTTGGCTGTCTGTTAAACGACCATCTTCTAAAATTTGTAGGAACATATGTTGAACGTCTGGATGTGCCTTTTCAATTTCGTCTAAGAGGATGATGCTGTAAGGATTACGACGGACTTTTTCAGTCAGTTGTCCAGCTTCCTCATGGCCGACATATCCAGGAGGTGAACCGATGATTTTAGAGACTGAGTGTTTCTCCATATACTCACTCATGTCGAGTCTAATCATGGCATCCTTCGAGCCGAATAGTTCCTCTGCAAGAGTCTTCGTTAACTCTGTTTTACCTACACCAGTTGGTCCAACGAAGAGGAAGGAACCGATTGGACGGTTTTTAGCCTTTAAACCAGCACGGCTACGACGAACTGCTTTCGCAACCTTTGTTACTGCTTCATCTTGACCAATTACTTTTTTGGCAAGATTTTCTGCAAGCTGCTTCATTTTTTGTTGTTCATTTTCTTGTAGCTTACCAACAGGAATACCCGTTTTCTTTTCAATAATTTGTTGAATGTTTTCGACATCAATCAAATGCTCTACGTTGTTTTCTGGATTATTTAATTGTTTTTCAAGCAGAATTTCTTGATGTCTTAATTTTGCTGCTAATTCATAATTTTCTTCACCAGCAGCTTTTTCTTTTTCCGCTGCAATTTTTGAAAGCTCTTCTTCAATATTCTTTGGATTTGTTCCACCAGATACTAGGTTCATTTTTGACCCAGCTTCATCAAGCAAGTCAATGGCTTTGTCTGGTAAAAAGCGATCCTGAATGTAGCGATGTGATAGTGTAACACAGGCGCGAATCGCTTCATCTGAGTATTTTACACCATGGAAGTCTTCATACTTACCTTTAATTCCTTCAAGAATCTGAATCGCTTCATCAATCGATGGTTCTTCCACAATTACAGGTTGGAAGCGGCGCTCAAGTGCTGCGTCTTTTTCAATTTCTCGATATTCTTTTAAGGTTGTTGCACCGACCACTTGAAGCTCACCACGAGCAAGAGCTGGTTTTAAAATATTACCTGCATCCATTGACCCTTCTGCAGATCCTGCACCAACTAATAGGTGAATTTCATCGATAAATAAAATAATATTTTTACGTTTTTGAAGCTCCGCAATTAATTGTTTCATACGCTCTTCAAATTGACCACGAATACCAGTGTTTGCAACTAATGATGCGACATCTAGTAAATAAACCTGTTTATTTGAAAGCTTGTTAGGTGCTTTTCCTTCAGCGATAAGTAGGGCTAATCCTTCTGCAATTGCAGTTTTACCTACACCCGGTTCCCCAATTAGAACGGGGTTATTTTTATTACGGCGGTTTAATATTTCAATGACACGTTGGATTTCCTCGTCACGGCCAATCACTGGATCAATTAGTCCAGCTTTCGCCATTTGAGTAAGGTTCCGTCCAAATTGATCGAGAAGACCTCCGCCATTTCCACCGTGTTTTGTTTGTGTTTGTTGTTGATTGATTCCCATTTGTTGACCGAAGGCATTGCCTTTAAATAGGTCATCAAATGTGAAATTAGGGAAACCGTTCAATCCTGAAGGTATTTTCATGTTGTTCTTCTCCTTCGCATAACACTCACTGCAAAGTTGAATTTGTCGCTTTTCATGGTTAAGTTGAAGATGTAATTGAACAGTAGCTTCATTTTGATTACATGCTTGACAAATCATAAACAAATACCTCCTTGAATTTTTGACCATCTTTGACTAATAAGATAAATGAAATAGGTCATGTGTGATGATCCGTAAAGTTTGACCATCTTTGACCTTATGTCTACATTATACTTTGACCATCTTTGACTTTCAAGTGAAAAGTCCTAGCAATTTTTTCCGCATGTTTCCGAAATAATAGCTCGTCTTATTTATAGAACTTGTACATATATATCAAGTAATAGAGATAAACAATGAGGTGGCTATTTGTGCGAGGGAATTGGGGAGCAGCATTCCAGATTGGTGCTGTATATGTTGGAACAATCGTAGGAGCGGGCTTTGCAACAGGTAGAGAAATTGTTGAATTTTTTACCCGGTACGGTGTATATGGCTTGGTAGGAATCTGCATCAGTGGTTTCCTATTTATATGGTTAGGAACAAGAATTATGATTATCGCAAACCGAATTCAAGCTGATTCATATAAAGAATTTAATGAATATTTATTTGGGAAAAAAATAGGGTTCGTTGTGAATGCACTTATGCTCCTTGTCCTAATTGGAGTAACTTCCGTTATGCTTTCTGGTGCAGGAGCGGTTTTTCATGAACAATTGGGAATATCCTATCAGCTCGGAATCCTGTTGACGGCTGGGCTTTCCATCTTTGTATTGACGTATGGAGTTAAAGGCTTATTTGGAGTGAACATGTTTGTTGTTCCAATTATGATATTCTTTAGTGTTGTTTTAGCAGTAGAGGTCATAGCAACGGATGCAACGGGCCTGTTGAGTCGGCCAGAAATTGAGTCGCAAAGCGCTAAATGGTTGATTTCACCGTTTTTATATGCGGCTTTTAATTTGACAATGGCGATGCCCGTATTAGTTCCGCTTGCAAAGGAAATTGACCATGAAAAAACATTAAGATGGGGCGGCTCTATCGGTGGTGGCGCATTATGTCTCATTTTATTTACGAGCCACATATCATTATCCGCACTACCCAATGTAGAAAGTTTTGAAATCCCGATGGCTGAAGTGATGAAAAACTTCATGGCTGCGTTTTACTGGTTGTACATCCTTGTGATTTACGGAGAAATTTTTACGTCTGTGATCGGAAACCTATTTGGCCTAGAGCGCCAACTGAAAAATGTGATTAAACTACCATCCATTTTAATTGTGTTTGGTATTCTATCGATTGCCTATGTGATAAGTCAATTAGGTTATGGCTCATTGATTTCATTCTTATATCCGTTGTTTGGGTATATGAGCTTGATTTTATTAGTACTGTTGGCAAGGCCGATGAAGCGCTAACCGAGGGAATAATCAAAACCTGGATAAATGAAACTATATAAGAGGAAAAATAAAGAGGTATAATCAACCTCTTTATTTACTTTTTTCATGGTGATTAACGGTAACTACTTAAATAACTAATGTACATCCTTAGAATAAGCGAATGTTTCTTTAAGGTGACAGGCCAGCTGTATTTCAAGAAAGTCTTTTGGGTCATTAAAACTCAAATTTAGCATGTCCTCAATTTTTTTAAGACGCTGATATAGTGTATTAATATGAACGTGAAGTTTTTTCGCAGTTTCATTAATAGACTTATTTAACTTTACATAAGTTAACAATGTTTGTTCTAAATCATTTTTCTTTGATTTTGCTGTATTTAAAGGCTGGAACAAGTTATTTATGAATTCCTGAATCTCATTGGTATCCTGATTAATAAACAAGCGATTAACTCCAATGCTTTCATAGGCAATCATACCAGATTCTTTTTTATTAACTAGATAGGCAACTGCCTTCTTTGCTTCCTCATAACTCTTTCCTATGTGATATAACCCCTGTTTTTCAGAACCAATACCCACACACACAAACGAATCATTATTCGTTTTCCAGTTAGTAATAATTGTTTTTAATCCCCTTATCGTGTCGTCAGATACTGAATTGTGTGCAAATGAAACAAGTAATAGAATTTTATTATGAAATCCGTAGATGAGTTGCACGACTTGGATGTTCTTTTTTATCAATGAGATAATACTATGAATATCAGCACCAAGCTTATATAAATCTTTATAATTAACAAGTTCAATTAAGACCACATAAAACATATGAGAAGGATTTAGGTTAAACTCTTTTCTTTTCTCAAGTAAGACTTCTGGCTCTTTGCTTTGAATCAATTCATTAAAAAATTCATGGGATTTCTTATAATAGATTTCTTCTAGTGTGTGTTTCTTTACAAGCTCAAGTGCGAGTAAGGAGCCACCTTGTTCGATAATTATTCGATCAATGATTGATAATGTATTAGAGTAGGGGTAAATAAAACATCCAAGAAAAATAGTACCATTGAGTATCGGGTAAAGATAAAATTTTCCCTCATCAGGCTTACGCGATTCCATGAAAACAGCATTTCTTCTATGTTTAAAAATAGTAGTAATTTCATCCACGCTAAAATGTATTTTTTCTTTCTCTTGATTATGGTACCAATCGTTTTCTAGGTAGTCATAGAAGGAAAACGGACCATTTATCATTTTACCTATTTCTCTAATAATTGACTTTAAACCTTTGTTTTGTATAGAGATCTTAATAAGTCTGTCGTGGACTTCGTTTCTTTTTGAGAGCTCATTTAACTGTTGCTTTACCTCTGTATAAAGACGTGCATTTTGAATTGCGATTGCAGCCTGGGATGCAAATCCTTGTAAAAGTCGCACGTCATCATCCGTAAATTTCCCCACCTTATTAAATTGGTGAATCGTCATGACTCCAATACGCTTGTCCCCAATAGATATAGGCACACTAACAATTGCTTGAATTTCTTTTCCTTTGTACGAAGACTTGATAATATTTAGATTTCTCTCGGAAATAGAATTCTCACTCATTACTTTAAAAATCTGTTCTTTAGAATGATAAATTAACGGTTTTCCTTCCTTAAAAACCATACCCGTAATCGATTCTCCGACCTTCATTTTAAGCTTTCTGATGTTCGGTTCAAATCCAACACTTGTTTTTGTAATGATTTTTTCTTGATCATAGTCATAGAGTTGTAGATAACCTGCATTTGCAACTGGTATTACTGATAATGCATTTTTTGTAATCTTCTCTAATAGATCATCAAGGACAAGGGAGGAAGAAACAGAACGTATTCCCTCGATTAGCATCTCAAGTTCTGCACCTTTAGCTTGGATTTGACTTTTAGCATCTATAAGTTCGAAGCATACATATAAATAATCCAGGTCTCTTTCATCAAAAGGGCAAGATTCACAGTTTGAGCGAAGAAGCACTAAATGCTCGTTTACGTAAGAAAATGAAATATATAAGTACCCCTTATTTGTCATGATTTTGTATTTGTTCTCTCCATTACATGTTAGTAGACTAATATTCTCTTTTCTTAGAGTTCCTTTTTTATACATAAGGTTGAACGAAGTATCATGTGCTTTTTGTACCAAGATTTCATAGGAAGCGCCTTTAAACATTTTATCTAGAAAAGATAAAATTTGCTGATTTATGTTCATTACTAACCTCCAAGACTAAGAAAATGTAGAAAGTTCTATTTCATCCGTATCATTTATGTAATTAATTACATTGTAATCGGTAATTTAATAAATTACTATAAGAATTAGAAAATATAGAATTTTCAACCATTAAAGTTGAATGCGCTTTCTTTAGAGGGTAGAGGTAGTAATTAAAAGTAATTTGAAAAAGGAGGAAGATTATTTTGGAAAAAGTATTACAAACGGCAAATAGCTTACCACTCTGGATTTTGGCTTCACTGGTAGTTGGTATCGTAATCTTTCAAGCTATAATTTTTATTCGGCTTGCATCAAAAACGAGCCAATCCGTCGGTATGACTTCTACAGATGTAAAGTCTGCGATAAGGGCTGGTGCGATTAGTTCTCTTGGACCATCTTTAGCAATCATCGTTGTCGCTATTTCAATGATTTCTTTAATTGGTAGCCCAGTTACATTGATGCGAATCTCTATTATTGGATCAGCAGCAATAGAAACAGTTGGTGCAAGTATAGGGTCTAAAGCAGCTGGGGTAGATTTAGGTTCTCAAGGTTATACGTTACAAGCCTTTACAAATGCAGTATGGGTGATGTGTCTTGGTGGAATGGGCTGGTTATTATTCGTAGCACTATTTACTAAATCTCTAGGGAAAATACAGAAAAAAGCAGAAGCTAATCCCAAAAATGTAACGATGTTAAGCACAGTATCAGTTGCTGCAATGATTGGGGCTTTTAGTTATCTTGGTGGGGGAGAAATGGTAAAAGGAATAAGTGAATTCATCGTATTTATTGTTGCCTTTATTGTTATGCCCATCATTATATGGATCGGAGATAAAACCCAGTTGAGGTGGATAAAAGAATGGTCATTAGGTCTTGTTATTATAGTGGGTATGTTTGCTGGTTACTTGATATCTTAAAAAAGAAAGGTAGGAGAGCTATATGCCAGTTACTAGAGAGGAAAATAATCTATCTATAAACGAAGCTGTGCCAGTGTCTGCATCATCAATGGACTTTGAAACCTTTCAATTAAAGTCTCATTTTTGGGGACGCTTAACAATTTGGGGAATCATTGCATTAACATTAATTGTGCCCCTATATCTATCATATGTTCTTGGTTACCATCCAGGCTGGACTACTATCATTTCAGGTTTTACTGCTTATGCAGCTATTATCATGTTTGTTTGGGTGTTGGAGCCAATTAGCTATTATCCTGTTTTGGGGGTTTCTGGTACATATCTTGCTTTTCTTACAGGTAATATCGGAAACATGTGTCTTCCATGTGCTTCGGTTGCTCAACGTGTTGTTGATGCAGAACCAGGAACGAAAAAGGGAGAAATCACTGCCTCATTGGCAATTGCGACTGCTTCGATCGTGAATGCTATCATTCTTATTTTAGCAATATTAAGTGGTTCATACATTTTAACAATCTTGCCTGAACCAGTCTTAAATAGCCTAAACTTTGTGCTTCCGGCTATTTTTGGAGGAGTCATTGCTCAGTTTGCTATAAAAAAACCGTTATTTGGTGTAGTTGGGATAGCTTTTGGTTTATTTGTTAATTTAGGTCCTGTTCCCCGTGCCTTCCAAACATTTGTCTGCATACTCGGAACAGTTGTAGTTTGTTTACTTTTAGAGAAAACCAAAAAACAAGAGAAAAATAAATAAAGCCTGGTGTCTACCTTGTATGTATTGAATTTTTGGAAGGGGTGAAAATCCATTAAGTAGATGGATTAGAAGATGAGTAAACAAAATATTTTACAGTGGATTAAAAACAACCAATCAGATTTTACTGAAATGGCAAAAAAAATATGGGAACATCCGCAAATTGCATATGAGGAAAACTATGCAAGTGACCTACAAGTGTCTAAATTAAAAGAACAAGGATTTCGAATTCATTTCCCAATAGGAGGAATTTCTACTGCGTTTGTTGCTGAATATGGCTCAGGTAAACCAATAATAGGGATATTAGGGGAATACGACGCTTTGCCTGGTCTTTCTCAAACCGTTAATACAGTTCAGGAACCAGTTGAAATAGATGGCCCAGGTCACGGATGCGGTCACAATTTACTCGGAACAGCAGGGGTTGAAGCAGTAATCGCATTAAAAGAAGTAATGGATGAGTGTGATATCAATGGGACTATTCGTTATTATGGCTGTCCAGCTGAAGAAGTATTGTCTGGAAAAACGTTCATGGCGAGAGAAGGTGTCTTTGACGATTTAGATTGTGCGTTAACTTGGCATCCATGGACATCTACCATGGCATTAAATATGAGCATGCAAGCAATTGTATCCATTAGGTTTCATTTTAAAGGCATCCCAGCCCATGCGGCCGCCTCACCACATGCTGGAAGAAGTGCACTAGATGCAGTTGAATTGATGAATGTCGGTACAAACTTTTTAAGAGAGCACGTGGTGGACGGTTCGCGAATGCATTATGTCATTACAAATGGGGGACTTGCTCCTAATATTGTTCCTGAACATGCTAGTGTTTGGTATTATTTACGGGCATCTACAAAAGAACAGGTTGAAGATATCCTTAGAAGGGTAGAGAAAATTGCTCAAGGAGCAGCACTTATGACAGAAACTGAGGTCTATTCAAAGATTGATGCTTTTGCTTATGACACACTTCCAAATGAAGCTTTAAATGACCTCATGTTTGAAAATATGAAACTAGCAGTACCCTTAGCATATACTGTTGAAGAAGCGAAATTTGCTCAGGAATTACTTAAGACAGTAGATTCTAACATCGTAAAAATGACCCATAATTCTACAAATGAAACCCTGGCGTCAGACTTGCAAAATGATAAATTGACAAAGGGCAAAGTTTTAACTGGTTCAACAGATGTCGGTGATGTTAGTTGGATTACACCAGTGGGTTCAATTATGGTAACTTGTGCTCCTATCGGTATACAGTTACATACCTGGCAGGCCACAGCCTCATTTGGTTCATCCATTGGTTTCAAGGGAATGCACTTTGCCGCGCAAACAATGGCATTATCAGCATATGATTTGTTACTAAATAATAATCATATACTTGAAAGAGCAAAAGAGGAGTTTAATCTAAGCACAAAAAATAAGCCATATGTTCCAGGTATTCCTGAAAATGTTAAACCGAAAACGACAATTTTAGCTTAATTAAAGAAATCAAATATATTCCTAAAGAGACCTCTAATTAGGTAAAAAATGATACGAAATGGAAAAATAATAATCTCAGGCAATGCGAATAATATATCACCTAGGAGATCGGAGAAGGTATACTTACCATGCTTCGCTCTCCTTTTTTTACGCTTCTTCATGTCATTATGCCCCCTAATTTAAAATAGTGGGAAAAGCACTAGCAAAAATAAATTGAAGACAAGATGGGAAAGAATAGTTAGGAAAATATTTCGTTTCCACATATATAATGTTCCCCAAACAACTCCACCTGCAAATGTCGCAAGCAAAAAAAGTGGATTAAAGGTATAAAGATTGGCAGACGTATAAAGAAGAGAAGATATGACGATTGCGACTAGCTTGTTGTCGAACTTTACCTCAATATTCTTCTGTATATAGCCTCTCCAAAAGAGCTCTTCACCTGGAATGATGATGAGAAAGAGTACAACAAAATGCCAGGAAAGCTCTGGCTGAATCTTCATATATAAATCAGCCACTTCATCTAGCATGTTTGGAAAAAGGAATGCGGATCCCATTTTTCCAATCGAGAAAAGGCCATACATCAAGATGCCGGATAGGATTGCGATAGCTAGGTTGGACGCTGATATAGATTTATTATCAAAATTGGCGAAACGGATTGCCACTGCTGATAAAAGGAAGAAGGATATGGTGAAAATCACCCAAAATGGGATGGAGGACAGGAAACTCGTCGCCAATAAAATATGTACCAATAGTAGTAGTAGATAAAAGTTTTTATGCATATTGTCGTTCCTCTTTACTTAGATTATGTCGTAGTCATTTTAACATGAACGTCATTTTTTAGAATAAATAACCGACGGTGACTCATCCTAATGGTGATGATCTGAAAGAAGGAGAGATTCTACATGACACAATCAAAACGTCAACAAGAACGCCAGTGGACAGTTAGAAAACAATCACAAAACCCACATGGAAAAGTTAAATCCTTTGACCAGCTGGCTGAAGAAGCTGGCAAGGATACGAAAGAATAGGTAAATGCGGCGCACACACTCTGCTTAGGGTGTGTGTTTTTTTTGTGGGGTTTCTATAGGTGACTTGATAATAGCCAAATTGAATAAAAGTGGTATTTAGATTGTGTTTTTCCATAGTCTTACAAACGTGGTGTCAAAAATAGGGCTTAATGAAGAGGTTTTTCCTGGACTTTACAAAAGTGAAGACATAAAGGAAGTTTATTGGTATGTATTTTCCAGGGTTATCCAAAACTCATATCATAAAAGGGTTTTAATACTATGGCTTTTCTAGTTAATTCCAAACGTGGTGTCATATTCACAAAATAACAGTAGAGTTTTTCCTGAAACACCCAAAAGTGAAAGTTAAAAAACTTTGGGGTATCATCAATATCCTAAAAAGTGGAAAGTGACATAAGTCCAGAGGCGCTGGAGTACCATCAACATCCTAAAAAGTGGAAAGTGGCATAAGTCCAGAGGCGCTGGAGTACCATCAACATCCTAAAAAGTGGAAAGTGGCATAAGTCCAGAGGCGCTGGAGTACCA
>NZ_NSEB01000023.1:62101-215857 GCF_002734215.1 Fredinandcohnia onubensis
ATAAGTCCAGAGGCGCTGGAGTACCATCAACATCCTAAATACTGGAAAGTGACATAAGTCCAGAGACGTTGGAGTACCACCAACCACCCAAAAAATGGAAAATGACAAAAGTCCAAAGGCACTCGAACACCCACCGCCCTCCTAAAAAGCGAAACATGACATACATCCAGGGTAGTCAGAGTGTACTTCAGAAGGTTAGTGGGCCACTTACAGTCAGATATCCTCAAAATTCCAATTCATTTTCATTGTGAAATATCGGAAACCGAAATATAATAAACAAATGATAAAAAATGAATTGGAAAGAAGGATCATGATGGGTCAAGATGACATAAGGGAGTATAAAATTGGAATCTTGTATACGGCGATTGCGTATATTGCATGGGGAGTTCTGCCTCTTTATTGGAAATTAATCGACTATGTCCCGGCAATCGAGATTTTAGCACATAGGATTGTTTGGTCGCTTGTCTTTGTGCTGGTGATCATCCTCATTTCCAAAAAAGGGAACCAACTGGTTACAACCCTCAAAGAGATTGTTAAAAATAAAACCAAACTAATTGGGATTATCGCTTCATCACTCCTTATTACGGTAAACTGGGCAACTTATATTTGGGCTGTTAATACCGATCATATTATTGATGCAAGTCTAGGATATTACATCAACCCATTGGTCAGTGTCCTGTTGGGTATTATCGTTCTTAAGGAACGTCTATTGTTTTGGCAAGGTGTTTCATTTGTATTAGCAGGTCTCGGGGTTCTCATATTAACTTTACAGTACGGAAGTTTCCCATGGGTTGCGATTACGCTCGCATTAAGCTTTGGATTTTATGGATTAACAAAGAAACTAGCAAAGCTAGATTCCTTAATTGGACTCGCGATGGAAACAATGGTGGTTGCACCGATTGCCCTTATTTATTTAGGAGTTCTATACAACAGTGGAGTTGATTCCTTCAGTAGCGCAACTTTTAACGTGCAATTATTATTAATGGGGGCTGGGGTCGTAACAGCCTTACCATTGCTATGGTTTGCGGCTGGAGCAAATCGCATCCCGTTGTCAGTGCTAGGAATCTTGCAATATATCTCGCCAACTATAAGCCTTGTATTAGGAGTATTTTTATTTCAAGAGCATTTTACAAAGGCACATTTCATTACATTTTTATGTATTTGGTCAGCATTACTGATATACTCTTTCTCAAAAACAAAGTTTTTAACATCGATTCAACCGAAATTTACAAAAGATAAATCGTTAGGTGCATAACAAAAAGGGAGCCGAACCAAATGGTCAGCTCCCTTTCTTTTATATAGCTGTGACAATCTTATAGTTTTTATGATTTACAACAGTACGACTCTCTAAATCTAGATCTCTATAATTGTCCATATATGTTAAGTCCACAATAACTGAGTTTTCATTTACTTTTTCAACGACGCCTTTTAGTCCTTCTTTGAACTCAATGACATCCCCAATTTCTGCTATTTTCATAATGTCACCTCCATAGAATTCTATTAATCTTCAAGTTAAAGCAAATCGTGCTTTTATTTACAAAAAATCCATTTTTTTATATTTTGCCTTACTTTTGTAAAATAGTAAAGCGTTTTCAATGATATTTTATTTAAAATTTTTGTAAAAAATGTGACAATCTATAAATTTTTTTTTATATTAATTTATATGCCTGTCTAAAGGGAGAGAGATAAAAATGAAAGATACAGGATTGGTATTAGAAGGTGGAGGAATGCGTGGTGTTTATACCGCAGGCATCCTTGAATATTTTATGGAACACAATATCTATTTCCCATATGTCGTTGGCGTATCTGCAGGTGCGTGTATGGCAGCATCTTATCTATCTAGACAAATGGGAAGAAATCGTACGGTTAATATAGACTACGTTAATCACCCAAACTACTTGTCATTCAGGAATTTTGTGAAACACAAGCAGCTGTTTGGAATGGATTTTATTTTTGATGAAATTCCGAATAAACATGTGCCATATGACTATGATTCTTTTTATCAAGCAAAAGAAGAGTTTGTGGTGGGTACAACCGATTGTGAAACAGGGGAGCCTATTTATTTTCACAGAGAGGATTACGGGAATGACATGTTAAAGGTTATTCGTGCCTCGAGTTCTTTGCCTTTTGTTGCACCAATCATTGAATTTAATGGAAAAAAATTATTGGATGGAGGCATTACGGATCCTATTCCATTGACAAAGGCTCAGCAAGATGGAAATCAGAAAAATGTCGTCGTATTGACTCGCAATCGCGGTTATTTGAAAAAGAAATCAAATATGACATGGGTTGTGAGGCGTTCTTACAAACAATATCCCAATTTGGTTAAAGCAATTGAAACCCGATATCAGCGTTATAATGAGACAATTGCTTACTTAGAGAAAGAAGAAAAAGCGGGTAGGGTTTTTGTATTTAGCCCGTCAGAGCCACTTGAGGTGGGTAGGGTTGAAAGGGATCCTGTTAAATTAACGAACCTATACGAGCTTGGGCTTAAGGATGCACATGCTCAGTTTGAAAAGTTTCAGGACTGGATTTTGGCATAAAAGGCTGATAAGAAAAAGGTGCCTCAAAGGAGACACCTATAATGTATATCTATCTACCAAAACCGCCCATCATTCCAGGGCCACCCATTGGGCCATGCTGCTGTCCACAGGTGCAGCCAGGGCCATGCGGTCCATGAGGCATCATCATATTTGGTGCCATTCCAGGGCCTTGAGGAGACATCATACCAGGATTACCTGGTCCCCCAGGTCCGAATCCACCCATCTCACCAGGAGCCATTCCTGGTCCTTGTGGGTTGAAACCGCTCATCGGTCCAACACCAGGTCCCTGTGGTCCAAAACCGCTCATTGGTCCAGCACCGTGTCCTTGTGGTCCAAAACCGCTCATCGGTCCAACACCAGGTCCCTGTGGTCCAAAACCGCTCATCGGTCCAACTCCAGATCCTTGTGGTCCAAAACCGCCCATCATTCCAGGTCCGCCCATTGGGCCATGCTGCTGTCCACAGGTGCAGCCAGGGCCATGTGGTCCATGTGGAGCCATCATATTTTGTGCCATTCCAGGACCAGATGGATTAAATGCTGCTGGCATCACAGCATCGTCGTCTGGACCATCACCACATCCACAATCATCATCCATCATGTGCTGTTTGGTAGGGTAAGGATAGCTACCTTGAACTTCTTGTGGGAAGCCAGCTCCTGGGTATCCCTTTTGAGGAATATTCATTCCCATCGGCATTCCTTCTGGTCCATAGCCAGCGCCTGGCCCGGGCCCATATCCCATGCCTTGTTGGTTACTCATATTCGGATTAAAACCAAACGAGTTTTGATAATTTTTCATACAATCCACCTCTTTATTGTATTCATACAGTTAAAAAGTCAGCAAACACAATCTCAAATTTGTTGAGGGCGTTTTTAATTTTCTTACTTCGTCATAATGCCTACTAGACATTTCCCCCATATCTTATGCCTAATGACGTATAGTGTGTAGGATAGAGGTATAAATGGGTATTAGCCTTGTTTCTTATTTTTTGAACCACTATAATTTAAAAAGAGGTGTATACATATGAATGAAGAATTTGTAAATGAAATTTTAAATAAGCTCCGGGATGGAGAGTTAAATGAATACCTTGTGAAAAAAGATCAATTTCTTGAGTTCCGAAATACATTGGTTAAACGGGAAGATTTTAAGCATTTCAGAGGAATTGCCCATCACGGTGGGGATGTCCTGTACCGATATACGGAAGTCGCAAGGAGTTAATGGGAACTATGTCACAGAAACAAACTTGACAGAGAACATGAAAATTTAGTAAAATTATCTTGAATTCGAGATAATGAAAAAGGGTGGATCGTATGGAAGCAAATGAAGCAGTTAATGTTCCTAACCTCTCCTTGAAATTTTTTGTCATACTATCTAGAGCATTTCGATCTGTAAATGAGCGGGTAGAAGAGGATGTAAAAGGATACGGATTAAATCTAACAGAATTTGCAGTGTTAGAACTTCTCTATCATAAAGGGGACCAACCAATTCAACATATTGGGAAGAAGGTCTTATTATCGAGTGGAAGTATAACATATGTTGTGGATAAATTAGAAAAAAAGAATTATATTTCAAGAAAGCCATGTCCAAAGGATCGACGTGTTACATGGGCGTCCATCACGGAGGAAGGTAAACAATTTATGGATACGATATTTCCAAAGCATGAACAGGCTATTGAAGAAATTGTCGGGGTGCTGTCTGATTCTGAAAAAGAAGAAATGATGGTGCTACTGAAAAAGCTTGGATATCACGCTGATAAACTGTAAATTTTACTTAATGAGGGGCTATTAGATAAACGATATGAAGTGTATATTTCTTGACCTCCCTTTTTAATAATTCTATACTTTCAAAACATAGAGTAGAAATAAATTTACAAGTGGTAACATTAGAAAGGGAGAATTCTTATGGTTTCAGAAAAGGTGAAAAACCTTCTATTAAATAAAATGAACATGATTCATAAACAAGGGGAACAGGATATTTGCTTAGTTGGACCTGTAACATTACCCGTTCAATTAGATGATCAAGTTGTGACTTTTAAATGGTATACATGGCTAAAAATGGAGAATGGAATGAGTATAGAGGAAGTTCTAAACGCTCTTCCTACAGCTAATTTAGCAGAAATGCAGCAATCATCTGTTCTTGTATATGGTGATTTTGACTCAGAACAAGATGCGCTAATTAGAATGCATAGTATATGCCATACTGGTGATATATTCGGAAGCAAGCGTTGTGATTGTGGTTTCCAATTGCGGGAATCCATGAGAATGATTGTCTCAAATGGCTCTGGGGCTCTCTTTTATCTAGCAGATCACGAGGGAAGAGGGATTGGCTTATTTTCAAAATCCTTAGCGTATATCCTTCAGCAAGAAGGGCTAGACACAGTCGAAGCAAACCTTGCATTAGGCTTTAACGATGATAGCCGCAACTATGAGGATGCCATTCGCGTGCTTTCCGAGCTACGTTCGAAGCCAGTTACCTTAATTACGAACAATCCGAAAAAATTAGCTGCATTACAAGAATACGGACTATTATCAGATACTCATGTCCCACTTTGGGGAGATGTCTCTGAATACAATCAAAAATATTTAGCCACAAAGGTTGAAAAATCAGGTCATATTCAAGTAAAAGAAAAAATTGCTACAATCTAATACGAAATCAAAGGTAAGCCATTAAAAATACGGCTTACCTTTTTTCTACTCTACATGTAGTAATATCTTGTTTTTTGTTAAAAAATAGTATGTACTAATGATAAATAGTAGGAAACCTGTTGAAATGGGGGAAATATAGTGGAAAGCTATGGTGCATTAATAAAAAAGCAACGTGAATTTTTTTCTACAGGGAAAACAAAGGAAGTTGCTTATCGGATGGAAGCTCTTAAAAAGATTCGCAATCTAATTAAAACACATCAAAAGGAAATTATGGACGCTTTACATAAAGATTTAAACAAATCTGAGTTTGAATCATATACGACTGAAATTGGCTTTGTTTTAGAAGAGCTTAGGTATACGATGAAGCATCTTGAAAAATGGGCGAAACCAAGAAAGGTAAAAATGAGCTTAACTGGTTTTGGAAGTAAAAATTATATTTATCCAGAACCATATGGGGTGGTTTTAGTCATATCCCCTTGGAATTATCCATTTCAGCTTGCATTTGCACCATTAATTGGGGCAATCGCAGCAGGAAACTGTGCCATTTTAAAGCCTTCTGAGCTAACCCCAAAAACGTCTGAATTACTAACAAAACTGATTCGTGAACAGTTTCAAGAGGACTACATTGCGATTGTTGAAGGGGGTGTTGAAACTAGCACGGCCCTTTTAGAGGAAAAGACAGATTATATCTTTTTTACAGGTAGTGTGGCCGTTGGAAAAGTGATTATGGAGGCTGCAGCTAAACATTTAACACCTGTTACCCTTGAACTTGGAGGGAAAAGTCCTTGTATTGTCCACAAGGATGCGAATCTTCGGTATGCGGCAAAGCGAATTGCGTGGGGAAAGTATACGAATGCTGGACAAACCTGTGTCGCTCCAGATTATCTGTACGTTCATAATGAAGTGAAAGAAGAATTTTTAAATTTGTTAACAGAAGCTATCCAGGAATTGTATGGGAATGCATTAAGTGAAGGAAGCAAATTTACGAAAATTGTAAGTGAGCGGCATTTCAATCGACTTACTTCCTTTATCCATAATAGTGGCGTTATATACTATGGTGGTAAATCGGATGCCGATAAGCATTTGATTGCGCCTACAGTTCTGACTGATGTTACATGGGAGCATCCGATCATGGAGGATGAAATTTTTGGCCCAATTTTGCCTGTGATGGGGTACGACGATATTTTACAAACCATCGATGAGATCAATAAGCGCCCAAAACCACTTGCATTGTATATTTTTTCAGAAGTGGAACGAGTGCAAAATAAAGTGCTAGAATCAATCTCTTTCGGTGGTGGTTGTGTGAATGATACGGTTTATCATTTTACTTCACCCCATCTACCATTTGGCGGTGTAGGTGATAGTGGAATTGGTGCCTACCATGGGAAAGGAAGCTTTGATGTATTTTCTCATGAAAAAGGGATCATGAAGCAAACAACAAAGTTTGACCTTCCGTTACGCTACCCAACTACCAAATATGGGTTGAAGCTGATTAAGATGATTATGAAATAACGGAAATATGATAACAATGTTGATAACATGGCTGAGATGTTTGTAAAATTCAATCTGTATTTTTCCATCTTGTCCAAGATTTAGGTGGTAAATATAGTGAGGATATTTTTTCCAATCATATTTTGAGACAAAGTGTCTCTAAGGCTCTAGTATTCTACCACTTTTTGGGCAATGAATCGAAATATTACAGCTGTTAACCTTCTAGTAGAGCCAAAAACGACGATACTAGGAGGAAAAAACATGAAAAACCTTAAGAAGATTGGATTTGCAACTGCATTAACATTTTCACTATTAGCTTCAGGCGTGAGTGCATCGGCAGCAACTCATACTGTAAAATCCGGTGATACATTCTGGAATCTTGGCATGAAGTATGGTGTATCAGTATTAGACCTTAAGGAAACAAATAACCGCACAAGTGATATGATCTATCCAGGTGAAGAGCTAGAAATTCCAGAAGTAGTGACGAGTCAGGATAAGGAATTACTAGCAAAACTTGTACATGCTGAAGCAAAAGGCGAGCCATATGCAGGTAAGGTTGCCGTGGCTACTGTTGTGTTAAACCGTGTCGATTCATCTGAATTCCCTGATACGATTAAAGAAGTAATCTACGAAAAAGTAGAAGGTGGTTCATATGCATTTAGCCCAGTGGCTGATGGTTCAATCAATCAACAGGCTGATGAAGAATCAAAACGTGCTGTAGACGAAGCAATTACGTTCCGTGGACAAGGAAAAGGGTCATTATTTTTCTTTAATCCAGATAAAAGTTCAAACCCATTTATGATGGCTAGAGAAGTAACAACTATCATTGGAAATCATCGATTTGCAAAATAATACTTTTCCCAAAACACTCATTTCGTCTCATAGCGAAGTGGGTGTTTTTTTTTACTTCCCAACATATAGTGAATATTATGTGAGATTTTAAAAAAGGGAGCGGTGTTAATGGCAGCAAAGGTTTTGTTTTTTGGAGATCCGGGAATTGATGATTCGATTGCGATTATGTATGGATTACTCAATCCTGATATAGAAATAGTCGGGATTGTTCCGAGTTACGGTAATGTGACACAAGAACAAGCGATTCAGAATGTTGCCTATTTATTATCATTAGCAGGCAAAACGGATATTCCAATCATAGCGGGTGCAAAGGGACCGTTATCTGGAGAAGCCACAGCTTATTACCCCGAAATCCATGGGGAAGAGGGTCTTGGCCCCATTCAACCACCTGATACACTTCCTGCAGCTGAGTTATTAAATTTTGATGAGATTTTTAAAATCATTGAGAAATATGAAAATGAACTTTATATCGTCGATGTTGGGCGATCAACATCACTTGCGATTGCCTTCATCCTTGGTGATGAGGTGATGAATAAAGTAAAAGGATTTTATATAATGGGTGGGGCCTTTTTTGTTCCTGGAAATGTCACCGCTGAAGCAGAGGCGAATTTTTATGGGGACCCAATTGCCTCAAACCTTGTATGTGAACGTGCACATAACCTTGCCATTCATCCTCTAAATGTCACAATCCAAGCGATCTTAACTTCTGAAATGGTTGACCAAATTGTAAGGCAGGGAGCAAATAATCCATTCCGAAATTTAATTCGTCCCATTTTTGATTATTATTATGAATTTTATAAGAAAAGCATGCCTGGTATTCAAGGGACACCACTACATGATGTTGTTGCTCTAAGCGCAATTGTTAATCCATCCATTATGCAATATGCAAGGCGCAGAGTAAAAATCGAAATGTCCGGGATTTTAAAAGGGGTGAGCGTCGCGGATTTTCGTGCTAATCCAGACAAGGAGCTTGTTGAAACATTAGATCGGATTGCACTGCGTATTGATTATGAAAAATTCATCACTGATTTTATTCAAGTAATGACAAACGGTAGAGTGGATAGGTAGTTATATGTAGTCCTTTAGGGGCTCGAAATAGTTTTTAGAATGAAAATGGGACATTGGTAGCACGAAAGTATTTTTAATTTTCCGAAAATATACCCAAGCTTTCTTATTCACTTTTGGCATATAATGTTAATAAGGAAGCTTCCATTTGTTGCCTAAGGTCAAGCATTACTAAATCTGGACTTTAGGGGGTGATGACATGTTGTTGCATCTTGTGCTAGCAATCTTTATTGGTGGCTCTATGGGGTTATTGGGACATGCTAAAAAACAAGGGAAAATTGAGAAACCTCGTGTAACAAAACGCTTCATCTACCTTGGATTCTTAGAAGAAATGCTTATTGGAACCATTGCGGCAGTATTAATCGTAGCTTCGAGTGACACCGAATCGATTTTTCGTGTCATATTCCTTTCGATTTTAGCAGGTTACGGTGGTGAAAAAATTATTCAGGGATTTGGAGCCGTAAGACAACCTGATCGGCCAAACGAATTGCCGCCAAAAAATCTAGAACAGGAGAGCAATAAGAAGAATGATGCTATTTGAAATTGGAAAATTTAAAAAAGAAAAACGTGGTGTTTTTTAATGACTCTTTTGGCAGGGAAACTGTGGAAGGGGTCATTTTTATTTTTTCGGAAAACAAATATGTCACAATGTGGCAAAGGCTTTTGGCCACAAACTGTGGCCCCAAAACTAGTGTTGTTTCTATGAAAATGGTATAATCAGTAGCAATGATATGAAATGGAGGATTTATAATACATGATTACAGTTACAAATGTAGGTTTGCGTTACGGTGACCGCAAGCTTTTTGAAGATGTTAACATAAAATTTACACCGGGAAATTGTTATGGACTAATCGGAGCGAATGGTGCCGGAAAATCTACCTTTCTAAAAATCCTTTCAGGTGAGATTGAGCCACAAACGGGTGACGTGCATATGACACCAGGTGAGCGCCTTGCATTCCTAAAACAAAACCACTTTGAATATGAAGAACATGAAGTTCTAAAAGTTGTGATTATGGGACATTCCCGTCTATATGAAGTGATGCAAGAAAAGGACGCAATCTACATGAAGCCTGATTTCTCAGATGAGGACGGAATGAGAGCTGCTGAGCTTGAAGGGGAATTTGCTGAGTTAAATGGTTGGGAAGCTGAATCTGAAGCAGCCATTCTTTTAAAAGGTTTAGGCATCCCAGAAGAGCTTCATACGAAGAAAATGGCAGAATTAACCGGTTCTGAGAAAGTAAAAGTGTTATTAGCGCAAGCCTTATTTGGTAAGCCAGATGTGCTTTTACTTGACGAGCCTACCAACAACCTGGATTTAAAAGCAATCCAGTGGCTAGAGGAATTTTTAATTAACTTTGAAAACACCGTTATTGTTGTATCCCATGACCGTCATTTCTTAAATAAGGTATGTACGCACATGGCTGACCTCGATTATGGAAAAATCCAAATCTATGTTGGAAACTATGACTTCTGGTATGAATCAAGCCAGCTTGCTTCAAGAATGGCACAAGATGCAAACCGTAAAAAAGAAGAGAAAATAAAGGAACTTCAAGCATTTATTGCGCGCTTTAGTGCTAATGCATCAAAATCAAAACAAGCAACTTCTCGTAAAAAGCTTTTAGATAAAATTTCACTTGATGATATCAGGCCGTCTTCTCGTCGTTATCCATTTGTTGGGTTTACGCCAGAGCGTGAAATCGGTAATGACTTACTAAGTGTTGAAGGTCTTACAAAGACAATTGATGGCGTTAAGGTGCTTGATAATGTGAGTTTTATTATAAACAAAGGCGACAAGCTTGCGTTTGTAGGTAAAAGTGAAATTGCTATCACAACATTATTCAAGATTTTAAATGGTGAAATGGAAGCAGATAGCGGTACGTATAAATGGGGTGTAACAACATCACAAGCCTATTTCCCTAAGGACAACACGAAGTATTTTGATGGTAATGAGCCAACGTTAGTTGACTGGCTTCGTCAGTTCTCTCCAAATGATCAAAGTGAGAGTTTCCTACGAGGATTCCTAGGACGAATGCTATTCTCTGGTGAAGAAGTATTGAAAAAGCCAAGCGTTCTATCTGGAGGGGAAAAAGTACGTTGCATGCTTTCAAAAATGATGCTAAGTGGAGCGAACGTGCTTGTGCTCGATGACCCAACAAACCACTTAGACCTTGAGTCTATTACTGCTTTAAATAATGGATTAATCGCGTTCAAAGGATCCGTTTTATTTACATCACATGACCATCAGTTCGTTCAAACAATTGCGAACCGTATTATCGAAATTACACCAAATGGTCTTGTTGATAAGCAAATGTCATATGATGAATACCTTGAAAACACTGAGCTTCAAAAACAAGTAGAAGCGATGTATGCATAATATGAAAAACCGTCTTCCCTTATAGGGAGACGGTTTTTATGTGTTGGAAATATTTGAGTCGACGCCATCCGGGTCAAAGGTATTGGATGTACTCGTACCATTATTATTTGTAATATTGATACCCGTATTAAATGATCCCGAACCTGCGATTGTTTTACTAGTTGAAGTAGGAGAGACATAAAAGGAATTACCTGTGGTGATAACACCTTCATTGCTGTTAATTCGTATTGGTCCTAAAAAGATAGAAGCCATATGCTTTGCACCACCTTCATTCATCTTGGTAGTACTAGCATATGGCTCCTATGGAAATGTGAAAGGTACAAACCACTATAAATTCAAAAAGGATAAGCCGTTGTGGCTAATCACTTACCTAATAATGCTAAGATTCCTTTGAAAATTAGAACAAATGAGAAGACGATCATCGTAAGAGCCCCAACAAGAGAAAAGACAGAATGTAGGCTGGTTAAGACGGTATCATATTCTGTTACCTTAATAAGGGCAAAACCTGCTAATATACACGCCAAAAATAAAATAGCCAATTTATCCATGGTGATTTTTCCCTCCTTTACTTCATCATATGTCCCAATTGTGTAGAAAGTGAGGGAAACTTACGATGTACTACACATTTTTTCAAAATCAGGAATAAAAACTATTTTCGTGAATACAATGGTCATGTCGGAAAAAAAGTGAATAAAATTGAAGGTTAGAAAACGATAGGGTGGGAAAGATGGCATTAGTTAAAAATTGTATTATTGTAGTACTGTTTGCGCTGTTAGTGGTGGGAATGATTTTACTTGGAGTAAGGACGATTGAGGCAAAGGGAAATCCAACAGTGATGAAGACAACAGATGAAATATATGTTGAAAAAACCGTTCATTTCTAGGGGAATGACGGTTTTTTTATTTACTTATAAAAAAAGGAGGCCCAGTATATGGACCCCCTTTTAGGTGAATTGTTACTGTTGTGAACCGTTTGTAAGTTGCTGCTGCGCCATTGCGACGAGGCGTTTCGTCATCTCGCCTCCAACGGAGCCGTTCGCACGTGCGGTCGTATCTGCACCAAGCTGAACTCCAAACTCATTGGCGATTTCTTCTTTCATTTGATCTAGAGCATTTTCGCTACCAGGAACCAATAGTTTGTTTCTTGCCATGATACATCACTCCCGACAGAAGTTTTTTGAGTAACCAAACGATTACTCATTCTTAACTTCCCACGCAATGTGATTATCATGCTTGGAAATGTGGCCCAATTTATGCCTTCAGTCGTTTAGGGAACAATTAACTTGAGTTAGGTCACAATAAATCAAAGTTAGGGCACAATCCTAATCAGTTAGGGAACAATTATTCAAAGTTAGGGCGCAATTATTCATAACTAGGGTACAATGCACCCTAAACTATGGCATAATTTTTCCTGAAGTACCTATTCAACCTTCAAACTTTCTTCCTCTAGTTTCTCCATTTCTGCCTTCATCCATGTTGGGTCCAACTTTTCACCGATAAATACCAAAGTTGGCTTATAATTCATAAGCTCTTTTAAGTAAATGGGCGTTCCATAGGAGTATTGGAATAAATAAGTGTTATTCGAATGGGTAAACTTTAAATAGCCCTTAATTCGGTAAATTGTTTCAGGCATCTTTCTGAGCCATTCTTCAAATAAATCGAGATCGAGTGCATTTGAAAATGTATGCACATATGTTTTAAGCTTTAAATCGAGATGTACATGTGCTCGCTCATGTGGTTTTCGTTCAGCTTTTTTTATTGTACGGAGATCATCAAGCTTCACAGCTGCATGCTTTGTTAACAGGCTTCGTGCCTCGCTGTTAATGGATTGAATTTCAAAAATTATTTGTCCTTGTTCCATTTCAGACAACTGGTCGATTTTATTAAGTAATAGCACATCCGCATGATGAATCTGTTCACGTAAAAGCATTTGTAATTGAGGACTTAAGGAATCTCTTTCTTTCCAACGGTTCACATCGATTAGTGTAACAATCGACTGTACAAATAATTGATCAGCAAAAAGCGGTGACATACATGCATCAAGCACTTCAATTGGATGAGCAACACCCGTTGTTTCAATATAGATGGCATCTAAGTCATAATCCTGTAAAAGTCCTTGCAAATGGACCTCAAGCTGTCCTTGAATCGTACAGCAAACACAGCCATTAAGCAGTTCTTTAAGTGGGGTGTTACCTGAAACTGCGTTTGAATCAATCGAAACCTTACCTAATTCGTTCATAACAACCGCAACTTTTCGATTTAATTGCTTTTCTTGAGTAAGAATATTTTGTAATAAAGTGGTTTTACCACTTCCTAAAAATCCAGATAAAATAAAAACCTCAACTTTTTCCATAAAAACTCCTCATTCTTAATACTACCTTTTCTTATTAAAGGTGAATAACTTCTATTATAGCGAAAAATTGCTTATAGAGAAAAGAAGGAACCTTGTTAGTTGGATTTGACAGAAATTAGGTATCAATAATATACTAAACCTAACAAAACTCGAAAGGAATGGTAAGGGGCAATGGATAACTAATCTTATTTTCGTACCGATTTTTCATTAAGGAAAAAACGTGTATCTAGAGAATAGGATTCGTATGCCCATTTCCATGTCCTTTTGTACAATACAATTGTACGTTTATTTGTGATGGAAAAAATACGTCCTCTCTAGATACATTCTAGGGAGGTTTTTTTTATGACGATTTTAAAAATGAGCGGGGTTCAAAAAAGTTACGGAGATAAGATGATCCTAAATCATATTGAATGTACGATTCAAAGAGGAGACCGAATTGGGATTGTCGGGGATAATGGCGCTGGCAAGACAACGTTAGCAAACATCATAACCGGGAAAATTAAAATTGATAAAGGGTCAATTGACATGCCTTCTGGCCCCATTTCAATCGGATATGTAAAACAGGCTGCTGAAGCAGCCTATGACGAACTCGAGGAAGCGGCTATTTCCGGGGTGATATTGGAACAAACGAGTCAACTTGGGTTAATGAAGGTACACACTTGGGACCAAGAAAGAGCAGCACATTTAAGTGGTGGAGAGAAAACAAAGCTATCCCTTGCAAAAGTATGGTCATCTTCGTCTGAGCTTCTAATACTTGATGAACCGACAAACCATCTTGATTTAAAAGGAGTGGAATGGCTGATTGAGGAAATGAAGGCTTATCAAGGAGCCATTCTTGTTATTTCACATGACCGGTACTTTCTTGATCAAACGGTTAGTCAAATTTTGGAAATCGAAGGCGGCAATTCGTATATTTACCAAGGGAATTATACGAATTACTATGAGGAGAAGGAAAGGTTGTATCAAAGCCAGCTCCATCAATACGACATTCAGCAAAAGCATAAAGAAAAAATTGAAAACCAACTGAGTAATTTGCAAAATTGGTCAGATAAAGCACATCGTCAATCGACGAAACAAGAAGGTTTTAAGGAATTCTATCGGGTTAAAGCAAAGAAAATGGATAAACAAATGAAGTCCAAATTAAAACGGCTTGAAAAAGAGCTTGAAAAGAATAAAGTTGAAAAGCCGAAGGAAAAGGATGAGTTGCAATTTCACTTCAAACAAAATAAAAAGAGAGGAAAACGAATCGTTGAAGTGAAAAATGGTGAAATGAAATTTGGAGAAAGGGTCTTGTTTCAGAAAAGCCATTTTTATGTGAAGTTTGGGGAAAGAATTGGAATTCTTGGTGAAAATGGCTGTGGGAAGACCACCTTGCTTCGCATAATTATGGGGGAGGAACGGCTTTCAAGAGGGGAGTTATGGAAAAGTAATTCCTTGAAAATCGGTTATCTGTCACAAGATATGACAGACTTAGATGAAGCAAAGACAATTCTAGAATATCTTGATGTTAACGGTAGAGACGCGATAAATGAAGCAAGAACGATATTTGCAAACATCGGGTTTCATGCAGATAAAATCAAACAGCCCATCTCCACATTAAGCTTTGGGGAACGAACGAGAATTAAGCTTGTTAAACTTTTGTTAGATGAAGTTGATGTACTGATATTAGATGAACCAACCAACCACCTTGACCTTGCTAGCCGGGAATCACTTGAAAAAATGTTACAGTCCTTTGAAGGTACAATTTTAACGGTTTCCCATGATCACTATTTTCTTAAAAAGATGTGTGACAAACTACTTGTTTTTCATAATCAAGTCATTAAAAGAGTGGAAATAGGACTCGAAGAATATCAGCAAAAAAATCATCAAGAACCTAAGGCAATACAAAACGAGGAAGAAGAAAAGCTACTAATTGAAAATGAGATAAGTGCAACAATCGGCCAATTGTCTATACTGTCAAAGGATGACCCTCAATACGAGGAGCTAGACAAAAGACTTTTAGTATTAATGAAAAAGAAAAGAGAGCTATGAGGAGAAAAAAGTTCAGTGTCCTCAACACTGAACTTTTTCTTATTTAAGCCCCTTTTTCGAGTGGCGTGTATTGGATCTGGCGCTTTTTTTGAAGTGTAAACACTACTATAAATAAAAGAATGCCGATACCACTGAATATAGCATGAGGATATATGAGCAATAGTCCACTTGTGATTAATAGCATTCGTTCTACTGTTGTCGTGCCCTGTTTAAGCCAGCCAATGACACCTGCGCTTAGTGCAAGAACTCCTATTACTGCGGTAAAGAATGATATAAAAATTTCAATAGGTGGACCATCTAGCAATAATGCAGGTTCTAAAACAAACATAAATGGAACGATGAAGCCCACTAAACCAAGACGAACTGCTTCTAGCCCAACTTGGTTTGGGTTGCTATCGGCAATTCCAGCAGCGGCATAAGCTGCGACTGCAACAGGTGGTGTAATTGCTGAAAAAATAGAGAAATAAACAATAAATAAATGGGCGGCCATTAATGAAACACCTAATTCCATTAAAGCTGGAGCAGCTAACATCGCCGTCAAAATATAGGCAGCAGCTACCGGCATCCCCATTCCTAAAATAATGCAAATGAGCATGACTAGAATCAAGGTAGGAAGGAGCATACCTTCAGTTAGCCCGAGGACAACACTCGTTAATTTACCACCAAGTCCCGTTGACATGATACCTGAAATGACTAGCCCAGCAGCTGCACATGCTGTTGTTACTGGGATAGAGGATCTTGCACCATCAACCATCGCTTCAAAAATTTGCTTAACACCCATTCGGGTTTTTTTACGAAACCAGCTCACTACGATGATGGCTAATACACCGTAAAAACCAGTGCTAGATGCGCTATAGCCATTTAAAAGAAAGAAGAGTAAGATAACCAACGGGATAAAATAGTACCAGCCTTCTTTTAACACATTTGAAACGTTAGGAATGTCTTCTTTATTCGCCTTTGGTAAATCTAATCTTATTGCCTCAAAATGAACCATCGCAAGCAATGAAGTATAGTAGAGTATACCAGGAATAATGGCAGCAATAACGATCGATATATACGGAATCTGAGTTATTGCTGCCATTAAAAAGGCAGAGGACCCCATAATCGGAGGTAAGATACTACCACCAGTCGATGCAGCTGCCTCAACTGCTGCGGCAAATGTTGGTTTGTATCCGGACCGCCTACTCACAGGAATCGTAAATGAGCCTGTTGTTACAACATTCGCTGTTGGGCTTCCAGAAATCATGCCAAAAAACGCACTTGCAATGACGGCCACCTTGGCTGCTCCACCACGTGTTCTTCCAGCTAAAGCGGACGACAATTGAAAGAAGAACTCACCCGCACCAGCCTTTTGTAAAAATGCTCCAAACAGTAAAAACATATACACGAATGATGCGGCAACCGCAATTGGTGATCCCCAAAGGCCGTTAAAACTATAAGCTAAATCTTCAACTACTTCAGAAAATGAAAATTCTCGATGCCAAATGATTCCGCCTAAATGATGGCCCCACAGTGCATAACTGATTCCAATTAACACAATGATGACGATTGGCATTCCGATCGTGCGGCGGGCTGCTTCGATACTTAATATGACAAAGACGAAGCCAACAAAAATATCCATTGTGGATAACGGGTCGACAATAGGAATCCGTTCCGAAATCCGTTCTGCATGGATGTAAAAATAGATTCCGGAACCTAAGGCTGAAAATGAACAAATATAGTCAGGGACTGTCGGTGTATCACTTGTTCTGCTTTGTTTTGAAAAACTATAAAACAAAAAGGTCAAGATTAGAATGAGAGATAGATGAGTAGCCAACAGTTGGATCGGATCAAATTTTCCCCAAACAACAGACACGATTTGGAATAGAGATAAGATGAATGCAATACTTATAAAAATTTTAAAAGCGGGACCAGACAAGTCACGTTTTTTACCTTCAGAAAAGGCCCTAGTTATATAATTTGTAATGCCCATTACCTTGGGAACTCCCTTCTAAATTTAATGGATTAGTCCTTTTTCTTTGAAAAATTTCTTTGCACCTGGATGAAGAGTGACCTTCCCAACTTTGCTAAAGTTTTCGTCTGATAGCTTCTTAAATTCTTTATGGACCGTGCCTAAATATTCAACATTTTCATAGATAGCCTTTGTAACGCGATACACTTCTTCTTCAGGAACATCCTTATGAACAATTAAAATAGCAGGAGTATATAGGGTGTGTATATCTTTGTTTAAAAAATCATAACTCCCTGCCGCAATTGTACCTAGCTCCATTCCTAGCTTATCTGCCACATCTTGAAGTATTTCTTGGTCCATTGAAATAAATTTCATGTCATTTGTGATGGCCGCTTCTAAAATGTCACTGGATGGAACGGATACTGCATCTCCGGTGGTATCAATCCGATTATCTCCCATCAATTCAAACGTCTTTGAACCGCTTAAATGATCAACAGAACCACCCCAAGATGCAATGTCTTTATAGGTTACATCGTATTCTTGTAAAATGGACCGTGTAATGATTTCACCCGCAGAACCTCTTTGGTCAACTGCTAGCCGCATCGGTGCTTTCTTTTCCATCACCTCGGCTAATGAATCGAACTCTACGTCAGCTCGTGCGATTAATTGATAATAGTTAGCAGGAATCACCACACTAATTGCCCGTATATCTGGATAGGCTTCTTTATAAGGTTCTGTCCCACTGAATGCTGCATAAGCTGTCATGGCATAAGAGATTCCATAAGGGACCGTGTTGGTTCCAACACTAGCCGGATTCTCAACAATTCCGCCAGGCTCAACCGTAATAAGTGAACCTTTATTTTCACGACGAATCGACTCGGCGATACCTTCTGTAAAAACAGACCATGCGCCTCCTGTCCGTCCGCCAATAATAGTCGTTCGAATATCGCCTGTATCAGCGACAGACACCGCACCAACTTTATTCAAGCAACCTGCTAGAAGAATACTGCTAATTAAAAGTAAGAAAGAATAAATCCAATTTTTTTTAGACATTCACATTTACCCCCAAAGGTTAGGCTACCCGAGTTCCACCCGTACTTTTAACAAGTCAGATGTACTCGGGTAGCATATCATCATTCATTGAAAGAAGATTTCTTGTTACCTTCTTTTACTTGCAAGCTAATATCAAGGGCTTTTACTGAGTGGGTTAAAAATCCTAATGATATATACTGGATACCGGTACCGGAATAGGTGGCTAAATTATCTAAAGTTATTCCGCCAGAGGCTTCGGTGATGATTCCCTTTGGTACTAACTTTGTGAAGTCATTCACTTCTTCAGGGCTACAATTATCAAACATGATCACATCTGCTCCAGCTTCTACAGCTTCCAAAACTTCTTCTTTGCTTTCAGTTTCCACTTCAATCTTTACCATATGGCCAATTTTTTCACGTACAGCTTCAACAGCTTTTGTAATCGAACCGCAATAGGCGATATGGTTATCCTTGATCATGACTCCATCATAGAGCCCAAAACGGTGATTTTTGCCACCACCCGTTAAAACAGCATATTTATCAAGCATCCTTAGTCCTGGGATGGTTTTTCTAGTATCACAAATCCGAATGGAAGGATCGTTTAAAGCCTCAACACATTTGTTTGTAACAGTTGCAATTCCGCTCATACGTTGGATAAGGTTCAGTATCACTCTTTCACCAGTGAGTAGGTGGGAAGTCGGTCCACTTACTGTTGCGATTGTATCGCCAGAAGATACACGATCTCCGTCAGAAAATCGAAGTTCGACTCCAATGGTTGAATCTAACAGGTGATAGGTTTCTTTAATAATGGCTAATCCAGAAATAATACCATCTTCTTTAGCAATAAACACGCCTTGGCTTGTTTGTTCAATAGGGAATATTGATTGACTTGTTACATCCATTTCACCTATATCTTCAAGTAAAAACTCCTGTAACATTTTACGCAATTTTAATAGATTCATAGTTTGCCTCCTAGGATAAATAAGTTTGATAATAATTTCACAAACTTAGGTAGAGTAATTTATGGTTATAAAAAAGTATAAGGGACTCGAGTGAAAATACAAGTGTCTTGTCATCTATATTTACATATAAACAACTGAATTTCAATAGTCTCAATAAATAATTTTTTGAGCTAAGGAAATGCACAATGGGGGAGATTAAGAAAGAAAAAGGCACCACTGGGAGAGAAACATACTCTCCAGTGGTGCCATTTGTCGCCAGGTACGATATTAGAATGCCCAGTTCCCATTACGGAAAACGGGTTCGATGGTGCCATCAGCCGAGATGCCGTCAATGTCCATTTCACCTGAGCCAACCATAAAGTCAACATGTGTGATACTTGAGTTTGCCCCTTTTTTCACAAGCTCTTCACGCGACATTGTTTTCCCACCTTCAATACAGAAAGCATAAGCGTTTCCGATTGCAAAGTGATTGGATGCATTTTCATCAAAAAGAGTATTGTAAAAAAGAATTTTTGATTGTGAAATAGGTGAACTATGTGGAACTAATGCAACCTCACCTAAATAGTGACTGCCTTCGTCTGTTTCCACAAGGCGTTTGAGTGTATCTTCACCTGTTTCAGCCTTTACATCCACGATTCGTCCATTTTCAAACGTTAACGTAAAGTGATCAATTAAGCTTCCCCCGTAATTGAGTGGCTTCGTGCTGCTTATATAACCATTTACACCTTCTTTTGCGGGAACGGTGAAGACCTCTTCAGTTGGCATATTGGCTACGAAATGAATATTCTGTTCGTTTTCACCACCACCGCCAATCCAAACGTGACCCTCAGGAAGTTCTACCGTCAAGTCAGTTCCAGGTGCTGTATAATACAATTTTTTATATTTTTTCTTGTTTAAGTATTCAACCTTTGCATGCAAAGTTGCATTGTGATCCTTCCATGCTTGTACAGGATTTTCTGTGTCGACACGAGTTGCTTGGAAAATCGCTTCCCATAACTTTTCAACTTGTTCTTCAGATGAAAGATTTGGGAATACTTTTTCCGCCCAGCTTTCTGATGGCACAGCAATTACGGACCAGCTTACTTTATCTGCTTGTGAATAATTGCGGTATTTTTCCAGTGCTTGCCCAGCCGTTTTATTTGCATTGGCGATGCGCTCAGGATTGACGCCTTTCAGTAAATCTGGATTTGATGAAATAATGGACAAAAAGGCAGCTCCGTTTTCTGCGAGTTCTTCCATTCCTTTTGCCTTCCACATTGGGTAATCCAGGAATGCTTCATCTGGTGCAAGATCGAAGCGGGTGCGTGTAATTTCATCATCATTCCACTCCACATATACATTTCTTGCGCCAGCCTCATAAGCTTTTTTTACAACTTTTCTAACATATTCGACAGCTGAGATAGGTGCATTAATAAGTAGGTTTTGTCCTTTCTGTACATTAACACCAACGCGAACAGCTAAGTCAGCATATTTTTCTAGCATTTGTTCGAACGTACTCATATGTATTCTCCTTTGTGAAGTGCTATTAACCTAACACGAGTGTGGGTATTTCTTTTTTAGTGTAACAGATACAATATCAACCACGAAATACATTTTTTTCAAAATTAGGCGAATGTGTATTGACAGGATAGTAGATGTTATTTAATGTATTAAGTGTACTACATGATATAATACACCTAAAACACAAGTGGCATAGATCAACTGAAAGGGGTGTTTTGCTTGTATTTTCATTTGGATGAACGAAGTAATACACCAATTTGGGAACAAATTGTACACCAAGTCAAGGAACTCATTTTAAAAGGAGTCCTACAACCGAATGATAAATTATTTAGTGTTCGCGAGCTTTCCTCAAATCTCCTTGTAAACCCAAACACCGTTAGCAAAGCTTATCAGGAGCTTGAGCGACAGGGAATCATTGAAACAAGAAGAGGAAAGGGTACATTTGTTTCTGAACAGCTTCCAATGAAGGTGGATGATGAAAAAGTGGAGGAAATTAAACAGTCATTAAAGCTTTTACTCGTAGAAGCTTCATATCTTGGGATAAATAAAGACACATTTGTTGAGTGGATTGAGAAGTATGTCGATGAGTTAGGGGGGAAGGACAGCAATGCTAAAGGTTAATAATCTGTCAAAAAGCATTGAAGGAGAAAAAGTGATAAATAATATCTCTTTTTCAATCAGCGAAGGATCGATTGTCGGATTAGTTGGGCGTAATGGAGTTGGAAAAACAACATTACTCCGAAGCCTTGTTGGCATATTAGATGTAGAACAAGGTGAGGTCGTATTTCAAGGAAAAAATATTGTTACACACCCAGAAGTAAAAGGGGAAATGGTCTTTGTTCCTGATTCGAATTCGATTTTTAATGGATACAGTATCAAAGAGCTAGTGACATTATATGAAGCGATATACGTGAACTTTGATAAAGAGTATTTCTATCAGTTACTGCAGCGTTTCGACCTTCCAGAAAAACGAAAAATTCGAACCTTCTCACGTGGGATGAAAGCATTATTATTTATCATTTTATCTATTTCAACAAGAGCGAAACTGATTTTACTAGATGAGCCAACAAATGGGCTAGACGCGATTGTAAAAAGAAAGATTCTTCAGTTCCTACTAGAGGAAGTCTCGGAATCGAGGATTTCACTTTTTATTTCTAGCCATCATTTAGAAGAGTTAGAGAAAATCGCGGACACCATCATTATGTTAAAGGATGGGGAAATCGAATCCATCATCACGATGGAGGATGCTAAGCTAGAGTACAAAAAAGTACAGGTTGTCTTTAAGGAAAATGGCATCCCTGAAGACATTGAGCAACTTCCAAACATCGAAATCCTTAGTCAAATTGGGCGTGTGTGCACCTTTTTAATTAGAGGAAAAACAGAAGAAACAGTATCACGATTAAAAGAGAAACATCCGTTGCTTTTAGAGGAATTGCCAATGTCACTTGAAGACATATTTGTGTCGGCATTAGGAGGCGATGATATTGTTTAATAAAGCACTTTGGCTCAGGAATTATAAGCAGACAAAGTTTTTTGTGTGGGGACTTTGGCTGGTGTGTCTTTACTTGCCATACAAATTAAATAACTTTTTAAACATTGAAGAGAATTCGATTTTACACTGGGAGGAGTGGGGCAATACAGAGCCTTATACCTTTTATTTTGGCAACTTCTTAGAAGTGGGATTATTTCAAACATTAGCCCTTATTCTTTTAGCAACAGCATTAATTGGGTTAGAGCGAACAAATCAGAGCTTGGATTTTACATTAGCATTACCCTATACAAGAACTGAAATCTTTTTCTCAAAATGGATATATGGAGTTGTACATTTAATCGGAGCATTAACTATGAGTGTACTAATATCAATGATTCTTCTTGGAAATTCGTTAATGAATGAATATCTTCCTTTATCTGCACTCGGGTACTATTATGTACTTGCTCTCTTTACTTTAATTGGCGTATTTACATTTAGTCTTCTTATGGGCTTAATTGGAGCAAGTTTTATCTCACAATTTGCTTTTAGTATGATTTTTCTTTATTTACCATATGGTTTATATAACTTGATTATGGAAGGTATTATGAATCATTATCATGCAATCACGGGCCATTACTTTATAAAAGAAAATTATGGAATCCAACATTTTGATTCCTATGCCGAGAATCTTTCATTTCCACTACTATTATTGAATTTTGAACGAGGTATTAATGAAATATATGTATGGAAACAGGCTACCTTTTTAGATTCGATTGATGTCATTCTTATCCCGATTATTGTAACGATTCTCTCGTTACTCTTGATAAGACGTTTAGCAACAAGTATTAAAAGTGAAAATAACGGTAAAATCCTGGCATATGAGAAGCTGTTGCCTTACCTAAAAGCGGGAGTGTTCATTTGTTTCTACTTATTTGGCGGAATTGTATTTGGGTCACAAAGATATGACGAACCCCCAAACCTTCTGTCATATCATTTAGGAGGACTTGGATTCAGTATCATTGCCTACTTCATTCTGACAAAATTAGCGGGAATAAGAATGCAATTCGGAAAAAAATAAATGATTAATAGAAGAGGGGTGGTTCTCTGACAAAATCGCCCCACGATTCAAACAGGGGGATGGGATATGAAACTGTCAAAATTAATACCGTTCGTTCTCATCATGATCATACTTACAGGGTGTAATAAGGAAGAATTGAAATGGTATGGAATGGTTGTATTTAAACCAGTTGGGACACCAGAAGCAATAAATACATGGACTGCTCAATTACAATATGTTAGTTATAGTGAAATCGAGGACACACCACCAGACATCCTTAAAATTAAGTATATTGCTAGCGACGTACCGTGTCCTGAAGAGGTTACTTTTCAAATTCGCGATACTAAAATGTCAGGGGTCATTGAGCTTAACGATGAAGGGATAGGTGAAGCTATTATTGATCGCCCACAGTTGTTGGAATATCTTAACTCAATCATTAAAGAGGATGGCACGATAGTAGGGTCAATTCCACTTGTTCTTAGCTGGGAAAACCAAACTGAAGAGATAACTTTACCATACTTAACAGCGGTTAAAGACTATGAAAAAACAACCTTGGATAAATTGTTGAAATTATTGTCATAAAGTGAAACCCTTACCGCTCCTTCCTCGTATAAAAAAGTATGAGGAAGGAGTGGGGTTTTTTATGTCCAATAAACCAATGCTAAAACTCCCAAAAACACTATCTGAAAGAATACTAGAAACGATATCTATTTTATTTTTAGTGGGTATTTATGTATATATCATCGTAAGTTGGGGTGAAATCCCGGATCGAGTACCTACGCACTTTAATATTGCCGGCGAGCCTGATAGCTGGGGCGGAAAAGGGAGTGTTCTCATCCTCCCAATTGTCGCAACCTTTTTATTCAAAACAATGTTTATCTTAAGTAAGTTTCCGCATGTTCATAATTACCCCGTTGAGGTGACACCCGAAAACGCAGAAGGCATATATAGAGCCTCTCGAAAAATGCTGATTGTGATGAATTTTCTTCTTACGTTTTTCCTAGCGATCGGTGCATTGGAAATGATTAACGTCGCCCAAGGAAAAGAAGGTCTAGGCATGTGGTACATGATTGGGCTATTTGTGTCTCTTTTTGGGACAATGGGGTATTATATGTACAGGATGTTTAAAATAAAGTGACCAGAGGGACGGTTCTCTTGGTTCCATTTAGGGACCACAAGAACCGTCCCCATGGTTACCCACCGTCCCGCGGTACCAAATTACATAAAAGGTAGGAAATAAATATGTTACTTGAAATTATTGTACAAGATGCAGTAGATGCAAGAATGGCCGAAGAACATGGTGCAAATCGTTTAGAATTAGTAACGGCAATGACAGAAGGAGGTTTAACACCTTCATATGGAATTATAAAGGATGTTGTCCAAGCGGTCTCCATTCCGGTTCATGTTATGATTCGTCCACATGGGTACTCGTTTGTATACTCTGAGGATAATAAGCGGGTTATTTTAGAAGATATTCATGTGTGTAAAGACCTTGGTGCAACTGGAATTGTATTCGGTTCTTTAACGGAAAGCGGAGAAATAGATGAAGCGTTTCTTGAAAAAGTGATTGCGGAAGCGGATGGAATGAAGATTACTTTCCACCGTGCAATTGATGAAGCAAAGGATATTATTGAAGCTTATAAAACCCTTCAAAAATACAGCGATTCTATCCAAACGGTATTAACCTCTGGAGGAGCGCCAAAGGCGTTAGAAGGTGTAGAAAATCTCAAGACAATGCTTGCGTTAGCTAACGAAAAGCCATCACCGGTCGTTATGCCAGGATCTGGCTTATCACATAACAATATTGTAGAACTGCATGAAAAAGTTCATGCAACCGAATACCATTTCGGGTCTGCGGTTCGAATAAATGGGAAGTTTAGCGAACCAATAAATGGGAATACTATTAAAACGATAAAACAAATACTAGGTTAAAACAACAAGGATGTCTGAATGTAGATTTGGACGTCCTTTTATTTTGGCAAAAATCGTCCGAATAAAAATAATGCCGATAGAAACAAAATGATACGGCTAGTCACGAAATTGGAGAGTGAAAACCTTGGAAGTTCTCATTAAACACCTCGAAACGATATGCAAAGAGCACTTTTTAACGGAAAAAATCTTACTTGTGGATTCATATATGATCGGCGAACAAATACTAAGACAATTTACTCAAAATAATCATCATGCCGTGAATATCAAAATCAAAACTGTTAAGGATCTTGCACTTGATGCTCACCCTACCGAAGAAAAACAACTCATCAGTGATACGCTTGGAACTCATTTTATGTATTCCCTACTGTCGGAGCTAAAGATGGACTTTCGCTATTTTCATGAGGTTGAAATCACGCCGACCTTAAGTCAAAGGATGTACCAAACAGTAAAACTATTGCGTCAGGCTGGCTACACAAGTAGCTCACTTTCGAGGGAAGATTTTGTTTCAACTGAAAAAGGCGAAGATATGATAGGCATTTTAGCGTCTTATGAAGAGCTTCTCCATAAAAATAAAATGATTGATGAAGCTGAGCTTTTTAGGAGTGCTCTAGGAAAATATTACTCTAGAAACCAAGTCTTCATTTTTCAAAGCAACCTTAGGTTATCTTACCTACAAGTAGAATTTTTAAAAAGTATCCTTCCAGCAAATTACTTCCATTTACCGATGGAAGCAGTACGCGGGATGGAGATACCTGAAGGCTCTTCTTTTTCAAAGGTTGTTTTCGGTGGAGAAACACCGTTAAGCTTCCTTTTTGATGTAGAACATTGCCAAACAACGGTTCCGACACTTTCTCTTTTTTCAGCAAAAACGGAGGATATGGAGCTAAAGGAAGTACTATTTCGCATGAAGGAAAAAGGAAATCGGTTTGATGAGGCGGTAATCTTTTACACAGCAAGCTCGAAATATATTACCGCAATGTATCATTTAGCGGAACGAATGCAACTGCCTGTGACATACGGTGAGGGGATTCCGATTGGTTTTACGCGTCCTGGTAAGTTCGTGGCAGGCATTCTCGCTTGGATGAAAGAATTTTATAGTGTGCGAGTTTTCTTGGACCTTCTTCAGGAAAATTTACTGGATATAGGAGAAGACGCGCCGTCAAAAGCTAGAATCGCAAACTTGCTGCGGGATGCTCATATTGGTTGGGGGAAAGAGCGTTATCTTTCACAAATCCATGCCAAAATTAATCAACAAAACGCTTCTGAGGATCGAATCCAGCATTATCAATGGCTTTTAAAATGGTTTTCGTCTGTGTTCAAACAAACACCTACAAACCTACCCGACGGAACCATTGTCTATCGTGATCTGCTAAAAACGATTAAATATTTTCTGCAAAACCATTGTAAAGTTTCTTCCGCATTTGACCAACTAGCGAAAGAGACATTACTAGAACGATTCGAAGACCTGTTGCCATATGCAAATGAAGCCATATTTGAAGTTCATCAAAAATTTGAGGATGATTTTCTATCTATTCAAATTGGCCAGTCCCGACCAAAGCCTGGCTATTTACATATTTCGTCCTATAAAAATGGTATCTATGTGAATCGAGAGAATGTATTTATTGTTGGAATGGACAATCAACGCTTTCCAGGGAGTTCAGCGGAGGACCCATTGTTGCTTGACATGGAACGTGAGAAATTGGGCAGATTCCTTCCGTTAGAAAAGGACAAGTCGAAACGCAATCTTTATATCATGTCACAGCTATTAGCCTCAGCTGCGAACCATGAGATTACCGTAAGCTACTGCAGGTTTAACATTAATGAAAACCGAGTTATATCACCTGCCTATTTGTTTCTACAATGCTACCGCATTCAATCAGGCGATTTTTTGGCAGATTTTACAACACTACAAAAGAATGTTCCAAGTGTGGATAGAAAGCACATAGTAGATAGGGAAGATTGGTGGACTTACCACATTTCAAACGCGCAAAACAATCCGTTCACGGAATCGGTTTTATCAGGATTTTCAAATATTGAAAGAGGGCTACATGCTGAAACAATGAGGCAGGATCCTGCTTTTACCGTGTATGAAGGAAAAATCGAAAGTGATACAACAGGGTTTGATCCTCGTAAAAACCAAGAGATTACGATTTCTGCTGGAAAGCTTGAAAAAATTGCGAAATGCCCATATGCCTATTTTTTAGAAAATGTATTGCGAATAAAGGTAAATGAGGATATTTCCTATGACCCGACCCGATGGTTGGATGCAAAAACGAGGGGTAGCTTGCTACACGAAATTTTTGAAAAATTTTATAAAGAAATCAAGGCTCGTAAGGAAAGACCTTCATTCGACAAACATATCCACCTGCTATCTAAAATAGCAAAGGATGGGTTGGAAGTCATAAAATCACTCGTTCCACCACCAAATGCACGAACGGAAAGACTAGAAACAGAGGAAATCATCGAGTCATGTGAAACCTTTTTGAGAATTGAAGAAGAAAATAATGAGTTAGGGGAACCTTTGTATTTTGAATATTCCTTTGGTGAAGATGCACCAGCAGTGATTGAGCTTCCGTCAGGAAAAGTTCATGTTAGGGGAATCATTGATAGAGTCGATCAGTTACCTGACGGTTCTTACCATATTATTGATTATAAAACGGGAAGTAGTTGGGGCTATAAGACACAAGAGTTTTTTAAAGGTGGAAGACAGCTCCAACATCTACTCTACACACTTGCCATTGAAGCCCATTTAGGAATGGATGATGGAGCAGTTAAAAAGAGCTCTTATTTATTCCCAACGCGAAAGGGAGCAGGGGAACGCTTTGAACGAGAGCAGGAAGAAACGACCCGTACAAATGGAAGGGACATTTTAGACAAGCTTCTTTCGATTGTGGAACATGGACATTTCACGATGACTGATGATGAGAATGAATGCAAATTCTGTGAGTTTAAACAAATATGCAGACGTTCCACATATGACAAAGAAACATTGAAACAAAAACAACAAGACGAAACGGCTAAAGGATTAACAAGTTTTAAGGGGGTGCGCGCCTATGACTAAGGCAATTGTCGATCAAGAGGCTCGAGATAAGATTACGACTGTATTGAATCAAAACTTTCTCGTAGAAGCTGGAGCGGGTTCGGGGAAAACGACGAGCCTAGTTGAGCGAATGGTCAATCTTATATATACAGGAACGGCGAAAATAAATGAGATTGTCGCAATCACATTTACAAAAAAGGCAGCAGACGAGCTTAAAACACGATTCTTAACCGTTCTCGAAAAAAAGTGTAAAGAAGAATCAGACCCGGACGTAAAATTTTTGCTGGAGGAAGCATTGCAAAATATTGATCAATCCTTTATCGGCACAGTTCATTCCTTTTGTGCTCGATTACTACGAGAAAGGCCAGTTGAAGCGGGTCTGGATGTTCATTTTAAGGAACTTGAAGATTCGGAAGATGAAAAAATGGCTGAGGCTGCATGGCTTGTTTACAGAAATAAGCTGGAACAAGATAACCCACAGAAAGCGAAAATGATGAAGGCACTTGCGATTGAGGAACAAGATTTGTCAGATCGCTTCCGTACTATGAAAAACTATCCAGATGTTCTGTGGGCAAGTGATGAAGCTGAGAAACCATATCTTGATGATGTGTTTCGTCGTTTCATTTCACTTTTAAAAGAAGCAAGTCGTTGCATACCAAAAGATCTTCCAAAGGGACCTGACAAACTCCAGGAGGCCATTGAAGAATCACTGCGACAAGTAAGATTCAATAGCAAAACGGACTCTCTGATGATTGCCATTTTTCGAATGTTTGATAAAAACGTTAAGGCTACGCAGAACCGATGGACTTCAAAAGAAGATGCTAAGGAGTATGAAGCTCGAATTAGCGATTTTTTCGGGACGCAAATCAAGCCATTGCTGATTAGGTGGAGTGAATATTGTCATCCATTTGTCATTGACTTATTTAAAGAAGCGCTAAAAGAATATGAAAAAATAAAACAAGAACGTTCATTGATGAATTTTCAAGATTTATTGATGAAAACAGCAGCCCTTTTGAAGGACAATTCAGAAGTGCGCACGTATTTTCAGCAGAAATACAAAATGTTGCTTGTGGACGAGTTTCAGGATACGGATCCGATTCAAGCGGAAATAATGTTTTATTTAACAGGAGACGATGTTTCGGAAAGAAATTGGACAAAGTGTAAACCACGTCCAGGCTCCCTTTTTGTTGTGGGAGACCCAAAGCAAGCAATCTACCGTTTCCGACGTGCCGATATTGATATTTACAATCTAGTGAAGGAACTGATTGAAGCTCATGATGGTGAAGTTCTCCAGTTAATCATGAATTTCAGAACGGTTGATACTGTAACAAGCTTACTAAATGGCGTTTTTCAAGAGCATCTACCCGAAAAAGAAACAGTCCATCAGGCCGCCTACCGTCCATTACATTCCTATAAAGAAGCAGGTAGCTCTGATTTAGCGGGGATTAAGAGACTTGTTTTATCGGATGATTTTGCAAAAAACAAAACGATGACGCTTGATGAAGATGCACGGTGTATAACGGGATATATCCAAAAATTAATCAATGATGGTCATGAGCCAGGTGAATTCATGATCTTAACTCGTCAGAAAGAAGGCATTGATGTTTACGCGCGCGTTTTGGAGGGAGCAGGAATTCCTGTGAGTGTCAGCGGGGAAATGGAAATCGGAACAATTCCCGAGTTCATGGACCTTCTACTTCTTCTGGATGCACTTGTTGATACGACTGATCAAATCGCCTTTGTTGCCGCACTTCGAAGTGTCTGGTTTGGTATCAGTGACGAGGAATTATTCCAATGGAGGCAGGCTGGAGGAGCGTTTTCGTTATATGCGGAAACTCCGGACAATTTGAATGGAGTAACGAAACAGCATTTTCATCTTGCACTCACAAAGCTACAGCTATATGCCAAATGGAAAATCACCTACTCACCGCTTGTCGCAATTGTGAAAATAGTGGAGGATATCGGTTTATACCCATTATTCGCCGTAAAAACCTATGGTAAGAGGGAAATGACAAATCTCATCCAAATCCTTGAAGCACTGAGGGTAAAAGAGGAAGACGAGGCATTAACTTTTAAACAAGCTGTTCAATTTGTAAAAACGCAAATTGAGGAAAAAACAAATGTTATCAGTCTTGAGGAAGACGAAAATGCGGTACGAATCATGAATGTTCATAAAGCAAAAGGCTTGGAGGCTTCGATTGTTTTCTTAGCGCATCCGGGTAAAAAGCCTGAAATTCGCAATAAAATATGGTCCCATATCAAACGTGAAGACCAAGGCGCAACGGGATATTTTATGTTCGGAAGAAAGCATGGTCAAACGACGAAGCCTGTTGCACAACCCCTGTTTTGGGAGGAACACCTAGACGAGGAGGAAGCGTACTTACTAGCTGAAGAAATCCGCGTTCTGTATGTCGCTGCTACTAGGGCTGAGAAAGCCATGATCATTAGTACATTTGAGTCTAAAAATACGAAAAATCCGTGGAGTCTGCTATTAGATGGCCTACCTGGGCTCGAGGATATCGATATCCCAGAAGTGATAACGGATGAAAAAGAAACAAAGGGAAATAACATAAATCAAGATGAATACAGATCTGAAGCACAAGGATTATTGGACTGGATCGAGGACCGAAAACAACCCTCCTATGCGACATTTAGCCCTTCCGAGGAAAAGCAAGATATCTTCACGCTTGGAATTGAACGTGAGGAGGGCGGGGGATTGGCATGGGGAACTGCGATTCACGAGGTCTTTGAGATGGTCGTCGAAGGTGGTCAAGAAGCGGAAACCGTTGTTGTATCGGCGTTAAAAAAACATGAAATCTCTTTAGGACGAATGGAAGAAGTCGCACAAGCTGTGGAACGTTTTAAACAATCGACAATTTGGGCAGAGCTTCAAATTGCCGATCAAGTTCTAACAGAAGTTCCTTTCACTATACAAATCGACGCGAAAGATCCTTTGTATGAGTATGTTAAAAAAGGAGACAAGGCTGAGATTGTTTTTGTAAATGGAATTATTGATCTTGTGTACAAGCTAAACAGTTCATGGAAGATTGTTGATTATAAAACAGACCGACCAAAGGATGTTGAGATGCTCCCGGAATTAACAAAATACTATCGAAACCAAATCGACCTATACCAGCAAATTTGGGAAAGAATCACAGGAGAACAAGTGGCAGACAAACAGCTTTATTTTGTCACACCCAATAAAATAATGACCATTTAAACATCTTTTTCGGATGTATGTTTTTTCCTAAAAAAACAAACTTTAACAAGTAAGACAAGTCTAAAGGGGAGCAATACAATGAAAAAGAAAATTGCCATCATCGGTGGGACTGGCTTAATCGGTTCGATTCTTGAAGCTGGGCTTAGTGACAAGTACGACATCACAATTCTCGATAAAAAGGTAGATAATCACCCAAATCACATCGAGGTAGATGCAACGAATTTTGAAGAACTGATTCGCAAAATTCCTGCTGACTGTGATGCACTTGTTAACCTGTTGAATGTCAAAACTAAAAACGATTTTAAAGATGTTACACAATTTCGCAAAAAGACCGAAATTCATTTCCTTGCATCCTTTTATATTTTAAGGGCGGCAATCGAGCTTGGGATAGGTAAGGTCGTCTATGCAAGCAGCAACCATGTAACTGATTTTTTTGAGAAGGATGGGGTTTCAGCATTTGGCCGTGAGATTACTGTTGATGATTACCCCTACTCGAGATCATTATATGGCACTCTCAAATTGGCATCAGAAAATATCGGGCATATTATGGCATATGAGGAGGAAAACAATCTATCTGTCATTAATCTGCGAATTGGCAGTGTTAGACGTGATGAAGTGGAGGATTTACAAACAAATCCACGGATAAACAAAACCTTACTTAGCCACAAGGATGTCATCCAGTTATTTGATTTAGCCATCCAATCAACGGTGAAGTTTGGGACCTATTATGGGGTATCCGATAACAAGGACAAACCTTGGTCGACGCTTAATGCAACCCGTGAGCTTGGATTTGTCTCAAAGATGAATTCACAGGACGTTTTAGACCAGGCTGATATCGAACTGGATAGTATTCTTCCTTATTACGAAGATCTGGAAAATCAAAATTGGCTAAACTAAATTGAAGCTGAGGAACTCCAGATATAGATTTTGCGAATGATTGTATTCCAGGATTCAATATAAAAGCATACGCAAATCTTTTTCACGTATGCTTTTATCGTTTTTTTCCATAAAAACAATACACAAATGGATGATTTTTACAATTTATTTCAATTTTTAAATGGTTTCTACCTTTTTTTGGATATTACGAATGGTTTTCTCTGCCAATCTAGATAAAAGCATACGCATTTCTTATTTACGTATGCTTTTATTGATTTTTTTCTTAAAAACGATACACAAATGGATAATTTTTACAATTTATGTCAATTTTTAAATGGTTTCTACCTTTTTTTGGATATTACGCATGGTTTTCACTGCCAATCGATATAAGAGCATACGCAATTTTTATATACGAATGCTTATATCACTTTTATACTCAAATACGATACATAAGTGGAAAATTGTTACTCTTTGAAATTCCTTCTGCTATAACTAGAGTCCTTCAATTCCCTTTTTGCTATAATGATAGAATAACCTTAAAGGGGTTGTTACTAATTTGAAAAAGAGGAAAATGATGCTACTTTTAATAGGAATTTTACTCATTATTGTGGTTGTATATTTCGGACGCATTCATTATAAGATATCACAGTATGTGGATGCAGCACCTCCTAAAAATGCCGATTATTTGATCATTCTTGGTGCCAAGGTGAATGGTGAAATTCCATCACTTGCGTTACAATACCGAATTGATGCGGCTGCTGAATATGCGAAGGAGAATAAGCACACGCTCTTAATTGCCTCAGGTGGTATGGGGCCAGGTGAGGATATTACAGAAGCGGAAGCGATGAGAAGAAAGCTTGTGGAGAAAGGGATATCTGAATCAAGAATCTATCTTGAAGACCGTTCAACGAGTACATATGAAAATATTAAATTCTCAAAAGAATTTATACCTGAGGATGCGAAGCTAGGGATTGTAGTGACAAATGATTATCATCTTTACCGGTCAGTCCAAATTGCCGAAGACGCTAATTTGAAGGTCAAGGGACTACCGGCAAAAACCCCAAAAATTACTTTGGTAAAAGCATACGGCCGTGAATATTTGTCCGTAACAAAATATTATATAGAAAAGTTTTTACTAAAATAGAAAAAAACATGCATTTCAAAAGGCGAGGAGACAATCTCGTCTTTTTTTTTGTCGCAAACAAATTCCATTCACAAGCCTAATAATAATTAAAAAAATCCATAAACTACCCAATAAAGCTTCATGATAGAAGGGGGAACTTTTTTGGGAAGATGTATAGTAATGATTGTTCTTTTCCTATTTTTAAATCATATTCCTGCACAGGCAACAGATCGCTTTGACTTTGAAAAAACAGGTAAAGCTACGTGGGAAGTGAAGACGGATGAGAAAATGGTAGCTATCACATTTGACGATGGGCCAAGTCCAGTTTACACACCACAAATTTTAGACGTTTTAGCAAAGCATAAAGCAAAAGCCACTTTTTTCGTTGTTGGAAAACATGCAATTAAACACCCCGAAATCATTCGTCGAGAAGTATTGGAGGGGCATGAAATTGCAAACCATACCTTTAATCATTCAAATATTGTACGTGATTCCCAAAAACTCGAAAATGAAATTGATATAACCACCGACACTCTTAAGGAAATAACTGGATTTAGCCCAACTCTTTTTCGTCCAGTTGGTGGGAGTTACAATGACGTTATTATTAACACTGCAGCAGAAAATGGATACCATGTTGTGCTATGGTCTTGGCATCAAGACACGAAGGACTGGAAAAATCCAGGGGTTAACAGGATCACGAAAAGGGTTATTTCAGGTGTAAAACCAGGGAACATCATTCTTTTTCATGATTCAGGTGGAAATCGAACGCAAACCGTTCAAGCATTAGACCAAATACTCACAGAACTAGAGGAAGAAGGATATGAATTTGTTACTGTATCAGAAATGCTGTTCCGGACCCAAATAAAACAAAGTAATTAGATATACATGTAGCCAAAGAATCGTCTCGGAAGCCAAGACGATTCTTTTTTATCTTATTTTTCAATCGCTTCGAGTAATAAATCAACTATATGGACAGCTCGCATTTGATTCGACAAGCCTTCCCGTTCGATGCCAAGTTTCATCTGTAGCAAACAACCGGGATTTGCTGTGACAATTGTTTTGGCTTGTGTATCTTTAACGTTTTTCATTTTTGAATCTAATATTTTCATCGACATTTCAGACTCTACAATATTATAGATGCCAGCAGAGCCGCAGCAGCTGTCCGCATTTTTCATTTCCATATAAGTTGCGCCATCAATAGATTGTAGTAGCGTTCTAGGCTCAAACGCCGTCTTCATTACATTTCGCAAATGGCATGAATCCTGGTAAGTGATAACTTGTGCAGGAAGGGAAAGTTCTTTTTTATGAAACTCTAATTCTACCAAAACAGATGAGATGTCCTTTAGCTTTTTCGAGAATGCTTTCGCTCGTTCTGCCCACTGGGGGTCATCTTTTAGAAGGTGATCATAATCGATTAAAAAGGCACCGCAACCACCCGCATTTGTGATGATATAATCAGCTTCAATCTCTTCAAAGGCCGCTATATTTTGTTTCGCCAGTTCTTTTGCTTTGTTTTTTTCGCCACTATGTCCATGTAAGGCCCCACAACAAGCCTGTGTTTTTGGAATCACAATTTCACAACCCGCCAATTGAAGGAGTTTCATGGTGGCATCATTTGTTTTCATAAACATCGTATCCATTAAACAGCCTGTGAAAAAGGAGACTTTTTTCTTTCGTACACCAATTGGTTCAAGATGGTATGGTCTATTTTTTAGTTCCTTTAAGGATGGTACGTCTGGAAGTACGCGTTCCATTGTCTCAAAGCTATCAGGTAAAAACTTCAAAAGACCACTATTTTGAACCGCTTTTTGCATGCCAGAGCGTTGGTAGACGCCAAGTAAACCTGTTAACGTACGCATCCGATTTTGATGGGGGAAAAGACCTTCAAAAACTGTATTTCTGATGGCTTTCACGGTTATCGAATGCTTTTTGTTTTGATGAACGATATCTCTTGCTTCTTCTAAAAGGTGCCCGTAATTGACGCCTGATGGACAAACTGGTTCACAAGCTCGACAACCCAAACACATATTTAATGATCTTTCAAAGTCCTCATCAGGTTCAATGAGCCCGTCCACAACTGCTTTCATTAACGCAATTCTTCCCCTTGGTGAGTGAGATTCTTGATAGCCGGATTCGATATAGGTAGGGCAGGTAGGAAGACAGAACCCACAGCGCATACAGTTTAATAATTCATTTTGGTCCATCCGTGATTGGAATTCTTTTTGGATTTTTTGTTGTTCTTGAATCGTTGTCATTTTGAAACCACCACACGTTTTCTAGAATCCTTTGCAAACATTTTGCCTGGATTCATGATGTTGTTAGGATCAAGCCCCGTTTTAATCGCTTGCATCGCAGCAATCCCTGCGGCACCTAGCTTCATTTCAAGATAAGGTGCTTTCATTACGCCGACACCGTGTTCGCCAGTAATCGTACCGCCAAGCTCAATCGCTTTTTCAAAAATTTCTTCAAACGCTTTTTCAACACGTTCAATTTCTTCACGGTCTCTGACATCTGTTAAGCAAGTAGGGTGAAGATTTCCATCTCCGGCATGACCAAAGGTACAAATATTCAAGTCGTATTTTTTAGCGATTACTCCAATTGCGTTTACCATGTTTGCAATTTCAGAGCGGGGGACAGTTGCATCCTCCAAAATGGTAGTCGGTTTTAAGCGTGCAAGAGCAGAAAGTGCAGCCCGCCTTGCTGTTCGTAAGGCCTCAGCCTCCTCCTCAGATTCCGCAGATTTCACAGATACCGCATGTTCTTCCTTGCAAATTTCTTTGATTCTAGCAATATCGCGTTTTACTATTTCTGCAGGACCATCCTGTTCAATAAGAAGGACTGCTTTTGCATCGGTTGGAAGTCCGATTTTTGCAAAGGCTTCGACCGCTTCAAGAGTAGGTTGGTCGAGAAACTCTAACGTAATCGGTATGATTTTACTTGCGATAATTTTTGAAACCGATTTTGCAGCTGACTCCAAATCCTGATAAAGGGCAAGAATGGTCTCTTTCGTTTCAGGCATTGGAATGAGCTTAAGTGTGGCTTCCGTAATGATGCCAAGAGTACCTTCTGAGCCGACAAAGAGGCGAGTGAGGTCATATCCAGCAACATCCTTCGCTAGCTTTCCTCCGGTTTTAATGATTTCGCCATTCGCCAATACAGCCTCAAGCCCCATAACATAATCTCGTGTTACCCCATATTTAAGGCCGCGTAATCCGCCGGAATTCTCATTGATATTGCCTCCGATTGTCGATATTTTCATCGAGCCAGGATCTGGTGGATAAAATAAACCCTTTGCCTCTACAGCAGTTGTCACTTCCTGAGTAATTACCCCAGGTTGGACTGTTATCGTTAGATTCTCTTCATCAATTTCTAAAATCTTATTTAAATGTTTAAAAAGAAGGACAAGTCCACCCTCAGTTGGGCAAGTGCCTGCACAGAGATTTGTCCCAGAGCCGCGAGGGACAATCGGAATTTTGTATTCATTACACACCTTGACGATTTCCGATATTTCCTCTTTGTTTCGAGGAGAAATCACTGCATCAGGCATTGACTGGAACTGTGGTGTCGCATCATACGAGTACACAAGTCGACCTGTTTTTGAATCATCATAGTTTTCAGGTCCGACGATTTTTATAAATTGCTGTTTTGCATTTGTATCAATCATGAGAACGCCTCCAAAAAATCTTCTTATTTATAAGCATAAAAAAAAGCGGATAGTTCCGCTATGTAGAAATCCACAAATATTTGAGGTATTATTCAAAAACTTTTATGGATTTATCCAATAATAGTAACCCGAGATAAAGGGCTGCTAAATCGACAAAGTTTTTTGGATGTAAGCCGGTGCGTTCTTCAATTTTATTAAAACGATAAGAAAGAGTATTCACATGAATATGAAGAGACTCAGCAGTTTCTTTGATGGACTGATTTTTTAAAATAAATTCAACTAACGTCTTAACTAGTGTTCCATCCTCATCTAAGAGCTTAATAATCGTACGTCTCACATAATCTGATTGCACTTGTCCGCTAGTTTCATGAACAAGCATTTCTAAAATGAGTTCTTCATCAAATTGTATAGAGTCAGTCCGTTTTGCCACTTTAAGAGCGCGTTCAGCTTCCTCAAAAGATTTTTTTAGCAAGGGCTCCTCGCTTCCCACTCCAAACGATATCTTTACAGTAAAACTACCTTCTAATTTTCTCTTAATTAATTGAAGGCTGTTTTGTGTTTGCTCTTTAGAACGGTCAGTTAACAGGAGTAGGAATCGTTCATTTCCCCATCTGACAAAAATTTCGTTCTCATTTAAAAATGAACTTTGTTGCAAGTGATTAGATATATCCCGGAGTGGAATTACTGTTTCACTTTTAATGAAGCCCATTACCACTTGTCGTTTAAGAGTAAGATCAATATTTAAATGCTCTGCACGCTTAACAAACTCTGGAGTTTCTTCATTACTGTGAAGCCAATCAAAGACGAAGGTTTCAAGTGCACGAGACTCTAATTCCATTTGCTCAGCATAGTAGCTCTCTTTGATTAAAAGCTCCGTCATTTTTTTCAGGAGCTCTCCGTATGAGGATACTTTTTCAGGGTTTCCAGTTATACCAATAACTCCAACAACATTGTGCTGATAAAGAATAGGTAAATTGATGCCTGCCTTTACCCCTTTTAAGTGATTTTCCATATCTTTTGTGATGATCATTTTCTTTTGATCCCTACTTGAAAGGAGTGCACCTTCGTGAAAACTTCCGATTCGAGTTGAATCCGTACTTGCAATAATCGTTCCCGAAACATCTACGATAATAATATCCTCATCAATTAATCTACGTACTTCTTTTATAATTTTTTTTGCCAGGGATGGTATAAGCATAAAGACTCCTCCGAAATCAATCATTATATTCATTCTATCATTTCAAAAAATTAATGTAATTGCATCTTTTAAGCTAAAGAAGTTTTTCTGATTTATAATAGGAGAGAGAGAATGTGGAAATAGTGTAGATAGACACTTTGGAAGGGATGTTCAAATAGTCCGGTGAAAATAACACATCGAATTTCATCGTTGGCTTGTTTTTCCGTTGCTCACGTATCAATAACATACGTTCCGCTACTCAAAACTGCGCCGCCTCGAACTTCTTGGTTCTTTTCATCCTCCAATTTGAACATATAATAGAAGGGAAGAAAATAGATGTTTCAAGATATATCTGTAGACGAATTACGGGAATTACAGAAGGAGAAACCAATAGCCATTGTTGATGTGCGTTCCCCTTCTGAATTCGCTGAATCTAATATACCTGGTAGTGTAAATATCCCCATTTTTACGGATGAAGAACGTGCAGAAATAGGAACCGTTTATAAACAAATTAGTCCAGACGCGGCAAAGGAAAAAGGACTTGAAATTGTTTCTGCCAAGCTTCCCAATTTTATAAGAGAGTTCTCGAAACTCCCAGAAGAGGAAAAGATTGTTTATTGTTGGCGTGGAGGGATGCGCAGTAAGACATCAGCAACCCTTATTGATTTAATGGGAATCAATGCAAAACGACTAATTGGAGGAATCCGAGGATATCGAGAATGGGTCGTAGAAAAACTAGAAGAGCTTGCGACTGATTTTAAACCAAAGGCATTGGTCATCAATGGATACACAGGTTCCGGGAAAACAAAAATTTTAAACGAGCTTCAGGATAATGGATATCCTGTTCTTGATTTAGAAGGAATGGCCAATCATCGTGGATCGGTTTTTGGGATGATTGGGAAAAAGCCGCATAATCAAAAAGTGTTTGACTTGATGCTTGTAGAACGGTCTCTGCAGATAAAAAAATCACCATATGTACTGTTGGAGGCTGAAAGCAAACGTGTTGGTCGAGCGACTATACCTGACTTTTTACTGAATTTAAAGGAAGAAGGATACCATATTTTTGTTGACCTGCCGATGGAGGAGCGCGTGTTAAACATTTTAGAAGATTACCGTCCGTGGGAATTTCCAAACGATTGTATGGCTGCCTTCCAACGAATCAAAAAGAGAATTCATACTCCAATTGCAACACAGATTGAAAAAGATCTTGAATCCGGAGATTATCATTCAGCCGTGAAATTACTATTGGAGTATTATTATGATCCAAGGTATCACTATACAGCGGAACAAATATCAGAGGACCGAAGCAAAGTACTGCATGTGAAAAATGTAGAAGAAGCCACCCAATTAATTAAAGAGTTTATAACAGAAAAAATGTCGAAGTCACCAACAAAGTCCTAAACAAATAACTAAGACCTAGTGCCAATCGCACTAGGTCTTTTGGCAATTTTTTAGCATTTCATTAGACTTATGAATCATATATTATTTTTTTAGTAATAAACGGACATATATCTGTCAGCTTTCGTCGAATGCTTTTATCGTAATTCACAAATAGGGGGAAATCATAAATGAAGAAACGAAATTTCAAAAAGTCTATCGTTAGCGGAACAGTAGCATCAGCACTTATTTTATCTTTAGCAACACCAGCTGCTTTTGCAAATGAGGAAGGTACTGAGCAAGATACAGTTGTTACGGAAGAAACGGTTGTAGAACAAATTCCGGTAAACTACGGTACTTCTGAAGAGAAGGTTGTAGAAGAAAACGTTGGTGAAGAAGCTACTGAGGAAGTAGTCGAAGGCGAAGAAGTGGCAGAGGAAGAAGCTACTGAGGAAGTAATCGAAGGTGAAGAAGTAACAGAGGAAGAAAAAACTGAAGAAGTTGAATCAGATGAGAATGAAGAAATGGCTGAAGAAGAGGCAACTGAAGAGGAAGTTCAAGCTGAAGAAGCACCATCTTTAGTACCTGGAGATTTCTTTTACTTTGTAAAACAAATGATTGAAAAAGTACGTCTTGCAGTAACAGTTGATGATTACAAAGAAGCAAAACTGTTAGCTGATTTCGCAGCAGAGCGCATTGCAGAAGCAAATGCTTTATTAGCCGAAGGTAAAACAGAAGAAGCTGAAGAGTTACTTCAAAAAGCAATCGAAACGCAAGAAGCTGCTACTGAAACTCTAACAGATTCTGAAGAAATTGCTAACGAAGAAACTGAAGCAACAGAAGAAGATGCTGTTGAAGAAGAAACAGTAACACCTGAAGAGGAAGTTGTAGAAGAAGATGCAGTAGTAGAAGAGGACGTTGCTGTTGAATCAGAAGGTACAGAAGTTGAAGTGAAGCTTGCAAATAACATTGACGCATTAACTGCAGCACTAGCGAATGTAAAAAATCCTACTGCTCAAAAAGCGTTAATGAAAAATATCCAAAAATCATTTGCAAAATTAGATAAGAAGCTTGCAAAACTTGAGAAAAAAGCACAAAAATTTGCAGCTAAGCATGAAGAAGAAGCGATCGAAGAAACAACTGAAGAACCAGTTGTTGAGGAAGAAGTAGTAGTTGAAGATGCAGCGGTTGAGCCAGTAGTGGAAGAAACAACTGAAACAGAGGTACAACCAGTGGTTGCTGCTCCTGTAGTAGAAAAGAAACAAGTAAAAGTAAACGAAAAGCGTGATCAAGCTCTAGAAAAAGTACAAGAGAAAAAGCAACAAGCACAAGTTAAAAAGACTGAAAAACAACAAGAAGCAAAAGAACAAAAACAAAATAATCATGCGAACAAAAATAATGGCCAAAACAAAGGGAACAACGGTAAAGGTCAAGGCAATGGTAACAGCCAAGGTAAAAATGGAAACGGACAAAACTAATAGCTAACGGATTATTTATTCAAGGGAAGAAATCAAATCGATTTCTTCCTTTTTATTTTTGTGGCATTCGTCTACATTTCCAAAAATTAGCTTTATATGATTAATGTGTTATGATTAAGTAAGTACTTACCTTAGGAGGACGGATAAATGACTACCGTAAAACGTAACGGAGTTAACAAGATTTCATACGAAAATGAGCGTGCTTACTGTTTGACACAAGTGATTGACAGGACAGATAACAGTGTGACCAAGAAAATGGTTGTTCGCGACAAAAAAATGGGTATTGATTTTTCCGTTATCATTCCAATCAAGCTGAAAAAAAATGGAGATGTTCATTACTATGCTCCAAAGGAATTTATAGTTAGAGGAAAAAAGGTAGGCAAGAAGAATACGATGGCTAAATATTATGATTCCCTAGGTGAGTGGGAATCGTTTCAGAATGAATTTATTAATGATTATAATTTAAAAGTAAATAAATTGATCTACAAGAATTCAGATTTTAAGATTGTAAATTAAAAAACAGAGCGAAGGTTTAAAGCTACTAGTCATTGTGGCTTAAATTTCTCGCTCTTTTTTTGTTTTTTACATTATGAGTAGAAAACAGCTTTTATCTTTTAACACTCTGTATAATGCAATCGTACTAGGTAATAAGTAAAATAGACATAAAGTTCGTATTTTTCGGACAACTGATCCTACTTAGTCATAAAAAAGAGTAGGTAATACTACTATTAATTGAAAACGCTTTCTATTTGTGGGTTTATATAGTTGCAATGTTGTGGCCTTATGATATTGCAACTTCCACTATATCAAGGAGGTAAATCTATGAGTCTTTCAAACACTAGAATTTCATATCAGGATTTAAAAATGAATTTCAATGAAGTGAACCCTGGATTAACCAACCGCGAAGCCATTGAAGAATCGAATCGTTGCCTTTATTGCTATGACGCCCCTTGCATTACTGCTTGCCCTACCGGTATTGACATCCCTACCTTTATTAAAAAAATTGCTTCTGGAAACGTAAAAGGATCAGCAAAAACGATTATGAAATCCAATCCTATCGGAGCTAGTTGTGCTCGAGTTTGCCCAACAGAGGAACTTTGTGAGGGTGCTTGTGTTTTAAATCATTCCACAAAACCTATCATGATTGGTGATTTACAAAGATATGCGACCGACTGGGCCATACGAAATGAACAGGTACTTTTCGAACCAGGTAAGAAAAATGGAAAAACAGTTGCAATTGTTGGGGGTGGCCCTGCTGGACTGTCCGCAGCAAGAGAACTTGGTTTACTCGGCTATGACGTTACTATTTTTGAGGCAGCGGAAAAAGCTGGAGGCTTAAACACTTACGGAATTGTCTCATTTAGACTTCCGCAGAATATATCATTCTGGGAGGTTAAGCAGGTAGAGAGCTTAGATGTTAAAATCCGAACCAATACGAGAGTTGGAGAGGATATTTCGGTAGATGATATTCTTCATAACTTTGATGCCGTCATTCTAGCAATTGGAATGTCAAAGGTGCCTTCACTTGGTATTGATGGTGAAGAATTGGATGGCGTTTACGATGCCATCGATTTTGTAAAAGAAACCAAAACAAAGCCAATCTCAGACCAGTTCTTAGGTAAGAAGGTTGTTGTCATTGGTGCAGGTAATACGGCTATTGATGGAGCGACATGTTCGGTCCGATTAGGAGCTGAAAATGTAAAAATCCTTTATAGAAGAACGGTTGAAGAAATGACTGCCTATGATTTTGAATATGAATTTGCCAAACAAGACGGTGTTGAATTTAGATGGCTAACAGTGCCTAAGAAAATCGTTGGTGACGAACAAGGATGTGTGAAAGCAATCGAATGCATCAAAATGGAGCTTGGTGAGTCGGGTAAAGATGGGCGGAGACGTCCTGTACCAATAGAGGGCTCTGAGTTCATCTTAGAGGTTGATGCGGTAATTAAAGCCATTGGTCAAACAAGATATACAGAGCTTATTGAACAATTCGGTCTTGATCATAATGGTGGAGTTGTGAAAATCAATCAAGAAACCCTTCAAACATCCAATAAAAAGGTTTTTGCATGTGGTGACGTGATTTTTGGAAAGGGTCAAGGAGAAGCAATGGTTGTTTCAGCGGCACAGCAAGGTAAAGATGCGGCATATGCGATTCACAAGGTCATGTTCGGTGCAGTTTCCGAGATTGTGTAAAAAACGAAAAGGTGATAAGGAGGCTTATCTATGGCCGATTTACGAATAAATTTAGCAGGTATAGAATCCCCTAATCCATTTTGGTTGGCTTCTGCTCCTCCAACAAATTCTGGTTACCAAGTGCAACGGGCATTTGATGCAGGCTGGGGTGGAGCAGTATGGAAGACATTAGGTGACCCGATTTTAAATGTCACATCTCGATTTGGAGCTGTTAGTTTTAATGGGCAACGAGTAGCGGGATTTAACAATATTGAATTAATTTCGGATCGTCCTTTAGAGGTGAATTTAAAAGAAATTAAAGAAACGAAAAAGCTCTTTCCCAATCATACAATCATTGCCTCACTAATGGTTGAACCAAAACAAGAAAAGTGGCATGAAATCGTAAAGAGAGTGGAAGAAGTAGGAGTAGATGGACTAGAACTCAATTTTGGATGCCCACATGGTATGGCAGAAAGAGGAATGGGTTCTGCATCTGGTCAGGTACCTTCACTGGTAGAACAACAAACCTATTGGGTAAAAGAAGTTGCGCAAACACCGGTTATTGTGAAACTTACTCCTAATATTACAGATATCACGGCTACTGCAGAGGCTGCTACTAGAGGGGGAGCCGATGCCATCAGTATGATTAATACAATTAATAGTTTAGCAGGAGTTGATTTAGATACGTGGAATACAATTCCACATGTCGGGGGTAAAGGTGCGCATGGTGGATATTGTGGTCCAGCTGTTAAGCCGATTGCCCTTAATATGGTTGCGGAATGTGCAAGAAGTCCCCATATCAACATTCCAATTTCAGGAATTGGTGGAATTTCAACTTGGCAAGATGCAGTTGAATATATGTTGATGGGAGCCTCAGGGGTTCAGGTGTGTACCGCAGCAATGCATCATGGCTTTAGGATTGTTGAGGACATGATTGAAGGGTTAGAAAACTATCTGGATGAAAAAGGGATTGCTTCAGTTATGGATATCGTCGGAAAAACAGTGCCGAGATATTCTGACTGGGGTGACCTTGACCTTAACTATAAAATTGTAGCACGGATCAATAATGATGTTTGTATTAACTGTAATAAATGTCATATTGCATGTGAAGATACATCCCATCAATGTATCGACATGCTTAAGGATGGAAATGGCTACAACATTTTAAAAGTAAGAGAGGAAGACTGTGTCGGCTGTAATTTATGTTCGATTGTATGTCCTGTTGATGGGGCAATTGATATGGTTGAAGTACCAAGTGGATTACCTCCAATGACATGGAATGAGCGTCAGGCGGCACTCGGTGCAGTTAGTTGTAAAATTGACTCTGTAAAATAAATGCTATTTCGTTCTTTGAGGGGGACTTTGGATGAAAAAAGTGATCAAGAATGGAACAATTGTAACAGCAACAGATACGTATCAAGCAGAAATTCTTGTGGAAAATGGTGTGATTAGTCAAATTGGGAGAAATTTCTCGACTGAAGGTGCAGAAGTAGTTGATGCAAATGGATGCTATGTTTTTCCAGGCGGAATTGATCCGCATACTCATCTAGAAATGCCGTTCGGAGGAACAGTCTCTAAAGATGATTTTGAAACTGGAACAATTGCGGCTGCCTTTGGAGGAACAACAACGGTTATTGATTTTTGCTTATCGAATAAAGGGGAACCTCTGAAGGATGCCATTCAAACATGGCATCAGAAGTCAAAAGGGAAGGCAGTAATTGATTATGGCTTTCACTTATCTATCGGAGAGGTAACGGATGCTGTCTTAAATGAGCTTCCATCCGTAATCGAAAATGAAGGAATCACATCCTTTAAAGTATTTATGGCATACAAAAATGTGCTTCAGGCAGATGATGAAACTTTATTTAAAACATTAGTTGTGGCAAAGGATTTAGGAGCACTGGTCATGGTTCATGCGGAAAATGGTGACGTCATAGACTATCTTGTGAAAAAGGCATTAAGTGAAGGAAAAACAGATCCAATCTATCATGCATTAACGAGACCACAGGAAATCGAGGGGGAGGCTACAGAAAGAGCTGCAACCTTTGCAGGACTTGCAAATTCTCAACTTTATGTTGTTCATGTTACTTGTGCTGATGCTGTAAAAGCAATCACAGCAGCAAGAGAAAAAGGGTTTGATGTCTGGGGAGAAACATGCCCTCAATATTTAGTCCTTGATCAAACCTATTTAGAAAAGCCAAATTTTGAAGGAGCTAAGTACGTCTGGTCTCCTCCACTACGTGAAAAGTGGAACCAAGAGGTGTTATGGAATGCATTGAGAACCGGACAACTTCAAACATTTGGATCAGATCAATGTTCGTTTGATTTTAAAGGACAAAAAGAGCTTGGTTTAGGTGACTTCTCGAAAATTCCTAATGGAGGTCCAATGATTGAAGACCGCCTAACTGTTTTATTCTCAGAAGGTGTAAAAAAGGGAAGAATTTCACTTAATCAATTTGTAGATTTAACCTCTACCAGAGTGGCAAAGCTGTTTGGGCTGTATCCAAAGAAAGGCACGATAGCGGTGGGTGCTGATGCTGATCTTGTCATTTTTGATCCGAATATCGAGCGGACGATTTCTGCCGAGACTCACCATATGGCAGTCGATTACAGTGCATTTGAGGGAATGAAATTTACCGGAGAACCAATATCTGTTCTATCTAGAGGAGAATTTGTTGTCCGTGATAAGAAGTTTGTTGGAAAACTAGGAGCAGGTCAATTTATTAAGCGTGCAAAGTACGGAGTAAATTACGAAGTTGTAAAAGATAAAACGGCTACAATTTAATTCATATGCTGTGCTAGGAAGGAGGGAGTAACTCCTTCCTTCGTTTAAAGTAAGAAATGAGGTGAGTATCCGCCAATATAATTCAGAATATTAAGAATATATAATTCAACAATAACAAATGAAAAGGGGGATTTGGTATGAGCAGTGAAGATTCGAAGGTTGTTTTGGGGATAAACGAGACACCGCCACCAGGTAAGTTTTTGGTATTAAGCATTCAGCATTTGTTTGCCATGTTTGGTGCAACCATCCTAGTTCCGTATCTCGTTGGCTTGAGTCCAGGTGTAGCCCTTATTTCAAGTGGAATTGGTACGCTCACTTTTCTGATTATAACCAAAGGTCAAGTTCCAGCATATGTTGGTTCGTCATTTGCATTTATTGCCCCGATCATTGCGGCAACAGCTGCAGATGGTCCTGGTGCGGCAATGATTGGAAGTTTTCTAGCCGGTATTGTCTATGGGATCGTTGCTTTAGTTATAAAAGCTACAGGCCATAAATGGCTGGTAAAATTACTTCCACCAGTAGTTGTTGGGCCTGTTATTATCGTGATTGGACTAAGTCTTGCGCCGACAGCAGTTGGGATGGCAATGAATAACGCAAATGGTGAATATAGTATCCTTCATTTTACAGTTGCATTAGTGACCTTAGCGATTGTTATTTTGAGCTCCATTTTCCTTAAAGGCTTTTTAAATTTAATTCCCGTTTTAATTGGAATAGTTGGAGGATATATTTATGCTGCCATTGTTGGCTTAGTGGATTTATCCGGTGTTAAGATTGCAAAAATTTTCGAAGTACCTGATTTTCTTTTTCCATTTGTTCATTATTCTCCCACTGTAACTCTTAGTATTGTTGCACTCATGGTACCTGTTTCAATTGTCACATTATCTGAACATATTGGACACCAAATGGTGTTAAGTAAAGTCGTTCAAAAAGATCTCATTCAAAGGCCAGGTTTACATCGTTCGATAATGGGAGACGGGCTTGCCACAATGCTAGCAGCATTAATGGGAGGTCCGCCGAATACGACGTACGGTGAAAATATTGGTGTATTGGCCATCACGAGAGTGTTTAGTGTCTTTGTTATTGGCGGGGCAGCTGTGTTTGCGATACTATTTGGGTTTATCGGTAAAATTACAGCTCTCATTAGCTCAATTCCAACAGCAGTAATGGGTGGCATATCTCTCCTTTTATTTGGGATTATCGCTGCATCTGGATTACGGATGCTTGTTGATAGTAAAGTAGATTTGGGTGATAAGCGTAACCTCATTATTTCATCCGTTATTTTAGTTGTCGGAATCGGTGGAGCCATTATGAAGTTTTCAGCAAACTTTGAAATACATGGGATGGCACTTTCAGCTATTTTGGGCGTGTTATTAAATTGGGCTCTACCTGGAGGGACTGTCGAAGAAGACACCAATATTTATGAGGCTGATATCGATCGAGAAACGACTGCATAGTACCTGAAACATTAAACAAAGGAGTGTCAGTACATGTCAGGGTATCAAGTTTTTTTGCAAGAGAGAGACAAAGTGGATTATTTCTTTCAAAAAGGCTATAAAATCACAAGTGTTATCGAGAACCTAAGTGGAGCGTTCGTAGATTTTGAGAAAAAAGATGAAAAAGAAACCTTACACATTATCACCCCAGAAGGGCGTAAGTACTTTGCAGTCATGCTTATTAAGCAACAAAAGGAAGGTGCATAATGTTTTCTGTTCCAATATAAAAATAGTTGAAAGCCAGTACCAGTTGAAGGGTGCTGGCTTTTTTGCGGCATTTAACAGGAAAGTATAAAAATATTTGGAAAAACACTCCTTTAATGACAAGTTATCGCGTATAATGGAACTAATCTGAAAATTCAATTTAGGAGAGCTGTAGATTGAAATCATATATTACAGTTGATGATATTTTAAGTCGAAAGCATTTTGAAAGTATTAAAGTAATCGCCGGTAAAGAGGGACTCGGGCGACAAGTAAAATGGGTCCACGTTGTTGAAATCGTAAATATTAAGAATCTCTTAAATGGAAATGAATTAATTCTTTCAACCGGTGTTGCTTGGAGGGATAATAAGGAGAAATTTATCTCCGTCATTGAGCAATTAATTGATTCGCAGGCAGCAGGTATTTGTATTGAATTAGGAATATACACCTCATCGATCCCACCAGAAATCATTGAACTCGCAAACAAGTCCCAATTTCCCATTATCCTTTTTTTAAAGGAAGTACCTTTTGTTGAAATCACGCAAGATATTCATGGGCTACTTATTAACAGCCAATATCAAATGATTTCCAATCTTGAAAGTTACTCACAGGCATTAAATAAAAGATTATTAACCATCGATCATTATGTTGAAATTCTTAAATTTATTAGAAGTTATCTCCAAGTCCAAGTAATTATCCTCTTTACGAACAGGGAAACTCAATTTATTCCAGAAGCTACCGAGCAAAAACGAAAGAAACTACTAGAAAACCTGCAATCCCAGACTGAAGATTCGACTTATATAGCCAAAATTCCTATCCATTTGCTAGGTGAAAGCTATGCAGAACTTGCAATCATTTCTGAGGATAGAGAGCTAACTGAATTTGATCAACTCATTTTAGATCGAACTGCAACTGCCCTTGCACAGCTTTTTCTTCGTAATCTTTATGTAGAGGAAAAACATAAAGTAGAAGAAACTGAATGGATCAATGATTGGTTGGAAGGTGAACAAAACGAAGAATCGATAAAAGACTATCTAGCTCTTACTTCAACTAGTAAACCAAAAGGGGCGGTTGTATGTATTTGTAAAATAGATTCCATTGAAGATTATTCCACAAGTGATTTAACTTATTTCAAAATGTTTACCCGTGCCGTTTTTGAACAACAGGGGTTTTCCCTTTACGTAGCAGATAAAAGAAACACAATTGTTTTTATCCTTCTCAATGAACGAAATCATGTGACGTGGAAAGCGAGAGTACAAGATGGAATCCAAAGATTAATGGACTCTGATTCACAACTAGGTAATGACAAGGTCAAACCAATACTTGGCGTTGGAAAATTTATAGAAGAGCTCACAGATCTACATAAAAGCTATCAAACTGCGATAGAAACAATTCGAATTCAAAACCGTATGTCGATACCAGCCCAAAGCTATTTTTATGATGACTTACATATTTTTAGGCTTATTTCGTTACTTAACAGACATATCGATTTGCAGGAGGTTGTATTAGAGTATTTGGAGCCGGTAATCGAATATGATAAAAAATATAATGGAAAACTAATGGATACACTTAAAACCTATTTATCATGTAACGGCTCGAAACAAGAAACGGCAAAGCGTTTATTTGTAGTAAGGCAAACATTATATCACCGCATTCAAAAACTAGAAAAGCTACTAGGCTCAGATTTTATGAATCACGAAAAACGGCTCGCGATTGAATTTATGATTTTATCATATGAGTTTTTAATTTCATCAAATCAACTAAAAGAGAAAAAGCAAGTTTTATAGCCCACTAGAGTTAGTGGGTTTTTTCGTGCAAGGAGTATTCATAATGTGGAAAAATAACAAGCAGTTATTTTACAGAATGTCTAATGAAAGCATTTTCATTATAAGGGATAATTTACATATAGGTTAAGGATTAACGAATATTGAAATACGAAAAAGGAGGCTGTACAAAAAATGTCAGTAGTCAAAAATGAAACAGTTGTTCTGAAAAATTATATTAATGGGGAATGGGTGGACGCCTTTGGAACTCAATCACTTGAGGTACCCAATCCAGCAACAAAAGAAACATTAGTACGTGTGCCGCTTTCTTCAAAGGAAGATGTAGATTTAGCTGTAAAAGCGGCTAGGGAAGCATTTAAAACATGGAAAAATACTCCTGTTCCCAAAAGGGCAAGGATCTTATACAAATATCACTATTTATTAATGGAGAATCATGAAAAGCTAGCAAGACTTGTTGTCCAAGAAAACGGTAAAGCATATAAAGAGGCACATGGTGAAGTTCTACGAGGGATTGAATGTGTTGAATTTGCAGCAGGTGCACCTACCTTAATGATGGGCGAGACATTATCAAATATTGCAGAGGATATTGATTCTGAAATGTTCCGATATCCACTAGGAGTAGTAGGCGGAATTACTCCATTTAATTTCCCAATGATGGTCCCAATGTGGATGTTCCCATTGGCAATTGCTTGTGGAAATACGTTTGTTTTAAAACCATCAGAGCGGACGCCAATGCTAGCTAATGAGCTTGCTAGATTATTTACAGAAGCGGGTGCACCAAACGGCGTTTTAAATGTTGTTCATGGGGCACATGATGTTGTAAATGGTTTGTTAGATCATCCGAATGTCAGTGCAATTTCATTTGTAGGCTCACAGCCAGTTGCGAAATACGTATATGAACGTGCAGCGCAACAAGGGAAACGCGTTCAAGCTTTATCAGGTGCAAAAAACCATCATATTGTGATGCCAGATGCCGATATGGAAAAAGCAGTAGCCAATATCATAAGCTCTACATTTGGTAGTGCAGGGCAGCGATGTATGGCTTGTAGTGCCGTTGTCGTTGTAGGAGATGGAGAAAAGTTTGTATCTGCGTTAAAGGATGCTGCAGATCGTCTCACGATTGGAAATGGAATGGATGATGAGGTGCTCTTAACACCTGTTATCCGCGAGTCACATCTAAATAAAGTACTTGGTTATGTAGAAAAAGGGCTTGAAGAAGGTGCGCAACTTATTAGAGACGGCAGAAAAGAAATGGATGAAATGCCAGAAGGCAACTTTTTGGGCCCAACCATTTTTGACCATGTAACCCCAGAAATGACGATTGCTAAAGAAGAAATCTTTGCACCCGTTTTAAGTCTATTACGTGCCAAGGATTTAGACGAAGGTCTTGAATATATTCAAAAGTCCCGATTTGGGAACGGCGCCACCATCTATACAAAGGATGCTAGGGCGGCAAGGCAATTTAGAGAAGAAGCAGAAGCGGGAATGCTTGGCATCAATGTGGGTGTACCTGCGACAATGGCCTTTTTCCCATTCTCTGGTTGGAAGGATTCATTCTATGGCGACCTCCATGTGAATGGGAAGGATGGAGTAAATTTTTATACGCGTAAAAAAATGATTACATCTCGTTTTGATTACTAACTTTATTCAGTAGGTTTTAACCCCTACTGAATAAAGTTTGCCTCCGGCGGATGCCACAGATTTTCAAAGGAAGCTTTTCGAGCAGGGCTCGAAAATAATCTGGGCGCAAATACGCAGAGGCGCATTTGATTAAGGATAAGGGGGGAGCGGGTATGACAAAGGTTACACAAAGTGAAGACCTTTTAACAAAGGATAAGGATTATTTATGGCATGCTATGAAACCATATAATCCAAATTCTACGTTGGTCATTAAGAAAGCAGAAGGATCATGGGTAACAGACCATAATGGGAAGCGTTATCTTGATGGTATGTCAGGGCTTTGGTGTGTAAATGTGGGATATGGAAGAGAAGAGTTAGCGCAAGCTGCGTATGAGCAGCTCAAGCAAATGGCCTATTATCCATTAACACAAAGCCATGAACCAGCGATTCAACTTGCTGAAAAACTAAATGAAATGCTTGGAGACGAGTATGTTATTTTCTTCTCTAATAGTGGGTCGGAAGCGAATGAGACGGCTTTTAAATTAGTTAGACAATACCATCAGCAAAAAGGGGAACACTCCCGATACAAATTTATTTCACGTTATCGTGCTTACCATGGTAATTCCATGGGGTCTCTAGCTGCAACCGGGCAAGCACAGCGTAAATATAAATATGAACCGCTTGCACCAGGCTTCCTCCATGTCTCGCCACCTGACTTATATCGATCTGATGACAAGGTGGATGCAGGAGCGTCGGAATTACAGTCTGTTCAGGAAATAGACCGTGTGATGACATGGGAGCTTAGTGAAACAATAGCAGGCGTGATCATGGAACCAATCATTACTGGTGGTGGAGTCATTGTTCCACCTGACAAATACATGGCTGGAGTAAAGGAAGTATGTGAAAAGCATGGTGCCCTACTCATTGTTGATGAGGTTATTTGTGGGTTCGGGCGAACAGGCAAACCATTTGGATTTATGAACTACGGTGTAAAACCAGACATCATTACAATGGCAAAAGGAATTACAAGTGCATATCTGCCATTATCAGCAACAGCCGTGAAAAAAGAAATATACGAAGCTTTTAAAGGGTCAGAGGAATATGACTATTTCCGTCATGTTAATACGTTTGGTGGAAACCCAGCAGCATGTGCATTGGCACTTAAAAACCTAGAAATTATGGAAAAGGAAAAGCTTTTTGAACGGTCAAAGCAACTCGGTGACAAATTGAAAGATGGCCTTACAGTAGCTTTAGTGGACCATCCTTATGTTGGTGATATTAGAGGAAAAGGTTTATTGATTGGGCTTGAACTCGTCAAGGATAAACAAACGAAGGAACCACTTGAAGTAAGTCAAGTCAATAAAGTGATCGCAGGGTGCCTACAAAGGGGTCTAATTATCGGAAAAAATGGAGCGACAGTAGCAGGGTACAATAATGTCTTAACCCTCGCACCACCTCTTTCAATTTCTGAGGAAGACCTAGAATTTGTCCAAAGAACCCTAATTGAAGAAATAAAGTCATTGTAAAAAAAGGTATGTATCAACACTCGTAATCTATTTTCATAAAGGAAATAGATTGCGGGTGTTTTTCCCAAGAAAAAAGAAAGGTGGATGGAAATGAGAATTGGAGTACCGAAGGAAATAAAAAATAATGAAAATCGTGTGGCCTTAACTCCTGCTGGTGTGATGCAGCTGGTTCAACATAACCATAAGGTTTTTGTTGAAACGGGAGCGGGCATGAATTCAGGCTTCTTTGATCAACTTTATATTGATGCAGGAGCAACGATTGTGCCAACTGCTGCAGATGCATGGGCTTGCGATATGGTGATAAAAGTAAAAGAACCAATCCAAGAGGAATATCCATATTTTTATGATGGATTACTATTATTCACCTATTTGCATCTCGCCGCAGATCGAGAGCTTACAGAGGCCCTAATTCATAAGAATGTTGTTGCGATTGCATATGAGACCGTGCAGTTAGAGGACAGAAGCCTTCCATTACTTACCCCAATGAGTGAAGTTGCAGGACGGATGGCCACACAAATTGGAGCCTCTTTTCTTGAAAAAACAAAAGGTGGAAAAGGTGTTCTTCTAGGTGGCGTACCTGGAGTAAGTCGAGGAAAAGTCACCGTTATTGGCGGTGGCGTAGTCGGAATGAATGCTGCAAAAATTGCAGTTGGCCTTGGTGCGCAAGTCTCGATTTTAGATGTTAGTGCTACAAGATTGCGAGAGTTAGATGATATCTTTGGCAATTCCATCACAACCTTGATGTCAAATCCATTTACGATTGGCCAAGCGGTAGCGGAATCGGATCTTGTGATTGGTGCTGTCCTTATTCCAGGAGCTAAAGCTCCGAAATTGGTGACAGAAGAAATGGTTCGGTTAATGGAGGAAGGATCAGTAATTGTCGATGTTGCGATTGATCAAGGGGGTATATTCGAAACGGCTACCCATGTTACAACACATGCAAATCCTACATATACGAAACATGGAGTCGTTCATTATGCAGTAGGAAATATGCCTGGTGCTGTTCCAAGAACATCTACGATTGCACTTACGAATGTAACGGTCCCTTATATTTTACAGGTTGCGAATAAAGGCTATAAACGTGCCTTTGCGGAAAATAGAGCCCTACACAAAGGATTAAATGTGATTGATGGAAAGGTTGTCTATGAAGGGGTTGCAAAAGCTCATAACCTACCGTATGTAACTAGCATTTGAATAAATAGGAGGTTAATTCTATGAATATCCAAACAATAACCATTAATAAGGAACGACTGGAAGAAAGAATTACAGAGTTATCAAAAATTGGGAAAATCGGTGAAACGGGTGTGTGCCGCCTAACCTTATCTAAGGAGGATCGCCAAGCTGTAGAAACGGTTAAAGGCTGGATGGAGGAAGCAGGATTAACAGCTAGAATTGACCACTTTGGAAATCTAATTGGAAGAATGGAAGGGGAAAATCCGGATGCCCCGATTTTAATGCTAGGCTCGCATATTGACTCCCAGCCTTATGGTGGAAGATTTGATGGAACAATTGGTGTATTAGGGGCACTTGAGGTCATTCAAACAATGAAAGAGAATCATATTGTTCCAAATCGTCCAATGGAGGTGGTTGCTTTTTCAGATGAAGAAGGTTGCCGCTTTAATAAAGGATTATTTGGTGTAAGGGGAATCCTAGGGAAGCTCGAAGACGATGAGTTAGAACGTCAGGATAAGGATGGCGTGACAAGAAGAGAGGCTCTCATTGAATTTGGCTGTGATCCTTCAAAATTTAAAGAGTCAGAGTATCCAAAAGGAAGCATTGGTTCATTCCTTGAGATGCATATTGAACAAGGACCGGTTCTAGAAAATATGAACAAACCAGTTGGAATTGTGACAGGTATTTCAGGTCCATTATGGTTAACAGTTGAATTAGAGGGCTTTGCTGGGCATGCTGGTTCCGTTCCAATGCCAATGAGGAAAGATGCCCTTGTAGGTGCAGCAAAAATCATCATCGCGCTCAATGAGATAGCAAGCCAAGAGCCTGGTGCGCCAACCGTTGGTACAGTGGGAAGTTTACGGGTCTTCCCGGATTCACGTAACATCATTCCTGAAAAGGTGAGTTTTACGGTTGATTTAAGAGATATTGATTTAAATAGACGTCACAAACTTGAAGCCCAATTACATGCAAAAATTAAGGAAATTACCGAAGAGCACGGGCTACGTTGTAAAATTACTGAAGATACAAATAGCGAACCGCGTTATTGTGCAGAAAGAATCAAAGACATTATGCGTAATGAAATGCAAAGCATTGGCTTGGAACCAATGGAATTAATGAGCGGCCCTTTTCACGATTCATTAGCCATGTCCTATGAATGTGAATATGGAATGATCTTTGTCCGTTGTAAAGATGGAATCAGCCATAATCCTAAGGAATTTTCAACCTTTGAAGATATCTCACTAGGTACGGAGCTTCTGTATCGCACAACGGTAAGAATGGCACAGGAATAGGTCAAATAAAAAACGAATGTAGAGCTTACTTCTACATTCGTTTTTTTATCTTATTTATTTGTAAAGAAATCTTTAAAGGCTTGTGTAATCTCGATACCTTGAAAGATGAATAGGCTAGTCACCGTTAACGAACATAATCCAATCATAATAAATCTAAACCACATAATTTTTCTCCTCCTTGATTTTTATAATCATGTAAAAAAATCAAAGAGCTTTTACCACATAATTAGATTGATAAAAAATGGGTGTTATCCAGATAAAATTTCGGTAGGTTTTGTTGACTTCGATGTTTTTAAAAACACCTCGAAGGACGATAAAACCCGATGTGATTGAAAAAAGCACCCAAGAAATTTTTGGTTTACCATCATCATTGGAAGAAAAATTGTCGATTGAAACACTGTTAATAGTTACAGTGTTTTCTTGAATGTCAGGTGATTTAAACGCATGGGAATGTGCGATTGTAGCTGAAAAAGACATGATCGCAACAAACATGATGATGGCTAGAACGAATCGTTTCCTCATTTTCTACCATCTCCCCATTGTTAATGTTACTATCTTACACCCGATGAACTGAAAAATCCACAAAAATAATTTTACAAAAATTGCGAAATTTCATTTTGTAAATTGAAAAATGTGGGAACTATGTTACCCTAAAGAAGGGGTGAAGTAATGAGTAAAAGTAAACGAAATCTCCTCATTGCAATCATTGGGAGTCTTGTGATTGTAACGTTTGGTGTTGTAAGAATACTAGAAATTAGAGATAACCACAAAATTAACACACAGATTTTAGAAGCGTGTATGGACAAAGGGGAAACTGTTGTTTTTGAAGCGAAAAATATCTTTAGTCTAGACGAAGTTAGCTGCGAGTAAATATGAGTAATGGTCAAAATAGATTAATCCTTTTCTAAACAGGAGTTGGTAGGCTATGACAATCGAAAGACTTACTGAAGAACAATTTTTAGATTCTGTGCGTTTATCAGAGTATGCATTTACATATAAGCTTTCAGAACAACAGCTTGATGAGGTTCCTAAAAAACTTAAAAACCATCAAATTTATGGAATCTATGAAAATAATAAGTTAGCTACAAAGTTTCATCTCATACCACTCTCCACATATGTGGGGGATCAATCGTTTAAAATGGGTGGAATAGCAGGTGTTGCGACGTATCCGGAATACCGAAGACGTGGGTATGTAAAGGAATTGCTTACGTATGCGCTTGAAACGATGAAGACACAGGGATTTACCGTTTCGATGTTGCATCCATTTGATGTATCTTTTTACCGAAAATATGGCTGGGAACTATTTAGCAATCGCCTTAAAACGCTTCATAAGAAAGCTGATTTGAATATGTTTGAACCTGCAAATGGTACGATCACGCGTTATCAATTTGAAAACGCCAATCTGGAAGAGCTTAAACAGATCTATGCGCAGTATGCAACTACATTCTCAGGGATGCTTGTTCGGGAGGATGATTGGTGGAAAAGCGTGGTTGATGATCTGAATATTGCGGTTTATTACGATCCAGCAAATAAGCCAACTGGTTATGTCCTTTATGAAATTAAGGACAGTAAGATGACGGTTGAGGAATTTGTCCCTGTCAATGTCGAGGCCAGACAAGGCTTATGGAATTTTATATGTCAGCATGATTCAATGATTTCTGAGCTCGAAATGATTACATTTGAAAAAGAACCATTATTCTTCGCTCTAAAGAAACAAAAGACGGTGAAACGTGAAGTAAGCCCGTATTTTATGGTGCGAATTGTTGATGTAGAGTCATTTCTACAAGAATACAAATTTACTGGAAACGAGACGATTAAACTTCAAATCACAGACCCATTTGCAGCTTGGAATGAAAAAACATTCCTTATAGAAGATGGCGAGGTTCGCATTACCGACGAAACAGATGGCGCGATTGAACTTTCAATTAATGCATTATCAACGGCACTATTCGGTCATCAACGTCCGAACGAACTTTTCGCAGTTGGAATGATTGCAGGGGAAGAAAGCGAAATAGAAGTATTTGAAAAAATGATTCCGAATCGCCCTGCGTATATGTACGATTTCTTTTAAGGGGGAAACGTTTTGAAATTATTAGAGCATGCAAAAAAGCTTGATAGAGAGGATCCGTTAGCAACGTTCCGTGATGAATTTTATCTAAAACCGGATACCATCTATTTGGATGGAAATTCACTTGGGCTTTTATCAAAGCGGGCCGAACGTTCGTTACTTCGCTCATTAGAGGATTGGAAAGAATTTGGGATTGATGGCTGGACACAAGGTAGGCAACCTTGGTTTTATATGTCTGAACAGGCAAGCGAACTACTTGCTCCGCTTGTTGGCGCATCACTTGAGGAAGTAATTGTAACGGGTTCCACGACGGTGAATCTCCATCAATTAGTTGCGACTTTTTATAAGCCAAAAGGGAAACGTACAAAGATTGTAGCGGATGAATTAAATTTTCCATCTGATATATATGCCCTTCAAAGTCAGTTGCAGATTCATGGGCTTAATCCTGATGAACATCTTATTCGGGTAAAAAGTCATGAGGGCCGTTATGTAGCTGAAGACGACATTATTGCGGCAATGACCGACGAGGTGGCTTTGGTGGTTTTGCCAAGCGTATTGTATCGGAGTGGTCAAATTTTAGATATGAAGCGTCTTACTGATGAGGCACATAAGCGCGGAATTATAATTGGGTTTGATAGCTGTCATTCGATCGGTGCCATTCCACACTCCTTTTCTGAATGGGATGTTGACTTTGCCTTTTGGTGCAATTATAAGCATCTTAATGGTGGGCCTGGAGCGGTTGCAGGGTTGTATGTGAATCGAAAGCATTTTGGTGTGTTACCGGGCTTAGCGGGCTGGTTTGGGTCAAATAAAGAAAAGCAATTTGATATGGAGCATACGTTTACGCCAGCAGGCAATGCGGGGGCCTTTCAGATTGGGACTCCTCATGTGTTAAGTTTGGCTCCTTTACTCGGTTCACTTGAAATGTTTGCTGAGGCAGGGATTGAAAATATTCGGAGTAAATCTCTTGGTTTGACGAATTTTTTAATCGAACTGATTGATACTGAACTAACAGGGATGGGATTCACGATTGGCTCACCACGTGACATGTCTGTTAGGGGAGGTCACGTCAGTCTTGAGCATAGGGAAGCAGCACGAATTTGTAAGGCGCTCAAAGAAAATGGAGTGATTCCAGATTTTCGAGCTCCTAATATCATTCGACTTGCCCCAGTGCCCCTGTATAATTCCTATGAGGACGTTTGGAAAGTTGTTCAAATGTTAAAAACAATAATGGACGAAAAACAATACGAAAAATATAAAAATGAACGAGACGTAGTAGCTTAAAGGTATACCAATCCGGTATACCTTTTACAACTTAAGGGAGGAATTCATGTGGCAATCGTAGCGGGTTCAAAGTTCGATACATACAAACAAAAAATTTTGTCCTTGCCCATGGACTATCGGGAAGAAGACATAAAGAGTGAGACATTTTTATTGGACAAGGATGAAAAAAAACACCTTGAAATCTACTATGCTCCATTTGAATACGTGAATGAGTCTGCAAAAGTCATGATTGTCGGAATCACACCAGGACTACATCAAATGAAAAAATCATATTCAACAATCCTTGATCCGAAAAATAAAGGTCTTTCTGATGAGCAACTTCTACACGAGGTGAAAAAGAATTCCAGCTTTGAAGGGCCAATGAGGAAAAATCTGATTGGGATGCTCGATGAACTTAGGTTACACTCATACCTCGAAATTGAATCGGCCAGTGAGCTTTTTGCTTCTGCCAGTCATCTTGTTCAAACCGCTTCTGTTATTAGGTATCCAGTATTCTATAAGGGTAAAAACTACAGTGGCTCAACTCCAAAGATGTTAAAAACGGACTTGTTAAAGAAGCATATTATGGATAGTTTTACAGAAGAGTTAGTGCGTATTCAACATCCGCTCATCATTCCTTTAGGGGTTAATGTGACAGCAGTGTTCAACCATCTTGCAGAAAATGGCTATGTATCACCAGATAGCGTTCTTTATGGTTTTCCACATACATCAGGTGGAAATGGGCACCGACACAGGCAATTTGCTGAGAACAAGGAGCAAATGAAGAAAAAATTAGCTTGTTATTTTGGTTGAAAAAACTGCACCCTTATTTAGGTGCAGTTCTATTTAGTCTAGCTTCAGGCAAAATCGGCTCGAAGTCACAAGCGAATCGCATCGGTAGGAAAAAAACGTCTTTTGCTGGTGCTTTCTTGTGCTTGTCGCCGGTATGCGGTGGCCTTGAGCTTTTTAGTCCGCGATTTTTATCGCGATTTTTCCGAATTGTTCAGCTTCATCAATACGCCGCATTGCTTTTTTAGTTTCTTCAAGAGGATACACTTTATCAATGACAGGGTTAATTTTATGTTCATTTACAAATTGCAACATCTCATTAAACTCTTCTGTACTCGCCATTGTGGAGCCGAGTAATGTATATTGACCGTAAAAGAATTCGCGAAGATTGAAGTCCACCGAATCACCAGCAGAAGCGCCGAATGTAACCATTTTTCCACCTTTTCGAAGCTGTCCAAGTGATTTATGGAAGGTGGCTGCTCCAACTGTTTCAACGACGATATCTACTTTTTCTCCATTTAACGCCTCATTCCAGTCGCCATTGCTATCTATCGCGACATCAGCGCCCAATTCAAGAGCTTGTTTTAACTTCGCTTCAGAGCGAGAAGTAACGATAACACGAGCCCCGATTGCTTTCGTGAATAGTAGAAGGAACGTTACGGCACCACTTCCGATTCCAGGTAATAAGACAGTATCAGTCGGTTTTACATCCGCACGAGTGAATAATGCGCGATAGGCAGTCATGGCCGCAAGTGATAAGACACCAGCTTCATCCCATGATAAATGTGCTGGCTTTGGACCAACATTATCCGCAGAGAGTGTGATCTTTTCGGCAAAGGTTCCGTGATCGGGTAAACCAAGAATCTCATGACCTTCAGGTGGAGCATCACTTTTTTCTTTCCATCCTAAAGACGGATTGAGGATGACTTCATCTCCGACCTGAATACCTTCAACACCAGGGCCAACCGCTTCAACAATCCCAGCACCATCCGACCCAATTACTAATGGCGGATCTGTTTCTTTATGTCTATGTAAAACAAATAAATCACGGTGATTGAGTCCAGCGCTTTTTAGCTTAACCTTCACCTCACCTTGTTTTGGTTCAATTTCATCAATATCCGAATACGATGTTCCGTCCATTCCAGGAACTTTGTAATGTACAAACGCTTTCATATTTTCCCCTCCTAAATAGTCAAAACGATAGTTTAATTCTAAAGGAATTCTACAGAACATTTCAACTAATTCGATTGGGGGAGAGGGGGATGTGAGAGTGGAAAGGGAGCGCAAGCGTGGGATACGTGCCCGATTGGTAGAATAGTAGTGGAAAAGAGTAACGCAAAGGCTAAAAGTGTAGATAGATCGCCTACTAAACACTCAAAAGAGGTCAATATTTGGATAAAATTAGGAGAATGCGAATCAGCAAAGCCGCGAAAGAAGCCTGCATCTGGATAAAATTAGGAAACAGCGAACCAGCAATACCGCGAAAGAAGCCCGCGTCTGGATAATATTAGGAAACTCCGAACTAGCAACACCGCGAAAGACGCCCGTATCTGGATAGAAGTAGGAAACACCGAACCAGCAACACCACAAAACATAAAACTCATTCCAATAAAACATAAATATCCCTCCCCACCACCTATACTCAACCCGCCCATCTAACCTATACTAATAACAAATACCAATCGGAAAGGGTTAAACAAAATGAAAAAAAGACTAAAAGATTACGGGATAAATATCGGCAACTTACCAACAGGAGCTTTAAATAAAATCACAGATGTAAAAGGCGTGAGAGTCGGCCACTCCACCATATCCAACGTGGATATCCAGACAGGGGTGACAGCCATCATCCCACATGATACAAATATTTTTAACAATAAAGTGGTTGCTGCTTCATATGCTATGAATGGGTTCGGAAAGACGATGGGAACTCTTCAAATCGATGAACTAGGCACGATTGAAACACCTATTCTGCTCACAAATACGTTAAGCGTGGGGGTTGTCGCCAATCACCTTATCGGCTATATGCTTGAGCAAAATAAGGAAATCGGTGATACAACCGGGACAGTAAATCCTGTCATTGGTGAGTGCAATGATATGTTTTTAAATAATATCCGAAAACAGTCAATCACGGAAACAAATGTCCGGGAAGCCCTCGAAACAGCAACAACCAATTTCGAAGAGGGCATTATCGGAGCAGGGGCAGGAATGAAATGCTTTGGGCTAAAAGGGGGGATTGGTTCTTCGTCACGCATCCTTACATATCCTCATGGAAAATACACCTTAGGCGTCTTGGTGCTCTCCAATTTTGGGGAGATTGATCAATTTCGCCTAAACGGAATCCATGTGGGGCCAATCATTAAAGAGAAGCTCCCGACAAAAAGCGAAACGGGTGACAAAGGCTCCATCATGATTATTATCGCAACCGATTTGCCGGTGACTTCACGTCAATTAAAGAGAATCATCAAACGTGCATCGGTGGGACTTAGTAGAACAGGTTCTTTTATTGGTAATGGGAGTGGGGATGTTTTCATCGGTTTCTCAACCGCAAACACAATCAGTCATGAAAATAAAGGGGAACTACAGACTCTAAAAGTCATCCACGAAGATGACCTGGATCAAGCCTTTTTAGCTGCAGCAGACGCCACGGAGGAAGCGATTTTACAGTCATTACTAACAGCGAAAACGACAACTGGCCGAAATGGAAACACACTTTATTCATTGGCTGAACTGATGAGTGAGATTATTTCAAAATGAGGGGGAATCAACATGGATAAACCGATTATTGGTGTGACCTCGCATGTTGAGTTGGATTATAAACATACGCTGTCGAATGATTATATTCAAGCTGTGATTGGAGCCGGAGGAATTCCGGTTATTTTACCAATTGGCATTGATGGAGATGTTTCACAGATTGCAAGTAAGTTAGATGGGCTTCTTTTAACAGGGGGAGGGGATATCGATCCAACCTTATTTGGGGAGGAGCCACATCCGAAGCTAGGTACGATTTCGCCAGGAAGAGATGATTTTGAGCCTGCCATCATTCAGGAGATGTTAACTGCAAATAAGCCAATCCTTGCGATATGTCGGGGAATCCAGATTTTGAATATCGCGCTTGGTGGGGATATGTATCAGGATATTTATGATCAGCATGAAACCGGGCTTCTTCAGCACTCCCAGAAGGCAACAAGGTATCATCTTGCTCATTTTGTGAAAGCGAAGGAAGGCAGTTTGCTAGAGTCCATTGCAGGGACTTCTGAGTTTAAGGTGAATACGTATCATCATCAGGCTGTTCGCCATGTACCCTATCCACTTGAGGTTTCAGGGGTTGCTTCAGATGGAATCATTGAGGCAATCGAAAGTAAGGGACATTCTTTTGTTTTAGGTGTGCAATGGCATCCCGAAGGTTTGGCGGTCAACGGAGATGAGATTGCGAAGCGTATCTTTAAAAGATTTGTAGAAAGTTGCTAAGAAGAAAAGGAGTTAAGCCTCATACATGGGACTTAACTCCTTTTCCTTATCTCCAGTACTCTAAATACTCATAATTGTCGGTGGGAACTCTCTTAATTACTTCATTCGCTTCATTGCGATAAACTTCATATTCTCGGTAGATGTCAACTTTATTTCCGTTGACAATCTCTGTGTCAACATACTGCATTTCCAATTCTGGAATTAGTTCCTCGTCTAAAGTATCCTCTTCCGGGTTTGCCGTTACTTCTTCGTCTGAAGACATACCAGATACAGAGATTGCATTTTTGTATTCATAGACATCATCTGATTCAATTACACCGGTCACAAATATAATAGATAGAATCCCGATTGCGATCAAAAATTTATTCAAGGTCACCAAACTCCTTTGTTCCATATCTATTACTCATCTATATGCATTCGAGAAAAAGATTAGGACAACTAATCCCTCGGGAGTTTGGTAAAGGTCAAATTATCGGATACGGGCCTTTCGAAAACCATCATAGATACTGATTGCTGCAAATACGAAGAGAATAATAATGACACCGATAATTATTCTTGAATTAAAGTTGTCAGGGTTCATGGTAAAAAGGTCTTCGGTCATATAGGTAATAAAGCCAGGGTTCATGATATTCGGATGTAAGAATATGACAGTGAATACAATAGTACCGATTAATTCGACGACGGCATTAAAAATGGCCAAGCCTTTTGTCCATTGTCCCTTGATAAGTTTGTAAAGAGCAAGTGAAATTTCGATAGCAATTACAACTAGAACCATAGGCCAATACTTTAACAAAATGTCTTGGTTTAAGGCAGATATAACAAATTCCAGACCATCTTTTCCGCCTTCGTAGATCCCTAAAAGCTGATTTGCTTTAAAATATAGAGTTGCCCAGATAGCCGTCCATAGTAGTCCACCAAAAACCTCAAACTTTGAGATAGCCTTTTTCTTTGGGATATAGGTAATACTTTTTAAATCATCTGGAGTCCATTTCTTTAGACTGGCTGTTAATGGTTGGTCATCTTTTGATTTATCAGTTCGCTCTATAATGGCAAACACAATAGTCAGCCAAAAAAATGTTTGGATCGAAACATCGATGATTCTCCAAACGCCAAAACCGACAATGTCTAGTACCATATTAATGATGGTTTCCTCATCTTGTTGCCCAAGAAAATACTCAGGGATGATTGCGATGAGTGAGATAACAGCTGCTATCGGTATTATCATCTTTAGTAAGGTAACATACACATCAAAATAACGTGGGCCAATAAGATGCATGGGCCGGTCGAGATACCCACTCGCCAATTTTGCGGGGCTCCCTAATTTTTCTAGCGCGGTCTTTACATCTTCGTCATTGTAATCGTCAGGCAGCATATCCTCGATGGTCGACCGTAACTCAAGTGCAATGTCTTTCCGATTTTTTTCAGGCAGTCTTCGAGTAACTTCCTGAACGTAGATATCAATCAGATTCATAATCTTCCTCTCCCTCTAATAATCTATATAGCTCTTTCGAACTTTGAATCCATTCCTTTTTTAATTGTAAAAAGATTTCCAGACCGAACTCACTTAACACATAGTACTTACGTGGTCTGCTTTCAGATGTATCCCAACTGCTTGTCACCAACTCCTGTTTTTCCAGACGGCGTAGCAAAGGATATAACGTACTTTGGTCAATGGCGATACCTGAACCCTCTAATAATTGGACTAGGGAATATCCATACTGGGGGGTTCGTAATTGACTCAAAACAGCTAGTGTTAAGGTTCCTCTTCTAAGTTCAGTCATTAATGAGTTAAATAGATCACTCATTCACCCACCTCATTTTTTAATACTATATGATGTACAGTATTTGATTCATACTATGTATCGTACACTATTGTGGTGACGAAAGCAATTCTTCTTTTTAAAATTAGGTGTATTCATTAAATCGCTTTATTAGGGATAGAATAAATTTCAACAAGTTAAAAGGAGTTTTTTTGATGGATACTTCACAACTTTTACTAAGGATTACTCTTGCGTTTGTGGTGTTATTTATACTGGCTAGATTAATGGGACGAAAAGAAATCAGTCAAATGACGTTTTTTAATTTTGTTTCGGCAATTGCTATAGGCTCTATTGCCGCAAATTTTGCAATGAATTCAAATGTAAGTATATTAAATGGGGTACTAGCGTTAATAGGCTGGACTGTTTTTACATTAGCAATTGCTTTTATTGATATAAAGTCGAAAAAAGCAAGGAAAGTAACAACAGGGGAACCGATCATTGTGATAAAAGAAGGAAAGGTTATGGAGAATTCACTTCGTTCAACACGACTAGATATGGATACCCTTAATTCAATATTAAGACAAAAAGGGTACTTTTCTATTAAAGATGTACAATATGCCATCTTTGAAACTAGTGGCCAACTTTCGGTGATGCCATACGAACATAAAATGCCTTACACAAAAGAGGATGCCAGTGTTAAGAGTAATCCCTATATATATCCAACCTCGACCGAGGTCATCTCAGACGGTGTAATTAATAACATGAATCTTTCAAGACTAAATTTAGATACAAACTGGCTAAACCAACAATTAAAAAATGCTGGGGTGACGGATGTATCTGAGGTCTTTTATGCAGAAGTACAGAAAGATGGGACTCTTTACATAGACAACAAAGACGATAATCTGTTGCATTAAGAACCATAGTAAGAACCATAGGGACGGTTCCTGTGGTCCCTGATTTTCGAGGGAGCCACTAGAACCGTCCCCGTGGTTCTGTTATAATAGAATCAAATTGAATAAATGCAGGGGAGCTCACACTTGTGGGCTGAGAGTAAGCGAAATGTAGCTTTGACCCTTTACCTGATTTGGATAATGCCAACGTAGGGAATGTGTGTAAGTATGACGATTCATGCGGTATATCTATTTCAGGTATACCGCATTTTTTATTTGAATGGAGGATAACCATGTTTGAGCAAATCTTAAAAAACGTTAGGCGACATACACCGCTCGTCCATAACATTACAAACTATGTGACGGTTAACGATGTTGCAAATATCGTCCTTGCTTGTGGAGGTTCACCAATTATGGCGGACGATCCAAAAGAAGTGGCGGATATTACAAGCATCTGCAATGCGCTTGTGATTAATATCGGTACTTTAAATGAGAGAACAATAGAATCTATGATTTTAGCAGGGAAAACAGCGAACAAACTAGGGCATCCTGTAATTTTGGATCCAGTGGGAGCAGGTGCGTCTAGCTTACGAACCAATACTGTTTATCGACTTTTAGACGAGGTACAATTTGCTGTTATCAGAGGGAACTTATCAGAAATAAAAACGGTACATGCAGGAAGTGGGAATACTAAAGGTGTGGATGCAGCTGCAGAAGACGTCATCAACGAAGGTAATCTCGATGAAATGGTTCAGTTTGCAAAGCAGGTAAGTAAACAAACAGGTGCGGTTATTGCAATCACAGGTGCTATTGATATTGTTGCGAATACGGATGAAGCCTTTGCAATTAGAAATGGCCACCCAATGATGTCAAAAATCACAGGGACAGGCTGTATGCTTACTTCTGTTGTAGCTGCTTATTGTGGAGCGAATCCTGGTGACATTTTAAAAAGTACAGCTGCAGCGGTGAGTGCGATGGGATATTGCGGTGAATTGGCCCATCAAAAAGTAGAAGAAATGAACGCGGGAACTTCATCATTCCGTATGTACTTGATAGATGCGATGAGTAAAATAGATTTTACACAACTACAAGGTGGTATGAACATTGAAAATCGATAAAAAATGTATGCAACTATATGCAGTAACAGATCGTGCCTGGACAGGCAGCCAAACCTTAGTTGAACAAGTGGAAGCAGCGATAAAAGGTGGCATTACATTCCTTCAACTTAGAGAAAAAAGTCTTGGGTATGATCATTTTTTACAAGAAGCCATTGAACTTAAAATGTTAACGGCTTTCTATGATGTTCCTTTTGTAATTAATGATAATGTTGAAATTGCGCAAGCTTGTGATGCAGATGGTGTGCATGTTGGGCAAGAGGATATGCCGGTTGAAAAGGTACGTGAAATGATTGGGCCAGATAAAATTCTCGGTGTGTCGGCTCAAAATGTAGAACAAGCGATTGCTGCCGAAAAAGCGGGTGCAGATTATCTTGGAATTGGTTCGGTATTTCCGACAGGTACAAAAAAAGACGCGAAACCGATGACATTCGAAACTGTTCAAGAAATTTGTAAGAGCGTTTCGATTCCTATTGTTGCAATTGGCGGGATTAATAAAACGAATATTTTAGAGTTAGCTGGAAGTGGGGTAGATGGTGTTGCGGTAGTATCGGCAATCTTTGCACAGTCCGATATCACAGTGGCTACAAAGGAATTACAAGAGCTTTCAGCTAAGATGTTAGGGAGTGAAGGATAATGAAAAAGGTATTGACGATTGCTGGCTCTGATTGTAGTGGGGGAGCGGGTATTCAGGCAGATATTAAAACAATTACAGCCCATAATATGTATGCAATGAGTGCCATTACAGCTCTTACTGCTCAAAATACAACTGGCGTATACGGGGTTCTCGATTCGACTCCTGAATTTGTCGGGCAACAGTTGGATTGCATCATGACTGATATTTTTCCTGATAGTGTGAAAATCGGGATGGTGTCATCACCTGAAATCATCTATAAAATCGTGGAAAAACTAGAAGAATATAAGCCTTCAAATATAGTAGTCGATCCAGTCATGATTTCGACAAGTGGGAGTAGACTTTTGAGTGAATCGGCGATGGACGCCTTGATTAGCAAATTAATTCCGCTTGCTACTATTATTACACCCAATATACATGAGGCTGAGGCGCTTGGCGAGATGGAGATTACCACGAAGAAAGACATGCAAGTGGCTGCCCAAAAATTGTCCGAAACCTATAAAGGTTCCATTTTAATTAAAGGTGGACATCTTGAAGATGCAGCGGATGATCTATTATATAGTAATGGCGAGTTTACATGGTTCCCAGGAGAACGGATCAGTAACCCGAACACACATGGCACAGGTTGTACGCTTTCATCAGCGATTGCTTGTAATTTAGCAAAAGGCCATGATATTAAAACAAGTATACAGGAAGCAAAACACTATATTACGGGAGCAATAGAAGCGGGACTTGACCTTGGAAAAGGCAGTGGACCGTTGAATCATTGTTATGCCATAAAGAACTGATTATAGGAGCAGTGTCCGAAGTTGCTGTGTCAACTTCGGACAAGGGACCGCTACAAGCAAGCCAGTGTCTGAAACGGAGGACAATATTAACATTTTATGTGCTCCACTTCCGAAATGATTGATTCTATTAAGTTTGCAACGCTTTGGTTCTTTGCTAATCTTGGACTTTGTCCAGACCAAAGCGACATAAAGTCCTTATTATTCTGTGAACTTGAGGCCTTCCGGATATCCTGTGTCAGTGAATTCTGAATTGGAAACTCCGGGAGGTCGTTTTCGTGTTCCTTCATGTTTTCAATAAAGGGATTGACGAGTCCTCGTGCCCATTTACCAGAAAATGAACGGGTTACGACCGTTTCGTCATCAGAAGCATTCAGAATGGCATCTTTATGTGCAGGATGTGCCCCACTTTCCATACAGGTCAAAAATGCTGTCCCCATTTGAACCGCCTGTGCGCCTAAGCAAATAGAGGCCATTAAACCTCTGCCATCCATGATTCCACCAGCGGCAATAACGGGAATTTTAACACTGTCGGCCACCTGTGGTATAAGTGACATTAAGCCGATTAAGCCCTCGTGCCCGTTGTTCATAAATCCTCCACGATGTCCGCCTGCTTCACTGCCTTGAACAACAACTAGATCCATTCCTGATTCTTCGACTGCAATGGCTTCTTTAACAGATGTTGCCGTTCCCATTAACACCATTTGATGTTGTTTTAATTCGGCAATCACAGCTTTAGAAGGAAGGCCAAATGTAAAAGAACAGATCGGAACTTTTTCCCCGATGATCACTTTAATTTGCTCATTAAATTTTTCTAATGCATCTGTAAATGAAGGGAGCTCAACATGTTCTCTTGGAGGTACGTTCAATTTTTCACGAATCGGGTTGAGTAATTGATTTGCTGATTTCACTTCATTCTCTTTCGCATGAAATTCGGTCGGAACAAATAGATTAACGCCAAAAGAATGGGAGGTTAGCTTTCTGATTTCCTTAATTTGTTCCTTTAGTTGCAAAGGCGTCATATATCCAGCACCTATCATTCCTAAGCCTCCAGCATTTGAGACAGCCGCAATTAATTCTGAAGTTGTAATTCCACCAGCCATCGGTGCTTGGATAATCGGGTGTTCAATCTTTAACAGTTCAGTAACATTATTTTTTAACAAAACGAAGACCTCCTAAAATAAAAGAAAGTGGAGGTGATCCCCCACTTTTATCCTATAGTTTTGTTGCTTTTAAGACAACTGCTTCTCCTTGGAAGGAGATGATCATGTTATTTTCAATTTGAATCCGAAATTTCTGTTTGACCTTTTCGGAAGAGTGTAGCATATAGCCGTTCAGTTCGGCTTTCTCGGTGTCTAACACATGCATACGGTTACACCAGCTTTCAAAATCAAATGGCTTCTCAAATCGATAGAGTTCTTGGATTTCAAATCCTTCATTTTCTAGCATTTGTAGCCATTCTGACTTTTTCCAAGCACGGAAATGACTATAGTCTCTCTTTTTTTCCACTGTGTTATAAAATTCATCAAATTCCTTGTTTTCAGGAGCTACATTATCATCTAACAAGAATTGTCCACCTGTCTTTAAAACACGTGATACTTCACTCACAAAGCTTGTAATGTTAGGGAAATGGTGAGGAGCAATCCGGCAAGACACTATATCGAATGTCTCATTGGAAAACGGTAGTTTTTCAGCATCGCCTTCAACAAATTCAACGTTTTCATGGCCATTTCCTTTAATGAATTTTTCAGCAGCAGCTAACATTTCTGGTGTTAAATCCAATGCTGTAACCTTTCCTACAAGAGGAGCAAGGGCATTAGCAGTATGTCCGCCACCCGTAGCAACATCAAGGGCTAGCTCTGTTCCTTGGGCATCGGCCAATGCGACCAATGTTTGTAAATCTCCACCTTTTCGGTGACCTTCACTCGTTACATAAGAGGCAGCACTACGGCCAAATTGTTTTTTAACGTCTGATTTAATGTCCATTTTTTTCTCCTCCATTGCGATTGTTACTTTTATCATATAGTAATATCCGATATAAGAAAATTATAAATATTTTATAAATTAATATAAGAAAAGGTTATGAGAAAGCAAAAAAAGAGCATTTCCTAATACATTAAAATGAATAATCGGTGGGGGCCAACAATTGACTGAAGTAATAAAGGTTTTTGTTGGGATTTAAAAAGTGGGGTGGGCGAGACTACGAGCATCTAAAAACATTGCGTTTCGCCTGGCAATATAAACAAGTAGGGGCTTTACATTAATCCAAATCGTCACCTTGTTACTTGGGGTGCTCATTCTTATGTTAAAAACAGTAAACTTGCTAATAAGTATTGTTATATATTAGTAAATAGAGGTGCAAGCTAATTGCACCTCCAAAAGATATTCTTTTTTCCTAGACTCCACTAGTTCCTAATTAAATTATTGTGAAAAAATCAGGCGATTTTTATGTCATGGATCGCCCCATTACCATAGAATACTAGCAGGGGAGTGATTAAAGGATATCAACTTCAACTAATAAAGCAAGTAAAACTTGAAGTAAAAGTTGAATGTTAACTGCAATCTGAGTGTCAGTTGTTGTTACATTAACATTTCTTGAGTTATCAATGACAGTCTTTTGGCGAGAAATCTGTCTGTTTCTAGCTGCTTGTAATAAATCCTGTGTCACTCTCTGAGCTTGTGAGCCATCGGCAATTGAAATGCTTACAACTACAGCAATGGCAGCTTGTAAAGCAGCCTGTAAATTTAGAGCAGCCTTTGTATCTGTAGTTGTTACAGTAACATCACAAGAATCTTTAATAAAAATTAATTCCTCATTAAACTGTAAATTATCTGCAGCTTGAGTGGCCTCTTGAACGAATTCATCATTGTCTTTAAAGCATGGGTGGTCAGAACTTGAATCCAATGCAGACCATCTGTTTTGATCTGCTGTGTTGAAACGGTATGTTTCTTGATTCATAATTATTTTTCCTCCTTTAATTTTTAACCATTTAAGGTATTGAATTATTTTAATTTACGACTTTGGTTTGTTGGTTTGTTTGTAACAACCGATTTATAGACTTTTGGTCTATTTGTATTTTCAACGATACCTGTTTCTGGGTTTACATCATTTTCTGTTAAATTTGTTTGTGAGTTATTTAAAAATTGTTGAGTTTGCTCTTGTAATTTACGAATTGTATCCCGAAGTTCTTGTTTTTGATTCCTTGAAAGATTAGCTGTATTTAATTGAACTCCATTTTTATTTAAAATATTTTTAACAAGCATGGCTGTGAGCTTTTGCTGCGTATCTTGAAAGTTTTGTGGATTTACTCCCATTGTCAACCCTCCTTTATCAATTACACATTGTCACTATATGTAAATGTCATGTATATTGTATAAGTCATTCGTGGAATTTCCTTATATTTATCCAATAATTGGGTAGATGTAATTGCTTAAGAACTGACATTTAATAACACGATAAGTTTAAGAGAAATTTCTAAGTAACTCGGAGGTAGATTTAAAAAACGTAGTGGATGTACAGTGAGTTGGGGAGAAGCACAACCTTTTTTAAATATATAGGTAGAGCATGGGATACTATATATATATATATATATATATAGTATTTAAAAAGGTAGGATAATAACCTAGTTTATAGTTGGATATGCTACACAAAAATAAAAGGCTTAGAGGAAATATTCCTTTAAGCCTTTTGGTTTGAACGATAATGGAATTTATTAATAGAACCGTGTAATGACCTATGTAATTTTGTATATGTAATTCACCAATTTATATTTCTTAAGTACTCGTTCCACAAACTTATTCATGTTGTTCATTTGTAGAAAGGACGGATGGGAATTGGAAGGTGAATTCAGTTCCTTCTCCGATAGTACTTGAAACTTTTATCGTACCTTTCATTGCCTTTACAATACTATAAACGACCATCATTCCAAGACCTGTTCCTTTTGGGCCTTTAGTAGAGTAATAAGGTTCACCAAGTCGCTCAATTTGTTCTTTAGTCATACCCATTCCTGTGTCACGGATGATAATGCTTACATTGAATCGGTCATAACTGGTTTCAACATATAATCTTCCACCACCAGGCATTGCCTCTATCGCATTTTTCATGACGTTGATAAAGCATTGATGGAACTTTTGTCGGTCGCCTTCCATCGAGCCTATCAAAGAAAAATTCGTAATAACTTCTACCGAGTGCTGGTTTGCTGTAGGCTTTAAAATAGATATCACTTGTTGCAATTCGCGTTTGATTTGGAGGGTTTCAACCGTATCTAATGCTGGTTTTGAAAAAGATAGATATTCTTGAATAACATGTTCAGCAGAAGCCAACTCTTCTTTTATAATCGTCAAGTATTCTTTTTGCTTATGTCTCGGTAGAGTATTAGACATCAACAATTGTACAAATCCCATTGCTGCCGTTAAAGGATTTCGGATTTCATGAGAAATCGCCGCTCCCATTTGTTCGACTGCATGGAGCTTCTCAGATTTTAAAATGGTTTGTCGCAATTGGATATTATTACGAAAAAACTCAGTTAAGTAAGATAAAATGCCTAAACCAATCGCTGGAATGAGTATATAGGCAAACCAAGCATCGAAAGTATTTACATTCGGTTTCGAAATTTGAAGTGCGGCCGCTGTAAGGACAGATACAAAAAAGGTCAAAAGTACGGATATGCACACACGCTTATTGGAACTCTGTTTCCAAAACAACGGGTATAGCTTCCACAAACAAAAAGCCAATGGAAGATAAAGGACAATTGTCGCGTAAAAACCAAAATTAATGCCGTAGAACCCTCTTATAATAATAACTGTCAGACACAGGATCGGACCAATTCCAAGATATAGCCCTCCTATTAATACAGGAATAAGACGAAGATCAAAATGGTAAGAAGGGGTAGGTTGATATGAAACGATAAAGCAAGTCAAAATAAGCACAACCAACCCTATGTACGCTTCCCACTTTGAAAGGGTAAGATTTCGTTTTCGTTCAAACCAAATTAAACCTATAAATGAGAGAATGATTAATAATGCAAGGTTAAACAAAATGTGCTTAGTAATTTCCATGATTCACCTTCAAGTAATAAAAATTTACAATATAGTAAATAGTTAGATAAAAGTATTAAATCTATTATAATACAGATGAAACTACTTTTGTGTCTAATTGAGTGAAAATTTTGGTAAAATTAAATGAAAAAGAATGAAATATGGGACTTGTTTCCTAATTTTACCATTATCATCTCTATAAAACTATACTTTTTTCATAAGAAAGTCCTACAACAGATTAGTAACATGCCAAATGAAATAAAAATGGGTATACTTATGAAGGAAAATGAGCGTTTCTTTATGCGAAAGGAAGTTGGCAAAGTGAAAGAGAAGACGGCACTTATTGCTGGGGCTACAGGTTTAATTGGGAATGAACTACTACATAAATTGCTAGAGACATCTGAATATAAACAGGTGAATGCTCTAGTTCGAAATCCACTGAAGATGAATCATCCAAAATTAAAAGAAGTAATCGTCGATTTCCATCGTCTTAATGAATATAAACAATATTTCGCAGTGAATGATGTGTTTGTATGTTTAGGCACTACCATTAAAAAGGCGAAGACCCAAGAAGCTATGTACAAAGTAGATGTAGATTGTCCAGTTGAGATTGGTCGAATTGCAAAAGAGGCTGGCGCAAAACACTATTTAGTAGTTAGTTCAATGAATGCAGACCGTAATGCGAAGCTTTTTTATCCAAGAATGAAGGGTGAACTTGAAGAAAAGGTTCGTCAACTTAACTTTGAACAACTTTCTATCTTTCGTCCATCACTTCTACTTGGAAAGAGAGGCGAATTTCGTCTTGGAGAGAAAATGGCGGCTGTCTTGTTTAAAGGTTTAAAGTTTATATTTACTGGCCCCCTTCAAAAATATAGAGCAATCGAAGGAAAAACAGTAGCAAAAGCGATGTACAAAGTGGCTCAGGAAAAAGAACAAGGGAAAGTGGTTTATGCTTCGGAAGAGATTGAAAAAATAGCAAAATGATGATGAAAAATGTCTGAAAAACAACCGGTAAAAGGTCTTATTATGCCGGTTGTTTTTTTATTGGTTAATGACCGTTGTTGTATAGCTTAGCATACATTAGCAATAAACCAAAAAATGACTTAGAAGGGGGAAGGGTGGTTTGAAGAAATCCTTACTTGATTCCCTTAGAAAAGGTGGATTTATATTTTATGCGAGGCATGGGGAAGCGCCTGTTGGAATGGATTTACCCAATTTAAATTTTCAAAACTGTTTAACTCAAAAAGGTCTTTCTGAAAAGGGACGAAGACAAGCTATTTATTATGGTGAAATTCTCAGATACCTCCGAATACCGGTTAATTACCCAATAGAAACAAGTCCTTTTTGTAGGACAATTGAAACTGGACAGTTAGCATTTGGAAGTGGAAATGTTCAAGTTAATCCATTTTGGTTTGAAGTATATCGGTTGAGTGGAAATGTACCAAGTGGAGACAAACAAAGAATCCTGAATAGTCTTCAGTCAGTTTTAGAATCAAAGCCAGCAGGTGGAAGAAATAATATTATCATTGCCCACAGTTTTCCCGAAGGAATTGGTTTAGGGCAAATATCAAATATGGGGACAGTCATTGTAAAACCTGAAGGGAGAGGAAACGGTTATGAAGTAGTGGGTCGATTATCTTTATTCGATTTAAGTAAATTAGGGAGTTAGCCATTTCTACTCAAAATTTAATATCAAAATTAGACTTAAAAAACGCTCGGAGTTTTTTGAACTCAAAGCGTTTTTTTGGCTATATTTACACCAAGTGATGTTCCTTCACATAGCGATTATGTGGGTGGTCTTTGCATTCCTGGCTACAAGATCTATAGTGTTCATGTTCGCAGTCCTCACATAATAGGAGATGCTTGTTGCACTCCGGATTACCGCATTTTACATAACGTTCTTCTGGTTTCCCGCAGTGATGACACTCTCCAACCACCGTTTCCTCACCAGTTCGGTTGACTGGTACAGAAATGCGTTCATCAAACACATAGCATTTTCCGTCCCAAAGTGCACCTTTTACCTCTGGATCATATCCGTACGTAATGATGCCACCTTCAAGTTGAGAAACATCCTTGAAGCCTTCGTTTACAAGGAATCCAGAGAATTTTTCACAACGAATTCCGCCTGTACAATAGGTTAATATTTTCTTATCCTTATGCTCGCTTAAATTTTCTTCGACCCATTTTGGCAGCTCGCGGAACGTTTCGATATCTGGTCGAATGGCCCCCCTAAAATGACCTAGATCGTACTCATACGTATTACGCGCATCAAGAACGATGACATCGTCTTGTTGCAACGTTTCAAGGAATTCTTTTGGTGAAAGATGCTTACCAGTAATTTGATTGGGATTTAAGTCCTCATCAAGACTTAAATTAACAATCTCTGGTTTCACCTTTATTTTGAGCTTTTTAAAAGCATGTTCTTCACTTTTCTCCATTTTGAAAACCATATCCGAAAAACGGGCATCGTTGCGCATATACTCCATGTATCTTTCTGTCTGTTCCACCGTACCTGAAACAGTACCATTGATACCCTCTGTTGCAACAAGTATTCTGCCTCTCAATCCAAGGGAAGAACAAAATTCAAAATGTTTGTCTCTAAAAGCCTGCGGGTCATCAATTTCGATGTATTTGTAATAAAGTAAAACTTGATAATCCAATTTATTCACCTTCATTTAATACTTTTTCTTTAAGTATGATATCAAATATTGAGATTCAAATAAAAGTACTTTTTATTTCCTGCTTCTTTATTATTTCAAATGAGTATGGTCATCCATCATGATTTACACCATTTGCAGATTTCAATGCCTGTATTTTTTCATAAGTCTCCAAACTTAGCTCTTTAAAAGGAGAATCAGGAAGGTGATCAAATAATTCAACCGCTTTTTTCGCAGCTACTAATGCCTCATCAATTTTTCCGAGTTCAACGAGACATTGCGCCATAAATGTTTCTTTCAAATAAAATTGTGACAAGTCAAAAGGGTGGTGGTGATAGTTAGGGATGATCACCTTTTCGAAATACTGACATGCTTCTTCATAACTTTTTAGTCCATGTAATGCTTTACCTTTTTCAAGATGAAACCATTCAATTAATTGATGATGATTTAATTCTGGATCATCTAAAAGCTGCTCGACCATTGAAAGAGCTACCTGGTAATCATGTTTATAGGCATTTAGGGATTCAATGTGAAAAAGTTTTGATGTAACTTGTGACATCAGATCATCCGAAAACTCAGCATATTGATTCAATTTATTCAGGTAATATTCATGTTGCTCCCATTCCTTTGCCATCATCGAATAAGCTGCTGCTAGCCTGTATAAATCATCAATTCGATAGAACGTTTTATTTTTTTGGGAGAACGAAATTGCATCCTCCATAACTTGTTTCGCCGCTTCAATATCTCCAACAGCAAAATACATAATGGCTTCGTTATAATCAAGGTCCAATCTTGAAATGGGGTCAATATAGACATGCTTACTTTCAATTTCTTTGCGTTCGTGCAAGATTGTCTCCAATGATTGTTCATAGTTATGTTCGATAAACTCGGTAAGGCAGCGAAATGAGGCAATGCCTACCCGTTTTGTTGTTACATTCATTTGATCATACAGAATGGCTGCTTGTTCAAGAGGTTGTTTCCAGTCTCCTTGCTTTTCCCAGTACAAACTGTACCCATATAGCTCCAGCAACCTTGCAGCTACATAGCCCTGGTTTAATTGGGAAACAACTGGCTCAATGAGCGTGAACAGATGTTTATATTTTTCAGGGTAATCCTCTGAGTTACGTGAAAAAATTTTTTCAGCCTCATCCAATACTTCTCGTAACTCTTCAAAATTCACTTCATTTAAAAGCTGTGATAAATCTATCTCAAGTCTCTCTGCAATGTACGTTAAACTCTCCATAGATGGATTTGCTTTATTATTTTCAATCAGGCTCAGCATGCCTTTTGTTAATTTTGTACCTGCAAGTTCTTCTAGCGTTAATTTCTTCTGTTTACGTAATTTACGGATGCGTTCACCTAGCATAAGAAATAGGCACTCTCCCTATTTTTAATATTTTGTTTAATTATATTAAACTTTTTGTTGAAAAGAAAGTAATATGATGATATGATTTGTTTAATCAAATTAAACTTTTCCAAAATTGGAGGAATTAGCATGACTGAACTACAAAAGCTTAAAAGAGCATCTTATCATTTGTTTACGTTCACAATTAGTAAAATCATTTCCTCATTCGGCGCACAAGTATACGCATTTGCAATCAGCTTTTATATACTTCAACTAACAGGATCAGCAACAAGCTTTGCGACAAATCTAATCTGTAATCTTTTACCGAGGGCACTTATAGCACCGCTAGCAGGATATGCAGCAGACAAATATTCTCGGAAAAAAATCGTGATTATCTCACAGCTCGTTACGACATTAGCGATTATCGGACTGCTTTTTGTTAGTATGACCTATGGTTTATCCCTGATTGCGATTTACACAACAACCGTCGTATTATCAATCGCAACCTCATTTACTGGTGTAACCTTTACGTCATCGATTACCGGTTTGGTGGATGAAGAACGTATCCAAAGAGCAATGTCACTTAACCAGATTTCAATGTCTTTTGCAGCCATCGGTAGCCCAGCAGTGGGTGGACTGTTATATGGTACAGTATCGATGGAATTGTTCTTAGGAATGTATATCGTAGCTTCTATCATTGCGGTTTTACTAGAATCCACAATGAATTTCAATCTGTTCTCAAACCGCAAGGCGAAAGAAGAATCGGAACAGAAGGAGACAATGTGGGAAAGCATTAAAGCAGGTATTACCTATTTAAAAACAAAACAGGTACTAATGACGATGATCTGGATTTCATTAATCATCAACTTCCTTTTCGGTGCTTTTGAGGTCGGATACTCATTTATCCTAATTGAAAAATTAAAGCTGGAATCACAACATTTTGGCTTTACACAAGGGGCATTTGCTATTGGGATGCTGTTATTCTCGATTTACTTCTCGATTCGAAAAGAAGTGAAATTTCCATTCCTTGTTTCAAAACGTGGAATCATTGGGTTAGGGGTCATTATGGGAGCGATGGCTGTCCCATTACTGATTTCCTTATCGTATTGGTCAGTGTTTGTGTATTATTTTGTAGCAATGTTTACGTTCGGTTCGATGATTATTGTTGTAAATACACCGATTCAAGTCATGATGCAAAAAATGATTGATGATGACTTCAAAGGGCGCGTATTCTCGATTTTAGAATCGATGGCTGTTGCCTTAATGCCACTTGGAATGATTATATTTGGTTACTTATACGATGTATTGCCTGGCCAATATATTCTCATCACATCAGCTGTTATTTTAATCGGAGTGATCCTTGTTCTAGCAAGACCAAGTGTTGTGAGAAAAGCTCACCCGGAATTGAATGAACAGAAGCCTGTTGTGGAAAAAACAAGTACCGCTTTGTAACGGTTTAGGCCTTTCTCTTAAATGAGGAAGGCTTTTTCTATGGATGTGAACATAATGTGACAATGTGTCATGTTCGGTTGACGTGTGACATGGTGTCATCTAGAATGAAACTGTGAGGTGACCGATGTCATGTTAAAGACAGAACCTAAAAATGAACTAAACCAAATGAAACTAAGAAAGCTTGCAAAGAAACTGCAGTCGCTTGGTGTCAAGGCTTCAATCATTAAAAGACCAATAGCTTCACATTAAAGGAGACGAATTATGTCTATAGGAATACGAATGAATCAGTTTAAAGATATGAAAGTAGAACTGATACGATTTATGATGTCATACAAGTTTGCGCTTGAAGAAATGATGACCAAAATCAATATTTTAAAACAGGAGTTTAAATATATACATGATTACAATCCCATTGAGCATGTATCATCCCGACTGAAATCACCAGAAAGTATATTAAACAAAATTCAACGCAAGGGATATGACTATAGTTTTGAGTCCATCACAGAAAATATCCGGGACATTGCGGGGATTCGAATCACATGCGCCTACATTTCCGATATTTATAAAATCAGTGAGATGCTGCAAAAGCAAAAGGACGTTACCTTAATCGAGTGTAAGGATTACATTAAAAATCCAAAACCAAATGGGTACCAAAGTCTACATTTAATTGTGCAAATTCCAATTTTTATGTCAGACCGTGAAGAGCATATTAATGTTGAAATTCAAATCAGGACGATCGCAATGGATTTCTGGGCAAGCCTAGAACACAAAATTTACTATAAATATAATAAAGAAATCCCTCAACACATGAAGGATGAATTAAAGGAAGCTGCTGTAACTGCAGCACAATTAGATAAAAAAATGGAGAAACTTCAAAGAGAAATGAACAAACTAAAGGAATCAACGAAAACGGAAGAGCTTTATACTTTGGATGATAAAATCCTTCTTCCTTATGACTTTTTATCCTTCGACAAATAGGGAGAGGTGAAAATGCCTAAGATTACTTTCTTTAATTTACCCGACGACAAAAAACGGACGCTGCTCGAAGCGGCAAAGCAGGAATTTTCAAGTGTTCCGTTATTCGACGCTTCAATCTCCAATATTATAAAATCCGCTGGAATTCCACGCGGAAGTTTTTATCAATATTTTGAAGATAAAGAAGATGTCTTTTTCTTTTTATTAAGTGAATACGCGAAAGAAAAGAAAGTAGCGTTTTTATCCATGTTAGAAAAGCATGATGGTGATTTGTTTCAAACAATGGTTAACTTTTTCGAATTGTTCTTAGAGGAAGATGAGGAAGAATTCACCTTTTTAAAAAATGCATTGCTTAACATGACCCATAAGATTGAACGTACGTTTGACAGAATAACGGGCGAAGTCGAAATGAACGAAAACTTTATGAAGTTAAGTTCTCGAATTAATAAAAGCAAATTGAATGTCTTGAATGATGAGGAATTGTTTCATGCGATGCAAATCATTACATCCGTGATGCTGCGCAATTTAATCCATGCCTTTGCTTATGATTTATCATCAGAATCCGCATTAAGAAGCTTTACAATCGAAATGAACCTTTTGAAAAAAGGACTTGTCCGGTAGAAGACACGATTTGTGTTTTCTCACCAGACTTTTATTTTTCGAGCCATTTTTTAGCAGATATGGAGTATAATAGAGTGCATTAATGATCAGATGGATCACATCAGAATGGATGGGTGAATGTGCGAAAACTTTATTTATACGGCATTCTGTTATTTGTCATGGTTGCGTGGGGGCTAAACATTGTAGCGATTAAAATATTGGTTGAAAATTTTCCACCTGTATCCATTACCGGTCTACGAATCATGGCAGCAGGCCATGTGATTTTTGTCTTTTTATATGTGAAAAAAGATCTCCAAAAAATGAACCTCCACGAGTTTGGGTATGTTTCACTTAGTGCTTTGACTGGCATTCTTGGCCACCAAGCATTACTTTCTGTCGGCTTGACGGGCACGAGTGCCACAAATGGTGCATCCATTCTAGCCTTAATACCGCTCGTTACCAATATTTTGGCGGTGCTTTTTCTAAAAGCGAAAATGACCATTTTGAAAATCAGTGGTGTGTTTTTAGGAATCATCGGTATTTACTTTATCTTAATCCTGGGTGGAGGGTCATTTACGAAGCTTGCCCTCGGGGATTTTTATGTGTTTTTATCCGTCATTGCGCAGGCGGTAAGTTTTATTTTTATTCGAAAAGCCTCTTATACATTAAATGCAAAAACGATTACCTGTTACGCTTTACTAATGGGGGCGGGCTTCTTGATCATGTTAAGCTTTGCGTTGGAAGGGCAGTCTATCACTACAACTGGAGCTGTTCCAGCCTATGTGTGGGTCGTATTTGCTGCATCTGCGATTATCTCAACAGGTATTGGAAACCTGTGTTATAATTTTGCGATCTCCAAAATTGGACCAGGTGAAACGGCCATTTTCTTAAACCTTGCACCATTCTTTTCATTGATCGGATCGGTGTTGTTTTTAAATGAAGCATTCAAATTGATTCAGTTAATTGGCTTCGTTTTAATCGTGTGTGGCGTGTTATTAGGAACTGGTATTTTCGAACGGAAACCTAGGATCGATAAGCAGGTTGAGGTTTCGGTGTCGAAATAGATATAGGGTCAGCTCTTTTTGTGGGAGCTGGCTCTTTTTTTGCTTAGGGCACAATTATCTGGAGTTAGGGGACAATTATTGAGTGGTAGGGGGCAATTCAATAAAGTTAGGGAACACTTCAACATTCAAAGCACAACACAAAACGATGAAAATGGGCTAAAATGGAAGAATAAACTCAAATTTAAGGAGAGAATGACATATGGAATTAAATTTAAGCGGGAAAACAGCTATCGTTGCAGCTTCTAGCCAAGGCCTCGGAAAAGCAATTGCAACCCAGCTCGTAAAAGAAGGAGCCAATGTGGTGCTGGCGAGCCGGAGTAAGGACAAACTAAATGCAGTTCATGACGAATTATCAGCATTCAATAAGGGAAAAGTTTCTTATTATCAAACGGATATTACCAATAAAGAAGACATTGAAACACTCATAAAACATACAGTTGATACGTTTGGCACTATTGATATTCTCGTGAACAATGCGGGAGGGCCACCAGCAGGAACATTTGAACAATTAGATGATGAAGCATGGCAGGGGGCATTTGAATTAAATCTATTAAGTTATGTTCGCATGATTCGAGGCGCTCTACCATACTTGAAAGAAAATGGCGGAAAAATCATCAATATTGCATCTTCGTCTATCAAAGTGCCTATTCCTGGTCTAATTCTTTCTAATACTTTTCGACTAGGAATTGTCGGATTATCCAAAACATTAGCTGACGAATTAGCGCCTTATAAAATCCTCATCAATACGGTCGCACCCGGACGTATTGCAACAGACCGAGTGGCACACTTGGACCAAATCAATGCCGAAAAACTAGGAAAGCCGATTGAAGAAATTGAACAAATGTACAAAGAAACCATTCCGTTAAAACGCTATGGCGCACCTGAAGAATTCGCCAATTTTGTTACGTTCTTAGTGTCGGATGCTAACTCCTATATGACTGGGCAAGCCTACTTGGTTGACGGTGGAATGGTGAAGGCGATTTAACATGAAAAAGAGGACTGTCGCCAGTCCTCTTTGTTTATGCTCGTTGTAACAATGATGAACCGGAAATCCCTGGTTCTGTCATTTCATATGGGTTCAAAATAAGATCCAATTCTTCCTCGGTTAACACATCATATAGCAAGCAAAGTTCACGTACTTGTTTTCCATTTAAAATGGCTTCTCTAGCAATTCGAGACGCGACTTCATAACCAATATGTGGATTTACAGCTGTAATCAAACCAACACTTCTCTCAACATATTCCTTCATACGCGCTTCATTTGGTTTGATTCCTGATAGGCAGTAATCAGTAAATGCTCTGAATGCGTTATTCATAATGCTAAGTGATTGTAATAAATTAAATGCTAAAACGGGTTCCATGACATTCAACTCTAGTTGCCCAGCTTCTGTAGCTAAGGAGATTGTATGATCATTTCCAATTACCTGGAAGGCTACCTGGTTAATCATTTCAGGCATAACAGGGTTTACTTTACCTGGCATAATGGATGAACCCGGTTGTCTAGCTGGTAAGCTAATTTCTCCTAGTCCAGCACGTGGGCCAGATGCCATTAATCGTAAATCATTTGCGATCTTTGACATACTCATCATATTTATTTTTAACGCAGCTGAAACTTCTGCGTAGGCATCGATATTTTGGGTGGCATCTACTAGATGTTCAGCACCGACTAAAGGAAGTCCACTAATCTCCGCTAAATATTTGACTACATTTTCGATATAACGTGGTTCAGCATTAAGTCCGGTACCTACAGCAGTAGCCCCCATGTTAACTTCATACAAATGCTGACGTGATTGTTGTATACGCTTAATATCACGATCTAACACGCGAGCATATGCAGCGAACTCTTGTCCTAGTCGAATGGGCACTGCATCCTGAAGATGAGTTCTTCCCATTTTAATGATATGGTCAAATTCTTGTGCTTTTTGTTGTAAAACATCTTTCATATGCTCCATTGTTTTCAATAATTTCTCTATTAAATTAAGTGTTGCAATATGAAGTGCCGTTGGAAATGCATCATTTGTAGATTGAGACATATTCACATGGCTGTTTGGACTTACTTCATTGTATTTTCCTTTTTCATGTCCAAGAATCTCGAGGGCACGATTAGCAATGACTTCGTTTGCATTCATATTAATAGATGTTCCTGCTCCACCTTGGATCGGGTCTACTATAAATTGATCATGCATTTTTCCATTTATAATTTCATCGGCCGCTTGTACAATTGGCTTGCCAATACCTTCATATAAATGTTTCACATCCATATTTGCTAATGCCGCTGCTTTCTTAACCATTGCTAATCCGATAATTAATTCTTCATGGATACGGTAACCAGTTATCGGAAAATTCTCAACTGCACGTATCGTTTGGACGCCATAATAGGCATCAACTGGAACCTCTTTTTCTCCAAGAAAATCCTTTTCTATTCGAACTTGGCTCATGATGTCCTCTCCCTTTTACATATACATTCTAGTAGTAGTAAATTCCGTTTGCTACTAGTTTGCAACTGTCATCCACCTCATTATAACACGTATTTTTGACTTACCAACTAAAACCGCTTACAATTTAAATAATCTATTAATTGGTAAAGTCCAAGCCCTGGTTTGTCCGGACTAAAGGATGAAAAAGCTGAATAGTATATACTAAGTATTCCGAAACTTTTCTCGTGCTCAATCGTAATAAACGGTATCAGCGGTTTGAGGAAGGAGGGATGAACAATGGTACGATACATGACATTTGCGCTCCTTGTTACTACTATAGAGATAGCAATCCTCTTTGGAGTTTCCCTCTATTTAGATGCAAATACGTTAACTACCTTGTTTGTTGGCTCTTGTTTCTTTATTATAGTCGCATTCATAATGGGCTCCTCAGGCGATATTTTTACAAAAAACTCAGAAATGGCCGTTTTTAATACATTTCTCGGTAGCTACAGAGGAAAGCATGAAAAAGTACGACTCCGAATTAGTCCATTTTTAACAGGATCTATCCTTTGCTTGATTGTCTATTTTGTACTGAATCATTTTATGTAGAACAATATTTACTAAGCATCTATCCATTTTTTTGGATGGGTGCTTTTTTGCGTAATGATCACTTTCCCGTTGCAGCCTTCTCATTATAAATAGATAATCAAAGCAGAAACTTTTTTTGACGGAATAAATCTTTTTTCAAATCTTTTCGTCTTACATAATTGAGGTGATAAAAATGCCTGAGGATCAAGAACTAATTGAAGAAATCTTGCGGGGTAGTCAAGCGGCGATGGAGGTTTTGACAAGGAAGTATTACAAACCGATTTACGCATTTGTCTATCGAAAAGTGGGAAACAAGGAAATGGCGTACGATTTAACACAGGAAATTTTCATAAAAATGATGCAGCGGATCAAATCTTATTCCAATAAAGGTAGTTTTAAAAGCTGGCTCTACACCATTGCCGTCAATCATTGCCGCGATTATTGGAGAAGTGCTGACTATAAACAAACATCTACGCAAACGGAGCTTCAGGAAACAATCAAAAGTGAAAACAGTCATGTTCCCTACATATTTGAACGGAAGGAAACAAGGGAGCAAGTAAAGGCTGCCATTAATAGTCTACCAGATATTCAACGAGAAGCTGTGATTCTGAAATACTATCATGGCATGAAAATTCAAGAGATAGCTGACATCACGAGAGCTAATGTGTCGACCGTTAAATCAAGATTGAAGCAAGGCCTTGGGAAACTTGCAACAGCATTAAAGAGAGGTGAGGGAAATGAACAAAAACGACAGAAAAACCGATAAATTTGAGATCGATGATGAGATTTTAGAATGGGAACAGGAATTGGGAATGACTTTGGACGAGTTTGATGTCGAATTTCCAAGTGAGTCTGAAATCATGATGACAGTTGATGCGCTTCGTCCTCACGTTCCTAAGAAAGAAAATAAATGGAAAACACTTGTTGCCAGTGTATCAACCGTAATGAAGCATTCAACAAGGGAAGTCTTTTATTTTTCACCATTGTTTTGGGGTTTAAATCTATTGTTTTTACTAATCGGAGTAACTTCAACTCTTTTTTACGAGGTAGACCCATATCTCATTATGCTGTATGTGGCTCCACTCCCAACATTCATTGGATTAATCGAGGTGTTTAAGAGTGGAAATACCGAGATGGCTGAACTAGAGATGTCATTTAAATTTAGCCTACAAGAAATTATTTTATCGAGAATGGTTGTCGTAGGAGTCTTCAATATTACCCTGAATATCCTGTTAACGATTAGTTTTACAGTCCTTATCCCAGAGGTGATGATTGGAAAATTAATTCTTTATTGGGTAACACCATTTACCATCATTGCAGCGATCATGTTAGTGGTAGCTTCAAAATTTCGTCGAGCATACACGCTAACCGGTGGGCTAGTCGTTTGGACAGTCGTTGCTGTTTTTCTTCCACAACAAGATGTAATGGAAAGAATCGAAACGGTTTCAGCAGTGGCATATATTTTGGTAACTGTAGCTGCAACGATTTTTATCTTGATTAAAATGAGTAGAATTTACAAAAGGGGTATTTCATATGAATTTAACCATTGAAAATGTGTCAAAAGTCTTTGAAGATAAAAAGGCTTTGGATGCCATAAGTTTAGAATTTACAACAGGAGTGTACGGGATTTTAGGAGCAAACGGGTCAGGGAAGACGACATTGATGCGCATCCTCGCTAGTGTCATGAAGCCGAGCTCCGGGAGAGTATTGCTGGAAGGTCAAGATATTTCGGTTTTGGATTATCGATATCGAGATGTCATCGGATATTTGCCTCAGCATGTGGGGCTTTATAAAAATTTTACAGCTGAAAAGTTTTTGCTTTATATTGCAACATTAAAAGGATTATCAAAGGCAGATGCAAAAGCAAAGGTCATGGAGACATTGGAATTGGTAGGATTAACTGAGCACGCGAAGAAAAAGGTAGGGAAGTTTTCAGGAGGTATGAAGCGACGAGTTGGAATAGCGCAAGCTCTCTTAAATGACCCGAAAATTCTAATCGTAGACGAACCAACGGCAGGCCTTGATCCAAAAGAGAGAATCCGGTTCCGAAATCTGTTATCAAAAATCTCAACAAACCGAATTGTATTGTTATCCACACATATTGTGTCAGATATCGAATTCATTGCGAAGGAAGTTTTGATTTTAAAGTCAGGAAAACTGATTCAAAAGCAGACACCTCAATCGTTATTAAAAGGAATCGAAGAAAAGGTGTGGTCTGTCACAGTTGAAACTGAATCTGAAATTACAAAGTTTCAATCTATTTATAAGGTAGGCAACATTGCTCGTGTTGAGGATAAATTCGAGTTACGGATTTTAAGTGATGTTAAACCTCATCAAAATGCTGTAAATGAACATCCGAATCTAGAGGATTTATATCTCTATTATTTCGATGAGGAGGTGGCTTAATTGGAGCTATTGAAATTTGAATTATATAAAATTTTCAAGCAAAGAATGGTGTATGTTGCGTTCCTTTTGTTGATTGTTTTTTCGACGGGATTTACCTATTATCCTGGTGCTGATCAAGAAAGAGCAATCTATAAGGAATGGGAAGGGAAAGTTACCGACGAAAAACTTGAAGTTGTTGCCAAGGGCAATGAAGAGTTAATGAAAAAGCAAGACGAAATGATGGAAACCGATCAGTGGTTGTCTGAAGATGAATGGACATTGATGGGAGTTTACGAAAATATCGCGTACGGACATCAGGTGGAAATGAATGCTCAGGAAAAAATCAAAGAGCTTGCTGGGGAAAATAAATATAATACTGAACTTAAAGCATCCATGTTAAAGGAGATTGATACCTCTTATTTCGCTTATAACAAAGGCCCGTCAGAAATCATCGATTATGCAAGTGTTTTTTCGGTATTCATCACTGGAGCCATGCTTTTGGTGGGGCTATCTAGTATGTACACCCAGGAATATAGCTCTGGGGTGGACAACTATATTCTTAGCTCGAAAAAGGGAAGAGGATCATTGCTAGGTGCAAAGATTGGAGCTGCCTTAATTTATACCGCTATTGTTGTAGTGGGATGGGAGATTTTTAACATTGCGTGGAACCTGATTCAATATGGGAACAGTGGCTGGGAAACGTCCATCCAATATACCTTTAAATACTATTTTTCGCCTTATAGTTTTACAATGCTAGAGTACCATTTACTTCAAATAGGATTTCACTTGCTAGGAGCATGTAGTTTTGCCATTATGATTGTGCTTATCTCGTCTACTTGTAAAAATGCTTTGGTTTCACTTATCGTCAATGGTGCAATCTTTTCGATACCATACTTTTTGGTAGAAACACTTCAACTTCCTAATTGGGTAGAGGATATCTTCCAATTTTCGTTTATATATTACATGAATGTTGAGCCATTTTTTGATGATTTTAACACAATCAATCTGTTTGGATTCCCTCTACTCTACTCGGTTGTTGCGCTGGTTGTGATGATTGGGGTTTTCGTTGTGATTCCAATTTTAACATCACGCGTTGTGAAAAATAAGGAAGTTACTTCTTAAGTTTTTTCACCTGTCCTGTGGGCGGGTGATTTTTTTTATGAAGAGGAAAACTCTGCGGAAGCGATCGGCGAATCCCCTTCATAAGTGGAATGAAGAGGAAACCCAATGGAATAGATTGAGGAATCCCCTTCATAAGCGGTATGAAGAGGAAAACCCCCCAGAAAAAAACAGCGAATCCCCTTCATAAGCGGTATGAAGAGGAAAGCCCGCCAGAAAAAAACTTCGAATCCTCTTCATAAGCGATATGAAGAGGAAAACTCCGCAGAAAAAACCCGCGAATCCCCTTCATAAGCAAATAAACAATATTTCACCACTATCCTAATTTCTTTCACCCACCCACCCCAATTTCATCACAACCCATGCATGATACCCAAATTACTGGAAATCCTAAACCCAAACTTACTTATTTTAGGAAATGAGGGTTTATTGTGGCAAATGAGAAAAAGCTTCCCGAAGCACCCGAGCCTTTATGGAGAGCCGATGTTGACATTCCAGAGTTTCCTCCACTCGAAGAAGACCTTGAGGTAGATGTTGTGATTGTAGGTGGGGGGATTGCAGGTATAACCTCCGCGTATGTCTTAGTAAACGAGGGATTGAAAGTCGCCGTATTAGAGGCGGATCATTTAATTAACGGTACTTCCGGACACACGACTGCAAAAGTTACGGCACAGCATGACCTTATCTATGATGAGTTCATTACAAATTTCGGAAGAAGCACGGCAAGGCTTTATTATGAAGCAAACACGGATGCATTAAATTTTGTCAAAAAAACAGTAGAAGAGCACCAAATCGATTGTGATTTTAAGGAACAGGATGCCTACCTGTACTCCACAACAGATGAGTATGCACAAAAGATTGAGAGCGAGGCACAAGCCTATGAAAAAATTGGAATTGATGGTGGCCTTGTAGACACTATTCCTTTTGACATTGAGATAAAAAACGCAATTGTGATGAAAAATCAGGGACAATTCCATCCAGTCAAATATTTAGCGCACCTTGTCAAAATCATTAAAGAAAAAGGTGGCCACATTTTTGAACATACGGTTGCGGTCAATGTTGAAACAGGCGAAAAACCTACCGTACTAACTCGCAATAACAAACGGGTAACTGGTGGTTTTATCCTCGCGTGTTCTCATTTCCCATTTTTCGAAGGGACAGGGCTTTATTCGGCTAGAATGAAAGCGTCGCGTTCATACGCTGTTGCCATTAAAGCACAGGAGAGTTACCCGGGTGGGATGTATTTGAGTGTCGATAAGCCAACTCGTTCGATTCGATCTGTTTCAACGAATGGCGAAGAGTACATTATCCTTGGAGGCGGAAGCCATCAAACGGGTGAAAGAACGGACACAAAGGAAGATTACAATTCCTTACGTATTTTTAGTGAACAGGTTTTTGAATTAGAGGATATTCAATACCACTGGTCCGCACAAGATCTTGAGACACTGGACAAAATCCCATATATCGGGGAGTTAACAACCAGTGAACCAAACATTCTGGTCGCAACGGGTTTCCGTAAGTGGGGTATGACAAACAGTGCAGTAGCTGCGTTACTATTTAGAGATATTATTTTGAAACGCAATAACCCATATCGCGATCTGTATTCACCAGCTCGATTCTATGCACATCCATCTCTGAAAAATTTCTTTGTGAACAATGCGAAAGTGGTGAAGCATTTAGTACAAGGAAAAATGGAAATTCCTCAGAAAAATCTCAATGACATTCAGAATGGGGAAGGTGCCGTAATCTCCATTGATGGACATCGAAAAGGGGCTTACAAAGACGAAACTGGAAAACTGTACATTGTAGATACAACCTGCACCCATGTTGGCTGTGAAACTCATTGGAATAATAGTGAAAAATCGTGGGACTGCCCGTGTCACGGATCACGTTTCTCCTATACAGGTGAAGTTTTAGAAGGTCCGGCAGAAAAGCCACTACAGCAATACGATTACACAATGCTTGATAACTTAACATCAGAGGATTCAGGTTATTAGTAGATAGAACAAATCAGGTGCATTTTTCATTTAGCACCTGATTATTATTTTTAAAAACATCTTACCTATATTTTCATAAGAAACTGACTTATACGTCAACTCTAACACTACGAGTTGGTAGTATTGTAAGTTTGTACTATTTCTAACTTTCTAGAGTATTCCCATTTAAAATTTGATTTAAAAATGCTTCAACAGGGGGTTTAAGAACAGTGTCTCGATGGTAAACAGTATAGAAGTAACGGGAAAATAAAATATCACGAATGGGATACGCTTTAAGTAAATTTAAATTTAGCTCTTTTTTTATAGCGTTTTTGGAAATAATTGAAAAGCCTAGTCCGGCTTCTACTGCTTGTTTAATTGCCTCAGTACTTCCTAGCTCTAAGACAACATTTAACTTTGTAGGGGTGTAACCATGTTTTTTAATACATTGAACCATTACGGTTCTTGTACCAGATCCTTTTTCACGAAGTACAAGTGGTAAGTGAAAAAGTTCCTTCATGGTAATATCCACTTTGTCAGCACCAAAAAAATCGCATGGGGCGATTAAAATTAGTTCATCTTTCATAAATGGTTGCAAAATTAGATCTGGATCTTTAACCGGTGCTTCGATTAGTCCTAAATCGAGTACATGGTCTTTAATTTGCAAAAGTATTTGATCAGTGTTAGTTATGTCAATACTTAATTCTATTAAGGGGTAATTCTCTTTAAAACTCCCTAAAAGTTGGGGGAGTATATTTTCACCAATCGTCAAACTAGATGCAACCTTCAACTGTCCATGTATTTCTCCATGTAAATCGGAAATTTCCTTTTCCGCTGATTCACTTAATCTAATAATCTCTTTTGCATATTTATAAAATATTTTGGCTGAAGCTGTAAGTTCTACTTGTTTAGTTGTTCTCTCAAATAAAGTTGTATTTAAATGACGTTCTAATGATTTTATTTGTGAAGTAATAGTAGGTTGAGAAAGGTAAAGTGTTTTAGCAGATTCAGAGAAATTTTTTTTATCAGCAACAGTGACAAATGTTTTTAACTGGTCAAAGTTCACTAAATTACATCCTTTCCGAAAATAAAAATATATCCAATTATAAGAGATTTATGGTTTCTAATTCGTGTTCTTCGTCTTGACTTGCTGTTTGCAAGCAGTCTTTAGATGCAACCGAAATACCTCAAATAGTAACTCTAATTATGGCCTTATTAACAAAATTAGGGGATAACATTATTAATTTGAAAATTCTAAAAATAAATCTTCGATATCGAAATTATATCGTAATAAATCCTCCGAGTAAATAGACCATTCCGAGGCTTACGAGACCTACTGATAAAGCCGCAATAAACCCAATATAGAGTGGTTTTAAGCCTAATCCTTTAAATATACGGAAACTAGTAGATAATCCTACAGCTGCCATTGCAATTCCGAGCATGTACTTAGATCCCACGGTACTAACAAACGAATGAGTAGCATTCCAGTTTTCTGGACTCAGAAATCCAAATGCTGAATTATTGTGTACTAGGTTCGCATCTCCTATAGAACGTATGATGGCCATTGCTAGAAACCCAATAACAAAATAAGGAATTAATTTATACCATTTTGGAATTGTTTGTTCCTCGGTTTTTGCCTGTTTATTTTGAAGAAAAAAATAAGACATAATTGGAACAACTGCAATAATAAAGAAATTGCGAGTTAGCTTTGTTATGGTTGCGATATCGATTACTTTCTCAATATTAAAGGATTGATTATACATTAAGGCTGCCCCGGTAACTTGAGCTGTGTCGTGTATTGCTGTTCCAAGAAATAATCCTACTCTTATAGGATCATTATTAAATAGATAGAATGCCATAAACGGATAGATTAACATCCCTATTAATCCAAAGAGAGTGATATTTGCAACAGCATATGAGATCTCATCATCACTTGCTTTTATTGCAGGGGAAACGGCCATAATTGCTGTAACTCCACAAATCCCTGTTCCGCAAGCAACTAGCGTACCTAATCGGGTAGATTGCTTTAACTTTTTAGTGAAAAATATTGTAATGAACAATCCACTTAAGATGCATACTACTACGATTGGGAGACCCCATCCCCCTAGCCGAATAACATCTACGATACTTAATCGAAATCCGATAAAAATAATCCCCAACTTGAGGAAAAATTTCATTGCAAACCTTACTCCATCAATAAATAAGTTATGCATGCCGATTACGTTTCGAATGAGCAATCCTAGGATTATCGAAACAAATATTCCTGAAATTGGGCTGGAACTTCCACTTGGAAGTATGCCTAAATACGTTAAAACAGAACCTAACCAATTTGATAATACAATACCTACAAACATAATAGTAATGCAGCACAAAATACCAGGTAAAATTTTAGCTAACTTTTTAGATCTAACGATTGTTTGAATTTTACCAGTTACTTTTAATTCTTTACCGCGAGCCATTTCCAATTGAAACTCCCCCATCAAAAATTGTTAATAAGAACGTAACACATAAAAGCTTTAAAAGGTTATTGATGTTTTTGATGAAGGTTATTAAATATTCTAATAAGTAAAATATAAATTTTAATGGATATTAATCTCTTATTGATAGTTTTAAGTTATCGATGTTAAAAAACACCAAATATTTTTACTATTCTAATTAAACTATAATTAAAACAAGGAGGAGATGAAAATTATGTTATTAGGAATGGTATTGTCAAACGATAAGGAAACGATTGTCCCAATAGTTGAAGGAGAGATTGCTCGTATTTACGATACTGAAACAGGTCAATTTACAGATGCACCTAACCCTGCTTTAGGTCTTAAGGAGGGGCGAAGAGGAGCTACTGTCAATTGGATGGTAAATAACGGAGTAAAAATTTTATGTGCACCGCCGGGTATGCTTTGTGAGCTATCCTATTCCAAGGCACAAGAAAAGCAGTTGACTTTTTATAGATTAGAACCAAGTACCAAATTTATTACATTGCAAAATCAAATAAAAAGTGGACAACTGAATTTGAGTGAAACGTTGCCAGATAATGAGGTTGAGCCGAGCGGACCAGTTACAAAATAAGGAGTGTGACATCCAATATGGACAGATTAGGTACTAAGAAGTTACCAGGAAGTTCAGAATTCGGTCCTTTAAAAGGGCTTAAGGTTTTGGATATAGGAACGCTAATTGCAGGACCTTTTGGAGCAGGACTTCTTGCAGATTTTGGAGCAGACGTTATCAAGATTGAATTACCTAAAGTAGGTGACCCAATTAGACAATACGGCAAGCCAACATCAAATGGCAGTTCACTTGCCTGGGTAGACGGTGCTCGTAATAAACACTGTATTACCCTAGATATGCGGAAGCCTGAAGGGCAAGAATTACTTAAACGTTTAGTTGAATGGGCTGATATTCTAGTAGAGAACTTTTCTCCTGGAACCCTTGAATCCTGGAATTTAGGTTATTCTCAACTTTCTGAGATCAATCCCCGATTAATCATGGTAAGGGTATCTGGTTATGGTCAAACTGGACCATATAAAAATAAACCTGGCCTTGACCGTACTGCATTAAGTTATAGTGGACTAAGTTATGTATCAGGGCATCCCGATAAACCACCTGTAAAAATGGGCATTTCAATTGCTGATTATCTGACCGGAACATTTAATGCTCTTTCTGCATTAATGGCAGTATATTATCGTGATGTAATAGGTTCGGGGAAAGGGCAAGAAATTGATTTAGCACTTTATGAAGCCCCATTTCGTATTTCCGAGGATATAATTGCATCCTATGGCGTGTATGGAGAAGTGCGTGAGCGGGTTGGTAACCGTCATCTTTCTATGGCGCCAGCAGAAACTTATATGTCTGGAGATGGTCGTTGGATTACAATTCACGCTGGATTAAATAGTTCATTTAAACGATTAGCCACAGCGATGAATATGGAATATTTACTTGAGGATCCCCGATTTATCGGTATGCGTAATCGTGCAAAATATACTGACGAATTGAATGAAATAATTGAGAAATGGTTACAAAATCATACTGCAAATCAAGTACTTGAGAAACTTGAAGCAGCAGGTGTCCCGGTTGCTCCTGTAAATAGTGTTGAGCATATTTTTCAGGATCCTCACATAGCCGCACGTGAAAATATTGTTGAGGTCACTGATTCTGAAGAAGGAAAGATTCCAGTCCCTGGGGTCGTTCCAAAGTTTTCACAAACACCAGGAAAGATTGCATGGTCTGGTAAATCATTAGGTGCCGATAATGAACATATATATCTTGGCCTTCTTGAGTTAGATTTATTGGAATATGAAAAGTTAAAGGAGAAGAATGTAATTTAGCTTGCACTTAATAACCAAATGTAGGAGGAGTATTCCATGAAACAGAGTGATGTCGTTAGGTACGAAAATAATGGACATATTGCAATGATCACGCTGCAGCGTCCCGAAAAATTAAATTCATTTAATAAAGATATGGTTGAAGGTCTCTATAGTGCTTGGTGTAGATTTGAACAAGACCAAGAAGCAAGAGTTGCAATAATAACAGGTGAAGGCAAAGCCTTTAGTGCAGGGTTGGATTTGAATGATTTCACGCCTGTCTCCATGGCGATACCTAGTATTGGGGTGGAAGTTACCAAACCCGTAATAGCATCAATCAACGGTTATTGTATAGGAGTAGGATTAGTAATCGCAATGATGTCTGACATTCGAATAGTGAGTGAAAATGCTCAATTCATATACCCAGAGGCAAAAATAGGTTATACAGGTGGTGTGGGTTCACTATTGGCACAATACATACCTAAGGGTATTGCACTTGAAATGTTATTAACCGGTGATGGTATTTCAGCAAAAAGAGCATATGAACTCGGGTTTGCGAATCGAGTCGTACCAACAGATCAAGTTTTAGAAGAATCGATTAAAATGGCTCAAAAAATATCACAAAATGCTCCTAAGGTAGTTAAGGGACTAAAGAAATTGGCTAATAATCCAAATATAATGGAATTAACGGGTATGGGTAATAGAATAATTTCAGATATTGGCAGAAGCGAAGATAGAGTTGAAGGATTTCAAGCTTTTCTAAATAAAAGACAACCCAACTTTACTGATAGCTAGTAGTTTATGAACCTAACATACATGTTAGAGGAAGGGATCTTAATATGAAAATTATTGATTACCACTCACTTTCAATGGGAGAAAAGTTTACGAGTAAATTTATCATTACTGAAGAATTAATAAAAGACTATGTCGATGCCTTAGCAGATCCCCATCCACCTGGGAAAGTTCCTAACTATTTGTTTTTAAATTTTGCACCTATTTATGAAGCTTTTGATGGAAGATTGTCGCCTGGTACTCTACAAATCAAGCAAAAGATAGAGTTTTATCAAGAGGCGCTTGTCGGTGATGAAATAAATGTAACCGCTACCATAAAAGGTAAGTATAGAAAAAATGAAAGAGACTATTTTATTTATGAAGTAGATTTCCTAAAAGATAATGAGTTGGTTTGTAAACATGTTTCCACACATCTTTGGGATTTCCTAAGTAAATAAGAAAGGTAGGATATGCTTTTGAATGAGATAAAGTATGTCAGTGAACGATATAGTTTAACACAGGATCGAATAAATAAGTTTGCAAAAGCAAGTGGGGGTTATGGAAAGATCCATGTTGATCCCGAACATGCAAAAAACACAATTTTCAAGGTGACATTGGCACACGGATTTCATCTGGTAGCAATAATTGAGAAAGAACTCAATAGTCTATATCCTAGTCGGAAGGATGGAATGCTAGAAGTGAAATTCGTTAAACCAATAAAGGTAAACGAAGAATTTATTATTTGTTGTGTACCAGATGAACATAAAAATCTTCTTAAAGTAACAATTCTTAATGAATTAAATGAGGTTGCTGTAGTTGGTACGGCAACAAAATAACATTTTGGTTGAAAGGATACAGAAATGAATAATCTCGAGATTATTGTTCGGAAATATTTACATTCTAATAGAATATTAGTTGTTTCCCTAAATCGTCCAAAACAGCTGAATGCTCTTAATAAAGATTTAATACTCGAATTAAGAAAAATACTGAAAAATCTTGAGGTTAATAATGATATCGATGCACTCATTTTGACAAGCGAAATTACAAAATCTTTTTGTTCGGGGATTGATGTAGGATATGTTCGTGGTTTATCAAATGAAGAAGCAGCTGATTTTTTCTATGAGTTAGCGGCTTTGTTTGAAATGGTTTCCGCCCTACCTTGCATAACAATTGCTGCAATAAATGGTTATGCATATGGAGCGGGAGCAGACCTTGCATTAGCGTGCGACTTTCGTATTGGAGGAGCTTATACTCGTTTTAGCTTTCCGGGTCCACAGTTTGGTGTAGTATTAGGTACTCAACGATTAAAGAATGAAGTAGGCTCTGCTATTGCCCGTAAACTAGTCTTAACGGGACAAAAAATTGATGCAGAATATGCCTTGCAAATTGGATTACTACATGAAATCTGTGAAGAAGGAAGTTGCCTAGAAACAGCATTAGCATGGGCACGTAAAACCTCTCATATATCAAAACATGCGCAAAAGGCAATAAAAGACATATGTTTTTTAGATAATGAGTTTTCCAACCCCGAAAAGCAGTCATCGTTAGTACTTGCTAGAAACTCAGTCTTAGATGGAGACTTTCAATTAAGATTCAATAAATACTTAGAGCGTGTACAAAGCAGAAAGAAAAGTTCAAAATAAGGAAGGATGTCATATGCATAATTTCGTAAATGAACCACCACTTGTAGGGTTGAAAGTAATTGAGTTAGGGCAAATTGCGGCAGGTCCATTTGCAGGAATGTTGTTGGCTGACCTTGGTGCAGATGTGGTGAAAGTGGAGCGACCGGATGGTGGAGATGGGATGCGATCATGGCCACCGTTTATAACTAATCAAATGGGAGAGTCATATAGTGGGAATTTTGCTTCATTGAATCGGAATAAACGAAGTATTACGATTGATTTTAATGACCCGAACCAACTGGAAAAACTGAAAAATTTATGTGCTGAAGCTGATGTTTTAATAGAAAATTACCGTCCAGGTGTCCTTAAAAAGTATATGCTAGATTACGAAAACTTAAAGGAAAGAAATCCAAAATTAGTCTATTGTTCTATTTCTGGATATGGTCAAACCGGGCCGTATTCTAGTAAGGGTGCGTTTGATGTAACTGTTCAAGCGATTAGTGGTCTCATGAGCGTAACAGGAGTAGAAAATGGACCAACTGTAAAGTGTGGAGTACCAGTTGGTGATTTTGTTACAGCATTATATGGAGCATATACAATTATGGCATCTCTGTCTAGAGTACAACGATCAAGTAAAGGCACATATATTGATTGTTCCATGTTAGGAAGTCTATTGGGTATTTCTGCATTACAGACAAGTGAATATCATGGTACAGGGAAACCTCCGAAACGTTTAGGCTCTGCACACCCTAGAAATGCGCCATATCAAGGGTTTGATGCTAGTGATAAGCCGTTTGTAATTGCAGCAGGAAACGATAAATTGTGGAAGGCTGTTTGTGAAATAGTAGAGAAGCCCGAACTTGAAAAGGATGAGAGGTTTATTACTCAGAGTTTAAGAGCAAAGAACCAACGTGAACTGGCTTCTATGCTCCAACCTATTTTTATTAAATTTACGGCCGAACATTGGCTCGGTAGATTTGACAATAAAGGGGTTCCATGTGCACCAATTAATACATTTAAGGACATATTAAATGATCCACACGTAAAGGAAATGGGTTTAATAGAGGATATCCAACTGCCGATAGGATTATTTACAAAAGATATCGGCTTTCCGATTCAATTAAGCGATTTTGAATTTGAAATATTTAAGAGACCTCCTAAACTTGGTGAGCACAACGATGAGGTTTTTAGTGAATGGATTGCTCACAAAGTATGAATCTAGAATATTTTATGTAATCTAATATAAGTTGGAAAGGGTGAATGTCATGCTTAATTCTGTAAAACTCCATCCAGAATTAAAAGATTTTATTAGTTATATTGACATGTTGGTTTTAAGTCAAGAAGACGAGATTAGTATTACGGAAAAAGTAGCGGAACGCATGAAAGAGATTATGGTTAAGGATGGTGTGATTCCTGAGAGGTTTAAAAAACCCAATGCAACTAAGTATACATTGTATCCTGTCTATGTTGATCCAGAAAATCGTTTCTCTATTGCGTCTGCTGTGTGGGATGTAGGGCAGACGACTCCCATTCATAATCATGGTACATGGGGAGTAATCGGGATTTTGCAAGGAGCAGAAAATGAAATCCAATACAAAATTCAAACGGGTATAGCTCCAGTTAAAATTAGTGAAAAAACCCTTGAAAAAGGTGATGTAGTCGTTTGCTGTACGTCAGATCAAGATATTCACAAAGTTTCTTGTGCTTCTTCGGAACCATGTGTCGGTATTCATGTTTACGGTGGGAATATTGGGGAAATAGAGCGTCGTGTTTTCGATGAAAAATCTGGTGAAGAAAAAAAAGTTGTAACAGCATGGGATCCAATTCCTTTTCAAGCAGAGTAAAATAAAAGAGACTATCCTTTACAATGCATTTGTGTTTGGATGGTCTCTATTTTATTAAAAATCATATTAAATTATTTTATACCTACTTGTTTTTCAAAGTTAATTAATATCTTAATGAAACTTTCAAGGTACTCCGGTGTAAAACGATCTCGTTTATAAAAAACACATGGGTCAGGTCTTATATCTACATCTGTAAATTGAAGGGATTTTATTCCTTCTAAATCATTTGTTGACCACGTATCAAAATAAAATTTAGGTATGATCGAAATTCCCATACCTAATCTAACTAGTTCTCTTGTTGATTCATTATTTTCAGTTGAAAAAATAATGTTTTCCTTAAATTCTTCGCCAAATATAGATAGAATATATTCTCTTATTAATCCGGCACGATATAAAATAAGCTGTTCACTAGATAAATCGATTATCGAGATTTTATTTTTAGTTGAAAGTGGGTGATTCGTTGAAACAATTACAATATACTCATCTTTAAACAATATTTTACATTCAGTATTGTTTATTTCCATTTTTTGACGAGTTTTATTGTTTATTGGTGCTACGACGATGTCCAATTTATTACTAAATAATAACTCACTTAATTCCAATACACCACCTTGTACAACATTAAGTTTTACCTTTGGGTATTGTTGATGAAATAATTGGAACAATCTAGGTAAATACCGAATAGCGGTTAGTGGACCTATTCCCAAATGTATTTGGCCACTTAGAGGGTTTGAAATTTCGTTAATTTGTTGTTCCAGATCTTGGACTAAAGTTAAAATGTTACGTATTCTAGGTAGTAGTAATTCACCTTCCTTAGTTAGATTTATTATTCTTCCGTTTTTTTCAAATAAAGGAAAGCCTATTTCCTCCTCAAACTTTTTAATTTGTTGACTTATTGTTGGTTCAGTGACAAATAGTTGCCTTGCTGCTTCTCTCATCGTCCCATAATGTACGATATTTTCAATGTATTCAAGTTGACGCAGGTTCATAAACTCACTCCTCTTGGTTAATATTCTTCTTTTTCCATTAGGGATATATGAATTTCGTTTGAAACACAGAAGGTTTATATTACAACACTGATGCGTATTGATCATCCAACGATAACGATAACAATGAATTAAAAAAGTTTATCAACTATGCATTTGGTTGCAAGAATATCATATTCAACGCCGATATTTTACATATTGTATTACCCTATTGCTATTATAGAACCTTTTATAATAAAGAATATTTAAGTAGGTAGTTAATTTAATATTATTATTACCTATAGAAGAAGTGGTCTTAATTGATAGATAATAGTTATAGATTATAAAAAGTAACTAATATTTAAACTATTCAAATTATTATAACATTAATATTAGTAATTATTAAATAGAAAGGAGAGAATTAGTTCAAAATGATATGAAATGGAATGAAAGCGCTTTTAAGTAATTTTGACAATTGTTTTAATTTTGGGGGGGAGAGCAATGAGAATAAACAAATTTGGCATAATGATAGCATTTTTGATAATACTGTTGTTTGGATGTAGTGGAAAAGAAGTAGGTAGTACATCAGATGAAAATAATGCTAGTAAAGAAATTTATGGTGAGGAATTGCACTACGCAATTAATGCGCAACCACCAACAATTGATCCCCATATAACAACATCATCAGCTACAAGAGATGTAGCCATTCATATATTTGAAACACTTGTCACATTAAATTCGAAGTATGAAGTTGTCCCTATGTTGGCGAAATCATGGGAAGAAAGTGATGATGGATTAACATACACTTTCCATTTAAGACAAGGTGTAAAGTTCCATAATGGCAAAGAAATGACAGCTGAAGATGTGGTAGCTTCGATGAATCGATGGCAAGAAAATGCTAAAGTAGAAGTTTTAAAAGGTGCTACTTTCGAGGCAATTGATAAGTATATTGTCACATTAACAGTGAAGGAACCATCTTTGTTCGTTTTACCTTCCCTCACACCTACTCTCCAAATCTCTGGAATCATGCCGAAGGAAGTAGTTGAAAGTGCCACAGATATAGGGGTAGAAGAATATATTGGAACAGGACCATTCAAATTCGTCGATTGGAAACAAGACCAGAATATCCAGCTTGCCAAATTTGAAGATTATCAAATGGTTGATACTTCTGCGGATGGTCTTGGTGGAAAAAAGGAAGCCTTAGTTGAAAATTTATACTTCCAAATTGTCCTAGATCCTTCCACGAGGCTTGCTGGCCTTCAATCAGGACAATATCACATAGGTTACGCTTATGAACCTGATGTAGTTTCACTTTTAGAGAGGGATAAAAATTTTAATGTTTATGCTCCAGTATTTGGATACACGAATCTTGTTTTTAATAAAAATGCAGGCTTAATGACAAATCAAAAAATGAGGCAAGCAATTAATGCAGCCCTTGATATGGAGGCCATAGCAGAAACCTCACTTGTTGATAATTACAGATTGTATTCTAGTATTATGGTGAAAGAACAAGACAATTGGTACAGTGAAGCTGGTAGCGAACATTATAACCAAAACGATCCTGAAAAAGCAAAGAGCTTATTAGAGGAAGCAGGATATAATGGGGAAACAGTTAGAATACTAACTACACGTGAGTATTCTTATATGTACAATTCAAGTGTGGTTATAAAAGAACAGCTTGAAAAAGTAGGAATTAAGACAGAAGTAGAAGTATACGATTGGCCGACAACCTTGAGTAGACGAAGTGATCCGAATAATTGGGAGTTATTTGTATCTGGATTCCCTACGTCAGCAACTCCTATTGAGCAGTTGCAATATAGTCCTGGCTACATTGACGGACCTGAAGATGAGAAAACCGAAGAATTATTGCAAAAAATAAGAACTGCAAAAACCCAAGAAGAAGCATCTAAATATTGGGATGAATTACAGGGTTATTCATGGGAATACCTTCCATTAATAAAAATTGCAGACTATACATTACCTTCAGCGGCAACTGTTAAGGTTGAAGGCTTAACATTCTTTAGTACCGGACCAGTTCTTTGGAATACTAGAGTTGCAGAATAAGAGGTTCGCTCCTATTTTATATCTTAAATAGGATCTCCATATTTTCAATATCTTGCTTAGAAAAGGGGGGGGATTTTTGAAAAGCTTCGTTATTAAACGCATAATTTACCTTATTCCGATTCTGTTCATCGTTTCTGTAATCGTTTTTATGATTATTCATTTAACTCCCGGTGATCCTGCCGCAGCCATACTCGGGAGTCAAGCTACTCCAGAACAAGTTAATGAATTACGGATTCAACTGGGTCTGAATGTTCCAATTTATCAACAATATATCAATTGGATTTTAGGTATATTTCAAGGAGATTTAGGATATTCGTACTTTATGAGGCAATCAGTCGGTATGGCAATTTTTACACATCTCGGTCCCACAATTTCATTGGCCGTTTTAGCGCAATTGGTAGCCATCTTAATCGGGATTCCGTTTGGTATCATAGCTGCAAATCGAAAAGGGTCATTTTTGGATCAGATGTTTATGGGGCTGTCATTATTAGGACTTGCGGTGCCAAGTTTTTTACTAGGATTATTTCTTATCATATTGTTTGCAGGGATGCTACAATGGTTGCCAGTTGCAGGATATGTGCCATTAAGCGAAGGGGTATTGGAACATTTGAAATATTTAATCATGCCTGTAATTGCATTAGGGAGTATGCAAATTGCATTGACTGCTAGAATGACAAGAACGGCAATGTTGGATATCCTCAATCAGGACTATATAAAAACTGCACGTTCAAAGGGTTTAAAAGAGCATCGTGTCATTTATAAACATGCTTTTAAAAACGCTATTTTACCAGTCTTAACAGTTATAGGCCAGTCATTTGGAATTTTAGTAGCTGGGGCAGCCGTCACAGAAACAATTTTTAATATACCTGGTATTGGCCAGCTAATTATTAACTCTATTGCACGGCGTGACTTTCCGGTCATACAAGGCATTGTATTATTTGTGGCAGTTGTTTATGTTTTTATCAATTTAGTAGTTGATTTCTTATATGGTGTCTTCGATCCAAGGGTTAGGCTAAAAGAAAAATAGAAAGGAGACATAGGATGGAGGTTAGTACAAAATACGAAGAGATTATTTCAATTAAAAAAGAGTTAAAAAAAGAACAGCGAAATTTGTTTATTAAACAATTTTTTATAAATAAATTAGCTATAACAGGACTAGTTTTAATTATCATCCTAACCTTGTTAGCTATTATTGGGCCTGCAGTTGCAAAGTATGATCCATATGAAATGGTAGCCCAAGATCGCCTGTTGGGGCCGAATATGGATCATTGGTTGGGAACCGACAATTTGGGTCGTGATTTGTTTTCTAGGGTAGCAAGTGGAGCACAAGTATCAATGGGCGTAGGATTTTCTGTTGCTATCATAACTTCCATAATTGGAATGGTAATCGGCCTGTATGCAAGTTACTATCGGCTGTTGGATAATGTTTTAATGAGGATTTGCGATGGCTTAATGTCTTTTCCTGCAATTCTTTTAGCTATTGCCCTTATGGCTGCCCTAGGACCAAGTACAAAAAATGTCATAATTTCGTTAGCGATAGTGTATACACCCCATGTTGCTCGGGTTGTGCGCTCAGCTGCTATAGTGATACGGGAAGAAACATATATTGAAGCGATTAGAGCACAGGGGGCTTCCTCATGGAGAATCATCTGGGGACATATCGCACCTAATACAATTTCACCTCTCATTGTTCAAGCTACATTTATTTTTGCTAATGCGATTATCGTTGAGGCAGCTTTGAGTTTCCTAGGGGCGGGTGTTCCTACTCCTGATCCTAGCTGGGGAAATATCTTATATGATGGCAAATTAGTAATATTCAGTTCCTGGTGGATGGTTGTTTTTCCTGGAATATGCATCAGTTTATCGGTTTTAGGGTTAAATCTGTTCGGGGATGGGCTACGCGATATATTGGACCCTCACTCAAAATAATAGGATAGTAGTTTTAGAAATCTAATCAATAAGTAGGGCAGGTTTTAGAGGGGGAAATAAAAGGGGGGATAATAATGGCTTCTAATCCGCTATTGCAAATCAAAGAATTAAAAACACATTTTCAAACAAAACGTGGTCGGGTAACCGCGGTAGATGGAATTACCCTTCATGTAAATGAAGGTGAAATCTTAGGCGTAGTTGGTGAATCTGGGTGTGGAAAAAGCGTCATGTCACAGTCTATTCTAAGACTATTTGATGAGAAACATAATGTTCAATACAACGGTGATATTCAGTTTGAAAATAAAAGTTTGCTTAAAATGTCGAAAAGCAATATGAGAAAAATTAGGGGTAATGACATATCGATGATTTTCCAAGATCCGTTAAGTTCTCTAAACCCAGTCTATACGATTGGGAACCAAATTGCAGAACCTTATATTCAGCATCAAAAATTGCCCAAAAAACAAGCGTATGAAAAAGCGATTACGATGTTAAGGCTGACCGGAATCCCTGATCCTGATAAGAGAATTAATGAGTATCCTCACGAATTATCAGGAGGTATGAGACAACGTGTAATGATTGCGATGGCACTAGCTTGTCAGCCTAAACTCTTAATTGCAGATGAACCAACAACTGCTCTGGACGTGACAATACAAGCTCAAATCCTCGATTTGATTGTTCAATTAAATCGAGAGATGAATATGGGTGTGATATTTATAACCCATGATCTTGGAGTGGTGGCAGAAGTTTGTAGCCGTGTTGTTGTTATGTACCTAGGGCAAATCGTTGAGGAAGCGAATGTTGAGATTCTTTTTGACCGACCTCTTCATCCTTATACAAAAGGACTACTTAAGTCAATTCCACAAATAGACGGTGACAGATCACAAGAACTGCATGTTATTGAAGGGGCAGTTCCCTCTTTGCGTGAAGTTTCAAAAGGTTGTCGGTTTGCTTCAAGGTGTACATTTGCGGATAATCTTTGCCAATCCGAAATGCCCCAATTAGAAACATACAAAACGGGACAAAAAGTCAGGTGTTGGCATTTTGAAGAAATATTGCAAAAAGGAGAAACAGGATATGTCGATAGCAACTTATAAGGAAAATGAACCTCTTCTTAAAGTAAACGGATTAAAAAAATATTTTCCAGTAAAAAGTGTATTAGGTAAGGTGGAAAGTCAAGTCAAAGCTATCAACAATGTTTCTTTTGAATTATTTGAAGGGGAGACATATGGGTTAGTTGGTGAATCGGGATGCGGGAAAAGTACGACAGGCAGAACCTTACTTAGGTTAATTGAGCCGACAGAAGGTTCCGCAATTTACCAAAATAATGATATCTTTCAATTATCCGAAAAAGAGCTTCGGAATGTTAGACGAGAATTACAGATGGTATTTCAGGATCCATATTCCTCATTAAACCCGAAAAAAAGAATCGGAAGCATTCTAGAAGAACCCTTAAAGATTCACAAGTTAGGTACAAAAGATGAGTGGACAGATCGTGTAATGGATATTCTTTGTAAAGTTGGTTTACGTCATGAACACTATTACCGTTACCCACATGAATTCTCAGGGGGGCAAAGACAGCGTATAGGTTTAGCGAGGGCTTTAGTGGTTAATCCAAAAGTCATTATTTGTGATGAACCCGTTTCTGCTCTAGATGTATCTATTCAATCGCAAATTATCAATTTATTAAGAAGGCTACAAGGTGAATTTAAGCTAACCTACCTATTTATAGCCCATGATATAAGTGTTATACGTCATATTTCAGATCGAATAGGCGTCATGTACTTAGGGGAAATAGTTGAAGAGGCAACCACTGAAAACCTGTTTTCAGAGCCACTCCATCCCTACACACAATCTTTGCTTTCTGCTGTGCCACTTCCAAATCCAAAGAGAAATAGAAATAGAATCATCCTAAAGGGGGAAATCCCGTCCCCTCTAAATCCACCTACTGGCTGTGCATTTCATACAAGATGTCCTCTTGCTATGGATATTTGTAAAAAAGAAAGTCCTATAAAGAAAGAAGTAGCGAGTGGACACAAAGTTTTATGTCATCTGTACTAAATTACATGATTTATGAAATTTATCTTGCTATCACTAAGAATTATTAATTCATAACTAAAAGTTAGAACTTGAAATCAAACTTTAAAGGGGAGTTCAGATTTGAGTCAAAAAACGGCCTTTATATGTGATGAAAGCTATTTCTGGCATAATCCAGGAAATGGTGCGCTAGGTCATCTTCCAGGAGGTTACATAGAGCCATACATTTATGCAGAAAATCCAGAGTCAAAAAGGAGAGTGAAAAATCTCTTAGAACGCTGTGGGTTAATAAATAAACTCAAGCTCATAAGTCCGAAAGATGCGACCCAGTCAGAAGTAGAGTATTATCATACGACCAATTACATTGAGAAAGTGAAAGAATTAAGTAATACAACTGGTGGAGATGCAGGAAAGTCAGCCATCGTAGGTAGGGGTTCATACGAAATAGCCTTAAAATCTGTTGGAGGAGCTATAACTGCGGTTGATAAGGTTATGCAGGGTGAAGTTGATAATGCATATGCATTGACTCGTCCACCAGGTCATCATGCTGAAAGTGATATTGGTATTGGCTTTTGTATATTCAATAACATAGCAATAGCAGCTTTACACGCAAAGAGGGTATATAACTTAAAAAGAATCTTAATACTTGATTGGGATGTACATCATGGGAATGGAACAGAGAAAGCTTTTTATTCAGACTCTGAAGTTTTATATATTTCTTTACATCAAGAAAATTATTACCCTGCGGGCAGCGGACTAGTTGAACATACGGGGGTAGATAATGGACTTGGCTACAATGTAAATGTACCATTGCCTGCTGGAACTGGGGATGTTGGTTATATTTATGCCTTGGAGAAAGTCGTTAAACCGATAGCTGACCGTTTTAAACCAGAGTTAATATTGTTATCCGCCGGTCAAGATGCAAGTATGTTTGATCCAATGGGGCGTATGATAGTTACGGCCAAGGGATATGGAGAAATGACATCTATATTAATGGAGATTGCGAATAAACATTGTAACGGTCGTTTAGTAGCTGTTCATGAAGGCGGCTATAGTGCATCATACGTTCCTTTTTGTACTTTGAGTATAATAGAATCATTAAGTGGTATAGATGCAGAAGTAGTTGACCCATTCGTACAAGGTAACCATGAACTACCGTCAGTAGTAACAAATGATCTAAAAAAATCAATAGAGAGAGTTATAAATACACAATTAAATTATTGGAATATTTAAAATTGATTAATAATACCCGTTGTGATTACATTTACTAGTCTAGTCACATAGTAAAGTTATTTTAGAAATTTAAGAATAGTATTACCACATCGCCCTAATATTTGTTGAATAGGTAAAAGGTTTTAATGCAAAAAAATGAGATTTGGGAGTTGGTAAGATGTTTATTAATAACGAATGGATTCAAACCGAAAAAACGTTGAATATTTCAAATCCTGCAACTGGTGAAATTGTTGATAAGGTCTATCTTGTAGGTAAGGAAGAAACAGAAAGTGCAATTAAAGCTGCAAAAGATGCTTTCATTACTTGGTCAAGCAAAACATCAGAAGAACGTTCAGCATATTTAAATAGAGTTGCTGAGAAATTGGAAGAAAGAAAGGAACATTTAGCCAGAATCATAACAATGGAAATGGGAAAATCAATCCATAATGCAAGATATGAGGTAGGAAGTGCAGTTTCCTTTTTTAGGTGGTATGCAGAGGAAGGGAAACGAGTTTATGGAGATACAATACCATCAAATTCTGAAAATAAACGTTTTACCGCCATAAAGCAACCTGTGGGAGTTGTAGGTGCTATAACCCCTTGGAACTTTCCATTATCTATGACAGCAAGAAAATTAGGTCCTGCTTTAGCAGTTGGTTGTACAGTGATATTAAAGCCTTCCAAGGAAGCTCCATTGTCTTCTGTGGAATTATTTAAAATTTTCTCTGAGATTGATTTACCAAAAGGAGTGGTAAATCTGGTTATTGGGGAATCCGCTCCCATTGCAGAAGCTTTAATGGAAAGCCCTGATGTGAGGAAAATATCATTCACTGGTTCCACAGATGTCGGAAAACTATTAATTCGTCAATCAGCTGATACCGTTAAAAGAGTTTCTATGGAACTCGGGGGACACGCACCGTTTATTGTATTCGATGATGCTGATTTGGAATTAGCAGTACAAGGGGCGATTAGTAGTAAGTATGCATCGTCAGGGCAACAATGTGTCTGTGCTAATCGAATATATGTTCATGATTCTATTTATGATAAATTTGCTCATTTACTTAAAGAACAAGTATTTAAATTAACAGTAGGTAACGGATTAGATGAAAACACCACGATTGGACCGTTGGTTAATGAGGCCGGTTTAATAAAAGCACACGAACATGTTGAAGATGCCGTTCATAACGGTGCAAAGGTTATGTGCGGTGGGAATAGAATTACAGAAGGAGAATATTCAAAAGGTTATTTTTATGCCCCAACAGTTTTATTAGACGTAACGGAAGAGATGAAAGTGGCTCATGAAGAAACATTTGGGCCTGTTGCTCCGCTTATTCGATTTAGTGAAGAAAACGATGTAATTGAAAAGGCAAATAATACTCAATACGGTCTAGCTTCTTACTTTTATACAAATGATTTGTCTAGAATGCATAGAGTTGCAGAAAAACTGGAGTATGGAATGGTAGGAGTTAATGATCCTGCACCCTTTGCCGTACAAGCACCATTCGGAGGGGTTAAAGAAAGCGGAATTGGCCGAGAGGGGGGGAAGTACGGCTTAGAAGATTATTTGGAGTATAAGTTGATCTCTGTGTCAATAAAGAACAATTAATTAACAGATGTACTATGTGAATTAACTTACTTAAATCCTATTTAATACAATAAAAAGGACATCAAAACTACTTTTAGGAGTGATATTGTTGGAAAGAAATATCGGTGCTATAAGCGAGAGGACTAGTGAACTTATAGAAATGGATAAAAAGCATTATATACATCCTACCAGTTCACCTAAGTTACAGGCTGAGCAAGGAGCTAGTATCATTTTCTCCGAAGGTAAAGGTGTATATGTGAAAAATACCCATGGTGATACTTACCTAGATGGTATGTCTATGTTATGGAACGTGAATCTAGGTCATGGCCAAAAAGAATTGGCTGAGGCAGCGAAAGAACAAATGAGTAATATGGCGTTTGCTTCATCGTTTCAAGGGTTCTCAAACGAACCAGCAATTAGGCTTGCTAAAAAACTAGCCTCTATTGCTCCAGGCGATCTTAACTCTGTTTTCTTTACTTCTGGGGGGTCTGAATCCAATGATACGGCGATTAAGTTGTCTAGGTTTTATTGGATCCTAAAGGGCCAGCCAAGGAAACGAAAAATTATTGCAATTGAAAATGGATACCATGGAGTTACGGTTGCGGCTCAAACAGCAACATTTATCCCACATTTTCATAATTTTTCAGGTTCCAACATTGAAGAAGTATATCATGCAAAGCCATACTTAACCAATTGTGAATTAGGAGATAAAAGTGACCCGAATTTCAAGGGAAGTATTCGAGATATTGTTGAAAGGGAGGGTGCAGATACTATTGCAGCCATTATTATTGAACCTGTCCAAGGTTCTGGGGGCGTTAATATACCACCGGAAGGCTATATGCAAGCAGTTCGAAAGCTCTGTGACGAATTTGGGATATTATTTATTGCAGATGAAGTTATTTGTGGATTTGGACGTACAGGAAAAATGTTTGGAGTAGAGAATTGGAATGTGGTTCCGGATTTGATGAGTATAGCCAAGGGGATTACGAGCGGATATTCTCAATTAGGTGGCGTTCTATTAAATGATAAGATTCGGAACACAATTAGTCAATATGATGGCGTTTTAGCACATGGATTCACTTATAGTGGGCATCCAACGGCATGTGCTGTTGGACTGAAAAACCTAGAAATTCTTGAACGCGATGAAATTGTTGAAAATGTTAAAAACATGGAAGAAGAGCTGGAAAAAGGATTAAAATATTTAAGTGATAACCATTGGAGTGTTACTAAGACAAGAGTGATAGGATTGCTGGCAGCATTTGAACTATGGGAGGATAGAAATACTGGTAAGAATTTCGATGTATCCATTCAGCCGGGCAATGTTGTAGCCAACGAATGCTTTAACAGAAAGCTAATTCTCAGAGGAGGACTCGGTTCACATCGTCAAACCGTAGTCATGGCTCCTCCTCTTATAATAAATAGGGAAGAGGTACAAAAACTAATCAATATAATTGATGCGTCAATTACAGCTTTCGAAAAAAGCATAAAGTAAATACCTTAATAAATTTCTATTATAAATATACAATTATATATATCCCTTCGCTCGACTCACAAATTAAGTGATCGGGCTTTCTTCATAATCGAATGATCTAGGTTACGGGAAGAGATTAGTAATGAGAAGTCACGATGGCAAAAGAAACTCCATAAATCATACTTACATAATTAATATACCTAATATCTATTGATAGATAAAAACTATCAATAGATATAAATATAGAATTTTCTAATTATTCATTTTATATTATAATTACGTTAAGAAGATTAAAAAAATAAGGAGGTAATCAGCATGTTTATAATTTGGTAATCCCATGCCTTTATTTTGAAAACTAATGTGTAACAATTTGAGGTCATTTTTCTAAATAATGTATTTGTAAATTTATTAACAGTATATGGGCTAAAGTACACAAATTTTTGAAATTTAAATAAGTAGTCAACAGATAAATGAAAGCGCAAACATAATTGGTAATTTAGTGATTAATTGTTTTGTTAATTACTTCAAATGTAATAGATTTAGATAAAGTTTAGTTAATAGAAGTGGGGGAGGAAAAAAATGCTCAAAAGCAAGACTATAAATTTAATAATAATTTTATTAGTAGCAATTTCCTTGGTAGCATGTAGCAATCAAGAATCACAGGCAATCCTTGAGGAGCAAGGTTTTAATGAAGCAGACGAAAAGGTAACAGTTGTTACTGCCGGTCAAGGTGGAACTTGGTATGGCATGATGGGAGCATATGCAGATCTAGTAAATAACGGAATAAAAGGTACAACCATGAATGTTACACCGAGCGGGGGAGCTGCTGAAAATGTAAATTTAATGAAGGATCATTCAGCTGAGATAGGTTTTCTAACCTCCTACCATGCATATGATGCATTGAATGGGACTGGGGTATATGAAGGTGAAGAGCCTATCGAACATCTAACAGCATTGGCAATGACGGATCCCCTATATATTAGTTTTGTAGTAAGAGCCGATTCCGATATTAAGTCCTTTGAAGATTTTAAAGGGAAAAGAATAGGAAGAGGAGAAGCTGGATCTGTATCGTATACAATCCTAAGTCAGATTTTTGAAGAATATGGTATAAAAGAAGAGGATTTGAAAGGACAAAATATTGGTTCAGCTGACCAAGCTGAAGCATTAAAGGATGGAAACTTAGATATATTTGCATATGTGGCAGGCGGACCAAGTGGTGCTTCAGCAGCGCTATTAGAGTTAGGTTCATCAATCGATATTAGATATATAGAAATTACTGGAGAAGTAAGAGATCGCATCGCAGCAAAATATCCATATGTACCTGCTACCATTCCAGCTGGTCATATGGGGAATAAAGAAGATGTAGAAACGATGCAGATAGGAGTAACCTTAACTGCTTCTGCGAATCTAAGTGAAAATTATGTCTACGAATTAACGAAAACACTATTTGAAAATAAAGACCATTTAATTTCTGCACATAAAAGTTGGGCGGGGTTAAGTACGAGTGATATACCTATTCCTTTACATCCAGGTGCCGAAAAATATTACAAAGAAAAAGGTATTGAACCTACATTTATAGATTTAGATTAATAGTTATTAATTATTATTTTACCGATAATTAAAATTTTGATGTTAAAGCCTCTGGACAAATACTATTTTGCTGTGTGTATTTGTCCATTCTTTTATACTCAGTACCTTGTAAAAGGAGGATGAATTTTTGGGAAAAAAAATATTGAAGAGAAAAAAGAAAGTAGTGCTTGAAGAAGGCATTCAACAAAGACACTTCACCGGAATTCCAAATTTAGTCATCATGGCTATCTCAGTATTGTTTTCTTTAGTATTTTTATATACTTCACAATTTGGTGTGATGGCGCCTTTAGCACAGGGGAGCTTATTATTGATTTTCACATTATTATTAGTTTTTTTGTTATTTCCAGGATTCAAGACTGATAACAAGTGGCTAAAAATAATTGATAGTTTGTTTGCAATTTTAGGAGCAGTTGCATTTGTTAGAGTTTTTATAACACACGAGGATTTAGTAGCAAGGGGCGGCCAACCAGAGGTGGCCGATCTTATATTGGGTGGAGTAGCAATCGTCTTATTAATAGAGGCTATTCGGAGAACTATAGGATGGACTCTACCTATTTTGATTGTAGTATTTTTAATTTACGCATTCTTTGGCCCTTATTTTCCAGGATTATTACAACATGCAGGGATGACTTATGAAAGAGTAATTCAAGTGGTGTATTTAACAACTGAAGGAATATTTACAACACCGGTAAAAGCAGTTGCAAATTTTGTGTTAGTTTTCATTATTTTAGGATCTGTGTTGCAACGTTCGGGGACAGGAAAAGTATTTATTGATTTATCTATGTCATTGTTTGGACTTTTTCGGGGTGGTTCCGCTAAAGTTGCTGTTATTGCCAGTAGTCTTTTTGGATCAGTTTCAGGTAGTGCTGTATCTAATGTAATGGGGACAGGTACAATCACTATTCCTCTAATGAAAGGAAATGGATTCAAAGGCCGTGTAGCTGGTGCAATTGAAGCAGTAGCATCAACTGGTGGACAGATAATGCCTCCAGTTATGGGAGCAGTTGCATTTGTTATGGCAGAAATGATGGGTGTCAGCTACCTTGCAGTAGTGATTTCTGCAATAATTCCATCAATCCTTTATTATGTTTCATTATTTTTTATGGTAGATTTAGAAGCTGCAAAATTAGGAATGAAAGGTATACCAAAACAAGACTTACCTAGGTTTCGAGATGTGATGAAAAAAGGTGGACATTTATTAATTCCTATTCTTGTTTTAATCATATTACTGTCAGTCGTGCACTTTTCACCTCAGAAATCTGCCTTTTGGACGATTGTTGTAGCCATGATTGTACCACAATTACGTAAGTCAACTAGAGTATCTTTAAAAACATTGCTCCTTGGTTTAAAAGATTCTGCTGTTAATGTATTAATGGTATCGGTAGTTTGTGCAGGTGCGGGAATTATAATTGCGGTGATGCTATATACCGGTTTGGCATTAAACCTTTCTAGTTTAATAATCCAATTGTCGGGTGGATTACTCCCAGTTCTACTTATACTAACTGCTGTTGCATCTCTTATATTGGGAATGGGTCTTCCAACAACTGCTGCATATATTGTTTTAGCGGTTTTAATAGCCCCAACCTTGTCACAAATGGGTATTGACCCAATGGCTGCACATATGTTTGTTTTATATTTTGGAGTCATATCTGCCATTACACCTCCGGTTGCTGTTGCAGCATTTGCAGGTGCATCTTTGGCAAGTTCAAACCCAATTCAAACTGGAGTTACTTCATTTCGCTTTGGAATAGCAGGCTTTATTGTTCCATTCATGTTTATATACGGACCTGAATTATTGTTATTGGAGGGGTCGGTTATTGACATTATCCTAACGTTTGTTTTCTCGATAATAGGAATATATGCGATCGTTACTACCTTACAAGGATTCTTAATTCGAGCAATGAATGTTATGGAGAGAATTTGTATGTTTATTACTTCAATATTATTGATAGTTCCTGAAATAATTTCAAGTGCTTTAGGGATCAGTTTATTTATAATTGTCTTTGCTTTTCATCATATACGTACAAAAAATAAAAACGTTGAATCACCACATGTAGAAATATCCTAAACTATAGCTTTAAGTTTAGTAGTAGATTATGGCAATTAAATTATATTCGTTGATAAATATCGAGAGGTTTTATGTGAGAAGGGAGTGTCTATCTTGGATGGTGATAAAATTTATGATGTTGCAATTGTTGGAGCTGGTCCTGCGGGATTAACAGCTGGTTTATACGCAGCCCGAGCCAAATTGAAAACTTTAATTATTGAGAGAGGGATTCCTGGTGGACAACTAGCAAATACGGAAGATGTTGAAAACTTTCCCGGTTTTGAACATATATTAGGTTCGGATCTCGCAAATAGAATGTTTGGGCATGCAAAAAAGTTTGGTATAGATTATCAATACGGTGATATAAAAGAAGTCGTAGACGATGAAGAATACAAGACGGTTATTGCAGGAAATCAAATATATAATTCTAGAACCGTAATTATCTCAACGGGTGCAGAATATAAAAAGTTGGGTGTCCCTGGGGAAAAAGAATTAAGTGGTAGAGGTGTATCTTACTGTGCTGTTTGTGACGGTGCTTTTTTTAAGGGGAAGGAGCTAGTGGTTGTGGGCGGGGGCGACTCTGCCGTAGAAGAAGGGGTGTATCTAACTCGTTTTGCCTCTAGAGTAACGATTATTCATAGAAGAGATAAACTTCGTGCTCAAAAAATCTTGCAAAATCGAGCTTTTGATAATGAAAAAGTAAACTTTATTTGGTATCACACGGTAAAAGAAATTAACGAATTAAATGGGAAAGTTGGTAGCGTTACACTTGTTAATACAACTAACGGTGAAGAGAAAGTATTGAAAACTGACGGCATCTTTATTTATGTTGGTATGGCCCCTTTAAATCAAGCTGTAAAAAAACTTGGGATTACAAATGAGTTGGGTTATATTGAGACAAATGAACAAATGGAAACTAAAGTAGCTGGCATTTTTGCTGCAGGAGATATTCGTCAAAAAAAGCTTCGTCAAATTGTAACCGCAACTGGTGATGGAAGCATTGCAGCCCAATCTGTAGAACACTATATTCAGGCTCTTATGGATAAATAGAATAGGAATTAATAAACTAGTTAGCTAGTCTCTATTAAAAGTATTAGTATCTTCATTAGGTTTATAAAATTAAAATGTTAGGAGCAATCAAATTGAAAGAAAATTTTAATGCATTAGTTGTAAATAAAACAGATAGCCAATTTTTAGTGGATGTTAAAACGCTAACATTAGAGGATTTATCCCCGGGGGATGTTACTGTAAAGGTTGCTTACTCTAGTGTCAATTACAAAGACGGTCTTGCTTCCATTCCAAACGGAAAAATTCTGGACACATACCCATTTGTACCAGGCATTGATATGGCAGGAACGGTTGTTGCATCAAAAGATAGTCGTTTCAAAGAAGGAGACAAAATAATTGCAACAAGTTACGAAATTGGAATAAAAAGTTTTGGTGGTTTCAGCGAGTATGCTCGTTTGAAAGGAGATTGGATTGTACCGCTACCGGATGGACTTTCCCTAATAGAAGCGATGGCATTTGGCACAGCTGGCTTCACAGCAGCATTATCAATTCAACGTTTGCAAGATAATGGAATTAACCCTGATAAGGGTGAAGTACTAGTAACTGGTGCTACTGGTGGAGTTGGGAGTTTAGCTGTTTCCATATTATCAAAGTTGGGCTACTATGTGGTTGCAAGTACTGGAAAAGAAAGTGAGTACGATTATTTAAAAAGTATAGGTGCAAATGAAGTTATTTCACGAGAAGAGGTTAATTATGAAAAAATTCCAGCACTTGGAAAACAACGTTGGGCAGGTGCAGTTGATCCAGTTGGTGGGAACACGCTTGCTTCAATACTAAGTAATTGTAAGTATGGGGCATCGGTAGCTGTCAGTGGATTAACTGGCGGACCAAAAGTACCTACAACTGTTTTTCCATTTATTCTTCGAGGGATAAATTTATTAGGAATTGATTCTGCATATTGTCCAATGAATATTCGTAAACCACTGTGGAACCGAATGGCAAACGAGATGAAACCAGAGACTCTTTTAAGTGATATAGGACAAGAAATTACGTTGGAAGAACTTCCTAGTACACTTGAGAAAATATTAAAAGGTCAAGCTCGCGGACGTTCAATTGTAAAATTGTAATATGTTATGAAATAAGAAAATACAATTAGCAGTATTTCTTTAGACTGTAGACAACTCGATACAAATCGTGTTGTCTACAGTCTTTTTTTGGAATATTTTTAAACAATCACTTTTCTACTGCTCACACCTGCTTACTATACCGCACCAAAGCGGTGAATCTATGTGAAAGACTAAAATACTAGATAAATTAGATATTTTGGCTTGTACATGTTTGGCGTGAAAAATATTTTGTGGTAGTAAATAACTGAATATTACAAAAGATATTGACGGTCACAACTGGAAAATTGTAGTGTAATGGAGGCAGAGGACATTTCAAATTTTACAAACGTCAAACGCATTTTACATCTTCTCAACAATTCCTCATCAATCGATTTCACAGAATACATAATCTTGACAGTCAAAAGTGATAAGGTCCGCTAGTCGACTTTTTTTACTTTTTAACTGTATATACACGATACATAGAAGGGAGCGTGCCACTGACTTATATCATACGAGTTATTTTTCAAAACTAAAAACGGAGGTATGTAAATGAAGAAATTAGTCAGTTTTGCGATTGTGCTTTTACTCGTTTTAACGATGTTTGCAGGTGTATCTTTTGCCAATCAGCCCGACAATGCGGGAAAAGGGAACCAAGACTTTGTTGAAGGTGAACTAATCGTTTCAGTGGAGCCGAAACAAAAGGGCAATTCGGATTCCACAATCCAGAGTGCAGATAGTCTGATAGGTCAAGATGATGCGTTAAAAGCAAAGGGATTCTCAATCATAGACACTCTCCATGTTGAAGATACTTCAGTCAAACCACTCCTTAATAAAAATTTTAACAAAAAAGTAGTCGAGAAAATGGGCTTAGTCTACTTAGTCAAATACTCTCCGGATCAGTTCAAATCTAGTAATATAGCCACAAAAGAATTGCGTAAAGAGTTAATGAATCTTGGGTTTAAAGTTAGATATATTTCCGAAAATTATAAGATGATGGCCATTGAAGGAACAGCGACAATTCAAGCTGTTCATCAAAATCAAAAATGGCATTACGACATGATTAAGGCTCCACAAGCATGGACAGTTACGAATGGTTCAAGTGCTGTAAAAATTGCTGTGTTGGATACTGGAATCGACCATAACCACCCTAGTCTAGCCAATTTTGTGAACACGAGCTTGGGAAGAACCTTCGTCGGTGGAACAACGATGGATGTTCAAGGTCATGGAACTCACGTTGCTGGAACGATTGCAAGCTATGGATCAGTTTCTGGAGTCATGCAAAATGCAACGCTTATTCCAGTGAAGGTTCTTGGTGATGATGGGTCAGGTTCCTTATACGGAATCACACAAGGAATTTTATATGCAGCCAATATTGATGCAGATGTCATCAATATGTCTCTTGGAGGCGGAGGTTATAATCAAAGCATGGATGAGGCGGTACAAACTGCCACATCGCAAGGAACGATTGTTGTAGCAGCTTCTGGTAATGACGGGGCATCGAGTATTTCGTATCCAGCGGCTTATAGTAGTGTAATCGCGGTTGGATCCGTTACATCGAACCGAACACGTTCAAGCTTTTCAAACTATGGATCTGGCTTAGAGCTTATGGCACCAGGCTCGAATATTTACAGCACCTATCCTAATAGTCGCTATACAACCTTATCAGGTACATCAATGGCGACTCCACATGTGGCTGGCGTAGCGGGATTAATTAGAGCGGCGAATCCGAATATTTCAGTCTCACAAGCTAGACAAATTTTACGTGATACAGCACAAGCGGCTGGTAGCTCCACGCAATACGGGTATGGAATTGTTGATGCCCATGCAGCGGTTGTAGCGGCTTCTGGGGGCGGCGGAACAACACCTCCACCACCATCATCAACTGAAACAGTTACAACTGTATCGACAAACTACAGCTACTATTATCGTGGAGAAACCGTTTATGTCACAAGTACAGTAAAAGATTCAAATGGAGCTGCGCTTGCAAATGCATCTGTGAATTTTAAAATCACACGACCAAATGGAACAACGGTAACATCAACTGCAACAACCAATTCGTCAGGTGTAGCAACCTGGTCGATCGGCACAAACTATTACACAGCAACTGGAACATACAAATTGGACGCAACTGCTTCGAAGAGTGGATATTCAAGTAGTACGGGTTCTACAACGTTTAGAGTTTACTAATTATTTGCCGAAGCTAGTCTATTTTTTAAGGAGTCTCATCTTTAGAGACTCCTATTTTTATATTTTATATGTTAACTTAATATAAAAACAGGTTGACAAATAAACCATTTTCTCATTATTTTAATTATATAGATAAAAGAAGGAGGCTAAAGAATTGAAAAGGAAGTTATCAACGATTGATATTAGTTTGGTAGGAATGTTTGTAGCGTTAATGGCAATCGGAGCCAATATTACATCGATTGCGCCATTTATGGTTGTTGGCGGTGTGCCAATCACATTGCAAACCTTTTTCGCCATCTTGGCGGGTGCGATTTTAGGTAGTCGTCTTGGTGCGATTAGCATGTGTGTGTATGCATTTGTAGGCTTAGTAGGGGTTCCTGTGTTTGCTAAGTTTAGCGGAGGATTTACTCATTTATTGAGTCCGACATTTGGTTTTATTGTTTCATTTATTTTTACGGCATATATAACAGGAATCATGATCGAAAAGAAAAAGGCGCTTCATACATACATCATTGCATCACTCATTGGGATGTCCATTAATTATCTTTTCGGAACGAACTGGATGTATTTTTCCTATCAATTATGGGCGGCGGCACCAGAAGGATTTACGTATTCGATGGCATGGTTGTGGATGATTGTCCCGTTACCAAAAGATATCGTCCTCGCGATTGGAGCAGGGATATTTGCGCATCGCTTTGAACGGACATTGGCTAGTCGGGGTTATTTTGCAAGTTTGAAAAAGTCAGTTAATTAAAAAAGGTGGAGGAGAAAATAGATGAGTAAATGGAAGCAATTAGCGTTAAAGGTGATCGATGGCTATGAATTAAGAAATGATGAGGCGTTAGATATCTTAAACTCTCCAGATGAAGAAATATTAGAGTTGCTTCATGGTGCTTACGTGATTCGTCATCATTACTATGGTAATAAGGTGAAGTTAAATATGATTATTAATACAAAATCTGGGCTATGTCCGGAAAATTGCGGGTACTGCTCACAATCAAGTATTTCAACTGCACCGATTGAAAAATATCGAATGATGGATAAGGAAGAAATTTTGAAAGGGGCTGAAAAAGCTCATCAAATGCAAGTTGGCACCTATTGTATCGTAGCAAGTGGACGCGGACCAAGTAACAAGGAAGTGGATCACGTTGTATCTGCCATAAATGAAATCAAAGAAAAATATAATTTGAAAATTTGTGCTTGTCTAGGAATCTTAAAATCGGAACAAGCAAAAAAACTAAAAGACGCGGGTGTTGATCGGTATAATCACAACATTAATACATCTGAAAATCACCATGAAAGTATTACAACCTCACATACCTATCAAGATCGGGTTAATACCGTGGAAACCATTAAAGAGCAGGGTATCTCACCTTGTTCAGGAGTAATTGTGGGAATGAGAGAATCAAAGCAAGATGTTGTCGATATGGCAAAAAGCTTACGCGTCTTAGATGCTGATTCCATTCCAGTCAATTTCTTGCATGCGATTGATGGAACACCTTTAGAGGGGACAAACGAACTGAATCCACGATATTGCCTGAAGGTACTGTGCCTCATGCGCTTTATCAATCCAACAAAGGAAATACGCATCTCAGGAGGAAGAGAAGTAAATCTTCGAAGCATTCAACCACTTGGCCTCTATGCAGCAAACTCAATCTTTGTAGGAGATTATCTCACAACTGTTGGCCAAGAAGGCTCGGTTGACCATAGAATGTTAAAAGACCTAGGATTTGAAATTGATGTAACAGGGAACATAAGTGCACTGTCTTATAATTAGGGCTGAAAGTATATTGACTAAATTGGGTACTTCTTGTTCGGGAAGTACCTAATTTTTGGCTGGTAATAATCGATTATAAAGACCTGTAAAAAAACATTTCATAATAACATTTGCTATTTTCTTTTATATCTGTTATTCTAAGGAAGAATTATTTTTGTTCATATTCAGATTAAAGATTCATTTTGTTTTTCGTCTAAGGTATTCGAACAAGGATAGTAACAAAATGTGTGGCAATCACACTAGGAGGCAATTTACATGGAACAAGGTAAAGTTAAATGGTTTAATTCAGAAAAAGGTTTTGGATTCATCGAGCGTGAAGGCGGAGAAGACGTATTCGTACATTTCTCAGCAATCCAAGGCGAAGGTTTCAAATCTTTAGACGAAGGTCAAAGTGTAACATTTGATGTTGAACAAGGACAACGTGGTCCACAAGCATCTAACGTTCGTAAAGCTTAATACTTGCGTTTAAAAAGATAAGGGATATACCGATTTCGGTATATCCCTTTTTTATGTTCCAGAGAACCACGGGGACGGTTCTTTTGGTCCCTTTTAAGAACCGTCCCCGCGGTCCGCTTACAACTCTTTGCTTAATCAATTTTCCTTAAAACCACAGTTTGCGCAGTCGCAGCTATACTTCCGGCGAGAACAGTAAGTTCATATTTTACCCCATCAATGAGTAACTCCGAGACTTTATTACTCGTTATGTTTTTTATGATCGAAAGCGTCTCAACTTTTTTTCCTTCCTGTGTGAGGTATTCAACAACTGCTTCGTGAAACTTCTCGGGTTCTTTGTACCATTTGTACCAATCATCTAACTCAAATCGAATCACATTGCCTTTTTCAATAAATGATTTTACAAACTTTTTAAACATAGAAGATCTCCTATTCCAAATTATGGTTTCTATTATCCTGTTAATTTTACTATAATAGAAGTTCAATAAAATGAAAAGGAAGTTAACGATGAAAAGAAAACTAGCAATTAGTGGATTCGTTATTATCATTATTTTTCTTGCTTTATTCGGCAGCTACAAGTTAATGAACTCAAGGTCATTCCAATTATTTGGCGGGCTTACGCAGCATGTTGAGACTGATCAAAAGGTAGTTGCATTGACATTTGACGATGGACCGACTGAAAATGTGAACGAAATCCTACCGCTTTTGGATAAATATGATGTGGAGGCAACATTCTTTTTAATTGGGCAAGATATCGAGAAATATCAAGAGGAAGCGAAGAAAATTGCTGAAGCTGGGCATCAGCTTGGGAATCATACGTATTCCCATAACCGCATGATTTTCAAATCTCCATCCTTTATCAAAGAGGAAATTGAAAAAACAGATGAACTGATCCGTACAGCAGGGTATGAAGGAGAAATTGACTTCCGCCCACCAAACAGTAAAAAGCTCGTTGGATTACCTTACTATCTCTACAAGCAAAAGAAAGACACAATCACCATGAATATTGAACCGGATACCTTTTACACCGATACAGATGATCGAATACAGTATGTCAAAGAACAAATAATCCCGGGTTCTATCATCTTGATGCACCCTATGTATGAAGATAGCGATAAAGTTTTAGCCGAAATTGAGGGAATCATCCAATCACTTAAGGATGAGGGGTACAGGTTTGTGACTGTGAATGAGTTGCAGGGGATGTAAATTGTCTTAATATAATACAAATTCCTAAGAAGAACCATTATTTATATCCGATGGTTCTTTTTGCAATAAAAGGAAAACGACAAAGTTTGTAGAATTATATATTATAATAGATATGAAAAAATATGAGGAAACGTTTCCACGAGGATGTGTTGTGATGGTAACAATAAAGGATGTTGCTAAAGAAGCTAGAGTATCAATTTCTACTGTATCGAGAGTACTTAATAAGAGTGGGTATACAAGTGAAAAAACGAGAGAAAAGGTTCTTAATGCAGTTAAGAAACTTAATTATCAAGGGAGTTTGGTAGCTGCTGCAATGATTAAGAAACAAACATTAACTCTTGGTTTAATCATACCTGACATAAAAAATATTTTTTATTCAGATTTGACTAGAGCTGTAGAAGATTGTGCAAATAGTCATGGCTTTAACATTTTTTTATGTAATACTGATAACAATTTACAAAAAGAAGCAGAGTATATACACCTATTGATTGCTAAGGGAGTCGATGGGATTATTTTTTCATCTCCAGAAGTAGATAATGAAAATATTAAAGAATTGAAGCAAAGGTATCCTGAACTTCCTATTGCTATATTAGGAGGCAAATTTCCGAACTTAATTCTTAATGAAATAGTAGTTGATAATGTTGATGGGGCACTTAAAGCGATGAGACATCTTCTAGAATTAGGGCATAAGGATATTGCATTTATTGGTGGGGACTTTGAATCTTACGCGTCAATTGAAAGGCACCAAGGGTACAAATTAGCATTGAATGAAAGTGGAGTTCCTATAAATGACGAATTTGTTATTTTTGACAAGTTCTATATTGAAAGCGGGTACAAAAATGCATTGAAATTATTACAAAAAAATAATAGACCTACAGCAATCTTTGCGGGAAGCGACAGCATTGCTGTAGGGATCTTTAAAGCTGCTAGGAAACTTAATATTAATATTCCCGAACAATTATCTGTTGTTGGTTTTGATGATTCCCAATATGCAGAAATTTTGTCTCCTATGCTTACAACCATTCGTACACCTATTAAAGAAATGGGTCAAAGGGCAATAGAAATCATTGTTAAAACAATCAAGGAAAAGCAAATAAATAAAGAAACGGTTCTATTTTATCCAACTCTTATTGTAAGGGAATCAACTATGGAAGTAGAGGTAAAGTGAGTGATCGAGTGAAAAAATTCGGAATAATATTGATAGAATCGAAGTTAATTTTTATATTAATATAATTTTATAAATTTTCAAAAAAGTCTTGAAAGTGGTCTATTAAGTATGTATAATTTGATTTAAATAAGTGGAAACGTTTCCACTTATTTAAATCATTTTTTTGTTAGCGAGATAAAATTTTTAATATTTACCCAAATAAACAATCAATGCATATGTGCAATTAAACAACTGCAGAAGAAACCTCACATGTATAGACACCTTCATGAATCTATAACAAACAGTTTTTCATTTTTCCTCAATTATGCAAATCATAAGTTTCAATAATGAATTGGTTGGAGGTGGGTTTTTTTCTGGAAACGTTTCCAGAAATAGTCCTAAAGGACTATTTACTTATTCATTTACTGACATAGTTCAATCCTGAAATTTTAGTATTAATCTTCATTAAAAGATAACATTTACTTTTTAAAAAACATTTCTTAATTCAATCTCTTGCTAGTTTTTCAAGGTGTATAACTTTATTACTAAGGAGAAAGGGGATAGTAATGTTCGACTATAACATATTTATTCAAGGATTTCCCGGAAAGTCCTCAACCCATGGGGGGCTTGGATGGAGTACAGTTACCTTGTTGTCCCACAATGATCAAAATATTATTATTGATGTCGGCAGTTTCGGAGTCAGGCCACTAATATTAGATAAGTTACGAGACAAAGGTTTGTCTCCAAGTGATATTTCTATGGTTTTATTGACCCATACGCATTGGGATCATTGTGTGAATTGGACATTATTTCCTAACGCAACCATTGTAGTGGGGCGAGTGGATATGAATTGGGCATTAAATGAACCACCTGGAGGGTGGCATGTACCTGAATTGTATGTTAAGGAATTGAATTCTTCCACACAAATAAGGTTAGTCGACCATCTTGAAGAAATTGTTCCTGGAATTGTTGCGCATCAAACTAAAGGACATTCACCAGGTCATTTGGCATACAGCGTAAACAATGGTGATTATGATTTGATATTTAGTGGGGATGCCGCTAAAAATAGGGCTGAGCTTTTATCAAGGAATGTAGATATGACGCTAAATCTCTCAGATAGCCAAAATTCAATTGATTATTTATGGAGTATGTGGAAAGAAAAGAAGAACAGTATTTTAATACCTGGACACGATATACCTATGAAACTTGTTAATGGGGAACCTATTTATCTCAATAAAAGGGAAGTAGATTTACAATACTGGGTTTCCGATACATTAGAGGATTATACAACTATAGAATTGGCTGAGGAAACAATGTTAGCTAAACATACAAAATAAGATTACCAAACTTCTTTAAATTTAAGGGGGTGGTTAAGTAAATATAATGAAAGGGTTTACATATTGGTGTCTTGTAAATTTGCAGTTTTAGCGTTTTATTTAAATTCAGTAGAAATAGAGATGATTGAGTATCAAGTAAGTCGTTTGTCGGCAGAATTTTACCCTAACGGAATAAAAAACTGAAATTAGATGGGGTGTGAAAACAATTGAGTGATAAGAAAAAACAACGTGTTATAGTGACCGGTGGCTCAAAGGGACTCGGCCGAGGAATCGCCCTAGCTTTCGCTGAAATAGGTGCATCGGTAGTCATTGCTGATATTGACGCTGACGCGGGTGAGCGTTGTGTGCAGGAAATCATCGAATCTGGTGGCCAAGGTCTATTCGTATATACGGATGTAGCTTCAAGTGACGATGTAAAAAGGCTTTTTGAGGAGGCTCACCATTTCCAAGGCGGTATAGATGTGCTCGTTAATAATGCAGGCATTGGTCACGGTCCACTCTCAGAAAGACACTTTTTAAAAACTGACTACGCTATGTGGGAAAACCTAATGAATATACACGTTAATGGTCTTTACCACTGTAGCCAAATGGCAGCAAAAGCAATGGTTCACCAAGGTGAGGGCGGGGTCATTATTAATATGAGTTCAGGTGGAGCTACACGCGCACATCGAAATCGTGTCGCTTACGACGCTACGAAAGGTGCAATAGAGGCGGCTACACGAGCAATGGCACTTGATCTAGCTCCATGGAAAATCCGTGTGAATGCCGTGATGCCAGGTGCTATCTGGGTTGAAAATCGAACAGCAGTTGGAGAAGAGTCCTCGCCAGACAATCTCATTCCGCTTGGTAGACTCGGAATGCCTAAAGACGTTGGTCAAGGTGTTCGCTTCTTAGCATCACCGGAAGCTTCTTACATCACAGGCCATGTCTTAGCTATTGATGGTGGACTCACTTCTCAGCTTCGGGCACCGAGTATGGATGCTGATGTTGCACTCTCTATCGATGAAATCGAATTAGATATGGTACCTACCGGGAGCAAAGAATAAATGCGTACCCGTATGAGATACAGCATTAACTTCTAGAAGATTCATAGAAATGAGCAAATGATTGGGACTTCACTCAGTATACCAGCAGTCAACCATGTTAAATACATGAAAATAATAGATATGAAAAATGAGGAGGAAAATGTTATGAAAACGTCATTTACAAATATTTTCGGTGTAGAAAAACCAGTATTAGGAATGGTTCATTTAGGTCCACTACCTGGATCCCCCCTATATGATGGAAATATCGAGCGAGTATTAGAAGCAGCAATCCGTGATGCAAAAAGTCTTGAAAAGGGTGGAGCTAGTTCTGTTATGGTAGAAAACTTTAATGACTACCCATTTTACCCAGAAACAGAGGAACCTGAAACAGTAGCAGCGATGACTTTGATTGCACACGAAATTCGCCGGGAAGTGAAGCTTCCAATGGGAATTAATATTCTACGAAACTCTTGGAAATCTGCGCTAGCGGTTGCTGGAACAGTGGGGGCTGATTTTATTAGACTTAACGTCCTAACAGATGCGTATGTAACTGACCAAGGTCTTATCAACGGTACAGCGCACTTAGTTGCAAGATATCGAAAATTTCTTGGTTTGGAGAATAAAGTTAGGATTTTTGCTGACATTCAAACAAAACATGCAGCTCCTTTAGCGGCTCGACCTATAGATGTCTTGGCTCGTGATACAGCCTATCGTGGAATGGCAGACGCTATCATTCTTGCGGGTGAAGAATCAGCTCAACCACCTTCAATTGAGAATTTAGAGGCAGTTAGGGCTGCGGTTCCTGATGTTCCAATCATTATCGGCAGTGGAATGAAAGTTGAAACTGCTCATTTACTCAAATATGCGGATGGGGCTGTCTTTGGATATGGGGCGAAAATTGACGATATCATGACGAACCCAGTTGACGAGGACAAAACACGTCGCTTCTGCGAAGGTGTAGAAAGAGAAAGAACATCTTTATTAGTTAAGTAGTAAATAGTTCCTAATTGCTTCGGTCTAAATTATAAATTTACAAATAATAAGGAGGAATTTGTTATGAAAACGTCATTTACAAATATTTTTGGTGTAGAAAAACCAGTATTAGGAATGGTTCATTTAGGTCCATTACCTGGATCACCCCTATATGATGGAAATATCGAGCGAGTATTAGAAGCAGCAATCCGTGATGCAAAAAGTCTTGAAAAGGGCGGAGCTAGCTCTGTAATGGTAGAAAACTTTAATGACTACCCATTTTACCCAGAAACAGAGGAACCTGAAACAGTAGCAGCGATGACTTTGATTGCGCACGAAATTCGCCGCGAAGTGAAACTTCCAATGGGAATTAATATTCTACGAAACTCTTGGAAATCTGCGCTAGCAGTTGCAGGAACAGTTGGAGCAGATTTTATTAGACTCAATGTCCTAACGGATGCGTATGTAACTGACCAAGGTCTTATCAACGGTACAGCGCACTTAGTAGCGAGATATAGAAAATTTCTTGGTTTAGAGAACAAAGTCAAGATTTTCGCTGACATTCAAACAAAACATGCGGCTCCATTAGCGGCTCGACCTATAGATGTCTTGGCTCGTGATACAGCTTATCGTGGAATGGCAGACGCTATCATCCTTGCCGGAGAGGAATCAGCTCAACCTCCTTCAATTGAGAATTTAGAGGCAGTAAGGAATGCAGTCCCTGATGTTCCAATCATTATCGGCAGTGGAATGAAGGTTGAAACTGCCCACCTACTAAAATATGCGGATGGGGCAGTCTTTGGATATGGGGCAAAAATTGATGATATCATGACGAACCCAGTAGATGAGGACAAAACACGTCGCTTCTGCGAAGGTGTAGATAAAGAAAGAAACGCTCAATTGGTTTAGTAGTACACGGTTTTAATAGAATCAGAGTTTGAAGGTTTTGGGGCCACTTTTGGCCCCTTATACAAACCGAAACCTTACTCTAATTAGAGTTTGGTACTAATGCATCCTACTTTATTTTTACTATAAATAGAGTGGCAAAATTTTAAATTATGTAAGGGGAGGATTATAAATTATGGTGGAACGAGTAATTATTGACACTGATCCGGGTGTCGACGACCTTGCCGCAATCTATCTTGCGCTCGCGTCCCCGGAGCTACGTGTCGAAGCTTTGACAACAGTATATGGAAATATTGAGGTGGAAACTGCAACGCATAATGCGCTTTCATTACTTGAATTAGCAGGTAGAACTGATATTCCTGTTTACCGTGGAGCTAGCAAACCTCTCATACGTCAACCATACTTTGCCAAGCACATTCACGGCAACAATGGTTTTGGTGGCGTAGAGGCCCCAAGCCCTACTGTATCTGAGGCGAGTGAGTATGCAGCAATGGAGATTGTAAGGCGCTGTAACGAAGCACCAAATGAAATCACTATTTTAGCGTTGGGACCAGTAACCAATGTTGCTCTTGCTCTCTCAATAGACCCTAGTCTAGCAGAGAAGGTGAAAAGAATCATTGTTATGGGTGGTGCAGTCCGTGTTGCCGGAAACTATTCCCCTGTTGCGTCCTTTAACTTAGCAAGTGATCCTGAGGCTGCAAGAGTTATGTATGAATCCGGTGCGCCAATTGTTCAGGTAGGTCTAGATGTATGTACAAAGGTGCGAATTTCACAAGAAAATCTTGAACGCATTAGGGTTACGAATACTCGTCCAGGAGCTTTCCTCCTAGAGGCGGCTGAATTCCGACGTAAGGCATATATTGCCGCCAAGCAAACTTCAGAAACGGAGACAGGTGTTTATTTTAATGACGTACCAGCAGTTGCCTATGCGCTTTGGCCTGAACTCTTCAAAGTACAGTCGGCCTTTGTTTCTATTGAGACAGCGGGGGAACGTACAGCTGGTCAGACTGTCGTTGAGTTTACGGGACAGTGGGGTCATTCAGAACACAATACCTTGATCCTAATGGATGTTGACGGAGAGAGTGTGGCGAAACGTTTTGCCGAACGTATTTCTACTTTAGAAACACAATATGTCGAGCCTTATAAATAAATTGATCTTAAAATTTTCAAAAAGCAGTAACAAACCCAAATTTTCGTCTTTATTCATTTTATTAGATAAGTTCTAAAAAGGGGTGGCATAATGTCGACTCTCATTAAAAACGCCACAATTATTACGATGGACGATCATGCAAGTATCATCCAGGGCAGCATTTTGGTTGAAGAAGGGTTCATAAAAGAAGTTATCCCACACAACTTTGGGAGTGAACCAACAATTCAGGCCAATGAAACAATCGATGGGTCTGAAATGCTTGTAATGCCTGGTATGACAAATGCACATTATCACTCCTATTCGAATCTATTGAGAGGGACAACTAGCGATTTTCCATTAGAAATATGGTCTCTATATACAACGGCATATGGCTATTCGCTTGATGATGAAGATATATACAATGCGGTGCTTTTAGGTTTAATAGACATGATCAAAAGTGGTGTTACTAGTTGTATTGACCATTTTCCACATATAAAAAGATCAGAAGCAGCACTTAAAGCATATGAGGCTTCATCAATCAGAGTTGGATTTGCACCAATGATGCATGATGTACCGGATCATCATTTTCTTCCAGTTGAGTTACCAATAGAAATGAAGAGGAAACTTGATGAAACGCCACCAATATCAGTTGAAGAAATGAGAGCGTTTTATATATCTCTAATTAACAAGTGGCACGATAAGAATAGTAGAATTCAAATTTTAATAGGTCCAAATGCACCGCAGCGATGTTCGGAGGAAATGCTTGCGTTAAGTAAAGAATTAAGTGATCAACATGGAGCATATGTTCATACGCATCTTTTGGAAACGAAAATTCAAAAGGAAATCGGTGATACTACGTTTTCGGGTGGAATAATAGGCAGACTACAAGAGCAGCAATTGCTCTCAAAACGACTGTCCACTCCCCATTCTATCTGGCTTGAAGATGATGAGATAAACATTTTAGCGAGGCATGGTGTTTCACTAGTTCATAATCCGGTTAGTAATATGATGCTTGGAAGTGGGAGAGCAAAAATTTCATCCTATCTCCAAAAAGGGATTAATGTAGCCTTGGGAACAGACTCCTCCAATTGTGGGATCTCTCATAACCTTTTTGAAGCAATGAGGATAGCTGTTATGCATAGTCGACAAGAACAATCTAACTTCCACGAATGGCTGAAACCAGTAGATGTGCTTAAAATGGCTACAATTGGCGGAGCATACTTACTAGGTGAAGAGAAAAAGCGAGGGAAAATTAAACAAGGTTATGAAGCGGATCTAGTTTTATTAACCAAAAAATCACCTGCTTTGGCTATGAATGCAGATCTCATCTCTCAGCTTGTGTATTACGAGAATGGAAGTTCAATAGAATCGGTAATGGTCAAGGGAGAATGGGTCCTTAAGAATCGTAAAATTACTTCATTTGATGAAGAGGCGGTCCTGCAATCAGTAAAAGAAATATATGAATCCCTTGCTGAAAAAAGTAGAGCAAGCCTTCAATTGGCGAATGAATATGAACCATACTTCACCAAAATGTATGAAAAAATTCATCATAATTTGGGGGAGAAAAAAGCTAGTAGTAGATTGGATTCTACTAATGAGCATGTAATTCTTGAAGAAAATAAAACTCTGTAAAACCCATATAAAAAGGAGGACGAAATATGAAAAGTATAAAAAAAGATTTTACACTTATTGCCATTTTGCTCATTCCCATTGGTGTTGCAGTCAATGTAGTTGCAGGGGAATTGGTTGAATTACTAAAAATCCCTCTCTTCTTAAATCAAATTGGCACGATGATTGTTGCGATGGTAGCTGGTCCTTGGGTTGGTGCAGTAACAGGAGGGGTCTCAAAACTAATATTTGGGATATTCAACCCTACTCAGTTGGCGTTTATGCCGGTTGCTATGGCTTCAGGAATTGTTGTGGGTCTCATGGCAAAAAAGGGGATGACAAAAAATGTTTGGAAGGTTGGTATAACGGGTTTTATTGTGGCAATTGTTGCGATATTAATCGCGACCCCGACAACTGTTATTGTATTTGGTGGAGCTTCTGGAACTGGATCAGATACCATCACTGCTGTACTTTTAGCTTCAGGTAAAGAAATATGGACAGCGGTTATTACTCAAAAGATATTTGTTGAAAGTATTGATAAAATCCTTTCGATAATGGTTGCCTATATGATTGTTCGGAAGATGTCAGATCAATATCTATCTAAACAAAACTATGGTCACCTATATATTAATAACAACAATAATAATAAACTTGGAGCTTAAAAGAATTTCATAAAGGCATGGGGTGAAACTGTCGATAACTGCGCTTTCACTGCATCACTCACCCCATTATGTCGTGTTTCTACAATCCTTATATATATTTTAGGTAAATAAGAGGGCTTGAGAGTATTAGCCCAATTTTTTGCCATGAATCAGCGAAAAAATGAACCTTAATATGAAAGGGGAGATACACATATGGAAAAACTAAGAAGCTTTATTCTAAATCTTTATCCAACTACTAAATTCTTTGTTGCTGTCTTTTTGATGATAACTCCATTACTGTTACCAGGTTATATATATTCATATTTGGCCCCCGTTTTGTGCTTAATAATTGCTATGGTAGCTGGAAAAACAAAGCTATATGTCGACATCGTCTTTAAGGGATTGATATCGATTGTTGTCATGATTTTTCTTTTGCAATCATTTTTCTATCCAGGAGATACCATATTATGGTCATGGAGCATATTCTCCATTAAACAAGAAGGAATTGATTTTAGTTTACAATTAACATCCAAAATATTAGCGGTGGGATCAGCAATTGTTTTATTTTTCCAGATTACAAAAATTAATGATTTATCCCGTTCTTTAGAAATATTAGGAGTTTCGCCAAAAGCTACCTATGTACTTTCATCCGCACTTAATATTATTCCAGAGATGAGGCTGCATTTATTACGAATTATGGATGCACAAAGAACTCGCGGTGTTGAAACTGAAGGAAATCTTAGTATACGAATGAAAGCATTTATCCCGGCATTAACCCCACTGATATTATCATCATTTTCAAGCACAGATGAGAAAGCTATCACTTTAGAATCTAGGGCTTTTACAGCCCGGACCAAAAAGACCAGTTTACACCAATTGGAAAAGACTAAGAGTGATAATTTAGTAAGAGCTATATTATTAATTTTATTGGTTTCCATCTTGATCTGGAGGTTTTTCTTATGAGTGGAATAGAGATCAGAAATCTATCTTACAAGTACCCTACTGGTAGTGAAAAGGTTTTGCATGATATTAATCTTTCAATAGAAAGCGGAAAGTTTTATGCCTTCATTGGTGTTAATGGCGGGGGAAAGACAACACTTTGTAATGTAATTCGAGGTTTTATTCCACATTTTTTTAAGGGAGATAGAAGTGGAGAAGTGCTGATTGACGGTAAGGATGTTAGTGATTGGGATACAAGTGATCTTGCACAGAAGGTGGGGTTTGTTTTCCAAAATCCTTTTACCCAAATCAGTGGTGTGAAGGAAACTGTTTTTGATGAGATCGCTTTTGGACTGGAGAATCTAGGTGTTGAAGTTAGTGTTATTAAACAGAAGGTTCAAGGCATCATTAGTTTGCTTGGTATTGAGTATATCCAACACAAGAACCCGAATGAGCTATCAGGTGGACAAAAACAAAGAGTGGCTTTAGCATCGATTATCGTAATGGAGCCAGATATTCTCATTTTTGATGAACCAACATCACAATTGGATCCACAAGGTACGGAGGAAATATTTAAAGCAATCGATATTATGAAGAAAAAAGGAAAAACAATTATATTAGTAGAGCACAAAATCGAATTAATTGCTGAGTATGCAGACTATGTGATCGTTCTTCAGGATGGACATATTAAAAGACAAGGAAGAACGGAAGATGTGCTTTCTGAAGAAGATACACAGGACTATGGTGTAGGATTAACCCAATATACACTATTAGATTTACAAATGAGAAAACACAATATGCATACAGAAAGAATACCAATTACTGAAAGAGACTCCGTTCAAGTGATGAAACAATGGATGGAATTACAAGGGGTGAAATCATGAGCTTTTTAACTTTAAATGACGTTACCTATTGTTATCCCAATGGTTTTAAAGCTGTTGAAAATGTCAGCATGACTTTCGAAAAGGGTGAATCGGTAGCCATAATTGGACAAAATGGTGCTGGGAAAACAACAACAGTGAAAATGATGAATGGATTAATAAAGCCAACGCAAGGTGATGTGATCATCGATGGCTTAAATACAAAAGATTATACAACTGCTCAAATTTCTAAAAAGGTAGGTTATGTCTTTCAAAATCCTGATGATCAAATTTTTCACGAAAATGTAAAAAGTGAAATTAGGTTTGGGCCTAAAAACCTTGGGTTTTCTGAGCAGCAGATCGAAGAAAATGTAATGAAGGCTGCAGAGTTGACAGGGATTGTGCCATTGTTAAATATACATCCATATAATTTACCTTATTCCTTGAAAAAGTTTGTCACAATTGCCTCGGTGATTGCGATGGATACAGACACGATTATCTTAGATGAGCCAACAGCTGGTCAAGACTCTCTCGCAATTCAAAGATTAGGTTCCATTATTGATTCATTAGTTCAAGAAGGGAAGACGATTATTACCATTACACATGATATGGAATTTGTCGTGAATAACTTTGAACGTGTCATCGTGATGGCAAATAAGAGAGTAGTTGAGGATAATCATAAGCAAGAAATTTTCTGGAATCATGGTGTCTTGGAAGAAGCAATGTTAAAACAGCCTCATATCAGTCGATTAAGTAATACCTTAAATTTAAATGAAAAAGTATTAGATATAAATCAAATGATAGATGTACTAAAAAAAACATCAAGTAAGTTAGAGGTTATTTAATAAAGTGGCAGTATGAAACTCTCTAACTACTAAAACACAAAGGAGAATCGAAATGAAAATTGGTATTATTCATGCAACGTGTAATGCTGTACCACCTTTAAATGCAGCATTCAAACAGCTAGCTCCAGAAGTAACGGTTTTAAACTTTGTTGATGAAAATATCCAGTACCATGCAAACCAAATTAATGGAATTGATGACAAATTATATCGAGATTTTGTCAACATGGCCAATAAAGCACAGGAAGCGGGAGTAGATGCGATTATTGTAGCATGCACCGTACTGACCCCTGTAGTGAATACAGTTAAGCCATTTATATCAGTACCAATCTTTGCGGTGGATCGACCGATGTTAGAAAAGGCAGTTACTCATTATAAAAAAATAGGCGTTGTTGCAACTACTGCACCATCAGGACCAGCGACAAAAGCACAATTAGAAAAACTTGCGAAAGAATTGGGTAAAGAAGTTGAAGTAGATACACAAATTAGTACGCAGGCTATGACAGAATTGAAAGCCGGTAATGAGGAAGAACATAATCATTTTAATCGTATTGCGGCAGCGGAATTGCAAAAAAGAGGTTGTGAAGTGATTATTCTTGCCCAAATCACACAGGCATGTGCTGAATCTGAAACTAGTACATTAGGACTCCCGGTGTTTACAAGTCCGAAAGAAGCGGTAAGAGCGGTAATCAGTGAATTAGAACGTAATAAAGTAAATGCTTAGTTACGGAAAAATACAAAAGAGAGAAGTAATCAATTATAGTACTTATTCGTTGTAGCCCTTGAAATATATTCAAACAAAAGAGGAGAGATTTCAATGAAAGTAAGTTTTATTGGATTAGGCGTAATGGGCACAGGTATGGCATTCAATCTTGCAAAGGGAGAAAAAGAAGGTGAGTATGATTATCTTGTGTGTGATGCAAATCCAAATGCATTAGAGCAATTTAAGGCACAAGGGATTAAAACAACAACTAAAATCATAGATACAGCAGATAGTGATTATATATTTCTTTGTCTACCAGACTTAGAGATTGTGAAGAATGTTGTAGTCGGTGAAAACGGCTTATTAAAATATATGGAACCAGGTCAGAAAATTATTGACTTTAGCACAATTAGTTATTTAGGTGCAGTCGAAATTGCGGAAACCTGTAGAGAAAATGGAATTGAATATATGGATTGTCCTATTTCTGGCCATCCGAGAACAACTATCGACGGAACACTTACTATCATGTGTGGCGGGAATGAAAAATTATTTCATACAATAAAACCTATGCTTGATCGAATGGGGAAACAGATACTCTACATGGGTGAAAACGGGGCTGGACAACTTACGAAGATGATTAATAACTGTGTATTAAATATTTGCTGCGCAAGCTTTAGTGAACTCTTACCAGTTGGTGTAAAACTTGGTTTAGATCCAGAAAAACTAGGTGACGTATTAATGACGGCAACAGGTTCAAGTTTTGCTTCAAAAACATTGATTCCTAAGGTTTTAGAAGGGAATTTTGAACATAGCTTTTCACTAGAAAGAGCATATAAAGACATGGAAAGCATGAATGAAGTATTAATGAAATACCAAATTCCACTACCAACTTTGAGTGGAACAATGCAAACCTACCAACTTGCTTTACAAAACGGACAGGGTGATTTCTACAAGCATGCTATGATTTGTTACTTTGAAGATCTATTGGGTGTAAAGGTACGTAAAAAAAACTATGAACAAGCAGAAGCTGAATTGGTTAAGTAACAAACGTTTTGAGAATGTCAGTGTAGATAAAAACATAATAAGGGGTGAATCGAGTGCGCTTTGGTGTTATTGCAGATGATTTTACCGGTGGTAGTGACATCGCTTCTTTCTTTGTGAAAGGTGGACTTAGTACGGTTTTATACAATGGAGTACCGAAAATTGATGAGGCTCCAAAGGCAGAGGTATGTGTAATCGCCTTAAAAACCCGTACTCAAAATCCAAAAGACGCTGTCAAAGATTCACTCGAGGCGATAGGCTGGTTAAAAGAGAAAGGTGCACAACAGTTTTATATAAAATATTGCTCTACATTTGATTCCACACCAGAGGGTAACATTGGACCTATTTGTGATGCTGTAATGGAAGAGCTAGAAGTTCCTTATACGATTCTTTGTCCTGCACTTCCAGTAAATGGACGTACTGTCAAACAAGGTTATTTATATGTAAATGGAGTTCCATTACATAAGAGTCCAATGAAGAATCATCCGCTTACACCAATGTGGGATAGTGATCTGGTTCGTTTAATGGATGCACAAAGCAAATTTTCCAGTGTAAAAATGTCAGACGCTTTATACAAGGAAGAAGTAGATGAACTAATTACAAGAATAACAACACAAAGTAAGTATTCCCATTTTTATATCGTGCCAGATTACGAGAAAGAAGAAGATGCGGAAAAGCTGGTTCAGTTATTTGGAGGACTCAAACTTCTAACTGGTGGCAGTGGACTAGCGTACCCATTGGCGAAAATGTATAAGGAAAATGCGGATGCGGATGGATTTGAACGGTCTAATACTCCAGCATTACTATTAGCAGGAAGTTGTAGTGAAGCGACTCGAAACCAGATATTAGAATATCAAAAGTCTGGTGGTAAAACTTATTTTATGGATCCAATTAAATTGACTTCAGGTTTAGAAACGGTCGAAAAGATATGGAATGTGATTTCTCAAAACAAAGAAGAATCAATCTTAGTATATAGCAGCGACACACCTGAGAATGTGAAACGGATTCAGCAACAAGGTAAGGAAGATGTTGCTGCGAAATTAGAAAACGCAACTGCAGATTTAGCAGAACTTGCAGTTCAAGCTGGGTTTCACAGAATCATTGTTGCAGGCGGAGAAACGAGTGGAGCTGTAGCAAAAAGGCTTGGGTATAATGGATACCATATAGGAGATAGTATCGCACCTGGAGTACCAATCATGATACCAATAGAAGATAATAGAATTCGAATGGTGTTTAAGAGTGGAAACTTTGGAAAATCTGATTTTTTCCTTCAAGCCTTATCTTTAACATAAGAGAGAAGTGGTAAATATGAATCATACATTAGATAAGAAGATTGAAGATGCTATTTGGGTTGCCAAAAGTCTCTTTCAACGTGGTAAAGCAAGTGGCAGCGTTGCGAATCTAAGCTTTCTACATGAAGAAAAAATTTATGTAACTGCTACTGGAACATGCTTTGGAACTCTAAAACCAGAAGAGTTTGCTGTTATGGACTTAGATGGAATTCAATATGATGAAGTAAAACCAAGCAAGGAATGGCCGTTACATTTGTCCGTATACAAAGCTAAACCAGATACCGGTGCAGTTCTTCATGTACATAGCACTTATAGTGTGCTTTGGAGTTGTCTACCTGATCTAAATGAATCAGATTGTATGCCGGATCATACTCCATATTTAAAAATGAAATTGGGAACTGTGGGCTTAATTCCATATGAAAAACCCGGTAGTCAAGAATTGTTTAACGTATTTGAAAAACGAGTAAATGCTAGTGATGGCTGGCTGCTGAGCCATCACGGCCCGGTCGTACCAGGAAAAGATATCATGGAAGCATTTTTTGCATTAGAAGAATTAGAGGAAAGTGCGCACATTGCTTGGGAGCTTCGAAAACTTAATACAGAGTGACATAGAAATTTGTCACACTTTAGAAGAAGGTGAAGATAATGTTGCATATTATATTAGCTGTTTTTGCTGGTTTACTGATTGGTTTTTTATTTGGACTGACTAAACTACCGATTCCAGCACCACCAACTTTATCAGGTATCGGGGGAATTCTTGGTATTTATTTAGGTTATAAAATCTATTTATCTATCTTACCTGTAATAACAAAGTTATAATGTTATTCCATATATGAAGCTAATACGGTTGCTACCTCATGACCTTGTCGGAATTCCGCAAGGTCTATTCCATTTGATTGGAGATAACACTACAACGGACAGAGAAAAGGGTCTATGACAGTCACCCATTATGACATTCTTTTAAATATTGGGACACACGGTTAATACTAATGGTGTATACACTACTTAAAAGAAGAATAGAGGTGTCATTCTGGGTACTGTTGAGGTGTACGGGTTAAGTCAATATTCCAAGGATGAACTAACATCAATGATTATGTCTCATATTGACGAGAAACTTGATGATTTTGATATTGAAGTGAAAAAGATTGCCATTATCGGGAGTCGTCTATACGGTAATGTTCATGAAGAAAGTGATTTAGATATTGTTATCGAATACAGTGGAACTGAACGAGAAGACGATGTTTTCCATAATCTCATGGAGGAACCTCTATATATCGAACATATCAAAGTTGATTTCTTACCGTATTGGGATTTAAATGGTGAGGGAATTGGGAATCGCAAGCATATTATTCTTTTGGATAGTTCGTATCATTACTAGTAATTGACGTTGAAAACAAGGGGTCGGCTAAGAAAATTGAAACCTTTCCCGTTTTGTATCGTATATGAAGTATGCTTACAAACAGGAGGGGATATAGTGAAGAAACGATTTTTAGTTTTTTCTTTAATAGGGTTACTATTTCTTGGGGCTTGTTCCGTCCTTGAGGATGTTAATAATACATTAACGTACGTGAATGAGGCAACTGATTATGTGAATGAGGTAAGTACATTTGTTAACGAGGCTCCCAGCCTAGCAGAACAGGCAGTTACCGATGAACAATCAAGAACAGAGCTCGAAACCATGTTAACTGATATGCAGGAAGACATGAATTCTTTTAACGCGCTTCAACCACCAGGAGTCGCAGAGGACCTTCATCAGCAAATCGTTGATTATAACCAACAAGCAGAAGAAGGCATTAATTTGTATCTAGATAATATCGAGAATGGACAATTAGATCCAGCTCTTCTTGAAAATAGTGAGTTATTTCAAACGTTACAGAACGTAACAAATACAATTGATCAGATCCAACAATTAGGCAATTAAACATAAACAGGCGCAGCTCTTTAAAAAGAGGTTGCGCCTGTTTTCTATTCAGTACACAAAATAAATCAATATCGAAGTCACAATCCCAATCCACACACTTAGTAGAATACAATAGCCCATAATGTGTCGAATATGAAGTCCAACAATACTTAAGATCGGCAAGGCCCAGAATGGTTGGATGAGGTTCGTCCAGGCATCTCCCCAGCCGACTGCCATCGCGATCACGGCAGGATCGGCACCTAGTTCCATTCCTGCAGGTACTTGGAGTGGACCTTGTAGTGCCCACTGTCCTCCGCCTGATGGAGCTAAGATATTGACAAGTCCAGCCGTCCAATACGTAAACACACCAAATGTTTCTGCGCTGGAAATGGATGTCATACCCCTGATAATGGTATCGGCAAGTCCGGAGCTACCGAGTAGTGCGATAATCCCCGCATAGAAAGGAAATTGTAGAATGATAGGCGAAATAGATCCGGCAGCTTCTTTAAAGGCAATTCCATATTGCGCAAGTGAGCGGTGAAAGAGTAGTCCTAATGATAAAAATAAGATATTAATAAGGTTCAAGTTAAGATCCACACTTTTAGCGAATTGTAGCAACACATAAACGATACCAACCAAGCCAATTAAAATACCCAAAATAGGTGTGTTCTCTAAACGAATGGCAGGTGAATTGCTGTCTTCTTTGGAAACGACTGCTGCTTTGGGTGGTTCCGTTTTTGCTGTAAATGGGATGATATTCTTTTTTGGAGCCATTAATAGGATAAAAATAGGAATTGTAATGAGTAGTGCAAAGAAAATGATTACCGTACCTGGGTGGAAGATAGTTTCAGAGGTTGGGATAACGCCCATTACATCGGCGAGAAAGTGATCTTCTGTTGCGATTGTTAGAAGGATTGAGCTGGAAAGCCCGGCTGTATAGAGCACTGTAGGAGCATAGGCACATGCGACCAAAAGTGGGAAGTGAGCATTTTTATTCCTCTTACCGACCTCACGAGCGACGATGGCACCGACGACTACAGCGAGCCCCCAGTTAATATAATACGCAGCAGCCGAAATCAAGAACGTGAATAAATAGGCCTTTGTTGCCGTATTCGCTTTAGCTGAGATAGCCTCTAAACCTCTCCGGACAAAAGGAACCGAAGCAAGGACCATCCCCGTCATTAGCAGGAGTACCATTTGCATTGTAAACGCTAAATAAGTCCAAAAACCGTCTCCATACGACTGAAACAAATTAGCTGGATCAGCAGGAGCTGTAAAAAAGGCCAAGACAAACACAAACAAAGTCATCAACACTGCAATAACAAACGCATCAGGCAAATACCGCTGAATCACACGTGAAAAGCGTTCTGACACTCTGTTTAACATTTTTTCCCCTCCTTTTTACTACAAAAGGTATGAGGGGAGGGGATATTGTATGACTTGTTTTCAATAAGTCTCTTTGGAGTATCCTTCCTTAACTGAAAAATGAACAAGCAAGGCCAAATGGCCTTGCTTGTTGTTTAATTCTTTCTTATTTTAAAGACTGCTCATGATATAACTCAAGGTCTGCTTTCACTTTAGGCCCTTTTTTAGGTTTTGGTCCCATATTGTCAAAACGGGCTTGATCATAGATGGCGGAACCTACGATTTCAGCAACATCTTGAAGTTTTTCCTTACTAATTTTGTCTAGTGAGTCTTCTGGTGTATGATACCAAGGCTCTGATGGGCTATGAATGAATAATGCAGCAGGGATTCCAGCTTCTGCAAATGGAACATGGTCACTTCTACCACCAGCATAAAATGGAGTAGGTTCCCCATTCAATCTTGTACTTGATGCTTGTGCAAGCTCAGTTACTAGATTTGGTTTACCATCAAGTGTCGCCATTGTTAGGTTACCTGCATCACGACTTCCGACCATATCTAGGTTAAAATTTGCGATAATACGATCGAGGTCGTCCTCAGGTAGATTTGCCACATAATGTGCGGAGCCTAATAGTCCATTTTCCTCAGCACCAAATGTAATGAAACGAATTTCGGTATCTGTAGGAATGTCTTTAAAGACACGTGCTAGCTCAAGTGTCATAGCGGTACCTGATGCATCGTCATTTGCTCCCGGTGCACCTGCTACGGAGTCGTGGTGAGCCCCAACAACAATTACATCATTTGTATCTTTTTTCTTATTCGTTGGCTTCTTTGTTGCGATTACATTATGAGAAGTACTTTCACCAGCTCTTGCACCATCAACCTGGAGCGAAGTATGAAGCACCTCTCCATTTACAAGTGCTTCATGCAGTGCATCACCTTCTGCTTTCGTTAATGCTACAGCAGGTACATACTTGTCATTCGCTTCTCCAAGAGTTCCATTTATAGCTCCTGAAGTATTGTTGAAAATAATAACTCCTAGTGCTCCTTTGTCAGCAGCATTAAGCACTTTCTCCGCAAACGAGATCTCGCCACGCTGAATAAGCGCAATTTTTCCAGTAAGGTCAGTGTCTTGAAGTTCAGCGACTGTCCCTAATCCTGCATAAACTAGTTCCCCTGACACATTTCCATTTACAGTGTAGGTGAAAGAACTTGGCTGGAGGGTACCATCATAGCCATTAACCGAAAGTTCAATTGAACTTGGAGGTGTATAGCCATAGAAGGTAAATGGTTGAATTTCAGTTTCATATCCATAGGATTCGAATTGTTCTTTTATGTATTGAACAGCGTTGTGTTCTGCTTCAGTCCCTGCAACACGCGGTGTTTCAGAAAGGGATGCAATATTGTTATAAATATTGTCTACATTTAGTTGATTAATCACCTTGTGATCAAAGAACTTCTCCTTCTGAGATTGTGTCACTTCGATTGGTTTTGCAAATACTGCAGGTGTAGCAATAGCCCCAAATGCAAGTGTTGTAGTAAGTCCAAACGATATTACTAGTTTTTTCATAAAATTCCTCCCTTTACTAGATTCATAGTACAAGTTAAAGTTTATATCATTCGGAAAATTCAAATAAGTGTAGGAATCCTTAGACAATGATAGGCTTAAACTCCTGTTTACACTTCAAAGTGGCTAGAAAAGGACTTACTTCCTATGAGGAAAATACTTCCAACGCTGTATCTTAGGCGGGAACGAGGGGAGGCTGTTAGTGCCGAAGTAACAGCCATTACCGTAAATCAAGTGCACTATTTTTCTTTGATGAAGCATTTCTGCTAACAAAAGTAAAGGCTGCCGGTCCCGATAAGCTAAAGCGTGGGGCAGGCAGCCTTTTTTATACCTATTTCGTTTTATGATTAATCTTGATATCATGTTTTTTCACATACTCATAGATTTGCTGATTTGTTATATCATCATATTTTTTTACCCATTCTTTATTCGATAGATCAACAATTTCATTCCGTAGGGCGTGGTATTCATCCTTTGCTTTTTCTTTTAAATCAAAGGTGAATTTTGAAGTGAAATATAATACTGCCCCGAAAAATAAATCCCTCACAAGATTTTTATTAGTAAACAACGTATCTATAATTGTAAAACTGCCAAATACATCTGGAGTATATAAGACATATTTAATAAATGTGTAGAAGGCATACCCAATTAACGTATACAAGAAAAAGCTATGCATGCTTTTTTTTCTATTATGTTTTTCGTTAAAGTCAAGTAATCGATCCAACGAATCTCCATCAGCCCTTGATATACGAGTACCTTCCTGATGCCAAGGTGCGGCAAAGCCATTATCTGCCATTGTGCTCCCCCTTACATTATACATTCACCATTCTATTCGTATGGTATATATTATTTTTTGATTGAGAGGAATATGACAAGCTATTTGTAAAAAATGCATAATAAGTACTTTTGTTTCCATAAGTGAAAAATGTACAACCTATAAATGTTGTTTTGTCTGACTCCAACCTCGTATCCTGCAAGAACATACGGTTAAAATTGCTAGGGTTTCGATTGGACTTAACGCAAAGCCATATTAGTTTAAAAGAGAGGCAAGGATTTAGCTCTTCAAATATCTAGTAGTCTTTTAATAATAATTATTGAATAAAATGGTAATACGTGAATAATTGTTAAAATCAATTGGATTGGAAATAAGGACGTTGCAATTAGTTCAACCGTAATTTGCAAACAAAACTAGGGAGGGAAAGAAATGAGTTCGATTTCAAGTGTCTATATGCCTAGAGCTATTTTTTATGGATCTGATTCTTTTAAACTGTTAGGGGTAGAAACTAGGAAACTAGGAACTAAAGCTCTTATCATTAGTGACAGAGTGATGGAGGATATTGGTTATGTTGATGAATGTAAAAATATTGTTAATGAAGAAGGAATTGAGCATTCAACCTATTTGGATATAACATCCGAACCGACTGACATATTCGTAGATGAAGCCCTGGAAGTCTTTAAACAAAATAATTGTGATGTCATTATTGCATTAGGTGGAGGAAGTTGTATTGACACGGCAAAAGCTGTTGCCGTAATTGCTACAAGTGGGGGAAGGATTAGTGATTTTATAGGGAATAAAAAAATCGCTGATAAGAAGGCTATTCCTCTAATTGCAATTCCTACCACTGCGGGTACTGGATCTGAAGCAACAGATGTAACAGTTATAACAAATACAAGAAATGATGTAAAAATGATGATTAAACAACCGGCGTTTTTACCAGAAGTCGCTATAGTTGATCCTTTGCTTACACTCTCTTCTCCAAAGCATATCACATCAGCAACTGGGGTAGATGCCTTAACCCATGCAATCGAAGCATATATTTCAAGACGCTCACATCCATTCACAGATACCCTTGCTTTATCCGCCATCAAATTGATTTACGATAACATAGAAGAAGTTTGTAAGAATGGTAACAATATTTTAGCAAGAGAAAAAATGTCATTAGGAGCCTTAAAAGCTGGCATCGCATTTTCAAATGCATCTGTTTGTTTAGTTCATGGAATGTCTAGACCAATAGGAGCCTTATTTCATGTACCACATGGAGTTTCAAATGCAATGCTGCTACCTGCAATTTTAGAATATAGTAAATCAGCTTGCATTGAAAAGTTAGCTAATATTGGACTGTTTATTAAACCGGAGTTAAATGATTACTCAAATGAAGAAATTGCAAATATCGTTGTACGAGAAATAAAGCAACTTTGTTTGCATTTGAATATCCCTAATATGAAAGAGTGGGGAATAGAAAAACAAGAATTAGATAAAGTAGTTAGAAAAATGGCGAAAGACGCTATTGCAAGTGGAAGTCCTGGAAACAATCCAAGAATTCCTACAGAAGAAGAAATTATTAAATTATATGAACTTTGTTTTGATTACAAGATGAATGAAGGTGTTAATGAATCAATCTTATAATTGGTTTAGATATTTTAAACTAGTTCACTTACTTCTGGACTAGTTTTTTTTATATCTAAATTCTCCAACAACAGTACTTTCTTAGGTAAAAAGAAGGATTTTTCGACACGATAATGGAAACTATTTAACAATAGATAAATTTATCGAGGTGACATCATGCTTAAGCAAGGGATATACGAAGAAATAATTTCACAGAAATTAAAAAAGGATATTGGTGCCGAGGGCGAATAAGAATGTGTTGTGAAACTAAACTTGTGAAAAAATGTAAACTATAATTAGAATGTATATAAAGAGGCATAAACAATAAAGGAGCAAGGATAATTGGCTATTGAGGATACAATCTTAATTAAAATTGGAAAATCATATAGAGAAGGAATGTCGGCAGAAGAGTTATACAATGCTACAAGTGTTAGTTGGAAAATTAGTGGGAATAAATTACAGTCTGGTGATTATAAATACTATTGTGCAATTTACAATAACAAAATAATAGAAGTGTATGAGTTAATGGGATATGAAAAAGATGGAAGACCAGAACTTGAAGGGCGTTTTATCTTAAAGGGAAAGATTGCTGACATGCAAATTCGTAATGCTCTCTTGGGACATGATGTGAGTGATCTACACAAAGGCTTAGGAAATCCAATTAAGTATGCAAATATGGAAATCTTACTAAAAAAGGTAGATAAAGACTACATAAAAAAAGAAGGTAGCGTAAAAGGCTCGTTGGAAGGAAGTCGGATTAAACATCTGTTAATTAATCTAGCAAAACAAGTAAAAGTGATTAAAACACTCCGTACTCAAAAATCTAACTGGATAACAAAAATTGATGAAAAAGGAATTTTTGTTGAAACGGAATCGTCAAGGGAAAAACATCAAAAAGGTGAGAAAGAATTTCCTTGGGACTACTTAAGTTTTGAGTATATTATGGAAGGTTGGAGAGAGTTTCTAGAAGTAAGAACTGCAACGGCTACCGATTTTAGAAGTGTCCAAGGTAGGTCATCATTTCTTATGGCATTTTTTAGTCAACTTCCTTTTGTAGAAGTGACAACAAAAAATAATAAGGTTGCGATAACCCTTAAAGAATTTACAACAGACCAATTACCTGAAGGTAATTTCGAACTTACCCTAACTTTTCTGGAAGAAATTATAGAGGGTAATATAGATCCAAGAAAAATTAACTCTCTTTATAAAGAAGAAAGTATCAAAAGATTAAAATCTAGGGCACGACAAGGACTGAAACTACTAGGGTTTTTAACTGACAATTATGATATCAATAAATCTTTAATTAACGAATATCAGGCAGAAGTAAATAGAAAAAATCTTTTAAGAAACCAGCTAAGTAAATTAGACTATATTAATATCATAAGAAGCCTTCTACCTTTAATAGGGAATCTACAAAAACAAGATAAACTCATTTGTTTAAAAGAGATAGGGATGTTAATTGTTCGGAATTCCCTTAAAGAAAATTTAATGAAAGAGACGGTTGCTGAATACAGGTCAAGAAATATACTAAGTTGGTTACAGGAATTAGAAATTGTTGATGGAGAATGGAACTTGATAAATAAAGAAATTAAGAATGAATACATAATAAATTCAGGTGTAAGTATTGCACAAGAGGAAGTTTCAAAATTGTTATCAACAAATGAAGTAGTTACGCATATTGACAATTATATTAAAAGTAAAGGTTTCTATTATGAAAAGGAAGACGTAATAAATCTTTTTATATCATTAAAAACAAAACCATTCGTGATACTTTCCGGAATTTCAGGTACAGGTAAAACCAAAATTGTTCAATGGTTTTCAGAGAGTATAGGTGCTAATGAATCTAATGGACAGTTTAAATTAATTCCTGTTCGTCCTGATTGGAGCGATGGATCAGATTTATTGGGATATCGTGATATTAAAGGAGACTTTGTTGAGGGGCCATTAACTAAGATAATAAAACGTGCTGCGGACAATCCATCTCTGCCATATTTTGTTTTACTAGATGAAATGAATTTGGCACGTGTAGAATATTATTTCAGCGATATCCTAAGTGTTATGGAAAGTAGACGATGGGAAAACGGGGAAATAGTCACTTCTATATTATTATCTGATGAAATAGCAGAAAAAAATATAAGCTTACCTACAAATTTATATCTTATAGGAACTGTTAATATGGATGAAACAACTCATCCGTTTAGTAAAAAGGTTTTGGATCGTGCAAATACAATTGAATTTAATGAAGTGAATTTAGGATATCTTGATTTTTTACACGACCTACCCGAAGTACTTCCAATAAATATAGATAATCAGACATTGAAGGGAAGTTATCTTCATTTAAAGGACGTTTATGTAGAAGATCCCAATTTAGTTGAAAAGACAACTACTGAATTGGTCAAAATTAATGAACTGTTAAAGCCTATAGGTGCTCAGGTTGGTTACCGTGTGCGAGATGAGATTTGTTTTTATATTGCATATAATGAAGCGGCTGATTTGTATTCTTTTGATCAAGCACTAGATAGGTGCATTCTTCAAAAAATTTTACCAAGAGTCGCTGGTAGTGATAATAGAGTAGAAGAGGTTCTAAATAGTCTTTATACATACTGTACAAATAGAAGTTTTAATGAAGATGGTTTATTGAATTTTAATGAATTAAAGAATGTTAAATATCCTAAGAGTGCAAAAAAAGTAATTGAGATGAGGAGGAGGCTAGAAGATGGCTTTACTTCCTTCTGGATCGGCTCCTAATGATGTTGAGCTTGTTTACATTGACACTGACCAATTAACCCTTGTGATTAAGGGAAAACCGTATCATGAAAGATACGAAGGACTATTACAATATAGACAACTGGATTTTCATGATGTAATGCATTTTAATGTTAGAGGTAAGTATATCAACATCAAAAAAATTTTTGATGTAGAGACACAAACTTTAATTGAACCATTAAATCAAAGGCCTATATTTTTTGAAAATGGAAACTATCAGATTGTTATTTCTCCGAAGGCGGGAATTAATCTTTCCTTTTATCATGAACATCCTTTATTAAGAAAGGCTGTAGGGAAGGTTGATATTGGGGATAGTTATTTTTTAATGGGGAATCTACAGTTTCAGAATGAAGTAGGTTTGTCAAAGTTTGAAATTAGAAGTGAAGAAGGAGTCCTCTTAGAAGTAACTATCGAAATTTTCCCTTCTAAACTGGATTATAAGGATGATTATAAAACGCTTTTAAATGAGGTAAATAATGAAATTTACAATTTAGCTTATCATTTTATTAAGAAAACATATTTTGGAGCTAAGGTAAATGTAGAGGGTAAACCATCAAGAAGTGAATTTTATCGGTTACTTACTTATCATTTTGAAGGATTATTCAATGCTATCAAACAAATAGAGTCTCAACCTCATCGTAAGTTAATTACTACCCATATTCATGCGAGGGGAGACCAACTCGGTAAATTAGATCAAAGAGGAAGACAATATTTACGGAAACGTCCGCATTTGTTTGTTGATGTTGAACGCGGTATTGAAATCAATAACAGGATAGTCTTACCTAAATCTGGGTTGAAAATAAAAAAAGAGCTTACCCCTGACACTCTTGAAAATCAATTTATAAAATGGATCATGAGTAGGTTACAGACTAAAATTGCTGATTTATTAGACAAGGTCCTGAGCAAAAATAAACGGTATGAAGTTGAGCCCGATCAAGACTTAGTTCATAGAATAGAAAAAATGCTATCAAGCCTTGATAAAAGGATGAAAAATTCCTTTTGGAATAATATAGGTAAACTTGATAGATCCGTAATGAGTCTTGTGATACAAATGGCTCCCGGATATCGAGATGTATTTAAAACTTATTTAATAATCTCCAAAGGCCTTTCATTACAAGGAACTCTTTATCAAATGTCTGTTAAAGATGTTGCTACTATGTATGAATATTGGACTTTCATAAAGCTAGGTCAAATCTTGAATAAAAAATATAAAATGTTGAGTCAAGATATAATTAAAGTAAAAAGCGATGGATTGTTTGTTAATCTAGATACGAACTCTACTGCGAAGCGAGTATTCAAGCATCCAATAACTAATGAGCAAATAATATTAACTTATCAAAAAACTGAACGACATTTGCCAACTTTGCCACAAAAACCAGATACAACACTCAGTATTGAGAAAAAAGGTAAAAATTTCACATATAATTATATTTTTGATGCTAAATACCGTATTGATTTTGCAGTTGAAGGAAGTTACTACCAAAGGCATTATCAGGAACCAGGACCAATGGAAGACGATATAAATACAATGCATAGGTACAGAGATTCCTTGGTAGTTCAGCAAAATGGTCCATACGAAAGAACTGCATTTGGAGCGTATGTTCTCTTTCCTTGGAAGGATGAGGAGCTTTATGAAAACCATCACTTTTATAAAAGTATTGGAAAAGTGAATATTGGTGGTTTGCCTTTTCTCCCCAATGCTACTCGATTGGTTGAGCAATTTATTGAGCACTTAATTGAAAAAAGTCCTGAAGAAATTCAGAAGGAAGGAATATTACCAAGGGGATCTAAAGAAGTGTGGATTTCAGCCTTAGATGATAAAGTACTTGTGGGCACTGTAACTTCAAAAGAATATTTTCACAGATTTATTAATCATCTTTATTTCCGTATTCCTTCAAATAAATTAAAAAGAGGCTGGCAAGAAGCAGCGTATGTAGCACTTTATTTAGTTAACGGAGTATCGTCTCAAAATGGCATAGTTTGTTATGGGAAAATTACCGAAGTAAAGTTTGTTAAAGGGTTTGAGATCGATGAACCACCTACGGACAGTTATGAAGAATATGTAATATTTAACATAGATGTTTGGAAAACAATCTATAGACCAATAATTCCAGTTGGATATGGAATATCAATTTATTCAATAACGACATTATCGATTTTAAGAGATGCAAAAGAATTGCCAGAGATATTTATGAAATCAAAAGAAGAAAGAATAATATGGCGTATGCTAAGAAGAATTTCTGACCAAATTACAATTGAGCTAGACGCACCTATTCTAGATCAAGCGACTAAAATTCAACGATTTCGATTTAATAATATATTGGTGAATTTTAATAATCAGGAAAGACAAATGACTATTATTCATGAAAAGGGTGAAAAGGTCATTGATTATGATGAATTAATAAAAAAACCATCGGGTGTTTTCAGAAAAATTATTTCATTAATAGAACTGGGACTATAGATTCCCAAATTAGTAAGGAATTTTAATTAATTACTCAATTTCCGTATTATGAAGAGATACGAAAGCGCATCATGGCTTGTGCGCTTTCATTTATGAATGTTTCAATAGAAAATTTTATACTCTAGACTAGAACATTTTAAACATTTACTATATAAATATATGGAAAAATAATTACAAGGGTCGATTTTCTTATTTTCAGAGATGAAAGAATAAGACTTTAGGATGGTTTCTTCTTTTTGGAACCAATAGTATGAAGGAGGTAACTATGGAATTCCCAACTAGAGAACAATTTTGGCAGTTTTCTCCGATTGAAAGGATTGAGGACTCGAACTTCGATAAGACATTGGAACGTTTCTATAAATCTAGAGTTTCTGGTTTGGTTCGTGAAAATATCCAAAATTCGCTGGATGGACGCCTGCCTAATTTAGATGGCCCCGTTAAGGTGATAATAAATACGGGTACCATAAAAAGAGAGGAAATACCTGGAATTGAAGAAGCAATTGAGCATATTAAAACATTACGAGGTCGAAACAGCTATACAAAAGAGACCATTGAACATATGCAAAGCAAAATGTTGCTAGAAGAAGTAAAGTATATCTCTTTTGAAGACAGAAATACCCGTGGTTTAAGTGGCGCAAAGAATGGTCAAAGTAACTCTGATCAAGATACTTGGTCGATTTATGCTTACAATAAGGGTGTCCATTCTCTAGAAGAAAGCGAAGAATTAGAAACGGAGAGGGGAGGTTCCCATGGTGTTGGGAAAATTGCCTCCAATGCTGCTTCTGATTTACACCTCATGTATTTTGCCAATTGTGATGGAGAAGGAAACCAACATTTAGGTGGAACGATTCAATTAATAGAACATGAATATCATAACCAAAGCTATCGTTCAACGGGGTATTTTACAAATATTTGTATGTTAGGAGATAACAAGTCGAAGTTTTACCCTTTTGAAAATCACTTTAAGCAGGTCTTTGAAAAGAATACAAGAGGTTTGAAGATCATTATTCCGTTCTTACGTGATGAGTATGACAACGAAAGACAAATTGTAATAAGTATTTGCGATAGCTTTTTCGTTTCAATCATTGAAAAGAAGCTCGAAGTTGTTGTCAATAACAATACCATAAATTATGAAACAATTATGAGCTTCGTAAATAATGCCGATTATTATGTGCAAGAGATTCCTGAAATGAAAAAGGAATTCACACCGTTATACGTGAACACTTATTTAAATGAAACGCCAAGAACGATCGTAGTTTCAGATAGTGTAGATAACTTCAAATTTAATTTATATTTTCAGTACAATGAAGAGATAACAAAAGGACGGGTTGCAGTTATTCGGACGATTGGGATGAAGATTGAAGATTTTAAGGTGAAAAACAATGCCACGAAGCCATTTAATGCTGTTTTAATTGGCGGTCCAGCAGAAGATGCCTACTTAAAATCTTTAGAAAATGAATCCCATACCGAATTGTCCTATGAACACATTAAAGATAAACAATTAGAAAAGCGGGCGAAGAAATTCATTAGTAATCTTTCTCGTGAGGTTGCTAATGTCATTGAAGAAGCCATTAAGGAAAACAATCCAGTAGATGGCAAAATTGACACAAAAGATATCTTGTATGTCATAGAAAATCAGTTTAAAAAAGACTTATCTGCTTCGATGGGGACCGTTGTTGTCAACAAAGGGAGATCATTAGTTAAAATGACTGAGGATATTCCTCGAAAAAAGAAAAAACAAACTGATAAACCTGATAAAGAACGAAAGAAGAGAGAGAAGAACAAAGAGCCTGTAAAACGGGTAACCCCAAAACCAAAGGATTCGGATGAGAACGATCAAGATAGGGCTGTTTCATCCTTTAGCGTTCATCCAAAGATCGTGCAACGTTTAATCTTTGGGAATAATGAAGTTGTTAAATTTGATTTCACCCAAAGTGAACTAATTCAAAACGAAAAATCCTGTAACATCAAGTTATCCGTTATTGATGGGATGGGGGTTGAATACAATGACGAATTTAATATCCGTGATAACTTCGTTCGAGTCATTGATATTGCCAATAACAGTGAACGTGAATTTAATGAAAACCATATTAAGGATGTCTCCATCCAGGATGGGATCGCGCAAATTCTATTTGAATTAAAACCCAATTACAATAAAGCTTTAAAATTTATATATTACGTGGAGGTGTAACATGATCTACAGAAAGGATGCCAATTTTCCATATCCAATTCTATCCAACACCTCATCGGGTTATGTAAATAATGAATTTATCTTAGATGTTCATTTGGAAGAGAATACACAGTACTACAGGTTTAATTTTCAATATGAGATCGAATCGGGTTTTATTAATAGACTGGTAGAACAACGAAAAGCACAAATGATTTTAGTCATTCAGTCCAAAGATAATAAGTTTTATAGGTTAAGATCAGGTCAGACCTACATTGATATTCCCAATTCGAGAATTTCCATACTAGAAAACAGAACATCTATTCAAATGTATATCCAATCACTTGTTGAAATTGATTTTAACGAGAACGATGATTTGAACGAATTTTACCAAAGCTTTAAGTCTAGCATTAAAGTTCCTAAATATGGAATGCTGGGCTATTCGAATATAGTTTCATTTGATGATCGAATAAAAAAACCCTATGAACTATTTGAGAGGAAATTAAACCCAGAGCTATCATCCGATATTAAAATAGAACTGAGTACTGAAACGATCATTATTCATTATAAAAATGAGCAATACCAATTTAACGCAGTACCGATGAGTAACTCGTTAAACAATCCGTATATTTATATGGGACTTCAAAAAGCTCTCTATCGCTTTATTATGAACAATGGTTTCGATGGAGAACAACTGGATATTGATGAGATTGAACCACCTTCCAACCCATTGGATATGAAGTTATATCAGCTAATGAAGAAAAAGATGGTTTCTGAATTAAGTATTGAAAATATTGATGAAGTGATCTATAAAATTTCTGACCGGATCATTGAGAAATATACGCATGCCGTTGTGAAGGGACTTAGTGCAAATGGAAGTTAGATTACTAGAGAAGGGTTATAAGAATAACGAACAATTTTATAAAGACTTTTTGGATGATACGATTCGCTATAAAGACGAATATTTCTCAGGAGAGGTAGTTACTTTACCTGAAGCTCCTGATTTTCCGATTTACATGGCTAAACTTAGTGAAGAAGAACGGAAAAGGCAATTCCTAGAGGCTTTTGAAATCATTACAGATTCTTATTTACAAACTCCAAGGGATTTGCATTTTGATGAGTTGTTCTGGCACTCTTTACTTACTGTACACAAAAGGGGATTTCTATTAGAAACTTATCCGCAAATCGGAGAAGGGATAAGTCATTTCAATAATATCGTAATTAAGAAATTCGACTGGGAAAATTATATATATAAATGTGTTATCGGTGCCCAATATATTAATGACGCTACTCAAGATGATCATGATCGAAAACAGTATTATCATCTATTGATAGATAATTTAGACCTTTATAACTATATAATTAAGTACGAAATTTTCCGTAATCAGCAATTTTTAATCAATGTGTTGGATATTATTGACGAACTCAATCTTTCAAAAGTGATGAAAGGAAAGATTAAGGGACGAGATGATCTAGGAAAAGACGAACGGGTGGGTCGGCGGATTATTTTCGAATTTAATAAAAGCTATCCAGTTATTATGTCGCCAATACTTGAGAAAGATGAGTTGAAGGAGCTGTTTATAGAGTATTTGGGTTATTATTACGAAGTTAGTAGACTAAATGTTCATGAACCTGTTTGATTGTTTAAAAAAAGAACTAATAGATATGTACTAAAAGTATAAGTTATTTGTTAAGGATATATATTGTGCGTTTAATTTCATATTTTCATCGGACACCTTTGGTATTCCAATATTTTATAACAGCTCCTACACACTTCTGTCGACAAGCACCATTTTAATAAAGCCAATGCCATTGTTTAAATAACATTAGACTAGATAGACCGGTAACAGCATATTTGGAATTTCCGGAATCGTACTCTACTTTTCTAAAGTTATTTTGTTCTAAAAGTCAATATGCTTCTTCTTCGTTGTCTAAGAGTAATTTGAAGAAGAAGTTTTTGATATAGAAGGGAAGTTAATATTGAACATATGAGCAACTGCTTGTCTAGTTTAAACGGAAGTTTTTTTTCTGGAAAATCTCAGGAATTTCTTGTTCCACATTAGAATCTTCGGTCTCTTGTAATTCCCTCTTAAGGTTTTAATTCTTCCAGATCTTGATAATTAATGGTGTACCATTTTTTTTGATCCATTTTTATTTTATTAAAATTTCTAGCATATATAAAACCGTTATTTTCCAAACTTGAAATGACTCTCCTTATTGTACTTTTTGAAAGAAAAGGTAGTTGTTCCACCAGCTGATCATATGTGAAATTTACCCATTTTCTCTCTTCACATATATGATTAGTCTGCTTAAGCCAAAAGTGAAGTTGTTGAAGAATAATACTTTCGTATAATCCTATTCTAGTTGCAAGTGTCGGAGAGATGTATAATGGTTTGTTGTTGATTATAAGGTCTTCGTTCATTTGAATTTGCCATCCTTTTTGGTATATTAGGAAATTTGAATACGCTTCTATTAGCTGGGCAAAAGTAATTACAAGTTTGAAAAAATATAATAGATTAAATGATTTGACGTGAGACTAATCTTACAGCCACAGATCGAAAAGTAAATGACTTGAGGTATGATTTTGTTGTGAGGATTTTTGGAATTTTATTTTTGTAAAATAGAGATTACGGGAGGGACCTTTAATTAATTAACTAAAATCGCCTGTAAAGTTAGTAAATACTAGAAATAGTAAAATGTAAACCTTTTCATTAATTGATTTCACAAAGAAACAATAAAAGTTACTATTTTAGACACATTTTTGGTAGTTTCACAACTCTCAAAATCATGGAAGATATGCTTCTAAAGGCAGATGTACAACTTTCTGCAAAATCTGGTGCAACGGTTACGAAGTCCACCGTACCTCCTTTTTCAGATAAGTTAATGATGCACTGCATCTATATCCTTAATGGATTTTCAATTGTTGGCTCAGGTGCTGGTGTGTTCTTCAGTTTGCGGAATGATACTGCAATGAAAGCTATGCTCATTTCGAAAGATATCTATTTGTATGCACGAGAGGGAGTTGAACTCAAGATCAAAAACGGTTGGTTTGAGGAACCTCCACAAATCGAGAACAGAGCGGAAATCATAAAAGGGAATGAATAAGTCCATAGGGGAGAGAACGAACCAAGGATGAGAATTTGGAAAAATGTACATAAAAGTACGGCTAGCGTTGATTCCAAGGAGGGATTGACGCTTTTTATGTGGAAGTAATTATATCAGTGGAATTAGCACTTTACGAGAAATAGGAAACTTATAATATTTTTTTTGGAAAGGCTGTAGATAAAGTGAGTTATGAAATTATTAAATTACCAGGCTATCGGGCAGTAGGATTAAAATGGGAGGGTACATTCTCTGAGATTGTGCCTAAGCTAAAAAACGTGATTCATCAAGCTGAAGAGCGTGCAAAAGAGATAGATTACAAGGTAAATCCCGAAGTTCAATTGGGTCTATCTTATCATGTAATTGAAGATGGATTCGTGCACTATGCAGTATATGAAGTAAGTGATAAGCAGAAAATTCCTGCAGGGATGATTGAAATAGAGGTTCCTGAACTAACGTATGTGAAGACAACACATAACAAAGGAGAAGATATTCAAAAGACCTATACGAATCTACATAAATGGTTATTTGATAGTGAGTATATCCCATATAGGGAAGAGGGTGTAGATTACTATGATCCATATATGCCAATAAAACATGAACATTGTCCAGTTGATCGTGACCCTAGTGATCCGCATTTTGATATTTATATTCCGATTGTTAAAAAATAATATTTTTTTATTAAACTAGGGGTGCGAGAGTGGATGATTAGAACTATCTTAGGTGCAGCTTTTTCTTGTTGTACTAACGGGTGTAGGTTAGCATTCCTGTAGATCGTTAAATTACA
>NZ_NSEB01000024.1 GCF_002734215.1 Fredinandcohnia onubensis
CATCTAAGAGGTAGGTTTTGTCCCAGCCTCTTTTCATTAAAAGTATCTTATTCAATTCATCATTAACTTGTCATTTCCAATTGGCTCCACATGGACATGAACATCGTGAACGTTATATTGGTTCATCAACATTTCCTCCACATCCGATGATATTTCATGTGCCTCGGTAATATCTAAATTATTTGGAACAGAGATAACAACATCTACAGTATTGCTATTTCCATATGTTCTTCCTTTAATATCTTTTACTTCTAAAACTCCCTTTACATTTAAGATTGTCAGTTTATACTCTTCTAACGCATGTATATCGAAGCCATCCGTTAAGTAATGTGAGGATTCTCTAAAAATATCCCACCCTGTCTTACATATCAATAATCCAACAACTATTGCTGCCACTGGATCGAGCCAGGGTATGCCGAATTGAGAAGCTAAAATACCAATTGCAGTCCCTATACTAACCCATGCATCCGAGAGGTTGTCTTTAGCTGCAGCCATAACTGCATGACTTTTTACTTTTGTCGCTAAATTTTTATTATAGCGGTAGACCAGGAGCATAATAATTGCGGAAAAGAATCCTGTCCAAGCTGCTATTATATCAGGTGATTCAGCTTTGCCATTAAAAACAGAAGTAGCTGCACCGTATAAAACCTGAAGACCTACAGCTATCATTATGATGGCGGCGATTAATGATGCAACAGATTCAGCCTTCCAATGCCCATAGGGGTGATCTTCATCTGCTGGTTTTTGAGAAAGTCTTAATCCAATCAATACAGCAATAGAGGCAATGATGTCAGTTGTATTATTTAAACCATCGGCTTTCAGCGCTTCTGAACCTGCTATATAACCAACGACTAGTTTTAAACATGATAAAAGTATGTAAACGGCAATACTTAAAATTGCACCACGTTCCCCTAACTTTAAATCTTGATACCTCTGTTCCATTTATCTTCCTCCGATAATAAGCATTGAAATTTATTGTACCAAAGGGGTTTCGAGTTAGTCTACGGCAACGTTTTTGTGCGAAAACAATAAAATACAGGTTAGGCAAAAGTTTTGAGAGAGGGAAACTTTTGTGGAGAAATGATTGATATATCAATATAATATATTCGCCTATTCATTTGTTCCCTTTGTTAATTCTAAGGGACGATTTTTAACCACAAAAAAAAGAGGCTGGGACAAAACTTACCT
>NZ_NSEB01000025.1 GCF_002734215.1 Fredinandcohnia onubensis
TAAGTGTCTAAAATTGGGGGCACAGTTCACAGGTCCCTCGTCCCAGGAAAAAAATGGTGGGACAAGGGACCTGTCCCTCTGACCCAATAGGGAGGTTAAACTGAGATGGGATTACAAAATGTTCGTTGGGGTATTATTGGTTGCGGGGATGTCACTGAAGTGAAAAGTGGGCCTGCGTTTCAAAAAATTGAGAACTCGGAACTAGTTGCCGTTATGCGCAGAACGGGTGCGCTTGCGAAGGATTATGCAGAACGTCATCATGTCCCAAAATGGTATGACGATGCGGATGCACTAATAACTGACCCTGAGGTTGATGCCGTCTATATCGCCACACCACCTGCCTCACACAAGGAATATGCGATTATGGTTGCACAAGCAGGTAAACCAGTGTATGTAGAAAAACCAATGGCGTTAAATAGTACAGAATGCGAGGAAATGATCGCAGTATGCAAGGAAGCGGGAGTACCATTGTATGTTTCCTTTTACCGTCGAGCGATGCCTAGATTTTTAAAAATTAAGGAACTAATTGAATCGAATGCAATTGGTGAGGTTCGTTTTGTTAAGACGACACAATATCAGAAGGTAGCTGAAGATGTTTTAGACAAGGACAATCTACCATGGCGTGTTCAACCGGAACTAGCGGGTGGAGGATTGTTTTTTGATTTAGCGAGCCATACGATTGACTTATTAGACTTTTTACTAGGACCGATTGTAGACGTACAGGGATTTGCGTCTAATCAAGCAGGACACTATCCTGCTGAAGATATTGTAACAGGTACTTATTTGTTTGAATCAGGCGTCCATGGAACAGGTAGTTGGTGCTTTTCCGCCTTTGAAAATGTAGATATGAATGAAATCATTGGAAGTAAAGGAAAGATTTCTTTTTCTACTTTTAGCAATGACCCGATTATCCTTACAACTTCTGAAGGCACAGAGGAATGGAACTTTGAACAACCAAAGCATGTTCATCAGCCGTTGATTGAAACGATCGTTGCGGAACTAACAGGTGTAGATGCAAATTGTTCATGTACGGGTGAAACGGCCTTAAGGACAAGTAAAGTCATGGAAGAATTAGTGAAGAATCATTATACCGATTAACTTTATTCAGAGAAGACTTAGACACTTATAAGTGGTGGGATTAATTAAGCTAGTATAACCAATTCAGTGGGGTATGTTTACTGAATAAAGTTAAAGCCTCCGGCGGATGCCATGATTTTTCAAAGGAAGATATTCGAGCAGTAAGATCAAAGACTAAGAACGCCACGTCCTGTGGCAACGTCTTTATAACCCACTTCCTGTGGGCCTAAAAATCAGGCGCAAACACGCTAAGGCGCATTTGATTTAAGTTTTCGTATTGGAGGAATCATTGTGATTATTGATAAATTAGCAAATGCTCATTTGTATGAAGGAATACAACCCGGTTTGAAAGTGGCTCTCATTTATTTACGTGAAACAGATCTTGCTGCTCTTCCTGTTGGAGAATATAAAATCGACGGTGATAAGGTAATCCTTCAAATTCATGAATATGAAACAAAAGGAATCGAGGAAGCACGTTTTGAATGTCATTCTCGCTATGCTGATGTGCAGTACATCATTCGTGGTGAGGAAAAAATGGGGTATACAAATGTCGAGAATACAAGAGTAGTAGAAGAGCTGAAGGAAAGAGATCTTTACTTCTTAGAGACTACAGCAGAGGACCGCGTTCTTGTGAAGGAAGGCATGTTCGCTCTTTTTACTCCAGAGGATGCTCATATGCCAGGAATGTACACAAGCGCACCGAAGCCGGTAAAAAAGGCTGTTGTTAAAGTGCTTTGGAATGAATAATAGGCCCTATTGGCAGAAAAATGGGTTGAAAGCGCTTTAAACCCCTCTTGCGAAAGGATACTCTTTTTATTATCCTAAAGATAGAAGATTGAAAGGTGGGAGGATATTTGGAGCCTGTTACGGATTTACCCGGTGCTTCATTGGGAGAAAAAATAGCTTACGAGCTTCGCTTAGAAATTATTAACGGTACGATTAAAAATGGTGAGACGTTATCGGAAAATCAAATCGCTTCTAAATTTGGAACAAGTCGATCGCCTGTAAGAGAGGCATTAAAAATCCTGCAACACGAAGGTTTAATTCGACTTGAAAGAATGGGCGCTGTTGTACAAGGTCTAACCCCTAAAGGGATGAGTGAATTATACGATGTACGGATTCTCATCGAAAACTTTGCCATTAATAAACTATTAGCGGATGATTGTGAAACAACCGTTCAAAAGCTTTCTGTCACCATTGATAAAATGGAAATGGCAGCAAAGCACGGAAACTATATGGAGTTTGCCTATTATGACCTACAATTTCATGAGACCATTGTAGTGGATACTGGGCATGAAAGAATTTTACATTTGTGGAATAGTATTTGCCAAATCATATATGCGGCAATGCTAGTTGCAACTGAAAAAAGATTTTCTTCGAATGCCCATGAAATTGAACCTTTATTAAAACAACATCGAGATATAGTACAATACCTAAGTTCTAAGGACAACCAACAAATTAATAAAATTTTAAATGAGCACTTCGAAGATATGATTGATAGTGTTGGAAAAAGTATTTCAAAAGGACAGTAAGTATCTAAATACAGGAATGGCTACGGAAAGATTCTCGACGACTTTCAGTTCAGTACAACCTGTTAAGATACTTTTTTAAATCATAAGTTGTCGACAAGTATACAGACGTGCAACATAATGCTGACTCAATAAGGAGGATGAGATATGAAAGCAATCATGATAAATAAACCCTTTGAGGTGGAAATCAAGGAAGTACCAAAGCCAGAGATTACTGACAGTAAAGACGTTATTATAAAAGTCATCGCTGGTGGGATTTGCGGTTCAGATGTTGGGATCTACAATGGTTCAAACTCGCTTGCGACATATCCACGATTAATCGGCCACGAATTTGGTGGAATTGTGGAATCTGTTGGCAGCGGGGTAACGAAGGTTAAAGTGGGCGACTTAGTCGCTGTTGATAATGTCAATAGCTGTGGAACTTGTTATGCTTGCCGTACAGGTCATCACAATGTTTGCTCTACTGTTGAAGTAACAGGTGTACATCGCGACGGTGGCTTTGCTGAATATGTAAAAACAACCGAAGAAAATGCTTATAAGGTGAACAAGGATACTACTAACCCACTTTATGTATCTCTAGTTGAACCATACTCAATTGGTGTTGAGGTGAATGAACGTGGCCGAATTACAAAAGGCGACAAGGTGTTAGTTATGGGTTCAGGTCCAATCGGGGTTGCTGTAATGCAAGTGGCTAAGTCACGCGGGGCAGAAGTGATCATGACTGATCTTGTGAACAACCGTTTGAAGCGTGCAACGGATATGGGTGCAGACCGAGTGGTAAATGTTCTTGAAGAGAGCTTAGCTGAAGCGATTAAGGAGTTTACCGATGGAGAGGGAATACCAGTAATTGTCGACTCCGTTTGTTCACCGAGAAGTTTAGAAGAGGCTTTGGAATTAGTTTCTCCTGCAGGTCGAATCGTCGCATTAGGAACGGGTAACAAACCGTCAGAAATTCCACAAGTCGCTTTTACGAAAAAAGGTGTTGATGTAGTGGGATCACGTCTAAACAATTATCGATTCCCACATGTCATCGAATTACTAGAATCAGGTGCCATTACACCTGAGAAAATGCATACACATACCTTCGAATTTACTGATATCAAAGCAGCTTTGGAAGAAGTCATTAACAATAAGGATGAGGTTTGCAAGGTTGTATTGACTTTTTAGAGTAGTCATTTGTAGTGCAAAAGAATCAATTCATGTTGAGGTAACCCGCCTTTAGTACCATTTTTACAGAAAATAAAGGAATTTGTCGATTTCTGTGTAATTTGTACTATGAAGCTACTAATGGGAGGGTTTGGAATGAGGAAATTTGTCAAAGTTTTGGGAATCGTGCTTGTGTTGTTAATGCTTGTACTACCTGGAAATACTGCATCTGCCCATGGGGATGGGGATGATTGTGGATGTGGCGACTATTTACAAGGAGCAGAGCGTAACAAGGCAGTAGCGAGCATATTGAAGTCAGATGCGTTTAAAGTGGTCAAAGCAGATAAAAAGAATGAGGGATACAAGTTTGCCGGGGCTAATAAGGTTATGGCAATAAAAATGCCTAACTCTGAGGAGAAAGTTTACACAATGGTAGCTGTTCCGTTTGTTCACGAAAATGGCGAAGTGTTATTATCAGTTTTTGCAGATGGAGTTCATATGGGTGACGGACCTCCTCCAGTACAATAAATAAGTTTCAACCCCTGACAAATCGTTAGGGGTTTTTTGTTGAAGTTTTGTCACAATTTTCCTTTGCAAAATTTGCTGAATAGTGTAAAATGGTTTTTAATTGGAAAATGAGAATGGTAGGTAAAAAGTATGAGTTCTGAACAACTTTTAAAAATAATGGTAGACATTCAGAAAAAGGTAGAAGAAACAGCTTCTATCACAACAGAAGAGGTTATGCAGGACCTGATTGGTAAATTAAAAGATTGCCAGTCTGTATAATTTCATAAATATTGCGTGGATGAAGTCAGAGGGGGAACTCTGGCTTTTTTTGTTTCAAGATAAAACCCTTTCACAATCTCCTAAAATATGAGAATATGTAATTGTTGAGTATCTAAACAATTTAGGAGGAACTCAGATGACAAAGGTTCGTTTTGGTGTTTTATCAACCGCAAAAATTGCGAGAAATACATTGATTCCAGCGATGGAACGTGCACATAATGCAGAGGTTGTAGCTGTTGCGAGTGAAAGCGAGAAGGCGAAAGATTTTGCTGCTGAACTTGGCATTCCTAAACATTATGAATCATACACAGAACTATTGAATGACCCTAAAATCGATGCGGTGTACATTCCGCTTCCTAACCAACTACATAAACAATGGGCGATTGAAGCAGCGAAACATGGTAAGCATGTGCTTTGTGAAAAGCCGGCTGCATTAACCTCACAAGACGTGGAAGAAATGGCGGCAGCCTTTACAGAAAACAATGTGATTTTCATGGAAGCATTCATGTATCAGTTCCATCCACAGCATAACCGTGTGAAGGAAATCATCGTAGCCGGCGAAATAGGGGATGTGAAGCTCATTCGCTCAACTTTCTCCTTCCTCCATGATTTGAATTCTGGCAGCATCAAGATGCAAAAGGATCTTGGCGGTGGCGTGTTATATGATGTGGGCTGCTATTGCATTCATGCTAGTCGCTTGATTACAGGCGAAGAGCCAGTTGAAGTGAAGGCGACTGCTAACAATCATCCAACTCATAACGTCGACATTACGGCAGCGGGCACTCTAAAGTTTGAAAGTGGAGTGGTTGCGAACTTTGATGTTAGCTTTGAGCAGCCATTTAAGGCGCAGTATGAAGTGGTCGGCACGAAAGGCTCGATTGTAGCGAAGCATGCATTCCGTCCTGACAATGAAGGTGGAAACGGTGTGCTAGTGGTGAACGGCGAAGCTGGCCAACGTGAAGAAACGGTGCAAGGTGACCAGTACAAGCTTCAGGTGGAGCATTTTGCAGAAAGTGTTCTTTCTAATAAACAGCCTAAGTACAGCGTCAACGAAACATTGAAAAATATGCGCGTGATCGAGCAGGCACTAGCTTCAGCTCGTAACTAAAAAAAGTCAGCCCCTGGCTGGCTTTTTTGGTTTCTTCCTCTTTTACTGCTTTTAGCCTACCTACCCTCACTCAAATCTCCCAAAGTTTTTCTATCAAACATGTATATCTATCAAAAATCCGGCAATACTAGATTACTAGTGATAGAACGTAATAGAAGGAACCAAGAGAACCGTCCCCATGGTTCCCCAATAATGGAGGGATTTTAAATGTTGAAGGTGAATGTGGAGTTACCTGAGGTGCTACCGGCGAATAAGGAAGATTTTATGAAATTGTTGCTAGATTTAGTAGTGAAAAAGTAATGGGAATTATGATGTGGTGTATTGTTGAAGAGTAGAAAAACTTATATACTAATAGAAGAAAACGTATATCGGAATCGGGCAAACTCTCCGAAAGGATTGGACTCAGGAGTTTAGGGTCTACCGAACACTGTACCATGATCGCCTGGTGAGCCAATAATGTACGCATGTTGGGCCATTCTTTTAGTGATTGGTCTTATTTTTTTGCCTGATTTTCTACTAATCAACGAGGAAGAGGTACCATAGATGAAAAGTATTCGAACGAGGTTATTTGCTAGTTTTTTTGCCATTATCATTCTTTGTATAGGCTTAGCGACCTATAATTACATAGCGGTGTCCAATATGAATCAGAAGACGGACGAAGTTGTGTCTGAGGAACTCTCCGTTTTACTAGAATATGATAGTTTGAAATACAATATTGCCCAAAGTATTGCGCTTGCGAGAGCCTATGTACTTTACGGGGATATTTCCTATAAAAATGAATATGATGTCTATTCGGTAGAATTTGATTTAACGGATCGAAAATTAAGTGTGATGAAGATAAAAGAGGTTGAAGAGGTTTTACGGGAAACGAAAAATTGGCGTGAATTGATGAAGGAAAAAGTATTCGCCCCTTATGATAGCGGAAATACTGAGCTTGCAATGCATAATTTACAGACGTATGTCCAGCCGAAGTCAAATGCGTTGATGGAACAAGTAAAAAAGCTTTCTGATGATCGTGAAAGACAGATCGTCTCAACTGGAGCGGATGTTGTGAAATATGGTCAATCAGTGAACTTCGTAGGACTTGTGGTCGCAGCAGCTGCACTTATTTTAGGAACAGTGATTTCCATTTATACCTCCGTAGTGATTGCTAGACCTGTGAAAAGTGTAGCCAGTCGTATGAAGGCGATTTCCAATGGTAATCTTCAATCAGAACCAATTAAAACGAAGCTCAAAGATGAAATTGGCCAGCTTGTTTTCGCGGTCAATGAGATGAATGAAAATGTAAAAGGCATGGTTAAGAAAATGGTTGTCGTTTCCGACAATGTCACGGGTCAAAGTGAAGAATTGACCCAGTATGCGGATGAGGTTATGGCAGGTAGTCAGCAGATTGCGGTTACAATGGAGGAGCTTTCACGCGGTGCAGAGGACCAGGCGACGTCTGCTACAACATTAATTGAAAAAATGTCCACCTTCTCGGACGAAATCATGCAGGTTGCGGTAAAGGGCGATAGCATCAAGGACCAATCACAAGGCATGCTTGCGATGACAAACGACGGCAGTTCGTATATGGAAACATCTATTCAACAAATGACAAGTATCCATGAAAAAATGAGACAGTCACACGCGCTCGTTATTGGTTTGGATCAGAAAACAAATGAGATTACGAAGCTTGTTAAAGTGATTCAGGAAATTGCGGGGCAAACGAATCTTTTAGCATTAAACGCAGCCATCGAGGCAGCCCGCGCAGGTGAACATGGAAGAGGATTTGCGGTTGTCGCCGACGAGGTTCGAAAGCTTGCTGAACAGGTTGGCAGATCGGTCGCAGAGATCACGGAGATTGTAAAAGGCATCCAAATGGAATCAAAGCAGGTTGTTCAATCCTTAGATGACGGCTATCAATCTGTTGAAGAAGGCACCCAGCAAATTCAAACGACAGGTAAAACCTTTAATGAATTGAAACGGACGATTGAAGAAATCGGTTCACAAATCGAGGCAATGTCAAGCTCGCTATACGGGGTACTTGACGATACAAGAGAAATTAGCGGAGCCATCGAAGGAATCGCGGCTGTCGCAGAAGAATCAGCTGCAGGCGTTGAACAAGTATCCGCAACCGCCCAGCAATCAAGCAGCTCCATGGAAGAAGTCGCCAAAAGTGCCAAACAACTCGAAGAAAATGCCGGCGAACTAAACCAACTCATCCAAGCCTGGGACAAATAGTGGGGAATAGCGTCCGCCTGGGACAGGCCCAATGTTGGGACACAGGGATAGGTCCCTTGTCCCAGCTGGGTGATGGGCTCTTAGACGAGTGCCAGGGTATATGATAGAAAAAAGGAAGAGGGGAGCTCATTCGGCGCTAAATCCGGAGACATTCTTCTCATTCCAATAAGTTTTATCTTGGTATTCGTTTATGTTGTGGTTTTTTAAAGCGGATAAAACGAAAGTAAACTCAATAATCTTCTTAGCTTTTCTACTAAGGAAAAAGTATCTTTTACTCATTTCTAAATGGACAATCAATAGGTAAGCAAACTTCAACTGTTGTGCCTTTATTTATTTGACTAGAAATGTTCATAATACCGCCGTGTTGTTCAATGATTCTAAAACAAACCATTAAACCTAATCCAGTACCATTTTCTTTTGTAGTATAAAAGGGTTCTCCTAGTTTGTGAATTCTCTCCTCTTCTATCCCCATTCCTTGATCAATAATTTGAATACCTATCATTTTGTTATTGATTTTCTTAACCTTGATAATAATTTTCCCACCATTTGGCATAGCTTCAATCGCGTTTTTGATAAGATTAATAAAAACTTGTTTTAACTGATTTTGCTCACAATTGATGAACGGTATATTTAAATCATATTCTGAGATAAGTTGTATACCTTTTAATGTGGCCTGGGATTCAAGAATTGACGTGATCTTACTTAGTATAAGTTTTATATTTTGCGATTCATACTTTATTACTTGTGGCTTTGAAAGAATAAGAAATTCACTCACGATCAGGTTAATTCGATCTATTTCCGATAACAAAATATCTGCATGATGTTTATCAATATCTGTCATAAGTAATTGAACAAAACCTTTAAGGGTTGTTAATGGATTTCGAATCTCATGAGCCACTCCGGCTGCTAATAGACCTACAGCTGCCAGCTTATCGGACCTTCTTAACCTTTCCTCTGCTAATATAGACTCAGTGATGTCCTTTGTAATTTGATAGATTCCAATACATTGATGGTCAATTATTATAGGTATCATTTTTAACTCAATTACTCTGTTACTACCATCTTTATGAATCATTGATAGGGTAGATTCTTTCCATTCTCCTTGGCTAACACGCTTAAAATGCTCCCTGTATAAATCTAGGTCTTCTGGAGCGATAATAGAATCCCATTCCTTTTGTTGGAGCTCTGTAATCGTATAACCGAGTATATTCTCGGCAGCTGAATTTGCCTCGATTAATTTCCTGTCTAAATCAAATGTAAAGATGGGGTCAGAATTATGCACAAATAATGACTCAAAACGTTGTTCGCTTTCCTTCAGACGTTCTTCTAATAGTTTACGATTCTGTTCCTGGCTATGTGTAAGTAATTCCTCTACTTTTTTACGTTGATCGATATCGATATCAATTCCGTTTATCTTTATAAGATTTCCGTCCAAGTCAAAAATAGGGGTAATACGTTTTTGGATCCACCTTAATTGACCATTTGGTAGTAGTATTCGGTACTCTGCGATGCATTCTTCTCCTTTTCTTAACTCTTGCTCTAATTGGTTTACAATCTTCATATCCTCCGGGGTAACGACTTCTTTCCAGAACATAATGTTTTCTTTAAATTCAGTAGGTGAATACCCATAGACATCACTAATTTTTGATGAAACCATCAATCTGTTAGTGTGGAAATCAAATGAGTAAATTGCAGCATCTACACTGTTGAAAAGATCATTTAATTCCTTATCTTTTTTCTGTGCTTCCTGGGCGTAATATTTAGCTTTATCATACTGTAACCCAGTCAACCATACGGGATAAACCATTATTGCAGAAATTATATATTCGAATACAGGTACGTACCCCAATTCAACATAATCAAAAGTTTTAAAAGCAGCGGTTACGACAACATAAATCAACATCATAATTATTCTACCTGTATATTTCATTTCATCATTAAACTCCTTCTAAAAACCATTACAATAAATATCGAATTATGAACGGTAAAAGTTAATTACGAACTGATTTTATCAGGAATCACCCATAAAAAATAGGAATTTTGTCAAATTAAACTTACCATGCTTGTTTAAAGTAGGGAATCACAACAATGTTATTTATAAATAAAATCATTTTCTTTAAGCAGGCGCTTTTCTTTAATAAGAGTTCTTCTTTTTGTAATGCCCCCTCACAATTAGTTCATGTTAATGTAAAAGAAAAGATTTATAAAGGGGTCTTTAGATGAACAATCCAATAAAACGAAAAATGCTCAGGCATTATACGCCATGAGCATTTTTTTATTTAAATATTATGGTTAATTCAAATGTTACTGTAATTTTATCAATAATTAAATTTTTTGTACTTCCAGACAGAACCTGTGGGTGACATCCTTTACTTTTTCACACTTACTTTTACATTGCGAAACATGAATTTGGTTTTTTCCTGTTTGTTCGTAAGCACCATCGCGTCGATTTGGGAGGTGGTGTCCTGCAGCTCGACCTCAAGCTGGATCGTTCTCCACGGGTCATGCAAGCCAATCACCGGGGATACCGTCTCAGCTAAAAAGGTTCCTCGCGCATCAGTCTCATCCACAAGTAGGTAAACGGCTGCCTCACCTTTCACCTGCACCTCAAACACAATCGTTTCTCCACCTTTTACCCCTCTAGGTGAAAAAACAAACCCTTCGTTTTCCTCAGCGCCATTCGTTTTTACCTCAAATGTACCATCCTCAATCTGTACGACCGTAGCGCTCACACCAAAAAACGGTGACTTCTTCTCCGCAGCCGAAGCTGGCGAAACCAATAGAAATAATAATGCTATACAAAGTAAAAATTTGAATTTCATCATAAGGACCTCCTTTGGAACAATGAACCTGTCTCATTAGTATGTGGAAAAAGGAGGAAAACATGTAAGACCTAAAAAAACAACCGGTATCATAACCGGTTGTTAGTTTTTATATCCAGGATGGTGGTGGGACAAGGGACCTGTCCCTGTGTCCTAATTATTCAATTTCTAAGTGTTTTTTCAAGCGGGATGAAACGGCTTGGCGTTCGTCTTCGGAGACGATCCAGTACCATGCGTCTAGGGTTTTGCCGACTCCGTTGATGCTAAATTGCTCGATGTTATGACGAGCACCCTTATAGTTTCCCTGAATGGTTTTCATTTCGTCAAAGGAGATATCAGTTGTGACGTTATTGCCAAGTGCTCCGAGAATATCATCGATTTTTGTAACAGAAGTGATGCTTGCCCCTTTGTCGATAATCCCTTGGATAACCTGCTTTTGGCGATCCTGTCGACCGAAGTCACCACGAGGATCGTCGTATCTCATTCGTGCATATTTAAGGGCTTCTTCCCCGTTTAGAGTTTGACTTCCCTCAGAGAATGATGCACCCTGATAAGAGAATGCGAATGTGCTGTTAACTTGCACTCCACCAAGCGCATCAACGATTTGCTGTAGTCCTTCCATGTTTACCTTCACATAGTAATCAATCGGTACATCTAGGAAATTCTCGACGGAATCAATCGTCATATCGACGCCACCAAATGCGTATGCATGATTGATTTTATCTTGAGTGCCTCTGCCCACAATTTCAACGCGTGTATCACGCGGAATGCTCAACATTTGCATGGAATTCGTATTTGGATTCACAGTAACCATAATTAACGTATCAGTACGACCCTTATCACCCGAGCGTTCATCAACACCCATGAGCAGAATGGAAATAGGATCCTTTTTACTAATATCGATCTGTGTGGTTCTTTTGTCAGAAGGGCCACGGTCTTCATGCATTTTTCCAACCGTACTCGCCACTGATTGGTATAAATAAACGGCGTATCCACCGATTGCTAATAATAAAACAAGAAAAATCGTTCCAAGAACTTTTGGCCATTTCCGTTTCGGTTTTTGTTTCGAATGGCGGTCAACACGACTCATTTCAATCAACACCTTTTTTAAGATTAGGATAATCAAAAACTGCACAATATATTAGACGTTTTATAGGTAGAAAAGGTTTCAGTTTTGGGACAAATATTGTCTGTACGGATCGAAATTTAGCGAAGGGTGCGAATTTATAAGCAAAAATGATAGATTTGAACGTCATGGATCAGATCTACGGGAGAATCTGTAATTCTATTAAAAATCCCTCGCAAGAGTACAAAATTTTCTAAATTTATTTTACATTTATCGGTGGTTGTGGTATTTTATAAAATAATTAGTCATATATTAGGATTAATTAAAGGAGGTGTCTAAAAAACGAAGTAATAATGCTAGTTGATGTAGTGATTCAAGGGGTTATTGGAAGAAAAATTGTAAGAGGGGGAAGAACATGAGTGGTCTAGATTGGGGAGTCATTATAGCATTTTTCTTACTTATGGTTGTCATTGGTTTTTGGTCGTTTAATAAAGTACAGGGGTCGAAAGATTTCTTCGTTGCCGGTGGAAAGCTTCCTTGGTGGTTAGGTGGTATTTCTCACCATGTCGGAGGTTATAGTGGTGCGGTGTTTGTGGCATACGCAGGTTTAGCTTACACGCATGGATTTAGTTTGTATGTTTGGTGGGCGATACCTATTGTTGTATCGGTTATTTTAGGAGCTTATATAATGGCCCCAAGGTGGTCGAAGCTACGAACAAAGCTTGATATCGAATCACCAACGGAATATTTAGCGATGCGTTACAATGTGCCAACCCAACAATTAGTTGCTTGGAGTGGTGTACTCGTAAAGTTATTTGACGTTGGTGCGAAATGGGCAGCAATTGGGCTTTTACTTAATGTGTTTACTGGAATCCCAATTGTTTATGGAATTCTATTATCTGGAATTGTTTCGTTAATCTATATTACAGTTGGTGGTATTTGGGCAGATCTATGGACAGATTTTGCGCAGTTTATTGTTCAAATCATTGCAGGAATTGTCATGTTCTTTGTTGTTTTAAGTCAAATGGGTGGATGGGGATCCATAACTGGTATTTGGGATAAACTCCCACCTGCAAATAGTCAACCGTTCAATGAACCGTATACGTTAGGCTATGTGTTAGTTTTCGTATTCATCGTATTCTTCAGTTATAACGGAGGAACTTGGAACCTTGCTGCACGTTACATTGCGTCCCCATCAGGGCAGGAAGCCAAGAAATCAGCTCTTTTTTCAGGAATCCTTTACCTTGTGTGGCCGTTAATTTTATTTTTCCCAATGTGGGCAGCACCACTTATTTTACCGAATCTAGAAGATCCTACACAATCATACGCACTAATCACCCAGGAACTATTACCAGCAGGATTAATTGGTCTTGTGCTGGCTTCCCTATTTGCCGCAACTATGTCGATGACTTCCTCAGATGCAAATACGATTTCAGCTGTTATTACAAGGGATATCCTCCCTGTCATGTCAGGTAAATTTAAAGGACTTGATCAAAGGACATCTTTAAAAATTGCAAGAATTGTTACGTTTACGTTCACTTTATTAACTCTGATTATTGGGATTTTCTCAGATAATTTTGGAGGAGTTTTAGGGCTATTAATTTCTTGGTTTGCGGCATTGGTTGGACCTGTTTCAATTCCAATGCTGTTAGGATTACTACCTGCCTTTAAGCACAGTGATTCAAGAGCTGCGATCTCTTCCATTATTGCAGGATTTTCCATGTTTGCACTAACAAAATATGGAGTGGACTGGGCATTGTATGTTGAACTTGGAGCTCCAATCTTTACTTCAGGATTAATCTTTATTGGTCTCGGCTTATTAAATAAAAATAAACCAGTTAAGCCTGAGATCGAAGACATGTTATCGGCAATCAGTAAATCTGATGAAGAGTTAGCGAAGGATACAAAGAATATTACACCATCTTTATAAGAAGCAAGGAGATTCGTCATGGATACTCAACAACTTGTTAGCTTTTATAAAAAGGAAATTGAAGAAAATTTTTGGCCTTTCTGGGAAAAGGCCTTTGATGATGGAGCAGGTGGTGTTTTTACCTGCTTCTCTAATAATGGAAGCACATTAGTAAGTAAGGATAAATACACGTGGTCACAGGGGCGTTTTCTCTGGTTATGTGCCGAGCTTTATCGGTTAGCAGAACAAGGAAAAGTTAGTTTAAACAAACAACACTTAAAAAATATGGCGGATAAAACGTTTCATTTTTTAATAAACCACACGGTTATGGAGAATCAGCACGTTTTATATGCAGTAACTCATGATGGAAAGCCAATCAAGGGCCAAGAAGATATCAGTGTGTTTGCGGATTGCTTTTTTGTCATTGGGGCTACTAAATATGCAGATGTATTTGCTGATGAGACTGCATTTGAACACGCATATCAAGTCTATGAATCGATTCATCAGCGAATTGAGCAAGGTCATTTTAGAACAGAACCCTATCCGATTCCAGTTGGCTATTCATCCCATTCCATACAGATGATCATGCTTAACGTTGCCCAAGAGGTGGAAGAAACAGCTGTAAAATTTACCAAACCAGTTGTGAAAAAGGCAAAACAAATAAGCGAGAGAATCCTGCAAGAATTCATTCTTGAGGATGGAAGAATAGTAGAGTTGAGACCAATGGATTCGAGTAATGAAGACACTTTACTTGCGAATCACGTAAACCCTGGGCACGCATTAGAGTCAGTTTGGTTTCATGTTCATAGCCTCCATGAATGGGATGAAGAAGAACAGCATAAAAAACTACAGATTTTATCGAATGTAACAAAGCAGGCGATTTACTTAGGTTGGGATGATGAACATGGAGGATTACTTCGGTTTGTAGATAAAAATGGAGCAGAACCAGCAGGAAGGCTAATAAATGACCCGTATGAAAAATTAATTCTCGATACGTGGGACACAAAGCTTTGGTGGCCACATTCAGAGGCGCTTTACACATTGCTATTGCTTTACAAGCATACGAAAGAAGAATTCTTTTTACACTGGTACAAAACATTTTTTGAATATAGTTTTTCAACCTTTCCTAATCCAGACAAGGAAATAGGAGAATGGATTCAAATTCGGGATAGACAGGGTGAGCCGTTACAAAAAGTAGTCGCATTGCCAGTCAAAGACCCCTTCCATATTCTCCGAAATTTTATTCTGATTTTGAAGCTGTTTTGAAAAGGGGAATGAATCATGACTTTGCTTCTTGGAACGTATGAGATTGACATGACACCGCGGCTACCAGTTCAGTTGGCGGGATTTGCACATCGAGAAGGGAAGGCGATGGAAGTTCATTCTCCACTTTTTCTAAAAACCTTTTATTTTGAACAAAATGGAAAGACCTTATTACTTTTCATTGGAGATGTCATTTGGTGGGATGACCAACTTGTGGATACATGGAGAAAAAGAGTGGCAGATGAGTATTCCGTAAAGCGAGATTCCATTTGTTTTCATGCCACACATAACCATTCTGGCCCGCAAACAAGTGAAGCTTTTACGAGTCTCTTAGGTGTAAGAGATCAGAGTTTTATAGAGTCATTGGAAGACATCATACTGAAAAGTGTTAAATGCGCAATCACCAACAAAGAACCGGTGACGATCGTGAGAAGGAAAACTTCAAGTGATATTGGTGTTTACCGTCGATTACAGTACGAAAACAAAATGGCGATGAGCCCGAATCTGAGTGTTCCGATTGACAAAGAGGTAACCATCATCACGTTTGAAAATAGAAAACAAGATATGAAGGCAATGTTGATTCACCATGCTTGTCATCCAACAACAACAGATGCAAATGTGGTCTCATCAGAATATACCGGAGTTTGTTGCGCTAGATTAAAAGAGACCTATCACCACGCAGTGATTGGCTTTTTGCAGGGATGCTGTGGCGATGTGAGGCCGGCTTTAATAAAAGATCATACGTTTTTTAGGGGAAGCCTACAAGACATGGAGGCAATTGGGAGCCAATTAGCGGAGGATATTATATCTGGGATGAACATAAGTGATGTTGAAGTGATACATTCTGATAGATTGCAAGCTTATTCCTCCCGGGTTTCCTTACCTTTTCAAAAAGAGTATACCGTCAATGATGACATGGAACCCGAAGTTATTAGTATTTGGAAACAACATATTGAAAAAAATTGGCAAGATAAAAATAAAACAGGACTAGAAATACAGTATCTGGAAATAAGCAACAAGCTCCGTTTTATCTTTTTTAACGGTGAAATGGTTCAGCACTACAGTCAATATGTGAAAAAGATTGATTCAGGGGTCCTTGCCCTTGGATACAGTAATGGAATGATCGGATATATTCCAAGCCAAACACAGCTTATGGAAGGTGGCTATGAGGCGGAGGAGTTTATTTACTACTTTGGCTTACCGGCCCCTTTTCACATAGAAACGGAAAAAATAATCCAGAATGCAATCGATAACATACTAGAAGGTGAATGAAAGTGAATATAAAAAGAAGCGGACAGAAGGATCAATTAACATACTACGTTTTTACAACGCGTAATGAAATGGGAGAATATGCGGCTCGTGATGTGGCGAACCAACTAGTAAAGTTACAGCAAAATCAAGAAGAGATACGTATGGTTTTTGCTGCAGCTCCTTCGCAGAATGAGTTTTTACAATATTTAATAGGTGACGACAGAATTAATTGGAATCAGATTATCGCTTTTCACATGGATGAGTATGTGGGACTTGATAAGGACGCACCACAGCTGTTTCAAAACTTTTTAAAAGAAAGATTGTTTACGAAAGTTCCATTCAAAGAGGTTCATTTACTTGATAGTTCAAATGAAAATGAAGTAGAACGGTATACACAGCTTCTTCAAAAGCAACCAATTGATATCGTTTGTCTTGGGATTGGTGAAAATGGTCACATTGCATTTAATGACCCACCTGTTGCGGATTTTAAGGATAAAAAGGTCATAAAGAAGGTGGAGCTTGATGATATTTGTAGGCAACAACAGGTCAATGATGGCTGCTTTACCACGATAGAAGAGGTTCCTCTTTATGCTTTAACGTTAACAATTCCTACGTTACTTTCTGCGAAATACATGTACTGTATGGTTCCAGGCAGTACGAAACGGCAGGCAGTCTATCAAACCTTAAATGGGCCAATTAGTACAGAATGTCCGGCATCGATTTTGAGAACACATGAGAATGCATATCTTTATGTGGATCAAGATTCATTTGGAGATGAACAACAGGATGGCGAATGAAAAACTTGTCATTGAAGGCATTCATTATAAAGAGGATTGCGGTGTCCGTATTGAGATTAGAGATGGAATCATTGAATCAATTGAACCGGCCGAAGTAGAAAACGAGACATATCTTGCTCCGGGATTTGTTGACTTGCAGGTTAATGGATATATGGGGATTGATTTTAATTCACTTGCAACGAAGGAATCGGATATTGAACGCGTTTGCTATAGTTTGCTCGAGCAGGGTGTAACGTCCTTTTATCCAACTGTTATTACAAATTCGTATGAAAATTTAGTAAAACTAGTTTGTATGATTTCAAGTGCTATTTCTAAGAACGAGCTTGTTAAGAAAATGATACCGGGGATTCATTTAGAGGGTCCATTTTTATCTATGGAAGATGGCCCAAGGGGCGCACATCATCTTGACTATATTAGGCAGCCAGATTGGGAGTTTTTTAAGAGATTGAATGAATCTGTGAATGGATTGATTAAAATTGTTACCCTATCACCGGAGTGGGATTATGCCGATGAATTTATAAAATCGGCTTCAAATTCTGGAGTACTTATTTCAATTGGGCATACAAATGCGACGTCTGACCAGATTCAAAAGGCAGTAAAAGCGGGCGCAAAGATGTCAACTCATTTGGGTAATGGCGCCCATGTCAAGCTGCCGCGACACCCGAACTATTTATGGGACCAGTTAGCGGAAGACACTTTAGCTGCAACTGTAATTGCCGACGGATTTCATTTGCCACCTTCAGTATTGAAGGTAATAGAGAAGGTCAAAAATGAGAAAATGCTCATCATCAGCGATAGTGTTGCACTAGCAGGTCTTCCTTCTGGTGATTACATAGCTTCTGTGGGTGGTGAGGTTACATTAACAGAGGAAGGGCGGCTTCATTTAAAAGGAGAACCACGATTATTGGCTGGCTCAGCCCAAAGTATCCTCTGGGGTGTAAATCGGATTGTTCAAATGGGAATCACGGACTTACCGACAGCAATTGATAAAGCTTCGGTTTTACCTTCAACCATTATGAAGATGGATCAGGCAAGAGGCCTTCAAGTAGGAGCTCCTGCAGATTTCTTCCTATATGAAAAGCATAATGAATGGATGGAAGTAATCGAAACGATAAAGGCTGGAGACGTTTTATATAAGAAGACAACTGTAAAGTAGGGGTGAAAGGAATGAAGTATGCACTTGAATACTATGAAAAAGTAAAAGCGTATATGGATCAGGTAATCGAGACAGAATCGGAGAATATCATGAACGCTGCCGAAGTGGTAGCTCATCACATTAAGGAAGATAAAATTGTATATGCTTACGGGCCAGGAGGACACTCCAATTTAGCGTCTCAGGAATTATTCTTTCGTGCGGGTGGACTTATGCATGTGAGTGCCATTTTAGATGAAGGGACATTATTAAGTGGAGGGGCGCTACGTTCCATGGCAATCGAGCGAACACCAGGCTATGGAAAGATTGTGTTACATGATTACGGTTTGCAAGCTGGTGATCTATTAATCATTATCAATGCCTACGGAATTAATGCTGCAACAATCGATGCTGCTCTAGAGGCAAAACGATTAGGTGTAAAAACAATAGGTGTATCCTCAAAGCAGCATGCCTTAGATACGCCTGAGGGACATCCAGCAAGACACCCCTCAAAACAAAATCTTCATGATGTCGTTGACCTTGCGATTGACTCAAAGGTAGATGTCGGAGACGCAGTCATTGATATTGAAAATCTGGAGCAAAAGGTAGGCGCGGTTTCGACCTTCGTGAACGCATTTATTTTAAATTCCATTGCAATGGAAGCCACTGCTAAGCTTGTAGAACAAGGCATTCAACCGCCAATTTGGAAAAGTGGCAATGCGGCTGGTGGAGATGAATGGAATAATCAGTTTATTTCACGTTTTAAGCATAAAATTAGGAAACTATAACTTTATTCAGCAGATGTCCCTATTTCTAAAAGTGGGGGATGAATGTAAAAAGAGTAAACAATTCAGTCGGGGTTCAAACTCGGACTGAATAAAGTTAAGCCTCCGGCGGATGCCACGATTTTTTCAGCGGAAATTTTTCGAGCAAGCTCGAAAAAAAATCGGGCGCAAACACGCCAAGGCGCATTTGATTGCATCACTTGGTATAATAGCGGTATGTTATTGGACGAAAGAGATGAGGATTGTGAAATGAGAACAAGAGGCCCAGGGGTTCTGCGTGAACAAAATCAGAAAAAGGTTTTATCTCTTTTACGGAAGTATCGGCAGACCTCAAGAAAAGACTTGGCGAAAGCCATGGGAGTTAGCAAAAATACGATTTCCTTAATTGTCGATCAATACGTAAAGGATGGAATCATCAAAGAAGTAGGAGTCAAAGATTTAAAACGGGCTGGCCGGCCAAAGATTGTCATTGAATTAAATCAGAATGCCTTTAAGGCGATTGGCATCGCCATTCACCACAATGGTATAAAGTATACAGTTACAGACTTTTACTTAGATCCCTTAGCAAGCGGCTTTTTAGAGGTAGAAGGAAAAGATAAGGAAAAAGTGATTCGGCAAGTTCAAAAAATAGTGGAAACCCTGGTGCTTGAACATCCGGAAGTAGTAGGTGTCGGAATTGGGATCCCAGGAATTGTGAATGCGGATGAGGGGATCGTATATCATTCTACAAATCTTGGATGGAAAAATTTCAAGATTTATGAAGAGTTAAAAGACAAGATCGCAGTTCCGATTATCTTACAAAATAATGTAAACATGGCTTCTTTATGTTCAGCTGGAATGGGAGATGAGTCGGGTTCAAAAAGCTCCTTTTATATCCGAATTGGAGATGGAATCGGAGGTGCCTTTACGTCTGAAGGCCATATATGGAATGGGGACAGTTGGACATTGGGGGAAATCGGTCATATTTCTGTTGATGCAAATGGACCATTATGCGGGTGTGGCCAACGTGGATGTTTAGAGAAACTGATAAGCAGGAAAGCATTTCAAGAGTGGATGGGGCACATGGAAGCGATCAATATGTCGGGTTCTGTTGAGGTAAAGGAAAAACAGATTGAGGCTCAACTTAAGAAATACGGAATATATTTAGGGACTTCACTCATTAATATTATTCATTTACTGAACCCAGGTAGGATTATCATCGATAGTCCATACAATCAAAATGAAGCATTCCAACATTCGCTCATGACGTATCTCGAACAAAACGCACTCAAAATCCCATTCTCCAAAACACATATACATTTCAACGAAGAGCCATTTTCCCAGTCCTTGGGAGCTGCAACCGCAGTCGTCTTGGATTTTGAAAGAGAATAAAACAGGCAGGGGAGATATCCCCTGCCTATTTACGTACACTCGAGACAAGGACCTTCCCCCGTCTCTTTATTCTACTCTCTCTAAAACCCCTTTTACTAGCTCGATGAATTTTGTTTTGACTCTACCTGCTACCTCGATTACTTCATCGTGGCTTAGGGGTTGGTCTAAGATTCCGCAGGCCATGTTAGTTAAACATGAAATACCAAGAACCTTCATGCTTGAGTGTACAGCGACAATTGCTTCTGGGACGGTTGACATTCCAACAGCATCGGCTCCAAGGGTACGGATCATCCGTATCTCAGCTGGCGTTTCGTAAGCAGGACCACTCCACCAGGCATACACACCTTGTTGTAGTGTAATCTTTTTTTCATCAGCAACCGCAATCGCAATTCCTCGCAACCCTTTGTTGTAAACCTCGGACACATCAGGGAAACGGGTTCCTAATTCAGGATTGTTCGGACCAATCAATGGATTTGTCCCAACTAAATTGATGTGGTCCGTAATTAACATCAGATCCCCAGGGCTAAAGCTCGTATTCACAGCTCCACAAGCGTTTGTGATTAGTAGATTTTCAATGCCTAGTGCTTTCATAACACGTACGGGAAAAGTCACTTCATCTAGCGTGAAGCCCTCATAATAGTGGAACCGACCCTTCATTGCCGCAACAGTTTTTCCCATCAATTGTCCAATCACAAGCTCATTCGCATGGCCAACTGCTTCCGACTTCGCAAAATGGGGAATCTCGTTGTAAGGGATGACGATCGCATTTTCAATTTCATCCGCAAGCGTGCCAAGCCCCGAACCAAGAATCATCCCAATAGTCGGCCGATGGTCTGTTTTACTCAATATGTAATTCATTGCCTCCATAATATCTGCAGTTTTATGCATATGTATATTCCTCCTAATTCGTTTCACTGCATTAGCTTTTGCTACTGCTCATTTGTTTGTCTATAATATTCTATATGAAAATCGTGTTTTTTCAAATTTGGGACGCGGGACCTGTCCCTCTGTCCCATAGGGGGTTGTTGGATGAGTGCGGATGTTGTTGTGGTGGGTAGTTTGAATGTGGATATGGTGGTGAATGTGAAGGAGCGCCCTGAATGGGGTGAAACGGTGCTCGGTCATGGCTTTTTTACTGGCAACGGTGGGAAAGGTGGCAACCAAGCGTATGCTGCCGCAAAGCTTGGGGCGAAGGTTGCGATGCTTGGCTGTGTCGGGGATGATCTTTTCGGTGAGCAGCTTTTAAACGGATTGAATGAAGTCGGTGCGGACACTTCGTTTATTGAAAAAGTCAGCGGCGTTTCATCCGGCGTTGCGGTGATTAGTGTAAATGCCGAAGGGGATAATAGTATCGTTGTTTCGCCGGGTGCCAATGACCATGTGACACCGGAATATGTGAAGAAACACGAAGCGGCTATTCGTGAGGCAAAGCTTGTGATGATACAGCTGGAGATTCCTTTGGAAACAGTAATTGAAGTTGCGAATATCGCGCATGCACATAATGTCCCAGTTATGCTCGATCCTGCGCCTGCACGAAAGCTGCCAGACGAACTATTAAAAAAAGTGACCTACCTTGTACCGAATGAGAGCGAGTTAGGGGTTGTGGCCGAAACGAAAATTACGGATGTGGAATCCGCTAAAAAAGCTAGCAGTTGGCTTTTGAATAAAGGTGTGGGGATTGTTTTTGCTAAGCTTGGTGGAAAAGGTGTTGTTGTGTCGAGGGAAGAAAATGTGTTTGCTATTGAGCCGCACGCTGTGATGGCGGTTGATACAACAGCAGCGGGTGATGCATTTGCAGGTGCACTTGCCACAGCGCTCGCAAGCGGAAAAAACCTGCTAGAGGCAACTGAATTTGCAAATGCTGTTGGTGCCCTAACCGTCACCAAAAAAGGCGCCCAAGCCTCAATGCCAACACTTGAAGAAACAAAAAAATTACAAGGGACAGGTGACACTGACCAATAGTGGGTCGCAGGGACAGGTCCCTCGTCCCAGGAAAAAAATGGTGGGACCCGGGACCTGTCCCTCTGTCCCAAGGAGGTAAACGATGAAGAAGGTTATTTTTGATGTGGATACAGGAATTGATGATGCGATGGCGATTGCGTATGCGGTGAACTCGCCTGAGCTTGATATTATGGGGTTAACGACATGCTACGGAAATGTTGCTGTTGATGAGGCGACCCGAAACACGTTGGCTGTTTTAGAGAAGCTTGGAAAAAGGATCCCGGTATTTGCTGGTGCGGACAAGCCCCTAAATCGTGAGCCGCGTGAGGGCTATGCGAAACATGTGCACGGGGAAGATGGATTAGGTAATGTATTGGATTTTGAACCTCAAACATCAGCGGAATCAGAGCATGCGGTCGATTTTATTATCGAACAGGTAAAAAAGCTTCCTCATGAGGTAACGATAATTGCCGTGGGGCCGTTGACAAACCTAGCCCTAGCGGTTAAAAAAGCTCCGGAGATAGTCGAGTTTGTAAAGAACGTGGTGATTATGGGAGGAGCTGTCTTTGTGCCAGGGAACGTGACACCACACGCGGAAGCGAATATTATTACTGATCCCGAGGCTGCGGAAGTCGTGTTCTCATCTGGATTACCGATTACCTTAGTCGGCTTAGATGTAACCATGCAGACCCTGTTGCCAAGAGAAAATGTGGATGCTTGGCGGAAATCTGAATCCGAAGTCGGGGAGTTTTTTGCGAATATGGTCGGCTTTTATCATGATTTTTATGAATCCGCTAATCCCGGAATTGGCGGATGCGGCCTCCATGATCCATTGGCTGTTGGTGTGGCAATTGATCAGAGTTTAGTGAAAACAAAATACATAGGAGTTGGCGTCATTACTGAAGGGGAAGAAGACGGAAGAACGGTGCCGGTTTCAGAAGAAGGAGAGCCTAAAATCAATGTCTGCACAGAGGTTGACGCATCTAGGTTCTTAGAACACTTTCTAAAAGGAATGCCAGCTGGTCAATAAAAAAATTTCAAGCTCATGCTATTAAAACTAGTAGCATGGGCTTTGTTGTTGTAATATTGTAATAATAAACGGGACATAGGGACTCACTTTCTTGTCCCAGGAAAAAAATGGTGGGACGAGGGACCTGTCCCTCTGACCCAGGGAAGCAAAAGACCCTGGTCCCACGTATAAAGGTGGCATGGATTTGATGGAACAGCAGGTTGTGGCGTATTTGAAGGAGAAAGAGTCTGAGATGGTGGAGGTTCTGAAGGGGTTAGTCGAGATAGAATCTCCATCTCATGATAAAGAAGCGGTGGACCAAGTTGGTGAGCAGGTTCAGCAGCTTTATAAAAAGTATGTGGGAGGCTCAATCCAGACGTTTGATAATGAGCATTTTGGGGATCATTTCCGCTGTGAATTCGGTGAGGGAAATGAGCAAATTCTGATTTTAGCTCATATGGATACGGTTTGGCCAAAGGGCACACTTGAGGAACTCCCATTCCGGATTGACGGAGACAAGCTTTATGGGCCAGGCTCATTTGATATGAAGGGCGGTATTGTGCAAGGATTGTTTGCAGTAAATGCTCTTAAAACACTGAATGTTCCTTTGGAAACAAAGGTTGTCATGTTGTTTACGTCGGATGAGGAAATCGGTAGTGAGTCCTCACGGGACTTAATCGAAGCCGAAGCGAAAAAGAGTAAATATGTGCTTGTTCTAGAATCCGCGGCGGCTTCAACCAAGGGGAAACTCAAAACATCTCGTAAGGGCGTCGGGATGTTTACAATTAAAGTACAGGGACGCGCAGCACACTCTGGCATAGAGCCTGAAAAAGGAATAAGCGCAATCGAGGAGCTTGCACGCCAAACCATTTATTTACATGGCTTAACGGACTTCGAAAAAGGAACAACACTCAATATCGGGCTTGTAAAAGGTGGAAGTGCTTCAAACGTAGTTGCTGCAGAAGCTGAGGCAGAATTGGATTTACGTGTGAAAAATAACGTAGAATTTGAACGCGTCATTCCATTAATTCAAGGTATAAAGCCAACCAAAGAAGGTTTAACGGTCGAGGTAACGGGTGGAATCAACCGTCCAGTTATGGAAAAAACGCCGGAAATTAGTAAAATGTTCGAAACAGCAAAAGATATAGCGAAGGAATACCTTGGCTTCGAACTAGAAGATCAAGCAAGTGGTGGCGGTAGTGACGGCAGTTTTGCATCACAATTTGCCCCAACTTTAGATGGTTTAGGGCCAGTAGGTGATGGTGCACATGCATCTAACGAGCACCTCCTTATCTCGCAAATGCCAGTAAGGAGTGCACTCGTCGCCCTACTCATCGCAAAACTAGCAAACGAATAAGCGGGACACGTGGGACACAGGGACAGGTCCCTTGTCCCAGGAAAAAAATGGTGGGACGAGGGACCAGTCCCTCCGTCCCAAATGTGAGGTTATGGATATGTTTTTTAATAGGGAAGAGTTTCAGAGTAAGAATGAGAATCGTGGAAGGTTGTTGGTGAGTTGTCCTGACCAGCCTGGAATTGTGATGGCTATTTCTCAATTTTTATATTCGTTTGATGCGAATATTATTGAATCGAGTCAGTATTCGACTCACCATGAAGAGGGTACGTTTTACCTTCGAATCGAGTTTGACTGCCCATCTTTAACAGAGAAAAAGCCTGAGATGGAGTCTGCATTTTTAGAGATTGCTGAAAAATTTTCAATGGAGTGGAAGTTGATCGTTCAAAATGTGAAAAGAACGGCTATCTTTGTATCAAAGCAGCTTCACTGTTTGCATGAACTTTTATGGGAATGGCAAAGCGGAGACTTGATGACGGACATTTCGCTCGTTGTGAGCAATCATGAGGACGCAAGACCTGTTGTTGAAAATCTTGGTATTCCATTCGTGTACATACCGGCAAACAAGGATATCCGCAAACAGGTGGAAGAGCAACAGCTGCAGATTTTAAAAGAGTATGAAATTGATTTGATCGTGTTAGCTCGTTACATGCAGGTGTTAACACCTGACTTTGTGGCGGAGTATCCGAACCAAATCATTAATATCCATCACTCGTTCTTGCCAGCGTTTGTTGGGGCTAGACCGTATGAGCGCGCCTATACACGCGGGGTAAAATTAATCGGTGCAACCTCTCATTATGTAACCAATGATTTAGACGAGGGTCCGATTATTGAACAGGATATTGCCCGTGTTGACCACCGAGACGATGTTGCAAGACTGAAAAAAATTGGACAAAGTGTGGAACGAAGCGTGCTCGCACGTGGGGTGAAATGGCATCTGGAAGACCGAATCATTGTGGATAATAATAAGACGATCGTATTTTAATTGATATAAATGTGTATTTGTTGAGAAGTGTTCGAACAGATCACTTCTCTTTTTTGATAACTTTGCAAAAACTATAGCAGAAACTGAATCAAAATTATCTTTAATAGATTCGAGCAAACCAAAAATAATACTAGTAAACAACACAATATTTTAATAAAATAATAAATACATTAAAATGCTTGTGCATAAGAAGGGGGCAAATATATGAGTGAGTTAAATGTTAATACGAATCCTGGCTTTTTTACAAGAATAAATGCTGCAATGACAAAGCTTAGAGATTCAGAAAAGAAAATTGTCCATTTTATTGAGAAAAACCAAGATGAAATTATTCATTTGTCAATAACTGAGGTAGCAGAAAGAAGTGAAACAAGTGAGTCTTCTGTTGTACGCTTATGTAAGCGCCTTGGTTATAAGGGTTTCCAAGATTTAAAAATTCACTTGGCAAGGGAATTAATCTCTCCTGAAAAGCAGATACATGAAGTAATTGAAAAAGGAGATGATGTTGAAAAAATTAAAAAGAAGGTTTTTCAATCAAACATTCAGGCACTTTATGATTCAATGGAGGTTTGTAGTGATGAAGAAATTCAAAAAGCAGTACATGCAATCTCGAAGGCTCGCTTGATAGAATTCTATGGTAACGGTGGGTCAGGAACTGTGGCAATGGATGCCCATCATAAACTATTAAAATTAGGGATCAAATCTTTCGCTTATAGTGATTCTGTTTTACAGGCAATGTCTGCAAGTGTTCTCACGGAAAATGACGTTGTTATCGGTATTTCTCATACAGGTTCAAATACAGATGTTTTAGCCGCGATGAAACTAGCAAAAGAAGCAGGTGCAACTCTCATTTGTATTACGAATGCATCAAAATCACCAATCACAAATATCTCAAATATTGTTTTACAAACTGCTTCTAAGGAAACGCTTTTTCGAACAGATGCTATATCTTCAAGGATTGCACAATTAACGATTATCGATATCCTAGTAGCGGCAGTTGCAAACCAAAAATATGAACTTACCTATAACAATCTTCAAAAAACGCGAAGATCGACTATTGATAAAAAGCTATAAAAGACATCAAAAAAAACTAATTGTGAAAAAAATGTTCATTTTTTTTAAAAATAACTTGAAGGAAATTACCACCATATGATATCATTGAGTCAAAAGTTAAGTATTCTGAAAATTCAACGGTGCTTAATTTCTTTTTTTATTCAGAAAAGTAAGCGTTATCAAAAAAGGGGTTTAAGGGGGAAAAGAAATGAAGAAGATACTCACACTATTTTTAACGGCATTATTATCAGTAGCTTTGGTAGCTTGTGGTAGCTCTGCAAGTGGTGGAGAGGAAGATGGATCGGAAAAGAAGGTAACTTTTACACTAGCTACTCCAGATCCAGATGAGGCATCAGTAACTCTAGCTGCAAAAGAATTTGCGAAGGTAGTTTCAGAGAAAAGTAATGGTTCAATTGAAATTAAGGTTCATGCAAATGGAACATTATATGGTGGGGATCCTTCTGCTGCAGTTAAGCAACTAGGAGCAGGAAGTTTGGATATGCTCGTGCTCTCAACATCTCTTTATGCGAACTTTGAACCGAAATTTAGCGCAATCAGTATTCCGTATTTATTTGATGACAAAGACCAATTTGTATCTTTCTTAAATGGGGATCTTGGCACTGAACTATTAGGTTCAGTATCTGAGTTAGGTATTCACGGATTAGGATATTGGACACGTGACTTCAGACAAATCACAAACTCTAAAAATCCAATTACAAAACCAGAAGATTTAAAAGGACTTAAGCTACGTGTACCTAACAATCCATTATGGGTTGAGTTTTTCAAGGGGGCAGGTACAGTAACAACTCCAATGGATTTTAGTGAAGTATATAACGCGTTACAATTAAAAACAATCGATGGACAGGAAAATCCACTTGGTGTTATCACTTCAGCGAAAATATATGAAGTACAAGAATACTTAACAATTTCTAACCACATGGCTGATGGCTGGGTAGTAGGAATTAACCAAGAAAAGTTTGATTCTTTAACAGATGAGCAACAAAAGATCTTAACTGAGGCTTCAAAGGAAATTCAAGGTTGGGCTTTAGATTATGATAATAAAGAAGCTGAAACAGCAATTGAGTTCCTTGAAGGTGAAGGAGTTAAGGTTAATGAGCTAACAAGTGAACAGCAACAGTTATTCGTTGAAATTTCAAAGAAAGCGTATCCAACATTTAAAGAACTTGTAAAAGATGAAGAGTTCTTTACAAAAGTACTAGAGTTTGTCGGGAAAAGTGAGTAAATTTAGGTGAGTTTGCGGTCCCTAAATCGATAAGGGACCGTATTTTAACATCAAGTGAGGGAGAGAGCTATGGTAAAGGATGGGAATAAAAAAATTAATCCTGTATTTCGAGCCATCAATAGCATAACTGATACATTGGCCTCCTTGACGGCTGCGGGCATATTTGTAGTAGTAATCTGGCAGGTCATTGGTAGATTAATAGGGCAACCAGCACCGTGGACTGAGGAATTAACAAGATTTATGTTTGTATGGTTGATTTATCTGGGAATTGGAATCGGATTTCGTAAAGTCGAATCTGCAAGGGTTACATTACTTTTAAACTATTTGCCTAAATTTTTGCAAAAAGGGTCAGTATGGATATATAGTATTGCTTCAATTGGATTCTTTATATTTATGGTTGTTTTAGGAATCGAATTAATGTCACAGCAAATTAACACCAATGAAACTAGCTCTGTATTGTTATTACCAATGTGGATTATCGGACTTTGTGTTCCATTTTCAGGTTTGATTGGAATTATCAATACCATTCAATCACTCATATATGACCGTGCGCTTATTGAAGAAGAGGAGGTGGAGAATTAATGTCAATTTTTTTACTTGTATTATTCTTCATCTTAATGTTTATCGGGATACCTATTGCTACCTCACTTGGTATTTCAGTAGTTGCGAGTGTGCTTATTTTTACAGATGTTCCAATTAGTATCGTTATTCAATCAATGTATAGCTCGATGAATAGCTTTATCATGGTTGCCGTCCCACTCTTTATCCTGGCAGGAATTATTATGGATGAAGGTGGAGTTGCAGAAAAAATATTTGACTTTGCAAAGAGTCTTGTTGGTTGGATGACTGGTGGACTAGGGCACGTAAATGTTCTAGCAAGTTTGATTTTTGCTGGTATGGCCGGTTCTTCTGTGGCGGATATTGCTAGTACTGGTCGTATTACAATAAATGCGATGACCAGAAACAAATATCCATTGGAATACGCAGCAGCTTTAACGTTAATAACGTCAATGCTAGCAACAATCGTTCCTCCAAGTATATTAATGGTAGTTGCCGCATCAACAGCAGGTGTTTCAATAGGAGCAGCCTTGGTTGGGGGGCTAGTACCAGGTTTAATTATTGCTCTTATTTTTATGGGGTACAACCATTATTATAGTAAAAAGCATAATTTTGGTGTTCATCAAAAATTTGAATGGAAGGTACTTGGAAGAGAATTTATACGTGCTTTTCCGGCATTGTTAGCGCCAGTAATCTTACTTGCAGGTATTTTAAGTGGAATATTCACACCGACAGAGGCAGCAGCTATTGCGGTGTTATATACATTATTTGTAGCGTTATTTGTTTATAAAGGATTATCATTTAAAAAATTACCGAATATCTTTTTTAGAACAGCAAACCTAACAGGTACTATTCTTTTTATCGCAGTAACTGCTAAGGCAGCAAGTTGGGTGTTTGAATATGATGGTCTTCCTACAAAGGTAGCAACCTTCATTAGTGGGATAAGTGATAGTAAGATTGTAATTATGTTGTTGTTATTTGTATTTCTAATTATTGTTGGAATGTTCATGGATGCAACAGCCGCAATATTTATCCTTGTTCCAATTTTAATGCCAACAATCCATTCAGTAGGTATCGATCCTGTATTTTTTGTAATTTATTTAGTTGTACTTCTTTCAGTTGGATTAGTTACACCACCGATTGGAGTATGCCTATACGCTACTTCTAATATTACGGGGATGAAGATAGAAACCTTAAGTAGAGCAACCTTACCGTGGTTAGTTGTAACGTTTGCTGCATTACTGTTGTTCATTTTTGTACCTCAGTTAATTACAGTACCGATAAGTTGGTTTGATTTATAATAACTAGAAAATATTAGGGAGAAAATATTCTCCTTAATTTTTATAAAAAATATGAAGGAAATTTCCGCCAAATATTGTATACTATATATTAAGACGAAACGGGAGTGTGGTTTGAGATGAAAGCAGCAGTTTTTCATGGACCAAACAAATTACAATTAGAGGAAGTACAAAAGCCACAAATTAACGAGCATGAAATTCTTTTAAAAGTGAATGCAAGTGCGGTTTGTGGAACAGATGTAAGAATCTTTGAAGGAAAAAAAACAAAGGGAGTACGTACTCCTTCCATTATTGGTCATGAGCTTGTAGGAACAATTGAAGAAGTTGGATCCGCGGTGAAAGATTTCTTCACTGGTGACCGAGTTGGTGTAATGCCTGTTATCCCTTGTCGTAAATGCTACTATTGCCAAAATGGCAGAGAAAATGTGTGTGCAAACCGTACAGCTATCGGGTATGAGTATGACGGAGGTTTTGCTGAATATGTACGAATCCCTAGTGCTGCAGTAGAAGCTGGAAACATTGTTAAGATTCCTGATCATATTTCATTTGAGCAAGCGGTAGTAACTGAACCTTTAGCGTGCTGTATCAATGGCCAACGCAAAGCCAATGTGAAAATGGGTGATGTTGTCGTTGTTGTTGGAGGAGGCCCAATTGGACTAATGCATGTGCAATTAGCAAAAATTGCAGGTGCGAAGTCAGTTATATTAAGCGAACCAATTGAACATCGTCGTGAAAGAGCTATTAAAGCTGGTGCAGATTTTGCAGTAAATCCAAATGAAGAATCTCTAGAGGACCTTGTATTAAATCTAACAGATGGCCTTGGTGCGGATGTTGTTCTCATGGCGATTGGCGTACCTTTCTTAGTAAAATCCTGCGCAAACCTACTGAAAAAAGGTGGAACTTTGAATTTGTTTGCTGGATTTACTAAAGGAGTTTTATCTGAAATTGATCCTAATATCATTCACTATAATGAAATTACAGTCAATGGTACCTCTGCATTGACACGTGCAGATTATCATAAATCCTTAGCATTGATTGCCACAGGTAAAATTAATACGGAAGTACTAACGACAACTGGATATACATTAGATACCATTGAACAGGCTATTTTAGATGTTAGAAATGGTAATGGAATGAAATCGGTTATTACGTTATAAGATTCGTAATCTGCCAAGTTAGGATAGTTTAAATGAAGAAAGTAGTTAAGGTTCTTGAAAAATGTGTGTGTGATTCCCTTTAAGGTAACTATAAAATAACAAATATTAAAAACTAAGGAGTGTTTTATTATGGCATTATTAGGTAAAGAAGTTCGGATGAGTAGATTATTAAATCAAGATACTGGAAAACTATTAGCTGTTGCAGTTGATCAAGCGATGGCAAGGGGTATTTTCGATGAATTAATGCCAATCAATCGTAAGGTTAGTGAAATTGTTGCAGGTGGCCCTGATGCAATGACAATGCATAAAGGGATTGCGGATATGAGCTATCGTCCACATGTTGGAAAAACAGGCCTTATCTTAAAACTTTCTACTTTTTCACCATGGCAACCAAATTATGATGCTTGGGTTACAGAGGTTGATGAGGCTGTTCGTTTAGGAGCAGATGCTGTTTCAATGGGTTGTATTGTTGGAGGAGATGATCAACCTGAACAACTTCGTAACCTAGGAATCGTTTCAGGTCAGGCTGCTGCCCTTGGAGTTCCAATGATTGCGCATATCTATCCAAGAGGAAACCAAATACCTGATCATGAAAAGAATGATTGGAAGCATGTTGCATATGCGGTACGTGCGGGTGCTGAATTAGGTGTTGATATTGTAAAAACAAAGTATACTGGTAATCCTGATACATTCAGAAAAGTAGTTGAATCAACACCTGGTAAAGTTGTAGTTGCGGGTGGAGACAATGGAAATAACATTGAAGACTATTTCCAAATGGTTTACGATGTAATTGATGCTGGAGGTACTGGTATTACATTCGGTCGAATCGTTTGGAATAACCCAAATCCGACAGCAGTTGTAAAAGCGTTTAAAAACATTATCCATCATGGTGGAACTGTAAAAGAAACAGTAGAATTGTATAATGAGTTAATTAATCAACCAGCAAACGTATAATACAAATAGGTGTGATAGATTATGTCTCACGTTATTGGGATTGATATCGGAACAAGTGGTATTAAAGTAGGCGCAATGAATCAAGAAGGAGTATTGGGGTACCTTGAGTACCAACCATACTCCCTTCTTTATCCTAAAAAGACTTGGATAGAAATCGATCTTGAAGATATTTGGGATAAAACCAAATCATTGCTATTAAAAGTATGTAATGAAGTAGAGAAAGGTGGAAGCGTTGATGCAATCTCGCTATCTACCTTTTGCAATTCATCCGTTTTTTTAGATAAAGATGGCAAGCCTCTCTATCAGGGAATTATATACCTAGACCAGAGGAGTAAAGAAGAATCTGATTGGATAAAGAATGTAGTCGGTGTGGACAACTTGGACAGAATCACGAAAAATAGACTAGAGCCAGGGATGTATACGGTGACAACCTACCTTTGGTTTAAAAATCACTTTCCTAAGGACTATGAAAAAACGTATAAATGGGGAAATTTATCCACTTTTATTTTGCATAAGCTAACAGGGGAATTTGTGATGGACTGGACTCAAAGTTCGTATTCAGGAATTTACGATGTCGTGAACTATGAGTGGTCAAAGGAGATTTATGAAAAAGTAGGGGTCGATGAGAAGAAGCTGCCTAAAGTAGTGGATCCAAAATCTGTAGTTGGAAATGTAAAAATACCTGAGTTGTCTTCGGAAAATATACCTGTTATTTCGGGTGCTGCAGATACTGCGTGCTCAACTGTTGCTTTAAGCATTAAACCCAATGAAATGTTTGAGTCTGTTGGTACATCAAATGTCCTAACGGTATGTACAGATCTACCTGATAAATTGGATAAGCGATTCCTAAATCGGTGTCATGTCAACAAACGCCAATGGCTTTCACACGGAGCTATGTCTTTTCCTGGGGCATCGATTCAGTGGTTCTATGACAATTTCCTAAAAACAGAAGGGCATACAAAAGAAATATATGGAGAATTGTATAATCAATCATCTATAGGATCAAATGGCGTATATTTCCTACCGTATATGCAGGGTGAAAGATCGCCAATATGGGATCCGAATGCAAGGGGTGTTTTTGTAGGAATCCATTTGAATACATCCAAAGCCGACATGTTCCGTGCTATTTTAGAAGGCTGTGCCTTTGGTTTAAAGCAGATCTATGAAATTATTGAAACAAAGTATAGCCTCCAATTCGATCGTTTTCAATCAATCGGTGGTGGTTCAAAGAACAAGGAATGGGCACAAATTAAAGCAAATGTTTTAAATAAGAACATTGAGATTAAGGATATATCTGAAACTGGTGTTTTAGGAGCCTGTTTACTTGCAGGAACAGCTATTGGTTATTTTCCAACCTTAGAAGAAGCAGCACAAGTAATAGATAACAAAACGATTAATGTTGTAGAACCGAAAACAAGTGAAGTTGCCCAATACGAACATTTATATAAAGTGTTTTGTGAATTATATCCGTCATTAAAGCAATTTTTTGCGATCAGTACGGAACAGAGGTTGGAGAGTGGTGAATAAATGAAAAAGACCGTTTATATTACAAGAAAGATGCCAAATGAGATTTATGAGAAACTTGCAATCCATTTTGACATAAAGATGTGGCATGAGGAGACAATACCTGTACCGCGTGAGGTTTTGTTAAAAGAACTTGAAAATGTGGATGGTCTCTACTGTTTATTAACGGATAAAATTGATAAAGAGGTTTTTGACCATGCTCCCAAATTACAGGTTGTCAGCAATTTAGCAGTTGGCTATAACAATATTGATGTGAAGGAAGCGGCAAGTCGTGGAATTATTGTTACAAATACTCCTGGTGTATTGACAGAAACGACGGCTGATTTAACATTTGCACTGTTAATGGCAACAGCAAGACGGGTTACTGAGGCTTCAGATTTCTTGCGTAGTGGTGAGTGGGGGGCTTGGTCGCCTATGGAACTGACAGGCCAAGATATTTATAGGTCTACAATTGGAATTATAGGAATGGGCCGGATAGGAGAGGCTCTAGTTAAGAGGGCAAAGGGCTTCAATATGGAAGTCATTTATTATAATCGTTCACGTAAACTGGAAACAGAAAAAAATTTAGGAATTAAATACGTAGATTTACACACCCTATTAAAAAAGTCTGATTTTGTATGTCTTCTGCTTCCTTATAGTCCAGAGGTTCATCATTTAATTGGCGAAGAGGAGCTTTCTCTCATGAAGAAAGAAGCAATTTTAATCAATAGTGCTAGAGGCGGTATTGTTGATGAGACTGCTTTATATCATGCCCTTAAGAACCATCAAATATGGGCTGCAGGATTAGATGTGTTCGAACAGGAGCCTGTGCCTGTTGACCATCCTTTGCTTACTCTTCCTAACGTAGTGACTCTACCACATATTGGTAGTGCGAGTGTGAAAACGAGAACAAATATGGCGCATTTGGTAGCAGATAATATAATTAATGTACTTCAAGGTAGAGAGCCCCTATCAAAAGTTTAAAAGGTAGACTGAAATGATTGACGAACACCACTGTCCCATATGTAGTTTATTGTACAAAATTGACGATTTTTAGTTGATTGGGGATGCCACGATTTTTCAAAGAAATTTTTTCGAGCAGTAAGATCAAGACTAAATACGCCACTTCCTGTGGCAACGTCTTTATGACCCACTTCCCGTGGCCAAAAAATCGGGCGCAAATACGCCAAGTTGTATTTGATTAGGAAGGGTATCACGTGTGTGGTGCCCTTTTTAACGTTTTTATATAGATTTTTGTCGAAATTTGTGAATCGACACTAGGTAAGAGTACAAAATTAGGTTATATTATATATAGAATATTTTTTGCATGGAGGACTAACAGTGGCTTACCAATTGAATCAGTGTTTTAAAATGTTTACTTTAAATTCGAATCCTAAACTGGCAGAGGAAATGGCGTCGTTATTAGGGTGCGAATTAGGAAAGTGTTCAGTTACACGTTTTAGTGATGGAGAAATTCAAATAAATATAGAAGAAAGTGTTCGAGGTAGCGAGGTCTATTTAGTACAGTCAACTTCACAGCCTGCAAATGAACATATTATGGAATTACTAATTATGATTGATGCGTTAAAACGCGCTTCTGCAAAAAACATCAATCTTGTCATCCCATACTATGGCTATGCGAGACAGGACCGAAAAGCTCGCTCACGTGAGCCAATTACCGCTAAGCTTGTAGCAAATCTACTGGAAAAAGCGGGAGCAACAAGAGTTGTAACCATGGACCTGCATGCACCACAAATCCAAGGATTTTTTGATATTCCTGTTGATCAATTACTTGGTGTACCCCTTCTAGCGAAATATTTCGCTGAAAAAGGCCTTGAAGATGTTGTCATCGTTGCACCTGACCAAGGTGGAGTTGTTCGAGCTAGAAAATTAGCGAGCCAACTAAATGTACCAATTGCATTTATTGATAAGCGTCGTCCGAAGCCAAATGTGGCACAGATTATGAACATCGTTGGTAACATTGAAGGAAAAAATGCGATCATCATTGACGACCTGATTGACACAGCTGGAACCATCACCCTAGCTGCGAAAGCATTAAAAGAAATGGGAGCAAAAGGTGTATACGCATGCTGTACGCACCCAGTCCTATCTGGCCCAGCGATTGAAAGAATTGAATCTTCACCAATTCAAGAACTGGTAATCACAAACACCATCCAATTACCAGAAGAAAAACAAATCGACAAAATCACTACAATCTCAGTCGCACCATTACTAGTGAATGCAATTGACCGCATCCACAACGAAAGAGCTGTTAGTCCTTTATTCGAATAAAAGTACGTAGCGGGGCTGTTCCATTTTTGGAACGGCCCTTTTTTGGGACAAAGGGATAGGTCCCTCGTCCCACCATAACTCTCAAAGTAAAGCTGTCCCTGAAACTAACCAATTTTTAGACCGTATCGATATTATTCTTGAGTTGCTGTATCAGATCCGAACGAGGGGGTATTGCAGTGGTTAAAACGTTTTGGTAGAAAAAGATATTAATGAGGGTAAGATATTAATAAAGGAATTAGATTATGCTAATTTTGATGTTCACGCTGCATTCTGGCTCTATGAATCTGATGGAGAATATTGGAGGTTTATTATTGCATCTGATGTAGTAGAAACAGAAGGAGCTCGTAAAGCATATGAGCAAATTAATAATATTATAAATGAAAATAAGGATACAATTAGTATTAATTTAATTGATATCTCCGCTTGGAGTCCAAATCATCCTTTAATAAGATCTTTACGTACTGTAATTCAAACATCACCAACACAAATTGCCGATATTAGATTTTCTAGTAATAAATAACATTTATATAGACGATGCCTACATATATCAAAATGCATTAATATATAGCGAAAGGATACACTCTTATGACATTTTTAGAAAAAATTAAGCCACACCTACTTTCAAATGATATTTTAATTCAAAAAACAGTCTTACATGCGATACATGAATATCCAAACGTTCCAGAAGAGTGGACTGTTGAGTTACTCAAGGAAGCATTTAGCAACGAAGTGAAGCAATCTTACATATTAATGTTTCTAGATAAACAAAAAATCAATGAAGAAGCACTGACTATTTTAATTGAAAATATTCCAACTATGAAGCAGAATGACCGTCATCTGGCTTTGGGGTTATTAAATAATATTGATACTACGCTTGCTTTAAAGTATAAAAAACAACTTGAAAAATATCTCCCGAAACAAATCTGGGCAATCCATGAGGTTATCGAGCATGGAGAGGAGAAGAAGTTTATTCCATGTACGGCGAGGTATTAAATAGGATTGATCGTTCCCTTTCCCCTGAATATGACTATTATCCAATCGCGAAAAAGCTATCTGAGTGTATTGTAGAAAAGGGTTGGATAGATGAGGAAGATATTGATACCGTTCTTGCAGATGAAGCCAACGAAGAGTGGTTTTCTGAAAATGGGATTATGAATGTCTATATGGCCGGATTACTAAAACTAGAAAAACACATTCCACTGTTTGCAAGCTTTTTAACAAGGGATGATGACGCCTTATTGGAGGAAGTTAATGCAGCGTTAGTCCGTTTTGGCTCAGATCAAGTAGTAAAAGCGATTGCTCCTTATGTAAGAAAGCCAGAGTCTGTCATATATGCTGCATCCATTTTAGGAAATATCAAAACCGATCTGGCGCTTCAGGAATTAAAAAAGGCCTATCGTGAAACCGATGAATTGGATGTTCAAGAGCCCATCATTGAGGCGCTTAGTTTCCATTTTTCAAAAGAGGCCCTTCCTGAAATGAACGCCCATATGGAGTACGAATATGATTTTTCTTTAGTAGAAATTGAGCACGTCGCCTACAGCTTTTACACGATTCTTGGAGAGAAGCACCCTGACCTACTCGAGTGGAAGAAAAATGAAATGGAAAAAGAGGGTCCAGCGATTCAAATAACTCCGGTAATAAACGAAAATAAAGTAGGCAGAAACGATCCTTGCCTATGTGGCAGCGGAAAAAAATATAAAAAATGCTGTGGAAAATAAACAGTAACGGCTGAATCCTATTTGGGGGTTCGCCGTTTTTTTTGTGGACAATGATCAAGTGGGTTAGAGGGACAGGTCCCAAAAACGTCAGGAGAATGTTCTGGTTTCGAAGCGAATAAAGTAGTAAAAAATGTAGGGGGGATTCATGGATGTCACGTCAACGGGTTGGTGGAGTTTGTGCGATTGTGTCTGCGTTGGTGCTTGTTCTTGTGATGGTCTTAACACAGGCAGTTGCAATGAAAAACGTCGAGGGAAAAGATGTTTATGAGCAAACTGTACATTCACTTGCAGCTTATCCAGTTCTAAACTGGGCATTATTGTTACTCGGGGCATTCGCCATCATTTTATTATTCTGGACGGTTGAAGCGATTGACATGCGCCTCCGCAAAGGCTATCCGGAAATGAATTCAAATGTCTCAAGGTTCGCATACTTCCATTTATTTTCCTATACATTATACATGCTCCTGCCCGCTGCGGCCCTCCATGATCTCGCAAATGAAGACAAAAACATTCAAGAAGCTCTCTCGACTATCCATCCAATGATTGAACTTGGCCTCGTCATCTCCGTATTATCCAGTATCTGTTTAAGCATATGGCTCATTCAAGTAGGAATCCTCATTTTAAAAACGAGGTTGTTTTCGAAGTCGTTGGGTGTGTTCACGATATTGATTAGTCTAATCGTCCTCTTTGGAGGAACATACGAAGCGTTATACGGCAGGGGATTGGCACTAGGCATAGTCCTAAGTATCCTTTCTTTTGTTGGCGCCTTCGTCATATGGAAAATTTGGATGGGGATTGAGTTGTTGAGGAGATAGTCGAGTAGGAAATCTGTAAACGCAGTTAGTGTAACGTGAAAATAAAAAAGGAAAGCCATAGTGTTGGCTTTCCTTTTGGGTCAGAGGGACAGGTCCCTTGACCCTGGGAATATATGGTGGGACAAGGGACCTGTCCCTGTGTCCCAATGTCCAGCCTAGGATGCTTGTTGGCCTTCTAGGACTTGGACTGTTTGTTTGGCCGGTTTTTTCATGAAGATTAGGTTCATGACGATGGCTGTTAGGCTACCGATGACGATTCCGTTGCTTGTTAGGATTTGGACGCCTTCAGGTAGATTTGCGAATAGGGTAGGGACGGTTGTGATACCAAGGCCCATACCGATTGAACATGCCATGATTAATAGGTTTTCTTGTGATGAAAAATCAACTTTGCTTAGCATTTTAATACCCGCAGAGATTACCATTCCGAACATTGCAAGCATCGCACCGCCGAGAACTGGTGTTGGGATGACGGTTGTGAATGCACTGACTTTTGGGATGAATCCAAGGATGATTAAAAATGCGCCAGCTGCGTAAATCACGGTGTTCTTTTTTACGCCTGAAAGTTGGATAAGTCCAACGTTCTGTGAGTATGTTGTATATGGAAATGCGTTGAAAATCCCACCTAAAATAGTTGCGATTCCTTCTGCACGGTAACCGTTCGACAATTCCTTTTCCGTTAACTTTTTACCAGTGATATCACCAAGGGCGAAGTACACGCCTGATGCTTCAACAAGCCCTACGATTAGCACGAGAATCATTGTGATGATTGCGGATGGCTCGAATGTTGGCATACCAAAATAAAACGGTTCTGGCATGTGCAACCAATTGGCATCCGTTACGGCTGAGAAATCAACTCGACCCAAGAAATAAGATACGATTGTTCCAATAATTAACCCAAGTAAAATGGCGATTTGACGCATAAAACCTTTTGCAAAACGATACAACACTAAAATAAAGATGAGCGTTCCAAATGAGAGTGCAAGATTTTGAAGCGAACCGAAATCTGCACTGCCTTGCCCGCCCGCCATATCATTCATTGCAACAGGGATAAGTGTGATTCCGATGATAGTAACAACTGATCCTGTCACAACTGGAGGAAAATATTTGATTAACTTACCAAATATCGTTGAAACCAGAACGAGAAACACTCCGCCAACTAAAATTGAACCGTAAATAGCGGATATACCGTATTCTCCCCCGATTGCAATCATAGGTCCGACCGCTGTAAAGGTACAGCCGAGCATAACGGGTAGCCCGATTCCAAAGTATTTATTTTTCCATACTTGTAACAGGGTTGCAATTCCACACATTAAAAGGTCGATTGCAACGAGGTACGTGAGTTGCTCACCAGTTAACCCGATAGCGCCTCCGACGATAAGTGGAACAATCACGGCTCCTGCATACATCGCAAGTACATGTTGAATTCCGAGAGATGCGGTTTTGAATAAGTTCCCCTTCATTAGCGACCAACCCCCACTTCTTCTAAAAATGTAACTGTTCCACCCTGAAGTGATTGGATGCGAGCAAGTGATTCAACTTTGAATCCTTTGTCGCGAAGCAATTTTCCACCATCTTGGAAGGATTTTTCGATAACAATTCCAATTCCAGCCGTTTTAGCGCCAGCTTTTTCAACGATCTCAGTAAGACCAAGAGCTGCTTGCCCGTTTGCTAAAAAGTCGTCGATGACGAGCACATTGTCCGTTGGTTCAAGGAATTTCTGAGAAACGGAAATTTCATTGGTTTCATTTTTCGTAAAAGAATGAACAGACGCTGTGAGTAGGTCGTTTACGAGAGTAAGAGATTTTCTTTTTCGAGCAAAAATCACAGGGACCCCGAGTTCGAGCGCAGCCATCATTCCAGGCGCAATCCCTGAAGACTCGATTGTTAGCACCTTGGTGATTTGGTCATGTTGGAATCGTTGCGCAAATTCTTTCCCAATTTCCACCATTAACACAGGATCTATTTGATGATTTAAAAAGGCGTCCACCTTAAGGACGTGGTCGGAAAGGACTCTACCTTCGTTGATAATTTTCTGCTGTAAAAGTTCCAAACAAGTTTCCTCCTTTAAAATAAAAAAGCCTGAACATCATTGCACTCCTCAAATATGAGTGAGTCAATGACCTTCAGGCTTTCAACGAAGGAAAGTGGAATAAGCATAAATGCATTCCCATTGCTCACTCATAGTCAGCGTATTTACGGTGCGCTGGTAGAAACTTACGGGCCATATCCCCGTGATTATATGAGTGAATGCCGATATTCAAAATGGTATGTACCTATTCTATTACGGCATGCGAAATTTGTAAATGGTTGGTGTTGGAAAAAGAGGGTACCATGGGGACGGTTCTCCTGGTCCATAAAACCAATAGAACCGTCCCTGTGGTTCTTATATGATCAATTATCGTAATTCTCCACAAAATCCTTCAACACATGGACTGACTGAACGCAGTCATTTAAAGAAGTCCACTCAGCTGGGTTATGGCTAACGCCGTCTTTGCTCTGAGCAAAAATCATGGCTACCGGCAGGACGTGTCCAACAATCATCGCGTCGTGGCCGGCACCGCTTGGTAAATAGACTGGCTCAATTCCTTGTGCGACAACAGATTTTTCAAGCTTTTTCTGCATGTCTTCACTAATCGGAACGGGTGCTTCACGGAAAGTTTCTTCATATTGAAGTTCAATTCCGTGGGCCTCAGAAATGGTTTGTGCTTTTTCAATCACCATATCAATAAGTCGGTCTCGTGTTTCTTTTTTGATATCACGAATGTCGACTGTCAGGCGAACTTCACCTGGAATGACATTTGTGCCGTTTGGAAGCACATCGACTTTACCTACGGTTGCAACCGCTGATGAACTCACTTGCCCAGGCAGAGATTGGACCTCATGAATGAACTGGCTTGCAGCAACCAACGCATCTTTGCGGTCGTCCATTGGCGTGTTGCCCGCATGTCCAGCAAGTCCCGAAAACGTCATTCGTAACCAACATGGCCCAGCGATTCCGGTCACAATTCCAGCTGGCACCCCAGCCTTTTCTAATCTTTTTCCTTGCTCAATATGTAATTCCACGAACGCCTCGAGTTTGGATAGATCTCTTTTTGAATTAAAATATCCGTCAACCGAAAGTCCAATATTTTCTAAAACGGTTGTAAAAGAGTCGCCATTAAAGTCTGTTTTCTTAATGTATTCCTCCCTTGTTACTTCCCCAATCATGGCTGCACTTCCGCTAAAACCTCCGTTAAAACGGGCACCTTCTTCATCTGTAAAAATAACCACTTCAAATGGTCGTTCCGGCACAAAGTCCGTTTGTTTCCATGCACTAGCAACCTCAAGTGCCGCAAGCACACCAAGTGGACCATCAAAATGTCCACCGTTTGGAACACTATCAACATGGGAACCAGACATAATCGCTGGTAGATTTGGATTTTTGCCATCGATACGGCCGAAAACATTTCCAGCACCGTCTTCGGTTACAACGAGACCTGCTTCTTTCATCCATTGCTTTACCATATCTTTTGCTGCCTTTTCCTCAGGGGAAAACCCAGTTCGGTTTGAACCGTTGTCTGCAGTTAACCCAATTTCTGAAAGAGCAGACAGGCGAGACGCCAAACGCTCGCCACTTACACCGTTTTTATCTAATGATAGATCATAAGTTGAAACTAACTTGTCTAATAAGTTCAAGGTAGGGTGCTCCTTTACGAAATTTTTAATATATTCTATCACAATAGTATTCCTATTTATAACAAATTTAAAGGGAACAAATGTTCTTATTTATACTAGTAATCTATTATCTGAAATGTTAAAATAGAGTTGCAGTTACATAAAGCGGGTGGGCGGTTAGCCACTTCCTGATTGAAGGGAGGTGGTAAAAATGACGACATACGAGGCAATGTCCGTGGCAATGGAAGCTAATTTAGTCTTGCTAGGGATCATCACAATTGTAGTAATGTTGTTCGTTGAAAACAAAAAGAAGTAACCGCCCCACCTAGTCCAAAGGATTTTGGGTGATTACTTCATTTTTGTAGTTCTCAAGACATTGGTTAGCCGCTCACTTTGCGGCATGTAATTGTGTTGATCAGGTGTTGGTGCACCTGATCTTTTTTATTATATCTTTATTATAATCATAATAACCGCTTAATTCAACTTGTTGAGGTGGCATTAGTAGCGAAAAAAATGAATAATGTTGCAAACAAAAAGAAGTAACCGCCTATCCACGCCTAGGATTTAGGTAGCTACTTCTTTTTGGTATCACTTCTATGTTCATGGGCAAGCCGCTCACTTGCGGCATTATCAGCAGGGGAGTTCCCAATAATGTTATAACGCAATTCTTCGAGCTTATAAAGCAATTCTGCCAAATAAAGCGCAATTCCTTGGACTTAGTGCACAATTCCGCCGAATAAAACGCAATTCCTCGAACTTATAGCGCAATCCCTCATATCATGTCACGATCCACCCAGCTCAGGGCACAATCCGCACAACTTTGAACACAATTCCCGCAACTCAGCTCACAGCCCCGCGCCATCACTCATAACTCCCCTGAACCTCAAGCGCTTTTTTCAGCATTTTCTTCTTCTTTTCCTCGTACTCATCCCGGAATGGGGTGGCCTCGTCCTTCGAATAGCCGCCTGCCTCTAGTTCAGCCTCAAACTCAGAATAGATCTTCTCGAACGCCACATCCGTATCTTTTTCCAGCGTCTTGAACTCGTTATAATAGCTGCTCATGACCTGCAATGCGGCGATTCCATCGGTAGATTCCTCAATAAAATCCGCCTTGGCCTGAGCCAGCAATTCCTTTGCTTTCTTTTTTGTTTCCTTCTCTAGATTCTCAAATTCAACCGTATATTTGTCTTTTATTACCGCCAAAGGGTCAGTCGTCGCCGCTGTTTCAACCGCAGGTTCCGGTTCAGAAGCAGGGACCTTTTTCATATTCAAATGAAGCTCGCGTTGCGGCAATTTTGTCGCTTGGACTTGGACCGTTTCCTTTTCTTGAACCACAACCCAAAACACGCCAAGCTCTACAATGATTGCGAGAATTAGCAACCTCTTAATCATGTTCTCACCTCACCATACATTGTTGCCCATTGCCACAATCCTAATCATTCATTATCCTCGAAAAATGAGCCCAAAACTCAAACAAGCGCTTGTTTAGATTCAATTAAACGTTTGTTTGAACTGGCAATCTAGCGAAAGGACTCATGTAAAATTCAAACAAACATTTGTATGAACATAAAATTGCAATTCAATCAAATGTTTGTTTGGGAAAAACACTTCTAAAATTACTATTCTGAAATAATAATCTCGCGCAATTTTTTAACCGCTTGTTTTCCCCACGACTTCACCGATTCCACTGTAACCCTGTGCTCAATCGCGATTTCCTTATAGCTTTTATCCTCAATAATCCGCCCTTGAACCCACTTCACCTGATTTTTCGTCAATTTTTCCCCGTACATATCAATCAAATCAACTTGAAAAACCTCCGAATTATCCGCGAACTTCATAAAAACCTGCTCACCTGTAGGCTGATAGTGCTCCTGATAACGAACCTCTTTTTTTAATTGATCAAGGAGCTTCCCTCGAATGGTTGAAAAGGCAAATGTCGAAAATTCAACACCTTTCCCAGGGTTAAAGCGGGTCGATGCCTCCCAAAGTCCAATCAAACCAATCTGGAAAAATGTTTCTCTGTCTCCGTACAAGCGCAAACTTTTTATCACCTGAAAAATTAAAGGTTTATACTGTTCTGCTAGTTCCTCAAATTCCATCTAAATGGTCCTTTTAAAGAACGCGTTCCTTACTTATTCCGCCGGTAACACCAATTTACTAGGTTACAAGGTGTGCAGTCCAAATGGTAAACTTCACGTATGAGGGGGTGGGGAGGGTGTCGTATGTAACGTATGGTATAGCGAAACTTCACGTTTGAATAAATCGAAATGAAAAAAACTTGAAAAAATTGCAAAAAATGTTGAAAAATGTGACCAAGTTCACAGATGTTTTGTCGAATTATCGATTATTATAAAAACAGAAATGCTACTTAAGACCTACAACCGCTTTGCTGAAACGCAGAGACCCTACTTCCATAACAACTACATATCATAATCCCAGCGTTTCATTTTCAATACATAGTTCTCATATTTAGATATTTCTTCCCCTGATTGGAACAGCCAGAATTCGACAAACATATATGCAACCCTGAATCGACAGAAACGCAACCACGATTCGACATAAGACAACTGAATGAGTCTAAGATTAGGTGTGCAGCAATGTACACCTCCTTCCAAAAATAAACTAGTCAGAATATTCATTACATATGATTGGTATCATGGTAAACTAGTGATAAAAGGAGGTATTGTCATGGAACCAATTTTTATTATTGATGGAGCTCGTACGGCGTTTACTAGTTTTGGAGGATTGTTTGCAGGGACAGGAGCAACCGAGCTAGGACGCGCAACAGCAGTTGAGGCTTTGAAACGATCTAAGGTCGACCCCGCGCAAATTGATCACGTGATTTACGGAAACGTGATTCATACGGAAAAAAATGCATCCTATCTGGCGCGGCACATCGCCCTACATAGTGGCGTTCCTCAGGAAGTCCCTGCATTTATGGTCAACCGCCTTTGTGGGTCTGGTCTGCAATCAGTGGTTTCGGCCGCTCATCATATTTTAGTAGGTGACGCCAACATTGTGCTGGCAGGGGGAACAGAGAACATGTCCCAATCCCCGTATGCGAATTTCAAGCAGCGATTTGGCGGATCAAAAATGGGCAATCTACAGTTTGATGACATGCTGTTAACAACCCTGACCGACCAATACACAGGTAAAGGTATGGGCATGACGGCTGAAAAACTAGCCGATCAGTATTCCATTACTCGTGAGGAACAAGACAAATTTGCGATTGAATCAAACCTGAGGGCATCCAGGGCGGCTGAGAACGGAACTTTTGCAGAAGAAATTGTCGCGGTCGAGGTGAAAACGAGGAAAGGTAGTATTTTTATAGATAAAGATGAACACATCAAGCCTAACGTGAACTTGGAGATGATAAGCAAACTGCGCCCATCGTTTATATCAGACGGAACTGTTACTGCGGCGAATGCATCTGGCATTAATGATGGTGCCGCATCGGTGGTTGTTGCGGGTGAAAAAGCTGTGCGTGAAAATGGACTCAAACCTCTTGCGAAAGTCGTTTCGTGGGGAGTAGCGGGGGTCGACCCAACCATCATGGGGATCGGACCGGTACCAGCAATTAAAAAAGCACTAGAGCGTGCGGGACTCAGTTTAGCAGATATGGATTTGGTCGAAGTAAACGAAGCATTCGCTGCCCAATACCTCTCAGTCGAAAAAGAACTCGGACTAGATCGAGAGAAAACAAACGTCAACGGTGGTGCCGTCGCACTGGGACACCCAGTTGGCGCAAGCGGCGCACGAATCCTACTGTCAGCAGGATACGAGCTAAGGCGGCGTGGCCAAAGATATGCAGCGGTCAGCCTCTGCATCGGTGGCGGCCAAGGAATCGCCATGATCATCGAAAATAATAGCTTTTAAGATATTCAAGGCCTTCAGAAAAAAATCTGAAGGCCTTTTTAAATGCGTCCGAGCTTCCTTGTCCGTGGGTCAGAGGGACAGGTCCCTCGTCCCAGTGACAAACTAAGAAAAACCTACTCCGCAGCAACCCTGGTAAATAAATAGTCATTCAACGCCAGCTGCAGGGTTCCTTTCGAATCCGCAATATCCGCAATACTGACGTCTAACGTAATCATCTTTTTCACAATCTCGGCGCGGATGCCGGTGAGGACTGTTTGGCAACCCATCATTTTCACGCCCTCAATCAGTTTCAAAAAGCGAAAAATCACTTCATCCTCCATGAACGCGACCCCGGATAGATCCATAATCAGCGTGCGAATATGTTCGTTTTCAATGCTAGCCAAAATTTTATCCTCAATTGTCAAGATACGAATCTTATCAATTCCTCCAATTAGCGGAATGATATGCGTTTCCTGGTTAATAGGAATAATCGGCACAGACAGATTTTCAACGAGCTGTCTCTGAGATTCCAGTAGTTCGTCCTTGTACCTCGAATAGCTGATGAAAAAGTGAGTCAAAAAATGATCCAACAGAATATTTATCTTTTTTTCAAGTGAAAAGAAGTCGTCACGGCTAGGTTCATTATTCAACAAAAGGTCGTAATTGTACAGGAAGTCCCAAAGCGTTCGGCGAATGGATTGGACCCATTCAAGCTTAAACGCGAGTGTCAGCGAGTTTTTTGCCCAGGCGGCACCTTCCTGCTTTGCGAACGTAATCAATTCATGCTCGCGCTCTTCGACGATATAGAGTACGAGTTTGTGAGCATTGTCGAGAAGATTGATGTTCCCGATTCTGTGAATATCCTTGATTTTATCCTTTACATTAATCGCTTCCTCAAGCAATTTTTCTTCAAAATAAGCTTTGTTGGCTTGGAAAAACTCCTGAATTGACTCTTTATAAACAACATCCAATTTTCGTACACCCCGATTTATGGTTTTATGTTGCCTTGGTAATCTGATTGTAAAAGTTGTTCCGACATTGACTTCACTGTCGACCGAAATATCTCCGCCGTGCTGGTACACTACGGAGAACACTTGAGCAAGCCCCATCCCGGTTCCAGCGTCCTTAGTAGAAAAAAACGGCGTTCCGAGCAGATTCATTTTTTCCTTCGGGATACCGACACCCGAATCTTGAATGACGACCATCACTTCCTTGGCATCAGCACGGTGTGTAATCGTAATCTTTCCGGCATCCTCAATGGACTCAATCGCATTTTTTATTAGGTTAAAAAAGGCTTTCTTGAACTGATTTTTCTTACCGACAATGGTTGCATCCGTATGTTGGAAGTCCGTCTCAATCTCAATTTTATACAATTTATCTAAAAAAAGGTTTAAAATGGATTCCAATTCTGTAGCAAGATGGATCGATTGCGCGTCTTCATCCTCTAAATCAGGCTTGGACACCTGAAGCAAATTATTCAAGGTGACAAGCGCATTATCTAGTTCACTCTGCGCAATATCGAGATAAGCATGTTCCTCCTCTTTCTGAAGAAGTTGCAAAAACCCCTTCACGGCTGTCAACGGGTTGCGCACTTCATGGGCAATTCCCGCCGCAATCTGTCCTACCGAAGCCAACTGACTTAAATGTGAATCCCTCCTTTGCTCCTCATTTTTTACTTCATTTGAAACCATAAAAAGAAAGCCCCCCACCTTAAAAACTAAGATTCTATAATTGCGTTAATCTTTTGAATTAAATTATAAAAATTTTACCGGAAAAATATTCCCCACTGCAATAAAAATGGGTGGAAATCAGACCCATTTGTGCAAAATACTACAAAAGTAGTACGAGAATTAAGTTGGGTTACTCGAACTCTGTCGAAATAAGGGGTGGGACGGAGGGACAGGTCCCTTAGACAAGGGTATGATCCACAAATTCTTTTTTGAGAACATGTACATAGTGATACTAAATTGGAAAAGGGACTCATAGGTTTATTTATATGAGTATTTTTTCATTCAGCGAAAGGGCCATTTTCGTCTGGGTGGGAGGAATGGAGGGGAGGACAGTATGGAGGCTTGTCCAATGCCCATCCCGCCTGAATATTCATGATAGGACGCATTAAATGTGAGGGAACGGTATGAATCAGAGAACCTACATTAATTGGAAAATCATCATGAGCATTGCCCTAATGATAGGGCTCATTTATGCACCAACACCGAAAGCGGCCGCGAAAGATCCGAAAGTGCTGGTCATTTTCTCATCGCAAACTAACCAAGTCGATGAGCATCAGCGCCTACTGGACATGCTGATAAGCCACTTTACAGAAGACATCTCATTCAAAAGTAGCAGCGAGGTTGGAGCCGGGGATATGAAGGGTGTGACCCACCTTTTTTACTACGGACAAACGCAGGAACAACTGCCCCCCAAGGTTATTGACATCATGGCCGCATTCAACGGAACCGTCATGTCAATTGGTCTCAATATCGAACAGCAACAAGCGATTTTTCCATTTATAAAAGCGAGCCAAAACGAGCTATACACCGAGGAACTCTATCTTCCTGAAGAAAATAAAACAATTAAAGTCGACCCGACCAACATCATCCAAATAGAAACAACCGCAGATACTCTAATTGAAGCGAAGCTATCCAACGAATCCTACCCACTCCTAGTTAGAAAGGAAAATAAATATTATTACGCGACAAATAATTTATTTCCACCTATCTCCAATTTTTTAGCTGAGGCCTTGCACGAGGTCCTCAACACGGAACACCAAGCGCCCACTCAGGCCTATCTCAGACTTGAGGACGTCAATCCGGCTTCAGACTCGAAGCAGTTGATGGAGATTGCGAGAATCCTAGAGCGACGCGACATTCCGTATATGGTATCGGTCATTCCAGTCTATCTCGACCCGCAAACTGACGAGGAGTACCACATTAAGGATGCGCCTGATGTTCGCGCGGCCCTCAAATACATGCAGGACAATGGCGGAAGCATCATTCTTCATGGGTACACCGACCAATACGAAAATACGAAAACCGGTGATGGTTTCGAATTCTGGGACACAACACGAAATTCGCCAATTACTCAAAATGAACAAAAATACATTAATAATCGGATCCAACAGGGGCTCCAGGATCTTGTCGAGTATGAGCTTCACCCACTCGCATTCGAGGCGCCGCATTATGCGATGAGCCAAACCGGCTACAAATTATTATCGGAACATTTTTCAACAATCATCGGTCAACTTCAGCTGACAGACAAAGATTGGCGCATCATGACCGAGTCGCCTTATATCACGAAGCCGACCTATCTCCATGGCATGCAGCTTTTGCCTGAGACGATTCGCTATGTGCGCTATGAGGATCCGCAGTCGATTCAGGAAATGAAGTCGCGTATTCATGATTTTACAACTGTTCGAGATGGCGTCATTGGCGGCTTCTATCATCCGTTCTTGGGTGCAAGGGGACTGATTGAAATCCTAGATGAATTTGAAAAAATACCAGGCGTCCAGTGGATTGACCTGAAAAAGTTGAAGAACACAGTGAAAGCAGAGGGGATCTGGATTGAATCAGATAACGGCAAAATGGATTGGGACATCGACCGTGATTCATTCGTCGACGAGACAGTGATTCCTCTATCCCTAGCTGAATTATTCCAATTGTTTCGCGACAATACATTTTGGGTGCTCATGGGTGCCGCGATCACACTTTTTGTTGCAGTTATCTCCCTAAAAAGAGGTGAATCAACATGAAAATCATTCCACTATTACTCGCCATATTACTTCTTGGAGCCTGGGACGCAGGACTTGGGCGGGACACGGGGACAGGTTCCTCGTCCCACCGCCACCGGGTGTTGGTGGTGTTTTCGTCTCAGACGGGGGAGATGACGGATCAGCAGCGGGTGCTGGATCTCCTTGTCGGGCATTTTACGGATGACATTACGTTTAAAAGTACAAAGGAGGTCGAACCCAAGGATCTAGCTGGCGTCACACACCTCTTTTATCACGGGCAAGTCAAGGAAACACTAACGGACAATTTTAAAAAGGCACTAACGAATTTTACTGGAACTCTCGTTGCTATCGGCCACAACTCTGAGCAGCTCGCGGACCGATTTTCTTTTATGAAAGTTGAAAGAGAAGTGTCGGTTTCGAAAATCACGAATGAAACGGACTCTATTACTATTTTTCCTCAGAGCATCCTGCAAGTAGCTGCGGAGGGCGCCGAAACGCTTGTGAAAGCAAGTCATGGTGCGGAAAACGAGTACCCGTTATTTCTCGGAAAAAATCAAACCTATTACTACGCGTCACCAATTATTGAGTATACAAAGGCGATTTTCCTTGGCGATGCGCTTCACACTGTCTTTGAAGATGAGCATGCCGACATACGCCCGGGCTATATCCGGCTAGAAGACATTCACCCGATGGCGGACCCAAAAAAGGTCATGGAAATAGCAGAGATTTTAAAAGAAAAACAGATTCCGTATATGGTTGCGGTCATTCCGGTTTATACCAATCCGCATACAGAAAAAGAGTACCATTTTTCAGACTCGCCTAATCTTTTAAAGGCACTCAAGTATATGCAAAACAACGGTGGCAGCATTGTACTCCATGGTTACACCCATCAATTCAAAGCAAGTGAGACGGGGGAGGGCTTTGAATTTTGGGATGTCGACAACAATATGCCGATTTACCATAAGGCAAATGAAGATGTGGTGAAAAAGACTCGTCGTGATTTTGCAACAGATGCTGAATATGAGGTATACCGAAAAAGTCAGCTCGAATTCGAGACGAACTATATAAAAGAAAAAATTCAACGCGGGATTGATGAGCTAGTGAATTACGGGCTGTTCCCACTTGCATTTGAGGCGCCTCACTACACAATGTCGCAAAATGGGTACAAAGTGTTGTCGGACCACTTTTCAACATACGTCGGTCAAGTCCAGCTCAGTGACGAGAACTGGGAAGTGATGGGGACGGCTCCAGCGGAATCGGCGCCAAGCATGTTCCACGGCATGACCTTGTTGCCGGAAACAATTGGTTTTGTTGACCCGAAGGATCCGAACGCGATTGAATCGATGATCAAGGAAGCGCACCGCTATTCGATTATGCGTGACGGCTTTGTTGCTGGATTCTACCATCCGTTTCTTAAGGTGGAGGCCTTTCAAAAGCTTTTAGCAGAGTTGGAAGAAATCCCGAATGTCGAGTGGATTGACCTGAAGGAGCGGGTCAACACCGTTCGCTCCGAGAATGTCACGATTGAGTCTGGAGAGGGTCGCGTCAAAGTTGACATCAGTTATACTGGTCTTTTTGCATCGTCCCCTAGCTATCTTTTTTACAGAATTAAATACTTTTCGCAGCATTTAACATGGGTGCTTGTCGGAGCCGGTGCGCTTGCTGTTGTTCTTTTTACACTATATGGACTATTTTTACGATGGAAATGGAGGAGGGAGTATTATGGCTGACACATTTATGTATATTTCCCTCTTTTTGATTTGGTCGATGTTGTTTTACCACATGTTCCTGATGCAGGGCGGCTACCTTCATTCAGTCAGGTATCGCAAAAAAGCACGAGAATGGGAGAAAAATCGCACTCCGTTTCCGAGGATGAGCATCCTCATTCCAGCCCACAACGAGGAGGTTGTTATCCGCGACACCCTCGAGTCGATGTGCGCTTTGCGCTACCCACTTGATCGGCTAGAAGTGATTGTAATCAACGATAATTCAAGTGACCGTACTGGTGAAATTGTCGATGAGTTCACTCGAGATTATCGTTTTATAAAAGCCATCCACACAAAGCCGCCATTTGGTGGAAAAGGGAAGTCGGCCGCACTGAACATCGGTTTTGCACAAGCTACTGGTGACATTATTTGTGTCTACGATGCTGACAATACGCCAGAGCCAGATGCAGTTTACTGGCACGCGATTGCGTTAATGAATGATTCTCAGGCTGGTGCTAGTGTTGGAAAATTTCGTGTCATCAATGCGGGGAAAAACCTGTTAACTCGGTTAATCAACATCGAGACGCTCACATTCCAGTGGCTCGCCCAAGCAGGTAGATGGTATTGGTTTAAAATGACGACCATTCCAGGAACAAATTTTGCGATCAGAAGGTCGATTCTCGAGGAGCTTGGCGGCTGGGATGAAAAGGCTTTGTCAGAGGATACGGAACTCAGTTTTCGCGTGTACAATCTCGGCTACTACATCCGCTTTTTCCCGGAGGCCGTTACCTGGGAACAGGAGCCCGAGACTTTAAGAGTCTGGTGGCGTCAACGCACACGCTGGGCGCGCGGCAATCTGTACGTGATCGCAAAATACATGCTCCGCTTTTTTAAACTGAAAAATAAAAAAGTCGGCGTCGACTTGTTTTACTTTTTCTTTACGTATCTATTATTCTTCGGCGGCGTCATGGTGTCACACGTCATTTTTATTATGAATCTATTTGTTGACCTGAACCTGTCGATCGGGTACGTATCGTATGCCCTGTTGATACTCGGATTTTTGCTGTTCGTAACCGAGGGCATCCTTACCCTCAGTATGGAAAAAGACCAACTTAATACGAAAACATTTTTCACCGTCATCCTCATGTACTTCACCTACTCCCAGCTCTGGATCCTCCTCGTCGCCTACTCAGCCTTCTTGGAAATAAAGAGAATCCTCCTCCGCCAAGAGGTCAAATGGTACAAAACAAAGAGATTCGCAGGGGCAGGGGTTTCGGTCAGGGACACAGGGACAGGTCCCTCGTCCCAAAACACTGTGAAGGAAGAGGTTAAAGGTGAAAGTTCAGGCTAAAGGGGTGAGAACAGTCGCGGTGCTGCTTGTCATTGTCCTCGTTGTTTGCGTCGTTTTATTATTTTGGAATAATGAACTCTCGTCGCCTACCCAGGCCTTCGTTGAAAAATGGCTAATGAATACGAACGGAACGATTGCGACCTATGTTCTTCCGGACGAAGAGTTTGACGCGGATCTCGCAAAAGGAAGAGAGGCGCTGTCAGAATCGCTCGGCCTTTGGATGCAATACGCAATTGTGGCGGAAGACCGAAAGCTTTTTGAAAAAGCACACCAATCTTTGGTGGCCTATTTTATGGAGGATGACGGCTTTATATATTGGAAACTGAACGAATTGGGGACGAGTCAGGTTTATACAAACGCACTCGTGGATGATTTGAGAATCATGGAAGCCTTGTTTCAAGCCGAGAAAAAGTGGGGCAGGAACTATGGAGCAAACGCTTTGAAAATCGGTGAATTCCTATCCCAACCCCAGGCTGGATTTCTAACGGATTATTATGATTTGCAGTATGGATATAGCGGGAAAACGATAAGTTTGTCCTATATTGATCCGGTGGCAATTGAGTCAATGTGGGTGCGGGGACTGCTTGATGCGGAAACGGCTCAGCGTACGATTGGAATTTTACGAGAGGCACCTATGAAGGGTGGATTTTATCCGATATCGTACGGGACCCGCGGCTATCGTTTCGTCGAGGAGGTTCATATGGTCGATCAGGCGCTGGCTGCCTATCATCAGGCAAAGCTTGGGATTGTGTCGGAGGAGTTTTTAGATTTTGTAAAAAAAGAAATGTCGGAGGTTAGCGTCGTTTACGGGCGGTATAAATTGGAGAATGGTCGGCCGACTGTCGAGTATGAATCTCCGTCGGTTTACGGATTTTTATTGATGTACAGTGTGGAAATAGGGGAAAAAGAGTTAGCGGAAAAAATTTACCGTCGAATGATTGCGTTTAGAAATGATGATAAGGATAGTACGTATTACGGCGGCTATTCGGTCGATAAGAGCGGGAACACACATGTGTTTGACAACCTCGTGCCGATGTTGGCGGAGCAGGTGTATTTGGGGAGGTAAACACCCTTACAGTCCAAGCAAATAGTCCTTTCGTAGGAAGGAAATCCGGTCCAAAAGGAGAACTACTAGGTTAATTAATGCTTACATTGACGAAAAGAGGTTCGACACATGTCTTTAATAGATGCTGAAAGAAACATAATTGAAAAATTTCCTCGTATATTTGAAGGGAAGCCAGAAAAAATCAAACAAGCCCAGCAAGTCACGGATGCGCTAAAAGAGTTAATCGAACTATGTGGGGACGACCCGACACGTGACGGGCTTATCGAGTCACCACAGCGGGTACTCAAAGCATTTCTCGAATACACCGAAGGCTATCAAGAAGATCCAAAGGAACATCTGAAAAAGGTATTTGACGTTGCACACCGTGAGCTCGTGCTTGTAAAAAATATCGAGTTCCACTCCATGTGTGAGCATCACTTTGCACCATTTTATGGAGTCGCGCACGTTGGCTACATACCGGATAAAAAGGTGACCGGGCTTTCCAAGATTGGAAGAATGGTAGATGGCTATGCGAAGCGGTTTCAGGTTCAAGAAACACTGACAAACCAAATCGCAGACGCCATCGAAGAAATCCTCCAACCACAGGGAATAATGGTGGTTATTGAAGCGAAGCACATGTGCATGTGTGGGCGTGGAATCAAAAAAACAAACTCCGAAACCACAACAACGGCCGTAAGAGGTCTATTCGAGCAGCGCTCGGACTCACGCCTCGAATTCCTAACACTATTAAATCGATAAGGGTTAAATGGGTCGTGGGTCACAAGGTGGGGTTGCCCACCACGGGTCACGGGTATAGGTCCCAACTCTATACCAGAAAGGCAGGTGAGATTGGTGAGACATGCGATTGTTACAGCGGGAACGAAGGGATTAGGTAGAAAAGTAACGGAAGAATTTTTGAAATCGGGTTGCTCGGTGACGGTGAATTACAGGAGTGACCAATCGCGCGTTGAAGTGCTGAAACAGGAGTGGAAGCCTTATTTAGAATGCATTCAATTCGTACAAGGTGACGTCACAAAAAAAGAGGATATCACAAACATCTTCCACAAAGCAATGGACCGCTTTGGACGAATCGACTACCTCATAAACAACGCTGGCCCGTATATTTTCGAACGGAAAAAGTTAGTAGATTACGAGGAGAACGAGTGGAATGAGATGATTGAAGGCAACCTGAGTTCGGTGTTTCACTTTCTCAAATTAACGATTCCTGTGATGCGCAGCCAGTACTTCGGCAGAATTATCACCTATGGCTTTCAGGACGCCGAGAACTCGCCAGGTTGGATGTATCGAGCTGCCTTCAGTGCGGCCAAGGTTGGACTTGTTTCGCTCACCAAGTCCATCGCCCTTGAGGAGGCCGAGTACGGAATTACTGCAAATATGGTGTGCCCGGGAGACATCACTGGCGACATGAAAGAAGCTACCATCACCACTGCCCGTGCACGAAAAGACCCCCAAACCCCAATCGGCCGCCCAGGAACCGGCGAAGATATTGCCAGAATCATCGCCTTTCTTTGCGAGGAAAACTCAGACTTTATCACCGGTAGTGTCATCTCGGCATCAGGTGGGGTAAATGTTGTAAATAAAATAAAGGGGCAGGTCCGTTGACTCACCCAGCCTGGGGTGAGGGACCTATCCCTCTGACCCACCAGAAAGGAGTAACTAAATGAACCGAAAAATGAAGGTGATGACGGTTTTTGGCACGCGGCCTGAGGCGATAAAGATGGCGCCGGTCGTTAAGGAACTCGAGAATCACCCACATGACATCATCCCAATTGTGACAGTGACGGCGCAGCACCGTAATATGCTCGACCAAGTGTTAGACGCTTTCCAAATCAAACCTCATTATGATTTGGACATCATGCAAGATCGGCAAACGCTAACTAGCATCACAACCCGCGCCATCACCGGTATCGATGAAATTTTACAAAAGGAAAAGCCTGATCTCGTCTTAGTACACGGTGACACGACTACTACTTTTGCAGCAAGTCTAGCTGCCTTTTACAATCAAATCAAAGTTGGACATGTAGAAGCGGGACTCAGAACTCACAACAAGTACTCCCCGTTCCCAGAAGAAATGAACCGCAAAATGACAACAAGCATCGCTGATTTTCATTATGCACCGACTAAAAAATCAGCTCAAAACCTGCTCGACGAGAACATTCCTGAGCACCAAATTTTTATCACCGGCAACACCGGAATCGACGCACTAAAATTAACGGTCAACCCATCCTACCAACACCCAATCCTGAACAAAATTGGAAGCAGTCGACTTCTACTACTCACAGCCCACAGACGTGAAAACCTTGGCGAACCACTGAAAAATATTTTTAAAGCGATAAAACGAATCACGCAGGTCCATGATGATGTCCAAGTCGTCTACCCAGTCCATCTCAACCCAGCCGTAAAAGATGCCGCAACTACTATTCTAGGAAACAATGAAAGAATCCACTTAATCGACCCACTACCCGTACTCGATTTCCACAACTTTGCAGCCAGAGCACATCTGATTTTGACCGACTCAGGCGGCATCCAGGAGGAAGCGCCATCGCTCGGCGTACCTGTACTCGTCCTTCGAGACACAACCGAACGCCCCGAAGGCATTGAAGCCGGGACGCTAAAACTTGCAGGAACCGACGAACATTCCATTTTCACACTCGCACACGAACTTCTAACAAATCCGATCGAATATGAAAAAATGGCCAGGGCCTCGAACCCGTATGGTGATGGAGAAGCAGCAAACCGAATTGTCCAAGTGATATTGAACCATTTGAGAAAAAGTGAACTTGCGATTGGGTCACGGGGACAGGTCCCTTGACCCAGATGGGACCTGTCCCTCTGTCCCACAAACAGCCTATCTTTCGAGCAGGAGTTGCTCATGAAGATAGGCTGTTTTTATGTTCATGAACATTATCTAGAGACGAGCATTTATTCTATATGGTTGTAATTTGTTATGAAGTAGTATAATATACCTATTTTTGCTTCTTAGGACCTATGTAGGAGCCTCGACGACTATTCCCTTGATCCTACCTCTCTCCTCTCTTAAAGACACCATAAAGACAACTTATCGACTTATTATGGACTGTCTCTGTTAGAAGGTGAACTATATAATTAGTTCAAGACTCGAATTTTCACCAGGGAGAACACCAACAATTCTATTTTTAGGGAGGTATGAAAAGTAATCACAAATTGTATGCGCTGCCATTTTTAATTCTTTTAAAATGAAGGGAGATTTCACATGGGGAAAAAACGTTTTCGCAAGCTGTTCTCGAGTTTCTTAATTGCTTTGTTAATTACTAGTTTCTTTCAATTCAGTGTAAGTGCCGAAGCAAATCAAGACGAGACGGTGGTTGCAAAATTGAATGGTCGTGGTTTTAAAGAAGTGCAGAATCTAGGTACTCCTGCTACAGGTGCAGTTGTAACGGATGCTGTATTTGGGAAAGAGAACGGGAAAGATGTTGTCTACACAACCGCCAATGGAGGATTATTTAATGTCATTGATGTGAAAAACAATACGGTTCTCTTTAATGCGCAACTGGGTAATGTTGGCCAGGTCTGGACACATATTATTGCTCCAGATGGAACTGTTTATATTGCTGGATTAGCAGAAAAGAACGCGGGAGAACTTTGGAGTTATTCACCTGCTACAAAATCTGTTAAGAACCTGGGGATTCCAGATGCAAGCCATCAATTTTGGAGCAGCACAACAGATGATCAAGGAAATGTCTATATCGGAACATACAAAGAAAAAGAAGGTAAAATCTTCAAATATGACGTCACTCAGCAAAAGTTTATTGACCTAGGAAAAGTAGATGCTGAGGGCGACGCTAGTTATGTTCGATCGTTGACTTACCACAACGGATATCTCTACGCAGGCTTGGGGGTTACTGGAAGTGTCTACCGCATCAACACGGAGACTTTAGAAAAAGAAAATATCACGAAAAATGTAGCGGATATCATGGGGAGTACACTTGAAGAAATGCAGTTTGCCTATGATATGGAGGTCGCTGGAAATTACTTGTTTGTACGTTTCAGTGGTGTGAGTGCAATTTTGGTATATGATTTAACGACACAAGAGTGGGTTGATCGAGTAATAGGTGGTATAAAAGGCGATGGTTCTGAGGACGACTTTGGGGCTTTTGGATATTCACAATTAGCTGTGAATGATGGCAAAACATACGTAATTAACGAACGTCATATTTTAGAAGTGGATGTAAACACACTTGAAACAAGGGAAACAGGTATACGTTATCCTGCAGGATGGCGAGGAAGTGCATTCGTTGATTTTGGCGAGAATAATTCAGATTTACGTCTTGTTACAGTGAAAAGATCCGGTGAAATTATGACAGTGGATTTGGACGACCAAAAAATAATTGATTTGCCTTTAGCGATGAATGGGAACTTGCCTTTAGCTTTACATAGTCTTGGACTTGGTCCTGATGGCAACCTGTACATGACTACCTACCCAGGTGGACCAAAAGGGGCAAGGTATAATACGAAAACAGGAGAGGTTACGACGTATTCACAAGGGCAAGCAGAAGGCATGATTGCTGGAAATGGCTCTGATATGTACTTCGGTATATACTCCGGGGCATCGATTCAGAAGATGAATACAGATACACTAGAAGTTAAAACGCTATTCAATTTATATGATGAGTATGAACAAGACCGTCCATATATTATGAAATTCGAAAATGAAAAATTGTTAATTGGTACAATTCCATACTATCAAAAATTAGGTGGAACTCTAACGATCTATGATCCGATTACAGGAGAAAGAGAGACACATAGAAATATCGTTCAAGATCAAAGCATTGTTGGCCTTGCTTATAAAGATGGAAAAATCTATGGTTCTACTACAATCCGTGGCGGATTAGATATCGAACCAACTGCGAAAAAGGCAAAAATGTTTGTGTGGGATGTAGCAGGTAAGAAGAAAATCACAGAATTTGAATTAGACTTCCCAGAACTAGATGCACCACCAATGATAAGCGGATTAACATTTGATGATGATGGATTGCTATGGGGAGCCGTTGATGGCATTTTATTTGCGATGGATCCGGATACGTACGAAATTGTAAAATCGAAGAATCTATACCCGAATATTAAAAATAGAGGAATGTGGAGACCGGTTCATATCCTGTTTGGTGAAGATGGTTTACTGTATACGGATATTGGTGGAAAACTAGCAGTTGTGGATCCTAAGTCAGATGATCTCAAGCACGTTAGCTTAATTGAATCTGGACCAGAAGTGTCGTTTATCGAACTTGCCTATGATAACGAAGGCAACCAAAATGTTTATTTTATCGACGGTGACAGCCATTACTTAAAAATGATTCCTGTCATTGATGGCGGAAAACTACCTGTTGTACCTATTTACGAAACCGTTCCTGTTTCTTTTGAAAATGCAGGATTTGAAGGTACAGTAGGAGAAAATAATTCGATTCCGGGTTGGTCGTCATTATTTAACCTTACTAGTAATGTATCGTACGGGATAACCGATGAAAAGGCCAAAACGGGGAACAATTCCTTGAAAATCGCCGATAGAGCTCAAAATGAAACTGTGTTTGTCGTATCAGATCATATTCCGGTTACAGCTGGTGTTGAATATACGGGTACTGTTGAAATGTATTTGGAAGATGGCAGTGCAAGCTTCTTTATCCGTTATTTTGATTCAGCTGGTAAGCAAGTTGGGAAAGATGTGGATGGTGTCAACATCATTCATGTTAGGGGCGGACACAAACAGTGGCAAACTGTTCGTGCAACGGTCACAGCACCTGAAAATGCTGTTTCTGCTAGATTATTTGGAGGGGCTTCTAACTTCTTTACAACGTCAGGCGCCTATTACGATGACTTCAAACTAACGTATGAGAGAGAAGTTGTACTAGATAAAGTCGTTATTTCGGCAGAAGATACACTACTCCAAGGTGAGGAAATGGAATCTGAACTTTCTGTCCTCCTAACAAATGGAGAGCAAGTCAATTTAGATGAAGTAGATGCTGTAGAGTGGGGAAGTAGCTCACCTAAGGTTGCTGCAATAGATAACGGAAAAATTACCGGTAAAAATGCAGGAACTACCGAAATTCAAGCAATCGTGACTTATCAAGGTGAAGAATACGCATCGAATAAACTTTCAGTGACAGTTACAGTCACTACAGCTACATTAGCCAAGCAAATTGCAGAGCTTTTGGAATCAAACCAAATCGAACATTCACTATCACAACAACTAACTAACCGATTAGACCAAGCACAGCATCATTATGATAAAGACGATGTGCAACAAGCCAAAAAACACCTAGAAGACTTCAAAAAACACCTAGATAACAGCAATGCTGACAACGAAATTAAAGAAACGCTCACCAACAACGTAAACGCAATTTGGTAATGGGTCAAGGGACCTGTCCCTCCTTCCCACAATAAAGCCTATCTTTCGATTGAAAGATAGGCCTTTTATTACGCTGTTCTATTTTTTCTCACGTATATAAACAAAACAGTGGAACCAATTAAGAGAATTGTGATTCCAATTGCAAGCATATTAAATAATGGGCTTGCAGTGTTAGGTAGTTTTGGACCTGATTTTGTTTCAGTCTTTTCAGGAGTTACCTTTTCCTCATCCTTAACAGGCTCTTTTATCGGATCTTCTTTTGGATTCTCCACTTTAGGATCCTCTTTCACAGGCGGTTCCTCTACTGGAGGTTCTTCCACAGGCGGCTCTTCTACCGGTGGTTCCTCAACCGGCGGAACAATATTCTTCACTTCAATAGAAGCGACTTTCTCCTCACCAGATCCACTCAACACATAAACGGTGTAGAAACCATTCTCGGTTACTTCAAACACTGGATTGTCTAAGGCAATTTCATTACCTTCTGTTTCAAAATCCTCTACAGCTAAATCGCCAGGAAGCCAAGCCATCCCCAAAATCTCTTCATGATTTGTTGCAACGTCAATCGTTACTGGACCATCGGTAGATTCAATTGGTGTAGCAGATAATAAAATCTCCAGTTCAGGAAGTTCTGGCGGTAACAACGAAAACAATACTTGATCCGCTAGAGAGGCCAAAGCCTTCTGTCCCTCAATAGTAGGGTGTACGTCAGGGAATGGTAGAATGTAAGCAGCTTGTTTCCCATTATATGCCGAATAGGCATCTACTAGAAATGTTCCAGGAACTTTTGCTGAAATTGGTGCGATTACCTTTTGATTCACATTTGTGATAATAAGCTCACCCATCGTATGTAAATTTGGCACGATTTGTTCAATATGTGCACCAAATGGGTTATAGGCGTTATAGAAGAGAATTGGAGCCTCTTGATTCACCTTACGGATGGCACCCATAGTTTGTGTGAGATTACTAGCCAATTGAAGAGAAGCAGCTTCAATCTTTTGTGTAATTTCCGCGATCTTTTCCGGTGTTAATGGTGTTCCTTCAGATATGAGTTTTCCAACTTCTGCAGCCTGAAGTAAGTCATTGTTTCCGATATTTAGCGTAATGACATCAGCTTGAGCAATTGCGGGCAGGTACGCTGGGTTCGTTTTGATTGCATCTAGCAATTGACCGGAAGTCCAACCTGGATAACTCAAGTTCGTGACATCAAACCCACCTCCAAATATATAATTCGGAAATGCATGTGCAGATGGCTTTGATTTATCTGGATTCTCCCCCTCATAGAGATTCCAACCAAAGGTGATTGAATCACCAAGTGCTACTAGTGATGGCTTGTCCGCTGGAGAATCCCCAGCTAAAGCAGTAGGAGCCACTACTGTCTGGAATAATAAAACTAGTAAAAATAAAATACTTATTTTTTTCTTTTCGAAAAAATGATCTAACATCCTCCTTCTTTAGTAATAGATGAATAGTCTTTAATAGTTTATTTGTAATTTTCAGAACCATCAATGTAAAGCGTTCGCTAAATTCCTACAAAATAATACAAAAAAATGGGTACCTTACCCTATGATTCTTGTAAATAAGTTAATGTATTAAAGGATCTTATCATATATTTCAACTAAACTTTACCGATTCACACGGTTAAAGGAATAATGGACCCTATCCTTTGTCCCATTTAGATAAAAATTTTTCGATAAAATTCTCCATCAAAAACTTATTTGTTTCGTCAAGAAATCCCACAAAACCGACCAAAAGTTTCATTTTTTTCTCTTAGTTTCTTTCAAAAAGTGATCTAAATTTACATTTTATGCGAATTTAGAACTATTGCACTATGACTTTTAGGGCTATTCCATAAAATAGTAATTTAGTATAGTGTGAATATCCCGAAAATTTTGTATGATTTCGGGACCGAAATTTTCGTGAGGGGGGACTATTCTTCGTATCACTAGTTTTTAGATATGGGACAAGAGGACAGGTCCGTAGTCCCAAGTTAAAAGGGAGGATGAAAATGGGGAAAAGAATTACGGCATTATTACTAGTTTTACTTTTAGCATTTAGCGGAAGCGCTTTTGCGGTTACAGGCGGAATCACGCCAGCACAGCTAGATGCGCAGAAACCAAAACTCGAAAACACAGATTTAAAAGCTACGAATCTACAAAATATCGATCCTGATCAAGAGGTTCGTGTTGTCGTAGAAATGGAAGGCGATGCCCCAGTTGAGGTAGCAACAAAACAGGGGAAAAAGTACGATAATCTCTCAAAAAGTGAAAGAAAACAATTAGAGAAGGCTGCAAAAAACAAGAAAAAAGCAGCAAAAGATAAAATCAAAGGCAAGAAAATTAACATCAAATATGAACAAGAATTCGATGCGGTTGTGAACGGTTTCAGTGGCAAGGTGAAATACGCTGATATCGCTAAAATTGAAGAAGTTCCTGAAGTAAAGGAAGTTTACATTGCAACGGAATACAAAATTCCAGATGAAGAAGTTGAAATGAAGTACAGTAAAGAACTTGTTCAGGCACAGGAAGCATGGCGCGAATACAATTTTAAAGGGGAAGGCATGGTAGTTGGAATCATTGACTCTGGTATCGACCCTTCTCATAAAGACATGATCCTTACTGACAGTTCTACTGCAAAACTTACACAAGAAGAAGTCGATAGTGACATCTCTGAATTCGATCTTCCAGGTAAGTTTTGGAACGAAAAAGTTCCTTACGGTTGGAACTACATGGATGGTAATGATGACATCCTTGATGATGATGTCGACACTGGCATGCACGGAATGCACGTTGCTGGAACAGTAGCGGCAAACGGTGACGAAGAAAATGGCGGGATTAAAGGTGTTGCTCCAGAAGCTCAATTACTAGCTCTACGTGTATTTGGTGAAGGTGTGCCATCTACATATGGCGACATCTATATCAAGGCAATTGACGATGCACTTAAGCTTGGTGCAGACGTTCTGAACATGAGTCTTGGATCCACAGCTGGATTCGTAGATGCAGATTCTCCTGAACAACAAGCAGTTAAGCGTGCGGTTGACAACGGAGTGGTCATGTCTATTTCAGCTGGTAACTCTGCACTTTTTGCAGACGGATATTTTTATCCATATGCTTCAAATCCTGATTATGGGGTTGTAGGCTCACCAAGTGTATCCTATGATTCAATCTCAGTCGCGTCTTATGAAAATACGTATATGACTACAGATGCAGCACAGGTTTCAATTGATGGTGGCGACGCTGAACAGGTGATGTTTTTATCTGCAGGTCAGACACCTCCAACAGTTGGGGAAAGCTTTGAATTAGTTCATGCAGGTATTGGAGCACCTGAGGATTTTGAAGGTAAAGATGTAAACGGCAAATTTGCTTTAATCCAACGCGGTACACTCGACTTTGTTACAAAAGCGCTAAACGCTCAAAAAGCTGGAGCAGCAGGTGTTATCGTTTATAACAACACGGATGGAACAGTTAATATGGCAACTGATGCAGCTATCAAAATTCCTCAATTGTTCATGTTAAAAGCCGACGGGGATCGATTTGTAAAAGCGCTTCAAGCTGGACAAACTGTTACAGTTAGCTTCGGTGGCGGACAAATGGCAGTTCCAAACAGCGAAACTGGAAAAATGAGTGCGTTCACTTCTTGGGGGATTACGCCAAACCTTGATTTCAAACCAGAAATCACAGCACCTGGTGGACAAATTTACTCAACGGCTGACCATAACGAGTACCAAGTGATGAGTGGTACATCAATGGCTGCACCACATGTATCTGGTGGATCAGCACTAGTACTAGAACGTGTGGACCAGGAATTTGGTTTTGAAAATGCAGATAGATCAAAGCTAGCGAAAAAATTATTATTAAACACAGCGGCACCTGTTGAATTTGACGGAGCATTTGTTTCACCACGTCGTCAAGGTGCAGGTTTAATGCAGTTACATGCAGCATTATCAACTCCTGTTACAGTGACTGACTCTAAAACAGGCGAAGCAAAGGTTGCTCTAAAAGAAGTAAAAGGTAATTCAGTAACATTTGTATTAACAGCAGAAAATCACTCTGACGAAGCTGTTTCATATGAAGTGAGTGCAAACGCACAAACAGATACTCCTCTTAACGGAGGCGGTGTGTTAGTATCAGCACCTAACCTAGCCGGAGCTATGGATTTAGGAAACGTTGCTACAGTTAACGGTCAAGCTACAAGCACAATCGAAGTACCTGCGAATGGCACAAAAACATTTGATGTTACGATTGATGTGAGTGACTTAGATGCAGAATTACAATCAATTTTTACAAATGGCTATTGGTTAGAAGGTTTTGTAAAATTAACGGATCCAACTGATACAAATCCAGAATTAGTAGTACCTTATGTAGGTTTCAAAGGCGATTGGACAGCAGCACCAATCTTTGATACGCCAGCTTGGGATCCAACAACTTTCTACGGAAATACTGGTGTTTTAACTCATACGGGTGGAGGCAACTATAATTTCCTAGGTGTCGACCAAGCGACTGGAGATCTTAACCCAGAACTTATCGCGATTTCACCAAATGGTGACGGGACAAATGATAGTGCAACATACCTGTTATCCTTAATACGTAATGCAAAAGATTTAAAATTAAGCGTAGTGAATGAGGATGGCAAAGTTGTAAAAGAAATTGCGTCTGAAGAGGATGTACGTAAAAACTACTATGACAGCGGCCAAGGAGCAATGTACTACTTAATCTCCGACTGGACATGGGATGGCACAATGCACAACGGCAAAAAGGCTCCAGATGGTCAATATTTCTTACAAGCAGAGGCAACTCTTGACTATGAGGGTGCTAAAGCTCAAACGTTAACATTCCCAGTTAAGCTAGACGTAACAACACCTAAAGTAAAAACTACATTAGACGCAGATGGAAAAACAGTTACAGTAGACGTTTCAGACAAAACAAGTGGTGTGGCTTACTGGTATGTAGCAGTTGATGGAAAATCTGTTACGGAAGCACCTTATGCAAACGGCGAAACACAACACGTCTTTGCTGATGCACTAGACAATGGCCAAACCGTAACAATCGTCGCAGTTGATAATGCAGGTAACGTAACAACAAACGACGTAAAAGTAGGAAACAAAGGCAACAACGGCAACACAGGAAACAAGAAAAACTAAGAGTTGGGTCACAGGGACAGGTCCCTCGTCCCACTAATAAACTCCATAAAGACTAGCGATCAAGCAATTGATTGCTAGTCTTTTTTGTCTCTGACGTGAAGAAACTAGCACGGTACCAGTCCGAAAAACTGCTATAAGCAATTCTGCCGGTTGGAGGCACAATTTCTCTAAATAAAACGCAATTCCCCAATTTCTTCCTCAATAAACCTCACAATCTATTTCGAAAAACGACCGAATTCGACAAAATTCTACTAACAAAGCATCGTACACATTGAAAATAGTCCTAAAGTCCCTTTCAATAGATTCGCCTCTTAGTCTATAGTAATAACGTATCATACATAAATCGTACGAAACGGCAAAATCACTGAAAGGTGATGACGCAAAACTACAGGGGCTAAGGTCTTTTGGACTATGCCAGCCAGTTCCCGAACACGAGGCTCCGTCGATTTATGTAAATCGAAAGGGGAATATGAATGAAAAAAGTAATATACAAAGCAAAGTACTATTGGCACAGCATGCAATATAGTAAAAATAAAGTCTTGATTGAGGATTGCCGGAGCGAAGATATTAAGTCAGATATTAAATCAAAGATGCAATACCACGAGCGAGCTGCTATTAACTACATTACAAAGCTATAAAAAAGTATAACTTTACCACCTAACCTAAACCATTTAAAAGAAGTGACCAAGGTCACTTCTTTTTGCGTTTCAAAACTTATTTTAAATATTCCTTAACCATATAATCATCTAGCGACGACCCATCATCAGAGTAAATGCCAAAATACGTATCATTTTTCGGCATGTAATAAATATAGATAGTGGCATCAAAGGGCTTTGTTGATGTCGTTTGAGGAGAATCCCAGTAAAGTCGGTCGTGGACACCCTTCACTTCCTTGATAAATGTAAACCCTTCATAATTTGACATTAACTGGTCCGCTTCTTCTCTTGTAATCTGGTAATCAATTAACTCCATACGTTTATTTTCAATGCTGGCAAGCTTCCAAGTTCCGCCTTCTTTTTGAAGCGAGATGGTTGTTTCAAAGCCATCATGGAGCATATTCGGTGTATCAAGGAAAGAAAGGGTAACTTTGTCCGCAGTATTTACACTAAGGTTATGGCGCACTGTTGCAAATAAATTCGGAAAAAAACCAGCGTCACAGCCTGTGTAACAATAATCTTTTGCTATTTCAAACAAGTGTCCTTGTACGAATTGATCGGTAGCAAATTCACGTAAATCTTTAGCGAAAGGTGCATATTCAGCCTCAACAAAATTTCGTTCAAGACCCCAGCCGTATTTTTGACCAGCCTGATTAAACTGATCTCTCACGTTCGTAATTAGGCCCTCAATAATGGCAAACGCCTCGTCACTGTTCAAAGGCACGAAAGCGGGCCCCTCGTTGGTCTTATCAACAGGTGAGTTCTCCTGTTCCTCCTCTATATCTACAACATGTTCGTCTTCCTCATTGACCTCAACAATAGGAACTTCTTTTTCGTTCAAATCGCTATCCTTATCAGGATGGTTTTCAATGATTTTATCATTATCTGCACCAGGTTTGTTGTTATCTTCAAAGTCCTTCAGCATCGGGGTAGCAAGCAATAACAATAATACGATGGCTCCAGCTATTGCCGCATAGTATCCAACTTTTCGCGGTTTATTAGTATTGATTCTTGATATTCTCTCGTTAAGCCTCTGTTTCTCTTTTGGCTCGATGTTTATTTCACTCTTTAAATAGGTATGCAGATCTTGTTTTATCTCCTTATCGAATTGGTCCATACTCAACACCTTCCTTTAATAACATTTGTTTCAGTAGCTGCTTTCCTCGTGCCAATCTGGATTTCACCGTGTTTAATTTCACATTCGTAATCTGACAAATTTCTCCCATCGTTAAATCCTGATAGTAAAATAGAATAAGAATGTCCTTGTAAATAGCCGGTAGTTTGGAAATGGTCGTCAAAATATGATTCGATTCCATTGACTTTACATACACGTCCTCTGCCGCCACTTCATTAGAGTGGATGAATGGCTCCATAATTGGCTTATAGATGAGGTTTCGAAAGCTCCATTTTCTCTGATAATCCTTGCATTTATTAATGGTGATGCGGATGAGCCAGGTTTTGTATTGCGCTTCCTTTCGAAAAGTAGAAAGATTCCTATAGCACGAAATAAACACTTCCTGAATGATATCCTCACACAAGGAAAGATCGTTCACATACATAAACGCAATTCGTTTTAAATCATTGCCATATAAGTCAAAAAGCTGATTTACAAGCTCCTCATTTGATATCTCTCTCATCCTCCCAGTACTTTCTTCTTTCACAACTTTCCCCCCTTACACCAATTAGACGAATCTCAAACCAAAACTGATGCATCGTAGGATATGATTATTTCTCAAAAACAGGGGTGCCTTTTATCCAGCAACTTTGATAATATTTTACAATAAATTAATGTCGATTTTTGTAAATTATGCTAGAATGATAGGTATTAATACGTAGGTTCAGATTATATGAAATATAAACTGTCTTTTTTAAGTATTAAAATTCATTGGTAGGGATTATGGGTGATGAGAAGGAAATTTATAGTAGTAGTCAGTCTGTTGTTAATTAGTTTTATGTCATTTTCTAACGCAAGTATCTCCTATGCATTTAAATCTGGAAATACAAGCAATCTTCAGGATAATCTCAGTTATTATTTCATTCAATTTAATGGTGACGAACAGGAAATTAAGGTTAATGAGCATATAACATTAACTTTAACCGGGTGGGCGGATGACACAAAGTCAGCGGTAACCGGTCTAATTCAGAATCAAATTGTTTCTTCTAACAATGCTGAAACAGTAGTATTAGTTGTTTCTAATAAATTGAATGAACTCAAGGTAACGGAAGATGAAAGCCTCCATTATAGAATAGTTTCTTCGGAAGTAAATAAAGTCGAAACTATTAAACCTCTAGAATTTAGTGAAGAAGTTACAGTTGTTACCGAAAACGATAACGGTACTTTGATTCAAGAGACGAATATCATTGATGAAAAAGGCACTGTAATTGAAAACAGAGGATTATCCTATTTCTCAATAAATGAAAAAAATCAAAAAGTAGAGATAACAAAAGAAGAATATGACTCTATTAACGCAGCAAAAGAATCAATGGAAATGAGATCCGCATCTATTACCTCGGATGTAACAGAGGCAAATCCAGAAAATCAAAAAGAGGCACAACCAGTAACAATGCTTCGCACATTTGCGGCTCCTGTAGCTATTGAACAGCCATCGGTTGAATACCAAACGCATGTTCAAGGGATCGGATGGCAAAAACCTGTCTATGATGGAAAAACTTCTGGTACTTCAGGACAAGCAAAACGCTTAGAAAGTATTAGAATCAAGGTGAATAATGTACAGGGTCTAGGTGTAAAATACTCGACCCATGTTCAAAGTAAAGGCTGGATTGACTATGTTGCAGATGGGAAAGACAGTGGTACTACAGGTCAAGCCAAACGTTTAGAAGCAATTAAGATTGAACTAACTGGGCCAGATGCTCATAAGTACGATATTGTCTATCGTGTTCATGCGGAACATTACGGTTGGCTCGATTGGGTGGAAAATGGTGAAATGGCAGGAACAAGTGGAGAGGCTAAGCGACTTGAGGCCATTGAAATTAAAATTGTCAAAAAAGAATCTACACCACCAACAAATATTAACCCGAGTCAACCTTCTGTAACATACAAAACGCATGTCCAAAGTTACGGCTGGATTGATCCTGTGTTCAATGGTGAAACCAGCGGAACTATAAATCAATCTAAACGACTTGAAGCCGTTCAAATTTCGATTGAAAACTCCCCATACTCTGGCGGAATTTCCTATAAGACACATGTCCAAAGTTTAGGTTGGCTAAATAGTGTATCAAATGGTGAAACCAGTGGTACAAGTGGAAAAGGCCTTAGAGTTGAAGCGATTCAAATGAATCTAACAGGTGAACTGGCAAATCATTATGATGTTTATTACCGTGCCTATTCTCAGAATTTCAACTGGCTAGGCTGGGCCAAAAATGGAGAACCAGCAGGTACATCGGGTTTAGCGAATAAACTTGAAGCCATTCAAATTGTACTTGTAGCAAAAGGTGGTAATGCACCAGGTTCTACAGAACGCTCATATATAGAGACACCAACCATTACTTACTCGACACATGTTCAATCATTCGGATGGCTTAATGATGTGAAAAATGGGGCAGTTAGTGGAAAGGTTGGTCTAGCCAAACGTCTAGAAGCAATTAAAATTAACCTTCAAGACAATCCTTTTGGTGGAGGCATTACGTATTCCACGCATGTTCAAAGTTACGGATGGATGCAAAACGTCTCGAATGGTGGAATATCCGGTACATCGGGCCAAGGCAAACGAATGGAAGCTATCAAGATCAATTTAACTGGTGAAATCGCTAATTACTATGATGTATATTATCGAGTTCATATTCAGACCTATGGATGGCTAGGATGGGCCAAAAATGGAATGAAAGCTGGATCTGAAGGTCATTCCAAAAGGTTAGAAGCAATTGAAGTGAAGTTAGTTCCTAAAGGGCAAGGCATGGCGGCAAGTGAAAAATATTCATTTAAAAAGCCGTTAACTGTTTTTATCGACCCAGGACATGGTGGTTATGACCCAGGTTCCATTTCTGCTGGAGTCCATGAAGCAGACTTAAACTTTGCTGTTTCCAAAAAGGTACAGTCATTATTAGTTAATCGTGGGTATACTGTGTATATGTCACGTAATAGCGACACATATGTGTCACTATTAGACCGTTCAAAAATAGCAAATCAACTTCAGCCAGATATTTTTGTAAGTATTCATCATAATAATTCGGCATCTTCAAGTGCCAATGGAATTGAGTCGTATTACTACGAATATGATTCAGATTACCCTCCAAAAATTAATCAAAGTATGCATAATAATGCAGAACGGATTAAGCGAAGCGTAACACTTACAAACGCTATACAGAAAAATCTATTAAATAATACAGGCGCAAACAACCGTGGGACAGACGGAGCAGCCTACTCAGTTATTCGTGAAACTTCAGTTCCAGCAACTCTACTTGAACTTGGTTTTCTCAGTAATTCAACTGAACGTCAAAAATTAAAGACCGATTGGTACCAAAACGCATTAGCGAAAGCAATCGCAGACGGTATTGATGAGTATTTTAAAACTTATTACTAATATTAAGTATGAAAAAAGTACCAGTTCTTTTAAAAGAACTGGTACTTTTTTAACATTTTTCGTTAAATTTATTGCAGTATATTGTTAGATTTTGTTTTTTAGGGGATAAAAATGAAAAAATCTAACGTTTATTACTACTTACAATCTTAGGAACCGTAATCGCATCTTATTATTTATAATCAATCACCTGTAACCTATAATAGAAAAAACGAGGGAAAGATTTATTCCTGACCAGGGTGAAATTGTAGGTCTCTTAACAATTCCTAAAATAGAAGCAGATTTAGCAATTGTAGAAGAAACAGATCCGAATGAATTGCGGAAAGGGGTAGGGCATTATAAGGGCTCCTATTACCCTGATGAAGGTGGCCAAATCGTTTTATCAGGTCATCGTGATACAGTATTTAAACGAGTTGGAGAACTCGAAATTGGAGATGAAATGAAGGTTGAAGTGCCTTATGGCGAGTATTCCTATAAAATCACGCATACAGAAATTGTCGATGCAGATGATACAACAATCATAACCCTTCAAAATAATGAGGAAGAACTAATTGTTACAACCTGCTATCCATTTGGTTATATGGGTCATGCGCCATATAGGTATATCATTTATGCTGAAAAAATATGAATGAATAATAATCCCAAAAATAAAACCCCTCAATATGTGAGGGGTTTACATCTGTGTGCGCCCGGCATGGGTGCAGTCTATA
>NZ_NSEB01000026.1 GCF_002734215.1 Fredinandcohnia onubensis
CCACGTTCGCCTGTTGCACCACGTTCGCCAGTTGACCCAGGTGGGCCTGTTGGACCACGTTTACCTTTTGGACCTCTAGGACCACTCATACAACAACTTGAACACATACAGTCGTCATCATGATCATGATGAAATCTAATTCCTGACATTTCATTTTCACCTCTTTCAAATAGTTTCCTTATAATCTATTGTAAAAGATCGATACTTGTATCGGCGTTTAACCAAAAAAGAGGAATAATAGAAAAATGTACGAAAGTCATATCAACTCATTCATTACCAATATAAAAAGGCATAAGATTTTACCTATGCCTCTACATTACTATCTTCTTTTTGAATTGGTAATTTCGTTTCTAACAGCTCTTTATTATTTATTACACTCTCATCTTCCGGACGATACTTTCTTGCTATTTCATTATGATAATAGGCTTTTTCATAATCACCTAGGTTGTAATAACAAACACAAAGATTTATGTGTGGCACCCAGGTTGTATAAGCCGGATTAAAGAATCCCCAATTTTCCTTTGGTCTTTCATACTCTGTTGCCAACTCATACCAAAACTTTGAGGCTTCATATTTTTTCTTACTACGTAATAGATATCCAATTTCACAACAAATCTCGGGTCTTGGTCTATCATATTCGAACGATTTATAAAGCGCCTCTTTCTGCTTTTCTGTATTACCAAGCTTTCCATAGCAATATGCTAATCTTCCACATGCAGAAATTTTATCCTCCACCCAGCCAGCATTCATATTTAGAAAGATAAGATAATTTTCAATCGCTTTTTCTGTATGACCATTTTCATCCAGTTCATTTGCATAGTAGTAATAATCCCGTGCACTAAATATATCCCCACGTTTAATTCTATTTTCATATATCGCCAAATTTCTTCCTGTAGAATGATGTACTCTTTTGTGTGAAACACAAATATCTGTTTCAAGTATCTTCCCATCTACCTGTAAATACACATGACAATCTCCATACCATTGGAAGTTCCTACTTCTTTTTACCATTCTATTTCTCCGAAAACTCAAATTTACATTACCATACTTATCAAAACCATAATTATAAATCATCGAAACAGAATCAATAGAAGTATCTAAGGATTGCTTTAACTCTAAGAATTTTTTCTGATCTTCTTCAAAAAGGACGTCATCAGCATCTAACCATAAAATATAATCCATTGTTGCATGGCTAAAGGAATAATTTCGTGCTGGTGCAAAATCTCCTACCCATTCAAATTCATAAATTTTATCCGTAAATTCCTTTGCAATTTCCATTGAACGATCTGTTGAACCTGTATCTACAATGATAATTTCATCAGCGATTTCCTTAGCAGAATTAAGACAATTCCATAGGGTTGCCTCTTCATCCTTCACAATCATACATAGACTAATTGTAATCAATTCTTGTACCTCCGCTCATTTAAAACTTTTCCTTTATCTATTTTCAAAAAAAAAATAAGTACGGGTATGATTTAGACAATCAATACCCGCAAAATTAAATCTAGTGGTGACAGCCGCAATCATCATGGTCATGATCATGATGGTCGCATTTTACCTGATAGCGTGGAGTAATACAGATTTTTCCTGAGCAGTGGTCGTCATCGCCGTTCTCAGGCGGAGCAATTCCAGCCACACTTGGACAGGTAACTGCTATTCTGTTAAAGTTAGCTGCTGTAAATGTCATACAGCTTCCTTCAAATACATCAAATGGTCCTGCAACTGGAGTATTATCTCTAAAAAATCGTACTGTAACCTTACTATCTCCAGTACAGTTTACAGAAATGAAACCTGATGCAAAAACATTCACTCCTGCAGCAACATAAACATTCTGCGTTTGACCATGTGGAATACACCATTCACAGCAAAGTTTATCTTTTACAAAGTCACAGGATTCTTTCTTATCCTTATGCTTTCCACAACAGTCATTGCAATCGCAAGAATCATGAAATTTTCTCACTAATACACCCCCTGGATAATTTAATCCATATATTTGTATTTCTACTTTGCAAAATTTGAAACGGCTTATTTACTATATTTCAAATAAATAGTGAATATAAAATGAAGGTTTATAGACAATCTTGATAATTAATAACGGTTGAAGCTTTTGCCTAGTACAAATTATAGTCAATAGCCATATACTAAAATGACCATTCTGTACGAAAGGAGGTAGCACTACATGCAGCTCACAGAATTAAAAAGTGAACACAAACACTGTATCCGAACAAAAAAAGTATTCGACTGGGTGAATCGAATTGTTCATATTAAGGAAAAGGAAGTTATTTCTTTTCCACATAAGAAAGAACAATTTAAAGATTGTATCTGCTGTGATTTTAAAATTAAATGCAATTCCTCCTCCAAAACACTACTTTGGCAAGGGTACGGGATTGATCATGTGACAGCATCAGTTAGAATTAAGTTGAACACCTCTTGTGGGTGTGAATTAGACATCTTTGTTAATGGAGAAAAAATAAATACCATTTGTGAAGGTCAATCCTTTTGTGGAACAATCGGAAAGGTTAAACACATCGAGATTCAATGTAATGGAAAAGAAAAGCACTCCAACTCATGTTGCTGTGGAGATTTCGAATTAGATATTCACTACTCTCATGTAGAAGAACCTTGTAACGTGGATATAAAAGATGCTATTTGCTTCCTATCTGATGAAAAAGGAAATCCTCTGGATCCATATGAACATGAGTCCATTAAATGTGAAGAACAAATTGATGAATACCCCAGAGAAAATGTCGAGATTACACTTCAAAATGGCAAAAAGGTTACTTTGCAAAAAATCACCGTCTTAAAGTCAGGGTTTATTACTGTTAAATTCCTTAACTCAAAAAATAAAATTTGCATGGTATGTACCTTCCCTTTTCTTGAATATGAAACATTTCATCTATGTGCCCCAGAAGGAACAACGCTAAAATGCGAAATAACCGACTTTGAATGTAAAGTGAAGATTCTTCCACATACAAAAAAGGATACAAACTGTATAAAAGTCCAAATCTTTATTCAGATTTGTCAAAGTATCCAGGTTATTGGAGAAGTGAAAGTAGAAGTAAGTGGTGTTTTATGTAACCCTAGAGAAGAAATTAAAGATACTATTAATTGTCCACCTCCTGCTGTTCCGGAAGTTTGTCCAATGGTACCCAGCTAAAATAGGAGTTTCCGATGAAACTCCTATTTTTGTTAATGTTCTTCAATTATTTTCCGATAAATCTTCAGATAATTTTCTGTCATTTTGTTAACAGAAAACCGCTCCGCTACATACTTCCTTAGATCAGCAGGTGATGGAAATGTCATATTTACTGCTTTTTCCTTCATTTCTTCAACACTATTACAGATTAATTCTGGAAAACCTTCCATTACTTCAGGTACCGAACCGTTTGCTAATGCCAAGACAGGTGTACCACAAGCCATTGCTTCAATCATTACAAGTCCAAATGGCTCATCCCAATTTGTTGGAAATAACATGCACTTTGCTTTTTTAAGCAAGTCTTGTTTAAGTTGGCCACCAACTGCACCCACATACTCTATATTTGGATTCCTACTCATTCTAGGTCGATATTCTCTCTCATATTCTCGAATGTCATGATATGGTCCCGCAACCTTTAATTTTAAATTGGCTTGTTCACAAATGTCTAAAGCAAAATGTATACCTTTTGACTTAGTTAGTCTTCCTAAAAATAAAAAATAGTCTTCTTTTTGATCACAAAACTGATAATCTTCTAGCCTAATAGAATTATGAACAAATTCTCCGTAACCGCGAGCCAGCTTGTTTACCATCGCTTGACTAACGTATACTTGATTTTTCACATTATTTTGTACCAAATTATGATTAGTACATACTGTTGGGATTCCTAAATTTAGTCTTTCAATAGCTGAGTGATGTGTATGATCATGTATAATATCAACCTGCTCAGGAAGCCTCTCCTTTACTTGTCTTATGATTTCATTTATCTTCCATGTTCCCTGATGGTTATAAGGTAGTAGTGTTGCATTTGTTTTTGATCCATTTGGGGCAAATACATAAACCTCGTGCCCTAGCCTAACGAGCTCTTCTGTAAGATCATATACTATTTTTTCGATACCTCCATAATCTTTCGGGGGTATGGGATAAATATCAGGAGCTACTTGAACAATTTTTAATTTTTCATTGACATTACGTTTTACCTTGGACTTGTAGTCAGAATGATACATCTTATTTAGTATCAGTTCCTTATTTTGTTTTACATTTGAATCATTGGGAAGGTATGTTGATGCAATTTCATTATGTTTATACGCTTTTTTATAGTCTCCGAGTTTATAGTAACAAACAACAAGTTTTAAATGAGGGTACCATGTCACATTCTTTTCATCTATAAAATATGACTTTTTTTCAAGCTTTGTTGCCAGTTCGAACCAAAAAATTGCCTCATTCAATTTGTTTTCTTTCATAAAACACAATCCGAGTAAACAGCAAAGGTCGGGAGTAGGTTGTGTTAATATGAGCACTTCAACTATTTTTTCTTTTGCTTCTCTTATCTTCCCTTGTTTTATGAACACATCTGCTGTTTGATAGTTGCTTTTTATATCGAAATCGTCCCCCTTTTGATCTAATTCATTATAGCCTCGATTTACTAGATTAATAGGTTTAATTTCCTTATTTACAATTTTTTCGTAAAGTTTCAAATAGGAAGCCACCATTTTTTCCTTTGTGAATTTTTCAGCAACATAGTTTCGTAATATTTTTGGCTGTGGGAATGACTGTTTTTCAATCTTTTCTATCATTACCATAGTATCTTTACAGATTAATCCAGGAAATTCTCCTAATACCTCAGATACGGATCCATTATTCAAGGCCAGGACAGGCGTTCCGCAGGCCATTGCCTCAACCATGACTAATCCGAAAGGCTCTCTCCATGTGATTGGAAATAGAAGACAGTTTGCATTTTTTATTAATTCTTGTTTTTCAGTTCCACCAGTCTCCCCTAAATATTTTAAATTTGGGTTTTGATTAATTTTTGGTGCCACTTCTTTAAGATAATATTTTCTGTCAAAGATTGGACCCGCAATACGGAGTTCACGATTTGTTCTTTCGGCAATTTCAATTGCATGATGAATCCCTTTTTTCTGACTTACTTCACCTAAAAACAGCAAATAATCCTCTTTTTCTTCATTAAACTCATATTCCTTTATGTCAATTCCATTGTATATACAGAAACCAAGTGAATTTCCCACATCCTTTAGGGCTTTTTGACTGATATAGACAGGATATCGAGGAAAATTACTATTATTAATATGAATCGTACTTATGGTTGGTATAGGGAGATTTAGTTGATCAATGATTGAAAAATGGGTATGGTCGTGGATGAGATCAATTCCATCCGGTAATGTTTTTCTTACAAATTCTGCAATTTTCCGATTATTAGGACCCTTATGTTCATATGGAATAAGTTTTGCATTTGTAATACTGCCTTTTGGCGCATATAAAAAAACTTCATGCCCCATTTTTATAAGGTCCTCCGTTAGAGAATGTACAACTCGTTGGATTCCACCATATTTCGGAGGCGGGACTGGGATTGTATCTGTTGAGATCTGTACAATTCGCATATCTTTATACTTCCTTTCTATAACATTATCACCTTTTAACCAAGCACTTCATTTATTCGGCTATTTGAGGAGAGGTATAAATTTGTATGAACCTCCTTTTTGGATTATGGCCATGTTCCAATTTGTACTTTTTCCAAAATACCAACTCCTTATAACAAGATAAACCTCTCATCATATTATAATTCTGATGAGAGGTTTCTCATTTTATTTACGTACCTTCTTACACCCACAGCCACCAGACTTCTTCTTAGCAGGTTTACTTTTATTAGAGGAAGAAAATACTTTTACAGTGTCTGAAGGATGATTTTTTTTATTATTGTCCATGTTAATTCCTCCATAGATTGGTATAGTGTCAGTATATGTCCGATGAGACCATAATGTTTTCCACGTTCTGCTTATTTTTTATTGCTTTCATGGATGAGATTGCTAAAAAACCACCCATTTTCCACGCCCTCTGTTTCAGGATTCATTGGACGTTTCTGGATTTTATTGTTCGATTCAGCTGGTCTTTTTTGTGTTGCTTCGCGGATATTAGATGAAACAAACTGTTTTTTTAGCAGCTCATTTTCAGATTGCAATTGAGTAATTTGTTCCTTCAATTTTTGATTTTCGAAAAGTAATTTGTCCTTTTGGATGGATTTATATTTTGATAGCTCCGCTTGTAAATGAATAATTTTTTGCTGTAGGATCACCGGATTACTAGAAATTCGGTTCATTTTTTGCCCCTCCTCTTGTGATTGTTTCTTCATATCATATGAGCAAAATTCCGCTAATGTCACAGCACACATGACTAGCTTTTACATACTATACAGTAGCCCCAATACCCAAAGGGTTATTACAACAAAAAGGAGGAACACACAAGTGGGTAATAAGCATAAAGATAGAGACAGAGATACAGAACGAGTTTGTATACTGACTAGGAAAATATATGACTGGATCACTCGCCAGATTGACGTAAATCTTTCATTCACTAACAACCTTCCTGTAAAATTCAAATGCAATGGCCAATCAGAACGCACACTAGAAGAACTTTGTACTTTTCTAGAGCAATTTGACAACGTATCCGTTAATTGCTTCTTAACTGATTCAATGGGTAATCCGATTGAAACAGGTTTCCAAGAGGATAATCAAGTTATGGTTCAAGAAATCGGTCAACGCCAACCTGTTACTGTAACATTACCGAATGGTGATCAAGTGACACTACAAAGAGTGAAAACTCTAATTAGAGGCTTTATCGGAGTAGAAATTCTAGATGATATGGATAATGTTGTATGTATGACAAAAACTCCAATTCCATTCGTTACAACGCAAACATTCTTATTATGTGCTCCTGAAGGTACAGACCTAAATGTGCATGTGTCATTAGCTGAATGTGATGCAACGTTAATTTGTGAAGAAGATATTCAACAACTTGACATCAATCTAACACTTTGCCTAGAAGTTCAAACTGAGGCTGATGTAAAGCTAGAAATCGAAGCTAAACACTGCCAACCACGTGAAGAAATTCTAGAAGAAGTCGTAATATGTCCAACAGAAAAATTCCCTCCACAATGTCCAGAAGTTTTTCCTGCACACTAAGTGAACCTGGTTAAACTAGACTGTTGAAATTTCAACAGTCTAGTTTATTTTTTCTGCTTTATTATATGTGCACGATATTTTTATGGTCCAAAAACACAAATTCTGCGTTTCTTACATAACTTGTAAGGGAGAGGAGGGATACACGTGAAACACAGACAGCAGCAGGGACGGCCAGAAGACAGTATCCAACTAAAACAACGTATTATTCATTACCAATCCGAAATTGTATCCTACGAGCACAAACTAAAATCCCTACAAGCAAGTATTGAAAAAGAAAAGGTTCGAAATCAGTATTTACAAGAAAAATTATATACAATTGAGGATCAACAAATAGAGACGTATCAAAAGGAAATTTATAAATTAAAAGAAAAGATCATGCTGCTCGAAGTAGAACTTGAGGAGGAAAAACAACGTTCTTCACAGTTCCAACAAAAAGTTATAGCTTCTAAGCCTCTGGTTGAAGAGCCAAGACAAAACACGCTTGAAACCTTTCCTCGCATTCAGGCTCATTTTGCCTATTCGATCCTCTTACCAAATACGGAGGAAGATGATATTACCATTATCGGTGATTTTATTATTAAAAACACGGGTACCGATCCCTTACATGACATAATTGTTTGCGTCAAACTAACACCTATAGATGCCGGTACCCTTAGCGGAAAAATTGGAACAAAGAAATCTCATAATTTTATTGATACCGATATCGATTGGGTCTTTTTGCATGAGAACTGGAAAGAAAAAATCAAGGAGAACGGAGAATATTGGATAAAATATGCAGATCCACACCCCCTAGAACCTAACGAAACCATTATTTTCCCCCAATTTGATATTACCCTAATGAAAAATGAGGAAAGTCAATCTGTTGTTGTAGACGGATTTGTCTATAGCAAGGAACTGCCAAAGGGGTCCTTTTCGCTTAATAAGATTATTGTAAACTACTAAAATGCTGTTCTTTTTTACTTTCCTTGGTTGATGAAGACCATTTTACTGCTTTCACAGCTTTGAATTGGTCTTCATAAGCCCGATGAAGGACTTTTTGACTGTCTCATAGCTTTGAATTGGTCTTCATCCTCGATAAATACCACCCTAATCTTTTAGATAGTATTGTCCTCTATCTAAATAATTGATTGATCTTTTATAGCCTAATAGACTTACTAGATTTGCATCTGAAACTAGCAATAAATCGGTAATAATATATGGTTTCTTGAGGGTTCTTTTTAGAATGGGATATGTTAGAGGCTGCAGTTTGATTAATTTGTTAGTGGATTTTAGTACAAATACCTCATAATGAGCTTTTACATACGAAAGAAATTCATCGATTCTTGTACCATTTTCCTCTAGATAGATACTGTTGAAATCGAGTATTCCCAAAACAGCTTCACAGCTTTTTGTAAGCTTTTCAAGTGTTATAAGTCCTTCTCTCTCATTTCCATGAAGATTCATTTTAAAAAGCAACTTTCTGCACTTAATCTCAGTTGATTCAAGTTGGCCTAAGGAGTATTTAAGCTCGATTTGCTTTCTGTTAAAGTGTTCATTTTGAGACTGTATAAACCAAGGTTCGTATTCTTTATTTGCTTCGATTCCTACAATTTTGGCTTCCTGATTGTACTCTGTTGAAAACAAAACATCACCATATCCAGCCCCTATATCAAGAACCAGATTAGGAAAGAATTTGGTTGCCGCTGTTCTCCATAATTCTGTAACCTTTGGGTGTAACATCCCATCACTAGCTACCAACTGTCTCCCCTTATTTGTTTGTCCATTGACGTAAATACAATGATTCGAATCACCAATTTTCACCTTTGTAAACGAGAGCAAGTACATTCCTCCTAAAAATTGGTATTAAAAAAAGGACAGCATCGCGAGCTGTCCTTTACGATTTTGAATGAAGCTGTCGATATCGTGATTTGATAAAGTCCCTTATCAATTTAGATAAAACCATATCTCGACGGCACACTAAATAATCGACAACTCGTTTTTTATCATCCTCGGTAACGCCCCAGTCTTCTGGTGTGAAAGCGACAATTTCATTTAATAAATGGATTGGAATTGATTGTATGATGGACAATTGGTCATAAAAATCTTTCTCATCTGGAATGAAACTAGCGATTAATTCATGTGTCGCACTTTTCATTAGCTTCCTACAGTATGTGGAGAGATTTGAACTATCCCAAGCATATGAACCAAAAAGGTCTGCATGATCGATAATATACAGCATGTGATTTCCTTCAGGTGTTTCTTTAAAAAGCACATTTTTCCTAGTGCGGTCCAGATTATAGAGCCAGTAATCCATAATGATAATTCCGGCAAGCTGGCTGCGATTAATCACATTTGGGGATGTCAAATCATGCGCGTTTTGACAGTTTGGAATATATTCAATGGCAAACTGTGTATTCGTAACCTTTACAAACTGGCCACCGGTTAATTCACTATAGAAGGATTCAGGAATTTGTACAAAGCGGCTTGGAGGGACTGGAAGCTGTAAATAGCGTGCAATTGAATACCCAACCCATTCGTTAAACAATACCTTATCTTGGCCTTCCTTAAAAAATTTCACTATATACTGTTTTCCATTATCAAAAGAAATAAGATGGGCATTATTGGATTTCCCTTCATATAATTGATGGTATTTAGTTGGTTGGATGTCCGTCACCTCCAGTCAATTCACGAAGTAGTTTAATATAGCTTTCAGCACAAGTTTCGATTGAAAAATTATTCTCAACCCGTTTCCGAGCATTAGCTGATAATGTTTGATAATATTCAGGTGCATCCACAATTTGATAGATCTTTTTTGCAGCATCACGCGCATTTTCCTCGATATATAATAAGCCCGTCTTTCCGTCCTCAACTATTTCTGGAATGGATGAGATCCCTGGCGCAACGACCGGTACCCCACATGCCATGGATTCGATAAACGTATTCCCAAACGACTCTCCCTTAGTCGTTGCAATCGTACATCCACCGGATTGTCTAACTTTAGAGTACATATGTGGCATTTCCTGATATGGGATAACCGGATACCATTTAACGATATCTGTTAATCCATGATTCTTCCAATAGGCCACAAATTCATCCTTTTGAACACTTTTGTCCCCACCGATGATCCAAATTTCAATGTCTTCCCGCTCACTTTTGATATGATGAGCTATTTCCATTAATAGTTTCCAGTTTTTTCGGCCATCGAGTCTTCCGATATAGGCAACTACCTTTCTTCCCTTTGGAATGATAGGTTCCTTGTTTAAGTGGATATCTTCTGGATTTAGTGGTTTAAAAAATTCGGTATTAATCCCGTTGTAGATTACCTCATAGGGTGCATTTGAATCGATTAATATCGATGCGAGGCGCTTTTGGTGATGGGAGGGGACAATAATACGGTCAGGTTGAACGGTATCAAAGTCTGGAAGATGGCGATACAGTTTGATAATTTCTGGAGTACGCGCCTCAAGTAATAACGGTCCTTTGTAATTCGCCTTACGAATCCATTTAAAGCCCTTTTTTGTATCACAAATAATGATTACATCATACTTGTTCTTATCAATAATATTTACAATTTCCTCTTTATCATCGGTTAAATAAACAGTTGCTACGTCCTCCATGATATGCATGCCACCAAGATCTTTCACATACATAAAATCAGTTTCAATGCCATATTTTTTAAAATAAACGGCGCGATTGCGCCAGCCTGCATTCACTCCACCAACTGTCAATAAGCGCCAAATCACTAGTACTTTCAAAATTAGCCTCCTTTCTTTAGATTCTTACCTTCTTTCTCACCATACTATTACTTTTTCCGTTTCTTCTTTGATGAAGAGGTGAATACCCTTGATTTCTTCTTCCCATCGGATTTGGAAAAAGTATCTCCCTTTTTGTTCTTCTTTTTATCACCATAAATATATTCTCGTTCAAGTTCCTTCGCATTTGCCTTTACATATTCAATGTCTACTCCTTGTGCAGTTAGGGCTTTGATCCATTGATCTTTATGAACTTTTCTTACAAGATCCTCGATTTTTGAATCCCATTCATTGTCGCCTGTTCGTAGAATTTCTTCTTCTTTTTTAAGCTTCTTAAGGGATACATCCTCTGGAGCAAAGAATCTTTCATGTAATGCTGTTGCATATTTTTCCATTTCGATATACTTCTGCCATTCTTCATGGAGTGCAGGAGCCATTTCTTTTACATGTTCTAAAAACAACTCCCGATATTGATCTCCTAGGCTATTTAAGAGTTTTCGAGGGTATGGATAGACGCGATTTCTCCATACTGTTGTACCTACGTCAAGAACCTTTAGATTTCCATCATCTTGCACAAAAATATGACGCTTATGATGGTCAATTCTTTCAAGACCAATTTGTTTATATGTGGTTAAAAGATCTATTAGTTTAACAGATAGGTTTTTGGTTAATGGTTGAGATTGTAAATATTCACGCAAGTCGATTCCATATACCATTTCCATGGCAATATATTTAGGACCACTACAGAATACTTTTGGAAAGAGAGTGGTATGTTGACCAAGACTTAACGCATAAAGCTCTCTGGCACAAACATCTTCTTCCCCATATACTTTAATACAGACATCTTCATTTGCTTGGAATACGGCCCCATGTACGCCCTTTCCAATCATTTTAAGTGATGTATTATTATATAGGACTGTCACTTCAGCGTCCTCATGTGCTTGAACAGTAATGTTATTTACATAGGTCTCTATTTCCTTACAGTCTACATTCACTTGTTTATTCAATTCAATTTCACCTCACAACTTATTTCGTTCCATTTTTTTATAAAAAGCACTTACAAATTTTTGTTTGTAAAAGTCTATCAATGTATATTATTCTTGGGATTTCTACTTGTGTAGGACAGATTAATTAGAAATGTCAAATTTGTTCGACTTATTTATGAAAAGACTGTCTTGCTTTAATTCGCAAGCAGCCCTTTCATTGCTAACTCATGACTCTTCCTGGTCAGTGGAGTCTGATTTTGTATCTACTTGTTCTTCTGTTGGATTTTGGTCTTCGGTCCCTTCTGTTGTGTCTACTGTTTCAGTTGTTGGTTCTTCTATTGGTGGATTAAAACTAAATTGAATATTGCCAGAGAGATTTTGTAGTACATTCTCCAATTCTTCTCTTACAATTGCCCGAATTTCATTGTGTTTTTTTGACTTATCTTTTTCCTTCTTCCCCATATATCTCACCTCCCAACTCAATACTTTACGTTATACATTTTTAATAAAGTTGGAAGTGTGTTTGTCCATTCATTGTTGAAAAAGGGCAAATGCAATTGTGCCTTTACGTTCCTAGTCAAAAAAAAACGAGGCTGGGACATAACTAGCTTCGAATAGT
>NZ_NSEB01000027.1 GCF_002734215.1 Fredinandcohnia onubensis
ACGCTTGTATTGTGTTCAGTTTTCAAAGAATTTTTTGACCCGCCGCTCAGAAGCGACTTTATTAATATATCATGGCGATTTATTAATGTCAATAATATTTTTTAAAACTTTTTGTCGGCTGCTGTTTGTTTTTCAGCGGCGAAATATAATATAACATGCGGTTCAATCATCCGTCAACTCCAAAATGCAATATTTTATTAAAATAATAAAAACTCCTTCAAATATATGAAGGAGTTAGAAGTTTTACTTCTTAACATGATAAGTTCTATGGAAAATTCCTTTCCCTTTTGTTTTGAGCTTTTCTACATTTATAAAGTGTTTTTCTACAAGGAATTCTAGATAAACTTCAAGATCCACTGAGTACACTTTAAGTTCAGGAAGTTCCATTATTTCACTGTAAGTCCAAGAGTCATCTCTATTAGATAGAACATTTATAATATGACACGCTCCACGTTTTGCCCTTGAATGTATGAGGAATTCGCTAGCCAAGAATAAAAGTTCTAGTCGCTTTTCAAGTGATTCCTCACTTTCCAAAAGTTCAATATACAGCTTATAAATTTGGGGATCAATTTGTTTCACTTGATTCCAGACTGTGACTTCAGGATGAAAGCCATTTTCGAAGATCGCTAGTCTAGCTAGATGATGGAGCGCATGAATGACATAATTATATGCATCTAAATATTGCTTTGCATTAAAAAATGCTTTTCCATCCTGATAACGACGAATTAGTTTTGCAAATTCCATACCCATTTTTATCTGTCTTTCTTCTGTGGGAAATTCATGTAGCTTGTTTCTTAAATTAATGATGTATTCATTCCGATCAAATAGTACTTTTCCGTTTAAGATCCAGTTTACAATTTTTCGATTAGATCCTAATAGAAACCATTCTTTTATTTGACTTTCTTTTACAGTATATAAAGATGCTTTTCTATTATCGTAATTGTAATGTTTGATGAAAATATTCTTCTCATGCTCTTTTACAATGACGAGTAAGGCTATGTCAAAATAATCGGTATAAGTAAAAGCATCCTTCCCCTTTTCAATTAGAATGATCCCTAATGTACTGGGTTGGCTTGCTCTTTCCTGATAAAGGGGGCGAAGTAAATCCTCCATTTTGATTTCCTCCAATCAAATCCGTTGGGTATATATTTCGACGTCGAAAAAATAAAACCTTCACATCTTATGCAGAATCTTTTTTTTATTTTTATCTTTCTTTTTTATATTGTATAGTATATGAAGGAGGTTAGATTAAACATGGGTGTAAAATATTCAAGTAAAATTAATAAAATTCGTTCTTTTGCTCTCGCTTTGATTTTCGTTGGATTTATTGTCATGTACGGGGGAATCTTCTTTAAAGAAAATGTTATCGTAATGACAATCTTTATGATCCTTGGTCTTCTTTTTATTTTAGCAAGTACTGTTGTTTATTTCTGGATTGGCTTGCTTTCGACTCGAACCATTCAGGTAACTTGTCCTTCTTGTCAGAAGCAAACTAAAATGCTAGGTCGCGTGGACGTGTGTATGTATTGTAAGGAACCACTAACACTTGATCCAAACCTTGAAGGAAAAGAGTTTGATGAAAAATACAATAGTAAAAAATACAACAAAATAGAAAAAAGCTGACAGGATTTCCTCGTCAGCTTTTTTTAATGAGCAGCTTTCTTTTGACATTCTTGACATGAGCCGTAAATTTCCATTCTATGATGACTAACTTTAAAGCCTGTTACATGTGCAGCCAGTGCTTCCACTTCATCTAATCCTGGGTAATGGAAGTCCACAATTTTACCACATTCTTCGCAAATCACATGATAATGCTGAGTAGTGATAAAGTCGAAACGGCTTGATGAATCTCCGTAAGGTAATTCTTTCACTAAGCCTACTTCTTTGAAAACACGAAGATTGTTATACACGGTTGCGACGCTCATGTTTGGAAACTTTCCTTCAAGTGCTTTATAAATATCATCTGCAGTCGGGTGACTCATTGAATTAATTAAATACTCTAGTATCGCATGACGTTGCGGAGTGATTCGAACCCCGGTTTCTTTCAACGTATCAAGCGCTTCTTTCAAGTGATTGTCTGACACCGCCATGCACCTCTTTCTAGTAAACATTATTACTTTATAATCCTTATAATTAGTGTATCTCGCTCCGACCGCTTTTGTCAACATATCTACCATTACTATATGACTAATCCGATTGAATTACGATTCTTTTTTGGAATAATTCACTGATGGAGGGTTGGTTCACCCTGCCCAAGTCTATGGTTAACGTAGCGTGCCGCGACAAAAAGAAAATCAGAAAGTCGATTTAAGTAAGAGGTAACTAATGGATTTACCTGTTCTCCGATTGCAACTGCTTTTCTTTCAGCTCTTCTTACGATTGTTCTGGCAACATGGAAGGAAGCCCCAGCTTGGCTACCACCTGGTAATACAAAGTTTGTAAGTGGGGGAATTTGTGCATCCCATTTATCGATTGTGGTCTCAAGGAGGGAAATATCCTCGTCTGATACTTTCCATTTAACTTCTTTCCCTACAGGAGTTGCAAGTTCGGCACCGACGTGAAACAATGTCGTTTGAACCTTTTTGAAAATTACCTCAACCTCTTCTTTGCCTTCAAATTTAGTATGGTGCAGGTGACTTAATCCTAATCCGATCATTGAATTCGCTTCATCACAAGTTCCGTATGCCTCAACACGTAGGTCATTTTTTGAAACTAGCTGTCCATATACTAATGAGGTTGTGCCTTTATCCCCTGTTTTAGTATAGATTTTCATACTAATACCCCCGGTCTAGATCAATTTTGTTGATAAATTCACTGCCGCCTTGCTTAAAAACATGTAGGTTTTGTTCAAAAATCTCAAATGATCGTGGTTGATAAAATTTTGATTTACTCGAGATATGTGGGGTAACTGTCACATTTTCAAGTGTCCAAAAAGGATGATCACTTGGTAGCGGTTCCTCTTCGAACACATCCAACACTGCATGTGAAATCTTATTTGATTGAACCGCTCGTAATATGACTTCGTCTTTCACCAAATCACCACGACCAATATTAATGAAAACAGCGCCTTGTTTCATTAAATCAAAATGTGTATCAGTAAGAATGTATTTTGTTTCATCCGTACTCGGTAGGACCGAAACAAGATAATCAACATTTTCGCATACGTAATTAAGTCCATCATATTGAACCATTTCATCAACAAATTCATGCTTGTTCCCGCTGCGATTTAATCCAATGACTTTCATATGAAAAGCTTTTGCTAGTCGAGCTATTTCACCGCCAATCGCACCCACTCCCAGGATGCCCAGTGTTTTTCCATGTAACTCACCTACCGGAAAATTCGTCAGGCGATCCCAGCTTTTGTCTTTTTGCTGCTCAACGATTTTTTTATTTTTCTTTGTGACATGTAGCATCATCGAAAGTGTGTATTCGGACATTGGGATTTTGTGAATTCCCCTTACGTTTGTAACAAGAAGCCCTTTATCCTTAATCGCTTGAAAAGGCATTAGTTCTAATCCTGCTGATATCACCATAATCCATTTTAGATTTTTGGCCATTTCAATATGTTCGGAGTTTAAGTCCTCACCGTATGTAAGTAAGATATCTGCTTTATGTAGTTCCGGTAAGGCCTCTTCTATATCCTCATAATAGATAAATTCTTCATCCGGAAACGCCTTTTTCATTTTTTCTGTTACTTCTTCAATCGGAATAAATGTTGATAAAATTCGCATTATTACGCCTCCTTACCTACTATAGTAACAACTTTCTAAAAGAAGTAAAACAAAAAAAGGTGCGAGATTTCTCTCGCACAAAATTCGCTAACATCTGAGGAGGTATGCCCTACACTATAAGATACGTCGTTAAACTAAATGTGTATAGACGTTTAACACAATCCTTGAAAAATAGGCACTCTATCAGTCCGTCCATTTGAAGTATTTTAAACCGATGATTGTGGATACAATTAGAATTCCAAATAAGATCCCGATGTCAAGCAATGTACCTGAAGAAAATAGTGTTCCATTCCAGCCATATCTTAAGACATTAACTACATAGGTAAGCGGTACAATGGCAGCAATCTTTTGCAGTATCTCTGGGTACGTTTCTAACGGAATTGTTGCCCCTGATAGAAACATCATTGGATACATCGCAATCATGGCAACGCCTAACGCAGTTTGCATCCTCTTTGTAATGCTTGAAACAATAAAACCGATGGAGAAAAATGTGATCGCGCTAAATGTTAAAGCTACAAAAAATTCAAATGGATGCGCAGTTAGTTCTGAACCAAAACCAAATTTTGCAATCAAAAGTATCTCAATTACCCCAACATATATTGCGATAAAGCCTTTTATAATGGTTGCAGCAAAGATAGCATTTTGATTGATTGGTGTTCCTTTTAAACGTTTGTAAACACCTTTTTCACGATCGATTACGATCTGGAGCCCCATTGAGAAAAAGGCTGTTGTAAAAATAATGATGGCAATCATACTTGGAATGTACGCTTGGAAGTAATTTAGTCCCTCGTATGAATTTGATTCAAACATTAACCCGAAAACGACAAAGCTGACGGCAGGAACAATAAAAGTAAATAATAAAGCTAGGGTTTCGCGAAAAAATAATCTTAATTCCATTTGTGTATGTGTAATAATTGATTGCATTTGTTTTTCCTCCTTATTGTGAAACCGCATATTTTAGGTAAACATCTTCCATCGTTCCTGCTCCTTGCAGGTAAGAATCGATTAAATTCTGTGGTTTCTCACAGGCAACAAGCTTTCCCTTTTTTATAATGGCGATTCTGTCACAGTGCTTTTGCGCTTCATCCATGTAATGTGTTGATAAGAGTATTGTTTTTCCTTCGTCACGATATCGGTTGATGCAGGTCCAGAGATCACGTCTTGCTTGTGGGTCTAATCCTGTCGTTGGTTCGTCGAGAAAGATGATGTCTGGATCATTTACTAGCGCTAATGCAAGCGATGTACGCTGCTGCCATCCCCCTGACAGATTCTTAACATATTTGTTTAGATAAGGCTTGAGCCCCAGTGCTTCGATGATTTCTTGTAAGTTTCGTGTTTTATCATAATAGGAACTAAATAATTTAAGTGCTTCTTTGACTTTGATTCGATCGTATAGGGCTGTTTGTTGAAGCTGGATACCGATTTTTTGTTTGATTTCATTTGATGCTTCTTCAACATTCATCCCTAAAACTTTAACAGTTCCTGCATCAGGTTTTCGAATGCCCATCATAATTTCAAGAGTGGTTGATTTTCCCGCTCCATTCGCACCGATGATTCCGAGCACTTCTCCTTTTTTGACTTGTAGACTAATACCGTCAACAGCTTTTACATCTCCATAACTTTTCGATATATTTGTAAGCTCAATAACAGATTGATTCATGTTAAGGTCCTCCTTTTTGCTTTCCCTTTGTTTTGTTACTTTTATCATAGTCAGCGAACCTTAACTCAACCTTAAGTGAGTCTTATATCTTGCTTAAACTTAAAAAAGTATAGCCGTGGCTATACTTTTAGTGCGAGTTCGATGATAAAATTGGTTTTCCCTTTTTGTGGTGTTGTGTCTACTCGGATGTTTCCGTTATGTAGTTCAATGATTTTCTTTGTGATGGCAAGGCCAAGTCCTGAGCCTTCATCGTTCATTCTACTTTTATCGCCTCTTACGAAAGGATCAAATAATGTTCGGGCGATGTCTTCTCTGATGCCGATACCATCGTCACCTACTTCAATTACTATTTTTTCTTCATTCTTAGTTAATGTAAGAAAAACTTTCGTATTCTCTGAGTTATATTTGTTTGTATTTTGAAGAAGATTCGATAACGCTCTATTTAACAGTTTTTGATCAAATGCGTACATTATTTTTTCGTCTGGTATATCGATAACTAGCTCCATGTCCTTTTCCTCAAAAATATCATAATGCTCTGCAATAACTCCCCGGTAAAATTCACAAATATCTTTTTTCTCTTTTTGAATAGGAACGTCAGGACTATCTAATTTTGAAAACATAAAAAGTTCATCGATTAATGACGTTACACGAATTGATTTCTCATAGATGTACCTTAAGTATTTCCTCGTTTGTTCCTCGTCTTCTACAAGTCCTTCATACAACACCTTGGAATAACCTTGAATCGTGGTGATTGGAGTTTTTAAATCATGTGAAATGTCAGCAAGCATTTGCTTTTTACTCTCTTCTAATCTTGTTTTTTCTCGATTCTTTTGTTCAAGCTTTTCCGCAGTTCGTTTCAAGTTTTCGCTCATTTCCTTATACTTAATCGACCCTTTCATGATAAAGGGGAGGATGCTGCCACCAAATAAAGGCGGGCCTAAGTTAAGAATGGCGTAATATTCTCCTGAAAGGACAACTTGATAAACGAGGAACAGACCAAAAATTGTGAACAGGCCACAAAGGACATAGAGCATTTGCATAGGGAGACGAACCATCTGATACACAACAATGAATATCATATAAATATACAGTGGGTCATACACAAAACCAAATAATAGAATGATTGACATTTGAATAAAAATAAGTGGAAGGGTGTGTTGGGGGCTCCAATACACCAGTCGATATACAAAAACAAAGACTACCACTAGCAATAGACCAAGAAAAATCTTCCCTTGTGATTCCTGAAATAAAAAGTAAAGTGGAAAAACCAGGTTTGCAATGTATAAATACGGGATTACTCCTTCTTGTTCTGGAAAGATCCGATAGATCACTTTTTTCATTTATCTCTTCCTCATAGTTTCATATGTTCTATAATTGGCTCACAAATTTATAGCCAAGGCCTCTGATTGTTTTTATGTAGTTTGGTTTTTTCGGGTTTTCCTCGAGTTTTTCTCTTAGCTTAGATATATGAACGTTAATCGTGTTGTCTTCTTCTCCACCCATATAATAATCATTCCAGGCTCGTTCAAAGATTTGTTGTTTTGTATACACTCTACCAGGTGAACTCATTAATAACTCCAATATTCGATATTCGATTTTAGTAAGTGGAATTGTAGCGTCACCCTTCCTAGCAGAATAGGTGCTTTCATCCAAAACGATATCCCCCACCTTAATAAGAAGACTTTCAGATTGGGGTGCCGACTCCTGCTTATAGCTATAACTTCTTCTAAGCTGAGCTTGTACTCGAGCAATCACCTCTAATGGATTAAATGGCTTTGGAATGAAATCATCTGCGCCAAGCCCGAGACCAAGAATTTTATCGTAATCCTCGTTCTTTGCAGAAATGATGATGATAGGGATGTGCAAATCCTGTCTTACTTTCTTTATCAGCTGATATCCGTTAATATTGGGCATCATTAGGTCGACAAGCATTAAATCAATGCTTTCCCGCTCGATGATTTGAAGTGCTTCACGCCCGTCAAAGGCTTCAAGAATTCTATAATTCTCTTTTTCTAAATAAAGACCTAGAAGCTCAACTATCTCTGGCTGGTCATCCACAATTAGTATGGTCCGATTCATATGCATGCCCCTTTCTTCCATACAATTCCATTTTTAACTTCAGTATAACAAAATCTAGGGGATCTTGGAGTATTTTTTTAAGGAAGTTGTGCTGTGGGACATGTTGTACATTTGCCATTTCAATAAAAAAAGCCGCCCAGATCATCAGTTTTTCCACTGACTTTCTGGACAGCCTTAGTACAAATTATTTTAACTCAGCTAGAATTTCTTCGATTTTGGCAAGTTCAGATTGTAAACCGCCACCGCTTAGGTACCAAAGTACACCGTCTAGATAAACGATTCGTTTGTTTTGATAAGCTTTCGTTTTCTGAATGATTTTGTTTTCCATATCTTTGTCGATATTAGATTGATCACCCACCGCAGCAGTACGGTCAATTACGAATAATACTTCTGGATCAAATTCAAGAATTGCTTCAAACCCAAAGTTAGATCCGTGAGAAGATGCTGCGATATCATTTGTTACTGGCTTGAAACCATAGATATCATATATATAACCAAAGCGAGAGTCTTGCGCGAAACCAGATAATTTACCTTCATTGTACATTGTCACTAAAGAAGTTTCATAGTTGCCTGATAACGCCTTAACTTCTTCGATTGCAGAATCTATTGTTGCAATGTGCTCTTTTGCCTTATCTTCTTTATCAAACATTTTCGCTGCTACATCTACAGATGCTAAAAATGTGTTCCAGTAGTCGTCTTGTGAAGTTCCAACAAACACTACAGGTGCGATTTCGCTCAATTCCTCATAGTATGGAGATTGACGGGCAGAAATGAAAATGGCATCTGGGCCGATTTCAGCGATATCTTCAAGTAATGGTTCTTTTAATGTCCCAACATTCACATAATCGTCGCTCGCATACTCTTCAAGGTTTTCTGGTAAACTAGAATCTTGTGGAACCCCTACAACACCTTCAACACCTAGCGCATCTAGTGTATCTAGGAAACCATAGTCAAATACAACTATCTTTTCTGGCATTGATTCAAATGTTACATCTTCAAAACTTACTGTACCTGCTTCTTCATTGTTAGTTGAAGCGATAGTTGGAGAAATAGTCATTGGATATTGACCTGTAGCTTCATTTGTTGCTTGTTCCCCTGCAACGTCTGTCTCGTTTGTTTTTTCTTTTGCTGCCTCATCGTCATTGCCACAAGCAGTAAGCGCTACAGTTAAAGCTAAGATCGCACTTGCAAATTTCCATTTCTTCATTTTGATTCCTCTCCTTATTTAAACATTATGTAATTTTATTACTAAAAATGAGAATCATTATCACTGATAACAATTCTCATTATAGATGCATATAATACTTCCGTCAATACAAAATATATAAATTTTTATACATTTTATTGTAGTTTTATTTATTATTCCGCATTTACTTGCATTCATTCCCTGCATCACTCCCACTTTATAAAAAAGACCCAGAGAATTGATTCTCTAGGTCTTATGCATGTGAATTGAAGTAAACACAGATCCGACAGCCATTTTGCTCTTGGATTGGGATATCCATATCATAAATTTCACGTAAGGCATCGGAATTAATGATTTCATGTGTTGGTCCATTTTTAACAAGCTTGCCATCTTTCAATGCTACGATTCGGTCTGAATATACAGATGCGAAATTGATATCGTGCAAGACAATAACAACTGTTTTGCCAAGCTCATCGACAAGCTTACGTAAAATCTTCATAATTTGAACAGAGTGTTTCATATCAAGGTTATTCAATGGTTCATCCAGCAATACATAGTCTGTATCCTGAGCAATTACCATTGCAATAAAAGCACGTTGTCTTTGTCCACCTGATAATTCATCTAAAAAATTATCCTGGATATCGACTAAGTTCATATATTCAAGAGCTTGATCAATGAATTTTTCGTCCACATCTGTAAGGCGCCCCTTTGAATAAGGGTAGCGACCAAATGCGACAAGCTCACGGATTGTTAACCGTACATTTAAATAATTCGATTGTTTCAAGATCGATACACGTTGTGCAAACTCAGAAGACTTCCACTTTTGCACATTATTTTTATCAAGTAAAACTTCCCCTGTATCAGCATCTAATAAGCGACTTACCATCGAAAGAAGCGTGGATTTACCAGCACCATTCGGCCCGATAAACGATGTAATCGTACCTGGTTCAATTGTTATGGTTACATCCTCGACAACTGGTTTCTTACCAAAATACTTGGATAATCCTTTGATTTCAATCATCATGCTGACCTACTTTCTTTTAATAGTAAGTAAATGAAGTAAATACCACCGACAAAGTTAATGATAACACTTAATGTCGTACGTAGTTCAAAAATATGTTCAACCAGGAATTGGCCACCTACAAGGGCAATTACACCCATTAAGCTTGCTCCTAATATTAAAATGGAGTGCTTATATGTGACTAAATATTGATATGCGAGGTTTGCCACGATTAAGCCAAAAAACGTAATCGGGCCAACTAACGCAGTTGCCGTTGCAATTAACACAGATGATAGAATTAGAATATTCATGACCATCTTGTCATAATTCAAACCCAGATTCATTGCATTTTCACGACCAAGAGACATGACATCTAATTTATCCATGATTAAATATCCATAAATAAAGGCAATTAATAAGATGCCAATCGCGATATATAACAGCTCTGCCTTCACATTTGTAAAAGTTGCAAATAAGCGATTTTGTAATGCTAAATATTCAACTGGGTCAATCATGACCTGTAAAAATGTCACGAGACTTCCTAAAAGTGTTCCAATTATCATTCCTATTAATAACAGTAGATAGATTGGATGTTTATCGGACTTGAATAGGAAACGATATAATATGAGTGCAAACAATACCATTGCAAATATTGCAGCACCGAAGTTTAAATACTTATTTAAAACCCAAATCGACATGGAGCCCGCAAAGAAATAGATTAAGGTTTGAACGACTTCATACATAGAGTCGAGTCCCATAACTGAAGGTGTTAGAATCCGATTTTGCGTGATCGTTTGGAATACAACGGTTGAATACGCAATCGCAATTCCTGTAACAACCATTGCTGAAACACGAATCATTCGTTTAGGGAATGCGTAATCGAATCCACCTTTTAAATCATAAAATCCATATAATAAAATACATACGATTGCAATGACGGCTAAAATAATCAATTTCGTACTATTTCGCATATGCTCTCCCCCTAAATAACATAATTAAGAAGATTGCACTGCCGATTACTGCAACAGTAACATTGACTGGAATCTCGTATGGATGGACTATGATTCTACCTAAAATATCACAGATTAATAGAAACACAACTCCTAAAGCTGCTGTATGAGGAATTGTCTTTCGTAAATTATCCCCTAAATAAAGCGATACGATATTCGGTACAATTAATCCTAAAAATGGAATGACCCCAACCGTTAGAACAACAGTTGTTGAAATGATCGCTACTAAGACAAGACCAATATTTAAAACAACCTTATAGCTCAATCCTAAATTCTTCGCAAAATCCTCACCCATACCGGCAACGGTAAATTTATTAGCAAATATATACGCTAAAATAATGGTAGGGACTGCTATATATAAAAGCTCGTAACGTCCTGCAATTATTAATGTGAAGCTTCCCATTAACCAAGACGAAATGTTTTGAATAAGGTCTGCTTCATATGCAAAGAACGTCGCGATTGATGATAAGATATTTCCATACATAATCCCGATTAACGGAACAAAAATCGCATCTTTAAATTTAATTTTATCTAAAATTTGCATGAAGATTAATGTACCTACTAAAGCAAATGCAAAACTAAAAATAATCTGCTGTGTGTAAGTTACATTTGTAAAGAATAGCATTGAGATTAAGATCCCAAGCTTTGCTGCGTCTAATGTACCTGCAGTTGTGGGGGATACGAATTTATTTCTGCTTAAACTTTGCATAATTAAACCTGCAATACTCATTCCTGCTCCAGCTAAGATAATCGCCATTAAACGAGGAACACGACTTATTAAGAAGATCTGCGTCTCATCAGATTCCCAATCAAGTAAGTCCATCGGCGTAATATCAATAGCACCAATAAATAGCGAAATGAAAGACAGGACAATGCCAATAATGATTAACATCCATAGTCTCATTTGTAAATCCTCATAACATGTATATTCTTAGTGTGATAAATGAAAACGATTATCATTACTAATACTTTCATTATAAGTAAAGAAAATTGTAAAATCAACCTTGAAATAGGAATACGGGCGGCTCCTCATTCGCCACCCGTAAACCTTCGAAGTGTTATTCCCACTACAGTTTAAGTCGATACATCGATGAGAGTTTCTATCTTTCTTCTTATTATTTCACAAAACCTTCACAATTATTTTAAGGTTTCTTTGATATAAGTAAGAGCTTCTTCCACATGACCTTTAACTGAAACTTTCCGCCATTCTTTAACAAGATTGCCTTCTTTATCAATGACGAAGGTGGAACGCTCGATTCCCATGTATTCCTTGCCGAAGTTTTTCTTAAGCTTCCAGACGCCATATTTCTCTGCTACTTCGTGATCCTCATCTACCAGTAATAGAAAGGGCAGATCATATTTATCGATGAATTTTTTATGTCTCTCAAGTGAGTCAGTGCTCACACCTAGAATCACAGTATCAAGTCCACCAAAGCTTTCGTGTGCATCCCTAAAATCACAAGCCTCTGTAGTACATCCTGGTGTCATATCTTTTGGATAAAAATAGAGCAATACATTCTTCCCTTTAAAATCTGCTAATGAAACTGTTTCTCCGTTGCTCGCTGTTGCTGTAAATTCAGGCGCCTTTTGTCCAATTTCAATTGTCAATGTGATTACCTCCTGTTTTTTCCTATTAAGAATAGGTTACATAATTTATAGAAGATATACAAATAATCAGGACGTTATTTGTTTATTGGTATTCGTGCTAAAATAGAATAGTTGATTTCAAAGCTAGGAGGAACGACATAAATGAATTTTTCAAAATCAGAAGAGTTATATAGTGAAGCATTGGAGCATATCGTTGGTGGTGTAAATAGTCCGTCACGTTCATATAAGGCAGTTGGCGGTGGCGCACCAGTGGCGATGGAACGTGCAAAGGGTGCTTATTTTTGGGATGTAGATGGGAATAAATACATAGATTATTTGGCTGCTTATGGACCAAACATTACAGGTCATGCTCATCCTCATATTACCGAAGCCATTACGAAAGCTGCTGAAACAGGTGTGTTATATGGAACACCGACTCCACATGAAGTAAAGTTTGCAAAAATGCTGAAGGACGCTATTCCAGGGATGGATAAAGTTCGTTTTGTAAACTCAGGTACGGAAGCGGTTATGACAACGATTCGCGTGGCTCGCGCATATACAAACAGAACAAAGATTATTAAATTCGCGGGATGCTATCATGGTCACTCTGACCTTGTGCTTGTAGCTGCTGGTTCTGGTCCTTCAACATTAGGAACTCCAGATTCTGCTGGTGTCCCAAAGAGCATTGCACAAGAGGTAATTACGGTTCCTTTCAATGATATCGAACCTTTTAAAGAAGCTCTTGCTAAATGGGGCTCGGAAATTGCCGGAGTACTTGTAGAGCCAATTGTAGGTAACTTTGGAATTGTTGAGCCAAAGGAAGGCTTTTTAGAACAAGTCCTTGAGCTTTCTCATGAAGCAGGTGCTCTCGTTATTTTTGATGAGGTCATTACAGCTTTCCGTTTTATGTATGGAGGCGCTCAGAATCTATTAGGCATTACACCAGACTTAACAGCGTTAGGAAAAATTATTGGTGGCGGACTCCCAATAGGCGCTTATGGCGGTAAAAAAGAAATTATGGAACAGGTAGCTCCACTTGGCCCTGCATATCAAGCAGGAACGATGGCTGGTAATCCAGCATCCATGCTTTCAGGAATTGCTTGTTTAGAAGTGCTTCAGGAAGAAGGATTGTATGAAAAATTAGATCGACTCGGCTCAAGGCTTGAAGAAGGAATTTTACAGCATGCTTCTACCTACAATTTACCCATTACAATTAACCGATTAAAAGGGGCTTTGACGGTTTTCTTTACGAATGAAAAGGTTGAAAACTATGAGCAGGCAGAAAATACAGACGGCGAAATGTTTGGTCGTTTCTTTAAATTAATGCTTAGCCAAGGCATCAATCTTGCCCCTTCAAAATATGAAGCATGGTTCTTAACGATTGCGCATACTGAAGAAGATATTATTGAGACACTAAAAGCAATTGAATATGCGTTTAAGAATCTATAAGGTGTTTTTTGAAAACCTGCCGTGGGGCAGGTTTTTTTGATTTCTAGCTCTATTTTATGCTATTGTCCATAAATTTTTATTATTAGCCGTATTTTTGATTTATTAGCCAAAAACCTAAAGCTAATAGCCGTATTTTAAATTTATCGGCCATATTTTTAATTTCCGCAATAGAAGAGAAAAAACTTTGTAAATTTAACAAAAAACCAAATTACAACGGGCCTCGACTAGGACATGTTTCTCTTGCTATAAGCATAAAATCATTGTATGATACTGTATTGGTTTAGATTATAGAGAAAAGGCTAATTATAAGAAAACAGCTTTTTTATAGAAAGGATTCGTATAAATGAAATTTGGTGCCCGCATGCTAAAAACGGGAATAGCCATTACCCTTGCGTTAATGTTAGCAAAGCTTCTTGAATTACCTTCCCCGGTATTTGCTGGGATTGCTGCTGTTTTTGCGATTCAACCTTCGATATACCGTTCTTACTTAACGGTGATTGAACAGGTTCAAGCCAACGTGATCGGTGCGTTCTTTGCAGTTATGTTTGGAATGTATTTTGGCAATAATGCATTTATCATTGGATTAACTGTTGTTCTTGTTATCGCGATTAACCTGAGGTTCAAGATGGAAAAGACAATCTCAGTCGCAATCGTAACCGTCATTGCGATTATGGAGAGTCCTAGTGAACAATTTATAGAGTTTGCAAGCCTACGCTTTCTTGCAATCTTATTGGGGATTTTATCCGCATTTTTAGTCAACCTTGTTTTTCTCCCACCTAAATATGAGAAAAAACTATATGACGCCATTGTCGAGCAGTGCGAGGAAATCTTTAAATGGGTCCGAGTTAGTACAAGACATGCTTCTGAATATAATACGTTAAAGGATGATATCGACAAAATTAAAGAAAACATCATCCAAATTGATCAGCTATTTCTCCTATATAAAGAGGAACGGAATTATTTTAAAAAAGTAGAATACGAAAAGTCTAGAAAGCTTGTTTTGTTTCGACAAATGATCGTTTGTACAAACCGAGCATTAGACACACTTAAAAAGCTGCACAGGCATGAAAATGAACTACAAGAATTGCCGATTCCGTTTCAGCAATTTTTTGTAAAAGAAATCGATGATCTCCTTCATTTTCATGAGCAGATTTTATTAAAATTTGTTGGTAAGGTAAAGGTTCAAGCCCCTGAAGAGTTAAAACAGGATTTTGCATTTGATCGAAAAAAGGTCATTGATACCTTGTTCGATCAACAAAAGCCACCGAATGAAGAAGATGAGGAAGCATGGTATCACCTGATGACACTTGCATCGGCCATCTTTGAATACTCTGAGCAACTTGAAAGATTGGATACATTGGTAGATAGCTTTCAAAGTTTTCACAATGAAGTGATTGTGGAGGAAGCGAATAAAGCGTAAAAAACAGCTAACACAAGTTAGCTGTTTTTTTATTGTTTCATCTTCGGGTCTAATGCATCCCTCAACCCATCACCCATTAAGTTAAAGCCAAGCACCGTCAGCATGATTGCAATCCCTGGGAAAATCATTGTCCACGGAGCCTGCGTTAAGTAATTCTTTGAGTCAGCAAGCATTTTCCCCCATTCTGGATTGGGTGGCTGAGCCCCCATCCCTAGAAATCCGAGTGCTGCTGCTTCAATAATGGCAGTCGCAATTGCCAATGAAGCCTGGACGATAATCGGCGCCATACTGTTCGGTAGAATATGATGAAATAAAATTCTCCGGTCCTTCATCCCGACAGCCCGGGCAGCGGTTATATATTCCTCTTCCTTGACACTTAGTACCCTCGATCGAATCAACCTTCCAAAGTTCGGTACATTGATGATCGCAATCGCAATCAATGCATTTCGAAGGGACGGTCCAAGAATTGCAACAATGGCTAAAGCAAGCAAGATACTAGGGAAAGCTAGTAAAATATCAAACATTCGACTAATTAGGTTATCTACCCAACGGCCATAATATCCCGCTAGGATTCCAAGTAAACTTCCCACGATTGCAGAGCCCATTACAGCAAAGAAGCCCACCCTTAATGAAATTCTTGCGCCATAAATGATTCTTGATAAAATGTCCCTTCCAAAGTCATCTGTTCCAAGCCAGTGGTCACTGGAAGGTGGTTGAAGTCGATTCGCTAGATTTTTCTCATCAATTCCTTGAGGAGCAATAAGAGGCGCGAAAATGGCAAGAATGATAAAAAAGAAAACAATACAAGTTCCCACAATTGCTAATTTATTTTTACGAAAGCTTCTCCACGCTTCCTTCCATGGAGAAATAACACCATCATTATTTTTCATCGACATATCCGTTTGTGCTAACTCTGTCATCTAATCACCCCTTCCTTATTTTTTAGCGATATTTAATTCGCGGATCGATAACCGCATATAAAAGATCTACGATTAAATTGATAAAAACAAAGAAGGTCGCGACCACTAAAATACCTGACTGAATCACCGGGTAATCACGATAATTGATCGCTTCATAAATATATCTTCCAATTCCAGGCCAACCAAAGATGGTTTCTGTTAAAATAGCTCCCCCAAGCAATAAACCTGTTTGTAAACCGATTACCGTTAAAACTGGGATAACTGCATTTTTCAAGGAGTGCTTGTACACGACCCAAAACATCTTGACTCCCTTTGCACGTGCCGTTCTTACGAAGTCTGAACGCATCACCTCAAGCATGCTGGAGCGTGTAATTCGTGCGATTATTGCCATTGGAATGGTTGCTAGCGCGACACTCGGTAGGATTAAATGCTTTAAGACCGTCACAAATTGATCAGTTCTTCCGGTAATCAGAGTATCTATTAAATAAAGACTGGTAAATGATTCAACTGGGTCACGTACATTTTCCCTGCCGGTGGTTGGTAATAGGTCTAATTGAAGTGCAAATGCCCACTGCTCCATTAACCCTAACCAAAAAATTGGCATCGATACACCTATTAAAGCAAGGACCATCGCAGTGTAATCAAACCAAGAATTCTGAAACCAAGCGCTTATAATTCCAGCGTTAACTCCTATTACAATTGCAATAATCATCGCAACAAGGGTTAACTCGATTGTTGCTGCTAGATAGGGCCAAATCTCATCACTTATAGCCGTCTTCGTCCGAATAGATTCACCTAAATCACCGGTCAAGAGGCCCTTGATATACTCGAAATATTGAATGTACAAAGGTTGATCCAGACCAAGTTTTGTTGTTAGCGCGGCAATGGCCTCCTCGGTAGCACGCTGGCCAAGGATAATTTGTGCCGGATTTCCTGGAATTAGGTGAATAATTGAAAAGACAACGAGCGTCATGCCGATTAACACTGGAATGACCATTCCAATTCGTCGTAACGTATATGCGAACAAGGTTATCACCTCTTTTGTAGGAGAAGTAGACGTCAAAGAGGAGAATAAATCTCCCCTTTGATCTGTCTCAAACATTCATCTTTTACTCAAATTCAACCTTTGTTAAGATATCAGAACCAGTTGGATGTGGAAGCAGTCCTTTTAGGTTTTTCTTTCCTGCTAGTAGTGGTGTTGAGTGCACCAATGGTGCCCATGGAGAATCCTCATGGATAATTTCCTGAGCTTTTTTATACAATTCATTTCGTTGCTCTTGATCTGGAATGGTTTGGGCTTCAATTAAAATATCATGAAGCTCATCATTACTGTAATAAGAATAGTTGTTACTGCCGATGCTATCTTTATCTAACAACGTATAGATAAAGTTATCTGGGTCTCCATTGTCCCCTGTCCAACCTAACATGTAGGCATCAAATTCTCCTTTACTTGCTTGTTCCAAATACGTTCCCCAATCAACTGATTTAATTTCTGCCTTAACACCGATTTCAGCAAAGCTTGATTGGATGACCTCTGCAACCTTCATTCCATCAGGCATGTATGGACGTGGAACAGGCATTGCCCAAAGCTCCATTTCAAACCCATCCGGATAACCTGCCTCAGCTAGTAATTCCTTCGCTTTTTCGAGATTATATGGATATGGTTCAATATCATCGTTATATCCTTCTAATGCTGGTGGAAGTGGATTTTTAGCAGGCTCGGCAAGTCCTCCATAAAATGCTGCAATAATTCCTTCTTTATCAATCGCATGATTTAAGGCCTGACGAACGAGTTTATTATCAAAAGGTGGTCTATTCACTGTAAAACCTAAGTAACCAACATTCATCGAAGGTCGCTCAAATGTTTGTAAATCAGGATTTCCTTCAATTTGAGTTAAATCGGAAGGGTTTACGCCATCCATCAAATCAATTTCACCTGCAAGTAATGCATTAAGACGAGCCGAATTTTCTGGGATTGATCTGAAAATAATTTTCTCTAATTTCGGATAGCCTTCCATCCAATAATCAGCGTTCTTTTCTAATGTAATTCTGTCATTTTCTTTCCATTCAACAAATTTAAATGGCCCTGTACCTACTGGATTTTTCATGAAATCTCCACCAAATTTCTCAAGTGCAGCAGGGCTTGCAATACCGAATGGGGACATCGCAAGGTTCTTCAGGAAAGGAGCTTGTGGACGATTTAAGATAAATTTAACCGTAAAATCATCTTCAGCAATTACTTCCTTTATCACATGTCCTTCATCCCCTTTAAAACCTCCAAACATGGTGTAATAAGGGAATTGGTCAGCGTCTCCATTCATCCATCGCTCAAAGTTCTTAACCACGGCATCTGCATTAAAATCCGTACCGTCATGGAATTTAACACCTTCACGAAGCTTCAGTGTATATTCAAGCCCGTCTTCAGAAGGTGTCCACTCAGTTGCCAGACCTGGTTGTAAAGTTGTGTCTTGCTCTCCATAGTTTAGTAAGGTTTCAAAGATATTCACCGTTACCTTAAAGGTTTCCCCCTCCGTGGTTGAAATTGGATCTAGAGAAACGGAATCCCCACCACGACCAAACACAAGCTCTTTTTGCACTTCTCCTGTTGGTGTCTCTTCTTTTGGCTTATCTCCCTCATTTTGATTTTCATTTCCTTCTTCACTTCCTCCACTACAGCCTACTAAAGCTGTCGATATAAGGAGCAGGAATAAAAGTGAGATTAGTATGCCTTTCCTCTTAAACAATGAAATTCCCCCTTGTAGCATTTTTTATCATGAATGCTGCGAGTCATTCGTAGAGATGACAAGCAACAAAATGACCTTCTTCCACTTCCTTAAACTCTGGGCGTGTCGTCTTGCAAATATCCATACAACTGTGGCATCTTGTGTGAAATGTACAACCTGCAGGTGGGTTTGATGGGCTTGGAATCTCCCCGGTGATCCCAACCGACTCATTTTTATAATCTGGGTCTGGAATTGGCACAGCTTCAAGCAAGCTTTTTGTATATGGATGCAGAGGTTTATTGTAAAGCTTCTCACTATCAGTCAATTCTATGATTCTTCCTAAATACATCACGCCCACTCTATCACTTATATGCCGCACTACCCCTAAATCATGTGCAATAAATATATAGGTGAGGTCATATTTCTTTTGCAGATCCTCCATAAGGTTTAAGACCTGTGATTGAATCGACACATCGAGAGCGGAAACTGGCTCGTCTGCAATAATGAGGGAAGGATTAGTCATTAACGCCTTTGCAATACCAATACGCTGTCGCTGTCCTCCACTAAATTGGTGCGGATATCGTTTTGCATGATAACTACTTAATCCTACGACCTCTAGCATTTCTTGGACTCTACGCTTTCGTTCCTTTCTATCACCAATCCCGTGAACGATCAGAGGCTCCTCTAGTATTTTTTCGACAGTATGCCTTGGATTAAGGGAAGCGTATGGATCCTGAAAAATAAATTGCATATCACGTCTGAGCTTCCTCATCTCTGATAATGATAGATTTGTAACATCCTGATCGTTAAATAGAACCTGCCCTTCCGTTGGGTCTAAAAGCCGTAAGATAAGTCTTCCTGTTGTAGATTTTCCACACCCACTTTCTCCAACGATCCCTAGTGTTTCGCCCTTATTCACAAAAAAGGAAAGTCCATCAACGGCCTTTACATCTCCAATCTTTTTTCCAAACACGCCGCCCTTAATCGGAAAATACTTTTTTAAATTATGGACTTGTAGTAAAGGCTGTGTCATGATTGCTCTCCTCCTCTCGAGTTTGTAAAAAACAGCGAACACGATGGCCCCTGTCATCCACCTTATAAAGCTCTGGATTTTCTGAGGAACATCGTTCAAATGCGAATTCACATCGCTCAGCAAAACGACACCCATGCTTGATTGAACCGGGCTTTGGTACATTTCCAGGAATTGAATAAAGGCGTTCATTCTTATTACGAATATCGGGAACTGATTTTAATAATCCTTTTGTATATGGATGTATCGGATTTTTAAAAATAGAGGAGACTTCGCCTTCTTCCACAATCTTTCCGGCATACATGACAACCACTCGTTCACATATTTGCGCAACAACGCCTAAATCATGTGTGATGAGCATAATGGCAGTAGTCATCTCGACGTTTAATTCCTTCATTAGCTTTAAGATCTGTGATTGAATCGTAACGTCTAAGGCAGTAGTTGGCTCATCGGCGATTAATAGTTTTGGGTTGCAAGCCATCGCCATTGCAATCATCACTCTTTGACGCATACCTCCAGATAATTGGTGCGGATACTCATCCATTAATTCCTCTGCTCGCGGCAGGCCGACACGTTTCATAATTTCAATTGCCTTTAAACGAGATTTCCTTTTATCCCATTTCATATGTATCTTTATCCCCTCTATCATTTGATTCCCGATTGTAAATAGAGGATTTAGAGATGTCATGGGTTCCTGAAAAATCATTGCGATTTCATTTCCCCTAATTTGACGCATCTTTTTCTCAGAGTAATGGATGATATTTTCACCGTTAAAAATAATTTCACCACCGACAACTTTGCCAGGAGGATTTGGAACTAGTCCCATTATCGATAAGGATGTGACACTTTTTCCGCAACCAGATTCTCCAACTACCCCGAGAATTTCCCCTTCTTTTATATGAAAGTCAATGTGGTCAACTGCTGGAATTTCCCCTTCATCAGTAAAAAATGAGGTGCGTAAACCTTTTACCTCAATTATTTTTTCCCCCATTTATCACACCTGCCTTTACAAGAAGTTTTATTAAAAAGGTGGACGAATTATTACAACATTGTAAAAAAAAGGCTTCGAGAAACGAAGGAATTTTCTCTTATGATTCGACACGATTTCCCTGGAAATAACAAAAAGATTTCATCCCAATCAGAACCCCGTCGAATCTGAAGATAAAAAAAAGACACGGAAGTTTATCCGTGTCCATTTGCTTTCCTTAATCATCAAGTTGTTGTACCTGGAATAGGTTGAAATAATGTCCTTTTTGGCTCATTAATTCGGCATGCGTTCCGACTTCTACGATTTCCCCATGCTCTATTAAGACAATTTTATCAGCATGCGTAATCGTCGATAATCGATGCGCAACGATAAAGGTAGTACGATTTTTTGCTAATTCCTCTAGTGATTCCTGAATGAGGTGTTCACTTTCAAGATCCAATGCTGAAGTTGCTTCATCCCAGATTAATAATGGCGGATTTTTTAAAAATACGCGTGCAATTGCAATTCGTTGTTTTTGTCCACCTGATAGCTTTACGCCTCGTTCCCCTACTTTTGTATCATAGCCTTGAGGAAGATTTTCGATAAATTCATGGGCATTTGCAGCTTTAGCTGCTTCAATAATTTCTTCGTCAGTTGCTCCAGGCTTACCAAGAAGAATATTATGCTTAACTGATTCACTAAATAAAAAGGTATCCTGATGGACCATACCAATTTTATCACGAAGACTTCTTACTTTATAAGAACGAATATCCGTCCCATCTAATAAGATTCTCCCTCCAGTTACATCGTAGAATCTCGGTATTAAGCTGACGAGTGTCGACTTTCCTCCACCACTCATTCCGACCAGAGCAACTGTTTCTCCACTTTGAATGTTAAGATTAATATTCTTTAAAACGACTTGATCGTCATCATCATCGCCATATGAAAATGTGACATTTTCGAAACTCATATTTCCGGATACATTTTTACATTCAACCGCATTCGGCCCGTCGACGATATCATATTTTTCATCAATAAATTCAAATACACGATCCATCGAAGCAAGGGCTTGTGTTAATGTTGTTGATGAGTTTACAAGTCGTCTTAACGGGTTGTAGAGTCGATCTATATAAGCGACAAACGCAACTAACGTTCCGACTGTTAAATCACCTTGAATCACTTGATAGCCTGCATACCCGATTACAAGTAGTGGGGCGATATCCGTTATCGTATTAACGACAGCAAAGGTTTTTGCATTCCAGCTTGTATGGTCTAATGCCTTTTGTAGAAAATTGCTGTTTTGTTTATCAAAAAGCCTTTGTTCATGATCTTCAATTGCAAAACTTCGGATAACAGGAATCCCCTGTACACGTTCATGGAGATACCCTTGCACCTCTGCCAACGCCTGTGATCTCGATCTTGTAAGATGGCGCAGCCTGCCATAAAAATACTTAATCGAAAATCCATAGAGTGGAAATAAAATAATAGAAACGATCGTTAATGGAATATCGAGCGTCAGCATAATTCCAATTGCAATTAAAATGGTAAACAGATCAAGCCATAAGTTCATTAACCCTGTAATGACGAATGTTTTTGTTTGTTCCACATCATGGATAACCCTGGATATTACTTCACCCGCTCGTGTATTGGCATAATACCTTAGACTTAGCTTTTGTATATGGTCAAAAAGCTGGTCACGGATATCATAAAGGATTTTACTACCGACCCATTGTGCATAATATTGACGATAATATTCAACAGGTGGCCGTAGTACAAGAAAAATAAATAACATGATTCCCATCGCTAGGAAAAGTTTCGATAGTTTATCATCTTGGGTAAGATCTGCAGCGATGACATCATCCAATACATATTTCAGTAATAGTGGGGTGAGCATTGGAATCGAAAATTTTATGATACCAATGATAATTGTGACAAAGATTTGAAACCGGTACGGCTTCACAAATTTCATATAACGTTTAGTACTCCCCAATCCCCTGACCTTCCTTCTAGTTGTTGTACAATCTATTACCCGAAAAAAATCGGGTTAAAATTTGAAAACCTGTTGTTCATTTCAACAGGTTCAGGTGAAAATCTTAACTTCGATAGGTTAAATAGCGCTCATACCAGATATCGATAAAATCCGGTGCGAATGGACCTTTACGTCCACGAATCCATTGGATAAGCTTGTCCACATTATTTTTTAATATCTTATCGATGACATCAGGATAATTCATTTCACGACGATGCTTTTCATACTCATCCTCGTCTAATAAGATAAAAGTCATATCTGGAAATACCTTTATATCCAAGTCATAATCGATATATTTCAATGCTTCATCATCGGAAATAAACGGTGAACTGATATTACAGTAATAATAAACCCCATCCTCACGTATCATTCCGATAATATTAAACCAATGGCGCGCATGAAAGTAACATATAGCCGGTTCACGTGTAATCCAAGTCCGGCCGTCGGACTCTGTCACAGTTGTGCGGTCATTCCCGCCAATAACTATGCTTTGTGTACCTTTAAGCACTCTTGTTTCTTCCCAAACACGGTGAATATGGCCATTATGTTTATAACTATGGATTTGTATTTTGTCTCCTTCCATGGGAATACCCATTCTCTCTCCCTACTTTCACTTTGGGCAGCTTTGTCTTATACATTTCTAAATCTTCCTATATTTGATATAGATTTTGTATTTTATTCGATAGGTTTAATGCCGAACTCCCATATCGAATGTATAAAAACAAAGAAAAACCTTTTTTTACTATTATAACGGTTAGTCCGATTTTTTAAAACAAAAGAGCCATCGTTATTTTTCGATGACTCTTTTACGCAACATATTTAGACAGTTTGATGGATTTTGCCTTGATAGGATCGAATAACTTCTTCAGTTTGTTGCTGAAATAAGTCATGAATCTGCGTTAGCTCATCTTGCATACGTTTTATCTCTTCTTGTATTGGCTGGAGTTCAGTTTCTTTTTGAAGTTCTAAAATTTGCTTCTCTAGTTCTTGGCATCTTTCAATTTCAGATTGAATGAAAAGTAGCTTATCCATTGTTTTTAACTGTTCACCAACAAGGGCATTAAAATTGCTCATCATGTGATCCTCCTAATTGTCTATGAACTAATATTATTGTTATAACCTATTATTTCTGGAAATAGACTCAATTTCCTTTGTCTATGTATGTAGTTATATAGGAGGTTTTGTCAAACTATCAAGGAATGACGTTTGCTGGCGGTTCATTGATTGATTTAGGATATCATCCAGGTTTATGAAGGACTTTACGCGGTGAACTTTGCTTCGTTCAGGACTTCATCCTGCTTATGAAGGACTTTATGCGTGGACAGTTGCTCCGTTCAGGACTTCATCCCCCATATGAAGGACTTTACTCGGTGACCTTTGCTCCTGTCAGGACTTCATCCTGCTTATGAAGGACTTTACGCGTAGGCAGTTGCCCCGGTCGGTACTTCATCCTGCTTATGGAAGCTACTTCATCCAACTCAAGAAAATGGAAAACACTTCCCGACGAATACAGGAAGTGTTTTGGGTAAAGCAGTAAGTATGTTGTTTATATTAGCCTTGGCCTTTGTTAGACTGAGACTGTTGGTTTTGACGTCTTACTTCTTGTGCGTTTGTTTCGCTAGCAAACTCAGTACCGAATTGACCACCAGCACCTTGAGATTGAGCGTTTTGTTGTCTAACTTGCTCAACGTTTGTTCCAGCTGAAGTTTTGTTTGGTTGTTTAGCCATTTGTAATCACCTCCACGACAATTAATTTGTCCTAGAAAGGAATTTAATATCCAAAAAAAATTTTATTTAAAAATAGGATAATTTTACATGCTTTGGATAATCTTATTAATTGAACATAGTGAAACTAATATCATGTTCAAAAAGGAGGGTAATTGAAGATGTATGCTGGTCGAGACATGACTCATTTATCAATGATCCCAAAAAATGAATGGAAGGAAAGCGAGCTTGCTTTTTTCCACCATTCCTTTCAACAAATTGTCCCTTATTTAAATGCTGAGGGCCAATCCCTTCACCGTGAAATTGTCCAGGAAATTGAAGCCAGGGGCGGTTTCCATCGTAACAATGAATATACAAGTGATATAAAATTGTCGTATGATTAATCTTTAGGTAGAGATAAAGTGGGTCAAGGGACCTGTCCCCTTGACCCATTTATTTGGTGAGGTAGCTTTTTAATATTTTTTGATGGGAAACTGGGAAGGTGTACTCTTCCATTTCCTTTAAGCTAACCAGTTTCAAGTTGTCGGTTTCATTTATGGTACCCTCTATTTTCCCTTCAAAAACGGTTATGTTCCAAATCAAATGAGAAAACACATGCTGGATCGTCGTGAATGCTTGTCCAATTTTTGCTTTTACTTGATACTCATTGGTCAAAAAATCTCCGAGCTGTTCTTTTGGTGCCTGGACGTCTAGAATGGTTTCGTTGTTTGGAAATTCCCATAAATTTGCTAAAAGTCCTTTTTCAGGTCGTTTATGGATTAAAAATTTACCATCGTCGTTTATTAAAACCACTGCCGCCATAGAAACAGCCGTTGGTGCCTTTTTCTTACTCTTTACTGGTAGTTCTTTTTGAACACCCTCCGCAAATGCTCTACAGTGTTCACGTACAGGACATAATAGGCAAGCTGGGTTTCCTGGAACGCAAATGAGTGCACCTAATTCCATTAAAGCTTGATTAAAAGCAGATGGATTGTCTTTTGAGATAATCTCTCTGACAATGTCCTCAAACAGCTGGCGCGTTTTGGGCTTAGCGATGTCATCCCATACTGATAAAATCCTCGAAAGCACTCGCATCACATTTCCATCCACTGCTGGCTCTGGGATTCCATAAGCAATACTTAGAATAGCCCCTGTCGTATATGGGCCTACACCTTTTAGGCTCGAGATTCCCTCAACTGTATTTGGAACCTTGCCATCATATTCTTGCGCCACTTCCCTTACAGCTGCATGAAGGTTTCGAACGCGTGAATAATACCCTAAACCTTCCCATGCTTTAAGAACTTTCTCTTCTTCCGCTTCAGCAAGAGCTTCGATTGTCGGAAACTTAGAAACGAAATTCTCAAAATACGGAATGACAGTATCCACTCTAGTTTGCTGGAGCATAATTTCCGAAACCCATACTTTATACGGGTCTTGATCCTGCCTCCATGGAAGGTCTCTTTGTTCCTCTTCAAACCATTCAATTAAATCTTTTTGAAATTCATTTATCGAAAAATTTTCTAAAAGTTTCATTTATCAATACCATTCCCTCTCCCAAGGTGATAAAATTAAAATAATTTACCTACATTAAAAAGAAGCGTGTCCTTCTTCTAGAAATCCGATCTCAATACCCAAAGAAGTTAGTGTTCCAGTCAATTTTTATCAAATATCTTTTTAAATTGAGATTGTTGGTTACATTAAACTTAGGAACATTTGAAAAAGGAGGTCCCATTTTGGATACAGGAACACATGTCGTTATGGGTTTTGCTTTAGGTGGCATTGCCACACTTGACCCAAATGTTACGATTAACCCAGCTACCACTCAAGCTGTGATCTTTGGTACGCTAATTGGGTCACAGGCACCAGACCTTGATACTATACTTAAATTGCGAAACAATGCTAATTATATAAAAAATCACCGAGGAATTACACATTCCATACCAGCCGTTTTACTTTGGCCAATTCTGATAACTGGCGCTCTTTTATTCTTTTTCCCTGAAGCGAATCTGTTACATCTTTGGATGTGGACCTTTATCGGTGTCATTCTCCATGTATTTGTCGATATTTTTAACGCATATGGAACACAAGCGTTGCGACCCTTTTCTCACAAATGGGTTGCATTAGGTGTTATCAACACATTTGACCCTTTTATCTTCGTCATTCACCTAGTTGGAATTATCGTGTGGAAGCTTGGACTTCATCCAGGGGTTACTTTCTTTTCCATTTATGCGATCCTTCTCGTTTATTATATCATTCGATTTCGAATGCGGAATAATGTTGAAGCAGCCGTTCGTGCTAAAATCGATGAAGAAATTACGGAGGTTATTATTTCTCCAACCTATCGTTTCAGTCAATGGCATATTGCTGTCATAACAGAGAAATACTTTTATGTCGCTCGCTCCATAAACAACGAACTTATTTTACACGATCAATTTGCAAAACGCCCAATTCCTGACACACCTGTTATAAATGCTGCGAAAAAGGACAAGAACTTAGCAGCGTTCCTTCACTTCTCACCCGTTTATCGCTGGGAAGTTGATGAGTATGATGATTATTTTGAAGTTCGCTTTATTGACTTAAGGTACCGAAGCAAGGGACATTATCCATTTGTTGCCGTTGTACAGTTGGATCTTGATTTAAACATTATAACATCCTATACTGGCTGGATTTTTAGTGAAGAAAAGCTCCGTAAGAAACTAGAGCTCATTCCAAGTTAGACCATTTTCCCCATAACAATGTTTGTTATGGGGCTTATTACTTCCAATTACTTGATTAAGATTACCATTAATTCACGTTCTCCATTTTACATCATAAGAGGCCAAGAACTCCATACTAGTAATACGTGTTTAAAGGAGAGAAATCCCTTTTGGCACGATGTCCAATTTTGCTTCTATAGGAGGTATTCGCATGCGGAACAAAAAACGAGGATTCCCAAATCAGAATCGTAATAAGTTTCAGGGTGAGCCTAGAGCAAAGGCAGAATACGCTTCAACAAGAGCAGATGGTTCCATTAACACACATCCACAGGAGCGAATGAAGGCTTCAAGTGAACGACACGATTTTTAATTTAGGTGTTATTTAGATCAAAGACAAGACGCCACATCCTGCAGTCTTCGTCTTTTGACCCACATCACGTGGGCCTAAAAAATCGAATCGAATATAACTTGGAGGTGCGTATAATGGGTAAAAAAGGCTATAAACGAAATGAGTACAATAATCCTTTTCAACAAGCATGGGCTAATCCGAAACATGCTTGGGCACAGGTTAATGGTGAAACAAGACGCACACAAAATCTCATTATATTGGAGCATCAAACAAGAAAACAATCATAAAATAAAAACCAGAGAGATCGTTTCTCTCTGGTTTTTATTATTCTTTAATAAGCAATGAAATCGGTAATGCTTCTTCTTTGTCCTCTTGACCCATTCGATGTCCCCAAGCAAACACACCATTGATGTAGTCGATTTTAAAATAACTGCCAGGGTCACCATCAATTTCATATGTTTCACCAGGTTTGTAATCCTCTGGATTAAGGAGATATGCTTTAGCCATAGAAGCTTTTCGTTCGAGCACAGCAAGTTCATTTACAATGCCAAGCTGTTCTGCTTTTCGGGCTTGTTCCTTTAAGCCAGCAATTTCTTGTCTTAATTCAAATTCTGTCATTTGGCTATATCGTTTTTCTTGCATGTTAGTTCTCTCCATCCTTTATGTGGGTGATGAATTTTTCAATCATATCTAAGTCAAAGCCTTTGCGAAAAAGAGCTTGTTTCATTTTTTGTTCGTATTCCCATCCATCTAATTTTTCATATTTACGATGAGCCTTCATACCATGGTGCTCGAGGGCTCCCCACTCTTCATCTGTGTCCTTCTCAATCGATGCTTCTTCCATGGCGATTTGAATGACGTCCCATGAATAACCTTTTCTTTGAAGGGTTTGTTCGATTTTTTGTTTTGTTTGACGTTCTGAAGCTTTATTGTTTTTTGGGATTGTTTTTGAAATAAGCTTAATGGCCTTTTTCACTTGCTCGTCCATCGTAAAGAGGGCAAGACTTTTCAATAGCAAATCCTGTCCAATTCCTTTTTCAAAAAGTTCTTGTTTAATAACCTCAGGACCCTTTGTGGTTGTATTAATTTGTGTTTGGACATACGCTTTCGCAAATTCCTCATCATTTATGTATTTATAGTCGGCCAGTTTATGAATCACGTCTGGAATAATGGGTTCATCAACTTCTTTTTTCTTAAGATAATCAATGACTTCCTTCGTCGAACGCATTCTATAGGATAAAAAATTCAATGCCAAATTAAAGGCTTTTTTCACTTCATCCTCAAACTGTATTTCCGAAATGTCTAACTCATCAAGCTCCATCCCTTTTTTTAGCTGAAAAGAAATAAGGATATCCTGATCAACACTAAAAGCATATTCCTCACCCTTCCCGTGATCAAGAAAAATATTAAATCGCTCTGTGTTTTTCTTTTGAGTTGTGATTTTCGCTATAATGGCCATATCAATTACACCTCCCCTTTATAGTAGCACAGAAATTTAGAGGATAAATGGAAAACTTATTGAATTATGTAGGAAAAGGCATAGAAAGGAAGAAAAAAATGAAGATTGCGATTGCTGGTGGAACTGGCTTTGTCGGGAAAAAGCTTACCGATTTTCTTTTGGATCAGAATCACGACGTATTTATTTTAACAAGAAATACTACTTATACAAGTCATCACCCAAACCTACATTATGTTGAATGGCTAACATCAACAAGTTCCCCAGAAAACCAGCTACAAGGACTAGATGCTATGATTAATCTTGCTGGTGAATCGTTGAATAGTGGTAGATGGACAGAGACACGTAAAAAAAGAATAACAGAAAGCCGGATATCAGCAACAAAGGAAATTCTTCGCATACTCTCTTCTTTGCCTAAAAAGCCGGAAGTCTTGTTGAATGCAAGTGCAATTGGAATTTATGGTACTTCAGAGACCGACACTTTTACAGAAGATTCTACGCAAACTGGCAGTGACTTTCTAGCAAGGACCGTAATTGCTTGGGAAGACGAAGCAAAGAAAGCAACTAACCTAGGTGTCCGAACTTGTTTCTTACGTTTTGGCGTTGTTCTTGGTGAGGATGGTGGTGCTCTTACACGTATGGTGTTACCTTATCATTTTTTCATCGGAGGCACGATCGGCTCAGGAAAACAGTGGTTATCATGGATTCATATTGATGATGTTGTTCAAGGCGTAGATTTTCTTTTACACAATCCATCCGTTCATGGCTCAGTTAACTTCACAGCCCCACAGCCCATGCAAATGAAACACTTTGGTCAAACCATCGGAGCAATTATGCACCGACCACATTGGCTTCCAGTACCCGGGTTTGCCTTAGAGGTATTACTCGGTGAAATGAGCATCTTGGTTTTAAAAGGACAAAAAGTGTTACCAAAAAAACTAGAAGAGCACGGGTTTTCTTTTACCTATAAAACATTAGAACAGGCGTTGAGTCACATTATAAAAGGTTGATTCGACATGATTCATCAAAGTCTTTACAAAACCGTCGAAATTACCAAAAATTTGATACAAAAATTTCACAAAAAACCTATTTATTTTTACAAAAGATTCGAGTATGATACCTAGAGTGAAGTAAAAAAAAGAACAACACAACAATAAAATACAAACTTAAAATTGGCTAATTCAAGTTGGCTAACTTTAGGGAAGGCAAATGGTGCGCCACCAGTTTCACTGGTTCTAGTGGGTTCGATTCCCACCCCGAAATTTTTTATCAATACAAAAAATTTCGAGGGTGGATCCTGCCACAGGTCTGGTCTGTCCTCATCTGGAGGGGAAACTGATGCTAAAAAAACGTGAACTTCAGGATTGTCAAGCGCTTTATGACTTACTGGTGCACCCAGATGTCTTCCCATTTGTGCGTCAAAAGGCTTATTCCTATGAAGAGTTTTTATTTGTAACAAAGCAAACGATGGAGGCAGAAGAGCGTGGTGAATTGATTTCACGTACCATTTTAGACGAGTGGGGCTCTCCGATCGGAACGATAAATTTATACGACATTGCGGACAATGCTGGATTTCTTGGTACTTGGATTGGCAAACCATTTCATGGAAAAGGCTACAATCAAGTAGCAAAGGATGCATTTTTTGCAGAACTCTTTTTTGAACTTGGTATTGAAACGATTTTTATGAGAGTTAAGAAAGTAAACCATCGCTCAACAAAAGCTGTTCAAAAGCTGCCGTTTGTATCATTCGCCAATGAAACGCGAAAGTCATTACTTGACCAAATCAATGCTGATGGTGATATTTATAATCTTTATGAGGTTTCCAAAGATTTATATACATTACACACTTTACGTGTTGGACACAATACTGAAGAAGAACATTTAAGAGAAGCTTAAACCCGTTATTTTCAACGGGTTTTTTGTTTGGATTTTTTTGGAATGGATAAACTAATACTACATTACTTAGAAAGTGAGGAATCTTTGATGGCAAAAGAAAAAAAGCGTGACAATAAGTCAAAAAGCACTTTAAGCAGCATGCAAGAGGTTTCATATTCTAGGGATTTTAAAATGGCAGATCAAGCCGGTGGGTATACGAAGAAGCAGGCAAGACATTAATACATATCAGTATCTTCCACTTATTTAAGTGGTTTTTCAAGGTCATCCTATAATTGAGTAGGTTACATTTGTGACCTCTCCACTATTATCTAGGATGGTGTTGAGAATGGGCAGATCAAGAGGACAAAAATCACGTGATAAGAACAAAGGGAACTTACCACAGGTTCCACAAAACATGAAATCAGATGGTCGAGATGTCGAGTTCTCACGTGAACTTGCTGACCAAGACGATTTAGAAGCGCTAGCACGCTCAAATGCAGCCGATGCAAGAGCGAAAAAACGAAAAAAGAAATAAGTAATGCGTTAAAAACCGAAGGAAAACTAAACTGTACCCTGTAGAGTAGACACTTAA
>NZ_NSEB01000028.1:0-129 GCF_002734215.1 Fredinandcohnia onubensis
GCCCCTGTGAGAGTAGGACGTCGCTAGGCACCTAAAAGACCAACCGTTATGGTTGGTCTTTTTTGCATAGAAAAATAATAAAGAATCGGATCTATTAATGGCCTATCATAAACGGCCTAATGGTATATT
>NZ_NSEB01000028.1:288-67353 GCF_002734215.1 Fredinandcohnia onubensis
ACGGTATATCGTCATATTGAAAAACAATAAGTGCTATACTGCAAACGTCCTAAACGGTATATCGCCATATTGAAAAACAATAAGTGCTATACCGCAAACAACCTAAACGGTAAATTGCCATATCGCAAAATGATAAAAGCTATACCGCAAACGGACTAAACGGTATATTGTCATATCGCAAAACAATAAGCGCTATACTGCAAACAGCCTAAACGGTATATTGCCATATCGCAAAACAATAAATGCTATACCGCAAACGTCCTAAACGGTATATCACCAACCCGAGAAACAATAAATGCTATACCGCAGATGTCTTAAACGGTATAGCAACATATCGCAAAACAATAAGTACTATACCGCAAACAGCCTAAACAGTATATCGCTAGCTCGCAAAACAATAAACGGTATATCGCAAACAGCATATAAACGATACACCAGCAGTACCGTCGAAGCCTCTATTGATTTACATTAAACATACTATCCAAAATACCTCAGCCCCCCCAAAAAAACACGCCCTTTTTAATCTTAACTCCCCATAACTATGTTAAATTTTACATGCAATATCATGAATTTGTATCAGATTGTTTATGATAAAAATGTCTTAGTTATAAGTATTAATTACTATTCTAAAAAAATGGGTCCTCAGAAATCATAATTTAATTGGTGAATCGTATACTTATAAAACACTAAATTTTTTTCTTGTTTAAAAAAGGGGATTTAGATTGCCTATCGAATACCTAATAAAAGGTTTTTGCATATATATAAAAGGGGAGGATGTAACATGATTGATTTTATTGCATCGTTCCAAACAGAAGAATTTTTAACGATGTCGATACGGATTTTTTTAGCGGCGTTATTGTGCGGGTTAGTTGGATTGGAGAGGGAAGTACATAAACACCCTGCTGGGTTTCGTACACATTTGCTAGTTGGGGTTGGCTCTTGTTTAATGATGTTAATGTCGATTTATGGGTTTCAGCCTTATTTAGAAATGAGTACAAATGTACGTTTTGATCCAGCACGGATTCCTTCCTATGTTATTAGTGGTATCGGATTTTTAGGTGCTGGTACCATTCTTGTTAGGGATGCAACGGTTCGGGGGTTAACGACTGCAGCTTCCATTTGGGTGGTTGCTGGTTTAGGTTTAATTATCGGATTAGGCATGTATGCTCCTGCCATATTAACAACAATAGTTGTTTTACTGAGCTTAATTTTCCTTAATCGGTTTGAGGAATTCTTCTTTAAATCCAGAAAAAGAAAAGTTATTCATATTATTATCAATGAAGATATATCGTCATTTTCTTCAATCTTACATCTATTTAAAGATAATGGTTTTCGGGTAAGGGATTTTAATATTAAGTACTCGAAGGATAAAATTAATAATAATTGCCAGTACACAATTGATGTTGAGGTCGGAAGTAAAAATGAACGTTTGCGATTGTATGAAGAAATGTCAAAACAAGAAATGGTGCAAAAAATTTTCTGATTTGGTGTTTAGAGGGGTACTAGAATTGGAAAGTATAGGATAGTAAATGCCTTAAAAATGATTGCCTAAATAATTTTGACGTTCAATTTGAAAAGCGAAACAGTTGAAAAATTAGTGCGGTCATTTTATATTATAGTTATAGTCAAATATAGTCAAAGTCAAGGTCAAGGTGAGGTGTGGTCATAATGAGGAATATATCTGATATCATCGAACACTATCTAAAAAGTGTTCTTGATACAAGTGATCGAGCTATAGTTGAAATTAAAAGAAGTGAGATTGCCGATAAATTTGAATGTGTCCCATCTCAAATTAACTATGTAATTAATACACGGTTTACGCTGGAGAGAGGATATTTAGTTGAAAGTAAACGAGGTGGTGGGGGTTATATTCGTATTATGAAGGTAAAGACGAATAATGATTCTCAGTTGATTAATCAACTCGTTCGCCTTATAGACAAACGGATCTCTCAAACGAGTGCGGAAGATGTGATTTTGCGCTTGGTTGAGGAGGAAGTAATCTCGAAAAGAGAGGCGAAGATCATGCTTAGTGTAATTGACCGTTCCGTCTTGTTTATTGAGCTTCCTCATCGGGATGAGTTGAGAGCACGAATGTTAAAGGCAATGCTAACATCCCTCATGTATAGATAATAAGGTTAGAAGTAGGAAGGTGCTTAACATGATATGCCAAGAATGCAATCAACGTCCTGCGACATTACATTTTACAAAGATTATTAACGGTGAAAAGACAGAGGTTCATATATGTGAACATTGTGCTCAAGAAAAAAGTGAGATGTTTATGTTTCCAGGCACATCTGGCTTTTCAATAGATAACTTATTAGCAGGACTTCTACAATTTGAACCACTTGCAGGTTCAAAACAAAATGCTTTTCAACAAGATGAGATTTTACAATGTAAAAACTGTAAAATGACTTTTCAACAATTTGCAAAGGTAGGTCGGTTTGGCTGCTCGCATTGCTATCCAACCTTTGAAAAACAACTTACCCCAATCTTAAAACGTCTGCATAGTGGTAATACACATCATACAGGGAAAATTCCAAAACGAATCGGAGGCTCCTTCCATATCCGGAAAGAGATTGAACAATTAAAGCAAAAGATGCAGGAATATATTTCCCTAGAGGAATTTGAAAAGGCTGCAGAAGTTCGTGACCACGTAAGGGCTTTAGAGAAAAAGCTAAGTGGTTACAAAGAGGGGGAGGTATAATCAATGTCACTTGAGCATTTTATCAATCAAGCCTTAAGCTCTTGGATGAGTCAAGAAGGGCCGGATTCGGATATTGTCTTAAGTTCAAGGATCAGGCTTGCTCGAAATTTGAAAAATGTCCCCTTTTCAACAGTGTATTCAAATGAAGAAGCTCAGCAAATTGTGGAAGTCTTCCAAAAGGGCTTTTCAGGGAAGAGTTTTCCGTCAATTGGAGAAATGGAATTATTAAAAATGATGGAGCTTCAACCAATTGAAAAGAGGGTGCTTGTTGAAAAACATTTGATAAGCCCGCATTTAGCTGAGGACTCTCCGTTTGGGGCTTGTCTTTTATCTGAAAATGAAGAAATTAGCATTATGATTAATGAAGAGGACCATATTCGAATACAATGTTTATTCCCAGGGTTACAATTATCTGAAGCGTTAAGGGTCGCAAACAATCTAGATGATTGGATTGAAGAGCATGTCGATTACGCATTTGATGAAACAAGAGGTTATTTAACCAGCTGCCCGACGAATGTAGGGACTGGGATACGTGCTTCTGTGATGATGCATCTGCCAGCACTTATCTTAACTCATCAAATGAGTCGAATTATCCCGGCAATCAATCAACTTGGCCTTGTTGTAAGAGGAATATATGGTGAGGGCAGTGAGGCGTTAGGAAATATTTTTCAAATTTCTAATCAGATTACGCTTGGAAAGACGGAAGAAGATATTGTTGAAGATTTAGAGAGTGTTGTTGCTCAGCTGATTGCGCAAGAACGTTCTGCACGAGAAGCTTTGGTAAAAACCTCTAATATTCAGTTAGAGGACCGAGTATTCCGTTCCTATGGGGTTTTAGCTAATAGTCGGATCATTGAATCGAAGGAAGCAGCAAAGTGTTTATCAGATGTCCGATTAGGTATAGATCTTGGCTATATAAAAGATATATCAAGAAGTATCCTTAATGAACTCATGGTTTTAACACAACCTGGATTCCTACAATCATATGCTGGTGGGGCATTAAGGCCAAATGAAAGAGACGTTAAAAGAGCGTCTATCATTCGAGAAAGATTGAAGCTAGAAAATAATAAGACTACTGACATGGAGGGTGATGGGTTATGATGTTTGGCAGATTTACTGAGCGTGCACAAAAGGTATTAGCTTTAGCTCAAGAGGAAGCTGTACGATTAGGGCATAACAATATTGGAACTGAACATGTATTATTAGGTCTTATTCGCGAAGGCGAAGGAATCGCTGCAAAGGCCTTACTTGCATTAGGATTAGGACCTGAAAAAATTCAAAAAGAGGTAGAAGCTTTAATCGGTCGTGGTCAAGAGGGGTCACAGACGATTCATTATACCCCACGTGCAAAAAAGGTAATCGAGTTATCCATGGATGAGGCTCGTAAGCTAGGTCACTCTTATGTGGGTACAGAGCATATCCTACTTGGATTAATTCGTGAAGGGGAAGGCGTCGCTGCACGAGTATTAAACAATCTTGGAGTGAGCTTAAATAAAGCCCGTCAGCAGGTTCTTCAGCTATTGGGAAGCAATGAGTCATCATCAGGACATCATGGTGGAGGCTCTACAAATGCCAATACCCCAACTCTTGATAGTTTAGCGCGTGATTTAACTTCGATTGCAAGAGAAGGTAGCCTTGATCCAGTTATTGGCCGTAGTAAAGAAATTCAACGTGTGATTGAGGTACTTAGCCGTCGTACGAAAAACAACCCAGTTCTAATCGGAGAGCCTGGTGTTGGTAAAACGGCAATTGCAGAAGGATTAGCCCAGCAAATTATCAATAATGAAGTACCAGAAACGCTTCGTGATAAGAGAGTAATGACCCTTGATATGGGTACTGTGGTTGCGGGTACTAAATACCGCGGGGAATTTGAAGACCGCCTAAAAAAGGTAATGGATGAAATTCGTCAAGCTGGCAATATCATTCTATTTATAGATGAACTTCACACCCTAATTGGAGCAGGTGGAGCAGAAGGGGCAATTGATGCGTCAAATATCTTAAAACCATCACTTGCTCGTGGTGAACTACAATGTATTGGTGCTACAACATTAGACGAATATCGAAAATATATTGAAAAGGATGCTGCTTTAGAGCGACGCTTCCAACCAATTCAAGTGGATGAACCAACTGTTGATGAATCTATTTTAATTTTAAAAGGATTACGCGATCGTTATGAAGCGCATCATAGAGTGTCAATCTCAGATGAGTCTATCGTTCAAGCTGTTAAACTGTCAGATCGCTATATTTCAGACCGCTTTCTGCCTGATAAAGCAATTGACTTGATTGATGAGGCTGGTTCAAAGGTTCGTCTTCGTTCATACACTGCACCACCAAATTTAAAGGAGCTTGAACAAAAGCTTGAAGAAGTTCGCAAGGAAAAGGATGCAGCGGTTCAAAGTCAAGAGTTTGAAAAAGCAGCATCATTACGTGATTCTGAGCAACGTCTTCGTGAGCAGTTAGAAGAAACGAAGAAAAACTGGAAGGAAAAGCAGGGGCAAGAGAACTCTGAGGTTACAGTGGATGATATCGCAATGGTCGTATCAAGCTGGACTGGGGTCCCTGTATCAAAGCTAGCACAAACAGAAGCGAATAAATTATTGAACATGGAAGAAATCCTCCATTCACGAGTAATCGGTCAGGAAGAGGCAGTTAAAGCCGTTTCCAAGGCAGTTAGACGTTCACGTGCAGGATTAAAAGATCCGAAGCGCCCAACAGGTTCATTTATTTTCCTCGGCCCAACGGGCGTAGGTAAAACAGAACTGGCTCGTGCTCTTGCTGAATCTATTTTCGGTGATGAAGATGCAATGATTCGTGTAGATATGTCTGAGTACATGGAGAAGCATTCCACATCTAGACTAGTGGGCTCACCTCCAGGGTATGTAGGCTATGAAGAGGGCGGCCAATTAACTGAGAAGGTACGTCGCAAACCATACTCCGTCATTTTATTAGATGAGATTGAAAAGGCACATCCAGATGTGTTTAATATATTACTTCAAGTACTTGAGGATGGTCGTTTGACAGATTCAAAAGGCCGCACCGTTGATTTTAGAAATACGATTTTAATTATGACTTCAAACGTCGGAGCTAGCACATTAAAGCGTAACAAATATGTTGGGTTTGCAATGGAAGATGAAAAGCAAGATTATAAGAACATGAAGGATAAGGTAATGGAGGAATTGAAGAAAGCATTCCGACCAGAATTCCTTAACCGTATTGATGAAATTATCGTCTTCCACTCACTAGAGAAGAAACATCTGAAGGAAATTGTAACACTCATGTCAGATCAGTTAACGAAACGTCTAAAAGAGCAAGACTTTGAGCTTGAGTTAACAGATGCGGCTAAAGACCGAATTGCTGAGGAAGGCTATGATCCTGAATATGGGGCACGTCCATTACGCCGTGCGATCCAAAAACAAATTGAAGACCGTTTGTCTGAAGAGCTATTACGCGGTAAAATAGAAAAAGGAAAGAAAATTGTTATGGACTTCGATAACGGAGAATTTGTTATTCAAACGAAGGAAGTCGAAGAAACAAAAGAAACAGTGAAATAACATGTAAATTGTAAAAGAGGTATACATTATATAGTCTGTGTATACCTCTTTTTTCTAAACAATGTCTAGCTCCTGGCGCCATCGGCTCGAGGTCACAAGCTAATCGCTTCTGAAGGCAAAAAGCGCCTTCTTTCAGCGCTTATCTTGTGCTTGTCGCCGATTAACGGGCGCCTTGCGCTTTTCTAATAAAGAAAGGATTAATGACGATGGCAAAAACAAAAACGAAATTCACCTGTCAATCCTGTGGCTATGAAACACCAAAATGGATGGGAAAATGTCCTGGATGTGGTGCGTGGAATTCATTAGTCGAGGAAACCTTGCATAAGCCAGCTAGAAAAGGTGCTTTTACTCATTCAAGTCCCACAGTTCAACGAACGCCTTCACCAATCACTTCAATCGAGTCAGAAAATGAACCAAGAATGTATACAGCAAACCAAGAATTTAATCGCGTACTTGGCGGCGGGATCGTCAGGGGTTCGCTTGTCCTAATTGGGGGAGACCCAGGTATAGGAAAGTCTACCTTACTGCTACAAGTATCCTCTCAATTAGCCAAACAAGACAAAGTTTTATATATTTCCGGAGAAGAATCGGTCAAGCAAACTAAGCTACGATCTGATCGCCTAGGTGTTTCCTCTGATCAATTGTATGTCTTAGCGGAAACGGACCTCGAATTTATTTCCCAGACAATTTCTGAGCTTAAACCTTCTTTTGTAGTCATTGACTCCATTCAGACGATTTATCACTCTGATATTGCCTCTGCTCCTGGTAGTGTGTCACAGGTGCGTGAATGTACAGCAGAGTTAATGCGAATTGCAAAAACAAATGGGATAGCTATTTTTATTGTTGGTCATGTTACGAAAGAGGGGAATATTGCAGGCCCACGTTTATTGGAACATATGGTTGATACGGTTCTTTACTTTGAGGGGGAACGTCATCATACATACCGAATACTACGTGCAGTGAAAAACCGTTTTGGTTCAACCAATGAAATGGGTATTTTTGAGATGAAGGAAACAGGCCTTGAAGAGGTTGCAAATCCATCTGAAATTTTTCTAGAAGAGCGTTCTGCAGGATCTGCAGGATCAACGGTTGTTGCCTCAATGGAAGGGACACGACCGGTTCTCGTTGAAATTCAGGCATTGATTTCACCAACTAGCTTTGGAAATCCACGACGAATGGCAACTGGGATTGACCATAACCGGGTATCGCTATTAATGGCTGTATTAGAAAAAAGAGCAGGTTTTCTTTTGCAAAACCAAGATGCCTATTTGAAGGTTGCAGGTGGAGTGAAATTAGATGAACCAGCAATTGATTTAGCTGTTGCTTTAAGTATTGCTTCAAGTTTCAGAGATCAAGCAACAAATCCGGCAGACGTTATTATTGGAGAGGTTGGTTTAACCGGTGAGGTAAGAAGAGTTTCTCGTATCGAGCAGCGGGTCCAAGAAGCAGCAAAGCTTGGTTTTAAGCGAGTAATCCTTCCTGAACGTAATCTTGGTGGATGGACCATTCCAAAGGGCATTGAAGTTATCGGCGTAAGTGATATAAGGCAGGCTATTCAACATACACTAGGATAGCTTAAATATTGGTATAAAAAAATCGAGTAAAAAATGAAACATCTTTGCTTCTTTTTACGTATAGTAAGTGTGAACAAATGGACATACCACTTTCTTGCCGTGTTGCGTATGCTTATAATATTTTTTTACAGGAGCAGTAATAATTTTAGTAGGATTTTAAAATAATATATAGGTATCGTTTACACGTCTATGTCATTCTGTTTACATTTTGAAAAAAGCTATTTATTGTAGGTTTCAATTATTATAAAGTGATTATAATGAATAGGAGGAGGTGAAGGAATGTTAAAACGTATTGTGCAGCTATTTTTTCTAATCGTCGGAGGTATGCTTGGAATTGTATATCTACCTGATTTACTTAAGCTGTTAAATATCGACAATATTCCATACTTAAATAACTCATATACGCTTGCGATTTTAGGTGCTATTATATTATTTATTGTTACTTTTTGGTTAGTAGATTATATCGTAGGTCTAATTAAATGGCTTGAAGAGTCATTGATCAAAGCTCCTGTTACAGATGTGTTATTTGGAAGCCTAGGTTTAATTTCAGGTTTAATTGTTGCATTTTTAATTGTGATTCCATTAGACCGGATTACATTTTCAGTTGTAAATACAGTGCTTCCTATTTTCATAACCCTGCTTTTGGGATACTTAGGATTCCAGGTTGGTTTCAAAAAGCGGGATGAGCTTGTGAACTTATTCTCTATTAACCGTGCTGGGAAGAAAAAAGGCTTAGAGGACGAGGAAGTTAACCAACAGGCCAAAAAGCTTAAAATTTTGGATACAAGTGTAATTATTGATGGACGTATTGCAGATATTTGCCAAACGGGATTTCTTGAAGGAACCATTGTCATTCCACGATTTGTTTTAGAGGAACTCCAGCATATTGCGGATTCTTCAGACGTGTTAAAGCGAAACCGTGGTAGAAGAGGTTTGGATATTTTAAACCGAATTCAAAAAGAACTATCAATCAAGGTAGATATTTACGAAGGTGACTTTGACGATATACAAGAGGTTGATAGTAAGTTAGTGAAACTTGCGAAATTAACGATGGGTGTAGTCGTGACAAATGACTTTAACCTTAACAAGGTTTGTGAGCTGCAAAATGTAGCAGTATTGAACATTAATGACTTAGCAAATGCTGTGAAACCAGTTGTGTTACCTGGTGAAGAATTGAGTGTGCAGGTCATTAAGGATGGAAAAGAACATAATCAGGGTGTTGCTTACTTAGATGACGGCACAATGATTGTCGTTGAAGAAGGTCGTGATTATATCGGAAAACGCATTGATGTACTTGTAACAAGTGTGTTACAAACATCAGCGGGTCGAATGATTTTCGCAAAGCCAAAGTTGCTTGAAAAAGCTTTATAATTGAATACTTAAACATCGATAGGGGCGCTACGTGGTGAATTATCAGGTTATAATTCCTGCTGCTGGTCAAGGAAAGAGAATGAATGCAGGAAAGAATAAACAATTCATCGAATTGCAATCAATACCAGTAATTGTTCATACATTAAGAGTTTTTGAACAGGATCCAATGTGTTCAGGAATCATTTTAGTGATCAATAAGGATGAACAGCTAATCTTTGAAGAATTGCTTCAAACATATCGCATTCAAAAGGTTGTTTCTTTGGTCCAGGGTGGCAGTGAGCGACAGTATAGTGTCTATAATGGCTTACTAGCAGCAAAAGATACAGATATTGTGTTGGTTCATGATGGTGCCAGACCTTTTCTGAAACAAAAGCATGTTCATGAATTAGTAAGTGTGGCAGCAGAAAAGGGAGCGGCTGTACTAGCAGTTCCCGTAAAGGATACAATTAAACGCGCCTCTAGTGATTTATATGTGGAAGAGACAGTTGAACGTTCTAGCTTGTGGGCAATCCAAACCCCACAAGCTTTTCATGTTTCTATCTTACAAGAAGCACATGAATTAGCTAGAAAAGAAGATTTTCTCGGGACGGATGAAGCGAGTCTCGTTGAAAGAATTCCGAAACAAGTTTATATTGTTAGAGGCGATTACTTAAATATTAAACTTACGACTCCAGATGACTTAATTTTTGCTGAAGCGATCTTACAAAACTGGACAAGCTAAATTATTTCTGGAGTAAACAACTTGATAAAAAGGGGGAGAACCCATGTTTCGTATTGGGCAGGGCTTTGATGTTCATCAATTGGTTGAAGGACGCCCGTTAATTATAGGTGGAATTACAATCCCATATGAAAAAGGATTATTAGGCCATTCTGATGCAGATGTATTGCTGCACACAGTATCTGATGCATGTCTTGGCGCGATTGGTGAAGGAGACATAGGCAAGCATTTTCCGGATACAGACCCGAATTTTAAGGATGCCGATTCTGCAAAACTTCAACAGCATGTATGGGGGCTGGTAAGGAGCAAAGGGTATAAGCTTGGAAATATCGACTGTACCATTATTGCTCAAAAGCCTAAAATGGCACCGTATATTGAACAAATCAGAGGACGAATTGCCGAATTGTTAGAAGCAGACCCTTCTCAGGTGAATGTAAAAGCCACAACAACTGAAAAATTAGGCTTTGCGGGTCGTGGTGAGGGAATTGCAGCACAAGCTACAGTGCTATTGTTAAAGGAAGATAACTAATTCTTTGACAGTAAACAAAGTGGTGTTAAAATATCAATGATACAAAGGTCGTAACGGAGGGTACATAAATGTCAAATAACGTTCGAGTGCGATATGCACCAAGTCCAACAGGACATTTACATATTGGAAATGCAAGAACGGCTTTATTTAATTATCTCTATGCTAGAAACCAAAATGGAAAATTCATTATCCGTATTGAAGATACAGATAAGAAAAGAAATATTGAAGGCGGAGAAGAGAGCCAGCTTAAATATTTAAAATGGCTTGGCATTGATTGGGACGAAGGACCAGATGTTGGTGGTGAGTATGGCCCATACCGTCAATCAGAGCGTAATGAGATTTATGAAAAGTATTATACAGAGTTACTAGATAAAGGACTCGCTTATAAATGCTATTGTACGGAAGAAGAGATTGAAAAAGAGCGTGAAGAGCAAATTGAACGTGGCGAGACTCCTCATTATTCAGGAAAATGTCGTCACTTAACAAAGGACCAACAACAAGCTTTAGAAAATGAAGGAAGACAACCAAGTATTCGTATCATCATTCCTGAAGGAAAGATGTTCACGTTTAATGACATGGTTAAAGGCGAGATTTCTTTTGAGTCTGAAGGCATGGGCGATTATGTTATCGTGAAAAAGGATGGAACACCTACTTATAATTTTGCCGTAGTAATTGATGATCACTTAATGGAAATTTCACATGTGTTACGTGGAGAAGATCATATTTCAAATACACCGAAGCAAATGGTGGTGTATGAGGCATTTAACTGGGATATTCCAACCTTTGGGCATATGACATTGATTGTAAACGAAAGCCGTAAAAAGCTTAGTAAGCGTGATGAGTCGATTATTCAATTTATTGAACAGTATGAAGAACTTGGATATCTTCCTGAAGCTTTATTTAACTTCATCACTCTATTAGGATGGTCACCGGTTGGAGAAGAAGAGCTTCATACAAAAGAGGAGTTTATTGAGATCTTTGATCCGGCACGTCTTTCAAAATCACCTGCTGTATTCGATACACAAAAGCTTACTTGGATGAACAACCAATATATGAAGAATATAGAATTAGATCGCTTAGTAGAACTATCATTGCCACACTTAATTAAAGCTGGTAGATTAAATGAGCCATTAAGTGACATTGACAAGCAATGGGCACAAGATTTAATTGCGCTTCATCAAGAAAAAATGAGCTACGGCGCTGAGATTGTTGAATTAACAGAGCTTTTCTTTAGAGAAGAGTTAACGATTGAAGAGGATGCGAAGGAAGTTCTTGCAGGTGAAACAGTTCCTGAAGTATTAAAGGCGTTTTTACAAGAGGTTGAAGGTCTTGAAACATTCGGCGCTGCTGAAATTAAGGCGGCGATTAAAGCTGTTCAAAAAGGAACTGGACAAAAAGGGAAGAATCTTTTCATGCCAATTCGTGCGGCCGCAACAGGTCAACTTCATGGACCTGATCTGCCACAAGCAATTCATCTACTAGGAAAAGAAAAAATAATTTCACGCCTAAATAGTTTAATTAGTTAACATCTTGTTGAAAATGTAATATAGTATAGTTAATCAATTATATAATCTAAAAGTGTTGATAAGGAGAGTAAATAAGTGGTTGACATTAAGTATTTGCACGACTCGGGCAAATATGAACAGAGAGAACCATCACCGGCTGAAAGTGGTTTATGGGAAACGCTTATTGAAATGCACCTTTGAGTCTTTTATCGAACCATTTATGTAGTAGATAAAAGCGGAGTCTCACCGTTACGAGATTAAGTTGAGGTAATGGATACCATTGATTGCCTAAACAGAGTGGAACCGCGCGATTGAGCGTCTCTGTGTTTTTACACAGGGGCGCTTTTTATTTTGACAAAAAGGTAATGTCTAGCTTCAGCGCCTAACCCCTCGAGGTTACAATCCAATCGCTTCTGAAGGCAAAGAGCGCCTTCTGTCAGCGCTTGACTTGTGCTTGGCGGGGCTGAGCAAGGCGCTCGCGCTTTTCTTATAAGGAGGGTTGATTGTGTTTAAGCGAATGAAAGAGGATATCGAAGTTGTGTTTGAACAGGACCCAGCTGCAAGAACTCATTTTGAGGTGATGCTGACTTACTCCGGATTGCATGCAATTTGGTCACACCGAGTGGCACATTTTCTTTTTAAACGGAAATTGTTTTTCTTAGCTAGAACTGTTTCGCAAATAAGTCGTTTCTTCACAGGAATTGAAATTCACCCTGGTGCTAAAATTGGCCGTCGATTTTTCATTGACCATGGGATGGGCGTAGTGATTGGTGAGACCTGTGAAATTGGGGACAATGTGACAGTGTTTCAGGGGGTAACCCTTGGTGGAACAGGGAAAGAAAAAGGAAAGCGGCATCCAACGATTAAGGATAATGCACTGATTGCAACAGGAGCCAAAGTATTAGGATCGATTACAATTGGAGAGAATTCAAAAGTAGGAGCGGGTTCGGTTGTTCTGCAAGATGTTCCTCCGAATTCCACCGTCGTCGGTATCCCCGGTAGGGTTGTAATCCAGGATGGTATTAAAGTAAGAAATAGCAAGGATTTAAATCACCGCGATTTACCAGATCCGGTTTTAGATAAAATTAGAGAACTAGAAAACGAAATTGAAAGCCTAAAAAAAGTAATCCAACATAAGGAAGGAGCAAAGGATAATGTCCATTCACCTTTATAATACGCTAACTCGTAAGAAGGAAGAGTTTAAACCACTTGAGGCAAATAAAGTAAAAATGTATGTGTGTGGTCCAACCGTTTATAACTATATCCATATTGGAAATGCACGGCCTGCCATAGTATTTGATACAGTTCGTCGTTATTTTGAATTTAGAGGCTATGATGTTCATTATGTATCTAATTTTACAGATGTTGACGATAAATTGATTAAAGCAGCAAATGAGTTAGGTGAAGAGGTGCCAACTATTGCGGAACGTTTTATCGATGCTTATTTTGAGGACGTGTCTGCATTAGGATGCAAAAAGGCGGATGTTCATCCAAGGGTTACAGAGAATATGGATATTATTATTGATTTTATCCAGGCTCTTATCGAGAAAGGCTTTGCCTATGAATCAGAAGGTGATGTTTACTATCGTACGAGGGAATTCAAGGAGTATGGAAAGCTTTCGCACCAGTCCATTGACGAACTACGCGTAGGTGCGAGGATTGAAGTGGGAGATAAGAAGCAGGATGCCCTTGACTTTGTCTTATGGAAAAGTGCGAAGCCTGGAGAGATCTATTGGGAAAGCCCGTGGGGTAATGGTCGCCCAGGTTGGCACATCGAGTGCTCGGCAATGGCTAAAAGATACTTAGGTGAAACAATTGATATTCACGCAGGTGGTCAAGACTTAGCGTTTCCACACCATGAAAATGAAATTGCACAATCCGAAGCTGTGAATGGAAAAACGTTTGCAAATTATTGGATGCACAACGGCTATATTAATATCGATAATGAAAAAATGTCAAAATCTCTTGGTAACTTTGTATTGGTTCACGATATTATCAAAGACGTGGACCCACAGGTATTACGCTTTTTCATGCTGTCTGTCCATTATCGACACCCAATTAACTATAGTGTTGAATTACTAGAAAGCACAAAAAATGCATTAGAACGATTACTCACTTCATACGCAAACTTAAATCATCGTCTTCAAAGCAGTACGAATCTAACGAATGATGATGAAACATGGCTAGAAAAAATCACAGCTTTTCGCAATGATTTCATTGAGGCAATGGATGATGATTTTAATACGGCAAATGCAATATCTGTTTTGTTTGAGTTGTCGAAACAGGCCAATTATTATTTACAGGAAAAAAATACGGCCGAAAAGGTGATCGAAGCCTTTATCCATGAATTCGAGGTATTATTTAATACACTAGGTCTTAAATTAGAAGATGAACAATTACTTGATGAGGAAATCGAAGAACTAATTGCAAAGCGAATCCAAGCACGAAAAGATCGCGACTTTGCTTTATCTGACCAAATTCGTGACCAATTAAAGGCAATGAATATTATTCTAGAAGACACTCCTCAAGGTACAAGATGGAAAAGAGGATAATGAATGAAGTTTTTATCAGACAACCAAATTGATAGTCATCAATTAAATAGTCTTGCCCTAGCTTATATGGGGGATGCCGTATACGAAATGTATGTACGGCATTACCTCTTACAAAAGGGGAGTGTTAGACCCAATCAACTCCATAATCAGGCGAAGCATTATGTATCGGCTAAAGCACAGTCGGCCGTAATCCATGAGATGCTTGATGAAGAGTTTTTTTCAGAGGAAGAAAAAGCAGTAATCAGAAGGGGTCGCAACGCAAAGAGTGGAACAGTTCCTAAAAATACAGATGTCCAGACATACCGATACAGTACAGCGTTTGAAGCGTTACTTGGTTTTCACTTTTTACAAAATGATACAGACAGAATCCATTCGATTATTGAAGAGGCTTTTCGAATCATCGAATCCTAAGAAAGGAGGAAAAAGAAATGGCTAGTGATTATATTATTGGAAAAAACCCCGTAATTGAAGCATTGAAATCTGAGCGTGATATCAATAAAATTTGGATTGCAGAGGGGTCCAACAGAGGGCAAATGAACCAGATTACTTCCCTTGCAAAAGAGGGTAACGTAATGGTTCAATTTGTTCCGAAAAAAAAGATTGACCAGATGGTTGAAGGCAACCACCAAGGCGTTGTTGCACAGGTAGCGGCGTATGAGTATGCAGAAGTTGATGATATTTTAGCAGCTGCCGAAAAGCGAAACGAAGCTCCTTTTATCATCTTGTTAGATGAATTAGAGGACCCTCATAACCTTGGTTCAATCCTTCGTACAGCTGATGCAGTTGGAGCACATGGTGTAATTATTCCCAAAAGAAGGGCAGTAGGATTAACAGCAACCGTTGCAAAGGCTTCAACAGGAGCGATTGAGTATATTCCAGTTGCACGAGTAACGAACTTAGCGAGAACGATTGATGAATTAAAGGACCGTGGGGTATGGATTGTTGGTACAGATGCGAAGGGAAAAGAGGATTATCGAAATGTCGACGGTAAAATGTCAATTGGCTTAGTTATTGGCAGTGAGGGTAGAGGCATGGGACGCCTTGTAAAAGAAAAATGTGATTTTCTTTTACATTTACCGATGCAGGGAAAAGTAACCTCTTTAAATGCTTCTGTTGCTGCTAGTCTACTTATGTATGAGGTTTATCGTAAGCGGAATCCGTTAGGAGAGTAAATCAAATGGATATCCTGCTGGTAGATGGCTACAACATTATAGGTGCATGGCCAGAACTACGTCATCTTAAAACAAAGGACTTTTCAGCAGCGCGTGATTTGTTAATCGAGAAGATGGCTGAATATCAGGCGTACACAGGATATAAGGTGATCGTTGTATTTGATGCACACCTCGTACCAGGAATTGAATCAAAAATGAAAAGTCGAAAAATCGAAGTTATTTTTACGCGTGAAAATGAGACGGCAGATGAACGGATAGAAAAGCTAGCACAACAATTAAATAATATTAAAACACAAATCCATGTAGCAACTTCTGATTTTACCGAGCAATGGCAGATATTTGGACAAGGGGCCTTAAGGAAATCGGCTCGAGAATTACTGACTGAGATGGAAGTAGTAGAGTCTGGAATTCAAAAGGACGTCAAGAAAACCTATCAAGAAAAAAGTGTTTCAAAAATTCCACTTTCTGACGAAATTGCAGAAATATTTGAAAAATGGCGTCGTGGACAGCAATGAGCGGGTTGACGCTTGGAAAAGCACTCCTGTATAATATTTCTAGATAAAGAATTTTACGAACATTACGTATTAACTTTATTCATTAGGGTTTTTGGTAGGAAACAACTTCTAAGGTAGGTCGGAGGGATCGGTGTGAGTTCAAGCTTCGATGATTATGGCAACAGATTATATTATGACCGACTAGAGGATGAGGAAGTCGTGGAGTTGGTCCATGCTGGTGAAAGTGAAGCATTGGACTATTTAATTAATAAGTATAGAAATTTTGTGCGTGCAAAAGCCAGATCATACTTTTTAATAGGAGCAGATCGCGAAGATATTGTTCAAGAAGGTATGATCGGGCTATACAAAGCAATTCGTGATTTTAAGGAGGACAAACTTTCCTCTTTTAAAGCGTTTGCAGAACTTTGTATTACACGTCAGATTATTACTGCGATTAAAACCGCGACAAGACAGAAGCACATACCTCTTAATTCTTATGTTTCGTTGGACAAGCCGATATATGATGAAGAATCTGACCGTACATTAATGGATGTTATTTCAGGTGCGAAGATTTTAGATCCTGAAGAATTAATCATCAACAGGGAAAAGTTTGATGACATTGAATTAAAAATGGCAGAGCTCCTAAGTGATTTAGAGCGTAAGGTGTTATCCTTATATCTAGACGGAAGGTCCTATCAGGAAATCTCAGAGGATTTAAATCGTCATGTGAAATCTATAGATAATGCGCTCCAACGTGTAAAACGTAAATTAGAACGGTATTTAGAAATTCAAGAGATTAAGTTATAAAAGAAACCGTTTTTAACCAATATTTACAGTCAGGGCCTAGTATTGACATATAAATCAAGCCTGTGTTACATTTTTAAGGAAATTGAGACATTTATCATAAATAAAGATGCAAGCTGCATTTTAACTTTATTCAGAAGGCCCTATCTTTTTAAGTTAAGGGACGATATAGTAATGATAATCAATGCAGTGGGATACACGTACCATGGCTGAATAAAGTTATGCCTCCGGCGGATGCCACGATTTTTCAAAGGTAACTTTTCGAGCGTAAGATCAAAGACTAAGAGCGCAACATCCTGTTGCAACGTCTTTGTGACCCACATCGTGTGGGCCTAAAAAATCGGGCGCAAATACGCCAAGGGTATTTGATAGTGTAGGTGATAAAATGCGTAAAAAGGTAATTTTAGCCTGTGTGGAATGTGGTAGTAGAAATTATACGACCATGAAGAATAGCTCTTCAGCTGAACGGCTTGAAATGAAGAAGTTTTGTAAGACCTGCAATTCTCACACGAATCATCGTGAAACGAAATAGATTAGGATTGTTCTGATAAAGTTGGAGGTTACATGGATGAAAAACATAACCAAGTTTTTTCGTGAAATAGTTCGAGAAATGAAGAAAACAAGCTGGCCGAAAAGAAAAGAACTTACACGTTATACAATTGTTACATTAACAACGGTAATTTTTGTATCTGTATTTTTCGCGGTGGTTGATCTTGGAATTTCTGAATTAATTCGTTTAGTACTTGAATAAACCCTGTTCACTCATGGTATAATGATGAATAGAGAACAAAGAGTGTTTACGAGAAAGCCCGGTTACGGGTTTTTTTAATTGCATAAAATATAGAATGTCAAGACGGTGTTAGAACCCAGTAAAGGGAGGGAAGGACAAGCAGTCCTAACTTATGGAAAAGAATTGGTATGTTGTTCATACGTACTCAGGGTATGAAAATAAAGTAAAAGCAAATTTAGAGAAACGTGTCGAAACAATGGGCATGCAAGATAAAATCTTCCGCGTTATTGTTCCGGAAGATGAAGAAACTGATATCAAGAACGGAAAAAAGAAAATCGTTAAGAAGAAGGTATTCCCTGGTTATGTTTTAGTTGAAATAATCATGACAGATGATTCTTGGTATGTAGTACGTAACACACCTGGAGTTACAGGTTTCGTTGGTTCAGCGGGTTCAGGCTCAAAACCAACACCACTTTTACCAGAAGAAGTAACATTCATCCTTAAGAGAATGGGAATGGATGAAAGACCTATTGATGTTGATTTTGAATTAAAAGAAACAGTTCGTGTGAAAGAAGGTCCATTCACAAACTTCACAGGTGCAATCGAAGATCTAGATCTCGATAAGCAAAAGGTAAAAGTTCTTGTCAACATGTTCGGGCGTGAAACCCCAGTTGAATTAGACTTTACACAAATTGAAAAAATCTAATGAAGAAAAACTTGATATTGTAAATCAAAAGTGGTAATATTGCATAGGTCAGTATGTCTCAAAATATTGAGACTAACTATGCTAACGTTCTTTATGGATTATAAAGAATAGATGAGTGGGAGGGTAAAACCCTATTACCACATCACGGACTTTAAGGAGGTGTGTCTCGTGGCTAAAAAAGTAATTAAAGAGGTTAAATTACAAATTCCAGCGGGTAAAGCAAACCCAGCGCCACCGGTTGGACCAGCATTAGGTCAAGCAGGTGTTAACATTATGGGATTCTGTAAAGAGTTCAACGCTCGTACAGCAGAACAAGCTGGTTTAATTATTCCTGTTGTAATCACAGTTTATGAAGATCGTTCATTTACATTTATTACAAAAACTCCTCCTGCTGCAGTTCTTTTAAAGAAAGCGGCTGGAATTGAGTCTGGTTCTGGTGAACCAAACCGTAATAAAGTTGCAACAGTTAAGCGTGATAAAGTACGCGAGATTGCAGAAACAAAAATGCCTGATTTAAATGCAGCAAATGTTGAATCTGCAATGCGTATGGTTGAAGGTACTGCTCGTAGCATGGGAATTGTCATCGAAGACTAATTCCAATTTGTTACAATTTGTTCGGGGTTGCGGATGGAACATCACTTTTCTTTCGTTCGCAACCTTTGTTCTGTCTAGCGTCAGTGCATAAATGTGCTGTCACGCTTGGCGTGGGAGGTTATTCCGTTAAAACCACAATTGAGGAGGAAATTAAAATGGCAAAAAGAGGTAAAAAGTACGTAGAAGCTGCTAAATTAGTAGAACGTACAAAAGCTTACTCAGTTGCAGAAGCAATTGAATTAGTAAAGAAAACAAGCACAGCTAAATTTGATGCGACTGTAGAAGTTGCATTCCGTTTAGGAGTTGACCCTAAGAAAGCTGACCAACAAATTCGTGGTGCAGTTGTTCTACCAAACGGTACTGGTAAAACTCAACGTGTATTAGTTTTCGCTAAAGGTGAAAAAGCAAAAGAAGCAGAAGCTGCTGGAGCTGATTATGTTGGCGATAGCGAGTTCATCAACAAAATCAACCAAGGTTGGTTTGATTTCGATGTAATCGTAGCTACTCCTGACATGATGGGTGAAGTTGGTAAGCTTGGTCGTGTATTAGGGCCAAAAGGTTTAATGCCAAACCCGAAAACAGGAACTGTTACTTTTGATGTAACAAAAGCAATTAATGAAATCAAAGCTGGTAAAGTTGAATACCGCATTGATAAATCTTCTAACATTCATGTTCCGATTGGTAAGATCTCATTCGATGATCAAAAACTAATTGAGAACTTCACTACAATTTATGAAACTATGCTTAAGGTTAAACCATCTGCAGCAAAAGGAACTTATATGAAAAACGTTGCTGTATCTTCTACAATGGGACCTGGCGTAAAAGTTGACGCTTCTACATTCTAATTAGAAAATAGTGGATATTGACTTTTACAAGAGCATTTCATATAATAGATTTTGTTGTTAACAAATGAATAGCATTTGTACCGTAGACAGTAGGTGCTTTGATAGCTTAATTTCCTACCGAGGTGTAGTATATATTACTTGATCATTACTACCTCTGTGTCTACTTGGCATAGAGGTTTTTTAATCTAGAAACGTGTTCTTCATGAACGCCATCTAACACCGAACGGTTTCAAGTGTTGCGAAATAACTCACAGGAGGTGTAAAAGAATGAGTCATGCAGTAGAACAAAAGAAACAAATCGTAACTGAAATTGCAGACAAATTACGTGAAAGTAAATCAACTATCGTTGTTGACTATCGCGGTCTATCTGTTGCAGAAGTAACAGAACTACGTAAGCAACTTCGTGATGCAGGCATTGAATTTAAAGTGTACAAAAACACATTAACTCGCCGCGCTGCAGAACAAGCTGAGCTTGCTGGTTTAAATGATGCATTAACAGGACCAAACGCAATTGCATTCAGTAATGAAGACGTAGTTGCTCCTGCTAAAATTCTTAATGATTTTGCGAAAAAGCATGAAGCATTAGAAATCAAAGCGGGTGTTATCGAAGGAAATGTTGCAACTCTTGAGGAAGTTAAAGCTCTTGCTGATCTACCATCACGCGAAGGTTTACTTTCTATGTTGCTTAGCGTACTTCAAGCTCCAATTCGTAACCTTGCACTTGCTACTAAAGCAGTTGCAGAACAAAAAGAAGAGCAAGGCGCTTAATCGTAATACAATTATACAATTCGAAATTCAAATAGGATAATTATTTAAGGAGGATTTTCTAATGACTAAAGAACAAATCATTGAAGCAGTTAAAAGTATGACTGTTTTAGAACTAAATGACCTAGTAAAAGCAATTGAAGAAGAATTTGGTGTAACTGCTGCTGCTCCTGTAGCTGTAGCTGCTGGTGGCGGAGCTGAAGCTGCTGCTGAGCAAACTGAATTTGATGTTGTATTAACAGACGCTGGTGCACAAAAAATTAAAGTTATCAAAGTTGTACGTGAAATCACTGGTCTTGGCTTGAAAGAAGCTAAAGAACTTGTTGACAACACTCCAAAAGCAATCAAAGAAGGCGTTTCTAAAGAGGATGCTGAAGAAGTTAAAGCTAAACTTGAAGAAGTTGGAGCTGGCGTAGAAGTTAAGTAATCTTAAGTAACGTATGAAAAAGCTCGCTATCAAGCGAGCTTTTTTTATCAAGTATGAATGAAATGGGTATACTGTTCATATACTCTTATGTTGGGAGATATATTGATGGCCGAACATTATTATACTAGTAAACCCACTGTGGCAAGTAATCAAAAAACTCAAGTATTTGTCTTAAAAGGAAATTCGTTTTCTTTTACAAGCGATAGTGGAGTTTTTTCAAAAAATGAAGTTGATTTTGGATCTCGGTTATTAGTGGAGGAGTTTGTAGCTCCAGAAGTTACTGGTCCATTTTTAGATGTTGGTTGTGGGTATGGGCCGATTGGTCTTGCACTCGCAAAAGTACATAATGAACGTCTTGTTGAAATGATCGACGTGAATGAACGGGCAATCGAGCTTTCGATAAAGAATGCGGAAATAAATAAGGTCACAAATGTTGATATACATCAAAGTGATTTATTTACAAATGTAGAAAAACGAGGCTTTGCGGCTATTATTTCAAATCCTCCAATTCGCGCAGGGAAAAAAGTGGTACATCATATTTTAGAAGAGAGCTATCAATATCTAGTTCCTGGCGGTGAATTGTGGGTTGTGATTCAAAAGAAGCAAGGAGCTCCGTCTGCGATTGAGAAGCTTGAGATGATTTTCGAAGAAGTAGAGATTGTCGAAAGAAAAAAAGGCTACCATATTATTAAAGCTAAGAAAGCGAAATAATTCAAAAGGAAATTTCCACTTGACAAATGAAAAAATGAGTTGACTGGGTATTTCGCGTGTGGTAGCATTATATAATGCCGATATATAATTTTTCCATGTATAACTAAAAAATTAAATATATGTATAAATATAGTATGTATGGAAAAACTGATAAAATCAATAGTTTGTTTTTAGAATTGTGGTTTTCATAGTAGAAACCCTTTTTCTTTTTGTCTATAAAAAAGGTTATTTTTCGGCTTAAAATAGCTTGTAAACATCTTTCTAGACAAAGAAGATCAGTATTTGTTTGGCTTGAAAAAGTCGGATTTGATAGGCTGCTATACGTGTCCTATCATTTTGATTTGCGGTTTACTTCTTACTATTTATATTGGTTTATAGGTAGGCTTTTATAATTAGTAAGTATTTATAAAATAGCAAGATTAATAACGCTTGATATGAGGGGTGAATGGGTTGATAGGTCAACTAGTTCAGTATGGACGACACCGCCAACGAAGAAGTTATGCTCGTATTAGTGAAGTTTTAGAATTACCAAATCTTATTGAGATTCAAACCTCTTCTTATCAGTGGTTTCTTGATGAGGGTCTTAGGGAAATGTTCCAAGATATTTCCCCGATTGAAGATTTTACAGGTAACCTATCTCTAGAGTTCATTGATTACAGTTTAGGTGAGCCAAAGTATTCTGTAGAGGAATCAAAGGAAAGAGATGTTACTTATTCGGCGCCACTTAGAGTAAAGGTGCGTTTGATCAATAAAGAAACTGGTGAAGTAAAAGACCAAGATGTATTTATGGGTGACTTCCCACTCATGACAGAAACAGGTACGTTTGTTATCAATGGTGCAGAACGTGTAATTGTTTCACAATTGGTTCGTTCACCGAGTGTTTATTTCAGTGGCAAAGTTGATAAGAATGGTAAACGCGGCTTTACAGCAACGGTAATACCAAACCGTGGTGCATGGTTAGAGTATGAAACAGATGCGAAGGATGTTGTGTACGTTCGTATCGACCGTACTCGTAAATTGCCGGTAACGGTCCTTTTGCGCGCGCTTGGGTTTGGCTCTGATCAAGAAATCATCGATTTATTTGGTGAAAATGAATATTTACGTAACACGCTTGAAAAAGACAACACAGAAAGCACAGAAAAAGCATTACTAGAAATATATGAACGTCTACGTCCTGGAGAACCGCCAACAGTCGAAAACGCAAAAAGTTTATTGGAATCACGCTTTTTTGATCCAAAGCGTTATGACCTTGCGAGTGTAGGACGCTACAAAATCAACAAAAAACTTCATATTAAGAACCGTTTGTTTAATCAGCGTATTGCAGAAACACTTGTTGATCCTGAAACTGGTGAGATTATCGTGGAAAAAGACACGCTTCTCGATCGCAGAACGCTAGACCGTATCATTCCATATTTAGAGAATGGTATTGGTTTTAAATCACTTCAGCCAGCAGCTGGCGTTATAGATGAAGAAATCACACTTCAGTCTATAAAGATTTATGCTCCAAATGACCCAGATGGCGAACAAGTCATTAATGTCATTGGTAATGCCTATATCGAAGAAGGCGTTAAGAATATAACACAAGCGGATATTCTTTCTTCAATTAGCTATTTCTTTAACTTGTTACATCAAGTTGGAGATACAGATGATATCGACCATTTAGGTAATCGTCGTCTGCGTTCAGTTGGTGAGCTTCTACAAAACCAATTCCGTATTGGATTATCAAGAATGGAACGTGTTGTTCGTGAGAGAATGTCAATTCAAGATACGAATACGATTACTCCACAACAATTAATCAATATCCGTCCAGTGATCGCTTCTATTAAAGAGTTCTTTGGTAGCTCTCAGCTTTCACAATTTATGGACCAGACAAATCCATTAGCAGAATTAACACATAAACGAAGATTATCAGCATTAGGACCTGGTGGTTTAACACGGGAACGTGCAGGATTTGAAGTTCGTGACGTTCATTACTCTCACTATGGTCGTATGTGTCCGATTGAAACACCAGAAGGTCCAAACATCGGTCTAATTAACTCATTATCATCTTATGCAAAGGTGAATCGATTTGGGTTTATCGAAACTCCGTATCGAAGAGTTGATCCTGAAACAGGCAAAGTTACAGATAGAATTGACTACTTAACAGCAGACGAAGAGGATAACTATGTTACTGCTCAGGCAAATTCTCGTTTAGGTGAAAATGGTGAATTTTTAGATGAAGATGTAGTTGCTCGTTTCAAGGGTGAGAACACTGTTGTACACCGTGACCGAATTGACTACATGGATGTATCGCCAAAGCAAGTTGTTTCTGCAGCGACTGCATGTATTCCTTTCTTAGAAAATGATGACTCAAACCGTGCACTAATGGGTGCGAACATGCAACGTCAGGCTGTTCCTCTAATGCAGCCGGAAGCGCCGTTCGTCGGTACAGGTATGGAGTATGTATCTGGAAAGGACTCAGGTGCCGCAGTAATTTGTAAACACCCTGGTATTGTTGAGCGAGTTGAAGCAAAACAAATCTGGGTACGTCGCTATCAAGAAGTTGATGGTCAAAAGGTGAAAGGCGACCTTGATAAATACCGTCTACTAAAATTTATTCGTTCGAATCAAGGCACATGTTATAACCAACGCCCGATTGTTACAGAAGGGGACGAAGTTGTTAAAGGAGAAATCCTTGCAGATGGTCCTTCTATGGAAAAGGGTGAACTAGCGTTAGGACGTAACGTTCTTGTTGGTTTTATTAACTGGGATGGATATAACTATGAAGATGCCATCATCATGAGTGAAAGACTTGTAAAAGATGATGTGTATACATCTATTCATATTGAAGAATATGAATCTGAATCACGTGATACAAAATTAGGACCAGAGGAAATCACACGTGATATTCCAAACGTTGGAGAAGACGCATTACGCAACCTCGACGAGCGTGGTATTATCCGTGTTGGTGCCGAGGTAAAAGACGGTGATTTACTTGTAGGTAAAGTTACACCAAAAGGGGTAACGGAACTTACAGCTGAAGAACGTCTATTACATGCAATCTTTGGTGAAAAAGCACGTGAAGTGCGCGATACTTCTCTTCGTGTACCACATGGTGGCGGAGGAATTGTTCTTGATGTGAAGGTATTCAATCGAGAAGATGGAGATGAATTACCACCAGGTGTAAACCAGCTTGTTCGTGTATATATCGTTCAAAAACGTAAAATACACGAAGGAGATAAGATGGCTGGTCGTCACGGAAACAAAGGGGTAATTTCAAGAATTCTTCCGGAAGAAGATATGCCATACCTTCCAGACGGAACGCCAATCGACATCATGTTAAACCCACTAGGGGTTCCTTCACGTATGAACATCGGTCAGGTTCTAGAGCTACACTTAGGTATGGCTGCTAGACAACTGGGTATTCACGTTGCGTCACCAGTATTTGACGGTGCAACTGAAGAAGATGTTTGGGATACTTTAGAAGAGGCTGGAATGTCTCGTGATGCGAAAACAGTTTTATATGATGGAAGAACGGGTGAACCGTTTGATAATCGAGTATCTGTTGGTATTATGTATATGATTAAACTAGCACATATGGTTGATGACAAACTTCATGCTCGTTCAACTGGACCTTATTCTCTTGTTACACAGCAACCACTTGGTGGTAAAGCTCAGTTCGGAGGACAACGTTTTGGTGAGATGGAAGTTTGGGCGCTTGAAGCTTATGGTGCTGCATACACGTTACAAGAGATCCTTACAGTTAAATCCGATGATGTTGTTGGTCGAGTGAAGACATATGAAGCGATTGTTAAGGGTGAAAACGTTCCTGAACCAGGTGTTCCTGAATCGTTCAAAGTATTAATTAAAGAACTACAGTCACTGGGATTAGATGTGAAGATTCTCTCGGGTGATGAAGAAGAGATTGAAATGCGTGATTTAGAAGATGACGAGGAAGCAAGTCAATCAGAGGGAATATCTCTTGATTCTGACAAACAAATCGACTCAGAACTAGAAAAGAACGCAGTAGTTAAGGAATAGAGCTAACAGTCATGAAAAGCAAAGGTCAATAAGGGTAATCCTGTAGATCAAAAGGGAGGTAGGCCCCTTGCTAGATGTTAATAATTTTGAATACATGAGCATTGGCCTCGCTTCTCCAGATAAGATCCGTTCATGGTCTTTCGGTGAAGTGAAGAAGCCAGAAACAATTAACTATCGTACATTAAAACCAGAAAAAGATGGGTTATTCTGTGAACGAATCTTTGGTCCACAAAAGGACTGGGAATGTCACTGTGGTAAATATAAACGTGTTCGCTACAAAGGTGTAGTCTGTGATCGATGCGGCGTAGAAGTTACTCGTGCAAAAGTTCGTCGTGAACGCATGGGGCATATTGAACTTGCAGCACCTGTATCACATATTTGGTACTTTAAAGGAATTCCAAGCCGAATGGGACTTGTCTTAGACATGTCCCCTCGGGCTCTTGAAGAAGTAATTTACTTTGCTTCTTACGTTGTAACAGAAACCGGAGATACTCCTTTAGATAAAAAGCAATTGCTTTCTGAAAAGGAATATCGTGCATACCGTGAAAAATACGGGAACACATTCCACGCTGCAATGGGAGCTGAAGCGATTAAAAAGCTTCTACTCGATATCGATCTAGAAAAAGAAGTAGACGGCTTAAAAGAAGAGTTGAAAACTTCTCAAGGACAAAGAAGAACTCGTGCAATTAAGCGACTTGAGGTACTAGAGGCATTCCGTAACTCAGGCAATGAGCCTTCATGGATGATTCTTGATGTACTACCAGTTATTCCTCCTGAACTACGACCAATGGTTCAGCTTGATGGTGGTCGTTTTGCTACTTCAGATTTAAACGACTTATACCGTCGTGTAATTAACCGTAACAATCGCTTAAAGCGTCTTTTAGATTTAGGCGCACCAAGCATCATTGTTCAGAATGAAAAGCGCATGCTTCAAGAAGCGGTTGATGCACTTATTGACAACGGACGTCGTGGCAGACCTGTTACAGGACCTGGTAACCGTCCACTAAAATCACTTTCACACATGTTGAAAGGTAAGCAAGGTCGTTTCCGTCAAAACCTATTAGGTAAACGTGTTGACTATTCTGGTCGTTCCGTAATTGTTGTAGGTCCGAACCTTAAGATGTATCAATGTGGTCTACCAAAGGAAATGGCGTTAGAACTATTCAAACCATTTGTGATGAAAGAGCTAGTTGAAAAAGGGCTTGCTCATAACATAAAGAGTGCGAAAAGAAAGATTGAACGTGTGCAACCTGAAGTTTGGGATGTGCTTGAGTCAGTAATTAAGGAGCATCCGGTCCTCTTAAACCGTGCCCCTACATTACACCGTTTAGGTATTCAAGCATTTGAACCTACATTAGTTGAAGGACGCGCAATCCGTCTTCACCCACTCGTATGTACTGCATATAATGCAGACTTTGACGGTGACCAAATGGCGGTTCACGTACCACTTTCTTCTGAGGCGCAAGCTGAAGCAAGACTATTAATGTTGGCAGCACAAAACATTCTAAATCCGAAAGATGGAAAGCCAGTAGTTACACCATCGCAGGACATGGTATTAGGTAACTATTACTTAACTATGGAGCGTCCTGGCGCTGTCGGAGAAGGAATGATTTTCAAGGACACAAATGAAGCTATTCTAGCTTATCAGAATGGATATGCGCATCTTCATACAAGAGTTGCGGTACATGCTAGTTCCTTAAAGAACCCAACATTTACAGAAGAACAAAATAGTATGTTGCTAATGACAACAGTAGGTAAGTTGATTTTTAATGAGATTTTACCAAGATCATTCCCATATATTAACGAACCTACAAAAACAAACTTAGAAGAGAAAACACCTGAAAAGTATTTCGTTCCTAAGGGTGCAAATGTTAAAGAACTAATTCAAAGTCAAGAACAGATAGATCCGTTCAAGAAGAAAATACTCGGTAATATTATTGCTGAGATCTTTAAACGTTTTAAAATTACTGAAACCTCTAAAATGCTTGATCGCATGAAGGATCTTGGATTTAAGTATTCAACAAAAGCTGGTATTACTGTTGGTGTAGCAGATATTGTTGTATTAGCTGAAAAAGAAGAGATTTTAGCGCAAGCTCAAGCAAAGGTTGATAACGTATTAAAACAATTTAGACGTGGTTTAATTACAGAAGATGAGCGTTATGACCGTGTTATCTCAATCTGGAGTGCGGCGAAAGATACCATTCAAGGCAAGCTAATGGCTTCACTTGATAAGCGAAACCCAATCTTCATGATGAGTGATTCTGGTGCCCGTGGTAACGCATCTAACTTTACACAGTTAGCTGGTATGCGTGGACTTATGGCGAACCCGGCTGGTCGTATCATTGAACTTCCAATTAAATCTAGTTTCCGTGAAGGTTTAACAGTATTAGAGTACTTCATTTCTACGCACGGTGCTCGTAAAGGTCTTGCAGATACTGCCCTTAAGACAGCTGACTCTGGTTACCTAACAAGACGTCTAGTTGACGTAGCTCAAGACGTAATTGTACGTGAGGACGACTGTGGTACAGATCGCGGCTTACTTGTTAGATCGTTAAAAGAGGGAACAGAAGTTATCGAACCTCTCGAAGAGCGCCTCGATGGCCGTTATGCGAGAAAGAAAGTTGTTCACCCTGAAACAAATGAAGTGTTAGTAGCAGAAAACGAACTAATAACAGAAGATATCGCAAAGATAATTGTTGATGCTGGTGTCGAAGAAGTTACAATTCGCTCTGCGTTCACATGTAACACACGCCACGGCGTATGTAAAAAATGTTATGGCCGTAACCTAGCAACTGGATCAGAGGTTGAAGTTGGTGAAGCAGTTGGTATCATCGCTGCTCAATCAATCGGTGAACCAGGAACTCAGCTTACAATGCGTACATTCCATACTGGTGGGGTTGCAGGAGACGATATAACTCAAGGTTTACCTCGTATTCAAGAATTATTTGAAGCGAGAAATCCAAAAGGTCAAGCCGTTATTACAGAAATCAACGGTGTTGTTACCGCAGTTAATGAAATAAAAGACAGACAGCAAGAAGTTGTAATCCAAGGTGACGTTGAATCTCGTTCTTACACTGCACCATATGGCGCTCGCTTGAAGGTCGCTGAAGGTCAACAAGTTGAGAGTGGTCAGGTGTTAACTGAAGGTTCTGTTGATCCAAAAGAATTATTAAAGGTTACTAATACTACTGCTGTTCAGGAATACCTCTTAAAAGAAGTTCAAAAAGTATATCGTATGCAGGGTGTTGAAATTGGTGATAAACACGTCGAAGTGATGGTAAGACAAATGCTTCGTAAGGTTAGAGTTACTGATGCGGGTGAAACAGATGTATTACCAGGTTCATTACTTGATATACATCAATTCACGGATGCTAACACGAAAGTATTACTTGAAGGTAAAGCTCCTGCTACTGGTAGACCGGTACTTCTAGGTATTACTAAAGCATCGCTAGAAACTGATTCATTCCTATCTGCTGCGTCATTCCAGGAGACAACTCGTGTCCTAACTGATGCTGCAATTAAAGGGAAACGTGATGAGTTACTAGGGCTAAAAGAGAATGTAATTATTGGGAAACTTGTTCCTGCAGGTACAGGTATGAATCGTTATCGACGAGCAGAACCAGTAGTTGTAGAGCAACAAGAAGACACTGTTGGTGTTGAATAAAGGTTAAAAGAGCATATCTAAGATAGTGGATGTCTACTACGAGCCTAAATAATTTTATTTACTTGTAGTTGACATCCTTCTCTTAGGGTGTTAATATATCTAAGGTGCTCCTTAATCCTGTTGCTTTGGAGGATATTTTAGATGTCTTATGAAAAAGTATCACAGGCAAAGAAGATAATTATAGGTACTAAGCAGGCAGTAAAGGCTATTCAAACCGATAAGGTAACGGAGATAGTTGTGGCAGAAGATGCCGATCGGCGTGTGATCAACAAAGTATTACAATTAGCCGAGGCACAACAAATTCCAATATCAAAGGTAGATTCGATGAAAAGGCTAGGTAAAGCTTGTGGAATCGAAGTAGGAGCTTCTGCTGTTGCGATAATTAATTAAAAACTGTTTTTGTGGAGAAGTGAATCTACAAGAACTTTGTTTTTTGTAAAAAGATGAACCACCTGGATATGTGGTCTTGATGAAAGAAGAAGGGAGGAAACAAATAATGCCTACTATTAACCAATTAATTCGTAAGGGTCGCGAAAGCAAAGTTCAAAAATCCGACTCTCCAGCATTAAATAAAGGTTACAACAGCTTCAAAAAGTCACAAACTAATGCTACTTCACCTCAAAAGCGTGGTGTTTGTACACGTGTTGGTACTATGACTCCTAAGAAGCCGAACTCAGCACTTCGTAAGTATGCTCGTGTACGTTTAACTAACGGAATTGAGGTTACTGCTTACATCCCAGGAATTGGTCACAACTTACAAGAGCACAGTGTTGTACTAATTCGTGGTGGACGTGTTAAGGACTTACCGGGGGTACGTTATCACATCGTTCGTGGTGCACTTGACACTGCTGGTGTTAATAACCGTGCGCAAAGTCGTTCTAAATATGGTACTAAGAGACCAAAAGCTGCTAAGAAATAATAGACTAACACATTTATGACCGAAAGGAGGAAATATCAATGCCTCGTAAAGGACCTATTACTAAAAGAGATGTATTACCAGATCCAATTTACAATTCAAAGCTTGTAACTCGTTTAATCAACAAAATGATGGTTGATGGAAAAAGAGGTAAATCTCAAGCGATTTTATATAATGCGTTTGATTTAGTTCAACAACGTTCAGGTAAAGATGCAATGGAAGTGTTTGAACAGGCACTTAAAAACATTATGCCTGTCCTAGAAGTAAGAGCACGTCGTGTAGGTGGTGCAAACTATCAAGTTCCTGTTGAAGTTCGCCCGGATCGTCGTTCTACTTTAGGATTACGTTGGTTAGTAAACTACGCTCGTCTTCGTGGTGAAAAAACAATGGAAGAGCGTTTAGCTAACGAGATTCTTGATGCAGCCAACAACTCTGGTGCATCTGTTAAGAAACGTGAAGATACTCACAAAATGGCAGAAGCAAACAAAGCATTTGCTCACTATCGTTGGTAATAATTTGATTCAGCTTTTTGCTGAATTAAATTATAACTACGAAGAAAGCTATTAAACTAAACAGCTCTGTTAAGTTGATTAACAGAGCCGTTCTTACAATAAAAAATTATACTTAACATTAGGAAGGAGAAAGACCCAAATGGCAAGAGAGTTCTCCTTAGAAAAGACTCGTAATATTGGTATCATGGCTCACATTGATGCTGGTAAAACAACAACAACTGAGCGTATCCTTTATTATACTGGTAAAATCCATAAAATCGGTGAAACACATGAAGGTGCTTCTCAAATGGACTGGATGGAGCAAGAACAAGAACGTGGTATTACGATCACTTCTGCAGCTACAACTGCATCTTGGAAGAATCACCGCGTTAACATCATCGACACTCCAGGACACGTAGACTTCACAGTTGAGGTTGAACGTTCACTTCGTGTACTTGATGGTGCAGTAACAGTTCTTGATGCACAGTCAGGTGTTGAGCCACAAACAGAAACAGTTTGGAGACAGGCTACTACTTATGGTGTTCCACGTATTGTATTCGTAAACAAAATGGACAAGATTGGTGCTGACTTCCTATACTCTGTAGGCACATTACACGATCGTCTACAAGCGAATGCACACCCGATTCAATTACCAATTGGTGCAGAAGATCAATTCAGAGGTATCATTGACCTCGTTGAAATGAATGCAACGTTATATGGTAATGACTTGGGTACTGATATCGAAGTAGTTGAAATTCCTGAGGAATTTCAAGACCTAGCAAATGAATATCGCGAAAAGCTTGTAGAAGCGGTAGCGGAATTAGATGAAGAATTGATGGAAAGATATCTTGGTGGAGAAGAAATCTCTAACGAGGAATTACGTGCAGCTATTCGTACAGCTACACTTAAGGTAGAATTCTACCCAGTAACATGTGGTACAGCATTCAAAAACAAAGGTGTTCAAAAAGTACTTGATGCGGTTATCGATTATCTACCAGCTCCAACAGATGTTGCATCTATTCAAGGTCACCTTCCAGAAACAGGTGAAGAAGTTGAACGTCATTCTGATGACAGCGAGCCATTCTCTGCTCTTGCGTTTAAAGTAATGACTGACCCATATGTTGGTAAATTAACTTTCTTCCGTGTATATTCAGGAACATTAAATTCTGGTTCATATGTACAAAACTCAACTAAAGGGAAGCGTGAACGTATCGGACGTATCCTTCAAATGCATGCGAATAGCCGTGCGGAAATCTCAACTGTTTATGCAGGGGACATCGCTGCAGCTGTAGGTTTAAAAGATACAACAACTGGTGATACATTATGTGATGAGAAAGAATTAGTAATTCTTGAATCTATGACATTCCCAGAACCAGTTATTCAACTTTCTGTTGAGCCAAAATCAAAAGCTGACCAAGACAAAATGTCTACAGCTTTACAAAAGCTTCAAGAAGAGGATCCGACATTTAGAGCACATACTGACCAAGAAACAGGTCAAACGATTATTGCAGGTATGGGTGAGTTACACTTAGACATCCTAGTAGATCGTATGAAGCGTGAGTTCAAAGTAGAAGCCAATGTTGGTGCACCACAAGTTGCGTATCGTGAAACTTTCCGTCAATCTGCACAGGTTGAAGGTAAATTCGCTCGTCAATCTGGTGGACGTGGACAATACGGTCACGTTTGGATTGAATTCTCACCAAACGAAGAAGGTAAAGGTTTCGAATTTGAAAACGGAATTGTTGGTGGGGTAGTTCCACGTGAATACATCCCTGCTGTACAAGCTGGTCTAGAAGACGCTCTAGATAGAGGGGTTCTAGCTGGTTATCCATTGGTTGATATTAAAGCTAGACTTTATGATGGTTCATACCATGATGTTGACTCAAGTGAAATGGCGTTTAAAATTGCCGCATCTATGGCACTTAAGAACGCTGCATCAAAATGTCAGCCTGTAATTCTTGAGCCTGTTATGAGGGTTGAAGTTGTTATTCCTGAGGAATACATGGGAGACATTATGGGTGGTATCACTTCTCGTCGTGGACGTGTTGAAGGTATGGAAGCACGCGGTAATGCGCAAGTAGTACGTTCGATGGTTCCACTATCTGAAATGTTTGGATATGCTACTTCTTTACGTTCTAACACACAAGGTCGTGGGGTATTCACAATGCACTTCGATCATTATGAAGAAGTACCAAAATCAATTTCTGAAGAAATTATCAAAAAAAATAAAGGTGAATAATTGATTTTCGCCTTTACATCAAGTATAACTACTTATGTAGGCTCTGAAAGTGGGACTAACCCACTTTCGGGATATCATACTTACTATAAAAATAACTAATACTTAAGGAGGCTTTTCAAATGGGAAAAGAGAAATTTGACCGTTCGAAACCACATGCTAATATTGGTACAATTGGACACGTTGACCATGGTAAAACAACTTTAACAGCAGCTATCACTTCTGTTCTTGCTAAAAGAAGCGGAAAAGGTACTGCAATGGGCTATGACCAAATCGATGGAGCGCCTGAAGAGCGTGAGCGTGGAATCACAATCTCAACTTCACACGTTGAGTATGAAACTGACAACCGTCACTATGCACACGTTGACTGCCCAGGACACGCTGACTATGTTAAGAACATGATCACTGGTGCTGCTCAAATGGATGGTGGGATCCTAGTAGTATCTGCTGCTGATGGCCCAATGCCACAAACTCGTGAACACATCCTTCTTTCTCGTCAAGTAGGTGTTCCATACCTAGTAGTATTCATGAACAAATGTGATATGGTTGACGATGAAGAATTATTAGAATTAGTAGAAATGGAAGTACGTGACCTTCTTTCTGAATATGAATTCCCTGGTGACGACATTCCTGTAATCAAAGGTTCTGCTCTAAAAGCTCTTGAAGGAGAAGCTGAGTGGGAAGAAAAAATCATCGAATTAATGGCGGCTGTTGACGAGTACGTTCCAACTCCAACTCGTGACACTGAAAAGCCATTCATGATGCCAGTTGAGGATGTATTCTCAATCACTGGTCGTGGTACAGTTGCTACAGGTCGTGTTGAGCGTGGACAAGTTAAAGTTGGTGATGTAGTTGAAATCATCGGTTTAACTGAAGAACCAAAATCAACTACTGTAACAGGTGTTGAAATGTTCCGTAAGCTTCTTGACTATGCTGAAGCTGGTGATAACATCGGTGCACTACTTCGTGGTGTTGCTCGTGAAGATATCCAACGTGGTCAAGTACTTGCTAAGCCAGGTACAATCAAGCCACACACTAAGTTTAAAGCAGAAGTTTATGTATTATCAAAAGAAGAAGGTGGACGTCACACTCCATTCTTCTCTAACTACCGTCCTCAGTTCTACTTCCGTACAACTGATGTAACTGGTATTTGTAACCTTCCAGAAGGTGTAGAAATGGTAATGCCTGGCGACAACATCGAAATGACTGTTGAACTAATCGCTCCAGTTGCAATCGAAGAAGGAACTAAGTTCTCTATTCGTGAAGGTGGACGTACAGTAGGCGCTGGCGTTGTTGCTACAATCCAAGAGTAATAATCCCAATATGTTTTCAAAACAGGCGGATCATACCGCCTGTTTTTTTATGAGATATTTTCTATATAGAATAGAAGAAAGATCACAATAAATTAGTTTCCAAAATCTAACGTAAAAATATATTAGGACTTTTGTTGAAATGTATACTGATGCTGTGTATAATTGAAAAAGTGCGAAAGACATGCATAAAACAAAGATTTATGTTGCATTTCGTATTTGGTTTCTGTATAATAGACAATGTTGGTCTTTGACTGCGATGATGTGGAAGGTTGCTGATACACCCGGCCGCTTTGCCATGGCGAGTGTAAGGAAATTTCCACGGAGAATGTCTATTTTAAAAGTAGGCGATAAAGGAGGGAAAATAATGGCAAAACAAAAAATTCGTATTCGTTTAAAAGCTTATGATCACAGAATTCTTGATCAATCTGCAGAAAAAATCGTAGAAACAGCAAAACGATCTGGGGCAGCTGTATCTGGTCCTATTCCACTTCCAACTGAGAAGTCTGTTTATACGATTCTTCGTGCTGTTCACAAGTATAAAGATTCTCGTGAACAATTCGAAATGCGTACACATAAACGCTTAATCGACATCGTTAACCCAACACCACAAACTGTTGATTCATTAATGCGTTTGGATTTACCATCTGGTGTTGACATTGAAATCAAACTTTAATTTTAAAATGAAATAAATTGTAAATATATTAGGAGGTGTGACTAATGACCAAAGGAATCTTAGGAAGAAAAATTGGTATGACTCAAGTTTTCGTAGGTAATGGTGAGCTTATCCCTGTAACTGTAATCGAAGCTGCTCCGAACGTAGTTCTTCAAAAGAAATCAGTTGAAACTGATGGCTATGAAGCAGTTCAAATCGGTTTTGACGATAAGAGAGAAAAGCTTTCAAACAAACCTGAAAAGGGTCATGCTGCAAAAGCAAACACTGCACCTAAGCGCTTCGTACGTGAATTACGTGGAGTTAACTTAGGTGAGTTTGAAGTTGGTCAGGAAGTCAAAGTTGATATCTTCGCAGAGGGAGATATTGTAGATGTAACAGGAATTTCAAAAGGTAAAGGATTCCAAGGTGCGATTAAGCGCCACGGACAATCTCGCGGACCTATGAGTCACGGTTCACGTTATCACCGTCGTCCTGGTTCAATGGGACCTGTAGCTCCAAACCGTGTATTCAAAAACAAACTTCTACCTGGTCGTATGGGTGGAGAACGTATCACAGTACAAAACTTAGAGATCGTGAAAGTAGATACAGAGCGTAATCTTCTTCTAGTAAAAGGTAATGTGCCTGGTGCGAGAAAATCTGTTATTACAGTAAAAAGTGCTGTAAAAGTAAAATAATTTGCTGGAAAGGAGGACATTTGAATGCCTAAAGTATCATTGTATAACCAATCTGGTTCAGCTGTAGGAGAAATTGAATTAAACGATTCTGTATTCGGTGTTGAACCAAACAAACAAGTATTATTCGATGCAGTAATTATGCAAAGAGCTTCCTTACGTCAAGGAACTCACAAAACAAAAATTCGTTCTGAAGTAGCTGGCGGAGGACGTAAACCATGGCGTCAAAAGGGTACTGGTCGTGCTCGTCAAGGTTCTATTCGTTCACCACAATGGCGTGGCGGTGGAACAGTATTTGGTCCAACTCCAAGAAGCTATAGCTATAAATTACCTAAAAAAGTACGCCGTTTAGCAATCAAATCAGCATTATCTACTAAGGTATTAGAGGAAAATATTCTAGTATTAGAAAATCTAGTATTAGAAACTCCTAAAACTAAAGAAATGGTTGCGGTACTGAAAGGATTAAACGTTGATCGTAAAGCGTTAATCGTAACTGCAGATGCAAATGAAGCAGTAGAACTTTCAGCACGTAATATTCCTGGAGTAACAGTTGTTGTTGCTAATGGAGTAAATGTTCTTGATGTTCTTAACCATGATAAGCTTGTGATTACTAAAGCTGCGGTGGAAAAAGTAGAGGAGGTGCTCGCATAATGAAAGATCCTCGTGATATTATTAAGAGCCCTGTTATTACTGAACGTTCATCAGACCTTATGGCTGAAAAAAAATACACATTTGATGTTGACGTGAAAGCTAATAAAACCGAAGTAAAAGATGCTATTCAGCAAATTTTCGGTGTGACAGTTGAAAAAGTAAACATCATGAACTACAAAGGTAAGTTCAAACGTGTAGGACGTTACAGTGGATATACAAATCGTCGCAGAAAAGCAATAGTTAAGTTAACTGCAGATAGCAAAGAAATCGAATTCTTTGAAGTTTAATTTTATAGAGAAGGAGGGAAATTGAGATGGCGATTAAAAAATATAAACCAACCTCTAACGGTCGTCGTGGTATGACAACATTAGACTTTGCTGAAATTACTACTGACAGACCAGAGAAATCGTTACTTGCGCCTTTACACAAAAAAGGTGGACGTAATAACCAAGGTAAAATCACAGTACGTCATCAAGCTGGCGGACACAAGCGTCAATATCGTGTGATTGACTTCAAACGCGATAAAGATGGTATACCAGGACGCGTTGCTACGATCGAATATGATCCAAACCGTTCAGCAAATATTGCTTTAATTAACTATGCAGATGGAGAAAAACGTTACATTCTTGCTCCTAAAAACCTACAAGTAGGTATGGAGGTGGTGTCAGGTTCAGACGCCGACATTAAAGTAGGTAACGCACTTCCATTAGTTAACATCCCAGTAGGTACAGTAATCCACAACATCGAATTAAAGCCTGGTAAAGGTGGACAATTAATTCGTTCAGCTGGAACTTCTGCACAAGTACTTGGTAAAGAAGGTAAATATGTTCTTGTTCGTTTAAATTCAGGTGAAGTTCGCATGATTCTAGCTACTTGCCGCGCGACAGTAGGTCAAGTAGGTAACGAACAACATGAACTAGTTAACATTGGTAAAGCAGGTCGTTCACGCTGGTTAGGTAAACGCCCAACAGTTCGTGGATCTGTAATGAACCCTAATGATCACCCACACGGTGGTGGTGAAGGTAAATCACCAATCGGACGTAAATCACCTATGACTCCATGGGGTAAACCAACTCTTGGATTCAAGACTCGTAAGAAGAAGAACAAATCAGATAAGTTTATCGTACGTCGTCGTAAAAAATAACGGGATTGTGCTACGGTTCATCGGAACCGTAGGTCAATCACGAAGGGAGGTTCACTTATGGGACGCAGTTTGAAAAAAGGACCTTTTGTAGATGATCACTTAATGAAAAAGGTAGAAAATCAAAATGGATCTGAGAAGAAACAAGTAATTAAAACTTGGTCACGTCGCTCAACGATTTTCCCTCAATTCATCGGTCATACAATTGCGGTATATGATGGTCGTAAACATGTACCAGTCTATGTTACTGAAGATATGGTAGGTCATAAACTTGGTGAATTCGCACCAAGCCGTACTTACAAAGGTCACGCAAATGACGATAAGAAAACAAGACGTTAATGAGAGGAGGATTATCTATGCAAGCTAAAGCTGTTGCGAGAACAGTTCGTATTGCTCCTCGTAAGGTTCGTTTAGTAGCAGATCTAATTCGAGGCAAGCAAGTAGGTGAAGCAATCGCGATCCTACGACACACACCAAAGGCTGCTTCTCCTGTTGTAGAAAAGGTATTAAATTCTGCGATTGCGAATGCAGAGCATAACTACGAAATGGACGCTAATAACCTAGTTATTACTGAAGCATATGTAAATGAAGGTCCAACATTAAAAAGATTCCGTCCAAGAGCTATGGGACGTGCAAGTCAGATTAATAAGCGTACTAGCCACATTACAATCGTGGTATCAGAAAAGAAGGAGGGATAAGTAGTGGGTCAAAAAGTTAATCCAGTCGGACTGCGTGTCGGCATCATTCGTGATTGGGAGTCAAAATGGTACGCAGGCAAAGACTATGCAGATTTATTACACGAAGACCTTAAAGTTCGCGAATACATCGCAAAGCGTTTAAGTGATGCTTCTGTATCAAAAATTGAAATCGAACGTGCAGCTAATCGTATTAACGTTACTGTCCATACTGCAAAACCAGGTATGGTTATTGGTAAAGGTGGTACGGAAGTTGAAGCACTTCGTAAAGCATTAAACCAATTAACTGGTAAGAGAGTACACATCAACATCCTTGAAATCAAGAGAGCTGATGTCGATGCAACTCTTGTAGCTGAAAATATTGCTCGTCAATTAGAAAATCGTGTTTCATTCCGTCGTGCACAAAAGCAAGCTATACAACGTGCTATGCGTGCTGGTGCTCAAGGTATTAAAACACAAACTTCAGGTCGTTTAGGCGGAGCTGATATCGCTCGTGCAGAACACTACAGTGAAGGTACAGTTCCACTTCATACACTTCGTGCAGATATCGACTATGGTACTGCAGAAGCTGATACAACTTATGGAAAGATCGGCGTAAAAGTATGGATCTATCGTGGAGAAGTCCTTCCTACTAAGAAGAAGACTGTGGAAGGAGGAAAATAATATGTTATTACCAAAACGTGTGAAATACCGCAGAGAACACCGTGGAAAGATGCGTGGTCAAGCAAAAGGTGGTACTGAAGTACATTTCGGAGAATACGGTTTACAAGCTCAAGAAGCATCTTGGATTACAAACCGTCAAATCGAAGCTGCTCGTATCGCAATGACACGTTATATGAAACGTGGCGGTAAAGTTTGGATTAAAATTTTCCCATCAAAACCATATACAGCAAAACCTCTTGAAGTACGTATGGGTTCCGGTAAAGGTGCTCCTGAAGGATGGGTAGCTGTTGTTAAGCCTGGAAAAGTTTTGTTTGAAATTGCTGGTGTATCTGAAGAGATCGCTCGTGAAGCTCTACGCCTAGCAGCTCATAAACTACCAGTTAAAACTAAGTTCGTAAAACGTGAAGAAATTGGTGGTGAATCAAATGAAAGCTAATGAAATTCGTGACCTTACCACTGCCGAAATAGAACAAAAAGTAAAATCATTAAAAGAAGAGTTATTTAACCTTCGCTTTCAATTAGCTACTGGCCAGCTTGAGAATACTGCACGTATTCGTGAAGTACGTAAATCAATCGCTCGTATGAAGACAGTAGTCCGCGAAAGAGAAATCGGTCGTAAATAATCGATAACCAGGAAGGAGGTCTACGATAGTGAGTGAACGTAACCAACGTAAAGTCTACACTGGACGTGTTGTATCTGACAAAATGGATAAAACAGTAACTGTTCTAGTAGAAACCTATAAGAAACATTCTCTTTACGGTAAACGCGTAAAGTATTCTAAAAAGTTCAAAGCACATGATGAAAACAATGTTGCAAAAATCGGCGACGTCGTTAGAATTATGGAGACACGCCCATTATCTGCTACAAAACGCTTCCGTCTTGTTGAAGTAGTAGAGAAAGCAGTTATTATCTAAATATATATTGTTCGGATCAATCAATAATCCGAAGGGAGGTTTCATGAATGATTCAACAAGAAACTCGTTTGAAAGTTGCTGACAATTCTGGAGCACGTGAAGTACTAACTATTAAAGTATTAGGTGGTTCAGGTCGTAAAACAGCAAATATCGGTGATGTTATCGTATGTACAGTAAAACAAGCAACACCAGGTGGCGTTGTCAAAAAAGGTGATGTTGTTAAAGCTGTAATCGTACGTACTAAACGTGGTGTACGTCGTAATGACGGTACTTACATCCGTTTTGATGAAAATGCCTGCGTTATTATCCGTGATGACAAGAGTCCACGTGGAACTCGTATCTTCGGTCCTGTGGCACGTGAATTACGTGATAGCAACTTTATGAAGATTGTTTCATTAGCTCCAGAAGTATTATAATTCGAAATCGATTAGCCTTTAAGGAGGTGCGAAATAGATGCATGTAAAAAAGGGTGACAAGGTACAGGTTATTTCAGGTAAAGATAAAGGTAAACAAGGTGTGATCCTTGAAAGCTTTCCAAAGAAAGACCGTGTTCTTGTAGAAGGCGTTAATATCGTAAAGAAACACTCAAAACCGTCTCAAGTGAATCCACAAGGTGGAATCATTAGCCAAGAGGCACCTATTCATGTATCAAATGTAATGCCATTAGATCCTAAATCTGGTACTCCAACACGTGTTGGTTACAAAGATGTTGATGGCAAAAAGGTACGTGTAGCAAAAAAATCTGGTGAAGTTTTAGATAAATAGTAAACAAAGAAAGGAGGTACTTACATGAACCGCCTAAAAGAAAAATTTCAAAAAGAAATCACACCTGCTCTAATGAGCAAGTTTAACTATAAGTCTGTTATGCAGGTTCCGAAAGTAGAAAAAATCGTGATCAACATGGGTGTTGGTGACGCAGTACAAAACTCTAAAGTTTTAGATAACGCAGTAGAGGAATTAGCTGCTCTAAGTGGTCAAAAGCCAGTTGTAACTAGAGCTAAGAAATCAATCGCTGGTTTCCGTCTTCGTGAGGGTATGCCAATCGGTGCGAAAGTTACATTACGTGGTGAACGTATGTATGATTTCCTAGATAAGCTTGTTTCTATCTCACTTCCGCGTGTACGTGACTTCCGTGGTGTATCAAAGAAATCTTTTGATGGTCGTGGTAACTACACTTTAGGTGTAAAAGAACAATTAATTTTCCCTGAAATTGATTACGATAAAGTAAGTAAAGTTCGTGGTATGGATATCGTTATCGTAACAACTGCAAATACTGACGAAGAAGCTCGTGAGTTATTAACAGCGTTCGGTATGCCGTTCCAAAAGTAAAGGAGGCGAAAACGTGGCTAAAAAATCAATGATTGCGAAACAAAAACGCACACAGAAATTTAAAGTACAAGAGTACACTCGTTGCGAACGTTGCGGCCGTCCACACTCTGTATTACGTAAATTTAAATTATGCCGTATTTGTTTCCGTGAACTAGCTTATAAGGGTCAAATTCCTGGTGTAAAAAAAGCAAGTTGGTAAACCCCGAATTGGGAAGGAGGTAAAAATACTATGGTGATGACAGATCCAATTGCAGATATGCTTACTCGCATCCGTAATGCGAACATGGTTCGTCATGAGAAGCTTGAAATCCCTGCATCAAATATCAAAAGGGAAATCGCTGAAATTTTAAAGCGTGAAGGTTTCGTTCGTGACGTTGAATATATTGAGGATGATAAACAAGGTATTATCCGTATCTTCTTAAAGTACGGTGCAAACAATGAGCGCGTAATTACTGGTCTTAAGCGTATTAGTAAGCCTGGACTACGTGTTTATGCAAAATCTAACGAAGTACCACGTGTGTTAAACGGTTTAGGAATCGCGATCGTTTCAACTTCACAAGGTGTATTAACTGATAAAGAAGCTCGTCAAAAGCAAGCCGGCGGAGAAGTATTAGCTTACGTTTGGTAATAGCTTGAAAAGAATGGAGGTGTAGTACATGTCACGTATTGGTAAAAAACCAATCGAAATACCATCAGGTGTTACTGTAACTTTCAACGGTAATACTGTTACTGTTAAGGGACCAAAGGGCGAATTAACTCGTGCTTTCCATCCTGATATGCAAATCAATGTTGAAGAGAACGTAATTAGCGTTACTCGTCCAACTGATAATAAAGAACACCGTGCTCTTCATGGCACAACTCGTAGTCTTTTAGGAAACATGGTTGAAGGTGTATCCAAAGGTTTTGAAAGAGGTTTAGAGCTAATCGGGGTCGGATACCGTGCTCAAAAATCTGGCAATAAACTTGTCCTAAACGTTGGATATTCTCATCCAGTAGAAATCGTTCCAGAGACTGGCGTAGAAATCGATGTACCATCTAACACAAAGATCATTGTTAAAGGTATCGACAAAGAACGCGTTGGAGCGTTAGCTGCTAATATTCGTGGTGTACGTCCGCCTGAGCCTTATAAAGGAAAAGGTATTCGCTACGAAGGTGAATTTGTTCGTCGTAAGGAAGGTAAAACTGCGAAGTAAGCCTTTTTAGGTAAAAGAAAGGAGAGACGTAAATGATTACGAAACAGGATAAAAATGCAGTTCGTAGAAAAAGACATGCTCGTGTTCGTTCTCGTGTTTCAGGAACTGCTACTCGTCCTCGCTTAAATGTGTTCCGCTCAAATAAACACATTTACGCTCAATTAATCGATGATGTGAACTCAGTAACAATCGCAAGTGCTTCTACATTAGATAAAGAACTTTCTGTTGAAGGTGCTGGAAATGTAGATGCAGCTACAAAGGTTGGCGAACTAGTTGCAAAACGTGGAATTGAAAAAGGAATCAAAGAGGTTGTATTCGACCGCGGAGGTTACTTATATCACGGACGTGTTAAAGCACTAGCAGATGCTGCTCGTGAAGCTGGACTACAATTTTAATAAAAAAGGAGGGACATTATAGATGCGTCGCATTGATCCAAACAAATTAGAACTTGAAGAACGCGTAGTTACCGTTAACCGTGTAGCTAAGGTTGTTAAAGGTGGTCGTCGTTTCCGCTTTGCAGCACTAGTTGTTGTCGGTGATAAGAACGGACATGTTGGTTTTGGAACTGGTAAAGCTCAAGAAGTTCCAGATGCAATTCGTAAAGCAATTGAAGATGCTAAAAAGAATCTTGTTTCTGTACCAATGGTCGGAACAACAATTCCACACCAAGTAATTGGTCAATTTGGAGCAGGTGAAGTACTATTAAAACCTGCATCTGAAGGTACTGGAGTTATCGCTGGTGGACCAGTTCGTGCGGTATTAGAACTTGCTGGTGTTGGTGATATCCTTTCTAAGTCATTAGGAACAAATACTCCTGTAAATATGATTCGTGCTACAATAGAAGGATTAACTCAATTAAAGCGTGCTGAAGAAGTAGCTAAGTTACGTGGTAAATCAGTAGAAGAACTGTTAGGATAGGAGGGAAAACACATGTCAAATAAATTAGAAATCACCCTCACTCGCAGTGTCATTGGACGTCCTGAAGACCAACGTGTAACTGTTCGTACTCTTGGATTGAAAAAATTACATCAAACTGTTGTTCATGATGATAATGCTGCGATTCGCGGTATGATTAATAAAGTTGCTCACCTAGTTACGGTTAAAGAACAATAATCGAATTTTTTTCTGAAATAAGGAGGTGCCCAAATGAAACTTCATGAATTACAACCGGCTGAAGGTTCACGTAAAACACGTAACCGTGTAGGACGTGGAACTGGTTCAGGTAATGGTAAAACATCTGGTAAAGGTCATAAAGGTCAAAAAGCGCGTTCTGGTGGCGGTGTTCGTCCTGGATTTGAAGGTGGTCAAACGCCTCTATTCCAACGCCTACCAAAACGTGGTTTTACAAACATCAATCGCAAAGACTTTGCAATTGTTAACCTTGAAACATTAAATCGTTTCGAAGACGGAACAGAAGTTACACCTGAACTTTTAATTGAAACTGGCGTTGTAAGTAAACTTAATGCTGGTGTTAAGATCCTTGGAAAAGGTACTCTTGACAAAAAGCTAACAGTTAGAGCTCACAAATTCTCCTCTACTGCTCAACAAGCTATTGAAGCTGCTGGCGGAAAAACTGAGGTGATTTAATGTTTCAAACAATCTCCAATTTTATGCGCGTTGGTGATATAAGAAACAAGATTATATTCACCTTACTAATGTTAGTAGTATTTCGAATCGGCACCTTTATTCCAGTACCAAATGTAAATGCCGATGTTTTAAAAGCGACTGACAGCAATACAGCGTTTGGCCTTTTAAATACATTTGGTGGTGGAGCACTGTTTAACTTCTCAATCCTTGCAATGGGGATCATGCCTTACATTACTGCTTCAATTATTATTCAATTGTTGCAAATGGACGTTGTTCCTAAATTTACGGAATGGTCTAAGCAAGGAGAAGTTGGACGTCGTAAATTGGCTCAATTTACTCGTTATGGCACGATCGTGCTTGGCTTTATCCAAGCATTAGGTATGTCAATCGGTTTTAACAACATGTCAAACGGGATGTTAATTGAAAATCCAAACATTGGTACTTACCTACTAATTGCTGTAGTTCTAACTGCCGGAACAGCATTTTTAATGTGGTTAGGTGAACAGATTACAGCTAAAGGTGTTGGTAACGGAATTTCAATTATTATCTTTGCTGGTATTGTTGCCGCAATTCCTACGGCTGTAAATCAATACTATGTACAGCAGTTTCAAGATGCTGGAGACCAGTTATTCTTACGTATCATTACTGTTGTATTGTTGTTAATTGCCGTTATAGCTGTTGTTGTAGGTGTAATATTTGTACAACAAGCTTTACGAAAAATTCCAATCCAATATGCAAAGCGATTAGCTGCTAATAGCCCGGTTGGAGGACACTCTACTCATTTACCGTTAAAAGTAAATGCGGCTGGTGTTATTCCTGTAATCTTTGCAGTTTCCTTCATTATTACGCCACCAACGATTGCTTCGTTCTTTGGTCCTAATGCGGTAACTGAATGGATTCAAAAATATTTTGATTATACTCAGCCTGTTGGGATGATCATATATATCGCACTAATCATTGCGTTCACATATTTCTATACATTTGTTCAAGTTAATCCTGAGCAAATGGCAGATAATTTGAAAAAGCAAGGCGGCTATATTCCAGGGATTCGCCCAGGAAGAAATACGCAAGAGTATGTAACGAAAATTCTGTATCGATTAACATTTGTTGGTTCTATTTTCTTAGCAGCTATTTCTGTTCTTCCTGTATTCTTTATAAAATTTGCGAATTTACCGGAGTCTTTACAAATTGGTGGAACGAGCTTGCTCATCGTTATCGGTGTTGCACTGGAAACAATGAAGCAACTTGAAAGTCAACTTGTAAAACGCCATTATAAAGGATTTATCAAATAAGGTACTGGGAATACAATTTCCCAGCACCTCTAAGATAAAGAGGCTGAGGGGGCAAATCACTTGAACTTAGTATTAATGGGGCTTCCGGGTGCTGGTAAAGGTACTCAAGCTGAAAAAATAGTAGAAAAGTACAATATCCCTCATATCTCTACGGGAGATATGTTCCGTGCTGCAATAAAAGATGGAACAGAACTAGGGCTTCAGGCAAAGTCTTTTATGGATAAAGGTGAGCTTGTTCCTGATGAAGTTACGATCGGAATTGTCCGTGAGCGATTAAGCAAAGAAGATTGCAATAATGGTTTCTTACTTGATGGATTTCCACGTACCGTTCCACAAGCAGAAGCACTTGAGACAATTCTTACTGATCTCGATAAAAAAATTGACTATGTGATTAACATTGATGTCAATTCTGAAATCTTACTTGAGAGATTAACAGGTCGACGAATTTGTAAGGAATGTGGTTCTACGTACCACTTAGTATTTAACCCACCTACTCAGGAGGGTAAATGCGATAAGTGTGGCGGTGAACTTTATCAACGTGCAGATGATAATGCGGAAACAGTTGGAACTCGTCTACAAGTAAATATCGAGCAATCTAAGCCACTTCTTGACTTTTATCAGGAAAAGGGATATCTTCGCAATATCAATGGACAACAAGAAATAAACAAAGTTTTTGGTGATGTAGAGGAGCTTCTTGGGGGATTAAAGTAAATGATTATTTGCAAGTCACCAAGAGAGATCGAAATTATGCGCGAGGCTGGAAAGATCGTTGCATTGACACACCAAGAATTACAACAATATATTACTCCAGGGATTTCTACGGAAGAACTGGATACAATTGCTGAAAAGTTTATTCGTGGATTTGATGCAATTCCTTCTTTTAAAGGGTATAATGGTTTTCGCGGTAGTATCTGTACCTCTGTTAATGAAGAGTTGGTACATGGCATGCCAGGTAATCGCGTTTTACAAGATGGAGATATCATTAGTATCGACATCGGAGCGCAATACAACGGCTATCATGGTGACTCAGCTTGGACATATCCAGTAGGTACGATTCATAACGAAAATCAAAAACTTCTCACTGTAACCGAAGAATCCCTTTATCGAGGATTAGAGGAAGCAAAACCTGGTGTGCGTCTTTCAAATATTTCTCATGCAATCCAAGTTTATGTCGAAGCGAACAATTTCTCGATCGTACGAGAATATGTTGGTCACGGTGTGGGCAAAGAATTACATGAGGAGCCGCAAATTCCACATTACGGTCCTCCTAATAAAGGACCACGTTTAAAACCAGGAATGGTACTTGCCGTTGAACCGATGGTAAATGCAGGTAGTCGATACGTGAAGACGTTAGCAGATAACTGGACTGTTGTAACAGTCGATGGCAAAACGTGTGCGCATTTTGAACATACGATTGCTATTACAGAAACAGGGTATGAGATCTTAACAAAATTGTAAGGCACAAACCCTATTCATTAGAATAACATTCATCTAATTTTTGATTACGTATCTCCGGAAGTTCAGAGCAGTATTAAGGAAACTGGTCGATGGCAAACGTAAAGCAATGTTAGTGTGTATCGAAGTTTGTCAATGAGCAAGTTACTGATTTGAAGAAGGGAGAACATTCCAATGGCGAAAGACGATGTAATTGAAGTTGAAGGTACTGTTGCTGAAACATTACCTAATGCAATGTTTAAAGTTGAATTAGAGAATGGTCATACTGTTTTGGCCCATGTTTCTGGTAAAATTCGCATGCACTTTATTCGTATTTTACCCGGAGACAAGGTAACGGTTGAATTATCACCTTATGACTTGACTCGCGGTAGGATTACGTACCGTTTTAAATAAATGCGCTCCGAACTATCAAGGAGGTTTGAAAAATGAAAGTGAGACCATCAGTAAAACCTATCTGCGAAAAGTGTAAAGTTATTCGTAGAAAAGGTAAAGTAATGGTAATTTGTGAAAACCCAAAACATAAACAAAAACAAGGCTAAATAATAAGGAGGTGTACGTCTAAATGGCACGTATTGCTGGTGTTGATATTCCGCGTGAAAAACGTGTGGTTATATCTTTAACATATATTTTTGGAATCGGACGTCCAACTGCACAAAAGATCCTAGCAGAAGCTGGTGTTTCTGAAGATACACGAGTTCGTGATCTTACAGAAGACGAATTAAACAAGATCCGTGACATCGTTGACCGTTACAAAGTAGAAGGTGACCTTCGTCGTGAAGTATCACTTAACATCAAACGTTTAATCGAAATCGGTTCTTACCGTGGTCTACGTCATCGTCGTGGATTACCTGTAAGAGGTCAAAATACAAAAAATAACGCTCGTACACGTAAAGGACCTCGTCGTACTGTAGCAAACAAGAAGAAATAGTAAGGGAGGTAATGGATAAATGGCACGTAAAACGAATACTCGTAAACGTCGTGTAAAAAAGAATATTGAATCTGGTGTTGCACACATCCGTTCAACATTCAACAATACGATCGTAACAATTACAGATGCACACGGAAATGCAATTTCTTGGTCAAGTGCTGGTGCTCTTGGTTTCAGAGGTTCACGTAAGTCTACTCCATTCGCTGCACAAATGGCTGCTGAAACAGCTGCAAAAGCATCAATGGAACATGGTATGAGAACTCTTGAAGTAACTGTAAAAGGCCCTGGTGCAGGACGTGAAGCTGCAATTCGTGCTCTTCAAGCTGCTGGTCTTGAAGTTACAGCTATTAAAGATGTTACTCCAGTACCACATAACGGATGTCGCCCACCAAAACGTCGTCGTGTATAACATAATTACAAATACGACAAGACGTATTTGATCTTTTTCTGTATAAGATTTTTTATCCATGGCTATAATGGATTAATGGGTTTTGATAAACTTTTTTACTGTGTAAGGAAGCTTCAAATACTTTCTTATCTTATAAGTGTAACAAAGGCGTGAGTGAGTATTACTTACAAATCGCCGTGTTTTCTTTATAAGTTCTTTACAGAATAATCGAGTTGTTGTGCACAGTTAGGGAACTTAACTTTTGGGAATTTCGGTTAGACGTCTTTGATCATGGTCTAGCCGAGGTTTCGACGTTTTGAAGGAGGGTTTATAAATGATCGAAATTGAAAAACCAAAAATCGAAACGGTTGAAATCAGCGAAGATGCCAATTATGGTAAATTCGTCGTCGAGCCACTTGAGCGTGGATATGGAACAACTTTGGGTAACTCCTTACGTCGTATCCTATTATCTTCTCTCCCTGGTGCCGCTGTTACGTCTATCCAAATAGATGGGGTACTGCATGAGTTCTCAACAATCGAAGGCGTCGTCGAAGATGTAACATCTATTATCTTAAATGTGAAGAAATTAGCTCTTAAAATCTACTCAGATGATGAGAAGACTCTTGAGATTGATGTTCAAGGTGAAGGTCCAGTTAAAGCTTCTGATATCACGCATGACAGTGATGTTGAAATCTTAAACCCAGATCTACACATTGCAACTCTTGCTAAGGATGCACATTTTCGTGTGAGATTAACTGCAAAGCGCGGACGAGGATATTCTCCAGCTGATGCAAACAAGCGTGATGATCGACCAATCGGTGTTATTCCGATTGACTCCATCTATACACCAGTTGCACGTGTTAATTACCAAGTGGAAAATACACGTGTTGGACAGGTCGCGAACTTTGACAAACTGACTTTTGATGTTTGGACAGACGGCAGTACTGGTCCGAAAGAAGCGATTGCACTAGGTGCGAAAATCCTTACAGAACATTTAAATATTTTTGTAGGATTAACAGATGAAGCTCAAAATGCAGAAATTATGGTTGAAAAAGAAGAGGATCAAAAAGAGAAAGTCCTCGAGATGACAATTGAAGAATTGGATCTCTCTGTTCGTTCATATAACTGCTTAAAGAGAGCAGGAATCAATACGGTTCAAGAGCTTGCTCATAAAACTGAAGAAGATATGATGAAGGTACGTAACCTTGGTCGTAAATCTTTAGAAGAAGTTAAGGCTAAACTAGAAGAGCTTGGTTTAGGCTTACGTAAAGATGACTGACTCGGTTTGAATTATGCGAATTAGAGGCATCTTTCTCATCACGAAAGTCTATTGTTACAAGAGCCTAGTTATCTAATGCTTTGTCTTTCATAATAATTCAACAAAGGAGGGAATACCTCATGTCATACCAAAAATTAGGACGTACAAGCGCGCAACGTAAGGCGTTATTACGTGACCTTACTACTGACTTAATCATCAACGAGCGTATTGAAACTACTGAATCTCGCGCGAAGGAATTAAAATCAGTTGTAGAAAAAATGATTACATTAGGTAAGCGTGGTGATCTTCACGCTCGTCGTCAAGCTGCATCTTACATCCGTAACGAAGTAGCAAACGAAGAGACTGGTCAAGATGCGCTACAAAAATTATTCAGTGACATTGCAACTCGTTATGAAGAGCGTCAAGGTGGATACACTCGTATCATGAAAATCGGACCTCGTCGTGGTGACGGTGCTCCAATGGTTATCATTGAATTAGTTTAATTTTTATTTACTTATAAGGGCGGGACAGTTTTACAAACTGGTCTAAGCCCTTTTTATTTTACATTCATTATTTTTCAAAAAAGATAGAATTATCCATAAATAATATATTGCAATCCTTTTTAAACGAACACAATGCATAGCATTTCACCTTGAGGATAGGAATAACGCGTTCTTATTCCCTTGACAGATAAGGTAGAAACGAATAATTTTTTAGGTAGTAAGTTGGATTAAGAAATAGTATTATTTCTATGGAAATAATTTTTATTCAGTCTTTTGTTTGTGAATAAGTTTAAGGCGTCCAGCGGATGTTACAGATTTGAGCAAGTTCAATAATTTTTGGGTAAAATACGCTTTGGTGTATTTTGATAAGAAGGTAGAGGGGGATGAGAATGAGCGAGAACCTTTTAGTCGTTGATCAGATAAGCTATCAATATGCAGAAAATGCGAGTCCCGCGCTAGAAAATCTATCATTCTCTGTTCAAAAAGGAGAGTGGCTTGCGATTGTAGGTCACAACGGTTCTGGAAAATCAACCCTAGCACGTATTCTCAATGGGCTATTGTTGCCTCAGACTGGAGTAGTAACAATTGAGGGAGTACAGCTAAATGAAGATTCAATTTGGGATATTCGAAGGAAGATTGGGATGGTGTTTCAAAATCCGGATAATCAGTTCGTTGGAACAACTGTAAAAGATGATATTGCCTTTGGAATGGAAAACAACGGGATCCCACGAGAAACGATGGCCTCTCGAATTGAAAGAGTTATTGATATGGTAAATATGAGAGATTTTCTAGAGCATGAACCGCATCAGCTTTCAGGTGGACAAAAACAAAGAGTTGCAATTGCTGGTGTTCTTGCTGTCCAACCGGATTTAATCATCTTGGATGAGGCTACTTCAATGTTAGATCCAATCGGTCGCACTGAGGTTCTAGAAACGATAAGAGAAATTAAAAATGAGAGTCAGATTACGGTTATGTCAATTACCCATGACTTAGAGGAAGCAGCAAGAGCCGATCGAATTATTGTAATGAATCAGGGACAATTGTTCGCAGAAGGAAAACCCGAGGAGATTTTTGCGTTAGATGAAAAGCTTGTAGAAATTGGTTTGGATTTACCCTTTTCTGTAAAAGTATCTAAAAAACTACGAGCAATCGGTGTTCCTCTCTCTAAGAATCATATAACAGAAGAAGGCTTGGTGGATGAGTTATGGACATTACAATCGAGAATTTAGAACATCGCTATCAGATTCGTTCACCATTTGAAAGACTAGCCTTATATGATGTTAATGCGCAAATCAAATCTGGTTCATATACCGCTATAATCGGGCATACGGGTTCTGGAAAATCAACTATCCTCCAGCATTTAAATGGTCTCTTACAGCCAACCTCAGGTTCTATCACCATTGGAGAACGTACAATTAGTTCCAAACAAAAAGAAAAAAACCTTAAGTCGTTACGAAAGAACGTTGGAGTTGTATTCCAATTTCCCGAACATCAACTTTTTGAGGAAACAGTCGAGAAAGATATTTGTTTTGGACCACTAAATTTTGGGGTTCCATTAGAAGAAGCTAAAGAAAGAGCTAGACAAACCATAAAAATGGTCGGACTATCTGATGAATACTTAACGAAGTCACCTTTTGATTTAAGTGGAGGTCAAATGCGGCGGGTTGCGATTGCAGGGATTTTGGCGATGAACCCACAGGTTTTAGTCTTGGATGAGCCTACTGCAGGGCTAGACCCTAGGGGACGGTTTGAAATTATGGAGATGTTTTATAAACTCCATAAAGAAAACGGTCTGACAACAATCCTTGTAACGCATAGTATGGAGGATGCTTCCCGTTACGCTGATCAAATACTTGTCATGGAAAAAGGAACGATAAAATTTCAAGGAAGTCCTGTAGAGATATTCTCAAAACCTGAACAAGTTCTTCATTTAGGTTTGGATGTCCCTGAGGCAGTTAGATTAAAAGGACTGCTCGAAGAAAAGTTAGGAATTGAGATTCCAAGATCAGCTAGTCTGTCGGTGGATGAAATTGTTCAATATGTAGGAAATGCCCTTAACGATAAGGGGGTATTGAAATGAACATTATTATAGGTCGATATATACCTGGTCATTCGCTAATTCACCAAATGGATCCTAGAGCAAAGCTATTATTAATTTTCTTCTATGTGTTTATTGTTTTTTTAGCCAATTCAGTTCTTACCTATGCATTATTAGGGATTTATACTTTAGGAATTGTGTTATTAACAAAAGTCCAATTACGCTACATTTTGTCAGGATTGAAACCAATTTTATGGGTTATTCTCTTTACATTTATCCTTCATGTCTTTTTAACCAAAGAAGGAGACTTGTTAGTTGACCTTGGATGGCTTCAAATTTATGAAGGTGGCGTAACACAAGGGATTTTTATTTCATTACGGCTATTATTTTTAATTATTATGACTACAATATTAACATTAACAAGTACTCCGATTGAAATCACCGATGGCATGGAAAGCTTATTAGCTCCATTTAAAAAAATCGGTCTCCCAACACATGAGCTTGCGTTAATGATGTCGATTTCACTTCGGTTTATACCGACGTTAATGCAAGAAACAGAGAAAATAATGAAGGCACAGGCTGCAAGAGGAGTCGAATTTACGAGTGGACCGATAAAAGATCGCATGAAGGCTGTTGTTCCTTTATTAATTCCATTGTTTATAAGTTCATTTAAACGGGCAGAAGAACTTGCTATTGCGATGGAAGCAAGAGGTTATCGAGGTGGAGAAGGACGTACTAAATTACGTGTGCTACAATGGCGTGGTCTTGATACACTTATGTTAGTATTACTTTTTGCAATGGCAATGGTATTATTTTTACTACGAGGATAATGAGGGAAAAAATGAGTCGTTACAAATGCACCATTTCCTATGATGGAACCCATTTTTCAGGGTACCAGGTACAACCAAATAAACGAACAGTACAATCTGACTTCGAACTTGCTTTACAGAAAATGCATAAAGGAGAACAGGTGAAGACAGTAGCTTCTGGTCGAACAGATGCAACTGTACATGCACGTGGACAGGTTGTTCATTTTGATTCACCATTATCTATTCCAGTCGAAGGGTGGAAACGAGCTCTAAATTCGATGCTCCCTGAAGACATTCGCGTTCGTTCTGTTGAGGAAGTGGATCCAGACTTTCACGCACGTTTTGATGTGAAGGCGAAGGAATATCGCTATCGATTGTTAATGAGTGAAGAACCTTGCGTTTTTAAACGTCATTATACTCATTATTATACTTTCCCAATAGATCTTCTTGCGATGAGAGAAGCTTCGTTACGATTATTAGGTACACATGATTTTACGAGTTTCTGTGCTTCAAAAACGGAAGTACAAGATAAAATAAGAACCATATACGAGATTAATATTGAAAAACATGATGATGAACTTATTTTTTCGTTTATAGGAAATGGGTTCTTATATAACATGGTAAGAATATTAGTAGGCACTTTATTAGAAGTCGGAAGAGGTCAAAAAGACCCAACTATGATGGATTCGATCCTTTCCGGAAAGGACAGATCGCTTGCAGGAAAAACCGCGCCAGGTCAGGGATTATACCTTTGGCAGGTGTACTACGAAAAGTGGAAGGAATAGGAAACCCCCATATTGCTATAACAACTAATCCTGGTGTAACATTTCCTTGACATTACATCCTGAAAGTTATATTATATTTTAGTATGATATTTAAACACCACGTTAAAGCCCCGGAACTTTAATCGTGATTAAATACAAAATGAAACGTTAGTGAAATTAGGAGGGAAATTCATGCGTACAACATTTATGGCTAATGCTAGCAATATAGAGCGCAAATGGTATGTTGTAGATGCTGCAGGCAAAACTTTAGGTCGTTTATCAACTGAAGTTGCAACATTACTTCGTGGAAAACACAAACCAACTTACACACCACATGTTGACACTGGTGATAATGTAATCATTATCAATGCTGAAAAAATCGAATTAACTGGTAATAAATTAAATGACAAGATTTACTACCGTCACAGTCAATTCCCAGGCGGATTAAAATCAAGAACGGCATTAGAAATGCGTACAAACTATCCAACAAAAATGCTTGAACTTGCAATCAAAGGAATGCTTCCAAAAGGTTCACTTGGTCGTCAAATGGGTAAGAAGTTGCACGTTTATGCTGGAAGCGAACATCCACATCAAGCACAACAACCTGAAGTTTACGAACTTCGCGGTTAATTAATAAGGAGGGTATTAATTTGGCACAGGTACAATATTATGGCACTGGTCGTCGTAAAAGCTCTGTTGCGCGTGTACGTTTAGTTCCTGGCGACGGACGCATTGTAATCAACGGTCGTGACATTGCAGACTATATTCCATTCGAAGCTTTAAGAGAAGTTGTAAAACAACCTCTAAACGCTACTGAAACTTTAGGTAATTATGACGTTCTTGTTAACGTTAATGGCGGAGGATACACTGGTCAAGCTGGAGCTATCCGTCACGGTATCGCTCGTGCATTGCTACAAGCTGATCCTGAATTCCGTCCAGCATTAAAATCTGCAGGACTATTAACACGTGATCCGCGTATGAAAGAACGTAAAAAATACGGTCTTAAAGGCGCTCGTCGTGCACCTCAGTTCTCAAAACGTTAATTTTGGCGTTTCAAGGCTCTTTTCACTTTTGTGGAAAGGGTCTTTTTTGTGTTTTGGTTTAATGAAGTGGAATTCATACATCGTTACTCGAAGGAGTTCGATTTGAACAGGTTCTATTCGGACACGAGCCCCCAGTTTTTCATCAAGCGGTGTACGAATCAAGTACGTATTATGACAGAGCCTTTGGATATTTTCGAGGATGAGTCAGAATGAAGGCTGTATTTAGACACGAATCCCAGTATTCCATTAAGCTGTGTCCCAATCAAGCGCGTATTCTGACAGAGAGTATTGGATATAGTTGAGGATGAGTCAGAATCAAGAGGGTATTTAGACACGCCCGCCAGTATTCCATCAAGCAGTGGCCGAATCAAGTGCGTATTCAGACAGAGCCCTTGGATATTTTTGAGGATGAGTCAGAATCAAGAAGGTATTAAGACACGCCCGCCAGAATTTCATTAAGCAGTGTCGGAATCAAGTCTGCATTCTGATGAGGGTATTGGATATAGTCGAGAATGAGTCAGAATCAAGGTGGTATTTGGACACGGTCCCCCAAGATTTCATCAAGCAGTGTCCGAATCAAATACCTATTCGAAAATCAGCTTTGGATCCTACTAAACATCCTATAAGAGTAGCTATAATATAACTCGACGATACGGTGTACCAATAAGATTGGATTTAAAAAGTCGACAGTTATGGGAATAATACCATTAGACTTATTAGATTAGCGAGGATTATTATTAAAGAGAACACTCAAAAAATCTAAATACATTTATCGGGATGAGGTCACTAGTAAAAAAGTCTCCACTTTTTAATTTTGGTAGTTCTTACATTGACCAACTTTCATGAATGTTATGTATAATGAATGTTAAAGGCTTGTAAATAGGAGGTATGAAATATGAGTGGGTTTCCTAAAGATGCGATGCGTATGCTAAAAGAGACGAGTCGTACATTTTATATACCGATTACATTCTTGCAGAAGGAATTAAAGTATTCGGTTGCATCTGCTTATTTAGTATTTCGTGCGATTGATGAAATTGAAGACCATGAAGAGATAGACAATGATGTGAAATATACAGTTTTAGCAAAGTTAAGTGATTTATTCAAACAACCATTTGATAATGAAGAATATCTAAGAATACTTGGACCAATAAAAGATAAAATGCCTGAAGTGACAATTCGTTTAGAAGAATGGCTAGAGGCATGTCCGAAGGATGCTTTGACGATCGTTACAAATGCTGCTTGTGAGATGGCATCGGGAATGGCAAAATGGTCAAAAGCAAATTGGAGTATTCGTACACGTGAAGATTTGGATGACTATACATATTACGTTGCAGGACTTGTTGGAGTGATGCTATCAGACCTTTGGGAGCATTACGGCGGAGAAAAGACAGATCGGGAATTAGCAATTGGTTATGGTCGTGGACTTCAGGCTGTAAACATTTTGCGGAATCAGAAGGAAGATTTGGACGAACGTGGTGTAAGCTTTGTTCCTGACGGTTGGAATCGTGCCGATTTATTCGAATACGCTGAGGAAAACTTGGCAAAAGCCGATTTGTATATGAAATCTCTTAAAAGAAAAAGCATTATATTATTTTGTCGTTTACCTCTTGCCTTGGCACATAAAACGTTACAAGCATTGAAAGATGGTCGGGAGAAAATGACGCGTGCTGAAGTAGAGCAAACAGTGGAAGAAGTACAGACCAAATAGCATAATGTTATTAAGTCTAGAGACCTTGTCTGCTGTGACGTAACATGAGTGTGTGAATTTAGAATAAGGGCAGGTGTTAGTGATGGCCAACTCAATTGAGCAAAGAAAATCTCAACATATTCAAATTACTCTGAACGAAAAAGTTACAGGAGAATCAATTTCAACAGGTTTAGAGCAGCTTGTGTTCATTCATAATGCACTCCCTGAAATTGATTTTGATGATATCTCTATTAAAACCACATTCCTTGGCTTTGAATGCCAAACTCCGTTTCTCATCAGTTCGATGACGGGTGGGACAGGCCTAGCGGAGGCGATTAACCGAAACTTGGCTATAGCTGCTGAGGAAAGGGGTTGGGCTCTAGCACTCGGATCAACTCGGGCGCTACTCGACAGTGACGGACATGCTTCCTCTTTTCAGGTGAGGGAATATGCACCAAGCGTCCCAATTATAGCTAACTTAGGAGCGGTTCAGTTAAATTTCGGATATGGAGTCGAGGAATGCAGGCGAATTATCGAGATGACCGATTCGGATATGCTCGTTCTTCATTTGAACAGTATCCAGGAAGTGATTCAAGATAATGGAGATACGAATTTTAAAGGGTTATTAAAGAAGATTGAACAACTATGCAAAACACTGGGGGTACCTGTCGGGGTTAAAGAAGTCGGATGGGGAATTGATGATAAAACAGCTAAAAAGTTAGTTGATGCAGGAGTTGCATTTATTGATGTTGCAGGAGCCGGTGGGACTTCGTGGAGCCAGGTTGAAAAGTTCCGGTCCAATGACCCAATTCGTCGGGCTGCTGCTGAAGCATTTAGCGAGTGGGGGATTCCGACGGTGGAATCAATCAGATTGGTTCGTGGTGAAATTGGAGAACGTCCATTGATAGCCAGTGGTGGAATGCAGACGGGACTTGACGGTGCCAAAGTCATCGCAATGGGAGCTGATCTTGTCGGATTCGGACGATCTATCCTGAAAGAAGCGACCCAGAGCGTGGAAGATGTTGTTGAAGTAATGAAAGTTCGAGAAATGGAACTTCGAATGTCAATGTTCGGAATCGGTGCGGCAACGATTCAGGAGTTAAAGGAAACACCTCGCTTAAAGGGGAAATGATCTGATGCCCTACAATATTGTCATAGATTAATGTTTTGTTTATAGTGGAAGACTCTCAACAATTGGTTGGGAGTCTTTTTTTGAGTAATTATATTCCTTCGCTTAGTCAACTAACTGATTTTTGACCGCATATAGCGCTGCTTGTGTCCGGTCAGCTAATTCGAGTTTTGCCAACAGGTTTGAAACATGGGTTTTGACTGTTTTTTCAGTGATGAATAAGGAACTTGCGATTTCCTTATTGCTTTTTCCTTTGGCAATTTCCTTTAACACGTCTACTTCTCTTTTTGTTAATTCCTCAAATACTTGTTTCGCCTGGTTCTTGTAAGATGATAAATTGGCCAGGAGGTGTGAGGTTGCTTTTGGGTGAAGCTGATTTTCACCGCCCATGATTCTTTTAATTGAGGATACAAGGTCATCAGGCTCAATGTCTTTTAATTGGTATCCGGACGCTCCTGCTTCTAGGGCAGGTATGACGTGGTCTTGATCAGAAAAACTGGTCAACATCATGATTTTGATGTCAGGTTGTTCTTTTTTGATTACTCTTGTTGCCTGGATACCGTCCATCTCAGGCATAACCAAGTCCATGAGAATTAAATCCGGTTTTAATGATTGTGCTTGTTGTATGGCTTCTTTTCCATTTGCCGCTTCTCCGACAATCATCATGTCTTTTTGTGTACGAAGGAAAAAGACTAGGCCACGCCTGACTACATGATGGTCGTCTACTATTAATATCCGTATACTCACTTACATATCCCCCTAAAACGGGATCTGGACTTCTATTTCTGTTCCAATTCCCGGCTTACTTTGTAAAGCAAAAGTCCCGTTTAAGCTTTCAGTCCTTATTTTCATATTTCGCAACCCCAACGAGAGGATTTCAGAATTTACTTCATAGTGGAAGCCACATCCCTTATCCCTAATGTTCATTTTTACACCAGCTTCAGAGGCTTGTAATTCTAAATCTACTTTAGTTGTCTGTGAATGCTTTTTACAATTGGCTAGAGCCTCTTGCCCAATGCGCCACAACGATTCCTCTACTTTTCCGGGCAGGTTGGCTGCGCCTGTTAGTTTTGTTTCGATAGAAAGGCCTAACATCTCAGCGTAGCTTCGTAAGGCACTAACGAGGCCATTTTCAAGTCCCTCTGGCCGTAGTTGCCAGATTAGTGCTCTCATTTCACCAAGAGCCTCTTGGGCCATATCTTGTAGATAGGTGAACGTTTGTTTGACTTCGTTACTTTCTGTCAATTCAACCCCAGCCCTAGCGGTAAGACTTAATGAAAAAAGGAGTTGATTAACGGAGTCGTGAAGGTCCCTTGCCAAACGGTTTCGCTCAGCAACGAGTGCTGTCTTTTGCTCACGTTGGGTTAGTTTAATTCTTTTCAATGCAGTTCCGATTTGGTAGGCTACAGCCTCTAGTAAGGCGAGTTCATTTTTCTCGAAATTTGTTTTGTTTGGAGCCCCCACATTTAAGATCCCAAACCGTTCTTGGCCAGCACGGAGCGGGACAGTGGCGTGATGAGTCAGACCACCTGTTTCTCCTGCCTCCTCATCAAGAACATCCTCAATTCGTTTACATTCGATAATATTTGTTGCTTTATGGAGTTGTTGATTATTATATTTGTTTACACACCAGCACTTACCATGGCACATCCGTCGCTTATGATCAAAGGCTAAAGCAGGCGGTAGGGCTTCGTCAGCAATAAGACGATGTGTGCCATCGTCATCTATTAAAAATATCCAACCTGTTTGAAGGCCTGTTACTTGAAGAAGTTTTTTCAAGACAACCTTCAATACGTCTTCTGTGTCTGTTCCTTCGTTTAAAAGCTCAGCTATCTCTTTTAAAATGTTGAGTTGTTGATATCTGTCCTTACCTGACATTGTTCTCCCTCCGCCACGAAGTATCTGTTTCCATTATATCGTATTTATAATTTTCAGATTCTGTTTTATCTAATAAGTTTACCGTTAGCACTCGAAACCTGCAATAATTCTACTATTTCTCGATTAGGCCCTTCATAAAAGACTGTTTGCCACCCATTTTCAAGTTCATAAGGACCCTCCATTTTCCGAAGTGCTTTACATCGGGCCATTACATCCGTCAGATTATTGACCTCAAAACAGATATGAGTGTTTAACTGGTCTTCTTCATTACTAGAGACTAATTCAAGTCGAAAGTCACCTAAAGTTAAAAATACAATTTCTTCTTCCATGAATATAAAGTGTGATTCTTTCTCAAAACCGAATTCTCTTTTTAAAAATTCAATAGAATTTTTAAGATGACTTACATGAACGCCAACATGATGGATCTTCATAGCTAAACCTCCAATTATATAATCAGGTTCATATCACCGAATTCATGCCATAAATAACCGGCATCAATGGCATGTTCGTAAGCCTGGAGCAGATACTGTTTAGAAATAAAGGCAGAAAGCATATCAAGATGGCTAGCCTTTGGCTCATGCAATCCCGTTATGATACCGTCAGCAATTTTCAAAGGAAAGTGTTCATTGATATATAAATTTGTTACCCCTGAAAGTGCACCTGATATCGCAAAAGTCTCAAGTGCTCGAACAACAGTCGTTCCTACGGCTATAACTCTTTTACCGGCAGCTTTTGTCTCAAGGATTCTTTGTTTGGTTTGTTCAGATATATGGTATTCTTCTTCGTTCTCTTCCGGGGTTTGGTGCCACTTGTCATCAAGCAAATAACTCAGCCCAGTATGAAGTTGTATAAAATCAATCTGAATTCCTTTTCGCATTAGTGTAAATAACAGTTCCCAGCTAAAGGCTCTACCAGCTGAGGGCATCTCGACCGAACCAGGATGGCTTGCGAAAACCGTTTGATAATAGTCCAAATCCCAGGGATGATTGATATATTCATAACGCACAGGTTCTCCGAGACGATAGAACATGTTTAATAGGTCAGAGCCCTTCTTAGCAAACTTCAATATAGCTAATGGCGTATTCTCCTTTATACCAATTACCATTGCCGAAAGCTCAGGAGCAAATATGAAGGTGTCGCCCATATTTGTATAATCCTGAACAATGAGTGCCTCCCATGTATTCTCCGTAAGACGTCTGGCCAGACGGACTTCGACTTTGGTTCCAATTTTTCCGTTACTTAGTCGCTTTGCATGGAAAACTGCTGGTATGGTGCGACTGTTATTTAAAATAACAAGATCTCCTGGCTGTAGATATTCAGGTAAATGAAAGAAAAGGTCATGTTGGATCTTACCGTAATTCCGATCAAGCATCATCATCCGGACGTGATCTCTTCTGATACCACGCTCTTCAGGGGGAAGGGAAGCATTTAATTCATTTGGAAGGTAAAAGTCTAAGGCATTGTCTACCATGTCCTACACCTCCTCGTCAGATTGAGCTGAAAATCGTTTGCCATTTATGCCTTTTGCTCGATCAGATGCTAAATATAAGAATATATCAACTACTTCTTCCGGTTTTGCTAAAGGATAATCGCAATCTGGAACAGCAAGTCTGTGCATATCAGTGTCCATTTCACCAGGGTCGACCATATTAATCCGAATTCCGGTCTCGCTTAATTCATCGGCCCATGTTTGGGTAATCCCTTCAACAGCGAATTTTGAAACTCCATATGCTCCCCAGCCTCCATAACCAATGTGACCAGCCTCTGAAGTAACATTGATAATGGAACCTTGGTTACGTTCCAGCATTCCTAGGCAAACCCTTTTTGTAACTAAAAAGGTTGATACTGCATTCACCATTAATACTTCAGCAAAGTCTTCTTCAGGATAATCAAGAAGTAGGGGCATTGGGCTCGGGCCTAACATAGAAGCATTATTAATCAAAACATCAATCTGTCCATAAGCCTCCTCGGTAATTGAAACGAATCGATCTACATCTCTGGAGCGGGAAACATCTGCAGTAATTGCAAGTACTTTTGCCCCTAAACTCTCTGCTTCTTGCTTGACTTTAAATAGACCATCTTCTGACCTCGCACAAATTGCAAGCCTTGCACCTTCCTTGGCAAAGGATAATGTCAGTGCTCTCCCTAAACCTTTTGAAGCACCAGTAATCATTACAACTTTATTTTTCATTTTTATCTCTCCTTTTGTTATCGATGATTTAAGCATACCGATTCCTGAAAAATCCATCTTCGTAAAAAAGCTTGAACTTTTCTACGACTTTGGGATGAGATTCATACTTATGCAATTCCTGATAGGAGGAATAAATACCGATAAGGGACAACCTTTCGTCAAAATTCAAGTTATTTCGAGCAACACAGAAACATATGATTGATTAAGAATATACACAAACGTAAAGGGTGGGTGGAAAATGAGTCGAATCCAAAAATCAATACTCGGTGCTTTTATTGGTGTATCTTCGGCAGGTATGTGGTTGATCGTCGATCTTTTACTTCCGGAACCAATCGGGGATTATTTGTTGTTTCTCATCATGGGTATAGTCCATATGGTCATTGGCTGGCAAATAGCAAGATTGGTTGGAAAGCAAAAAGAAGGTTCACCAGTGGAAGGGCAAGAAAGTCTAAAGACATCCGATATATAGAGATGAAGGCTCTCAAATCATAAGATTGAGGGCCTTTACCGTGTATGCATAGTTTATTTTGGAAGTTAAGGTAGTTTGTGTTTAGCGCATGTTTACGCGGATGCAGTAGGAAACTATCTGTCAAAGGGGGTTTCTTATACGATGAATGTAATTACAACCTTCAAGGAAAAACGGAAAGAGAAGCAAATCAAGTATGAACGGAAAATGTTGCGTGAGCTCTCATTAGAAGAATTAAAGAAGAATGTCGTGGACTCATTTAGTAGTTTTTTTAGAATGGATTCCATACTTGGCAGTGCAATTGAAGAAGGATGTATTGATGTTGCAATAGAAGCATACCTACTCGGTGCGAAATATAGCAAGTTTGGTTATTATGGAGAATCTGTAGAAGAAGTACGGATGCGCTGTTACCGATTTGAAAAGAATCTAATTGATGCGTTATATGAGTTCATTTGCTACTGGGGGCATATAGGCGACCAAGGCTTTGTCAATGAGTCTCTTTATTATGCTTGCGAGCACTATGTGACCTATTGGTGGACGGAAGGTTTCCAGAAAGGAGAAAAAAGATACCGCCTAAAATTGCATTAGAATTTTTAATCATATATACTCTCCTTGTCCCATATATTTACACATAGGGACATGCAGGAGGGAAATGATGAATAAGAAACTTAAAATTACTAGTATCCTTTTAGGAGCTGTTGTTTTATTTTTAATTATACAATATCGATTTATGGATAAAGATGTTTGGGACCCGTGGAGTTTACCCTTATCAGGGAAGGTCATAATTATAGACCCTGGACACGGTGGCCCAGATGGGGGCGCCGATAACGGGGACGTGCTAGAAAAAGACATTGCCCTAGAAATCTCCAAAAAGCTCCGTGACTACTTGCAGCAACAGGGTGCTTTTGTACAAATGATACGGGAAGAAGATACAGATTTAGCCCCTGAAGGAATGAGAGGGTACAGTAAACGGAAGACAGAAGATTTGAAGAAACGAGTTCAAACCATTAATGAATCAGATGCGGATTTATTTATAAGTATTCATTTAAATGCCATTCCGTCTCCTCAATGGAGAGGCGCGCAAACCTTTTATTTTAGTACCTACAAGGAAAATGAAGCAGTAGCCAAATTTATTCAAGATGAGCTTCGAAACAATCTCGGAAATACAACACGACAAGCAAAAGCGATCAACGGTGTTTATTTATTAAAAAGTGCGAAAAAACCTGGTGCACTTGTAGAGGTAGGATTCCTATCAAATCCGGAGGAAAAAGCACTATTAGTTCAAGATAAATACCAAGACAAGGTCGCAGCCTCCATTTATACGGGTATAAACCGCTATTTCTCCAACGAATCAAACCCACCTGAATAAGTGTGGGTATTTTTATGTAGCTATGACACTCCTCACACTGTAATTTGGGACAGGTATGATATAATATAGGTGGAGTGAAACCGAATACAGTTTAGGTGGTGTTTTATTATGTTAACTGAGCAACAAGTAAAAGAAGTATTAAATCAACTGCAAGATCCATTCTTACATAGAACATTCGAAGAAACGAATGCAATCCAAGAGGTTAAAATAAAAGAAGAAAAGAAACATGTTAGCGTAAAAGTTGCTTTATCAAAGACTGGTACTGGTGAGCAGCTACAGCTTCAATCTACAATTGTTAATGCATTAAAACAAGCGGGAGCAGAATCTGTAGGACTTCGTTTTACTGACTTATCACCAGAGGAACTCGCGAAATTTAAGACTGAAACAGCGGGTGAATCTGCTCCTTTATTATCCCCAGTAAATCAAACTACCTTTATTGCGGTAGCAAGTGGTAAGGGTGGAGTAGGTAAATCTACCGTCTCTGTAAACTTAGCAGTGTCTTTAGCTAGACTAGGCAAAAAGGTTGGAATTATTGATGCAGATATTTACGGATTCAGTGTTCCAGATATGATGGGTATTACAAAGCGCCCTGTTGTTCGAGGAGAAAAGATTATCCCTGTTGAAAGAAAAGGGGTAAAAGTCATTTCAATGGGCTTCTTTGTGGAAGACAATTCACCCGTTATTTGGCGTGGTCCCATGCTCGGAAAAATGTTAAATAACTTCTTTAATGAAGTCGAATGGGGAGAGCTAGATTACTTAGTTCTAGATTTACCGCCTGGTACAGGTGATGTAGCATTAGATGTTCATACTATGCTTCCACATTGTAAAGAAATCATTGTGACAACACCACACCCTACAGCAGCATTTGTAGCAGCCAGAGCGGGTGCGATGGCTCTTCGTACAGAACACGAAGTACTTGGTGTCATTGAAAATATGTCTTATTTTGAAAGCAAAGTAACAGGCGAAAAGGAATATGTGTTTGGTAAAGGTGGCGGGGAGAAACTTGCGGAAGATCTTCAAACATCCTTACTAGGGAAAATTCCATTAGGTCAGCCTGATTGGAATGACGACGACTTTGCGCCATCTGTTTATGACGAAAGTCATCCAACTGGAAAAATCTACAACGAAATTGCAAAACGAGTAATTGATGCCATTTAAATTAAAAAGAACCTCCTGAATTTCAGGGGGTTCTTTATATAGAGAGGAGGACTAGCTATTTCCGGTTCCTTCACCTTCGTCTTTTTTCGCTTTTTCTGCTTTTTGCATATCCTCTGCTGCTTTAATGAGAATGTCTTCTATTTTCGCTTTATATAATGGGCTCTCAAGTGTTTCGCTAATTACGACTTGGAGATGCTTTCTAAACTCCTGACTTTTAAGAACATCGGTAAATTGTTGTTCCATCTCAGGATTCTTTAAAATATCCATCACCATTTTTTGATAATCGGGATCCTTCATTAAGTCTTTAATGAGCTTTTCGTGCTCCGTTTGCATACTTTTTGCGTATTCTTCTACAAACTTTGTGTCCTCGAACGTCTTTTTCCAAAATTCAACCCCGTTGTCAGAAGTAAGGGTTTCACGGATGGCATCTTTTACAACGACTTGGTCCATGACGAGATGCTGCTTAATCTTTTCATCTCGCATGAGTTCCTCAACTGCCTTTTTGCCGTCATCGGTTTTCAATATATCGACAACCATTTTTTTCGTCTCTTCATAGTCCATTCGATTTTGTTCAACATTCGCTGGGGCACACCCAACTATTGCTAATAGAAAACTAAAAATGAGGAGGAGCGACATCCATTTTCTCATTTATAAGCTCCTTTCATAAGGGATCCTTACTTGTTAATATGCTTTTTTTGTTAAAAAATATTCACTGATTGCATGCTGAGAAACTGGCATTTATCCCCGACACTTTGGTACAATCATAATTGAATATATAGAGTGGGGGATTTTGTCGTGAAAAGTCGAAATTGGGTAAGATTGTTCCTGTCTACCTTGCTAATAGGCGCAATAAGCACAATCATTACCGGATTTGCTGTTAAATGGAGTGAATATAAAGAGTTATTTATTGCATCGGATTTTGTCGAAATACTTATGGTCATATTTTGGCTCATCGGTGTTGGATTTATTTTTAGTATTATTAGCCAAATGGGTTTCTTTGCCTACTTATCAGTTCATCGAATTGGACAAGGTCTGTTTAAAGGTGCATGGAGTCCAGCTCAAATTGTGTTAATAGCTTTTGTATTGTTTGACTTAATTTATTTTCGCTTTCAGGTATTTGCAACAGAGGGTGAGAGTATTTCCTCATATGTATGGGTTCCTGTTGGGATATTCGTTTTTTCATTAATCATTGCCTACTTTAAAAGCAAACAGACAAACCGAAAGGCGTTCATACCAGCTGCATTCTTTATGTTTGTTGTTACTGTAATTGAATGGGTGCCAGCAATTAGAGCAAATGACGAGAGTTGGTTGTATTTAATGATTTTTCCTCTATTAATTTGCAACGCTTATCAATTATTAATACTTCCAAAAATTACGAAACAAAAAAGCTGACCCTAGGGATCAGCTTTTTTGTTATCATTCATTCGACAACTTCACTTTTTACATCCGCATTATTTAGCATGTCACTTACTGTTACAAATGACAGACCTTTACCTTTAATGCCTTTCAATACTCCAGGAAGTGCTTCAGCAGTCTGCTTAGCTGAATCTGAGGCGTGGAATAAGATAATGTCTCCGCTCTTTACCTTGTCTATTACATTGCTCGTAATTTTAGCTACACCAGGATTGTTCCAATCATTTGAATCAATACTCCAGTGGATGAGAGTATATCCAAGAGAATCCAAAACCTTTACTACCCTGGAGTCAAAATTCCCATCAGGTGTTCTAAAGAAGGAAATAGTTTTGACACCCATTTTCTTAAATGAATCTTGTGCCTTATAAACATCCTTTTTAATTTGGGCATCATCTAATTCTGTATAGTTTTTATAATCATATCCCTTAATGCCAATTTGATGACCATCCTTCACAATCCGTTCAACAATTTGGGGATGCCGCTCAGCCCACGATGCAGAAAGGAAAAAGGTCGCATTAGTCACACCTGAATTTTTTAAGGTATCGATAATCGGCAAGGCCTTTGTATCTCCCCAACTAATATTAAAAGTAAGAGCAACAGTCTTTTCGCTTTTTTCTCCTGTATAAATCACGCGTGGTCCATTTTCAGTTGAAAAAACAGGAGAAATATTGCCTTTTTCTATATAAAAGATACTGGCGGTAAACAATGAAGCGAAAAGTACAATTAATGTTTGCTTAATCCTCTTGCTACTCAGGATGTAGAAAAAATTCATTTTTATCCTCCTTGTCCAAAGAATCTTCTGTCTAAATAATATGCTTGTCATCCATATTTATGTGCAAATATCTTCGAAAAATCAATTCATAAAATAACTAAATATGGTAATAACTAGAATTACAACAAACATGAGGTGAAACTATGATTGGATTATTAGTTGATCAGGTGGAAGTTAAAGAATTAGAATACCTTCTAAAAAGAGAGATGGACGAAATATTGTTTGATGTAGAAGATGCACGAATAGACCATATAGTAAAACGAGCAATGGAAGAAAGATATCAAATCTTATTTCGCTTATTTAAAAGAATTGCTGACCCAACAGAGTGCAGCAGGTATATTCGCACAAAGAAAGTAAACAGTAAAAAGGGTTAGAAGAGGCAAAGAGGATTATATAATGTCAATATGGTCCTCTTTTATTATAAATTATTTTTTTTATAAAGATTATTGACATGAGATTCAGACGATGATATATTAATAAACGTCGTCGCTGACGATAAAGATTTCCAAAAAAAGTTTTAAAAAGTTGTTGACTTAAAATGGTCAACATGTTATATTAAAAAAGTCGCCTCGGAGCGGCAAACCAAAAAAGTTCTTTGAAAACTGAACACAATA
>NZ_NSEB01000029.1 GCF_002734215.1 Fredinandcohnia onubensis
GTTAGCATTCCTGTAGATCGTTAAATTACAGGTTTGAAAAAAATAAAGCCCCTCAGTAAGATATGAGTATAGACACCACTCTAACTCAGACTCTTAAGGAGGAACCCTTACTATGAATTTTAAAATGCAAGATAACAAAATCAACTAATAGAAAGAATTTCCGATAAACATCTAATTGTTGGTGTCGATATTGCTCAACAGTTTCATGTTGCACGAGCTATAAATTACCGTGGAATTATCGTCGGAGATCCCCTTACATTTGAAAATAGTGAAGTTGGTTTCAAAAGATTATTAAATTGGATTCAAAGTTTACAAGAAATGAAGGATTTAAATGCATCTATTGTAGGTATGGAACCTACTGGACACTATTGGAAAAATATCTCGAAATGGCTTATTGAACAGAAGATTGAGGTAGTAACAGTTAATCCCCACCTAGTTAAAAGAAATAAAGAGAATCGTGATAACACTCAATCAAAAAGTGATAAAAAAGACGCTCTTGTGATCGCCGATATGGTGAAAAACGGTTATTATTCATTTATCAGCCCATCCTCAGAGTCCTTCGAAAAGCTCAGAGTATTGATCTCAAATCGAGATGTTATTGTAAAACGACTTGTAAGCTCAGCAAATCAGATTCATAGATGGGTAGATATTGTCTTCCCAGAATTCAGGCAAGTGTTTAAAGATATAACGTGTAAAGGGGCAATTGCAACCCTACGATTATTTCCAACTCCTACTGAATTAGCTTCATTGGAACCCCAAGATGTCATGAGGGGATGGAAGTCATTAATGCAGCGACAACCCGGTCCCAAAAAGGCTCAACTACTGATTCAACTAGCAAAATCATCGATAGGAACAGCTCAAGCACTGGATGCATATAAATTTCATTTAGAACAATTACTAGAAGAATACGACCTTACTATAAAACAACTCGAAAGAGTTGAACTACAAATCAAAGAAGAACTCTATAAAATCCCTTTCGCACAGAAACTCCTTATGATTAAAGGGATAAGTGAAATCTCATTGGCTGGTATTTTAGGAGAAGCAGGAGATTTAAGTGGATTTTCTCATGGGAATTCTTTATTACGACATGCAGGACTTCATTTAGCTGAAGCAAGTTCAGGAAAATGGAAAGGACAGATTGTAATCTCAAAACGTGGTCGATCCAGGTTACGGCGTTTCCTTTACCTGGCTACTATGAGCCTTGTGATGAACAACGTTGAGTTTAAAGCACTTCACACACATAATGTGAAAGTCAAAAAGATGAAGAAAATGAAATCTATTATGAAGTTAATCGGTAAATTAGCAAGAATTTTTGTAGGAATAGCTAAGCGTAATGAGGCATACTGTCCAAGTAAATTGAAAGAAACAATCCCTTTTGCAGCTTAGGAATAAAGAACTTTAGCCTTACACAAAAGTAGCAATCTTTAATTTTGAATGTTGTCTTATTCGTAGGATTACAAATATGTACGGAGTACCAGGTTTATTACAACAAAAGGGCAATGTGACCCATCAGGTTAGCATAACTGGCCTCCACCCCTTGGATAGGCATGACGAAGGAATGAGAGGGCAAATGACCCGTTGAGACATGGGAGGGAAAGCCTCCAGGGGCGGCGTGGAGATGTACATCATTATGGTAAAATATGGAGTATTAGCTAACTCCTTTATTTAACTATGCCTTCACGAAGCCAAAATGATCTGAACTCACTTCTATTACCTTTTAATCCATTTTAAAGGGGTATGAAATCCTGCGAATAAGAGAGTATTCGAGAGATATTCGTATCAAACTGAGGGAGT
>NZ_NSEB01000003.1:0-17407 GCF_002734215.1 Fredinandcohnia onubensis
TAAGAGGTAGGTTTTGTCCCAGCCTCTTTTTTTCGTTCGCCAAGCAGGGGTGAGTTCTACCGGTACACGCTTGGGAAAAATAGCGCGTAGCATGTACCGCAAGAGAGGTTTACTGGTACACGCTCAATAGAAATAGCGCGTAGCATGTACTGCAAGAGAGGTTTACCGGTACACGCTCGTCAGAAATAGTGCGTGGCATGTACCGCGAGAAAGCTTTAGTGGTACACGCTCGGCAAAAATAACACTTAGCATAAACCGCAATCGGAGTTATTGATACACCGTTGGCTGAACATAAAAAAATATATATTTTTGCAATACAAATGAAACCTTCTTAAGGGACTAATCGTAAACTAAATATAAGCGTTTTCACTCAGGGGGGTGCGAAGATGGATTTAATATGGATGATACTTGGAGCGGTTGTAGTTCTCTATATTTTAATAATGATTCCGTTCCAATATCGAAATATAGCGGCTACGAAGGAAGAATTAAAGAAAACTAAAAAAACACATAATGAAATGTATGAAGACATGTCTTTCGAGGAGCAACAGTTACAATATAACCTCCAAGGGAATTTGTTAAATCTACCATCAACATTAATCGCAACATTGATCTATAAATTACGTCATCGAGATAAATAATTGTTTAGGAGACCCTCAAGTTTTGAGGGTCTTTTTTCGTGATTAAAAATTATATATTATTTTTTTATAAAAACTGTAGGGTATAGTAGGGTTAAGTTCGTCTAATAGGGTAGAGAAGAGAGAAAGGGGGAGAGCACGATTCAGGATGAGATTCTGATTGAAAAGGCAAAAGCTGGCGATGAACATGCCTTTCGGTTATTTATTGAGAAATATAAGAATCTAGTATTCAAGGCGATTTATTCAGTTTTGCGTCATGAAAAGGATGCCGAGGATGCGACGCAGGAAGTGTTTCTGAAAATCTATTATGCCCTCCCCCAATATAGTTCACAGGGTATTAAAGCTTGGCTGACGCGAATTGCCGTGAACCATGCAATCGATGTGAAGCGGAAGAAACAACGGCAGCAAGAATTGATTCTTGAACCGGATGACCTCCCGACACTCTCTTCCCCAGAGGAAAATGTCGTATTGCCAATTTTACAAAAAGAACAAAGAGAACTGGTCAAAAGTCGCTTACACGATATGCCTGCGAATTATCGTAAAGTGATTGAAGCTTATTACATAGCAGAAAAAAGCTATAAACAAATTGCAGAAGAACAGCAGGTTGAAGTAAAGACGGTTGAAACAAAGCTATACCGAGCCCGAAATTGGATGAAAAAACATTGGAAGGAGGATGATTTTAGGTGAGACATTACAGAGACGAAGAATGGGTAATGTACGTAAAGGATGAATTAGCAGAATCAAGGCGGGAAGAACTTGAAGATCACCTGTATTCCTGTGACCAATGTTTAGAAATATATATGAAACTAGTAGAGGACCAAGCAGAGGAGCTCCCAGATATTGAAAATGATCATTTTACTGACGAGGTAGTAATGAAGCTTCCGCTGAAAAAGGAAAAACAAAAGAAGTCCATTTTACACAGTCCGATTTTCCATTATGGAGTTGCAGCGGTTGTGACATTAACACTAATGTCAACTGGGGTCTTCCAAAGTATGACGGGTATAGTCGGTACGGTGGAGGCATCTAGCTTTTCAAAGCAAAAACAAACTGTTTCAACTAGTTTGATGGAAAAAGCATTATCGGTTTTTGACTTAATCAATATAGATCAAGAGGAGGGAGAAAAATGAGTTATAATCCAGTGCTGGCATTTTTCTTATCATTTATTCCAGGTGTTGGCCATTTTTATGTAAATCGAAAGATAAGAGGGTTTATTTATGGAGTGGGAGCAGTCGGCTCTATATTAATAGGGATCTTTGGATGGATGATGACAGGTTTTGGAGATCCATTAGGTGTCGGCGTCATCTTTGCATTTTTCGTAACGGTGATTAATGTATTCGATATGATTATCTTTCTATTACGAAATAATAAGCACAATCAAAAGGAACAGGTGATTCAAACGGGAGATGAGCAAGTAATTGTTACACGAACGGATGATTCAGAACGTTTCTATACGATTATTCTTTCGTTTATCCCCGGGTTAGGGCATTTTCAACTAGGCTTATTGAACCGTGGATTGACCTTTCTAATCGGATTTTTCGGATTGGGAACCATGGTTGTGTTTATTTCCATTTTTACAGATCAAGGAGCATTCTTGGTGTTTTTAGGGATTCTACCGATTCTTTGGGTATATAACATGTTTGATGCGATTCAATTGATTGGGAAAAAACATCGAGGAGAAGAGTTAGTCGATAAAACGATTATCGAGGATTTTGAGGAAACAAGACGTGAGCAAGGGCGTAAAAGCAAAACGCTAGCCACAATTTTAGCGATTTTCCCAGGAGTGGGGCATTTGTATCTTGGCCTTCAAAAACGCGGTATACAGTTGATGGCTGCCTTTTTATTCGCGATTTATATTTTAGACGTTCTCAGGTTGTCGTTATTCCTGTTTTTAATCCCAATTATTTGGTTTTACAGCTTTTTTGATGCCCTACAAAAGGTGTCAAAGCATGGAGAAGAGGACCTTGAGGATGTACCGGTCGTTTCCTATATTGTCAACCATCAAAAATGGGTTGGATTTGGGCTAATTGCATTAGGAATTTACTATTTAATAGTTAATGTAGTCCTTCCTACGGTTGGTCCTACGATTATGAGAGTTTTCAATTTTGATATTCAATATTTTTACTACAATTACTTCCAAGGCACGATCATTTGTATCTTACTCATTGGCGGTGGCTTGAAATTGATGGTAGGTAGTAAAAAACGGAAGGAGAATGCGTAATGCGAAAATGGCGGGTTGGTTCAGTTTCGATGGGGTTGTCTTTAGTCTTGCTGGGTATTCTTCTTTTCCTATCACAGCTAAAAGGAATGCAAATGATGGAGCCGCTGCTGGTGTGGTGGCCAATCCTTCTGATTGTGTTGGGAATTGAAATAGTTGTCTATCTATTCATGTCAAAGCAGGAAAATCCAATTGTTAAATATGACTTCTTAAGTATTCTTTTTGTTGGGGTTATCGGAACCATTGGAATCGGGTTTACCTTGTTATCATCTGTAGGTCTTGTTGATGAGGTTCAAGGAGTGATTGGGGCAGAGCATCGTACAATGGATTTGCCAGCAATTGAAGAAAAGTTGGCAAGTGGCATCAAGCGTGTGGTCCTTGAAACGAACGGAGTAACAAGTAAAATTGAAGGATCAACTGCGAATGAACTTCATGTATTTGGCGTGTACCGTGCAACGGTTCACCCGAAGGCAGACCCAATCATTGCAAAAGCCAAGGATTATGTATTTATGAAGGTTGTCGGGGATACTGTGTACGTGACATTGAAGGAACCTGCAGATCAAACGGGACCATTTTCTACATATGCAACAATTGAACCCACGATTATTGTGCCAAGTTCGATTAGCTTAGAGGTGCGAGGTGAGCATAACCATGTTTCACTTTATCCGGGCTCCCTTGAAAATAACTGGGTTGTAGATGGAGCGTCAAATGTATCGGTTCATGTGAATGATAAGAGTGATATTCTGCTGTCAGCTGTTTCTAATAATGGGCTTGAGAATGGAAATATGGCATGGGATAAAATCGATACAACTGAACGTGGTGGAATTGAAGAGGTTTACGAGGAAAGTACCACCGAAAAATTATACAAGGGTACAAAAAAGTTGGGTGAAGGTACCTATAAGTTATCTATTTTTAATAGTGATCTTGTAACAGTAAATCTAGTTGAAAAAATGTAAGGATGAGTTGTGCGCTTTGGCTTTGGCTAAGCGCATTTTTTGAGTAATAGGTGTAAGTTAAGAGGGGCAACATAATAGTGTTTTTTGAATATAAATGATATAGTAAATAGGTGCGATAGAATTGGATTTTTTTGCTAATGGTCCAAATTGATTAAATTGATTGGATAAGCTATGATGTAAATGAAATGATAAGATTATCTTTTTTTAGGATGATGAAAAATGAAAAGAGCTCGTATTATATATAACCCAACTTCTGGTAGAGAGTTGTTTAAGAGACATCTGCCCGAGGTGTTAGAAAAGCTAGAAAAAGCAGGGTATGAAACATCATGTCATGCGACAACTGGCGCTGGCGATGCAACAAATGCAGCCCGAATTGCGGTCGAGAGAAAATATGATCTTGTAGTAGCCGCAGGTGGCGATGGAACCATTAACGAGGTTGTAAATGGCATGGCTGAGCAGGAATATCGCCCAACACTTGGAATCATTCCTGTTGGAACAACGAATGACTTTGCTCGTGCAATTGGAGTTCCTCGAAACATTGATGGTGCTTGTGACGTGATTGTAGAAGGAAACTCTGTTCCAATTGATATTGGCCGTATAAATGATAAATATTTTGTTAATATTGCAGGTGGGGGAAGGCTAACCGAGCTAACCTATGAGGTACCAAGCAAGCTGAAAACAATGCTTGGGCAGCTTGCTTATTATTTAAAAGGGATGGAGATGCTGCCATCAATTCGTCCAACTGAAGTGAGTATTGAGTATGATGGGAAACTGTTTGAGGGCGAGATCATGTTATTCCTCGTTTCCTTAACGAACTCTGTCGGAGGCTTTGAAAAGCTGGCACCAGACTCCTCAATGAATGACGGCTTGTTTGATTTGTTAATTTTAAAAAAGGCAAACCTTGCCGATTTTATTAAGGTCGCGACTTTGGCAATTCGTGGAGAGCATATTAATGACCCACATGTTCTTTACACAAAAGCAAATCGCGTAAAAGTAAATCCAACTGAAAAAATGCAAATCAATCTAGATGGAGAATACGGTGGCTTACTGCCAGGTGAATTCGTAAATCTGTACAAACATATTAATGTGCTAGTATCAAAAGAAAAAGCAGAAAAGATGGATTAAGATCTGGCGAGAGCCAGATTTTTTATTTTGGTTTCAAATCTAGGGACATTGGCATAACATCCCCCCGATATGTTACAATCAGTTCAGCATTTTGAACGCAAAGGAAGAATACACAATGACAAAACTGAAACCGCCGGTTGAAAAAAATACATACTATGATGTCACATTTGAAGATCTTACCCATGATGGAGCGGGTGTGGCTAAAATTGAAGGCTATCCGATCTTTGTTCCGAACGGTCTACCAGATGAGAAGGCAAAAATTAAAGTTACCAAAGTCAATAAAGGTTACGGCTTTGGCCGTCTAATAGAGCTTTACGAAAAAAGCCAATATCGCGTCGATGCCCCGTGTCCGATATATAAAGAATGCGGAGGCTGTCAGCTTCAACATCTCAGCTATGAAGGACAGTTAGTAGCGAAACAAAAACAGGTTCAGGAAGTGTTAACACGCATTGGTAAACTACAAAATATCAAGGTTCATCCTGTTCTTGGAATGGAAAATCCATGGCGATATCGGAATAAGGCACAGGTTCCAGTAGCAGACCGTGAAGGTGGTCTAGTTGCAGGGTTTTACCAACAGCGAAGTCATGAAATCATTGATATGGAAGCTTGTCTCATCCAGCAAGAGAAGAATGATTTGGTTGTGCAAACAGTGAAGACAATCTGTGAGAAATATGGAATACAGGCTTATGATGAGAAAAATAACAAAGGTACTCTTCGTCACATTATGGCACGTTATGGCTTGGTTTCAGGAGAAATTATGGTCGTACTTGTCACTAGAACGAGAGAGCTTCCACATAAAAATAAAATCATCTTAGAGATTACTGAAAACCTACCAGGTGTTAAATCAATCGTACAAAACATTAACTCCAAACAGACGAATGTGATTTTTGGAAATGAAACAAATGTCCTTTGGGGGGAAGAATATATTTACGATAATATTGGTGATATCAAGTTTGCGATTTCAGCAAGGTCGTTTTATCAAGTTAACCCTGAACAAACAAAGGTACTGTATGATCAAGCGTTGGAGTATGCAGGGTTAACAGGGGAAGAGACAGTTATTGATGCCTATTGTGGAATTGGAACCATTTCGTTATTTTTAGCCCAGAAGGCAAAGAAAGTGTATGGAGTTGAAATTGTACCTGAAGCGATTGAGGATGCGAAGCGAAATGCTGCCCTAAATCATATCGATAATGCAGAGTTTGCAGTTGGAGAGGCAGAGGTTGTCATCCCAAATTGGTATAAAGACGGAGTTAGAGCGGATGTCATTGTCGTTGACCCTCCTCGCAAGGGTTGTGATGAGGCGTTATTACAAACGATTTTACAAATGAAGCCGAAGAAAGTTGTTTATGTTTCGTGTAACCCGGCAACTCTTGCAAGGGACCTTCGAATTTTAGAAGATGGTGGATATGAAACAGCCGAGGTGCAACCTGTAGATATGTTTCCGCACACGGTGCACTGTGAAGCAGTCGCAAAGTTAATTTTAAAATAAAAGCTTAGTAAATAAACATGGAAGTGGGAGGACAAGGTTGATGGTAAAAGAAAAATTAAAAGCTAAAATTCTCGAAATTGTGGATAATCAGATTAACATCAATGACCCAAAGTGTACGAAAGAAACTTTGGAACGATTGGTCAACTCAGGTTTCTCAGAAATAGAGTCTAAAGAAATGATCGGCAGAGTGCTTATTGAAGAAATGTATGAACTTTTGAAAAACCAAGTTCCTTTTAATGAAAAGCGTTATGCAGAAAAATTAAGTATGCTTCAGTAGGGTTCTGTCCCTGATAAAATGAAAAAAATTTTTCCGAAAGCCCCCATTAAACTATCTTGTTTATTGGGGGTTTTTTGATGCCAAGCTTCTTAGACGTCAAAAAATCTGTACTAATCGAACATTTTCGTAAAAACCCATTTTTAATCAAACGTTTGATTAACGGATTACCTCAGTTGTATCAACGACTTACAATTTCAAATAAACGTTTGTTTGAACGGAATTGATATTGTTAAGCAAGCGGAAATACAAACTGTACTAGTCGAAATTTGGTAACAAAGTTTGGATGATTCACAGCATGATGTGGCCTGCGAAAGGGGATTCTAGTATTAAAAGGGGGTTAATCTATGGAATCAACGTATAAAGGTACAAACAAAATGATAATTGGAATTGTATTTGGTGTTATTACATTCTGGTTATTTGCGCAAGCAATGGTCAATATAGTTCCTGCCGTTCAAGAAGATTTAGGTATATCACTTGGAACGTTGAACATTGCGATCAGTTTAACGGCTTTATTCTCCGGATTATTTATCGTGGCTGCAGGTGGTCTAGCTGACAAAATAGGTCGAAAAAAGATTGCCTATTTTGGCTTTATTTTAAGTATTGTCGGCTCACTTTGTTTAGTAATAGCTCAAGGCGCTGTATTGCTAATTATTGGACGTATTATTCAAGGTGTTTCAGCAGCATGTATTATGCCATCAACAATTGCGTTAATGAAAGCTTATTTTGAGGGTGCAGAACGACAACGTGCACTCAGTTATTGGTCGATTGGTTCTTGGGGAGGGTCAGGAGTTGCTTCTTTTGCAGGTGGTACAATCGCAACTTCATTAGGATGGCGCTGGATTTTCGTATTTTCGATTATCTTTGCAATCGTTGGTATGTTTCTATTAAAGGATACACCAGAAAGTAAACAACCATCTTCTGGAGCTTTTAAATTCGATTACTCTGGCTTAGCCATTTTTATCGTAACGATGATTGCCCTAAATGTATTTATTACATATGGAGCTGATTTAGGATGGACAAGTCCAATTTCGCTGGGCCTTGCAGCAGTAACAATAATAGGTCTTCTCCTTTTCATTAAAGTAGAGAAGAGTAAAGAAATAGTTCTAATTGATTTTGCTGTATTTAAAAATGCGCCCTATACTGGTGCAACTGTATCCAACTTCTTACTGAATGCGATTGCTGGTACGTTAGTTGTAGCGAACACGTATGTACAAGTAGGTAGAGGTTTTAACTCATTTCAGTCAGGTATGTTGTCCCTAGGGTATTTAGTAGCAGTGTTGGCAATGATTCGCGTTGGGGAAAAAATCCTACAAAAAGTTGGGGCAAAAAAGCCAATGGTTTGGGGCGCAACTATCACAACGATTGGAGTGGGTGTCATGGGCTTAACATTCTTGCCTGATCTTGCTTATACAATTGTTGTATTTATTGGATTTGCATTATTTGGATTAGGCCTTGGAATTTATGCCACGCCTTCAACAGATACTTCTGTATCAAATGCACCAGCTGAAAAGGTGGGAGAAGCAGCTGGTGTATATAAAATGGCAAGTTCACTTGGTAGTGCATTCGGTGTAGCAATTTCAGCTACAGCTTACGCGGCAATAGCAGCTAATGGGAACCTAGAATTTGCAGCTACGGTCGGTATCATTGTTAACGTCATCTTCGGACTATTATCGATACTATCGATTATCATGCTGGTACCAAAAGATGCTGGACAAACAACAAGTGAAGTTAAACCAAATCATGCTTCTAAAAAAACAACAAATCAAGAACCTGTTTTAGAATAGTCGAAAAGGAGCACGATCCGATGAAAGATCAAATAATGGAAATGTTAGAATCGCGCAAGGATGAAATCATTGAAATTCGCAGACATTTACATGAAAATCCTGAGCTTTCCTTTAAAGAAGAAAAAACCGCTCAGTATATTCTAGAGTTTTATAAAGGAAAAGATGTAGAGGTTCAATCCAATGTTGGGAATGGTTATGGAATTGTTGTGACCATAAAAGGTGGTAAGTCTGGAAAAAACATTGGCCTGCGTGCGGACTTTGATGCACTTCCCATTGTTGAAGAAACAGATGTACCGTTTAAATCAAAGACTGAAGGTGTGATGCACGCGTGTGGTCATGATGGTCATACAGCATATTTGTTAGTACTAGCGGATTGTTTAATTCAATTAAAAAATGAAATACCCGGTACAATCAAAATTATCCACCAGCATGCCGAAGAGGTTCCGCCCGGTGGGGCGAAAAGTATTGTAGAAACTGGTATTCTTGATGATTTAGATCATGTATTCGGTATCCACCTGCTCCCACTAGGTCCGGCAGGGACAGTTGGGTATCATGCAGGATATTCATTCAACGGAAGAGCTTATATGAAATTAAAAGTTCAAGGTAGAGGTGGACATGGCTCATCCCCACATTTGGCAAATGATGCGATTGTGGCAGGGGCACATTTTGTAACAGCCGTTCAAACAATCATTAGCCGTCGATTAAGCCCGTTTGAAACTGGTGTAATTACGATAGGGTCATTTGATGGAAAAGGCACATTTAATGTTATCAAAGATAGCGTAGAGCTTGAAGGTGACATTCGTTATATGACGGATGAAACAAAGGAAAAAATTGAAAAAGAAGTGAAACGACTTGCTAGTGGTCTTGAAGAAGAATTCGGAGTAACATGTGAGCTAACATACAAAACGGATTATCCGCCTCTATACAATGATCCTGAATTAACAGCAAAAGTTGCGGAGTATCTAAACAATGCAAATGACAAAGACATTAAAGAAGTAAAGGAATTCCCAGCAATGGCACCATCTGAAGATTTTGCTTATTATGCGGAAAAATTCCCTTCTTGTTTCTTCTATATTGCATGTACGCCAAAGGGGGAAAAGGATCCTTATTTCAATCATCATCCTAAATTTGATATTGATGAAGATGCTCTCCTTGTCGCTGCAAAAGCAGTCGGAACTGTCGTTTGTGGATTTTATGAATTAGATTAGGGTACTTATCCAAAACAAAGCCCATTCAACAAGTGGTATGTTGGATGGGCTTTAACCTTATTACGATAAAGGCATTTCTCTCAGTTTTGTACGAACCTGTTTAACTGATTTTTTCTTTTGTGACATTCTTACATAGATATTATTAGATAAAAGTGAAACGATGATTAAGATCGTGCCAAGAAGATCGAACATCGTTACCTGATTACCCTGAAAAATCGAAATTAAGAGCGTTGTAACGGGAACAAAGTTAATGAACAGTAACCCGTTTAACGGTGATAATATGCTCACACCAATATTCCAACCGAGTAATGCAATCACCCCAGGGAAAATGATCATAAATATTAAATGAGGGCTTACAGCCATCATACTTTCTACTGTTGGAACGGGTAGATTTCCGAACAATGTTGCACCAAATGTAATTACAATGGCGGTAATAGTTCCAAGTAAACAACTTAAAGTTGAATAACGTAAAGCAGACCAACCACTAAATTCACTACCACCCATTGTGTAAATGACCCATCCAATAACGGCGATAAAGATTAGTAATGAAGGTATAAAGTCATCAGTTGCTCCAAGAAAGGCTTTAACATCACCTTTTGTAATCACCAACATTGCGCCAATGAATGACACGATTACACATCCTAATGTGAATAAATGCGGGCGTTTCCTAAAAATCATCCATACAATTACAACGGAGATCATCGGCATAAGTGATTCCATAATGGATGCGACCATTACACCAGAAGCCCCTAATAAGTCTTCACCCCAGAAGATAAAAAGGTTATAGACGGTGAAAGCCATCGTACCGAAAAACCATAATTGAAGTCCTTTTCCTTCAAAGCGGAAGGCTTGCTTTCCTTCTTTCCATAATAAGATGGCCACTAAAATAATCGTTACAGCGCCATAACGAATAATTGTAAAATAAAAGGGATCAAGATGTTTAAATGCTGCATGAGCTACAGGAAACATTGCTCCCCATGATACTGCAGCAATAAAACACAAAATCGCTCCGAGTAGTACACTATTTTTCACTTTCCTCTACCTCTTTCAGTCTCTCAATAAGCTTTCATAATCATCATCTTAAATCGATTTGAATATCTTGTAAAATGAATAAAAACAATGATTAATATCATTTTTATTGATATCATAGTTATAGAGATAAATGTACGAAAAGGAGGAGTAAACGTGGAATTTAAAGACTTAGAGATTTTTCAGATGGTAGCAGAAAAAGGAACAATTACAGAAGTGGCAAAAGAGTTGAGTTACGTTCAATCCAATATTACATCTCGGATTCAAAAGCTCGAGGCTGAACTGAATACCCCTTTGTTTAACCGTCATCGTCGGGGGATGACATTGACACCCGAGGGGAAGAAACTATTAACCTATAGTAAAAAGATATTATTGTTAACAGATGAAATGAAAAAAGCCGTTCAAAATAAAAATGAGCCGTCTGGTAAATTAGAAATTGGAACAGTTGAAACTGTCATTCATTTACCAAAAATATTATCTACCTATACTAAAAAATATAAAAATGTGGATCTGTCATTATTTACAGGTGTCACTGAAGATTTAGAAGAACAAGTGTTAAATCATAAGCTGGATGGAGCATTCGTTTCAGAATCAGACTTTCATCCTGACCTTGTGTCGCATGACGTATTGCAAGAGGAGCTTGTGTTAATATCAGATATTCGTACAACCTCATTGGAAGAGTCGAAGGAGGAAACCATTCTTTGCTTTAGTGAAGGCTGCGGATACCGAGCGAGATTTAAAGCTTGGTATAAAGACCAAAATCTCACACCACGAAAAGTGATGGAATTCGGTACATTAGAAACGATCTTGCGTAGCGTAGTCGTTGGACTTGGTGTGGCATTCGTCCCGAAGTCAGCAGTTACCCATTTGGAGCAAAGTGGACTCATCAGGTGTTATACCCTTCCAGATCAATACAGCAAAATCAAAACCGTTTTTATAAGAAGAGCCGATACGTACTTAACCTCAACTTTGGAAAAGTTTATTGAAACCATCGAAACGAATAACCAGAAAACAATATAAAAAAATAGGGTTGTTCCCTTTAGTCTAGAAATGACTTGGGGGACAACCCTTTACTATCTTCTTTGCGTTATTCAGTTTTTATCCATACTTGCGACCATTTTTCAATTTCTCTTAAAATGGGTTCGATGCTATGTCCTCTTTCTGTTAGTGAATACTCAATAATAACAGGCGTTTCCGGTATAACCTCACGTTTAACCAATCCTTGGTGCTCTAGGTCCTTTAAACGATCTGATAATACCTTTCCACTTATACCAATTGAAGATTGTATCTCATTAAACCTTTGTGGCCCTACTAATAATTGATAGATAACCAAAGCTGTCCATCTTTGACTTAATAGAGACATTGCTTTTTCAAATTTCGGGCAGATTGTAGGTTGTTTCATTTTTAAATGCACCTCTCTTAATCATCATTGTACTAAAATGAAAAATTAATTACAATTGGAAATTTAATTACTTGACAATAACTAATTATATAAATACACTTACTTACATAAAGTAACTTAATTTTAAAAATGAAATGTTATGTAAAAGGGAAAGTTATAAAGAAGATTATGGATTATCAAGGAGGATAATTATGGGATATCACACAAAACCAACCACATTTGTGGGACATGTCAAAATAAAGGTTGAAAAGCTAGAACGTTCATTACAGTTCTATAAGGATATACTTGGTTTTGATATTTTGGAACGAACAGACTCATCAGCAAAACTAACAACTGATGGAAAGACAAGTATACTATCACTAGAACAACCTGAAAATGTTGTACCAAAACAGGGAAGAACAACTGGACTCTATCATTTTGCTCTTCTTTTACCCACAAAAACTGATTTAGCTAATATCGTAGTTCATCTAATTGAAAAAGGGGTACGCTTTGGCTCTTCTGACCATCTAGTTAGTGAAGCTTTATATCTTAATGATCCTGATGGTAACCAAATTGAAATCTATATAGACCGCGATCCCTCTGAATGGGATTGGAATGGTGAAGAAGTAGATATGGCTGTTGATCCGCTAGATTTTGAAAGATTATTAACAAATATTGTGCCAGGTAAGACATGGGAAGGGATGCCAGAGGAAACGTTAATGGGGCATATCCACTTACATGTAGCCGAGTTACAAAAGACCGAAGAGTTTTATGTGAAAGGACTTGGAATGGATGTTGTAAATCGTTATGGTACACAGGCATTATTCCTTTCGTCCGGAAAGTACCACCACCATATTGGGGTTAATACATGGAATGGAGTAGGGGCACCCAAGCCACCTAAAAATGGTGTTGGGCTTGAATCGTATACACTCATTTTGCCAACTGAAGAAGCCCGTGATGGAATCGTGGATAATTTGAAAAAGATTGGCGCAGATGTGGTCGAAGAGAACAATACGGTTATCACATTTGACCCTTCAGGAAATCAAATTGAGTTAGCTATCTAGTGAAGGGAGGAAATCTTAATGACTCAAGACAAGAAAAGTGATTTTGAAATTGGGATTTACACTCTTGCTGATATTGGACCAGATCCCCTTACAGGAAAGACCATTACGGCAAAAGAAAGAGTGAAAGAAATTATTCAAGCTGCAAAATTTGCGGATGAGGCAGGACTTGATGTATTTGGAATAGGAGAACATCATCGTCTAGACTATGCTTCTTCTTCTCCTGCGGTTATATTGGCTGCTATTGCACAAGGTACCAAACAAATTAGATTAACGAGTACAACGAGTGTATTAAGTACGCTTGATCCAGTTCGTCTATTTGAGGATTTTTCCACATTGGATTTACTTTCAGATGGTCGTGCAGAAATACTGGCCGGTAGAGGAGCATTTATCGAATCATTTCCTCTTTTCGGTTATAGCACAAATGATTATGATGAATTGTTTGAAGAACATATGGACTTATTATTACAATTAACTCAAAATGAGACTGTCACTTGGTCGGGGAAGTTTCGTTCTTCTTTGAGGAATGCTGAAATTGCCCCAAGACCAGTACAGGAAAATTTACCAGTTTGGATTGGAGTTGGAGGTACACCTGAAAGTGCCGTTCGTGCTGGAAGATTTGGGGTGGGGATGGCTTTAGCAATTCTAGGTGGTCATCCAAAACGATTTAAGCCACTTGTCGATCTTTATCGTCAAGCAGGAATAGAGGCTGGACATAACCCCCAAGACTTGAAGGTGGGTGTAACAGGCCATGCTTATCTAGCTGAAACAACTCAGCAAGCAAAGGATGAGTTTTACCCTTATTACTCCAATTACTGGGAATATGTTAACCGTCAGCGTGGAATGGGAACAAGGATGTCAAGGACTGACTTTGAACATATGGCAAGTCCAGACACAGCTTTGTTCGTGGGAAGTCCACAGCAAGTCGCTGAAAAAATCCTCACACAATACGAGCTCTTTGGGCACAAACGATTTCTTGCTCAGTTAGATATAGGTGGTCAACCTTTTAAAAATGTAGCAAAAGGTATTGAATTGTTAGCAACGGAGGTTGCTCCAATCGTTCGAAGAGAAACAAGTAAGTAATGGATACGAACAATCTGTACTAATCGGCTATTTTCGAGAAACCCCATTTTCAAACAAGCGTTTGTTTAATGGGTTTTTCCTTATATATCAATAACTTGCGAATTTAATTAAACGTTTGTTTGAATGAATTTTGTATTGTTGAGTAGGTTAAAAGAAGTGCTGTACTAGTCCATTATTGTTATTAATGTGTCAATTCGAAGTCAACTCTTTCTCTTAACTAATATCTTGTTCTATAATGGTGGTGGGGTGAAAGACATGGCGCGTGAACGTAAATTTACAACTGAGGAATTATATAGGACAACTGAGGAACTACTTCTAACACATCATTATGAAGGGTTCCAGTTTAGTTTGGTTGCTGATCATTTGCATGTTTCCCGAGGAGCAATCTATAAGTATTTTGAAAACAAGGAAGAATTGATTACGGAATATATGCTTTATAAAATGGAGCAATTTCTCCATGAGCTAAAGGAAATTAACTCAATTGAAGGCTTTCATGCACAATTTGATTTTCTTCTTAACCTCATGTTTAAGAATCCGGAGCTTTATCAACTTATAGAAATTGGGAAGCGTGTTCCGGTCCACATAAATGAAAAAGTGAAAGAAAATAAGGAAAAACTTGAAAGCTATCACATTGAGATGTACCGTTGTGTGCAGGGCCTAATTGAATCGGCTAAAAGGGAACAACAATTGAATCCGAATATCCCTGATCCTGTCGTCTTAGGTTATATTTTTCAATCAGTCGCAATTCCGAATCATTTTGGCATTCCTAATGATAAGTGGGTTCAGTCGATTAAAGAAATGATTTGTCACGGAATCTTCAAAGACTTCTAATTGACACGGGTGTCACTTTAAAAGATAATTATCGTGACAACAGTGTCAATTTTTTTATACAAAGTGACATAGGTGTTACTTTTGAAAAAAGAGGTGGGGTAAATTTGAAAAACATGTTACAAGCCATTACAGATAAAGTCACCACAAAAAAAGGAATGTGGATTACATTAGCATCTTGGCTTATTATCACGATATTATTAGCTGTTTTTGCGCCGAACGCAAAGGATTATGAGGTCTCGAGGATTGACTCACTTCCTGATGATGCACAGTCGTTAATTGCCCAAAGTAAGGTGGATGAGTATTTCAAGGATAGTAATGGGACTCCAGCAATCTTGGTCTTTCAATCAAATGAAGAACAATTCTCATTTCAAGATCTTGTAGATGTATCTAGTCAAATTGAGAATGCTGAAATTCCTGGGGTCGAGCAGGTAGTTCCTTTATCAACCTTGCCACCGCAGGCTGCTACAGGATTCTTTTCAGAGGACCAATCAACTGCTTTTCTTCCAATCATGTTTGATTCATCATTAGAAACAACGGAAATCCGCGATTCCAAGGATGAAATTTTAAAGGTGGTTGAAGAAAACTCAGATTTAACTTTGTATGTAACGGGTCCAGCGGGTATTGCAACAGATTCACTGGATTTATTTTCAAGGGCAGACCTAGTGTTAATTTTATCAACGGTAGGGTTAATCTTAATTTTATTAATTGTGATTTATCGTTCACCGTTGTTAGCTTTAATACCGTTATTAGCAGCTGTCTTTGTATATGAAGTGACTATGCAATCATTAGGTTTACTAGGGAAAGCTGGTTTACAATTAAGTAATCAGACAATCTCGATTATGTCGATTCTATTATTTGCGGCTGTTATTGATTATTCGTTATTCGTATTCTCGCGGTTTCGCGAGGAGCTTAAGAATTATGAAAATAAATATGATGCGATGAGAGCTGCCATGAAAGAGGTAGGGATGCCTGTCTTTTTCTCAGGTGGGACTGTGTTAGCAGCGATGCTAGTGTTATTCTTCGCAGACCTTGGAGATTATCGTAATTTTGCTCCAACTTTCGGCACAACAATGGTGATCATCATGATAGCATCCGTTACACTCGTGCCAGCATTATTTACACTTTTCGGTAGAAAATCATTCTGGCCAAAGGTACCAAAAGTAGGGGAAGCGAAAGTAAAAGATAACTCCATCTGGAGCAAAATAGGAAGAATGGTTGTTAAAAAACCAGGATTGTATGTCGCAATTGTAGGGATTTTTCTTCTTATTTCTGCGGCCAATATGTTTAACTTAAATTACGAATTCGACACGATGAAATCATTTCCAGAGGATATGCCATCACGACAAGGATATGAACTCATCGAGGAGAAGTTTGCAAAAGGTGAGCTTGCACCGTCAACAGTCTTATTTGAGGGGAAAGAGGCAGCTACGCAGGAAGAGCAGGATGCGCTACGTGATGAATTACTAGCTCAAGATCTTGTAAGTGAAGTTAGAATCAACGGAACTGCTGAAGAAAATCGAGTTCTAAATTTCTCTTTAACGTTTGAAGAAGGACCATATGATATCAAAACAATTGACGCGATGGAGAAGATGATTTCAAACTCTGAAACAATTTTGACTGACGCAGATGTAGATGGAGAACTCTACTTTGCAGGTGAAACCGCAACTAAAGTGGATGATCGAGCAACAAATAATCGAGACGTTATTTTAATTGTCATACTTGAAACGATTTTAATTTTTGGTATGCTAATTGTTCTTACAAAGTCATTTAAGATGCCGATTTATATGATGGGTACAATCTTAGTCTCATTTTTAGCAGCATTAGGATTAGGTATGTTTTTAACAAACTTATTCTTTGATATCGACACGATCGCGAATCGTGTTCCATTGTACGCATTTGTGTTCCTAGTTGCACTTGGAATCGATTATAATATTATGCTAATCTCAAGGTTCCAGGAAGAAAGAAGAAACCATTCAGTAAAAGAAGCCGTACAAATTGCTGTCGCAAAAACAGGAGGAGTCATCTCATCTGCGGGTGTCATCTTAGCCGCCACCTTTGCGGTCCTCATGACACAGCCGGTTCAATTATTATTTGTCTTCGGCTTTATTGTAGCGGTAGGAATTTTGTTAGATACATTCTTAATCCGCGGAGTATTGTTACCTGGGTTAATCGTACTCTTAGAAAAGGATAAGGCAGTAAGTAAAGAAAATTAGTGATAGAAAAAGGCCTGTATCTTTTTGGATACAGGCCTTTGTTATGAAGGGGAATTCCGCTCGCTGTCGTTAGAGTTATCCTCTTCATCGGTCTTATGAAGGGGAAATCGACTCGCTGTC
>NZ_NSEB01000003.1:17522-204638 GCF_002734215.1 Fredinandcohnia onubensis
GGGAAATCGACTCGCTGTCGTTAGGGTTTTCCTCTTCATCCGGCTTATGAAGGGGAAATCGACTCGCTGTCGTTAGGGTTTTCCTCTTCATCGGGCTTATGAAGGGGAATTCCGCTCGCTGTCGTTAGAGTTATCCTCTTCATCCGGCTTATGAAGGGGAAATCGACTCGCTGTCGTTAGGGTTATCCTCTTCACACCAATTATGAAATCTAGTTAGTTCTGTCCCATTTTAAATTCTAGGAAAAGCTGGTTATAGATAGCGAGATTCTTTTTCCCTAGGTTTTCATAAACCTCAAGCTTTTCGGTTAGCTCTGGAGATGGATAGAAACGTTCATCAGATACCATATCTTCAGGCATATATTGTAGTGCCTTTTTGTTTGGAGTGGAATAGCTGACGTATTCTGTGTTCTGCGCGGCTACTTCCGCATCCAACATAAAATTAATAAACTGATGTGCGCCATCAATATTTTTGGCTGTCTTCGGAATGACCATATTATCAAACCAGAGGTTAGAGCCTTCGCTTGGCACGACATAGTTTAAATCCTCATTTTCCCACATAATATCTGCAGCATCACCAGACCAAACAATTCCAATTGCTGCCTCGCGATTTTGAATCAGCACTTTTCCCTCGTCGCCAACAATGGCTTTTACATTAGGTGTAAGCTTCATCAGTTTTTCCTTTGCTTCGATTAAGTGGTCAAGATTGGTATCATTCAATGAATAACCAAGAGAGTTAAGGCCCATTCCAATGATTTCTCTAGCACCATCAACCAAGATGATTTCATTTTTGAGGGAAGGGTCCCAGAGATCGTTCCAGCTTGTAAATTCTTTTCCATCAAGCATAGTTGGGTTATAGACAATGCCAACTGTTCCCCAGAAATAGGGGACAGAGTATTGATTACCTGGATCAAAAGGAAGATCCATGAACCGTTCATCAATGTTTTTTAAATTTGATAGTTTAGAATGGTCAAGAGGGATGAGTAGGTCCTCTTGGCGCATTTTATCAATCATATATTCAGATGGAACCGCGATATCGTAAGTGGTTCCACCTTGTTCGATTTTTGTCATCATTGCTTCATTAGAGTCGAAGGTTTCGTAAATAACCTTAATTCCAGTCTCTTCTTCAAAACGATCAATCAGTTCTTCGTCGATATAGTCGCCCCAGTTATAAATCGTTAAGGTGTTCCCACCAGCGAGACCCTGAGATGAATTTAAATGGTGGATAAGGTAGAGTAACCCACCAGATACAAGTGCAATTGCGATAAAGGCACGGATGAGTTTCGTCATTTTCGAACCCCCAATCCACGTGTGTTACCTCGTTGTGCGATAAAGTAATACCCGACAACAAGCAGCATTGTAAAGATAAACAGAAGAGTTGACAATGCATTAATATTTAACGAGATTCCGCGTCGTGCAAGGGAATAGATTTCAACAGAAAGCGTTGAGAAGCCATTTCCTGTTACGAAAAATGTAACAGCGAAATCATCGAAGGAATACGTAAGGGCCATGAAAAAACCAGCAAAGATTCCAGGTGTGATGTAAGGGATAATCACCTTTGTTAGAACCTGCATTTGGCTTGCTCCGAGATCTTTCGCTGCATCTATTAGAGAAGGACTCATCTCTTTTAGTTTTGGCAGGACCATAAGTACGACGATTGGAATACTGAAGGCAATATGTGAAAGTAACACAGAATAAAATCCTAATTTAATTCCAGCCATTGTTAATAAAATCAAAAAGGAAGCACCGATAATGACATCAGGACTTACAATCAAGACGTTATTTAACGATAGGAGTGTATTTTGAGTTCGTCTTTGTTTAATTGAATGAATCCAAATGGCTCCAAGCACACCAATAATGGTTGAAACAAGAGCTGAGAGCAAGGCAATCACAAATGTATTTAACACGATGATGAGAAGTCTAGTATCCCCGAATAGCTCCTTATACCAATCCAAGGTAAAGCCCTCAAAATTGCTCATCGTCCCACCACTATTGAATGAGTAATACACGAGATAGAAAATCGGTGCATATAAAATGAAGAAAATAATAAATAAGTACGCCTTAGAAGAAATAGCCAGTTTATCTCTCATTTTTAGCACCTCGTTTCTTGCTGTTTCCAGTTGCGACCATAATTAATACCATAAAAATAATCAGGAAGACAGCAATTGTTGAACCCATGCCCCAATCCTGAGTGACAAGAAACTGCTGTTCAATAGCAGTACCGAGTGTAATCACTTTGTTTCCTGCAATTAGTCGTGTCAGCATGAATAATGATAGAGCAGGAATAAATACAACCTGACAGCCTGATTTTACCCCTTGAATCGTAAGTGGAAAAATCACACGACGAAAAGTAGTCCATTTAGATGCCCCAAGGTCGCGAGAAGCATCTAGCAGACTAGGGTTCAATTCATTTAGTGAGTTGAAGATTGGTAAAATCATAAACGGAATAAAAATATAAACAGATACAAACACAAAGCTAAAATCCGTAAATAATAATTGTTTAGAGCCAATACCAAACACTTCAAGAATAGCGTTCGCTGTTCCATACGTTCCAAAAATCCCGATAAAAGCATAGGCTTTTAATAGTAGATTAATCCAAGACGGAGCAATGATTAATAATAACCAAAGATGTTTATGCTTGGTTCTTGTTATTAGATATGCTGTAGGATATGCAACCAACAGAGTTACAGCTGTAATTAAGAACGCATACCAAAAAGAACTCAGAGTCATTTTTAAGTAAACGGGTGTGAAAAATGTTTTATAGTTTACTAAAGATAAATTTCCCTCAATATCAAAAAAAGAATAATAGAGAACAAGTGTAACTGGAGCGATAACAAATATGAGAATCCATAAAGCATAAGGAATAAAAACAAGATTACGGGTTACCTTATTTTCCATGGCTTTCCCCGTCCACATATGCCTCTAAGCGACGATCATATTCTTCTTCTGTTTCACCAAGACGCATAACATGAATTGCCTCTGGGTCAAAATAAAGTCCAATTTCTTCGCCGACTTTCGCCTTCTTTGTTGAATGCACAAGCCACTCGTTTCCATCTTTGTCCAAACCGCAAATTTCATAGTGTACGCCTCTAAATAACTGGGAATCTACTACAACTTGCAGTTTTCCTTTTTCAACAGAAGTAATTTCTAAGTCTTCTGGACGGATGACAATATCTACTAATTCATTGTCTGAAAAACCTTGGTCAACACAGTCAAAAGTCTTTCCGACGAATTCAACGAAAAAGTCTCTATGCATTTTTCCTTTTACGATATTAGATTCACCGATAAAATCAGCAACAAAACGATTGATTGGTTCATCATATATATCAATAGGGGTGCCGCTTTGTTGAATTCTTCCTTCATTAAGTACAAATATCTCATCAGACATGGCAAGAGCTTCCTCTTGGTCGTGTGTAACGAAGATAAAAGTAATACCAAGACGCTTCTGAAGGTCGCGAAGCTCGTATTGCATTTCGGTACGAAGCTTCAAATCAAGAGCGGATAAAGGCTCATCCAATAATATAATCTCAGGTTCATTAACAATTGCACGTGCAATCGCAACACGCTGTCTCTGACCACCAGACATTTCTTGAATTTCACGATTTTCATAGCCTGCAAGATTGACGAAGCTTAGAGCTTCTTTTACCTTTTTATCTATTTCAGATTGCTTCAATTTCTTTATACGTAACCCAAAAGCAATATTTTCAAATACATTAAGGTGTGGAAATAGGGCGTAATCCTGAAACACTGTATTTACTTGACGTTTATTGGCAGGTGTCGTATTTACTTTTTTACTATTAAAATAAACCTCACCACTTGAGGGTTCAATAAATCCTGCGATCAACCGTAGTATCGTGGTTTTTCCACAACCAGAAGGACCGAGAAGGGTATAAAACTTTCCTCTTTCTATTTCAAAGCTAACATTGTCGAGAACAGCTGGATCATTGTCATACTGTTTTGTGACATTTTTAAATTGGATAATAGGTATACTGTTCATAGCAACCCCCTTCTTTCTATTAATAGAGATAAGATTCGTAACGCAATCCGGCATAATTATACACGAGTCGCCAAAAAATTCAATAATAATTATAATTGTCAAGTTAGAAATGTATGGAAGACTATTTTCTTAGTTGTGTATAGGACATTCGGATTAGGAAAAATTTCACATTTTTAGTAAAAGATTATATCGAATTCATTGACCAAAGAGGAAAATAGAAATATAATTATAGTACAATTTAAAATACTCTTTCTTTAGTGGGTTAATTGAATAAAGTAAGGGCAAATTCATTGAAAGATGAAGACGCAAAACTATAGGGGCTAAAGTCCAAATGGACATGCCAGCCAGTTACCGAGTACAGCTCGTATCGAAAGAACGCAGATTAATCGGTATATGATTAGTCTTTTTTTTATACCAATTTATCAATATGTTACTACTATATTACTAGATTTTTGGAATTGGAACTGTTCAAACGACTTTTGGAACATCCTCTAAAAAAATTTGGAAGTGATTACATGGAGAAAACAATCCAGAATCTTAATGTACTAAAAAAACTAAGTGAACTAATTGAGAAGATTGGTTCTGAGAAGACTCTGATTTCTGACGAGGTTCGTACTTTTTTGTATCAAGCATGTCAGGAAAAAGAAGAGCAAGAGATTACCAGTACCCTTTTAACTCAACTCCAAGAAATAAACGAACAAATGGAAAACATGCATTGGATGAACAAGCATTACCGAATCCTACATGATTTTGCTCAAGTCTGCAGTAAAACATTAGATGAATCCGTCCTTCTCCAAAAGTCTTATGAGATGGTTTCACGTGTTATGCCAACAGATGCATTTTATATTGCATTGCATAATCCTGGTGACAAACATATTCATTTAGTCTTTATTATGGATAATGGCGAACCAGCCCCTCCAAGTATCGTTGACTTTGGCGAAAATTACACATCAAAGGTCATCAAAACAAGGGAAATCGTCCACCTCAAACATCAAAACCAGAACATTGAATATGATACGAAAATGGGTGAAGGGGACGCTGACACAAGCTCCTGTCTTTTCGTACCTGTTGTCATTGATGACCAGGTCAAAGGTGTCATCTCAACTCAGAGCTTAAAAGATTTTGCTTACCGGAAAGAGCATGAGGAACTTTTGCAAATGATCGGTGCGCAAGTAATCAACTCGATTGAAACAGCCCGTTTATATGAAAAAATATACACGATGTCTCGTACGGACGAATTAACAGGTTTAAAAAACCACCGTGCCTTCCATGAGGATTTAGCACAACTGATCAAAAATGAGAACGATGAAATAACGGTTATGATGATTGATTCTGATGATTTAAAACAGGTCAATGACCGCTTTGGGCATGACGCTGGTGATTTATATTTACAAGTACTAGCAGACGGAATGAAAACGGTATGTAATGATAAGCTTGAGGGTTATCGTTATGCCGGAGATGAGTTCATGATTCTTATTAAAAATAGTAGCGACACGTGTGTAAAGGAAATTTACGCAATTTTAAATGAGTATTACAATGAAAACCCAATCATCATCGAGAATGAAAAAATCATTGTTTCGATCAGTACGGGTGTCGGGATGTATCCGCACCATGGAACGACTGTAGATTCTTTGAAAAAGGCAGCTGACCAAGCACTTTATGCTGCAAAAGAAAGTGGAAAAAGACGCATTGTAGTAGCGAAATAAAAAAAGCTCATCCCAAATGGATGAGCTTTTTACTCGTTGATATGAGCAATAATGCCTTCTTCGTCGTCTAAGACAAGTTTGATTCCGGCATATGGGTCACGCTTAAGAAATTCGCCAAGCCATAAACGTATTGCTTCGATTAAGTTCGCCATAATGAGAACCTGTTTTCGATCGTTTACATATACTTCTGCGGAGAATCCGTAATCGTCGTCATACATGAGTTCTACTTCAACCTCTTCAGGCTTTACTTGCTTTTTTAAGCCGATATAAACACAAACTGCATTTATAATTTCTTGTTCAGAAAGAATTAGCGTTGCCATGGATCAGTCTCGTTTTTCTTTCTATCTTTAATCATGACGAAGATTTTTCGAATGATTACGATCAGAACATAAATCGCAAGAACGTTAATCATTAATCCTAAAAATGAACCAAGCATACCCATTCCACCTAATAGACCACCGAATAGGAATCCTGCAAGTCCACCAAGCATAAGACCTTTCATTAATCCACCAGACATGAATCCACCTTTAGGAGTGGTTGGAGTAGTAGATTTGTTTGTAACATTGTTATCTTGTTTTTTCTGTTGTTGCTGGAAGTTTGATTTATTTGTGTTCCCAATATTATTATTGAATCCTCTTTTACCTGATTTGTATCCTTTTGCTTCAACAGATGTTGGTTGGTCTTGGAAAACAAAGCTCCCAAGCGGGGAAAAAATCAAAGTAAGTGCTACTAATGCTGATAATACCTTTTTCATATAATAGAAATACCTCCATAAATTAGTTGTTTTATTTATAATAGTATACCTTATTATTCATTCTAATGCGCTTCGTAATACCTCCTCTTATACTTTCTCCCTTATATACGATGAAAAGCGGGTTTTGGTTTCGCTTTTTAAGAAAAAATAGGACTGGTAAATAGTAACAAAACCCTAACGAAATTGTTAGGGCTTGCAGGAAGTATTACATAAACATATCGAGAATCAAGACAACACCTAAACCTACAATTGAGGTTGTGAACAATAGTAGACCCCATGTTTTAAAGGTATCTTTAATGCTTAAACCAAAATACTCTTTAAATAACCAGAATGATGCGTCGTTAACGTGGGTGATTGTATTACTACCTGCCGCTGTTGCAAGTACCATTAATACCGGGCTAACATCAAATGTATCAATAAGAGGGCCTACAATACCAGCAGCCGTTATCGCTGATACAACACCTGTACCTGTAGCAATACGAAGTAATGCAGTAATGAACCAAGCCATGATTAGCGGTGAAATTGTTGTATTCTCCATCATAGACGCAATATAATCACCAACACCAGAATCAAGAATGACTTGTTTAAAGGCACCACCTGAACCAACGATAAAGATAATCATCGCAATTCCTTTAATAGCACTTGAGAAAGAATCCATTACGGTTGAAATGTCACGTCCTGTGCGTAAACCAAATACATAGATTCCTATTAAAACAGCCACAAGTAAACTAATTTCTGCACTACCTAGGAAGTTAATAATTTCATGGAACGTGCTTCCTTCTTCGATGAACATATTTAAAATAGTAGCAGTCATGATCATGATTGCTGGGATTAATGGAACAAAAAGACTTAAACCAAAACCAGGCATTTCTTCATCAGTGAACTCTTTTGGTTTTTCCATTAATTTTGGAATCGGACGATCTAAATTTTTCATCATTCGTGGCAAAATGATTCCAGCCGCGATAACTGCCGGAATAAAAACAACAATACCAATTATATAAACCATACCCATATCTGCGCCATAAGCATCGACCAATGCAGTCGGACCAGGCTGTGGTGGGAATAAGCTATGTGATAGAGTAGTAGCCGCAACCATTGTAATTCCAAGCTTTAAGAATGGAATTTTTGCCTCCATCGCAATACTAATAACAAGTGGAGCTAGAATAATAAAGGCAACCTCATAGAATACGGAAATTCCGAATACCATACCAATAATGATAAGGGCCCATTCTACTTTTTTAACACCAAACTTATTTAATAGAGTGGAAGCAATACGTTGGGCCGCCCCACAATCAACCATTAATTTACCTAATACAGCACCTAAACCAATGATAAGAGCAAGGCTTCCAAGTGTACTGCCAAGGCCTGCCTTAATAGTTGAAACAATACTTGTTAGATTCATTCCATTTAATAAACCAACAAGGATTGCTGATAGTAACAGGGCGATAACACTATTTAGCTTAAGCTTCATATTTAGAAAGAGAAGCAAAGCAACCCCAAGAATTACCGAGATAATCGGCAAATTGTCTACAAACCAATCCATTTTCATTTCCTCCTGAATCTCTTAGCTGTAATATCGTTTACATTTGCTTCCGTAAGTTTTGTTCTATTATTGAAAAATATAGTTAGATAACTGAGTGCGTTTTCAAATTAGAGAACGCTCTATTAATTTGTTTAGGAAACAAACAAAAACAATGGACTTATTTTACACAATTTTTTTGAGGAGAGCAATGAGAAAGTTTTACAAGTTAACTATAGGGAGCGGAAGGATATTGAAGTTGGGTAGATTTCACTATAGAAGTAGGTAAAAAGTGGTTTTCTTATCCTAAGGGCCATAAAAATGGTATAGTATATTTGAAGCATAATGTTCTTCTAATAGAACTGTAGGAGAGAGGATATCCATGCAATCAGAAATTCAATTACAAAAAACATCCCTCATAGCTGATCTTAAATCACTTTTTAAGGCAGGGGTTTTATTAGCAAATGTTCTACCCGTATATTCAGGATTTTGGTTAGCCATTTACTTTACGGGTGCATCTTTTCAGGACAACCTAGGATTGTTTCTATATACAATGATCGGGAGTACGCTCGTTATGGCGGGGGCTCTCATCATAAATAACTGGTATGATGTTGACATTGATACAGTCATGGATCGAACCAAAAAACGACCAACTGTAACAGGCCACTTTTCATTGAAATTTGTTCTGGTATTAGGAATTGTTTGTTCTGTTTTAGGGTTCATTTTTCTATTTTTCACAACCTTTGAAGCGATCTTTTTTACATTTATTGGTTGGTTTACGTATGTTGTGTTATACACGATGTGGTCAAAGCGCAGATTTACGATTAATACAGTGATTGGAAGTGTTTCTGGCGCCGTTTCTCCTTTAATGGGGTGGGCCGCGGTTGCACCTATCGATCATATCGTTCCAATTATGCTCTTCTTAATCTTGTTTGTTTTTCAAATGCCTCATACGTATGCGATTGCGATGAGAAAGTATGAAGAGTATAAAGCGGCTAAGGTTGCAATGCTTCCAGTCGTTCATGGGTTTGAGGTGACGAAAAAGCATTTTCTGTTCTGGGTCATCTGTTTGTTGCCCATGCCTTTCTTTTTAGGGGACCTTGGAATGGTTTTCGTCGTACTCTCGACATTGCTTAATATTGGTTGGATTATATTGAGTGTCAAAGGATTTACGGTTAAGGATGATATGAAATGGGCTCGCTGGAACTTTCTGTATTCCGTGAATTATATTTTGATAATCTTCCTATTAATGGTCGTTGTTACATTACCGAAATATTTTGGATAGGCTTGGCTGAACCTCGTTACATTCAATGTAGCGGGGTTTTTTGTGCCAACAATATTTTACAACCAAATTCAAATCTTTTTGTCACAAATTCCACCCCTTAGTCGTCTTGGTTTTAAAACAATTAGTGGGAGTGGATATTATGCAACTTGATGAAAAAACGTGGGATTGTGTCATTATAGGCGGTGGCATCGCTGGGTTAACTGCTTCTATATACTTAGCGCAAGCCGGAAAGTCAGTCCTCGTTTTAGAAAAATCGAATAAACTAGGTGGCAGAGGAAAAACGACGAAAAAAATAGATTCCTATTTAAATCTTGGGGCACATGCACTTTATTCAAAAGGAAAATCAATGAAGGTCTTACGTGAATTAGGTATTAAAATAGAGGGGGGCGTTGTGCTGACAAAGGGAAAGATGATTTATAAAGATGAAATTTATGATATTCCATCCACACCTATTAGCCTATTGACCAGTCCACTCCTAAATTGGAATGCCAGGAAAGAGTTGTTCTCTTTTTTTCTTGAATATAAGAAAATAGAAACTAATAAGCTAAATCACATACCATTACGTCAGTGGTTGCAGCATAAGATAAAGGATGAAGTGGCAAGTCAACTGATATTAATGCTGTCTCGTTTGTCAACATATTCGAACGAACCTGATTTACTAAGTGCAGGTGCAGCACTAAAGCAGCTTCAATTAGGGAATGCTTTTTACCTAAATCATGGTTGGCAAAGTATGATAGATGCTTTAGAGGAAAAGGCTACCGGTTTAGGAGTCCATTTTCAAACGAGCAAAAACGTAAAGAAAGTGAATGGTTCAAATCCTCAGTTAACCGTGCATACAAACGAAGAAACCATACATGCTCGAAATGTACTATCCGCTTCAAGTCCTCATGAAACAGCTAAAATATTGTCAGAACACGAAAGAACTCCAGAAATAAAAATCAAAGATTGTATTCCAGTACATGCAGCCTGTTTGGACCTCATTTTATCTAGACTACCTAACCCGAAAATTGACTTTGCAATGGGGGTTGAGGAGCCCTTTTATTATTCGAATCATTCCAAAATAGCAAAGTTAAGCGAGCGAGATTACCAGGTTGTTCATGTGATGAAGTATAAAACCTCTACTGAAGATACAGAAGGGGAATTAGAGAACTTTATGGAAATAGTTCAACCAGGATGGAAGGAATATGTAGTGTATAAACGATATCTTCCAAGAATGACTGTTTCAAATCGTTTATTTGTAGCCTATCAAAATGAAAGGCAGTCTCCATCAGTTGAACAGATACCTGGAATGTATGTGGCGGGGGACTGGGTAGGAGATGGAATGCTTGTAGATGCTTCGTTTCAAAGTGCTAGAAAAGCAGCCATGTTAATCCTTGAAAATCTGCATTAAAAGGGGTGGGGGCAATATGTTAGACGACCAGTTTTACCAGGAATATAAGCCTCTTTTGTTTTCGATTGCCTATCGAATGACTGGTACGGTAACAGAAGCTGAGGACATTATACACGATGTTCTGCTCGGTTTTGGGGAGTTGAATGGAGAGCAAATTGAAAATATAAAAGCATACTTATGCAAAATGGTAACAAATCGCTCCATCGATTACTTGAAATCGGCGAGAAAGCAACGAGAGGTATATATAGGTCCATGGTTACCAGAACCATTCATTATCCATGATGTAAATCCAATGCATGAAGTCTTAATGCATGATAGTATTTCATATGCTCTCTTGTGCTTAATGGAACAGCTCACGCCTGTTGAACGAGCGGTATTTGTCTTAAGAGAGGCATTTGGATATGAATATGAGGAAATTGCTTCTATTCTAGAAAAAGAGGTAGCAAACTGCAGAAAAATTTTAAGTAGAGCAAGAAAAAAGATAGATTACAAGGATGATGTAGACCCTATAAAGGTCAATCAGGAGGAAGTGCAGCATTTGGTCCAGTCTTTTCTACTTGCCGCAACAACCGGAAATACTGAGAGTTTCCTTACCTTACTTGCGAATGATGCAGTCCTATACTCAGATGGTGGGGGCAAGGTGAAGGCTGCTTTAGTACCTATCGAAACAAGAGAACGGGTTGCACAATTTATCTTTGGGCTCCTTCGAAAGTTTGGGCAGGATGATGAACTAAAATTTGAATTAGTCAACGTAAATGGACAAAGTGGGATCTTGATTAAACGATATAACAAACCAGAAAATGTGGTATGCTTTGAAATAGAAAAAAATCAAATCAAACATATCTTTTCCATTCGTAATCCTGAAAAGCTAACATTTGCTTTGAGAGGGATACCATTTTAATCAGATCATGGCAAGGAGACTACCAATGGATGATAAGTATTACGATGCACTTTTACATGTAAAAACAAGTGGAGGACAAAAGGGATTTAGCCCTTCTGTTCATTATCACCGTTATGAACCGACACCATATGAAGGGCTCGATGCACTATTTTTGCATTATCAATTGAAGGAAACAGACCGGGTGGTGGATTTCGGATGTGGCAAGGGTAGACTTCTTTTTTATATTCATCACCATTTTGGGGCATCTGTTGTAGGGATTGAGATTGACAAAAGTCTCTATCATGAAGCGGTTGAAAATCAAGTGCGCTATCTAAAAAAGTCAGGTTATCAAAAAGGAGAAATTGAAATTCACCATTGTGCCGCACAGGATTATGAAATCAACTCCCTTGATAATCGTTTTTACTTTTTTAATCCTTTTTCTATTCAGGTTTTTAAGCATACATTGTCTAATATCCTACATTCATATGAACAGAATCCACGAAACATAGAAATCATTCTTTATTATGGATCAAACGAGTACACCTATTTTATTGAAACCAATACACCTTTTCAAATGAAGAAAGAGATTATCATTCCCGGATTGTTTGAGAAAAACACATATGAGAGATTTTTAGTTTATCAACTCTTATGAAAATAGCTTCCAATAGGAAGCTTTTTTGTTTCTATTTTAAATATAGCGGTTTGACTAAATTGAATAGAGATATAAATTAAGTGCTAGATGGTTTAGAAAAAATGATATTATAATTGTAATATAAAAAAAGGACTATGCTATTAATAATTGGATTGGTTAGATTGGAGAAAAATGTTGGAGAATTTCAAAACCATACTAAATAAATTGAAGAATAGGCTTAACAGTCTATTCGTAAGGTATTTCATTATTCATATCGCGATACTAAGTACGATTATTTTGGTTTCAACCATTACTATATATAATCATTCTGTGACAACTATAAAAAGAAATCAACATGACGCAGAAACCAACCTGTTAAATCAATATAAAAATTTGCTGACCTTAACTTTCAAAGAAGTAGAAGAAATAATAGAGCTAACAGCAAAAAACTCAAATACTCAAAACTTTATTTTGGAATCGCTACCAAGTGAGGAAAAACAAGCCAATGAAAATCTTTTAAAACTATTGAATAGCTTAAAAAATGTTGCTAATGCGAATAACATTATCGTTTCGGCATATGTTTACTCAACTGACAAAAAAATGATTATCAGTTCTAATCAAAAAAGCTATAGTACTGAAAGTTTTTATGATACAGACTGGCTCCAATTCTACAATGATGACTTGGTAGGGACTCATATTATGGAAACACGAAAAATCCAAGATGGATATGGAAATGAGTTTAATGTGTTGACGTTTATTAGAAATCTTCCTTATGGATCATCTGATAAGAAAGGTGCAATTGTTGTCAACGTAAATGTTGACCGGCTATATAATACAATCGTCGGGCCAAATAACAATTCAAACGGGACTTTTTATGTAATTAACCAAGAAGGTAAAGTTATTTTGCACCCCAAACAAAGGGCATTATATAGAAATATAAAGGAACTTAATATCCCGATTTCTACGTTTAGAAATAAATCCGATAATTTTATTGAGAAAACGAAAAAGGGGGACCAATTATTTACATATATAACTTCAATGAATAATAATTGGAAATATGTATATGAGGTTTCTGCAAAAGATTTAAATGGAATTTTCAGAAATATTAAGATAGTAGTTGTTCTCAATATTATAGTCGCCATGTTATTAAGTTTATTACTAGCGTATATTATCACCAAATATGTTAGTAATCCTTTGCAAAGATTATTAAGTTTAATCCGTAAAAATAGTAATGAAAAGTTTAACCCAAAAAAGTATAAGAATGAATATGAGTATTTAGATAATGTATACAGTAGTATGATGTTTGATAATAAAAATTTACAAACAATTGTATCAGATATTAAACCCCTGATTAAAGAAAAGTTAATTGACACTTTAGTTTCTAATAAAAAGATCACGATTGGTGAAGTTAAGGAAAAACTAACACTATTAGATATAAATTTTGAACATAAATATTTTATTGTGCTAACGTTACAAATTGATGATTATATTGCATTTTACCAAAATCGAAATGAGTTAGAGAGTAGTATTCATAAGGCAAGTCTTACTAAACTAATTGAACAGTTTTTCAACAATAGATTTGTGTGTATTTGTGGTGAAATTGAAACTGATAAGCTTGCAGTCATAATTAATTATTCTAATCAAATCTTGTCAAGCCATATAAATGAAAGTATTGTCCCGATGGTACATCAATTGCAGGAAAAGGTAAATGAAGAATACCCATTTACTGTAACGATTGGGATAGGACGATCATATCCAGAAATCCTTAAGGTTCATAAGTCTTTTAAGGATTCATTAAATGCACTTAAATATAAATTTTATCAAGGAAAAGATCAAATAATTAATGTAGATGATATTGATGATGCAAAAAATGAATTGTATTACTACAATAGTGATCGAATCAAAATACTAATGAATAATTTAACAATCGCAGATCGTGAAGGTGTCAAGAAAGAATTGGACCTTTTGTTCGATGAGATAACTACGAGTGGTAGGATGCCATACGATTATACAAACCAAATGTTTTTACACTTAGTTAGTTTTGTTATTGAACTAACAATTAATAACAACATAGATATGAATAAGGTATTTGGTGAAGATTACGATATCTATGATATGTACAGAAGCAAACAAACAATTCATGATATTAAAACATTTTTTCTGGAAATAACAGATGCTATTGCTATAGAAATTTCTAATATGAATAGTGATAAATTACCAAAAACAGTTGAAAGGATCTTAGAGTACGTAGATAACCACTTTCAAAATGACATCTCATTAAATGATGTTGCCGATTGGATTGGGCTAAGTACTACTTATATTAGCAAAGTCATAAAAGAGACTACTGGCAAAAGTTATTTGGAATATGTAAATAGTAAAAGAATAGAAAGAGCGAAGTTATTGTTAGCAAGTACAAATTTAACAAGTAAAGAAATTGGTTTCAAGGTTGGGTTTAATAATATTCAAACATTCATGAGAGTCTTTAAAAAATATGAAGGTATAACTCCTGGCCAGTATCGTGAAAAAGTGTAATAAATTCAAAATTTGTTGCTATTAATCTATATTTTTTATTAACATAATCAGATATTCATGAACAAAAAATTAATGTGAATGGTTTTTGAAAATTGTTAATTTACACTGAAACCCCTTTCATTTAAAGTTGAAAACGCAAACACATTCATATTACAAAGGGGAGATTTAAAACAATGTTTAAAAACAAATCATTTTTGGTGTTAGTCAGTTTGTTAGCAGCAATTCTATTACTTGGTGCTTGTTCAAGTGGTTCCAGCTCGGAAGGAAATTCGAGTGATTCAGAAGAGGGGTCCGGAAAAAAGATTGAACTTAAATTTGCAGAAGTAAATCCAGAGGGACATCCTATGACAGATGCAGCAGAAAAGTTTGCAGAAATAGTTAATGAAAAAAGTGATGGTCGAATTACAATAAATGTTTATCCTGCAGGTCAGTTAGGCGATGAAACAGAGAATGTGGAAGGTCTTCAAATGGGATCTGTTGATTTCATGAGAGCAAATGCCAATGTATTAGCATCTTTTGGTCTTGAAAAGATGAATGTTACTTCACTTCCATTCTTATTTAGAGACCGTGAGCATTTATGGAAGGTTTTAGATAGTGATATTGGTACAGAATTAATGAATGATATTAATTCAAGTGATACAGGAGTTAAAGGTGTTTTCTATGTGGAGGAGGGAGCTAGAAACTTCTTCTTCACCGACAAGGTAGTCAAAACACCTGCTGATATGAAAGGGCTTAAAGTACGTGTGCAAGAGAATGAATTAATGGTCGATTTAGTAAATGCTCTTGGTGCTTCTCCAACTCCAATACCTTACAGTGAATTATATAGTGCATTACAAACTGGGATTGTTGAAGGTGCTGAAAACCCACCCGCAGCCTATCTAGCAAATGCATTTTACGAAGTAGCTGATAAGTTAACCATTGATCAGCACATTTTTGCGCCAAACTTTATTTTAGCTTCAAGTAAAGCATGGGAAAAGTTAAGTGAAGATGATCAGAATCTTTTATTAGAAGCAGGAAAAGAAACACAAGAATATGTAAAAGAAAGATCACAACAGGCTGATGATGAAGCGCTTGCGGAGTTGAAAGAAAAGGGTGTTGAAATCATTGAGGTAGAAGATCAAAAAGTATGGCAAGACGCTGTCCAGCCGCTCTATGAGAAGCATGGAGCTGGATATGAGGACTTAATTAAACAAATTATTGCAACAGAATAATAAATAAGAAAATCACTTTAAAAGTGAAGGAATAAGGAATATAACACAATATATTCCTTATTTTTCTTTAATAGTAGGGTGTGGGGTGAGACAAAAGTTGAGTAAACTATTTAATCAATTTAATAGTACGATAGAAAAAGTCTGTAAAATATTATTAGTAGCTATGACATTGGTCGTAACCTATGTTGTTTTTATGCGGTATGTAATGGCAGATACTCCTGTCTGGGGAGAAGAAAGTGTAAGATTAATGCTTGTATGGCTGACATTTTTAGGAGCAAGTTTAGGATTAGGAAACGATACACATATAAGATTAAATGCAATTGATAATTTTCTTTCACCTAAAATGTTAAAACTTTTAGACTGGTTTAGTATTATAATTCTTTTCTTGTTTTCTCTCTTTATGATTACTGAAGGACTTAATATGGCGAAATTAGCTATGGGAAGTACAATGCCAGGGCTTAGAATTCCGTCTGCCTGGATATATGGTATATTTCCAGTCGCAGGGGTCCTTAATATTATCCAGTTAATAAATAAAGGGAGGAGTCTATTATGAGTGTAGAGGCAATTGGAGCATTAATATTAATTGGAAGTTTTTTGCTTCTTATCCTTCTTAGAATACCTATTGCTTTTGCATTGGGATTTTCTTCCGTAATTACAGCGATTTATTTAGGAATTCCCTTAATGCAACTTGTTCAGTCCATTGTTAACGGTGTCAATGTCTTCTCCTTGCTAGCAGTACCCTTTTTTATTTTAGCAGGAGAATTAATGAGCCAAGGTGGAATTTCAGACAGGCTGATTGCTCTAGCGAAAATTTTTGTTGGCCGATTCCGAGGTGGATTAGGACAAGTTAATATATTGACAAGTACATTTTTTGGTGGAATCTCTGGTTCTTCTGCTGCCGATACGGCATCTCTAGGTCCAGTTCTTATTCCGATGATGAAAAAAGAGGGATTTGATACTAGAACTGCTACTTCAATTACAATGGCAAGTTCAGTCCAAGCCATTCTTATACCACCAAGTCATAATATGATTATTTTTTCGTTAGCTGCAGGAGGAGTTTCAATTGGTGGTCTATTTTTAGCTGGTTTAATACCAGGGATTCTATTAGGTCTTATTTTAATGGTTTATACCTATATTATTGCGGTTAAGAGAAAATATCCTAAGTCTGAATCTCCAGCAGGGCAAACGTTTAAAATCATATCAAGTGCGATATGGGGGCTATTAACGATTGTAATAATTCTGGCAGGAGTTGTCACAGGGGTATTTACTGCAACAGAGTCTGCAGCAATTGCCACTGTTTGGGCATTCATTGTAACCTTCCTTATTTATCGGGATATCCCATTAAAACAATTTGGAGCAATTCTTAGAAAAGCTTTACAAACAATTTCGATGGTTATGATACTAATTGCAACATCTAATGCTTTCGGTTGGTTATTAACTTATGTAAGGATTCCGAAGCTTGTATCTGAAGCTATTTTAGGAGCTACTGAAAGCAAGATAGCTATTATGCTATTAATTTTGTTTATACTTTTGTTACTAGGCATGATTATGGATATGGCAGCAATTATTTTGATTGCAACTCCGATATTCTTGCCAATTGCTACTTCGATTGGAGTAGATCCTATTCATTTCGGAATCATTATGATGCTTACGTTAGGACTTGGACTAGTAACACCGCCGGTAGGGGTTACGCTCTTTATCGGTAGTGCTATTTCGGGGGAAAAAATAGGGGCTTTATCTAAAAATATGATTCCTTTCTATTTATTGTTCTTATTAGCAATACTTATTGTGACTTTCATCCCGCAAGTATCACTGTTTTTACCGGATTTGTTGATGAAATAATAACGATATTTTGTGCAGATTGAATATGGTTAATACCAATATAAAATATTTCTAGATTTTCTTACAAGGCTGGTTTCTTAATTGAAACCAGCCTTTTTATTAACTGTTTTTTTGAGGTTCACTTACTTATGTATAAGGGACTTGTATTTTTAATGTTTTGAAGTGGGGTAAGTTCACCAATTTGTCATTTTTGGATTTCTTGGAAGGGTACAAGGAAGAAACGGTCTACAAAATGCCGAATTAGAGCGGTTTTAATGAGTTTTATTAGTATGTCGAGGGACGAGAAATAGCATTTTTTCTCGTCTTTTTTTAATGAGTGTATTAAAAATTACACTTGATGTGTGATTCAGTTCACAACATTGAGAACCGTTCCTAATTATGATGTAAGTAAGAAGAACATAAGGAGGTTGAGTTGAATGGGAGCTTCAAAAGTTAACCGCAATAAAAACACAAACGGGGGAAATTCGGAACGATTAGTTGGAACCTGGATTTCAGTTGGTGTTGTTGGAGCAGTCATTCTTGCTACGTATCTATTACTATTCGGCCTATTTATGGCTAGATTCTAGGAGGGGAAAAAAATGAAGATGCATCGTGATGAAAAAATATGGCTTACCATAAGTTTCGGGCTTATCATTGGATTCATGCTTATAACAGGATACCAAACATTTGCATTAGAAATGGGACCACCAAGCAATATGGAAACAATCGATCCTCAGAAAGTTGATGAAACAGCTCCATTCGACAAACCAGGTGTTTATCAAATCGGAGAAAATGAATATGAAGTAGTTATGACGTTACAAATATTTAGTTTTACACCAGCAAAAATCGAAGTACCTGCGGGTGCAAAGGTTCACTTTATCATGACATCTAAAGACGTAGTTCACGGATTCCAAGTTGCAGGTACAAACTTAAACGCAATGGTAATGCCAGGACATATTCAAAAAATCACTCAAACGTTCGACGAGCCTGGTGAGTATTTAATTCTATGTAATGAATATTGTGGTTCTGGCCACCAATTAATGTCTACAACAATTACGGTTAAATAAAGGAGGGGAGACCATTGGCAACTATATTAAAAAATTCAGATTTGACATTTAAAGAAAAAACAAACAAAGTTTTAGGGGTTAATCTAGAAGATGCAAAAATTTCAAAATCCTATTTATCAGTAGCATTTATCGCATTATTATTAGGTGGACTTTTTGGATTATTCCAAGGATTAAATCGTGCAGGTCTTCTAGAATTACCAAGTTGGCTTAATTATTATCAAGTATTAACAGCACATGGTCTATTATTAGTAGTAGTATTTTCAGCATTTGTAACCATTGGTTACTTTTACGCAGGTCTTTCTCATGATTTAGGTGGATTATTACCTAAAGTTAGAAGGATGGCATGGGTTGGCTTTTGGACGAAAATCCTTGGTATCGTATTAGTCGTCATTCCTGTTCTAATGAATGAAGCATCTGTCATGTACACTTTTTATCCACCAATGGCAGCACATCCAGTGTTCTATATCGGGTTAGCATTAGTGGTAGTAGGTATTTGGATCTTAGCAGTTGGTGCATTTATTCAAGTAGCAAACTGGAGAAAGAATCATAAGGGTCAGCATTTACCAATCCTTTCTTTCTTTGCTACAGGTGTATTTATTCTACTAGTTGGTGCAACAGCATTTGTCGCAGTTGAAGTATTATTCTTGATTCTACCATGGACACTTGGCTGGGTAGATACAATTAACGTAATGGTCTCTCGTACACTTTTCTGGGCATTCGGACACACAGCAGTTAATATCTGGTATTTAACAGCTGTATCTGCTTGGTATGTCATTATACCAAAAATCATTGGCGGAAAACGTTGGAGTGACACACTTACTCGTGTAGTTGTTATTGCCTTAGTTATCATGAACATTACTGGTGGTTTCCACCATCAAATTATTGATCCAGGAATTAATTTATCAGTAAAATTCCTACACGTATTCATGAGTTTAGCAATTGGTTTCCCATCATTAATGACAGCATGGGCAATGTTTGCAGTATTTGAACGTACTGGAAGAGCAAAAGGTGGTAAAGGTGCCTTAGGTTGGTTTAAAAAGTTACCTTGGGGAGACGTTCGTTTCCTATCACCATTTATCGCAATGGCTGCCTTTATCCCAGCGGGTGCTGGTGGTATTGCACAAACAACGAACCAACTTGACCAAGTTATACACAACACAATGTGGGTTGTTGGACACTTCCACTTAACACTAGGTATGTCAGTCGTAATGACATTCTTCGGAATTAGTTACTGGTTAGTCCCACATATTTCAGGCCGTGTATTAACAAAAGGAATGAATAAATTAGGTGTTGTTCAGACCATCATCTGGACAACTGGTATGGTTATCATGGCGATCACAATGCACTGGGTTGGACTTCTTGGCTCACCAAGAAGAACATCTTTCACAGACTACTTTGGTAGTGCACAAGCTGCAGGCTGGGAACCATTTATGATGGTAATTGGTATCGGTGCAACACTATTACTTGTAGCGGTAATCATCCAAGTATATGCAGTATTCAATATGATGTTCTTTGCACCAAAAGGCGAAACAGAATTCCCAATTGCTGAAGTAGAAGAAACAGCTTCAAAAACTCCATTCTGGACAGAACGTTGGGGACTATGGGTTGTGCTTATGATTCTAGTAATTGCAATGGCATATGTATTACCATTAACTGAAATGATTGTAAACGCACCTCCAGGATCACCACCATTTAAGACTTGGTAAAAAGAAAAGCGAAGGCGAGCATTTAGCGACGTACGGACTGGACTGAACCTGTAGGAGATAAAGGAAACACGGGGAGCGAAGCGAGCCGATGTTGACCTTATCGTACGGAGGGTGAGGGAAGTCTCGCTAGTCGCTGCGAGCCGTAGCTAGACAAATAGAAAACCGGAGGGGCCTTAATAGAGAGAGATAGCGAAACTTCTGCTATCTCTTTCTAATATTAGTAAAGGAAAAACTAGAAATAGGATGTGATCTCCGTGATCAAAAAAAATCAAACGACATTCGCTTGTATACTAATTTTATTATTTGGATGTGTGCTGTTCTATACGGGAACCGATGGATTACGGGCATTTACTGCAGAAACAGCGAGAGTAAACCAACTAATAGAGGATAAGCCAGCATTTCCAGATGTAACATTTGAGGATAGCGAGGGGCGGACATATCCTATTTCTGAGTTTGAAGATAAATATGTGTTCATCACCTTTATTTACACAGCCTGTACAACAGTTTGTCCACAATTAGAAATGAATATGGCACAAGTATATGAGCAGATTCCTCAAGAATACATCGGTAAAGATATCGTCTTTTTAAGTATAAGCTTCGATCCCACAAGGGACGATCCAGCAACTTTAAGTAAATATCGCACCTTCTTTGGATCCGACGGAGAAACATGGAGAATGGCTAGGATTTCGAACGAAACGGAATTACAAACCTTACTAGATACATTTGGTGTAATCGTAATCCCTGATGGAAAAGGAAACTTTGCACATAACTCAGCCTTTTATTTAGTGGATCCCAATGGTTTACTGATTGAAGTAATGGATTATCAGGAAATTGATCAAGCCGCTACAAAGGTGACTAGTATTTTAGAAAATAAGGGGGAATAGGGCTATGAAACAATTTTTAATCGGACTAGGACTGTTATTTGTATTAGCGCTTCCTCCTGTTGCTAATTTACTAGAGTCAATCATGATCATCCATATGCACATGCAAATGCCTTCAATTGTAATTGCTGGATTTTTTATGGGTAAACTGTTTCAACAAAAATTCCCGCAGTTTTTTGAAAAATGGAACCAAAACGGAATACCAGGGATTTTGTTATTCATTGTAATCATGGTGTATTGGACAATACCAAAAACAATGGATGAGACATTAACGATTACAAGCATGGAAGTATTTAAATTTCTTAGTTTATCTTTTTTAGCGGGAGTTCCGTTACGAGATAGCTGGAAGAAACTAAGTGAACGTGCAAAAAATCTCGTCTTTATCTTTTTTACATTGAAATACTTGGGTATGGGCGTGTTATATATAAATACAAATATGCAACTATGTAATAATTACCTCGTAATCGATCAAATCACTCTGGGCTGGGGCTTTATTACAACCGCGATTTGTATTGTCATTTATTTGGTTTATAACAATTATACGGACCAATCAATCTATAAAGAATAGGTGAGAGAAGCTGCTGGTGCAGCTTCTTCTTTTTTATAGTATTCTGATTGACATGCTTTAAAATAAGGTTCAGAATAATAGCAATAAATAACTAAAAAAGGGTGAGATAGATGGTAAAACGGTTTGAGACAAAATTAATACATAGTATAGAAAAAGCGAAATTACCTATTAGAAGCAAGGTAACACCAATTTATCAAACATCGGCTTTTACCTTTGATAATCTTGAAGATTTAGAGGGTTATTACCAAGGAGAAGGAAATTACTTATATTCGCGAACTGGAAATCCAAATACGGACGAGCTTGGTCAAATGGTAGCAGCAATTGAAGGAGCACCAGCCGGTATCGCGACATCTTCAGGACTATCTGCAATTTTAGCTGGAATTCTGTCTGTTGCAAAAAGTGGAGACCATATCGTCGCAGCAGAGGACGTATATGGGGGAAGCTTTCATCTTCTACACGAAGAGTTGCGTAATCTAGGCGTGGAAACAACCTTTGTTTCCTTTGCAGACCTTGAACAAGTAGAAAAGGCCATCCAACCGAATACAAAACTGCTTTATACTGAATCGATTACAAATCCACTTTTACGAGTAGAAAACCTACCAGCAGTGGTCGAACTTGCGAAACGGAACAACTTAGTCACTGTCGTAGATAACACATTCGCGACACCATATCATTGCAACCCATATGAGCTTGGGGTGGAGGTAGTTGTTCACAGTGCGACAAAATATATTGGTGGACACAGTGATGTAACTTCGGGAGTTGTTGTGGGAAGAGAGGACTTGGTTGCAAAAGCGCGTGCAAAAGTTGTGAATATAGGTGCAAATGTAAGTCCTTTTGAAGCTTGGCTTACAACTCGTGGCTTAAAAACATTGGCCGTTCGCATGCAGGTACAGTCTTCAAATGCTCGAAAACTTGCGGACGCTTTGCGTAACAATCCTAATATAGCAAGAGTGTACTATCCGTTTGAGGCAGAAGCTACAGGATATGGAGCAATGGTATCTATCGAACTTGCAAAAACTGTTGATGTGAACCAATTTTTCAAATCGATAGGCTGGGTGAAGCTAGTTCCTACATTAGCTGGAGTTGAGACAACTGTGTCTCATCCTCTAAAGACTTCCCATCGTGCACTACCGCCAGAGGCACTGGAATCATTAGGAATTACAAACGAACTTGTGCGAATCTCGGTGGGGATCGAACATTTCGAAGATATCATTTCTGTATTTGAACAAGCTATCGAAAATTCATTGAGATAAACAAAACGAGTATCCGTAGAAATTCAAAAATAATTTTGAATAGCACCCTTATTTGCAACTTGACGATAGGCTACTGTCGTCGTGCGAATAAGGGTGTTGTTAGTTTGCTTATCAATTCTCGAAGAACTTTTTAGTCCTTCATGATATCACATTTACTTTTTTTTGGATTTTGCGAATGGTTTTAATCTAGCGATGTTTAAGAAAGCATACGCAATTCTATTTTACGTATGCTTTTATCGCTTTTTTTCTCAAAAATGATACGCAAATGGATAATATTTGTATTTTTTATCTCTTTTGAAATCATTTATACCACTTTATGGATTTTGCGAATGATTTTAATCTAGCGATGTTTAAGAAAGCATACGCAATTCTGTTTTACGTATGCATTTTTCGCTTTTTTTCTTAAAAATGATACACAAGTGGATTATTTTTACATTTTTTAATTCTTTCAAAATCATTTACACCATTTTTTGGATTTTGCGAATGTTTTTAATCTAGCAATGTATAAAAAAGCATACGCATTTTTATCTTACGTTTGTCCCTTTTAAAGCATCCTTTTACCTGAAAAATCTTGCAAGCTCCTCGGTTGAGTAATTTTCCTTTATACCCGGTTTGTTATCAAGATACTGAATGATTTCCTCTTTAGAATAATATTCTTTAAGACCTGAAATAATCGTATCCAAATATTCATAGGAAGGTTTATTATAAGCAATAGCATCTATATCCCAAGTGGCAGTAAACGTAAAAATTGGATAACCGCCATCATCACCAAGATACAGAATTCTCCCATACCACGCCTTTTCACGGAATATCATCGAACCTGATTCTTTCACTTTTTGCAAATCGATATCAAACTGCATACCGCTATTCTCTTGTTTTAACACATCAATAAACTGCTCAGATGTAATTAAATACTTCTTGCTATAGGTAGCGGCATTCTCATTAGGGGATCCATCAATAAAAGCAACACCCTTTGAGTCCCATCTCCGAGCTTCCTTTGCAAAATATAATGGGTAAGGGATGGTAAAGATTCCTTCATCAATTGGAGATGAGGGATCTTTACACCCAACCTCCGTTTCAGTAGAACCTTTAGGTCTGCCACCTTTTATGTAACAAAGAAATCGTTCCCTGTTAATATTTGAGCCATAACTCGCATACCAGACATATTGTTTCACTAGAACCACCAGCCTTTAACTATTAATCATACGTCGAAATCCCTTTCTTGAATAGTACAAAACAAAAGCTACACTTTTCCTAGAATCTATAACATATTATTGATTCGACTTATTTCAACTCATTTCCCGAGCAATATTTGTACAAAAAAGGGGGAATATGTTGATATTTGTAAGATCTTAGATAACGAGTAAAGTGTGTAATTAAGACAAGGATATCTCACCTAGGCTTTTTAATTCCATATTTTTTTAACCGATATTGGAGGTTTTGACGACTCATGCGAAGTGCTTCGGCAGTCTTTGTGATATTAAAATGATAGTGTTCAAGTACCTGTTTTAGGTATAAGGTTTCTGCTTCCTCCATGTAATTGTCTAACGGCTGAACCTCTGTGAGCACAGAAGGTTGTGGAATTGTTTTTGTAGGTACAGGTTTAATATGTGTTTTTTTTCGAAAATGCATGGGGAGATGGTTATAAGAAATCGTATCCTCATAGGTAATGATATTTAATGCTCCCTCTATAATATGCTCTAGCTCCCGAACATTCCCAGGCCAATCATATTGAATCAATGTCTGTAATACCTCATCAGCTATGTTGGTTACTTGCAAACCAAACAGATGATTATATTTTTCCATAAAAGCAAAAGCGAGTTCCTTAATGTCTTTTTTCCGATTTCGTAATGGTGGAATAAAAAGGGTTACAACACCTAATCTGTAATATAAATCCTTTCGAAGTCTACCCTCTGAAATGGCATCAATGGGGTCCTCGTTCATTGTAGCCAGGATCCTCACATCCATTTTTTTATCCTTTGTGTCACCCACTCTTCGTACCATTTTTTCTTGAATAACTCGTAGAAGCTTTGCTTGTAGAGCAGGATTCAATGAATTAATCTCATCTAAAAGCAAAGTGCCTCCTTCTGCTTGTTCAAATAAACCTGGGCGATCAATGGCACCTGTAAAAGCTCCTTTTTTTGTACCGAAAAGGAGACCCTCAATTAGATTATCCGGTAAAGCGGCACAATTTTGAGAAATAAAAGGGGCAGATGACCTGCTGCTTCCATTGTGAATACTTTGAGCAAAAAGCTCTTTTCCTGTACCGGTATCTCCAATAATGAGAACGGAGGAACTTGTCCTGGTAGCACGTTTGCTAGCTTCAATAACCTCCGAGATTGCAGCGCTTTTTCCTATGATGCTATCAAATGTATAATGAGTATCACTTCTCCGATTCATATTTTCACGTAATAATTTCTCAACTTTTGTAACATCACGGGCAATTTCCATCGCTCCAATTCGATGTTTACCATCCATAATCGGGATTGTGTTATTGATGGTTGTGATTTCCTGACCACGATTGTTGTAATAGGTCTGTTTAGCATTATTTATGGAAACACCCGTTTTAAGTACTTGAAGCAACGTACTATCCTCGTTTTTGTGAAATGAAAAAACATCAACAAGCTTTTTGTTTAGAACATCACCTTGGTTCATCCCCTCAATCTGAGCCATCTTTTGATTATAAATAATCGTTGTGCCTTGAGAATCAACGACGTGTATACCAACGTCCACTTCATTCACTAATTGCTCAGTTGCTTTGTTTTTTAATAACTCAACTTGTTTCATGATATCCCCACCTTTTTCCTTAATTCCTATTATAAGAGAAATAAAAAAAGGGGCAAATTATATTTGCATTAACTTAGGAAAACTGAAAAGGATTTTTGCGCAAAAAACATAGTAAGTGCAAAGGAAACTTGCATTCACTAAAGGAGATTAATAAATTATCTTATTTCTTAAGCTGGTCATTTGTATGAAAAATTGAGTATAATGTGCTCTTTTTAAAGAAAAAGATGAAAAATACTCCTATCTGAGAAGTTTGGCATGATTCTTGCATAAAATAGTAGACAAGAAGAAATTCTCATTAGAACTATAACTACTGGAGGTTAAATAGATGGCTCAAATTAAAGGCGACTCAAAAACAATCATTGATCAAACGGAAAAGTTTGGTGCAAATAACTATCATCCACTACCAATTGTCATTTCAAATGCAGAAGGCGTATGGGTAGAGGATCCTGAAGGAAACAAATATATGGATATGTTAAGTGCGTATTCTGCAGTTAACCAAGGTCACCGTCATCCCAAAATCATTCAAGCTTTAAAGGATCAGGCGGATCGCGTTACACTAACATCACGAGCATTTCATAATGACCAGCTTGGTCCATGGTATGAATTAATTTGTAAAATGACAAATAAAGAAATGGCACTACCGATGAACACAGGGGCAGAAGCTGTTGAAACAGCTATTAAAGCGGCACGTAGATGGGCATATGATGTTAAGGGAGTAAAGGATAATCAAGCTGAAATCATCGCGTGTATTGGAAATTTCCATGGGCGTACAATGACGGCCGTTTCGTTATCTTCTGAAGAAGAATATAAGCGTGGATTCGGTCCAATGCTACCGGGAATTAAGCTAGTTCCTTATGGTGACATTGAAGCACTAGAAAATGCGATAACTGAAAATACAGCAGCATTTCTCTTTGAACCCATTCAAGGAGAGGCTGGGATCATTATTCCGCCAGAAGGTTTTCTTAAGAAAGCTTTTGAAACATGTAAACAAAACAATGTCCTGTTTATTGCGGATGAAATACAAGCGGGGCTTTGTCGTTCTGGAAAAATGTTTGCATGTGAATGGGATGATGTAGAGCCTGATATGTATATTTTAGGTAAAGCATTAGGAGGCGGGGTATTTCCAATATCCTGTGTCGTTGCCAATAAAGACGTCTTAGGTGTATTTAACCCAGGTTCTCACGGTTCTACATTTGGAGGAAACCCAATAGCTTGTGCGGTTTCCATTGCTTCGCTAAACGTTTTAATTGAGGAAAATTTAGCACAGCGTTCTCTTGAACTTGGTGAAGATTTCTTAAATCAACTAAAAGAGATAAAAAATCCAATCATTAAAGAAGTCAGAGGTCGTGGCTTGTTTATCGGAGTTGAACTAACAGAAGCTGCACGCCCGTATTGTGAAGCATTAAAGCAGGAGGGGCTCCTCTGTAAAGAAACCCATGACACGGTCATCCGATTTGCTCCTCCTTTAATCGTAACGAAAGAAGAGTTAGATTGGGCAATCGAACGAATTGCGAAAGTTCTAGGATAATCATGTAGTGTCTTATATCTAAAGAACCCCCTTGGTTCCATCATGGGGGTTCTTCTTTTTAAAATGCTTTCATTAAGGCATTTCGTCTTCTTTCACTCGGTTCTTAAAAGCTTCATGAGAGACAATGCCTTCCATTTGTTCAAATTGTCGACTATGGTCTTTTTCTTCACTTATGCTGTTCTTTGGAAAGTTGCCAGGATGGCCTTTTTCTTTGTGGTTAAAGCTTTTTCCGCGACCCATATTCATTTCTCCTTTCAGATGCTATCCTTCGTAGTTTTTGCATTCATGGGTTTTGTATGTATTCCGGATTAATTGGTAAATCGCGGAAAGTAGGGCTTACCTCCTAATATTTGTAATATGCGAATAATGACCGTACGTGATCGTATGAATGAGGACTTAGATTATGATGAAATCGCGTTGGTGTTTAAGGGGATCGCAAGTGGCGGTTCCTTTTTCCTTTTAATGATATGATGGGTAAAAAGATAAAATAGAAAGAAGGGATACCGTGCTCATATTATCAGAATCTCAAATTCGATCGTTATATTCTATGTCGGATGCAATTCAAGATTTAGAAGCTGCACTTATACACAATCTTGATGGTAAGGTAATGAATCCTCATCGAACGGTTCTGGACTTTCCAGAAAAAGAAGCATCTGCTTTATACATGCCAAGCTCAATGGAACCGGTTGGAAAATCGGCCGTCAAGGTTGTGACCATTTTTCCGCAGAATCCTTCCGTTGGAAAGAAAACGACACAAGGTGTCATTTTACTAAGTGATACTGAAAATGGAGAGCATCTCGCCTGTATCAATGCTTCGTATTTAACTCGTTTGCGGACCGGGGCTGTTAGTGGAATTGCAACAAAGCATTTAGCGAAAAAAGACGCTTCATCTGTTGCTGTAATTGGAACGGGTGCGATGGCAGAGGAGCAGCTACAAGCGGTTTTAGAGGTACGTGAGATAAAGGAAATCATGCTATATAACCGAACAAAAGAAAAGACTAGAATGTTTGAAAAAAGAATTGAAGAATTAAGCCCGGGATATACGGGTTCGATTGCAATCATGGATCATCCTGATCAAGCGGTTTCTAAAGCAGATATTGTTATCTGTGCGACTCGATCCGAAACGCCTGTTTTTTCAGGGAGATCATTACAGCCTGGAACCCATATAAACGGGGTTGGCTCATATCTTCCGCATATGCAAGAAGTCGGTGAAGAGACGGTCTTGAAGTGTTCGAAGATCGTTGTGGATACGATTGAAGGGGTAAAAAATGAGGCAGGTGATTTGATTATTCCGGCGGAAAAAGGGCTATGGAATTTCTCGCACTTACATGGCGAATTAGGAGAACTCGCTTCAGGAAAGATTATAGGTCGTGAAGACAACGAGGAGATTACATTTTTTAAATCCGTTGGAATCGCCTATTTTGATCTCGCGGTAGCAGCTGCAGTCTATGAGAAAGCATTGAAGATAGGGGTAGGCACTCAGGTTGAAATTTAGGTAAATAATTGGGGGAGAAGAATAGCACTCCCTCCATTTTTTTACAAACACCACTTATTATAGCGATTGATACTCTTTGCTATATCCTGTAGCATTCGCAAGTCTTTTAAGTTGTTTGTTTAGATATTGTCGATCAAGTGATAGCAATTCCCCTTTATTAATTCTCTCTACCACAAACTGGGCAAAGTCCCATATCGTCTTTCTAGAGTGTTGGGAAGAATCGGCGATCGAAGTAAGTACACGAAATACTGCCAAAAGTATCGTTACATCATGGACACCATAACTGAGTATTTGAGAAAAGCTTTTATATAAATAATCAGAATAAGTTGGCTGGTCAAAAATAACACGAAGGTTTCTATTTTTATCATTAAAATAGGATTTAGGTAAGTGCTTTTTACTCAGTTTTATTAAAATTCCACCTAAATTATCAATGCAGTTAATAGCTGTATTGGGATCATTTATTGCGGGTGAAAGTGCTCGTATAGCGATTTCTACAATTTTTGTCATACCAAGCTCGATGTTGGGAAAAGGCGATTGCTTTGAACCGATAGTGATAAATGTTTTATAATCCATTAATGAAGTTTCTTCTTTTTTACCCCAGATTGATAGGACAACCGTCTCCTCATCCACAAAATCATTGATGTTTCTTTCAACTCGAATAATACAGTCATCATGATAAGCTTGTTCAATAATTCCATTAATATCAATAGATTGTATATACCCTGCTTTGTCCAAAAAAATTGGTTGAGGATTTATATGCTTAATTTCCTCACCTTCCCAATCATCCCAAGGAGGATCTTCGGTAACATCCTTCAAGTCAGCTAGATCATTCTCAATTCTTTTTGTTGTCCTTTGCGTAATATTGTAAATAAGATTACTTACTTGAATCCAGCTTGTTACATGATGGATGAAGAAAACAAATACAAATAAGCAAACGATTGAAATCGCAATGGCTAGTGAAGGAACAATATATCTCGTACCAGAACCAGTATCCTCTAAGACAAGTAGTAATACAATGGAATAAACAAAACCACCTACAAACGTTCCTAAAACACGCTGAGTGCTATGGTTTGTAATAAAGTTCTGAAGTGTCCGTGGAGAAAAGTTAGATAGATAGGTCGTTAATACGACTAGGATTGTTGAAAATGTTATGGTTGTAATGGTCAATAATGAAGCAGAAATGGTACTTAAAATGGTACGAGCTAGGCTAATATCTGTAAAGAGCGCGCTTGGAATGATGTGTTGAAGGGCGCTTTGTTTCATAAAAATTGCTTCTAGCTTTATACTAAGAAGTGCCATTAAAAAAGCAACAAAGCCATACAAGGTAGGAAGATACATGAAGTTTGAACGAATTTTTAAAAACAGGTTGGTAAAAGACATAGATATCCTCCTTAAGAGAAGTGAATATATATAGTTTTTTACCAAATAGAGGTATTATTCATTGTACCAGGAATGATGTTTCAGAATATCAAAGAGCATACGTGGAGGGAATATTTTAATGAACACAAATGATGCACAATTCTACATATCACATCTCGGGCTTGAGCCACATCCAGAGGGCGGGTTTTACAAACAAATCTTTGCTTCAGGTGTGACGATTCATACTGAGCAAGATAAACAAAGAAAACTATATACAAGTATTTATTTTTTACTGAGATCTGAAGACATCTCTCATTTACATAGATTGAAATCAGATGAGCTCTGGTATTACCATGGGGGAAGTTCCTTAACCGTACATATGATTGACGAACAAGGAGAATACAAGGAAGTAAACCTTGGCCTAAAGCTTGACGAGGGAGAGGTTCCGCAAGTTCTTGTGCCAAAAAACTCAATATTCGGGTCTTCAGTTAAAGAAGAAAATACATTTTCACTTGTTGGCTGCATGGTTTCTCCGGGATTTGAATTCGAGGATTTTGAATTATTCTCACAAGAGGAATTACTAAAAGAGTATCCGCAGCATGAGGAGGTCATTCGCAGGCTCGCGTTGGAAAAGAAATAGAGTAGAATAATAAAACGGCTGTTTTACGATATATAACAGCCATTTATTGCATGACAGAATCACGTTCAAACAAACGTTTGATTGAAATTCAAATTGCCTGAGCCACTTAGTATAGGGTGCTAAACAAACGTTTGTTTGAAATGAGTATTGCAAAATGAAACAGATTGTTTTGAAACCATATTTCAATAATATTTTCAAACGCCTATCCTTTAACTTTGGAAGGCGTTTTTTTACTGATTTAAAGCGTTTATCGTGTACTGGGAATTCTTGAGAAAGAGGCATAGAATATTCTACATTATAGATAGACTGAATTTTCAAAAATGCGGAGGGGTTAGGGTGAAAAGAAGAACGGCAGAACCATATAAAATTAAAGCGGTAGAGCCATTAGCGATGTTAACTTATGCGGAACGGAAAGAGGCGCTAAAACGGGCCGGCTATAATACGTTTTTAATTGATTCTCAGGATGTCTATATTGACCTTCTAACAGATAGCGGGACGAGTGCAATGAGTGACAGGCAATGGGGTGCTCTAATGGTTGGTGACGAAGCCTATGCGGGGAGTAAAAGCTGGAAGAAACTCGAGCAGGCTGTTAGAGAGATTTATGGATATAAGTATGTGTTGCCGACTCACCAGGGACGTGGTGCAGAAAACATTTTATCTCAGCTGAAAATAAAACAAGGTGATGTCGTACCAGGAAATATGTATTTTACAACAACACGTGCCCACCAGGAGCTAAACGGGGCAAGATTTGTTGATATCATCATTGATGAAGCACATGATTCAACGACAGAGCATCCTTTTAAAGGGAATGTGGATCTTACTAAATTAAAGTCGCTCATTCAAGAGGTTGGAGCAGAACGGATTCCTTATGTTTGTGTGGCGGTAACCGTGAATATGGCTGGTGGACAGCCGGTTAGCATGGAGAACATGAGAGAGGTTTATTACCTATGTAAGAGCTTTGGAATTGATGTGATGTTTGATGCTACAAGATGTGTAGAGAATGCCTATTTTATTAAGGAAAGAGAAGCGGGATATGAAAGTCATCGGATTAAGGATATTTTAAAGGAGATGTTTTCGTATTCAGATGGTTGTACGATGAGTGGTAAAAAAGATTGTTTAGTGAATATTGGCGGCTTTTTGGCAATGAATGATGAGGAGTTATATGCAAGGTCGCGTGAGTTGGTGGTTGTTTATGAAGGGATGCCATCTTATGGCGGCATGGCGGGACGCGATATGGAAGCGATGGCACAAGGAATCTATGAATCTGTCGATGACCATTATATCCATCACCGGATTCAACAGGTCCGTTATCTTGGTCAGCAGTTAATTGAAGCAGGGGTACCTGTTGTTCAACCAATTGGGGGCCATGCTGTTTATTTGGACGCAAGAAAATTTTTATCTCATTTAAATCAAGAAGAGTTTCCTGCACAAGCATTGGCAGCGGCACTTTATTTAGATTCAGGTGTTAGAGCGATGGAGAGAGGGATTGTCTCAGCGGGTCGAAATAAGGAAACGGGAGAACATAACAAACCGAAGCTAGAGCTCGTTCGTTTAACGATACCTAGAAGAGTCTATACGAATAATCACATGGATGTTGTCGCTGATTCCGTGATTGCACTCTTTGAAAAGAGACATCAGATAAGTGGTTTGCGAATGGATTATGAACCTCCTACGTTACGATTCTTTAATGCGAGGTTTTCACCACTTTCAAAGAACTTAGAATTGATGCCAGAATAATAAAATGAAAGCCAGCCCTATTTAGATCTGGGGCTGGCAATTTTTATTTTCCTTTTACTAGGTAAGGACGGGAATTTTCCCATTTAACCTGAACTGGGAGATTAAAATAGTCTGATAGAGTCTCGCTTGTAATGATTTGATCGGTTTGCCCTGAAGTAAATACTTCACCACTTTTTAAAAGCAAAGTTTTCGTAAACACAGGAAGAATTTCTTCCACATGGTGGGTAACATATATAATCGTTGGTGCATCTTCTTTGATGGCTAGTCTTTCGATGGAATCTAGTAATTGCTCTCTGGCGATAAAATCTAACCCATTGGTAGGTTCGTCCAAAATAAGTATGGATGGATCTGCCATTAACGCGCGTGCAATTAATACTCGTTGTTTTTCACCTTGGGACAGGGTCGAATATTCACGGTTTGCATAGGCAAGACATCCTAGTTCTACAAGAAGTCTCTTTGCCTTTTCTCTCATGTCGTCCGTAGGGGTATCATACAGGCCAATGGATGCAAAAGCTCCACTTAAAACAACCTCAAACGCATTATCAGTAGGGTAGAACTTTTCTTGTAAGGAAGCAGACACAAAGCCAATTTTCTTCCTGAGTTCCTCACCTAAATAAACCTTCCCGAACTTAAACCCAAGTACAGTCGCATTTCCGCTAGTAGGGAAATTATAGGCGTTGATTAAATCCAATAATGCAGTCTTACCAGAACCATTTAACCCATAAAGCACCCAGTGCTCGCCTTGTTCTATCTGCCAATTAATATTCTGTAGGATGAGCGCATCATCACGTTGTAGTGTAACATTCATCAAATCTAAAACCACCATAGATCCCTCCTTGTTTAATAAATTAATAATATCAAATAATTCAGATAAAGGTGTACTAGAAATTAAAAGAAGCGAGGCAAAAGATAATGGTTTTTGAACCATGTAGGGCGGTACTAGTTGTTTGAGTAAGCCTGTAAATGCACCCTTTACATAATCTTTACAATGGCTTTACATAGCTTGATTATAATGAAATAGGTTAAAAGTCTCGGATTTGGGGGTTCTACATATGGGAATAAAGTTGCGAAAGCCAAAAATGCCAGATAAAGAGAGTGATGGTGGAAAAAGCCTTTTTCAAACGTTTCTGCAAAAGATCAATTTAAGTGCACGGTTATTTATCCTGTTTGTTTCTTTACTTGTAATTTCTGTAGTAACGGTTGGAACAATCTCATACATAAAGGCTAAAGAAATGACAATTGAGTCGATTGAAAATAGATTAGTAAGTGAAGCAGAGCTAATGGGATATATTGCAGAAAGTTTAAAATTTGTTTATGTCAGTGAAGATGATTATTTTATGCAACAGATAGATGGGAATGTACGAATGCAGCAGGATAAGCTTGAAGGAGATGGGATGCAAGCGGAATTTTTCTATATAAAGAATGAAGAAGTAGTACCTTTCAAGGTGAGTAAAGATGCGATTCCTGCTATTTCAGAAAAAACAATCACTACACTTGTTGATCTCAAAGATGGAGTTATTCATGAGAGAATTAATGGCGATGATTACACGATTTCGTTTCATAGGATTGAAGAAATAGGCGGAATTTATGGAATCCTCATTCCGACGAAATCCTATACAGGTCCGATTAACCAAATGGCCTATTTTACATTACTAGTGATGGCGATCAGTATCGTAGTGATGACGGTCGTGATTATCCTATTAGTGCGAACCATTGTAAAACCATTAAGTGCCTTGCGTAATACGATGAAAGAAGTAAGGGAAGGGAATCTCAAGCACTCCGTTGATATACGTACAACGATTCCTGAAATTACTTCATTGAATAAAAGCTATAATGCAATGATTGATCAAATGAGAAGTATGCTTAATGAATTGAAGACTTCAACGAAAGAACTAGAAACAACTGGCGATGAATTAAATGTTTCATCTAGGGATGCACTTGAATCAAGTCATCAATTAATCTCGGCGATCGATACAGTAAGACAAGGTGCGGAGCATACTGCAAGCAGCTCTGAGAAGAGTGCTTACGGTTTTAGGACCATGTCAAATCGGATCGTGGATATTATGAGAAACATGGAAACTGTCATTGGTAGCTCAAAGAGTATGAATCTCTCAGCTGGCCGCGGTGAACAAAATATTGGTCAGTTGATTGCAACGATCCAATCATTTGAAAGTGACTTCAATCGTCTTACAAAGACAATTAGAGAAGTGAAAGAGTATTCACTTGAAATTACATCGCTTGTGGAATTAGTTACGGATATCGCGAAACAAACAAAACTATTAGCTTTAAATGCAACGATTGAGGCAGCCCGAGCAGGTGATGCCGGGAAAGGATTTGCTGTCGTAGCACAAGAGGTTCAGAAGCTTGCCGAGCAATCAACGAAGGCAACTGATGAAATTACAAATGCTATTACAAAAATGGAATCTATTACAATATTGGCTTCAAAGGAATTTGACCAAATGCTTATTCAGATAAATTCCAACCTTCAATTAGCAAATGACTCCAAAATCTCAATTAATGAGTTAATGCAGGGGATTTACGAGGTCAGTGGAAACATTGAAACGATGCAGGAAGAAATAACGGGACTCGAGAGTATTGTTCCAGAACTACAGCAATCTGTTACTCAATTCTCATCTGTGTCACAGGAGACATTAGCGAGCGCCGAAGAAATGTTAGCTTTTAGTGAAAGTCAAATTCAACAAATGGAAAATACAAACGGGGTAGGAAAAAGACTGCATACTCTGTCCAAGTCTCTTTTAGAAATAACCCAACGTTTTCACGTCAAATAAGGTAAGTTGAGCTCTAGGTCACTTTACAAAATTAAATTGTAGAGTGGCTATTTTTGTGATGGCTAAACTTTTTGGGGTATACTTTATGATGGAGATAATTGACAGGGGGGAGTTTAAGTATGGCATATAACAAGATTCGGTGGGGGATTATTGGTTGTGGGAATGTGACGGAAGTAAAGAGTGGTCCAGCATTTCAAAAAATCACGAATTCCGAGTTGGTTGCAGTCATGAGAAGAACAGGTGAGTTAGCGGAAGATTATGCAAAAAGGCATAATGTATCGAAATGGTATGATAATGCGGACAAGCTTATCAATGATCCAGAGGTTGATGTAATCTATATCGCAACTCCCCCAGGATCACATAAAGAGTTTACACTGAAAGCAGCACAGGCTGGAAAACCAGTATATGTTGAGAAGCCTATGGCTCGTACTTTCACAGAATGTCTAGAAATGATTGAGGCTTGTAAAGAAGCAAATGTTCCTTTGTATGTCGCTTATTATCGCAGAGCACAAGAGCGGTTTTTGAAAATCAAAGAACTACTGGACAACGGTGCAGTGGGGGATATCCGCTTTGTGTCAACTACACAATATCGCAAAGCTTCAGAAGATCCGAACAACCTTCCATGGCGAGTTCAGCCAGAGTTATCAGGTGGTGGGCTGTTCTTTGATTTAGCAAGCCATACTCTTGATATATTAGATTTCTTGGTTGGACCGATTAAAGAGGTTCATGGTTTTGCTTCCAATCACGGTAGCCTATATCTAGCAGAAGATATTGTTACGGGTACCTATGTATTTGAATCTGGCGTACATGGTGTTGGGAATTGGTGTTTTACAGCATTTCAAAATGAAGACGTGAATGAGATTGTGGGTAGCAAAGGAAAAATTACGTTCTCTATGTTCGGAAATGAGCCTGTCGTGTTAACAACAACTAATGGAACGGAAGAGTGGAGCTTTAAACGTCCTCAGCATGTACACCAACCATTAGTGGAAACCATTGTTGCAGAATTAACAGGTAAAGGAGTCGTTTGCCCAAGCACAGGCGAATCAGGAGCTCGAACAAACCGGGTAATGGGAGAAATGGTAAAAGGATATTATTCCAATCAGTGAGGATCTAGCCCGCGGGAAGTACGTATTGCTTCTTCGGGGGCTTATTTTTTTGTTGCTAAACCACCATTGGTTTTTATCGGATTTTTGTATTTAACTTTAAATGGAAACAAAAATTAAAAGATTGCTATACTTTAATACACTTTTTTTAGCAATATTGTGATAAAATAGTTGATATTATTATCAGAATAATATAAGATTTCGATTAATAAAAACTTAAAAGATTTAAATTAAATGAAAGCTGGGATTAACATGACGACAGATTTTACAATTGATATCACCCTTACAACTGACAAGAAGGAAATTCCTCCATTCGATCAGTTGGTGTTTGGAACAAGCTTCACTGACCATATGTTTATGTGGGATTATACGGAAGGAAAAGGTTGGCACGATGCGCGAATTGTACCTTATCAATCAATTCCTTTGGATCCTGCAGCTACTATTTTTCATTATGGTCAATCGGTATTTGAAGGATTAAAAGCCTATCGTACAAAGGACGAAGAAATTTTATTGTTCAGACCGGATCAAAACATGAAAAGATTCAATAAGTCTAACCAGCGTTTGGTCATGCCGCAGTTTGACGAAGAATTTGCCATTCATGCTTTGAAGAAGCTAATTGAAATCGATAGAGAATGGGTGCCAAATCTTCCGGGTACTTCGTTATATATCAGACCATTTATGATTGCTACGGAAGCACATCTTGGCGTTAATCCGGCTAAAAACTATAAATTTATGATTATATTATCCCCAGTGGGTTCTTATTATAAAGAAGGTATCAATCCTGTAAAAATTGCTGTAGAAAATAAATATGTTCGTGCAGTTGCAGGTGGTACAGGTGATGCAAAAACAGCAGGGAACTATGCTGCGAGTTTATTAGCATCAGAAATTGCAAGTGAAAATGGTTATTCGCAAGTATTATGGCTTGATGGTAGAGAGAAACAATATATCGAAGAAGTTGGCAGTATGAACATCTTCTTTAAAATCAATGGAGAAGTTGTCACACCAGCATTAAACGGTAGTATTTTAGATGGAATCACTCGTAAGTCGATTATTGAACTCTTAAAATACTGGAATGTTCCTGTAACTGAGAGAAAAATTTCAATTAATGAGGTTCAACAAGCTTATAACGATGGCGTGCTTGAAGAAGTCTTTGGAACAGGCACAGCTGCTGTTATTTCACCAGTTGGAGAGCTTTTCTACAATAATGAAAAATCTATTATTAACAACGGTGAAACAGGAGAGTTATCGAAAAAACTATATGATACAATTACTGGAATTCAAAACGGTACAGTAGAAGATCCGTTTGGCTGGACTGTAAAATTATAAGGAATAAAAAAGTGCTTACCGATGTGGTAGGCACTATTTTTTTGCGGTGGGGACAGGTTCCTTGTCCCAGAAGCACAATGCTATTTTAAAAGATAACGAGCCAATAAATATAAGATGCTACTAACAAACCAGTGTATGCCCACGATAGCTTACGTTGCCATGTGGCTGGTTGAAAAGTGGTAAATAGAAATGTGATAGGTACTAGTGTCCAAGGCAGTAAAAGTAATAGACTTAGGAAAATCAAACCGAGGGACATACCAATAGATCCAACTCCTATTGAAACTTTGGCTAAGTAAGCTGACGCCCCTAATCCAAAAGGAGAGACTAGAAGCAAGAAATAACTTTTAAGACGGAAGGCTAAGAAAAACGTACTAAGAGATTCTGTTTCGAAAATTCCGAAATTAAAATGTGAGAGTGGCTCACGAATTTTCTCAGGAACTAATTGCATGTTCATCACTCCTAATAGAATGGTATATGAGGTATGTAAAAAAATCCTATATATATAGTATACGAAATAAACAGTAAAAAGTTTTACAATTATACAATAATATTCCAAATAATTGGATTTTTTGGCTAGTGAGATGGAATATTCTTGCCCTCACTTCCCTGACCTAAGGTGACCAAGGGTACGAAAAGGTGTTAATCATACCCTCACATTGCTGACCTAAGGTGCCTGAGGGTACGAAAAGGTGTTAATCGTACCCTCACAGTCCTGACCCAAGGTGACTGAGGGTATGAATAGGAGTTAATCGTACCCTCACAGTGCACGCCTCTAGTGACTGGTGGTACGATAACAATCTTTTTATGTCACTCCTCAACCGTCTTATAGCAGTCCCGAGGTCGATTCCTTCGACTCCACTCACCGCCCCCAACCCAACCCAAAGTCTAAAAAATTTGCTTCAAAACCAACAATATTAAATAATAGAAGTAGTTTAGCAATAAGATAAATGAAACAATAATAGGGGGTACAGACATTGGAAATAGGAATCAGTACTTTTGTTGAGACAACGCCGGATCCTCGGACAGGCGAGGTCTTTAGCCATGCCGAGCGAATTCGTGAAGTGGTAGAGGAAATTGTTTTAGCCGACCAAGTAGGTCTAGATGTATTCGGTGTGGGGGAGCACCACCGTGAGGATTATGCAGCTTCAGCACCTGCTATTATACTAGCAGCGGCTGCATCGCAAACAAAGAAAATTCGTCTAACAAGCGCGGTTACCGTACTTTCGTCGGCCGATCCTGTTCGCGTGTTCCAGGATTTTTCAACCGTTGATGCTATTTCGAATGGACGAGCTGAAATTATGGCGGGAAGAGGATCTTTCATCGAATCATTCCCTCTATTTGGCTATGATTTAAAGGACTATGATGAGCTTTTTGAAGAAAAGTTAGATCTACTTCTTCATATTCAAAGGTCGGAGAAAGTGACCTGGCAAGGGAAGCACCGACCATCCATTAACAATAGAGGCATCTATCCAAGACCTGTTCAAGATCCATTACCAATCTGGATTGGAAGTGGAGGAAACCAAGAATCAGTGGTACGTGCGGGTCTTTTAGGACTACCACTCATTCTTGCAATTATTGGAGGAAGACCCGTTCAATTTGCTCCACTTGCTGAACTATACAAGAGGGCTGTTGCGCATGCGGGACATGATTTTTCAAAGTTAGCGATTGCCTCCCATTCGCACGGGTTTGTTGGTGAAAGCATGGAAGAAGCGGCCGAAAAATTCTTCCCATCAACAGCGCAGTCGATGAGTAAATTAGGAAAAGAGCGTGGCTGGGGACCATATACCCGGGATACCTTTGACCATGCCCGAAGCTTTGAAGGTGCTTTATATGTAGGTGACCCTGAATATGTTGCCAATAAAATCATCCACTTGCGTAAAAACGTTGGGGTTACTCGTTTTATGCTTCATTGCCCTGTTGGAACAATGCCGCATGAGGATGTCATGCGCTCAATTGAACTACTAGGGAAAGAAGTAGCCCCACGTGTCAGGGAAGAAGTAGCGAAATGGGAAGCAGAGAACGAAGCGAAATAAGAAAATAGAGGAGAAAGTAATGGGGAATCTATCTCATAAACAGTTAGCAACAGAATGCTTTAACAAAGTGTGGGATCTATTAGAAATTACGAATCGTACGGAATATGAAACAGAGGAAATGATGCATCTAAGTCATGCTTCGTTTTGGCATTGGACGCAGGTTACAGATCATACCGAACAAAATCGTTCAATTGGATATTGGCAACTTTCACGAGTTTATGCTGTAGTGGATAATGGAGTTCAGGCCCTATACTTTGCAAAGCAATGCGTAGAAATCAGTAAGAAGGCAGAGCTAGCTCCATTTTATATTGCTTACGCATACGAAGCGTTGGCGAGGTCTTATATCGTTCTAGATGAAATAAGCCAAGCTGAAGAAACCATTATTCAAGTTAAAAAGTACACAGAACTTGTAAAAGTTGAAGAAAGTAAGAAGCTCTTATTGGCAGATTTAGCAGAACTAATGAATAAAATATCATGACCTGCATGCATAACTTATGTTAAAAATTGGGATATTACTACTTGAGGTGAATAATTATGAAAAAAATAGTAATATCCCTGATTACTCTTGTCATCTTATTCCCATTCCAAGTCGGTGCACAAGCAAGAGTTGAATGCCCGAGTGTGAGTCTGTTAGAGGATACATCAACCATTAATAAAGATGAACTCATACAGGCATTAGAAACAATCATTCCTCGTACATTTGGCGAAAGTGATTATGGAAATCATTTTTCGGATTGGGAAGTCGTAACAGCGCAACCTTTAGATGAAAAAGTTGCGAAAGAGTACCAAATGTCTACCAAATATTGTGGACAAGAAGTTGCAGACAAGTCGTGGTTAGTTACATTGCATTTTCCAAGATGGGAAGGAAAAAGTGACGTAGCAGCGGATGGCCAAATCTTTGTATCAAAAAATAAAGATAATGGTTGGTTTGTCTGGTACAGAAATCAATAAAATAACGCAAACAAACGCTTGGAAAAAAATCCAAGCGTTTCGCTTTTTTAATATGTGGAAAATAGATTAGTGCGTAAAGGTGAATTATATTTTTTTAACTCTTGCCTCAGCCGTTTGTTTATACAGTTGATGACCGAAAACAGCAACCCCAGCTGCAATTACTCCGTTATATAAAGCCTCTGCAGTAAAGCCGTAGAAAAATGTGCCACCTGCTAGAGATACCCCTAATAGAATCCATGTAATAGCCCAATTCGGAATAGTCGGCGTTGTTTTTAGGAAATACCCTATCACCCAAAGTACAGGGACCAACATATAATAATTTTCATTTAAAAATTCAAGCAAGTCCATGGTTGTCACCTCCTTAGTTCATCGTATGAAAGGTAAGCAAAATGTGCTTGTTCGAATATCCCAATAATAAAAATTTTTATGTGAGTGAATACTCACTTTTTTATTGACGTTCTCCAAAATACAAACGATAATGAAAGTGAGTAATCGCTCATTTTTGTGAAGAGGAGGCAGTTTAATGGCCGATACGGTAGTAATTAATAAAGTAAGTAAAAGCTTTGGGAAAAACGTGGTGCTAAATGAAATTGACCTATCTATTGAGGAAGGAACGATTTACGGTTTTATTGGACCCTCAGGTGCGGGTAAAACCACATTAGTCAAAATGATTGTAGGAATGGACTCGCCAGATCAAGGCTCTATCCAAGTGTTAGGAGAGAAAATGCCTAATCTTGAGCTTTTGCAGGATATTGGCTATATGGCTCAATCCGATGCATTGTATACAGAGCTAACAGGGAAGGAAAATCTTGCTTTTTTTGCTTCTCTTTATAAGTTAAATCGTGCCCAAACGAAAGAACGAATTGCATATACCTCAAACCTAGTCAATCTGTCGGATGACTTAAATAAAAAGGTATCTACGTACTCCGGTGGGATGAAACGACGTTTGTCTCTCTCCATTGCGTTGATACAAAACCCGAAAATACTGATTCTTGATGAACCAACTGTTGGTATTGACCCTGAGCTGAGGCTCTCTATTTGGAATGAACTAATCCGCTTAAAAAAAGAAGAAGGTAAAACGATTATCGTCACAACTCATGTCATGGAAGAGGCGGAACGCTGCGATTATATCGCAATGGTCCGAGATGGTCGGATCATAACGAGAGGTACACCAAGTGATCTGAAAGAAGCATATGGTGCCAGCAATTTTGATGAAGTATTTTTACAAGCAGGGAGGGTGGGACAATGAGAATCATCGCACTCATAAAAAGAATTTTTCAGCAGTTGCTTCGTGATAAGCGGACATTAGCCTTGCTATTTGTTGCCCCACTGCTCATTTTGTCTCTCATGAATGTATTGTTTGATGGACCTTCCGTTAATCCTACTATAGGCGTTGTAAATATTGAGGATAAACTTATTGAAACCATTAAAGAAGCAGATATTGAAATAGAAGAATATAACGAAGCGACAAATCCTGAACAAATGATCCTAGACAATGAACTTGATGGCTTGCTTGTGATGGAGAATAATCAGGTAGTCTTAACGATAACTAACAGCGACCCATCATCCGCAAAGGCATTGCAGATGAAGGTCAACCAGGCATTTGCCTCACAGGCACAGGAAAATCTAGTCAATCAAATACCTACACTCAAGGATTTAGCTACAATTGATTTAGAAATAAACTATGTCTACGGTAATAGTGATACTGTTTTTTTTGATGTGCTTAGTCCAATTTTGATCGGTTATTTCGTATTCTTTTTTGTATTTCTAATTTCAGGAATTGGTTTGCTAAAAGAAAGAACAACAGGTACGTTAGAGAGATTAATGTCAACTCCTATCCGTAGGGGAGAAATTGTGACTGCATATTTAGTTGGCTTTGGCATATTTGCTATCATTCAAACAGTTATTGTTGTGTTTTTTACTATTAATGTGTTGGATGTCGTGCTAGTAGGCTCAATATGGAATGTTATTCTCATTAATTTAGTGCTTGCGTTAGTTGCTTTATCTTTAGGAATTCTGTTATCGGCATTTGCTGCATCTGAATTTCAAATGATTCAATTTATACCCATTGTCATAATCCCGCAAATATTTTTCTCTGGAATTATCCCACTAGAGGGAATGGCCGATTGGTTGCAGATTGTTGCAAAAATCATGCCGATCTATTACGCAGCGCATGCATTAAAGGGAGTTATGTATCAAGGTTTAGGATTATCAGATATCGGCTTTGACTTATTTGTGTTAATCATGTTTGCAGCCGTTTTTATTAACCTAAATGTTTTCGCACTGAAAAAGTATCGCGCATTATAGTAAGGAAGTGAAAGGAACTTGTCTAAAGAAAATCTATTAGATGTCATAATTGAACAAACAAAGCTATCCAAGAAACCAACTGAAAAACAACAGAAAATAATTGAATCAGCCATAAAAATGTTTGCAGAAAAGGGATATGCCAATACGTCTACAAACGAAATCGCAAAAGCAGCAGGAGTTGCAGAAGGAACCATTTTTCGTCATTATGGTACGAAAGATAACCTACTGCTTTCGGTTATGATTCCGTTCTTAAAAGAGGCTTTACCGGGAATGGCTGAAAAAGTATTTAAAGAAGTACTAACTGAGGATACACTGTATTTTGAAGATTTTTTAAGGAGGATCCTCAAAAATAGAATTGAATTTATTAATGAAAATCAGGAAATTTTTCAAATCATCGTCAAGGAAATATTATATAGTGAAGCATTAAGAAAGGAACTTGTTCCGTATTTCTCTTCCAATGTCATGAATCGCGTTGCACATGCAATCGAATTATTCAAGAGCCGTGGAGAAATAAAGGATCTTCCTACAGATACCCTGTTAAAAATACTAATGACAACATTCGGTGGTTTTCTTGTCACTCATTTTGTGCTTAAGCCATCCCAAGAAAAAATGGATATCGACCAAGAAGCGGAAAACTTAGTCCGTTTTGTGATGGATGGTATCAGAAAATAAACAGAGCCTTGCCCGACAATACATGCCGAGCAAGGCTTTATTTTTACATGGATAATGGTAATGTTTGATTTTTTCGACCTGCAGATTCCTTCTTCCCATGCATAAAGAAGTAAAGAATAATACTCGCTAAAGCCACAATTCCTAGAATAGAATAGAGCTTGCTGTATCCTGTAATTGGAACAAGAAATCCTAATAGATAAGGGCCAAACCCAAGCCCTGCATCCAAGAAGATATAGAAAGTTGAGGTCGCAAGCCCCATACGATGTGCTGGTGTTAACTTGATCGCAACTGCTTGAGTACATGACTGCATATTTCCGAATCCTAGCCCGATAAGTGCACCAGAAAGTAGGAGAGTTATGCTGTTGTGAGCAATACTTAATAGAAACATACCAATTGCTAATAGGATAAAGGCTGGATACATGACGTAATTTGCACCTTTTATATCCATTAACCGTCCAGTGAAAGGACGAGAAAGCAGAATCGCAATGGAATACACAAGGAAGAAGAAGCTTGCTGCAGTTACTAATTCAATTTCAATCGCATAGAAATTGATAAACGAAAGAACACTTGCGTAACAAAGCGAAATTGCAAAAGTAACAATCGCAATCGGAAGTGCTTTCGGTTCCACATAATTCGCAATTGAAAAGCCTTTTTTCTCTTGAGTTTGATTTGATTGTACTTCGATTGGTGGCACATAAAGGATGAGTGAAGTGAGAAGAGTGATGACCCCAATCACAAGACATAGACCGAAGATAACCTGGTAGCTCGTATGCTGAGACATAAATAATCCGATAAATGGTCCGATCGCCGTTGCTAGTGTCGCACTCATACTAAAATAGCCAATTCCTTCACCTCTACGTTTAGGCGGGATGATTTGAGCAACAATTGTACCAGTCGCGGTGCTAGCGATGCCAAGTGTAATGCCGTGAATGAAACGATTAATTAGGAGAAACGTGATTCCGGCATGTACGAAGTATAAGAAGGTTGTGATTGTAAAAAGAATCAACCCAATAAATAATGTTTTTTTACGACCAATCATATCGATATAACGGCCAATAAAAAGTCGGCCAATTAACGTTCCGACAATAAAGATACCTGTGACAAGCCCTGCTTGGCTCGTAGAAGCACCATATTCATCAACCGCATAAACGGCAATGATGACAACCAATAGATAAAAGATAAAGGTTAAGAAAAAGTTGATGGAGGACACAATAATAAAATCCTTCGTCCACAGTTTTTGATTATCCAAGTTGAAAATCCCCTCACTTTATTAAATTGTTTCGTATTGTTTTCATAATCTGAATGGCTTGGAGTAGTTCCTTTTCAGATACCCCCTCTATTATTTCCTTTTCAAATTCATCAACTGTTTCCCTGACTTCTAGATACACTTTTTTACCAAGGTCAGTAAGCTGCATTCTTTTTTCTCGCTTGTCTTTCCCAGGAATGTTTTCTACATATCCGAGTTCTTCTAAACGATTGATGGTTCTTGTAACAGTTGGCTTTTCGACTCCTAGGTAATTAGAAATTTCCACGAGTGTAGGTGAGCCAAAGTTTACAATGTAGTACAGTATGGACCATTGTGCTCTATAAAGCTGGTGTTTACCAAGTTCAACATTCAGCTTACTCTCAAATGGTCGATATAATTGAGTTAGTTGTTGAAAAAACAATTGAAAATTTTCGATTGAATTTCACCTCTTTTGGAAATAGTTACTCAAGGTAATAGTTAACGAGGGTAACCATTTGATTATAATATCAGACATCATTGTAATAGTCTATGAAATAAACATATAAAAATGAAAAAAGCGTGATAAAACTGTTTCCAGTTTACACGCCTTTTATGATCATTGCTTGAGGATTCGCTATGAGCCAAGCACCGGGCTTTCCTGCTCTTTTACCCTGGTAATAAAAACCAATGCAAAAACTAGGCTCCCTGCTGCAGCAAGAAATAACACACTGAATCCAAACAGGTCAATTAAGTATCCAAGAGTCGGGGGTGACGTGATCGCTGCCAATGAGGAAACTAAATAATAAAGCCCCGTTCTCGTTCCGAAGCTTTTTTCACTTCCCGTCGAAACAATAAAGGGGTATGCGTTAATGTTAACAAATGCCCAAAATATGCCTCCCAAAAATAAAATCGCCCTCAAGAGAATAACCGAATCAACCCAGTTTAATAGTAAAAACGAAACAATTAGCCCAATGACACCGATGACAATAACTTTTTTCTTGCCAATTTTTGCACCTAGGAGGCCACTTGGAATGGCTGAAATCACAAAACTTAATGAAAAAAAAGTAAGTGAAAAAGCAGAAGCGCTTCTGGAAAGACCTAATTCATTTACACCATATAGGGTAAACAAAGCCTCCATTCCTTGTATGGCAATAAACCAAAAAAAGATAGCTGCCAAGAGGTACATCGTCGAGGCATTCAATTCTTCCTTATAATTTATCCTTGGTATAACTGTTTCTGTATAGGAAAGGGCATCACGTTGTTCTTTTATCTGTTTAAATACAATCCAAAGGGTGAGTAGGAAAACAACGGAAACGGCAAGAAATGGGAGAGTCTCATCGACGCTGAATAAGAATGAGCCGATACTAAATGCTAAGATAGCACCACAGCCCCCCATAAAATTGATAATTCCGTTTGCTTTTGTACGGTCTTGTTCTGGGGTGATATCGGGCATCAAAGCTATCGTAGGGGAACGGAAAATCGACATCGATAAGTTCATACATAACATAAATATCAGTAAGGATATTAGCCCAGTGTGGAAGGGAATGAGGGTGTAAAATAGGGCTGCAAGTGGCACACCAACAAGTAAATAAGGCATCCTGCGTCCAAAGCGAGTTCGAGTTCGATCACTTAATTGTCCAATATACGGCTGTAAAAAGAGAGCAATATAATTATCGATGGTCATAAGAAACCCGATCAAAGCTGTACTAGTAATGAAATTATCCAGAAAAAAAGGAACAAATCCGTTATACAAAGACCATCCTAGACTAATGCTAAAAAAGCCAAACCCTAATAACCAAGTTTTTTTCATGCTCGCTCTCCTTGATGTAGATCAAATGCGCCTTGGCGTATTTGTACCCATTGGGACTTCTACTGAATATATCAAACATACTTCTAATTTATGCCAGATCATAGTGCTTTTTGCCTGTTTTTATACCTATTCTTTAAGATTTGTTTCATTTGTTTAAAGCGCGAAAATAATGTATCGTAGACAATATGTGATTGAGCAAAAGTGAGATAGAAAGTGGGAAGATGAAATGAAAGAACGTAGCTTAATTTTTTTTGACATAGATGGAACACTCTTGAACCATGATAAAAAACTGCCATCTTCAACGAAGGAAGCCATCTTTAAACTAAAGGAACTCGGACATGAAGTTGCGATTGCTACTGGCCGTGCTCCTTTTATGTTTGAAGACCTTCGCGAAGAGCTAGGAATCGGTACATATGTTAGCTACAATGGGCAGTATGTTGTGTTAAACGGTGAAGAAATCTATACAAATCCGTTAAATGAAGAAGCCCTTATTCAATTAACTGAAAAGGCACTTGCCAACAATCATCCGATCGTTTACATGGACCACGAGGACATGAAAGCAAATGTGCCTGAACATGAATTTATTACGGAAAGCATTGCAACATTAAAAATCAAAAGTTTTCCAACCTATGATCCAAAGTATTATGAAGGACGTAAATTGTTCCAATCGTTATTATTTGTCCAAGAAGGCGAAGAAGGGCAATATGAAAAAGAATACAAGGACTTTGATTTTGTGCGCTGGCATCCGGTTTCTGTAGACGTCATCCCAAGCGGGGGTTCAAAAGCAAACGGAATAGAGAAACTTGTTGATAAAATAGGGATTCCTTCAGAACGCATTTATGCCTTTGGCGATGGGTTAAATGATATGGAAATGCTCACCACTGTTCAAAATAGTGTAGCCATGGGGAACGGACTGGACGAAGTAAAAGAAGTAGCGAAGTACGTAACCAAATCAGTTGAGGAAGACGGAATCCTACACGGACTAAAAATGGTAGGGTTGTTATAGAAATAGTCGTGAACCAAAATGAAAAGAGCAAAAGCACGAAAAACCTTGTTGCTTTCGCTCTTTTTATGTTTCATCATTCATGATTTAAAGATATCATCTATATCCTGAATTTCTTTTGGTGTTAATGTTATTTCTAAAGCTTTAAGGTTACTAACAATTTGTTCCGGTCGTTTTGCCCCAGGGATAACAGAATCAATTCCATCACGACTTAAGTACCAGGCAAGGACAAGATGTGCCATTTCAACATTTTTTGATTCGGATATGGTTCGTAATTGCTCTACCTTTTCAAGATTTTGCAGGTATGATTCCGCTTTAAAATAAGGTAATCTTGCTCGAAGGTCAGTGAATGTGGAGTCCTTTGAAAACTTACCGGTTAGCAAACCTGCTGCTAAAGGATAAAATTGTATAAACGAAATATTGTTCTCAATCGTGTAAGGTATAATGTCATTTTCTAATCCTCTATCTAATAAATGATATCCACCCTGATATACATCTACGTAACCGTCCTGGTTCGCTTCTCTTAGTTGATCTATTGAAAAGTTTGATACCCCGATTACTCGTATTTTCCCTTCGTCTTTAAGCTCTTTCAAAGCACCGATAGCCTCAGCTTTAGGCGTTGTTTTATCGGGTTTGTGAATATAATAGATATCAATATAGTCTGTTTTTAAGCGCTTTAGGCTTTCTTCAACCTCTTGCTTTAGGAAAGAAGGGGAGTTATCAAATTGTATTTTTTGATTAATAAGCTTGGGGCCACCCTTTGTTGCAATAATGACATCAGCGCGATTTTTCTTCTCACTTACAACTTCACCAATCAATTCTTCTGACCTTCCAAATCCATAGCTATATGCCGTATCTATAAAATTGATTTCATGATGAAATGCTGTTCTTACTAAATCTTTCCCAACCTCATCATCGAGGTTTGAATAGATATTATGACCACCAATCGCATTTGCTCCCAACCCGATTGGATTAATATATATATCGGTTCTACCTAAACGAACTTGTTTTGTCATGTAAAGCATCTCCTCTAAGCGAAAACATTTTATTTCAAGGGCTTATAATCAACATCAACTTTATCTTTTTCCTGATAAGGGGAGAGCATAAATGCGGCCTTAAAATTTGTTTCCCCTTTATTCACAAGATAATGAACTTTTTTCGGCTCGACATGGATAAAATCCCCTTTAGTGCAATTGAAAACTTCGCCATCGATGTGGATTTCCAATTCGCCTTCAAGAATAAAGAAATTTTCCTCCATAACATTATGGTAATGGGCAGGGAAGTCTTGACCAGGTTTTAAAACGACTACACCAAAGTTCATTCTTGGACCTCTTTGAAGATATTTCGGACCACTATCACCAAATCTGTATTCCTTTTCGCTCTCATTAATAACCGTCATTGTTATCACTCCAAGTCGCTTATTTTAAGCCTAATATTCGGGCGCAAATTCGCCGAGGCTCATTTGATTCCAGGTGCTATCCACATATGCTCAGTTAAACCACTATTTGCTAATTCAAGCTGATGCTTGTAAATGTCCTTCCACTTACTGAATAACTCATCATACACTTCCCGATTTTCTTGATTTGGTAAATAGGTTCTTTCGAAATGAATGACTTTTGCTATAGCATCATTAAAATCCTCATAGACCTTCGCGCCCACACCTGCACAAATAGCGGCACCTAGGGCAGTCGATTCCTTTACAACCGGAACTTTTATAGGTTTATTAAGGACATCGGAAACAATCTGGCACCACAACTCACTTTTCGAAGCTCCACCCGCAAAAATAATTGATTCAGGGGAAGTATTTGTTAAAGCATTAACCAATTCGATATTCCCTTTTGTTACAAAAGCTGAATTTTCCATAATAGATCTATAAAAGCTTGCTTTGTTATACTTCTGGGAATCAAGTTTAAAATTAATAAAACCAGGGGCGGCATGCTTCCAAGATTTATAGTTCATTTGATCTGAAAAAGTGCATAGCAACCCAAAGCTTCCGGCAGGAATGTTTTGTGCTCGTTTTTCCATCTGAACATAAATACTTTCTCCGGTTTTATCTTGAATGTCCTTTTCAAGCTCACAAAAACTATCTCTAAACCATCTCATCACTAAGCCTGGAAAAAAGGCAATTGCTTCGTATTGCCAAGTATTAGGTACAGCATGGCAATTAATTCGAACTCTGCATTCATCGTCGATTTCAACATGATTTGTCGTATATTCGTACTGCCAGAAGCTCCCTCCAAAAATAGCGGCATCTCCTTCATTAATAACCCCTACACCAATACAACCAAGCTGCGCATCTCCACCTCCAGCAACAACAATTGTTTGAGGGCTTAATCCTGTAAGCGTTGCCATTTTATTCGTTACGTTTCCAATTACCGTACCACTTTCATATACAATTGGAAAAATATCATTTCTCAAGTTTACTTTTTCGGCGATACTTGGATCCCATAACCTGCTTTTTAAATCAAAGAGTCCAGTAGTACAGCCGTTTGAAGGCTCGACTGAGATTATATCTGTGAGACGATAGGTTATCCAGTCATTAAGCATCGTTACGTATTTTATCTTTTCGTATGTGTCAGGGAGGTTATTTTTAACCCAAAGTATTCGAGGGATGGCACCTAAGGAAAATGTCTGACCAGAGAGTTTATAAATCTCGGATTCTAGTGAATCGCTCTGGCTATATAGATTTGCAACTTCATTGGTTGAACGTGAGTCAACATTCGCACATGCCCATAATTCCTTGCCTTTGTCATCATATAAAACGATGGCTTCTCTCATACTAGTCGTAGAAATGGCAAGTATATCACTTGGGTCTATTTTACTTTTGTCGATCGTTTCTTTGATGAGGTCAGTAATGATACTGATATTTTTATTGATATCAAAATCCATAGAGCCTGGATATCTTTTATCTTCATGATGTGTCCATTCAGCCTGTGAAACGCAAACCTCTTGGCCAGTTGTGTCAAATAAGATTACTCTCACACTTCCAGTTCCAGCATCGATAGCCATTAGGAATTTCCCCTTCATTCCTATTTCCCCCTTATCAAAAAAGATAGTGTTCTCTCTTTATATCAAACCTTGGGCAACTGATTCATCAGTAATTAGAACATCAATATATCCCCCCTTAAGTGCACCAATTATTGCATCTTTTTTTTCAAGGCCGCCAGCAACAGCTACTACATGATTAAGGGATTTTAGTACATCAATTTCAGTACTAATTAGTTGTTTATGAAAATCTAAATCTAAAACATTGCCATTGATGTCGTAAAACTGGCATAGTAAATCGCCAACTGCACCTTTTGACTTTAATATTTCAAAGTCATTTGTATTGAAATAGCCTTCTTTAATTAAGGTGGCTCGATCATTCAGAGCGCCTATTCCGATTACTGTTAAATTCGTATACGGTATCATATCTAATATTTTGCTTACTGATTGTTCCTTTCGTAAATGCTCTGCAATATTTTTAGAGGAAACGATTAAGGGGGAAGGAACAATGTAATGATTGTAGTTAGGGTTCGTATAGTAGTCTGATCTCGTATCGATAGCAGTAGGCATGTAGAATTTTACACCGCCAGAAAGAGAAACAAATGTCACTTTGTATTTTGTTGAGATACGCAAATGTCCTAAAGTTCTAGATACAGCTTCTCCGTAACCAATACTTAACATCGTATCACTTGTAATTCGATCTTCTATATACTGGGCAGCAGCTATCGTTAAACTTTCAACATTCTTTTGATTTGACGTAGGTACAATGATGATATCCTTTAGATTATATTTTTTCTTAATCTTATTTTGGAGACTAAGATTCTCAATTTCTTCCAGGTTGATTTTAAATTGTATCACATTGTTTGTTTTTGCTTTTTCAAGGTATTTAATAACCTTCATTCTTGATAAATTAAGAGATTCTGATATCTCATTCTGCGTTAAACCTTCAATATAATATTGCCACGCAATTTTTACGATTAAGTCATTTTCATAGTTCATTATAATCACTCTTCTTAACTATATTTTTGGTTAATACAATTTATTCATATGCCAACAAATGTTCAAAAATGATACAAACATAACATCCCAATTTCCAAAGTTCATGAAAAACCATTTACAGAAAAAACCTTTTATTATTATGCGAATAATCTCGAGACTAGGAATATATATGTAATATAAAAGTTCTATGACTTATAAAATTTTAATAATTATGAAAATGGATAATTTTATCCTGCCTTAATAAAATGTTTTAAAACCAATCTAAAACCGCTAAAAGAAAGCGATTACAAAAATAGAGAGATTTTTAGGTATGGGGGGTTTTTATGGAAGTGAAAAATAGGTTGGTAAGGCTAGACAATATCTATAAGACTTTTAACCGAAATGAAGTCCTTAAGGGTGTCTCTCTAGAAATTTATGAATCTGAAGTAATCTCGATTATCGGTGGAAATGGTGCTGGAAAGAGTACACTGATGAAGATTCTTACAGGAGTCTATAAAGCGGATAGTGGAAGTATAGAGGTAAATGGAGAGAAGATGAACCAATTTAATCCATCGATTGCGCACGAAAAAGGAATCTACTTGGTGCCTCAAGAACCCTTATTATTTCCAAATATGTCAGTTGAGCAAAATCTCACAATTGGGTTGAATAGGAAAAAACAAGAGGTAAGGGAGCAGGCAAAGAAATTAATTCACCAACTAGGCTGGGATTTGGATTTGAATAGATATGCAATTTCATTGTCAATTGCTGAGCAGCAACAAGTAGAAATCATAAAAGGTCTGTTAAGGAATGCGAAGATCCTTATTTTAGATGAACCAACATCTTCTCTAACATTTGCAGAGACGAAAAGCTTATTCAAACTAATTGAGAAGTTAAAGGCCGATGGTGTAGGAGTTTTTTATATCACTCATAGACTTGATGAGGTTTTTCAGATATCGACACATGCTGTCATTCTACGAGACGGTAAAGTGACGTTAAAAGGTGAAATCCAGGACTTCACAAAAGAAATGTTAATTAATGGATTGTTACCAGTAGAAAGCAAACGAAACGGTAAAGAAGAATTTAGGAAAAGGTTCATAAATCGTGATAAAGAAGAACCGATCCTTAAGGTCAAAGATATTAGTGGTGATGGTTTTAAAAATATAAGCTTCGATGTTTATAAGGGGGAGGTAGTCGGCCTTGCAGGTCTTGTTGGGGCAGGTAGAACTGAAATTGCAGAGGCTATATATGGAATTAATAAGATAAGTAGCGGGAAAGTTTATTTGAATGGAAAGGATATTACGGACTTACCAGCAAACGAAACAATTGAAAGTGGCTTAGCCTATATTCCGGAGGATCGGTTTCTAAACGGAACTTTTTCAATTAGTTCGGTAAGTAGTAATATCACTGCACAAGTAATCAGAAATCAAGGCTTTTTCCTAAAGAAAGATTTGGAAGAAGCAATTACGAATGAATACGTTAATAAATTAAGCATTAAAATAAGTAGCCAAAATGATGAAATTAAATCATTGTCTGGCGGAAATCAACAAAAAGTAATCATAGCCAGGATTTTATCAACGAATCCACAGCTTATCATAATGGATGAACCTACCAGGGGAATTGATGCAGCAGCGAGAAGTGATATTTACTCGATTATCACTCAACTAAAAGAACAAGGATATTCGATTTTATTGGTCTCTTCAGATTTAGAAGAAATTGAAAGAATTAGTGATCGAATATATGCCATTTATCGTGGAACGTGTGAGGATTGTCTTGGATTTGATGAGATTAATGCAACAAACGTGATGAGTGCTGCATTTGGAACATACAAGAATCCAGTTCAAAAAGGAGGATGAAAAGGACCGAGAAGATCAAGGCGGTGCAGCTTCGAGTACCGGAGCGTATGCAGTTAATACGTGAGGAACGGAGAAGCAAGCCAACGCAGAAATTCGATGCGTCATTTTTACCCGACTTTTTGAACATCCTCTTAAAGGAAGAAGTGATAGGCATGTCTAAAATCATCAATCTAACAAAGCATAGGGAATTTAGAACCATTATCTTCTTGATTATCATTTTTTTGCTGGTAGGTCTAGTTAACTCTGACTTTCTTGCTCTGGAAAATATACTAAATTCTGTGAAAAATAGTTTGCTATATATAGTCCTTGCTGTTGGATTGACTTTCGTTCTATTGACAGGAGAAATTGATATCTCTGTTGGAGGTACTTTGGGACTAAGCGCTGCAGTAAGCGGTGTCATTGTGAGGGATGGAGGAAGTATCTTCCTAGCATTTATTGTAGCGATTGCCATTGGCGCGTTGATCGGTTTAGTCAATGGAATAGGGGTTACAAAACTAAAAATATCTTCGTTCATTATGACTCTAGGTATGTTGGAAATTGTAAGGGTTGTACAAGTAATTTACACAGATGGAAAATGGATTGAAAATCTTCCTGCAAATTTCAAGCAGATCTCACAGATTGATCTACTGGGAATGAATCTATTAGGGATTATTGTGATTTCAGCCGTTATTATCCTACATCTTTACTTGTCAAATAGTAGGAAAGGGAGGTACTTCTCGGCTATTGGTGATAATGAGGATGGAGCTATATTAATGGGAATACCCGTAATAAGGTATAAAATCATATCATTTGTCATTTGCGGAATCTCAGCTAGTTTAGCCGGACTCATCTTTGCAAGTCAGGTTGGTTTTATTTCAACCACTGCGGGGTTAGGGATAGAGATGACGGTAATCGCAGCCGCTGTTCTTGGAGGAGTCTCCTTAAGCGGGGGCATAGGTTCTGTCATTGGTGCGGCGATTGGAGCCATTATTATGAGTTCAATTAATTCGGCTTTAGTATTCTTAAAAGTTCCAGCATTTTGGAATGCCACAATCTCAGGGTCTCTATTGATCATTATTGTGGTAGTTGATGTACTCATTTTCCGTAGAGCTAATAAGAGGGCGAAAAAGGAAAGGTTAAATGCGAGAGTGCTAACTTTGAAGGAGGAGGTGTGAAGTTTGAGATGCTGAAAAAAATACCGAAGTGGAATTTGATCCTTTTTCTAACGTTAGTTGGTGAAATTATTATCTTTGGTTTAATTAACCCAAGGTTTTGGAATATAAATGTTCTTTTAAATAGTTTTAATGACTTTGTGGGAATTGCCATCATTGCTTTTTTTGTGACATTTGTCGTTATTACAGGTGGTATCGATATTTCAGGGGGATCTATTATCGGGCTAACCTCTGTAGTAACGGGTATTCTAGCACAATTTGTTGGAATGAATATTTGGATTGCGGCTCTTTTAGCAGTACTAGTTGGAGGATTCTGTGGTTTGCTGAATGGAGTACTTATCGCATATGCCAAAGTTCAGGCCATGGTTATAACGCTAGGCGGAATGCTTTTATATAGTGGAATTGCAATTGTATTAGTTGGTTTATCGGGAACAAGCACATATGAAGGGATTTCTGGATTTTCGCAAGAGTTTATAAATCTAGCAAATGGAAAAATTCTTGGAATACCAAATTCCGTTATCCTCTTTCTTGTAATACTAGTGATTGCTTATATTCTACTTCATAGAACGAGATATGGGAGATACATCTATTTAACTGGAATTAATCAAAACGCTGCGGATTACTCAGGTATTGATACTAGGAAGATTATCACTAGTACCTATATTTTATCTGGGTTAAGTGCAGGTGTTGCTGGGGTAATTTTAACTTCGTATTTGGGAAGTTCTCGAGCCGATTTCGGTGCGGAGTATTTAATGCCAATTTTAACAGCTGTTGTCCTAGGAGGAACATTAATAACTGGAGGTAAAGGGGGTGTTATCGGCACTGCACTTGCAAGCATAGTTGTTGGTTTCTTAAAGCTAGGATTGCAAATGGGAGGAGTTCAAACACAATATATAGGTTTAGCTACAGGATTGCTCTTAATTACTTCGGTTGCATTCTTAGGTGTTCCAGGATTCAAGTCCAAGGTGAAAAGGTTCTTAACGATTAAAAAGGACAGAGGGGGAAATCTACATGCGTAAATCCAAGTTTTTTAAACTATTAACGGGAGTGGCTCTTTCCACATTATTATTAGCAGCCTGTAGCGGTAAAGATGCTGGAAACAGTACAGATAATGGTTCCGGTGGAGAAAAAGATGCAGGAGATATTGAAGTAGTCTTTATTCCGAAAATGACGGGGAATGCATTTTTTGAATCAGGAAATGATGGAGCACAAGAAATGGCCGAAAAGATTGGATTTAATGTGAAATATGATGGTGCACCAGAGGGTACAGTTGCAAATCAGGTGCAGATTATTAATAGTGCAGTCAATAGTGGTGCGGATGCAATTGCGATATCATCAGTTACCTCAGATGGTTTAAATCAAGCTTTACAAAAAGCATTAGATGCAGGAATTAAAGTTGTTACGTGGGATTCAGATGTTGACCCGAAATATCGAACTGCATATATAAATCAAGGTACACCAGACATCCTTGGTGCAATGCTAGTCGACATGGCAGCAAGTCAACTTGAAAATCCTGATGAAGCACAACAGGTCGCATGGTTCTACTCAAGTCCAACTGTGCCTGATCAAAATTCATGGGTTGATTATGCAAATAAATATATAAAAGAAAAATATCCTAAATGGGAAGTTGTAACAACTCAATTTGGTGAAGGGAATGAACAAAAATCTCTCCAAGTGGGTGAAAGTATTTTAGATTCATATTCAGATATCGATATCATTATTTGTCCTGACTCAACTGCTCTACCTGCAATGGCACAAGCGGCACAAAATAAAGGACTAAATAAGGATGATGTGATCATTACTGGATTTGCATCTCCAAATTCTATGAGACAGTATATTGAAAATGATACGATCGAAAACCATGGTTTATGGGACGTAAAAGACCAAGGGGCTCTCGCAGTCTATATTGCATACTATTTAGCTCAAGGAAATGAACTAAAAGTGGGTGACACTGTAGATGTTCCGGAACTAGGGGAGGTAAAAGTAGAGCCAAATACTGTTCAAGGTTATGAGTACGAGGCCGAAGATTCCGGAATTATTGTATTACCTGAAAGGATCGTATTCACGAAGGATAATACAGGCGACTATGATTTCTAAAACCCTACTTTGGACGAATTTTCGCTTATTTCTTTTTGATACGATTCTAGATATACAGTAAGGAGAGGAAGAAAAAAATGGCAGATGTAATTGGAAACAAAGCGGCAAAGAAATTTTTAGAGGAAACTCCTTTTGCCAATAACGGTAACTTTCATGTGAAAGGAGCAGCTAATTTAGATTGGGGAATGAAGGATCGATTATCAAGAATTTTTAATCCTAAAAGTCAAAAGACAGTCATGTTGGCTTTCGACCATGGATATTTTATGGGACCAACATCTGGCTTAGAAAGATTAGATATCCTTATTCCAAAATTAGCAAATTACGCTGATTGCTTAATGGGAACTAGAGGGGCAATCAGAAGTAGTGTCCCCCCAACCTTTAATAAATCAATAGCGCTCCGGGCGTCATCAGGCTCAAGTGTATTGCAGGATGACTTGAGTCACGAATCGATGGTTGTTGATATTGAAGATGCAATTCGAATGAACGCAAGTGCGATAGCCATCCAAACCTTCATCGGAGCTGATGGGCAAAAGGAAACAATCGAACAATTAAATAAAGCAGTCAATTTAGGAACGAGGTATTCCATACCAACTATGGGTGTTGTTGCAGTCGGGAAGGAAATGGAACGCACAACCCAATTCTTCCTCTTAGCAACTAGAATGCTAGCAGAATTTGGTGTGCAAATTGTCAAAACCTATTATTGTGATGATTTTGAAAAGGTAGCCTCCGCTTGTCCTGTACCATTAGTAGTTGCGGGCGGTAAGAAGATCCCTGAAAAGGATGCACTTTCCTTAGCTTATAATTCGATACAGGGAGGAGCAGCTGGAGTTGATATGGGAAGAAACATCTTCCAATCAGAATACCCTGAGGAAATGATTCAGGCTGTTGGAAAGGTTGTTCATGAAGGATATACGGATAAAGAAGCATATGAGTTTTTCTTAGATTTAACGAATCAATAATCCAAAATTATTAGACATCAAGCTTCTGCCTAGATAAAGGTAGAAGCTTGATTTTTGTTGGTCTTTTCAGAAAGTATTTTAACTTTTTAGATTAGTACGATATAATTTAGTTATATTTCGTTTTACGAAATATTGAAAGGGGAAATTCAAATGGCATTATTACGTTCAGAAGTACCTGTTGAGCAAACATGGAACCTACAAGATTTATTTGAAACAGATGAAGCTTGGGAGAGAGAGCTTTCGTCTGTTGAAATTGACATCCAAACCGTAACTCAATTTAAGGGGACTGTTGGAAAGAGTGCTAAGAACTTGCTGGATTGCTTATTGGCAAAAGACGCACTTCAGGAAAGAGTTATGCGTGTAGTGAGTTATGCAGATTTACATATGTCGGTAGACGGTACGAATTCCGTTTATCAAACAAATGCTGCCAGGGCTGCATCCTTGGTCTCCAGTGTAAGTGCGAGTATGTCATTTATAAAATCAGAGCTACTTGCATTAGACTCAGAAACCATCCAATCTTACATACAAGAGGAACAAGGATTACAGGAGTTCATAAAAACGTTATCAGATATCTTAGAGGCCAAGGAATATACACTATCCCCTGATGCAGAGGAAGTGTTAGCTGCGTTTGGTGAGGTGATGGATTCTCCATATATGATCTACCAAAGAAGCAAAACATCAGATATGCAGTTTTCAGCATTTAAGACGAATGATGGCAACGAACATCCACTTACCTTTAACTCATTCCCAAAATATGAGGACTCTCCAGATACGGAATTGCGTCGTAAGGCTTCTGCAGCATTTGCTGAAACACTGGATAAATATAAAAATACCTATGCTGCCACATTGGCTACAGAGGTAAAAAAGCAAGTCATTGAAGCGCGCTTACGTGGGTTTGAGTCTGTAACAGATATGCTACTTGATGAACAACAGGTTACAAAGGAAATGTATCATAATCAGTTACATACCATTCAAACTGAGTTAGCGCCACATATGCGACGCCTTGCTAAATTAAAGCAGCGCGTACTAGGGCTTGAAAAAATGTATTATTGTGATTTAAAGGCTCCGCTTGATCCAGACTTTGACCCAGAGGTAACGTATGAGGAGGCTTCAAAGTATGTTCTTGATGCCATCCAGGTTATGGGGCCGGAATATAGTAAGATTATGGAGGAAGGCATTCATAATCGCTGGGTCGATTTAGCTGATAATGTTGGGAAACGATCGGGTGCATTTTGTTCGAGTCCATATGGTGCCCACCCATATATTTTAATGACATGGAATAATTCTATGCGAAATACGTTTACTCTTGCACATGAATTGGGACATGCTGGTCACTTTGTGCTAGCGGGGCGTAATCAACGCATCTCAAACAATCGCCCTTCACGTTATTTTATCGAGGCGCCTTCTACCATGAATGAGATGCTGTTGAGTAGACATATTCTTTCACAATCCAATGATGAACAGATGAAGCGCTGGGTGATTTTACAATCGTTAGGTACCTACTATCATAATTTCGTAACACATATATTAGAAGGTGAATTACAACGTCGTGTCTATGAGTTGGCTGATAAAGGAACTCCAATTACAGCAAAACTGTTATGTGAACAAAAAACAGAGTTGCTGTCGACATTCTGGGGAGATGATGTCGTAATGGATGAGCTAGCTGCTTTAACATGGATGCGTCAGCCACATTATTACATGGGTCTATATCCATATACGTATTCAGCAGGTCTGACTGCTTCAACAGCTGCCTCCCAGATGATTCAAGAAGAAGGACAGCCTGCAGTGGATCGCTGGTTATCTGCATTAAAAGCAGGTGGAACACTGAAACCACTTGAGTTGATGAAGCTTGCAGGTGTGGATATGTCAACTCCAGAACCAATTAAAAAAGCAGTTGCCTATGTTGGTTCATTGGTAGATGAGCTTGAAAGAAGTTTTAATTAAAACGATTCAACCTAGTCATTTTGGCTAGGTTTTTTTGTGTAAAAATGATTTTGAGGCATAAGATAAGGAAAGTGAAATTTTAAAGCTTGTACAATGATTCATTTATTCGCCTATGTAGTACAATAGTAGTAAAAGATTCAGATAACATAAAATGGGGGATTCACATGGATGAAATGGAAAAGCATTATTCAGACGATAAATTTTGGGAAAAACTTAAAAAGTTTGCGTTAAGAGCGGGCCATTCAGTCGTATATACGGCACTATTACTTTACTATGTACTTCAAAAACCTGATTTACCTGCAAAAGCAAGGGTGACGATCCTGGCAGCGTTGGGGTATTTTATTTTTCCAGTGGATCTCATTCCAGACCTTGCAGTAGGTATCGGCTTTACAGATGACTTAGGTGCCTTAGGTGTTGCTCTATTCCAAGTGGCCATCCATATTGATGACAATGTCAAAGCAAAGGCAAAAGCAAAGTTAGTTGATTGGTTTGGAGATGATGTCGATACCTCAGAAGTGGATGAAAAACTCTAAAAAAGTTTAACAGAACTACCCTTACTTTGCCTGGGGTAGTTCTTTTTTTAGAGTGATGGATCGTGGTGTTCTGGGTTCATAATGCAGGACTCCTTTTTCTTTAAGGCGATCCAGATATGCTTTAATTGTGCTTGTTGAACTCACCGAAGTACAGAGTCTAGAAAGTTCACGCATCGTCGGAGCTTTGTGGAATTTCTTCATATATTTTTCAATTTGTTCAAGTAATTCCTGTTCGGTGTCCTCCATTCGCATCTGCAGTGTTCTAATTTGCAAACTTAACAACTCCTTTTTTCCTTGGTACATCTGCAGACAAAATGCTATCTATTTTAAACGTTCTTTTTTTATGACGAAGCAAGCAATAGGCTTTGATAGTATGTTCATTGATTTCGTAAACCTTGATTAGACGTTGTGTAAGTATGCCATTTTGAGACATATAGATGATTTCGATAGGTGTGTGCTGAATTAGTGCACGTTGTAAAATCCCGCGCATGTAATCATCTCCTTTTTTCTATTATATACGAACATATATTCTATTATCAACAAAAACAAGAACATTTATTCGTGTTTTGGGGAATGTGAAAATAAATTAAGGATGTATGAAAACAGGAGTACCGATTGGAATGGTTCGTGCCAGTTCCTCGACATCACGGTTATACATTCGAATGCAGCCTTTTGAAACGAATTTACCGATAGAGCTTGGTTCATTGGTTCCGTGGATTCCGTAGTGTTCTTTCGATAAACTCATCCACATTGTGCCAAACGGTCCGCCTGGATTCGGTGCTTTATTAATGATGATAAAGTTTCCGATAGGTGTGGCATGAAGCATTCGGCCAACCCCAATAGGGTATTGTTTCTGTAAGACTCCATTTTTCAGTAATCGTAAATGACGGTTCTGAGTAGAAATCTCAATTTTAAAGGGAATCGTTGAAGGGTCTGGGAAACCTGGAATAATAATGGATTGTCCAGGATAAATCAGATCGGGATTAATAGAAGGATTTGCTCGAATGATTTCAAAAAGTGGTTTCCGATAATCTCTGGCGATTTGATTCAGTGTTTCGCCAGGTTTTACTGTATGATTCAATAGGAGTACCTCCTTCTTTACAGGCAGGATTTATTATTATCTTATTTACTTGACCATGAAAAGAGCCTGTACCTGTGGTTTGAAAGTCATCCTATGTTAAGTGGAATAAAAAAACACCAGGCTACAAGACCTGGTGTTTTATGATTTGGGTGTAATGGTTGAAGTTGATTGTTGCGTTGGGTCTGCAATTCTTTTTCCGGGAATGCCGTTTGTCTCCAGCAATTCGATGATCTTATCAAGATGTTCTTCATTTTCAACAACAACGAAATTGAAGAATGGGAATATACTTTTGACCTTAATCGTTAACTTATAGCTGAAATTTATACGGTCGTTAATGCCATACAAATCATGCCACCGGACAATTCGTTCGACTTCATATTCCTTGACTCGGCTATAGGAAAAATATCGGCCCTGAAGGATAATACCTTTTGGTAATAAAAAGAGGTTTCCACGGTGGCGAACTGCACTAATGAGAGCAAAAAAGAAATAGGCCATAGAAAAAAAGGAAGACCCTAAATAATCTGTTGTAAGAATGACAAGTAATAGTCCTATGAGAACTACGATTACAGCCGCCGTTCCCCATTTGACAATTTTATAAGATCTCGTTGATTTAGAAAGTGGCTCCATTTCCTTATACTCACTTGGGATGAGGAGGCCACGGAACTCTTCTTCCGTTTGCGGGAAAAGGGCTTCTTTTGAAAGATCGACTGCCTTTTTAATACTGATTCTGTATTGAATCAAATAATGCACACCAAGTATGAAAACAATCGAAAAAAAGATATCTACAAACAAATAATCACCGACTTTTATTTTTACATTATTTTCTATATATCTATTTTTTCATACTTTTGGCTTTTTGAAAAGTAAAAAAGACCACATTGATGTGGCCTTCCTATTATGCTTGTTTTGCATCTTCAACGATATGGTATAGCAGGTGAGCGAGGTGATGGATTGCTCCATACTCCTGCTCTTCGTCCTCTGATTCTTCATCTGAGAACTCGAGGTCATTCAGGTACAATGCCATAAATTCATAAAAATCCTTAAGCTCAAATGAGAAACAGTATGTAGGTTCTTCACTATCCTCTTCATATTGAAGGACAAGATAATGGATATTCCCTTCGGCATCAGCGCCATCGAAAAAGACGAAAAAACCAATATTTGTATCAAGCTCAAATAAGTGTCTTGTACCACCTTCAGTCACTCGATTAAAATCGTCTTCTTCAAGTATACCGACCTTCATTGCTTCAACAGCATCTTCTTTATGAAATGAAACATTTATTGATTTCAAAGATCACACCTCCTTAGGCTCATCTTTAGATTGTACTAAAAATATAAAAAGTAAAACAGCTAAAAGAAATTTATCGATTTTTAAGATTACTAGATTTTCAGGTATAGAACCTAAAAACCCTGGCTATCCTTGTTAAAGAGGTGAGGGACAAAATGAAAATGACAATTGCATTAATCCTATCGTTCGGAATTTTAACAGGATTTTATAACAATCAGGAAGAAATCATTCAAAAAAATGATCTAGTGGATATTAAAGAAATGGCAGATAAAAATGAAGTTGAAATTTCATCTTGGATGGCCTTATCTCGAGGTAAGGTCGGACAAGCAGATAATGTACATGAAATGAAACAACAAATTGAAACATTCATGAGTAATCATGGTTCATATAATTGGAAAAGCATTCTTAAAGAAGAAAACAGCCATTATGTTTGGCAAGGATTAAAAGAAAATGATAACGGAATTACGGAGTCCATTAAGCTAAAAGCCTATAAATCGGGTGATAAGTACGAGATCGCGATTACGAATGAAGCAAAAGGTAATCAGCTTACTGCAGACCATGTTGAGTGGGTAAGTGAAACTTTTCTGGAAAGTAATACTTTTTATACAGTTTCCGGTGTGATGAAATCCAAAACCAACCAATTAGATGAGGTTGCCGCAAAGATGGTTGGAGATGTGAATGCAACGATGGTGGAACAGTTACAAGAAAAGAAATTTGTGTCAGTTTCAGCTTATTCAAAAGTTTTCGAATCTGAATTGAAAACAGCGAAAGAGGAAAAAATTAATCTTCAACTAGGTTTACGAGCAGATGCAGATAAAAATGAAATTGATGTAACGATTGGAACACCAATTATTACAACTGAATATTAACGGAGTAGGCTTGGAGAGAATTCCAAGCCTACTTTTATTTACAGAAACTTTACAAAATCTTATCGTTTCAAAGAAAGCTCTCACTTTATAATATAGATAGAGATATAGACATCATGTTAATTTTGTACAAAGGTAGGGGCCCATGAAGACAAATCATTTACGTAATCTACTGCATTTTCTAGCTTTTTTGAATAAGAAAAAGGGCACATTATACCAAGAATACAAACGAGACGAAGAACTTAAGAAACTCATGGATAAATCAAAAGTAAAAACAGTTTTTCAACCGATACTCTCGCTAGGTGAAGGATCTACTATAGGCTTTGAAATATTAAATAGACCTGAAAGCACCGTACATTTTCCGACAACAGAAACCTTTTATGACTATGTTGGGGAAAGCTCCTATGTCTTTATGGTGGAACAATTCTTACGAAATCTTTCGATTGAACGGTTTGCGGAGCAGGTGAAAAACCAAAATGGCTATACGACTCCGGTTGTGTTTCTTAACATACAAACGCAAGTATTGGCAGACCCCTGTTGGCGGAGCGGGATTACGAAGGAATTACTAGAAAAACATAATCTATCCCCGAGCCAAATCGTATTAGAGTTAACGGAAAAACAATCTGTCATAAACTATAATCAATTTAAAGAATTAATCGAACATTATCGGAAACAAGGTTTTCGAATTGCGGTCGATGATGCGGGCACTGGATATAATAGCTTACAAACTCTCGTGTACCTTAAGCCTGAATTCATTAAGCTGGATAAATCCCTTATCCGGAATATCCACTGTTACCGTGAAAATCAGCACTTAGTGAAGCTGTTAGTAAAATATGCGATGCAGGTAGGGACAAAAATTATCGCCGAGGGCATTGAAACAGAGGATGAACTTAAATATTTGCAAGGTATTGGTGTACACATGGGGCAGGGATATGCACTTGGAAAGCCGATGCCAGAGCTCCAGCAAGGAAGAGTGCCTAAAGTAAATATGCACCAGCAACTAGCGTTAACCCTGTAAAAAAGGAAGGCCCTTGTTTACACAAGAGTCTTCTTTTTTATGTTCTCTTCATAGTCTTCCAGTGTAAGGTATATACTGTTTCTGATTGATTTACAGTAGCTTTTTACTTTTGCTGATTCCTTGCTTAATTGTTCAAGAGATGTAATGTGTCTCTCTTTATTTTGAATGATTGCAATAGAGATGCTAGCCAAGGGTAGTTTTTCGAAAACCCCTTGTCTATTTATCCCCGTCACATATCCTTTTTCAAAGTCCTCCTTCGAGTAGAAAATCTGCAAGGAATCGGTAAACCGCGCAATGATACTGTCACATATGGCTCTATAGTGGTGATGTGGAATCGTTGCAATAAAATCATCACCACCAATATGCCCGATAAAGGTAGGATCATTTTCGGTGGTCGTGATTACTTCAGAAAGAATCAATGCAGTTTCTTTAATGAGTTCATCCCCCTTTGAAAACCCGTATGTATCGTTAAAAGCTTTAAATGAATCAATATCAATATACAATACACTGAACCTATTAAATGTTAGAACCTCTTGCAGTGTTTCTTTTATTACATTGTTTCCGGGTAATCCGGTTAGTGGGTTCGAGTAGCGTGCATTTCTTATCTGTATTTCAGCGAGTTTCATAATAAGTTCTCGAATACTAACGATTCCAAAGAAGGCATTTTTCTTTGTTACAATCACAATATCGTATATATGCTCTAACTTCCGATTCATTGCAAGAGAACTCACTTCTGTTAATGGAAGGCTATAATCGACAATTAAGATTTCTTTGTCCATAACGAGATCAATCGTCCGCTTCATAAAAAGATCAAATCCATATTTGGTGGAAAGCCTTTGAAAAAAGTGTGTCTTCATGACCAACCCAACTGGTTTATTGTTCATGCAAACTACAATTCCCTCGATGCTAGACTCTTTTTCAAATATTGTATACACATCTTCACATTTTGTTGAAGGAGACACAATGAAACTATCTTTTGCTATTTCTCCTACCACAATGTCCATTTAACTGTCATCTCCCATACTATTATTTTTCTAGATGCAGCTACTACATTTACATTCCTATAGGAATAGAGAAATAATACCAATTACCCATAATAAGATTATCAATCTCCTATTAATAATTTAATGTAACATCGTTAATATTTTGTAAATAAAGTATTAATTTTCAAGTTTTTGTCAATAAGTATAACGTTCATATTAGCTTCATTTCCTTGGAGGCGTGTGAGCATATTTTGTGATTTTTTCAAATTGTATGCTAAATTAATAGAATATACTTCGAAGAAAGGATGAATAGTATGTCACTTGAGAGTGTAAAAGAGCATTTTAAAAAATGGAACCGTGAAAAAGATGTGATGGAGTTTGATTCAGTAAGTGCAACCGTTGATCAGGCTGCTGATACAATCGGCGTTGCTCCTGAACGGATTGCAAAAACCCTTTCCTTTCGAGGAAAAGAGGATGCTGCCATTTTAGTTGTAGCAGCAGGGGATGCAAAAATTGATAATAAAAAATTTCGTGATACCTTTGGATTTAAGGCAAGAATGCTGTCTGCAGAAGAAGTGGTCGAACAAACTGGACATGTCATAGGTGGTGTTTGTCCGTTTGGCCTAGCAAATAATCTTGACGTTTACTTGGACGAGTCCCTAAAGCGTTTCACCACCGTATTTCCAGCATGCGGCAGTATTAATTCTGCTATCGAACTAACCTGTGATGAACTATTCCAATACTCCGAAGCAAAACAATGGGTCGACGTATGCAAAGGCTGGCAACCCGAACAAACAGAACAAAAAGAAGCAGTCCAAAACAAATAAGTGGGTCGGAGGGACAGGTCCCTCGTCCCACCATATTTTTACAGGGATAATGAAATCGTTTGGGTGGGTACAGGAGAATCACCTTCATCGAGGGTATGAAGGGGAAAACATTGCGGTGGATCCAGAGAAATCCCTTCATCGGGGTTATGAAGAGGAAAACGAGTTGGTAGATCAGGATAAATCCTCATCATCGAGGTTATGAAGGGGAAATCATTGCGGTGGCTCCAGAGAAATCCTCTTCATCGAGGTTATGAAGAGGAAAATGAGCAGGTGGATCGCGATAAATCCTCATCATCGAAGTTATGAAGGGGAAATCATTGCGGTGGATCCAGAGAAATCCTCTTCATCGAGGTTATGAAGAGGAAAATGAGCAGGTGGATCGCGATAAATCCTCATCATCGAAGTTATGAAGGGGAAAACATGGCCGAGGCCCCCGATAAATCCTCATCATCATGTTCAATTTGCCCCCCACGTCCCAAGCCAATTCCCCGACATTAGCATTATTTAAATCTTGTACAATACCAAAACACAATTAATCGGAACCCATCAAACCCAACTAACATAATCTGTTATGAAGGCCCAAAAATCCATACTAAAAAATGAGCAACAGGAGGGTTACAGATGTTTTATGCACGGTTGGTTCAATATACACTAGGAAATGGGCAGAGGTTAACTGCAGAGAAGCTAACAAAAGAGTTTGATCGAGTTAGTAGAGAGCTAACGGGATTTAGAGGGAATGTTTATTTTTTTGATGATTCCTCTGGTGAATATCGAGCAGTAAACTATTGGGATACCAAACAAGATGCCGAGTCTGCACATAAGGTAATCTCTCCAAAATTAGAAGAAGCGTTACAGCAATATACCAATGTAAAGCCTATTTATCGCTTCTTTGAAGTATTTGATGCCATTGATGATGGAGAGATTATCTCATCACATACCATAACTAAATGAAGAAACGAGCTTGGAAACTCAAGCTCTTTTTATGTGCCAACAAATAGTTGGGACGGAGGAATGTACGACTATACCATATTTTCACAGGGACAATGGACCTGTCCCTGTGTCCCATTATTTTTTCTTGTTGTATCCACGTTCATCGTAGGGTTGGAGGTGTTCTAACCATTTGTTTTCGAGTTCTTGTAATGCTTCTTTTTCATTGAAGTAGGGATCGTTTTTCTTTTTGAGTGTTTCTAGTATCTCAAAATTGAATGCACTTGCGCCGTAATGATTCCAATCTTCTTGGAGTGCTTTGTTCGTAGGTGAGGCTGTGCCTGCTTCTAAACTGAATTTTAACCCGTTTAACGTTTTAAAGTTTCTCGTGCTTCCAATGAAAAGCTTCCCATTCTGATTGTTCTTTATCTGGTAAACACCTGCTTCAATTGGCATTTCTTTATATTGTTGTTTCAGTTCTTTTTTTCGATCCATAGTGGACACTCACTTTCTTCTCATTGTTTTAGCCAATATTGACTGCCATCTTTCTTTCTTTCTAAAAATCCATAACTGATTAAATATCTTCGTATCAATACAAAATCTTCATACAATCCTTTTAATATCTGGTTGATTTCTCTTTCGGTGTATGTGATGTTACTCTCAAAACGTTTTGTTATTTCTCGCAAAACAATCAGTCTTTGTTTTTCTTTTGGTGGGAATTTTAATAAACGACCATTGATCCCTTCTGGTAAAAACTTATCAATGATTTCTTGTTGCTCCTGCTCTGTAACAGCATATCGATCATCAACCATTGTCGCTGTTTTATGAGGGGTAACAAAGGCTGGTGCGTATTGATCTTTTTCTTTTAGCAGCTCCATGATGGCTAGGAAGGTCTTGGCTTGGCGTTCTTTTTCTTTCAATGCAAAACGATGATGTCTAATTGTAGAGGTACTGCCAATCCCCATGTCTGCTTGAACTTCTTTATCGCTTTTTCCTTGGTAGAAAAGACGAAGCAACTGATTTTGATGATCCGTAAGCCCAGTTAGTTTTTTATCAAGCTCGATTAAGTAATCAAATACAGATTGATGGGTGGCTTCGATATGAATACGCATATACCTCTCCGCTTCATAAAGAACTTTTTTATGAGGATAAATGACCCCTTTTTCTATTTTCTTCCCGCATAAAAGGCAGACATATGAATCTGACTCTTGGATATACCCCTTTTTAAGTTCATCTAGTGAGGCGTTCCAAAAATTTCCCGACATATCCATTGTTTAAACACATCCGTTCAAAGTTTGGTTGAGAACAAACACTTTTAAAAAATGTTCATCTTTTAACCAAAATTCTATAGTGCCTTTAGCTGAAAGTCAAACACTTTATCCAATTGTTTGTATAAAAGTAAACGTTTTGTATGAAGGTTTAATTTTTACGCAAAAAAAGACTAGGACCTATTTATCCTAGTCTTTTCATTTATTCAACCAGCCCCAGCTGTTTTAATCCGTTGTATACGCCGGAGTGCTCGACATCCGTTGTTTTATATTTTGCATAAGAAAATAAATCGGGATTGGCATTCCCCATGGCAAATCCAGATCCGACTGCTGACGGCATTTCTTTGTCATTCATGCCATCTCCAAAAGCAGCCGCTTGTTCAGTTGATATGTGAAGGGCAGCTAACACAGCTTTTACGGCAACCCCTTTGTTTACCTTATCACGAATGACATCGTGACATGTCCTCATACCATCCACATTAACGGAGGAGAGGTGAATCCCATCGATATGTTCGAACCTTTTTTCTGAATGTTCCTCAGTCGTAATAATCGTCGAACCTAAAATTTCTTCTTTTTTCGTTTCATCGTAAATCGCATTTTTTCGTAGATGGAAGGTTTTGATGAACTCTTTTACAATTTTAGATTCCATGCTAGTGAAGATATTTTTGTTTTGCGAATATAGAACAATATCGTAATTGTTTTCCTTGGTCGTATGTAAAAGGTTGTCAACTAAGCTAGCTGGAAGTGGTTCGTTAAACAGTGTTACACCACGATGAATGGCAAATGCACCGTTATATGCAATATAGGATGAAATTGAGAGTTCATCTCCAATATCCGTTATTTCATGAAGCGGTCTACCAGTTGCGAGAAATACTTCAATTCCACTTTGCTGAAGGTGAGCAACCGCCTTTTTGGTGGATTCTTCAATGGTATCGTCCGGTCGTAAAATCGTTCCGTCTATGTCAAGAAAGACAATTTTTATATCAGGCATTTATTTTCTCCTTTTTAACTTTATTCAGCGTTCATCGCTCATTTAATACAATTAGAAATTAATTCATAGTGGAGGTTCAAACTTAAAATGAATAAAGTTAAAGCCTCCGGCGGATGCCACGATTTTTCAAAGGTAATTTTTCGAGCTTAAGATCAAAGACTAAAAACGCTACGTCCTGTGGCAACGTTTTTGTGACCCACATCGTGTGGGCCTAAAAAAAACGTGCTCCAAATACGCAAATCCGTATTTGATAATAGTATACCACGTTAGTTTGAAACCATATGGGGTGTTTATTCGTATTAATAAGTATGAAGGAGGGGACGACATGCGTGTAAAAATGGGAGGCATCATATTATTACTAGTATTCCTTTTACTTTTTCCGATGCAAGGTTTTGCGGTCGATTTTTGGATCAATGATGTAAAAATGGATGCGCAGTTGCAGGATGATGGTACTGTGCACGTAACGGAAACACATACATATGAATTTGATGGTGAGTTTAACGGGATAACAAGGACTGTCATCCCGAAGGAAGGAAGTACGATTAAGGACTTTTCCGCTACTGAAAATGGAGCGGAGTTACGAGTAGAAAAGGAAGATGAACTTTATAAAATTCATCGTAAGGGTGAGGACGAGACAATAACAGTCACACTTACCTATACGATTGAAAAGGGCTTAGAAATTTACCAAGATGTAGCCCAATTTTATTGGCCATTCTTTGATAATCGGAATGAGGCAACTTATGAAAATCTCGTCATCACCGTCCACCCGCCTCAATCAACAAGCGACGTGATTGCGTTCGGGTATGATGAGGCATTTCAAAAGGAAACTGTGAAATCGGACGGCTCTGTTGTTTATCAGTTCGGAAAGGTTCCGAGTGAAACAAATGGAGATATTCGGATTGCTTATGATGTTAGTCTTTTTTCTGGAGCAGGCTATGTAACCTCTGATAAACCGATGAAAGCAGAAATTATGAATGCAAAAAATGAACTACTTGCAAAAGCGCAGGAATGGACAGAGACACAAGACACTCTATCTAAGGTAGCGATTGTGTTAGTACCGCTTTTGGCATTAGTCTTTATGATCATAATGATTCGAAATCGGATGGAAGGTCGAGCAAGGTTAGCTATGATAAAAAGGGAGATGACAAATCCGGGTGCACTCCCGAAACAGGATCTTAGCTTGCCTGCAACTATCCGTTTTACTAACTACAATTATTTACCGCAAGGGCAGTCGATGGCAGCTGCGTTATTGGATTTGGTGAGGAAGAAAATGGTTAGACAGGTGACGGATGAAAAATTCCAGCTTATGAATCAGTCCGGGGCACTGCCACATGAGAACATCTTAATTGAGTGGTTATTTGAAAAAATTGGCCAAAATGGGGAGTTTAGTTTTAAAGACCTAGAAGACTATTCAAAAAACAAGAAGAACTCTGATAGTTACTCAGGCTTCCAAATGAAATGGGGCGAGGCTGTTCGAAACGAAGTAAAGGAACGCCATCTCTATGAGGACAAATCAAAGTTTAAATTGTTTCTTGGGCTGTTAAGCATTTTACTGGTTCCATTTTTAATCTTGTTCCCAATGTATGAGTTATTTTCTTGGTTTGTTTTGGATTTGATTTTATTTGGGGGAATCATCATTTATTTGATTGCCTATCGTCCGAAAAATAAGGAAGGCTTGCGAATACAGCATGAATGGCAAATGTTTAGAGAACGTTATAAAACATTGTCAGCGGATGAATGGAAAAAATGGTCCGAGGATGACCAGATGCGTGCCTATATTTACGGACTTGGTATGGGAGATAAGGAAATGAAAAAGCAGAACGAGGATTTGATATCCGCGATCACTAAGCCTCATTACAATAATAGCGCTGGTTTTTATCCGTATTCGGTAGCCTCATTTGGCTATGTTGGACCTAACGCATCAGCCCACTTTGAATCTGCCAATGAATCCATAGGAAGTGGGAGCAGTAGTTCAAGCAGCATAGGTGGAGGAGGAACCGGTGGCGGTGGAGGCGGTTCTGGCGCATTTTAGGGACACAGGGACAAGTCCCGCGTCCCACCATATTTTTACAGGGACAGTGTAGCTGTTCCTCTGACCCACAAATTAAAGCGGGAGCCCAAGGGCTTCCGCTTTGCCTATTGTCAGTATAATTTTCCTTGTCGAAATAGGACTGTTGATAGTCTTGTGACGGCATGAATATAACAGTTTTGACGCAGTGTGAAGGAGTCTCCGAAGAACGTCGGTAAGATCCCTTCCAATGTTGCCTTCATTTTCTGCAATAGCTGACTAAACACTTCTTCCTCGGAATAAAATTGAGTTTCGCGACCCTGCAGCCACTCTAAGTAAGAAACGATAACACCGCCTGCGTTTGCGAGAATGTCCGGTACAATCAGGACACCTTTTTTACCTAAGAAATCGTCCGCGTCCTTAGTTATAGGGGCATTCGCACCCTCGACAATAATGGGTGCTTTAATTTTCTCCATATTATCCTTATTGATTTGATCCTCTAAGGCAGCGAGAATGAGGGTGTCTACATCCAGATAAAGGATGGCTTCTCGGTCAAGGATTTCAGCCTTAACGCCAGCTGCGGCTAGCTCCTCATCAGAAATAGGGAGATCTCCTTTGTTACTCTTCGTGAATTTTACAAGGGATGGGACGTTTAAACCGTCCTCATTAAATAAAGTAACATTCCGGTCACTAACAGCTATAACTTTATTTTGCAAATTAGAACATTGATAAGCCTCTAGAGCCGCGACAGAACCAACATTTCCGAAGCCTTGTACTGCGAGCTTCAATGCCTGATTTTCAAATTTGACCACTGTCTTTGCAAACACATTATCGGTTTTCGTAAGTAGGCTCTTTTGATTTTGGAGAAAATCATGAAACAGATATCGGAACGTAAAATAGACACCTTTCCCGGTAGCTTCACGTCGTCCTAATGAACCGCCATTGACCACGCTTTTGCCGGTAAAACTCCCGCGATATGGTGTGCCAGGTCGGATGCTTTTATATTCTGCCATCATCCAATCCATCTCACGCTCGCCTGAACCAACATCTGGTGCTGGGATATCTTTATCAGGACCGAGACTATCTGAAAAGTAACGAACATATTTTTTACAAATGAGATGTAGTTCTTTTTCAGAAAGTGTTCTAGGATTGATAACGAGTCCGCCTTTTCCTCCACCAAAAGGAACGTCATGAAGGGCATTCTTTAATGTCATCAGAGATGCGAGGTTAATTACTTCATCTTCATTAACTGTTTCGTGAAAACGAATCCCACCCTTATAAGGACCTAAAGCATTATTATGCTGGACGCGATAGGCTGGAATACGAACCACCTGACCATTTTCTAATGGGATTCTTAAAAAAGACTTATGAACATGATTCGGGGTTGATAGTATTGAGGCTAGTGAGGTAAAAGCTTGCTCACGTGTTTCCCCAGATAACTCTGGAATAAACGTGTCATCCTTCATTAATGCATCTAATGATTCTTGGACAATCATCTTTGTTTTATTCAATTCCATTCCTCCTTGTTGAAAGCGTTGTTACACCTACAATTGTAACATATTGACGGTGAAAGTGTGGGTCTGGGACACTGGACCTGTCCCCTTGTCCCGTTGCGCTACATAAAACTGGCAGATGGAAGGAAAATACTAGAATGGAGGGATTTTGATGAAATTTATTATTATTGGTGGCGATGCAGCGGGTATGAGTGCTGCTATGCAAATTGTACGGAATAGCTCAGGAAATTCGATTACCGTGTTTGAGAAAGGTGGTATTTATTCATATGGTCAATGTGGGTTGCCTTATGTGATAGGTGGAAAGATTGAGTCCACAGACAAAGTGATTGCAAGAACACAACAAGAATTCAAAGAAAAGTATGATATTGATGCAAAGGTCTTTCATGAGGTAAAGAGCATAGATGCGAAACAAAAAGTCGTACGAGGAATTAATCTTTCCACAGGGGAAAACTTTGAACAAGAATATGACCGTTTGCTAATTGCGACGGGTGCCAGTCCAGTTGTCCCAAATTGGGAAGGGAGTTCACTCCAGGGCGTCTTCACACTTAAAACAATACCGGATACTGAAGAAATTTTAGATTATGTCTACAAGGGCTTCCGTGATGTTAAAGACGTAACTATCATCGGTGGTGGTTACATAGGTCTTGAAATGGCAGAAAGCTTTGCGGAAATAGGAAAAAACGTCACTATCATTGAGAGAAATGATCAGCTTGCTGGAATTTTCGATCGAGATCTTGCTGACCTTATTCATGATGGGGCGAAGAAGCATCATCTAGCATTAAGACTTGGGGAATCAGTAGAAGGTTTTATTGGAAATAGCTTTGTTGAATCTGTAAAAACGGATAAAGGTGAAATTAAATCGGATTTGGTTTTAATTGCCGTAGGAGTGAAGCCAAATACAGCGTTTATTAATGGTACGGGAATTGTAACTGGAATAAAGGGAGCAATCGAAGTAAATTCGTCTATGCAAACAAATGTGGAGGATATTTTTGCAGCAGGTGACTGTGCAACACAGTATCACCGAATCAAGGAGCGGGATGATTATATTCCCCTTGGGACTCATGCCAACAAACAGGGGCAGATCGCTGGCTTGAATATGGTCAATTTACATAAAACCTTTAAAGGTGTAGTTGGAACATCGATTATCAAGTTTTTTGATTTAACGCTTGGTCGAACTGGGCTTTCAGAAAAAGAAGCGGAAAGGTTGAATATACCCACTGATTTTGTCACAATCCGTGCCCGAGACATTGCGGGCTATTATCCAGATGCAAAGAAGATGACCGTGAAATTAATCTACCATAAAGTCACCCGTAAGCTTCTTGGTGGACAAATTATTGGCGAAAGTGGCGTAGACAAACGGATTGACGTCCTATCCACGGCCCTATTTCACAAGATGTCTATAGACGAATTATTGGATTTAGATTTAGCATATGCGCCACCATACAATGGTGTTTGGGACCCCATTCAGCAGGCTGCAAGAAAAGCGAAATAGGGACGTAGGTTTTTGTCCTACCAAAAATTGGTGGGACAAGGACCTGTCCCTGTGACCCACCATGCTTGACGTTTTTGGTGGGGTCTTATATTATATGGGAAGATACTTGGTTTAATCGAGAGAGGTTCATAGCTCATAACCCTCTATAAAAAACTATGGATACATGACTATGATGCCATGTCCATATTGGACGTGGCTTTTTATATGTTTGTCCAATATAGTTTGAAAAGAATAGTAGAACAGGGAGGTTTTTTCATGTCAGGAAGAAGTCATGAAGAAGGATTGAATGATTTAACTTTACTTGGAAATCAAAATACAAAATATAGTTTTGAGTACGCACCAGAGGTTTTGGAGTCTGTTGATAATTTACATCCAGACCGAGATTATTTTGTGAAGTTCAATTGCCCGGAGTTTACGAGTCTTTGCCCACTGACACATCAGCCGGATTTTGCAACGATGTACATTTCGTATGTTCCAGATAAGAAAATCGTAGAAAGCAAGTCTTTAAAACTGTATTTATTTAGTTTCCGTAACCATGGTGATTTTCACGAGGATTGTGTGAACATCATTATGAATGACCTTATTAAACTATTGGATCCACGTTATATCGAGGTATGGGGCAAGTTTACTCCGCGCGGAGGCATTTCAATTGATCCTTGGTGTAATTATGGTAAACCGGGTACAAAATATGAGGAAATGGCACAGTTTCGCTTGATGAACCACGACCTCTATCCTGAAAAAGTAGATAACCGATAAGAGATTGTTTTCTATATGTAAATGCACACGTGTCCATAACGTGTGCATTTTTTATGCTCTGAAAAATTGGTAAATAATGCTTCTTCTAAATGTAATCCCTTTTACTTGACATGAACTAAATAAAATAGTTAAATCATATATGTTTAGTATGAATTAATTTTTCGATAAATCTCTCTTATAAGATAAATAAAATTACTAGCAAATGTGATTCAGAGACTAAGTGATCAATAGGATCAATAGGTAATACGAAGGGAGACGTTCTATATGTCTAAAAAAATATATATTATCCATGAAAATGATGATTGGACTTCACATTTAACAAAACGATTGGAGGAGTTAAATTTACCATATGAGGCATGGCATCTTGATAAAGGGGTCATCGATTTAACTGCAGAACCACCAGAGGGTGTTTTTTATAACCGTATGAGTGCTTCTTCGCACACAAGGGATCATCGATTTGCTCCAGAATTAACAGGCGGTATTTTAGATTGGCTCGAATTTCATAATCGCACTGTTTTTAATGGGAGTAATGCCCTTCGTCTTGAGTTAAGTAAAATCAAGCAATACACAGCGCTTGAGAAAAATGGGGTGCGCACCCCGAAAACAATTGGGGCTGTGGGCCGTGAGCAAATTATTGAAGCTGCTGAAAAGCTAGGAACAGTACCTTTTATTACAAAACATAATCGAGCAGGTAAAGGACTTGGCGTCCAATTATTCCAAACCGTAGATTCCTTGAAGGCATACGTAAATAGCCCTGCATTTGAAGAGCCAGTCGATGGGATTACGCTCATTCAAGAGTATATCCAATCACCAGAATCCTATATTACAAGAGCAGAATTTGTTGGTGGTAAGTATGTATATTCTGTACGAGTTGATACGTCAGAAGGATTTGAGCTTTGCCCTGCAGATGCATGTCAAATTGGCGATCTGTTTTGCCCAGTTGGGGAAGAGGTAGAAGTACGTCCTAAGTTTGAAATTATCGATGATGTAGATCCAGAACAAGTAGCACGTTATGAAGCATTTTTAAAAGATGTAAACATTGATGTAGCAGGTATTGAGTTTGTAAAAAATGCAGATGGTGAAGTCTTCACCTATGACGTTAATACAAATACTAACTACAACTCCGATGCAGAAGCGAAAGCGGAAAAATACGGAATGCTTGAGCTTGCAAAATTTCTTGGCGAGGCACTTAATAGAATTTAGGGACCATAGGGACGGTTCTATTGGTTCTTTCCAATTTAATGGTAAAGTGAAAACAAAGGGTAGAATGATTGCTACCCTTTGTTCGTTTGTGCCGTATGCTTTTTCTTCGTTTTTGCTGTATACATTCTAAACAATATGAAAGCGACAGCGGATAGGAATATACCGGATATATAGGGTAATCCCATTGAAATTGTATAAAGTAGTCCACCTAAAATAGGTCCAAGAATTCGTCCAAGTGAGTCGAAGGAGGACAATAATCCTGTGACACTTCCGTGTCCCGTCTTGGATCGCTTCGTCAGTAATGCCGAAACCGCAGGACGAATGATACCATTTCCTACTCCAAAAATGGTTAAATAAATCGCAGCTGTAACGAAATCCTTTGTAAATAAAATAAGGAAAAAACCAACGGCTGACACGAAAATCCCAATTTGAATGACAAAGCCTTCACCAAACCGTTTCGTTAGCCTTCCAACTAATCCACCTTGTACTATCGCTCCAGCAAGTCCCATAATCATAAAAATATAACCGAGCTCAGTCGTTCCCAACCCAGCTTTTTCCGCCGCAAAATAAGCAAACGTAGCTTCAAGCCCTGATAGGGATAAAGTGATAAAAAGAGAAAGGAAAAACAGCACACTTTCAGGACCGTTAAGTGCCTTTAACAGACCAGGTCTTTTTCGGTCTTTCGGATGTCTTTGCTCTTTTGATAGAGATTCTTTAAGGACAATCATGACGAGGAAAAAAGTAAGTAAAGACAAGGTACCTGCAATGTAAAATGGCATTTGTAAGTCTGTTTTTGAGAAAATCCCACCAATTGCTGGTCCAAAGATAAACCCTAAACCAATTGATGCACCAATGACCCCCATTCCTTTACCACGGTCTTCCTCAGAGGTAATATCGGCAGCATAGGCCATTACGGTTGGCATATTTGCGGCTGAAAGAAAGCCACCAATGATTCTGGCTGCAAACAACATCCATAATTCTGTCGATAACGCCATGAGAAAGAATGAAATCGCAAGTCCCAAAATCCCAATCATAATAACAGGCTTACGCCCAATCCGATCGGAAATTCTTCCCCACATCGGTGCGAACAAGAATTGCATTAATGAATAGACAGCCATGAGTAGCCCTAGTTCAGTAGGTGAAGCACCAAGATCTTCTGCATAAAAGGGTATAACAGGAATAATGATCCCGAACCCAACATAAACCAAAAACATAACTGCAAATAATATAGGTAATGCTTTTTTTGTATCCAACGTATGTCACTCCAGTATGATAGCTTACTTTCCTATCATAAATTAAATGAAAACAATTTGAAAGTAATCGGGGGGAGAGTCAAAAAACTTTTTTTATAAGGGACCAAGATCTTCCCATCTTCTTAACAAAAAAAGCATCTTCAAATTGAAGATGCTTAAGTCTTGGGCTCGTCCATTACATAACTCGTCTTACGTGCCCTTTAAAATGGTTTTTCCAATAGCCGCTTGTCATATCAGCAATACCAACACCGGTAGAGCTTTGTGAGCCGATAAATTTACCGCCACCCATATAAATTCCAACATGTCCATCTTTTTTATAGGTGTCAAAGAATACCAAATCACCGGGTTTCATGTTACTAACTGATACAGCGGTACCTTGACTTCTTAATACGCTTGTACTAGAACCAACACTTACACCAGCTTGTGCGAATGCCCAGTGTACAAATCCAGAGCAATCGAATCGGCCATTTGCAATATCATAAGCACTTCTTCCACCACCAAATACATAGACGGAGTTTCCTATGTATTTATAACCTGCATTTATTACTGTGCTGATTGAACCCGTAACCTTTGGTGTAGAGGTAGGGACTGAAGCAGTAGCAGTAGTATTAGATGTTGTTGGAGCAGAACTAGATGAAGCAGTAGTGCTAACAGCAGGAGTTGCAGTTATCATACTAGCACGAAGGTCTTCAATGTCCGCTAAAGTTTTTTGTTCTTTTGATTTTAGGGCAGCCTTTAATGCGTCATTTTGAGCTTTTTGGTCTTCAATTTGACCTTGCATGGCTACCAATTCTTCTTTTTCGTTTGTTAATGCAGTTAGAGTCTCTTGAATCTTAGCTTGCTTTTCTTCTACCAGATTAATTGCTTTCGCTTGTTCATCAATTATTTCTTGGTCAGCTTGCATAATAGTAGAGACTGCACTCACACGGTTAATAAAATCAGAAAAGCTTTGTGCACCAAAAATAACATCTAGGTAACTAATCGTTCCACCAGATTGTTGCATCATGCGGGCACGTTCTTTTAAAATTTCATTACGAGCTTCAATTTCTTTTTCAAGTTGTTCAATCTCTACTTCTAGAGTTTTTACTTGTTCTTCTGTTTTCTTAATATTCGCTTCTGTTTGAGCGATCATTGTACGGTTATCTTCAATTGCTTTGTCGACCTTTGCAATTTGAGCATTTAAATCCGCTAATGCTTTTTGTGTGTCAGAAAGGTCAGTTTGAAGTGTACTCATGGTTTCTGCACTAGTTGATATTACATATGGAGAAAAGGCACTTATCATTAAAGTGGCACTTAAGGTTACGAGTGTCTTTTTCAAGAAAATTCCTACTTTCTTACTAATCTACTTAGTCTATATCCGAGTCTTTTACTCTACCATATTATCATAAGTTTCTATAAAATTCTCCATTTGTCGCGAAATTGTTACATATTGTTAATATTGTAATGTTTCAAAACCTACTAGAATCAAGGTTTCGTAAAAGAGCAAATATGTCAATGTCGAAATATATTTGTAATATAAGCGGAATATTATTCCTACTAAAGTAGGATTTGAAAGGACCTCGTGCCTATGAGGAGATTGAAGGAAGTCGGTAACGTGATTGGAGTATTTCGTTGCTTTTTCAAACAATCGTTTGATTGAATGTGAAAACCCTTGGAAAAAGAGAGAAAAGGCGCTAAACAAACATTTGATTGAAAAATAAGGTGTCTACTAGCGCCTTCATTTTAGGTCTATAAAGCTTCAAATTCTTGTATTCTATGTTTAATGTCATCAGGTATAGGTGTAGATGTTTTAGTAACATTGTTGTAATTTACTTGGATGGTTTCGGCTTCAACTAAGATTTCATCATCTCGTGTTATGATACTCTCAAGGGTGAGGCTGGAAGTACCCAATTTTTTTACCCGAACATAAATAGTGATGAGATCATCTAGTAATGCTGGTTTTTTGTACTCAACGGTACTTTTAACAAGAACTGGTTCAAATTGGGAAGAGTGTTGATTTGTAAGCCAATCAGGCCCAAGAATTTCACGCATGTATTCAGTGAAGCCGATATCTATATATGTAAGATAATGCGCGTTAAAAACAATTTTTTGACCATCGATTTCAGAATACCTCACGCGAATAGTATGTGAAAAATGAAAGTTTTCCAAGCTGTTCCCTCCTTTTTACAAAGTATATTCTGCAAAGAGGGGATTTTTCCTGCATATTATAATAGAAGAATGAAAAAGGAGAAAGGTCGAATATATATGAAATTTTCACAGCAGAAAGGCTTAATAGAGTCCTATATTGTAGCGGGTGCGGGGGGAATGGCGTTCTATTTATTACACTTTCCGATTCCGTGGATACTGGGACCGATGACATTCATGATTTTATACAAAGCCATTACACATCGAACAATGGTTGTGTCAGCACGCTTGTACAATGTTGGACTCGCGACACTAGGAATCTACTTCGGATTGTCCTTTACTAAAGAAACCTTTATTACGGTCTATCCGTATATCATCCCATTTTTAATTATGACAATTTTGCTTTTGACGGTCAGTGTAGTAAATAGTATTTTTGTAACCCGATTTATTAAAATTGATCCGATGACCAGTGTGTTCGGCTCAATCCCTGGGGGACTATCCGAAATGGTTGCCGCAAGCCATTCGTTAAAAGCAAATTCTGCAATGGTAACGATTTTTCAAACGGTTCGTTTGTTAACGGTTGTGTTCATGGTTCCGTTTATTGTGACGCATTGGTTCATAGCAAGTGTTGGAAATCCATTTGAGGTCACAAAAAATCTCAGCAGTGTACCTGCTTATGCATATTTATGGTTCAGTATAGCTCTCTTAGCGGGGTGGCTCCTTCGAAATAAGCTCCCGGCGGCGTATGTGATTGGTCCACTTGCAGTTACGGTTTTACTCGGTGTAGTGGGAGTGGGGTTACCACCTATTCAACCATGGTTACTAATTCTTGCCCAAATCACGGTTGGGATGAGAATGGGGAATAATATCAATCTAAGAGATTTAAAGATTGGTGGAAAGTATTGTGGAGTTTACTTTATTCTCACGTTGTTATTACTCGTATTCTCATTTGGCTTTGGCTATCTATTTGCCATAATTTCAGATTTAGATGTACCAACTGCATTACTGAGCTTTTCACCGGGCGGTTTGGTTGAAATGGTATTAACCGCGACCGCAATCGGAGCAGATCCTGCAGTAGTAAGTTCATTACAGCTGATTCGACTATTGTTCATTATTTTAATCGTACCGAGCTTTTTAAAATGGATGTTTACGAGAAGGGAAAAAGTAGCTGCATGACAAAAAGAGCATTCAAACAAACATTTGATTGAAGCTGGGAACCCTTGTGTACCAAGGGATGTAAGTTAAACGGGCGTTTGAAGGTAGAATTTGTAGTTTCTAGAAATTCTGTAAGCAAAAATTCAAACAAACGCTTGATTGAAAATGGAATCCCTTGTGCCCCAAGGGGTAGACCGCTAAACAAACGTTTGATTGAAAAAGATTATGTCAACTAGAGTGTGGTTTTACGCTTGTAAGAGCGTATATCGGAGTAGCGGTGTCTTCTAAAGAGGCTAGAGTACTATCAACTTCCTAGGAACTGGAAAATGATGTCGCTCTGAAAGGCTTAGAGTACCATCAATATCCTAGAAATGGAAATTGATATCACTCTGAAAGGCTTGGAGTGCCATCAACATCCTAGAAACTGGAAATTGGTGTCACTCTGAGTGGCTTGGAGTACTATCAACATCCTAGGAACTGGAAAGTGATGTTACTCTGAAAGGCTTGGGGTACTATCAACATCCTAGAAAATGGAAAATGATGTCACTCCAAAGGATTTAGAGTACCATCAACTTCCTAGTTAATGGAAAGTGGTACCACTCTATGAGGCTAAAAGCATCCTGAAACTAGACCCTGATCACCCTAAACTCATTTAGAACGAATCACCCAAAACCAGACAATACTAAAAAGCCACTAGGGTACCCTAGTGGCCAAACTTAATGTTAGATTATGCGCCCCATTCTTCCTTTGATGGACCGTAAACGCCAGGGACTTTTAATCCAGCTTGACGCATTAGGATTGTCATTTGTCCGCGGTGATGGATTTGGTGGGTATTCGTCATGCCAAGTATCACGGCAACAGGCATTGGTTGACCAAACATTTCTTTCATTTCCTTCAATGTTGCATCGTTCCATTGTTCTTTAATCGCAGAAACTAAGTTTTCACTTGTTGTACGGTAGCTATCGGCCATTTCCTTTGCTGATGCTGGAACTGCTTCACCAGCCGCACCTTCGAACTGAAGTCCAGTTTGTGAAATAATTTGATGTACGGAAGTCACAACATGCCATGCAAGTTCACCTAATGTACGGTGACCAGCTGCAACAGACTGTGATAATGACTCATCTGTTAAAGCGTCAAGGATTTGTTGAGTGGCACTACCTTCATAATTCCAATCTTGTAAGAATTCTTCAAGTGTATGGTACATATGTATTCCTCCTAAAACGTGATTACTAACATTATACTTCATACACAAGTAAAAGCCATTTTAAACGCACATGATGAATTTTTGTGAAGGATGATGTTTTATCTATGAATTACTTGTAAAATAGAAGAGGATACTAGATTTCTACAACAAAGGATGTTGACGTGTGAAGGATATAACAATTGGCTCACTCTTAGATGTGATTGGGGAATTGTTCTCCGACGAGATATCAATTGCTGTCTCAAATACAAAAGAATATCTTTATTATCGACCAAGTAAACGAATTGATTTGAAAATTAAACCAGGTGATGAAGTAAAAGAGGGGACCATTGCGTATAAAGCCATTACGTCAAGACAAAAGGCTTCCGAATTTATTAATCGTGACGTATTTGGCATTCCTTATCATGGCATGGCCGTACCTTTTTTTCATGGGGAACAGTTGGAAGGATGCGTAACGGCAATTTACCCAGCATTAACAGATGGAAAATCGGTGGTAACCGTAAAGTCTCCAGATGGCTGGATTCCCATCCCGTTCTCAGATGTGCTTTACCTTGAGGCAAAAGATAAAAAAACGCATGTGTACACAAAAGGTTTCTCGGGGACACATAAATATTCGTTACAGGAATTTGAATACACGTTGCCAAAGGACTCTTTTATTCGCTGCCACCGTTCATTTATCGTGAATGTGAATCAAATCAAAGAAATACATCCCGATACTCATTCCACATTTGTCTTAGAAATGAAAAACGGTGCCCGGGTCCCTGTTAGTCAAAATTATTCAAGTTACTTTCGGAAACTTTTAGGATTCTAATTTTCTAGAAAAAGAACAAATCTTCTGCTTTGGGGGTTTGTTCTTCTCTTTTATCGAATTATTATGTTCTTTACTCCAGAAATCCCACTTCATGTAGAGAATATAGGTAAAATTATCTTAATATTCAATTTCATAAAGGGGATGGGAGAATATGACTAATAAACTAGATCGCATTAAGGACACCCGTCTACATGACCGTGTTGTAACACCCGAAGAAGCAGCAGAGTGGATTCAGGACGGTATGACATTAGGCCTCAGCGGCTTTACACGTGCCGGTGATGTGAAAGCGGTACCATTTGCACTTGTAAAACGTGCCGAAACGGAAAGCCTAAAAGTAAACGTATATACAGGGGCATCATTAGGCTCTGATGTTGATAAATTATTCGCTGAAGCAGGAATTTTAGGTAAACGCTTACCATTCCAAGCTGATCCAACAATGAGAAAAGGTATTAACAATGGGGACTTCTTGTTTGTAGATCAGCATTTATCTCATACATCAGAATTAATTCGTTCAAATGTGATGGATGTCGATGTTGCAATTTTGGAAGCGATATCAATTGATGATGATGGGTTAATCATTCCTACAACTTCAATCGGGAACTCTTTAACCTTTGCACAACATGCTAAATCAATCATTGTTGAAATCAACCTTGCACAAACAACAGAGCTTAAAGGAGTTCATGATTTATATGCACCAGGTAAGCAAGGCGAAAGAGAACCTATTCCGTTAACAAAGTCAGATGATCGAATTGGTTTGCCTGGAATCAAAGTAGATGTTGAAAAAATCAAGGGAATTGTGTTTACAGACCAAACTGATTCTCCGTCAACAATCGTACCACCAGATGAAGAAACAGAAATAATGGCACAGCATCTTTTAACCTTTTTACGAAAAGAAGTTGAGGCTGGCCGTTTAACAGAGAAACTTGCACCCCTACAATCTGGGATTGGATCTGTGGCAAATGCAGTACTTCACGGTATGCTTGATTCGGATTTCACAGATTTAGAGGTTTATTCTGAAGTATTACAGGATGCGGTATTTGACTTAATGGATGCTGGGAAAGTAAGCTTTGCTTCCTGTTGTTCGATAACTTTATCAGAAGAAAAAATGAAAAAAGTGTTTGGAAACTTTGACAAGTATCGTGATCGTTTAATTATGCGACCACAGGAGATTTCAAATCATCCTGAAATTATCCGTCGTCTCGGACTTATTTCTATAAACACAGCACTTGAACTTGATATATATGGAAACGTCAATTCAACCCATGTGCTTGGTACAAAGATGATGAACGGAATCGGCGGTTCTGGTGACTTTGCTCGAAACGCACGCCTAGCGATTTTTGTTACAAAATCAATTGCAAAAGGTGGCGACATTTCAAGTATCGTTCCATTTGTCTCACATGTGGACCACACAGAGCATGATGTTGATGTCATCGTAACAGAGCAAGGATATGCAGATTTACGAGGACTTGCGCCGAGAGAACGTGTGGAATTATTGATTGAAAACTGTGCACATCCAATGTATAAGCAACAGCTTCGTGATTACTACCAAGAAGCACTTACAAGAGGTGGCCAAACACCACATGTATTAGAAAAAGCATTCTCATGGCATACAAACTTTGCACAAAAAGGTACTATGCTAGAAAAAGAATTAGTAGAAGCATAAACCTTAGAGCCGTATAAAGAAGAAATTCTTTATGCGGCATTTTTTTGTGAGAAAACCCTGTATCGAACATAGGCAAAAAGTAATATGTCCTACCAATTGTAATCATGGTACGATTAACCAAAAGTGAAATAGAGAAGAGGGGTAGAATGAAACAAGTTAAGGCATTTGTGGGGTGTTTTTTCATCGCGGTTTCTGCTTTTTTGTATGCCACAAAACATGTTACGGCTGCGATCATATCCTCTAATATGAATCGTCCAGACGTGAATTATTACGAAGGGGCATTCAAGGTTGTTGGATTTGGCATTAATTTTTGGATAATTGCATCCTTACTTGTCGGGGTTGTTCTATTAATAAGTCTACTTACACAAGGAGCCACATTTCCATTTAAAAAGAAACAAGCACTCGAAGAAAATCCCCACCAATGAATGATGGGGATTTTGTAGAATAAACAGTTATATCATTTAAAAAGGCTTTAAGATCATTAATGCAATGATAATCAAAAAGACTGTATTCTCGATATGCTCTACTCGAAAAAGAGCTTTTGCCAAAGGATAGTATTCAGCAGGAATGTCTTCACCTTGATGTGATTCTAATAAAGCTTTTACTGGCTTTGATTTAGGGGTAAGGGCAAATGGTCCCATTGCGAGCGCAACAAGAAACAGCAATAAGCTTGTCACATACCAGCCCATCGTAAAGAGATAAGGATTAATAGCCCCCATTAAAAGTCCAGAAACGAGCAGGAGTATACCACCAACCATGACAAATATGTGTAGCCTATGTCTAATTGCATACGAATGTCTAAGCTCTGTCATCGTATCTCCCGACTTCACAACCGTTGTTAAAATAAAGCCAGGTCCCATTCCAAGGATGGCTGAAAAAATATGTATGAAAACAAGTGCTTGATAAACAACATCCATTTTATGGTCCCCCATTTACAACATATTCCACTATTATGATAGCACTATAATAAAAAAGGTAAGTGATGTAACTCACAACTCCCTATTCATAATCTTACTATTTTGTGACAGTGGTTTTCCAGTAAAAGATACGTGGTATAATAGGAAAGAAGTCCTTATAGTCATAGAAAGGGGACATTATGGTGAAGAATATCACGAAATTTTTATATATTGTTTTAGGTTTTATTTTCTTTGGCCTTGGGGTAGTAGGAATCGTATTGCCCATCATCCCCACTACGCCCCTGTTACTACTAGCATCATTCTTTTTTGTAAAAGGATCGGAAAAATTTGATCGGTGGTTTAAAGGGACTAGTATCTATAAAAAGCATTTAGAAGGTTTTGTGAAGCGGCGTGAAATGACGTTAAAACAAAAGTTGACCATTTTGTTAACCGCAGATGCGATGATTGCAGTTCCATTTTTTATTTTAGATAGCATCTGGTTAAAGTTGTTTTTGGTCGCAGTTGTTATCTACAAATACTATTATTTCATCACAAAAATAAAAACGGTAGCACCTGAAGATTATGCATTACACCAGCAGACACTTTTTGAAAAAACAAGTCATAAATAGAGAAAACCCTTGTCCACCTTATAATGACAAGGGTTTTCTGATGTTTTTAATTGACTTTACTAAACTCATGAACCCAAACTTTCATATGAGGAAGCCAAGGCATGCCAGGATGGTAGGAAAGAATCGATTCTTTATATTCGTCAACAGTATCAAAGCCTTCCCGTTTTGCATCCGCATCTGTCAACTCACCTAGGGATTGTTCAAATACACGGTCAATTTTAAATTGTTGACCCTCAAGAGTCATGATTTCTCCTACGTCTGCATATCGACCATTTCTGCGTGTAGCTGTTTTTTTACCTTCTAACACTTTTTTTACGTCTGACTCCATTGTCACAAGACGCTCAATGGTGCATGTTTTAGCTGGTAATTCATTATTTGGTGTAGTCATTAACAAGCTCCTTTCAACTTACAGTTTTCAATAATATTTCCCATCATTTACTATACACTTTAACAAGGAATATTGACAACTTAGGTTGTTTTTCGATCAAAATACCTTCTCAAGCCTTCCCCTAGAATGGTAAAAGTAAACATCGTAAAGGAGATTGCAACACACGTCCAAAATGGAATCCAAATCGAGCTAATCATGTCTTTTCTAGCCTGTCCAAGTAACGTTGGCCAGTTAAGACTTGTATTAATCATCTCTCCAGCACCATAGTTGGTTTGAACAAACACTTGTGAAAGAAACACACCAAAAATACCTAACTGTGCGATTAAAAGACAGGTTCTTCCGATATCAATAAAGAAATTTACCATAATTGCAGGATATGTATTGGGTAAAATGTTTCCTAACGCTAGTCGAAGCGGGGAAATGCCGACTGTAATTCCAGCCTCTATATACGGTTTTCTTACGATTCTTTGGGTTTCCTCACGGATGATGTGACTTACTTTTCCAACCTCAATTAATGCTAAAAGTAAAACCGACCACCATAAACGATTTTCATTCATTACAAGGGCTGGAATTGCCAATAAGAGCAGTGAAGAAAAAATAATCGGAATACTCGAAAAGACATTGTTCCAAGTCGTAACTATCCAGGAAAAGGGATTATTTTTACGTGTTGCTAATAACCCAAGAGGGATAGCTAAACAATAGCGAATAACCACAATGCCTAAGATGATTTTTAGTGTATCTTTCGCACCAACGATGATTACACTTAATAAATCTCTACCTTCATGGTCAGAGCCAAAAGGAGGTTGTTGCCCTGGTGAAAAAGGTGCTTTAAGCAAACCCTTACCACCGTCTAAAAAACGAATTCTGCCCTCTTCAATTCCTTCTTTGACATATGGAATATGTGGACCCACAAAGGTAACGAGAAGAAGAATACTTAACATAAATATGCCGGTGATTAAAAACCAATTTCGATTTAACATAAAACACCCCTATTTTGGATCTAATCTCATTTTGAGTACTTGGCTTATCATATGAGCCACCATTACAAGTATTAGAAAGCTTATACAAATCCCAATGATTAGACCACGTTCATCGGCACCGCCACCTGGTGGGATATAGTTGGTATAGCCAATTGCTGAAAATAATCGATAGGCAGCTCCTTGGTAACCTAGTAAATATTCGACAACCAATAGGTTTGATAGAACAAATACCATTATTGATTGCAAATGACTAGAAACCGTGATTAAGCAGGACCTCATCATATGATTGAGCAACACTTTATTTTTTGTGAATCCCTTAGCAAATGCCACTTGAATGTAGGGTTCGCGGTCCTGAGTAAGAAGTGAAACCGACGTGATTCTTGCTACATAAAGCATTGGCGCAATTGATACGAGAATACTAGGTGCGATAAATTTCCACCAGGCTTCTGTTCCCATGATGCTAAAATCTGGTACATATAATAGTAGAAAATAGCTTAAACAAATGATAATAAAAAAGTCAGGAACTCCTGAGAAGAACCAGGTGGCACCACTTCCTAAAAAGCTCTTTTTTGAATTTGTCCATCGATAGTCAAGAATCCCTTTTACTATTCCGAACACGACACTAAGAATGAACCCAATCAAAATGATTTTAAGACTTCTCGGAAAAAACTTCGCAATTTCATCTTCGGCTGAGAGGGAGGCGAATTTAGTTCCTCCAAGACTTTTATTCTCATAAACATTTTTTAAAAATGTGCCTACACTCGTTGTATATTCTTTCAGATTAAAATGATAGGAATACTCAACAGTCATTGCCTTACCGGAAAAATCAATACTAGGTTCGCGAGGGAAAAGTACAAATAATATCACACATAGAAATACACATAAATAAATGGCTAAAATCTTTCCGAACTCTTTCACAACCCCCACAAAGACACCTTCCTTTTCGAAAATAGCTACTATTCTAAATATATTCGAAATTCCAGTTCCTGTCACCACCGTTTTGTCGTTTAGTTAGTTCTATAGTTCTATATAAGGTTCATAAAATGTAACGATAGTCATTCATCAAAGGGGGAAAACAATTCTATATTTCTTTTAGACTACCATTGTGATAATATAAGGAAAAAGTTAACTATTTTAAATTTTATAAAAAGTGAAAGGGGTTACATATGTGAAGAAAATAACGGTTTTTTCAATCATGCTTGTATTTCTCTTCTTGGCAGCCTGTGGAACTAGCGATACGAGTGGGACAGGTGGAGAAAAAGAGGGAGAAGATACAGGAAAAAAGACACTTAAGGTTATGACAGATGCGGCATATGCACCATTCGAGTTTATGGAAGGTGACAAAATCGTTGGTTTCGAAATTGATGTGCTTCATGCTGTAGCTGAGGAGGCAGGCTACGAACTAGATGTTAAACATACGGGTTGGGATCCAATTTTTGTTGAATTAAATAAAGGTTCGTATGATATGGCAATCTCGTCAATTTCGATTACCGAAGACCGTAAGAAGGAGTATCTATTTACGATTCCCTTTTTCCTATCAACAAATAAAATTATGATTCCTGAAGATAGTAATATTCAAACTGCTGATGATTTGAAAGGAAAAAAGGTAGCGGTTCAAGCATCGACCACTGGACATTTCGCTGTCGAAAAAGTACTTGGTGAAAAGCATCCTGACATTAAAGCATTTGAAAATAATAACTTAGCCATTCTTGAGCTTGAAAGTGGTGGAGCGGATGCGGTTGTAGCGGATAACGGTGTTATTGAATACTACGCTGCGCAAAATCCAGACAAAAAGCTAAAGGTTGTTGGAGACAAAGAAACATTTGATGCTGAATTCTACGGCATGATGTTCCCTGAGGGCAGTGACGACTTAAAAGCTGATTTAGATAAAGCAATTGAAGCCATTATTGAAAGCGGAAAATACACAGATATTTATAAAGAATGGTTTGGAGCAGAGCCAGATTTAGAAGCATTAAAGGCAGAACAAGAAGCTTCGAAATAAACCAGTGAAAAATTGCGTAACGACTTCAATGTGTTACGCAATTTTTGGCTTATAAAAAGGGGGACACACCATGGATTTTAGGTTTGATATTATCATAGATTATCTTCCCTATTTTGGGAGAGGAGCATTATTAACCATCGGCTTATCGATTGCCGGAATCTTACTTGGGACAATCCTAGGTCTATTTATTGGCCTAGGAAAAATGATCCGTAATAAATGGATTTCTCTTCCATTTATGTTTTACATAACTTTCTTCCGCGGGACACCACTACTTGTCCAAATCTTCTTAGTCCACTTTGGGGTTGTTCCCCTATTTTTAGGTGGAACAAACGGAATTGTCGCTGGTGTTATTGCACTTACATTAAATGCATCAGCCTACATAGCAGAGATTTTTAGAGCAGGTATCCAATCCCTTGACCGTGGGCAAATGGAAGCCGCTCGCTCCTTGGGAATGACACATGCTCAAGCGATGAGATACGTCATTATCCCTCAAGCATTTAAACGAATGATCCCTCCATTAGGAAACGAATTTGTTATTCTTATAAAAGATTCGTCCCTTCTTTCGGTAGTAGCAACTCCGGAATTAATGCACTGGGGTCGTATGATGACTGGCCAATATGCGCGTGTGTGGGAACCATATTTAACTGCGGCCTTCATTTATTTGATTTTAACTCTTTCATTGACAATCCTACTAAACTATCTTGAAAAGAGGTTGAAAACAGAATGATCAAAGTAGACAATATAAAAAAGTCTTTTGGGAAGAATGAAGTGTTAAAAGGGATCTCAGTTGATATTCAGCCCCAGGAGGTTGTGGTGGTCATTGGTCCTTCGGGATCCGGGAAATCAACCTTTTTACGTTGCATTAATTTATTGGAGTCCATAGATGAGGGGCATGTTTTTATAGAGGGTGTCGATATTACTGATAAGAAAACAAATATCAATTCAATTAGAACAGATGTCGGGATGGTGTTCCAGCAGTTTAATTTATTTCCTCACAAAACCGTCATGGAGAATATTATGCTTTCGCCATTGAAAGTAAAGAAGGTTTCGAATGAAAAAGCGTATAATAAAGGGATGGAGCTATTGAAAAAGGTTGGTCTTGCAGAGAAAGCAGACGCTTATCCGGATTCATTGTCTGGTGGTCAAAAACAGCGTGTTGCGATTGCAAGAGCACTTGCCATGGAACCCAGAATCATGCTGTTTGATGAACCAACTTCTGCGCTTGACCCTGAAATGGTTGGGGAAGTTTTAGAAGTTATGAAGCAACTGGCACGAGAAGGAATGACAATGGTGGTCGTGACCCATGAAATGGGTTTCGCTCGTGAAGTGGGTGACCGTGTTCTTTTCATGGATGGTGGCTATATTGTTGAGGAGAATCAACCAAAGGAATTATTTGAAAGTCCACAACATGATCGTACGAAAGCCTTTTTGAGTAAAGTACTTTAATTGAGGATACCTGGCATCATTGTGTGTCAGGTTATTTTTGATAGGAGGAGATCAATATCATGGACATGATTGAGAAAGCAATTATTGTTGCGAGTAAAGCACATGACGGGCAGTATCGTAAACTAACGAATATTCCATATATCACACATCCACTTGGGGTAGGCCTTATTTTAATGAAGATAAATGCGCGCACGGAACTAGTAGCTGCAGGAATATTACACGATACGGTGGAGGATACCGAGTTAACTCTAACGGATATTAGAGATGGCTTTGGTGATGAGGTAGCAGAACTTGTGGACGGTTGTTCAGAGCCGGATAAATCTCTGCCGTGGGAAGCAAGGAAGGAACATACGATTTCATTTCTAAGGACTGCCTCAGAAGATAACCGAACAGTCGTATGTGCGGATAAGCTACATAATATCCGGTCAATCATCCGAGACTATGAGGAGCAGGGCGATCAAGTTTGGCGCAGATTTAGCCGTGGTAAGGATAAACAAGAGTGGTATTACCGGAATGTAGCCGAAAGCCTAGGTCATACCTCAACTTTTTCATTATTAGAAGAGCTTAAAAAGGAAATCGATCAATTGTTTGGTTAGGACTGACTGTGTCTCAAAGGTAATCTTTGGGGCCTTTTTTTATTATTGACCGACGTGGTCAACAAGGGATATAATGGAATTGACCACATCGGTCAATGTTAATTGGAGGTTTTACCATGCTTTCAAAATTCTTCAACTTAGAGCGAGAAAAGCAAGAACGAATCTTAAATGCAGCCACCAAAGAGTTTGCTGAAAAAAACTATGCGAATGCATCAACAAATGAAATTGTAAAGCAAGCGGGAATATCAAAGGGGCTGTTGTTTCATTATTTTAAAAATAAAAAAGAACTATATCTGTTCTTATATGACTATTATTTAGAGTTAATGGTTAATGACTTATTTGCCAATATTGACCTTGATGAGCCTGATATTTTTACTAAATTTCGCAGTATAACATTGATTAAATTTGAACTAATGAAAAAACACCCAGAGATGTTTAACTTTGTAAGACTTGCCTTTGAGGAAGATTCACCGGACATTAAGATTGAACTTGAAAAAAGAAACAAGGATATCCTTACCAGTAGTTATTCGAAGCTAGCGAGTTCGATTGATGTATCAAAATTTAAGGAAGGAATCGATATTCAAAAAGCAATGAATATTATTTTTTGGTCACTCGAAGCCTTTGGTTATCAAAAGCAAGAACAAACAAAAGAGATCCCGTTAGACCAGTTAAATCTCGAAGATCTGCTTGAAGAAATGGACGGATACATTGAAATGCTAAAACTAGCATTTTACAAATAATGTAGGGAGGTCTTGGAAAATGAATGTCATTGAAATTCAAAACCTAACAAAGATGTATGGAAAGTCGCGGGGGATTGAAGATATTAGCTTCCATGTGGAGGAGGGGGAGATCTTCGGATTTATTGGGCCGAATGGTGCTGGAAAGTCCACAACCATTCGAACCATGCTGTCCCTCATCTACCCGACAAGTGGAAGTGCAAAGATCTTCGGGAAAGACACAGTTCAATTCTCGTCTGAAGTTAAAAAGGAAATCGGTTATTTACCATCAGAAGTCTTTTACTATGACAATATGAAAGTGAAGGACCTGCTTAAGTATTCGGCAAGCTTTTATAAAAAGGATTGCTCCAAGAGAATCAAAGAACTAGCTGAGATTATGGAACTCGACCTTAATCGTAAAATTGATGATTTATCACTTGGAAACAAGAAAAAGGTAGGCATTGTCCAGGGACTTCTCCATGAACCAAAGCTTGTGATTCTTGATGAGCCAACGAGCGGGCTCGATCCATTAATGCAGCAGCGCTTTTTTGATTTGCTAGAGGAAGAAAATAAAAAAGGTGTGACGATTCTTTTCTCTTCCCACATTTTAAGCGAGGTTCAACGCCTGTGTGACAGGGTTGCTATTATCAAGGAAGGTAAAATCGTAACCGTTGAAAAGATTAGTACTTTAAAAGATAACAATTTTAAAAGATTTGAGGTTGAACCATTAGCTCCAAATGAAAAAGACTATTTTTCAATTCCAGGGGTAATTGATTTAGAGGTTACAGATCAGAAAGTTAGCTTCCTGTTTAAAGGTAATATCAATAGTGTAATGGAAAGAATCGCTGGAATTGAGATTACCAATCTGTCCGTATCAGAGCCAGACCTTGAGGAGATTTTCATGCATTATTACGAGAAGGAGGCCTAAAATGATATGAACGTCTTTCTTCATGAATGTAGGGCCTATCGAAAAACCACGCTCATTTGGACATTATCGCTCGTTGGAATGATGGTCTTGTTTATGTCGATATTTCCCACAATTGCAAAGGATATTGAAGATTATAAAAAGGTGTTGGATGGTTTTCCGGATGCAATGAAGCAAGCATTAGGACTACAGGTTGATACCTTTGGTTCCGTTCTCGGATTTTACTCCTACGTGTTTGTGTACATTAGCCTTTGTGGGGCGATCCAGGCGATGAATTTTGGCACGGCGATTGTGTCAAAGGAAGTAAGAGAAAAAACTGCGGACTTCTTACTAACAAAACCAATCACAAGAAAAACCATTTTAACGGCAAAAGTTTTAGCTGCATTTACATCGATTCTGTTCACAAGCATTGTATATATAGTTGCCTCGTGGCTTATGGTAGCCGCAGTGGCAACGGATGAATACAGTACAAAAGCGTTTTTACTAATTTCGATTTCGTTGTTTTTATTGCAAGTCATTTTTCTTGCGATAGGGATCTTCCTTTCCGTTTACTTGCCGAAAATAAAATCGGTACTCTCCGTTTCCTTAGGAACTGTTTTTGCTTTTTTCATTATCGGGATGCTTAGTTCAAGTGGTGATGAGTTTAAACGATATCTGTCTCCTTTTAAATACTTTGATTCGTACTATATGATTGAACACACTAGCTATGAGGGAGCATTTTTAATAGTTGGATCAGGGATTGTAGCTGTTGCAATTATCGCGAGCTATATCTACTATACGAAAAAAGATATTCATTCTGTGTAAGAAAGGAGGTCTTTGTATGAATGTATTTTTAAGAGAAATGAAGGCATACCGAAAGTCTCTCATCATTTGGAGCATCGGACTTGTCCTCTTAATATTCATGGGAAACACCGAATACTCGAGCCTTTCTTCATCTGGGCAATCCTTGAATGAACTTGTAGAGTCGATGCCAAAAGCACTTCAAGCCTTAATGGGGACGGGTACGTTAGATTTATCAACACCGATTGGGTATTTCGCGATTCTGTATTTATATTTGCTTTTGATGGCGACAATACATGCCTCGATGATGGGGGCTTCCATCATTGCAAAGGAAGAACGGGATAAGACCTTTGAATTTTTATTTGTAAAACCCATTACCCGTACAAAGGTAATTACGATGAAGCTAGTAGCTGCATTTATTAATCTTATCGTTTTTAATGCTGTTACAACGATTGCGACGGTTTTGATTTTTGAAATGGATAATGGGTTTGAGGACCTACTTAAGTTAATGGGCGGAATGTTTATATTACAAATCCTTTTTTTAGTGCTTGGTTCTGCACTTGCAGCAGTTATCCGAAAACCGAAAAGAGTAGCTCCCATTGCTACAGGAATTCTGCTATTAACTTTTATTTTATCGATTGTCATTGATTTAAGTGAAAAACTTGAAGTCCTCAAATATGTTGTCCCATTTAAGTATTTTACAGCGGAAAATATGCTGACAGGGGATGGGTTTGAAGTAGTGTTCGTCGTTATCTCCATTTGCTTGATCGTCATTCTAACAGCAGTAACCTATGTTTTTTATAAAAAAAGAGATCTGAACGTATAAAAAGGAGCAGGCTCCTGCTCCTTAGATGGTTATTCATTCTTTATAGGTTAAATTTAAAATGGGTACGCCTAAAAAGCGTTTGATTGCAAAGGCACATGCACCCATTCGAACGGTTCTTTTGCCTAAGGTTGAAACCGATAATTCACGATAGTGACTGATAGAAGAGGATAAATGCTCTTCTATTTTTTTTATAGAATCGGGGTAGAGACGTAAGATTTCTCCATCAAGTATAATGGTATCCGGATTATACATGTTAATCATATTATTTAAACCAATGGATAGGTAGTAAATAAAGTGTTCGAGACGCTCAAGGATATCTTGGTCGCTTTCAGCAATTAGCTTTTTCAAGTCATCATATGTAAAAGAGGAAAGACCTTTTTCCACTCTTATATTTTCTAAAAAGACGGACTCTGAAGCATATTGTTCCCAGCACCCTTCATTGCCACAAGAACATGACCTCCCGTGTGGAACGACGATCATATGACCGACTTCACCAGCGAACCCATCATTTCCGCGAAAGAAATGATTGTCCATAATTATCCCAAGCCCGATTCCAGAATAAATCGTGGTACATAGTAGGCTGTTCGTTTCATGGTGAAGAAAGACCCTTTCAGCAAATGCGGACATATTTGCATTGTTTTCAATATGAATCTCGAGCTCGCATGCTTTTTCAAGGTCTTCCTTCAAATTAACAGAGCGCCACAAGAATCGAGGTACAAAATGAATCTTTTCATCTTTTCCAACAAGTCCGTGAATCGCAATTACGACACCGATAATGCCATAACGGTTGTCACTGTATTCCTCATCAAGTAAATTTATTTGTTCAATTAGTATCTGAAGAATGTCCTCGTAGGCTCGGCTTTTACATTCGATCGACTTTTCAAAAACAAGCTTCCCGAGCAAGTCCGATATCGTGAATGAGATTTGGTTGTAATCCACATCTATTCCCAGCGCATAACCGGCCCTAGCGTTTAATGAAAGCATAATTGGCTTTCGCCCAACACTATTATGCTCTAGCTGAGTTTCAATGATTAAGTCTTCATCTAATAAATCAGCAACCTGTGCAGAAACGGTGGCCCTTGTAAGTGCTGTTGCTTTGGAAATGTCAGCCCTCGAGATCATGCCTTCTTGAACGATTTTTTCTAAAATAAGCGAGCGATTTATTTTTTTTATATATGCTGCATCTCCAGTAATCATACAAATCCTCCATCTGGTAGTTGGTACAACTAAATTTTAAAAAGAAGATTTCATCATTAAGTTATACATAATTAATGGCAATATGTGAATTTTTTCTATGGTGACGCTTTCAAAAAACTAAATTTACATTTGACATAATTGTTTGTATTTAGATAATTGACGAATAAAGGCTAGGGTGGTACATTATAAATGGTTATAATTTGTTTAGTGAACGAATTAATTATACAACTTATTTTAAAGATTGAAAAGATTGGTTTTTTTAGGTAGGGTATAACAATAGGATTACTATCTTTAATTTAATAGATTAGGAGTGTGGTTACATGAAAACAGCTTTAAATAACAAAGAATTAGATTTGTTAGCAATTAATACGATTCGAACTCTATCAATTGATGGTGTAGAGAAAGCAAATTCTGGACACCCAGGAATGCCAATGGGTGCAGCTCCAATGGCTTACACTCTTTGGGCAAAAGAAATGAATCATAACCCTGCAAATCCAAACTGGTTCAACCGCGACCGCTTTGTATTATCAGCTGGACATGGTTCCATGCTTTTATATAGCTTATTACATTTATTCGGTTACGATGTAACAATGGACGATTTAAAAGGTTTCCGTCAATGGGGAAGTAGAACTCCAGGACATCCTGAGTTTGGTCATACTCCAGGTGTTGAAGCAACTACAGGTCCACTTGGCCAAGGTGTTGCAATGTCTGTTGGTATGGCAATGGCAGAAAGACATCTAGCTGAAACTTATAACAAAGACAATTATGAATTAGTAAACCACTTTACATATGCAATTTGTGGTGACGGAGACTTAATGGAAGGTGTTTCCGCAGAAGCGGCTTCACTAGCAGGTCACTTAAAATTAGGTCGTCTTATCGTGATGTACGATTCAAACGATATTTCATTAGATGGTGATTTAAACCTTTCTTTCTCTGAAAGTGTTGAAGATCGCTTTAAAGCATACGGCTGGCAAGTTATCCGCGTTGAAAATGGTAATGATACAGAAGAAATTCAAAAAGCATTACAAGAAGCAAAAGCGGATTTAAACCGTCCAACATTAATTGAAGTTAAAACAACAATCGGTTTTGGTTCTCCAAACAAAGGTGGAAAATCTGCTTCTCACGGTGCTCCACTTGGTAAAGATGAAGTGACTTTAACAAAAGAATCATACGGCTGGACTTATGAAGAACCATTCTTCGTACCAGAAGAAGTTAAAGAACACTACAGCCAATTCGTTGAAGCTGGCAAGCAAAAAGAAAGTGTTTGGAATGAATTATTTGCAGAATATAAAAAAGCATACCCTGAATTAGCAACTCAATTTGAAATGGCATTAAATGGCGAGCTACCTGAAAACTGGGAGGCTTCACTTCCAAGCTTTGATGCTGGTTCTTCAGTTGCAACTCGTGATGCTTCAGGTAAAGCATTAAATGCTGCTGCTACTGCAATCCCACAATTAATCGGTGGTTCAGCAGACTTAGCAGGATCAAACAAAACACTTATCACTTCTGAAAAGAACTATGCAATCGACAGCTTTGCTGCTCGTAATATCTGGTTCGGTGTTAGAGAATTTGCAATGGGTGCTGCTATCAACGGTATGGCACTTCACGGTGGTGTAAAAGTTTTCGGAGCAACTTTCTTCGTATTCTCTGACTACCTACGTCCAGCAATTCGTCTAGCAGCTTTAATGAAGCTACCTGTAACATATGTATTTACACATGATTCAATTGCAGTTGGTGAAGACGGCCCAACTCATGAGCCTGTTGAGCAATTAGCTGCTTTACGTGCAATGCCAGGTCTTTCTATTCTACGTCCAGCTGACGCAAAAGAAACTGCTGCAGCATGGCGCTTAGCAATTGAAAGTACTGACACGCCAACAGCACTTGTATTAACTCGTCAAGGTTTACCTACATTAGAGCTTGATCAAGAAGCTGTTTATGAAGGTGTTAAAAAAGGTGCTTACGTTGTTTCTGAAGCAAAAGGAGAAGTTGCGGGTCTATTACTTGCAACAGGTTCTGAAGTTTCATTAGCAATTGAAGCTCAAAAAGAGCTTGAAAAAGAAGGCATTTTCGTATCAGTAGTAAGTATGCCAAGCTGGGATCGCTTCGAAAAGCAATCTGCTGAATACAAAGAAACCGTTCTTCCAAAAGCTGTTAAGGCTCGTCTTGGAATCGAAATGGCTTCTCCACTAGGGTGGAAAGAATTCGTTGGCGACGAAGGTAAAGTTCTTGCAGTTAACACATTTGGAGCATCTGCACCAGCGGGTAAACTTCTACAAGAATACGGCTTTACAGTTGAGAATGTTGTAAAGAACTTTAAAGAAGTACTGTAATTTTTTACTAACTCATTTGACCCACCAATAAGTATAGGTGAGTCAAATGTTTCTAACAATATGGAAGATAAGATACTGGAGGGAAAAAGAAATGAAATTTTTTATCGATACAGCTAACTTAGATGACATTAAAAAAGCGTATAAAATGGGTGTACTATCTGGTGTAACAACAAACCCATCACTTGTTGTAAAAGAAGGCGTTAAATTTGAAGACCGCATTGCTGAAATCCTTCAAACTGTGCCAGAAGTAGAAAGTGTATCTGCTGAAGTATCTCCAGATGCGGAAACTGCTGAACAAATGATCGCGGAAGCTGAAGAGCTTCTCAAAATCAACGGTGGCGACAAAAACATCACTATCAAAGTTCCAATGACAGTAGCTGGATTAGAAGCAACTCGTTACCTATCTAAAAAAGGCGTTAAAACTAACGTTACTTTAATTTTCACGATGAACCAAGCTCTATTAGCAGCTCGTGCTGGTGCAACTTATGTATCACCATTCTTAGGTCGTCTAGACGATATCTCTGAAGATGGCGTACAGCTTGTAGCAAAAATCGCTGAGCTATTCCGTGTTCACAACTTAGACTCTCAAATCATCGCTGCATCTGTAAGACACCCAGACCACGTTACTCGTGTAGCTCTAGCTGGTGCGCATATTGCAACAATTCCATACTCTGTAATTGAGCAACTTACTAAGCACCCACTTACAGACCAAGGACTTGAAAAATTTGCAGCTGACTGGGTTAAAGCAGTAAAATAATTGAGATTTAGTTTTTATATGGGAAACCCCGATTCGCAAGTGTTGTTGGTGCGGATTGGGGTTTTTTGTTTTGGGGAAAATAGATATGGATATGGGTCCGAGTTTGTTACCTGGGGTTGGTGAAAGGGAAAAGGGACTAGTAATTTGTAATAAATCCCCTTCATCGAATGGATGAAGGGGAAAAGAGCCGATGGAATAGTTGTGAATCCCCTTCATGGAGTGGATGAAGGGGAAAGTGTACAAGGAATTAGCTCCGAATCCTCTTCATCGAGCTGATGAAGAGGAAAAGAGCCGATGGAATAGTTGTAAATCCCCTTCATGGAGTGGATGAAGAGGAAAGTGTTCAGGGAATCAGCACTGAATCCCCTTCATTGAATAGATGAAGGGGAAAAGCGTCGAAGAAATAGTGCTGAATCCTCTTCATCAAGTGAATGAAGAGGAAAAGAGCCGATGAAATATTTGCGAATCCTCTTCATCGAGCTGATGAAGAGGAAAAGCGTCGAAGAAATAGTACTGAATCCTCTTCATCGAATGGATGAAGAGGGAAAGTGTAGAGGAATTAGTATGAAATCCTCTTCTTAAAGTATCCCCAGTTAACAAAACGCAAAACGATCCAACACCGTTTTAATTCAAACAAAATATGACCATTGGCGAACCCCAACCATAGTAAAATTCTTTGATAGAATGTAGCGTATTCTCTCTTTTGACTGTACAATCTTACACCACTCATAAATAGCATTGGTAGTAATCTTTTGGTCTGGAAATAGTATCATAAATTCGTTAGCACTTCGTATTACAGCGTCAGCGACCAACTCTTTATGTCCACACTCTTCACATCTACATAACCTACCTTCAACCACTACAGAAAATGAATCACATTTCCCACAAGTAATCCCTTTGCGAAGATGCTCGTAATGGTAATTTGGAATTTTAGTAAATGGGGATTTGGCGATATGCAATGACATTAATAAATCCGCTATTTTTTTCTGTTTTTCGTTTATTTTTACAGGGGTTGCGTCCAATGTCTTCATGTAGTTATTGATTTGAGTTGGTAATATCGCCGGTAAATTTAGGGGTGCTTGGTAAAGAGTGAATGAGGGATTGATAAAAACAACAGAAGCATCAATTGGGAGGTGACATCCATGGTTGCGAAGCAATTGGTTTAACAGAGTTTCGCTTCTACTTAATTGTAGTAGGGGGTTGCTCACTTCGTGTTTGGGTTTCTTGAATAATTTATTTGCCTCATAATAGTAGTCGCCTTCATAATTTTTAATCTCATAAAAGTGAGTTTTCCCATTGATCAGAGTAAGAGTGTCTATTTGGAAGGTTGTGTTATTTACTTCTAGTAATAATCCATTTAATAGTAAGCATTCGCACTGAAGTTGTTCCGTCAAGGTATCGAATCGTACTTCTCCTTCGTAACCTTTTTTTTGATTAGATAAGTACTGCATATCCTTGCTAGACAATTCACTTCGCTTGTCTAATAACTCGAGAAGAATCAGTTCATCCGGTTTTGTTCGGTGTTTTAAGATCATAGCATACATCCTTTCTAGTAATTACCTTCATTATATTTGAAAATTTAGTAGATTCAAAGGAGAATCCGAAATGTGGTATAAAAAAATGGCCTGCATCAGAGCAGGCCAACCATTATTTCGGTACCACTAACACTAATGAAGTACCTTTACCAACCTCGGATTCCAAGGTAATGCTACCACTGATCCCTCGAGCACGTTCTTCCATGCTGAAAAGGCCCACACCGTTTCCTTTTTCATCAACTGTAAAGCCTTGGCCTTTGTCGATGATTTCAACGGTAACGTCCGAATCGCCTTCTTGAATCTTAACAACCGCTTCGGCTACATTGGCGTATTTGGCGATATTGGTTAACGCCTCCTGGACAACGCGATAAATGGTTGTTTCCTTATGAATATCGAGGCGTGTCTTTAATGTACATTCGAACTCCACATTAATTCCGTAATGCTGGGAGTAGTGTTCAATATATTTTCGAAGGGCTGGAACGACACCGAGATCGTCCAACACAGAAGGGCGAAGTTCCCAGGCAAGACTGCGGATGTCCTCCATCATAAAGGAAACATCCTGCCGCAAACGGCCAAGGCGCTCATCCGGCTTTTCGCTAAGTAATTGATCGAGTTGAATCAATAATGAGAACATACTTTGACCAATGCCATCGTGAAGTTCGCGTGAAAAACGTTTGCGTTCTTCTTCTTGGATACTGATGACGCGGGTCATCATGCTTTTTAGCTCTTCCTGTGTTTCTTTTAAGGCGGTAACCTCATGTCGTACGGCTAAATACTGATTGGGGCGTCCATTTTCAGATAAAATGGGAACAATCGTCGTATCGACCCAATAAAATGATCCGTCCTTCGCTTTATTCTTAATTTCACCTTTCCATACATGGCCAGACCCAATCGTACGCCACATTTCCTTCCAGAATTCCTTGTCATGATGGCCAGAATTAATGATTCGGTGGTCCTGCCCCATTAACTCTTCCCTCGAAAATTTTGAGATTTCGCAGAATTTATTATTGATATATTGAATTTTTCCTTGTCGATCTGTAATGGCAACAATTGAGGATTCATCTAGTGCGAAGGTTAAATCAGCAAGATGACGTAATGATTTCTCAACATCTTCGCGAAAAGCAGGGTCCTCAATGTGATTATCTAGATCGGCCAAAAGCTTCAAAACATTTGGGCCGCCAATTTCAGATTGGTGTTTGAGTCGGTCAATTTTATTCAAAGTGCAATAATCCTTTCTTCATTGCGTATTTCACAAGCTCTGGTCGAGATTTCAACCCGAGTTTCTCCATTAAGTTGCTTTTATGTGATTCAACGGTTTTTACACTAATCACTAAACGCTCGCCGATTTCTTTGTTTGAATAACCCTTAGCAATCCATTCGAGCACTTCTTTTTCCCTTTCTGAAAGCAACGCGAATGTGTCCGCATTATCTCCCTTTTTGACGCGGTCCAAATATCCACTCATCAAAACCTTTGTTGCAGAGGGTGTTAAATAGGCATTCCCTGTTGAAACTGATTCTATTGCTCCCAGCAAATCCTCGTGTGGAGCATTTTTTAAAATATAGCCTGAGGCTCCAGATTGGATCGCCCTAAATAAGTATTCCTCATCATCGTGCATGGTTAAAATGAGGATTGCGATGTCTGGCATGAGTTCGTGAAGCTCCTGTGTTGCTGTTAATCCATCTTTTCCATGAGGCATGCTTAAATCCATTAGCACGACATCCGGGTTTAATTCCTTTGCTTTTTTTATCGCTTCGTCACCCTCAGAGGCTTCCCCAATTACTTCTATATTATTTTTCCCGTTCAATAGCATCATCAGTCCCGAACGGACAACTGCATGGTCGTCCACAATCAGTAATTTAACCACGATATTCCTCCCCCTAAAAACGAACCAGACGTTTTCCATTTACAATAGTTCCATTATAGCATGTTCTAGCGCTTTTTTAGAAAATCAATCGTTCAAGGAATTGTTACAAATAAGGGGTTTTTCTTCCAAAGATAGGGGGGTTCCCTGATATGTTTTAAATCACACTTCTTCTACAATAGGTTTATGTTAATTGATTTGAGGAGGAGTTCGTATGCAGGCAAAAGCTGCAGCAATCCAAAAAAGGCAAACACCAGCTTATAATAACGCGTTTGCATCAAAATTTGCCAAGTCCATGTTTTTATCTGTGCTAGGGCTGGCGGTTTTATCATTTATTGGAACGAGAATGTTTACACATGTTGACTTAAATTTATACGGCTATATGGTAGGAACGATTGTTTTCATTGGAGGTTTCTTTTACCGCTTCATTGCTTGGGGAGAAAGACCGCCAACGAAGATCATTATTAAAAAAGGTATAAAACTAATATTTCGAAAATCAACCCCAAAAACATCTGTTGAGCATTTAGCTACCTACAATTTCATTTGGAATAGGGGAATTTACCGATGGACCCAGCATATTTTAATCGGTTGGGGTTGCATCCTTTCTTGTTTTGTTACATTTCCGCTAGTCTTCGGTTGGATGTATTTTACGATGGACGAGAATGGCTATTACAACATCATTGCGATGGGGATACAAGTCATGACCGTACCTGCAGATGGTATCATCGCGAATCTTTCTTATAATGCGTTAAATATTACCGCAGTAATGGTAATTGCAGGGGTTTGTATGGCATTGTACCGCCGAATGAAAAATCTACAGGCAAGAGCTGAACAAAAATTTATGTATGACTTGCTGCCACTTTATATGCTGTTATTAGTCAGCATTACCGGTTTACTTTTAACCTTCATGAACATTTTCTTACATGGTGCAGGTCAGCCAGTGATGTCACTCATCCACCAATGGTCAGTAATTATCACATTGATTTACCTGCCATTCGGAAAGCTTGCTCACATTCCATTCCGCCCTATGAGTGTGTTGGCAAGAAACTATCGTGAGCATTATGCAGAAAAAGAAACGAAGAAATGTAAGGTTTGTGGAGAGGGCTTTGTATCGACTGAACAGTCACAAGATGTCATCAATGTACTTGATGTGAACGATATTCATTTTAAAACAAGAGAAGGCCATCATTTAGCAGAAATGTGTCTTCCTTGTCGCAGAAAATACCGGATTGCACAATTTTCCGGCTTCCCAACCCACGAGGTTAAAGTCAAGGAGGCAAATCAGAATGCAAAGGGATAAGTTTTTTAAAGAAGTTAAAAATGTCATTCATCCGAACGAAAAATTAATTAAAACACATTGTAGCTATTGCGGTATGCAATGTGGAATGAATTTACGAGTCAATACAACCACCAACAAAATAGTTGGGGTCGAGCCGCGCTATGATTGGCCGGTAACCGTCGGAAAAATGTGTCCGAAAGGGGTAACAGCATACCAGCAAACGAACCACAAAGACCGAATCTTAAAACCACTTATTCGTGATGATGCTTCATTAAAAGGGACAAAAGAAGGATTTCGGGAAGCAAGCTGGGATGAAGCATATGATTTAATCGTAAAAAACTTCAAGAAGCTGCAAGCAGAACACGGCAAGGATTCATTATCCGTCTTCAGCGGAGTTTCAATGACAAATGAAAAATGCTATTTAACAGGAAAATTTGCTCGGGTCGCACTAGGTACTCGTTACATTGATTACAATGGACGTTTCTGTATGTCTAGTGCTGCCGGTGGATTCCTTCGCTCCTTTGGGGTTGACCGTGGTTCGACAATACCATGGACGGATATCCATGAAACAGATTGTTTGTTTATCGCAGGAAGTAACACAGCAGAGTGCCATCCGACTTCCATGTTCCGTGTTTGGAATGTACAGGAGCGAGGAGGCTACATTATTGTCGTTGACCCACGCGAAACACCGCTAGCAAGAAGAGCAGATGTACACCTTGATTTAAAACCAGGTACAGATTTAGCCCTAGCAAACGGGATTTTACATTTACTTATTGAAAATGGATATACAGACGAAGAATTTATTGCCAATCACACGAATGGCTTTGAAGAGACAAAGGAACTTGTGAAGGAATTCACACCTGAATACACAAGCGAATTAACAGGAATTGCACCAGAAAAGATTATCCGCGCTGCTGAGATTTATGGTAAAGCACCAAACGCGGTTGTAATGTTTGCACGCGGCATTGAGCAACAACATAAAGGCGTTGATAATGTATCTGGATATACAAATATGGCCCTTATTACAGGAAAAATTGGCTGTCCAAAATCAGGCGTAGCCACTTTTACAGGTCAAGGAAATGGGCAAGGTGGCCGAGAACATGGTCAAAAATCAGACCTGTTACCAGGCTATCGCAAACTGACGAATCCGGAGCATGTTAAAGAAGTTTGCAGTGTTTGGGGAATTACTCCTGAAGAAATGCCAAAACCAGGTGTTTCTGCATATGAAATGTTTGAATTAATGGATCAAAAAACAATTCGTGGACTCTATCTCCTTTGCTCAAACCCAGCAGTATCTGCACCAAACTTAAACTTCGTAAGAGAGGCACTTAAATCACTAGACTTCATGGTGTGTGCAGATTTTTACCTATCAGAGTCAGCTGAGTTTGCAGATGTCGTTCTTCCGTCTGTGACATGGTCAGAAGATGAAGGAACAGTTACGAATATTGAGGGGCGTATTATTAAAATCAATAAAGCACAAGAACCAATTGGTGAATCCAAGCCTGACTGGCAAATGCAGGTTGAACTTGCAGAGCGTCTAGGTAGAGGGGAATATTTTTCACACTTAAAAACAGCAAGAGACGTTGCTGACGAGTTCCGACTTGCAAGTAAAGGTGGCTATGCCGATTACTACGGGGCGACATGGGATAAAATCGAAAAGCAAGATGGCGTATTTTGGCCGTGCCGTGATGAGGAAGACAAGGGAACACCACATATGTTCCTTGATAAGAAATTCTATCATCCAGATGGAAAAGCGAAAATTTGTGCATTGTCATATCGTCCACCTGCAGAAGAACCGGATAAAACATATCCACTTCGCTTAACAACAGGACGTGTCGTGTACCACTACTTATCTGGAAACCAAACAAGACGTATTTCGTTTCTACATGATATGTGTCCGGAACCATATGTCGAGGTTCATCCAGAATTGGCGGCAGAATATGAAATTCAGCATGAAGAACGTGTTCGCCTTTTTACAAGAAGGGGCGAAAGTATTTATAAAGTGAAAATCACGGAAGCTATTCGAAAAGATACGGTATTTGTTCCTTATCATTTCGGTCATGAGGAATCTATTAATCTACTGACAATTGCAGCACTTGATCCAATTTCAAGAATGCCAGAGTTCAAGGCATGTGCTGCCCAGATTGAAAAATTAGTTGCAAAGAAGGTGCAGTAAATGCAAAAACGGCTTTACCTAGAACTTGAAAACTGTATCGGTTGCCGCTCTTGTCTTGCGGCATGTACACAATGCGGTGGGCATGAACAACGAAACCGAAACTATGTATATGATGTGAATCCGCTTGTGAATAGACAGACCATGCCACTTATGTGCCTTCACTGTGTAAACCCAGCTTGTGCTAGAAGCTGTCCGGCACAGGCGATCCAAATCCATGAGTCAGGTGCCGTGTTATCCGCACTCGTGGAAAAATGTATTGGCTGTCAAAACTGTACGATTGCATGCCCATATGGAATTCCGAAATTCGATGAAGAGCAAAACTTAATGTACAAATGTGACCTCTGTATTGATCGCTCAAAGGATGGCATTCCACCAATGTGTGCAAGTGTTTGTCCGTCTAACACCATCCAGTGGTTAACAGATGAAGAAATCGAAAATAAGAAGAAGCACCATAATCTTGATAATGGAAAATGGGTTACAAGCATGCCGCTTGAAGGAGAAACGAACGTAAAGATAAGTTTACCTGGTATTTTACAGGGTATTCAGAAGTTATTTTAGAAATATGTTCAAAAAGGAAGCATCCGCTAAGGAGTGATGGGAATGCCGTCTGATAAAAATAATAAAATCCCTTTTAATGAGGATAATTACACGCATAATATTAACCGCAAAAATGAACGAAGCCTTGACCGCCGGGGCTTCATGAAGACTTTAGTTGGAGCGGCGGGAGTGTTTGCAATTTCATCCCTGCCATGGGGGGCTGTTGCTGCTAAGGAATTAATGGGACTTGGAGAAAAAGAATATTCCCATAAAAAAATCACCGATGTGAGTAAAATAGCTGTGGGTGATTCTATTGATTTTACTTTTCCTGGTGACCATGATGATGCCATTTTAATTAGACTTTCCGAAAACAAATATGTGGCCTATCAAAATGCATGTACCCATCTACGTTGCCCTGTTTTTTGGGTGAAGGAGGAGGAACAAATGGTTTGTCCTTGCCACCATGGATTCTTTGATGTAGAAACTGGTGCACCAACTGCAGGTCCACCACGCCGTCCATTGCCGGAAATTCAAGTGAAGGTGGAAAATGGTGTAGTCTATGCGGTGAGGGTGAAACGATATGAAGCGTAGTTACCAAGGTGTACTCCTCCTATCCGTCATCTTGTTATTAAATATCATTTTTACACAAAAAATGGTTCATCAATACTTTTATGAAAACTATGTAAATACGCTGATCTATTGCGGCTTAAACATTGTGTTATTTCCAGTCGCATTGGTTGTATATAAAAAGTTGAAAAAGGCGTGACGTACATGAACAGTGAAACCTATCTTGATTTTTGTTTTATAAGAGAGGCAACCGGAAATTTTACGGAAGAAATTAATGAGCTCTTAACAAAGCTGTTTAAGGGCATACGATTGAGTTGGTACTTAGAGGAAAAGACGGAGGAAGGCATTGAAATCGTGATTGCTGAGGTCAAAGGAATGAGTAGATGGCAATCCGAGGATGAAACCATCGAATACATCGAAACACATGCAGACGATGCCTTTTGGTCCTATCTTCAAGGTTATAAAATGTTCATCTATCCAGTTAAGAGAGGGTGTGGCAGCTGTGGAGTTAACTGAAATTAGTAGCTTGGAATCTTTTATTTTGGGAAATGTGGAAGTTTCTATATTGGATGAAGATGGGGATGATAAAGCTCCTTTCGTAAAAAAGGAAATTATTAAAACAGAGCTTTGCCCGGATCGGACCCACCTCCGCCTTTATTTTGACCGGTTGCAGTTCTTTGCGGTCCCTTTAACTGCAGAGGTAGCGATAAGTGACGATATTTGGTCGGCTTTTGATGAGCAAGCGGGATTAACCTATGTCGTAAAAAAGGTGTGTGGCCAGGATGGTTAGAAAAATTCAACTTCCCCTTCAAACATTAAACCTTGTTGTTGGTTTTATGGTCTGGGTGCTTATTTCATCGCTCTTGCCTTTTATGAAAGAGGATATTCATATACCAGCAAATCAATTAGCATTGGTTACTGCAATACCCGTTGTCCTTGGTTCAATTTTGCGAATTCCACTTGGGTATTACGCAAATCAAATTGGGGCACGAATCATCTTTTTACTAAGTTTCATTTTATTGTTGTTCCCAGTTTACTATATTAGTATAGCTGACACAGTAACTGACCTATTGATTGGCGGGCTGTTTCTGGGTATCGGTGGAGCTGTTTTCTCAGTAGGGGTTACTTCATTACCTAAATACTACCCAAAAGAAAAACACGGATTTGTTAATGGGATCTATGGTGCGGGGAACCTTGGAACGGCAATTTCAACCTTTGCAGCACCAGTGATTGCTACAAAAATCGGTTGGTCGTTAACCGTTCAATTATATTTAATTGTTCTTGCCATTTTTATCGTAGCAAACTTTTTATTAGGAGATAAAAAGGAAGTAAAGGTTCAAACTCCTTTAATGGAGCAAATTAGAGGAGTCTATAAAAACGAAAAACTATGGCTTCTAAGCTTATTCTACTTTATTACGTTTGGGTCTTTCGTTGCTTTTACCGTTTATTTACCAAACTTTTTAGTGGAGAATTTCGGTTTAGATAAGATTGATGCGGGGATTAGAACAGCAGGCTTTATAGTGCTTGCAACCTTGATGCGACCAATAGGTGGTTGGCTAGCGGACCGTTTCCATTCTTTAAAACTATTGATGTTTGTGTTCGGGTGCTATACGGTTTCTGCCATGATCCTTTCATTTGCTCCTTCAATCGGTTGGTATACAATCGGATGCTTAACAATTGCTTTCTGCGCGGGAATGGGAAATGGGGTTATTTTTAAATTAGTACCAATGTATTTCCAAAAGCAAGCGGGGATTGTGAATGGTATTGTATCAGCAATCGGTGGACTAGGAGGATTTTTCCCACCTATTCTTCTTGGGATCCTGTACCATGTCAACGGACATTACGCAATCGGATTTATGGCCTTATCTGAGGTGGCATTAGCAAGCTTAATTCTTGTGGTGTGGATGTACTACAATGGAAGAATGGAACTTGCGAAACAGGTCATAGATCATACTGCAGAAGGAATCATGGTTACGGATGTACATGGAAAAATCATTTCTGTGAATCCAGCTTTTACGACGGTTACAGGTTTTACAGAGGAAGAAATTATCGGGAAGACACCAAATGTCCTAAAATCTGGTAAACAGCCAAAAGAATTTTATGAGGACCTCTGGCAAAAAATCGAAACAGAAGGCTTCTGGCAAGGACAAATCTGGAACAAACGTAAGGACGGATCGAACTACTTACAATGGCTCACGATCAGTGCCATTAAAAATGATTCTGGCGATATCGTACAATACGCTGGTATGCTAAGTGATATGACCGGAAAACAAGTTAAACAAGGTTAAAAAATCGGGCGCAAATGCGCCCGGTTTTTTTGAGCAAACTCGAAACATTTCTTTTGCTAATCGTGGTGTCCGCAGGAGGCATTTCAAATCTTTAGTGGCTCATACCCTAAACCTAATTGAAGTGAAAAATCTACTGATGAAAAATAAAAAATGAATCCTATTTACGGGATTCATTTTTTTATTTCAGCAAATTCGCTTGCTGTCTTTTTTAATAACTCTATTTGGTCGGTTGTGTATTTTACTTCAGTGCGTGAGCCGATTAGAAGGACCCCAGCAACCTTACCATTCACATGGACCGGGACTGCAACAGCTGAAACTAGGTTTTCTGCTAGCATGATTGGGTATTGGAGTCGTGTTTGCTGTCGGTTTGGTGTATCAATGTCTAGGATCATGGTAATACCGAAACGGACAACGGAGCCAGATAGGCCTTTGCCTGGACGAATGACCATATTCTTAAAACGGTTATTTGTAAAACCGTAGGCATATTCCCAGCGGATTGTATGAGTTTCTTGATCGACATTCGCATATGCAGAGAAATCACTTGAGGTATTTGTACACAAATCATGAAGTTTTTGTTCAATTTCCACGTGTATTGCTTCCATGAGTAATCTCTCCTCGATATTGTTCGTGATTTCTTCTTTATATAGACGTAATAGAAATTTTATATCTTCCTATCTATTGTAAATCTTTTTAACAAGATTGTATGTCAGGGAATTCCCTTATCTTTATGGTCATTAAAGATGAATTTTATGTTCGTCGTAGGGGGAGTTCTTAGAGGATGTGCTTGTCTAGGGGAAAATCACGGGAAATTAAATAGGGGAATTCGGAGAAAAAGTTCAGGAGTTCCCCTGATACCGGTTTTTCACTATTGGCCGTATGATTATAGTATAAAGTCATGGCGGGGGGAACCAAAAATGGCAATGAGTATACAGGAACTAAATAGCGAGATTCCTCATATAGAGTCAATTAACGAAAGCATCGATCAATTTTTATCTGAAGAAAATTTAAATAAATTGCAAAGTATTATGCGTACAAGAAAAGTAGGAGCGGGAACTCACCTCTTTTGGGATGGTGAGGAAGCGAAAGAAATGTATTATATCAAGTCTGGCAGAGTGAAACTCCGTGCATCCTCAGAAGCAGGAAAGGACTTCTTACTATCAATTAAAGAAAAAGGAAGTCTAATTGGCGAATTTGGCGGCTTCACTGAAAGCCTATACTACAATTATCGTGCAGATGTAGAAGAAGCTGCTGAGATCGGCATTATCCATATTAATGACTTGAAAAAGTTATTATATCAATTTGGAAACTTTGCAGTCGAATTCATGAGTTGGATTGGCTGGACACAGCGTATCATGCAGAACAAATTATATGATTTCCTGTTTTTTGACAAGCAAGGAGCACTGGCATCTACATTAATTAAACTAACCACAACACATGGTGTTAAATGTAAAGATGGCATTCTGCTTGCAATCGAACTAACAAACAAAGATTTAGGGGATTTCATCGGCACTACTCGTGAAAGTGTCAACCGTATTTTAAACAGCTGGAAAAGAGAAGGAATAGTTGAAATGTACGACCATAAAGTGGTCATCAACCGAATCAATTGCTTATACGAGATTTGCGACTATTCGGGTGGGGTCCATTAATAAATGAATAATAATTTCAATATGTAAATGTGATTATTAACAAGGGACAGTTTGATGAGCTGTCCTTTTTTTATTGCAAATTATGTCAGATATCTAGGTTATTTTGGGAGATTATTACATTGACAAAATATGTTTGAAGGAATAACCTACCATTATCTTTATATTCACAGAATACTATATTTAGAAAATATACAGCATAGTTTGAAAATTTATTCGACGTGTGTACCTGTGATTGAGGATGAAGTGAAAGTATTTGTGAAAGGTAGGTGTCTTTATGTTTATAGCAATGATGTTCTGGGTTGGGGTTATGGTATTTAGTGTAGTGTTAAATACATTTCTTTGCTATAAAGTAGAAAAATCCGGTGTAAAGCGTTGGGGAGCTACTGGAAAATTATTTAAATATAAATAGAAAAGTGAGGGGATTCGATGGTTTGGTACATAGCTGTATTTGCTTTTTATATTGTTTTTCTTATCTGGGCAAACCTCAAAAGCCTTAAGGCTGCAGAATCAATCGATGATTTCGCAATCGGTGGGCATAGACTAGGTTTGCTGATGAGTATCGGTACTACAACCGCTACATGGGTAAGTGTGGCATCGGTTATTGGAATACCGGGTTATCTTTATAGTACTGGAGTGGCTACGATTATCGGTTGGGTAGCCGGTTGGGCCTTTGGTGGAGCATTACTACCACTTGTCGCCTACAAAGTCAGAAGGCCAAAAGTACCTGCAAGGACATTCCCGGAATTTATTCGATTTCGATTTGAACCTTTTAAGAAAAAGAGTTCCCTCCAAGCCCTGGTTGGAATACTAATGTTTATTGGTTACTTGCTCTTAGTTAATATTCAGGTAACAGGTTTCGGTATTGTGTTTTCCACGATAACAGGCATTCAATATGAATTTGCTATTTTTGGTTTCTTACTATTCATACTATTAACAAGCCTGGGAGGGTTCTGGTCAGTTGCTGCAACTGACACATTAAACACAATCCTTATAACAATTGGTGTTATATTAGCAGCTGGTGTTGTCTTGGTTTTGACTGGCGGAATGACCAATATCCTCGATACACTTGCTACCACTACAGCGCCAACAATTGTAGGGGGACCCGAACTTGAAAAGGGAATCCTTCTTTCACCAGTGGGGTCATTTGGTCTTGGAGCATTATTTTCTATTTTTATCTCAAATTCACTTGGAACACCTTCTTCACCACACTGGGTAGCAAGAATGGTAGCACCCAAAAATATTAAAATTGCAATCTTACAGATCATGGGTACCATATTTTTATTAATTTTTATCATGGGGCCACTTATCATCGTTGGCCTAGGTGCAAAAGTATTAATACCTAGCTTACCAGTTGGGAAAACAACAGATTATATTGTTCCATTGCTGATCCAAGAGTATATGCATCCATTTATTGGAGCCGTTATACTTATCGCCATTTGTGCGGCAGCAATATCAACTGCTAACTCAATGCTTTTACACTGTGCAACGTCACTTTATTATGATGTGTATTTAAACATCTCTTCGAAAAAGGTTTCAGACAAAGGTTTTAGAAATTGGTTGCGATTAAGTATTTTTGGAATTGCAATCGTAGCTGTTATCCTTGCAATTAAACCACCATGGTTTATCGCAATGGGCTTCACGTATGTATACGGTGGCTTTGGTGCAGCTTTCTTCTTAGTTGTATTTTTTGGACTATATTGGAAGAGAATGAACAAAGCAGGAGCCTATACAGGAATTTTAGTGGGTTCAGTAGTGTATATTATCGCAAAAGCGTTGGAAGCTACCAATCCATTTGTCGTAGCCGTAACAGCTTCATTAATCGGAGTTCTAATCGCTGTATTTACAACTAAAAAACCTCCAATCGAAGCATACGAACCATACTTTGACGCAGAAGTCAGCGAATCCACAGAAGCACTATATGCGAAAATCAGAGAATAACTGGGACACGGGGACAGGTCCCTTGTCCCACCAGTTTTTCCTGGGACAGTGACCTGTCCCTCTGACCCAATATAGAAAAAGGTGACCTATTTTTTGTAGGTCACCTTTTGTGTTTTATATAGAGAACATAATGTGGGGTGGATCAAATAACAATCTAGCGAACGACGAACTGAACTTTTTAAAGAACAAGTTTGTCGCCGATTTGTAGATTGTATTTTTTTATAGTCCCCGTTGGGAGCTCTAATGTAGAAAAAGCTCTTCTTTTAGGAATCGCAATCCTCCACGGCTGGAGATTATAGCGGACATCTACTATTCTATTTTCCTTATCTAAAAAAACAATATCTAGCGGAAATCTCATAAAGAACATATGTATAGATTCACACGGTGTTAAATGAAGCCCTTTATTTACGTATGGTTTCCTTTCAAACATCAAGCCCTTGAATCGCTTCATAAATGTATCAGCCTTGATAATTGGGAGATCTAGGTCTAAAGAATGCTGCATAATCCATTCCTCCTATTAGTTTGTTCCGTTAATGTTCATTATATAGTATATTTTGTTCTAAATAAAAAACAAAATAGTAAGAAAAAGAGAGAAAAAGAGAGATTAATAGAGAAAGATGGTCATTATATAGAACAAATGGCCTATTTTCGCTGTTTCCAATATAGAACGTTCGATATATACTAAAGTCAAGTTCAATATAAAGAACAAACATAAAACAAAAAAATTTAGGAGGAAACAAAAATGATGAAAAACTTAGTAGGAAGATTGGTTAAGGAAGAAGAAGGACAAGCATTAACAGAGTATGGGTTATTGGTTGGGTTGATTGCAATTGTTTTGGTGACTGCAATCACATTTCTAGGTACAGAGTTAAAAGAAGTATTTGTTGAAATAAAAAATCAAGTGGCAAAGATCGTTTAATACAACAATTTACAATTTAAAGCCCTGCTCCGGCAGGGCTATCATTTTAATAAATTGGAGGTATACCAATGGAAAACTTAATCATCTGCCTCATTCTAATCATCTCCGTAATAACAGATCTTCGCAACCGAAAGATCCTTAATATTGTTACCTTTCCAGCCATTATCGGCGGCCTCATTTACTTTACTATTTTCTCTGGGTTTGATGGTTTTATATTTAGTGGGAAGGGTTTTTTAGTGGGACTCGGATTACTTTTTATTCCATTTGCAATGGGAGGTATAGGAGCTGGAGACGTTAAACTATTAGCCGCAATCGGAGCCTGGAAAGGAGCAATGTTCGTTTTTTATACGGGGATATATGCTGTGATTATCGGAGGAGTCATTGCGGTTGTCATCCTGATTAAACAGAGGAAGTTGGGATTCACATTTAAAAGTATGGTATTTTCACTAATGTTCTTCAGAGGAACTCAAGGTTCATTAGAGATCAACTCTGGTAATCAAGGAACGGTATCCATTCCATATGCCGTACCAATAGCGATTGGAGCTCTACTAACCTTTATGTGGGAGTTTTTACTATGAAATCACAAAAAGGTCAATCATTAGTCGAGACAGCACTAATTCTACCAATCATATTAATGATTTTATTTGGGATTACAGATTTTGGCCGTGTCTTTCATGCATATTTAACACTTGATCATGCAGGGCGGGAAGCTGCTAGGGTTGCAACAGTTGGTTCCACTTTAGGAACAATCCAAACTAAAATTACGAATGCTACAGACACATTAGAAAGTAATACTCCAGGTGAACCCAAAAAGGTCGGACAAACCATATATTTTGGTACTTCGGTGGTAACTGATAGTACAACCACTCCTACAAGTGGTGATGAAGTGAAAATAGAACTAACCTACAAAGTTGACTTTTTAACGCCGATTATAAGCCAAATAGTAGGAGAGTTCGATTTAAAAGATATAACGGTTATGAGGGTGGAATAAATGAAAAGAACCTATCAATTTATTAAACATTTTTATCACGACCAAAGTGGTGTTTCAATGGTTCTTGTTGCTCTCCTAATGGTAGTATTGCTTGGTTTTTCAGCAATCGTAGTGGATGCAGGTGCTTTATATATGAAGAAAAGTCAGCTTCAAAATGCATTGGATGCGGCTGTACTTGCCGGAGCCCAAGAACTAAGAGGAGTAGCCTTTGATGGAACAATCAGGGCAAAAGCAAAACAGGCAGCAATAGATATTGCACAAGAAAATGGCATTACTATCGTCGATGCTGGTACAGAGGATAACAAAATAGTAGTTACACAAGAATCTGTAGAAGTTACGCAAACTGTAAAAGAAAACCTCTATTTCGCAAGAGTTTTATCACCAGACCTAACTAATGCTGATGTAAAAGCACATGCTAAGGCTGAAATACAATCATTAGTTGATCCAAATGGGGCGATACCAGTGGCTTTTAAGCACAAGCTACTTCAGGATGGAAGCTTTGGTCAAGAATTTCGTTTGAAAGCAGAATCATCTGAAACCGGGAATTATGGATTTCTGGCGATCGGTGGACAAGGGGCAGATGTACTTGCAAAAGGGATTAAAGAAGGTGTCACAGTTAATATTGGAGAAAAGCCTAATACCGAGCCAGGAAGTATATCAAGTGTTACCGATGTATTTGATGACAGAATTAAAGAGGATAACAATGACCCAAATAAAAAGGAAAAGTGTAATGATCCGACTACTGTGGACAATACATGTCGACGGCTAGTAACCATCCCATTGGTTGACGTTGAGACATATCCGAACGGACGAAAAGAAATTGAAATTGTGGGTTTAGCAGCATTTTTATTAACAGAAGCAAGTGGGAATGGAAATAGTACGGTAATAACAGGGAAATTCATCGAATACAAGCTAAAAAACAGTTACACCCCAAACCAGGGTTTTCCTGAAACAATTAGAAAGGTCAAACTCATTAACTAGTACAAATATGAAAAGCAGGTGACGTATGAACACGAAAAAAATCTGGATAGCTGCAATGGTTTTTGGTCTAGTTGCCTCTGGGCTATTATACATACTTTTAAACACTGAACAGCCAACGAAAGCACAAACTGCTAGCAAAGAAGTTGTACAGGAAGATAAGGATGAAGAAAAAGAGGAAACTGTACAGCCGGAAGAAACAGAAGTGGCTTCCGCTGAGTCGTCAGGAATAAAGATTGCAAAAGGAAACCGTGCGATGACATTCGGCGTGACAGATGTTCAAGGGGTAGCTGGACATGTTAAACCTGGTTCATTTGTCGATGTTGTGGCAGTAATGACGGTGCCGGAAGAATATAAAGCGGAAGGACAACATGATTCCGCAACACTCCTTTTACAAAATGTGAGGGTAATAGAAATTGGTCATGCAGCGGATGATCCTGAAACTGAGAAGAAACGTTACCAAATGGTAACTGTTGAAGTAACACCGAAGCAAGGTTTGGCATTAGGATTTGCGTCAAGATATGAATTGTATTTAATGCTTAGAGAAGAAGGGGACCACGATGTGGAACCAACACATACGCATGTTCATGAGGACCAACTTCACGAAGGAGTGTTTAAGTGATGATTAAACTAATTTCTATTTTTGAAAATGAAGAAACGAAGTCTATGCTTGATGCTATAGCGAAAAAAGTAGATAGAAAAATAGAGTGGACTACTCATGAGGAACTTTTCGAGAAATTGCTTCCAACTGAACAGTCACTTGTATTACTTCCACAATCTATTTCATATGACATATACAATCTATGTTCAAAAATTAAGAAGGAATACCGGAATGCAAAGGTATTGCTAGTTTTCGAATATGAGACAGAACTAGATTCCAAACAGGCAATTCGTGCAGGAGCGACCGACGTGACTTTTCTATCGTCAAGTCCTTCAAAAATCCGTGATGATATTCAAAATGCAATTCAAGAAACTAAAAATCAGATCATCTATCAATTGGATCAACCTAAAAAGAACGGAAAAGTCATTACGGTTGGAAGTACAAAAGGTGGAGTTGGCAAAACAAGTATCTCTGTTAACCTAGCTGCATCTTATGGAAAGAGATTAGCAAAGGTTGCGATTCTTGATTTGGACCTTCAGTTTGGTGATGTATCCATGTTCTATGATGTGAAGCCGAAAAGAACAATATATGACTGGGTAAAAGAAGATCGTAACGGGTCGCAAATTGAAAACTTTATGACGCCATTTAAAAATGGAATTTCTATTTTAGCAGCTCCACAGCGACCTGAATTTGCAGAGGTGATAACAGGTGAAGATGTGAAAAGGGCGATAAAAGCGCTAAAGGAAAACTACGATATTGTCGTCGTCGACACAGCACCACATTTAGATGAAAATTCAATTGTTGCTTTGGAAAAATCGGATGAAATTCTTCTCGTCACACATCAGGACCTACCAACCTTAAAAAATACAAAATTATTAATTGAAACATTAGAAACCTTACAGCTTCTAGAAAAGGTAAAAATGGTTTTAAATCGCCATGCCAAGGTAAAAGGGCTAACTATCGAAACGGTCGAAAAGATCATTGGGCAAAAGGTTGCCTTCACATTACCAGCAATGGAAAAAGTAATGGTTACTTCAGTCAATGAAGGTAAGCCACTCGTCTATTCCTATCCTAGGTCACAGGTGGCGAAAAAAATTTTTCAAATGGCCGATACCATTGTTGTGCCTGTTAGTACAACCGGCCGCAAAAAGCTTAAGTCAAAACGAGTGATCCATGCAGGGGGTATGGTCTGATGTCGTTATTAGCGAGGCTTGGTGGTGAGACTCCGGTTAAGGAGCTAAAGAAGGACCCTCCAAAAATAAAGACAGCGAGCGTTAAATCAAGTGAACTAGGAGTTCGCCTACACAATTACCTAGTTGAGGAATTGAAAAAGCCAATCTATCAAGATCGAAACCTAGAGGAAATAATTGATAAGCTTTCGGAAAGCTTTCTTGAAGAAGAGGGTGAACAGCTCGCTTACGAAGAAAAAAAGCAACTAAAATATGATATGTCCTACGAGCTAACAGGTTTTGGACCAATTTCTCCATTGCTGGCTGACCCTGAAGTTTCTGAAGTCATGGTAAATGGTCCAAAGGATATTTATATTGAATCGAGGGGGAAAATCGAAAAAACAGATGTACAATTTCGCGATGATTTGCATGTTTTACGGATAATCGAAAAAATTGTTGCTCCATTAGGACGAAGAATTGATGAGAGTTCACCATTAGTAGATGCAAGACTACCAGACGGATCGCGTGTGAATGCGATTATTCCGCCACTTGCTTTAAATGGACCAACTATTACAATTCGTAAATTCTCTGCAACTCCTTTTACGATCTATGATTTGTTGCGTATGGGGACTTTAAGTGAACAGATGGCCGATTTTTTAAAGGCTGCCGTAGAATCAAAGCTAAATATTTTTATTAGTGGGGGAACAGGATCAGGGAAAACGAGCACATTGAATGTGTTGTCATCCTTCATTCCGAGAAATGAACGCATCGTTACAATCGAGGACGCCGCCGAGCTCAGGTTATCACAAGACCATGTGGTGTCACTGGAGTCACGTCCACGAAATATTGAGGGGCAAGGTGAAATAACCATTCGTGATCTTGTTCGAAATTCACTGCGGATGCGTCCAAATCGAATTATTGTCGGAGAAGTCCGTGGTGCGGAAGCACTTGATATGCTTCAAGCGATGAATACTGGACATGATGGAAGCTTAGGAACAGGGCACGCGAACACCCCTCGAGACCTTTTAGCAAGGCTAGAGACAATGGTGCTAATGGCCGGATTCGATCTTCCTGTTAGAGCTATTCGTGAACAAATTGCGGGTGCCCTTAATTTAATTGTCCAACAATCTCGAATGAAAGACGGTACAAGAAAAATCACGAAAATTACCGAAGTTTTAGGACTTGAGGGAGATACGATTGTCCTGCAGGATCTTTTCGTTTATCAGGAGGGTAAGAAACAAGAGTTTGCCTCTACTGGAATTCTTCCGGATTGTGCTGAAAAGCTTGAGTATGCTGGCTTTAATGTGCGATCGATGATTAGGGAGGAGTGGATATGAGCACTTCCGTTTTAATTGCTATGTCTGCGTTTTTGGTAGTTACCCTTTTTACCGGAATGGTAATTACAATGATTACGGAAAAAGGAAAGTATGAAAAACGAGTCAGTAAATATTTACCCATAAAAAAAGAGGAAGAAAAGAAAAAGAAGAATCGTGAAGGTGTTTTCGTAAAAAAGATCAGCGAAAGAATGGAGCGGGCGATTCATTTTTCAAAATACGAAACAATACTTACGCAATCAGGGCTAAAAATGAATCAGGGTGAATTGTTTATTTGGAGAGTCATTGGTGCTTGTGTAGTTGTGGGTATTGGATACTTATATGAGTTCCATTTCCTTTTATTGATTTTATGTGGAATCATCGGATTCTCCCTTCCGATTTTGTATATCAAACGTAAACGAAAACTTCGTCTGAAAAAGTGTTCTGAACAACTAGGGAATGCACTAGGGACAATGGCAAATGCATTAAGGGCTGGATTTAGTTTCATGCAGGCGATGAAAATGGTAACCGAAGAAATCGAAGATCCATTAGGACCGGAATTTTTGAATACACTTAAGGAAATCAATTATGGTGTTAAGATTGAGGATGCCTTTGATAATCTACTTAAAAGATTACCAGACCGAGAGCTCGAAATGGTTTTAACTACGTTGCTAATCCAACGTTCAAGTGGTGGAAACTTAGCATATTTACTTGAAACAATGCAGGAAACAATTATTGATCGCTCAAGGGTGCAAGATGAGGTAAAGACATTGACTGCACAAGGTAAAATGTCATCAGTTATCATTACTTTATTACCGCCAGCATTGGCATTGTATTTAACTTTAGTAAACCCAGAATATTTTAATATGCTTTTTTCACATCCATTAGGTTGGGGGATGCTTATCGTGGGTGGAATTAACATGATATTAGGCTGGTTATTTATTAATAAAATTGTACACATTGAGGTGTAGGTTCCAATGATACAAATCTTTTTTATTGTCACTAGTTTTCTTTGTTTTATGTTGGTCATTGGTGGGCTGCTAAGTCTAATATATAAAAAGGATATTGCAATTGAGGTGCGGACCAAGCATTATTTTGGTCCAGACATAGAAAGAGAAATACCTGTGAAGAAACAAAAATTACAGTTGCATATAATGAAGAATTATAGCGACAGGCTCAAGTTGGTCGTTGATAAAAAAATGGCGAGTTCGAAAAAAAGAGAACTCGAGAGAAGGCTACGTGAAGCGGGATACCCGTTAAATATGTCAGCCATCGACTTTCGTTTTTTACAGCTGTTAATTGGGGGTGTCCTGTTTCTATCGGTCTTTTTGTTATTAGGTAGTACGGCCATTTTTTCAAGGATTTTACTAGCGGGTGTGGTTGCGGCTCTAGGGATTTATTATCCTTCTTTTTATTTAAGTACAATTATTAAAAAACGGAGACATCAGATTCAAAAGAGTATGTCTGATTTTTTTGATATGGTCAATTTATCGATTGGGGCAGGAATGGGGCTGGATGCCTCGATCCAAAAGGTATGCAAGCAAATGAAAGGGCCATTGTCAGAGGAATTTATGCAAACAATGGAGGGCATGAAGCTAGGAAAATCAAGGAGAGAAGCATTTGCAGATCTCCGTGCTAGGGTTCCAATTCCACAATTCCAAAGTATCATTACTTCACTCATCCAAGCGGACATGTTGGGTGTCGGTATGGCAAAGGTTCTCCACCAACTGACGCAACGAATTAGGGAACAACGGACTCAGTTTGCACGTGAACAGGCCATGAAAGCACCAGTCAAAATGATTTTTCCAATGATGCTATTTATCTTCCCGTCCATCTTTATCGTGTTAATGGGACCGTTAATTATTTATCTAATCGAAAATGTAATGTAAGACAGTTGACCAGTCCCAACATAGAAAAAGGTGACCGAATTTGGTCACCTTTTTTAAAGACATCACTGTCCCATCAAATCATCGCTTTGACTTGCGGTTTTGACTTTGAATTTCTTTGCCACATGATTGTGATGAATAATGTGACAATGAGAAGGATTAGCCCTAGGATGAATGGATAGATAATATTAACATCATATAATAATCCACCAAGTGTTGGGCCTAATATATTCCCAATACTCATATAAGCGTTATTCATTCCCATCGCAAATCCTTGTTCGTTGCCTGCAAGCTTAGAAATTAGTGTGTTAAGCACAGGTCGTAGGATAGAAGTAGCAAGGAAAACGAGTAGCGAAATAGCAAAAAACATTGCAAAACTAGTAGCAACTAATGAAAGAAGGAAGCCTAACGCAGCCACGGAAATAAAAATGTTTAAGATTTTTCCTTCTCCAAAGCGTGTTACCATGCGATCTACAACAAATAATTGAACTATAACACTTACAAGTCCAGTTGATGTTACCATGGTTGCAATATCCTGAGGTGTAGCTTGGTATTGGTTATCAACGAAAAGTCCGATAACTGATTCAAATGCCATTAAACCAAAGCTCATCACAAGTGTTATAATCAATGGAATGAAAAATGGCATTCGGACAGAACGTACTAGTTTTTTTGCCATTGTTTCATCATCAACAGGCATGAATCCTTCTTCTTTTTGTTGACTTTCCTTTAGGACCGCAAACGAGAAAATAACCGATATAAGCGAAACCAATGCGGAAATTAAAAAAGGAAATTTCAATCCAAAGTCAGCTAAAAATCCACCGATACCAGGTCCCACTACGATTCCAAGAGACATTGCCGCTGATACATAACTATTCCCTTTTGCACGTTGTTGCATCGTTGTAATATCCGCAACATAGGCAAAAATAGCTGGAATAAGAAGTGCTGCACCGATTCCGCCAACAACGCGGGATGCATAAAGTAGCCAAATTGAATCCACAAAATAAAAAATAAACATGGACAATGTTAACCCGGATAGTCCATAGATAATCATTTTTCTACGGCCATATTGGTCCGTCCATTTACCTGCGATCGGTGAGAAAATAAATTGCGCACCAGCAAAAATAGCAATCATGAGGCCAGCTGCTTTTCCACCCTCATTGATTGATTCTAGATAAGCAGGCAAAATGGGAATAATAATCCCAAAACTCCCTATTGCAATAAACATATTAATCATCAAAATGATCATTTTTTTACGTTGGTCTGCTGACATCAATACACCTCTTTTTTCATGAATATTTATATAAAAACTTTAATTCTATTTCTCATTAGCTATACTAAGTTAATACATCCCTAACCAGTTGTCAACGATTAAAAATTGGGGACAGGTTCCGCGCTGGGTCGCAGGGACAGGTCCCGCGTCCCACCATATTTTTCCAGGGACAAGGGACCTGTCCCACTGTCCCATAATAAATATAGATGAGGTAATTATATGAATGGTTTTGAAAGATTTAATTTAAGTGATGAAATTGTGAAGGCACTTTCGGGTTTGCGTTATCAAGATCCGACTGAAATTCAAGCGAAAGTGATACCTGTTGCGATGCAGAAAAATGATATTGTTGGAAAATCGCAAACCGGTAGTGGTAAGACTGCAGCTTTTGCGATTCCGATTTGTGAGTTGGTTGATTGGATTGAAAATAAGCCACAAGCCTTGATTTTAACACCAACGAGAGAGCTTGCTGTACAGGTGAAGGAAGATGTTATTCATATTGGTCGATTTAAGCGAATCAAAGCAACTGCTATTTTTGGAAAGCAATCCTATGAACGACAAAAGCTGGAGCTAAAGCAAAAGACACATGTAGTTGTGGGGACACCTGGGAGGGTACTAGACCATATACAAAAGGGAACGCTTTTCGTGGATCAAATAAAAATATCTAGTAATTGACGAAGCTGACGAGATGTTGAATATGGGCTTCATTGAACAAGTGGAGTCGATTATCCAAGCCCTTCCGACTGAGCGGGTTACGATGCTGTTTTCAGCAACATTACCTGAAGATGTTGAAGCTCTATCGGCCAAGTATATGAAAAAGCCAGAATATATTGAGGTTAAAAATCCAATTGTTGCAAAAGGAATGATTGAGCATTCTTTATTGAGTGTTGAAGAAGAAGATAAACTCTCACTTTTAAAGAACATTACGATTGTTGAAAATCCAGACAGCTGCATTATTTTTTGTGGAACACAGCAGGGTGTAGACGATTTGTATAAAAAACTGTCAAATGCCAATTATTCCTGTGGCAAAATCCACGGTGGTATGGTTCAAGAAGAGCGTTTCTCAGTGATGGATGATTTTAAGAAGGGTAAGTTTCGGTATTTAGTAGCGACAGATATTGCAGCAAGAGGGATAGATGTTGAGGATATTTCGCTTGTGATCAGTTTCGATGTGCCTCAGAATAAGGAGCGCTATGTTCATCGAATTGGAAGAACGGGTCGCGCAGGTAAAACTGGAAAAGCAATTACTCTCGCAACACCCCAAGAAGAAAATCTGGTAAAAGAAATTGAAGAATACATCGGTGAGGAGATACGGAACATCGACTCTCCAAGTAAGGAAGAAGTTGCTCGTGCAAAAGTAGCCTTTGTAGAAAAAATGAATGCTAAGCCACGACTTAAACAAGACAAAGCAAAGCAAGTTAACAAAGATATTTTAAAACTCTATTTTAACGGCGGAAAGAAAAAGAAGCTCCGAGTGGTCGATTTTGTCGGAACGATTGCTAAAATTCCTGGAGTATCTGCAGATGATATTGGAATCATCACCATCCAGGAAAACGCAACCTATGTAGACATCCTAAACGGGAAAGGCCAACGTGTTTTAACAGCAATGAAACAAACAACTATCAAGGGAAAACAACTAAAAGTATATATTGCAAAATAGCAAAACCTGACTTCATGTCCTAGGGTCCAAACAGGTCTCTTGTTCCACCATTTTTTTCCTGGGACAAGGGACCTGTCCCTGTGACCCAACCGTTTCCACGTCCAGCCCACCCGCGCCCCAAATCGATGAATTGCGGAAAAGGAATTTTGATGAGGTTGAGAGAATAGATTATTATATATAATTTTTGTTTTCTGAGAGGTTGGTTGATTTGGGGATATTTTCGCGTAAGCCTGATTTTGAGATTCCTTCAAGTGGGATACAGTCGGTTGAAGTGGTTACTCTTGGTGTTATAAAGCAATCGATTTTAATTCAAGCGGACGATGTAACAAAGCCGGTTCTACTTTTTATTCATGGTGGCCCTTCTATGCCGTTACCAGGTATTTCTTCAAAGGGAAGGGATTATACGATCATCACGAATACGAAGGAACTAGTGAAAAAATTTGTAGTGGTCTTTTGGGATCAGCGTGGAACGGGTAAATCATATCATCAGGAAATTCCACAAGAGTCTATGACAATTGAACAATTTATTTCGGATGCGAATGAATTAGTGGACTATTTGCGGGACCGCTTTAAGCAGGAAAAGATTTTCCTTGCTGAACATTCATGGGGAACTACTATTGGATTAAACCTAGCTTCAAGGTATCCTGAAAAGTTTAATTCATATGTAGGAATTTCTCGGATTATTAGCTGGACAGAGAACGATGGATTTGCTCTCAGGTGGCTAAAGGAAGAAGCGAAAAGACGTGGAAATAAGAAAGCAATCACAGAACTAGAAAATGTAGGAGAACCACCTTATATTGAGAGTTTTGAACAGTGGAGTGTCATTCGAAAATGGCAGCGTATCTTCAATACATTAGTCTATCAAACTGAAGATGCACCTGGGCTATTTGCACTCACAATGGATATGGTAAGGTCTGAGGAGTATTCATTGAAGGATGTGTACCATACATTTTATAAAGGCTTCAAGCTTATCTATTCACAGAGATTTATAGAAGAACTGGCTACAAATAACTTTATGGAGTCAGTACCCGAACTTCCTATACCCGTTACGTTTATTCACGGACGACATGATTTTCATGTGAATGGTAGCCTAGTAGAATCTTATTTTAATCAAATGGATGCACCAAAAGGAAAACGGATGATTTGGGTGGAGAAATCTGCGCATGCTTTTCATCCAAGTGATACAAAACGAATAGAGCAACATTTAATAGAAGAGTTAAGTCAATTGAAATTGTAAGAGGCAGAAGGGAGTTCCTATGGATCTTGTTGAGATTACGATACTAGTCTTAATATGGGGAATATTTGGGTTCAATATTATCAAAGTATACAATAAAGCAAAAAAAGAGAAACGTAATCAAATTTTTGACTATAAAAATTTCGAATTCTGGGAAGAAAGCATGCGGCTCATAGGTATACTGCTATTTATTTCAGGGCTAATTGCAGGTATTGCCTTAGTAAAACATATCGGTGCCTACTTATTAGCAAGCGGTTGGCTATTATCGGGCATTTTATTACTGAAGGAAAATAAGAAAAGAGGTGCCCTCATCATGATGGTGGCAGTCCTTTTTGGGGTAATTTATTATCTAATATGGTTTTAAGTCTGGGGCATCGGTGGGTGCTCCATTTTATATTGTATATTCATATGAACAAAGACGTGCCGAACAGAATACTCTTAAATGGAGCAAGATATTGTTATAATTGGAAATAATAAAGGCGAGCGAAAAGGGGAGGACAGTATGACGAAGCAGAATGTAGATGACTATCTTCAGCAGGGGATACATGGGACGAAGGAAATAAAACCAGAAGAACGCAAACAATTTCTTGGAACCATTAGGGAACGTGTATTATTGGCGTTAACTCAATCACAGATTAGAGAAAACAAGATTTTCCAAGAAGTCCAGGATGCATGTAAAAAAAACACCGGGGTACATATGTACTTAAATGGTCATATGAATTATCACTTTTTATCCAAATATGTGAAGCTGGCCAGTACAAACAACATGGAGTACACACTTGTCACGAACAAGGACTACAATTCGGACCTCGGGCTAGTACTTGCATTCGATCATGCCATCGATAAAGACGATATTTATATAAGGGAAAAAGGAAAACCAATACTGCAACAAGAGAATAAATCCGAAAAAAAAGGACTCCTCTCACTTTTTAAAAAGACCTTTAAAAAGTAGGGAAGAGTCCCTTTTTTGTGCGACACAGGGACGGGTCCCGCGTCCCAACATTGTTTTCCTGTGGACACTTTATACCGACCTTTCACAAAAAATAGAAAATTAGGGACCACTAGAACCGTCCCCTTGGTCCATCCTCAAAAAAAATGTTTGATTTTCTTGAAATTCCGTAAACTAGGAAGAATACATAAAGATTGTTTGGAGGAGGAGTACGAAAGTATGAAGACGCAAAAGTTGCAGTTGCCACTTCAAACCTCGAGCTTGGTTGTAGGTTTTATGGTGTGGGTGATTCTTTCTTCCCTCATGTCGAGCATTAAGCAGGATATACCTTTAACCGATAACCAAACCGCAATGGTTACAGCCGTACCTGTCATCTTGGGCTCACTGTTGCGAATACTATTAGGATTTTGGACAAATAAATTTGGGGCCAGATGGTTGTTTTTCCTTGGATTTGTCATCCTGATCCTTCCTATTTTCTATATCAGTATCGCTGATACCATGTTTGATTTGATTCTAGGAGGTCTTCTTTTAGGTGTTGGGGGAGCCCTGTTTTCGATTGGGGTTACTTCCTTACCGAAGTATTATCCGAAGGAACGTCATGGATTTGTAAACGGGATTTATGGTGCAGGAAATATTGGTACTGCAATTACTTCATTTGCAGCACCAGCGCTTGCAATAAGCATTGGGTGGCAAAGTACGGTTCGCTTGTTTTTAATACCAGTCATTTTATTTGCACTTTTAAACTTTTTGCTTGGTGACCGTCATGAGCCTAAAGTAAATAAACCTTTGAGTGAACAGATAAAAAGCGTTTATAAAAATGAAAAGCTTTGGTTCATCAGCTTATTTTATTTTGTAACCTTTGGGTCCTTTGTTGCGTTTACTGTGTATTTGCCTAACTTTTTAGTCACTCATTTTGGGTTAACTTCCGTTGACGCAGGATTGCGAACAGCTGGATTTATTACACTGGCAACCCTAATGCGTCCAATTGGGGGGTGGCTTGGTGACAAATTTAACCCGTATCTCATTTTGTTTATTGTTTTTAATGTAATCACGTTTGCAGGTGTGCTCTTGGCGTTTACACCTGATATTGTTTTATACACGATTGGCTGTTTACTCATCTCCATTTTTGCGGGAATTGGGAATGGAACGATCTTCAAGCTCGTCCCGTATTATTTTTCAAAGCAAGCTGGGATTGTGAACGGGATCGTTTCAGCAATGGGGGGCTTAGGTGGCTTCTTCCCACCAATCGTTCTTTCAATCGTGTTTGGAATGACGGGACACTATGCGATCGGGTTTATGTCGCTCGCGATGTTTGCACTGTTAAGCTCTGTATTCGTTGTGTGGATGTTCTATACTGAAAAAATTCAACTGGAAGCAAAGCTTATCGAGAATGTTGCTCAAGGAATGATGGTTACGAATCAAAAGGGTATTATTCAAAAGGTTAACCATGCGTTTACAACGGTTACTGGATTCGAACCAAATGAAGCAATCGGAAAAACGCCAAGTATTCTCCGTTCAGGAAAACATGATGCAGCGTTTTATGAACAAATGTGGGATTCAATTCGAACGAAGGGATTCTGGCAGGGAGAAATTTGGAATCGACGAAAAAACAAAGAGCTGTATCGTGAATGGCTGACCATTAGTGAAGTGAAAAATGAAGCCGGCGAGGTTAAATATTATGTTGGTCTCTTTAACGACTTGACTGAAAAACAGTAGACATAGGAGGGAAGAGCTGGGGTGCAAACCTCAGCTCTTTTTATGATAGGGATCCCATTTTAACGCAAAAATAAAGCGCAAATCCACGATTTAAGAATTAACCCCGATTCCAAAACACCCCTTTTTCAATTATAACTAACCCGGTAACCAATGATTATGACATTTTTCGCAAAATGTAAGCTAGTAAGTTTAACGCAAACTAAGATGGAAAGGATTATGAAGGAAGAAGAAATTAATCTTTTGTAGATGATGAAAGGATGATAGTGATGTCAACAGGACCAAGTTTACGAAAAACAGATTCTCATTCAGCGATTCATGAGGCTGCATTACATGAAGCGAAAGAGCTCCGCAATTTATTTAGAAAATGTATTGACCAAGGAGATAAAGAAAAGGCATTACAGGTAGCGGAGGTTGCGATTGACCATTGGGAATCGAGAACACTCAAGCATGCGGATTCAGAAGAAGAAGGTTTGTACAAAGAAATAATTGAACAAAACCCGAAACTTGAAAAACTAGTGAATCAATTAACCCGTGACCATGATTTAATGCGTCGCATAGTTGCAACGATGAAGAAAAGCCTTGAGACACAAGAAGCGGATTACCGGATGATTCCACTACTTGATAGCCTAATTATAATAGATGAAATCCATAATGATGATGAAATGAATAAACTGCTAGCAACTAACGAATAATAAAATGAAAAATTAGGAAATAGAGGAAAGGGATGTAAATGGGTAAAAAAGAGGCAATTGAGGACAAAATGCTGCGTTTTGCGACTCCAAACTTATATCAGAAGATGGTCGAAACATTTTTAGCATATAACATTCATTCCTATGACATCTATGCCACTGTCGTGAAGCAGGAAAAAGGGTTTGAGCTCACTTTGCGATTCTCAGAATCATTTTCACAAGCTGTCACGGGCTTTGTAAGCTTTGAACAGGCAGAGAATCCGGATGAAGAGATTACGAACTTTTTTAAAGAAACCGCAGAAAAGTGTAAGAATCAGTTGATTTCCGACTATTACAAGATGATTAAACTATAGAGCTACTAGTTTAAAAATTTCCGCCGACTCTAGAACCACAAGGAATAAAGAGTGATAGGTTCTATTAAAAAAGGAAGGGGTTGATTTGTTGTTTTCGATGGAGAATGACGCAATGTTGATTGATGATCGGGAAGATTTGATTGCTGTTTTAAGAATGAGATTTGGTGACATACCAGGAAAAATGATTGAAGAAATCTATGAAATACAGGATATGAGCACGCTACAGCGACTTATTCTCGCCGCAGCAAATGCATCAAGCTGGAAAGTCTTCCTCGAAGAATTCCAAGCAGGGACGCAAAGCTTCAGGTTAGTGGGGGAAGATTTTAACCCATTGGCAAATATTCTAAAGGGAAGGGATGGAGACATTGGCAAAGCAGAATAGTCTCTTCCACTCGCTAAAGCATTTAGTGCGTGGAGAACGTATAAACGATGGTTGGACAGAGGAAAATCCACGCCCGCGTGACTGGGAATCAATTTATCGCAATCGCTGGGCCCATGATAAGGTCGTCCGTTCCACACATGGGGTGAACTGTACAGGTTCGTGTAGCTGGAAGATTCATGTAAAGGACGGAATCATTGCCTATGAAACTCAGCAAACAGACTATCCGTCTACGGGTAATGATTTCCCAGATTACGAGCCCCGCGGATGCCCCCGTGGTGCGAGTTTTTCGTGGTATACATATAGCCCTACTCGGGTGAAATATCCATATGTACGAGGTGACCTTCTCGCTCTTTGGAAGGATGAGCTTAATAAAGCGGACAACCCTGTACAAGCTTGGGAAAATATCGTCACCAATCCGGAAAAACGTCAATCATACGTATCCGCACGCGGTAGAGGTGGTTTCGTAAGAGGGAACTGGAAAGATATTTGCCAAATGATTGCGGCATCGACCATTTATACGATTAAAAAATATGGTCCAGACCGGGTAGTAGGATTCAGCCCGATTCCGGCGATGTCGATGGTGAGTTATTCAGGTGGAACAAGATTCTTATCGCTCATCGGCGGAACCATTCTTAGTTTCTATGATTGGTATGCAGATTTGCCGCCAGCGTCTCCACAGGTTTGGGGCGATCAAACAGACGTACCAGAAAGCGGTGACTGGTACAATACTAAATATTTCATTATCTGGGGTACGAATATTCCGCAAACAAGAACCCCTGACGCGCATTTTATGGTGGAAGCGCGCTATAACGGAACGAAAGTAGTTGGAGTAAGTCCAGACTATGCGGAGTATGATAAGTTCGCTGATATCTGGTTGCCTGCAAAAGCGGGGACAGATGGGGCACTTGCAATGGCTATGACTCATGTGATTTTAAAAGAATTTTATGTGGATAAAGAAACACCTTATTTCCGTGATTATGCAAAGCAATACACAGATCTACCGTTCCTGATTACCCTTTCTAAAAAGGGGGAGAACTACCGTTCAGACCGGTTCCTGCGTGCCTCTGATTTTTCGACGGAACACGAGCTTGGTGAATGGAAGACTGTGGTTTGGGACGAAAACTCGAATCAAATTGCCGTACCAAATGGAAGTCAAGGTTTCAGATGGGACAGTAGCACGAAATGGAACCTTGATATGACGACTGAAGATGGCACAAGCATTAATCCAAAACTAAGCTTTATGAATGACTCTGATGAAGTAGCGGTGGTAGAGTTCCCGTATTTTGCTGAAAAAGAGGGCGGGAAAATTGAGCGCGGTGTTCCAATCAAACGCATGAAGGACCAATCTGGTAATGAGTTGATTGTGACAACTGTTTATGACTTGATGCTCGCACATACAGGCATTAACCGCGGCCTAAAGGGAGACTATCCGACAGACTACAATGATGCTGCAAGACCTTACACACCTGCATGGCAAGAAAGTATTACAGGTGTGAAAAAGGAACATGTCATCCAAGTTGCGCGTGAATTTGCTGAGAATGCGGCATTAACACAAGGTAAGTCGATGATTGCAATGGGTGGAGGAACAAACCACTGGTTCCACAGTGACCAAATCTATCGCTCCATTTTAAACCTAGTTCTACTAACAGGCTCACAAGGTGTCAATGGTGGTGGTTGGGCTCACTATGTTGGACAGGAAAAGGTTCGTCCTTTAGAAGGTTTCTCTCAAATTGCATTTGCCAATGACTGGGTAAAAGCGCCAAAATTTATGAACGGGACATCATTTTTCTATTTTGCAACTGAGCAGTTCCGTTATGAATATGACTTTGATGAAAGAGAAACAGATTGGGGCAGCCAGTATTCAAATATGCATCCGGCTGATTTTAATGCACTATCTGCACGCTTGGGGTGGTTACCAAGCTTCCCGTCCTTGTCACAAAACACGCTTGATGTAATGAAGGATGCTCGTGCAAAACATAGTGATGACAAAGCTGTTACGGACTATATTGCGAAACAGTTGGTCGATGGAAACCTAGAGTTTGCCATAGAAAATCCGAACGATCCGCGGAATTTTCCAAGAGTCTTCTTTAATTGGCGTTCCAATTTATTAGGGGACAGCGGAAAAGGCCATGAGTATTTTGTAAAGCACTTGATTGGTTCAAAGGATACGGTGTTATCGGACCCTGAACAGTCCTGGCAGCCTAAGGATGTTAAGCTTTCCGAAAAACCGCCTGAAGGAAAAACAGATCTTTTCGTGAGTATGGATTTTCGGATGACAAGCTCAGGATTGTTCTCTGACATTATCCTGCCTGCAGCGACATGGTATGAAAAGCAGGATATCAGTACTACGGATTTACATCCATTTGTACACCCATTTAACGCGGCGATTAGTCCACCTTGGGATACAAGAAGTGACTGGGATGCCTTCCGGGAAATTGCAAAGGCTTTTTCTGAGCTCGCAAAAGAGCATTTGCCGGCCCAAGAGGACCTTGTTATTTCACCACTTGCCCATGACACGATTAATGAAATTGCCCAGCCATTTGGAAAAGTGAAGGATTGGCGTAAGGGTGAAGTAGAAGGAATTCCAGGAAAAACAATGCCGAACTTTAATTATGTGCAACGTGATTATCCAAATGTGTATGACATGTGGATAACAGTCGGACCGAATATTAAAAATGGGTATGGAACGAAAGGTGTAAAAATACCAGGGGATAAAGTGTACCAATCCTTATTAAATCGCCTAGGACCATCCAAACATGAAGGAGTCGGAAAAGGCTACCCGTCCTTGTACACAGATGTTCAAGCCATTAATGCGATTCTTCTCATGTCAGGAGCAACGAATGGGAAGCGTGCTGTTGAAGGCTGGAAATCGATGGAGCAAAAGACTGGGAAGAAGCTTGAACATATTGCGAAAGAGCGTGAGGAGGAGGACTTTACCTTAGATGCCCTAACGATTCAGCCAAGACAAACCCTATCAACTCCGGTTTGGAGTGGCCTTGAAAGTGATGGTCGTCGTTATTCACCGTTTACGGTAAACAAAGAGTACCATATTCCATGGCACACACTTACTGGACGACAAAGCTTTTATTTAGACCATGAGGTAATGCTCGATTACGGTGAAGGTCTTCCACTATATATTCCACCAATCAACAAAGGTCCTTTTATTAAGGGAGAAAAAGAGGTTGAGAATAGTGGAAAGTCAATAACGCTTCGCTATATGACACCTCACCAAAAATGGGGTATCCACACGATGTTCACAGATACCCGAAACATGGTTCAGCTATTTAGAGGCTGGCAGGTTGTCTGGTTGAATGAAGAGGATGCTGCTGAGATCGGCATTAAAGATAATGACTGGATTGAATTATACAACCGTAACGGTGCTGTCGTAGCAAGGGCTGTATTAACATACAGAATGCCTCGCGGTGCTGTCTATATGCACCATGCCCAAGATCGTACAATGGGCGTACCAGGAAATACAATTAATAAAAATCGTGGTGGAACACATAACAGCGTGACAAGAATTTATCCAAAGGCAACACATATGATTGGCGGTTATTCACAGCTTAGCTATGGATTCAATTATTATGGACCAACAGGTAGCCAAAGAGATACGTTGACAATTGTTCGCCCATTAAAGGAGGTCGACTGGCTTGAGAATTAAAGCACAAGTGGCAATGGTCATGCACTTAGATAAGTGTATCGGCTGTCATACTTGTTCTGTCACATGTAAAAATGTATGGACGAATCGACCAGGTATGGAGTACGTCTGGTACAACAACGTTGAGACACGTCCAGGACCAGGGTACCCGAAAGAATGGGAAAATACAGATCGTTATAAAGGTGGTTGGACATTACGAAATGGAAAACTACACCTACGGGCCGGTGGTCCAATTTCCAAACTTGCAAACATTTTTTACAATCCAAACATGGCAGGGCTTGATGATTTTTATGAACCATGGACATACGATTTTGAACATCTGCATCATGCGAAAAAAGGGGAAAACATCCCTGTAGCACGACCAAAATCAATGATTACTGGAAAATACATTGATAAACCGGAATGGGGGCCGAACTGGGATGATGACCTTGCTGGCGGTAGTGAGGTTGTCCCGATGGATCCTAACGTGCAAAAGCTTCAAGAGCATATTGCCATGGAATATGAAAAAACATTCATGATGTATTTGCCGCGGATTTGTGAGCATTGTTTGAATCCATCCTGTGTTGCGTCCTGTCCATCAGGTGCGCTGTATAAGAGGGATGAAGATGGAATTGTTCTTGTTGACCAAGATGCTTGCCGTGGCTGGCGTTTTTGTATGAATGGTTGTCCTTATCATAAGGTGTACTATAACTGGAACACACATAAAGCGGAGAAGTGTAATTTCTGTTACCCGCGAACAGAAGCTGGACTACCAACGATTTGTTCAGAAACATGCGTTGGCCGAATCCGTTATATTGGGGTCGTTTTATATGATGCTGACCGTGTAAAGGAAGCGGCATCCGTTGAAGACCCGAAGGACTTATATGAATCACAGCTCTCTGTCTTTTTAGATCCATTTGATCCAGAAGTCATTGAAAAAGCACAAGAGCAAGGTATCAATGCTAGCTGGATTAAAAGTGCTCAGGAGTCACCGGTATATAAAATGGCAATGAAGTGGAAAATTGCGTTGCCGTTGCATCCTGAATATCGCACTATGCCAATGGTGTGGTATGTTCCGCCACTTAGTCCAATCATGAATCATATCACAAATGAGAATGGCCTAAGTGCCGATGGATATATTCCAGCCGTTGATGATATGAGAATACCGATGGAGTATTTGGCGTCGATTCTATCAGCAGACGATACGGATGTCATTCGCCGAGTGTTACTTAAAATGGCAGCAATGCGTGTTCATATGCGTGCTAAAACAGTTGGGGGAATTGACGAAGTGGAGAAGTCGAAGCTCTTAAAAGAAGCAAATACAACAGTTGAAGAGCTTGAGGAAATGCAACGCTTATTGGGTGTAGCAAAATACAATGAACGCTTCGTTATTCCGACAGGCCGTCGTGAAATGGATGAAGACCTCCATTACAAGCAAGGCGCATGTAGTATTGAGGATTTAGCACCACCTGAAGGAATGGTGACTTATCCATTTGAAAGAAGTGGAAATCAATGACCAATGAAGCAAAAGCAATTTTAATGATCATGTCACGAATACTCGATTATCCGGATAAGACCCTTCATGAAGGGTTTCCCGAAATTGAGGAATATGTGAACGCAGAAATTGGCTCGGTAAAAATGAGAAACGAAGTCTTAGAAAGGATAGCACCACTTTTTAAGATGCCATTATTAGAATTACAGGAACTCTATGTTGAAACCTTTGATTATAAGGATAAAACAGGTCTTTATTTAACATCCCATGAATTAGGTGACAGTAGAAAACGGGGGGCTGCTTTAATTAAGCTCCAAAAGTTAATCGTCGAAGGTGGGTTTGAATATCACGGACAGGAGATTGTGGATTATATCCCGATGTTATTCGAGCTATTAGTTCATGCCCCAGAGGGCAAGAATTTTGAACGGCTATACCGCCGTTTAGCGTTTGCGGTTGATCGGATCCACAAGAACCTATCCGATTCTAATCCATACCACCGAATTGTGGACTTGTTAATGATGTTTGTTTTTGAAGTGCCAGAAGCAGAAGAAATCACATTGCTGGAAAATCAGCGTGAGGAAGCGGATCTAGAAGAGCTTCCATATCCAATGCTTTATCAATAATTGTTCATAACTTGTGGATGATGTGGATAAGTATGATGCTTTTCTGTGGATAACGTGGATATTGTGGAAAAATAAAAATGAGAAACGCTCATCACTATCCACAAAAGGATCCACAGGCTGTGGAAAACAAACGTTCTTATGTGGATAAGTATATACCACAATTTGTTGAAAGGGGGTCATTAGATGGAATTACACTTCTGGTGGACGGCCTATCCTTATATATGCATTGCGATCCTTGTAGTAGGGACATTTTATCGCTTCGTGTTTCGAGGGAAGAGCTGGACAGCGCCATCAACGGAAATTTTTGAGAAAAAGTGGCTACGTTACGCTTCCATTATTTTTCACTATGGGATTATCTTTGCCTTTTTCGGTCATGTGATGGGGATGTTGATTCCGCTTGAGTTCTACAACGCAATTGGAGTGAACGACCACACGTACCACTTATTTGCAATAGTAGGCGGTGGATTTGCCGGGCTGATGGTTGTCCTCGGATTGATCTTATTTTTGATTCGAAAGTTTGTCATTGAACGAGTCCATGTTCATACATCAGCGGGTAGTTATTTCACAATCATTCTATTGCTACTTATAGCCGGTTTGGGTACATATATGACAATCGTCTACAATACAACAGTAGCAGCTTATGAATACCGAATTTCAATCGGGCCATGGTTTCGCAGTTTATTCACATTAAATCCACAGCCTGAATTAATGCTCGGTGTACCGACATTATTTAAAGTGCACGTCATTTTGTCTTTCCTATTATTTGCATCGATTCCATTTACAAAGCTTGTGCATATGTTTAGTTTCCCGTTGCGCTATCCAACACGAGCGCCACAGCAATACCGCGCACGTAATGGATTTTCGAAAAATACACGACAGAACTAAGGGGAGGGCTAACCTCCTCTTTTTTCTGTTTAGGAATACGTTCATTGAGACGAAGTTTTATTAGTAAAAAGAGTCGCAAAGAGCTGGTGATTGAGACACAGTCCATAATTACAGAGGACTTTGAGTCAGAAAGTAGCCCTGATTCTGACAGAGAGTCTATTAATTCGGTGAACCAAGTCGCAAAGAACCGCTGATTGTGACCCACTTCGTAATTACGGAGCACTTTGAGTCAGAAAGTGGTCTTGATTCCGACAGCGAATCTGTTAATTCGGGTGAGCCGAGTCGCAAAGAGCTGGTGATTGAGACACAGTCCATAATTACAGAGCACTTTGAGTCAGAAAGTAGCCTTGATTCTGACAGCGAATTTATTAATTCGGGTGAGCCGAGTCGCAAAGTAACGCTGATTGTGACCCACTCCGTGATTGCTGAGCACCTTGAGTCAGAAAGTAGCCTTGATTCTGACAGAGAATCTATTAATTCGGTGAACCGAGTCGCAATGAACCGCTGATTGTGACCCACTTCGTAATTACGGAGCACCTTGAGTCAGAAAGTAGTCTTGATTCCGACAGATAAAAGAACGTGGAGCTGAACTCATCTGTTCACCGTTAAAAGTTGAGCTCACTCCAAACGAAAAAGACGAATTAATCTGCAAAGAATTCGGTAGACAATAATTTGCACTAAAGCTACTTACTTCCTAACATTTTTTCTAGCTTGGCCTTCTGGTTAACGAACCTGAAGGCTTTTATATATGGCTCTAAACTGAGTTATGTCCGATAATTGTTGGTTATGTCCGAAAAAATAACATTTATGTCCGATAAACTTCAAACTAAGTCCGATATCCCGTCGCCATTGTCCGAAATATAAAACTGTTTGTCCGATATCCGTCAGAATTAGACGTTGACAACGTCCCTCTTTTTTTATAAAATTATCTTGAATTCAAGATAAATAAATTTGAGATAATCAGTTCGAATATTCTTTCATATTTTGTTGGAAAATAATTAGATAAATAGTAAAGGAGAATAATTACTATGAAAACAGCAGGCATTCATCATATTACAGCGATTGTTGGACATCCCCAAGAGAATGTTGACTTTTATGCCGGTGTATTAGGGCTTCGCCTTATAAAACAAACGGTTAACTTTGATGATCCAGGTACTTATCATTTTTATTTTGGAGATGATGTTGGAAATCCGGGGAGCATCATTACATTTTTCCCATGGGCAAATGCGTATCAAGGAAAAATTGGCGATGGCCAAGTTGGGGTAACAACGTACGTGGTTCCAAAGGGAGCACTGCCTTTTTGGGAAGCAAGGTTATCAAAATTTGAAATTTCCTATCAGAATACGAAACGTTTCGGCGAACAATTTCTCCAATTTAATGATATCCACGGATTGCAGCTTGAAATTGTAGAACGAGAAGAAGGAGCAAACAACAAGTGGGAATTTGGAGAAATAACCTCCGATGTAGCAATTAAAGGCTTTGGTGGTGCGATATTATTTTCCTCACAGCCTGAAGAAACAGAAAAGCTTCTAACACTTATGGGTCTAGAGCGGATTGGAGCGGAAGGAGATTTTATACGATTTAAATCTGAAGGGAATATTGGAAATATCATCGATGTAAAACGAACACCTGGGGAAAAAGGTAAAATGGGTGTTGGAACCGTCCACCATATTGCTTGGCGAGCAAAGGATGATCAGGAACAACTTGAGTGGCAAAAATTCATTGCCGATCATGGTTACCGCATTACAGACGTGCGTGATCGAAATTATTTTAACGCGATTTATTTTAGAGAGCACGGAGAACTTCTTTTTGAAATTGCAACAGATCCGCCGGGCTTTGGCATTGATGAAGAGTATAAGGAGATGGGTTCAGAACTCAAGTTACCTCCACAATATGAACCTCACCGTCAGAAGATAGAAAATGTATTACTACCGTTTGAAGTAAGAAGTCTTGATTAAAAGGAGAGATAAAAAATTGATTTCAATTGATCCGAGTAATGCTTCTGAAAGGGATAATTATAAGTTTTTAATTGGAAGTATCATCCCGAGGCCAATCGCATTTGTGACGTCAATCTCAAAGGAAGGTACGCTAAATGGTGCACCTTTCAGTTATTTTAATATAGTGTCTTCCAATCCGCCCCTTATTTCAATATCGGTCCAAAGAAAAGATGGGGAAATGAAGGACACAGCTAGAAACATTATAGAAGGAAAAGAATTTGTCGTTCATATTGTGGACGAAAGTAATGTAGAAAAAATCAATATGACGGCAGCAAGTCTTCCACCGAATGAAAGTGAGATTGAAAGTGCCGAGCTGACTCCAGTTGAAAGTAAGAATATAAGTGTACCGGGGATTAAGGAATCTAAAATTCGTTTTGAATGTATATTAGAGCACTCAATTGAATTAGGTGGTCAAGAGGATTTGCCTGGTAGTGATTTATTAATCGGAAAAGTCGTTCAGTTTCATATTGATGAGGATCTATATAGTAATGGAAGGATCAATCAAGAAAAATTAGGGGCGGTAAGTCGCTTGGCAGGAAATTATTATGCGAAAATTGGAGACGTTTTTGAAATTGAGAGACCAAAGTAATCATGTTTGGTCTCTTTTTTTCTTTTTCCTTTGACTTTGACTATGGTTCATGTTTTTTTGACGTTGACTATAGTTCATGTTTTGACTTTGATTTTGGTACATGTTTTGGCTTTGATTTTGATTCATGTTTTGACTTTGATTTTGATTCATGTTTTGACTTTGATTTTGGTTCATGTTTTGACTTTGATTTTGGTTCATGTTTTGACTTTGACTAAGGTTTATGTTTTGACTTCGACTATAGTTCATATTTAGGCTTTGATTTTGGTTCGTGTTTTGACTTTGATTTTTATTAATGATTTCTTCAAGCTGTTTCACTTTTTCCTGAAGACTATCAAGATCCTCCTGCATCTTATTCTTCACTTGATCCGATTGATAACTTTCTACTTGAGATTGAAAGTCAGTAGCAGTATCTGTATTTAGCTGAATGATTGCCCCGATAGTTGCTAATGCGTCACCGGCAATCGTTAGTACGCCCCCCATTATTGCTAGGATTGTTCCGCTATTATTAGGTGGTTTATATTGGAAGTTACCTTGAGTCGTGTTTGAAATATTTCCGCTATCTTGGGATGCAGTAGTAGCAGCAATAACGGTTGCTCTTTTATCCCTTTCCATGAGCTCCCCCCTTACCTAAAATCAGATATTGCAGGTTCGCGATGTATCTATATAATCATCTCGTATCTTATTTTAAGCCCATTTCCAATATATTCACCCAGACTTATAAAGGTGTCGAAATGCTTTTTATAGAATGACCAACATCTATCCTTTTTTTGTTTTAGGTACAATCTTACGAGGGGAGTAATTGATATCCTCTGATGAGTATACGGTCACGATAAGAGTTCCTCCATATACCTTTGCACGAATTAAAATCGGTTGATTGTATGTATTTTTAAAAAGAAAGTCTGGCCCATACCAACTCACAGTTGCATCGCGACCCGGTGGTACATAGCCGACACGTTTGCTGTGAGAATAGCGTTTTACAATTTCAACACCTGCACGATCAACGGCATTGAAGAGTGTGGAGGAGGTTTGGCAGATGCCACCCCCGATTCCTTCAATTAGTTCTCCTCGAATGATTTCAGGCGCTGGCTGATAACCTCTAGCAGCGGTTCGTTTTCCAACAACCTTATTAAAAGAGAAGGTTTCATTTTGAAACAGCACATAGCTATCGATTGCTGCTGCTGAAAGTGCAATATTCTTTGAACGCTCCTTATTCGAAGAGTTAAAATGAGTGACATACTGCCCAATCTGTTTTACCCGAATCGTTGATAATAGCTCACTATCTACTCGTGGATAAATTCGCTGAATCGGTACTTCAAGGTATTCTCCTTTTCCAAAAAACGTTGAATAGAATAGCCTTGAAAATTTATCTTTATCTAATTTCACACCCACATGTTCTTTGAGGATTTCATTTGACTTGCCAATTCTTGCATCCTTTGGCTCCTCGTAAACCTGTTCTTCTAAATAGGTAAGAAAATCTGTATATTTTTCAATATTCAAGGTGGGTATGCCAAGCAGTTGCATAGAGTATTCAGAACGGTTAACAGTCGCGATTGGTTCACCTTTATAGGTTATGTAAAGATTATCCTGAGGATGGAACTGCTGTACAGAAAGGAAAAGCATCATTGCCAACAATATTTTCAGTGTCCCCACCACCTTTTCGAAACTCTTTTTTATAGTATGGATGGTTACTTCAAATTCCATTAAAAATAGGAGAACTTTTTTCGTTTTATAATCTGTAACAAATTGTTCAAATTCAAGAAAATGCTGTGATTTGCGTCACATCAAGGTTTGATGCATTTATGTTAAGATAATAACTTTTTACAAAAACTTCCTTCCCTTTTCTGTAACAACTTTTTGCTATCTCGCATGTTATTATCATTTACACAGTGATAATCTTTAAAAAATAATTTCGCGAAATAAAATTTTAGCTTCAATTTTTTCTAGATATTACGAAAAAAACAAGTAGCTAAAAAATTTTTGACAACTTTGTGAAGTTGTACACATATTCGTCACAAGCCACATAGTTGTGAATAAAGAGCATCCATTCGGAAAGGAGTACACTTATGAAAATCAAATGGTTTTTCTTATCGATGGTTATTACTATTGCCACAGTGCTTGCAGGCTGTGAACCAGTAATGGTTCTCGATCCAAAAGGTCCACAAGCCGAGAGGCAAGCCCATGATATCTTACTTTCAATTGGAATCATGGCATTTGTAGTTATTGTCGTTTTCGTATTGTTAATTTATATGCTTGTAAAATATCGTGCTTCTAAAATGCCAGAGGATTACGAGCCACCACATATTGAAGGAAATCCTTGGGTTGAAGCGATTTGTATTGGTATTCCAATCTTAATTGTTGGTTATTTATCAGTTGTTTCGGTTCAAAGTAACTACATTGTCGAGTCAGCTCCTCAAGGCTATGAAGAGCAAGAACCATTGGTTATCTATGCTTCATCCTCCGATTGGAAATGGCATTTTAGCTACCCTGAAGAGGATATTGAAACAGTCAATTATCTATACATCCCAACCGATCGTCCACTTGAATTCAGACTTTATTCATACGGTCCAATCACAAGCTTTTGGATTCCACAGCTAGGTGGACAAAAGTATGCCATGGCCGACATGATCACGACTTTGCATCTTGCAGCTGATGAGCAGGGTGAATTAATGGGACGAAACGCAAACTTTAGTGGTAAAGGATTTGCGGAAAATGCGTTTAGTGTAAATGCCGTATCTCCAAAGGATTTTGAAGAATGGGTAGATGAGGTTAAAGAAACTGCGAAACCTCTCACTGAAGAAAAGTTTGATGAGATTTTAGAACCAGGACATCTTGGTCAAATGACGTTCACCGGAACACATTTAGAGTTTGCACCACCGCCAGAGCATAACCATGGATCAGATGATGCTGAAGAAGGTCATGAGGTCCATGAGGATGAGCATACAGAACACGAAGGTCAATCAGAACATAACAATCATTAATAAACAAATATATCTTGAACGCCGAATTTATACTTCATTTGAAAGGAGTAACAACGGATGGAATTCTTCGAACGTTTTGCCATACCACATCCAAGTCCCGCCATCTATGCAGCGATGGTTGCAATTGGACTTACGGTAATTGGAATTATCGCCGGCTTAACCTATTTTAAAAAATGGGGTTATCTATGGCGTGAATGGTTAACAACCGTTGACCACAAACGAATTGGTATTATGTATTTAATCTCCGCATTGATCATGCTGTTCCGCGGTGGGGTAGATGCGATTATGATGCGTGCACAGCTAGCTTCACCTGAAGCAAAGTTATTAGACGCGCAGCACTATAATGAAATTTTTACAACACATGGTGTTGTCATGATCATGTTCATGGCGATGCCGTTTATCATAGGATTCATGAACTATGTTGTACCACTGCAAATTGGTGCGCGCGACGTAGCATTTCCACGCTTAAATGCGATTAGCTTCTGGCTCTTCTTTATGGGGGCAATGCTATTTAATATCTCCTTTGTAATTGGGGGATCACCTGATGCAGGTTGGACATCATACTTCCCACTTGCTGGTAATGAGTTCAGTAAATCAGTTGGAACGAACTATTATATGCTCTCGTTACAAATTTCGGGTCTTGGTACATTGATGACTGGTATCAATATGATTACCACAATTCTTAAAATGAGAGCACCTGGTATGACGTTAATGAAAATGCCAATGTTCACATGGTCTACTTTAATTGCTAACTTAATTATCGTAACAGTTTTCCCTGTATTAACAGTTGCACTAGCAATGGGTACAATGGATCGCCTATTTGGAACACATTTCTTTGCAAGTACAAACGGTGGAATGGATATGCTTTGGGCAAACCTATTCTGGGTATGGGGACACCCTGAAGTGTATATTTTAATCCTACCTGCGTTTGGTATTTATAGTGAGATCATTTCAACCTTCTCAGGAAGAAACCTATATGGTTACAAATCAATGGTTGGTTCAATGGTCATTATCTCAGTTCTTTCATGTCTAGTTTGGGCGCACCATTTCTTTACAATGGGGCAAGGGGCAGCATCAAACAGCTTCTTCTCAATTACAACAATGGCGATTGCGGTTCCAACTGGTGTGAAAATCTTTAATTGGCTGTTTACCTTATGGAAAGGTAAAATTCGTATGACAGTACCGATGCTTTACTCAATTGGATTTATTCCACTATTCACAATCGGTGGGGTAACTGGGGTAATGCTTGCGATGTCAGCAGCCGACTATCAGTATCACAATACAATGTTCCTAGTGGCACATTTCCATAACACAATTATTCCTGGTGTAGTATTCGCAATGCTTGCTGCACTCACATATTATTGGCCAAAAATGTTTGGCTTTATGTTAAATGAACGAATCGGAAAGTGGGCATTCTGGTCACTATCAATCGGATTTGTCTTAGCGTTCTTCCCGATGTATATTACTGGATTAGACGGTCAGGCTCGTCGTATGTACACATACTCTGAATCTACAGGTTTTGGTCCATTGAACATGCTTTCATTCATTGGTGCTGGAATCATGGGGATTGCCTTCATTTTAATTGTGTATAACATTTATTACAGCATCCGTTATTCACCAAGAGATATTGGAAGCGACCCATGGGATGCACGTACTTTAGAGTGGGCAACGCACACACCTGTTCCTGAGTACAACTTTGCACTAACACCAAGTGTGAATTCAAGTGAGCCATTCTGGGATGATAAGAAGAAAAAGCACAAGCTCTTCCCAGGCAAAATTGAAAAGATTCACATGCCGAACAATAGTGGTGTTCCATTTATCATGAGTAGTATCTTCTTTGTATGGGGCTTCTCATTCGTATTTGCAATGTGGCCACTGTTGATTATTTCAACAATTGGTATCTTTGTTTGTATGGCATACCGTTCATTTGAACAAGATCATGGACGATATATTTCTGTTGAAGAAGTAAAAGAAACAGAAGAAAAATTAGGAGGTGCTAAGTTATGAAACTAGATCACTCGCAACCTCTTGAATATAGTACGCATGAAAATGAGTTAAATATTTTTGGTTTCTGGATTTTCCTTGGTGCCGAAATCATGCTTTTCGCAACCTTGTTTACATCTTATTTTACATTAGAGAACCGCGTCGGTAGTGGTCCATCAGGTGCAGAGATTTTTGAAATTACACCTGTGTTAATCGAAACACTTCTACTTTTAACAAGTAGTTTTACAATCGGTCTTGCGGTTCATGCGATGCGCCTTGGCAGACAAAAAGCGATGTTAGGTTTCTTCGTAGTAACATTGCTTCTAGGTTTAACATTCCTAGGTGTTGAAATCTATGAATTTGTTCACTATGTCCATGTCGGAGCTGGACTACAAACAAGCGCGTTTACAGCGATGTTGTTAACAACATTAGGAACACATGGACTTCACGTTACATTTGGTTTGTTTTGGGGAGTTATGATTGTTCTCCAAATAAGAAAAAGAGGCTTAACTGCTCAAACTGCTGGTAAATCGTTTATCTTTTCATTGTATTGGCACTTCCTAGATGTAGTCTGGATCTTCATCTTCAGCTTCATCTATTTGAAAGGAATGATGTAATATGAGAGAACTATTTCCAGCAAAACAAGTCATGGGCTTCGTATTTTCATTAGTTCTTACGGTTATTGCTCTTTCGGTGTACTTCCTAGATTTAACCTTTACGGCAGGACTAACAATCCTGATTGTAACAGCATTTGTGCAAGCATTGCTGCAACTAATTGTATTCATGCATGCTGGTGAATCAAAGGATAAATGGGCAATCTACGGAAATGTATACTTCATGATTTTTATCGCGTTAATTACAATATTCGGTACATTATTCCTGCTTGTTTGGGATATGTAATAAAATTTAGAGTGTCTTTATAGGCACTCTATTTTTTATGGAGAATAGTAAGGTTAATGGTTTAATATAGTTTATGAGAGGAGGGGTGGCAGATGTATGCTTCGTTTCGATTGAGGTTCAAAGCTTTCATGATTGATTATATAATAATTCTGGCATATTTAGTTGTCCTGATCATTACGTCCGTATTTTTGTTTCCGAGTTTGCAAGAATTATTCAAGGGGTCAGTAGTAGTCGCACAGTTATCAGGATTTATAATGGTGACTTTGCCGGTTTCCCTTTATTTCATAATTAGCGATTCAAAAATTGTCGGGCAGTCATTTGGAAAACGTAAATCAGGTATAAAAGTGGTCCGGGAAAGTGGTGAAGCTGTGTCTTTCCTGCAAATGGCTTTTCGGACAATCTTAAGGTTTTTACCTTGGGAGCTGTCACATTTTCTTGTTTATCGTTTAATGTATATTGGCGATGGAGGGGTTCCGTTCGCTTACACAATGATTGGTGGGCTCATCTACGCACTCATGTTTGCTTATATTTTGACATGTATTTTTACAAAAAAGAAACAATCTTTATATGATCTTCTAGCGAAGACGTATGTGGTCAAGGTGCATTGAAACTGCATCTTTTTTTGTGCAAAATAAAAAGCTTAGCCAGATTGAGTGGCTAAGCCTATAAATAATTAATTGTTTTATTTAATCTTGTTTGCGCCTTGTGCCTTAAGTAACATTTCTTCAGACGCGATTAAAAATAACCCCATCAAAAAGACAAAAATTGCTCCCATGACCGTTCCGATTCCGATTGCAGTTAACACACTGGTACCGCTTCCGAAGAATCCAAGACAAAAAATAATGATACCGGCAATAAGCACTGTTCCCCCAAAATACTTAACAGCCTCAAGCATAGTAGATTTCATTTTTCCTCATCCTCCTACTATATATTATTAATCTTGTTCACAAAATTGTCAAATATAATTCACTAAATGTTCAAAAGTTGTATTTTGGGCGGGGAGGAACGAGAAACCATGAATAGTAAAGTATGGGAATTGACTCATTATTTAAAGCTAAGTACATTATGAAGAACATAACACGAACAATTTTAAAAAGTTAAGTACTTCATCGGGGATATGAAGACCATAACAAGTGACATAATTAAAAGTTAAGTACTTCACCAGGGATATGAAGACCAAAACAAGAGACGTAATTAACAGTTAAGTACTTCATCGAGACTATTTTAATGTATAGGTCGTGATAAGAGCATTTAAAGAAAGCATATGTTACCATGGTGAAAAATAATCTAAATGAGGTGTGGAAAAATGAAAATTGAGGTTTGGTCAGATTATGTATGTCCCTTCTGTTATATAGGAAAGCGGCGCTTGGAACAGGCTCTTGAGCAATTTCCAAATCGCGATCAAGTCGAAGTGGAATTCAAAAGCTTCGAACTAGATCCGAGTGCAAAGCCTTATTCGGGTCAAAGTATTCATGAATTACTTGCTTCAAAATATGGTATGCCAGTAGCGCAAGCTAAGGAAATGAACGAAAATCTTGGTCAGCAAGCCGCAGAACTCGGTCTAAACTATAATTTTGATGAAATGAAAAACACAAATACCTTTGATGCCCACCGTCTTACAAAGTATGCAGCGACCGTCAGCAAAGAAAAAGAACTTACTGAGCTTCTTCTTCAATCGTATTTCGTGGAAGGAAAACTCATCAGTGACCATGATGTACTAGCGGGTCTAGCGGAATCTGTGGGAGTCGAGCGCCAGGAAGCGTTAGATGTGTTAAAAGATGAGAAGAAATATGCGAATGATGTACGAATTGATGAGGCGATTGCACAACAAATCGGTGTTACCGGCGTTCCGTTTTTCGTAATCAATCAAAAGTATTCCATTTCTGGTGCACAGCAAACTTCTACATTCCTTGGTGCACTGCAACAGGTTTGGAATGAAGAGCATCCAGCACCAAAACTCCAGGACCTCTCAGGAGACCAAGGTGCAATTTGCACAGATGAAAGCTGTGAAATCCCAACAGATAAATAATAAAAATGTGCAGGCCTTTATGGCTTTGCACATTTTCTTTTTTCCTAAAAGGGAATTCAACGTAAAATTACGAATATATAAGAGGGTAGAAAGAATGGGGTGGTATCAATTACGTTGTTACAGTTAGATTTTAAAATTGGCCTCGTATCGGTTATTACGTTATTAATCGGTTGGGGAATGATTGGTTTTTTAGCCTTTAGAATTTATAAAAAACAAGAAGTGAAACCAACTCTATGGAAGATTATTCTTGTTTTGCTTATTGGGCTTTTTTCTTTTTCCTTTAATATGAATTTGTTTGATACATTGATTAAGCTTCCCATTTTACCGTTAGGTGTATGGATTCTTTACTTTTTTCTAAAATCAAAGGAAGGCCGTTGGGATAGGCTCCGGAAGTATGCATGGCTCGGCTTTTTGGCGAACTTTCTATTTTTAGCTCTATCCTTAGCCTCGATTGGTCTGCAGCATGTTATTTACGCGCCTAGCAATCTATCAACCTATATTTCTAATGTGGAAAATGCAACAATTATCAACACTCATCCATCCGCAGAGGATGTAACCTTACTAAAAGATGAATTACAAAAACTACTTCCAACAATGAAAGAAACTAAGTTTTTTAGTGATAAATGGTATGAGGAAACGTATCTGAGTGGAGATACGAACACTCGAAAAGAACGGTTTCCATATCAAGTGGTGGGTATAAAGGAGAAATGGGGAAGCGGGGTTGTCACAACCATTTTTATTGAAAAAGATGGGAAAGGTTTATTAATCGCAACACCTAAGAAGCAATATTATTTTCGCTCCTCAGAAGTTTTTTTAGAAGGGGTGGAAAGTAAATGAAGCGAAGAAAGATCCTAGGTTTGCTCGGTTTGGTTGCTCTTCTTTTCGTCATTTATTACTTTTATCTGGCTAAACCTACAGACTTTGCTACAACTGATACTTATAAAAGGTATTCTGAAGTATATGAGGTTCTTGACATTATTGAGATGGATGACAGCCGTATTTTTGTACCAGTTGTCACAGAAGAAAATAAATATGGCATGAGCCTGTGGGTGTGGAAAAATCATAAATGGAATATGGAATTTGAAAGCACAGTAGGTGGCCCTAGGGTTATCAAGCTTAAAAATAATGATCCAAGTTCCTATAAGGTTTTTTGGAATATTCACCCTGATGACCAAGTAAGTTATGGAGAATTTTATTTACTGAGAAAACGTAATTATCATATTACAGAAGGAATACATAATTATTATCCTCGTTTGCAATTGAAAACGATTTTAGATTTTGAAGGAACACCATTTGGGGTAACAGACCTTCCGAAAGAATGGCAAAAAGCGATGGAAGCATCGATAAAATTGGAAGAAGCAAAGCAACCAGATCCTATTTTTACAAACATGTTTCCTGTGATGCAAGATGTATACTTCGGCTGGATTCCCTATAATAACGAACATGTAAGGCAACATGCGAATGCTACTAATGTAGGCGGAGCTTCGTGGGGTGGTGGTGTCGATATTCTGCACGTGGTGGATATGCCAGAAGAGGAGCTTGAGTATTTTAAAATAGAAGAATAAAACGGGGGAACCGTACTAAAAGATACAAGGAGAGGAGGTTCGCCTTTTGTATATTGCTATTCTATGTTTAATATGGGGATTTAATTTTGTTATGATGAAATTAGGCAATGGTGCTTTTCCTCCTGGCGAGTTTGCCGCATTGCGATTTTTAACAGGTTCCATCGTACTGCTAAGTCTGTGTTTTATAAAAAGAATACCACTTCCGACTAAATCAGATTTCAAGTGGTTTGTTCTTTGTGGGTTGCTCCAAACAACATATTTTAATATTGCTATTCAAATATCGCTTAACTACATAAGTGCAGGTCTTACCTCTGTTCTGACCTACAGTATGCCGCTTTTTCTTTCAATTATGGCACATAGGTGGATTCCTGGTGAACGGTTGACGGTAAAAAAGACATTTGGAATTGTGATAGGACTAATAGGTTTATTCCTCTCTTTGAATATCCATTTTGGAGGATCGATTTGGATTTTATTACTGGCACTAAGCTCCGCTATTTCTTGGGCTACAGCTAGTTTGCTTTTTAAACTAAAATTAAAACATTGTGATACCGTCCAGTTTACGACTTGGCAAATGACGATTGGAGCGTTTGGGTTATTGATCTATACTGTTTCATTTGAAAATGGTGCATCACACTGGGGCTTCATGCCGGTTGTTTATATTCTGTTTTCTGGAGTTATTGCCTCTGCCTTAGCTTTTGTAATGTGGAATCATATTTTGAGGCGGACAGAAGCAAGTAAAGCATCGGTTTCTTTATTATTTGTCCCCATCGTGGGTGTCATTTCTGGTTACATCTTTTTGGATGAAAGCTTAAGTATCATAACGTTGGCAGGGATTTTCCTTGTACTGGTAGGGATCTGGTTTGTAAATAGTAAAAGTACTCAAGAAAACCGTACGAACATTCCTAATAATCTTAATAAAGTACTATAGAGGTTTGATTAATCTCAAAAATAGATTAATTCTATTCAAAAATGATATTTGTTAGATTGATTAGGGAGTTATACAATATTTTCTAGGGGATATTAATGGTATATAGGTCTAAAGTGAATTGATCTTCCCCTAGAAATAGTAATAAAAAACCTTACGTGTGAGGAAGGTGAGCGGCATGCTGAGTATTAATCCTGAGCAATTTATCTTGAAACCATCTCTTGCGACAATTACCTGTGAACCAAACTGGCAATGGAAGCGAAAAGAGCCTATTCCGAACTATGATTTGTTTTATGTTTGGAGTGGAGAAGGAAATTTGATTTTAAACGGTCAAGATTATTCCATAAAACGCGGAAGTTGCTTTTTATTCCTTCCAGGCGATTGGACGACTGCCACCCAGAATCCTCAGAATCCACTTACAATCACCTACATTCATTTTGACTTAGAGAATGAACCAAGCCTAATACCAAATTCTTATCGTATTATTCATGACGCAATTCCTTTTGAGTCTCTCTTAACACAATACGTTCGATTATTTTTAATTAAAACATTTGGGGCAGAAACGGAGGCCAAGTTAATCCTTAAACAATTGATGATTCAGCTTTTGCGAGAGGAGCATCAGGTTGAGGAACGAAACGACCAGGCTCAAACTTCTCTTTTGTCAGCGATTAGGGAAGTGGCAAATTACGTACAGCAGCATCCTGGCGAGGGTCATACGCTTGAAAGCTTGGCTGCTCGTGCGAACTTTTCTCCAAGGTATTTTTCGCTGAAGTTTAAGGAGATTATTGGCAAGTCAGTGCGCTCCTATATTGTAGAAGCTCGTATTAAAAGGGCGGAGCATCTCCTACATTATACAGGAATGTCGGTAACTGAAGTGGCTCAAGCGTTAGGCTATGATAATCTGCATTTTTTTAGCCGACAATTTAAAAAATACACAGGGAAAAGCCCTTCTGAAATTCGTTAAATACAGTCATAACAAGCACCTAACCATTGTGGTTTAGGTGCTTGTTTATTTGAGCTGTGTTAAACACTCTTTTCGAATTCCTGCACTAATTTGACTCTGGGACCCATGATTTTATGCTGTTAGTTCGGAATTCCGGACTTATTCTGACTGCAAGCACTGTTTGATCATAAAGCTAGTCGCAATCCTGGGCTTATTTCGACTCTGAAACACATTTTTACATGCTTGCAGTCAGAATCCCACATCTATTCTGACTGCAAGTACCTTTTGCTTATAATGCTTGTCGCAATCCCGTGCTTATTCTGACTCAGAGACACCTGATTTTATGCTGTTAGTCAGAATTCCGGACTTATTCTGACAGCAAGCACTGTTTGATCATAAAGCTAGTCGCAATCCCGTGTTTATTTTGACTCTGAGCCACCTGATTTCATGATGTAAGTCAGAATCCCCCACCCATTCTGACAGCAAGCACCATTTAATCGTAATATTTGTCCCTTTAACAGAGCTATTATTCAAAAAGAAAAAATTATGTAAAAAAGTGCAAATTTTACACAGAATAGTCTAAATATTTTCAAGTAAGAGGGTGATACGATTAAAATGACAGATCAATATACATGTTTGGCTTTTACTGAATAGAAGGAAGCCAGAAAATTTCTTAAGAAAGAGTGATCTCAATGTGTGGAATTACAGGATGGATTGATTGGCAACAGGATTTGAATCACCAAGAACAAATCGTCGGTAAGATGGCGCAAACATTAGCAAAGCGTGGTCCAGATGCTTCTAATGTCTTAAGTGATCATCATGCTGCACTGGGTCATACAAGATTAATTGTTGTGGATCCTTCCGGAGGAACACAGCCGATGACAAGGAGATCAAAAAGCGGGCATGCTTTTTCAATGGTTTATAATGGAGAACTTTATAATACAGAGGATTTACGTAAGGAATTACTAAGCCGTGGGTATACATTTCAATCCCACTCCGATACGGAAGTACTTCTTACTTCTTATATTGAGTGGCGAGAAGAATGTGTAGAGCGGTTAAATGGTATTTTTGCTTTTGCAATTTGGGACCATCAGCAAGAAAAACTTTTTATGGCAAGGGATCGACTCGGGGTCAAACCGTTATTTTTCAAACATACAGATAGCACCCTTTTGTTTGGGTCAGAGCTTAAAGCTATTTTGGCACATCCAAATGTGAAGGCGGAAGTAGATCGCGAAGGACTTCAAGAAATTTTTGCGCTGGGACCTTCACGTACACCAGGGCATGGTATTTATCGAGGGATACAAGAATTAAGGCCGGCACATCTTCTTATGTTTGATCGGAATGGACTGAAAATGAAACGTTATTGGAACGTCGAAAGCCGCAAACATGCTGATTCATTGGACGATACGGTGGAAGAAGTGCGATTTCTAGTGAAAGATGCCGTTGAAAGACAATTAGTTGCAGATGTTCCGGTCTGTACATTTTTATCAGGTGGGTTAGATTCTAGTGCAATAAGTGCGATTGCCTCGAACTACTTTAACCAACAAGGAAGAGGAAAGCTTCATACGTATTCGATTGACTATGAGCGGAATAGCGAGTTTTTCAAATCAAGCTTATTTCAAGTGGATGAAGATAAACCATGGATCGATAAGATGACTCAATATTTAGGTGTCGTCCATCATTCGAAAATAATTACTCAGGAACAACTGGCTCACTCGTTAGAGAATGCGGTAAAAGGAAGAGACTTACCAGGAATGGCGGATATCGACTCTTCTCTCCTTTGGTTTTCTGAGGAAATCAAACAAGACTTTACGGTTGCCTTATCTGGAGAATGTGCGGATGAAATTTTCGGTGGTTACCCTTGGTTTTATAAGAAAGAGTTACTACAAGATAATCATTTTCCATGGATGAAGTCTGAAGAAGAAAGACATAAGCTTCTATTACCTCATTGGCAAAACAAACTTAAACTAAAAGACTATGTACAAGAACGTTACCATGAAACATTACGGGAAGTTCCACGATTAGATGGAGAAAGTCCGGAAGAGTCAAGACGCAGGGAAATATTTTATTTGAATATGATTTGGTTCATGTCTACTCTGCTAGAACGAAAGGATCGCATGAGTATGGCCGCTAGTTTAGAAGTACGCGTTCCATTTGCGGATCACCGACTCATTGAATATGTGTGGAATATTCCATGGGAGATGAAGATGTTAGAAGGAAGGGAAAAAGGAATCTTAAGGAAAGCATTAGAGGGAACATTACCTAATTCCGTTCTGTATAGAAAGAAAAATCCTTATCCGAAAACTCATAATCCAGATTATCTGAATCTCGTAAAAAATATGCTGACTAGCGTAATTGAGAAGAAGAACTCTCCTATTCTAGAATTAGTTTCGAAACAAAAGGTAAGAGATATCATTGATTCTGACGGTGCATCATTCAAGGTTCCTTGGTTTGGGCAACTAATGACAGGACCTCAGCTCATCGCACATTTAGTGCAAATCAATGTGTGGCTTGATTCTTATAATGTGAACATTGTTGATTAAACTTGAGCTCCGAAAGGCGTTTTGGTAGAGAATATCCTAGCGTGAAGGTAAAACAAGTTGTGTCATTCAGTGTAAATTTTATAGCGAATAGTTTAAATATCTTTCAAAATAACGGTGCTACTATTAACTTAACAACGAAACAGATAAGGAACAGGGGTGATACAAATGCATCGATTAAAAAGACTTGGTTTATATGATCCTCAGTTTGAACATGACGCTTGTGGTATCGCCTTGCTTGCAAATATTCAAGGTGGTAAAACACACACCATAGTAAGTCAGGCACTAACAGCTCTTGAACGATTAAATCATCGTGGGGGTCAGACGGGTAGTGAAAAATTAGGAGATGGCTCCGGAATTCTAACTGAGCTCCCACACGATTTATTTGTAAATGAATGGAAGTTGAAAGGGAAACAACTTCCATTCATGGGTGCTTACGGAGTAGGGATGCTATTTTTACCTCAAGAGTTAGACAAAATGACAGATTATAAATTGAGAATAGAAGAAATCATGCAGAATGAGGGTCTAGAGATTTTTGGATGGAGAAATGTACCAACGAATGATGAAGAGTTGGGAAGCACGGCTAAACAGTCTCAACCATCTGTCCATCAATTATTCGTTACTTCCACAAATGAGGAACTAGACAGTGATCAATTTGAGCGATTGTTATATATGGCACGTCGAAAAATAGAGAAAGCATTCAATGATGCTGAAGTGAATCAGGAAGATTGCTATATTGTTAGTTTTTCATCAAGAACCATCGTATATAAAGGACTTCTCTTACCAAGCCAGTTAAGAAGCTATTATGAGGATTTAAGTCGAGATGATTACCAATCCGCGATGGCCATGGTGCATAACCGATTTAGTACCAATACCTTTCCTAGCTGGAGAAGAGCGCAGCCAAACCGAACATTAATGCATAATGGTGAGATTAATACGATAACAGGGAATGTAAACTGGATGCTTGCACGGGAACCAGTTCTTCGTTCCGATCTTCTGGAGGATAATGAAGCTCTTCATCCAGTGATTGACCTTGATGGCAGTGACACCGCAATGTTTGATAACGCGCTAGAATATCTAGTGATGTCCGGTTGGCCACTCGCTAAAGCAATGATGTTGATGATCCCAGAACCTTGGCAGAATAACAAACTTCTTTCTGACAAGAAAAGGGCATTCTATCAGTTTCATAGTTGCCTTATGGAGGCCTGGGATGGTCCAGCAGCAATGGGTTTTACAAATGGAAAGCAGATTGGAGCTTGCCTAGATAGAAATGGGTTAAGGCCAGCACGTATTATCCTTACAGATGATGATTTCCTTTGTTTATCTTCGGAAGTGGGAGTAGTAGACATTCCAGAAGAGAAAATAATTCTAAAGGATCGCCTAAAGCCAGGACAAATGCTTTTAGTAGATTTAGAGAAGAAGAAGCTTCTACTGGATGAAGAAGTAAAACAACAATTTATAAACGAAAATCCTTATGAAGATTGGGTAAATGAGACCATTACTCCAATTGAAAATCTGCGTACAACAAAGAAGAAAGAGGCAACAGAAAGCAAAGAGGAACTATTACGTATTCAAAAAGCGTTCGGCTACACCTATGAAGAGTGGGATAAAATCATTAAGCCGATGGCGCAAGAAGGAAATGAACCGATTGGTTCTATGGGATACGATGCTCCGCTAGCCATTCTATCATCAAAACCTCAATTACTATTTAATTATTTCAAACAGCGTTTTGCCCAAGTAACCAATCCTCCAATTGATGCGATCCGCGAAGCATACGTCACATCAATGGAAGTATTACTAGGAGCAGAGGGGAATTTATTGCAACCGAAGACTGAAGATTACAAAAAAATAAGGTTGAGCTCCCCAATCCTGTCTGAAGTAGAAATGAGAACAATACAAAGTTTGGATAGCGAAGATTGGAAAGTATCGACTATTTCGATTCTCCTACCTATACAAGGAATGGCGATTCAGGACTGTCTTCACGAAATACTCTCAACCGCTGAAAAAGCAGTAAGGGATGGAAGCAATCTAATCGTGTTAAGCGATCAGGGAATCAATCAAAATCAAGGTGCAGTTCCTTCCCTACTAGCTGTATCTGCTCTCCACCACCATCTGATACGACAAGGGCTTAGAAGCAAGGTCAGCATCATTGTAGCATCGGGAGAGCCTAGGGAAGTTCACCATTTTGCAGTGCTTCTCGGTTATGGCGCAAATGCCATCTTTCCATATCTGGTATACAAATCGCTTTCGCAACTAACAGGTGAAAACTTATTCGCAAATTATAAAAAGGCAGTTACAAAAGGAATCCTGAAGATCATGTCAAAAATGGGGATTTCGACAGTTCAGAGTTATATCGGTGCTCAAATTTTTGAGGCTGTTGGGATTAGTGAAGAGGTAATCGACACGTATTTTCCGCGCACATCTTCTCGAATAGGTGGTCTTCAACTCGAAGATGTTGCAAAAGAAACGATTAGTCGTCACAACCAAGCGTGGCTAAATGAAGATCCAACTTTAGATGAAGGTGATGACCTACAATGGCGTATAAACGGAGAGTCACATTTGTACCGACCAGAGACCATCCACACCTTACAACATGCCTGTCGTACCGGTAAATATGAGGTTTATAAAAAATACAGTCACATGATGGGGGAAGATACCGAAAAGAGTATTACGCTCAGAGGTATGTTCCGGTTAAAGAGTAACAGGAAGCCTATTTCAATTGAGGAAGTTGAACCAATTGAGTCTATTTTTAAACGTTTCAAGACAGGAGCAATGTCATACGGATCCATTAGTAAAGAGGCTCATGAAGCAATTGCTGTAGCCATGAACCGAATTGGAGGAAAAAGTAATTCTGGTGAAGGTGGGGAGGATCCACAACGTTTTATACCGCTCGCTAACGGGGATTCAAAATTAAGCAGAATGAAGCAAGTGGCATCCGGACGATTTGGAGTGACAAGTCATTACCTTGTGAATAGTGATGAAATCCAAATAAAAATGGCCCAAGGAGCAAAGCCAGGTGAAGGAGGTCAACTCGCTGGTCATAAGGTCACCATATCAGTAGCGAAAACGAGGGGATCAACACCTGGTATCGAGTTAATCTCACCTCCTCCACACCATGATATCTATTCGATAGAGGACTTAGAGCAGCTTATATATGATCTGAAGAATGCGAATCCTAGTGCAGATATTAATGTAAAGCTTGTTTCAGGAACAGGTGTAGGAACAATTGCTGCGGGCGTTGCCAAAGCAAAAGCCGATGTTATTTTGGTGAGTGGCTATGATGGTGGAACAGGCGCTGCAGCAAAGACGAGTATTAAGCATGCTGGTCTGCCGTGGGAACTAGGATTAGCAGAAGCTCATCAAACCCTCATGCTAAATGGCCTTAGAAATAGTGTGAGGCTTGAAGCTGATGGAAAATTGATGAATGGCCGAGATGTTGTCATTGCAGCATTGTTAGGTGCAGAAGAATATGGTTTTGCAACTCTTCCACTTGTTTCACTTGGTTGTATCATGATGAGAGTTTGCCACATGGACACATGTCCAGTTGGAATTGCGACTCAAAACCCTGAACTTCGAAAGAAGATGATGGGAACAGCGGAACATATTGTTCATCTCATGACTTTTATAGCACAAGAAGTTCGAGAATATATGGCTCAATTTGGTTTCAGAACGATGGATGAGATGATTGGATGCACAGACGTCATCCAGATAGATAATCCTAAAGCGTGGAAATTACAAAGTCTTGATTTGTCTCCACTTTTAGTCAGACATGAAGGTGAAAGAGTTTCATCTAAAAAACAAGACCATCAACTCGAACAAACACTCGATTATCGAGAACTACTTCCAATAAGCAGCCAAGCATGGGTTATCCAGCAGACTGCAAGGGATGTTTTCCGAATTTCAAATACCGATCGATCTGTGGGAACACTGACCGGAAGTGAAATATCAAAGCAATTTGGAGCAGTTGGCTTACCTGAGGATACGCTTCACTATCTATTTAAAGGATCAGCTGGTCAAAGCTTCGGGGCATTCATCCCAAGTGGACTCACTTTAGAAGTAGAAGGTGATAGCAATGACTATGTTGGGAAAGGTCTATCCGGGGGTAAAATTATTGTCCGCCCATCTAGTTTATCTCCACTCGTTTCCGAAGAGAATGTGATTATAGGGAATGCGGCGTTTTATGGAGCTACAAGCGGGAAGGCATTTATTCGTGGAAAAGCAGGGGAAAGATTCTGTGTTCGTAATAGTGGTGCAACTGTTGTTGTAGAGGGTGTCGGCGAACATGGTTGTGAATACATGACAGGAGGCAGTGCATTAATCCTAGGGGAAGTTGGGAAAAATTTCGCTGCAGGAATGTCCGGAGGCATCGCTTATATATATGAACCGGCTAATCAACATTTCCAACATGAATATAATCCAGAACTGGTTCTACTAGAATCCATAGAAGATCTTGAGGAAAAGAATATGATTTACAGTCTTTTGAAAGAACATTACGAATACACAAATAGTCCCTTGGCTTATCGCTTAATTCAACATTGGAAAACAGAAGCAGATCAGTTTATTAAAGTAATCCCTCGGAATTATAAATTAATTCTTGAAACGCAAAATCTAGTTGTTTAACTATTATTTACCACTAGTTTCCTAAGAAAAGAGGTGTACGATTTGGGAAAACATACAGGATTTTTAGAATATAAGCGGCAGCCCGCAAATTATCGTGAACCACTGCAACGATTGAAGGATTGGAAGGAAATCTCGGTTCTGCCTCCTTCAAGAGATCTTGTTAACCAAGCGGCACGATGTATGGATTGTGGAGTTCCCTTCTGTCAGAACGGAAGTGTTCTTGGAGGGATGACTACCGGATGCCCTTTATATAATCTAATTCCAGAATGGAATGAACTGGTTTATCGGGGAAATTGGAAAGAGGCTTATGAGAGATTAAGTAAGACAAATCCGTTTCCGGAGTTTACCGGAAGGGCTTGCCCGGCCCCTTGTGAGGCGGGGTGTGTAGCCTCACTATATGAAAGTTCTGTCACGATAAAAAATATCGAATGGGCTATTATCGACAAAGCCTTTGAGGAAGGTTGGGTAACTCCACAGATTCCTAAGAATAGAACAGGAAAGAAAGTTGCGATTATCGGTTCAGGACCTGCAGGATTAGCCAGTGCATCGGAACTGAATCAACAAGGACATTCCGTAACAGTATTTGAAAGGTCCGACCGAATTGGAGGATTGCTAACGTATGGAATTCCCAAAATGAAAATTGAACAACATGTCGTGGATCGTCGGATTAATGTTCTAAGAGAATCAGGAATCACGTTTGTGACAAATACAGAGATTGGTAAAGATTATCCTTTGGAAAAACTAGATTCAGAGTTTGATAGTGTGATTATCTGTACCGGGGCAACAAAACCACGGAATGTGGTGGCAGAAGGAAGAAATCTAAAAGGTATCCATTTTGCCATGGATTACCTGCATAGCAATACGAAAAGCATGCTGGATACTAACTTCGCAGATGGGAAATTTATCCCTGCAGAAGGGAAAGACGTAATTGTAATTGGTGGGGGAGACACAGCAACAGACTGTGTATCAACCGCTCTCCGACATAATTGTAAAAGTCTAGTCCAGTTTGATATTTATCCGGAGCGGTCAACCAGTCGTACTGAGGAGAATCCTTGGCCGCAATATCCAATCATTCACAAGCTTGATCATGGACATGAGGAGGCATTAGCAAGGTTTGGAAGTGACCCCCGTGCATATGCGACATCAGCTATTGAATTTATAGGGGATGAGAATGGGCACTTAATGGGTGTTAAGAGTATCGAAGTTCGGACGATAGTGAATGAAAATGGGGAGAAAATCAGAGAGCAAATCCCAGGTTCAGAAAGAGTATGGCCTGCCCAGCTTGTTTTATTAGCGGTTGGATTTGAAGGGATGGATCAAGACCTCTTAGAGAAATTCAACCAAGAAGAAACCACAACAAGAGCCGAAAAATCAGAAGATCCTTACCAGACAAACAAGGAAGGTACCTTCATAGCAGGTGATGCCCGCCGTGGTTCAAGTTTAATAGTATGGGCTATCCAAGAAGGAAAAGAAGCTGCGGAAGCTTGTCACAACTACCTAATAAACATTTAACTTTATTCAGGAAAGTCCCCATTCTGTAAATACTGGGATGAAAAAAGTGAATATACAATTCAGTTTGTGTTCAAACACAGACTGAATAAAGTTAATGCCTCCGGCGGATGCCACAGATTTTCAAAGGAAACTTTTCGAGCTTGCTCGAAAAAATCTGGGCGCAAATACGCCAAGGCGCATTTGATTGATATGGAGGAGTACCAATGACTTTAACAGACTATACCCAACAACTCTTTGCTGATCGAATCGGTGGATCGTCGTTCGGACTCAAAGATGAGATTTTTAAATTTGAAAAAATAAAAAGGGCTAAAAAAGCCGCCTTAAAAGAGAATCCTCATATTGAATTGATTGATTTAGGGGTTGGTGAACCAGATGCAATGGCTGATGAAGCAGTTGTAGAAAAGCTCTCATTGGAGGCTGCAAAACCAGAAAATCGATTCTACTCAGATAACGGAATTTCTGAATTTAAGGAAGCGGCTGCTCGCTACATGGAAGAGGTATTTGGAGTAAGTGACCTTGATCCAGAAACAGAAATCAATCATGTAATTGGGTCAAAATCAGCACTTGCGATGTTACCAGCAGCTTTTATCAACCCAGGTGACATCACATTAATGCCAACACCAAGCTACCCTGTACTAGCTACTTATACGAAATATTATGGGGGAGAAATCGTACAGTTGCCCCTCTTAGAAAAGAATGGATTCTTACCGGATCTTAGTCAAATTGATCGCGATACATTGAAAAAGGCTAAATTGCTTTATTTAAATTACCCGAATAACCCAACTGGTGCTGCGGCAACTAGAGAATTTTTTGAGGAAGTAGTTGCATTTGCAAATCAGAATAATTTAATCGTTGTCCATGACGCAGCCTATGCCGCACTGGTATTTGACGGTGAGAAACCACTAAGTTTTCTATCAATCCCTGGAGCAAAAGAAGTGGGTGTAGAGCTTCATTCTTTATCAAAATCCTTCAATATGACCGGATGGAGAATTGGTTTTATCGCCGGACATCCGAATCTAGTTAAGGCATTTGCAACGATTAAGGACAATAGTGACTCAGGCCAATTTATACCGATCCAAAAAGCAGCAGCATATGCCTTGGCACATCCAGAAATTACAGTAAAAACAGCTGAAAAATATTCACGCCGCCATGAATTACTTGTTAACGCACTTCGTAATTGCGGATTTAAGGCGGAAAAACCGAAGGGCTCCTTCTTCCTTTACGTGGAAATACCTGTTGGAGTTGTCGGAGGTCCGACTTTTACGAATGCAGAAGAGTTTGGACAGTACCTGATTCGAGAGCACCTTATTTCAAGTGTGCCTTGGGATGATGTGGGTAACTATATCCGATTCTCAGTGACTTTCCAAGCGGATAGAGACGAAGAAACACGAGTCATCGATGAGATCAAATCACGGTTAAGTAGAGTCCAATTTATATTTTAGAGAAGGAAGGTGAGTGTAAGTGCTTTTTACAAAAATGCATGGTTTGGGTAACAATTATATCATTTTCAATCTCTTAGAATCCTCCTTGAGGGAACAGGACCTTACTATTCTTGCCAAATCGGTATCGGATGTTAATTTTGGAATTGGTTCTGATGGGATGATTCTCATCTGTCCATCAAGTGTAGCGGATTTTAGAATGAGAATATTTAATGAGGATGGATCAGAAGGAAAAAACTGTGGAAATGGACTCCGATGTGTTGCAAAATATTTGGTCGATCACTTGTATGCTGAATCTAACACATTTTCGATCGAAACCCTTGGTGGAATTGTGTACGTGACGGTTACAACTGGACACAAAAATGTAGTCGAGTCAATCACAGTTGATATGGGAGAGCCTAAATTACTAAAAGGAATGGTCCCTATGGCGGGTGACCCTTATTCAACAACAATCAATGAACCCGTGAGTATTGGTGATAATCAATATCATCTGACTTGTCTTTCAATGGGAAACCCACATGCAATCCTTTTTGTTGATGATGTTCATGAGGTACCACTAGAGAAACTAGGTCCTTCCATAGAGCACTCATATCACTTTCCGGAAAGAGTTAATGTGGGAATCGTCCAGATCAGAAATAGTAATGAAATTGATTATAGAGTGTGGGAGAGAGGTTCCGGGATTACAATGGCTTGCGGAACAGGGGCATGTGCAGCTGTAGTTGCAGCCACGTTAACTGGGAAAATAGCAAAACACATACCTGTAACAGTTCACCTTCCCGGAGGTGATTTGGAAATCAGATGGGATGAGAACAACCATATTTGGAAGAAAGGGGCGGCTGAGTACATTTGTCACGGTGAGATCGATGTACAGGCATCCTTGGCAAGGCACATTACAAAAATGAATTAGGATTAATTAGTTGTCGCCCGTATCTAGATAAAAGATTCTGATGCCTTGATGAGTAAATAGCAACGATGTGAACGGTAGCGATACTAATGACAAATATAAGGAGGAAAGTTTTATGGGAAGAACTTATACGAAGGAAGAGATTTTACAAAACGCGAAAGAAGAGAATGTACGCTATATTCGCTTACAGTTCACAGACTTATTCGGCATTATCAAAAATGTAGAAATTCCGGTTAGTCAATTGAAAAAGGCATTGGATAATCAAATGATGTTTGATGGATCTTCAATCGAAGGTTTTGTGAGAATAGAAGAATCTGATATGTATTTATACCCAGATTTAAATACGTGGCTTATCTTTCCATGGAGCGCTGAAGAAAGCAAAATTGCACGTCTAATCTGTGATGTATATTTACCTGATGGGAACCCATTCCCTGGCGATCCTCGCGGAGTGTTGAAAAGAGTATTGAGTGAAGCAAATTCCTTAGGGTTTACAGCGATGAATGTTGGTCCAGAACCAGAATTCTTCTTATTTAAAACCGATGAAAAAGGCAACCCAACTATGGAATTAAATGATAATGGAGGCTATTTTGATTTAGCTCCGATTGACCTTGGTGAAAACTGCCGACGTGATATTGTTCTCACTTTAGAGGATATGGGATTTGAAATAGAGGCCTCCCATCACGAAGTGGCTCCTGGACAGCATGAAATTGATTTTAAATACTCTGATGCAGTTGATGCCGCTGACCAAATCCAAACATTTAAGCTTGTTGTAAAAAATATTGCGAGAAAACATGGTCTACATGCAACCTTTATGCCTAAGCCGCTCTTTGGAGTAAATGGTTCAGGGATGCACTGTCACCAATCCCTTTTCCGAGGGAACGAAAATGCTTTCTACGACGAAAGTGATGAATTAGGTCTAAGTGAAACAGCGAAACAATATTTAGCTGGAATTCTAAAGCATGCTCATAGTTTTGCTGCAATCACAAATCCAACGGTTAACTCCTACAAGCGTTTAGTACCTGGATATGAAGCGCCAAGCTATATTGCATGGTCAGCAAAAAACCGTAGTCCGCTCGTACGTGTTCCAGCAAGTCGAGGCTTAAGCACACGTATTGAATTGAGAAATCCAGACCCATCTGCTAACCCATACCTTGCCTTAGCAGCTATGCTTGCTGCAGGGGTGGATGGCATTAAAAATAATCTTCAATTAGCCGATCCTGTGAATCTAAACATCTATCATATGTCAGATGATGAAATGGCGGCGTTAGGAATTCAAAGTCTTCCAGAAAACCTGAAGGAAGCTGTTACAGCATTTTCAAAGAATGAGCTACTCATCAGTGCACTAGGAGAACATATTAGCACCCATTTTATTGAAGCTAAACGAATCGAATGGGATCAATTCCGTACTCAAGTTGACACATGGGAAAGAGACCAATATATGACTCTTTATTAATCTTTTAGACTTCTTGAATCTAAATTTGACTAATACGATGATAGTAGCCCCGTACACAAAAAAGTGACGGGGTTTTTACATATTCTAGAATGAAGAAAAAAATCCCAATATAGCCTGTCAATCACATATTTTGTTAATGAGAAGTTTGATGTATAATATAAAGCGAAACTTCCATTAGTAGGGGGTGTATTTATCCCCTGCTAATGGTTAGTTGAACCAATCGGGCTTTTACGGGCAGTTAACCCCTTATTCGTCTTTCATGCTTACAGGAATTACTGAAGTGGGGGGACCACTGCCCGTTAATGCGGGATATATGATTCAAAAGTTGAAAGCGAGTGTTCTAGATGGGACGTAAATGGAACAATATTAAGGAAAAGAAAGCGTCTAAGGATGCAAACACAAGTAGAATCTATGCAAAATTTGGACGTGAAATTTATGTAGCAGCAAGACAGGGCGAGCCTGATCCTGAGTCAAACCAAAACTTAAAGGTCGTTCTTGAACGTGCAAAAACATATAATGTACCAAGAGCAATCATTGACCGTGCGATTGAAAAAGCAAAAGGCGGCGCAGAAGAAAATTACGATGAGCTTCGCTATGAAGGCTTTGGACCAAACGGCTCAATGGTTATTGTTGATGCATTAACGAATAACGTGAACCGTACTGCATCTGAAGTGCGTGCAGCATTTGGTAAAAACGGTGGAAACATGGGTGTCAGCGGTTCAGTAGCCTATATGTTTGATGCAACAGCTGTATTTGGTATCGAAGGAAAAACAGCTGATGAAGTACTAGAATTGTTAATGGAAGCAGATGTAGATGTACGTGACATTTTGGAAGAAGAAGAATCTGTCATCGTCTATGCTGAGCCAGAACAATTCCATGCTGTCCAAGAAGCATTTAAAAATGCTGGCATTACAGAGTTTACAGTAGCAGAGCTAACCATGCTTGCTCAAAACGATGTAACCCTTCCTGAAGATGCACAAGCAAAATTCGAAAAAATGATCGATGCACTAGACGACCTCGAAGACGTACGCCAAGTCTACCACAACGTCGACCTAGGCGAATAAACAACAACCAGACCTTTTGGGACAGTTCCCCTGTCCCAAACTAAGGGTCTTTTTTTATGCGGAAAATTTTTGGGTCAAGGGGACAGGTCCCTTGTCCCACTTTTTTTACGAGAAATATTTTTCGAACATTGAAACTTTATAGTCCTTTTTGCGTATGGATACTACAGAAGTTTTTTGAGGGGGAAGATGATGTATCCTGGAGATATGATGTTCAATGCTGTCCCAATTTTTATGATGATTGTGTTCGTTGCTGTGATCGTACTCGTTATTTTTAATCTAGGAAAAGGGATTAATCAGTGGAAGAAGAATGAGGATTCGCCTAGACTAAGTGTCCCTGCAATTGTCAAATCAAAGCGTACACATGTTAGCAGGCACACTCACCATCAAACAGAGCCACACCACCATAATCATGTAACATCATCGACTAGTTACTATGTTACCTTTGAGTTTGAGAGTGGAGATCGATCTGAATTTACGGTTTCTGGTGGTGAATACGGTCTGCTTGCTGAGGGGGATATGGGAAAATTAACATTTCAAGGAACGCGATACTTAGGGTTTGAAAGATTGAAGGCTTAAAGGATTTTGTTGATTTTTTTAGAATTATAGACATGAGGAGGGGTTTTACAATGTCAATTAAGCAATTTCTAGAGGAACAAAATAAAGCAATTCGTGAATTACATATTAATGGTGCAGAAGCATCATGGATGGCGGCCACTACTGGTGAAGAGGAGTGGAATGCAAAATCAGCAGAAGCGGATACTGCTTACAGTGTTTATTTTTCAGATGCAGAGCGTTTTGACCAGGTAAAAAAATACCTTAAACAAACAGATGATGCTGTTCAAAAACGCCAGCTGGAACTCCTATATTCACAAATGCTTGAAAACCAGCTCCCAGAAGAAACGCTAAAGGAAATGGTTCTATTATCAACTGAATTAGTAGGCGTATTTAATACTTTCCGCGCGACTTTAAATGGAAAGCAAGTTTCGGAAAATGATGTGCGCCAAATTTTAATTAAAAGCAATGATCTTAAACTTAGAGAAGAAGCGTGGCATGCAAGTAAGCAAATTGCAAAAGAAGTAGAAGAAAAATTATTGATACTTGTGAAAAAACGCAATGAGGCGGCCCGTTCGCTAGGTTTTGAAAATTTCCATCAGATGAGTTTTGAATCACAGGAACTTGACCGTGAGGAGATTTTTTCAATTTTTACAGAGCTTAAGCAGCTATCGGATGAACCATTCCGCGAACTAAAGCAGGAAATGGATGAAGAGCTTGCCGAACGCTTTGGTATCAAGGTAGAGGACCTTCGTCCATGGCATTATGCAGACCCATTTTTCCAGGAGGCGCCACCATCTAAGGAATTAGATTTAGATCCGTTTTATGATGGGAAAAATCTTGAAGAATTATCAATACAGACTTTCGCAAAAATGGGTATGGATATTATGGATATGCTGCAAAAAAGTGATCTGTATCCAAGAGAGAAGAAAAATCAGCACGCATTCTGTACCGATATTGATCGCGAGGGTGATGTTCGTGTCTTAAGTAACAATGTGCCTTCTGATTACTGGTCAAACACGATGCTACATGAATATGGGCATGCGGTTTATTTTAAATACATTGACCGTGATCTACCATTCCTACTGCGCAGTCCAGCACATACGCTAACAACTGAAGCAATTGCGATGCTATATGGTCGTTTCGGGAAAAATACGGGATGGCTCCAGCAGTTTTTAGGATTAGACCAAGCGCAAGTTGATGAGTTGAAGCCACTCATTGAAAAATCATTGCGTCGCCAAATGCTGATTGCTGGCCGTTGGATTATGACATTTGTGTTTTTTGAACGTGAGCTTTATGAAAATCCGGATCAGGATTTGAATCGTTTATGGTGGAAGATTGTCAATGAGGTTCAATTGTTAACGCCTCCTGAAAATCAGGATTATCCACATTGGGCTGCGAAAATTCATTTTACGTTGGTGCCGGTATATTATCAAAACTATTTACTAGGTGAGTTAACAACTTCCCAGCTGCAGCGCTATATTGAAAAGAATATATCAACTGATCTTTTCTCGGAAAAAGTAGGCGAATTTTTGTTGAACGATTTCTTTAAGCCTGGTGCATTATACAATTGGAATGAAAAAATTGAAAGAGCCACTGGCGAAAGACTAAATCCACAGCATTTTGTTGATCAGTTTGTAGCGGTAAAATAAAATGAGAGAGCAAATCTCTCATTTTTTTCTTAAAAAGGAGGGTAAAAATGTTCTCTTTTTTTGGTGCGAAATGTGCGATTTGTAAAAGAAAAATTAAGCCTTTGCGAAAGTATCTCGATGATAAAGGGAATACAATAAAGGTGTGCATTCCATGCTCGGAATACGCGGAACGGCGGGCTTATAAAATTCGAAGATAAAGAAGGATGAAGTACGTTGTATTTAACAGTTAAAGAAACAGCAGAATATTTATCAATACCAGAAGAGCTTGTGAAAAAACTTATCCAAGAAAAAAAGGTACGTGCACTTTTCGATGGGGAGCAATACTTATTAAATAAAGAACAATTCAACGCTACCCTCGAACAGCTTGAAAAATACAAAAAGCTCTACGTAGAATGGCTAAATGAACCCATCCCTGAAGATATTGATGTGAAGGATGAGGATTAAGGTGGGACAGAGGTCCCACCATTTTTTTACTGGGCAAAGTGCCTGCCCCTAATATCCCTTCTTATAGTCCACGACATTCCTCGGTAGAACTCCGCCTTGAGCGTAGCTTTTTAGATTCGGGATAAAGATATCTTCAATGACACGCTTGGTGTAGTGCTCTGTTGAACCAGACGTATGCGGTGTCACAATCACATTTTCAAATTCCCAGAGCGGGCTATTTTCTTCAAGTGGTTCTTTCGTAAATACATCCAAACCAGCTCCAGCGATTTCACCTGAACGAAGTGCTTCAATCAAATCATCTTCCACGACAATTTCGCCGCGTCCGATATTAATGAAAAATGCAGAAGACTTCATTGTTTTAAACTCGTCAGCCCCAAATAAATGATGCGTTTCATTCGTCAATGGCAAAGTAACCACGACATAATCACAACGAGGCAAAACATCAGATAACTGTGCGGTTGTATACATCTCATCCACAAATTCCTCATCTCGGTCAGAGTGGCGTACCCCGAGTACCTTCATACCAAAGGCTTTTGCAATCTTGGCTGTTTCCTTCCCAATATGACCGACACCAATAATCCCAATCGTCTTTTCATGAATTTCCAGGTTCATGTCTGCATGATGCCATTTTTTCTCCTGTTGATTACGGACATATGTATGTATTTTTCTCGTTAACCCGAGCATTAAGGCAAAAATAGTTTCTGAAATCGGATAGGCGTGAACTCCATTTGCGCTTGTTAGAACCATATTTTTCTGCTCCATTTCCTCAAGTGGCATACTATTGACTCCAGCACTCCAGCTTTGTAACCAACGAAGCTTTGAGTCCGCATAAATAGAATGCTCCGCAATTTCCTTTTTCCAGCCAACAATAACCTCAGCATCTTGTAAATGATCTAACCAAACAGAAGAATCTCGTCCTGCGACAATCTCCCAATCTGGAACAATTTCTTTAATCTGATCCAAATGAAATTCTTCAATGTTTTGCGTAATAACTAGTTTCGCCATGTCAGTCCCACACCCCATGTTTATTTATTTTAATTTAATTTTATAATAGTATAGACGAAAGGGACAAGAGACAGGTACACTTACCTACTAAATTTTTACTGGGACAAGGGATCTGTCCCTCCGTCCCAAAGTGAAGGGGTGGCAGCATGAATACATCGGGGTTGATGGGTGGGTTGTACCAGTTTTGTGTATGGGTAACCCGGCTCGTTTATATTAATTTATTATGGGTTGTTTTTACGCTATTGGGGTTAGGGTTTCTAGGAATTTTTCCGGCGACAGCAGCTTTGTTTTCTGTAATAAGAAGGTGGGTCCTCAGGGAAAATGAAGAAATAAAGGTTTTCTCTACATTTTGGAATGCTTACAAAAGTAGTTTTAAAGATAGTCAGTTCATAGGATACTTTCTTACCGCGATTGGTGCACTTCTTTATTTTGATTATCATTTTTTTACCGCGCATGAAGGGCCGATATTTTTCGCTATCAAGATTGTAACATTAGGTGCCGTCTTTATTTTCATAATGATTGCATTATACATTTTCCCACTCTACGCACATTTTCAGTTAAAGCTGTTTACTTATTTTAAAAATGCCTTTTTTATAGGGTTGTCACAGCTTCTCATCAGTATATTGATGGTGATTAGTACGGTTATTTTGTTTTATGCTTTGCTGAGATTTTCGGGAGTACTGTTTATTTTTGGACTTACTTTACCAGCGTTTTGGGTAACTTGGTTGTCACATCTTGCATTCCGTCGAGTGGAAAAAATAAAGCCATTAAACCAAGAGTAGGGGTTTTATGATAAAAAAGAGTCTTCATAAAAAATTATTGGTCATTATGCTTGTTGCAGTTATTGTTCCATATGTTGTGTCTAATATTATGACCTATCATTCTTCTACTGAAGCGATTGAGGACCAACTTATAGAAAATAACCGTTCATTAATTGAATCGGGAATTCTTAATATTTCTGCCTATTTGGAGAAGCTTGATCAGCTTTCACTTACATGGCTATATGACGAAACCCTTTTAGAAAGTCTCAACACGACTAATTTCAGTATTCCGCAAAGGAATCAGGTGGAGTACGAAATGAAAAACCTGCTATATATGAATCCGGATGTCATGAGAATTGAATACCATTCTAATACAGCCGGTGAGACCTTTTTTACTGAAAGATTACGTTTTTCATCGGAATCGAATCCTACGACTCCGATTGGGGACCGCTTAAAAGACACCTATCGCGTGATGGAAGTTAAAGAATATGAGGGAGTACCAACCCTTATCATTCATCGAAAAATCGTGGAACCTCCTAAACCCGAACCATTAGGTTATTTAACCATTTATACGTCAACAAGAGAACTGGACTTACTTTTAAAGAGACTTAGCACAAATGAGGAAGAAATTTTGCTGTTTTTAGAAAGTAAATCGATTTCATCCTATTCGAATACTTTGAAAGAAACCAACCAACTGCAATCCATTTATAAAAAAGGGGAATTACAGCAATTCCAATCATTTACATTAGGTGATGAAAAAGGAGCTTTATTCAGTGAAACAGGTAATATTGGAGATATGTCGTTGACGCTTCTGAAGTTTATCCCAAGTTCAATGATTACGGGAAAAGCAACCGAGTCAATTCGAAATATTACATTCATACAGGTGATTATGTTAGTATTGCTAGCAATCATGCTTTATTTTGTTTCGTTTTCCATCATTCAACCAATTAAAAGATTAATTAAAAATATCGCCTCCATTGAAAAGGGAGACTTCCATATTGCACAAGTGGTTGAACCTCAGCGTGAGGATGAATTAGGACAGCTTGAAAAAAGATTTGTAGAAATGACAAATCGTCTAAATCAGTTGATTACAAAGGAGCTGCGTCTCCAAATTGAAATGAAGACAGCTCAATTAAAAATGCTGCAGGCTCAGATCAATCCACATTTTTTATACAACACACTTCAATCAATTGGCACAATTGCATTAAAGCAAAATGCGCCTGACGTATATGAGAGATTACTTTCATTAAGCTCCATTTTTAGGTATAGCATGGACTTAAAAACACGAACTGTTCCACTTAATAATGAAATTCAGCATACAAAAGAATACCTGTATCTACAGACAGGAAGATTTAAGGACAGACTACATTATGAAGTGAATTGTACGGAAGAAAGCCTGAAAGTCGATGTTCCTAAAATGATTCTTCAACCAATAGTCGAAAACAGCATCATCCATGGTGTTGAAAAGGGCAACCGTTCAGTACTTATAAAAATTGAGGGTTACATTTCAGAGGAAAGCTTAATTTTAAAAATCATGGATAATGGACAAGGTTTTTCTCAGGAAAAAATTGAAGAAATTCGCGAACAGTATTCGAATGGGCAAATGCAAGCCAATTCGTCTAGCGGAATCGGTTTATTAAATGTTCTACTCCGTCTCCATTTTGAGTATGGAGAATCCTTCAAATGGGACATAAACAGTATTCCTTTAAAAGAAACCACCATACAGTTCGTTATACCAAAATAGGGATACTCAGGACAGGCTCATTGTCCCGGCTTACTGCGAAGAGGGGGAGATTATAGTGAAGGTGTTAATTGTTGATGACGAGGAGCATGTTCGGGAAGCGATTGAGTACTTGGTGGATTGGGAAAAATTTAAGATTAAGGACCGCTTTTTTGCAGGCAGTGTGGATGAGGCAGAAGAAATTATTAAGGCACATAAACCCGAAATTCTTTTATGTGATATGAAAATGCCTGAAAAAAGTGGAGTTGACCTTATCGAAAGTGTGAAACTGGCTCACCGCGATATGCAAATCATTGTAATTAGTGGTCATGATGATTTTGAGTATATGAGAGCAGTCATTCAAGCGAAGGCAGTGGACTATATCTTAAAACCAATTCGCAAACAGGAGCTAGAAGATGCCATAGAATCAGCAGTGAAAAACTGGAAGGAGTTATCACTATCAAAGGAATGGCTTGAACTCGTAGATCGAGAAAAGTCTGAGATGAAGAAAACTGATGTCATACAGGAAATCAAAACCTACATCGATCATCATTTTAAGGAGAAGATTACGCTTGATTTGCTAGCGAAATCCTTCTATGTGACACCTCAATATATTTCAGGTCGGTTTAAAGAGAAGTTTGGCATGACGGTGATTGATTACGTAACGTCCTTAAAAATTAAAAATGCAAAATACCTTTTACTTGAGACTGATATGCCAGTCATCGAAATAGCCTACGAACTCGGATTCAGTAATGAGAATTATTTTAGTAAGGTGTTTAAAAAATATGAAGGCCTATCCCCGAAAAATTTCAGAGAAAACAAATGAAAGTGAGTACAATGTGACTCACTTTTTATTGTATAAAATATTACCCGTTCACATGAAAATATGACATGTAAGCGCGTGCAAAATAAGGGTAAGATGGACTTGTAACCTAATCAAAGGAGGAACAATTGCAATGAAAAAGAAAGCGTTAGCACTTATGATGATACTTGTTATGCTTGTAGCCGCAGCTTGCGGAACTGGCGAAGATAAAACAGAGAAAGAAAGCACAGGAGGAGAAAAAGAAGGACAAGTAACCCTTAATCTCCTACAATTCAAAACTGAAATCGTTGATCAAGTTAAACAAATGGCTGAGGATTACACAAAAGAAAATCCAAACGTTAAAATCAATGCACAAGTTGTAGACGATTACTCAACATTACGTAAAGCACGTTTTGCATCTGGACAAGGTCCTGATATCTTCTTCGTTCGTGGATACACTGACATGGAAGACTGGCAAGAATATTTAACAGACCTTTCAAACGAACCATGGATTGAACAAGTTTCAGAAGCAGCAAAACCAGGTATGACAATCGATGGAAAAATGTATGGCTTCCCAGTTGGTTTAGAGGGATACGGCTTTATCTATAACAAAGACTTATTTAAACAAGCGGGAATTACAGAAGTTCCAACAACACTTACTGAGTTAAAAGAAGTAAACGAAAAATTAAAAGCAGCTGGAATCAAATCCTTCAGTGAAGGCTACAAAGAAGATTGGGTATTAGGATTACACTTATTTAACCTACCATTCTCTTCTGTAGAAGATCCAGGAGCATTTGCTTCACAGTTAAAATCAGGTGAAACAACTTTAAGTGAAAATCCTTATATGGACAGCTTCTTTGATGTATTAGATATGACAGTAGATTACGGAGAAGGTGTAAATTCAATCGGTATTGACTACACTCGCCAATTATCAAGCTTCACATCAGGTAAATCTGCAATGATGCAACAAGGTGTTTGGACATATGCTTCAATCATGGAAGCAAACCCTGACTTCGACTTCGGTATGTTTGCCATTCCGATGAGCGAAGACCCAGCAGAAACAAGATTACCAGTTGACGTTCCAGCTTACTACGGCGTAAATAAAGACAGCAAGCATGTAGACGAAGCAAAGAAATTCTTAACATGGTTACATGATAATGGACAAAAATATCTAGTGGATTCATTTAACTTTATCCCAGCATTTGACGATGTTGAAGCACCAGAATCATTAGGGCCATTAGCTGCTGACTTATTGAAGTATTCAAAAGACAATCAAACAATGCCGTGGGCAATGAATTACTGGCCATCAGGTCTTGATACAGAATATGCGGCTGCTCTTCAAGCGTATGTTGCAGACCAAGCAACAAAAGAAGAAACGATTGAAGCATTACAAAAAATCGTTGATGAGCGTATGAAAGCTAAGTAAGTAATCAAACAAATCACCTTCTATTCCCGATACTCAAGATTAGAAGGTGATTTCTTATTAGAATGAAGGGGGTTGTAACAGTGAGTTATTCATTAACAAATGAAAGAATGGAAGTTGAGGCTACTGTTAAACCAAAAAAGAACAAATGGAAAAAGACATTAACCTATATCGCGTTTGTCCTTCCAGCTTTATTGTTTTTTACATTAGTGATTGTGATCCCGTTTTCTCAAGCGATTGTGTATTCATTCCAGGATTGGAACGGAATCAGTTCTGAGACAAAATGGGTAGGTTTACAAAACTATATAAATCTATTTTCAGATGCAGGATTTATTTCATCATTGGTTGTAACCATAAAATTCGTACTAGCGATTGTTATTGTTACAAATATTATTGGTTTTTCTTTAGCAATAGTTTTAAATAAAGCATTAAAATCACGAAATATCTTGCGTACCTTTTTCTTTTTACCGAATGTAATAGGTTCTCTTATTATCGGATTCATTTGGCAATTTATTTTTACAGAAGTGTTTGCTCAAGTTTTTGAAAAAACAGGGATTGAAATCTTTGGAATTAACTGGCTTACACTACCAAACTATGCATTTTATGCGTTAGTGCTCGTATTCTCTTGGTCATTCTCAGGATATTTAATGATCATTTATCTAGCAGCTTTACAAGGTGTACCAAAGGAACTTATTGAATCATCCTATATTGATGGGGCAGGTCCATGGGCTAGATTACGCTACGTTGTTGCACCGCTAATTATGCCTGCCATTACAATTTCAACATTCCTATCAGCTTCAGAGGCTTTTAAAATGTTCGATATGAACCTATCGTTAACAAATGGTGGACCTTTTAACACAACTGAAATGCTAGCTCTACAAATCTATCAAGAAGCATTTGTAAATAACCAATATGGATATGGCTCAGCACAGGCTGTTGCATTCTTCGTAATCGTTGCGGGAATAACCCTTGCACAAGTTGCCGTCCTTAAACGAAAAGAGGTTGATTTTTAATGAAGGAGAAATATGGCATAAAGAAATTTGTTGCAGAAATTATCATGATCGCCTTGGCACTTCTTTTTATAAGTCCATTATATCTTGTCATTGTCAACGCGTTTAAGGGTTATGATGAGGTATTAACGTCTACAGCTGCTTTACCTAAAGCATTTAATTTTGATAATTTCGTTACCGTTTGGGAGCAACTCAATTTCCCAGTTGTCTTTATGAACACAGCAATTATTACGGTAGTTAGTGTGGCCGGTATTCTATTAATTAGTTCAATGGCGGCACATCGACTTGTACGTTCACCAGGTAAAGTAAGTAATATTATCTTCTTTCTAATTGTGTCTGCAATGATTATTCCATTCCAGACAATGATGATTCCACTTGTAAAAGTGGCGAGTAATTTTAACATGATTGATAGTATTCCAGGATTAATCTTGATGTATTTTGGATTTGGGGTACCACTAGCAGTCTTCTTATACCATGGCTTTATTAAAGGAATCCCAGTGGAACTTGAGGAAGCGGCAGCTATTGATGGAGCTGGACCATTCCGTACATTCTTCCGAATCGTGTTTCCTTTATTAACACCAATAACTGTAACAATCGGTATTCTGCACACATTATGGATTTGGAATGACTTTTTACTTCCATACTTGATGTTAGGGTCACCTGAAAAACAAACCATTTCACTAGCTTCATATATTTACTTTGGTCAGTATATGACGCAATGGAACTACGCATTAGCAGCATTAACATTAGCAATCATTCCGGTAATTATCTTGTATTTATTCCTGCAACGATTCATTATCGAAGGAATTGCAGCAGGTGCGGTAAAAGGTTAAACCTAACAGCTCATTTGCCCTCAATAGCAGATGAACTTCTATTTCAAAAAAGTGGATTAAAGGGGAGTAATAGAAATGGAACGGAAATGGTGGAAGGAATCAGTCGTTTATCAGGTTTATCCACGAAGCTTTAAAGATAGTAATGGGGACGGTATCGGTGATTTACAGGGGATGATTTCAAAATTAGATTATTTGAAAGAACTGGGGATTGATGTAATTTGGTTATCTCCTGTCTATAAATCACCAAATGATGATAATGGCTATGACATTAGCGACTATCAGGATATTATGGACGAGTTCGGAAATATGGCGGATTGGGAACAACTGATCACAGAAATGCACAATCGCGATATGAAGCTTGTTATGGACCTTGTCGTTAACCATACTTCTGATGAACATCCATGGTTTGTGGAAGCACGAAGCGGTAAGGACAATCCATATCGAGATTATTATGTTTGGAAAAAAGGCAAAGACGGTCAGGAGCCAAATAACTGGGTTTCATTTTTTAGCGGGCCGGCTTGGGAGTATGATGAAAAATCAGACGAGTACTTCTTACACTTATTTTCAAGAAAACAACCAGATTTGAATTGGGAAAATCCGGAAATGCGTCAAGATATCTATAACATGATGACTTGGTGGCTTGAAAAAGGTGTTGATGGATTCCGAATGGATGTCATCAATCTCCTTTCAAAAACCGAGGGATTACCCGATGCAAAAGTAACGACAAATAGCCGCTACCAATGGGGTGGAGAGCACTTTGCAAACGGTCCGAAAATCATGGACTACCTAACTGAAATGAGACAAGAGGTTTTTGATAAATATGATATTATGACCGTTGGTGAAACACAGTTTGTTTCAACTGATGATGCGATTCGTTATACAAATGAGGAAACAGGCGTAATGAGCATGCTTTTTCAATTTGAGCACATGGGAATTGATAAGTCAAAAGCGGGTGGAAATTTAGGTAAATGGAAGATCAACCGTGACTGGAAGCTAACAGAATTAAAGCAAATCATGTCTAGATGGCAAAAGGACTTAGAAGGTAAGGGATGGAATTCTCTTTATCTTGAAAACCATGACCAGCCAAGATCTGTTTCACGCTTTGGTGATACAAAGGAGTATCACAAAGAAAGTGCGAAAATGCTTGCGACTTGGCTCCATATGATGCAAGGGACTCCATTTGTCTATCAAGGACAGGAATTAGGTATGACAAACGTATCCTTCGACTCAATTGATGATTATAAAGATATTGAAATCCATAATTTTTATAAGGATCAAATAGAGCAAGATAATTTTACGAAGGAAGAAATCATGGATGCAATTCATTTCCGTGGGCGTGATAATGCGAGAACCCCAATGCAATGGGATGATTCCGAAAATGCAGGATTCACAACAGGCACTCCGTGGATTAAAGTAAATCCAAATTTCAAAGACATCAATGTTCAAAAAGAAATGGCAGATCAAGATTCCGTTTATCATTACTATAAGAAACTCATTGGTCTTCGTAAAAATAACCCAATTATGGTGTACGGTTCATACGAGTTAATTTTAGAAGAAAATGAACAAATTTACGCATATACACGTACATTAGGAAATGAAACATTACTTGTCATTACAAACTTTACAAAAGAAACACCACTATTTACTCTACCAAAAACGATTCAATACAAATCCAAAGAACTCATAATCAGCAACTACCCAAGAGAATCTAAGGATGAAATTGAAACAATCGAACTAAAACCATATGAAGCAATCGTATACAAACTCTCATAAAAAACGAGTCACTCCGGTGGCTCTTTTTTTGTGGAGAAAGTGTCCAAGTCTGGGACACAGGGACAGGTCCCGCGTCCCACCATATTTTTACAGGGACAAGGGACCTGTCCCTCCGTCCCAATCTAGCAGAATGGTGGTACTCCAGCAGCATTGGAGTAACATCACAAACCAGATATTAGGAGGATGATGGTGCTCCAGCTGAATTGGGTATCATCACTAACCAGATATTAGGAGTTTGGTGGTACTCCAGCGGCATTAGAGTACCATCACAATCCAGATCTTGGGAGTTTGGTGGTATTCCAGCAGCATTGGAGTATTATCACAAACCAGATATTAGGAGGGTGGTGGTATTCCAGCAGCATTGGAGTATTATCACAAACCAGATATTAGGAGGATAATGGCACTCTAGCAGCATTGGAGTATTATCACAAACCAGATATTAGGAGTATGATGGTACTCCAGCCGAATTGGAGTAACATCACAATTCAGATATTAGGAGGATGATAGTATTCCAGCAGCTTTGCAGTGTCGCCACCTTCCTATTAATAGGAGATTAATGGCACCCAAGCTGGTTTGTTTCCCTACGCCCCAATTTTTGACCAAATTTTGATGAAAATATGGCTAAAATGGTAACTCTATTAATTTGTGAAATATTTCACATGACACGAAACTAATCCCGTTGTATGATTGACTTGTAAGAAAGTTTGTTCAGTACTGAGCAAACTAAGTCTTAATCACAAACATATATTTAACAACCTTTTAATGGAGGTCATTGATGATGAAAGCATGGGCTGGTTTTAAAGAAGGAAAATGGCAAAAAGACATTGATGTACGTGACTTCATAATAGAGAACTTTACACCATATAGCGGTGACGATGAATTTTTAGTGGGACCGACTGAAGCGACAAATACGCTGTGGAAGCTTGTAATGGAGTTAACGAAGCAGGAGCGTGAAAAAGGTGGAGTGCTTGATATGGATACAAAAATTGTATCTACGATTACTTCACATGGCCCTGGTTACTTAGATCAGGAGAAAGAAAAGGTGGTTGGATTCCAAACCGATAAACCGTTTAAGCGTTCACTTCAACCGTTTGGTGGGATTAGAATGGCGGTTGATTCTGCGAAATCCTATGGGTTTGAAATAGACCAGGAAATCGTTAAGATTTTTACTGATTATCGAAAAACACATAATCAAGGTGTATTTGATGCTTATACACCAGAAATGAAACTTGCGAGAAAAGCGGGTATTATTACAGGACTACCTGATGCATATGGTCGTGGAAGAATCATCGGAGATTACCGCAGAGTGGCTCTTTATGGGGTCGACCGACTCATTCAAGACAAGAAGAAAGACCTTCTTGAAACCGGAAATGGAACCATGACTGATGACATCATTCGTGATAGAGAAGAGCTTTCAGAACAAATTCGTGCACTACAGGAATTAAAGGAACTAGCTGTCTCTTATGGCTATGACATTTCAGAACCAGCTGCAAATGCGAGGGAAGCATTTCAATGGCTATACTTCGCGTATTTAGCAGCGATAAAAGAACAAAATGGGGCTGCGATGAGTTTAGGCCGTGTGTCCACATTCTTAGATATCTATATTGAAAGAGATTTAGAAAACGGCCTATTAACCGAGCAAGAAGCACAGGAAATTGTCGACCATTTTGTCATGAAACTACGACTTGTTAAGTTTTCAAGAACACCAGATTACAATGAGCTATTCAGTGGTGATCCTACTTGGGTGACAGAATCTCTTGCAGGTGTTGCACTTGATGGACGTCCATTGGTTACGAAAAACTCATTCCGTTTCTTGCATACACTAGACAATCTTGGACCAGCACCTGAACCAAACCTAACTGTACTTTGGTCAGTGAAGTTACCTGAAAACTATAAGAAATACTGCGCAAAAATGTCTATCAAAACAAGCTCCATTCAATATGAAAATGACGACATTATGCGTGAAACGTATGGGGACGACTATGGCATTGCGTGCTGTGTATCTGCGATGACAATTGGAAAGCAAATGCAATTCTTCGGAGCGAGAGCGAACCTAGCGAAAGCTCTAATCTATGCAATCAATGGTGGTATTGATGAAAAGCTGAAGATCCAAGTTGGTCCGTCATACTCACCGATTACTTCAGAGTATCTTGATTATGAGGAGGTTCTAGAAAAATATGATTTAATGCTCGAATGGCTTGCAGGACTTTATGTGAACACATTAAATATCATTCACTACATGCATGATAAATACAGCTATGAACGATTAGAAATGGCATTGCATGACCGTGAAATTTTACGCACGATGGCATGTGGAATCGCGGGGCTATCAGTGGTCGCCGATTCACTAAGTGCAATCAAACATACTAAGGTGAAAACCATTCGTGATGAAAACGGAATTGTTGTAGATTACGAGATTGAAGGAGACTTCCCGAAATACGGAAACAACGATGATCGTGTCGATGACATTGCCGTTGAGCTTGTGAAGCGTTTTATGAATAAGATTAAAAAGCATAAAACATACCGTGACTCTGTTCACACACAATCCATTTTAACCATCACATCTAATGTCGTGTATGGGAAAAAAACAGGCAACACCCCTGATGGCCGTAAAGCTGGGGAACCATTTGCACCTGGTGCAAATCCACTCCATGGCCGTGACACAAAGGGTACACTTGCTTCATTGAGCTCTGTCGCGAAGCTTCCATATGAATATGCTTTAGATGGAATTTCAAATACTTTCTCAATCGTACCGAAGGCTTTAGGAAGAGAGGAAGAAGCGAGAATTAGTAACCTGGCAGGTTTACTTGATGGGTACGTGATGAAAAAAGGTCACCATTTAAATGTGAATGTCTTTGACAGAGAAACATTAATGGATGCAATGGAACATCCTGAGTTATATCCACAATTAACCATACGTGTATCAGGATATGCCGTGAACTTTATCAAACTAACAAGAGAACAACAAATTGATGTTATAAACCGAACATTCCACGAAACCATGTAAGGATGTTAGAAAAGGGAGGACGTTAAGCATGAACGGACGCATTCATTCCATTGAAACCTGTGGGACGGTAGACGGACCAGGACTACGTTATGTTATTTTCACTCAGGGGTGTTTGCTCCGTTGCCAGTTCTGTCATAACCCAGACACATGGAAATTAAATATGGGGAAGGAAATGAGTGTTACAGAAATCATCCATGATATCAAAACCTATCTTCCCTTTTTCCAAGCGTCGGGCGGCGGTGTTACCGTAAGTGGCGGTGAGCCTTTGCTACAACTTGAATTTCTAATCGAGTTGTTTAAAGAATGCAAGAAGCTTGGGATTCACACCACGATTGATAGTTCGGGTGGATGCTTTACACGTGCACCTCATTTTATGGAAAAATTAGAGGAGTTACTGCCACTAACTGACCTGATTTTACTAGACATTAAGGAAATCGACCCAATAAAGCATAAGGAATTAACGGGATTAAGCAATGAACATATTCTGGACTTTGCTCAGTATCTATCAGATAAAAATGTTCCAGTTTGGGTTCGACATGTACTCGTTCCAACGATTAGCGATAATGATGAAGATCTAACGAAGCTATCAGAGTTTATAAAAAATCTAACAAATGTGAAAAAAATTGAAGTCCTCCCATACCACAAACTTGGTATCTACAAATGGGAAAGCCTAGGTCTGGAATACAAACTCAAAGGAGTCGAACCCCCAACCGAACAACGTGTCAAAAACGCAGAAAGAATCCTAGGTTCATAATTCGGCGGGTCACAGGGATAGGTCCCGCGTCCCACCAATATTTTTACAGTCGTCTTAACATAGAAGCAGCAAAAGGAAGTATAAAATCTTCCTCTTGCTGCTTTTTTTGTTAGGCCCTAAACCTAATCCAAAAAGCAGGAGATGTGGTGTTGATAACGAATTGTAGTTGAGGAAAATATTTTTAAATAAGTTGAAACAAATTCGGGGTCGAAACGACTTATTACTGATTGGGGGCGAGGCATTGGAGAATTTGTCGTTCGACATAGAAACTATTTATGATACGTATTACCGGGATGTTTATCATTTTGCACTCTTTTATACGAACAACCGACAAGAAGCAGAAGATATCACACAAGAAACTTTTATTAAAATCATGAAAAACATAGGAAGTCTACAAAATCCAGAAAGATTGAAAACATGGATTTTCTCGATAGCAAAGCATACGGCAATTGATTTAAAACGAAAACAAAAGTTTATTCAATTCTTACCAGACTGGATCTACGAAAAAGAATCAGAAGAAGCTACGCCTGAAAAGATGGCCATCCAAAAGAAGGAATGGGAAGAACTACAAGAAGCGCTCATAAAATTAAAGCCTAATTTTCGGTCCATTATCATTTTACGAGGACTAAAAGAGTTGTCTGTTAAGGAAACCGCTGAAATCATGGGATGCAGTGAAAGGAAGGTACGCGTTGATTACCATAGAGCGATTCAACAAATGAAAAAACATATTCGAGTACACGAGGAAGGGTGGGGGCTAAATGAACAATCGAAATGATGAGAAATGGTTACAGCCATTAAAAAAACGTCCTGACCTTGAACCAAATCCAATTTTTGCAAAACAGCTAAAAGAATCACTAAAGGAAAAACAGACAATAAAAAGAAGAAATTTTTCAGGGCTAAAAATGTGGGTCCCTCTAACAGCGGCAATTATGCTGTTCTCCATCATATCTATGTCCTATGTGACAAGTAATCAAGAACAAAGGCAGCAGCCAGTCGAAACCGAAACCAAGGAAACTACCAATGTAGTGAATCCGGACTTTGATGCACTGTTAGCTGAGAATCCTGCGTATCAACAAATGTATGAATCAGTCTTAAAGGAAACCACATTAGAAAAAGCTAGTAAGCTAGTTGTTAATTTTTTTGAAGCGCTTCATGTTGAAGATAAGGAGTTCCTTAAGAAAAATGTGTTTTTTGTGGCGAATCCGGAAAAGGAAGTTGATGTACTACTTGATTTTTACAAGGGGATTGATGTGAATTCCATAGCTGTTAGCTCGTTTAACGAAAGTCAGGCAGAGCCTAGTGTAGAAATTGTTTTTTCATACAAACAGAATAATGAGGAAAAACTCCATCATATTCATGTCAACTACTGGGAAGAGGCAACAGTGGAAATTTATGCCCCTCTTGACGAGTATGTGCCAGAGGTTAAAAATGATCTCGAGCTTAACGAGGAAGAAAGAGTGGCTTATGAGGAATTCAAGCTTGAACATGACCCTGAGGCAATAAGAACACTAGAACCAATCAGTGTAGCGAAATTATATCTCCAAGCGAATGCGGATGGTGATCAGGAAACTTCATATGCCCTGTACACAACAAGAGAAGAGTTTGTGATGTGGTCGAAAGAGGAAGATAAGAAGTACTGGGAAGAGGAAACAAGAGATCCCGAAAGCTACAAGAAACCATTTTACGGGTTAGGTTCAGGAACGTTTCATCAAACGAACGAGTATCAAGGATATATTTCCTTTCGTACTCAAAATGGAGACATGGGCTTCCAAATGGTAAAAGACGAAAATGGCGTTTGGAAAGTAGCTTTTATGCCCATTCAATAGTCATATAAAAAAATCCAACCTCATTTAGTCGGGAGGTTGGATTTTGACTATTGAAGTCTAAAACCTTCTTCATATAAATAGTCTTCCGCTTCATCATAGGAGCCAAAGGCTTCTTCTAAGTTTAGGCCGGAATATACATTCCACCATTCATCTTCAAATACAAGTAGCAGTGTTTGTCCCTCATCATTAACCCAACGTTCTTCTTGTCCTTCACCAATTATGGCATTTTCTCTCCCTAAAGGGGAATTCGCGGAGAGGGATTGAATCGATTCCTTTACGATTCGTCGTAAATCAGCTTCGGAGAAATCCCGTATATTAATAAATCCCTTAGCATCGACTTCGTAGTTTTGAAGGTTTCCGGCATAAACAAAACCATTACCATTTGGGTGTAGATGCTGTACAACAATCTTCTTTTCGAAGACGCTGTCGTTATAATGAAAATTTACTCTTCCTAAAGATACATTTTTTCGTTCCAATTCTGGGAAAGATTCGATGACCTTAAGTTTTTCCTCGAAAGATAGCATATGCATGTCCTCATTTCTAGTTTTAAAATAATTATTAAATGATTTCCTTCACTCGCCCAACTTGTCCATCCTCTAATCGAACCTTAATCCCATGAGGATGAAAACTAGACTTCGTTAAAATATCTTTTACAATTCCTTTTGTCAGTATACCAGTACGCTGGTCTTTCTTTAACACAATTTGAACCTCAATTCCCGGTACTATATCAGCACGATTCTGCCCATTCATCACAAAAACCCTTCCATCAATTATTTGTCTATCTAGTTTACCCTACATTCGCGTTTGGGACAAAGGGACAGGTCCCGCGTCCCACCATATTCTTCCTGGGACACGGGATCTGTCCCCCTGACCCACGAGAAAGCCCACCAGCCACCCAGCCCAGCCATGACCGAACCCGACACCTTTACCAGCAAAAAAAGATGGCCGGGTGGGCCATCTTTAATATAGCTGTATCGGATGCATTGTTGATTCTAATGGTTTGAACTCGTAGCCTTGTTCTTTTAGATAGTCTAGTAGTTTTGGTAAATGTTCGAGTGTTTCGGGTCTTTCGTGCAGTAGAATGACAATTGGCTGATTCACCCGATTCAATTTAGTTAGCTGTTCAATTACACTATCAACATACCGGCTATCTCGAAATTGCCAATCACGGCTATCAATATTCCAGTCCCACATCTTGTAGCCAGCTGCATCTACCGCGGCCTTATAAGCATCTGTCATGTGTGGAGCACTGCCAAATGGTGTTCGAATGAGGTCTGTTTCAATTCCTGTCAATTCGAAAAGCGTCTGTTGTGTTTGGTCCATTTCGCCAACAACGGATTTCGAAGATTGATAGAATTTATTTTTATCATGTGTGACTCCATGAAGACCGACACTGTGTCCTTTACTCGCCATTTCCTTGACCGCATCAGGATAATTTTTCATATTGTTGTCTAACATAAAAAAAGTTGCTTTCGCATCATATTGATCGAGTAAAGCAAGGATATCCTTTGAAACCTTATGAGGACCATCGTCAAAAGTGAGATAAACAGCCCTTGAAGGTGGGGCAGGTGTTTCCTTTGGTGCTTCCTGTTCTTGATCTTCTTCCTGTTCCTCATCTATTTCGGGAGTGGTTGGTTGCACTGGGTCTGGAGCTGTTTCTTTTGTTGGTTCAGTTGTAGGTGCGGATTCTTCTTCAGTGGGTTTTTCCTCTTCAATATTCCCTTTTGGTTGGTCATCAACTCTAAGATCATCATCTATTGGTTCATTTTTTTCAGGAGGTTCAACAGGTGCAACAACCTCAATTACCGGTTCAGATGCATCTGCTTCTAGAAAAAATTTGGTTTTAAGTAGAAAGAAAGAATACAAGAGTAACAACACAATAAAGCCAAACAACGCAATAATCTTGACAATGTTGCCCTTTTTCATTTTTCTCGCATTCGACATTAAGCATACCTTCTTTGCTGTGATATTCTTCAATATATAAGACGCTTATATTGCAGAAATGTTTCACTTTTATTACGACATTTTTACAAAATTTGTACAGACAAGCCTTATAGTAACATAAGGAAAGGCTTTGAGGAAGAAGAAATTATGGAAAAAAAAGGTTTTTGAGAATCGAATGCTCATAGTCTAATATAATATAGGACAATTTACTTGTTTCAACGATAAAAATAGTTAATAATCCACTTATAACATACTTTTAATGAAGGGGGATTCTCGATTTGAAAATGAGGGTTTCAGCCGTTCAATATCATCTTCACACAATCAGTTCCTTTGATGAATTTGCGGCTCAATGTGAGCATTATATAAAAACTGCAATGGAATTTGACGCAGAATTTATTCTGTTTCCAGAGTTCTTCACTACACAGCTTTTATCCATTGGTAAGGAGGATGGTTCAAGTCTGACTATCGATGATCTACCAAGCTTTACTGAAAGCTACCGTGAGCTTTTTTCAAACCTTGCCAAACAATACAATGTCCACATTATTGGTGGAACACATGTCATCCGAAAGGGAGACCATCTCAACAATGTGGCTCATTTATTTTATCCAGATGGTCGAGTGGGGGAGCAGGCTAAGCTGCATATTACCCCAACGGAAGTGAACGAATGGAATATGACACCTGGAGACGATTTCCAAGTGTTCGATACAGAAAAAGGACGCATTGCGATGTTAACTTGCTATGATATCGAGTTCCCTGAAATTGTACGAATGGCAAAGGCTAAGGGTGCTGATGTAATCTTTTGCCCATCTTGTACAGATGACCGCCACGGCTTCCATCGAGTGCGTTATACAAGCCATGCAAGAGCTGTGGAAAACCAAGTCTATGTTGTCGGAACAGGCACGGTTGGTACGCTACCAACGGTTGATTTTATGCGTGCAAACTTTGGTCAGGCAGCGGTTATTACACCAAACGATATTCCATTCCCACCAAAAGGAATTTTAGTGGAAGGCGAAGTAAACAATGACATGATCGTGACGGCAGACCTTGATTTGGATCTTCTCTCTGAAGTACGTGAAAGAGGTTCGGTTACAACATGGCGTGACCGTAGAACGGACCTATATCCTGATTGGAAATAATCGAAAGAGAGTGAATGAGATGGATTATAAAAGAATAACAAGCATCAACGACCCGTTATTTTTTAAAATGCATGAATTAATGAAAAGTGTGTTTCCTAAAGAGGAAGTTCTAGATTTTGAACTTTGGAAGGAGCCGCTTGAGGACCCAAGTGTTCGTGTTTTCGTTGCGGTGCATGACGATGAGGTCGTTGGGACAACGGAATACCGTTATTATCCAGACTGGAATATTGCGATGACTGATTTTACGATCATCGGTCAACCAGGATTAAGTATCGGTCGCTTTTTAGCACAAAACCGCAGTAAGGATTTACAGGAGTTAGCTGCTGCAAACGGGAAAGAGTTATTCGGAATGTTTGCTGAAATCTACGATCCGTATCAAGTTGCGCACTATGAATTTGGAACAGTCAAGCCAATGGATCCATTCGTGCGCCGTGAGGTTCTGTCTCATCTTGGCTATAAGCGTATAGAGCTCGACTATGTTCACCCATCTTGGAACAATGACGGGGAAGCAGTGAAGGGATTAGATCTATGCTTCATGCCTAGTAATGACCAAGTATCTGAATTACCAAGCCAATTGGTGGTTGATTTCTTAACAACGTATTATACAGTTCTTCCAAACAAACCGGCAGTATGGCTTGAAATGGTGAACAGACTAACGGAAAAAGAAACGGTAAACTTACTTCCATTATAAAAATACAATCCATATTTAAATCTGATTGGTTTAAATATGGATTTTTTTTGTCTGAAAAATGTCTGAAAAACGACATGTGATATAAATCATATTCCAGCAGGGACATAAGGATTTACAATGAAAGTAGAAGCGTATGTTTAGAAGAGTTTTGGCGTGGAGAAGTCAAAAACGCAGGATTGTGACCTTCTGAGCAACCAATATCCGTAAAGCTGGTGATATTGTGATTAGTCAAATTTTAGATGGTTTTAGTTTTCACTCCCAATGGAATGGGGGTATCATCTTTTTTACCTTGATTTTAATTGTCTTATATATGTTCCTTTTACCAACACCAAAAGATCATCCGAAGTATAAATCAATAGCGTTTGCCGGAAGTATGCTGCTGATTCTATTGGCTGTGGGAAGTCCTTTGAATCTTTTAGGACGCATGCTGTTTCGTGCTCACATCATTCAGATTGTTATTGTACTTCTTATTGCAGCACCGTTGATTGTAATTGGACTAAAGACAAATCTGCTTGAAAAAATGCTCCAAAAAAATGGTGTGAAAAAGGTTTATCGTGTTTTAACTAATCCTGTGTTTACAATTGTTCTCTTTCACGGTTTGTTAATTGGATATCACGTACCTGTTATGTTTGACTGGATTCGAACAGGATACTTTACAAACTATTTCTTTTTAATTGGCTTGATAGCAGCTGCCGTCTTACTATGGTGGCCAATCATCGGACCGATCAAAGAGCATGATCAGATGACTCTTAAGAAAAAGCTTATTTATATAGTGGTTAACATTGCATTGTTTTTACCAGTGACCCTGTTTTTATGGCTCGCAGATGATGCGTTGTATTCTGTATATAGTGACACAAGTCAAATGTTGGCGGCACTGGCATTATGTATGCCTCTCGGTGAGGAGATTCCGCCAGATTTATTAGAAACACTACTCCCATATCCACCAGTTGGAGAACAAAAAAACGGAGCCATCATCCTATTTATCACACAAGCACTAATCTTCGGTTTGAGTGCAACATGGTTGTTTATGAAAAAAGGCAGGAAGTAATTTCCTGCCTTTGCTGTTTAATTTAGTTTTCCAATGTAGGCTAATTCTGAAACATCATTTGAGTCAGTAGAACCATCAAGAATTTTGCGGATATCGAGTAAAGTATCCTGTAAACTAATCGATTCACCTTTTTTACCAGTAAAGGCTTCAGCTACATAAAATGGTTGAGTTAAATATGCTTCAAGACGTTCACCACGCTTGTAGGTTTGAACCTCTGTTTCTGGTAGCTTTTCAAGCCCATGCACCGTAACGAGTGAACGAAGCTCGCGGTATCTTCGTAATAGTTTTTTGGCGCGCTGTTGGATTGTGAAATGTGTTTGGTCTAGGTGTGCCCCTTCAAGAACAGAAGAGGTTGAGTATACTGGATTAATGGCAGGGTATTGATGTCTTGCAGTGAGGTCAGCGTCAAATTGCCATAATGTTTCAAGTGGTCCAAATGGAACATCCTCATCTACAACTTCACCTTTTAAGTCCACAAGAACCGTAGTGACAGAGTCAATTCCAATTGAATGTAATTTTTCTTGCAGGGTTTGGATTTCTCCCGTGATCACATGTGATCGGTCCGCTGCAAAAACAATTTCCTTAGTCATCCCAATCTTTGCGATTTCATCGTAGGCTTCTTTAATTGTTTTGACTTGGATTTGAACTTCATCTAAAACATCGTTCACTCCTAGATGATCTCCTTCCGGTAACAGCAATACAGTCGTGAAATCATTGTTACGCAAGCGATGGAATAATTCTGCTAGAACTACAAGTTGCCCCATTCCTGGGCGAGCGACAAGACCAACAGTACCTCCTTTTGCTAACGGAGCAAAGACATCAAGCGTTTTAATCCCAGTTTCAATCATTTCCATTTTCTCCCCTCGAATTAATAATTCATCCAAACTACATTCAGCTAAATCAGCAAGCGCCACAAGTGTGCGTACCTCCGCGCGGCCCACCGGAATTTTTCCAGTACACAGATTAGAGACAGTGGCCGGACGTAATCCTACTGAACGAGCAGCAGTCGTTAAATTGGGTACCCTTCTACGCAGTAAAGAGACATTGAGTCGAATATCTTCCAAAATTTTCACCTCTTGTTACTTTTTAGAGTAATCTAAATTTCGTTTGGATGCAATAGTTATTTTCGCTGTGGCGTAATTTTTTTTACGTTCATGGATTTAGAATGCTAAAATTGATAGAAAAAAATTAAAACTAACGATTGTCCAGTCTTAAGCTAGTTCGCCAGGGTCTCGTGCTTTCGATGAGTGGCCGTCTTTCTCCCCTCAACCTTATAAAGGTGAAAGTAGGAGGTAATCGTACCCTCATATGCCGAAAGCTACCCAAGTGAGGGTACGAATAGGTGGTAATCGTACCCTCAAATGC
>NZ_NSEB01000003.1:204747-259478 GCF_002734215.1 Fredinandcohnia onubensis
CCCTCACATGCCAAAAGCCACCAAAGTGAAGGTGCGAATAAGGCGTAATCATACCCTCACCACCAACAAAGATCTCACACGAGGGTACAAACCGAAAACAACCATATTAACAACCCATACCAAGAATACACCCACCAACCCAATCCCATACTATACCTAAAAACCTAAACTAAAAGGAGCTGCCATGACGGAAATCCTACCTGAATCATTTTTTCATCAACCTACATTAGAACTAGCCAAAGCTCTCCTCGGATGTAAGCTTATAAAAGAAACCGAACAAGGCGTGGCATCAGGTTACATTGTAGAAACAGAAGCTTACAAAGGTCCACTTGATCGTGCGGCGCATTCTTTTAACAATCGAAGGACTAAGCGAACAGAGGTGATGTACGGCAAGCCGGGCTATGTCTATACATATCAGATGCACACTCATTGTCTCGTGAATGTGGTCAGTAACGAAATTGACGTACCGGAAGCAATTCTTATCCGAGCGGTTGAGCCTGACCGGGGAATGAGCCTTATGTATGAACGCCGCGGCCAAATGCCCGCCAAAAATCTAACAAATGGTCCAGGGAAACTAACGAAAGCATTAGGGATAACAATGGAGGACTACGGACGCCCATTTTTTGAACCACCCATTTACATCACAAAAGGCTATATTCCTAAAGACATCTCAATCGGCCCACGAATTGGAATTGAAAATACAGGAGAGGCAAAGGATTATCCGTGGCGATTTTGGATCACTGACAATCCGTTTGTTTCCCGCAAAAGATAAGGGTTTGCTCGTACCTGAGCAGACCCTTTTTTTCATAAAAACTTACGCCTACTAAGCCTCAGGTCCTAGTGAAAAATATAACTGGGGCTCATTATAGCAAATCGAAAATCAGGATAAGATTGAATCATGAAAGGAGGAAGTAAACATGAAAAAATTCGGATTGTTTATTCTTGGAGGTATTGCAGCAATTGTGCTTTTATCGCAGGTTGGACCACTAATTGGTTTAGCAATTAGCCTAGCCATTCTGTATTTTGCATTTAAACAGTTTATGAAGACTGACTCAACATTAGGTAAGGTACTATGGGCAGTTGTTGGGGTTATCGCTCTTATTGCGTCAGCTTCAAATGCACCCGCAATTCTAGGCGTCGTTGCAGCATACATTCTTTATGTTGTTATTAGAAACTGGAAAAAAGAAAAAAAAGAAGTCGTATCTGAATCAACTGACCCATTCACTAACTTTGAAAGACAATGGGCTGAATTGAACAAACGTTAATTTTTCGAAATAAGATTACTCATTAAAAAGGAGAATGATACAAATGGCAAACCTATTAACTCGTATAAAGGACACAATTTTAGCAGACTTTCATGGCGTGTTAGATGAAAAAGAAAAGAAAAACCCAATCGCATTGCTTAACCAGTATCTACGTCAATGTGAGGCAGAGGTTGAGAAGGTTCGCAAGCTTGTCGAACGTCAGCACTCATTAAAGGATCAATTTGCAAGAGAACATCGCGAAGCAGCGGATCTTGCAGAAAAGCGTAAATACCAAGCAGGTGTAGCACAGCAAGCTGGTGAAACAGAATTATATGAGTTCGCTGTTCAGGAACAAGTGTCATATGAAGAACGTGCGGCTAAGTTACAGGAAGCACTAAAAAATACAGCTACAGAACTTATTGGACTTGAGAAAAAGTATGAGGAAATGAAACATAAGCTTAAAGATATGCATATTAAGCGTATGGAATTAATGGGGCGTGAGAACATAGCACGTGCTAATCACCGCATGAACCAAGTGCTTGACACAAATGCATATACGAATAAGGCTTCAAGAACGTTTGAAGAAATGGAATCATATCTTGATCGTCTTGAACATCAAGTAAATTCCTCTTATCATCGCAATACAATCGATGCAAGAATTGCACAGCTTGAAAAAGAAGTGAAAAATGAAGAAACACATTCAATTTCATAGTGAAAACATGGTATTCTAAGAAGGCGTAGACAATCTACGTCTTCTTAGCCCCTATACCTTACGGGCGATAATCAATGCATTCAATGAGATGAAGGGAGGATCCGGACATGTTAAATAAAATCAAATCAGACAATCTAAATGCATTTTTTCTTCTTGGAATCATTTTATTAATCATTGAAGTTACGTTTTTTAATGGCGGAGTCCTTTTCTCTTTTGTAATATCGTTTGGATGTATTTATATTGGTCGTAAAAAATTGCCGCGAACATTTGGCAAAATCCTGTTTTGGTTTGGATGGATTAGTTTAGCTTTTACCATTTTAAATATGATGACAGTAAAATTTTTGATTCTTGCCGTTCTTATTTATTTACTTATTCAATTTTTACAATCTAAGAAAAAACCTCATTATATTAAACCTGAAATAAAAGAATCGGAAAAAACATCAAAACAAGAACCAATTCTTAGACGTCAGCCATTGTTTCAAAACATCGTCTTGGGTCAACAAAAAACACCAGAGTATGTGTATGAATGGAATGATGTAAACATTCAGTCTGGAATTGGCGATACGATTATTGATTTAAGCTACACGGTTTTACCTAAAGGTGAATCAGTAATTTTTATTCGAAATGTGATTGGGAATGTTCAAATCTTTGTCCCGTATGAGGTTGAAGTGAAGGTACATCACTCCGTCCTTTATGGAGCCACAACGATCTTTGAAAATCAGGACGCTAAAACGGTGAACCAAACACTTCATTATCAGACGGAACAATATGATCACACAGAACCCAAGCTTAAGATCGTCACTTCTATTGGAGTGGGGGACCTAGAGGTGAAACGAGCATGAGTACCGTAAAAAAACAAATCATTGTCGGTATTTGTGTCTCGGTGTTTTTATTTGTAATGGCTCATGTTATTGCATTCATGGCCTTTCCTTTAGCCAATTGGTCCGAACTCTGGCAAACAAAGCTAATGGATTTACCGTATATTATTTTAGCTTTAAGTATGAGCTTAATTACTGGGCTTGTTTTTGGGATATTGTCAGGGTATTTATGGAGAAAACAGCTACTCTCTGTCTCTAGCGCGATTTATCAAATGGAACAGGGAAGATCCATTTCTGACATCCCAGTAAACCAAACAGCTGAATTCAATACCATTTGGGAGCGGATTAAAAAGCTACAAACTCATATCGCTGAGCAAACGAAGCTTTCTCAAAAACTTGCAAATGAAAAGGCTGAGGATCAGGAAAAACGAATACAACAAATTGTTTCAGATGAGCGTAACCGGTTAGCGAGAGAACTCCATGATTCTGTTAGCCAACAACTCTTCGCTGCGTCGATGATGATGTCCGCTATCAACGAGTCTAAGCCACGAACAGATGAACGTGAGGCAAGGCAGTTTAAGCTTGTTGAGGAAATGATACATCAATCACAACTAGAAATGCGCGCACTCTTGCTCCATTTACGTCCAGTTGCATTAAAAGGAAAGACACTCCAAGAAGGAATTCAGGAGCTATTAGTTGAATTATCACAGAAGGTACCCGTTACAATTGAAACAAAGATTGAGGACTTTCAAATTGATAAAGGGGTCGAGGACCACTTATTTCGCATTCTTCAAGAGTCAGTTTCAAACACCCTCCGCCACGCAAAAGCAAATCAGTTAGAAGTCCTGTTAATTAAAAGGGATGAATTTATCATTTTACGAATCGTTGATGATGGAATTGGATTTGATGTGGAACAAGCGAAGACTGGTTCCTATGGTCTCCAGAATATGTATGAACGTGCAGTGGAAATAGGCGGTACAATGCGGACCGTTAGTCTTAAAGACAAAGGAACACGGATTGAAGTAAAAGTACCAGTGTTAGAGGGTGGAGAAAATGATTAAAGTATTATTTGTCGACGATCATGAAATGGTAAGGATAGGAGTTTCCTCCTATTTATCCGCACAGCCAGACATTGAAGTCGTTGGTGAAGCGGATGACGGAAAAATAGCGGTTGACTTAGCACTAGAGCTTCGACCTGACATTATATTAATGGACCTCGTAATGAAGGAAATGGATGGCATTGAGGCAACAAGAAGAATCATTGAGAGCTGGCCAGAAGCAAAAATCATCATCGTCACAAGCTTTATTGATGATGAAAAGGTATATCCTGCTTTAGAAGCGGGTGCAACGAGCTACATGTTAAAAACATCGAAGGCGAGTGAAATCGCTGAGGCCGTACGTAAAACCTATCATGGGCAGTCGGTATTAGAGCCAGAAGTAACGGGGAAAATGATGGTTCGAATGAGACAAAAGGAAAAACAGCTTCCACATGAAGAATTAACAAACCGTGAAATGGAAATCTTGCTTTTAATAGCGGATGGAAAAACGAATCAAGAGATCGCGGATGAACTTTTTATCGCACTAAAAACGGTAAAAGTACATGTAAGTAATATCTTAAGTAAGCTCGAGGTACAAGATCGAACACAAGCGGTCATATACGCATTCAAACATTCTCTAGTACAATAAAATAATTTTTCGACAAAAAACGCAGATTTCTTTCTGTGTTTTTATTTTTGTATTAAAATAAAAGAACGTTTTTTATCGAGTGGGCACAAGGGCTCATAAGCTAATTACCATATTTTATGGGATGAAGGAAGATTTTTATACCTAATTAACTATTTAGTTTGTAGGACAGATGGTTTATAATTGAAAAGTCGATATTTGACGAATTGCGTCTGTGACTTTTGTACCTTTTTTGTTATAAAAAAAGGATTATTGCATATATATCTAGAAATATAAGAGAAAATGGAGAAAAAGAGATGCAGAAGATGAATAAAAGATCGGTATTTTTGTATGAGGAGAAAAGGACTGCCGTTTGGTTTAGCCTTTTATTCCTAATTATAATGATAGGGTATGATTTATTTTATTATTTTATATATCCCAGTTATGTAACTAATGTACCATTCGGATTCCCTAATAAGTTTGGATACGTTATCCACATTATTATTGTGCTTTTAATACCTTTAATTTTTTATAATAATAATAAAGATAAGCAGTATTTAACCAAATACTATTTCTTTTTTACTTATACATTATTAAGTTTTATAAATGATTTAGTCACTTATTGGGATAAACCTGATTTATTCTCTAATGGAAATGCTGTGGAGCTTTTCCTAGTATTATTTTCTCCTATTTTTGTTAATAAAAAATATTTCTGGGTAGTTTCAACAGGTTTAACAATTAAATATCTTTTGATTGGTGCAATACTTGGAACAACATTAGTAGCTCTTCCAATTGTTTTAACCCTAGTTCTAGCTATCGTAGCATATATACTACTTACTAGATTCTATGGATATGTGAATGCGCTAAGCACTGCCTATGATCAACAAATGGAGGGTATTGTAAAAGGTGTAATTGCTGCCTTAGAATTAAAAGACCCTTATACAAGAGGTCATAGTGAAAGAGTAGCTAAATACGCAATGGTATTAGCGAAAGAGTTGGGAACATTTTCTCAGGATGAATTAAAATCTTTTAATTATGCTTGTTTGCTGCATGATATAGGTAAGGTCAATATTCCTGATTCTATACTTATGAAACCAGCAAAATTAACGAATGAAGAGTATGAAATTATAAAAACACATCCAGTCGTTGGAGAAGAAGCAGTTAAAAACGTGGAGGGGCTGGGTTCAAGTATAAGTATTATTAGATCACATCATGAAAGATGGGATGGTAAAGGTTATCCCGACCAGCTAAAAGGAAACGATATTCCTTTAAATGCACGAATTACGGCAATTGCGGATGCGTTTGATGCAATGACTTCGTCACGTTCATATCGAGGTGCACTACCTATAGAAGAGGCCTATAATCGAATTCTTCAAGGAGAAGGAACTCAATTTGACCCAAATCTAGTAGCAATGTTTAAAAAAGTTTATCCACAATGGATTGAGATACAGAAAGAGTCATAAACTATCAAAGCAGGAGGTGACGAAATGAAAATCAAAAAACTTAAAAAGATAAAAGCGACATGCTGGTGGTGTGCATGGTTACCAGGTGGCCGACCATAAAAATATTTTCGAAAGGATGCTTACAAAAAGTGGAGCATCCTTTTATTATGAAGAAAAGTAGGTGTGAAGATTGCAATTAACTGCTGATTCTATTTTATGTTTACACGAGTTAGAGATTCGCAAAGATAATAAGAATTACATTATTGAAGATAAAGTAACTCATGAATTTTATGAAATGCCAGTAGTCTGTATTGATGCAATTGAGTTGATTAACAACGGTTTATCGCTTGGTGAAATAGAACACCTACTCATTGAAAAATATCCAAATGAAGAAATTGATTTACTTGATTTTGGCCAACAATTGCTGGATTTAGATTTAGTAGAAATGGTAGGTGGTGCAAAAGTAAGTGTAGAAAAAACACGTACTCATGAAGAATTAGGGCTTAAATGGATATCACCGAAACTAGGGAAGATTTTCTTTAATCGGTTTACTCGTTTTTTCTATCCATTATTTTTGTTAGTGAATCTCTTTCTTTTTGTGAAAGATACCAATCTTTTTCCTCGCTATCAGGATCTATTTGTCTTTGATACAATGATGTTTAATATTCTTTTGTATGCCGGAATTTCAATTGTGTTAATCTTTATACATGAATGTGGACATATTTTGGCTATCCGCTCGTTTAATCTTCCAACACGATTACAAATTGGCAATCGATTGTTTTTTGTAGTATTCGAAACGGACCTTACACAAGGATGGAAGCTCTCTTCAAAGGATCGGAACCTATTATTTTTAGCAGGAATGTATTTTGATAGTTTCATACTTTTAGTTGCCTTAATCTTAAAAATGTCTAACCCATTTTCAAATGAGATTATGAATGGAATTATTGGTTTGATTATTTTCGATATTGTGATTCGAATCATCTATCAATGCTGTATTTATATGAAAACAGATCTTTATTATGTTTTTGAAAATAGTACGGGGAATTATAATCTGATGGAAAGTGGAATTGAATATATAAAAGGACTATTTAATGGAAAACAAGAAACAACATATAACAGAAAGATTGTCTTCTATTCCTTTTTCTTTTTAATAGGAGTTTTGTTGACCTTCTCTATGTTTGGCTTTTACTATTTACCTCAATTAGTATATATTATGATAAATGTTCTCCTTGGGTTTACTGAGTCATTATCATCAATAAAGTTCTGGGATGCTTTCGTTTTCAGTGCGCAGATGTTGATTTTCCTTTTACTTCTTTCGTACTCATTGTTTAAAAAATTCGAAAATAAGAGAGGATATAGGACTATATACTCAGGTGAAGAAAATAATATATAATGAAAAAGCATAATCATTTAACTAAGTGAGGATAGATATGTCTTATCTAAAACATAACTCTCTTCTTTTGCATGAAGAGAAGAAGGCGCTACGTTTATATTTAATATTGTTTTATAGCATTTTCGTGCTATATGATTTCTTCTATTATTTTATATACCCTATATTTATTCACGCAAAGATTGGCCTACCTACTGATTTTGCATATGTGGCCTATATATTAATAATAATCCTTATTCCAGTCTCATTCTATTTAAAGAAAATAGGTAAGCTGCATTTGATTAAATACTTTTATGTGTTGTCTTATCTTTTAGTCACTGGAATTGATGATGTAATCACTTATTGGGGAAGTAATGCAGAGTTTAAGAGTGGAAATGCAGCTGAAATTGCCTTTGTGCTATTCTCTCCTATCTTCATAAATAAGAGATTCTTTTTGACAGTTTCCATTGCGATTACAATGAAATATGGATTGATTGGTCTATTATTAGGAAATGGTGTTGTATTGGCACCAATCCTCCTAATTGGTATGTTTGGGCTTATTGCATACATCCTCCTAACCCGTTTCTACTCGTATATCGAAGCATTGTCGGAAACGCATGAGGAGCTCCGCAAGAAGGAGAAGCTTGCGTTTGTAGGGCAGATGGCGACGACGGTTGGACATGAAATTCGTAATCCGTTGGCGTCCTTAAAAGGGTTTACCCAGCTTCAGCGGGAAAAACATAAAGAGGATGAAGTACAATATATGATCATGGAGCAGGAAATTGATCGAATTAATTCAATCCTTAATGATTTACTGGTTATCGGCAAACCAAGGCAAATTAATGTGACGAAATGTAATCTAAAGGAACTTCTTGAATATGTCCTTTCGATCATTGAGCAATCTGAGAACGCGAGGAATGTTGTAATTGATCTGAAAATGGATGAGGTTGTTCTGGATATCGATTGTGATGAAAAACAAATGAAGCAGGTTTTCTTAAATCTCATTAAAAATGGTTTTGAGTCCATGCCAGAGGGCGGTAAGCTAACGGTTAATGGCAGCCAAACTGCCAATAACATGGTGTCAATTATCATTAGTGATGAGGGCTGTGGAATTCCTGTGGATGTACAAGAAAAGCTGTTCGAACCATTTTTTACAACAAAGGATTATGGAACGGGTCTAGGCTTAATGGTGTCTAAAAAAATCATCGAAGACCATCATGGGAAAATTAGCATTAATAGTAAACCTGCAAAAGGAACAAAGGTAGAGATTATATTACCGATTACGCAATAAAAAAGTCGACTCTGGGAGTCGGCTTTTGTTTTTAACTATAAAAATGTATTCATTTTTCAAAAATTAAGATAATTTTGCTAAGAAATCAATATGATAAACTTTCTTGGGCCTACCACGTAATTTTTTTTGTTTTTTATAAGAGACTTCAGCTACTCCCTTTTCCTCAAGCTTTTGTAAGATACGGTTTGCTGCTCTTTGAGATATTCCAAAATGAATGGCAAGATCATCTGAAACAATCTCATTTGTTTGAAGCTTTTCCAAAACGGCCATTATTTTTTGTATATTTAATGCAGACATGCCTATTTGGCTGCTAAACTTCTCAATTTGGATGTTCAGTTGATTGGGAATCTGTAAACATGTCTCATCACCAAGAGGTCCAATTAATTGTTCATCTTCGGTCATTATATAGGACGTCCCGCGATCGATTCTTCTTTCTTTGTTTGCATGTTCAGCATTGAGACGAGCCTCTTGTAACGAATTGCCAATTCCCCAACCAATATCTATTTCGTAAGGTAATGTTTGCTTAAGATAAGACAAGAGCGAACATTGTGTAAACTCATTTGTAATGTCTATCAATGCCTTATAGTTTGTAATGACCTCAAAATTAAGGAAGTTTCTCTGGATAATAAAGCCGTGTTGATTGTTACTATTGTAATCTAACAGTGCTTGATTCAACAGTAACATTTTCCGTTCAAGGTCATGATTCATATCAGGGCTTATTGTTATTTGTGAAATAGCAATATTACCGATAGCTACTTGATTTTCAGTTAAACGCATCATTTTAATTTGATTAATAAAATCATTCACTTTTTTAATCATTGATTCTAAGGAAGGATAAACAATAACATGTTTGATGCCGTTTTCAGTTAATTTTTTTGATATACTACTAACCCTCGTAAAAGAAAGATCGATTTTGCCAGCTTCAAATAAGCTTACATGCTGCTGAAACACGTCATCATATACTGTCTCTGTGTCAAATGACTCAATATCCTCGTTATGAAAATAGGGAAACTCTTCTTCTTCTAACCATTCCTTTAATCCTAGAAAATTATTTTGCTCAAAAATAAAATCAATTAATGTTCTTGAAATATCAAAATTCTTTTCTTTTAAAATTGTTTTGCATAATGTTTTATAAAAATCACTTTCATTTAAATCAAAGTAGATGGTAGGTTTTTCAAAGTACGTTAATTCCTTTTTCATATAAAAATAGGGGACCTGACCACTAAAGATGATTCCGTCCATAAATAGGGCGTTTTTTTCATACATTTCTTTAATTTCATTAAAGTTTTCGTATGGAAGAAACGTAAATTGACATTGATTTTCAAAAAAGTCTTCTAATTCTTGAATCCACGTTAATGAATTTTTTGCAGTGATGATTCCTATTTGAAACATCTATTAACTCCTTGTTTTTTCTTTTATTATACTATAGCAAAAATAGACATTATAGAAAATAGTCAGAATCTTACATTGTAATTATTTATTTTTTCTATTATGATAGAAACTATATTAGGAAGTGGACAAAAGGTGTCCGAAAATAAACCAAAATAAAAGAGGTGATGTGATGGCTCAACCAACAGTTGAAACTCAGAACAATCAAAATCAAAAAGGATATATGCGAATATTAAACTTTATTGAAGTGTTAGGTAACAAACTACCACATCCATTTATGTTATTCGTATATTTAGCAGGATTTATGATTCTGTTTTCTTGGGTCGTTAGTCTATTTGATGTAACTGTTATCCATCCAGGATCTGGAGAAGAACTAGAAATTAAAAGTTTAATTTCCGGTGAAGGGTTACAGTTTATGTTAACCACAATGTTGGATAACTTTACTGGCTTCAAACCATTAGGTCTTGTTTTAACAATGATGCTAGGGATTGGGTTAGCTCAGAAGGTTGGATTGCTTGAAAGTGCGATTAAACAATCCATCATGAAAGCGCATAAGTCCATTATTACCTATGCTGTGTTTTTTGTAGCGATTATGGGTAATATTGCATCTGATGCAGCATTTGTTATTATTCCTCCTCTTGCAGCAGTTATTTTCCATACAATGGGTAGACACCCGATTGCTGGTTTAGCCGCTGGATTCGCGGGTGCTGGAATTGGTTTTACTGCAAACATTCTTATTGCTGGTACAGATGCACTTCTATCTGGAATTTCAACAGAGGTTGCAAAAACAATTGATCCAAATGTAGTAGTTACGCCTATTGATAACTGGTTTTTCATGAGTGCTTCTGTATTTGTTCTTACCGTGGTTGGGGTATTTGTCAACGATAAAATAGTTGAACCAAGGCTTGGAAAATATGAAGGTGGCGCGATTAGCGAGAAATCAAAAGAAGTTGATCCGCTAGAAAAAAAGGCACTAAGAAACACATTGATTGCTGCACTTATTTATATTGGCGCAATTGTAACTCTAATTTATATTCCTAATTCTCCGTTAACAAATGAAGAGGGAGGGTTAATTCCTTCTCCATTCCTAAGTGGAATTATTCCAATTATTTTCCTATTCTTTGTTGTCGTCGGTATAACCTTTGGGGTGACAATGAAGAAAATCAAAACCACGTCTGATGTACCAAAGTATATGACTGAGGCCATTACCGAAATGGCTCCTTATATCGTACTCGTATTTGCGATTGGACAATTTATTGCGTATTTTAACTGGAGTAATCTCGCAACATGGATTGCTGTTAATAGTGCAGAATTCTTAAGTCATGCAAATATTTCGGGCTTAGCTGTCATTATTGGCTTTGTCATCTTAACCGCATTACTTAGTCTATTTGTAACGAGTGGTTCAGCATTATGGGCACTCGAAGCGCCTATTTTTGTTCCAATGATGATGCTAATGAACTATCATCCAGCATTTGTTCAGGTTGCTTATCGTATTGGTGAATCATCTACTAATATGCTAACACCACTTAACCCATATATTGCGATTATCCTCGCTTTTATGAATGAATATGATAAAAAAGCTGGAATTGGTACATTGATGGCACTGATGATTCCTTACTCTATTGCATTTTTAGCAATCTGGATTGTCATGCTACTCGTATTTGGCCTATTTGGTATTCCAATTGGACCAGGAATTCAAATGTACATGAATTAATTTGTTTTTATAAAAGCTTGTAGATTACTTGTTTTAGGAGGAGGGATTAAAGCCCTTCTCCTATAAACATTTCAACGTCTAAAAGGGGTGACCAAGATGTCAAGAAACTATGCACAAATGGTAGAAGAGATTTATCCAACAATGGTTGAATGGAGACGAGATTTTCATAAATACGCTGAATCTGGCTGGGTCGAATTTCGAACTGCTTCAATTGTTGCTTCAAGACTATCAGAATGGGGTTATGAGGTTAAGGTTGGTAAAGAGGTAGTCGATCATCACTCTCGAATGGGTGTACCACCGCAATCAGTACTTGAAATGCATGAAAAAAGAGCGTTAGAGCAAGGAGCAAAAGAAGAGTGGCTCCCATATTTATCTGGTGGATATACAGGAGTAGTTGGTGTATTAGACACAGGAAAACCAGGACCAACTGTTGGACTACGATTTGATATGGACGCACTAGATATTCAGGAATCTTATGCAGAAGATCATTTCCCTGTTAGCCAAGAATTCCAGTCTATTAATTCTGGGATGATGCATTCTTGTGGACATGATGCGCATACTTCAATTGGTCTAGGACTTGCCAAGCTTTTAACAGGAATGAAAGAGGAACTAACTGGAAAAATTAAGCTCATTTTTCAACCTGCTGAAGAAGGAGTACGTGGTGCAAAATCCATGGTTGAAGCAGGAGTCGTCGATGATGTTGATCTATTTATTGCAGCTCATGTTGGTACAGGAGTTCCATTAGGTGAGATTATTTGTGGTTCTAATGGATTCTTATCAACGACAAAATTAAATGTTGAGTTTTCTGGAAAAGCTGCACATGCTGGGGCAAAACCAGAAGAAGGAAAAAATGCTCTACTTGCTGCTGCTTCAGCGGTTTTAGGCTTACAAAGTATCCCTCGTCATAGTGGTGGGGCATCGAGAGTAAATGTCGGGGTACTTCAAGCTGGAAGTGGAAGAAATATCATCCCTCAACATGCTCACTTAAAGGTTGAAACTCGTGGAATTAATACAGAAGTTAATGAATTTATGTTAGAAAGTGCAAAAAATGTATTGAATGGCGCTGCTTCCATGTATGGAGTGGATGTTGAATATGACATCGTTGGGGAAGCCCGTACAAGTAATTCAAGTGAAGAATTAATCGAGTTTATGCATGATAGCATCGGGAATGTAACAGGCGTACATTCGATCGTAAAGTCGTCTTCTTTTGCTGCAGGTTCAGAAGATGCAACCTACATGATGGCTAGAGTGAAGGAAAATGGGGGGCTTGCAACCTATAGCATTCTAGGAACTACTTTAGCTGCAGGCCATCATAATGAAAAGTTCGATATCGATGAAACAGTCATGAAAATTGGAGTAGAATCATTTCTACACATCTTAACATCAGTTAAAAATCGACAATGGGGGTAAGTGAAAATTGAACTTTGTTGAAAAAATAAACGACTATATAGAGGCAAAAAGAGACACATATATCAAAATTAGCGATCAAATTTGGGACTTGGCTGAAACAAGATTTGAAGAGCATCAGTCTGCGAACGTTTTATGTCAGGCGCTTGAAAATGAAGGTTTTAAGGTTGAACGTGGAGTAGGTGGAGTCGAGACAGCATTTACTGGTACTTTTGGAAGTGGAAAGCCGGTTATTGGGATTTTAGGAGAATATGATGCACTTTCAGGTATGAGTCAAAAAGCAGGTTCTACCACATATGAACCTCTCGAAGAAAAAGGGAACGGTCACGGTTGTGGACATAATTTGCTAGGAACTGCTCCATTAGCAGCGGTTATTGCCGTTAAGCAATATATGGAGGAAAACAATGTATCTGGTACCATTAAATATTATGGATGCCCTGGTGAAGAAGGTGGTTCAGGAAAAACATTCATGGCAAGAGAAGGTGCGTTCGATGATATTGATTGTGCCCTCACATGGCATCCACATTCAACGAGCGGAGTATTTACGCTATCAACTCTAGCAAACTATCAAGTTTATTTTACATTCAAAGGAGTAGCTGCCCATGCTGCGAACTCCCCACATCTAGGCAGAAGTGCATTAGATGCGGTTGAACTAATGAATGTAGGTGTCAATTATTTACGTGAACACATTATACCAGAGGCACGGGTCCATTATTCCATTACCAATACAGGAGGATTTTCTCCGAATGTAGTCCAAAGTGAAGCACAAGTTCTCTATTTAATTCGAGCACCTCATATGAAGGATGTAAGAAGTATATATGAACGTGTTGTGAATATTGCTAAAGGTGCAGCCCTGATGACGGAAACAAAAGTCGAGGTCACTTTCGATAAAGCGTGCTCAAACTATATTCCAAATAATGCTCTAGGGCAAGTGTTACATAATCATTTGGAGAGTGTAGGTCTTGCGGAATATAATGAAGAAGAAATGAGTTATGCGGAAGAAATTAGAAAGCAAATTTCAGATGATGATGTTCGCAATGCCCTTAATGAAATGAAAAAAGTTGCAGGATCAAAGGCCAATTTAATTACAAGAGACTATGCAACAAAAACATTCAACGACCTTGTTGTCCCATATGAAGAATCAAATGGTATCTTGTTTGGTTCATCAGATGTTGGGGATGTAAGTTGGATTGTACCAACAGCACAATTCTTTGGGGAATGCTTTGTATTGGGAACACCACTTCATTCATGGCAGTTAGTTTCCCAAGGGAGAACATCCATTGCTCATAAAGGAATGCTTCAAGCAGGTAAGGTGTTAGCTAATACAGCGTTAGATTTATTCCTTCGTCCTGAGGTAATTGAAGATGCAAAAGTTGAATTAGAAGAAAAATTAGAAGGAAATCCATATGAATGCCCTATTCCAAAAGGGGTAGAGCCATCTCCATTAGCATAATAAGGTAGACACAAAAGTAGGCGCATGATTCATTCATGCGCCTACACTGTTTTTATCCATTATTTTACTTCGGCTTCAGATTCCTTAATGCCTTTGTTTTGATGCCACATTTTAATATGAGTTAATATAGTAAAGGTAAAAAAGAAATTCATCGCCAGCACGCTAACGAGTAGTTGTAAATCCCCAAAATAAATGCCAGTATACCCTTTTAATTTAATCACAATAAAGCCTTCAAAAAGTAATAAAAAGAAACTTAAAAAAGCGGCAATCCCTGTCCGAATCATCATTAGCTCCCCCTTATGTATGCTAAAATCTATTTATATTTCTAGTAATTGTGGATAATTTGTGAACTTACTTAAAATTATACACTACTCTTTAATGATTCGTAAGATGTAAGCGCTAAAAATTATTAGGCAAACATTTTTTCGCAGTTAAGGGTGCTGCAAGCAAAAGTTAATAATGAATATCCCATAAAAGGAAAATATAGGTTGCCTTCGTTAATGGTGTATACTATAATCAAAAATACGTCTTTTACATATTGTATCGGAAAATTTTGTTCTTTGTGCTTACTTACCATGGATTATCGGTTAATTCATGGTTTTTTCTTCTTGATAAATGGAGGTGGTTTGATGGTGGAGGAGAAACATCCTAACTTCGATGAGGAAACAGAACGGTTGGATTTTACGAAAAAGTACATGGATATTGTCATTCAGGCATCAGAGTCAACCGAGGAGAACTTTCGTGAAAATTTAAAGGGAGCCCTAGATGGTATTGATTTCAAAGACAGTAGCATGAGTTATCTTAATATGTTAACGAATTCAACCTTACTAAGAAGAACGCATGAAGAGGTGCGGAATCTGAAGAGAAACCGCAACAAACCATACTTCGCGAGAATTAACTTTAATCGGGAAGAAACGGGAAAAGAGGAGGTCCTCTACTTCGGGAAGGTCTCTCTCTTTGATAAGGAAACCCAACAGCCAATTATTGTGGATTGGCGTTCACCTGTTGCTAACCTCTATTATGACGGCCGCCTCGGGGATGTCTCGTATGAGGCAGAGGGGGAGGAGTTTAAAGGGTACTTGGCGTTAAAGCGCCAGTATATCATTGAGGATGGGGAGCTCGCAGAAATTCGGGATGTAGATTTAACAACTACCGATGAGCTTCTGCAAAAGTCATTGTCTGAAAGTGCAAGTAACCGCTTAACTGATATTGTCTCAACTATTCAGGAGGAGCAAAACAGTATCATTCGGGCGGATTTGAATAAACCAATCATTGTCCAAGGAGCCGCAGGAAGTGGAAAAACAACAATTGCCCTACACCGCATCTCTTATTTTATTTACACCTATGCAGAGTATTTTTCTCCTGACCAGCTGATGATTCTGGCACCGAACCGCCTTTTTATCGATTATATTTCTGAGGTGCTTCCAGAATTAGGTGTTGATCACATCCAGCAGACGACGTTTGTTGATTTTGTGAAAAAATGCCTTGGAAAACCGATTAAGCTCACGAAAGCAGATGCAAAGCTACTCGGATTCATCCATGATGAATATAACAATCCAGAAATGATTAAATGGATCTCAGCATTTAAAGGTTCTCTTGAGTACCGGGATATGCTGGAGCATTATGTGGAGGATATTTTAAGCTCCTTGCTACCAAAAGAGGACTTCTTTGTATCAAAGTTTCGGCTATATAAGGCGAGAGATATTCATCATTTAATGACCTATGAATATCGCTATCTTCCATATTATAAGCGGATTGAAAAAGTGAAAAAGGTGCTTCAAAACACGGTCCGGTTGGAAAAGAAAAAAATGCTTCATAAAGTGACAAAGTTTTATGATGAGAAACTTGATAACGTGTTGTTCAAAACACAAATCGACCCGGAAAAACGCCGTCGTTATGTGACAAAAGCGCTGGATAAAAAAGCGGAGCTTATTGAAGAAATCACAAAGCAATCCCGCACGGCAGTTAATACCTATATTAAAAAGCTTCCACATCACGATGTATTCTACTATTTTCAAAGGTTTGTGACCGAATTATTTCCAACCTATGCGTCAGGGATTCTGACCGATGAGCAAATACAATTCTTTATGGACTATCAAAAACAACTAAAAAAATCATATGAGATAGAGGATTTAGCTGGACTTTTGTATTTGAAGGCAAAGCTTTATGGGGTGAAAAAAGAGCTGAAGGCCCGCAATGTTGTCATTGATGAGGCACAAGATTATAGCTATTTTCAATTAGCCGCATTAAAAACAGCACTTGAAACAGACATGTTTACGATTGTAGGGGATTTAGCCCAAGGAATTCACTCTTACCGGGGCATTAACAATTGGGCAACAGTTAGGGATAACATCTTTCCGAGGGCAACCTATAAGACCCTACAAAAAAGCTACCGGACCACCATTGAAATTATGAATGCAGCAAACCAATTACTTGATCTACTGCATCTAAATCTACCTATGGTTGAGCCAGTTGTCCGCCACGGAGATAAGCCTGTTTTTCATCAAATTAGTGGGTCTGAGAAGGAAACCGTTCTCGCCATAACTGAGGTAATTAACACTCTTTATGATGATAATATGAAAACAGTCGCGATTATCGGCAAGACCAATAAAGAGTGCCAAAAACTAGCGAAAGCCTTTAATAAATATAGTGATCTTCCCGTGCAGCTTTTAAAAGAAAATGAGGAAATTAATAAGCAAGAGGTCGTCATTGTCAGTTCGAATCTGTCAAAAGGCTTGGAATTTGACGCGGTGTTGATTTATTCGAACGAGGAAGTATTCGATAATAATGAAATAGATATTAAGCTTCTTTATGTATCCATGACTCGTCCATTGCACCGGCTGCACTTTTTCGGAACGGATCTTACGAATTTTTTGCTGGATAAAGTGGATGATGAGTTATATCAAATAGAAGATAAAAAGGAGCTTGGCAACTAGGCTCCAAGTCAATGCCCCACTTCATCAGAAGAGGGGCATTACATTAGCTACAACAAGATTGCTGTTTATCACAGCATTCAGCTACATCTTTTTCATCCTTAACTTCTTCGATGGTAATGGAGCAGCAGTCTTCCTTGGAAAAACCTCTAAATTTGCTAATAAAACCTTTAAACATAATAATCTCCTCCTAATCGAAACATATTTATATCAATCTTTTAAAAGATTAATACCTTACATAAAGTAGAACAAGGTACCTGACAAAGTAGACATTGTAAAAACCGATAGTAAAAAGGCAACAACTAATCGTTTATGAAAAATGGAATTTAATAAAGCAACTTCTGGTAAACTGGCACCTGTTGAACTGATCATAATAGCCATCACAGGACCTAGAGCCATTCCTTTTGCAACCATAATTTGAGCGATTGGAATCATGGTGGATAGCCTTATATAGAGGGGAATCCCAATAATCGCTGCCACAGGTATTAACCACCATTCATTTCCACCAAAATACGTAGTAATAAAACCAGTCGGAACTGCACCGTGAATGAAAGATCCAATTAAAGCGCCGACAATGAGGTAGGGGTAGACAGTTTTCATAAGGGATAACGTCTCTGCCCAAGCCTTTTTCATATTGAATTTTGTGACTCCTTCGTTTAAGCCTTTGACGATAACGTTTTTAACAGCACGTTCGAATCCAAGTGCTTCAAGTGTAAATCCGATAATAATCGAAAAAACAGTCGTAAGAACTGTATATAAGACAGCGACTTTCCAACCTAAAAGTGCACCCATTAAAGTAAGTATGGTTGGATCAAGAACAGGCGATGCGAATAGGAACACCATGACAAAACCGAATCTCATCTTTTTCTGAAGCATTCCAACAACTATAGGGATGGTCGAACAGGAACAAAATGGTGTTATGAATGCTAATAAGATAGCGACAGTTGCTCCGACCACTCTATTAGAATGAACTAAATACTTCTCAAGTTTCTCGTATGGAATTAATCCCTGAAGCATGCTTATGACTAAAGAGATAAGAAAAAATAGCACGGTTAATTCAAGCGCAATTGATAAAAAGTCAAAAAATACGTCTTTCCACATTGTATTCACTCCTTTAATATTTGCAAAATGCAAGTATTGTTTCAAATAGTGTCCTCCTATTTAGGAGGACAACAATAGCTTTCTGATTTCTTCATTGCATCATTTAATAATTTTACAGATCTTATCACCGACTCTCGTTCATATTCGCTTAGGTGAGATAGGATTTGACTTAGATAATGATTCATTTCTTGATCGATATTAATCTCCATTGTTTCACCTTTTTCTGTAAGGGAAAGAATGTTGACTCTGTTATCATTTGGATGAGGCGTTTTCTTAACGATTTCTCTGTCTACTAGTGTTTTTATTTGTCGGCTAAATGTTGTTATATCAATACCTAAAGCCCCAGCAACTTCTTGCATGGAAGGGTTATTCTGTCTTTTTATTTCGTATAAAATATGACTTTGTAAAAGGCTAATTTCTTCTCCACAGCAGTTTTCACAGCACTGTTCATTTAGGAAACCAAATCGTCTTACAACCATTTGAAATAAGCTTCTCAAGTTATTATTTTCCATTATTTTCACCTCTGATTTATTTATACGATAAATATTTGCGGTTTGCAACTATTTTTATTATCATTTTGCAACTATTTTTATGGGAACCAGGGGGGGAACCAGGGGGACGGTTCCCCTGGTTCCCGTGGATGTAATTTAAAAATAGTGTCCATTGAGGACCAATAGAACCGTCCCTATGGTTCATAACATGTAATCCTAGAAAACTTTTGTTGTCCAAGATTCAACATTCCATACGTCTGTCACAACGTCATGATAAAATTCAGGTTCGTGGCAAATGAGGAGCATGCTTCCTTTATATTCTTTAAGGGCACGCTTTAGTTCATCTTTTGCGTCAACATCAAGATGGTTTGTCGGCTCGTCAAGAAGAAGGATGTTTGTATCTCGATTAATTAATTTACAGAGACGTACTTTTGCTTTTTCCCCACCGCTTAATACTTCAACTTTGCTCTCGATATGCTTTGTCGTCAAGCCACATTTTGCAAGTGCTGCACGAACTTCATACTGGTTGAAGGAAGGGAATTCACTCCAAATTTCTTCAATACAAGTATTATAGTTAGCTTCTTTAATTTCTTGTTCAAAATAGCCGATCTCTTGGTTCTCACCTAGCTCGACAGAACCAGATAGTGGTTTATTCATACCAAGGATGCTTCGTAATAGAGTGGTTTTTCCAATCCCGTTTGCCCCAACTAACGCAATCTTTTGACCTCTTTCCATGCGAAGATTAAGCGGTTTTGAAAGTGGATCATCATACCCAATCACAAGGTCCTTCGTTTCAAAAATAAGCTTACTTGACGTTTTACCTGTTCTAAAATTGAACTCTGGCTTCGGCTTTTCCTTTGCGAGCTCAATGACTTCCATCTTATCGAGTTTCTTTTGGCGAGACATTGCCATATTTCGTGTGGAAACACGGGCTTTGTTTCGAGCAACAAAGTCTTTAAGCTCAGAAATCTCTTGCTGTTGCTTTTTATAAGCTGACTCGAGCTGTTGTTTTTTCACTTCATAGACCTTCTGGAAGTTATCATAATCCCCAACATAGCGGTTAAGCTCTTGATTTTCCATATGATAAATCAGGTTGATTACACTATTTAAAAATGGAATATCATGCGAAATCAGGATAAATGCATTTTCATATTCTTGAAGATAACGTCTAAGCCAGATAATGTGCTGCTCATCCAAATAGTTGGTAGGCTCATCGAGTAATAGAATATCTGGCTTTTCAAGTAAAAGCTTCGCAAGCAATACCTTTGTACGCTGACCACCACTTAAATCTTGAACATCACGCTCAAGACCGATATCCTCTAAGCCCAGTCCACGGGCAATTTCGTCTACCTTCGCATCAATAACATAGAAGTCATTGTTTGTAAGGGTATCCTGGATAGTTCCAACGTCCTCAAGCATTTTTTCAAGTTCTTCAGGAGTTGCGTCACCCATTTTTCCGTATATTTCATTCATTTCCGCTTCCATATCAAATAGATATTTAAAGGCATTATTTAATACATCGCGGATGGTCATTCCTTTTTCAAGCACCGTATGCTGGTCAAGGTATCCAACGCGAACGTTTTTTGACCATTCAATTTTCCCTGCATCAGGCTCAATCTTGCCAGTGATGATATTCATAAATGTTGATTTACCTTCACCATTTGCTCCAATCAACCCGATGTGTTCACCTTTTAAAAGACGAAATGAAACATCATTAAAGATTGCACGATCACCAAAACCATGGCTCACATTTGAAACTGTTAAAATACTCATCTATTTACACCTTTTTCTAGGGACCAGGGGGACGGTTCCACTGATCCCGTGTTTTCAAAAAATTAAAACAAATAGGGACCAGTAGAACCGTCCCTATGGTTTACATATACCGATTATAAACGAGAAATTAAGCGGTTGGAAAGGGTACTTTATTAGAAGTACAGTAAAAATTTTCTTTTCGTTAAATAATTTATGGACTTGTCTCATATCTATTTAGTACTGAATAAAATAAATAAGGGGCTACAGGATGAATACATTCTTTAAAGGAACATTGTTACTGATTATCGCAGCATTTATTGGTGAATGTGTGGAGTTCTTAATCAATCTCGTTCTGGCTAAAGAGCTCGGTGGGCATGGAATGGGATTATATATGACCATTTTGCCTTCAATCTTTCTAGTTGTCATTTTGGCAAGTTTGGAGCTACCTATTTCCATTTCTAAATTTGTTGCCGAAAAAGAGGACAGGTATCACAAGAGTATGCTAAAGCATGCCACCGTTTTAACAACGGTATTTACAGCGATTATTATTTCGCTCGCATTTGTAATTCTACCAGTTATCCCTGTTTTCGATGATTACCATCCATTTGTTAGATGGCTCGTCATCTTGTTTATTCCCATCGTTTCGTTTCTATCAATTGCCAGGGGCTATTTTATGGGCATACAATCGATGGGGCGAATTGCATTTGCGAATTTCCTTCGTAAAGCAGTCCAGTTAATCTTATTAGTGTTTATTTATCAATTGCTTGAATTTGAGATTCATACTTCAATCCTTATCGCCTTATGTACACTTGTTGCAAGTGATTTAATCGTATTTGGTTATTTAGGATATGAATATCTCATCCATTATCGTAGATTAGGCCATCGGCCGACATCATCATTAAGTGGAAAAGCTGTACGCAAAAACCTGCTAGCTGTTTCCTTACCGACAACCGGAATGCGAATTTTTCATGCGATTTCACATGCGGTTCAACCATTTTTAATTAAAGCAGCTCTTTTAAAAGCAGGCATGCCCGCAGCGGTCGCAACGGAGCATTTTGGTTTGATGACTGGAGTCGCATTAACAATAGGCTTTTTCCCAGCTTTTATCGCTCATTCATTGCTGATCGTGTTAATTCCAACCGTATCAGAAGCCTACTCAAAGAGAGATATGTCAATGTTGCAAAACCTTCTCAAACAGGTAATGAGATTGACCTTCCTATACGGGGTTCCAGCCTGTGTGATTTTTTACTATTTCGCTGAGCCACTTACACATATATTCTTTGAATCATCTTCAGCCACTGTGTATTTGCAAATGTTATGGCCATACTTCTTATTCCATTTCTTCTTAATCCCGATGCAAGCCTATTTAATCGGGTTAGGGTTGGTAAAGGATGCATTTATCCATAATGTTTGGTCAACTGTCGTATCCTTTGGGATTATGTTTGCCTTAGGATCCCTTCAAACTTTGCAAATGGAGGGAATTATCATTGGTATGAATATGGGTGCTGTTTTACTTGCACTTCTGCATTACGTAACAATCTGCAGGAAAATTGGTGTCTCCATATTTTCAATCAAGTTTTTACACACGGCAACATAGTTCATTTTGTTTGTCTTTATAGTAACTTCGTGATACAATGAGCAAGATTAATGTCTAGCAGTCATTAGTCTCAATATTTGCAACTAATAAAGTAGTATTTATTAAAATATTAAAATTCATTTTTCAAAAAGATTGGTAAATGGTAGAATACGAATAAGTCTAACCATGGCCTAACTTCTATTTTGTGTAGAGGTTAGGCCATTTTTTATTGCGTTTTAGGAGGATAATAGATCGCATGTCGAGGAGTTACATTACAAAACAGGAAGAATTAACACAAATCAGCAGCTATGTGAGTAAACAAATAAAATCAAAATTCGGAAAAGGTCCAGAAACTTGCTTTACGTCGATTTCTGAACAATACATTGTGGTACACATAAAAAAGTTTATGACAAAAATTGAATATGAACTCGTTGTAAAAGAGGATATTGAAACCGCCGAGAGAATACGAAAAAATATAACGGAAGACCTTTTTGAGCCTATTCAGGATACGTTAGAGGAGGTATTGTGTGTAAGGATCAACCATTTATATCAAGACTGGAACTTCCAAAAAAACACGGGTGTGCTTCTGGCGGAAGTGGTTCAGGAAGAGAGGAAATCAACGGAAAATTCGCTTGAATTTATGATGCTACGAAACGAGATTAGCAGACAAAGCGAATTTTATCAATATCAGCCAAAAGAGCTTGATATGACGAAAATTGGTTCAGCAGTTTATATCATTAGATGTGCAGGCTATTTACTGCCAATTGAAAGGTTGTTAATTGAAAAAGGTATGCACATTCTATCAGAAAGAGAAGATAGAGTTCGCAAAAATTACAATGCGAATATAAAGAGATTCAACAAAATTACAAACAAAGAAATAGATGATATCTTTATGATTTGGAATTATGACAAAGATGTAAGCTATAAGGTTTTTTATTGTAAGTAATGATTTCCTAATAATTCCTACCAAAATTGACAAACTAAGTAGTGTACATGGAAATGAAAGGGAAACAATGCTACAATAATAAAGGCTGATGAATAGAAGGTCATTGGTTATTGTAGTGAATTCCCTAAAGGTGGGAATCACATGGATTTACAGGGAAAATTAAAATACATAAGTAGTTACACAAGCAAGCTTCTCCGAAATAAATTTGGACGGGGACCTGAGTCCTGTTTTGCGGTTACGGCTAATCATTTTTTAGTTTTGCAAATCCGTGGTTTCATATCTCCAATGGAAGAGGTTCTTTTACAGGAGAATCAGCGTATTCAAGTGGATCATGCAAGGGATGTTGTAATCAAAAGTATTTTAGCAGAATTAAAAGGTGTATTTCAGGTAACCCTTGAAACGGAAGTAAAAACATTTTTTCATGATTGGAACTTTCCGAATAACACGGGTGTTATTATCGCAGAATTAGAAAGTCCGTTAAATCAAATGGAAAAGGATAAAGCAATTGATTTTGCACTTCTTGAATCCGAAATCGATAGGATTAGTAAACTAGTCCAAAAGATACCTGAGAAAACATCTAGTTTTCAAATTTCCCCAAGGATTTTTATTGTGAAACGAGATGGAATCTTGGTACCCATTGAAAAGGCGTTATTAAAAAGAGGCTTTGAGAAGGAACTTCTTTTTACAAAGGACAATCTTGAAAAAAGCTATCTACATCGACATGGAAAGTATGAACAAATATTTTCGCAGCCAGTCGCTGATATATTTGTTGATTGGGACTTTAAAGAAGACAACAGTTTAATCTGTTTTATATTGAAATAAAAAATGGTAAATGCGAGGATGTCTTATTTGGACAAGCCTTCGTCATGGCCTAACTTCTTTATGAGGTTAGGCCTTTTTTCTTTTTTTTAGAAATAAATAGGGAAAAGGTTGGGGAGAAATGGGAAAGAGAAGATGGAAGGCATTAAATTTTTCGATATTTCTGTGTAGTTTGATTTTAATTTTGGGTCAAATCTTTTATGTAGGAATCATGAATCGTTGGGAAGTGTATCTTTTACTAATTGTGATCACAGCATCATTATTTTCCGTTTATGAATCTCGAAAAAATCGAGAGTTTCGCTTTTTAGTGGAAAATGCTCCATATGCGATTATCCTGATGCGCCAAGAGGAAATTTTCTATATAAATGATACGGGTAAATTTCTTATAGGAGCTTCAGATGACAAATCGGTCGTTGGCCATTCGTTGAAAGATTTTATCAAATATGACTCCAAAAAGACAACAAGAAAAATAGAAAAAGGAAATAAGTTTAAAAAGATAACGGAAGGGATAATTGACCATCCGTCATTAGGCGAAATCTCTGTTGAACTCAAAGTAATGCCGATTACCTACCAAGGAGATTTTTTCCAATATATTGTCGTACGGGACATTACGGAAGTGAAAAAGAGCCAAGAACTTATTCAACAAACTGATAAACTTTCATTGATTGGTGAAATGGCAGCGGGGATTGCACACGAAATTCGAAATCCTCTTACAAGCTTAAAGGGGTTTGCGCAACTTTTGCAGGATGAAAAAGCTACAAAGATGATTAACAGTTACTCCGAAATCATGGTATCCGAAATAGACCGGATTAACACCATTGTTGATGAAATGCTATTACTCGCAAAGCCGAAAAAACTTGAGCTTAAGAAACGAAGGCTCACAACAATCTTGAATGAAGTGGTGTTTCTCTTAGATACACAGGCAATTCTTCATAATATCAGAATCAAAACAGCCTATGATGATGAACTAAAAAATGCGTTTATCAATTGTGAGGAAAATAAACTGAAGCAAGTCTTTATTAATATTTTGAAAAATAGTATCGAGGCAATCGATGATGGAGGAATCATCGATATTACGTTATACCCAAAAGGAAACAATGCGATCCTTCGCTTTGCTGACGATGGATGTGGAATTCCTAAGGACAAGCTTGATAGAATCGGCAAAGCGTTTTTCACAACAAAAGAAAAAGGCACCGGCCTTGGCTTAATGATCTGCCAAACAATTATCCAAGAGCACGGCGGCCAACTAACGATCGATAGCGAGGAAAACAAAGGCACAACCATAGAAATTTCATTGCCGCTAATAGCTGAAGGTCTTCATCTGGGATGAAGACCTTTTTGTTTGGGGATTGTTGGGAGGTTGGGGGATGAAAGATCGAACAATCGCTGAGTCCGGGCGTAAAATCCTTCATGGCAGTGGTGAAGTCCCGTGCACCAGCTGATTCCGGGGGTAAAGTCCTTCATGGCGTTGATGAAGTCCCGCGGACAAGCTGAGTCTGCCCGTGGAGTCCTTCATGGTGTTGATGAAGTCCCGCACAATAGCTGAGTCCGCGCAGAAAGTCCTTCATCGCATCGATAAGCTCGTTAAGCTTGCTCTCATTAAAAAGTTAAGGTCTTCATCAACGGATGAAGACCTTAACACAAGACACATAATGAACTTAGTAATCCGAATCCGACGGCTTTACAACTTTTAATCCACTACCACCATCTGGACCGTTCTCGGCAATATGTTTTAACACTGACAGCTTATTATTCCAAAACTGATCGAAGTAAGCCAACCACTCGTGCAGCTCTGATAATGATTCGGGCTGAAGGCGATAGCGTTTTTCTCTACCAACCTTTTTGCCGCTCACTAAATTCGCCTCAGCGAGTATGTGTAGATGCTTTGCCACGGCTGTCCGACTCATCGAAAAATGACTTGTGATCTCTGAAATAGGGAGTTCCTTATTTGAAAGTAAACGGAGCACCTCTCTACGTGTTGGATCAGCAATCGCTTGAAATACATCATATTTCCCGGCCGACTCTGCCACTAATTAGTCGCCACCTGACGAAGTTTTTGCACGATACCTGCCCAACCGCCATTCATTGTTTCGCGGACCTCTGAAGCTTTACGATTTGCTTTACCAATGATTTCTTCAGAATCTTTCCAACCGCCATGTATAAGGGTGAACTCTGTTTTTCCATCGACTTCTTTTAAAAGAAACTCCACAACCCAGCCTTCCGTGTCCCAGGCAAAAGTAAGAAGATGTGGCGCCTCTACTTTTAAAACTTTACAAGGAGAGGGGCCAAATGGAGATTGGATATGAAATTCATGGCCTTCCTCTGCTACTAAATCATTGGGCATGAACCAAGTTCCGATTCCTTCCCCGTTTGATACAAGGTCCCATACTTTTTCAATAGGTGCTTCAATTAAAACAGTTTGTTTTATATCAGGTGTTTTTGCCATAATAAATCTCCTTTACGATTATATATAAAACCATTTGGTTTTGTATTTTGATTATATGAAACCAAATGGTGTTATGTCAATAGAATTTCATATGTAGTATGAACATCAATGATGTGGATAATTCTGGTGGTTTTGCATGTAAGATTTCATACCAATATATTGAATGTGACAAAAAATAGGAGTATGCTAGAATATGTAATTTAAATTATGCTATTTTACTATATTAATTGAGGGGGAATTACCCTATGGATATGCTATCGATTCTTGGACTAGCTATCTCTTCTGGAGCAACAATCGCTCTATTAAAAATTATCGCTATTGATATTATATTATCTGGAGACAATGCTGTTGTAATTGCGATGGCTACGAGAAATCTTCCAAAAGATCAACAAAACAAAGCCATCTTTTGGGGAACAGCAGGGGCAGTTATTTTACGTATTTTATTTGCAGCCATCATTGTTTACTTGTTAAAAATTCCTTATGTGAATGTGATTGGTGGAGTCTTACTCCTTTTCATCGCCTACAAGGTATTAGTTGAAGAAGAAGGAGAAGCTCATGTGAAGTCTACATCTGGCATAATGTCAGCTATTGGTACAATTATCATGGCAGATGCTGTCATGAGTCTTGATAATGTAGTTGCGGTTGCAGGTGCTGCTGATGGTCACATTGGTATGATTGCACTAGGTGTTTTCATAAGTATTCCAATTATGATCTTCGGTTCAAAGTTCATTGTAAAAGCAATGGACAAATATGCTTGGATTTCATACGTCGGTGCTGGTATTCTTGCTTGGACAGCGGGTGAAATGGTAATGAAGGATAAGGGATTTATTAATTTCCTTCACATCGAACATGGTCCAGTTTCATACCTAATCGCAGCAGTATTAACAGTTCTTATATTAGGACTTGGATACTTGAAAAACAAAAAGATTGCTGCCAAAAAGAAGTTTCAAAAAACAACTTCAAAAACAGCATAATAAAAAGTAGTATGAAAAGGCCGAATCGTATAGGATTCGGCCTTTTCTATTTGTGTAAGGTAACCGTAGGGACGGTTCTAGTGGTTCCTATGATTATGGAACTGGGGGACCAGGAGAACCGTCCCCCTGGTTTTTATTTTGCAATTTTATGAAGCTTTGTGATGATGCTTAAAGAGCGTCCTGTTCCGATAGCAACTGATTCGAGTGGATTTGGAGCAAGGTGTACCGGAACGACGATTTCTTGGCTGAGCCAATCTTGCATGCCATTTAATAACGCTCCGCCTCCTGTTAAAATAACTCCACGATCGACAATATCACCACTTAATTCTGGTGGGCAATCCTCTAGGGTTGCGCGGATGGCTTCTAAAATATGAAGTAACGATTCTTTTAGCGTTTCTTGAATTTCGGTTGAACGCAATGAAATGGTCTTTGGTAGACCAGTGACAAGGTCACGTCCGCGAATATCCATTGTTTTTGTTTCGTGATCAACAAGTGCATAGCCGATTTCAAATTTAACTTGTTCAGCAGTATGTTCCCCGATAAGAACGTTGTATCTTTTTCTTACGTATTGAATAATATCTTCATCAAACTGGTCTCCGCCAATTCGAACTGAGTTGCACGTTACCACACCACCAAAGGAAATAATCGCAACCTCGGTATTACCTCCACCGATATCAACGATTACGTTCGCAACCGGCTCATCAACCGGTAAATCAGAGCCAACTGCTGCCGCAACTGGTTCTTCAATTAAATAAACCTGCTTGGCTCCACATAGTCTAACTGCGTCCTGGATCGCACGTCGCTCGACAGATGTAGACCCAGAAGGTGTACAAACGACCACATTTGGTTTGCGAATGGAGTAACCAATTTTTTGACTCACTTTTCTCATAATATGACGAAGCATGTCTGCAGTCATATTGAAGTCAGCAATGACACCTTGACGTAAAGGGCGAATCGCTACGATCTTTTCAGGCGTCTTACCAATCATTCTTTTCGCTTCTGCCCCAACAGCAATGACTCTGTTACTTTCAGTGTCAACCGCCACTACGGATGGCTCATTAATGATGATACCTTTATTTTTTGTATATACAAGAATATTTGCAGTTCCTAAATCAATTCCAATTTCCACGTTTGAAAACATTGTTATCTCCATCCTTTATAAAGTTTGGGGTTCTATTTCTAAGACTAAAACTGGTTTTCCGAAACACTTTTAGTCCTCATTTTATTTATAAAAGTAGTCATTTCAACCCACTTACTCTATAGTGTTCACGAAAAAATGTCGATTTTTGGGGGTTGTTGTCATATTGTAAAAATTGAAATATAGGAGAAATATATGAGGGGAATGGCAAAATGTTCAAAAAACACGTAAAATAGTAGTAGAAGAAACACTCCAAGAAGGAGGCGTTAATATGGATTTTTCACGTATTGTATCAGAGGATAAAATTCGTAAGGCCTATAAAGAAGGGGAGTTTGATAACTTACCTGGATTTGGCAAACCACTAAAGCTTGATGACGATTCTGCGATTCCAGAGGACCTCCGTATGGCTTATCGCGTCATGAAAAATTCAGGGTTTATCAATGAAGAAACGGAAATAAAAAAAGAGCTGCTCACGATTGAGAATCTCATTGATAACTGTGAGGATGAAGTTCAGCGGCAAATCTACCAGAAAAGACTTAACGAAAAACAATTTCGTTTAAACCAAATTCTAAAAAACAGAAAGACTTCACATTCATCCGTTTTTAAAGACTACCAAATGAAATTGCATAATAAATTCAAATAGTGAAAAGGGGGTAAAACATCGCGTTTTGCCTTTTTTTTGGAAGGAAGAGAAAAATGTTTGTATTAAAACGTATTTATGAGCCTTTTAGTACGGAAGATGGAAAAAGAATATTAGTGGATGGAATTTGGCCACGAGGAATTTCAAAGGACAAGGCTCAACTTGACAAGTGGATGAAAGAAATCGCCCCAAGTACTGAGCTGCGCAAAGAATTCAACCACAAGCCCGAAAGATTTGAAGAATTTAAGGAACATTACATAAAAGAACTGCAAGAGACTGAGGAGAAAAAAGTGGCATTGGATCAGTTGCTAGAGATGGCGAAGGAAGAAAAAGTTACTCTTCTTTTTGGTGCAAAGGATGAAGTGCATAACCAGGCGGTAGTGCTGAAGGAAGTATTGGCACGTGCAATGGACGAGCACCAAAATGATTAGTCGCAGTATTTTTAGGATAGTGGAAGTATTATCGAAATAACAGCAGTATTTTTGAGTTAGTGGCAGTATTCTCGGAATAGCGGCAGTATTTTTGCTTAGTGACAGTATTTTCGAGATAGTGACAGTAATTTTGGAACAGTGACAGTATTTCACTGATAGTGACATTAGTTTTGAAATAACGCCAGTTTTTCACAGTCATTGACTCCACCAAATCATGGTACTTCCGCCCGCCAAATCAGTGGTAGCAATTATTTGACTAACTTGTATATACAAGTTAAACTACAACTACAAATAAGTTTGTTTCCTTTATGAAATACTACAAACATGAATTATTTATATGGTGGTGTAGCAATTTGAAGCAGCCTTGGTGGAAGAAGTCTGTCGTTTATCAAATTTATCCGAAGAGTTTTAATGATACAACTGGAAACGGTGTCGGTGATCTTCAAGGGATCATCGAAAAGCTTGATTACCTGAAAGCCCTTGGTGTGGACGTCGTTTGGCTAACGCCGATTTACAAATCTCCACAGCGGGATAACGGGTACGATATTAGCGATTATTTTGCGATTCAAGAAGAATATGGCACGATGGAGGATTTTGATCGCTTGCTAGAGGAAGCTCATTCCCGCGGCATCAAGATCATCATGGACATCGTTGTGAATCATACCTCGACTGAAAACGAATGGTTCAAGCAATCCCGAGAGTCTAAAGACAACCCGTATCGAGATTTCTATATTTGGAAAGACCCTAAAGACGGTCACGAGCCAACTAACTGGGAATCTAAATTCGGCGGTAATGCTTGGGAGTATGATGAAAAAACAGGGCAGTACTACCTTCATCTTTTTGACGTAACCCAAGCGGATCTTAATTGGGAAAATGATGAGGTTCGTAAAAAAGTCTATGACATGATGACTTTCTGGTTTGAAAAAGGGGTAGATGGTTTCCGTCTTGATGTAATCAATCTCATCTCAAAAGACCAAAGCTTCCCGGATGATGACGGTTCTGTCCCTCCAGGTGACGGACGTAAGTTTTATACAGATGGTCCACGCGTCCATGAGTTCATGCACGAAATGAATCAGAATGTTTTTTCGAAATACGATAGTATGACGGTTGGGGAAATGTCATCTACGACAATTGAAGATTGTATTAAATATTCAAACCCTGAACGTGAAGAACTTAGTATGACTTTTAATTTTCATCATTTAAAGGTGGATTATCCGAACGGTGATAAGTGGACGGTTGCCGATTTTGATTTCCAAGCATTGAAAAAAATCCTCTCAACTTGGCAGGTTGAAATGCATAAGGGTGGTGGCTGGAATGCACTGTTCTGGTGCAACCATGATCAACCGCGGATTGTTTCAAGATATGGGAATGATGGTGAGTATTTAACGGAATCAGCGAAAATGCTTGCGACAACCATTCATATGATGCAAGGTACGCCTTATATTTACCAAGGTGAAGAGTTTGGAATGACCAATCCGAAATTCAATGACATCTCTGAGTATCGTGATGTTGAGTCCATCAATATCTACAATATTAAAAAAGAACAAGGAATGAGCAACGACGAAATTATCGAGATTCTTAAACATAAATCACGTGATAATTCTCGTACACCTGTGCAGTGGGATGCAAGTGAACATGCTGGTTTCACAAGCGGAACTCCATGGATTAATGTTGCTTCAAATTATAAAACAATTAATGCGCAAGAAGCGTTAGAAGATAAAGACTCAGTCTTCTATCATTACCAAAAATTGATTAGGCTCCGTAAGGATTTCGACATTATTACGTATGGAGATTATGAATTATTGCATGAGGACCATCCGGAAATCTTTGCGTATGTTCGTAATGGTGAGAATGAGAAACTTCTAGTCGTAAACAATTTCTACGGAAGAGAAACAACGTTTGAGATTCCTGCAGACTTAAATGTAAGTGAATATATCAGTGACTTACTCATTTCCAACTATGAGAATTCGCAACTTGATCTTTCAAAAGGAATCAAATTACGTCCATACGAGTCTGTTGTCTACCATTTGACAAAATAAACAATGAGCCATACCTAAGGGTGTGGCTCATTTTCATACCTTTTATTCTTTTTCATCAGGTAGTGGGTCAATTTTTTTTGAATCATCGATATCCATCGAAGTGGCGACAAAGTAAAACCAGAATCCAGCGGAGATAAAATACAACACAGACATGCCAATAAGCGTTAGCCAAAGTCCTAGCAAATGTAATCCCCCCTTTAGATGGGACACAGGGACAGGTTCATTGTCCCAAAGTTACAATGCCCTCTCTATAGATATATGCAAGGGTGAATAGTTATTGACTTAATATTCTGATTTTGTGTCGTGCCACAATAAAAAAAACCCGCCATAGGCGAGTTTCAAAAAGGTTGGTTCTATGTATTATTTATTTTTGCGTAAGCTCCCGAGTTCTTCGACAAGTGCCTGCATTTCGTTCGGGCTAAATGAGTTCTTTTTCATGGTAAGGTCGTAAATATCCTTTAATTCTTCGTACATTTCTTCGTCAAAATGGGAAGGCTTAATGGCACCAATGTTTAGCACTTTCAGTTTTTCTTTAATTTTTTCTATCATAAACTCTACGTTTTCGACTGACTTTTGTGAGAGATCCAATGTTTTCATCCTTTCAATTTTCAGTGTATTCTTATTGTATCACGTTTCTGCTATTATTTAATATGGCGAGGTACGGAAAAATATGACATGAAGGAGAATGGACAAAAATGATAAAGGTATTATTCGTATGCTTAGGGAATATCTGTAGATCACCGATGGCGGAGGCCATTTTTCGTGATTTAGTACAAAAGGAAGGGCTTGCGGATCGAATCCAAGTTGACTCAGCAGGAACGGGAGACTGGCATATCGGACATCCGCCGCATAAAGGCACGCAAACCATTTTAACAAAATATAATATCTCATTTGAAGGGATTAAGGCACGTCAAGTATTACCGGAAGATCTTGGACAATTTGATTATATTATTGCAATGGACTCAGACAATTTAGGAAACCTTCAAAAAATGATAACCGGTGAAAAAACAGGTCGGATTCAACGGCTCCTTGATTTTGTCGATGAGAGCAAAATTACAGATGTACCTGACCCGTACTACACCGGGAATTTTGATGAGGTGTACGAACTGGTGACCAACGGCTGCAAACGTCTATTAGACGTCATCAAAAAGGAAAACCTAGTCGGAAAGGAGTGATACGAATGGCGAAACGTAATAAAATGGTCGAAGGCATGTTCATAGGCGCTGCCATTGGTGCAGCAATTTCTTTACTCGATAAGGAAACAAGAGAGCAATTTTTACATACTAGTAAAAGAGTGAGCAAAAAGGCAGTTGAAGTGATGAAAAATCCACAGCGTTATACAGAGCTTGTAAGGGACCAGTTCAATACTGTTCGTACAACAGTTGAACAGGTCGCAGAGGATGTTCGTATCGTAACCTCAAAGGTGAATGAAATCGTTGAAACTACACCAGAAATTGTCGAAGCTGTCAAAGAAACAAAGGATGCAATTGCTAATAAAACGGAAGGTATGAGGGACGATAATATAGAGAGGTGAAGAAATGACCGAAGTTCGAACCTTAGATTTGCGGTTTATTAAGGAATTGATTTTGCGATATAAGGAAGATGAAGTAGGGAGTATGTCTGCAGAATTAGCCTACTTTTTCTTGCTTTCATTATTCCCATTTTTAATCTTTCTCGTGACACTCATTGGATATCTGCCAATATCCCATATAGATGTCTTGGCGTTTGTGAGACAGTATGCACCTGTAGGTACTGTTGATTTGATTGAAGAAAACTTAAATTTTATAGTCAATTCAAATAAAGGCGGGCTCTTATCAATAGGGATCATTGGTACCTTGTGGTCGTCATCCAATGGAATCAACGCGGTCGTTAGGTCGTTCAATAAAGCCTATGATGTAAAAGAAACCCGGAATTTTTTTATCACACGAGGGATTTCAATACTCCTCACATTCGGGATGATTTTTGTCATTATCGTCGCTTTATTATTACCCGTCTTCGGAAAGCAAATTGGGATATTTATGTTTTCGTCTTTTGGCTTGTCTGATGAATTTTTAGATGTTTGGAATGGAATTCGTTGGATTGTGAGTGCGGCTATCCTGTTTATTGTATTTACGTTTTTGTACTGGGTGGCACCAAACCGCCCGTTAAAATTTAAAGAAATCATTTCAGGATCCTTTTTTGCAACTTTCGGATGGATGTTCGTTTCCCTCGCGTTTTCCTATTATGTAAACAGCTTTGGCCATTATTCTACGACATATGGCAGCCTAGGTGCCATTATAGTACTAATGATTTGGTTCTATTTATCAGCGATGATCATCATCATCGGAGGAGAAATCAACGCCATTTTGAACTGTCACCGGATTAGGGATGGCCGATAATTTTACCGTAAGTTACCTTCATGGAAAGTGAGGTGGCGAGAGATAATAAAGGGTGTAAGTACAGTACAAGGAGGCCTTTATTATGTCTAAAAAAGACGGTGGAACAAAGCAAAAGGGAAAGAAAAATAGCCCAAAACAAAAAACTAGCAGTTCTGCAAACGGCAGCAACGGCTATCACTAGAACCAGAGGAACCAGAGGGACGGTTCTATTGGTCCCCAATACTTGGATATTTAACAAAAGAGGACTTGACCGATGGGGTCAAGTCCTTATTTTATGACTTCAACAAGCGAAGTCCATTTAAAATAACGAGAATAGTGCTTCCTTCATGGCCAATGACGCCAAATGGGAGGTCAATGATTTGAAAGAAGTTTGACAGGATTAACAGCATAATCACACTAATAGAAAAAATAATATTTTGTTTGATGATCCGGTTCATGCGTTTTGAAAGCTTTACGGCTTCCGCAATTCGTGGAAGGTCATTTTTCATCAGTACGACATCTGCAGTTTCAAGCGCAACATCCGTTCCTTGACCCATCGCAATCCCAACATTCGCAGTTGCTAAAGCAGGTGCATCATTGATTCCGTCCCCAACCATGGCAACAGTGTCGTATTTTGAAATAAGGCCTTTGATGTGGTTCACCTTTGTTTCTGGCAAACATTCAGCAATATGTTGGTCAACATGACTTTCAGCCGCAATGGCTTCAGCTGTTTTTTCACCGTCTCCGGTTAGCATAACTGTATAAATTCCAAGGTCTTTTAGGTCAGAAATAGCTGAAACTGTATCATTACGGACAACGTCTTTGAGAGCGAGAATCCCAGCAATATCGGTACCTGCTTTTACATAAACAATTGTTTTACCTTCAGAAGCCAGTTGTTTCGCAACACCATTTTTAAAAGTAACTGCAGCATCTTTTCCAACAAGATCTGCTTTACCAATTAACCAATGATTCTCACCGACAGTTGCTTTAACCCCATATCCAGGCATATCCTCAATACCATCTATAGTTATTAGGTCCTGACCATTTGACTTAGCATGATTCACGATTGATTGTGCTAATGGATGTGTAGATTGATTTTCTATGGAAGATACAATTTGTAAAAATTCATTTTGATCAATTGAATCAGAAACAATCATATCGGTTACGACAGGTTTTCCTTTTGTCAGTGTCCCTGTTTTATCAAATGCTATAGCTTTTAAATTACCTAACTGCTCAAGGTGAACACCACCTTTAAACAGGATCCCACGTCTTGCTCCATTTGAAATCGCCGATAATGTTGCTGGCATAATGGAGGCAACTAGGGCACAAGGGGATGCAACGACTAATAAAATCATGGCACGGTAGAAGGATTCAGTCCATGTCCACCCTAACAGGAAGTGTGGAAGGAACATCATTAAACCTACCGCAATTAGAACAAACTTCACATACGTACCTTCAAATTTTTCAATAAATTGCTGGGAAGGGGACTTTTCACTTTGAGCTGATTGTACAAGCTTAATGATTTTTTGGAACAACGAATCCTCATTTGGCTTTGTCACTTCAACAGTGATGGACCCACGAAGGTTAACGGTCCCCGCAAAAACATCATCACCTAGGGATTTACGTACAGGAATCGACTCACCTGTAATGGCCGCTTGGTCCACGTTTGTGTCACCTTTTAAAAGCTTACCGTCGGCTGGAATGCGTTCACCTGGTTTGACTAAAATCGCATCGCCAATTTGAAGAGAAGAAACATGGACAATTCTCTCAATGCCATTTGCAACAAGAGTAGCTTCTTCAGGCTGAAGGCCCATAAGTGAAGAGATTTCCTTATGACTTTTATTCATCGTATAGGTTTCAAGAGCACCACTTAATGCGAAAATAAAGATTAAAATCGCACCCTCATTCCAGTACCCAATGATCGCAGAGCCAATTGCGGCAAATATCATCAACATCTCTACATTTAATTCTTTTTCCGCAATCGTATCAGAAATACCTTCCTTTGCTTTTGCATAACCACCAATAACAAACGCGAGAAGATACATAACAATTGAAGTGGTGTTGTGTTCGAAATGCCCTAATGTCCAGGCAATCGCAATTAAAACACCACTCGTTAACGCTGCAATTAATTCACCGTGAAGCTGTACTTTTTCAAGGAGCGGAGAAGATTCATTATCTGTTTTATATACTTGCTGTCGTCTTGGAGCAGTCTTTACTTCAGTATTCATTTCGTTCGCCTCCATTTTCTAATTGAGAAAAACATTCAATTATACATATCTAATTGAGAATAAAAATCAACTTGATATTGCTAATTGAGAAAGGGAATCACAATCAATAAGCCGTTTAAACAAGAAAACTGCAATCTTTACGATAGCAGTTGCTAATTTAATTGATTTTTACTTTATAATTATTATTAATTATAACACATTACCCGATTTTTAAAAGTGTTTTTTATAATAATTTTAAATAAGCTTGTAAGTTCATAAAAAAACAACTCGCCAACGAATGACGAGTTGTTCTTCTTCTTTATTCTGCAATTTCCTCAAAGTGAAAATAGGTGGTGTTATAGATATGCTCGATATCTGCATCGGTCATATACATAAGCTCCATTTTAGTAATGCCTTTAAACTTCTCAATAAACTCCATCATGTTTTTGCGTTCTTGCCTACTCATTACAATCATCCCCTTAAGTTTTTTTCGTCCTACACATCTGTTTTAATACAGTGTATTAATCTTTAATGTATTATATAACAGATTTTCAAAAAACGTCAATCGGATTCTTAAAAATAGGCAGAAAATCATAGAAAATAAGAAAGACTTCCTAAAAAGGAAGTCAATTTTCAACTGTCTTAGTTGCCGTTCTCGTGCCAAAGACAGATAGAATGATAAATATTAAAAACAGAATCGTTCCAATGACATTGAAAAAGCTAATGTTTTCAAAGTATTGGATAAACAGTCCACCGAAAAACGGTCCGACAAGGCTTCCGACGCTAAAGAAAACGCCACATAGAAGGTTTCCGGTCGGCAATAAATTCCTTGGCATTAAGTCTGTCATATAAGAGATTCCGAGAGAGAAAGTCGATCCAACTGCCATTCCCGCAAACGTAATGCAGAGCCAGAGTCCGACATGAGAGTGCTCAAGGAAGCTTGCAACGGTAAAACTTAAAAATCCTAAAAACAGTACAATCATTAAAATATTTCTTCGACCAAATTTATCACTTAGAATACCCAATGGAAGTTGGGTGATGATGCTGCCTAGTGCAAATGAAGTTAATAGAATTGAAACAAATCCCACATTTAAATCAATGCGTAATCCATAAACCGGGAAACTTCCGTTAAGAGAAGACTCAAGAAAGCCATAGGCCAGCGGCGGTAGAAAGGCAACCCATGCATACTTCCAGGCTTTTGAAAAACGATTGAATGTCTCCCTAAATGAGTTCACCCCTAAATCTTGTTCCGGAAACTCATTTTTTAATAGGAATAAAAAGAACCAACCAATTAAACAAAGGACAGAAGATAGAATAAATGGCAGGGTTTCATCAATGTTAACCAAAGGTGTCATTAACGGCCCAGTGGCAAAGCCAAGCCCAAAGAATAATCCGTATAAGGAAATGTTTCTTCCACGCTTATTCTCAGGAGAAAATGATGTAATCCATGTTTGTGTTCCAAAGTGCAAGGAGTGATCCCCAATTCCGATCAAGAGTCTTAGGACAAACCAAAACCAAAATGATTTCCATAATGGGAACATGGCTAGTGACACGACAACGAGCAATCCCCCAAATAGAATGACAGGTTTGTAGCCATATTTCCTTAGCGGGTACTCCATAAATGGTGAAACAAGTAATATACCGATATATAGGGCAGTTGCATGTAATCCGTTTAAGGTAGATGACATTCCGTTATTTTCAAAAATAACCGCAATTAAAGGAAGTAGCATACCCTGGCTAAAACCAGAAACTGCAACAATACTAACTAATATCCAAAACCGTAATCTCATGTTGTTTTTCCCCCAGTTTCATTTCACAATCTAATGATACAAAATTAATGAGGGGTTGAAAATGGAAAAGAATGATTCTCTTTTCTTTTCATTCTATGGAGAATTTGAGTAAACTGAAGATATCAGTCAAAGACAGGGGGCATTTTTCATGATTTTTAAAATGCAAGAAGTGGGCTTTTACACAGATGTAGAATTTGGTAAGTTGCAGGTTGCTGGCGACGAAGCTCATGGATTCAGACCTTATCAGCTTTTAGTTTCGTCTATCGCAGTTTGTAGTGGGGGCACACTTCGTAAGGTTCTAGAAAAGAAGAGAATGGAGGTAGAGGACATCACCATTAAGACTGAAGTGGAGCGAAATGAGGCACATGCGAACCGGGTCGAGAAAGTTTACATTCACTATGTGATAAAAGGAAAAGATTTAGCTGAACAAAAAATCCAACGTTCGATTGAAGTTGCTCATCGGAATTGTCCGATCGCCCAATCAGTAAAGGGAAGCATCGACATTATTGAAACTTTTGAGATTGTGGATGCATAAAAACATTTGAATAGAACATAATCTATATAGATAAAAACTACGCTAACGATGGGCGTAGTTTTTTTAGATTTCGTCCATTTCGTATAGGTCAATGAAAGGGAGTGTTCCTTTGAATCGAATTTTCTTGATTATGGTGATAATCGGCTTACCTCTTTCTATCATTGGAAGTCTGCTTCACTGGCCAGCCGTTATCATGTTTATTGTGTACTGTTTAACTATTATCGCTTTAGCTGGATTTATGGGAAGAGCGACGGAGAGCCTTGCCATTATTGCGGGCCCGAGAATTGGTGGTTTGTTAAACGCAACCTTTGGAAATGCAGTTGAACTTATTATTTCTATCTTTGCTTTAAAAGCGGGACTTGTCACGGTTGTGCTTGCATCACTAACGGGTTCTGTCCTTGGTAACCTTTTACTAGTAGGGGGTCTTTCCTTTTTAGTCGGAGGTATTAAGTTTAAAAGGCAGAAATTTAGTGTACATGATGCGCGACACAATTCGGGTCTATTAATTTTTTCTGTCATTCTAGCCTTTGTTATTCCAGAAGTTTTTTCAATGGACATGAATGATACAGATACATTTACATTAAGCGTTGGAATTTCAGTTATTTTAATCATGTTATACTTAGCTGGGCTTTTCTTTAAGCTCGTTTCACATCGAGGCATTTATCAGGAAGATTCGGAACAGGTCGAAAAAGAAAGTGAAGAGCATGAAGAACCTGAGTGGGGGAAATGGAAGGCGTTTATTATCTTGGCGCTGTCAACGGTTGCGGTAGGGTATGTGTCTGAAAATCTCGTTCATACCTTCGAAGTCGTGGCGGAAGCATTCGGCTGGAGTGAGATTTTTATTGGAATTATTATTGTGGCGATTGTCGGAAATGCAGCTGAACATGCATCAGCCGTTATGATGGCTTATAAGAATAAAATGAATGTGGCCATTGAGATTGCAATTGGTTCGACGTTACAGGTAGCGATGTTTGTTGCGCCGCTACTGGTTTTGATATCATTATTCCTAGACACACAAATGTCGCTAGTTTTCTCTATGCCAGAACTTATTTCTATGATAACAGCAGTGTTTTTAACCATTGCACTAACAAATGATGGAGAAACGAACTGGTTCGAAGGTGGCACTCTATTAGCCGCATACGCCATCATGGGAATTGGATTTTATTTATTATAAGAATAAAACGACTCTGTGTAGACAACATCCACACAGAGTCGTTTGGTGTTTTAATCTTCTAAGTACTTTTTAAGGGATAACTTAACTTTTTTTCATTGGTGTTCTCTTCGTCAGGCAACTCGATAGCATACCCCCTCCATTAAGGTATGGTCTCCTTATCCCTCCTTTAAGTAAGGTATACTTAATAATATTTGCACAACATTAAAAATATTCAATTTAATTTTAAAAAGTGAAAAAATATCGATTAATCTTTTTAAGTTGATTATAATAAAATCCAATGTTTAAACTAATTGTTACTTTTAAAAAAAATTTAATCTTTAGGGAGCACTTCTATGATCACACGTCGAATCATATTTTTTTGCGTTGGATTGTTTGTTTTAGCACTGGGAATCAGTTTAATGATCATTGCAGATATCGGGGCTGGGGCATGGGACGCACTCAATGTTGGACTCTCAGAGTCAATTGGTCTTACTGTAGGGAATTGGGTTATTATTGTGGGTATTTGTGTCATGCTTTTAAATGCATTTTTACTCAAGGAACGGCCAGCATTCTTATCAATTGGAACCATCATTTTAATTGGCTTTTTTATAGATTTTTGGTTATTAATTGCACTAGATGAACTGAATTTAGAAGGATTTGTCGTGAAGGCCCTTGTTTTACTTGGGGGATTAGTGATCGCATCACTTGGAATTGCCATATACCTTCAAGCAAAGTTTCCACTCTCACCGCTCGATAATCTAATGCTCGCGATCAGTAAGCGATTCAAGTTAAGATTTGGGATTTCGAAAACAATTGCTGAGGCGACAGGCTTGGTGTTGGCTCTTTTGTTTGGAGGACCAATTGGCATTGGAACCTTGGTTGTAACATTCGGAATCGGACCGATTATTCAATTCTTCTATCCACATTGTGAAAGGTTGATGGAAAATGGCCTCGGCTCCAGGGCAAAACCGAAAACTAATTAGTCGGCCTTCCGGGTGAACCGGAAGACTTTTTGTGATGGAGTAGAACCTGGATTGTCCGATAAATTGCGGTTTATGTCCGATATAATTAGATTAATGTCCGATAAATTGTGGTTTATGTCCGATAAAATTAGATTAATGTCCGATAAAATGCACGTAATGTCCGATATCCGCCTAACTTTGTCCGATATATTCAAATGTGTGTCCGATATCCAGATCGAGGGCAAAGAACATTAGTCGGCTTTCCGGGTGAACCGGAAGGCTTTTATAATGGAGTAGAACCTGAATTGTCCGATAAATTGTGGTTTATGTCCGATATAATTAGATTAATGTCCGATAAAATACACGCAATGTCCGATATCCGCCTAACTTTGTCCGATATATTCAAATATATGTCCGATATCCAGATCGGAAGTAAAGATTAGTTAGTCGGCCTTCCGGGAGCGGAAGGCTTTTATGATGTAGTAGAACCTGGATTGTCCGATAAATTGTGGTTTATGTCCGATATAATTAGATTAATGTCCGATAAAATGCACGCAAGGTCCGATATGCGCCCAACTTGTCCGCGATATATTCAAATGTGTGTCCGATATCCAGATCGAGAGCAAAGAAAATTAGTCGGCCTTCCGGGTGAACCGGAAGGCTTTTTGTATGTCAGTTTCGTGCTACTAGAAATTTTCTAATAAAAGGATGGATAATCCGCAAAAACTTCGAAAACACTAAGCACAAAGCCAAGGAAAGGAGTACCGACCTATGAAACGATATTTTCATTTTATAGTTGCCGCCATGTTTATGTTTAGTTTTGTTACAGGAACAGCGATGGCGGAAGGTACCGAAAAAGCAAAGGGTAATAAAGCAGATAAATTCAAGATTCCTAGTTCTGTTTTAGACATATCACAAGATAATACGTACCCGAACCCGACGCAGGATTTGCCATATCTACAGCCAAGTAAGCTTACAAAAGAGCTTATTAATAGTGCTGATGTAGAAATAGAAAATCCAGATCTCATTCGTATTTTAAATGAGTCGGCTATTCAAACGACACCTTTAGCGCTTGGGTATCGCGCAACCATTTATTTAGGGCAATGGCCACTGAGTTATGAATCGTCTGAAACAAGCACGAATTGGGAATATGAAAAAATCAATACAAATTATTATGACAATCGTGGTGGAAAGACTCCATATAAAATCCACTACAAACAGGAAATGCAGAAGATTGTCAAAGGCGGACTAACAGCGGAGATTCAAGATGCTGAAGATGTAAAGAAAATGATGCTGATTGAAGCTGCGAAAAAGTCGAAGCTTCCACTTTCCTTCAAAACGATTATTGGTGGAGGAACGAAAAAAGATCAAATCTATAATGTACCACCGAAAAAGCTAGGATACTTATATGCCTATGCGCCAGCAGTTAACGAAAAAGGTAAGGTTACATACGGTGAGGTTTATTTGGTTCTAAAAGGAAGCAAAAAATCGATCGTCGTTAAAAATGTAACCCACCAAGGAATCGGCGCATGGATTCCAGTCCAAGACCACGTTTCATACGGATTCCTCGTATCAGATACCCCAAGATAAACCCGCTAATACGGGATAAAAGAAATTCGGGCGACACTCAGCGCCCGAATTTTTTATAGATTTGAACTCCGTTTTGTAAAGTCATCCTCTTTGTAATACGCGTTTTTCACAAGAATATTAGGCCCAAGGCATTTCACTGCCGGGCAGTGGCAACTAATTTCTTTCGCGATCTTTGTTTTTGACCAGTTGTCATATGCGTCTTGAAGCGAGGTTGTTTGGATATTACCTAGTGGTGGCGTGTCTCCGAAATCAGTCACGATAATATCTCCGTTGAAAATATTCACATTCAATCGAGAGCGACCATCTGGGTCATTACGCACTGTTACATTTTTACTTGAATAAAGTCTCTTTAGTAAAGCAAGATCATCCTCATTGTGGCTGCACGGATAAAATGGCAAAGTGCCAAACAACATCCACACATCGTCATTACGAATATCAAGGAGTTGATGGATGGCGCTCCTAATTTCTACAAGCGACAATACCTCTAGATTGCTAGCAAAATCGCTCGGGTACATAGGATGTACCTCATGTCGGCCGCACTCCATTTCCTCCACAATTTGTTTGTGAATTGTTTCTAAATGTGGAAGAGTGCGTTTATTTAACATGGTTTCCGCAGCAACCATTACTCCAGCTCTTGATAAGGCTTTGCTATTTTCAATCATGCGCTGAAAATAACGTTCGCGCTGTTCAAATGATGGCTTTTTCTCCATCATCGCAAATCCACCTTCAACAAAATCATCGACCGTTCCCCAGTTATGTGAAATATGAAGCACATCTAAATAAGGAATAATTTTTTCATACCGCGCGAGATCCAATGTGAGATTCGAATTGATTTGAGTACGAACGCCTCTTTCATGGGCATACTTAAAAAGAGGAACCACATAATTCGCAACAGATTTCGTTGACAGCATTGGCTCGCCACCTGTGATACTTAAGGAACGAAGCTTTGGAATTTCATCTAGGCGTTTTAATAATAGATCAATTGGTAAAGCATTTGGATCCTTAGGCTGTAATGTGTAGCCAACCGCACAATGCTCGCATCTCATGTTACAGAGATACGTCGTTGTAAATTCAATGTTGGTAAGCTGCATTGAGCCGTATTGCTCAACATCTAAATAAGCCTCCCACGGGTCATGTGCGGGAGAAATTCGAATAGAAGACTGTAATTTTGACATATGTAACTCCTTTTTACGGATTTGTTAAAACACAAATCGCCTTAGGCATTGTATTGAAAAGAATAATAGTTGTCAATGCAAACATCTTTTACTAAGATAAAAAGATACCGGAAAATGAAAGGAACGTTGTCACTTGGGAAACGCAATTCAAGATAAGGACTTACAAATAACCTATTTAAAAAATCGATTAAATATGTTCTTAGAGGTGATTGATTCATTAGACCCTGAATCAACTGAACTAGAAGATATAGACCGTCTGATCGGGATGCTCGATGACTTGGAAGGAAAATACGAACGATTTAAAAAGGATTGGAAAGAATAAAAACTTGGAGGACGCTCAGCGTTTGTGCTGGGCGTTTGATTGTTTTTGAAAGGGCTAGGCTTAAGAAAAGTGTCTGAATCGTGCCCGATTGACGTCGGAGAAGAGGAAAAGGGTAACGCAAGCGAACAGCCGAATTACAAAAGGTTTGCCTTTATTTTTCGCAATAAAAAAACAGTGGATCCAGAACAAAATCCACTGTTTTTCGTTTAGAAGGAACCAGTAGAACCGTCCCCCTGGTCCTCGGGCCCTTGGTTCTTCGTCTCCAAGGTCAATCCTTCGACAACGACGTCCTCATCGATTTCCAATAACAAGCAGCGCTTGCCTTGGTACATGATGTATTTGACGTATTTGAGCTCTTTTGGATCTAGCGTAAGTTTGGCAACCTTGGTGTTGATTTTGATTGATTTTGGAATTAAGTTACTTGCTTTAAATTCATGTCGTTCGTCATCAATTACACTTTTAAAGGCATGCTCTACTTTAGCGGTATCCACATTTTCAACGCCACTGACCTTCAAGATACGCTCTACGTCTTGGTAGTTGATCATCGGTGGTTCGCTCTCTTCTTCTTCTTCTTCTTCTTTTTCTTGAACAAAGCGATCGATTTCATCATATACGTTTGAAATAACCTCAGATTCTACCTTGTCGCCGATGACATTTTTCAAGATCATTTCAAAGCCAATCCTGTCATCTTCCGCGGTCATGATATCTTCGCAATTCAACACATCGGAAATGAAACTATAGCTAGGCTCATTCGCTTTTCCGGAAGCATAAAGAATATGATTTACGTCTGCTGCATTGTCGTTAAAGGCAGGAAAAAGAAAACCAGTTAACGGAGCAGTTATATTAATAATCGGGTCCAGTTCAGTATTTGGTTTGAATGTTCTTTCAATATAGTCAAAAACCAATGTCTTTTTCGGCTGGTCAATTTTATTCAATGTGCAAAGAATGAGTGGACTGAAATAAACCTCATCAGATCCGCCTAATTCAGATTCAGGGTCGCGTTTTCGAGTTGGTTTTCGGTATTCGGCACGGATGAATGTCACCACGGTGTCAAACTCATAAACCTTAGTAGCATACATTTTCTCGACAATTTGCAGCATTTGCTCTAACCATTCCTCGGTGTCTTCCAGATGTAGCCCATCATACAGAAGGTCGCGTGTGCTATTCTCCACATCATGCATAAACTTCAATTCAAACAACTTCGTATCAAGTTGCCCAGATAATGTCTTTTTAAAGTTATCTAAAAATAATTCCTGCGCTTCTTGTTCTAACAGCTCAAATGGCTGACAAATGTGGTGATAAATCTCACCGGATTCTTTTTTGACATACACATTAAAAATTTCGTTTATTTTTAAGTATTGGTTTTCTAGTTTAAATTGTTTACGGATGTTTGCGATGTCTTTTTTATTCACTAATCTCAACTCCCATTTTTTGATTATACATGTTGGCATCAAAAATTGTAATGATTGATTTTTTCGTGTATGTATGCGCACTACCGGTATGAAAACCCATATATATAAGGTAAAAAGCAAACAGGGGAAGATAGTATTGGGCATGCAATCAAGTAAATTTAGATGGGTTATTTTTGCTTCTGTTTTGTTTACGTATGTAGTCATGTCAAGTCAGCGAACCGCACCTGGATTAATTACAGACCAATTAATGACGGATTTTCAAGTAACAGCAACCACGATTGGACTTCTCACGAGTATCCAATTTTTTGTATACACAGGTCTACAAATGCCAATGGGAATCTTGGCTGATCGATACGGACCTAACTTTTTCCTGATACTAGGTGCCATCCTTACAGGCGTTGGAACCATCATTTACAGCTTGGGAACCCATGAAGTAATCCTCTTTTTTGCAAGAATCCTAACAGGAATAGGGGATGCAACCATTTGGGTGAACTTAGTGCTGATTTTAAGCAGATGGTTTAATGAAAGAGAATTTGCCCGGCTAATTGGTATCGCAGGCATGACCGGTAGCCTTGGTTTCCTGATGGCAACTGTCCCTTTTTCAGCATTAATTGTTTTACTAGGTTGGCGAGGCGCTTTTCTTTCAGGGGGAATTCTACTTTGTTTGTGTGGAACTTTTCTTTATATTGTACTTGTCAAAAAGCCGGGCCATCCGATGATTGAGAAAAAAGAAGTTCAACGTGAAAAAACATCGGTGTTACTCCGTCGAATTTTTACCAATCGGCAGGCATGGGCGTTGTTCTTATGTCACTTTGGACTTGTTGGAGGGTATTTAGGTTTTATCGGTTCGTGGGCAGTACCTTATGGAATGGATATGTATGGCTTGACCCGATTGGAAGCAAGCCAGCTTATTATGTTTAGTCTGATTGGTGCGTTAATGGGTGCACCGTTAATCGGCTGGATTTCAAGTCGATTAGGGTTAATCAAACGACCTTATATCATTTTTCATATTGTCACGGTGTTATGTTGGTCTACTTTTCTTGTTTTCAGAGAAGGACCCCCATTATTCTTGCTCATTTCCCTTTTCTTTATTATCGGATTTTCGTTCGGTTCAAATTCTCTAACCTTTGCCGTTGTTCGCCAAACGTTCCCAACAAGTGAATCCGGAATGGTATCAGGATTTGCAAACACAGGTGGATTTTTAAGTGCTGTATTGCTTCCAGCTATTTTCGGGGGTGTATTAGACCATGTTACCGCTGGATACTATTATGGCTTTATCATTCCCTTGATTTTTTCAATCTTTGGTTTGATAGGAGTGAACCTCATAAAAGAAAAACCTCAAGTTGCGACGATTCCCGTAAGATAAAATCTGGAATCGTTTGCAAATCCCTTTCCGAAAAAAATAGATAGGAGTATAATGAAAATTGTGATTATAAATAACATGTATAAAAACGGGGATATAAGGGAAAGGGGAATACAGATGGATAAGCTACAACAAAGTATGTACAAGTTAATTGTAGAGACATCAACAAGACTTCCAAAGGATGTACGTAGAGCGGTTGCTCGCGCAAAAGCGAGTGAAAGTGCGGGTACTCGTGCTGCTATGTCTCTTTCAACCATCACCAATAATATTTCAATGGCGGACGTGAACGTATCTCCAATTTGCCAAGATACAGGTCTACCAACTTTCAAAGTGAAAACTCCTGTTGGAGTGAACCAATTAAAAATCAAAGCTGCGATCCGTGCAGCAATTGTAGAAGCAACAAAAGACGGAAAGCTTCGTCCAAACTCCGTGGATTCATTAACAGGTAAAAACAGCGGGGACAACCTTGGTGAAGGTGTTCCAGTTATTAAGTTTGAGCAATGGGAAAAAGATTACATCGATGTTCGCCTTATTTTAAAAGGTGGCGGGTGTGAAAATAAAAACATCCAATACAGCTTACCTTGTGAATTAGATGGACTTGGTCGTGCGGGCCGTGACTTAGACGGTATTCGTAAGTGTATTATGCACTCTGTGTACCAAGCACAAGGACAAGGCTGTAGTGCTGGATTCATCGGCGTTGGAATCGGTGGAGACCGTACTTCAGGCTATGAGTTAGCAAAAGAACAACTTTTCCGTTCTGTTGAAGATGAAAATCCAAACGAAGATCTTCGCAAACTTGAAGAATACGTAATGGAAAATGCAAACAAACTAGGCATTGGAACAATGGGCTTCGGCGGCGAAACCACTCTACTTGGTTGTAAAGTTGGCGTTATGCACCGTATTCCAGCAAGCTTCTTCGTATCTGTTGCGTACAACTGTTGGGCATATCGCCGTCTAGGTATCACTCTTGATGCTGAAACTGGTGATATCAAAGATTGGTTATACAATGAGGGAGAGGAAATTGACTTCTCTAAAGAACAAGAAGAGGTAGAAGAAGTAAAATCAGAAACTCGCGAAGTTGTGCTACAAGCTCCAATCACTGAAGAGCAAATTCGTGAATTAAAAGTAGGTGACGTGGTTAAAATCAATGGCCGTATGTTCACAGGTCGTGACGCAATCCACAAACATCTATCTGAAAACGATGCACCTGTTGATCTAGACGGACAAGTTATTTACCACTGTGGTCCGGTAATGCTTAAGGATGAAGATGGAAAATGGCATGTAAAAGCTGCTGGCCCAACGACAAGTATTCGTGAGGAACCTTACCAAGGGGACATCATGAAAAAATTCGGCATCCGTGCTGTAATCGGTAAAGGCGGAATGGGACCAAAAACACTCGCTGCACTTAAGGAGCATGGCGGAGTTTATCTAAATGCAATCGGTGGAGCTGCGCAATATTATGCAGACTGCATCAAGTCAGTTGACGGCGTTGACTTAATGGAATTCGGTATTCCAGAAGCAATGTGGCATCTATCTGTTGAAGGCTTCACTGCCGTTGTAACCATGGATTCACACGGCAACAGCTTACACGCGGATGTTGACAAATCATCATTAGAAAAACTAGAACAATTCAAAGAGCGTGTATTTGCTTAATTTGAAATGGGCCCGTTACGTAATGTGCGTAGCGGGTTTTTTGTTGCTGTTTGGGGGTTAGGGCACAAATAATTGGAATCTGGTCACAAATGTTGAAGGTTAGGGAACAATAAATCAGAGCTAGGGCAGAAATAATGAAAGATAGGGCACAATTATTCAAGTATAGGGAACAAATCTCAATTGATATCAGTCAGCCAGAGCTCAAAACAGTGCATTTTCCGAAAAACGATCATTAAAAATTAAAAATAACTATCATAAATGTTTTGTAGAGCATGCTCACTTCAAATAAGGAAGAGCATGATAGTTAAGATCATTTTAAAAGTACAAGCTAAGAGTGACATGTATGGCAAGATGAGGTTCGCGGTACACGCTCAAACCGAAAATGTTCTAGCATGTCCCGAAAGACAATCTCACGCTACAAGCTCGGCAAAAAGTACACTCTACCATGCCCTGCAACCCCAACCAACAACACACCACCAACCCACAAATTTTATACATCCACCCAACAAAATCTTTTTGGTAATGGATTCGTGCATGAACTCCCTAAATGTGGTAAAAACTAACTCTACTACTAACGGAGTTTGGGAGGTTTTACTTTTGAAAAGGCTTTTGGGCTTACTTCTTCTTTTAACTGTTACCTTTTCATTGGTTGGTGCCCACCAGGCAGCAGCAGCTTATTCAAATGCACCCATCCATTGGGGTTTCAAAAAAAGCAAGAACCATGAACCGGCATCAGCGGGTGAGGAGTATGATAAACTACTCGCAAAATATGGCGCATTTTATATTGGAGACACAACCAAAAAAGACATCTACCTAACCTTTGACAATGGCTATGAAAATGGCTATACCGAAAAAGTTCTCGATGTATTAAAGGAGAAAAAGGTACCTGCAACCTTCTTTGTAACCGGACACTATCTAAAAGATCAGTCCGACCTTGTTAAACGAATGGCAAAGGAAGGTCATATTGTTGGCAATCATTCATGGTATCATCCGGATTTAACAAGTGTGAGTGACGAGCGACTCCGAAAAGAATTAGATTCAGTAAGGGAGGAAACGAAAAGGCTGACGGGGCAGGATGTCACCTATCTTCGACCACCGCGAGGTATTTTCAGTGAACGCACCCTAGGATTATCAAGGGATTTGGGTTATCAAAATGTGTTTTGGTCACTCGCATTCGTTGATTGGCATATCAATAACCAAAGAGGTTGGGAGTATGCCTACAACAACATCATGAAACAAATTCATCCAGGTGCAATTCTGTTGCTGCATACTGTATCAAGGGACAATGCGGAAGCGCTTGGTAAAGCCATCGATGATTTACGAGAGGAAGGGTATACCTTCCGAAGCTTAGATCACCTAATGGCGGAAAAATCCATTAAAGAAGAGCTCCTATTCAATATGAACTAGATAGGAAAAGGACTTAGAATCTCCTAAGTCCTTTTTAACTTACATATATTTTTCAACTAATTCATAGCATCTTTCTTTGGTGACCTGTGCTTGTGTGTTTGTTTTTACTAAAGACTCCATTGTGCCACCTTTGTACTGTTCTGCTTCTTCACTTGCCGCCTTATATTTCTCTTTGATCCAACGGCGTTGTTCTTCTCGTAACTCATCCATTTCTTCAGTCGGAAGTTGTTTCTCAAGTTCTTTCCAGATTTTATTTAGGGCATCGTCCCAGGCTTTAAAGTTTGCCGCCGCAATTTCATCCATCTCAAGTTGTGTTTCACCCTCAGGCTGGCTTTCGATTTCCTTTTCAATCGCTTCGAGTTCACTTAAATATTGGATCTTAAGAGGACTGTCTTCTGTCGCCCCTTCGACGTTAGTGTCTGTAGACTCTGTATCGACATTTTCATTAGTAGAATCTTCTTCTTGAGTAGATTCAGAAACTTCAACAGTCTCATTTGAATCAACTTTTTCTGAGTCAGAAGTATTTTCTTCGTTTCTAGTTGGTTCTTCTGGTGTTAAACTAGTCTCCTTATCTGTATTTGAACAGGCAGCCAACAAACCTAATATGACAATTAACAGTAAAAACTTCTTCATTGCAAAAACTCCTTGTATAATTTGTTCTATGTAAACTACTTTAACAAAAATGCATGTATCGTCAAATTATATCGTAAAAACGATAAAAGAGCTGTAAGTTTTCAGCTCTTTTTCTGTGGTACTTTTTTCTTCCGCCAAGGTTTAAGGTATGAAATAATAAAAATAAAAATGGTAACTGCCACTTGAAAATAGACGGCATATTGTCTCATTAAGTGGTTTTGAATGAACACGGGGTTGGTCAAAGCTAATTCCCGTTGAGTTTCAAGGAGTTCCATATTGGTGATCATTAGCTTGTCTATAATAAAAATCCCAACAATCGTTTGAATTACATATAGTACGAATTTCACGCAAACCCAACGATGCTTGAAAAAGCCCCAGTTTGTAAAGAACCCATAGGTCAGCCCCACTAATAGTGTGCCAATTGCACCCCAGCGAACAATGTTATCACTAATGATTACGATATTTTTATATCCCAAATAGGACTCATCAAATTTAGTAAAATCAAGATGAATATTAAGGGCAAGGGAACTTAATATTCCTCCGAAAAAGACTACGACTAGAAAGACGTGAATGATTTTTAACCATTTCATCCCTTTAGGTCCGATTTTTTTCATCTTCCAATACCTCCCGTGTTTTCTTGAACAACATCATCCATTTTACGCCGAGGAGGAAAGTTTAAAAATATGCCTCAGACGTAACTTTCACTACAACTGAGGTCCTATATTTTCTAAACTTGACCGAGGATGTAAAATGGAGAAAGAGACTTTTTAAGGTAGGAGGAATCACAATGAATGCATACATCCTTTTAATTTTTGCGATTATTAGTGAAGTGTTCGGCAGTTCGATGCTTAAAGCAACAGACGGGTTCAAAAAGTTCCTGCCTTCTTTAGGAGTCATGATTGGATACGGTCTAGCATTCTACGGTTTATCACTTTCTTTAACAACTTTACCACTCGGAATGGCATATGCGATTTGGGCAGGAGTAGGGACAGCACTAACCGCATTAGTCGGAATCATCGTCTATAAAGAACATGTTGATCGGAAAAAAATCCTTGGATTCTTCTTAATCATCGGTGGAGTCATTTTACTAAATGTCGGAGGGGGTCATTAAATGAGAGGATATTTTGCATTATCTATTTCAATAATTTGTGAGATTTTTGCAACCGCCATGCTAAAAATGTCAGAGGGCTTTACTGTTCTTTTTCCGTCGGTCGGTGTCATTATTGGTTATGGACTTGCTTTTTATTGCTTATCCTTATGTTTAAAAACCCTTCCATTAAGTTTGGCGTATGCGATTTGGTCTGGTGTTGGAACAGCATTAACAGCAGTCATTGGTGCGCTTGTGTGGGGAGAGGTTTTTAGCACGCTTAAACTAGCAGGTATCATCTTAATTATCGGTGGAGTGATTTTATTAAATTCTTCGAAAAGCGAAGAAATTGAGAATTCAGAAGCTAAAGCACTTTAATAAAAGAGCATATCCTCTTATCCCACACTTAACGGGCAGTAAAACTCCCACTTCAACATTCTAAGGAATAAAAGAAGATAGGGTAGAAATCAACTGCCCGTAAAGGTCCGATTGGTTCAACTAACCATCAGTGTGGGATGAAAAAAATCCCCCACTGATGGAAGTTTCACTTTATAATGAAAGGGAATACATAATAAGGGGGACAAGGAAATGGTTGGAGAATGGGAAAACGCAGAACCAGGGGTAAAACGTAAAATTTTCCCTCCAGGTGAATCAGTAATGATGATGGAGGTGCACTTTGAAAAAGGTGCGGAAGGCTACCAACATAGTCATCCTCATGAACAGTTCACGTACGTCATGAAGGGAAGCTTCCAGTTCACAATCGAAGGTGAACAAACAACGGTATCCCAAGGAGAAACGATTTTTATTCCAGGGAACCATAAACATGGAGTTGTGGCACTAGAAGAAGGTATTTTACTAGATACATTTACACCGCTTCGTGAAGACCTACTTAATAGATAATCAGTGAATCCTCTTGCTTGCAAGGGGATTTTTTTTATGCGTAAATGGTATAATGTGTACTAACACTTAAGAATTGAGGTTGGTTCTATGTGGGAGAAAACAGTGCATGTACAGCCGCCATATAATTTCGATCGCGTCCTAGACCGGCTATCGATAAATCCACTTATCGATTTAAATAAAGATGAACGCTTAGTGAAGGTATCATTTTATATTAAAAATGAACCTGTGGTTGTCACCGTAAAAGCAACTGGAACAACAGAGATCCCAACTTTCGTAGTCACGGGTACTCAAACTGATTTAATGGAACAGGCTTTGCAGCAAGTTTCTCACGTTTTTCAATGGGATGTACCATTAGATAAAGTCCAGAACCATTTTTTACAAACAGACCTCAGTGATATTTTCATAGAACATCGCGGGACACCATTAGTCTTGGATTTTGATCCGTATTATTGTTTGATGAAGTGTATCATCCATCAGCAGCTCAATATGACGTTTGCGCATACACTGACATCACGGTTTGTCACGACATTTGGCGAAGAGCTTGAGGGAACATGGGTGCATCCTCGACCTGAAAAAATAGCCAAGTTAACGGTTGAAGATCTGAGAGAGTTGCAGTTTAGTGGTCGGAAGGCTGAATATGTGATCGACACATCAAAACTGATTGCAGCAGGAGATCTAACACTAAGTGACCTCCAATCGAAAACAGATAATGAAGTCATAGAGACTCTTGTAAAAGTCCGTGGAATTGGAAAATGGACCGCAGAAAATTTTCTTTTATTCGCGTTGGGACGGCCCAATCTATTCCCGATGGCAGATATCGGAATCCAAAATGCCATCAAAAAATTATACAAACTTGAGAAAAAGCCATCCTATGAACAGATGGAAGAATACAGCAAGCCATGGGAACCATACTTAAGCTATGCCTCCTTGTACTTATGGCGGAGCATCGAATAGAAAGTTGTGTGTAATGATGAAACAACAAAAAGAAAACCAAGCAAAATTACAGGTGGGACAAACATTTCCCCTTACAATAAAACGACTCGGAATTAACGGAGAAGGTGTCGGATATTTTAAAAGGCAGGTCGTCTTTGTTCCAGGAGCGCTACCAGGTGAAGAGGTAGTCGTTGAAGCAACAAAGGTCCATCCGAAATTCTCTGAAGGAAAGATTAAAAAAATCCGCAAAAAATCAGAACATCGGGTAAAGCCACCATGTCCAATCTACGAACTATGTGGCGGTTGCCAGCTGCAGCACTTAGATTATCGTCAACAATTGAATGAGAAGCGGGACATTGTTGTTCAAGCTTTTGAACGCTATGGCAAAACGCCGATTGAAAAGCTCAATATAAAAGACACAATTGGCATGGACAACCCGTGGAACTATCGAAATAAAAGTCAGTTTCAGGTTGGACTTGATAAGCAAAAGGTGATTGCGGGACTCTATGGCCTTAATTCTCATAAGTTAATCGACATTGCGGACTGTATGATTCAACATCCTGCAACAAGCAAGGTCACTCAAACTGTAAAAATGATCCTACAAGATTTAAAAATATCAATTTATAATGAACGAAATCGAAAAGGTCTTGTCCGAACAATCGTCACAAGAGTAGGCGTCCAATCGGGAGAGGTTCAGGTTGTCTTAATTACAGCCCAAAAAGAAATCCCACGTAAACAATTATTAATAGAAGAGATCACGAAACGCTTGCCAGAAGTGAAATCAATCATCCAAAACATCAACGGCCAAAAGACTTCACTCATTTTTGGAGACGAATCGATTCATTTACACGGAAGCGAGGTTATTCAAGAAACCCTTGGAGATCTTTCGTTCGAATTGTCAGCCCGTGCATTCTTCCAGTTGAACCCTGAGCAAACCGTCAAACTATATGATGAAGTAAAAAAGGCAGCACAGCTAACAGGCAAGGAAAAAATCGTTGATGCCTACTGTGGAGTCGGAACAATTGGATTGTGGCTAGCAGATGGAGCCGCTGAAATCCGCGGAATCGAAATCATCCCAGAAGCGATCGAAGACGCAAGAAAAAATGCAAAAAAACACGGCTTTGAGAATGCAACCTATGCCGTAGGAAAAGCAGAAAAGCTCCTACCAAAATGGGTAAACGAAGGCTGGCGCCCAAACGTCATCGTCGTCGACCCACCGCGCACAGGCTGCGACGATCAATTCTTACAAACTGTGTTAAAAGTGAAACCGAAGAAGATGGTGTACGTTTCTTGTAATCCGTCTACATTGGCGAAGGATATTCAAGTATTGTCGAAGCTTTATAAAGTGGAATACGTGCAGCCAGTGGATATGTTTCCGCATACGGCGCACGTGGAATGTATCTCGCAACTCATTTTAAAAGAAGGCAACTAACCCTTGTAAAATGTACCCTATAGAGTAGACACA
>NZ_NSEB01000030.1 GCF_002734215.1 Fredinandcohnia onubensis
TCACCTTTTTCTATTTTTTTATGTAAATTCTCCCATTACCTTAGTTGTTGGCAGTGAATTTTCTTAAATTCACTGCCATTAAAGCTAGGCCCATTTCGTTTTCTACCTTCGATTTTCCTCGTACAGAAAATCGGGAGAAACGCAAATTAGCCTTCAAGAATCCAAAAACTGGTTCCACATCGATTTTTCGTTTTCGATAGATGGCACTCGTTTTCTCTTCTGAAAGCTTCGCTCTTATATAATCTTTTTGCTGTTCCCACTTTTCATTCACCATTAATTTTCGATTGTTGCCTTCTTTGGCTTTTGTACATGATAAACGGAATGGGCATCCCGAACAATCCTCGCACTCATAGATTTTGAACTTCCGTTCAAAGCCTGTACGATCAGTGCGAATAGAATGATATTGAAAATTAAGACGTTTATGATTAGGGCATGCATATGTATCTGTTTCTTCATCATAATGCCAATTGTCAGGATTAAATATGTTTTGCTTATACTTTTTGTTCTGCTCCTTCAAATACATGTTATAAGTAATAAGTGCTTCTCGTTTTCTATTGGAAAGGATATCATTATAGTTTTGTTCACTACCATAACTTGCATCTGCGACAATGTGTTTCGGTAACACGAAATAATGCTGCTCGATTTCATCTAGAAATGGAATTAACGTACGCGTATCTGTAGGGTTCGAAAACAAACTATAAGCAAGAGTGTATTGACCTTCCGTTGCGATTTGTACATTGTAACCAGCTTTCAATTGTCCGTTTTTCATATAATCTTCTTTCATTCGCATAAATGTCGCATCGGGATCTGTTTTAGAATAGCTATTACGTGTGCCAAAGATTTCCAAATCTTTTTGGTATTTCTGTTTACGTAAGACAAAATCAATCAATTGCTTACGCGCTTGTTTCGGATATTTGCGTTTGCTTCTTAAGGCTTTTCGTTCTGAAACATCTGATGTAGCTTCAATTTGTTTATCATACTCAATTACGACTTCGTCTACTTTTTTAACCAATTGAGTGAGCTCTTCCAATGATAACTGTTCAGTGTTTTCACGTTCAATTTCAGGTACGATTTCGTTCTTAAGTAGCTCGTTATATAGCTGGTTTGACTTTTCAATTAAGCTTTCACTATATTTCTCAATGGATTTTTTCCATACGAATGTAAATTTATTTGCATTCGCTTCAATCTTTGTACCATCAATAAAAATAGCTTCTTGATCAATAAGCTTTTCTTCGACCAATTGGCAACGGAATTGGACAAAACATTCGCGAATTATATCTTTCACTTCTGGTTGAATGCGGAATCGATTGATTGTGCGGTAGCTTGGTTCATACCCTTGTGCTAACCACATCATACGAATACTATCTTTTAATAGGGCTTCAATTTTTCGCCCAGAGAAGACAGATTGCGTGTAGGCACATAAGATAATTTTAAGCATCATGCGTGGATGATAAGCTGGACAGCCCTCATTTCGAAGAAATGGTTCAAAAGCTTCGTGCGGGATACTTTCAACTAAATGATGGACATGGAAGGCAATATCATTATTTTGTAATTTTACTTCTAAATCTAAAGGCAAAACTAATTGATTCATGATATAATTTTTAAACATAAGGACCCTTCTTTCGAGATATGGTGTGGTAACTTTATTTTATCAGAA
>NZ_NSEB01000031.1 GCF_002734215.1 Fredinandcohnia onubensis
ATAAAGTGTACCCCTTGTAAAGGACATTTTAAAAAAGCCTAGGCAGTTTTAAGAAGATGATCTCTGTATTGAACAGGGGTCATCTTTTTTAAATTCCATTGGTATCTGTAGTGATTGTAATACGTCATATATTGTTTTATTTCATGTTTTAATTCATCTAAGGTTGTACAAGGTTTAATATAAGCTTCATCTTTGAAATGGCCAAAAAATGATTCTTGGGGGGCATTATCCCAACAGTTTCCGCGTCTTGACATAGATTGGTGTAATCCAAGTTTCTTCGCTAACTTTTGAAAGTTAGGGTGTGTATAGTGGGTTCCTTGATCAGAGTGTATCAATGCGTCTTCTGCTTTTCTAAAGTTACGGTTCTTCTTTAATTTTAAAAGGGTGTCTGTAGCTAAGTCCATCGTAATATGGGCTGACACGTTATAGGCTAAGATTTCATTAGTCGAACCATCTTTAATAGTCGACAAATAGGCTTTCTGACCCTTTCCGTAATATAAATACGTGATATCAGTTAGAAGTACTTTTCCAGGTATATCTTGCTTAAATTGTCGGTTCAATAAGTTTGGTACAACCCGATGTTCTTGTGTGGCCTTCATCATTCTCCTATAAGGATTTGCCTTTCTGATGGGACATATAATGTTATATTTCTTCATAATTCGACGGATAAGCTTCAAATTGTAGACAACATCAAATTCACCCGCCAAAGTCATTTTGATTTGACGCGCCCCTTTCTTTCGACCTTTGAAATTATAGGCCTTTAAAATATTCTCTTTCAATACTTCATCCTTTTCATCCTTAAGTTTTCTTCGTTCTTGTGACTCTAATTTGAAATAATTATAATAACCACTTCTCGAAACGCCGGCTACTTTACATAGGTAACTCACCATGTTTTTTAAATGATATTTTTCGATTACCGAATGGATAAGCTCAAATTTCTGGCTTGGTGTAAGTGTTATTTTCTCAGCCCCCTTTCCGCAAAACGGATCTTTTTTAGTAGTTCATTTTCTGCCTTTAACAAGTTAATTTCTGCTTCCAATCGAGCGTTTTTTTCTTTCAGTGTCAGTTCTCTTTCTCTAGGGCGCCCCGAGTTACCGACTCTGGTATCACGTAAACCAATTAGCCCTTTTTCTGAGTATGCATCCTTCCACCTTCTACTCGCTGATCTAACCCTTTGAATCCCCAAAATATCTACATCAAAACCGCATTCCTCAAAAATAACTCTAGCAAACTTGCCTTTCTCGGTTTCTGCAATAAATATATGTTTAAATTCATCAGTATAAGTAATTCCTTTTGAACTAATTGATTTAACGTATTTATTAGCTGATAGTTGTTTTATCTCTTTCTCTGTAAAAGTCTTTTTACTCATATTTTTCCCCAGTCCCTGTTGTAATTCTGTAATTGTGTTTCTTAATTATACAAAAAAGTACCCTATAGGTAGACTTTTTTTATGTGTCTACTCTATAGGGTACATTTTA
>NZ_NSEB01000032.1 GCF_002734215.1 Fredinandcohnia onubensis
AGTATTGATTGCTCAATAGTTTGTTACTTTTGAATTAAACGTTGACGCTTGTATTGTGTTCAGTTTTCAAAGAACTTTTGTTTCGCCTCTCAGAAGCGACTTTATTAATATAACATCCTCACAAAAATAAGTCAACATTATTTTTTATGTTTTTTTCTTATTTTAAGGTATTCCCTGTGAGGAATTTAAATATACACCCGTTCCAACCAAATGTCAACAAATTATATTAAAATACTTTTCCGTTTTCTAACTACCCCACTATTTATGACCTGCCACCTAAATTAAACAATAAAAAAACAAATGAGATCCCATTTGTTTTTTTATCCTACTATAAATAAATCTATAATTACGAGCGCCGCTAAGCCTGGGAGACCGAGTAGACCAGATACTGCAGAAGTCACTAGATTAATGGGTACATGTAGATCAAATGATTGTCCAAATGCATTTAAGAAGAATAAAAACAATGCGCCAATTAAGATTTTGACAAATACTTGTCCCACTAGTCGAATTGGCTTAAGAGGTGCTCCTATCAAAAGAACAAGTACGATCAATCCTCCAAGTATAGCTATAACAAATTTTGGTTCCAATCAGACTTCACTCCTTCTCACAACTTGTACTATTATTCTATGTAAGTGAAGAGTTTTAAGAACCTCTTGTCCCATTTTATTTACTAAATCCGGTCCTAATAAAAAATCCTATCAGAGAAAGTCTTACTTCCTTGATAGGATTTAATTTTATAGAAATACTTTTCGCCTTTTTGCTTCTCTTAGTAAAAAGAAGTATTTGGTTTCCGCAACCTTAAGTTCATTTAAAACATCATCAGAAGGTTCAACACTTTTTTCGATAAGATTTTTCTGTCTCATCCATTCCTTCTTTGCTATTTCTAACTGACTAAAGAGCTCTTGGTTATATTCTTGTCGAAGCTTTCCCTTCTTTTTAAAAAGCATAAAAGACCTCCTATAGTTCCCGGCGACCTTCAAGTGCCTTTGATAGTGTTACTTCATCGGCATATTCTAAGTCTCCACCAACCGGTAAGCCATGTGCGATTCTTGTAATTTTAATACCCGTTGGTTTTAGCAAACGGGAAATATACATAGCTGTAGCTTCCCCTTCGATGTTCGGATTAGTCGCTAAAATAATTTCTTGCACCGTATCATCCTGAAGTCTTTTTAGTAATTCAGGAATTTTAATATCTTCTGGACCAATACCATCCATTGGGGAGATTGCCCCATGTAAGACATGATACAAACCGTTGTATTCTTTCATTTTTTCCATCGCGATTACATCTTTCGGATCCTGTAGGACACAGATTACTGTCTTGTCGCGTCGTTCATCTTCACAAATGTAACAAGGGTCTCTATCTGTTATATGCCCGCAATTTGAACAATATGTGAGGTTCCGCTTTGCATTGACAAGTGCCTTTGCAAAATCAAGCACGATATCCTCTTTCATACTTAATACAAAAAAAGCCAGACGCACGGCCGTTTTTGGGCCGATACCTGGCAATTTCATAAAGCTATCTATTAGCTTAGATATTGGTTCAGGATAATGCATATCTATCTAAATCCTTTCAACCCATTAGAATGGAAGGTTCATTCCTTTAGTAAATTGACCCATCGTTTCATTTGTTAGGTCTTCGATCTTCTTAAGGGCATCATTTGTTGCTGCTAAAACAAGGTCTTGTAACATTTCAATATCATCTGGATCTACCACTTCTTGTTTAATGATAACGTCAATGATTTCTTTTTGGCCATTTGCCTTTACAGTGACCATACCACCACCAGCAGTACCTTCTACCACTTTATCAGCAAGTTCTTCCTGTGCCTTTGCCATATCCTTTTGCATTTTTTGCATTTGTTTCATCATCTTTTGCATATTACCCATTCCGCCGCCACGCATCATGTTAAATTCCTCCTTTATGATTATTATTCCTTTATTTCAATGAGCTCTGCACCAACAATTTTCATCGCTTCTGCAATAAGAGGGTCTTCTGTTTCCTCAGGCCCTTGATCATCATCGGTTTTTTGCCCACGGATAAACTCTTCTCTAATTTTACCCCATTCATCATCTGGTACACCAATCATTTCAAACCTTTTTCCAGTTAATGTAGAAAGAATGTTTTCGAGGTTTTCTTTTACTTCTGCGTTTTCAGATGCCATTTTACAATGGATTTCATATTTAAACTTTAACACAAACGCATTTGAAGAAGCTGCAACTGGTTCACTTTCAATTAAAAGGGCTGCATGAGACACTTTGTTTTGATTGCGAAGTTGATCGAGCATATCGCCCCATTTTCCTTTTAATATTTCGAGATTCTGTCTGGTTGCACTCTTTAAAACCTCATTGATTCTTCCTACTGGGGTTCTGTAACCATTTCTAGATGTTTTTTGTGGACGTTTTTCAGCAGGCTTTGCATCTTGTGGTTGTGCTGTAATACCTTTTTCCTTAATCGATGCAAGTTCAGATTCTAGCATATTTATTTTATTCATTAAGCCTTCAATTTGTGGCAATGATTCTAATGAATGTTGTTTGTCCATTTGAGTAAGCTTTACAAGCGCTACCTCTAGAAAAATTCGTGGATGGTTTGTCCACTTCATCTCCTGCTGGGCTTGGTTTAAAATATCCACGGTTTCATAAATTTCATGATTTGGGATATTTTTTGCAAGGTCTGTAAAGTCTTCATCAACTAAGACCCGCTCCATCACTTCTTCTAATTGGGGGGCTGTTTGATATAAAAGCATGTCCCTATAATAGAAGATTAAATCTTCAATGAATCTCATTGGGTCTTTCCCAAGGTCCATCATTTCATCGAGCGTCTTTAAAGCTGTTCGTACATCGCGGTCGTGTGTCGCCCTAACCACATTCGTTAGCAGTGATTGCGAAACAGCTCCAGTTATCGTGAGAACATCTTCAAGTTTTACCACTTCGTCACTGAAGGAAATCGCTTGGTCCAATAAACTTAGCGCATCCCGCATCCCACCTTCAGCAGCTCTTGCAATAACATAAAGTGCTTGATCGTCCACTGTCACGTTCTGTTCAGATATGATCGTTTTCATTCTCCCTACGATTGCTTGAGTTGTAATCCGACGAAAATCAAAACGTTGACATCTGGATATGATCGTAAGTGGAATTTTATGTGGTTCAGTTGTTGCTAAAATGAAAATGACATGTCTTGGTGGTTCCTCCAATGTTTTTAGCAAGGCGTTAAACGCACCGATTGAAAGCATATGTACTTCATCAATGATATATACCTTGTAGCGTACTGCACTGGGAGCATACTTCACTTTATCGCGGATATCTCTAATTTCATCGACACCATTGTTTGAGGCAGCATCAATTTCAATCACATCAGAAATCGAGCCGTCGGTAATTCCTCGACATGCGGCACACTCATTACAAGGCTCTGCAACCGGAGAACGCTCACAGTTAACGGCTTTCGCAAAAATTTTCGCAGCACTCGTTTTTCCTGTTCCCCTTGGTCCTGAGAAGAGGTAAGCGTGAGAAAACTTTTCTTGAAGAAGGGCATTCTTTAATGTTTGGGTTATATGTTCTTGGCCAACCACATCATGAAAGGTTTGTGGTCGAAAGACACGGTATAATGCTTGATATGCCATTGATATTACCCCTCCTTCTCTTCGTCCACTTCCTATTATACAGGAAGTGAATATTCTGTACAAAGTGATTATACCATTCACTTAAAAAATCTAGAAAAAATAAAAAAACCCACCCGAATGAGTGAGTTGTTTTATGTAGTATAACTGCCGTGCACCTTCCGTCGAATAGTTACCCCAGGCGTTACTCAAGCAGTTAGCTCGGTCTAGGCAACCCTACGGCACATGGGAGAGTCCGCTTACTGCTGCTTCCTTCCGGACCTGACAGGATTCACGGGTTCCCATTGCGTAGGACCCAGACGTCAACACCACTTACTTGAGGCAGACCCTACAATAACTACCCTCTATGAAGGGATTCGGCCTCGCTAGAGCGGATTGCGAGTACAGGGCACCGCTACCTCCCCGCTTAGCACGGCAAAATTGATACCAAATTGTTAGGTGTCTTTGTGACACATTCTTAGTATAAAGGCTCATTCAAAAAAAATCAACGTATTCCAACTGTAAGTTTTTTCAAGTAGAACCAGTTGTACGATTCTTTTCTTCTTTTTTTCTCTTTCGAAGCTGTCTAAAAAACGAACTTAGGAGTTCACTGCACTCTTCCTCACAAACGCCTGAAACAACCTCACTTTGATGATTGAATCGTTGATCCTGTAAAAGGTTCATTAAGGTTCCCGCGCATCCTCCCTTAGGATCCCTTGCCCCGTAAACGACCCGTTTTACCCGCGATAGGACGATTGCCCCCGAGCACATTGCACAAGGCTCAAGAGTGACATACAAGGTTGAATCCTCTAGTCTCCATGTATCTAAACGTTGGCAGGCTTCATCAAGTGCCAATAGTTCTGCATGGGCAATTGAACGTTGCTGTGTTTCACGGAGGTTATGAGCTTTTGTAATAACTTCATCATTTATAACAAGGACAGCCCCAATTGGCACTTCGTCAATATCTGCTGCCTTTTTTGCTTCCTCAATCGCCAATTTCATATAATATTCGTCAGATTTCATCAAAATAAATACTCCCTCACTAGATAAATCAAATGCGCCTTGGCGTATTTGCGCGCCAGATTTTTTAGGCCCACACGAGGTGGGTCACAAAGACGTTGCCACAGGAAGTGGCGTACTTAGTCTTTGATCTTACGCTCGAAAAGCTACCTTTGAAAATCTGTGGCATCCACCGTAGGTTTTAACTTTATTTAGTCGGAGTTTTACCCCGACTAAATAAAGTTAAACAACTTATCCAAGCATCATCTTTGTTATTCTCTCATAGAGTAATAAAGGTGTGTTACCTAGATTGTAGAATGAGGAGGTCAAACATGCAAATTCATTTAGTAGAGCAAGGTCAATCCTTATTTGGAATCGCTCGTGCATACGGAACGACAGTGGATGAAATTGTTCGTGCAAACCAAATTCCAGACCCCGGTAATCTTGCGATTGGCCAGGCACTTGTTATTCCTATCGTCGGTCAATTTTACTGGGTACAGCCAGGCGATAGCCTTTGGTCGATTGCAAATAAATTTGGACTTAATTATCAGCAATTAGCACAAATCAACCAGATTCCGGCGAATCGTCCACTAAATGTAGGTCTTAGACTCTATATTCCTGCACGCCCAAAACGAAATGCAGAAATCAATGCTTATGTAGAACCGTCAGGAACTTCGGTAAGTCCCGCTCTCGAAAGAAGTTCACGACAAGCAGCTCCATACTTAACATACTTAGCCCCATTTAACTTTCAAATCCAACGAGATGGCACTCTAAAAGAACCACCATTGAACAATTTACCAAGCATCGCAAGTGCAAATAACGTAACCCTTATGATGGTCGTAGCGAATTTAGAAGAAGGTCAATTTAGTAGTGAGTTAGGCCAGATTGTGCTTAACGACCAAAATGTCCAAAACAAGCTGTTAGATACAATAGTAGAAACAGCCAAAAAATATGGGTTCCGTGATATTCATTTCGATATGGAGTTTTTACGACCAGAAGACCGCGAAGCCTATAACAACTTTTTGCGTAAAGCAAAACAGCGTTTTAGCCAAGAAGGCTGGCTGCTATCCACTGCACTTGCTCCTAAAACAAGTGCAGAACAAAAGGGAGCTTGGTACGAAGCACATGATTATAAAGCACATGGTGAAATCGTGGACTTTGTTGTCATCATGACCTATGAATGGGGATATAGTGGTGGCCCACCAATGGCAGTATCACCTATTGGTCCTGTCCGTGAAGTCATTGAATACGCGTTAACCGAAATGCCAGGGTCGAAAATTATGATGGGTCAAAATCTCTATGGCTATGATTGGACACTACCATTTGTGCAAGGTGGCGAATATGCAAAGGCAGTAAGCCCACAGCGAGCAATTGAACTCGCAAAGCAGTTTAATGTTCCAATCCAATACGATACGAAGGCACAAGCTCCTCACTTTGATTATACGGACTCAGCTGGAAAGCAACATAAGGTTTGGTTTGAGGATGCTAGAAGCATTCAGGCAAAGTTTGATTTGATTAAAGAATTGAATCTACGAGGAATCAGCTATTGGAAACTAGGGCTACCGTTCCCACAAAATTGGCTGTTGATCACTGATAATTTCAATGTCGTCAAACGATGAAATCATTCAAAGGAACTCGATTTTTCGAGTTCCTTTTTCTATTTAGTGCACAATAAGAAAACTATAATATTTCCCAGTCTGTTTTTTCGACAATTAATAACAAACATCTATCTTCCTGTGATAAAATAATGCTTATCTGTCATTTGATTGATATAAAAAGGGGGACACGAGATGGGTAGTAGGATTCCCTTTATTACAGTAGAGGGTCCGATCGGAGTTGGGAAGACCTCTCTCGCTAAGGCTATTTCAGAACAATTTGAATTTGCCTTATTGAAAGAGATAGTCGATGAAAATCCATTCTTGGGTAAATTTTATACGAATATTGATGAATGGAGTTTTCAAACAGAAATGTTTTTCCTCTGTAACCGATACAAACAACTTGAAGACATTAATGAGAATTACCTTCAAAAAAATCAACCGGTTGTTGCGGATTATCATATATTCAAAAACCTAATCTTCGCTGAGCGGACATTGAAAACTCAGCAATTTCAAAAATACCTACAGATTTATAAAATTCTAACAGCTGATATGCCTGTACCAAATGTCGTCATTTATTTACACGCTAGCCTCGATACTTTATTAGAGCGGATTAAAATGCGCGGTCGAGACATCGAAAAAGGTATTGACCCAGCATATCTTAGTCAACTAAGCCTTGATTATGAGCAATCAATGGCAAAGTTTGAAAAGTCACATCCAAATATTCCTGTGATACGTTTTAACGGAGACAAACTAGACTTTGTCCAGAACAAACAGGATCTGGACCAAATCCTATCAAAAATAGAAGACACCATTCTTGAAAAAGGAGTAAGACAGAATGAATTTGCGTAATAAATATGATATCCCTAGTAATGCAGTGATTACCATCGCAGGTACAGTTGGTGTTGGAAAGTCTACGATGACAAATGCACTTGCAAATGCACTTGGATTTAGAACCTCCTTTGAAAAAGTAGATACGAATCCATATTTAGATCGGTTTTATGCAGACTTTGAAAGATGGAGCTTCCACCTTCAAATCTATTTCCTTGCAGAACGTTTTAAAGAGCAAAAGAAAATCTTTGAATATGGCGGAGGATTTGTCCAAGATCGTTCTATTTATGAGGACACAGGTATATTTGCGAGAATGCATTATGAAAAAGGAACAATGGCGCCTGTCGATTATGAGACATATACCAATCTTTTTGATGCAATGGTAATGACCCCATACTTCCCACATCCGAATTTATTAATTTATCTTGAAGGCAGCCTGGATGATATTATTAATCGAATCCAGGAACGTGGCAGACCGATGGAGCAACAAACTCCTATTTCCTATTGGGAAGAAATGCACGGTCGTTATGAAAAATGGATCAATAATTTTACTGCTTGCCCAGTCCTTCGATTAAACATCAATGAATACGATATTTTACAAGATGAAGGTTCAGTCGAACCAATTATCGAGAAAATTTCAAAGTTTATCAGACAAACTGAGCTTTTAAAAAGCTAGAATGACAATTACCCCTTTTGAGATAATCACTCAAAAGGGGTTCTTTATTGACAAGATATATTTTTAAAAAGCAAAAAACTCGTTACTATTATAGTAACGAGTCCATCTCCAATACTTTATGCGCTAGTATTATTTAAAAATTATGGCGGAGGAAGAGGGATTCGAACCCCCGCGGGCTTTAACACCCCTGTCGGTTTTCAAGACCGATCCCTTCAGCCGGACTTGGGTATTCCTCCGTATCGACAAAAATTAATATACCATAGTTCTAATTTGTATGTCAACATTATTTATAAAAAAAATTATTGGCCAGGAAAATAATATATCCTGGCCAATATTTTTCAGATTACTTCGGACCAATTACTTCTTTATTTCTCATATAAGGACGTAATACTTCAGGAATAATGACTGTACCGTCTTCTTGTTGATAATTCTCTAGGATTGCTGCAACAGTTCGACCAATGGCAAGTCCGGAACCATTCAAAGTATGAACATGTTCAGGTTTTGAATCTCGATCACGACGGAAACGAATATTCGCTCGTCTTGCTTGGAATGCCTCAAAATTACTACAAGAAGAAATCTCACGGTAAGTTCCGTAGCTTGGAATCCATACTTCAATGTCATATTTCTTCGCTGCAGTAAATCCTAAATCTGCACTACACATGCTCAAGACACGATAAGGAAGACCTAATAACTGAAGTACCTTTTCAGCATTTGCTGTTAAGCTTTCCAATTCTTCATAAGAATCTTCTGGCTTTACAAACTTCACTAGTTCTACCTTATTAAACTGATGCTGGCGGATCAACCCTCTTGTATCTCTTCCTGCTGAACCAGCTTCAGAGCGGAAACAAGCACTAAATGCCGCGTACTTGATTGGCAACTCTTCTCCGCCTATAATCTCATCACGGTGAAGGTTTGTAACTGGAACCTCAGCAGTTGGAATTAAGAAGTAGTCTTCATTTTCAATGAGGAATGCATCTTCTTCAAACTTTGGTAACTGTCCTGTACCTGTCATACTTGCACGATTAACTAGATATGGAGGAATGACCTCTTCATATCCATGTTCCTCCACATGTAGGTCTAACATAAAGTTAAATAGCGCTCTTTCAAGTGTTGCCCCAAGCCTCTTATAAAATACAAAGCGGCTACCAGTTACTTTTCCTGCACGTTCAAAATCTAAAATTTCAAGTTGATCAGCAATTTCCCAATGTGGCTTTGGTTCAAATCCAAACTCAGGAAGCTCACCCCATTTACGGATTTCAACGTTATCATCCTCAGATTCACCAATTGGCACACTTTCATGTGGTATATTCGGAATTGATAACATAAGATGCTCTAATTGTCCTTCCACATCTCGTAATTCCGTGTCTAATTCTTTGACTTTGTCCCCAACTTCGCGCATTTCTAAAATGAGAGCATCTGCATCTTTTTTCTCTCGTTTTAAAATGGCGATTTGACCAGACACTTCATTTCTGTGGCTTTTTAACTCCTCAGTCTTCAAGATAAGCTCGCGGCGCTTTTTATCTAGTTCCTCAAAATGCCCAAGGTCTGTTAAATCCTCACCACGATACTTTAATCTCTCTTTCACTTCATCAAAATGGCTTCGTAAAAATTTAATATCTAACATCACTTAAACCTCCTAAAATCTATGTAGTTATAGTAACAATGTGTAACCAATCGTGACTATCGAGAAGCAATTATTTCAAGGCGGCGCAGGTTTGAGGACCGGAGCGTAGCTAATCTACGTGAGGACCAGAGAACCAAGCCAACGAAGAAATACGGCGCTTATCGGCAGTCACGACAAATAAAAAACTCCCGCCCCTAAAAAAGGGACGAGAGTTAACCCGCGTTACCACCCTAGTTGAGGATACAAGTATCCTCCTCTTGAAAAAGATAACGGATTTACCGAAAATACCTACTAGAATGATGCGTTCAGTATTTCACTCAAGGATGGATTCACAAGCTTTTTTCATCGGTTCACACCAACCACCGACTCTCTTAGGAAAAAAGGCTAGCTACTAGTTCCTATCATAGATTTAATATTATTTATATAAAGTTTTACCATGTTTTAATTGTTTATACAAGGTTTTTTGCTTTTGATTCTTCGACCATTTTTACAAAATACCCTGTAAAGCGATGATCGTCTGTTAATTCAGGATGGAAGGAGCAGCCTAAAAATTGTCCTTCACGAGCTGCAACAATTCTACCATCATGCTTTGCAAGAATTTCAACGTTTTCTCCCGCTTCCACAATATGTGGCGCACGAATAAATACTCCGACAAAATCTTCAGCGATTCCAGGAATCATAAGCTCTGCCTCAAAGCTCTCACGTTGACGGCCAAATGAGTTTCTCTCAACTTTGATATCCATAATACCAAGATGTGACTCCTTATAATCAACAAGCTGCTTCGCAAGTAGAATGAGCCCTGCACATGTTCCAAACATCGGCTTACCTTGCTTAGCAAATGAGCGAAGTGGCTCCATAAACTCATATTTATCAATTAATCGGCGCATTGTAGTACTTTCTCCGCCAGGGATTATTATTCCGTCAATTTCTTCAAGTTGTTCAACTTTTTTTATGATGACTGCTTCTGCTCCTGAGGCTTCTACAGAACGAACATGTTCTCTAACTGCCCCTTGAAGTCCTAATACTCCGATTTTAACCACGTCTGAACACCCTCTTACTTACCAGCCTCTATCTTGCATGCGTTGTTCTGGTAATAATGATGAAATTTCAATACCTTTCATAGCATTTCCTAATCCTTTTGAAAGGTGTGCAATTAATTCATAATCTTGATAATGTGTAGTAGCTTCTACAATCGCACGAGCAAATTTTGCAGGATTATCTGATTTGAAAATACCAGATCCAACAAATACTCCATCTGCTCCAAGTTGCATCATAAGCGCTGCGTCAGCTGGAGTAGCTACACCACCTGCAGCAAAGTTAACAACTGGTAGGCGACCTTCTTGTTTGATTTGAAGCAATAATTCAAATGGTGCTCCTAGGTTTTTTGCTTCTGTCATGAGTTCGTCTTCGCTCATGCCAACAACTTTACGAATTTGAGCATTCACTTTTCTCATATGACGAACAGCTTCTACAATATTTCCTGTTCCGGGTTCACCTTTTGTACGAAGCATAGATGCACCTTCTGCAATTCGGCGAGTTGCTTCTCCTAAGTCACGGCAACCACAAACAAATGGAACTGTGAAATCACGTTTATTTAAGTGGTATTCTTCATCAGCTGGAGTTAATACTTCACTCTCATCAATGTAGTCAACGCCAAGAGCTTCTAATACTCTAGCTTCTACAATATGACCAATACGAGCTTTAGCCATAACTGGAATAGTAACAGCACCCATTACTTGCTCAACAATTGTTGGGTCCGCCATTCTAGCAACTCCACCAGCCGCTCGAATATCAGCTGGCACACGCTCTAAAGCCATTACTGCTACAGCTCCTGCTTCCTCTGCAATTTTAGCTTGTTCTGCATTGACAACGTCCATAATTACGCCGCCCTTTTGCATTTCAGCCATACCACGTTTTACTCGATCTGTACCTGTATTTGCCATTATGATTCCTCCAATAATTCGTTATCTAATTTTATAGGCATAATCATATCATATTTTTAACAATAGTGAATGCCCTATGTAAAATAAACTAAGAATATTCTAACTCATAATTTTCTAATTTCCTAGTAATTATACCAAAATAGTATAATATGGAAACAAAAAAGATCTCCTTCTACACAACATAGAAGGAGACCTTTATATTAGAACCAGCCCTTAACAGTATTTGCCACGCTAGACCAAATGTCACCAAAGAATCCACCAATTCCTCTCATCATGAGCACGAACCAGTTTGTCTTTTCAACACCTGTGTCTGTCACAAGTGGCACCTGTAATTTATCATCACCATTTGCTGTAATATAGCCTAAATCATCACCATCATAGGATACAGCCATATAACCAACTTTTGTTCCTTTTTTAAAAGGTGCTGTTATTTCTTTATCCTTAGAAACAACCTTATCGTCAAAAACATATTCTGCTTTAAACGCTGACTTATCTACACCCTTTTTAACTAAAAGTCTTACTGGTGTTTTAGTTGAAACTTCTACTTCTTTTTCTTTTCCTTTGACTACTTTTAATTCTTTATTATCCTTTAATTGATATCCTTCAGGGTAAACTTCAATTTGCTCAAAATTATTAAAACCAAAATCTAATAGTTTACGAGTTTCTTTGAAACGTTCTGGCTCACTTGTTGCACCCATCACGACTGAAATTAATCTTTTTCCATTACGTTCAGCTGTTCCTGTAAAGCAATAACCAGCTGCCGGTGTTGTACCTGTTTTTAACCCATCCATTCCTTCATAGTAGAAATCTGCAAGGTATGGGGATACCTTTGGATCATGCTTTAACATCCAGTTCCAGTTATCCAATTTCTCACCATAAAAGTCAAGTTGAGGAATACTTGAAATCTCCAATACTTCTGGATGATCTCGTAATAGTGAATAGGCTAATAAAGCCACAGATTCTGCTGATAACATATTATCTCCATCTGGACTTGTTCCTTCAGGATAATTTTCACCTAGCATTGAATTTGATAATCCTGTACTATTTACAAACTCATAGTTTGGAAGACCTAGTTCTTCTGCCTTTTTATTCATAAGCTTCACGAATTCGCCTTCAGTACCGGCTAATAGTTCTGCTAATGTGATTGTTGTTGCATTATCAGAATAAATCGCCATTGCTTTGTAAAGTTCTTCAACCGTATAATCATGATTTAACCGTAATCCTACACCTGAAAAATTATTATTTGCAGATATATCATATGCATATTGGCTAATTTGAGTAGTTTGATCCCAAGATAGTCTACCTTCAGAGATAGCTTCCAATACCAGGTACTCGGTCATCATTTTTGCCATACTTGCAATTGGAGCTGCTTGGTCGGCATTCTTTTCGAATAATATCTTACCTGTATCTGCATCAATTAATATCGCATTTTTTACATTTATATCAAGAGCAGGTGCTGCTTTTGCAGGGGGCATTTGTCCTACAAAAAGCGATAGCAAAAAGACTGCTAAAAAACTTATAATCAATTTTTTTTGTGTTTGTTTTTTCACGTTTTAAACCTCCACTTTCGTAATACGCACAAAAGACATTTTAACATAACAGCTTCAAAAAAAATAGACAGAGTACATGACTCTATCTACCACAATATAAAAATCCTACCAATGGATTATGTTATGTCTAAATTTACCTTAAAGAGTAGAGTAGTTCGGCGCTTCCTTTGTGATTTGTACATCATGTGGATGACTTTCACGTAATCCTGCACCTGTCATTTTAATGAATTGTGCATTCTCTCTTAACTCTTCTAAATTCTTTGTACCACAGTAACCCATACCAGAACGAATACCACCAATTAATTGATATATTGTGTCTGTAAGTGGGCCTTTGTATGGAAGACGACCTTCAATACCTTCAGGGACAAACTTTTTCGCATCCTCCTGGAAGTAGCGGTCCTTACTTCCTTTCTCCATTGCTGCAACAGAGCCCATGCCACGATACACCTTAAAGCGACGCCCTTGGAAGATTTCTGTTTCCCCTGGGCTCTCAGATACACCTGCAAGTAAGCTTCCTAGCATAACTACATGTCCACCAGCAGCTAATGCTTTTACGATGTCACCCGAATATTTAATACCACCGTCAGCAATAATCGATACCCCATGTTTTCTTGCTTCTGTTGCACAATCGTAAACAGCTGTTATCTGAGGAACACCAACACCTGCTACAACACGAGTTGTACAAATAGAGCCAGGTCCTATTCCTACTTTAACGACGCTAGCACCTGCTTCAATAAGAGCACGAGTTGCTTCAGCTGTTGCTACGTTACCAGCAATAATATTTAGTTTTGGATATGCGTCTCTAATCGTTTTAACTGTTTCAAGTACACCTGCTGAATGGCCATGTGCTGTATCAACAACAATTGCATCAACTCCAGCTTTAACTAGCTTTTCAACTCGAAGCATTGTATCAGTTGTTACCCCAACAGCTGCTCCTACTAAGAGACGTCCCTGTGCATCCTTTGCTGAATTCGGGAACTCAATTACTTTTTCAATATCCTTTATTGTGATAAGACCTTTTAATACTCCACTTTCATCAACGAGTGGAAGCTTTTCAATTTTATATTTCTGTAGAAGTTTTTCTGCCTGTTCTAAAGTTGTACCAACAGGGGCAGTTACGAGATTTTCCTTTGTCATTACATCTGAAATTAGAATGGAATAGTCTTGAATAAAACGAAGGTCACGATTGGTAATAATTCCAACCAAGATTTGCTCTTGTGGGTTGTTTACAATTGGGACACCTGAAATACGATATTTTCCCATTAAATGTTCAGCATCAAATACTTGATGACTTGGAGTTAAGAAAAATGGATCTGTAATAACGCCACTTTCTGAACGCTTAACCTTATCAACCTGCTCAGCCTGTTGCTCAATAGACATATTCTTATGAATGATCCCTAGTCCGCCTTGACGGGCCATTGCAATTGCCATTTCATGCTCTGTTACTGTGTCCATACCCGCACTAATAACCGGGATATTTAACTTAAGTGTTTCTGTTAACGCAACCCCAAGATTTACATCCTTAGGTAGTACCTCTGACTTAGCAGGTAATAGCAATACATCATCAAATGTTAATCCTTCTTTGGCAAACTTTGTTTCCCACATGTAATAAATCCCCCTTCGATTGCAAAATATTATTAGTAGATTAACAACTGGGTAAACTACTGTCAAGAATCGAACGATATATTTAATAATTCAGAGTTTTTTATCATTCATTTTAACCCATGTCTTGCACTTTCTTTGTTTTCTATTGGAGGTTAGTAATTTGTTTGATTATCGTTTCATTTGGCAATCATTTAATGCACTACATGCCGCAAATACAACACAGCACTTACTACAAAAATGCTATGAAAAAGCAGCAGTTACAGACGCAGATAAAAAAAGCTATGAAAACAGCTACCCGTTTATCTATTATTTGGAACACGGTCAAAATTACTACCAATTATCCCAAAATGCACCATTATCCATTAAACCGGTTCTTCTCTTCTACGGAATGGTACAATTGTTAAAAGCATGTCTATTAACTGTTGATCCTCAGTACCCAGAATCAACTTCTGTACTTGCCCACGGAGTTTCAACAAGAAAACGAAAAAAACAGAGCTATGAGTTTTTCCATGATGAGGTAAAAGTGCAAAAAAACGGTTTATTTTCTCACTTTTCTGAACGTATGTTTCATGTGAAACAAATAGAAGGTGAAAAATTCACAATGGAGCAGCTATTTAAAAGAATTCCTGAGTTGCAAAATTTATTTACTCTGCATTTTCAACAAAGCTTATATATTGAAACACCAATCACAACTCAGAATACATTATCAATCCCAACTGAAGCTTTAGACAGCTATCATATGACCTCACGGAGATTTGTAGATTTTATTGAAAACACACTGCCATTTTCAACAACTCTTATTAAAGAACCAACAGAAGGAAAAGACTGCGGGCAAATAACGTTACAAATTAAAAAAGAAAATTATCTTCTACCACTGGCAAGTTCGCCGCTTCTATATCATCTATATGAAGACAGCTACTATCTGCCAAAGGAAAGGGAGCTTCTGTCGTTTTTTCCTGAAATCATGACACATTACTTACTCCTCTATAATTTAAGTATGATATCTAGATATGAGACTGAGTGGTGGAGTGAACTGCTTCATTCATACTCTAGCAATGACTATCCATTTATCAGACAGTTTCTTGCGATATCTGCAGATAAAGTTCCCTTTTTGCTTTATTTGTTTTTAAAGGAGAAAATTGATGGGGTATAAGGGGGGATATATTGGGTTTGCGATATAGGGTTTATCGTTTTTGGAGATGTTGTTATACCGATTAAGCTGTTTGCGATATAGCATTTATTGTTTCTCGATCTCGTGTTATATCGTTTAAGCTGTTTCCGGTATAGTATTTATTGTTTCTCGACTTGGTGATATACCGTTTAAGCTGTTTCCGGTATAGTATTTATTGTTTTTCAATATGGCGATATACCGAATATGTCATTTGCAGTATAGCACTTATTGTTTCTCGACTTGGTGATATACCGTTTAAGCTGTTTCCGGTATAGTATTTATCGTTTTTCAAAATGGCGATATATCGATTAGGCTGTTTGCGGTATAGCACTTATTATTTCTCGATATGGCAATATACCGATTAGGCCGTTTATGATATGTCATTAATAGATCCGATTCTTTACTACTTTTTCATGCAAAAAAGACCAACCATAACGGTTGGTCTTTTAGTTGCCTAGCGACGTCCTACTCTCACA
>NZ_NSEB01000033.1 GCF_002734215.1 Fredinandcohnia onubensis
AGGGACATTATTCGGGTTTTCTTATATTAATGAAATTAAAACCCGTTTATAATATACCTAACGATTATGGACGGAGGATATATATGAATAAAAAGGCTTTTACAGAAGAAGAAATAAAGGAATTAATGGACAACCCTAACATCATTAAAGTTACCCCTAATGCTATCACTTATTTACCAGAGTTTAAGGTAAAAGCTGTTCTTTCATACATTGGGGGCACTTCTCCTTCGGAGATTTTTAGGGAGAATGGTATTTCCCTTGATCTTCTAGGTACAGATATACCTAGAAAGAGATTGTTTCAATGGAAGAAAATATATGACGAACAAGGTGAACTGGGGTTACTTTTTAATAAACGAGGTTCAGGAAGAAAAAAATCTAATAATCCTAAAGAGTTATCCGTTGAAGAGAAATTAAAGAGAGCGGAAGCTCGAATCAAGCTTTTGGAAGCTGAAAATGACTTCTTAAAAAAGCTGGAGGAACTCGAAAGGCAGGCGATGAAGAAAAAACGTTACTAACCCCTTCTCAAAAATTTGGACTGATTAAATCCACTATAGAAAAATATGAATTAAAAAGACTGCTAAGCTATTTATGTAAAGTAGCTGGAGTTAGTAAAAGTGGGTATTATGCTTGGTTAAAGGCGTTCAAGAATCGGATGGAACGTGAAAAAAAGGATCAAGATGATGTCAAATTAATTTGTATACTCTTTGAACAATATCATCAAAAAATTGGCGCTCTTCAAATTAAAATGTATTTAGAAAACGATTATGGTGTTGTCATGAATCATAAAAAGATAAGAAGATTAATGCGCAAATTTCTTTTAATTACGCAGGTAAGAAGGTCAAGACCTTATAAAGATATCGCGAAAGCGACAAAGGAACATCGTACCTTCCCTAACCTATTAGAACGTAATTTTGATCAAAAAGAACCAGGCAAAGTTTTATTAACCGATATTACTTACCTATACTATTCAAATGGACAAAAAGCCTATTTATCTTGTGTTAAAGATGGAAGTACAAAAGAAGTAGTTGCTTCTTATTTATCTTCCTCATTAAAAATGGATATAGTCTATAAAACTTTAGATAAATTAAAGCAAAATAAGTTGCACGAGAAACCAATTATTCATTCGGATCAAGGTGTGCATTACACGAATCCGGAATTTCAAAAAAGAGTGAAGGAATTAAACATTACCCAATCAATGTCAAGGAAAGGTAACTGTTGGGATAACGCCCCCATGGAATCATTTTTTGGCCATTTAAAAGATGAAATAGACTACAAATCGTGTAAGACTTTTGATGAACTAAAGCAATTAATCAATAAATATATCGAAGATTATAATACTAAACGATACCAATGGGATTTAAATAAGATGACCCCGGCTCAATACCGGAATCATCTTTTGGCTGCATGAGTCCCTTTTTATAAGTGTCTAAAATTGGGGGCACAGTTCAC
>NZ_NSEB01000034.1 GCF_002734215.1 Fredinandcohnia onubensis
GGAGCAACAGGCGAACGTGGAGCAACAGGAGAATGCGAATGTAGAGAAATATATTGTAACGTATATTATGATGGTCCACTAACCGTTAATGTACCAACTGGTTCATCCGTCCCATTTGATGAAGAAGGTGAATGTTCAGAAACTGATGGAACACCAGATTTTGTACGAAATGCTACCTCTGTAACTGTTGAAAATGCAGGAGTATACCTTGTTAACTACAGTGTTATTTTTAATAATACACCAGCCACTAATGATGTTTCTGGAGTGTTTCAAATATATGTAGACGGTGACCCAATTCCAGCTAGTAGATTTGGCACTAGGGTAACACTAGCTAGCACTGCAGCAGGAAATACTACAAGATTACAGGTAAATGGAGAAGCAATTGTTTCTATTCCAGCAGGAGGAGTGCTTGAACTAAGAAATATTGGTGGATCCACAGTTCATATTCGTACTGAAGTAGCCGGTACACCTATTAACGGTGCTGCAATGACAATTGTACTATTAGAAGATGTAGAAGAAGTTTAACAATTTGGGCATAGGGACTTTGTCTCTATGTCTTTATTAGTCTAGTATCTTATTCACTTTTGAACTTTATCACCTCTTATCGTTCTCATAAATGGATACATAAAAATAAGTTTAATAGGGACATGTGCCGAGTCAGAAGGTAATGACAGTAAATACAATATAAAGATACTAAAAATTAGAGATTGAGGTGATCTTAATTGTCTGGAATTCATTTCCATCATGATGATTGTGAATGTTCAAAATGCTGTATAAGTGGCCCGAGAGGCCCTAAAGGGAAACGTGGGCCGACTGGTCCAGCAGGCCCAACAGGTGAACGTGGCCCAACCGGCGAACGTGGGCCAACAGGTGAACGTGGCCCAACTGGACCACAAGGACCAACTGGAGTATGTGAATGTCCTACTTGTGACTGCTGTACAGAAGGAATGAGGGCTGTACTAGAAGAATTGGCTGCAATGACACCGGATGTTGAAGTAGACATCGGAACAATCGATCAAACAGGTCCAGGTCAAGGAAACAATAATTTTATAATTCAAGACGTTGTAGATGATTTTGTTGTAGTTGGAACAGTACCAGGTATGGGAACAGATCGACGTAATGCGGCATTTCCGATTTGTAATGTTGTGGGAATTACAGCTACTGATGCAGCCACTGTTGAAATTCTAAATGAATTAGAGCTCCCTATGGATATAGAAAATTGTGATGATTGCTGTGAGAATTCAGTCCGTGATTTCCTAGCACGCGTAATCGGTCAAAGCATAGATATTGATACAACCGCTACAGGACAGTTTAATAATCTCCAAAATGTCTTTATCCGCTCTGCCGATGATATTGGTCAAGGTGTAGTAAGAGTTACTGATACTGCAGAAGGTACTCCAGGTCGTGTATGGATTTTAAATCTTTGTGAAATCACGACTGTTCAAGGATTTGCAACATTAACCTAGAAGTAAGTAGTTCCTTTTAGGAGGCTGTTCACTTGAACTAGCCTCCTTCCCCTTTTTTAAAAAAGGCGCTTGTCCTCGGACAAACACCGCTCCACTTTCCTATCACTTTTCATATTTTATCCTATAGGGAAAAATTGGAGGTGAGAGAGATGTTTGGATTTTCAATGGTTCAATTTACAAGGAACTATGGTTCAAAATTGGACAAAAACCTTAGGAAGAATCTAGTGAATTTATATCGTCCATTTAAATGGACACCGTGTTTTCTTCACAAAACACTCGAAAAAATCATAAAGAAAACGAGGAAGTTTGATGTTATTATCGAGTACACAAATCAAAATGAAGTTCAGGATAATGTCAAAGCAGTGATGAATCGTCATTATGGCTGCAAACTTAATTATGAATTTAAAACCATTCCAAGCTGTTCAGCAACGGTTACTGCAGCTGGTTTAGAGGAACTTTTACAAACATGTACGAATGTAAAACGAGTCTATTTAAATTCGGAAGTAAAAGCGTTGTTAAATGTTGCAACTCCAGCGGGTAGAGCAGACGGTATTGTTCGAAATGGAACAGAACTAACAGGTGAAGGTGTAACAGTAGCAGTTATCGATACTGGAATTTATCCACATCAAGATCTGGAAGGAAGAATTATCGGGTTTGAAGATATGGTGAGTGGTCAGGTGGAACCTTATGATGATAATGGACATGGTACCCATTGTGCGGGTGATGCAGTTGGCAATGGGATGGCTTCCGGAGGAAAATATAAGGCGCCTGCATATAAAGCAAATGTGGTTGGTGTAAAAGTATTAAATAAACTAGGATCTGGTTCACTTGATACCGTAATGAAGGGTGTTGAGTGGTGTATCCTAAATAATCAGGATCCGAGCAAACCTAAAATCGATATTATCTCTATGTCGCTTGGTGCAACAGCCCAGAGATTAAGTAATGAAGATGCTGATCCAATGGTACAAGTTGTAGAAAAAGCATGGGACAGTGGAATAGTGGTATGTGTGGCAGCAGGAAATGAAGGTGATGAACCTAATACAATTGCAAGTCCGGGGATTAGCGATAAAGTTATTACGGTTGGAGCACTTGATGATAAAAATACACTAGATGAGCGAGCAGATGATACAATCGCAGAATTTTCAAGTAGAGGACCGACAATCTATAATGTTCTTAAGCCAGACATTGTAGCTCCAGGTGTAAATATCGTTTCACTACGATCTCCTAACTCATATCTAGATAAGTTCCAAAAAGCTAGTCGTGTTGATGAACATTATATTACCTTATCTGGTACTTCGATGGCTACCCCATTCTGTGCCGGCGTTGTAGCATTAATGATTGAAAACAAGAAGAAACAGAATAAAAGCTTTACTCCTGATGATATAAAAAAAGACTTATTAAATGGCGCAGACAAATGGAAGGGCATCGATTACAACACGTATGGTGCAGGCTATATTAATGCACAAAACTCAATCAAGTAACTTTACCTAAAAACAGGCTCAGGTAGCCTGTTTTTAGCATTTTATATAGTATTTGGAGGTGTAGAATTTGAGCAAATTTGAAAAAGAGATCGAACGTTTTGTTGCGGATTACTACAAAGACCATGATGAAGCGAAAGCAAAACTAGATAAATGGGCTGCAGAAACAGAAAAGGGATTAAGCGAGTTAGATAAACAGGCGGGAGAATTTGAAAAAGGGCTTGAAACAAGAATGGAAAAGCTTGATCAATGGTTTTCTAAAAAGCAACAAGAATTAGATAAAAATTTAGAGGGGTAGGTACTGAATTTCCGCGTTTGCCCTGTGCTCCTGTCCTCACAAAATCACACTTCATAACATATTTTATAATGTACTCTTTCAATGAGGAGGTGCTAAATATGGGTTACGGATTCGGTGGTTGCGGATATGGCGGCTACGGTTATGGCGGTGGAGGCTACGGCAATACATTTGTATTAATCGTAGTATTATTCATCTTATTAATTATTGTAGGTGCTTCTTTCTATAACTAATCACAACATTTCCCTAAGTAGAAGTACGAGTCAATCGGCTCGTACTTTCTCCATTTAATAACGAAAAATAGTTTTTTCAACAACCTCGCACATCTTTTAGGCGGGGGTCATACGATATAACACAATGTAAGGAGGCTTCGAAATGGACAATAACTTTTTTAAGAATATTGAAAAGAAAACAGGCGTAAATATGCAGGAGGTACTCCAATTAGCAAACTCTTTGCAAAATGCGAATTTTAAGGATGAAAAAACAGTTCGTGCTGTAATTAAAAAGGTTTCTAAAATTGCAAATAAGCCAGTAAACAAACAGCTTGAAGATAAAATTGTAAAAAGCATTGTAAGCGGTGACGAAAAACTGGACTTTGGAACCATTTCAAAAATGATTAATAAAAAGTAAGCGTGTGGTCTGGCCAAGTTGCCAGGCCTTTTCTGATACGACCCTTATAAATACAGGGGAGGCTTCGAAATTTTTTAATAACTAACATAATATAAATGCTTGATACATAAAAAGAATGAAAAAAGGGATGGAGGGTAAAACATGGGATATATATTACCAATCAACAATGAACAATATAATCAATATGTACATCGGACTACAACTTATAAAACAAACCTTATGAGGCTACATCAGGTAAATCCAGTGTCTTTGAATAATAATCAGCGTACGTATGATCTACACCAAACTGAACGGAAAGCAATGACTAAAAAACAAAGCCAATATATTGAAAATATTCGTTCTCAATATACTGGCAAAGGGTTGCTTTACAATGAGTCTATATGAAAAGAAGAGAAAAAGAGGGAAGGTTAAAATTCCTGAACGTACAAGCCTTCCTCTTCATGCCATTCTGCATAAAGTAAATCCTTATATGTGGCTACCCCCTGACTTTTCAATTCCGAATGTAGCCATGCCTCAGTAAATCCACTTTCCTTCAGGTTTTCTTGAATTAATATGCCATCACTTACTAATGTAATAGGGAGACGAACCTTCTGTTCCGCCATTTTATAATCTTGGCGTGTTGGTGGTACGTATTTAGACTTCTTTAGGACGCTAATCGAGCCATCGGTTTCTAGAATCGCATACTCGGCCTCTCTAATTGAAAAAACATCCTTCGCCCGAAGAAGATGCTGTAATTGGTTGATATCAAGTTTGTTTTTCTTTAAATGTTCTTTAATAATTTTTCCTTTATGAATAATAATTGTTGGCTTCCCCTCAAGAAATGGCCTGGTCCTTCGAATTTTCTGTGTTATTAATTCAATTACATAAATTAATACTCCCCATACAATAATGGAAGAAAGTATTTGCAACACACCAATTTTTTGATCATAAACGGCATTTCCAACTAATTCACCAAGTACTAATGCAGAGATAAAATCAAAAGGTGTAATTTGCGTAATTTGTGTTTTACCTAATATTTTTGTAAGTACAAGTAATCCTAAAAGACCAACCACTAAATCAAATGCAATTCTAAAAAATTCCAAGTCATTCACCCCTCTATGGTAGAATGAACAGGTTTACCCTTTTTTATCCATGAAAAAAGGATGTCATATTAGACATCCTATAATTCTTTAACCATTGTGACGTGAGGGATTCCAGCATCCATAAATAGACCTGATACGGTTTCATAACCTAGCTTTTTATAGAAGTTTTCTGCATGTGTTTGCGCATTAAGCTTTAATTTTGAAATGCCTCGTTCTTTCGCAATGTCCTCCATCTTATGCATAATTAAATTTCCTGCACCTTTTTTTCGGTGTGAAGTGAGAACACAAATGCGTTCTACTTTGCCGTATTCGTCAAGTACACGAAAACGTCCAGCTCCTACAGGTTCATTGTAATCATAAAGGACAACATGTGTAGCTTCATCTTCAAATTGATCAATCTCTTCTTCAAGAGGTACCTTTTGTTCATCGACGAAGACCACTTTTCTAATCGTATAAGCATCGTCTCTTTCTTTGTTGTTCGTTACAATTCTTGCTTCCATAGTATAATTAATTTTCCTTTCCTAAACGAAATGTTTCATAAACGGTCCAAGATCCATTTTCTAACTGATAGAGGAGGTGGATACGGTCAATTTGCTCTTCGTGCTCCATTTTTAACATACGTAATTGGCCAAACACATCTGAATGTTCATCGCTAGATAGTTTTTGCCCAATTGTAATATGTGGAACAAACGCATACTCAGGTTCACCTGCAAAATAACCAGAGTGAAGTGCATTATGTAGTTTTTGTAATTGTTCATTAGGATCTACTTTTAAATAAATTACATTATTTACTGGGGAAAAAGAACTTACCTTTAATACAGTTAATGTAAATGGATTTACCTGTTTGGTAACCGCTGCTAATTCCCTTGTAATATCCACAATTTCATTATCGGATGCCTCGAATGTGTTTTTTACCGTGATATGCGGTGGAATTAATGCATAATGCGGGTCATAACGTTTACGATATGAATTTGCGATGTCTTGCAGATTTTTGGATGGGAAGATAACAATGCCATATTTCATTTGTATTGCCCTCCTATAGTATAAAATTTCAAAACGTAAAGTACCTAATGTTGTATTACGAAAAATGATAACATAATTATAACAAATATTTGAAAATGATAGAATAAAAAACAGTTAATTGAGCATTTTTGAAAAGGCCCTTGGTAAGTCAGGTTGCCAAAACTTCCACGTATGGTTACCGTTGAACTCTTCATAAAAACATGGATAACCTTTGCTCGCGATGAGTTCGTGTAGTTTTCGGTTTGGCGTTAAAAAATCCTCAATATCACCTTTTGTTGTTTTTACTTCGGTTTCACCTGTCCCGATTATATGATATAAGTCAAGGAGATGAGGGTCTGCAAAACATTCAACCTTCAACAGAACATGTTCATTTACAAGGGGAGATTGCATGATCACCTTTCCAAAAGTATGAGGGTATTCAAGTGCTGTCAGTAGTGATATAGTCGCTGCCAGTGAATCCCCAATTAATGCACGTCCTTGCCCCATCTGATAGGTTGGGAACTCCTGGTCAAGAAATGGTACTAATTCTTCCCCTAAGAAACGCTTATACAAATGATGCTGCTCCCCATCTGGGTGATATTTCTTACGTCGGTCTGCAACACTTTTATAAGGAACGCCAACAATTATGGTATTGCTTATTTCACCTGTTTCAATCAGTTTATCCGCAACTCTCGCAACCCTTCCAAGATTAAAATAATCGCGCCCATCCTGAGCGATGAGAACATTATATTTATATAGAGGGGAGAAGGTGGCAGGTAAATAAACGATAAGTTCCAGTTCTTCATCTAAAAGCTTACTATGTATAGTCATTTCCCTAACAGTGCCTTTAATAATCGTCATCTTTTTAAACCTCCAAAAAATCAATCAAGTAAATCTGCATCATTATTATAACGCCTGAAAAATAGGAAAGCGACAGGAAAAACTCCCTGTCGCTTTAAGTACATATTAAACATTAAGCAGCTGCTTCATCCATATGCTTCTTTTCAGATTCTGCAACATATACAGCACATGCAGCATCACCTGTGATATTGATGGCTGTACGTGTCATATCAAGTAATCGATCAATACCGATAATTAAACCGATACCTTCTGGTGGTAAACCAACTTGATTTAGAACCATTGCAAGCATGATTAAACCAACACCAGGAACACCTGCGGTACCTACACTTGCAAGCACAGCAGTTAGGATAACCATAATAATTTGAGTGAAAGTTAGGTCAAATCCATACACCTGTGCGATGAAAATGGTGGCAACACCTTGCATAATTGCAGTACCATCCATATTGATAGTCGCACCTAATGGTTGAACAAAACTGCTAATTGGTTCAGGAACCTTTAGATTTTTCTGTGCTGTTTCCATAGATATCGGGAGTGTGGCATTACTACTTGACGTACTAAAAGCAACCGTCATCGCAGGGGCAAAACCTTTGAAAAACTCAATGGGATTTCTTTTTGCCAATAAAGCAATCGTGCCACCATAAGTAATAGCCGCGTGAATAAGTAGAGCGGCAAGTACAATTAAGAAGTAAGCAAGCATTGCTTTAATTGCAGCATACCCTTGGCCACCAATAGCAGTCGCTATTAATCCAAACGTACCATATGGAGCCGTCTTCATAACAAGATTAACAAGATACATTAACACTTCATTTGCTTGTTCAAATAAATTTACAATACCTTTTGTTTTTTCGCCTAACACGGTTAGAGCAAAACCTATAAAAATAGCAAATGCAATAATTTGAAGCATATTTCCATCAGTCATTGACGTAAATGGATTTGTCGGGATAATTCCAATTAGTGTTTCCATAAATGGAGGAGCTTCAGTTGCCCCTTCATAAGTAGCTCCTTGCGTATCAAAGGCTCCGCCAGCGCCAGGCTTAAAGATGGAAGCAAGAGCGATCGCAATTGTAATCGCTATCGTTGTTGTTGCTAAAAAATAAGTTATCGTTTTGGCACCAATTCTTCCAAGCTTCTTTGGATCACCAAGGCCTGTAACTCCTAGAGTAATAGAAACTAAGACAATTGGAACAACAAGCATTTTAATTAAATTCAAGAAAATTTGACCAAGTGGAACGAAAATCCAAGTATTCGCAAGTTCAAAAATGGAAGGTGACGTTACGTTTAAGATAAGACCTACAAGTGCACCAAGACCTAAACCTAATAAAATCTTTTTAGTTAATGACATAAAAAACCTCCTCTAAGATGTATTCGAGTGTGAATTTGGGCAGCAAAAGGGTGGTGTGTAATGCGGTGAATAGCATATTTGGAGACACAAAAAACCACGAGAGTGTGGCTCGTGGCTTTATCGATAAATTTGCGCAACAATGCTCTCTCCAAATGCTTACGAGGTTAGCTGTCGGATTCGGATGAAGAGTATCTCCTACCTTTATAAAAAAGGATTCACCCCGTGTGCCCTTTTGCACGTTTTGGTTCCCCCGTTTCCCTAAATGGGAATTCAGCGATTATTAAATTGTACTTTGCCTTGATATTATATTTATACAAATAAAATGTATTTATGTCAATAATAACATATATCTCCTGTTTTGACGATGTTAATATTTTCATAGCAAAAAGGTGACCATCAAATACCATAAACCTCAAAAAAATAGTAACCCATATAAAATTTACTAGAATTTAATTGACAAACGCTCAAAACGAATGTATATTATGAATTATTCATATAGTGATTCCGTAGCTCAGCTGGGAGAGCACTACCTTGACAGGGTAGGGGTCGGAGGTTCGAGCCCTCTCGGAATCATCGAATCATCAAGCACTTGAAATTACTCAAGTGCTATTTTTTTGCTCTTTTTTCGAATTTGGGGGGATAGTATAATAATTTTTTCGCTTTTAGGAGAAATTATCCTTGGTAGGTCTAGACTAGGAGGTCGGTTGTTAACATGGAGGATAAATCCAAAATTCGTTTAACTGCTGCGGAAATGTCGAGCTTATGGACACAATACATAAACGATACTTTAGCACTATGTGTAAACTCATATTTTTTAGAAAAAGTAGAGGATGAGGATGTTCGTCCAATTATTAAATTTACATTGGAGGCCTCTAAAGAGAATATAGCAATCGCACGTGATATCTTTGAAAAAGAGGACTTTCCTATCCCGTTAGGGTTTACAGAGCAGGATGTAAATGTGAAAGCTCCGAGACTTTTTTCTGATACTTTTATATTAATGTATTTAAGACAAATGTCCATTCTCGGAATGGCAGGTAGTAGTGGGGCACTTGGCCTCGCGACACGTCCAGATGTAGTTGCTTTTCATAAGCGTATCTTAAATTTAGGTGTTGAGTTGCAGGATCAAACACGTGATTTGATGTTAAAACAAGGAACTTATGTACGACCTCCTTATATTTCTATTCCTGACAAGGTTGATTTTGTAGAGAAACAGCATTTTCTGGCTGGATTCGTTGGAAAAAAGAGAGCTCTAACTTCAGTCGAAATTAGTCATTTATTTTTAAATGTACAAACCAATGCAATTGGTAAGGTGTTAATGACAGGATTTGCACAGATCGTGGAAGGTAAGGATGTAAAACAATTTTTAATAAGAGGAAAGAAACTTTCTCAAAAATATATAGAGCTATTTAGCGACTTTTTAATCAAAGAGGATCTTCCTGCTCCTATGAGCTGGGATTCAGCTGTTACGGATAGTAAAGTGAGTGTTTTCTCTGACAAACTTATTATGTTTCATGTATCAGCAATGATTGCAGCGGGTATTGGGAATTTTGGAATGGCCGTGGCCGCTAGCCCTAGGAGAGATGTAGGATTAAAATATGCCTCATTAATTCCAGAAATCTCATTATATGCTGAGGATGGGGCCAATATTATGATTAAGCATGGGTGGTTGGAGGAGCCTCCACAAACAGATGACAGAGAACAACTGATAAAAAATAAGGCCAAAAGGTAAAAAGAGGCTGGGACATAACTAGCTTCGAATAG
>NZ_NSEB01000035.1 GCF_002734215.1 Fredinandcohnia onubensis
TTAAGTGTCTACTCTACAGGGTACAGTTTAATAAGTCCCGTGGTTTTCATTTACACGTCTGTTGTTAGTTCGGCCTTTTTCTTGGCTTTTAGGAATTTCACAATATTGATGACAATCGTTTTGATAACCGCATAGGTTGGAATCGCTAGAATCATCCCTAATACTCCTGCTAGATTTCCTGCTGCAAGTAAAAGAATAATAATCGTAGCCGGATGCGTATCGAGCGTCTTCCCAAGAATTAGAGGGGAAAGGACATTCCCTTCAATTTGCTGGGCGATGACAATCACAAGGACGACTAACAATGCCTTCGTAGGCGAGTCAAATAATGCGACAATGACTGCAGGTGCACCACCAAGGAATGGTCCAACATACGGAATAATATTCGTTACTGCAACAATCAATGCCATGACAAGCGCAAACGGTAAATCAATGATCAAATACCCGATAAACGATAAGGTTCCAACAGCTAATGCTACCGTTACCTGCCCTTGAATATAAGCAGAGAGTGTCTCTCCAGTTTCTTTTAAAATAGTTAAAGCTTCGTCTCTGTAGTCGGTTGGAAAAAATCTTGCAATAGCCTGTGGAAAACGGTCGCCATCCTTGAACATATAAAATAATAGAAAAGGCACAGTCACAAGAATGATTGCAATATTTGTCACAAAACCAATAATTTGTGTAATACCACCCGTAATACGGTTTGGAAGAGTATTTGCAAATGCAATTAGTTTTTCTTCAATCGTATTCAGAAGCTCTTGTTGTTCATCCTGAATCCACTTAAATTCAGAGGACTTTGAGAAATTCTCAAAAAAGTCCATCACTTGGTTGGCATAGCCAGGTAGGGCATTGCCTAGGGCTGCAAATTGTTTTGTAATAATAGGGACTAAATTTCCAACTGCTAACACGATTAACCCAAAAAACGCAATGTAAATAATGATAATCCCTAAACTCCTCGGAACCTTATGGCGGTGAAGGAATTTGACAACAGGATTTAATAGAAAATAAAGAAATCCCGTAATCAAAATGGGGAAAAAGATGGTAGAAAAAAACACACCAATTGGTTCAAATAAAAAGGTAATTTTCGTTGAAACATAGACAATCGTTAAAATCAAAAGGATCTGAATAAGCCAGTATTGTAATTTCTTTTTCGTCAAAGCATGTACCTTCTTTTCTGTTAATATAAAAAATTATATCAATTCACGAAAAAGAAAACAATTACTTCCTATGAATGGATATTTTTCATGAATGATAAGTTTGTTCATAGATTTCTTCAGTAAACTGTTCGGAATTTCCATCAAAAATGATTTCACCGCTTTTTAAGGCAATAATTCTTGAAGCAAACTGTTTTGCTAGTCCAACATCATGAAGATTTATCACGGATAGGAGTCTGTGGCGCTCATGCAGTTCCTTTAGTAACGAAAGAATACGATTAGCCGTGCCTGGGTCTAAACTTGCTACCGGTTCATCTCCTAGAAACACACGAGGTTTTTGTAATAATGCACGTGCAATTCCAACTCGCTGCTTTTGACCACCGCTTAAATGTTCAATCCGACGACTTTCAAATTCAGAAAGACCGACAACTCCTAATACACGTTTTGCCTGGTCAATTTCTTCCTTAGAAAAGATCCCAAGTAAATTTTTCAGCGAACTCCGATAGCCAAACATGCCTGTTAATGTATTTTGCAATACAGTCAAGCGGGGGATGAGGTTAAAATGCTGAAAGATCATTCCGATTTCTCTTCGTATGAGCCGTTGTTCTTCATTATTTTTATTTGTAAAAAGTTCGCCATCTAAAAATACTTCCCCACTAGTTGGCTGTTGAAGCCCGTTCATACAGCGGATGAGCGTTGATTTCCCCGCACCGCTTTTACCGAGTACACAGACAAATTCGCCCTCTGTTAGGTGAAGATTTACAGTTTTCAATGCAGGTCTATTTGTATTTGGATAGTAAACCGTTACATCCTTCAATTCAATCATTACATACATACCCCCAATCAAAAGCATCGTCACTATTTGTGTCTGGCTTTTAAACTTTATATCACTTTATTCCGAACGTAGCTTCCAAACGAATCCACCATAATGACGATTACCATGATTAGCAAAACGTCCAACGACACAGATGAATATTGAAAGCTTTTAAAATCATTAAATAGTCGCTGTCCAATCCCGCCACCTCCAATAAATCCGAGAATGAGGGAGGTACGTATCGCTACCTCAAACCGATAAAAATATTGTGATAAGACATTCGGCCAAATTTGTGGAAGGATGCTAAAAACGGATGCTAACCAGTTTTTAGTTCCAACTGCCCTCATTGCTTCCTGTGGGCCAGCTTCTGCAGATTCAATTAGTTCTGAAATTAATTTTCCAAGAACGCCTATATTATGAAACATAATAGCTAATACAGCAGGGAAGGGGCCAAGCCCTAGTGCCGTTAATAAAATCAATCCGAACACAATCTCCGGAATTGAGCGGACAAAGCTCATTAGAATTCGTACAAAATTGTAAACAATGCCGGATGGTGAAGTGTTTTTTGCCGCAAGAAAGCTAATTGGCAAGGCAATAATTAGCCCAAAAAAACTTCCTAGAAAAGCCATCGCAAGAGTCTCCGCACTATCCCATAGCAATCGGGGTAGTGCAGAGTAATTCATTGGAAACCATTGCGAAAGAAAATCAATCATATTTCGAAAATCACGAAATTTTGATAAGTCAAATTCGGTTAATCTCATACTAATAAAAATCCCGATAACCAATAGAACTACAGTTAGAAAAGTAGTTCGTTTAAACCACATGAGTATCAACTCTATTCATTAATAATTCCTTGTTTAATTGCAGCTTTCCGAATACTTGCATAGTCCTCATCCGTTGCTTCTGTAAATCCACTCGCGCCGAACGCAGCTAAAATTTCGTCATCTTTAATTGCTAAGAAGGCATCTTTAAGTTTTTGAATGGTCTCGGCATCAGTATCCTTATGTACCGCCCATGGATATTGAAACAATTTTTCAGATTGCCAAATCGTTTTAATTAACGAACCATCTACTTTTCCAGATTCAACTAACTGATTATAGATTGCACTATCAATAGCTCCGGCACCGACTTGTTGATTTTGTACCGCTAAGGCTGTGGCATCATGGGAACCTGTATATCTAACTGTTTTAAAACTATGCTCATCTTCAGATTTAAACACACCTTGATCTTGTAATTCGATAGATGGAATGAGAGAGCCTGATGTTGAGTTAATATCACCAAAAGCAAAATCAATTTCTTTTGAGTTAGCGACCAAATCATCGATAGAATTTAACGGACTATCTTTATGAGTAATGATGTAAGAATGGTAAAACGGCTCACCGTCAATCAATTGTGTGATGATCGCTTTTGCACCACTTTTTTCATGGGCCACAACATATGTTAATGGACCAAAATAGGCCATATCGATTTTGTCATAATTCATTGCTTCTACGACACCATTGTAGTCAGGATACACTTCTACTGTTACTTCGCGGTTTAACTTCTCCGTTAATACACTCTGAAGCTTATCCATTGCTGTCTCCATTTCACCAACCGTTTGGACTGGAATGACACCAATTGTAAAGGATTTTTCTTTCTCATTTTCGGTTTCATCACTAGTATTTGAACCACATGCCGTAAGAAGGAGGGTTAAAACTAGAAAAAGAACATAAATAGTTTTGGTTTTCAAATTTGACACCTCATTTTGTAAATTTCATTAATGTTATTATTTCCTATCAACCTAAAAAGGACTCAAACTAGAGTCCTTTAGATTACCTTAATCATTCCAGGTTTTTCGCTTGTTACTTCACCAATTATGCTCGCTTCTACATTGTTTTCGTGTAGTTTTTGTAGCATTTTTTCGGCTTCAGTTTCTGGAACAGATACAAGAAGTCCACCTGACGTAATCGCATCACAAAGAATGAGTTGATCAAGTTCATCAAGACCAGAACTATACTCAATTCGTTTTGCTAACCAAGCATGATTTTTCTTTGTTCCTCCTGGAACTACGTTTTGTTCAGCGAGTTCTTTTGTTCTTGGCAAAATAGGGACATTTTCGTATTGAATCGTCATGCCAACTCGGCTTCCTTCAGCCATTTCCATGGCGTGACCGAGAAGACCGAACCCTGTAACATCTGTACAAGCATGGACGTGATAGTTTTCCATCACTTCGGCAGCATTTTTATTTAATGTTGCCATGACGTCTGTTACTTTTTTGATATCTTTTTCCTCTAGCAGGTCTCTCTTAATAGCTGTTGTTAAGATCCCAACACCGATTGGCTTGGTTAAAATAAGGCGGTCACCTGGTTTTGCACCGACATTTGCACGAATTCGATTAGGATGAACAGTACCTGTCACGGATAATCCGAATTTTGGCTCCTTGTCATCGATGGAGTGTCCACCAACCAAAGAAGCTCCTGATTCTCTTACTTTCTCCGCAGCACCTGCGAGGATGTCGGCTAAAATACTTTTATCCAATGTATTAATAGGGAAGGCGACGATGTTCATGACCGTAATCGGTTTACCTCCCATTGCGTAGACATCGCTTAAAGCATTTGCTGCAGCAATTTGCCCAAACATATATGGGTCGTCCACAATTGGGGTGAAAAAGTCCAGTGTTTGCACAAGCGCAAGATCATCACTGATTTTATATACTCCTGCATCATCAGGCGTATCAAGACCAACTAATAAATTTGGATTTGGCGTAGCTTTTGGTAAATGACGCAGAACCTGCGTCAGGTCCTCAGGACCGATTTTGCATCCTCAGCCAGCCTTTGTTGAAAGGGAGGTCAATTTAATGATTTCTTCCTTCTTAGACATCAACTTCACTCCTTCCACACTTAGTATTTTGGTACCTAACTTTAGCACCTATTTTCAAAATTTATTTTAGCATAAGAAACTTAGCTTTAGAAATTAATTTGACTTAGTATAGCTCATCATTATCCTACCATAACAACAATTAGATAATGCACCAGACTATCATTCCTTAAAAGGGGATGATATATAAGTACATAACTTCTGAAATGAAAGCGTTTTTAACTTTTCAGAATAAAATCAATTGTTGACACTATCTGAAAATAACTATATCATTATAACAATTTATATCATGATAAATAATCATGTAAACAGTAAGATTTCTAAGACTCAGTTGCAAAAATTACGTTTTTTGCTTTAGTTTGATTAAAAATTCAGAAACCTACACATCAGGAGGACTACACAATGAAACGAGCAACAAAAGAATATTTGATTGATCGAATGTATAAAGCTTCACAAGGACTTGCAAATGCGGTTTTAGTTACCCTTGGAATAGGTCTCCTAATGGAATCACTTGGAACATTTACTGGTTGGGAAGGCTTTACAATAATCGGAGTTTCGGCACAACTTATGTTAGCCCCAGCTCTTGGAGCAGGTATAGCATACCAGCTTGGAGGTAATACACTCGTCATTTTCAGTGCAATGGCCTGTTCAACGGTGGGAGCAAGTGCGGTTCAGATGACTGAAAATGGAGTCACATTAGTAACAGGACAACCACTTAGTGCAGTGATGGCTGCAGTTGTTGCAACTTGGGTAGGGAAGCGTGTTGCTGGAAAAACAAAACTTGATATGATGGCAATACCATTTGCTGCTATTTTTGTAGGAGGGATCGCGGGTGTATTTTTATCAATCATTACCACACCATTACTAGAATGGTTAAGCGCACAAATAGCAACATCTGTTGCTGGTTCTCCTATTATTGGACCTATGGTCATCTCTCTCGTTTGGAGTATTTTCCTAATGTCACCTGCATCTTCCGCGGCAATTGCGATTGCATTACAGCTTGATCCTGTTTCAAGTGCGGCCGCTTTAATTGGTTGTACAGTTCAATTTGCTGGATTCACCGCCATGTCGTTTAAACAAAATGATGCGGGGGCAAACATTGCACAATCCTTAATTACTCCAAAGGTCCAATTTCCGAACTTAGTCAAGAATCCAAGGCTTGCTATACCGCCATTTATCGCTGCGGTAATTTGTGCTCCAATCGCAACGTTAATTTTTGATTTTCAAGTTCCTTATGAATTGGCTGGACTTGGTCTTAACTCATTAATCGCACCTATTAATATCTTAGCTGAGCAGGGTGCTATAGTTTTATCAATTTATATCGCTGTTGGAATTATCCTTCCAATTATCATAACTTTAATTATCTATCATGGTCTAAAAGTAATTGGATGGACAAAAGCAGCAGATTTAAAAATGGAATTGCAATAAAAAACTGGATGAAAAAGGAATAATCCTTTTTCACCCAGTTTTTTTGCTATATCATGAAATCCTTCTTTAGTAGCATATATTAAGAGAAAATTATTTGGCGGGACTGTGTGGGAATCGAACCCACCGGAGACGACACGCGCCTCCCTCAGGGTTTTGAAGACCCAGGGGGACACCAGCACCCCAGCCAACCCCAAAACTGAACATCTTTCATTATATACAGGAATCTATTTTTAAGGCAAATAATAATCATCCTGCTTGAATTTGCATCAAGCTTCCTAGTAAAGTAGAAGGAAGAGACTACGGTAAATAAAAAGAGAGGAGTGAAATAATGACTGAAGTCTATTACACCATTGGAATGGCGGGACATATTGATCATGGGAAAACAACCCTCACGAGAGCATTAACAGGTGTTGATACCGATCGGTTAAAAGAAGAAAAAGAGCGTAATATTTCGATTGAACCAGGATATGCACCCCTTATATTGGACAACGGAATCCACGTATCAATCGTGGATGTACCTGGACATGAGCGATTCATTAGACAAATGATTGCCGGTGTTGCCGGGATTGATCTTGTGTTGCTTGTGATTGCAGCGGACGAAGGGGTTATGCCACAAACAAAAGAACACCTCCAAATATTAAAAATTTTGGGCATTAAGAAATGTATGATTGTCGTTTCAAAGATTGAAAGGGTAGAAAAGGAGTTGCTCGAACTCGCTGTCGATGAGATAAATGATTTACTCTCCGAAACGGATTATAAGGATGCTCCAATCCTGTATGTTGATAGCTTATCAGGAAACGGAATACCAGAACTAAAACAAGCTATTCAAAAGGAACTCAATAATCTTAACCAAAGAGATCGTAATGGATCATTTCGCTTGCCAATTGACCAGGCCTATACAGTTCAAGGACATGGTACTGTTGTTAGAGGAACCGTGTTTGAAGGCATTGTGACAAAAGACAGTCCATTAACCCTTTTGCCATCAGAGAAAAAGATTAAAATACGCCAAATTCAAGTACATAAGCAAGAAACAGAACAGGCGCAGGCAGGGCAACGTGTAGCACTAAACATCACCGGAGCAACTAAAGACGAGATTAAACGTGGCGACGTGCTAGTAGATTCAGAAAACTTTCAAGTAACAAACACGATTGATGTATCACTGCAGCTTGCTTCATCACTATCAATTCCACTAAAGCAACGTTCACCAGTCAAGCTACATGTAGGTACCACAGAAGCTTACGGAAAAATTATATTTTTTGACCGAAATGAGATTCAGGAATCATCGGATGAGATACTTTGTCAGATTCGATTAGATGAAGAAATTGTTGTACGCCGCGGGGATAGGTTTATTTTACGAAGACCTACCCCGGTTGAAACACTTGGTGGTGGATGGATTATTCAGCCACAAGCTCAAAAATACAGATTTGGTGAAGAAACCATAACTATGCTCAAAAAACATATGAAACGTTCACCATCAGAAATCATTGATGATTTACTTCATACTCATAAGCTATTATCAAAGCTTCGGCTAATTCAGCTATCTTCCTTACAAGAGGAAGAGGTTGAAGAGATTTTATCGTCGGGAAAGTACATCAAAGTTAATGAGAAGGGTTATAGTTTGAAACGAACCGTTTCCGAACTAAATGATGTGATCCTCAAAAAATTAACCAATTATCACGAAGAATTTCCTTTACGAATAGGAATAAGTAAGGCTGAACTTCTTCAAGAGGTTAAACAAGATAAAAATCTAATAGAATACTGTATAAATGAACTAGAACAAAACAGAGCCATTAAAAAGGACGAACAATATTTATTAGTAGCAACTTTTTGCCCAAGCTTACCGAAAGGGCCGCTAGAGAACATTGTAGCATCTCTTCTTAATGATGGTATTCAACCAAAAAAATGGCCAGATTATATAAAAGAATTTGCCATTAAAAATCAAGCATCAAATGAGCTTAAAGCCTATCTATTAAAAACAACTCAAGCATTCTTACTAGGTGAAGACACATTGGTTCACAAAAATGCTTTTGACAAAGCTGTCGCTAGGCTACAAGCTCAAACAAGCGATCGTTTTAGTTTATCAGAAGCAAAAGAAATTCTTTCACTTTCTCGTAAATATCTCATTCCTTTCTTAGAGTTACTTGATAAACAGCAATTAACCTTTCGTGAAGAGGGGAATCGGGTATGGATAAAAAAATAGGTAGAACAAAAGCGTAAGATGCCTTTTTATAGGGCATCTTTTTTGCTACTTATACCTATGTGCCGCCAAGGGAATACTAATAGGAAAAATGGGGAATGGGTGAAAAATATGAAAATCTTATGCATTGATGGGGGCGGAATTCGCGGAGTCTTTGCTGTTGCCATTTTACGCTTAATAGAAAAAGAATATAAAAAACCCATCTCTGAGATGTTTGATATGGTTGCAGGAACGAGTACTGGATCAATCATTGCTGCTTCAGCGACTCTAGAGATAGATATGGAAGATGTACAGGAAAACTACATCAAATACGGGGAAAAGATTTTTACCAAGCAAGCGAAAATAGGGTTTCTAAAGAGTGTGTACAGTGATCAATTTTTACGACACTATATTCAAGAAGCATTTGGTGAAATTACATTATTTGATATAGAAAAACCCTTGCTTATCCCGACAGTTGATATTACCAATGGAAAACCTTTTGTCCACCGAACGAATTATGGGAATGCAGAACAGGACGATCACTCCATAAAGCTTTGGGATGCCGTTCTGTCTTCATGTTCAGCACCCGTCTTTTTCCCACCAAATAATATTAATAATCACTATTTAGCCATTGATGGGGGACTTTGGGCTAATAATCCTTCGCTTGTTTGTATTACCGAAGCCCAGCACTATTTTGAGAAGAATTTATCCGACATTCAAATTTTATCAATTGGGACAGGTTTACAAAAAATTGACTTCTCGATTGAAAAAAAGAAAGAATGGGGCGTAAATAAATGGCTGCCATTTAATCTTCCATCGATGAAAATGACTCCAAAACTACTCGATCTCGCCCTGCATTTGTCATCGGAATCGGTAACTTATCATTGTCAGCATTTACTAAGTGATAACTATGTTCGCATAAATGAAGAACTTGGCCGAGAGGTTCCATTTGATGCACCAGAATATATCGATTTCCTCGTAAAGCTTGGTGAACAATCCTTTCAAAATCATAAAGAGAAAATCACCACATTTTTAAAAGATTAACTAGCAACTTGATTGACAGAGAAAAAAATATATGTTATTAAAAAATTGGGTGTTAGCACTCCGGGATCTAGAGTGCTAACGTAGAACAATAAAATTGTAACAGTTATTTACGGAAAGGGGATTTAGTATGGCAAAAAAGCAGTTTAAAGCAGAGTCTAAAAGGTTATTAGAAATGATGATTAATTCCATTTATTCGCAGAGAGAAGTATTTTTACGGGAGCTAATCTCAAACTCCAGCGATGCGATTGACAAAATCTACTATAAGGCGCTAACCGATGATCGTTATCAATTTGATAAAGATAGCTACTTCATTAAAATTACCGCTAACAAGGATAACAGAACTCTTACCATTTCTGATACTGGAATCGGTATGACAAAGGAAGAGCTAGAAACGAATCTTGGAACAATTGCAAAAAGTGGTTCCTTAGCTTTTAAAAAGGAAACGGAAATTAAAGATGGTCACGATATCATTGGTCAATTCGGTGTTGGATTTTACGCTGCTTTCATGGTTGCAGATGTTGTGACTGTCGTAAGTAAAGCACTGGGCAGTGAAGAAGCATACAAATGGGAATCAACGGGTGCTGATGGATATACCATTGAAACGGTGGAAAAAGATACAGTCGGTACAGATATCATTTTAAAAATCAAAGAAAACACTGAAGATGAAACGTATGATGAATTTTTAGAAGAATACCGTTTAAAATCAATAATTAAAAAGTATTCAGATTTCATTCGCTACCCAATAAAGATGGATGTTACAACAAGTAAACTTAAAGAAGGAAGCGAATCTGAATACGAGCAGGTTACTGAGGAACAAGTCATCAACAGCATGGTTCCAATTTGGAGAAAGAACAAAAGCGAACTAACAGATGAAGACTATGAAAAGTTCTATAATGAAAAACACTATGGTTTTGATAAGCCACTGAAACATATTCATATCAGTGTTGATGGAACAATCCGCTATAATGCAATATTATATATACCTGAAAATATTCCTTTTGACTATTATTCAAAGGAATACGAGAAGGGACTTGAGCTCTACTCAAACGGGGTTTTAATAATGAACAAATGCGCCGACCTGCTTCCAGATTATTTTAGCTTTGTTAAGGGGTTGGTAGATTCTGAGGATTTATCACTTAATATTTCAAGAGAAATGCTTCAGCAGGACCGACAATTAAAGCTTATTGCGAAAAACATCAATAAGAAAATAAAGAGCGAATTACAAAGCATGCTAAAGAATGAACGCGAAAATTATAAAAAGTTCTATAATAGCTTTGGTCGCCAATTAAAATTTGGGGTGTATAGTCATTTCGGAAGCAATAAGGAAACATTACAAGATTTGTTACTCTTTTATTCTTCCAAAGAGAAAAACCTTGTCACATTAGATGAATATGTATCTAGAATGTCGGAAGATCAAAAGTATATATATTATGCAACTGGTGATTCAGTAGAACGAATCGATAAACTACCACAAACAGAATTAGTGGCTGATAAGGGCTATGAAATCCTTTATTTCACAGAGGATATTGATGAATTTGCGATTAAAATGCTCATGAATTACAAGGAAAAAGAATTTAAATCTGTCTCAAGCAGCGATCTAGGCTTTGAACCAAATGAAAACGACAAAGCAACGGAAGAAGAACAAAACGAGAACAAAGAGCTATTTGAATACATGAAAAATGCATTAACTGGCAAGGTAACGGATGTAAGAATTTCAAAACGTCTAAAAACACATCCAGTCTGCTTATCAACGGATGGTGAAATCTCCATTGAAATGGAAAAAGTGCTAAATGCCATGCCAGATAACCAAAACATTAAAGCTGACAAAGTGCTGGAGATCAACGTACAACATGAAGTCTTCCAATCATTGAAAAATGCATTTGAAAACGATCAAACGAAGTTAGATTTATATACTCACTTATTATACAACCAAGCTCTTCTTATTGAAGGACTACCAATTCAAGACCCAGTAGAATTCACAAATGATATCTGTAAGATTATGGTGTGATCATAGGTGACGGTAGGATTATTTTGTTTTCGTACCTTCACTTAGACTCTGTTCGGTGAATGAGGGTACGTTTAACCTGTTTTCGTACCTTCACTTAAGCTCTGTTTAGTGAATGAGGGGACGATTAAGCTGTTTTCGTACCTTCACTTAGACTCTGTTCAATGAGTGAGGGGACGATTAACCTGTTTTCGTACCTTCACTTAAGCTCTGTTCGCTGAGTGAGGGGACGATTAACCTGTATTCGTACCTTCACTTAGACTCTGTTCAGTATGTGTGAGGACGATTAAGCTCCAATCCATTTTTAATCCAGAAACAAAAAAAGCAACAGTCCTCTCATAAAATGTACCCTATAGAGTAGACACATA
>NZ_NSEB01000036.1 GCF_002734215.1 Fredinandcohnia onubensis
TAAACTGTACCCTTTGTAAAGGACATTTAAAAAAAGCCTAGGCTGATTGAAGAAGGTGATCTCTGTATTGAACAGGGGTCATCTTTTTTAAATCCCACTGATATCTGTAGTTGTTATAATACGTCATGTAATCGTTAATTTCACGTTTTAGTTCCTTAAGGGTTTCACATGGTTTGATGTTCGCCTCATCCTTAAAATGTCCAAAGAAAGATTCCTGTGGGGCGTTGTCCCAACAATTTCCTCTACGAGACATAGATTGTCCCAGTTTATAATTCTCCACCATTTTTTGATATACAGGACTCGTATAATGACTTCCCTGGTCAGAGTGAATGAAGGCACCTTCAACGAACTTAATCTTCTTATTACTCTTTAATTTCTTAAGAGTGTTTGTAGCGATATCAAGTGTTACACGATCAGAGACTTGGTAAGCTAGAATTTCGTTAGTGGAACCATCTTTAATAGTTGATAAATATGCCTTTTTACCTTTCCCGTAAAACAGATATGTAATATCAGTAAGAAGGACTTTATAAGGGAACTCTTGTTTGAATTCCCTATTTAGTAGGTTCGCAAGGACCGTATGCTCTTTAGTGGCCTTCATCATTCGTTTGTAAGGGTTCACTTTTCTAATAGGACAAATTATTGAATATTTCTTCATAATTCTTCTGATTCGTTTCAAGTTATAGACAACTTTAAATTGACCTGCCAAAGTCATTTTGATTTGGCGAGCCCCTTTTTTTCGATTTTTAAATTTGTATGCTTTTAAGATTATATCTCGGGCGATTTCATCCATTTTCTCATTCTGCATTCTTCGTTCAATGGCAGCTTCAGAGAAGTAATTATAGTAGCCGGAACGTGACACCTTAGCCGTTTTACAAAGGTAACTGACCATGTTTTTCAAATTATATTTTTTAATGACGTGTTTAATGAGAATGAACTTTTCGTTTGCTGATAATGTTACTTCTACTTCTTTAGCCCCCTTTCTGCGAATCGTATCTTTTTTAATAATTCAATCTCTGCTTTTAATAAGTTGTTTTCTGCTTCTAACCGTACATTTTTCTCTTCAACTGAGAGTTCTTTTTTATGTGTTCTTCCCGAGTTCCCAGCCCGTGTATCACGTAGGCCTAATACCCCATCCTTACGGTAGGCTTTCCGCCACCTTTTGGCGGAACTATGAACACGTTCCATCCCGAGAATTTCTATATTAAATCCACAGCTTTCGAATATTTCTCTAGGAAGCTTTCCTTTCTCATATAGGTCAATAAAAGTCTGTTTAAGTTCCTCGGTGTAGGTAATCCCTTTTGTGCTCACCGATTTAACATATGGATTTCTTGTTAATATATCAATCTCTCTTTCGGTAAATGTTTTTTTGCTCATTCTATTTATTCTCCTGTCCCATTTTCATTTAATTGTACACAAAAAGACCCTGTAGAGTAGTCTTTTTTTAAGTGTCTACTCTACAGGGTACAGTTTAGTTTTCCTGTCGGTTTTTAAAGGACATTTAAAAAAAGCCTAGGCTGATTGAAGAAG
>NZ_NSEB01000037.1 GCF_002734215.1 Fredinandcohnia onubensis
TGCCCCTGTGAGAGTAGGACGTCGCTAGGCTGAAAAAAATGGAGGATTAGCTCAGCTGGGAGAGCACCTGCCTTACAAGCAGGGGGTCGGCGGTTCGATCCCGTCATCCTCCACCATTTTCAAATTGTACAAGTTATATTATGTACGAGCCATTAGCTCAGTTGGTAGAGCATCTGACTTTTAATCAGAGGGTCGAAGGTTCGAGTCCTTCATGGCTCACCATTTAAATTAAATATGCGGGTGTGGCGGAATTGGCAGACGCGCTAGACTTAGGATCTAGTGTCTTTGACGTGGGGGTTCGAGTCCCTTCACCCGCATTATGCGGAAGTAGTTCAGTGGTAGAACACCACCTTGCCAAGGTGGGGGTCGCGGGTTCGAATCCCGTCTTCCGCTCCATGGCATTACTTGCCGGGGTGGCGGAACTGGCAGACGCACAGGACTTAAAATCCTGCGGTAGGTGACTACCGTACCGGTTCGATTCCGGTCCTCGGCACCACTTTAATAAATTATGCGCCCGTAGCTCAATTGGATAGAGCGTCTGACTACGGATCAGAAGGCTATGGGTTCGACTCCTTTCGGGCGCGCCATTACGGGAAGTAGCTCAGCTTGGTAGAGCACTTGGTTTGGGACCAAGGGGTCGCAGGTTCGAATCCTGTCTTCCCGACCATTATAAATTACGGGGCCTTAGCTCAGCTGGGAGAGCGCCTGCCTTGCACGCAGGAGGTCAGCGGTTCGATCCCGCTAGGCTCCACCAAAGTTCTTTGAAAACTGAACACAATACA
>NZ_NSEB01000038.1 GCF_002734215.1 Fredinandcohnia onubensis
TGTGTGCGCCCGGCATGGGTGCAGTCTATAGGGTGTAAGTCCCGAACCACGAAGGCAGTAGTAGTGGTTAGCTTAACGCAAGGGTGTCCGCGGTGACGCGGAATCTGAAGGAAGCGAGCGGCAAACCTCCGGTCTGAGGAATACGAACTTCATATAAGGCTAGATACCATTGGATGAGTCTGCACAACAAGACGAAGTCCATACTGCCGAAGATGGTACAGAGTAAATGAAGCAGATAGGTGGAGGGAAAGACTGCACTCTTACCCGGGGAGGTCTGATTGAAACGCCAAGTATACTTGGTAACCTATTCAGCAATGGATAGCTGAACAATCAGAAGTCAGCAGAAGTCATAGTACCATTCTAACTCGAGAAAGAATGGGAAGGACTGAACTATTAAGAAAGAATGAAATCTGTACATTCGGTAATTGCATTGAACACAGACAATCTGAAAGGACTTACCTAAAGAAGGAAGCGGTGAATCCGCTGGGGGCTTTAGGAGGGTGGAGCAAGAGCCGGCATAAATAGAACCTTCATTCACGTAGAAAGGAATAGCATTATGTTAATGGAACGAATTTTGTCACGGGAAAATCTCTTAACTGCCCTAAAACGGGTAGAGCAGAACAAAGGAAGTCACGGCATAGATGGAATGTCCGTAAAATCCCTACGAAGACATCTCTATGAAAACTGGGATTCCCTTCGGGAGGCTTTGAGAACAGGTAGCTATCAACCTTCTCCTGTCCGCCGTGTCGAGATCCCGAAACCAAGCGGTGGGATAAGGCTTTTAGGCATACCAACTGTGACAGACCGTTTCATTCAACAGGCAATTGCCCAAGTATTAACCCCAATCTTTGACCCAACCTTTTCTAAAAGCAGTTATGGCTTCCGACCTAATAGGAGCGCCCATGATGCGGTAAGAAAGGCAAAGGGATATATCAAAGAGGGTTTCCGATGGGTAATTGATATGGACTTAGAAAAGTTCTTTGATAAGGTCAACCATGACAAATTGATGGGAATACTCGCTAAAAGAATTGAAGACCGCATACTTCTAAAACTAATCCGGAAATACCTTCAATCAGGTGTAATGCTTAATGGGGTCGTACAATTAACAGAGGAAGGGACTCCGCAAGGAGGACCTCTCAGTCCTCTTCTTTCAAATATAATTCTTGATAAATTAGATAAAGAATTAGAAGCCAGAGGGCATAAGTTTGTCCGTTATGCAGATGACTGCAATATTTATGTCAAGTCATTAAAAGCAGGAGAACGTGTAATGGAATCCATTACGACGTTTATTGAGCAGAAGCTAAAGTTAAAGGTGAACAGGGATAAGTCAGCAGTCGCTCGTCCATGGAGACGGAAATTCCTTGGTTTCAGCTTTACTTGGAATAAAGAACCGAAGGTGCGAATTGCGAAAGAAAGCATCAAACGCTTTAAGATGAAGATTCGAGAAATTACCTCTCGGTCAAAACCTCTTCCCATGGAAATAAGGATTGAAATGTTAAACCGTTATCTAACGGGATGGTGTGGGTACTTCGCTTTAGCTGACACTCCTAGCAAATTCAAAGAATTTGATGAATGGATAAGAAGAAGGCTTAGAATGTGCGAATGGAAACAGTGGAAGAAACCAAGGACAAAAGTTAGGAAACTAATCGGCCTTGGTGTACCCGAAAACAAAGCACACGAATGGGGTAACTCCAGAAAGAAATACTGGAGAATTGCTTGTAGCCCAATATTAAACAAAACCCTCGATAACTCTTATTGGAGTCTACGAGGGTTGAGAAGTCTATATAATCGCTATGAAATTTTGCGTCAATCTTAATGGAACCGCCGTATACCGAACGGTACGTACGGTGGTGTGAGAGGTCGGAGGTTAGTCACCTCCCCCTACTCGATT
>NZ_NSEB01000004.1:0-238012 GCF_002734215.1 Fredinandcohnia onubensis
GGAGGTTAGTCACCTCCCCCTACTCGATTCATTAATATCTATTTTTCCTTTTTGAAACGATCCAATAAATAGCTCCACCTACTACGACTAAAATAAAGATTGAGAAAATGATCATCCCAACCATGAATGAAGTGGATGCCCCATTCTTATCTGTTTCAGAAGCTATTTCTGTTTTTACGGTTTTTTCAACCTTTTCTTCTTCTTTATTCTCTTCTAAAGACTCCTCATCTTCAGTAGTCTCTTCTACTTCAACCTCTTCTGCAGTTTCCAAATCCGTATTTTCTGTCTCTTGGTCAGCGGCTTCTTCTTTCTCCTCATCGACAACCTCATTGGTTGATATGTTTGAGCTGTTAGTTGAACTACTTCTAGCCGGTTGAGAGTATGTATTACCCGATGGAACCGCCGGTTTATTTGTACCAGTTGGTGTTGGCTTCGAACCTCCTGAGTTTTGGTTAGGTGTCGGCTTTGAGGGCTTAGGTTTTACCGGATTTTCCTGGTTAGGCTTCGGGTCAGGTTTTGGTTGTGTTGGTTTTGGCTCTTGTGGTTTAGGCTGCTCACTTTGGCCTGGTGTTCCCCCAGTTCCTGGATTCTCTGGTGGTTGAGTAGGTTCTGGAGCAGGTTCTTCCTCTTTAGGTTCCTCTGGTTTGGGCGTTTCTTCCACAGGATTGGTTGATGGTGGAGTTGGTTCTGTTCCTTCATTCTCCGACTCGTTTACTATATTAATTGAATGTTGAGCATCTGTGAAACCAAGCACTGTATTAGGAGGGAAAATAAACATTAATAAGCTGATAAATGCTATGTATATAAGAGTTTTTCTAAATCTATTCATAAATCTACCTATCTCCTATTAGTCCGAATTGTATATATAAAGAATAACCCTTTATCCTACATAATTACAACAAAATTTCCATTTTTTCTTATAATAGTGGTATGTTTTGTAGAAAAATGTAAAACTTTCGCAGAATTAAGTAAATTGATGACTTTTTTCTAGGAATACAGTAATATAAAATATGTTGTGAATTTTTGGGGAAATGAAACCTTGGTATTGGGGAACTTGAAGATCGATGATTTTTTTCAATTTTAGTATGCTCATTTAATGTAAAATTTATCATAAAGAGAATAGATTATTGGTTATGTTCAATAATAATATAAAGTTCCTTACGTGTATAAAAAAACGTAAGGAACTTATGCTTAATTAAATCAGATGTTTAAATAGGAACAAAATAACTTTAATCATTAAAAGTTTGAACAAAGTTGCAGCCCTTACAAGCTCTACCAATTTGTTTCCTGCTTATAGGGTTTATATAATATACTTCTTCATATCCACAAACGGAACACTCCATATCATGAAGAATCTCCCGAGGTCCTAATAATACATCAAGCAAGTTTTCAAAGTACATATAACCACCCTTTCCTCTTCTATTTGTGTTCAATATCATAACAAAAATGAAGAATGAAGATGGTTATAATTTGTCATCATTATCCATGTTTTTTTCGACAATAATTATATATGATAAAAATAGAGTTGGGTCAAAAGGACTAGATAGGAACAATGTGGCATTAACTTTTTTGTGGTTTTTGTAGAAATTTGTAAAAACCGGGTATATAATTACATTTAGTGTTTTAAAAAATTACTAGTTTCGGAGGTCAGTATGGAAGAGACAATTAGTTTAAAAGAGTTATTCCAGACGATACGCAAACGTCTTTCATTAATAATACTATTAACAGTCGTTGTAGTAGCAACAGTAGGTGTCATAAGTTTCTTCTTTTTAACACCAGTTTATAGTTCAACTTCTCAAATTATTGTAAATCAATCGAAAAATGAACAACAAACAATAAATACTGGGGAAATTCAAACAAACTTACAATTAATTAATACCTATAGTATCATTATTAAAACTCCAGCAATCCTAGATGTTGTGAAAGAAGAATTAAATTTGGATAGATCAACTGGAGCTATTAATAGTCAAATCTCAGTAGCCAATGAACAGAATTCACAAGTAGTAAATATAACAGTTCAGGATACAGATCCAAGAATGGCTGCCGATATTGCCAATACAGTTGCTTCGGTATTTCAAAAAGAAATTGTAACTATTATGAATGTTGATAACGTACAGGTCCTTTCGCCTGCTGTAGTTGCTGAAAATCAATCACCTGTGAAACCACAGCCAGTTCTAAATATGGCAATTGGACTAGTTGTCGGATTAATGCTTGGAGTAGGATTAGCGTTCTTGCTTGAATATTTAGATAACACTATAAAAAATGAACAAGATATTGAAAAGTTATTAGAATTACCAGTGTTAGGTGCAATTACAACAATTGATATGGAAGCTGAAACTGCAAATATTCCTAGCCAGAAAAGCTTTAGTAGAGTAAGGAGTGAATCCGTTGGCTCGTAAAAAATCAGTGCGTAAACAATTTTCAAATAAAAACCGAAGCTTAATTACGATGCTTAACCCGAAATCACCGATTTCAGAACAATATAGAACGATTCGCACCAATATTCAATTCTCCACCGTGGATGAAGAATTACGTACGTTGATGGTTACTTCCTCTGGTCCTGGTGAAGGAAAATCAACAACGACGAATAATATTGCGGTTGTGTTTGCTCAGCAAGGCAAAAAAGTACTATTAGTGGATGCTGATCTACGTAAGCCAACAGCACATTATTCATTTAGAACAGAAAATCATGTTGGACTAACAAATGTCTTAACAAAACAAGCTTCACTTATAGATGCCGTACAAGCAACTGATCAAGAGAATCTTTATTTATTGACGAGTGGACCAGTTCCGCCTAATCCAGCTGAGCTTCTTGGTTCAAAGTCAATGAATGAATTTATGAAAAACGCACAAGAAGGCTTTGATGTTATTATTTTTGATACACCACCAGTACTTGTTGTGACAGATGCACAGATCCTTGCAAATAAATGTGATGGGGTTGTCATGGTAGTGAGTAGTGGAAAAACAGAAAATGAAGCTGCTATCAAGGCGAAAGAACTACTTGTAAATGCCCAGGCGAGATTATTAGGTGTTGTTCTTAACAATAAAAGCCAAAAAGAAAGTCAGCATTATTATTACTATGGAACTAACTGAGTTTATTTCCAAAATTTAAAGGGGATTTCGTCACTATTCGACAAAATCCCCTATTCAATTGCTATATATTATATGCTACTATTACGATTGTAAGCATTTTGGTAGAATAATTTGTCGAAAAATTGTACAAGTTAAAGGGGGATAACAATGATAGATATACACAGCCACATCTTGCCATGCCTTGATGATGGTGCAAAAGACCTAGATGAAAGCATTGAAATGGCAAAGTTAGCTGTTTCTGAAGGAATTACGAAAATTATTGCAACTCCCCATCATAAAAATAGAGATTATAATAACCCAAAAGAGAAAATTCTACAGCAGGTTGAGGTGCTTAATACAGCTTTATCTCAACATAAGATTCCCCTAACGATATTACCCGGACAAGAACCTAGGATCTATGGAGAGATGATAGAAGAATATGAGAGTGGAGAAGTGTTAACGCTGAATGATGGCGGAAAATACTTATTTATTGAATTTCCAACTGGACATGTTCCACGTTATTCCGAACAGTTATTATTTGATATTCAGTTAAAGGGATTAACTCCAGTAATCGTTCATCCTGAGCGAAATAGCGAAATTATCGAAAATCCTGACATGTTGTATAAGTTCGTGAAAAATGGAGCATGCACGCAAATAACGTCTTCAAGTGTGACTGGACATTTCGGTAAAAAGATAAAGAAATTCACGATGCAATTAGTTGAATCAAACTTAACTCATTTTGTCGCTTCTGATGCTCATAATCTATCAAGTCGTCCATTCAGAATGAGAGAAGCCTATCGTGAGTTGGTTAAAGAGTTTGGAATAGAAGTAGAATATTACTTCAAGGAAAATGCAGAGTTACTTCTTGAAGGAAAAGCAGTTATAAAGGAAACGCCGGAAAAGATTAAGAAAAAGAAATTGTTTGGGATATTCTAAAAGCAATTTATATAGAAAGAAAAAGAATTCTTTGCTTCTATAAATAGTATACATAGAGGCGTTTAAAGGGGGAGTAAGACCTTGTCCTATCGAAATAGAGTAGGGTCGCTAGTTTTAATCGATTCTATGATTGTATTAACGGCTATCTATATTAGTTATTATTTTCTTCATCCTTATTTTAATATTTTTACATCGCGCGCATTGCTAATAAGCTCTATTACTCTATTAGCGGGTCATCATGTATTTGCTTATATATATCGCTTATATAAAAGAGCATGGGAGTATGCAAGTATAGGAGAGTTAATCAGCCTTGCTAAGGCAATTACATTTTCTATTATTACTCTTGCGGTTGTCCAATATCTTGTGATTGGAAATGTGTATGTAAGAGTATTAATGCTTACATGGATGATGCATATTCTCTTTATTGGAGGGTCACGGTTTTCTTGGAGAATTTTCCGAGATTCCTTTATTAAGGATACAATAGTAAAAAAGAGAACGTTGATCGTTGGTGCCGGTGCTGCCGGGACGATGCTAGCAAGGCAGCTACAACAAAATCATGATCTTGATCTTAAACCTGTTGCGTTTGTAGATGACGATGTTAAAAAACAAAATCTACAAATCTATAATGTGCCAGTTCTCGGTGGGGTAAGTTCAATAGAAGAAATCGTAAAAATGAAAGATATTGAAAATATCATTATTGCAATTCCATCTTTAAGTAAAAAGGAATTAAATGAAATCTTCCAGGAATGTAGTAAAACAAGTGCAAAAACACAAATTATGCCGTTAATTGAAGATGTCATGCTTGGTAAGGTAACTGTAAATAGCTTCCGTGATGTTCAGGTAGAAGACCTATTAGGAAGAGAACCCGTACAATTAGACACCGAAAGTATTTCGGAAAAGTTAACAGGTAAAACGATTCTTGTAACAGGTGCTGGTGGTTCAATCGGTTCTGAAATTTGTCGACAGGTTAGTAAGTTTAACCCCAAAAAACTTGTGCTAGTAGGTCATGGGGAAAACAGTATTTATTTAATTGATATGGAACTACGAAATAAGTATGGAACACAGTTTGAAATTATTCCTGTGATCGGAGATGTACAGGATCGTGCAAGAATGTTTGAAGTTATTGAAAAACATTCCCCAGATGTAGTATACCATGCGGCCGCACATAAGCATGTTCCTTTAATGGAGTACAATCCAAAAGAGGCTGTGAAGAACAATGTGTTTGGAACTAGGAATGTAGCAGAAGCTTGTGATGCGTTTGGAGTCAAGAACTTTGTCCTTGTTTCAACTGATAAAGCGGTAAACCCGACAAATGTGATGGGTGCGACGAAGCGCATGGCTGAGTTGGTTATTCAAAATCTTGCGTTAACAAGTAAAACAAAGTTTGCAGCGGTACGATTTGGGAATGTACTTGGTAGTCGAGGATCCGTAATTCCGTTATTTAAAAAGCAGATTCAGGCGGGTGGACCTGTGACGGTTACTCATCCTGAAATGACGCGATATTTTATGACGATCCCAGAAGCCTCAAGATTAGTGCTTCAGGCGGGTGCATTGGCACGCGGTGGAGAAATTTTTGTGCTTGATATGGGTGAGCCGGTTAAGATAGTAGATTTGGCGAAAAACTTAATAACTCTTTCGGGTTATACATTAGATGAGATTGAGATACGCTTTTCAGGACTTCGTCCTGGGGAGAAGATGTTTGAAGAGTTGTTGAATGAGGATGAGATTCATCTGGATAAGGGGCAAATCTATCCTAAGATTTATATTGGGAAGACGTATAACCTTTATACAGATGAGGTTAAAGAAATTCTCGCTCATGGTTTAGAACTTGAAACCGAAGTGTTAAGCAAGAAATTAATAGATTTAGCAAACAATCGAGTGGAGCCGAAGAAAGAAAAGCTAGTATCAGTTATGAATTAAGAATAAATAGTAATTAATAGGGAGTTATTTAAAATGAAAGTAAGAAAGGAGATTATTCCTGCGGCAGGACTTGGAACAAGATTCTTACCTGCGACAAAAGCAATGCCAAAGGAAATGCTGCCAATCGTTGATAAACCGACAATTCAATATATTGTCGAAGAAGCAGTCGAATCTGGAATTGAGGATATTATTATTGTTACTGGTAAAACTAAACGTGCAATTGAGGATCATTTTGATAACTCATACGAATTAGAACAGAATTTATTAGAAAAAGGAAAACTAGAGCTTCTAGAAGAAGTTCAAAAATCTTCTAGGGTAGATATCCACTATATTCGTCAAAAGGAGCCAAAAGGCTTAGGACACGCTGTGTGGAGTGCGCGTAAATTTATTGGAGATGAGCCATTTGCAGTGCTACTTGGGGATGATATTGTCCAAGCTGAAAAACCTTGTTTACGTCAGTTGATGGATGAGTATGAAAAGACGTATTCTTCTGTCATTTGAGTTCAATCTGTTCCTGATGAGGAGACACATCGTTATGGAATTGTGGATCCTGCTGTTCAGGTTGGAAGAAGGTATCAAGTTACGAATTTTGTGGAGAAGCCTGCACCTGGTACAGCACCATCAAACCTAGCGATAATGGGAAGGTATATCCTGACTCCAGAGATATTTATGTTTTTAGATAAACAGGAAACGGGTGCTGGTGGAGAAATTCAGTTGACAGATGCGATTCAGCATTTGAATGAAATCGAACGAGTTTTTGCATACGATTTTGAAGGAAAACGTTATGATGTTGGTGAGAAGTTTGGGTTTATTAAGACTCAGGTTGAGTTTGCGTTGAAGAATGAGGGTTTGCGTGAGGATTTGTTGGAGTATTTAGCGGGTGTTGTGGAGAGTAGTAGAGTTGGATTAAAGGCATAGAAATGTAAAATTGGTAATAGTTTGGTAGTTAAAAAACATCGTTTTTATATTATAGTTTTTATTAGGCTACTTTAGTTAGTGGACTTAGTATGTTATGTTGATAGCTGCTCCTCTTTCGAAGAGTGTAGTATATTTTTTTGGGTGATGTCTTCTTACCTTTATCAATGAAGACACTCGGCTATGCTGTGGGTTGTTAACCTTAGACACTGGGGTGTCGGTAGTATAGTGTGAGGTTGGGTTAGATGCCCTGGATATTATTTAATTGTGAATGTATAATGAACACCTTTGAGTTTACAGAATTTGAGTAGGGTTTCTTTTATGTGATCTTGGAGGTGTTGTTGAATGATTAATAATAGATTATTTGTTAATAGAGTTGGATCAAAGGGAATTACTTTGATTGAGGTCCTTGCTGTTGTTGTTTTTTTAGGAATTTTGGCGGCGATCGCAGTGCTGAGTGTTATGAAGATTATTGAAAATGTTAAAGAGGAAGTTTGTGATAGTAATAGAGCTGAGTTTGAAAGGTATAGATAATACAGATGCGTCGTTTGATCAATTGTTGCTTGAATTTGGTAATGATAAATGTCCAGATTATGGTGAATTTCGATATGTAAATGGGGAAGTTGAGTGTAGTGTGCATGGTGAAGGGAATAGTGATGATGTGGAGGAAGAGGTTCCCTATTTGTGAGTATTCTTCAGCTCTTCGAGCTGGGATTAATTAGACTGATTGAATGGTGGTTGGGAGCTGAGAATCATATAAAGATAACCTTATAGAAAGCTAGATATATCAACGGTTCAAGGTGCATTTTAGATGTAATTAAGGGTTGTGAAAAAGTGAAGTTATTACTATTCAATCTTAATTAATCGAGTTTTAAAAGTGATTAAATGTATATTGAATGGTGATGTTTGAATGGAAATTGAGACGTGAGTATATGTAGGAGATAAGTTTTAACGATTTAAGTATCTACACGCTATATATGGAAGTTAGATAAATAACTGCCACTATATACAGGTATTTATCTATATCTCATACTTGTCTTTTGACGATTCGGTAAAGATAAGACGCTAAAACTGAATTTGAAAACGTTGATTTGACGGGCTTTGTATGCCTTCGAATAATGGGGAATTATTGAATGGAGTTGCGGAACTGAGTATCGTAGTTAGATTGAGTGCTAGAAACCTTGCGGGATAAGGGCTTGAGGCGTTTTTAGTGAGAATTATAGATTGATTGAATGGTATATACAATAGGAAGAAACCCGGTTGAGAGTAATTTAACAGTGAATATCTATTTCGTATTTGCTTGATAGATTGAATAGATATTACGAGGTGGCTATCAGTAGTAGATAAGATTTAGTGGTTTAGTAGTTGGTTTGAAAGTTGTTTAATTCTAATTAAATACTAAGTTACTAAAGAAGTAAAGATGGAGCTGATTTTTTTGAGCGGAAACTTACTTATACTGGCTGCTGGTGGTCATGGAGGAGTAGTTAAAGAAACTGCCATTGCAATGGGGAAATTCCCGAAAATTGATTTCTTAGATGACAGATCTGATTTAGCGATAGGAAAGTGTAAAGATTATAAAAAGTTTGTTAACAGCTACACATATGCTTTTGTTGCAATTGGGAGCAATGAAATAAGGATGAAGTGGCTGGAAGAGTTGATGGAAGCGGGATTTCAGATTCCAATTTTGGTGGATCCAACAGCTTATGTAAGTCCTTCAGTTAGTATTGCAATTGGCTCCATAATATGTGCTAAAGCAGTTCTTAATACCAAAGTAGTAATAGAGATGGGCTGTATTGTTAGTATAGGTGCAATGGTAGATCATGATAGCATTGTTGGAGAGTATTCTCACATTAATACAGGGGCAATAATTAAAGCGAACAGTAAGATAGAAAGACTTAAAAAGATAAATGCCGGAATGATTTATGCTGATGAAAAACAAAAAAAAGTAACTAGTTATGAAATTGAGGTGTAAGTAATGTATTTGAAAGTAAAAAGATTGATAGATATTATTCTTTCCATAGTCGGACTTATTGTTTTATCCCCAATTTTTGCAATTCTTATTATTGCTATAAAAATAGACTCAAGAGGACCAGTGCTTTTTAAACAAAAGCGTGTTGGAATCAATAAAACTTATTTTAATATCTTAAAGTTCCGTACTATGAGAATTGATACCCCTAAGGATACTCCAACTCATTTGTTAGAAAGTCCGGAACAGTATATTACTAAAATGGGAATGTTTTTGAGAAAGACGTCACTTGATGAGCTGCCGCAAATATGGAATATCTTTGTTGGGCAGATGAGTATTATCGGACCTAGACCAGCACTGTGGAATCAGTATGATTTGATTACTGAAAGGGAAAAGTATGGTGCCAATGATGTTCCACCTGGGTTGACTGGTTGGGCTCAGATAAATGGTAGAGATGAACTTCCTATTGCTGTTAAGGCTAAGTTGGATGGGGAGTATGTTGAGAGGATTAGTCTTTGGATGGATGTTAAATGTTTCTTTGGAACCATAATTAGTGTTATTAAGAGTGAGGGTGTTGTTGAAGGTGGGACTGGAACGAAAAAAGCTGATACAGAGTCATTGAAACAATAGGGGGGATTTCAAAATGAACAACACAACTATGATTCATATTGAGAAAGATATGTCAACGCATGATTCCCCTAAGGTATCAATTATAGTAGCAACATATAGACGAAAAGAAGCATTGGAAAAAGCTTTACAATCTTTAATTATACAGACGTATTCTAATTGTGAAGTTATTGTAGTTGATGACAATGCTGATGCTGAATGGAATACTAAAGTTGAAAAGATTGTTAACAACATGAAGGGCTCAGACAATGTTGAAATTTTTTATGTGCAAAACAAGAGTAATAAAGGATCTGCAGAGACTAGAAATATTGGAATTAAGGTAGCTACGGGCGATTATATTACTTTTTTAGATGATGATGATATTTATCTACCCGACAAAGTTAAGAAACAAGTTGAGTATATGATTAAAGAAGGTTCAGATTTTTCACTTACAGACTTATGGCTCTATGATGAAAAAGATAAGTTAATTGAAAAACGTGTTAGAGACTACATTAAAGATTTTTCATCAGAAAGTTTGATGAAATATCATCTAATGTTTCATATGACAGGGACAGATGTCATGATGTTTAAAAAGAAATATTTGATAGATATTGGGCTATTTTCTCCAATTAATGTTGGAGATGAGTTCTATTTAATGCAGAAGGCAATAGCAGGGAAAGGGATTTTTAGTTATTTGCCTGGATGTGAGGTTAAAGCTTATGTTCACAGTGAAACAGACGGGTTATCTAGTGGAGATGGAAAAATAAAAGGCGAGAATGAACTATATGAATATAAAAAGAAATATTTCAATAAATTAACACAAAAAGAACAAAGATATGTAAAAATGAGACACTATGCTGTTATAGCATATGCAGAGCTTCGAAAGAAAAAGTATTTTTCTATGATTAAAAACTCATGTCTTTCTTTAATATCTTCACCTACAAATTTTATTAATCTATTTATAAATAGGAAGTAGCAAAACACGCTATTATTACACTTAGCAACTAAACATTCCTATATACAAAACATTAAATTTTTATATCTTGTTAAATTGTAAAGAATTACCTAATTCATTTTTCGGCCGGGACAGATACTGTGATTTCGAAAAGTTATCTGACGGTAATTGGTAATTGATGCAAATGGAGTACTGGATGGATTTGATGTGAAAGTCTATAAAGACATAGGCAAAAATCTCTTATTTTCAATAATGTGATTTTGCATACAGGCGAGTCCATCCTATCGAGCTGAGATGAAAAAAAGAGGGTTATAATCAGCTATTTGAATCTAAAAAAATTTTTTTAACGAATTGATTGTCAAGAGGAGAAGGTTATGAAAAAAGTTGGAATATCTACTGTACACACTGGGTTTAATTATGGATCGGCATTGCAGGCATATGCAAGTAAGGTGGTTTTGAATGAACTGGGGTACCAGGGAATCAATATTTCATTAAAAGGCAGTCTTATCAAAGGTAGGGATGTAAGACTAAAGAAAGTCGCTGTTATTGCCATTAGGCTTTTGAGACAACCGCATAATATTAAAAAGAGAATTAATGTTTATAGTGATAATATGAGTAAACCCTATTCTGAACATTCAAAGGAATTATTCAACATTTTTAGACAGAAGCAAATCCAACCATTTCACTGTACATGGAATCAATTAAAGCGTCTTGCAAAGAGTGATGATTTTAAGGCGTTTTTGTGCGGGAGTGATCAAATTTGGAATGCAGAAGCATTATATGTAGATCCACAGTATTACTTAAGATTTGCACCTAAAGAGAAAAGAATTGCTTTTGCTCCTAGTTTTGGAAGAGATAAAGTTGCCGATTACAATAAGAATATTATAACAAAATACATTAAGGATATCCCGAATCTTTCAGTGCGGGAAGAATCTGGTGTTTCTATAATTAAGGAATTGACTAATAAGGATGCTGCTCATTTGATTGATCCTACACTGTTACTAGATGGATCAAAGTGGGATAAATATTTAGAATTACAAGAAGATTTGTCAGACAGTAAAAAGTATATATTGGCATACTTTTTGAATGAACCATCTGATTACGCAAAAGAGTATATCAAGAAATTAGCTCAAAAAAATAAACTGAAGGTAATAGCGCTTCCTTATCAAAGAGAAGTAACAGATTGGTTTGATATTGCACCAGATGCCGGACCTGTTGAGTTTGTCCAGTATGTTAAAAATGCATCTTACGTTTGTACGGATTCATTTCACGGGACTGCATTTGCAGTTAATTATGAAGTGCCTTTTTACACATTTGAAAGACAATATGGCTCTGCTGGAAAACAATCATCTCGATTGGCTTCATTCCTGAAATTGGTGTCATTAGAAGAGAGGTTTAATCCTATCATGGAGTTATTAGATGCACCGATTGATTACAGTAAAAGTAAAGTTGTCCTTGAGAATGAAAGGAAGAAATCTGTGGAGTACCTTGTAAATGCGCTACAGTAGATGGAGGGTAAAAAATGATAGGTAATCTTAATAATGAAACTTCAAAGTGTCTGGTTTCGATAATCGTTCCAGCCTATAATGTGGAGAAGTATATAGAAAAGTGTCTTTCATCAATTTTAGAGCAAACCTATACAAATATTGAAGTAATTGTTGTGGATGATGGATCAACAGACAATACAAGACAATTTATAGATAATGTTACGAAACAAGACAGCAGAGTTCGTGTTATACACAAAAAAAATGCTGGGGTTAGTGCTGCAAGAAATACTGGAATTGAAATATCGACGGGAGATTATCTGGTTTTTGTGGATGGAGATGATTTTATTGCACAGGATTATGTTGAGTACATGCTCGGTTTAATTGAAAGTACAGGCTCAGAATTTTGTCTTTCAAAATGTTGCTATACCAAGAGTGGTGAAAAGCAAACTGAAAGTGAATATATAGAGCAATTACGACCAGAAGATGCAACAGCACTACTTATATCTCCAGATGTTATTGTGGGATGTTGGAATAAAATTTTTAAACGAAGTTTAATAGTAAACAACAATATATGGTTTTCGACTAATTTGTTTTATGGAGAAGGACTTACTTTTATTACCACAGTTTCACAAATATCTAAATCTGTTGGTGTTGGAAATCGCAAAGTTTACTATTACAGACGAAACAATGAAGCTTCCGCAACAACAAAATTCGATATTAATAAATTATATAATGGTGAGAAAGCACTAGAAAACATTAGGAAGCAACTTATAATAAACAGCCCGAAAGTCAATACAATGCTTAACTTACATTTATGTCTTTTTAGTTTAGGCGCATTAGTGAAAATTAAGTCTAATCGCTTAGAAAAAGAGTATTTGAAGGATTATAAAAGGTGGAAATCATATATAAGACATAATTCTTTAAAATTCACATTTAGTGGAGAAATATCAATTTATAGAAAGTTACTGCTATTTGGAGGATGTTTAAGTCCATGGCTTATGATGAAGTTAGACACAACTAGAAGGAGACATATTTCTGCTAATAGTGTTGGTGAGTAGTAGTTATCAGTTGAAAAAGTTCAATGGATTGAAAAACTAATAGCTAGTTCAATTGTGTTTTATTGTTAACGCATTTATACGAATGACGTCCTACAAAAATAGCTTACTAATAATAAAACACCAAGGAAGTAAGAGGAGGAAGAAATGAAAGTACAGATTCTTGTGTCAACAATGAATCAAAAGGATTACTCATTGTTGGATAAATTAAACATTCAGTCGGATGCAGTTATAGTTAACCAGGATGATCATTATTCTTATGATATTTTTGATTATAATGGATATCGCATAGAATGGATTTGCGTTAACGAGAGGGGATTATCTAGGAGCAGAAATTTAGCACTTTCAAAGGCTAGTGGTGATATTTGCATTCTTGTAGATGATGATGAACAATTACGAACAGGGTATCCTGATATAATTAGAAATGCTTTCAGTTTTTATCCTGACGCAGCAATTATTGCATTTAATCTTGCATCTATAGGAAACAAGAGTAATCGATATTTCAACAAAAAAAATAAACGACTACACAGATTTAATTCAATGAGATATGGTTCAGCACGTATTGCTTTTCGTAGACAAAAAATTATAAAAGAGCAGATCGGATTTCCAACATTATTTGGTGCCGGTTCATCATTTTTTAGTAGTGGTGAGGACTCAATATTTTTATCAACTTGCTTTAACAAGCGTTTGAAAGTATATGCTTGGACAGAAGTAATAGCAGATATTGAGGATGAGGACGGAACATCTTCCTGGTTCAGTGGATATAATAAGAAGTATTTTGTTGACAAAGGAGCTGTCTATGCAGCAATGACAAAATATTTGGCAGTAGGATATTGTCTATACTTCGCGTTTCGTCATAAAAAGAAATATTCAAATACAGTTTCCTTTCAACAAGCTATGCAGTGGATGCTAGAAGGAATAGCTGTATATAGGAAACTATAGTAATTGGTTATTTTTTATTGTAGAGGAGTTAAGCTTAATATTATATAGAGTTAATTGAAAGGATGCTACTAAAGATCTTACTGGAAACAAGTATAACTTTTGCAAAACGAATACTGGTCCTTTTTAATGCGTGTTTATGTATCAAGGGGCTATGAATTATTAATCTTTAAAATGGTAAAACTGTTATTATTATCTGGTAATAGTCTAATAGCTTATGCAATTAAAATTAATATCTTCCGTGTATCAATATCTTTAAAAGAAATGAGTGGAAAAAGTGTATCAATTGAGGGATACCAAAATAGCCCCTTTTTTTGTTCAATTAATAATAGTCTCTCTGTGTTTTGGGGGATTCTATTTGAATATAGGTTTTGCTTTAAAACCATATATAATACTTACCTTTTTAAATATTCTGTTACTATTTAGTATCACAAGATTTAGTAAATTGTTACCTTTCGAAGTGTTAATGATATTTTTTATCTTAGTTTATTGTGCCTCTGCTTTACAGTTTAATTATCCTGATAAACATTTGCGTTTTATTTTTGCCTTTTTTATTATATTATTATTTTATTTTTCAACAAGAGGCTTAATTATCATATGTAAAATTGAAGATTTACAAAAAATGATATCAATTTCTGGCATAATTGGAAGTTCTGCCTCCCTAGTATATTATCTCATCGGAATAATAGAGACTGGGATGAACTTTTATGGGAATGGCGTAATATATCATGGATTAATGATAGATAGGTCAATACCGAGATTGATTGGTACAGCATCCGGAGATCCAAATATATTTGTTCTTTTTATGACCCTATACTTTTTTTACTATTTGTATAACATATCCACGACTAGAAATAAAATTGGCTTTTTGCTGACCACAATGTGTATTATTTTAACTTTTTCAAGAGGGGCATATATTGCCATTTTCATCACATTTCTATTAATGTTTATTTTTGGAGATAAACGAAAAGGAAAGTTTAAGAATTTATTGGTTATATCTCTCATATTCATTGGGATAGGTTATGTTATAAATTTGTTTGGTGTAAATTACATGGACTTTATTGGAAGTAGATTTTCAAATATTTCTAATGATGGAGGGAGTGGCAGGATCACTCTTTGGACGAATGCGATAGAAACCTTCAAAAATAATCCAATAATGGGTATAGGGCTAAATGGAACTTTAGATTATAATACTATAAATTATGGAAGCTCAGTATATATACACAATACAATGCTCGAGGTACTTTCCGAATCGGGGCTAATGGGCTTCATTGTATTTATCTTATTATGGATTTCAATACTAATTTTCTGTATAAGAATATTTAAATATAATAAAACAACAAAATTTCTTTTAGCAACTTTTGTTGCAACTTTTATTCAAATGCTCTCTTTATCAATATTATTAAATGAGGTATTTTATCTGATGTTACTGTTGTTATATAGGTATAGTATAGAAAATATAAAGAATGAATGACTTGCTCTCTCTATAGATGTGGCTTTTTTACTTGATAATAGTAATATGAAAACATATAAAACTTTAACAATTAATTTAAGAGGTTATCTAAAATTAATTGTCATGGATAAAAAGAGGTTTTAGAAATGAAAAAGATAGCACTAGTATTAATGGTATTAACAATAATCTCTAAATTATTTGGCCTTATTAGAGACATTACTTTATCTTATTTCTATGGAGCCTCTAATATTAGTGATGCATACCTCATATCATTAACTATTTCAACAATATTAGTTTCTATTATTGGTACAGGTATATCTTCAGGGTACACTCCGATGTATACAAAAGTTGAAAGTATAGATGGAGTTAAAGCAGCGAACAGGTTTACTAATAACTTAATAAATATAATTCTAATTTTCTGTACTCTAATTATAATAGTAGGTTTAACTTTTACTGATACAATTGTAAAAGTATTTGCTTCAGGATTTCAAGGTGAGACTCTTGTTTTAGCAATTAAATTTACTAAAATAAGCTTGATTGGTGTATATTTCACTTTCTTAATATACATTTTCAATAGTTTTCTGCAAATAAGAGGAAGTTATTTCATAACTGGGATGATTGGTTTACCATTGAATCTTATAATAATAACTTCAATTATTGTTAGTTCAAAAACAAATATATTATTACTATCAATAGGTACAGTTATAGCAACAGCTTCTCAATTATTATTATTAATACCGTTTCTATATAAGACAGGCTATAAATATAACTTTAGAATTGATATAAAAGATGAATCTATCAGAAATATGGTAAGATCTGCGATGCCAATTATTCTTGGTATGTCGATTGTTGAGATTAATACTCTAGTTGATAGGACTCTAGCATCGCATATTGCAGTTGGAGGAATTTCAGCATTAAGTTATGCGTATAGACTAAATGGCTTTGTTCAAGGTTTATTTGTTTCTACCATAGCAGTAGCCATCTATCCTATGATATCAAAAATGGCCAACAAAGGTAATTTAACGGGGATAAAAAAATCACTTGTAGAAGCAATAGGATATATTAACTTATTAGTTATTCCTGCAACTGTTATATCTATGATTTTTGCTGAGCCAATAATCAGATTATTGTTAGGTAGAGGAGCATTCGATGAAAATGCAATAAAACTAACAGCTAGTGCATTATTCTTTTATTCAATTGGCATGATTGGTATTGGTCTTAGAGAAATACTCTCAAGGGCTTTTTACTCATTACATGATACGAAAACTCCAATGATTAATGCAGCGATTGCTTTAGTTTTGAACATAATACTAAATTTAGTGCTTTCTAAGTTTTTAGGTATAGGTGGACTTGCACTAGCCACCAGTATATCAGCCATAGTTTGCACTATACTACTATTTTACAATTTACGAAAAAAAATAGGTCCTCTCGGAATAAAAAAATTACTTTATTCATTTGTTAAAATAGTGGTTGCTTCAAGTGTTACAGGTTTATTATCATATCTATTTTATGGAATGCTTGTAAATAAGATAGAAATGAATATCACATTATTATTAACTTTTTGTTTTGGTATTATAGTCTATCTACTATCAATATACTTTATGAAAGTAGAAGAGAGTAAAGAAATGTATCTATTAATCAGGAATAGACTGAAAAGGGGAACAATACCAGAATAATTAACTCCCTCTCACACAGCTAATCCCTGGAACTTGTCGAATGTTGTTAGGTTGAGTAATGAAGTAGTTTCTTTGGTTTGCTGCGCCTATCTTTTGCAAGGCGATGTACAAGCTACATTTGCTTCAACTAATTAACTGCAAAAAGCTGTGTTTTTAAACTATGACTACAATAGAAGATGGTCTTCAGATGTTTGTAGATTATTATTATGTAGAGCAAGTCTTTATATATTAATTTACAGAAAAGGAGATACTTAAGCATGAATATATTAGTAACTGGCGGAACAGGATATATAGGATCACACACTTGTGTTGCTCTTTTGGAAGCAGGACATTCAGTCATTATTGCTGACAATCTATCTAACAGTAAGAGTGAGACTGTTATGAAAATCATGGATATAACTGATAAAAAAGTAACCTTTTACGAGATTGATGTAACAGATACAGAAGCTGTGGATATTATTTTTAGAAATTATAAGATTGATGGAGTTATTCATTTTGCCGGTCTTAAAGCAGTTGGCGAATCAGTAGAAAAACCACTAGAATATTATTACAATAACATCGTAAGCACCATGGTTCTAACAAAAGCTTGTCAGAAATATGGTGTCAATCGATTTGTATTTAGCTCATCAGCAACCGTGTACGGAGATAATAAGGTACCTTTTGTAGAGACAATGGATCTCTTACCAACGACTAATCCTTACGGTGAAACGAAAGCCATGAGTGAGCGGATTCTTACTGATATTGCAAATGCAAACCCTACTTTTTCAGTTTCAATTCTTCGATATTTCAATCCAGTAGGAGCTCATGAGAGTGGACTAATTGGTGAAGCACCTAGTGGAATTCCAAATAATCTTATGCCATATGTAACTCAAGTGGCTAATGGGAAATTAGAGAGAGTGAGAGTCTTCGGAAATGACTATCCAACAGTGGATGGTACAGGGGTTCGTGATTATATCCATGTAGTGGATTTGGCTAAAGGCCATGTTGCTGCATTAGAAAATCTAACTGAAGGTGTTCATGTTTATAATTTGGGAACCGGGAAAGGTACCAGTGTACTAGAATTAGTGAGAGCTTTTGAAGAAGCAAATGGTATTAAAGTCCCTTATGAAATTGTAGAACGGAGACCTGGGGATATCGCTTCATGCTATGCCGATGCTTCAAAAGCAAAGCAGGAACTAGGATGGACAGCCAAACGTGATATTTTTGCAATGTGTCGTGATGCATGGCGGTTTGAGAAAAATTATATGGAATAGTGTGATTTAGTAAATTACCCGCTGGGCAGTTCAATAATGGCTTGGCGGGCTATTATACGTACTTTTTATCTTTCCTCACTACAAAGAGGATCATGCAACTCTAACATAATCTTTCATATTTAATCCTTCCTATATTTACACAGCATTTCTTCTTTTAAAATTTTACCCCATTCAAGATCAATGAGCATGACATATAAATTAGCTCGAAGAGATAATGGTAGTCTCCTCATGATATAATTAAAATCCTTTTCATCATTAACAAATTTCGGGGCCTGACCCCCACCAAGGTAATGTTTTACTGTGTTAAAGTAAATTAAATCTTGGCGTGGAACTATCAATTTTTGTAGCCTTTTTTATATCGCTGGGCGATATACGGTACGATTAAAACCCTCACGTACGAAATGAGATCCATCCGATAAGTGATATGTATCAGTTTAGAATAAAGGTTTAACAGTATCTAGCAACTCTTTAATAATGTTCAACAGGATAGGGGCTGGCCACTATTTTTATGATTCGTATCCATAGGCGATATATGAGAATGTGCTACAAGATATATTAGAAAATTTCCCTCTCGTCCCCAATAAATATCACTATTTTTCAAATTTCAACAAATTCCCGGGAAATATCTACAAATTATGAGTAGATATCGACAAATAAATTAGAATAGCGGAGCTGGCCCCCACGAGGTGAAATTTTACAGGGTTACAGTGAAAATGAATATTTTATATATTGGGGTGCTAGTGTTTAAATTGCACTTCTTCTTTTTTGTTCGAAAGTGTTTGACTTTGTGATTGACAGTTTTCTTACTATTTGATAAATTGAATTCGAAAACAGAAATAGGTTAATAGAAGGAGGAGTTAAATGACAAGAAAGCATCGAATTTGGTTTCCAGGTGCGATGTATCATATACTGCTAGAGGAAACCGGAGATCTTCACTTTTTAATCAACGCGATGATTATCTTACCTATTTAGCGATCCTCGAGGACGTTCGCTCCATGTACCCCTTTCAGCTTCATTCCTACTGCTTGATGACCAACCATATACATCTTCAAATCGAAACAACGAATTTCCATATTAAATTAATTATGAAAGAAATGCACTCCCGGTATGCCATTTATTTTAATAAAAAATATCATTATGATGGTCATGTTTTTCAAGGTCGATATGGGGCAGAGATAATCGATACGGATCAATACTTTTTGGAAGTTAGTCGCTATATCCATCGGAATCCCCTCGAGGCAAAGATGGTGAAAAACCTATCATGCTATGAATGGAGTAGTTATCCTGGCTATCTAAATCTAGTAGAAAACCACCATGTATTTCCACATAAAACACTTTCCTATTTTCAAGAACCACTCACATTAAATTATAAGCACTTTGTTGAAAACCCTATAAAGAAAGAACAGGAGTTGTTAAAATGATTGCAAAAATCATGAGTATTGGCCTAAAGGGAGTTGAAGGCTATCGTGTTCAGGTTGAGGTCCAAACACTCGATGGAATGGAAGCATTTCTTATTGTAGGACTGCCAGATGCCTCGGTTAAAGAGTCAAAGGAAAGGGTCTCTACAGCACTTCATTCATATGGCCACCAGTTAGTAGATCAGAAGACAGTTGTCAATCTCTCCCCATCTGAGCAGAAAAAGAATGGACCCATTTTTGATTAGCCCATGGCAATCGGAATCTTGAAAAGTACGGGTGTGATACGAGTTAACATTCCGGCCACTCATGCTTTATTGGCGCGTTATCCTTAGATGGATCCATTTTACCGTTTGAAGGATTACTCGCAACAGCCTTGGCAGCAAAAAAATTAGGGTTTACGATCCTATACATGCCATTTGAACCAAATCTACCGGAAATCAAAATGGAGGGGCTCGATATTGTCTTTGTTTCCTCCCTTCATGAAGTCATTCAACATCTATCTGGTCAATTGCTTCTTCCTTTTCACTCTCCTCAATTAATACAAGATGATAGCATCGAATTTGAAAAAGACTTTCAAGATATTATCGGTCATGAATTTGCAAAACGTGTGCTTGAGATCGCCGCCAGTGGAGAGCATCATGTTTTTATGTCAGGACCACCTGGATGTGGAAAAAGTTTACTTGCTGAAACCTTTCCGTTTATTTTGCCTCCATTATCAAACGAGGCACAACTGGAAAAGGTAAGCTTGTACCAATTAGCAGGAAGTGAAATTTTACAAATCAATCAACCATCTTTCCGCAATCCACATCATTCAGCATCTAGTGTATCGATTATCGGTGGTGGACAGAACCCCAAGCCTGGTGAAATATCATTGGCGCACCGCGGGGTATTGTTTTTAGATGAAATGGCGGAGTTTTCTAAGAAAACGTTAGACATGTTAAGACAGCCAATTGAAACACAAAAAGTCACCATTAGTAGAACACGTTCAACTGTAACCTATCCAGCGGCCTTTCTTTTAATTGGCGCTATGAACCCTTGTCCTTGTGGCTATCTAGGTTCGAGTTCCCATTACTGTACATGCACTCCAAAACAAATTCAATCCTATCAAAACCAAATCTCTGGCCCTATTCGTGATCGATTTGATATTTCCCTATCCTTACAGTCTATCAGTTTGGACATGAAGAGTAATATCCAAAGCAAGACATCCGAAATGATTAGGAAACGTGTCATCAAAGCCCGTAATCGGCAATATGAACGATATGACAAAGAAGTTTGTAATGGACGAGTCTCATATGAGTTGTTAATCAAGACTAGTAATCCATCAGAGAAAATCAAACAACTCCTACAACAAATGGCATTCAAAAGGAAATGGAGTAACCGAATCCAAGTGAAAATTATGCGCCTTGCCCGTACAATTTCAGACTTAAGAGAGGAGAACCACATATCAGAAGAAGCAATATGGGAAGCAATGACCCTAAGTCGCTCTAGCGACAACAACCGAATTGTGGGACAGAGGGACAGGTCCCGCGTACCAGGTTCTAGGTCACAGTGACGCCCCGATATTTGTCGAAAGCGGGTGTGTTCGTTCAGATCCTAAATATTATGGTACTATTAATTTACTTTTATCTGTTATAATTACGAAATTTTATTTCAAACAAACGTTTGATTAGCGGCCTATAGCAACAGTACCAGGCCTTTTCAATTTCAAACAAACGCTTGATTGGATGTGTTTTTGGCTGGGTAAGAACTGCTGTTATACTGGTGAAATGTTATTATTTAGTATTCTTGAATAACACAGGACAATGGGGCAGGTTTAATGTCCAACGTCTGTTTATTACTATCTCCTCTGGGTTTCATCAGTCGTTCCTCAAATAGTCTTTTCTTTTCTTCAAAGCTAGGATTGTTTACACGTTCTTTGCCCTGATCACGATTATGAAACCAGTCAGGAAGGAGTTCTTGTCTTGTCGTCTTTTTCATAGATGGGTGCTTCGTTTGATGTTTATAGGTTAGACGTGCAGCATAAACATCATCCAAAGTTTGATAGCCTTTATCTACCCAATCTCTTAGGACCGCTTCGACATAGTTCCAACGCTTTGATGAATTTTCTACGGCTAGTTTCATTGCTTCGATCACGAGCTCGTATGATAGGTCAGTGCACCACACCTTAATTTTATCAGCGATAAAACTACCCATCGTTCCAAATCCATTTTGCTCGAAGAATCGGTACGGGTCTTCTTTTTCGTTGCTTTGCTTAAAATCTTTTGAAGAAGAAGAAGTCTCTGAAGTAATCTTTGTAGTAATCTCTGTAGTAATCTTTGGTATTGGTGTGTTCAGATTGAACTCCTCTACGTGCCAAGTTGAACCGCTCGACCGCTCAATTTGAACACATGGGCTGTCCAGGTTGAGCACATCGTCTGCTCTATCTGAACATACCATTTGTTCAGGTTGGTCTGATGGGATAAGTTCTTCCTCCATGAAAGGAAGGTCATCGCAAATGCCCTCATCCTTTAGTTCGTTCAAATTCTCATAATTTATCGTGTACCATTTCGTTTTGTCTAGTTTCAATCGATTGAAGTTTTGTGAGGTTAGGTAGCCTTTGTTTTCTAGTTTAACAATTGTTCTTCGAATCGTGCTTTTGGAGATGAAAGGAATTTGTTCGACCAACTGATCATAGGTGAGATACACCCATTTTCGATCAAGTTTGATATGTTTGCTACGTTGGAGCCAGTAGTGGATTTGTTGAAGGATAATACTTTCATTTGTACCGAGCAATTTAGCAAGAGTCGGTACAACAATTAGTGGTCTTTCATTCAGTAGAATATTTCCATTCATGTTCGTCTTCATCCTTTTTGTTTTAGTGGTGGGTCGGAGGGACAGGTCCCGTGTCCCAGGGGAAATGATGGTGAATCGAGGGACCAGGCCCAGTGTCCCGTAATTACATTCCTAATAATGAATACGTTTGCATTTTGTCTTGTGTTGCATATTGTAAGACACACATGGCGGTACGGGTGTATTGCTTTTCTAATAGATAATGCGATTCGTTCATGGGCAGTTTTTGTTGATTTTTGAATTGAATAATTGATTGGATTGTGTTGCTTTGTTGGGATGGGACGATTGATTTTATATGGTGGTAGAAGATCCAATTGCACTCAAACGCGGTAGGAGAGTGAGTGGGAAACGCGAAGATATTTCTTCGAGGGTTGATTGGAATAGGTACCTTTTGTATTGCTCCAGTTAAGTGGGTGACGGCCTTGCGTCTGCCTTCATATGTGGCTCCGCCTTCGAGACAGGCTGATTTGATGATTTGGAGTGGTGTTTGTCTTATGTAGAGGGTTTGATGATCCTCTTTGACAATCGCTGAGTACTCGATTTCCCTTGCAGTAAGGATTGCCTGTGTTTGAGGGTTAACTTCGTAGGTGAGTTGAATTTTTTTCATGTGGTTTGCTCCTTTTTTGTGGTGCGGGGGACTCTTTTTATACGTAGTATTTTGTCATAGGATAATAGAGGTTAAGGGATTGGTCTAACAGCTTTATTTCTTGGATTTTATACGATCAATCCCTTTAAGGTAAGTTTCTGCTAATTCTAATATGTTTTCTTGAATTTCAATGGGTCTGTCAGCTAGCAAAATTACAATAGAATCAATCACTTCCGATAGTTCAGTATCAAGAAAAATCTGCCAAAGGGGAGTGTCTAATGCTTCTGCTATCTGTATATACTTTTCTAAGGAGGTTCCTATCCTTGCACCATTTTCAATTTCACTTAAATAGTTTGCAGAAATTCCTGCTTCATAAGCAAGTCTGGCTTGACTCCATTTTCGTTCAATGCGTAAATCTCGAATCCTATGACCAGCTCGTTTCAAAAAAATCACCTCTAGCATTAGTAAATACTAGAAAAGGTAAAAGTGAAATAAACGATAGTTGGGAATTTATCTGTTTTCACCAACTATTGTTGGGATTCTGAGAGAAATGGGTAAATTGTCACAGTGACGCCCCGAAGTTTGTCGAAGATAAGCTGCAAGTAAAGTAAAGCTAGTGGTATTTCTTGATCAAAAATAAGAATTCTGTTAGTTAGATTATTTTTTGACGCATATGGTTCCAATCATTTATTACGTTATTTTAATAGCTTTGTCATACTTTTTAATTGGATTGTAATAGGCGGATAACAATAAAACATTATGATTGACTATATAAATTAAACATCTTAGGAGTAACAGAACATGAAAAAAATAAAATCTATCATTTGTTTTTTTCGTAGACACCATAAATACGATTATTACAATGAAAAGTGTATAAGTTGTGGAAAGAAAAAATGATATAATATATGGTCACAGTGACGCCTCGGAATTTGTCGAAGGGTCATATGCATTGAGTAATAACTAGACTAGAGTATATGAATTTAAGGCTCTAAGGTTAAGATGATACACACGAAAATGAACAAATTACGGGGCTGTTGACAGATGCTCCTTTACACGAGAAAGAAGATGAATCTCTGAGAAATGTAGAGTTCATCTTCTTTTTTTACATAATTTTCTCATCTAATACAAGGGATTTACGTGTCTTCAACAACAAATAACATATCCGAATAATTTCGATGACATCTGATTCGATTTACACTTTTAAGGTGTATGATAGTTTATCAGTATATTTTTATGTATCTATTTTAGAGAGACATTTTGCGACAAGGGGGCCCGTATCATTAGTAAGGAACGTGAATCCTATTTTGATTATAAACATAGTACTTTAGAGAGAATGCCTGATATTAAGAATGTTGCCGTTTGGTTAGTCTAAAGTTTCGATCGCTTACAGTCTAGATAAGACTACCATTAGTTAGATTACCTACGACTTACGCATTTTGTTCCAATTTCATAAAATAGAAAGCACCTATTAAATAGATGCTCGTTTTAAATACTCAACTTTTCTTTTATGATATTCAAGTTTATTTCTCAATTCATTTCTTAATTTATCATTGATGCAACTATCTACTAACACATGATGATAATTCATCCTTACATAATGCCAACCATGTAGAATCTTAGATATTAACGACATAAAACCGCCTCCTACATCTTTGATTTCTATATAATTCGCTTATGTAAGCGGAATCATGTCGGTAGATACGCGAATTTATCTGTAAAGTATGGTCACAGTGACGTCCCGAAGTTTCGGTTTTTAAGAAAAGGGGTTGTTGGGTTAAACTATTATACTTTTATTTTAGCGGCTAGGGTAGTAGTTAAACCAATAGAGAGTAGATGTGAAACGAAATCGGTGTCAGTTCATTATCCCCAATTGAAATGTATCCCATCATGCAATGAAGAAGCCCAACAATGCAGAACTAATCATCTTTTATTTAGGTTAATAAAGCAATTACTGTAAAAAGAGTGCGGAACCTTGCGTATTTATCTGCAAAGCTCTGCACTTTTATAAAGACTAAGTTAATTCATTAGAATGTCTTAGAAATTCATTTAAAACAAGAGCACTTGCTCCAATTACGCCACTATCTGTACCTATATCAGCCTTAACTAGTGTAAATGAATTCCTCAAAGGCGCCCATATAAATTCACCTGCAATATCATTTATCCCTTCAACTAATTCTGGGTACTCCTGAACCATTGGCCCAGCAAGTAAAACTACCTCTGGATTGTAGGAGCAAATTACATTTGAAATGGCTATACCTAAAAACTGTTTAGCCTGAAGGATCAATCGTTTAGCCCAATCATTCCCCTCGTGATACGCTTTAAAAATTTCGTGGATTGGTTTTTGAGCTTGTTTTTCCAATTCAGAAGAACATAAGTAAGTTTGTAAACATCCCATTCTGCCACAGCTGCATAGTGGGCCATTACGATCTAGTGTTGTATGGCCAATTTCTCCAAGTGTATTGAAAGACCCTCTAGATATTTCGCCATTGATCATAACGGCTCCCCCAACACCACTCCCGATATAAATACACACAGCATTCTTATACTTACCAATCGTTCCAAAGAGACTTTCTGCTAATAGAACGGATCGCACATCATTATCAACAAAAATATCATAATTTAGCCTTTGTTCCAGGAAACTCTTAATCTCAATATCGTACCATTGTAATTGTGGAACACTTAATACCTTTCCGTCTGGCCAAGTGACTAGCCCCGGAATACTGATGCCTATTGCAATAATTTTTTTCGAATTGATTGTTCCAAAATCGCAAATCATTATTTCAATTTCATCGGCTATCTTACTCAATGCTTCCTTTGGATTGTTCATATCATCAAAAATCAGATTTCTTTTTAGTATTAAATTTCCATTCAGGGATACTAATGCAATATTTACATTATTAACATCAATTTGGACCCCGATTATATAGGCACCTTGTGGGTTAATCTCCAATAGAGTTGCCCTTCTCCCAAGATCGCCCTCAATTTGGCCCACTTCAATTACTAAATGATCCTCAATTAAGTCTTTTACAATTTTTCCAACAGTTGTATTACTAATTTTTGTTAACTCAGCAAGCTTAGAACGGGAGATGCTTTTGTGCTTTTGAATTAAGCTAAGCAGCATGAAATAATGGTATTTTCGAACATTTTTTTGATCGTATTTGATATTTGTGGTCATTTAATCGTCACCATCTTATTCAATTTAGTTTATAAACTTTATTTAATAAGTTTTATTTATTAAATTTTATTTTACCATACAAATTCTGGTTATCAATCCCAAATATTACTGAAAAATCAATATTTATGCGTAAAAATTAATATAAAAATAAGTTGTTGACACATATTTGATTATTAATTAAAATATGAATTATCAGAAAAGTAAACCAAAATACCACTTACTTATTAATCTTAGTTTAATAAGTTGTGAAATTATGGAAAAGGTTGGTTTCTTTTTTTGGTTGATTTGTAAACATTTTAATTCGGGGGTGGTACTTTTTTGTTATATCAAGCGTAATTCTTCCAGTTAATTTAAAAAAGGGGGCAAAAAATGATGAAGTTAGTAAAAAAGCTTAGTATTTTAGCGTTGTTTTCCATCATGCTTTCAACTATTCTAGCAGCTTGTAATACAGAGGAGACTGGAAAAGATACTGGTTCCTCAGGGACAAAATTAGAAATTTTAAGCTGGTGGACTGCCGGTGGTGAAGCAGAAGCTTTAAATGCAGTATTAGATGGTTTTGCTGAAACGAATCCTGATATTAAAGTTGAAAATGCAGCTGTAGCAGGTGGTGCTGGTGCGAACTCCCAGGCAGTACTCTCTACTCGTCTACAGGGTGGTGATCCTCCAGCAGTTTTCCAGGCTCAAGGTGGACCAGATCTTTTAAGATGGCATGATGCGGGGTATCTTGATTCATTAACTAAAATCTATGAGGAAAATGGTTGGCTAGAAGTTTTTCCGGAAGAGTTAATAAAGATGAATACGGTAGATGGCGAGATATATGGATTACCATTGAATATTCATAGAAATAATGTGATTTGGTATAACAAAAAGGTATTTGATGATAATGGTTTAGAGCCACCAAAAAACTTTGACGAGTTTTTTGAAGTAGCGGAAACACTAAAAGAGAAAGGGATAACCCCTTTAGCATTGGGTGACAAAAATCCAAGATGGGCAACATTAGTATTTGAAACTATTTTGCTTGATAAACTCGGAGCAGATGGAACATCTGAGTTATGGACTGGTGAAGTAGACTTCGATACCCCTGAGGTTAGGGAAGCGGTTAAAACTTTCGAGAAATTGTTAAGTTATACAAACGAAAATCATAGTGCACTTGACTGGCAGGATGCAGCAGAACTTGTTGTAAGTGGGAAAGCTGCAATGCAAATTATGGGAGACTGGCAATCTGGTTTTTTTGAAAGTAAGAATATGGAGCCTAACGTAGATTATGGGTGGGTTCAAACACCAAGTAAAGAAAAGGTTTTTAGTATTGTGAACGATTCAATGGGTATGCCAAAAGATATCAGTAATCCTGAAGAGGCTAGAAAATTTGTAGAGTATTTAGGATCAACAGAAGCGATGAAGAATTTTAATATCAAAAAAGGTTCCATTCCTGCTCGAACAGATGTGGATATGTCAGAGTTTGGAGAATATAGCAAAGCTGCGGCTGAGGATTTCAAAGAAGCAAAACTTTATGTTGGTTTAGCGGGTGGTTCAGCAACACCTGCAGGACATATTGCCAAGGTAGATGAAGCGATGAATATTTTTGTTACACAAAAAGATGTTGATAGTTTTATTGATTCCTTGAATCAAGCAAGGTCACTTATTACTGGAAACTAATTTAATTTTTTGAAGCGAATAGTGCCCTGAGAAATTCTGACAAGCATACCACAAAATAAATCCTTACCTAATTTGACACCTAGTTACATATTTTGTGGTGGGTTTGTCTTTTATTGATTTTTTATCTACGAGTTTGCTATTCTAGGAAAGTTTCTATTAAAGGTAGAGGGGGGAGTTCTTTGGGTATAAAAGACAATAGTGGACAAAAGCGGAGAAAAAACAAATCTATAACATTAGATAGAATGCTTCCTTTCCTTATCGTATTACCCTCGGTGTTATTTGTAATTGTTTTTGTTTATTTATTTATAGGCTGGACTGGTGTTGTATCTCTTGTTAAATGGAATTCATTAAAGCCTGATTTTACATTTGTTGGACTAGAGAACTATAAAACTTTGTTAGAGTCGTTTCGATTTCAATCAGATATTCGAAATATGATCTTTTTTTCTTTGTTTTTTATTGTTGGTGTAATCATTCTAGGACAATTTTTAGCTATTCTTTTAGAACAAAATGTTAAGGGAAAGTGGCTTTATCGAAATATATTTTTATTTCCAATGGCAATGTCATTTGTTGTAACTGGTGTCGTATGGAGATGGATATTTAATCCTGAATCCGGAGTTAACTTGTTCTTGGGTAAGTTCGGTTATTCTCCTGGTTGGTATACGGATATTACAATCATTCCTGGATGGAGTATTTTTAAAATAGATTTTGGGTTATCTGTTGGTTTAATTGCTGTCTTAATTGCAGCTATTTGGCAAATGACTGGCTTCTCGTTGGCAATGTACTTAGCTGGTTTGGGGAATGTTCCTCATGAATTAAAGGAAGCAGCACTAATGGATGGTGCTAATAAATGGCAGGTTTATATAAAGATTATCATACCTCAACTAAAGCCAATCACGTTTGGATTGGTTCTCATTATGTTTCAAATTTCATTGAAAATATTTGATTTGGTTTACACGATGACTGGATCAGGGCCTAATTTCGTTACGGATATGCCAGCGATTTATATGTACGAGACAACATTTAAGAGTAATTTCTATGCTGAGGGTGCAGCAATTGCCATCTTTATGCTACTAATGGTGATGATCTTTATCATTCCATATATGTTCAGACGAAAGGAGGATGCTTAATGTCGAGGCTCCTTTCAAAAATCTTTTTATATGGTGTCTTAACGCTATTGGCAATCATGTTTTTAGTCCCTTTCTATGTACTCATTGTGACTGGTCTTAAATCCTTTGAGGAAGTATCTTTCATGACCATGTGGGATTTGCCTAAAAGTCTTAACCTATCTAGTTTTATAGAGGCTTTTAAGCAGCTTTACCCAAACTTTTGGAATAGCTTCATTATGGTTGTTCCTGCGACCGTCATTTCTGCTGTATTAGGTTCATTAAACGGATATGCGTTATCGAAGTGGAGATTCAGAGGTTCAGAAGTGCTCTTTACCATCTTGTTATTGGGGATGTTCATCCCTTACCAGAGTATCTTAATCCCACTTATTACAACGATTAAGTCTTTAGGTCTATATAATACCATTCCTGGATTGGTTCTAGTCCATGTTGTATATGGCTTACCTATGACTACTTTAATGTTTAGGAATTTCTATGTTGGGATCCCGCAGTCGTTGGTCGAAGCGGCACAAATAGACGGATCTGGTTTTTTCCAAACCTATACAAAGGTGATTATGCCTATTTCAATAACTGGTTTTGTAGTAGTGGGAATTTGGCAGTTTACGAATATTTATAATGAGTTTTTGTTTGCGATAACGATTACAGGTCACGACAAACATCCAATCATGGTAGCTCTACAAAACTTAGCGGGTAGTCAGGTTGTTGAGTGGAATGTCCAAATGGCTGGTGCACTATTGGCAGCCGTTCCGACTATGTTGATTTATATTTTTGCAGGGAAATATTTTATAAAAGGCTTATTGGCAGGATCTGTAAAGGGATAAACATTACGTTTGGAAAGGGAGTTTGTATATGAAAAAACTAAGAGTAGGGATTATTGGTTGTGGTGGAATTGCTCAAACAAAACATATTCCGAATTATTTAAAGTGCTCAGATGATGTGGAGATTATCGGTGTAAGTGATGTAAACATTATGAGAGCACAACAATGTGCTGAAAAGTGGGGAATTCCGAATTACTTCGATGATTATCACAAAATGCTTAATGAGATTGAATTAGATGCAGTCAGTGTTTGTACACCGAACAAATTTCATGCTGAGATAACAAAAGCGGTATTAAAGGCCGGGTGTCATGTTTTATGTGAAAAGCCTCCTGCAATCACTGTTCAAGAAGCTGAGGAAATGGCTCAAACTGCCAGGGATATGAATAAGTTCTTAACCTTTGGTTTCCATTATCGACACTCTCCTGAAGTAGGTCTATTAAAGGACTATATTAATAATGATGAATTTGGAACTATTTATGCAGCAAAGGCAAATGCAGTTCGGAGAAGAGGAATCCCTGGTTGGGGCGTATTTACCAATAAAGAGCTACAAGGTGGAGGGGCTCTCATTGATATAGGCGTACATATGCTTGATACCGCTCTATATTTAATGGGATACCCTGAACCAGATACGGTATTAGGTGTGACCTATCAAAAATTAGGAAACAAAAAAGGTGTCGGATTAATGGGAAGCTGGGATTGGGAAAACTTTTCGGTTGAGGATTTTAGTCGCGGATTGATTATTTTTAAAGATGGCTCATCGATTACATTGGATGCGGCTTTTGCTGCTAATATTGAAAAAGATGAGGTCATGCAGGTTTCTTTAATGGGAGATAAAGGTGGAGCTGATGTTTTTCCAGTAAAAATTTATCAGGAAAAATATAACTCTTTAATAGATACTACTCCAGCATACATGCCGGAAACAGATTACTATGAAACACAATTTAGAAGGTTTGTAGACTGCTGTATTCATAACATTGAGCCAATTAGTAAGCCTGAAGAAGCGGTGATTCTTCAAAAAATAATAAATGGTTTATATGAATCTGCTGAAACTGGAGAAGCTGTGAAAATTAAGTAATTATAAAATCAAGACTGCTACGGAGGTATGAATAGATGTTAAAAGGATTAAGTACAGCTGGTATTGGTAAGGTGAGCGGATTAAAGGAACATATTCATTTAGCCTCGATTAATGGATTTCACGCAGTTGAAACAACTATTCATGAGTTAAGAGAATTTGTGGAGACTCAGGGATTGAGGCAGGCACAGGAGTATTTGAAAGAAAAAAATGTCATAATTGGGGCACTCCAGTTGCCAGTGGAGTGGAGAATGGATGACGCAAGGTTTAAAGAAGGTCTAAAAGAATTAGTAGAAACTGCTGAATTAGCTAGCAAATTTGACTGCAAGACTTTCTTTACCTATTTTATGCCATCAACAGATCGAGAAATAGCACCATACTTACTTGAACTTTCAAAGCGAATTCAATTAATGGGCAGATTAATTCGGGAATATGATATGAATTTAGCCCTTGAATATGTTGGCCCACATCACCTTCGTCATAAATGGAAAAATGTCTTTATCTATGATGCTAAAACAACCTTACAATGGCTTGATTTAGTAGGTGAGTCAAACGTTGGGATTGTCCTAGATAGTTTTCATTGGTACACAAGTCAAGAGTCAATTGAAGATATTTTAGCAATTGAAACAAGTAGAATTAAATACGTTCATCTTAATGATGCTAGGCCTATACCTGTTGAAGATGTTCTAGATAATGATCGGGTATTCCCAGGAGAAGGCGCAATCGATTTAGAGGGCTTTCTTAAAGCACTTGATGAAATAAATTATACAGGCTTAGTTACTCAGGAAATTTTGACAATTGAGGAACTTGAGGAATCTTGTGAAGAATTGGCCAAAAAATCTGGAGAAGCATTTTCAAACGTATTTAATAAGGTATTTACTAGTTTAGTTGAAAATAATTAGTTTTCGGATTACCACAATAAAGACACAAGGAGTTGCTGCTATGAAAATTATGGTCGGTTGCTTTTATCATGAAACCAATACATTTAACCCATTTCCTACAGTGAAGGAGGATTTCGTCTTTGTCGAAGGTCCGGAGGTTCTTTCAAAGTTGGGAAGTACAGCGATTCTAGTGGAAAATGGGGTAGATGTCGTTCCGAGTATATATGCTACGGGGTTATCTTCAGGTGTAGTAACAAAGGAAACATATGAATTTTTTACTGAAAGGATTGTTTCTACCTTAAGAGGAGAACCTGATCTAGACGGAATTTGGTTACATCTACACGGCTCCATGGTAGTGGAGGGAATTGGTTCAGGGGAGTTAGCTCTGTTAAAGGAAATCAGGAAGTACGTTAATGAGGATATCCCTATTTCACTAACTCTAGATATACATGCCAATATCCCTGCTGAGCTATCAAAGCTGGTCAATATTGTTCGTGCATATCGTACAGTACCTCATATTGACCAACTCGAAACGGAACAGCTTACTGCAAAATATTTAATAGATTACATTCAGAAAGGCGAAAAGTACACCCCTTCTTTTGAAAAATTACCATTAGTCATATGCGGGGAAAAAGCACTTGGCAATAGCTATCCTTTAAAAGATATTTTTCAAAAGCTAGAGGAGATTGAGAGATTAGATGGAATTGTAACGGCTTCCTTCTTTTTAGGTCACGCATGGAGTGATTCAGAACATACAGGTGCTTCTATATTTGTAGTACCTGAGACAGCTGAGTTTAATGGGTTAGCGTCAAAAATAGTATCAGAAATGAAAGACTATATTAATGAAAGACAGAATGATTTTACATTTAGTGCCCTTGCATTAGAAACAGAAGATGCGGTTAATAAGTCTCTCAATGAAAATGTAAAACCAATATTCGTTTCCGATTCAGGTGACAACACAACTGCAGGAGCAACTGGATTTAATACCGTTTTACTAAGGAGTTATTTATCAAAACAACCAACTGACAAAAAAGTACTGATCTCCGCGATTTTTGATTCAGAAGCTTATTCTGAATTAAATCAATTTGAAGTTGGCCAAGAGGTTTCTGTAGAGATTGGTAGAAATGTAGATGAATTCAGTGAGAAGGTTAAGGTTCAAGGTACATTAAAAGCTAAGGGCGATCTTCTTGGATATCTTAATGCTTCTGATAATAAGGTTGGAGACGTATGTACCATTTCATCAGGAAATGTGGACATAGTCGTTGCGAATAGAGGAGAGTCATTTATTACGATTAATCATTTCACTCGAGCGAAGTTAGACCTTGATGTGTATGATGTCATCGTTTTAAAACAAGGGTATCTATTCGATGAATTAAGTAAAATCTCGAAGCTGGATATACTTGCATTTACTCCTGGAGCTACCTATTTAAATATTAAAAAGTTAGATTATCAAAACATACCAAATGGAACGCATTTGGTATAGGAATATATTATTAAGGAGAGGTCATCATGGAAATTATTAGAACGAAAGACTATCAAGAAATGTCGAAAAAAGCGTATGAAATCGTGGCTGAGGTTTTGAAAAATAAAAAGGATGCTGTTATTAATACAACAACGGGTGCAAGCTATGATGGTTTATTTGAATTGCTTGTTCAGGCTGTTAATAGCGGAGAACTAGAGATAGATGAGTCCGTTATTATCAACCTTGATGAGTACATTGCTGAGAGACAAAAGCCGTTTACTGTTTATACGTATATGCATAAAAAGTTCTATGATTTAATTACCAAACATCCAAAGGTAATAGAATTATTAGATGGAAGTCTAGAAGATCATCAATCAGAAATTGATCGTTTTAAACATGTTTTAGAAAAATACCCGAGGGATCTGCAAATAGTTGGATTAGGTGTAAATGGCCATTTAGGTGCAAATGAACCTGGAACACCATTTGATTCTAGAATCTTTTTAGCAGATAGTGATGAATCGACCATTCAAAGCACGATGTTATACAACAATCTAACTAGGGAAGAAGCACCTTCACAAATGATCACTTTAGGTTTGGCAGATATTATGGAGGCGAAAGAAATTTTATTAGTAGCGTCTGGAGAAAGAAAAGCCCATGCTGTGAAGGAAACGATTGAAGGACCAATTAGCGTTGATTGCCCAGCAACCGTGTTGAGAAATCATCCAAATGTTACTTTTATTATAGATTCAGCAGCAGCTTCGCTTTTATCAAAATAAAAGCTAACCACTGAGTATGGCTTAATATGATATAGGCTTCATAGTTTCTGTATGTTCTTTCTGATTGATTTTTCAAGTAAATTTCTACAAGGGGATATATATGGATAAACAAATAATCGGTATAGACATAGGAGGGACCAATATAAAGCTAGGCCTTTTGAATGTAAAAGGCGATATTCTTAATAGGTGGGAAATTCCTACAGTACGCGGAAAAGAGATAAAACATATATGGGAATCGGTTCTTTCAAAAGTATCAAAGAATGATATAGAAAATAATATTCTTGGAATTGGGGTAGGCGCTCCTGGCTTTGTGGATGGTGATTCTGGTATTGTATTTGAAGCTGTGAACTTGGGCTGGAAAAACTTTGAATTAGGAAAACTTTTATCAACTAAGTTTTCTCTCCCAGTCGTAGTTGAAAATGATGCAAACCTAGCCGCACTTGGTGAGTATTGGAAAGGTGCGGGAGATAGGGTTGAAAATCTGATTTTTATTACACTCGGTACAGGTGTTGGTAGTGGAATTATTGCAAATGGTTCTATCTTAAATGGGGAGAATGGGACTGCGGGTGAGATCGGTCATATCATTGTAGACCCTAATGGCTATCCTTGCAATTGTGGACGTGTTGGTTGTCTAGATACCATCTCATCAGCAACTGGAATTGTCCGACAAGCCAAGGAAAAAGTAAAAGAAAATCCAAGCTGTAGCTTAGCCCACTATTTGAATACACGTGGTTCGATAGACGCAAAAGATATTTTCACTCAAGCCCGAAATGGAGATCCGGATTGTATTGACATACTAGAATACACTGCCGAAATGTTAGGAAAGGCACTTGCTAACGCTGCAGCGATCATAAATCCTTCAAAAATCATCATAGGCGGAGGCGTCTCACAAGCTGGTGAACAACTACTAAATCTCACAAAGAAGTATTTTATTCAGTACTCACTAGGAAGAATCGGAGAAGTCACAAACATAGAAATAGCAAAACTAGGGAACAACGCAGGAATCATCGGAGCGGCATACCTCGTGGCGGGACAAAGGGACAGGTCACTCGTCCCACAAGACTCCTGTCATAAATAGAAAATTTCACGCCACCAGATCGAAAATACAATGAGGTCTGGTGGTTGTGTTGAACCGAGTCGTATTATTATTACTTGATATGTTTATTTTAAGGCACTATATGCAACCTATTAATAGGTGTTGGCAAATTTTCAAGTATAAAAGAAAGAGCATAAAGCACTCCTTGAAATGATAGTCTCAGTCCCCAAATCTCATACTCCAAAAGATACAATCCTACCTGAAAGCTAGGCATTTCCTACGATTTAATTGATAGGACCTACTATTCATTTTTAATCAAAGTTTCGGATTTCGAAGGATTTTGATAGGAATAGCCAAAACTAGAACAGTTTCGACAGCGAAAAACGACAAAGCAAAATCTACTAAACTCATACAATCTAGTTGTATTCATAGAAAAAATAGTAGAGTGGAGTGGTGGTAGTGAAGAAGAAAAAGGTTATTTCTACGTTAGGGGTTATTGCATTATCAGCAAGTTTGGTTACACCAGTGTTTGCGCAACAACCGGAAACATCGCCTGGGACACCTGAGCAACAAGTATTATCAGTAGAGGGGTTCACGAATCATGAGCAGCTAGGGAAAAGACTGCAGCAAATTGCAAAGAGCAGCCAAGGAAAGGTTCAGGTTGAGGTAGCGGGTTACTCAAACCGTGATAGAGAAATCTACAAGGCGACAGTTGGCCACGGAGACAAGGTTATATTAATGGAAAGTGAAATCCACGGAAATGAACCGACTGGAACGGAGGCTCTACTCAACATTTTACAATTCTTAGGTTCAAATTCTCCTGAAGCACAAAAGATTCGTGAGGAGGTTACGTTTGTAGCGTTACCGAAAATGAACCCAGACTCGTCTGAACTAAATCGTCGTGGAAATGATTTAACATGGGCAGAGGTAGTAGAGGACTTCCCACAATTAGCGGGCGTATCACCAACATGGAACTACTATACATACCAGAATCGAACTTTTGATTATGCATCAGAGCCAGGTTTTGATGTAAACCGTGACTTTAATCCAAACCTTGATTATGTGCCCCACCCTGAGGACTTCCCAGGGAATTCATCTCAACCAGGATGGTTCATTACACCAGAATCCCAGGTCGTTCGTGACGTATATAAGGACCTTCAAGCTGAGTTTGGCAAGGTGGATGTATTTGTAGACTTACACCATCAAGCACCATATTATGAGGTGGATGGCACAGATGATCTCGTAACATTCTCAATCAGTGGCCAATTCGTTCCACATCCATCAACACCTGAAGGCCAAAAATATGCAGAATATGCGGATACATATGACTACGACTTTGCGCGCCAGCTGAATGTAGCAGTATATGATGCACTACAAGAAAAAGGGAATTCAAACATTACCCTATATCCACAAGGACTTGACTTACCTGGTACAGCGTTAGGAACATTTGCGCTAAATGGAAGTGGCTCTGTGTTGTTTGAAGTAAGAGGCCAAACACACAGCATGGGTCAAAAGAAAAAGGGCGAATTAGTCAAAGCAGTGGAAAGAGGTCTATACGGTATTATCAATGGTGTAACTGATGGGACTGTGTACGATATTGATCCTGAAGAATATGAGTCAATTCCATTGACTGAGGGGAGACAGTAGTCGTAGGTCACAGTGACGCCCCGAGATTTGTCGAAGGGCTAGGTGCCTGATTCTTGCTGTGGGTCACGGGGACAGACCCCTTGTCCCGCATTCTGGTCACAGTAACACGTAGGAGGCTGGGGGCGTTATTTTACATTCTAAATAATAAACATATATAGGTTGCGGAACTTTGTACTTGCAAAGTTCCGCATTTTTATTGGTGAAAAACCTCAGTTATGGTACCTAATATGACTTTGATATATCTATCAAAAGGTAAAAGTGAGAAGCAAGAGCCTAGGGAAGTAAGGCAATCTTGAGTATATATAATAAAATTTTCACAATCTGTATTAGTGTCAATCCTTCGTTTTGGAGAATCGAAATGGTATCTATAATGGCAGAGTATATAACGAAAAGGAAGGCTAAAGCTGCAAGACCCCAATTGAATAAATTACCTTTAGTATTAAAGTTTTCATTTTTTTCTTTTTCAAGTTTATCAATAATATCCATATTATTTGATATTACCGTAGACAGAAGTTTTTCGTAGCGATCCAATTCTTTATACTCTTTTAGAATTAAAGATTCATTATCTTTAATTTTGCAGATGAGTTGTTCCTGAGTGAATGTATTAAGCGTTTTTTTGAATTTAGGCACCTTACTTTGGATTTCATAGGTAATTAACTTGTCATCGTCTGTTGTAACCTGATTTAACTTAATATCGAGGTTATTTATTTTAATTTCACGTAAATATCTAGCATATCCGTCATAAAATTGTTCTAAAATACCGGAAACCTGTTTGTGTTTCATTTTGAGTAGTGTCAGCAAAAAACGCTGAATAGATAAAACTGTTTTTTCAATCTTATAGTTTAAAATGAGGTAGGCATTTATTAATGTTATTAGTTCTTTAAGTTCGAGTGTGTTTTGAGCATAGCCTCTTGATACACTATTAATAGGTTTAACAGTGTTTATGCCCATCCTAGATTCTAATTGGTCAAATTGTTTTCTTCGAAGATTAATTTTGCTCTTCCAATATTTCCACCCAACTTCAGTAAAATATCCTTTTGTATTAACGTAATCTTCGATCTCATTTAACCGATAAATGTTTAAACGTGCTTTTTGGCAAACAGCAAAGGCATCTTCAATATAAATAATTTCGTGGTATTCCCTAATAACGTGCATTAAACCCATACTCCCTTAAGTAACGAATTTCTTTGTAATTTAACTAGTAAGTGTGTCCCGGTAACTAGCCGAATTCGGTCCCCATAAATTTTCCTTGAATAATTCTTTAAGCCTATTATACTATTTTGAACTCGATACATTTACAATCTATTTGCTTATCCTGATTAAGTTTATGAAAAACAGTAGGGATAGAGTCCTTTCTTTTAGGCTCTTTCCTAGATTGGTTTGATGTTTTATATGCTAAACGTTCAGTCTCAAAATCCTCTATAGTTATCCATCCAGTCATTTTAAGGACGTTTCTACATGGTTCCAGCGCTTTGATGAATTTTTCAGCTAACTTCATAGCCTCGATAACCATTTCGTCTAAAATTGTGCTTTTTAGAACTTGCTAGAATAATTTAGTAAACCAATGGTGTGTGGTACTTTAGCATGATATATTAAAATTATTAGAAAAATTCATTTTAATCATCGCATTTTTATTTCAGTTTCAAAAATGATATTCTCTAACGAAAGGTGTAAGGATATGAAAAGCATTCTACATGGAATTCCAGCAAAAGTTTATAGTTCATTGAGTGAATCAGAAAGCTATTTATTGGAGTATATTAATAATCACCTAGATCAAATACCAGAAATGTCAATTGTTAAATTAAGTGAGAATGCAAATGTTTCTACTGCCACAATAGTTAGAATGATGAAGAAGATTGGATATGATGGTTATACTTCATTTAAATATTCCCTAAGGGATAGGCAGGATATAGTGGATACTAATAATCAAATGAAAGATATCGATACTGAAATTAAAAAGGCTATTAAGAAAAATGAGAACGAAGTACTTAAAACAATTGAGATGTTGAGTATTGGACAATTAGAGGATGCCATTCAAAAGATTCACAATGCCGAAAAAATCTATGTTTTTGCTAGAGGTTTCTCTGAAATGATAGCACATGAGTTGACAATTAAATTGCAGCTTATGGGGAAAAATTGTGAAAACCATAATGACCCAAATATTATTAAATTAATATCTCAAAAAATAAATGAAAAGGAACTGGCAATCTTTATTTCACTAAATGGAGAGACACAAGAACTTGTCGAAGCATGTGAAAACTTAACTAATCGACAGGTTTCAACAATTACATTAACAACACGTGTCGACTCGAGTTTAGGAGAGTTATCTGATTTAACTTTAATAGGTTACAAAGGAAGCCATTCTTTACTACCTGAGTTCGAGGTGCGTTCTAGATTACCATTAAATGTTATTTCTAGAATTCTACTAGATTCATATGTTATACGAATGGGACAGGATAAAACATCCTTTATCGGTGAAAAAAACACATATTAAAACTCGTGAAAAGAAACTGCACCTCAATTATTAGCTTTGCCTAATAATTTGGGTGCAGTTTCTTCTTATTTTGATGTAAAGGTTTACAAATACTGAAAACATTTTCAATTTCAGTTGTGCAATAATATCTTCAAGTAGAAAAAATAAATGTAAGTTAGGTGATCAACTTGATCTTCACATGTACGTTAAATCCTGCAATTGATTTATACGTAGAGTTAAAGGAATTAAAGCCGAAAATTGTCAATCGTACGTTAGAAGAAGATTATCAACCGAATGGGAAAGCTGTTAATATTTCAATCCTTTTAAACAAATTAGGAATTCGAAACAAAGCATTAGGTTTTATTGGAGGGTTTTCGGGAGAGTTTATTAAACAGGAATTGATTAAAATGGGAATCGATACAGATTTTATTTCTGTTGAGGGAAACACCAGAATTAATACATTTGTTAACGCAAATGAGGAGTACAAAATTGTTAATAGAGGACCGATTATACCTGAAGTAAAGACTCACGAAATGTTAGAGAAAATAAAACTACTACCTAATGGTAGTAAACTTTGCATATCTGGAAGTCTTCCTAGGGGAGTTAGTGATGATATATTCCTAGATATTGCTGAAATATGCAATACAAATGGGATTAAATTAATCCTCGATATTAGTTCTCTTACTTTACTCGATTGTCTAGCTTTTAAGCCCTATCTAATCAAACCTAATGAAGAAGAGTTAGCAGCATTATTTAATGTGGAGTTATCAAGTCTTTCCAAGGAAAAGGTTATTCAATTCAGCAAAGAATTACTACAAAGGGGAGCTAAGCAAGTTTTAGTTTCAAGAGGAGAGCAAGGTGCAATTTATGCTTCTTCTAACCATCTAATTGAAGTTTCTTCCGTAAAGGGAAAAGTTATTAACACAGCCTGTGCGGGGGACGCAATGCTAGGCATGTTTATTGGGAAACGCGAGTTAGGAAAAACGATTGAGGAAGCGTTACAATATGCTTCAGCAGCAGGTGCATCAACGGCGTTTTCTAAAGGTCTTACAGACTTATCAGATATTGAGGATCTAGTTAAGAAGATTTCATTAAAAAATCTACAGGTTACTACCATGTAATTATATTTTTAGCAAAAAATTGAAACGTTTCAACAAAACAAAATATAGAAATTATAATGTTTTAAAATTGGTGATAAAAGATGTCGACTATTAAAGATGTTGCAAAAAAAGCTGGTCTATCGATAGGCACAGTATCTAGGTATATAAATGGTTATAGCTTAAAAGAAGAAAATAGAAAAAAGATTGAGGAAGCAATTAACCTTCTAGATTACAAATCTAATCCATTTGCAAGAGGATTACGGACAAATAAAACAAACACGATAGGGGTTTTAATTCCGCGTATAACAGATGTTTTTTGCACCCAGGTAATTGAAGGAGTTGAAGAATTTCTAAATCCATTGGATTACAGTGTAGTAATAAGTAGTGCAAATGATGATATTAAGAAACAAAAGGATAAATTAGAGTATTTAAAAAGTAAATATGTAGATGGAGTTATTATCATGTCTGTTAGTTCATCTGAATTATATGCTGATGAGTTATTAGATGCAGGTATTCCGGTTGTTTTAATTGATAGGCTTGTAAAGGGATATGAACTAGATGCAGTTGTTGCTGATAATGTAAACGGTTCATATTCAGCTGTTGAAATGCTTATTAACAGAGGTCATAGAAAAATTGGCATTATTGCAGGGCCAAGTGAAATTTATACAGCACAAGAGAGATTGACAGGTTATATGCGTGCGTTAAATGATTATAATATTCCGCTAAACGATGACTATATTGTGCATTCCGAATACAACAAAGATGGTGGAAGTGATGCATTTCGATCATTAATAAGTTTAAGTGAGAGACCAACAGCAATCTTTACAACAAATTACCCGACAACAGTAAATTCTATGAAAATAATGATGGAACTGGGATTAAAAATGGGAGAAGACATTTCGTTATGTGGATATGACCAAACAGAATTATTTCAGATGTTTAACCCACCAATCTCCGTTGTTGTTCAACCATCAAAAGAAATAGGGAAAAATGCAGCGTCAATTTTATTAAAACGTATTGATGGAAACGGAAATTTATTTCCTGAAATCAGAAGATTAAAAACACAGTTAATTGTAACAAATTCGGTTAAAGTACTTTACTAGACTTTATAAGAATGAGATTTCTAAATATCGATAATGGAAGGTGAGATACATATGGGATTAGTATCATCGACCCCTATATTAAAAGAGGCTAGAGAAAATGGTTATGCGATTGTAGCTTTTAATGTACATACTCTAGAAATGCTACAGGCAGTAGTGGAAGCAGCAGAAGAAGTTAAGTCTCCTTTAATACTTCAAACTACTGTAGGGACGGTTAAGCACTTAGGAGTTGATTTTATTGCATCCGCAGCAAAAGCTGCTGCAGCGAATGCTACTGTTCCAATTGCCTTACATCTTGACCATTGCCAAGACTTTGACTTAATTGTTAAGTGCATGGCTGCGGGGTATACCTCCGTCATGATTGATGCATCAATGTATTCATTTGATGAAAATGTAAGAAGAACAAGACAGGTTGTTGAAGTTGCTAGTGCGCTTGGTGTAAATATAGAAGCTGAGTTAGGAAAAGTAGGCGGAGTTGAAGATGATATCGTCGTAGAAGAAGCAGACGCACTCTTAGCTGATCCATCAGAGTGTAAAGCATTTGTAAAATTAACAAATGTTTCAACCTTGGCTCCTGCAATTGGTACAGCTCATGGAATTTATAAAGGGGAACCAAATATTGACTTTAATAGAATCAAAGAGATAGCAAATCTTGTGGATGTTCCCCTAGTACTGCACGGTGGATCAGGTATACCGCATGAACAAGTTGAAAAGTGTATTTCATTAGGTATGGCAAAGATGAATGTAGCAACAGAAATCAAAAATGCTTTCTCTGAGTCTATTAAACAATTTTTTAATGAAAATCCATATGAGCTTGATCCTAGACGTTACATGATTCCTGCAAAGGAAACCGTAAAAAAATTAGCAATAGAAAAAATGGAGTTATGTGGTTGTGTAGGTAAAGCTGTAAATAGTTTATCCAGAGTATCAATATGAACATACTAATGAGAGGGGAATTTAAATGAAATTACAAAACTTCCAACGAAAGAATGTAGAGGTTATTAAGAAGTTTATTGAGATTAGAAAGGAACAAAGCTTTAAAAAACCATCACAAAGATTAAATCTATCATGGAGTAACTGGGGATTCGGAACGGAGCCATTAGAAGTATCTGCAGAAAGACTTGCTAGAAATAATGTGAAATTTATTGAACTTCATGGAAACCGCTATGGTAAAGACTTAGGATATAAGACTGACGAAACTAAAAAAGTTCTGGATAGCTATGGAATTCAAGTGTCAGGAGTTTGCGGAATGGTATTTCCCGATTCTGAATTTGCAAGTAATAGCCCACTAGTGAGACAACGAGCAATCGATTATTTTAGAAGAAATATTGACCTATGTCAGGAGCTTGGAGGAACTTATATCCTTTTTGCACCGGGCGCAGTTGGTAGACCAAAGAAATACGATGATAATGAATACTTAAGAGCTGCCGAAACAATTGGGATACTCGGTGATTATTTTATAGAGAGTGGTGTCCGCGGAGCTATTGAACCTGTTCGCCCTGAGGAAGTAAGCTTTTGCCATACATTTGCTGATGCAAAAAAGTTGATTGACATGATTAACCACCCTGGTGTAACCCATATTGCTGGTGACATCTTCCACATGTTAGTTGGTGAAGAGCATATCGGAGCAGCTTTAGTTGAATATGGTGATATTCTAACTAATCTTCACCTAGCAGATACTAACAGACGTGCCTTAGGAACAGGCTTAATGGATTTAGATATCATTCAAATGGCTTTATATGTTATTGGCTATAACAATCCAAAAGCGTTCTGTTCTGCAGAACCACTAGGACTAGGTGGTAATCCGTATGAAGCAATGCATGGCAGCCCAGACCCAGTAATATTAGATGAAATGGTTTCTCAAACAGCTACTTATTTCTATGAAAGAGAAAACGAGCTTTTAAATGCAACGGAAGAAGATTTAAATAAGCTAATTACTTCTTATGGATTAGAATCAACTACGTTGTAAATATGAAACGAACTTTGTGGGGAGTGTAGAAGATTGAAATATATAGGAGTTGATATAGGCACGACACATATAAAAGCAATCGTGTTCGATGAAGAATCGAATAAATTGATTGCAAAACGAATTGAAAAAACTCCTGTCATGAAAGATCAGTTTGATGGCTTTGCTCATGATCCTTCAGCTATACGAGATTGTATATATAGGCTTTTAAAAAAGGTTGTAGTTGATATCGGGGATGCATCAGATGTTGTATCCCTATCAGTTGCAAGCTTCGGGGAAGAAATTGTCTTATTAGATAAAGATAAAGAACCCATTGGGAACTCTTTGGTATGGTACGACAATAGAGGGAAAGAAGAAGCAGAAGAATTTCTAACTGAAGAAACCTTACCCTTATTTAATGGGAATAAAGTAGATAGTAGTTTCTCTATATTTAAATTGCTTTGGATGAAAAAATACAGACCAACCGATCTTGAAAAAAGTGTGAGTGTAGTTGATATGGGAAGTTATATAGTAGGTAGTCTGTGTGGGAACTATGTGATGGACTGGTCACACGCATCTAGAACAGGGGTGTTTGACATTTTCACTAGAAGTTGGAACCACAGTGTAATGGAGGCTGCTGAATTAGAATACACAATGTTACCACCACTAGTCCCTTCAGGGAGTGTGGTAGGTACGATTAAAAAAGACATTTCACAAGAATTAGGATTACCAAATACAATGGCATTGGTGTCAGGTGCCCATGACCATCTATGCGCAGCATTTGCTAGCGGAGTTCGAAAAAAGGGTGACCTATTTATATCAGCAGGGACATCAGAAGCACATTTAGTACTTACAGAGGATCCAATTAATACAAGTACTATTTCTTATCCAATTGATCAAGGTTGTTTTGTAGATGACAAAAGTTACTATATCATGTCATCCCTACCTTCTGGTCATGTGTTTAAACAATGGAGGCAACTCCTATATAAGAATGTTGATGAAAATACAATCTATGAAGAAATAAGTCAGGTTCCGGTTGGAAGTGAAGGTGTTTTGTTTCACTTAAGTGAAGACTTAAAGCAAGAAAGTCTTCAAGGGATGTCATATTCGACAAACCGTGCAGTATTGCTTCATGCAATCATGGAAGGCTTAGCATGGAAATCAAAAGAGGTTTCTCAGGTCTTGAGTGATTTAAATGGTGAGCATTACGAAAAAGTAATTGTTGCTGGTCACCCAACAAAAGTTGAACTATGGAAAGAGATGAAGGCCACTGCGTTAGAAAAAGATTTAACCATTATACATGAGGTCGAATCTACTGCATTAGGAGCTGCTTTACTAGCTCAAAAACCTTTTATACATTGTAAAGAACAACATATTGCTGAGTTCTCAAAGTATCAAAACTCGATCGAAATAATGAATGGATAAATAAAACTTTAATAATAAATGAAAAGGATTTCATTGTTAAATCCTTGTTTATTAAAGGAGGGTTGTTTGTGAGTGGGAATGAAATAATCTTGGAGATGAGAAATATATCAAAGAGTTTCCCTGGTGTAAAAGCGCTAGACAATGTAAATTTAAAAATTAAAAAAGGAACCGTTCATGCGTTGATGGGTGAGAATGGTGCAGGCAAATCGACCTTAATGAAAATCCTTATTGGACTCTACACGGACTATGAAGGTGAAATTCATTTTAAAGGTAAAAGAATTGTTCATTCGAATATACGAAGTGCACTCTCATCCGGTATCTCAATGATCCATCAAGAATTAACCTATGTTCCTTATATGACAGTGGCGGAAAATCTCTTTCTAGGAAATGAACCTCGAAAGAAACCTTTCGGAATCGTTGACAAAAAATCTCTAGCTAAAAAAACCGAAGAGCTATTAAAACACGTAAATTTGAAGTTAAATCCTAATAAACTAATGAAAGATATCAGTGTATCTCAAAGACAAATGATTGAAATAGCTAAAGCCATTTCGTATAAATCAGACGTTATTATTATGGATGAACCCACTTCTGCAATCTCTGATAGAGAAGTAGAGAACCTATTTGAAATTATTAATGAATTAAAGTCTAAAGGTGTTGCTATCATCTATATTTCTCACAAAATGGATGAAATTTATAAAATTGCAGATGAGTTTACCGTTTTACGTGATGGCACTTATGTTGGAACATGCTCTATTAAAGTTGCAGATCAAAATGAAATGATTCGTATGATGGTAGGGCGGCAACTTACCGACCTGTTCCCAAAAAGAAATCCAGTTGTGGGAGAAACAGTTCTATCGGTGAAAGGTCTCACGAAACAAGGTGTGTTTGAAAATATTACGTTTGAGCTTCGAAAAGGTGAAATTCTTGGAATTTCAGGATTAATGGGATCAGGGAGAACTGAGTTAGTAAGCAGTATATTTGGATTGGAAAGCTATGATAGTGGTGAGATTTTCGTACAAAACAAAAAAACAATAATAAAAGAGACAAGAGATGCTATTAATCAAGGAATAGGACTTGTAAGTGAAGATAGAAAGACATTAGGACTAGTTTTGGGGATGTCTATTAAAGAAAATCTTCTTCTACCTAATTTAAACCTATGTTCAAAATCCTTCGTTATATCGAGAAAAGAAGAGCGGGAAATTTCTGATAAGGTTATCTCTGAGTTAAGAATAAAAACACCTTCAAGAGAACAAAAAGCAAAAAACCTTAGTGGAGGGAATCAGCAAAAAATTGTAATAGGAAAGGCCCTGTTAAGTAATCCAGATATTTTAATCCTTGACGAACCAACTAGAGGAATAGATATAGGGGCAAAGTCAGAAATTTATAGATTAATAGATCAACTCGCACAAGCGGGAAAAGCAATAATTGTTGTCTCCTCTGAATTACCAGAAATATTGGGATTAAGTGATAGGGTTCTGGTCTTACATGAAGGAAGACAAACCGGTGAGCTATCTAGAAAAGAAGTTAGCGAAGAAAAAATCATGGCATTAGCATTTGGAAGAAAATAATAGAAAAGGGGGTAAATACTATGGTGGAACCAATTACTCAAGTTGTTCAGGATACACCTAAAAAAAATATTGATATAGGAGAGCTTTTTAGAAAATACGGTCTATTATTGGCGTTTGTAATATTATGTACAGTTTTTGCCATTATGTCACCTGTATTTCTTACACAAAGTAATGTTACAAATATCCTAAACCAAGTATCAATTAATGCCATTTTAGCAATCGGTGTTACATTTGTTATTTTAATAGCTGGTATTGACTTAGGGTTAGGATCTTATGTGGCTTTAACCGGAGTACTAGCTGCATTATCTTCAAGTTCAGGGCAACCTTTGATTGCATCTATTTCATTCGGTATTGCTGCTGGATTAGCAATTGGATTCATAAACGGACTTACAGTTACAAAGGGGCGCTTAGCGTCATTCATCGTTACATTAGGGATGATGACAATCACTCGAGGTGGAGCATTGGTAATCAGCGATGGTAGACCGGTATCAAATCTCTCTCCATCCTTTAATCATATAGGAAATGGGAGTTTCCTAGGTATACCAATTCCTATTGTTATAGTAATTGTAGTTTTTCTTATAGCGATGTTCGTTCTGAATAAGACGGTGTTCGGACGTTATATATATGCAGTAGGAGGTAATGAAGAGGCTGCAAGAGCGTCAGGTATTAGTGTAAATAAGATAAAAATGTATGTGTACATTATTTGTGGTGGATTAGCAGGACTAGCTGGTATTATCCAAGCAGCTAGAATCAATACAGGGCAACCAAACATTGGAGTTGGCTATGAATTAGATGCAATTGCTGCAGCAGTTATAGGTGGTACTAGCCTTTCTGGTGGTGCAGGGAAGATTACTGGTACCATAATTGGTGCATTAATCATTGGTGTTATCAACAATGGACTTGACTTGTTAGGTGTTTCATCATATTGGCAATCTATCATTAAGGGTGGAATTATTATCGGTGCACTTCTTCTTGATAGAAGATCAAACGAAACTAAATCTTAGGGGGACAAAAAAATGAAAAAATTATGCTTAGGATTATTAAGTTTACTTATGGTTGTATTTACAGCAGCATGTTCTAACTCAAGTTCTAACGGTGAAGATGAAATTGTCATTGGTGTAAGTATGAATAATATGGCAACTGAATACACAGCCCAATTAGCAAAAGGTGTTGAAGATGGTGCCAAAGAATTAGGAGTTAAAGTAATTGTAAATGATGGAGAAAGTAACGCCAACAAACAGGTTCAACAAATTGAAAACTTTATTGCACAAAAAGTAGATGCAATTATTCTTCAACCAATTGAAACTGATGCTTCATCCCCTGCAGTAGAGAAAGCAAAAGAAGCTGGTATTCCAATCATTAACTTAAATTCTGTAACAACTGCTGAACCCGATGCATTTGTTGGTTCACGTGATGAAGAATCTGCAGAAATTGCAATTAACTATATTGCAGAGAAAATCGGAAATAAAGGTAATATTGTAATGATGCAAGGGTATCCAGGACAATCTTCTGAGATTAAGAGAACAGAGGGGGCGCAGGCAATTCTAGAAGACTACCCTGAGATCACATTAATAGATCAACAAACAGCTAACTGGGATAGAAATGAAGCACTAGACCTTATGCAGAACTGGTTACAAGCACACAAGGGTAAAATCAATGGTGTATTCGCTCAAAACGATGAAATGGCCATGGGAGCTCTTTTGACACTTGAAAATGAAGGCGTAAAAGATGATATCGTTTTAGTAGGTGTTGACGCTATTCCTGATGCTCTTCAAGCTGTAAAAGACGGTAGACTTGATGCAACTGTATTCCAAAATGCAATTGGTCAAGGAAATGGATCTATTGAAACTGCACTTAAAGTCATCAACGGTGAGGATGTTGAAAAAGAAGTGTTTATCCCATTTGAACTTGTGACACAAGATAATGTTGAAGAATATTTAAAATAAGACATTCTAGGTTAATAGACACAAAAGTCTTGTATTCAATTGCTGCAGGACTTTTGTGTCTTTTTTCTAGATAGCTTTTTGTCCTTTTGAAGCGATTATATTTTTACTAACAGTATTTCTTTTTTTATTATTCGGCTCGTTTCACGAAGATTCCTAGGAACACTACTGATATCTTGTCACAATCACTCCATCCACGTTATTCCCAGAAACCTCATATTGAGAAAAGATGGGTTCTACCATTTCGAGAGTTTCTGAAACAGGGTGGTAGGAGATGTAATAGTCTTGACCGTCAACAGTTGTCTTCACGGTCTTTTCCTTTTTCAGATAGTCTATGTATTCCTCCAGCACGAAATTCTTTTCCTTCATAAACGCACTATGGGGCAAACCTACATAGCGAAAGTGCCAAGGTTCGTATTCAATTCCGGTTATATCTGTTTTGTCCTTTGGATACCGGAGGATAAACCCGTATTCCCAAGCATTTTCTGCCATCCATTTTCCTTCAGGGGCATTTTCCATTTTCATCAGGGTCGAACCAACATCTAGTGATAATCCTAGATTGTGTTCACTATACCCAGGTGGCAAGGCGTAACTAGATCCCATCTCTTTATAGAGTTTTGCTTGTTCTTCAAAATCACGAAACCCACTATTCATCGAAAAGTGAAGCAGCCCATCCTTTTTCGCAGCCACCATCATCTTTGAGAATTGTAGTCCCGCCTCTTTTGATATAGAAATAGAATCTATACTTGTCCCGAATTGTTTCCCTAGTTCCGCTATAGCAGATAACGAAACAATATCTTCTTTTATACTCGTTTGTTTAATCGGGTAGGTATTATTGGCTAATAGTAAGTCTCCTTGAAATATCTGATTCTCGTTTATATCAATGGTTCTGATTTTCTTTACTGGAGGCTCTCTTTTAATCATATTGGAAACGAGTTTTGGTTCAGATTGTGTTCCTTTATTCTGCTGAAGGAAAGGGCTAGAAACCAAAAAAACAGCAGCAATAATCGTAAACAAAACCGCCGGCAATATCCATTTTTTCATCCGTTGCAATTATTTATCCTCCTTATCGATTGTACAATGATCTTACTTTATTATATTCGTTACTATAGTATTCAAGCTTATTTAACAATTTTTCAATAAGTATTGGATCCCTGGAGTCCCTTGTTAAAAGGGCGTAATATCTCATCATAAGAAAATGCCAATATTTAAGAATCATTTTCTTTCCACCTTACAATATACATTTAAACATTATATCAACAGTAAACGACAGTGTTTTAATGGGACAGATTGACAGGTTCCGCGTCCCAGAACCATCATAAAGAAAAAGGAAATATTACGGTACTATTAATTTACTTCAACCTGTACTAATCGCAAAATTTTATTTCAAACAAACGTTTGATTAGCGGTCTAACGCTACATTACCAGGCCATTTCAATTTCAAACAAACGCTTGATTGGACGAGTTTTTGGGTGGATAAGAACTGCTGTTATAGTGGTGAAATCAGTTGAATTACTATTCTAGAATAATTAGGACAGATTGACAGGTTCATTGACCAAATTACTATCTTCCTTTGACTTCGTCAGCCGTCCATCAAACAGTCATTTTTTTGCCTAAGGGGCTGTACCACGTACAACTGTATCCCTTTGGTAAATATTTGGACAAAAAAAGACGAGAGACTCTGTCTCCTCGTCCTATAACCTTGTTTTTCTTACATAAAATTCGATGATTTGAAGTAGCCAATGTAGGTGTTGCTCTACCTCTTCTTTTGAAAAAGAGATGAGACCTATAAGAGCATCATAATGTAGTGCTGTATTTCCACCAGTCCTAATTTTATAAATAAGGGTATTGATGGTCTTATCTTTTATGAGGTCCTTTGTCTCAGTTACGAGTAAAAATAAACTTTTGTTTCTATGCCCTTCTTTAATGCTTTTTCCCATCCCTAGGCAACATTCTTGCATCAATACCTCAAGAGTGAATCGCATTGCACCTATTGCCAAACGAGGGGTACTGATGGATTGTCTAGCTTCATGTAGAGATGTTTTTAATGCCTCCCGTACTCTTTCCGAATTCACCAGATTTAAGACTTCATCAATCTTCTCTTGAAGTTTATCCTCCTGTGAAACCTTTGGTCGGTGTACTTTTCGGTTGTTTTTATCCTGTTGTGTTTCCTCGTGTTGTATATCACTAAATAAATCACCTAAATGGGAGAGATATTTCTGTTTTGATTCTAGAAATAGAGCTTCATTTTTTTCATGATAAGGATCTACCCGTTCTTTTTTTAGGTTATCAAGTAAAACGGTTAGTGTGGCAAAGTATTCTGCTTGATTGACAAAATGGATATATTCGTCTGTTCTTTCCTGGTGTACTTGATACTCTGCGAATAGTGCCTCATCAGCTTCTTCCTTACTTCTTATGTCATTTTTATCCAGTTCATCTTCATTATCAACTGTATACAGATGTTCCAGTGCAAAGCTTTTAAAAAGGTCGAAAAACTCTTCCTTGTGGTGAGTCGGTATATCAATTAGTAGGATGGAAAGTAATGAGGTATTTTGCGGATATGCTACCTCAAAAGGTTCTCCAAATACTCCTTGATGGTAGTATTGTTTCTTCAGGTTATACATATAAAGTTGATGCTTCAATCGATCAAAGTAGGCTAATTCCTCTAGCTTTCTATCCTTTGATAGTTCAAGTACACTACTATAAAATTCCTCTATAAAAGGTTTTGACTGATTCTCGTGGATTTTTATCTCGAACGTTAGAGTATCTTGCATCTCGGGATGATATAAATGTGTAATATACCAGTAATCTCTCATTTTGATTATTTCCTTGTCCCTTTTTTCAAGGTCTAAAGAAATAGGGATTTTGAAGGTTAACGGAATTCCAATGTGAAAAACGTCCGCATCATTATTGTAAGTAATTTCGTTATTTTCAATCTCAAAGTTTATTTTTTTACTACCGTTATCAAAGTGTCCAAAATAGATGTTATCCTCCATATCTATATGAAGAAGGTCAGTTAATTTTGATTTATAATAATCTCCATATGATTGATCGACAAAATAAGTAAGTAAATAGTAGATTCCTTCCTCGTAATCTATCCCTGATTCAAGATACATTTTTCCGAGATTGAAATGAAAGTCAAGGTGGTCAAAGTGTTCAATTGCTTTCTTCTGCTTTGCAATCGCCACTTCTTCATTACCCTCATTCCACAGTTCGATAGCCTCGATTGTTAGGGCTACTGCTGTTTGAGCAGGGGCGAAATAAAACAATTCATTATGATTGGCTAACTTTGTTTTATGTTCTTCTATTTTTTTTTCCTTTTCAAGATTAACAGAGCCCTCAAACGGGATCCGTTGACGTAGTCTTCTGCAATTGGGTTTAATTTTACCTTTCTTTACGTTAGCGTAAGTTATTACTTCTTCTTCTAGTTTTTGAAGTTTATCTTCAATGTCAGTTATTTTCCAATGCTCAGACATATTACCCACCTCATTTTAGTAATCTAGTATTTATTATACTCAAGTATTATGAGTTTTAATCTATTAATCTCACATTAAATTTGTTGATTGAATCTACCTAAAAATCAAATAAAATGAAGTATTTCAACGTTATGTTGAAGAAATGACCATCATCAAAAATAAACAAGAAGAGATCAAGCATAATAACATACGACCCATATCCAATCAACCAGCTGTTTAAGAACACTCTAGGAAATGTTACTATTAATAAAACAATAAATGAAAGGATGATAATGTAATGCGTTTAAATGGAAAAAAGATTATCGGTCTTGTTCATCACGACTTTGAAGATCTAGAGCTATGGTACCCAGTTATGAGGCTTAGAGAAGAAGGTGCTATTGTTGACCTTGTTGGTGAAGAAGCGAATCAGAAATATATAGGGAAGTACGGTGTCCCTGCCGTTTCCGAATTTGCATATGGTGATATAAAAGCAGAAGATTACGATGCCATTTTAGTGCCGGGAGGATGGGCACCAGATAAAATTCGTAGGTTTCCTGAAGTATTATCGATGCTACAGCAAATGAACGATGCCGAAAAGCCGATCGGACAAATTTGTCATGCAGGCTGGGTATTAATTTCAGCTAAGATCCTAGAAGGTAAAAAAGTGACGAGTACTCCAGGAATTAAGGATGACATGGAAAACGCGGGTGCAATTTGGTATGACGAACCTGTTGTCACCGATGGCCATCTTGTCTCAAGCCGCCGCCCACCAGACCTACCAGATTACATGAGAGAATTTATTAAAGTCTTGGAACAAAAATAGTGGGACAGAGGGACAGATCCCTCTGTCCCAACCCCCTGAATCGTCACAGTGACGCCCTGAAGTTTATCGTTTAACAAGTAGAAGTGCATCCGTTTCAGCCACCCTCGTCTCTATGTAAGACTACATTTTACTAATCAAGGCTCATTTCATGCAGAGAGGATTCTTCGCTTTTTTGCTAGAGTGGCATTTGTAACGAAAATATAGGTAAAGGTTAGTCGCTAACTTTGGGTTGATTATCCTCAAATTCGTCTTCAATTTGGTCTTCCAGCTCCTCGAATTCCGCATCTATGACGTCAGGCATTTCCTTCTTAATATCATTCATATCTTGTTGAAAATCCTGTCTTGAGTAGTCTAACGTTTCATACATAGTATCTCTTAATCGTTTTCCCATTTTCTTCATTGAGGTATAGGTTAGACCACCAGATACTACCCCTCCAACAACAGGAATGATCTTGGATACACCTCTTGCAAATGTATCTTTTGTCATCTTAGCCCCTATTAATGTAGCAATTTTTTTAACACTTGGATAGATAAGTGTCTTGGTTAAAGCTTTTCGAGGAAGTTTTTTTAATGCCTGCTGAGCCATTTTGGAAGATATAACTTTTAAGGTCGCAGCTGCACCCCCTACACCAAACATAACACCTAGGAATAAAATTAATTCAGATCTTACCCGTTCTAAGTCAATTTCCTCATCTTCCCAAAAATCCTCATATCCAAACAGGTAAGCAAGTTCTTGTGATAAACGTAACGTTACTCCGAAAAATTGAAGGGTATCCGCAGGAATTGTAGCGAATACTGTCGCACCACCAGGTAGTTCAGCGACAAATGATGCACTAGAACTTTGTAAGGTTCTCTTATCTATGTGGGAGCTTGCCATTCTGTATATTTTGTCAGTACTGATTCCTGCTTCTAGTGGGCCTTTATCAATCAAGGTAGCTATTTTATCCGAGCTTAACTTATCTCCGAATTTCTCGACCAGGAATTTTTTTCGGTTTACTTTGACACCTGGTAACTTTAAGGCGTTTGCTATAATTAATTCAACATTTGAAGACTCTTCATTGTAAGCCATAAATATTTTCTTCTCTCCAATCTTAAAAAAATTATCTTTCATTTCTATTTTTAAACAAAAAAGACCTTACTTAGCTTAACCTCTAAGCTTGTATTTATTAAATGAATAATAGCATATAAATGACGGACACAGTGACACCCAAAAGTTTGTTGAAAGTGTAACAACTTGTTTCTCTTCTCCTATAGCAACTTCGTATGCTGAAATCCAAATATAAGTAACCCTTATACCTGCATTACTTTCATTAATTTTACATTAAGCTTGTTTGAGTTTAGAATTTAAATTATAAATATTCTGAATAATTTAAAATGAGGTGCTGGTGACAATTATGATCTATGCACTAAACCGCCAAAGGAGGTACACATGTGAACATTACTGAGAGTAAAACAAAAAAGGTCACGTATACTAATCCACTTTTCCGCTCTGTGTCTGAGGAGGAAATCTATGTATACCAAGAGAACTTACTAAAAAAACAATTACGATACATTTATCGCAATTCGGAATTCTATCGAAACAAGTTTAATCAAATCGGTGTATTTCCAGAGGACATTAAAACGATTGAGGAGTTTCGTCAGTTACCGGTATTTATGAACAAAACGATAGAGAGGGAAAATCAAAAGGAATCTAGGGAACGATATGGTCATCCTTTTGGAACTCATTTATGCTGTTCACCAGACGAAATTGAATTCACTGGAACTACAAGCGGGACCTCTGGAAACCCAACATTTACGTATACTTTTACGAAGGAAGATTTGGATTTTTTAAATCGGTATATTGCCCATATGTTGGAGTACGGGGGAGTATATCCTGGTGATCGATTACTCTTCAGCCATTCGTTAGGTATTTATGCAACCTCATCCATTTTGTGGGGAATCAGGTCCCATGGTGTTTTGCCGATTGATGTGGATGTTCGAGCAGGTAGCCAGATGATTTTAAAATACACAGAAATGACAAAACCAAGTGCTGCCATGATGACCCCGTCACTTGCTGAATACTTAATTGATAAGGCTCCAGAAATCATAGGGAAGAGTGTCGGTGAATTAGGTTTGTCGGCATTATTCACTGTCGGAGAGTTAGGAATCGGAATACCAGAGGTTAAGAAGAAAATTGAAAACGCTTACGGTTGTAGAGTGTATGATTATTTAGGAGAATTAGGCTTTTCCTGTGATTCCGATGAATATTATGGGATCCATTGCGTTGCTCCCGATTTCGGTCTTTTTCCGATTGATTTGGTTGATCCAGAAACCAAAAAGCCAATCGAAGTGACGGATGGAGTGATTGGGGAGGTTATTGATACCGAGATCAATTTAAAAGCCCTACCAAGAGTCCGCTATGCGAGTGGCGATGTGGTGCAAATATTTACAAAAGAATGTCCGGGATGTGGATTTAAGGGTAAGCGGATAAGAGTAGTGGGTCGTTCCGATGACATGTTGATCATCAAAGGAGCAAACGTCTATCCAGCATCCATTAAAAAGGTAATTGCGAAATTTGCCCCAGATGTTACCGGAGAAATCCGAATTGTGCTGGATACTCCTCCGCCAAGAGTAGTCCCACCTTTGAAGGTGAAAGTTGAATATGGATATCATGTTGATCATCGCTATTTGCAGGATTTAGAGCAAAGGATGAAAAATGCTCTCCATACGGAGGCGAGAGTAACCCCAGAGATCATTTGGTGTGAACCGGGTTCTTTAGAGAAGGCGATGACCAAAACACCTCTTTTTGAGAAGAATTACTAAGTAACAATAATGACCCTATCATGTGAGGAGGAATATGAATGATCATTGATTGTTCCAATACGTTACCGGAGTTTGCTTTTATGGAAGGATCGGAATCGAACACAAAAAACGAGAACTATGTAAAACTGTTTAGTCCTCGTTGGGCACAACTTGTCGGTTGGTCAAAGGATGAATTTAATAGAAAACTAGAGAGACAATCATCAAAGGATGTCATGGATGAGTTGTATGGCGTATTAAAAGAACATTATTCTATGGAAAACTTTTTAAGTATGTTACAAGAGTCTAATATTGTCTATCATGCCATTCATAATATGGATTATGGCCGGGATGGTTCTGAACCTCCGGCAGATCATGACTATATTGCTACTATTCTAAAGCAGTACCCGAATCGCTTTATTGGTTTTGCCGGCTTTAATCCTCATAAAGGGACTGAAAGTTTAAAAGTGGTACGAAAGGCAATTACGGAGCAGGGATTTAAGGGAGTCGTGTTGCCACCATACGAGCATGGAGTAAAGGCTGATGACCGAAAATATTATCCGCTTTATGCCCTTTGTGATGAACTGGGAATTCCTATATGGATTCATTCATCCATCAATTATTATAAAGAAACCTCTGTGTATATCGATCATCCTTCTAACTTAGAGGCACCATTAATGGATTTTAAAAATTTAAAAATTATTGCTGGACACGGAGGTTGGCCGTGGATACCAGATATGATGGCGATGCTATTAAAATATAAGAATCTATATGTAGATACTTCTGCCTTCCGACCAAAATATATTGCAGAGCCAAATACAGGCTGGGATATGTTTATGCACTATGCAAATAGCTTAATCCAGGACCAAATTGTCTTTGCCGCAGATTGGCTGACGATTGGAATGCCGATTAAGGAGTATCTCAAGGAGGTGGAAGACTGGCCACTAAAAAAGGAAGTACGAGAAAAGTTTTACTGGAAGAATGCTAACAAATTATTTAAGTTGGGCATTGAAGAAGAATCGCCAATCATGTCTAAGTAATAGGTACGTGAGCAGTCTGATAGAGTTCCGCATAAAACGTTTTTTTGAATTACCATTTATTCTATGACCTGAGGAGTTGTTGGGATGAAATTAGAAAGAAATGATACTACTGTAACCATCGCTTCAAACCAAAATACACAACTAAAGAAGGCACTCTCAAAGTGGGATTTATTAACGATAGGCGTTGGGGCTGTTATTGGTTGGTCTTGGGTTATTTATGCAGGTGTGTGGTCAACCACTGCCGGTAGCTTTGGGGGAGTTCTGGCTTTCCTGATTGGCGGAATCCTCTGCTCGTTTGTCGGACTCGCCTATGCAGAGCTTGCCTCCTCCATGCCAAGGGCTGGTGGAGATATCGTTTATACTTATAAGGGATTGGGTGATCGGTGGGCCTTCATTGCTGGTGCGTGTGTTGGCTATAGCTTTCTTACTTTACTCGTTGTAGAAACGATTATGCTACCGGTGATTTTGGAAGCACTAGGATTCCCGTTGCCGAAAATTGGTGCTATTTACACCATTGGCGGGGAAACCGTGTATGTTTCCTATATCGTGCTTTCCATCCTTATTAATTTTTTCTTTGCTTATCTGAATATAAAGGGAATTGAATTTTCAAAAGTATTTCAAACGATTACAGTAGCGGTTTTATTATTTGCGGCTGTCTTTTATGTAGTGGTGGGTGTAAGCTTAGGTGAAGTATCGAATGCTAAACCATTCTTCACTTCTTTATCGGGTCTTTCCTTAACCTTACTGCTAGTTCCTGGGTTTATGTCAGGATTTAATGTAGTCGCACAGGCAGCAGAAGAGGCCAATGTTAATCCTAAACTTATTGGCAAGCTTGTGGTAATAACCGTCTGGGCAAGTGCTTTATTTTACATTTTGATTATTATTGGTACGTCTTTTGCAGCGGATATAGGTACTAGAGAAACTGCTTCAATTGTAGTCTTGGAATCTCTTAGCCAGTTATTTAATGGATCAAAGGTGGCTATGGTTTTTGTAGCAATCGCCTCCCTAATAGGAATGTTAACTACTTGGAATGCTGCGTATCTTGCGGGTAGCCGGGTCCTATTTGCTCTAGGAAGAGCTAAATATATTCCGAAAGGCTTTTCGGAACTGCATGTTAAGAATCGAACTCCAATGAAAGCCATTTTGTTTTTATTTGCGCTGAGCAGCCTAGCTGCTTTTCTGGGAACTAGCCAGATGATTTTTATAAATATCGTGAATATTTCTGGCTTTATGATGATTTGTGCATGGTTGCTTGTTGTTCTATCCTTCTTGATTTTAAGACAGAAGGCACCTAACCTAAATCGTCCATACTATGTGGCGTATGGCCGATTTGTGGGAGTATTAGCTATTGTTTCACTGATTTTCTTCTTGTTTTTATATACGCCATTAAATCCTTTAGGTGGGTTAACTTTACCTGAATTAAGTGTTTTAGGGATAATCATTATTACCATTCTTGTTGTCTATTTCAAAAATGTTCACCATAGTAAAATTAGCAAAGAGGAAAGGGAAAAACTGCTTTTTGAAAATACTGGTGAATAGTACAAAGGTAAAGCCGGTTTCTTTAGGATAACCGGCTTTTTTCATGCTCCTTAGCATTGGCCAGCCCTTGATCTAACGTGTTTTGCAGATGATGTTTAAATAGTTTAATAAACTCTTTAACAACAGGTGGATTATTTGCCCTTTTTACTCGTACGAAACCTAAATAACTTTCGCCGGCTATTGTATCTGCTAATGGAATCGGCACAATTTCCCCTTTATCGATATATGGATTATTAATCAGATCAACCTGAGTATCGATGGTAATGCCAATACCCTCGCGAATGGCTTCTCTTATGGTTTCTGTATTATTTGACGAAAACAGTAGATCAACAGCTCCATTCTCATTGACAAAATTGTTGAAGTACCAAGTTAAAAATTCACCATTGAACATGATGAAGGTTTGATTTGTTAATTGGTCATAGGAGACGCAATCATATGCAGTAAGCGCCGAATCCTTATGAGTAAAAACAAACATATCAATGTCAGTTAAATATTCCAAATGAATTTTATCTTTTTTCTTTAATGTATTTTCATAGACAGCAATTACACCAATATGAAGTTCTTTATTGATTACAGCCTCTGTAATATCCACGGAACTCTTTTCTATAATGTTAATCGTCTGATGGGGATATTCCTTTTTTAATTGCGAAATAATAGAAGGAAGGAATGGTAAATGCAAACCTGAAATTACTCCAATGTTGATGTCATCTTGGTCAGTATCACTTAATTCAATTACCTTCTTTTTTAATTGTTCCCATTGTTTTAATACCTCTTCAGCATGAACAATCATTTCTATCCCTTTCTCTGTAGGGATTACACCATAACGAGTACGGTGAAATATCTCGAAACCCAACTCCTCTTCCAACTTTTTAATGGATTGACTTATAGCCGATTGCGAGACAAATAGTTTTTCCGCTGTTTTTGAAAAGGATAGGGTTGTTGCGACAGACACAATAAACTCCAATTGTTCAATATGCACACAGAATTCCCCCTACATCTAAAATCGAGTTGCGCTTGTAGTATTCATTCAACACAACCAGGTTTATTCCTTTATTACATGTATTAAATTTAGGGCACGACTGGTTGTTAAAGTGATTTTGGGAAGTATTGTTTTAAGGTAGGTAATGGGTTCAAAGCTGATACAGAAAGGGGGTATATCAATGCTGCCATCTATTAAGAAATTTGCCCAACATAGCAACATTAGATGAAGGCCATACAAAAAGATCCAGTTATCTACTGGATTCAGGGTTAGTTAATTTTGAGTTATTTCTTTCGATGAATTTCTGAAAAGCATAATTCAATAGTGAAAGTGAGTAGGAAATAAGAAAGATTATTCTAGAATTAAACATTTTTAGTTTATAATGACCGATTTTTTGAAAGAGTGCACTCAAGGGAAAGGCAAAAATTAAATCCATGATTAAATTACATAATGCATATAACGAGAACTTACCATAAGTAAAATGAAACACCCACAAATTAATGGTGAAAAAAGGCCCGAATATAAAGGCTAAAGCATCAAATACCATGTATTTGGTACCTCCTTTAACCTTCCACCATTTGAAAATTGGATTCAAGAGTGTTTGTATTAACAAAATACAAGAACAAAATAAAGTAACAGGCAAAAATCTTTTAAACGATTGTTTTGGGAGAAAGTATATAACAATTGCCCATAACACAACTGCATTTGCAATTCGAAAAAAGTTCGCTATCAACATAACCACCCTAAAATTTTTTATTAGGATGCGTTATTTAAACATTTTTATTCTGAAAAGAATAAGAAAAGATTAAATGGAAATTTGATAGGCGATGGACTGCCTGCTTGATTAAGGTATGCCACCAGGCCGTGGGACAAGGGACCTGTCCCTGCGCCCCAGCCCAAGGGCTACGCCGCGCCCCAGCCTCTAGACCAACACCAACCCACACTCCTACACCTGCAGCCCACCCGCGCCCCAATTTCATCAAATTTTTCCCGTAAACGTTGAAACTTTCTGATATAATTTGTAGTATATTGGTGAAATATGTAGACTTTTCCTTTTAAGTAGTAGGAAAGTATGGCTTATGAAATCTTAATTCTAATAAAATGGTGGGTAAAAACGATGGTTTTTGATGGAATTCTCATTGCGGTGATTGTAGGTTTTTTTCGAAAAGGTAGTTTGCGTGGATTAGCTGATTTGCAGTTGAAATACGGTTGGATTTTTCCGATTCTTGTTCTTCTTCAGCTCTCGGTCTATTTTATGCAAAATAAGTATGAAATGCTAGGATTCCTTAGCGGCTATATTTATATGTTTGTTTATGTGATTGGGATGGCGTTTCTTTGGGTGAACCGCCACCATTCAGGATTTACTCTTATTTTAATCGGGACATTTCTAAACTTTCTTGTCATGGCTTTGAATGGTGGAAGAATGCCAGTGTTAGAGTCTGCTGCAACTTTGCTAGATCCACATTACATAGATACATTAAAAAATGAGCTTTATGCCAAGCACACTCTCCTGACAGAGAGCAGTAGATTAGGGTTTTTAGGTGATATTATTCCGTTAACTGATCCTTATCCACGTTCTCAAATCATTAGTATTGGTGATGTTGTGATGAATATTGGCGCCTTCCAATTTATCCAATATCTAATGGTGCATAAAAATAGAGATACGTCGCTAGAAGGTGAGTCCTCTTCATTGAAGGAGGTGAAATCATGAAAACAAAAGTATCTCGTATTCTATTAAACGCAATTATCCTTGGATCTGTAGTACTTGCTTTTACATCTGGTTGGAAACTAATCTAATACACTAACCAAGGAGGTATGTTGGCTATCCAACGTTCCTCCTCTACCTTTTAACCTGAGAGATGATAAAAAATGAAAATTAACTTTAAACCATTATATATATATACGGGTATAACCGTTCTAGTCGGAGTTTTTTCATTCCTCTATTTCTATGATTATAAAAATATTACCCTCTCAGATTGGGTGATTATATTTGTACTAGTCGGTTCTATTACCCTTTTAAATTATCACGTAATTCCTATCCCACCGAAGGATAATTCACTTTCACTCGATTCTTCTATTTATCTTGCTAGTTTGTTTATGTATGGTCTAGACATAACCCTTTTTGTATTGGCATTATCCAGTATGGTTTATGTTTTTGTTCAACGGAAAACTGCCTGGTGGAAGCATTTATTTAATTTCTCGATGTACACGATTATGATTATTGCCTCCTATTTTTCACTTATTTTTGCTGGGGGTTCTTTTGGGGAAATCGATACACATCATTTACTGCCATATATTTTATCTCTCTGTACTTATTTTATTTGCAATATGCTCTTTATTATTTCTTATTTCTTTCTTTATGGTAGTGGTAGTATTGAGAACGTCATTAAAGGGGTCACCTCTGATAAAACGTTTGTGATTAGTTATTTTACGACTCTGTTACTGCCCTTGATTCTCGGAATCTTGCTAAAAGCAGAAGGTGTATTTGGACTCTTTTTATTCGTATGTATTGCTTTACTGTTATCTGGAGCATTTCATCAGCACTTTAAGCTTTATCAAGAGATTTCAGATAAGGCAAATAAGGATTTCTTAACAGGTTTAAATAATCATGGCTATTTTAAAGAATTATTTGATGATGAAATATCAAGTGCTAGGGAAAATGGAACACCTGTAAGCATAGCGCTTTTAGATATAGATGATTTTAAAAAATATAATGATTTGTATGGTCATATTCAGGGCGACCATTTACTTACATTTTTTGGTTCGATCTTAGAAGAAGAAGCGAATTCCCATGACTATATCGTTGGGCGATACGGTGGGGAAGAATTTTCGATTGTCATGCCGAACACAACGGTGGACGACGGATTGGCTTTCGTCAATTCATTGCGAAAAAAAGTCAATAACAGCTATTTTAAAGGTGTAGAGGCACTTCCATATAGCTGCTTATCTTTTTCAGCAGGCGTTGTAGAGTGGGAAAAAGGGATGTATGACGCATCCGAACTATTGAATAAAGCCGACCAAGCGATGTATTATGCGAAGGCACAGGGAAAAAACATTGTTCAGGTATTTGATGAGAATTCTCAATACTTCGCTCAAAATGCGATTAATCTCGATCATGAGTTAAAAGAAGCTGAACAACAGCTAAAGATCTTCCTATCGAAAGATGTGTATACCTATCGTCATAGTAAACGCGTGTTCCAATATGCGGTTGATTTCAGTAGTAGACTAGATTTAAGTGAATCTGAAAAGAAGACGTTAATATTAGGAGCCCTTATTCACGACATCGGGAAACTTGAAATACCTCGTGATATTATCAATAAAAAAGGAAAACTCGAACCTCATGAATGGGAAATGATGAAGAAACACGTAACCTGGGGGAAAGAAATTATCTCGACCAATAAAAAATTGGAGCCCTTGATTCCGTTAGTCGAGCTGCATCACGAACGTTTCGATGGAAAAGGATATCCGCATGGTTTACAAAGTGAAAAAATTCCGAAATTGGCTCGCATACTATGTGTGTGCGATTCCTTTGACGCGATGACAACAGAACGCCCATACCAAAAGACAAAAACCTTTACCGAAGCTATTGAAGAACTAAGAAAATGCTCAGGAAGTCAATTCGACCCAACCCTAGTCGAACCATTTATCGGCATGATCGAGGAGAAGTACGCAAACCAATTGGAGGTGGTGTCACAACAGTGACGCCCCGAAGTTTGTCGAATGGAATAACTTAACCTTCGTGGAATAGGGTTGAAAGTAAAATTATAATGAAATATCAAAAGCCCGATTAGTAATAATCTGTACTAATCGGGCTTTTTTTGGATTTGTCGATTTCAAACAAACGTTTGTTTAACGTTCTAGCTCAATAATGGTGTAAAACTATCAATTCAATCAATCGTTTGTTTGAATTACTTTTGTAAGGTGAAGGGTCATGTAAGTTGAACTGTTATACCAAGAAATTGATATTCTAAAATAGGGTCGGAGGGACAGGTCCCTTGTCCCAGTGAAGGTTTAATGGGTCTTGGGACCTGTCTCGACCCATTATTTCACCAAACCAGATACCTCACCGTAAGAAAGAACATTGTATGTCATTTTGCTAAATGTGCGTTGGTTAACGATTTCGTCGCCGATCTGTTTCAAGAGGGAGGTACTAGCTCGGAATGGACTTGAACCAGTACTTACTCTTTCAATTCCTATTTCTGATAGCTCGTCTATCGAAGGAAGCCCAGGAACTGCTAATAGATTAATTGGACACTTGACCGCACTTCGGAGCTTCTGGATTTCGTCAACATCTTTCAAAGCGGGAACGAAGACACAATCTGCACCAGCTTCTTCATATAACTTTACACGGTGAATGGCTTCGTCAATACGAGATTCTGGTTCGCCTATATTCAGCCAAAAAATATCCGTGCGTGCATTGATAAACAACGGAAACCCAATTGAATCACAGTACTCTCGTATGGCAGCAATCTTTTCCTGCTGTAGTATTGGATCATAAATCGGAGAGTTAATGTCACCAGTCCCATCCTCAAAATTAATGCCAACCACTCCCGCGGATATTAGCTGTTCTATTGTATGTAAAATTTCCTTGGTCGTTTTACCAAAACCTGATTCAATGTCGGCACTCACAGGTACATCAACAGCATTAACCATATTCTTGATCACACTTAACATAGTCTCAAATGGTATCTCTTGTCCATCAGGATACCCCAGTGACATTGCAACCCCTGCGCTCGTTGTCCCAATTGCCTTACATCCACATTCCTCGAACATTTTTGCACTAATTACATCCCATGCATTCGGCAGAATCATGGTTTTCTTCCCCTTATGAAGAGCCCGAAAAAGTTCTGATTTAGCTATTAGCTGTTCATTTATCATCTCTAATCTCCTTTCTAATTTCGACTCAAAACTATAGATTTATTGTAACTTATTTCTGGGACAGAGGGACAGGTCCCTCGTACAAATAAAAATATGGTAGGACAAGGGACTGTCCCCGTGACCCTAAAATGCAAGATTCGCTTAATTGTCAGAAATAAAATAAATAATTTGACTATTTTAAATAATAGTGATAAATTGGTTTTGGATACCAAATCAGGTTTATTATAGAAAACCAAAAAAAGGGGGTACTAGATTGGAAAAGAAATATTGGGTTCCAGCTTTAGAGCGAGCAGATAAAGTTCTCGACCTGATTGCGTATCGTCCAAACAAGTATAGATTAATAGATTTGTCCAAGGAATTGGATATGAACAAGAGCTCACTTTTTTCTATGTTGAACACCTTGGAGACCCTGGGGTGGGTCAAAAAGGATAGGGATGATACCTATTCGTTGGGCATGAGATTCGGATTATTTAGTACGTTGTATGTTAGCCAGTTTGATTTTGTTGATACATTTTTGATTGAGTCAGAAATTACAGTGTCAAAACTAGGCGAAACTGTGCAACTTTCAGTTCTTGACGGAACAGATATTCTCTATGTCGCCAAGAAAGAAGGGTACTCTCCAATACAAGTTGTATCAGGTCCGGGTATGAGATATCCTGCCCATGCAACTGCAATGGGAAAGGTACTGCTTTCCAAGTATGATTATCATGAACTTCAAGAGTTATATGCTGGGAAGAAGATGGAAGCTAAGACCCCATATACAATCCAGGCCTTGGATGAGCTTTGGGATCAAATCGAATCCCTCGAGGAAAATGGATATATTAGGGAATATCAAGAGGCTGTTGAGGGTTTCACTTGTATCAGCGTTCCAATCAGAAACAATATGGGAGAAATTATCGCAGCAATAAGTGTCACGATGCTTCCGGTGAACTGGGAACGGAAACAAAAGCAGGTGGAGCAGGAGATTCTGGATCTGGCCGACAGGATTTCACTAAAGGCAGGATACAGTAAAACTCAAAATATAGATAAAGGAGTGGTTAGATGAGACTTCAAGGAAAAGTAGCTTTGATTACTGGAGCAGGGTCTGGTATTGGAAGAGAAACTGCCCAGCTCTTCGCTAAAGAAGGTGCTCTGGTTGTTGTAAATGATTATTCTGAAGAAGGCGGTTTGGAGACGCTAGAGCTTATAAAGAACAATGGTGGGGAAGCAATCTTCATTCAAGCTGATGTGACAAAAGCGGATGAGGTTCAGCGAATGGTTGAGGAAATTATCAGCCGAACAGGGAAGATTGATGTTCTCTTCAATAACGCTGGAATCTCAGGAGTTGGCATGTTACATGAAACGAGTGAAGAACTCTGGGACAAAGTTGTAAACGTTAACATTAAGGGAGTCTACATGACTAGCAAGTATGTCATACCGCACATGATCGAGAGAAATGAAGGAGCAATCATTAACATGTCTTCTTGTATCGCGGAAATTGGACTGAAGCTCAGAGCTGTTTATGCAACAACTAAAGGAGCTGTCCTGTCATTGACGAAATCTATGCAGGTCGACTACGCTCCATACAATATTCGGGTAAATGCTCTACTCCCAGGGACAATCTTGACGCCTTTTGTAGAGAACTACCTAAAAAACTCCTACGATGATCCTGAAGAGGCTATTGAAGGGATTAAAAAGAGGCAGCTAAGCGGTAATCTTGGACGTCCGGATGATGTTGCAAAAGCAGCACTGTTTCTAGCTTCTGATGAATCTTCGTTTATGATGGGTGCACCGCTATATATCGATGGTGGAGTTGTATTTGGAAAAAATGCATAACTGGAGGGTTTGAAATGAAATTAGGAACGTATCTATACAACCAGCAAGAACGACTGGCTGTTAAATTAAACAATTCTCTAATTGATGTCGCAAAGACAGCTGAACAGAATAACTGGAATGAAGTGCCTGAAGATATCATGACTGTGATTAGCATGCCATCAGACGAGCTCAAACAATTCGAAGAACAGATTAAACAAGCTGTACATAACGGGCAGGCCACAGTGGTCAACGAAGATGAAGTAACCTGGGGCCCATGTGTTACACGACCACACAAAATTATCTGTGTTGGTTTGAATTACAAGAAACATGCTGATGAGACAAATGCACCATACCCAGAAGTTCCAATTCTTTTTAACAAATTTGACAACACTCTGACTGGTCATAATGCAGAAATCGAAATTCCGGGTGTTACAAATGAATTGGATTATGAAGTTGAGCTTGGTATTGTAATTGGCAAGGAAACGAAAAATGTTTCAGAGGAAGAAGCCCTTTCCCATGTATTTGGATATTGCGCTGTCAATGATTTGTCCGCACGAGACTTACAAATGAGAACGCCACAGTGGCTTCTCGGGAAATCTTGCGATGGCTTTAGCCCAGCGGGTCCCTACCTTGTCACATCGGATGAAGTTGGAAATCCAAACGATCTTTCACTTAAAACCTATGTGAATGGTGAACTTAGACAAAATTCAAACACATCGGATATGATTTTCTCATGTGCAGAAATTGTGAGCTATATTTCTAAACATATGACTCTAGTGCCAGGGGATCTGATTTTAACAGGAACACCAGAAGGCGTCGTTCTCGGACTTCCGCAAGAAGAGAGAGTATACATTCAACCTGGTGACGTAGTCACTGTTGAAATCGAGAAGCTTGGTACGCTAACCAATAAGTTTGTCGAAGAAAAAGTTCTCGTTTAATTGAAAACCCTTACTTATAACGTTGACTAAGAAAAGTAGTTTAGTAAGTTGATTGAAATGGAGAATACGGACCACAGGAAAAGCAAAGTTTGAAAAGACCAACTAGAGTAAAACAGCTAAGAAGACTTAAAGGAACATCATGTAAAGTTATGTGCCCGAAACAAAAAGAACCTTAAATTATTAGCTGTTTAAAAAGGAGGTCAAATTATGAAAATTAAAAAAACGATTGATAGAATTCCTGGTGGCTTGATGGTCGTTCCGCTCTTTATAGGAGCATTGCTGAATACGTTCTTCCCTAATTTAAGTAAATCTTTGGGATCCTTTACGTTTGGTCTTACATCTGGAACGGTTCCAATCCTGGCTGTTTGGTTCGTCTGTCTAGGAGCATCCATTCGCCTGAAGTCTACTGGCGTTGTCCTCAGAAAATCCGGGGTACTCTTGGTGACGAAATTAGGAGTTGCATGGGTTGTCGGCTTCGTAGCTTCTCATTATCTTGGTAACGGGATGATTGAATCAGGATTCTTCGCGGGTGTTTCTGCCCTCGCCCTAGTGGCAGCGATGGACATGACGAATACAGGTCTTTACGCTTCATTAATGGATCAATATGGAACGAAAGAAGAAGCCGGCGCATTCGTTCTCATGAACATTGAATCTGGGCCCTTAATGACAATGATTATTCTTGGTACTGCAGGAGTTGCATCATTCAACCCTCAAGTGTTGGTCGGTTTAATCTTACCATTCATCATCGGTTATATCCTTGGGAATCTAGATGAAGACTTACGTGAATTCCTTAGTCGTGCTATTCCAGTTCTGATACCTTTCTTCGCATTCTCACTCGGTAACGGTATTAAGTTGACGGTGCTCGCGGAAACAGGTCTATTTGGAATTATTCTCGGACTTTTGGTGATTGTCGTAACAGGTATACCTCTGATACTAGCAGATATCTTAGTTGGTAAGGGTAATGGTACTGCAGGGATTGCGGCTTCAAGTACTGCAGGTGCAGCCGTTGCAACACCACTATTGGTGGCTGAAATGGTTCCAGAACTTGCACCAGTAGCGCCTGCGGCGACAGCATTGGTTGCAACTTCACTGATTGTCACATCAATTGTAGTTCCAATCGTGACAGGTGTGTATCACAAGTTCGCTAACAAGAATCCGATTCTCAACAAACGAGTGGTCGATATATCAAAAAAGGCAGTGTGAAAAAATTGAATAATTGTATTCTAATGTACTCAAAAAAAGGCATCAACAGAAGTCGTTAATCGTTTTGTGGGGCAAATCGATTAATTGAATGACATCTATTGATACCAACACATACACATCTATTATACTATCAAACAATTAAAATAAACAAAAGTGACTTGAAAGGGGGGATTGATATGGATTTGATTCCTCATTTCGAATCCCCCTTATTTTATAAAAAATAACTAAAAAAATGTTCCGAAAGGGGTATTGTTCATGAAAATTATCCGTTACCGAAAAGAAGAAGAGCAGATTCTTGCGGCGGTCACATCAGATGGTGTGATTTATCCGCTTCCTTATGAAGGTTTTATTGAAATCACTCGTGATGCAAAAGCTCACCAAACATCTGTCTTAGCTTTTGTGGAGGGAAAAGTGTCAACCCTTCTACCAGTAGACTATGGAATGGAAGAAGTTGAACTGCTAGTGCCAATCGAAGCTCCTGAAGTATGGGCAGCAGGGGTGACATACGAAAAGAGTAAAGAAGCGAGAAACTATGAAGCAACGAACGGAAAGCTGGATGCGCAAACATTTTACGATAAAGTGTACGATGCGCAACGCCCGGAAATCTTTTTGAAGTCAACTATTAATCGTACCGTAGGTCCAAATCAAGATGTATATATTAGAAGTGATTCGAACTGGCAGATCCCTGAGCCTGAACTCGGACTAGTAGTCAATGGAGATGGAGAAATCCTCGCTTACACCATCGGAAATGATATGAGTTGCCGTGACATTGAGGGTGAAAATCCGCTGTATCTACCGCAAGCGAAAATCTGGAAGCAATCCTGCTCAATTGGACCAGCATTGTTATTAGCAGAATCAGTTGAGGATGCCTATCAATTGGATATTATTTGCAGAATCTATCGAGACAATCAGTTGGTGTTCGAGGGGACTGCTAATACCCGCCAGTTAAAGCGAAAGTATGATGAGTTGGTTTCTTATCTAACTAGGGAAAATATCATTTTTGATGGAACAGTTCTGTTGACTGGCACATGTATCGTTCCGCCGAATGATTTTACCTTACAGGACGGAGACAAAGTCGAAATTGAGATTCCTGAAATCGGAATCCTAAGAAACCCAGTGAAAAAACAGCAACCGAGCAAAGTTCTCGTGGCTGAATAAATAAAAACACGAATTGATCAGGAGGTAATGAAAGTGAAAGTAGAAACAGAAACAATTACGTACAGCAATTTCATTAACAATGAATGGGTCAAATCGGATTCAAATGAATTGATCAAAAGTATTAATCCAGCAAACAAGTACGAAACTGTAGGGTATGTACAAAAGTCTACGGTTGAGAATCTTGAAAAAGCGGTGCAAGCAGCTCACAAAGCTAAGAAGGCATGGCGCCGGATTGGCCAGGCAGCACGTGGCCAACTCCTCTATAAGGTTGCAAATATTCTCGAAGAAAACATCGAAGAAATTGCTGAATCTATGACTCGGGAAATGGGTAAAACACTTCCGGAAGCAAAGGGTGAAACAGCCCGTGGAGTCGCCATTCTTCGCTATTATGCAGGTGAGGGCATGCGAAAAGAAGGAGATGTCATTCCTTCGTCTGATAGTGAAGCTCTTATGTTCACGAAGAGAACTCCACTTGGTGTCGTAGGAGTCATCACTCCGTGGAACTTCCCAGTTGCTATTCCAATTTGGAAGATTGCTCCTGCTCTTGTTTATGGCAATACGATTGTGTTTAAGCCAGCATCAGAGGCTGCGGTGACGGCTGCGAAAGTGGTGGAGTGCTTTGAGAAAGCTGGACTTCCTGCAGGTGTTCTGAACTTTATTACAGGTTCAGGTTCGGTTGTAGGGCAGGCCCTCATTGATCATCCGCTGCTAAACGGAATTACGTTTACTGGTTCTGAAGCCATTGGCAGAGGTGTTGCTAAGTCGGCATCTGCAAGAGGCATCAAGTTTCAGACTGAGATGGGCGGTAAGAACCCAGTTATCGTGACGAAGGACGCAAACCTCGACCAAGCGGTGGAAGCCGTAATCAGTGGTGGATTCCGTTCCTCTGGCCAAAAATGTACAGCATCCAGCCGAGTGATCGTGGAAGCGCCGGTATACAAGGCATTCAAAGCAAAACTCATTCAGGAGACTGAAAAAATTAAAGTGGGCAACGGCTTACAGGAAGGCATTTGGATGGGTCCATCTGCTAGCGAAAGCCAATTAAATACCGTAAAAAGTTATATCGAAAAAGGTCAAGAGGAAGGCGCGTCTCTCATATTTGGAGGCAATATTCCTGAAGGTGAAGAGTTCGAAAATGGATTCTACATTACTCCTGCAATCTTCGATGATGTGACTCCAGAGATGGCAATTGCGCAAGATGAAATCTTTGGCCCTGTTATTGCCTTGATCAAAGTTGAGGATATAGAGGAAGCGATTGATGTTGCGAACAATACGAAGTACGGCTTGAGTGCATCCATCTTTACGTCGAATATTAGTAATATCCTAGAATTTGTTGAAGAAATCGAAGCTGGTCTTGTAAGAATCAATGCTGAGAGTGCTGGTGTTGAGCTACAAGCACCATTCGGTGGAATGAAATCGTCTAGTTCCGGTTCACGTGAGCAGGGAGAGGCTGCGAAGGAATTTTACACAGCAATCAAAACAGTCTTCGTCAAAGGTTGCTAAAACAATTCTATTATATTAGATGAACAAAAAAAGAGGCACCTTCTTCTATTTATAGTGTGGTTGTATATTAACACTACTTTAGGAGGAAGGTGTCTCCTTAAGTTAGGGACAGGTCCCTCGTTCCAAAAACACGGGGTTCGAACAATATATTCGAATCTCAATGGCCCGATTATGGAGTAATCTCTACGAATCGGGCCATTTTTAATAGGGTCAGGTCTGTTGTTTCAGTAAAAAACATGGTGGGTCAAGGGACCTATCCCCTTGACCCACTGTGATAGAATAAGATATTAGTATAAATATGGAAGGAAATCTCAGATGGAGTTATTATTAATTGTTTTACCTGCATTCCTAATATTCACTACAGGATTTATTGGGCAAAAGGCCCTCAAATTTGATATTAAATCGATTTCAAAGTTATCTCTATATTTGTTATTACCTTTTTTAACATTTGATACGTTTTATACGAATCAATTAAACGCGGATTATTTTTATATGTTTGTTTTTACAGTAATACTTACTATTATGTTAGTCGGTTTTACCTTCTTGACTGGAAAGCTATTAAAGGTAGATCGACCACATATGTCTGCCTTGCAGCTAGGGAGTATTTTTCCGAACAGCGGGAATTATGGAGCGCCAGTGGCATTATTTGCATTTGGAGCGTTGGCCTTTGATTATGCCATCATTATAATGGTGATTCATGCCTTTTTAATCAATTCTTTGGGCATTTTTCTTGCATCCCTCGGTGGGGAAAACTCATCTGGACTAAAAGGGGCATTAATTCGGTTAATCCGTATGCCGGTCATGTACGGTGCTATACTAGGGATAATCTTTCAGATTGCTAATATACCATTACCATCCACGATCATAGATGGAATAAGTATGGTAGGGAGTGCATCCATTCCAGTCGTAATGTTAATTCTAGGAATGCAATTGGCTGAAATCAAACCACAAAAATTCAATATAAAATATGTGAGTAGTATTACACTATTACGTATGGTCGTCTCACCGCTTCTTGCTGTGGCTTTAGTTCAGATCATGCCCGTTAGTGAGCTCATTAAACAGGTTTTTATTCTCTTGGCTGCCATGCCAGTCGCAGCAAATACAACCATGTTAGCTGTCCAATTCGATTGCAAACCAGATTTAATCTCATTTACAACCTTAGTTACAACTTTGCTTAGCTTGATTTCAATTCCTTTCGTAATCTTTTTGCTTGGTTAATTGGTAATGAACTGTTATCTCGTTAGATTACATTGCTAGAAATGAGATAGATGCGAATATTTATTCTTTGAGCTGCATATTTAACGACGTCTAAATTATTAATGTGTTGTACTCTACAAGTGTCTTTTGGAATCGATTATATATTGAGATCGTGAATTTTTATGCAGGAAAAATAACCCTTTTTGTAGAATATTGTAATTTATTGTTGATACCATTTAGTAGTAAACATTGAATTTATAAGATATCCAACGTGGTTTACGATATTCGAAAGAAGGTAAGGGAAAAGAAATGGAAAGAATACTAACTTTGAGTAACGATGAGAAATCAGACTTATTAAATCTGGTAAATGGGAGACTGGAAACAAAAAATAGACTATTAAAGTTAATCCTAATGAACCCAGACAAAAATATGGATGTTTTGGAGCGGCGTAAAAAGCAATCTCGATATGAAGAACAAATTTATCTACTTGAGGATATAAAAGGTAGGGTTATCTCCTGTACGAGTACAGAAGACATTCAAAGGATTAATACTATGATTGATTACTATAAATCAATAGATTGAAGGAATGGGACGGAGGGACAGGTCCCTCGTCCCAATAGGAAAAAAACGGTAGGTCGCAGGACCTGTCCCCGTGACCCACTACTGGGTTGCTTTTATTTGATTCGGTTCATTTTTTTCTGGAAGTGGAATGAAGTCTGATGTTAATGTGTCTCCCAGGTTAATTTCATGTTCTGAATATCCCCTAAAATTTATTTGATAAAAGCTTGGATTATCTTCCCAGACATCCTTTGGTAATGTTACGACAAAGGTACCGTCTCGTTGTGGAACTGTAATGGAATAGTTTGTGTTATTGTGAGTGTTCAAGCCAATTAACACGCCTTTATAGAGAGCGCCCTTGGCATCTGTCGCAACAAGAGTAGGCGGTTCGTCCTTAATGATGGTTCCTTCTTCAGGCAGTACTATATCAAGCTTTATTCCAAAATCGTCAGGAAAAAGAAATGCTTTTCCCTCAGGTAAGGTGTACGTGATATTCTTGCTTGGCACATACACGTTTAAATAATGGTTTTCATCGTCTTCGGGTATGTAGTACATGGCATATTCTCCATTTTCGTTACTAGGGTCAGACATTGAAAATCCTTCCACACCGTCACGACGAATGTTAACCGTAGCTCCTTCAACAGGATTTCCGTTTGAGTCTTTAATGGTTCCGATAATCGGGAATTTCTCTACTCCGAACTTTGGAAACTCTTCACCTTCATTTAAAACCGCGCGAGCAAATACATCTACTAAACGATTATCTTCTTTATTTTCCTCCACTTTATCGATTTCGATTGGAAAATAAACCATTAATTCCTGTTCTAATGCTAATAAGTCCTTTTTCAGTTCTTCAGATAAAGCTTTCCCATTAATAGTTGCCTCATCTAGGGATGAAACATGAACGATATCTCTTTCAATAATGTTGGTATCTAATAGAATCGAGAATTCGCCATTGGCATCTGTAGTCGTTTTTCTTTTATTCGACACTTGAATGACAGCATCCATAACAGGCTTGTCATCTACCGAAAGTTTCCCCTTTGTGAGCTTTTGATGGGAACTATCCATTTTCCAGCTCTCGTATGGGAACATGTTTTGTTCCAATTTTAAAGAGACTTTGGCAATTTGGGACTCTTTTTCACCCGTTTTTTCACCACTATTCATACAAGCCGAAAGAACTAAAGTAAAAATGGTTACAAAAAGTAAATGCAGGTATTTAGATCCTCTTTTCATGTTAATTCCTCCTAATTACATAGTCTGAAGGTGAAACGCTATGCCAAAAGAACTATTCTGTCCTATGAAACGCCTATATCCCTACATCTATACACATTTGATAAAGAAAAAGAACTATTTTGAAAAAACTAAATATTGAATAATTTTAAGTGACATCTAATATACATGTTCTTGAAATGTAATTGTTAGAAAATTTTAATAATAGGAGGGATTTAGATTGGGAAAAAAGTTAAGGTTTAGTACTGCTATTATAGCCTCTGCCATGTTGATGTTAGCTGCATGTCAGTCACAGCCCGAAGTAAAAGAGCCTGAAGAAAAGGAGCCTCCGAAAAAAATAGAAGAAAAGGTTGAGGAAAAAGAGGTGAATGAGGACTTTCCGTCATTTGGTTACGACTTAGGACTAACTCGACATGTTCCCTTTGATGAAATTACGAAAGAAAACGTGAAGGAACTAGGTCTTATTTGGAGTAAAAAATTTAAAGAAATCAATCCAGATATTCCGAATGGTAACCAAAATTACCCGGTTGTCGTTGATGGGGTTGCTTACGTGACAACAAGCATGAACTTTGTGTATGCCTTTGATGCATTAACTGGTGATGTCATTTGGGAGTGGGTTCCTCCTAAAGAAATCACTGAGAATGCTGAACGCACAGGTATGCCAAATTCTAACCGTGGTGTTGCTGTTGCAGATGGTAAAGTTTTTATGATTACAAATAATGTTGGGGTAGTATCCATTGATCAAAAAACAGGCGAAACCATTAATTATGTGAAAATTAGTGAATTCTATCCTGATGTCACACCTGAAAATGGATACTATGAAACAACAGCACCAACTTACTTTGACGGGAAAATTTTTGTGGGTTCATCAGGTGGTGATAACGGTGTTCGTGGTTTTGAAATGGCATTTAATGCTAGTGATTTAACACCAGCATGGGATGAACCATTCTGGACTGTGCCGCCAAAAGGTGAAGATTGGTTAGCAGATGGGTTATTTGGTGGTGGTGGAGCTGTTTGGATGGCACCAAGTGTTGACGAAGAAACAGGAACACTTTATTTCTCTGCGGGAAATCCAGCACCTGACTTTTATGGTGAAAAACGACCTGGTGCAAACCCACATACAAACTCCGTACTGGCAGTCGACGCGGATACGGGGAAATTAAAATGGGCGCAACAACAAATATCTCATGATCTTTGGGACTATGATACAGCCGATAGCCCAACCGTTTATACTGCAACCATTAATGGTGATAAACGCCGTGTTGTTGCTGTTGGTACAAAAGGTGGGGAATGGTTCGTCTATGATGCCAAATCAGGAGATTCAATCTATAAAAATGTACCATTTGCTAAAATTGATCATCCCGACCCTACACCAGAAGGTACATTGGTTTATCCAGGTATTTTAGGTGGCCAAAACTATGCACCGAATACGTATGATCCGGTATTAAATTATGATCTAATCCCTTCTATTGAACAAGGTGCCATTCTTAAAGTCGCTAAAAATGAAGAAGAAGCTTCCGAAGTTGGTAAAGGCGGAGCCCAAGCCATGGGTACATCCTACGCACCACCTGCCGATGAAGACGCGTATGGTACCATTACCGCTTTTGACTTAAACACAGGGAAACAAGTATGGCAAATTGAAACGCCGGATGCGCAGCGCGGAGGTTTAACAAGTACAGCTGCTGGCCTTACTTTCTATGGTGAATTAGATGGTAAAGTAAATGCGTTAGATACGGCAACAGGTGAGATTCTGTGGACCTATCAAACAACAGGTCAAACCATCTCAGCTGCACCATCTATTTTCGTAATAGATGGTAAACAATATATCATGATCACGTCAGCGGGTAGCGATCCTCAAGTATTTGTATTTGCTTTAGGTGGAGAGCCATCACAAGCTGAAGCAGGAGAAACGGAAGAAGCTGGGGACCCACATGCAGCCCATGAAGAAGAAAAAAATGAAGAGCCTAGCACATCAGAACCTGCTACCACTGAAGCAAATGGTAAAGTCATCGAAATAAATCTTACTGCGAAGAATTTCGAATTTGATCCTCAAGAAGTTCAAGCAAAAGTAGGGGATACCATTCGCTTCACAATGAATAATGATTCTGGACTACACGGTATCGCTCTTGATGAATTTGGAATGAACCTTAAAGAAGGCGAAACCTTTGAATTCGTGGTCACAAAAGCCGGAGAATTCCAATACTACTGCAGCATCCCATGTGGCCCAGGCCACGACAACATGACCGGAACTCTAATCGTAACTGAATAAAGGGGCACAGGGATCTGTGAACTATACCTCAAATTTTAGACTGTTATAAAAAGGCTCAGGCTGTTAAAAGATGATTCCGGTTATGAACCGGGGTCATCTTTTTTAATTCCCATTGATATCGTTTAATAGTGTGGAACTTTTAATAGAAAATAGAGTTCTTGGCAAGCAAACAAATACTATTAAACAACAAGTTTAATAGTAAATAGGAAGGGTCTAAACTAAACTGTTTAGACCTAATTTAAGTGAGTTTATTTTAATTGTTTATAAAATTTCTTTGCCCCAGTAAAATTTAAATCAATAGCTTCCTTTACCTCTTCAAGATTGCGTTGTTTAATGGCTTTAATTAATTTTGTACGAGAGTTAATACTGTTCTCCCGTGCACCAGGGACATTTAAGATTTTTACCATAGATTGATGGCGAAGATGGACAATAGTCTGCATTAACTTGTTATAGATTTTATTGCCGCTACATGAACCCATATATAGATCAAAGTCGTCTAATAACCGTTGAAATTCCTCTTTGTTATTTTTTGGTGAGTTCTTTAATTCTTTCATAATATTATCTAAAACTGTAATCTCATTTTCTGTCATTCGATCAGCAGCTTCTAAATAAACCTCAGACTCAATTAACTTCCTTGCAGCATAAACTTCCTCCAAATTATTCACTTCATTATGATACATCCAAAGAATAGTCTCAGCGGGCAGTACAGACTCTTTAGCGCTTACAAAACTGCCTTCACCTGGTTTGATTTCTATCAAGCCAATAAGTGCAAGGGCTCTTAGAGACTCTCGTATTCGTCCTCTATTTACCTGGAATTCTTCTGCTAATAATCGTTCATTTGGAAGTTTGTCTCCGGGTTTTAATTCATTTGAGATAATCCATGATGCAACTTGTTCTAAAATTTGCTCAGTTAAAGTTACTCTTTTAATTGGATTGATTTTTACCATATACAACACCCTTAGTGAATGAAATTTTTATTGGTACCACCAGAATACCATAATGTAAGCAAGAATAGAATTAAAATGATTAGGAATACTCATAGCAAATATTTCATGGGTAAAAAGAGTAGGCAAGAAGGGAATGATACTGTATTAATAAATTAATTAATTTAAAAAAGTTAGAAAATTTGTTGAAAACAAAAAAGTTACGTGATAACATCTAGTTACTGGTACTACCACCGTATATTTTTCATATTTTATGAAAGCGGTTTATTGATAGTAACACTTATAAAAATAATAGCCTAAGGAGGGTTTCGAATAAATATTCTGTAGTTATGTTTTTTTATGTTTACTGGTACTACCATGGTACTAGGGGACTATACTCAAATGCTACATAATCTTAAAGAAACGGAAAATCTAAATGTTTATGCTAGTGAAACCTTGGAAGCCTTTAAAACTACGATTTATCAATAATACCTCAATAAGGAGGATGAGTCAGATTGAGTGAGAAAAAATATAGAACATTAGTCATGCAGCCAACAGATAGTGTCGCGGTTTCTTTACAAGACATTCCTCAAAACGAAGAGGTAGATGTAGATCTTTCTGGTGAATTATCAAAGAGGATTCTATTAAAAGACGAAATACTTTTTGGTCATAAATTCGCCATTAAGGCAATCCAAAAGGGAGAGACTATCTTAAAGTATGGAGAAATCATTGGCAAAGCGATTAGGGATATAGCGGAAGGTGAGCATGTACATGTTCACAATCTTGAAGGAACACGAGGAAGAGGTGACCAAGTTGGAATTAAATAATGAAGGAAAATTTTTAGGGTATCGACGTCCAGATGGTAAGGTAGGGGTGCGAAATCACGTTCTAATTCTACCTACAATTACCTGTGCAACACAAACGGCTCAAAGGATTACTGAACTAGTTCATGGAACAGTGACATTTATTCACCAACACGGTTGTGCACAAGTTGGAGTTGATTACGAACAAACATTTAGAACGTACGTAGGTTTAGGGAAAAATCCAAATGTTTATGGTGTTGTGGTATTAGGGTTAGGCTGTGAAACACATCAGGCAAGAAGTGTTGCGGCAGAAATCGCTAAGTCAGGTAAACCAGTAGTAACAGTGTCGATTCAAGACCATGGAGGTACTTTAACTACAATCGCGAAGGGTGCACAAGAAGCAGCAAAACTTGTTCAGGAAGCTTCTGCTCAACCAAGGGAATTATGTGATTTCAGTGAATTAATTATTGGTACGGAATGTGGAGGATCCGACGCATGTTCAGGATTATCAGCTAACCCTGCTGTCGGTGCCGTTAGTGATATGATTGTCGAACGAGGTGGAACTTCCATTCTAGCAGAAACCACAGAACTAATTGGGGCAGAGCACTTATTGGCAAATCGTGCGGCAAATGACCGGGTGGCGAAACGTGTATACGAGGTCATTGAAGCTATGGAAAATCGCTCCATTCTCATGGGTGTGGATATTAGAACTGGAAACCCTAGTCCTGGAAATATTGCCGGCGGATTGAGTTCATTAGAAGAAAAATCACTGGGAGCAGCAAATAAGGCTGGGAATAGTGAGCTTAAAGAATTAATAGATTACGCAGAAGAACCAACAGAAAAAGGTCTAGTGTGGATGGATACACCAGGGCATGATATTGAACAATTAACGGGAATGGTTGCTGGTGGTGCCCAAGTTGTCCTGTTTACGAGTGGAAGAGGTACACCAACAGGTTCTCCGATTGCACCAGTCATTAAGATTTCAACAAATACCGGTATGTTTGAAAGAATGAGTGACAATATGGACCTAAATGCAGGAACGATAATCGAAGGAACAGAAACGGTCCAAGAAGTTGGTAAAAGAATATTTGAAGAAATTGCATCAGTTAGTTCCGGAAAATTAACGAAAGCTGAGATATTAAAACAACATGACTTTGGCATCTGGAGAATCGGCCCAACTTTCTAATTTATAAAGTGCAATTTAGCATTTTACTTGATTCCGGAGGGATTACAAGTTTACTTGTTTAGGAATGAATAATATGAAAAAGGGGTAATCGTATGGAAAGAAGATTTAAATGGATGTCTGTTTTAGTTATTGCAATGTTGGTAGCCTTTTTAACTGCGTGCTCTTCAGACTCAAGTTCCAGTTCCGAAAAAGGTTCAGGTGATGGTAAAGGCAGCGATGAAAAAATTTCAATTAATGTTGCCTATGGAAATCAGCCTGGGGAGCCAATTGACTTATTAGCGAAAAAGTGGAAGGAACTTGCTGAGGAAAAAAGTAATGGAAAAATTGAATTAAAGCTTTACCCAAGTTCTCAGTTAGGATCTGAAAAAGACGTTGTTGAACAAGCAACTATGGGGAACAACGTAATTGTTATGGCGGGATATGATTTCCTAATGGACTATGTACCCGATGCAGGAATTATGACTGCTCCATATATTACAGATAGTGTTGATGACTTGTTATATTTAACAACAACGGACTGGTTTGATGAATTACATGAGTCTTTAAATGGAGAAGGAATTCATATTATTACAACTAATACTGTATACGGTGAGCGTCATCTTTTAACAAATGATCCGGTTAAAACACCTGAAGATTTAGACGGAATGAAAATTCGTGTTCCGAACAACCAAATGTCAATTGCAACATTTGAAGCATTAGGGGCAACAGCCACTCCAACACCACTAGGGGATTTATATACTTCCCTACAACAGGGACTTATTGATGGTGCTGAAAATCCTCTTCCAGTTCTACAAGGGGTAAAGGCACAGGAAGTCTCAAAACATCTTACTCTAACTGGCCACCAAAAGTTCATTACGACTTGGATTGCTGGACAGAGTTTCATAGATACACTACCAGAAGACGTAGTACAGATTCTCAAAGAAACTGGTGATGAGGCTGGGGAATACGGCAGAACTGTACTAGAAGAACAAACAGAGGATGTCTTAAATGAATTTAAAGAGCAGGGCGTAGAAGTACACGAGGTCGATATAGAACCGTTTAAGGAAAGAGTTCAAAGCGTATATGGGAAGTTTTCAGAATGGACTCCTGGATTATACGATAGAATTCTAGAATTATTAGAAAATAAACCTTCCTAATTTAGATCCATTCTGAGAGAAGCTATTACCTTTTCTCAGAATGGATTTATAGTCTTTTCTTCAGAAACGGAAGTCTCCTAATCTTTATTTCATATATAGCTAGGCAAAACTTGGTTAAACAGGAGGGACTTATAAATGCTTAAAAAATGGTTTAACCCAATTGATGATATTATATCCGTTATAGCAATTTCGGTCATATCGTTCTTGACGATAATTAATGTTATTTGCCGTTTTGTACTAAATAGCCCGATTTCATGGGCAGAAGAAATAACACTTGGCTGTTTTATTTGGCTCGTTTTTATAGGGATAAGTTCAGCAATGAAAAGAGATGGGCATATCGGAGTGGATTATTTCATTCAAAAGATGCCTAAAGCCATGCGTAATGTGTGCACGATTATAGGAGCAGCGGCAATTTATTTTGTACTTATATACATATTTATATATTTGGGTTTCGAACTCGCTTCTCAAGCTGGAAGTAAAGTAACTCCTGTTTTAGGCATTAGTTACACGTATATTGATCTTGCTGTTCCTATTGGAGGGTTTTTAACAGCTATTCATTTTACAATTAAGCTGATCCGTTCTTTCCAAACAAATCCAGAGAAAAAGGAGAGAGCGTGATATGGCCTTAACTCTCATGTTAATCGTACTACTCGTATTATTTTTAATTAATGTTCCTATCGCATTTGCCATGATTGTTGCTTCAGCGGTTTACTTCTTCTTCTCGGATGGTTTCTCTATGATGGTCCTTATCCAAAGAATGATTGGTGGGGTAGAGTCGGTACCACTGCTAGCAATTGTTTTCTTTATGACTGCAGGAATTCTGATGAATTACACAGGTATCACTTCAAGGATGCTTCGATTTGCTCAAGTGATTACTCGACCACTCCCTGGAGGTCTTGCTCAAGTAAACGTTATTCTTAGTACCCTGATGGGGGGCTTGAGTGGCTCTAATATTGCAGATGCAGCAATGCAATCAAAAATCCTTGTTCCTGAAATGATTAAAAAAGGTTATTCAAAGTCTTTTTCAACCGTGTTAACAGCATCAACGTCCTTAATTACTCCGATTATTCCACCGGGGATTGCACTAATTATGTATGGTTATGTAGGTAACGTTTCGATTGGTAAATTATTTTTGGCGGGTATTGTTCCTGGTATAGTACTTTGTTTATCTTTTATGATTTATGTCCATTTCTACGCTAAAAAACATAACCTAGAAACGGAAAAACAAGACAAGATCACACTTAAAGAATTTTTGGTCAGTTTTAAAGATGCCATATTAGCCCTTCTACTACCGGTTATTATCATAGGTGGAATTCGCTTTGGTATATTTAGTGCAACTGAGGCGGGAGCATTCGCGGTATTGTATGCTTTAGTCCTTGGGATGCTTGTGTATCGTGAAATGAAGATAAAACAGTTAGTGGAAGCATTACTAGAAACAGCACACACAGCTGCATCTATTTTAATTATTATTGCAGCAGGTTCCGCATTCGCCTGGGTACTAACTTTGGAACAGGTACCACAAAGAATGACTGAGTTTATGGTTGGAAATGTTTCTTCCACCATCATGTTCTTTATCGTAGTCCTTTTATTCCTTTTAATTATAGGGATGTTTGTTGAAGGAAACGTTTCGATTATTATCCTAACGCCGTTATTTATGCCTATGCTTATGCAGTATGGAATTGACCCTATCCATTTTGGAATTTTCTTCATTATTTGTATTAGTATCGGTACTTTAACACCACCTTTAGGGACAATTATGTTTGCAACTTGTTCTATTACGGGAACAAAGGTTGAGGAATTTGTTAAGCATAGCTGGCCGTTTTTACTTCTTTTGATAATTGCAGCTCTGTTGATTGCATTCATTCCAGCAATCTCTATGTTTCTACCAAATACACTATTTTAGACAAATTAAGGGCCTATATTTAGATAGGTCCTTAATTTATTCAAAGGAGATATGAAAGATGAGAACGGTTGTTTGTCAAGATCCTGGTAAAATGATAATGCTTAAAAGGAATGCACCCACATCTTTTGGAGAAAAGGATATCCTTATTCGGGTGAAAAGAATAGGGATTTGTGGTACGGATTTACACGCATACGGAGGAAACCAGCCTTTTTTTAATTACCCACGAATACTTGGTCATGAGCTTTCAGGGATAGTGGAAAGTATCGGTGAAAATGTGCAAACACTTGATATAGGTGATCAAGTCACGGTTATTCCCTACATGCATTGCGGTGAATGTATTGCATGCAAAAATGGAAAAACAAATTGTTGTAACAAAATGCAAGTGATTGGAGTACATATTGATGGGGGTATGACGGAATATCTTGTACTCCCTGAGAGCCATGTCTTAAAAGTAAATGAACTATCATTAAATGCTGCTGCGATAATCGAACCTTTAAGTATAGGAGCTCATGCTGTAAGGAGAGCCCAAATTCAAAAAGGGGAGAGTGTACTGATAATTGGAGCAGGTCCAATTGGACTTGGCGTTGCAAGATTTGCAAAACTGCAAGGGGCGAAAACAATCATGATGGATATTAGTATAGAGCGCTTAGCTTTTGCTAAGGAATGGACGGGTTGTGATCAAGTATTGGTAGCTGCTAATGATGTTGATCTTGTTAAAGAACTTATGAACATTAATGATGGTTACTTGCCTACAATTGTTATGGATGCTACTGGAAACAAGCAATCAATGATGAACGCATTCAATTATGTCTCGCACGGCGGCAAGCTTATCTATGTAGGTCTTGTGAAGGATCAAATCACTTTCAATGACCCTGATTTTCACGCGAAAGAATTAACCCTGATGGGAAGTAGAAATGCAACAATTGAGGATTTTCAATATGTAATTGATTGCATGAATCAAGGTAATGTTGATGTAGACTCCTACATCACTCGAAAAATTCCATTTGAAAATGTACCAGACTATTTCCAAGCCAAAATGTACAATACGAATAAAGTATTAGTTGAACTTGATTAAGTTCAATGTCCTACGGAGATTGATTGAGTTTCATGAACAATTCAATAATCAAAAAAAGCTATGATACAAGCATCCCTAGTTATTCCCTTCTGGGACAGATGGACAGTGAATTGTGCCCATTTTTTCGTGGGTCAAGGGGACAGGTCCACTGTCCCAGCCTCTAGTTGGAAACCACAGACATATTTATTAATATTACACTTTATTTTCAAGAAAAAGTTGCGGTAGAGGTGAGGAGAAGTTTTCAAGCACCTCTCTTTTTATTATACTTTTACTGTACTTTTCAACTGAGAAAGGATGGACACTATGAAAATCAATCGTATTCATCATATAGCCATTATCTGTTCTGACTACAAGGGGTCAAAAGACTTTTATGTAAATAAGCTTGGTTTTACCATATTGAATGAAACGTTTCGTGCAGATCGTGGTTCATACAAACTTGATTTAGTCGTTGGGGATACCTATCAAATTGAGTTGTTCTCTTTTCCGGACCCTCCAAAAAGACTAAGTCATCCGGAGGCAACAGGCCTTCGACATTTAGCCTTTGAAGTTGATGATATTGAAGATGTGGTGAAAGAGTTAACGGCAAAAAAGGTCATAGTAGAAGATATTCGAATTGATGAAGTAACGGGTAAAAAATTCACCTTCTTTAAAGACCCAGACGACTTACCATTAGAACTCTACGAAAAATAGTGGGTCAGAGGGACAGGTCCTTGTCCCAGAAAAAAAGGTGGGACAAGGGACCTGTCCCCGAAATCCACTTAAAAATTTGGATATTGGTTAAATATGTAGAGGTTGCCTCCTTGAGTACCGTTTATGTCCTTAGTTTCATATACTTTTAGTATTCCAAAGCGAATACACTTCCAAATCATACGCTTAAATGTCGATCGGGAAATGGTGTGTTCGCCCAAACCCATGTCTGGGCAACATACGATTGATCTCATGGCTTCATGGCAAACACCTGGGAATTTCGAAGATAAATGAATTAATTGATTTAATCCATACATTTCTCCTTGTGTGAACTGATGTTGACTATCGATCAGCCAAATCTCCATATTAATCTTAAACTCCTCGAGATCGTAAAACTGCGAATACCCTTTTATATCATTGTTACTCATTATTTTTATTTTCATCATTATATGAACCCCCTTTTACCATTGTTATAGCTAGCAACATAGGGAAAGGGGGCGAAGGATATACTAGTTATCCTAATAGGTTTGTTTGTATAGTTTGTAGACGCTTGAGTTATCTAAAGGAAGTCGATGGGAAAACAAAGGTCATTAATAAGGAAAATTCAATAGGTCTTCTAAATCTAATTGAGAAACCATCCCTCTTTAAAAGCCTATATATTCCTACGCTTAACTGCATAAAAAAAGTCCCCATCTCAATGTAGGGACTTACTTTGCTGATTTCTTGTTCTACAAAGGTGTAACCGAAAGCTTGTTTTCTATATTTTTTATTTCATAGACCCCTTTAGGATCAGCAACATCCAAAAGCGGGGAAAAACATTTTGTGAAGTTCTCGTCTTTATCAAGAATGACTAAAAAGTTTGATTCTTTTAGTACAGAAAGAAGATTTTCTTTTTCTTGATTATTTGTACACCCCTTGATAATTGAATAGTTATGCGAAAGTTGCTCATACATGAGCACGAAGTAAAGGTATCCACTATCATTCTTACTTTGAGGGCTATAGTACAAAACTTTTGGTTCTGTTACACCTGTACTGGCGATTTTATCATACTCATTCTTGACTTGTAATCGAATGGAGTTGTTTACATCGGGTTTTATAATCATTGAATGTAAATTTTCTTTAAATGGATATAGATATATAAACGAAAGAACGAATGTTAATCCTATTTTTAATACTTTTGATTTGCCATTAGCATGTTCCAATGTAATAGCTGTCATTATTAACCCGATACAAAAAATAATAATGGTAGATTGGTATCTCGAAAAACCAGCTAAATAACTTGCTTCACCTTCAGGCATTAAAAATAAGTACATTAGGTATAAGGAGAAAATATATAGGATATAACATAAATCAGAAAAAATGATAGAGTACAATAGTAATTTAGAAATCCGCCTCGTTCGGATATAGATACCTAAAATCAATAGTAGGGCTACTATGTTAAGCAGAAAAATACTAAAAAAGTTTATCGAATTCAAATCAGCTGATGCTTGAAGTAACTTAGGACCTAAATTTGATATCAGTTCATCTGATTTCTCTACATTTGTCAGTTTGTCGGTACTTAAGGCAAATTTATTACTTTCGTAAGTTTGGGCAGGATATGCTTTATCTATATACTGTAGCCAAAGAAAGTTAACAAATAATGGAACCAATAATATAAGTAGCATAGCCATTAGAATGTTTTTATTAGGTGCTCTTTGCTTTTTCTCTTTCCTTTTGATATTTGAAATTATTAACCAAATAATAATAGCAATATTAAAAACGAAGAATATTTTCCCGCTATCCTTAATTAAGATTAAAACGCTAAGTAAAGGCAAATTTACTAATACACATTTAACCCAGTTATCCCTGTAATAATATGCAATAATACAAATTGCTAATGCCACAACACCCAACAGTGTATCTACAAGAAGATTATATATTTGTGCACTAATTACAAGCATTAGTGCCATGCTTATCACGACACTTAAGACAATTGAAAAGATGTCTTTCCATTTATAAAAAACAAATAGAACTGCTAAATTAGCTGCGAGTAAATATCCCTGTGCCATAAGGGCATGACTCTCACTGGGGCCTAATATTTTCCCTATAAAGTAAATAAAAACTGCACTTCCTGGGGGATAATTTCTAAATTGGATGATTGTTCGAGAATCAGGCAAACTATTGATTTCAAACATTTCTTTAACAATTAAACCCCAATGGCTAAAATTGTCATAATCAAGTAAATACATCCCTTTCAACAAGAGAGTAATAACAAATGAAATAAAAATAAAAAATACTATCGAGGGTAAAAAGAGATCTTTTATCATGAATTCTTTTCTTATATATAAATAGACATAATAGCCAAAAAGAAATATACCAGAAATTAAAATACCATATACCATATGTGGCATAAAATTTAATAGGCCAGCGCTAAAGACTAAACAAATGATTGAAGAAAATAGAAATATGGGTATAATAGAGACATTTATTTTCCATTTGTGATGAATATACATTCCCCATCCTATTAAGGACAAGGAAAGTAGGATAAAGCCTAAAATAGAGTCATTCACTTGAAATCACCTGACTAGCTTTACTTTGTTTGCTTTTGAAAACCCATTCCCTTTGTATGTAAAAGCTAACTAAAAAAAGAAGTGTGTCAACAACTATCTTGATAAAAATTTCACCTTGTCCAATTAATAGATATATTAAATAGACAAAAAAAGCGGATGCAAGCATTTGACATATACTTAATGTATAATATTTAACGATGGTGTAATTAGAATCTGTCTTAAATACAACATTCCTATTGACTGTATAGTTAAACAAAGAAGAAAGAATCCGGGCTGATATAGTTGCACTGATGATATAGTATGTAGGAAAGCTTTCTTTAAACAGAAATAGAAAAAAGGAAAATAATAATATATCTAGACCAAATGAAAATAAAGAAGAAAATAAATACTTTAAGAATACAGAATAAATCTTAATAGAATCTATAATGGGATTAAAGTGGGAGGATTTATTCTCTTCAATGTATATAGTCTCAATTTTAACTTCGTCAACTTGTATACCTCTTTCCTTACATTCTAAAAGCATATTCATTTCAAATTCAAATCTTTCTCCTTTTACATTCATCAAATCCCTTATAAAGCTAGTGGGTATTCCTCTTAATCCTGTTTGTGTATCTGAAATTTTTATACCACTAGCAAATCTGAAAATATGCCGTGTTAGGATATTGCCAAAGCGGCTTCTAAAAGGGATACTTTCAAGTGAAAAGTCTCTACTGCCCAAAATCAGATTGTTTTTATAGGCATTCATTTTCTTTGCAATCTTAATCATATCTGTAACCGAATGCTGACCGTCTGAGTCAATTGTAATGACTCCAAATAAGTTTGGGGAAGTATTTAAAAAGTAATTAAAGGCCGTTTTTAGTGCCCTCCCTTTCCCAAGATTTACAGCATGATTAAGGAGAGTGCAGTGTTCCGATCTTGAAAGTTCATCAAAAATTTCCTTACATTCTTCCTTACTTCCATCATTAACGATAATAATGCTTTTGAAATTTGCATTTATTATCTTACCTATTAGTTCTGTTAGCTTTCTATCAGGGTTATAGGCTGGAATGACGATAGCAACATTATCAAAGTATTCCATGATAACCTCCAAAATTAATAAATTCCATAATTTATAGAATTTCCTAGAAATGCGTTTTTATTCAATAAGTATTGTGGTCAAGGGACGCGAACTGGGCGAAAGCCAGTTAACTTGTCCCTTAGAATTGTTTGAGGTATAATACACATGTTATTAATTGAAGAATAATGGTATTTTTTGGAAATGTTAGGCTTATGTTTATACATGAGGAGAGAATAAAATGAAAATAACAATAGCAGGAACTGGCTATGTTGGTTTATCAAACGCCGTTCTTTTAGCACAACACAACGAAGTAATTGCCCTTGATATCATTCAAGAAAAAGTAGACATGATTAACAATAAAAAATCACCGATTGTTGACAAGGAGATCGAAGAATATTTAGCCACTAAGGAATTAAATTTAACGGCAACGACAGATAATTTTAAGGCATATAAAGATGCTGAATATGTGATCATTTCTACTCCAACCAATTACGATCCAGAAAAGAACTATTTTAATACTCGAACAGTTGAAGCTGTTATCGCGAATGTTTTATCCATTAATCCTGAGGCGATTATGGTTATTAAATCAACAGTGCCTGTAGGCTACACGAAAAAAATTAAAGAAAAATTCGAAACAGACAATGTCATCTTCTCACCAGAGTTCTTAAGAGAAGGAAAAGCATTGTACGATAACCTACACCCGTCACGCATAATTGTGGGTGAACAATCAGAACGAGCAAAAGTTTTTGCTGATTTATTAGTACAAGGTGCTATAAAGGATGATATATCTGTCCTCTTTACGAATTCAACGGAAGCAGAAGCGATTAAATTGTTTGCAAATACGTACCTTGCAATGCGAGTTGCCTTTTTCAATGAACTTGATTCTTACGCAGAAGTGCGAGGATTAGATTCAAAACAAATTATTGACGGTGTTGGACTTGACCCACGTATAGGAAGACACTACAACAATCCTTCGTTTGGTTATGGAGGCTACTGTCTACCGAAAGATACGAAACAGCTTTTAGCTAATTATGCGGATGTACCGAACAATATCATGACTGCCATTGTTGATGCGAATCGAACAAGGAAAGACCATGTTGCCGAAATGATTCTTAAGAGGAATCCAAAGGTAGTAGGGATATATCGACTTACAATGAAAATGGATTCGGATAACTTTAGACAATCTGCTATTCAGGGTGTTATGAAGCGCATTAAAGCTCAAGGGGTTGAAGTAGTTGTATATGAACCAGCACTTCAAGAGGAAACCTTCTTTAATTCCCAAGTTATTAAAGACTTTGAGGAATTCAAAGAAATGAGTGACATCATTGTAGCAAATCGACTTACTGATGATCTACGAGATGTAGTGGATAAGGTCTATACAAGGGATTTGTTCAGTAGAGATTAACTTCTAATCATCACTGGATTGCTTGTGTTAAATAACGAAGTATATAGCAAATATAAAGGCCCACTTTACTTAAATTGTAAAGTGGGCTATTTATTTTGTCAGGATATATAGCCCAATTATTATATCTCCCTTAAATTTATGCCCCCTTTTTTATTATTACAATCTATAACATTGGTGAATGGATATAAAGTATTCAATGGACGGTACCAATAGGCCTATTGCTAAACTATGAAAATTTATACATAAGTACTATACCGCCAAAAAGTTTTTTGCATATTTTATAACAAAGGAGTAGATAAAAATGGGCATAAAAGACAAATACCAGATTGAAAGGAAATATATTTCCTTTGGTGATTCTCGGTCAGGTCAAAAACTAAATAAAGTTTTATTTGTTGTCGCACATGAAACAGCAAATAATACAGCGGATGCTGATGACCATTACCGTTATTTTAACCGACATCCATCGAGTTCTTCCGCCCATACGTTCATAGATGATAATAAAATTTTAGAGATCATTCCACTTGATGAAAAAGCCTGGCATGTGAATTACAATAAACCTGCTGATAATAGAATGTTTGGGGATGACGCAAATGATGCAGCAATCGGTGTCGAGTTGTGCAGGACTGGAAACTTTAAACAGGCCTATGACAGATATGTTTGGTACCACGCATATCTTTGCCAAAAATTTAATTTAATTCCTGAAAAACATATCGTATCGCATAGTGTACTTGATCCACAAAGAAGGACGGATCCTGAAAGTTGGTTAAGGCCAAATGGTGTGACCTGGGAACAATTTATTAAAGATGTTCGTAATTATTACGATAAATGGGAAGATGAAGTTAGAGTTCAAGGGACTCCAAGAGGAATAGGTATTGCTATTTCTAAATATCCAGATGGCTACGGAGTTAATTATTACAGTACTCCTAACGGTAGTTTTAAAGGAAGAATAACCAATAAAATTCCGTATATTGTGTATGCCGTAAAGGATGGTTACGTGGACATTGGGCAAAGTTCATGGATATCCATGGAACATGTAGATTTTAAAAGACATACGGCTACGTCAAAGTATCCTAGAGGATATGGAGTGAACTATTATAATGCCCCAAATGGTACATTCAAAGGTAAAATAACAGAACCTATTCCATATTTAGTCTATGACCGAAGAGATGGTTGGGTAGACATTGGACAAAGCTCTTGGATACCGGAGGAGCATATGATTATTGAAACACAGCTTTAATTACAAAATAAGTATGACATAGTACCCTATCTCATAAGGAGGTGGGGTTTTATTTATTTTAGTAGTTAAGTCTAAAGGTTTAAATCTGCAAAACCTTTTTTGTAGGGAACAATGTAAAAGACATAGTAAAAGTCGGTGAGTTACAAGCGTTTTTCCCAACTACTTCTTTTTTTACTTAGATTATGTTTAAATTATATATAAACGTTTTCGATGCCTTAGGGTAATAGAATAAGTTGTTGGTTTTGTGTAAGGTTCTGAAGAAATGCAATCAGATAGTATTTCATTTACATGGGAGCCCGGTTTGTTGCCAACTTTTTTCTATCATAGTATCTGATTGGAAATTAAAGGGTAAAAAGAAAGTATGGACATAGAAATGAAGGGGTTTGCAAATGAAAAAAGTGTTTGTGTTTGAACACGTGGTTTATAGGGGTTCTGTTGAAAAAGAATTATATTACTTTTGCCTAAGAAAACAATTATCATTAATCAAGTATTTCTTTACCTATTTTTTTAGCTCTATTCTCCATTTTTTTAAGGGTGTGTCCAAAAAGAAGTATTACGAGAAAAGATTAAGCTTTTTAAAAGATGTTAGAGATGTTGAGGGGACTATTGAAAGGTTTTGGAAATCAAGAAATAAAAAACTTTCCTCCATTGCATCTGATAAAGAGAGAATATGGATAAGTGAATATCCAGTTGTTTTACTTTCAAAATTGGCTGAGCAACATGGAGCGGAATTAATAGCAAATGAGTATGATATTTTAACTGGTCAATTTTTGAATTTTAAGGACGTTTACCACTTATATGATGAAAAACTACAGGGTGATAACACACAAGTTTATGATCAATATCATTCTAAATTGAAAAAGGTCAGTAGTGCAAACTTTAATATAGTTCACAACAATAGGTCATATATTAGCAGTGGAGGGTATTGGTTCTATAGAGTACTTTCTATCACCTATACCTACTTTATGCTTCTAGCGATGGGAGTTTGTCTAGGGGTTATCTCTATGTATTTTGGTGCTGCGCAATATATCATGCCAATGTTTCTCTCCTATTTTAAAGTGGATTATTTACCGTTATTGAACATATTTCCTGTTGTCTTGTGTATCTTTTTGTTTTATTTCGTCTTCAATAGGGTTTGGGTTAGCTTCCTAATTACATCAATTCTAACTATGGGGTTAACATGGATTAATTATTTCAAATTACTCATTCGAAATGATCCTTTACTGGCAGCCGATATAAATTTACTTTTTGAATCAATGGACATGGCTGGTAGGTATGAGATGGAGTTGAATTGGAAAATCACTGCAGTCATAATTGCTTGTCTACTAGGTACTGTTTACGCTTTCTTTTTCATAAAGGGTAAAATACAGTTACTTCGGGTACGGCTACTAGGAGTATTGGTTCTTGTAATGGTGGGTATATATTCTTTTAATCATTATTATATAAATGAGGAGCTTTACGCGGCTACGAAAAATTTTGATTTAATCAATCGGTGGTCGTCTACTCAGCTATATATTTCAAAAGGCTTTGTCTATCCATTCATCTATAGCTTTAAAACTGCAATTGATGTAAAGCCGGAGGGATACAATAAACGTGTAGCCGAAGAGATTATTAATGATTATGAACGCTCTGATATTCCAAATGCTCAAAAGGTAAATGTTATTTCTATTATGCTGGAGTCTTATAATGACTTTTCAAAGTTTAAACAAATCGAGTTTACTGAAGACGTATATAAGCATTATCACCAAATTAAGGAAGAGGGATATTCTGGGGAATTAGTCACCAATATTTTTGCGGGGGGTACAGTTGATACCGAACGGAGTTTCATTACTGGATATACATCCTTAGCTAATTTTAGATCAACTGTTAACTCATATGTTCACTATTTTAAAGGGCAGGGCTATACGGTTGAGGGAAGTCATCCAGGCTATGAGTGGTTTTATAACCGAAAGAACATGAATGAATATTTTGGCTTTGAAAACTACTATTTTTATGAAAATCATTATTCGGAGCTAGCGGATAGCCAAATAGCTGGGGACAATATTTTATTCCCAGAAATGATTAAGTTTTACGAAAAAAATAAGAAAACGGGTAAGCCTTATTTTAGTTTTAACGTGACCTATCAAAATCATGGACCATATTCGACTGAGGCTTTGACAGATGTTCAGTACATTAAAAATAAAGGGTATTCAGAAGAGGAATATAATATTTTGAATAACTACTTTAAAGGAATTGCTTCGACAAATGAACAATTAAAATTATTTATTGATTTCTTTAGAAAAGAAGAAGAGCCGGTTGTCATTATATTGTTTGGTGACCACAACCCATGGCTTGGTGATAATAGTATTGTATATAAAAGCGTTGGTATTAGCCTAGATGTTAGTAAAGAAGAAGGATTTTACAATTACTATAATACACCTTATGTCATTTGGGGGAATGACAGCGCAAAGAAGGCACTTCAATCAGACTTGAAGGGAGCCGGTCCAACAATTGGTCCTTATTTTCTCATGAATGAATTTTTTGAACTAGCAGGATATGAGGGGAATGAGTTTATGAAATATTCAAATGAATTTAAAGAGGATATTGACGTAGTACATCGAACAGGGCGTTATGAGGAATTTGGCAACCTGACATCTATTTTATCCCCTGAATCTAAACAAAAGCTTAACGAATTCTTGCATGTTCAGCATTATTGGAAAAAGAATTTTAATGACTGAGGCAGGGACAGGGATACGTTATTATTGAAACTGAAGAGATATGAGGCATCATTATTAGGCAACTATTAGGAATTCAAGAGTGATATACAAAGGGGCTAGTGGTGCTGTCAGTGAGATGGATGGATAGGTTCGCTTTAAAGGTGGGGAGATGTACAAGTCCTGTGCCCCACCCCTCTTAATAATAACCTTCTACAATAAAGGCTAGCAAACTTAATAGCACGAGTAGGTTGAGGTACCCATCATCGTGACTGAGCCCATTGAAAAAGATTTTTTTATGTAATGTATGAAATGGACTATAAGAGATATATTCTGATAATAAGTAAAGGCTCCTTTCGTATTATAGGTCTGATTTGGTCAAATTTTTTATCTAACCAAATTAACCTATAATATTAAAATAAGGGGCTTTTTTTAATTTGTACTAGCTTTTTTAAGTTTATGGCAAGTATTAGTTATTAATTGAAGATTAAATTCGAAATATAACTCATATGAGATGGACGAAGAACTGTCCTTGTGATTCAACACATAATGCTTATTACCTATTTTTACTTATTTAGGAAATTATGGTTGCATATTGTAGTAGTATGTATATGGTGTGGTTTTTGATAGAGATGTGAAACGGATGACATTGTACTGTTATCCACGCCATTGTTGGAGGGGAGAGTAAAAGTGAAGAGACTATTAATGAGCTTGGTTATGTTGGCACTTGTGCTGTCGGCGTGTTCGAAGGATGAGAGTCAGCAGGCCAAAGCTGAACCTGAGGAACCGAAGTCGGAGGAAACAACTAATGTAGAAAAAGATGAGGAGCCAAAGGAGGAAGCTTATACTCCAAAAGAAGTTCCCTACTATGAAATTGAAGGTGTCGACCGAGAGCTAACTGAGCTTGAGCAGGAGATGCTGCGGCACCCTGGGATTTTTAGTGGTGATAATTATGATGAAGCAAAGGTTCATGAAGCACTCGAACAGTTGCCAGATAACTTGACTATGGAGCAATATGTTGAAGAACTGAAAAATTTATTTACTGAGGATTACCATAAAGAAATGGAAACACTTCTGACTTTTGATTCGACGATTGAGGTTGATATAGATCGACCTGATGAATCGGTTGATGCGCCAACCTTAAAAACAGCTCATTATGCTATATTAGTAGATGCCAGCGGCAGTATGGCGGCAAGGATTGGTGGCAAAACAAGAATGGAAGCCGCGAAGGAAGCTGTAATGGAATTCGCGGAACAAGTCCCGGAGAATGCAACGATTTCACTCCGTGTATACGGACACAAGGGTTCAAACTCTAATGCTGATAAAGGCCTGTCCTGTGACAGTACGGAAGTTCTATATAATGGTAGTTTTGAAACCGCAGGATTCCAAAATGCATTATCACAAGTGAAGCCGGTTGGCTGGACACCTATCGCGCTTGGGCTGCAAATGGTCAAGGGAGATATTCCGGAAGGCACCGAAGATGTAGTGGTATATGTTGTAAGTGATGGGATTGAAACTTGTGATGGTAATCCAGTACAAGAGGCGAAAAATCTTGTTTCATCCGATATCCAAACAGTCGTCAATATCATCGGTTTTGATGTCGATAACGAAGGTCAAAAGCTACTTAAGGAAGTAGCGAGCGCTGGAAACGGCGAGTTCACCTACGTTAATTCAGAACAGGATCTGAAGAAATATATGAGAGCGCAATATGAGGAAATCCAAAAAAGATGGCTCGAGTGGAAAGAAGCCGGAAAACAACAAGCATACGATATTAAGGAAGAGAAAAAGAAATTAGCTTATGACACAAAGGAAAGTATGAAGGAAAAAAGCACCCGTGAGAAGGAGCGTATGAAAGAAGCGCAGGCATATCTCAAGGAACGCTTTGAGGACTACGATCATCCAGCTCGAAAAATGTTCTCTGACATCGTCGATTATGGAAATACCAAGTGGCGCTATGCCGTCGATAATGGAAATCGCCTCTGGAGAGAAGCAGTCGAAAACGGCAACCGCGAATGGCGCGAATACGTTGACGAAGGAAACCAGAAAATACGAGAAACCGTTGATAAGAAGAATGGTAACTAAAAGACCAGGGCAATGCTCCTGGTCTTTTTTTGGTGGGACTAATATGGAGCGGGTGGGACGAGGATCTGTTCCCCCGACCCATGGTAGATTCGGAGAACAGGTTAATTACACCTTTCTCTTGCAATTGTGACATGCAGGTTTTGTCGATTAAATCATATTTTATGTAACCAAACATTTACACCCCCTTAATATTCTCTTTCTATAATTGAGGATAAACTAGTAAGTGGGACGAGGGACCTATCCCCGTGACCACATGAGGGGAGATTATCATGTATGGCGATTCCGAGAGGTGTTTTGAGTAAGCCGGTTTTTGTGAAGTTGTGGGAGAATTATCCGCTTTTTTCAAAGGCGGTCATCAATATTGGTATTTTTCTAAAGTATAAGACATTAAAATTGGCTAAGATTCCAAATAAAATTACGCTTCCTTCTAGAAATATTATTTATATCAATAATGCTGAAAACCGAGGCAGGGCGCTTTTAATCAGTGATGGGATTACGCAATCGCGAGTGTCTGAATTCTGGGGGGAAGCCGTGAAGTCGTACAAGCCAACCCTCGTCTTGGACATTGGCGTAAATTACGGAGAGTGCATTTTCTCTACTCAGTATGAACAGGGCACGACAATTGTTGGAATTGAAGCGAATAAATATTTGATGGAGTACATCGAGCGCTCGCGCCAACAACACGTCAATCGGGACCAAATTAACATCATTCATGCCTTTGCGGGAGAAAATGAAAACCAGGACCAAGCTTTCTTTATTGATACCCATTGGTCTGGCACTTCATCAGGCGTGCAAATCTCAGAAAAAAACACCATTGAAAAAACGGAAGTACCTGCGATTACAGTTGATTCCCTCTTTAGTCAGGAAACTCTAGAAAATCACAGACTCTTATTTAAAATTGACGTCGAAGGTTACGAATACAGCGTTTTAAAAGGAATGATAAATCTCCTGAAAAACTGCCGTGAAATTATGGGAATCGTCGAGTTTGATAGTCGCTACTTAGAAAAAGCGGGAGTTAACCTAGATTCGTATCTAACCTTTTTAGCAAATTACTTTGAAATTAAATTTTATAATGAAGATAACAAGCTAAAGAAATTAACCACTCCTTCAATATCTGCACTACAAAAGGAGCTCGGAACCGAGCATATCCACACCGACCTAATCCTCCGGGATAGAGGTACCGGTACAGTGTCTCAAAATTTGTCAATAAATCAGCCGTATTGATGGCGTGGTACCTTGGATTGTATTAATCGGTGCAACTATAAAATGGAAATCATGGACGAATAATTGTACAGATAGCTCAACATGCGGTAAAGATCGATCCGCTTGTTGGGCTTTTTAGCATTCTAAGATTGGTATGGGGATGGATGAGCGAAGGTTACCTCTCGTTTTTGTGAAAAAGTGGTTAGACAAGCGACCTGTCCCCATGACCAAAACCACACGCCAACCGGCCCTGCCCTCCTAATTTGTTTACTGAACATTTACAATTATTACAATTTATTTACGCGGCGGTTATTGGTTGTTCACATGTATTCGATAATATGGTGAAGAATACGACAAAATTCGAAGGGAGTCTACAATGAGTGGGAAAATGCGAGTTAATTTACGGCAAGTAATGATTCTATCGATTATTTTTACCTTCCTTGTCCAGTTTGTTCCGATCCAAGCTATGGCAGCAACAGAAGCAGAGCCGGAAGCGAGCGGGGCAACTGAGACAGAAAGACCTGAGTATTTAGGAATGAAACTATATCGAGGGGAGTTTCATTCACATACCTCGATTAGTGATGGGAAGCTGTTGCCAAAGGATGCGTTTAAGCATGTTCAAGAACAGACGAATCTTGATTTCTTTGGGACGGCCGAGCATGAGGTAACATTTGATATTTCTTCTGGAAACGATTACCTAGAAGACTATCGAGATTCTTATTCAGAAGAGTATAAGTATGTAAAAAGCGAGCACGATCACTTTAACACTGAAAGTTTTGCCACTATTCCAGGTGTAGAGCTGACATGGTATGACATGAGCGGCCATATGAATATTTACAATGCAGAATGGTTTCCACGTACATACGGGGTAGGCGCAACTGGTCAATTTGGAATTGGTGATTTGAAATATGACCTGCCTACTTTTTATGGCCGTGTTGCCAACGATCCGACGGCAATCGCTCAAATGAACCATCCTAGTAAAGGTGGATGGGGTGATTTTAATGAGTTTCGTCATTTCAACAAAGACGTTGACGACAATGTAACATTATTTGAGTATAAGGTTTCAAGTTATTTCGATAACTTTGTAAAAGCATTAGACAAGGGCTGGCATCTTTCACCTACTTATAGTGGGGACGAGCACCAAGTCAATTGGGGTTCTGGAAACCCTGCAACAACAGGCCTTTGGACGGAGGAGTTAACGCGTGACTCAATTCATGATGCGATGGCAAACCGCCGTACTTATGCAACCTTTGATGAAAACTTTGTTCTCGGCTATTCTGCGAACGGGGAAATGCTAGGCTCAATCTTATCTAGTGACACAAAAGAGCTCAACCTCAACATTAAGCTCGAGGATCCAGATGCAGAAGACAAGATTGATACAGTTACAATCTACAAAAATAAAGCTGAAGTTGTAAAAGAATACAAGAATATTAATAGCACAACTTTTGAAAGAGATGAAGTTATTCCTGTAGCCAACGGTGAGTACCTCTTCCTTAAAGTGGTACAAGCTGATGGAGATGAAATCATCTCTGCACCAATTTGGGTTGGCCCAGAAACAAAAGGAACAGATTATGCTCCAGACATCACTATAGATGGAAAATTACCTAAAAAAGTAAAACTTGGAGACATGATTACGGTTCCTGGTGCAACCGTAAAGGATGATAGTGGAGTCACGCCAAGCCTAAAAATTGAAGCTTTCAACCAAAAAGGATTAGTCGAAATCATTGACAATCAATTCAAAATTGAGGAATACGGCGAATACTTTGTTCGCTACTATTCGACTGATGCGAAAGGGAATTCCAGAGTAGAACTGATTCGAATTTTAGTAAAAGAAAATAAACTTGATGCGGAAAAACTTTTAAATGAATTTATGCCGGTTGTAAATGTAGGGGCAACTGAGGAAGAGGTTGGAATTACCCTTGTAACAGACAAAGTTCTGGATAAAGCATATATTCAATATAAGAAAGAGGATGCTGCTTGGAAGAAAGGGAATGTCCAAAAAACGAAGGTTTCTTATTTTGAAACTGCATATGGGGATTCTATCGCAAACGGTACTTTCCGAATTCATGCTTCTCATGAAGCTGATCTTGAAAATCTGGAAAAAGGAACAAAGTATGAATATCGTTTTGGGCTAAGACCAAATGGACCATGGAGCGAAACATACTCGTTTGAAACAGCACCAGAATCAGAGGATACGACAATTTATATCATGGGTGACCTCCAAGTCCCAGACCGGAATAAAGAAAGCTTTACCCTTTTTACAAACATGCTGGACGTTTTAAAGCAAAAAAATGCTGATGGTAAATTAATGATCCAAGTCGGGGACCTCGTAGATAAAACGGGTCATACCTATAGGTGGACAGACGTATTTGATAATATCTATAAGGATTTGAATCTATTATCTGCCAATATGATTGGTAACCATGAGTACATGGAGAATGAAAATGCACGAAATTATCGTAGCTTTTTCAATCTTCCTGAAAATGGCGGAGGAACTTACTCAGAGGGCAATTATTCTTTTGACTATGGTGATGTCCATATTGCCGTTCTGAATTCCATGGATTTTACACAGGAACAGCTCCAATGGCTAGAAAATGACATGCGTGTAACCGATAAAAAGTGGAAAATCGTGATGGAGCATTTCCCTTATTACGGTGGTTCGCATAGTGATGACCCTGGAATGAATTCAAAAAGAGCTCAAATTGCAAAGAAGGTACAACAACTTGGGGTGGATTTACACATTGGTGGACATGACCATGTGTACAAACGTACAACCATTCATAATGATCAAGTAGATCAAAGTGAAGAAGCGATGAAACTAGGCACAACTTTTATCACAATGGGTTCATCCGGGCCAAAATTTTATGATAACCAGAGCTTTGAGTGGGATCATATCGTGTATGATGAAAATCGTCAAACTGGTGTGGTTTTAGAGGCAAACGATGAGTCACTTACGTTTACTGTTTACAATAACGAAGGTGAGGTAATTGACGATTTTACGTTAACTCAACCTGAAAATTACATGAAGCTTACAAGTCTTGAATTAGAAGAAGGATTGTTTAAAGGTATTGGCCTATTAAATTATCCAGGTACAGCTGAGAGCATTTCTGTGGTTGGAGTGAAATATGACCAATCAGGAACGAATCTTTTGGATACTCAAGCAAAAGAGGTAGAATTGGAAGGTCTTGGGCGTGAGCAGGTGATTCGTTTTGATGAGGCACTGAGCTTTAATGACCAAAATACAATTAAGCTCTTTATTTACGACAATCTTACGGACAAGAACCCATTATTACCAACAACAATCGTGCGTGAAGCAATGGATGGAGAAGGTACTGCTGAAAATTCATATAAGCTTGATAGCATTGCAGATTTAGAGAAGATTCATTATTATCCTGATAAGCATTTCGAGCTTACAAAAGACATTGTTGGAGCGAATGAAGTGTTCACCGCAATAGGCTCTGAGGGAATATCATTTACAGGTGTTTTTGACGGAAATGGACATACCATCACAGGTTTGAAAATCGCTTCAGAAACGGGTGCCGGCTTATTTAGTATCAATGAAGGTACGATTAAAAATGTGGCCGTGTTAAATGCCGATATTAATTCCAGTAAAAACGATGCAGGAATTTTAGTGGACGTAAACAATGGTACAATTGAAAATTCTTATACAACCGGTTCAATAACGGGACTTTCAAATGTCGGTGGTCTTGTTGGATATTCCAATGGGGTGATTCGAAACAGCTACTCCACTGCGAATGTAAAAGCAAACGCTAAACAAGCGGGTGGACTCGTTGGTATTACGAACCGTGGAAGTTTAACTGAAAATGTGTATGCGACAGGTTCTGTTACTTCTGGACAAAGCAATGCAGGTGGACTTAGTGGGTATGGCTACAACAATACGATTATCCAAAACAGTGCCGCATTAAATACTTCTGTCATCACAATAAGCAACGCAAGCCGGATTGTCGGAAGAGAGTTGAGTGGTGAACAAGCAACATTAGTTAATAATATTGGTAACAATAAAATGATGGTAAGTAAAGAGGCAGTCACGGAAGAAGATCCAAATAATCGAAAAGGACAAGGTGTAAGTCCTGAACAATTGAAACAACAAGCAACATTTGAAGAACAATTAGGCTGGGATTTTGAAACAATTTGGATTTGGAATGAGGCAGCAGAACGTCCTGTTTTACGCTCAAATCAGGAGAAAATAAATCCAGATGGTGCAAGCAATCCAGCATTAGAGAAGAATGAACAAGGCTTTTATGAGATTGAAACAATTGAAGATTTAAAACAGGTCAGTAAGTTCCCGAATCAAAACTATATTTTACAAAATGATTTGGATTTAACCGGAAAGGTTTTTGAAACATTAGCTGTTGATGTTCCGTTCATGGGAACGTTTGACGGAAACGGGAAGAAAATCATTGGCTATAAATCGATTACGGGTGCTCTTTTCCATCTCAATGGTGGCACAATTAAAAACATTGCAATGGTGGATGTTGATGTAACTGGCGAAACGGGTGCTCCGCAGACAGGGGTATTGGTCAATGTCAACAATGGTACTGTTGAAAGCAGTTATTCAACAGGAAAAGTGATTGGTGGCAGTACAGTTGGTGGACTTGTCGGTTACTCGAACGGGATTGTTCGTAACAGCTACTCCACAGCGGATGTAACAGCAAATGTCAGCCAAGCAGGTGGTGTTGTTGGGATTACGAATACGGGAAGCTTGACTGAAAACGTCTATTCTAATGGTAAAATCCAAGCGCTGAAGAGCAACGCGGGTGGTATTACCGGATATGGATATAATGGCACGGTTGTTCAAAACGTGATTGCGTTAAATCAGTCGGTTACTACCCCATCAAGTGCAAACCGAGTGGTTGCACGCGTCCTTGCAGGAAATAAAGCCACATTACTTAATAACTACGCATTTGCAGATATGGTTGTGGATGTGGAGGGAATTAAGGAAGATTCCCCAATGACTGAAAAAGGGGCAAGCCTAACCCAAGCTGAAATTGAGGACAAAAATACTTATAGTCAGCTACTCGCATGGGATTTTGAAAACATTTGGATTTGGGATGCTGAGAATAAAAAGCCTGTTTTACGCGTTCATAGCGATATCGTAGAAGAGGTTGAACCGGATGCACCTGCTCTCGAAAAGGATGCAAATGGATTTTATAAAATTGAAAAAGTCGAGGATTTAGCAGAACTCAATGCGTATCCAAGAGAGAAATACATTCTAATGGGAGACCTTGATTTAGCTAAGGAATCAATTTCAATTTTGAACTTCTTTGGAGTATTAGACGGAAACGGAAAACTTCTTAAGAACCATCAATCTAATAACGGTGGATTAATAGAGGTTAATAACGGAAGTATTCAAAATATTGCTATGGTTGATGCGAGTATTTCGACTGATAAAAACAATGTCGGAATCCTTGTCAATACGAACAATGGCAAGGTGGAAAACTCATTTACTACTGGTACGATCACTGGTAATAACACAGTCGGTGGATTAGTTGGGTATTCCTATGGAGAAATCCGAAACAGTTACTCCACTGCGGATGTAACGGCGACCCAGAAGCAATCAGGTGGTCTTGTTGGAATTACAGGCCGCGATAGTACAACGGAATATAGCTTTGCTAGTGGAACAATTACATCTGGCATTAGCAATGCTGGCGGGTTCAGTGGCTATGGCTATGAATCGACAGTGATTCAACATAATGCTGCCCTTAATCCATTTGTTACAACCGGTACAGCTGCGAACCGAATTGTGGGTAGAGTGTTAGCAGGTGAGACTGCGACATTAATTAACAATATCGCCAATGCAGAAATGTTTGTAAAAAAGGAATGGACAACTGAGGAAGGCGCTAATACTGAAAAAGGTCTTGGGAAATCAGTTACTGACCTCCAAAAACAAGAAACATTTGAGGATGAACTTGGCTGGGATTTCGAGAATGTTTGGACGTGGGATGCAGATGCAAAGAGACCAGAGCTAAAGGCTTTTGCTGGAAGTTAACCAAATGTACCTGTTGATGCTCCTAACCTTGGTAAGGATGCAAACGGATATTAAAGATTGAAAAAGTTTCTGATTTAGGCGAGGTCAACAAATGTCCTAATGAACAATATGTTCTTGATTGAATGGGCGACCTGTCTCATATCACTTTGAAAATGAAAAAGATTCTGAGTGTAGAGCTTTCCTTCCCATAATTTATTACTGAATAGGGCACAATGAGTGTAATAAAAATGCTCGTTGTGCTCTTTTTGGCATGTGGTGAGAATTGGGACAAGGGACCTGTCCCCGCGACCCACAACCCACAACCCCAATTCACAAAAAGTGAGGGAAATTTGATGCAGTATACTACTTATCAGAAGGACATGTTCCAGGATACTATTTTTCAGAGGGATTTGACGTCAAATGCGTTAAAATACATAGCTCTGATTGCGATGTTTTTTGATCATCTTTCTGCGGGCTTTATCCCTCAGGAAACGATAGCTGGTTTTGTGTTACGAATTCCTGGGAGGGTTGTGGCACCGATTTTTTGTTATTTTATCGCGATGGGATATTTTTACACATCCAATATTCGAAAGTATATCGAAAGACTGGTTATATTTGCAGCTATCTCTCACTTCCCGTATGTACTATACTTTAATTTGCCATGGTGGAAAACAACGAGTGTCATGTGGAGCCTCGCGTTGGGGTTAATCGCGTTGACGATTGTTAAAAGTGAAAAGCTCCCCATGTATGCGAAGCTTGCACTTGTGTTTTTATGTTGTATGCTTGCGTATCCAGCGGATTGGAACTTCGTGGCTGTATTGTGGATTGTCTTTTTCGGTATCTATCGAGGACAATTGAATAAACAAATTATTAGCTTTGTGCTTATCGGGATTTTTGCCCACCTCATACCGCAAATCATCAATATGGGCTGGCACCATGCGTATCAAATTGGAATTTTCTTAGCCATTCCATTGTTACTGATGTACAAAGGTAGACGTGGTCGAAAATCAAACCTTTTAAAATGGGGCTTTTATGTCTTTTATCCATTACATTTAATCGTTTTATATATTATAAAATACGTGATTTACGCCTAAGGGGGAGGGCAAATGCCCAAAATTAAAATACTTGCACTTATTTCATTTTTACTGGTACTTGCAGCTTGTTCAAATGTCACAGAAGAAGCGACTGTTGAAGAGTCAGTTGAAACCGTGGCGACTGTTCAGGAAACAGAGCCGCTGGAAGAGTTAGAGCCAATCCCGACTCCCGAAAAATATGAAGGCGAACTGGAGCTGCCGATTAATGGTTCGACAGGTTACACGTCTGTCGAACAATACTTAAAAACATCTCCTAATGTAGACTCTGAAACTATTGAAACACTAAATGCTGGAACAGCTTTTACAATCATAAAAGAAGAAGGAAATTGGTGGTTCGTAAAAGATGCCACTTCAGAAGGATGGATTGATAACACGTATTGTTTCATTAATCTTCCCGACGTGATTCCTTCCATTGCATATGATAGCAGCAACACCTATGCTTCTAAGTTCGTGTCGTCCGGAATCGAAATCCCAGGGATAACTGGACAAACTTTGTATGAGGGTAAAGCTTTTAATGAGAGATTTGGGAAAGAAGAATTCATCGTACCGGTTTTGTATTCCATGTCAAAAAAGATCAATCTTGCCCAGCAAGAAGCATTGGCTCATGGTAATACGCTAGTTATTTATGAAGGATATCGACCGTATTCTGTTCAAAAAGCAGTGGTAGATGCATTGACTTCTGTCGCATATGAGGATGTGGCTGTGATGGCTGGGATAAACACAGCTCCGTGGAGCACAGGTTGGTTTATCGCTAGAAACATTTCGAACCATCAAATGGGCTATGCGATTGATGTAACATTAGCCAGAGTCGAGTCAAAAGAAGACATTGCAATCGGTGAATATTTAGTTACCGACATCACCGATTACACGGAGTATACGATGCCAACTCCTATTCACGAATTAAGCTTGGCGTCAATTACATTTACCAAGCCCGTCACATCATCATCTCCTACAGCTTGGAAAAATGCAGTCTTGGCAGACACAATGAATGAGTCAGCAGTTACACTCCAAACATATCTAACAAACGCTGGACTCACACCACTCGCATCAGAATGGTGGCACTTCAACGATCTAGATGCCATGAACCAAACCAAACAAAACCCAAGTGATGGTGGCTACCTGCTAACTGACATTTTAAGCGTAAGCCCATAACGGGGCAAATGCGGTCTGTGGGTCAGAGGGACAGGTCCCTCGACCCTATTCCACTATAGTGAAATTTCACTTTAATAAAACCTGTACTAATCAGGAATTTTAATTTCAAACAAACGTTTGTTTAGCGGTCTACCGCAATAGCAACGGGAAAAATGGAATTCAATCAAGCGTTTGTTTGGACGGATTTTCGGGATGTGAAAATAGGCTGTTATAGTAGGGAAGTCTTCGTTGAATTATATGAAGAAAAAGATAAGGCACAATAAGTGGCGGCTGAAAACCACTCATTGTGCCTATTTTGTGTTTTATTGGGAGTGGGACAGTGAACCTGTCCCCGAGACTCAACTCCTGTCCTAATACTTTTTTCCTATTTGTTTGAAAATTCAAGTTTCTCGTTGACCTCTTATATATACTTCTGTATGTTAAATTTAGGAGGATTATTCCTAAATTATTTTATTTTTAGGAGGTTATTACCTTCAATGAACTTATCCCATATCTACGGAGGTGGAAAATCTATTTTGCTTTACCATAACACAAAATTAGGGGAGTGAAAGTTGTGAAAATCAGAAAGTTTTTTGGGATTTTTCTATCATTGCTACTATTAATTTCGCTATTACCGGTTTCTTCATTTGCAGAAACGAATAGTGAAGATTTGGTTGAAGTTGAGGCAGCTCCATTAGACGCTTCTATCGATCCAATGGGACCAAAGCATACGATTAGTTACATCGATGAGAGCTATGAGGGGAAAGCGGATTTTATCATGCTTTATACATCTGAGTATGCAAAAGAAATTTTAGTTAAGAAGTTCTGGGTAGCCGTACAAGTGGATGCAAACAACACGGTTACAGACGTAGTCAGTCAATCCGTAAATGGTGCGCCACCTGTATGGGAGGATGAACAATCTTTAGCAATACCAGAAGGCGGGTATGTGCTTCTAGCTCACGACGATTCATGGGCAACAAAAGACTTTCGTAAATTCTTAGCTACAAAATTTAAAATTGGAGATACGATCAAGTTAAGGAAAAACGGAAACGAAGTTCCTATTACAGAATTTATGACAGGTGATGGATTGAAGGCAAGCATTACCTTACAAAACGAATTAATGTATACGCTTACCAACTCGCAGGCTGATATCTCCGGCTCCATTCAAAATGTTGAAAGTGATCAAAGCTATCAATTACTCGTGAATGGGCAAGAGGTAGAGATTCGCGAAGATGGTTCCTTCCAATATGTGTATGAACTAGCAAAAGGGACGAATTATATTGATGTAGAAATTTACAAGAATGATATTTTACATGATGTAAAATCTTTAGTTGTGTATTATCAGGACAACCCATCTGTAGAGGAGAAGGAAGTATTTCTCTGGGTTGAGCAAGGCCCTAGCGCTAGGAGATTCCAGTCTAGTGAGGATGTACGTAACATGCTCCTCGAGGCAAAAGATGCTGGTGTAACAGCTGTTGTTTTAGATGTAAAGGGTGTTGAAGGATTCGCTTCTTATCAAAAGAATGATTTAACAAATCGTCCATATGTAAGTGAAATGACAGCAGAAGGTAGAAGTGGTTCCAACCCTGATTTAGATTTACTAGAAGAATTCATCAAACATGGTCATGAGTTAGGATTAGAGGTTCATGCTTCTTTTAACGTGTTTGCGGAAGGCTCTATTGCGCATAATGAATTTGCCGTTTTAAATGACCATCCAGAATGGGAAGAAGAAGTCTATCGTTCTGAAGATAACGGAGAAATTTTACCATTAAGAGAAAGTACGTATGGTAAAAAAAGTGCTTTAGTTACCTTTGTGAACCCATCTAACCCTGAGGTTCGTGACTATCAGTTAAAAACATTTGAAGAGGTTATGAAAAACTATAAAGTAGACGGTGTTTTATTAGACCGTGGTAGATATGACAACTATTTTGCTGATTTTAGCGACCTTACTAAAGCACAATTTGAAGAGTACCTTGCTAAAAAGGGAAAGAAGTTAACAAATTGGCCGGAAGATATTTTTTATTATGAGGGAAGTAACCGTGTAGATGGTCCACTTATTAATGAATGGTTTACGTTTAGATCAAGTGTCATTAATAGTTACGTAGAAGAAACAAGGGAATTAGTTGACCACTATAATAGTAGTGAAGATCGTGATATTCAGTTATCCGCATACGTTGGTTCTTGGTATGAGTCATATTATCTAAATGGGGTAAACTGGTCTAGCCCAACATTTTCATATGATTCTCGATTGCAATTTCCACAAGAAAGTTTATATGATGAAGAGTATAGGCAAACAGCTTATACAGATAAATTAGACTTCTTGATGATTGGTACGTATCAAACGACAGCACAGGAAATCAATAAATATATTACATTAGGAAATATTTTAACTGATGGACAAGCCCCTCTTTATGCAGGAATGGCATTGGTTAATGTGCAAGACCCAGCCCTACAAAGAGAAGTTTTCCAAGCGGGTCTTCAAAACACAAGTGGGCTTATGCTTTTTGACTATTCACAAACTAACTTCCCTGTCATTAAAGCTTCTATTGCAGACGAGGAATACGTGAAGGATTATGTTTTAGGAATCAGTAATCCTACTGAACCAGAAAATCCATTCGTTGGCGATTATTTAAATGTCAATCGAAATGATGATAATCTAAATGTTTACTCTGACTCGTTTGGAATTTCAACGGGGACCAATAAATGGGGAGTAGAAGCGGTTGTTGATGCAACTGGTAAAGTCGTAAAGATGGTCAATAAAAAACAAGCCATGAGCTGGAATTGGTCTGCTGTAGAAGATAACAATAGCCTCATTCCAGAAGGTGGATTTGTCGTTTCAGCACTTGATCGTTCCGGTGCCCGTGAAAGAAGAGTCCTTGTTGGTAACAACTTTGATATCGGGGATGATGTTCGTTCCTCATTATTAAAGGGATTTTTAGACTATGAAGGGAAAACCTTCTCTACAGTTGGCTTCGAATATCTTGGAAAAGTACAAGTAGTCGGACCTGGGAAAGCGGAGGTTCATGTGAATGGTTCACCAGTAACACTACAATCAAATGGTGAATTCACTGAACAGCTTGCGCTTCAGCCTGGTGAAAATCAAATTGAAATTGTCGTTACTGTCGATGGTTTCAGAACGCACGAGCAAACTGTAACGGTTATTGGTGAAGAACTTACATTTGATCAAGTAATCGGGTTTGTTGAAAATGCAACTTTCACGAATAAAGGTATCCAACAAGCGGTACTGTCTCAATTAGCAAGTGCACAAAAGGATTTTGCTTCAGCAGAAGAGCTTAAAGAAGATGGCTTAGTTGAGCAAGCTGAGGAAGTAATACTAGAAGGTAACCAAAAACTAGATGAACTTGTGCTATTTGTTCAACAACATGCAGGTAAACATATTCCAACTGAAGTAGCAGAACAACTAGTATCATATATTAAAAATTTATAATGGGACGGAGGGACAGGTCCCTTGTCCCTGTAAAAAGATGGTAGGACGAGGGACCTGTCCCCGTGACCCACCCAAAAAAAGGCTGCCATGTTGATCATGGCAGCCTTACTTTCGTTTATTTTTCCGGAACAAAGTAAATCACAGAAGGACCAGATGCCCCACCTGGAAGACTTGTGACAAAGTCATATTGATTCCCGTTAGCACCAACTGTTTCGGATGCAAATTTCCATGCATTTACATAGCTTAGGAACCCGGTTGTGTTAAGGTGACCATTCCATTGCATTACAAAATGACCGAATCCGCCTGCTGGGTTATCATAGATTGAAACTTGCAGTGGATGTTGTAAACTATTATCCACTCTAACGTCTAAATCATATAAAACACCATAGTTCCCATTGTTAATCACTGGTTTATTTCCATCAACTACACTAACACCTTCTTCATACTCTCCCGGCAATTTATCGCTCCATTGACCAGATGCAGCAGATGAAAGTCGAATATAGGCATTTCCTAATGCCGTATCATACGTAAGAGTACCTTCACGATCAAAATGTGGAAAGCTTCCGCGAACATGTGAGTCAGGCGGTAAGATTTCAACGGAAAGTGGATCAACTGGACGTTCTACATAGTTAAGCGTAGTTGCAGTGACTGTGGCAGGCTGATGACCATGTTTTGTATAAACATCATACTGGGCAATCCCACTTACCGTATCCCCATCGGGTGCATTTGTTTCCAAGTAATAGCTCTCACCAGGCTGTAGGGTTTGTATGTATTTTTTCTCAGCCTTTTCTTCTAGGAATTGTACTAATGCTTCTTTTCCAGCTACGTCAGGATAAATACTAACTGATGCTCCAACGCCTTTAGAATAAAGCATCACTGGTTCGTCCGACGTATTTGTTAGGGCTAGGCTGACGTTTCGAGTTTCCCCACTCGTATTCTGATGATGCCAAAATACACGGAATTCTCCTGTAGCAGAATCGCGGTAAAACGCACCACTGTCGGAATATGTTTCTGGAGAATCACTCAGGATCAGCTTTCCTCCGGTTTGTTTTAATTCTGGCTTTTCTAGATGAACCGCAGGCTTAAGTGTTTCGATGGGTACATAATTTTCATTGGCAAATGTCTGGCCCGGTAGAAGAAATGCCAATAAAACAGTACCTAAAGTTAAAGCAGACTTCAATTTCATTTTCTTTTCCTCCTTTATTATTTTATTGAAATCCCAATAATGATTGTTTAATTATCTAAGGAGGCTGAGTTGGGTATTCAATGTTAAGTGGATTCGAGAATAGATGGATTTATCCTTCTTTTTTATAAAAAATGAGGAAAAAGTCCCCTTTTTTGTGGACATGGCAATTTGTACATGTAAATAAATGGTGGGACAAGGGACCTGTCCCCTTGACCCAGAGGGGATAATTTTGTATTCTTGAGTTGGAGGATATATTCTCTTTTAATTAAAATGGAGGAATATTTCTTCAAACTATTTCAGCAGTAAAAAAGGAGATTTTTATAATGCCAAAGACAGAGAATGTAAACCCTCTTTTAATTATTACATCTGTATATAATTCGCTTACGAAAACGGAGCAAAAGGTAGCGGATTATATTATGGAAAACCATAAGGAAGCTGTCTATTCTTCTGTTACCGATCTGGCGGAAGTGGTAGGGGTTGGAGAAACGACTGTTTTGCGCTTTTGTAGAAAACTAGGATACCGTGGATTTCAAGAATTTAAATTGTCTGTCGCTCAAAACCTGATGGAAGTTGATGAGCAAGTATATGGAAAGATTGAGGAAAATGATCCCTTTGATGTGATCGCCAAAAAGATAGCGAATCAAAATGTAAGTGCTTTAAATGATACTGTTGCACTCCTACAGGACCAGACAATTCAGACGGCAATTGAAAAGATTAATAGTGCCAAAAAGATCTATTTCTTCGGGGTGGGTTCTTCTGGTTTCACAGCCTTAGATGGCAAACATCGATTTATGAGGCTGGGCTATGATACAGAACATGTTTCCGATTCACACATCATGTCAATGACTGCTTCGTTATTAGGAGAAGAGGATTTAATTATTGCTTTGTCTTCATCAGGAAGCACAAAGGACGTCGTCGATGCGATAGAAATTGCAAAGAAAAATCATGCCTTTATCATCTGTATTACAAACCAAGCGAGGTCGCCAATTACAAAATATGCGGATTTAATTCTTCTAGCTGCAAACAAGGAATCACCATTCGAGGGTGGTATTTTCTCTTCCAAGATTGCTCAGCTTTTACTATTAGATGTTCTAGCAACAAATGCAGCTCTTAAGAATAAAGAACAAGCATCTAGAGCGATAAAAAGTACAGCGGAATCAGTTCTTGATAAATTGTACTAACACACGAATAGAAAAAGGTGAAAAATCATGGTTTCTTCAAATAATAAGCTATTTGAGGTTCTCGAATATATAGTGGATTTGGTTCTATTAAACTTTCTATTTATTATTTGTTCACTTCCTCTCGTAACTGCATACCCTGCCTTTGTTGCATTGGTGGGGGCGATTAAATCTACATCAGAAGAGGAGCCGTTACCTGCATGGAAAATGTTTTTTAAGCTATTTTATACTTATTTAAAAAAGGGATTGAAAATCTGGTTCGCTCTTCTTTTTGTTTCAATCATCATCATAGGAGACATTTTTGCCTCCTTTTATTTACCAAATGAGTTACAGAATTTTCTGCTTCCGTTTAATATCATTATGATTCTTTTATTTTTCGGGGTATTTAGCTATCTTACAAAACTGTTTATCTTGGGTGAGCATCGTTTAAAACCATTAGTGATTCAGAGTTTTGTTCTATTCTTTAGGAAACCATTTAAGCCTTTACTCATCATCGTAATCAATACTCTGATTATGGTTCTATCCATCTACTTGAGGTTTGTTCCTTTTATAATCTCCTTCAGCCTTCTTGCCTTTACCTATTATTTTGTCATGATGGCAAGAGATTATGATGGAGAAAATAGTTAGATTAAAATAAAAAAATGGAGATTTTTTTATTTTTTAATAAAAAAGGTGGATTTAATCTCCAAAAAGTGCTACATTTCTAATAGAGAGAAAATTCTCTAATGTAAGCGTTAAAAAAGAGGGTTTTGAAGTCTAGTAGGGGGTACAAAAATAGAATTACTATTAGAGATCAAAATTCAAAAAAATCCAAATGAGGTGGGGAAAAAATGAGTAGATTCAAAAAAGTACTATCCGTAGCAATGGTGTTTTTACTTGTTTTAGGTGTCTTAGCTGCATGTAGTTCTGAAGATTCAGGCACAAAGGATTCAGGCTCAGATAAAGCAAAAGGCGGGGACGAAGAGACAACAGTTGAATTTTGGACAATTTCGCTTCAACCAACATTTAATGATTATTTCAATGATCTTATTGCGAAATATGAAGAAGAAAATCCAAATGTAAAAATCGATTGGAAGGACTTCCCTTATGATGCAGTACAGAACAAATTATTAACAAGTATTGCAAGTAAGAAAGCTCCAGATGTAGTTAACTTAAATACAGTTATGGCTCACCAAATGGCGTCAAAAGGTGCCTTAGTAGATTTCAATCAGGCATTAACAGATGAGCAAAAGGGTATTTATTTTGAAGGAATCTATGATTCTACTGTACAAGGTGATGGTGCATATGCCCTTCCATGGTATACAGGTATTCCGGTTCTTTATATCAATAAGTCATTAGCAGAAAAAGCAGGTATTGATCTAAATAATCCGCCACAAACAAAAGAAGAGCTAGCAGCATGGGGTAAACAAATCGCAGACAAAACAGATTCTTTTGGATACGTATTCACAATGGAAACTCGCTCTATCCTTGAAGAAGGTTTCAAAATTGTAGAAGGCGATAAAGCAATCTTCAATAACGATGAAGTAAAAGAATATATCCAAGGCAATATCGATTTAATCGAAGCTGGGGTTATTCCAAAGGATATTCCGAACTTTAGTAAGCAGGTTGAGCTGTTTGGTAGTGAACAAGTAGGGATGATTATCTCAAGTTCTTCATTTATTAACCAATTAAAAACAGCTTCACCAGATGTATATGAAAATACAATCGCGGTTCCAGCACCAGTAGGAAAAGCAGGCATTCGTTTTACAAACACAATGAACCTAGTTGTTCCTAAAGAATCTAAGAATGTAGATGCTGCAGCAGCATTTGCACATTATGTAACAAATGATGCGAATCAATTAGCATTCTCGAAAGTAGCAAACACACTTCCATCTACTAAAGAAGCTGCTAAGGATGAACACTTCTATAAAAATGATGGAACATTAGAGGGACAAGCGTTAACTGCATCTGTTGAAAGCTTAGACAAAGCAACAGATTTCTACCTTGGTGTTGAAAACGCAGGTGATGTAGATAGTGCAATCAATAAACATCTACAAAATATCTACATTAATGATCAAGACCTTGATGCAGAGCTTGAAGCAGCTGAGAAAGAAGTTAATGATATTTTAGCTCGTTAATATATGAAAATTGAATGGGCAGATGAACTTCTGCCCATTTCCTTTTATCCAGCGGATACGGAATAAAAGGAAATCCTTTGGCGGTGCCACAGATTTTATAAGGAAATTTTTTAGAAAGTAAGTTCCAAAGACGAAGGCTACATACTCCACTTCCTGTGGAAACGTCCTTGTTACCTACTCATGTGGACTTACTAATCTGAGCAATACGCCAAGGTTTTAGAAGATTAGGAGGGAATAACCTATGGGAAAGAAAAGAGCCCACAGTTATAGCAGATTCAACGAGGTACAAACTGCATGGCTTTTTATGGCGCCAGGGTTGATATTGCTTGCTCTATTCACCTTTTGGCCGATTATTTTCAGTCTTCCTTTGGCATTTACGAACTATTCGGTTATAGGAGAAACATCGTTCGTAGGACTGGACAACTTTAAACGTGCATTTTCTGACGTTGATTTTATTGCTTCGCTTAAAAACTCTCTACTCTATATGATTATTGTGCCTTTTATCCAAATTATCTCCATCTTAATGGCTATTCTAGTAAATCGAAAAATGGTAGGAATTAAGTTTTTCAGAACAGCTTATTATATTCCAGTTGTTACATCAATGGTTGCTGTTGCGATCATCTGGGGTTGGTTGATGAGTTCAAACGGGGTTCTCAATTATCTCTTAATGTCAATTGGAATATTAGATGAAAAAGTGAATTGGTTATCGGATAAAGATACCGCTCTATGGGCCCTCATGTTTATCACCTTATGGAAGGGCTTGGGTTATTATATGATGATTTATCTTGCTGGCCTACAAGCAGTCCCAACCGATTGTATCGAGGCAGCAAGAATCGATGGTGCTAGTAACTGGCAAATCATTAGTAAAATCACGATTCCGTTATTAAAGCCATATGTATTCTTATGTACGTTAGTTTCCTTAATGGCAGCGATTCGAGTGTTTGATGAAGTGTTCGTATTAACGTCTGGTGGACCAGGTAATGCAACTTTAACAAGTAGTGTCTATATCTACCAGCAGGGATTCGAACAATTTGAGTTTGGCTATTCATCTGCACTGGGATTAGTCGTAAGTTTCATAATCATGTTCTTCAGTATTTTCGTCTTCCTGTTTAACAAGAAGGGTGGTGTAAATCCATATTAATATGGATGAACCTATGAAAAATACGAATCTATTTAAAAGAATTGTCAGTAAAACAATCGTTTATGTGTTGTTAATCTTATTTGCCATCTTCATGATGGGGCCATTTCTTTGGCTAATCAGTGTGTCACTCATGCCTGGTAAAAATATTTTCGCTTTTCCACCTGCGATACTGCCAACTTTTATTGACTTCAAAAACTATATAGAAGTTTGGGAGTATATGGATTTTCTTAAATATATTTGGAACACCGTGATCATCACATTCTTAGGTGTCACATTAAGTATTATATTTAGTGCTTTAACAGCATATCCGTTAGCTATTTTCAATTTTAAAGGAAGAAATTTCATTTTCATGTTACTCGTATCGACAATGATTATTCCTGCAGCTGCAGCACTTGTTGTTAACTATTTAACGATTAATAATCTGGGGTTAATTAATACGTTTACTGGGGTAGTCCTTCCAACGTTGGTCTCTGTATTTAACGTCTTCCTCTTTAGACAAGCATTCATGGGGATTCCAGGCGATATCAGGGATTCCGGAAAAATGGACGGCGCATCTGAATTCCGGATTTGGGTTCAATTAATGATGCCAATGATCAAACCAGCAGTCGCAGTTGTAGGCTTGTTTGAATTTATGGCGAACTGGAATAGTTTCCTCTGGCCAATCATTGTACTGGATACAGAAAAATACCCATTAGCTTCAGCATTAAGCTTTTTAAATGGTCAGTTCTCATATAACTTTGGATGGATTGCTGCAGGTACAGTAATCTCAGTAATACCAATCATATTCGTGTTTTTATTCACTCAGAAATATTATATGGAAGGACTTGCAGGAGCGGTTAAAGGATAAACCACCTGAAATAAAAAGTGCTAAGAAAAAGGGAGATTTCAAATGTATAAAATTGCTTACATCCCACTAGACGAACGCCCATGTAACTATGACTTCCCAAGCCTCCTAACAGGATGGGACAAGTGGACAGGTCCCTCGTCCCGCGGTGAAGTGACTCTCGTACGACCGGATTTGAGTCTGATGGGGGATAAAAAGACACCTGGAAATACTGAATTGATTTGGGAATGGCTGTACCAGGAAGCGGTGGATGCAGACGGACTCATTCTTTCAATCGATACATTGTTATATGGCGGAATCATTCCGTCAAGATTGCACGATTTAACATTGGATGAGTGCAGAGATGTGTTAGCGAGGCTTTCACGAATTAAAGAAGTTAATCCAGATCTAAAAATATATGCATTTAACTTAATCATGAGATGTCCGAAATATTCAAGCAGTGATGAAGAACCGGACTATTATGAGGATTGGGGAAGTGAAATCTTCCAATATGGCAGATTGCATCACTTACTTTCTGCCAATCTTGCATCTGAAGAAGATCAAAAGCAGTACGAAGAACTCAAGCAACAGCTTCCAAAAGAGGTTGTAGATGACTATCTATCTCGCAGAAAAATCAATGTTGAAGTAAATAAGCTTGCACTTGAATATGTGAGTAATGGAACGATTGATTTTATGATCATTCCACAAGATGATTCTGCACCTTACGGGTGGACCGCAATCGACCAGCAGGAGGTAAGGGGAGCGATTGCTTCTCGTCATCTCGAGTTAGATGTATACATGTATCCAGGCGCAGACGAAGTAGGTTGTACGATGCTTGCAAGAATGCTCAATAGCTTTAAAGGAAAAAGACCATTGGTCTATCCAATTTTCTCAAGTACACAAGGCCCTTCTGTCACACCTTTATATGAAGATCGCCCTTTAATGGAGACTCTGAAATATCAAATTTTAGCTGCAGGTGGACTGATCACTTCAAGTCTTGCTGAAGCGGATTTTGCTTTATTTTTGAATTCTCCTGTCGAGCCAATGATGGAGGCTGCCTATCAGGATAACTTAAGTACAAAATATCAGGTAAATCGTAACCTAATTGATTTTGTAGAGCAGCTCGAATTTACAGTCAAGGAAAGAAACATCCCATGCGTGGTGGCCGATGTTGCATTTGCAAACGGGTCAGATTTAGGACTACTCAAGCTTTTAAAGAGAAAAAATCTTCTATTTAAATTAGCGGGGTACGCTGGTTGGAATACGAGCTCGAATACACTTGGAACATGCATTGCACAAGGGATGTTTTATCTTGTATATGGCAGTACACAAACTCATATGGACTTTTTAGCACTGCGCTATGTCGAAGATGCGGGATATTGTAGCTCAGTCAGAAAAAATGTAACAAATAACATCCTGCCAGAGCTAGGCTATGACTATTTCCTTGTTGATGGAAAACGTGGAAAGGTTTCTGAAATTGTGCAGGAACAATTAACGGAGTTTATAAAAGAAAACCTTACCGATGAAGAAAACGAGCTAAGAATTACAGATTGCTACATGCCGTGGAGCCGAATGTTTGAAGTCGGCTTGAATGTTGAACATATCCGGGTCGGAGGGACAGGTTCCTCGTCCCTGTAAAAATATGGTGGGACAAGGGACCTGTCCCTGTGTCCCAAAAAGGAGTTGCTGCTAGTGATGGAGCGCAGATTTTCAGATGTTGTTGTGATTGGTGGAGGTTTAGGAGGGTGTATGGCTTCCTTGGCTGTTGCCAAAATGGGGTTAAAGGTCATTATGACGGAAGAAACTGATTGGCTAGGTGGACAGCTTACGAGTCAGGCAGTACCTCCAGATGAACATAAATGGATTGAAAGATATGGTTGTACCGCCACTTACCGTGAATTTCGGGATCGCGTGCGCCAATATTATCGGGATAACTATCCGCTTACGCAGGAAGCAATGGAAAACGACATATTGAATCCTGGAAATGGTTGGGTAAGTCGGTTAGCGCATGAACCAAAGGTTTCATTAAAAGTAATTGAGGATATGCTTGCCCCATATATTAATAGCGGGAGAATAACAATCCTCTACAACTATAAGCCTTTAGAGGCAAAGACAGAAGAGGACGTCGTAAAATCTGTCACAGTTACTCACGTCAGTGAGCCTAAAAAAATCGAGTTGATCGGTCAATATTTTTTAGATGCTACCGAAAGTGGAGATGTTTTACCCATTGCCGGTGTTGAATATGTAACGGGAGCAGAATCGATTAAGGAAACTGGTGAACCGCATGCTTTAGAAAAAGCGGATCCACTCGATATGCAATCCTTTACCTATGTGTTCGCAGTGGACTATGTAGAGGGCGGAAATTTTGTAATCGATAAGCCCGAACAGTATGACTTTTGGCGTGAATATATGCCGAGTTTCTCTCATTTGCCTCTCTTTAGCTGGTATGCAACAGATGCGGATGATACATCAAAGCTCAAGCAGTTTACGCTTTTCCCTAATGATGAAGGTATTCCTTCCTTATTTACCTATCGAAGAATACTAGATACAGAGAATTTGGAAGGGAATTTGTATGAGGGTGATATTTCCCTTATCAATTGGGCGCAAAATGACTATTTTCTAGGCCCAATCTATGAAGTGCCTGAAGAAGAAATTGAAAAAAACCTATTGAATGCAAAACAACAAAGCTTGTCACTTTTATATTGGTTGCAAACGGAAGCGCCAAGACTGGATGGTGGGAAGGGATTCCCTGGTTTACGACTTCGAAAGGATGTATTAGACACGGAGGATGGCCTGGCGAAATATCCATACATTCGTGAATCGAGAAGAATTAAAGCCGTCTACACCATTACAGAACATGACGTTAGCAAAGAAATAAGAGGGGACCAAGGGATTTGTGAGTATTATGATAGCGTTGGTGTTGGAAGCTATCATTTAGATTTACATCACACAACGGTATCAAACCGTAGCTTTTATATCCCGAATTATCCATACGAAATACCGCTTGGCGCCCTATTGCCAGTACGTGTAAAGAATTTGATTCCTGCTTGTAAGAACATAGGAACTACCCAAATTACAAATGGTTGCTACAGGCTTCATCCAACAGAATGGAATATAGGAGAATCAGCGGGATATTTAGTGGCGTATTCACTATTGAACAATGTGACTCCACATCAGATAAGAGAACAGCAGGAGAGCTTAGAGGAATATCAAAATCTATTAGTAAATCATGGCGTTCAGCTTCACTGGCCAGATGATATTGACCTATAAGGAGGGCGAAGACCAAATGGGACAACCAAACATATTATGGGTTGACTTTTTAGCCAATGGTTCTCGATTATTAGACCCGGATAAAATGAAAGAGTTAATCAAACATGCCGTTAGATGCGAGATTACACATCTAGTAGTTGATGCAAAAATTCCATATGGATTCACAACGTACCCAAGTGAGTTTGCCTATCATGTAAGTGAATTGAAGGATGAACAATACCATGATTGGAAAGGCCGAGACTTTCTTCAAGAAATGATTCATCATGCAAAAGGGTCTGGGATGAAAGTGATCGCAAATGTCGATGTATTTGCAGAAGGAAATGGAATCGATAAAGAAGGAATGGTCTATGCCAAGCCTGAGTGGCAGGTAGTTCACTATGACCAGGCCCTTTCAAATATGCCGACAGCTGCGGAGAATCACAATGATCCAACGGTATTTGTGAATCCGATTCATCCAGAAGTAGAGGCTTATGAACTAAACATCGTTCAAGAAATTGTAAGTAACTATGAAATAGATGGTGTTGTTTTAGACAGATGCCGCTATCCGAACATTTATGGAGATTTTAGTAGTTTGAGCCGTTCGAAATTTGAAGCTTATATTGGGGAAAAAGTTAAAAACTGGCCGCAGGATATTATGACTGTTGAGGATAAGAAACCTGTATTTGGTCGCCTTTTTCCGAAATGGGCGGAGTTCCGTGCGAAAAATATTAAAAATTTTGTTCAAAAAGCAAAAAATGTGGTTAAAACAAGGAATTCAGATTTGATTTTCACAATCTATGTGGGTTCGTGGTATCCATTGTATTATAACGAAGGCGTCAACTGGGGCAGTGAGACCTATCACCCTTCTTTCGATTGGACATCTGATACGCACAATACGTCTGGATATGCAGAGGAATTTGATTTTATCATGACAGGCTGCTATTACCCAGAGGTAACGATTGAGGAAGCGTTAGTCAACGAAAGACCTGCAACTTGGTATAGTGTTGAGGGCGCGATTGAAATGAGTAAGGAAGCAATTAATGGACAAATTCCTGTGATTGCTAGCTTATATTTAAAAGATTATACCGACAATGTTGAACAATTTAAGAAGGCTGTGCAGCTTTGTAAGGAAAAATCAAATGGAGTTATGCTATTTGACACAGTGTATTTAGAGGATTATCAGTGGTGGGATGAGCTAGAAAAATCCATTAGTAAGTAACTGGAGTGGATGAGATGGAGAACAAACAAGGGTTTTTTGACAAAATATATAGAAAGTTAGTTGTGTCTTGCCAAGCGTTGCCTGATGAGCCTCTTCATAGCTCCTATATCATGAGTAAGATGGCGGTGGCTGCAACTCAGGCGGGTGCAAGTGGTATCAGGGCTAATAGTGTTGAGGATATCCATGAGATAAAGAAGGTAACCGATCTACCAATCATCGGAATCATTAAACAGGATTACGATAATTCGGAGGTCTTTATCACTCCAACATTAAAAGAAATTGAGCTTCTTGTAAATGAAGGTGTCGATATGATTGCACTAGATGCGACAAGCCGACTAAGACCAGATGGCCATACAATTACTGAGATTTTTCCAGAAATCAGACGAAGATATCCCGATCAACTCTTTATGGCAGACTGCTCTACCTTAGAAGAGGGCATTCAAGCAGAAAAATTAGGATTTGATGCGGTTGGAACCACATTGTCAGGCTATACCGAATACACGAAGAATGTAAAATTACCTAATATTGATTTGATAAAAGAATTTGTGGAACGTTTGAGTGTACCAATCATTGCTGAGGGTGGAATCTCGTCACCCGAGGAATTAAAGGAAGTCATGGCAACAGGAGTCCATTCAGCCGTAGTTGGATCCGCAATCACACGACCACAAGAAATCACAAAACGATTCCTAAACGCTTTACAGGATTAGGGACAGAGGGACAGGTCCCTTGTCCCTGTAAAAATATGGTGGGACGAGGGACCTGTCCTCGTGACCCATGAGGTGAGAGAGAGATGAAAATATTTGCTGCGGATATTGGTGGGACCTCGATCAAAATCTGTGTGACTGATGAGAGCGGTACGGCACAGATTTTTGATGAGGTTGAAACGGAAAGTAAAAAAGGTGGCCCACATATTATTCAAAAATTGGGAGATATCATCGCAAACTACCCAGACATAGACGCAATCAGCATTAGTACGGCTGGTCAGGTGAATAGCGAAGAAGGGTATATTATCTTTGCAAATGAAAATCTACCAAACTATACCGGTACCCGGATAAAGGATTTACTAGAATCAAGGTTTAACATACCTGTGAAGGTAGAAAACGATGTGAATGCAGCAGCTCTTGGTGAAAAATATTATGGGGTTGGCAAGGAATATCGTGATTTTCTGTTTTTAACATTTGGAACAGGTATCGGTGGAGCGATTGTGATTGATTCAAAGCTGTATCGCGGTTTTACTGGCAGTGCAGGTGAATTTGGTCACATGAATCTATATCCGAATGGGATTCAGTGCGGTTGTGGAAAGTTAGGGTGCTATGAACAATATGGCTCCACAACAGCCCTTATCAGGGAAGCGAAAAAGGTTAATGCCGACTGCACGAACGGTAGACAGCTGTTTGAAATGATTCAGCATGGTGATGAACAGTTATATGAAGTTTTTGATAATTGGACGAATGAAGTTGCTCTGGGTCTTGCTAGTTTAATTCATATCTTCAACCCTCCTTGTGTTATTTTAGGTGGAGGCATTATGGAACAGGACTTAGCTGTCAAACTTGTATCTGATAAAGTTCAAAAACACATTATGGACAGTTATTCAGGTGTTGAAATTTTGAGATCCAAAAATGGCAATAAATCTGGGCTTTACGGAGCGATTTCGCTTCACAAAATTTAGCTATTAAAGTGAAGCTTCATTCCAGTGGGGGTACCACATCCCCCACTGAATGTTAGTTAAACCAATCGGGCTTTTACTGGCAGTGATCCCCTCCACTTATACTTCTTCGCTATTGAAAAGTCCTGAAGTGGGGATCTAACTGCCAGTTAATGCGGGAAAAGGGGCTAAATACAATGAATAAATCCAATCGAACATTTTATAGTTCTCATTTAAACAAAACTCTAGATTACATGGTTTTAACGTTAAGTGAAAATATTGAGGATGCTTATCTATTATATGTCCAGGATGGCCGTGACTATTTAGAACTAGGTGGATTGGAAAATGCAATTCAGGATTTAGTACGTGGGAATCCTGAGTTGGCCAGCCACCTTGTACTCGTGCTGATTCACCCTGGAGATTCGATTGAAAGATGGGAATCGTTTAGTAGATCAGGATCTTCCTTTCATCAATACCTGCGTTTTATGAATGATGAATTCATTCCTGAGTTTGAAAAAAACCTAGGCGCTAGCATTTCTAAAAGAGGTCTCCTTGGCGACTCATTAGCGGGGAATATAAGTTTAAATATCGCATTAGAGAAGCCGGAAAGCTGGACGCACTTATTGCTACAGTCTCCGGCTATTTCTGATGGGGATATTCAGCGGGTAGGAGAGGTGGACGTTTCTGGATGGAATGTGCTACAAACCGTTGGGACTTATGAAGATGAATTTGTATCCTCGATATCGAATGAAAGATTGTATATCTTAACTAGAAACCGAGAGTTATATAAAAGCTTTTCATCCAAAAAGATAAACGTGAAATATATCGAAACAGAAGATGAACATCTGTGGAAAGTGTGGGAGCGGGACCTACCCCACGCACTTGAATTTTTCTGTTGGGACAGAGGGACAGGTCCCTTGTCCCTGTAAAAATATGGTGGGACGAGGGACCTGTCCCCGTGACCCAGTGAAGGAGGTTTGAGATGAGGATTCATTTTACAGGTGATTTAGCCGAGGTGCTAGATGGGGTTCGAATTCTTTGTGATGATTTGGGATTAGAAGTTACGGAGGACGGATACCCGATTGAAGTAGTAAATCGGCAAGGTCCGTTAGTCGTTACGAACAAACAGATTATCTTTGATAAAAAGATTCATTTTTTCAGAGGATTAGGGCTATGGCTTCAACACAAAGAAAGGAACAATGATTTCCATCTAACCGAAGAGCCTCAATTTGAAACAAGTGGAGCGATGATTGATGTATCTAGAAACGCGGTTTTAACGGTAGACGGCATTAAAATGCTGCTGCGTAAAATGGCCGTGATGGGCCTAAACATGGCGATGGTTTATACAGAGGATACGTATGAGGTTCCAGAAGTTCCTTACTTCGGATATATGCGTGGGAGATATACGGAAAAGGAAATTCGTGATTGTGATGAGTATGCTTTTCAATTAGGGATTGAAATGATACCGTGTATCCAAACATTGGCCCATTTAAAGGAAGCACTGAAATGGGGTTATGCGAATGAAATTAAGGATACAGATGATATACTGCTCGTCGGTGAACCGAAAACCTACGAGTTTTTAAAACATTTGATTGAGGCAGCTGTTAGACCGTATCGGACAAAAAGGATCCATATCGGAATGGATGAAGCCTTGCAGTTAGGTCGCGGTAAGTATATGGAGAAAAATGGGTATGATGACCGTTTTGAAATTATGAACAAGCACCTTCAGGAAGTTGTATCAATTACCGAGGAATTCGGCTTGGAACCAATGATTTGGAGTGATATGTATTTTCGTTTAGCTTCTAAAAACGGGAATTATTATGACTTTGATGAGACGGTATTGGAACAGGTTAAACAATCTATTCCTAACGTCCAAATGGTGTATTGGGATTACTATCATGCCGAAGAGGAATTTTATGAGGGAATGTTAAATACCCATAAACGAATCGTATCGGATCCACTTTTTGCAGGCGGTATATGGACCTGGAATGGAATCTCTCCGAACTATGCGAGGGCCTTTCGAAATTCGGAGGCCGCATTAAATGCCTGTAGAAAAACAGGAATTAAAGAAGTATTTACAACAATGTGGGGTGACAATGGAGCTGAAACTCCAATTCAAACCGCGCTTCCAGGACTGCAATTGTTTGCTGAGCACACATATCATCAAGAGGTGAGCCGAGAACATTTGGAAGAACGTTTTTATTACTGCACAGGTTATCAGTTAAATGATTTCTTTTTGTTAAACCAAATGGATGAGATCCCAGGAGTCATGGAGGATAACTTATATTCCTCAAATTCGTCTAAATTCTTGCTTTGGCAGGATGTGTTAATGGGACTGTTTGATGAAAATATAAAAGGATTGCCGATTGCTGACCATTACAAGGGTTTAGTGGAAAAGCTAAAGACAGCTAAGGAACGCAATCTAGGTGCTGAAAAATTGTTTCACTTTTATGAGCAACTAGCAAAAGTCTTAAGTGAAAAGGCTGAGTTGGGAATTGAGCTAAAGCTTGCCTATGATAACGGGGATAAAACCGGGGTAAAGGTGTGCCTTGAAAAGGTAGAGCTTCTTAGAGTAGAAATTGATGCTTTACGAAAGGCAAACAGGGATGTATGGTTTACCGTCAATAAACCGTTTGGATGGGAAGTTCTAGACATGCGATACGGCGGCTTACTAACACGGATCGAAACAGCAGACTATCGGTTGAATCAATGGCTGAACGGTAACATTTCAACACTGGCAGAACTAGAAGAAGTGCGACTTCGTTACGACGGTCCAGAACAATTCCCTGAAAACGTAACACTAGGAAGAGGCGAAACCTACAACCGAATCGCCACAGCAAGCGCAACATAAGTCTGGGACAGAGGGACAGGTCCCTTGTCCCTGTAAAAAAATGGTGGGACGAGGGACCTGTCCCCTTGACCCAAATGGGGGGATGAAAAATGCAAGAGGAGTTGCAGTGGTACAGTCCAAAAGAAAAGCCTTTTCGTTTAAGTGGTTTTGCGTGGTTTAATGAGGAAGAACGATATCGGCGACTTCCTGTCAATCCGGAATATCATATTCCGCCACGTGTGGATGAATTAGCGGATCATACTTCCGGTGGGCAAATTAGTTTTCGGACAAATGCTACAAAGCTTGAAATAAAAGTAAAGCTAACGGATGCAGCCTACATGGGGCATATGACGGCCTCTGGTCAATGTGGGTTTGATGTATACGTGGGGGAACCTGGGCAACAACAGTATTATACAACTGCGATTCCATCACTAGACGATCAATCTTATGAGAAAATGGTATGGGATTTTACCAATAGTAATCAGCACTCGAGTGAGCATTTCAGAGAGGTAACGTTGTATTTTCCTTTGTATCAGGGGGTAGAAGAGGTTTTAATCGGAACTAATCCAAGTGCAATTATTAAACCGCCTACTCCGTATTCTTCAGATAAACGAGTGATTTTCTATGGTACATCCATTACGCAGGGGGCTTGTGCCAGTAGGCCCGGCATGTCGTACACAAATATCCTTAACCGAAGATTTAATTTTGAATTTATTAATCTAGGATTCTCCGGAAGTGGGAGAGGTGAGCAAGGAGTGGCCTTAACCATCAGAGAAATCGAACGGCCAGCCTGCTTTGTCCTCGATTATGAGGCAAATGTTTCATACAAGGAATATAAAGAGACACTACTTCCTTTTATCGAAACCTATCGGGAAGTTCATCCGGATGCTCCTATTGTCATAGTGTCACGAATTCCATTTGTACTGGATAAAGAAATTGGAGAGTACGAGGATTATCAAAACCGTAGAGAGTACTCGAAATCAACTGTGGAAAAATTAAAGCAACAAGGCGATAAAAATATTTCATTTATAGATGGATCTACATTGTTAGGGGAATACTGGCATGAATGCACAGTCGATGGAATCCATCCGAATGACCTAGGATTCATGGAAATGGCAAATCGTATGGAGAGTGCGTTTGCATTTTTAAAGACTCATAAAGGTGATTAGTAGTTCCTAGTCACTGTCAAGAAACGATTAAAAGTATTTGGGAGGGTTATTTTGTTATATTTCGAACAACAAATCAAAGAATATGAAACATATAAACCACCTTTAACAAAGACGAAGGACTTCCATACATTTTGGGAAGATACGTTAAAAGAGTCTGAGCAACTCCCTTTGCAAAGCCATTTACTAAAAGAAGAATATCCGATTAAGCAGATCGACGCCTATAACGTTACCTACCAAGGATTTGGTGGGACACCAATAAGAGGACATTATATTTTACCGAAAGAAGCCAAGGAAAACCTGCCTTGTATCATTTTGTACCATGGTTATGGCATGGATAAGGGGTCTATTTCAGATTATATGAAATGGGTTATACAGGGATATGCAGTTCTAGCGATTGATAATCGTGGGCATGGTGAGAGTAGCGACGACTCTGGCTACATGACTGGAACAAATGGGACATGGGTGTTACATGGTATTCTAGACAAAACCGAATATTATTATCGAAAAGTATACATCGATAATAAACGTGCAATCGATTTTCTGTTTACAAGACCTGAAATCGATAAAAGTCGGATTTGTATTTATGGTGGAAGCATGGGTGGAGGAATCTCCCTAGCCGTGGCAGCCTTAGATAATCGGCCAAAATTAGTAATAGCTGATGTGCCGAATATGTGTAATATTGAACTAGCTATTCAGCTGAAGCTAGAAGGATCGTTAGTTAGCCTCGAGAATTACTTTGCAAGATATCCTGAAAAGACACATCAAGTTTTCAATAACCTAAGTTACTTTGATAATCTGAATTTTGCTTCCATGATAAAAAGTAAGACGAGAGTAACAATTGCGCTGAAAGATCCGGTTTGTCCACCACAATCGATTTTTGGTGTATATAATCACATTGAAGCAGAGAAGAGTTATGTCGTTTATCCGTTTACTGGACATAACGTTGGGGGCATTAGCTCACATCTTGATGATACGCTTAAATATGTAAATGAAAATTTATAAAAGTAAGAAGTTCACGAAAACTTTATGAGAACAAACAAGGCACAAAGAGTAGCTAAAACCACTCATTGTGCCTATTTGTGTTTATTAGGATTGGGGAAGCGAACCTGTCCCAGTGTCCCCAGCTGCTGGGACAAGGGACCTGTCCCTGCGTCCCACTATTTTTTCGTAGTGTACGAGTCTTGTTTCGAATAGTTTTAATGGGTCGTAGTAGACTTCTGGGTTTGATTTCATTTTTGCCAAGGTTTCTTTGTCTTGTTCTATACGGTCTTTTGTTTGGTCGATTGCTCGTGAAAGTCCATCTAAAGGTTCCTTATAGAATAAGCTGACATCCTGAGGCAATGACCGCTTGAAAAAGTCGAATTGCTGCCAGAACTTACGTTGGATGGATTCCACAACTTCAGCGTAAGAAGCATTTTCTACATATTTTTTGTACTGGTTGAGCATGTAGGATTGCTGTTTTTGTGGTAGCAAGCCCAACACTTTGCCTGCGCCTTTTAGCAATACTTGCGCTGGATTGTGGCGAAGCATGATGTTCTCCTTATCAATTTGGATTTGATAAGTCATGCGACCAATGTCTCGGCGCCAGTCCTCAACGACTTTAAAGTCACATTCCAACTTAAGCTCTTTTTCAGGATAGACCTCAGACAGTGACTGAGTCATGTCATTTAAATATTCTTGAGTTGCAACCAACTTCGAATTGGAGTTTTCGAGCCACTCTTGAAGCTTAGTAGAAAGACCTGGTATAACCTCTTGATGGAATAAACGCTGAATCTCTTCGTTCATTTTTTCATTTAACTCAATATGCAATTGGTTGAGGTTGCTGTCTTCTGTAATAATCTCCGAGCAGCCTGTAAGGATCTTTGGTATTTTTTCAGAAAGATCTCGTTTAACGTCCGCGATTACTTTGGAGAATGAATCCGTAATCTCTTTACTTTTCTCGGTTTCCTTATCATGAAGGCTATTTAAAAATCCAGCTAACCTTGTATTGTATTCTTCATTATGCGCGATTACATCGAGTAATTTGTTCTCTGCATCGGCACGTTTTTTCAATAGGCTTGAAATCACTTTTCTCAATAAAAATAGGGTTTTTCCAACACGATAATTCGTTCCGAAGCCTATTTTAATATCGCGTAAGAAGTTCATGTTTCTTACTGAATGAATCACCGCATCTGGGAAGTATTCCTGTATTTTCACTGTGTCCAATGTATTACGCAATACAAAATGGACCGGAGTATCCTTTGCGCTATGTTTAATTTGTGCAAGATAGTCAAAATCAGCCTCTGACAGGCTTTCTGCATCGCTCACGAATAATACGCCATCGACAACTGGTAAGAAGCCGAACGTTTTTCTCTTCTCCATAAAATACTCTTTATATCCAGTGGTATTCAATCGCAGTTCAGACGTTCGTAACTGGGCAGATGGCACTGTCACCTCTAAAATAGAGTCTGGAGTAATGGCTTCCTCCGGACTTGGCAGAGGATGACGACCAGCGTCCGACACGTCGGATATCCCTTTTTCTGCTCCGTATTGAATGCTTGTAAAATTAGAAAGAGTTGGAGTCAGCAATTCCTCATCTAAAATGGAATTTACAAATGAAAACTTACCTTTTCCTAGAACAAGTAAATTCGTTGTTTTCGTATCAAAAAGTTGATCAAAGCCCCATATTAAACGGTCGCTTGTTTCGATATTATTTTTTTGAGCCCAATCAATGATTGTTTTCATGAAGTGTTGGCATTCATCCAGCGATAATGAACGACTATGTGCGTTTTCTACGACAATTTCAGCCTCTTTTACGATTACCATTTTGATGGCGGAAGGGAAAATATCATCCCACGCAAGGATGGCTGCCGCTGCAGCTAACCCATTAGTTGCAGTCGTTGTATTTAACCAATTGACCAGTAATTTTGGCATAAGCTGCCCGATATCACGTAGTAAATAATCACCAGTCGTTAATCCAAGATACGCTTCCTCGAATAAATGAGTAATGGTATGCCACTGTTCGTAAGGATTAATCTCTAAATCCTTCATGATTTTTACGACCGCTTGAAGCCAGTTTAGATATTCGCTTGTATTCTGGTAGCTTTTCCAAACAGCTGCCATTAGCTGTTTAAATCTTGCTTGGTCAAGTTCGTATAACTTGCGCAATACCGAAACGAATGTATCAGGTGCAAATGAACTGCTATGCCCTAATTCGCAGTAATCAATTAAAGCGTCAAACCATTCAAGACCCTCTGTTCGCTTCGTTTCATTGATAGCCAGTTCAATCGCATTTTTCCAATCTTCTTGTTCCTCGTAAAAATGCTTGGCAACCCTTGTAATGTTTGGATAATCGGGATTTCCTTCAACTGCTTCCTGAATAACACGGTAAGCTGCATCAATCTTGTTATCCTCAAGATAAAGTGAGAATAGGCTCAACGAAACCTCACTGGTCAGGGTTTTATTACTCGAAATAATTGAGCCATACACTTCATCCGCATTTGAGAGCAAGCCAAGCTCATAATACGCATCCGCAATGTTTTTCTTCGCCCACGGCTCTAAGTCGTTCGAGATGTTCTCCCACTTATAAATCGCCGCCTCATAATCCTTGTAATGAAAATAAATTTCCCCTTGCGCAAAGCGTATATAGGACAGGTCATACAGCTCCTTCTCCTGTTCAGCCATATATGCCTCACCAAGAATCTCAACCGGATGCCTCGTGTCATTTTCAGAAATAAACGTTTGATAATACGTCTTCGTAATAAACTCATGCTCAGATGTCATATGTAAACCTCCAATGCTCAGACAGTGGAATCGAGTCGGTGGGTCCTCGCCCATTGGGCAGATCCCCATCAAGGTCTCGCCACGCTCTGGGACAAGGGACCTGTCCCTGTGTCCCACTGTCTTTTGATGTTTAATTTGGTTCATTTGTTCTTTTATAGGTATTCGTATACCGAATCATATATTAATACGTTTTAAAAGCTGATTTTATGTCGATTATTGGAGAAATGAAAATAGTAATCTATTTAAAATGAAATGTGCCTTAAAAGGATTGTACTAAATAGGAATGCTTTGTTCAATTAAACGTCCTTTAAGTCGTATGTGCTGAAGGAATAAGGAGCTATGTGAAAAATAGTGGGCCGGCGGACCCCGTCTCTCGCCAAACCAATAAGAAGGACCAAATCATTTGATTTGGTCCCTTTTCATATTAAGAATTTTTTTATTTCTTCTATTTAATGTTTTGTCATTCTTTTTCACCTTATATCTAAAAAGTTCTCTTAAAAAAATTACTGTTAATGTTATCAGTTTAATAATAAACAGAATTTTCCTCATGATATCCTCCATTTTTCTACCTCTGAGAATCGGACGGGTCCTTCTGTATTTTACCATATACATACGTAATTGAAAGTGGGTCAAGGGACAGGTACTCTTATCCCAGAATGTCTCACACTGTCATTTGATGTTAAATTTGGTTCATTTGTCCTTTTAGGTAGTCGAATACCATATCATAAATATATACGAAGTTATCACTCGGATTATGTCGGTTAATGTAATTCAATGAATATATACGAATATTAATATAGAACACTTGAAAAATTCACTATATACATGTTCTAATACAAGATATAATTAGTATATATGATTTTTGAAAAAGGGGCGAAACAAGTGATTGGGTTGAAAAGGCTTTCTTGTATATTGGTAGCTTCGTTTATTTTTACTATCTTTCTTGTGAATCCTAAAGTCCAAGCAATACTCTATGATGAAGGTCCGACGATTAATTTGGAATCTATAAAGGTAACTCCTAAGGATATAGGTCCAAATGAGAGAGTTACCATCAGTATGGAAGTAACAGATAACGATTCTATCGAATTAGTTACGGCAACGTTTAAATCTAAATTGAATATAAATAAATTAATTAAGCTGACATATAATTCTGACACTCATTTATATGAAGGATCCTTACTAATTAAAGATGATTTTGATATAGGTGAATGGACTTTATACGAGATATATGCACGTGATAGCAAAAATGAAGTAACCAAGATTTATGCGGACTATGTTAATGACAGTTTATTTCGTAGCGAGGATTTGACCAATCATTCCTTTTTTGTGCAAAATACAAATCCATTATCAGTTGATGTAAGTTCTATCTCTGTAACTAGAGTCTTAGGCTATGATAATCTTTTAGATTTAAGTTTTAAAATAAATAATCCTGAATTATTAGGGAGTAGGGTTGTTCGAGTTGGGTTTATGGGACCAGAGGAGGAAAACTCACTTTATCCAAACATTGAGTACTTTGATTTATATTGCGATGATGAGGGGAATGTTAATAGAAGTAGGATTACTGAACAATTTACCGAAAAACATGAGTTAGGTGAATGGAAATTAATTTCAATCTCTTTAGTCATGAAGGACCCCTTTGGAAGTAAAGTTTTATATGATACACAATACAGTGAGCAAAATTCAAGTAACAACAGGACCTTTGGAACCGCGGAGCTAAGTGCCGGAAATTTAATACTACAGAAGAGAGTATCTGGTACCCCTATGATTGATGTTTCATCAGTTCAAATTGATAAGACTGTTTATTCCGCTGGTGATACTTTGGAAATTTCGGTTAAACCAATTCAGGGGGCTGAAATCCTAAATCAAATAGGAATTAACTATTTCAACAAGGAAACGAATGAGAACATACAATTCGGAGGCTATTACGACGCGAACCAAAAAAAGTATATCATACAATCCTCTATAAGTAGCGATATTCATACAGGGGACTGGGTTGTTGACAGTGTTCTACAATATAAAGAGGATGGCAGTATATCACCATTGTATAATAGTAGATTATATGGTGAAAATCATTACGATTTTATTTCGGGTAATTTAACAATTAAACCTTATGTTAATAACCAACCAACTATCACCTATTCAACACACATACAATCATACGGATGGCAGAACTTTGTGGAAAATGGACAAATGAGTGGTACTTCTGGCGAGGCAAAACGACTAGAGGCAATAAAAATACAACTCAAAGATATATCACAAAATCAAGGTGAGGTTCAATATAAAACACATGTCCAAACCTATGGATGGCAAAATTGGGTAAGTAATGGACAGATAAGTGGAACATCAGGAGAAGGAAAACGGTTAGAAGCGATTCAAATACAGTTAACTGGAGAAATTGCATCTGCTTATGACATCTATTATCGAGTTCATGCACAGACATATGGATGGTTAGATTGGGCGAAAAATGGACAATCTGCAGGAACGTCTGGATTAGGGAAACGTCTAGAAGGAATTGAAGTAAAGCTTGTACCAAAAGGAGAATCCGCACCTGGTTCTATTACTAAACCATTTATTCAGAAAGAACCAACCGTTTCCTATTCTACACATGTCCAAACCTATGGATGGCAGGGATATGTAGAAAATGGACAAATGAGTGGAACTTCAGGACAGGCAAAACGATTAGAAGCGATAAAAATACAACTTAGAGATTTACCAACTTCAGGTGGAGTTCAGTATAAAACACATGTCCAAACCTACGGATGGCAAAATTGGGCTAGTGATGGACGAATAAGTGGAACATCAGGAGAAGCGAAAAGATTAGAAGCGATCCAAATCCAATTAACCGGTGATTTATCAAAAAGGTATGACATCTATTATCGAGTCCATGTAGAAAGCTATGGCTGGTTAGATTGGGCAAAAAATGGACAATCTTCGGGGACGGAAGGTAAGGCAAAGCGTTTGGAAGGAATAGAGATTAAAATAGTACCAAAAGGAAACGGGGCTCCTGGAAACACAACTAATCCTTTTATTAAGTAAGTATAAAGTGAAACCTGACCTTTTAGCTATAGGATTATTTTCTATGGGGATGTCTGTAATATTACAGGCATCTTCTTTTTTGTTCATTACTATTGTGTTAAAATAAAACCTTCGAAAGAATTGGTAACAACATATTAAAAATATGTTGTAAAGTACATTTTCGTTATAAGATTATGTATAATCCAATTACAAGTATTGGGGCAAAAGATAAAAATAAAAGTACAAAGTGGGATGTATGTATGATACAACAAGAATTGAAAAAAGGCATATTAATAAACTTTATAGCAAAATATAGTACAATTATTATTCAGCTTATTATTACCAGTATTTTAGCAAGGTTATTGACTCCTGAGGAATTCGGAATTGTAGCGTTAATTTTAGTTTTTATTACGTTTTTTAACATGTTAGGTGATATGGGGATAGGACCAGCTATCATTCAGAATAAAAGCCTAGATGAAAATGACATAAGAAATATATTTAATTTTACGTTAATGATAGGTGTAGTATTAGGTGCCGTTTTTGCTCTCTCAGGAAGGTTTATTGCAGACTTTTATGACAACCTTGCTTATATCAATATTAGTTTAATGTTAAGTCTCGTTGTCCTATTTTCGATTCTAAATATTGTTCCCGAAAATCTGCTTTATAAAGATAAGAGGTTTTTAACAGTTGGAATCATTGGAGTCGTTGCTAATGTTTTTTCTGGAGCAATAGCAATTATACTTGCTTATTTGGGCTATGGGTACTATGCGTTAATCTTTCAATCGATTTTATCTATTTTTATGAGATTTATCATTGGAACAAGGATTGTCAAACTTAAAATGAAGTGGCAATGGGGATTTTACTCCGTAAAGAAGATACTTAATTTCTCTACTTATCAATTTTTATTTAACTTTGTGAATTATTTTTCAAGGAACTTTGATAACCTATTGATTGGTAAAGTAATGGGACCTACTGCTCTTGGTTATTATGATAAAGCTTATAGGTTAATGCTATATCCTCTTCAAGGTATAACATTTGTCATAACACCAGTTTTACATCCGGTGCTATCCCAGTATCAGGACGATGTTAGTTATATTCATCAAGCCTATCAAAAATTAATAAATATCTTATCTTTAATTGGAGGCTTTTTCTCCGTTTATTGCTTTTTTGCGGCAGAAGAAATTATAAGAATTCTGTTTGGGGAACAATGGTTACCAAGTGTTCCTACTTTTAAAATACTAGCACTGTCATTAATATTCCAAATGGTTACTTCCAGTTCGGGATCAATCTTTCAATCAACAAATAAAGTAAAGTTTCTATTTATTTCAGGGGTTATATCATCAATTGTAAATATAACTTCAATGATTATAGGTAGTTTATTTGGAAAAATAGAATATGTAGCTTTAGGTATACTAATCGCATTTGGGCTCAACTTTTTCCAAGTATTTTTCTTGTTAGGCCGATTTGTGTTTAAATCTTCAACTTTTTCTCTGTTGAAGGAAATGAAAAATACAATAATAGTTGTAGTTATTATGGCAGGGTTCTTCTTTTTAATAAAATTTGAATTTAGTAATGTTATTATTAGCGCAGTATTTAAGTTAATAGTTGCTTCCGTTGGCTTTATAGTAGGATTGCTTGTTACTGGACAATTTAGTACGATAAAATCACTTTTTTTAAGAAGAGGTCGGAGTAACTAATCAAAACCTAAGTCTAATATACGTGTTGAAATATACAAATAAGAAAAACCGACATAAAATGTCGGTTTTTCTTATTATAATTGATTTGTTGCAATTGTTATTAAAGCACTTACTGCAATTACGACAATGGGTAATGTACAGTATAATATAATTTTATTTCTATTTTTTCTTCTTTCTACCTCTTCTGGTGTTAACCAGTGTTGCATGTGTGCTCCCCCTTTTACTCGTTACCTAAATCTACTACTTTTTTCTCTCTATTTATGAGGCTCATTGTAATCCAACAATATTATCGGCGAAATTTGTCGAAAGTTTAATAGGTCTAAGGACCTAATCTTGAGGTGGGAATTTATAGAAATGAAAGAAGCGATAAACCCATAAGGTTTATCGCTTAGTTACACTATCATTAATTTGTAAATGTTCTTTTAGCATAGTTGAAAGGGTAGTGCGTTCTGATTCAGGAACAATATAATAGTAAACTCCATCTATTTTAGTTCCACTTCCTGTTACCATAGATTGTTCAAGGCTATGACGGGCATCTTTATAGTTTTTCTGAATATCAATCATTTCATCAAATGTTAAATTGGTTTGAATGTTCTTACCAATTGCAGATAATATATCACCGAAGTTTGTGAGTGTAGAGAAGCTTGCTCCTCTTTCAATTACTGCCTGAATAATTTGTCTCTGACGATCTTGACGACCGAAATCTCCACGTGGATCTTCATATCTCATACGTGAAAAAGCCAAGGCCTCCGCTCCATCAAGAGAAATCTGACCTTCATTAAAAGTGTACCCGCCTGAACTGAACGCAAAACTATTATTTACGGTAACTCCTCCAACTGCATCAACAATGTCTTTGAAACTTTCCATATTTACCTGAACAAAATAATCAATCGGAATATCTAAAAAGTTTTCAACAGTATCAATTGCCATTTCAGGACCGCCAAATGCATAGGCATGGTTGATTTTATCTTGAAATCCTTTTCCAACAATCTCAGTTCTTGTATCACGAGGAATACTTACCATTTTCATAGATTTGTCACTTGGGTTAACTGTTAGAACGATTAAAGAGTCTGAACGACCCTTGTCTCCAGGGCGGGCGTCAACTCCCATTAGTAGGACCGAGATTGGGTCACGCTTTTCGAAAACAACATTGTCTGGACGTTTTTCCGACTTTTCGCGCTCTATTGGTTTGTGCATTGTTTCAACTGTTTTTTCTACTGAATTATATAAATAAAAGGCATATCCACCAATTCCGAGTACGACTAAAACAAAAACACTGAGTATCGAAATAAAAACCTTTTTTCCTACACTCATTTTCTTTTTATGTCGAGTTTCCATCTTATTTCTCCTTCATTGTCTAAAAATGTAAATACCTTCTAAGATTATAGTCCTATTTTCTATCAAAGGCAATAGTAATAATAGGATAATAAATTAATATAAACGTATATATTTTGTGGTAAGATACATATAATTAAAATTTAATAAAGGGGAGGATGTAATGATTCGAAAAATAGGAATAATTGTCGGTTTTATGCTTTTTATTATTGTTCTTGCAGCTTGTAATAAAGATCCACTGCCACAGGATGCTTTTAAAACTTTTATTGCGAATTGGGAGAAGCATGACTTTGCAAAAATGTATGATCAGTTCTCAACCGAGGTAAAAGCTGAAGTTAATGAAAAAGAGTTCGTTGAGCGTTTTGGGAAAATCTATGGTGACATTAATGTTAGAGATTTAAGTGTTTCATTTGAATCTCCTAAAGAGGATTTTGAACCGAATGAAAAGGGCGAGGTTACTTTTACATATGACGTTTCAATGGAAACAATAGCTGGTCCAATTGAATTTTCCGAGAAGGCTATATTGGTCCTTGAGGAAAAAGGTGAAAGAAATGAGTGGTTTGTGAAATGGAAACCTTCCATGTTCTTTCCGGATATGAATGAGGAAGATGAAATTGGTTTAACGATTTCAAAGCCTATTCGAGGTGAAATTGTTGATCGAAACGGGGTTGTTTTAGCTGAAAATGGACTTGTCTATGAAATTGGAATGGTTCCTCAAGATTTAGGGGAGCAAAAGGATTCAGTTATCCAAGAAGCTGCAAAGATGTTGCAAATGAGTCCAGATTCCATTGAAAAGAAATTGAATGCATCATGGGTTCAGCCACACTTTTTTGTTCCAATTGCAAGACTTTCTTTAAGTGAACAAGAACTTGCTACAAAGGTAACACAGTTAAATGGAGTTTTATCTCAAAAGGTAAATTCTCGTGTCTATCCTTTTAAAGAAGCAGCAGCACACTTAGTCGGATTTGTCGGGACAGTAACAGCAGAGAATTTAGAAAAACTTGAAGGAAAAGGATATGGCCAAAATGATGTAGTAGGGAAAAAGGGACTAGAAATGGTATATGAGGATCAGTTGAGAGGAGAGAAAGGTGCTAGTGTCTTTATCAAAAGAGCAGATAATGAAAGTAAAGTAACACTCGCAGAAAAACCTGCTATAGATGGAGAGACGATTCAACTGACAATTGATATTAATGTGCAATTAGCAGCATATGAGCAATTTAATGGAAAGGCTGGTGCAGCCGCCGCTATTCATCCATTAACGGGTGAGGCGTTAGCACTTGTTAGTAGTCCATCTTTCGATCCGAACGACTATGTATTAAGTAAAGAGAAAACAAAAATTTATGACGAGGACCCTTTGAAACCACTAATCAATCGTTTTGGTGCTACGTATGCACCAGGCTCAACATTTAAACCAATTACTGCTGGAATTGCCCTTGGAAATCAGGTAATTACGCCTGAGACAACGATTGATGTGAAAGGGAAGGACTGGCAAAAGGATAACTCTTGGGGAGGGTATCATGTTACTCGGGTAACAGACCCAGGTCAACCTGTTAACTTAAGAGATGCATTCGTATTTTCTGATAATATCTATTTTGCCCAGGCTGCTTTAGAAATTGGTGGTGACTTGTTTGAATCTGAGCTAACGAAATATGGATTTGGTGAACCGTTCCCGTTTGAGTATCCATTATATGAATCGCAAATTTCAAATGAAGGTTTAAAGAAAGAAATTTTGCTCGCTGATACGGGATATGGTCAAGGTGAATTACAAATGAGTCCTGTCCATTTAGCTATTGCATATACCCCATTGCTTAACAATGGAAACTTGCTTAAGCCGAGCCTTCTCTTAGATAAAGAAGATGGAAACTATGTTTGGAAGGAAAACGTTGTGACACAGGAAAATGCGAGGTTGATTATAAATAATCTCGTTCAAGTAATAGAGGATGCTAATGGTACTGGTAGAGATGCGAAAATCGACGGCCTTCCACTTGCAGGGAAAACCGGTACAGCAGAATTAAAGGCGAGTGAAGAGGAAGACGGACAGGAAAATGGCTTATTTGTTGCTTTTAATACTGAAAATCCTCAGCTGCTGGTAGCCATGATCATGGAAAATGTCGAAAATGGAAGTCATGATGTGACTACTAAAGTAAAAGCTATTTTTGAAAAGGTGTTAAAATAAGTAATTTATGCTGATGGAGTTTATAAGCTTCATCAGTTTTTTTGTAATTATTAGCAATTTCCGAGGAAATATTACAAAAATTGCCCAATAATGCTAAAATACGTTTAGAATTTGTAGTATAATGTAGTCTAATAGTAGCGTTTTTGGGGGGAGTATCTTGAAAAAATTATTTATAGTGGTTGTCGCAATACTTGCCCTTGCTAGTGTAGTTGCTGGTAAGGTTCATTGGGATAATAAGATTGAAGCTACAACAAAAAATGTTGAAAAAACTGAAATTAAATCCGGAAATGTTGGAAAAACAGATAACACAGCGGAAGAAAATAATGCGCAGAATATTGTAAAGGAAGACGTGTTGAAATATATAGGAAATCTTCCGGAGGAAATTGTTACAAAGATTAAAGAAGCGATTACTACTAAAGAACCTGTTCACTTGGCGATTATGGGATCGGCATCGACGCCATCTGGGCCAAATGGTTGGCCAACAATGTTAAAGGAAGAGTTACTAAATACATACGGTGAAGGAATCTTTGAGGTAACCATTAAAGAAATCGCTAATAAAAAATCCTCCGATGTTGTAGCAGAATATTTATATCAAGACGTACTTGAGAGTAAACCAGATATTTTATTATTTGAGCCATTTATTTTATATGATAATGGTTTAGTTGAACTTCAAGATCGATTTACAAACCTAACGACAATTGTCAATGAATTTAAAACACAAGTCCCAGATGTAACAGTCTTAATCCAGCCAGCTAATCCACTTTACAATGCAACCTTTTATCCAAAAGAGGTTGAAGAGTTACAAATGTTTGCTGAAAATAATGGCTACATATATTTAAATCACTGGGAAGCTTGGCCTGATCATCAATCACCTGAGATTGAGAACTATTTAACAGAAGGTATGCCAAGTGAATTAGGACACCAGGTTTGGGCTGACTATCTAAAGAACTACTTTATTTCAAGTAATTAACAACATAAATAAGAAATACTTAGGGGGACAATAGTCTCCCTTTTTAAATGGTTAAATATCATTGGGGTAAGAAACAATAGAAATGAAATATGGAAAGGAATGGTGGGATATTGGTTGGAAAATGAAACAAAGAAATTGATTCAAATTACAGTATTGATGTTCTTCTTAAATAAGATCTTAATTTTACTACCAACGATTTATGTGCACAGAAACTCAATGGACAATTACACATTTTTATCAAAAGTGAATCAAATTCTCTTTCAAAACTTTTCACGATGGGACTCAAACTGGTATTTAACTATTATTAATGAGGGATATAACTGGAAAGCAACAGCCTTCTTTCCATTATATCCAATGCTAGTTAGGATACTTAGTTTTAATGTTATTGAGCCACTTATAGTAGGAATAGTCATTTCAAATGTTTGCTTTGTGCTTCTTATCTATTTTTTTATGAAATTGGTAAGGTTAGATTATTCATTAAAGGAAACTTATAAAATCACATTATTGTTGGTTCTTTTTCCAACATCTTATTATTTCTCATCGTTTTACACTGAATCCCTTTTTATGCTTTTTTCTGTTCTTTTTCTTTATTATCTTAGGAAAGGAAATTGGCAAGTTGCCCCCATATTTGGAATGTTTGCTGGAGGCACACGTAATACAGGGGTATTACTAACGATCCCATTTGTAATTGAATACTTGTTAAATCATATAAAGCAACATAAACGATTTGTTTGGAACAAAAGATTGTTAGGTATTCTATGGGGAACTTTTATTCCTTTAATTACTATATTATATATGAGTTATTTATGGGGAAGATTTGGAGATCCTTTTGCATTCTCTCGTGTTCAAGAATTATTTGGTAGAGGTTTTATGGTACCTTGGAAAACAATTGCGCATGGCTATGCTTTTAATATGTTAAGTGTAAAAAAGATATTGTTAGGTAGTAGAGTATATTTTGATATTTATAATGTGATCGAACTTATATTTATAAGTCTTTTGCTTATTACGTTACTCCTTTCTTTTAAGAGAATTCGAATTTCATATTGGATTATTATACTTTACTCCTTAATCATTCCATTAACAGCCCCAGCCTATGAAAATGTCAAAGATTATTTTGTGAGTATTTCGAGATATACCTTGGTAATTGTTCCATTATATATTGCATTATATGAAGTCTTTAGAAGGAAGGCATTATACTTTTTTTTAGTTCTTTCCTTCGGAAGTCTGCTTGTTTTATTAGTCTATTTCTGGTCACAGCATTTATGGGTTGCCTAGTAGCTAGGAAAATTGGTATTTGTAATAACTATTAGAGTGTTCTACAATAAAGAATGGTTTTGTTATTAACAATTAACTATAACGAAATGGTTGGAGAAAAAAAGTATGGAGGCAGAAAATGAACTTTTCATTTGTCATTCTTCATTATCAGGTGCATCAAGATACTATAGAATGTATTGAGTCAATCTTATCAAACATTACATATGATAACTATAATATTGTAGTTGTAGATAATGGTTCAACAAACGACAGTGCTAATCAGATTGATCAAAGGTTTAAAGAGGAAGAGAAGGTTTATCTTATCAGGAATAAGGAAAATTTGGGTTTCGCAAAGGGAAATAATGTCGGATTTATGTTCGCAAAAAAGGAGCTAAAAGCCGATTTTATCATCATGATAAATAATGATACGATAATAGAACAAAAGGACTTCATAACAAGGATCTTAGAAAAACATAAACAAACGAACTTCAATATTTTAGGTCCTGATATACTTACAAGAGATGGGGTACATCAAAATCCGGTAAGAATGAAGCCTCTTACAGAAGAGCAAATAATTTTGGAGAGAAAGAAACATAGAACAAAAATTATTTTGAATAAACTGGGAATTGAGGATCTAACCCTTAGTATCTTTAGGTTTATTAAAAAAATCACAAAACGTACTCAAGAAATAATTAGTGAAAGTTCAGCATGGCAACATGAACATGAAAATGTTCAGTTGCACGGTTCTTGTTTGATATTTGATAAAGTTTATATCCAGAAATTTAATGGATTATATAGTAATACATTTATGTACGTTGAGGAAGAAATCCTTTATTACATAGCTATTAAGGAGAACCTAAAAATACTTTACACCCCTAGTATCAAAATTTTTCATAAAGAAGATGCTTCTACTAACTCGGTTTATAAAAAGGAAAGTAAAAAGAGACTCTTCGTTTATGAAAATAACCGCAAATCGCTACAGGAATTATTAAAGATCATGAATGACAGTGAGTATTATAAAGATTATATTGTTGATGAACAATATATAGGATCAAAATAAACATTATATAAATAGAACGGATAAATAAAAGGAGTGCTTCATTTTGAAGGGAATTATTTTAGCAGGTGGGAGTGGTACAAGATTATACCCTCTAACAATGGTTACTAGTAAACAACTATTGCCGATTTATGATAAGCCAATGATTTATTATCCATTATCCACATTAATGTTAGCAGGGATTAGAGAAATATTAATTATCTCTACTCCAGAGGACACTCCCCGCTTTCAAGAATTATTAGGTGATGGGGAACAATTTGGAATCACTCTTGAATACAAAATACAGCCAAGTCCAGATGGTTTGGCTCAAGCGTTTATTTTAGGTGATGAATTTATCGGAAACGATTCAGTAGCAATGATTCTTGGGGATAACATCTATTATGGTAGTGGGTTAAGAAGAATTCTAAAAAATGCAGCCGAAAAAGAAAGCGGCGCTACTGTTTTTGGATATCATGTTCAAGACCCAGAACGATTCGGAGTTGTAGAATTTGATGCATCTGGAAAGGTGTTAAGTGTGGAAGAAAAACCACAATCTCCTAAGTCAAATTATGCAATAACTGGCCTATATTTTTACGATAACCGAGTTGTTGAAATTGCGAAAAATGTAAAACCTTCTTCTCGTGGTGAATTAGAAATTACTTCTATAAACGAAGCTTATTTAAAATTAGGAGAATTACAGGTAGAACTATTGGGGCGTGGTTTTACATGGCTTGACACAGGTACTCATAAAAGCCTAGTTGATGCAACTAACTTTGTGCGAACTATTGAAGAACACCAAGGGATAAAAATTGCTGCTCCTGAAGAAATAGCATTTATCAATGGATGGATTGGTAAGGAGCAGTTAATAGATTCAGGAGAAAGGTTTGCAAAGACAGGATATGGTCAGTATCTATTAAAGGTTGCTAAAGGTGACATTAAATATTAATAAAAGTTCAATAAAATGAGGTGGAAATGTGAATATTTCTGAGACAAATTTACCTGGGGTTTTAGTTATCGAACCACAAGTCTTTGGTGACCATCGAGGTTGGTTTATGGAAACGTATAGTACTGCCAAATTCGAAGAGGCAGGTATTCATTTACAATTTGTACAAGATAACCAATCCTTTTCAGCCACTAAAGGAACATTGAGAGGGCTACACTATCAATTAAACCCAAAAGCTCAAACAAAGTTAGTACGTTGTACGAAAGGGTCTATTTTTGACGTGGCTGTAGATATTAGAAAAGGTAGCCCCACTTTTGGAAAATGGTTTGGTATTGAACTAAGTGCAGAAAATAAAAAGCAACTATTAATACCAAAAGGATTCGCTCATGGCTTCATGACGATAACAGATGATGTAGAGGTCCAATATAAAGTAGATGAATTATATTCACCTGAAAATGATAGGGGAATTGTTTGGAATGACCCAACTATTGGTATAGAATGGCCAATGGAAATTACCCCAGTTCTCTCAAACAAAGATGAAAATGCACCTTTGTTAAAGGATGCGGAACATAATTTTACTTTTGGAGAGTAGTCGATGAGAATATTAGTGACAGGCTATACTGGGCAGTTAGGCTATGATGTAGTACAAGAAGGTCTAAGAAAAGGTTTAGAAATGCATGGTGTTGGTTCGAAAGACCTTGATATTACACAAGAAAGTAGTGTTCATTCTTATGTAAAAGAACTCAAACCAGATGCTATTATTCATTGTGGTGCTTATACTGCTGTCGATCAAGCAGAAGATGATAAAGAGGGTTGCTGGAATGTAAATGTCGAGGGGACAAAGTACCTTGCAAATGCAGCCAAAGAAGTAAATGCAAAATTTATGTACATCAGTACAGATTATGTATTTGACGGTAAAGGTACTGAGGCTTTTAAAGAGTCAGATCAACCAAATCCTGTAGGTTATTATGGATTAACAAAGTATGAGGGTGAAAAAATAGTTCAATCCTTATTAGATAAGTGGTTTATTGTCCGAATCTCTTGGGTATTTGGAAAAAACGGTAACAATTTCATAAAAACAATGCTACGTCTTTCTGAGACGAGAGATGAATTAAATGTTGTAGCAGATCAGATAGGTTCACCTACATACACTTTTGATTTAGCAAAGTTGCTAATGGATATGGTAAAAAGTAGTAAATATGGAGTCTATCATGCTACAAATGAGGGCTACTGTAGTTGGGCTGATTTTGCAAAGGAAATTTTTCATTTAGCCAATAAGAATATTAAAGTAAATCCAATTGCTACAGAAGATTATCCAACACGAGCAGTTAGGCCTAAAAATTCTAGATTGTCTAAACAAAATCTTGTTAATAATGGTTTTGAACTATTACCACCTTGGCAGGATGCACTGAAACGATACATTAATGAACTTACACATGGGGTGAGGTAAATTGGAAAGGAAAAAGGTAGTTGTTACTGGTGGGGCAGGTTTTATTGGAGGAAACTTCGTTAAATATATGGTTGAAAAGTATCCACAGTATGATATTTATAATCTTGATGTATTAACTTACGCAGGTGATTTAACAAAGCATAAGGATATCGAGAGTAAGAAAAACTATCATTTCGTCAAAGCAGATATTGCTGATCGTGAAACAATTATGCCATTATTTGAAAAAGAAAAATTTGAATATGTAGTACATTTTGCTGCAGAAAGTCATGTGGATCGTTCAATTACTGAACCTGAAATATTTGTCACTACAAATGTTTTAGGAACCCAAGTATTATTAGATGCTGCAAAAACAATTGGAGTAACGAAGTTTGTACATGTTTCAACGGATGAAGTGTATGGCGAGCTTGATTTTGATCCTACGACTTTTTTTACTGAAGAAACGCCATTGCAGCCGAATAGTCCATATAGTGCAAGTAAGGCATCGTCTGATTTATTGGTTCGTGCTTACCACGAGACATTTGGGCTACCGGTGAATATAACAAGATGTTCAAACAATTATGGTCCTTATCACTTTCCAGAAAAATTAATTCCATTAACAATTTCCAGAGTGTTGAATGATCAAAAAGTGCCAGTATATGGAGACGGGAAAAACATCCGTGATTGGTTGCATGTTTTAGATCACTGTGCCGCAATCGACCTCGTTATGCATGAAGGTAATAATGGTGAAGTATACAATGTTGGTGGACATAATGAGCGAACAAATCTAGAGGTTGTAAAAACAATTATTAAAACGTTAGGTAAATCAGAGGACTTAATTGAGTTTGTAACAGATCGCTTAGGTCATGACAAACGTTACGCAATTGATCCAACTAAACTCGAAAAACTAGGCTGGAAACCTACGTACACATTTGAAACAGGCATCGCACAAACCATTCAGTGGTATCTAGACAATAAAGAATGGTGGGAGCAGATTATAAGCGGAGAGTATAAACAATATTTTGAAAAACAATACACAATATAATCACGCAGCTGATGAATGATGCATTCATCAGCTTTTGAGTTTTATTAAAATTTCGGAAGAGAATTGTTACCTTTTAACAACAAGTTGTTGGTAAATTGTAAAATGAAATAGACAAATTTGATGTATACTATAATATAATGTTGGACAAGTACATGCGCAGCTTTTTCGTTCGGAGCATAATGAGAGTTAAAGGAAGTGTTTTGTTAATGGAATCCCCTTTAGTAACTGTATTTATTCCAGTTTACAATAGTGAGGAATATTTAGAAGAAGCATTAAAAAGTATAATAAACCAAACATATCAAAACCTGGAGATTCTAATTGTTGATGATGGTTCAACTGATCAATCAGTTAGCATTATTAATTCTATAAATGACTCTAGAATACATGTAATAAGTAATGATGGGAATAAAGGGATTCCATATTCTAGGAATGTAGGATTAGAACATGCCAAAGGTAAGTATATGGCGATAATGGACGCGGATGATATTGCTTTGCCTAATCGAATTGAAAGACAAGTTCAATTTATGGAAAAAAATAAAGAAATTGATGCTATTGGCACTTTTTATGAATTATTTGGTGGAAGGTTAACTCGGACCTTTAAACCAAAATATATTACATCGGATGAAATTAAGGCCCAGTTGCTCTTTTTCAGTCAAATAGGTAACCCAACTGCAATGATACGTTTAGGTACCCTGAAAAAACATAAAATTACATACAATCTTTCCTATTTTGTAGCACAAGATTATGATATGTGGGTTCAAATTTCTAAGGTTGGAAATCTACATATATTGCCCGAAGTACTTCTTAAATACAGAACCGGTCATTCTAATATCACTAAAAAGTCGCAACAGGAAAAGGCAACAAAAAGAAAAAAGATAATCGATTCAATCCATAAAGATATTTTAACTTATTATAAAATGGATTTTACCGATGAAGAAATGGAAGTTTATAACGACTTTTTTAATGATACATCGAGTGAAGTAGACCAGCATTCACTACTACAAATACCGAATGTGGTCATCAAGATGATTGACCAAAATAAAAAGAATAAGCTTTTTAAAGAGGAAATGTTAAAAACAATTATTCACGATGCTGTTTTCTTTACTATAAATAATCATAAATTAAGTTTGCCCACGAGGTTGAATACTTTTTCAAAACTTAATAAAGCAATTAATGTTAAAGCGACACCAAAAGAAATCGGATATATTATAGCAAAGCATTTATATAGGAAGATTAGATAATAGGGGTGAAGATGTGGAAAAAATAAAAGTAATGACCGTATTTGGGACAAGGCCTGAGGCGATTAAAATGGCTCCACTTGTTCTAGAATTAGATAAATACCCAGATCAAATTGAATCCATCGTTGCAGTGACTGCACAACATAGACAAATGTTAGATCAGGTACTTGAGGTTTTTGACATTAAACCTGATTTTGATTTAAATATCATGAAGGACAGGCAGTCACTTGTAAGTGTAACAACACGAGCTTTAGAAGGTCTAGATAGAATTATGAAAGACACAAAACCGGATATTGTGTTAGTTCATGGGGATACGACAACATCATTTGTTGCGGGTTTAGCTGCATTTTATAATCAAATTCCTGTTGGGCATGTTGAGGCTGGTTTACGAACATGGAATAAGCATTCTCCTTTCCCTGAAGAACTGAATCGTCAATTAACTGGTATAATTGCTGACTTACATTTCTCGCCGACACGAAAATCATATGAGAATTTAGTACGTGAAAATAAAGATAAAAAGAATATTTTTATTACAGGTAACACCGCAATAGATGCACTTAATACAACGGTAAAAGAAGAATATGCACACGAGGTATTAAATAAACTAGGAGAAGATCGATTAATCCTAGTAACCGCACATAGGCGGGAAAATCTTGGAGAACCGATGAAGAATATGTTCAGAGCAATCAAAAGATTGGTCAATGAACATGATGACGTTCAAGTTGTATACCCTGTTCATTTAAATCCGGTAGTAAGAGAAATTGCGTCTGAGATTTTGGGTCAAGATAACCGAATCCATTTAATAGAACCATTAGGAGTCATTGATTTTCATAATTTTGCTTCAAGAGCTTATATTATCTTAACTGATTCAGGTGGTGTACAAGAAGAAGCACCTTCCTTAGGAGTTCCTGTTCTAGTATTACGAGATACAACCGAAAGACCTGAAGGAATTGAAGCTGGGACCTTAAAACTTGCGGGTACTGATGAGGAAAATATTTATTCTCTAGCAAAAATGCTTTTAACCAATTCCGATGAATATGAAAAAATGGCAAAAGCATCAAATCCTTACGGAGATGGAAAAGCTTCACAACGAATCGTACATGCCATATTACATTATTTCGGATTTAAAGAAAATCCACCTTTACCATTTGAAGGATAAAAACTATTTCTAAGCACTAGTAAACATTGAACTAGTGCTTTTTATTTTGTTTTTAGAAATCCTTTTTCTATTTATATTTATTGACAGTCAAGTAATTACAAAATAAGATAAACATAGACAAATATTGTACTAGCTTTGTCGAATACACTCGGAGGTGGTTTTAAGTAAAGTGAAGAACAATAGAATACTAAAGTTGAAAAAAGGTAGTATGAAAAAGGCTGCAGCCAGTATCTTTGGAACATTTGCATTTTCGCTTTTGCTATTAAATTCGCCTAGTTCAACTTCTGCTTACACTGATTACTCTATTCATCGAATTGAAACTGGTGACTTTATTGGAGAGGAAAACGTAAAAAGTTCCTTACAGAGGCTAATCGACGATACCGGATGGTGGGCTACTTACAAAAGTTCAGGGAATCAAATTCCATATTACCAAGTAAACTCTGGTGGTTTTTATGGTGAAGACAACGTAAAAGAGGTTCTTAATCTCTTTCAAACTACGACTGGACTTCAAGCCGAATACCAAGCGAAAGGTGATCAGGAACCGTATCGTAAAATAGTATCTGGAAAATACTATGGAAAAGCAAATGCTGAACAAATTTTACAGCAATTCCAAAATGAGACAGGAGTCACTGGTGCTATTGAACCTGCTGGAACGGGGACACAATACAAGAAACGAATCGTAACTGGTGGTTTTTACGGAGAGCAGAATGTGAAAAATGTCCTCCAGGACTTCCAAAGTCAAACTGGAATTACGGCAACTTATGAGAACACAGGTGCCGCTCAAGACTACTATCGAATCGTAACTGGCGGATTCCGTGGTGAAGAAAATGTAAAACAAGTCATTAATGAATTTGCTACAGTAACAGGTATGAAAGCTTCCTATGAGCCTACTCAATATATTGAATATTATTCAATTGAAACTGGAGGCTTTTATGGCGAAGCAAATGTTCAATCCGTTGTTACTAACCTTAATAACGCTACTGGATTGAGTGCATACTTTGAACCTACTAATCAATCAGGATTTTTTAAGGTGAAAATTGATAGTCTATCTGGTGACTCTCTTAATAACGCAACAAATTACCTTGATGAGTCTGGTTTTTGGTACAAAAAGGTTGCTACAGGAAAGAAAGTTCCAGTAATGTTCCGGATTGTTTCTGAGGAAATGCTTGATAAAGACAAGCTTAATGTAGCAATAAAGTTCTTTTCGGATCGAAATTGGTGGGCAACTATAAGTAAATCTGGTAATAAAGCATATAACTATTTCCGTCTTGTAACCAACCCTTTTGAAGACCAAGCGTCAATGGATAAAGGCTTAAACTACTTTAAGACTAGAGGTTGGTGGGTAACCACACAACAAACTAGTGAAAAAATAACTGTATATTTTAATATCGTAAGTGAGCCTTTACTTGATAAGAATAAAGTTAATAAGGGTGTTAACTTCTTTAAGTCTAATAACTGGTGGGTTACTACTAATGAAACTGATAAAAAAGGATATACCACCTTTTATATCAAGTCCAACCCAATTTTAGGTGAGTCAGATCGCGATAAAGCCTTGAATTTCTTTAAGAGCCATAAATGGTGGGCTTCATCAAACCCAACTGGGAAATCCGAAGGGGTATTTAAAATCGTAACCGGTGGTTTCCAAGGTTATGAAAATACATTAGCAAATGCAAACATGATCAAGGAACGTTATGGGTGGTCTACTACTGTTGTTAATCAAAAGAAGGGACCTCAAGTAACTACAACTGATTATGGAATGACTTTAGAGCAAATGCTAGATAAACAAATGCAGAATTCACCGCAGACAGATAAGTACAAAAATGATCCTGCCTATGTATATGCAGCCTATATTGATGTAGCAAAGAATGTTGTTACTGAAGAGGGTCTGAATGTACGTAAAGGTCCTGGAACAAACTTCGAATCTGTCAGAAAGCTTGAAAAAGGATTTAAAGAATTTACTATCCTTGGTAAAGAAGGCGATTGGTATAAAATAGCTCTTACTTGGAAAAATGCAAAGCCAGAGGATGTATTATATTATCTTAATCCTGGTAATATATCGTCAACAAGTGATCAGTATTATCAATTTCTAAAATTGTCAGAGACAGCAGGTATCAATATTGATGAAGTTAATGAGAAAATATTGAATGATAAAGCTGGTACTTTGAAAGGTACTGCAGCTGTCTTTGCTCAAGCTGCACAGCAATATGGAGTTAATGAATTGTACCTGATTGCTCATGCAATTCATGAAACAGGATATGGTACTTCAAAACTTGCAACTGGCGTACAGTATAATGGAAAAACAGTTTATAATATGTACGGCTATAATGCTTTTGACGGTTGTGCAGTTGACTGTGGTGCGAAAAAAGCATATGATGAGGGATGGTTTTCGCCTGAATTAGCCATTATAGGTGGCGCTAAGCTAATTGGAGCTGGCTATATCTATAATGATACATTCCAACAAGATACACTCTATAAAATGAGATGGAATCCTGTTCAAACATGGCATCAATATGCAACAGATATTGGATGGGCGTCTAAACAAGTTACGAATCTATATAACTATTATCAAATGCTTGATAATTATACATTATATATTGATAAACCTGTTTATTTGACCAAATAGTTTAGTAGGGACTGACAATCGTCAGTCCTTTTTTATACCAAAAAAAGCGTAGCACATTATATGCAACGCTTTAGTTGAAATAAAGTTAGTTATATTTTTTCATAATTTCCTTCATGAAGTTCAGCAATTCAGGTTGTAATTCCTCATTTTGAAGTGCAAACTCAATTGTTGTTTCAATGAATCCAATCTTTTCTCCTACATCGTAGCGTTTTCCTTCAAAGTCATATGCAAACACTCTTTGGATCTCATTTAATTTTTGAATGGCGTCTGTTAATTGAATTTCTCCACCAGCTCCAACCTTTTGTTGTTCAAGAAACATAAATATTTCTGGCGTTAAAATATATCTTCCCATTATGGCTAAATTAGATGGTGCTGTACCTTGCTCAGGCTTTTCAACAAATCTTTTTACTTGATAGCTTCTTCCTTGCTGAGATAGAGGGTCGATGATTCCGTATCGATGTGTTTTTTCTTCTGGTACGGTTTGCACACCAATTACAGATGATAACGTCTTTTCGTATTCGTTGATTAGTTGGCGCAAACAAGGCGTTTCAGCCTGTACAATGTCATCACCTAAAAGTACAGCAAATGGTTCGTCTCCAATAAACTTCCTAGCGCACCAAACAGCATGACCTAATCCTCTAGGCTCTTTTTGACGAATATAGTGGATATCAGAAAGATTAGAGGATGCTTGAACTGTTTCCAAGATATCGAACTTTTCTTTCTCCAATAAATTTTGTTCTAGTTCAAAAGCATGGTCGAAATGATCTTCAATCGATCTTTTCCCTTTTCCGGTTACAATAATAATATCTTCAATTCCAGATTGAACTGCTTCTTCAACGATATATTGTATTGTAGGCTTATCTACAATCGGAAGCATTTCTTTTGGCATAGCTTTAGTTGCAGGTAAAAATCTTGTTCCTAAACCTGCAGCTGGTATAATTGCTTTTCTTACTTTTTTCAATGTTAATACTTCCTTTCAGAAATTCATTATTAATTGTTGTAGGACTTTTTTACAATCCTTATATACAAGTACGCGATTAAGATGGCTAAATAAATGCTAACGGCAGGAGCAGTTAGAACATGTCCAGCGGTCAGTGCAATCCCTAATCCTAATAAGATACCACTGCCAATAAGGACGTTATCGATAGTAAATTCCTGTTTAATATTTAAAAGGAATTTGTAAAGAAGTAGTCCTGCAATTAAAATCAGTGGTAATAGGTAAATGATGAAACCAATGATTCCGAATGAGAAAAATATATCATGGAAATCCATTTCAATTAATTTAGGCTTTTCTTCATAATTTCCACCATAGCCCATTCCGACTAATTTTTGGGTGAGAGGTGCTTCCTCAAAATATTCCTTTTGTTGAGTTAAAAATTGATCTCTTCCACTTAATACAAGGTTTTCAATTTGTTGCTCGTTAAGATTTTGTTTTGGCTTATGTGAAGTGCCGTTTCCTTCAGGATTTTCCTCAGAGTCAATACCTTCTTCGGTTGATTTGTCAGGTGTATCCAATAGAGATAAATGAATTTGAGTGTTTTCCGCAATTGGCGAAAACGGAATATACACAATAAATCCAACCAAAACAATTAAGTTTATGAATAAATTGACTTTAGGAATTGGAGACTTTGACTTACGAATTAAATTAAATACTAACATTACTATACTGATACAAAGTGTGATTAAAACAGCACCAAAGCCAACCTTAGTTCCAACAGCCATAAGTGAATAGATCAATATTATGGAAGGAATCCAGTAATAACTATTTCTTAAAGATTTTGTATTTTTTATGGCAAATAATACGACAATTGGAAAACAAATTGCTAATATTGCACCTAATTCATTTCCAGCAAAGAACCAACCCTTATGTCCAGTTTTATTATAGGTATAGCTACTGAGCTGTGTATTCGTAATCGCTGCAATAACCATTGATACTCCTACAATGGACATAGCATATGTTATTAATTTTTGAATGGTATTTTCCCAATTACTTTCTTTACTTAGTTCTTTGAAAACGAAATAGTAACTAAGAAAAATGACGACAAAGTAAACAGTTTTAATTATGTACTTTACCTCTTGACTAAAACTAAAGGGTGACTTTACCATCAGGTTATTTGCAATATTTAAAGCAAGGTAAACTCCCAAAATTACCAAATATATGATACTAAATTTTTTATCTGTTGACTTTGAAAAGAAGAAAATGTATATTGCTCCGATGGCTATCATGGCAAAACGTATAAGGACTCCAGCTGTAAATTCCGCTTTAAACACCATAATAGATAAGGACGTGGCAAGATCTAAGATGGGTTGCAATATAATAAATAGCAAGAAAATACTTTTAAAAAAGTTAACTTTCGTGTTATCTCTTATGTTCATAAAAAATACCTCACATTATTCTTTATATATAACTTTTGCAATTACTCATATTAGAATACAACATTTTGCAATTATGGTAAACGGATAGGTTCGACAAATATCTACCAATACATTTAATAAATATCATACAAATGTAATATAAAAGAGAGTTTAGTAGATTGAATAATATATCACTTTGTGGTAATTCTTATTAATATAATCTTTTTTGATAGAGATACAAATTAAACATGTTATGAGGAATTTGAAATGGAAGCTAAAAGAGTAAATATTTTGGGTGTGAATTTTTATCATTCTACAATGGCAAGCTTATTAAATACATTAACTGAGCGAATCCTACAGAAAAAAAAGACATTTGTTGTAACAGCAAATCCTGAAATTGTCATGGTTGCCAAAAACGATGCCGAATATAAAAATGCAATTGATTTAGCTGATTATGTGATTCCAGATGGAATTGGAGTTGTAAAGGCTTCTGTCCTATTAAATCAACCACTTCCCGAAAGAGTCGCAGGTTTTGATTTAATGATTCATTTACTAGAGGTAGCAAACCAACACAAACTAAAGATTTATTTATTAGGCTCTAAAGAAGATGTATTACCTAAGACAATAAATACTATTACTAAAAACTATCCGGAAGCTAAAATCGTTGGGTATCACCATGGTTTTTTCGATGGAAAAGAAGAGGAGATTAAGCAACAGATTATTGATTCAGAACCTGATCTTATTTTTGTTGCCCTAGGTGTTCCTAAACAGGAGCTTTGGATTTCCATAAATATAGGCGGAATTAAATCTGGCTTATTTATGGGCGTTGGAGGTAGTTTTGACGTACTAGCAGGTGAAGTAAAGAGAGCACCGGAAATTTGGCAAAGGCTAAATCTGGAGTGGTTTTACAGATTGGCTAAACAGCCGTGGAGATTGAAGCGGATGCTAGTGTTACCCGTATTCGTAGTAAAAGTGATGGAACAAAAGTTTAAAATCAAAAAATATTAAAGTAGGGATATGCAATGAAAGTTCTCCATCTTAATGCTGGCGCTGAAACTGGGGGGGGTATGGTACATATCCTTTCTTTGTTAAACCAGCTGAATAAAGAGGAATTTATTTTAGGTGTCTTTGAACAAGGTGAAATGTACGGTAGGGCAAAAGATTTAGGAATAAAAGTGGAGCTTTTTAATCAAAGTTCGAGATATGATGTTTCAATATTAAAAAGAATTGTAACCTATATAAATACGAACGCTATAGATATCGTACATACACATGGACCTCGGGCAAATTTATATGCTTCTATTTTAAAACCTTTTACGAAATGTAAATGGGTTACTACAATACACAGTGATCCTAGAGATGACTTTTTAGGAGCGGGAATAAAAGGGACTGTTTTTACAAAGTTACACTTTTTTTCGTTGAAAAAAATGGACCATTTCTTTGCTATTTCAAAGCGATTTACACAAATGTTAACAAATTTTGGTGTTAGTAAAGAAAAAATCACCACTATTTATAATGGGATTGATTTTTCTGAGCCAAAGCATGATATCATCGAAAGAACGCACCTTGGCTTGAATGAAGAGGATTTTGTTATCATTATGGTTGCTCGCTTACACCCGGTTAAAGGACATACGATTGCTTTTGATGCACTTAAAAGTATTGAGACAGACTTTCCGAGTATTAAGCTTTTATTAATTGGTGATGGCCCTATTGAAAATGAATTAAAAGAAAAAGTAAGAGAGTTAAATTTGACAGAAAAAGTTTTTTTTATGGGGCATCAAGAAAATATTCATGGATATTTTTTGGTGTCTGATGCGGAAATTTTAACATCATATAGTGAAAGCTTTCCTTTAGTTATCTTGGAAGCTGCTCGAGCGAAAGTTCCGGTTATTTCGACCGATGTAGGCGGAGTAAAGGATTTAATAACTGATGATTCATTAGGAAGAGTCATTCCTGTCGAAGATGTAGAAGCTTTATCGAAGAATATTATTGATTTTGTTAAGCTAAAAGAAAAAGGGCAACTTGAAACTTTAGGGGAAAATCTGTATTTAAAAGCATCAAAAACTTATTCACTAGAGAACTTCGCGAATAGCGTTTATGAAACATACATGGAGATACTTTCATAATTAATTTGTTTTTGTTTTTTTATTTGGAGGTAGAAAATGAATCGGTTGTTATATTTAGATTGGCTCCGAGTTTTTGCGGCTTTTGGCGTTGTAATTATACATGTTACGGCGGGCTATGTTGGAGTATATAATCAGGAACAAGGGTTAAGGTGGATTGTCGGAAACTTTTTTGAATCATTAACTCGATGGGCAGTCCCAATTTTCGTTATGATTAGTGGGGCTTTGTTATTAAGAGACCAAAGGGAATTATCATTTTGGGAATTTTTGAAAAAGCGTGCTAGTAAAGTAATTATCCCTTTTGTTGGGTGGAGTATCTTGTTTTACCTATATGGGGCGTATAAGGGCTATTTCCCTGTATCTTTAAAACAAGCAATCAAATATTTTATAAATAATGGTATAACCTATCACTTTTGGTTTTTTTATATGATTATAGGGATATATCTTATTACGCCTCTTTTGAAATTACTTGTAACACATGCAAAAAGGCATCATTTAGAGTATTTTTTAATCCTATGGTTGTATGCCTCTGTAATTACCAGATTGACGGAATTTTTTATTGGCATGAAATTTTCAATAGAATTATTTTTTGTCACAGACTATGTCGGCTATTTCCTTTTAGGATATTATCTTTATCAATTTGAGATAACCAAACGATGGAGAACACTTTCTTATTGTGGTTTGATAATAGGACTAGTTGGAACGTTTGCTTTAACATATGTTTATACAATAAATGGTGAAGGAGGAATAAACGACTTTTGGTATTCCTATTTTTCACCGACCGTTTTACTTTGTGCAATAGGGTTATTTATTTTATTTAAGTATCAGTTTAATAAAAAATCATTACCCTTTTTGTTTAAAGAGATCAATCGCGCAAGCTTAGGTATTTATATTATTCATTACTGGTTGTTAAATAATTATTTATGGAAAACACTACCTAAAGTAGATGCTGCTTTTAATCCTCTACTCGCGATTCCTGTAAATATTGCCATTACCTTTGCCTTAAGTACTGTTATAATTTCAGTAATTCAACGCATCCCAGTAATTAAAAAGTTAGTACCATAATTTTCATTTATATACTTCAATCAAGTACCCTGTAAATTGGGTACTTTTCTTTATGAACTTGAACAAAAAATGTAAAAGATGTATTTTCGTGGGCACACTTTAATTAAAGAATCTTTTTTGTAACAAAACTAAGTTACGATACGTCTATTTTTGTAACCTATTGTTAATAGGAATATAAAAAAATTAATATGTTCCCATTAATCCACAGGGTATGGTATAATCCACATTGGGGTTGTAGATAAACACTAACACCCAAAAAATAAGTGTAGTAACGAATACTGTAAATGACTAAATAGAAATAGAACAATGGCTAAAGTAAGGATGAGGAGGATTTTTTTCATGCTTTATATTGCTGCAATGATCTGTTTTTTGGTTTCAATCCTCATTACCCCTATTGTAATTAAACTCGCTATAAAAATTGGGGCAACAGATCAACCAAATAAAAGAAAAGTACATTCGAAGGTAATGCCTCGTCTTGGAGGTTTAGCTATATTTGTTAGTTTTATTGTTGGATTTTTAATTTTACAACCAGATAGTGTGTATAAGTGGCCAATCATAATTGGTAGTATCATTATTATTATTACTGGAATTCTTGACGATTTGTTTGAATTATCCGCGAAGTGGAAGTTGTTAGGTCAGTTAGCTGCAGCATTAGTCGTAATCTTTAATGGTGTAGATGTTGAGATGGTCAACCTTCCATTTGGTATTGGAGAGCTCCAACTTGGATATTTGACAATCCCATTAACTATAATTTGGATTGTTGGTATAACAAATGCCATTAATTTAATTGATGGATTAGACGGGCTCGCTGCAGGTGTATCTTCCATTGCCTTAATTACGATTTCAGGAATGGCTATTATTATGGGTGATGGTTTTGTATTAAGTATCGGGGTATTAGTCCTTTTTAGTACGTTAGGATTTTTATTTTATAATTTTCATCCAGCAAAAATCTTTATGGGTGATACTGGGGCATTATTTCTAGGATATATGATTGCTGTATTATCACTGTTAGGATTTAAAAACGTTACTTTGATCTCGTTCATCGTACCGGTCATTATTTTAGGGGTTCCAATTTCAGATACATTCTTTGCAATTATTCGCAGAATCGTAAATAAACAACCTCTTTCAGCACCAGATAAGTCACATTTGCATCACTGCTTATTAAAATTAGGTTATGGCCATAGAAAGACTGTTTTAATGATTTATGGAATGAGTGCAATTTTTGGATTGGCAGCAGTTGTTTTTTCACAAGCTACTGTATGGGGATCATTGGTGGTTATTGTAGTATTGCTAATAGCGATTGAATTGATTGTAGAAAAGATTGGACTAGTTGGGAAGGAATACAGACCGCTGTTAAATATGTTCAGAGGTATTAAAGTAGCTCAACAGAAAATGAAATAAGTAATAAAAAACCGCTCTTAATAGGGCGGTTTTTTTGTAAATATTTAGGTAACAGAAAAGAGATGGAATTGCTCCATCTCTTTGGTGTAAATTAATTAATTTTGATCAAACCGTTGACCAGTTTCCGTAATTTCAAGGTGATCCTTAAGAGTATCGGAGATTGTATCTAATTTGTCCTCACTCACTTCATAATAATATCCGTGGTCGGTCCATGAATCTGCACCTTCAAGTACATGGCTTTCGATTTGGAGTTTTTGCCCTGAAGCAGCATAGTCATATAATGAAAGCATCTCACCAAAAGACAAATTTGTTTGAATATTATTTCCTAATGCATCAATTACATCACCATATTTTGTAATAGAACCTACAGAAATGGCTTTATCAATGATTGCTTTAACCACCAATTGCTGTCTTTTTCCGCGTTCTATATCGCTATCAATTTTTCTTGTTCTTGCTAAAGCAAGCGCTTCTTCCCCATCGAGCTTTTGAAGGCCTTTTTCTAGATGGATTGCATCTGGTCTGTCCTTACTGTCCTGTTCTGAGAAGGATACCGGAACATCAACTTCAATCCCATCAAGTGCCTCAACGACATCGATAAATGCTTCAAAGTTCATTTTTACAAAGTAATCAACTGGAATATCAAATAACTCTTCTACGGTTTCTATCGTTCCATCTACACCGTAATAATGGGCATGATTGATTTTATCATATTCATCTTTAGCGGGTATATAAACTAACGAATCTCTAGGGATACTAATCATATGAACTGTTTTTAAATCTTCATTCAAAGTTGCTAAAATAAGTGCATCTGTCCGTGTTGCCTCCCCCATATTCCGGGTTTCACTATCATCAACTCCCATAAAGAGAATTGAGATATTATCATGTTTTGGATCGACCGGTTCAACACGTCTTTCAGATTTTTCACCGCGATTTAGCTCAGTTTTTGAACCAGCAGCGGCGTCAGCAGCTTTATTTACTAAATAAACTCCATATGCCCCAGCACCAATTAGTAGTAGGAGCAAGGGAATAAAAATAAATCTTATAATTCTTTTTCTCCGCTTTTTTTTCCTAAAAGCGGTTCTAGCAGGTTTCTTCGCCATGTAACTAATCTCCTCAAGGTTTGAATTTTAAATTTCTAATTCTAAATACTCTACAACACCTTCTGTTATCTCTGCTTGTCCATTTGTAAGTTCTGTCATCCATTCGGTAAATTGTGGTGTTTGTTTTTCTTCTACATAGGTTTCGATTTCTACTGCGTCAATATACTTGATTTCTTTAATTTGGTAAATGGATGAGCGTAGTTCGTTTTCGACCTTGCCTAGCCAAGTGTATTCGATTTTTGTATGCATGACTCTCATTAGCTTCCGCTCAACGATTCCGGTTGCTTGGAGGCCTTCTGAGGTTGATTTTCCGTATGCGCGAATAAGTCCCCCTGCACCTAATTTTATTCCGCCGAAATACCTAGTTATGACAACAACTGTATCTTTTAGATGTTTTTTCTTTAAAACCTCAAGTATTGGCACACCTGCAGTTCCACTTGGTTCACCATCATCGTTTGCTTTTTGAATTTGGTCGTTTTCGCCGATTAGATAAGCGGAACAATTATGGGTAGCGTCCCAGTTTTGTTTTTTAATTTTTTGGATAAATACTTGCGCTTCTTCTTCAGTTGTAACGCGGTCGATATATGCAATAAAGCGTGATTTTTGAATATTTATTTCATGCTCGCCATACCCTTTTACTGTATAATAGGAATGAAGCATTATGAAATACCTCCTATCCTGGGCTTTGTTGCGAAAAATAGGCTTGGGTAATAGTAGTGCGACATAATTCGGCACTTATCTAGTTTTTCTGTAATTTTTTGCCCATTCTTCTATTATAAAACGACATAATTTTTACATCAATGGTTTGTTTTTGGCATAGGCTGAATGTAATACAAATGTAACTGTTATGAAACGCTGTAAAAAACAAATCGGTATATAATTTAGATGGAGGTGGGGAGATGGCCACCAAAGGACTTGATATTAAAATTCTGGATTCAATTTTGGAAAAAATGGTGCATACCGTTGATCATAGTAAAGAAGAGATTTTTCGAATTGGTGAGCAATCACGCCAAGAATTTGTAAGTTTAACTGACGAGTTAAAAGAAATTAAGGAACGTGTTGGGACGATTATTGATGAAGTAGATAAGCTTGAAGTCCATACACGTTTCGCTAGAAAGCGACTTTCTGAAGTGAGCAGCCATTTTAATAAGTATTCAGAAGAGGAAATCCGCAATGCTTATGAGAAGGCACATGACCTACAAATGCAACTGACTGTAGTAAGGCAGGAAGAAAAGCAGCTGCGCGAACGTCGCGATGAGCTTGAAAGAAGATTGTTTGGTTTAAATGAAACAATTGAGCGCGCGGATCATCTTGTCGGTCAAATTTCCGTTGTGCTCAATTACTTAAACAGTGATTTTAAGATGGTCGGGGAAATATTAGAGGACGCTAAGCAAAAGCAGGCTTTTGGATTGAAGATTATTGAGGCGCAAGAAGAAGAACGCCGTAAGCTTTCTCGTGAAATTCATGATGGACCAGCGCAGATGCTCGCTAATGTGATGCTCCGCTCGCAAATAATCGATAAAGTCTATCGTGAAAGTCCGGAGCAAGGTGTGAAAGAAATTCATGATTTGCGTAAAATGGTCCGGTCGGCGCTGTATGAGGTTCGTCGGATTATTTATGATTTACGTCCGATGGCATTGGATGATCTTGGATTAGTTCCGACCCTCAAAAAGTATCTATCCACAATCGAAGAATATAATGGAGATACTACGATTTCATTTAAGTTTGTTGGTTCGGAGGAGAGAATACCGTCAAAATTTGAGGTTGCTTTATTCCGTATGGTTCAAGAAGCTGTTCAAAATGCCTTAAAGCATGCGGAAGCTCGTGAAATCGTCGTGAAGCTTGAAATAAGTAGAAATCATGTAACAGTTATCGTTAGAGATAATGGAAAAGGCTTTGATATCCGCGAAAAGAAAAAAGACTCATTTGGCTTAATCGGGATGAGAGAACGAGTTGATTTACTGGATGGAAATCTTACCATTGATTCGAGTGTTGGTGCCGGTACGATTGTAATGATACAGGTACCGATTGAAGTTTGATTTTTCCCTTTTCAATCCGTGAGAAAATTTCGGTAATTCATTGATACGTTACAAGAAATGGTCCAACTACTATAAGCTGCTTATTTATATAGGAAAAATAACACTAAAACTATTAAATGTGTACGTTAATACTGCTTTAGGAGTATTGACCGAAATTGCCTCGATTGTAAAATGAAAGGGGGAGGCGTTATTATGAAAACAAGCATAGTTATTATTGATGATCACCAATTATTTCGTGAAGGTGTAAAACGAATACTAGATTTTGAACCAACCTTTCAAGTCGTAGCAGAGGGTGACGATGGGGAACAGGCACTAGCTCTCATTGAGCAGCATAAGCCTGATGTTGTCATTATGGACATTAATATGCCGAACTTGAACGGGATTGAAGCAACGAAACAATTAATTGACACTTATCCTGATACGAAGGTCATTATTTTATCCATCCACGATGATGAAAGCTATGTGACGCATGCCCTAAAAACTGGAGCAACTGGTTATTTATTAAAAGAAATGGATGCGGATTCTCTAGTCGAAGCGGTTAAAGTCGTAGCAGAGGGTGGATCTTACTTGCATCCAAGAGTAACACATAATTTAGTAAAAGAATTCCGTCGCCTAGCTGTTGCAAGCGGTCAGTCTGTTTCCGCGCATTCACAGGTAACGATGGAGGTTCGCCGCCCATTACATCTACTAACTAGAAGAGAATGCGAGGTTCTCCAACTATTAACGGATGGACGCAGCAACCGTGGTATTGGCGATGACCTATATATCAGTGAAAAAACGGTTAAAAACCACGTAAGTAACATATTACAAAAAATGAACGTAAACGATCGAACTCAAGCTGTGGTAGTAGCGATTAAAAATGGCTGGGTTGAGGTTAAATAATAGAATACTAATATAGTAGAAGGCTGAGCTCTTTGATGGGGCTTGGCTTTTTTGTTTTTATAGGAAGTATTGTACCTTTCATATTTTGACAAAAACGTTCTTATTAAAGAAAAAAACTACTGGAAATGCTTGAAAACATAATGAAAATACGTTATGGTATATACAGATTGTTCTTTCTAAAGAACAAATCCAGGATATCCTTTTTTGAAAAGGAGTGAAAAGATGCTTAAGAAGACATTGAGATGGAGTGGAAATGTATTATTTGTTTTATTAGTTCTGTTAAGTGTTTTAGCGTTGGTGTCGATCTTTCAATCAAAAAATCAGGTTGGACAAGTCCCCTCCATTCTTGGTTTTAAGATCATGACCGTGATGACAGGTAGTATGCAGCCGGAACTACAACCTGGAGATATGATTATCGTTAAGGAGAAGGATCCTAGTAAACTCCAAGTAGAAGATGTCATCACCTATCAACTAAACGAACACACACTCGTAACACATCGAATCGTTGATTTGGTGGAAAAGGATGGAGTAGTCCTTTATCAAACAAAGGGTGATGCAAATAATGTGGTGGACAATGGCTTTGTGTCTCAGGAACAAATCGTAGGCGTTTTAGCTTTAACGATACCTAAGGCTGGGCATTTGGCCCAAGTCTTACAAACCCCTACTGGTATTATCATAATCTCTCTTTTAATTTTGTTGATAATAACGCTTGGAATGATCAAAAAGATGCTAACAGCACAGCGAGAAGAAAGTAGTCATACATAATGCATTCCACCGTTATTACTCATAACTTTTATGACGAAGGAGGTGTAATTAAAATATTTTAGCAGTTTAATACCTTAGTAGAAACGGGAGGATACCATGAAGAAAAAGAGTATTATTGGATTAGTTTCTTTATTTGTTGTGTGTATTGCGGTTGTAGGTACGATTGCTTACTACTCACTCAGTTTTAAAAGTGATAAAAATATTGCAACGGCTGCTAGCTTTAAGGTCGAAGCAACATCGAATGAACAGGCTATTGGTAATGACCAATTTGATTTAGATGATGAACTTTATCCCGGAATGCAAACAGTAGAAGCCTATAGTTTTGAGGTTGATAAGACAGGGACTGAGGTACCAGTGGAGTACTCAGTGAAACTATCTCCAAGTGGTGAACTTTTCCCACAAGGTGTGGAGTCTCCGGTTACCTTTACATTACAACGTCATATCGATGGAGAATGGGTAGCGCTTGATTATTCAGCTGCATTCAAGCCAGAGGTGGACAAGGAAAACTATCGTATTTTAGTTGATTGGCCACACAGTGATAATGATATTGATTTTGAAGGTAAAAGTGGAAACATCCACTTAGAGGTTATTGCGACACAGGTTGATGCAAGTAGCGCTCAGGTAGCAAAAGAAAAGTATCAGGCAGTAAACGAAGAGTTCCTTGCATTAGATAAAGTTCATAATAACACTTCTTTTAATAGAGGCAACTTCACAAAAACTCAATCAGATGCAGTGCAAGATTCACTTAATGAGCTAGCTTCTTACGTTGATGGTTTAGTAGACGGAAAAACAAAGACTGAATTAAAAACGAAAGTAGCGGAGTTACAAAAAGCTCTTGACGAAAAAGTGGCATCTCGTTATGTGTATTATGAAGTTGTGGAAGCAGAAACACATTTTGAGCAGCTTGCATTAAAGCTTACAGCAAAAGTCACCGCCGGACAGTCATCTAGAACACAAAACAATAACCCACTTTACCTAAACTCTATGGGTAAAGGCGACAATATGCAATATCTCAAGTACTCTAATTTTTCATTTGTGAAGCCAGTAGTCGGTGATACTGTATCATTTAATGGATTAAGATTCGATGGTGGAGTAAAGAGTATCGATGTAACTTTCACAAACCTTGGTGACGGCAAATGGCAAATTGAGAGTGATTGGTTAGTAGAAAAGAAATAATTGAGGGACAAGTCTTGTCTTATTGTTCTTTATTAAGAATATATCGTGCATTATGACGACCCGTAACATATGAAAAAGGAGGAACCAAAGTGAAGAAAAAAGCCTTATTCGCCCTAGCTTCCCTTTTAATTATTGCAATTGCGATTGTTGCAACAACAGCCTATTTTACGAAGCAGTTTGTTAGTGACAATAACGAAGCGAAGGCAGCTGTATTTAATGTTGATGTTGTGGATGGCGATGGCCAAACAATTGGAGATGGAAAGTTCAATCTAGGGGAAGATTTCTATCCAGGTATGGAACCTGTTGAAGTGTATAACTTTACAATTAACAAAAATGATACTGAGCTTCCTGTGCAGTACAGTGTAAACTTTACGCCAAGTGGTGAATTATTGACTGGAGATACACCTATTGCTCTTCTACTTCAGAAGGATGTAGAGGGTGTGTGGACGAAGGTTGACTACTCCACAACATTTAAGCCAGAAAATGACTCTGAAAGCTACCGTATTCTTGCAAGCTGGCCGCATGGTGAAAATGACATTGCATTCCAAGGTAAAACAGGAAACATGAAATTAGAGGTAAAAGCGACTCAGGTTGATCCAGAAGAAGAACCTGAAGGGCCACCGTATTTTACTGGGGAAGTTGCATTTAAAGCAACACCAAATGGTTCTACTTTTAAAACAACAGACAAAGAAGTTACCTTTTATTTGAATAAAGAGGGTTATAAAGTAATTGAAATTAGCATGGGTGACGGAACTGGGGTTTTTGAAGAAAAGGTTGGTAAAGTGAGAGTAGTGGGCGAAACATTTAATGGAAAGCCATATTACCGTGTATATACGGAAAAAGAATATTTCGCAAACGAATCAAATGCATGGAGAACACCAGCAGAAAAAATCGATACTTCTGTTGAAGGAGTAGTAAGATTCGATAAGGTTCTCGGACCATATCTATCCATCGAATCGCAAGCTCTATACAACTGGTTTACTTCAAACTAATTATTAAAATAGCATAGGCTGACATAATGTTGTCAGTCTATGCATCACTATAATCGGGAGGTGACTTTATTGAAAAAAACAATTCTAAGAGCAACGGGTTTTTTATCCGCAGGTCTATTAATTTCTGCCATTTTACAAGCAAATACTCCTACGTTCTCATACTTTACCACCCAATATCAAGATGTAATCAATGTTTCGACTGCTTCAGCAGAAGATCTAATTAAACATGTAGAAGTGATTAAGAAAAAAGATGGTAGTTTGGTTGTTGAGGTCGTTCGTGATAGTGATTATGGCTATCGACCTGATGTAGGTTTTTCGATTGAAGGGGATTTGGCCGAATACATCTTACATGTTAATCCAATCAAGGCTGAAATAAACGGAACCTACTCTATTCCCCTTGAAGCCAATGTCAACGCCTATCAATTTTTGGAGCTTTTAACAATGAAGTTTTCCGAAAAAGAAACAACTGTCAAAGGAATACTCAAAGCAAAAAACTATGATGGTCAGGTCATCGCAACAAAAGACATAGAACTAGATATTGAATATTTGTTAAGTCGAATCGATGATAAGATTGTAAGAAACAATCCGAATTTAGAACAGGTTGATGATCCTAAAGCCCTTGAAGACTTAACGAACCTGATTACTTTTTTAGCTAAGGGTGTTAATTGGGAGGAAGAATCAAGTGAGGCGGTCGTTCAAACCATTGCACCGCATTTGCTAGAGAGGCTTGAATCTCAACGGAAACAACTTGATGAAAAAAACAATGAAAAAGTAAAACTACTTGAGGAAATTGAAGCACTGAAACAGCAAAAAGTGGAGCCTCAAACGACTCTTGAAAAGTTAGAAAAGGTTGAAGATGCACAGCTAGAAGAAACTAAAACCAAAGATGAGGCAAATGAGGATGTTAACTAGTGGGTACTGTAACAATAAGAACATAAAGAGGTGAAAAGACGGGAAACGACATCGTAACCCGTTATTTTTATGCTTTCAGGAAGTGACATACCCGTCATTATCATTTAAAATGGAAACTATAAAGAAAGAGGACAGGAAGGTAAAATATATGAAAACGGCGATTGTAACTGATAGTACAGCTTACATACCACTGGAACTCCGTGAAAAACTTAATATACATATGATTCCGTTAAGTGTCGTGTTTGGTAATGAAAGCTACCGCGAGGAAGTCGACATTACAGCGGAAGCGTTTTACGATGAACTTAAAGCACGAAAGGAATTGCCAACAACATCACAGCCCCCAATTGGTGAGTTCGTAGAGCTTTTTGAAAAGCTTGGAAAAGAAAATGATGCCATCATCAGTATTCATCTCTCAAGTGGAATTAGCGGGACTTACCAAGGTTCCGTGACAGCGGGCGAAATGGTAGAGGGTGTGAAGGTTTACTCGTTTGATTCTGAAATCAGCTGTATCGTACAGGGCTTTTATGCGCTTGAGGCAGCGGAGATGGCGAATGAAGGTAAGCCGGTTGAAGAAATAGTAGCTCGGCTCGAAGAAATGCAGCAAACTATTAGGGCTTACTTTATGGTAGATGACCTCACTAATTTACAGCGTGGTGGCCGTTTGAGTGGGGCTGCTGCTTTTGTTGGGAGTTTGCTTCAGGTGAAACCAATCCTTAATTTCGAAGAAAAAGTGATTGTACCTTTTGAAAAAATTCGTACACGTAAGAAAGCATTAAATCGAGTGTTTGAATTATTTGATGAACATGCAAGTAAAGGTGTACCCATGCGTGCAGCATTAATTCATGCAAACATCGAAGAAGAAGCGAAGCAACTAAAGGCTGAGCTCGAACAGAAGTACCCTCATGTTGAATTTTTACTAAGTTATTTCGGACCTGTAATTGGAACCCATCTAGGTGAAGGTGCGATTGGGTTAGGGTGGTATCAGAAATAAGTTTGGTTGGCGCCGTGCTCGGGTGCGGCGCTGTTTTTGGACAAAAAAAGAAATTAGGATATGCTCCTAATTTTTTAGTAAATTTTCATCTTGGGGTACAGATTCTTTATTGTCTTTAACAGGTGCTTTTCTGTACTCATAGCTACTGTATAAACTTAGCACGACGAAGTAAAGTAACAACAGTACAGTCCACGTTGATGATGTGATTTGAATTTTCTCCTGAAATAAAACCGTCAATGCTCCTATGAGTAGAATCGAACCGATGCAAAGCAACAACCCATGCTTTATAATCCATTTCATCTTGTCAATCCCTACCTTTCAATATATTAATCTCCCCCAATAATTGGTTTATTAAACATAAGATTAGGCGTTTACTTGATTTTTAGTTTGGAAACCTTTTGTTAAGGAGATTTTTCTATAAATTAGAGAAACATCGGGTACTATTAGCCCAATAAAAAAACATAAACTAAAAATTGGAGGTTACCTATGAGGTTTATACTAGAAAACGAAATATTAATCCCCGAACCATTATCGGGCAAACATGGTTTTAAACGAATATCCGACCATGAATCTGGATACCCTCAACCACTAAACCCTTCTTATGACTACTCCCCAGAACTCCAATACCTACTCTACCGCAAGCAACTCCTACTCGAAGAAATTCCATTTTCCCTTGAAGACATACAACAACATTATTTGAATGGTTTTGTGCACTATCGAAAATGCATTACGAAAACAAAAGAAGGTTATTCATGTGTTCGCTGTGGCAATTCGGATCAAAAGCTGTTTGCGTCGTTTCAATGTGCAAGATGTCGGCAGGAATGTACATACTGCAGGAAGTGTATTAATATGGGGCGGATGAGCGAATGTACGGTTATGGTGAGTTGGGCGGGGCCAAGACTGACAGTAGAAATCCCGGATAAACCACTTGTATGGGAAGGAACACTCTCTGCTGGACAACAAAAAGCTTCCACAGAACTTATTCGAGTGGTTCGGACAAATGATCAGCTCCTGATTTGGGCCGTGTGTGGAGCGGGAAAAACGGAGATTCTTTTTGAAGGAATTGAAACGGCACTTGAAGCAGGTAAAAAGGTTTGTATTGCCACACCACGAACCGATGTCGTTATTGAGCTAGCACCGCGGATAAAAGCCGCATTCCCAGAAGTTGATGTCATCGCCTTGTATGGAGGAAGCGAGGATCGCAACAAGACAGCCCCTATCACACTCTCTACAACCCACCAATTGCTTCGCTTTTACAAAGCCTTCGATATGGTCATCATTGATGAAGTGGACGCCTTCCCGTATTCCGTGGAACCGATGCTGCAACATGCAGTTAACCAAGCGAAAAAAGAGATCTCCTCGACCATCTACCTTACTGCAACACCAAACAAAACATGGAAAAATGAAATTTCAGCTGGTAAAAGAAAAGCTGTCACGATTCCGGCTAGGTACCATCGTCATCCATTGCCTGTGCCTGAATTTGTATGGTGTGGGAACTGGGAGAAGAGACTAAAAAAGAAGAGGTTGCCAGGGAATGTGATGACATGGATTAAGGAACATCTTGATATCAGAAAACAAGCCTTCCTGTTTGTCACGCGGATTACGTATCTTGAAAGCATTGTCCAGATTTTACAAACGCTCGATCTACGAATTCAAGGTGTTCATGCCGAGGATACGGAGCGCAAAGATAAGGTAGCGCGCTTCCGTACCGGCGAAATTCCAATCCTTGTCACAACAACCATTTTAGAAAGAGGCGTAACCGTTCCGAATATTGATGTGGCTGTCTTGGGAGCGGAGGATCGCATTTTTACGGAGAGTGCTTTGGTCCAAATTTCAGGCCGGGTTGGTAGAAGTGCACAATTTCCGACTGGTGAGATTTTGTTTTTTCATTTCGGAAAAACAAAAGAAATGGTGAAGGCAAAACAGCATATCGAAAAAATGAACAAAGAGGCCCTCCAAAACGGCTTCATTGATTGATTTTGCAACCCATTTTGATTATGATAAAGATAACGGACAAAGAACGAAAATGGTGGTGATTTCCAGTGAAAAAGGTTGTTTATACGTTTGCTCTTTTGTTAATCATCGGTGGAGTATCATTAACAGGGTACTCGATTTTTCAAATTTGGGATTCAAATCAAGCACAAAAAGAAGCATTGGTCCAGGCAGAGGAACTCATTTCAGCTCTTCCTGTAGAGGAAGAGGCAGAGAAGGAAGTTGTAATTCCAACCTTTGAAAAAGGCGAGACAATGGGAGTTTTAGAAGTTCCAAAGCTAGGTGAGAAAATGCCAATCATCGAGGGAACAGATGAGGATGAACTCGCAAAGGGCGTAGGTCATTATCTCGGCACCGCGCTACCGACGCAAAATGATCAAATCGTTCTCTCAGGCCACCGCGATACCACTTTTAGACGTTTTGATGAACTTGCAATCGGTGACACATTTGTTGTGAAAATGCCATACGGTGATTTTACCTATGAAATAGTGGATACGAAAATCGTGGATGCGGACGACCGGACCATCATTAAATCAACAGCGCCAAACGAGGAGCTTATTGTAACAACCTGTTTTCCGTTCGGATACATTGGAAACGCGCCACACCGCTTTATTTTTTATGGAAAAATGGTTAATTGACCTTGTGACCCCTAAGCTGGACGGAATCTGGCATAGGGGTTTTTGGATAGGACCAAAGCATTATTTTTCGATCGTTAAAAAGGAATAATACGAAGGACTGTCAAATTAAATGAGTAGGCCAAAAGTATTTCCAATTTATGTTTATTGTATGATGATGAAAAAAGAGAATGGAGAGGTTCATATGAAGGTTTTTAATGCAATGGAGCCATTAGTGGCTGAAGCAATCAATGATAACTGGTCTGAATTTAACCTGCCTTGTAAATGTGAACAATGTAAAAATGATGTGTTCGCCCTCACGCTTAATAATATACCACCGCGATATGTCTCGAAAGATAGTGGTATGGCGTATGTTCGGGCTCAATATTTTAATAAACAAATGATGGCGAATATCTATGTAAAAATCGCAGAAGCTGTCAACATCGTAGCAAAAAATCCTCAATGCGCTAATTTTCAAAGGAGCTAACCGATGTCTACATGTATTCTTTGCAATCAATATTTTGAAGAAGTGGATTCATGGGCAACCTTGTTTTCTTTAGTAGAACCTGATCCACTTTGTTCTACTTGTAGTGAGAAATTCGAAAAAATAGAAGATGAATTTTGCGAAGGTTGTGGTCGGCCTTTTTCTGATGTGTCTGACGAATATCGCGAGGGAAACCTCTGTTATGACTGCGTTCGCTGGGAAAAGGATCCTCGCTGGCAGGGTGTCCTCACAAAGAACCGGTCGATTTACCTCTATAATGACTTTGCAAAAGATGTGATCTCCCTCTATAAATTCCGCGGAGATTTTGTGATTTCTTCTATATTTAAAACCCCTCTTACAAAAGCTTTCAAAACTCATTTTAATCCTACTTATCTTGTTGTACCAATTCCATTAAGTGACGAGCGTTTGTATGAACGTGGATTTAACCAGGCTAAGGCGTTAGCGGGTTTGTTGGATGTGTCAATTCATGATGCGCTGGCGAGGACTCACCTTGAGAAACAATCGAAAAAAGGCCGTTCAGAACGGATTTCTGGTGAAAATGTCTTCCGAGTGACTGGAGAAGTTCAGGATAAGGATATTTTGTTAGTGGATGATATTTATACTACTGGTTCTACGTTACGGCAAGCGGGGAAGGTGCTGCTAGAGGCAGGTGCAAGATCAGTTTCATCGTTGACGTTGATGAGGGGGTAGATATTTCAAAAATCTGTCACTATAAACTCCTCCAAAACCACCGATATAATAGATAGAAAAAAGGTGTTCGAGGAGAGAATCAATATGGCGGAACTAATGAATTGCCCAAATTGCGGAGGTCTATTTGTAAAAACGAATCTACGTGATGTATGTGAAAAATGCTATAAAGAAGAGCAAATCGCATTCGAAACGGTTTATACGTTTATTCGAAAAAAAGAAAATCGGACAGCAACTATCTTTGAGACCTCAGAGGGAACGGGTGTTACTGAGGAATTAATCATCAAATTTATTAAAAGCGGACGTTTGCGTCTTGCGCAATTCCCAAACCTTGGATATCCATGTCAAAAATGTCGCACCATAATTAGGGAAGGTAGTCTATGCGACGACTGTACAAAGGAACTTCGTAGTGAATTATCTAGTTTCCAAAAAGAACAGGAACGAATGCGAGAACTGCGAATTCGTGAAAAAAGAACGTATTATGTTGATAAATAATCTAAACTTTTTCATGTCGCTGCCGATATAATAAAAAAGAAATAAAGTTCGGATAGAAAGCGAGGTTTTACCATGAAAATTAACCAGTTCGGACCAGTCGGAATGAATCCATATAAAAAACAAATGAACAAGGTTGCTACTACAGAAAAATCAACTCAAACGGATAAAGTGGAGATCTCTTCGGCTGCAAAACAGTTGCAGGAAACATCACCTATAACCGTTGAACGTCAACAAAAGGTTGAAGCCCTAAAGCAACAAGTTCAAAGTGGTACATATAAAGTGAACGCAGAGGACGTTGCGAAAAGCGTTTACGATTTTTATTTTAAAAAATAATGTGAAAAAGGAGGGTCATTATGTCAGCTGAAAACTTAGTCGAAACGCTCAAAAAGATCTTAACGTTACATCAAAATTTACTTAAGCTCTCTGAGCGAAAAACAGAAATCTTGAAAAAAGGCGACATCGATGCCCTCAACGAACAAATGAAAGAAGAGCAAAAATACATTTTGGCAATAAGGCAAATGGAAAATGAACGGATTACCATTGTCGATAATTTGCTTGGACCACGTGTTCAAGAGAAGACATTATCGAAATGTATTGAAGTTGCTACTGAGCCAATTCGTTCTGAGTTGGTGGAATTACATGATGATTTGGTAAAAGTGACTCACGATTTAAAGGCAGTAAACGAATTAAATCAGCAGCTCACACACCAGTCGTTGCAGTACGTGAACATGTCGTTGGACATGCTGCTGCCACAAGAACAAACCGCTACCTACGGAAACCCAGCGGGAACAAAAGAGAAAAAGCAAACACGTTCGATGTTCGACTCAAAAGCTTAAACGGAGGATGGAAAAATGGTATCAACTTTTCATGGACTAGAAACTGCACGCCGCGGCATGATGACCCAGCAAAGTGCGTTATATACAACTGGACACAATATCGCAAATGCGAGTACACCTGGCTACACAAGGCAACGTGTCAACTTCACCCAGACAAATCCGTATCCATCTCCTGGTCTAAATGCACCCAAATTTCCTGGACAACTTGGAACAGGTGTTGAAGCTGGTACGATTCAACGTGTGCGCGAAAGCTTTTTAGACGTACAATTCCGCGGTGAGCAAACAAAAACAAGTTATTGGGAAACACGCGCAAATGCATTAGGGAAAATGGAAGAAATTATGAACGAACCATCTGAAACAGGTCTTGCAAACACAATGAACCAGTTTTGGCAGTCTCTGCAGGATTTAGCGGCTAACCCAGAAGACCAAGGTGCACGTTCGGTAGTGCGCCAACGTGGAGAAATGGTAGCAAACACTTTCAATTATCTAGCAAACTCTTTAACTGCGATAAAAGACGACTTTGGCAAACAAATCAGTGTAACTGTGAAAACAGTCAACTCGCTTTCTGATCAGATTAGTAAAATAAATAAACAAATTTCAGAGATTGAGCCAGTCGGTTATTTACCAAACGATTTATACGACGAACGTGATCGGTTAATTGATGAGCTTTCAAAATACGTGGAAATTAAGGTTCACCCTCCAAGAAGCAGCGGTGGCGATTCGCTCCCAGTTGCAGAGGGAATTTTAGACATTTCAATCGTCGGTGAGAACGGTATAGAGACCAAACTGATCGAAGGTAGTAATTATAAAAAGCTCTCAGTCGTTCCTGCAATGGATTCAGATGGAGACGGAGTAAATGACCAACCAACAGGGCCTGTTACAGGTTTCCAATTAGATGGACAAACTATTCCTTTTGTACGTAGCGGAGAAATGAAGGCATTAGTTGAAGCTTATGGCTATATCGAAAATGGCGAAGAAAAAGGCATTTACAACAAAATGCTAGATGACTTGGATAAAATGGCTTATTCTTTTGCCAATCAGTTTAATAACGTTCATAAACAAGGATATACGTTAAAAACTTCAACAGAACCAAGTGCGCAGGGTGGTGACTTTTTCAATCCATTTACTGGAACTGGGGCAAAAGTACATGCGGGTGCCGCATCGACTATTAGTGTTTCATCTAACATTGACAACCTCAGCAACATCGCTGTTTCAACGATACAAGGTGAATCAGGAAATGGCTACAATGCTACCAATCTAGCAAATGTAAAAAATGCTGATTTTGGTAAATTAGCTGGATTTCCGATAACAGCTGGAAGTATTCAGTCCTTCTACGAATCTTTAATCGGTTCAATGGGTGTTGATTCACAGGAAGCAATTCGTATGGCTGACAATGCAGCAGTGTTGAAGGATTCAGTAGAAAACCGACGTCAATCTGTAAGTGCTGTATCACTTGATGAAGAAATGACAAACATGATCAAATTCCAGCATGCATACAACGGTTCGGCTAGAATGATTACAGTACTGGACGAAATGCTAGATAGAATAATAAACGGCTTAGGTACTGGTGGAAGGTAGGTGTAAAAAATGCGCGTAACACAATCCATGTTAACAAATAACATGCTCCGTAATCTAAGTAACAGTTATGAAAGACTTGGGAAATACCAGGATCAATTAAATACCCAAAAGAAGATTACCAAACCATCCGATGATCCGGTTGTAGCAATAAAAGGTATGCGATACCGGACAGACCTCGCTGAGATTGAGCAATACCAACGCAATCTTTCTGAGGCTTATACTTGGATGGAATCAGCGGATGATGCGATGGATAAGATGTCTCAGGCGCTACATCGTGTAAGAGAACTAACTGTCCAGGCAAGTACCGGTACAAACGGACCTGACGAAAAGACTAATATTGCTTTAGAGGTTGAACAATTAAAAGAGCATATTGCAACTATCGCCAATACAAAGGTTGGGAATAAGTTTATCTTTAATGGCACAAACACTACAGAAGCACCGATTGATTTAGTTGCTAATAAGATTCCTATCTCTAGTAATGATGTTTTACTTGAGGTTTCTAAAGGAGTCCATATTAATGTTAATGTAAAGTCTACTGACCTTTTAAAAGGTAATAATACTAATGACATTTTCACAGAACTGGATAATCTAATAAGTGATCTTAATTCCGATGGTGATGTTGGAAAATACCTTGATTCTTTAGATTCTCACCTTTCAAATGTTGTCGCAAATCGCGCGGATCTTGGTGCAAGATATAATCGTATTGAACTCATCAACGATCGACTTGGTTCTCAAGAAGTCATTGCCACTAAAATTATTTCTGAAAATGAAGATGCGGAAATGGAAAAGGTTATTATTAACTTAACAACAGCAGAAGCAGTACATCGTGCAGCTCTTGGAGTAGGCGCGAAAATTATGCAACCAACACTGATGGACTTTTTACGTTAAGCTATCTTTTTATGAGATAGCTTTTTTAATAGGAGGGATTCGATGGAGTTAGCTCAAATTAGCTTAGAATCTCAAAATGCAAAAATAAGTATTCGCACTACAAAACCAGTTCAAGAAATTCAACAACCTAAAGCAGATTTATCAATTGAACAGCCAAATGCAGAGTTGACGATAGAAACTACACCTGGAAAACTTACTATAGATCAAACTGAAGCTTGGGCAGACATGGATTTAAAACATATTTCTCGTCGAATAGCTGAAGCTGCCGATAAGGGTTATCAAGATTCACTTGAAGGAATAGCAAGACGAGCCCAAGAAGGAAATGAACTAATGAAAATTGAAAATGGTGGAAATTCAATTGCCCATATTGCCAAACGAAATAGCGAAGGCCTTGAGCTTCAATTTAACATCGGGTGGATACCGTCTCACTTTAGTGTCAAGACTAATTATGTCCCAGCTAAGGTTGATGTTCAAGTGAAGGAGAACAAGCCAATTATAAATGCAAACATCAATAAACCTATTCATGATTATATCCCCGGTAAAGTAGATATTTCTCTTGAACAAAATAAGTCATTAAAGATTGATTTTGTTAATTTAAAATATAAAGGTGTAAACTACGAGCAAGAGATATAAAAAATAAGGTTGTGAAAAAATGAGAATAGATACAAAATATCATGGCGAGATACATATAGAAGAAAAAGAAATTATTACGTTTGCGAATGGATTACCTGGATTTTTGGAAGAAAAGAAATTTGTGATGCTTCCTTTTGGTGATGATACAGGAATTTCTATTTTACAGTCAGTTGGAACGGACCAACTTGCATTTGTTGTTACAACCCCTTTTTTCTTTTTTAAAGAGTATGATTTTGCGTTGGACGATCAAGTGGTCGATCAACTACAGTTGATATCAGAAGAAGATGTAACTATGTTTGTTATTTTAACAGTTGAGGATCCGTTTGAAAAAACAACAGCTAACTTACAAGCTCCAGTAGTAATAAATAATAAAAAACAACTTGGTAAACAAGTGATCTTAAACAATACACGATATCAAACGAAACACAAGATCTTTGAAAAGGTGTTCACGAAATAGGAGGTGGGAGAATGCTTGTTTTAACTAGGAAAGTTAATGAATCAATTAAAATTGGTGATGAAATTGAAATCACCATCCTCTCAGTTAGTGGTGAACAAATTAAGATTGGTATAGATGCCCCACGACATGTTGAAATTCACCGGAAAGAAGTTTATCTAGACATACAAAATGAAAACAACCAAGCCTCCCAAACCTCAATAGATCTACTTAATCAACTTAATATTAACTTTAAGAATACCCGTTAACCACTAATATTACGGGTATTTTTATTTACGAAATATTTGTTGAAAAAAATCTAAAAATCTATTAAACAATTGCAATACATGTCGATATTAAGTATGTAATGCAAATAAGTATAAAAGGCGGCCGACTTTCGTACTATTTGTAAATATTTTAAATTCCACAAGGACGTGGGATTACCAAAATTCAAGGAGGAAATAGAAAATGAGAATTAATCATAATATTGCAGCTCTTAACACTTATCGTCAGTTAGGTAATGCAAACAATGCACAACAATCATCAATGGAGAAATTATCTTCGGGTCTTCGTATTAACAAAGCTGGAGACGATGCAGCAGGTCTTGCAATTTCTGAAAAAATGCGTGGGCAAATCCGCGGATTAGATATGGCGTCTAAAAACGCTCAAGACGGTAGACTAGAAATGCCGCTCTAAGCAGTAATGTTTAGATGAACACTCCGTGAATTCGGTGGAACCCCAAACCAACATATGTGGATGGTGGGCAATACCGAGCCAAGACTAATGAATCGGTAACAAGTAATTAGGAAGGTGTGACGGTCAGGTGGTGAGGAACCGTACCAATAACCCACCCACGAGCGCGGGGCATCCTGATAGGATGAAGATATGACCTGAACTTTATGGAAACATAAAGAAGCAGAGGATAAAAAGCCACTGCGATAACATATTTGATTTCTCTAATCCAAACAGCTGAAGGTGCTTTAAATGAAACACATGCAATCCTTCAACGTATGCGTGAATTAGCTGTTCAAGGTGGTAATGATACCAACGTAACTGCTGATCGTGGAGCAATTCAAGATGAGTTAAATCAATTAATGTCTGAAATTGATAGAATTGCGAATAATACAGAGTTCAATACTCAAAACTTATTGAAAGGCGATTTCTCAGGCACATTACAAATTGGAGCAAATGATGGCCAAGTCATTAATGTTCAAATTTCTGGGATGGGTGCAACTTCATTAAACATGACAGCTGCGAACGTTTCTGTTAAAGACAATGCGACAGCAAGTATAGCTATTTCGCATATAGATGGTGCGATTGAAGCTGTATCTAAACAACGATCACAACTAGGTGCTTTACAAAATCGTTTAGATCACACAATTAATAACTTAGGTACTTCTTCAGAAAACCTAACTGCTGCGGAATCTCGTATCCGCGACGTTGATTATGCTTTAGCTGCCTAAGCGGTGAAAAGTACAGTCGTCCTAGCTGGTAACGGCTAGTGATTATTATCGGGTGAATTGCTGGAAAACCCTTAGAGCTTTTCTTACCACAACGTAGTTGGAAACGGCAAGCGTGATGGTTTGAAAAAAGAAAAGATATGGGCAATCAGCAGCCAAGCTCCTGTCTCGAAAGAGTGGAGAAGGTTCAACGACTAGGATAGACCATCTAAAAGCTAAGCTCAAGATGATGAAATTCGTAGGTGAAACAGTGTCCATCAGCATTGTGAATCCGAAGTGCCCGACCCTTACTAGATTGCTAGAAGGTGAAGATATAGTCTAGTCATTTATGAAAGTAAATGTTCGCACGATGGCGAAAGAAATGATGGAACAAACTAAGAACTCAATCTTAGCACAAGCATCACAAGCAATGTTAGCTCAATCTCAACAATTACCACAAAGTGTTTTACAACTTCTACGGTAACGATTGAAAGGGCGTCTTATTTAGTAATGGATAAGATTATCACTGGGTGAATTGCTGGAACTTCCTAAAGCTTCACCAACTACAACGTAACTGGAAACGGTCAGCGTGACGGTGCGAAAATGATGAAGATGAAACAATGGATAATCAGCAGCCAAGCTCCTGTCTCGAAAGAGTGGAGAAGGTTCAACGACTAGAGAAGTACGGTCTAAGGCGAAAGCTATGACTATGAATCTCGTAGGGCAGTGAAAAGCTGTTCGAAGTGCCCAGCTCCATGAAAGTCATGGATGAAGATATAGTCTATTCTATGATCGAAAGACATAGTGGCAAAGCAAGCCAACCAACAACCACAAGGTGTTTTACAACTACTTCGTTAATATTAAATATTAGGAAGTAGTAACTTGAAAGAAATATCGTGCTATATATTATTTAGCACGATATTTTTATTGAATTTACTACTTAAGGAGGGGAACTAACAAGATGAGGCCATTTATATCATTATGCATGATTGTAAAAAATGAAGAAAAAGTAATTGAACGTTGCCTATCTTCTATAGTCAATCTAGTAGATGAAATAATTGTTGTAGATACAGGTTCAACAGATAACACTATAGAATTAGTCGCACAATACACAAAAAGCATTTATGAATTTGAATGGATAAATGATTTTTCGGCTGCACGGAATTATGCAGCATCAAAAGCTTCAGGAGAATGGATACTTGTACTTGATGCAGATGAATATATTGATGAGGAAAATTTCAAGGAATTTATTCTTGAATTAAAAAAAGATAACGGTCAATATGAATCCTATTACGCAAAAATATTAAACTTTACTGGTGATTATGGAGAACATTTAGTTCAGAACTTTCATGATAGGATTTATAAAAATAATGGTGATATTGAATACCATCGTAAAATACATGAGCAATTTAGGAGCGCAACAGGAGGCCCATTAAGAAATAATAAATCGAATTTATTAATCTTCCATTCAGGGTACCTAAAACATACTGTTTCTGAAAAAGATAAAAATCAGCGTAACAGGGAGCTACTTGATCAAGAAATGAAGTCGGGGAATAATAATGCATTTGATTTCTTTAATTTAGGTAATGAGTATAGCTCATTGGGCGATTATGGTAAAGCATTAGATTCTTATTTAGAGGCTTATAAACTTAAAAGAGATTTTCGACTTGCGTGGGTTTCTACTACATTAGTTCAAATTGTTCTCTGTTTAATTAACTTGAAAAGATATACTGATGCAATAAATGTCGCTAAGGATGCTGAGAATATTTATATTAATTCACCTGAATTTCCGTATTTAAAAGGAGAGGTATTTTTTCAAAGAGGTCAATTAGAAGATGCAAAGGTAATATTTCAGGGAATCATAAATGATAAAGAGGAATATAGTCATATTATCTTCAGGCCTGATTTAAAGGATCAGAGACCACATCTACGTTTAGGAGAAATTTACCTTTTTCAAGAAGAGTATAATAGTGCAATATATCACTATACTAGTGTTTTAAACATAAATAAATATAATAATGAAGCCATTAGTAAAGTAGTGGAAATACTAAGTGAGGTTCATACTATTGAAGAAATTGCAAGTTTTTTAATTTCTAAAGAACTAATTAATGAAAAAAATATTACAAGTTACGTTAAAGCGTGTTTTGAAATAGGCAATCCCTCATTAGCAATAGAAATTTTAGAAGATTATTCTGATGAGTACCAACTATTAAAGAAAGTTGCTCAATTAAAGAACCTGATTATCTACGAGCAAGGTGAAATTAAACAATTTCATGAGGTATTTAAACCAGAAATAATAAAAAAACTGATTGAATCGAATTGGATAAATATTATCGATATTTTATTGTTAAGGAATTATGCAACTTCATATGAAAATATATTGCAAGTATTCGATTCATTAAAACAGAACGAACAACTCAATAAATTAATAGATTTAGTAGATGGCAATGAATCAGTCATAAATGTTGATGAAGGCTTAGTGATATATGCATTACAGGCATTTTTTGCTTATAAACAATACGACCTTTGTAATGTAATTTTAGATGAAATAGAAACAACTGATAACAATACAGTATTAAAAATTGCAAGGGTATTATTTAATAATGGATTTAAAGGGGAGGCATTACAATTATATAATTTATGTGATTGGAATAAATTTGATGAACAGGATTTTGTTAATATTATAAATTGTTTGATGAAATCGAACAGTTTAAATAATGCATTAGACGTTTCTAATTACGCTATTATGAATAAAAATAATTTTAGATTTTATCAGTTTGCAATAGAAATCCTAAATGCTCTAGGTGATGATGAGAATAAAGAGAAGTATATTACTAATGCATTAATGGAATATCCGGATAGCCTATGGTTAAGAAACCAATATTTACAATCATAATAAAGGACGGAATAATACATCATGGATATTAATATTGAAACAAAATGTTATGAGTCTCTGGAATATTTTTTAGATGAGGATTACTTTAGAGCATATGGTATATTGTTCGATGAATTGAAAAAAAATCCTGATAATGAAATAATAAAAATATTTTTAGCAGTTTTTTCATTTTCAACAGGTAATCAAGAAATATCAGATTATTATATAGGTGAGGTAGGTCTTGAGATATATAAAAAATATTTGGCTTTTGATAGAAGTAAAAAACTCTTAGATACCCTATTAACAAATAAAATTGAAAATAGGGAATGGAATAACTATAGAAGACCAAAAAATACAAATGAACTAAATAGAATTGCTATAACTGCCCCCATATGTAGTGGAGATGTACTTGAAGTAGGATGTGCAAGTGGTGAATTATCATCAGTTATTGCCATGCATGTTAACAACGTATTCGGTATAGATATTGATCCTGTTGCAATTGAATTAGCTAGATACAAAGTGAAAACTTTTGGTTTAAGCAATTGTTATTTTAATCTTGGCGATGGGGCAAATCTCTCATTTCAAGATAATACATTTGATACGGTTATTCTTGCTGAAGTGTTGGAGCATGTTCCAGATCCTGTCCCTTTTATTGAAGAAGCATTAAGGGTATGTAAACATGGAGGAAGAATAATTATTAGTGTTCCCAAAGGATATTCTATCCCAGATCCCGATCATGTAAGAATATTTACAAGGGAAAATTTAGTGGCTTTAATAAATAATTTTACAAGTTGCCATATTAATTGGGTAAATGAAGTACCTAGTCAGTGGATATTGTGTTATATAGACATAGAAAAGGAAAGTGATGAAGAAAGTCATTTTAATAGAAACTCTAGTTTCCTACCATCCCATAGATTGAACGAGATGGATTACAATGAAAAAGTATCAATAATAATACCGACCTATAATAGGGCTAGTTACTTAAAAGAATCATTAGAAAGTGTATTATTCCAAACCTATCCAAATAAGGAAATTATAGTTGTAAATGATGGTTCAACTGATGAAACGGATAAGATACTTAAAGAATATCAACATTCAATAACTTACATTTCAAAAGAAAATGGTGGAAAATCTTCTGCAATAAATCTTGGGATGGAAAAAGCGACAGGAGACTATATTTGGATATTTGATGATGACGATATCGCCTTACCAAAAAAGTTAGAGATTCAAATTAGAAAATTTCAAGAAAATAAAAGCATTGGACTTATTCATACATCTGCTATCTATCTTCAAGAGTATAACAATTCCTTAATTCATTCTGGGATGTGGAATGCGAGGAATGTAGAATCCCAATTTGCTTTGAAAGAACAGATTAAGGGGAATCACTTTTTTACTCCTAGTGTTATTGTTCGAAGAGAATGTTACGACAAAGTAGGTAAGTGGGATGAAAGTCTTGTAAGAGCTCAAGATTATGATATGTGGACACGAATTTGTAGGTATTTCAACACATTAGCTCTACCAATACCAACCTTACATTATCGATTACATTCAGGAACTCGTGGGACAAAAATGGAAAGCATCCAAATAAATAATTTGCAGGAATCCACTATGAAGTATCATCAGTTAGTAGTGAAAAAAGTACATGATATTCCTATTGAAGAGATTTATCCAAAAGACATTCGAATTAAGGACAACAATGTTTATTTGATTGAATCTTTACTTGAAAGAGCATTATATATGGCAAATAATGATTTACTTAAAGAGTGTATGGAAGATATTGAAAAGGCTAAACAAATTGCAATGAACAGTGAAATTCAGTATTTAAATTTTTCACTACAAGGCTTACAAATAATAAAAGAACTGGATAAAGTTATTAGTCAGTTAGGTGAATCTAGAGCAGTACTCGGTATATTATTTTTTATTAGAATGATTAAACGCGCAAACGCATAAGAATATATTCTAAATCGCTTAAATGTAAAATAATCTTTCTCCTTATAGTAAATGAAGATTTAGATTATTCTATGGACAAAGACATAGCTACAAATCAGTACTTAAATACTTGAAGTTTTTCATAGGCATCAGTAACTGAATAAAATAATAAACACTATATAGATTGCTAAATATCGATATTAAATTTATAGTAACTTTTTATTAATTTAATTTATCTTTAAAGAGTATTGTAAGATATTCTGATTGACTAAAGTCAGGAAGTGGGATTTTGCCAAAATTATCATTAACAATGATTGTTAAAAATGAGCAAAAATATCTAGAACGGTGTTTAAATAGCGTTAAAAATATTGTTGATGAGATTATTATTGTAGATACTGGATCTACGGACGATACAAAAGTTATTGCTTCTTCTTTTCAAGCAAAAATATATGACTATCAATGGATTGATGACTTTTCAGTTGCACGAAATTTTGCTCTTCTACAGTCAACTGGGGATTGGAATCTTATATTGGATGCTGATGAGTATATAGTCAATGATTGTAATGTAGATATTGTTGATTTTATAAATAATGAAAATAATCAGAACATCATCGGACGTATTAAAATTGTTAATAAGTTTGTTCAAAACAGTGAAATTAGATACTCCGAGGCTTTCGTATCTAGATTAATTCCAAAGGGTATCGGATATACGGGGCGTATACATGAACAAATAGAGTCGGATTTTGTTAGAAAAAATATAAATGTTGAAGTATTTCATGATGGTTACTTTGAAAAAGATAAAACACAGCGGAATTTATCTATATTACTAAAAGAACTTGAAGAAAAGCCCTATGATGATTACATCCTCTATCAGGTTGGAAAACAGTATCAATTAAAAAAACGATTACAAGAGTCTGAAAAGTATTTTGGTGAAAGTAATAAATTAATAGCGTCAGATAGTTGGTATAGACCATCACTTATTGTGGATTATTTATATGTAATTATAAATAATAAGTCCTTTGCTAAGGGGCTAAGGATTATTCATCAAGAACAAGAGAGGTTGGCAGATATGCCAGATTTTCATTTTGTTTGTGGTTTGTTTTATATGGAATTAGTCTTTTATAATATCAAGCAATACGGTCACTTGTTTAAAAATATCGAGAAAAGCTTTCTTAACTGCTTAGCAATTGGAGAGACAAGTGAGTATGATAGTGTTAAAGGAACCGGTAGCTTTTTAGCTAGTTATAACTTAGGTGTTTATTATGAAACTACAGGGGATATTAAGAAGGGAATTTACTATTATCAAAATGCAAGTCAATACCAATATGAACCTGCTATTGATCGTTTGCGTCGGTTAGTAAAAAGCAATATTGATTGAATTGTTTATTTAGATACTTATTAATAGATTCTTAGTAGTGTTATTCATGCTTCTTAAGCCTTTTTAAAATCGAATTGGCGGAAGAGATTTATCCAAAATGCTGAGTTTTAAGAGTAATTGTTTATGCGGAATCTCGTATCCGTGACGTAGATTATGCTTTAGTTGCTTAAGCAGTGGAAAGGACAGTCGTCCTAGCTGATAACGGCTAGTGATAATAATCGGGTGAATTGCTGGAAAACCCATAGAGTTTTTCTTACCACAACGTAGTTGGAAACGACAAACGTGATGGTTCGAAAAAGAAAAGATATGGGCAAGCAGCAGGCAAGCTTCTGTGAGGAAACTCTGGAGAAGGTTCAACGACTAGAGAATACGGTCTAAGGCATAAGGCTATGATAATGAATCTCGTAGGGCAGTAAATGCTGTTCGAAGTGCCCAGCTCCATAAAAAATGGGTGAAGATATAGTCTATTCTGTAATTGAAAGATAACAGTCGCAAAGCAACCGAACCAACAACCACAAGGAGTTGTACAACTTATTCGTTAATAAATATTCACTGAAGATGGCTACCTTTATAGGCGGCCATCCTTTCTTAATTCTTTTAATTTGTATACTATTGACCAATAGGACCTATTAAACATTCTGCAATAACCTTATCTTTTTCTCCTTTCAGTTTCAGCTCAACCATTTTTAGAATCTACGCTTCTGTAAAATTTTTATTTCGATCACTATTGGATGAAAGAATAGTATAATCTGGGTATTTTTTGTGATAGATTTCAGTTTCTTGTTGAAGCCTCCACTCCCAATTAGTTTTATAGTACATACTTGGGCAAGTAGCAGTGACTGGGGATATACTTTTTAGAAAATCATATGTATTGTCTGTTGAAGTAAACCTTAGTATGTGATCATGTCCATCCCTGCGTTTGTTAATTGAAAATTTAATGTGAAGGGTTTCTTGAATATGAAGACTAAGGATTTGTAGTTGTTCAAGATGAAAGTTTTGTAAGTACAGATATACATTTGGAGTTAAATAGATTAGCCTTTTTTGTGATTAATTCTTGAGGTAATTGAGAGAGTTCCATCATCCATGTAATTAATAGCTGAAAAATGTAAAAGTGTACACTTAGATAATAATTCAACGGAAATAACTTTTTCTCCAGCAGGGTTGTAAAAATGCGGATATAATTCAGTAAATAGTGGCAATGATTTTGACCGTAACGTATTGCTTTTAGATGTGATGTACAATAAATCCGGAACAAATGACATCTTCCATTTTCGATAGTCTAATTGTTTGATACCAAAATGTTCACGGTAACTATTATTTTTACTTCGCGTGCCTTTATACAGCTTGACTATTTCACCATCTCCAATAATGCTTCCGATTAGTACGTTTTGTTGAATGGCTGTTAGATTGTAAAAATTCATCTTATTCCCTCTTTATTCTCATTATACCGAACATATGTCCCGTGAATAAGAAGCTTATTAAAAATAATTGGGAGAAACATAACGAAGCTAGCTTAATAATTTTTTAATCCTTCCGATATAACTAATAAAGACCCGTTCGTTTAGGAGGAAGCTAAATGTCGATCGATAAAATCTCTTCTAACACAACGATGAACTTCAACACAGACTATTTCCAACATAAAAAATTATATGAAACTGAAAATAAAGTGGATGCCTTGAGGAACACGGAACCTGCCCCTTTGTCCCAAATAGTGTCAAAAGAGAATGTCCAACAGGTGATCGATAGCCTGAATAAATTTTTGGAACCGAATAATACATCTTTAAAATTTGAGCTTCATAAGGATTTAAAAGAATACTACGTGACAATTGTTAATAATGATACGCATGAGGTTGTTCGGGAAATTCCTTCTAAGAAAATATTAGATATTTACGCAGCTATGACGGAGTTTCTTGGTTTCGTTGTAGATAAAAAGATTTAAAGGCGGTGAACACCGATGAATATGCGAATAGGTGGATTAGCAAGTGGAATGGATACTGATACACTTGTTAGTGATTTAATGAAGGCAGAACGAATTCCGCTAGATAAGCTCCAACAGAAGAAGCAGAAATTGGAATGGCAACGTGACGATTATCGTGAAGTCAATTCCATGATGTTAAATTTTAATAAGTTTTTGTTTGATGATTTGATATTATCAAATACCTATAATAAAAAGACAGTTAGTATTTCAAATCCAGATGAAATATCAGTTCGTAATATAAATTCAACCAGTGACTTTTCTGGTACGATCAATGTTACTCAATTGGCTAAGTCCTCAACGTTTATTAGTGGCGAAACAGGTGTCACTGATTCTTCTAAAACTTTAAACGAACTATTTGGATTAACTGGAACTCAAGAAGTAAAAATCCAAGCAATTAAAGCTGATGGTACGATGGATTCAACTGGGAAGACACTCTCTTTTGATCCAATGGTTGATACTTTAAGTACTGTGATTTCAAAAATCAACAGTGAAACAGGTGTGTCGGCTTTCTTTGACTCTCAAACTGGAAAACTTGCTATTACAGCTAAAAATACCGGTGATATAAGTGGGCAAGATGAAATAATTCTATCAAATGTTCAAGGTAGTTTGTTTTCATCATTAAAGTTAGATAATTCGGACTCGGATCCTTTAAAACAAGTAACCAAAATTCAAGGCGCAAATGCGGAGTTTACCTATAATGGTTTAACTACAACACGTCCTTCAAATGTCTTCACTATCAATGGATTTGAAGTAACCTTAAAAAATAATAGTGGTGAAGATGTAAACTTTAATTCCTCAGCAGATGTGGATAAGATATTAGAGAAAATTGTAAAGTTTGTTGATGATTACAACAAATTAATTGAAAAGGTAAATGGTAAACTAGTTGAAAAAAGTTATCGCGATTATCAGCCACTTTCAAACGAACAAAAAGAAGCAATGGAAGAGAAAGAAATTGAACTTTGGGAAGAAAAGGCTCGTAGTGGATTATTACGAAATGATTCCATATTATCATCAGCAATAAACAAGATGAGAACTGCCCTTTATACTCCTGTTTCAGGATTGGATGGATTAAATCAATTATCTGATTTCGGTATTACAACGTCTGAGAATTATCTTGATAAGGGAAAATTAGTTATTAATGAGGATAAGTTGAGAGAAGCTATCACAAAAGACCCTAAAGCAATCTTTGACGTTTTTGCGAAAGACGGAACAACTTCTCAGGAAAAAGGACTGGCAAGGCGACTCCGGGATATCCTTCAAGGAGATAGTAAACATCCAGATGAAGGTGTCATGGATGCACTTGAGAAGAAAGCTGGAACATCATCTAGTGTAACTAATACCTTCTCAATCGGAAAACTGTTAAACAATGTGGATGACCAAATTGATCGTTTTGAAGACAGACTTCTTCAAGTTGAAAATAGATATTGGCGTCAATTCACTGAGATGGAAAAAGCAATCCAGAGAGCAAATCAGCAATCTATGTATCTTATGCAGCAATTTAGTTAATTTTAGGAGTGATATATCATGGTAATTAATAACCCATATAAAGCATATCAATCTAACTCGGTTACTACTGCAACACCTGGGGAACTAACATTAATGCTTTATAATGGATGTTTGAAGTTTATAAAGCAGGCTGGAGAAGCGATTCAAGAGAAGAATATGCAAGAAAAGAATATTAACTTGCAAAAGGTCCAAAAAATTATAAGCGAATTAATGATTACTTTAAATATGGATATACCTGTTTCAAAAAATATGATGTCCATGTATGATTATATGAATCGAAGACTAATGGAAGCGAACCTAAGAAATGATTTAACTATTTTAACAGAGGTTGAAGAGTATATGACTGAATTCCGAGATACATGGAAGGAAGTTGTTCAAATTAATCGTCAACGTCAACATACCCAAGGCGGAAAAGTGTAGTGAACCCAATAGTATCACTATACCGAGTCACAAAAGAACTCATGGATATCTTGGAACACCCTATACCCGGGGGAAATAGGGACGAACTAATAATTCAAATAACCCATTTACTCGAATATAGAGATACAATCATTGAGGATATAAAACCACCTTATAATGAGGAAGAAACTAAATTGGGTAAAGAGATTGTTAGGATGAATACCATCATTGATTCAAAGATTGAAGATGTAAAAAGCAATATACAATTTGATTTGTCAAAGTTGAAAAAGAGTAAACAGAATAATACTAAATATTTGAAACAATATCAATCAGCTCCTGTAGATGGAATTTTTTTTGATAAAAGAAAATAGAAACTAAAAACCGAGTTTAAGTACGGCTTAACCTAGTACTTATACTCGGTGCATTTTTATATTCAAAATAGTAAAATAGACCTTTTCAATTGAATGGTAAAATAGTATTATATTAGTAATAAATCAACCAAAAAACCAAAGTGAAAAAGGCAAACTATGGGAAATCATAGGACGCAAAGCCAAGGGCCTGACCCACAACTAGTGGATGGTAGCCGGTTGCCACAAGGAATCATAGTCTATTTACCTATGAACCTTGTTTAAGGTTCTTTTTCTTTTGGCTTTTTTTAGAAAGGTAGGACTATTGAATGAGGAAAATTGTTAAAAAGAATATCACGATTTTTGCATTGCTCCTATTGGTTTCTCAACTGTTCTTTCCATTTGGCAATGCACTAGCAAATGGTAGTATGTTACCACCTAGTAATCTATCATCTCAAAATGTAACACCTGATGATGTAAAGTTGACATGGAGTCCAGTGTTTGGTGCTACTGGATATAACATATACGAAATTACAGATGGTCAACTTCTATTAATGGATACAGTAAAAACAACAAGTTATAATTTGAATAATTTAGCGGAAGGATCTTACCGTTTTGTTGTTTCAACTTTAAGTACAGATGGTGAGTCTGGGCCAAGCGCCCCAATATCGTTTGATATCACATATCCAGAAATGGCTGCACCACAAACGCTTACTCAAACGATTAAAAACGGAAACGATATTGTACTAACGTGGGGAGCTTCGGAGTATACAGAAACATATCATATTTACCAGATTGATGAAGATGGACAAAAAACGTTACTTACTTCAACAAATTCTAGAACATACACAATCGTTAATGCTGCTGAAGGAAGCTATAAGTTTGCAGTAAGTGCTGAAAACTCACTTTACGGTGAATCCTCACTTTCTGAAATTGCTCAAGCAGACGTCATTTTTCCAGTAATGACGTCACCTAGTAACTTTAAGTATACAACTACAAATGGTAATGACATCACATTAAATTGGGATTCTGTTCCTTATTCTACGAATTACAAACTCTATCAGATTACTGATGCTGGAAAAGAACTCAAAAGCACATTAACTGGCACATCAACAAAATTGACTAATGTTACAGCAGGTAACTATAAATTTGAAATACAGTCTTACAGCGACCGTTTTGGTGAGTCTGTGGGAGATGAAGGGCAACTTAGCGTAACTATTGACGAAATCATAATGACTGCACCAATCAATTTGTCATATAAACTACAGAATATTAACGATATCATTTTGACTTGGGATAGCGTTCCATTTGCGAAAAGTTACAAAGTGTATCGCATAATTAAGGGTGAAAAAACAATAGTTAGCAGTAATGTGACAGGTACAAGTGTTACATATGCAAAAGCAGAAGCGGGTGAACATGTGTATGAAGTTCATTCATACAGTGATCGTTTTGGTGAATCTTATGAAGGAAGTAAAGTTTCTTTATCTGTAGAAAACGTACAGCTTGAAGCACCAGCTAACGTTACTTACAAAGTCCAGAATGGAAATGATATTGTTCTTAACTGGGATAGTACATCAAATACTACTAATTATAAAATTTATCAAATAACAGAAGATGGTAATAAGGTTTTAAAAAGTACAGTGTCAGGTACTACAGTTACATACGCGAATTTACCCGAGGGTGATTTTAGATACGCAATCTACTCGAACTCGACTAGATTTGGAGAGTCAGAAAAAGGAACAGAAATTTCAATTTCAATTATTCATCCAAAAATGACTCCACCAGAAAATTTAAAAGAAGAAATTAATAATGATACGTCATTTACATTAAGTTGGGATGCTTCTGAATACGTAACATCTTACAAGGTTTATCAAATTGTAGATGGCAAAAAAGTTTTTAAGAATAATGTATCTGGAGCAAGTATCACTTACACAAGAATGCCATCTGGCGATTATTCTTATGAGGTGTATTCTTATTCATCTCGATTTGGTGAGTCCGAAGCGGGTACCCAATTATCATTTACCCTAGAAGGTCAAACTATGAAGGCTCCGACAGACCCGACCTTTAGTATTTCAAATGGAAATGATATTTCTTTAAAGTGGACTGCTTCTGAATATGCAACAAGCTACAAAATTTATCAGGTAGTTGACGGTGAAAAAGAATTAAAAAGAACTGTCACCATTACAGGATTTACATTTGGAAATATGCCAGAAGGTGAATACAATTATGTTATTCATTCTTATTCACCTTATTTTGGAGAATCGAAGTATGGGTCTAAACTAACTTTCTCTTTAGATCACCCGACGATGGAAACTCCAACAAATCTTACTTATAAGGTACAAAATGGCAATGATGTTGTTTTAAATTGGGAGTCAGTAGAGTTTGCAAATAGTTATAACATTTACGAACTCGTTAATAGAGAATTAGTTTATAAGCAGAAAACTTCTTCCTTGTCGATAACCCTATCTAATGTATCTGCTGGTGAACATACTTATGTTGTTCATTCTGTAAGTTCACGATTTGGAGAATCTACAAATGGAAGTCAAATTACATTTGATGTTGTTCATCCTATAATGAAGTCGCCGGAAACTGTAACGTATGAAATAAAAAATGGTAATGATATTGTATTTACGTATGATAAAGCTGAATATGCGAACACATACAAAATATATGAATTAGTTGATGGAGAAAAGGTATCTAAGGCTACAACTAGATATTCGACTGCAACCCTTGTAAATGTTTTAGAGGGGGAGCATAAATATTTGATTCATTCATATAGTGACCGTTTTGGAGAATCAGAAATAGGAAATGAAATGATTATAACTATAGATTTCCCTGTGATGCAGGCTCCAGAGAATATAACACAAAGTTTTGTTAACGGTAATGACCTTGTTTTAAAATGGAATTCATCAACATTTGCAACGAATTATAATGTGTATCAAATTATTGATGGAGAAAAGGTGTTACAAACTACTGTTAAGGGGACCGGGATTACCTTTACAAACCTTCCAGAAGGTGACTACACGTATGAGATTCATTCTTACAGTAGTCGATTTGGGGAATCACCTGAAAGTAGTGAGATTTCTACGACAGTAGTTCATCCTATTATGCAGGCACCAGAGAATGTTACTGGTAGTATTGCAAATGGAAATGACATCGTTCTTAGATGGAATAGAGCAGAATATGCTTCAGGATATAATGTGTATCAAATGATTGAAGGCGAAAAAGTGTTCCAAAGAAAGGTTACTGGAACATCAGTATCATTTTCAAACATGCCCGAAGGTGATTACGAGTACGTTGTCCATTCATATAGTGATCGTTTTGAAGAGTCACCAGAAGGAAGTTCAGTAGAACTGACCCTCATCTGGCCAGTTGTACAGCCGCCTCAACTAACAGGAGAAGTATTTAACGCGAATAATATTACTTTAACTTGGCCAGCTGCTGCGTGGGCAAATAAATATCGTGTATATCAAATTACTGACGGCGTTCGTGAATTAATATATGAAGGTACAGCAAGAAGCTACAAAGTTTACAATCTAACTGAAGACATTCATTCATTTGAGGTAACAGCATATAGTAATCGTTTTGGTGAATCTCAACCATCAAATCAGATTACAGAAAATATCATCTATCCAATTATGCAACCACCTGTTGCTAGCTTGAAGCTATTAAGCGACACAAGTTTAAGAATTAGCTGGGATTTCGTAACCTATGCAAATGGATACAACATCTATGAAATTATAGATGGTGAGAAAATTTTAATAGCTGAAAAGGTCAATAACCTAACTTATACGATTAATAATCTTTCATATGCTAACCATGAATATATAGTGACATCTTACAGTAATTCATTTGGAGAATCAGCACCTTCAGATGTTGTACTTGCTAAATTAATTATTGATGAAGAAGCTCCTGTTACAACAATTGATGCACCGACTGATTGGGTTAATGAGAGTGTGGATGTTAACCTAACTGCAACCGATAACGAGGTAGGTGTTGAAAAAACATTCTATTCTCTAAATAATGGCGCATTCGTTGAAGGTACTACCTTCACTATCAATGAGGAAGGTATCCATAAGGTGGCTTATTACTCTGTTGATAAGGTCGGTAATACAGAAGAAGTAAAAACAACAGAAGTTAAGATAGACAAAACAAAACCAACTACATCATCAAATATTAAAGATGTTTGGAACAAAAAGGATTTCAAAGTAGAACTATCAGCATCTGATAACCTAAGTGGAATCGAAAAAACATTCTATTCATACGACGGTCTGATTTTTGTAGAAGGTACAAGCTTTACAGTTAAAGACGAAGCGGTAAATGATATTTACTTCTACAGCATTGACCAAGCGGGGAATAAAGAAGAAGTCCAAACAGTACAAGTCAAAATCGACAAAACAGCACCGTTAACAACATCAAATGTAGAAGATGTATGGACTAACGAAGAAGTACAGGTTGGTCTAACCGCAACAGACAACTTAAGCGGAGTAGCCCAAACATTCTATTCAGTAAACGGATCTGAATTTGTAGAAGGCACAAACTTAACTGTAAGTGAAGAAGGAATCACCGAAGTATCATTCTACAGTGTTGATAAAGCTGGAAATGTTGAAAAAGTACAAACAGAACATGTGAAGATTGACAAAACAGCACCAGAAACAACATCAAATGTAGAAGATGTATGGACTAACGAAGAAGTAAAGGTTGATCTAACCGCAACAGACAACTTAAGCGGAGTAGCCCAAACATTCTATTCAGTAAACGGCTCTGAATTTGCAGAAGGTACAAGCTTAGTAGTAAGTGATGAAGGAATAACAGATGTATCATTCTACAGTGTTGATAAGTCAGGAAACATTGAAGAAGTCCAAACAGTCCAAGTGAAGATCGACAAAACAGCACCAGTGACAGCATCAAATGTAGAAGATGTTTGGAATAAGAAAGATTTCAAAGTCGACCTAACCGCAACCGACAGCCTAAGTGGAGTAGCTCAAACGTTTTACTCAATTAATGGTTCAGAATTTGCAGAAGGTACAAGCATAACAGTAAGTGAAGAAGGCATAACCGAAGTATCATTCTACAGTGTTGATAATGCAGGAAATATTGCAGAAGTCCAAACAGTACAAGTGAAGGTCGACAAAACAGCACCAGTTACAACCTCAAATGTACAAGATGCTTGGAACAATACCGACTTCCAGATTGAACTAACCGCAACTGACAATTTAAGTGGAGTAGCTCAAACATACTATTCAGTAAACGGCTCAGAATTTGTAGAAGGTACAAGCTTAACTATCAGTGAAGAAGGTGTAACCCAAGTATCATACTACAGTGTAGATAATGCTGGGAACAAAGAAGAAGTTCAAACAGTCCAAATAAAAATAGATAAAACAGCACCAACCATTTCTCTAGATGTAGCTAAAGAATATGCTTTGGGAACTGATTTACAATTAGTTTATTCTGCAGCAGACAATCTATCAGGAATTGCACAAGAACAAATGACTGTTAATGGTCAAATCGTTCAAAACGGTGGAAAAGTTTCTTTCGATCAACCAGGACAATATGTAATTGAAGTTGAAGCAACAGATCATGCTGGATGGACAACAAAGATTACGAAAACAATCCTTGTTTATATTCCAGCAACTGTTGAAGTATTACCTAAGGTTATGTATGGAAACAAAGGTGTTTTCACAGTTCAAGTATCTTTACCAATGGGTTATAACTCTAAAGACTTTGATTTAGATAAAGTGACTCTAGATGGGGTATCAGCTCTAACATCAAACAAAGGCTATTACCAACAAGCGAAGAAAGGCCAGTTCAAGTTTGAACGACAAGATTTCTACTGGGTTCGTGGTCAAATGAATATGAACTTCGAAGGGAAACTTGGAGACTTTGTTGTAAAAGGTCAAGCTGATGTGAAAGTGATTAAATAAATTTGTCAAAAGGCATCCAATTAGCAGCATTTGCTGCATTTGGATGCCTTTATTAATAACTATTTTAGGTTAGCGTACAGTCCAATCATGTTGATATTTATTAACGATGTAAGCTATTAAATACCTCTACAGCAGCCTCCGCCACTTGAACATCATGAGGAACCGAACTACCGCTAACCCCGACAGCACCAATGACTTTTCCATCAATCTCAAGTGGAATCCCACCACCGAACACGACAAGACGTCCGTTGTTTGTTGTATTCAATCCATAAAGCTCGGCTGCAGGAACCGTTGCATCGGCTAAGTTTGCTGAAGGCATTTTTAAGGCTACAGATGTCCAAGCCTTGTTTTGGGCAATGTCAATGCTTGCTAACCACGCATCATCCATGCGGTGAATCGCAATCAGGTTTCCACCTTCATCCACGACTGAAATCACCATAGAAACCCCAATTTTATTGGCTTCTTCTTCCGCACCTGCGATGATTTTTTTTGCTAAATCCAATGTAATTTTACTCATAATAATGGCCTCCTTGTTTTTAAATACCTTATTTATTCAACATTCCATGAGGGTCAATGACAAATTTCTTGGAAGCACCTTGATCAAATTCAGCATATGCAGCTGGTGCTTGATCTAAGGAGATCAGTGTTGCATTTACCGCTTTCGCAATTTGCGCTTTTCCACTAAGGATTGCCATCATTAAGTCGCGATGATATTTCATAACAGGAGTTTGGCCAGTTACGAAAGTATGTGCTTTTGCCCATCCAAGCCCTAACCGAACTTTTAACGTACCAATCTTCGCATCCTCATCTGCCGCACCAGGATCACCTGTTACATATAGTCCTGGAATCCCAAGTCGACCTCCAGCACGGGTTACTTCCATAATGGAGTTCAGTACAGCAGCAGGCGCTTCTCCAGCACCCGCACCATGTCCATGGGCTTCAAAACCAACACAGTCAATAGCACAATCCACTTCTGGAACACCTAAAATTTGTTCAATTTGCTCACCGAGGTCTGGATGCTCTCTAAGGTTTACCGTTTCACAACCGAAGCTTCTCGCTTGTGCAAGTCGCGCGTTATTCAAGTCACCCACGATTACAACAGAGGCGCCTAGAAGTTGAGCGGAATGGGCTGCGGCTAAGCCAACAGGGCCTGCTCCTGCCACATATACAGTCGAACCAGGCTTCACGCCAGCACTCACCGCACCATGATAGCCTGTTGGGAAAATATCAGAAAGCATCGTTAAATCAAGGATTTTTTCTAAGGCTTGATCTTTATCTGGAAACTTTAGCAACTGGAAGTCAGCGTAAGGAACCATTACATACTCGGATTGCCCACCGACCCAGCCTCCCATGTCGACATACCCGTATGCGGAGCCTGGACGATCTGGGTTCACATTTTCACAAATATGTGTGTCTTGTTCTTTACAACTGCGGCAACGACCACATGCAATATTAAAAGGTACGGAGACAAGATCTCCTTTTTTAATAAATTCAACATCGCGCCCTACTTCAATGACTTCACCCGTAATCTCATGACCGAGAACAAGCCCCGATGGAGCAGTCGTCCGACCGCGAACCATGTGCTGATCACTTCCGCAAATATTAGTTGTAACAACTTTTATAACGACCCCATGGTCACACTTACGACCAACATTTAAAGGATTTACTCCCGGTCCGTCTCTAAGAATCAGGTCTGGGTAGCTAATATCTTCAATCGCTATACGTCCAGGACCTTTGTATACTACAGCTCTGTTTCCTGCCATTCTTCCTTCCCCCAATCTTCTTTTGATAGAGTTTTAAGTCGTTTTATTTGAATTTAAATATTCTCTATCTTACATCTAGTCTAAAAAATAAATCTTTTATTTGGAAGAACGCACTTTTTTGTGAGAAGATTACCTTAAGGATACTTTTGAGCCAGTGAGGAGGAGAAGTATTGAATGGATGATTTACGGAGGGAAGTCAGAAAGAAACTTGAGAATGGTGAATTTAATTGTGAAAAGGAATTAACCTTATCCATTATTAGTGGCAAATGGAAAATAACGATTATTTATTATTTAGCATCAGGTGGTCCATTACGTTTTAGTGAAATTAAACGATTATTCCCCAAAATAACACATAAGGTGTTAACGACTCAGGTTAGAGAGCTGGAGGAAGATGGTATTGTTCATCGGAAAGTATATCCCGAAGTTCCTCCGAGAGTGGAATATTCATTAACAGAATTAGGTCAAAGTTTAATGCCGATTGTTTTCATGATGTACGATTGGGGAAAACAAAATATTGAATCTTTTACTAGTTAAGGTAAACTCTGGTAAAAAATAAATAGTTGGACATACTACTGATGAAGAATTCTTCAAGTAATCCCATCTAAGAAACCACACAAGTTCCATTCATAACTCACTTTAGACATGCATATATTTATACACCTACACATAATGTTTACAAATTTACAATAATAGCAGGAACATTAGGATAACTATATCCAACTTCTGGTGGGACAAGGGACATGTCCCTGTGACCCAACCAAGGCCAGTTCGTGACCCACGCCCATGCGCGACCTATGTAAATATTGTTTACAAATTCACAATTTCTTCATATTTACTTAAAGAAAAAGCAGGAATTGGGGAGGGGTGTGTAGAATTAGTGTATATAACCTTAATTTAAAAAGGGTTATATTGTTACACAGGTTGGTTACCCTAAAAAGGGTCTTGGCTGTGTCCAATGCATTAGAGTTAAAAGGAGGAGTTCATGTATGAATTACAACGTTCGTGGTGAAAACATTGAGGTAACTCCAGCATTGCGAGAGTATGTTGAGAAAAAGGTAGGAAAGCTTGAACGCTATTTCGATGGCACTCCAGATGCAAAAGTAAATGTTAACTTAAAAGTAAATAATGCAAAGGATCATAGAATAGAGGTTACGATTCCGATGACGCAGCTTGTGCTTCGTGCTGAGGAGTCTAATGAGGATATGTACGCAGCGATTGACCTCGTGACAGATAAGCTTGAGCGTCAAATTCGCAAGCATAAAACAAAAGTAAACCGTAAGCTTCGCGAGAAAGGATCTACTCGCACTCTGATGGAGAATGGTGGGGCAACTACTGCTACTGCAGTTCAGGATATCGAGGACGAAGATTACGAATTAGTACGTACGAAGCGTTTTGATTTGAAGCCGATGGATAGTGAAGAGGCCATTTTACAAATGAATATGCTTGGCCACAATTTCTTCGTTTTCACAAACGCGGAAACCAATACAACCAATGTCGTGTATCGACGTAAAGATGGTAAATACGGTATCATTGAACCTAGCTAATAAAACTAGTTACGAGTGCACAGTCTGATTTTCAGGCTGTGCCTCTTTAATGTAAAGGCCAAACCTACTATACGAAAAATAGGGGAAATCCCCATAGCCAAAAACTCCCACATCATAGATAATACAATTGAGGGACAACCCTCATAAAGTGATCTTTTAATAAAGCAGGGATCTAGATGACAACTATCCTACAACCTACCCTTTCGAATATTGCAATTATCTTGTTCTTGTATATGTGTATCAGTCTATTAGTATCCAACCGGAAATCCATTCACAAGTATCTGTTTTCAGCTAGTATTCTCATTCTTACTGCGACTTGTGTGATATCTCTTTTCTACTTGCCAATCCATTTTGAAGGTTATAAGTTCGACCTCCGACTTGTGCCATTGGTGATTTTTTCACTCTTGTTGGGGTGGAAACATGCGATTCCTATCCTAATCATAACGGTTAGCTGGAGGCTTGGCATGGGTGGCGTGGGAGCTTGGCCAGGCGTGTTATTCGGAATGACACTACCGGTGTTACTGGCTCTTTTTTTTCATAAAAAAGATCGAGTCATGCCTAAACCTCTAACATTGTTCATGATCGTGATGGCTAGCTGGCTCATATCGGATGTACCGATTATTTTTCTTGTGCCAAATGGTTGGGAATTATTTGATGAAATCCATCTTGTTCGGATGTTGGCGCTTCAGGTGTCCGCGTTTATTCTGTATTTTTTCATTAACCTGTTGAGTCGAGAAATAGAGTTGAAACGAAAGCTCCGGTTTTATGCAGAACGTGACCCACTTACAGGTTTATACAACATGCGCTTCTTTGAAAGTCGCGTTAAAAAAGTTTCAAGCCAACGTAACACGTACATTGTAATGATTGATATCGACCATTTTAAAAAAGTGAATGACACGTTCGGCCACTTAAATGGCGATTCGATTTTAAAAAATGTCGCACAAACCTTATATAAAATCGTTCACCCTCATAGGTCGATACTTGGAAGATATGGCGGGGAGGAATTTATTTTATTTTTAGAGGCAGAATCGAAAGAAAAATTGATGAATATCGTTTCTGACATTCGTAGCGGGATCGAGTCAACGCCGTTTTATGCGGATAATAAGAAGCTTACTGTTACTGTATCGATCGGTGTTTCCGAACTGAAAGACCCGGATCATCTTTATTAAGCGATTGAAAAAGCGGACAACTCCTTATATGCGTCCAAGCAAAATGGCCGGAATCAAATTAGTTATGCGATTTAAGTATCTCGTGAAGTGCGGGGTACTTTTTTGGTTTGTCTCGCACGAAGCGCTTTATGCATAGTGCTTTTGTCGAATCCCCTCACATCACGAAACTCGATAATATTTTACCCTTGTCTTTTTTAGTGGTAAAATGGTAAATATACATAATCCCGTAATTGACGAATTTTACGATAGAGGAGCGTACATGATGCTTGGAATTTTAAACAAAGTTTTTGATCCAAACAAACGCACAATCAAGCGCTTGGAAACACTTGCAGATAAAATTGAGGCCCTTCATCCTGAGATGGAGAAGCTTTCTGATGAAGCCCTTCGCAACAAAACCGAAGAGTTCAAGGAACGATTTCAAAAAGGTGAAAAACTTGATGATTTACTAGTTGAAGCTTTCGCTGTTGTTCGTGAAGGTGCAAAGCGTGTGTTGGGTCTACACCCATACCGCGTCCAGTTAATGGGGGGTATTTCCCTTCATGAAGGAAATATTTCTGAGATGAAAACAGGGGAAGGTAAAACATTAACTTCCACTATGCCTGTTTATTTGAATGCAATCACTGGAAAAGGCGTTCACGTTGTTACTGTCAACGAATACCTTGCAAGCCGTGATGCGCACGAGATGGGCCAGCTTTATGAGTTTTTAGGTCTATCTGTTGGGTTGAACCTTAACTCGATGTCTCGTGATGAAAAAATTGAAGCATACCGCGCGGATATTACGTATGGTACGAACAATGAATTTGGTTTCGACTATTTGCGTGATAACATGGTCCTTTATAAGGAACAAATGGTCCAACGTCCGCTTTATTTTGCGGTAATTGACGAGGTTGACTCGATTTTAATCGATGAGGCGCGTACACCGTTGATCATTTCCGGTTCTGCTCAAAAATCAGCAGCACTCTACGTTCAAGCGAACGGATTTGTGACGACACTAAAAAAAGAAGAAGACTACACCTATGATGAAAAAACAAAAGGTGTTCAACTCACTGAAGAAGGGATATCAAAGGCTGAGCGGGTGTTCGGTGTTGAAAACCTATTTGATATTGGAAATGTGGCTTTGATTCACCACATCAACCAAGCGTTAAAAGCGAATGCAAGTATGCATCGTGATATTGACTATGTGGTTGAAGAAGACCAAATCGTCATTGTTGACCAGTTTACTGGTCGTCTGATGAAGGGGCGTCGTTATAGTGAAGGCCTTCACCAAGCGATTGAGGCGAAGGAAGGCGTCGAAATTCAAAATGAAAGTATGACACTTGCGACCATCACGTTCCAAAACTACTTCCGTATGTATGAGAAGCTTTCAGGTATGACGGGTACAGCTAAGACTGAGGAAGAGGAATTCCGCAACATTTACAACATGAACGTTGTCGTGATTCCAACAAACCGTCCGATTGCCCGTGATGACCGTCCTGATTTAATTTATAAATCTATCGAGGGCAAATTCCGTGCGGTTGCTGAGGATATTGCTGAGCGCTATGCGAAGGGACAACCTGTCTTAGTTGGTACAGTTGCGATTGAAACATCTGAAATTATTTCGAAGTACTTATTGAAAAAAGGCGTTAAGCATAATGTCTTGAATGCGAAAAACCACGCTCGTGAAGCTGAAATCATTGAGAATGCTGGTCAAAAAGGTGCGGTAACAATCGCGACAAACATGGCTGGTCGTGGTACGGACATTAAGCTTGGCGAAGGTGTCAAGGATCTTGGTGGACTTGCGGTAATTGGTACTGAGCGACACGAGAGCCGTCGTATTGATAACCAGCTTCGTGGACGTTCAGGTCGTCAAGGGGATCCAGGGGTCACACAGTTCTATCTTTCTATGGAAGATGAACTCATGCGCCGTTTTGGTTCTGACAATATGAAAAATATGATGGAGCGCCTTGGCATGGATGATTCCCAGCCAATTCAAAGTAAAATGGTCTCCAGAGCGGTTGAATCTGCGCAAAAACGCGTTGAGGGTAACAACTTCGATGCGCGTAAACAACTTTTACAATATGACGATGTCCTTCGTCAGCAACGTGAGGTTATTTATAAACAGCGTTATGAAGTTCTTGATTCTGAGAATCTTCGTGATGTTGTCGAGAATATGATTAAGTCTTCACTCGATCGTGTAATTCACGCCCATACACCAAAGGATGAGGTAGAGGAAGATTGGAACTACAAAGGAATCGTTGATCATGTAAATGCGAACCTTCTAAATGAAGGTGACATATCCATTGACGACCTTCGTGGTAAAGAGCCTGAAGAAATGTCCGAGCTCATTTTTGAAAAGGTAAAAGTGCGTTATGATGAAAAAGAAGCGCAAATTGAACCTGAGCAAATGCGTGAATTCGAGCGTGTTGTTGTACTTCGTGCCGTTGACAGCAAGTGGATGGACCACATTGACCAAATGGATCAGCTTCGCCAAGGTATCCATTTACGTGCATACGGTCAAAACGACCCACTTCGCGAATACAATTTCGAAGGCTTTGCGATGTTTGAAAACATGGTTGCTTCCATTGAAGACGACGTTGCGAAGTTTGTCATGAAGGCACAAATCCGCAGCAACCTTCAACGTGAGGAAGTAGCGAAAGGCCATGCCGTTCAACCAAAAGAAGGCGGCGAAGAAAAACCTAAAAAACGCCCAGTCCAAAAATCCGTTGACATCGGTCGTAACGACCCATGCTACTGCGGAAGCGGTAAAAAATACAAAAACTGCCACGGTCAATAATGGGACAGAGGGACAGGTCCCTTGTCCCAGCCATCAATATTGAAAAAGGTGAGAGCCAACTCTCACCTTTTGTTTCGAAAAAAATCAGAGACTAAACCTAAAAAAATGAGTAAGATAATGAAGTAGGAATCATGATATAAATTAAAGATTACACCTTGGAGGAAAAATAATGGAATTAGTAGAAATTAAGCATGAACTTGATAAAATGGCTAAGAAATTAGCGGGCTTTAGGGGGTCTCTTTGACTTAGAGGCCAAACAAGCGCGTATCACCGAGCTTGACGAAATCATGTCAATGCCCGACTTCTGGAACGACCAAAACGCGGCTCAGACGTTCATCAACGAAGCCAATGCATTAAAGGATCAAGTAGTTGAATTTGTAAATTTAAATGATTCTTATGAGAATCTTGAGCTCACTTATCAGCTCGTAAAAGAAGAGCCAGATGCAGATTTACAAGCTGAGCTAGACGAGGAAATTCAACAGTTGTCTAAGAGCCTAAGCGATTTCGAATTGCAGCTCCTTTTAAGCGAGCCTCATGATAAAAATAATGCGATCCTAGAACTTCACCCAGGTGCGGGCGGTACTGAATCACAGGACTGGGGCTCCTTGCTTCTACGCATGTATACGCGTTGGGCGGAGAAAAAAGGATTCAAAGTTGAAACCTTGGACTATCTTCCTGGAGACGAAGCTGGGATTAAGAGTGTGACTCTTTTAATCAAAGGACACAATGCCTACGGCTATTTGAAGGCTGAAAAAGGAGTACACCGTCTTGTTCGGATTTCACCGTTCGATTCTTCAGGCCGTCGTCACACTTCTTTTGTGTCATGTGAGATCATGCCAGAGTTTAACGATGATATCGAAATTGATATTCGCAGTGAAGATTTAAAAATCGATACGTACCGTGCGAGTGGAGCGGGTGGTCAGCACATCAACACTACTGACTCAGCCGTTCGTATTACACACTTACCAACAAATACCGTGGTAACGTGTCAAACTGAGCGTTCACAAATCAAAAACCGCGAACAAGCAATGAAAATGTTGAAGTCTAAATTGTATCAGCTTGAGATTGAAAAACAACAAGCCGAACTCGACGAAATCCGCGGTGAACAAAAAGAAATCGGTTGGGGCAGCCAAATCCGCTCCTACGTTTTCCACCCATATTCCATGGTTAAGGACCACCGTACGAATGTAGAGGTTGGTAATACGGGAAGCGTCATGGACGGCGAGATTGACTTGTTTATTGATGCGTATTTGAGATCGAAATTGAATTAATAATTGGAGAGGGGCAGCCATTGGCTGTCTCTTTTTTTTAAGCGGAAAAGTGCTATCGGCCGAAAAAGTGAAATAACAGCTATAAATCAAAATTATCGTCCATTAGCCTTTAGCTAACAGCCATAAATTTGATTTATCGGCCATAAGCAGGTTCGAAGCACCCTTGAGCATGAAAAAGATAAGGTCATTCGCGGTCGTAAATTAATTTATATTCATTTTCAAGTTCACTCAAACTTAATTCATAAAGATGCTTTTCATCTTTTTTGTAGATTCCTTGCTTAATTAGCTTGTTAATCAAATCTTTCTTTTTTGACTGAACAGCGTATCGTAGTAGATTTCCCATTTTATCACCTCTATTAGTAACAAGACCTATGTATTTAACACCGGCTATTGTGCTTATTTTCTTTGATTTTGAAGATTTTATGACTTAACTGACTGAAAGATAGGTTCAACAGAAAAATTAAAATAAGCGAACCCAATAAATATATGCTTATAAAGTTAACGATATTCATAAAAATTTACCTCCATTTTTCCTTTTCTAATTACAGAAGGTACAACAAATTTTGACTCCGAACCCTCTAACTCTTGTCATTATAGACAATCTTACATTTAAAATTTGTCGATTCATCTGGAATTTACAACTCTTAAATGAATTGTTAACCTTCGTTAATAAAAGAAAAACTTGTAATGTTTCGTAACCTTTGTAATTTTGAAAATATGGCATCACTGTTATTTGTTCGACCTAGCATCACCTCAAATCTCTCATCTTAATTTGTAACAATCAATAAGTGACAGTTAAAAATGACCTATGATAAAATAACCATAAGAGAATTTGTGAAAAATAGTAGAAATGACACAGAATATGACGAATGCACCTCATATTAATATGCAGGCTACACCACAGTTAGGTGTAGCCTTTCATCTTGCCTTTTAAAAAACTAGCAATCTATCATATTTAGTCAAAGAAGGGGTTGGATCCTATGAGGAAAAAGGATGAAACAATAGCACAGTTGGAAGCTATTTTAAAGGAACTTAAAATAGCAAAGGAAGAAAGTGCGGCAACTGCTGTTGTTGGCAGGAGAAGAGGAAATCGCAACATTTCTGGGACGCTATCTAAGTTACTGTTTCGAGTTCTAGGAGCAAGGATTCTCCTAGTTGCCGTCCTTCTCATTGCGGTTTCGGTAGGGGGAGTTTGGTTTCTATCTGGGAGTACGTTAAAAAAAGAAAGTACGGTTTTTGTTGAGGATATCAAAGAATTAGCGACACTCGCAACAGCTGAAGCCTCTGTGAAAGTAGTAATGGAGCAAGAGGATAATAAGTTGTTTGGAAATGATATACCGGAACGGATTAAGATCCCTGGTACAAAGAGAGAAAGCTTATTAATTGTTCCAGCCACTGTCATTGCTGGCGTTGATTTAAAAGGAATCAGCGAGGAAGATTTAAAAGTAAATGAGAAAGAAAAAGTGCTAGATATCGTTCTCCCGCATGCTGACCTTATCCAGGATCCAGCTATACAGATGGAAAAGTTGATTACCTTTTCAGACGAAGGAATATTCCGTGGTGAGATGAAGTGGGATGAAGGCTTTAACTTAGCTGCAGAAGCTCAGGAGAAAATTCGAAAAGAAGCAATCGAGATGGGACTAATAGAAACAGCTGAAAAAAATGCTGAAAAAGTCTTAGTAGGCTTTTTTGACAATCTAGGCTATACAGTGAACGTAACCTTTAAATAACATTTTCCAAACAAACGATTGTTTGAATTCTCAATCCCTTGTGGTTGTTAGCCTAGTCCATTAAATAAACGTTTGTTTGAATCCCAACTTCCCATAATTACTATATTCAAACCTCCTAAAAAACGGTAAAATAGAGGGAGATATTAAAAATGGGGGACAACCTTATGAACGAAACGGTTTTATCTATTGAGGAGTTAAAACGAGAGGATCTTATCCGGAAAAACAAATTGGTCGGCATCGTTTCACTTATTTCTATCATTCTAGCAATTATTGTAGAGGTTTCGATTCAACAACCACTTCAGATGATTCTTACGATCGGAATCGGTGGGGCAATTTTTCTTGCCATTTTATTTTTACTGATTTACAAGAAGGTACTATTAACACAAACACCTTATATTTCAGTAGTAGGGATTTCGGTGGTAATCTTTGTGATTATGTCTAGCTCACAGTCTGCGCCAATCGTCCTTTTACCGTTATACTTATTAACTACGGTTGCAATCTATAATAAACGGAAAACGCTAATCTTTGGCGTGGTTTGTGCCATTGCCTTAACGGTTTTATTTTTTATAACAAGTGGAAATGAATTCAGCTATACATCAAAGGAAATTGTGATCTATTATTTGATCTTTGCGGTGATTATCGCAACCCTATTTTTCCAAAGTATTGTTACTGGAAGGTTGACTCAGGATATTCAGGCAACGCATAAGCACACCGAGCACCTTCTTGAGATGAGAAAGCATCATGCGGCTCAGCTTGAGGAAAACTCACAAGTGATCAGTGAGAACATCACAAACATCCGCCGCCAAGGTGAGGAGCAAATGCACTCCTTTAATGAGATGACAATCGCCGTTACGGAAATCTCATCCGGAATGAACACGCAAAATGAGGCAGCGACAACCATAACTGAATCCATCGAAGATCTTAATCGAATTGTCCAGGAGCTTGTAAAAGGTTCGAACCACCTTAGTAATCAGACCGAGAATACGAATCTAGCAGCTGACAACGGAAATGAATCGATCGACCTTTTACTCTCAAAAATTACAGACTTTCAAGCATCCGTACATTCGATGTCTGAAACCATGAATTTATTAGTTGAAAAAATCAATGAGACAAACGGGTTTACGGACCGAATTCAGGAGATTGCGTCACAAACGAATTTACTCGCGCTGAATGCTTCGATTGAAGCGGCCCGTGCAGGTGATAGTGGTAGAGGTTTTGCGGTAGTTGCATCTGAAATTAGAAAACTTTCAGAGGTGACATCTAATACAGCAAACCTCATATCTGAGAATTTAAAAGAAGTAAACGAAAGCACGACATTAACACAGAAGCATATGGCAGAAAATGCGTTAAAAATGGACGAAAGTGTCCAGCTTACAAAGGATGCAAAAGGCGTCTTCACCGTTATCGATGACACAGTGTCCGAACTGAACGAAGCCGTTAAGCATTTCGAGAAAATCTCAAACCAAATCAGCCATTCATCGGTTTCCATTGAAACATCAGTCAGTGAATTCGCAGCAATCATTGAAGAAACAACAGCATCTCTTGAGGAAATTACAGCATCCATCGAAAACCAGAACGGCCAAATGCAGCACCTCGTCTCCTACGTTCAAAACACAGACGACGCAACAGCCGAACTGATGGAAATTTTTAAAGAAAAATAGAGCATAATTCACTGTAAAAGTAGGTATACTATTACAGCGCATAATAAAAGGGGAGTAGCCTGTGATTAGGTTACTCCTCTATTATATTGAACCAGAGGGACGGTTCCTCTGGTTCCCATCTTGGATGGGACCACGAGAACCGTCCCTCTGGTTTACTCAGTGATTTCGGATAAAGTCTACAAAATGTTGCAATCCTATTTTTGGGAAACGATGTGGTTTTTGAACCATCCAGAGTGTACGCGCGAGTGAAAAATTGGTCACGTTAATCTGACATAATGTTCCTAGTTCTAATTCTTTTAAAACCGTAATCCTTGGGAGAATGCTGATGCCAAGGCCTGCTTCAACCGCACTTTTGATAGATTGAATACTCCCGAGCTCCATTTCGCTTTCAATGTCATCAAGGATTCCGTGATCACGAAGGTAATTTTCAACGATCAGACGAGAACCTGATTCAGGCTCCCTCCATATCATCTTTTCCTCGACCAATTCATTTATCGTAATTGTTTTTCGTTGCTTCCAATGGTGGTCATTCGAGGTGACTAAAATAAGCTCATCTTCGGCAAACTTTTCAATTCTTAAAATTGGATTTTCTACATGACTTTCCACAAGAGCGATATCAATTTCATTGTTTTCAAGCATTGCTGTCATATTTGGGGTATTTCCTATTGTAAGACTGAACGTTATATGTGGATATCCTTTTTTTATCATTCCAAGAATTTGAGGTAATAGATATTCACCGATCGTTAAGCTTGCGCCTATATGTAAATTGACTTCCTCATTGCCAGTCATTTTTTGAACAGCATCGAATGATCTTTTGATATTTTCGATAACGTCTTTTGCATAAGGATAAAGGACTTCCCCGGCCTTTGTTAGTTCAAGTCTTCCACCGTTTCTCTCAAATAGAAGGGTGCCATATTCATTTTCAAGCTGGCTTATCTTTTTCGTGACAGCTGGTTGAGAGATATAACTTATCCGTGCAGCGTTTGTAATACTTCCCTCTTCTACCACGAGGCAAAAGAGTTTAAGATTCTCAATGTTCATGGTATCCCCCCTTTAAACGTACTTTCAATAGCCTTTACTTCATTATATAAGAATGAGTTCGTATTATTCTATATCGTAAACAGTATTACGTTTTGTTATGGCCTATTATACATTGTTATTTTACTACAACTTGAAGATTTGATAGGTTAATAGAGAGTCATACATAGGGGGAAGGTAATCATGGATATAGTAACAGGTGTTTTACTAGTCGCAATCGGGATATTTGCCGGTGGTTATGGGGCGATTGTTGGGGCTGGTGGAGGTTTTTTATTTGTACCGGCACTTTTGCTCCTTTTTCATGTCGATCCCATTATTGCTGCAGGAACAGGGCTAGTCATTGTACTAATTAATTCATTGTCTGGTGTTTTTGGATTTGCGAAGCAAAAACGGATTGATTACCGAACCGGAATCATGTTAGGAATAGGTGCGTTCCCGGGAACTTTTATCGGTGTGCAACTTCTTCAAGCCTATTCTTCTACGTATTTTTACTTTTTCTTTGCTAGTGTACTTGTCTTTTTGGGCTTCTTTTTAGTAGTGAAAAATACGAATCTGCTAAAAAAGAAGAATATGACGAAGGAAGCAAAAACTGAAGCTGCAGCAACGGGAGAATCAGCAGGTAACGTCACCTCTACTCTTCAAAAAAATACAAGACTACAGGGCAAATGGCTCATTCCACTTGGTTTTTTTATGGGAATACTCTCAAGCTATCTTGGGATTGGTGGAGGCTGGATGCTTGTTCCGATTTTAGTATACATTTTTCGTGTTCCAACCCATATCGCAACCGCAACCTCAATCTTTTCTTTATGCTTGTATTCTTCTGTAGGTGTTTTTCTTCAGGTCTGGCATGGGAATATCGATTGGCTGATCGTTGCATTTGGTGGAACTGGAATTATCATTGGTTCACAGCTGGGTGTCATCCTCTCACAAAAAATCCCAAGTCGAGTCATCATGCAAATGTTATCTTTTCTATTAATTATCATAGGGTTTCGAATGTATTTTCATTAAGAACCGAAGGGCTGATCTCTTTGGTTCTTTTTTTATGGGGACTGAAAACTGCACTAATATTAATTTTAGTAAAACTTTAACTAAAATAATTGACCTTTTTTACTAGTGCCTCTAAAATAAAGATAGAAACTAAAGTATTGGAGGCAAATCCACCATGGATCTCAAACAACTTTCAAATAGATTTATAGAAGTATTTAACGAAACCGATTACAGAAGCTTCTTCGCGCCTGGCCGTATTAATCTCATTGGCGAGCATACCGATTACAATGGCGGCCATGTTTTTCCTGCTTCAATCACAAAAGGAACGTATGCGCTTGCGAGAAAACGTGACGATGAAAAAATCAGAATGTACTCAATGAACTTTGAAGACCTCGGGGTAATCGAGTTCGACTTACGCGACCTTGACTACAATAAAGCACATGATTGGGCGAATTATCCGAAGGGGATGCTGCGTTACTTACGTGAAAAAGGCTATGAGATTGAAACTGGGGTTGACGTGCTTTTTTACGGTAATATTCCAAATGCTGCAGGCCTTTCCTCATCGGCATCCATTGAGCTTGTGGCAGGCGTAATGTTCGAAAAATTATTTAACCTTGAAATTGAACGTGTTGAACTTGTAAAAATTGGCCAACTTGTAGAAAATAAGTTTATTGGTGTGAACAGTGGAATCATGGACCAATTTGCAATCGGAATGGGTAAAAAGAATGCAGGAATTTTACTAGATTGTGATACATTAAAGTATGAATACGCACCAATCGAGTTGGACGAACATCTCATTTTAATCATGAACACAAACAAGCGCCGTGAGTTAGCGGACTCTAAATATAACGAGCGTCGCAGTGAGTGTGAACAGGCACTTGTCCAACTCCAAAAGGAGCTGGATGTTCAAGCGCTTGGTAATATCACCAGCGAGCAATTTGAACAACACAAGTATCTAATTGAAAATGAAGTATTACAAAAGCGTGCTAAACATGCAGTTTACGAAAATGAAAGAACATTAGAAGCGCTAAAAGCCCTGAAAGCAGGGGAACTCGCAGAATTCGGTCGTTTGCTAAATGCATCCCACACATCATTACGTGATGATTATGAAGTAACCGGCAAAGAGCTTGATACTTTAGCAGAAGCAGCATGGACGCAGGAGGGTGTACTGGGTGCACGAATGACAGGCGCTGGCTTTGGTGGCTGCGCAATTGCGCTCGTCGAAAAAGACAAAGCGCAAGCAATCATCGATGCTGTAGGGAAAATCTACGAAGAAACCATCGGCTACCCAGCATCCTTCTATGAAGTAAGCATCGGCGACGGCGCAAAAGAATTGGACACAGGGACAGGTCCCTTGTCCCTGTAAAAATATGGTGGGGCGAGGGACCTGTCCCCTTGACCCAACCCAAGGAAAAGCCCATTGACCCACAAAAAGGAGCGAATGAGTTATGAGTATTTTAGTTTTAGGTGGAGCGGGTTATATTGGCTCGCATGCTGTTTATCAGTTAATTGACGCGAACGAGGAGGTTGTGGTTGTTGACAATCTTCAAACAGGTCACAAGGAGGCGGTTCACCCGAAAGCGAAGTTTTATCAAGGTGATATCCGTGATCGAGCGTTTTTACAATCTGTTTTTGAAAAAGAAAATATTAATGCGGTGATCCACTTTGCGGCAAATTCCCTTGTCGGTGAATCAATGGTTGACCCGTTAAAATACTATGACAACAATGTGTTCGGTACACAGATTGTCCTTGAAACAATGAAAAACAATAACGTGAAATACATCGTCTTCTCATCGACAGCAGCAACATATGGAGAGCCAAAGCAGGTGCCAATTACGGAGGACATGCCGACTGTTCCAACGAACACGTATGGCGAAACGAAGCTTGCAATGGAGAAAATGATGAAGTGGTCTGAGATTGCACATGACATTAAATTTGTGTCACTCCGCTATTTTAACGTGGCGGGGGCTCGCGCAACTGGTGAAATTGGGGAGGACCATGACCCAGAAACTCATCTAATCCCTGTTATTTTACAAGCAGCATTAGGAAAAAGAGATGCCATCACGATCTTCGGTGAGGACTACGATACGCCAGACGGCACATGCATCCGTGATTATATCCATGTCGAGGACTTAATTAATGCGCATATTTTAGCGCTAAAATATCTTCAAAACGGTGGCGATAGTAACTATTTTAACCTAGGAAGTAACAGCGGATTCTCTGTAAAAGAAATGGTTGAAGCAGCAAAAGAGGTGACACAGCGTGATATTCCCGTCAATATTGGCGAGCGCCGTGCAGGTGACCCAAGCATTCTGATCGCATCATCAGGAAAAGCGAAGGAAGTGCTCGGCTGGGAGCCAAAGCGTACGTCAATCATTGAAATCATTAAGGATGCGTGGAACTGGCATGTAAACCACCCAAATGGGTATGAAAGCTGAGGGGAGCAACTTGACTATCTACGGAACTGTTCAGCGGTTAACGGAGCAAGCTATAAAGGTCGGGCTTATTGAAAAAGAAGACGAGATTTACGTTCGCAACCAGGTCCTATCATTACTAAATCTGGAGGACTTCGCGCCAACTGAGCAAGTCTCACCGGAAAAAGACATCCCAACTTTGGTTGAGGACCTAGTTGAATACGCATGTGAACAAGGTGTTATCGAGGACTATTTTGATGCAAAAGAAATACTTGCAAGTAAAATCATGAACGTGATGATCCCACTGCCGTCAGCGGTGTCACGTCATTTTTATGAACTTCACCAAAACGACCCGGCGGCAGCAACGTCCTATTTTTATGAGTTAAGTAAAAATAGCAACTACATTCAAATGAAGAGAATCGAAAAAAACATTGAATATAAAGTAGAAACTAAATACGGCGAGCTTGATATCACCATCAACTTGTCAAAACCTGAAAAAGATCCAAAACAAATCGCGCTTGAAAAAGAGACGAAAACAGCTGGTTCAACGTATCCAAAATGTTTACTTTGTGTAGAAAATGAAGGGTATGCGGGCCGCATCGGTCATCCAGCTCGCTCGAATCACCGTATCATTCCAGTGCCACTTGAGGGAGAAAACTGGTATTTGCAGTACTCGCCATATGTGTACTACAACGAGCACAGCATTCTGCTTTGCGAAGAACATCGTGATATGAAAATTAGCAAGGAAACATTTGCGCGATTACTTGGCTTTGTTGAAAAGTTTCCACACTATTTCATTGGTTCAAATGCAGATATCCCAATTGTCGGGGGCTCGATTTTAACCCATGATCACTATCAGGCTGGAAACTATGAATTTGCGATGGCCAAAGCAGAAGACGATATCAAATTTACGTGGGACCGTTATGACAACATCGAATTTTCAACGGTAAACTGGCCGATGTCTGTACTTCGCCTTAAAAGCACCGATAAGGATGCCTTGGTGGAAGCGGGTGACCAGATTTTACAAACATGGCGCAATTACAGCGATCCAGAAGTCGATATCATCGCGTTTTCTGGTGAAACGCCGCATAACACAATTACACCGATTGCTCGGAAACGAGACGGCAAATTCGAGCTGGACCTTGTTCTCCGTAACAACCGTACAAATGACGAGCATCCACTAGGCATTTTCCACCCGCATGCGGATGTGCATCATATTAAAAAGGAAAACATCGGTCTCATCGAGGTGATGGGATTAGCGGTGCTTCCAGCTCGACTTAAAACGGAGCTACAAGAAGTTGAAAATTACCTAATCGGCGAAGCAGACTCAGTCAATTCAATCCACCAAGAATGGGCGGATGAACTGAAAGCTTACAACCCGACGAAAAAAAATGTTCATGAGCTTGTAAAACAGGAAGTCGGCAAAAAGTTCATGCGTGTGCTTGAGGACGCCGGCGTGTACAAGCGTGATGAAGTTGGCCAAAATGCATTTAAGAGATTTATAAACTACTTTACAAAATAGGAGACTAATAATATGGAAGTTACAGCGCGTCCCTACGGAAAGTTCGAAAACAAACAAGTCCAAGCTTATACGTTAATAAATGACCACGGATTAAGCGTTACCTGCATTGACTTTGGCTGCACTATCACGGAAATTCTCACTCCAGACCGAAACGGTGCACAGGAGAATGTCGTGCTTGGATTCGATAACCTTGATGGATATCTTGCAGATCAAACGTATCAAGGGGCGATTGTTGGTCGGATTGCAGGTCGCATTAGAGGTGGGGAATTTGAACTGAACGGCAAAACCTATCATCTTGATAAAAATGAAAACACCAACCACATCCATGGTGGAGTAAAAGGGTTCAGCAAAGTCGTGTGGGATTCTACTATTATAAAGGAAGAAAGTCATGTCGGCGTTGAGTTTAAGTATGTCAGTATGGACGGTGAAGGGGGCTATCCTGGAACGGTTGAAATGACAGTCACTTATTCACTTAATAATGAAAATGAATTTTTGATCTCTGCAGTAGGTGTTCCTGATGCAGACACTCTTTTAAATATCACAAACCATGCTTATTTTAACCTATCAGGCAACATGAAAAGGGACATACTTGATCATGAACTCTCTATTAAAAGCAGTAAGTTTCTCGAGCTAGACCGAGAGTTTCTTCCTACCGGTGAACTTCTTGATGTCACTGGCACTGTTTTTGATTTTCGAAAGGGTCGAAAAATCGCTGACGGACCAAATTCAAAGGATGAGCAGATTGCCCTTGTTGGTCAAGGATACGATCATCCATTTTTGCTCGATGAAAATTTGGTTACGCTGTATGATGAAGCATCTGGCCGTCTATTAAAGGTAGAAACAAACCAACCGGTTGTTGTCGTTTACACGAGCAACACAATGGAAGGTTTTGAGATGCGTGGTGGCAAGGCACGCCCATATTTAGGCGTTTGCCTGGAAACACAAGCACCACCTGATGCAATCCATCACCCGAACTTCCCATCCACGATCGTCAAAAAGGATGAAGAATACCATTGGGAAACGAAGTACACATTTTCGGTGAGATAAGGACCAAGGGGACGGTTCTCCTGGTCCCATATAGTGACCAGGAGGGGAACCAAGAGAACCGTCCCTCTGGTTCCACAGAAAGGAGATGAATCATGGCGACAATTAAAGATATCGCGGAAAAAGCGGGTGTCTCCATTGCAACGGTATCAAGGGTGCTGAACTATGATTCCAGCTTATCGGTCAGTGACGAGACAAAAAAGAGAATTTTTGAGATTGCTGAGGCGCTTTCGTATAAAAAGCGTCCCTCTAAAAAGTCATCTTCTGCTCGGATTGGGATTCTCCTTTGGTATACAGAAAAAGAAGAGCTCAATGATCTTTATTACATGTCGATTCGTCTTGGGATTGAGCAGCGCTGTGAGCAGCATGGCATCCAAGTGGTCAATTTTTACAATAGCATTGAGAGCATGAAGCAAGAGGAGTTTCAGGGAATCATTGCGGTTGGTAAGTTCAGCGCGAATCAAGTTGATGAACTATCCAAAATGGCCGAGCACATCGTGTTTGTTGATTCAAACCCTGATGAGGATGTGTATGATGCGGTTGTTGTTGACTTTGAAAAAGCGACACATACCGTGTTGAAGCATTTTATTGAGAATGGTCATACGAATATTGGTTATCTTGGTGGACGTGAGGAATTCAAGGACCACTCTGCGGAAATTGAAGAAATACGAGAGAAAACGTTCAGAACCTATCTATCGGAAGCAGATCTACTAGATGAGAGCAACCAATATATAGGAAGCTTTACGGTCGAGGATGGGTACAAATTGATGAAACAGGCGATCGTAGAAAAAGAAAACGAACTTCCAACGGCCTTTTTTGCTGCCAATGACCTGATTGCAATCGGTGCATTACGTGCATTAAATGAAGAAAAACTCGCCGTACCTGACCGAGTAAGCCTGATTGGGGTCAATGATATCAGCGTCTCCAAATACGTCTTCCCGCCACTGTCAACGGTCAAAGTCCATACCGAAGTCATGGGTGAAACTGCTGTCGACACCATCCTTGAACGAATCAACGGGAGACAAATTCCGAAAAAAGTATTCATTGCTACTAAATTAGTGATACGAGAAACCTAGTCAACCACCTGACTAGGTTTTTTACAATTCATTTTAATAGGAAAGAAAGATTACAAAATCCCCTGCAACAACCACGAAACTCCCAGAGAATTAAGTCGAATCCTCGTACCTTTTCCTTACCTATTCACCAGCATTTACCACTTCAAACAACCATTCTTCGAAAATAAAATCCTATTTTACAAAAACATTACTTCATTTTAAGGGGAAGATGAATTTATAACTCTACACTAATGAAAGTGTTTACAAGTGTCAAGGGAGTAAAAAAATATTGTCAAGTTACAATTATATTACAAGTATTAATGATAAAAGGACTAATTTCCTACTATTTGTAATAAAGGGAGTCAAGAGGCTTGAAATCAAGATAATATGTCGAGGGATATCAACGTTCTTCCGTTTTATGATTTTCTCAAAAGTACTAGACGGGTAGTACATCTTAGGTAGTAAGTGACTCCGAAAGGAACGACTATTTGTAGAAAAATGTAGAATAAACAGGCCTTTGGTCTCGGTTACTAAGTTGGTCGAATATTCTGGAAAAATTGACCTAATCCAAAATATCGAGTAATTTTTAGTATATATCTGGAAAAAATGTGACCGTACTATGTCAATTTTGCCCCATATAAGGGCATTACACTATATAAAACTTATTTACGATAAGTAGGTGATTTTATGGGAATCAGTGTTTCAGCAGCAATTTCACAGGCAAACCAACTTCGCAATTATGCCACACAGCTTCGCAATCTAAAAAGCTCTTTAAATGGGTTTCAAGGTAATATCAACTCAGCTTGGCAGGCAACCGAGGTTCAATATATCAACCAAGCGATCGCTGAGATTAACCGCGAATTAAATTCAATTGCCTCTAAACTAGACTCTGTAGCGCCAGACATCATATCAGTTGCAAACCAAATTAAGCGAGAAGAAGAGGCAGCTGCTCGTGCAGCAGCGGAAGCGAGAAGAAAGGCTGAAGAAGAAGCACAAAAAAGAGCCGACGCAAGAGCACCTCATCTACGCTAAGACTGCTAGAATGAGATATTTTATTATTTTTTGTTTACAAAAAATAGACAATTGCAATGGTTAATACTGGCGCTAGGAAAAAGATGTGACAGCCTTGCGCTTTTTTTATGAAGGAGAGATTTGCTTTGATATTAACTCTATTTGATCGGGAAAAGGCATTTACATACGTACTGCCAGAGCGCATCACAGGCCGCTATATCTTAACCTCTGAAGATGCTCATGGGGAACCGAAAGATTTAATTGCCATCGAGGCAGAGGATGGCAAATGGTTCTTGAAGTCGAACAAGTCGGCATTCCTGGCAAATGACAAGCAAGAAATACTTGTCAAACAGGAAATAGAGCCGTTTAAAACATACTCGATTTCGCGGAACAATGATGCATCTGCTCTCCTCTATGTGGAGCCACCGACTAACGATCGAAATGAGTTTACAAAGCATGAGGTGACGGGCGGTAGCATTCGGGTTGGTCGAGGCAATGACTGCCACATCCGATTTTCGAATAAGCTTGTCTCTAGCTCCCACTGCGTGATCCAGTATGATGCACAGGGCCATGCGATCATCCGTGACAATAATAGCTCGAATGGTACATATGTCAACGGAGAGCGTGTAACGGAAAAAGTTCTTTCAACCGGTGATGTCATTTACATCATGGGATTAAAAATCATCTACAATGGCAAGTTATTATCCCTGAATAATCCGCATCAATTGGTATTTTTAGACCGCAATGCCTTTCGTCCGTTTGAGGTGCAAAAGCCGATTATAGAGGACGAGGAACCACTTGATGATTTCGATACCGAGGAATTAAATGATGACCTCTTTTATCGTTCACCACGTTTTAAGCGGGATATAAAGAGGACGGAGATCAGAATCGACCCACCGCCTTCAAAACCGAATATCGATGAGACCCCTTTGATGTTCATCCTCGGACCTTCTCTCACAATGGGAATGGCATCCTTGTCCATGGGGATATTTATGCTAAATAACGTATTGGCTCGCGGCGAAAGTCTTACGTACGCGATGCCGACATTGATCATGTCCTTTAGTATGTTGATCGGAACGGTGCTTTGGCCAATTTTAACGAAGAAATATGAGAAGAAGCAGCGGATAAAGCTTGAAGGCAAACGTCAGGAAAAATACTCAAAATATATTGAAGAAATGGCGCAGGAGATAGAAGAAGAATGTCAACGTCAAAGTGAAATTCTTCATGAAAACCATGTCGCCCTCCAAAATTTAATTTCACGAATTACGATGCGAAAAAGAAATCTGTGGGAGCGCGCCATTGGTCAAGACGATTTCCTTAAGGTTCGCCTTGGGATCGGCGATCTTCCATTAAATGCAGAACTGAAATACCCTGAGAAAAAATTCACCTTAGAGGATGATAATCTCCAGGATGATCTTTATAAATTGGTTGAAACACCTCACATTTTAAAACAGGTGCCCGTAACCTTAAGTTTTGTAGAGGAGTTTGTCAGTGGTGTGATTGGACGCCGCAGTCGCGTACAGGATTTTGTAAAGGGACTTATTTTTCAATTAACGGCCCTACATAGTTATGACGAGCTGAAGCTTGTGTTTCTTTACGATAAAAATGAGGAAGAGTATTGGAAGTTTGCGAGATGGCTACCGCATGTGTGGGATGAGGCGATGCAAATTCGCTTTATCGCAACAGATGCGACAGAGGTAAAAGAGCTGTCTTCCTATTTTGAAAAGGAAATTGCCTACCGTGCAAGCCTTGATGAGACAGAGATAAAGGATCTTGACCAGCATTATTTGATTTTCTCAATGAGTAAGTCACTTGCGTCAAGGGCTGAGATGATCAACCTCCTTTTAGAGGAAAATAAGGACATCGGAATTAGCCTCGTCACTTTATACGATGAGCTTAAAAATCTACCGAAGGAATGTACGATGGTTGTCGAGCTTGCGGATGATATGTCTAAGATTTATGACAAGGACGATATTTCCGGCTTGTACACAGCATTCGATGCGGAGTTTTATGAGCGTGAGGATGCTGAAGAGGTTGCGATTCGCCTAGCGAACATCCAGCTTGCATCTTCCGTTGAGGCATACGCGCTACCAGACATGATCACGTTCCTTGAGATGTTTGGAGTAAGTAAAATCGAGCACTTGAACGCATTGACTCGCTGGAAGGAAAACAACCCAGTGCTCTCCATTGAAACACCAATTGGGGTCGACACAATGGGTGAGTCGTTCAAATTAGACCTTCATGAAAAATACCACGGTCCACACGGGCTGATTGCAGGTATGACAGGGTCAGGTAAGTCTGAGTTCATTATGACGTTCATTTTATCGCTTGCTGTGAACTATCACCCGGATGAGGTTGCTTTTATTCTAATAGATTACAAGGGTGGCGGAATGGCGAATGCCTTTTTAAATCTGCCGCATTTGGCTGGTACGATTACAAACCTCGATGGGGCAGCGGTGAAACGCTCGTTGATTTCAATCCAAAGTGAGCTGAAGCGTCGTCAGTCCATTTTCAGTGAGACGAGTCGACGTATGAATACAAGTAATATTGACATTTATAAATACCAAAAGCTGTATCGTGAAGGCTTAGTGAGTGAGCCACTTCAGCATTTGTTCATGATTTCCGATGAGTTCGCCGAGCTGAAAACCCAGCAACCTGAGTTCATGGAACAACTGGTAAGTGCGGCTCGTATTGGACGAAGCTTAGGTGTCCACTTGATTTTAGCCACACAGAAGCCATCTGGTGTTGTGGATGATCAAATTTGGAGTAACTCGAAATTTCGAATCAGTCTGAAGGTACAGGAAAAAGCGGATAGTATGGAGGTCATCAAACGACCAGATGCTGCCGAGCTATCAACAACCGGCCGTTTTTACCTGCAAGTGGGGTATAACGAGTTGTTCGAACTTGGGCAATCGGCATGGGCAGGGGCACCTTATTATCCTTCCGATAAGATTGAAAAACGTGTGGATGAAAGCATTCGCGTGATTGACCACTTAGGTCGCGTCATCAAGAGTGCAAAAATCGACCGCAGAACCATGGTGAAGAATCCACCGAAGCAAATTGATGAAGTCACAAAGTACTTAGAAACTCTTGCAAAACAGGAAAATATCAAAGTCAAGCAGCTATGGCTAGAGCCGATACCTGCAAGGATTTATTTAGATCAGTTAGTTGAAAAATACAGTGAAGAGACAACGAATCGCTTTGATCTGAACCCAGTGATTGGGGAATATGACGACCCGGCAAACCAACGCCAAAATGTTATGAGACTACCAATCACACAGGATGGCAATACTATCATTTATGGAGTTGCCGGTAGCGGAAAGACAACGTTCATTGCATCGTTGATGTACTCGCTAATGGAATCCCATACGCCAGATGAGCTACATGCTTATTTACTAGATTTTAGCTCAGAGACATTAAGTTGGTTCCGTGAAGCGCCACATATCGGGGACGTTCTGTTATCCCATGATAGTGAGAAGATTGATAATCTCTTTAAAATGCTGAACAGCGAGATTGAGAAACGTAAAAAGCAGTTGTCCAATTATGGCGGTGATTTGCAGACTTACAACCGTCTGTCAGAGGATGGCCTGCCATCGATTGTGATTGTGATTCACAACTACGCCGCGTTTTCTGAAATGTACGAGTCACACGAAGAGGCAATTTCTTACCTCACCCGTGAAGGCACGAAATACGGCATTTATTTCATCGTGACAGCGGCACATACCGGTGCGGTTCGCTACCGCTTGATGCAAAACTTCAAGCAGCTATATGTGTTGCAGCTTAATGACACATCTGAATATTCAGCGGTACTGGGTAATGTGGATGGCGTCTTCCCATCCAAGCATAAAGGTCGGGGCATTTTCAAAGCCGACAGTGTGTATGAATTCCAAGTAGCTCTTATTACAGAGGGTGTCGAGGACATGTACCAATACATCACGGACTACTGTCGTCGCCTGCGCGACAATTGGGGCAAGGGTGCTGCGAAACGAATTCCAGTCTTGCCTGAAAAAGTAGATATTGAGTATCTACACGATGAAATTCAGTACAACAAGTCAAGTAAACTACCAGTTGGTGTTGAAAAAGAGTCCCTTGCCATCACGTATTTTGATTTCGGGGATTCGCCTGTAAATCTAGTCCTCGGCAGTAGCAGCGATGCCTGCGCAGGAGTGATGCAGGGAATTTCAGAAATCGTTACTAAGAATGAGAAAAATGAAGTGGTCGTGATTGACCCGAATGGAGAACTCATTGAAGTTGGTGGGAAACATGTTTCAAGTCCAACGGAAATTGAGGAAACCATCGTAGAGTTGTTTAACACATTAGTGTTCCGTAATAACACATCGAAGGATGCGATTGCGGAAGGTGCGACACCACCAGTGTTCGAACCGCTCTACTGCATCGTTCATTCCTTCAACGACATGCTGCTGATGTTATCAGAGGATGGTCAGGATAAGCTGAAGGTATTCCTAGAACGAATCGACGGACTCAATGTCTTTATGATCATCTCAGACCGCGCCGATGCACTGAACTCAGTCGCATTTGAGCCTTGGTTTAAAAAGCAAGTCTCACTAAGCGACGGTATCTGGGTTGGAAACGGCATTACCGATCAATTTTTATTAAAAGTTTCAAAAGTGACAAACAGCATGTACCAAGAGATTCCAGAAGACTTCGGATATGTGCTCACTAAAGGAAAGCCAAAGTTAGTCAAGTTACTGACGGGTTCGGCAGTTCGTGAAGAGGAGGCAGTTTTCAATGGATAAAGTGTTGGTCGAAGTATTCATTCCAGCCGCCGGTGAATCCTACGACGTCTTCATCCCGGCCCAAAGCAAGCTCTATGAAGTAACCTTTTTACTCGCAAACACCATGACTGAGCTATCCAACGGCTACTTCGTCGCAACCGACACCACCGTGGTGTGCGACCGCGAAACCGGCAAGATCTTCGACATTAACCAAACGGTGGAAGAACTAGGATTTATGAATGGGAAGAAATTGATGTTGGTTTAGGGCGGATTTTGGCTTAGGGCGCAATTAGTTGGACTTGGGGCAGAATTCCCAAGGGATAGGGCACAGTTATCGAAAGTTAGGGCACAATCGGAGCCACCGGCCTGGCCGGAAATGACGGCTTTGTCCGATATATTAAAAAGTTTGTCCGATATCTGGCCTAAATGGTCCGATAATCCCGAGCTTGTGTCCGATATATCCAAATCAATGTCCGATAAATTCATAACTATGTCCGATATCTCAAAAAAAAGCTGTCCTGGGCCACTACATAGTGGCAGAGACCAATTATTAAATCAACTAGACCAGCATACTACGAATCAAAGTCATTTTTACGTAAGGAAGGTGCCAAATGAGGTTACAAAAGAGGGTAGTCTTATTCCTTCTTCTATTCATTCTAATAATAGGAGGAACAGGGTGTATGAGTTCGAGCAGTACGAGTACGGAAGATAAAGCCATTCAATATTTAGAAGAGAAGTATGACAAAGAATTTGAGGTCATGTTTGCAAAAGAGGGAAGTAAACTTTTTCAGGATTTATATGGGGGAGATAAAGTGGTTGTTCACCCCAAGGATGATTCTGAGGCAATTTTCCTAGTTGAGGAGGCGAACACCGAAGGCGATTTAATGGATAGTTATATTCCAGCAAAATGGGGGCAAGAATTGCAGAGCAAGCTTGCAGATAGCATTGAAAACGAATTGCCTGAGGATAGTCCATATAAGCTTACATTTCATGTGAATTCAAAAGAATTCGAGCCATCTATGACTAATATGACAGTGGATGAATACTTATCGCAGAATAAAAATGTAAGAGTCGTGTTGACTGCGGGTATAAAATCATCTGGGGAACCTGATGTGAATGCCTATAGTCAAGGTATCTTTAACCTTTACAATCTTCTAAAAGGACTTGGTGTGGAATCCTATATTGTTTCAGTTGGGTTCGTTGATTCATCTGAAGATATCTCAGAGTATATTCGCACAATTAATGTGAATAACATGGGCTGGTCTAATTTAAATGCTAAGGTTTATGGTGAACTTGGTTTGGATGAGAGAAATAATCCTGACAATCCGAGCGAAAGTTTTGACCCTGCTTTAATCCTTAACAGTGAAAATAACGTGGTCGAAAATTACACGCCTTTTGAGGGGTGAGGAAGATGTCGCTATCTAATTTAAGTGAAAAGGAAAAATATCTTTTACTACAGCTTTCGTACTATGACCTAGATTCAAGAACACCAATTAATGAAAAAAAACCTCTAACCATCGAGGATATGATTAAGTCGATCGAATATCAGAATAAACCGGATGCATCGGATACTAATTTTGCTGAAATAAAGAAGTATCTGCACCAAAATAGTGATTCCCCACTCCATGATATTAAGCTGGTAGGCTATCAAAATAATAACCCTACTACAAGTAATAATTCAGGTGGGAATTCCCATACCGGATTTGTAGGCTATGCTTTTACCGATAAGGAAGGGAACGGTACAGCTGTTTATCGAGGCAGTGAAGATTTAACAAATGTGGCTCACATCGCAACAGACTGGGTATCCAATGTTGAGGCTGGTATTGGAGTAACGATCCAGCAGCAAAGGGAAGCAAATGAATTTTATGAACGATACATTAAAGGTCTAGATGGGGAACAGTATGTATTTGGCCACTCGAAAGGTGGAAATTTGGCAGAATATGTACTTGTCAACAATCTAGACGATGAAAAATTGACATCTTATATTGTGAATGGTGCACCTTTATATTATTGGACTCTAACACAGGAACAAAGAGATGCATTAAGTAATCGAAATACATTTATCGTACACGAGGGTGACTTCGTTTCATCCCTAGGATACGCACCTTATGTGGATAAAACAGTTAAATTAAATAGCACTGAAGAAGGTCTTATGTATGCTCATGGACTTGATAGTGTTGATTTTACCCCAGGTGGAGACTTTAATAATGCATCTGATGGTGCTTCACTAGTACGTGATATTGCAAATCCAGTTGCTGGAACTATTTTTCTAGCAGTTTCACTTCATCCAAAAGTGTTGGCATATCGAGCAGCAGCAGCGATTCGCGATGCCACTTTATACATCCTAGAAGCTGCACAAAGAGGACTTGAAAAAGCAGTTAACTCGGTGAAAGAACAAGCAACAAAATTCATTGCAAAAGTAAAAGAACTAACACAACAGGTGAAAGATGAAATTAACCAATTCATCACGAATGTGGCAACGAAGGCGGCAATACTTTTTGTAAAAGTAGCCGCAAAGATTGGGGGCTACTTCCCGGTAGAACCATACCTGAAAGTCAACGTCGCAAGGCTCTACTACTATGCACAACGACTTGAAAGTATCAAACGCCGAGTGAATGCACTTAATAATCAGATTGACTCTTTATACTGGGAGGTTGACCTTTTAGATATCCGTCATGTGTTGAGCGCCGATATTTTAACGTCTTTCTCTTACAGGCTCAATCAAAACATCAACTACCTAAATACGGCTGCCCGATTGCTAGATGCGAACGAAACGAAGTTAGTTGGGAAGGCAAGGATTATTCAATAAGTTGACAATGAAAAGGAGGTAACCCATGAAACCTCATGTTCGACGAAAGATTAATAGCATTATTTATGAGATCAATGCCATCTCAAGGGAACTCGATGAAATCTCAAATGGTCTCAACCGCGAATTCAAAGGGATTGGCTCTACCAAAAGTGCATCAAGCTTGCAAAGTGCAGCGGACAAATACCGTAGAGTCGGCAATGACCTAAGAAGGATTTGAGTTAGATAGAATTCTAGATTACTAGACCACTACTCAATACAATCCAAAGTTCTCTCGGCCCCAAAACCGAGTTAACTCATACATATTCCCTTTAAAGGAGGTGAAAAAACAATGGCACGTTCAATTACTGTTGATCCAGCGAAATTAGACACTGCGGCTACTAAAATTGACCAACAATCTGCTGACTATGAGAGACTTTACAAAGCTCTTTACACAGAGGTTGAAGGCATGGGTGCTGCGTGGCAAGGTACTGATAACCAAGCATATGTTTCTCAAATCAAGGGCTTCATGGATGACTTCCAAAAAATGACGAACTTGATGAGACAATACTCTGAGTTCTTAAAGCTTAGCGCAAAAACATACCGTGAAACACAAAGCGAGGTAGTGAACCAAGCTCGTCGCTTAACTAACTAATCTCAGGTACCTATAAAACTACTAAAAAAGGAGGTGGCACGATGTCAGTTGATGGAATCAAGATTTCCCTTGGCGAGGTTAGTAAAACCGCTGGGCAAATCCGTAACCTAAACCAACAGCTTGCAACTGCACTAGAAGACATTAAGAAGGAAATGAATGGCTTATCTGCTACATGGAACTCTGATGCTTCTAATACAATTCGCGGAAACTTCAATGCGTTGGCTCCACGTTTTGAGGAGTATCGCCAAGTTATTGATAGCTATGCGAAATTCCTAGATAACACAGTTACAAACTACAACGCTGCAGAAACTGCAATCAACAATAACGCTAGCGCATTTAAATAATCCATGAGGAGGGCAATTGGCCTCGCCGGTTGTCCTCACCAACTTTATTCAGTAATGGCGCAAAAAAATCTGAAGTACGCATTTGATAAACAATGGGAGTGCAAGAAAATGATTAAACATGTTGATTTACATATTGAAAATTACGGTGTTTCGAAGTTCATATTTTACAAGGTGCCACCTGCAATTCGTGTTGATTTTACAGAGGCTGATAAGCTTAAAAACAACAAGGTTCCCGGGCTTTTGCCATGTGTTGTGATTAACAAGGAAGATGAGGCGTATTTTCGCTATGACCTAGTCTCTGAAGTGACTCTTAGCCAACAGACAACGAACCCATTCACAAAGGATCAGCTCCATAGCTATTTTTCAAACATCATCGAAACATTAATTGAATCCGAGCGACTTGGTTTAAATGTGAACAACTTTGTTTTTGATGAGAACTACATCTTTATTGATAATTTTTCAAACAGATTAATTCTACTGTACATGCCGATTAAAAATAATATTTTTGAAAAGGTATCAATCCGGGAATACTTCACCAGTTTCTTACACTCCCACTCCTATGATGAAAATGATGACCTTGCTTTTTTTGTGCGGCTACATAATTATTTTGCAACATCAGAGGAAATCAATTTATATGCGCTTCAACAAAAGCTGAATGAGTTGCTCTTGAATAAACCAACTTCACCTCAAAGTTTCAGAAAGCTGCCGATTCAGGACGAAGAACCCAAAACACCGAACTATTATAGTCCTAGCAGTGAAATCAAGGCATCCGAAGAAAACGGCGTGATTACTTCAGAATATAGCAGTAAAAAGGTCGATAAAAAGACAAAACAAAAGCTTGAAATCGAGGAAGAGGTTCAGTACAAGCGAATCACTCGCACCGAGCTTGGTGAAGGAAATCCACTCCTATCAGGTGGAACTTCCATTAACATCAAGCCAAATGTGGGAAGTCCGATTTCGTTTGATACAGATGAACCTGATGAAGAAGAGGGTACAACTGTCCTCACCGCGTATAAAGAGCCGGAAGAGGAAGAAGGAACAACGGCGCTGGGTGTGGGCGCACGTTTCCAACAGCAGCAGCCATTCTTACTAACGTCTACTCAGGAAAAAATCGTTCTTTCCAAGCGAGTGTTTAAAATTGGCCGTGATCCAGGGATTACTGATTATACATCCAACAATAAAGTCATTGGGCGTGTCCATGCGGAGTTGATTACCGAAAACGGGGAATATTTCATCGTGGACCAAGAATCGAGAAACGGCAGCTATGTAAATGGCGTCAAGCTTGTCCCTAAAAATAAGGTGAAAATCAAACATGAAGACAAAATCAAGCTCGCGAACGAGGAATTTGTTTTTAGGCTTTTTTAAAAAAGGGAAATGGGACTCGGCAGACACTGCCGAATCGAAATAAAGAGGTGAAATAAGTGTCGTTCATACATGCTTACCACACTGATGTGGGAATTAAAAAGAAAACTAACCAAGATGCGTTGCTCGTCAAAACGGCGAAAACGCCGAATGGATATGTGGGGATGTTCGTCGTGTGTGACGGAATGGGCGGACTCGATCATGGGGAACTCGCCAGCGCAACAGTAGTTAGAGGGCTCTCCGACTGGTTTGAACAGGAGCTGCCAGAACTACTTCATTCTGACCAACAGGATGAAGACATCCGCAAAGCTCTCGGAGCCTGTATTACGGAGCAAAATGAAAGAATCTTAGAATATGGGGACGAAACAAACACCCAGGTCGGAACAACAGTGACAGCACTCCTCATCATTCATTCGCGATATTATATCTTACATATCGGAGACAGCCGTGCTTATCAAATTCAGCAGCAGGTAACAAGGCTGACGAAGGACCAAACCTTGGTCGAACGTGAAGTGGAGCGCGGAAACATTACACCTGAGCAAGCCTTGAAGGACCCACGGCGCAATGTCCTTTTACAATGTGTCGGTGCGACAAGGGAGCTTGAAGTCGTGATTCTAACAGGCGAGACAGAGCCGGGAACTGTGTTCTTACTTTGTACGGATGGTTTTTATCATAAAATCACGGATACGGAGATTCTTGAGGAGCTCCGTCCAAACCAATTTTTAAATGAAAAACAATTAAAATACAAGGCGATTAAACTCGTCGATGCGGTAAAGGAACGAAAAGAGGTCGACAACATCTCAATCGTTCTTGCGCATGTAGTGTGAATGGTCGAGGCCATTCATAGGAGGAATTACGTTGATTAAAATCGGAAGTTTTATAGATGACAGATACGAAATATTGAAGGAAATCGGGCGCGGTGGAATGAGTATTGTCTATTTGGCGATGGACAACCGACTTAACAAGTCTTTGGTCGTCAAGGATATCCGTAAGCGCGACAACAGTAACAACGAGCTCCTCATTAATAGTCTGGTTGTCGAGGCGAACATGCTCAAAAAACTTGACCACGGTTCACTTCCCAAGATTTACGACATCATTGAATCTGAGGGTGACATTTATGTGGTCATGGACTATGTCGAGGGCGAGTCGCTCAAGCAAAAGCTGAAGCGGGAAAAAGTTATCTCGGCGAAGCTTGTGATTAATTGGGCAAAGCAGCTTGCAGAGGTCCTCCATTATTTACATACGAGAAAGCCGCATCCGATTATTTACCGCGACATGAAGCCGGATAATATCATGCTTACGCCAGAAGGAAAAATCAAGCTGATTGACTTCGGGATTGCGCGGGAGTTTAAGGATGAGAGCCTGACCGATACGACTAATCTCGGAACGAAAACCTATGCTGCGCCCGAGCAACTGTCAGGTAAGCGAACAGATGCCAGAACTGACATATACAGCTTAGGTCTAACCCTGTATCAACTCATAACGGGTAAAAGTTTAGCAGACCCGCCGTATGAGATAAGGCCAATTCGCCAGTGGGATCCAACCTTACCAGAGGGACTCGAGCATATCATTTTAAAATGTACCCAGGCAGAACCGGAAAATCGCTACCAAACCAGTGAGGAGCTCCTATACGATCTTGAAAATATCAACAAGCTCACGGCAGGCTACCGGAAAAAAATGATGAAGCGGCTCTATCTCTTTTTGGTTCCAGCCGTTTTATGTCTTGGTTTTTCAACGACGTCCGTGCTCGGCTATCAAGGGATGCAAAATGAGCAGTTCCAGGATTATATGGGGCTTGTCAATGAATCTAGTATTTCGTTAATCGAGGGCAATGATACAGAGGCAATCAAGCTTCTAGAACAAGCAATTAAAGTCGACAAGGGCCGTGCTTCTGCTTATATCAATCTACTTGATGTTTATATTAACCGAAATGAAGTGGACACAGGTCTTGCGAAAGTTGAGGCCTATGTAAATGACGAATACGGCAACATCCATAAAAACAGTGAGGTTCTTTTTAAGCTGGGGATGACGTATTTTGATCGGAAACGTGATTACCCTGTGGCACTGAAGTATTTTAAACAGGTGAATGAAAAAGACATTCCTGACGCGAGTTACTATATCACGCTTGCAACAACATTAGGCGGCATGAACATTGATTATGATCAGTTTTCTACAAATCTCTTAGAGTTTGAATTGTTCAATGACAATCTTCCGAACAACGTGAAAAAGGTAGATAACTATAATTCGCTCGCGAACATCTACATATCCTATAAAGGTCAAATCGCGGATGCCAATACGAAGGCCATCACGGTTGTTCAGAAAGCGCAGAGGGTTCTCGAGTTAGCTCCAGATGAGCAGCTACAGTTAAAATACGAGATTGAGTTCGAACAAAAGCTCGCGCAAGCTTTTTACTCAAGAGGAGTGAACTCCGAGGATCAAGTTGCAGCACGAGATGATTTCGAACAGGCGACACAGCACTACAACAATCTTCTTGATTTGAACGTAGCGAATAAGGAAGAGGTAATGAACAGTATCGGAGTGATTTATCAGGAGATGAGCGAGCATTCCCAAGCAGTTGAGCAATTTGAAGAAACGATTAAGGAATATCCGAAAAGCCTGAATGCGTACGTGAAGCTAGGCAATCTCTTGCTAGACATTGAGCAAGGAAAGCAAGAAGACCAGCGCAACTACAACAAGGCAAAAGAAGCCTTTGACAAAGCAGGAAAACTAGAAGGCGCTAAAGACAACGAAGCCTACAAAAAACTATCCAGACGCATGAATAATCTAAATATCAGATAGTGGGACAAAGGGACAGGTCCCTTGTCCCAGCGGTGCATTTCGAATGAAAGGGGGGCACTCGATTGGAATACAACATCATGTTTTACGGGGGATTAGCGGGCGCGGTGATTACGCTCATTATTTCCATCCTCGTCTATATGAAACTACAAATCTCTCAAGTTTTTGCGGATATTACGGGAAACCGGTTTATGAGAAAGAAGCAAAACAACCACGTTTCCCTTGAGGCTCAAGAAACGAAGCGAACAACAAGTGAAATCAGGCTTCGGAAAAAAGAAGATCCAGTTGCAGCATCAGTTGAGGACACAGCCCTCATGAGTCAGGGACTGGAACCAACCTCTTTACTTGTGGAAAGTTCACAAGCACCGACGGAATTGTTGGTAGAAAACCAAGCTGCCCGAGAAACTTCATTACTGGAGGAGACCTCACTTTTATCAGAGGAAACGGCCCTTTTACAGGATGACGACGAGACGACATTGCTAGTCGGGGATGACGAAACAACGATTCTCCTTGAAGGCGATGGCGAAACCGCAATTCTCACTGAAAAAGAAGAAGAATCTGATTTCCAAATCGAAGTCGATGTCATGATTGTCCATACAAATAAACTGATCGAAAAAAGGAGCGTAGTAAAGTGATAGCAATGATCTCAAAAAGCTACCGAAAAAACAAATCGGTACTCTGGTTACCGATCGCATTTATTTTGGTGCTGTCGGTGGTATTGTTTAGCCTGAACGTATCATCTCAGGTTGAAACAAAACAGTATATAAAATATAACAATGAGCAATGGGAAATTGGGCAAAAGTTCTCAAATGAGTGGTACATAAATGGAGATACCTTTCAAGTCCAAGTCGATTTAAGTGAGGACTATGAGAATTACCTGAAGCCAAAGGAAACACCGGAGGAAACTGAAGGGGAAACGACCCCTGAAAATACAGCGACAACTCCAGTAGCAGGTGAGGTACCTGAAGGCGGATTACCTTTTGACGTAACACTATCAAAGGGACATAAAGAAGCAACTATAACTCCAATTACAGAGGGTGGGTTCACAGGTCTGTATAAAGTAACCATCTCTGGTGTTAATAATAAAGATGGTGAAATCCCAGTGACGATCAACTTTGTAAAAGACACATGGGTAAATGAGCCACCAACTACACAAACAACATTTACCGTTCAAAAAGACACAGAGGCTCCAGTCGTAAATCTGTCTGGACCAAAGAATGGTGAGTTTTATCGGAAAGATGTTGACCTAGGTATTGAAGTGGATGAAGAACACTTTTTACAAGACAAAGTGACTATTTCAATTAAAAAGGACGGTTCAGATTTCGATTTACAAAATCCTGTTCAATGGGATGGAAAAAGAACGTCCATTAAATTTGATCAAGTTGGCCATTATGAGGTAACCATAACTGCCACCGATAAAGCGGGTAACGTGAGCGATGCAAAATCGGTTTCCTTTGCCAATGTAAAAACAGATGCGATTTTGTACATCAAAGATAAAACAGCAAATAATTTTTATAAAGATAACGTAAATATCGTGGTCGAAAACCCACTTTCTATCCACTCTGCTAAGCTCACATACATCAAGGATGGAAGCGAGCCACAGACTGCGGATATGGACATCAAAAATACTCTGTTTTCAAAGACTGCAACATACTCCCTTTCAGAAGAAGGAACGTATGCATTTAGTGCAAAGATAACAGACTATTGGAGACCAAATGGGTTTGATCTTGGAACCTATGAAAATATCATCATCGACAAGACGAAACCTGAAATAACCATTAGTGGTGTTGAAAATGGTGGTAAATATACAAAATCCAAGGATTTAGTTGTTTCAGCAACTGACACATATTTGGATGAAAACAAATCCGTGTTAAAGCTAACGAAAAACGGAAAAGCCGAAACCATCACCGGAAAAGATGCTCTAGAAAAACGCAGCTTAACAGATGGAGAATACGCTGTTGAACTAAGTGTGTTTGACAAAGCTGGGAATGAAACGAAATCTCCAGCACTGAATTTTACAATTGATACCCAGAAGCCAGAGTTAGAGATTTCTGGAGTTGAAAATGGGAAGTATTATCCTGAAGATCAAACCGTTCGTTTTTCAGTAAAAGATTTAACACTTGATTTGGCGAAAACAACTCTTGTTGTAAAGCACAACGATACGGACTATGCGGAAGCAATCAAATTCGAACAGAACGGTACAGTAGCCGAAGCAAGTTATACGTTTAAAACTGAAGGTAAATACACAATCGAGTTAAATGCAACAGACCAATTAGGAAATGCTGCAGAAAAAGTTACGAAAACATTCACACTCGACAAAACGAAGCCAACTGTTTCTCTTACTGGCGCTGAAAATAATAAGAAGTACAACCGCCAAGTGGATGTGGAGATTGTAGGAGAAGACACAAACAAAGATGATAGCAAGACCATTTTAACAGTAACAAAAGATGGGAAATCAGAAACGTTTGAAGGTAAAAAGGCACATGAGAAACATAGCTTTAAACAAGAAGGTGTCTATGAAATCAATGTAGACTACTTTGATAAAGCTGGAAACAAAGCTGATTTTTCAACGATTACATTTGTAATTGACAACTCAAAACCAGAAGTTGACATCACTGGTGTAAATGAAAATGAGTTTGCGAATACAGACAAAGAAGTCACGTTTAGGGTTGAGGATTCGCATATCGACCTAGACAACATTGAACTGACGATTACGAAGGATGGTAAAGCTTATCCGACGGACGGCATCAAATTCAAGAAACAAAAGAACCGATACGCTGAGGCAGAGCATACCTTTACTGGCGATGGCGTTTATGTTGTAAAACTAAAGTCAACTGACGAAGCAGGAAATATATCTGCAGAAAAACAAGTTCGTTTTACAATCGATAAAATCAAACCTGAGATCGTTGTGACAAACATCGGTGAAGATGGCAGATACAATGATGATCGTGAAGTAACCATAACGGTAACTGATCTAAATATGGGTGAGTCAAATGCAACAGTTAAGTACAACGGGGAGTCATATGAGATTGACCCACTTGTGCTTGAAGGCAAGATGGCAACAACTAAACACACCTTCACTGAAGAAGGGGTTTACGAGCTTCACGTCGTTTCAACGGATAAAGCAGGAAACGAAAGCTCAGAAACTATAAAATTCACGGTCGATAAAACAGGACCTGCAATTAAATACTCAATTAAAGATGGTACGTATTTTAATGATAAAAAAGTGAACCTAACTGTTACTGTCGATGACTACACACCGTTTGTTCCCGAAATCACACTAAAAAATGGGGATAAAGCTATCGAGGTTCCAACAGACGGATGGATGAAAAAAATCGTCTGGTTAATCACTCAAGAACTAACTGTTGAACTAGAAGAAGAAGGTGTTTATTCAGCTCAAGTAAGAGCAAAAGACTACTTTGGCGCTGAAAGCACAAAGGATCTTGGCTTTACAATTGACCGCACCTCACCTGAAATCCAAATCAGCGGGGATATCCCGAATGGTGGATTTGTCCAAGGTGATAACAAGTTAACTGTAGACATCAATGACCTACATTTTGACGAGAGTAAAAATGAAGTCCTAGTAAACGGCAAACCAGTTAAGGATGCACAGTGGAAAGAAACAGCAACAGGTTATCAGTTCAAGCAAAGCTTCCCAGACGATGGTGAATATGAAGTAACAGTTCGTTCTGATGACTTTGCGGGTAACAAAGCAGCGGAGAAAAAGCACAAATTCACAGTGGATAACGTAAAACCAGTTATCACGATTGAAAAAGTAAAAGACGGAACATTTTACGATAAAAAGCAAACAGCTACAATCAAGGTTAACGAGTTGAACTTTGCAAACAATGAAGTAGAAGTAAAAGTCAACAATAAACCGTACGAGTGGAAAAATCAAGGTGTTGAATCAAGTCTTGTGATTCCATTTAACGAAGATGGCGACTATGTGATTAAGGTGTCTTCGAAGGATGCAGCTGGAAACGTGGCGGACGCAAAAGAAGTGAAGTTCACGGTAGACGAAAGCTTCCCGACGCTAAAAATCACAGGTGTCGACCATATGACGAACTACAATGTTACTAAGCCGGTTTCTTTCGAAGTAACCGATGCGAACATTGATCAAACTTCATTACGCGTAACGAAGAACGGCAAGGCATATGAGATTCCAGCACTACAACAATCTAGAACAAAAGCAAGTTTACAGCACAATTTTGCAGAAGAAGGCAGCTATGTGCTTTACTTCAATGCAACGGATAAATCAGGTAACAAAACAACGCATGAGGAAATTGCTTTTATCATCGACAAAACCAATCCAGTTGTCAAAATTGACGGTGTTGACCACCAGTCCTTCAATCCAACTGGCAAGCGCGTAACTGTTTCTGTTGATGAATTGAACTTCGGTACAAATTACGTAGTGCTTTCTGTAACAAAGGATGGCAAGGTATTTAATATTGGAACTTGGAAAAACACCAATAAGCTTTCAAGCTTAGGCTACAATTTTAATGACGATGGCTTGTACACCATTGCAATCAGCGCTGAAGATAAGGCTGGCAATGGTCCAATCACAGCGAACAAGACATTCACAATTGACACGACAAAGCCTGCAATCGAAATTACAGGTGTTGAAAATGCAGCACACTATAATGTCGATAAGCCAGTGAGTGTGGAAATTCGTGATGTGAACTTAGATGTGAACCGCATCACCGTGACACGAAATGGTAGAGGCTATAGCGCTGGAGGATTTGGAGTAGCGAATCAAACTGCTCGACTTAGCCACAACTTTAGCCAGGAAGGTGATTATGCGATCAACGTAGAAGCGATTGACAAAGCGGGTAACCAATTTAGCAGACAGATTGCTTTTACAATTGATAAAACAGCTCCGGTCATCACACCGAAATTTAAAGGTCAAAGCCGTGTAATCAAGAATGGCGAATATATTAATGAAGTATTCACACCGGAATTTGCGCTAGACCAAGGTGAGGACACCATCGTTTCAGTAACAATGAATGGCTCAAATGTAACAGGTCGAATTCCAACGGCTACATTGGAAATGAAGTACGATTTCAGTGTTCTTGCACGAGACAAAGCAGGTAACGAGTCAACAATTGATATCAGCTTTATCCTTGATACGACAAAGCCGAACTTGAATATCACAGGTGTTATTGATGGATTCTTTAATAACAATCAAATGCCGACTGTGACCTACTCGGATCGTTACCTCGATTCAAGTCGCTCAAGTGTCACATTAAATGGTCGCCCGTTTGTAAATGGGGTACAGCTAAGTGATGAGGGAGACTACATTTTAAAAGCTGAGATCTATGACTTAGCTAACAATGTTTCATCCCGAACAATTGTGTTTACGATTGATAAAACAGCACCAGTGATCAAATTTAATGAAGCTATTTCTGAGGGATATTTCAAGGAAAGCTTACTTCCTGAATTGCTAATTGAGGATTTAAATGCATATGACATCATCTCACAAACCTTGAACGGTCAGCCTTATAATCTTGGTGACCCAATTGAGGAAGAAGGAAAGCACGTGCTCTTCTTTGAGGTGAAGGACAAAGCAGGAAATATCCAACAGCTAAGTGTTGAGTTTATTATTGATAAAACTCCTCCGAAAGTCGTTGTCGATGGAGTCAAGAAAAACGAAACATATCGTGACCCTGTAACACTCTCAATCAGCCTTGATAATCCTAGTGATACACTCAAGTCTGTCATGATTAATGGGGAACTCTTCAATGGTGAGGTAAAAGACACGAACGGAACGAAAGTCATTTCCGTAACACTATCTGATATCAACAAATACAAGGTGGAAGTATTAGCCGAAGACGAAGCGGGTAATGAAATGAACGAAGTCATTGAATTCGAAATCGTTGAAAAAAGCGTACTTGTAAAGTTCTATGAAAATAAACCATTATTTGCGGGCGCAATGGTAGGTCTTGTTGGAATTGCAGCAGCAGGTGCTGTCGCTCTCCGCAGAACCATCATCCGCAGAAAAGATGAGAAAGATATGTAACAAAAATGTAGGCATTCGCATTTTGCGGATGCCTGTTTTTAGAAAAAGTAGTTTGTTAGAATAAAAGGAGGCATCGTTTTGTCTAGAATCACGATTAAGCCGAATCAAGTTATCGGAATAAGTCCCATGGTAGGGACTGTAGCCTCAAAACTTTCGCAGGTTGAGGGAGGCGTGGCTTCTGTCAGAAATTCCATTGATTATCGAATCTTGGCTAGAACCTCCATCCGGTCGCAACTAACAGAGGTAACTTCTTCAATCGATCAATTGGAAGCAAAAGTAAGAAAGCTGCAGTCCTTTTTAAATTTAGCTGTAACTCGCTATTCGTCAACAGAGCGTTATTTAAACTCTTCGTTTATGGCGATGGAGGCAGTTCGGGGTATGGCCCCGGCGAATCAGCCAGCAAATGGAAAAAATGTTGAAACCTCAAGCAAGGATACATCTTCACTAGCACATAAAATCCTTACTTACTTTGATGCCGTCAATAAAGGACTGAGTACAGGAGACGTCGCATTAGTAGGGTCACAATTATTGTCTGTGGCAACTTCTTCTTTCTTAATGCGCAATTTAAAAATAAACTATATTGGTGGAAAGCCAACTAAAGGGCAAAGATTTCGCGGCCAATATAAATTCACTGTAACTGCAAAGCCTTCCTGGACGAGTCGAGGTGGCTATAGTTCGAAAATAGCAAGGTATATCCACAATTTTTCAAGGTCCACACCTACGAATGCTGTTTCTAGAGCCATACATTCCTTTGTTAGTTCCTATAATGGGCCAGCTGCTCTATTAAAGCATGCTGCAGGTTTTTCGAAGAATGTAAATGCAGCCATGCACGGCTCAACATTAATGGGGCGTTTCCAAGAGCGTATTACAATTGGTTCAAAAGACGTAGCGAAGAGCTTAGCTAAGGCAAGAGGATTTACAAGTGTTGCAAAGAGAATACCAATTTTGAGTCAGGTCATCTCTGTAGGGGCGAATGCAACAGAGTTTGTAGACCCCAATAACGCCAATTTATCAATGACTGAAAAATTTGGCCGATTTGGTGCAGGAGTTGGAGCAGATATGGTTGCAATCGCCGGTGGTGCGAAGCTTGGCGCTATGATTGGAAGCTTCGGTGGCCCTGTGGGAATCGTAGTTGGTGGAGCTGTTGGAGGACTAGTAGGTGGATTTGTTAGCTCTAAGTATGGTAATCAAATTAAGGATTTTGGTCAGAAAGCAGCTGGATTCGCAGAGGATGTTGGTAAAAAGATTGGTGGAGCAGTTGAGGATTTTGGGAAATCAGTCTTCAAATCCGTTAGTAGTTGGTTTGACTAAATCAAAATTGAAGGATGAAAATTATGTATATTACTGCAGAAATAATTGAATTAATCACTACTGTTATAGGTGCTTGGTTAACACTTCAGTTCGTCGTATGTTTAGTTACGTTTTTGCTAGGAAATGTGATGGTCGATCACGTAGAAACAGGGATTTTTAGAAACACAAAGAATCCCTTTCTCAAACTTTTTACCTTTATTGTTTTATTCTTATTTGGAATAGGTCCGCTCATTTACAAAAAGCTAGACCGCTTTTCATGGATTTTGCGGAGACTGTTCATGTTAGTTATCACACTCGTTTTGGGACTTCTGTTTATGCTTATCTACTATATTATTAAAACTGCGTTGCATGCAGTATTTTTGTAGATTACCCTCTCTCGTAGGTGTGAAAAACGGTAATCATTAAACACGATTTGAAAACAAAGGAGGTACCCAATAATGAATCATGCTTTAACATGCACGACGGAGGAATTGGCATTATTGGTTACGGTTTGTGGATATCCGGCTGTTGCGAAAGGAATCGCAGAGGCATCGTACGGCGAAAAGTCTCCTGAAGAATGGGACGCCATCATGGAATCAACGATCCACCAGTTGGTAATCAAGTCCTTATGGGACCCAAATAAAACAGGTGAGGATGAGCACCCACTTAGCGAAGAAATGCAAATCTTTATCAAGCAGTATGTTGAATCCAAATGGATGATTCGTTGTTCGAATATGATGGGTCGAAACGTATTAATGATCCACCATTTCGAAGAAGATATTTGGCTTGCCCATGTCATCGCAGAAGACATCATGCATGAATTCGCGTTATTATCAAATGATGAAATTCCAACGGTGATCAAAGACTTTTATTCATTCGAAGGCACAAAAATCGAGGGAACACAGGAATTCTTTCTCACAGACAATTTGTTCGATTGGTTAAGTGACCAGTCAAAAACAGAGAAGGTCCGGAAGAAAGCAAAGTTTACACCGACTGAGGAACAGAGTATTAATTTGTTCACTGAGGACCTAGAAGAGCATGAATGGTCGCTTTATAATATTTCACACTTCGAAATCCCGAACATTGAAGGTGATTTTCTCCTTGCAAACATCGTCTTCTTTTTACCATCAACAAAAGGAATGTGGATTGTTGAATATATAGAAGATGCTAAAAATCCAGTCCACATTAAACTGAATACGTACGAGGAGTGGCACGAAATGCTAGACGCAGTTGGCAGCGTGGCAGCCGCCATTGAAGTTTAACTTTATTCAGGACTATTTCCCCTAGATATTGTAACTAGGATAAGTGCAAGGAATTATATTAAGTGTTGTTTTAAACATTATTTGAATAAAGTTAAAGCCTCCGGCGGATGCCACAGATTTTCAAATGAAGTTTTTCGCATTGGCGCGAAAAAATCTGGGCGCAGATACGCCTTGGCGTATCTGATTAAGATGACTTTCATAAGTCGTCTTTTTTTTATCCCCAGAACTAGTCCTTTTTGCTTATTTCACACTTGTTTATACATCATTTTATAAGCAATTGGCAAACTAAGATTGGAAAATAATTCTGGAGGGTATGCTGTATGATTTTTTGGCAACACGTGCTGAAAATAGCTGTTCTATTTATTCTATTTTTAACAACTACAGTAAGCCCAGAGATGGTAGTTGCACAACGGGACACAAAAGCTCCGGTCATCACACATAAACCGAAAACCACAAGTGAGCCACTTTTACCCATCAAAATCAAGGCTGGTGTTACGGATGACACCGCCATCCAAAATGTGACGCTTTTTTATAAAGCGGGTGATTCAGACGATTTCAAAGGAATTCCGATGAAATTGAACGAGGAAACATACATTGCCGAAATCCCGGGCTTCCACGTATATGATGAGATCACTTATTATATCGAGGCGAGCGACGGGACCAATACGGAAAAAACGGACGTGAACACAATCCAGGTTATTCAAAAAGAGATTGATTTTACAAAAATGCCTCAGTTGCTTGTGACAGAGGTTCTTCCGGACTCAACGAATCTGGGCAGTGCTGATGGATTTGAGTTTGTAGAAATCTACAATAACAGCAACAAAGCAATCAACTTCAAGGATTATAAGCTTTACTATCGATACGGAAAGAATCGCCGAACAGATGTGATGTGGCCTTCTGTCAAAGAGAATGTTGTCATTCCTGCCCGCAAAACGCTTGTGCTATGGATCATCAATAGTGAAAATAGCGAGCAGACGGTGGAGGATTTTAATGCGCATTATGGAACTGATTTGAAAGAAAATCAGGATATTGTTCGGATTCACAGTGGAGGTATGGCAAATAAAAGCATGCGCGGTGTCGTGATTGGAACGAATACGCATCGCGAAATTTCCGTCGCCTACTATAACAAGACGGAAGTTGATCAGGCAATTATATACCGATATCCAACCAACAAATCCTCGGTCTCTAAAAGAATCGGCACAAAGGATGCAACTCCTGGTAAGGTGGAAAGTTACCAGGTACCGAAAAAGCCCGTTCAAATGGAGGAAGATAGTGTCCCACCGAGTATTGAGGACTTAACATTAAATTCTGAAGTCGATCAAAAAGACAATCTGGAACTCATCGTAAATGCAACAGACAACCATACCGTTAAATCTGTTAAGTTGCATTATAAAATCGACCAAGATGATGACTTCAATGAAGTCGTGTTACATGAGAGTTACGATGATTTACTTTATCATCACACCATTCATGCACCAGCATTAATTGGACGCGAGTATATTGATTATTACTATGTCGTATCCGATGGCAGCAATGAAGCTAAAAGTGAGACTTATCGGATAAACATCAAGAATGAACTCGATCACTCTAGTCTAAGACTCAATCTGAAAAATGAAGAAATGCTTCGTGGGGAAAAAATAATCAAGGCTACTTCAGAAGAAAACACGCCAATGAAGCTGATGATTGACGGAAACGAGGTTCAAGAGGGTATCTATCGTTCACTTGAACACACCGCCTATTTTGCGTTTGAGGCAAATGGTTTGAATACGTATTTTCAAAATGCTGTCACGATGGGCAAGGAAGTTTTACATGTCATGGACCAGGACTGGCTCACTGAATGGAAAACTTTTACGATTCCGATTGAGCCGGAGCGACTTCCTGTAGGCAATACAACGATTACGATTCGTTCCGGAAACAAGGCTTCACCGTTTGAACTTTGGTCGAGGGAAAATCGCGATGACTTTCAATTGCGTAACGTTCGACTCATCCTTGGCGATGGAACTGTGAGTAAGGATCCGATTTATAGCGACCCAAGTCGCATCTTGAACATGGGTGATCAGCGTAAGTATGCCGATTTTACCTTTACTATTACGGAAAAAGAGGCACGTTCGCTCACCTATAAATGGAACACAACTGAGGTAAACGACAAAAAACATTTGGTCACAGTTCAGGCCGGAGATAAAATGGTTAGTTCACAAGTTTTAGTTGATAATAGGGCTCCAACTATCAAAACAAATCTGAAAAAGAAACCATACAAGGGTTCCTTTACAATTGACGTGGACGTGAAAGATAAGCTTTCTGGTATTGAAAAAAAGACGGTAACCTTAGATGGAGAGGAAATCGAGGTTCCGTTTGAAACATCGTCCGCAACGCTTAAGCCAGGTAAACACAAACTCAATGTACATGCGATAGACAAAGTAGGAAATGAAACAAAGGATGTTTTCTATTTTAAAGTTGTGAATGAAAATCCGAAAAAACCAGAGCGTATTTCTCCGAAGGGTAAGATTGACGGGGATCCACTTTTACAAGTAAAGGTTAAGGATCCGACAAAGGATAAGCTCGATGTAACCTTTTATGAAGCTTACAAGCATGACCTAAATTCGAGTGTAAAAGGATTTAAAAATGCCACTGAGTTTGAGCCCCCAAATAGGATGGTTCCAGAAGGGGAGGAAGCATTCACACCAGAAGATATCTCACTTGTTTCAAAAGCAGATGGTCGCTATTTAGTCACGGATTCTGACACGAAATTTCCGTACCACCGTTTTGATGTCACGGTTGATGAGTCTCTTGGTGAAAATGACAGGGTTGAGCTTTTATGGAAAGGGAATTCGCTTGAAGGTAGAAAGGTTTCAATGTACGCCTGGAATCACAATGAGGACAAATGGGTTATGCTTGATTTTAAGGTAGCAGGCTCAAAAGATTTCAAGCTAGCTTCTGATGTGAAAGTAAGTGACTATGTGAACGATTCAAAAATCAATGTCCTGATTCAAGATGAAATTGCAGAAGAATTTGATTACACCTTTGTCTGGATGTCCGACACCCAATTTTACTCGGAGAGCTATCCGGAGATTTTTAAGAAACAAACGGAATGGATAGCAGAAATGAAGGAAAAGCTGGGTATCAAGTACGTGTTTCATACCGGTGATTTGGTCAATCAATCAAGGAAGAAGAAGCAGTGGCAAAATGCGGATAAATATATGAAGGTTTTGGATGACAATAACATTCCATACGGTGTGTTAGCTGGAAATCATGATGTTGACCAGGTAAATAATGATTATTCCGAGTTCTATCGGTATTTTGGGAAGCACCGTTTTAAAAATAAACCTTATTATGGCGGTTCGTACCGAAACAATCGTGGCCATTACGATTTAATTTCAGCGGGCGGTAATGATTTTATTATGGTATACCTTGGCTGGGGTATAACAGAAGAGGGCATTCAATGGGTAAATGATGTATTAGCTGCCCACCCAGATCGCAAAGCGATTTTAAACTTCCATGAATACTTGCTTGCCACAGGGACAAGGCATCCGATAGGTGAGAGGCTTTTTAATGAAATTGTTGTGCCAAACAAAAATGTCATTATGGTGTTGTGTGGCCATTATCATGAGGCACAAACCTATGTGGACGAAATTGATGATGATGGTGATGGGAAGCCAGACCGTACCGTCACACAAATGTTGGCCGATTATCAAGCTGGGCCAGAAGGTGGTCAAGGCTATATGAGGCTCCTGCATTTTGACCAAGATAACAATCGAATTTTGGTTAAAACGTACTCACCTTATATGGATGACTACAATTTTTACGACCTAGATATCTATCCGCAGAAAGATCAATTTGTAATTGAGATGGATTTAGCACCAGTGACCAAGCGGGTCGCAACCGATTACTTTACGGTTAATGTTTATACAAATCGGGTAATCGGAACTGATAAGGCGAAAAGCGGCAAAACTGCAAAGGCCTTGTGGACGGGGCTAGAAAGTGACAGGTCATACTCGTGGTATGCTGTTGTTGAAGACAAATACACAGGACGAGCAGTCTCGGATATTTGGACATTTCGTAAAATTTCAAGCCATTAGCTCAAATGAATCATTATTTTGTAATAATAATTTATTTATCGTTACAAACTAATGATGTAGGTGTATATTTTGTTGCTTTACCACGTTATTTTGCTGGCGTTTACTTGCTTTTGAAGCCATGTTATACTTCCAAAGGTTATTTGGGCGCAAACACGCCAAGGCAAGAAGCATCTGTCATTTGAACGGTGCTAGTTGCTAGGATTGTATACGGAGGTAGTTTCATGAATAGAAGAAGACGTCAGCACGAAGTTCATCCAACACTTCAAAAGGTAAAGGAATTCATATACATACTACTAGGTTCTGCCACAGTGGCTCTATCGTTTAATCTGTTTCTACTGCCGAACAAGGTGGCATCTGGTGGTGTGAGCGGGATTAGTACCATCCTGAACTCCCTTTTCGGTTGGGAAGCAGCCTATGTTCAGTGGGCATTTAATATTCCACTATTCATTGCAGGGATCATTTTTCTAGGAAAGATGTATGGTGCCAGGACGTTAATTGGCACTCTTTTTTTACCATTTGTTGTTTATCTTTCTAGAAATCTGGAACCCGCAACGTTCGATCCATTGCTTGGTGCTTTATTCGGAGGAATTGGAGTCGGTTTGGGGCTCGGTATTACTTTCCGGGGCAATGCGTCAACTGGTGGGACAGACCTCGCCGCTCAGATTGTTCATAAGTATACAGGAATCTCCCTTGGGAAAAGTGTTGCTTTTATTGACGGCTTGATTGTCGTGACCGCGGCAATTGTGTTTGATATTGAGAGTGGGCTCTATGCGTTAATTGGACTTTTCGTTACAAGTAAAACGATTGATTTGGTACAGGTAGGTCTAGGAAATTCGAAAATGGCTCTTATTATTACGAACCGTCAGGACGAAGTGCGACAAGAGATTTTTGACAAACTGGACAGAGGGGTAACCAAGCTCTCTGGATATGGGGGTTATACTGACGATGAGCGACCGATGCTCATGTGTGTAGTGGAACAAAAAGAGTTCACAAAATTGAAACAAGTGGTTCAAAGCATTGATACATCTGCATTTGTCGTTGTTATGGATGCTGCAGAGGTATTAGGTGAGGGTTTTAAAAGAGCGTAAAAGGGGTATAATAAAAATTGTATAATGGAAAAATTTATTACAGGGGGTAAATTCTGTGAAACGTAAGCTATTCAGTATTCTATTAGGAACATCACTTGTATTCGCGTTAGCTGCATGTGGCGGTGGGGACGACAATGCAGGAGAGGCACCAGCAAGTGATAATAACGGCGGTGGAGAAGCTACCGTTAACGCTGAAGAAATCGCTAAACAAAACTGTGCATCTTGTCACGGACAAGACTTTGGTGGTGGAGCAGGTCCTGACCTAACTAAAGTTGGATCTAAATACAGCAAAGACGAAATTGCTGGAATCATCGAAAATGGCCAAGGCTCAATGCCTGGTGGCATCATTAAAGGTGAAGAAAAAGACGCAGTAGCTACATGGCTATCTGAGAAAAAATAAGTAGTATGTCAGGCCTTCTGGGTGAACCGGAAGGCTTTTATAATGAGCGAAAATAGGTTGTGTCCGATAAAAAGTGGTGAATGTCCGATAAATTCAGAGTTGTGTCCGATAAAACTGGAACAATGTCCGATATCCCGGCAACAATGTCCGATATAATCAAAATTTTGTCCGATATCCAAAAAAATGATTAGATAGTCTGCCTTCCGGTTGAACCGGAAGGCTTTTAAAATGGACGAAACAAGAGTTATGTCCGATAAACAGTGGTGAATGTCCGATATATTCAGAGTTGAGTCCGATAAAACTAGATCAATGTCCGATATCCCAGTAACAATGTCCGATATAATCAAAATTTTGTCCGATATCCAAAAAAATGATTAGATAGTCTGCCTTCCGGGTGAACCGGAAGGCTTTTAAAATGAGCGAAAATAGGTTGTGTCCGATAAAAAGTGGTGAATGTCCGATAAATTCAGAGTTGTGTCCGATAAAACTGGAACAATGTCCGATATCCCGGTAACAATGTCCGATATAATCAAAATTTTG
>NZ_NSEB01000004.1:238043-255913 GCF_002734215.1 Fredinandcohnia onubensis
CCTTCCGGGTGAACCGGAAGGCTTTTAAAATGGACGAAAATAGGTTGTGTCCGATAAAAAGTGGTGAATGTCCGATAAATTCAGAGTTGAGTCCGATAAAACTGGATCAATGTCTGATATCCCGGCAACAATGTCCGAAATAATCAAAATTTTGTCCGATATCCAAAAAAATGATTAGATAGTATGCCTTCCGGGTGAACCGGAAGGCTTTTAAAATGACTAAAACTAGGGTTATGTCCGATAAACAGTGGTGAATGTCCGATATATTCAGAGTTGAGTCCGATAAAGCTGGATTAATGTCCGATATCCCAGCGGCAATGTCCGATATAATCAAAACTTTGTCCGATATCTAAAACTTTCTCCATCAAGTAAAATATTTTAAAAAAATTTGCAGGAAAGCCGAAAATAATGTCGAATTCCCAGTAAAAGTGAAAGGAGTAGATGTATTTGATAAGAAAAAAACGTACAGTACCAATTGAAATTTTAATCCTTGAAGCACTTTTGCGGAGATTGCAGCCAGACCATCCAAAAATACCACAAATTCAAGCAGAATTAGCTAAAAGAAAGAAGGGATACCGAGGAGAACTTTCGTTAAATTATTATTTGGACCTCATCGACACACCCGAATTCCTCATTTTGCACGATATTAGGCTCACAGACGGCAAAAGCTTTTTCCAAATCGACACTCTCATGATTACCCCTTATTTTTTTCTAATCCTAGAAGTCAAAAATATAGCAGGAACCCTTTATTTTGAAGATGAATCTAATCAAATGATTCGAACCTTGAACAATGAAGAAGAAGGAATGCCCAATCCAATTTTACAAGCGCTCCGACATTCCCGCCAATTCAAAAACTGGCTCACCCAACGGAAGTTACCACTTTTGCCCATCGAACATTTAGTCATCATCAGTGACCCAAAAACAATTATAAAAGCGTCAAGACCAAGTATTTTCACAAAAGTAATGCACAATGCAAATCTCCCATTTACATTTGAAAAATTTCAAAATAGACATACGAAAGAAACGTTGACGATGAAGGAAATGAAGAAAATAGCGGGGGCCATTGAAAAACATCATACCCCTAAAAAACCTGACCCACTGGTACAGTTTTTTATTTCCCAAACTGAAATTCTAAAAGGGGTTCATTGTTCGAAATGTTCCGCTCTTCCGATTGAAAGAAAAAGAGGATATTGGTATTGTGATAATTGTTGTGCGAAATCCCAAGATGCATATATACAAGCACTCAAGGATTATACCTTACTCATAAAACCAACGTTTACGAACGAGGAAATCCGAGATTTTTTACAAATCCCTTCAAGTAAATTAATATTTCGATTGTTAAAATCTATGAATCTCGAGTATACAGGAGAGAAAAAAGGAAGAATGTACCGTTTGCCCCAATTCCAAAATTTACACACCACTAGCTAAATCCTATCCCCATCAATCATTAACTGCCATGAAATGAAAATGTAATAAAATTGAGTCGTATTTTGACGAAAAATGATGTTATAATGAAAAAAGTAATGAAATTATCCTCATTTTGGCTTATAATTTCAAGTTGCATAGTTCAATAGGAGCATAAGTATGTCTATAGGGACATAAGCGCTTACATTTAAATATAAATAGATTACTAAACATAAATAATAGAATTCCCCACTGAGAACGGTGGGGTTCTTACTTCCGGTTAACGAGGGATAAAAAAACGATGATAGGTGATTCTTAATGATAGAAATGAAGGACGTTTTTAAAAAGTATCCGAATGGTGTTATGGCCGTTAATGGAATAAATGTAAAAATCGATCAAGGTGAGTTCGTGTATGTCGTTGGTCCGAGTGGTGCGGGGAAGTCAACGTTCATAAAAATGATGTATCGTGAAGAGAAACCGACAAAAGGTTCAATCATCATAAATGGAATTGATCTTGCTAAATTAAAAGAGAAAAAGGTTCCCCTTTTACGTAGAAATATCGGCGTCGTGTTCCAGGATTTCAAGCTGTTACCACGCCTATCGGTGTATGAAAACGTGGCGTTCGCGCTTGAAGTTATTGAAGAAAATCCGAAGAATATCAAAAAACGTGTAATGGACGTGCTTGACCTTGTTCGTCTTAAACACAAAGCACGATTTTTGCCAGATGAGCTATCCGGTGGGGAACAGCAGCGTGTGTCGATTGCGCGCTCGATCGTCAATTCTCCAGGTGCACTTATTGCGGACGAGCCTACGGGTAACCTTGACCCTGAGACATCTTGGGAAATTATGAACATTTTTGAAGAAATCAATTTCCGTGGGACGACCATTGTGATGGCGACTCATAACCGTGAAATTGTTAATACGATTAAAAGACGTGTAATTGCCATAGAAGGTGGAAAAATTGCGCGTGACGAGGTAAGGGGTGATTACGGCTATGAAGCTTAACACACTCCGCCGTCATTTACGTGAAAGTACAAAAAACTTAGGGCGAAACGGATGGATGACATTCGCATCTGTCAGTGCCGTTACTGTTACACTACTCCTAGTAGGTGTATTCTTAGTCATCATGATGAATCTGAACAGCATGGCGACATCACTTGAAAAAGATGTTCGTATCAGTGTTCACACGGACTTAACTTCAACAAAAGAACAGCAGGAAGCCTTGAAAGCAGAAATTGTAAAAATTCCTGAGGTTGCATCTGTCACTTTCTCCTCAAAGGATCAAGAGTTAGAAAAAATGATTGATAGCTTTGGAGAAGATGGAAAAGTTTTTGCTTTATACGAACAAAGTAACCCACTTCATGATGTGTTTGTCGTGGAAACGAAAAAACCTCAAGAGATCATGGCGGTTGCTGATAAAGTTGAAAAAATGGAGTATGTATACAGTGTGAACTATGGAAAAGGAAAAGTTGAAAAGATTTTCAGTACAGTCGGTGTTTCACGAAACATTGGAATCGGGCTGATCATCGGTCTCCTTTTCACAGCGATGTTCTTAATTTCAAATACAATTAAAATCACAATCTTTGCGAGAAGAAGAGAAATTGAGATTATGAAGTTAGTAGGAGCAACAAACTGGTTTATTCGTTGGCCATTTTTCCTAGAAGGATTATTCCTTGGAATTCTTGGCTCGTTGATTCCAATTGGAATTATCCTAGGATTCTATAATTTCATATATGATTTGATTCAACCACAATTAAACGGTACATTCCTAGAGCTATTGCCATTTAGTCCATTTGCATTCCAAGTAACGGCACTCTTGCTGCTAATTGGTGCATTCATTGGAGTTTGGGGAAGCTTAATGTCTGTCCGTAAATTCCTAAAAGTATAAGAAAAAAGCGCATCTATAAAGGTGCGCTTTTTCGTGCATAGATTTAATAGTAGAATGGGAAAGGGTAGAAGAATGGAAATACGAAAACGTTATATGGGAAACGACGACGACGGAAACGACGGAAACGTCTGCGTCCATAACCACCATAGCCACCGTATCCTCCGAATCCTCCATAACCACCAAATTGGCGATCCATTTCTGTATCTTCCACTTCTTCAGGTACCAGCATCGTTACACCGTCATCATCCATGTCCTCGATGATTCCTTCCATTTGAGAACCATCGTTCATTTGTCCGATGACATAGTAATTTTGCAGTTTGTGGCATGTGCCTTTGATGTCCTGCCCGTGTTGTGGCATTTGCATGCCGTATGGATTGTAGTGCATATGATCCCTCCTTTGCACCATTAGGATATTCACCCAATTATTGTTTCGTTACGAATTTTTTAGAGGAATGTTAGGAACCTGTTATTTACAAAAGAAAAAAGCTCGACCACGAAGTCGAGCTTAACTTGCATAACGGGTTTTATTTTTCTTTAATTTCATCCCACACGCGCAGCTTGTGCTGTGTTTGAGGATTTTGATTTCCGTTTTACATATTGGACAGATTGTTTTTGGCATTTAAAAGTCACCTCTTTTTTTAAAAAATTATATACAGTCCATACACTTCCATCTGGTGTGAGTAATTTTTAATTTGGGGTTGATTGCGGGAATAGAATAGGTATCCACAGCAAGCGGATACCTATCGTATGTGAGAATAAAATGAAATGTTCTTTGCTTGTTACTTCGCTACTACTTCGCCAGGAACCGCTAAGCCAAGGCCTTCTGCGATACGTGTTCCGTATTCAGGGTCTGCCTTGTAGAAGTGGCTAATTTGACGAAGTTTGATTTCTTCTAATTCAACAGGCTTCATTGAGGCCACAATTGTGTCAACAAGACGAGTGCGTTCCGCTTCACTCATTAAGCGGTAAAGGTCACCAGCTTGTGTGTAATGATCGTTATGATCATAAGCTACACTGTCTGCAATTCCTTCAACAGCGAATGCATGCTGCTTCGCTTCTGGTGTTTCTTTTGGACCGCTAAAACTATTAGGCTCGTAATATACGGAACTACCACCATTGTTATCAAAGCGCATTTGACCATCGCGTTGATAGTTATTCACATCAACTCTTGCACGGTTGATTGGTAAGGCTTGGTGGTTTGCTCCAACACGGTAACGATGTGCATCATGGTAGGCAAATAGACGACCTTGAAGCATTTTGTCAGGTGATACATCAACACCAGGTACTAACGTTCCAGGTGAGAATGTTGCTTGTTCAACTTCTGCAAAATAGTTCTCAGGGTTGCGGTCTAATACCATGCGGCCCACTTCAATTAATGGATAGTCTTTTTGTGACCATACTTTTGTGACATCGAATGGATCGAAGCGATATGTATTCGCATCCTCCAACGGCATGATTTGTACATATAGCATCCAAGCAGGGAAGTCACCTTTTTCAATTGCATTGAACAGATCTTCCGTATGATAATCTGGATTATCTCCAGCAAGCTTTGTCGCTACTTCATTTGTTAGGCACTTAACGCCTTGCTCTGTACGGAAGTGGTACTTAATCCAAACGCCTTCACCTTCAGCGTTTGTCCATTTGAACGTATGGCTTCCGTAACCATGCATGTGACGCCATGTCGCAGGAATACCACGATCACCCATTAACCAAGTAACTTGGTGAAGAGATTCAGGTGAATGAGACCAAAAATCCCATACAGCAGTAAGGTTCTTCAAGTGTGTTTGTGGATGACGCTTTTGTGTATGGATAAAATCAGGAAACTTAATCGCATCGCGGATAAAGAAAATCGGTGTGTTGTTTCCGACGATGTCGTAGTTTCCTTCTTCTGTATAAAATTTAACCGCGAAACCACGTGGGTCACGAGCTGTGTCAGCAGATCCATTTTCCCCAGCAACCGTTGAAAAACGGATAAATAGAGGAGTTTGTTTGCCAACCCCGTTGAAAAGTTTAGCTTTCGTATATTTAGATACATCATTTGTTACTTCAAAATAACCGTGCGCACCGCTACCTTTCGCGTGAACAACACGTTCAGGTACACGTTCTCTATTGAAATGTGCTAATTTTTCAAGGAGGTGCACGTCCTGGATTAGTACCGGTCCTCTAGAACCAGCTGTGATTGAGTTTTGGTTGTCCCCAACTGGAGAACCCCAACTAGTTGTGAGTTTATTGTATGTCAAACTGATCACCTCGTATTAATTTTTAATATGTATATTATAATAACACCTATAAAAAAAATCAATACTTTTTTATAATTATTATAAAGTAGGTCCAAATGGCATCTTAGATTTAGTACTTAAATATGATGATATGAGCGTTATATCTCTCGTAACTCCTAAAAATAAACTATATTACAAATTATTCTTCGTGAATCTTTACTCTGTTGATTTTCATTTATATTCAGTTTTTATTACCTAATTGAGAATTAGAATTAAGATGGAATGTGGCCTTTTGTGTACATAGAAAATCATGTAAGGGAAATAATGACAATGAATTTCCGTTTAAGAGAGGAAGTGTAACATGAACGACGAAAATCAACATGGAAGTGTGGAAGGGGTAGGCGGACCACAGGATAATCGTCTAGGAACGGGTGAGTCGGCTGATTCATTAACAAACAGGCAGGGCCATCCAGTTACAGATAATCAAAATATCCGAACAGTTGGGAACCGAGGTCCTTCGACTCTAGAGAATTACGACTTTATTGAAAAAATGTCCCATTTTGACCGTGAGCGCGTTCCGGAACGTGTGGTTCATGCCAGAGGTGCAGGTGCACATGGTTATTTTGAGGCATACGGAAAAGTTGGCGACGAACCGATTTCTAAGTACACTCGCGCGAAATTGTTCCAAGAAGCAGGTAAAAGGACTCCAGTTTTCGTACGTTTCTCAACGGTCGCAGGGGCAATGGAGTCTCCAGAAACGGCAAGAGATCCCCGCGGTTTTGCCGTTAAATTTTATACGGAGGATGGAAACTGGGATTTAGTCGGAAACAATTTAAAAATCTTTTTTATCCGAGATGCGATGAAGTTTCCTGATATGATTCATTCCTTTAAACCGGACCCGGTTTCAAATCTCTCGAACCCTGAAAGAATGTTTGATTTTTTATCGAAAACTCCTGAAGCCACACATATGATAACCTTCCTGTTTTCACCATGGGGAATTCCGGCAAACTACCGCCAAATGCAAGGTTCTGGAGTGAATACATACAAATGGGTAAATCAGGATGGCGAGGCCGTCTTAGTGAAATATCACTGGGAGCCACTGAAGCAAGGTATTAAAAACTTAACCCAAAAAGAAGCAAATGAAATCCAAGCGACAAATGTTAGCCATGCTACTCAGGACTTATATGAAGCCATCGAGCGTGGAGATTACCCAGAGTGGGAGTTTTGTGTGCAGATCATGACTGACGATTACCACTCTGAGCTTGATTTTGATCCACTCGATGATACAAAACTCTGGCCAACAGATAAGTTCCCATTTTTAAAGGTTGGAAAAATGGTGCTAAACAAGAATCCTGAGAATTATTTTAACGAGGTCGAGCAAGCCGCGTTTGGTACAGGGGTATTGGTGGATGGACTTGATTTTTCAGATGATAAAATGCTTCAAGGGAGAACGTTCTCTTACTCAGATACGCAGCGACATCGTGTAGGTACGAACTATCTGCAACTGCCAATTAATGCGCCAAAAAAACGGGTTGCAACCAATCAGCGTGGTGGTCAAATGTCTTACCATGTGGACGTACCACCGAGCGGTAATCCTCATGTCAATTATGAACCATCCACGATTGGCGGCTTGAAGGAAGCAAAACAGGAGGGCAAGATTCATGAGCCTCATTATAATGACAAACTAGTTCGTGAAAAAATTGACCGCCCTAATGACTTCGGACAAGCCGGTGAAACGTATAGAGCCTTTTCGGACGCAGAGAGGGATGAACTCATCAGCAATTTGGTCGATAACTTAAAAGTTTGCCGACCAGAAATCCAAAACAAAATGCTGGAGTACTTCACCAACTCCGACGAGGACTACGGCAGACGTGTAAGAGAAGGCCTCGCAAAAGCAATGGATACAACAGACAATAGCTCCGCTGCAGCGAATGAGGCTGTAGAAAAGTCTAAAAACATGGGCCAAGAATCAGACGGGTATTAACTTTATTCAGGAAGGCGCTGAATAAAGTTAAGCCTCCTGCGGATGCCGCAGATTTTCAATGGAAAGTTTTCGAGCTAACTCGAAAAAATCTGGGCGCAAATACGCCAAGGCGTATTCGATAATAAAAGCATCGGTCCTTCAGGGATCGATGCTTTGTTATTTACGGAGAACTACACCTTATGGCTAATAAAAATAAAATACGGCTGATAGCCCAAAAATACGGCTAATAAAATGAAATTACGGCCGATAGAAAAAAATTATGGACGATAGCGAAAACGAACTGTTTTTTAGCCCGAAAAACGCAACCGAGCCCCGACTACAGTTCCTTCACAAACGCATAACTCTTCCGCTCATACCCCATCTTCTCCTCATAAAAACGGTGCGCATCCACACGCTGCAGTCCAGACGACAATGCAACCAGCTCGCAGCCCAATTCACGACCAAGTTCATGAATATAAGAAAGTAGTGTTTCGCCGTAACCTTTTGAACGCCCGGCCTCGTCTGTCACCAAATCATAGACATACATGTGATTTCTGTAATAAAGATTGAGCTGTTGCGCGACACCAGTAACCGCTGCAACCTTCCCATTATCAATTAAAGCAAACATTCTATACCCCCCTGGCTGCATGTCCGTCACCAATGCCACGAACTCCTCGAGGTTCAGATGTGTCCGTAATTGCTTCATAACAGGAAACGCTAACTTCCATTCCTCAGACGTTTTCAATTCGCGAATTTCATATGCCACCACAACCACTCCTCAAAAAAGATTTCTTCTATCTTACTGCACTACCCCTTAACTGACTACATTTTTCTTTACTTCATTCTAATAAAACTTTTATAATGGTAAAGGAACGAAAATTTTTACCAATTACACGTTGAGGCGTGGCCTCATTTTTGTCATAAAGTGTACAAGCATTACATATTTTTATACAAAGGCATCGCACTAACGCAGGTGTGGTGCCTTTTCCTGCAACTCTAACCGGATAGTCAAAAAGGGCCAGGTGAAATATCAAACATGACTTTTCGACTATCAATCTTGAGTAAGGGATGAATAAGAACATAAAAGCTACAAAAATTAACGGTATGCATTTGTATTCGTAACGGAGGAGGAACAAACAGGTGAGTCGTAAAGTTGTCGCATTATACATGGTACTATCCTTACTATTAGGAGCGAGTGTCACGTTTTTAGTGGTTCAGTTACTTGATAACAATGAACAACCACTCGTTCAGCAACCAAGCCAAAACAATGACAATTCGAAGGATAACGAAAACGATCTATCTAAAATTGGTCAAGCATACAACATGATTTTATCTAATTATGTTGAAAAGGTGGATGAAAAAAAATTAATTGAGGGTGCCATTCAGGGGATGGTTAGCACACTTGATGACCCGTATTCCGCATATATGGATGAAGAAACAGCTGCCCAGTTCAATGAGTCGCTGGAATCATCGTTTGAAGGAATTGGTGCAGAGGTGAGTATGATGGAAGGCAAGGTCACAATTGTCGCTCCATTCAAGGATTCACCGGCTGAAAAATCAGGTCTTAAGCCAAATGACCAAATCATCAAAATTGACGGCGAAAGCATCGAAGGCCTTGATCTTTATGAAGCTGTTTTAAAAATCCGCGGTGAAAAAGGAACAGTTGTTACCCTAGAAGTCATGAGACCAGGAGTATCCGATCTTATGAATGTAAAAGTAACCCGCGATACCATTCCGATTGAAACAGTCTACACAGACTTGAAGGAATATGATAATAAAAAGCTTGGATATATAGAAATCACATCATTTGCAAATGATACAGCAGAGGATTTTATTGTCGGTCTGAATGAGCTAGAGGATAAGGGCATCGAGGGTCTGGTCATCGATGTTCGTGGCAATCCTGGTGGACTTTTGGAAAGTGTAGAAGAAATTTTAAAACAGCTTGTAACAAAGGATAAGCCATATGTCCAAATCGAAAACAGAGACGGCGAAAAGCAGCGCTTCTTCTCCACTCTTGAAAAACAAAAGGAATACCCAATTGTCGTGCTGACAAACCAAGGTAGTGCTTCCGCATCTGAGATTTTAGCAGGTGCCTTAAAAGAAGCAGGTGGCTATGACATTGTCGGTGAAAAAACATTTGGTAAAGGAACTGTTCAGCAGGCGCGCGACATGGGCGACGGCAGTAACCTGAAGTTAACGATGTTCAAATGGTTAACACCAGATGGCAACTGGATTCACATGAAAGGAATTGAGCCAACAGTGGAGGCAAAACAACCTGAATACTTCTATGCAAACCCAATTCAGTTTGAAAAAGAGCTTACACAAAACATGAACAATGAAAAAATCAAAAACGCTCAAATCATGCTAAAGGGATTAGGATTCGACCCAGGACGTGAGGACGGCTACTTCAGTGGAGAAACCGTCATCGCTGTAAAAGCATTCCAACAAGCAAATGATATAGAAGCAACCGGTACAATTAATGAAAAAACAGCCGGTGCAATCGAGGCAAAAGTGATCGAGTCCATCCGAGATCCAAAGAACGACCTACAACTCAAAAAAGCAATGGAAGTAATGTTTAAATAAGAATTACGTGCACCTCTCCCAGTCGGAGAGGTGTTTTTTATATTAGGGGAACCATGGGGACGATTCTGGTGGTCCCAATTTTGACCATGGCAATATTTCCGGATCCTAATTCAAAGGCCTGGGAACTACAATATCGGACAAAAAATTGATTTTATCGGACAGAGTCAGCCGGATATCGGACAAAGTTGCGGGTTTATCGGACACAGCTTTCAAGATATCGGACATAAATCACCTTATATCGGACAAAGCCAATTTATAGACCACAACCAGTAATATGCCTAACCCTGGAGCAATCAGACCTTTTTCCAAAAAAATCACCGTATTCTTTAAGTCAAGTATTTGGTACAATAAAAGTTAGGAAATCGAACGAAAATTTTTACATATTAAGTCATATCCATAGGTGGTGAAAACATTGATTGAAGCATGGTTACTTGAATTTGCAAAGGGGATTGGACGCTTTTTCCTAAATCCAATGTTTTATTATTTTGCAGGATATTGTGTACTTTTAGGCTATTTCCGCGTTAAACGTGAGCGACGCGCTTTCCATATAAGAGTAGAAGATGGTTTTTATGACCTGAGATCACTACTTCCGGGCGGTTGGCTTGCGGGTCTGCTTATATCAGTTGTAACGATTGCAGCCGGTGTCGTCATTCCACTTGGTAGCATAGTGGTAATTGCAATTGTCACCTTACTACTCAGCCTACCGATTAATACACGTCTACTATCTCCAGCCTATATTTTAGGGGTATCGTTTTTTGGAATTATTTTATTATCAAATCTATCGGTTGAGAATAAATTGATTGCGAGATTACTAGACGATATGGGCAATACAAGTCTTGCGGCGATTGCGATTTTACTTGGCGCCCTCATACTTGCAGAAGGAATATTGATACTGAAAAAAGGTCATATTGGCACATCACCCGATCTTTTAAAAAGTAAACGTGGACTTCCGGTCGGCGCCCATATTTCACAAAGACTATGGCTTGCACCCGTATTCTTACTTATTCCAGGTGAGGAACTCACTACTCACTATGAATGGTGGCCAGTGTTCAATGTTTCTGGACAAGCCTACTCACTCATTTTAGTACCGTTTGGAATTGGATTTTATCATAAAGTAAAAAGTATGCTTCCAACCCAGAGTATCCCCGTTGTCGGAAAACGCGTGGTCATTCTAGGGGCCGTAATCACAGGGTTAGCGTTGGCGAGCATTTGGTACCCAGTTGCAGCCATTATTGCAGCCTGTTTCGCACTAGCAGGTCGGGAACTCATCTACCTGCAACACTATTTTACCGATGAAGCGAGACAATCCATCTTTTCACAACGAAATCATGGCCTACTCGTTTTGGGGATCATCCCACAATCGCCAGCTGACAAAATGCAGATTAAAATTGGTGAGACCATTTCAAAGGTGAACGGCATACACGTAAAAACCGTTCAGGAATTTTACATGGCTCTTCAAAAAAATCGCGCCTTATGTAAGGTTGATGTGTTAGATATTCACGGTGAGGTCAGATACGTACAACGTGCCCTTTATGAAGGCGAACACCACGAGTTAGGAATCCTTTTTGTTGAAGAGGGCAAAGGATGGAAGCATAAAGCGGTGTAAGTGTAAAATTTATCTAAAAAGGAATCCAATCTATTGGGATTCCTTTTTTGCAATTTCCTAATTGTTCTACAGCAATTAAAAATCAGGAAGATTGTCTAAGTTGTTTTCTTTAACACCATCTGGTTCACTGCGTAGAATATCCCTACCATATTTATGGAATACATCTACATGGTCAAGCATGCCGGCTTTTGCCTCGTTTAGAGCGGTTATATAATCCAATTCCCTGCCACTCTCTGTCTTAAAAGCAATCAGGTCACCATCATCGTTTTTACGAACTGCTACGATCTTTTCTTTTGTAGGATCAGTTTCTCCAGCTTCTATACGAGCCTGTTCTTCACTTTGTTGCTTGTAGTCCTGATATATTTGATTAAAATCTTTTGTGTCCACTACAATCCCTCCCAAACATATGTACGTTTAGTATGTTCAGTGGATTCATTTCTATGTAACAAGCTACTTCTTTTTCATTTTTCGAACATTCGACTTTCTATTTATCATAATTTTGGTAGGAGGTTGCTTCCGTATCCATTTAATAAATCGTGATAGCATTTCGTCTTCTCTTAGTTCACGTAATGTAGTTAACCGAGTAGCTATCTCTTTATTTGTATATAATGCATGAATTTGTTTATGACATGGGATACACAGGTTTGCCGTATCACTAAAGGTACCTCCCATCTCTTTAGGGAGTAGATGGTGAATCGTTGTTTCAACCTCACTACGTCCACAGAGCTCACAGCTACCCACAATCCTACCTCCATTGATCGTACCTAATGTCGTTCATTTTTTACTATCTACTCTTTAAAAGGAATTATTCGGTTTTCTAGTCCTCATTAAAACAAAATCGTTTTTTAGAAAAGAAAAAAACCGTAAAAATAGTTTACGGCTTTAAAGGTATTTCTTTATTCAATCGTAAATTTATAAGAGTTTGAATATCTCATACCTTTCACTAAAGCAACTAATAGATCCTTTGTTGCTTCAAGGTCATTCAAGTCAATTACTTCGATTGAAGAATGTGCATATCTTGAAGGTATGGATAGAACACCCGTAGGAATGCCCTGGTGAGCAAGGCTTAATTCTCCTGCATCTGTTCCAATTCCAGGGAAAACTTCTAACTGGTAAGGTATCTTACTAGCATCCGCTAGTTCAATTAAGTGATCACGAACCTTTTTGTTTGCTATTAAGCTGAAATCTAGTACTTTAATTCCTGTACCATTCCCAATTGCTAATGTTTGATCCATCATTTCTTCTGGCGTATCGCTAACGGCTGTTGTATCAAGTGCAAGGGCAACATCGGCATTTTGTTGATGGCTTGCCACCCTTGCTCCTCTGAGTCCAACTTCTTCTTGGACAGTAAAGATTCCTACAAATTCACCCGAAAAATCATCATTATTCAATTCCTCTAATGCTTGAATTAATACCGCACAACCTGCTCGATCATCGAAAGCTTTACCAACAATCCGCGTTTCTGACAAATGATCAAAATGCGGGTACCACGTAATCGGATCTCCAATTCGAATCCCAAATTCCTCAGCCTCTTTTTTAGAGGAAGCACCTGCATCGATATATAGGCGCTGATGAGGCCGAACCTTTTTAGGGTCATCATATTTCATCATATGAGCCGAAATTGTTCCAATAACTCCTGGGCGTAACCCTTGGGATGTTTTTATTTGGACACGTTGTGATAGAAGAATTCGATCGTCATGCCCTCCTAGCTTTTCAAACCGAATAAGTCCATTTTCTTCTATTTTTTTTACGATAAAGCCTACCTCATCCATATGGGCAGCAACGATAATCTTTGGCCCCACTTGGCCGCCCTTTTTAGAGACAATCAGATTACCTGCCCCATCAACCTCCATATGGTCCACTTTCCCCTTTAATCGGCTTGCTATGTATTTTGCCACATCCTCTTCAAAGCCACATGGACCATGAATTGCAGTTAACTCTTTTACTAGTTGTTCCATTTTATATTCTCCCCTTATGTCAGTAATCTAGTGCATCATTTGTTGTTTTAAGTTCCCAGCTAGTAGGTAGGATTGTTCTTAATTATAACAGTGATTTTAATTTTCTGACATAATTTTTTCACCTGTAAACTTCTCAAAGTGAGCAATATCGTATCTATCAAAATAGAATGTAGAACTGAGCCTTTAAAGTTGGAAAGTTATTATTCTAAAGAAGTAATCATAGAAAAAATTAAGGCTGACCATATCACGAACATCGCAGAAAGCGCAGAGAGCCAGTGGGCTCTTTTTTGTAGAACAAAGTAGCCAAGACCGCCTTTTTGACACCTCTTCGAATAGAAACACATACACTATTGTGCATCTTACACGAGGAGGAGAGATATGATGGAAAGACAAATGTTTGGGATTCCTGGGGCAATCCCTGGTCAATATATGCCCTTTCAAGTAGGTTATAATCCAGGCCAAGGCTATCATCATGGTCATGGAGGTTATAACCCAGGTTATGGCTATCATCATGGTCATGGCGGTTATAATCCGGGTTACGGTTATCACCATGGACATGGAGGATACTATCCAGGCCATGGCTATCACCATGGACATGGAGGATACTATCCAGGTCACGGCTATCACCATGGACATGGGGGGTACTATCCAGGCCATGGCCATGGTGGTATCACACCTAGATAGTCAAAAAATAGTTTATTCAACCCCGACCACAGTCTAACGACTGTGGTTTTTTAGGTTTGATGATTAACTAACGCCTGAAAAACAAACATAAATGACCATCTTTAAGTGAACGCTAAGACTGGAATAAATGAAATGTAGGAGGTTCACGAAATGAAGGTTGTTGGTATTTCAGGCTCACTGATTGGAGCAAAAACATCAAAGGCGGTCTATGAAGTATTAGCTGCTATTAAGTCTCTTGATTTAAACGTTCAAATTGAATTACTAGACCTGAAGGATTTTGAGATTGAATTTGTGAATGGAAGCCCATTAAGCTATTACAATGATGATACAATTAAAGTGGTCAATAAAATGTTAGAGGCAGATATGCTAGTTTTTGGTTCACCGATTTATCAGGCGTCCATTTCAGGGGTCCTAAAAAATCTGTTGGACTTTTTTCCGGTCGATTCCTTCAAGAATAAAGTGACGGGAATTATTACAACCGGTGGTACGGAAAAACATTTTCTCGTCTCGGAATTCCATTTAAAGCCTATTCTATCCTACTTGAAAGGGACGGTACCGGTTCATCAGGTCTTCATACATAATGACAATTTCGATGATGACAATGAAATTACCAATCAGGGACTAACAAAACGTATTCACAAATTGGCGGAAGAAATGCTCGCTCTCCAAAAAAGTATGAAAAAATAGATATTTTGCTAAAAAAAGTGAACCTTTCTATCCCCTCATTAGTATAAGAAGTAAGAACGAAAATGAGGGAGTGCTAAAAATGACAACAATCATAGGGTGGGTTGTGAGTTCCGTTGTGGTTGCCATTCTTGGAACTTTGTTTGCGATGGTGATTGGTTCCATGAATAAAAAGGTGGTCCGGGATCATAAGGGTGATATTGATTTTACGAAGTCAAACATCTATTTTTATTGGTCTAGGTGGGATACAATTATTACAATTGCGGCTGTGTATACATTTTTATGTATTACAGGTTTATTGGTTTTCCTTTTACGAGGAGACACCATCGATAGTCCGTTCATCCAATTTTTCATTCATCAGACGTTTGTATTCAGTTTGATTACATTTTTGTGGTTCATTACAAAGCTGGCATATATCTATAAAGGAATAAAAAAGCGGTGGTCTGATGAGTTACAGTAGCGTTGACGAGGCAATTCTTCAATTTCAACGAGGGGATAAGGAAGCATTAGAGGTCATTTACAAAATGTACAAAGCCCCTCTTTACCAGTTTATTTATCGGTACACAAACAATGAGCAACTAAGCATCGACCTTGTTCAGGACACATTTGAAAAGCTACAGCGTAAATTTCATCAATTTAATCCAGAAAAAGGACAGTTCAAAACCTATCTCTATCAGATTGCCTATAACACGATGATGACAAGGCTAAGGCGACAGAGTCTATTTCGAACCTTGTTGCCGCTTTTGGCAGAGCGTCATCCACACCATGAAAACTCCGACGAAAAAATAACCGTACAAACTGCGATCCAATCGCTCCCGGAAGATTTACGTGCGATTGTGTTGCTGACCTACTACCACGATCTCACACAAAAAGAAATCTCCACGATCTTACACATCCCAGTCGGAACGGTAAAATCAAAGATGCATCGTGCACTAAAAAAACTAAAAGTAGAATTAGAGGTGAATGAGGATTGAATAACGACCAATTTGACAAAGAATTAAAAGAGAAACTCGATCAATTCACGGTTGAGGTTCCCGACTTCCCAATGAAAAAATCAAGACTAAATCGAATCGCAAACTGGTTCTTTAATCCAGCCTCGATTCCGTTTCCAGAAGCAGGCTACAAAAAAGGCGCCTTTCTATCAATCTCATGGCTGCCTGTATTAATATTACCCTTAACATTCGTCCTCTTTATGCTGTGAATGGGACACAGGGACAGGTCCCTCGTCCCAGTCTAGTGTGTGGACAAGGGCTAATAAGCCCCACGATTGCTCTACTTTTTATACACTTTCTTAAAAGTGTTGGATAAACAACATATCCAATTTACTGTTGGTGCCAAATTGTTTTCGCCCTTGCTAAACTAAATGTAGATACGAAAAACATTTCAATTAGGAGGAGAAAACATGATTAAAATTGGTATTCTTACAGGTAGCACAAGAGATTCAAGGGTTAATCTACAAGTCGCAGAATGGGTGAAGTCAATCGCGGATAAAAGAACGGATGCAGAATTTGAATTAGTAGATATTAAAGACTATAACCTACCAAAATTTAATGAGCCTATTCCGGCGATCATGTCACAGGACTATCAAGCTCCAGAAGCACATGCATGGTCTAAAAAAATTAGTAGTCTCGATGGATTTATATTTGTCACTCCGGAATATAATAAGGCAATTACATCTGGGTTGAAGGATGCAATTGATTATTTATACGTTGAGTGGAATCATAAAGCAGCGGGAATTGTAAGTTACGGCTCAACTTTAGGTGTTACAGCGGCAAATGATTTACGCCTTATTTTAACAGTGCCAAAGGTAGCAACAGTTGGACCTTCCGTAGCAATGAGCCTATTTACTGATTTTCAAGATATGAGTAAATTTAATCCAGCACCTTTCCACGAGGATTCCTTACATAAAACAATAGACGATGTTGTCGCATGGTCTACAGCATTAAAAGGAATCAGACAAAAAGAATCTGAATTACAAACTGTATAAGAAGGAGAGTCGCTATGGCATACGTATTACAAGTAGATTTTAAAATGGATGGACCATTCGGAGATGAAATGGCTGGAGCGTTTTCTGATTTAGCCAAAAGCATTAATGAAGAACCGGGTTTCATTTGGAAAATTTGGACTGAAAATCCGGAAGCAAAAGAAGCGGGTGGGATTTATTTATTCGAGACAAAAGAAACCGCTGAAAAATATCTCGACATGCATACGAAACGATTAGGTGGCTTTGGCATCAATGGCGTAAACGGTAAAATCTTTGCAATCAATTCAAAGCTTACTGAAATCACAAAAGGTCCAGTTAAATAATAAAAAGAGAAGTAGATTCTAAAATGGAGTCTACTTCTCTTTTTGATGTCTAAGTGTCGCATGTTCGATCGAATTCGGTAACTCAAAACTCTCAGCCGGAAAAATAAATGTCCATGGCATGCTGGTTTCAGGCGGGACCTGAAGAGCGGGCAGGGTAAATTCGTGCTCAACTAGAAGTGTATCCCTGTCACAAAACTGTAGCGGTGTATTTTCAAATACAAGATTTTGTGCCGTTCGATTATGAACGATTGCTGTTACGAGCCTTTCGTTTTTATGGTTTACTGCCATCCGGACAATAGTAAAACTAACTCCTTCCTCCGAGATCTCGGCGCGAAAAAGCTGTTCAATTATATCTCGATCCTTCTGCGAAATCGTACGATCCCACGCGTCCTCAAAAACTAGTTTTTGCATAATCTCACCTCTCTTACTACTGATTATAGCAGAGCAAGCCATTTCTTTTGTGAAATTGACTATGAGCAATGGTTTGTCCGATATATTTAACTTTTTGTCCGATAACCCGGAATCTTTGTCCGATATCCATCCATCTTTGTCCGATATCCATCAGTCTCTGTCC
>NZ_NSEB01000004.1:255953-717604 GCF_002734215.1 Fredinandcohnia onubensis
CAGTCTCTGTCCGATAACCAGGGAACTTTGTCCGATATCCCGAGAACTTTGTCCGATAACCATGAATCTCTGTCCGATAACCAGAGAACTTTGTCCGATATCCATCAATCTCTGTCCGATAACCAGAGAACTTTGTCCGATATCCATCAGTCTCTGTCCGATAACCAGGGAACTTTGTCCGATATCCGTCAATCTTTGTCCGATATCCCGAAATCACTGTCCGATATCAATAAAACGCTACCCCATATCCACCAAACTCTACCTCATATCCCGACCTCTACACCATATTTAACCCTAAAATTGGTTAAGCTAAACTATCATATAGTTGGTTAAGAAGGAGTTCTTGAGTATGGTAGACTTTTTCGAGAATTTTCATCCGGTTATGCAAGCGTTGATTGCGACTTTGTTTACATGGGGGATGACGGCACTGGGGGCGACCCTCGTTTTTGCAACAAAGACGATCAATCAGCGTCTTTTGGATAGTATGTTAGGTTTCGCTGGGGGCGTAATGATAGCGGCTAGTTATTGGTCGCTATTGGGCCCTGCGATTGAGATGTCTAGCGACAATCAAATCGGTGCTTGGTTTCCTGCCGCGTCCGGATTCCTGTTAGGGGGCATTTTTCTATGGGGAATTGATAAGATTTTGCCTCATCTTCACCCAAATGCACCAATCAACGACGCAGAAGGCTTTCATTCGAAAGGTCAAAAACGAAGTACGCTTTTAGTCCTCGCGATTACACTTCATAATATTCCTGAGGGACTGGCTGTTGGAATCGCGTTTGGTGCCCTTGCTAATGGCGGAACGGAAGCTTCTTTAGCGGGGGCATTGACCTTGGCGCTTGGAATTGGCATTCAAAACTTTCCTGAAGGTATTGCGGTTTCAATGCCGTTAAGAGGCGATGGTATGTCTCGACGAAAGAGTTTCTTTTACGGGCAATTTTCAGGGATGGTCGAGCCGATTGCGGCTGTTGTAGGGGCAGTTGCGGTATCCTTCATTGCACCATTGCTTCCGTACGCATTAAGCTTTGCTGCTGGTGCGATGATTTTCGTTGTCGCAGAAGAAGTAATTCCAAGTTCACAGGAAAAAGGCAATAAAGATCTCGCATCCATGAGCTTAATGATTGGATTTGTCGTGATGATGATACTTGACGTTGCATTAGGGTAAGCCGTACAAAACATCACAGGTGTAACCATTCATCATTGAAAAGCCAGGCATGATCCGGTTCCTATTTTGCATGTTTTTCCAGTCTTTGTCGCATACTAAACCATCATATCGTAGGTGGTTTTCATATGTCTTTTTTTAAAAAGTATAAAAAGGAAACACAACAGCAACCAACCAATCCTAACGAGAATTCAGGACCTCAAGAGGAACCGATAAGCTTGCATTTAATAGATAACGTCAATGAAATACAAAGCATTTTTAGTAAAACTCCTGATTTAGTCGTGACCAACCTTGTGATTAAACAAACAAATTCGAAAGCTACACTCGTTTATTTAGGTGACCTTACAGATTCTACGGTGGTCAGCGAGCATGTATTAAGACCATTGTTATTTCATGTTGATACTACTCATGAGGATTTAACACCTAAGGTATCAGTCACCCAAATCAAGGAAGTTACTACATGGTCAAAAATCACGGACGATATTTTACATGGGAAAAGTGTCTTGTTTGTGGACGGTTCCCAAGTAGCATTTCTTCTAGATACAGGAAAATGGCCAGAACGATCAATTGAAGATACTCCGATTGAGTCTTCCGTTTATGCTGAGCATATCGGGTTTACGGAATCTGGAAGTACAAATATTGCACTCATTCGAAAACATATAAAAAATCAACGTTTAAAAATAAATGAATACAACATGGGTGAGAGAGGAAAAACAAAGGTCTCCCTTTTATACTTAGACGATGTTGCCAATCCGGATTTAATTAAGGAACTTGAAAACCGACTTCAACAGGTTAAGGTTGATAGTATTACAAATTGTATCGTATTAGAAGAATACATAGAGGATAATCCCTATTCTCCATTCCCGCAATTTCTTATTACGGAGCGAACTGATTTTGCAGCTTTAGAAATTTTGGCGGGAAGAATTGTGATGGTGGTGGATGGAGCACCTAATGTCTTAGTGGCACCATCAACGTTTTTTTCTTTTTTTAAGAGCATGGATGATTATACGTCGCGTTGGTTGGTCGCCTCCTTTATTCGACTGTTAAGGTATGTTGGTTTTTTTACGGCGATCTTTTTGCCAGCGACTTATATTGCGGTAATTGCGTTTCATTTTGAGGTAATTCCCTTAAAATTACTCTTGTCTATCGGGGTGTCGAGGGAACGAGTACCATTTCCACCGTTCATTGAAGCATTAATTATGGAAATTGCCCTGGAGATGCTACGTGAGGCCGGAATTCGACTACCAGCCAAAATTGGCCAAACGATAGGAATCGTAGGTGGTATTGTCATTGGTCAGGCTGCCGTACAGGCCGGAATCGTTAGTAATATTATGGTCATTGTTGTTGCTATAACAGCAGTTGCCTCTTTTATCATTCCAAATTATCAAATGGGGGCCTCCGTCAGGCTTATCCGATTTCCTATGATGATTATTGCTTCCTTATTTGGTTTTGTTGGATTAAGTGTAGGTTTAATGACATTAATCGTTCATCTTATTGAGCTAAAGTCACTTGGTGTTTCCTATGCAAGTCCAGTTTCACCCTTACGAATTCAAGACTGGAAGGATTTGTTTATACGTTTCCCGCAATGGTCAACCCTCAAACGTCCTGTAAGTTCTTTGGCCATTCAATTGAGAAGGGCGAATTCTAGCCGTCCAAAGGGTGACAAAAAATGATGAATGTTCAAGGTAAACAAATTTCAATCGTCCAGTACATCTTATTAATTCATGGTGTTCAAGTAGGCGTTGGCGTCCTTACCTTACCTAGAGACTTAGCAGAAAAGGCAGGGACTGATGGGTGGATTGGCATAATAATAGGGTGGTTCTTTGCTACAGTTACTAGTTTAGTTATTATTCAAATTATGAAAAAACACCCGAATGGAACGATTCTTGACCTGTTGACACATTACTTCGGTAAGTGGGTTGGTAAAGTGGCTGGGGTGATCCTTGCTTTGTATTTTGGTTTATTAGCGCTCTACTCGTTTATTACAGAAGCAATGTTTATACAATCGTGGGTCTTACCGCGAATTTCCATAGCTTTACTCATGGTATTGTTATCTATTCCAACGTATTTATTGGTCCGTAACAATATTCAAATTATAAGCAGATATTCGGTGGTTATTTTTTTTATGACGCTTTGGATTATTATCTTATATTCATATTCTATTAAGGATGGCCAAATTCTAAATCTTCTTCCTCTATTAAAGGAAGGTTGGCATCCCGTCATGAAAACTGTGAATATCACAATCATTGCATATGTTGGATTTGATATCGCCTTTTTCCTATATCCTTTTTTGCATAAAAAGGAAATGGCCTCAATTGGGGTTGTTATTGCCAATACAATTACCATGATTGCCTATTTAATTATTACGGTTGTAGCATTTGTGATTTTTAGTCCTGATGAAATTACAAAATTTAATGAACCAACCATTACAGTCTTGAAGGTTATCGAATTTACCTTTGTCGAGCGATTAGAGATTGTAGTGTTCGCATTTTATATATTTGTGATGTCTACAAAAGTCCTTCCGCTCTTGTTCGTATCTGTGTATAGTACAAGCTGGATATTAGGAAAAAAGGAACACTCAAAACTATTATTCTGGTTCCTAGTTATTAGTGTAATATATGTTATTTTGTTTCCTCCCTCCGCACATATGAATTTGATTTGGAGTAAGGAATTACATAGACTAAGTTATCTCTTTTCGTATGCTTTCCCTATTTGTTTATGGGGGTATGTCCTCATACACGGTCTATTAAAGAGGAGGAGCTTGAAATGAAACGTTGTTTTCGTACTCTTTTGTTTCTTCCACTTGTATTGATGCTTACAAGCTGTGGATACCAAGTTCCATTAGAGGATACGACGATTGTCTTCGTCTTTGGGATTGATCTTGATGAGGATAATAACCTCATTTTTTATGAGTCAAGTCCTGTATTTAGTAAGGGAGCAAAGGCACAAACGGATACATATCACACAAAGGCTGATACAATTCGAGATTCTAGAAAATTTTTTGATGCAGTGACAGGTGGTGAGGTATCGGGTGCCAAAATCCAGATCCTTTTACTGGGAAAACGGGTTGTGGAACATGAGGACTGGTTTCCTATACTAGATACAATGTACCGGAACAGTAATTTTTCGATTAATACAAGAGTGGTTATTGTAGACGGTCAAGTATCCGAAGTCATTAACTATGAGCCGGAAAGCAATGCATTTCTTGCGATGTACTTGAAGAATGTCATTGATAAAAATCATAAACGAACAAGAACGGAAAAAGGGACGCTCCAACAGCTCCATACTGAATTTTTCGATAAGGGAGTGACACCAGCTTTAGCCAATGTGAAAAAGGGGAAAAAGGTTGAAGTAATTGGAACCGCGTTACTTAACGATCGTGGAAAATATGTGGATTCTCTTGATTTATCGGAATCTACGTTATACCTCTTTTTAAAGCATAATCGGAAACATCAAATTAGTTATACGACCATTACGATTCCGACTGAAAAAGAGGAGGGGATTTTTCATAAAAATGATTTGAGTTTTGAAGTGAAAACGGTGAAGTCCAAAGTTAAAACATCGCGTGACAAGGACGGGTTTAAGTTCGATGTCAAAATCTCCATGTCCATCGTTGTTCTCGAAAGCTTATTATCAGTAGATATGATATCCCATGAAAAGGAAATCAAAAAGACCATTGAAGACCGGTTGAAGATGGGATATGAGGAACTGTTTAAAAAAATTCAAGGTCTTAAAGTCGACCCATTTGGATTTGGAATCTACGCTAGAGCCTATCAGTACGATGATTTTAAAAAGGTTGAGGATAACTGGGGTGAAGCACTAGCAGAATCTGATATTAATATATCTGTTGAAGTAGAGATTAAGGGCACGGGTACAGTCAATGAAACGAGGAAATAAACAAACTTTCGGTTCCGTCGGGACAAATATATAGAAGCCTGAATCCATCAGAGGGTTCAGGCTTGTTGTGGTAGTTTATGGTATTATTAGAGTGGAGTATGAGGGAGTGTTTCCCATAAAATGGTGGAACGCGGGACCTGTTCCTGTGTCCCAGATAGATGGTGGTAGTGTGTTTAAGATTTTGTTGATTGAAGATGATGTGGCGTTGTTTAATGAGATTCGGGAGCGGTTGTTGCAGTGGTCGTATGATGTGTACGGGATCGGTGATTTTAGCAATGTGATGAAGGAGTTTACGAGAATTCAGCCCGACCTGGTCATTATCGATATTCAGTTGCCGAAATTTGATGGATTTCATTGGTGTCGGATGATTCGAACGCATTCCAAGGTGCCAATTATCTTTCTGTCGTCGAGGGACCACCCGACGGATATGGTCATGTCGATGCAGCTTGGGGCGGACGATTTTGTTCAGAAGCCGTTTCATTTTGATGTGCTCATTGCGAAAATTCAGGCCGTCCTTAGACGAGTCTACAACTATAGCCTTGAACAGCAAATTCATTTAAAAATTTGGAATGGGGCATCTGTTGATTACGTAACAAACACCGTGCAAAAGGACACTGAAACAATTGAATTAACCAAAAATGAAATGTTTATATTGAAAGTCCTAATCGAAAATGTGAACCAAATCGTCAGCCGTGAGGAGCTCATCAAAAGCCTGTGGGATGATGAACGATTTGTAAGTGACAATACCCTAACAGTAAACGTCAATCGATTACGAAAGCGTCTTGAAGAAATCGGCCTAGGGCAATATATTGAAACAAAAGTGGGACAAGGATATATGGCTAGGGAAAAGGATGGCGCTTAAATGATGAAGAAATTTCTCGTAGAAAGACGCAGTTGGATTCTATTATTCTGCTTTCTTCAAGTGTTAATCCTGCTGATTGGGTATCTTGATTCATCCTTGTCATTTCGATCGGTTCTCTATATTGTTTTTGTCTTTTTCGTCGTGTTTATTTTATTTCTCGTCATTCGTTATAATCGGGAAGCTTCGTTTTATGAAAAGATAGAAGAATGGGACCCGGCTGTAGGCATGGAGAGTCTCCAAGAAAGTAACACACCCTTTGAAAAAATGGTAGAATCGGCTCTTAACCAGCATCATCATTTTTATAAAAAGGAAATAAGTCGTTACGCAACGAGTGTTGAACAGGAAAAAGATGAATTATTATCTTGGATTCACGAAGTAAAAACGCCACTGACAACGATGAAATTAATGATTGAGAGAGTGGAGGAACACACGTTAAAGGAGCAGCTCATGTCAGAATGGCTTCGGATTCACTTGCTACTTGATCTGCAGTTGCACGGACGAAGAATCCCTTTCATGGAAAACGACCTGTACATAGAAAAGGTTGATTTGAAAGGGCTACTCATTCAAGAAATTCAATCGTTAAAATCATGGTGTTTTCAAAAGGGGATTGGCTTTGATATGTCGCTGGAGGTTTCAGAGGTGGTTTCTGACGCAAAGTGGCTACAATTTATGTTGCGGCAACTCTTAACCAATGCGGTAAAATATAGTGAAAACGCCGATATCGAGATCCTTAGTTATCAAAAAAATGACCAAGTGGTTCTAGAAATCAAAGATTACGGACGTGGCATTAAGGAGAAAGACCTAGCTCGCATTTTTGAAAAAGGCTTCACGTCTACAACTGATCATCGGGATCATGCGGCAACTGGTATGGGTCTCTATCTCACAAAAAATGCAGCAAAGCCGTTAAAAATTAGGATAGATGTCCACTCTATATATGGAGAGGGAACAACTTTTACACTAACTTTTCCAAGAAAAAATGATTTTCTCAAACTAACAAGCATGTGACAAGAATGTCACATGCTTTCATGTTTTGTTCGGTGATTCGAAGGAAAAATAGCGCAATCCCGTCTATGCTAGAGGTAAGGAGTTGATACAATTGAACATTTTAGAAGCTAATAAAATTGTAAAAACATACGGAAACAAGTGGAACCGCCAAGAGGTTCTAAAGGGAATTGATATCGAGGTTAAAAAGGGTGAGTTCGTTGGAATCATGGGTCCTTCAGGCTCTGGTAAAACAACATTACTTAATGTACTTTCATCCATTGACCGCGTGAGCTCAGGATCAATCCGAGTGGAAGGTAAGGAATTCACAAGTATGAAGGACAAACAACTTGCAGAATTTCGAAAACAGCACCTCGGGTTTATTTTTCAGGAATATCATCTATTAGATACATTAACAGTCAAAGAAAATATTATGTTACCACTAACGGTAAATAAGATTTCGCCCAAGGCTGCACAAATCATGTTCGAGGATGTGGCAAAGGAATTAGGAATCTTCGAAGTGAAAGATAAATATCCGAACGAGATTTCAGGAGGTCAAAAGCAGCGGGCTTCAGCAGCACGTGCATTCGTACATGAACCGAGTATTATCTTTGCGGATGAACCAACAGGGGCGCTTGATTCGAAGTCGGCTTCTGATCTACTAAATAAACTAAGTGATTTAAATGAAAAGCGGGAAGCGACCATAGTGATGGTCACCCATGATCCACAAGCAGCAAGCTACTGTAGCCGGGTTATCTTTATCAGAGATGGGCAAATTTTCACGAAATTAAATCGAGGCGAGGAGAACAGACAGGACTTTTTCAATGACATCATTAAGACCCAGGCTGTGTTAGGTGGGGTGCAGCATGAGCTTTAAAAGCCTCATCTTCCGAAATCTAGTAAAAAACATCAAAAACTATTATTTGTATGTGTTTGCCCTCGTTTTTAGTGTTGCGTTGTATTTTGCCTTTGTCACGTTGCAGTACGACCCAGCGATGGATGAAGCGGCAGGGTCGATTAAGGGTGCTGCTGCGATGAAGGCTGCGTCCGTCATGCTCATAGGCATCGTCACGGTCTTTCTCGTCTATGCCAATACATTGTTTATCAAGCGTCGTGGTAAGGAAATTGGGTTATTCCAATTAGTCGGGATTTCAAAAGGAAATACGTTTTGGATTTTAAGTGTCGAAAACATGATTCTGTATTTCGGATCAATGATTATCGGAATCTTTCTCGGTTTTGTATCTTCAAAACTTGTAATGATGATTCTATTAAAAATTATTGGGATCAATGAGGTTGCCGAGCTCCGTTTTTCACCTGAAGCTCTTGTTCAAACGGTGCTAGTGTTTGCTGCTATTTATGTGGTGATCATGGCGATAAATGCATTGTTTATTAAAAGACAGCAAATTTTAACATTATTTAATACGAGTTCAACAACAGAAGATAAAAGACGTAAGGTCTCCGTACTTGAAGTAGTGATCGGTGTACTCGGACTTGGGCTCATCATCTTTGGCTATTATTTATCAACCAAGCTATTCGATGGACAGTTTACGACAATGGAAGCATTGTTTATGGCTATGTTAGCCATCTTAGGATCTGTTATTATTGGAACGTACTTTTTTTACAAAGGATCAATTCGGTTTGTTTTTAATCTAATACGGAAAAAGAATAACGGGTATCTGACGGTGAATAAAGTATTGTCACTGTCGTCGATTATGTTTCGGATGAAGTCTAATTCCATTTTACTAACAGTCATTACAACGGTTTCGGCCTTATCTCTCGGATTGCTGTCACTTACGTATATTTCGTATTATTCAGCAGAAAAATCAGCGGCGGAATCTGTCGTTTACGACTTTTCGATCCCAAATGAAGAGCGTGCTAGCCAATTTATCGAAGCTTTGGATAAAAATCAAATTAGCTACAATAAAACAGAAGTTGAATTTTTACATGTGATTTCAGACCAAACAAAGATACTCGAAATTAGTCTTGAGCAGCCGTCAGGTTCGGATAGTATCGATCAAATGCCATTGGTTATTGTTTCGGATGATGCAGTTGATGATCTTGAAGTTGCTGAAAATGAATCGATATTTGTCAATAATAACTCTGCTATCCAGTCATTTATGACTTTTAATAAAGGGAAATTTACCGTGAAAGGTAAAACAACAGCGATTGATTTAGAGTTTTTAGGATTTGAAGAAAAAAATGTACTTCCATTACGCTTAACAAATGGCGGATTACCGGTCGCGGTTGTGGATGATACAGTGTATCAGCAATTAGCTTCTGATGCTGACCCAGAAATAGCCGATGAATTTACGATATCAATTGGGATTGATATCGATGAAAGAGATGACCTACAGAAGGCAAACGATATTTTTCATGAATTAGATATAGCAAAATGGGCGGCGCATGAATCACAAATGGATGCCTTTACCGACCAAAAAAGAAATATGGGCATGATGATGTTTATCGTCGGATTTCTTGGATTGGTCTTCTTAGTTACCTCAGGTTGTATTCTCTATTTCAAACAGATGGATGAAGGCGAAGAGGAAAAAGGAAGCTACACGATTTTGCGTAAATTAGGTTTCACAAGAACGGACCTGATAAATGGTATCAAAATCAAACAATTATTTAACTTCGGAATACCATTAGTGGTCGGGCTATCTCATAGTTATTTCGCCGTGAAATCAGGCTGGTTCTGGTTCGGTACCGAACTCTGGACCCCGATGATCATCGTCATGGTTCTATACACCTTGCTCTACTCCATCTTCGGTATCCTATCCGTGATGTATTACAAAAAAGTAATAAAAGAAGCACTTTAAGGACAGAGGGACAGGTCCTTTGTCCCAGTTGGGACGATGGACCTGTCCCCGTGACCCAAAAAGCATAGAGCCGATTTCCGGATTTAAGGGAATCGGCTTTTTTGCATTAGCATAAACCACTTTTTTTCGGTTTCCTCGTTTTGATGTGTATAATAGGTATAAAAATTTGCAAATAGGGTGAACAACAAATGGCAACAAAGGAATTGTATAAAATTGTGATTGTTGATGATGAAGTCTTAATTAGACAGGGGATCAAACATTATGTGAATTGGGAGGGGGAAGGTTTTCAAATTGTGGGAGAAGCTTCGAATGGAAAGGAAGCGCTTGAAATCATTGAACAAACGCAACCCCAAATCGTCATTACCGATATTGTCATGCCGATCATGGACGGAGAAGAATTGACAAGAATCGTGAAGTCAAAATATCCAGAGATTGAAGTCATCGTCTTAAGTAGTTTCGGAGAGTTTGATTATGTTCGGTCTAGCTTTCAAAGTGGAGTTGTTGATTATATATTAAAGCCCAAGCTGGATGCTCATTCACTATTAAGCGTGCTTACTAAAGCAGTAAACAGGATACCCTCCGCAAATTCTATTGAGACAAAACAGCAGGATTACATTTCAATCAATCATGTCATTGATAAGATCATGTCAGGATATGAAACAGATTACGATCCCGAACTGATATCTAGGATGTTTCCCTATGACTGTTTCTATCTATTAGGGGTTGTTTTTAGTGGGAACCTTCCAAGAGTTGAACGCAGCCAAATTCAGGATCGTATCACCGGACAATTCCAATCTTTTGTAGACCAAGGAATCTATCACACGATTCCTTTTAATAAAGACGAAACCGTCATTCTTCTGAATGTAAAAAAAGACCACACCCAAAGGGTCGTCGATTTTGCAAACATGATGGCGGAAAGCCAACAGGATTCAGGATTTGTTCTAAGTGATCCGTTCGCTGACTTCTCACAGATTGGACTCATTTATCGGGATAAGGTTTCAAAACTAATGCAATATCGATTTTATTTTCCCGACATCCCTCTTTTACGGGCACAAGATTTACAAAGAGATATACTTAACATTGAACCCTTTAAAATAGAGTGGTTCACAAATGAATGTAAGCAAGATCGTTTCCAAGAAGCTTTTAGCTATTTGCAGGATTATGTAACTTCATTTTCTACAATCTATACAACAGATGTATTTGAGTTTAAATCATTCTTCGAACATATCATCTTTCACATGACCGTTCTTTTTGGTAATACGGAGTACGATTTCTCGGAAATAGAGAATGCCAAGTATGAATACTTTAGGTCGATTAATGAAGCTCAATCGTCTACTGAAACAGTCGATATTCTAATGACTTTTATTGAACAAGTAAACAAATGCTTACAATCGGAGAAGAATCAACCTATTAATTTGAATATGAAAAAGCTCCTGCAATATATTGAAGACCATTATGCGGAACCACTAAGCCTTGCTGGTGTAGCCGAGCATTTCCATTTTAATCCTTCGTATTTATCTAGCTATTTTTCTACTCATAATAAAGAAGGGTTTATAGAATATTTGAATAAGGTTCGAATTGAAAAAGCCTCACAGCTCCTCCTAAAGGATACGGCACCCATTTCAGAAATTAGTGGAATGGTTGGTTATTCGGACCATAGTTATTTCTGTAAAGTGTTTAAAAAGGTACACGGAATGTCACCTAGTAAATTTAGACGAAAAAAGAGATGAGATGTACATGAGAATTTTACGTAATCGATTTAGACATAATAGCCTGTTTTATAAAATGTTTCTTCTTACCATCGTGATTATAGTTACGGTTTCCTCATTGATATCCTGGACCACTTTACGCATGTCAGAGAAGTTTTTTGTCGAGCGGTTTAGTTTTAACAATAGCAAGGTGATGGATCAGATAAAGGAGAGTTTAGGAACTTTTCATTATTCGATTGTGATTGCTTCGAATAACCTTTTGCAAAACGGAACGGTTAAGAGTTTTCTCACAGGTAATCACTCAAATCGTATGTTGGGCAGCTATTATTATCAAGTAAACTCACAATTAGAAACGATAAAATCCAGTGTAGAAGCTTATAATGTAAGCATTTTGGTCCATGGGATAAATGGTGTTATTTATGCAACGGATCGACCTGCATGGGCCTTATCAGATGAAGAGCTGCAGAATCATTTCATCACTACAGCTACACTAAAACAACCTAAAAGACTGCTTTATCATCTTGAACAACAAGAGGATGATCGATTCATTATTGCTTCAAAGGCATTCATGGAACGAACATCAAACTATGTTTATGGATCCATGTACTTTACGATTCTAGAAGAAGATTTTCGAAAGTTTTATAGTAGCTACACGAGCTTAGGGAATGATGTACTAGTGATGGATCAGGCGGGGACCATTTTATCTAGTAATCGGGAGGAGTTCATTGGGAAAAAAGAAGTAGAGCTCCTGGACTATGCCATCCAATTAGAGGATCAACAAAAGAATTACATGAATACAGAATTTAAGGGCAAGGATCATATTATTATGACTGAATATAGCCCTACCCTAAATTTGTATTTGGTCAATTTAATTGATAAACAAACAGCTTTTAAGGATATCATTGATAAAAAATCAATTGTCATGATCAGCGTACTATTTATGATCCTAGCGATTATCATTGTGTTTTTTGCCTCAAGAAGGTTGACCAATTCGTTGACAAATCTTGTAAAGCAAATTGAAAATACCCCCAAAAATGACTTTGATCATTATATACCGGTAACGGGTACATATGAAACACGTCAAATTGGTCAAGCCTTCAATTCAATGCTTGATGAGCTTCATGAGTATGTAGACAAACTTGTGCTGAGCCAAAAACAGAAACGGAATGCAGAATTAGCAGCACTCCAGCAACAAATCAATCCACATTTTTTATATAATACGTTAACTTCAATCAAGTTCATGGTGCAGCAAGGTGGAAAAGAAGAGGCAACCGAAACAGTCAATGCGCTAATCTCACTTCTCCAAAATACCATTGGCAATATTAGTGAAACGATCACCGTGGATCAAGAAATCGATAATTTAAAAAGCTATGCCTTCATTAATCAGAAACGATATGGTGAGCGAATTCGAGTGAATTATTTTATCGGTCCGGAGTGTAACGATGTCCAAATTCCAAAACTCATTTTACAGCCATTTATTGAAAATTCCTTTTTCCATGGTTTCAATAAAAAGAGTGGTGGGACAATTAATGTTCTCGTTTGGAAAGAAGAAGATACCCTCATTTGTGAGATCCTTGATAATGGTGACGGAATGGAAGTGACTACCGATCATAACCTACCGGATACGAAGCGCAAACAACAGATGTTCAGTGGAATCGGTGTTCGGAATGTCAATGAACGCATCCAGCTATTATATGGGGAAGACTTTGGTGTGACGATTTCAAGTACTATCGGTGAAGGGACAAAGGTTCGTATCACACTTCCAATACAAAAAAACTAAAAATTTTCACAAATCCTAAAGATAATACAAGTCAATAAATGGAAGCGCAACCAACATACAAAAATATCACAAATTTACAAAAATATCGTCCTAACTCATGCGCTCTACGTGATGATAACATAGAAAATGTAAGGAGGATAACGCTTACATTAACAGACATTCTTAGGGGGATTTAAACATGAAGAAAGTATTTGCACTATTGATGGTTAGCATGCTTGTGTTGGCTGCGTGTTCTTCGGGGTCTTCGAATAGTACTGAACCGGAGGGAAGCTCAGATTCAAATGAGATTACCGTTTGGGCATGGGATCCAAACTTTAACATTAAAGCAATTGAATTAGCAAAAGAAGCGTATGCTGCTGAAAATACAGACGTCAACGTCAAGATCATTGAAAATGCGCAAGATGACATTGTGCAAAAGCTGAATACGAGCTTAAGTTCTGGTACAACGAAGGGATTACCAAATATCGTATTAATTGAAGATTATCGTGCACAAAGTTTTCTACAAGCTTATCCAGACATGTTCCATCCACTTACTGGAACTTATAAAACAGAAGATTTTGTTCCATATAAAGTAGAAGCAACGAGTGTAAATGACGAAAACTACGGTCTTCCATTTGACTCAGGAGTAACTGGATTATACGTGAGAACAGATTACTTAGCAGAAGCGGGCTATACGGTTGAAGATTTACAAAACATCGACTGGGAAGAATACATTGAAATTGGGAAGAAAGTAAAAGAAGCAACGGGTAAGAGATTGCTTACTCTTGACCCAAATGAGTTAGGAATTATTCATACTATGATTCAGTCAGCAGGTGAGTGGTACGTTAAGGAAGATGGGACTACGCCATATATAGCTGATAATGAGGCTCTTAAAAAGTCTTTTGAGATTTATAAAGAACTTGTTGAGAACGACCTAATGAATTTTCACTCAGACTGGAATCAGTTCTTGGCTACATTTAACGGTGGAGAAGTTGCGACAGTAACAACAGGGAACTGGATTACGCCTTCCATCAAAGCCGAAAGCTCTCAGTCTGGTAAGTGGGCTGTCGTACCTCATCCAACTCTACCAGGCATTGAATCTGTAAATGCATCCAACCTAGGTGGTGCATCATGGTATGTTCTAAATGTTCCTGGTAAAGAGAATGCAGTTGATTTCCTTACAAAGACATTTGGTTCAAATGTAGACTTGTATCAAAAATTAGTAACTGAAATTGGGGTAATCGGTACTTATACCCCAGCTACAGAAGGGGAAGCTTATCAGATAACAGATGAATTCTTTGGTGGTCAATCTATTGTTTCAGATTTTTCGAAATGGGCTGAAGAAATTCCACAAGTAAACTATGGGATGCACACATATGCGATTGAAAGTATTTTAATAGTGGCAATGCAAAATTATCTGAATGGACAAGACTTAGACACAGTCCTAGAAGATGCACAACAACAAGCGGAAACACAAATCAAATAATAAATTCGAATTTAATAGTCCTCGGAACTCGCCGGCTTCACCTGTACGAATAATGGTGGGCTCTTCCGGGGCTATTCTTATATAGATAAGTAGGGAGTTGAGAGAAGTGATACAAGCAACTACGAAGCAGAACTTAGAGACGAAACCAAGAAAGTATAACAACAAACTCCGTTTTAAAAATGGGCTAATCGGCTGGTCGTTTATCTCAATAGCAACGGTCATGATCTGTATATTTTATTTCTATCCAATGGTCCAAGCGCTCATTCTATCTTTTCAATCAGGTGCTGGAACAAATCTGCAGTTTGTAGGTTTTGACAATTACGCGCGGTTGTTTACGGATCCGACGTTTATAACGGCTGTGAAAAATACGGTTATTTACCTAATCATCCAAGTACCTGCCATGATCATTCTGGCATTGTTTTTATCGGTTTTGTTAAATAATAAAAATTTGAAGCTAAAAGGATTCTTTCGCACGGCTATCTTTTTACCGTGTATTACGTCACTTGTCGCGTATTCGGTCGTCTTCAAATATTTATTTAGTACAGATGGCATCATTAACAAAATGCTGATCAACCTGTCGTTCATCGCAGAACCAATTCAATGGCTAACAGATCCTTTTTGGGCAAAGGTAACGATTATTATCGCAATCACATGGCGTTGGACAGGCTATAATATGATTTTTTATCTATCTGCACTCCAAAATGTGGATAACTCTATTTATGAAGCAGCAAAGATTGATGGTGCAAATGCTTTTCAACAATTTTTTAAAATTACAATTCCAATGCTAAAGCCGATTATTTTATTTACATCGATTACATCAACCATTGGTACGCTTCAGTTATTTGATGAAGTAATGAACATAACAAAGGGTGGACCAGGTAATGCAACATTAACAATCTCTCAGTATATTTATAATCTCTCATTTAAATATACTCCTGATTTTGGCTATGCTGCGACAGTGTCATATGCAATCGTAATTATGATCATTTTCTTCTCGATCATTCAGTTCAAAGTAGCAGGTGATAAAAATGCATAAAATAAAACAGGCTTTCGTTTATATCATTCTATCGATTTTTACGATCATCTCTATTTTCCCATTTTTATGGATGATTGTTAGTGCAACAAATAAATCTGTTGATGTGACAAATGGGAGGTTATTGCCTGGAACACATTTGCTGGAAAACTTCCAGAACCTATTAAATTCGGTCAACCTTGTTCCAGCGTTAATGAATTCAGCCATTATCTCGATCGCAACGACCATTTTATCTCTAATCATTGCGTCGCTTGCAGGATATGGCTTTGAAATCTACCGTAGTAAGGCAAAGGATGTAGTCTTTAATATCTTGCTTCTGTCGATGATGATTCCTTTTGCTGCACTGATGATTCCGCTCTTCCGGATGTTTGGGACTATTTCTCAATATGCACCTGGGATTGGGATAGATACGTTAACGGCTGCTATGTTGCCAAGTATTACAACGGCATTTCTGATCTTTTTCTTTAGACAGAATACAAAGATGTTTCCAAAAGCGCTACTAGAAGCGGGACGAATGGATGGTTTAACAGAGCTTGGTGTATTCTTCCGTATCTATGTACCAACGATGAAAACAACCTATGCGGCGGCAGCCATCATAACGTTTATGGCAAGCTGGAACAATTACCTGTGGCCACTCGTTGTGCTACAGTCACCAGAAAACCATACGATTCCATTGCTTATTTCGAATCTTGGTTCGAGTCATGCACCTGATTTCGGGATGATTATGACAACGATTGTGATTGCAACATTACCAACAGCCCTCATCTTCTTCCTACTTCAAAAGCATTTCGTAGCAGGAATGATGGGGTCCGTAAAATAACTAACACCATTTGGTAGACGAATAGAAAGGAAGAATATGATGATGTCGAATACTCAAATTCAAGAAACGAAACGAGTTCAAACTCCAAGTATCGATTGGCTAACCGATGTAAATGTGTTTGCAGTGAACCGAATACCAGCTCATTCTGACCACACTTACTATGAAACATTAGAGGAAGCGAAAGAAGCATCTGCAATGAAGATGCGTTACGACTTGAACGGAAATTGGAAATTTCATTATTCAATCAACCCTGATTCAAGACCAGAGCGTTTTTACGAAACGGACTTTGAGTGTTCAGCTTGGGAAAATATTACCGTTCCGGGCAACATTCAATTACAAGGATTTGGAACGCCACAATATGTGAATACAATTTATCCGTGGGATGGACATCAAGATATACGGCCTCCAGCAATCCCGACGGATTTTAACCCGGTTGGCAGCTATGTTAAGGACTTTAAAGTACCTGAGAATATGGAAAACAAACCTGTGTATATTTCATTTCAAGGTGTAGAGTCTGCATTCTACGTTTGGTTGAATGGTGAATTTGTTGGGTATAGCGAAGATAGCTTCACACCTGCTGAGTTTGAATTAACTCCTTTTATAAAAGAAGGGGAAAATAAACTAGCAGTAGAGGTGTTCCAACGTAGCACCGGGAGTTGGCTTGAGGATCAGGACTTTTGGAGATTCTCTGGTATTTTTAGAGATGTATATCTTTATACAGTTCCTGAGATTCATGCACAGGATATCCACATTCATACAAATCTTGACTCATCGTTTAAAAAGGCAGAGCTAAAAGTAGATTATAAGCTTCTACCAAATATCCCTTTTGGCTCCGAAATTGTAGCTGAGCTTTGTGATAAAGAAGGGAACAGAGTAGAAAAAACTAGTAGTGCGCTTACGGATGAAAAGGGTTCAGTATCGATGGAGGTAGAAGCTCCAACGTTGTGGAGTGCGGAAAATCCGTATTTGTATAAACTCTTTATCCAAATTTATAGTGCTTCAGGGGAACTTGTTGAGGTTATTCCACAAAAGGTTGGATTCCGTAAGTTTGAGATTGTGGATAAAATCATGCGACTCAATGGCGAGAGAATCGTATTTAAGGGTGTCAATCGTCATGAATTCAACCATCGGAGCGGCCGTGCGATTACAAAGGAAGACATGCTTTGGGATATTAAAACAATGAAACAACACAATATTAATGCAGTCCGTACCGCACATTACCCAAATCAAAGTTATTGGTATGAGTTATGTGATGAATACGGAATCTATGTGATTGATGAAATGAACTTGGAAACACATGGATCCTGGCAGAAGATGGGGCAGGTAGAACCATCATGGAATATCCCTGGGAACAAACCAGAATGGAATGATATTGTCTTAGATCGAGCCGTTTCAATGCTGGAGAGAGACAAAAACCATCCCTCCGTTTTGATATGGTCATGTGGGAATGAGTCATATGCAGGTGAGGTTATTTTAAATGTTACTCATTACTTCAAATCTGTTGACCCAAGCCGACTAGTCCACTATGAGGGTGTGTTCCATAATCGTGACTACAACGACACAAGTGATATGGAAAGCCGGATGTACGCAAAGCCTGCGGATATTGAGGAATATTTAACGGACAATCCTGAAAAGCCTTATATAAGCTGTGAGTATATACATGCGATGGGGAATTCCCTTGGAGGCATGCACAAATACACGGCTCTTGAAAATAAATATGAGATGTACCAAGGTGGATTTATTTGGGATTATATTGACCAATCCTTGGTGAAAAAAGACCGTTATGGTCAGGAGTTTCTTGCGACCGGAGGAGATTTTGGCGACCGCCCTACAGATTATGGATTCTGTACAAATGGCATTGTCTATGCTAATCGCGAGCTTTCACCAAAGATGCAAGAAGTAAAATATCTCTATCAAAATATCAAACTTACTGTTGATAAAACAGGCGTAACGATTAAAAATGAAAATCTATTTGAAGATACATCAAATTATGAACTAGAGTACGTTTTATTCCTAGATGGAAAAGAATTGCACCGAAATCGAGGCCAAACGGTGGTGATTCCTGCACAAAGTGAAGGTCGAGCTGAATTTAATTGGCCAACAGACTTACTTGATGAAGCAGGTGAATATGTCATCCATACATCTTTTAAACTGAAAGAAGAAGAGTATTGGGCAGATGCTGGTTATGAGATTGCTTTTGGCCAATTTGTGTTTGAAGAGAAAAAACAGATTGCAAAAGTTCCTAGCGGGAATCTACGAGTAGCATACGGAACACAGAATGTGGGTATACATGGTACTGATTTTACAATCATGTTCTGTCGCAAGGCGGGTAGTCTGATTTCGATGAAATATGGAGGTAGAGAGATGATTGAGGCACCACTACTTCCACTATTCTGGAGAGCAACAACCGACAATGATAGAGGATTTGCTCAAGGGTTTGAATCTGGATGCTGGTATGCAGCTAGTCTAGCTCGTAAATCGATTGGATGGGATGTAGAGGAAAAACAGGACCGTATAGAGGTTACTTTCACCTATAAATTCTCGATCCACTCGGAAATTGAAGTGAAGAATACATTTACTGTATTTGCAGATGGAAGTGTTCGTGTAAAATCAAACTATCATGGCGCTGCCAACCTTCCACAAATGCCAATCTTTGCTCTTTCATTTAAGGTTTCTGCTGATTATGACCAATTAGAGTGGTACGCGATGGGGCCGGAAGAAAATTATTCAGACCGTGCTGCTGGCGCAAGGCTCGGGGTATTTAAAAATACAGTTGCAGACAACCTGTCTGGATATGTAAAACCGCAAGAGTCTGGCAATCGCACAGGAGTACGTTGGGTAAACCTCACAAACCGTGAAGGACAAGGAATTAAAATTGCTTCAACATCTCGTCCAGTAGAATGTAATTTTTCACCTTACACGGCCTTTGAACTAGAAAATGCCGCTCATCACTATGAACTGCCAAATGTACACTACACAGTTGTAACTGTGGCAGGCAAACAAATGGGCGTTGGAGGAGACGATAGCTGGGGAGCACCTGTTCACCCAGAATACCTGTTAAATCCAAACGAAGACATGGAATTTGAATTTACGATTAGTCCAATCTAGGTGTAGAGAGACAGGTCCATTGTCCCAACTTTATAATCAAGGGGTTCCTGTAACCCAATAAACAAGAAGTCGATTTCTCAGTAGAAGAGGAATCGGCTTTTTTTTGAAAAGTTTATAAGAATCGAAACGTAATCGATATAAAAGCCCTTCGACTACCCAGAAGGCAAACTGTATTCAGGATATCGGACATAAATAGGAATATATCGGACGAAGTTGAACGGATATCGGACAGAGCTTCAACTTTATCGGACATAACTTTCAATATATCGGACGGAAAACAAAATATATCGGACAAAACCTTATCGACGACTTACTTCACTGGGACAAGGGACCTGTCACCGTGACCCACAAGCGCCCCATCCGAGCCTCATTTTTACTAAAACTCACTAATCCGATACGTACACTTCACCAAAAAGAAAACTCTTTTTCTCTTTTTTACTAAACTAATAAATACCTGTAAAACCTTACTAACACTACAATATAACCCATTTTATACCAAAATAAATTTTAGTAAAATAAATAATAAAACCGTTTACATTTAGTAAAAGTCAGAATATAATGAAGGTGTCATATAAAAAGGAGGCGCAATTATGAAGCTAGTAAAATTTAAATCTATTTTCTTTTTATTCATCGCAGCAATGTTACTTTTAGCGGGTTGTAGCTCATCATCGGGGGAAAGCAGTGGTGACACTACCGAAGATGGGAAGGTAAAACTTCGATTTGCTACATGGGATGTTGGTGACGATGTTGACTTACAGCAAGAAATGATCGACAAATTCAATGAAACTCACGAAAATATTGAAGTTGTTTTAGAAGCATACGGAAGTGAGTATGATACAAAAATCACAGCTGGTATGGGTGCGAAGGATGCTCCGGACATTATGTATATGTGGAACTACCCACAATACAAGGATGCATTAGAGCCACTTGATTCTTACATTGAAAAAGAAGGCGCTGAATACAAAGACAATTTCTATGAAACTCTTTGGAACTATAACTCAGCGGATGACCAAATCCTTGGATTACCAGTTGGATACACAACACATGTTGTTTATTACAACAAAGCTCTATTTGACGAAGCCGGTGTTGAATATCCGCAAGCAGACTGGACTTGGAAAGATCTTCAAGATACAGCTAAGAAAATAACAAACAAAGATTCAAAGGTTACTGGATTTGCTTTCTCAGGAAAGCCTGACCCATATGATTTCGAAATGTTCTTATGGGGTAACAACGCAGCATACGTTGATGAAGAAGGAAACTTAAAAGGAAACCTTGATTCAAAAGAATCAGTTGAAGTGTTTGAGATGTTCCAAAACATGGCGAAAGAAGGCTATGCGATTCCAACTGAGGGTTCTGGAGCTACAGAAATGAAATCTGGTAAAGTTGCCATGTTTGTATATGGTGCATGGGGACTTAACCCATTAACAGAGGCTGGAATTGATTATGGTGTAGTTGAATTACCGACGTTTGAAAATGGAAAAAGTGTTAGTATCTTAAGTTCTTCAGGAATTTCTATTTCTAAGAATTCTAAAAACAAAGAAGAAGCATTTGAGTTCATTAAATTCTGGACTGGCGAAGAAGCAAACAAAGCAAGAATTGATTTCGAACTACCAGTTCTAAAATCTGTTGTAGAAAGTGAAAAGCTTGAGGAACACGAAATGAAGAGTGTGTTCTACTCCATGTTAGAAAAGAGTGAGGGCTATACTCCTGCTTCCTTTATCGTAGAGGACTGGAGTCAGGTCTCCGACAATCTAAATTATGTATTCGAATCGATCTTTAACCCAAGCACAATGGTAGATCCTAAAGAAGCATTAAAGGACGCTGCTCAGTAAAAAACTTAACGTGGTAAAGCACTTGTACAGTGCTTTACCCTATTTTCTAATCTGAATAAGGGGTCATCTTATGTTAAATAAAACAAAGAAAGCGAATAGCTATCAGCTGGTAAGTAGGAAAGTACCCTATTTATTTATCTCACCTTGGATAATCGGATTTTTGGTGTTCACTCTTGGTCCATTAGCTTTTTCATTAATCATGAGCTTTTTTGATTGGCCAATTACAAGTGCACCAAGCTTTGTGGGTATCGACAACTATAAAACGATGTTCACTGACGATCCACAATTCTATAAATCTTTAGCCATTACATTTAAATTTGCCGCGATTTTTGTGCCGTTAAACTTAGTTACTGCCCTAATCTTAGCGCTCCTCATTACTCAACCATTAAAAGGAATGAAAATTTTCCGTACCATTTTCTATTTACCTGCGGTTGTATCCGGAGTTGCAATTTCAATTATTTGGGGCTGGATTTTTAACTCTGAATATGGAATTTTAAACTACCTACTTTCATTAGCTGGTATTGAAGGGCCAAAATGGCTTGTCGATCCGAAGTGGGCAATCCTGACAATCGTTATTGCGAGTGCCTGGGGTGTCGGAACAATGATGCTTATCTTTTACACAGACATTAAAGGAATCCCGCCAGAATTATATGAAGCAGCAGCAATTGATGGTGCGGGTCCGTTTCGTCAGTTTTTCAGCATCACAATCCCTAGTATTACACCAACAATTTTATTCAACGTGATTACATCGGTAATCGCCGCACTGCAACAATTAACCCTAGTCTTACTTTTAACCGGTGGAGGTCCGTTAAAATCAACCTATTTCTACGGACTATACGTGTACAACAACGCCTTCAAACACCATGAATTAGGATATGCAAGTGCAAACGCTTGGTTTATGTTCATCGTCATCTTAATCTTAACGATGTTAATCTTTAAATCATCATCCACATGGGTATTTTACGAAAATGAAGTGAAAAAAGAAGGGAAGAAGAAAAAATGAAGATGTCGAGGAAATATAAAATCATAATGTACAGCCTTCTTGGATTATTTTCACTTTACTTCTTACTACCATTTGTGTGGGTAATCCTTTCTGCGTTAAAAACAGAGGCTGAAGTGTTTAGCTTCCCACCAAAGATTTTCCCAGAAGTGCCACAGTGGGGAAACTTTATGGATGCCTGGAACAGTCAACCGTTTGGAACCTATTTTAAAAACTCGGTCATCGTAACCGTGATGACAACGTTAGGGCAGTTGATTTCTTGCTCTCTAGTAGCCTACGGATTTGCAAGATATGACTTCAAATATAAAAATGGACTCTTCATCTTGTTGCTTGCAACGATGATGATACCTTGGGACGTAACGATGATTCCGTTATACATGGAATTCAATTTTTTCGGATGGATTAACACATTAAAACCATTAATTGTCCCAGCGTTTTTTGGATCAGCTTACTATATCTTTTTATTAAGACAATTCCTAATGAACATACCGAAGGATCTTGAAAATGCAGCAAGAATTGATGGAGCAAACGAATTCCAGATTTTCTTTAAAATATTCTTACCGATTATGAGAGCACCACTTATCCTAATTGCTGTATTAAATATTTTATTAGTATGGAACGACTACTTAGGTCCATTAATTTACCTTCAAGATCAATCAAAATATACATTAGCACTAGGACTTGCAGCATTTAAAGGAATTCATGACCTTCAAATTCTACCAATTATGTCGATTACGTTAGTCATGATTATTCCACCAGTTCTCGTGTTCCTGATTGCACAAAAGTATATTGTCGAGGGAATTAGCGGTTCTATTAAATAATATCAGCACAGAAATGCGGAGGAAGATAATATGCGACGAGAGATGAAAAGATGGGAGAATATCCATCTGACTGGGATTAACAGACTCCCTGCACATACAGATTTTTATAGATACGAAACAAAAGAGAACGCAAGAACGTTTAACAAAGAAAATAGTATGGGCTATACATTGCTTGACGGCGTGTGGAAGTTTTTATTTGTAGATGCACCAGAGCTTTCACCAAAGGGGTTTGAGGCGGAGGACTTCGCAGTCGAAGGTTTAGACGATATCGAAGTACCATCTAGCTGGCAAATCAAGGGTTACGGAAACATGCATTACACAGATGTTTTGTACCCATTTGCTATCAACCCACCATTTGTACCACAGGAAAATCCAACAGGGATTTATTTTAGAGAGTTAGAGGTTTCTGATTTAGTAGACGACGAAGCCCTTATTTTAAAATTCAATGGGGTTGACTCTGCATTTGATTTATATGTGAACGGACAGCATGTCGGTTACAGCAAGGTTTCTAGAGTACCGTCTGAATTTGACATTACGGAGTATGTGAAACAAGGAAGCAACCGCCTAACGGTAAGGGTGTATCAGTTCTCTGATGGCACTTATTTAGAAGACCAGGACATGTGGTGGCTTTCAGGTATTTTTAGAAGTGTGGAGCTCTTTAAAATCAACAAAAATACGCTTCAGGACGTTTTTGTGGAAACACTGCCTGATGAAAACTATGAAAATTTCACCTTGAAAGTCGGTGGTGAATTTTTAACAAACGATGTAAAAGGTTTATTTGCAACTCTATATCACAGAGATGAGAAAGTGGATCAGTTTGACATCGAAGTGGCTGACGGAAAATTCGAGACTAGTAAATTAATAGAAAAGCCGCTTTTATGGAATGCAGAGGAGCCAAATCTATACCATCTTGTTTTTGAATATTGTTTACCAAATGGTGATAAGGAAATTGTGCCGCTTCGCGTTGGTTTCCGTTCAATTGAGGTCATCGACAATGAAATTCGTGTCAATGGAAAACGCATTTTCTTTAACGGGGTGAACCGTCATGATTCACATCCAAAGACAGGTAGAACGGTAAGTTATGAAGACATGCTTCAGGATATTAAAATGATGAAGCAGTATAATATTAACGCTGTTCGTTCAGCACACTATCCAAATAATGATGTATTTTATGATTTATGTGATGAATATGGATTATACGTAATAGATGAAGCGGACCTTGAGTGCCATGGCTTCGAAAACACCGGTAACTATAACTGGATTTCCGATAATGAATTATGGGAAAAACAATATGTAGACCGTGCAGTTCGTATGGTAAAAAGAGATCGCAACCACCCAAGTATTGTGATGTGGTCATTAGGAAATGAGTCAGGAGCTGGGCGCAACTTCACAGCGATGTACAATGCGATTAAGGCAATCGACCCTACTAGACTCGTACATTATGAGGGTGACAGAGTTGCAGCTTACAGTGATGTTTACACAACCATGTATACTCGCTTAAAACCACTCGAAGAAATCGGTAAAGATGCAGAAGGTAAGAAGCCTCATATTTTATGTGAGTATGGACATGCGATGGGGAATGGCCCTGGTGGTTTAACAGAGTACCAACAATTAATGCGAAAGTACCCTCGATTACAAGGTGGCTTTATTTGGGAATGGTGTGACCATGGAATTGAAACGAAGAATGAAAATGGTGAAACGCACTATCTATATGGCGGTGATTACGGCGATTTCCCAACTAACGGAAATTTCTGTATTGACGGGCTTGTCTACCCAGACAGAACGCCATCACCAGGACTAATTGAATACAAAAAGGTCATCGAGCCGATAGTGACGGAGGAAGTAAACGTAGCAGAAGGAAAAATTCGTGTGAAGAACTTATACGATTTTAAAAACATCAGTGGCATCGTGCTTCATATCGAAGTGAAATCCTTCGGCACACTTATCGAGGAAAAAGAAATCAAACTACCGAGCATCCAAGCTCATGATGTAGCAGAAATCACGTTACCAATCGATGTAGCAAAAGCTGCACAGCATGACGATGTTCGAATCTACCTAAGTTATCGAGAAGCTGAAGATACTCTCCATGCGGAAAAAGGACACGAGATTACAAAGGAAAGCTTTTTACTAGATTCTACGAAACTTGAAAAAAGTGTAAAACCTGTCGCGTCAATCGGATCTGAATTCGTTATTGAAGACGAAGCAGCTCAGCTTAAAATTGAAAATGATAAGTTCAAGGTTGTTTTCTCAAATGTGTACGGAACACTTGAATCCTTCGAATTTGAAGGGGAAGAGATTATTAACAAAGGCCCTGAAGTAACGCTTTGGAGAGCAATCATCGACAATGATATGTATAAAAAGGATGACTGGATTAACAAGTACTTCCTTAAAAATACAAAAGAACAGCTTGGCGAAGTCACTTATGAGGTGTCTGAAAACCATGTGGACGTGGTTATCACGAAGTATTTATCAACTGTAAACCAAGCATGGGGCTTCCATTTAACATACAATTACCGTATCACAAAAAATGGTGCGTTAAACATTGATTTAAAAGGTGAAAAAGTTCTACGCGGCATAGAAATTCCAGAAATGCTGCCACGTATTGGAGTAACAATGAACCTTAACCAAGATTACAACCATGTTACTTGGTATGGTCGTGGGGATTCTGAATCCTATCAGGATACGAAACGTAGCCAACCAATTGGACTCTACAACAAGACTGTTGAAGACATGCACACTGATTATGTGTATCCACAGGAAAATGGATCAAGATGTGATACCTCTTTCCTAGCGCTAGCAAAAGGTGACCACAAGTACCTGATTAATTTTAAAGAAGAGTATGACTTCACGATTCATGATTATGAAACAAATGCTCTTGAAGAGGCGAAGCACCGCGGTAAAATCAAGAAGTCACCATTCAATGTGTTGACCATTGATTATAAGCAAAGTGGTGTTGGAAGCAATAGCTGTGGTGAAGAGCAGTTACCTCCATATCGAACCGTGATTGAGGACTTCCGCCTTCAATTTGAAATAAGAAAGATTGAAAAGGATAGCCTAGTAGAAGAAAGTAAATTTTTCACAGCACGTTAAGAGAGCAGGGGAAACCCTGCTTCTTTCATAAAGGAGAATGATAGATGAATTTGGATATTAGAGAAATTCCTTTTTCTAGATTTGGTTCTTATTTTTGCGTGTCACAGGAGAAGGATTCTCAAGAAATTTATATACGCGATGTTCATGGTGGGGATGACGCACCCTCAAAGCTTTTTAAATTGGATCTTTTGCTGGATGGTGTTGAAAAAGAATTTGATATCCTCGCAACTGAAGCGTCCTTGCGTTTTTATTTAGTTGAGGACTTAGGAAAATATGCGGAAATCATCATTCCGGAAGAGGACGAGCTCCATATGAAAGTCAGTGGAGTAGAATTACGTTTGCAGGCAAGCAAAGTAAAATACGATACCTTGCATGAATATGAGGATGGAATGTATGAATATCATATCTATCCGAAGGAATTAAAGCTGATGATCAGCAAGCTCAGCGGAGAAATGTCAGTTGAAGCACCATGGAATGTCATCGGAAATGATTTTATCGACATTCGCATGAGTAATGGCCACTTTGTGATTGAGAGCTATCGGACTGTTTTTAAGCCGAAAGAATATGTAAGCTTTGAAGCGGGTAAAGACAAGGTCGAGAAACTCTATCAAGAGTGGGTCGGAAATATCACAGAGAAAAATGAAGTCTACCAAGCTTCGATTGACCGTGCGGCGTATATCACGTGGTCAAGTGTCGTTCACCCAGATGGCCTTTTAAAAGATTACGCCATGTATATGTCAAAGCTGTGGATGTACAATATTTGGTCTTGGGACAATTGTTTCAATGCATTAAATTTAGGAGCTAAGTATCCTGAACTTGCGTATTCCCAATTAAAAATCTTTATCGATACACAGGATGAATCTGGGGCATACCCTGATTTTGTGAATGATAAATTTGTATCCTATAACTGTATTAAGCCTCCGATTTTTGCATATGTTTATGAAAAACTCATGGAAGAAAATGATTACTTTAAAGATGTAAACCGCTTAAGAGAGGTTTATGAATCTACAAAAAAAGTTATAAAGTATTTTGACCTATATCGAACATATGAAGGTCGACTTCCACATTATAAGCACGGCAATGATTCCGGCTGGGACAATGCGTCCTTATTTCATCGTGGTATGCCGGTTGAAGCACCAGACCTTGCTAGCTTTTTAATAAGAACATATGATATTTTAGCGAAATTTGCGGGCATTCTTGGAGAGCAGGAAGAAGCGAAGCAATTTACAGAAAAAGCAGATTCAATGTTTGCTTTATTAATGGATAGATTGTACGACGAAAATGGATTCTTTGGGCGTGTTGGTAAGAATGCTGAAATGATTGACATTCGCTCAAGCTTGATTCTGCGTTTGCCTGTACTGATCGGGTATCGTCTTGATAAAAAGGTGATGGATCAGCTTGTGGAGGACCTTACGGAAACCTTTGAAACGAAATATGGATTTGCAACAGAAATGCCATCAAGTCCATTTTATAAGGAAAATGGCTACTGGCTTGGACCAATTTGGGCACCAGTCACCTATCTTTTTATTGATTCATTAAAAAGTTTTGGCTACAGTGAAATTGGAGAAAGAATTAGAGAGAAATACTTAAATCTAACACTTGTCGGCGGAATGGCAGAAAACTTCGACCCTCATAACGGAACAGGGCTCGTCGATACCTCCTTCACATGGACATCAAGCGTCTTTCTTCAATTAATGGGACACGGGGACAGGTCCCCTGTCCCACGAATCTAAAAAAATGGGACGAGGGACCTGTCCCTTGATTCCCAATAGGTGGAGGTTTACATGCGGAAACATTTTGGGGAAATAGGTCTTACGATAGTAGCCATCATTTGGGGAAGCGGGTTTGTGGCGAGCGCGGTGTCGCTGGAACATTATACACCTTATCAAATTCTAGCAATCCGTTTCCTAATTGGTGTTCTTTTGTTAAGTCTTGTCTTTTTTAAGAAACTAAAACACATCAAAAAGAGTACGTTAATCAAGGGTTCAATCATTGGAATCTTTCTATATTTAGCATTTGCTCTACAAACAGTCGGGTTAGTCTATACCACACCATCGAAAAATGCCTTTTTGACGGCGGTAAATGTGGTAATTGTTCCGATTATTGCTTTCTTTATCTTTAAACGAAAAATGGATAAGTTTGAGCTCTTGGGCGCAGTGCTTGCGATAACCGGAATAGGAGTGTTATCACTTCAGCTCTCAGGCGGCATTAACTTTGGAGACTTCTTGACCTTGTTATGTGCGGTTGCATTCGCATTTCATATTTTCTACACGGCACAGTTTGTGAAGGATGAAGACCCAGTGCTATTAACGGTTATTCAAATGGCGGCTGCCACGGTTTTGGGTTTCATCGTTGTCCTTTTCAAAGGAGAAATGAATTTTACGGCTAGTTTTGAAGGAGTATCGGCGGTTCTGTACTTAGGGGTTTTCTCCACAACAATTGCGTTTTTACTACAAACAGTCGCTCAGAAATTCACGACCGAAACAAATGCGGCCATCATTTTATCAACAGAAGCATTCTGGGGCATGGTATTCTCCGTTATCATTCTAAGTGAAGTGTTAACTACAAGAATGATCATCGGAGCCATTATTATCCTTGTAGCCATCATCATTTCTGAAACAAAATTGAAATTTATAAGGAAAAAAAGCTACAAAGAAGCAGTGTAACAATTGATCATCTGTATTAAAATGGAAGTATAAAGAAAAAAGTGGGTATGATATATGGCGACAATTAAAGATATAGCAGATTTAGCGCAGGTTTCCATGGCAACGGTCTCTCGGGTGTTAAACTATGATGAAACGTTAAACGTTGCACCGGAGACTAGAAAGCGAATTTTCGAAGCGGCAGAGGAACTAAATTATGTCGTTACCCCGAAAAAGAAAAAAACGAAAAAGAAAGGGATAGTGGGGCTCTACTATTCCTATTCACTAGAAGAGGAATTAGTCGACACCTATTATCTTTCAATTCGGGTTGCATTAGAAAAGAAGCTTGAAAGCTTGGGGATGGAATTATTAAAAATTACAAAAGACGATACAAAAAGAAGTCTATCAAAATTGGACGGAATCATCTGCCTTGGAACCTTTAAAAAAGCAGACATTGAATTGATTAAGAGCTTTGATAAGCCATCGGTGTTTGTGGATTCAAATCCAGATGAGGATAGTTTTGATGCTGTTGTCATCGATTTTACCTCTGCGACGAAAACGGCGCTCAACTATTTGGTTGACCTAGGACATAAAAACATAGGTTTTATCGGTGGAGTTGAAACAGATATGTATGGTAATCGGTTCAAGGACTTACGACAGGATGTCTTTGAATGCTATTTAAAGGAAAAAGGAATTTTTAATGAGGAATTCGTTAAAATTGGCGGCTATAATCCAAAGGATGGCTATCAGATCCTTAAGGAGATGCTTAGTCAGAACGAAAAACCAACCGCGGTGTTTGTCGCAAACGATTCAATTGCAGTCGGTTGCTACAAGGCTGCTTATGAATTAGGTGTTAAAATACCAGAGGACCTAAGCATCGTCGGCTTTAACGATGTGTCATCTGCGCAATACATGATGCCACCGCTTACAACCGTAAAATTGTACACGGAGATTATGGGAGAATCTGCGGTCGACTTACTACTTGAGCGAATTGCAACTAAGCGGGAAATCTGTAAAAAAATAACCATTCACACAAAGCTCATTGTCAGAGGCAGTGCTACAAAGGCAAAAAAAAGGTAAACCTGTAATCCACGAAACTCACAAGTTTCGTGGGTTTTTATATTGAATTCGATCCTATTTTGAATGTATTTTCCCTATTAAACCATCCTAATAATAAGGTGGTGACGGCATCGCCCCAAATCTTTTGAAAAGGTGTTTTATAATGTTGTTTTCAACTCAAAGTAGTTATGAGACAGAGTATCACTTATGGATGGTTATTCTTTCGATACTGATTGGTATTTTTACTTCATATGTTGCCCTTCATTTAATAAAGCGAAATATGAAAAGCACAAAAAGAGATATGTTTTGGCTGCTTTCAGCCTCGTTTGTAATGGGCGGGGGTGTGTGGGCGGTGCATTTTATCGGGATGCTTGCAGTCCATATAAACGTAACCGTCACCTACAATACTTGGCTCGTCCTAGCGTCTTTATTTCTAATTGTGATGTTATCACTGCTTGCCTTTTCTCTTATCTCGAAAGGGCAACAAACGAGAACAGTGGTGACTAGTAGCTTTTTGCTGAGTCTTGGTATTTTTGGGCTGCATTTTTTAAGCATGCGTTCGATGCAAATGGAGGCCAATCTATCCTATGCAACTCTACTTATGCTACTTTCTCTCTTAGCAGCGTTTATCGGATCATCGGTGACATTCTGGCTATTTTCGAAATATAGAAATGAAGCTTGGTTTGGATTTGCCGGATCCATCTTTCTAGGCACAGGAATCGCAGGCATGCATTACACTGGAATGAGTGCAACGACCTTCGAAATAGTCGATTTTTATCATCGAGGTGGCCATTCAGGATATGTTTTATCTGGGTATACAATCGCAACGGCTATTACGATTTTTATTCTCATTCTGCTTGTATTGCTCCTTTTTCAAGCAAGCAGAGACGATAGACTGCGAAATCGTCTATTAGTGAGCGAAGAACATTACAAGCGATTAGTAGAATTAGCCCCAGTTGGGATCACCATCCATAAGTTTGGCATTATTCATTATATTAATCCTACCGGTATCAAAATTTTAGGTGGCACTTCTTCAAGTCAAGTCGTAGGAAAGCATTTTCTCGACTTCATACACCCCGATTATCATCAAATTATTAAAAATAGATGGAAGTCAATCCGAAACGATAAGCCGGTTGGAGCAATCGAAGAAAAAATGATCCGGGTGGATAAGCAGTCTATTTATGTTGAAGTCTCTGGTTTCCCATATGAAATGCAAGGGGAAACATATGTCCAAGTGTTTTTTACAGACATTACTGCTAGAAAAGAAGCAGAGGATATGATGCAACAACTCGCCTTCCATGACCCTTTATCAGGCCTGCCAAATCGGAGATACTTTGCTCAAAAACTAAATGTGGCGATCGAAAGGAGACAACCTCTTTCATTATTATTTTTAGATCTCGATGGGTTTAAGGCGATTAATGATACATATGGCCATGATGTGGGTGACACCTTCATTCAACGTATATCAATGCGCTTAAAGGAGCTTTTGCCAGAAAAGGGGATTCTATCAAGGATGGCGGGGGATGAGTTTAATCTGTTTCTAACGAATACAAATGTAGAGGAGACAAGGCAATTTGCCGAAACAATCATACAATCCATTCAGGAAGCCGTCATTATCGAAGACATTTCTGTTAGCGTGACCTCGAGTATAGGAATCGCCTTTTATCCAGAGGATGGCCATACAGCGCAGGTCCTCATGAAACATGCCGATATGGCCATGTTTGAAGCAAAACGGAAAGGAAAAAATCAGTATTATTTTTACTCAGGGTAAGGGAATTTTTTAAAAAAAAGTAGGCAGTAAGTATGTGTTTTTAGTTGGATATAGTTAAAAGGTCTAGTCTTTGAAATTTAAGAAGAGGGATTTATTTCCTATTTTTAACCAATCCTGTTGTATGCCCAAAATTTGGATACTATAATTAGTTTTTGAGTGGGTTTATAGGAGGAATATGATGGAGAAAAAATGGGGAAGTATACTTTTTACATTGGTATTAGCAGTACTATTAACAGCTTGTGGTAGTTCGAATGAAGCATCGAAGAAAAGTGACGACCTGTCAAATACGTCTAATACGGATGTAGCGGAAAAAGAAACAAATACTCAGGAAGAAGACACTGAAACGAAAGAAACAGAAGAAGATAGTGAAGAAACAAAAAGCAAGGAAGCAGAAGTTTTTAGAGCTTCCGGTGACGATGAGAAAGAAGAAACACAACCTGCTGAGAACTTATTTGATTCCGACAAGGTATTTTATTATGATAATGACTCTGTAGAGATTACGCTTACGAATGCGTCGTTTGTAAAAGAGTTTTCTGTTTCCAATCCGAAGCCCGATGATATTTGGGCAACACGCAGTACGAATGCAGATTCTCAAATCTATCTTCATATAACAGGTACCATCAATAACGATACAACGGATATTTTTAACTATGGACACAAACTTGCGCCTGTTAAATTCTTTTTACTATACGATGGCAAGCATGAGTTTGAAAGTTTAGCAGCAACAGAGGAAGAGGAAGGTACAAAGTTTGGTGGTGCCAGTGTGAATCCGCTGACAAAAGGGAATGTTCATATCTATTTCCAAGTTCCAACACCTGTTTCAGAAACAGATAAACCTTTGGTCCTTAAAGTGCTATTAAATGACGAAACGATTGAAGTGCCTATAAGATAAGAAATTACAAAAGGAAAAGCTGAGTATTGGAGTTTACTCAGCTTTTTTGGTATGTAAAATTGAAACCTTAGGTGACTTTGTGTAATTGGGTAATGCGAAAATGGTATATTTACTTTTAAAATTTTTTGAATTCTGGTAACATATTGGCAATACGTCCATCGGGGGAAACGCTAATGAACAAAAAGACGGCGGGGATTTCAATTGCAGCAGGTGCGGCATTATGGGGCATTATCGGTTTATTTGTAAGCAATCTGTACGCAATAGGCTTTACACCACTACAGGTTGTTGCTGTGAGAGCAATCGCAGCCTCTATTTTTCTCATTACATATGCTTTATTGAGAAATCCGAGTGCCTTCAAAATGAAGCTAACTGACAGCAAATATTTTTTTGGTACAGGTATTATAAGTATTGTCTTTTTTAACTGGTGCATGTTTGTAGCGATTGAGGAAACTTCGATTTCTGTTGCTGCGATTCTCCTTTATACCGCACCAGCATTTGTCACGATATTTGCTAGAATTTTATTTAAAGAGAAACTCACCACCCGAAAAGTCCTGGCACTTGTGGTAACCATTGTGGGCTGTGCCTTTGTTGTAGGAGTCTTTCCAAACTTTTCAGGTACGATTTCTCTCTTTGGTCTAGTGGTGGGAATCGGGTCCGGTTTCTTTTATGCGCTTTATAGTATCTTTGGCAAGTTTGCGCTTAAAAAATATGATTCACTTACTGTCACAGTGTATACGTTTATTTTTGCTGCGGTTGCAGTAACACCGTTCAGCGGGATATGGACTGTAGCGAATCTGTTTACGGATATTAAAGCTTGGATTTATATAATCGGATTAGGATTTCTATCAACGATGATGGCGTTTATCCTATATACAAAAGGCTTACAGTATATTGAGTCAAGCCGTGCTTCAATTATTGCAACGATAGAACCAGTTGTTGCAGCAATCATTGGCTTTTTTATCTTTCAAGAAACCTTGCAAATGTGGCAATATGTTGGGATTATCATGGTGATTGCAGCTGTGATCATCGTTCAAGAAACAAGCGAAAAGCTCCCGAAAAAGGCTATGATCGAAAATGAGACATCTTTATAATCGAGGTGAAACAGTAAAGTGAATACGGCGTTTACTATCGTTATTATCCTTGGAATCGCTGCATTAATTGGAACCATGTTAATAGCAGGAAAAGGGGACGCAAACTACCGCGAAAAAACGAAGAGAAACAGCATCACCCTGACCCTCATCTATACAATCGTAATACTGCTCTCATTGATTGCGGTTGGCGTGTATATTTGGAGATATGTATAAATCTATTAAAGTGTCCTTGCGGGCGCTTTTTTTAGTTTGGGAGATATATTCGGTAATCGTGCCCATTGTAGCGTGATTTGTTTTTGTGAGGGTAAGAAAGGAACTTAATAGTTCCCTCGGTTGGTGGGGGAAGCAAGAGTGAGGGTATGATTAGGCCTTAATCGTACCCTCGGTGGCGGAGATGAGCAAGAGTGAGGGTAAGATTAGACCTTAATCGTACCCTTGGTGACGGAGATGAGCAAGAGTGAGGGTAAGAAAACTGCTTAATCGTACCCTCGGTGGCGAGGTTGAACAAGAGTGAGGGTAAGAAAAGACCCTAATCGTACCCTCGGTTGGAGGGAGAAGCATGTGTGAGGGTAAGATTAGACCCTAATCGTACCGTCAGCCCCAAGAAATATTCTTAGGCGAAAGTGAGTTTACATCATATTACTACAAAACGAAAAACACGAATCTTCCTCTTAAGACGAAAGACTCGTGTTTTTCTTTTCAACCGCCTCATTGACATTGTTTCTATTCATCCATTGGGACAGGGGTTTTTGGAAATGCTTCATGAACAGGCCTAAAATTTTACCAATGAAGTATGCAGCAACTACGGTACCAATCCCGACTGCACCTAATGATTGAATCGTGACAACACAGACAACTCCTGCTACACAAACATTAAGTAAGTCACTTGAAATTTTAGCTCTACCAACAGGTAACTTAAATTTTTCGCTTATCACAAACGTTAACTGATCGTAAGGCATTAAGGGGAATTTCGCAGTGAAATAACCAAGTAAACCTATTGCAACTACGAACAAACTAATGATTAAAAAAGCCCATCGCATGAATATCGACTCAGGCATTGGCGCGAGTTGCACAAGGTATAGGGTTAAATCCATAAAGAAGCCGAATAAAAACGCGATCACTAATTGAACGATCGATTCTTTGAAGTTGAATTGTTTACTTAGTATTACTTGGATAATAATAAATAAAACATTTGCAACTATGGTCATCATTCCGACCGATAACCCTGAAGCAAGCGCAAATGCATAGGCTAAAGACGAGACTGGTGAAACACCAAGGTCCGCCTGTATGGAAAAGCTGACACCAAGTGAAAGGAAAAACAAGCCAATAATGTACAAACTAAGCCGTTTTATGGTCACATTTCTATGATTCATATAATCCTCCTCTAAAAAATAGTCCAACTTCAATATTATCATGGGAAATGGTATATTAATAATATATATTTAGTACATAAGTCATATATAAAAACATATAATGGAGCTTTTAAAAATGGATATACGTCAGTTACAGTATTATAGGGAAATTGTTAAACAAGGGAATATTTCAAAAGCAGCCGAGGTACTAAATATCGCACAACCGCCGTTAAGTCAGCTATTAAAAAAATTAGAAACAGAATTAGGTACTACATTAATTCATAGGTATCGTCAGAAATGGGAATTAACCGAATCAGGCCAGCTGTTATATCAATATGCTGAACAATTAGTAAGTCAAATGGAAGAAGTGAAAAGACGGATTCATGAAATAGAAGAGGGTACCGCGGGAACAGTACGTATAGGGGTCTCATCAGCATGTTCGAATATGTTGATTGATTACATTGAAGACTTTAGAGAACAGTTTTCTCAAATCAAAATTAACATTTTTTCTGGGGACTCGGAAAGTTTATTAGCAAAGTTAAAACAAAAAGAGATTGATCTTGCGTTACTATTTAGACCGAGTCATGCAGAGCAATTTGAAATGAAGACGCTGAAGAAAGAACCTGCCATCCTCATTGTTCCTAATAGCTTAACAAGTGAGCTCTCAGCACAGCCTACTTTTAATGAAATTGCTCACCTTCCTTTTATCATGCTAGGTGCGATGGAAGGTCACACCTTTCATGAAAATATATTAAAAGCGTTTCAAGACCATGAAGTCAAACCCAATATTGTTGTTGAATGCAAAGATATTCCCATGGTTGTTGCACTTGTCAATCGTGGGTTAGGAATCTCCATCATTCCAAGAATGAATTATAAATCATTATTTTACCAGCATCTACAGATTTACGAGTTCGAGAATTTTGATATTAGTCTAGAACCCGTAATGCTGAAATTGAAAGATGTGCCAACCTCAAAAGCAGCCATGCATTTTTGGGAAATGATAAAATAGACCCGGGACACAGGGATAAGTTCCTCGTCCCAAATGGGACAAGGAACCGATGACCAAACGAAATTTAAGAAATGAAGAGTGTTCTTTGATGACTAATAGTAGAATGAATCCTAAGGTTGATGAATTTATATATAAGGAAAAGAAGTGGAAAGAAGAGTTTGAGAAATTGAGAATGATCAATCTTGACTGCGGTTTGACTGAAGAATTAAAGTGGAGATTGCCTTGTTATACGTCTCAAGGAAAGAACATCGCGATTATACAAAATTTTAAAGAATACTGTGCACTGATGTTTTTTAAGGGTGCCTTGTTAAAGGACCCCAATGGTGTACTTGTTAAACCTGGTGAGAATTCACAGGCACAGCGTCAAATAAGGTTTACCAATGTTCAGGAAATCATTGAAATGGAAAGTATTTTGAAGGACTATATACAGGAAGCTATAAAAGTGGAACAAGAAGGTTTGGAAGTCAAACATAAAAAGACAACCGATTTTACAATCCCTGTGGAACTTCAAACGAAATTTGATGAAGTGTCCCGCTTGAAAACGGCTTTTGAAGCATTAACTCCGGGACGCCAACGAGCATATATCCTTTATTTTTCCGGAGCTAAACAATCAAAAACTCGAGAGTCCAGGGTTGAGAAATATATCGAGCAAATTCTTAATGGAAAGGGATTGAATGATTAACTTCTGATTATCCTTACTATATAGAGCCGAAGATTTAAAGCATTTCACTCATCAGAAATGCTTTTTATTGTGCCTAATAAAGATGAAAAGGATAATCCCATAAACAACAAAAACAGAATAAGTTTCAATAATATTTTATTGTAAAACGATAAAATGTGTGGTAAATTAAATGGACAATAAATAAAAGAGGTGTAGGTTATGAAACTAAGTTCAACACGTTTTTTAAGGTTGGCCGTTATTATAGTAGGAATTCCCATTTTAGCTCTGTGCATATTTGGACTGCCACGGATTGCGAGTATCGCATTTGAAGAAGCAGCAGATGGAGCAACGTTGGGATATATGGTACTGGGTATATTAACTCTCATGTATGTTTCAGCGATTCCGTTTTACGTTGCCTTATACCAAGCGTTCAGGCTTTTAAATTATATCGACAAAAACATTGCTTTCTCGGATCTTTCAGTAATAGCTCTAAAGAAAATTAGAACCTGTGCCATCACGATTTGTGGTTTATATGTATTAGCTTTACCATTCGTGTTTATCGTAGCGCAGTGGGATGATGCACCAGGTCTCGTATTAATCGGATTGGTCATTGTTGGTGCTTCGATGGTGGTTGCAGTCTTTGCGGCTCTACTCAAAAAACTTTTACAAGAAGCGATCAAGATAAAAACAGAAAATGATTTAACGGTCTGAGGTGATAACAATGGCGATTATAATAAACATTGACGTAATGTTGGCTAAAAGAAAAATGAGCGTAACCGAACTATCGGAAAGAGTTGGAATCACAATGGCTAACCTCTCCATATTGAAAAATGGAAAGGCAAAAGCGGTTCGTTTTTCAACATTAGAAGCGATTTGTAAAGCCTTGGATTGTCAGCCAGGGGATCTATTAGAGTACCGAAGTGACGAATAATGGGACGAGGGACCTGTCCCTACGACCCACTGGAAAAACTAATTTTTAAGGAGTTAAAAATATGGCAATGAGAATTCCTTTTTTTAATCAGAAGCAAGCGAAAGAATCATTCGATTATCCTGAAGGTCAAACTCCGGAACATATTGCAATTATTATGGATGGGAATGGCCGTTGGGCTCAGAAGCGAGGCTTGCCTAGAGTTGCTGGCCATAAGGAAGGGATTTCGGCCGTCTTAAAGACCGTAAAGGCCGCAGTTAAATTTGATGTGAAGGTTTTGACTTTATATACGTTTTCCACGGAAAACTGGAAGCGTCCAAAGCCTGAGGTAGAATTTATTTTGAGGCTGCCCAAGGAGTTTCTTCACCTTTATCTACCAGAACTTATTTCCAACAATGTACGGATTGAGGCGATCGGTGATATGGAGAATCTCCCGTCCCATACACGTGAAGCGATTCAGTATGCAATCGAACGGACGAAAGACAATGACGGACTTCTGCTGAATTTTGCCCTTAACTATGGAAGCAGGCATGAGCTACTCCTTGCCATGAAAACAATGCTTAAAGACATTAACAATGATAAATTGAGTCTTGATGATCTTGATGAACAGCAGTTTAATCAATACCTATATACAGCAGATCTGCCAGAGCCGGACCTACTGATTCGCACCGGCGGGGAAAAACGCCTGAGCAACTTCCTCCTTTGGCAGCTGGCCTATACCGAATTCTGGTTTACCGATGTACTGTGGCCAGATTTCGATGAGGATGAATTCATGAATGCATTACAAGAATACCGACAACGCAAAAGAAGATATGGCGGAGTATAAAATGGTACACGAAGGACATCCCTCGTCCCAGTTGGGACATGGGACCTGTCCTTTATGTACCTTTTTTTGTTGTTGAAGATTGATGAAAAACACCTTTCCTACACTCGCTCATAAACTGAAACCAGGGTGATGAATATGCGAAATCGGAATCAAATGGACATCAATTCTTATCATCAAAAGTATTTTCGTCCATCTTGCTTGAAAGCTTTAAATCTAAGATTTAATAATTGGAAGTTCTTCGATCCTTATTATGATAAAACATATGACCAAATCCGGTTACCACAAGAATTGACGAGAACCCCTGAAGATACACTTATCAACTATTTTAGTATTTTACGAGAGGCAGCAAGTGTAGGAAAAAGGAGTTGCGGCTCCATCGGTAACGGTCAGATGCCATTTCCAATTGCCTATAATTTTTTGTCCAAAGCCTATCAAAATAAACTAAGCTATGAAAAATATATAGATTCGTTTGCTGGGATCGGGCATACGAGTTTGCTAAAGCTTTGTCGAGTGCCAGATGGAAAAAGGGAAATCAGATTTTTTTATGAAATTGAAACGATAGAGTTGCGGGAAGACCTGATGGTTGAGTATTTTGGCTATTATTATGGATTTATCCAGTTGGAACACGAAAAAGAAGGCTTTCGCATTTCGGATATAAGTAAGACTGGAGAAGATTTTTTATGTGCCCCATATCATGGCTGGGACCACGATGCAGAATCGGTAGTAGGAATAAAATATGGCGAATGGTGTAAAATGATTCAGCATTTGTACCCAACGATGAAAAATGGATACATGAAAACGATTTGCTTCCATGGTAAGGATGGAGCAGATTATTGTATTCTCTTTTTTACATTAACGAATGGAACTGATGTTGAAATTGCCCAGTTTCGAAAAGCAGGAAATGAGCCTTGGAAACAGGTTCACATAAAGCCTGAGGAAGATTGTTTACCTAAACCTAAAAAGACTTAATTACTTTTGCGATTGCAACAAAATGAATGCAATCGCTTTTTTTATAGTTTACATGAGATACTTTTTAAAGTACTATTATGCCATACGATATATCGCGATACATAATATCGAGGTACATAATAACGGTGTAAGATGTGGTGACAGATTATCATCCCATTTGGGACAGGGGACCTGTGTCCCACGAAAGAAGAGGTGGAAGGAATGGCATATAATGGGGGGCCAATGACGGAAGCGATGTACTATGTTTTACTTGCGTTAATGCATCCTAATCATGGGTACCAGCTGATGCAAGCCATTACGGATGTTTCGAATGGTAGGGTAAAAATGGGCCCAGGAACTTTATACGGAGTGCTCTCACGGATGCAGAAGGACGGCCTGATTTCATTAGCAGAAGATGATGGGCGACGAAAAACCTATGAAATTACGCCAGAAGGGGAGCAAGCATTACGAATGGAGTACAGTCGATTAAAATCCCAGATTCAGGATGGGAAGATTTTAGAGGGGGGTGACGAACATGAATAAGATCGTCCGTAAACTTCGTCCTAGTGATTATTGGCGAATTGGGGAGCATGAAAGTTGGTTTGCTGACATGGCAGCAAAGGGATACCATTTTAAAAGGATGGGAATTCATCTTGCTCATTTTGTTAAAGGTGAGCCAAAACAAATGCGATATAGAATCGATGTTTCAATGAAAAGAAATATGAAACCCGAACAGATTGAGATGTATGCGGAAAGTGGATGGGATTATGTAACGGGCTATCAAGGTTTCCATGTATTCTCATCACCAGTAGAGCGTGAGGCACCAGAGCTACATACAGACCCTGCCGAGCAATCGTATACATTAAAGGCACTGGACAAAAAATTAGCCTCAACTGCTCGTTTTGTTGTTGTTGCAGTGCTTTTAATCATGGGAATGGCATCTTCAATTTGGTTTCTTGGTGGTGCACCAATCTACCATTTGGTTGAGGGGACAGTTCTTGTACAAACAATTTTATCTATTATTATTGGATATCAGGCCTTTAACTCCCTACGAGCAGCCATCTCCATTCGTGCATTACGAAAGAAATTAATAGAAGGAAAACCGATTGATCATCATGCCCCATGGAAGAAGCACCATCGAATAAATACGGTGATCGCTTTTCTTTTTATGGTCGTTTCAGGCCACACTGCTATCGTTCCTTTCACACAACTGGTTAAAATGGATGTGAAAACATTGCCAGTAGAGAGTCCGAACTTACCGATTGTGAGATTAGCAGATGTCGAGCAGAACCCTGCTTTAGCTCGTGGAGAATCTGAATATATGAGCGATAATGTGGACTGGTCGAATCGGATTTCATATAACTGGAGTCCGTTTGCACCCGTTCAATATGAAACAGACGAAAACGGAGTAGTTCCAGGGGAGACTTGGAAGGACGGAAGCGGTGAATATTCACCAAGTATTTCTACAAACTTTTATCAACTCAGTATTCCAGCGATTGCGGATAATCTAGTGTTTGATTTGATAGATTGGTATAGGCATGAAAATGCCGTTGAAGAGTATGTTGAAAAGCAGCATCCAGATTTTGACCTTTTGATTGTTCACGAAGATGAGGAAATGAAAGAAGTATTCGCGTCAAAAGATAAAAATGTCATGTATGTTCGTTATCATGGTTATGCGGATATTGATTCCGTAATAGAAAACGTAGAAGAGAAGATTAACTGAGGTGGGTCGCGGGGACAGGTCCCTCGTCCCATATTTAATTCCTTTTCAGTACATGCTATAATTAGAGGCTAAGTAGAACGGATGCTTAGAAAAGACTTGGTCTAGCGAACTAATATATGAGGTGTATAAGAATGAATAAACGATGGACAATCGGTAAAATTAACGAATTTGTTGAGAAAAATTCCGAGAGCAAGTTGCTCTCGACAGAATATCACGGTTTTTCTCAAAAATTATTATTTAAATGTGCATGTGGGAACAATTTTGAAAAGACATTTACAAAATTTAAAAATAATCATCAACGTAAATGTGACGTGTGCCAACCTCCAAAAGCGTCACGCTAACGTACCCGATAAAAGCAGTGCCTGGTAACTATTAAATTGAACCGGGCGCTATTTTTTTGGGGGGATGGGTGATGATGTTTTATCAGGGATCTGATAATCCACATTACACTTGTATATTTTCATTTGAGTGTGCTAATCCTAATTAGGAATATTTTCCTTGAGGTGATTTGTGAATGTTTCAGGGTTTAGTTAGTGGTTTTGATTTTGAGATGCCGATCCTGTTTTCCTGGGATGGAGTGATGGCGATTGTCTTTTTCTTTACCATTTATTCATTTTTCGGTTGGCTTTTGGAAAATAGCTATAGCTATGCAAGGAAGCGAGTGTTCTTTAAGGATAACTTCTTCTTCGGGCCATTTAAGCCCATGTACGGGTTCGCACCTATGTTGCTTGTTTTTTTAATCGGAAAAGATATGCATTGGTTACTCGTGTTGACTCTCTGTTTTCTAATCCCAACGTTAGTGGAATATTGCAGCGGATTCCTACTTGAGTGGTTTTTCGGACGGAAATGGTGGGACTACTCAGGCCATAAGCTCCAACTGCAAGGACATATTTGCTTCTCCTATTCCATTTGTTGGATTGCGCTCTCTCTCTTGTGCCTAGCGTATGTTCATCCAATGCTTGTCACTTTTTATGGCGCTGTCGGGGGGTTCTGGGCTTTGATCTGGCCTACAGTTGCCTTGTATTTTCTTGGTGAACTTATATTTGCGATTAGAAGACATATTCCAGAAAAAATACGTGCAGGCAACCCGATTCGATAAATAGCATTTGGGATCAAATCAAATTTGATTTGGTCTTTTTTTATTTATTGAAAAAAATCCTGAATTATTTAAAAGTCTTTTGGTTGACAAGAAAATTGTTTTGTTATAAGATTTATCTTGAAGTTAAGATATTTACTTCAGAGATAAATAAATTAAAGGTATTTTACAAAAATATCCTTTAATATATAAAAAGGAGAGTACATCATGGGTTTATTAGATAAACTTTTTGGTAATCAACAAAAGGAGGAACAAGTAATGTCAAACGAAAAATTAAACATTGGTATTATTTTAGGTAGTACTCGTCAAGGACGCGTAAGTCCTCAAGTAGGAGCATGGGTAAAAGAAATCGCTGATAAGCGTGGAGATGCAAACTACGAAATCGTAGATATCGCAGACTTCAAATTACCATTCCTAGGTGAGGCTGATGCACCTGGAATCGCTGCTTGGAATGAAAAATTAGCTAATCTTGATGGATTCGTATTCATCGTTCAAGAATATAACCACTCTATCACTGGTGCATTGAAAAATGCGTTAGACTTAGCTCGTGAAGCTTGGAACAACAAAGCTGCTGGTATCGTAAGCTACGGTTCAACTGGTGGAGCACGTGCTGCTGAACACCTACGTGGAATCATGGGTGAATTAATGATCGCGGACGTTCGTACACATCCAACACTTTCATTATTCACAGATTTCGAAAATGGTTCAGAATTCAAACCACAAGATCTACACCTAGACAACGTAAACTTAATGTTAGACCAAGTTGTATCTTGGAGCGGAGCTTTAAAAACAGTTCGCTAATAACGAAAAAACAGGATGAGCCTTTAAAGGGCCATCCTGTTTTTTGTGTGGGACAAATTGAAAAAGGGGTCCAGTTGGAGCCCTTTTGGAAAGCGATATCCTATAATTATCCAATTGTAAATCGGCTAACTGCTTTATCAGGTTCGCAATCTCCTAGTAATATCCATTTCTGAACTAGGTAACTGGATAAACTAGTATGAAATCTCCTAAAGTTATCCATTTCTGAACCGGGTAACTGCCTTAACTAGCACGCAGTCTCCTAAAGTTATCCATATACGAACTAGATAACTGCCTAAACAGGTTCGCAATCTCCTAGTAATATCCATTTCCGAACTAGGTAACTGGATAAACTGGTATGAAATCTCCTAAAGTTATCCATCTGTGAACCGGGTAACTGCCTTAACTAGCACGCAATCTCCTAAAGTTATCCATATACGAACTAGATAACTGCCTAAACAGGTTCGCAATCTCCTAGTAATATCCATTTCTGAACTAGGTAACTGGATAAACTTGTATGCAATCGCCTAAAGTTATCCATATGTGAACCAGATAACGGCCTTAACTAGCACGCAATCTCCCAGTATTATCCATATACGAACCAGCAAACCACATTGAGAACTTCACAACCGCCTTGATTCACACTACTTAGCCCCAGATAAAAAAACCAACTACGATCTACACATGCATCCGCCTTGCAAAATCGACAAATCGGAATTTGTCTGGGCGATGGCGGGATTCTGTGTATTGAAATAAGCTCGCATTATCCAAATACACATAGTTTTTGATAACAACGACATTATGAAACCCATCAAGATCTAGTCGCTCGCGGTCCTCGTCTGTTGGCTCCACGACCGTAATTTCCTTTTTTGCAAAACTGATGGTAATCTTCAGTTCATTTTCCAAATAGGCATAAATCGATTCCTCACAAATCTCCTTCGTAAGCTCCGGGACATACTTTCGCGAAATAAAATCCTTGTCCAAAATAATTTTTTCGCCGCCCATTTCCCTAGTACGGATGATCTTCCACACCTGATCCTTACTAGAGAGTTGGAGCTGTTGCTTAATGAATGTATCTGGCTTACCGACCGTCAACTCATGCACATTCGTTATCGGCTTTTCTCCCATCTTTTCCGATAGCTCTCTGAAGCTCACAAGCCCTGAGACTGGAAAATCAAACTTATTCACGTCAATCACGATAGAGCCTTTGCCTTTCATTTTTTGAATATAGCCATTTTGTGAAAGCAGATTCAATGCCTTTCGAATCGTTTCGCGAGAGGTATTGTATACTTCCTTTAATTCATTTTCAGAAGGTAAAAGACTATTCGCTTTGATGTTTCCATTTTTAATTTCTTCTACTAAATCGCTATAGATTGTTAGATACTTATTATTCATGAAAGAATCCCCAATCGATGTAAATATTTAATTATTCTCATTTTACCGCGTTAATGCGAAAAAAGGGAGGGGAATTTTCCCCTCCCACAACTATTATTTTTTACCGAATGAAATTTTACCAACATTAGCTTTTGCGAAGATGACAGTTAATATAAATGGCACGACAACCGCAACACCCATTGCAATTGCAAACATTAGCCAGTCACCAGCTTGGATGGATAAAATTCCAGGTATTCCACCAACTCCGATTGAGTTGGCCATAACTCCACTACCTACTGAGATGATGGCTGCAATCATTGAGCCGAGCATCGCGGCAAGGAACGGGAAGCCGTATTTTAAGTTAATACCAAACATCGCAGGCTCTGTTACACCGAGATAACAAGAGATACATGCTGGGATGGAAACTTGTTTTTCTTCTTCATTTTTACGATTAATATAAATCATTGCAAGAACGGCAGAACCTTGAGCAATATTAGATAAGGCAATCATTGGCCATAGGTTTGTTCCATTAAACTCACTCATTAATTGAAGGTCAATCGCATTTGTCATATGGTGTAAACCAGTGATAACAAGCGGTGCATAGGCAAATCCAAAGATTGCTGCGAATAACCAACCAAAGGCTGAAGTTAAGCTTGTGTATACAACATCAGAAATCCAAGAACCAATTGTCCAACCGATTGGTCCAAGAACAGTATGAGCAATTAAGACAGTCGGAACGAGTGCAAAAAATGGAACAATAATCATTGAGATTGCATTTGGTGAAATCTTACGTAACCAACGCTCTAAGAAAACAAGTACAAACGCAGCTAAAATGGCTGGAATAACCTGTGCTTGATATCCGATCATTTCAATGGTTGTGAATCCAAAATCCCAAACTGGAATTTCTTCTGCATTTGGAACTGCGTATGCATTCAGTAATTGAGGAGATACAAGCGTAATTCCTAGCACAATTCCAAGGATTTGGGAGGTTCCCATTTTACGCGTAATCGACCAAGTGATTCCTACTGGTAAGAAGTGGAAGATAGCTTCACCTATTAACCAAAGGAATGCGTGAACACCAGCCCAAAATTGAGAGGTTTCCACGATTGTTTTTGTACCGTTATCAACTAAATCAATCTCACCGATGACATTTCGGAAACCTAAAATCAGACCCCCAACGACAAGGGCTGGAATAAGCGGTGTAAAAATATCCGCTAAATGTCCCATCATGCGTTGAAGCCAGTTCATGTTTTGCTTAGCGGCAACTTTTGCTTCTTCCTTACTCGTTCCTTCAACACCAGCGTGTTTGACGAACTCATTATAAAAAGTAGAGACTTCATTTCCAATAATGACCTGGAATTGTCCTGCTTGTGTAAAAGTACCCTTTACTAGCCCGATACCTTCAATTTTTTCTATATCTGCATTTTTCGGATCGTTTAAAACGAAGCGCATTCTTGTTGCACAATGTGTGACAGCGGCAACGTTCTCTTTCCCACCAATATGGTCCAGCAGTTCCTTCGCAGGATCTGTGTACTTACTCATGTTTTTTCCCCCTTAAACTAAAGGATATTTTCATTAAACAACCTGTATATACAAGCTGTGATTACGTTTTCAGTTTAACCTGTATATACAAGTATGTCAATTATTTTATTTCGGCATTTTTTAGCTTTTACGAACGCAGGATTTTTATGCCAAAACGCTTATAGCATAACTTCCCTCATGACGTAAAAAATAACCTGTAAACCGATCAAGAAATGGAGTGTAAATATGAAGGCTGTTACGTATCAAAATCCATATAAAGTAAAGGTTAAAGAAGTAGAAGCCCCCAAAATTATAAAAAGCGATGACGTGATTGTCCGCATCACCTCAACCGCCATTTGCGGCTCTGACCTCCATCTTTATCAAGGGAATTTCCCTTTACCAGACGGCTATGTGATAGGGCACGAGCCAATGGGAATTGTTGAAGAGGTAGGTCCTGACGTCACTCATGTAAAGAAGGGCGACCGTGTTGTTGTTCCTTTTACAGTTGCGTGTGGAAAGTGTTATTACTGTGAACATGAATTAGAAAGTCAATGTGATAATGCGAATCCTCATTACGATTCAGGTGGCTATTTTGGCTACTCAGAAAAGTTTGGGGATCACCCAGGTGGCCAAGCGGAATACTTAAGAGTTCCATTTGGGAATTTTACTCCTTTTAAAATTCCAGAAGACTGTGAATTAGAAGATGAGGCTTTACTCTTTTTAAGTGATGTTCTACCAACCGCCTATTGGAGTGTGGTGAACGCAGGCGTAAAAGAGGGAGATACCGTCATCGTTCTAGGATGTGGACCGGTTGGTTTAATGGCCCAAAAATTTGCCTGGATGAAAGGGGCCAAACGTGTTATCGCGGTGGACTATATCGGTTACCGAATGGAACACGCAAAAGCTACGAACAAAGTAGAAATTTTTGATTTTACGCAGCACGATGACATGGGTGAGCATTTAAAGGAAATCACGAGTGGCGGGGCTGATGTCGTAATTGATTGTGTTGGAATGGACGGTAAAAAATCACCTCTCGAATTGATTGAGCAAAAGCTAAAGCTACAAGGTGGAACACTTGGCCCGATTCAAATTTCTACAAAGGCTGTTCGAAAAGGCGGTACAGTGCAGTTGACGGGAGTATACGGAGCGAACTATAATATGTTCCCATTAGGTGCATTTTTCTCTCGTAACATCACATTAAAGATGGGACAAGCTCCGGTCGTTCATTTCATGCCAGAGCTCTACAAAAAAATCGTCAACAAGGAATTCGATCCTACCGATATCATCACGCACAAGGTAGGGCTAGATGAAGCAAGCCATGCCTATAAAATTTTCAACGACAGGGAAGACAACTGTATCAAGGTTATCTTAAAACCATAAAGAATGTAATCGACGAGTGTTTCACTCGTCGATTTTTTATTTATTCAATCCCAAATTTTCAGTAGAATGGAATTAACAGTATTTAGCAGGGATAGGCAGAGGGAGTGAATATCGAATGTGGTATTATTGGTTCACGATTATTTTTTGTTTGGCTGTTGTTCTGATGGCCATTATTATCATACCTTGGATTATAACGGCATTAGGAATTGAGGCAGTTCGTGAACGAAAGACAAAACCTAAGAAAAATAAAAAGAGTAAGCCGTCTGAGGATGTTAAGAGTTTTATGAAGTTAACGGGGGCGCTATTTGCGTTTGCAATTGTTGCCGCATTTTTAGGATATGTAAGCGTTCCGTATGTTAAAGATTTACCACATGTCATGCAAAGAGATTATCTTTCTGAAGAAGGATTCATTGAATATGTAGATGACCTTGGAAAAGACTGGGCCAATGAGGTGGAAGTTAACGGTGAATGGTTTGAATCAACAAAAATTGAGAGCAAACATATGGGGCGTTATATTTCTTTTGAGTATTTACCACATACAAAATTGATAGTTTCATATAAATTGAAGGAGTAATGATGATGTTTAATTTTAAGAAGGGGAGATGGGCTGTCATTTTAATGTGTATCCTTATATTGGCAGCCTGTGCACCAAAAAGTGGGAAGAAAAATGTAGAGATTACGTTAGGGGATTTAAAGCGTGATTATAAAGAAGAATTTGAATTCATTGAAGTGGTTGGTGTAAATGATGAAGGATATGATGTCTTGCTAGTAGCACCCAAGTCAAATCCTGAGTTGCAATTTCATGCTTACCTTTATCAAGGGGATGCAGGAGGATTACCGGTCGTTGGAATGAATAGTAATTATATGGATGTTGCGTTTCTTCATTATGCACCAGAGCTGTATAAAAAACATTTTGGTATCTCGATAGATAAGGAAAAAGCAATAAAAGATTATTTTGCTTTTATCGAGAAAGGCCAATATTCAAATTTATGGGATTTCAATGGGTATCTAGAAACAACCAATTTTATCATTACAGATCTAAATGAAGAAAATATGGAAGAGATGTCCGAAAAAATAACGGGTGCTTTAGTAGACTTCCTGAATATCCATCCGTTTAGTATGAGAAAAGTGGATGGGGGTAGCGGTTATGACGTATTTCGAGCGGAGATTCCTCTTGAGTTTACGGGACATAAATTTAATGAGGGTAATCTGTATAACTCAATATCTACCGATTGGGTAAACGATAAGGACAATCCTCAACAATCCGTTTACGAAGGACTTCTTTATCGAAAGGAACAAAAAGAGAAACTCCGGGATAACGAAAATGAATAACGGCTGCCGCTCTAATGAAGCTATGCAGGATAACTAATGTTGAGAAGTGGAAAACCAATAGGGAGAGAGTACAGTGGATAAGAAAAATCTAAAGTTGGCGATTCAGTTGCGTCATGAATTACATATGCGTCCCGAATTGTCCTATCAAGAGGTTTGGACGAAACAGCATTTGATCGACTTTCTTCAAAAACATACAACAAACATTGAAATTATCGACAAGGGTAAATATTTTTATGCGAAATATGCAGTTGGTGAGGACCGACCTACGATTGCATTTAGAGCTGATTTTGATGCCCTCCCAATTCCTGAAACGATTGAACTTCCATGGAAATCGAAAAATCCAGGAGTATCACATAAATGTGGACATGACGGTCATTCTGCCACTCTAGCTGGATTTTCCCTTGAGGTTGATCAAAAAGGTGCGAATCAAAATATCATTTTCCTTTTTCAGCATGCAGAAGAAACAGGGCAAGGTGGTATTGAATGCGCTGAAATAATGATTGAAGAAAGAGTCGATGAAATTTACGGCTACCACAATATGTCGGGCATCGAATTCAAGGCCGTGCATGTGATCGATGGGACAGCCCACTGTGCTTCAAAAGGGATGTCCATTGAAATGGTTGGTTCACCTGCCCATGCAAGCCAGCCTGAAGATGGAGTCAATCCTTCTTTTGCAATCGCTAAAATCATTGAGACTTTACCAAGGTTAACTTCACCTGAAAAATATGACGGGCTGGTTCTATGCACGATCATTCAAGTAGATATCGGCTCGGAGAATTATGGAATTTCAGCCCATAAGGGTGTTCTACGGTTAACCATTCGTGCGGAAAAAGAGGCGGAACTAAATATCCTTCAGCAAAGTATCGAGAATCTTGCGACTCAACTTGGGAAAGAGCATGGCATTAACGTTAGCTTTGAGTATCGGGATGAGTTTCCAGAAACCGTCAATCATGAGGAATCGGTTATTAATGTCCGCCGTGTTGCAACCGAGAAAGGACTACCCTTACGTGAGCTAACTTCACCATACCGTGCGTCAGAAGACTATGGCCATTATTTAAAACTTGTAAAAGGTGCTTATTTTTATATTGGAAATGGCGAGAAACATCCATCCATTCACACCTACGAATATGATTTCCGCGATGAAATTATTGAAATCGGGGTAGAAGTGTTTAAAGGACTAGTTGGAATGGATTAATTCTGTAACTTTTACAAAGGATAGCCGTATGAAACAGTAAATATCTTTCTACTAGGAGATGATAAAAATCCCTGTTGAAGTATTTTTTGTATGGTTAATTGGATTAATGTTTATATTTTTTGGCGTCCTCATATTTAAAGGGAAAGCGCAGAACTTACTCGATCTGTTCCTAAAACAAGGCGTGGCTTATAATGATGTGTTCTCAAACAAATTTTTCGGTACCATCATTATGATCGTAGGAATTATTGTTTTCCTATTACCGTTTATCCTTGGAATAGAGAATATGAACATTTAACATTGTTCTAAGAGCACCTCCTTTTAAAATAGAATCCTAGAAGGGAAATGTTTCAACCTTGTGGAACTTCTAGGAAAAAGGGGTGCATTTTTATGAGAAAAATATTTACTTGCCATATATGATTCGTTTTCTGAATTTGAGGTAACAGTGTCCACGGAATCGGCTGATGGAGGAATCCATAAAGAGAAACTAATAGTGAGGGGAAAATAGTGATGACAATCGAAATTAAGAATTTTTCAATTGGGCTGCCCGAAAAAATGAAATACGGAGAAAATGAAGAAGTCATAACGGCAATCCGAAAAAAGAAAGTGGAAGAAGCTTTCTTAACCAAAGACGGATTCAGTGGAGATGGAGTAGCTGATTTAAAGCACCATGGTGGTCCTGACCGTGCAGTATGTTTTTACCCGTATGAACATTACGCATTATGGGGAAGTGAATTTTTAGTTCAGTTTCCACTTCCAACCTTTGGGGAGAATTTAACCCTAACGCATATGGAAGAAAAAGATGTATGTATCGGGGACATTTATCAAATTGGTGACGCAGTTATTCAAATCACCCAAGGAAGAATACCGTGTAGCACCATTACAAAAAGGACGAACAATCCTTATCTTTTAAAGATGATGGTCCAAACGGGCTTTACTGGTTACTTGGCGAGAGTATTAAAAGAAGGTACCGTACAAAAGGATTCTACGATTTCGTTAGAAGAACGAAATCCAAATCAAGTCTCTATCCTTGAAGCAAATGAGATTTATTATAAGAGGCCAAGAGATATAGAAGGGATCAACAAGATTTTGGCGGTCGAAGAACTGGCGGATGAGTGGAAAGAGATACTAGACGAGCGATTAACTAGACTAGACCACCCACGTTAAATAGAATGAACCCTTTTTATGGAAATAGTCGTAAACAAAGTAACATATTTATCGGGGGGATGATACGGTGAAAAACATTTTTTGTGAAAAATGTGCGGCAGAAATCACAGATAAAAACAATCTTGTAGTTGCAACGTATTTCTTCTATATCACGAATTACCATGACCAGTGTTATTCAAGAACATTAAAAGGCAGGAAAACACTATTTGTTGGAAATGAACCGATCAATGGGTTCTCTGGTAATCTTAAAGCGATTCTAGCCTTTGTCTTAGCTATGATTCTATTTTTAGATGGTGGAGCATTTCTGTTTGTCGGAATAGTTGCCCTTTTGGTTCCCATAGTTCGCTTGTATGCCTGGTTCACAATTGAACGATATTTAGAGTAGTTTCGGGTATTAATCCTTGCAGGATTAATGCCCTTTTTTGTGGAAGTATGTGTGGAGGTGAAAGTTTGATGAAGTACAAAAAGACAATCGTCCTTCTAGGAATCATAGTGATACTATTTCTTATATTTAAAAAGGACTTATGGGAGAAGAATGAAGATATACTTCAAGAAGAAGTCGTATCCATCCAACAATCGGTTGAAACGATAAATTTAAAAGAGGTTACACCATTCGAATGGGACAAGGTCTATTCCTTCAGCCCGTACACACCGAAGGATACAATCTATGAAACAGTAGGCTACAAGTGGGACCGAATCCAGGAAACCGTGAACGAAGGCATGAACCAAATCGTGTTTCTGAAGGATGGAAAAGTAGTGTGCTACGTATATGGATATCCGTCTAATGTCGGTTATGGAATTTCTTTATCAGGAGAAACACTCTCCGAGTATGCAACAGTCTTATATGTAGAAGATGATCTGACATTCAAAGTTGAGCGAGAAAAGGAAGTTGTTTATTTAATAAAAGAATTCTAGTTTTCTTGTTGTGCTGCCCACTTAGAGTCCTTTAGTTTTCTAGAAAAGGATTCCGGTGGTCATCAAGATGTCTAGAGACGTCTTGAGCGCTATCAACCTCCTAAAAAGAGGAAACTGATGGTACTCCAGGTCGTCTAGAGTGCTATCAACCTCCTAAAAAGAGGAAAGTGATGATACTACAGGGCATCTAGAGTGTTATCAACCTCCTAAAAAGAGGAAACTGATGGTACTCCAGGTCGTCTAGAGTGCTATCAATCCCCTAAAAAAAGGAAATTGATGATACTCCAGGTCGTCTAGAGTGCTATCAACCTCCTAAAAAGAGGAAACTGATGTTACTCGCGGGCGTCTAGAGTTCTACCGTTCTCCTAAAAAAAGGAAATTGATGATGCTCCAGTTCGTCTAGATTGCTATCAGTCTCCTGAAAAGAGGAAAATGATGATACTCCAGTTAGTCTAGATTGCTATCAACCTCCTAAAAAGAGGAAAATTATGGTCTTCATGAGCAACTAGACTTGGTCATAAATCATCGAAAACTAAATGAAAGCCCGAACTAATCTCACGGCAAGCTGAAAGGTTCTTCATAAGCCCGATGAAGACCCAAACGAGCTGCCCAATCCCGATAAAAGTCCTTCATCCCAACAACACTAAACGAAAAAGGTGCCAAAATGCGAAAAATGCTAAAATCACTTTTGTTTTTCCCTACTAACCTAAATAAAGAGAAGCTCCAAGCCCACCTAACTGGAAAAACAATCGTCATCACTGGTGCGAGTTCAGGTATCGGCAAAGAGGTAGCTTACCAATTAGCGTACATCCAATGCCATCTCATCCTAGTCGCCAGAAGAGACGCCTTGCTCGAAAATATCAAAAACGATATTGAAACGCAAAAAGCCAAAGTGAGCATTTTTCAGGCTGACCTAAGAAATGAGGACGAGCTCGCCAACTTTCTAACCTTCTTACACAATCACCATACCTTAGATATCATCGTCAACAACGCAGGCCTTTCCATCAGACGCTCCATCTATGAATCTCTTGATCGGTTTCATGATTTTACACGAACAATGGCGATTAACTATTTTGCGCCTGTTAAAATAGTATTATCAACAATTCCAATGCTCCAAAATAGCAATGGGCAAATTATTAATGTATCGACTATCAACGCCAAGTTAGCACCCGTTCCATATTTCGCAGCCTATCAGGCATCCAAATCAGCATTTGATGTATGGCTCAGATCGGTTTTGCCCGAGTTGCATAAACACAAAATCGCAACTACTACCATCTATTTACCGCTGGTTCGAACACCAATGATTGAGCCCACACCAGGTTATCAAAACGTGCCGGCTATGTCACAGAAGCATGCAGCAAAAATAATCTGTAAGTCGATGTATTCGCGCAGGAAAAAATACCAACCATGGTGGTTAGTTTTTGGACAACTAGCCTCTGTTTTTCTAACGAATCTAGGAGATTTTTCAAAGAAGGGGAAGCAAAATGAAACTGATTAGACTTTTTTATGTTTTATATAAAATAAAGCTGCTTTCCCCAACAGGGCTGTATTATTTAATCGGTTCTATTTTTACTTGCGGAATCAATTTGATGACACTTTTGCAGTTTGCGGAAAAGAAATTTACCGACCAAATTGCGCTCGCAGACGACATTGAAACATTAACCTACAAACAGCTTAAAGAACAATCAACGAAACTCGCCCAGTCTTTAGTCGAAAAAACTCAACTTCAACCCGGAATGAAAGTAGGGGTATTATGTAGAAACCATGCTTCACTCGTAAAAACAATTTTTGCTGTATCACGAGTTGGAGCAGACATCTATTTATTAAATACCGAAATCAGCAAGCAGCAGTTTGATGCTTTCGCCAAGCGACACAAATTTAATCTAGTTATCTATGATTATGAATTGAGCACAATCATTCAAAACTATTCTAACCAAAAGGTCCTAAGCTATCATTCTGATTTACCAGCGATTAGTAATTTCCTAAAATCGAAGGCAAATCAGGCAAACTTACCAAGAACCTCAAAGAGTAAACTTGTTCTTCAAACGAGTGGCACGACTGGAATGTCAAAGGATGCAGCACACAAACCATCCCTTTTTCATTATTTAAATCCGTTTGTTGCTTTTATCAAGCGACTACGAATTTTAGACTATCGTAATGCGTACATTGCAACTCCGATTTATCACGGATATGGTATTGCCGTTCTGTTACTATTCATACCATTAGGGAAAAAAGTGGTGATTACAAGCGGGTTTGATACAAATAAAGCTTGCCAACTAATTAATCAAAATAAAATTGAGGTTGTCACGGTTGTCCCATTAATGCTTCAAAAAATGCTACAAACAAACCCAGCACAATTAAAATCTCTCAAGTGTATCGCATCAGGTGGAGCAAAGCTCCCGACAAAGCTCGTACGGGAAACATTCCAAAAGCTTGGTCCTGTTCTATACAATCTATATGGAACCTCAGAAACTGGCTTGAACTTCATCGCCACCCCACAGGACTTAAGGTATTCGGCAACAACCATTGGCAAGAAGATAACGGGATTAAAAATAAGTATTTTAGATGGAAACAAAAAGGATGTCCAAACTGGCACGATTGGTCAGCTTTGTATGAAGAGTGACTGGTCGATTCGAAAGCATACCTGGATTGAAACAGGTGATGCTGGTTATCGAGACGAAAACGGATATTATTTTTTATGTGGAAGGATAGACGATATGGTCGTTTCCGGTGGGGAAAATGTCTATCCAATTGAAATTGAACAGGTACTAATCAAGCACCCGCAAATTCACGATGTGGCTGTAATCGGAATAATTGACGTCCAATTTGGCCAGCGTTTAAAAGCATTTGTGGTACCAGAAAAAAATGAAGTCCTGACAGAGGAAGAACTACTGGAGTGGCTCCGCCCAAGAGTAGCCAGATTTCAACTTCCAAAAGAGGTTACTATTGTTGAACAATTGCCCTACACACCTCTTGGCAAACTGGATAAAAAACAGCTGGAGTGAGAGCGGAACCCACATGAATTAAGCTAATACGGCGAAGAATCTTTAATAAAAGTAAAATACGTTAGAAATTCATTTTCACTAAGTGATATATGATTCGCTAAATCTTTCGTTCTCAAAACAAACTCTTTAGCTCCGATAAATTCTGATTCGGCAACGAGGTAAAACTGTGTTCCTTTTTTGTATCCTTTAAACTTCTTTTTTAATAGATATACCTTCATTGAATTACCTACCTGATCTCTATTTCATTTAGATAAATTTCATTATAAACGATTATGATGATATTCTGCTTTTAAACTGAATGATTTTGATAAAATTAATGACACTGAGTTTAATCAACATGGACCTATCGTGTATAGTAGGTTTATAATCTGATGAAAAAGTAAAAGAAAAGAGGGATAACTTATGTGTAGAAACATTAAAACTTTATTTAATTTCGAACCACCAGCCACTGATGAAGAGATTCACGCTGCATCTGTGCAGTACGTTAAAAAGATAACAGGGTTTAACAAGCCATCAAAGATTAATGAAGAGGCATTTAATCAAGCAATCAATGAAATAGCTTTGATTACGAGTAAATTGTTGAACTCGTTGGAGACCAGTGCGGAGCCTCGTAACCGTGAGCTAGAAGCTGAGCGTGCGCGCATTCGGTCAGCTAAAAGATTTGGATAAAATTAAAATATAAACAAATAAACCCTCCTACTTTTAAGGAGGGAAAAACGTCAAAACATATCCGGATACAGCAGCACCATGGCGTCAGAAATCATGTCTGCCATTTCACGAGCTTGCTTTTCAATCTTATCATACACTTCAATGTCTTTTTGATATTCCTTATTAATCATAAAGACGGCTTCTTGTTTCGTTAAGTTTAGGTGTTGATAAAACATCTTCCGTACTGCTTCTTCAGATACATATGGATTCCCACCACTTAAGAACTTTGCAATCTCATCTGCGTTTTGAAACCACTTTTTTTCTGCTGTACTGGCAGCTTGTTGGTCACCGGCAATGGCTGCTTTCACAAGGTCAGCTGCAATCAGAAGATGTTCCTTAATTAAATTTCCATAAGTGGTTGCAGCCTCGTCACCATATAATCGACGAATCATATTCCCCATGTCTGTTGCATTTTGTAAGAGTCGAGTAAGGACAAATTGTAAATCGGGCAAATTGAAGGTTAGGCTAATAATCGCCATCCTTGTCCATGCAACATGCTCCTCCCACATGCTACGCATATCGTTACGATAATCAAGCTCTGCTTGGCTAATGCAACGATCTTTTTTTAGTGGGTTATATGGGACCTTAATATGTTCCCCAACCCGCAAATAATATGGATTAATTCCAGGATTTACTGAGAAAATCTCTTCTGCAGTAGTCTTGTATGCTCTCGCCAACTGCCAAAGATTATCCCCAGGTTGAACGGAATGTGTGTAAAAACGATTCAAATGTTAACACTCCTTTTAAATGTAGATGTTTACTAGGATATTCATGCTAAATCAGCTGGGTGAATGTCCAATTTAAATCAGATAGATTTTGAAGTGAAAAGGGTAATTGGATAAGTTTGGAGAATTAATATAAAAAGACATTCTAGGAGGGATAGCTGATATGAGACAGATTATTGCCATGGGCGGCGGGGGCTTTTCGATGGAGCCGGATAATCTTTTGTTAGATCAATATATTTTGGCTCAAGTAAACAAAGATTTCCCCAGGGTGTGTTTTGTTCCAACTGCTAGTGGAGACCAAACAAACTATATCGAGCGGTTTTATAAGGCGTTTAATACGCTTCCCTGCCAACCAACCCACTTATCTTTATTTGAACCGAATTTTAAGAATCTAGAAAAATATATTCTGGAGCAGGATGTTGTATATGTGGGTGGAGGAAATACCAGAAATATGCTTCTTTTATGGAAGGAGTGGGGATTAAATACTATCTTGAAACAAGCATATGAGAATGGAATTCTTCTTGCTGGCCTTAGTGCGGGAGCAATCTGTTGGTTCGAAGAAGGATTAACCGATCCCTTAAATGCACCCTTATATAAACTGGATTGTCTAGGCTTTTTAAAAGGAAGTAATTGCCCTCATTATGATGGTGAAAATAAAAGAAGGCCATTTTATCACCAATTAATCCTAGAAGGAAAAATAAAAGAAGGTTATGGTGTCGATGATGGTGTGGCCCTACACTTCGTAAATGAAAAACTCTCTAAATCGGTTAGTTCCCGACCAAATGCAAAGTCATATTTTGTTAGAAGGACACATAATCAAATTGTAGAAGAAGAATTAAAGACCATATACTTAGGTACTTGGGATGATTTATGTAGAGTTTAGACACCGAAATTCGTTAAGGTCACCATGTAACGAAAGTTTATAACGATTTAAACTAGGGTAAATTAGTTTATTGAGGGTAACTTAAAGGAGTGAAAAACGTATGTTTAGTCAATTGGGTCAGGTTATGTTATATGTCAATAATCAGGATGAGGCAGTGAGTTTTTGGACAGAAAAACTAGGCTTTACAATTATTGCTGAAGAAGATAATGGTCAAATGAGATGGATTGAAATCGCTCCTAAAAAAGGTGCACAAACAAGCATTATACTGCATGATAAGGAATTCGTAGCAAAAATGTCACCGGGTTTAAACCTTGGCACACCATCTTTAATGTTTTTCACGGAGAATCTCGATCAATTACATACCGACTTATCAAACAAAAATATAACCGTCGGGGAAATTGTCACGATGCCTTCTGGTAAGGTATTTAATTTTGCTGATAACGAAGAAAATTACTTTGCAGTCATGGAGAAAAAATAATTGGCCAGCAGGTAAGTATCCACATTAACGTGGTAAAGAATAGTCAAGCACAAAGAGAGATCTTCTTTGTGCTGTTTTCGTTTATTCTAAAATAGTTTTTGAGCATTTGCCCCTTTTTTTATTTTTACAATGACGTTACTTACAGCTAAAAGCCAGAGAACTCCTAGAACGATATAAGTGTAGAGTGAAATCGTCTTTGAAAGATCTAATGCCCCTAATAATGTCCTGATATTTGTAATAATAATAATGCCGCCTACAAGTACGCCTAAGAGGTTGGTAGGTATAATTTTGACTAACCACGCCGCGACTGGAGCTGCTATTATTCCGCCTATCATCAAGGCAAGCACCCATTGGAAATTAATATTGGACCAACCCAATGTTAAAAGAAAGCCTAATGTAGATGAAATAGCTATAGCAAACTCGCTCGTATCAACTGAGCCGATCACTTTTCGTGGCTCCATTTTATTGCCGGTTAATAAAACTGGAGTGGCGATTGGACCCCATCCTCCACCTCCTGTTGCATCGAAAAAACCAGCAATAAAACCAAGTGGAACAAATTGTTTTTTTGTCCATTTCTTATTTGAGGTTGTTCTGTTGGAGTTTCCTTTAAAAAGGAATTTATAAATAACAAAAACCCCTAGGATTAATAAAAAAATGGAAACGTAAGGCTTTATAATATCACCTGGTATACTACTTAAGAAACAAGCACCAAGAAAAGCGCCAATCGAGCCAGGTATAATTAGTTTATACACGACTTGTTTATCAACATTTCCAAAGCGAATATGTGATACACCCGATGCGGCTGTTGTGACAACTTCTGCCATATGAACTGATGCAGAGGCAACCGCTGGAGCTATTCCAAACATTAGCAACAATGAAGTAGATGTAACCCCATATGCCATCCCTAAAGAACCATCAACTAACTGCGCAGCTAACCCTATAAAGGCCAGAATAATCAACCTACTCATATTTATCTCTCCTTTTTCTAACAATCCTGAATAGACTAGAAATGAATAGAAGAATTTTCAATTGTTGACTAATCTAATCAAGATTCTAACCTAAGATATGTCATATTCTTTGGGTGGGTTCTTTGTCTAAAAAAAATAGGCTACTCTAGACTTTTGGTGGAAGGGAGATCATCTTGTGAAGGTTTCAAGTAGGGGAGAATATGCACTGCGAGCATTAATCTGTCTTGGTGAAGAAACGAATAATCTAATAAATATAGAGGCAATATCGGAGAAAACACTTGTACCTGTTAATTACTTAGAACAGATATTATTGCAACTAAAAAGAAATGGGTATGTCCAAAGTAAGAGAGGGGTTAACGGAGGTTACAAATTAAGTAGAAATCCAAATGAGATTATCATTGGAGAAGTCATTCGAAACTTAGAAGGACCCCTAGCACCTATGGGGTGTGTTAGTATTACGTCCTATGAAAGTTGTCCGTTAGAAGGTAGTTGTTTACTAAAACCTCTATGGGCACTTGTTAGAGATAAAGTTGCAGAGTTATTAGATCATACAACACTTTCTGACTTATTAAAGGGTAATGTCTAGACAAGAGAGATGACTGCTTTTCCATGTAGTAATCATCCCTATGTAATCGGCTACACTTCTTATCCGGTTATTGTAAAAATCTTGTAAATTCATTATGATAAAAAACGAAAATCCTTGAATTTTAGTGTAAAATGGTTTGATAAAGGAAAAAGAATGATCGTAGAGTGGAGAGGGATTCATCTAATGTTTCGCAAAATTCAATTAACAGGCACCGGAAGTATAAAACACACTTTGCTCGTAACGGGTATTCTCTGGTTAAAAACGGTGATTGTTTGTTTTGTCGGGTTTAATCTTAGCATCCAATCCTATTTTGATATTTTATTAGTCCTTACAAGTTCCATCGGGTCTCTATTATTAGTGATGGGTTTAAGTTTTTATTTTCGTGAAAAGGTAAATCGATTTGTATTGTTTGCACTATTAGTTGTGGGGACGGCCATTCTTTATGCTGATCTTCTTTATTACCGTTTTTATAATGATTTTGTGACGGTGCCAATCCTGTTTCAGTTTAATAATGTTGGTGGATTGAGTGCAAGTACGGTTGAATTGATGAGTCCATGGGATCTCTTTTTGTTTCCAGATTTATTTTTAATAGGATGGCTTTTCTTTAAGACAAAGTCCAATCTTATCGTTTCAAAACAACAAAAGAAGAAATATATAGCAGTTAGTTCAGCGTTGGCAGTACTAGCAATTTGTTTTGGTTTGCTAAAATCAGTTCACCTTTTTTCGGAAGCTTACGACAGAGAGCAAATGGTGAAATCATTAGGCCCACTAAATTATCATGTGTATGATATTGCTTTAGGTCTCAAAGCGCCTCTAGAGCGATTACTTGTAACAGAGGCAGATGCAGTAGCGTTAGAGGAACATTTGCAGCGTAAAGATTCCGAGCGAACGGACTTATTCGGAATGGCAAAAGGAAAAAATGTTGTCTTAATCACGTTGGAATCGACCCAAGACTTTGTGATCAACCAAAGGATAAATGGAGAAGAAGTGACACCATTCCTAAATGAGTTGATTAAAGATAGTTTTTATTTTAATCAAATCTATGATCAAACAGCTCAGGGAAAAACATCCGATGCGGAATTTATGATCGATACAAGTCTATATCCATTATCAAGCGGTTCTGTTTTTGTAAGAAGACCTGAAAATACGTATTATAGTCTTCCTCATATTTTAAAAGAGAACCATAATTATTATGTAGCAGCATTTCACGGGAATGTAAATACGTTCTGGAATCGGGATGTCATGTACAAATCCCTAGGCTACGATAGGTATTTTTCAATGGAGGATTATACGGTAACTGAAGAAAACTCGGTTAACTATGGATTAAAAGATATTCCGTTTTTTACACAATCAGTCGAGCATATGAAGAACTTACCTGAACCGTATTATGCAAAATTCCTTACCTTGACCAATCATTTTCCCTATTTATTAGATGAGGAAGATCTGTTTATTGACCCAGCAAATACAGAGGAAGAAGTAGTAAATCGCTATGTGACAACTGTTCGTTACTTGGATAAATCGATTGAACTATTTTTCGAAGAGTTGAAAGCACAGGGGATGTACGATGATACAGTGTTTGTGCTTGTAGGTGACCACTATGGTCTTTCTGAGAAATATGAGCAAGGCCTCAATGAGTTACTAGATGAAGAGGATTCGATTGTCAATCAAGTAAAACATAAACAAATTCCACTAATTATTCATGTACCTGGCCAAGAGGGGGAAACAATAACCACACAAGGTGGAGAAATAGACATACGTCCAACTTTACTCCATCTCCTTGGTATAAATATTGATAATCGTTATTCATTTGGACATAACCTTTTCACAAGGGATAGTGACCATCCTGTTATTTTCCGAGATGGTGGTTTTTTATCCGAACATTACTTATATAAGGATAACGTTTGTTATAACAAGCAGGATGAAGAATCTGTAGACCTAGAAAAATGCGATCCTTATTTGGACCTGGTAAGACAAGAGTTAACACTATCGGACAATATTATTTTCGGGGATGTATTACGTTTTAAAGTTGAAGAATAAGTAAGAAGTCAAACATGGTGTTAAATCTATATGACACCATGTTTGCCATGTAAATAAGGAACTTGTCTGGGGGTAAAAAAATGAAGATTAATTATTCCATTGTTGATGTTTTTTCAGAAGGAAAATATACAGGAAACCCACTAGCTGTATTCAAAAATGCTGGAAATCTTTCTGACAGGGAAATGCAGCAAATTGCAAAAGAAGTCAATTACTCCGAAACTACTTTTATTTTGTCTGATATAAAAAATGCAGGGGGGTATGATGTTCGAATCTTTACACCGAATGAAGAGATTCCTTTTGCGGGTCATCCTACTTTAGGAACTGCTTTTATCATTCAAAATGAAATAGTAGAGAAACCAGTGGAAACTCTGATTCTAAATTATACGGCTGGTCAGATTCCAGTTTCATTTAATAACCAAGAAGAAGTTCTATGGATGAAACAAAATGAGCCTACCTTTGGTCAGCTTTTAGATAGAAAAATAGTATCGGATGTTTTAAACATAGATAGTGAATACATAGACGATCGGTTTCCAATCCAAGAAGTTTCGACGGGTCTTCCGGCCATCATTGTCCCCTTAAAGTCTTTAGAGGCAGTAAAGAAAGCAAATATAAATAGAGAAAAGTATTATAAGTTAATTGAGCATTTGGAAGCTAAAGCGATTTTAGTTTTTTCACCAGAAGTTTATAACGCCGAAAATGATATAAATGTTCGAGACTTTGCAGATTACTATGGTATTCCAGAAGATGCGGCAACGGGCAGTTCGAATGGATGTTTAGCTGCATACCTAGTGAAATATAAGTACTTCAATAAAAGTGAAATTGACATTCGAGTAGAACAAGGATACGAAATTGGAAGACCATCTTTATTATTTCTAAAGGCAGATGAGCAAAAAGAGAAAATTAATGTTCATGTAGGTGGGAAAGTTATAAAAATAGCTCAGGGTGAGTGGTTGCTATAATAACCTTCATATGCTGCTTTGCAGTAGAAAAGTTAAGGAGTTGCGGGAAAATTACAGCGGAAATACCAAAATTAGTATAAAGTATTCTCATGAAGTCATTTTTGATGAGGGTGGGAAACTATGAAAATAGTTCAGGCAACAATTGAAGACTTAGAGGGAGTAACAAATTTATTTAATTCATATCGGAAGTTTTATCAACAAGAATCTGATATAGAAGGTGCCAAGGCTTACATAAAAGAACGTATGGCGAGTAAGGAGTCCGTTATATTTGTTGTGAAAGACAAAGAACACTATGTCGGCTTTACTCAACTTTATCCTACATTTTCATCTATATCTATGAAAAGAGCTTGGATCTTAAATGACTTGTATGTGGATTCTAATGCAAGAAAACAGGGCGTTGGAGAAATGCTTTTACATAAAGCCAAGGAATATGCAATTGAAACGGGTGCTAAGAGCATTAGTCTCAGTACAGCCCCAGACAATGTTTCAGCGCAAAGATTATATGAAAAGAATGGCTACAAAAAGGATACACAATTTTATCATTATGAATTAGAACTGGCGGGATTATGATGATCAATTACAATGGGAAACGATTCGTTTCAATAGCTAACACCAAAAATGGAGAGGTTTCCTCAAAGACTTTTTTCGAATACACCCAAGAAGGGAATATCCTTTCAGCTTCCTACAGTGGCGGAGAAATTGTAAAAGGTTTTCTAATCGGTATAGTTGAGGAAAATGGATGTTTGAATTTTAGATATAACCATGTAAATACCAGTAATGAGATAAGGGGAGGACAATGTTATTCAACTCCCGAGTTACTTCCAGACGGTAGAATTAGACTGCATGAGAGTTGGAAATGGCTTGATAATGAACAAACCGAAGGGAAATCTACAATCGAAGAAGTAATCTAATACTTTAATAGTCAATATTCAATTGACAGCTACATAGGTGGTTACTTTGTTTGAACCCAACTATTTTTCCAACTATAATAAAGAAAACCATATAAGGAAGGTTATTTCATGACTAAACATCGGATTTATACAATGAGTTTCGCAGGAGTCTATCCTCACTATGTTACGAAGGCTGAGAAAAAAGGACGTACGAAAGAAGAAGTCAATGAAATCATTCTCTGGTTAACAGGGTATAGTCAGGAAGAGTTAGAAGCACATCTAGAAAAAAAGACAAACTTTGAAGACTTCTTTGCCGAAGCTCCCAAACTTAATCCTTCGCGGGCTTTGATTAAAGGTGTCATCTGCGGAGTCCGAATAGAAGAAATTGAAGACCCACTGATGAAGGAAATTCGCTATATGGATAAGCTAATCGATGAGTTAGCAAAAGGAAAAGCGATGGAGAAGATTTTGCGGAAATAAAAGTGAAAATGAAGAAACACTGATTCCATATAATTGTAAAAGGAATAGTGTTTCTTTTTTTATGTTCACCCACGCTTTTAACATCGGGCGGGGGAACATACTAAAAAAAGGTCTGTCCGATAGGGTACTTTATATTTCATGATGAAGGAATAAAAGCTGGATGAGCCGAATAAATCATAGTGATTAAGGTTTTGTTGTATTTTCAAAATCTGGAGTCGCCACCTTAGGCTCCAATAAACTAGGTTTGTATTTATATCAAAAAGCAGTAGTCTTTTAGAAAAGAGCCTTTAACTTTGAAAGAATACACTAAACAGTAAGGAGATTGGTTGTATGAAAGTTGTAACCAAAATGTTCTTAGAACAACTAGAGATGCATTGCCATGAGAATGATTGGTTTGCATCCATGGAACAGGCGCTGCATGGAGTCACCGCAGCCGAGGCAGCATGGACAAGTTCAGGAAAAAGTAATTCAATTTGGCAAATTGTTAACCATTTGATCTTTTGGAATGAGGATGTAATCCATCGAATTAAGGGCACAGAGAATCCACATAAGGCAGAAGACAATGAAGAAACCTTTGGAAACCCGGGGGATCCAGGAGACGAAAATGGGTGGGCTCAGACAGTGCAGCGCCTTAATGAAGTATTCAATAATTTAAAAACGGTTATTGCGGACCTTGACGATGAAAAGTTAAAAGCTCCTTATGCAGCTAACAGGCACTCAATTGAGCGTTTACTGAGCAATATCATGATGCACGATACTTATCATCTTGGCCAAATTGTTCTGTTGCGGAAGTTGCAATCTTCTTGGGGTGGCGTTGATTGGTCCTAAAACACTATAATGCAGTGACATTCATAAATAGCCAAAACGGTTTTACAAATGGTGTTTAAAGTCAATAATTAAATTCCAATCAAAGATAGATAGCAAGATTAAAAGGAGATCATTTTATTGATCACCTATTTTTTTATCTGTAAATACAACTCATCATATTTTTCTGCTAATGCAAAATCCAAAGTCGTTAGTCCCCTCGCTTTCCACGATGTAATCTTAACCGAGATAAGTTTATAGTCAATGGAGATAAAGGGATGGTGATTCATTTTTTCTGACAGATGGGCGACATTTTGAACAAATTCTATACCGTTTAGATATTCCTTAAAGAGATATTTCCGTTGAATCCATTTTCCATCGACTAACTTCCAGTTTGCATGATCTATTAGTTTTTCTTGGATGGCTGCCTCGCTAAGTTTTTCCATGTTCATTTCCCCTTTGCATTTATGGGGACACTGGGACAGGTCCCGTTTCCCAGCTGGGAGAATGGACCTGTCCCTGTGTCCCACTTATTGAACAATTTCAAAGACTGTTCCTTGGTTAAAATCTGCCACTTTCGTAGAGCCATGAGTACCTAAGTATAATTTGGTTTGGTTTATGTTCGTTCCTAGGCTAACGTAGTAAGTTGATTGAGTACCAGAATTATAATTGGTTTCAATCATACTATATTCATTCAGTTTACCATCCATCCGCACCCTCGTATAAGCTAAGGCCCCTCTTACCGGAGTTTGTGATTCTTCCTTTCGTGCGAAATCAGTAAATACGACACTTCCTGTTAATGCAGGGATGCCATTCCCCATATAGGCTTGCACGCCTGTGAGCGCAGTTCCACTAAACTTATCAGGACGAGAATCTTGATGGTAATAACTAGTTAAGGGATGAATCCGACTCACTGAAGTTTCAATCACCTCATTGTAAAATGCAGCTATTTTCTCATTCAAAGTCTGATTAGATGTACAGTTCCTTATAATCGAAGTTGGCAAAACACCTTCCCACCCTCGCCAACCAAAATTAATAAATTCTTCTTGGTCAGCGGGATTAGGGGACAGTTTCCTTGTCTCAACTGGGTTAGGAAGGGAGTCTCTGTGCCCCACAATTTGAGTAACCGGTATTGGTTTGTAATGAACGAATGAAAAGATGGACTCGACTAGTTCCTGTCCGACATTTCCCACATATTTAATAAATTGATTATTCATCCTTTGATAGGAAATCCCCGGTATATTGCGGACCCCTTTAGCGATGACCGTAAGTGTTTCCTGAATAGGTACCGGTAATTCATTAAAACGAGTGACGACGGGTGGCTTATGAATTGTTGTATGTTTCCCAACATCGATTTCAATGATTTTCCCCGCGATTTCCATATCATCCTGACTTAAATTAAACGGATCATAACCTGATCCACCATCGCCGGTTGTTAGAACAAGTTTCCCTGTTTCTGGTGAAAAGGTTAAGCTGTTGACTCCATTATGATTTAAAAATGGTCTCCTTAAATTAAGTAAAGTCCGCCTTTTTTGGGGCTGGCCATTTGGTTGTAACATCCATTCTTCAACTGTATCAATATGGTCAAATAGAGCATCTCGATTTGTCCATCTAAGGTTTAATGTATTGGGATCACACGGGTTCGGAGTATAAGATTCAGGAAGAGCCCCTGGGCCTTGGCTTCCAGCTACTGAATAGTGAAGATAAAACAAGCCGTTATAATAAAATCCGGGATGAAACGCTAGTCCTAGCAAACCTCTCTCATCATATCCGCCAGAAGCACCAAGTTTGATGATTCGTGGTCGAATATCTAAAAAAGTCCGAATATCACCATTTCCTATGTAAAAGATTTCTCCAACTTGGGTTGCAATAAATAATCGTTCAATTGAGTCACCCGGAAGAAAAGCTGTTTTTATAACAGTGGGTAAATTAATCCGTTGTACAATGGGACGTAAACGAACCTTCACTTTTCTCAACAAACTTACACCCCTTCTCATTGCTTTCTTTTAATTAAAATATGAGTCAAAGATTTCTAATAGTACCTATTTATAAAGACTGCTGGTCTAGAACAACAATTTCTAGCATAATCTTCATTCTTACCGCATTTACCTAATATGGGGGTGTCACATGCGGTCATTTATTAAAAAAGTAACATCTGGTTTTTGGGGAGATGAAATAAACCTTTCAATTGACAGGTATTCAAAGACAACGAGGCTTATAGTAGGAGCATTATTAGGTTCATCTGCCGTCATTTTTCAGTCTGCTGGGGTTTTTACGGGGATCGGCTTTATCCTGAGCATGATGAGTACGGGTCCTCTTGTACTTGCTAGCCTCATGTCACTTAAAATAGGTGTGATGACTTATTTCGTATCTGCATTCCTATTGGCAATGCTCCAGCCAAGTGAACTATTGGTTTTTCTCTTTACTACAGGATTATTAGGGCTCAGTTTAGGCATCGGCCTTAAGTATTTTAAGAGGAGCATATTAACGATCGTTTTTGCAGCATTAAGTTTGACGTTAGGTATAAGTCTTTTATTATATGTATTTAAATTTCCTATACTAGGGCCATCCGTATCATCCCATTTTAATAGTGCTTTTCTATTAGGGACATTTGCTTTTTGCTTATTGTATAGCTGGATTTGGAAGAAAGTAAGTATTTCTGCTTTTAAAGTTCTCCATAAAATTATTTCACGATGATAGAGGGACACGGGACCTGTCCCTGTGTCCCATGTAAATGTTTTGTGAAGTTTGGTTTTAGCTTGTTGGACCAAGAAGGATTTTGAGTTGTTTTGTGGAATATAATCATTAAAATAGATTTCCAAAGTATTCTTAATACCAGGAATAAAGGCGAAATACGATGGAGAGTATGTAGGAAGGTGAAAATGTGATTGATACTAGAAGTGAGTTTTGGGAATGGATTAAAGCCCTTTTTATTGCACTCTTAATAGCTTTTATTATTCGTGTGTTTTTCTTTACCCCTGCTATTGTTGAAGGCGCCTCGATGCAGCCTACTTTGCACGATCAAAATCGAATGATTGTTACAAAAATAGGTGAACCGAAAAGATTTGATGTTGTCGTATTTCACGCAACTGAGGAAAAAGACTATATTAAAAGAGTGATTGGTTTGCCAGGAGATCGTATCGAGTATAAAGATGATACATTGTACATTAATGGAAAACCGTACGATGAGCCTTATTTAGATAATAGTAAAGAAGAGCTAATTGATGGTCCATTAACAAATTCATTCACATTACTGGAAACTCCAGTGGGGAGTGAGGTAGTTCCTGAAGGACATTTGTTTGTTATGGGAGATAACCGCCGAAATAGTATGGACAGTCGTCACATTGGGGCGATTCCAATAGATAGTGTAGTTGGAATTACGAATCTTGTAGTCTGGCCAATCAAAGAGATCAAAATACTTGATTAAGTTTCTATAAAAGGTGCGCTCATTAGCACCTTTTTTATATGGAGTTCCAGTATTTTGAAACCTTCTCATTTTAATTCCGTATACACATGTAGAATGAAGTAAAGGGGAAGTCTTGATGGAAGCGATTTATACAATTCTTGAGAATATATTTGGTGCCATTGCTCATGTATTGGATAAAAGGAAAAAAGGTAAAGAAAGAACGTAATTTAACGAAAACGGGGTGAAATAAATGATAGCTAAGATTAAAGCACTACCCGAGAAAAAAGCATTCAGGATCGGCATTTCTATTATCGTAATCAGTCCATTATTATTATTTCTATTTTCACTTTTATTCCCTATAGGTAATTGGATAACGATTATTATCCAAGGTATTATCTGGGGTATTGCTACTTTATTTGTATTAAGTGCTGCTGATAAAAGGCATTCACGAGTGAAGTAAGCCTGATAGGATTTGGAATAGCCTCACTCTTCCCGGTAAACTTCATGTTATCTGTACACTATATTTACTTGGCTTTAATATTCAGATGATATGATTGGTTTATCAACGAATGAGGAGGCATTATAAATGAATGTGCGTGCATTATTTATTGATATGGATGGTACATTACTAACCGCTTCAAACACCATTTCCCAACGAAATTTAGAAGCTATTTATAGGTTGATTAATCAGGGAGTAAAGGTTTTTCTAGCGACTGGTCGACACTATGAAGTAACGGCGCCCTACCATAAAGAAATCGGATTACGAACCCCAATGATCTGTTTGAATGGCGCTTCTATTCATGATGCATTGACGGGAAGAGCGTTACAAAAGAGAACCGTCAGCATAAATGAAGAGCGATTTCACCATCTGACTGCTGATAGACCTTGTAATGTTATCGTTCATACAGCAAATGGGCTTTATTGTAAGGAAACAAATGAAGAAATCGATTATTGGACAAAAGTTGGGCAAACTCCGCCAACATATATTGGAGATTTAAGACAGGCTCAATATCAAGATGTCCTTAAATATAGTGTTCGAACAGGTACAGCAAGTCCAGAGTTATCTTCTATATTTAAAAAGGAAGCAGAAGTCATTGATTGGAATGATGGGTTTGAGTTAGTTGCTCCTAAAGTTTCGAAATGGTCTGCTATAAAAAGCTTAATTCATGCATATCGAATTAACCCAAAAGAAGTCGTAGCCATTGGTGATGGACCAAATGATATCGAAATGCTTCGTCATGTCGGTACTGGTGTGGCAATGGGGAATGCAGATCATGATGTAAAAGCTGCAGCTGATTTTGTTACAGGGCACCACCAAAATGATGGATTAGCTCAGTTCATTGAACGCTATCTATGTATACCATATGAGCCGTTTGCCTTGTAACGTAAACTAAATGGTAAGTGATTTTTTTTCGTAGATGAATGAAAACTTAATACACGATACATTCGACCATATAAGTGAATTCATTATATGGCTTTTTCATCTCTATCAAACTCAAATTAGTTCTTATACCAGACCCATTAAAAGATAAATAGCTGTCCCCCAAATAAAGATGGCAGAGCATTTGTTGAACATCTTCATTAAGACTCCAGTACCATCTAATTTTTTCATAACCGCACCTGCCAACATTAACCCAAAGAACCAGATCCAAGATACGAGAATACAAGAAACGGTAAATAGTATTTGTTCAGTTCCAACATATTTTAACGCACTTGTCCCAATCACCCCGACGATATCTAAAATGGCATGCGGATTTAACAATGATACGGATAAAGCAAAGATGATTTGTTGCCGGATGGGCAATGCTTTATTCGTTTCATTTGCTATCGGTGCAGACCGCCAAATCGCATATCCCATATATAGTAAAAACAAAATCCCAGCACTCATCAGACTAATCCGCAACCATTCAAATTGTAGAACGATAGCGGATAAACCAAACACAGCTAATAGGATTAACAGAGTATCGCACAAACCAGCTGTAATGATTGCAGGAAACGCCCGCATTAGTTTTGGCTGTGTTGCTCCCTGCGAAAAAACAAATACATTTTGTACACCTAAAGGTAAAATTAGACCGAATGCTAAGATGATCCCATGTAAAATGGCTTCCATATACTCAACTCCCTAATACATACTATCGTACATTGTGTCTAGAAAATTACAATATCACATTAAAAGTTTTTGAGCCCAAGAACAGAAGGTTAAGAAGGATTTTACAAAAAATAGAAGAATAGAATATAAAAACTAATATCTAGGGGGGAAGGGTTTGATTCAAGAAACACTAAATGTGGTTTATGATTACCGAAAGGATTTAAATGAAGGTAATATTGAAAAGATAAATGCATGGATCTCGGATGACTTTATTGGGTACTTTGGTTACTACACGGATAAGGACTATGAAATTTATCGGGCTGAATCTTATAAACAAGGTAACGTTGAAACCATAAAAGGATATGAAGGAAAAAGACCATACTGGAAGTACACTGATTTAACTCATAATTTAAGGACAGATGATGAGCTAATATTATCTTCAATAGTAGAATTTTATTTACAAGAGGAAAAGGTTGCGACCGCTTTAGCAATGGAGGTATTTAAAAAAGAATCAGGTGTATGGAAGTTATATAGACAGCATATGGAAAGATATTCTGAATAAAAATACCTTCCTAAAGAATAAGCTTGGGCAGCAAACCCCCAAGCTTATTCTTTAATGACTTCTACCATAATCTTTGTTACATATTCTTCTTTTTGATTCGTTACAACCGTATCGTAAACATACTCCTCAAAAACATGATCTCCTAAGGTTAGATTTAATCGTTCCATTTCTGAAAGAAGTCGCTTATATGTTTTATGTATTGTTTTATCATCACCGATATGATACCCAATAAGGAAATCACCTTTTACAGCTTGAAAATATGGATATCCTTCCTTGGGATTAGGTTGTTCCATATATAAGTAGCTATATTTAGAGAAATCACCCTTTAATACTTGCTCCCGTTTGGTTATACCACCTATAGGGTAGCCAGTGTCAAGTTGTGATTCATTTAATTCATCAATAAATTCAGAGATGACTTCTACAAATTCTTCATCCGATATATTTTCAATGTTTCTACTTAAATAAAGTGTGGCTTCAGGTAAGTGTTCAAGCGTAATTTGTTCAAAGTTAATTTGAGTGGCATCTTCCATTAAGGCTATTTTTGCCTCAATCAATTTTTCCTTCATTTCAATTTCTTGGCGCTTTTTCACGATCTCTTCCTTTTTTTGATACATTAAACGTAAAAAGCTTTCAGGGGATTTATTTTGTGTATATTGTTGAATGTCGTGTAGCGACATATCAAGATCTTTTAATAAATCAATTACATAAAATAACTCCATTTGGTTAATGGAATAAAATCGGTATCCTTTTTCATTTTTATATACTGGAGACAATAGACCAATTTGATCGTAGTAAAAAAGAGTCTGTTTGTTAACCTTGCAAAGCTTTGCGAATTCACCAGTCGTTAAATACTTTACATTTTTTTCATTCATTTTTTACATCGCCCTCCTTGACTATATAGTTACTATATACACTACGATAACATCTATACAAATGAAAGGTCTACTGGAATTTGTTTTGTTAAGGAGTGTGAAAATGATGAAAACATATAAAGTCACCTTATGGTTATTATTAATGAATTTGTTCATTGCCTTTTTGGGAATTGGCCTTGTCATTCCTGTATTACCAACGTTAATGAATGAACTAGGTTTAACCGGTACAACAGTTGGCTATTTAACCGCTGTGTTTGCGATTGCTCAATTGATTGCCTCACCATTTGCAGGTAAGGCTGTAGATAAATATGGAAGAAAAATCATGATTGTCCTTGGCTTATTTATTTTCGGCTTCTCAGAATTCTTATTTGGGATTGGGAAAGAAATCGAGATTTTATTCATTTCGCGTATTTTTGGTGGAATTAGTGCTGCATTCATCATGCCAGCCGTTACAGCCTTTATTGCGGATATTACGACATTGGAGACTCGTCCGAAAGCACTCGGTTATATGTCTGCGGCCATAAGCACAGGGTTTATTATTGGTCCAGGTATAGGTGGATTTCTTGCTGAATTGGGGACACGAATTCCCTTCTTTTTTGCAGGGGGACTTGGTACGATCGCAGCGATTCTTTCGATTATTTTATTATCTGAACCCGAACGTCAAACAGAAAATCATGAACATCCATCAGAAGAACAAATTGGGTTTAAACGGATGTTTGCTCCAAAATATTTCATAGCGTTTATATTAATTTTTATTGCTTCGTTTGGTTTAGCAGCTTTTGAATCGTTCTTTAGTTTATTTGTGGACCACAAGTTTCAATTTACACCAGCTGATATAGCTATCGTGATTACCGGTGGTGCTATTTTTGGTGCAGTGTCTCAAGTTCTTCTATTTGATCGGTTAACACGGATTTGGGGTGAAATTAAACTCATTCGTTATAGTTTAATCTTGTCAGGCTTACTTGTCTTCCTAATGACCGTCGTTCATTCCTATTTCGCAATATTGCTCGTTACATTTATACTGTTTGTTGGGTTTGATTTATTCCGACCAGCTGTTACTTCATATCTTTCAAATAACGCAGGGAATGAACAGGGATGGGCTGGTGGAATGAACTCGATGTTCACAAGTTTAGCAAACGTTAGTGGACCCATTTTAGGCGGTATGCTATTCGATATCGACATAAATTATCCTTACTACTTTGCAACAGTGATCATTGCTTTCGGGATTGTATTAACCCTATTCTGGCGGAAACAAGAAAAAACTGTAAAACAAGTAAAACCCAGTGTAGCTAATTAAGTAAGATTAAATAATGTATTGAAGGAAGCACAAGGAGGGGTTCCTCTTTGTGCTTTTTTAAAGGAATAAGTATTATCTTTTCATCTTTCTGCACATATCATTTGACAATGAGAATCATTTTCATTTATAGTGTTATTTGAGATACATTCTCATTTGAATCGGAGGAACGACGTGAAATCCCCTTTTTAATTATCTCCCCATAATTAAACCATAATGAAGCGCTAGTTCCTCCACCTAAATGAAGATTGTTTAGGGAAGGTGAATGTCATGAATCATCGCTTTGTTTTATTAAAAACCAGTGTGATAGAAGTGGAATGTCCTTGCACAAATTGTGAAGGATTGAAAAAAATAGAAGCTAAAAAAGGAACGATATTAACCATTACCCCAGATAGAATGTTTTTAGACAGCCTTGGTTGGTACGTGCTCATTGATTTTGATGAGAAATTCCAAGTATACATAAACATTCATGACTTTGAAAAATATTATTTTGAAAATATTTTCTGCTCGTTTATAGACCTTGATTTAAAATTAAACTATCTAGAATATAAGCTCGATGAATCACTAGATGAAAGAAATGAAGAGGCATTTCACATAGTGTCAAATGAACTCAGTGATTTGAACGAACTTAGAGAGAAGGTCATTCGAAGCATGAGTATTCATTTTGAAATGTAAAATGGAGGAAAATAACTTGAATATACTAGAGGTAATTCATACACGTCGTAATATAAAAAGTTTTAAACAAGACCAAATTGAAATGGAGCAAATCAATAATTGGTTACAAGCGGGTTCAATGGCTCCGAACCATCGAATGACCGAACCGTGGGAAGTGTATGTGGTTGGTCCAGAGACAAGAGAAAAGTTAAATCATAAGACGAATTTCTTTAATGCACCAGTTGTTCTTGTTGTTTTATCAAGACATGGTGCATCAGAAGTAGAGACGTACGAAAATGCGATTGCAACGTCGTGTTTTGTACAGAATTTCCTTTTAGCCGCTTGGGCTGAAGGCGTAGGTACATTCTGGTCATCAATGGCAAATGCTCAAAAAAGTCGTGATATTCTAAGTGTCCCTGAAGGGTATGATGTCATTGGAGCATTTGGTGTCGGATATCCTGATGAGATTAAAGAGGCAAAAGAAAGAACATCTATTCAAGAAAAAATAAAGTACCTATCGTAAAAAAGCTCATATTGTCACTGCAATCATGGTGCGTTGATCCCTAAATTGGATTAACACACTTTTTTATTTTAGTGATTAAAACCTCATACTTTCAGGAAAATTTTAAGCTAATTGTAAATTGGACGAAATCAAATAATAGAGATGAGATTATTTTCTTGAGTAAGCCTTCATCAACAGATACTATAGAGTTTGGGACGTCAAAAGGAAGGAAGACAACATGGATAAACGTATTTATTTTTTAATGATCATATCCTTTATCATTGGGTTAGTTGAACTCATCATTAGCGGCATTTTGGATTTGATTGCAGAGGATTTAGATGTAAGTATCGGCCAAGTTGGTTTGCTGATTACTGTGTTTGCTGTCATTTTTGCAGTGGCCTCACCTATTTTACTTGTCATGACAGCTAAAGTAGAAAGAAAACGGCTTACCTTAGTATGCTTATATATCTTTTTCATCGGTTGTATCGTTACCGTACTTGCACCGACTTTTTCAATTTTGTTTATAGGAAGAATTATTCTGGCACTGAGTGGAGCGTTATTAATAATCTTGTGTTTGGTTATGGCGCCTAGCTTAGTAGGAGAACAGTATAAAGGCAGGGCCATTGGGATTGTGTCCATGGGAGTAAGTGCTTCTTTAGTTTTAGGGGTACCAATCGGACTTATCATGGGAAATAGTTTTGGCTGGAGAGCACCATTCGTACTCATCACGATTTTGACGGGATTATCCATCATTGGCGTTCATCTATTAATGAGTAGAGTACAACCAAAGCCTCAAATTCCATTAAGACAACAGCTCGCAACATTGAAAAATCACAAAATTACATTAGGACTGACTACGACTTTTCTATATATGACAGGTCATACAATCATGTATGCCTATTTCAAACCTTATTTAGAAGCAACCACTGATTTTAACGCGACTTGGATTAGTGTCATCTATTTCATTTTCGGTTTTGCAGCGGTAAGTGGTGGAGGTCTTGGCGGTGTCTTGGCAGATGTATTGGGCTCAAGAAAAACAATGGTTATTTCACTAGTCATATTTAGTGCTTTATTCTTTGTATTTCCATATTCAGCAGACTTCTATCTTGTGTTTTTCATCGTCTTAATTGTTTGGGGGATTCTCAGTTGGGCGATATCACCGGCCATGCAATCCTATCTGATTGAAATAGCCCCTGAATCATCGGAAATTCAGCAAAGCTTGAATAACTCAGCACTTCACTTAGGTGTTGCTGTCGGCTCCGTGATTGGAGCTGGAATCGTTGATACACTTTCAGTTACAGTAAACCCGTTTGCAGGTGGAATCTTCATCATTTTATCACTCATTACAGTCGTCATTTCTGTTAGGAGCAAGGAAAAAGATACGTATAAAACAAGGAGCGCAATTTAAGTTGCGCTTTTTTTATTGGAAGTAATAAGACCCCACCATATAAGAATATATCTAGATATAGACTGTAAATGGAGGGCTATATATGGCTTTAGTTGCAATTTATACGGTGGGTCGGTTACATCACCCCTATGACCACCCTGTCTCACGTGACTTTTTTGAAAAAGGATATAAAGTCATGCGTCAGGCATATGGATCTGGAAATCTTATAGAGGAGTTTTCATCAGATGGGGTATCTCTACCCAAAGAAGCTACCGGGGAGGGTTATCCTGTCCTGACACTAACAGTATGGACGGACATTTATTCTTTATACCGATTTACTTATTCAGGTAGGCATAGCCAAGCTTTAAAAAATAGGAGCAACTGGGTGGAGCCTTATCAAGAAAAACATCTTTCATATGTTGTGTGGTGGACAGAGAAGGTAAAGGATGTTTCTTGGGAGGAGTCCTTTAAGAGATACAACTACTATAGTCAGCATGGGTCTACTCCTTTTGCATTTGATTTTAAGCATGCTTTTGATGAAACAGGAGAGTCTTGTTTGCTCAAATAGGGAAAGATCTTCTCTATTGAAAAGATGCGTTAATCAAGTGATTAGCGCATTTTTTGCGGTTACAGAAGGATTCTCTAAACGAATAGGAGAATAGGTAATAAAAGCAAAAAACAGGGGGAAATATGAAAAAGTTTTATGTTGCATCAAGTTTTAAGAACATAGAAACAGTTCGTTATGTTTCACAACGATTAGTAAAAAGAGGTTTTATACATACATATGATTGGACTAAAAATGAAAGGGCCTCGACATTCGATGATTTAAAAGCTATTGGGACCGAAGAGAAAAATGCAGTAATAGAATCGGATTTTCTTATCGTCCTAATTCCTGCAGGAAAAGGCAGCCACATTGAACTTGGAATAGCACTTGGACAAGATAAGAAAATCTATCTTTATTCACCGGATGATCAATTAAATAACTTTGAAACAACAAGTACATTTTATCATTTACCTGAAGTGGAAAAGTGTATTGGGACTATTGAAGATTTAATAGAAAGAGTTGTTGAAAGGAACCCGAATGCAAACAAATGATTATATTTTTAAAGAAGGCTTTTTATACAGGAGTGAATATGAAAATGAATAATTTGTGGTATAGCTTTTACTTTATAGTTTTAGGAGTGGTATCCTTTTTTACTGGTGAAATAGTAACTTTTATCATGTTAGGGTTTATATTACTAGCTTTAAATAATATTCACTCCACACTTAAAAAAATATACAAACAAAATAATGGTGAAAAGCAGAATTAGCAATGGAAACGGAGCTATTTATGAGATTAAAAAATGATGACATTCTAGAGCTTATGGAACATTATCATGTACCGGGTTTGAGCATTGCGTTAATTGAAAAAGGTCAAATCAGTACAATAGAGAACCATGGTGTCTTACAAGCAGGGACAACTAAAAATGTAGTTGAAAGTTCAATCTTTAACTCTTGTTCAATTAGTAAGTTCCTAACAGGAATGCTAGTTATTAATCTAACCGAACAGGGACTCGTTGATTTAGATGAGAATGTTAACAGAAAACTAAAATCTTGGAAAGTACCTGAAAATGAATATACAAAAAATAAAAAGGTTACATTACGAAACCTGCTAAGCCATCAATCGGGAATTGTCGACCCTAAATATAGTTTCACAGAGCTAAAAATGGACATCAGTGTACCTTCAATGGTTGACCTATTAGAGGGAAGAACACCTTATTGCAACGAACCCATTGAAGTAAAACATGAACCTGAGAGTGAATTTCATTATTCGGATGCAGGTTTTTGTATTATTCAGCAGCTAATAGAAGACATTACTAAAATGCCATTTGACCAGGTTGTGAACGAACTTTTATTTGAACCATTAAATATGGAAAATAGCTTATTTGTTCCGAAAGTCACAGATCTAGGAAATGAAAACATATCTAGTGGACATAACAAAAATGGTGAAATCGTGGATGGAACATATCCGATATATCCCTACTTTGCAGCTTCAGGATTATGGACAACCACTACAGACTTAACTCGTTTACTTCTTGAATTAATGAATGCTTTAAAAGGTGATAGTAAAATTGGTATTTCCGAAAGTAAAGCAAAGGAAATGATAAGCCCTCAAAGAGATAAGAAGTGGTGCGGATTGGGAGTGTTTTTAAACGGGCAAGAAACAGAAATTGAAATTTCCTCACTTGGTTGGGGAGTAGGGTTCCAATGTATGATGGTGGCATTTCCGCAAAGAGAGTCCGGTGCGGTGATAATGACAAACGCTGAATTAGGTGTTCACCAAATGGAGGGGATTATTGGTGAAATATACAAATCCCTTGAAATATAACAAATTTAGTTATTCTATAACTGGAGGATGCGGAAAATGAAAATAATCTCCATTAAAGAAAATCCAGAACTTATGAAAAGTGCCATAACCTATATTCAAAGCAAATGGGCTAGTGAACAAAGCATGAAGGTATATGAAGATTGTATTGAACATTGTTGTTCGAGCACAAACCCCTTGCCACAATGGTATCTATTGATGGAAGAAGAAAAAATAATTGGCTGCGCAGGCCTGATTACAAATGATTTTATAAGCCGAATGGACCTGTATCCTTGGGTGTGTGCAGTATACATTGAAGAAGAGTATAGAGGTAATAATTATGGGTCACTTCTATTAGAACGAGCTAAAAACGATGCGAAAGCTGGAGGTTTTTCAAACTTATATCTTTGTACAGACCACATTGGTTTATATGAAAAATACGGATTCAACCATATTGGTACAGGCTATCATCCGTGGGGAGCGAGTTCGCGTATTTACGCAATAGCTTTGTAAGAGATCTAAATTAAACCGAGGAGGTAATGTACTATATGACAAAACCACTATTAAAAGGGATGGAAGGTGTATTTATCCCAGTCAAAGACCCTAAAGTATCCGCAAAATGGTATGCAGAAATACTTGGATTTAAATTGCTTTACATGGAGGAAGAAGCTGCGGTTATGAAGATTTCTGAACAAGCGCAGACTGTAGTTTGCTTAGTTCGAACCTTCAATCATCAACCAATGGCGTTTCCGGAAAATAACTTTGGTGTCGGAAAATATTATAATTTCATCCCTGAAGACATTGAAGAAACTCACAAACTCTTACTTGAAAAGAATGTGAATGTAAATCCAATCGGAGGAGAAGGAACAACAAGATTCTTTACCTTCTACGACCCAGACAACAACCCATTAGGAGTTTGCCAATAAAGTGGGACAGGATCACTGTCCCATTGTTTTCTCAGGAAAAAAACAGGTCACTTCCTACAAGAAAATATCAACACGACTGGAATTCGTTGTCTTCTTTTATACTCATCATCATTTGAAAAATGTTCTCGTCGGGGAGCACCTTCACGTAAATCATCGATTCTAAAACCAGTCTCAGTCAGAGCCCGGAAGTACTGCTCAATCGTCCGGTGATATTTTACAACAATTTGATCTATCCAAGGTTCTTTTCTTTCGCCCTCAAGAAAATAATCATCAACTACCCAGTTCCCACGCTTATCCCCTTCTTGTTTGCTTATGAAAGAAGAAGTTGTGAGGGGATGCTGGACACTGAACACAAATTTTCCGTTCTTTTTTAAAGCACGATACACGTTTTGAAAAAGAGACCGAATGTCTGAAATATAGTGTATGGCGAAGCGAGAAGCGACAATATCAAAGTGGTTTGAAGGAAAGCTGTATGTTTCCAGGTTTTCGTGATAAATGGTTCCATTCTCACTCTTAAGATTAAGCTTTGCAGCTGCGACCATCTGCTCAGAACCTTCAACACCCGTGTAATAGGAAGCACCTTGACTCAGTAAGTCTTTGCCAAAAGAGGCATCACCACAACCTAAATCTAGAATACTCTTATTTTGAAAATCACCGATTAGCTCATAAATAATCGGACTTTCGATTGCATTATTGGGACTATCCTTTCTACCTCTCCGCTTCATATAATTTGAAAAAAAGTCCTCGTGGTCGTATGCACTTGCTCCTCGAAATTCCATCCACTCATAACCCCTTTCTCACCAGTATTTTCTCATTGCTAATGGTTATTTTAACATGTATTGTAAAATTATGGAGTGAAATTAACGTTTTATAGAATGGTTGAAAGGAGAATGCCGATTGAGTGAGTGGAAGGAGCTAATCAAGGATTCGCAAGCAAGATGGGAAGAGAATGCGGAACATTGGGATGATTATATGGGAGACGAAAGTAATCGATATCATCGCGAACTGATTCGCCCTTATACTGAAAAACTATTAAACATAAAAGATGGCCAGGCCATAGTAGACATTGCTTGCGGAAACGGAAACTTTTCAAGGAGACTTGCAGCATTGGGAGCAGATGTTGTTGCCTTTGATTACTCTGAGAAAATGATAGAACGGGCAAAAATGAGAACGAAGGACTACATAGATCAAATCGATTATAAAGTTGTGGATGCAACTAGTAACGAGGAATTGTCTCAACTTGGAACTGGAAAATTTGATCGTGCAGTAGCCAATATGGCCTTAATGGACATAGCGGATATCACGCCTTTAGTCAAATCCTTACACCAGATGTTAAAGCCAAATGGCGTTTTTGTTTTTTCGATCACACATCCATGCTTTCAACCACCCGGTGTCCGTAAAGTCACGGAAACTGAAGAAAGGAATGGAAATGTAATCACTAGAAATAGTATTCAACTTTCAAGATATCTCACACCAGAACCGTATGAAGCCATCGGTATAAAAGGACAGTCCAGTCCACATCTCATGTTCCACCGCCCTTTATCGTATTATCACAATCTATTTTTCGAAGCTAATTTTGTGTTGGACGGTATGGAAGAACCAAGCTTCCAAAATGAGACCGATAAATTTGATTGGCTAGAGATTCCACCTGTACTTATCTTGCGGTTTCGAAAAAAATGATTAGGTGCAAAAACGTCCCAATAGGGTTGGGTCTAATAAAGATAAGGTTTATAATGAATGTATGGATGGATAGGAGGAGAAAAGATGTACATAACAGACGAGGCGAAGCAATTATTGGAAAAGTCAGGTGCTGTGGGAATTCGACTTTACACAGTTCCTAGTCACGAACATGGACCGCAAATCGCTTTAGCAATAGTTGAACCACATGAGTTTGACCGTGTTCAAACGATTAAAGGAATCAAAGTAGCCTTTGATCCAAGTGTAACTGGAACGGAAGTCTTAACGTTAGACAAAGAAGAAACTGAACATGGAGTTGGATTGGTGTTAACTGGCCCAGGAAGTTATTCGTAAAAGGAGGAATGAAAATGCCCCTTAAAAAGATTACACCTGAGGAGTTATTTCAGAAAATGAATACTCAGGAAAAGGTTTTCCTTTTAGACGTAAGAGCAGAGGACAAGTACAATGACTTTCATATTGAAGGACCAAGTATTGAGAGTCAAAACATTCATAAAGAGGAAATTTTTAAATCAGAAGAAAACAAGAATGTTGCGGTTAAGTCCTTACCAAAAAATCAAGAGATAGTCGTAACATGCACAACAGGAAATTCTGCTACTAAATGTGCAAACATCCTTTCAAATCAAGAATACAATGTTGCCGTTTTAGAGGGTGGAATTACGGCGTGGAAGGAATTTTTAAAAGCCAAAGAAGAATAGTGAACAACGAAATCGATCGCTAATGGTATGCGGTCGATTTTTGTAACTAAATTTTAATGTCCGGATTTGATTTGTTCGCCTTTCATGATTGTATAATAGAAACATATATTTAGGTATGTAGTCCTCCTGTTTCCAAGTCATGTATCTGAGGGGAGATGGCAAAATGAGTTACGAGATGAGAATCGCGACGATGCTGGCTGATCAAATTGATGGTTTTATTCAACTCGTTCAAGAAAACTATGAAAATAAACATAAAACCTACATCGAAAATCCGGATAAATGGTACCAAGTGAAACTACTCACCGAAGAATTTAAGTTTCAACTTAACGCATCCGAACTTAGGAGAATCAACCGATTTTCTTGGAATGAAAAGTACACCATCTTATTAGTTGATGATGTTCAAAAGGGCTTGGATGTGATTGAGGAATACGTCGAGAGAAACTATGACGAGTTATTTATGTCAACGGGCAGACTTCACACATTAAGGAGTTTTTGTTCGTCACTTAAAATAAACCACCGAAATTAATCCGGTGGTTTTTGTGTATGTATTATTATCTATTTTTGTAATACCAAAGCACCCGTCTTAGATGAAATGTACTTTTTTCTATTCCTTTTTTAAAAACTAAGTATAATCCAAGAATAAAAGTAATAATTAAAATGACATGAATAACGTAATACCAAAAAGGGTGATTATAAAATGTTGTAGTAGTAGTAATTCCAGTGCTCAAATCTGTCATTTCTAACTGGCTAGGAATAGGATTATAAAGTATATCGATAGTTAAATAAGTTAGTATAGATTGTAGAATAAGAAATATTCCGATTGTTTCTTTCATTATTTTACCTCCATCGACCGATTCACTATATACATTTTAACATAAAAATAGTAAGTTTTTCCTATAAATTCCATATCGTTGGCATTAATTAAATGATAATGAAATGTAGAGACATGGGTTACTAAAATTATGTAAAGAATCGACGTTGACATCAAATTATAAAAGGAATAATGATAATTTTTGTTGAATTAATTATACAAGTATGATTTAACGGAGGAATTAAAATGTTTTCATATACAATCTGTTTCATTAAGCAAGGGAATAAAATCCTACTTCTTAATCGCGAGTCCCCTGAGTGGATGGGAATTTGGAATGGTGTTGGCGGCAAATTAGAGGAAGGGGAGAACCCCTTTGAATGTATCATTCGAGAGATACGAGAGGAAACGGGAATTGAGATAGAACCTCAAAATATAGAGCATAAAGGTAATATTACATGGACAAATCCAACTCATTCTTATTTTGATGGAATGTACGTTTATGTAGCGGAGCTGCCTGAGTCCTATCACTACTCTACACCAATTAAAACCGATGAAGGTATTTTGGATTGGAAAGACATAACTTGGATCATACATCCAAAAAACGTAGGCTTAGCAAATTTGAAATTTTATTTGCGAGAAGTTTTACAAGATGAAACAAACTATGAACATCGATTCATTTATGACGGGGATGACGTTGTGGATTTCAGCAGAATACCCTTGGTTGAACCAGTTCTAAAATAATAGATAGAAGGTGACTTGTTTTTATCCAACTTATCTGTTCAACTTCGGACAAGGGCGGGGCGAAAAAGCGGGCTTGTGTCTGAAACTATGTGAACTTCAGACAAGGCCGAGTGGAAAAAGCCGTCTTGTGTCCGAAGCAGTTCAAGCATGGGACAAGGAGCGGTAATCATCGTACTAATAGCCTTTTTTTGCGAGTAAACTGTTTTAATACTTCTAAAATAAAAATAAGTTTAGTACCATACTTATTCGCCTCCATTAGTGCAAGTACAATCGTTATTTTTATAATAAGTCTTTAATTTATGGGTGACTTTTGATATAATTATTCTGAAAATTGACAATTTTACAATATAAAAAAGGGGGTTAATAAAAATGAAAAAATTTAGTCTTTGGTCGGTACTACTGGTATTGGTATTGTTCGTCAGTGCTTGTGGTGCGGGTGGAAGTTCAGAAACAGGTGGGGACGGGATCAGCGAAGATGGTATCTTAACAATAGGTGAAACTGGTCTTTATGCAACCAAGGGTGGCGATTTTGAAGTGACAATAAATAGTGTGAAGAAAGAAGCCGGAGGAGATGGAGAGACGGCTTTAAGGGGTACATATGTCGTTGCAAATGTGACGATAACGAGTAGAGCATCAGAGACAACAAACTTAGAAAAAGTATTACCATTTAAAATCTTTGTAGATGACATTGTCAACTGGAACACAGTAACAGCTGGCAAAGAGTTCAGTTTTGGAAAGCAAATTGCAGGGGAAATCGCTGGAGGTGATTCCATAACTGGTGAACTTATATTTGATGCTCGTGAATCTGAAACATATAAAATACTGCTTGGTGGAAAAGCAGAACCCAATAAACTTGAATGGAGCCTAGCTTCAGAAGACTTTCAATAAGAACATATAGTTTTTTCTTTTCGAAAAGTGGTACTGGATTAAGATCTGGTACCACTTTTTCTATTGTGAAACAGGAACAAAGTCATAGTCTATTCGAATCTCCTATGATAAAATTCTAGTAGTTTAATATGTAGAAAATTGTCGAAATGTGATGCAGTATTATCTGATACATCAGGGAAGAGGGAAATGATGAAAATAAAAACAAAATTAGGTTTTCTTGTTTCACTTTTATTAGTGGCTCTACTTTTCTCAGGCGCTTTATCAATCTATATTCAGAATGAAACTGAGAAGGCATCTAGAACATTAGAAGAAAATCAAACCTTACAATTTACTCTAAAGTCGATAGAATACCGTTTTACAGGGATCTCCAATGACGAGAGGGCTTTTCTTCTTACGGGTGATGAAGAACTAGTCAATGGAATTGAGAAAAAGGTAAATGATTTGGAGGGATATTTTACTGAAATCAAGAACATGCGACTGGATTCCGAAAATACAGAGGCAGTAGAAGAAATCAAGGATAACTTACAAACATATCTTGAAACAAATAAAAAGGTTGTACATGCTTACACAAATGGAGATCAGGAAGAAGCGCTCACGATCCATATGGAAGAACAAAGAACAATCAGAAAAGAATTGGTAGATCCATCTGTTGAATCTCTTATAAATGAAGTTACCCAAACGATTAAACGTGACACAAAATCTTTAGAAAATAGGCAAGAAATAAGTTCAATCATATTGTATGCAGTGATGGTTATCTCAATTATTGGTGGAGTTTTAGCTTCAACTTTCATAATAAGATCAATTGATAAACCAGTACGGATCATGAATAGGCGTTTGAAGGAAATTGCAGAAGGTGAGGCAGACCTCACACAGGCGATATCAATAAAAACAAAAGATGAATTAGGGGAAATGGCGTCATCCTTTAACTTGATGGTTAGTAAGTTAAGAGATTTAGTAAGTCAGGTAGCGATGAATGCAGAGCAAGTTGCTGCAGCTTCAGAACAATTATCAGCAAGCTCTGAAGAAACAACAAGAGCAACAGAAGTGATTGCGTCGACTGTTCAAGAGGTAGCGGCGGGAACTGACCAACAAGTAGTAAGCTTGAACGAGACCAATCAAACGGTTAATGAATTAACCTCACTTTTAAAACAAATAGATACAAGCTCAAAGATTGTATCTAAGACATCATTTGAAGCCTCTGATAAAGCAATTGATGGTAGTAATTTAGTTTCTGGAATTATTCATCGAATGGATGAAATCAGTCAAACTGTGAATCACCTCTCTCAAAAAGTGAAGAAGTTAGGGGAAAGCACAAATCAAATTAACCAAATCATTGGAGTAATCACTGGTATTGCCGAGCAGACAAATCTATTAGCTTTAAATGCAGCAATCGAAGCAGCGAGGGCAGGAGAACATGGAAGAGGATTTTCAGTAGTAGCAGATGAAGTTAGAAAACTGGCAGAACAATCGTCGGTTTCTGCCCAGCAAATATCGACGCTAATTAAGGTTATTGAAACAGATACTGAGGAAACCGTGCGCTCAATGGATGACACGACAACAAAAGTTTCCGATGGGATTAATTATATTCAAGACGTTGGAGGCTCATTTAATCAGATCGGGCAGGCTACGCAAGAGGTTACCTCTCAAATTCAAGAAATTACATCCGCAGTGCATGAATTATCAGCAGGAGCGGACGAGATGGTAAAGAGTATGGAAGTGGTTGCGGAGATCACTCATCAAACCTCTGATGGCACACAAAATATGTCATCGTCTACTGAAGAACAACTTGCTGCAATGGAAGAGATAACCGCATCTTCTTCTTCATTAACCGAAATGGCAGAAGAATTACAAGAGTTGATTAAAAAGTTTAAAATTTAATGGGACAAGGGACAAGGGACAAGGGACAAGGGACAAGGGACCTGTCCCTGTGTCCACGAGGCGTTAATCAATGGATTAACGCTTTTTTTATTTTTTATTACTTCTTATTTAATAAATTTTCTTTTTAGTGGGAAATGTAAGAGTGATAAAAAATAGATAGGGTGATTTCGATGAAATTTTATAAGGTGATCAATATCTTTATTGTGTCTTTATTACTCTTTGTATTAGCTGCTTGTGGTGGTGGAGATGAAAACGGAAATGGGAATGGTGAAGGACTTGAGGGTAGTGTTGTAATAGATGGGTCAGGAACCGTTTTCCCGTTAATGACAAAGCTCGCCGAAGATTACATGATTAATGAGCAGGAGAACGTGTCGGTTGAAGTAAGCCGCTCTGGGACAAGTGCTGGTTTTAAAAAGTTCCTGGTAGAAGGTGGCGGAACAGATTTCAATAATGCCTCACGAAAGATAAAAGAGGAAGAGCTTACAAAAGCTGAGGAACTAGGAATTACGGTAAAAGAATTAAAGGTTGCACTCGATGGAATAACAATTGTCGTGAATAAGGAAAATGATTGGGCAACAGAGCTTACCCAACAGGAAATCGTTGATATCTTTCTTGCGAGTGCTGGTAAAAAGAATTGGTCAGATGTTCGAGAAGGATTCCCTAATGAACCGATAAAAACATATGGTCCAAACGAAAACCATGGTACATACGAATTCTTTTGGGAAACCATTATGAAAGAGCAGGATCTCGTGGAAGATATTAATCTACAGCAGGATTATGCGACCTTAGTGAGCTTGGTGTCAAAAGATAAAAATGCAGTTGCGTTCTTTGGTTATGGCTATTATGCAAGCAATAAGGATCAATTGAATGCGATTAAGATTGATTTTGGTAATGGCCCGGTAGAGCCTTCTCTTGACACGATTAAAGAAGACGGTGCATATGCTCCATTTACTCGTCCCGTATTTACCTATCTAAACGAGGGGATGGCTAAAGAGAAGCCACAGGTTCTAGACTTTGCTATCTATACGATGAAGAATGCAGGAACTGCGGCAGCAGAAACAGGTTTTGCGCCATTACCAGAAGAGGAGCTTCAGGCATCTGTTGATTACTTAGAAGGCTTAAAACAGTAGCTAGAGTAGGTTCTCTCTTCGTATCAGTGGGTTAAAGGGGGATAAGGAATGGGAAATTATAAGGATTTAAAAGTAAGAGAGATGATTCAAGAAAGTAAGAAAAACGTGAGCATTAATAATGTGACTGAAAGGTTAATGCCCAAGTTATTATTTATAATCGCACTCATCTCGATCCTAACAACAATTGGAATCCTGTATACATTATTAAGTGAAGCCGTTCATTTTTTTAGAGATGTGCCTCTTCTTGATTTTTTTACTGGAACTAAATTAAAACCCCTAGGCGCTAATGCGGAATTTGGGATATTACCTTTATTAACAGGTACCGTTATTTCCTCAGCAATTGCCATGCTCGTAGCAATACCCATTGGGCTTATGTCGGCTATTTATCTAAGCGAATATGCTTCAGAAAAGGTTAGACGAACTTTAAAACCCCTTTTGGAGATATTAGCTGGTATACCGACCATTGTGTATGGTTTCTTTGCTTTTACCTTTGTTACACCATTGTTGCGTTCATTTATTCCTGGATTAGAACCGACCAATATCCTTAGTCCAGGGCTTGTCATGGGGGTAATGATTATTCCAATGATTGCCTCACTTTCTGAAGATGCCATGAGTTCAGTACCTAATGCCATGAGAGAAGGGGCTTTGGCTCTAGGTGCGACAAAGCTTGAGGTAACATGGCGTGTTATTATACCTGCGGCAATGTCTGGGATTATCGCTTCCTTTGTACTCGGAATATCCAGAGCCATTGGAGAAACAATGATTGTAACCATTGCAAGTGGGAGTTCAAAAAATTTCACATTTGATGTTACGCAATCTATGCAAACAATGACGGCTTATATTGTTGAGGTTACTGGCGGAGAGGCAGCTGCCGGTTCAACTTTATACTATAGTTTATATGCTGTTGCAATCACGTTATTTGTTTTTACCTTAATTATGAATCTCATTGCCCAATATATCTCTAAAAAATTTAGGGAGGGGTATTAATCATGAAGTATGTGGATGCTAGCCAGGTACAGAAAAAAATGGGTGCTCGACTACTGACGAATCGAATTTCGAAAGTTATATTTCTTCTATCTACATTAGTAGGATTAATTGTACTGATTACATTATTTTATCGAGTACTAGCCGATGGGCTAGGTTGGGTCAATTTAGATTTTTTAACCAACAAATTATCCACTAATCCAGATAGAGCTGGAATCATGGGAGCCATTTTAGGGACAGTGTGGTTAATGGTTGTCGTTGCCCCCGTAACAATGTTACTTGGGATTGGTACAGCGATTTACCTCGAGGAATACGCTACAAAAGGCCGATTGCAATCTTTTATTCAAACGAATATTTCAAACTTAGCGGGGGTTCCATCTATCGTTTTTGGAATTCTTGGGTTAACGGTCTTTGTAAGAACAATGGGACTTGGTAATATTGTTCTAGCTGGCGGACTTACGATGTCACTTCTTGTGCTTCCTATTGTGGTGGTAGCTAGTCAAGAGGCACTCCGTGCAGTTCCCCAATTTTTGCGGGAAGCGTCCTATGGAATGGGAGCAACCAAATGGCAAACCATTAAAAAGGTTGTACTTCCAGCTGCAATACCAGGAATCTTAACCGGTGTTATTTTAGCTTTATCTCGTGCAGTTGGTGAAACAGCTCCACTGGTTGTAATTGGAATCCCTGCACTTTTAATCCCATTTCCAAATTCCGTTTTTGACAAGTTCACAGTATTACCCATGCAAATTTACTATTGGACATTAGACTCAGCTTTAGTGGCCGAATATGCAAATTTAGCTGCTGCAACAATTGTGGTTTTACTACTAATACTTTTGATCATGAACTCAATTGCTGTTATCATCCGAAATAAATTTCAAAAGCGGTATTAACTAAGCTACTGGAGGATAAACAAATGCCAGTTACTGAAAACAAGCAAAAATTTGTACAAGGTATTGATAAAAAAGAGGAAAAATCAAATAGTGAAAAGAATATTGTTTATGATACGAAAAATTTAAACCTATGGTATGGGCAAGACCAGGCCTTGAAAGAAATTAATCTTCAAATTGCAGAAAATGAAGTAACGGCTATAATTGGTCCCTCGGGGTGTGGAAAATCTACATACCTGAAAACATTGAACAGAATGGTTGAATTAATACCCATTGTTCGTACTTCTGGGGAAATTCTGTACCGTGGGAAAAATATTTTTGACAAATCCTATCCAGTTGAAACACTACGAACAAATGTAGGAATGGTGTTTCAGAAACCAAATCCTTTTCCGAAATCGATCTATGATAACATCGCATATGGACCGCGAATTCATGGAATCCGGAATAAGAAAATATTAGATGAAATCGTAGAAAAAAGTCTACGAGGAGCAGCGATATGGGATGAGGTCAAAGATCGTTTAAAAGAAAATGCTTATGGGATGTCTGGAGGTCAACAGCAGCGTCTATGTATTGCAAGATGTCTGGCGATTGAACCCGATGTCATATTAATGGATGAACCAACCTCAGCACTGGATCCCATTTCTACTTTAAAAGTCGAGGATTTGATTCAAGAATTGAAAAAGAATTACAGCATCATCATTGTGACGCATAATATGCAACAAGCAGCGAGAATTTCAGAAAAAACAGCATTTTTCCTAAGTGGGGAAGTCATTGAGTTTACAAACACAAGCAAAATGTTCTCAAATCCGGATAAAAAGGAAACAGAAGACTATATCACCGGACGATTTGGGTAAAAAAAGGGGGGGCTACGATGACAATAAGAGCGACATTTCAAGCAGATTTAAATGAGTTAAAGGAAATGATTTTAAAATTAGGAAGTCAAGCACAAGATGCAGTAGGACAAGCTATTGAGGCCCTGAAAAATCAGGATGTCGACAAAGCGTTAAAAATCATCGAAAATGATACTCATCTTAATATACTGGAAGAAGAAATCAATGATAAAGCAACTTTGTTAATTGCACAGCAAGCACCAGTAGCCATTGATCTTCGAAGAGTCATTGTTGCGATTAAAATCTCTTCAGACCTTGAGAGAGTCGGCGACCTTGCAGTAAATATTGCAAAATCAGTCATTCGAATTGGAAGTCAACAATTGATTAAACCAATCGAAGATATACCACGAATCGCAGAGGTAGCCAAAAAAATGGTGGCAGATTCCCTTAGAGCATATAGCGAGGAAGATGTGGAACTCGCAAAAGATGTTGCCAAGGTTGATGACGAGGTTGATGAAGCGTATGGCAGATTAATTAAGGAATTATTAGAGCTGATGACCCAAAAGCCTGAATATATTTCCCAAATTACACAATTGTCTTTCATTTGCAGGAATATAGAGAGAGTGGCAGACCACTCTACTAACATTTCAGAAAGCATCCTGTATTTAATAAAAGGCAAAAGATATGATTTAAACGAATAGGAATAGGTCATTATTGGAGGTGCAACCATGAAAGACAGAAAATCCGAAGCCGAACTAGCTAATATCAAAATTAACCAAAGACTAAACGGTGAAGAAGATAACGAATCCTTTGATGTTGATTCTCTTATAAACAATAATAACATTTCATTAGTCGTTAAAAATCAGGAAACAGAAACCGAATAAATTCAAAAAAATGCTTGGCCTGCCAAGCATTTTTTTATTTCAATCCATTGTAATTGTAAACCACATTTTAAGTGTTTGTAAGTAATTAGTTAAACTGCTTTTTAAGATTAATAATTATGTTTAAATGGTAAGAGATTATCATTAAGAAACGGTAGGAAAAATTAGTTTGATAAAAAGATATATGATTCTTACATTACTAATAAGCATAGGGTTTACAACGATAGCATTAGCGATAACGGAACAGAATGTTGAACCTGTAAAAGCAGGTGAATCTATGATAATTGCACATAGAGGAGCTAGTGATCGGTTTAATGAACATACATTAACTGCATATAAAATTGCCTCAGATGATGGTGTCGATTATATAGAAATTGATTTGCGAATGACAAAAGATGGTGAACTTGTGGCAATGCATGATGATACCATCAATCGAACAACGAATGAAACGGGGAAGGTTTCTGATTATACGTTAGAAGAACTAAAAACATTCCATACGATTTCGAATCTCGAGCATCAAATTGAAGGAGAGGAAATTCCTAGTTTACAAGAAATTTTTGATGCATTTTCTGAAACTGAGAATTTCTATATTGAAACGAGACTCGTAAACAATCAGTTAGCCATGGAGGAGAAATTGATTGACCTCTTAAAGGCATATAACCTATTAAATAATAAACGGGTAATCATACAATCTTTCTCTGCAAAAAGTCTAGAAAAAATTCATTCATTGGCACCAGCTATTCCACTAACCCTTTTATTTAAAAAAGGGGAATTTGATGTAGAGAAGGCCATTTTATCGAACTATCAGATTATAGGAATTGAATCAAGCGATGTAACACGCCGTGTTGTGACGAAATTGCATACAAGCGGGAAGAAAGTGCATGCTTTCTTTACGAATAGAAAAACACAAAAAATAGAACAAAAACGAATGAAACAATTACAAGTCGATGGTTATTTTACAGATTACATCCTTTATACGAAGAGTATCTTACAAGAACAATAGTTTATGAACTTCGGATGAAAGCATTTCTAATGAGGAATGCTTTTTTATTTTTGCGAAAAACAACATAAATGTTTTACAAAACAATAAAATAAATATAAAACACAATAACTTTTTATTGAAAAACGATAAATAATAATCTATAATCATTTTTAAGATAATTGAATTTTCGGTGGGACACAGGGACAGGTCCCTTGTCCCAAAATGGAGGTTAGGAACATGAGAGCGTTGAAACAGCTTTTTCGTTTTGGTTGGGAGCAGGCCCTTTCTTGTTTGTTTCCTGTGGTTATTTTTGCCTCTTTGGCTCTTACGAAAATCATACCTCTTCCTTTTCTGCCTCGGTATGATTGGCTGTTAATCATCTGTCTTGTGATGCAGTGGTGGATGGTACGGTCGGGCCTTGAAACACGGGATGAACTAAAGGTGATCACATTGTTTCACTTAATCGGGCTTGCGCTTGAACTTTTCAAGACACATATGGGCTCATGGTCCTATCCGGAGGAAGGGTATTTCAAAATTTTCGGCGTGCCATTATATAGTGGGTTCATGTATGCGAGTGTGGCGAGTTATCTTTGCCAGGCATGGCGAAGGCTTAATGTGGACCTCGTAAAGTGGCCACCATTTTGGCTAGTTGTCGCCCTTGCAGCTGCGATTTATTTGAACTTTTTCACTCATCATTTTTGGATTGATGTTCGTTGGTATCTAGCGGGACTTGTCATAATTGTGTTTTGGAAGTCATGGGTCACATACGAGATTAATGGAACTCATTACCGGATGCCGATCGCCCTTTCTTTTATGTTAATCGGATTTTTTATTTGGATAGCAGAAAATATCGCAACCTTCTTTGGAGCTTGGGAATATCCTAACCAAACCAAAGCCTGGAGTCTTGTTCATTTAGGTAAGGTGAGTTCATGGGTTCTACTAGTGATTGTGAGCTTTCTTATCGTGGCGACATTGAAGCAGGTTAAAGGGAAAAACTCCAATAGGGTAACTACTGGACATACTTTATAAAAAGGAGATGGTAACATGAAAAAACTAGTACCCATAATGCTTTTTCTTCTTCTATTTTTATCAGCGTGTACAGAAAATTATGGAACGCCGATTGTGCCAAATGAAAAGAATATGATCATTAAAGTAAAAAACAATGCAGATTTTGAAGTTTATGGTCTGGAATTAGACATACGTAATCATACACAAGGTACGATAAATGCGGACGGATCTAAATTAGAAAAAGGAGATGAACTTTTGTTTGAATTCCTTGAGGATGACTTTCATTTAGAAGGTGAAGGTGTAATGACGGTTTTTATGTTAACGGACAACCACATAGAAGATAATGGTGATCGAATTCCACTAAATCAAAAAGTAACCTTTGATTTACGCAGCAATAAGGAAATAGTATTTGAACTTACTGGAGAAACAATAAGCAAAGCTGAATTTAAAAGGTTAAAATAAGTGTAAGGTTAATTATGAGGGTGAGAATATGGCAATCATCATTGCAAGAATCAATAAAGAACAAGCTTGGGAAGTAAGGCATGAAGTTATGTGGCCTGATAAAGAATTTGATTTTATAAAATTAGAAGATGATGATGTAGGGATTCATTTTGGACTTTTTAAAGATAACACGCTGACATCAGTTGTCTCTCTTTTTATAAAGAACGAAGAAGCCCAATTTCGAAAGTTTGCGACACTCCAAGAAGAGCAAGGCAATGGATATGGAAGCTCATTGTTGGATTATGTATTAAAGGAAGCAAAGAATCGTGAATTGAAAAGAATATGGTGTAATGCCAGAAAGAATAAAGTGGATTTTTATAAAAAATTTGGTTTGCAAGAAACTAATTTTAACTTTGTAAAAGGTGGCAAAGCCTATGTGATTATGGAGAAGCATTGTTAGTTAACATATTGCATTTTGTAAAGAGTGTAAATTTATGATTAACAAATAATTAACATCCAATAAGATATTATTCGTATATACTAAATATATGGGTTTTAACGTAATTCTCTATATCTAGATTTCATTTTCTTCTCATGCCACTCTTTAAAATAGAGTGGTTTTTTTATATGTAAGTGAACCGAATAGTGGAGCATACACACAGTAAATGTGGTAAATTCAAAATAGAAACTTTGTAGTTTAGGGGAGGGAAGTAGATTGCTAGTTAGAGAAATCACACTTTCAGATGCGGAGAATTTTGGGTATCTTACACAACAAATTGAAATGACTTCTGAATTCATGCTTTGGGAAGCGGGGGAAAGGGAGGTAAATTCAGTCCAGCAACGAAAAATGATAGAAAGAATTGGTTCGGATGATAACTCTACGATTTTCGTTGCCGAAGAAAAAAGCCAATTAATCGGTTTCTTAATGGCAATCGGTGGCAATGCCAAGAGAAACAAGCATTCAGTGTATCTTGTTGTAGGAATCTTGAAGGATTCTAGAGGCAAAGGTGTAGGCACAAAACTGTTTGAAGAACTGGAGAAGTGGGCGTTAATACAAAAAATCCATCGTCTGGAATTAACCGTTGTGACTCGAAACGTGGCGGGGGTAGCTTTGTATCAAAAAATGGGTTTTGAAATTGAAGGAACGAAGAGAGATTCCCTCTTAATTGATGGTGAGTTTGTGGATGAGTATTATATGTCAAAGCTTTTATAAATGGAAGATAAGGTGTGATATTCCAAGCAGGATTCACACCTTTTTTGTGGAATTTAACATAAAAAGGAAAATTCCTAAAAAGAGGAGTGAGTGAGTTGACAATAGAAAATGGATTAGCCGAATTTACCATGATGCATGATGATTTTATCATAGATTGGAACAAAGCGATGAAAACGGGGGATACTTCTGCACTTGAACGAATGCATGAAGACTATTACGTTACGTTTTTTAATGGTTCTCATGAGAAACCGATGCTATTTAGCAGGGAAGAAGCAACAGAGGGGATGCGGGAATCGGTTAATCAACTGCTTGGTGCTCAAAAGAAATTCAATAATCGTGTCATTCGGTTGAAGAATTCTGAGAATGCAGCCGTTTTTTATGAACTGTTAATTGAAAAAGATGAAAAAGTATTGGCCAGATTGTTCACAATCGAAACTTGGCAACTTATAAAAGGAAAGTGGATGCTCGTTAGAGAAGTAGAAGAGCCAATTTCTTAATAGGGAGGATCTTATGAAAAACATATATTTGATCAGGCATTGTGAGGCAGGGGGCCAGGAACCTGAAGCGCCTCTAACCGATAAAGGCATACGACAGGCCATTGATTTAGCAGCCTTTTTTGAAAAGCGAAAAGTAGATCGAATCATTTCGAGTCCGTTCAAACGTGCCATCCAAACAATCCAACCATTAGCAAATGAACGTGATATTGATATCGAAATGAATCATCAACTATCAGAACGTGTTTTAAGTACAAGGAATATGCCAGATTGGTATGAAAAATTAAGAGAAACATATGAGAACTTGGATCTGATATATGAAGGTGGAGAATCCAGTCGAGAAGCTACAAACCGAATCATTGAGGTTGTCGACGAAGTTCTGAAAAGTGATGCTGAGAATACAATCATAGTGACACATGGTGACCTATTGTCATTGCTTTTGAATCATTTCGATAAGAATTTCGGATTCGAACAATGGGCAACACTTAGCAATCCGGATGTATATCTCTTAACTTCAAAAAATAAAATCATTTTTGAGCGACTTTGGAATTATTGATTAAGTTCGAATTTCATATATATATTAACCTACTTTGAGGTGAAAGGAGAATTTCCATGAAAACACTTGGAGTTTCACTTTTTGCAACGATTGCCCTGTTTTTTCTTAGTGTATTCATTGTAGCTCCAATCATCTCCAATATTGGCTATTCATCTGTTGAATCGTCCTATCATTTACAAACTCACGCACTACTAGTAACTCTGATTTTTACCGTTATTCTTTGTACGATTCTTGGATCAAGATATGTCGTAGAAGAAATTAAAAAAGAGAAAGAGTAGGTAATTAAAAGTGGGACAAGGGACCTGTCCCTGTGTCCCAAAATGAGAGGTGCGATTATTCTTTTCTGTTATACAAAGAAACGCTTATAGAGGGTAATGCAAAATTTGCCCTCTTCGCCTGGATCAAGTGTAACAATAAAATTAGTAGGATTATTTACTGACACTGAGACAGTATTCCCAGGTGGCACTGTGAAGACAGTGCCGTTTACAGAAAAAATGAATGGTGTGTTTCCAGTGTTTGTTACTGTAAAAGTACCTTGAAAATAATCGCTTGGAGAAGGTGCAGTCCATATGACTTGATCAATTGGACCTTGCAGTACACCACATATTTCTTCTGTTAAAACCTTAGTTTCAGGGCAGCAAAATGATTTGTTGTCTTTACACATATCTTTATCAACTCCTTCTTGAAAATAACTACGTTACTATAGAATGCGAACTTTCCATAACCCGAACCATGCTTTTGCGGATTTTACTAGAGAATGGACAATCGTACAACACCCCTCATGAGGGAGTTCCAAAGGTTGGTGATAGCTGGAAAAAGGCATAACTACTATATGAATCTCTCAATTTGGTCTATTTCCTCAAGTTATTCGTCCAAGCCATTAGACTTTTATACTCATATGATAAAGAAAATGTGCTTGGAAGAGGTGTTAAGAAAGTGTCAAAGAAGAAGAAATGTAAAAAAAATAAAAACGATGAATGTAAAAAGAAAAAGGTAGCACAAGAAAGTGGAAATATCTGTGGCAACATACAGTTAAACAACCAGGTGACTGATTTGGATATCTGGGAAGCATACAATGAAAAAGATGTAACAGTATTCCTATCTGTATACAATAGCCCAGCGAGTACAGACTCTATTCGAGTTCGTGCATTTAGAACAGATGGTTCTTTTCTCTTTTTCAATGTTCCTCCTGGAAATACAAGTTCCGGTACCGTTGACCATGCGGATCTAATAAATGTATCGCGAGTGAACAACGGCTCAATCGAAGGAAGGTTCAGTTTAGACATTAACCTGCATTCCTCTCAGGATTCATAAACTGGGTAGAATTTTTTTTTGCGTTGACCCTTGCTAAGGGTCAGCGTTTATTTACGTCCAAAAATAAACTGAAACATCTGTAAACAATTTACGTACATATATAAAGAAGGGAGTGAGTTCCTTGAAAAGATATATGATTTTTGTGTTAGTAGTGGTAGTTCTAGAATTAGGCTTGCTTTTCGGTATATCGCTGTTTTTTGATACAAACCTCGTGAACACGATGTTTATTGGTTCATGCATCTTCATGATTTTTGCATTTTTAATGAGTTCGACTGGTGATGTGTTCTCGAAAAATAGTCAAAAAGCCATTTTTGATATGTTCTTGGGAAGCTACAAACCACACCACGAGAAAATGACATTAAAAATTAGTCCATTTCTAGTCGGCTCAATCTTTTGTTTTGGAATGTATTTTGTTTTGTATTATTTAGGGATTTTTACTTGAAGGAGAAAATAGATGAAAAAAACTCTTTGTATAACAATCTTTCTTTTATTCTTTCATTCAATCTCTGCTAACGCTCTTAGTTGGGCGTATTTCTTTGTCGTTAATGATGGAAAAGTATACGAGGTAAAGGAAGAAGTGCTACTCAATCAAACCGAGTTAGGAAAACCGATAGGTAAGGTGGAAACCAAAGCGGATGAGTATAATGGGGACTATTATGGAAATGCATCAAACTATTATGAGATCGGTACACGATATTATAAGATACAAGGTGTCCCTATCACCGAGGCAATTGCTGTAGAAACAGAAGAAGCACTGTACGTGAAAGCGGTCTACGTCCACGATGCTCCATCTCATATCAAGAATGTCCTTACAAGCTCCTATTTTTGGGGCATCTTTGGAATAGGTATTGTTCTATTAGTGGGGATTACTGTGTTAAAATCAAAACAAAGCTGATTTTACGAGGGGTGTAATAATTTTGACACTTATCAAACATGTATTACCTAGAAAGCTACTAACCGCATCCATCTCCGGCTCTCTTTTTGCAATCTTGCTGAGCTTACTTTTTCCAGGTTCATTTGGGAGTGAAATCAACTCTATAAAAGAATATATTTGGGGTTTTACAAAAACCGTGCCATTCTACCTCATGTACAGCTTTCCAGTCATCTTCGTATACGGAACGGTAACATCCATCATTAGCGACTTCCTCTCAGGACTCATTACGAAAAAAAGGATACGAATGGAACCATATCTGTCAGCCGTCTTTCATATTTTATTTGGTTTCGTGCTCCAATGGATAAGTCTTGGTGCAGCCATCCTATTTTTTGTAACAGACCGTATCTTAGGAAAAAAGAAAAGTAGATACAAATGGAGCCATGCTTTTAAAAGCCTAATCATCCCATTTCTAATCTGGATCCTATTCATGGGAATCATCTGGATTGTGGATTTCTTTAGCGATGGCGCAGATTACATAGTTTATTAGAGTTACTCATTAAAAAGGGAGTGGAATCAAATGGTGAAAGTATATGATCGGGAAAATGTTACTTGTGTTGAATTAGAGGTTCCGAATATGCCCAACCTCTTTTTATTTGTAACTGATGGAATGCTTGTTGATACCGGAGCTAAAAGCTACGAGACTGAAATTATTCCTTTTTTAAAAGAGGCTTCATTTGATGTTGTTGCATTAACGCATAGTCATGAAGACCATACTGGTACAGCACCGTGGATCCAAGAAAACATAAATGTTCCGATTTATATTTCGCCTCTCGGTATCGACATATGTTCACAATTCGCACCTTACCCGAAATATCGCCACGAAATTTGGGGCAAACGAGAGCCATTCAAACCACTACCAATTTCAGACACAATACACTCTAGGGAAAAAGAGTGGAAAGTGTTACAGACACCAGGCCATGCAGAGGACCATATTGCTTTATTGAATAAAGAAACAGGAACCCTGTTCACAGGTGATTTGTTTGTAGCTCCAAAAACAAAAGTAATAATGAGGTCTGAATCAGTTCCTCAAATCATGGCTTCAATTAGGAAGGTTCTTACCCATGACTTCGGTCCCATGTTTTGCTGTCATGCTGGCTACATACAGGATGGAAAACGAAAGATGCAACAAAAGGTAGATTACCTTGAAAATCTTTGTGGCGAAGTGACAAATCTATATGAAAATGGCCTATCCGAAGAAGAAATTGACCAAAAGATTTTCCAAAGAAAATACCCAATCACATTTGTATCAGAGGGTGAGTGGGACTCTTTGCATATTATTACTTCGATTGTCAGTGCTTATAAAAATTATTAAATAAAAAAGCTAGGTAGACCTATTCGGGTCTTACCTAGCTTCACAGAAATCCTTTAAACTATTAAGAACAAATTCACCAGTTTGTTTGGTGGAACTCTTAAATAGCTTATCGATTACATTCATAACAGGTCGGTAATACTTTGTTTCAAACTCTTGCTCGATCACGGTATGATTGGCATGCTGCTGCAAACGATACGTAAAAGTCATCCTAAAGGTTTGAGATTCAAGTTCAAAAGCGAAGAACGATGGGGAGCTAATATCCTTATTTCTACCCTGTAATGTAACCTGTTCTTTTTCTTCCACGGCTGTAAGCTGAAAGCTCGCACCAGGATGAGATTCATGCTCGAGGTTAGAATAATGGATAGAAGTCACATTCGGAAACCATTTTTCCCGCAATTTGGCCTTCATAATACAGTCAAATACTTCTGTAATTGGTGCTTCGATAACAATCGATTGTTTCATATCAATACCTCGTCATTTTTATTAGATTAAACATAGCAGAAAAGGTGATGTTTGTGGAGAGAATTTTTGGCCTAAATCCTGTAGTTGGAGAGAATCCGAAAGTATTAATTCTTGGTTCGATGCCAAGTGTGGAGTCACTACGGAAACAGGAATACTACGGCAACAAACGAAATCATTTTTGGAAAATCATGTTTCAGCTTTTTGATAGTCACGAGCTAACAGAGTACGAGGATAGGATTGCATTTATAAAAGAAAAAAACATTGCTCTTTGGGATGTGCTGTATAGCTGTCATCGTGAGGGAAGTTTGGATTCGAATATCAAAAGTGAAGAACCGAACGAGATTGAGTCTTTTGTAAAAAGACACCCAAACCTTCGCTTAATCGTATGTAATGGCACAAAAGCCTATAAAAGCTATCACAAATACATTGGGCTTAATCGCTTTCCAGGACTTGAGGTTATTAAACTTCCGTCTACAAGCCCCGTTCCCGGCAAATATAACAAAACTCTTGAAGGCAAGCTCCAAGAGTGGAGAAAGATCAAAGAGTATTTATAGTATTTTTTTAAGGTCTTCCTCAATTTTCTCAGGCTCAGTTTGTGGAGCATAGCGGCCCACAACTTGGCCATCACGGTCTACTAAAAACTTGGTGAAATTCCATTTGATAGCTTTCGATAAAACACCTTTTTGTTGTTCTTTTAAATATTCAAACAATGGATCGGCGTTCTCACCATTGACATCAATCTTTGCAAACATAGGAAATTTCACACCATAGTTTATTTCACAAAATGAAGTTGTTTCATCCACATTTTCAAACTCTTGATTTCCAAACTGTGCAGATGGAAACCCAAGAACAACTAAACCGTTATCTTGATATTTATCATAAAGCTCCTGCAACCCCTTGAACTGAGGTGTAAATCCACATTTACTTGCTGTATTGACGATAATTAGTGGTTTTCCTTCATATTCCTTCAACGCTTTTCTTTCACCATTCGGCATGGTTACTTCAAAATCATATACACTTGCCATTTTACTCACTCCCTATGGACGATTATCTTAATCGTAATTTATCTGGACGTAGGATTCAAGTTTGGACTTCTTTTCATACTGGTTTTCATGTAAGATTCAGGAGAGAAAGAATTTTTTGAAAACGAGGGTGCCGAATGAAACAGCTAATGAAAAAGTGGAAGTTCCCTGCATTGCTATTAACAGGGTTGGGACTATCCTCTTTGGGTGATTTTATTTATCTTATTGCTATTAATCTACTTGTTTTAAAAATGACGGGCTCGGCCGCGGCAGTTGCTGCATTATGGGTTGTTGGTCCCATTACGTCAATCCTTGTAAATGGCTGGTCTGGGAGCATCATTGACCGCTCAAATAAAAAGAAAATCATGATCATCACGGATATTGTTCGGGCCATTGCGGTCGCCATCATCCCACTTCTTCCAAGTGTTTGGATGATTTATGCTTTGTTATTTGTAATCAGTGTTGCTAAATCCTTTTTTAATCCGACATCAACTACCTATATAACTGCCCTCATTCCAAAGGAACAGCGGAAGACCTTTAATTCGATTAGAAGTCTGGTTTCCTCAGGGGCGTTTATAACAGGACCAGCGATTGCGGGTGTGCTTCTGATAATTGGTAGTCTTGAAATTGCCATCTATAGTAATGCCATTTCCTTTGTTATTTCTGCCATTCTTATCGCATTTTTGCCGAATATTGATAGTAGCCAAAATGACACAACGGAAAAGCTTCAATTAAAGAATTTACTAGAAGATTGGCGCGTGGTCATTCGCTTTGGAAAAGAGGCAGTATTTGTGATGACCATCTATTCCAGCTTTATCATATTTGATATTTTTACCATGGCTATGGATTCACAGGAGGTTGTGTTTACACAAAGGGTGATTGGACTCACTGAAGTGGAGTATAGCTTACTAATGAGTGTGACTGGGATTGGCTATGCCGCTGGAGGGTTATTGGTCATTTTTATTTCAAGATTTTTATCGATTCGAGCTCTTATCGGAACGGGACTCTTCATGCTTGCAGCCGGCTATTTCATCTACTCCCTGTCCACATCCTTTGCGATGGCAGCAACTGGTTTTATTATACTAGGCTTTTTCTTTGCCTTTTCAAATACAGGTTTTACCACCTTTTATCAAAACAATGTACCTGTGGAAATCATGGGTCGTGTCACAAGTATCGTAAGTGTCCTACAAAGTGCAGTGTCTGTTGTGTTCCTATTATTTATTGGGATCATGGGCGACCTTCTGCCATTAAGATACACAATTATCACATTATCCGTCATTAGCGTGGTGCTTGCTGTGTTTGTGATTATCCTTGTATCTCAACCGACGAAAAAAATGTACTTTACAGAGGAAAAGGCAGTATAGCTTGTTAGATTTATGACTTATACATAAGCACAAATCATTAAAAATGCTGCGACCCAAAAAGTCGCAGCACTCACTCCTCAATAATTGCAACTTTACTAGCCTTCGCCTGAGCTGGTGCAGACTCTGCAATCTCGCCATCAACTACAATTTTTACTTTTTGCCCAACCTCGAGCTTAGAAATAACGGACTTGTCGATAGAACTGATGCTGAAAAAAATACTTGAATAATAGTACTCGTCATAGATCTTTTGACCCGTTTTTGTATCAAATTCATCTCCCGTAATCAGTTCATTGACCAGGATTCGATCTCCGATTTCAAGAATGTAGCCAGTAATAGTTGTTTCGGCACGATTACCAATTTGCTCACCTGTTCCACAACTTGTAAGCAACAAAGTGAAAAAGCTAAAAAGTAAAACAATCCATCTCATATTCTCACCTCATCTTAATTGGCGAAAATTCATGTGTAAAGGTTACAAACTAGAAAAATAGTAAGTGAAATTTTGTAAAATTATGTTAAAATATTTGAAAAGATAAGGGGAAACGCTATGAAATTTATTCATCTTTTTGGACCTCAAGCGGTTGGCAAAATGACGGTAGGACAGGAACTAGCGAAAATAACGGACTTAAAGCTGTTTCACAATCATATGACGATTGATTTAGTCAGTCATTTTTTCGATTATAGTACAAAAGAAGGGAAACGATTAGTAAAATTGTTTCGTCAGGAGATTTTTGAAGAAGCATCAAAGAGTGATTTAGATGGTATGATTTTTACGTATGTCTGGATGTTCGATATGGAATCAGATTGGGAGTATGTAAAAGATTTATCTGAGCTTTTTGAATCAAGAGGGGCAACTGTTTATTATGTCGAACTCGAAGCCGACTTGGAAGAGAGATTCAAACGGAATAAAACACCGAATCGCCTCGAACATAAACCTAAAAAACGCGATATCAAATGGTCAGAAAATGACATGAAAAAGACAATGGAAAAACATCGCTTGAATTCATTTGATGGTGAAATCACATTCGATAACTACATCAAAATTGACAATACACATTTAAGCGCTACAGAAGTAGCCAAAATGATCAAAGAAAGATTTCAATTATAAAAAAATGCTTGGCATCTGTGTGAACTGCACCCCATTGGAGGAGGTGCAGTTCACATTTGTCTAAACGTTTTCCAAATCACTTTTTCTTGTTTAAATCTTCTCGGAGCAATCCCAATCTTCTCTCCAATTCATGGGTGAAATGCTCACGTGCCTGCTTTGCATCCATATCTGGAGAGGCGATATACATGGGTTCACCGAAAATAAGCTTCGCCTTTTTAAACTTAATCAACTCACCAATCTTATTTGGCCCAATATACACAGCGGGAACGACAGGTACCTTGCTGCGCTGTGCAATTGTAATCGCTCCTTGTTTAAGCGCAGATTGCTCGTTCGTACGTGTTCCACTTGGAAAGATTCCTACGATTTCCCCTTTTGAAAACAATCTAGATGGGATTTTTAACACACTCGGACCAGGGTTATCACGATCCACTGGGAAGGCGTTTAACTTTGTTAAAAAGCCACCGATAAATTTGTTTGTGAACAATTCCTTTTTTGCCATATAATGTATTTGTCGAGGGAGTAGTGAAACACCAAGCCACAAAATATCGATATAACCTGTATGCGTACAAGCGACAACATAAGCGCCGTCCTTTGGCAACTGTTCCTTGTTAAAAACCTTAATTCCACCTGTAATTGTAAGGCTGGCTTTTACTAAATTTGCAATGAAATGATACACCTTGACTTACCCCTTCATAAGAAACTTCTAAACTAGTAAAATTATAGCATGAAAGAATGGGTCGAAAATACTAAAAAAGCGAGGGTCTGCATGAAAAAAATCATGGTCATCGGAATATCGGCTGGCGTTGGAAAATCGACATTTGCTCAAAAATTAGGTGATAAAACTGGAATTGACGTGTTCCATTTAGACAGCTACTTTTGGAAACCAGGATGGGTGGAGGCTCCACTTGCAGAATTTACACAAGCCCAAGAGGAGATTCTCAAGAATGACAGTTGGATTATCGATGGCAATTATAGCAAAACCTTCGACCTTCGTGCGGAGCAAGCCGATACCATTATCTATTTGGAACTACCAAGATATAGGTGCCTCTACCAGGTACTCAAACGCTATCTAACACACATTGGAAAAAAGCGTCCAGACCTTGGCTGCACTGAAAAATTAGATTGGGAGTTTATCAAATTCATCTGGACGACCTATAAACCAAGAATACAAAAAATGCAGGAACGGCTTAACCGATTAGCAAAGCATAAAACTGTGGTCATTTTACGAGGGAAAAAAGAGATTCATGATTTTATGAGTAAATTGTAGAGGGTAATAAAAAACACCCTAAAAAGTAGTAAATGTGGAATGTATAGGCTTTCTCCGAAGTATATGTACATATGGTGGTGATAAAAATAAAAACGCTCTTCTTATATATTTTTGGGTTTGTTCGATTTGTTATTTTAGTTATATCCATATTATTAAGTATATGGTTCTTCGTCGTAACTGTATTTTCAGGGATTGCTGCAATAGGAGGAACTCAAGAAGATTGGATTTATGTGTTAACACAATATCTATATTTTCTTGTTTGTGCTTTATTAATAGGTTTGATGAATGAATTCGAAAAGAAAATAAATAAAGAGGATTATGATATAAGCTCAAATATTTGGTTATTCGATATATATTTACTTATATTAATAGCTCATTATGAACTCCCTAAAAAACTAGTAATGAAAATACTGGGGAGATCAAAATAAAAAGCCAGGTCAAGTTACCTGGCTTTAATGTGTGTTAAAAGTATTATTAATTCCCTTGCTATTAAGTTGTGAAAACGTATGTTATTTGAACTGAGCTTTTAAATTTTTTATCGGAACTACTTACTCAAATAATCTTCGTTTCATCCTTTGGGGCTTCAAGTTTCATTTTTTCGAGCTCGACACGCATTTTCTCAGTTTCGAGCAAGTAATTATCATGCTTCAATTTTTCTAACTCTAATTCATCTTGGATCATTTTATGTTTATATTTAGATTGTGTCTGAAAGTGACTCGTAATAATCGCAACAAGTGGAATTGAAAAAACCATTACAACCGCAACAATACCCGTCATTATAAGACCTCCTTACAAAAATCCGTTTCTTCATATATATTCCATTATACCAAATATACGGAAGAATAAGCCGTTTGGTTTCAAAATGTGTAACCTTTTTTAGAATCTTTCGTCAGTTTAGTTAAAGCGCACAATGGGAGGTCAGATGATGAAAAAATGGATGCTAGTACTTTTAATAGGGATTTCAATTGCTCTTGCAGGTTGCGGAGATAGTGATGCAGGTAAACTAACAGGAGGCAAGCCTCCAGAGACGATGATTAAAATTGGAAATGAGACATATCCAACGAAACTAGGTACGTATTGCTGGAGCACTTCAAATACAAGTGAATGTGTTGACACAGCAGGGCCAGAAGTACTTTTGGAAGGAAAAGATCCGGTCGTCGTGCAGCCTGGTGAAGAAATTACATTCGTGATGGATTATCAACCAATGCCAAATGAGGTGCACGTAGCCTATTATAATGGTGACAAGGAAACAGAAGTAAAAGTAGAAAATCATCGTTTTACAGCTCCCGAGGAAAAAGGGATATATTACTATTCCTATGGCGTTTGGTGGATGGATGAAAACGAAGAGAATGTATCAAACGGAGATGCATTTTACGCCTTTGCACTGGAAGTAAGATAGGAGGACATTATGAAAATAAGAAAAGCGGTTATAACTGATGCATCAGGCATCGCCAAGGTGCATGTCGACAGTTGGAGATCGACCTACTCAGGAATTGTACCTGATGATTTTCTTCAGAAATTATCTTATGAATCTAGGGAAATGATGTGGAAAAAGGGAATTCCTAACGGACATATATTTATAGCAGAAAATGAGCAAGGTGAAGTCGTAGGATTTGCCTGTGGTGGGAAAGAACGGAGTGGGGAATACGAAAACTTTCATGGCGAGCTATACGCCATTTATATTTTACAAGAATATCAAGGGCGAGGCTTGGGTAAAAAGTTAGTAGCCCCTGTTGTAAGACAACTTTTAGGTAAAAATATAACCACCATGCTAGTATTAGTATTGGAAGATAACAACTCCTGTCTATTTTACGAAGCGCTTGGAGCCATCAAACTAGATTCAGTCGAAGTTGAGATCGGCGGGAAGAAACTGAAAGAAGCGGTTTACGGATGGGATAATCTAAAAACAAGCTTTGCAACGATAATAAAATAGGAGGCACAGCATGCTAGCAACTCTTGAAAAAAATGAACCCAATTACATAGCTACATTTGAACGTCATTATCCACATTCCGTTGATGAGGTGTGGGCGATGCTAACAGAAAATGATAAACTACAATCATGGTTTTCAGAATTAAAGGTTGATGGTCTTTATAAGGGAGGCCGAATCCTGTTTGATATGGGGGATGGAACCTTCGAAGAAATGGACATCACTGATTTTAGTGACCACGCTGTTTTGGAATATACGTGGGGAGACGATAAGGTCCGCTTTGAGTTAACCTCTGAGCCGAGTGGTTGTAAACTTCTATTAGTTGAAACGATCACAAAGTTGACTGACCATACCCCAAGAGACTTAGCTGGTTGGCATGTTTGTTTAGATGTCATAGGTGTTTTACTTGATGGAAAACAAGTGGATGACCGTAAAAAACTCTGGGAACCCTTGTATGAACAATACGTCCAAACTATCGCTAACGTAACCAAATAAAAATTCCAGAAGAAGCCAGCCACTAAAGGTATGGCTTCTTTTTTATGCCAATCATGTTCTCGACTGGAAAATATTCATAAAATTAAAAGGGAAATCAAGATAAAACTCGAATAAAGTACATTACAAATCCTGTTGAAAAAGGAGGCCAAGAAACATGTCACAAAAACTCATACGGGTTGGAACCACTTACCTTCCTGTTTCAAACGTGGAGCATTCAGCTAACTGGTATACTGAAAAACTTGGAGCTACGCTAAACTATATGGCTGAGGACAAAGCCATCATCGATTTGGCGAATCAAAGTTTTTTCCTTGTTGCAGCACAGGAAGGGCAATCCGCAAACTTCATTGATTCAAAGGGTCATGAACGCTTTTCACTAACTTTTGAGGTTGATGGTTTACAAGCATTAGAGAACTTACATAATGAATTCAAAGAACTTCATATCACAGTCGGAGAAATCGAGGACCGTGGCCATGCAGGTAAGAACTTTATATTTAGTGATCCAGACGGTAACCAATTCGACGTTTGGAGCGTACTCAGTCCAACTTTTAAAAAGTGAGGGAAATAAATGCAAGCATTACTAGTGATTGATGTCCAAAATGGAATAGTGAAGTTTAAAGATTTTAGCGAGGAACTTCACAAAATTCAACAAATCATTCAAGATTTTAAAAAGAAAAAACTACCAGTAATCATGGTACGTCATTTTGATGAGGTTGAGGAAAGTCCGTTATATCGGGAATCTGAGGGCTCTGAACTACATGAATCTGTCAGAGATTATGCGGATTATATCGTTGAAAAAGAGACACCGAGTGCCTTTTTTAAAACAAAGCTAGCAAGTATTTTAGAGGAACTCGGAGTAGAGCACATATTTATTACTGGCTTTGAAACAGAGTTCTGTTGCATGTTTACTGCCATTTCCGGATATGATCGTGGCTATAAAGTAACCTTTATTGAGGATGCAACCGGAACCACAAACACTGAAGATACTTATGAGATGAAAGGACTCGATATTAAGGACTTTGTAGGAACAGTCCTTAATTGGTCAAATGCTGTTGAGGTTCTATATTATGATGAGTATAAGGAGACCTATCAAAAATGAAGCAAGCACTTCAACTTAGAGAAGCGGGCCATTTTAAGGAATCAAATGCACGGCTATTGAGTTTGGTAAAAGAGTCACCAAATGATCCTCAGCTAAACTATCAGGTTGCCTGGAGTTTTGATGTGCTAGGTTTGGAATCGGAAGCTGTCCCTTTTTATGAAAAATCAATCGCACTAGGTCTAGAAGGTGAAGACTTGGAAGGGGCACTTTTAGGTTTGGGTAGCACTTATCGGACCCTCGGAAAATATGAAAAATCAGCAGAGACTTTAGTAAAAGGTCTCGAGCTATTCCCTGAAAATCATGCGATAAAGTCTTTTTACGCGATGACACTCTATAATCTTAATCGGCATCAGGAGGCTATGGAACTTCTTTTAAAAGGTTTGGCCATGACCTCGAACGACAAGAATATTCAACAATACAGACGTGCAATTGAATTTTACGCAGATAAACTTGATGAAGTTTGGAAATAAAACAACCCTCCACAATTGGAGGGTTAGACTTCTATTATAAACGGAACAATCATCGGCTTTCGTTTCGTTTGTGCAAATAAATATTGCCCCACTGCCTTTTTAATTTCTCTTTTCATAGCATTCCACTGGTACTTGTTTTCACTTTGAAGGTCAAGAATCGCCTTTTTCACAAGACGGTTTGTCTCTCGTAGAAGCTCTTCAGAGTCTCGATTGAACACAAAACCGCGCGTAATTGTATCCGGCCCTGATATGATTTTTTGGTCTCGTTTACTGAGTGTAACCACAATGACGACCATGCCATCCTCAGACAGCTGCTTGCGGTCGCGTAAAATAATATCGCCCACGTCACCCACACCAATTCCATCCACATACGTGTCTCCAGAAGGGATTTTTCGAGTTTGACGGGCCTCCGAATTTGTAACATCAACCACATCACCATTTTGAATGATAAAGGTATTCTCTGGATCCACTCCAACGGATGCTGCAAGCAATTTGTGCTGATGAAGCATTCGATATTCGCCGTGAATCGGGATAAAATATCTCGGCTTCATTAAGGTCAGCATGAGCTTCAATTCCTCCTGATACCCATGACCAGAAACATGCATTCCAGTTGCGCTGCCACCGTATAAAACGACCGCCCCAAGCTGGAACAAATTATCAATAATACGAGATACATTTTTTTCATTACCAGGAATCGGCCCCGCCGCTAAGATTACTGTGTCTTCAGGAAGGATTTGCACATCTCGGTAACTTGCATTCGAAAGACGGGCGAGCGCAGCCAGTGGTTCCCCCTGACTTCCAGTACATAAAATACAAACCTTCTCTGGCGCAAGATTGTTCACCTCTTTGGCATCAATCAGCATCCCATCTGGAAGATTGAGGTACCCACGCTCGACTGCAACGTCTACCACATTCACCATACTTCGCCCTAGTAGAGCAAGTTTTCGGTTTGTTTTCATCGCCGCATCAACAACTTGTTGCACCCGACTAATATTGGAAGCAAACGTTGACACAAATACCTTACGCTTTGCTTTGAAAAAAGCTTCCTCAATACTGTTTCCAACTTTTAGCTCAGTCGGTGTTGAACCAGGGCGCTCCGCATTCGTACTTTCTGATAATAGTACAAGCACACCTTCTCTCCCGATTTCAGCCATCCGATGAATGTCAGAATGTTGATCATTTACAGGTGTCAAATCAAATTTAAAGTCACCAGTATGTACAACCCTACCCTCGGGAGTGTCAAACACAATTCCGAGGCAATCCGGAATACTATGATTTACTTTGAAAAAGGAAACTGAAATTTCTCCAAACGTAAGCTTTGAATCTGCATCAATTGTTATTAGCTCCGAATCGGCAATAAGTCGATGCTCTGTTAGCTTTAACTCAATTAACCCAAGTGTAAAACGAGTCGCATAAATCGGTACATTGAGTTTCTTTAGAAAGTATGGAATCCCGCCAATGTGATCCTCATGCCCATGAGTTACGAGTAAGCCGCGAATTTTTTCCCGATTTTCTTCTAAGTAAGTAAGGTCCGGAATGATTAAGTCGATGCCAAGAAGGCTCTCATCCGGAAACTTCCCCCCACAATCAATTACCAAAATATCATCATCATACTGGAGCACATACATATTTTTCCCAATCTCATTAATCCCGCCAAGTGCAAAAATCGATAATCCGTTACTCAATCCTCACGCCTCCTACATATTAAATCGTGTTCTTAGTTTGACCAGAGTCTTTTGGATTTATTTATAACGTGTTCCAAAATATGTTAATATTAGTTTGTGAGGGGGTATTAAACGTGAAACGATTACCATTTGAACGACCAAACGTACATTATGATGAAAAACTGTTTGAAATAGATGAGCAAATATGTGCCCTTTTAGAGAAGAGAAAGAACATCTCAAAGGACAATCCGGGAATACCAAAGGAAGAAATGATTTCCGGGTGGGCGAAAAAATATGGATTCTACGAAGAATATTTGATTGCTGTTTTTGAATCATTTCGATCTGAAAAATACTTCAAACCTAGGGTAGAGCCCAAAGGTTTTAAAAAGCACCTACCGGTTTTAAAAGCGGTTGAAGTAAAAAATGTACTTTATACTGTCAACTTTATACGACAATACTCGAACGCAAGTGTCATTAATTTAAATATTGATTGGGATGCATCAGAGGAAATCGAAGAAACGTGGGTACACACTTTTTGGGAATTAGAAATGGGGGATAAGTACGAGTGCAGAACAGAAGGTGGTAGTGGATCAGGAGGCCATGTTTCTTATAAATTTGTTGTGTCACCACCACTACCCGACGAACCAAAGGGGCTAGTCCTGCAATTCAAAGGATATCAAACACCACATCGTGAAGCTCCAACTGGAGTAGAGTTTGAAATTGAATTATGAGATTTTTTATAAAACTGAATATAATGGGCATACTCTATGCCCTTGTATTATTTGTGGCGATTGAACTAATTTTAAATGTTTATCGGATTAGTAGACTCACAGGCTGGGAGCTTGGAAGTGTAACAAATGTGGTCATTATTCCTGTTTTTGTGGGATTTGTTGGGGCAACACTTCTGCTCATTTTGATGACGAAAAGGTGGATGAAGGCAAGGAAATCTAGCTACTGGTCTGCGGCACTTTGGGCACCATATCTAGTACTCTTTGTTTATATGTTTGCTTCACTTTTCCCAATCGTAAACCCTGGGGAAATACCAAGCCCTGGCGTCGGTTTTGTACTCATTGGTGCTTTGTTTGTATACCCATTTTATGTGATTTTGGTCAATTTTATCGGTTTGAATTTTCGGAGAGGATAGGTGAATCTATGATTTTAAAGTTGATTATTCTTGTTTTAGTTGGAATTTTGGTGGGTACGGCCGGAGAAAAGTATTTACGAAGAAGGTTTAATATAGAGAAAAGAAGCAGGATTTATGGCTGGGTCAACAAAGTCCAAGCTTGCATTGAAATCGCACTATTTGTCGTATATATAGTAGGGATTTGGTTCGTGATAGAAAATATTTTTCTCTACATGATCAGTTTCTTTACGCTCCTTAATTCTCTCCGCGCATTTATGCACTGGAAATACGAACCCGAAACGAAGCACCATATCCTTTTTCTCTATGAATTAGTGATGTTAGTGGTAGTTTGGGCTGTGGCCTATTGGTGGATTTTTGAGTGATTGAGGCTAATGGCCATAAAAGAAAAATAACGGCTATAAAAGTTTTAATAAAAGCCATTAAGTGTCCTACGCCGAAAAATGTAAAAGGATTTGTAGGGATTTTGTCGAAAAAGGTATTATCAAATCTTAAAGGAGTTAGATTAATGAGAAAAAAAGAGTTAGAAATTCCTTTACGCATTAGAAAACTTGAAGCCGAACTTAAAAGACTGCCGGAATCGCACCCAAAATATCAAGAAATTAGCGATGAATATGGCCGAAGGATGTCCGGCTACCGCGGTGAACAATCCTTAAAGTACTATTTGTCCTTTTTAAAAGAAAAAAATTACTCCATCTTCCACAACCTACGTCTTCCTGACATCTCCGGTGAGCACTTTTTTGAAATAGATCTCCTTCTAATTAGCCCCAAATTCCAACTAATCATCGATGCTAAAAATTATCGCGGAGAATTATATTTTGACGGAAAGTTTGACCAACTGATCCAAACCTACAAAGATACGAAGAAACCATACCACTGCCCAGTTGGCCAAATAACCAGGCACCAACTACAGCTAAAAAGACTCCTCGAAACCTTCAAATTACCCAGCCCCACAATTGAAACCCTAGTTGTCTTTACAAATCCCAATGCTATTATTGATGCCAGCAAAGACTTTAAACATTCTCATAAAGTCATAAAAAGCCCTAGCTTTCTTTCGAAAATAGAATTGTTTGAGAAAAGGAACAGGCAAGAAATATTGGATAAAAAGCAACTTCAAAAAGTGTCAAAACTACTTTTAAAGAAACACACCCCACATGATCACGACATACTCGCACAATTCGGGATAAAAGAGCATGAGCTCATTAAGGGCGTGCGTTGTCCGAAATGCGATTTTCTCCCAATGACTCGAAACGTTAGATCATGGTCTTGCCCTTCTTGCCACTATTCTTCGTCCAAACCTTGTTACAATTCTTTAAACGAGTATATTCTACTCTTCGGCAACACGATTACGAATCGCCAATTACGTGATTTTTTTGATATACAATCAATTTCTACAGCTACTAACATACTATCTTCATTAAATTTGGAGTGTGAGGGGAAATACAAGGATAGAAAATACATAATAACTGAACAAAGCCTGAAAAAATAGCATTAATTTGTCTTAAAAAAATTGATCCTAAGTTTTACTGCCACTAATTTAAAAATACTGCCACTATCCGAGATTTACTGCCACTATCCAAAAAATACTGCCACTACAGCCAGAGTACTGCCACTAACCTAAATACATCCCAAAACATAGCTCCAAAAAGCAGGATTCCCCGCCCAACGTCTCGAATGAATAAAAAATGTCAATCCTACTTACTATCAAGGAGGCCTAACTAACCCATGTACGAATTAAAAACAAAAGAGAATGACGCGAGTGTCATTGAATTTATTGAAAGTGTCGAGAGTCCGAAGAAGAAAGAGGATGCATACAAACTATTAGATTTTTTCACAGAAACATCCGGCTACCCGGCAAAAATGTGGGGGACGAGCATTATTGGCTTTGGTTCCTACCATTACAAGTACGCCTCAGGCCATGAGGGTGATGCTCCGCTTGTTGGATTCTCACCACGCAAAGCGAAAATTAGTCTGTATTTTGCGACTGGAGATACAAAGCGTGAGGAACTGCTTGAAAAGTTCGGCAAGCACACAACTGGAAAAGCGTGTGTCTACATCAACAAGATTGTGGATATCGATGTTGACGTGCTCAAAGAGCTAATTACCCAATCGATCACATTTTTACAAGAAATGTATCCGGAAAAATAAGATAAACTTATATAAATACATAAAAATTATCAAATTTAGTTATCCCCCGATATGAAGTACGATAGAAGTAACACATATAAAAGAGGGGATGAAAATGACTTATACCATTAAGGCAATTGACCACATTCAGCTTGCTGCGCCAAAAGGCAGTGAAGACCAGGCACGCCAATTCTACTCAACCATTTTAGGCTGCAAAGAAGTCGAAAAGCCAGAGGTTCTTCGAAAAAACGGCGGTGTTTGGTTTGCATTTGGAACTGTGCACATTCACATTGGTATCGAGGATCCTTTTACACCCGCCAAGAAGGCACATCTGGCTTTTGAAATTGAAAACCTTTATGCCTTAAAACAACACCTCCAAACCAGCAATGTGGTGATAATTGATGACAACAACCTCCCAGGTGCAAATCGATTTTATGCGCATGATCCGTTTGGTAATCGCCTAGAATTCCTAGAATGGAACTTGAGTTGAACCATGAAAGTCCAATTGCTCAACCAATATCCAGCGTAAATTAGACCTTGAAGCACGCGGCATCATCAAACGACTCGTAGGTTCAAACCACTGCAAATACATGAATGAACCACAAACTGATTGCCCACACTAAGGCTAATGTAGAAATTTCCATAGTGGAGGTGGTTAGTTTGCCTAAAGATACGAAAGATGAAAGCATTGAACTTTTTTCAAATGATGCACTTTGTGGGAAGCCATATCTCGATATCGATCGCACAATTGTCGAGGGGGTTTCAGCGTATGTGAATAAAGAAACGAAAACAAAGGATGTATAGGGGCTTAAAGCCTCTTTTTTGTTAGTTGCCAATTCCCTCAACTAGAAGGACTTATGAAAACACTGCTCCATATAAAGACGAAAATTGATCTGGCACAATTAAAAGAAGCATATGAAGAATAAAAAAAGGATGTCCATTGGTCATCCTTATCGTTTTAGCGTCCCAGATAGGAATCGAACCTACGACCTACAGCTTAGGAGGTGGCGGTTCTATATAGGAACCAAAATGAAGGCGTTCGAAAAAGACTGATATAATAACGTTTTTAAGACCGCTTATATGATTGAATTGGTCGTATACTGAACAATGATGACCGAATCCGCCACCAAAACGCCACCTTGGGAGCGGATGTTTTTATGCCTTTTTACTTTCAAAACATTGAACGAGCAAAAAAAAAAGTTGAACAAAGAGTTTCATGACGTACGCTTTGACGTACATTGTTTTTATTATTGAAGAGAGTTTGCAGGAAAATATCTCCTTTTGCCGAAATATTAGGCGAAAGGGGATGAGTCATTGCCTATTTTAGAAACATTAAAGGGTGTAGGTAAACTTGTAAAAGACATCGGAGATATTGAATTAAATTCAAAAATAATTGATTTACAAAATGAGGTATTTTCATTAGTTGAAGAAAATCATCAATTAAGAAAAAGAGTTGATGAACTTGAAACCATTGAAAGTCTTGAAAATAGCTTGAAAGTTAAAGGCCATTTTTATTACAAAGAAAACGGTGATAAAGAAGATGGACCCTTTTGTACATCTTGTTGGGACAATAATAGCAAATTGATTAGATGTCATATATCCGATCCATATGACATCACAATCTCAACTTGTCCTGTATGTAACTTTGGGTCATCATATCTGGATTAAAGCAAGACTATCAGCATCCTTCGGGGTGCCTTTTTAATAAAAGATTCCAAAATTAGTATTTTAATCCTATGCAATTTGTCTTATAATTAGATGAATTTTTTAAGGAGGATTATTATCTATGTGGAAAAAGTTTTTGGAGTTATTTATTAAAAAGGCTTGGCCAATCATTAAAAAGCTATTAATCAAATATGGTAAGGAAATTCTTGAATTTGTTTTTGAAAAAGTTACAGAATTGATTAAGAAATGGATAATAGGCATGGGTAAGGAAAAAAAGGCGAAAGCTCAAGAATCCTATGAAAAAGCTAGTGCAGCAACTGATCCTGATGAAAAGGAAAAATATGAATTCGAATATGAATTCTATAAAAAAGAAGCAGAAGCCTATGAAGAAAAAATTAAAATTATGGAAGAAGAATTAGAGAAACTTAAACAATCTATTAGAGAAGATATTAACAAGAAAACAAAGGATTTAAAAGCTGAAGACTTATTCTCTACAAACTCAAAAGATTCATATAATCCCTTTGTCTTAAAGGATACAAGAAACATTCTAAAATTAGAAAATAAAAATGATAACTAACAAAAATTAAGGTCTATCCATTTGGATAGGCTTTTTAATTTGCTCCAAAACAATCAAAAACACCTTGGGGATGGCAGGTGATGTAGCATGGCTGGAAATCAAAAATATGAAATATCACCGTCAACTGTTTGGGAATACGGAAAGAGCATGGGGGATGATTCAAAATGCAGAATTAGATATGTTTTAGTCCAGGTATCGCCATTAATTTCAAATGTACTAAAACAGATAGGAAATGCCGTTTAAAATCACAAAAAATTAAATCTGCCACCAACACCTAATTTTTCACTCCAAAAATAATTATTCCAATACAAAAAAAGACCGCAAACCCCTTGTGACATCAAGGTTTAACGGTCAATCGTTTTAGCGTCCCAGATAGGAATCGAACCTACGACCTACAGCTTAGGAGGCTGTCGCTCTATCCTACTGAGCTACTGGGACATGATTATAAAATAATACTACAGTAATTAATTATAAAATTAATTGCCGAAAAAGGTCAAGACATTGAAACGACAAATAAAAAATCCACTCTCCAATTGGAAAATGGATTAGCATGAAATTGGAAAAGCCACAATTGCCGTAATACGCTAAGAAAGTTTAAAACCACCACTCCTCAAAGTGGGTGTTTGCAGAAACGTTCCTGTATGTCCTTCAAGTCGCCATGGACGAAGGCCTGCCATTCCAGCTTCAATGTTAAACTCCCTATTTCAGTTCAAAGGTTAAACTTTATTATGATTACGTACAATGTAGCTTGTATATGTATACTACATGATTGAAACCATGAAATCAAATGTAAAAAAAATCCAAAGTGTTGAATTTTGTCGCAGAACTTTTCGGTTATAATCAAATGTTGTATCCAAGTGTAGTGAAACCAACAACATCTTTAGATTCTAGAAAGAATTTTTGTCGAAAAAAATTTTGAGAGCCTTTTATTTTGAATACATTTCCTCAGCTTGAAAATACTATATAAAAAAAGTGATGAGGAGTTATGCAATGAAACCAACTAATGAGCAACTTACTTCGGCAGAAATGGGTAAGCTGTGGGCGGTCTATATGGGGAACTCAATGGCCATTTGCGTGTTAACCTGTTTTCAAAAACATTGCCAGGACCCAGATATAATGGAAATTCTTAAAAAAGCAAAAAATCTCAGTGAACAGATCATTGCTGGAATTACAAAGCTATTCAATAAAGATAATTTCCCTATACCTATTGGATTTGATGTTAAAAAAGATGTAAACATGGAAGCCCCCAGATTATTTGCAGATGAATTTTACCTTCATTATTTAAAATATACTGCAAAAGCAGGGCTAAGCCTCTACTCTACTGCGATTCCAATGATGATACGGAAAGACGTCAGAGAACTTATTCGTACTATTGATCAGGATACCATTCAATTTTTAGTTGACCTAAATGAAACCTTAGAGAAGAAAGGCTTTTTAACAAAACCACCAGCCATCCCAATTCCTAAGGAAGTAAGTTTTGTCGAAAAGGAAAATTATCTAGCTGGATTTTTTGGTGATGTAAGGCCACTACATGCTCTAGAAGTTGCCCACCTTCAAGATAATCTAGAAAACAATGTGGCGAGTAAAGGGCTATTGATTGGATTTAGCCAAGTAGCCGTTCATAAAAAGGTAAGAGAGTTTATGCAACACGGAGTGAAAATTACGCACGATCATATTAAAGATGCTACGGCAAAATTGAATGAAAATAATTTACCTGGGCATCCATTACTTGATGACTTAGTAGAACCATCATCCATTCCTCCTTTTTCAGACAAGTTGATGGTCTTCCATAAGATTGATATGTTCTCAATGAAGATTCGGTCTTATGCTAATGCTATGTCCACAAACGGTAGACGGGACCTTGGGATGATGTATGGTAAGTTTATTATCGATGTTGGGAAATTTGCAGAAGATGGTGCAAACATCATGATGGAAGAACACTGGTTTGAAAAACCACCACATGCTATTGATAGGAAAGCTTTGTTAGATGAAAGATAAAAAAGGAAAAAGTCAGGCAACTATGGCCTGACTTTTAAACTTAAGGTAATGTAATTTCAAATGCTTCAAAAACGATAGGGGAAGGTATTTTTAAAGCCTTAAATTCTACATCCCTATCTCTTGCTGCTTTAAATTCCTGTTTAAATAAGTTTCCGTTCATTCGTACAGCTAAAGGATTTTCAGGGAAGGATAAATCCTTACCATCCTTCGATTCTAACCAAGTACGATTCATCGTTAAGTTATCGTCAAACGGAAAATCACTTTTTAATTCAAAGTAAACAACCGTTTTATCTTCAAGAAATTCCACATCTGTTACTGTAATTTTTCCTACTTCGCCTTGATCAATTGCTAGTGGAAGTGTTTTGTTTAATGAAACGGATAGCTCCTTAACAGCTCCCGATTGATTTGGAATTTTATAGGGAAGAATCGTCAGGCTTTTTGCTTCTTCTTTTATTGGCGTATAAAGATAACGGTGATTTGCCACTTCAATTCCGTCGATCGTATCGCCATAGCCACTACCAGTAAGCGTTCGTAACACCCCGCCCTGATCATCAATCATAGCAAATTTTAAATCCATATAAGGGTCAATTTTGGTATTGTTCGGATCCGATTGTATTTGAATGGCCAAGTCTGTTCCGGCTGGCCCAATCTTAACGGACTCTACTGTCACTTTCGCATCATATATGACGTTTGTTGTGTTAGGTCGAATAACGGTTACTTCATTTGATTGCTTCACGGGAAATTCAAATTCCCAATTACCCGGCATTAGCCCTACGGCATCAATGATGATCTTCATATTAAATTCTTCCGGTAATTCTTCAGTAGGCGTAATATTCATGATCGCTTCATATTTTGACGGGGTAATGTGTTTTCCAGAGCTACCCGAGCTAAAATTAATCTCTTTTCCGTTAACCAAAATAGTCGGGCGCTCGATATCGCCAATTGCAAGGAGCGATTCATGTGTAAGGCCAAAGGTTAAACGAGTGCCATCATAAAAAATTTCATTCATGGTTAGTGTCACACCATTGTCCTTCGTTTTTTGGTTAATTACTTGAGTGAGCCCACTTTTTCCGGCAATTTGCAGTCCTTCATCGCCAGATTCATTGAAAAAAGTTCCGACTAATGGAATTTCAGAAGCAACCTTAGCTAAAGTAGGTGATAAAGTAGCCGATCCTAAAAACAGGATAAATGCTGCAGCAACCGAACCGATTGTTGTTAGTACCATTTTTTTGCGTCTTGGTTTTTGTTTTCGGTTTTCATTAATTGTCTGCTGAATAATAGTATCAAGCTTTTCAACGGGCACATGAATGTTTTCAAGTTCTTTATTAAATTCAGGGAAATGTTTACTCATTCACAATGACCTCCTTTAATTGATCACGCAAAAGGGCGATCCCACGATGGATATTCGTTTTTACCGTTCCTTCTGGCCACTCAAGAAATTCGGCGATTTGCTTTATTGTATAATCCTTGTAAAACCTCAAAATTAAAACGGTTTTATATTTTTCATCCAAACCTTTAATGGCGTCTAATAAATCAGACTCACTTTCGCGATTCATGTATGAGGGAGCCTTACTCTCAAGGATATCTCGTTCCATTGGAATGACTCTTTTTTTCTTACGAAGCTGGTCAATCGCGGTATTAATCAAAATTCGAGTAATCCAAGTTGAAAAATATGTATCATTTCGCAAATCTTTCAGAGAGGTAAGAGCCTTATAAACCGTTTCCTGAAACACCTCAAGTGCATCGTCCTCGTTTTTCATATATAAATAGGCCATTTTATAAAGCTTCGTTTTTTCAGTATCAATTAATTCCTGAAAAGCACGATTATTACCCTTCTTTGCTTTCGCAACCAGTTTGCTAGTATTCAAATCCCTTCCTCCTTTCTTCTACTAGTTAGAGAAATTAGACATCCAAAACGTTTCAAATTTATTAAAAGGATTTTAGTAGTTATTATCGAAATACATATAAATCTTATCATTTTTAAAAAGGGCGGAAGCGAAAAATGTCAAAAACACAAGGCAACATTTTTAAGGTTAGACAAGCGGTCGGAGCAATAGTTTATAGAGACAATTACTTTTTACTTGTACATAAAACAAAAATAAATACACAAACAGGTACAGAAACAATAGATGGCGAATGGGATTTTGTTAAAGGCGGAATCGAAGAGAGTGATGAATCACCAGGACATGCAATCCTCCGCGAACTGCGAGAAGAAACGGGCTCGACCGATTTTTCTATCATGAAGCAGTTTGATGAAAAAATTCACTTCGAGTTCCCTGAAAAAATGAAGAAGAAAATCGGTTATGAGCGCCAGGAAACTACGATGTTTTTAGTTGAATTCACAGGTTCTAAATGTGACTTAGCTTCAGTAGATGAAGAAATCGCAGACCTTCAATTTATTTCTGAAAATGAGGTAGCCGACAAACTCACTCATGAAGATACAAGAAGCTTTTTTATAAAAAAGCTGTCTCAACAAAGCACAAAATGACAGGATGGAAAAACGTGTGACAGATAGAATGAAGGTAAGGAGTGAGGGAAATGAGTTGGCTAGAATCATTACAGAATGCAATTGATTATATGGAGGACCACCTGCTTACGGATGTCTCAATCGAGGAGATAGCGAGTCGTGCAAATGCATCACCGTTTCATTTTCAACGAACATTTTCGATTCTAACAGACATCACAGTGGGTGATTACCTCCGCCGACGCAGGTTAACGCTAGCAGCTGAAGAGCTATCGAGAACAGACACAAAGATTATTGACCTAGCCTACAAATATGGCTACGACACTCCCGAGGCTTTCACAAAAGCCTTTCGGAAACAACACGGTGTAACGCCAAGCGATGTCCGGAAGGGGATTGGAAAGCTGCAATCATATAGCCGCCTGGTCATCCAGGTGAGTCTGAAAGGAGCAGATCCAGTGAAGTATCGAATTGTTGAGAAGGAAGGATTTAAAGCAGTTGGGGTGAAACGAAAGTTTTCATGTGTGAATGATGAGCATCTTAGTAAGATCCCGAAATTATGGGATGAAGTGAATTCCGATGGCACCTGCGATTCATTGATTCCACTGATGAATGGCGAAACGAACGGGATATTAGGAGTTTGCGTGAGTGAGTCAAATACCGGAGCAATCGATTATTGGGTGGCGGTGGAAAACAAGGATGGCGCATCTGGAAAGTATGACATTTTAGACATACCAGCTTCAAAATGGGCCGTATTCGAGGTTCATGGTGCAATGCCAAACGCGATGCAGGACGCATGGAAAAAAATCTACTCAGAATGGTTTCCATCAAGCGGGTATGCGTATGCAGGGACTGCTGAGTTCGAACTTTACTCAGACGGAAACGCATCAGACCCCAATTACTACTCAGAAATATGGATACCCGTGAAGTAAAGAGAGAGAGCCCCAAGGAGATTCCTTGGGGCTTTGATGTGAGGTGATTTTCGCTAGTGGCAGTATTTTTCAGATAATGGCAGTATTTCTGAAATAGTGGCAGTAAGTTGGCGGTTAGTGGCAGTATTTTTGGAATAGCGGCAGTAACCAAAAGGTATAGGCTGAAATGAGAGGGTAATTCCTGAAAAAACATCTCATCGCAACCACTTATGGCTGATAATCCAAAAATATGGCCAATAAACAAAATTTATGGCCAATAAAAAGGTTTTACGGCCAATAGCTAAAATTGGTTTCACACACTTTACACACATGCACGAGAGGCATACCCAAATTGTCTATAACCCATAGCCGAATCCTAAGCCTTAGCCCACAATTAAATTAAATTAGACAGAAATTTCCGAAAAACATATAATGGAAATAACTAAATACATATTATGAGTAACTATTTAATAAAGGAGGGGCGATATGAATTTAACACATATTCGTCTGTTAGTAGATAACTATAAAGAATGCTTTCTATTTTACCGAGACATATTAGGTTTTGAGGTTTCGTGGGGTGATGAAACTTCCAACTATGCCGATTTTACGGGGGTCGGAGGAGCAAAACTTGGTCTTTTTGAAAGAAAACAAATGGTGGTAGCGATCGGAGCTGAATATGCACCACTTGTTGAAAATCAGGACAAATCGACATTGATTTTTAAAGTGGACAGTGTCGAGGATACATACGAAAAAATGAAAGATAAACTTGAGTTCATCACGAAGCCGCACGAACAAGCGGATTGGATGCTGAAGGTTGCTCATTTTCGAGACCCAGCCGGAAACTTAATAGAAATCTATGAGAACCTTTAAAACCCAATTGTAAAAACAAGAAGGAGTGCTGACCATGCATTATGGCTGGGTTGTGGTTTGGATTACATTCGTTGCGGTATTAATTGCTGCTGGAATCCGCTCAATTACAGGTGTTATTTTAATTCCGCTTGAACAAGAGTTTGAGTGGAGCCGTTCGTCTATTTCATTTGCATTTGCTATTAATCTCATACTCTATGGAATTTCAGGTCCGTTCATTGCTGCGGGGCTTGAGAGACTAGGCGTTCGAAAAATCATGGCTTACTCGATGGTCCTTTTAGTTATCGGGTTAATTACAAGTCTTTATATGACACATATTTGGCAGCTTCACCTCATTTGGGGCGTCATTATTGGGATAGGTTCAGGCGTCTTTCTATCCGTTCTTTCTGCAAATATCGCAACGATTTGGTTTGAAGAGAAGCGCGGAATGGTCCTAGGTCTACTCATGGCTGCTACGGCAGCGGGGCAAATGGTCTTTTTACCATTATTGTCCTTCTTAACGGAGGAATATTCCTGGAGAGTAGGAATGACTGTATTCATCGGACTCGGCCTCCTAATAACCCCGATCATCTTCATCTGGATGAAAGATCATCCACGTGATAAAGGGCTCCTTCCTTATGGAGCGACCAAGGAAGAAGAGAAAAATGAAACAAAAAAGAATCCAATCACATCTGCCTTCGAAGTGCTATGGATTGGAATGCGCTCCGTACCGTTTTGGTTACTATCAGGTAGTTTCTTCATTTGTGGCTTGTCGACTGCGGGACTTTTAGGTACACATTTTATCCCAGCCTCAACCCACCATGGAATTCCAGAGGTTCACGCAGCAAGCATTTTCGCGTTCATGGGGGTTTTTAATATAATCGGAACGATGATTGCTGGCTGGTTATCTGATCGATTCGACAACCGCTGGCTCTTATTTTGGTTTTATGGTCTTCGAGGACTGTCGTTACTCGTGTTGCCGTACGCTCTGCAGATGCAGTCATATGTGATGCTTATCGCCTTTGCGGTGTTTTATGGATTAGACTGGATTGCTACGGTTCCGCCAACGGTTCGACTCGCAGCTGACTTTTTCGGAAAAGTAAATGGGCCAATCATTTATGGCTGGGTATTTGCAGCCCACCAAATCGGATCTGGCGTAGCTGCGTATTTGGGAGGATATTTTTACGAAGTCTTCCATAGCTACACCATCACGTTTCTATCCGCAGGGGTCCTATGTATCGTAGCAACCTTGTTTGTTTTAATCATAAAAAAACAAGCCACGAACCTTCCGCAGGACCTTAGTGTCATTGCTGGTAAATAATCGGAAGGGGAAAATCTGGTTTTTACAACTAAAAAAGAAGGTGTGACTAAAATGAATAAAGGTAATCCATTTCTACAGAAAGTTGAAACGGAAGAAGAATTGCGCTCCATGCTGGGTACTCCAAGTGAGTTGGTCAAAAGAAAAGCTATTTCTTATCTTGATGAAAATTGTGTAGAATTCATTTCTAACTCACCGTTTCTTGTCATATCTACTTCCGACGATTCTGGCTTTTGTGACGTTTCTCCAAGGGGGGATCAAGCAGGTTTTGTTCAGGTGTTAAGCAAGAAGTATCTACTCATACCCGAGAGGCCTGGGAATAAGAGAATGGACTCACTTCGAAATATTTTAACGAATCCTAGGATAGGTCTTCTTTTTATGATTCCAGGTTTAGGTGAAACATTGAGAGTGAATGGAAAAGCAATGTTGGTCAAGGACGACGAACTCCTAGAGAAAATGGCCGTCAATGGGAAAAAGCCGCTTATAGGCATAGGAGTAGAGGTAGAAGAGTGCTTTATCCATTGTGCCAAAGCCTTTATCCGATCGGGATTATGGAAGCCTGATTCTTGGCCGGTTCAAACAAAATTACCATCCCCAGCAAAAATGTTACTTAAACACACGAAACTCCCACATGCAACTAAGGAATCGATTCAGGATAGCCTTGAAGAAAGCTATGCGAAAAGACTTTATTAGGGTAGGTCGGATTATGATGAAATTATGTAGGCGCGTTAATCTACGATGAAGGGTTAACGCGCCTATTTGTTTAAAAAAGTAATTCCATTACACCGGAGTATTATTGAATTAGACTAGTATTTTAGCCCCGTTGTTTTTCATTTTCCACAACCGATTGTTTAATCAACGCTTTGCAACACATCACAATACCAGTGAGAAATGCCGCAATGGTGTAACCAAAGGGTAAGTAAAAAAAGCAAAACAATGTTGAGACAAACAACCAAATGACCCAAAAGAGTAACTCTTTATTCATTCGTTGCATTCACTTTCTCGGCATCGATGATATGTTCACTGATTACTTTTGCGAGCGCCTCAACAGTATTTTTTATTTCTTTCATGTCATTATCGACCCCGCCGACCTCGATGAGAATGGAGTTTTCCGCTAAGTCTTGATTATACACTCCGTTTCCTTGGTCTAGTCCCTTTCCAACCACACCTCTGCTGATTCCCGGAAACTGTGCTTCGATTGACTTATCTAGAGACTCGGCTAAGGCTAAGCTACGTTCAAAATGACGACTTGCTTTTCCGACCACAAAAAATACTCTTGCATATGGTTTATTGTTGATAGTAACAGTCGTCACATCTTTTCGTACACTATCACGATGAATATCGATTAAAAAGTCAATTTCGGAGTCACTCGCCATTGCCGATTGGACGATCTCACGTGAGACTGCATAAGATTTAGTAGTGTTCCACCCTTTTTTCTTCAATTCTTGCCCAATATTTGTTTTATCAACAACCGCCTCAATACCGTATTTATCTAACTCCTTCCCCAGAAGCTCGCCAACAACTGTGATGTTTGTTTTAGAATCAACCGCTTTATTCATATCTGGGTCACTCGTAAGTCCAAGGAGAGGTAAGTAAGATTCATAACTGTGAGAGTGGTAGATCAATACCTTTTTATCCGTGGCTAGATTAACGGGTGGCGTTTTCGGATCTTCCTTATTAAACTCCTCCAATTCCTTTTGAGCCATTTCTCTTTCTTGTAATAAGACATCTAAAGGTGGAGCCGATTCGTAAGGGAGATTGGTGAAATCTGTCCCCTCGCCAGATACCAGGATTTCGGTATGATACAAAGATAATCCGGGTAGTTCATGACCGAAAAAGCTACGTAAATCACCGTAGTTAAATTGAAGGGTTGATTCTACTAAGAATTTTGTGAAAGATTCCTGTTCCACGGTTAAAGTTTGTCCGAAATAGGCATTTTCAGATTCAAGTAATTTCACAAAAAACTCAGTTGGAAAGGTTCGAATGTTCACATCGATTTCCCGAAAATTAACCCAATCTTTTTTAATAGATGATATGCTTGAAGCAGCGGCAAAACAAATCAGTACGGTTAAGATAAATAAAAGGGCGATTCTTGAAATCAGCATTTGCCCATACCCTGAATTTTTCATGATATCCGTCCTTTATTGCTTTTGGACATATATATATGAAAAGTTGTACCAAAATAGAATGTCTATTTTCCTATGATAGACTTTGTTCAAATGAAAAAAGCATGGCGGACCATGCTTTCTATGTAAAACTCTCTTATTTATCTTCTCGTAATAAATACTCATTTCCATCTTGATCGTAGAAGGTGAACATAGAGCCATACGGCATTTTTTGTAATTCCCCAACTTTTACTCCATTTGAATTCATTTTTTCGTAAGCAGAGTCAATATCAACTGTGCTGAAAAGAATCGATGGATGAGAAACCTTTGATGGGTCATGCTGCTCCATAGCTGCCTTCGCATAGAGTACCAACGTTGTAAATTCGTTCTCACTCGGACCAACCTCAATCCAAGAGAATTCAGGTCCCATCGGTTGTTCAAACTTTAAAACAAAGCCAAGTTTGTTCACCCAGAAATCCTTTGCTTGTTCTTGATCTTCCACATAAACAGTTACTTTACCAATTTTATTAATCATCATTATCACCTATTTCTATAATGTCATCATAAATTTTAACAAATCTACAAGTAAAAACGAAATTCTTGTATAACGAAAAAATACAGAGGCCACCTTAGCCTCTGCATTTACTATTTAATGTCCGCTGCCGTCTCCAAAATTACTACCCGTCACATCCGCGATATTTTCAATCGCAATCAGTGCACTTGGGTCCATTTCATGCGAAATTTCCTTTAGTGTGGAGAGTTCAATCCGGCTTACAATCGTATAAATAATTTTCCTTGGTTCATTTGTGTAGGCACCTGCACCATGAATAAAGGTAATTCCACGACCCAGAACCTTGTTTAATTCATTAGCAAGCTCATCAGGCATATCGGAAATAATGGTTACTGATTTTAATTCTTCCAAACCTTCAACCACAATATCAATCATTTTAAAAGCAATGTAATATGTAATAATCGAATACATGGCCGTCTCCCAGCTGAATACAAGTAAGGCAGCAAGGATAAAAATAAACACGTTCATGATCATTACAAATTGTCCAACAGATACTGGTCGTTTCTTACTTACGATGATGGCTAAAATCTCCGTGCCATCCAAAGCTCCACCAGTTCGAATGACCAATCCGACACCCGTTCCTAAAATAACCGCCCCAATAATCGTTGCTAGAAAAAGATCATCTGTTACAGGTTCAAAATGATGCAAATAAGCTGTAAAGGCGGATAATACGACAACGCCATATAACGTATGTAATGTAAATTTCATTCCCATTTTTCGATACCCAAGAAAAAGGAAGGGGATATTAAAAACAATCAAGAAGATACTCATTGGAACTCCCAATATCTTGGACGCAATGATGGAAAGACCGATAACCCCACCATCCAAAATATCATTTGGTACTAAAAATAGTTCTAGCCCAAAGCCCGCGATTAGAGCTCCGATGGTAATCATAATAAGTTGTTTAATTTCTGTTACTACCCGTTTTTTCTTTGTTTTTCCCACAAAAACCAAGCCTTTCACTATCAAAATAGAATGTACTTATTAATATTACCACAATTGACGGACATGCTTACAATTTTAGAAGGAAAATAATACCTTTATGTGGAAAATAATAATTAGTAATCTTGATAAGTTGTTAAGTAAAGGAGCACAAATGAACCCATTCGATAATTTTGAGGAATACAAAGATCCGGTCCTATATGACCGAGAAAATGACCCTTTCCAAGATGATGTGGAATTTATAAAAAAATGGGCTGAAAAGGTTAACAGTCCAATCATTGATTTGGCATGTGGAACAGGTCGAGCAACAATTCCATTAGCGGAAGCTGGACATTCCCTAATCGGGGTAGACATACATCATGGCATGCTTACTCAAGCCAAACAAAAAACAGAGCATACAGACCTAAACATTAACTGGATCGAGCAAGACTGCACGAATCTCCAATTAGGTATGAAAAGTCCACTCATTTTTATCGTAGGAAACTCTTTTCAGCATTTTCTTACGAATGAAGAGCAGGATCAGCTATTAACTTCGGTTCACAATCACCTTGAAAAAGAGGGGATTTTCATCTTCGGCACGAGGTTCCCAAGTCCGGATGAATTGCTTCAACCACCTACTGAGGAATATTGGCGAAGCTATAAGGATGAAACAGGGAAAACGGTAGATGTCTACACGATAAGTAACTATGACACGCTTCAGCAGGTGCAACACTATATAACCATTAGACGATTAAAGGATGACAGTGGTAAAACAGTTGAGGAACAGAAAACCAATATCAAACTGCGCTATGTGTTCCCGCAAGAGATGAACCGTTTACTCGGTCAAAATGGATTTGAAATCTTAGGTGTTTACAAGGATTGGAATGAATCTCCGTTAACACAAGACAGCCATCAAATGAGTTATGTATGCAGAAAGGTTTCTGAATGAATAGAAATAATCACAGGGCTTACATTCATCACATTAGTAACTGTATAAGCTCATCAAAAAAGGAAGTGGGAAAGTGGTCGTAACGAAGCAATTTGCCCAAACTATAGAAACAGCTGAAGTAGAGGTATTGCAATCTAGACTAGAGGCTATTCAAGGAATCGAAGGAAATCCGATGGGCGTAGAAGTGAAACAAATTGGGAGTGCAACAGTCTTTTATGTTAAGAACATTCCAGGACCCTCATTCAACACGGTAAAGGGTTTATCTGATGGCGATGAGAAATACATAGAAGAGATCATTCAATTTTACAAACAGAAGGATATTCCTGTTCGATTCGAATTAACGCCGGGACATGTTTCTTCGGATTTCCTTATGTTCCTAAGCAACAAAGGTTTTTATCAATCCGATTTTCACACAACTCTTTACTCAGAACATCTTTCAAGTCAAGATACGGAAACTAATTCTAAAATAATTGTTCGCGAGTTAGAGCATAATGAATTTGATTTGTTCGCCGAAATTTACACTAAGGGCTTTGGTATGCCGGCATTTTTAAAAGATGGGGTCGCACAGAATAACAAAATACTTTACAACAATGACAATTGGACATTCTATCTTGCAAATATTGAAAATGAACCAGTGGGTATAGGCGTTTTATATACACAGAATAGTATTGGAACTTTTGCTGCCGCAACTACCCTGCCGGAATTTCGTAATCATGGTATACAAACAGCATTAATTAAGAAGCGGATGCAAAAAGCACTGGAACAAGGATGTAGGTTAATTGTAGGTCAGGCAAAGTTTGGCTCAGTCAGTCAAAACAACATGGAACGAGCAGGTATGAGAATAGGGTATACAAAGGCTATTTGGGTGATGAAATAAAGGAGGGGTGACGATGGCACGTATAGTAGGTTTTGAAATCAGCAGCCAGGACCCTGAAAAAGCAGTAAAATTCTATTCAGCTGTTTTTGAGTGGGTAATCGGGGAACCTAATTGGGGGTTTTGGCCTGTTAAAAGCACAGGTCAAGTAGACATTCAAGGTGGGATTAGCAAAGGCCCGCATGATTATCCGCATGGAACCAGAATCCAGATTGAAGTTGATTCGATTGAGGATACAATTGTGAAAGCTGTAGACAATGGAGCGATGATTGTACGTGAAAAAATGGAGTTTGATGAGTTTTTCTTGGCATATCTAGTCGATCCAACTGGAGTTGGTTTTGGACTAATCGAAAGAAAGTAATCTTGCATTGTAATTTTACAATTTTTAGCCGCAATATATAGACTATTTTCTTTTATATTGCGGCTTATTTTAACCTCTTTATACTTTGTTTTTTTCGCTTTTAGGTCTGTCCACTATCTCCATGTCCATGTAGTAGTTTCTCTTTGGAGTCCATGTGCGCTTATGCAACTTCCATAAGAGAACTAGAAACATGATTTCCATGAACAGGCCTAAAGGGATCGTAAAGAATAGGTAACCAATAATAATGTCTCTAGAAAGGTTCATTGCAAAAGTATGGGAAAGCGTGATAAGCAGCATGACAGTCATATAAATTTTAAAGGTTTGCAAGCTTCTACTTACTAATACTTCATCCCCTAGATCAGAGACAACTGTCATGATTAACTGAAAAACAAGGAATACAATGACCAACTTTAAGATTTCTAGAAAAAAGGTATAGGTATCCCAGATTGGTAGGCCAACAAAAGATCCAAATTCATTCCCATTCACATTTTGTTGGATAAACACAGTTGGAATACTGATAAGTATAAGCATGATCAAGAGCTTTTTTAATAGATTGCCGGTTCGGCTTTCTGAAGGAACTCCTACTAGGCTTGCAAAAATGAGATAATACCCGATTGGCTCTGGCAAAATATCAACGTAAATCAAATGGAACTCTAAAAGGATAAAAACAAAGCCCCAGAACATTTGCTTAAAATTAATTTTCATTCACTCTCACCAGCCTCTTTTTCCTCGATGATTTCATTGATCGCCTTTTGGTCTAACTCAGGGTGATCTATGATTGGTAACTCCCTCACAAATTCATCACCCGATTCTGTCTTTCCATTAAGTTTGATGCTGAATTGAAAGTAACTCTTTCTATCCGGATTGAATTGCATGAAGAAGCGAACCCATTCATTTTGTTCCAAAGTAAATGGAAGTAAATCTTCATTAGCGGTGACACCAGGTAAGTCATTCCATTCCTTTTCACGGTCTTCATCGAACCATTTTGGAGGATTCGCACCAGTCTTGAGTTTTTCGAGTTCGCGCAATTTATCCTGTTCAAGGTCAACCTTAATAAAAATGTCATCTGACAATTCCTCTTTAAAAGGAATTTCAATTTCCTCTATGGTGATTGGTTCTAAAGCAACCATCGATTTCTCTTCCCGATGCTGATTACTGCTTGAACTTATGTGTGTCTCTAACACATCAGGGTTTTCCGTACTTTTATGAAGAATGACTTCTCCAATATCAGCTAAAATAGTTTCTCCATTGGAAAGATGGACCTCCATTTCTGAAAACGAAAAAGGACCTTCACCTTCGAAATCCGCTGGAAACGTAACATAAAGTGCTTTTAAATAATGATGTATATACTCTTGTTCAAACTGAGGTTCCTGTGACTCCCACATAAAGTCCATATTCGAGCTCGCATAGGCCTCAATTCCATCAATTTGTACATGATTAACTGAGGAAGAGTCCGACTTATTGGTTACGTAATAAAATGTGAGCATTGTCTCATCTTCATCGTTCAAAGTGAGTTCATAATAATGCTCTAAAAATAGTGGGGCATCCAGCTGTTTAGACTGGAAATACAAAAAATTACCGATATAGCTAAGAATAATGACCAATATACTGATCCAGAATATTTTCTCTTTCAAACTAAAACCCCCAATTCTATAAATCTCTAAAACTATATTATTACCTAGAGTTGGTACTATTTTTAGTTATTCCAATTTTCTTGCAATAATGCGATAATGGAGGTAACAGATATCTAGTAGGAACGGAGGGAGAAGTTTCGATTGTATTATAATAGTGTCTTTGATTTCATCTATGTAGTATTATTCTGGTGGGTGATCTTTCTAGTTTTTCAACGTATTAACAACCGTTATCCAAAGAGTAATCCGTGGAAGAAGGATATCATTTTAACGTTTATTCAAGCAGTAGTCGTCACGTTTATATTTCCATTGATCATGATGCTCATTATATAGAATAAAACGATCGTCACCTTTCGTTTAAAAGGCATTGGAGATATCCACATGCCTTTTACAACTCCCACGTAAACCATTTTCCATGCCCTTCTGTTTGACCAATAACATGTTTATACTCTATCCCATCAAGAGAATAATCGAGATGAAGGTCGCGGTCTTGTATATTGTTATATAGATGAAAAATCTCACGTTTGGTTCCGATCTGCTGAACCTTATCTAACAATCTATTCCTCACTTCTTTAGGCATTTGGTTAGCCACGTGGGTGTGGAACACACAAATAGCATATTCGCTTGAAACTTCTTTAGAAAGTTGCTCAAGCATTTCAACACCATTCCCTTTAATGAACCGTATTTCGTTCGCCTTAACAATTTCCGCAGCCTTTTCAAATAACTCCCGTCTTTCATGATGTTCCGGCCAAATGAGGGCTTTTAGCCAAAGAACATTTTCATCATCCTTTAAATCAATAGGGTGAAGGTCGATTCCAATACGCACAGCCACTGGCGGAATAAAGTCTTGTAGATTAGGAGCATTGTCTCCTTTTATCTCAGCTGTTATATGTAAAATAGATTCTGTGTTTCCATAAACTGCCCCCGTTCCATACGAGTAACTATACTGATCCCATAGCAACTGCAGGCCAGCACTGGTCCCGATTTCAATCAATGCAAGTGGCTTTTTCACGATATGATAAATAGATTGAAAGGCTGGAAAAAGATAAGCACATCGTCTTACTTCATTTGTCTGAACCAAATTCTCCTGTAAAAGCGGGATGATTTCATTAGAATATTGACTGCAAAACTCTTTAAAAGGTAAAAAGGATTCCTCTACTTTCCGAGGATTCTTAGTCATACTCTGATAAAAATCACGAAGCCGGTGGTTCTTACCTTTTAATAAAAGATAATGAACAGCACCAAACAACAAATTAGAAGAAGGTTGACCACTACGTGCATGAGAAGCCAACTCAAGAAGTTCATGATCGTCGGCAATCTGTAATGAAAGAAATTCATACAAGCTACTTGAGCCCTTACACTCGGTGTTGGCAAAGTTTCGAAACTTAATAGACTGAGTGTTGATCATATTTCTTTCCTCCTGAAATTTTTTTCGAACTTGACCCTCAAATCAAGATAAGCCCAAGCGAATCATATACTGAAAGGTTTGGTGGATTACATGAAAGAACAAACAGTAAAGTTTACGTATAATGAAATCGACTTACTTATAGAAGCAATGGATAAGGATATATGGAAAGATATTAAATGGAAGTTTGTAACTGAAGAAGAAATTGAATCTTTATTAAAAACCTCTTAAGGCATCCCTTAGGGGGTTATTTATTTCTCATCATTCCTCCACCCACTCCAGTTGCTCTTCCTCGATTAGGGTTAATAGCTTGTTTTCACCCTCAATTTCATAGCTTTTGTCTTCGATTCGCAACTCACTTTCGGTCACAACTAAACTGTAGATATCTTCATCAATATAGACTGTCACGAAATAACCCAATCCAGGTCCAAACCTTGTTTTCATAAGGTTCATATCTGAAGGTTCAAAAATGAGTTTTTGTATCGTTGATTGATCAGTGATTGTTGAATAACTGTGAATGTACCCCTTTGCTTCATCTGATGTACTTCTGGTTAATTCAATTTTGTCGATTTTCTCCGTCTCCCCAATGTATTTACTTATTTCCTCACCATAAGTAGTATTAGTGATTTTTTCATAAGTGAAAAAGATTCCAAAAGTAGCAATAACAGAAACGGCCATTAACACAAGAGACAATTTGTACTTCTTACCCTCCACATATTTCCATTCCATGAATGACTGAAATCCCCAAAATGAAACCATAAAAAAGATTAGAAGCCATTTTGCATGGTTCATATTATCAATATCAAAAAACACATAAGCACTTCCCAAAAATAAGATGACGATAAGGAGTCCGCCAACCCGGAATTTTACACGCCCGTCTGATTCGGCCACATTATACCCTGGTTCTAATCGTTTTCCTATAACACTATCGATTGTAGACAGAAGAAAAAACATCAACAATATAGCTAGACCCATCCAACCCCCCCAATCTTACTTTAATTATACTGATTATTGGAAAAATATACTAGGTGAAGTCTAAATCCAAAGCGTAATTTTTGTACAAATTCACCTAACATGTCAAAATAAGATGGAAATAGGAAAGAATACAAGTATGGACAAGCAAGGAGTGAACGAAATGAGTTCCCTTTTTAAACGAGATTTAAAAAAGCATTGGTATATAAAATACAACAATAATGGGTATCCGCATGTTCAACAAGGCTTTGTGCTACCACCAAACCGGTTCGAGGAATTTGATCCATTTTTAATTATGGCAGAGGACTGGTATCAGCGTGGCGCATTTCCGGACCATCCACACCGAGGATTTCAAACGATTACCTATGTAATCGATGGACGATTGGAGCATATTGATAACCACGGTGGAAACTCAATTTTAGAGGCTGGCGATATCCAGTATATGAATGCTGGCAGTGGTGCAAGACATGCTGAGGAGCCGGTTGACCAAGATCTTGCTCATACACTTCAGTTATGGTTGAACTTACCGAGTTCCCTGAAAAATACACAAACCTCCTATCAAAATGTGTACATAGAGGATGTACCACATGTGAAAATTGAGGGTGGGGAATTAAAGGTCTACTCAGGAGAAATAGCGGGAGTGAAAGGGCCTATGAATAGTTTGGTTCCCATTACAATGACCGAGATTTCACTTGCAAAGGGCATGACTTACAAACACATACTTCCTGAAAATCACAATGGGTTTGTATACGTACTTTCCGGTGAAGTAGAGCTTGGTGAAAATAAAACACCTCTGAAAAAAACAGGGGCTGGAACTCTTACTTTTAACGAAAATGGTAAAGATGAAAGCGAATTTCAAATAATAGCAAATAGTCGAGCTAAATTACTTGTTTACTCAGGGGTCCCACTTAGAGAAGAAATTGTCGCTTATGGCCCATTTGTAATGAATTCGATGGAAGAAGTTCAACAAGCATACCGTGATTTTCACGCAGGAAAATTTGGCCCACCGGCAGAATAAGGAGTATGGCTACAATGAATAAAGAAGTAATTGTCTATACAACAAATGACTGTGTCGAATGTACTTTTGTCAAAAAGGTTCTCACTGAAAATGGCATTCCATTTGACCTTCGAAATATTGCAGAAAACGAGGTCTACCAAAAAGAAGTGGAACGCTTCGGTTTTCTAGGCGTCCCTGTAACAGTTGTAGGTGACCGCGCCGTTAAAGGATTTACCCCTGAACTTATTGAACTATTAGAGCCGTTGAAAAAGTCTTGATCTCTTTGTAATGGTTAAAAGTGGTAAAGGTAGGAAATCCTAAAGCCATACACACCTAAAAAAGATGGGAATAAAATAAGGAAACATAATCAATGGGTGAACTTATGGAGAAAATCAAAAGTTGGGCAAAACGCTTAAAAAAACAAATATTCGTGTTGTATTTTGCATATAAGGATGCGAGGGTTCCATGGTATGCTAAGCTTTTTACCGCTGGAGTGGTAGCTTACACATTTAGCCCAATCGACTTAATCCCAGATTTTATACCAATCCTCGGATACCTTGATGAGGTCATCCTTGTCCCGATTGGAATCATGTTTGCATTGAAAATGATCCCAAGTGCAGTCATTGCAGATTGCGAAGTTAAAGCAGAAGAAATGATGAAAAACGGCAAACCAAAAAACTGGGTTGCGGGGACACTTATCCTTTTAATATGGACTTTGGTTTTTATCTGGATGATTGTCAAAGCGTCTCAATATATACTCTAAATCTGTATTTCAAAGCGAAATACAGGTTTTTTTGATTGGTGAGTAAACTTCAAAAAAAATTTATGCGCTTGCACTGAATTCCTTGATTATGATGAAAAAGAATTATTCGCGATGAAGTAAAAAAAAAGAGGGATAAGGGAGAAATTCTTGCGTTGTAACCATGCCGAAAAGGCTAGAAAAGCGCTATCACTTGTCGAATTATTATGATTTATTTTGCATGAAATTTGATGTTTATGTTTTTTTTCATGTTATAATAACAAAAGATGGAATGAAGAATAAGAGTTTATTAGTAATCCACTCATTCATCTGAAGATGCAAGGCTGCATTGTCGGAGCCATGAAACATCTAAATAAACTTCTTACTTTTAACTGGCTTTTAAATAGCCTATAATTATCATATAATAATGAAATATTAATCTATGAAAAATTGCCATCCAAAATGGCCTTGATTAAGACGAGAAAGAGATTGTCTAACAATGGTGAGCCCGATTTTGTGACCGCCTTCATCTTTTTTGTCCAAATTTTAAAAAGAAAAGGTTGATAAATATGAGCAACATAGAAACCAAAACAGATGTCATTTTAATCGGTGCTGGTATCATGAGTGCGACATTAGGGACACTCTTGAAGGAACTAGTGCCTGAATGGAACATTACCGTTTTTGAAAAGCTCGATAAACCAGGAGAGGAAAGCTCTCACGAATTGAATAACGCTGGTACAGGTCATGCTGCACTATGTGAACTTAACTATACCGTTGAAAAACCAGACGGAACATTAGATATTAAGAAAGCAATTAATGTCAACGAACAGTTCCAAGTTTCTAAGCAGTTTTGGGCATATCTTGTGAAGAACAATTTAATTCAAAACCCACAGGATTTCATCATGCCATTACCACATATGAGTATGGTCCAGGGAGAAAAGGACGTCGAATTTTTAAAGAAACGATTTGAAGCGCTGTCAAAAAATCCGTTGTTCCAAGGAATGGAGTATACCGAAGATCCGGAAAAACTATTGGAGTGGATTCCGCTCATTATGAAGGATCGTCCATCAAATGAACCAATTGCAGCTACAAAAGTAGACGCTGGTACAGATGTGAACTTCGGTAATTTAACACGCATGTTATTTGACCATTTAAAGAATAAAAATGTCAACATTAATTACAACCACAGTGTAAAAGATGTGAAACGTACAAGTGATGGTCTATGGGACTTGAAAGTAAAAGATTTAAACAGTGGATCTGTTGAACATCATAAAGCGAAATTCGTCTTCATTGGAGGCGGTGGAGGAAGCCTACATCTACTCCAAAAATCCGGTATTCCTGAAGGAAGACATATTGGTGGATTCCCAGTAAGCGGAATTTTCATGGTATGTAATAATCCGGAAGTGATTGAAAAGCATCATGCCAAAGTATATGGAAAGGCGAAGGTTGGTGCGCCACCAATGTCTGTTCCACATCTAGATACAAGATATATTAACAACAAAAAGTCATTACTATTTGGACCATTTGCTGGATTCTCTCCAAAGTTCCTAAAAACAGGTTCAAATATGGATTTAATTACGTCAATCAAACATGATAACTTGTTAACGATGTTAGCTGCAGGGGTAAAAGAAATTCCGCTAACAAAATACTTGATTCAACAAGTCATGTTATCAAAAGAACAACGAATGGAAGAACTCCGCGAATTTATCCCAAATGCAAAAAGCGAAGATTGGGATTTAATCGTAGCTGGCCAACGTGTTCAAGTCATTAAAGACACTGAAGCAGGCGGCAAAGGAACCCTTCAATTTGGTACTGAAGTGATTACGGCAGCTGACGGTTCAATTGCAGCATTACTAGGTGCATCACCAGGTGCTTCAACTGCTGTTCATGTTATGCTAGAAATCATCAAAAAGTGCTTCCCACAACAAATGTTAGAATGGGAGCCAAAAATCAAAGACATGATTCCTTCATATGGGCTATCCCTTATGGAACATCCAGATCTTCTGGCGAAAATCAATGCTTCAACTGGAGAAGCACTTGGCCTAATCGAAAAACAAGAGAAGGCAGAAAAAAAACAAAAGGAACTTGTCCTAAGTTAACCACTTACGATTCATAGATAAAAAGAACCTTCAATCTCGATGGGATTGGAGGTTTTTTTATGTAAAAAAAATCCGAACCACTAAGTAGTCCAGATTTTCTTAATTTAATTTAATTCAAATTAATCCTTAAGGTTTCCAAGTTAATTTCTTCATTGCCAATTTTATAAAAAGGTTTCACCTCAATATACTTCGGTGGATTTTTACTATCAATTTCAAAAATTATTTTAGAATTTGAAACGGTATTTAGGGATATATTTTCATCTTGATTAGAAACGACTTCAAAATGTAGGTTCTCACCCTCAACCCCAGCTGTACGTATCTCTTCATAGGTTAAAATTGCGTTCGTTTTCCCAATGTTAATATCTTTGAAGTGAAGGCTATATGCATTGTTTGAAGAGAACACGGTTTGATTTAACTCAATTTCCCTCGAAGGTAATTTCTCAACAGAAAGATTAAAGGACCACTGCCCTTGTACCCCGGCCATATGTGTAAATGTAATCGGGAGCGTTAACGAGTCCGGATTTTTCTCATTTCGATTTTCCAATATCATCGCACCAACATAGTTATTACCTTGTTTTGTTAATGTCCCAATGGTACCACCCCAGGCAGATGTATCTTTCCCATCAAACATATCGAAGCTATAACCTGGCTCGGGTCCTGTTTCTCCTCCGAATGTATCAGATAAGTTTTCTCCAGATGCTTTAAAAGTTATGCCAACATAGGAGCCATCATAAAAAATTGAGGTAACACTCATTTTGACTCCATTATTTTCAACTGTTTGATTCATTTCCGTTATAAGTTGCTCAGTTGCCAAATTCTGACCGATAGTCATTTGATAATTATCGTAAATACCCCCAATGACTGGAACTTGAGCAAGAACCTGATTAACAGGTGCAAAAATAAATCCGGACGCAAGGAGTAAAGCTGCAGCTCCAGTAGTAAATAAAGTCGTGTGTTTTAGTGGTTGCATGTATTTGCTTTTTCGACGGAACCTTTCACCACGCTTAATTCCTTTTTCAATCGCAAAATGTAGTTCTTGTTTCGGTATCTCAATATCGTCAAATAAGTCTTTTTCCATAATAATCAGCCCCTAACGTTTTTCTTAATTCAGCTTTTGCTCTGCGTAAATAGGTTTTTATGGTTGATTGTGGCTTATCTAGAATTGTAGAAATCGTTCGAATCGGTAAATCATAATAATAGAAAAGTAAAATAGCATTTCGATAGTTCATATTTAGCGACGAAAGCGCCTCTGATAAATCGATTGAAAGGTTCAATTCAGATGCTTGGCCTGATTCGATTAAATACTCTAATGTTTCTTCGGGAAGCTGTATCACCTTCTTATTACGTGCAAGTTCTTTATAAGCGGTTCGCATTAAAATCTTCACAAGCCATGTACTGAAAAAAGCGGGTGATTTCAGTTGATGGATGGAAATATAGGCCTTATAGGTAGCTTCCTGTATGACATCAAGTGCATCCTCTTTGTTCCGCATATGTAAATAGGCAATTTTATATAATTTTTCACTTTCAGATTTTATTAGATGTTCAAATGCATTTTTGTCACCACTGATGGCCAACTCAACTAATTTTGTAGAATACGACATTTACTAACTAACCTCCTTTCAACTATTAGAGGTATGATATGTAATAAAAAGTTTCAAAAAAATCTATTGTTTATAGTAATATATCATTTTGTCGAAAGAAAAACTTTCCGTTGTCCGCTATTCTGTGAAGGAAGAACTCTACATTTGTTGAATTTATAGGATTGTTATTTATTTTTATCTAAAAAGGAGACTTCCATGAACATTAAATTAGTTGATGTAACAGAGGATAATTTCTATGATGTGATAAATTTAAAGTCTGATGAAAACCAAGAAAAGTATATCCAAATCTATGAAAGATTGGTAGGATCAAATACGTATTTTCTCGCAGTATGCCAAACATTTGGTTTTACTCCAAAAGCAATCTATGATGGTGATACACTAATTGGTTTTGCTTCTCATGGATATCAAAAAGAAACAAATCGGTATGAATTAATCAGTATGATGTTAGGGCATCAATATCAAGGAAAAGGATATGGGACACCCGTTTTAAATGCAATTATTGAGGATATGGTAAATACCTATCAATGCGAGGAAATCTATCTATCTGTTATCTATAACAATGAACGCGCAATAAGAACCTATGAAAAAGCAGGTTTTATCCCAACCGGAGAGGTAGAAGAGGGTCATCATCATGAGCCGATTTATTGTTTGAAAGTAAAATAATAAAAGGGGTGTTCAAAGGTCGAAACATCCGACCCTTGGACCCCTTTTAAGTGATAAAGGGATAAGATAGTTATAGGAGAATTAAATATAAATGGAAGTAAGAAGGGTGTTGTAAATAGTGGATAATCAGTTAAAACAACATTTAAAAGAACTAGAGGAAATGCATATAAACGTAGAAGTTCGAAAAAGTCGTGAGGAACTAGCTAAGCTTCTAGCAGATGACTTCTTTGAGATTGGTAGCTCCGGTTATATGTTTAATAAAAAGGAATGTCTTGAATCCAGAATCGATCTTACGGTAATGTCTCTCCATAACTATGAGATTTATCCTTTGGCACCAGATGTCGTTTTAGCAACCTATTTCATTGTCAATGAGACGAGGAAACGGAATACACTTCGAAGCTCCATATGGAAGCATATTGAAGGAAGATGGCAATTGTACTTTCACCAAGGAACGATCTCACCATTGCAGTTGAGTGAAGTACTTAATGGATAAACGAACCAAAATTTATAAGTAATTGCCTAGCAAAGATTATAACATATCAAGTTGGTATAATAGATATGTACTCAATTTACATATCTAGGACGTGATTTACATTTTACATGCAATTTTCTTTTTTATTCTAGCAGGAATCGCTGAAATCGGTGGAGGTTACTTGATTTGGCTTTGGTTAAGGGAAGGGAAGCCATATTATTGGGGAATCGGTGGCGGAATTGCACTGGCCCTATATGGTGTGATTGCTACTTTTCAAACCTTTCCTTCTTTCGGTAGAGTTTATGCAGCCTATGGCGGGGTCTTTATCGTTCTTTCTGTACTTTGGGGGTGGGGAATTGATAAGAAAACACCCGATCTATACGATTGGCTTGGTGCTGGAATTTGTATCATAGGTGTATCGGTCATGTTATTTGCACCGCGACAATAAGAAAAAGGCGATGATCTAAGGAAGGATCAACGCCTTTTTTCTTTTTGGGGATTTCTGTTTAGTCTTTTTAGAGACGGTCTTAATGAAAAATACACCTGCGATTAGTGCCACTAAATTGAGAGAATCACCAAAATTTATCGTGAAATTTATGTTGTTATTCACTCTAATCTTGTTATAGTTTCTATTATCGGTCTTCGCCTGTGTTTCTTTTTCGATGCTATCCAAATAAATCCCTCCGTTTTGAGTGGTTGTCCTAAACTCAATATATGAAAGAATATAATAAGTATTCGAGCCCAAGCCCTAACAACAGAAATATTTTGGTATGTCCGATAAAATTTGTTTTGTGTCCGATATCTTGGCGACATTGCCCGATAAAATCAAAAGTATTGTCCGATATCCTGCCATCTTTGTCCGATAAGTTCAAAATTGTGTCCGATATCCTAGATTATTAGAAAAAGCCAAGATGTCACTTAATGTGGATTGGTATTTTAATCTTTTAAAAAAACAAGAACATATCACTGGAATATGTTCTTGTTTTTGTGTGATGTTTTTGAAGGCTAGCTTTTACTTAGCACTTTGGAAAATAACAAGCACCGATAATGATTAATAAGATAAACAACACAACGACTAATACAAAGGTATTATCGTTACAAGGTTCAGGACACGCATATCCATAACTAGGGGTAAAATCATAGCTTGGGGCTGTATATGTTGGTTGTGGTGCCATGTAAGGGGTCTGAAAAGATGCCGCATTTACGTTAGATACATTTAGCTCCATATTCTTACTTCCTTTCTCTGTGTAGATTCCCTACAGTATACTCACCTAGTCTCAAAATGCCACGTTTTCTTAGGAAAATGGGTGTATGTCACGAGCTCTAAAAGGGCTTCCATTTTGAATGTTTTACTAGTTTCATATTTTATATTTTTCTAATGAATTAGTAGTCATTCTGATAAAGACAGAATAATTTGAAACTGTTTGGTAAGTAAAACCGTATATTTTATAAAGGAATAGATCTACATTAGGGGGGGCTGATTTGGCAGAGGTCATTTTGTATTTTATTTTAATGATCCCTTTATATGCATTGTTAATATGGACCTATTTCAACCCCGAGGAAAGTATGATTTTCGGGCAAAGGTGGATGTATAAGAAAGAACCTGAGTTTTCGGATGATGCCATTCGTTATACCAAATTTGTGGCTCGCGTAGGTATTTTACTTTTAACAATGCCATTTGTACTCTTTATCATTGATCATTTCATGATTCGACTTATCATCATTCTAGGATGCATTTCTTATGTGATAATTGGTGGTTATCGGGTACTACAAAAATACTTGGACTCTTAAAATGTCGAAAATTCCGGATGTAAAAAAACGAAAAAAATATCATTTTTTGTAAACGTTTTTTGTATAATGGATTTAGGCACTACAGGTATCTGCAGTGCTTCCTTTTTTATAAGAAAAATGGAGGGGAACATTCGATGGAGAATGAGGTTTTGGTGGATAAGGACAAACAAGAAAAACCGAAAGTGAAGGTGGAGCGGAAAGAAGGGGAACCAACTGCAGCCTTTAAAGGAGCTTCGTGGGCAGCGTTAGTAGTTGGTGTTTCTGCTTATCTGATCGGTTTATTTAACGCGGCAATGGAACTAAATGAAAAAGGCTATTACTTTGCAATCTTAATTCTTGGTCTGTATGCATCCGTTTCTTTGCAAAAAGCTGTAAGGGATAAAGAAGAGGGAATTCCGGTAACAAGTATCTATTATGGAATTAGTTGGGTTGCACTCATCGTATCTGTATCATTAATGGCGATTGGACTATACAACGCAGGAAGTATCGTATTAAGCGAAAAAGGATTTTACGGAATGTCATTTGTTCTAAGTATTTTTGCGGCTATTACCGTTCAAAAGAATATCCGTGATACACAAAAGGCAAGAGAAAGAGATTAAGAGATATAAAAAGGGACCCTCCATATTTAAAATGGATGGTCCTTTCCTTTTTGTTTTTTCCGTTTCCATAACAGAAACGGTAGCCAACTTAATAAAATGATTAAAATGATGGATACGAGCGTTAAGATTACGGTTTCCGTCATTAAGATTGAAGTGTAATCGCTAAAATCCATTTCTTTGGCAAAGACCTGGTAAGGATTATCAACATTATAGACGATTGGCATTTCCTTCGTATATTTGTTATAGGTATGCCATGTCACGCCTTTTACGATAAAAATGCTGTCATGATCCTTCGGTTTATACATTAAAGAAATGTAGTACTCACTTCTGTTGTACTTTGACGTTCTCCTTTCAAAACCGCGGTCTGTTACAATTGCTATTGTTTCAGTATGATTCTTTCCAAAATATTTCTCATACCCATTTTCAAAAGCTGATTTTGTTTCAGTTGAGAGAAAGAGAAGGAGTGCTATTATCAAGCCACCAAATACAAGCAAAGGAATCACAAAAGCTGCAATCTTATCAAGAAAAAGTCGTCTTGAGATAGATGCAAACAATTCCCATATCGTTTTAATTTTACATAGCCAATAAATAATATAGCCGAATGGATATAGACTAAAGACCGTTAGCATGATATAAAACCAACGTATTTCCTCTTTTAACAGTGTCTCCGTATAAAATTTACCGTCGACTTCATAACCTGGAATGGGATCTCCAACGTCAATTTGGTCAAATAAATCTCGAGAAATCGTGATCATCGAATCATTATGTTTTGTAGGAATACTACTTTCAGGCAAAGTACCTATTTGGACGGAAAACCTAGGTCCTTCCAACAGCCCATTCACCACATACTTCCGCCATACTCTCTCTTCGACGTGATTTTCCTCAGCTTCCTTGAGAAATGCGTTATGCTCTTGAACGTTATCATAAATCGTATAACATATAAAAATAAATGCCGCAAATGCTACTATTTTTGGCCAACTTAATTCCTTCATAAAATAACATCCTTACATACTTTATTCTTTAAGTATATGAAACAATTATAGAAATAAAATGAGACGAAAGTACCACAGAACTTTGGAAAAGCGATTTAACCTTTATGTAATGGAGTTTGTAAGTGTTATGTTAAAATGGGGTTAAGTTTTAACTGAAGGATGGGGTTCTGATGAGATGTGGTGCAAAATGCTTTCTTGTCAAAATTGAGGTAGATGGGAAAACACAAGTTCAGTCAGTTAACGCAAGAACACCAGCAGAAGCTCGAAAAAATATCCGAAAAGAATTAGGAACCGACACTCAAATTCTAGCTGTTAAGGAAGAGAAGAAATAATGGAGCAGGGGTTATCTAGGCGCGTTGGCATGACAACGCTTTTTTTATTGTAGTGATTTTAGTTAGAAGGAATAGAAAAACAGATGTAAATTTTGGGAAAATCATGCTATTTTAAAAATGGCATTTAAGATTTGAATATAAATAAAAGGGAGATCACGGTTGATGAGCCAATTAATTCGAGACCAATATCCACTAAAAGGAAAAAATGTACTAATTACTGGAGTTAGCCGTCGCCAAGGGATTGGGTATGCGATTGCCCGTCAAGTGGCTGCGTGGGGAGCATCTGTTATCATTCATCATTTCCAGCCTCATGATCAAGAACAATCATGGGGTGCGGATGATTTGAGTGAAGTCCTTAAAGGTATTAAGGCTGAGCTAATCGAGGATGCATTTCTCTATGACATAAGCGGGGATTTTTTAGACCCTGAAGAACCAAAAAGGGTAATGGATGAAATCCGTAATAAATGTGGACATATAGATGCTCTCGTTTGCAACCATGCAATGAGTGGGAGCGATGGTGCACTTGGTGAACTGACTGTAGAAATGTTAGATAAACACTGGGCTGTTAATGCGCGCTCATCCATTCTACTCGCACAATATTTTGCAGCTCAACATGATCCTGAATCCGGCAGGGGAAAAATTATTTTCATGACGTCGGGACAACGATTAGGCCCCATGCCGGGCGAAGTTGCGTATGTTGCTTCGAAGGGAGCGCTTGCTGATTTAACGCTGACTCTATCAGATCAATTGGCTGATCAAAACATCACCGTGAATACCGTGAATCCAGGACCAGTTGATACGGGATATATGACCGAGGAGCTTTGGGAAAATCTTAAACCCATGTTCCCCTTTGGAAGAATTGGGCAGCCCGAAGACCCAGCGCGTCTTATTGCGTGGTTGTTAACGGAAGAGGCTTCATGGATTACCGGACAGGTCATTAATACAGAAGGTGGCTTTGGCCGCTGGCGCCATCCTTCTTGATGGAGGAGTTTGAAAAACATTTCTGTACTCAACAGACCGAAAAACGATAAATGCTATACCGCAAACAGTGTAATCGGTATATTCCAGTATCGAAAAACGATAAGTGCTATACCGTAAAGAGCATAATCGGTATATCACTTGATCGAAAAACAATAAATGCTATATCGCAAAGAGCCTAAACGGTACATCCTTGTATCGAAAAACGATAAGTGCTATACCGCAAACAGAGTAATCGGTATATCCCAGTATCGAAAAACGATAAGTGCTATACCGGAAACAGTGTAATCGGAATAGCGCAGTATCGAAAAACGATAAGTGCTATATCGCAAAGAGCGTAATCGGTATATCCCAGTATCGAAAAACGATAAGTGCTATACCGCAAACAGAGTAATCGATATATCCCAGTATCGAAAAACGATAAATGCTATATCGCAAAGAGCGTAATCGGTATATCCCAGTATCGAAAAACGATAAGTGCTATACCGCAAACAGTGTAATCGGTATATTCCAGTATCGAAAAACGATAAGTGCTTATACCGGAAACAGTGTAATCGGAATAGCGCAGTATCGAAAAACGATAAGTGCTATACCGCAAAAGAGTGTCGAAAATCAAGACACCTATTTCAAACACAAAGCACACTTAGATTTAGGGAGTTTTAGGAATATTGTCTCGGACTGAAGAATAAACGTTAGTATACAAGCCTTCCTAATTCTTCGTTAAGGTGCTGATTCTTTGAATAGGAATAAGAATATTAGTGTAGCAATTCTATTGCTGATCTTGATACTCGTGATCCTGATTGCTCATGTGATCCTTCATGTAAATGTGTATGTCGTATACAGCGCAAGTCTTGGTACGATTTTTATGATTGGCCTTATCATTTTCCTGATTGTTTTACTTATATTAAAGACGTAAACGCTAAAGAAGTGTTAATCAAAGCAGGATTAACACTTCTTTTTGTTGAACTTATTCTAGTAATACGGTTGTCGATTGGAGGTTTCTATGGCATTTCTATTTTGGCCGTTAATGATTGCATCACTTATCCTCTCCGTTTTATCAATCTATAAAAATAAACCTTTATTACTCATAATATCTGCAGTGCTTATAGTACCGCTGTCCCTTTATCTTGCAGCTACACCACGTTTTGAAATATGGGGAATTCTATTTCCGCTGTTTTATGTTGGAGCTGCCGTGTCCCTTGCCAAAAAAGTAAAAGGGTTATCGATTCTGCTGGTGTCTCCAAATTTTATACTTATTGGCTGGATTGGCTTTTCGGTAATGAATCAGTAAACATTTAGAGGAGTGTCTCAACATGGAAATTAAATTAGTCAGTTTACAAACAGATAGAATGGAAGAGATGAAGAAGTTCTATGTTGACCTTTTCGGATTTCCTTTAATTAAAGAAAATAACAGCTGTTTTCGAATTAGAGTAGGTTCAAGCGAGTTGGAATTTACCTCAGAAAACGTAAAAGGGAATCCTTATTATCACTTTGCATTTAATATTCCGTCTAACAAGTTTAGAGAAGCAAAGTCATGGGTCAAAGAGAGGGTGGAATTAAGTGTGGAGGATGGGGAAGATGAAGCCTATTTCTCTTTTTTTTCCGCGTATGCGCTCTATTTTTACGATCCGGCTGGGAATATTGTAGAGTTCATTTCAAGGCAGGACTCTGAAGTAGAAACAAAGCCATTCTCGATAGACAGTGTGATAAATATTAGTGAGATAGGACTTACAGTAAATGATGCGATTAGTGCTGGCACTAGGTTAATAGAGATTGGTATAAATGAGCGTGAAAATAATCCACTTAGTCAAACATCACTAAATTTCATGGGAGATAAATCAAAAGGAATCTTCATCATCTTAAATCAACCAGGGAGAAGATGGATCTTTTCCGATAAAATCTCTGCAATATTTCCACTTGAAATTTTAACAACAGATGGCAATAAAATTGTAGTCAATTCTGAAAATCTTTTAGAAGTTGATGAATTATAACTACTATTTTGCTTCTTTTAACTATTTTGGAAGGTGATTATATATGGAACAGGTTACATTAATACGGCCATCACTAGACTATCAATCTGAATATCTATCCTTCTACGATGAATGGAAAGAAAGCCAGGAGAATATGGTACCTTGGGTGATTAGTAAGGACCCATCAAATTTTCAAGATATGCTTCAATCTTTATTTGATGCTGAAAAAGGAGAAAATCTCCCGGAAAATTGGGTGCCTGACTCAACCTTTTGGTTAGTCGGGGAAAACAAAAATGTAATCGGAGCAGTCAATATCCGCCATCAATTAACCGAAACGTTATTCAATAGTGGCGGTCATATTGGGTATGGAATCCGTCCCTCTGAACGAGGTAAAGGATATGCAACAAAACTATTGGCATTATCTTTAGAAAAAGCGAAAGACCTAGGGATTCAGAAAGCCTTAGTTGTTTGTGATGAGGATAATATCGGTTCATTAAAAACAATAGTAAATAACGGTGGGGTACCTGATACGGACTTTATCGAGGAAGATGGTAATGTCATAAAAAGGTTTTGGATTGAATTGCTAGATTAAAACATCTAATATTAAATTTTTTTGAAACAGCATTAATTCTCCCGTGAATTAATGCTGTTTTTGTAACAGTTATATTTTGGATACGTTATGGTTAACACTAAAATCATAGTAAAAAAACACTTGACTATAAGGAAAAATTTTTGGTAAAGTTACAAACAGACCGGTTGGTATGGTGGAGGTGTACTACGGGAATGGATACAAAATCGCTAATCATTGAAATCGCGACAAAGCTTTTCCAGCAAAAAGGATATATAGGTGTGGGACTAAATGAAATATTAAAAGCATGCAATATATCAAAAGGTTCGCTTTATCACCATTTTCCAAATGGCAAAGAGGAATTGCTTATCGCTTGCCTCCAAGAACTGAATGTAACGATTACTCAGGACATTGAGGCGATATTTGAACGGTATCCGAATACAAAAGATGCTACCACAGCAATGATTGATCAATTAATTGTTCATTTTGAAACGGAAGGAACGATTGTTGGTTACACGTTTAGCAGCATCGTTAGCGAAATGGCTTCGCTAAGTGAACCAGTTCGCAATGCTTGTTCTTCTTTGTATAAAAAAATGGAACAAATCTATTCAAGCAAATTAGTAGCAGATGGATTTTCGAGAGAAGTAGCGGAATCTATCGCCCTTGCGATGGTAGCGACTGTTGAGGGTGGAATGATGCTTTGTTTAACACAAAAATCAAGCCATCCACTAACAACCATTTCTCAAGTACTTCCCAATCTATTACAAGAGTAAGTGTTATTTCAAAAAAGAATAATATGGTTTTTGAAAAACGGCTAATTCCACTTTTTCATGAGCAGAGCTCAGGTAGAAGAGGGATTGGCTTTTATTTTGCCAAATATAGACCAAACTCAGGTCAAATCAAAGAAAAAGGAGATATTTATGAATACACTATTACAAGTCAAAAGTCCTAAGATGATGGCATTTATTTTAATGTTTGGTACCTTTATAGGATTGTTTGGTGAAACAGCATTAAACATGGCGTTAACAAATATTATGGGAGAATTTTCAGTTAAACCTGCAATTGCCCAATGGCTGACCACAGGATATTTATTAGTGTTAGCGATACTAGTACCAATTTCTGCCCTGTTGATGAAATGGTTCTCTACGAGACAATTAGTAATTGGGGGATTAGTTATTTCACTTTTAGGAGCGGTATTAGCTGCTCTATCTCCAAATTTTGCAATTCTATTAGCTGGCCGTATCGTGCAAGCAATTGGAACGGGTGTATTAATACCAGTGATGACGAGTGTTCTTTTAATTATTTTCCCTGTTCATAGACGTGGAGTTGTAATGGGGATTATGGGACTTGTTATTACATTAGGACCTGCCTTAGGACCAACACTTTCAGGGGTCATTATTAGTACATTAGGTTGGCCATATATTTTCTGGATTAGCACTATTTTATATGCATTATTAACACTTCTTGCGGTGATTAAAATTGAAAATGTTTCGGAAATTACAAGACCCAAAATTGATTATTCATCGGTTGCTTTATCATCAATCGGTTTTGGCGGATTAATTTACGCATTGGCATCAATGGCCGAAGCTCCTATCTCAGCACCTATCGTTTGGGCACCTTTACTTGTTGGAATAATCGCTCTTCTATTATTTGGAGTTCGCCAAATGAAAATGACTCAGCCTATGGTTAATTTACGAGTATTTAAGTACCCTATGTTTTCTTTGGGTACTGCGACGATGTTCCTCGGTATTTTAATGATTTTAGCGGCTGGTATTCTCTTACCAATGTATCTAAAGGATGCTTTATTATATACTGCAGCTGTGGCGGGGTTATTATTACTTCCTGGTAATGCTGTTAATGTTGTGATGTCGCCAATTGTTGGAACTCTATTTGACAAATTCGGACCACGTGTTTTCGTTATTATTGGTTCTATTGTTATTTTGATTGCAAATTTCATGTTTGCATCGGTCATATCAGCCTCAACTCCTGGTTGGCAAATAATCGTTGCATTTATGCTTTTCTTCTTTGGGATCACAATGGTAATGATGCCGTCACAAACAAATGCCCTAAATCAATTGCCACGTGAATTATATGCGGACGGTTCAGCTGCGATGAACACATTGAATCAAGTAGCTGGAGCAGCAGGTACAGCGATAGCTATTACGTTATTTACAGCTGGTCAAGGAAGTTATGTGGCAGAAGTTCCTGCTGCATCAGATCCGGCAATTTTAGCAGCAGGCGTAAAATATGCATTCTACTTTGTTACTGGAATTTCAGTTGTTACATTAATTTTATCTTTATTTGTAAAAAAGGGATCCGCTGTAAAGGAAAAATCCACATCAGCAGTAAAAGCAACAGAACCTGTAAAAAATTAATGATAAATGCAAAAAAGAACTATGCATTTTGAAGGAGAATAATAAATGGCAAATCAGTATAGTAGTATACTAGTAGCGGTTGATGGATCAAAAGAAGCAGAACATGCATTTCAAAAATCAATCGATATAGCTAAAAGAAATAAGGGAGCAAAACTAACCATTGTAAATGTAGTAAATGCTCATTCATATGAAGGTTTTGACCGTTCAATGCTTGACCGTGCCCAGCAGTTAGCTGATGAACTTGTAAATGATTATAAGGCGCAAGCTAAGTCAGAAGGTTTAGAGGATGTAAATGCCGCAGTCGAATATGGCTCTCCAAAAACAATTATTACGAATGAGGTTGCTGACTTTATTGATGCAGATTTAATTGTTTGTGGTGCAACAGGATTAAATGTAGTGGAACGTTTCATAACTGGTTCGGTATCTGGAGCAATTATCCGTTCAGCAAAATGTGATGTGTTAGTTACACGAAAACCTGAATGAACTTAGTAGCGAATCTTTTTTATGGCTATTAAGCAATCGTTTTTATTGGATTGAAGAAACCATTCGTAAGAGGTACATTGACGAATGGTTTCCTTTCTTATGATATAAGAATGCTTTTTGTAATATTATCAATAATGTCACCCCTGCTAAGGACACCAACGACGCGGCCAGCACCGTTAACCACAGGGAGTTTTTTGGAATAATGTTTGGATAATAAACGCATTGTTTTTTCGAGATCATCATCTGGTGACACGTAGAGAAGATTTCTCTTGGTCATGATTTCTTTTACAGGTGTATCTAACTTTTCTCGGACTACATCTTCCAATTCCCCATCCTCTATTAAATAGACAATTCCTGCAATTCCAATAGGTTTAGGAGTTAAGTAGCGTAAAACATCCCCATCAGAGACCATACCAACTAGATGACTTTTTTCATCAACAACTGGCACACCGCCAATTCGATTTGATTTAAGGATAAGTAACAGTTCATTAACAGTATTCGAAGGTTTTACAGTAATAACTTTTGGAATCATAAAATCTCTTACTTTCATTATTAATCCCTCTCCTTGTTTTGTAAGCGTATACATTTAGCTATATAACTATCCTAACACAAACTTCTTTCTGCTTGTCATTGAGAAATTTGTGAATGTTTATTGTGGAGGAAAAAAGCGCTAGTTACAATTACTAGGCGCTAGTGAGAAAGGTGTTTTATTTTCTAACCAAGTCATTCATTTTCAACTCAAACTCGGCATGGTCTCCAAGTGCATGTGGAACTTGAATACTAATGATAACAGCATCATCAAGAAAGTTTGAAAAAACGCCATAAGGGTTTTCTTCAGGAATTGGGTGATCTGCTTTCGTAATTGCCTCAATAAGCGTTTGTGAATCAAAAGTATCTAAATATTCAACAATAGCAGCCTGTTTTTCCTGATTTGGCTCCTTTGGATTTTCCCAATCAATGTATGGTGCATTTTGCAATTTTTCAATGAAGCTTTCATCTATAACAAACCTATCCGATAGTCTAACTTTTTCTCCATTTTTCCAGTCAATAGTGGTGGTGAAAAGGAGACTAGTAGGATACATCCCACCATTATAATCTCCGGTATATTGAATACTAAAGGTGTCAGAATCCGGTAATACAACTTCATAATTCATTTCAAGTGGTGAGTCACCACCTTGATATTGCTTTAGAAACAGGGTTGCGTCCTCTTTAATAAGAGAATTAATTTGCTGCTCTAGGTCTTTATCCTGCATTTTATTTAGCTGAGGATAATAAATCGTAAGCTCCCCATCTTCATAAGTAGCTGTATCTATTTCAAAAGGTTCTGTATTTTTTTCTTCGCCTACTTGTTTTGGTGGTGAATTATGTTCATCTACCTCTACCTGTTGTGATGGTCCTGTCTGCTCACTACTACAGCCTGCTAAAAATAGGGCACAAGTAAACACTACCAATAAAAGAATTTTATACATTCAACTCTCCCCTTGAAAATTATTCCAAATCATTACTTTCTATATTATTACAATCAATTATGGAAATGAATATCAGTTGACCAAATAAATCTTGGTTGTTATCATTTAATTATCGTTTAGTGAACTTTGTTTCTTATTAGGAAACCTTTTTGCATCATACGATTCTAATAGAAGGTGATAACATGAATTTGCAGACAGATGTTTGTATTGTGGGCGGAGGTCCTGCGGGTGCTCTACTTGGCTATTTGATGGCGAAGAAGGGTATATCAACCATCGTTGTTGAGCGTACTTCTGGAAATGAACGTGAATTTAGAGGTGAACACATCAACGCAGAAACCGAAGCGATATTAAAAGAACATCAACTTTTTGATAAAATAGAAGCACTTGGATTATTAAAGATGAAGAAGGTTCAATATATTAATGGTAGTCATATTGTAAAAACAATCACTCCAACACTTGAGGATCACGTTGGAATCCATATACCACAGCCCCATTTTTTAAAAGCTGTTTCTAACGAAGCAGCACAGTTTCCAAACTTTCAGTTGCTTGTAAACACAACTGTCACGGGGTTAGTTCAGGATGATCAAGGACACTATACAGGTGTAAAAGCGAAACAAAATGGACAAGAAATCAACATTGCGAGTAAAATCGTTGTGGGAACGGATGGCCGTTACTCAACTGTTCGAAAACTTGCGGGTATAGCGGCTTCTGAGGAATCACATGGATATGATGTGCTTTGGGCTAAAATTCCAGCACCTTCAGATTGGGAGCCTTCAACAAAAATGGTTCTTGCCAATGGAAATCAACTAGCATTGTTTACACAAACAGGTGGGATGATTCAAATCGGCTGGAACATTGAAGAAGGTACATTCAATTCATTACGAAAGCAACCGCTAGAGCCATTTCTGGAGCCACTTTTAACGAGTTTTCCTGAATTAGAGACAACTGTAAGGGAGCATATTCAATCCTGGAAAAACTTCGTCTGCTTAAAAGTGTTTAGCTCAAATGCAGACACTTGGGTGAAAAATGGCCTCATTATCCTTGGAGATGCAGCCCATACAATGACACCAACGGCAGCGATTGGTATTAACTGTGCGATTAAAGATGCACATGTTTTGGCACCTATCCTTGAACAAGCATTAAATGAAGGCGATCTTAGTGAATCAAGATTAAAAGAATTCGAGATGGCAAGACGAGTGGAAATTGAACAACAACAAGAAATGCAGTTTGAAAAAGAAGAGTCATTCAAAGACAATTTCCTAGAGGTCGTTGGAAATTAAGCATGCAGTAGCATAACGCTGCATGCTTTTTTGATGCCGAAAAATGGCTTTTAAAAGTAAAGTGCTTTTCCCAGTAACGTTTTAAATAAAAGAAAGGATTTTCTCTGTTTCATAACGAATAAAACATATAAATAGGTAATATGTTGGAAATTAACGTTTTTGAAGAATATCAGGGGGATCAAGATGAATCTAGTCAAAATAAAAGGAGAAAAAGTCACGTTACGTCCAGTCGAAACAGAAGATTTAACTGTACTTTGGGAAATGCGCTACGGTAACCCAAATCCAGAATGGAAAAAGTGGGATGCGCCCTATTTCACACTTAAGTACATAGATAAAGAAACGTATTTAAAAAAGGTTGAACATCAACTCGCCATGCAACACCACCCATTAGATCACATGATCATTGAAGCCGATGGTCAAATCATCGGTTCAGTTATTTTCTACTGGGAAAGTGAAGCCACAAGATGGCTTGAGATGGGCATTGTCATCTATCTTCCGGAATATTGGGGGGATGGATACGGAACCGAGGCGATGAAGCATTGGATTGACTATTTATTTGAAACGATCCCATATATCGAAAGAGTCGGATACACGACATGGTCAGGCAATCAACGTATGATCAAGGTTGGCCAAAAGCTCGGCATGACACTCGAAGCACGCATGAGAAAATGTCGCTACTATAACGGCTTCTACTATGACTCAATCCGGATGGGGTTGCTCAGAGAAGAATGGGAACAAGAAAAATAATATCTCAAACCTGCATTCCTAGTGAAATGCAGGTTTTTTAATGGGACACAGGGACAGGTTCATTGTCCCACAAAATTTTTCCAATTATAATTGACACCTTTCAAACATCAGCTTAATATTATATATGAGCATATGCTCATATACTTTAAATGAAGTAGGGATATGTATGTATGATGTTGTGATAATCGGAGCCGGTCAAGCGGGTTTAGCCCTAGGTTTTTATTTAAAACAAGCCAATCAATCCTTTCTACTTATAGATAAAGCGAAGGAAATCGGGGAATCATGGAAAAATCGATATGATTCACTAACCCTTTTTACACCAAGAGTTTATAGTGAGCTTCCTGATTTCAAAATGAAAGGTCCAAGGCAAGGTTACCCAACAAAGGATGAGGTTGCCGATTATTTAGCTAAATACGCATCATACCATTCGCTTCCAATCCAACTAAATACAATCGTAACAAGCGTTAAAGAGGTAGGAGATGGCTTTAAAATTGAAACGTCGAAAGAAACAATCCGTGCTAAAAATATAGTAATTGCGACTGGCCCATTTCAAGAGCCATCGATCCCAAGTTTTGCAAAGAACTTATCCAATCAAGTATTTCAAATCCATTCATCACAATATAAAAATCCAACGCAACTCAAAGATGGCCCTGTATTGGTCGTGGGGGGAGCCAATTCTGGTGCGCAAATTGGAGTTGAGTTAGCAAAAGAGCGGACTGTGTATCTTTCGGTTAGCCAAAAATTAAACTTTATCCCGCAGGACCTTGGTGGAAAAAGCATTTTTTGGTGGTTTGATAAATTTGGTATACTCAAAGCTAGTACCACATCCAAACTAGGTACTTTAATAAAAAAACGTCCTGATCCGATTTTTGGATTTGAGTTAAAGACAGCCATCAAATCAGGTAAAGTTACGATAAAACCAAGAACCACTATTATAAAAGAAGATATATTTATTTTTGATGATAAAAGCAGCCTTAACGTTCCTAATGTAGTTTGGGCGACAGGATTCAAAGCAAATTATCAGTGGCTACAAATCCCGAACGCATTGCAAGAAAACGGTCAGCCAGAGCATATAAAAGGAATTACAAAAATAAAGGGTCTATATTTTTAGGATTACCTTGGCAAACGAGAAGAGGCTCAGCCTTACTCCAGGGAGTTGCCGATGATGCAAAATGCATAGCTCAGCATATTCAGGTAACCAATCACAATTAAGAAAGAAGGGTTAAATAGTGGAACAAAAAGATCATTCCTTTTTATCGCAAATTACAATTGACGAAGCATCACGCATTTTTAAAGCACTCGCGGATCCAACGCGGATTAAAATTCTCTATTTATTATCACAAGAGGAATGTTCGGTTACCCATATTGCAGAAGTCCTCGAAATGTCACAATCAGCGGTATCCCATCAACTCAGCCTACTACGAAATCTCCGCTTAGTGACATACCGACGCGAGGGGAATACATTCCTTTATACATATGATGATGAACATGTCATTACTTTGCTTCACCAAGTCATTCATCATATTGAACATGAATAGGAGGGGAAAATGATGGGACATCACCATCATCATCACGGTCACGATCATCACGGACACGACCATTATGGTCACCATCACCATCATCATTTTGATGAAGTTAGAGAAGGAAATAAGAAAGGTTTATTCATTGCTCTAATTATTACGACGGGAATCATGCTGCTGGAATTTTTCGGTGGTCTTATTACAAACAGTTTAGCCTTACTATCAGATTCAGGACATATGCTAAGTGATGCAAGTTCATTAGCATTAAGCTTAGTCGCCTTTTGGTTTGCTACACGACCTGCATCTCCGAAGAAGACCTATGGCTTTTATCGATTTGAGATTTTAGCGGCCCTTTTTAATGCAGTTACACTGTTTGTCATTGCAGGTTTTATCGTTTATGAGGCGTTTCAGCGTTTTTTCGAGCCTCCGACTGTAGCAAGTGGAACCATGATGATTATTGCTGGAATTGGTCTTTTGGCGAATATACTGAGTGCTTGGTCACTGATTAGTAAAGGCGATGTAAAAAATAACGTTAATCTAAGGAGCGCATACCTTCATGTTCTTGGGGATGCACTTGGATCAGTAGGTGCCATAATTGCGGGACTCTTGATGCTGATGTTTGAATGGTATATAGCGGATCCAATTATTTCTGTAGTTGTCGCAATCCTAATTTTAAAAAGTGCATGGGGTGTGCTAACACATTCAATTCATATTTTAATGGAAGGTACGCCGATTACGATTGATCAAAAAGAAGTGAAGGCCACCTTAGAAGAAATTGGAGGAGTGATTGATGTTCATGATCTTCACATTTGGACGATCACATCAGGCATTGATTCGCTCACTTGTCATATTTTAATCAAAGACGACCATGACAGCCAGGAAATTTTACAGCAATCCATTGATAAAATACGTGACAAATTCAAAATCGAACATACGACCATACAAATTGAAAAATCATCGATTGAGCATGGGGAAATGAGAGTTTAATATTTGGGGGGCTACGTTTTCGTAGTCCCTTTCATAAATAGGAGGAGCTTTATGAGTCACGAGACACAACAAAAACTTGATAACTATATGAACTCACTAGGAGATCATGGCTATTTTAATGGAGCTGTACTTGTAGCTGAAAAAGGAAAAATACTGTTATCAGAAGGATATGGGTTTGCCAGTTTCCAATACGAAGTACCAGCCACTTCAAAAACAAAATTTAGAATCGGCTCCCTTTCAAAGGCATTTACTGCATTTGCTATTCTAAAGCTAGTTGAGCAAGGAAAACTTGCATTAACAGATACGGTTGACTCATTTTTACCGAGTTATAAAAGTTGGAGAAATATAACAATACATCACTTGTTATCGCATACATCTGGAATTCCTGACTTTACGTCTTCACCTGACTATTGGTCAAGAACAATGAGGCTTCAGGCCAACCTGGAACAAGTATTAAAATCGATTAAAGACTTACCCCTCGAGTTCAAACCAGGTGAGAGAATGGAATATTGTAATACTGGTTATCTAGTTTTAACAGCTCTTATTGAAAAAAATTCAGGGGAATCCTACTCTACCTTTCTAGAAAAAACAATATTTCAGCCAATTGGAATGAAGGATTCAGGTGTTGATGATGGCAGAACAATTATTCCATTTTTAGCAAAGGGTCACACCATTCATAAAACACTTATACATACCGAATTTATCGATATGTCATTTCCACTGGGAGCATATGGCTTATACTCTACGGTTGAGGATTTATTTAAGTGGAGTCAGGCATTACGTAAAGGCAACATTTTAGGAAAAGAACTTATCGATCGAATGTTTACTCCGTACCTCGATGGCTATGGATATGGCTGGTTTTTATTAGATGCACAAGAAAAGGTCGCATGTCATTCTGGGGATATCAACGGCTTTGTAAGTGATTTTTATTTGTACGTAAATGAAGATGTAACGATCATTGTATTATCAAATTTGAATCTTACACCCGTCGAGAAAATAAGCAGTGATCTTAAGAATATTGTTTTCGGCAAGGATGTTCATCTTATCGAGACCCAGCAAGTGAATAATGAAGAGTTTGACACTACACAATTATTAGGTGTTTATGAAAACGAGAATACAAAGCTAACCATTGAAACAAACGGTAAAAATTCTTTATTTTTACATGCACCAAAAAAGTATAGTGTTTCATATACTTATCCTATTAATCTTGTTAAAGTGGAAAATAATCAAATCTCGTATCAAGCAGAGCTTTTATATGAAACTTTACTATTTGAGTTGGGTAATCATAAAATAAAACTGCACTATATAGACAGTTATGGGCGTGAACAAGTGCTTGTAAAAAAATAGGCACTCCATTTTTAAAATCCGGTTTTTGTATAGTAAAATAAAAGTATCTACGGTTTTTTATTAGGAGATGGAGAAATGAGAGTTCTTGTTATAGAAGACAATGAGAGTGTTTGTTCGATGATAGAAATGTTTTTTTCAAAGGAAGGTATTCAGGGTGAATTCGTCCATGATGGACAAAAGGGTTATAACCGATTTAAAGAAGAAAATTGGGATTTAATCATTGTGGACTGGATGCTTCCTAGTATGGATGGCGTGACCATTTGCCGAAAAATTCGCGAAGAAAAAAGCTCGGTTCCGATTATTATGCTTACCGCAAAGGATAGTGAGTCTGATCAGGTATTGGGCCTTGAGATGGGTGCAGATGACTATGTTACAAAGCCATTTAGCCCACTTGCCTTAATGGCACGAATAAAGGCGGTCACAAGACGCTACAATAGCAAGCCTACAGAGGAAGTAGAAACGGGAACACTTCAAACAGAACATTTTAAAATAAATAAAATTACAAGGGAAGTTATTCTGAATGGGAAGTCAATCACGAATTTAACGCCTAAGGAATTTGATTTATTGTATTATTTTGCGCAGCATCCGAAACAGGTATTTTCTAGAGAACAGTTATTAGATCGCGTGTGGGGTTATCAATTTTATGGAGACGAGCGCACGGTCGACGTACATATAAAGCGACTCCGAAAAAAGTTAGGTACTACGAATCAGCCATTTTTCCATACAGTATGGGGTGTTGGCTATAAATTTGATGAGACCGTTGAGGAAGACAAATGAAATTTCGGTACATGTTTCAGCAGCTTGTTAGTCACATAAGTGTGATTGTGGTTGCGTTTGTTATCTTAAGTATTGTGTTCGCGCATTACGTTGGGAACCTCGTCTTCGAAGAAAAGGTCGAAGAACTGACCACTTATGGTGAAAACATCATTTCTGATATTAGGCGTACATCTAATGTAGATTCATTAATTCGTCAATACTCAAACATGCTGGGGGAGCGAAATATTTTATTTACTGTATTTGATGAAGATGGAGTAAGCCTGAGTAATGTTGGTGGATTTGTACCACAAGTGGAGTTAAGAAAAAAGGAATGGGACAAGGTCCGAAGTGGGCATATCGTGTCAGTCAAACAGGATTATAAGCGATTTGAGCAAGAAGTGACATTTATTGTCATGCCTTATATGGTGGGGCAAACATTTGTCGGCGGGGTCCTGCTTGCGTCACCAATCAGCGGGACACAGGAAATGATTCATGATATTAACCAGTATTTATTTTATACGATGTTTTTAGCATTGGCTGTAGCTATTTTAATGAGTTGGATTTTGTCGACGGTTCATGTGAAGCGCATCAGACGCTTAAGGAAAGCAACCTCAATGATTTCTGCTGGAGATTATTCGATTAAATTACCCTCATCTGATTTTGATGAGATTGGTGAGTTATCGAAGGACTTCAACGAAATGGCTCAGCGCTTGCAGCAATCAATGGAGGAAATTGAAAGCCTTGAAAGCAGAAGGCGGAAATTCATGGCCGATGTTTCCCATGAATTACGGACTCCGCTCACAACGATTAGTGGGGTAATTGAAGGGTTAAGTAATGACTTGATCCCAGATGAGGAAAAGGCAAAAGGCGTTCAATTGGTAAGTCAGGAAACAAAGCGTCTTATTCGTCTTGTGAATGAAAATCTCGATTATGAAAAAATTCGTTCCAATCAGGTTACGCTTCAAAAGGAAACAATCGAACTAATTGAAGTGCTTGAGGTTGTTAAAGACACATTAGAACCTCAAGCAGAAGAAAAAAATGATCAAATCATGATTGAAGTTCCTAACGGTTTAATGATTACAGCAGATTACGACCGTTTAATACAGATTCTAATTAATATCACAAAAAACAGTATCCAGTTTACTGATAATGGAACTATTTGGATTCGTGGAAAAGTAGGAGAGTCTGAAACAATTATCGAAATTGAAGATACGGGTGTCGGTATTGACCCAGCGGAAATAGAAAATATTTGGCATCGTTTTTACAAAGCTGATGTCTCTCGAACGGGTACACTATTTGGTCAATTTGGCCTAGGGCTTTCGATCGTAAAACAGTTGGTCCAGCTTCATGATGGACAAATTAAGGTAACGAGTGAAAAAGGAAAAGGAACCAAGTTTGAAATTCGATTTCCATTAACGTAATCCATCATAATTATGGTGGATTTTCGTTTATTTTTCCACTTCTTTTCAAGGTTTGTTAATATTTTGTTCATAATTTTTGACTATGATATAAATAAGGAGTAAGTCAAGGAGGAATTCATAATGGAAAACGATAAACGTTTTGATGAATTTAAACATACAGATGATCAATCTAACAACCTAGATAATAAGGAAAGCGATTCTACAGAGATTCAGTCGGAGCAGGAAAAAATGGATTTGAAACCAGAGGTAGAACATATCGACATTGAACCAACACAACTTGAACACGCTCAAACTGAAACCGTTCAGAATTCAGAAGTTATTGAGGCAACATCTCAGCAAACAGCGGTTACCGAAGAATCGACACTTCGTGCATCAAGGCCAAAAGAGAAAAAGTCAAACTCAAAAATGAAAAGCTTTTTGTCCATGGTGTCTGCAGGTGTCCTTGGTTCGGCATTAACGCTTGGAGTTGCACCACATATTGACGGTCTCCAGGGATATTTCAATTCAGATTCTCCTGCAACAGAGCAGAACTCTGAGGTTATTGAAGCATCTGGACCGGTGAAAATCCAATCAACCGCAGTTTCTGACTCGGCGTCTTCTATCGCCGATATGGTGGAAGAAGCATCAAAAGGGATCGTGGGAATCACAAGTATGCAATCTCAACAAAATCCTTTTAACCGAAGCAACTCACAAAATATTCCTAGCGGTACTGGCTCCGGGGTTATATTTCAAAAAGATGGAGATAAAGCTTATATTGTAACGAATAACCACGTTATTGAAAATGCAAATGAGGTAGAAATCTCTCTTCAAAATGGTGAAAAAACAATGGCTAAGTTGATTGGTACAGATCCATTAACCGATTTAGCCGTTTTAGAAATAGATTCTAAACATGTCGAGGCGGTTCTTCCATTTGGTGATTCAGGCACACTAAGACCTGGTGATCAGGTGTTTGCGATTGGGAACCCTCTTGGACTTGATTTATCAAGAACCGTTACATCTGGGATTGTAAGTGCAAAAGATCGAAGTATTTCGGTAGATACCTCTGCAGGTAGCTGGGAACTAAACGTTATTCAGACAGATGCGGCCATTAATCCAGGTAACAGTGGTGGTGCTCTTTTAAATACACAAGGACAAGTGATTGGAATTAACAGCTTAAAGATTGCGAACAGCGGGGTAGAAGGATTAGGCTTCGCGATCCCAAGTAATGATGTTGTTCCGATTATTAACAGTCTGATTGAAAATGGTAAAATTGAGCGTCCATTTATCGGCATCGGTTTAGCGGACCTAGCGGAAGTTCCAAGAATGTATTACGCTGACCTTCCAAATGACGTTAAGGAAGGAGTCATTGTAACGAGTGTTGCGCAAAATTCTGCAGCAGAAAAAGCTGGCTTGAAAATGACAGATGTCATCGTAAAAATCAATGATACTGAAGTTAAAAGCTCAATGGACCTTCGTAAATATTTATATTCAAAAGTAAAAATAGGCGATCAAATTGAATTAACTTTCTATCGAGGTGGAAATCTCGAAACAGCTTCATTAACCCTAACAAGTAATACGACTGGAATTGAATAATTGACATAAAGGGCCCAAATCGAATCAGATTTGGGTCTGTTTGCGTCGGAAATCATTCCGACATTTTTTTCTATTGCCGACACCATTTCCCGGGAAACGACAGCGTGTATTGGTTAGTGACAGCAAATTTAAATAGATATAAAAAGATACTAGACCATAGGAATTATGCGTGGTACTAACTATTACCTAAATATCACTCATTTATTATAAAATGCTTTCAAATGAATATGAGACCAGATTATTTATAAACGCAATAATCTGGTCTCAAATAACATCAAATACCATATAGATTACTACCACTTAAAAACCAGGAGGAATTTACAATGAGTCACTATTTATTGATGCAATTTGAATTGTTAAAGGGTCGTTTTCTTGGAGATTTGGAAGATGTAGCGGACGACATAGTATCCATTCAACCGGACGGTTTTAATAATACAATCCTTTGGCATGTAGGTCATCTCGTTACTGTCAATGAGCAATTTATGTTTGGCTATCCGAAGAAGTCTACTTATCTACCGGAAAATTATTTGAACCTCTTTGCCAAAGGAACTAGTCCCGCAGACTGGAATGGAGAAATTCCCTCAATAACAGATCTAGTAGATCAATTTACCGAACAGGTAGCTAGAATACAGCAAATCCCTGTTGAACGTTTTGACGAAAGGTTGAAACAACCCTTTCTTGGGCTTGAAACCTTTGGTGAAATAACGAACCTAGCTCTCTTCCATATTGCCTACCATTTAGGCCAAATTCATGCGATGAAGCTTATGCTTCAAAAATAAGGAAGTTACTAATCCAGAGGATACATAGAAATACTTGTAAACTATAAAAAGTATAAAAAGCACTTGACAATACTAGAGAAAATAAAATTGTTAGTGTATTTTTAGTTCAATAGTATGATATGATAAGAGTATGTCATCAAAAGGCCTTTCATTCTTAGTGCTATTAAGAATGAAAAGGGGATTTTTGATTTGAAGAAGAGAACATGGACATATGAAGAAATAGAGTTTTTAAAGGACAATGTAGGCCGTATGAAAATCTCTACCATTGCTAATCACCTTTATAGGACGGAAACGGCAGTTGAGTTAAAGATTAAAAGATTAGGGCTTTCAAACACGAAATCCTTTACCGGTCAATTGACAATGCATGAATTGGCAACTCTATTAAAAATTGATCCAAAGTCTGTAAAGCTATGGATTGATAACCATGGACTAAGGTACACAAAAAAGGCAACGCGAAATACACGAAAATTTTACTTTATTAAACCCGAGGATTTTTGGGATTGGGCAAAGAATAACAAAAGCCGAATTGACTTCTCAAAAATTGAAAAAAATGCAATCGTTCCTGAGCCATGTTGGGTGGAAGGAGAGCGTTCAAAGCAAAAGAGGGTCAATTACCGAGCGTGGACAACAGTAGAAATTAACTCCATGATTGAGCTTGTGGCAACAGGTACTCCATTTTCCGACATTGGAAAAAGACTAAACCGTAGCCCAATTAGCATCCAACGTAAATACCAGCGTATGAGTAAAGCAGTGAAATAAATACATCATTGATAAAAACCAAACTATACAAAAGGCAAAATTGTTGAAAGACAATGACGCAAAGCCACGGGCCTAAGGAGGATTCCTCTATGGTGGCCGGGTTGCTATAGAATGGAAGGGTTCCTTTAATTGATGACGAAAAAATGGGAGATACTAGTTGAATAACTAGTTCTCCCGTTTTCTTTTTCTACATTATTGATCTACTGAATTTTTATCTAATTCTTTTACACCGTTCATAATTTGGACTGCAAAACCGACACATACTAGAATAATACTAAAAACAAGAAAATATGCTACAAACATGTAACCTTCACCTCATTATAGTTTTTTTCTATTTCTATCTTTAGTATAGTGCGAACCCAAATAGGATTCTGTGATTTAAATCACAGAATTGCTCTATTTTCGAAATTTTCCTATGAGTAACTGGAATCAATTCTCGTTGTAGTTCCTTTTTAATTGTGATATATTTTTTTAGATACAATCTGTGATAACGGAAGGATAATTTGCATGAGCTATATAGATGAAGTTCAAAAACGAAGAACGTTTGCCATCATCTCTCACCCGGATGCTGGTAAAACAACGATGACTGAGAAATTATTATATTTTGGTAATGTAATTCGTGAAACAGGTACGGTAAAAGGAAAAAAATCAGGAAAATTTGCTGCGTCGGACTGGATGGAGATTGAAAAACAACGTGGGATTTCAGTTACATCAAGTGTGATGAGTTTTCCATACGAAGACTTCTATGTCAATATTCTTGATACACCAGGTCACGAGGACTTTAGTGAGGACACCTATCGTACGTTAACAGCTGTGGACAGTGTTGTGATGATCATCGACTCCACGAAGGGTGTCGAGCCCCAAACGATTAAACTATTTAAAGTTTGTCGCATGAGAGGCATTCCAATTTTTACATTCATCAATAAGCTTGACCGTGAAGGAAAAGATCCACTTGAACTCTTAGCCGAAATTGAAGAGGTTCTTGGTATTGAATCTTATCCAATGAACTGGCCAGTTGGAATGGGGAAACGATTCTTAGGGATTGTCGATCGTTACAACAATCAATTTGTACATTTTACTGGAAATGAAGATGAAAAAATCATTTCATTACAGGAGCTAGAGGACGGCAAGCATCCTGGGATTACAGATAGTCCGATTTATGAAAGTACACAAGATGAGTTACTTTTATTGGACGAAGCAGGAAATGACTTTGATGTGGAACGTGTAGCCAAAGGTGACCTTACGCCTGTATTCTTTGGTAGTGCGCTCGCAAACTTTGGTGTAGAAACGTTTTTTAATACATTTTTACAATTTGCTTCAGAACCGAAGCCACGTAAAACAAATCTTGGCTTAATTCCACCAGAGGACGAAACGTTTTCAGGTTATATTTTCAAAATCCAAGCAAACATGAACACGAAGCACCGCGACCGAATTGCATTCCTACGCGTCTGCTCAGGGAAGTTTGAACGTGGAATGAGTGTCAACATCACTCGTACAGGAAAATCAATCAAGCTGAATCAAACTCAGCAGTTTATGGCAGCAAGTCGTGAAACAGTAGATGAGGCATATCCTGGTGATATTATTGGTATTTATGATCCAAATGTCTACCAAATCGGTGATACCCTTACAGCAGGTAAAGAAGATATGCATTATCAGGAACTACCTGTGTTCCCACCTGAAATGTATCGTAAAGTTCGCGTGAAGAACGTAATGAAGGCAAAGCAATTTAGAAAAGGTATAGAACAGCTCGTTCAAGAAGGGGCAATTCAATTATTCAGACAGGAATCAAGTGATGAGTTCATTCTTGGTGCGGTTGGTCAACTTCAATATGATGTGTTTGAATATCGATTAGAGGGAGAATATAATGTCTCTGTTGAGTTCACTTCACTTGGAAACAGAATCCCAAGATGGATTGGCAATAAAGATGTAGATACTCGTCTATTTGATTCAAGAAGTCTACTTGTTCGGGACCGTAGCGACCGATATGTCGTGTTATTTGAAAACGACTTTACGTATCGTTATTTCCAAGATAAAAACAAGGACATTGAACTCATCGACCTCTTTGAAAGCAATGACTATAAAGGTGTGTAAAAACATGACTCTCAAACGCTCAGAATACTTCTCTGGGCGTTCATGTTTTGTAGAAAGGAATTGGTATGAAAAGGAATTATATTCAACAGATCTTCAATCAAGATGAACCGAATATGAAGATTATTACATTACTACTGTTTATAGTAAGCACTCTTTCTATTCTCTTCTCAATCGGTATAGGGCCTGTCTCTGTTCATCCGCTCACGGTCATCGAAATTCTTTTCTCCAAACTTCCCTTTTTCACTATTGAAAATAATTGGACACAGGTTGAGTATAATATCGTTTGGGGCCTGCGCTTACCTAGAGTGTTATTAGGAATGATTGTTGGTGCTTCATTAGCGATAACAGGGGTTGTTATGCAGGCATTGGTTCGTAACCATCTTGCAGACCCATTCATTCTCGGCGTCTCATCAGGTGCATCTGTAACGGCAACTTTAGGTATGTTATTTGGTGCCTTTTCAATTTTTGGTACTTATTCACTTTCCATCAGTGCGTTTATTGGCGCTGCTGTGACGATCATTTTAGTCTATACCCTTTCAAGGGTGAACGGAAGAATCAATGTCACTCACCTCTTGCTTTCAGGTGTTGCGATCGCACTGATGATGGATGCATTGACAAGAACGATTACGCTAAGTGCTCCGAATGCATTAGGCTTACATAATGCCACCTTTTGGATGTCAGGAAGCTTGGCGGGAGCAAAATGGGGCTATTTAACGCTACCACTTATAGTGGCAGTGCTTTGTATGATTGTTTTAATGAGCCAATATCGTGCTCTCAATGCCTTACTTTTCGGTGACGAAACAGCGGGAACATTAGGCTTTAATGTGGGGAGATTACATAAACTGTTGATCCTTGTTGCCTCGCTTTTAGCTGGAGTCACGATAGCGGTGAGTGGCTCAATTGGATTTATCGGGTTAATGGTTCCGCATATTACAAGACTACTCGTTGGTTCGGATCATAAGCGAGTTCTTCCTGTAAGTGCCTTACTCGGTGGAATCTTTGTCGTGTGGACAGATGTTGCAGCTCGAATGGTGATAGCACCTGAGGAATTGCCAATTGGGATATTAACCGCATTAGTCGGAGGGCCATTCTTTATTTGGTTATTAAAAACGAAAAAGTAATGAGGTGAAAAATTGAAACTACTGGTTGAGAATTTAAATTTTTCATTGAATGAAAAACATATTATTGAAGATATGAATTTGCATGTTTCTGAAGGTGAATTTGTCGGAATCATCGGACCAAACGGAAGTGGGAAATCGACTCTCTTAAAAAACCTGTATCGTGGGCTTAAGCCCGATTCTGGTGTTGTTTTTTTAGATGGAGAAAATGTTTATAAAATGAACCCTAAAGCGGCAGCCAAAAAAATCGGTGTCGTCGGACAAGAAAATGTCATCCCATTTGATTTTAAGGTCGAAGAAATCATCGCAATGGGGAGAAGTCCATACAAAGGATTTTTTGATGGTGACAGTAGAAAAGATAAAGAAATTGTCGCAAATGCAATTGAGCAAATTGGTATGACTGATATGGAGAAACGCAATTATATCAATCTATCAGGCGGGGAAAAGCAACGCGTCTTACTAGGTAGAGTGCTTGCTCAGCAAACGGATTTATTACTACTAGATGAACCAACAAACCACTTGGATATCCAGCATCAGCTACAAATTTTTGATTTGATTAAAGGGCTAGGTGTAACGGTCTTATCGGCCATCCATGATTTAAACCTTGCTGCTCTTTATTGCGACCGACTTTATGTTGTCAAGGATGGGCGTATATTAATGGCAGGAACTCCTGAAGAAGTTTTAACGCCCGAAACGATTTACGAAATCTATGGGGTTAGGTCTGATGTAGCGATTCATCCAACTACAAAAAAGGTGACGATTACCTATTTACCCGTCAGTTTGCTAGAAGGAGAAAATTAAAATGAAAAAACTAGTTTTGCTATTGGCAGGGATTCTTGTTTTGGTATTAGCGGGATGTGGCTCGGATACAGAGGATGGCTCCGTTACTAAGTCTAAGGAAGCTCTAGTCATTGATAATTATGGCAGAGAAGTAGAATTTACTGAGAAACCTTCAAAAGTGTTAACTTTAGGACCGAATGCAACCGAATTATTTATCGCATTAGGACTCTCTGATTATGTAATTGGAAATAGCTTGGACAATCATAGCCGCGGTGCTTTGCCTGAATACCAGGACGATTATGAGAAAATTCCTGAGCTTACATACGGTTCTGCAACAAGGGAAGCTGTATTAACAAGTGGAGCAGATTTTATTTACGGTATCGATTGGGAATTTGGAAGTGAAGGCCTAGACGTCGATGAGCTTGAAAGCTATGGAATCAACGTATATATGAATAAAGCCACATCAATGGATGAAATTTATCAGGAAATACGTGATATCGGTAAGATTTTTGACATTAAAGATCGAGCAGAGGCATTTATTGAAGAGCAAAAGGCACGAATTGCTAGTGTGCAGGAGAAACGGGCTAATCATGAGCCGGTTGATGTACTAGTATATGACAGTGGTGGAAATGGCGTTTTCACCGCGGGTAGCACAAACTTTGAAACGTTATTAATAGAGTTAGCAGGTGGCCAAAATATTTTTAATGATATCACAGACAAGCAATGGACCACAGTTAGCTACGAAGAAGTACTTTCAAGGCAGCCAGATGTCATTCTGATTCACGATTATGATGCTCCTTCAATTGAGCAAAAAATAAAGGATATCAAAAATGACCCAGCTCTTTCGCAACTTGAAAGTGTTAAAAATGAAAAGTTTGTTGTTATTTCATTAGAGAGTGTATTACCAGGAAACCGTATGGCGTATGCAGTCGAAACATTGGCAAAAGGATTCTATCCGGAATTGTTTAAATAGCAGGAGTAATCACGTGAATTCCTTAATTCGTTTTGCTATATTGAAGATATGAAATTGAAAGGATACGAATTTAATGCTATTAAAAATATTGCTGGCGCTCATCCTTCCGGGTGTACTCGTCGTTTTCTTTACAAGAGTGACCTATAATCATTATGTGGGTTTTTTACTTGCAGTTGCCCTTATCGTTGCGTCTATTTATAAAGGATATGCGGATTCCGCTATTATCATCGTTGCGGATATCCTATCGTTGGGAGTAGGATTCATGTATGCGAGAAATATGGGGAAAAGAGTGGGAAAAAAAAGTCCTTCATCGAGATGATGAAGGACTTTTTTCATTGAATCTAGGTCATTTATTTTTATCTAACTTTTCCAACTCTGAAACAATGACTGTTTGGATCTCATCATTTCCAATGGCCCCTCTATGAAAGGTGTTTGAATCCAACCAATAGAGTAGTCGGAAGGATACTCCATTAGTAAGCTCTATTTCTATAAAAACACGCTCACCTTCAAATTTGCCCGTTTTATATAATGTATTTAAATCACCTAAAACCAACGGATACCATGCCTCAATAAATTGTTTCTTTGATTCAGTTGAAAAAGTATGTAGGCGGCTACCGTCTTCGGTGCTTTCGAAATGTATGTTTTTTACCAGTCCATCTAATGGATAAAGCTCGCCAGCCGTTTTGGCTTTCTTGTTTTCATCCACAACAAACACATCATCCCCCGCAGTTACGATGAAAGAGGAAGGATACCCTTTTACTTCGTAAATTGAGGTTTCTTCAGGTAAATAAGTCGCATCTCCATTTTTCATTACATGATCACTGCAGGCAAGCTCACTCATCATGAACGAGACATTTCCAAGTTTTTCTCCTTTTTCAATGATCGAACTTTGTTCATCTGAAGCATCCGGAAAATGGTGTTCGTATTTTATATCGTTGATCATCAAGACATCCACCCATTCAATCACTTCCCCATTGAGGCACCCTTCCGTATGATCGATAGATTGACTGTGACTTGGTGGTGTAGTAGTTTGCTTGTTGCATGAAGCTAACAAAATGGAAGCAAAAATTAAAATGAAGATTCCCCTTTTTATCATAAAACATCTCCTTTGATTCAATTCTTTTTCCAAATTATAACATGTAGTATTTGTTTAGAAACTACAATTCAAATAAATAAAAATCGAATATCAGTTCGTATTTTTGTTTGTTTTAGGTCAGTTTGTGGTACAATATTTCTATCGAGAAAAAGTCAGTGGAAAATTACATAAAACGATAAGAATGGATGGGAGGAACGTAAATGAAGGATCAATTTGAGTTAGTCTCCAAGTATTCACCTCAGGGTGACCAACCAAGAGCAATTCAAGAACTTGTGGATGGAATCAAAGCGGGCAAAAAGATTCAAACATTATTAGGTGCTACGGGTACAGGAAAAACGTTTACGATTTCGAATGTAATCAATGAAGTAAATCGACCAACACTTATTATTGCCCACAATAAAACATTGGCAGGACAACTCTATAGTGAGTTTAAAGAGTTCTTTCCAAATAACGCTGTTGAATATTTTGTTAGTTATTATGACTACTTCCAGCCAGAGGCTTATGTTCCATCATCTGATACATATATCGAAAAGGATTCAAGTGTGAATGATGAAATTGATAAATTACGACACTCTGCAACATCTTCCCTTTTTGAACGGCGCGATGTCATCATTATTGCCAGTGTATCTTGTATTTATGGCTTGGGTTCTCCTGAGGAATATAGGGAACTCGTTGTTTCCCTACGAACAGGAATGGAAATTGAACGAAATGAGCTTTTACGCAAATTAGTGGATGTTCAATATGAACGAAATGACATTGACTTCCGGCGCGGAACCTTCCGTGTAAGAGGGGACGTCGTTGAAATTTTCCCAGCCTCACGCGATGAGCACTGTATTCGCGTGGAGTTTTTTGGTGATGAAATTGATCGGATTCGTGAGGTTGATGCATTGACCGGTGAAATACTGGGTGAACGTGAGCATGTTGCGATATTCCCGGCATCCCACTTCGTTACCCGTGAAGAAAAAATGCAAATTGCGATTAAAAATATTGAGGCAGAGCTAGAAGAACGGTTAGCTGAACTTCGTGAAGATGGTCAACTATTACAAGCTCAGCGTCTAGAACAACGGACGAATTATGATCTTGAAATGATGCGCGAAATGGGCTTTTGTTCAGGTATTGAAAACTATTCGCGCCATCTAACCTTACGACCACCAGGTTCAACACCCTATACTTTAATGGATTATTTTCCAGAGGATTTGTTAATTGTCGTTGATGAATCGCATGTGACATTGCCTCAGATTCGAGGCATGTTTAATGGGGACCAAGCAAGAAAACAAGTACTGGTTGATCACGGATTCCGTCTTCCTTCTGCAATGGATAACCGTCCACTGCGATTTCAGGAATTCGAAAAGCATATTAATCAAATCATTAACGTTTCAGCAACACCTGGACCGTACGAGATCGAGCATACAGACGAAATGGTTGAACAAATTATTCGTCCAACAGGATTACTTGACCCAATTATCGAGGTTCGGCCAATTCAAGGTCAAATTGATGACTTATTAGGTGAAATCCAAGACCGTGTTAATAAAAATGAACGAGTCCTGATTACTACCTTAACGAAAAAAATGTCTGAGGATCTAACGGATTACTTGAAGGACGTTGGGATCAAGGTAAATTATTTGCACTCAGATATAAAAACACTAGAGCGGATTGAAATTATTCGTGACCTTCGTTTGGGTAAACATGATGTTTTAGTTGGTATCAACCTGCTTCGTGAAGGGCTGGATATTCCAGAAGTCTCACTTGTTGCCATTCTTGATGCTGACAAGGAAGGGTTCCTGCGTTCGGAACGCTCACTCATCCAAACAATTGGTCGTGCCGCTCGAAATGCTAATGGCAGAGTAATCATGTATGCAGATAAGATGACGAAATCGATGGAAATTGCAATTAATGAAACAAAGCGTCGTCGTGAAATGCAAGAGGAATATAACAAAAAGCATGGTGTTACGCCACAAACCATTAAAAAGGATATTCGCGATGTCATTCGTGCTACAACTGCAGCCGAAGATACAGAAACCTATGAAACAGTACCTAAGTTAACTGGATTATCGAAGAAGGAACGCGAAAAGGTAATTGCTGAAATGGAAAATGAAATGAAGGAAGCAGCAAAAGCACTTAATTTTGAACGAGCAGCTGAATTACGTGATTTAATTTTGGAGTTAAAAGCGGAAGGATGACATAAACATGGCATTGGATAAAATAGTCGTCAAAGGAGCAAGGGCCCATAACTTAAAAAATATAGATGTTACGATTCCGAGAGATCAACTAGTTGTCGTGACAGGTCTATCTGGTTCAGGAAAGTCATCCCTTGCATTTGACACCATTTATGCAGAAGGACAACGGCGCTATGTCGAGTCCCTCTCTGCATATGCACGTCAATTTTTAGGACAAATGGATAAACCAGATGTTGATTCAATCGAGGGTCTTTCACCTGCGATTTCGATTGACCAAAAAACAACAAGCCGGAATCCAAGGTCAACTGTTGGTACGGTTACAGAGATTTATGATTATTTGCGTTTATTATATGCTCGAGTAGGAAAACCGGTTTGTCCTAACCATGGAATCGAAATTACATCACAAACTGTTGAGCAGATGGTGGATCGCATATTAGAATACCCAGAACGGACAAAGTTACAGGTACTCGCTCCTGTTGTATCAGGGCGTAAGGGTGCCCATGTGAAAATTTTAGAGGATATAAAAAAACAAGGCTATGTCAGAGTTCGTGTCGATGGTGAAATGCTTGAGCTATCAGATGACATCGAGCTAGAAAAGAATAAAAAACATTCAATTGAGGTTGTCATTGACCGAATTGTAGTAAAAGAGGGTGTAACGGCAAGACTATCTGATTCAGTTGAGGCTGCCCTTCGTTTAGGCGGAGGTAAAGTAATTGTTGATGTGATTGGAGAAGAAGAACTCTTGTTTAGTGAGCTCCATTCATGTCCAATTTGTGGTTTTTCCATTGGGGAGCTTGAACCAAGAATGTTCTCTTTTAATAGTCCATTCGGGGCATGTCCCGATTGTGATGGTTTAGGTAGCAAGCTTGAAGTCGACCCTGATCTCGTGATTCCGAACTGGGATTTATCACTTCGAAAGCATGCAATTGCACCATGGGAGCCAACAAGTTCTCAATATTACCCACAATTACTTGAATCAGTTTGTAACCACTACGGGATTGATATGGATATTCCGGTTAAGGATATCCCGAAGCATTTGATGGATAAAATCCTTTATGGAAGTGATGGGGAAGAAATCTACTTCTATTATGAGAATGACTTCGGTCAGAAACGTGAAAATAATATCGTTTTTGAGGGTGTTCTTCGAAATGTAGAAAGACGTTACAAAGAAACAAGCTCCGATTATATTCGTGAGCAAATGGAAAAATATATGGCTGAGCGGGCTTGCCCTTCATGTAAAGGATATCGGTTGAAAAAGGAAAGTCTGGCTGTTCTAATCTCAGGAAAACATATTTCTAATGTTACAGACTTTTCCATTAATGAAGCTTTTGAATTCTTCACTACTATTGAGCTTTCTGAAAAAGATATGAAAATCGCGAACCTTATTTTTCGAGAAATCAAAGAACGACTCGGTTTTCTCGTTAATGTTGGATTAGATTATCTAACTCTAAGTCGTGCCGCAGGAACTTTATCCGGTGGTGAGGCTCAACGGATTCGACTAGCTACTCAAATCGGTTCGCGTTTAACAGGTGTTCTTTATATTTTGGACGAGCCGTCAATTGGGTTACATCAACGAGATAATGACCGACTCATTGATACACTAAGGACAATGAGAGATATTGGGAATACATTAATTGTTGTTGAGCACGATGAAGATACGATGCTAGCTGCTGATTATTTAATCGACATCGGGCCGGGAGCTGGAATTCATGGGGGAGAGATTATCGCTGCGGGAACTCCTAAAGAAGTAATGGACGACCCGAATTCCTTAACAGGACAATACCTCTCAGGTAAAAAGTTCATCCCACTACCAAGCGAAAGAAGACAGCCGGATGGACGCTACGTAGAAGTTATTGGTGCAAAGGAAAATAACCTGAAAAATGTATCAGCTAAGTTTCCACTTGGTTTGTTCATTGCTGTTACAGGTGTATCAGGATCAGGTAAGAGTACTTTGGTAAATGAAATTCTCCATAAATCATTGGCTCAGAAACTGAACCGAGCAAAAACAAAACCTGGTGAACACAAGGAAGTTAAAGGGATTGAACAATTAGAAAAAGTAATCGACATTGACCAATCTCCAATTGGACGAACACCTCGATCAAATCCAGCTACATACACAGGCGTCTTTGATGATATTCGTGATCTGTTCGCTAATACAAATGAAGCAAAGGTAAGAGGTTATAAGAAGGGCCGTTTTAGTTTCAATGTTAAAGGCGGACGCTGTGAAGCCTGCCGTGGTGATGGAATTATTAAAATCGAAATGCACTTCCTGCCAGATGTGTATGTACCATGTGAGGTATGTCATGGGAAACGCTACAACCGTGAGACATTAGAAGTTAAATACAAGGACAAAAACATATCAGATATATTAAATATGACAGTTGAGGATGCATTATCCTTTTTCGAAAACATCCCACGTATCAAGCGTAAAGTTGAAACGTTATATGATGTTGGCCTAGGCTACGTTAAACTTGGACAACCCGCAACAACACTGTCTGGTGGAGAAGCACAACGCGTGAAGCTCGCATCTGAATTACATCGTCGCTCAAATGGTAAGTCGTTTTATATTTTAGACGAACCAACAACAGGCTTACATGTAGATGACATTGCAAGATTGCTTAAGGTCTTACAGCGACTTGTTGAAAATGGGGACACAGTCCTCGTTATCGAACATAACCTCGATGTAATCAAAGCCGCGGACTACATTGTGGACCTCGGCCCAGAAGGTGGAGACAAGGGCGGTACCATCAATGGAACAGGTACTCCAGAAGACATTACAAAAATCAAAGAATCCCACACCGGACGCTACCTAAAACCAGTGCTTGAACGCGACCGTCAGCGGATGAAAGAATTAATCAAAGAAAAAGAAACAGTTTCTAAATAAATGTAGAATCCCGATTTGTGAACAGAGCAAATCGGGATTTTTTATAATGAAAACACACTCGAGTTAGGAAAATTATGGTATCCTACTAATAGATTCTTAACTAACAGGTGATACACATGAAAGCAAGAGCTCAGAAAAAATTATTTGGCCTTTGGACAGGAGAATTATCAGCTGCCATTCTATTTCCGGTCCTCTGGTTACTCTATATTCCGACATTTGAATGGTCTGCTCATTATTTAACCACCTTTCCACATATATTTGCATTCTGTATTTTGGAATACATTTTGTTCCAAGGTAGTTATTATTGGTACTTGAAGTGGAGACGGGTCAGACAAGGTAAGAGTTCTTCTTTACCTGACAGTTATCTATCACGTTTTCGTTTCTTTAAGAGAAGTAATTTTGTATTACTTGTAGTGGGTTTACCCTTCCTTGTCTACCAAGCTACTTTTTCTAAAGGACTATATTGGTACCTTTTCTTATACGGATTTGCCATTATTGAACATATAAATTATTATCATATCCGTCTTTCCTACATGAGCATAGATGAAATAAAAGAGTTCATTCGCCAAAAGGGGGTTCGCCGATCAATTCTCGCAAGGGAGTTGGAGAAAAAGTAAATCGATGTTCAACCATCCTAGTTCTAACAGAAATGTAATACCGTAAATATTACTGTAAGGGTTTATAAGGTAATCTGTTTGAAAAGCGGCTATTCTAAAACCATACAAAGGGGATAATGATGAAAATCACCATTCGCGTTATTGAAATTTTGTTGGGGACCATCTTTTTAGGAGCAGGCTTAAATGGATATGTTGTATTGTTTGGATTTGAGCCATTTGCGCCAACAAGTCCAGCTGCGATGGAATTTTTAGGAGATGGCTATTTACTAGCAATGGAAAAAGGTGTTGAAATCATTGCAGGATTCTTACTGATTATTCGTAGGTATGTTCCGTTAGCCTTAGTTGTATTAGCCGGTTTAATAGTCAATATTTTAGCATTTCATATTTTTGTAGATTCAGAGTTGCTTCCATTGGCTATTATCATCACAGTATTTGAAGGAATATTAGTCTGGACTTACCGCGAAAACTTTAAAGGGCTTTTAATGTAACCACAGGGACGGTTCTTGTGGTTTGATGAAACAGGAAGATCCCGATTTGCGAAAATATGCAGATCGGGATTTCTATTTTTTCTTGCCCTTGAATCCCCACATTATGAAAAGAATGATATAATTTAACTTTATTAGTAAATCTAATTTTTAAAATTTATTGATTATTGTTTATTGCATTATATTATTTTGTATTAAAGTTTATTTTTTTACATAAACTCACGAATTAAAACAATAATGAAGAAAAAGAAAATGTAAGGGAGTTTTTAACATGGAACATCGTAATAAAATTATAGACTGTACTATTCGTGATGGTGGGTTAGTTAACAATTGGGACTTTAGTGTCGAATTTGTTCAAGACTTGTATAATTGCCTAAGTGCAGCTGGTGTGGAATACATGGAGATTGGCTACAAAAATTCGCCTAGGCTACTCAATGCGACTGAGCCTAATCCATGGAGGTTTCTTGACGATAACTTCCTTAAAGAAATTATTCCTGAGAAAAAAACGACGAAGCTATCTGCTCTGGTAGATATTGGGCGTGTTGATCCTGCTGACATACTACCCCGTGAGGAAAGTGTTCTAGATATGATTCGAGTTGCATGCTATGTACGTGAAGTAGATAAAGGCTTGGAGCTTGTAAAAATGTTTCATGACCTAGGCTACGAGACGTCACTTAACATCATGGCTTTATCTAGTGTTCCTGAACGTCAGCTTATTGAAGCGTTTGAAATGGTGAAGGCAAGTCCTGTCGACGTTGTCTATATTGTTGACTCATTTGGAAGCTTAGCTCCTACCGATATTGAGCATCAAGTGAAGAAGTTCCAAGAGATGCTTCCTAATAAACAGCTTGGAATACATACGCATAACAACATGCAATTAGCATTCGCCAATACATTAGCTGCGATGAGAAACGGAGTTACTTATCTTGATTCGTCTGTTTATGGTATGGGTCGTGCGGCTGGTAACTGTCACACAGAGCTTCTCGTTAGTTACATACAAAAAAGTAGTTATGAGATTAAGCCAGTTCTCGGTATCATTGAGAAGCATATGATAGAAATGCGACAAAAGTGGGAGTGGGGCTATATCATTCCTTACATGATCTCCGGTATGCTTAATGAACATCCACGTGTCGCTATGGCCTATCGTAATAGTGCAGACCGTGATAACTATGTCGACTTTTATGACAAAGTAACATCACCTGAATCTTGACTGGACTAGGAACCAAGGGGACGGTTCTTTTGGTCCCAATGGGAAAACCCGGGGACAAGTTTGTTCTAAATAGGAATCCTGATTTGCTTAGACGCAGATTAGGATTTTTTTAATGAAATATAAGAATTTATCAGTCAACAGTAGTCACTTTTATATTTGTACAGTTTTTTCCAATTAATTATGATACTATAAATTTGATAAGTCTCTCTATACCACCATCCTCTCCTCTGTTTTAATAAACCTCCCTTTTTAGTTTCAAATTCCATATATTTTTAAAAACCCGAATATGAGGTGATGTTTATGCCCTAGGGCTGCAAGAAGAAAAAGTAGTACGAGTGTCTATCATGTCATTTTAAGGGGGATTAATCGTCAAATAATATTTGAAGAGCAAGAAGACTCATTAAAATTTTTAGAGACCCTTTATAGATTCAAAGATAAGTGTGGATATGAAATCTATGCGTATTGCTTAATGGGTAATCATGTTCATCTTCTAATAAAGGAAGGGGGGAAGAAATTGGAAGGATAATGAGGCGTATTGGTGCAAGCTTTGTTTATTGGTACAACTTAAAGTATGAACGTAACGGGCACTTGTTTCAGGACCGATTTAAAAGTGATGTGGTTGAGGACCTTTCCTACTTGTTAAATGTACTTAGATATATTCACCAAAATCCATTAAAAGCCGGAATTGTTGGGAATGTTTCACATTACAAATGGAGTAGTTATAGTGAATATGTAGGAGATTCTAAATCTAAAATTATAGAAAAAGATTTTATTTTGGGCTTGTTCAATGCGGATAAAACGTTAGCTTTGACACATTTCAAAAAATTTCATATGGAAGAGTCTAACGAAGGATACCTTGATATCCAAGAAACTAGGAGAATTACTGACAAACAAGCAATTGAAATCATCAAAAATATCTGCAAAGTAAACCACTGTTTAGACCTCCAAAAGATAAATCCTGACGAACGAGATACACACATCAAAACCTTAAAATCCATTGGACTATCAACTAGGCAAATAGCAAGACTTACCGGAATAAGCCGTAAAGTAATATTAAAAGCATAGAGGCCAATCGAGGGCCAAGGGGACGGTTCTCTGGTCCCGATAGAAAGATTATTCTAAGGAAAATCAGCCAGGAACCACTAGAACCGTCCCTATGGTTCCTTTGTTCATCTAAGTCTCGAGGCTTATTTTTATAAAATCTTGAAACCAATTATATCTCGTTATCGTATATAGAGGTATAAAGGGGAGATGGAGAGTGAATACGGATAAATTAATTGCATCTTTGTGTTACTTCAGTGTTTTCTTCGCAGGGTTTATTTTACCACTCGTTGTTTATATCATAGTTCAAAATCCGGAAGTAAAAAGGCATGCCTTGCATGCGTTAATCTCACATATTATTCCAGTAGCGACAATCGTTTTTATTATCATTCCGTTTTTCTTTATATGGTCTGTGGAGGCATTTGTAGCAACTATGCTGCTAGTATTCATCCTATTAGCGATCATTAACGTCGGAATTGTGATTTGGAACATTGTAAAGGGAATTCAAGTATTAGCTCAAGAAGAACTTTAAGGGAGGAAGGAACCATGAAAGAGGAACAAAAACGTATTTTAAAACTAGTTGAAGAAGGAAAACTGACAGCTGAGGAAGCGATCATTCTAATTGAAAAGCTCCATTCTGGGGAGGACAGCCAGTCCCAAGATCCAGCACAGGAAATCAAGACAGAGCTTTCGACTCAAGTCCAGTATGAGCAATCCCAACAGCAACACCAACATTCATATGAAAGCAAGGGTTCTGCGAAACACAAATTTATGGACTTTATCGACACTGCTCTGAAAAAAATTAAAGACCTCGATCTCGATTTTAATTTCGGTAATGCAGTAGAAGTGAAACATATTTTCCAGCATAAGGACGTATATATTACCAAGCTTGACCTCGATGTTTCAAATGGAAGTATTACGATTATTCCATGGGAAGAAAAGGATGTCCGCGTTGAATGTGAAGCAAAAGTATATAATATCGATAATCAAGAACGTGCACGTAAAGCATTTTTAGAGGATGTTCTTTTCTCGATTGAAAATGGTGCTCTGCGCCTATCCATTCAGAAAAAGCAAATGAAGGTTCATGCAAAAATATATGTTCCTCAGGAAAATTATGAAAGTATTAAGACACGTATGTTTAACGGACCGATAACTGGGGAAAATTTACGAGTAAAGGATTTCCGTGCAAAAACAGCAAATGGTGCAATCACCATTTCGAATTTTGATACAGAATCGGTTGAAATCGAAACAGCAAATGGTCACATTAAAGCAAATCAAATCACAAGTAAAGATTTTGAAGCTGAAACATTAAATGGTACAGTTACATCAACTGGACGATTTGAAAAAGTTGACCTTCAAAGCTTTAACGGAAACATTACTTGCGATATTCAGGGTGATCGCTGCCACACTGCTTATGTAAAAACAACCACCGGTAGCATTGATATGTTTATCGCAAACGACTATCAAGTTGACGGAGAATTAAAATCAAATCTCGGTAGCTTCAAGTCAGAGCTTCCAATGATGTCAATCATTGAGGAGAAAAATGAAGTTGTTCAGAAATCTCTACGTTTCAAAGCAAATGAAGAGAAAGCGCAAAAGCTACATCTCTTTGCTGAAACGAAAACAGGTTCTATTAACATCAAACCACTTTGAGGTGTTCACTATGAAAAAGAAACTATACCGCTCCACCCGAAATAGAATGCTAGGAGGAGTGCTTGGAGGCCTAGCAGATTATACAGGAATCGATGCATCGCTATTACGTATCCTAGCGGTGGTCGGATTCATCTTAGGCGTCGGTTCATTAGGGATTATCTATCTCGTTTGGTTGTTTATTGTACCGAATGAAGGAGATGTCTATAGATAATGAGATGGATTGCTAGCATAATTGTTAATAGCATCGTACTAATGGTTGTGGCAGGATATGTCGATACTTTTCATCTCGAAGGCGTAGGCGCAGCTGTCATAGCAAGCGTAATCCTATCGATTTTAAATGTAATCGTAAAACCTATTCTCATCGTCCTAACCTTACCTGTTACGGTTCTCTCATTAGGTTTATTTTTATTTGTGATCAATGCACTTACTTTAATGCTGACACAGTCCCTAATGGGTGACTCCTTTGTCATCGAAGGATTCGGCACAGCATTACTAGCAGCAGTCATTATCTCGATTCTAAATTTACTCATTCAAAAAGTAATCGTCGAACCGCTACAGGAGAAAAAGAAGAAATAGCTTTAAATGCCTATCAAATGTGGTAGGCATTTTTCCATAAATATTGATGTGAGGGACTGGAAATATTTAAATAGTAAAGTAAACTCAATCAATTAATTAAAAAAACCCAAGGCATAAACCTTGGGAATCTCTTATTTTGCTGACTCTTCTTTATTAATTTCATCTTGTATATATACCACAGATTGTTGTTTCTTTTCATTAACTGTTAAACTAAAAACATCATTTCTAGCGTAATGTCCTACTACATCAAAATCGTATCTGCTCTTCGTAAGTTGGGATAAATCAAGTTCTGAAATTAAAATTTTCTCTGCTCCCAAAAAAGGCTGCTCTATAAAGCTACCAAATGGACTTACAATACAACTACCTCCTCTACATAATTCATCCTCCAAATCTGAAAAGAATGGACGATTCCTCACGTCTTCAGGATAGTCGTTTTTAGTCATATATTGATTACATGATAATACAAAACATCGGCCTTCCAAAGCAATATGTTGCATGGAAGCAAACCAGCCATCCCTTGCATCAGCCGTGGGTGCTAAATATAAATCTACACCTTTTCCATACATTGCTGCTCGGGCAAGAGGCATATAATTTTCCCAACAAATTAAAACGCCTATACGTCCAAATGGTGTTTCAATTACAGGGAGTGTACTACCGTCTCCTTCTGCCCAAATTAATCGTTCAGACCCCGTTGGTTTTAGTTTCCTATGTTTAGCTAAAATTTTCCCATCTGGTCCAAAAATAATTGCTGTACAATATAAACTTGCACCTCGAAAATTCTTTTCTTTTTCTATAACACCGATTACAACATAGGCTCCAACTTTTTTTATGGCTTCTGAGATTTGTTCTGTTTCCTTACCCGGGATTTCAATAGCACTATTCGCATATCGAAAAAAATCATCTCGACCACTATCAGTTCTAATACCTACATACGTGTCAAAATTTAGCCCGCGGGGATATCCTCCAATAAAAGCCTCGGGGAATAAAATCAAATCTACTTGATCATTACCTGCTTCTTCAATAAGATAAATAGTTTTTCTAACTGTAGCCTCTGTATCGAATAGTATTCCACTAGCTTGGACCACAGCAACTTTACAATTTTGCTTTATTTCCATGTGTAATCCCTTCCTCGTAAATATTAATTTTCCTATCTTGTAACTCCTTACCATATAAAACTTCGATTAAATCATCATGTACTGCATCCTTTTCCGCTTGGTGAGCATCTTTCGTAACCATACTTACTACAAAGAAGGTGATTAGGCCGAGTATCAAACCAGCTGTTGCCGCTCCAAATGGAAGAGGAATTGAAAATAATGTATTGATTACTAAAGTTGCTTCACCGACGATAATAGAGGCAACTGCGCCTATTTTTGTGCCTCTACGCCATAAGAGAGCCCCGAAAGCTGCAGGGACTAATTGTAATACAATGCCATAACCTAAAGCTGCGATTGGAATTAAGAATCCTCTTGCAACCGGTAAAAATGCAATAATCATTGTAAATATTGTCATGATTATAATTGTTGTTTTAGCTACCTTAGTTGCTTCTTCATTCGATAAATCCCTTGCGAAAAAACGTATATATATATCATTTACAAGTAAACTTGCTGATGATAATAAGGCGCTGTTGATAGTGGAAATTCCTGCTGCTATAATTGCAGCTACAATGATTGATCCAAAAATTACTGGATAGCCTGAAAAGAAAAGTGGGATAATGCGGTCACTATTTTCTGCTGACAATCCAGGGACCATACCTGGATAATGCGCTAAAATCCCAATAAAAAGTGCTCCAAGCGCCATTAACCATGAATTCCAAAAAGGAGTGATAATTGACGTTTTTGCTAGAATTAATGGTGACTTAGCTGAATAAAATTTTTGCCACATGTGGGGCATGATCCAAAATCCAAATGCTAAACCTAATGCTGTCTCCATTACACGCCAAAAATCTCCCTTATTAGTCAATACTTCAGGGGCTATTTCTGCAATATTTTTAAAGGCATTGAATCCGCCTGCCTTAAATAAAAACGTAAGGGTTACAAATAATAGTACAAATCCAAAAAAGAAACCCATAAAAGTATCGCTCCAAGCAGCACCTCTTCCACCACTTAAGAAAACAATTATTCCGACAAATAATCCCATAATTAAAACGCCAACCCAGTAAGGAATAGCATTAGCCGTTAAACTATTTAAAGACTGTGCGCCACCTGTAATTTGGATTAACATATATGGTACTAAACCAACGATACCAACAATAGCAAACAACAGTTTTAATCCTGGACTTTTATAGTATTTCTCCATCATGTCACCAGGAGTTATATATTTATGTTTCTGGCCAAAATACCAAATTCTAGCTCCAAAAACCCAGATAAATAGTGCGTGTAAAACAGCCCATGCAGCAAAAGCGACGAACCACACACCATCTCTGTAATGTTGTCCTATAGAACCTAATAATGTCCATGTACTGAAATAACTAGCCCCGGTAGTCATCGTCATAACAATTGTTCCTAAACCACGACCTGCTAAATAGAAATCATTTGGAGTAGCTACACTGGATTTAGATGCATAGTTACTAATAATAAGTAAAATCCCTAAAAAGATTGCTAATATAATTATGGTAACAACTGCTTGGCTCATTTAATCCCTCTCCTCTGTTAGTCTTTTTTCCATTCGGAGAGCAAATGGTTTAAAAACTTTGAAATAAATGATAAAGATTAAAATGGTATTAATGAAATTTATGATAAGTGTAAAAGCAAGAGGTTCAGGTAATAGCCCCCAAAATGTTAAATCGTTAAAAAAACCTATATTTGGCAAAAATGTTGCCCCGTACAAAATAAAAAATAAACTTAATAGAATTGCATTTGTTTTTCTCATATTTAACCCTCCTTATTTACATATTAAGAAATTTTAGACTATTATGTATATAGCATGTTTTTCATAACGATATTCCTTGAGGGAATAGTTAGGGGAGAAAAATGGATAATATCACAATAGAGGAATTGAAAATTTTAAAAAGAGTTATGGAGACAAATAACATTACCCAAACAGCAAATGAGTTATATATTAATCAACCCACAATAAGTAAAATGATTAAGCGTGTAGAAAATCAAAATAATATCCAAATTTTTAATAGAAAAAGAGGATTTACTTTAACAAATGAAGGAGAAATATTCTATTCCTACATAATCGATCTTCTAACAACATGGAAATCTCTTGAACAACATATTTCAGAGCAGAATACAAACTATATATCAAAAATACATATTGGATTACCTCCTATTATTGGTTCATTTTTGTTTCCAAAAATTATTACTTCATTTATAAATACCTATCCATTTATTGAAAATATCATATATGAGGGTGGAGGATTAAAAATTGAAGAAGGTTTACTAAAGGGAGATATTGATGTTGGCTTTGCAGTACTTCCAACTAAAAATCCTTCATTAAAATCTCATATCATTTATCGTGATGTATTTGTGATTTGTATGAGCGAAAAACATACATTAGCAAAATATGATGAAATAGATTTTGCAGACTTGAAAAATGAGCGGTTCATTTGTTTTAGAAATGATTTTATGATTCATCAATATTTTTTGAAAATGTGCGAAGAAAGTGCTTTCGAACCCAATATTGTACTTAACAGTTCTCAGTGGGATTTAATTTTAGAACTTGTTGGAGTAAATTTTGGAATTGCTATTGTCCCTAGAATTTTAATCTCAAAATTTGAGAGAGAAAATATGAAGGAGATAAAGATTAAAACCCCCAATATCCCGTGGGAAATTGGGATTATATATAGTGATGCGAATTATTTATCGATTGCTGCTAAAAACTTTATTGAAATTGCAAGGGATACCTATAAATTTTAAATATTATACGTAGATAAATTAGGTTATTATCATGTTTTGATTTTGAGAAAGGAGTACAAGCATGTTTCCAATACTAGAAACCGAACGACTAAGATTAAGAGAAATCGTCCATGGTGATGCTCAAGCAATATTTACCTGTTTTTCAAACAATGATGTCACGCGTTATTACGGGCAGGATTCTCTAACCAAATTAGAACAGGCAGAGCAGTTTGTTGAATTTTTTGCAAAAAACTATAAAGAAAAGCGTGGAATAAGATGGGGGATCGAATTAATAGAAAACGAAGTACTCATTGGAACCATAGGATTTAATGCTTGGTCTCTCAAGCATAAGCGAGCAGAAATCGGCTATGAGTTACAGCCCCAATACTGGCGAAAAGGCTACACAATAGAGGCTGTTAAAAAAGTAATCTCTTACGGTTTTGACGATCTAGACTTGACCCGCATTGGTGCCGTTGTGTTTCTTGAAAACGCAGCATCAAATGAATTGTTAATTAAGCTTGGATTCGAAAAAGAAGGTATCTTAAGGAACTATATGTACCAAAACGGTGTTGCCTATGATACAAATGTTTATTCACTAGTAAAATGAAAATACTCAAAGACATTCCATTCTTGGGATGTCTCTGAGACCGTAATTCTCCCCCATCCGCCTCTCAAAACAAATCTCCCCAACATTCTTCCGCAATTTAAATCAGAAAAGTTTTGGCCTTACACAGAAAAATGCTAAAATAGGAGAATGAGTTTGAAAAATATAATTTTTAAAAAATACAGTCTGTTTAAGCAAAAAATGAGATGGCTTTAAAAATACGCAGTAACAACCAAAAACTACATGAATCACAATCAAGGAGGAACAGATGTGCCAAAAGTTAGCACAAAAGATTTAATTGAGAAATTCAAATTAGAATTGGTGAGTGGGGAAGAAGGGGTTAATCGCCCGATAACAACAAGTGATATATCTAGACCAGGTATTGAACTAGCGGGATTTTTTGATTACTATCCTTCAGAGCGAGTCCAGTTATTAGGAAAAACGGAGCTAACGTTCTTTGAGAAATTGTCTACCGAGGAAAAAAGATATCGTATGGAAAAGCTTTGTACAGATATCACTCCAGCAATTATTATTTCGCGTGATTTAGAGACTCCACCAGAACTGATTGAGGCTTCCGAGCGTGAATCTGTTCCAGTGATCAAAGCACGTATGAAGACAACGAGACTATCAAGTAGAATTACAAACTTTTTAGAAAGTAAGCTCGCGCCAACAACAGCTGTTCATGGAGTTCTAGTGGATATATACGGGGTTGGGGTGCTGATCATTGGTAAGAGTGGTGTTGGTAAAAGTGAAACAGCGCTTGAACTTGTCAAACGCGGACACCGTCTTGTTGCAGATGATTGTGTAGAAATTCGTCAAGAGGATGATGATACACTTATTGGAAGCGCACCTGAGCTTATCGAGCATCTCCTTGAAATTCGCGGTCTTGGGATCATCAATGTCATGACCTTATTCGGAGCGGGTGCCATTCGAAATTATAAACGGATTACGCTTGTGGTCAATCTAGAACTTTGGGATCAGACAAAGCAATATGACCGACTTGGGCTTGAAGAAGAAAAAATGAAAATCATCGATACTGAATTAACAAAATACACAATTCCAGTTCGTCCTGGGCGAAACCTAGCCGTCATCATTGAAGTGGCAGCGATGAATTACCGTCTTAAACGTATGGGCTTAAACGCTGCACAAGATTTCTCAAATCGTCTTTCAAATACGATTGAATTTAGGGAGCACGACGAAATATAAAAGATCATTAAAAGGGAGATGAGATAGTGGACCGAAACATTCAACCATTAGACCCAACATTTTTAGAACTTGGCGCGTTACGCATTCAGTGGTATGGACTAATCATCGGGCTAGGAACCATGCTAGCCCTTTATCTGGCCATAAAAGAATCAGAACGCAGAGGGATGCATAAGGATACATTTATGGACCTCATGCTGTTCGCAGTGCCAATTGCCATCATCTGTGCAAGAATTTATTACGTTATTTTTAAATGGGATTATTACTCACAAAATCCTTCCAAAATTATTGCAATTTGGGAGGGTGGAATTGCCATTCATGGTGCGTTAATCGGTTCAGTTGTGACTGCGATTGTGTTTGCGAGAGTAAAAGGCTTGTCCTTTTGGAAAATTGCAGACATCGCGGCACCAAGCATTATCTTAGGTCAAGCAATTGGCCGTTGGGGAAATTTTATGAATCAAGAAGCACATGGAGGACCCATTGCAGAGGAACAGATCCAAACCTTCTATAATGTGCTACCTGACTTTATCATGGACCAAATGTTTATAAAAGGAACGTACTACCATCCAACCTTTTTGTATGAATCAATTTGGAGCCTTGTAGGTTTTGTTTTATTGCTAATGCTTCGAAAGGTCAACCTAAGACGTGGGGAAATGTTCCTTACATATGTAATCTGGTATTCAATTGGCCGCTTCTTCGTAGAGGGCTTACGGACAGATAGCTTAATGCTTGGGGATATCCGAGTGGCTCAGTTGATTTCAGTTTTATCGATTATAGGAGCACTCATCGTACTTATTTATCGAAGAATAAAAGGTCATTCAAACGAACGTTACTTAGAGAAATAACAAAGTAAAAGGGAGAGGGGAAACTTGCTAGAGACAATCAAGAGAGGCTTCATAGTAGGATTAAAAACTACTTGGACATTAGGGAAGGTAATTTTCCCAGTTACCCTACTTGTTACAATGTTGCAATATACACCAGTACTAGATTGGGTGATTAAGTGGATTGCCCCAATCATGGGCTGGTTTGGTCTGTCGGGTGATGCCGCAATACCACTTGTATTAGGTAATTTTTTAAACCTTTATGCAGGGATTGGGGCCATTTTAACACTAGATTTGACCGTAAAAGAAGTGTTTATTTTAGCTGTCATGCTATCATTCTCGCATAATATGATTATCGAATCGACTGTTGCTGCGAAAGTAGGTATGAAGATTTGGGTGATTGTAACAGTTAGACTGGGACTTGCATTCATTTCTGCCTTTGTAATTAATCTAGTTTGGAAAGGTGGAAGTGAGTTAGCAAAATATGGATTAGTCTCAACGACTGATGAACAAATTTCCGGCTGGGGTGCTATTGTATTAAATGGTATTGAAAAAGCTACATTTGGGATTCTGCAATTGGCTCTTATTGTCATTCCATTGATGGTTGTTATTCAAATATTAAAGGAATTAAAATGGTTGGATGTATTTTCAAAGTGGATGACGCCGGTCACAAAGGTACTCGGAATGAAGGAAAATACATCAACAACCTTGGCAGCAGGTATTTTGTTCGGTCTAGCGTTAGGAGCAGGTGTAATGATTCAGGCGGTAAAAGAGGATAATGTAAGTAAGAAAGATGTAACCTTAGCGTTAATTTTCTTAGTATCCTGTCACGCGGTAGTGGAGGATACGCTTATCTTTATTCCTCTAGGCATTCCAGTCTTACCGCTATTGTTAATCCGACTCATTACTGCGATCATACTAACAATGGTCATCGCTTTTATCTGGAAACGCGTCGAGCAAAATAATAGAAAGGAAGTTATTTATGGCAATTAAAACACTACTATTTGATTTAGATGGAACGTTAATTGATACAAATGAACTGATACTCCAATCTTTTTTACACACCTTTGGAAAATACTTTCCAGATCGCAACTATAGTCGGGAGGATATTTTGCCTTTCAATGGTCCAACTCTGCACGAATCTTTTTCATCTGTAGACCCAGACCGAGCAGAAGAAATGATTGCTGAATATCGAAAATTTAATCATGAGAAGCATGATGAATTAGTAACCGAGTTTCCAGGTGTATTTGACACCATTAAGACGCTTAAAGAAAAAGGCTATAAAATTGGCGTTGTTACAACAAAAGTTCGAAAAACGGTTAATATGGGATTACAACTCACAAAGCTTGACCAATTTTTTGATGTCGTGGTGACATTGGATGATGTGAGAAATCCAAAACCAGATCCGGAACCCGTGCTGTTGGCATTGAAGATGTTAGACTCAACACCTGAAGAAGCTATAATGGTTGGCGACAATTATCAGGATATTGTAGCTGGTCAAAAGGCGGGCACAAAAACTGCTGGAGTTGCTTGGTCTCATAAAGGAAAAGACTTCCTATTGGAATACAACCCTGATTTTATGCTTGAAAACATGAGTGACCTACTTGATTTAGTTTTGGTAAAAGGATGAAAAAATAGTGAAACGACGAACCACACGATATTTTGTTTCAGGTCCCAATTCACTTTGGCAAATCTATAAGACCGTATCCTTTTGGAAGGTTGTTAAAAACTTTATCGTCATACAGATAGCGCGTTATACGCCATTTCTTGGTGTGAAAAATTGGCTGTATCGCACTTTTTTAAACATGAAGGTAGGGGAAAAGACAGCATTTGCACTCATGGTAGTGCCGGATACAATGTTTCCCGAGAAAATCAGTGTCGGAAGCAACACAGTCATTGGCTTTAATACCACCATTCTAGCCCATGAATACTTGATTAAAGAATACAGACTGGGTGAAGTTAAAATTGGCAACGAGGTAATGATTGGGGCTAATTCAACGATTTTGCCGGGTGTTGAAATTGGCGATGGAGCAATAGTGTCAGCCGGCACATTGGTCCACAGAGACGTCCCTGCAGGCAGTTTTGTTGGCGGGAACCCGATGCGAGTGATCTATACAAAAGAACAAAGAGAGCAACGAGAAAAAGAGGAATCTAACCATTGAGTTGGTTTGGTTCCTTTTTCATTGCCCAAACTTACACATTTTACTTATCTCTTTTAACTTTCGCTTTTTCTGCTTTATCATCTTCTTTCCTCTTTTCCTTCCTCTTTTAAATTTCAACTTCCAACATCTGTCTCCTTTCTTCCTCTCTTGCTTACAAAATCCCAGTCCAATTATCCACAATATTCACACGACTCACAAAGGTTTTCAAATCTTATCAACAATATCCACAGTTAATAACTTTATTTCCCATAATACGCACAAAATCCAAATCACACCCGATTTATTTCACCTAAATTCTGACTTTTTTTGTTGACGCATGTAAGGGATAGGTGTATCATATACTTTATCTTGGTAGTATATTAGCGAACTAAAGCATAATGGTTTTTTTAAGAAAATATTGGGAAAGTTAACATATACAAACTTTGGTGGTGACGAAAATCGTGTTTATGTTTGAAAAACCGTTAGGTATGAGAGATACATTGCCTGCTTTATATGAAGCGAAAAAGAAAATTCGCAATGCAATGTCATCTCAAATTGAAAGCTGGGGTTATCAATTTATTGAAACTCCAACACTTGAATACTATGAAACAATCGGCGAGGCGTCAGCGATCCTCGACCGTCAATTATTTAAACTATTGGATTCACAGGGTCACACACTTGTGCTAAGACCTGATATGACAGCTCCGATTGCTCGAGTTGCAGCATCTCGTTTATATCAAGGGGAATATCCACAACGCATCGCCTATTCCGCAAATGTGTTCCGTGCGCAGCAGCATGAAGGTGGAAGACCAGCTGAGTTTGAGCAAATTGGAGTCGAGTATATTGGCGATACAACAACAAGTGCTGATGCAGAGGTCATCTCGCTTATGATTGCGTCCCTTAAACAGGCAGGATTAACTAATTTTACAGTGCCAATCGGCCATATTGGTTATGTGAGAGCCTTGTTTATGGAGATTGTTGGAAATGAGGCAAGAGCGGATGCCTTACAACGCTATTTATATGAAAAAAATTACGTTGGCTATAGAGAGCATGTGAAAAAACTACCACTTTCTTCTATTGATAAACAGCGGTTGCTTTCCCTTTTACAACTAAGAGGCAATGAATCAAAAATTGCAAAAGCAAAAGATCTAGTTGAATGTGAAGAAGGAAAAAAGGCAGCAGACGAACTTGAAATGCTCTGGAAAAAGCTAGAGGCATTCGGAGTAACTGAGCATATAAAAATCGACTTCAATCTCGTTAGCCATATGAGCTACTACACAGGAATTCTTTTCGAAGTTTACGCTGAGAATGTAGGCTTTTTAGTAGGAAATGGTGGCCGTTATGATCATTTATTTGAAAAATTTGATCGTCCTGCACCAGCGACAGGTTTTGGAATTCGAATTGATCGACTACTTGAAGCACTTGATTTACCTCAGGAAGAGACAGAAATCCATTGTGTGATTTTTAGCGCTGAACAGAGAGAAGAAGCAATCCGATTTGCGATGAGTAAAAGAGAACAGGGTGAGCGGGTTATTCTTCAAGATATAGCGGGGGTCAAGGATGTTGATGCTTGTACGAATGCTTTTGCCAAAAACACCTTTTTCTTAGGAACGACAAGGAAGGAGGAGGCTTAAATGAGTGATAAATTAACAATTGCGATGCCAAAGGGACGAATTTTTGAAGAGGCGGCACAACTTTTAGTAAAAGCAGGCTACAATCTTCCTCCAGAATTCGAGGATTCCAGAAAGCTGATTATCGACGTTCCTGATGAGCCGTTTCGATTCATGCTTGCAAAACCAATGGATGTGACTACATATGTAGAGCACGGCGTGGCAGACCTTGGTATTGCCGGAAAAGATGTAATGCTTGAGGAAGAGCGCGATGTATATGAGGTACTCGATTTGCAAATCAGCAAATGCTATCTAGCCGTTGCTGGACTCCCAGATGTCAAAATCAAAGGTGTTGCACCTAAAATCGCAACGAAATATCCAAACATAGCATCTAGCTATTTTCGTGAAAATGGGGAGCAGGTTGAAATTATTAAACTAAACGGTTCGATTGAACTTGCACCATTAATTGGTCTTGCAGATCGAATTGTCGATATCGTCTCAACAGGACGTACATTGAAGGAAAATGGATTAGTTGAGCTCGAACATATTGCGGATATCACGTCACGACTTATCGTAAATCCAGTAAGCTATCGTTTAAAGGATCAGCAAATCGATGAAATCGTAGAGAGGCTTTCAACTGTGGTATCGCAGTAGTATTAAAAGGGAAAGGACCGACACACCATGAGAATTGAACGTGTAACCAATTCTGTTTCACTGAAACGGACCATTGATAGTGGGACAGAAGAACAAAGAAAAGCAGTCTTAGAAATTCTCGCTAACGTACAAAAAGAAGGGGATCAGGCCCTTCGTTCCTATACTGAAAAGTTTGACGGAGTTTTACTTGAGGCATTAAAAGTCACCGAGTCAGATTTCAAAGAAGCGTATCAAAAATTAGACGGGAATCTTGTTCCGATCATAAGAGAAGCAGCTGAAAATATTCGTGATTACCATAGCCGTCAGGTAAAGCAATCATGGATGACAATGAAGGAAAATGGGACGATTCTTGGTCAAAAAATCACCCCACTTGATGCAGTTGGTGTTTATGTTCCTGGAGGGAAGGCTGCTTACCCGTCATCTGTCCTAATGAATGTCATTCCTGCGCAGGTCGCGGGAGTTGAGCGAATTGTGATGGTGTCACCACCTGGAAAAGATGGTACTATTCCAGCCGGTGTATTAGTGGCTGCGGACATACTTGGTGTGAAAGAAATCTATAAGGTTGGCGGTGCTCAAGCAGTTGGGGCGTTGGCGTACGGAACGGAAACTATCAAGCCAGTGGATAAAATCGTCGGTCCTGGTAATATCTTTGTTGCATTAGCAAAACGTGAAGTATACGGAAACGTGGATATCGACATGATTGCTGGACCTAGTGAAATCGTCGTGTTGGCAGATGAGACAGCTCTACCAAACGAAATCGCAGCGGATTTACTCTCTCAAGCAGAACATGATGAGCGAGCATCAAGCATTCTCGTAACACCATCAATGCAGCTTGCAGAAGCCGTTTCCGAAGAGCTTGAAAGACAGTTAAGCCTTCTTCCACGTGAAGCAATTGCTAGAGCATCAATTAATGATTTTGGTGCCATTTACGTTACAGGTGACCTAAATGAAGCAATCAGGGTTGTAAACGAGCTTGCTCCAGAACATCTCGAAATCATGACGGAGGAACCGATGGAGCAGGTTGGAAAAATCAAGCACGCAGGCGCTATTTTTATCGGTCGATATAGCTCCGAGCCAGTCGGTGACTATTTTGCTGGTCCAAACCACGTCCTTCCGACAAACGGAACAGCACGTTTTTCAAGTCTATTAAGTGTGGATGATTTTACAAAAAAATCAAGCATCATTTCGTATAGTAAACAAGCCATTGAAGAAAACGGTCCGAAAATTGCTGCTTTCGCACGATTAGAGGGGTTAGAAGCCCACGCGAGAGCTGTTGAGGAACGATTAAAATAATTCACAAAATTCACATCTTGTTGTGGATTATGTGGATAATGTGGATAATAATCCGCAAAATTAAGAAATTTCAGGCACTTGAAGTAATCATTAAATTGTGGATAACGGTAGGTGTAATTATGACAAGACAAGCAAAGGTTGAACGTAAGACAAATGAAACAGATATAAAACTAGATTTTACAGTAGATGGGGAAGGGATTTCAAAGTTCGATACTGGCGTTCCATTTATGTCCCACATGCTAGATCTCTTTACACAACATGGAAAATTCAACTTAACAGTTGATGCAAATGGTGATACAGAAATCGATGATCACCATACAACAGAGGATATTGGAATTTGTTTAGGACAGGCATTGCGTGAAGCACTTGGAGATAAAAAAGGGATCAAACGCTACGGAAACGCATTTGTTCCAATGGATGAAGCTCTTGCACAGGTTGTCATCGATTTAGGAAATCGTCCACATTTCGAATTGAAAGCTGATTTCCCAAGTTCTCGAGTTGGCACTTTTGATACAGAACTGGTTCATGAATTTTTATGGAAGCTTGCATTAGAAGCAAGAATCAATCTCCATGTAATTGTTCACTACGGTCACAATACACATCATATAATTGAAGCTATTTTTAAAGCATTTGGTCGTGCATTAGATGAAGCAACGATGATTGACCCACGAGTTAAGGGAGTCCCGTCAACGAAAGGGATGTTATAGATGATAGGCATTATTGATTATGGCATGGGGAATTTATACAGCGTTTCTAAGGCACTTGAACGGATGAACTATGATTATTTCATTTCAAGTTCACCTGATGAGCTTGCAAAAGCAGACGGTCTAATTTTACCAGGTGTCGGTTCCTTTAAAGATGCAATGGGAATCTTACATGAAAAAGGATTAGTTGGCTTCATTAAGGAATCTGTTGTAAAAGGGACACCACTCTTAGGAATCTGTTTAGGGATGCAACTATTATTTGAAGAAAGTGAAGAAAATGGACTTACCCAAGGTCTTGGTTTCCTAGAAGGCAGAATCACAAAAATTCCTGGTGTAACAGCGAATGGTGAAACCTATAAAGTCCCCCATATGGGCTGGAATGATCTTGAACTTAAAAATCCATCTCCACTTTTAAAAGACATCGAGGGTGGACATGTCTACTTCGTTCATTCCTACTTCGCAGAGACTGACACCGAAAATGTAATCGCAAGTAGCATGTATGATGTCGACGTCCCAGCTGTTGTTGGAAAAGGTAATGTGTTTGGAACCCAGTTTCATCCTGAAAAAAGCAGTGAGCTAGGATTAAAAATCCTCCAAAACTACGCTGCGATTGTGGAAAAGAAGGTGACAATATGAGTACTTTTACAATTTACCCGGCAATCGATATGCGCGGTGGCAAATGTGTTCGATTGCTTCAAGGGGATTATAATAAAGAAACAGTCTATGGTGACTCACCGTTTGATATGGCGAAAGCCTTCGCTGATGCAGGTGCTGAGTGGATTCACATGGTTGATTTAGATGGAGCAAAAGCTGGTAAACGTGTGAATGACCAATACGTGATTGAGGTTGCCAAGAAACTTGATGCGAAAGTTCAAATTGGTGGCGGAATTCGAACCGAAGAGGATGTAGCTTACTATATTGAAAATGGTGTTGACCGCGTCATTTTAGGAAGTGCGGCCATTTCAAATCCTGACTTTGTAAAGGACATGCTCAAGAAATACAAAGAAAAAATCGCGATAGGTATTGATGCGAAAGACGGCTATGTAGCCACTGAAGGCTGGTTAAATACATCTTCTGTAAAAGCGACTGATTTAGGTGTTGAACTTGCGAAAGCAGGTGCACAAACATTTATTTTTACAGATATCGCGACAGACGGCATGCTTAGTGGTCCTAACATCGACGCGGTTGCTACACTTGCTTCTGTAACAGGAAAGCAAGTCATCGCTTCTGGTGGAGTTAGCTCTATTGAAGACCTTAAAGCACTTAGTAAGCTAGCGGATCAAGGTGTTTCTGGTGCAATTGTAGGAAAAGCCATCTATACTAATCAATTTACCGTTCAAGAGGCGTTAGAAGAGGTGAGTGGCTGATGATCACAAAACGTATCATTCCATGTTTGGACGTAAAAGATGGTCGCGTTGTGAAAGGCATTCAATTTGTTGGACTACGTGATGCTGGGGACCCTGTTGAACTTGCAAAATTCTATGATTCAGAAGGTGCAGATGAACTCGTATTCCTTGATATTTCTGCCTCACATGAAGGTCGCAAAACGATGGTTGAGGTTGTCGAAAAAGTGGCCGCAGAACTTGCGATTCCTTTTACAGTTGGAGGAGGAATTAATTCTTTAGAGGATATGAAAAAAATCCTTCGTGCCGGTGCTGACAAGGTTTCACTTAATACGGCAGCTGTGACAAATCCTGACTTAATCAAGGAAGGTGCTGACTTCTTTGGCTCCCAATGTATCGTCGTTGCAGTTGACGCAAAATACGATGAGGAACTTAGTAGCTGGAGAGTATACACTCATGGTGGACGTAAAGCAACTGAGTGGGAAGTTGTCTCTTGGGCGAAAGAAGCAATCAAACTCGGAGCCGGTGAGATATTATTAACTAGTATGGACGATGACGGAAGCAAGGATGGCTTCAACCTTGAATTAACAAGACGTGTAAGTGAGGCAGTTACTGTGCCTGTCATCGCATCAGGTGGCGCTGGAAATGCTAAACATTTTGCACAAGCATTCAAAGAAGGTAAAGCAGACGCTGCATTAGCAGCAAGTATTTTTCACTACAAAGAAACTTCCGTAAAAGAAGTTAAAACTTATTTAAAAGAGAAAGGGGTCAATGTCCGATGAACACACCAGACATTAAATTCGACGAAAAAGGACTTGCTCCAGCCATTGTTCAGGATGCAGTAAGCAAAGAGGTTTTAACACTGGCTTATATGAATGAAGAATCTTTACGCAAATCCATTGAAACACGTGAAACTTGGTTTTATAGCCGCTCACGCCAGGAGCTTTGGCACAAAGGGGAAACCTCAGGTAATACTCAAAAAATAGTGGATATCAAATATGATTGTGACCAGGATGCCATCCTTGTTCTAGTTGAGCCAGCAGGCCCAGCTTGCCACACAGGAAGCTATTCTTGCTTCAACGAATCAGTTCTAGGAGAACAAAAAGAAGTGTCCTCAGACCGTTTTGCTATTCTTAATGAGCTTGAAGAAGTAATTGCTAAGCGTGAAGTCGAAATGCCAGAGGGAGCTTATACTACATACCTATTTGATAAAGGGGTAGATAAGATTCTGAAAAAAGTCGGTGAAGAAGCTTCAGAGGTTATTATTGCAGCGAAAAACCGCGATCACGAAGAACTTAAGTGGGAAGCAGCAGATTTGATTTATCACTTGCTTGTCTTGCTTCGTGAACAAAAGCTTCCACTTGATGAAGTATTAACTGTACTTCAAAAAAGAAGATAAGAATGTCAAGGGTGCTTATCCACAGATGAGCACCTTTTCCAATGCTTGAATTTACTGGAATGTCTATCGTTTATCCACGATATCCACATTATCCACAAACAAACTTCGATTAATGTGCATATGTTCACTCGATTCAGTAGTCACGCTACTTTATTCACAAAAAAAGGAATAGTTGTCCACAATATTCACATTGCCCACAAATTACCACTCGTACTTTCTCCAAAAGTTTTTTCCTTTTACCCAAGCACCCCTATGTGTCAAGGATTTTATATGTTATACTACGTTGGGAAATATGTATAAAAAGCAGTATTTAGTGGAGGATCCCGATGGAAAAACAAAACAGAAAAGAAAGTCAGCATAGTTCAAAGGTAATTCCGTTTATCCAGACGGGAGAATATTATTTTAAAAAAGGACTAAAGGCGTATCGCCAGCATGATATATATAAATCAATAAAACATTTTAAACGAGCGATTCAGCTTGAACCAAAAGAGCCGATGTTCTTATGTCAATTATCCGTAGCGTTAACGGAAATTGGTGATTACATCCTATCTAATCAATATCTTACACAAATAATGGAAGATCCAAATTTCGATATGCCAGAGTGTTTTTATTTCATGGCCAATAATTATGCACATTTAGGTTTGTTCCAAGAAGCAGGCAAACATGCACAAGCCTATTTAGATCGTGAGCCAGATGGAGACTTTTCGGAGGATGCCGAGGATTTGCTTGATTTATTGCTCCTTGAGGAAGTGGACTTTGAAGATTCTGCTAATCAACAGGACGAACTCATCGTCATGCAGGAACAAGCACGTGATTACCTTGAAACAGGACGATTAGACGAAGCGGTGACCCTTTTAAAGGAAATCATTCGCGAATACCCGGAATTTTGGTCTGCTTATAATAATTTAGCATTAGCGTATTTTTACTCTGGAGATGTGGAGAATGCATCAGAGATTCTTGATGAGGTTTTGAGTAAAAACCCTGGTAATCTTCATGCACTTTGCAACTCATTGGTATTTCTATATTATCAACGAAAAAATCAACAGGTAAAAGAGCTAACGAAACGATTAGCACTGATTCATCCGATTCTTTCGGAACACCGTTATAAATTAGGTGCCACATTTGGATTGGTCGGAAGATATGACCTTGCGTATAAATGGTTGCGAAGTCTTCAACGAAGTGGGTTTGAAGGAGACGAAACCTTCTATTATTGGCTATCTCATTCTGCTTATTTTACAGAGCACCATGACGTTGCCCAAAATGCATGGAAGCGAGTGCTCGAAGAAAATCCAAGTAAAAAGGGCTCGGCTCCATGGGAATCAGACCGTACAAAATCCATTAGTGATGTATTGGACCGTTGGTTAACAGGTGATTTTATCGAGGAACGCTTATATGGTTTATTTTTAGCAAGTAAGACAAATTCTTCTCTTGCCCGCAAGGATATTAAACATATAAAATTCCATGCGACCCTTGAACAAGAATTTGCAAACTATGTCCTAAGTAAAAAGAAAAAGACAGGAAAAGTTCCGACCTATATCATTGATGGGTACAATATTGCAGACACTCTATTTACAAAAAATAAACATGATGATTCTGCAAATGAGGAACTCTATCTAACGTGGTTAATGATTTACGATGAAGCGGTAAAGCGTCAGTTCAATGTGTCTAACTGGCAAGCATGGGCTGCAGCAACGGAATACATCTGGCGCAACCACGGATCGCGGACGATCACTCAACAACAGGTTGCAGCGAAATATAATATTTCCAAAACAACAGTGATGAAGTATGTAAAATTTGTTAAAGAACTCTTACAATGAGCATATTAATAGCGGATTTTGTCAGGTTTTTATAGGATAGGGGTAGGAGATACTAAAACAATAAAATCCACTTATATATGGACGTAAGGAGAGACGTAAAAATGACTGAAGAAAAAATTTATGATGTCATTATAATCGGTGCCGGCCCGGCAGGTATGACAGCAGCTGTTTATACATCTCGTGCAAACCTATCAACTTTAATGCTTGAGCGCGGGATTCCTGGTGGCCAAATGGCAAACACTGAAGAAGTTGAAAACTATCCAGGATTTGATCATATTTTAGGACCGGAACTATCCACAAAAATGTTCGAGCATGCGAAGAAATTCGGTGCTGAATATGCGTATGGTGATATAAAAGAAGTAATAAATGGTGAAGAATTCAAGACTGTCATTGCTGGCAGTAAAGAATATAAAGCACGTGCTATAATTATCTCAACTGGTGCGGAATATAAGAAAATTGGGGTGCCAGGTGAAAAAGAACTTGGTGGCCGAGGCGTTTCTTACTGTGCAGTATGTGATGGGGCATTCTTTAAAAACAGAGAGCTTGTTGTAGTCGGTGGAGGAGATTCTGCAGTAGAAGAAGGCGTGTACCTAACTCGTTTTGCGTCTAAGGTTACAATCATTCACCGTCGTGACCAGCTTCGTGCACAAAAAATCCTACAACAACGTGCATTTGATAACGAAAAAGTGGAGTTTATCTGGAACCACACAGTTAAAGAAATTCACGAAAAAGATGGTAAGGTTGGTTCCTTAACGCTTGTGAATACACAAACTGGTGAAGAATCAGAATTTGGCGCAGACGGCGTATTCATCTATGTCGGTATGCTTCCACTTTCAAAACCATTCGAAGGCCTAGGAATTACAAACGAAAACGGTTATATCGAAACAAACGAGCAAATGGAAACAAAAGTACCTGGCATCTTTGCAGCAGGTGACATCCGTGAAAAGCAACTTCGCCAAATCGTAACAGCAACTGGCGATGGAAGTATTGCGGCTCAAACAGCTCAACACTATATCGAAGAATTGATGGAAAAAATTAAAGCATAAATGAGAGAACACCTCCAATGTGGAGGTGTTTTTTGACGAATTAAGGGTGGGGAACGGTATATGATCGATTTACATGTTAAACCGACAATCGTTGGAGAAAAGACAATACTAAGACCATTTAAAATGGATGAGGATTTCCCGTACATAGAAGAATGTTTAAAAGATCCTATCGTCCTTAAATATACGGGAAGCACAGCGGGATATGAACGAGATAAAACTCTTCTGTGGTACCGAACGAGAAATGAACAGGAGGATCGTTTAGATCTTGCTATTGTTGATAGGGAGAAGCAAGTCTTAATAGGTGAAGTGGTGGTCAATCTTTATGATGAAAAAACAAATAGTATGAATTTCAGAATTCTGATTGGCCCAAACGGCAGAGATAAAGGACTTGGAACAGAAGCAACTCAGCTTATGGTTGATTATGTTTTTCAAAACACTGACATTAACCAACTAACCCTTAGTGTTTTTGATTTTAACCCGAGAGCCAAAACAGTATATGAAAAAGTGGGGTTTGTGACCGACAGTGTAGACAAAGATGACCTAGAGTTTGAAGGAGAATGGATCGATTCCATCAACATGAAGCTTACAAGAACAGAATGGGAGAAGAATCGGTCGGTAAAGTAGCTTCTAGAGTGTCCGTAAAATCAAAACAGAAATATTAATGTACTACCGATAATATATTGATAGAAAGGGATGAATTAAAACGTTCGATAAATTTGGATAGCCCCTGTATTTATCGAATGCCCAGAAAGGGAGATATTTGTGTCGAGGATTGATCTTTCGAAATTTGAGAAGAGGATTGTGTTACGAAATATTAGGCATGAGGATATCGAGGAGATTATTGATCTTTCAAAGGTTTGTTTTCCAAATATGGACCCATGGGAGCGGGACCAATTAGAAAGCCATCTTACCATTTTTCCAGAAGGACAATTTTGTGTTGAATATGATGGGAAAATCATTGGCTCCTGTTCGAGCTTAATTGTTGATTTTGATGAATATGAGGATAAGCATACGTTCGATGAGATTAGCGATAATTCCTATATTCGCAACCATGATCCACATGGGAAAAATTTATATGGTATTGATGTTATGGTTCATCCGGAATATCGTCGCATGAAAATTGGACGTCGGCTTTATGAGGCAAGAAAAAAATTGACTCAAGAACTCAACTTAGAAAGCATCATTATTGGTGGGAGAATCTCAAACTATCATAAATATGCGGATGAAATGTCTGCTAGGGAATATGTGGATCAGGTCATCCAACAAAATATCTATGACCCAGCCCTTACTTTTCAAATGATTAATGGCTTTGTGCTAAAGCGCGTCAATGCCAATTACTTATCAGATCGGGATTCTTTAGGCTATGCAACACTAATGGAATGGAATAATCCTGATTACTTACCTAAGAAAACGAGAAGGATTTACAATCGGTCCCTCCCTGTAAGAATTTCAGTGATTCAATATATGATGAAAAAAATCAATTCCTTTGAAGATTTTGCAACTCAATGTGAGTATTTTATTGATGCGAGTTCTAATTTCCGCTCAGACTTTGCCGTGTTTCCTGAAACGTTCACCATGCAGCTATTGTCGTTCATTAATGAGCAGGTACCGAGTAAACAAATCAAAAAAGTGTCAGAGTATACGGAGGACTATATAAATCTCTTTTCGAAACTTGCCGTAACGTACAATATTAATATTGTAGGCGGTTCGCATTTTGTGGAAGAGGATCATTGTCTTTATAATGTTGCATACCTTTTTAGACGAGACGGTACAATCGATAAGCAATATAAGCTTCATATCACACCTGATGAGAGAAGATGGTGGGGAGTTCAACCAGGTAATGGTGTCCACGTGTTTGACACAGACTGTGGAAAAATCTCAATTCTGATTAGCTATGATATTCAGTTTCCGGAGCTCGCTCGGATTGCTGTGGATAAAGGGGCACAAATTATTTTTACTCCTTTTAGCTCAGAAGACCAGCAGGGTTATTTGAGGGTAAGGTATTGCTCACAGGCTCGTGCTGTCGAAAATCAAGTGTATACCGTAATAGCAGGTGCAGTCGGTAACCTTACACATGTTCCACATATGGATGTGCAGTACGCACAATCCGGTATTTTTTCACCATCTGATTTTACATTTTCAAGCAATGGGATTGTTGGAGAGTGTAACCCAAATATTGAAACAATTGTGGTGGGAGAGGTTGACCTTGAAAGCCTTCGCCGAAACCGAAACATTGGAACCGAAACGCCACTAAAAGACCGCAGAACGGATTATTATCAAATTATCACCAAGAAACCTAAACAGGCCAAAAAGAAAATCCCATCCGATTAAGTACTTATACACATGTGTATAACTGTTCAACATAAAGTAACCGCCTAATCCACAAAGGAATAGGCGGTTATTCGTTTTTCTATCTTACACGCTTCGTTCAACCCTAAATATTGCGTGATGTAGCATTTCTATCATGAGGTCGACTTCTTCTTTGTTGATACAGAGTGGAGGAGCGAAAACGAGTGTGTCCAACCCATCAAATACGACAGATCTGCAGATTAAGCCGATTTTCGCGGCCTCATTCACAATTTTTGGGGCAAGAGGGCCTTTTACATGCTGAGGCGTATTGATTTCGACAGCACCCATGAGTCCGAGTGCACGGACGTGACTGACAAGACTGCTTTCACTTTGAATCCACGAAAAACCATTGAGCATTTTTGCACCCATTTTTGCCGAATTCTCGATTAATCCCTCATTTTCAATAATTTCAATATTTTTCAATGCAACCGCACAGGCCATTGGATGACCACTATACGTATACCCGTGTAAAAGTGTTCCGGTTGAAAGTTTCTTGAAATCCTCAAAAATAGCTTCGGATAGCATGACACCACCTAACTGAGCATATCCACTCGTTACCCCTTTGGCAAAACACATCATGTCAGGTGCAACCCCATAGTGGTCCACTCCGAAGTATTCACCAGTCCGCCCAAATCCTGTAATCACTTCATCTGTAATCCATAAAATGTTGTACTCATCACAAATGTCCCGCACTTCTTTAAAATACCCTTCTGGGGCAATATGGACACCGCCGGCCCCTTGCACTGGTTCTGCGACAAATGCAGCAATTGTTTCTGGACCTTCAGCCTCAATCGTTTGGCGTAAATCTTCAGCAGAGAAATTATCCGTATGATAAAAATCAGGTGCCAATGAATTAGTAAAATCTCGGAAAGGCTTTAGGCCTGTTGCACTTGTCGATCCCATTGCAACTCCATGATATGACCTATTTCGAGAAATGATTTTCTCTTTCTCAGGCATTCCACGTAGTATCCAGTAATGACGTGCTAATTTATATGCCGTATCATTTGCTTCAGAGCCACCTGAAGTAAAAAAAGTCGTTGTTAAATTTCCAGTTGAAATTTCCGCAAGCTTTGCAGCCAAACGGATTGCAGGTTCATTGCTAAAAGTTGCAAAACAAGAGCTAAATGCAAGCTTATTCATTTGCTCCATTGCTGCTTGCCCTAATTCTTTCCGACCGTGTCCAATATTGACATTCCATAAAGAGGACATGCCATCAAGTACGCGTTTTCCATTCACATCCTCAAGAAACACACCTTCTCCTTTTGTAAAAATAAAAGCAGGTCCTAAATCCTGCTGTTGCTGAATCGGAGAGGTTGGATGCAAAAAATGTTTTTGATCAAGTTCCATCAGTTCTTGGCGCACCATTAATTTTTCGTTCATTCAATTCCTCCTTCGTAAATAAGCTTTTATTGAAATATATGCGAAGGGTTCAAGCTTTTGAACTACGAATAAGTGAAGGAACTAGTCCTTTCAGGTTAATGTTTCTTTTATGTAAAAGATTTCCTTTAAAACGTAATTTTGTTTTAACTCTCCTGTAACACGGATGAAATATATTTTGAGTATGATAATAGTAGTAATTGACCCCCTTTTTATAAAATAGATTTTTTTGGGCACGGGTACATCCCCCGTGCCCCCTTTTTTTGCCCAAATTTCCCCGACAAAAATTATGAAAATCTTGTTCGTTGTGAGTACCTGTTAGAAATAGTATAATAATATCAATATGAATGCTTACAAACGGTCTACCTAAAAAGGGACCGACTTGGGGTGAAAGAGAGTGCAAAGAGTAACAAATTGCTTAGTACGCAAGGATGATAAAGTCTTGCTTTTACAAAAGCCACGTCGCGGGTGGTGGGTTGCTCCTGGTGGGAAAATGGAACCGGGTGAATCAATTCGTGACTCCTGTATCCGTGAATATCGTGAAGAAACTGGACTTTATCTTAAAAACCCAGATATTAAAGGGATTTTTACATTTATTATTAAAGAGGGTGACAAGGTAACCTCTGAATGGATGATGTTTTCCTTCTTAGCCAATGACTTTGAAGGTGAAAATGTTGATGAATCTGAAGAGGGAATCCTAAAATGGCAAGACATCGGGGACATACCCAATCTGCCAATGGCACCAGGTGATTATCATATTTTAGATTATGTACTTAAAGGTTCTGGGGTCATATATGGGACATTTACATATACACCCGATTTTCAATTATTATCGTATCGATTAGATCCAAGCTAGAAATTAGGGAGGCAAAACAATGAGTGTTGGTTCAACAAGTGAAATACAATTAGTGATTATAACTGGAATGTCAGGTGCCGGAAAAACGGTTGCCATTCAAAGTTTTGAAGATTTAGGGTATTTTTGCGTAGATAACCTACCCCCAACTTTGCTTCCAAAGTTTCTAGAGCTGATGAAGGAATCTGGCGGAAAAATGAATAAAGTTGCACTTGTCATGGACTTACGTGGCCGTGAGTTTTTCGATAGCCTATTTGCATCACTTGACGATCTCTCAGAAGTCTCATGGATATCTCCACAAATTTTATTCCTTGATGCAAAGGATACGACCCTTGTTACTCGGTATAAGGAAACAAGACGTTCTCATCCACTTGCTCCAACTGGTTCTCCACTGGAAGGAATTCAGGCAGAGCGCGAAATTCTTGATGAACTTAAGGGAAGAGCACAATACATTTATGACACTTCTGATTTAAAACCGCGTGAACTACGCGAGAAAATTTTAAAGCAATTTGCATCAGAATCAAAACCTACCTTTACAGTCAATGTCATGTCATTTGGTTTTAAATATGGCATTCCGATTGATGCAGATCTCGTGTTTGATGTGCGTTTTCTTCCAAATCCACATTATATCGAAGCGATGAGACCGAAAACTGGACTTGATGATGATGTTTCAGGCTATGTTTTAAAATGGACCGAAACTCAGAAGTTTATTGAAAAGGTAACCGATTTACTCGCATTTATGCTTCCTCAATACAAACGGGAAGGTAAGAGTCAGCTTGTAATTGGAATTGGTTGTACAGGTGGACAGCATCGTTCTGTTACACTAGCTGAATATATCGCAAATCATTTCAAGGCTGAATATCAAACCCATGTTTCTCATCGCGATATTGAGAAGAGAAAGGACAAAAAGTAATGACCGAGCCAAAACAGCCTAAGATTGTCATCGTTGGTGGGGGAACAGGACTTTCTGTACTTTTACGAGGGTTAAAATATCTACCTGTCGATATCACGGCAATTGTGACGGTTGCAGATGACGGGGGATCTTCTGGTCGTCTTCGAGATGAGATGGATATTCCACCGCCCGGTGATATTCGAAACGTATTAGCTGCGTTGTCAGATGTGGAGCCTTTAATTGAGGATTTATTTCAGCATCGGTTTGCTGGTGGAAATGGCTTATCCGGTCATTCGTTGGGAAACTTGATTCTTGCGGCAATGACTACCATTACAGGCGATTTTGTTCACGCAGTTGGTGAAATGAGCAAGGTTCTCAATGTAAGAGGGAAGGTTCTTCCGGCGGCAAATAAGAGCGTCATTTTACATGCTGAAATGGAGGATGGTACTGTTGTTTCAGGTGAATCCAAGATTCCATATTCTGGTAAAAAAATAAAGCGTGTATTTTTAACACCTAGTGATGTAGAGCCTCTACAAGAATCGATTGAAAAGATTCAACAGGCAGATATGATTATCATTGGCCCTGGTAGCCTCTACACTAGTATTTTACCGAATTTACTTGTACCCAAAATTGGCGAAGAGGTTTTAAAATCGGACGCGAAAAAAGTTTATATTTGTAATGTAATGACGCAGGCTGGGGAAACTTTGAATTTTACAGCAAGCGACCATGTTCAGGCTTTGTACGATCATATGGGCATAAAGTTCATTGATACGGTTCTTGTTAATAATGGAGAGATTCCCGAGAATATTAAAGAAAAATATGCAAAAGAGCTAGCAAAACCTGTAGTTTACGACACTGAAAGGCTTTCTGCTTTAGGTTTAGCCATCATCCATGATAAAATCATTTCATACGATAATGGCGTTATCAGACACGACACAAAAAAAGTGGCAAGCCTGTTATATGATTTGCTCATTAAAAATAAAAAGGGTGATTGAGTTTTAAATCACCCTTTTAAAAAAGGGAGGTGGAACTGTGTCATTTGCATCAGAGACGAAAAAAGAACTCACAAATTTAGACATCAAAGATTGCTGCGCAACAGCCGAGCTTTCCGCTTTGATCCGAATGAATGGCGCACTTTCCTTCTCTAACCAAAAAATGGTGGTCGATATCCAAACGGAAAACGCCGCGATTGCGAGAAGAATTTATACACTTCTGAAAAAATGCTATAATGTAGGGGTAGAGCTCCTTGTTCGAAAGAAAATGAGACTCAAGAAGAACAATGTATATCTTGTTCGCCTTTCTGAGGATGCAAAAGAAATACTAGAAGACTTGAAGATTTTCGAAGGCTTTTCATTAAGACAAGAAATCTCTTCAGAATTAGTAGCGAAGAAGTGCTGCAAACGCTCCTATTTACGCGGAGCTTTTTTAGCAGGTGGCTCTGTCAATAACCCAGAAACATCCTCATACCATCTTGAGATTTTTTCATTATATAAAGAACATAATGACTCACTTTGTGAATTAATGAACGTTTTTGATCTTAACGCTAAAACGTTAGAACGAAAAAAAGGTTTTATCACCTACTTAAAAGAAGCGGAAAAAATCACAGAGTTCCTAAATGTTATTGGTGCCCATCAGGCATTGCTTCGTTTCGAGGACGTTCGCATTGTCCGTGACATGAGAAATTCGGTGAACCGTCTCGTCAATTGTGAAACAGCTAACCTAAATAAAACAATTGGGGCATCAATTCGACAGGTGGAAAATATCAGATACATTGATGAAACAGTGGGCCTAGGCATCCTACCTGATAAATTAAGAGAAATTGCTGAGCTTCGTGTGGCCTACCAGGATGTTACACTTAAAGAGCTAGGCGAAATGGTAACATCGGGTCAGATCAGTAAATCGGGTATTAACCACCGACTTCGAAAAATTGATGAAATTGCTGATAAGCTCCGAGCAGGCCAATCCCTAAAGTGAGCACCTTGCTCACTTGGAGAAAAATAAAGCGTTATCATTTTTTTAAAAAAACATGAAACCTTTAGAGCTCAATCTACGTAATAATAGGAAATACAAAAAAACACAACTTAAGAATGTACAGAAAAATCTGAGGAGGAAGAAACGAATGGTGGAAAGACATGTTGAGGTTGCTTTAAGAACGGGGTTACAAGCACGCCCTGCAGCGATGTTTGTTCAGGAAGCAAATAAATTTTCTGCAGATATCTTTTTAGAAAAAGACGGAAAAAAGGTAAATGCAAAAAGTATCATGGGTCTAATGAGTTTAGCGGTTGGCAGTGGTACAACAGTTACATTAATTGCTGATGGAAATGATGAAGAAGCAGCAGTTGAAGCATTAACTGAATTTGTTCAAAAAGAAGCATAAAAAAATCCTCTCACGACTAAATGTGAGAGGGTTTTTTTGTTTTTATTTATTGTCTTGTGGATACATAACCTTGTCGATTAGTCCGTATTCCATTGCTCTTTCAGCAGTCATAAAGTTATCGCGATCTGTATCTTTTTGAAGAACCTCAATTGGTTGGCCAGTACGTTCAGCTAAAATTTGGTTTAGCTTTTCGCGTAAGAAAAGGATGCGTTTAGCCGCAATTTCAATTTCAGTTGCTTGACCTTGTGCTCCACCAAGTGGTTGGTGAATCATAACTTCACTGTTAGGAAGCGCAAAACGCTTGCCTTTTTCACCAGCAGCAAGTAAGAAAGCACCCATAGATGCAGCCATACCAATACAGATTGTAGAAACCTTTGGCTTAATGAACTGCATTGTGTCATAAATAGCCATACCAGCTGTAATTGAACCACCAGGGCTGTTAATGTATAAAGAAATATCTTTTTCAGGATCCTCAGCTGCGAGGAACAATAACTGAGACACGATTGAGTTAGCAACATTATCATCAATGGCACTTCCAAGCATGATAATACGGTCTTTTAATAAACGTGAGTAAATATCATAGGCGCGCTCTCCACGGTTTGTTTGCTCAATAACTGTAGGGATTAAATTCATTTAACTTCCTCCTTCAAAACAAATTAAAAACTTTACTATGTATTTCCATCATACAATTAAGGTCAGTAAAGGTCAAACAATTCGCTTTACTAACTTATCTTATTCTACAAACATTTATGACATACCTTTATAGATGTGAAAAAAACAAAATTTCATACGTATACCATCATACCCGATTTGGAGTGTTTTAAACATACATCTTGCATTCAAATGCGTTCTAGCCTATAATGATGAGTGCAGTTTCTATTCAGACATGCCCTCGTAGTGTAGTGGATAGCACAAGAGATTCCGGTTCTCTTATCGTGGGTTCGAATCCTGCCGAGGGCGCTAATGAAAAAAAGGACCAGAGTATGATCTGGTCCTTTTTTTGCATATTCGGTAATCGTACCCTTTGTTCCTTGAAATCAGACAAGGAGGGAACGCAAACGCGTTAATCGTACCCTCACGATCAAGAAATCAACTCGAAAGGGAACGCAAACGCGCTAATCTTACCCACACGATTCGGAAATTGTTCAAAGAGGGAACGCAAATCCCCTAATCGTACCCTCACGATCAAGAAATCAACTCAAAAGGGAACGCAAACCCACTACTAATCGTACCCTCACAATCCAGAAATCGAACAAAGATGGTACGGAAAGCCCCAAACTATCTCAACGCCAAAAATCTTTTCTCCAAATACCTAGTTATCCTTATACCCCAATGTCCCTTCGTATACATCCTCGTCAACTGGATTCAAAGCCCACATTGTTTGGATAGGATCAAATTCAGATGCGAACTCTTCGATATTTTCCGCCTTTTTTGCTTCATCCAGAGTCCCTGTAACCGGGCCGGTGTACATAATCTCATTTTTCCTCAACACAAATCACCTCTTTAAGGTAGATTCTTTCAAAAAATGAATAAAAATGCGTGCTAAAATTTAACTTTTTCGATACCATGGAAGTAAGATAAAATTAACGATAGAACATATTCAATAAAAAGATGTAGTCCATTGCAACTTAAAATAAGTAAACGCTTCCATTCAACGTAAATCAGGCGAAAGGGGGAAACAAGAGTGAATATGCAAACTGGACTTTTTCAGCAGCAATCATTAAAGCTAGTCATGACAAAGGAGTTAACTCAGGCTATAACTCTTTTACAATACTCTTCTTTGGATTTGGCTAAATTTCTAGAAGAGCAAACATTAGAAAATCCCCTAATTGAAGTGAAACAAACGGATTTTAGTCGACAAACAAAATCAAAGGTCTCAAAAGAATCCTACACAAATCCGATTGACTATATTGAAAAAAAAGAAACAACCCTTTATGAACACTTGCTTACACAACTTTCATATATGAAAGTAAACAACGAAAAAAAGCGAACAATGGAATATATCATACAACTCTTGGATAGCAACGGTTATCTGTATTTTCCTGAGGAGGAGATTGCAAGGGACCTAAATACCGATACAGAAACCATCGAAAGTGCGATTCACTATATTCAAACTTTAGATCCGACTGGGGTAGGAGCAAGGTCCTTACAGGAATGCCTACTTCTACAATTGAGGAAATTGCCAAAACGGAATAGTCTTGCTGAAACAATTATTCAGGACTATTTTGAAGAATTCGCAGAAAAGTCTTGGAAGGAAATCGCGAAACAACTTGATGTTAAGCTTTTTGACATTCAACAGCTTTTTGACTTTATCCAAACTCTACAGCCAAGACCGGGTGCAGCTTTTCATGGAGGAGTAGCACAATATATTGTTCCGGACTTTGATATTCAAGTTGAAAATGGTGTTGTCGTAATGAACATGCACGATTCATATTTTCCGAAGGTTTCGTTAAATCTTCAGTACTACCAACACTTTTTACAAGAAAAAGATTCACAAACAAAATCCTATCTCCAAGAAAAAGTGGATCAGTGCCAATGGATTATGAGAAGTTTGGAACAGCGAAAAATCACATTACAAAATGTCATGAACGAAATCATTAATCGTCAACTGGACTTCTTTCTAAAAGGACCAGCTCATCTAAAGCCACTAATAATGAGTGAAGTTGCACAAAGTTTAGACATTCATGAATCAACTGTAAGCCGTGCAGTAAAAGATAAATTTGTGCAAACTCCATTTGGTATTTTCGAAATGAAATATTTCTTTAGTCGAAACATCCAAACAACGGGTTTAACCGATACGTCATCAACGCAAGTTAAGAACGTTTTAAAACAGCTGATTGATGATGAAAATAAACAAAAGCCTTTGTCTGACCAGGAGATTGTCAGTATACTTAAGGAAGAGCATGGTATTCTTGTGTCCAGAAGAACAATTGCAAAATACCGTGACCAATTAAATATACCATCTTCATCGAAGCGAAAAAGATACAGCAAGTAGATTGGAAGTGTAACAGTTGAGTCGCATTCAAGTCACCATGTATTCAAAGGAAAATTGCTCCCTTTGTACAAAAGCGGAGCAGGTTATCGAGGAATTAAGTGGAGAATTTCCTTTAGTCCTCAATGAGATTGATATTTATAAAGATGATGTACTTCTGGAAAAATATCAGATCATGATTCCCGTTATCGAAATTGACGGAACCGAAGTGGAGTATGGGATTATCCATAAAGAGGTCATCCAAGAATACCTAAGAAAATATTTAAAATAATCTGACTGCCTAAAAACTAGGCAGTTTAATTATTGCTTTCTTTTAAAAGTACTGGTACTATAGTAAATGTAACACGGCGATATACAATTTTATTGGAGTTGTTTTTTTTTACTGTAAGCGGGACATAATATGTCACAGCGGGACAAAAGTAGTCCCTTATAGTAAAAAGGGGAAATGAAAAAATGAGTTCGATTATTGAGGTACAACAAAAATTATTACCTGATTTACTAGAGGTTATGCAGAAACGCCATGAGATCCTCAAATACATACGACTTATGCAGCCGATTGGAAGAAGGAATCTTTCTACGAGTCTTGGTCATAGCGAACGTGTCCTCCGCGGTGAAGTTCAGTTTTTAAAAGAACAAAATCTTGTTGACTTTAGTACGGCTGGAATGAGCCTAACAAGTGAGGGTGCTGAACTATTAAAAGACCTTGAGGATGTCATGAAGGAAGTTTTAGGTTTACGGGTTTTAGAATCGAAGCTTAAGGAAAAGTTAAATATAAAAGGTGTGATTGTCGTTTCAGGCGATAGTGACACAACTCCTTGGGTGAAAAAAGAAATGGGAAGAGCTTGCGTTTCAAGAATAAAACAAAGGCTTTCTGGAGAAAATATCGTCGCAGTTACTGGTGGTACAACCCTCGTTGAGGTCGCAGAAATGATGACCCCGGATTCGAAAGGGCGAAGTATTTTATTTGTTCCAGCAAGAGGTGGACTAGGAGAACGAGTAGAAAATCAAGCAAATACCATTTGCGCAAAGATGGCCGAAAAAGCTTCTGGTGATTACCGACTTCTCCATGTACCTGATGTTGTGAGCAATGAAGCGTACCATTCCTTTGTGGCCGAACCATCGATTCGGGATGTCCTGAATTTGATTAAATCATCAAGTATGGTTGTTCACGGAATAGGAGACGCTATTACAATGGCTAAGCGGCGTAAAACCGATGAAGAGGACATGAAAAAAATCATTGAATCTCATGCAGTCGCAGAGGCTTTTGGGTATTATTTTGACGAAGATGGGAAAGTGGTCCATCGGGTTCAAACAATTGGCATCCAGCTAGAAGGTCTGAACGCAATTCACGATGTGATTGCCGTAGCTGGTGGAGCTTCGAAGGCAACAGCCATTCAAGCATACTTAAAGCAGGCGCCGGAGACGCTGTTAATAACAGATGAAGGTGCAGCGAAAGAGTTAATGAAGGGGTAACCCTTAAAATATTTTTCTAGGTTTCACATACAAAAGGAGGAAATCAAAATGGCAGTAAAAGTTGGTATTAATGGTTTTGGACGTATTGGTCGTAACGTATTACGTGCGGCACTAAAAAATCCAAATGTTGAAGTAGTAGCAGTAAACGATTTAACAGATGCAAACATGTTAGCTCATCTATTAAAGTATGACTCTGTTCATGGTGTTCTTGATGCAGAAGTATCTGTAAATGGAAATAGCCTTGTTGTTAATGGAAAAGAAATTCTTGTTAAAGCTGAACGTGACCCAGCTCAACTTGCTTGGGGAGACCTAGGTGTTGAAGTTGTTGTTGAATCAACTGGTCGTTTCACTAAGCGTGCTGACGCTGCGAAACACATCGAAGCTGGTGCAAAGAAAGTAATCATTTCTGCTCCTGCAACTGACGAAGACATCACAATCGTTATGGGTGTTAACCATGACAAGTATGATGCAGCAAGCCATGACGTCATTTCAAACGCTTCTTGTACAACTAACTGCTTAGCACCATATGCAAAAGTTCTACATGAAAACTTTGGAATTAAGCGTGGTATGATGACAACTATTCACTCATACACAAATGACCAACAAATTCTTGATTTACCACATAAAGACTATCGTCGTGCTCGTGCAGCAGCTGAAAACATCATTCCAACTACTACTGGTGCAGCAAAAGCTGTTTCTCTAGTATTACCTGAATTAAAAGGTAAATTAAATGGTGGCGCTATGCGTGTTCCAACTCCAAACGTGTCACTTGTTGACTTAGTTGCCGAGTTAGATAAAGAAGTAACTGTTGAAGAAATTAACGCAGCACTACGTAAAGCTTCAGAAGAAGAATTAAAAGGAATCATGGGTTATAGTGAAGAACCACTTGTATCTTCTGATTACAATGGTAATGCAAATTCTTCAACTATCGATGCTCTTTCTACAATGGTTATGGAAGGCAACATGGTTAAAGTTATCTCTTGGTATGACAACGAAAGTGGTTACTCTCACCGTGTAGTTGACCTTGTAGATTATATCGCATCAAAAGGTCTATAATTTTTACCGTTTGATACCAAAGCAACTGGCACTATAATAGAACTTGTGAAGGGAAGGGAATGTTCCCTTCCCTTTTTGATGTCTATATGAGATGCTAAGTACCGCTAGGATACTTTGTGCTTAGGGCACAGGTTTTTACCAACATTACATAGAACGGAGGCCTTCCCTGTGAATAAGAAATCAGTTAGAGATATTGATGTGAAAGGCAAACGAGTTTTTTGTCGAGTTGATTTTAACGTTCCAATGCAAGATGGTCAGGTAACGGATGAGACTCGTATTCGTGCAGCATTACCAACAATCGAGCACCTTCGTAAAGAAGGGGCAAAGGTCATTTTGGCGAGTCACCTTGGTCGTCCGAAAGGCAAAGCTGTTGATGAGCTTCGTTTAGACCCAGTAGCTAAGCGTTTAGGCGAGCGCTTAGGTATCGAAGTTCGCAAAACAAATGAAGCATACGGTCCAGAGGTTGAACAAACCATCTCAGAGATGAATGAAGGCGATGTTCTTTTACTTGAAAACGTTCGTTTTTACCCTGGAGAAGAAAAGAATGATCCAGAGCTAGCAAAACAATTTGCAGCACTTGCAGATGTTTACGTAAACGATGCATTCGGTGCAGCTCACCGTGCACATGCTTCCACAGCTGGTATCGCTGAACACCTACCAGCAGTAGCAGGTTTCTTAATGGAAAAAGAAATCGAAGTATTAGGTAAAGCACTTTCTAACCCAGAGCGTCCTTTTACTGCGATTATTGGTGGAGCGAAAGTAAAGGACAAAATTGGTGTCATCGAAAACCTCTTAGAAAAAGTAGATAACTTAATCATTGGTGGAGGACTTGCTTATACATTCGTAAAAGCACAAGGTCACGAAATCGGTAAGTCTCTTTTAGAGGAGGATAAGATTGATCTTGCTACTCAATTCATGAACAAAGCAAAAGAAAAAGGCGTTAACTTCTATATGCCTGTTGATGTAAAAGTTGCAGATGACTTCTCAAATGATGCAAACACTAAGATTGTTCCAATCGAAGAGATTCCTAGCGACTGGGAAGCACTTGATATTGGGCCAAAAACAGCTGAATTATACAGAGATGTTATTTTAAACTCTAAACTTGTCATTTGGAACGGACCAATGGGTGTATTCGAATTAGATGCATTCGCTAACGGAACAAAAGCCGTGGGTCAAGCACTAGCTGATGCTACTGATACTTACTCAATTATCGGTGGCGGTGACTCTGCAGCAGCAGTTGAGAAATTCGGCCTAGCTGATAAAATGAGCCACATCTCAACTGGTGGTGGAGCTTCACTAGAATTCATGGAAGGTAAAGAGCTTCCAGGAGTCGTATTACTTAACGATAAATAAAAAATGGTGCCATCAAGCAAGGCACCTTGTCATATTGTCAACAACGAAAGGGATGGTGAACATGAGAAAGCCAATCATTGCAGGAAACTGGAAAATGAATAAGGTTCTTTCTGAAGCAGTTCATTTTGTAGAAGAAATTAATGGTCTAATTCCATCACCAGAAAAGGTTGATTCTGTTGTTTGTGCGCCAGCACTCTTTTTAGAGCGCCTTGTTGCAAACGTAAAAGAAGGAAACTATGACCTTAAAATTGGTGCACAAAATATGCATTTTGAAGAAAGCGGAGCATTTACAGGGGAAATTAGCCCTGTAGCATTAAAGGATCTAGGTGTTGACTATGTCATCCTTGGTCACTCTGAGCGCCGTGAAATGTTCGCTGAAACAGATGAGTCAGTGAATCAAAAAACACTTGCAGCATTTGCTCATGGATTAGTTCCAATCGTATGCTGTGGTGAAACATTAGAGCAACGTGAAGCAGGTCAAACAAATGACCTAGTTGGAACACAAATTCAAAAGGCGTTAGCAGGTCTTACAGCAGATCAAGCGAAAGAAGTTGTCATTGCCTATGAACCAATCTGGGCAATCGGAACAGGCAAATCTTCTTCAGCAGAAGATGCTAACGAAGTTTGTGCACACATCCGTAAAGTAGTGGCTGAACAATTCTCTGCTGATGTAGCAGATGCTGTTCGCATTCAATACGGTGGAAGTGTTAAACCAGAAAACATTAAAGAATACATGGCACAACCAGATATCGATGGTGCTCTAGTTGGTGGAGCTAGTCTTGATGCTTCCTCTTTTGTAAAGCTTTTGGAGGCGCAGAAGTAATGAGTAAATCTCCAGTTGCATTAATTATTTTAGATGGTTTTGCTTTTCGCGATGAAGTAAAAGGAAACGCAGTTGCTCAAGCAAACAAACCAAATTTTGATCGCTTTTGGAACCAATACCCACACGCTACTTTACAGGCAAGTGGCGAGGCTGTTGGTTTACCAGAAGGACAAATGGGGAATTCAGAGGTAGGGCACTTAAATATCGGTGCAGGCCGAGTTGTTTACCAAAGCCTAACTCGTGTAAATGTTGCGATTCGCGATCATGAATTTGAGCAAAACGAAACATTCCTTGATGCGATGAAACATGTAAAGGAAAATGGAACTGCACTTCACCTATTTGGTTTATTATCAGATGGTGGTGTACATAGTCACATTGATCACCTATTTGCATTGTTACGACTTGCTGCATCAGAAGGTATTGAAAAAGTATATATCCATGGCTTTTTAGATGGAAGAGACGTCGGTCCTCAAACTGCGAAAATCTATCTAGAACAGCTTGATGAAAAAATAAAAGAATACGGTGTTGGTGAAATCGCAACCTTGTCTGGCCGTTATTATTCAATGGACCGTGACAAACGGTGGGAGCGCGTTGAAAAATCATACCGTTCAATGGTTTACGGAGAAGGTCCTACATATAAAAATGCATTTGAACTTGTCGATGATTCCTATGCAAATGGCATTTACGATGAATTCGTTTTACCATCTGTCCTTGTAAAAGAAGATGGTTCACCTGTTGCAACGATTCAAGACAATGATGCTGTGATCTTTTATAATTTTAGACCAGACCGTGCCATCCAAATTTCAAATACGTTTACAAATGAAGACTTCCGTTCATTTGAACGTGGACCAAAGCATCCAAACAAGTTATTCTTTGTGTGCTTAACTCACTTCAGTGAAAGTGTAGATGGATATGTGGCATTCAAGCCAACAAATCTTGATAACACTTTAGGAGAAGTACTTTCACAAAATGGATTAAAACAGCTTCGCATTGCGGAAACTGAAAAATATCCTCACGTTACCTTCTTTATGAGTGGTGGACGTGAAAAGGAATTTCCTGGTGAAACTCGTCTTTTAATTAACTCACCAAAGGTTGCAACCTATGACCTAAAGCCAGAAATGAGTGCTTATGAGGTAAGGGATGCACTTTTACAAGAAATTGCTAATGATAAGCATGACGCAATTATCTTAAACTTTGCAAACCCAGATATGGTTGGTCACTCGGGCTTACTTGAGCCAACGATTAAAGCCATTGAAGTAGTGGATGAGTGCTTAGGAGAAGTGGTTGATGCCATACTTGCAAAAGGTGGAGCAGCCATCATCACAGCTGACCATGGTAACTCTGATGAGGTTGTTACTGTTGAAGGCAATCCAATGACTGCGCATACTACGAATCCAGTACCTGTGATCGTAACAAAAGAAGGTTTAGCATTACGAGAAGACGGAGTCCTAGGAGACTTAGCACCAACCATGCTTGACCTACTAGGTATTCAAAAATCGGCTGAAATGACTGGAAACAGCTTACTTAAGAAATAAACATACTTGTTTTAAAGAACGACCTAATAAACTAATTTTTAATCGAAAAGGAGAGATTTTATTATGTCAATTATCATAGATGTATACGCTCGTGAAGTATTAGATTCTCGTGGAAATCCTACAGTTGAAGTTGAAGTATATACGGAGTCCGGTGCATTCGGCCGTGCGTTAGTACCAAGTGGTGCTTCAACTGGTGAATATGAAGCAGTTGAGCTTCGTGATGGCGACAAGAGCCGTTACCTTGGAAAAGGTGTACAAACTGCTGTAAACAATGTAAATGAAATCATTGCTGCAGAAATCATCGGATTCGACGTAACTGACCAAGTTGCAATTGACCGAGCTTTAATCGAGCTTGATGGAACAGAAAACAAAGGTAAATTAGGTGCAAACGCAATTCTTGGTGTATCTATGGCAGCAGCTCGTGCAGCAGCTGACTTCCTTGAAATTCCTTTATACCAATACCTTGGTGGATTCAACTCAAAAACTCTTCCAGTACCAATGATGAACATCATCAACGGTGGAGAGCATGCGGATAACAACGTCGACATCCAAGAATTCATGGTTATGCCTGTTGGTGCAGAAAGCTTCAAAGAAGCACTTCGCATGGGCGCTGAAATTTTCCACAACCTTAAAGCAGTATTACAAGCAAAAGGCTTAAACACAGCTGTAGGTGATGAAGGTGGATTCGCTCCAAACCTTGGTTCAAACGAAGAAGCTCTACAAACAATCGTAGAAGCAATCGAAAAAGCTGGTTACAAGCCAGGTGAACAAGTACGTCTTGCAATGGATGCAGCATCTTCTGAGTTCTACAACAAAGAAGACGGTAAATACCATCTTAAAGGAGAAGGTAAAGTTCTATCTTCTGAAGAAATGGTTGCATTCTACGAAGATCTTGTTTCAAAATACCCAATCATCTCTATTGAAGATGGTTTAGATGAAAACGACTGGGAAGGTCACAAGCTTCTAACTGAGCGTCTAGGTAAAAAAGTTCAATTAGTTGGGGACGATCTATTCGTTACAAATACAAAGAAACTTTCTGAAGGTATTGAAAGAGGCGTAGGTAACTCAATCCTAATCAAAGTTAACCAAATCGGTACATTAACTGAAACATTTGATGCAATCGAAATGGCGAAACGCGCAGGTTACACTGCAGTTATCTCTCACCGTTCTGGTGAAACAGAAGACAGCACAATTGCTGACATCGCAGTTGCTACAAACGCTGGCCAAATCAAGACTGGTGCTCCATCACGTACTGACCGTGTTGCGAAATACAACCAATTACTACGTATTGAAGACAATCTTGGTGAAACAGCTCAATACAACGGATTAGCATCCTTCTATAATTTAAGAGGTTAATCTTATAAAAGGAAAACGACAAGCTTAGTGGCTTGTCGTTTTTTTACTGAATTGTGGTTTCGCGGTTAAACACACAACCCCGAGAGCGTAAAGAGGTATGGAATTCCCTAGAACTTTCCAGATTCGTACCCGCAAAGAACATAAAGAGGACCAGTGTTTCCTAGAACTTTCCAGATTCAAACCCGCAAATAACATAATGAGGACCGGTGTTTCCTAGAAGTTCCCAGGTACGTACCCGTAAAAAACATAAAGAGGACCGGTGTTTCCCAGAATCTTCCAGATGTGTATCCGTAAAGAGCGTAAAGAGGACTTGATTTTCCTAAAAATTCCCAGATTCGCACTCGTTAAGCACGAATAAAGATGAAGAATCTCCTCAAAACATGGAGCACGACTTCTAACTACTTTTCTTTTTTCGGCTGCTGCTTCTTTTGCTTATCTTGCTGTGTATTCTCACCTAAATAATTCGCTTTGTGTTTTTTCTGTTCTTTTACCATTTCATCAAAATCCCAATTGATCATTCATCTCATCCCTTTCAAGGTAGTCAACCTTAATATGGACGTTAACAGCCCAAATCATGAAGTGAATCCTTGGAAAAAACCACGATGAATCCTAATGCCATATGTTGGATTTGAAAAAAATGTAAAGTCAGAAAATGCAGTATTGTCCACTTTGTGTTTTTATGGTACATTTAAACTAACGTCATATGCGTTCTCGTTCAGGAGGTGTAGTTTTATATGTTGCATGGAGTTCTTGTTACATTATTAGTAATCGTATGTATCGCGTTGATCGTAGTGGTCTTATTACAATCCGGTAAAAGCGCGGGTCTATCTGGAGCTATCTCTGGTGGTGCCGAGCAGTTATTCGGAAAGCAAAAGGCTCGTGGACTTGACGCAGTTTTACACCGAGTTACAGTTGTCCTAGCGGTATTATTCTTTGTTCTTACAATTGCAGTATCATACTTTGAACTATAAAACTATTCAAAAGTAGGTTAGACAGGAGATGTCTAGCCTTTTTTATTGCGCATAAAAAGGTCTTTCATGTACGATAGTAGAATACCGTAAAAACGCGCAAAATAAACATACTGGATATCATCAAAAGGAGTTATACATAATGAAAATCAAATTACCTCAACCTTTCCTATTTGAAGGTGGAGAAAAGGCTGTTTTATTACTACATGGTTTTACCGGGAACTCTGCCGATGTTCGGATGCTTGGCCGCTTCCTTGAGAATAGAGGCTATACCTGTCATGCACCAATCTACAAAGGACATGGTGTCCCACCGGAAGAATTAGTCCATACCGGTCCCGAAGATTGGTGGGAAGACGTCATGAATGGCTACCAACTTTTAAAAGACAAAGGCTACGAAAATATTGCAGTTGCAGGATTGTCACTTGGTGGGGTATTTTCGCTTAAATTGGGTTACACTGTACCTATAAAAGGGATAGTGACGATGTGTGCGCCAATGTATCTAAAAAGCGAAGAGGTCATGTATGAGGGTGTTGTAGAGTATGCACGGGAATACAAGCGATTTGAAGGGAAATCACCTGAACAAATCGAACAGGAAATTGAAGCGTTCAAGAAAACGCCAATGAATACATTAAAAGCATTGCAAAACCTAATTGCAGAGGTGCGGGACAATGTCGATATGATTTATTCTCCGACTTTTGTTGCACAGGCTCGTCATGACAAAATGATAAATCCTGATAGTGCGAATATTATATATGAAGCAGTAGAAAATGATTTTAAAAAGATTAAATGGTACGAAGAATCAGGACATGTCATTACCCTAGACAAAGAACGTGACCAACTGCATGAGGATGTGTATGCATTTTTAGAGCAGTTAGATTGGTAACGGGAGGGAAAGAAAAAATGGAACAAGATATCCAAAAACATATCAATCAATTATTGGACTTTATGAAGGAAGAAGCTTACAAGCCCTTAACCGTGCAGGAACTTGAGGAAGCTTTCGGAATCAAAGGTTCGGAGGATTTTAAGGATTTTGTTAAAGCCCTTGTGGTGATGGAAGAACAGGGGTTAGTCGTTCGAACTCGTAGTAATCGCTACGGTCTTCCGGAAAAAATGAACCTTGTCCGCGGAACGCTCACTGGGCATGCGAAGGGTTTTGCATTTGTGATGCCGGAAGATAAGACAATGGATGATGTATTCATTCCACCAAATGAATTAAAAAATGCAATGCATGGAGATACCGTGCTTGTTCGAATAAGCACTGAGTCTTCTGGTCAACGCAAAGAAGGCACCGTTGTTCGGATTATTGAACGCGGCGTGAAAACAATTGTAGGTACATATACCGAAAGTAAAAGCTTTGGATTCGTTATTCCTGATGATAAAAAGATTGCCAATGACATCTTCATTCCAAAGCAAGCATCAAATGGTGCGATTGAGGGACATAAGGTTGTCGTGAAGCTTGTTACTTATCCTGAGGGGAGAATGAGTGCGGAAGGAGAAGTTATTGAAATCTTAGGTCATAAAAATGACCCTGGAATCGATATTCTTTCGGTTATTCATAAGCATGGCCTTCCACAGGAATTTCCAAGGGATGTATTAGAACAAGCAAACAATACACCAGATACAATCGATCCAAAAGATCTCGAAGGTCGACGCGATTTACGAAATGAAGTCATTGTAACTATCGATGGTGCCGATGCTAAAGACTTGGATGACGCTGTAACAGTTACAAAGCTTGAAAATGGCAATTACAAGCTAGGTGTGCATATTGCTGACGTTACTCATTATGTAACAGAAGGTTCACCTATTGATAACGAGGCGAGTGACCGCGGAACAAGTATTTATCTTGTCGATCGCGTGATTCCGATGATTCCACATCGTCTATCCAATGGGATTTGTTCATTAAATCCAAAGGTTGACCGCCTAACACTATCCTGTGAGATGGAAGTTGACCAAAACGGTGCTGTTGTGAAACATGACATTTTCCAAAGTGTTATTAAAACAACGGAACGAATGACGTATTCCGATGTGAACAGCATTCTTGCCGACAAAGATGAAGAACTAAGAACACGTTACGAGCCACTAGTTCCTATGTTTGAAGATATGGAGCAACTTGCTGCAATCCTTCGTGAAAAACGAATGAAACGTGGCGCAATTGATTTTGATTTTAAAGAAGCAAAGGTTCTTGTAAATGAAGAAGGCGCACCATATGATGTTGTCTTACGCGAGCGCTCCGTTGGTGAACGATTAATCGAAGAGTTCATGCTACTTGCAAACGAAACGGTTGCTGAGCATTTCCATTGGATGAATGTGCCGTTTATTTACCGAATTCACGAGGATCCAAATGAAGAGAAGTTAAGACGTTTCTTAGAATTCATTACGAACTTTGGCTATCTTGTAAGAGGAGCTGGAAATTCGATTCATCCTCGTGCGTTACAGGAAGTGATTGAGGCAGTTCAAGGCAAGCCTGAGGAAATGGTTGTTTCAACCGTCATGTTGCGTTCAATGAAACAAGCAAAATACGATCCAGAAAGCGTAGGTCACTTTGGATTATCAACTGATTTTTATACCCATTTCACGTCACCAATTCGACGTTATCCAGACTTAATCGTACATCGATTAATCCGAACTTATTTGATTCAAGGTAAGATAGACAATGCCACTCAGGATAAATGGAAGGAAAAACTTCCGGAAATCGCTGAGCATTCCTCCAATATGGAACGTCGCGCGGTAGAAGCAGAGCGCGAAACAGATAGTATGAAAAAAGCAGAGTATATGATGGATAAAATCGGTGAGGAATACGATGGCATCATTAGCTCTGTTACAAACTTTGGAATGTTTGTTGAGCTACCGAATACAATTGAAGGACTTGTTCACGTAAGTTATTTAACAGATGACTATTATCGTTATGACGAAAGAAGCTACGCGATGATTGGAGAACGGACCGGCAATGTATTCCGCATAGGTGATGAAATAACGGTTCGTGTTAACAATGTAAATAAGGATGAACGTTCTGTTGACTTTGAGGTTGTTGGCATGAAGGGAAGCCGTCGCAAGCTTTCAAAAGAACAGCCGAAAATCATCAGGTCCGAAAAAAGAAGTAGCCGTCGTAAGCCAGGTGAAGATGACAAGAAGCGCAGTAGCGAAAAAGACGGTGAATGGTCAACTCGTAAACCTCGTAAGAAAAAGAAGAAGTTTGACAATGTTCCACCACAAAAAAGTAAGAAACGTAAGAAGAGAAGATAATAGAGAGTACTCCACAAGTGTGGAGTGCTTTTTTTATGCTGTGCTTTCAGAATAGTTAATTTTATGGAACATATACTAAAGGTTGTTATTTGAATGACGGGAGGATGAAAAACATGAATATGAAAATAGGGGATCGTGTCAGTCGTGTGGCCCTAATTGGGACTGGTTTTGTTGGCTCAAGTTATGCTTTTGCTTTAATGAATCAAGGGATTGTTAACGAACTCATCATGATTGACGTAAATGAGGAGAAAGCCAAAGGGGACGTACTAGATCTTAATCATGGTAAAGCTTTTACAGGAAATCCTACGCTCATTAAATCCGGAAATTACAATGATTGCAAAAACGTGGATCTAGTTGTCATCTGTGCGGGAGCTAATCAAAAGCCTGGAGAAACGAGATTAGACCTAGTAGAAAAAAACCTGAAAATATTTAAAGAAATCGTTGATAAGGTAATGGCAAGCGGATTTGATGGAATCTTTCTTGTCGCGACGAATCCGGTTGATGTTTTAACCTATGCTACCTGGAAATATAGCGGGTTACCGAAAGAACGTGTAATAGGTTCTGGTACGATTTTGGACACTGCACGTTTTCGATTCTTATTAGGGGAATATTTTAATGTTGCCCCGAAAAATATTCACGCCTATATTATCGGAGAACATGGGGATAGTGAATTACCTGTGTATAGCTCTGCTTATATAGGTGCGCTCCCAATAAAAAAGTATATGGAGCGAAATGAAAAGTATAAAAAAGCAGATTTGGATGAAATCTTTATCCGGGTACGTGACGCAGCTTATGAAATTATAAAAAGTAAAGGAGCAACCTACTACGGAATTGCAATGGGGCTAGCTCGAATCACGAAAGCTATATTTTCAAATGAAAATGCGGTGTTAACAGTTTCTGCTCATATGGACGGACAATATGGACAAGAAAATGTATATATTGGAGTGCCTTGCGTGATTAACCGAAATGGTATCCGTGAAATTATGGAACTGGAGTTAAATGAAGTGGAACAACAAAAGTTTGACAATAGTGCGAATGTGTTGAAAAACATACTTGCACCATATTTTGATGAGGTGAAACCAAAAAGTTAATCCGTTAGCGGGTGAATTTATATGGAAGCAAAACTACTATCAAGTATTGAAAAGCTGGCACTGTCACGCCGAGATACATTTAAAAACAGTAGGCTCATCTATTTTTTACGGGCCGTATTAGCCAGTATGTTTATTGGGTTTGGGGTAATCGTTGCTTTTCGAACAGGTAATTTCTTTTTTGTGCAACAATCACCCGTCGCCTTCCCCATTGCAGCTATCACATTCGGTGCAGCCATTATCCTTATTGCCTATGGTGGAGGAGATTTATTTACAGGAGATACCTTTTATTACACGTATGCAGCTTTGCGGAAAAGAATGAAGTGGAATGTGGTTGGCCAAATGTGGCTATATAGCTATATTGGTAATATCATTGGTGCCATTTTCTTTGCATTTTTAATTTACATGACCGGCTTATTTGAGGGCGAATTTGCAAATGAGTTTCTTTTAACGATTGCTAAAAACAAAACACAACTCCCCATTTCTTACCTGTTTTTTCGAGCAATTCTCTGTAACTGGCTTGTTTGCCTTGCCTTCTTTTTACCATTGGGGATGCAAGGAGACGGACCTAAAATATTCATAATGATGTTATTAGTATTTTGCTTTTTTATCTCTGGATACGAACATAGCATTGCCAATATGTGTACGTTTGCTATTTCGTATGTGATGAATCATCCAGACTCTGTCACCATTCATGGAGTCATCCGCAATTTAATCCCAGTGACCATTGGTAATTTAATAGGTGGTGGAGGATTCATGGCATGGATGTATTTCTACGCGAATAAGGCAAATATTGAATGAACTGAAGATCCAGGGGGTATTCCCCCTGATCTTTTTTACCCACCTTTATATATGAAAATTATTCCAAATATGGACACGATGTTATATACTTGTGTGAATTACAAAGGGGGGATATGAGGTGGAGGATTGTTATATTTGTAAAAAACACATGGGGTTGATTCAAACTGTAGGGGAAACAATTTATGAAGACGAGTATGTGTACATAGGTCATATTGATCATAATGGCGAAGATAGTTATCTAGGTCATATTATGATTGATTTAAAAAGACATGCACCTAGTCTTGCAGATCTGACTATGGAAGAGGCAAAGGCATTTGGAATGATTATGGCGAGAGTAAGTAAAGCATTAAAGGAATCTGAAAAAGCAGAACATATTTATTCACTTGTTTCAGGAAATGAAGTTTCTCATCTTCATATGCACCTTGTCCCACGATATCCAAACACTCCGAAAGAGTTTTGGGGACCAATGGCTGTTTATGATTGGCCAGAAGCACCAATGGGGAAAAATGAACGGATTGTTCAGGTATGTAGAAGACTAAAAGCAACCTTGGAGAATCAGAGAAATGACTGATTTGGAATGGGTTGGTTCACAGCAAAGTTTTGTTGATACATTGTCTGTTCAGAATCAAGGGAAAATAACGATAGGTCGATTCGGTGGCAACTCTTCAGCTGGTCAAACAAAAAATGAAGATGGCTGTCTAGTATGGCAAAATGAACAGGAGGACTGGGAGTTTGTGATTCTCCTTGATGCCCATCAGACGGCTGAAAGTGCTGAGTTGATTTTACAGGAATTTACGAAATACAAAGGTTCAATAGTATCTATGTTATCAAGCTCAAAAGAAAAGACCTTTAAACACATCGAAGAAATGATCTTACAACTTTTTATGAACCCTAATTTCCTTGCTTCATGTCGGAAAGTAAATGGCTCAACATCCTGTCTAATTGTTCTTAGAAAAGATAAATATATTTGGTGGTTTTCAGTCGGTGATTGTATATTGTACCTATTCCATTCTGAGTTGGCGGATCTTGGACAATATCAAGTCAACCAGCGACATTTTTTTGAATGGATTGGGCAAGTAAATACATTTGAACTTTCTGTCCCTTGCTACAGCTCCGGGAGAAAGGAGCTAAGGAAAGGAAAGAATCAAATATTTTTAACTACCGATGGTTTAATTGAATGTCCTGGCTTACCTTATGACTGTCCAGAAAAAATACAAGATGAATTTAGTAGTACTTCAAAAGAAAAGGCAGTGGAAGCTTTACTTAAGAAAATACAATTGTTAAATGTACGAGACAGTACAACAATCATTTCGTGGTTTGTAAATAGTAATCAAGACGCAAGTTTACCTTGCAACAGTAGCCTTCCCTTGTGATGTTGTCCAATTTTTGCTAAAATAAAAGGTACCGTGTTAAGGGGGAAATCGTATGCCAAAAGGTGCAGGAAAGGTAATTGCACAAAACAAAAAAGCAAATCATGATTATTTTATTGAAGAAACCTATGAAACAGGAATTGTTCTTCAAGGGACAGAAATTAAGTCTCTTCGAAATGGCCGAGCCAATTTGAAGGATTCATATGCCCGTGTTCATAACGGTGAAGTATTCCTGTACAACATGCATATTAGCCCTTATGAGCAAGGAAACCGATATAATCATGAACCGCTTCGTACACGTAAGCTTCTTCTTCATAAAAAAGAAATCAACAAACTAATTGGTCTAACAAAAGAAGAAGGCTATGCACTTGTTCCAATTAAAATCTATTTGAAAAATGGATATGCAAAGCTTTTATTAGGTCTAGGTAAAGGTAAGAAAAAATACGACAAACGTGAAGACCTGAAGAAAAAAGAAGCAAAACGTGACATCGAACGTGCTTTCAGAGAAAGACAGAAGATGTAACTTTATTCAGCAGTAGTCATCAAACTCTAATTTATGTATAGATGAATCAACAGTTTAACGACTAATCAAAGTTACGCATAACTGAATAAAGTCAGCCTCCGGCGGATGCCACAGATTTTTCAATTGTAATTTTTCGAGCATGCTCGAAAAAAATCTGGGCGCAAATACACCGAGGTGTATTTGATTTAAGTAACTTACAATAACTTACAATTGAAATTGTAAGTACATGTGCTATAATAAGACATGTGGTTGACAATTGAATAGTCAGCGAAAGCAAAAACACTTCATCCGAAACACCCAGATAACTGGTGATTAAGTTCATCATTATCATTTTATAATGGGGACGCTACGGATTCGACAGGGGTAGTTTGAGCTTAAGTTGCGAGTCGAGGGGATCGGCCTCGTTAAAACGTCAACGCCTATAACTGGCAAAGAAAACAACAACTTCGCTTTAGCTGCTTAATAACAGTCTATAGCGGTTCCTCCCTCCATCGCCCATGTGGTAGGGTCAGGGACTCACTTTAAGTGGGCTACGCCGGAGTTCACCGTCTGAGGACAAAGGAAGAGAACAACCAGACTAGCTGCTTGGAAGCCTGTCGATAGGCTGAAAAGTTAGCGAAATGCTAATATATCGACTACACTCGTAGAAGCTTAAGTGCCAATATCTTTGGACGTGGGTTCGATTAGTAATTAGTCGCCTTATGTGGTAACACATAAGTGATAATCCGGCTTTATCGGTGAAACCTAAGTCGTACTTGATGCGATAAGGCAATGCCGAGCGGTATGTAGAGCAATCTAACAGCCGTGTATCGACTTATAGGCTGCCATTAATCATGGTAGTACTAGGATGCGAAATCCTACCTGACCAGGTACAAATTATATTTCGCATAATACGCCGGAGGACCTGATAACTGCAGGTTCAAGATATAGTCAGTGCCATGACGAAAGCATGGAAAAGCACGTCCCACCGTCTCCACCAAATACATATACTTGGTGGTTAAATACTAAATTGTGATGTAAAGCATAAGTTTTCCGTTTGGAAAACTTATGCTTTATTTTATTTTAGGAAATTATATGCTTGATTGTGGAGAAACTCAGTCACTGGCATTAGGGATTGTTAACTAAAAAAACGCAATTTTCCATATGCATAATACTCACATCACTGATGATTATTCTTCTAGATTTTCTATTTTGTATCTCGAATGTGGGGGGAGCAACGTTATTTCAAGTGTCCTCGCCCCAAAAAAGCGAAAAGTGGAGAACAACTTTACTGTTGATTCTTCTAACCCAGCCATACGACCTTCCCCTAAATATAGGCAAAACTTACTTGTATTGAGTCCTTTTATCTTAACCCGTTTGGTTGAGAAGGAGAAAGGTCGTATTTGTATTTAATATTGATTATCCATTATCATGACTTATTGTAATTAACTTATATCGAGCAGTGACATTTGACTCGTCTAAAGCAGATAATAATATAACCGCCTCAAACACTGTTTAAAAAACAACTTGACTTATAATGGCAGAAAATTTAAAATACTTTATAAGTAAACGTTTACATGACCTTATCGTGTTTCAGTTGATTTGTCTATTACTGTTGACGTGATTTAAAAATAATAAAATAGTTAATTATGCGAATTTAGGTAAACGTTTACTTAATTATATTTGGAGGTGTTAAATGGGATATCTCAGTAAATCCTTCTTGGAAAATAAAAAATAGTAAGGGAACCACAAATAATAACGGAGGTGCTAGTTCATGTATAAGGGAGTACATAAAGCCCAAAAAGTACTAATTCTTTCTTTAGTATTTCTTTTGATTTTTACATCGTTTCAATTTACATGGGGCTTAAACACACAGGCAGCTGATGCTAATGGTACATTTGATGCAAAAACAGGTACGTTGACGTTAAATAGTGAATTTGTAGCTGGAAAGTTAAAGGACCAAATTGACTCTGTACTACCCGGAGAAAACAATTATGCAGATATCAAGGTTTTAATTATAACAGCGGGTGTGATTGGGGTTGGGAAAGCAGCCGATGGCAATGATATAACTGAAATAATTAACGAGTTAACTAATCTTGAAGATTTACAATTAATAGGTAACTCAACAACTCAAAGGACTTCAAACAGTAACTCTCAGGGGATAACACCTGCAAATTTGTTTAGTTCGGCAAATTCCAAATTGAATTCGGTTACATTGAAAAATGTAACAAAGATTGGAGCAAATACATTCAAGGGTGTCACAACCTTAACAAATTTAGTCATACCGAGTGTGACAAGTGTTGAAGATGTAAACGCTTTTGATGACATCTCAAATCTTGAATCTATTAAATTGGGGGGAACACCACCACTAACAGGACCTAGTTTGTTCCCTACGGATGCTACATTCTATGTACCGGCCACTAAGGTTGAAACTTATAAGAGTGACGCTTTATGGGGGAGTGTGGAGAATAGAATCCAGGCTGTAGTTAATTCGCCAGAAGAGGATGAGGTTACTCCTCCTAAAAAAGATGACGAAGAAAGCGTCCTGCCTGAAACTGAAGCCGATGTAGAAGGGGTAGCTGTCATCACATTTGATAAAGCAGATAGGCTTGTTGATTTATTAAGGGAAGCTGGCTTTGATAGCACAATTCCGGAACAAGCTGCAAAGTTAAAAAAGATTGTAATAAAAGCAGGAAAAGCAAAGAAAACTCTTGCAAATGCAGATTTTAATCATCAAGGCAAACTTCTAAGCAATTATATTAATCTAACATCATTTATAATTGAGAAGCCGGATGATCCTGTCCTTTTAACATGGAACGGGAATAAAATACCTAATAATGCCTTTAAAGGGCTTGAAAAATTGAGAGAAGTTAAAATAGGAATCGCTACTTCTAGCATTGGATCATCTGCGTTTGAAGGGTGTATTTCACTAGAAACAGCCGAGTTTTATGATACACGTATGATTAGCCCGAAGTCTTTCAAGGGGAATACAAGCCTTACATCACTTACATTTAATAAAACATATTTACCAGTAGGGTTTGAAGAGTTTCCGGGTGAGCCGACTGAATGGTTTGAAGATGTAGATACTAGTAAACTAACTATTTTCGTTCCTACAGTTGCAATAGAAATCTTTAAAGAAGACGAGGATTGGAGTACTATCTGTAGCGGGTGTGAAATTAAGACTAATGGTGATGATGCTGAGAAGGGGGCAGATGAAGGGCCTCCAGCCACTCTAGAAGTTGAAATTACTAATTTCACTACAAAAAAGCTAGAAGATGCAATTAAAAATTCACCTAATTTTAGCGGTAACTTTGAAGATATTCGAGTACTGACTATTAAAGCAGGTATTCTAGCACCTGCTGATATCAGCTTTATTGCTAGCAGTCTTAAAAAGCTCGAGGAGCTTTATATTATCGAAGAGGCAAATTTTGAAAAAGGAGCCATTCCTAAAAATGCCTTTGAGGGTAATAGATACTTAAGAAAAATTAAAGCAGAGAATGTAGAGGAAATTGATGTAAAAGCATTTAATTTATTTGAAAGTCTTGAGGAAGTAGATTTTCCGGATGTGAAAATTATTAGATCACAAGCGTTTGCGCAAGTAAAGGGTTCTAGTGATAGCAAGCTTAAAATTGCGAGGTTTCCTAAAGTAGAGGTTATAGAACAGAGAGCCTTTTATTACTGTGTGAATTTAGAACATTTGTACCTAGGTTCACAACCACCGACACTTACGGTCCCTGAAGGTAAACAAGGCTTATGGTTTAACTTTGTAACCCGCATGACAATTCATGTACCTGACCGAGCTGCATTCGATGAATATGTCAAAATTGAAAATAGTGAAATGATTGATTGGAGTGCATTTGACTTCATCGCTGAAAATGGCGATGAGTTACCAGCAGTAGAGCGAGCAGACGCATATAATGACGCGAACTATGACCATCTTCGTAAGGATCATACACTGCCTTATTATAACGGTGATTATAAAACAAGTCTGAATTTGTATACATTTAATATGAATTTAAACTCATGGATTCAGGGACGTACCTCACCGGAACCAATGGATACTTTTGAGGCAATTAAGTGGGCACATGAAAATGGGTTTGATGCAGTGGATATCACAGCTTATTACATTCCAGGTTATAGTAATACAGCCATGCCAACAGAAGAACAACAGAAGGAAATTCTTGCATTTGCTAAGAGAATTAAAGAATATAGCGATGACATAGGCATTGCAATAAGCGGTACTGGAATTCAAAATAACTTTGCAGACCCGAATCAAAAAAGACGTGAGCTAGATATTGAGAGGACCAAGTTTTACATTCAAGTTGCGGCTGAAATGGGTGCACCAGTTATCCGTGTGTTTGCCGGACCACCTCCTGCTGATATTTTACGTTCAGGCTGGGAAGCTATAACAAAAGATCGAATAACACCTGCCATACAAGAAATAGCAGACTTTGCACAAGAGAATTATCCGAGTGTTGAAATTGGAGTTCAGAATCATGGTGATATGCTAGCAACGGCCAACCAAGTGCTTCAGCTACTAGATTGGGTTGACCGAGACAACGTTGGTATTGTGAACGATACAGGATATTACCGAGATTTTATGAGTCTTGATGCGCGAGGCTATGATTGGTATACGGATATTGCCCTACTTCTTCCTTATTCAAACAATTTTCAAGTGAAGAAAAAACCAGGAGGGGCAGAAACAACAGAGTTAATGGATTTAGAAAGAATTTTTAAAGATATGAGAAGCAGCTCCTATGGGCGAAATGGTGAATATGTCCCTGTTGAATTATTATGGAATCCCGGAGATGAAGGTTATCCTGGGGATCTAGCTGAGCCGCCATATGAAGAAACATTAGCATTTCTTACTAAGATGAAAAATGCAATGGAAAGAACAAAACGAACAGATATTTATTCGGATTTAAGCGGGATTCATTTATCAACAGGTGGGTTAAATGAAGAGTTTTATTCGGGAAAGACGAACTATACACAAACTGTTGATAATAATGTTTCAAATGTAACGGTTACAGCGAAAAAGGCAGAATCACAGGCAGTAATACGAGTTAATGGTGAAATTGTAGAAAGCGGAAAACCTAGTGGACCAATTGCTCTTAACGTTGGAATCAATACGATAACAATCGTTGTTTCAGGGGCGGATGCTGTGGAAAAAACGTATACAATTGAAATTACTCGAGAAGCACAAGCTAAAACGCCTTCACTAGATTTAACACCATTAGAGACACTCATTGCAATGGCCAAAGCAATTACAAATAGTGATTCAGTTTATTCAGAAAGTTCATTTGCCGAGTTACAAATTGCGATTGAAGAAGCTGTATCTGCATTAACTATTATAAAAACAGAACAGGATTTAATGGAGGCAGTAAAAGCATTGCAAGACGCGATTGATGGACTAGAAAAGGTTTCACCTGGATTAGGTGATAATGACGGTGGGAAAGGTCCTGGTAACGACGGAGATGATAATCAAGATGGAAAAGGACCTGGTAGTAATGATAAGCAAAATCAAGGTAAAAGCAGCAATGAACAAATAGATAAAAGTGGTTCAAAACTTCCGGTTACGGCAACATCAATGTTTACAATGTTATTGATGGGTATAGCGTTGCTTCTTGCTGGTGCTGGATCAATGTTTGTTGTAAAAAGAAGAAGAATTAAGGGCTAGATAAATTTTAAAATCAGGGTTATCCACGAGGAGAAAAAAGAAACTCGGAGGATAACCCACTTTTTATAAATTATCAAGGAGTGGAAGCATGAATATTCGAGCGCGTAAAGGATTTAGCCTTATAATAGTTATTCTCTTAATAGTGACATCATTGGAACTTACCTTAGGTACAAAGATTAATGCAGCTGAAGAAGATGTAACAATTTTACTAAAGTCGGACCATCCGAATATTGTAAAAGTTGATGAAGTTTCAAACTCTATCATTGTAATTAAAAATACAAATTTTGAAAAGCTAAATCAACAAATTTCCAATGGTATTGATAGCACCTTAAGGGTATTAGACATAAATGGTACTCCTAAAAAAGAAACAGATGAGCTTTTAACGGGTGACAAGTTTGTGCTCATAAAGGGGAGTTCAAAGAAAGAGTATACAATTCAAGTAAATTATTTTACATTGAAGAACTTAGCATTGAATCCTGATGAACAAAACATCAAAGTAAGCTCAATAAGAGGAAATACTAAGCCTTTAAACGCTTTTAACGGTGAATCCACTGGTAACGCTGGCAGTGGATACCAAGTGGACCAGTCTCAAAGCAAGCCAGCTAGTATTAGTGCTGGCAAAGAAACATTTTGGCTTGCCGTTGACTTAGGTGAAATTCAAACCATTGACCAGTTTAGCGTTGCATGGGGGACAACAGTTAGTAATTTAACAACGAGACTAAAAGATTCGAAATACCGTGTTGAATACACAAATGATCCTGAAAAATGGGCTGCTGTCTCAAACGCTACCGTTTCCGGAGCAGATGGTATTTTAAACTACAGTAAACCGGCTGGTTGGGACCTTGCATATGAGCAATATGTGAGAGAATTACCGAATGCAAATGGTAATAAGGTATTTATGAGCAATCTTGAGACACCAATTTCAGCTAGATACGTGATGTTAACAGGAGAGCTTGCAAGCAGTTGGATTGAAATATATAACTTCTTTGTGTTTCAAAAAGAGTCTGGTGAGGGAGAATCAAATCAACCTGTCTACCCTACAGAAGAGTTAGCCAAAATTGTTCCAGATTATGAAGGAATGAGTTTGACAGTAGGTAGACCAGCCATTGTAAGAAAAGATACTGCGGTTCCTAAAATTCATATAAGTGCTAGAGAAGATATAAACGTATCAGGAGAATTAAAGGACCCAAATGGGCGAACTATTTATACAATTGCAAAACAAACCGTTGAAAGAGGTTCGACATTTGTTGTTGCACCTGATTTAGGAGCATCTATCCTTGGAACATATGTTTTTGAATGGGAAATTGAAGGAAGAAAAAAGGTTTATGATAAAGTCTATTTCACTGCTGTAGACGAAGACGTATCTAAATACAACTATACCAATCCCTACCCAGCACTATATTTACATGTAGATAGACTTGTCTACGTTCCTGATTATCGAGGCAACACTGTTATGGATTATTCCAATGTAGGATATCAAGGTGGTGGTATCGAAATTCCGAATGTTCCTGTAAAAGTTATCCTTGAGCCTTCCGAAGACTATACATCGGACGATACCGAGCGTATTCAAAACGCAGTTAACATGATAGGACGTATTGCGCCGGATTCCAATGGTTTTAGAGGTGCATTACTATTAAAAGCGGGTACTTACAGGGTAAGTAGTTCAATTAGAATTTCTGAAAGTGGAATCGTAATAAAGGGAGAAGGCGATGACCACGAAAATATAGAAGAGCATCCGATACCATTAAGTCCAACGAATTGGAAGAATTATAGACAATCCGAGGAAGCTAAACCAAACGTTACGAAGGTTGTTGCAACTTGGATGGCTAGTTCTTATGATAAAAATACAGCTATCTTTAATTTTTCTGGTTCAACAGATTCAAAAAGCGGTAGTCCTATCGATATTGTTGATCAATACGTTCCAGCTGGCGGATATACAATAAAACTAGCATCAGTGTCTGGTCTTAGCGCAGGGGATACGGTCAATATTCGTAGAGCAATTAATGCAGCCTGGGCCCAAGACCTTAAAATGGATGTTATTACTGATGCGCCAGGGGTACCCTCAGCTAATCAGTGGGCGGAAAATGGAGTTGTCGATAGTGCATATGTTAATAATGATGAAGAGCGTACAATCAAGTCTATCAATCATGATACCAATGAAATAATTCTTCTAGAGCCATTAGCAGATGCACTTGATATGAAATATGGTGTTTCGACAGTGACAAAGTATGAACCAACTGGCAGAATAAATAATGTAGGTATTGAGAACATTCAGGTGATATCGAGGTTTAATGAATCAACTACAGCAATTAATTCTGCATTTGGTGTAGATTATAAATCATTTGATGATGAACTTCATGCACAACTTGCGGTTCGTTTTGGTAATGCACAAAATGCGTGGGCAAGGAGGATAACCACCTATCACATTGATGTTGCCGTGTCCATTTCAACTGGTGTTAGCAAGCTTACTATTCAAGATGTGAACTGTCTCGAACCTGTAGGTGGCACGGGAGGAGAGCGACGGTATAGTTTTTCAAATGCTGGAGGGACATTAGTGTTAAGTCAACGGAACTATACCAGATATACTCGCCACGGGTTTATTGTAATGGGAAATATTATTGGTCCTAACGTATTTTACAATAATAAAGCCGAGTACGAATTTGATGCAAATGAGCCCCATTTGAGATGGTCTACTGGTGGGTTATATGATAATTTTGACGGTCGAGTTTATGTACAGAATAGGTGGAACAATGGAACGGCTCATGGTTGGTCAGGTGCAAATTATACACTTTATAATAATACTGGTCCTTATATCATCAGTCAGAATCCGCTTGCAGCCAATTATCTATTCGGGCAAAAAGGTGAAAGACTCCCTTTCGTAATGGATGCTGTGGACCCAGGAAATGTTCCTAATTTCCATCCTTATGAGTTCAGCAATGGGAGTAAAATGAAACCAGAAAGTTTATACATTCAGCAGCTGAAGGATAGGTTGGGACAAGAGGCAGTAAATAATATTAATAAAAGTGATATTCCTGCTTATATTGATGAATCCCTTGACTTAACAACAATATTTGCATCGCTGGAAGGAATTTTAGTAGACGGTGTACCATTAGAGAATTTCAACAAGGATGTTCTTTCCTATACTGTACCTGTCGCTTTAGACTATACAGTCCTTCCGGAAATTACATATACGGCGGATGCTAATACAAATGTGGTAGTTTCAAATGATGGAAATAAAGCGATTAAGCTTACTGTAAGTATGCCAGGAAAGCTGGATACTGTATATATAGTGAATTTCGGGATTATTGACAAGAATGTTCCAATTAGCTCAAGTGCAGGGCAATCATCAATTTTTCATTTAATTGACGACGATCCAAAGACATCATGGTCCGCATCAGGTACCCCATGGGTTCAATTTTACCTAGGTGATAAGCCTGCTTCAATTAATAGTGTATCACTAGGTTATTCTAGGGACACGCAAATCAGACGGTCGTATTATTTTGATTTTGAAATATCAAACGATGGCTATAATTGGACCAAAGTGATGGATGATAGCTGGAGAAAAGATAATTTAGATAACGGGCATATAATGGGTATGGAAGTTTTACCCGGTGCAGGTGGAGATTCTATAACTGATTATGAGACATTTATTTTCCCTGAGGGAATTTCTGCCCGGCTGTTTCGTGTATCGATGTTTGGTGCAAGATCTGGAACAGGAACAGGCACATCCAACGTTAATAAATATTGGGCAATTGATGTTAATGCTACCGTAAATGAAGAGCACCTCAAAGTGTCAGGAGTTGAAATAGCGGATAAGGAGTTAAGTCTCAAAAAAGGTGAAAAGAAACAACTTACGGCATCAGTCTTACCTGTGAATGCTCATAATAAAGCTGTTACATGGAGCTCCTCCAATGCAGAAGTTGCTACTGTCGATGATACTGGCCTTGTTACCGCAATTGCAGAGGGAAGCGCAACAATCACAATAAAAACTGTTGAGGGTGGATTTTTAGACACTAGTATTGTGACAGTCAATGAAAATACTTTTCCATCAATTGATTTAAGTCAATTAAAGAATCTCATTGCTAAGGCAAAAGCAATTTTAAATGATCAATCAGTTTATACTGAAAATACTTTTGCTGCATTACAAGCTGCAATTAAGGAAGCTGAATCAGAACTAGAAAAGATTAATACAGAGTTAGAATTAACTCAAGCACTGGAAACATTGAAAGCAGCGTTAGATGGATTAGTTAAGGCTGCACCTAGCCAGGGTAGAAACATCCCTGAGCAAAGTGGAGATACGAATCAGGCTGATGATAAGCACCATATCCAGGACGACAAGAAAGAACAAGGTAGTGAATCCCAAAATCAAGGTTATAATGTCCAAACAAATAATGAAGGTACAAAGCTACCTAATACAGCATCATCTATGTATACTCTTTTAGTAACAGGTATATCAATGCTTTTAGCTGTTACTATACTTATAATTGTTTGGAAAAGAAGATTAAGAAGTTAAAATTTTCACTGGTAGGGTGTGAGCAAAATCATATTTTCCACTTGTTTAAAGAACAGTGGGACTAATAATCAAGTATTATATTAAGGTTTAGTACTAACTAAACTTTAAATTAACAAAATAAAATTTATTTTCAGAAATATACTTGACACTAATTGAGGCTGCTATTAAAATATGAATCAAGTAAACGTTTACCTACTTCTAAATTCTATAAGTAAACGTTTACTAAATTTTAATATCAACAAGTAAACGTTTACTTGTTAGGAGGTGTTCAATCCTGAAGAAACAAGCGAAAAAGAAATATACAACACTCCGAGACGTTGCCAAGTTAGCTGAGACATCTATAGCAACTGTATCATATATTCTCAATGATTCAGAAGGGCGCTACGTCAGTGCAGAATTAAGAGAAAGGGTTCTTCAGGCTGCTAAGGAGTTAAATTATGTGAAAAGTGCTGTTGCAAGTAGTTTAAAGGGGAAAGAGCGAGGAATTCTTTCAGTATTGGTTCCTCAGTTTGATAATCCGTTTTTCACAAGGATTATTGTTGCTATTGAAGAAGTAGCGCATCGCCATGGCTATTTTATTTCGATTAGCACCACAGTGGATGATATAGAGAGAGAAAGAGAAATTATCAAAAAAATGATTGAACAGCGCGTAGACGGCATAATAATCAGTCCGACCATTCAGGGAACCGAAAATACAGACCATCTTCGGAACTTGGGCATTCCTTACGTTATTCTTGACAGACCATTGATTGGTCTTAACAAATATGATTTCGTCGGACCAGACAATCTCAGCAGTGGTTATTTAGCAACAAAACACTTAATTGATAATGGGCATAACAGAGTTGGGTTTATGGGTTGGGATACCTCTATTAACGTTCAAGACAGGAAAGATGGATATACAAAAGCGATGGAAGATTCAGGCTTATCTGTTGAACGGCAATGGATTCAACTTGGATCTCTTGAAAGAGATACGGGTTATCGCTTAATGCAGAACTACTATGAATCAGGTATCACAGGAGTGGTATTTGGTCACCACATCCTAGCGGAAGGTGCAATTCAATATTTAAGAGAAAGAAATGTTAGTATTCCAGAACAGATTTCTGTTGTTCTAATCGGAACACCTACATGGGCGCAGTTAAGCGTTCCGAAAATTACTTGTATAAATCAAGGTGAACAACAAATTGGTGAAATGGCTGCAGAGGTTTTACTAAGAAACATATCGGGAGATTCTGTAAGTCAGAATTGGCATCAAGAAAAAGTTTCGTGTGAATTATTGCCTGGTGATTCGGTAAAAAAACTAAACAATTAGGGGGAAAAAGTATGAAAAAGAAAAACGGTATTATGTGGGGAATTATTATTGCAGTAATAGTTGTTCTCGCTTTAGCATGGCCGAAAATTTCTTCTAATTTTCAAGCGGAAGAATCAAATTGGCCAGAGAAAGATATTACCATGGTTGTACCTTTTAATCCAGGTGGTGGTACTGATTTAACAACAAGAACATTGGCAGATGAAATGTCGAAGGAGCTTGGGGTAAATATTTCCGTTGTAAATACTCCAGGTGCTAGCGGTTCAGTAGGTACGCTAAGTGTTCAGAATGAAAAACATGATGGTTATACAATGTTAGGTAATGGGTTCATGGCATTTGTAAGTTATCCTGTTATGGGATACACAGAACAAACGCACCGGGATTGGAATATTTGGATAGCAACTTTTTCTCCAAACGTTATTGCGGTAAATGAGAACTCTAAATACAAAGATATTAACCAACTTGTGAAAGATTTAAAAGATAATCCTGGCTCAGTATCAATTGGTACAGCAGGCATTGGCACAGGAGGACATATCGGGAGTGAAGTATTAAAGTCAGCCCTTGAATTTGACTACAAGCATGTACCATACGAAGGTGGGAACCCTGCAATTTTGGCAGCGCTTTCGGGTGAAGTAGACCTTGTTCCACAATTATCAATGGAAATGGTAGATATGCTTAGAGGTAACAAATTGAATGGTCTTGCAGCTCTTACGGATAAGCCATTTGAAATTGAAGGAGCAGACCCAATTCCATCTATTCTTGATGTAACTCCTGAATTGAAGTCAATCGTTCCTTTAGGGGAATCATTTGGAATTGCAGTGCCGAAGGATACACCAAAAGAAGTTGTTGATAAAATTGATGCAGCATTCAAAAAGGCAATAGATAGTGAAACAATGAAAAAGTTTGCAAATGAAAAGGGTGTAGAAGTCCTTGGCTACAGTGGGGATGATGCACAAGAATATGTAGAAAAGCTTGCCTCTACAGTTAACTGGGCCTTATATGATGGTGGAATAGCAAAAATTTCACCTGAGAAGTTTGATATTCCAAGACCAGAAAAAGGTGAATAACAAATGGAAACACAGATAAAACATCTCGATTTCATATCTTCCATCGGTATGTTTCTGATTTCAAGCTATATCATTGCAGAGAGCTTAAGAATTCATGGAGAAGTAGGAGGTCCGCTGTACTCATCACCTGGACTTCTTACATTATTTCTCGGAAGTATGTTGATGTTATGCTCAGTATTATTATTTGTTAAGAGCTTAAAAAAAGTAGGAATTAAAGCAAATGTTCGTGCAGTTAGGCAGTGGTTAGGCGAATTTATTAAGTCAAAAGAAGTCCATAATATGCTGTTAGGGATTTTAATACTTGGTTTATTCGTCTTTATCTTACTTCCTAGATTTCCATTTTTACTATCTTCGTTCATATTTCTGTTTATTTTGATGAAAGTGATGAATGCTGGCTCTATTCTTAAAATAACAATCATTTCAATTTGTGTGAGTGGGTCAATTTTCACACTTTTCCAAATTATATTTAAAGTACCATTACCTTAAGGAAAGAAGTTGAGTAACATGGCCTTACAATATATTCTTGACACGCTATATCAACTTTTTACTCCTGTTAATCTTTTAACACTAGTGCTTGCGGTGTTTTTCGGTTTACTAGTAGGAGTATTGCCAGGGTTAACTTCTACAATGGCAATTGCTCTTTTGACTGGATTAACGTATGGGATTGGACCAGAGACAGCGATTCTTTCATTAATCGGCGTGTATGTTGGTGCAATATCAGGCGGAGTACAAACTGCAATTCTATTAAACATACCTGGAACACCAGCTTCAGCAGCAACAGCAGTTGATGGCTATAAAATTGGACAAAGGGGAGAGGCGGGATTAGGCATTTTTCTGGGAAATGCCTCCGCCTTCCTGGGCACCTTGTTTGGGGCAGTTTGTGTCTTGGTGTTTACCCCGCTTCTCGGGATGCTATCTTTAAAATTTGGTTCCTGGGAGTTCTTTTTACTTGCGGTATTCGGTGTTATGATCTGTGGTAGTTTGACATCTGGGGGAGACTCTTTAAAAGGGTGGATTGCTGGAATAATTGGGTTGTTTGTTGCGCAAATAGGATTAGACTCATTGAACTCTTATCCTCGATTCACTTTTGATAGCATGGCCTTAATAGGTGGAATTCCATTAATCCCAATCATGATTGGTTTATTCGGATTCCCGGAAATTGTAAATTCATTCAAAAATGAAGAAATGAAAGCTGTTAAAGAAGTAATTGAGCTCAGAGTAAAAAAAGGACTTTCGATTTTAAAAGGAAAGATATCTACAGTAACTAGATCTGGCTTCCTTGGGGTCTTTGTAGGGATTTTTCCTGGAGTCGGTGAAGATGTGGCAGGTTGGCTATCGTATTGGGCAGCGAAAATGCGAAGTAAAAAGAAAGAAGAATTTGGTAAGGGTTCTTACGAAGGAGTTATTGCTGCTGAGACTGGAATTAATGCGACAATAGGCGGAAACTTAATTCCTGTACTGACCCTAGCTGTTCCTGGTAGTACATCCTCTGCAGTTTTACTAGCGGCTTTATGGTTACATGGTTATCGACCAGGACCTTTGTTGATGGGGGAATCACCAGGTTTTATCTATACAATGAGTATGTATTTGGTAGCGAGTGCTTTGGTTATGCTCCTTTTAGGACTATTTGTATCGAGATATACCGTAAAAGTTCTTCGTTTTGATAAAAAGATTTTAATGCCGATTGTCTTTGTATTTTGTGCAGTTGGTTCTTTCGTCATTGATAATTCAATCACCAGTGTTTATATGATGTTTATTTTCGGAATAATCGGACTAATATTGTCGAAAATGGATTATCCAGCTGCACCGTTTTTACTTGGGGTCGTTCTTGGACCAATGGCAGATTCAAATTTAAGACGTGCATTAGTATTATCCGATGGTAGTCTTATACCATTCTTTACAAGACCTATTTGTATTGTATTTGTAATTGCCATTATCTTAATGATTTTAGCGCAGTTTAAAGTCTTTGATAAGATAAAGCCTATCATTTCAAAGAAAAAAAGCATCTCGGGGTGACAATTTATGAAAAAAGTAAATGTCGGAATCGTAGGTAGCGGATTCATCGCAGCGATCCACATCGATAGTTATAAAAAGGTTTTCGGAATAGATGTATGTTTAAAAGCTGTGGCATCAACAAATAAAAAGGTACAGTCATTTGCTGAAAAATACAGCATCGAAAAGGTATATTCCCGATTCGAACAGTTACTGGAAGATCCAGAAATTGATGTTGTAGATATTTGCACACCAGCTCATCTGCACGAGGGAATGATAATTCGTGCTATGGAGGAGGGAAAGCATGTCATATGTGAAAAACCGATGACAGGCTTTTATGGAGCAGGAGATGTCAATATTGGGTCAAGTGTTTCAAAGGAAAAAATGTATCACGATGTTATCGGGCGCATGAATAAATTAAAAGAAGTGGTCGAGCAAAGTGGCAAGTTATTCATGTATGCTGAGAATTGGGTGTATGCACCTTCAATAAGGAAATGTGCAGAGATTATCAAAGCAAGAAGAAGCAAGATTCTTTTACTGAAAGGTGAAGAGAGTCACAGTGGATCTCATGCTGCTCATGCTGCCCAGTGGGCATTTACAGGTGGAGGTGCATTAATCCGTCAGGGATGTCACCCTTTATCAGCCCTACTATATTTGAAGCAGGTTGAAGCCGAAGCTCGGAACGAAGATATCCATATTGAGAGCATAGTCGCGGAAGTAGGTAATATTACAAATCATTTAAATGAGGCAGATCGCGGAGTTGTTGCAGCTCGACCAGTAGACGTTGAAGACTGGGCTAATGTTAGTATATCTTTTTCAGACGGCACAAAGGCTGCTGTGATGGCTGGAGATATGATTGTTGGCGGCATAAGAAATATAGTTGAAGTTTTCACTCCTGAAAGTGCACATATTTGTAATATGACACCCAACAACCACGCTTTATCCTACTTTGCTAATGAAACAAATTTGGAGGATATATACATTAGCGAAAAAGTAGAAACGAAACAAGGCTGGCAGTTTGTAAGTCCTATGGAAGAGTACGTAAGAGGCTATGTGGATGAATTCCAGGATTTTATGGAGTGTGTCGCATTTGAAAGAAAACCAAAATCGGATTTTTCCCTTGCCTATGATTCTACGAAAGCAATTTATGCAGCTTATTGGTCAGCTGCTGAAGGTAAAAGGATATGCTTTTAGAAAATAATATACTACTAAATTGGAATTTCGTAATGTCATAGAGGAGAATATCACAATGCAAAAAAATGATGGAATGAATTATGCTCCACAGGGAAAACCCCGACCAGTAGTTGGCAGAGGTGAGTTTGTTTTTGCCGCGATGGCACTTGATCATGGGCATATTTACGGTCAGTGTAATGGTTTGATAGAAGCGGGAGCAACATTAAAGTGGGTTTATGATCCAGATCCTGAAAAAGTAAAGCAATTTCTAGAGGTTTATCCTGGTGTGAAAGTAGCTAGTTCTGAAAAAGAAATTTTACAAGATCCAGAAGTTCATCTTGTAGCGGCAGCTGCTATTCCTTCAGAGCGGGGACCACTGGGAGTTAAAGTGATGGAGCATGGTAAAGATTACTTTACTGATAAAACTCCTTTTACTTCTATTGAACAATTGGAACAAGCAAAGTCGAAAGTACGTACTACTGGACAAAAATACATGGTTTACTATAGCGAACGCTTACACGTTGAAAGTTCTGTTTTTGCAGGACAACTTATTCAAGATGGAGCAATTGGCCGAGTCGTTCAAGTGCTTGGATTAGGACCGCATCGATTAAATGCGCATATGCGTCCAGAATGGTTTTTCCAAATGGAGAAATATGGGGGGATCTTATGCGACATCGGCAGCCATCAAATTGAGCAATTTTTATTTTTTGCAGGGTGCAAAGATGCTAGGGTGCTTCATAGCAAGGTGGCAAACTATCATTGTAAAGAGTATCCTGAATTTCAGGATTTCGGAGATGCAACTTTGCTCGGAGACAACGGAGCAACCAATTATTTCCGCGTTGATTGGCTAACACCTACTGGGTTAGGTGCTTGGGGTGATGGGAGATTAACAATCTTAGGAACAAAGGGTTATATTGAGCTTAGAAAATATATTGATATTGCCCGAAATCCAGATGGTGATCACCTATTTTTGGTGAACGATGAAGGAGAACAGCACTTAGAGCTAAATGGTAAGGTTGGTTACCCCTTTTTTGGCGAATTAATTTTGGATTGTTTAAATAGAACAGAACGAGCAATGACACAAGAACATGCATTTAAAGCTGCAGAACTTTGTTTATTAGCACAAAAAGAAGCCGTAATTGTAGAATGACAGAAAAGTTGAATTCGGTAAAGAGATTTAACTCTTCACCCATAATGGTTTTTACGTTAAATCCTTTAATCAAAGCAGGTGAGTGCCATTCACCACTTGTAAGAAAAGATTAAAACAGATGTATCAGTGTAAAGAGCCTCTCCATAAGGAAAGGCTCTTTAATGTTTTTGACTGCAATTAAATCTGATTTTTCACTTAGATTCTGTTAGTCTTCCATAATGATTCGTGCGTATTATTCTGTTTCTTCGTCCAATTTTTTTTCATTTCTCAATCGTGTCTTTTCGGTCATCATTCACAATTTAAAAACTGACTGATATATTCGTTTATTTACTTCCATACCTTCACACCCCGTATACTATATATTTTAATCCAGTATTCAATTCCCCCTTATTTTATGGTTATTAGGGCATTTTATCCGGTTAATCTGATAGTAGAAAAGCCGGCTTAAGATCATTTCCACAGGCCACTCTAAATTTTTATTAAATAGTTGGTGGGATCTGGTATTTTAAAAAACTAACTTGCAGGAATGACATTATTTACTTAACCATGAATATGTTATCTGGGATTCTTTCACAGATTGTTATTCAAAACGCTCTATAAATTTATTGACAGCCTAGTTGGAGTGGGCTAATATTCAGATAAATAGTCTTTATTTTTGGAATATTACATAATTTATAGGCGTATAAAAATAGACAAGAGAGGACTGATATTGATTTGAGAACAAGTACCATAGCCGAGGCCGTCCGTCGAACGGCCGCAAGGATCCCACATAGAACGGCCATTGTGTTTAATGACAGGGAGTGGAGTTACCGTGAACTCGACATGGGGGTCACGCGTATCGCTCGCAAACTGCGTGAACAAGGGGTGGAAAAGGGAGACCGAGTCGCTTCCTACGGTAAAAACTCTGACCTGTATGTTCTGCTGTTTCTGGCCACAGCACGTATAGGAGCTATTCATGTTCCGGTGAACTTCCAGCTCCGAGCAGGGGAACTCGACTACATTCTCGGAGATTCCGATCCAAAGTTCGTAATTGCTGACCGAGACCTTGCCATTGCAATCTCCCAGACTAGGTCGAACAGCCATCGGCAGGTACTCAGATTCGAGGACGAACTCCTGGAGTGGGCTTTCAGTAACGACAATCGTCCTGTGGGAGAGGATGAGTTCGATGTCGAGGACACGGATGTCGCTCAGTTACTCTACACCTCGGGCACTACGTCAGATCCAAAGGGTGCAATCATGACACATCGTGCTCTGATGCACCATTACATGAGTTGCATCCACGGTTTGGACATCAAGGAGTCAGATCGTGCGCTTCACTGCCTGCCCCTTTACCACTCCGCGCAGATGCATGTGTTCATGCTGCCTGCACTGTTGGTAGGTGGTTGGAACAAGGTACTTCCTGCTCCCGTGGCAGGTGCTGTGCTGGAAACCATCGAACGTGACGCCATTACATCGTTCTTCGCTGCCCCAACCGTTTGGGTTTCAATCGCGAATCACTCTGACCTGACATCTCGAGACCTCGGGAATCTTCGGAAGGCCTATTATGGAGCTTCGATCATGCCAGGACCAATACTCGAACGACTGCAGAAGTGTCTGCCAAAGCTCGGCTTCTACAATGTGTTTGGCCAGTCCGAGATGGGGCCAGCTTGTACAGTTCTCCGTCCCGAGGAGCATACGGATCACCCAGGTTCAGCAGGAAGACCAATGCTCTTCGTCGAGGCGCGGGTTGTGGACGCCGAAGGTAATTGTGTGCCCCCTGGCGAACTTGGCGAAATTGTTTACCGTTCACCACAGCTTTGTCTAGGCTACTGGAACAAAAGTGAGGCTACTGCCAAGGCGTTCGCTGGTGGTTGGTTCCACTCTGGAGATCTCGTGAAGCAGGACGAGAACGGATACATCGAGGTAATTGATCGGGTGAAGGATGTCATCAACACTGGTGGTGTGCTAGTGGCTTCCCGCCAAATAGAGGACTGCATCTACGAGTTGCCCCAGGTCGCTGAAGTCGCAGTTGTCGGTGTCCCTGATGAAAAGTGGATTGAGGCAGTCACTGCCTTCGTTGTCATCAAAGCTCCAGTATCTGAGGAGGAGATCCTTCAGCATGTAAGGAACAATCTAGCCAACTATAAGGTGCCAAAGAGGGTCGAGTTTGTGGCAGAATTGCCGAGAAACGCTAGCGGCAAAATCCTCAAACGTCATCTGCGCGGTGTTGGAAGCTCAAAGAGCGCTACATGAGTCTGTATATTATTTCTTGTTTTTTCGGAAATAATAATAATACGTCAAATAAATGTTAAACATACGAAAAAGCTATAGACTCCACGTCTATAGCTTTTCCCAATGTTCCTATATCTTTAATTTTTTGCCCCATAACTAATCAAGTTCGCAAACATACGATATCCTCCAGGAACTTGTGCTCCAATTTGACGGTAGAAGACGAGGTTGGTGTAAAGGTAAGTACCTTCCCCGTATTCAGCCATTAGGATTCCACTTGTGAATGGATCCTCGCCTGGGTCTGCCATTGAAACGAATGTTTCATAGCTTTCATCCCATTCCATTGGGAAGTAAAGGCCTCTTTCTTGTACCCAGTTATCCCAGTCGTTTTCGGTAATCTTGTTAGGGAAATTAAAGAGTTCATGCTCTGGTTGAAGTACATCAACCTCTGCATTTTCATCCGTTACGCGCCAGCGAATGGAAGGTGTACCAATTTTCAAACGATATGGTGGTGTTAGATTAGCATCCCATGGGTCTGCTGCCGTCACGTATTGCATCACCAAATGTCCACCATTTTCCACATATTCAAGCAATCTTTCATTATTTGCTAGTAGATCCTCTCTACCAAGAGTTGCGCGAATCCCCGTAACGATTGTATCGTATTGTGATAGATCTCCAGTGGCTAAATCTTCTGGAGTTAGCTTTGTAATATCAAACCCTGCATTAATGAAAGAATCAGCAATTGTGTCAAAGCCGCTATCGATGTAACCAACTTTAAGATTATCTGGTTTTAATAATTCAAAAGCAACACCGTTAATGGCAGCAGGATACATGAAGTAAGAATCATTAATATGCTCATATTTAATTTCTTGTACAGTCGTTTTGAAAGACTTTCCATCTACTTCTGCGATTGCTGCAATTGTAAAATTACCCTCTGCGACAGTTGAAGGTGGTACTAACGTGAATGATACTACTTTTTCCTCAAATCTTTCTGTGAAGTTTACTTCTCCTACAGCTGGTTCACTCGTCCAGCCTTCTGGTAAGTCTAGAGCAACCTTTGCAGTTTTAGCACCATTGGCATAGTTTTTCACCTTAACTGAAACTGGAATTTCATCTTGAACATTAGCTGTATTTACCGTAATGTTTACTGGATCCGGTGTAACGCTTAATTCAGGAAGAACACTTACCGTATTATCTAAGTCGATAACGGAAGTCGTTTCCACACCGTATTCCTTAAATGTTAACTGTGCTTGAATCGAAGCATGGGCATAAGGTTGAAAATACTCTGCATCTGCTGGAACAGTTACATTGAAACTTACAGTCTTTGATTCACCTGGCTTTAAATGCTTTAACTGACTTGCACCTTCATGCTTCCAGTTTTTAGGAGTAAGTAAAGCCGCTTCAATATGATGAATTTTTTGCTTTCCGTTATTTGTTACCGTAACCTCTACTTGAGTTTGTTCACCTTGTGTCAATACGTAAGAACCAATTTCAGTATCAACAGCTAAGTTTGAAGAGACTAAGCTTACTTGTTGAAGCTGTTCTTCTTTTAGCTCAAGCTTATGAAGCAGGTCATTTTTAAGTGCATCATCTAGTTTACCTGATTTTGTAGTTGAGATTAATTTTTGAACAACACCTAAAGCTTTTTGAGACTCAGGTAAAATTGCCTCGCGATTTGGGTAAAGCTCAATAATTTCTTCTAGATTATTTTGTAAAGAATCAAGTTGCTCACTGATATTTTTAGCAGGAATGATGTCTGCCCAAGCATGGAAATCATAAGGAACTCCTGCAAATAGATCAGATGCTTCTGTATCTACTGCTGTTTTCTCTAATTTCAGATGTTGTTGCTTTGGTTCAACGGGAATATCACGTCCCATTCCTTGGCTCTTATGTAGGTATCTTGAAGCTTCACCAAGTTGTGGGTAACTCATTCCGTAGATAGGATCATAATCGCCAATTTCAATGGATGTTGTAGCATCGGTTGCTGAAACTGGTAAATAAAGCTTTTTAATCTGCCATGGCTCCAACCCATTTTCTAGTTGCTCTGGGAAAACAGTAGGATCAGCAGCGTCTTCAAATGCTTTAACTGATAGGATATTGATCAATCTGTGATGTCCATGTTGGCTATCAACATTTAGGAAGGAAGGCATGACAATATCAGGTTGATAGGTTCTAATAAATTTGACAAGACGCTCGTATGTGACTTCCTCTCCCCATTTTTCAAGAGTTTCATCAGGTGATTTGGAAAAACCGAAATCATAGATCGCATCAGAGGTTGTTTCACTTAAGTGATAAGCTTTTACACCATTAACCTTTGCTGCTTCTATCATTTCATTTGAACGAATAATTCCAAGCGCATTTCCTAATTCATTTCCGATCGCGTTTTGACCGCCTTCTCCGCGGTTAGCTATCAAGCTTGCTGTTTTAACACCTAGCCCTCGGGATAAATAGGCTAGAAAATCACTACGTTCATCATCTGGGTGTGCACCTGTGTTTAAGAAAGTGACAGTGGTGTCTAGAGGCTTAACTGCATTCCAAAGTTCAACATCGGCTTCACTTTGTTCTTGTGCTAGACTGAGTGGTGGGAATAATGAAGCAAGTAAAAGAATGGATATCAATACATAGAGACATTTCTTCATTTTGTAACCCCTTTCAATTTTGGATAAAAAATCTATAAAACTCTCCTTTCCTAGGATTTTTAGTTAGTAATTATAACTAACTAACTCATGATCATACCTTCAATTCGAATTATATATCCTTTCTGAATATTGTAAATATTACCAAATAACTATTTGTTATTTCTTTGTGGGTATAACGTAGGAGTCAAATAGTTTTAGGACAAACCGTTGATATAATAGTAAAAATGAGCTTTGACAGTATACTTGTTAAATTTAGAAAATTTAGTATTGTAAACGATACCAAATTGTTATATAGTGTAGTTGAATTAGTTAAACTTACTAACTAACTAAATGAAATAAGGCCGTGATGCTATGAATAGACTACCATCCCATCTTCATGTAAGAACGAATAATAAAAAAATGGTCCTGCAATGTGTCCGAATTTATCAACCGATTTCAAGGGCAGAAATATCTGAAAAACTAAATATTAGTAAACCGACTGTTTCCTTATTGGTTGATGAACTAGTACGAGAGAATTGGATTCATGAAAAGGGAAATGGTGAATCGTCCTCACAGGGAGGAAGAAGGCCTATTCATCTCTATTTTAATGAAAACGCTGCTTATGTAATTGGAACAGACATTGGAGGAACAAAGGTAAGAATTATTATTTCCGATCTGAATGGAAAGATGCTCTGTTCGACAAGCTTTAGCACAAGTAAGTATTTAGAAAGTGGCTTAGTCAAACAAATACATAAAGAGGTTCAAGAGTTGATTCAAAGTAGTCAGCTCGATCCGGCTAAGATCTTGGGAATGGGAATAGGCGTACCAGGCATTACAGAAACAGCATCAGGCGTTGTTGTCGAAGCACCAAGTTTAAATTGGGTTCGTTATCCGCTTTTGATGGAGACAGAACAATATTTTTCTTTTCCAGTCTTCGTAGATAATGATGTGAATGTAGCAGTTCTTGGAGAACAATGGTTAGGAAACGCGAAGAATAAGGAAAATGTTTTATTTATAGCCGTCGGAACAGGCATTGGAAGTGGCATTATTATTCAAAATCAGCTATATCGTGGCTCTTCAAATGCAGCTGGGGAATTCGGATATATCGTCACTGATAAGAACGATATAAAAAATGAATTTAAACCCACTTTTCACCGGTATGGATATCTTGAAAGTGTTGCTGGAGGAAAAGCAATTGGAGAAAAGGTAACAAAGCTGATCCTGCAACACGAGGGTCACCCTATGTATAAAGAGGCACTGAATTCCGAAATCACAGGAGAGCAGGCTTTTTCACTGGCAAAAGCAGGTGATGAGATTGCCCAAACAGTGGTCGATGAAGCGATTGAACATCTTGCATATGGAATTATTAATGCAGCCACTCTATTAAATCCAGAAATTATCCTATTAGATGGCGGGGTCATGAAGTCATCCGATTACATACTTACTAAATTACGACTTATTGTCCAAAGGTATCTTCCGAGTTCTGTTGAATTACAATTGTCGCAATTAGGTGAACATGCAGGCGTACTTGGAGCTATCTCGTTATTCCTCAGAGAGCATGAAAGTATTTTAAACTAGCTTGAAAAGCAGAATACCTAGTAATTAGCTGCATATTTTATAGCAAGCTCTTATTCTATTCGATTCTTTAGTAGGTCAAATTGTCCTGCTTTTGAATAAATAAAAATGATTTAAGGGGGATTCTTATGTTTAAAAAGAAGCATTTTTTAGTTCTTTTGATTGCAGCATTGATGCTTTTTGTATCAGCATGCTCTGGTAGTTCTTCTACTGAGGAAGAGGAGCCAGCAAAGGGAAATGACGAAGGCAAAACGGAAGAAACAGCTGAAGCAAGTGGTAACCTCGTAATCTATACAGCTCGTGACCAAACTATTGTGGATCAAGTGGTTGAGATGTTCAATGAAAAGTACCCAGATGTCAAAGTTGATGTATTAACAATGGGTGCTCAACAAGTTCTTGAGCGTGTTCGTGGAGAAAAAGCAAATCCACAAGCTGACTTCTGGTGGGGAGGAACGCAATCTGCGTTCATGACAGCAGCAGATGAAGATTTACTTGAATCATTTAAACCAAGCTTTGATGCTAGTATTCTTCCAGAACATAAGGATGCTGAAGGCCGTTGGTATGGTGAAATGCTTTTACCAGAGGTAATTATGATTAACTCTGACGTGTTTTCTAAAGAAGAAGCTCCACAAGATTGGGATGAACTTCTAGATCCAAAATGGAAGGATGAAATCATTATCCGTGGTGTATTAGCATCTGGAACAATGAGAACGATCTACTCTGCAATGATTCATGAGCAAGGTGCTGATAATCCAGAAGCGGGTTACGAATGGCTTGCTAAATTAGATGCGAATACAAAAGAATATGCACAAGATCCTACTAATCTATACTTAAAGCTTGCTCGTCAAGAAGGATCTATTTCTCTTTGGAACCTTCAAGATATTTTAATTCAAAAAAATCAGCATAACCAACCATTTGATTTCGTGTATCCAGAAAGTGGTGCACCAATCTTAGTTGATGCTGTTGGTCTTGTGAAAAATGCAAAGAACCTTGAAAATGCAAAATTATTCTATGAGTTCTTGTTTGAACCAGAGACACGTACAACATTAGCAGAAGATTTATACCAAATTCCAACTCGTACAGACATCGATAAGTCTACAATGCCAGATTGGTACCAAGAGCTTGAACTGAAGTCATTAGATCTTGATTGGTCAGTAATGGCTGAAAAAGAAGCTGAGTGGATGCAACATTGGGATGAAAATATCAAAGGTAAAAATTAATAGTTTTTTGTAAGAGGGGTGAAGAATTGTTTTCACCCCCTTTTAAAGGTTAGGAAGTTTTACTTTATACAGCGAGGTGTTTGGTTTGAAAAATGTAAGACTTGATCATGTTAGTAAAATGTTTGGTAAAGCAAAAGGGGTAGAAAACGTAAATATCGACGTGAAACCTGGTGAGTTTTTTACATTTTTAGGTCCATCAGGATGTGGGAAAACAACGACATTGCGGATGATAGCGGGATTTTATTTTCCTACAGAGGGGAAAATCCTGTTTGACAATAAAGATGTAACAACCCTCCAGCCAAACAAGCGTAACATTGGTATGGTGTTCCAAAACTACGCACTATTCCCACACATGACCGTATTTGAAAATATTGCATTCGGTCTTGAAGTTCGTAAATTACCGAAATCTGTTATTAAAGAAAAGGTAGAAAAAGCACAAAAGCTTGTTCACCTTGATCAATATGGTACGCGTAAAATCAATGAGTTATCTGGTGGCCAACAGCAGCGTGTTGCTTTAGCTCGTGCACTCGTAATTGAGCCCGATATTCTTTTACTTGATGAACCACTATCAAACTTAGATGCGAAGCTTCGTGAGGAAACGAGAATTGAGATTAAGAGATTGCAAGTTGAATTAGGTGTCACAACGATCTATGTTACTCATGACCAAACGGAAGCAATGACAATGTCTGACCGCATAATGGTTATGAAAGATGGAGTTGTTCAGCAAATTGGCACTCCTCAAGAAATCTATAATCGTCCAGCCAACCACTTTGTAGCCTCCTTTATTGGTGAATCCAATATTGTTAATGGCGAAGTTGTTGAGATTAATGGTGACGCAGTCAAAGTGAAGTTGGAAGAGGATGTTTTCGTAACAGGTTCAATGACTCAATTTGCAAATGGGAAGAAGCTTGTTGTAGGTGAAAAAATCAAATGCTCGATTCGACCGGAAGCATTGCATGAAGGTCCAGGTGTAAACCAATTAACAGGCACGGTTCAGCTTGTTGAATTTACAGGAGTCAGTATCAATTATCTTGTGAAAATAGGATCCAATCTGATAAAAGTCATGATTATTAATAAAGGTAACAAAATCCTAAGTCGCGGTGATTCAATTACCCTTCACGTACCCGAAAATGGAATCTACTTGATTGGTGAATAGGAGGTGAAAGAATGAGTGCGAATCAAAGTACTGTCGTGCAAGAGAATTGGTGGGCTCGACTTACCCGTTCGAAATATTTTGTGTATGTTTTAATTTCTCCATTGTTTTTAGTGTTATTAGCTTATGTTATTTATCCGTTTTATCAAACGTTTATTCAATCCGTGGTCGGTGAAGAAGGTGCAAATCTCGAAAATTACCAACGCTTCTTTGGTTTAACAAGTACAGCAAACCTAGAGGCGCTTTGGACAAGTATATATATATCGGTAATAAGTGTAATTACGTGTGCCATTGTTGGTGTCACGATGGCATTTTTAATGGAACGTTACGAATTCCCAGGAAGAAAAATTCTCTCTGTCTTAATTCTAGTACCGATGGCGTTACCACCATTAGTTGGGGTACTGTCATTTACCTTCCTTTATGGGGAAAGTGGCATTATTCCAAGAGCTTTCCAAGCGCTATTTAATCTGGAAGAAGTTCCATTTGCCTTAAGAGGTGTCGTTGGGGTAATAGTGGTACACACCTTTACAATGTATACGTATTTTTATTTAACGGCGGCTGCAGCCATCAAGGGGTTAGATCCTTCATTGGAAGAGGCAGCAACAAGCCTTGGCTCTGGAAGAATTCGTATTTGGAGAAAGGTAATCCTACCAATGCTTACTCCAGCACTCGTGGCATCTTCGTTACTTGTATTTATGATTTCAATGGCTTCTTATACAGCGCCCTTAATGTTCGGTGTAGAACGAACCATGACCATGCAAATCTATCTATCTCGTACAAATGGGGATTTAGATATGGCGGCAACGCAATCTACAATTCTATCCATTGTTTCGATTTCTTTCTTAATTTTAATGAGATGGTATCAAGGAAGACGTAACTTCCAAAATCAAAGCAAAGGGATCAGTGTTCACAGAACTGAATTACGTTCCCCATTTGTAAAATACTTATCGATGTTCCTTTCATTTGTTGGGGTTATTATTTTGATGCTTCCAATTCTTGTTCTAGTCCTTATTTCGTTTTCAGTGGACGGGGAATGGACGGTACAAATTATCCCGACAGCGTACACCTTGCAGCACTATATTGACCTGTTTACAGATGAACGAACCTGGCGCCCAATTTGGAACAGTTTACAGATGAGTTTTGTCGCAACAGCAGGTAATATTCTGTTTGGTGTGGCAGCAGCCTATGCAATGGTTCGAACGAAATTTAAAGGCAAAGCCTTACTTGATATTCTAATCATGGTTCCTTGGGCATTACCTGGTACGGTTGTAGCGGTTAACTTAATTGCAGCATTTAGTGAACCAAATTTATTCAGTTTTAACCAAGTGTTAATCGGAACCTTCTGGATTTTACCTTTGGCTTATTTTGTACGACATTTACCACTGATCTTCCGTTCTACGTCTGCAGCTTTAATGCAAATGGATGAATCAGTTGAAGAAGCAGCGCGAAGTTTAGGTGCCAATTGGTGGTACACATTTAGAAGAGTCGTTGTTCCAATGGCTTTCTCAGGTATTCTTGCCGGTACGTTGCTTGCACTAGTTCAAGGGTTAGGTGAATTCGTTGCTTCAATCCTGATCTATAGTACGTCAACGATGCCACTATCAGTTGCGATATTCCAAAAAATGTACGCTTTTCAATTTGGAACTGCGTGTGCATACGGCGTGCTTCAAATCATTTTAATTATTACAGTTCTATTTATTTCACAAAAGATAACGGATGGAAAAGCAGGCTCCGCAATCTAAGAAGGGGGATTTTTTATGAAGGCTAGTGATGTTCACGGTAGAGACTTGAAGACATTGGAGCAGGCTGCGTTTGCGGTTGTTCCACTAGGAAGCTTTGAGTACCACGGACCGCATTCTCCTTTAGGAACGGATATTATCCTTGCTGATGGATTTGCAGATTTAATTGATGATGATTTAGGTGGAGCCGTTTTACCGACGGTTCCCTATACAGCATGTCCTGGAAAAACTTCTAAATATCAAGGAACGATCCCGATTCGACCAAGTATTATCACCGAATATTTAATTGATATTACGATGGGAATTATCAACCAAGGGATTAAAAGGATCGTTCTTTTAAATGCTCATGATGCCAATATGGGTGTTTCTCGAACAGTCGCAGAATATGTGACAGGGAAACATACGGACGCTAGCTTCTTGTTAATCAACTGGTGGCAGATGGTTGCGATCAATGCTGCTGAAGAAATCGGTTTTGTTGGGACAAAAGGTAGAGGTCATGGTGGCCCATATGAAATGTCTGCGGTAAAAGCATTTCGTCCCGATTTGGTGAATGTACAAGAAGGAGACACCGAATTTAAAGAGGTGGCCCCACTTTCTTCTATGCCATATGTTCTTGTAGAAGGAACACCTAGAGCTTGGGATGGCTATACAGGTCTAATTCAACAAACCTCCTATGAAAAAGGAAAGTTAATTGTGGAAAAGGCGGCATCCAATATGAATGAGTTAATCAAAAATTGGATCGCAGATAAAGGAACAGAAGGGATTGACTAGAATGAAAAACTCACTTAGAGATAAGATCATTGAAACTGAAGGTACAGTTTTTCCTTCTAAAACATATACGTCAATGGTACTTGAACCTGCCTATAATGAGGCAAAGCATCAATTGCTTGATTCAATGATTGAAATCCACAATGCCCATTTAATTATGCTAGTCGAACAAGGGCTCGTTGGAAAAGATGAGGCAAAAAAAATTGCCAAGGCAGTATCTCACCTTGATCAAGATGAAATCCAAAAGAGAAGCTATACTGGCGAATTTGAGGATTTATTTTTTGAAGTCGAGCATGCATTGATTGAAGATGCAGGCGACATTGCAGGTAACCTTCATATTGCCCGGAGCCGCAATGATATGGGGATTGCCATCTATCGAATGACATTAAGGAAAAAGCTTCTTCCTTTAATAGAAAAGGCATTAAAGCTCCGCGATGCTCTCATCGAAATGACCGAAGAACATAAAGAAACAATTATGATTGGGTACACACACACGCAGCAGGCTCAACCAACAACACTAGCTCATTATCTAAATGCCATGACCGATATGTTAACTCGTGATATTGTTCGACTTCAAGCTGCATACAAAACCGTAAACCGCAGCAGTATGGGGGCAGCAGCGCTCACAACTTCTGGTTTTGCGATTAACCGAGAACGAATGAAGGATTTACTAGGTTTTGAGGATATGATTGATAATGCCTGGGACGCTGTCGCAGGTGCCGACTATATCGCAGAAACAGCAACTGCTGTTCAATTATCAGCATTGAATCTCGGACGGTCCATGCAAGATTTCTTATTATGGGGAACACAGGAATATGGTGCTTTTCTTCTTTCTGCCCCATATGTACAAATCAGTTCAATCATGCCGCAAAAACGAAACCCTGTTTCAATTGAACACATGAGAGCACTTTTATCAAGTGTAGCGGGTGATTGTCAAACAGTATTATTAATGGTTCATAACACTCCATTCGGAGACATTGTCGATACTGAAGATGACATGCAGCCATACATCTGGAAAGCCATCGAAAGACTAGGTGGAATTTATGAGTTGTTGACTTCTGTCTTACTTACAATGGAAGTGAATAAAGAAACTCTTTTAAAACGTGCTAGCGAAAGCTTCGCAAATGTAACAGAATTAGCGGATACAATTGTACGCAGTGATGGTCTATCCTTCCGCCAAGCACATCATGTTGTAAGTTCTACTGTTACAGAGCTTACAAATCAAGGCAAAACATCGTTAGAATCATTAACACTTGATCTATTAAATGAGCAGTCTAAAAAGGTAGTTGGCAAGGAATCTACCTTAACAGCAGAAGAATTAAAGCAAGTATTAAGTCCAGAGTATTTTGTTAAAATCCGTGATTTAGAGGGCGGACCAAGTCCAAGTAGAATGGAAAAAACGATCAAAACACGCTTAACTGAACAAGAAGAACTTTCAGCTTGGTTAGATGAAAAACGAGAACATCTTAACAAATCCGCGGCTAAAGTTTCAAGCTTCATAACAGATTGGACTGGAGCCAATGAATAAGAATACCATCGAACTGCTTGCAGTCGATGGGGGTGGAACAAAAACACTTGCGGTCCTAGTGGATGCAAATGGAACGATTCTTGGCGAAGGAAGAGCTGGTGCTACAAATTATCATGTAGCAGGGGCTATCAAAGTCAGAGAAGCCTTAGAAAAAGCTATTCTTGCTGCCTTTAAGGATGCAGGGATTGATCCGAGTAATGTGGATAACGTGAAAAAAGCTGTATTTGCGCTTGCCGGTATTGATACGGATAATGATGAAAAAGAAGTTTCAAGAGTTGTACAGGAAACCGTTAATGGATTGGCAATTAAGATTGAGAGACTACAAGTAGAAAATGATTGTCTATCTGCCCTTTTAGGCTCGACCCAAAACAAAGCTGGCGTCCTCTTAATTGCAGGAACAGGCTCTATTGTTTTTGCTCATGATGGCAACAATCGAATTGTCCGTTCCGGTGGATGGGGCCACCGATTTGGTGATGAAGGAAGCGGTTATTGGATCGGCAAACAAGCCATTGAATCCGTTCTTAAAATGCAGGATGGTCGTGGAGAAGATACACTATTAACCAAGTTAGTATTAGAGAAATTTGATTTTACAAAAATTGAAGAACTTTATAATTGGGCTTACAGTGATGCATATTCTGTTGATGACGTGGGTGCTCTTGCAACCACAGTGGATGAGGCATTTCGATTGGACGATCCAGTAAGTAAACGAATATTAGAACGTGCTGTAGAGGAACTGCTACTTCTGGTACATACTGCAATTGAAAATGCAGGAATCCAACAGAACGAATTCGATTTGATTTTACAAGGTGGCGTTTTTCAACACAACCACTACATAAAAAATCAAGTTCGTAACAGAATTCAGCTTAGTTTTCCAAAAGTGAACATGATAACCACTACCGAAGAGCCTATTCGGAGCATCATTAAACGTGGGTTGAAGCTATTTTAGCAGTCACCCTAAATTTTAATAAAATTCTATTGATAGCAGCGGTGCCTTTCCCCGGTTTTTTATGCTTTGGGGGTAAGGCACCTTTTTTTTTTGGCTAAACAGAAATGTTTACGGACCCATCTAGGATGTTTAAACTATAATAGTCGTCATTTTTGTACTCTGGATGGTGTTATTAATGTTAAAAGCTTATTCTTGGCTAACTTTTTGCGTAGTGGTATGGGGCAGTAATTTTATATTTGGGAAAATTTTAGTTTTGGATTTTTCACCAGCCCTATTAACGATGTTAAGGCTTGTGTTTATTGTTATTTTTTTGATTGGATTAACCTTATTCAAAAAACACTTTAAACCGATAAATAAATCAGATTTTCTTTCTATTTTTTTTCTAGGGGTAATTGGTGTATTTATAAACCAATGGTCATTTTTTAAAGGATTGCAAACAGCGGATCCAACAACATCAGCGTTAATTTTGGCGACTACGCCCATTTTAACAAGTATATTAGCTGCCATATTTTTAAAAGAAAAATTAACAATGCGCATGTTAATAGGGTCTTTTGTCGCTATAATAGGTATTTACTTTGTTGTAACAAAAGGAACTTTTGCAACAATTCAAATGGATAAAGGCCTTATTTGGATTGTTGTAACGATGATAACATTTGCGATTATGATTATTATGACAAGGCTTTTATCCAACAGGACAGACCCACTGACTATTACGTTATATTCAAATATAGTTGGACTTATTGTAGCAATTCCATTTGCCTTTTTACTGGATTCACCTTTACGAATAAGTCCAAACTTCTCTGATTGGGTTTTATTGATCGGTACGGCCGTGGTGGTACATGGTATTGCTAATCTGATTTGGAATAATAATATAAGATTTGTCGATGCCTCGAAGGCTTCCATTTTATCAAATCTAGAACCCTTTGTAGCGATGATAATGGGATTAATAGTATTATACAAACCAATAACTGGTGCAGAAATGGTGGGATCACTTTTTATAGTAGGTGGAGTCATTTTATCTACGTATCAGAGAAAGAAAAGATGCCAGCAACGTCCCAAGAAAGTTGAAATCTGATTCCCTACAGGGCTATGGACCCCTTCTTGTATAAGGGGTCCATAATAATTTAAGATTCGTCAGTTGTTTGTGCTTGAAGTGTAGATTGAGCCTGACTTATTAGTGTTTGAATCTGAGCAATCTCCTGTGAAGCTGATTTTAAAGCTTCGTTTGCTAAAATTTGGTTTGCGGCTGACTGTTCGATTGCTGAAGTAATCATGTCTTTTGCAATTGAAGCTTGAGCTTCTGCTTGTTTTAATTTATTTGTATCAAGTTGATTTGCCATTTTACCGCCTCCTACATTTTTTCTCGTTGTAATGACAACGATTATATTTTACCTAAATCGACTTTTTATATTGATTGAATTAATTGTTAAAATAAATTCAGTTAAAAGCGGGAATATTAAGTTATCAAACTGCTCATTTTTGAATCATTATAGATGTAGGTGTAATTGTAAAAGACTTTCCTAATCTTTCTAAATAATCCCTAATTTATGATAAAAATATATTTCTAAAATAAGACAGGATATGAATGGGGAATTTAAACGTTTTATATTTTGGGAATTATGGTAGACTCCCAGTTTACTACTTCTTTTTTATAGTCTAATAAAATTTTTCTGAATTCCTGTAACGGTATCTCCATTTTAATCGTCATATTGATGGGTTCATCTTCTGCTTTATCACTTTCCTGATTTGACAGTTCTATTTCCATATTAGAATCAGGGGACAACTCAGACATCTCCCTCACATCAGATTTAATTTCTTTTTGATCATTAATTGATTCTCTATACAAGATTTCCCACTGCTCAAATAATTTTTGAGCTGTTTGATATTCATCAATGTCCGCTATCCTATCCGTCTGTAATTTTTCTTTCAATCCAAGGCATGACTCTTCCCATTCTTCTAAGCTCTTCAAATCAAATAATTTTAAAAACCTCGGTTTCATTCTTTGCCAGTGAAAATAAATGTTATTACACCATTCCATTAACTCTTCATGGTATTGTTTTTCTTCCACAATGTCCATATAACTCCATCTCCATTTCCTTATTTTAATATCCAAAAAAATGGCGTGAACAATAGGTAAAACATCGACTATTTATTCGTTTTATTAAAATATCTCATTTAGTGATTTTCACCTATTTGATAAACACAATTTCATCATATGTTCCACGATTGTCCTATGACTAGACGCTTTACCCAAACATGAATAATGTGAAATTAGTATTTCGTTCTATTATCATTATTTTCCAAATTCCAAGTGCAAATACTTGTAGCTATTCCACCAGCTAATATGGTTATAGCTGAAAGAAAGAAAGTCTCTGAAGAAACAAATAAACCTCCGAGACATATTACAAAGACATCCATTATAAGAATGATAATTCCTACATTCATTTTAACTAGATCCGATAGGAACTGGGCTAATAAATCTGTACCACCAGTGCTTGTCTCGAATCGAAGCATAATTCCAATCCCAAAACCAATCAATAAGCCACCTGTAAGCGAACTAAGAATGGGTGAGATACTTAAACGGACTTGATTGAAGTTGTGAAAGAGGTCAATAAAAAGTGACGATAGAAGCATACCGTGTAGACTATTAAAAAAATAGGAGCGATATTTAAACCAAGCGAGAGCAAATATAGGTATACTCAATACCATTATCGTGAACCCCGCATTTGTGTGAAATAAATAACTTACAATTAACCCTAAACCAATAATCCCACCATCTAAAACCTTATTGGGGATTAAGAAAATATTTATCCCAAATGCGATTGTTGTGCTGCCTACAAGGATAGCAACTGCTTTCGTAATCAATGACATATTTTAAGAATTCTCCTGTCTAAATGGACGTGTTCTTATGTATATGCGAAAAACGCAACATATTGGACAACTTTTTTAATAACCAGGCAATATTGATAGAAATTACTTTACTTGTCCCAAGGTATTTTTTTCCTTAAATTACGCAAAATAATGACAAACAAAAATGTTAAGGAGAGGATTCTAATGAAAAAAATAATAATGTTTATTACCATATTGAGTATTGGTGTACTCTTAGCCGCATGTAATCAAAACGATCAAACCAATACACCTGATGAGAATGAACAGGTGAATGAAACTGAAGAACAAGTTGAAAACAATAATGATGAAGCGACTCAGGAAGAAGAAAATAACGATGACGCAACCCAAGAAGAAAATAATGATGAAAATGAGCAAGGCACTGCAAAAAGTGAAACACCAACAAATGAAGAAAAAGTATACCAGAACAAAATCTTCAAAGATGTAAAAGTGTCTGAGACGGATAATGAATTCGTATTTACTGGTAAAGCTCAAGTTTTTGAAGGTGTTTTTGACTATGCAGTTTATGATGGTGAGGAAAATTTATTTGAAAACCACTATCAAACAGTAGGTGCACCATCTTGGGGTGACTTTGAAATCCCGATTGAGAAAGAATTAATAGCAAATGCAAAAAATGACGCCAGATTCGAACTGTTTGTTTATTCCGCTAAAGATGGTTCGAAAGAGAATGTATTAACTATTCCACTGACAAATAAATAGTTTAACCCAAAAGCTGACTCGATGTAGAGTCAGCTTTTTTATTTAAATGCCCAATTTCGCGAGCATTACTTCCCCCTTTCCGCTAATTTCCGAAATCAACCCCTTCCGATTCCTCTAATTTACGGTAGATAGCTTTTTCCTAAAAACACTATAATTAATATGAAAATTGTAAAAATTATGATTTCTATATGAAAAATATACATAACGGAGGGTTTACCATGGAATTTAACCAAATTGGTGTAATTGGTTCAGGAACTATGGGTGGTGCAATAGCTCATCAAGCAGCAATTTGCGGATTTGAGGTAGTGCTAGTAGATGTCGACCAAAGGTTTCTAGATAATGCACAAGCACGCTTGGAAAAATTGATGGATCGTTCCATAAGTAAAGGAAAATTAACCGAAGATGATAAATCAGCAATTCTTTCAAGAATAAAACTAACAACTAGCATGTCTGATGTGAGAGACTGTGATGCCGTCATCGAAGCTATTATTGAAGATTTAGATGCAAAAAAAGATATTTTTCAGCAGCTAGATGAAATATTAAAGCCTGACGCGTTGATTGCATCAAATACTTCCTCCATGTCAATTACTGAACTTGCCAGTAGCACTAACAGACCCGAGCAAGTAGCGGGGATGCATTTCTTCAATCCACCACAGGTAATGAAATTAGTAGAAGTTATTAGAGGCTACAATACGAGTGACGAAACTGTAAGCGTATTCAAAGAATTGGCAATCGCGATGAAAAAAGAGCCGATTGAAGTAAAGAAAGATGTTCCAGGATTTATTGTCAATCGAATCATGATTCCTCAATTTATCGAAGCAATCCGCTTAGTGGAAGAAGGAGTTGCTACTCCAGAAGACATAGATAAGGCAGTTACTTTAGGACTGAATTATCCGATGGGGCCGTTTACTCTACAAGACTATGCAGGAGTCGATATTGGGCTTCATGTTATGGATTATTTTTACGAAGAATTCAAGGATCAACGATTTGCCGCCCCCCTTACATTGCGTAATTTAGTTCGCGCTGGCCGGGTTGGGAAGAAAGCAGGAGCAGGCTGGTACGACTATAACGATAAATAATATAGAAAGGTTGTGTTACGAAATAATGGATACAGTTCAATACCTTACAAATGACCAACATATCGGGATTGTCTATTTAAATCGACCTCCATATAACCCGTTAAGTAGCCAAGTCTATAAAGAATTATTTACTTTATTCGAGGAACTAGAGAAGGATTCAGAAGTTCGCGCCATCATTCTTACTGGAAAAGGAGACCGCGCGTTTGCAGCAGGTGCAGATATCAATGAAATGGTCAACTTAGATGGTGCCGACATGATGGAGATGTCAAGAATCTCTCGTCTAGCTTATGACAAAATTGAATCCATTTCAAAGCCGGTGATTGCCGCAGTTAACGGGCTTGCTTTAGGTGGTGGCTGTGAATTAGCACTTGCCTGTGATTTCCGAATCGGATCACCAACAACAAAGTTTGGATTACCTGAAATTAATTTAGGCATTATCCCTGGTGGCGGTGGCACGCAACGACTTCCACGTTTAATTGGTCAAGCGAAAGCGAAAGAATTGCTCTATTTTGGTGAAATGATAGATGCTGAAAAAGCACTTGAAGTGGGCTTAGTCAATAAGGTGGTAGAGTCAGAGCGTGTACTTGAAGAAGCGATTGAATGGGCGGAAAAATTAGCACAAAAACCACGGATTGCTATGAAAATGCTAAAGACTTCGATTAATCGAGGGACAGAGGTGGACTTACAGGCGGCCTTAGACCTTGAAACTGCTTGCTTTGGTAATGCATTTGCAAGTAAGGATCGTGTTGAAGGAATGAAGTCTTTTGTAGAAAAAAGAAAGCCACAATTTGTTGGAAGGTAAGGTGAAGTACATTGAGTAAAGAAATTGTTGTCATTGATGGTGCACGTACTGCTTTTACAGAATTCGGGGGATCATTTCGTGATGTATCAGCGATCGACCTTGCCGTACAGACAACGAAGGAAGCAATGCGCAGGTCAGCAATACAGCCGGAAGAAGTGGATCAAGTAGTAATCGGAAATGTTATTCAATCCAGTACTGACGCAATTTATATGGCAAGACATGTCGGGTTAAAATCAGGTATTCCTGAGCATGTGCCTGGATTAACCGTCAATCGACTCTGTGGCTCAGGCTTACAAGCTATCGTTAACGCCGCGCAATCTATTAAACTAGGAGAATCCAATGTTAGCATTGCGGGTGGTACAGAAAATATGAGCCAGGTTCCACATGTTGTTCGTGGTGCTAGATGGGGCTTACCTCTCGGAAAAGCACCAATGGAGGATTACCTATGGGAAGCTCTCTATGATCCCTATGGGAAATGCTCAATGGCCATTACAGCGGAAAACCTTGCTGAAAAGTATGAGATTTCAAGAGAACAGATTGATGAGTTTGCCTCACAAAGTCATAAGCGTGCTTTAGTAGCACAAGAAAATGGTATTTTTGAGAAGGAAATTGTACCAGTAACGGTGAAAGTAAGAAAAAGTGAAAAGGTAATCGATCAAGATGAACATCCACGTGATACACCAACTGGTGTTTTAAATCGATTACCAGCTAGATTTAAAGAAAACGGTGTAGTTACGGCTGGGAATGCAAGTGGCATTAATGACGGCGCAGCGACGATGGTCGTCACTTCTAGTGAATATGCTCAAAAACGAGATTTAAAACCACTAGCAAGATTGGTTTCATGGGGAATAGTTGGCGTTGAGCCAAAGTACATGGGAATCGGACCTGCCCCAGCGATTCGACAGGCATTAGAGCGTGCCAATATGAGAGTTGAGGATTTGGATTTAATTGAAATCAATGAAGCTTTTGCTGCTCAATATCTTGCTTGCCAAAAGGAACTAGGCTTTGACCCGAGCATTGGGAATGTCAATGGTGGGGCGGTAGCATTAGGCCATCCACTTGGAGCAAGTGGTGCAAGAATCAGTTTATCGCTCATTTACGAGCTTAAGAGACGAAATAAAAAGTACGGCGCATCTGCATTATGTATCGGTGGAGGCCAAGGAATCGCGGCGATTTGGGAAGTCTTGTAGTTTTAATCAGTCGGGGCTTCAGCCCTGACTGATTAAGGAAATTTTAGTTATTGGGGTGAATTACATGAAAAAAGAATTAAGCAAACTTAGTGTTTCGGAGCTTTTAGAAAACGTTTGCAAAAAGGATCCTCATCATGAAGTTTCATACGATGGTTACACACGGCTGTCCTATCAGGAATTATGGGAGAAATCTCTTAATCTTGCAGCTTCACTACAAGAAATCGGCATAACAAAAGGAGATAAAATTGCGGTTTGTTTACCAAACTGGAATGAATTTGTCGTGATTTATATGGCCGTCTCTCATCTTGGAGGCGTCATCGTTCCTTTCAATACTCGTTACCGACAAGATGAAGTTGAGTACATTTTACGTAACTCTGAGGCTAGGATTGCCTTTTTTGCCGAAGAATTTGGTGGAGTCAAACATTATGAACAATTCACATTAGCAATTGGGCGTGTTACAAGTCTTGAAAGACTCATTACAGTTCGGTGCGTGAAAGATGGCCATATGAGTTACGAGCAATTACTCGAAAGAGTCAACGACCAGTCTTTCTCGCCTATCAAAATCGATTCAGAAAATGACATTTTCTGTATCTTGTATACTTCAGGTTCTACAGGTGCACCAAAAGGAGCGATGCTTACCCATAGTAATTTCGTGAACACCGCAATCATTACTGCTGAAGAGATGAAGTGTACGGAAGAAGACGTCTTCTATGTAGCTGTACCACTCTTCCATGTATTTGGTATGGTACCAAGCATATTAAGTACGATTGCGGTTGGGGCTCGGATGGTCTTGGCAGAAAAATATAATGCCAAAGAAGCATTGGAAACCACACAAAATGAAAGAATCACGGTCAAACATGGCGTTCCAACAATGTTCATTTTAGAGCTTAATCATGCTGAGTTCAGAAATTATGATCTGTCTTCACTAAGAACTGGTATTATCGCAGCGGCCCCATGTCCAGTTGAAATTGTGAAGCGAATCCGAATAGATATGGGCTGTGATATTGTCGTTTGCTACGGTCTAAGCGAGACATCACCAACCCTTACCATGACTGCTTTTGATGATGACGACCAAATTCGTGCCGAAACAGTTGGAAAGGTACTGCCAGGTGCCGAAGTGAAAATTGTGAACGAATTTAAGGAAGATGTTGGTCTTAATGAGGTTGGAGAAATAGCTTGTCGTGGTTTCGGTATCATGAAGGGTTACTACAATATGCCTGAAAGAACGAGAGAAGCATTAGATGAGGAAGGCTGGTTTTATTCCGGTGACCTTGGCACATTAGACGAGCAAGGAAACTTAAGAATCGTTGGCCGTAAAAAAGAAATGATCATTCGAGGTGGCTACAATATCTACCCAAGAGAAATAGAAGAAGTTTTATATACACATCCGGATGTAATGGAAGTGGCAATAGTTGGACTGCCTGACACTGTTTTAGGTGAAATCTCTTGTGCCTGCGTAAAAATTAAGCCAAATACTTCACCAAGTGTTAAAGAGCTTTTGGAGTTCGTAAGACCAAAAGTTGCTGACTATAAAGTCCCGGATAAATTGTTGATCATGGATGAATTTCCGATGACAGCCAGCGGGAAAATTAGAAAAATATCACTTCAGGAACAATTAAAAGAAAAATTGGGGGCCGAATTACGATGAGAAAAAATTCTTGGGTCTGGTCATTTCTGGTCATTTGTTTAAGTGTATTTGTTATTGCAGGCTGTAGTGGAGGTTCACAACAAACAGAAGGAGAAAACAGTGGAGGCGATGTTAAGCCTAGCGGGGAATCCTCAGATATAATTAAAATCGGTGTTATCGTTGCAGATACAGGTCCAGCATCTGCTTTAGGTAAACCTGAAGCAGACGTTGCGCGATTACTGAACAAACAACTTAAAGACAAAGATTTTAATGGGAAAAAGGTAGAACTTATCATCGAGGATTATGAAACAGACGACACAAATGCAGTCGTGCTTATGAAAAAAATGATTTCAGAACATAATGTTACGGCTGTAGTTGGTGGAACTCAAACAAGTACGAGCGTGGCACTAATGGGTGTGGCTGCTGAAAATAAAATTCCACTCGTTGCATTAGGTGTATTGAATGATGACCAATTTAATGAATACACAGTTCAAGCTCCACAAAGCAACGAAACCGTTCTTCAAAATGTGATTGATTATTTAAAAGATAACAATATTGATAGTGTTGCTTGGATCAATGCAAGGGATGGTTTCGGTCAGACTGGACTTCCTGTTTTTGAAGGAATGGCAAAAGAAAATGGGATTGAAATTGTAGCGAAAGAAGACTTTGATGCTGAAGCTACTGATATGACTGTCCAATTAACGAAAATTAAGCCTAAAAATCCAGGTTCCATCATTATTTGGTCACGTCCTCCTGGAGCAGGAATTATTGCGAAAAACTACTCACAATTAGGCATTGATGTTCCAATGATCCAAAGCCATGCTGTAAGTAATCAAGGATTCTTAGATCAAGTTGGAGCTGATGGAGTAGGAGTGTTGGTTCTTGGAAGTAAATTAAATGTTCTTGATTCTTTAGATGACAACGAACAAACTCAGCTCTTTAAAGACTTTGCTGAACCATTTATGGAAGAGTACGATTATAACCCAGGTCCATTCGGCGGCTATGCATATGATGGCATTCAAATGGTGCTTCAAGCTATTTCAGAAGGTAACACGGATTCCGAATCTATTAAGAAGTATTTAGAAACAATCTCTTATAAAGGTGTTACAGGAACGTATAATCTATCACCAGATAATCGTAATGGGGTTGAAGGTGATGGTATGGCCATCCTAAAGGTTGGGGAGAACGGATGGGAATTAGAATAATATCTTAGATAGTCAATTGAAGCATGTATGATGTGAGTCATGCATGCTTTCTGAGTTCTTTCGTTAAAGGAGGGTTACAATGGATGCCGTTATTCAATATTTGATTACAGGCTTAACGACCGGAAGTATCTATGCATTAATCGCGATAGGGTTCGTGACGATTTACAATGTGACAGGCATTATTAACTTCGCTCAAGGTGAATTCGCGATGCTTGGCGCGATGTTTTGCATCACTTTTTCTAGTCTTGGATTACCGATATATGTTGCTATTTTACTTGCCGTGCTTTGTACTGCATTGATCGGATTTGGTGTTGAGAAACTCGCAATCGCACCAACAAAAAATGCAAGCTTTATCAACTTAATTATCATAACAGTTGGATTATCTATGGTTCTTAAAGCAATTGGATTATTTGCTTGGGGGACGTATCCGAAATCTCTTCCTGCTTTTTCAGCTAATAACCCAATTCAAATTATGGGAGCTGTATTAATGCCACAAAGCATTTGGGTCATATGTACTTTGTTTTTCTTACTCGCACTTCTTTACTTCTTCTTTGAAAAAACAATTACAGGATCGGCGTTAAAGGCTTGTGTTGTAAATCCAGTAGCTGCTAGGCTAATGGGCATCAATACCTCATCCATGTCAACATTGGCATTTGTTTTAAGTGCAGCCGTAGGAGCTATTGCTGGGATTGTAATCGCCCCTGTAACAGGTGCAACCTATGATATGGGATTAATGCTTGGATTAAAGGGCTTTATGGCCATGATTATCGGAGGAATGACGAAGGTTCCTGCTGTAGTAGTTGCAGGCTTTTTAATTGGAATTATTGAATCTTTTTCAGCAGGATATATTTCCACTTCATACAGCGATGCGATAAGTTTTGGAATTCTATTACTTGTTCTATTTATTGCACCAAATGGAATTATGTCAAAAGTTATTGGGAATCGCGTGTGAGGAGAGGGGTGAATGAACATGTTGTATCCTAGTCGAACGAAACCACTGATCGTCATGCTTATCACGATAATCGTTCTTCCACTATTATTCAATAATTCTTATATGCTAAGTCTATTTATCCTAATTGGAATTTATAGCATGGTCACAATAGGATTAAGTCTCCTAATGGGGTATGCAGGCCAAATTTCACTTGGGCATGCAGCATTCTTTGGATTAGGTGCTTATATGACAGGAGTTTTAACGACAAGTTATCAAATGTCTTCATGGATTGCACTCATTATTGGGGTATTAGTGACTGGTCTGCTAGCCTTTATAATCGGAATTCCTATATTAAAATTGAAAGAACATTTCTTAGCATTTGCAACTATTGGTGTAAATGTCATTGTATTTATTTTATTACTAGGACTTACCGATATTACCAAAGGTGCTGCTGGCTTATCGGGAATCCCAAAATTGAATCTTTTTGGGTTCGTTTTACAACAAGAGTTGAGCTTCTACTATTTTATTTGGGGGATTGTTGTTTTAATCGTAATCCTTTCTCTTAATATTGTACATTCTCATGTTGGAAGGGTGTTAAGAGGCATTCATGATAGTGAGATCGCAACAAGGTCTTTAGGTATCAATGTTGCAAAGTTTAAACTTCATATTTTTGTATTAAGTGCCATTTTTGCCGCAGTTGCAGGAAGTATGTACGCTCATTTTATGAACTTTATTACACCTTCTACCTTTCACATATTAGTCTCGATTCAATTTTTAGTAATGGTCGTAGTAGGTGGGTCGCAATCCATTTGGGGAGCAATAGCAGGTGCCTTTTTAATGACGATGCTCGGTGAATGGGTAAAGGATTACCTTCCATTGCTATTCGATGTAAGTGGAGAAGTTGAAATCATTGTGTATGGCCTCGTCCTAATTCTTGTCGTTATGTTTATGCCAAAAGGACTTATCCCAACAGGCGCCATTCTATATGAACGAGTCAAAGATAAAGTTCGGCCTGTAACAAGAAAGGAGGACGTTGTCATAAATGAAAACAACCATCCTGCAGATTAATCACTTAACGAAACGATTCGGGGGAATTGTGGCAGTAAACGATGTCTCCTTCACAATGAATCAAGGAGAAATACTCGCTGTTATTGGTCCGAATGGTGCTGGGAAAACGACGTTATTTAATATGATCTCCTCCGTTCTACCAAGTACTAGTGGTGAGGTTTGGTTTATGGAGGAAAAGCTTAATGGGGCACCGGTTCATAATTTAGCTTCTAAAGGGATTACTCGTACGTTTCAAAACCTTCAAATTTTTGATAATATGACCGTTCTTGAGAATGTAATGCTAGGTGTTCATCCACAAATGAAAACGAATGTTTTTTTTGCGGCATTAAGAACCAAGGCAGTAACAAAAGATGATGAAATGGCAAAACGGCTAGCTGAAGAAGCTTTAGAAAAGGTAGGAATCCTTGAACAAGCAGACCAAATTGCAGGAAACCTACCATATGGATTGCAAAAGCTTTTAGAAATTGCACGTGCAATCGTTTCGAAACCAAAGCTTGTTTTACTTGATGAGCCGATGGCTGGGCTTAACGATGGGGAGGCTGCAAAGGTTGCAAATATCCTAATCGACATGAAAAAAGAAGGTTATTCATTTCTATTTGTGGAACATGACATGAATACAGTTATGAAAATAGCAGATAAAATTGTTGTAATCGACTTTGGAAACAAGATTGCTGAAGGAACACCAGAGGAGATCAAGAAAAATCCAAAGGTGATTGCTGCCTATTTAGGGGAGGAAGTACTATGACACTCCGCACAATCAATCTTACAACCTATCATGGTAGAGTTAAAGGAATCGATGGAATCAATCTAGTAGTGAATCCTGGAGAAATCATATCGATCATCGGAGCGAATGGAGCAGGGAAAAGCACATTGCTCGGAACGATTTCGGGTATTTACAAGCCAACGGACGGTGAAGTCTTTTACAATGATACATCTTTAACGAGAGTAAAGTCTCATAAAGTAGTTGAACAAGGAATTTCTCTTGTTCCTGAAGGACGTCAAATCTTTTCCAATCTAACAGTTAAAGAAAATCTGATTCTAGGAATGTATTTCAAATATCGAAAAGAAAAACAGATTGTTTCCACCAAAATAGACCGAATGATTGAGATGTTTCCAGGATTGCAGAAGCATATGAATAGCGTTGCAGGAACATTAAGTGGAGGAGAACAGCAAATGTTAGCCATTGCAAGGGCATTGATGTCTGATCCAAAAGTGATCCTTCTAGATGAGCCTTCAATGGGATTAGCGCCATTAATCGTAAAAGAGATCCTTGATATTATGAAGCAAATTAGGGATGAGTTTGGAGCAATGGTGATCTTAGTTGAACAAAATGTAAAAGCAGCCCTAAGTGTTGCTGATCGAGCATATGTTATGGATCGAGGCAAATTTGTTCTTGAAGGCAGAGCAAATGAATTAATTCAAAATCCATTGGTTCAATCAACATACCTGGGCTATACGGAGAATGTCATATAGAAGGGTGATAAAATTGAGCTTTATCGTAACAGAAGAACAGCAAACAATTAGAAGTTTTGCACGTGATATCGCAAAGAATGAAATTACACCTTTTGCACGACAGTATGATGAGGAAGAAGAATTTCCGTTAGAAATCATAAGAAGACTACATGATGTAGGGTTATCGAACCTAGCGATACCTGAAGAATACGGTGGCCCAGGAATCGATAAGCTCTCTCATGCTTTGATTGTTGAAGAAATTGCTAGAGCATGTGCAAGCGTTGCAACAAGTATCGAAGCGAACTCTCTTTCTTCATATCCTATCCTTGTAGGAGGAAGTGAAGAGCTTAAGAGAAAATATCTAACCCAACTAACAAGAGAAGGAAAGTTTGCTTCTTTTGCCCTGACTGAACCAGGTGCAGGTAGTGATGTTGGCTCCTTAAAAACGACTGCAATTAGAAGTGGTGACGAGTATATCTTAAATGGGGAAAAATGTTTTATTACGAATGCAAGTTACGCGGACTTTTTTGTTGTGTTAACCAATGTAAAAGATAGTGGTTTTACTGCATTCGTTGTAGAGCGAGATTCAGAAGGGTTACAGGTGGGTGTCAAGGAGAAGAAGCTTGGCTTACGTGCCTCTAATACTGCATCTGTTATTTTCGAAGACGTTCGAGTCCCCTCATCGAACCGCATTGGTGCGGAAGGTGCTGGCTTAAAAATCTTTTTACAGGGGCTCATGAATGCTAGACCTATGGTGGGGGCCCAAGCAGTAGGAATTGCTCAAGCGGCCTATGAAGATGCCCTTGCTTATTCAAAGGAAAGAACTCAATTCGGAAAACCGATTTCCAATCTACAGGCAATCCAATTCATGCTTGCTGATATGGCGATGAATATTGAAGCGGCAAGGCTCCTTGTTCATCAATCTGTGCAGTTTTTACAATCTGGTACACCATCCATCAAGCATGCTTCCTTTGCAAAATGCTTTGCCTCTGATTCCGCAATGAAGGTAGCAACAGATGCCGTACAAATTTTTGGTGGCTATGGATTTATCCGCGATTACCCGGTAGAGAAGTATTTTAGAGATGCAAAAATCATGCAAATATATGAAGGAACGAATCAAATTCAACGAGTTGTCATCGCTAAAGAAATACTTAAATAGGTCTTTCTATATAAATTAAACGCTTTAAGAAGGAATTCGAAACATCGAGTGGAATGTATATAGAAAACAAAGTAGAAGGTGGCGATTTTTTTTGAAGTTAACAAGTGAACGAGAAAAGTTAATGAAGAAAATTGATACTCATTTACGAACGATGGCGCGCCACCTTGTTACATTTGACACGATTGAAGAAACGCTAGATTACTTGTTAGAAGGATTTTATAAGGAATATGCATGTGATTTAGTGGGAGTCGTCCTTTATGAAAAAGGAAGGCTTGTCCCGAAGGTTTGGAAAGGAGATCAGTTTACAATTGATCAAACACTCCAGTTAGATGTCAACGACTGTTCTCCTAAGCTCCTAAAAAACGCAATTTGGTGGCAGAAGGATAAGCATGAAGAAACCAACTGTGCCTTTCATACTGCCATCAAGAATGAAAACCTATCAACATGGTTTACAGTCCCCCTACATAATTTAAACGAAAGCTTTGGTCTTTGTGTAATAGGTTTTCGTGAATTTATTCCATTAATCATTGAAGCAGAACAAATCTTTACAGAGTTCGGTCATGATGTCGCATCCTCATTAATCATCGCCCGTGAGAAGGAAAGTCAAAAACGAAAAATGAAGGGAATTGAGTGGATTAAGGAGAATATTCTCCCAAACTCTTCAATTGAACATATCATTGAAAAAGTGGTCGAACGTGCATGTAAAGGAACCCATGCAAGTGGTGCCTGCGTTTACTTATATGATGAAGAAAACACGTGTTTTGATCTTCATCCCCCATGGTATGGGCCTGTTGGACATCCAATTAAGATTAAAGTAAATTCAAATCAATCACTGGATTCCTATTTTCCATGTGTTGAGGTATCAGGAGGAACTGAACTTACTGTTCCATTACTTGTTAATTTAAAGACAATCGGCGTTATTTATGTCACGACGGGTGGGGAAGTCTATTTTACGGAAGAGGATCTGGAATTTTTGAAATTTGTTTCAGATTTCGTTTCTATGCAAATTGAAAACGCAAGACTTTATCGGTTTGAATATGAAAGCAAAAAAAGTCTTGAGACCATACTAGAGCACCAACAGGAATTAGTAAAAAAGACAGTAAAAGGTGCAGATTTAATTGAGATCACAAATACAATTAGTGCCATGATTGATAGTACCGTATTTTTATACGACAGATTTATGAATCCAATTACCTTAAGAGTTAAGCAGGTGGAAAAGCACCTTCAAAACGAATACGAACATGAAATTATTAAAATGAAAAGCGAAATCATCAAGCTTCGTACCGAAGATCTGACGATTTCAGTAAATGGCACTGGCTTACATGTACTCCCCATTTTGCAGGGAAATAAAGCTTTAGGGTATTTGATTGTAAGTTTATATCAGAAGAAAATGCACCGCCTGATTCGCCTTACGATTGACTATGTCTTAAATGTATATGCAATTGAATTCATTAAACAAAAACTCGTTCTTGATACAAAAGAACAAATTCAAGAAGGCTTCATTAATCAATTGTTCGCAGAAACGATTGAAAATCCCGAGAAAATTATTCAATATGCAACATTAACCAATTGGAATATACTTGAACCCCATACAGTTGTAGTAGGCTCATTCGATGTAGCGGATGATACAGGCGAAAATGTTGTGGCGATAGAAGCAAAAAAATCAAGGGTATGGGACCAAATGAAATCTGATTTATCTTTTCATTTTTCGAATATGATCTTTAGTCGTAAAGGTGATGATTTTATCATCATTGTTCAAACACCAGACGAGAAAAACGTTTGGGAACGACTTTATAAACTTCTTTCAGATTCAACAAAAAAAGAGAAGATAACACCCTATTTTGGAATCGGTGGGAGCACGACAAAATTAGAAGATTATTATGATAGTTACTTGAAAGCGTCCAAAGCGAAGAATGTTATCATGAATCGTAATTCAGACGGAGGCTATGCACTATACGATGATCTCGGTGCCTATACCATTTTAAGCAATACGAGTGATTTAGCATCAGCCAAAATCTTTATTAAGAAAAACCTTGGAGCTTTGGTACAGTATTCCGAAAAAAATAACGTCGATCTCTTTGGGACACTAAGAGTTTATCTACTTCATAATGGCAATGTAAGAGAGGCCTCTAATGCATTATTTATTCATCGAAGTACCCTAGAATATCGAATTGACCGTATTGCTGAACTATTAGATGTCGATTTAAATGATGCAGAAGTACGGTTTGAGCTTTTAATGGCTTATAAACTGTATAGTCTATTTGATTTTGATTCATCTGAATTGATGTAGAAAAGTTTAAGCTTTCCCTCACCATTCCCGGCATTAACTGAAGTTGAGAGATTCGGTAAGAAATGTTGAACTATAAAATAGAGTGCGAAAAAGAGCTGTCAATTTACGACGGCTCTTTTTTTACTGTCGTCCTTTGTGTATGAGAATGGCTGAACTTGTAAAATCTACTACTAGGCAGAAACACGCATTAAATACACAGGGGGTTTTAAAAATGAAAAAACAGGTCTTTCTAATTTCCCTCATCCTTACTTTTGCTTTTTTCCTGGTAGGATGTGGTGGGACTAATCAAGACAACAATGCGGGGAATGAAGATAACAACGATACCAAACAAACAGGATCCTTATTTGATGAAATAAAGGAAAAGGGAGTTCTAACAGTAGGAACAGAAGGGACATATGCACCTTATACCTTCCACAATGAAGAGGATAAATTAACGGGCTATGACGTGGAAGTGATTAGAGAAGTCGCAAAGCGTATGGATCTTGAAGTGGAATTCATGGAAACTCAATGGGATTCCATGTTTGCTGGTCTAAATTCAAAACGATTTGATTTAATTGCAAACCAAGTAGGGATTAATGAGGACCGTCTAGCTAATTATGAATTCTCAGAACCATATACCTATTCTTCAGCTGTCCTTGTTGTACCAAAGGATAATAGTGATATTGCGTCATTTGAGGACTTAAAAGGTAGAAAAGCTGCGCAATCTTTGACGAGTAATTACGGTGCAATCGCTCAAGAAAATGGCGCTGAAATCGTAGGTGTAGAAGGGCTCGCTCAGTCAATTGAATTGATTAAGCAAGGACGTGCGGAAGCTACTGTTAATGATAAGCTCGCAGTTCTTGATTATATAAAATCGCAGGGTGATGAAAGTATCAAAATTGCAGCTGAGTCAGACGATGTTTCGGAAATGGCTTTTACTTTCAATAAAGGTAATGAAGACTTGGTGAAGGCAATTAATGAACAGTTGGCTGCAATGAAGGAAGATGGGACATTAGCAAAAATTTCGCAGGAATGGTTTGGTGAAGATGTTTCTACAAAATAGCCTACTTTTCACGATTACTGCGAATATGGAGGGATGGGAGTTATTTATGAACTCCCTTCCCTCTATGCTTTCTGGAGCGATCCAATATACGATTCCACTCACACTTATATCTTTTATAGGTGGTATTATATTAGCCTTGCTCACAGCAATGATGCGATTGTCAAAATCTAAACTTATTCAAATTCCAGCTATTATCTATGTTTCAGCGATTCGTGGAACACCACTACTAGTTCAACTATTTATTATTTTCTACGGACTTCCCAATGTCGGAATCAATATTGACCCATTCCCAAGTGCAGCCATCGCCTTTATTTTAAATGTTGGCGCTTATGCATCAGAAATCATACGGGCATCTATTTTATCCATACCAAAAGGCCAATGGGAAGCGGCATTTACAATTGGAATGACAAGATGGACAGCATTAAGGCGCATCATTCTTCCACAAGCAGCAAGGGTCTCCGTACCACCGCTGTCTAATTCGTTTATCAGCCTTGTCAAAGATACATCCTTAGCTTCATTAGTATTGGTGGCTGAATTATTCCGTAAGGCCCAGGAGATAGCAGCAAGAACGTATGACTTCCTACTTTTATATCTGGAGGCTGCCTTAATCTATTGGGTGATTTGTTTCATTTTATCACTTATTCAGGAAGTACTCGAACGAAGGTTGAGTCGTCATGTCTTAAAGTAAAAGGGGTGAGGGTATGTTTTTATCTGTTAAGGGCTTGGCAAAATCTTTTGGTGAAAATGAAGTGTTAAAAGATATTGATCTTGAGATTAATAAAGGGGAAGTCGTCTCCATTATTGGCCCATCCGGATCAGGAAAAACAACGATGCTCCGTTGCTTTAATGGTCTTGAACAACCGGATAAAGGACTTTTTCAGTTTGAAGATGGATTATCCATTAACTTTGCAGGAAAGTTGAGGAAACTGGACATCATTCGATTAAGCAGAAAATCAGGGATGGTTTTTCAATCCTATAACCTTTTTCCACATAAAACTGCTCTTCAGAATGTAATGGAGGGCCCTGTGATTGTCCAAAAAAGAAATAAGACGGAAGCTAGAAGTGAAGCCGAAGATTTACTAGAAAAGGTTGGATTAAAGGAGAAAATGGATTTATATCCTGACCAATTATCAGGCGGACAGCAACAGCGGGTAGGAATTGCAAGAGCATTAGCGCTGAAGCCGGAGCTGCTCTTATTCGACGAACCAACATCGGCCTTAGACCCAGAACTAATTGGAGAAGTGTTGAAGGTAATGAAGGATCTGGCTAATGAAAATTGGACCATGATTATTGTCACTCATGAAATCCAATTTGCTGGTGAAATCTCAGATAAAGTCCTTTTCATGGATGGAGGGTATATCGTCGAGCAAGGTAAACCAGATGCGGTATTAAAGAATCCTAAGGAAGAACGGACGAAGCGATTCTTACAACGAATTTTAAATCCTACTTAAAAAATATCTTTGTATAGAATCTATTCAAAATTGGGAAATTAATACCGTAATGCTTTTCTTAACTACATAGGTGGTGTTAAGTATGGGCTTTTTAGACAAATTATTTGGCAAAAATACAGCAACGGAGGAACCAAAAATGACTGAAGAAAAATTAAACATTGGGATTATTTTAAGTAGTACACGAGAAGGTCGGGTTAGTCCACAGGTTGGAGAATGGGTAAAGGGTTATGGTGACAAAAAAGGGAATGCAAATTACGAAATCGTAGATATTAAAGAGTATGATCTACCTTTCTTAGGAACAGGTGATGCACCTGGAATTGCAAAATGGAATGAGAAATTAGCAAGCCTTGATGGATTTATCTTTGTTGTGGCAGAATATAATCACAGTATCACTGGAGCATTAAAAAATGCGATGGATTTAGCTCGTGAAGCATGGTACAACAAATCAGCTGGAATCGTTAGCTATGGTTCAACTGGTGGTGCTCGTGCTGCAGAACATCTCCGTGGAATCTGTGGTGAGTTAAATATTGCGGATGTACGTACCCATCCAACCTTATCGCTGTTTTTAGATTTTGAAAATGGTACTGATTTTAAACCACAAAATATTCATGACGATAATATGAACATGCTGTTAGACCAAGTCGTTTCTTGGGGTAAAGCATTAAAGACAGTACGATAAGATAACAAAGAAGCAACGTCTATAAAAAAGGCGTTGCTTTTTAGTTTGCCATTTTTCTAAATCTTAAAAATCATATCTAAACAATTCCATCTAACTGGTATAATATTGATAGAATCTTGAATGACAGGACGGGAGATATATCAGCATGGATCGCATTGAAAGATATCAAGTGCTTTTTAATAAAATCAATCAATATAACTCTGGTGAAAAAGGAATAACTAGAATTGCCTATACCAATGAAGAACAAACTTGTACACATGCTTTTATGCGGATGTGTAAAACTGAAGGATTAGAAATCAGTATGGACCAATGTGGAAATGTAATTGCTAGGAGAGAAGGAAAAAACAAGGATCTACCGCCGGTTCTAATGGGCTCCCATCTGGATACAGTCTATCAAGGTGGGAAATATGACGGAGTAGTGGGTGTTACAGCTGCATTGGAAGTTGTAAAAAGGCTTAATGAAAAAGGAATTGAAACCGCTCACCCAATTGAGATTGTTTCATTTGCCTGTGAGGAATCTGCTAGATTCGGCGTTTCTACTGTAGGAAGTAAGGCAATGTCTGGACGATTTGATAAAGAGAAATTTAGACATTTAAAAGATCGTGATGGAATTACAATGGAAGAGGCCCTATCATTATGTGCTCTTGATATTGATAGTGTCGAAGAAGCTAGTAGAGAAAATGAAGAAATTAAAGCATTCTTTGAATTGCATGTTGAGCAAGGTCCAGTTTTAATGAACAATAATAAAAATATTGGGATTGTGACGGGAATTGCTGCACCGGTAAGGTTGTTTATTAAAATTAAAGGAACCGCCTCACATTCCGGAACAACCCCAATGCATATGAGGAAAGATGCCCTATTAGGGGCGTCCGAGATAGCCCTAGAATTAGAGAAAATTGCCAAGGAAGAACAACAATATGGAACAGTTGCCACTGTTGGTGTCATGGATGTTCATGCAGGTGCAATGAATGTGGTACCAGGTGAAGTGGACATAAAGGTCGATATCCGCTCTACCTCCGTAGAGTCAAGACAAAGAGTTTTAGACCATTTACATAAAACGATACAAGCCTTGGAAACAAATAGACAGCTTGAAATAGTGAGCAATGAAATCATTAGTGAAGAACCGGTTTTACTCTCTAAAGAGATAAATAATATTACAGAATCCATTTGTGAGAGCTTAAATCTTTCCTATCAAAAGATGGCAAGTGGGGCAGGCCATGATGCGATGAATATGACCAAGCTATGTCCTACGGGTTTAATTTTTGTACCTTCCGTTGATGGACTAAGCCACCATCCGGACGAGTATACCGAGCTTGAAGATATCATGACGGGGATTGACGTTCTCGAAGAGCTAATAGTGCATTATTCAGTGAGGATAGGCTAATAATCCTTTGTAGTCATAAGAGGATGTGTCTGGTACACATTAAAAAGGAGGGGATAATAATGGCACATGATGGTATGAGTTATGCACCGAAGGGAAAACCAAATCCTGTTGTGAAAAAAGGGGAATTTATATTTGCAGCAGCCTGTCTTGATCATGGGCATATTTACGGAATGTGCAATGGATTAATTGAGGCAGGTGCTACATTAAAATGGGTGTATGACCCGGATCCCTTAAAAGTAGCGAAGTTTTTGGAAACTTTTCCTGAAGTGATGCAAGCTAAATCTGTAGAGCAAATTTTAACAGATATAAATGTTCAGCTTGTGGCTGGTGCAGCGATTCCTTCAAAACGAAGTGAACTTGGTATCCAGATAATGAATGCAGGAAAAGACTATTTTACAGACAAAACACCCTTTACTTCATTAGAGCAATTGGAAGAAGCAAAGGAAGTTGTCAAACAAACTGGCCAAAAGTACATGGTGTATTATAGTGAGCGTCTTCATGTTGAGGGAGCTGTATTCGCTGGTGATTTAATTAAAAATGGTGCAATTGGTCGTGTCATTCAGGTGACTGGTTTCGGTCCACACCGATTAAATGCACCTAGCCGACCAGAATGGTTTTTTAATAGAGAACAATATGGTGGAATCTTATGTGATATTGGTTCTCATCAAATCGAACAATTTTTATACTATACGGGTTGTCAGGATGCAAAAGTGTTACATAGTAAAATTGCAAACTATCATCACCCACAGTATCCGGAATTAGATGATTTTGGAGATGCAACATTGGTTGGAGATAATGGGGCGACAAATTACTTCCGAGTAGATTGGTTTACTCCTGACGGATTAAGGACTTGGGGAGATGGGAGAATCTTTATTATTGGTACAGAAGGAACGATTGAAATCCGGAAATACATCGATCTGGCACGTGCGAATAATGGAAATCACGTGTTTTTAGTTAATAAGAATGGAGAGCAGTATTTCAATGTGTCCGGAAAGGTTGGATATCCGTTCTTTGGGCAGTTCATCTTAGATTGCTTGAACCGTACCGAAATAGCCATGACTCAGGCTCATGCTTTTAAAGCAGCAGAATTATGCTTGCGGGCGCAAGAACAAGCAATTGACATTTATAGAAATGAGAATGAAGATGGGATGAAAATTACCTCATTTGAATAAAATCTAGACTTTACATGAATGAAATTATGTACCGGAGGATAATCAATGGAATACAAAAAAATCAAACCGAAAAAAATCTATGAAGAGGTTGCGGATACATTACAGGAAGCAATTCGTTCTGGGAAGCTTAAACCTGGAACAAAGCTAGAATCCGTTCAACAGCTGGCTGAAAGTTTTCAGGTTGGACGTTCCGCAATTCGTGAAGCTTTAACTGCGCTAAAAGCTATGGGATTAATTGAAATGCGCCAAGGAGAAGGAACGTATGTAAAGGAATTCCAAGCAGAGGAACTTACATTCCCACTAGTATCAGCTATGTTAATGAATCAAAAGGACGTCATGCATCTTCTTGAAATAAGAAAAATAATCGAAACCGGGACAGCGTCAACAGCAGCGAAGAAGCACACTTCTGAAGACTTAGAAAAACTGGAAACAGCGCTTAATGGCATGAAAGCAGCATTAGGTAATGAGGAGCTAGGAGAAACAGCCGACCTCCAGTTTCATCTTGCCATTTCAGAAGCCACCCAAAACCCAATGTTAACGAATTTATTATTGAACGTTTCAGATCTCATGCAGGAAACAATGAAAGAAACACGAAGAATCACCTTATTTTCAAAAGAAAAAACGACAGAGCGATTATACAATGAACATCTTGCTATCTATGAAGCGATTGTAGCAGGAAATGAAGAAGCTGCTAGAAGCACAATGATAACACACCTTAATAATGTTGAGGAAACCTTAAGGGAATTTTTTATAGAATCTCTAAAATAGTCTTTTATAACATGGAAAAAGGTAGTAACATTGTTTTTAATAATAAGGTCATCAGATGACCTGTTCACTTGTTTTGTTGAAGGGGGAAAATCAAAATGAAAGTCACTTTATTTGCCACCTGTCTTGTTGATATGTTCCAAACAAATGTAGGGAAAGCGACGGTTGAGCTACTTGAGCATCTTGGTTGTGAAGTAGAATTTCCGGAAAGCCAGGTGTGCTGCGGACAGCCTGCATATAATAGCGGGTATGTAGAAGAAACGAAAAAAGCCATGAAAAAAATGATTGAAACCTTCGAGAATGCGAAGTACATCGTTTGTCCATCTGGCTCTTGTGCAAACATGTTTCATGAATATAAGGATATTTTTAAAGGAGACCCTGTATGGGAACCAAAAGTAATCGAACTTGCTAAGAAAACCTATGAATTAACACAATTCATTGTCGGAGTTTTAGGACTCACAGATGTCGGTTCAACATTCAAAGGGAAGGTAACGTACCATACTTCCTGTCATATGACGCGATTATTAGGTGTAAAAGAACCACCAATTAAACTACTAAAAAATATTGATGGTGTTGAATATGTCGATCTTCCAGGTAAGGAAAATTGCTGTGGTTTTGGTGGAACATTTTCTGTGAAAATGGGCCAAATTTCTGAGAAGATGGTTGATGATAAGGTACAATGTGTTGAATCAACTGAGGCTGATTATCTCATTGGTGCAGACGGGGGCTGCCTCATGAATATTGGTGGAAGAATTAACCGACTTGGTAAACCAATAGAAGTTTTACATATTGCAGAAGTGCTAAACTATCGAAACTAAAGGGGGGATAAAACATGGCATTAAAAACTAGTAACGAACCATTTAAAGCTCGTGTTCAAAAGGAAGTGCAAAACACTTTCATGAGAGGTGCGGTTTCAAAAGCCCAAGAAACCATTCAAGGAAGAAAGCAAACGGTAACAGACGAATTGGGAAACTGGGAGGAATGGCGTAACCATGGGGAGGAAATTCGTCAGCACGTCCTTGAAAATCTTGATTATTATCTCTATCAATTAAGCGACCAGGTCGCAACCCAAGGCGGACATGTTTTCTTTGCCCAAACGGCTGAAGAGGCTAGTACTTATATTAGTGACCTTGCGAAGAAGAAGGAAGCAAAGAACGTCGTCAAAGCAAAATCAATGGTGACGGAAGAAATCAGTCTAAATCAAAAACTCGAAGAAGCGGGTTGCCGAGTAATTGAAACAGACCTTGGCGAATACATCCTGCAAATGGATGATCATGATCCACCTTCCCATATCATTGTTCCAGCTTTGCATAAAAATAAAGAGCAAATTCGTGACGTATTTGCAAATAAAATGGACTATAAGAATTCGGAAAAGCCTGAGGAACTTGCATTATTTGCGAGAGAATCATTACGCCAAGAGTTTTTACAAGCAGATATGGGGATTACAGGATGTAACTTCGCGGTTGCAGAAACTGGTTCTATAACTCTCGTAACAAATGAAGGAAATGCCGATCTTGTGGCTGCACTACCAAAAACACAGGTTGTAGTAATGGGGATGGAGCGTCTAGTTCCAACATTCGAAGAAATGGAAGTACTAGTTGGAATGCTAACAAGAAGCGCGGTTGGTCAAAAATTAACCAGCTATATCACGACATTAACAGGTCCACGTGAAGAAGGAGATGTCGACGGTCCAGAAGACTTCCATCTCGTTATTGTGGATAACGGTAGATCCAATATCCTCGGTACTGAATTCCAATCCGTTTTACAATGCATTCGCTGTGCTGCTTGTATCAATGTTTGTCCGGTTTATCGGCATGTAGGCGGTCATTCGTACGGTTCAATTTATCCTGGTCCAATTGGGGTTGTGTTAACACCATTGCTCGGAGGTTATGATGAACACAAGGAACTGCCTTACGCATCAACTCTTTGTGGCGCATGTACAGACGCATGTCCAGTAAAAATACCACTTCATCAGTTGATTCACAAGCATCGTGAGGTTATCGTGGAGCGGGAAGGTCGCGCACCTGTTTCTGAAAAACTATTAATGAAGGCATTTGGTTTCGGAGCGTCATCATCATCCCTTTATCAAATGGGTTCAAAACTTGCGCCAACCTTAACAAAGCCAATGACTCAAGGTGACAAAATTACAAAGGGAGTGGGCATGTTAAAGGAATGGACGGATGTACGTGATTTTCCTGCGCCAAACAAAGAGAGATTTAGAGATTGGTTTAAAAATCGTGAAAAAGGAGGCGTTGAGTAATGAAAGGAACGATTCAAAATCGAGACGCCTTCCTCGACCAAATTGCCAAACAACTTGGTCGGGAACGAAAAACAACGTTAACACCACCTGTGTGGAAACATAACCCACAGGAAGAAGTGTTAAAAAATTCAACTGTGGATGAGTTGATCGAGGTTTTAAAGCTTCAATGCACCAAAATCCATACGGAACTCATTATGACGTCAAAATCCAAGCTATCAGAAGCCCTAGAAAAGAAAATCAAAGATTTCGGGAGCGGCCCAATCATTACCTGGAAAGATGAGCGCTATGAACAATTTGGGCTTCAATCCTTATTGAAAAAAGAACAAGCTTTTGAATGGAATCCAGACTTAGGAAAAGAAAACATTACAAAAGCAGAACAAGCAAACATAGGAATTTCGATAAGTGAAAGCACATTAGCAGAATCCGCTACAGTTGTACTATACAGTGGCCCAAATCGCGGGAGAACGATTAGCTTTCTACCAACTCATTCAGTTGTAATCGTCCCAAAAAGCACGATTGTTCCACGGATGACCCAAGCAGCAAAGCTCATTCGTGAAAAAGTCAAGAAAGGGGAGCGGGTTCCTTCTGCAATCAATTTCATCACTGGACCAAGTAACTCGGCAGATATTGAAATGAATCTTGTAGTAGGTGTTCACGGACCGGTGAAGGCGACCTATATATTGGTGGAAGATTTGTAAGGAATAATTATTTATATTTAAAAACCTGTAAGTTTTTTTGAAACAAAGATTATGTTTCAAAAAAACTTACAGGTTATTTTCTCTTTGTTTTGTCATATTGCATTTCCGGCGCCTACACATTTATTAATTAAGTTACTGTGATTATAGTAATGTTTATCGAAGGCTTTTGGTTGACTTCCTGATCAAAATTTCGGAAGGAAGTACGATTCTCCTTGTATCTGCAGGCCCAATTTTTTCAATTCTTTCAATTAGTAATTGTATCCCTAAATAGCCGAATTCGTAGGCTGGTTGTGAAGCTAAGGTTAAGAATGGCCGGTAATCTGGTACAGGGTCTGGATCATCAAAACAGACTAATGAAAAATCATCTGGAACCCGTAAATTCTTCTCATATAATATTTTCATGATATCAATCGCAATGAAGTTGTTTCCTGCAAAAATAGCCGTCGGTCGTTCAGTGTCCGGAAGTTCTAACAACTTCTCAATCACGTCTATAGCATCATTTTGTTTAAATGACAAATTGTATAATAACATTTCGTTTATAGGAATCTCATATATTTTCAACGTATCTCTAAATGATTGTTCCCTTAATTGGGAAGTTGAAATTTTTTTCGGGCCGTTTATTAATGCAATATTTGTATGTCCTTGCTCAATTAAATGAGTCATTAGCCTACGTGTTCCCTCGTAATTATCACCAAGCACAATATCACACTCAATGTCTTTAACCTGTCTATCAATTAAAACAAAAGGAATCTTGTGTTTAATCAGTGTTTTCAAGTTCTTTTTTGAATCATCTCCAGTTGGAGCAATTAAGACTCCATCAACGCCAGATGACAATAGCATATCAATATACTCAGATTCCTTGACGAAGTTTTCATCACTATTGCTTAATAGTAACCGGTATCCCATTTGTTTCGCCTTGTCTTCTGCCCCTCTGGCAACTTTGGTGAAAAAGGGATTTGTGATATCTGTAATAAGCAATGACAAAATCTTTGAGTGTTTTAAGGTGAGGCTACGCGCAGCATTGTTAGGAATATAGTTTAGCTCTTTTATCACCTTCTCAACTTTTTCCTTTGTCTTTTTACTGATATTTCCGGTATTGTTAATCACTCGAGATACAGTCATTGGAGATACATTTGCTTTTTTCGCTATATCATATATGGTAGTCATTCTATTAATCCCTTTCTTTTTTTATGTATTTTTACTATATTTGATAAACGTATTGACTTCAAGATAGATAAATGATATTTTTTTGGTATCGGTAACAATTTTCTTAATCTTTACTTTATTTTTAATTATTTTTCTATAATAAAAGGGGGAAAAGTCTTGAAGAAAAGTTCTGTTTTAGCAATTTCTTTTATCTTGGTGTTATCTTTATTTTTAGCTGCTTGTGGGGGAGGAGATTCTGTAACTTCTTCAAGTGACAAAGAAAGTGAATCAGGTAAGACAACATTAACAATGATTGAGAGTTTAACAAGTCCTGAACGTACAACATTATTGCGCGGAATGTTAGATGAGTTTGAAAAGCTAAATCCTGAAATTAGGGTAAACTTAATTTCACCGCCGCTACAGAATTCTGACCAGAAGATAACACAGATGATGATGGCGAAAGAAAAACTTGATGTAGTAGAGGTAAGAGATTACACAGTAAAACAATATTCAGTTAACGGCTTTATTGAGGATTTGACTCCATACATAGAAAAATGGACCGAGTGGGAAAACCTAACAGAGAATGCGAGATATGGTGCTAAGTTTGTCGACGATACACCATATTATTTACCTTATGGATTTTATCAAAAGTCTCTATATTACAGAGTTGACAGATTCAAAGAGCTTGGTCTTGAAGTTCCAAAAACATGGAAAGAATTGCTCGAAGTTGGTAAAGCGCTTACGGATGCAAGTGAAAACAAATATGGTTACAGCTTTAGGGGGGGCGCTGGTTCATCTGATTACTTTGAATTTTTCATCTGGTCCTTCTTAGGGGACAAGCTTGAACAGAAGGATAGTTACTTCACAAAAAATGGAAACACAATTTTTGGAACAGCAGAAGCAAAAGAAGCACTGCAACTCTTTATTGATATCTATAAGAAAGCATCCCCACCAGATGCAGTAAGTTGGAGCTACCCAGAGATGGTTCAAGGATTTACATCAGGTGTTACAGGAATGCTAATTCAAGACCCTGAGGTCATTTTAACTGCAGATGAGAATCTACCTGAGGGTACTTGGAACACAGCACCAATTCCTGTAGGTCCATCCAGTAAAGCACCTCAGGCAGTTGGGGCTGCAGCAGGATGGGGAATGACTTCTTATTCTGAGAATAAGGAAGAGGCTTGGAAATTAATCGAATTCCTGTCTAGTCCAGAACAAAACTTGTATTTTACAAAAAATAATTCTTTAATTCCAATCTTTACATCTGCTAGCGAAGACCCATTCTTTAACGAAGGGTATTACAAAGCTTATTTAACAATGAATGAGCAAACTGAAGTTTACACTGTTGTTGATAAGCCAGTTGCATATGAAGGTTATGGTCAGTTTAGAATCGATGCTGAGAAAGACATCCAAAAGCTTCTCTTAGATCAAGCCAAAGTAGAAGAAGTACTAGAAAAGTGGGATAGTTTCTGGAAGTCAGAAAAAGAAAAAATGAAATAAAAATAAGTTAAGTTCAATTAGTATCGATACGAAAGTTTCAACTTTTGATACTAATTGGGCTTTCAGCTATTAAACCTAAAGAAAAGGGGTGGGATTATTGGCTAAGTCTCAAGTAGAGTTATCACAACAGCTACCCGTGAAAAATACTTTTAAATTTTCTAAGCATGGGCTATTTATTCTAGGTTGTTTATCACCTGCGATTATTTTAGTCTCTATTTTTGTGTATTTTCCTTTATTTCAAGGAATTGTAATGGCATTTCAAAATTATACGTTATTCGATATTACGAATCGACCATTTGTAGGTCTTCAGAATTTTAAAAACGTTATTTTTACTTCTGAATTTAACTTGATCCTAAAAAATAGTTTTATTTGGGTATTTGTATCCCTCTTTTTCCAGCTAATTATTGGTTTCACGATTGCCCTTTATCTACGAAAACATTTTAAGGGGAGAGGAATCTATCAAGCTCTTATTTTTTTTCCATGGGCAATGTCAGGATTCCTGATTGGTATCATTTGGAGATGGATGTTCAATGGTCAAAATGGTGTCATAAACGATTTATTAATGCGGCTTGGAATCATTGATCAGATGATCCCCTTCCTTTCGTCACCTCAGTGGGCGATGGTATCTGTTCTTATTGCAAATATTTGGTATGGGGTTGCCTTTTTCACCATCATGCTTCTTGCTGCTTTGCAATCAGTTCCAAATGAGCTATATGAAGCAGCGGATATGGATGGAGCGAATGGTTTTCACAAATTATTCAAGGTAACCATTCCATATATTATGCCAACGATTATTACAACAGTATTATTACGTTTTATATGGATTTTAAACTTCCCAGACATTATTTACGGTATGACAAATGGGGGACCAGCGGGATCGACTCATATTTTACCAACTTATATGTTAGAGAAAATTATATTTAGTCAGAACTATGGGGAAGCATCTGCAATTGGGGTCATTATGATTTTCATACTAACTACTTTTGCGATTTTCTACCTAATGGCAACTCGCTTTGATAAGGCTGGTGACTTTTAAATGAGTATAAGAAGTTCTGTATTTCTATCAATAAAAATTATATTTTTGTCCATCGTTTTTATACTGACAGCGTTCCCATTATATTGGATGGTGGTTACATCTTTAAAACCATCAAAGGATATTTTCACGGTTCCATTATCCTATTGGCCAGAGACTATCTCCTTTGAAAACTACATTAATATATTTGGTATCTCGAACTTCCAAGTATATATTACAAACAGCTTAATCGTTTCCCTGGTTTCAGCACTTTTTACGATGCTTATTGCCCTACTTGGAGGATATGTTTTAGCAAGATTCGACTTTAAAGGGAAAAATCAAATATTTTTGGCATTTTTAGTGACGCAAATGATTCCCATTTTTATATCATTGGCACCACTCTATCTATTAATGTCAAATTTAGAGCTCTTGAATCGATTACCATCTATTATGATAATGTACACCGTCATGACGATTCCGTTCTGTACCATCATGATGCGAAGCTTCTTCCAACGCATTCCTGTAAGTATAGAAGAGACAGCGATGATTGATGGTTGTTCGAGACTAGGAGCATTATTTAGAATCGTTGTACCTGTCATGCTTCCAGGAATACTATCTACTTTTATATTTGCATTCGTTCAAGCATGGAATGAGCTGTTCCTTGCAGTTATGTTCATTGACCAAGAACAAATGAAAACAATTCCTGTAGCGATGAATTCATTTATTACAAAGTATGATATTGATTGGGGTGCAATGTCTGCTGCAACAGTCATTTCTGTTATACCTACTTTGATTCTCTTTGCTGTAGCGCAAAAGTACATCGTAGAAGGCATGACGGACGGAGCGGTAAAAGGATAAGAAATTGCAAGACTATTATGGTCGGAGGTTGTGTATATGACAAAAACTACTATTCAATATAAACCGACTTGGGATTCTCTTGATTCAAGGAAGATTCCAAGCTGGTTTCAAAATGCGAAGTTTGGCATTTTTATTCATTGGGGTGTGTACTCAGTCCCTTCATGGAGAAAATTGAGTGACGAGAGATTTGGTTCGTATGCAGAGTGGTATTATGCATCAGTGTATAGTGATTATAAAAACAATGGAGATGACTTCCACGAGCGGATTTACGGAAAGAATTTTAAATATAGAGATTTCGCTAGCAAATTTACAGCTGAATTGTTTGATCCAAGCTTGTGGGCAAAAATATTTAAAAATGCAGGAGCAAAGTATGTCGTTTTAACAACGAAACATCACGATGGATACTGCCTATGGCCAACTGAAAATAAACACAAAAAAAACTGGCGTGTAACCGATGTCGGTCCAAAGGTTGATGTCCTTGGTGAACTGGCAAATGAGGTTCGTAACCAAGGGATGAAAATGGGTATCTATTATTCCATTATCGATTGGGAAACAAACTGGAGCCACCGACCGGAATCAGGATATTTCATTCCCGAAGAGGATCGCCAAAAGTATGGAATCAATGAAGAAAATTACACCGACGAAATTCTTATCCCACAATTAAAAGAGCTTGTTGAAACATATAAACCTTCCCTAATCTTCTCGGATGGCGGGGAATGGGATTTAGATGAAACTGTAGCACAAACAAAGGAATTTTTAGCATGGTTGTACAACGAAGCATCTAACAAAGAGGAAGTCGTCGTAAATGATCGCTTCTGTGTAGGGATGCCAGGAAAGCATGGTGACTATTTCTCAAGCGAGTACCATGATGTCGATCACTTAGCACAAGACCAAATTTGGGAGGAAAGTAGAGGCATCGGAGGATCCTATGGATTTAACCGTGCGGAAAATTTAGAAAACTACTTAACGTCTGAGCAACTTGTCCATGAGCTAACAAGTATTGTTGCACGTGGCGGGAATTTGTTGCTGAACGTTGGCCCAACATGGGATGGACGAATTCCAATTATTCAACAGCAAAGGTTAAAAGATATTGGTGATTGGCTACAGGTTAACGGTGAGGCTATTTACGAGACAAGACCGTTTGTGGGAATGAGTGGGTCAACGTTAAAGTTTACTTCAAATAGCAATCATATTTACTGTATCATGGATAATTGGCCGAATGAAGAGGAAAAATTCGAGCTAAAAAAGAATTTATCGATTGAATCGATTCAAATTTTAGGATTAGATACAGATTTGGACTATCAAGTAGAGGGTCAAAAGCTTACAATAAAAACGCCATTACTGCACCCTGCAAAATTACCTTGCCATCATTCATATGTTTTCAAGATTAAGTTGAAGGAATAATCGTTTAGGGAGAATTTGAGATTGGATGGGCTGCAAATTTAAATAGGCAGCCCCAGTTACTCTAGGACTGCCCTTGACCAAACGTTAACAGTAGACCATAACAAAAATGGTTAAATCCTACTTTTATAGTGGCGTACTGCAAGTTGTGTTATCGGTAACGTTAAAGTAACATGAATGGGGGAGAATTTCATTAAAATTATTGATTCACATCAGCACTTTTGGAAATTAGACCGAGGAGACTATGGGTGGTTGACGGAGGAGCAAGGTATCCTTTATCAAGATTATTTACCAAAAGACCTTGAGCCATTTATGAAAAAACATTCAGTTTCTGGTACGATCCTTGTCCAAGCAGCGCCGACGGTTGAAGAGACTCTTTATCTACTATCCTTATATCGTCAATATGAGTGGGTTTATGGTGTTGTAGGTTGGCTAGACTTCTCCTCTACCAATTTTAAAGCTCAGTTACAATCATTATTAAACCGACCGGGTCTTGTTGGGTTACGACCGATGCTACAGGATATTGATGCGAGTGACTGGATTTTACAAAATCAAGTTATAGAAAACTTGAAAGTACTAGCTGAGGAACAAGTTCCACTAGACCTTTTAATTAAGGAACGCCATATTCCATATGTGATTTCAGCTTTGGAAAAAATTCCTGATCTAACGGCTGTCGTTGATCATCTTGCAAAACCGAAAATTGCTAATGGCGATACTGAGCTTTGGAAGAAGGATATTAAGCATTTAGCCTCATTTTCAAATGTATGGTGCAAGGTTTCGGGGTTAATGACAGAAGCGGAACCTCATTCTTGGAAGGTAAATGATTTTCAACCATATATTCACCAAATCATAAATTCATTTGGCCCGTCACGTATCCTTTTTGGAACGGATTGGCCGGTTTGTTTAGCAGCTGGAAACTACGAAGATGTATTTAAAATTGTTAATAAATGCTTGCCAGAAAGCTTAAGTACTTCAGAAAAACAACAAATCTTTTATTCAAATGCAATAAAATTTTATAAATTAAGAGAAAGGAGTGATAAGTGTGAGTAATAAAGAAAAAGAAATTAATAGTATTGTAATGTCAGAAATTGATAATGTAGCCACCCTTTTACAAGAAGCTAAGTTGGGTGACACGGTTCAATTTGTTTTAAATGGAAAAAGAGAAGTAGTAATTTTAAAACAAGCCATTCCATTTGGCCATAAGATTGCGATTAAACCAATTATAAAAGGAGAAAATATTGTGAAATATGGACAGGTTATTGGTGCAGCAAGCGCTGATATAACACCAGGTGAACATGTTCATGTTCATAATATTGAAGGAATCCGAGGCAGAGGGGATAAAGCGAAAGGGGAGGAAGAGAATGAGTACACTCATTAAGGGGTATCGTCGAAAAAACGGGGGGATTGGAATCCGCAATCATTTACTCATCATCCCGACAGTTGTTTGTGCAAATCATGTATCAAATCGAATTCAACAATCCGTACCAGAATCAGTAGCTATTCCACATCAGCACGGATGTAGCCAAATAGGTGAAGACAAGGAACGTACACACAAGATTCTAGCTGGTATGGGTAAAAACCCAAATGTCGGTGCTGTTCTATTAGTAAGCTTAGGCTGTGAAGTTATCGATGCGAGTGAACTACAAAAAGAAATCATACAAGAAACAGGTAAGCCGGTTGAATGGATTGATATTCAGGATGCAGGCGGATCGATTAAAGCAATTCAAACAGGCTCCGAAATACTAAGGAGATTACATAAAGAAATTGAAAGTATACCGAATGAAGAAGTACCTCTATCGGAATTAATCGTCGGTGTAAAATGTGGTGGCTCAGATTCAACTTCAGGATTATGTAGTAACCCAGCTTTAGGAAAAGCATCTGATTTACTAACAGCACAAGGCGGCACAATTGTCATGGGTGAAACAACAGAAATCATCGGGGCTGAACACATAGTTGCTGAAACGGCAATAAATGAAGAAGTTGCAAAGAAAGTCTATAGGGCTGTTGAAAAATTTGAAAAAGAAGTAGAGCGTATCGGCGCGGATATGAGGGGAGGTAATCCTAGCCCTGGTAACATCGATGGCGGCTTATCAACAATTGAAGAAAAATCACTTGGCTGTATCAGTAAGGCAGGAACAAGTCCACTGAAGGATGTTATCCCATTTGCTGATCCAATTCCGGGTAAGGGTTATTATTTCATGGATTCTCCCGGTAACGATATTGAGTGCGTGTCAGGGATGGCAGCAGCAGGTGCGCATATGGTTTGTTTTACAACTGGCAGAGGAACACCGACTGGAAACCCAATTATCCCGGTCATAAAAATTACAGGGAATGAAATAACAGCCAAAAGGATGGAAGACAATATCGATGTTGACACAAGTCCCGTCATGAAAGGAAACGAAACACTAGAAGAATCAGGAAGACGTATTTTGGAGTCAATCGTGAATGTAGCTAATGGTGAACTGACAAAGGCGGAGATTTTAGGCCATCAGGAGTTCAGTATTAGTAGAATTAGCATCAGTTTGTAAAGGGAGGGGGATTAGCGATAATGGGGAAATTGAACAATCGAGTTGCCCTAGTTACCGGTGGCAGCAAAGGAATCGGAGCAGCTATTGTGAGGAAGTTAGCAGAAGAAGGGGCGAATGTAGCTATTAACTACTATCCTTCTCCAGATTCCTATCAGGATGCAACAGCAATTAAAGCAGAAATCGAAAAACAGTTTGGTATTCGAGCAGTGACCGTTCAGGCCGATGTAGGTAAAAAAGATGAGGTTGATAATATGATAGATGAAGTGGAAAAAGAACTTGGCATCATCGATATTCTTGTCAACAACGCAGGGATTGCTCCTTTTGAAACATTTATGAATCTATCTGAAGAAACATGGGATCGAACGTACCAAACCAATGTAAAAGGGATCTTTTTAACATCCCAACGAGCAGCAAAGAATATGATCAAAAAAAAATTTGGGAAGATTATCAACATCAGCTCAACAGCCAGTGTTGTCGTAACAAGTCCAGTGATTCCACATTATATTTCATCAAAAGCGGCAGCGGCTCATTTAACAAAAGCTTTAGCCATCGAACTCGGCCAATACAATATTAATGTGAACGCGGTTGGTCCTAGTACCATCGATACCGAGTTTTGTAAAGGGTATTTAGATGACCCAGAAATTCGTGCTAAGGAAATCGCAGCTAACCCAATGAAACGGCTCGGAACTGAAAAGCAAATTGCGGATGCAGTGGCATTTCTAGCTTCAGAGGAAGCGATGCAAATCAATGGACATTTGTTGATGGTTGATGGTGGACTTACTGCTAAAGCAGCGCAACCGGAAGATAATCTAAACCATGAAATGGGGGCCACATTGTGAGATTACAAGAAAAGGTAGTAATTATTACTGGCGCTGGGAGTGGAATTGGGAAAGAAACAGCACTTTTATTTGGAAAAGAAGGCGCTGTGGTGAACGTACTTGATGTAAATAGTGAAAATGGTCAACAAACTGTTAATGATATTGAAAATAATGGTGGGAAGGCAGCGTTTTCTCAGGTAGATGTAACGAACCCAACAGAGGTAGAGACTGTCATTTCAAAGATTGTTGAAGAAAATGGAAGAATTGATGTGTTATTTAATAACGCAGGAATTAGCAACGTTGGAAGATTGGACGAAGTCGAGCCTGATGCATGGAATCGCATTATGCAAGTAAATGTTAACGGCGTCTACCTTGTATCTAAATATACTGTTCCTTTTATGATGAAACAACAAAGTGGTTCAATAATTAATATGTCATCATGCGTTGCAGAAATGGGGTTAGCGAAACGTGCTGCTTATGCAGCAACGAAGGGAGCTGTGCTTGCTATGTCAAAATCAATGCAAGTTGATTATGCTCCTTACAATATTCGTGTTAACGCACTTCTACCAGGAACAATCATGACACCATTTGTAGAGGGCTATTTACGAACAAGCTATGATAACCCAGAGGAAGCTATCGGAAACATCAAGAAAAGACAATTAAGCGGAGACTTAGGAAGACCAATTGATGTGGCTAAAGCCGCGTTATTTCTTGCTTCAGATGAATCTTCATTCGTCATGGGATCGCCATTCTATGTAGATGGCGGAGTTGTTTTTGGGAAAAATGCTTAATGGAGGAATAAATCATGAAATTCGCAACTATTAATGAAAAACTAGCGGTACAACTTCAAGGGAAATTAATTGATATTGAAGCAACAGCAATCCAAAATAACTGGGACAGAGTTCCATCGGATATAATGGAAGTCATCAATTTAAAAGAAGCAGAAAGGACCCGTTTTGAAGAAAAACTAAAGAATGCATTTAGTGTTGTAGAATACGATGAAAATGAAGTAACATGGGGACCTGCTGTTACAAAACCACATAAAATTATTTGTGTTGGTTTGAATTATAGAAAACATGCGGACGAAACTAATGCCCCATATACTGAATACCCAATTTTATTCAATAAATTTGATAACACATTAACAGGTCACAACTGTGAAATTGTGGTACCAAATGTGACAAAAGAACTTGATTATGAGGTGGAGCTAGGTATTGTAATTGGGAAGAAAACTAAAGACGTATCAAAAGAAGATGCACTTTCCCAGGTATTTGGCTACTGCACAGTAAATGACCTTTCCGCACGTGATCTGCAATTTAGAACACAACAATGGTTATTAGGAAAAACATCTGACGGTTTCAGTCCAATTGGTCCATACCTTGTAACTTCTGATGAAGTTGGTGATCCGAATAATCTCGCGTTGAAAACTTATGTAAATGGAGAGTTACGCCAGGATTCGAACACATCGGACATGATTTTCAATTGTGCAGAAATTGTAAGCTATATCTCTAAATATATGACATTAGAGCCTGGAGATTTAATTCTAACTGGTACTCCTGAGGGTGTTGTACTTGGATTGCCTATTGAAGAGCGTGTGTACATTCAACCAGGTGATGAAGTAACGGTTGAAGTTGAAAAATTAGGCCGTTTAACAAATGCATTTGTCAAAGAGGGAGCTTTAGTAAATGCTTAAGGGAATTCCGCCCATTCTTTCACCAGACTTAATCAAAGCGTTGATGGAAATGGGGCATGGAGATGAAATTGTACTTGCAGATGGAAACTTTCCAGCTGCAAGCCATGCTAATCAATTAATTCCTGCGCACGGACATGGGACAGAGGAATTACTTAAGGCAATTTTAGAGTTATTTCCACTCGATACGTATGTAGTTTCTCCTGTTATGTTAATGGGAACAGTTGATGGTGACCCTTGTCCAGATATTTGGAATAGATATGAAGAGATTATAAAGCAAAACAGTGATTCGCAATTCCAAATCGAAAAAATTGATAGATTTGATTTCTATACACGTAGTCGTAAGGCATATGTTATCGTGGCAACTAGTGAGCGCTCTCCTTATGCAAATATAATTTTAAAAAAGGGAGTACTGTAATATTGAATTATGAAACTTAGCAATAGAAAGGAAAGCTAAGCTTTCCTTTCTATTTGGTAAAAAATATTATGTCTTTTTCGTAAAATATAAAACTAAATATATGTGAGGGGATTTGCAAAAAATTATCATTTTTCATAAAACTTCGCATTGAAACAAACTGTACTTGAAGTTATACTTGCAAATAGATAGTTATATTTAATTAATTTCATCAGTGGAGAAATTAATGGTAAATATATATAAAATTTGGTTTTAATTAATTAAAATAATCATATTTATTAACATGGAGAAAAGATGTTGTTTCTGTAATCAAACGAGACAGTAATACTAAAACGCGATCGGGGGGGTGATTAATAAAAAAATGTAAGCGTTTGAGAGTTGAAAATTAATTAAAAACAGGGGGATAGAACGATGAAAAAAACAGTGATAATTGCATTTATGGTTTTATTGAGTACAATCCTAGTTGCATGTAGTGGTTCAGGGGATCAGGCTAATAGTGAAGAAGATAAAATAAAGATTCGATTATTAACTAGAATGGCAGGTACTACCACACAAGTTGGCATCTATAAAGATATCATTAAAGAATTTGAAGAAAAGCATCCTGATGTAGAAGTGATTGATGAATCTCAAGGAGATGAGTCTGCTTTTAATAATAAATTGAAAACAGACCTTGCATCAGGAACTCTACCAAATATTTTTAGAGTTCAAGGTGTTGCAAACCTAAGTGAATATATTGAAGGTGGCCTATTAATGGATATGAATCCTGTTTTAGAGGAAGACACTGTGTGGGGTTCTGGCTTTACTGAAGGTGCATTAAAATATTACCAAGTTCCAGGTCATGAAGGAACATATGGAATCCCAATGGAATCAGGATTAATAGGGGTGTATTATAATGAAGAATTACTTCAAAAAGCTGGTATTAGTCAATTTCCAGAAACTTGGGATGACTTACTTACAGCTATCAAAAAGTTAAAAGAGACAAATGTGACACCAATAGCACTAGGTGCTAAAGCAACCTATATGGCAGGTCATTTGCATAATCAGATTTTTTACAAATGGTTGGGAACCGATGCTGCCAAAAAGCTTGGTACAAGAGAGCTAAAATGGACTGATCCTGACGTAGTTCAAACTCTTGAATACGTTAAGGAATTGAATGACATGGGAGCTTTTGGTAAGGATTCTGCAGGTATTAGTGATGATATTGTATTAACAGATTTCCTACAAGGGAAGGCCGCGATGATTATAACTGGTCCTTGGAATATCGGCAAGTTTATTAGTTCAGAGGACACAGAGTATACGGACTCTATTAAACTAGCTAAGTTCCCTTATTTTAAAGAAAAACCAGAGTTTAAAAATGAAGATATGCAAGTTTTAAGTCCTTATATGGTTAATGGACAACTTGAAGGTAAGGAAAAGGAATATACTATTGAATTGCTTAAAATGCTTACCTCTGCAGAGGCAGCTAAAAAATATGCTGAGGAAGCACAATTCTTAGTTCCTAGGTCAGATATTGACATTGATGAATCAAAAGTCTCCGAATTATTTTTAAAGAATATCGAATTAGGTTCAACTTCCAGTGGAATAGCAGTAGATGTATTTGATTTTGATCCATTAACGTCTATGCAGGATAGAACCAGAAATTCCATTGTAAGTATGTTCATTGGTTCTAGCGCTGAAGAAGCAGCAAAAGAAATTCAGAATGAAATAGGCAAATAAAGGCACTCAAAAACGTAAGTATAGCCCCTATCTTTCTAAGAATCCATGTTAGATAGGGGACACTTCTAAAGCAATAGTCTATAAAAAAGGGGGGAAATAGATGAATGTAAGGAGTAAAAAAGAAAAGTCAAAAATCTTTCTATTTACTTTACCAGCTTTACTTATATACATAGTTTTTCTAATTATTCCAATGATTGGAGCAATCTATTTTTCCGTCGTGAATTGGAATGGTATAAAAGGTTCACCTTTAGAATACGTTGGGCTTGATAATTACCTTTATGTTTTTCAAGATAAGGGCTTCCTTATTTCATTGAAGAATATGTTTTATATGGTCGTCTTTAGCGTAATATTTCATACACCCATTGCTTTATTGTTAGCAGTTGCAATTAACTCTAAATTTAAGGGGTATAGGTTCTTCAAGGTTGTTTATTTTGTGCCAACCATTTTCCCATTAACTGCTATTGGTTTACTTTGGTATTTTATTTTCATGCCTAATGGTTCTTTAAATAGTTTTCTAGATTTAATTGGACTAGCGGAAATTACTAAGGGATGGTTAATAGACCCTAGTACTGCAATGGGAACTATTATATTTGTAAATATTTGGGCAGGTATTGGTTATTATATGGTAATTCTTTTAGCAGGTTTAACAACAATACCGAATGAGATTTATGAGGCTGCTGAAATAGATGGAGCATCACCATCAAAAAAGTTTTTTCACATAACAGTTCCTATGCTTAAACCAATAATTACATTATGTATATTAATGGATATTATCGGAACTGTAAAAGTATTTGATCTAATTTTTGTAATGACAGAAGGTGGCCCAAACGGATTAACAAATCTTCCAACAACTTTAATGTATTATGAAGCATTTAGATATGGTAATTATGGAGTGGGAAGTGCTATAGGGATTATCATCTTAATCATTGCTCTTATATTAACTATAGGTAGTGAAGCTGTCATGAATAGAAAGGAGAAGAATTAATGAGAAGTAAATTAGTATTATATACTTTTATTATTGTTATGGCTTTCGTATTTGTTGGTCCTATGCTATTTACATTACTTTCTTCTCTAAAAGGAAATAATGAGATTTTTAGTGCACCGTTTAGTTTACCTGAAGTTTTTAAGTTTGAAAATTATTTAATTGCATGGAATGAAGCGAATATGAGTAGATACTTCTTTAACAGTATCCTTATATCTGTGGGAACTGTGGTTATTCTCGCTATCGTTGCATCTATGGCCTCCTATGCTCTTGCTAGGTTTAACTTTAGAATAAATAAATTTCTTATGCTGTTTTTTCTACTGGGAATGATGATTCCTATGCATACTGTTCTCGTACCTGTAGCGTATATGATTGGTTTGTTGGGGTTAAAGAATAACCTGGTAGCATTAATCCTACTTTTCGTTGCTTTTTCTTTATCCTTCAGTATATTAGTCCTTCAACGTTTTATGCAGGGGATAAGTCAATCGCTTGAAGAAGCTGCGATTATCGATGGTGCAAGTTATATGCAAATCTATTTAAAGGTAATTCTACCGATGTCTGTTCCGGCTATATCAACAGTTTCAATTTTTAACTTTTTAGGTGCGTGGAATAACATTCTTTTCCCACTTCTCTTTATAAACGATGATAAATTAAAACCGATTGCATTAGGTCTACTAAATTTTAGTGGAGAACGTGGTTCTGAGTATGGACCCTTAATGGCTGCAATTGTAATAACTATTTTAGTCCCACTATTTGTTTATTTATTATTCCAAGAAAAAGTCGAAAGTGGACTCGCAGCAGGCGCTGTGAAAGAGTAGAAAATCCCTTTATTTAAAAGGAAAACTAGTAACCTATTTATTATCCTAATATCTTTTTATCTCAATGTTTTTACAAAACTAGAATAAAGTACGGAGGTTGCGCAATTGAATGAATTAAGAAACAGACAGGTACATTTAGACTTTCATACTAGTGAACATATTCCTAATGTTGCAAGTAAGTTTGTTGCTGAAGACTTTGTAGAGACTCTAAAAAAGGCCAATGTAAATTCGATTACTTGTTTTGCGAGATGCCATCACGGATGGTTATACTATCCATCAAAAAAACATCCAGAATTAATACATCCTAATCTAGAAAATAAAAACCTATTATTAAAACAAATTGAGATTTGTCATAAAAATGATATTAAGGTTCCAATATATACAACGGTTCAGTGGGATAGTTATGTAATGAAGCATCATCCTGAATGGCTCTGTGTGGACGAGAATGGAGAGTTTATTAATAGTCAGAACGTTCCTGAGCCTCATTTTTATTATACAATTTGTTTAAATAGTGAATACCGACAATTTTTCAAGGAGCACTTAGAAGATATTATTGAAGTAGTGAGACCTGAAAATATAGATGGCTTCTTTTTAGATATTCTTTTTAAGGTAGATTGTCATTGTAGTAACTGTTTTAAACAGATGAAACGTAAGGGTCTTAATACAGAGATTAAAAGAGATAGAATTTCTTATTCATTGATTATGTTAGATGAATTTAGAGAAGAGATAAGTGCTTTAATTAAAGAAAAAGTTCCACAAGCAACTATATTCTATAATAGTTCCCATATTGGTCCAACTCAAAAAAAGAGTTTGGCAAGCTTTACACATTTAGAATTAGAATCATTGCCTAGTGGAGGCTGGGGATACGACCATTTTCCTGCAACTATGAGATATTCTAGAGGGTTAGGCAAAGATATTGTCGGTATGACAGGAAAGTTCCACACATATTGGGGAGACTTCCATTCACTTAAAAATAAAGCAGCATTAGAATTTGAATGTTTTAATATGTTGGCACTCGGAGCTGCTTGTTCGATTGGAGATCAACTTCACCCAAGTGGAAAGCTGTCAGAAGCTGCTTATGATTTGATTGGTCATGTTTATAGTAAAGTTGCAAAAGTTGAAGAATACATTAAAGACAATAAACCTCTATCAGAAATAGGAGTATTTACACCAGAAGAATATTACGTACCGGGCGATCACAATCTTGGGATTCATCCATCATTGATTGGTACTGTTAGAATGCTTCAGGAATTGTCATACCAGTTCGATATAATCGATAGCAAAATGGACTTTGAAAAATATCAATTGTTAATTTTACCTGATGTAATTGACTTTACCCCTGAATTGCAAACCAAGCTAATAGCCTATACGCAAAATGGTGGCAAAGTAATAGGAACCTACGAGTCCCTTATAGATAAAGATAAAAAAGTTAGCAATTTCTACGGTAATCAATTTCATGGAAGTTCAGAGTACGATCGAGATTTCGTGTTACCCAATGCTACTATCGGAAAAAACCTTTACCAAGAAGAATATGTAATGTATGGAAAAGCTGCAAAAATAGAATCATTAGAGTCTGAAGTATTAATGGATACAATTAAACCGTACTTTAACAGAGAAGGCGAGACTTTTTGCTCTCATCAACATGCACCTTCTTCAAAAACACTCGGTTCTCCTGCTGTCACTAGAAAACAAAATGTAATCTATTTTGCACATCCTATTTTTAAGCTGTATCGAAAAAATAGCCCTACTTGGTGCAAAGAGATGGTTAAAGATGCAATAGAACTGTTGTTAGATCATAAGTTGGTTACTCACAATGGACCTTCTACCCTTTTAACAACTTTGAACGAAAAGGAAAATGAGTATAAATTGTTGCATTTCCTTCATTATATTACAGAAAAAAGATCTGAAGATATATATACAATTGAGGATGTTATTCCTCTTTATAATATCGAAGTTAAGTTGCTTATTGGAGACAGAAAAGTGAAAACGGTAAAAAATATACAAAAACAAGAAGAAATGCAATTTGAAGTAGAGAATGAATATATTAAATTTAATATTGATAAAATTGAAGGTCATCTTATGGTATTAATTGACTAGCCTTGAATTTAGGCGATTATTGGGGATTTATATAGAAAAATAGATAAAAGAATTGGAGAGTGAGTTTAGTGAAAGTTGGTTTAAGTACTTATAGTTTAGTTAGAGAATTAAGAGAAGAATCAATGAACGTGTTAGATGTTATAAAATGGGTTGCTGATAATGGTGGAGAACATGTAGAGTTAGTTCCCTACGGCTATTCAGTTGTCGATAACATCGAATTAGCTGACCAAATCAAAGAAAAAGCTGCTGAAGTAGGAGTTGAATTGTCAGCTTATTCTTTACCAGCCAATTTTGTTCAGGAAACAGAGGAGGCTTTCAATGAAGAAGTTGAACGACTTAAAAAGCATGTAGATATTGTCAATCGATTAGGAATTAAAATTATGCGACATGACGTAACTGCATTCACCTTGCCACCAGAACATATGACTATACATTATTTTGATGAACATTTAGAAAAACTAGTATTAGGAAGTCAATTAATAGCTGATTATGCATCACAATATGGAATTACCACAACGATAGAAAATCACGGTTTTAATGTTCAGTCAAGTGACCGTGTTCAAAGAGTACTTCGTGAAGTAAACCGAGATAATTTCAAGACAACACTTGATGTTGGCAATTTCCTTTGTATTGATGAAGATCCACTCGTAGGAGTTAAGAAAAATATTAAATATGCCGCAACTGTTCATTTTAAAGATTTCTACATCCGTCCATATTATGAAAATCCAGGAGATGGTGTTTGGTTTAGAACAGTAAATGAAAATTATTTAAGAGGTGCAATTGTTGGCCATGGTGACCTAAATATTCGAGAGATTATTAGAATTGTTAAAAACTCTGGTTATGATGGGTATTTAACAGTTGAATTTGAGGGAATGGAAGACTGTAAGGTTGGTTCGAAAATTGGTATGGATAACGTAAGAAGACTATGGAATGAAATAAAATAAAAAAAGCCCTTGGGGAAGGATGGGATAAATGTGGAGAAATTAAAAGTATGTGTGATAGGTACGGGCTCAATTTCTGACATGCATTTACAGTCTTATGCGAATAATTCTGACGCAATTTTATACGGAGTTTATGATTATTCGACAGAGAGAGCGGAAAAAAAAGCAAAGCAATACGGAATAGAGCGTATATATTGCAGCTTAGAAGATGTCTTCCAGGATCCAGAGGTAGATGCTGTAAGTATTTGTACGTGGAATAATACTCATGCTGATATTTCAATTGGTGCCCTTAAAGGTGGAAAACACGTATTAGTTGAAAAACCTTTGTCAATGAATGTTGAGGAAGCAATTAAAGTACAGGAAGCTGTACGCGAAACGAACAAAATATTGCAAGTAGGCTTTGTACGAAGATTTGCAACAAATACAAAGGTACTAAAGGCCTTCATTGACAATGGTAAATTGGGAGAAATATATTATGCAAAAGCATCATGTTTACGCCGTTTAGGGAATCCTGGTGGATGGTTTGCAGATAAAGAACGTTCTGGTGGAGGTCCTTTGATTGATTTAGGTGTACATATTATTGATATTTGTTGGTACTTAATGGGTCGTCCGAAGGTAAAGTCAATTACAGGACACACTTATCATCAACTTGGGAACCGCGGAAATGTTGAAAACCTTAGTTTTTATAAGGCTGCTGATTATGATAAAGAAAAGAATACTGTTGAGGATATGGCAAATGCTCTTATTACATTTGAAAATGGTGCTTCACTAATGGTTGATGTTTCGTTTACACTCCATGCAAAGAAAGATGAGATTCAAGTGAAGTTATTTGGTACAAATGGTGGAGCAGAATTAGAACCTGAATTAATGCTAATAAGTGAAGAAAATAATACAATTATTAATATTGACCCACAGGTCGATCATAAATCCTTTGATTTTAATAATGCATTTCAAAGTGAAATAGATGCTTTTGTCACTAGTTGTTTGACTGGAGAAAAACCTGTTGCTACTGTTGAGGATGGGGTTGAAATTATGAAAATTCTCCATGGAATTTATGAAGCTTCTGATAATAAAAGTGTGGTGACATTTTCATAAATGGAACAAGTAAAAGTCTTAAATAAAATAGGTATTATTGTAGATGGCTTGGGATTACCCCTTCAAGAAGGACTTAAAGTTGCGAAGGATATTGGAGCAGACGGTGTACAAATCTACGCGGTCGAAGGAGAAATGGCGCCAGAAAACCTCAGCACAACTGAACGGAAGGAACTTAGAACTTACATTCAATCATTAGGGTTGGAGATATCTGCTCTCTGCGGTGATCTAGGAGGTCACGGATTTCAGGATAGCGCACAAAATAAAGCTAAAATTGAAAAATCAAAAAGAATTTTAGACCTCGCAGTTGAATTGGGCACAAATATCGTTACAACACATATTGGTATAGTTCCTGAGGAAAAAAATAGTTTTATATATGAAAATATGCAGAGGTCCTGTGATGAACTAGGTATTTATGCTAAAAGTTTGAATGCTTATTTCGCAATTGAAACAGGACCCGAAACATCTATGACATTGAAGTCATTTTTAGATAGCTTGAGTACCAATGGGGTCTCTGTTAATTTTGACCCTGCTAATATGGTTATGGTAACTGGAGATGATCCAGTTGAAGGTGTAAGGGTTTTAAAGGATTATATTGTTCACACTCACGTAAAAGATGGGATACAACTTAAGCCCGTTGATCCACGAGATGTTTACGGTTCAATTGGATATGGGGAAGGTTTAGAACATGAAAAAATTTCCCAAATGGTTGCGTCTGGAAAGTTCTTCAGGGAAGTACCTCTTGGCGAAGGTTCTGTTGACTTTAACAAGTATTTTGAAGTTTTAGATGAGATTCAATATAAAGGATATCTAACGATTGAACGAGAAGTAAAATCTAACCCAATAAAGGATATATCAGAAGCTGTACAGTTTATTAAAGGATATAGATAGAACGAGAAATATCAATTATCTGTACACAATAATTATTACACAAAGGCATCCTAAAGGAGGTAATAAAATCGCTTTAGGATGCCATTTTAACAACTTTATTTAATTAATTGATTGATTATTGAACAGTATAGATAATAATTTGTGAAGAAGGTTATGAAATGGAGAAACAAGACCAATTATTAATGAAGAAACAGAATAAGAAGTTAGTATTAGAGATTATTAAGCATCAGTCACCTATTTCTAGAATGGAGATTGCAAAAGTAACTGGAATGAGTCCCACAACAATTACTAGAATTGTAAACGAATTGCACGAACAAGGATTTGTAAAGGAAACTGAATTAGTTACCTCAGGTGTAGGGAGAAGAGCAACATTACTCGATGTGTCTGGTGAAGTGCTTTACACTATCGGAATCGAACTTGATAAGTTGATAATCAAAGTAGGCATCGTGAACTATATTGGCGAAATTGTTGCATGGAGAAGTGAGTTAAGGGAACAGTCCGAAAAATACGATATAACGATCGAAAAGGTTTTAAAAATTATTAATGAATTAATTAAAGTAAACAAAATACCAAGAGAAAAAATAATTGGTGTTGCTGTTGGCCTACCCGGTTTAATTAATTACAAAAATGGAATTGTTAATGTTTCAGACCAGTTAAAATGGAAAAATGTAAACTTAGCATCTGATCTACGGGAACGATTAGGTTTTAATGTAATTATTGATAATGAATTAAAAATGAAAATAATTGCTGAGAATTATACTGGTAGAGCAAAAGATTGTCGTAATGCAGTACTAGTAGGGATTGGCTCAGGAATTGGTTCTGCAATTATTTTAAATGGTGAAATTTATAGAGGAGAGTCAAATAACGCTGGTGAGATCGGTCATACAGTAATAGACCCAACTGGAAATGTGTGTAACTGTGGAAAGATTGGTTGTCTAGCAACCTATATTTCAGAGGGAGCAATCTTGTCTGACGCAAGGAAAGTAAAAGATGTTGATTGTATTGAAGATGTTTTTGATTCATATCGAAACCAAGAATCTTGGGCAGTCAATATTCTAGATAGAGCTTCTACCTATATTGCTCTTGCGATAAGCAATATCTTATGCGTATATGACCCAGAAGTAATAATTCTGAGTGGGAATACCATTCAAAAGTTTCCGGAAATAAAAGAGGCAATAGAAAGGAAATTAGATTTATTTGTTTGGGAGCCTATTAAAGAAAAAGTAAAAATGGTGTATTCTGAGTTGCGGGATCGTGGTGTAGTACTTGGTTCAGCAATCCAGGCACAAAATATGCTTCTAGATCTTGAATAAACTTGGTGTATTGATTAAACATCGAAGGGCAGGAATATCATGAAATTTGAACTACTAATTGAAGAAACAAGGGCTGGTTTACTTGAAAATGTTCATATTGGGATGATTTGTGGGGTTAATGAACTTTTCGAAATAAAATATGAGATCGGTGACACAGAACATTATACTTATTTCCGTTCAGCCGCCAAACCAATTCAAGCATTACCAGTATTTCTATCAAATATTATATCGAAATATAATCTAACAAGGGAAGAGGCTACACTGTTTACTGCTTCTCATCGGGGTGAAACATATCATATTGAGGCTCTTGAATCATTGCTAAAGAAGCTCCCGATTAAAGAGGAGGATTTGTTCTGCCCACCTTCTTACCCTTTAAATGTATTTCCAAGAGAGGAAATGCTAAAGAAGGGAATAAAAAAGAGAAGACTTTACCACAACTGCTCTGGTAAACATATGGGATTTTTAGCTGTTTGTCGTGAAATGGGCTATCCAGTTAAGGGATATTGGGAAGCGGATCATCCCCTCCAGCAACACATATTAAGTGTTCTTTCTACTCTCTCGGAGGTACCAATCTCTGATATAAAGATTGGGACTGACGGATGTGGAGTACCTGTATTTGCTATTCCGTTGAAAAACATGGCTATCACGTATCTAAAGCTTGCATGCCCCGATTTGATTGATTCTCCTAATTTAAAAGAAGCAGTAAAACAAATGACGAGTATAATGAATGATCATCCAAGGATGGTTGCATCCAATCAGTTTATTTGCACGACTTTGCTAGAAGATACAAACATTGTAGCAAAGGGTGGTGCTCAGGGTGTTTACTGCATTGGATTAAAAAAAGAAAAAATTGGATTTGCTTTAAAAGTAGCGAATGGATCTGAGGATGTTTGGCCAAACATAGTTGCCGCCATCTTGGAACAAATCAATTACTCTAACAAAGAAACAATTCATAGATTGAAAGCATTAAAACCTTCACTCATAAAAAATGACTCAGGGGTTGAAGTTGGGAGTATTAGGGAAGCATTTACACTAAAGGCCTTTTCTTACAGGTAAAAGAACGCACAGCCTAACCTTTAAATGAGGTTGACTGTGTTTTTTTTTTTGAAAAATATCATATAAATAATATAAGGTATTTGAAGCACAGTAGAGTTGAGTTCTCCCCTCAAAAAACTATCCACAACCCCAAAAATCTTGATACAATAGGGACAGAGGGACAGGTCCCTTGTTCCAAAATTATTACCTGAAGTGGGACAAGGGACCTGTCCCCGCGACCCACAGTCTCAAAAAGGAGCATGTTTATGTTCGTATTGTTGATTACGATGTTGGAGCGGTTAGGGATTATTGTTGCAATCGCTTTTATTTTGACGAGATTGAAGTTTTTTAGAGGGATGATGTATCAGGAGGAGCTGAACCGCTGGCAGAAGCTTGTGGCGATTGTCTTCTTTGGTTTTTTTGGAATCATCGGTACGTATACTGGTTTAAGCCTGAATACGGAAAGTTTGCAGCTTGACCGGTGGGCATCTGCTTTAACCACTGATGAGGCCTTAGCGAATTCACGGGTAATTGGCGTTGTGCTTGCGGGCCTTCTTGGAGGCTACAAGGTTGGTTTAGGAGCGGGCCTAATTGCAGGAATTCATCGCTTTACCTTGGGTGGGTTTACTGCATTTTCCTGTGGCTTTGCATCAATTATTGCTGGTTTTATCTCCGGATACTTTTATAAGAAAAATAAACATGTGAAACTGAGTACAGCATTTATTATTGCAGCCTCTGCGGAAGCACTTCAAATGCTGGTTATTTTACTCTTCTCGCGCCCGTTTGAAAAGGCATGGGCTTTAGTTGAGATCATTGGAATTCCGATGATTTTAGCAAATGGTCTAGGCTGTGCGCTTTTCCTTATGATTATTAAAAGTGTTATTAATGAGGGAGAACGGGTGGGTGCAGTTCAAGCTCAAAAAACACTGCGGATTGCTGACAAGACGCTCGCTTATTTACGGAACGGTTTGAATCGTGAAACAGCTCAGGCTGTTTGCCATATTATTCAGGATGAAATTCAAGCTACAGCTGTCTCGATGACAAACACGAACGAAATCCTAGCGCATGTGGGTCTTGGCCATGACCACCACCGTTCACAAATGCCTATACAAACACAAATTACACAGGAAGTTATTTATAACGGAAAAATTGTAATCGCAAACAAAAAGATGATTCAATGTCGAGATGAGGATTGTCCACTTGGTGCCGCTGTGATTGCGCCCTTAAAACGTAGAGAAGAAACGATTGGGACGTTAAAATTCTATTTCCGTTCTGAAAAAGAAATTACACCTGTTGTCACAGAGCTAATCTCTGGATTAAGTTCCCTTTTAAGTAATCAGCTTGAAATTGCGGAGGCGGACAAGGCATTTCAGCTTGCTAAAGAAGCGGAAATCAAAGTGCTTCAAGCCCAAATCAGTCCGCATTTTCTGTTTAATACATTAAATACGATTCTCTCTTTAGTAAGGAGAGACCCAACAAAAGCTAGAAAACTACTCGTTTCTTTATCACATTTCTTACGTCAGAACTTATCCGTAACGACACAAAATGTAACAACTTTAGAGCAGGAATTACGGCAGGTTCGAGCTTATTTAGAAATTGAGGAAACAAGGTTTGTAGATAAATTGAAGGTATCATATAAGGTAGAGGAAGCTGCTTTGTATCAGCATATTCCACCACTTACCCTCCAGCCGATTGTAGAAAATGCAATCAAGCATGGCATGAAGAATCGTGATGGAGACTTTCAGGTCAGTATTTCCATTCAAAGAGGGAATGACTGTGTTTATGTAAAGGTTGAGGATAATGGAATGGGAATGAGTAAAGAACGTGCTAGGGAAATTTGCGTTACCCCCATCAAGTCAGAAAAAGGTAGTGGTGTCGCTTTATATAATGTGAATAGAAGACTCACGATGCATTTTGGTGAAAAGTCCGCATTAGCAATTAAAAGCGAAGTAAATAAGGGAACGGAAATCGCGTTTTCAATCCCACTTACGGAGGCTATATAAAATGGAAACAAAAATTAAAACACTCATTGTTGATGATGAATTATATAGTCGTGATGAACTGTCACATCTCTTAGAGGCGCATCCATCCATTCAAATAGTCGGGGAAGCAGATTCAGGAGAGGCGGCTATTTTAAAAGCGATTCAACTTCAACCAGATGTTGTCTTTTTAGATGTAGAAATGCCAAAGGTTAACGGAATGGATGCAGCAAAGGCCCTTTTGGAATTAAAAAAGTCACCACTCATTGTGTTTGCAACCGCCTACCCGGAATTTGCTGTGGAAGCATTCCGTTTTAATGCAATTGACTACTTATTAAAGCCATTTGATGAGGAACAACTAGAAGAAACAGTAAAAAGGATCGAAAAACATTTCCAAACATCTGATGAAAGGGAAAAAGGAAAGCAAACTGGGAAATTAGCGATTGATTCAAGCGGTGAGATTATCTATCTTGAGCCCAAGGATATTTTATACATTGTAAGAGATGAAAAAGTAACCAAGCTCATAACTAAGATGGGAGAATACGAGACAAAAATACAGCTGAAAGATTTGGAAAGCAGACTTGAATCATTCGGGTTCTTCCGCATTCATAAAAGCTTCCTTGTCAATTTAAAATATGTCACGCGCCTCACTCCGTGGTTTAACGGTGCGTATCAATTGGAAATTGAAGGTAGAAGTGAACAGCTCTCAGTTAGTCGAAATTATGTAAAGGCATTAAGAGCGAGCTTAGAAATTTAAACAAAAAGGTAGAAATTTTGCGTTTTAGTTCACAATTTGGACACGTTATTGTCGAATTTCTACCTTTTAATCTAAAACCCTCCTAAAACTCATTTTAAATATTATAATCATTGTAAACGCATTCATAAAATTATAATTAGAGGGAATTGGGGGAATTAGAATGATTACCTTTTTAGCAAGTATTGCTTTATTAATCATAGGATACTTTACGTATGGTAAATATGTGGAAAAAGTATTCGGAGTGAAGGAAGAACGTACGACACCAGCGTATGTAAATGCTGATGGTGTGGACTATATTCCAATGAGCACAAAGAAAAACTCGTTGATTCAGTTACTTAATATTGCAGGTACTGGGCCAGTATTCGGACCTATAATGGGAGCGCTTTACGGACCGGTCGCATTCATTTGGATCGTAGTTGGCTGTATTTTTGCTGGTGCGGTTCATGACTATTTAACTGGTATGATTTCTATACGTAACAAAGGGGCTCACTTACCAGAGCTTGCAACTAAGTTTTTAGGGAAAGCAATGAAACACGTTGTAAATGCTTTTGCTGTTTTACTTTTACTATTAGTTGGAACCGTTTTCGTTTCAACTCCAGCAAGTCTATTAAATCTATTATTAGATGGAAAAGTTGCTTTAGGAATTCTGATTGCTGCCATTTTCATCTATTACATCTTGGCAACTTTATTGCCAGTAGATAAAATTATCGGTCGTCTTTATCCATGGTTTGGAGCAATCCTTTTAATCAGTGCTGTAGGAATCGGTATTGGTTTAATAGTTAAAGGAGCACCAATTCCAGAACTTTCATTATCAAATTTCCATCCTGATAATGCACCAATTTTCCCACTACTATTCTTTACAATCACTTGTGGTGCTTTATCCGGATTCCATGCGACACAAACACCAATTATTTCACGTACGACACAAAAGGAAAGCCAAGGTCGTAAAATTTTCTACGGTATGATGATTGCTGAAGGGATCATCGCCATGATTTGGGCAGCAGCAGCAATGAGCTTATTCGATGGTTATGGTGGTTTACAAGAACTTCTTGCAGCAGGCGGACCAGGAGCAATTGTAAGTGAAGTTTCAACATTAATGCTTGGTGCTGTTGGTGGAACACTTGCAGTTCTAGGGGTTATCGTATTACCAATCACTTCTGGTGATACTGCATTCCGTAGTGCTCGTATGATTATAGCTGAATATATTAATATGGCGCAAAAGAAAATGTCTAGCCGTTTATGGATTGCTGTTCCATTATTTGCAATCTCAGTTGTATTAACTCAAATTGACTTCAATATCCTTTGGAGATACTTTAGCTGGGCGAACCAAGCTACAGCCGTAATTGCCTTGTTTGTAGGTGCAATGTACCTATACATTGCGAAAAAGAACTACTGGATCTCACTAATTCCAGGAACATTCATGCTTATCATGGTAATCACGTATATCCTAAATGCACAAATCGGTTTCCGATTACCAATGAACATTGCTTGGTACGGTGGTTTCGCAGGAACTGCAATACTACTTGTATTATTCTTCCGTCAGGCTAAGAAGTTAAGAGCAGCAAATCTTCCGCTTGAAGTAGATATCTCAGACTATAACCGGGTGGCTTAAATGGGTTGCTGTAGTCCTGAATATCGGAAGGTAGTCGAGGCTCAAGAGCAGAAGGTCAATCAGCAAACGAATGACAAAGTTCCTGTTTGGGGAAAGATTGTGAGCATCTCCATTATTGTTGGAGCCATAATCGCCTTTGTTCTCTTATAAATGAATCAAAAGTGTATGCATTCTTTCATGAATGTATGCACTTTTTTTTATGTTTGAGAAATATTTCACAAACTTGTTGATTTCCTATATATGAAATCTTTAGTACTATAAAAGTAATAAAGGATATCTTTCTGCACAAAATATCAGAAGGACACCTAGGGAGGTTCGTACAGATGGAAATGACAATCAGTGAAGCAGCTGTAAAATGGTTCAAAGAGGATATAAGTGTAAAAGAAGGGGATAGCGTTCGATTTTATCCAATGTTTTACGGAACAAGCCCAGTACAAGAAAAGTACTCACTAGCCTTTTCAACGCATGATGAGCCCATCCAAATTCATACAAGTCAAAAGATTGATGACATTGAATTCTATGTAGAAGAGGATGACATTTGGTTCTTTAACGGCCATAATCTCATAGTTGACTATAATCCAGATAAAGATGAAATAGAATATCAATACCCAAAACCGTAGGCTCACGATAAGTGAGTCTTTACTTATTTTTAAGATGTGATTCGAATCACGAAACAATTCTTTAAACTATGCTATTTTCAAACATAACAGGTGTTTTTCAATAATGCATAGTTTGAAAGGAGAAATTCGTGTGAGTGAACTTATTAATAACCGTGAACTAAATAAAATCAGTGATCAAGAGCGTGAGGCTCTTATAAGACAAAGCTTTAAAGATTTATATAATGGTAAATCTGTTGAAGAGGTAAAATCTCAATTAAAGGATAAAGTGGGCTATATAACGATTGGGGAAGTGTCCAGGCTCCAACATGTGTTAATGGAGGAAGAAAATATCCAAGCGCATGAAGCTACAGAAATTTGTTCAAAGCATAGGGAGATTTTTAAGGATTTTATAGAAGATACTTTAAATCAACACCCAGAAGAACAACCTGGACATCCTGTGTATACGTTTAAGCTTGAAAATAGAGAACTTGAGAAGCTAGTAACTACAATCAAGGAGCATTTGCAAGTATTCGAAGCAGATGATCATAATGAAAATAGACTGAAGTTACTCGGTGATTGTAATCTTTTACTGGATATCAGAAAGCATTATGAACGAAAAGAACAGCTTCTCTTCCCATATTTAGAAAAATACGGCATATATGGCCCAACAAATATGATGTGGAAGATTGATGATTTTATTGTAGACGCAATAAAAGATGCAAAAAGAATGCTTACCGAATATGTTGGGGATAAACAGTCAGTTGTGGAGGTTATTAACTTTTTTGCCGATCAAATTGACGAAATGATTTATCGCGAAGAAAATATTCTCTTTCCAATGTCGTTAAATAATTTAACAGAGGACGAATGGTTAAAAATGGCTCATGAAAGCGATGAAATCGGTTTTTGTTTAATTTCTCCGGAAGATTGGAAGCCTGAGCGAAGTGTGATAGATGACGAGCAAGTGACGTCAAAAGGATTTATTAAAATGGAAACGGGTATCCTGTCCCTTAAACAACTTGAATTACTTCTAAACCATTTACCGGTAGATATTACGTTTATTGATAAAGATGATGTCGTTCGCTACTTCTCAAAAGGAAAAGAGCGTATCTTTGCTAGGACGAAGGCTGTGATTGGCAGAACTGTTCAAAACTGCCATCCGCCTAGAAGTGTTCATGTCGTCGAAAATCTGCTAGATGACTTTAAAGCAGGAAGAAAAGATGTTGAAGATTTCTGGATCAAAGCAAAAGGCAAATATGTGTATATCCGTTATTTTGCAGTCCGTGATGAGGATGGAGAATATATCGGAACGATGGAATTCTCTCAAAATATTGCTCCAATCCAGGAAATTGAAGGGGAAAAACGGATTTTATCATAGGAAAGTGAAAAATGCTGACAGCTCAATGTCAGCATTTTTTATGGTACTTTGATAATCTCTGTAAATGCAACTTCTTCTCCGTTGGCAATAAGAACGCCATGATTGTTTCCATTCAGTGTAACTTTTATTTCGTGCGTACCAGGCGGTAAAACGTCCAGATGATAGTATTGCCCATATAAACGATTTACTTTATTCTCGTTCAAATAAATATGAGCATGACCTTCATTGTAGCTGGGTTCCTCAATACCAGCCTTCTTCGGTTCAAATGTAAAATTTTCAGTTTGAATTTCTAACAACCATGTTCCGGAAGGGTCTTTCATAACTGAACCAGAAATGGTAGGTGCAAGGTGTGAAGGAGGAATAATGATTTGGTTTTCTTGATGCATCATTTCATGGTTTCCGGCACTAAAGTGGCTGCTTTGATTATGAAAATATACCATCAGTGATACAATCCCAAAAATAACAAAAAAACTTATGATTCTATACATAGCCGCCTCCTAACTCAAGAACTAATAGGTGAACTTTGTCTATCTTTTCTTTGTTTAATTAAATAGCCAATTATGAATAACAATAATCCAGATGCAAGGAATGCTAAGTCGTAAGCTAAAGCGTTGGGGTCCCCAGGCTTGACACGATGAATTTGAAGGAGATGATGATTGATAATCCCTTCAACTAAATTAAACACGCCACCCCCGATTAAAAACCAACCAACGAGCAAACGAACTCCCTTTGATAGATTGCTTGGATTTCCTGCCAACCATAACAGAACACCACCAATGATAAGGGTGATTGTAACAGCAAAATGGAAAATTCCATCACTCATGATTTGTCCAGGCCGATCTGTTGCCATATATACACTATGCCACTGTAATAACTGATGAAAAATAATCCCATCAAGTGCACCTAAAAATCCAAAGCCAAAAATAAAACTTCCTGTATTAATCAATTTTCTTCTAGTATTTTTAGTCAAGATACTTCTCCTCTCTATCTCATTTGAACATAATTCCATTTTGTCCCTTTTGCTAGATTTATAAACAGTAACCTAGTAGGAAACTATTATTTTGTTTTAAGAGAAAAGGAATCGTGCCCGATTGTCGGAGGGAGCTAAGAAAAGTGGAACGCAAGGGAGGGAATCGTGCCCGATTGACGGAGGAAAATCAGTAAAGAGGAACGCAAGGGAGGAAATCCGTGCCCGATTGTCGGAGCAAGCTCAGTAAAGAATAACGCAAGCGGCAGAATAGTACCCGATTGGCAGGTTCATCCCCAAAAAAGGTAACGTAAACAAAAAGCCTCACAGCTAACACTCCTAAACAACAAAAAAGAACCATCATTTCCATCTCTGAATGATTGGTTCTTATGTTTATTACGGTATAAGTGATCTTTTTTCGTTTTTGTCATCCTTGTTTGCATGTCGATTCCTACAAAGGGGCTTCTTCCGTTTTCTGGATTTCGTTTCCCTTCGCGAACAAGCTTCTCGCGCAATTTCCTTGCTTTTGATTTCGCCATCCTCTATCACCTCTTCAAAATATTTACATTTTCATTATCAGTATACATGTTTTCTCACATTGCTTCCATTAGAAATTTTCAACTAAAATAGGCATACTCCCATACAGATGCAAATGCCCTGAATAGGATATAAACGACAACGAATTTGGGGAGGTGTCGGTATTGGCTGATGAGAAAGAAAAAGAAATCCGTGAGGAGCAGGAGTTCCAACGAATGGATCCATGGGAATTCTTTTGGGGAAGAAGACCAAGGTCCGAAGAGGAAGTAATTGAAGAAGAGTAATATGCCCGGTGCAACTTTAAAATAGGTCGCATGGATTGTTTTGATTCATGCGGTCTTTTTTAATCTAAAAGTATGGCATAATAAGAGCAAGTATAATTCGGAGGATATCCATGCAGGAAAAAATAGTAGATATTTTACTAAATTATGAGGCATATGCAGTAATCATAAGCTTATTTCTAAATATAGTGATAAGCATTTTTGGAGTTCTTCCAAGCGTATTTATGACAGCGGCTAATCTTCTTGTTTTTGGTGTTTGGAAAGGGACTCTTATCTCTTTTATTGGCGAGGCAATGGGTGCGATTGTGGCATTTTGGTTATACCGCAAAGGATTTAAAAGGTTCATTGATAAGAAGAAACACAAACATTCGCTTATTGATAAACTTCTTTCCGCCAAAGGGAAAGAAGCATTCATGATGATTCTACTATTACGTTTGTTCCCTTTTATGCCTTCGGGGGTAGTTACCTTTACAGCAGCAATGGGTGAAGTGAGTTTGATCATCTTTCTTTTCGCAAGCTCACTAGGAAAAATTCCATCCTTACTTATTGAGGCGTACTCGGTGCACAATGTTGCTGCTGGGACAATGGAAGGGAAAATCATTTTAACAGTGGTTTCAGTTGTTGGAATCCTGTACATTTGGGCTAAACTAGTAAGAAAGAAAAATACATAGAGATAGTTACATAGAAAAGAGGGTTGGACTGGAAATGCAAAAACAACGGATTTTAATAGTGGAAGATGAAGAGAAGATTGCAAGGGTATTGGAGCTGGAATTGACATATGAAGGCTATGAAACCGGAAAAGCCTTCGATGGTAGTACGGGGTTACAACTGTTTCTAGAAGAAACATGGGATTTGGTCCTGTTAGATATTATGCTTCCGGGTATTAGTGGAATTGAGGTGCTTAGACGCATTCGTGCGGCAAACTCAGGTACACCGGTTATTCTATTGACTGCAAAAGACTCCGTAGAGGACAAGGTGTCGGGCCTTGATTTGGGAGCGAATGATTATGTGACAAAGCCCTTTCAAATAGAAGAACTGCTTGCCCGTATTCGAGTAGCACTTCGAAGTAAACCCGCTCATTCAACTTCCGGTCAAGAACAAACGGATGACTGGTTAAGTGTGGGGGACCTAAAACTTAATGAAGGAACACATGAGGTCATTCGTAGAGACGACGCAATTGAGCTAACACCAAGAGAATTTGATTTGCTTACCTATTTAATGAAGCATCCAAGACAGGTGTTGAATCGGGAGCAATTATTAAATGCGGTTTGGGGTTATGACTATTACGGGGACACAAATATAGTGGATGTGTATATCCGATATTTACGAAATAAAATGGATAAGCCATACGACGAGCCATTAATTCACACAGTACGTGGCATCGGCTATGTGATGAAGGAATCGAAATGAAACTAAGAACAAAGATCAATTTATTCACGGCTGTTTTGTTTATCATTTTGTTAATCTTAATTAATGTCGCGTCTTTTTTTACGTTTAGGCATATGATGTTTCAAAATGAATTAGACCGTACACATGCCGAAACTGTACGAGCATTAAATGGGATATCCGATTCCATAAATACAATTCCTGTACAGACTTTACTTACTACATATATGCCGATTAACGGAATGCTTCGGGTAGTGTACCCGGATGGAAAGGTAGGGCCAAAAGCGTATGTTCCCGAGCAGAAAGTGTTAAAGGATCTTCCAACTTCCTATCAAAAACCAGAACGAAAAGAAGTCCTTGATTATGATGGAAGACCTTACGCTTTTACTTCACTGCCAATCATTTGGCAAAATGGTGAAGTAGCTGAGCTTCAGATGGTGGAAGATTTATCACAGACAGCTGCCAACTTGAAAACATTAAGCCTCGTTTTACTTGCTGTAACGATGATTGCAACCATTCCTGTTATCGTTTCAACTAGAGTATTGAGTAATGTGATTACAAAGCCTATTACAGCGATGATTCAAACGATGCGGGAAATTCGAAAAAGCGGCCAATATAAACGAATTGAATTAACTGATGCATCTAAAGATGAATTGCATGAGATGGGTCAAACTTTTAACGAAATGATGGATTTATTAGAAGTAAACTATGAAAAACAGGAGATTTTTGTCTCAAATGCGTCTCATGAGTTAAAAACACCTTTAACCGTTATCGACTCTTACTCAAGCCTATTAAAGAGAAGGGGACAGACAGACCCAAAGCTTTTTCAAGAAGCAGTGGATGCGATACAATCCGAAGCCATTCATATGAGGGAATTAACGCAGCAGCTGCTTTTAATGGCAAAACATGATGAGCAATGGAAACTTCAGATGGAAAGCATTCCTCTACTGCAATTAGTGGACGAGTCGGTTACTTCTTTCCGCGAGGGCTACAAACGCGACATTTCAATTATTGTGGAAGAAGAATCCATAGTGAAAACTGATAAGCAAAAACTTAAACAAGTTTTTTATATTTTAATGGAGAATGCTCTAAAATATAGCGAAAAACCTGTGATTGTAGTGATTGGTAAGGAACGGAATCAATCCAGCATTAAAATTATAGACCAAGGGATTGGGATTCCGTCACAGGATGTTGGAAAAGTATTTGATCGTTTTTACCGTGTTGATAAAGCTAGAGCGAGAAAAACAGGGGGCTATGGACTAGGACTTTCACTAGCAAAGGAATTGGCAGATGCAATCGGGGCGAAACTCGTTCTCGAAAGTGTTGAAGGGGAAGGAACAACAGCCAATATTCTGCTATCCAATGAGGATTCTCATTAATTTCTCATAAAATGCGGGTATTATAGTAGATAAAAAGAAATCAATGGAGTGAGTGCAATGAAAAAAGGAACACTTCCGAAAAGTCTACTCGCTGTAGCAGGTATTATAGTCGCAACTGTTGTGATCTGGCAGCTAACAAAGACCTTTACATCTGCAGAACCTTTATCTGAAAAGGATGCCATTGGCCTTGTAGAAAAGATGTATAGCGGTGAAAACACAGAGGTGAGCCGAGAAGGTGACGTTTATAAAATAAAATTTGAAATAGAATCTGGCATTTATGAAATAGACGTTAATCGGAAAACGGGGGACGTTACTAACCTCACTCAGATTTCACAGGAGCCTCGGGAAAAAACAGAGGCTGAGGTCAGGGATATATTAGCCAAAGAGAAGGCCGGAGAAGTTAAAACAATTGAAAAGAAGAATGAACAAGATAAAGCCTATTATTATGCAACTGTCACAAAAGGCGAAACAGAAGCAACTTATAAGCTAGAAACAATAACAGGTAAGATTGTGGATGTTGTAGAAAATAAGCAGCAACCACAGACTCCACCAGAAACAACGCCAAATACACAAGAGCCTCCAACAAATACAGCACAACGTATCTCTGCGCAACAGGCAATTGAGTTTGCTCTTAAAGTTGTAAATGGTGTTGTGGATGATGTTGAACTTGAAGAAGAAGCGGGCCAGCTCTACTATTTTATTGAAATTGAAGACGCTCAAGAAGAAGACTTCACCGTACAGGTTCATGCAATCTCCGGTGAAGTCAAAGCGATTGTCTCAGAGGATTAATTCTTAGAAACTCTCACATATTTCTCATCAAATTCTCATTTTATTATCTGAGTTTCCTCATTTTCATTGACTATGATGAAGATAGTTCAAATAAAGGAGGAAACAAACATGAAGAAAAAACTTGTGGTATTAGGAATTGTTGGAACAGTTGTATTAGGAGGAGCAGTAGGAGTTGGTGCATTCGCGAAAGAAGCTGAAGTTCCATCTAAAAAAGCTGAACAAATTGCGATGCAAGAGGTAAAAGGTGCACTTGTGAAGGAAATTGAGCTTGAGCGCGAGAATGGAGAGCTTATTTACGAAGTTGAGCTTGAAGGTACACATGATGACGATGTTGAGGTAGACGTCAATGCAACTACTGGTAAAGTTGTAAGAGTTGATGATGATCGCGATGATGACGATGCAAAGGCAAACAACGTAGCGACTGAAACAGTTGTGAAAGTAAATGAAGATCGTGATGATGATGACGACCGAGTTACTTCTCAAAAAGCTGTTTCATCACCAAAGGTTTCAAAAGAACAAGCCATTTCAATTGCAACTAAGGATACTCCAGGTAAAATTGTAGAAATTGAGCTAGATGATGATAATCATTATGAAATTGAAATGATATATGAAGGAAAAGAAGTCGAAATGGAAATTTCTGCAGTAGACGGAACGGTTTTAAAAAAGGAAATAGATGACCTTGACGACAATGACAACGACAACGATGATGACGATGACAAAAACTAATATTAAAAACAAAATGAGGCCAGGACGATCCTGACCTCATTTTTCATTACATATTTTCCTCAAAAACATCCGTTACATCGTGTGGACCATATGATTGATTCGATGGGATGACTAACGTGATACCTGTAGCAGGATAATAAGAAGAAGCAAAGCTCACTCCAGGATCATACCCCATCACATGATATTTATTAATCTCAGATTCTCTTTTAGAAATCCATACCCCATAGCCATAGTAATCATCATCCTCAGCATGTACGTGAGGTGTTAAAAGCAAGTTAGTCGTTTCCTTGCTTACTAATTTATGGCTCAAGAGAGCATCCCATAATTTCATCATGTCGAGTGCAGTGACAAATGCTCCACCATCTGCTCCTCCTTGAATGGGAATCGAGTACATATTTGTTCGCCATGTTCCATCTTCCTCGTTATCGATATACCCAATTGCCGTGTTTTTCGGTAGATTATCGAGAGAAAAATATCCTGAGTCTACCATTCCACATGGATTAAAAACTTTCTCAATCACATAATCCGTAAATGATTTCCCCGTTTTCTCCTCAATGATTAAACCTAATAAAATATAACCGGCATTGTTATAGTGAAATCTTTCACCTGGTTCAAACATCATTTTGCTATTCTGGAACAATGGAAGAAAGTCCTTCAATCCACGGATTAGGTACATCGGATTTTCTTTCCAAAGCTCCTCAAAATCATCCATAACGGCTTCGTCAAAATAATCAGGGACACCGGAAGTATGAATTAATAAATGGTGGATGGTAACATTCTCATGAAAATTAGGAAACTCCAAGTTCAAGCAATCTTTTAATCTTGAATCAAATGTTACTAAACCTTCTTCAACAAGCTGGCACACTGCAATGGCGGTAAAAAGTTTGCAGCCAGATGCGATTCCAAACCTTGTATTGACCTTGTTATCTAGTTCTTCAGCTCTATTGGAAAAGCCGTAAGCTGATTGGAGCATTACTTCATCAGGATGTTTGGCAAGAACAACTCCGGAAAACTGACTTTGGTTACAAAAATCATTTATTTTACTGTTTAAAGTTGAATTTAATGTATGCATTCATATAACTCCTTAGTCCATATTCCAATTGGCTTTTGCGACAAACAACAATTATATTCAGGGACTCTATTAAATATTACCATAATTTTCTAGTTATATGTCGAAAGAATATTCAAAAAGACAGGCATCATTATTTTTTTAGATGAGTAATATTTATACCTCGAAGTAAAATATAGTAAGTGAGGATAAGTATAAGGAGGAGAATACATGACCTATCTATTGCTATTAGTTGGATTTGCATTATTAATAAAAGGTGCGGACTATTTTGTTGAAGGTTCCTCTAAAATTGCCGGACTTCTTAACGTTCCTCCGATCCTCGTCGGGCTTACCATTGTTGCGTTCGGTACGAGTTCACCAGAAGCAACGGTAAGTATTATTACGGCTATCGAAGGCAATGCCGATGTGGCAGTTGGAAATGTGGTCGGAAGTAACATCTTTAATATCACATTCGTCGTTGGGATAACTGCGATGATTAACCCGCTGAAAGTAGAGAATGCTACGATTCGAAAAGAAATTCCATTTACATTTTTGGCTAGCATTGCCCTATTTGTAATGATGGGTGACCTGGCTTTACAAAATGCAACTGTTAATACCATTTCTCGGACTGAAGGGATCCTCCTCCTCCTCTTTTTTAGTGTGTTTCTGTATTATATTATTGAGGTGGGAAGAAATAATCGTAATTCTGTAGTGACTGAAACGACAGATAAAAAATGGGGCAAAAATATTGCTTTCACACTCGGTGGCTTAGCAGCAATCATTTTTGGTGGGGATTTGGTGGTAGATAACAGCATTAAAATTGCCTACTCCTTTGGAATGAGTGAAACCTTAGTGGGCTTAACCATTGTAGCGGTTGGAACTTCCTTGCCAGAACTTGTGACATCTATTACAGCAGCCATAAAAAAACAAAGTGAAATAGCATTAGGAAACATCGTTGGAAGCAATATCTTTAACATTTTCTTTGTACTAGGTGCTTCTTCAGTTATTTCACCATTACCGGTCGACGGAAAAATTCTCATCGATGTCATATTGATGCTTATTTTAACAATCGTCCTATTTGTATTCTCTCGAACAGAATTCAAAATTGCCAAATCTGAAGGTGGTATCCTTGCCGTCGCATACATCGCCTATATGGTATTTATCATTTTAAGAGGTTAAAATAATTCACCGCGCAATGCGGTGTTTTTTAATAAATGTATAGATTATTAGATGAAAAATATGTAAACTAAATTAATACAGAAGTTGACAATTGAATTCATTACTTCAAAACAGGGGGGGATGTTGATGTATAAGCTGCGGGGTCACCATCTTTTTTGCCTTTTAGGTTATAGGGGAATGGGCTATTCCAGGAAGTACGTGGAAAACATGACGATCGTTCACCAGACTCTTAGAAACAACCCAAGGACACTTGTTCAAATTGTAAAAGGGCCAGATCATTTATGCGAGAAATACCCGAACACTGGTGAATACCACTGTCAAAATGCGTCCATCTACGAAAGGGATGCTATGATTCTAGAAAAAATGGGACTTCGAATCGGACAAATTTTAAGATGGGAAGACATTGAAGCTAGAATCCAAAAGCATGTCATTCCTGCAGACATTCAAACAGTGTGTGAATCTTGCTCATGGCGCTCCTATGGCGTCTGTGAGGAAGGGGTACAGGAAATGATTGAAGGTAAAGGACTACGAGAAGTAAAATAAAGCAATAAAAAAATGCCTGAACAAGGCATTTTTTAGATTAAGTAAATAATGATAAAATATCCCATCATCACGCAAATTCCCATTGGTACTCCGAACTTTGCCCACTCCTTACTTGTAATTTCTAATTTCCCGGCTGCAATAATATTAGGGATATTACCAGGAATAAGCATTCCACCACTAATCAATAGTCCTAATAGTATTGATTGAATTGTAAAATGGTCCATCGCAGGGCTGATTTCGGCGGCTGCTAGAGTGGCGTTATCAAGAATGGCTGAAATCATATTTAGCCAGTAAAGAAGTTGCGGGTCAAGCCCGATGAAATAACGATTGATCATTGGTTCAAAACCTGCACCTAGTAAGGTTAACCCCATGACGAAAAAATAAATCTTTAACGCTCGTACAAGAATTTCCTCATATGTTTCAAGATTTGATTCCTTTCCAACCGTTGCTTTTTTCCGATTAGGCGGCTCGACAACAAGGGTGGCCAATAAACCGAAAAGAAGGAGAGATGCGAAAATTTGAGGACCGATTAAGCTTATTAAAAAGAAAAACTCTTCATTAAGCTTACTAATCGCAATCGTGGATAAGGGCTCCCCTATGGGTGTTAATGCTGCTCCCATTCCAATTGAAAAACAGGCGATTATTACGAAACGAATCATAGATGCACGTTCTAGTTTAAGTGAAGAGGCAACCAAAACAAGTACAAGTGCTGCGATGATGGCCGTTATGATACTTGAAATGAGCCCTAGGATAATGACAACTAATCCAATAAATAAGCGGAATGGGATTCTTCGGCTCAGTCCAACGATGGATCTTTGTAATGGTGTATGAAACCATTTGAATAGCAAGCCAGCTATAAAAACAGCTAACGTGATTTTGATGGGATCAACTGCTGCCCGTATGAATAGCTGACTGCTAAATACACCACCGACAACCGCAGCAAGAAGCCCCATAACAAATAGGAATAACTCTAGATTTTTCTCAACAATCCTGACCGAAAATGGCAAAAATAGAACAAAGATAAGAATTACTGACAATCCGATAATCATTCACATTACCTCAACTTTTCTTATTGATGCGCCTAGGAGCAAGTATTATATTCATATGCAAAAGTCGGACAAACTTGCTAAACAATTTGTTACTTATTTAATAGTGTTATTTTGATTTCGAGAATAGTGGAAAGAATAAGGGACATCTCTCTAGGTTAGAGGGATGTTTTTTTATTGACTTTTTGGATAGACGGAATTATAGTTAATGATGTTAATAGTTAAAGTGTTTAACTATTAAATGATTGAATCTTATTTTGTGAGGTGACAGTGAAATATGGCTAAAACAAATATCAAGGAATTGGTTGATTTATATGTTGATGTTTCATTTTCAGTGAATACCATTGCGGATTCGCTCGTTAAGGAACAGCTCGGAACCGAACTTACCAATGAACAGCATTATACACTTCGCTACATAAATAAAGTGGGTTCGTGTACATCAACCGAACTTGCAGAGGTTTTTGAAGTGAAAAAAAGTGCAATTACTGCCATCATAAATCGTCTTTTTGAGAAAGGGTTAATTGATAGAACACGTGACGAGAATGATCGACGACTTGTCTATCTAACTTTGTCAACTAGAGGGGAGAAACTGTTTTTAAAGACAGAGGAGCGGGTTAATAACCTTGTCGAGTCTATTATTGGTGAATTTTCTGAAGAGGAAATCGTTCAATTTTTAAAAACGTATGAAAAACTTAATGGAATCCTTCAAAAGATAAAACAGAATAAGGTGGTGGAATAAGTATGAATTTTATCATTAAACGGAAATGGTTTGTCCTTATCGCATGGGTTGTGATTGTAGCAGGATTATTTCTAGCAGCTCCGAATATGGGAGACCTTGTGCGTGAAAAAGGCCAGATTACTGTACCTGATGAATACTCATCCTCCATTGCAGGTCAAATTTTAAATGATGCACAGTCCCAAGAGGGTGGAGGAGATGATACACAGGTGGCCCTTGTGTTTCATGATAAAAAGAAGTTAACAGATGACGAAATCAAAGAAGCTGAAAAAGCAATCCAACTTCTTGAAGAGAAGAAAGAGGAAATCGGGATTACCGAAATTCTTACTCATTTTAATGAGGAAACATTAAAGGAACAGCTTGTATCAGAGGACGGAAAAGCAATCCTTGCCTCTGTAACAGTTAGCTGGAAGGACCGGGAGCCAAAAGAGGTCAGCGATGCTTTGTATCAAGCCATTGAAGATGTAAAGGTTGACCATTATTATACGAGTGAATGGCTCATTAGTGAAGATCTCGTGACTAGTTCACAAGAAGGTTTGAAAAAGACTGAAGGTATTACGGTTGTCTTTATTCTTGTCGTTCTTTTACTTGTGTTTAGATCTCCCGTAGCTCCGATTATTCCACTTGTGACAGTTGGATTTACTTATCTTGCGTCACAATCGATTGTTGCGATGCTGGTTGATAAATTTGATTTTCCAATTTCAACCTATACACAGATTTTCCTAGTGGCTATCTTATTTGGAATTGGAACAGACTACTGTATTTTGCTTTTAAGTCGATTTAAAGAAGAACTATCACAACGAGAAAGCTTAACAGAAGCCATTGTTGAAACGTATAAAAATGCTGGTCGTACAGTATTTTTCAGTGGCGTTGCCGTCATGATTGGCTTTGCTGCCATCGGTTTTTCTCAGTTCATTCTATACCAATCAGCTGTGGCTGTAGCGGTAGGTGTTGCCATTTTACTAGTTGCATTATTCACGGTCGTTCCATTCTTTATGGCCGTTTTAGGGAAAAAATTATTCTGGCCATCTAAGCAGAATTTAGAACATGGAGACAGTAAAATCTGGGCAGTTGCTGGAAGATTTTCATTAAGTCGCCCACTCTTATCTCTATTAATTGTTGCTGCAATCATTGCTCCATTCTTATTTGTGTATGATGGAGAGCTATCTTATAACTCATTAGAAGAATTAAGTGGCGATGTAAACTCGATTAAAGCATTCAATGCGATTTCGGACAGCTTCAGACCTGGTGAATCCATGCCAACTCAAATCGTCTTGAAAAATGATGAGGCAATGGACTCCACAGAGTATATCGAATTAGCCGAAAAAATCAGCCGTGAAGTGGAAAAGGTGGACCTTGTTGACTCTGTTCGCTCTGTCACAAGACCAACTGGTGAACCAATTGAGGATTTATTCGTTGCGAACCAAGCAAAAACACTTGAAGAAGGTCTTGGTGAAGGAAAAGACGGACTCACTCAAATCAAAGACGGGCTTGAAGAGGCAGGTAGTGAACTTGCAAAATCAGAGCCAGAGCTTAAAACCGCCACGGATGGAATCGGTGAATTAATTACTGGAACTAATCAGGTAAAATCTGGCCTAACAGAGATCCAAACAAACCTTTCAAAAATCGAGTCAGGTATCCGTAGCGGAACAGCTGGAATCGATACGATGATTGCTGAAGTTGACAAAGCAAAGGCTGGATCAGAAGAATTATTAAACTATTATAATACGAAACTATTAGTCGGTTATAAAGATGCCCAAAGTGGAATTGCTGGTTTGCAAACTGGCTACACTGAAATAGCAAATACCCTCCAACAATTAACCACTGGTGTGAACCAACTAAATGAAGGTGGATTTGCTTATCTAGAAGGCTACTATATTCATGCAGAGAGTGGCCAAAGTATTGCTGGTGATGATGTATATAAAGGAATGAAGCAATCCTTGCAAGGGATCCCACAATTATCAGCGGGGATTCAAGAACTAAATGGTCATCTTTCGGAAGTAAATACCGGAATGACTCAAGCTAATGCAGGATTTGAACAATTGCTCAAAGAACAAGCAGCACTTCCAGCTGGTCTTGAGCAGTTAATTGCAGGTTTAGAAGAACTAAAAGGTGGACTTGTCCAAGTGGCAAATGGCCAAGGACAAATCGTTCAAGGTATGCCACAAATTACAAATGGCCTTTCAGGAATTAATGATGGCCAACAGCAGCTCCTTGATGGATTCGGAAGTCTAGGTGGTCAATTAACACAATTAACAGATGGACTGACTCAAAGTGCCGATGGTCTAGAGCAGGTTTCAGATGGATTAGGATCCGCTCAAGAATATTTATCAAATCTATCAAACTCTGAAGAATTAAATGCTTTTTATATGCCAGAAGAAGTACTTGAGAGTGAAGATTTCGCACAAGTCCTTGACGTATACATGTCAAAAGATCGTAAAGTCATGACATTAGATGTCATCTTTGAAGCGAACCCATATTCTAACGAAGCAATGGAACAAATCGAGGAAATCGAAGCCGCTGTTGCAAGAGCAACAAAAGATACCAAGCTTGAAAATGCAGATGTCGCCCTTGGTGGTATTACAAGTACCAATACCGATTTAAGTAAAATGTCTGAACAAGATTACTCACGTACAATCGTGTTAATGTTTATTGGTATTGCGCTCATCTTAATTTTCTTGTTCCGTTCGTTAATCATGCCACTCTATCTAATAGGTTCATTAATCTTAACCTATTACACATCGATGGCCATTAATGAAGTTATTTTCGTCAATATTCTCGGTTATTCCGGAATCAGCTGGGCGGTGCCTTTCTTTGGATTTGTCATCTTAGTTGCTCTCGGTGTGGACTATAGTATTTTCCTAATGGATCGCTTCAACGAATACCGTGATATTCCAGTAGCAGAAGCAATGCTTCTTTCCATGAAGAAGATGGGAACTGTTATTATCTCAGCTGCTATCATTCTTGGAGGTACATTTGCAGCTATGATGCCATCTGGAATGCTCTCCTTGCTCCAGATTGCATCAATCACACTCGTCGGACTCATGCTGTACGCATTTGTAATACTGCCGTTATTTATTCCAGTTATGGTCAAAAACTTTGGCATCGCTAACTGGTGGCCATTCAAACGACCAACCAATTAATCTAAAAAACGAGGCTCCCTGTTGCAGGGCCTCGTTTTTTAGGCTATGTTAACGGTTATTCACTGAATATAACTCCGATATATCTTTTCAATTTTTTCCTTAAAGGGATCCATCGGGACAAAACGAGCTTCTCTTACATACTCCTTACCCTCCACAAATAAAAGCAGAACCGGAACAGTAAAAATGGAAAAATACCCTGCAACATCTTCAACATCGTCGGCATTCACAGATCCAAGTTGTATTTCGGGGAAATCACCCATTACTTCCCTAACCTGTGGCAATAATGAATGGCAAACACTGCAATCTGTTCTTGAGATGTAGATAAAAGAAAGGGGATGCTCTTCTATAAAATGTTGGATATTATCAACAGATGTTAATTCAATAAATTCTCTCATTTTGGGCCTCCAAAAAAATATGATATTAATAAAGTGCGTAAGCCTTCATACTTTAAACTCATTCAGAGCATTAATTGTATGAATATATAAAAACGTTGTTTTGCACATACTTTTATTTCTTCGTGTGCATTATACCCTGCATGGTATAATGGTATACAATAGCACAGTGGAGGTACAAGATGCAATTCATACAAATCGGATCTCTAGCCATCATGACAAAATGGATCATCCTTGGAGTTGGCATAATCGCAGGCCTTATCATAGCACGGGTTTGGTTAGCAAAAACTACATCAACTGACAATACCAAAAGCATTATCAATCTACTCACTAACGGTATTTTCATTGGCTTTTTAGCGTGGAAGGGAAGTTTATTCCTTTTAGAGCCAGCACTCGTTATAAAGAGTCCGATGTCTTTACTCTATTTCACCGGAGGAACAAAAGGATTAGCGATTGCAGTTGTTATAATAGTACTCTATTTTCTATATCACATAAAAAAGAGGACTGTATCGACATCGCATTACATTCGATCAGTGCTTATTGTGAGCTTCACAACCGCTATGCTCTATGATTTACTAGCGCTAATTTTACGTCACGATAACAGTGTTTTTCATTTTATAAGATCAATGGGTGCATTCTTTCTTTTATTGTTGACACTCTATAATAAAGGACAACAAAAAAAGGAAGTGCTTCATGAAATGAAAAAAGCAGCGTTAATCGTTGGTTTAACAGGACTCATTGTGTGGACGGTCAATAGCAATATTTCTTTTGCAACCCCGACAGAAGATTTAAAAGCAAATGAGGTTGAAGTTGGAATTTCGGAAGGGCAATTGGCACCTGATTTTACTTTAAAAACAACAAGTGGAGAAGAAATGAAGCTTTCAGAGTTTAGAGGGAAGAAAGTTATTTTAAACTTTTGGGCAAGCTGGTGTCCACCTTGTAAAGCGGAAATGCCTCACATGCAAGAGTTTTATGTGGAAAATAAAGAATCCAATGCCGCGCTATTATCCGTAAATCTAACAACTGCAGAGAAAAAGAGCTCGGATGTTGCGAAATTTGTGGATGAATATGAGCTCACCTTTCCAGTCTTACTTGATGAGAAAGGTAGTATTGGACAAATTTATCAAGCATACGCCATTCCGACAAGTTATTTAATTGATTCCAAAGGCGTCGTCCGGAAAAAAATTGTCGGGCCTATGGATAAGGAAATGATGACAAAGTTAATTAATAGTGTGAATTAAAAAAGAAAAGTGAGTCGGTCACTTTTCTTTTTTTTCGCCCTGATCTTGAACGAGTTCGTCCACCAAGGCTTCGGCTGCACGACGATAAAATTGGCTAGCTGTAATATAGGATAGAATCAAAAGCACCTTTTTTAGCTGTTCATCCTCCGAAGCGCCAATTTCTTCTGATACATCCTTCATTTTTGTATCGACATCTTCTTTGAATTCAGTTGCATTTTTTTTATAGAGAGCAAGATAGCTCTTATAAAATTCTTCGAGCTCGAACTCTTCATCATTCAGGATTCTTTGATTTACACCATCAAGTGTTGCCTTGATATCATTGATGGAGAGCCCACCTTTTAGTTGGTAAATCAAACTTAATAAAAGTAAATGCTCTCTCGAATATTTTTTGTTTTTTATCGGAATCAGCAATTTACCTTTTGCGTAATTGTTGATCATGGTTTTCGTAAGGACCTTTTCATCCTCATTTCTTTTTGTGGGGCTAAACGTATTTTCAAAAAGTTGGATGACCTGGTCCATGTATAAATCAATTTGTGGAATGTCCTCTAAAAAAATATTTTTATCAACATCTATATTCATGGTAATGACCTCATTTATAACGATATTATTTGTTACCTAGTTTACTCTATAACTATCAGAAAGTAAATGTTGACTACATGGTGAAATATGTATATGATTATAAGTAGTATTGAAAACCACGTGTAATAGTATCCTGAATAAATCAAATTAGATGAGCGGTGATAAATATGAAAATTGTATGTTTTGGTGATAGTTTAACTAGAGGTGTTTCTTTTGTGAAAGGTCGCATGCGAATCTTGAAAGAAAATTATCCTGCATTTTTACAGCAATTTGCTTCTGATCACATCACTGTTATAAATAAAGGTGTCTTTAATGATAATTCCGATTTATTGTTGTCCCGAGTTGAAAAAGATGTGATTGACGAACACCCTGATTACGTAATCATTAATATTGGTGGCAATGACTGCAATTTTAAATGGGATGAAGTGGCTAAGAATCCTGAAGATGAGCATCAGCCCATTGTGCCAATTGAACGGTATATGGATAACCTGAAAAAATTAATTCAACGAATCCAAGAAACGAATAGTATTCCAATTTTGATGACCTTACCACCACTTGACCCTGTTCGGTATTACAAGTTACTTGCTCAAACGTATGGTAGCTCAATCAGTCATTGGATTAGTCTTCAAGGAGGCATCGAGCACTGGCACGGTCTCTATAATCACAGCTTGAATAGCTTAGCTGAGCAATTAAATGTCTTAAAAATTGATGTTCGTACAGCCATGAAACGTGCTGGGAACCTGAATGATTTTATTAGTGATGATGGGATTCATTTGACAGGTGAAGGGTACAAAACAATGAGTAGTGCCATTTTCTCTTCTTTAGTAAAAACAAAATAAAAGGAATATGCCACTTCATAATAGGTGGCATTTTTCTATTTAAAATGGAATACAACAAGAGTAATGTGAAAAACTGTATATCAATGGACATAAGTAAATAGGAAAGCTAAGATAAAAACATGAGAATGAGTAAAGGTAGATGAAAACAAATGAACTATTATAAATCTGATTACATACTTACGATGAAGGATATTGTTCGTGAGGGACATCCGATTTTAGCTGAGAAAACAAAGGAGGTTCCAGTGCCGCTAGCAGAAGAGGACAAGGAATCACTTATTAGCATGATGAATTATATAAAAAACAGCCAGGACCCAGCGCTTGCGAAAAAGTACGGTTTACGCCCTGGAGTTGGCTTATCTGCAAACCAAGTTGGTCTCAATAAGCGTATGTTTGTTGCCTATTTTACAGACTTTGATGACAAATTGCATGAATACCATGTAGTGAATCCGAAAATCGTGAGTCATTCGGTTTCCATGACTTATTTGCCAGAAGGAGAAGGGTGTCTATCAGTCGATCGCCCGGTAGAAGGCTATGTTCCTAGGTATGAAAAAATTAAAGTGAAAGCATATGATATCAATGGTCAGGAATTTATGCTTCGTTTAAAAGGCTATGCCTCTATCGTCTTTCAACATGAAATCGACCATCTAAATGGAATCATGTTTTACGATCATATCAACAAACAGAATCCATTTAAGCTTCCAGAAAACGTAGAAATTAAAAGCCTCTATTAATACAATTGGTAATTCCAAAGAACTTTGGAGGGATAGGCGTGAAATATAATTTTGATGAATCAATCAATCGATTGCAAACGAACTCAATAAAGTGGGATGAGGTAGAAAATTTATTTGGGGATAAAGAGATGCTTCCGATGTGGGTAGCAGATATGGATTTTAAATCGCCACAGCCGGTCATCGATGCCTTAATAAAACGAGCTGAGCATGGAATTTATGGCTATACAACAAGACCTGATGCCTATTATGATGCAACAGTTGGCTGGATGAAACGACGTCATAATTGGACGATTGAAAAGGATTGGATTACTTTTTGTCCTGGTGTAGTCCCAGCATTACATATTATTGTTCAAAACTTTACTTGCCCTGGCGATAAAGTCTTAATACAGCCACCTGTTTATTATCCGTTCATGAGTGTAATTGAAAAGAATGGACGGGAAATCGTCAATAATCCGCTACAATTTGAGAATGGTCGTTATACCATGGATTTTGATGACCTTGAGAAAAAAATTGATTCAAGTGTAAAAATGATTATTCTTTCAAATCCACATAATCCAGTCGGTCGTGTGTGGACAAAGGATGAATTGACAAAATTAGGTGAAATTTGTTTGAAGCACAATATCCTTGTGGTTTCGGATGAAATTCATTTTGACCTCGTTTATAAAGGGAATGTGCATACACCAATTGCTGCGATTTCTGCTGAATTTGCTGAGCAGTCTATTACATGTACGGCACCAAGTAAGACATTTAATCTTGCTGGGTTAAAAACATCAAATATTATCATTCCGAACAAAGATTATCGTGAGAAATTTACTAAAGCCGTCGAGGATGCCTTCATTAGTATGACCAATACATTTGGAGTAACGGCCCTTATTGCGGCCTATGAAGAAGGGGACGAATGGCTTGATCAACTCATGGACTATTTACAAGGAAATCTAGATTTCCTTAACGAGTATATTCAGACCCATGTTCCAGAGGTAAAAGTTATTGAACCTGAAGCAACTTATCTCGTGTGGCTCGATTGTCGACAGCTTGGCCTAGAAGCCAAAGAACTAGAGCATGTCATTCAAAAACAAGGTAAAGTCGCATTTGACGAAGGCTATATTTTTGGAAAAGAAGGAGAAGGCTTCACCAGAATCAACATCGCGTGCCCAAGAGCTTTATTAGAAGAAGGGTTGAAACGATTTAGCCAAGCGGTTAAACAGATAATTAAATAAAGAGATTCTAAGTGGAAAAAGATCTATTCTTTTTCCACTTTTTTAATATTCGAATAATAATCATCTTCTTAGATATTGTTGGATTTAATTGGTGATTTTTCTATTTAATTTATATGTATTACATAATGATTATTAAAAAAATAAAGCGTTTTATATATATTTAAAAGCGTTCCCAACATATTTATTTAGAAAAGGGTGGAAAAAATTGAAGAAAAAAGCTGTAAAAAAGTTTTACATGAGTACTTGTTTGCTATTAGTAGTTGCCATTATCTTTTCAGGATGTTCAAGTAAAGAATCCTCAGCTGATCAAGAAGATTTAAAGAACATCACAATCATGGCCAACCTGCATACTCCGGAGGTGCCTTCAGACAAGATTGAAAAACTACTAGAAGAAAAGTCTGGCTTTGATTTAACCTTCAGCTGGACACCGGATTCAAACTATGAAGAAAAACTAAATACTGCTTTTGCAACAGAAACACTTCCAGAAGCAACCTTTTTGAAAAACCAGGCATCGTTCATTAAATTTAAACAAGCCATACGTGATGGACAGTTCTGGGAGATTGGACCTTATTTAGATGAATATGAAAATCTGAGCAAACTTTATGAACAAACACTAGCAAATACAGCAGTCGATGGTAAAATGTATGCGCTTTATCAAGGGAGACCGGCTGCTCGTTCAGGTATTATCTATAGAAAGGATTGGGCCGATCATCTAGGTCTTTCAACACCTGAAACCATCGAAGATGTATACGAAATGGCACGTGCCTTTACTGAAGAGGATCCCGATGGGAATGGTAAGGATGACACAATTGGCCTTTCTGATTTCTCTGATTTATATTGGGGAGCTTTTAAAATTATCTCATCATGGCACGGTACGCCAAATAACTGGGGAGTTAAAGACGGGGAACTTCTTCCTGAATTTATGTTCGATGAATACATCCAAACAATGGATTATATGAAAAATTTACGGGACAAAGGTTATATGAACAGTGATTTTCCTGTTACAAGTAAAGACGACCACCGGGCATTAGTGAAAAACGGTACTGCGGGAATTGTAATTGGACCGATGGGTGATATAAGCAGTATTCACGCTGATACTACTGAACTTAATCCGAATGCTACATTTGAAATCCAAAATGTGATTACGGGACCAGGTGGAGAGTATGGTATTTGGGCACTACCTGGATATGGTAATGTCGTATTATTCCCGAAAACATCTGTAGAAACAGAAGAAGAGTTAAAAGAGATTCTTAGTTTCTTTGACTATCTAATGAGCCCTGAAGGTTCTAACCTGGTTTTCTGGGGGAGCGAAGGAGAACATTATGAATTACAAGATGGGAAAGCATTGGGTCTAGATACTGATTTGTCAACACGTGATGTAAAACCATACCAGTCTATTGAGATTGGAGAACCTACAACAAATGGAAGATACGATAGTATTTATACGTTAGATATAAAAGAAAAAGCAGAAAAGCTAACAGTTGATAATGATCAATATTTAATCACGGATCCAACAGCTGCCCTAGATTCTGCAACTTATATTGAAAAAGGTGAAATGCTGAACCAAAAAATAAATGATGCAACTTATAATTATATTCTTGGTGATATTGACTTAAATGGCTTTAAGGCTGCCATAGAGGATTGGAAAAAGTCAGGCGGAGACCAGATCATCAAGGAATATAATGAAGCCTACCAAAATAGTAAAAAATAGTTGATTTACTAAGTACCAATTTGAAGGGTGGTAACTAAATTGGTAAATAACGTTGAAACTAACAAAATAGTAGTATCTCAAGACGGGTCGGGTGACTTTAAGACAGTTCAAGAAGCCATTATTTCTGTTCCAGAGAATAATTTAAATCCGGTAACCATTTATATCAAAAATGGCACCTACAAAGAAGTAGTAACGGTTTCAGAAAACAGGAGGTTTATTTCGCTTGTTGGAGAGAGTTCGTTAAACACCATTATTACGTATGATAATTTTGCCGGAAAAGTAAAGGAAAATGGAGAAAAAGTCGGTACAAGTGGAAGCGCATCAGTGTACCTCCTCGCCGATGACACTCGTGTAGAAAACATTACTTTAGAAAATTCATATGATGATTCTTTGGAAATTGATCCTGTAAAGATTAATGGTAGACAGGCTGTTGCTGTATTTACATCTGGCCAACATGTATATTTCAATAATGTGAGATTTCTAGGGAAACAAGATACCCTATACGTTCATAAAGGAACGATGTACTTTTACAACTGTTACATTGAAGGGGATGTCGATTTTATTTTTGGAGCAGCACAGGCTGTATTTAATCAATGTCAAATCCATTCACTTGATAGGGGATCAAAGATTGATAATGGGTATGTAACCGCGGCTAGTACACTCATTTCAGATCCATTTGGGATCATGATTATAAAAAGCAAATTCACAAGCGATGCACCACCAGGTACTGTTTATTTAGGGAGACCATGGCCAGCTGGTGGGAACACAGATGCTATTGGAAGTGTTCTCATAAGGGAATGTGACCTAGGCGATCATATTATAATCGATGGGTGGACCTCAATGAATGGACGCTTAGAACCTGAGGATGCTCGATTATATGAATATAAAAACTTTGGTCCTGGTGCAGCTAATCACGTTAAAAGAAGACAATTATCCGAGGAAACAGTAAAAAAGTGGTCGATTCAAAATGTATTAAAGGGTTGGGAGATTAGCGAATTAGTAAGAAAATAAAAAATAAAGGGGCCGTCTGGAAGTCAATTTTCATGACCTTTTGGACAGCCCCTTTTTTATTTTAGTCAACACACATTTTACACTTAATATTCAGGGTTAAAAGTTTCCTTTTCCTTGCGTACCAAGCAAAGGATTCCTGCAATAAGGTACAGAATACTTGCAATAATGGAGATTAGGAATGTTGCAAGTGTAGTAAGTACAGCTACTACAATTAACAGAATTCCTGCTGCTTTTGGATGCTTATTCCCTTTAAGAAGAAATAACGATACAACTCCGAGTATGATGGCTAAAATACTTACGATAATGAAATACCAGCCACCGGATGTTACCATATCTGTAATGATGCCCATATCGACTCCTTCAAGAGTTGGATCTTCAGCAGCGATGCTCTCCATTTCTTGTGTGAACTCATTATTGTCACCAAGACCTACAAACATAAATCCAAATAAAGTTAAAAATACAAAGAAACAAGCTCCAATAATCGTTAAAACAAATTCACCAGTACGTTTCATTCATAGTTCCCCCTTAAAAAATGTTTCCTTTTGATTGTACTATACAGTATATAGTATGCAATCCGATTTTCTTCCTAATCCTCTCCAAAAGTGGAATTAGTTTATTTACGAAAAAAGAGAAAAAAGGTTTCAAAATGATGTAATTAATTTTTCAGGAGATATACGCATATAAAAATAGGGAGTATAAATTTTGATGTATTATTACAATTATATTAAAGGAATATTAAAAAAATTTTGCAAACAACAGATGATATATGTTAACCTAGATTTATAGGTTTTAAATTGGTAAATATACCAAATTAATCCAAATTAGTAGTTTGGTAGTAAACCTCGTTCTAAGAGGGTCTACATAAAATATGATATCTAGGGGGAATGCAAATGCTGAAGAAGTACTCATTTCTAACTTTGCTGCTAGCATTGGTTTTACTCATTGCTGCATGTAGCAGTGATAACACGAATGGTGACGACAAGGATGAAGGAGGCGATGGCAGCGCTGAATCTGGGACAATCGATCTTCTCATGGGTACAGGTAGCCAAGGAGGGACCTATTTTCCACTTGGTGCCGAAATGGCGAATGTTTGGAACAAGAATATTGACAACGTGAACGTGACATCAACAGAATCAGGTGCCTCTGTTGAAAACCTTGCAAAAATTTCAAATGGTGAGTTTGACCTTGGGATGACTGTTAATCTTCCTGCTTACAATGCGCTTAATGGAACTGGTGATTTCGAAGGTAAGAAGGTTGAAAACTTCGCATTTATTGGACATATTTATCCAGAAGTTCTTCAAATCATTACACGTGAAAGCACTGGTGTTGAGACAATTGCGGATCTAAAAGGAAAAAGAATTGCAATTGGACCTCCAGGAAGTGGAACGCAAACTGCAACAAAAGCGGTATTAGCAGCTTACGGAATCAACGATGGCGATTATGAAGCATACCAAGAAGGATTCGGTGATGCAAAATCGAAACTACAAGACGGTACGATTGATGCTTCATTCGGATTACTTGGCCTACCAGATGCAGGTATTGACGAGCTTCAAGCCTCAGTTGGCGATGTGAAGTTCTTAGAGGTAACAGGTGATGAATTAAAAACGGTAGAAGAAACAAGCGGATACACTGGGTATACAATTAAAGCAGGTTCTTACGAATGGTTAAAAGAGGATGCGAATGTTGTATCGGCATACGCTGTTCTTGTTGCAAATACAGACACAGTGGATGATGAATTAGCTTACCAACTTGCAAAAGTCATGCTTGAAAAGGCAAGTGAAAATACACATGCACAAGCAGCCCACATGACAAAAGAAAACGCACTTAGTGGATTAGGAGATTTACCAATTCATCCTGGTGCAGAAAAGTACTATAAAGAAGTTGGAATACTAGATTAATAGCTTTAACTTTATTCAGCAGAAGTCCCCTACTTCAATAAGTGGGGGACAAATGCAATTTTGAGTATTTAAATTAGTGGTGGGTCCAAACCCTGGCTGAATAAAGTTAAAGCCTCCGGCGGATGCCACGATTTTTCAGAGGTAGTTTTTCGAGCGTGCTCGAAAAAAATCGGGCGCAAATACGCCAAGGCGAATTTGATTAGAAGAAGGGCTTAACACTATGTGTTCTAGCCCTTTTTTTCACAAGGATTACTTTTATTAATTCAATCCAATTAATCGTCAAATAAAATGATTTCACAGGTGGTGGTAAGAATGAAATGGTGGAAGAAGAAGGAGATGAGGGACTCGAAGGAACCTGCTCAAAATAAAGAAAGTGTATCGGCAGAAGAGATTCTAGAAAAATACGATCGGGAAAGTACCTATCGAAGGAATCTTGGGAAATGGAAATGGATTGTTCTCATCTTGGCTGTTGGCCTGACGGTATTTCATCTTTATACAGGGTATCGCGGTGCCTTTGAAGCTCGAATTCAGGGTCCCATTCATTTAGGGACAGCATTGGGATTAATCTTTCTACTTTATCCAATTAAAAAGGGACTTCATCGTAAGCAAAAAGGAATTCCTTGGTACGATGTGATCCTAGCAATTATTTCACTAGGTGTTGGCTATTATAATGTTATTTTCTATGAGGAATTGGTGTCAGAACGGATTGTATTCGGATATACAACTCCAGACTTTATTGTTGGAACACTAGGAGTATTACTTGTTCTTGAAGCTGCTAGAAGGTGTGTTGGCCTTCCGATAGTCATCGTATCGAGTGTGGCCATTCTTTATGCATTGTATGGAAACTTGATTCCTACGAAACTATTTGCTCACAGAGGTTTCTCTTGGAATACATTGGTTACAGATTTGTATTTAACGACAAAAGGAATCTATAGTACGCCAATCCAAGTTTCTTCGACATTTATTTTTCTATTTTTATTATTTGGAGTCATGTTAATTCGAACGGGTGTCGGACAATTCTTTAATGATATTGCATTTGCGATCACTGGTCGGTTTACGGGTGGTCAAGCAAAAGCTGCAGTCGTAGCAAGTGCCATGCAGGGGATGGTTTCTGGTAGTTCTGTAGCAAATACAGTTGGTTCGGGTTCGTTTACGATTCCAATGATGAAAAAAGCAGGCTATAAACCAGAGTTTGCGGCAGCAGCTGAAGCCTCTGCATCTACGGGTGGTCAAATTATGCCTCCAATCATGGGAGCAGCCGCATTTATCATGGCTTCCTATACCAATATCCCATATAGCCAAATTATGTTGGTTGCAATTATCCCGGCTGCCCTTTATTTTCTTGGCGTATTTTTTGGTGTTCATTTCGAATCTAAAAAGATTGGGATTGTGGGGGTTCCAAAGGAGACCTTACCTAAAGCAAAGAAGTTAATGCTTGAACGCGGCTACTTATTGCTTCCGCTTATTGTTATATTCTACACATTACTGACAGGAAAGACGCCAATGCGTGCAGCATTGCTTGCGATTCTTGTCTCATTTTTAGTGAGTCTTGTTCGTAAAGATACAAGAATGTCGTTAAAAAGTGTCATTAAAACACTTGAGGAAGGTGCAAGAGTTGCATTGCCTGTAATCGCAGCCTGTGCGTCTGCTGGAATCATTGTTGGAGTAGTTGTTCAAACAGGTCTCGGTGGACGTATTGCAGATGGTATCATTGCATTGGGTGGAGGAAGCTTAATCCTTACTTTGTTCTTTACCATGATTGCTTGCTTAATCCTCGGAATGGGTCTGCCAACTACAGCTAACTATGTTGTTACAGCTACAATGGCAGCTCCGGCATTAATCCTTGGATTAGATGTACCCGTACTTGCGGCTCATATGTTTGTCTTCTATTTTGGAATCGTGGCAGATATCACTCCACCGGTTTGTTTAGCCGCCTATGCGGGGGCTGGCTTAGCGAGGGCAAATCCATTTACCACGGGAGTTACAGCAACAAAGCTTGCGACAGCTGCCTATATTATTCCATTTATCTTTGTCATCAATCCGCAAATGCTTTTAATCGACTTTGAGGTTCCTTTCTTGGTCATCTCTGTTATAACGGCAATCATTGGTATGATTGGCATTAGCACAGCCATGATCGGATACTTCATACGTAGGGCATTTGTATGGGAGCGAATTATCTTATTCGCTGCAGGCTTAAGCCTTGTGTCACCAAGTATTTATTTTGGAGCTGCAGGTGTGATTGGATTAGTAGCGATTCTATTTATTCAATCTCGCCGTCCAAAAGAAAATATTCAAGCACCAACGATGTCATTCAATTAGTTTCAATAGGAAAAACGACGTGCCTCAAAACACACGTCGTTTTTTATTTGTGTTTTTGTAATTTAATCCGATCAATCGTAGCTGGAGGTTCTTGAATCCACCGGCGCTTAACAAGGATATTGAACCCCTTAGCAGCATAAACGAAAATCTCACCGATCGTTTTTGAGTAAAATGCGAGTAAATCTGCCCTCATGGATATTCCTTGGGCATGTCCAATCAGAGTAATATCGATACTATTAAGGGCATGAAAAAGTGTAACAATGAGTTTATCCGAAAATGGTGAAACCGTTGAACCTGTTACCTCCATTGGAATGGAAACAGTCCCCATAAGATCTTCCTCTTTCAGCAGATCATTAATAAATGTAACTTGCTTTTCCGATATCTTTTTTCCTTCGATAATAAAATCAAATATTTCTTTGTCCTTTACGACTTGCAGGAAACCCGTGCAAAGAACAATTGCAAAAAAGTTTCGTTCCATATTAAAAAACATATCTGTGATTTCCAAAACATTTAATGGCCTCTTATCCCCGATCAACTTTGTTAAATATGTCTTTTTTTCTATATACTCATTTTCAGTAGGATAGACAACCATTGGGGGACGGTCATACATTCCTTTTTCAAGCATTAACTGGGTTGCTTCATTATACTGTGTTAAAGCATCTGATAAGCATTTAGAAAATAATGTTCGAATATCCTCTCTAGCTACATTTGAAGCTATAAAGCTAAAATTGATCATATTCATTCGACTCATTGCATAAACAAAGGTTAAAGAAAAAGGATCATAGAACAATGGTGGTGCCGATAGGTTTATATCCTCGTCGGAAAATTCATCCGGTATAGGTATGTTCTCTTCCGAAAAGATTCGCTTTATTTCGTTCATTTGCCCACTATATATTTGTAAAGATTCTTTTAATAGTGGTTTAATTTCTTCATCATTTAAATGGTGAAGGAAGTATCTAATCAAACAAACTGTCATACTAGCCTGTATGAACGTGGTCCATAATCCACTGATTTCAGCACTGGATAAACGAATATTATGTTTCTCCATGAGGCACCCTCCCCAATACTTCATATATGGGTAGTATTGGTTAAATGAAAATTTCTATTCTTTAACAATTCAACCTCCCATGGTAGATAATAGTTGATCAAACTCTTCGTTAATGGATTTGATCTGCTCGTAGCCATCGTCCGTTTTGTTTGTATCCCCATTCGTAATCCCCTGGAGCAGAGTACTCATGCTTTCCATATATCGTTCAATTGACGCTTGAATATGATTTCGTAACTCGTCCAAACTTTTATTACTCGGTTTACCATCAAGCTCAATTAGATTAAAAATGTACATCGCTTCCTCATTAGCGATTTGCATAGTCTCAACTGCTGCCTCTAATTCATCCTCTTTTTTCATTTCTTCCAAAAGCATATTTAATTCCTTATTAAGCTGAATAAATTTTTGAACATGGCTATGCAGGCTATCTAATATAACCTGATCCTTTTGTGAAAGATTCTGATCAAGGGCACTATATAGATCTGAAGCGGTCCTAGAAGGTGAGGAGCATCCTATTAATAACGCGATAAAGATGAATGGTAGAATGATTTTTCGACTCATATTGTCCCTCCCTAGTAACGTATATAAAAAGATATGAGACTTGTCCTTGTTATATGCTTGCGGTTTGACAAATAGATTCTAGTATATTATCTTGAATTAAAGATATTTTATCATTCACTATTATTACGGTCTCGTTAGGAGATACTAGAAAAAGTATTTTGTTTTGGAGGGAATACAATGAAGCATATTTTCCATGAAGGTAAAGATAAAACAAAACCAACTCTTCTGTTATTACATGGTACAGGAGGAACGGAGTCAGATTTATTACCATTAGCACCACATATTGATGAGGATGCATCCGTACTAAGCGTGCGCGGAAATGTATCTGAAAATGGCATGCCACGCTTTTTCCGTCGCTTAGCTGAAGGGGTTTTTGATATGGAAGACCTTATTTTCCGTACGAAAGAATTAAATGAGTTCCTCGACGAGGCTGCCACAACTTACTCATTCGATCGAAATAATATTGTTGCAATTGGGTACTCAAATGGAGCAAATATTGCTGGAAGCCTACTGTTCCATTATAAAGATGCCTTAAAAGGAGCTATTCTCCACCATCCAATGGTACCAAGAAGAGGTATAGAGTTACCCGACCTTACCGGTACACCTGTCTTCATAACAGCAGGTAAAAATGACCCGATTTGTCCAGCACAGGAAACCATTGACCTGCAAGACCTATTACAGAAAGCAAACGCAGATGTCGAGGTACATTGGGAAAATAATGGACATATGCTAACTGGCACAGAGGTTGCTGAAGCAGCGAAGTGGTACAAGAAACACTTTTAAAATCGGGTGGTTTCTGTCTCACTGCGTGTTAATCTAGTGGAATTGCGTTATAACAGTTTTATACATCAAAACAATAACCCAAGATTGTGTTGTAAAAACACCAATCTTGGGTTAATTGCGTTTTAATCCAGATAATTACGCAATAGCAACGCTCAACCGCACAATCCTCAACTTCCTTATCCCATACCAATTACCTTTAAAAGAATAAAATACCATTTATGGAGGAATATATATAAAAATGTCTCTTTTAAGAAAGAGGTATCGAAATGTCTTGGTCTACCATAAAGAGAAGTCCGAAACGAAGAGGTACTAAATCTTCACAACAACCAGCTGCGACAGCAAATGAAAATAACATTCCACATAAATTGGTTGAAGAGCTGCCGACAGATCAACTGGGAGAAAACCTTGATGGCACAATTGAATTATTGAAAAATCTATTAGGGAAAAACGCTGATTTCTTTTGTCGAAAGTTTCAAATGTACGGTAAATTTAGTGCAGCGATTATTTACTTCTCTAGCATTGTTGATAAAAATACAATTAACAGTGGCATTATGAAGCCTCTAATGTATGTTCCAGTTCAAACCGACCTTGAAAAACTTACAAAAACAAATGTGTTGGATTTCATTTTGAATGAGGCCATGTTTCATACTGAAATAAAAAAAGAAAGTAATATTGAAAATATCATAAATGCGTTATTACGTGGAGAAACCTTTATTTTTATTGATGGGGTCAATTCTGGTATTCAATTTGCTGTAAAGAATATCGATAAACGTTCAATCTCCCAGCCAGAAACAGAACAGGTTATTTTAGGACCTCGAGAAGGTTTTATTGAATCCTTACAAACGAACATAGCATTATTACGAAATCGATTAAAAACAGCAGATTTTCGTGTTGAAATTATGGAAATTGGCCGTGTGTCAAAATCGACGACAGCCATTTGCTATCTTGAAGGGATTGCAACCGATGACTTAGTAAAAGAAGTGAAGGATCGTTTAGGGAAAATTGATATTGATGCCATCTTGGATGTAGGCTATATCGAACAATTTATTGAAGATAACCATATGTCTCCCTTTCCACAGATTCAGAGTACAGAACGCCCTGATAAGACAGTAGGTAGTATTCTAGAAGGAAGAGTGGCTATTCTAGTCGATGGATCACCATTCTCGCTTATTGCTCCAGTGGTATTTAATCAATTTTATCAAACATTCGAGGATTACTCTTCTCGATTTTTAATGGGGAGTTTCGTACGACTCGCTCGTATGGTGGCATTAGTTTTCTCTTTAATCTTTCCATCACTCTATGTATCCTTTATATCGTTTAACCCGGAGCTGCTTCCGACTGAATTTGCTGTTGCTGTTGCGGGTGGACGTTCAGGAGTCCCTTTTCCTGCAGTGGTAGAAGTGTTAATGATTGAAGTTGCGATGGAGATCCTACGTGAAGCGACTGTTCGACTACCTAAGCAGGTAGGTGGAGCCCTTTCCATTGTAGGGGTACTCGTAATTGGACAAGCAGCGGTTGAAGCGGGAATTGCAAGTCCAATAACGGTTGTTGTAATTGCGATGACAACGATTGGTTCATTTGCAACTCCGGCATATGATGCTGCGTTTGCTCTCCGCATGCTTCGATTTCCAATTGTCATAATGGCGGGCTTTTTTGGACTTTACGGTGTCGTCATTGGCATTATTTTCATTTTTAATCATATGCTTTCGTTAAAATCCTTTGGAGTCCCTTATATGAGCCCAGTAACACCTGGTAATTTCCAAGGTTTAAAGGATGTTATTATTAGAGCACCTTTTTGGTGGATGCCAAAAAGGCCTGAAATGCTACATTCTCAAAACTCTGACCGTTTAGGAAAAACGAAGGGAGAATCTACAAAGGGAACAAGTAACACTTTGGATCCGGTAATGGTTGGAAATGAAAAATGGAAGGAGGACAAGTCAAGTGGAATATCCACGCGAGATAACGGTCATTCAAGCAACAACGATCCTAATTAGTACCATTATCGGAGTGGGATTATTGGCTCTTCCTCTCTTTGCGGTTCGGTCCGCAGATACGGGTGCTCCTTTACTCACTTTATTCGGTATAGGGATCGCATCCATTGGACTTGGGTTAATTACATTTCTTGGAATCCGTCACCCCCGAAAATCTATCATTTTGTATGGAGAAGATATTTTGGGGAAGTGGTTAAGCAGGGTGCCGAACCTAGTTATCATTCTCTTTTTTGCAATATTAACGGGACTAACTTCACGGGAGTTTGGAGCGGTAGTTATTACTGCCATTCTAAAGCAAACGCCACTAGAAGTGACTGTAATTGTGATGTTGATACTCGCGGCATTGTCTACAAGGAATGACATGAATGTCTTTGCCTATATCCATAATTTTTATGTTCCGTTTATTTTGGCACCTGCTTTAATCATCGTTGCTTTATCTTTAAAGAACGCAAATGCTTTATATTTACTTCCAATACTAGGAAATGAACCTGGAAGTTACTTAATTGGAGGCTTAACCATTGCAGCATTATTTCAGGGTTCTTTTATTTTTACAATGATAATTCCCTTTATGAGGCATCCACGAAAAGCGGTTAAAGCTAGTATTTGGGGAATGGTTATTGCCGGTGGTTTATACCTGTTAATTGTCATTGCAACGGTTGCGGTGTTTGGCCCTGGTGAAATAACAAACCTTCTATGGCCGACCCTTGAATTAGCTCGTACGACCTCAATACCTGGTAATCTTCTTCAGAGATTAGATATTGTTTTTTTATCTGTGTGGGTAATTGCTGTATTCACTACATTGTTTTCCAGTTATATGTTCACGGTTCATTCCATTAGCCAAATGGCTGGATTACGTGATCATAAAATGCTTTCCTTTTTTATTTTGCCGATTGTTTTCATTATCGCGATGATTCCGCAAAATATTTTGCATTTATATGATGTTATTGAAATCTTTGGTAGATTAGGCCTAATTCTCACAGTCGGTTATCCAATGTTATTAGTTAGTGTAGACCTTGTAAAGAAAAAGGTGAAAAAAAGTGGGAGTATCAAAGCATAGTTGGAAGACTTGTTTAAAAATTATACTTATCGCTTTAGTGCCTGGGCTATTCTTAACAGGTTGCTGGGATAGTGATGATATTGAACAACGAGCGACGGTATTAGGTATATCAATTGATAAGGTTGAAGATGTAGACGGTGCAGACCTTGCTCAAATAACCGGTTTAGGAAATCAGTTTCCAAAGCCGAAAGATGGATTAATTAAATTAAGTGCTCAAATCGCTGTTCCAGGAAGAATTCCACTGGGACCGCAAACGGGTGGGGCTGGAGTAGACCAAAACCCTCTTTGGGTAATCAGTGTAGTGGGCTATACATTAGATGACGCGATAGCTGTACTTCAACAAGAAGTCGCTGACCGGCTTTTTTTTGGTCATCTACGGACCATTGTCATAAGTGAAGACGTTGCGAAGGATGGGGTAAAAAGGTTTAACGATTATCTCCGAAGAAATCCTGAAATTAGAAGGACTGCTTGGATGGTAGTATCAAAAGGTGAAGCCATAAAATTTATGGAGGTAGCACCTAAACTAGAGCGGGTACCTACTCTTTATTTGTCTGCAATGGTCGAAAATGCTGTTGGATTAGGTACATTTCCGGAAGATTTTATCGGCTTGTTTTGGACAAAGCTACAAAGCAAAGGTCAAGATACATTCCTTCCATATCTTGAATTAAAAAAAGAGGATAACATACAAATTTCTGGTTTAGCGTATTTTAAAGATGATCGAATGATAGGTAGAACGGAACCTGTTGAAATAGGCTTATTCATGGCTGTAACAGGAGAGAGGAGAGGCGGATATGAGGTGTTTGTTGAAGTGCCTGATACAGATGTTAAGGTGATTGTGAGGGCAGAATATCGCAGGTCATCGCTAAAACCAACCGTACGAAACGGGAAGCCTCATTTGGACATAAAAATTCATTATGAAAGTACAATCGCGGAAGGAGCGGTTGGGGTAGATTTAAATAATCCGGAAATTATTAGAAAAATTGAAGTAGAGGCTTCAAAGGGTGTAAAAGAAGGAACAAGTAAATTAATCAAAAAAATGCAGGATGAACAATCAGATATTTTTGGGTTTGGAGAATATTTTCGAGCGAAACAACCTGATTACTGGAATAAGGAGATTCAAACAAAAGAGAAGTGGCGTGAAGTCTACAAGGATATGACCTATGATATTCAATGTACATCAAAAATTCGAAGAGTGGGTACAAAGGCAAAATAGCCTTATCGTACCGAAGGAGTTTACATGTTTTTTATTGGGTATTTAAATTACGTAGTTGTACTAAGTGTCATGACAGGGGTCTTTATTCTCATGTTTGATGTGAAGGGTTATAAAACGAAGAACATGCAAAAAGAAAAGAAGGTTAGCACGTTTCTAGGATGGTTTAATATAACAGCCGGGGTACTTGCCTTTTTAGTAAATTGGGCGTATCAGCAGATTTTTTGGTGAAAATTAAAACAAGCCCCAAGAAATTCGAATATCCTAGGGGCTATCTTTCTTTAAATTTCTAATGGTCGTAAATTTGCTTCAATTTCGCTTCTCTTTGGTTCTAAAAATGCAGGAAGTGCAAGTCGTTCGCCTAACGTTTCCAATGGTTCATCTACATCAAACCCAGGAGTGTCAGTTGAGAGCTCAAATAAAATACCATTTGGTTCTCTAAAGTACAATGCTTTGAAGTAATAGCGGTCTACCTTACCAGAGTTGGGAAGGCGTGTTTGTTTTATTCTTGTAAACCAATTTTCATATTCCTCTTCGTTCGGAATACGGAAGGCCACATGGTGCACACCGCCACGTCCCAAACGTTCTTTTGGTAGATCAGGTCGTGTTTCAATATGAAGTTCGGCTCCAGATCCACCTTCACCTGTCGCATAGACTAGGATTTCAGGATAATCACCTGCAAGCGAAGGATAGCTGCCGACCTTTCGGAAACCCATGACATCTGTCAAAATTTTAATAGTAGGTTCAGCATTGGCAACGGTTAAAGTGACTGGTCCGAGCCCAATTATCGCATGTTCAGCTGGAATATCATTAACTTCCCAAGGTTCACCTGCAGAAACTCCCGCTTCGCCATTATCCGCAACAAGGATGATTCTTGAGCCTTCATAATCCTGAAAAGCCAAAGTGTCGCGCCCAGCTCGCTTAGTGATTTCTTCTGTTGAAATGCGGTACTCCGCTAATCGCTTCCTCCAAAAATGCAAGGAATCAGTTGATTTCACACGTAGCGAAGTGGAAGAAATACTTGATACTCCTGGGTGTGTTCTTCCGAGTCCAGGTATATCAAAGAATGTAATTTCGGTCCCTGGATTTCCTTTTGCATCTCCATAGAAAAGATGGTAGGATTGCGTATTATCTTGGTTCACTGTTTTCTTAATTAGGCGCATTCCTAAAACTTTTGTATAAAATTCAAAGTTTCGCTCCGCTTTGCCAGTGAGTAACGAAACATGATGTAAGCCTAGTAATTGCATGTTCATTCCCCCAAAAAATAAATTATCTTGAATTCAAGATAATTATACCACAGATTAGATAATATAGAAAAGGCCAAGGAAACCCTTGGCCGGAGCAGACTATTTCTTTTTCTTCTTTTGAACATTTTGTTTTTCTGCTTCTACTTCTGTATAAGATGCGAATTCTACAAGCTCTTCACTAATTCTATTTCCTTTTTTTGCATTATTATTTCGTTGTGCATTCGCATTTCCGCGCTTCGTTCGTCCCATTACATTCAACTCCATTCTTAACATTTCACTTTGTAGTATGAGTAGTTTGGACCCATTAATGTAAGACCATTTAGCCATTTTACTTGCTAAAAATACCCTCACATGTGTGAGGGCATTACTAATGGTAGGTGTCTAGCGATTTTTATTAGCCTGAGATTGCTGGTTCTGTTTACGAACTTCAGCAACATCTGTTTCGCTAGCGAATTCGGTACTGAAAGAGGATCCGGTTGAAGTGAATTGTTGTTGCCCAACAGATTGTTGGAGCTGCTGTGCGGACTGCTCTATCTGGTTTAACTGCTGAGCAGCATTCAATTCACGTCCTGCAAATCCAGGGGCAGATTGTTGCACTTGTGGTGAGCTTTGTTGGAACTGCTGTGCATTCATTTGCTCTGTTTGCGCCAACTGTTGGGCTGTTTGTTTAATTTGGTTAAGTGCAGCTTGAGCCTGTGCTGGAATTTGTTGATTGTTGTTGTTTTGCATTCGGAACCCTCCCAGACGAATTTTTGTGGATTCTCAAAAGGCCTGCCCTTTCAAAAATCCTTTCTTAATTTGTGTAGCACAGCCCCTTTTAATGTATTGAAAAGAATGTTAATCAAGTGACATTTTTCTGGGAATATAAAAGGGTTACCGAGTTTTTTGTTGTTCATTTCAAACCATCCATTATATAATTCAAGTAGTGGAAGAGGTGATTTGAATGAAACGAATCGATTTTTGGGGTCGAGATGAATATGATGAGAGACTTCTTGAAGAAGTACTACGTGGTGTGAAGACAGTCACCTGTACACCGAAGGTTTGGTATGATCAATTGCCAGACGAGGAAAAAAGCGAGAAAGGCGATATCATACAGGCTTTTACGAAGCGGAATGAACATGTGGCCAACATCCAAATTACCGATTTTTATGAAATACGATTTGGTGAAATTCAAGGTGAAGTGGGTAAGAGAATCGCGAATGGCGAAAATTCCACGCTTGACGAGTTTATAGAGGATCATATTTTTAGCTGGGAGAAGCCCCTACAAATGGATGGTTACGAACTTAATGAAGATACCGTGATAGTCGTAGAACATTTTACGCTTAAGGACATTTTTATTGATGTTAAGATAGATTTACACCTTGTCCCAATGTCCGAGGCGGAACGGTTCAAGGTCGCCAACTGGACGGATTTTGAGTTGTTTGGGGTGGCTAGTGATTACTTTTATTCCGTATATAAAGAGAAAGATTTTGTAGCATTTTTTCGATTTCGCCAAAATGAAGAAGGCACATATATATACTGCAAAGTAAATCCCGACTTCGAAGGGAAAATAGACCAAAAGGAACTCATGATAAAAGCGGAAAAGTACGCCAAAGAAAACTTATTGGCAACCCAATTGATTCATGAATGGAGTTCCATTTACACCTATCATAAATAAGGATTTAGAAGACGTTTTGCGTAGAACACGCGGAACGTCTTTTTTAGATGCCGCCAAAAAACCAATTTGACTTTCGAATACCTGTAATTGTAAAATCGTGGGACGAGGTTGATCGACTTTTTGTCCCGCTCAATAGATAAAACACTAATGGGGCAACAAGATATGTCCATCAAGTCCAAAAGGGAGAAGTGAAATGAAGCAGCTTTATATGATTTTGGTTCTAATAGTTGTGATTGCTTTTGTTGCGCCTTTTCAAGCTTTTGCTCAAAATTCTCAGCCAATTGATGTACCAACGATAAAGAGTGACGCAGTTATTTTACTAGATGCAAATACAGGTTCAGTACTATATGAAAAAAATAGTGATACAAAATTATATCCTGCAAGTTTAACGAAAATGGCAACTGCCATTTACGCCATTGAAACAGGAAATTTAGATGATACTGTCACAGTTAGTGCCAATGCCTATGAAACGGGCGGAACTCGTGTTTACCTTGAAGAAGGGGAAAAGGTTACGTTAAAACATCTTATTCAAGGCTTGCTGATTAATTCCGGTAACGATGCCGGGGTTGCGATTGCGGAGCATCTTGATGGGAATGTGGAGAACTTTGCCAAGTCCTTAAATTCGTTTCTACAAAAGGAAGTGGGTGTCAAGCAGACCCATTTTTCTAACCCACATGGTCTGTTTGATGAAAATCACTACACCACTGCATATGACCTGGCTTTAATAACGAAATATGCATTAAAAAATCCAGTTTTCCGTGAGATTTTTGGAACAAAGGAATTAGCCTGGAATGGTGAAAGTTGGGACACAACCCTTTATAGCCACCATTTATTGCTCAGAGGTGAAATTCCATATGAAGGGATCACAGGTGGAAAAACAGGCTTTGTCCAGGAATCACGATTCACCCTTTCAACGTCTGCAGAAAAAGGTGAAATGTCTTTAATTGCGATCGTATTAAAAGCCGATCGAAATGAAATTGCTTATGAAGATACAGTTGAGCTTTTAGATTACGGCTTTGAAAATTTTGAGGTAAAAGAGGTAGCAACGGATACATCCTTTATCGGTGACAAAAAAGAAAGTTATCATTTAAGCAAACCACTCAAATATACACAAATGAAAAATGAAGAAGTACAAATTGCGATGAACGACCAAGGTGTATTGCAGGTACTTGGTGATGATGGCCGACTACTTGCAACGAAACAGATGAAAATGGACATTCCAAAGGAAGCGTTGAACACCCGTGCTGAAATCAATCCAGCCAATATCCATCCTAAGGTTCCAGTACCAGCCATCCTAATGGTCCTGTTTTTTGGCGTAAGCCTCGTCTATCTTCGAAAAACAATAAAAAACATAAAAAAGAGCACTTAATCAAGAGTGCTTTTTTTTCGTGGGACGAGGGACCTGTCCCTCTGTCCCGCAAATACGATATATTTTTGGCCAAAGTAGTTTGATATTGTGTAAAGTCCTGTTCCAAGCAAAACAGCTATTTCGTTTGTGTATGGCAGTAAAATGAAACCTGCTACGAGTTTACTTACTGAATATGAAAGAAAGTAGCAGCTAAGAATGACTAAAATAAATAAAGGGATGCTTCTTCCAAATGTGGCCTTACTGTTAAACGTAAAGCGTCGGTTTAAGAGATAACTGATGACCGCGCCAACTGAATTTCCTAGAAACGTTGAAAGCCAGTAAGAGAGACCAACCACATGTAAGAGCAAGAAAATACTCGATAGTCCAACAAATGTATTCATGAGTCCAACAAGCAGAAAGCGGATGAATGTGTTAGTTGGTTTCAGATAATGGGTTGTAATCAATCAAGTATCCACCCTCTTCTGGAGCTTCAGGTTCTTCTTCACGTAATGCAAGATTGAATGTGTCGATATCGATAACGAACTTTGGGCGTCGCTTTGTTTCCTTATAAATTTTTCCGATATATTCTCCGATAAATCCTAAAGCAATCAACTGCAATCCACCAATTAACCAAATCGAGGTAATCAGGGAAGTCCAGCCTGTCTGGGTTTGTCCACTAAATTTTAAATAAAAAAAGTATCCTCCAAAAAATAAGCTAACAAAGAATGAAAGCAGGCCCATTAATGAAATCAAGCGAATCGGCGTAACACTAAAAGACGTAATCCCATCAAGAGCAAACGACAGCATTTTGCGTAAGGGGTACTTTGTTTCACCAGCCATTCGTTCTTTACGATCATAAAAGACTGATGTAGATTGAAAACCAATTAGTGGAACCACTCCTCGTAAAAAGAGATTACTTTCATCAAAATGTTCAAGTGCTTCCACGGCTCGCCTGCTCATTAAGCGGAAATCGGCATGATTATAAACGAGGTTAACACCCATGAAATTCATTAACTTGTAAAATCCTTGTGCGGAATGCTTCTTAAAGAAAGTATCAGTCTTTCGTTCTTTTCGTACACCATATACGACTTCATAGCCTTCCGAGAAGCGAAGTATAAATTCACGTATGACTTCAATATCATCCTGCAAATCGGCATCTATGGAGACGAGACAATCTGACTGACGTTTTGCGGAAAACAAACCTGCAAGTAGGGCATTTTGGTGGCCAACATTTCTGGCTAACTTTATTCCTTTTATTTTACTATCTTCAAGTCCTTGTTTATAAATGATCGACCAGGTTTGATCCTTGCTTCCGTCATCAACAAATAAGAGTCTACTTTTTTCGGAAATTAACTTGTCCTCGATAAGATCGTCCAGAAGGGCTCTAAGTTGTTTCATTGATTCAGGAAGAACTTCCTCTTCGTTATAGCAAGGGACAACAATTGTAAGTAAAGGTATATTCATGATGAATCCCCCCTAACCATTTTATTGTGAAATGGAAACTCGATATAAATAAATCCTCCATGCAGATTCTGCAGAATCGAAGGTCTCCTCGAGAACTAAATGATTATCGGCTGCATTTTGAATAGGCAGAGATGAAATGATAAACCGCCCACCCATGTTATAAAATGCTTGCATGTTCAGTTCCATTTTACTAATTTCTTTTTTCGACGTTTTTTTAAACATATAGTGCTTGCCGAGTTCATCTAAAAAGATGTAGCATCGGCCACCCCATTCATCAAAATATTGTCGCAGTTTCTTGTCCTTTTCCAATTCCTTGGCGATAATTTCTCGAAACTGATGCTTATAAGAAAGAGGATAAAAATTATTGTATGTATCGAGTGTATAAAACCCGTTAAACTGAGCGATAGCGGGATGAAGACCGATGCTAGCTACACGATAATCCTCCTGTGGCAAGCCTATGTACTCCTTGATATCCTCGAATTGTTTTTCTGCAAAAAATTGCTGAAAAGAGGGCTTGTTTTTATAAACAAGTTCTTCATTAAAAGAAGCCACAATAACTAGTTGTGCTGCAAGGAATAACAAACTTGCACGCTTCCATCCACCTCGGTATTCCCATAAAATTTTTAACGAAATAGCAAACAAAACATAAATAACCATGGGCCTCAGAAAATGGTATCTTGCAAAATTAAAGGTATTTAAAAAATGAAATCGTTCAGTTAAGGGAACCCACCCTTTAAAAAACCAAAAGGCATACCAAATGGACAAAACAGCGTTTAGGACATGTAAGAAAAGAAAAACTTTCTCTTGTTTCCACTTTTTCTTCATGAGAACAACATTCAAGGCCAGTATGCTAACTGGCAAAATGACCAAGCCATGAACACTCATTACATGGGTGTGACCAAGTACATAATTTTTCAAGGAAAGACGGAGAGCACGTAAAAATGATAATCGTGCATGAAAATATTCATCCCGACTATTTGGTTCATCCATAAATAAAAAGGAGTAAACAAGTCGATATTCAACTACCATAAAAATTAATGTGAAATAAATGAGTGCCCATAAAAAGCGTAGGTTCAGACTCTTGCCACGGAAACAATCGATCAGCCAAAAAATCCCCATCGCACTAATAAAAAAGAAAAATCCAAGAACAATGCTTGCATAGAAGGGAAGTAAGGTTAGTGTCAACCAGTTTACCCATGACTTCTCCCCAGCTCGGATATTAAGCAGTGCCCATAAAGCAAGCGGCATCCCGAGTGTACTCAACATTCCAGAAGGCCAAAAAGGTGTCAGGGCAAAGGCTAATGAAACCCCAACTCGAATCCAAGCCCATTCATTACGGGTGAGGATATGCTTTTTTAGTAATAAATACATGCCTAAAAACGCAAAGATTCTCGTGATAAATTGGCTTAGTCCATAGGCAATCATTGGTGGAAAAACGGCATGTAGCCATACAATCCCACTAAGTTCGGTTCCAAATGCACCTCTTTGAAGATGACCGTTAAGTATTTGAGGGATTGAGGCATCAACTGGTCCGAGCATTTGATTGCTCTTTGCAAGAACCTTATACCAGGCAAGATTCGAATCTAAGTTGTCGTGAACTCGTAGATGAGCATTCTCACCAAGGATAAAATAAGGAGATACAAAAATGACGATGAGTAGGAGGGCTGCTATGATGAGACGAAACTCACCTCGTTGTTGAGTCCTAGTTTGCGACAATGTCCTCCCTCCATTAATAAAATTTCCATTATTGGATTTCCATTTTTTATCGTATCCATAATCGTATGTAATATGAATGTGAAAAGAAAAAAGTGGGGAAACCCCACTTTTATGAATGGTTTTACACGAGTACCGACCGCTGTTCAACGATTAGTCGGTACCTCCTTTTGCTTTTTCAAGGGCTTGGACAATATCGATTAATCCGTCGCCAAAATAAATATCTTTCCCCGCTTTTCCGAGGTCTAAGCTTGTTCCCTTGATAATCTCCATGATTTCTTTATTAGATAGGTTTGGATTAATTGAGCGCATTAAGGCAGCAAGCGCTGCAACATGTGGTGCTGCCATAGAAGTTCCAGACAATGCAGCATACTGCTCATCGATATAGGTGCTCGGAATTGTCACACCTGGTGCTGATACATCGATATAATCTCCATAATTGGAGAATTCTGCTTTATCGCCGTTTAAATCAACGGCTGCGACACTTAATACTTGTGGGTACGCAGATGGGAAGCTTGGTTGGCTTGAATTATCGTTACCAGAAGCAGCCACCATCACAACGTCATGTCTATATGCATAATCAACTGCTTGTTTCAGTAACTTTGATCCTTGGTAATTCCCAAGACTAAGATTAATCACATCAGCTCCATGATCAGTTGCCCAAATGATTCCACGAGCAATGTCAAAGGTTGATCCATATCCATCTGAGCCCATTACTTTAATTGGCATAATTGGGTTAAACCATGTGACTCCTGCAGTTCCTTCATGATTATTTGTTTGTGAGGCAATGATTCCGGCAACATGTGTACCATGCCCATTGTCATCATCTGGAACATTATTGTCCTTTAGGATGTTATAGCCGTCCGTAATTCGGTTCACTAGGTCAGGATGATCCAAATCTACTCCCGTATCAATGATGGCTATTTTAACTTTATCTGAGCCCTGTGTTATACCCCAGCCATTTTCGGAATCAATCATACGTAAATTCCATTGGAAATCATTATAAAGGAGGTCATTCGGTGATTGCTGATTTTGCATTAAAATATAGTTAGGCTCAGCAAACTCGACGTCCTTCCTTTTATCGAAATAAGAAATCATCGCAGGTGTCTTCATGTTATCTGATTCAAAAATGTAAGAGGAATCTAGTTTACGTAGTAGCTTTCCCTTAATGTCCTTTTCAATTTGTTTAATTTCTTCAGGCTTTAAGTGATGTTTAAAATCAACAATAACTTGGTGATGATGGTAATGACTTTTATCTTTGCCATTATGATCAATAACGTCTATTTCTTCGTGGTTATCTAATTGCCTTTGCACATTGTTGTATAGTTGAATCGAGTCTACATTCATCACTTGAGGGGAAGTATCAATCGTTTCATTTTTCATTAGGAGGGGAGTGCTACGAGTTGAAGATGTTTTTGAATTAGCTTGTTCCCCATTATTATCAAATAATCTAAAAGAAACGAAAATCGATAACCCCACCGCAATTATTAATGCTACTATAGCAAGTCTCTTTTTATTCCACATTAAAATCACCTCAACCACACTTTTCTTTTAGTATCTTGCTTACACCTTTCTTTCATGCCTTACTTTCATTCCAATAAATTGAAAGTAAGAAGAAATAGTATGCATAATTTCCATACATTTCATGGAATAACTAACAGGAGGGAAAGAAGTAGAAATATAAAGAAACATGTTAAAAGCAAAAGGGTGATCGCAATGGCAAATTGGTTCAAAAAGGAAGATAAGAAACCTAGGTTAACGGAAGAAATATATCAAACCTTTCGAAAATCAGAAGATTTCATTTGCCAATTCAATGGACAAGCAATTCGCCCGTATTGGATTTGTTATCAACGCAATATTATTGATACAAAAACCCTTAACGAACACATACTACCTTATTTACTTTATGCGAAGGTCTATTCAATTCGAGACCTTAAAGCAATTATTCCAAATAAGGAGATTGTGATTTCAAAAAATCCTAGGGAAATTGAAGATAAGCTTTTACAAGGTAGTATTATGATTCAATTTCACAAACATGACGGTTATTGTGCGCTTATAGATGCTGTGAAATTTGAAAAAAGATCAGTTAACTCACCTGAAGTGGAGTTTAGTGTAACTGGTCCAAAAGAGGCATTTGTCGAATCACTTGATACCAATCTAAACCTAATCCGAAAGCGGCTCCCTGTGCCTGAATTACGGGTAAAGGAACTGACCATAGGAAAATTATCAAAAACGAAGGTAGCAGTAGTTTATATTGAAGATATTGTTGAGAAGGAAAATGTACAAACTGTATTACAACGGATTAGCGATATTGACTTTGATCAAATAAGTGATAGTTCTTATATTTCACAAATGATTGTTGATAATACGAACTCACCCTTCCCACAAATGCTTGAAACGGAACGGCCTGACAGGGTTGCGTCTGTATTAGTTGAGGGGAAGGTAGTGGTGCTTTCAGAAGGATCACCACAAGCTATTATTACTCCAACTACACTTGTTGAGTTTTTCTCATCATTTGAAGACTACTTCTTAAACTGGTATATTGCTTCCTTTGTTAGGTTGCTTCGCCTTTTTTCGGTCATCTTTTCTATATTAATAACGCCGATATATGTTGCTGTTCTAACATATCATCATGAATTAATTCCGAGGGATCTACTGGCAACTTTAGTTATCTCAAGGCGTGAGGTTCCGTTGCCACCGATACTAGAGGCATTGTTTTTAGAAATCGTCATTGAACTCCTTCGTGAGGCAGGAGCAAGGCTGCCTGCAAAAGTTGGTCAAACAATCGGTATCGTGGGCGGTATCGTTATTGGAACAGCATCTGTTGAAGCGGGTCTTACGAGTAATGTATTGTTGATTATGGTCGCACTGGCTGCATTAGCGTCTTTTACAACACCCGTTTATACGATGGGTAATACCATCCGTATCATTCGTTTTCCATTTCTTATCTTTTCTCAGCTATGGGGATTAATCGGAATTGTTGTATGTTTTTGTTTTCTATTAGCACATTTAATTCGATTAACATCTTTAGGTCGGCCATTCTTAGAACCAATTTACCCACTACGTGTAGGAGATTTAAAGGATGCATTTATTCGGCTACCATATTCTCAGCTTGCAAAACGTCCAGGTTATTTACGTCCTGAAGATAAAAATCGTTTTAATCAAAATAAAGCAGAAGCGAAAAAAGATATTGATGAATAGCTTCACTGTATTCATGCGTAATTGATTCCAAGGAGTTGCAACGATGGAAAGGATCAAAGAATCATTTTTAGTTTCTCCTATTTTTGTATTTTTCTTAATTCATTCCATGCAAGTAGGGGTAGGAATGCTTGGTTTTCAACGAATCATAGCAAAATCATCAGGATATGACAGTTGGATAGCCGTCATACTAGCTGGAGTAGCTGTGCACATCATTGTATGGATCATCTATAAAATCTTAGATCCTTCTGGGGGGGACATTGTTGATGTACATAAAGAGGTTTTTGGAAAGTGGATAGGAGGTTTTCTTAGCCTATTATTTGTTCTCTACCTTATGGCATTAGCGGTAACCGTTTTACGTTCTTATATCGAGGTAATTCAGGTATGGATGTTCCCAGAATTCAATAGTTGGGTTTTTGGTTTTTTTACAATTGTACTAGCGTACTATATTATTTTAGGTGGTTTTAGAACGGTAACGGGCATTAGTTTTTTTAGTATTGTCCTCCCATTATATATACTTCTTTTAGTATTCTTTCCTTTGGATTACGGCCATGTACGAAATTTGTTACCAATTATGAACCATTCGGTAACAGAAATTGCAAAATCGACAAAGGATATGACCCTAAGTATCTTGGGCTTTGAAACGCTTTTGCTTTTTTATCCTTTTATTAAAAATCCACCAAAGTCTCAAAAATGGGCTCACCTTGGAGTCTTAGCAACAACGATTTTATACCTAATTGCTAATGTTACCGCAATCATGTATTTTAGCGCTGACCAACTAGATAAAATCATTTGGGCAACCCTAACCATGTTTAAAAGTATCAACATGCCGTTTGTAGAACGATTTGAGTATGTTGGAATCGCATCATGGTTTCTTGTAATCCTTCCCAATATTTGTATTGCTCTTTGGGGAGCTGGGAGAGGAATTAAAAAAGTGTTTTCGATACAACAACGAAAATCGTTACTCTGGATTTTACCAGTTGTATTAGTTGCAAGCAGTCTCATTAAATCACGTCAACATATAGACATGATTAGTGGATATATGTCAAATTTTGGACTTTATTATATCTTTGCTTATATTCCAATCCTCTTCATCATTACTCTAGTCGTTCGTAAAATGAGGGAGAAAAAATGAAAAAAGTACTAATAGGAATTGCAATCTGTACCATTACATTAATAACAATCTTATATGGAAGAATATCTGAAGAAATAATAGATGAAATTAACATGGTGGCAGCAGTTGGCTTTGATAGAGCTGAGGGTCAAAAAATCAAAGGGACAGCTGTTATCCCCGTTTTTAAGGCAGACAAAAGCATCGAGAATGCTAGCTTCACTGGGGAATCCGTGTTAGCTAAGGAAATAATCAATGTTTTGCAAAAGAAATCAGCGGACCCATTAGTGACAGGTGCTGTCCGTGTTGTTTTGTATGAGGATGAACTTGCAAAAAACGGAATACTAAGGTATATTGACGCCCTTCAACGTGATGCAAGCATCGGATCGAAAATTAATCTAGCCATTATAGAAGGAAAGACAAATGAGGTATTAGAAAAGAGTTTAGGTAACAGGGGTACTGGGGAATACTTATCAATCATGTTACAACATAATATCGAGAAACGAGATTTGCCTAGGTCTGATCTTCATACTTTTATGTATAATCATTATATGGAGGGGATGGATCCCTTTCTCCCAACGATGAAACTGCTTTCTAATAAGATGGAGATTACAGGGCTTGGAATGTTTAAGCATGGTAAAATGGTGGCTAAAATCGATGAGCCTGATTTGTTCTTTTTTAAGGCAATGGTCGAAGATTATGGGGAAGGGTCCTATACAATTCGATTAAAAGGGACAGATGAGTACGCTTCTATCCGGCGTATCAAATCAAAGAGAAAAATAAAGGTCGAGGAAGTAGATGGGGAGCCAAAAGTAAACATCACGATTAAATTTGAAGGAGTATTAAGTGAATTTTCTGGGCAAACAACAAATCCCAAAACTATTCAAACGATCGATGAAGAACTCGAGAACACAATAAAAGATAAATCCGAAGCAATGTTAAAGGATTTTCAAGAGAAAAATATTGACCCAGTTGGGATTGGGTATATGGCTAGACACTCAACTCGTGGTTTAGATTTTAAGAAATGGGAACTTAATTATCCGAATATAAAAATAGAGGTTCATTCAGAGGTAACGATCACTGAGACGGGTATTACGCAATGAAGTTGTGACCAATCTATAAGCCAGTTTTCAATAGGGTATGATATACTTATTTCAATGGAAAAAGATAAAAGTTGGTAGGAGTGTCTTATTTGAAATATTTTATTATTACTGGGACATCTAGGGGATTAGGAGAATCCATTGTTAAGCAAATTTTGGACAAGGATCACACCTTATTTTGTATCTCTAGAAAGCAAAATAATGAATTAAAAGAATTAGCGTTTGAAAAGGGAATCAATCTTTATTATTTTTCTTGTGATCTCCAAAAGAGTGAAGAAATCGAAAAAGTGATGGAACGAATTTTTTCATCCATCGATTTCTCAAATGCTGAAGGAATTTATTTAGTAAATAATGCAGGAATAATTGATCCAATCAAGCCGATTGGAAAGGCGAGTCCAAAAGAATTAGCTGAAAATATTCATGTTAATTTATTGGCACCAATGTTGTTAAGCTCATATTTCATTCGCCATACGGGAACGTTTGCAACTAAAAAGGTAATTGTCAATGTATCATCAGGTGCTGCAAATCGTGCTCGACATGGATGGACGGCATACTCTTCGTCTAAAGCAGGAATCGATATGTTTACAAAATCAGTTGGTTTTGAGCAGGAAACAGTTGAAAACCCAGTAACCATGATTTCCTTTTCACCAGGCGTTATGGATACAGAAATGCAAGAAGTAATCAGAAAGACAAATAAAGAGGACTTTACTGAGGTTGAGCAATTCATCGAATTTAATGAGAAAGGGATGCTACGATCACCAGAGTTTGTTGCAGGTGTTATCCTAGACCTCATTTTTAACCAAGAATTAATCAATGGTCATGTCTATGATATAAAATCATTCGTATAAAAGACCCCCTTCCTGAGTGAATTTTCAGGGGGGACTTTTTTTATGTTGATAGACGATTTTGCGGGCTGGAATTATAATGGGGAATGGGGAGGAGAGAAAAGATGAAACATGTAAGAGTAGGAGTAATTGGCCTTGGTGCAATTGGAGAAAGGTTAATCCAAGGTTTTAATGCGAATAAACATACAACCGTAACTGCAGTCGTTGATAAGGAAAAAGAGCGAGCTGTAGAAATGGCTGAAAAATTAGGCGGTATCAATTGGTATGATAACCACAAGGATATGCTAGCTAATGAGGAGTTAGACCTTGTCTATGTAGCTGTCCCGCCAAAATATCATCATGCTGTAACGATGGATGTAATCGACAAAGGAGTACATATCTTATGTGAGAAGCCTTTAGCGAATTCAGTTGAAGAGGCTAAGGAAATGTTAGTAAAAGCAGAGCAAGCAGGAATCATTCATGCTATGAATTTCCCACTAAATTATAGTAACCCTGCTAATAGCTTTGATCAGTTGATTAAGGAAGGTTACATAGGTAAATTAAGAAAACTTGAACTTTCAATGAACTTCCCAAACTGGCCCCGTTTATGGCAACAGAATGATTGGGTTGCGGGACGTGAACAAGGCGGATTTGTGTTGGAAGTAGGGGTTCATTTTATTCAATTAACCCAACGAATCTTTGGTTCAATTACTTTTCAAAATAGCACATTAGAGCTTCCAGAAGATGAGACAAAGTGTGAAACTGGAATCATTGCTTCATTAGAACTAGAGGATGGTACCCCATTTTTAATAAATGGAATCAGTCAAATTGCTGGAGCTGAACGAATCGCTTATACGGCATATGGTACAGAAGGAACACTATCGCTTGGAGATTGGGGGAGGCTTGAAGGTGGCAAGCTAGGAGAAGAAATTCAACCGATTGAGATAGAGACGACTGAAACAGCCACACTCATTGACAATCTCGTTTCTGCTATTGCAGGTAAAGAAAACCGACTTTTTACCTTTAAGGATGGATATGAGGCACAAGTTGTTTTAGAAAAGCTTAGAGATAACTAAATGAAAAGCTCCCGCCAAAAAGGTGGGAGCTCACTTTTACTTCGCTAAGTATTTTTCAATGTCATCTAGCATAAGGTTTGCTGCTAGAACGCCGCCTGCAGTATTCCAAATAGGGTCACTTACTTTGTGCACTTTTCCTGCTTTCACGGCATTTAGACCTTGCCACAACGGATTGTTAATCCAGTCTTCCTCGACCTTTGTAGCTTCTCCATTACCAGTTTCATATGTGAAATAAAAGATTTCATCAGCATCCATTAATGGGATTTTTTCTTGGTCCACTTCTCTTGCAAACTGATCTTCAGGATTTTCAGCAAATAAATCAACCTGTTGCTGTGGACGTTTCAAGCCCAATTGTTCGAAAATCACGCCAGAGAACGAATCAGTATAATAAATTCGAGTTCTTCCTTCCATAAAGCGCACGACTGATACTTCAGCGTCGGTATTGATTTTTTCCTTAACCTGATTTAAATGCTCTTCAAATTCACCAAGGACTTTCTTTCCTTCTTCTTCTTTATTGACGGCTTTTGAATATAGGGTAAAGTTCTTTTGCCAATCACCACGTAAATCCTCAGCAAAAACTGTTGGGGCAATCGCTTTTAGTTGCTCATAAATATTTTCCTGGCGCATTTTATTACCGATAATTAAATCTGGCTCAAGTGCCGCAATGGCTTCGATATTGACATTGCTTTCCTCACCGACAACTTCGACACCTTCCATTTGATCTTCGATATGTTCGTACCAAGGGTCTCCAATCCAAGAACGAACAGCGCCAACTGGTTTAACTCCCATTGCTAATAAGGCTTCTGTTCCTTCATTTGTTAAAATGACAATTCTTTCTGGATTTTTGCTGATTGGAGTGGTACCCATGGCATGTTCAACCGTGTATGTATTTGCTCCTTCAGTTTCATTGTTGCCTTTGTCTGTGTTATCTGCTGCACCACAAGCAGCTAAAAGAAGTGATAATACAGCCAATGTTAGGAATCCTAGATAAGCTTTCTTTCTAACGTTCATTATGTATCCTCCTGTTAATTGATAATGGTTTTCAATTACTTAAAATGATAAAATGAATTGAAACATTAGTCAATACAAAATTGAGAATGATTTTCATCCCGTTGACAATCATTCTCACTTCCAATAGACTAAAAGAGAACTAAATTACTAATTTCGCTTTCTTGTTCCAATGAATAAGAAGGCATATGAAAAGTAAAGCCTAACAAAAAACGACCTAATATATAACATAAACATGTTTAACTAAAGTCATACATGTCTTTCTTACAATGTCTAGCTCCAGGAGCCATCGGCTCGAGGTCATAAGCCAATCGCTTCGGAAGGCAAAAAGCGCCTTCTGTCAGCGCTCGTCTTATGCTTGTCGCCGATAAGCAGGCCCCTTGCGCTTTTCTAATTATTCAAGGAGTCTTACTATAATGGTTTTGAAATCAAATCAAGCTAAATTTGCTGGACTTATTATCGGAATTTTATTATTACTTTTTTCAATGTGTGCAAGTATTGTGTATGGGTATACCGATACATCTTGGAAAATGGCCTATCAAACATTCACGGCTTTTGATGGTTCAAATGAACATATTATTATTGAAACAATTCGCTTACCTCGCGCACTTATTGCTGCAGCTGTAGGAGCAAGTTTAGGGATTGCCGGAGCACTCATGCAGGCTTTAACGAAAAATCCATTGGCATCACCAGGTATCTTCGGCGTAAATGCGGGAGCTGGATTTTTTATTGTAGCAGGTGTCTCGATATTCTCGATCAACTCCTTACAAGCCTTTACGTGGGTTGCTTTTTTAGGAGCAGCGATTGCCGCGTTTATCGTTTATTTTATTGGTTCACTAGGTAGAGAAGGTCTTACTCCGATGAAGTTAACATTAGCGGGTGCGGCGATGGCCGCGATGTTCTCTTCCTTTACGCAAGGATTATTAGTTATTGATGAAATGGCATTAGACCAAGTATTATTTTGGCTTGCCGGCTCTATTCAAGGACGAAAGCTTGAAATGCTTACGAGTGTTCTTCCTTATTTAGCAGTGGCATGGGTTGCATCCCTTCTATTAGCCAACAAAATCAATGTTCTTACAATGGGTGAGGATGTTGCAAAAGGCTTAGGACAGCGAACTGGAACGGTTAAGCTATTTACAGCCTTTACGATTATTCTACTAGCTGGTGGTGCAGTGGCAGTTGCCGGACCAATTGGATTTATTGGGATAGTCATTCCACACCTTGCGAGAAGCTTAGTAGGAATTGATCATCGATGGATCCTGCCATTCTGTGGGATTCTTGGTGGCGTATTACTTCTACTAGCTGACATAGCTGCCAGATATATTGTCATGCCAGAAGAGGTGCCAGTCGGTGTTATGACAGCTTTAATTGGAACACCTTTCTTTATTTATGTGGCAAGAAAGGGGTTTCGTAAAGCATGAATAAATATCGATCTATTCGATTTGGAAAAAAGGGAAACATCTCTTTTTTAATTGATCATAAATCATTTATAACGGTTCTCGTTCTAATAGTAGTAACAATTATTTTATTTTTAGCCAGTACAGGGTTAGGTGAAATGAAGATAGACCCCGTTACTGTTGTCAAAACATTGTTTGGTTATGGCTCAAGAATGGAACAATTGGTTGTCACTTCATTTCGTTTACCAAGAATTATCATTGCATTATTAGTGGGAATGGCGCTGGCAGCTGCTGGGAGTATTCTGCAAGGAATTATTCGAAACCCACTAGCCTCACCAGATATTCTAGGAATTACAGGTGGTGCTTCTGTTGCCGTGGTTGCCTTTCTAGCCACTTTTTCAAATTCTAGCAATGCTTTAACTGTAAGTATAAAATGGATGCCTGTCGCTGCATTTATTGGTGCGACTGTTGTCGCCTTTTTGGTCTATGTGTTGGCTTGGAAAAATGGTGTTTCGCCCATTCGCCTTGTTCTCATCGGAATTGGTGTTTCAGCCCTCACACAAGCATTGACAACAACATTTATGGTAATGGGACCGATTTATCAAGCTAGTCAGGCAAATATTTGGATTACAGGTACTGTTAATGGGTCTACATGGGCAAATGTACAAATACTTAGTCCTGTTGTCATTATGTTATTAGTTATCTCCTTCATGCTTGCACGACACCTAAACATTCAAGAACTAGGAGAAGAGCTAGCAACCGGAGTAGGGAGTGCCGTACAAAAACATAGATTTCTTTTATTGTTAGTAAGTACTGCATTAACAGGTAGTGCAGTTGCATTTGCAGGCGGGATTGGTTTCGTTGGCCTAATGGCACCACATATGGCCCGGAGATTAGTCGGTTCAGCCTTTGGAGCATTGCTCCCAACGGCTGCCCTTTTAGGGGGAATTCTTGTCATGCTGGCGGATTTAATAGGGAGAACCGCTTTCTCTCCAACCGAAGTGCCAGCAGGCGTGTTCACCGCTGCCATCGGAGCACCTTATTTTATCTACTTGCTTTATAAGACTAGAAACAGCTAGAAAAAAGTTAAAGGGGGCGTATTGGATGAATGCACTGGAAACGGAAAGCTTAACATTATCGTACGGAGACTCCATTATCATTGAAGACTTGCATCTTGAAATTCCAAAAGGGGAGATCACGGTCTTTATTGGTGGAAATGGATGTGGGAAATCAACTTTGCTACGTTCTTTAGCAAGATTATTGAAGCCAAAACAAGGTGCTGTTCTCCTTGAAGGGGAGAAAATCGCTAAACTTCCGACAAAAGAAATAGCAAGAAAGCTTGCCATCCTTCCCCAAGGACCAACTGCACCAGAAGGGTTAACTGTCCTCCAATTAGTGAAACAAGGGCGTTATCCATACCAAAATTGGCTTAAGCAATGGACAGAAGAAGATGAGAGAATGGTTAATCACGCACTAGAAGCTACCAATATGAAGGATTTCGCGGAACGCACGGTGGATTCCCTCTCAGGTGGTCAACGTCAACGTGCTTGGATTGCAATGACACTTGCACAGCAAACCGATATTATCTTACTTGATGAACCAACAACATATCTCGATATGACACACCAAATCGAAATTTTAGACCTGTTATTTGAACTTAATGAAACAGAACAACGAACCATCATCATGGTACTGCATGATTTAAATTTAGCATGCCGCTATGCCCATCATATTGTCGCAATTAAAAATAAACAAATTTACGGACAGGGCAAGCCTGAATTTGTTGTCAATAAGAGTCTTGTCAAAGATGTGTTTGGCATGAATTGTGATGTTGCCACTGATCCATTGTTTGGAACGCCTCTATGCATTCCTCACGGCAAAGGAAGACGTATATTAAATAAGGTAGGAGTTTAATATGTCAAACCTCCTTTTGGAAACAGAAATCGAACAATTAAAGGAATTTCGTTTTAGTAATCAACAATTTCAATCAAACCTATCAAGTCCTGTGATAGAGCTTTTAGAGGAAGAGAAGATTAAACAATATTTGGAGGATGTCCAGCAGAAGATATCTGCGCCAGACAAACGAGTAGCGGCATCCATGTTCATGAAACGTTATGGATTTTTTGCTGTCCTGAATTTGTATGCAATGACAGTTTTAAATAACCGATTAAATGTTTCATTGACTAATATTTCATTAGAAACAAGTGATGAAGAGGAAATCTGGTATTGGAATCCGAAGTTCTACTTTTTTAACCTTCATACGGTATCCGGTCCTTCTGAATCTAGAGAGCAATGGCGAAACGAAACGATTCGGGCTATTTTTCATGAGAATATCCATAAAGTCTTAATGGCTCTATCTGAGCATTCCGGCCTCTCGAAAAAAGTGCTTTGGGAAAATGTTGCGATATATGTGTATTGGCTCTATGAATCTGTACTGGCAAGACCAAAGTTTGATGAAAAACGCGAGATGATCCAGGATGATTTTACGTATCTTGTAAAGAATGCGGAAGGGGAACTATTTGGTCCGATAGATTTTAACCCTTTATCACGTTATTACGGTATAAAGGTGTATCGCCCAGAATATGAACAAAACATTCGTACAAGGACAACATGTTGTCTTTACTATAAAACCAAAAGTAGCGGAGACCGTTGCAAAACATGTCCGCTTAACTGTAAAATAGGAGTTAATAAAAATGAATCAAAAAATAGAAGAACAAGTTGATGGATTACTAGAAAAATATACAGAGCTTTTACTTGGCGAAAGTTCCCCGGAATTAAAGGAAAAAGTAAAGCTATGGTCCTTGTATATGCATATATCAAAATCAATGCCACCTCTTGCAAAGCACTGGAACGAAACCTACCCAGATGCAAAGGAGGGCATCAAGGAAATCATTGCAGAAATCAAAAAATTAAATGAGGAACATCGTTCAAAAAATAAATAGAGATGAGGCACCAACAAGGGGCTTCATCTCTTTTTTTCTATTGCATTGTATTATGGTTTGGGAATTGCGTTGTTGTATAGTTATAAAATTGTTGCAGTTTTTGTTGAACCTTTTGAGTTTCTTCTTCCTCAAGCTTATACCAGCCGTTCTTGAACATAAGGTTGTATAGCTCTCTTTGGCAGTCCTGTGTTTCATTAAAAATGGAGCGGATATCTTCATAAAGCCCATCATGACTCATTTCATTCAAGGCAGTGCTGTATGCAGCAGTCATATATTTTTCCGTTGCAAGCATGTCATTGATAAAATCACGATCATTCATTTCGGGTGTTTTTGGAACGGTCGTTTTTGGATTACTTACCTGATTTGGATTTTGGTTCATTTGCTGATTCATTTATGTAGCCCTCCTTCTATTGCATTTGCTGGCTTTGTTGATTTTGGCTCGGTTGCTGTGGTGCTTGCCCCGTATGCTTTTGCATATGATCTAAAATTTGTCGATAATGGCGCTCATGCATTTGACATGCTTTTTCGAGCGCTTGAGAGATTTCAGGCATTTGACATTGGCCTGCAAAGAAATGTGCCTTTTTTAATGCTAAAAGGTTCCAGGACATCATATCTGTTAAGTATAAGAGGTCCTTTGATGTAATAACTGCAGGAGTTTCTGACATTTGTCCACTCTTTGGAGTATAAAAAGGTTGCTGTTGTTGCTGTTGTGATTGCTGCTGTTGCATATAAAAACCCTCCTTATCCTATTTTTCACTATTAGGTTTCCAACAAAACGTTTTTGTATGCAATGCATACAATGAAATATGGAAGTATTCCAAAATGTAGGCGTTCGACAAAATTTTTCCGGGTATATATCCAAAGCAAATTAATCGTGATAAAATAAATGAGAATTTAGGTAGATTGCTAGATTACAGCTATGATTGCATTTCGAGGGGGAAATTGAAATGGAACAAATTTTACGTAATTTCTTTTTATTTTTATCAAAAAATAAAGCGTTTACAAAAATAGCGAGAAAATATGGCTTGCGCTTTGGTGCGGCTAGATTTGTCGCCGGAGAAACAATAAATTTAGCTGTAAAAAAAATCAAAGAGCTAAATGCAAAAGGCCTCGCGGTCACCATCGATTATCTCGGTGAATTCGTTGACAGTGTAGAAGAGGCGAATCTTATGGCTGACGGTTCAATTGAGGCAATCAAAGCAATTGGCAGAGAAAAGCTAAATGCACAACTATCCTTAAAAATGACCTCAATGGGATTGGATATTTCAGATGAGGTTGTTATGAATAATATGCGACGAATCCTTGATGCCGCAAAAGAAAACGATGTCTTCGTGACAATTGACATGGAAGACTACTCACGATGCGCAAAGACAATTGAAATTTTTAAAGAACTTCGAAAAGACTACGATAATGTAGGAACTGTAATCCAAGCTTATCTTTATCGTACTGTCCAAGATATAGAAGACCTAAATGAGTATCATCCAAATCTTCGTCTTGTAAAAGGTGCTTATAAAGAATCACCAGAAGTAGCATTTCCTGACAAGAAGGACGTCGATGAGAACTTTAAGAAAATCATTAAAATGCATTTGCTGAATGGAAACTATACAGCAGTTGCTTCCCATGATGAGGCTATGATCCAATATACGAAGGAATTAGTAAAGGAACATAATATAAGCCATGACCAATTTGAGTTCCAGATGCTTTACGGGATTCGAACAGAACGCCATGAGGAGCTTGTAAAAGAGGGATATACGATGCGGGTGTATGTACCGTATGGAACGGACTGGTATGGCTATTTCATGAGACGACTTGCTGAACGACCAGCAAATGTAGCATTTGTGTTAAAAGGAGTTTTTGGGAAGTAGGTAAATAATAAAGCAGTGCGAGGAAAACAAAATGTGTTTTCTAGCGCTGCTTTTTTGTTTGCTTCGAGATTATGAGGATGCTTAAGGGTTAGAGGAGATGAAGGGGATTGGGGCGGAGTATTTGCTGCGAATTGTCTTTCATCTAGGCGATGAAGGGGATTGGGCTTAAGTATTTGCTGTGAATTCCTTTTCATCGAAGTGATGAAGGGGATTGGGTTGAGGTTTTTGCTGTGAATTCCTCTTCATCGAGGTGATGAAGTGGATTGGGTTGAGGTTTTTGCTGGGAATTCCTCTTCATTGAGGTGATGAAGGGGATTGGGATGAGGTTTTTGCAGGGAATTCCTCTTCATTTAGGTGATGAAGGGGATTGGGTTGAAGTATTTGTTGTGAATTCCTCTTCATCGAGGCAATGAAGGGGATTGGGTTGAAAAATTTGTTGTGAATTCCTCTTCATCGAGGTAATGAAGGGGATTGGGCTTATATATTTGCTTCGAATTCCTCTTCATCGAGGTGATGAAGTCACTTAGGCTCAAGAGTTCGCTTCGTAAAGTCCTTCATCGGTCTTATGAAGTCCCGAACCCAACGCAAGATCCGCTGTAAAGTCCTTCATCGAGGTGATGAAGGCACTTAAGCATAAGAATTCGCATCGTAAAGTCCTTCATCGGTCTTATGAAGTCCTGAACCCAACGCAAGATCCGCCGTAAAGTCCTTCATCAAAGTGATGAAGTCCCCACCGCTCAAGTGTTCACTTCATAAAGTCCTTCATCAAGGTGATGAAGGCACTTCCACACCAGCATTTGCCTCGTAAAGTCCTTCATCACCCCAGCCCCCAAAAAACCTCTACCTATTAACCTTCTCCGCCCGTATTATGAGCTCCGTATTGTTGGTTTGTGGATTGTGTTTTTCCGCTTCTCGCTCTTGTATCAGGACCTGCATTTCCCTTTACACTTGCTGCACCAACCGCGCGTTTTGATGGGTTTTTATCAACTTTAGCCATTTTGATTCACCTCCAGTTCTTAGAATCACCTGAATCTCAACTTTCAATGCGAATTCCAAAGAAAAACAAAAATTGTTTGTTGAATATATTGCGAAAATTAAAATATTGCTTTATATTTAGATATAAAGGAACTCATTCTTTTGGATGTTCAAAAAATCCATAAGGCGAATTCGAATAGGGGATATTTTTTTTGAAAGAAAAATGAATGAGTGTTCATTCAAATGTTCAAAAAGCATAAAAGGAGGAAACTGTGAATGATCCAAAGCATTAAAAGAGCTGCAGTTCTTGGTTCGGGAGTTATGGGATCAGGTATTGCTGCACACTTAGCTAATATCGGAATACCCACATTACTATTAGATATTGTTCCTCGTGAACTTTTAGAAGTAGAAAAAAAGAAAGGGTTTACATTAGAGGATAAACAAGTTCGAAATCGTCTAAGTGATTCAGCAGTCCAAAAGTTGTTGAAACAAAAGCCAGCACCACTTACTTCTAAGGAAAACATCGCTCTAATCACAACTGGGAACTTTGAAGATGACATGGCAAAGCTTTCAGAGGTTGACTGGATTATTGAAGTGGTTGTTGAAAACCTTGAAATTAAGAAGAAGGTTTTTAGCCAAATCGATAACGTGAGAAAGCCAGGAAGCATTGTGAGTTCTAATACATCTGGTATTTCGGTTGAGGCTATGGCTGAAGGACGTTCAGAGGATTTTCAGAAGCATTTTTTAGGAACCCACTTCTTCAACCCACCTCGTTATTTAAAATTGCTTGAAGTGATTCCGACAAAAAACACAAGCCCAGAAGTACTTTCTTTTATGAAATCATTTGGTGAGGATGTACTTGGAAAAGGAGTCGTTGAAGCGAAAGATACACCGAACTTCATCGCAAACCGGATTGGAACATATGGGTTGCTTGTTACCGTTCGTGAAATGTTAAAAGGCGGATATAGCATAGGGGAAGTAGACTCAGTTACAGGTCCTATGATTGGACGACCGAAGAGCGCAACATTCCGTACTCTCGATGTTGTTGGGCTAGATACATTTATACACGTGGCCAATAATGTTTATGAACAAGTTGACGGAGCAGAAAAAGAAGTTTTCGATGTTCCTGACTTTATGAAAGCCATGCTGGAAAAAGGATGGTTGGGGAGTAAATCAGGGCAAGGCTTTTTCCTGAAAAAGGGTAAGGAAATCTTAGAATTAAACCCTGAAACTCTCCACTACCAAGAGAGAAAAAAGCTACAAACTCCAGTTACAGCTTCCATTAAGCAAGTGAAAGGAACAGCGAATAAGTTAAAAACTCTCTTATATGCGGAGGACCGTGCCGGAAAGCTATTATGGAATATTACAAGCCCAGCACTTATCTATTCAGCTACTCTTTTAGGTGAAATTGCAGATGACATCGTTGCTATCGATGAGGCAATGAAGTGGGGCTTCGGCTGGCAATTAGGTCCATTTGAAACATGGGATGCAATCGGCCTTGAAAAATCTGTGAAGAAGATGGAAGCAGAAGGTGCCGAAGTGCCAGCGTGGATTAAAGAAATGCTAGCAAACGGACATACTTCGTTTTATAAAAAAGAGAATGGTTCTATTTCTTATTATCAAAACGGCGAATACAAAGCAGTTAAGGTAAATCCAAAGAATATAAATATTAAGACATTAAAAGAAACAAATGGAGTCATTAAGAAAAATAGTGGTGCTAGTTTAATAGATTTAGGCGATGATGTTGCCCTTTTAGAATTCACATCACCTAATAATGCAATAGGTTTCGATATTATTCAGATGATTAATTACTCAATAGATGAAATAGCAAAAAACTATAAAGGCTTAGTGATTGGTAACCAGGCGAAAAATTTCTGTGTCGGTGCTAACCTTGCGATGATTTTAATGGAAGCACAGGATGACAATTTTTATGATATCGAACTTGTTGTTCGTCAGTTCCAACAAGCGATGATGAATATCAAATACAGTGAAAAACCAGCGGTCGTAGCACCATTTGGCATGACGCTTGGTGGAGGAGCAGAAATCTGTTTACCTGCTGCTAAGGTTCAAGCTTCAAGTGAAACCTATATGGGGCTAGTAGAGGTTGGTGTAGGTGTAATCCCTGGCGGTGGTGGAAATAAAGAGCTTTACATTAACCATCTTCAAGGAATGCCAGCAGGAGTAGAGTTAAATCTTCAAAATGTCGCAAACAAAGTATTCGAAACAATAGCCATGGCGAAGGTTTCAACATCAGCTGATGAAGCACGTACGAATAACTTTTTAACAAAAGAAGACGGCATAAGCTTCAATGGAGATCACCTCATCCATGATGCGAAACAATCAGTGCTAGCATTGTCCGCACAAGGGTATAAAGCTCCAGTACGTAAGAAGGTACCGGTTGTTGGTGAGTCAGGATACGCAACCTTGTTATTGGGTGCACAAGCAATGAAATACTCAGGTTACATTTCAGACCATGACCTTAAGATCGCGAAAAAGCTTGCTTGGGTACTTGCAGGTGGAAATGTTCCATATGGTACTGAGGTAGATGAACAATACTTATTAGACCTTGAACGTGAAGCATTCCTTAGCCTTGTTGGTGAGCCAAAGACGCAAGCCAGAATGCAACACATGCTTGTAAAAGGAAAACCATTACGTAACTAAACATATAAGTTTTTAGGAGATTGGATACTTCAATCTCCTGACCGGTTAAAAAGTTAGGAGGGAATGTGTTGAGAGAAGCAGTCATCGTAGCGGGTGCGAGAACCCCTGTTGGTAAAGCGAAAAAAGGTACACTTGCAAATGTTAGACCAGATGATTTAGGAGCACTAGTTGTTAAAGAAACATTGAAACGTGCAGGTAATTATGAAGGGAATATTGATGATTTAATCATCGGATGTGCAATGCCTGAGGCAGAACAGGGCTTAAATATGGCAAGAAATATTGGGGCATTAGCAGGATTGTCGCATACAGTTCCGGCAATTACGATTAATCGTTATTGTTCATCTGGTCTTCAATCAATTGCCTATGCAGCAGAAAAAATTATGATCGGACATTCTGATACAGCAATTGCAGGTGGAGCAGAATCTATGAGTCTAGTACCAATGATGGGCCATGTTGTCCGTCCAAATGCAAGGCTTGCAGAAACAGCACCTGAATACTATATGGGAATGGGCCATACAGCAGAACAGGTAGCGGAAAAATACGGTGTAAGTCGTGAAGATCAAGACGCTTTTGCTGTAAGAAGTCATCAAAGGGCAGCAGCAGCGATTAAAGCTGGTAAGTTTGTGGATGAGATTGTTCCAGTAAACGTAACTCTTCGTCATGTGGATGCAAATAATAAATTAGTAGAAAAACATGTCCTTTTCTCTCAGGATGAAGGTGTTCGAGAAGATACAAATCTTGAGGTGCTTGCAAAATTAAGACCAGCATTCTCAGTGACTGGATCTGTTACAGCAGGAAATGCTTCACAAACAAGTGATGGTGCAGCTGCTGTAATGGTGATGGACCGTGAAAAAGCAACAAGCCTCGGTTTGACCCCATTCGTGAAGTTTAGATCGTTTGCCGTAGCTGGAGTACCACCAGAAGTTATGGGGATTGGTCCAGTTGCAGCGATTCCAAAGGCACTTAAAATGGCAGGCCTTGAGCTATCAGATATCGGGTTATTTGAGTTGAATGAAGCATTTGCTTCTCAGTCTCTTCAGGTTATTCGTGAATTAGGACTTGATGAAGAAAAAGTAAATGTAAATGGTGGAGCAATCGCACTTGGTCATCCACTTGGATGTTCAGGAGCAAAATTAACACTTACATTGATGCATGAAATGAAGCGTCGTAATGTACAGTTTGGTGTTGTCACAATGTGTATCGGTGGTGGTATGGGAGCTGCCGGAGTGTTTGAATTACTAGCTTAAAAAATATGGCTAACAATGAGTTAGCCTCTGAATAAAACTTTTAGGGGGAAACCAAATGTCAAATGCAACTGATAAAGTCGTTTTAGGTGGGGGCTTTTTAATCGAAGATCTTGAAGCAGACCGTGTCTTCACACCGGAAGATTATACAGATGAACATAAAATGATCGCAAAAACTACAGAAGACTATGTAGCAAACGAAGTTCTTCCACAGGTTGAGCAACTTGAAAACCATGAATTTGATCGCTCAGTAAAATTATTGAAAAGCGCAGGAGACCTTGGCCTGTTAGGTGTAGACGTACCAGAAGAGTATGGTGGATTAGGTCTAGACAAAGTAAGCTCTGCTTTAATTGCTGAAAAAATGGCAAGAGCAGGTGGATTCTCCATATCGCATGGAGCACATGTTGGAATTGGTTCACTTCCAATTGTTCTTTTTGGAAATGAAGAGCAAAAACAAAAATACCTTCCTAAATTAGCTACAGGTGAGTTATTAGCAGCATATGCATTAACAGAACCAGGTTCAGGTTCTGACGCACTAGGTGCAAAGACGACTGCAAAATTAAATGCAGAAGGAACGCACTATGTATTAAATGGTGAAAAGCAATGGATTACAAATGCTGGCTTTGCGGATGTATTTGTTGTCTATGCAAAAATTGATGGCGATAAATTCTCGGCTTTTATTGTTGAGCGTGAGTTTCCTGGCGTTTCAACAGGTGCTGAAGAAAAGAAAATGGGGATCAAGAGTTCTTCAACACGTACACTAATTCTCGAAGATGCACAGGTACCAGTGGATAACCTTTTAGGTGAAGTTGGCCGTGGTCACGTAATTGCTTTTAATATTTTAAATATTGGCCGTTATAAGCTAGGTGTAGGTGCGGTTGGCGGTGCGAAGAGTGCGTTTGAACTTGCTGTAAAATATGCAAACCAACGTCAACAATTTAAAACGCCAATTTCAAAATTTGGCTTAATCCAAGAAAAATTAGCGAATATGGCATCAAAGATTTATGCGGCTGAATCCAGCGTGTATCGTACAGTTGGTTATTTTGAAGACCGTATGGGGCAATTATCCGAAGAAGAAGTAAAGAATGGTAAAGAAGTTGCAAAATCAATTGCTGAATATGCAATTGAGTGTTCGATTAATAAATTCTTCAACACTGAAGTGTTAGACTATGTAGTTGATGAAGGTGTTCAAATCCATGGTGGCTATGGATTTATGCAGGAATACGAAATCGAAAGAGCATACCGTGATTCTCGTATTAACCGTATTTTTGAAGGAACAAATGAAATCAACCGTCTACTCGTCCCTGGAACATTCCTACGTAAGGCATTAAAAGGGGAATTACCTTTACTTGAAAAAGCTACACAGCTTCAAGAGGAGCTCATGATGCTGATGCCTGAAGAGGTGGGCGAGGGCGTTCTAGAACAAGAGAAATTCCTAGTTCGAAATGCAAAGAAGATTGCTCTTATGATTGCTGGACTTGCAGCACAAAAATTTGGTCCTAAGCTTGAGAAAGAACAAGAGATTCTTGCAAATATTGCCGATATTGCTGCAAATATTTATGCGATGGAATCTGTGGTTCTTCGTACAGAAAAAGCAATCAACAAATCAGGTGAAGATAAAAATCAACAAAAGATCCTTTATACTCAAGTATTTGTTCAAGAAGCATTTAATGAAATTGAAGCTCACGCTAAAGAAACACTTGTTGCGACAGAAGAAGGCGATGTTTTACGGATGATGACATCTGCACTACGTAAATTAACTCGTCATACACCAGTAAATGTCATTGCGAAAAAACGTGAAATTGCAGCAACACTTATCGAGGCTGAAAAATACACTGTGTAATTCAAAACGGAACGGCGAGAAAAAGCTCCTAGAATAGGGGCTTTTTTTCTTAAATTAGAGAGATTCTTCTTTATTAAGCAGGATAAACGTGAAATGAGTCGAAATTAATCCTTGGAAGATAGAGAATCGTTGTTATTTCAAAATTTTATATGTTAAAATATTTGGGTAGTATGTTGTAGGGGTGGTGAGAATATGGCTTTAACATTTTACTGGTATCCAAAATGTGGAACCTGTCGAAAAGCGAAAAAATGGCTTGAGGAACATCAGGTTGCTTTTGAGGAAATACATATTGTGGAGAATCCCCCATCAAAAGAGCAATTAAAAGAAATGTACCAAAACAGTGGATTGGAATTAAAGAAATTCTTCAATACAAGTGGTCAAAAATATCGCGAACTTGGATTGAAGGACAAAGTTGGTACAGCCTCCGAGGATGAATTGTTAGAACTCTTAGCATCTGATGGAATGCTAATTAAGCGCCCACTCACTAGCGATGGCAAGAAGGTAACTGTTGGTTTTAATGAGGCGCAGTTTGAAGGCACTTGGGCAAAATAAATCGGATGAAAGACCTTAAAAAGGACTTTTACATAATCCATTTTATTGAGATCATTCATCAAAATGGACACTAATTATTTCATAATATCGAATTAATGGAGGGTACAAGATGAGCACGCCAAAAGAATTACGTTATTCTGAAGAACATGAATGGGTTAAAGTCGAAGGGGAAAAAGTACGTATTGGGATTACAGATTTTGCACAATCTGAGTTAGGTGATATCGTATTCGTTGAACTACCAGAGGTAGGCGATGAAATACAAGCAGATGAGCCATTTGGTAGTGTTGAATCTGTTAAAACGGTTTCTGAACTTTATGCACCTATCAGTGGTAAAGTAGTCGAAATAAATGAAGACCTTGATGACAGCCCAGAATTCGTAAATGAATCTCCATATGAAAAAGCATGGATGATCGTCATTGAGCCTGCAAATGCTGGTGATATTGAAAACCTAATGACAGCTGAGCAATATGAAGAAATGATAAATGAAGACTAACATTTTTATAAAAAGAGCCGAAAATAGGAAAAAATTCCTATCGGCTCTTTTATTTTTTTCCATACTTATGAGGACAATGACAAATAGAATGAAGTTTTTCTTAATGGACACTCTAAAATTAAATACCGATGGGAAGGGTGTTCGTTATGGTATTGAAACATACTCGAATTGAAGTGACCGACCGAGTGGTTGGTAAGCTTGGAGATAACGAAATGAAATTATATGTTGAGAAAGAACCAATTGGAAAAATCCGATTTACAAATGAAGGGGCTCAATATGAATTAAAGCAGGGGTATGAGCAAGAGAAGAGCAAAATTTTCACATATGCTGATATACCTACTAACCCAGATATGAAATATGTAGATTGTGATGATGAAAATGGTTGGTGTTAAGACAGTGGATACCCACTGTCTTTTTTTCCCTATTGTTTCATAATGATTCACCAAAATATTATCTTCGCTATAAAATGAAGGAAAAGCAGTTGTACACATCGAAGAAGTATATAACAGATTAATGTACACTTGAAACAAGGTGATGAAATGGTGGCTTTTGACGAATATGAAAAAGTAATCATTGTTGAGGGGAGAACAGATAAAAAGAAAGTCGAAACCGTTGTGAATGAACCCGTTGAAATTATTTGTACCAACGGAACGATTAGTATTTCCAAACTCGATGAGTTAATTGAGCATTTGTTTAATAAAGATGTTTATATATTAGTGGATGCCGACAGAGCAGGCGATAAGCTTAGAAAACAGTTTAAACGTGAATTTCCAGAAGCACGGCATTTGTTTATCGATAAAATGTATCGCGAGGTTGCGACTGCCCCTGAACAACATATTGCAACGGTACTGCTTTCAGCAAACATTGATGTGCACGCTGAATACTTACTGTAGTGCCGAGCTTCTATCCTATACTTTTTCAATAAATATGGTAAAATAAACAACAATTAAGATGATAAAAGGTTGTCGTTAAGATGAAGGAATGGAATGAACACGAAATTGATACTCACCTTACGAACACGGGGGAGTTTTGGCTTTATTTATTTACACCGATGTGCGGAACCTGTCAGGTAGCTTCAAAAATGATGACTGTCGTCGCTGAATTGTTACCCCACGTAATAATCGGTAAGAGTGATCTGAATTATTTACCAAGAAAAGCAATTGATTGGCAAATTGAAAGTGTTCCTTGTTTAATGCATGTAAAAGAAGGAAAAGTTGCGCAAAAGTATTATGCCTTTCACTCGGTTCCTTACTTGGTTGAAATTTTATCAAAGAAATAGCCCAGGAATGTTGTATCAGCATTCTTGGTTTTTTGTTTTTCAACGGGTTAATTGTCTACCCAAGGAAAATTTTAAACATATTACCTAAAACAACTCCGTTTATCGTTTTTCATTGTACTCATACTAAAAGGAGTACTATAAAAAAGGGAAAACTGATGAAATTTCTGTACGATATTTCCTAAAAGTTGGGGGAGACGTTCATGGAGTCAATATGGCTTGAATATGCCTGGGCATTGTTAATCCTAATTGGCTTGGAAGGCTTATTATCAGCCGACAATGCTCTAGTGCTAGCAATCATAGCCAAACATTTACCCGAAGAACAGAAAAAAAGAGCAATCAATTACGGAATACTCATGGCTTTTGTTTTCCGTTTTGGAGCACTTTTTGCTATTTCCTTTATTGCAAACGTTTGGCAAATACAAGCGATAGGAGCAGCTTATCTTCTTTATTTAGGATTAAAGCATATCATCCAAGCAAGATTTGGAAAAGAAAATAAGAACATTCATAAGGATGATGAAAAAGAGTCTGCTGGTAAAGGATTTTGGCCGACGGTGGGAAAGATTGCATTAGCGGATCTTGCTTTTGCTATTGATTCAATCTTAGCTGCGGTCGCTCTAGCACTTGGTCTTCCAGACTCACCTCTTGGCAATTTCGGTGGTATGGATGGAGGGCAATTCCTTGTTATTCTTCTTGGAGGTATTGCTGGCCTCGTATTGATAAAATTTGCTGCAACTTGGTTTGTGCAACTTCTTGAGAAGCGACCTGCATTGGAAACAACTGCATATGCAATTGTAGCCTGGGTCGGTGTCAAACTTGCTGTAATTACCCTTGCTCACGAGGATATTGGTATCTTAGATCATGATTTCCCTCATAGTACTGTTTGGACAATTATCTTCTATGGAGTATTAGTTGGCATTGCACTACTTGGTTGGTTTGCACCGAGTAATAAGAAAACTTTACAAAACCGTGAAGCTTCTTAAAAATATATTCTTTCCTGTGATGAAGCGAAAGAGTGTTTCAATTCATGCCTGTTAACTGCGATAATCCAATTGGGTTATCGCAGTTCTTTTTTTAAAAAATACACCATTTTTGTATTCGGTATATTGCAATTTTATTAAAAAGTTGTATGATATTTAGGGAATCGAAATATCGTACATATCATGGAATTATAGGAGCACATATGAGCATTGTGACAGAGTGGAAAACACAATATAAAGCATACAATCAAAACATTAAACGATTTATACTAGCGACTGTTTTTACACAATTAGGCATGGGTATGTTCACCATCATGTATAACTTTTATGTTAGAGAGCTAGGTTACTCCGATCAAACGAATGGAACGATTATCGCAATGACGGCTTTAGCATCTGCTTTAATCCTCGTACCAGCAGGGCTAATGAGTGATAGATTTGGCAGAAAGAAAGTGATGGTACTTGGAGTTGCAATTTCTACATTTGCTTTTTTTGCTAGAAGTATACTTGATGTTGAGCAGTTGCTTATTGCCACCGCTTTTATAACAGGCTTATCGACTGCATTTATTCAAGTATCAGGAATCCCATGGTTAGCGGAAAACTCAACATCTGCACAAAGGGTTCACCTTTTTAGTTTTCATTCAGCAATCATGATGGTCGCCCAAGTGGTAGGGAATATTGCGGGTGGAGCATTTTCTGATGCTTTTCAATTTGTCTTTCATATGAGTGGGCTTTGGAGTGTAAGAATCACACTATTAATTGCAACTATCATTTATATGGCTGGTATTTTACCAATACTTAAAATGAATGAACAGCCAAGGAAACAACCAGAGATTAAAAAAGTGGAGTCTTTTGGTCAAAAGCTACGAACAAATAAATCTCAAATAAAGCTAATTGCGATGTTTGCATTTGCTCAAATGATCATAGGATTTGGTTCAGGTTTAGTTATTCCATACTTAAATTTGTATTTTGCAGACCGGTTTTTAGCGAGTAATACTGTAATTGGTCTTATTTTATCGTTGGGACAAGCCGCAACAGCGATCGCGATGATTATAGGTCCAGCCATTGTTAGTAAGGTAGGAGAAGTTCGCGCAGTGGTTTATCTACAATTATCATCATTACCTTTCCTCTTGCTAACTGGGTATACCGAAAATCTTTACATAGCAGCGATTGCCTTTTTATTTAGACAAGCATTAATGAACGCAGGCAATCCGATTCAAGCATCTCTTGTTATGGGACGGGTGGATGATTCTATGAAAGGACTGGCCAACTCAGTTAACCAAATGGTATTTTCATTAGGCTGGGCTTTAATGGGGCCAGTATCAACCTCAATTGTGATGCTGCATGGTGCTTATTGGGGCTATGCTTATGTGTTTACAATTACGTCTGTCTTATATTTAATCGGTTCTCTCTATTTCCTATTTGTTTTTACAGGGAAATCCTTTCAAAATGGAGAAAAACAAATCGCGAAAATATCTTAATATGTCGTATTTCCCGGGAAAAAGGAACGAATCTTGTAGCAATTACATGAATGTGTCATATAAGGATGTCGATTTACACAAAAAAGACAAGAAATTTGGAATATCTTGTTTTTTCTAAATATTTTCATTGACTTGTAAATGAAAAAGGGTTAACATCAAATTAATCATAAAAGTACAAAACTTAATAGTTTATCTTATCACGAGTGGTGGAGGGAATGGCCCTATGAAACCCGGCAACCGGTAATTTACACGGTGCTAAATCCAACAGGCATTTTTGCCTGAAAGATAAGAAGAGAAACCATACATACAACCTCTTCTTATCGAAGAGGTTTTTTATTTTATTATAAAAGGGAGAGATTCAAGTGAGTGAAAAACAGAAAAACTATAGACCAGAAACGATCGCGATACATGGGGGTCTTGAAGCAGATCCAGTAACCGGAGCTAGAGCAGTTCCTATCTATCAGTCAAATGCTTTCAAATTTAACACAACTGAACATGCAGCAAATCTTTTTGGCTTAAAAGAAAATGGTTATATATATACTCGAATCCACAACCCTACTACGACTGTTTTTGAAGAAAGAGTTGCCCAATTAGAAGGTGGAGTTGGTGCATTAGCAGTTGCAAGTGGAATGGCAGCCATTACGACTTCAATCCTTAACATTGCAGGAGCAGGGGATGAGATTGTATCTGCTTCTACACTATATGGTGGAACGTATAATCTATTTGCTAACACTCTACCTAAATATGGAATTAAGACACAATTAGTAGATCCAAAAAATCCGGAAAATTTCCGTCAAGCCATTACACCAAATACAAAGGCAATCTTTGCTGAGACAATCGGAAACCCAAGCTTAGATATCCTTGATATTGAGGCCGTTGCTAACATTGCTCATGAAGCAGGAATTCCTCTAATTGTTGACAATACATTTGCAACCCCATATTTATGTAGACCAATTGAGCATGGAGCAGACATTGTCATCCATTCTGCTACAAAGTGGTTACTAGGAAATGGAACATCCATGGGTGGAATTATTGTAGACGGTGGAAAATTTGATTGGAACTCGTCAAAATTCCCTGGATTTACTACTCCAGATCCAAGCTATCATGATTTAGTCTACGCTGAAGCATTAGGACCAGTAGCCTTTATTATTAAAGCGAGAGTTCAATTACTGCGTGATTTAGGTCCAGCTATTAGCCCTTATAATTCATTCCAATTTAACTTAGGTCTAGAAACATTACATGTTCGAATGAAGGAGCATATTGCAAATACGAAAGAAGTTGTTTCTTATCTGAAGGATCATCCTGGAGTTGAATGGGTATTGTATCCAGGTGAAGAGGACCATCCAAATAAACAACTAGCAGATAAATATTTACCAAAAGGTGCTGGATCCGTAATTGTGTTTGGTATTAAAGGTGGAAGAGAAGCTGGCGAAAAGCTAATCAATAGTGTTGAGCTTTGGTCACATGTTGCAAACGTTGGTGATGCAAAAAGTTTAATTATTCACCCTGCTAGTACTACACACCAACAATTAAGTCCAGAAGATTTAAAGGCATCTGGTGTAACAGAAGATTTAGTTCGCTTATCTGTTGGTATTGAAAATGTTGAAGATATTTTAGAAGATTTGGAGCAAGCCATTAAAGCAGCAAATGGAACAAGTTCAGCTTTATCGGTGCCGACTGCATAACTAAAAATCGTTCACAATATTTTCGTTGACACCCCTATATAGAGATGATAAGATAACTCTCGTGTTGTTTAAGTACGATAATTAAAGTTAAATAAATCTGATAACTCTTATTTAGAGTGGTGGAGGGATGTGCCCGATGAAACCCAGCAACCGTCAACGTCTGTTGAAAAGGTGCCAATTCACACAAAGCTATGGGCTTTGGGAGATGAGAGGAAGGAATCACTAAATTGTGCCTTTCTGCTCGTTTTTGCAGGAAGGCTTTTATTTTTATATGCGGGCATATTTAGTATCTTTATTTATTTACATTATCGCATACACTAAACATAGTTTTCTCTGAATAGAAGGTGTGACAACGTGATAACACTAAAAAATGTTAAAAAGATTTATCAAACAAAAACAAATTCTGTAACAGCAGTTAACAATATTGACTTACAGATTAATGAAGGTGAAATTTTCGGGATCATTGGATACAGTGGTGCGGGTAAAAGTTCACTCATCCGTTTATTGAATGGGCTTGAAACTCCAACAGAAGGGAATATTTCTGTTGCCGGACATAATATCACTTCCATAAAAGGTAAAGCATTACGTGATGCTCGTAAAGAAATAAGTATGATTTTTCAGCACTTTAACCTATTATGGTCGCGAACAGTGAGGGAAAATATTTCTTTTCCCCTGGAGATTGCAAAGGTGCCAAAACCTAAACGAGAAGAACGCGTTACAGAGCTTATTAAGCTTGTAGGACTTGAAGGGCGAGAAGATGCTTACCCATCACAGCTAAGTGGTGGTCAAAAGCAAAGAGTTGGAATTGCAAGAGCACTTGCTAACAACCCAAAGGTTTTATTATGCGATGAAGCAACATCTGCATTAGACCCACAAACAACTGACTCTATTTTGGACTTGCTCGTTGATATTAATGAACGTTTAGGATTAACAATCGTATTAATTACCCATGAAATGCATGTGATTCGTAAAATCTGTCATCGCGTTGCAGTTATGGAAAATGGGAAGTTTGTTGAGCAAGGACGAGTGCTTGATGTATTTAAAAAGCCTCAAGCCAACATTACAAAACGCTTCGTCCAACAAGTGACAGAACCAGAAGAAACAAAAGAAACGGTTGAGAATTTATTAGATCGTTATCCAAACGGAAAAATGGTACAGCTTAGCTTCGTCGGGGAAGATGCTGAAAAGCCATTAATCACACGATTAATCCGTGACTTTGAGGTGGAAGTGAATATTTTACAAGGGAAAATTTCACAAACCCAAAATGGATCTTATGGAACATTGTTTATTCATCTTGATGGTGATGCTAATGAAGTCACTTCAGCCATCGAATTTATTCGACAACAACGAGTAGAAGCTGAGGTGATTGAAAATGCTTGAACAATTTCAAGAATTGCTTAAATGGGAGAAACAGGTTAATGATTATCAAGCACTCAATTGGGGGAACCTTTGGGAAGCAACTTTAGAGACTTTATATATGACCTCAATTTCGGTGCTTGCTACTTTTATTATTGGTTTGTTTTTAGGTTTAGTTCTCTTTTTAACAGATAAAGGGAATGCCTGGGAGAATACAGTGGTGAATCGGATTGTATCTGCATTTGTTAATATTTTTCGATCCATACCATTCATCATCCTGATTGTCCTATTAATCCCTTTCACGAAAATTATGATGGGTTCCATGCTAGGACCAAATGCTGCACTACCATCTTTGATTATAGGGTCGGCACCGTTCTATGCTAGAATGGTTGAAATTGCTTTGCGTGAAATCGATAAAGGTGTGATTGAGGCCTCTCATTCAATGGGAGCTACAAACCCGACAATCATTTTTAAAGTGTTAATTCCTGAATCTTTACCAGCCTTAATTTCTGGGATTACCGTTACTGCGATCTCGTTAGTAAGCTTTACCGCAATGGCCGGTGTTATCGGTGCAGGTGGGTTGGGACATTTTGCCTATTTATATGGATTCCAAAGCAATAAACCGATCATTACATTTATTGCTACAGTTGCAATTCTAATATTGGTATTTATCATTCAATTTGTGGGTGATTACTTTACAAAACATACAGACAAGAGATAACAGGAGGAAAAACAACAATGAAAAAATTACTTTATGTACTATTATTTGGACTACTTTCATTTGCCCTAGTTGCTTGTGGCGGAAATGACGACGCTGGTAATGGAGGAGACACTCAGGAAGCTGAAGGAAATAAAAAGCTTGTTGTAGGTGCATCAGCTGTTCCGCATGCGGAAGTCCTTGAACAGGCAAAACCTTTATTAAAGGATAAAGGTATTGACCTTGAAATAGAAGTTTTTACAGACTATATTTTACCGAACGTTGCTTTACATGAAAAAGAACTTGATGCAAACTACTTCCAAACACCAGGTTATTTAGAGCTGCAACTAAAGGACAACCCTGACTTTGATTTTGTAAGTGTTGGAGAAATCCATAAAGAGCCAATTGGAATCTATTCTAAAGAATACAAAAATCTAAATGAGCTCCCAGATGGTGCAAAAATTATTATGAGTAACTCTTTTAGTGACCATGGCCGTATCTTACCGATTTTTGAAAGAGAAGGTATTATTAAACTTAAAGAAGGTGTTGGTAACCAAGCAAGAGTTGAAGATATCGTAGACAATCCAAAAAATCTAGATTTTTCTACTTTAATTGAAGCAAAACTTCTTGCTACATCCTTTGAAAATGGCGAAGGAGATGCGGTTGTTATCAACACGAACTACGCTCTTGAAGGTGGAGTGAATATTGCAGAAGATGGTATTGCCTTTGAAGGTGAAGATGTCGTGCCTGCAAACCTAATCGTTGTGAATAAGGGCGACGAAGATCGCGAAGAAATCAAAGCATTAGTAGAAGTATTAAAATCCGAAGAAATTCAAAAGTTTATTGAAGAAAAATACGCTGGTGCTGTTACTGTAGTAGAATAAATAAAAAAGAGGCTTGCCAATTGGTAAGCCTCTTTTCAATTTTTGAATATTCTCGAGGAAAACAAAGGAAATGGATTGAATTGTATCTCCCGTGTTCCTATTGTTATCCATTTAGTCAAATAAGGATGAGTAGCTTTAAATACTCCAAAATCACGCTGTTGAGGCAAAAGGTTGAGAGTGATAGCATTAAATATGTGCAAGGAAGCACGATAAAAACGAAGGGATTGGTCCAATATCAATCAAATCCGTTTGAATTATACGGGCGAAATGGAAAAGGCAATGCATCAGGCACATGGGATTGGATATAAAGATTACTGTCGAAAATTCAAAGAGCGTATGCGGGTTGAGAATAACCGAGAACAGGACTATAAACAAGGTCTAATGATTATTGCTCAAATAGGTAAGATGAACATCTAAATAGATATATTACGTTTGCGAAACCCAGTGCCCACCACACTGGGTTTCTATATTATAGAATGAATTATCGGAATCTGTGAAAAATAAACTGAGGATTTGAATACTTACCATTAGCTAGCATCCAATCTTCCTTACATATCCCTTTATTTTATGTTATCTTATTGATGGACAAGATTTAACTTTTTCTTCTCATTTAAGGGCCACAATACAAGAAAACTTATATTTAAAAAATGTATCACTAGTGTGAATGTGTAAAGGTTGATATCACTTTGAATTTGATATAAGATTGTAATGAGAATAAAATGAGAATGAAGTTTTGACTTAATGTGTCAATACTATACAAAATATTTTCGTTTAATGGAGGTAGTAGTTATGGCAGGATCAACTTTAGTTATTAAGGATCTTCATGTCGAAATCGAAGGCAAGGAGATTTTAAAAGGGGTTAACCTTGAAATAAAAGGTGGAGAAATTCACGCAATTATGGGACCGAATGGTACAGGTAAGTCAACATTATCATCTGCAATCATGGGTCACCCTAAATATGAGGTAACAAGCGGAAGCATCACACTTGATGGTGAAGATGTGTTAGAAATGGAAGTTGATGAGCGTGCACGCGCTGGTCTTTTCTTAGCAATGCAATATCCAAGTGAAATCAATGGTGTTACAAACGCTGACTTCCTTCGTTCTGCAATTAATGCACGTCGTGAAGAAGGTGATGAAATTTCATTAATGAAATTCATCCGTACAATGGATAAAAACATGGAATACTTAGAAATGGATCCTGACATGGCTCAACGTTACCTTAACGAAGGCTTCTCAGGTGGGGAAAAGAAACGTAATGAAATCCTACAATTAATGATGCTTGAACCTAAGATTGCAATCCTTGATGAGATTGACTCAGGGCTTGATATCGATGCGTTGAAGGTTGTTTCTAAAGGAATTAATGAAATGCGCGGAGAAGAGTTTGGTTGCTTAATCATCACTCACTACCAACGCTTACTTAACTATATTACACCAGATAAAGTTCATGTAATGATGCAAGGACGTGTTGTGAAATCAGGTGGACCTGAACTTGCACAACGTCTAGAAGCTGAAGGATATGATTGGATTAAGAAAGAATTAGGAATTGAAGATGAAACTGTAGGTCAAGAAGCGTAAGCGTAAGGAGGATTATTATGACAATCGATACGAAATTACCATTTGATAAAGATTATGTCAGAGGTTTTTCGTCTACTCTTGGTGAACCAAGTTGGCTACAGGAACTTCGCTTACAAGCTCTTGAAAAAGCAGAAGACCTTCCAATGCCAAGACCAGATAAAACAAAAATTGATAAATGGAACTTTACACAATTTGCAAATCATGTTGTGGAAAGTGCACCATACAACTCAATTGACGAACTCCCTGAAGAAATTAAATCATTAATTCATGTTGAAGAAGATAAGAATATATATATTCAACGTGACAACACTCCAGCCTTTATCTCTCTTACAGAAGAAGTAAAAGCAAGTGGTGTTATTTTTACTGATATTCATACAGCTGCTCGTGAACATAGTGACCTTCTTCAAAAGTATTTTATGAAAGAAGCTGTCAAGGTTGACGAACACCGTCTAACTGCGCTGCATGCTGCATTGGTTAACGGTGGTGCCTTTGTTTATGTTCCTAAGAATGTGGAAGTATCAGTTCCACTTCATGCTGTATTTATTCAAGAGAATGGTGAGTCCGCACTATTTAACCATGTAATCGTAGTAGCTGAAGATAATAGTTCAGTTACTTATGTTGAAAACTATATTTCAACAACAGATACTGCGAATACAGTTGTAAATATTGTTTCAGAAGTTATTGCAGGCAGCAATGCAAAAGTTACTTACGGTGCTGTTGATGCCTTAGCTACTGGAAACACAACTTACGTAACTCGTCGTGGAGTAATCGGCCGTGACAGTAAAGTTGAATGGGCTCTCGGACTTATGAATGATGGTGATACCATTTCTGAGAATATCACTAACTTAGTTGGAGACGGCTCATATGCTGATACAAAGACCGTTGTTGTAGGTCGAGGTGAGCAAAAGCAAAACTTTACGACAAGAATTACTCACCATGGTAAGAATTCTGAAGGTTATATTCTAAAACATGGTGTAATGAAGGACAGCGCAAGCTCGATCTTTAATGGTATTGGGCATATCGAACATGGCGCTTCTAAATCTAATGCGGAACAAGAATCAAGAGTATTGATGCTTAGCGAAAAAGCTCGTGGGGATGCAAATCCAATTTTACTTATTGATGAAGATGATGTAACAGCAGGTCACGCTGCATCTGTTGGTAGGGTTGACCCTGTTCAATTATATTACTTAATGAGCCGTGGTATTCCACAGATGGAAGCAGAGCGCTTAGTCATTCATGGTTTCCTTGCTCCGGTTGTAAACCAACTTCCAATCGAAGGAGTTAAGAAACAACTTGTTGAGCTAATTGAAAGGAAAGTAAAATAATGAATATCCAAGATATTCGTTCCATGTTCCCAATCTTAAATCAAGAGGTAAATGGAAATCCGCTTGTCTACTTAGACAGTGCAGCTACATCTCAAAAACCTGTAACTGTAATCGAAACGCTGGATCGCTATTATCGAGAATACAACTCAAATGTTCACCGCGGAGTTCATACCCTAGGTACAAAAGCAACTGATGCATATGAAAATGCTCGTGAAAAAGTTAGAAAGTTTATCAATGCATCTTCTATTCAAGAGGTTGTCTTTACCCGGGGAACAACAACTGCAATTAATATAATTGCAGCAAGCTATGGGCGCGATAATCTCAGTGAGGGTGATGAAATTGTCATTACCTATATGGAGCACCATGCCAATATTATTCCTTGGCAACAAATTGCAAAACGTACAGGTGCGAAATTAAAATATATCCCTCTACAAGAGGATGGTTCGATTGATCTCAAGGATGTTGAAGAGATCGTTACGAATCAAACAAAAATTGTTTCAGTAATGATGGTCTCAAACGTTCTTGGTGCAATCAATCCAATTAAAGAAATTGCCGAAATTGCACACCGTAATGGGGCTGTCATGGTTGTTGATGGTGCACAAGCTGCGCCACATCTTAAAATTGATGTGAAAGACCTTGATTGTGACTTCCTAGCTTTTTCTGGCCATAAAATGTGCGGACCTACGGGTATCGGTGTATTATATGGTAAGAAAGCACTGCTTGAGAAAATGGAGCCAGTCGAAACGGGTGGGGAAATGATTGATTTCGTTGACCTATACGAATCAACATGGAAAGAGCTTCCGTGGAAACTAGAAGCTGGAACACCTATTATTGCTGGAGCAATTGGTTTAGGAGCTGCAATCGACTTTTTAGAAGATATTGGTCTAGACAATATTCTTGCGCACGAGCACAAGTTAGCAGCACATGCAATTGAACGATTGTCACAAGTAGAGGGTCTAACTATTTATGGACCTAAGCATCGTGCAGGGGTAGTAACTTTCAATATTGAAGATGTCCATCCACACGATGTTGCAACAGTTCTTGATGCTGAAGGTATTGCTGTAAGAGCCGGTCATCACTGTGCCCAACCACTTATGAAATGGTTGAAGGTATCAGCAACTGCTCGTGCAAGTTTTTACCTCTATAATACAGAAGAAGAAATTGATAAACTAGTTGAAGGACTCATAAAAACAAAGGAGTATTTCAGCAATGGATTCTAAAATAAACCTTGACACCTTATACCGACAGGTAATAATGGATCATTATAAAAAGCCGAGAAATCGAGGAGTTATCCAAGATGGGGCGTTAACAATTGATATGAATAACCCAACCTGTGGAGACCGGATTCACCTTACGTTAAAAGTAGATGATGGTGTCGTTCAAGATGCTAAATTTGATGGAGAAGGTTGTTCCATTTCAATGTCATCTGCTTCAATGATGACTCAAGCGATTAAAGGCAGTAAAATTGAAGATGCATTAAAAATGTCACAAATCTTCTCAGAAATGATGCTAGGGAAAGACTATGATGATAGCATTGATTTAGGAGACATTGAAGCACTTCAGGGCGTTTCAAAATTCCCCGCACGCATTAAATGTGCAACATTAGCATGGAAGGCAATGGAAAAGGGATTTAAGAGCGAACAAAATGAATCGTGAGTGATTTCTCGTAGCATTTTGCTATGAGGTACCTCACATAGAATGGAGTGAAGTAGAATGGCAAAGAAAATGCCTGAAATTGGCGATTATAAATATGGCTTTGCAGATAAAGACGTTTCCATCTTCCGTTCAGAACGTGGTTTAACAAAGGAAATTGTTGAAGAAATCTCACGCATGAAAGAAGAGCCTCAGTGGATGTTAGATTTCCGTCTTAAATCCTTAGAGCATTTTTACAAAATGCCTATGCCACAATGGGGTGGAGACCTTAATAGCTTAAACTTTGATGAAATTACGTATTACGTAAAACCATCCGAGAAATCCGAAAAGTCATGGGATGAAGTTCCTGAAGAAATCAAAGCAACTTTTGATAAGTTAGGTATTCCTGAAGCTGAACAAAAATATCTTGCGGGTGTTTCTGCTCAGTACGAATCAGAGGTTGTATACCATAATATGAAGGAAGACCTTGAAGATCTAGGAATCGTATTTAAGGATACAGATTCAGCTCTAAAAGAGAATGAAGATATTTTCCGTGAGCACTGGGCAAAAGTAATTCCTCCAACTGACAATAAGTTCGCAGCATTGAACTCAGCAGTTTGGTCTGGTGGATCATTTATCTATGTACCACCAGGTATAAAGGTTGATACACCACTACAAGCTTATTTCCGTATCAACTCTGAAAACATGGGTCAATTCGAGCGTACTTTAATCATTGTTGATGAGGGTGCAAGCGTACATTATGTTGAAGGATGTACGGCTCCTGTTTATACAACAAACTCACTACACAGTGCTGTTGTTGAAATCATCATCAAAAAAGATGCGTACTGCCGTTATACAACTATTCAAAACTGGGCTAACAACGTGTATAACCTTGTTACCAAGCGTGCAGTTTGTGATGCCAATGCAACAATGGAATGGATCGATGGTAACATTGGTTCAAAATTAACAATGAAATATCCAGCTGTTATCCTTCGTGGTGAAGGAGCTCGTGGTATGACTCTTTCCATTGCAATTGCTGGTAAAGGTCAACACCAGGATGCAGGTGCGAAAATGACTCACCTTGCTCCAAATACGTCTTCTACGATCGTATCGAAGTCTATTGCTAAACACGGTGGTAAAGTAACATACCGTGGTATTGTACACTTCGGACGTAGAGCACATGGCGCACGTTCTAATATCGAATGTGATACGTTAATCATGGATAATCAGTCTACTTCTGATACAATTCCGTATAATGAAATTTTAAATGACAATATTTCATTAGAGCATGAAGCAAAGGTATCGAAAGTATCTGAAGAACAACTATTCTATCTAATGAGCCGTGGTATTTCTGAGCAAGAAGCTACTGAAATGATCGTAATGGGCTTTATCGAGCCATTTACAAAAGAGCTTCCAATGGAATACGCCGTTGAAATGAACCGCTTGATCAAGTTCGAAATGGAAGGTTCTATCGGATAATAAGAACACATGCAATAACTCGTTTGAGATACTCTCAAGCGAGTTATTTTTGTACATAATAGTAATAGGAGGTGACTCCATGATCTATATTGGTGTAACTGGCTGGGGTGACCATGATCGTCTCTATACAGCAGGAACCTCATCAGGTGATAAACTAAAAGAATATGCTGGTCATTTTCCAATCGTCGAGGTAGATGCGTCTTTCTATGCCATCCAGCCTAAACGTAATGTGGAAAAATGGTTGAAAGATACGCCTGAATCTTTTCAATTCATTGTTAAAGCTTATCAAGGGATGACCGGTCATCAACGTGGGGAAATCCCATTTGAATCAAAGAAAGACATGTTTGATGCCTTTCGTTTGTCACTTGAACCTTATCAACAAGCAAATAAGCTCGCCTTGGTTTTATTTCAATTTCCACCATGGTATGATTGTAAACGTGAAAATGTAGACTACTTAAGGTGGTGCAAGCAGCAGATGGGAGAAACTCCTGTCGCCCTTGAATTCCGCCACCAATCATGGTTTTCACCACAGCTAAAACAACAAACATTACAATTTATGGAACAAGAAGGCTGGATTCATAGTATTTGTGATGAGCCACAGGCAGGCCAAGGGTCAATCCCGACAGTCCTCCATCCAACCCATCAACAAAAAACGCTCGTACGTTTCCATGGCAGAAATGTCCATGGCTGGACAAAGCCAAAAGAAGGCAATTGGCGTGATGTTCGTTATTTATATAAGTATAATAAAGAAGAGCTAGAAGAATGGATTCACTATGTTCAGGAACTTAATCAAACAAGTGAAACCATCTACGTATTGTTTAATAACAACTCAGGTGGAGACGCAGCAGATAATGCTAAACAATTTATCGATATGCTCGGAATCGAATATCACGGGCTAGCCCCGAGGCAATTAGACTTTTTTAGTTAGTACAAGCTATAAGCATATTTTAGAATACATACATAAGTGAAGTACCTAAAGGTGGAAAGTTCACAGGATTTTAAACAGGCAAAAAGGAGGTGTAGGGATTGAGTGAAACCGTACATATTTATCATACAAACGATCTCCATAGCCATTTTGACCGATGGCCTAAAATTACAAAATATATCACAGAAATGAGAAATCTTCATCAAGCAAACAATGAGGAAATGCTCTTAATCGATATTGGTGACCATATTGATCGCTTTCATCCAATTTCTGAAGCATCCCATGGCAAAATGAATGTGCAGCTCCTAAACCAGCTTGAATACGATTATGCTACTATCGGTAACAACGAAGGGATTACGATGTCTTATGAGCATCTGGATTCTTTATATGATGAGGCAGAATTTAAGGTGTTGCTTGCAAATCTATTCGACCGAGATGGGAAGCTACCTAATTGGGCCGATCCTTACCATATTCATGTCTTGCCAAGTGGGTTTAGAATTGGCATCATCGGTTTAACGGTTCATTATATTGGGCTTTATAAGCTGCTCGGGTGGAATGTCAAAGACCCTTTGGTTATCCTTCAAGAAACAATCAATGAATTAAAAGACAAAACAGATATGATTCTTTTGATGTCCCATTTAGGAATTAATGAGGATGAGCAAATTGCAAGAGATTTCCCAGATGTTGACGTGCTACTTGGTGGCCACACACATCATCTTTTAGAAAATGGAAAGAGAATCAATAACACACTTTTATGCTGTGCGCAAAAATACGGGAATTACATCGGACATGTTACTCTTAAAATTGATACTGAACAAAATAGGCTTATTGAAAGTGCTGCAAATGTAATCCCTACGAAATCACTGTCAGAGAGTAAGGAAACAACTGAAATCCTTTCAAAGTACATGGCAAATAGTATTCACACCTTACAAAATGATGTTGTTGCTGAGATTGAACAACCACTTCAAAGTGATTGGTTTGCGGAAACCTCATTTTCCAAGCTTTTAGCTGAGGTGCTTCGAGAATGGTGTGAAGGAGACATATCGATGGTGAACGCAGGGCTACTACTTGACTCTCTTCCAACAGGAAAGGTAACAAGAGAAGACTTGCATCGAATTTGCCCTCATCCTATTAATCCGTGTAAGGTCTGGGTTAAGGGCGATGAACTGAAGGAAATCATTTTACAGGCAAACACAAAGGAAATGGAAAATCTCAGAATTAAAGGTCTAGGCTTCCGTGGAAAGGTAATGGGCAAAATGGTATATGACGGTGTAGAGCTTAACACTTCAAAGCTTTCGGATGGATTAGACCATATTACCGATATTAAAGTCAATGGGGAGGACCTTGATCCAGACAAAACGTATTCAATCGCCACGATTGATATGTTCACATTCGGTTCACTTTTTCCTGTCATACGGGATGCTAAAGATAAAAAATACTATATGCCAGAATTCTTACGAGACCTTTTAGCTGAAAAATTAAAAGCAATCAGCAAAACGTTCTAAAGATACGTAGTCAAAAGGCCTAGAAAAAGATAGGTCTATGACCATCACTATTTCAAACACAAATCACTTTCCCGTTACATAAATTAGTTAGGGAAAGGAGTGTGCTAGGAATGGTCTCAATGACACCAATAGTAATTGATAATCATCAATTTACAGCCATTACCGTTAACCTACCTAAAACAAATTTTATGGCAGTCACAAATGAAAATGGCTATATTATGTGTGGAGCTCTCGATGTTGCATTGTTGAATGAAAAACTTAAAGAACGAGGCATTATTGCTGGTAGGGCAGTTGGTGTTCGTACAATCGAGCAATTACTGGATGCCCCTCTTGAATCAATTACATTTGAAGCCGAAAATCGAGGCATTACAGTAGGTATGAAAGGCAAAGACGCCCTATTAAAAATGATCTAAAATTAACCTGAGAAGGTATACCATATAAAAGTACGTGGCATCACTTAAATGTTGTCGAACAAAATAGTTATCGTACATCCCCCCTTACTTGCATACACATAGCTTGTAAGGGGGGATTTTCGTTTGGGAAAGTACAGAGCACGTCTACAACCAAGAAGGAAAGGGCCCTTGCCTTTCCGTTACGTCTTTTTATTAACATTTGTCTTTTTTATTCTCTCAACTGTTATTGGTTTATTCATTATTAACAAAGCGATAGAGCCAGCACTTATGGCATATGCTGAAAATGAAACGAAGAAGGTTGCTGCCACAGTTATTAAAAATGCTATTAATCAACAATTAAATGAGGAAGAATTGGTCCAAGAGGATTTGAGTATTGTGCAAACGGATGAAAATGGGAAAGTAATTAGCTACAATACCCAGGTCGTCAACAAAATGGCTACAAAGACCCTCGGAAATATTGAGCGATACTTAAAATATGTAAATGAAGGTGAAGTTAACAAACTTGAATATCCTGATTTAGAAATTGAGACGGATGATGCCAGTGGACAAACGGGCTTTGTTTTTAAGGTACCTCTTGGGGAAGCAACAAATAATGCCCTTTTAGGAAACTTAGGTCCGGAAATACCGATTCGTTTTCATATGATTGGATTTGGAGAAACAACGCCTCAAGGAAGAATTGACGAGTGGGGGATTAATAATGGCTGGTTTCAATATAATGTTCTTGCGACAGTGACGATGCAGGTTATTTTACCTTTCTCAACTGGAGAGGTAGAAATTGAAACCATTATCCCGGTTATCAATCAAAACATTTTACATGATGTTCCAGACTTCTACAATAATGGTGGGGACTCATCTCCTTCTATAGAGATACCGACAAATTAGCAGAAAATACTATACTAGAATAGTTGAATCTAAGCGAAAAATCGTATATACTAGCGAAGGAATTAATAAATGAATACACCACCTTATCGGATCGATGGGGTAGAGGTGCGGAAAATAAGAGTAAACTATGTGAGGATGACAACGTAGAGCATAGTTGAAAGGATTTTTTGCCGAAGCAAAAATAAACTCGTCAATGTTATTTTTGTTGGGGTTGCCTTGAAAAAGGGTAACACTGTCATTATAGAAATGATCTATAATGGAGGGCTACTGATCGTGATGGAGGATAACATAACATTACTAAAGAGTAATGATAGTTATTTTCTATCATACTCTCTTTTTGTCTTCTAAAGAGTATCTTCTTTCACCACGCCCTCCATAAAAATACTTGGAGGAATCATATCATGTCTGGAACAATATATTCAATTATCCCACCAATCATTGCACTTCTCATGGTTATTTTAACAAGAAGAGTTCTACTATCACTTGGAGTCGGCATTCTATCGGCGGCATTCGTATTACATGGAAATGTACTTAAGAATGAAGGAGTCGGAGCTTGGCTACAAGACGTTTTACTCACCATTTGGACAAGTATTAAAGCCGTATTTGTATCTGACGGAGCACTAAACACTTGGAATGTGTATATTATTTTATTTCTTCTTATTTTAGGAATTATCACTGCATTCATTTCCATCTCTGGTGGTAGTCGTGCATTTGGAGAATGGGCACAAAAAAAGGTTAAAACTAGAACCGGAGCTCAACTCTTAGCTGCAGTTTTGGGAATTATCATTTTTATTGATGATTACTTTAATGCGTTGGCTGTTGGGCAAGTAAGCAGACCGATTACTGATCGTAATAAAGTATCACGTGCAAAACTAGCCTATATTATTGATTCAACATCTGCACCAATATGTGTTGTCTCACCAATTTCAAGCTGGGGTGCTTATATTATTGCTATCATTGCACCAATTTTAGCAACACATGGAGTAGCGGAGTATTCTCCTTTATCTGCATTTATACAAATCATTCCAATGAATTTATACGTAGTAACAGCTATATTAATGGTTATTGCGGTTGCAGTTTTTAATCTCAATATTGGAAGTATGAAGGTTCATGAAACGCGTGCAATGACAACAGGAGAGGTTACAGATCCGGAAAAGCCAGTACTTGGAGAGTTAAAACAAGAATTGCCTCAAAGTGAGAAAGGTACTGTTGGTGATTTAGTTTGGCCGATTATTGCATTAGTTGTTGGTACGGTTGGTTCCTTAATATGGACAGGCTACAAAGCTTCTGAAGGCGATATAACCATTTTTACAATTTTTGAAAATACTGATGTAACAGGTTCTTTATTATCCGGTGGAATTCTAGGTATTCTTGTAACACTTATTTTGTTCTTTGTTCAGGTTTACGCAAAAAAGGCTTTAAACTTTGGACTTCTCCCTAAGGGAATTGTTGAAGGGATAAAATCAATGCTTCCAGCTGTATACATTTTACTATTTGCTTGGGTAATTGTTGACTTGATAGGACAAATTGAAACAGGTAAATATCTAGCAAGCCTCGTTGAAAGGTCCAATTTAAATATTGCATTTTTACCGGTCATTTTATTCGTTGTAGCAGGCTTTATGGCGTTTGCGACTGGGACGTCTTGGGGAACCTTTGGGATGATGCTTCCGATTGCAGGAGACATTGCAGCAGCATCTGATATTAATTTATTACTTCCGGCTTTAGCTGCTGTCCTAGCGGGCTCCGTGTTTGGTGATCATTGTTCACCAATATCAGATACAACTATTCTGTCCTCCACTGGAGCGGGAAGCCATCATATTGATCATGTAATGACTCAGCTACCCTATGCCATCACTTCTGCCGTCATCGCTGTAATCGGATATATAGTACTAGGTCTGACAGGCAGTACCCTATTAGGAGTGCTTACTACCTTAGTATTATTTGTTATTTTTGTTCTCACTATGAAAAACAGACAAAACGCATAGAATTACTATTCAAATGTTAACAATCGAACTTAACTAGTATATAAGAGACAAAGGGAATTAGAACCTTTGTCTCTTTTTTTTTAAAAGTAAATTTCATTTTAAAATAACTTTTGACATAGAGATAAAGACTGGCTATACTAATAAATAGATTATAGAAAATAATCTGAAAATATTAAAATTTCCAACTTATGTCTAGTGCTAAAGGACTAATGCGGTAATGGGCTAAAGTGGGAAAGGGGAGGTTTGTTTATGGATAATCGTCCACAGTGGGGGACACGGGCAGGGTTCGTAATGGCTGCAATCGGTTCTGCGGTTGGCTTAGGTAATATATGGAGATTTCCATATGTTGCTTACGAAAATGGAGGAGGCGCATTTTTTCTTCCATACCTATTTGCGATTTTAACAGCTGGAATACCAATCCTAATTCTAGAATTCACAATCGGACAAAAGTTTAGAGGATCAGCACCTTTGTCATTTTTCCGTTTAAATAAAAAGTTAGAATGGCTCGGGTGGTGGCAGGTATTAATTTCTTTCGTAATTGCCACCTATTATGCAGTCATTATCGCATGGGCAATTTCGTATACATTCTTCTCATTTAATAAAGCATGGGGAGAAGATACAAGCGGATTCCTATTCTCTAAATACTTGCATTTAGCTGAAACTCCAGGAGATGTAGGAGCACCAGTACTTGGGGTTTTTGGACCTTTAGTCGTTGTGTGGGCAATTACATTATTTATCCTATTTAAAGGCGTGAAAAAGGGAATTGAAAAAGCGAATAAAATTTTCATTCCTACACTATTAGTTATATTTACGATTATCGTTATTCGAGCAGTAACACTTGAAGGAGCAAGTACAGGACTAAATTCATTCTTCCAACCTAACTGGGATAAGATTATGTCTGGAGAGGTTTGGGTTGCGGCATACGGACACATTTTCTTTAGTTTATCAATTGGTTTTGCAATTATGATTACTTATGCAAGTTATTTACCTAAGAAGTCCGATGTAGTAAACAATGCATTTATTACTGGTTTTGCGAACTCAGGTTTTGAACTTTTAGCTGGTATCGGTGTATTCGCTGCACTAGGCTTTATGGCAGCACAAGCGAATGTACCTGTAGAAGAAGTAGCAAGTGCGGGTGTTGGTCTAGCATTTGCGGTCTTCCCGCAAATTATTAACCAAATGCCATTTGGCGAATTTTTCGGAGCACTTTTCTTCTTATCGTTAGTATTTGCCGGATTAACATCACTTATTTCGATTTGTGAAGTGTTCATTGCAGCAGTTCAAGACAAGTTTAATCTTACTCGTAACAAGGCAGTCATATATGGTGCGGGGTTAGCATCACTTATTTCAATTCTATACTCTACAAATGGAGGCTTATACTTCCTAGATGTAGTTGACTACTTCATTAACCAATTTGGTATTGCTGTTGCCGGATTAGTTGAAGTAATACTTATTGCTTGGGTATTCAAGCAAATGAATCCATTACAAGCACACGCAAATGCTATCTCCGATATTCGTGCAGGTGGTTGGTGGAAGATTTGTTTAGGCGTAATCACACCAGTGGTTTTAGGATATATGATGTTTGACTTATTCAAACAAAATATCCTACAACAATTTGACAATGCAACTGGTAACTATGAAGGGTATGCAACTTCATTTATACTCTTCCCAGGTGTTTTCATTGCAGCAGGAGTCATTATATTAGGAATCGTGTTCTCACTAAAAAAATGGAGTAATGAGGCGTTAAATGACAACTATTCTTCTAGTAGTGACAAGGAGGTAGGACTATGACCGGTGGTGCAATTGCTATGATGGTTATTGGAATGGTCATTTTATGGGGAGGTCTAGTTGCAAGTATTGCACATGCTGCAAAAAAGGCTAAACAAGCGAAACAAGGTTAAAGAAATAAATATAAAAAGAGGGTCATAATAGAACGGAAAAAGGCTGTGGTAAAAATACCACAGCCTTTTATTTTATTTACGTTTCCTTGCTTGTCTTTCTGATCGTTCCCAAGCCCGTAGATGTGGATACGGATCAAAGGACCATTCCGTATATCCATTATCTTTGTACATTCCGTAGTGAAGATGTGGAGGGAACTTTCCGGCAGTGCCTGGTGGTCCATAGCCAGAACTTCCAACAGAGCCAATCACTGTACCAGGCTCAACAACCTGACCGATTGCAATATCCTTTGCAAATCCATTTAAGTGAGCAAAGTAATGGTACGTATTATTCACATCGCGGATTCCGATACGCCACCCACCAAATCGGTTCCAACCTTTCATTTCGATGATCCCATATGAGGTTGCCCTTACTGGTGTTCCATAGCTTGCAAAGATGTCAGTGCCTTCATGCATTCTACGACCTCCCCAGCCACGCGCATCTCCCCATGTATTTTTATAGCTATGATTATAGCCAAGAGGAACCGGAAAGGCGTGTTTATCTAAATCAAGTGTGCCATATGCTGAATAGATTGTAGCGATTCCCGTAATTAGTGAAACGGATTTATCCCGTTTGTAATAATCCCATAAACCAATCTTGATATTATCAGGATCAGTTCCGTACGCTAAAATTTGTTCTGAAATTGTAAGTAGGATATCCTCATCATTTGTTTGATCAGCAACACCATCCCCGTTGCCATCAAGACCAATTCCTCCAAAAAGCTGAATGCTATATGGATTCGAATCATTTGGATTTGGATTTAAAGCCCCCGCCCAAGACTCGGGTTTAATGTAAATTCCAATTAACCCCGTTTCTTTCGGAATATCCTTTCGGGAACGACGGATGCTTCTTTCATACTGGTCAATAGCCGCATAATAGTACCATGGAATCTGTGTTACTGTTTCCATCTTTGTATAGAGGTTCATTCGTTCCTGAAAAACTTTTTGTTGATCCTCATTTGCACTTGCATCCAAAGGCATACACGTAAAAAGTAAGCAAATAACAACTACTATACCAAGTTTTCTGTTCACGCACGCAAATCTCCTTTCACTAAAATAACACAAGGATGTATGGTTCTTAAAAGGCATCTATAGGTACTTAAAAGCCGAATTTGTCTAGTTGGAATTAAATAAAAAGAAGTACTCTTCCTTGTTAGTTTGTTAAATCATCTCATTTTCATAATCACTAATTGTTGGAAGCTAAAAAATACAAATAAATCGAATACTTGGATTCTTAAAGAAGTTAGGAGTATAATAGGGATAGCCTTTGCAATGGAGTGATGAAGTATGTCAAAAAAACAAGAATATCTTCGAAAGCCGGAATGGCTAAAAATAAAACTGAATACGAATGAGAGCTACACAGGCTTAAAGAAAATGATGAGAGAAAAGCAATTACATACCGTTTGTGAGGAAGCAAAATGTCCTAATATTCATGAATGCTGGGCTGTAAGGAAAACAGCTACTTTTATGATTCTTGGGGATACTTGTACTCGCGCTTGTCGCTTTTGTGCGGTTAAGACTGGACTTCCAAATGAATTGGATTGGGCAGAACCAGAGCGTGTAGCTGATTCTGTCGCAATGATGGGATTAAAGCATGTTGTTATTACAACAGTTGCTCGTGACGATTTGAAAGACGGGGGAGCTGCGGTATTTGCAGAAACCGTTCGTGCAATTCGTAGAAAGAATCCATTTACATCAATTGAAGTGCTACCATCTGATATGGGTGGAGTGTACGAAAACTTAAAAACCTTAATGGATGCAAAGCCCGACATTATGAACCATAATATTGAAACGGTTCGCCGTTTATCTGACCGTGTTCGTGCACGTGCGAAATATGAACGTTCACTTGAATTTTTACGTCGTGCAAAAGAAATGAATGCAGACATCCCAACAAAATCAAGTATCATGATCGGCCTTGGCGAAACGAAGGAAGAAATCATTGAAACAATGGACGACCTTCGAGCAAACGATGTAGATATCATCACAATTGGTCAATATTTACAACCAACGAAAAAGCATTTGAAAGTTGAAAAATACTATCATCCAGATGAATTTGCGGAATTAAAAGAGATTGCATTAAGTAAAGGCTTCAGTCATTGTGAAGCTGGCCCTCTTGTACGTTCTTCTTATCATGCAGATGAACAAGTAAACGCAGCAAAATCAAATCAACAAGTTAAGCAAGCATAAAAAAAAGGGGAAATCCCCTTTTTTTTAGTGCGTTCCTTTTTGCAATAATTCTCTTCCGTCATCTCGCTTTTGGTCTTCATTCCCTTTATTATCGGTTGTGCGATCAATTTCAGGGTTGAATTCCATTCCACCTTTATTGTTGATACTAGGATTTTTAAGGAAGTCTTGGTTTTCCCTTGCCCTACGCTCATACTCTGGGTTTAGGCCACCTTCCATTTCCCCATTTTCATTTTCACCATCGCTGACTTTATATCCTTGTGGAGATTTAATCATTTGTTGAATGGTTGATGTAATAATTTGATCGACATTTCGACTGTCTGAATCAAGTCTACCGAATCGCTCAATTTGATTCATCATGTCTGGATTGTCAGAAACGTATACATGGAAATACCTCGGAACAACTGACAACGCGGAACGTTTTACCTGGTCTGCCGTTAACATACGATCTTTAGAATCCGTATCATATGCAACAAGGACCTCTTCATCCGTTACAAGCGTACCAACATCTTTGACGTTCGGAATGTTTGTACAGATTTTACTGATTAAATCTGCTACTTTTTCCCTGTCCATGGTTGGCAAATCACTGTATACATTTGCACCGCCAAGGACTGGATTTTTTTGGTGACGAACATAGCCAAAGTTCGTCATTTCTTTACCATCGTTTTTGACGCCTTTCGCATTGTAAAGCTCATTTTGGTCAGTTCGATATATTGTATTTCCACTTTCATGGTAGACTCCTGCATTGTCGTCAGAAGTACCGCAACCTGTTAAAGCAGTTAAAGCAATTAAGCCTGAGATGATTGTGTATTTTTTCAATCTTGACACCCCCTCAGTTGTAGGGTGACCAATTCAACAAAAATTTCGCATAGTAATTGATGGATTGATTGGCTATAATGGATATATAGTGAACATCCTCTAGTATGGGGTACGAGGTGATTAAAGTGATTAGCATAGGTAATACTACATATGAGCTTATTGATGAGCTAAAAGATGGATTTAATGAAGAAGCTTTTCGTGCGAGATACAGTGATATCTTAGCGAAGTATGATTATATAGTTGGGGACTGGGGATATGAACAGCTTCGCTTAAAAGGTTTTTTTGATGATAAAAACCAAAAAGCGTCATTTGATACAAAAATAAGTACCCTTTCTGAATATTTATACGAATATTGCAATTTCGGTTGCGCCTATTTTGTCTTAAAAAAGGTAAAAAAATAAAGTACAGGCTAACTCATCTGCCTGTACTTTTATTATGGCTTGAACCTTCCTATTAGTCATAAGGTGGTTCGGCATTTTCATCCTTGTCATCATGTGTAGGATGAGCCCCAGGGAATTGTCTAGGGAGATCCTGGTGAAGTGATTTGAACTCATAATTAAAGTTGCTATAGGTTCGTTGACCTTCTTTCCACGGTGTGCTTTTGTTCTCTACGGGCGTATCCTTACCTTGTTGTGTGCCATATGGTCCTTCTGGATATTCCTCAAAAGTTAAGAAATTTCTCATCGTCTCCACATTTGAAAAATCGGTATACTTTATTTCTTCCTTGTCTTTATCTGCCACCTGAAAAACACCTCACTTCTTACTTCTAGTGTTTTCGCAGCATTACGTAATTATGTTAGACAATTTCATACAGAAAAGAACGTAATTCCTCTGCTTCCTCTTCAGACAGCTGATAAGCATGTTCGATATAACCCGGCTCATCTAGGTCATCTCTTCCGATAATTGCAAAGCGATTGCTCAAGATATTTAAAACAATATGCTTGCCATAATAGCGGTCAGATTTAACAACAGCTAAGTCGTAACGCTGGTGTTCCCCCATAAAGCTTACAAACCGTGTTTGTGTGTCGATTGTATCATCATATAAGAAAAAACGTTCAGCCATAATGGATTCTCTCCTTTTAAGAAACAGTCATTTATACTTATCATATCAAAGGTGTACGAATTAGAAAACGAATTTATAGATGCAATGAATGAGGGGCATACCATGAATGATTATAAACTTTATGGTAAAATAATGTGGTATATAAAAGATGATGGGTAAAGATTATAAACTGAAGGTGATACTATGTATTTTGTTGACCGGGAAAAGATTGAAAAAACCCTTCTTTTTTACGAAGAGAATTTACAATTAATTGTAGCAGCGAATTCAAGTTGGACAGGCGTGATTGAAAAGAAAGCGTTAGAGAGAATCACTCATCTTACAATTGAGGCAATTCTAGATGTAGGAAATTCGATGATTGACGGCTTTATTATGCGTGATCCAGGTAGCTATGAGGATATCATTGATATACTTGAAGATGAAAAAGTAGTGACAACTGAAGTAGCGAATGAACTTAAAGAAATTATCCGTTTTCGAAAAGTAATTGTACAAGATTATCTTGAGATTAATCATGATGAATTAATCTTGAGCCTTCAAAAAAATAAAGAAAGTCTTGCAAGCTTTCCACAAGCGGTACGATCTTATCTTGAAAATGAATTAGGACCGGTTTCAGCATTTAAAAACTAAAAAAAGGTGATAGAAGTAGTGAAACAATACAAAGGATACTTATTTGACTTAGATGGTACTATGTACCGTGGAACAGAGCGTATAAAAGAAGCGTGTGATTTTGTGAATAAATTAAATCAAAAGCAAATACCATATTTGTTTGTTACGAATAATTCATCTAGAACACCCGAACAGGTAGCAACCAAACTTCGTGACTTTGATATTGCGTGTACAGCAGACCAGGTTTTCACCACTAGTCAAGCAACGGCAAATTATATGTATGATATGAAACCAGGAGCAAGTGTATATGTAATTGGTGAAGATGGTATCTACCAAGCATTAGAGGAAAAAGGCTTTACATTTCAAGAGGAAAACCCAGATTTTGTGGTTTGTGGAATAGACCGTTCCCTTACATATGAAAAATTCGCCATTGCTTGTTTAGCAGTACGAAATGGTGCAACCTTTATTTCGACAAACGGTGATATCGCCATTCCAACTGAGCGTGGACTTCTACCTGGGAATGGTTCATTAACCTCGGTGATCACTGTTTCAACAACAGTAAAACCCACTTTTATTGGGAAGCCAGAAAAAATTATCATGGAACAAGCGCAAAAACAACTGGGCACTCCAAAAGAGGATACCATCATGATTGGTGATTATTATGATACCGATATTATGGCAGGTATGAATGCAGGTATTGATACTTTGCTTGTTCATACAGGTGTTACAACCCCTGAACTACTAAAAGGATATGACCGTCCTCCTACCTATGCAATTCATAGCTTAAAGGAATGGATGGATCGCATTTAAAAACGCTCAATTTGAGCGTTTTTTTTACGGACAAAATACGGAATAACATTATCGTCAAATAAAAAAGACCAAATCGATTGGATTTGATCTTTTTTTATCCTTACTCTATGTTTGCTGCTCGATGTGCTAAACGACTTGATGCTGCAGCTGCAATTGCGCCCACAATATCATCTAAAAATGTATGACATTCCCCAGTTGATTTATCATTTAGGCGTTCTAATATTCCAGGTTTTTTCTTATCAATGTATCCGTAGTTTGTAAATCCGATTGAGCCGTAGACGTTCACAATTGAAAAGGCGAGGATTTCATCTACTCCATATAGTCCTTCGTCAACTTTGATTGTTGATAGTAATGGCTCCTCAAGTAAGCCTTTCTCAGCAAGTTTATCTAATTGAATCCCTGTTAACACTGCATTTTGGATTTCACGCTTTGTTAACACGCGGTCAACATTATGAATACATTCTTCCATTTTTAAATCTGGGTGATATTTGCTTTGTAGATAATACACCAACTCCGCAATATCTTGAATGGTGACGCCTCTTTCCTCCAACCATTTTCTGGCTGTTTTTTCAATCTCATTCATTTTATTTTCTTGACTCATCTGGTTCACCTAATTTCTTCTGATTTCAAAATAATTTTTACTAATATTTCCTAGTTTACCACAAGTAATGAAGTTTTGTTTCATATAGATGTTTTATACAAATCAATACGTAGTCTTAATAGTATGAGCGGGGAGCGATGATTTATGAAAGAAACACTTTTGGAGCAATACAAATTAAAAGTGGATCGATTCGTAAGAGTATTCGGCTATGAAGCGATCATCTATCGAAATATAGTATATTGTATTGTGCCAATATCAAACTTGGAACAAGAAGAACTGATTGAAATTAAACATCTTAGTGATTACATGATTCAAAAGGGAGATATTCGTGTTGGCTCTATTTTACCTACAACAGAAGGAAAGTTAAGTACCATTATCAATGATGCGGAAGCAGTTATGATTAGATGTCCAGTGTATAGCCATAGGGTTTCCAATTCATTAGGGTATGAGTTGGCCCGGTTTCATAAACGAGGCAGAAGCTTTCCTTATCAAGTAAAGAAGGTTAATCGAATCGGACAGTGGAAATTTTTATGGGAAAAAAGATTGGATCAAATGGAGTTGTTCTGGAAGGAAAAGGTAAAGCAGCATCCGCAAAACGAGTTTGAAACCTTATTTGTCGAGGCTTTTCCATATTATATAGGCTTAACAGAAAATGCAATCCAATATCTGGTTGATACAGAAATTGACGAAACCCCTTCTGCAATCGACTCGGCCACGATATGTCACCATCGTTTTACGGAAAATTCTTGGGATCGGAATTCCTATACGAAGCTACCTACGGCTTGGGTTTTTGACCATTATACAAGGGACCTTGCAGAATTTATTCGAGATCAATACGTTAATGGAGAAACAAGACAAAACGGACAAATTGTGCATTTTTTGAAGGAATATGAGCGGGTTAGCCCACTTTCTGCATTCTCCTGGCGACTTCTTTATGCACGCCTTTTATTTCCATTGCATTTTTTTGAGTGTATTGAATGGTTTTATATGACAGGTTCAGAAATGCAAATGGAAAGGTATTGTAAGAGATTAGAATCCATTCTGAAGCATTCCAGTGAACATGAACGCTTTTTAGCGACCTTTTTATCAAGTGTAGGAGTTGAAGAAAAAAGACTAACAATTCCAACTATAAGCTGGCTTCAAAAATAAAAATGTATGGTACTATAGAGAAAGATAATTTTTTCTTAGAGGTGAAACATGACTAGGCCATATGTTTTTATTACAAGAAAACTTTCCGAAAACGCAATTCAACCACTAATGGAAGTAGCAGATGTACATATTTGGAATGAAGAAGAAAAAGCCGTTCCAAGAGAGATCCTACTTGAAGAGGTAAAAAAAGCAGACGCTCTTTTAACAATGCTTTCAGATAAAGTCGATAAAGAGCTTCTTGATGCAGCACCAAAATTAAAGGTAATCGCAAACCTTGCTGTAGGTTATGACAATATTGATGTAGAATATGCAAATCAAAAGGGAATTGCAATATGCAATACACCTGATGTTTTAACAGATACTACGGCCGATTTAGCCTTTGCATTATTACTTTCAACTGCAAGACGAGTTGTGGAAGCAGCTGAATTCGTAAAAAAAGGCGAATGGAAAAGTTGGAGTCCATTATTGTTAGCAGGAAGCGATGTCCATCATAAAACAATTGGTATTGTCGGGATGGGAAAAATCGGTGAAGCAGTTGCAAAACGCGCAACAGGGTTTGATATGAATATTTTGTACCATAACCGCTCCCGTAATGTAGTAGCAGAAGAACGCATCGGTGCTTCTTACGCATCCCTTGATGAGCTAATTGAAACCTCTGATTTTATTGTTTGCCTAACTCCACTAACGGATGAAACAAGAGGTTTATTCAATAAGGAAATCTTTATGAACATGAAAAATAGTGCAGTTTTTATTAATGTCTCTAGAGGGCCAGTTGTTGACGAAGATGCTTTATATCAAGCGTTAGTCAATGGTGAAATTGCCGCAGCAGGACTCGACGTTTTTGAAAAAGAGCCTGTAGACGCAAATCATCCATTATTAACACTTCCCAATGTCGTAGCATTGCCACACATCGGAAGCTCAAGTACTGAAACCCGTGAAAAGATGATGAAACTGTGCTGTGAAAATATTGAACTTGTTCTTATCAATCAACAACCCAAAACACTCGTTAACAAGGAATGGGTCTTTCAGTAATCATATATTTTTTCGGAGGCACCTTCGTAAAGAAGGTGTTCTTTTATAAGTTGAATTTTTACAAAATAAAAACTTTTTTATTAAATGTATCCCTTTTATATCAGTGTGTTAAACGTTTTCAAGCAAAAAGTCTGAAAAAAAGCACTTGTAAAAGCATAGTATTACCACTATAATGTCTTTTATAGGAAGACAATTGTATTTCTCAGAAATACAGAGGAGGCGGATGAATAATGAAAAAAATTTCAGTTGGATTATTAGGATTAGGTACGGTTGGTAGTGGCGTTGTTACGATTTTAAAAAATCATCAAGATAAATTAATGCATCAGGTTGGTTGCCCAATTGAGGTTAAGAAAGTTTTAGTGAAAGACATACATAAACATAGAACGGTAGAGATTGAACCTTCCCTTTTGACAACAAATGCAAACGAGGTAATTGAAGACCCAGAAATCGATGTTGTCATTGAAGTAATGGGGGGAGTAGATGACACTAGACAGCTTATTCTTCAATCTTTACGTAATAAAAAACACGTTGTCACAGCAAACAAGGATTTAATGGCATTATACGGTTCAGAGCTATTAACTGTTGCAAGTGAAAATGGCTGTGACCTATTTTATGAAGCAAGTGTTGCCGGTGGGATTCCAATCCTTCGAGGGTTAGCAGATGGCTTTGCCTCAGACAGAATCATTAAAATGATGGGAATCGTGAACGGAACCACTAATTTCATTTTAACAAAAATGACGAAGTTCGGTAGTGCTTATGAAGAGGTATTAAAAGAAGCACAGGAGCTTGGCTATGCAGAAGCAGACCCTACAGCAGATGTTGAAGGTCTAGATGCAGCAAGAAAGATGGCCATCCTAGCAACATTAGGCTACTCCATGAATATCGACCTTAAAGATGTTCGAGTTCAAGGAATTTCAACTGTAACAAGTGAGGATATTGAATACAGTAAACGATTAGGTTATGTAGTTAAGTTGATCGGTACTGCCCATCGTAAGGGGGAAAAAGTTGAAGTAAGTGTTCAACCAACACTTCTTCCTGAAACACACCCACTTGCTGGAGTAAATGATGAATTTAATGCGGTATATGTGTATGGAGAAGCAGTCGGAGAAACGATGTTTTACGGACCGGGTGCAGGAAGCCTACCAACTGCAACATCAATTGTTTCCGATTTAGTCGGAGTCATGAAAAATATGAGACTTGGAGTAAATGGTAAAAGTAGCGTGTCCCCTCAATATGAGAAGAAACTAAAAGACGATTCTGAGATCTTCTCAAAATACTTCTTACGTATTCACGTAAAAGATCAAGTGGGAGCATTTGCAAAACTTACATCCCTATTCTCAGAACGCGGTGTAAGCTTTGAGAAAATTCTTCAATTACCGCTTAAAAATAAAGATTTAGCTGAAATTGTACTTGTTACTCATCAAGCATCATTACGAGATTACGAGGAAATTTTAGTACAGCTTAGAGATTTACAGATTATTCAAGATGTTAAGAGCTCTTACCGAGTTGAAGGAGGAAACCTAGGATGAGATGGCAAGGACTATTACAGCAATTTCGTGAATATTTACCGGTGAATACAAATACTCCAATGCTTTCCTTAAATGAAGGGAATACACCCTTAATTCCGCTACATTCCATTTCAGAGGATCTTGGGGTTGAATTATATGTAAAAGTTGAAGGTGCAAACCCAACTGGCTCCTTCAAGGACCGTGGGATGGTAATGGCGGTTGCGAAAGCAGTTGAAGAAGGAAGCAATACGATTATCTGTGCATCAACTGGGAATACTTCAGCAGCTGCAGCAGCATATGCCGCACGTGCAGGACTACGTTGTATTGTAGTCATTCCTGAGGGCAAGATTGCGATGGGTAAACTAGCTCAAGCCGTTATGTACGGAGCTGAAATCATTTCAATTGAAGGAAACTTTGACCATGCGCTACAGATGGTTCGTAATATTAGTGAAACAGCACCTATTACTCTCGTAAACTCTGTAAATCCATATCGAATTGAAGGACAAAAAACAGCAGCATTTGAAATTTGTGTGCAATTAGACGGAGCCCCTGATGTACTAGCGATTCCGGTTGGAAATGCTGGAAACATTACAGCGTACTGGAAAGGTTTCAAAGAATATAATGAGCGTCACAATACAGGTCTTCCTGAAATGCGTGGATTTGAAGCAGAAGGTGCAGCAGCAATTGCAAAGAATCAAGTGATTGAAAATCCTGAAACAGTAGCAACCGCAATCAGAATCGGAAATCCAGCAAGCTGGGATAGTGCTGTGGTGGCTGCAAGTGAGTCAAAAGGTAAAATTGATGAGGTTTCAGATGACGAAATCCTTGAAGCATATCAATTATTAGCTAGAAAAGAAGGCGTGTTTGCTGAACCAGGTTCTTGTGCCTCCATTGCTGGAGTAATCAAACAGGTACGCAGTGGTGAAATTAAAAAAGGTAGCCGAATCGTTGCTGTTCTAACAGGAAATGGACTAAAGGACCCTAATATTGCGATTGAAGCAACTTCTATCAAGCCTGTGGTATTGCCGAACGATGAAAAGCTTGTTTATGAACATATCAGAGGAGCCGTACTACATGAAGTTTGATCATGCCTTTCAAATTAAAGTACCAGCAAGTACGGCAAATCTTGGACCTGGATTTGATTCAGTAGGGTTAGCGGTCAATCGTTATTTAACTCTCCAAGTTGAACCAAGTCAAGAGTGGGAGTTTGTCCTACAATCAGAAGAAATTGCGGATACTCCAACTGGTAAAGATAATTTTATCTATCAAATCGCAGAAAAGGTAGCTCGTACTTTCTCCTATGAGCTGCCTCCCTGCAAGGTATATGTTCATAGCAATATTCCACTAGCTAGAGGTCTGGGGAGTAGTGCAGCCGCTATAATCGCTGCAATCGAACTGGTTAATGAACTTTGTCATCTTAAATTAACAAACCAACAAAAGCTTGATTTAGCCTGTGAATTTGAGGGACATCCCGATAATGTAGGGGCATCGCTATACGGTGGCTTAGTCATTGGCAGTCATCGTGGAAGCAAGGACACGGATCTCGTCCATGTGAATGATCTATCCTTTGATTTGGTGGTTGTCATTCCACCGTATGAACTAAAGACAAAGGATGCCCGAAGTGTGCTTCCTACTGAATTATCCTATCCTGAGGCGGTTAAAGCAAGCTCGATAAGCAATGTAATGGTCGCTGCTCTTTTAACTAAGAACCTTGCATTAATGGGGAAAATGATGGAGCTCGACCTTTTCCATCAACAATACCGTGCGAAGCTCATTCCAGAGTTCAGTCACATTCATCAGGTAGCAAAAAACGCAGGAGCATTTGGGGTAGCCATAAGCGGAGCAGGGCCAACAGTCATTTGTTTCACTGAATGTGGACGAGGAAAACAACTTAGAGAAGAGTTATCATCTGCATTTGAAGGATATCAGGTTGAAGAAGTATCGATTGAGAAAAACGGCAGTGTGTTAACTTCACTTTCATTACATGAATAAAGAAGCGAAACCGAAATGGGTTTCGCTTTTTTGAGTACAGAATACTTAAATACTGTCACTAAATCGAAAATACTGTCACTAATTCAAAAATACTGCCACTAAATCGGAATTACTGTCACTAATTCAAAAATACTGCCACTAGACTTTTTACGCATAAAAAAATGCCTCAAAAACTTGAGGCATCACTCATTTATCTATTAAAAAACTTGTTCAACTTCAACGATTCCTGGGACTTCTTCTAATAACGCACGTTCAATCCCAGCTTTTAAAGTAATTGTAGAGCTTGGGCAGCTTCCACAAGCACCTAAAAGACGAAGCTTTACAACACCATCTTCAATATCAACTAAATCACAGTCTCCGCCATCACGAAGTAAAAATGGACGAAGTTTATCTAATACTTCTTGTACTTGCTCTCTAATATCTAATTCAGCCATTTCGATTGACTCCTTTCCTCATACCTTTATAATTATTATAATCTGTTTACTGGAAAAAATCTATTAAAACCAAATAATGCATTTTTCCAATTTTTAATTACAAACCCTTATTGAGAATCCTAAGATGTGTACTTTGTATCTTTTGGTGTCTATTCTAACAGATTTTTAGTACAATGGAAAAAGAAATGATTGTAGCCGATTTAATTGGGGAAAAGGAGCGCATGAAATGGAAAAGCAAAAGGTTGAGATCTGTGTGTACGGTGCGGAAGTATTATGTCCGAGTTGTGTCAATCTTCCTTCTTCCAAGGAAACTTATGAGTGGCTTGAAGCGGCATTAAGCAGAAAGTTCCCAAACCAACCATTCGATATTACGCATGTTGATATTTTTGATCCACCTGGGGACGAAGAGAAAAAAACATTTGCCACACGTGTAATTGAGGAAGATATGTTTTACCCAGTTGTAGTTCTAGAGGGCACCATTGTCGGGGAAGGTAGCCCTAAGCTAAAAACCATTTATGCAGAAATGGAGAAATACGGATACAAGGCAGCTGAATAATGAATAATAAAAATGCACGGAAAGTCATTGACTAACCGTGCATTTTTTTTATCACCCATTATGATACTTATACATCCATAATACCCCAGATTTTAACATACGAGGTACACGTCCTGTGAGAGCTCGTTCTGCAACTAATCCAAATCCTTCTTTTTTACCTAGAGATCCTAGAACACCTTTTAGCTTAATTTTAGGAAACTCAGCTGGAGGTTCTTCGCCCTTCCAACGCTTTACAAGGACCTGAACAATTTGTTCAGCCTGGCCTTCAGCAAGCTGAGCACTTGGCGCATGTGGTAAGCTTGCACAGTCACCAACAACATATACATGTTCATCATTTGGAAGATTGTGTTGTTTTGTTAATACCACTCGGCCGCTTCCGTCTTTTTCAACCTCTAAGTCACGAACAACTTTATTAGGTTGGATACCAGCTGTCCACACAACAACATCACTTTGAACAGGTTGGTCATTATTGAAGAGTACATTTTCTTCCACTCTTGTAATATTTGAATTATTAATAATCTCAACTTCGTTCTTATCAAACCAGTTTTCTACATACATACTCAATTTTTCAGGGAAAGCAGAAAGTATATGTTTCCCTCTATCGAATAATTTGATTTTTAAGTCGGGTCTGCTTTCATACAGCTCACTTGCAAGTTCAACTCCACTTAGGCCTGCTCCAACAATGGAAACAGTAGCACCTGCCGGAAGATTATTAAGCTTCTGATAGGTTTTTCTTGCTTTATCAATGGTTTGGATGCTGTCTGTGTATTCATTCGCTCCTGGAACATTGTGATACTTGTCTTCGCATCCTAATCCAATTATTAAATCATCATACTTAACTGGTTCTTCATCACTCATGTGAACAAGTTTCTCATTTAAATCGATGCCCGTAATCTCCCCATACTTTACGTGCAAACGTGGATGTTCTGGAAATGTTACACGTACATGGGAGTCTGAAATAGTCCCTGCTGCAAGCGCGTAAAATTCCGTTTTTAAACTATGATAAGGCGCACGGTCAATTAAGGTTATCTGTATATCCTCGGGTAATTGATTTGGCAAAAGGCGTTGTAAAACCCGCATTCCACCATACCCTCCACCTAAAATGACAAGATTTTTCATGATGATTATCCCCTTTGTTACTCTCTTTAGTTAAAGCGTATTCATCCAATGTTAGTACAAAGTTTTAGCTAATTCGTTATCCTTTACAAACACTAAAAGTATAGCGAAATTATGACAAAATAACAACCGATATTCACAAAATTGACGAATCGAAAAAATAAGAGTACGATAAGTAGTTGTAGTGAGGTGAATACCAGTGAATCCTATCATTGAGTTTTGTGTTAGTAATTTGGCAAGTGGCTCACAGAAAGCAAAGGAAATTCTTGAACAGGATCCAAATCTTGATGTGATTGAATACGGATGCCTAAGCTATTGTGGACAATGCTTTGAGTCGCTATATGCTCTTGTAAATGGGGATGTAGTTACTGGTGAAACAGCTGATGAGCTTGTTGAAAATATCTATACCTATTTAGAAGAAAACCCAATGTTCTAATACAAAATATTTTATATACAAGAAAAGCAGTCTATGTTGACTGCTTTTCTTAAATCTTGGGCAAAAAAAAAGAAAACCCTCCATTAAATGAATGAAGAGTTTCTAAAAAAAACGGGGGATAATCTTATTGTGCTCCAAATAATACCATTTTATACTAGAGGTAGGAAAAAAATTTACCATTAGACAGATTATTTGTAACAAACCCCGATTACCATTATACTAATAGTAATAACCTATTTAGTAAGCTTGAAAAAGAAGGAGGTTACAAACATGACAGATCGTGTAGTTACCATTTCTGAAGCGGCTGCTTTTCAAATTAAAGATATGATGAAACAGAATGAGGAAGAAGGATCATTCCTACGTGTTGCTGTTAAGGGTGGCGGTTGTAGTGGACTTTCTTACGGAATGGGCTTTGAACAAGAAGTAAGTGAAAATGATCGCCAAGATGAACAGCATGGTATCAAGATTATCATTAATAAAGAAGATGCTCCGATACTAACTGGTGTAAACATAGACTTTAAACAATCCCTTATGGGTGGCGGATTTACCATCGATAATCCAAATGCAATTGCTTCTTGCGGATGTGGTTCTTCCTTCCGTACGGCAAAAGTAGCGGGAACACCTGAGAATTGCTAATTGTTAATTATAAGTTGGGCTTCTATTGTGGGCCCGACTTTTTTTACCCTATAATATGGCAATTTTTAGACTAAAAAAATAACAATTTTTCAACAACCTCCAAAAAGGGTTGTTTTTTATTTTTTTAATATTCAAAAAGGTCCTCAAACACTTGAAAAAACAATATAAAAGGCATAATATAGGATGTGGATATTAAATAGTACAACTTTTTGACAAATATCGGAATCTTTTTTGTCCAATAATGGTATCTTACGTGAAAGATATCACAAACTATTTTATCAATAAAATTAGAGCTTACAGTTGAAAATAGAAATAAGTATTTTTGACTGCAAAAAAGAAAAGGTGGGCGTGATTACAGTGAGAAAGCCAAAAATCGTAGTTTTAGGTGCAGGATACGGTGGATTAACCACTATTGTTAACTTACAAAAAACTTTAGGTGTAAACGAAGCTGATATTACACTAGTTAATAAAAATGATTATCACTATGAGACCACATGGTTACATGAAGCTTCTGCAGGTACTTTAGAGGCGGACCGTGTACGTTACCAAATTGAAGACGTAATCAGTGGACATAAAGTTAAATTTGTAAAAGGCTCTGTAGCAAAGATTGATCGTGAAGGCAAACGTGTAATTCTTGAGGACGATACACAGGTTGAGTATGATTATTTAGTTGTAGCACTTGGTGGAGAATCCGAGACTTTTGGAATTAAAGGCCTAAAAGAATACGCATTTTCAATTTCAAATGTAAATACAGCTCGTCAAATTAAAGAACATATCGAATATCAATTCGCAACATATAACACTGAAGAAGAAAAAGACGATACTCGTCTAACAATTGTTGTTGGTGGAGCAGGATTTACTGGTATTGAGTTCTTAGGAGAACTTGTTAATAGAGTTCCTGAGCTTTGCCGTGAATTCGATGTTGACCAAAATAAAGTAAAAATCATTTGTGTTGAGGCAGCACCAACTGTATTACCTGGTTTTGATGCTGAATTAGTTGAATATGCAGTGAACCACTTAGAGAAAAAAGGTGTAGAATTCAAAATCGGTACTGCGATTAAAGAAGGTACACCTGAAGGAATCATCGTTGGAAAAGACGATGTAACAGAAGAAATTAAAGCGAAAACTGTTGTATGGGCAGCAGGTATTCGTGGAAACAGCGTAATCGAAGCTTCTGGTTTTGAAGCAATGCGTGGTCGTGTGAAAGTTGACAAAGACCTTCGTGCACCAGGCCATGAAGATGTTTTCTTTATTGGTGATAGCTCACTAGTTATTAATGAAGAAATCAATCGTCCATACCCACCAACTGCACAAATTGCAATGCAACAAGGTGCATTAGTAGCGAAAAACATTGCAGTACTAGTTCGTGGACAAGGAGAACTTGGTGAATTTTCATTTGATAACAAAGGAACTGTATGTTCACTTGGTGAGCATGATGGAATCGGTGTTGTATTTGGCAGAAAAATTTGGGGCTCAAAAGCAGCATTCATGAAGAAAGTAATTGATAACCGTGCTCTATTAATAGTAGGCGGACCATCACTTGTTCTTAAAAAAGGTAAATTAAAATTCATTTAACAATATTAACGAAGGAATGCTATTATCTTAGCATTCCTTTTTTACATAATTGTGCGATTTGGTAAGTGAAATCAATTGACTCACTAATCATACCTTTAGTAAACTAGGAAGGGATTTGTCCGAGGAGGTGAGTTGCCATGTCACTCAGTTTTTTACCGATATTTTTAATTTCGATGTTATTGTTTTTCGTATTATTTTTTGGAATTGGATTCATTCTTAATATGCTATTACGTATGTCGTGGATTATGGCTATTATCTATCCAATAATTGCCTTGGCAATCATTCAAGAAGTATCCTTTCTTGATTATTTTACATCGCCATCTACTGCATTTAGCTCTTTAGGTGAAAGTATCACGACATTAGCTCCTCTAGATATTGCGATTTTACTTAGTGGTCTTGCTGGTGCGATCTTATCAGGAGTGATCATAAAGCTCCTTCGAAAAAAAGGATACAGAATGTTTTAGGAAGCCACTTCTATATAGAAATTGCAAAAAGAAACGTAAGGATTTTTTTATAAAATCTTTACGTTTCTTTTTTTGCTTACAATTATCTTCCACTCATAAACGAATATTTTTTTGCCAAATTGGAAAGAAATAGAGTCGTGAGAGGAGTGGAAAAATGTGTTTCGTTTAAACACAATGATAAGAAGAAGTGCAATGACATTCCTATTTGCATTAGCACTAATCACTACGTTCCAATCTTTTTCCGGAGTGCAGACGAAAGATCTTACAAACTGGATAGGCAACCAATTTCAAGAGAAATCGCAAGCAGTAGGAATTAAAAGTGTAGAATGGGTATCAAAATTTTTATTTTTTGCTAATGGAAATAAGGCGGTCTCGGCCTCTGGCTTAGAAACCACATTACCTATTGAAGAAGCCATTGATTTTTCAAAATACCCAACACAAACAGTTGTCGCGACCGGATATACGGCAGGTGTTGAATCAACAGGTAAGGATGCGAATCACCCTTCCTATGGGATTACCTATTCAGGTGTTAAGGTGAAACGTGATTTGTATTCAACAATTGCTGCGGATTTAGATGTGTTTCCAATCGGAACAATTCTATTTATCCCCGACTACGGGTATGGAGTAGTCGCTGACAAAGGCGGAGCCATCAAAGGAAATAAAATAGATTTGTACTATGATACAGTTGATGATGTTTATAAAAAATGGGGGAAGAAAACCCTCGATGTTTATGTCATCAAGATGGGTGACGGAAGAATATCTGAAGAAGAAATTGCTGCAATGAATGAGGATAAGTCCATGCAAGTATTCCGGCAACAAATTTTAGGTGAAAAAAGTTAAAGGCTAATCATAAAGATTAGCCGTTTTGTATTTTAAAGGATATGAAGTAATAAAGTTAATAAGATCCCAGTTAATCCACCAAAAAATACCTCGATAGGTTTATGACCTAATAATTCCTTTAATTCCTTTCTTTTGCTATCTTCATCAAGCTTTGGCCATAGTTTTGCATCCTCTGCAAACTTTTGAAAATCTGCAACAAGCTGATTGAGAACTGTTGCCTGTTCACCAGCATGTCTACGAACACCAGAAGCATCGAACATGACAATGACAGCAAACACTGTTGCTATCGCGAAGAAAGGGGAATCTACGCCTTGTTCTAGGGCAATACCAGTCGTTAACGCAGTAACGGCTGCTGAATGGGAGCTAGGCATCCCACCAGTACTCGTGACTAACGACCAATCAACTTTTTTTGTTACAAAAAAATGTAGTGGGACTTTAACAAATTGTGCAAATCCGATTGCAGCAAGTGCGGCCCAAAGGGGAAAATTCGTAAAAAGCTCCATGTAAACTTCTTCCTCTCATAAACATCCATTTTTTCTATATTTGTTTTATATGTTCAAAACCTTTAGAAACGACATCTCATGTAAAACAAAGTTACTTTTTATCATTATAAAAGAATTTGGTTGCGCCTGCAAAATGAAATATTCACCGATGGTTGGAAGATGAAATTTAGTGTCTCGAAGTTTATAATAAAAAGGTAAAATATATTGGAGGTGTAACAATGTTTAACGTCAAAGATGAAGCACAAGTAATTGAAGCACATGAAGCATTACTAATCGGTCTTTTTTTAAAAAATCAAAAAACAACAGGTCTTACAAAAGAATTAGATCTCTTATTAGATGGACAAATTACAGAACTGTTAAAAGAAGGCGATATCCGAGCGGAGCAAAATACGGTTTCAAAAGTACATACATTAGGGAAGGCACCAATAAAAAGAGTTTATTTTTTAGGACTTGGAAAAGAAGAAAATCAAACACTTGAATCTCTCAGAGAGGCGTTTGGGAAGGCTGTTAAAAAAATCTCTGAAGCAAAGGTTGAAAGCTTTGCAGTAGGGTTGGATTCCTTTGTAACTGAGGAATTAGATTCACTAGATGTTGCCCATGCGTTCGGAGAAGCCCTTGCATTGTCTACATATAAATTTGCAGATTACAAGCAAAAGTCAAATGCACCAGAAAAGAAAATTGAAGAAGTCGTTGTTTATTCTAGTGACGATGCAGAAGAGATCCAAGCAAGTTTAACTGTCGGATATGCGTATGGACAAGGAACAAACTCTGCCAGAACTCTTGTGAATCTACCAGGAAATATGTTAACAGCTACCGATTTAGCGAATTATGCAGCAGAACTCGGAAAGAAATACGGATTCGAAGTGGAAATACTAGAAAAAGAAGATATGGAAAAGCTCGGAATGGGCGCCCTCTTAGCGGTTAATAAAGGTTCTGTAGAGCCTCCTAAAATGATCGTACTTAAATATCAAGGGAAAGAGGCCTGGGAAGATGTCATTGCACTAGTTGGAAAAGGAATCACCTTTGATACAGGTGGATACTCCATCAAGCCAAAAGACGGCATTGTAGGCATGAAATCGGATATGGGTGGAGCAGCTGCTGTCTTAGGAGCTATGGAGATCATCGGGGAACTAAGACCAGAAAAGAATGTAGTCGCTGTTATCCCATCAACAGATAATATGATTAGCGGTGATGCATTCAAGCCTGATGATGTAGTGACCTCTATGAATGGGAAGACAATTGAAATATTAAACACGGATGCAGAAGGTCGACTTGCCTTAGCAGATGGCATCACTTATGCGAAGTTTCATGGAGCCTCTTATTTAGTAGATGTTGCGACATTAACAGGGGGAGTGATTGTCGCTTTAGGTAATGATATTACCGGTGCAATGACAAACAATGAAGCCTTTTTTGAAGAGGTACTAGAAGCATCCATCGAAGCTGGCGAACCCATTTGGCGTTTGCCGATCACAGAAAATCATAAGAAGCGTGTTCGAAAAAGCCAGGTTGCCGATTTAAATAATTCACCTGGTCGCGATGGACATGCAATTTTCGCTGGCACGTTCATAGGCGAATTCGCAGAAGATACACCATGGGTACATCTAGATATCGCGGGAACAGCAACGACCACTTCAGCTCATAATCTAGGCCCAGCCGGTGCAACAGGGGTCATGGTCCGTACACTCGCAACCCTAGTAGAGCGTTTTGGTGAATCAGAAGAATAAATGATTGAGAAGTCTACCTAATGGGTAGGCTTCTTTTTATAGGACGAATTATCACCAGATCGCAATGATAAATGATTATAGTATGTCGCAGCCCCGATATGTGGTATATCGCGAACAGCTTAATTGGTATATCTCTATATCGCAAAACGATATGTGGTATACTGCAAACGGCTTAATCGGTATATCCTTAGATTGCAAATCGATAAATGCTATACCGCAACCCGCGTAATCGATATATTCCTGTATCGCAAAACGATATGTGGTATTCCGCAAACGACTTAATCGGTATATCTCTATATCGCAAAACGATATGTGGTATATCGCGAACGGCTTAATCGGTATATCTCTATATCGCCAAACGATAAATGCAATACCGCAAAGGGCTTAATCGGTATATCTCTATATCGCCAAACAATATGTGCAATACCGCAAAGGGCTTAATCGGTATATCTCTATATTGCAAGACGATATGTGTTATACCGTAAACAGCTTAATCAATATATCCCCAGATTGCAAAACGATAAATGCTATACCGCAAATGGCTTAAACGGTATATCTCTATATCGCGAAACGATATGTGGTATATCGCGAACAGCTTAATCGGTATATCTCTATATCGCCAAACGATATGAGCTATACCGCAAACGGCTTAATCGGTATATCTCTATATCGCCAAACGATATGAGCTATACCGCAAACGGCTTAATCGGTGTATCTTTATATCGCCAAACGATATGTGCAATACCTCAACGGCTTAATCGGTATATCTCTATACCACAAAACGATATGAGCTATACCGCAAACGGCTTAATCGGTACATCCTTAGATTGCAAATCGATAAATGTTATACCGCAACCCGCGTAATCGATATATTCCTGTATCGCGAAACGATATGTGCAATACCGCAAACGGCTTAATCGGTATATCTCTATATTGCAAGACGATATGTGTTATACCGTAAACCGCTTAATCGATATATCCCCAGATTGCAAAACGATAAATGCTATACCGCAACCCGCGCAAACGATATATCTCTATATTGCAAAACGATAAATGCTATACCGCAACCCGCGCAAACGATATATCTCTATATCGCAAAACAATTAATGCTATATTGCATACTGCGTAATCGGTATATCTCTATATCGCCAACCGATATGTGCTATACCGCAACCCGCGTAATCGGTAAATCCCTGTATCGCCAACCGATATGTGGTATACCGCAAACCACGTAATCGGTATATCCCTATATCCCAGAACGATATGTGCTATATCGCAACCCCGCGTATTTCTGCTTACCCTATGAAATCCCAATCCCCAGCAAATCGTGTTACACAAGAATCCCAACCAACTTCTCCAAAAAAATACCATTGACGATTTCTAATATCATATGGTATTTTAGTTTAGTATTTTAATTCTCTACCAATTTAGCAAACTAAAGTGTTTTAAAAATAATAATCATACTAGAAGGAGTTTTCACCATGAATGCAGTTGTTATAGCAGTTCTTGTCATGCTAATTCTAAGCTTATTCCGTATAAATGTTGTTGTAGCTCTTGCCATAGGGGCAATTGTTGGGGGATTAACAGGTGGTCTCGACATTGCAACAACAGTATCCACATTCACAGAAGGTTTAGGTGGAAATGCTACAGTCGCATTAAGTTATGCACTACTTGGTAGTTTTGCAGTAGCTATTTCAAAAACAGGATTACCAGATGCGATGGTTGACCTTGCCATCAAACTTGTAGGGAAGCAAGGGGATAGCAAACGTAAAACCTATTCAAAGGTTTTAATCATCTTAATTATTCTAGCTATTTCTATTTCATCACAAAATATAGTACCTGTTCATATTGCTTTTATTCCTATTTTAATTCCACCTTTATTAAAGGTATTTAATGAACTCGAAATTGATCGTCGACTTATCGCTACTGTTATTACTTTTGGTTTAACAGCTCCATACATTGCCTTACCCGTTGGATTTGGAGAGATTTTCCACGGACTTCTGCAGCAATATATGCTAGAAAGTGGATTAGAAGTGGCAAAACGAGATATCCCAATTGCTATGTTGATTCCATCTGCAGGGATGGTAGTTGGTTTACTTATCGCAGTTCTATTTTCCTACCGTAAGCCAAAACAATATAAAACGATCGAAATTGCAAATGAGTCAGGTTCAGATATAAACACAACTTATACGAAAAAGAGTCTTAGCTTCGCGACACTTGCCGTGCTTGTTACATTAGGTATACAGTTAACACTGTCACAAGTATTTGATGTGGATGGCATGATTTTTGGAGCATTGGCCGGAATAGCCGTTCTGTATTTCAGTGGCTCGATGAAAGTAAGTCAAGCTGACGAAGTCATAACAAGTGGTATGAAAATGATGGCATTCATTGGTTTCGTTATGATCACAGCTTCTGGGTTTGCATCTGTTATTAAGGAAACAGGGCATGTTGAGGCACTTGTTTCTCAATCAGCGGAATTAATCGGTGGAAATTTATCACTTGCTGCGTTAATGATGTTAATTGTAGGTCTTTTGATTACCTTAGGAATTGGTTCATCATTTTCAACGATTCCAATCATCGCAACTATTTTTGTACCATTATGTATGGAAGTTGGATTTAGCCCAATGGCGACAATTGCTCTTGTTGGAACTGCAGCAGCTCTAGGAGACGCTGGATCACCCGCATCAGATAGTACGCTAGGTCCAACCGCTGGATTAAACGTTGATGGTCAGCATAATCATATTTGGGACACTTGTGTACCAACATTTATACACTATAATATTCCACTCATTATTTTCGGCTGGATTGCAGCGATTATCTTATAAAAACTTACCCCCACGAACTTTCGTGGGGGTATTTCACTTATTTTGATAGATTTGTTGAAGAAGGATTCACAGAGTTTCTAGTAACTGCTCGATAAATTCTTGGTGAAATAAGAGCTGCGAAGATGGTAAAAGCAAGGTCCTTCACAATAAACCAAGCCATCACACTCCATGCAGCTCCATAGCTCATTTTAACCTCTAACCAAAAATTGAAAGCAAAGTACATATAGTTTGTACCAATGAAATAGTTCATAAAAAGACCAACAAATGCTGCAATCATAAACGTTTTTAAGGTTGGACTTCCCTTAGCATGTTCAACGATCTTTCCTGAGAAATAAGCTGTTGCAATGAACGATAAAATAAATCCGCCCGTACCTCCGATGAGTGGAGCTAGCCCTGCTTCAAATCCTGAAAAAACAGGTGCTCCAGCAATTCCAATTAACATATACACAGTCATAGAAATCGCACCTAATCGACTTCCGAGAAGAAGCCCAGCTAATACTGCAAAAAAGGTTTGCATAGTTAAAGGTACACCCGCAACCTGTAAAAACGGTACCATTGAGGTAATATTTGCGCCGATCGCCATAAGCGCTGCAAACATTCCAACATATGTAATTTCGATTGCACGAATGCGTGGTTTTGATATTGCTGTCATTATGTGTTAACCTCCGTGTTTTTTTAGTTAACAAAATCGTAAAACAAGATTCATTATATGTCAACAAAAAAAAACAGAAGTTAACAAATGAAAAGTGAAGTCATATGAATTCGATGACGTTGATAGAATATATGTAGATATGATCCTTCAAATTATCTCCAATTGTTATACTTAAAAAATTTTTTTACCATCCAATATAAGAAAAAAGTGTCAAAAGGGATGTCCTTTAAATATAATGCCCATATCCGAAAATGTTGGGAGCGGTCGGAAATGAGTATTGGAATTGTATTAATGGGCCTTTTTGTCGGTTTTTTGGTCGGACTAACAGGTGTTGGTGGAGCGGCATTGTTAACCCCATTCTTAATCTTAATTGGTATTAATCCACTAATTGCAGTTGGAACAGACTTTGTCTATAACTCAATTACGAAATTTTTTGGATCTGTACAGCATTTTCGGCAGAAAACAATCAATTTTAAGCTTGTAAAATATTTAGCTATAGGCAGTGTTCCAAGTGCAATCTTAGCAGTGACTACTTTGCATTTTGTTGGGGGAGATAAACTCCTGCAAGGGGAAATAGTAAAGCATGCGCTTGGATATGTTCTTATGATGGTTGCCATTGCGACCGTAATAAAAACCTTGTTCAGTTCTCGTTTTACAAGCAGCTCCTATAGTATAAAACCTATTGAAGATAAAGCAAAAGCAACCATTCTTTTAGGCGCCATCCTTGGTTTTATAGTTGGGTTAACCTCAGTCGGTTCTGGGTCGCTATTTGCCCTTGCTATGCTGTTATTTTATCAATTGCGCACTTCGGAATTAGTTGGCACCGACATCGCCCATGCGTTTATTTTAGTCACGGTGAGTAGTTTTTTTCACCTAGGTTTTGGAAATGTTGACTTTCTATTGGTTGCAAATTTACTTTGTGGTTCGATTCCAGGTGTAATCATTGGAAGTACCCTGTCTGCAAAGGTTCCTATGAAACCATTGCAAACCGTAATTGGTGTCATCATTTTTATAAGTGGTTTGAAGTTAATTTATTAACCCAAGAAAGTGAATAAATTGCTAACTATATTGCCTTAGTGTAAAATTACACTAAGGCTTTTGTGTCTACTAAAATAAGTAGCGTTACTTTTGAAATAGGTGATTAACATGGATAAAGAACAATTAACGAAATTGCTTTCTGAAAAATTGAAACTTATCCGGACTGAAAAAGGATATACACAAGATAAAATGGCAGAAATCTTGGGGATCTCAAAAAAGACGTTGGTGCAAATTGAAAAAGGAAGAATTCAAGCCGGTTGGACATGTGTTGTCGCTGTTTGCGCATTATTTCGAGATAGTGAAATTATTCAAACGACGTTAGGCGGAGATCCTGTTGATGTCATTGAAATCGTTGGACGAAATGGGATTGACCGGGCAAAGGAACGTACATTAGGCGGAAAGCTATGGTGGAAGGACCTTCAGGGGGAAGGGAAGTTTCGTCTTCAACAAAATGTGATTAGCCAGCATTATCGTATTTTGGACGAAGCTAATTTTCGATGGTATTCTTCGTTCGATAAGGAGGAAGCTTACAATAGACTAGTTGAACTTTCAACTGAAGCCAATTAAAAACGGGGCAAACTACTTAGCCCCATTTTTCGTTTTCTTTACTGTTTTACTCTTTGAATACGTAGATGAAGTTAAGTTGTTGTTTGCTGCAGCTTCTTCGTTAAGTCGTTCTTTTTTAGCCATTTAACTTCCTCCATGTCATTCATTAATGGTCGATGGAAAAATCATCGTAGCGTTCATTTAGGTATACATTTTCGCCTGTGGCGAAATTTATATTTCGAAGATCAAGCTCTGGGTCAAGTTGATTGACAAGCTGTTCTTCTTTGCTTTGTGTTAGTCTAAATAAGTCTCTATCTATGTCTTTCATTGATTTTTACCTCCTCGTATTTTATCATGTCCTAAACCAAATAAATTTCATTCTTTTAAATAAAAAAGAACGATAGGCAAATTTTTACCTTCGTTCCACAGCAGTCTATTCATTTTTACCGCCATCTTAATGCAATTGTTAACTGACTCGATTTAGTGCCAGCTACACTAGCCTCTAAATGAAGATTTAAACCATCAGGATTAAAGGTCGCTTTAACTTGCGACTTAATTCCTGTTGATTTTAACAATCGATTTACTTCCTTATCATTTGATGCTTGTGCAGCAGCCATTACCTGTTTTGCAAATTCTTTTGAATCAGCTAATTTAGCAAGCATTATGCTTGCATCCATCATTAGAATTCTCATTTCTTCTGCAGATTCCTTAAATAACGTCGGGTCAACTTCCGGTAATTTTCGATAATATGGGGCTGGATAATACGTACTAGGGTCAGGAAACACGGAATGTCTTGTGATGTTAGAATAATATCCTGGATACAAAACCGTCCTTGGTGGTCCTTGATTCCCATAGACAAACGGATGATAGTACAACTCTAGACCTCCCTTATCAAAATTCCCTTACAATATATGTTAATTTTTTGATAAGGTGCTTTTTATCCTTGCCCTCCGGATTTACATGCTTACAATGCCCAACATTTTTAACACAATTCCTTCCCACCTTTTCCAAGGAAGAACATTCTTTAGAAATATTGAGGAACTTACTCCTTTTCCCACAGGATAGCGAAGTTTGGACAAGGAACCCTTTTGGGCAAGCTTCACAATGAACTGTGCAACCTCAAGCGGGTCTCCATATGAAGCTTGGCCTTTTTCAAGTCTTGCTAGGATTTTCTTCATCATATGATGATAGGGAGATGTGGGTTGCAATGATTGTTCAGCAATCTTTGTTCCGCTGCTCCAAATATTCGTTTGGAATGAGCCAGGTTCAATTAGGGCAACGTCTATACCAAAAGGTCTTACTTCTAGCTGTAATGATTCACACCAGCCTTCTAAGGCGAATTTAGAGGCAACATATGGAGATAGACCTGGAAACCCGATTTTCCCACTGATACTGCTAATATTTATGATTTTTCCCGATCCTTGATGTCTCATATATGGAAGAACAAGTTTTGTAACCTCGATTAACCCGAAAAAATTTGTTTCAAATTGGGCTTTGTATTCATTCAGCGAAATTTCTTCGACAAACCCGCCTGTTGCAAAACCGGCGTTGTTCAATAGGATATCAATTCTCCCAAGATTATCTAGAGTTCCCCCAAAATCATGTAAGGACTTAGCATCCGTCACATCCAATTGACAAAAAAGAAGATTTTCTTCTAAAGTAGAATCATTTAATTTATGAAGTACATTTTTTTTCTTTTCTAAATCTCTCATTGTTGCTACAACAAAGTAGCCTTTTTTCAGAAACTCGATTGAACTTAAGAGTCCAAATCCACCTGAAGCACCGGTTATGATCACAATGGGTTTTTCCACGCTTTTCTCTCCTTAATCCATTTAAAAAGGTTTCTAATATTATCCATTTAATCTTATAATAGAAAGTAGTGAGTATCTACAATTTAATATTTCAACCTGATAAGGCAGGGATAAGATGGATCTAAATGAAATCGTGTCAATTATTCAGGAAAACGGATATATAGGACTTTATTTATGGTTGTGGGTGGGGGCTTTTATCATTCCAATCCCTAATGAAGTCATTGTTTCAACAATTGGATTTTTTGCTTCAGAGGATGTTTTTGTACCTTGGAGGATTTTTTTAGTTACATATGCAGGTATTCTAACAGCCGTCACTACCAGTTATATCTTTGGACGCTTTGCAGGACATGCGATGGTTGTCCTCTTAAATAAACAAAATAAGATGAGAAAAAAGATTGATCGTGGATTATCTCTTATTGAAAAATACAATGCGTTTGCGTTGGCTTTTTGTTACTTCGTACCAGGCTTTCGAATTCTATTTCCGTTCTTATTCGGTTTTAGTAAAATATCCTTTTTTAAATTTGCAACTACCCTTTACACAGCTATATTTGTATGGGTGTCCATTATTTTTTCTGTTGGGTATTTTGCAGGGGAAGAGTTCATAGACGGTTTTATTAAATATTACGATATTGTCATTGGTATAGCTGTTGCAGCAATGGTAGTATTTGTATTGGTTAAGATAAAAAAGACGCGAAAACTCCGTAAGCTTTCACATTGAGAGGATGTCCTAAAATGAAAAAGCTATCTTTAATTCTAGTATTATCTATAATAACTGGTTGTTCAGAGAAACAGCCTCTTGATGAACCTGTAAAGGAAACTGTTTCAAATCCGACTATTATTGCGACAAACCTCACCATTCCATGGATGATAACCAAAACAGACAGAACCTTCCTTATACCAGAACGTGTTGGGAGGTTATCAGAAATTGAGGAAGCTACTGGGAAAGTAACGCCACAGCAACTAAACCTTCAAAAAGAAATTGTACACCAAGGGGAGGGCGGCTTTCTTGGATTTACGCTTGCACCCGATTATGACTCAAATCAGGCATTTTTGTATCATACATATCTGGAGAACGGAGAAATTTTAAATCGCGTGATTCTTGTCGAAAGAAACGATTCAACTTGGGAAGAAAAGTCAGTCTTACTAGAGGGAATCCCTGGTGGAAGAATTCATAATGGAGGTCGAATTAAGATTGGCCCAGATCAAAAACTTTATGTTACAGCAGGTGATGCAGGAGTTCCGGAAAACTCTCAAAACAAAACAAGCCTTGCCGGCAAAATCCTTCGAATGAACCTAGATGGCTCTATTCCGAATGACAATCCTTTTCCTAACTCCTATGTCTATTCATATGGTCATCGGAACCCTCAAGGGCTTGCATGGAATGAAAAAGGAACATTATACAGCACAGAACATGGACAAAGTGCACATGATGAGATTAATCTGATTGAACCGGGTAAAAACTACGGATGGCCTGTTATTGAAGGGGATGAGACTGAGGCTGGTATGATAACACCAATTTATCATACAGGCGAGGAAACATGGGCACCTTCTGGCATCGATTATGCAAATGGCAAGCTTTATATCGCCACGTTACGTGGATCGAAAGTGAGAAGCTATGATGTTGAGTCAGGTAGAATTGACACGATCCTTGATATCAATAGCCGAATGAGAGACGTGTACATAGAAGATAGCACCCTTTATACCGTTTCAAATAACACAGACGGACGCGGGAATCCAAAAGAAGATGATGACAAGCTTCTTTCAATCCAATTATCAGCAATTCGGAAATAAACGAGAACGAGGAGAAGAAGAATGGTAGAAAATTCGTTAATCAAGACTTTAGGGATTACAATTGAAGAGGTGACACCTGACCGAGTGACAGCGACTATGCCAGTTGATGAACGCACACGTCAGCCTTTTGGTGTTTTGCATGGTGGGGCATCTGTTGCGTTAGCGGAAACTGTTGCTAGTGTAGGCACATACAATTTAGTAGATCGCGATACTCAAGGCTGTGCAGGTCTTGAAATTAATGCTAACCATATTCGCGCAAAAAAGGATGGCATCGTAAAAGCAATCGGCACTCCCCTTCATAAAGGAAGAACAACAATGGTCTGGGATGTAAAAATAGTCGACGAAGAAGATAACCTAATCTGCGTATCACGCTGCACCACAGCAATTATCAACTTGAAAAAATGAAGCCCGAAAAAGCGAGGACCCCAGGTGTCCTCGCTTTACTTTATTGACTAACTTTTTCTTTTTCTTTTACCTTTGAATGGTGTGCCTTATCTTTTAAGTCATCTTGGGAGCTTTTTTCCCAAAGTGGAACCTTTGTATTATAGGCAGCGCGGCTTATCAAATGTCCGGCAACTGGTGATGTCAGAAAGAGAAAGACGAATCCCAGAATCAACCTCGCATTCATATAGCCTTCAATGAGCCAGAAGTATAGAAACGTTCCAAGTAATATCGAAAGAACCCCTAGTGTCCCACTTTTAGATACTGCATGGTTTCTTGTGTACACATCTGGTAAACGGAGAATTCCAATCGCACTTAATATGCTTAAAAGTGCTCCGAATAAAATAATGACTGCGAACAAAATTTTAAGCGTCTCGGTCATGTTCAATTACGACTCCTTTCTCAAGGAACTTCGAAAAGGCTACCGTGCCAACAAATGCTACAATCGCAATCAGTAAGATGACCTCAAGGAATGAATTTGAGCGCAGAATGACTGAAATAATCGCGGTAATTCCAACTAAATTGACTCCAATTGCATCGAGTGCAATGACCTTGTCAGAAATCGAAGGTCCCTTAATTACACGGTATAAATAAGCAATCGTTGAAACCGATAAGCAGACAAGTGCAATATTAAGTATAATCTCAAACATTATCGGCTCACCTCCATAATTGCTTTTTCAAATGTACTTTTAATTGAATCGATTGCTTCGTCCACATCTTGTAAATCCATGGCGTGAACATAGATTAATTTTTTATCATCTGAAATATCCATTACCAATGTACCGGGAGTCAGCGTAATTAAATTTGAAAGCACCATGATTTCCCAGTCTTTTTTGACTTCGATAGGTAATGCAAAAATCCCAGGTTTGATATCAAGCTTTGGTTTTACAACTACCTTCATAATGGCATAATTTGATAGAATCAACTCTCTAAAGAAAATGATGATGAGTTTCATTACTGCCCACACATTATTTAGATAAAACCTGTGTGAGAAGGAACGACGTAAAATAAAGATTAGAAAAAGACCAATCAAATATCCGCCAAAAAAGGCTCCAAAGTCATAAGAATTCGAAATAAACATCCATGAAACGGCAATAAAAATATTTAATACCAATTGCAACAACATAATATCTACTCCTTTAAGACAGCTTGGACATAGATGGATGGGTCCGTTAAATCTTGAGCTGCTTGCGAGATATACGGATAGAACCATTCAGCACCAAATCCAAGTGCAATTGAGAGTGAAAGTAGAAGAGTGATTGGAAATAATAGTCCTTTTGTTGTTCCTTTTTCTTCTTCTTTCCTAAGCTTTGCTTCACCCCAGAAACCGTTAATGAAGATTTTCATTACCGAATAGAGGACTAGAAGACTTGAAATTAAAATTGCCGCAACCAGTGCATAATGCTCAGCAGCAAGGCTTCCTTTAACAATTAGAAGTTTGCCGATGAAACCACTAAATGGAGGGATACCTGCAAGTGAAATGGTTGCAATGAAGAACATCCAGCCTAAATATGGATGATGGTTGATTAAACCGCCCATTTTCTTCAAATTGCTTGTCCCCGTTATGACAATCATCGCCCCAACTAATAGGAAGAGGGCAGCTTTGATAATCATGTCATGAATTAAATAGTAAATCGACCCAGTAAGTGATGTCGGTGTTAATGTTGCAACACCTACCAAAATTACACCTACTGCGGTTAGAATATTGTAAATAATAATTTGTTTAACATCCCAGTATGCAACAGCTCCAATTACACCTACTAGAATTGTAAACCCTGCAAGGATTCCGATTAAGGTATGAGTAAAACCTGTATCGTGATAGAAAATAATCGTAAACGTTCGAATGATTGAATATACTCCAACCTTTGTTAATAACGCTCCAAATAGAGCTGTTATCGGTGTTGGTGGAGCATTATAAGAACCAGGCAACCAGAAAAATAGCGGGAAGATTGCACCTTTCAACCCGAACACGACTAAAAATAGGATTGAGATAACAGTCACAATACCTGGTTGTCCAAGTTCACTAATTTTTGCTGATAAATCTGCCATATTAACTGTTCCTGTTACTGCGTATAAATAGGCAACGGCAATAACAAAAAGGGCAGATGAGATCACGTTTACCAAGATGTATTTAATTGATTCACGTAATTGTGGCTTTGTCCCACCATGAACAATTAGGACATAAGAAGCCATTAGCATGACCTCGAAAAATACGAAGAGGTTGAAAAGATCCCCTGTTAAGAATGCACCTAATACCCCAACCATTAGGAATTGTACTGCCGCATAGTAGAAGAAAGCTTCTCTTTCTTTCCCGATATTCTTGAATGAATAGATTGTACACGCTAAGACTACAATACTGCCTGTAGTAACAAGTAATGAAGCAAGCATATCGGCTACTAGTACAATTCCGAAAGGAGCGTCCCAGTCACCGAGGTTAAGAGTTTGAATCCCATTATGATAGACCTGATTAACAAGGCTTAATGACACAAGGACAGTTAGGATTGTTGAGATTAAGCTGATAACTCTTGATGCTTTCGTATATTTATTTACAAAGATAAGTATGATTCCCGTCATGAGAGGAATCAATATTGGAAGGATTACAAAATTATTCATCGCTATCATTTCCCCTTAATTTATCCATGTTATCCGTTCCAAGCTCTTGATAGGAGCGATACGCAAGCACTAGAATAAACGATGTTACCCCAAAGCTAATTACGATCGCAGTTAAAATAAGGGCTTGTGGAAGTGGATCAACATATGCCTTCGTACCCTCTACTAAAATAGGAGCAGCTCCATGCTTTAACCCACCCATCGTTAAAATCAATAAATGGGCACCATGACTTAGCAAACCTGTCCCAATAATGACACGAATTAGACTTTTTGAAAGCATCATATATGTCGCTGCCGTAAACAAAATACCGATAACAATAGCCATTAAAATCTCCATAAATCATTCATCCTCCCCGATTGTTTGGATAATGGTCATGGTTACTCCTACAACAACTAAATAAACACCGGTATCGAATAATACAGCAGTGGCAAGTTCTGTTTTCCCGAAAATTGGTAAATTAAAGTAACCAAATGTATGGGATAAGAAGGGTACATCGAAAAAGAATGAACCCATTGCAGTTAAAGTTGCAATTAATAACCCGAGAGCCGCTACCTTTTTAAAGTCAAAAGGTAAGGCTTTTTTTACTGTTTTCATATCGAATGCTAAAAGGAGAAGGACGATTGCTGCAGCTGAAATCAGTCCACCGATAAATCCTCCTCCTGGAGTATTATGACCTGCAAAAAAGAGATTCAAGGAATAGGCAAGAATAATGAAAACAGTTATCTTTGTTGCTGTTTGTAGGATTAAATCATTTGTTTTCATCCTTCTTTCCTCCTTGTTAAACGTAATTTAATCATTGTAAATATACCTAGTGCTGCTATTCCGAGCACAGTAATTTCAAACAATGTATCAAAGCCACGGAAGTCTACTAATATGACGTTAACTATATTTGTACCTCCGCCTTTTTTATAGCTATTTTCTACAAAATAACTTGAGATAGAGTCAATCAATCTTGTGCTATTTGCGGAAATCGCAAGTAAAGTAACAATGGTTCCAACCCCTAATGAAATAATGAGGTTTGTAAGACGAAAACGCATTGGTTTTTCTTTTTTGTGTAGCTTTGGTAAGTGATAGAAACACAAAAGGAATAAGGAAACAGATACTGTTTCAATTACGAGCTGAGTCAACGCTAAATCAGGTGCGCGGAATAGCACAAAGAATAACGAAACTGAATATCCAACTGCACCAAGTGCGATAATTGCCGTAAGTCTTGATTTGGCGAAAACAGTTGTCGCTACGCCACCCACAAGAACAAATGCTAGCACGGCTTCAAAAAGTCGAACTGGCGCAACATGTGTTAAATCAAAAGCAAATGCATTTTTAATAATGAGCGCACTTCCAATTGCTAAGATAAAGAATGCAAACATAATCACTAAGTAGTCACGAATAACCCCAGTCATATAGAAGCGATTTAACTTTGATGCTGACCTCTCCATTCCAATAATCCCATTGTCATAAAGATTGTTTAAAGTTAAGCGCTTGGAAAAGACATTGTAAATGCCTGTCCATTTTGCAAGCGAAAGAAACATAAGGGTTCCTAACACAACAACTCCAATTGACATAAAGAGCGGTGCATTCCATCCGTGGAAATATTCAAAATGAACATGATAGTTTGAATCACCATCAAGTAAGCTTGGAACGATGGATGCCACAGCTGGTTCAATTAAACTTGGAGCCAGAATGTTTGAAAACAAACCAAAAATGATAACAAGTGAAGCTAGGATAATTGGCGAGATTAACATCCCAATTGGTGCTTCATGTGGTTTTTTATCCAGTTTTTCAAACTGAGCTTTTCCAGTAAAAGTTTTAAAGACTAGGATCATACTGTAAATGAACGTGAATACACTAGCAATCCAACCGATGATAGGGAAAAGAATACCTAATGTTTCCATATTGAAAATATCAAGTGTCGTTGCATTTACAATGGCTGTAAAGAACGCTTCTTTACTTAAGAAACCATTAAATGGTGGTAGACCTGCCATTGAAAAGGCGCCAATAACAGCCAATGTGAAGGTGATTGGCATCACGGTCATTAATCCACCAAGCTTGCGTATATCACGGGTACCTGTTTCATGGTCGACAATACCTACAACCATGAACAAACTTCCTTTGAATGTCGCGTGGTTAATTAAGTGGAAAATAGCGGCGACTATTGCAGCCAAATAAATATTGGTATCAAGATGGTCATAATGAAGAGCAGCTGAACCAATTCCTAATAGGGACATAATCATCCCCAGTTGACTTACTGTTGAAAATGCGAGAATTCCTTTTAAATCTGTTTGTTTAACGGCACTAAATGAGCCCCAGAACAAGGTAATGATTCCAAAGGTTGAGATAATCCAAAACCATTCACTTGATCCAGCAAAAATTGGACTTAAGCGCGCAACTAAATAAATACCTGCCTTTACCATTGTTGCTGAGTGAAGATACGCACTAACAGGTGTTGGTGCTTCCATTGCATCCGGTAACCAAATATGGAACGGAAATTGAGCTGATTTTGTAAAAGCACCTAATAAAATTAATAGCATTGCCGGAATGAATAGTGAATTTGATGGTAATGTATCCACTTGAGCAATCATCTCACGAATACTGAATGTATTCGTCATGAGTGATAGTAAAACAAATCCAGCTAGCATGGATAAACCACCAAACACGGTGATTAACATTGATTTAAGTGCACCATACCTAGACTTTTCACGATTATGCCAGTATCCAATTAGTAGAAAAGAAGATAGACTAGTTAACTCCCAAAACGTGTAAAGCATAATCACATTATCGGAGAGGACAACTCCAAGCATAGCTCCCATAAAACAGAGTAGGTACACATAAAAGTTATGTAGGGATTCCTTTTCTTTCGATAAATAGTAGATAGAGTAGAGAACAACCAATGCTCCAATACCTGTAATCAGTAAGGCAAACAAGAGTCCTAATCCATCAATGTACGCAGTGAAATTTACTCCAATGGAAGGTATCCATTCTGCGGTACGAATTATCGGATTTCCATTCATCGTGTCCTTCATAAATGGAAAGAAATAAGAAAATAGTAGTACAGGTAGAAATAGTACAAACCAACCTGTATGAATCCCGCGCAAATATTTGCGTAAAAAAGGAATTAAGATAGCCAATATAAATGGAGATAATATGGCCCAATGTACAAGTGACAAAACAGTACCCCCTCAAACAAAATTATCAAATGCGCCTTGGCGTATTTGCCGCCCGATTTTTTTCGAGCTTGCTCGAAAAACTACCTTTTAAAAATCGTGGCATCCGCCGGTGGCTTTAACTTTATTCAGCCAAGGTTAGACCCAGTTCAATTTGTAGTTTTTTTTACAATATCACTCATTGAAGTAGAAGCCTTATGCTGAATAAAGTTACATCTTATAAAAGTATATAACAATTATTACGAACTTGCATGCCTTGCAACTTCTAGTGTTACCTAGATATTTAGTTGTTATTAAATATGAAGAGATGTGTTCTTATGAACAAAAAAATTTTTTTAAAATAGATTGTATAAAAATGCTTTTCGAAATGAATGCTAGTAGCAAGAGGTGAGTTTTGTGAATGTGAAAAAAGGAATTGTGGCAATTGCGATTTTTGCCTTCTTGTTTACAATAGCGTGGGTAATTCATGACCAAACGAAGAGAGAATATATCGTAGAAGAACAAGTTGATAACAATCAACAATTTCAAATACAAACAATTGATTCGACACAAACTGAGGAAACAACGGTCTACCCAAAATTCAAACCACGTGAATATATTCGGATCGAACATCGAAAATAAAAAAAGGATGAGACAAAAAGCATCTCATCCTAAATCATACTGTTATTTCTTACCATTGGAACCGGAATAGCTTTATTATGGAACATCATAATTAAGATGGGACATCCAAGAAGAGCCAAGAGAGTAAATAAACTAAATAATAAATTCGAAGTTAATGTAATTCCAGCTTCATAACCAGCTTCCATATAATCATCGTATAGAGCAGCAATTTCCTGATCATCAGGGAAATTTGCGAGCATTAGAAATTCTTTGTTTTCCGTATCATAATAAAAGAATTCATGTTTTTGAATATAAAAAATGCTATCGCGTTTTAATTTATATGCTACGTGCCCTACGACAACATTGGCTGTATACGTATCAATTTCTTCTTCATTTTTCTCTGTACTTGGATCATCCGCCGTGATGACTTTTGTAATTTCTGCTTCCTTCGTAATGGTATTAACCACTTCAGCAGAACCTTCCGCATAATAATTAATTTCCTTCAGTTTCTCATTAACCGCTTTTGTGAAATCTGATTCCCCAGATGCACCTGCCGTACTTAAGAAGGTGAAAAAAGCCAAACAACAGACAATCATCAAAAATAATAACCCTTTTTTCATCTAACCCCTCTTTTCCCATAATAGTAGTCCTTACTCTATATGTATTTACAAAAAAGAGATTTACCACTAAAATCGAAAAGAACAACGCAGTGAAGTATTGATATGAGGAATTGAAAATGAAGAATACATATTTTACAAGTTACTTTCCGCTTATTTCTATTATCCTTTTTAGTATCTCGTTTGCGATTTTGACTGAATTGAAAACATTAGAGCTACTTAAACAAATTGGTATCTACCGTGGAATGCAGGAGTTTTTCTCCCCAACCTGGATTAATTTTGCGATCTTTTTTGTGTTTTTCTTGATTTATTTCATGGTATTTGCCGCTCTAAAATTAATCTCGAATACATTGCTTGAACTTTCCCTTTTGTTTTTTACGAGGGACAGTAATGGAGAAAGTTTGCCCAAAATACGTGTCGGTTCCTTCTTCTATCTTGTTGGAGGAACGGTTTCACTTGCTTTTGTCCAATCCTTTTATGGCATCGTCATTGTCCTGTTACTCGCAACTCTTGGATATTTTATTTTTTTCGTCTATAAAATACAAGACACCTTATCTTTCGGTGGATTAATTGGATTAGTCTTTTTTCATACACTAAGTTGGTTCACGTTTTTTATGACCGTAACTTATGTATGTATTCGGTTATACAACAGTATTATCGCTAGCTTACCAATCTAAAAAAGCGAGCCAATTACTGGCTCGCCTTCATAATATCCTTCCATATATATATTTGCGGTTTTCGTGATTCCATATAGTAAATGCTTTTGTTCTGATCATGACCGACCCATACACCTGCTGTATACTTTTCGGTTAAACCGACGAACCATAGGTCTTTTACATCATTTGTGGTTCCAGTTTTTCCACCAATATAACCGCTAGAAAAATTCGCTTCTTTAGCCGTTCCAGATTTAACAACGTCGGCAAGTAATGACTTTACCTTTTGATTAGCTGAACGACTCCAAACCGTTGAAGATTGTTCATTCCATTCATAAAGGATCTTTCCTTGTAAATCGGTTACCCTTGTAATACCACGAGCTTGAATAAATTGACCATTATTTGCAAATGTTGCAAATGCATTTGTCATTTCTAAAGGGGACATCCCGTATGTAAAACCGCCAATGGCCGCGGGTAAATAGTGGTCCTCTTTAACCACATTCGAAAAGTGAAGCTTATCCAAATAATTGAAACCATTTTCAACCCCAACCCTTTCTAACAGACGAACAGCAGGGGTATTATAGGAATACTTAAAAGCCGTTTGTAAGCTAACATTTCCATATTGGCCACCGCCATAATTTCGCGGGCAATATCCGTTTTTGCAATAATTGTTTGCATTAATTGTCTGTGAGACAGAGGCACCTGTTTGATCAAAATAAGGTGCATAAACAAGCAATGGTTTAATCGCAGAGCCAGGTTGACGGAAAGCTTGGTATGCCCTGTGAAAGGAAAACTTTTCGTAATTTTTCCCACCAACAATGGCGACAAGTTGATTCCTGCTATGTTCGATAACTGCAGCAGCACCTTGAACGTTTGCGTTTGGTAAATATCGTTCCACTGAATGTATAGCGGCTTCCTGTATTGAAGGGTTCAATGCTGTTTCAATGATGATTCCAGACTTGAGAGTCTCTTTTACCTTAGTATCTAATTCTTTCTGCAGTTTTTCCTTTTCATCATTTGAAGTTGCTGACTTTATTTTTTGGTTAAATCCATCTTTTTCAGCAATTAATTCCTCAAACTCTTGATAAATATAGGTCGTATAATCAGGATACTGGTCGACGATTTTCTCCTTTTTTGCAAGTTCAATCGGCTCATGTAGCGCTTTTTCATATTCCTCTTTTGTAATTTTTCCTGCTTCGGCTAAGTTTTGTAAAATCCGTTCTTGTCTTTCTTTTGTATTTGAGAAATGCGTAACTGGATTATAAAGAGATGGATTATTTGGTATCGCACTTAAAAAAGCAATTTTCGCGAGTGACGCATCTTTGATGGATTGATTAAAATAAAGCTGAGAAGCAGTTTCAATCCCATATGCCCCATTTTGAAAATAAATCGCATTTATGTACAATGTTATAATCTCTTCTTTTGAAAGGTTCCGCTCAAGTTGATACGAATACAATAGTTCACTTAACTTTCGGTTATAGGTTTTTTCGTTGGTTAAATAGAGATTTCTAGCTAGCTGCTGCGTAAGTGTACTTCCACCTTGGTCGATAGAATCATTTTGTAAGTTAACAAGAGCAGCTCTACTTATTCCGGATATATCAAAGCCTAGATGCTCATAAAAATGCTGATCCTCAATGGTAATAAACAGATCCTTTACAATTTGCGGAATCTCATCCTTAGTGAGCGTGATCCGATTCTCGCTATGGTGAATCTCTGAAATTACTTTTCCTGTTCTGTCCGTTATGTAGCTTGTTTGTGGTAACACCACTTCATCAATTGGGATTTTTTCATCCAGCACAGCTGGAAAACTTTTTGCAAGCTTCAACTCCTCGTTTACTTGGAATAGTACAAACAAAAACAACAGTAAAAGTAAAAAAGTGATGATGTACCCTGTTTGTCTTCTCATTTAAAACACTCTCTCGAAATATACTATACTAGTATTATATAAAAAAAGAGATGGCAATCGCCATCTGTTTAAGCAGCTTGTTGAGTTGATTTTTCAGAATGCCGAACAACACTTAGCCATAAGATTATTGCTCCCGTTAAAAAGAGACCACTTGTTACGAAAAAGACGGTAGAAATTCCGAAAAAACCACTAAGAATCCCACCAGAAATCGGACCAATGACATTTCCTAGAAACCGAAAACTTACATTATAGCCTTGAACTTCGCCTTGCATGGAAAGTGGTGCGACCTGACGGATATAAGCTGTCATGCAAGGGATGAGCCCTCCAACGGCCATTCCAAATAAAAATCGACAAACTACAAGTTGCCATAACTCGGTCACAAGTCCTTGCGGAATAAACATAATCGAGGACGCAAGCAAGAGGATTGTTAAGATTTTTTCATGGCCAATGCTGTCACCGATTTTACCCCATTGTCTCGTGAATAATAAATTTCCAAAACCGGTCGCGGAAAATGCCATCCCAGCCAAGAACACAATATTACTACTGTCTGTTAAATGCGTAACATATAATGCAAGTAAGGGCTGAATACTAAAATTAGCGACCTGGATGAGAGTCGAGATAAGCATAATGGTTAATAAAACCGGATGCTTGAGGATATGAATTAAAACCTCTTTACGGGTATACTTTTTGGCAGTAGTACTTGTTTCATTCGCTCGTACCTCTTTAATACCACCAGCAACTAAGACGACTGCCCCTAAAATCACGACCGCAGTGAGGACAAAGGTATATTGGAAACCGACTGCATCTGCAAGCAATCCACCTAATAATGGACCGAATAATGCTCCTGACACATTCCCCATTTGAAGTGTTCCTAACGTTTTTCCGGCAATTTCTTTCGGTGTTTGTGCGGAAATGAGGGCAAGGGAGGTTGGAATAAAACCTGTTACAGCACCCATGAAGAGTCTCAAGAAAAATAATTGCTTTACCGAGTTCACATATCCCATTAAAAAAATACTAACGGCAATACCAATACCTGTAATGATAAGAATTTTTTTGTAGCCATTTCGATCACCAAAACGTCCCCATATCGGTGAAATAAAAAAAGCCGTAACAAAGGTTGCTGCAAAAACTAATCCAGCCCACCTTTGTACAAAGCTATCTGAGTAATCACCAAAGGTTTCGATGTATAAAGAGAGAAATGGCATTATCATTGTAGCACTTGCAGCAACAAAGAAATTGGCAAACCACATGATCAAAAGATTTCGCTTAGCTGATTGAATCGGAAACACCTTCTTAATTCGAATATTTCGACTTACTAAATATTATAGAATATTATTGTTACTTAATCAATTACGCCTTGGCGTATTTGCGCCTGATTTTTTCGAGCTTGCTCGAAAATTACCTTTGAAAAATCATGGCATCCGCCGGAGGCTATAACTATATTCAAGCGGGCTCAAAGCCTGTTTGAATATAGTTAAGGTTAAATAGCATATATATTATAAATATATTCTGAAAAATACAGTAAACCGTGCTATAATATTTAAAAAGATGTTCGTTGATTTTATATTGTAAGGTAGTATCTAACTTTACTAGACTAATATGATAAAGGAGGTTTAGGAGTGGATAATCAGCATCAATATTTGTTTATTGATTTTGAATTTACAATGCCAGAGAGAAAAAACAACCCACAAGGATTTTACCCCGAGATTATTGAAGTTGGACTTGTTTGCGTGAGGAACCAAAAAATAATCGAACAATACTCATCATATGTGAAACCAATAAAATTTCCTACATTAACAGAACGATGTAAGTCCTTTTTAAACATTTCTCAAGAGCAAGTCGATCACGGTATCACATTTCAAGAGTTGGTTAATAAGCTCTCAGGGTATGAAAATCATTCATCTAGCACCATCATCACATGGGGAAATATGGATATGAAGGTTTTGCGCCATAATTCTCAACGGGCTGGAATTCCTTTTCCTTTTAAAGGAAAGCAAAGGGACTTGTCTATGGAATATAAACGCTTTTTTGGGGACCAAAATCAGACAGGTCTTTGGAAGGCGGTCCAAGAGTATGGTAAAGAAGGGACAGGCAAACATCATTGTGCCCTTGATGACGCCCTTACAACCTTTAATATATTCAAGTTAGTTGAAAACGATAAACGCTATTTATCCAAACCAGAGCCAACAACTATCGGTGATCGAGTCGATTTCTCGAAAGTATTAAATAAATTTGCACTATAAAAAACCAATTCGCTCATCAAGTGAATTGGTTTTTATTTTTAAAATTTGATAGCACTGTCGAATTTTTACAATTGATTTGAAAAATAATCGCATCCCGTTAGGATATCCTAATTTCAAAAGGAGGGATGCCTTATGTTTATTGGCCATAAAATAGAAAATCCACAAACTGTATGTTTATATATAGATCCCCAGCTAGAGGAGTTTTCAAGTGAAATTGGTACACCAGAACAAGGCAAAAAGCTTCATCTAAACGAAAGCATTCGCATGTATCTCAATGAAAAAGTCCCTACCCTAAATCCGAATATCGTAAAGGTCATGATGGGGACAATGGTAATCGCAACAATTACTTTAGTGGGAGGACACCATTCCTCTAAAGTAGAGGCAGCCAGCAATAACCAAGCAAGTTCCCAAACCCAAACAACGCATACGGTTGCAAACGGTGATACACTATATGGAATTGCAAAACAATATAATCTAACCGTGTCCCAGGTAAAACAACTAAACCATTTAACCGGTGATATGATCTACCCTGGACAAACGCTTGTAATTAGTGAGGCCAAACCTCCACAAACGACAGCAACGTATACAGTCACCCGTGGTGACACACTTTACTCCATTGCTAATTCTTATAACATGAGTGTTGATCAAATCAAGCAATTAAATAATCTAACTTCAAACACCATCCATGTGGGACAAACCCTACAAGTAATCGGTACTGCACCACAGACCACTCAAATACAAGACAACACATATACGGTTCAACCTGGCGATTCATTATATTCGATAGCCCAGCGAGCCAACACAACGGTTGACCAAATCATGAAAAATAATAACTTAACATCATCGATGCTCTATGTGGGTCAAACATTACAGCTAGGAAATACAGCAACAGCCCCACAGAAAAATGTAGCAAGTGCTACATATACCGTAAAAGCAGGAGATACCTTATATGGAATTGCTCGAACTTATAATATGAGTGTGACGGAGCTTAAAAACATCAATAATCTGACAACAAATACCCTTTCAATTGGACAAGTTTTAAAAGTGAGTGGAACTGCTCAAGCTGAACAAGGAACACAAAACCGAGAGCAGGTGCTTCAAGATTTAGTGAATGACTCGTATAATTTTGTAGGAATTCCGTACCTGTGGGGAGGAACGACAACAGCTGGATTTGATTGTTCTGGTTTCGTTTCCTTTATGCATTCGCGTCATGGAATTGATATCCCAAGAACTACATCAGCAGGCTATTATACGATGGGGACGCCTGTCTCAAAAGCAAATTTACAGCAGGGAGACCTCGTGTTTTTTGCGGTCAATGATACAGGCCGTATCTCCCATGTCGGCTTTTATGTAGGGAATAACAAGTTTATTTCCGCCACATCTTCAAAGGGAATAGACGTTGTATCGATGGATAATACGTATTGGTCTAAATATTATGTAGGCGCCAAGCGGGTTTACTAAAAAAGTAAAACCTACGGAACAATTGAATCCGTAGGTTTTCTATGTTTTCGGCCAATAATTGTAATTTATGGCCGATAAGGTAAAAATACGGCTTATAAATTAAATTTACGGCCAATAAATACATTTTATGGTCATTAGCCTAAAATTCGACTCAAGGGCTTATTTAAAATAATCTTTCTCCAACACGTTCATGTTTTCAAGACTACGTAGTGCCCATTCTGTTCCTTCAGCTTCTAAATCATTCTTTGTTTTTTCCACTGCTTCTCTTAAAGAGGTCTTATATTCAGGAACTTCCTCTTTGTAATGGCGTACCATCTTTTTTGGAACATTTGTCTGCTCGTTAAAAGCAAGTGCTCTCCGTTCTTGAAAAAGTGGAACATTAACATCCTTCGGTGAATGAATATCCCCTTGCATTGGATGCTTTAAGACAGCCTTTACCTTCACAAGATAATGCTCAGGCTTGATTGCTGTAATTTCTCCAATATATTTTCCAGTCTTATAAATTCCAGTTACAATGTCACCAACTTTAAATTCATCAGACATTCTAATCACTCCTTCTGCAAATTTCTAACTCTTTTCATTATAACCGACGTCATTCGAACAAGCATCTTATAACACGTCTTAGGTTTGTGTTATAATGTAAAAAGCTATCATTATAGGTTGAAAGGTGTGTAGGAATGCCAGTATTAAACCTGTTTCTATATTTCCCTGAGGATAAATCAGAATATATTCCAGCTGGAATAACTACTGTTATTTGCTTAATTATTGCGTTTATCGTGTTTCGCTTATTTATCAAGCATTCAAAAAAAGAACAAGCGAAAGCTGAGGAACTAGAGAAGCAATTAATAAAACAAGACAAAAATAATTTCATGAAGTAATTTTAGGTGATTCTATGGAAAATCAACAAGCCAATTTACAAATTATGATTATGCTGCAAGAATGGGATCCACTTGGCTATGGAGTCGGTTCTTATGAAACAGAAGCGGTGGATGTTTTACAGGCAGCCCATCAATTTGATAATCCCGGTAAATTAGCAAGAAAAATACAGTCTATTTTTGAATTCTCCTTTGAGGAAGTCATTCCACTAAAAGAATGTGAGGACATGGCTGTAAAACTCTTATCCATTTTAAATAATGCGACGTGCGAACTGTAAAAAAGATGGGGCAACCCATCTTTTTTTGTATATTAAGGGTTTTGTACGGGTTCTTTGATGATTTGGATAGGGAGGGATGGCGCTGCTCTCCATTTACCCTTTAACTTAAATGATGAAGGGGATTCGTGGGGGAATTTTCGTATCAAATCCCCTTCATAGACACAATGAAGAGGAATCGGTCGGTAATCTTCGTATCAAATCCCCTTCATAGACACGATGAAGAGGAATCGAGTGGGAATTTTCGAACCAAATCCCCTTCATAGACGCGATGAAGCGGAATCAATCGGGAATCTTCGTATCAAATCCCCTTCATAGACGTGATGAAGAGGAATCGGTCGGGAATTTTCGTACCAAATCCCCATCATAGACGGGATGAAGAGGAATCAGGTGGGAATTTTCGTACCAAATCCCCTTCATAGACCCGATGAAGGAAAGTCGAGCTAAGAACACCTAGATAAACTCCGAAATATACTCGTATACTTTCTCCGGACATTCTTCAGGAACCAAATGCCCCGTATTCTTAATGGAAACAAAACTAGAATTTGGCAGGTCTTGATGAAGCCTTTTCCCTACAGAAATTGGAACAACTCGATCTTTTTCACCCCAAATTAAAAAGACTGGATGGTTAATCTTTTTTAATTCTTCAGACGGTAAGTCTCCCTCACGATGGCGAATCATTCGCGTTAAACCCATAAAAATACGGTTATCCAAGAAGGGCTCTGTATAACCATCAATCATTTCTTGGTCAATGAGCTCATGGTTATGCACGACATTACGTAAATTATGTAATACCCCTTGCTTGGCTAGCTTCCTCTTTACAATAAAGTGAAAATAGGGAAGATAGGAAGAATAGATTAAGGACTTTGGCATCCGTTTCATATAGCCTGAGCTGCACAACAAAACTAATTTATCTACTAAATCAGGCGCTTGCTTTGCAATGTATAGGCATATTTGGCCACCCATCGAATGGCCAACTAAATTCACTTTTGAAAAATGAAAAGACCGAATCAAATCGCAAACAACATACGCGATATTGGAATAAGAGTACGTAAATCTAGTTGATTTTTCACTCTTCCCAAAAGGGGGGAGGTCAATCGATAAGATTGTATACTCTTCCTTTAAAAAGGGAATCAGTCTTCGAAAGCTAAATGAGGATGATAAGAAGCCGTGCAACATGACAAGAACTGGCTTCTTTTTACTATGTTGGTATAACTGATAATGAAGATTTACTCCCTTAATTTGTATCGTATCCATTGATGAAAATCCACATCCTACACTATTGATTTATCCCTATTTTTACCAAAGGGGATAGAAAAACTCATAAAATTTCGAATGAATATAAAATAATTCAATATACTATTCATTTATCTGATATAATAAGTGACAAAAATTCATTTCAAATTACTAGGAGTGACCATTATGCAGTTACAGGAAAATGAAATCGAAATACTTGAGATTATTGAAAATAACGGACGACTTCCTGTGGAAACAATTGCAAAATTAGTAGGCAAAAGTGTCGATGAAGTCGATGGCATTATTCAAAAACTAGAAGATCAAAAGATTATTGTGGAGTATAACACAATCGTGGACTGGAAGAAAGTTGAAGGCCATGAAGGTGTAACAGCCATGATTGATGTCAAGGTAACCCCGAAAAAAGGTGTCGGCTTTGATGAAATTGCGAAACGTATCTATCATTTTAAAGAAGTAAAATCTGTTTATTTAATGTCTGGCGCATATGATTTATCGGTTGTAATTGAAGGTAAAACGATGTCAGAAGTTGGTTCTTTTGTGTCTGAGAAGCTTTCAACTCTTGATTCTGTTCTTTCGACAACAACTCATTTTATTTTGAAAAAATATAAGCATGATGGAACTATTTTTGATCAAGGTGAAGATGACAAACGGATTGTGGTGACACCATGACCTCTCAGTACCTTTCTAAAAAAGTTCAAGAATTACAACCTTCCGGAATCCGCCGATTTTTTGATTTAGCGGTAACCATGGAAGGTGTCGTCTCGTTAGGTGTGGGTGAACCTGATTTTGTAACACCTTGGTCAATTAGAGAAGCAAGCATCCAATCTATCGAGTCAGGAATAACATCTTATACAGGAAATGCGGGACTACTAGAACTAAGGCAGGAAATTTCAGCTTATTTACAAAGATCTTTTGGGGTGCAATATGCTCCTGAACATGAGGTTATAGTGACGGTCGGTGGAAGCCAAGCAATTGATTTGGCATTACGTGCAATTGTCGATCCAGGTGATGAAGTAATCATTGTGGAACCAACGTTTGTTGCATACAGCCCAATCGTTTCGCTAGCAGGCGGAGTTCCTATCCCTGTGCATACGAGACCTGAAAATGAATTTAAGCTACAGCCAGAAGAAATAGAAAAAGTAGTAACAGAACGTACAAAGGCCATTATTATTTGTTCTCCAAATAATCCAACAGGTACAATGCTGAGGAAGGAAGAACTTGAAGCCATTGCTAAAATTGTGGAAAAGCACGATTTACTTGTGATTTCAGATGAGATTTATGCTGAACTTTCCTATGAAGGCAAATATACTAGTTTTTCAAGTATCCCTGGGATGTTTGAGCGTACAATCCTTGTTTCCGGATTTTCAAAGGGCTTTGCTATGACTGGATGGCGCTTAGGTTATTCTGCTGCTCCAAGAGAAATTTCGGAAGCTATGTTGAAAATTCATCAATATACAATGATGTGTGCTTCGACGATGGCTCAGTACGGAGCAATCGAGGCTCTAAGAAATGGACTTTCAGATGTAGAATATATGAGAAAAAGCTATCGTCAGCGTAGAAACTTTTTCGTATCCTCATTACAGGAAATTGGACTATCTTGTCATATACCAGGCGGCGCTTTCTATGCATTTCCGTCTATTAAAGAAACGGGATTATCATCTGAGGAATTTGCGCATCGTTTACTGATGGAGGAAAGAGTAGCAGTTGTTCCTGGTAATGTATTCGGTGAAAGTGGTGAAGGGTTTATTCGCTGCTCGTATGCATCCTCACTAGAGCAACTCCAAGAAGCAGTCAAACGTATGGGCCGATTCTTGAAAAACAACAATCTTGTCTAAAAAATTGTATAAAAAAATGGACAAAACCAATTTTGGTTTTGTCCTACATACAAAAGGGGAATACTAGAAAGCCTTTAAAAGTAGTATCTCCAGTAATCACCTATTTTAAACACCGCACAGATCCCGCTATTATCAAAATGATAAATATTACCTCCTTCATAATTTCATCTCGAAATGGTAACTCTAAAAGAGAAAAGGTTCTTTTTTTGAATAAATGGCTATTCTGTGTTATAATTGTTTATTGCGTATATAAAGGTATGTAAACTAAAGTTTTAGGAGTTGGGTAGCATGACAGAAAAATTCGAAGTAGGAAGTGTTGTTAAGGGTAAAATTACAGGGATTCAACCTTATGGAGCATTTGTTGCTTTAGACGAAAATACACAAGGTTTAGTTCATATTTCAGAAGTAACTCATGGTTTTGTTAAAGATATTAACGAACATGTTAAAGTTGGCGATGAAGTAAATGTAAAGATTTTATCTATTGATGAAGGCGCAGGAAAAATCGGTCTATCAATTCGTGCAACTGAAGAAGCACCAGAAAAGCCGGTACAAAGAACTGCTAAGCCTAAAAAACGTCCAGCACAAGCACAGCCAGCAAATGCTGAAAGCCCTCAAGGTTTCAACACTTTAAAGGATAAGCTTGAAGAATGGATTGAACAATCGAATTTTAACTAAGAACCAGAAAAAGAGGCATTCATTGAATAGCCTCTTTTTTTACATATATTAATAAAAATAGAAAGATAATGTAAAGAGCAAACTACTTTACAACATGTTGTAACATTGCCATAATTTTTTACAGGAGGCGATCATTTTGGAAAACTTTACATATTACAACCCAACTAAGCTTATTTTTGGTAAAGGGCAGGTACAAGAACTTAAAACTGAAATACCCCAATACGGAAAAAAAGTATTGCTTATATATGGTGGCGGTAGCATCAAAAGAAATGGTTTGTACGACCAAGTCATTCACCAATTAAATGAAATAGGGGCAGAGGTACACGAGTTTTCTGGAGTAGAACCCAATCCCCGTCTGTCTACTGTCAAAAAAGGAATCAAAATTTGCCGTAAGGAAGGCATTGAGTTTTTGCTCGCTGTTGGTGGTGGAAGTGTTATTGACTGTACAAAAGCAATTGCCGTTGGCGTAAAATACGATGGTGATGTATGGGATTTCATGTCTCGAAAAGCAGTGGCTACTGACGCTCTTCCTTTAGGAACTGTTTTGACTATAGCAGCGACAGGCTCAGAAATGAATTCAGGCTCGGTCATTACAAATTGGGAAACGAATGAAAAATATGGATGGGGAAGTCCTGCTGTGTTTCCTAAATTTTCAATTCTAGATCCAGTTTATACATATTCCCTTCCAAAGAATCAAACAGTGTATGGAATGGTGGATATGATGTCACATGTGTTTGAACATTATTTCCATCATGAACCGAACACGTTAACCCAAGATAGATGGTGTGAGTCTATACTAAGGACGGTCATCGAAACGGCACCGAAACTAATTAATGACTTAGAAAACTATGATTACAGAGCGACCATTATGCTTAATGGAACTCTTGCCTTAAATAAAATGTTAAACATGGGATATAACGGGGACTGGGCTACACATAATATTGAACATGCCGTATCTGCTGTATATGATATTCCTCATGGTGGTGGACTTGCGATTCTATTCCCGAATTGGATGAAGCATGTTTTGGATGAAAATGTAGACCGTTTCAAGCAATTGGCTGTGCGTGTCTTTGATGTCGATCCTGAAGGAAAAACAGATCGTGAAGTAGCACTTGAAGGAATCGATAAGCTAAGAGAATTTTGGAACAGCATCGGTGCACCATCAAGATTGGCAGATTACGACATTGGAGAAGAAAACCTTGAACTAATGGCCGAAAAAACAGTTGTTTTCGGTGAATTTGGCCGCTTTAAAGTACTAGGCAAACAAGATTCGCTTGAAATACTAAAAGCATCCCTATAATTGATATTTATAAACTGCCAAAAAGGCTCATACTACCTGTGTGAGTTCTTTTTTTTACTTTTTTAAAATGGCTACGCTTACAGTAAGACGACGGTCTTGATTTAACAGAAAAGTTTGGTTACAGTGAAAAGAGGCATTGAAAATTAAAGGGTGGAGGTATTGAAAATGACACATGTTCGTTTTGATTATTCAAAAGCATTAACTTTTTTTGGAGAACATGAAATTACATATCTACGTGATGCGGTTAAGGTCGCACACCATTCTATACATGAAAAAACAGGCGCAGGTAGTGATTTCTTAGGATGGGTAGACCTTCCTTCTGAATATGACAAAGAAGAATTTTCTCGCATTCAAAAAAGCGCTGAAAAAATCAAATCAGATTCTGACATTTTACTTGTGATTGGTATCGGTGGTTCTTATCTTGGTGCAAAAGCAGCTATTGATTGGTTAAACCACTCCTTCTATAATTCCTTATCAAAGGAACAACGTAAAACACCACAAATCGTATTTGTAGGGAACAACATCAGTTCTACATATATGAAGGACCTTATGGATTTACTAGAAGGTAAAGATTATTCAATTAACGTCATTTCTAAATCTGGAACAACAACTGAACCAGCACTAGCATTCCGTATCTTCCGTAAAATGTTAATTGAAAAATACGGAAAAGAAGAAGCTCGTGGCCGTATCTTTGCAACAACTGACAAAGCACGTGGCGCATTAAAAACTTTAGCAACTGAAGAAGGCTATGAATCCTTCGTCATTCCTGATGATGTTGGTGGTCGTTACTCCGTTTTAACAGCTGTTGGGCTACTTCCAATTGCCGTTAGTGGTGCAAATATTGAAGAAATGATGAAGGGTGCACAAGCGGCAAGTGTTGATTTCTCTAAATCAGAGCTTGAAGAAAACGCTGCTTACCAATATGCGGCTGTTCGAAATGCACTATACAACAAAGGCAAAACAATTGAAATGCTAATCAACTATGAACCAGGACTTCAATATTTCTCCGAATGGTGGAAGCAATTATTTGGCGAAAGTGAAGGGAAAGACCAAAAAGGAATTTATCCATCGTCTGCAAACTTCTCAACAGACCTTCACTCACTTGGACAATATGTTCAAGAAGGGCGACGTGATTTATTTGAAACAGTTATTAATATCGAAAAATCCCGTCATGAATTAATTGTTGAAGCAGAAGATAATGATTTAGATGGATTAAATTATTTAGCTGGAAAATCGGTTGATTTTGTTAATAAAAAAGCATTCGAAGGTACAATGCTTGCTCATACAGATGGAGGCGTACCAAATCTAATTGTCCATGTACCAGAAATGGACGAGTATTCATTTGGATACCTTGTGTACTTCTTTGAGAAAGCATGTGCAATGAGTGGATACCTATTAGGTGTAAATCCATTCGACCAACCAGGTGTAGAAGCATACAAAGTAAATATGTTTGCTCTACTAGGTAAGCCTGGCTTCGAAGAGAAGAAGGCCGAACTAGAAAAACGCTTATAAGCTGATCATAGTAAAAGGGATTCCCGAATGGAGAATCCCTTTTAACTTTTTATGATTAGAATGTGATCATTTTTTCGTATTTCAAGTGAAAGTGGAGGATTAATTGTTATTTCTTCGCCTCGTTTAATTCCAATTAAAATTTTTCCTTCTTTTAATAAAGTTTCACTCGCTTTTTGAAAAGTTAATCCCACCAAATCAAAGGTCGTTTCCAAAAACTGAAGTTTTACACCTTTTAAATCAACCAACATGGACAGCAAAGCATCTGACACTCCATGTGAAAAAAGACTATTGACCATAACCAAACTAGAAATCCGGTTCGTTTGGATGATTTCATCTGCACCTCCACGCTTTGCATTTTGAATCTGATGAGTAGTTAGTATTTCTACAATTGTATAAGCGGTTGGATTCAACCCTTTTATCGCAAGTAATGTCAAGATGGTGAGCATATCAGCATGTACTTCATCCTTGCCTTGGTCGGCGGTAACTAAGACCATTTCTGCATCTTGTATATTTGCTTGCTTTAGGGTCTCATCACGAGTCGGATCCCCTTTTATAAAATGAAAATGATTGCCAGGCATCGGGTTTTTTTCTAAGGAATCATCAATTAACAGAATTTCAGTTGATGATCCTGGAGTTTTAAGAAATGAAATGGTTTCCCTTACACGTTCATTCCAACCAATGATAATAATGTGTTTTTTTCCGTGGAATCCAGACGTGCCTTCAAGGTATGCATTTTGGGTAACGAAGGTTGAAGTTGAAATCGCAGCGAAATAGCGGGTTACAATTCCAACACCGATAAAGATCAGAAACATCCCCACAATTCTTCCAACAAATGAAGTTGGAGCATAATCACCGTATCCTACTGTCGCGGCGGTGACAATCGACCACCAAACCCCGTCGAAAACGGTTGGAAAGTTTTCCGGCTCAATTAAGTGAATAATGGCACCAAAGATGATGATGACTAATAAAACAATTCCAATAAGCTTGGCAATCAAAAAGCGCTTAAAAAAGGAAGCTAAGATACTTGTTAACAAACACTCCACTCCTTTTTTCTTCTATTTTTTTTCATCTTTTGGTAGAAAGGCAAAGATCTCTTTTATGATTGTATTAATCCTACGAGTAATCTCTTCGTCTCCAAAGGTTTCCTTCGCTTTTTCGATGGCTTCAATAACCTCTTGATCAAATTCAATCAGAGGCTTATCTTCTTCTGCCTCATTGTATAACTGAATGACAACATCTAAGCCTTCATTTAACCTATCAATCGAATCACTAAGTGTCTTCTTCTCATTTTCATTAAGCTTCATACGTTTACTCCTCTTCCTTGATCCTTTCCTATATAGTGTGTTCAAAAGCTTGCTATTTTTGCATAAATTTCCTAGAAATTCGGAAACTATTGGAGGGAAGAAAATATGAATTGGGAGTGAGTAGAATGGATATTCGTAGAGCAAAGCAAATCTTATCTTCATCAAATGAAGTAACCGTTCATTATCAAGGCACTTCAGTATGGATTGACAGCTGTGATGAGCAGGGGAATATGTGCACCGTGCACCTAAGAGGTAGGGAGCATGAAAAAAATAGTGTCCCAGTAGCTGAATTGGAAGAAATGTAAGTACAAAAGTATTAAAGCGGGTTGATTTTAGTCGGGTGTAGGGTGGCATTTTGACTGGAAAGAGAAAATTATGGTTTTCTCTGTCTGAATCATCCCAGCATTCCGACTTGATTTAGAGGTATCTGGGTGCTAAGAGTCCGAATCAACCACACAATTGGACTCACTGGAGATTTTTCTGGTTGAGTCTGTCAGAATCAACCCGTAATTCTGACACAAAGTAGAAGTAAGTGGTTGAGTCTGTCAGAATAACCCTTGAATTCAGACTCACCGTAGAGTTTTCTAGTTCACTGAGTCCGAATGAGTTTTGCATTCTGACACAAGGGAGAAGCTTCAGGTTGTGTCAGTCAGAATAACCCTTGAATTCGTACTCACCGTAGAGTTTTTTGGTTCACTGAGTCCGAATGAGCCTAGCATTCTGACACAAAGGAGAAGTTACTGATGGTGTCTGTCAGAAAAACCCTTGAATTCAGACACACCGTAGAAGTTTCAAGCCACTGAGTCCATCATCAAGTGGACTCACCGAGAACTACCATGTTCCTTACTAAAATGGAATGACAAAACAAAAGCTCCCATTTTACGCAAAGGGGAGCTTTTTCAATCCCAAAATCCACTAATGAATTTTGCGAATATATCCGAGCTAAAATAAAAAAATGAGCATAGAAAAAAAGCAATCACAAGTCCAGTTAAAATCCAGCTAAGTGTCTCCTTCTTCACAAAATCACCTCTTTTTTATACTATTTGCATATTGGAATCTTTCATGCAAACCAAAAAACCTCTAGGACACCCTAGAGGTTTTTTGTATATATAAATGATAGGGGAAATGAAGGAAAAAGTGCCTCTAATTATGAGAGAGTAATTAGAGGCAAGAGAGAAATGAAAACTTCATTGAATTAGACGACCTGTTTTGTAAAAGGTTACAAACTCTATAAAAATTTTTTAAAGGATACTCATTCTTTTTCTCTTCCTAGCATACATATAGGACAAGCGAAAAAAAGAGGGGGATTTGATATGTCTTATCCAGGATCAAAGGGTTGGTACGTGAAACAATTAAAAGAAAAAGGGATTTACCATCATCCAGTTGAGCGAAAAAAACTAGAAACGTATAAAACATATATCCTACGAAAACTGTATTTTGAGCTAGTTGCAGATAAAGAAGCAGATAAATAATTGTCAAAAGCGGTCCTCGAGGCTGCTTTTTTTTATGTAAACATTTATTCTCCAAATCTACTCACTTTTAAAATATAATAAGAGTTGAGTAGGAGGGGGAACAGTGGAAACAGTCGAAATCGATTTATCACAACGATTTGAGATAGCCTTCAATCGTGTCCATAAAGCATTAAGTAAAATGGTCAAGAATGTGAATGGAGATATATTTAGTCAATTGGTTGCGCATGGTGCAAAAAGGCATGCTATTATCCGTTCCTATAAGGATGAACTCTTTCAATTTGCTAAGCTCCGCAACGCGATTGTCCATGAAAAGTTACGTGCTGATTTTTATATAGCTGAGCCACATCAAGAAGTGGTTGAGCGGATTGAGGAAATTGCAGCACTCTTGGAGAAACCAGTAACGGCATTATCGATTTCAAGTCGCCCTGTTATTTATTTTAATTTTCATTCCTCTATTAAAGATGTGATTCTTGCCACCCATAACAATTCGTATACGAAGTTTCCGATTTACAAAGATGGTATTTGCATTGGAATTTTAACGTCTGGGGCTATTATGAAATGGATGGCCAAACATTTATTAAATGATAGTATTGACTTATCAAATATCCGAGTTGGGAAAATCATCCCCTACGAAACAAAGCATCTAATCGAATTTGTTGATCAAAATTGTGATATATTTGTCGTTGAAGAAAAGTTTGAGAAACGCCATGCGCACGGTAAAAAACTAGAAGCGGTCATCATAACCGAAACTGGACAAATCGACGAAAAGCCATTAGGGATCATCACATCATGGGACCTAATTGAAATTGATTAAAACGCGAACTAAACAGGCAATGAGATCAGTGCCTTTTAATTATTAAACGGAATATAGGAACGTCGCTTCCACCCTAGCAGTAATCGTCAACTCCCCAGCCTGTATCGGTGTAGCAGCTTCACTTTTTGCAAACATTGCCGTTTGAAACGGAACAGGTGGGCTTTGCTGTGATAACTCCTTAATTTGAAGGGGAACTTCTTGAAGTGCAACTCCTAATTTTTTGGCGATTGTCCTTGCTTTATCTTGTGCGTCTTGAACGGCATTCTGAAGTGCTCTTTCATAATATACGTGAGGATTGCGCACTGTAAAAGTAATATTCGTCACCGTATTGGCTCCGTTCTGAACGGCTGTATCCACAACCGTACCAACAGATTGGATGTCTACATCTGATATTTGTAACATATGAGTGACCCGGTAGCCCCTTAAGGTCTGTTTCGAGTTTTCATAGTCATAAATGATGTCGATTCGAAAATCTACAGTTTTAATATGTTCATTTGGTATCCCTAGTCCTAATAAAGAATCTATGACCTTTTTTGTAAGTTGGTTATTTTCATTCTGTGCTTCTGTAACTGTGCTACTTTCTGTAATGACTCCTAGTGTGATGGTTGCAATATTAGGCGCAGTTGTAACAATTCCCTCACCATTTACTTGCATTCTATGTGTATTGGTACTATTGTTCCTTTTAGGTTGAGAACGCATCATCCAAGGTTCATAATAATACATCGTAGAGCTCCTTCCCAAAATAATCTTTTTTGGTATTGTATTACTTCGGGAACATTTAGGTGTGCATACAAAAAAATAAAGCCCACGAATTTCGTGAGCTAGCCAGCCATTCTTTTTCGATACATTGGTCCAAAAATGACGTGTAAACATATATCCCCTGTAAAGTGAGCAATCATGGCTATTTCGATTCCAAACTTCCAATATAAATACCCAAACAACATTCCAGGTATGGCATTAAGTACAACCGTACGGATAATAACGATTTTGGATTTGCCGAAAAGTCCAAAAGCAGCTGGCAAATGCCCAACTCCGAATAAAAGGGCAGCAACGATGATACCAATCCAATATGAAAGATCTCCAAGCCCTAAAAGGCTAAATACATAAACCACTGCTGTCATTAAGAATAAGCGGGTTAAAACTTCCTCTGAGATTCCACCATAAAATGAAGCCAAAAACGATTGAAATCTAGAAGGTTCATCCATTTGAACATTAGGTATCTTTTTCATGAAAAGAATATCCAAACCGATGATGATAATGGCTGCAACAAATCCAATCACAATACTCAGAAGAATGGTCCCTGAGATGTCGTAGGGAACAGTGCTTCCATCTAACCAGGAATCAATTAACCACCAATGTAAGTCAACTTTTGGAGCAAGCCATGTTCCAATAAATGCGGATACTCCTAATAACACAACACTTTGAATGATACTGATTAAAACAAGTACGGGAGTAGGAGGAATCTTTTTAGTGGGATTCTTTATTGCGTCCTCCTCAATTTTGCCTTTTAACATTTTAAACTGATAGGGCATAACGACGATTGCCCCAATTGATGCAGCTATCCAAAATATAAAAAACTCTGTCATCATGAACACCCTCATTAATTTTCGTTATCATTTATTTTCCGTAGATAATACGAATGAAGTGATGAGAAAGTTCATTTTTATTTTTCAAGTACAACAAAAAAAGGTACCCTTTAAGGCACCTTACTCATACTTGATCTTCTTTAACATTATTCATAATGGATACAATATTTTTTACCCAATGATTATTAAGACCAGTGGCGTCATTCGCTGCTTGATTTGGAGCGTAGATTGTCTGGATTTCTCCAATTGTTTCATTTCCGTTCTCGACATAGTATTTCTTTAAATAGATCGCTTTAAAATGGATACTATCTTCAATAGAACGAAATTTTTGCCATTCTGTTCCACCTTCGACTAATTCCTGGCAACCAGGGTTTGGATAATCTTCACCAAAAATATCAGCGTAAATATCGGGCATACATGTAATACCGCCAATATTGTTCCAAGGTGAGGTTGAAATTTCAGAATCACCCCAACCTGTTTCCTGAGCAGCTAATGCTGCTAAAAATATAGGATCAATATCGTGCTCTTCACCCGACTTTACAAAGTTTGGTCCTAAACCTTTTAAATTTCCCTTTAAATGCTTGTCCAATTCTGAAGCAGTAATGGTATTTTCCTGTTCTACATTATAATTTTTTGAAGCCATTTGCACAGGCTTGCTTTGCGGTTTTTGATTATTTATTATTTTTTCTTTCTTTAATTCTTTTACTGGATTGATTGCTGGCGTATCTTTCTTTTCAAGTGTTTCAGCATTTGAATGTTGCATGGTAGCGAAAATACTTGTTCCTATAATGATTACAACACCAATTATATAAATGAGGGCTGGTTTTTTAAGTAAAAGGTTTGAGATTTTCATACTATCCTACCTCCTTCATAAGACCTTTCTCCTACTCATGGAAACTATCCTAACATAATAAAATGACAGTTATGTTACAAAGATGTTATAACAATCTTATAAAACGATGACAGACCTAGAGAGGTGTTTGCAAATATACTGTTAGTCTAGTATAATCTGAAACTGTATGTTCGTTGTCAGAAACGTAAACATTTCCCATTTTTATCAATAAAATGGAAGTAAATTGCTTTTAAGGCAAAAAATATACAATGAAAGGTGTTTGTTATGTATTTTCAAAGTTTGCTAATGAAAGAGGATCTGAATAAGAACCCGTCAGAGGTCAAACAGGATTTAGAGGATTTACAGTTTCAGCTTTTTCGCATGCAAGATAACATCAAAGAAATCTCCAAAAAGCATCAAATCATCGGTATTGACCAATCAAAGGAAGAAAAATGGGTAATTGTATCGGCCTTTGATGACGGCAATCGTTGCCAAATTATGGTGAATGATTGTGACACAGCCTATAGAGGTAACTGGGATTTTTCACTTCAGGCACAATACAAAGATGAAGATAATGCGATTCATATTGGTGATATCAAAGGACCTGCGAACCAGGGCTATGGTTCGATTTGCATGAATCATTTAAAGGAAATTGCGCGCGAACAAAACATCCCTGTTATTACAGGCGATATCGCCAAAAGAGACTGGGATCACGTTGATCGTCTTGTCTATTTTTATGAAAAACACGATTTCGAAGTTGAAATCGATCCTACAACAAAATCGGGTGAAATTATTTGGAAAGATTAATTAAAAAGAAAGAGACCTGCTTACCACTTATCTTACGGTAAAGCAGGTCTTTTATTATGCGAAGAAAATGTCCAAACAGATTGAAGACTTTGACGTATGATACATTAACTTTGAAAAAGGAATGAGAACAATGTTATATAAAAGAATAATTTACAGAGTCACTCCGAACATGGCTTCTCAATGTGTGCAATTCTTAAATGACAACTTTATCCCGATTCAAATTAAAAATGGTGCAAAACTAATTGGACAGTGGCAAGATGAATCCAATAAGGAAATCATGGCCGTTTGGGAATATCCAAATATGGACGAGTATATAAAAATTGAAAAAAGAGTTTATAAAGAGAAAGAGAAAATAGAGGAACTAAAAAAGTATTGCTTAGACTGTAAGGAGGACTTCTTATCTTCAACAGGTACGTATGAGTCCCCTAAACACACAGTCAGTGTAAGTGGATTTATCACAAATGAAAATCATGAGGTATTACTGGTAAAGACCTTTTGGCGCTCTGATACATGGGAGCTTCCTGGTGGGGGAGTGGATGAAGGAGAAACGTTAGACAAGGCCCTTTGTCGGGAAATCTTTGAGGAAACAGGAGTTTATGTGCGATTACATGGTGTAACGGGTGTATATTCGAACGGAAGTGTCGTTTCAATTGTTTTTCGAGGGGAATATAGAGGAGGTAATTTAACGACATCTAACGAAACAAAAGAAGTAGCTTTTGTAAAAATAAATGAACTAAATTTTGCTGATTATATAAAAAGGCCAAAGTTTACACCACGTGTTCTTGATGCGATAAGAGGAGATTATGTGCCATATGAAGCATTTAAAGTGAGACCATATGAATTATTAGCAAGATTTGAAGGAGAATAGTTACTTTTTAACTTTCATAAATAATGGTACCATTATAATAAAATCTGGTTTAGTCGTAGGAGCTCACATCATGAAATTAATGAACAAAGGTTTAATACTTGGAATTGCAGCAATCATTCAGGGCTTTGCCATGGCAACCTTTTTATTTCCACATTATATTCCAACTGGAGGAGCTGCTAGTGTCGCAGTACTGGTCAATTTTTTAGCGGGTACTCCTTTTGATATTACGCTTTGGGTACTAAATGCGGGTCTTTTATTTGCTGCGATTAAGTGGCTTGGAAAAGAGGCCGCGATTTGGACGCTGTACTGTGTCACAGTTACAGCACTCACCATTCGTGTAATCAGTCCATTGGTAACAAATCCAATCTCAAATGTAATCGTTGATTTGACTGTAGGTTCGATGATCTTTGGTGTTGGAATTGGGATATTATTTCGTATGGGTGCCTCGTCAGGTGGAATGGATATTTTAGCTTTAATCATTTCAAAACTTAAAGGATTTTCACCAGGAAAAGCACTGTTTGCCATTAATGGTACGATTTTGCTTGCGACAGGAATCATCGTGGATTGGAAAATCATCATTTATGCGCTCGTTAGTCAATTTATAAGCACACGGATTATCGATCTCTTATATAAGGTCCAATTACCAAAACGGCAAATTCAGAAACATAATACAAGTACGTTTTAACAAAAAAGCGAGAATCCTAAAATGAGGTTCTCGCTTTTTTGATGTTAAGCTACAGGTGCTTTGTTATTTAGTTCATAGCAATCCAGACACTCTTTACTTCTGAATAGTTATTTAATGCATAGGATCCCATTTCACGGCCGATTCCGGATTGCTTGTAACCACCAAATGGAGAAGCTGCATCAAATGCATTATAGCAGTTCACCCATACTGTACCAGCTCGTAAGTTGTTTGCAATATAATGTGCTTTTCCAACATCTTGAGTCCACACACCAGCTGCAAGACCATACTCAGAATTATTTGCACGTGCAATTAATTCATCAAGGTCCTCATATGGCATTGCTGAAATAACAGGACCAAAGATTTCTTCTTTCGCGATTGTCATTTCGTCTTTTACATTCGCAAAAATAGTTGGAGATACGAAATAGCCTTCTTCAAATGGTTTCTGACCACCTACTACTAGTTCTGCACCTTCGTTAATTCCTTTTTCAATATATCCTAAAACGCGATTTTGTTGTTCGATTGAAACAAGCGGTCCAATTTCTGTATCAGAATGCAAACCTGCACCTTGTTTAATCTTTTCAGCATGGCTTGCCATGTCTGCCACAACATTATCAAATTGTTTCTTTTGAATGAAAACACGTGAGCCAGCACAACATACCTGACCTTGGTTAAACATAACCCCATTTAATGCACCAGGGATGGCCTTTGAAAGATCAGCATCAGGTAAAATAATATTTGGAGATTTTCCTCCTAATTCTAATGTTACACGTTTTAATGTTTTGGAGGCTCTTTCCATGATGCTTTTTCCTACTTCTGTTGAACCAGTGAACGCAATCTTATCAACCAATGGATGATCAACTAGAGGTTGACCAGCAGTTTCACCAAATCCAGGAACAATATTCACGACCCCAGCTGGGAATCCTGCTTCTTCCATTAGCTCTGCTAAATAAAGAGCAGAAAGAGGAGTTTGTTCAGCTGGCTTTAATACAATCGTACAACCAGTAGCAAGAGCTGCACCAAGTTTCCACATTGCCATTAATAGCGGGAAGTTCCATGGAATGATCTGTCCCACAACACCAACAGCTTCATGACGAGTATAGTTAAAGAATGGTCCATTTACAGGAATAGTTTGTCCTACAATTTTCGTAGACCATCCAGCATAATAACGCATATGTTCAATTGCTAGAGGAATATCTGCATTTGATGTTTCACGAATCGGTTTTCCATTATCCAATGTTTCCAACTGTGCTAGCTCATCTTTATGTAGCTCCATCAAATCTGCCAGTTTATACATGATACGGCTTCTTTCGGCTGCCGTCATTTTTTGCCAAGGGCCTTCATCAAAAGCTTTTCGGGCAGCTTTTACAGCACGGTCAATATCTTCTGGTCCAGCTTCACTTACAGTTGCTAAAACTTCTCCGGTAGCTGGATTATAGGATTCGAACGTTTTACCAGAAGCACTCTTAACAAATTCTCCATTGATGTAAAGCTTTTTAGTCCCTCTTAAAAATGACTCAACCTTCTCTCGTAATGCAAAAATTAATTGGCTCATTTTCTTCCTCCTTTTTAATATGAAACTAGCAATACAGGCATACAGGCATTGCTAAAAACACCTTCAATACTAATGTTAACATTTATAAACTAGTAATCAACCAATTTTTGGTAAAAAATTCCGACAATTCAAGACGGGTTTTTTCGACAAAAAAAGAATGATTGATAATCAATCATTCTACCAAGAAGACGTTATTAAGGAACAATTGTTACCGGGCATGGAGCATCATGTAATACTTTATAGCTTACACTGCCAAGCACGGTTCGTTTGATAGCCCCAAGTCCCCTATATCCCATGATAATTTGTGTTGCTTTTAAATCTCTTGCTTCCTCACATATTTCAATTGATGGATCTCCAACTCTTAATTTTGTCTCGACAGGAATAGTGACACTTTTTATTTCAGCTAATGCACGTTCAAACGCATTTTTACTTTCTTCAGTTTGATACTCTCTAATTTGTTCTTTTCCAACAAAACGTTTTACATTTGGAGTATTATAACTTGGCTGGACATTAAGTAATATGATTTCTGAATTTTTTTCATCTGCTAGTTGTAACGCGAATTGTAATGCTTTAATAGAATGAGTGGAACCATCAACAGGAACAAGTAGTCTGTTCATAAAGGAACCCCCTTTCAATTTGGTGAGATTGAACTTTCTAAGGGCAACATGCAAATAGAAATAAAAATCAACCCCTACTTCTATTATAATGTTATTCTTGTAGTAGCAGATGTAGTTAACAAAATTGTTGAAATAATAACGAATTTACAAAAGTTATTCCATTTGATATTTGAATTCTTTATTTAAATCATTTACTATAAAATTTAAAAAATGGTAGTTCAGAAGTAGGGATTGAACATGAATGAACGAAAACAATATGTCTTAGAAAAGGCTCATCAACTCTTTATGGAAAAAGGGTTTCAAGCCACGTCAATCCAAGATATCCTTGATTCTAGTGGGATTTCAAAGGGGACCTTTTATAACTATTTTTCTTCAAAAAGCGAACTGTTTATGGCCGTTTTTAACTCAATCCAAATCAAAAACGAGGAAGAACGGAATAAATTATTAATAGGTGAAAACCTTGCGAATATTGATATCTTTAGTAAACAATTAGGTCTCTTTTTTCAGTTAAATAAGCAAAACAAACTTTATGCTCTTATTGAAGAGGCCCTTGTATCGAATGATCCGGATTTAAAGCAGTTTGTAAAACAATTTCAGTTATTGCAACTCAGATGGCTTTATTATCGTTTTATCGACTTATTTGGTGAAGAGAAACGTGAGTATTTATTGGATTGTGCGATTCTTTTTTCCGGAATGCTACAACAATCGTTTCAATATCACTTCTTTACGTACGGTCCGAAAGTTGATCATGAAGCCATCATGCAATATTGTGTCGATCGCTTACTAACTTTAGTTGAAGATGTAGATAATGCAAATAGTAAGCTATTGAATCCGGAGTTACTAAAAACATGGTTGCCTGAAAAGAATGAAGGAAAAAAGAATGTTCAAACTGAATTTTTTGAAAAAACAAATGACCTGAAAAAGGCGATTATGAAGATTCGTCAAAATGAACCGGAAAAAGTAAAGTACCAGCAATTAGTTGACTTCATTCAGGAAGAATCTATGAATAATAAACTCCCACGTCTCTTTCTCATCGAGAGCTCACTACTATCTTTAGTGATGAGCAAGGAGCTTCAACAAACAGAAGAGCTTTCTCAGTTTGCTCACTTTGTGAGAGAGCATATATTAAACAAAGAACAGACCCAATCAAACTGATCGGGTCTGTTGTGCTTTTATCAATAAGAAAAGCCACTCAATGTGGACCAAAGAGTGACTTTAATGATGGAGTTGATGGGAATCGAACCCACGACCCTTTGCCTGCCAGGCAAATGCTCTCCCCCTGAGCTACAACCCCGTATGAATTTAGCAAAATTATATCATGTGGCTTCTTAATAGACAATATATTAATACGTTATTTTTGCATAAGGATGTCCCAAATTTCATATATTCTACTAAAAAAGATGTAAAAGAATCCTTTAATTTCGATATAAATAACCTGAAAAAAATGGTAAAATTGATTAAACCTAAAATGGTGGTGGACTTGTGATTTATTTATATGTAATAGCTTCTTATTTTATAGGAACGATAATGACCGGATATGTCGTCATGAGGTTTATGAAAGGCGAGGATATTCGCAAACTCGGAAGTGGGAATGTTGGGGCTCGGAATGCTGGTAGATTGCTAGGAAAGAAGGGATTTTTGCTAACAGCCATTGGTGATGTTTTAAAAGGGATGGTTGTAGTTCTAGGTGCAAAATACTTGAATTTCTCATTTGAAATGCAAATTCTCTCATTAATCGCAGTCGTCATCGGACATATTTGGCCAATTACTCTCAAATTTAAAGGCGGAAAAGGAATTGCGACCGCAGCAGGTGGATTAGTTGTATTGGCTTATCAACCGTTTCTAGTATTCGGTGGGATCTTCCTTCTTTTATTATTGACTTTGAGAAGCTTTACATTAGCTGGAATGTCTGCTTTTCTTACCGTCCCAGTCATTTATTGGTTCATGGACTATTCGATCCGTGAATGTATTCTTATTTTTATTGTAATCGCCCTATTACTAGTGGCACATCGTGACAACCTAAAGGAAAAATTAGTGAATAAAAACATATAAGCGGAGTGATTCCAACGTGACTTTTGTCTATAAAATAGCACGGACAAAACAAGAATTTAATCAAATCCATCGTTTAAACTACAAAACATTTGTTGAAGAAATTCCACAGCATGAAAAAAATGAAGAAAAAATGTTAATTGATAAATTCCATGATGAAAATACATATTTAATTTGCGTAAAGGATTCTAAATTAGTAGGTATGATTGCTGTAAGAGCCAATAGACCGTTTTCACTTGATCATAAGCTTCCAAATCTTGATGAACAGCTGCCAGTTAAACCAAATAGTCCGTGCGAAATTCGTTTGCTTGCTGTTGAGGAAGAATATCGGAATAATGGGAGGATCTTTTTCGGCCTTGCCCAGCTTATGTCTAATTATTGCTTGAAAGAAGGCTATGATGTCGCCTTAATCTCAGGAACAACAAGACAAGAAAAATTATATCGGCAATTAGGATTCAAACCATTTGCATCTCTAACTGGGACCGAAGTTGCGTCATTTTGGCCGATGTATTTAACCAAACAAACGTTCGATGAATCTTTGGCCGGCAGAATATTAAAAGAACCTGTTAGCTTTTTACCTGGTCCAATTAAAATAAGCGAGGATGTAAAAGCAGCACTTGGTGAGGAGCCGATTTCCCATCGTTCGAATGAATTTTCATTTCAAATGAAGTCTGTAAGAGAGAAACTATGTAAAATGACAAACTCAAAACATGTGGAAATTTTGGTGGGCTCTGGTACTTTAGCAAATGATGTTATTGCGGCCCAGCTATCTGTACTAGGAGGTAAAGGCCTAATCATTAGCAATGGAGAGTTTGGATCAAGATTAATTGATCATGCTAATCGAGCTGGTTTAGCTTTTACAAGATTAGAAAAAACATGGGGAAATCCTATTACAGAAGCGGATATAAAGAGTGAACTCGAAAATAGTGAGTATACATGGCTTTGGGGTGTCCATAGTGAAACTTCTACAGGTATGCTCATAAACTATGAAAATTTAAAAGAAATCTGCCTGAAGAACAATGTCAAGCTTTGTCTGGATTGTATTAGTACAATTGGAGCAGTTAAACTAGATTTCCAGAATATATACTTGGCATCAGGGGTGAGCGGGAAAGCAATTGGTGGCTATACTGGACTCTCATTTGTCTTCCACAATCATGAAGTTGAGCCAAATCAGTCAATTCCAAGATATTTGGATCTCGGAATGTATGCCTATAATCAAAGTATTCCATATTCCCATTCCTCGAACTTGCTAGAGGCTTTAAAACAAGCTCTTAAAAAATATGAAATAGGTGAGTATTATTCTGAAATAAAAACAAGATACAAGTTGATTCGTGAATATCTTGAAGGTCTTGGCCTACAGATTTTAACACCACAAGAATCTTCATCACCTGCAATCATGACGGTATTACTACCAAGCTATATTTCTTCAAAGGACTTTGGAGATGATATGGCACTGCAGGGATATTATCTTCACTATGAAAGCAGCTATTTACAAGAAAAGAAATGGATTCAAATTTCGTGTCTGAGCAACCACGATGAAAAGAAAATAGTAAGAATGCTACGAGTGTTTGAGATATTATTAAATCAATATGCAAAATTAGGAGAACCCTCGATATAGTTTATAGTTCGATTCTTTTTAATAAATATTATTTTTAGCAAAAAAAATAGCATTCCTTTTGATACGGTAATAAGCATAGCTGTTTTAGTTAATATACTTTTTAATAACAGACACAAAATATTAAATAATTAGCACCCTTATTCGCAAATTGACAATAGTTACTGTCGTAGTGCGAATAAGGGTGCTGTTATTTTTAAAATCAAATCTTAAGGAACGTTATAGTAGTTTTTGAAATTGATTTACCTTTTTATGGAACTTGCGAATGTTTTTATGCTGGCAATCTATATAAAAGCATACGCATTCCTTATTTACGTATGCTTTTATTGCTTTTTTTATTAAAAAGGATACACAACTGGGTACTATTTACATTTAGTATCTCTTTTGAAGTCATATTTCCCTTTTTATGGAATTTGCAAATGTTTTTAACCTGTAAACCTTTATAAAGCACACGCAATCCTTTTCTGTGTTTACATTTTTTGCTCTTTTGCTAAAAAACAATACTGCACTGCATTTTCGAGGAAGTGATCATATCTACTTTTGCCGCAGGAAATGGTGGTAGTTAGTCGATGTTCTCTTTAAAGTTGCTTCCGCTTTTCTTTTATGTAACATTTCTTTCCAAGTTTCGTCTAAGTGGAAAAGGGGTGAAATGGATGAAGAAAAGATGGTTCATTTATCTTGCTTCAGTTATTATAATCACGGCTATGACTATATTTTTTACCACTTCAAAACCAACCGTTGTCAGCCAAATGGATACTGAAATCCAACCTGTTACAAAAGAAAAACTCCAAGAGATATTTCGGGAAGCGCTTAAGGAAGAAAAGCGGAATCAAAGGTTTAGTATTTTCGGAAGGGACACCGCTAAACAAGAAATGTCTGTAACGAATGAATCCTCCGCAGCTGATCAAGCCACTGAAGGTGGAGGAGAACATTCCGAAACGAATACACAGGTTCAGGGTGTTGATGAAGCAGACATTGTAAAAACAGATGGAAAACATATCTTTCAAATCATAGATGGAAAGCTCAATATCATTAAAGCAGCACCTGCAAAGGAAATGTCTTTACTAAAATCCATACCATTCTCACACTCATTTTCACCAAGCCAACTATTTTTGTATGAAGACCAGCTCGTGGTAATTGGTTATACATTCCGTGATAGTACACTAAATGTAAATCCAAATCAGCGAAAGATGATATACCCGCCTAGACATTTTGAAGCTACAACCGCCATTGTTTATGACATTAATGATCCTAGTAATCCCGAGGAAATACGTAGGGTAGAAGTAGAAGGCAATCATGTGACATCACGGAGAATAGACAATTACGTATATCTCGTATCTAATCATTATCCAAATTATTGGATTATGGAAGACATGAGGAACGAAGAGGTCGAATTGAGACCGCGATTTTCAGATACTGCACATCAAGATGAAAGCACATTAATCCCGTATGAAGACATTCAATATATACCAGGGTCAAAAGAAACGAACTTCACTTTAATTGCTGCATTTGATTTGAATGAACCTAAAAAAGAAGCTTCGATTACTTCCTATATAGGAAGTGGAAATCAAATGTACATGTCTAAGGAGAACATTTATATTGCGGTTTCGAACTACTATGCCGTACCTTTTATGGAGGGTGAGGCTGATAACTCTCCGAATACAAGCTTATATAAATTCTCAGTGGAAAAGGATAAAGTCGAATTCCATAGTTCGACTGAAGTACCAGGAACGATTTTAAATCAATTTTCAATGGACGAGTACAACGGTACTTTCCGAGTAGCCACAACGAAAGGGGATACTTGGAATACCAACAAACCTTCTGCGAATAATTTGTATATTTATGATGAGAATTTAAAGCAAATTGGTTCCTTAAGTGATTTAGCTCGTGGAGAACGAATTTATTCTGCAAGATTCATGGGGGATCGAATCTATATTGTCACCTTTAAACAAGTCGATCCATTGTTTGTGATTGATGCTAGCAATCCAAAAAATCCAAAGGTACTAGGTGAGTTGAAAATACCTGGCTTTAGTAATTACCTTCATCCGTATGACGAAAACCATCTAATAGGCTTTGGTTATGACACAAAGGTGGTCGCCGATAAAACAAGTACGGGTGAGCCAAGGGTGTATACAGATGGGATCAAAATTTCCTTGTTTGATATTCGAGATGTGAATCATCCAAAGGAGAAATTCACAGAAATCATTGGTGGTAGAGGAACATACTCGCCTTTAAATTATGACCATAAGGCTCTATTGTTTAATAAGGAAAAAGGAATCTTCGCATTCCCTATTACTGTTTTTCAAAATATAGAAGGTAAGCAGTACGAACAACGCTTCGAATTTCAGGGAGCTTTTGTGTACGATATCAATTTAGAAGGAATTGAACTTAAAGCAAAGCTATCCCATGATGTTCCTGGCCCATATGAAACATGGGAGGGTGAGATTCAACGTGTCCTGACAATCGGTGATACTCTATACGCTATTTCGCCGACAAAAATTTCTGCATATAACGTAAAAAACTATGAGCAAATTTCTGCATCTTCGTTGCGTTAAAAAAGGGTAGAATTTCTTCTATCCTTTTTTGGTATTTATCTTATATACTTAATAAGATTATATAAGGAATGAAGGGACATACATGAATCAACCGAAAATAAATCCATACTTTGTATTAGCCATTGGTGCCGTTTCGGTATCTACCTCGGCTATATTTGTGAAATTAGCAAATGCTCCTGCACCCGTTATCGCTTTTTACCGGCTCTTTTTTACAGTTCTCTTGATGCTTCCTGTTTTTTTATGGAAATATAGAAATGAACTGCGGGCCATAAAGAAAAGAGATTGGCTATTTTCTAGCATTTCAGGGGTATTTTTAGCTCTACATTTCATACTTTGGTTCGAATCACTCAACTATACATCCGTAACAAGTTCGACTGTTCTGGTGACCATGCAGCCTGTCTTTGCTTTTATCGGAACCTATTTTTTGTTTAAAGAAAAAATAGGCTTAGGCGCAATCTTAAGTACCTGTTTAGCTCTATGTGGTAGTATCATTATTAGTTGGGGAGATTTCCAAATAAGTGGGAGTGCGTTATATGGTGACTTTTTAGCGATTGTTTCCTGCATAATGGTGACAGCCTATCTGTTATTTGGGCAAACAGTACGAAAACGCCTAACACTTGTCACCTATACATTTGTTGTTTACAGCATCAGTACAATTACTTTATTCTTATACGTAGTGATCCTCAAATATCCATTAGGAGGATACGCGAGTCAAGATTGGATGTACTTCTTACTACTAGCAATTGTACCTACCTTACTCGGTCACAATCTTTTCAATTGGTCATTAAAATGGGTAAGTACCTCAACTATTTCGGTAAGTATCCTATTTGAGCCAGTTGGTGCAGCGATACTAGCATATTTTATCCTTTCAGAAAAAATCATCCATACACAGATTTTCGGAGGAGTCATTATCATACTTGGTATTTGGCTTTACTCCATAGGTGAAAGGAAGAAAAAACAGCGGGTTCGACTATCAGAGCAAAGTGTAGGGTAAAGAAAAGCCATGTCTATTAGCGTAGACATGGCTTCATTTTTAAGTAAATTTTCGAGTCATAATAACGGAGCCGATTCCCATCACTATTAATAAAGCCCCAATTAATAGTAGATTGGAATAAGGACTAGCCGTTGTTGGGAGCTTATTCCCTTGTACCTTTACACTCATTTCTGTAGCCAGAGTTGCTACCGTAAGTAACTTTTCTCCACGTACAAGGATAAAGTCAGAAGCTAGCATATCCTCGGAAACCTTAAGATCCAGCAAGTACTCATCATTTGTCCGGTAAAGCTCAACTAATAGGTCTGCCCCATCAAGTGAACTTTTCTCAAGAAGCTTATTATATGCAACAGCTTCCTTAACACCATCTTTTAATAGAAAGTACCGTGGCTGTAACTCAAAGATTTCAATCATTTTATCATACATCACAAGAAGCTCTTTTTGCTGCTCTGCCGATAATCCCTCTGAACTATTATAGGAGAAATATTGCTCTAAATTAGAACTAAGAGATTTCATATTCTCCTCAAAATTCATATCATTTAGACTTAAAAAGTGAAGAAATAAACCATCAATCTCTTCTTCCGTTAATCCAATTTCTGAGAGCATCCGCTCTGCCTCTACTATCACCTCAGCATGATTTAAATAGAAATCAACCGTAGTTTCGAGGTCCTTAATAAATAAATAATCATGGATTGACTCCCCAAAACCACCAAGGATATGCTGTAACTCATCCTCATTTATATTATGTTTTGATAAAAGAGTCTGGATTGTTTCTTTGTTAACAGGCTCACCTAAATAGGAAACCAATTCATCAACAGTCTCAAAATCCTTTACGGACAAATCGTAAACTTCTAAATAATCCTCAAGATCACTCTCGGTAAAACCGGTTTCTGATGTATAATTCTTTAATTCCTCAGGGGTTACCTCAGCAAACACACCATTAGATAAAAACGAAAACTGGAATAAAAAAATAACCCCAATTAGTAATAACTTCTTCATTCCTCTTCCTCCAAGCCATTATATTCATAGGTCTAGTATTTTCAACTTTTACCAAATAATGCATATGAGAGAAGAATAGGCATAAAAAAAACTGACATCCAAGCAATAGTAATGTCAGAATGGAACGAAATTAATAAAAGGAACTAGCAAAAAAACTGAAAACGAAGGCCATAATGATAGACGAAACAAAAGTGATAAAAGTGCTGGCCTCGATTCTTCCTTCATTATTGCTTATTCTCAAACCTTCAATATATACGAATGAAAACAAAAATAAGCACATAGCTAATGATAAAAACATTCCTACCGCTTGCAAAAAGTCAAAAATCAAAACCTTTCCTCCTTCCAAAAATCCCATTAATAAAATATATGAGTCACTCTAGTAAATATGAATAAAATAATAGAGGACTTAAATGGATTGATAAATATAATAGAACCAGCTTTATTAATTCCTATAAAAAGTATTTCATCCCAAAACTATTTCTTGTATAATATTCATGGCTTTATCACATGATGAATTAGTAGAGAAAAGAGAAGAGAGTACTTTAAAAAAATCCTTAAAACTTTTTTTGAAAAAGGTATTGAAAAAGGTTAAAAGAGATGATATATTAATTCTTGTCGCCAAAACAAGCGATACTGAAATTGAAAGAGTGATAAAAAAACTTTTAAAAAAAGAAGTTGACACTCGAAATCAAAAATGTTATATTAGAAAAGTCGCTTCAGGGCGATGGACAAAGTTCTTTGAAAACTGAACACAATACA
>NZ_NSEB01000005.1 GCF_002734215.1 Fredinandcohnia onubensis
AAATTGTCCATTATTCGGGTTATAGTTCACAGGTCCCGTGTCCCTGTAAAAATATGGTGGGACGAGGGACCTGTCCCCGTGTCCCAAAAAAACTTTAATTTGCACTGAACTTTTTCCGAACCTCGGTCGTATTATCTTCGGAAAACAAATTGAAGGGGACGTGATTCAGCATGACAGGACTTGAAGGAATAAATTGGGCGGTTATTGCTCCGATCATTGTGATTCAATTAATTTTATTAGTAACGGCCATAGTCGATCTTGTGAGAAGTGAAGAAACGAATGGACCAAAGATTTTGTGGGTGTTTGTCATCCTTTTGGTCAGTATACTTGGCCCGATTCTCTATTTTGTAATCGGAAGGAAGAGATAGAATGACGGAAACATTGGTCTCGATTGAAAATTTGGTGAAACGGTTTGGAAGGGAAACGGCGGTTAACAATCTTTCCTTTGATATTAAAAAAGGAAGCTGTACAGCTTTACTAGGCCCGAATGGAGCGGGGAAAACAACGACTTTACGGATGTTGGCGGGCCTTCTTCATCCTACCTCAGGTAAAATTTCCTTTGATGGCATGGAAAATGGCGACAATCGGAAATACATCGGATACCTACCGCAACACCCTGTATTTTACAATTGGATGTCGGCAAATGAATTTTTGGTCTATGTCGGGCAACTTGCCCACTTATCGAAAAAGGAATCCCAGCAAAAAGCGGATGAATTACTAGAGTTGGTAGGACTCTCAGATGCAAAGAAAAAGAGAATCGGAGGTTTTTCGGGCGGAATGAAGCAGCGCCTCGGGATTGCACAGGCGATGATTCATGAACCAAAGCTGGTCATGCTTGATGAACCAGTTTCTGCATTAGACCCTGTCGGACGCCGCGAAGTCATTGAAATGATGCGGGAATTGAAAAAGAAGACAACGATTCTATTTTCAACACATGTGTTGCATGACGCAGAAGAAGTTTGTGATGATATCGTCATTATCCGTAAAGGAGAATTGGCATTAAGTGATACGCTCTCTGGTCTACGAAAAAAGCACCAGCATGATGTGATCATTATTGAAGCAGAAACGGATATTACAACTTGGGCAAGCGGTTTAACCGCAATTGACTCGGTTCATGAAGTGACGGCAGAGCGCACAACAGCGACAATTGTTGTTTCTCAACTTGAACCTGCAAGAAATGCTATTTTACAAGATATATTGACTAAAAATATACCAGTATCAACGTTTAAAATTGGGCAATCGTCCCTCGAGGATGTATTCATGAAGGTGGTGAAGTCATGAGACAGTGGTCAGTGCTATTTAAAAAAGAATGGATTGAGATGACGCGGAATTTTAAAATCCTGTGGATTCCACTTGTCTTCATTTTACTTGGGATCATGCAGCCTGTAACCTCTTATTATTTGCCGGAAATCATCAAAGCAGCGGGTGAGTTGCCAGAGGGAGCGGTCTTTGATATCCCGGTGCCAACCCCACAAGAGGTGCTCGTGCAAACCTTCGGACAGTACAGCCAAATCGGGGTTCTCGTGTTGGTATTAGCGTTTATGGGGATTGTTGCGGCGGAAAAAAACAGTGGCGTTTCTGATATCATTCTTGTAAAACCGGTTTCGTTCGCAAATTACATTACAGCAAAATGGGTAAGCATCACGATCATGACGTTGGGTTCATTTTTACTAGGCATCTTAGCGTCATGGTATTACACGGGAGTATTAATCGGTGACCTAGAATTTGGCGAACTAATGAAAGGTTCACTCGTGTACGGGACTTGGCTTGTGTTCCTCATGACCGTTACACTACTATTAAGCTCATTATTTAAAAGTAATATCTTTGTAGCGTTTATGTCGTTGCTAGTTGCGATTGGGTTGTCAGCACTCACTTCATTATTATCTAAGTGGATGACCTGGAGTCCCGCGAGGCTCTCAACACACGCAAGTTCACTGCTTTTAACAGGAAGTCCAGACAAACAATTTGCATTATCTTTGACTGTCTCGCTTCTATTGATTCTTGTCCTGCTCGTGAGTTCCATTTATCTCTTTGCAAAAAAGGAAAGAGCAGCGTAACCAAAAACAGGCATGGCCAATTGGCCGTGCCTATTATTTTACGATTACCTGTCCGACCATTCCTTCTTTTTCGTGGTATCTACATATCAGTTCATATGTACCAGCGTTTTTCGGTTCCACAGTCACAATTTTTATTTGTTTTGGTTTCACTTCATAGTCGATTCCGAGCTTTTGTACTGTAAAGGTATGTTCTTTAACGCCATTATTTTTCAAGACCAACACAATCGGTTTTCCTTTGGGAATCGTGATGGCTTTTGGGTTAAAGTAATCATCGTTCAATTCGACCTCAATTTTTTGAATCGGCTCCAAAGGCTGAGTTTCGGCAAATACACCAAGTGAACCAACCACAAGAAGCGCCAGCGCAAGGCATAATCCTGTTAACCATTTAATCGCAGACATTTGCAATCCCTCCTTTCTTCTTCTATTTTCTTCTAATTTGTTAAATATTATCAGCAAAAGTTAGGTTTATCTGTCATTAAAAATGGCATTTTTAAAAATTCTAATCTAAAAAAATCGAATAAACTCGAAAATAGTACAGAAATAGTCTGATAGTATTATTTTCAATGACGAAACAATGAGTACGAATGCTCAAGGACAAAAAAGAAGAAAGGGTGAATTTATGTAGTATTGGGGAAGGCCTTGCAAAAAATGTTAAAAAGGAGGGAGTATGTATTTAGGGGAAAAGGCTAACTCAATATTATGATTAGGGAGATGAAGCGTTGGTCATGAGAAAAAAACGAACACTTAAACCTATATTTATCCTATTAACCTTTTTATTAGCATTTTCTTCATTTGGAATGGGAGCTTTCGCACAAACAAACGACACAAATTCCTCTGCTCCAAAACAGTTAGCAGAACTACATGGCAATATAGATCTTAAATCCTCAAAATCTACTACAGTAATCGTGGAAATGACAGAAACATCGATTGTGGAAGCAAAACATGCAGGAAAAACTCAAACAAAGGCAAATCTAGCAAAGGAACGTAAAAAAGTTAAAGACGCAGTGAAACAAGCTGCGAAGTCTAGTAAGGTGAACCGCGAGTACGATTACGTATTCTCTGGATTCTCGGTTGAATTAAAAGCAAATGAAATCCCCGCACTACTGTCTGTTCCAGGGGTAAAAGCAGTATATCCTGATGTCGAATATACGATTACAGAGGATACTGGTGAGACCATTTCACAAGAGGAATTTAGTCCACAAATGGCTGATAGTGCTCCATTTATTGGTGCTAATGATGCTTGGGAAGCGGGTTATACAGGGAAAGGAATTACAGTAGCTGTTATTGATACTGGTGCTGATTATACTCACCCTGACTTAAATCATGCATTTGGAGACTACAAAGGATGGGATTTTGTAGACAACGACAATGATCCTCAGGAAACACCAGCTAACGATCCGCGTGGAGCAAAAACGGACCATGGTACGCACGTATCTGGTACAGTAGCGGCAAACGGTGGTATTAAGGGAGTAGCACCTGAGGCTACACTTTTAGCATACCGTGTCTTAGGTCCTGGCGGTAGCGGGACATCTGAGAATGTAATCGCAGGAATCGAAAAGGCTGTTCAAGATGGCGCTGATGTGATGAACCTTTCGTTAGGTAACTCACTGAATGATCCAGATTATGCGACAAGCATTGCGCTAGACTGGGCGATGGCAGAAGGAGTCGTAGCCGTTACTTCAAACGGGAATGCTGGACCTATGAATTGGACAGTTGGATCACCGGGTACATCTCGTGACGCTATTTCTGTAGGGGCTACACAGCTTCCGTATAATGTGTATAATGCGTCCATTACAACTTCTGCGGGCGTTGAATATTCATCTGCAAAGGTACAAGGTTTCCCAAGTGATGCTGAATTACTCGCTTTGAATGGGAAAGAATTCGAGTTTGTCCATGTTGGATTTGGTTCACCAGCAGAGTTTGTTGGAAAAGATCTGCAGGGTAAAATCGCATTAATTAGCCGTGGAGCAGGAATCGCATTCGTTGATAAAGCTTCTGCAGCTAAAGCAGCGGGCGCAGCAGGTGCGATTATTTATAATAATGTAGCTGGTGAGCAACCAGATGTGCCTGGAATGGCAGTTCCAACCATTAAGGTTTCACAAGATGATGGGGCAAAATTACTTACTGAATTAGAAAACGGCAATAACAATGTAAGCTTCAATATCGAATTCTCCCACGGTGTAGGCGAATTGATGGCTGACTTCTCATCTCGTGGGCCAGTAACTCAAACATGGATGATCAAGCCCGACGTATCAGCACCAGGTGTAAACATTACGAGTACCATCCCAGGTGGCTATGGTGCGAAGCAAGGTACAAGTATGGCCTCTCCGCATGTTGCTGGTGCAGCTGCATTAGTTTTACAAGCACATCCTGACTGGTCTGTAGAAGATGTAAAAGCAGCATTAATGAATACTGCAGTGGAGTTAAAGGATGCAAATGGAAATGTATATCCGCACAATACCCAAGGGGCTGGAAGTATCCGTCCACTTGATGCAATCAATACAGAAACACTTGCTACTCCTGGTAGCCATTCATTTGGTGTGTTTTACAAGGACAAAGGGAAACAAGTAGAAAAGCAACATTTTACACTAGAAAATCTATCAAAAGAAAGAAAAACATATAATTTTGATGTTTCGTTTGCGGGTAACCCAGCGGGCATTAAGGTAATGACCAGCAACAATTTAAAAGTGAATGCTGGCCAATCACAAAAGGTTAATCTGAATGTTCAAGTGGATGCTGGTAAGCTTGAACCAGGCTATTATGAAGGTTCAATCAAGATTAGCGACGGTAAGGAAACATTTGATGTTCCGACCATCCTATTTGTAAAAGAACCTGATTATCCTCGTGCTGAAGCGGTCTTTGTTTCATTCGGTGAAAATGGTAATTTAACTCAGGTTGGTGGTTTATTCCCAGGTGGGGCAGAGTCAGTAGAATTCTTTGTGTATCGATCAAATGCGGCTGGTCAGGCACTAGAATACTTAGGTGACATTGCATTTTATGAAAATGTACCTGCTGGCTATCAGTACTTTGAATGGGATGGAACCCTTACTAATGGCGTTACATTAGCCAAAGGTCAATATTATAATGTGTACGCCTACGCAACTTACAAAGGTCAATCAGACCTAGCCGGAACAAACTTCCGTTACTAAACTTTTTAAAAAGGTGTCAGGCCCATTCGCCTCGACACCATGTAATATTGAATCAAGGCATGGCCAATTGGCTATGCCTTGTTATTTTACTATTTATAGGAATCGCCTCTATTCTCCTTCAACAATTTTTGCAAAGTCATCAAGAGTAGTTGAATACTTGATATAGATTCGTGGCAAGAGATAGACTTCATCTTTTATGCCCTTCTCAGAAAATAGTTCAGGAGTTGTCGTAAGTCCAAACAAATAGTATTTCTTCGTTTCTACTACGACCTTGTTACTAAAATTTCCGTATGGATATGCAAGAGCGATAACTGGTTTACCCGTTATTTTTTGAATTTTATCTTTGGATCCTTTCAGTTCATATTCACCATTTTTTATTTTCGTCAAATCAGGATGTGTAGCGGTATGAGACTGTATGGAGATGATTCCCGAATCAGCCATCATTTTTAAATCCGATTTTGATAATCGGTTGGAACGACCGATAAAGTCAGAAATAACAAAAATGGTACCAGTTGGTTTAAAACGCTCGTTTTTCAGTTTTTGAAAAATACGAAAAGCATTCAGATTGTTTTTGTATCCATCATCAAAGGTAATGAAAATGGGTTTGTTTACTTTATCAATGTCTTTCCATCGATCAAATGTTAATAATGTGAAGCCGTGGTCTCTTAGATAAATCATTTGTTTCTCGAAATTATATGGTGTTACATATAAATCCTTCGAACCCACCCCTGTAAATTCATCGATTGAATGATATACCAAAATAGGAACCTTACGTTGAGCAAAAACTTGTGATGGAAGAAGTAGTATAAGAAGACATAGAAAAATCATAACAACCTTTTTCATAAAACTCCTCGCTTTATATCCTTATTCCTTTATTGTTCCTTAAAAACATAGGACTATTATAATTTCTCCACTATTTCACCTCATCTACCACAAAAGCAAAAAAGGTGTCGGGAAAACTCCCCAACACCTTTATAATTTAAGACCCGTCCGACTCTTAAATCGTCTCAACAATATGTGACTTTCCACCCTCGTAATTCCGTCCAAGCTATAGAGCTCTTCGTTAATAAATTTTTCAAGCTTCGCAAAGTCCTCCACAAGAACGTGCATATGCAGGGTACTTGGCCCAGTCATTTGGTAGCAGCTTGCGACACTTGGATTGTTTGCAAGAGTTTCAGCTACACGTACAAGTGAAGAAGGCTCACAGTCGACCTCGAAAAAGGCTGATACCCCTTTTCCAACTTTTTCAGAATTAATCACAACAGAAAATTTTTCAATCACGCCTTTTTCAATCAGTTGATTGACGCGCTCACGAATCGATACCCTTGAAAGACCAAGTTCTTTTCCAATATCCACGTAGGACATTCGCCCATTTATCGTCAAAAGCTCGAGAATTCTTTTATCAGTTTCATCGAGTTTCATTGTATCACCACATTTCACGGTTTACTTGCTTACGTATATTTTACCATCGGTTCATACAACACACACCAAAAAAATAGGACTTGCTTACGTTTTGTCATCCGCCGTTAGCCCGATTTTCCCGCGTTTTTACTTATTTTATCAAAGTTATAGAATATATTCTAAATTTCAATTATAATCATAATTATAACTTAGATATTCCGTTTGTTAGTTGATTTTTGAAAAATAACTAACAATTGTCAAAAATGAGGTACATAGAGGGGGATTAGTAAAAATGAATCTTGATTATTTGAATTACCCGTATGCTTCACAACGGATGGCGACTTTTGCGAAAAATGGGATGGTCGCAACATCACAGCCATTAGCGGCGCAAGCAGGTTTGGATATCTTGAAAAAAGGTGGAAATGCGATTGATGCCGCAATTGCTACGGCAGCGACTTTAACTGTTGTAGAGCCTACTTCAAACGGAATCGGTGGGGATGCCTTTGCACTTGTTTGGGTGAAAGGTGAACTGCACGGTTTAAACGCAAGCGGACCAGCACCGAAAAGCATTTCGATTGATGCTGTAAAAGCAAAAGGTCATGAAAAAATGCCGACACATGGCTTGCTTCCAGTTACGGTACCAGGAGTTCCGTCCGCATGGGCAGAGCTATCACGCAGATTTGGTAAACTTCCGTTAACTGAAGTTTTAGCGCCAGCGATAAAATATGCGGAAGAAGGCTACCCATTATCACCTGTTCTAGCAAAATACTGGAAAGCAGCTTATAACAAATATAAAGAAACGTTTAAGGATCCAGAGTTTAATAGCTGGTTTGACACGTTTGCACCTGAAGGGCGCGCACCGGAAATTGGAGAGGTTTGGAGCTCTGAAGGCCATGCGAATACACTTCGTTCGATTGCTGAAACCAATGCAAAAAGTTTTTACGAAGGCGAGCTTGCAGATAAAATAGATGCTTTCTTCAAAGAGCATGGAGGCTTCCTTTCAAAAGAGGACCTAGCAGACTATAAACCTCAGTGGGTGCAGCCAATCTCAGTGAACTACCGAGGCTATGATGTATGGGAGATACCACCAAATGGGCAAGGAATTGTCGCATTGATGGCGCTCAACATCTTGAACGGCTTTGACATTAAGGAAAAAGAATCAGTCGAAACCTACCATAAGCAGATTGAAGCTATGAAACTAGCTTTTTCCGATGGGAAGAAATATGTGACAGACCCTGAAAAAATGTCAGTATCTGCTGTACACCTTTTATCTGAAGAATTTGCGGCACAAAGAAGAAATCTGATTGGTGATGAGGCTCTCGCTCCAGAACCAGGAACACCACCACGTGGAGGAACCGTGTATTTAGCGGCAGCTGACTCTGAAGGAAACATGATTTCCTATATTCAAAGTAACTACATGGGCTTTGGCTCTGGAATTGTTATCCCGGGCACAGGAATTTCTCTACAAAACCGTGGTCATGATTTCTCATTAGACCCTAGTCATGAAAATGCATTAGAGCCGGGTAAAAAGACGTATCACACCATTATCCCTGGATTCTTAACAAAGGACGGGGAAGCAGTTGGTCCATTCGGTGTTATGGGTGGATACATGCAGCCACAAGGCCACACGCAGGTTATAATGAATACGATTGATTTTCATCTGAACCCACAGGCAGCACTTGATTCTCCAAGATGGCAATGGATTGAGGATAAAAAAGTGTTGGTGGAACCAAACTTCCCTTCACATGTTGCCCAAGCGCTTGCTAGACGTGGGCACCAAATTCAAGTGGCACTTGATGGTGGTAGCTTTGGTCGAGGTCAAATCATCTGGAGAGATCCGAAGACAGGTGTCCTTGCAGGTGGTACGGAAGCGAGAACAGACGGTAGTATTGCATCTTGGTAATTGAAACGGAAATGAGTTGATAGTATGAAACAACTTGATTTATTTTTAGCATTTTTACGTGTGGGGCTGTTGGGGTATGGGGGCGGCCCCTCCTCAATCCCACTCGTTCATAAAGAGGTAGTCGGCAAGTACAAATGGATGGACGATGATGAATTTGCTGATGTGCTCGCCCTTGGAAATACATTGCCTGGACCTATTGCAACAAAAATGGCCGGCTATATCGGGTATCGTGTCGCAGGTGTGTTGGGAATGATTAATGCCGTATTAGCAACCATAGTTCCCACTATTTTTATGATGATTATCCTGTTAACCTTTTTAACTTCTATTAAAGATCAGCCATGGGTGCAAGGGATGACAAAGGCTGTTGTCCCAGTTGTTTGTGTGATGCTTGCAACCCTAACATGGGATTTCTTTAAAAAGTCAAAGGACTCGTTAGGTTGGAAGTTTGCGGTAGGAATCATCGTCGTAAGTTTTTTATTAATCGAGTTTGTTGGGATTCATCCTGGAATCATCATTGGAGTTCTGTTAGTCGCAGCAATCGTTAAGAAAGACAAAGCTCCAGAGGTTAAGCAATCAATAGAAAAGGGTGTTGGCATGTGATTTATTGGGAAATTTTCTTAGCCTTTTTTATACCAGGAATTGTCGGTTATGGTGGTGGGCCAGCTTCAATTCCGCTTGTTGAAAATGAAGTTGTGGGACGTTACGGCTGGTTAACGGTTTCTGAATTCAGTGAGGTACTCGCTCTTGGAAACTCACTTCCAGGACCAATTGCGACAAAAATGGCCGGCTATATTGGGTATGATGTAGCGGGAATCCCAGGTGCGCTTGTTGGCATCTTTGCAACCGTGGCACCATCACTCATTCTAATGGTAGTGCTGTTAGGCTTTTTATACAAACACAAGGATTCACCAAAGGTAAAACGCATGTCCAGCTATGTTCGTCCAGCAATTGCCGTTTTACTCGGAACAATGACAATTAGCTTTTTTGCAACTTCATATGAAGGTGCAGGCTTATTACAAACCATCATCATCATTGTGGTGAGCTTTGTATTAATGGAAAAGCTGAAGGTCCACCCAGCCTATGTGATTATTGGCGCATTAGGATACGGAGCATTTTTTCTAGCATAAAAAGAGGTGTAAAGAATGAAAAAACTATTATTAACAGGGTTTGTCCCATTTTTAGATAATCCAATCAATCCGACTGAGGAGGTTGTGAAGGCATTGGAGGGGCAAACAATCGGAGGATACGAGATTGTTGGAAGGATTCTGCCGGTTGATTTTGCAGAGTCAGCAAGACAATGTATCGAGCATGTCAATGAGGTAAAGCCTGATGTCGTGATTTCATTAGGCCTTGCAGCAGGCAGAAATAAAGTCACACCGGAGCGGATTGCGATTAATTGTCGCGATGGTGAACCAGATAATAGCGGTGTGAGATTACAGGATGCTTCAATTGATGAAGTCGGTCCAGCGGGTTATTTTTCGACATTACCAATTCGAGCGTTTGTAAATGCATCTATTGAAAAAGGCTACCCAGCCACAATTTCGAACACAGCAGGGACGTATCTTTGCAACAATGTGATGTACTCCGTTTTGCATAAAATTGAACAAGAACAACTCCCGATGCGAGCGGGATTCATCCATATTCCTGCTTCACATGAACTTGCGCTTAAGAAATCGGGCATTCCGAGTTGGTCGTTGGCGGATTTGACAGAGTCCATTCGCGCGATGATCGAAGTGCTTGGGGAGTAGACATGGGTTTATGGCTAAAAATTTTGAATTATGGCTGATAATTTAGATTTACGGCCAATAAATTAAAATTAAGGCTAATAGCCATTTGAATACAAGAAAAATAATTGAAAACACTAAGAGGAAGCCTAATTTAGGCTTCCTCTTTTTACATTGAAAGCTTCAGAAAGGAATTTAAAATGAAGCAATTACATATTTTTTACGCGTTTTTCAAAGTAGGTATACTTGGGTATGGCGGTGGTCCGTCATCGATTCCGCTTGTGCATAAGGAAGCGGTAGATCGCTACAAATGGCTAAATGATGATGATTTTGGTGACATTCTTGCGCTCGGGAATACGTTGCCTGGTCCGATCGCAACAAAAATGGCCGGCTATATCGGGTATCGCGTTGGCGGTTGGCTTGGCATGGTCAATGCGATTTTGGCAACCTCAGTTCCGACGATATTATTAATGATTGTACTACTCACTTCATTGACTTCATTTAAAAATCTTAGTTGGGTGCAGGGAATGACAAAAGCAGTGCTGGCCGTAGTTGGGGTCATGCTTGCTCAACTCACCTGGGAATTTTTCATGAATGCGAAAAAAGGTCTTGGTTGGACGAGAGCCATTTTTCTTGGAGTCGCCAGTATACTGGTTTTAGATGTGTTGGGAGTACATCCAGGAATCTTAGTTGGAGTTTTACTAGTAGTTGCCTTGTTGAAAAAGGACAAGCGGGAGGAGAAACAACAATGATCTACATGCAGCTTTTTCTTGCCTTTTTAATTCCGGGTATTCTTGGCTATGGTGGCGGGCCAGCCTCAATTCCACTTGTTGAAAATGAAGTTGTTCATCGCTATCATTGGCTTTCCGTTCATGAATTCAGTGAGGTCATTGCGATCGGAAATGCACTGCCAGGACCAATTGCAACGAAGATGGCCGGCTATATCGGTTTTCAACAGGCGGGCATATTGGGTGCAGTAGTTGCTGTTTTTGCAACAGTCGCTCCTTCGTTGCTTTTAATGATAGGTTTGCTGAGTATTTTGAAGAAGTTCAAGCATACTCCAAAGGTTAAACGGATGACGAACTATATCCGTCCGACGATCGCTGTACTCCTTGGGGCAATGGCGTATCGTTTTTTTGCGGAATCGTATGAGGACGCAGGGTTGGTACATACACTTATTTTAGTGGTGGTGAGTTTTTTGCTGCTTGAAAAATGGAGGGTCCACCCTGCGTATGTAATTGTCGGGTCACTCGTGTATGGGGCTGTGTTGTTGTAGGGTTTTTCTAAAAAGGACAATCATAAGGTGGTTTTATAGTTGGTTGTTTACACAAATACTGAAATGAGATGTTTATGTTGATACTTTTTACTTTAATTTCCAAAAGTAATGTCATATAAGGCTTTTATGCAATGATTTTATCCAGAATAACCCAGACGTATTGCCATAAAAGTAGTTTATGCCATAACCTTTTCCATAAAACTCCAAAAGTCGTTCTAAAAGTTACTCCTTTTCAATAATCATACCGTCAGTAGCGCAAAAAAATAAGACTGAGGGTATGATAAGGGCTTAATCATACCCTCAAAGTCTAATAATCTTGCAAGTGAGGGTACGATTAGCTAGTTTTCATACCCTCACCATACCGAATCCCTCAAAGTGATGCCATAATAATCCCCTCTTGAAATATAAATCCCCTAAAACCCCCTCCCAAATTTCGCCAAAATCTTTCCTTGACGAGCCTTGGAAAAAAATTCATAATGAAAATGTAGTAATTTTCGTAATATTACAAAATGTATGTCGTACATATAGTAAATGTACTTGTTCTAATATTCATTAATTGACAACGCTTACATTATAAGGAGTGAACCTGTCATGATCTTATACTTAATGCTGTTTATTGTTATTTTCAGCCTTTTTATGGCGTTTAAGCGTAAGCGCCCCTTGTTTTTACTTCTGCCATTTGTGTCTATTTTTGGGTACTTTATCTTTGAAATTATCCGTTTTCCGGCACCGCTTGGGGAGACGATTCGTTTTATTTTTAATCTTGGATAAAAGTATTGGTTTATATTAATCAAGCTTGAAGGGGGTGATGCCAAACTGAAGGGTGCAACCGAAAGTCCAGTCCAATTATATTTTTATGGAGGTGCTAGTAGTTGAAAAAAGTTGATAAGAAGATTGCAGAAGGATACTTTAGGGAGCGAACAAGAAATATTATTATCTATTTAATCATTGGATTTCTTGTCTCATTTGGTGTTGTCCTGTTTGCAAGGCCGCTATCCACGTTTTCGGTAAACGGGCTGCCATTCCATTATTTCATGGGGGCTCAGGGTGCAGTTTTAACGTTTATCATTATCTTATTTGTGAATGCGAAAGTAAGCGACAAAATTGACCAAAAGTACGGCATTGATGAAGAGAAGAACGAGCAAATTAGTTCTGGAAAAGTGCTTGATCATTAAAACCATTCAACCTAACAAACATTCTCTCAAACTTAGAACCTACGGATATAACAATAACCCCTACATCTAAAGACGTTTCTTAAGTTTCAAACGAAGTAAGAATCACCCCACACAACATGTCACAAACCTATAAAACTATACAAATTGATAAAAAACAGGCAGTTTTCGATTTAAATGTAGTGCCTATATTTGAACCTAAAGGGGGAGGAAATTTGGATACGCAATTTCTGGTCTCATTAATTATTATTTTAGCGTCATTTGCTCTTTATATTGGGATTGCCATCTTCAACCGAGCAAGGGCAACCTCGGACTTTTATGTAGCAGGGCGTGGAGTACCGCCAGTCTACAATGGAATGGCGATTGGGGCAGACTGGATGAGTGCTGCTTCATTCATTGGAATGGCCGGAACGATCATGGCCCTTGGTTATGGCGGTCTTGCCTATATTATGGGGTGGACAGGTGGATATTTACTATTAACTTTCCTCCTAGCGCCACAGCTTCGAAAATATGGCCGATACACTGTACCTGAATTTATCGGGGATCGTTTTGACAGCCATACGGCTCGTATTGTAGCTGCAATCTGTACAATCATTATTTCCTTTACATACTCGATTGGCCAGTTATCTGGATCAGGAGTTGTAATTGGGCGTCTTTTTGAAATTGATGCTAAGGTTGGAACAATGATTGGGGTTGTGTTAATTGCCTTTTACGCAGCAATGGGTGGAATGAAGGGGATTACATGGACACAGGTAGCGCAATACATCGTGTTAATTGTCGCATACTTGATTCCGGTTATTTTTATCTCCTTACAATTAACAAGCAATCCGCTGCCGTGGTTATCTTACGGAAAAATTGTTGAGGAAATTGGCGAGTTAGATCGTCAACTTGGCTTTACCGAATACTTTGCACCGTTTGCAACAGGTTCACAATGGCAGTTCCTTGCATTAATGTTTACGTTAATGTGTGGTACGGCTGGACTTCCACACGTTATCGTTCGTTTCTATACGGTTTCTACGATGAAAGCTGCTCGTTGGTCAGGAGCTTGGGCGCTTTTATTCATCGGATTATTATATTTATCAGCTCCTGCATATGCAGCATTTTCACGTTTCATTCTAATGACACAGGTTGCTGGTCAAAAAATGTCGGAGCTTCCTCATTGGACGCAAAGTTGGATTGATACAGGTTTATTAAAACTTGCGGACGCGAATGGTGACGGAATCTTGCAGTGGCAAGAAATGACGATTGCGAATGATATCGTCGTTATGGCGACACCTGAAATTGCAAACCTTGGAGTGTTTGTTATCGGATTAATGGCTGCAGGTGCAATGGCGGCAGCATTATCAACGGCGGGTGGATTGATGATCTCCCTTTCCTCGTCATTTGCTCACGATATTTACTATCGTGTCTTAAAGCCGGATGCATCAGAGAAAAATCGCTTAAGTGTTGCACGTTGGTCTATTGCGATTGCAACTTTAATCGCAGGATTGGTTGCGTTAAATCCTCCAGGAGCCATTACGCAAATCGTGGCATGGGCCTTTGCAATTGCATCTAGTACTTTCTTCCCGGCGCTCGTTCTTGGAGTATGGTGGAAGCGTTCGAACGCAAAAGGTGTTATCTCTGGAATGATCATCGGATTAGTAGTCGTGTTAACATATATTTTTGCGGCGAAATACGGTGGCTTCACAATTCTTGGCATTATCGATACAGGAGCAGGGATCTTTGGGGCAGCAGCTGGTTTCTTAGGAAACATTATTGTTTCACTCATGACCGAGGCGCCATCGCAAGCTAAGCAGGACGAAGTTGTCGATATGCGTTACCCTGAACAAATGGTATACAAAGATGGTGATGTTTGGCTTAAAGATGAGGCTTAAGATAGCCTAGCCTTATAAAAATCAACTGACGGTTCTGCGGGAAATCCCGTAGGGCCGTTTTAAAAGAGGGAAAAAACATGGAACAGCTATATAAAATGGTAAAAGATCATCCGCTTTTTCATGGGTTGTCACGAGAAGAATCGATACAATTATTATCCTTATGCCAGCAAAAAAATTATATGGAATCAGATTTATTGTTTCATGCCAATGAGCAGCGGGAGGGATTACTTCTGCTGCTTTCTGGCGTTGCGGAAGTGTTTGTTGGACCACCTGATAATCGGGAGGTTCTCGAAATTTTAAAACCAGGCGAATTGATTGGGCTTTCCAGTATTGCGGATTTAATTGGCGAGCAAAAACCCCACCTAGAGTATCGGGTGGGTGTGATGGCAACCGAAGCGGGACAATGCTTATTAATCCCGATTCATGTCGTTGAAAAACGCCTACATGATCAACATTTCCATCATTACCTTTTTACTCAGCTTGCTATTCGTCTAAGAGAAATCTATAGCTCTTTAGCAGAGCAGATAACGCTTAGGAAAATGGCGAAGGAAAATGGTACCTTCATCAGAAGAGTGCAGGATATCATGACAAAAAAACTCGTCTCGGTGGACTCTAGTACAGCCATGAGCGTTGCAGCAAGACTAATGACTGAGCATTGCACAAGCTCTGTCCTTGTCATTGAAAAGAATAAGTTGCTAGGAATTATCACAGAGCGTGACCTCGTTTCAAGAGTTATTTCTGAAAAGAAAAATGGAAACACACTTGCATCTGAGGTGATGACGAAAAACCCCATTACCATTTCAAAATATGCCTATTATTATGAAGCACTTTCCGCTTTTTTCATAAACGGAGTTAAACATTTACCAGTTGTGGAGAATGGAAAAATCCTAGGAATTATCACACTTTCAAATGTATTAAGGCACAATAAGGACAGCATGATGAGAACGATTAAGACAATTGAAGCTGCAACCCATGAAACGTTACCTTCTGTAAAAATGGCCATTTATGACGTTATTGATACTCTATTACAGGACGACGTACCCATTTTTAAAGTACTCGATAGCGTGACAAGACTATATGACCGGCTTGTGAAGAGATGTATAGAGATGGCCATTGAAGCACTCTCAAAACGAGAAGGGCTCCTTCCACCTACTGCCTTTTGCTTTTATCAAATGGGGAGCGCGGGCCGTGAAGAGCAATTTTTGTTAACCGATCAAGACCATTTTCTAGTCTATGATAAAAATAGCCCAGAGATAGAGAATTATTTTTCAAGATTAGGAGCAGAAATCGTTCATTTATTAGAGAAAGCGGGGTATGAACGCTGTTTAGGAGAGATGATGGCGAGCAATCCAAGCTGGCGAGGATCATTGGAAACGTGGATGAGCAGGGTTCAAACATGGAGGACAACGGCAACTAATCAGAATATGCTTCTCGCTCAGAACTTCTTTTCGTATCGCTATTTATATGGAGATGAGAAACTTCATAAGGAATTTGAAGCAAGACTTCTTCAACAAATGAAAAATGCCAAAATATTTTTGTATCGCCTACACGAACAAGATCATCACATTCCCTCATTAGACTATCCAATTCGTGCTCTTTTTAAATTGGAGCGAAAGCAGTTGGATATTAAAAAAGAAATTTTATTTCCATACCACCATTGCTTGCAAATTCTTTCGGTTGAATATGGAATCATCTCGGGTACGCCATTTGAGAGAATCGATAGATTAGTAGAGAAGAAGGCATTTAGTGCTAGTTTTGGAAAGGATGTAAAAGCGGCTGCTTCAGATGTGATGCGGAATTTTGTAAGACAAAGGTGGCGTCAATATAAAAACAAGGAGAAACTCACATCGGTTCTTCATTTTTCCCACTTAACAACGAAGGAAAAAGAAGAACTCATTTTAAGTGTGAAAATATTAAAAGAGATTCAAACTCTAGTAAATGCCCACTTCCAAATATGAAAGGAGGGAGTCTGTGTTTTTTGGTAGAAAACCACTTTTTCAGCAACTTCATAAGGAAATACCGTTATCAACTCCAATTGAGGAGATTTCGTTTACAGTTTTGGATACAGAAACGACAGGGTTTCGGGTTTTGTCTGTCGATCGTTTAATCGAAATTGCGGCTGTCCAGGTAAATGGATTGAGGGTTTGTGAAGAGGAACAATTTCATACGTTTATAAACCCAAAACGACAAATTTCTCAGGAAATAATCGAATTGACAGGAATCACAAATAAAAAGGTCGAAAACGCTCCCACGTCTATTGAAGGAATCAAAAGTCTTTTTCATTTTATAAAAGAACACAACAGCAATTGTTTGGTTGGACATTATGTATCGTTTGACATTGTTGCGCTAAAAAGTGAATTGAAACGGGAAAAATTTAGTTTAGGGCGAATGCCGACGATTGATACGTTAGATTTGATCGGTTATATTTCCCCGTCTTATGATATGCGGGATCTACACAGATACGCCCAGAATTTTGGAACGAGAATGTATGATCGTCATTCGGCAACAGGTGATGCCTTAACGACAGCCTATCTTTTTGTCGAACTCCTTCATCATTTTAAAAGCCGAGGAAAACGAACTTGGGGTGATCTGCTTCAGGCAACAGAAAATAATCAGAATCATTTTTAAGATAACAGGTTGTCCAATGGCTAAAAATAGCCTGTCTCAATCGGTAGAACAAGCCATTTTTAAAAATATTTTGATAAAACCCTTGTCCCTCTTGACTTTTATAGCATAATCCCTCAACCAAGCTAATAAAATGGTTACAAACCTAACAAAGAGAGTGTTTGAGGTGAGGGGGCGTAGACCGTCTTCAAAGTTCCAGCAAAACATATGCCGAATATTGTTCAAATACTACATCTTCTTCGTTGAAGCATGAACGCGTCTCATTTCACACTTCTCACATCCATATAGGGAGGGCGAGTAGTGTGCACGATTACATCAAAGAACGAACTATCAAGATTGGAAAGTATATCGTGGAGACAAGAAAAACAGTTCGCGTCATTGCGAAGGAATTTGGCGTTTCCAAAAGTACTGTCCATAAAGATTTAACTGAAAGGCTACCTGAAATCAATCCCGAATTGGCAAATGAAGTAAAAGAAATCCTTGATTATCATAAATCAATACGACATTTACGGGGTGGAGAAGCGACAAAGCTAAAGTACAAAAAAGAGGAAGAGCTACAAGAAGAACCAGTGAAATAACATGCCTGTGACTTTCTTTCTTGCATTTACGACATTTTACTACAAAAAAATTACAAAACATCTATTTTATATGGTAAATTGTGATACAATATATTATTAGGAAAATAGATGCATTTTTGTTTAAAATGCAAGGAGGAAAGTTACTCAAATGTTAGCTAGGGATATCGGTATTGATCTAGGAACTGCAAACGTGCTCATACACGTAAAAGGCAAAGGAATTGTATTAAACGAGCCATCTGTAGTGGCATTAGATAAAAACACTGGAAAAGTTTTAGCCGTTGGTGAAGAAGCAAGACGCATGGTGGGTCGTACACCAGGTAATATTATTGCGATCCGACCTTTAAAAGACGGAGTTATTGCAGATTTTGATGTAACAGAAGCTATGTTAAAGCATTTTATTAATAAGTTGAATGTAAAAGGATTTCTTTCAAAACCAAGAATCCTTATTTGTTGTCCAACGAATATTACTTCTGTTGAGCAAAAGGCAATTAAGGAAGCAGCTGAAAAAAGCGGTGGGAAGAAAATCTATCTTGAGGAAGAACCAAAAGTGGCTGCGATTGGAGCAGGCATGGACATTTTCCAACCAAGCGGAAATATGGTAGTTGATATTGGCGGTGGTACTACAGATGTGGCTGTACTATCAATGGGCGATATCGTCACCGCCTCATCGATTAAAATGGCTGGGGACACTTTTGATGCGGAAATTCTAAGCTATATTAAGCGTCAGTACAAGCTATTAATCGGTGAAAGAACAGCTGAGAATATTAAAATACAAGTAGCTACAGTATTCCAGGAATCACGTAATGAAGAAATTGACATTCGTGGCCGTGACATGGTTACCGGTTTACCGCGCACACTTACAATTAAATCTGGTGAGATTGAAAAAGCCCTACGTGAGCCGGTTTCTGCAATTGTACAAGCTGCGAAAAGTGTACTTGAACGTACACCACCTGAGCTTTCTGCAGACATCATTGACCGCGGTGTGATTTTAACGGGCGGTGGAGCATTGCTTCACGGTATCGATCAGCTTTTAGCTGAGGAATTGCGTGTACCTGTGTTAATCGCTGAAAACCCAATGGAATGTGTCGCAATCGGTACAGGCGTCATGCTTGAAAACTTGGACAAGCTTCCACGAAGAAAATTAGTCTAAAATACGTAATTGAGGACCTTTCCGACTCGGCAGGTCCTTTCTAACATTTCAACATTTTTATTACGTGGCTAAAATTTACAGATGAAGAAATAGGAATTTCCTACTATAATAAAAGTAGTATTACGTTCGGATAGAAAAATGAGGTGAGTCTATGTTACGTGGATTTTATTCTGCAGCATCTGGAATGCTTGCTGGACAGCGTCGTACGGAAATGTTAACAAACAATATTGCTAATGCGAATACACCTGGCTACAAAGTGGACCAAGGTTCATTACGTGCTTTCCCTGAAATGTTAATGCAACGTCTTGAGGGTGTACAAAGTCCTGCTAAAAATGGTGGGACTCTTCGGACAGCAAGTACGATTGGTGGACTGAATACAGGCGTGTATATGCAAGAAATGATTCCACTGTTCAAGCAAGGAGATATCCGCGAAACAGGACTCTCCACAGATGTGGCATTAATGGACGGAAATTTACCGATCAACCCTGAGACTAACAAACCGGGCTCTTTGTTTTTTGCAGTTCAAAATGCAAACGGTGATGTGAGATACACGAGAAATGGAAACTTCACGGTTGACCCAACCGGTTCTTTAACGACAAATGAAGGCTTTTACGTATTAGATGAGAATGGAAATCGAATTCAGGTCGATAGTAATCAATTTGAGGTTACTTCGGATGGCCGTGTTCTTGTAAATGGGCTAGCCCAAACGCGTCTTGGCATAGCTTACTCAGAAAACCCACAAAACCTGATTAAAGAGGGAAGTGGCTTATACCGTACGAATGATGGTTTGGCGTTACCTAATGCAACGGTAAATCCTGAAGTGTCATACACGCTAAAGCAAGGATTTCTTGAAGGCTCAAATGTGGATGTAACACAGGCAATGACGGAAATGATGACAGCATACCGTACATTTGAAGCCAACCAGAAAGTTCTTCAGGCGTATGATAAGAGTATGGACAAAGCGGTTAACGAGATTGGAAGATTATAAGAAAAGCGCTATGCGTGCCGGATTATTGGCTTATTAACTAGAGCCGATGGCACCTGGAGCTAGACATATAAAAAATGGTAGGGAGGTCTTCAGATGCGCTCGATGATTACAGCAACTAATACGATGAGTCAGCTACAAAAACAGCTTGATACCATTGGGCATAATTTAGCCAATACTGACACGACCGGTTATAAAAAACGCCAGGTAAACTTTAGTGAGCTGTTAACCCAACAGTTTAATAACCAACCAGTTGCTGCGCAGGAAGAAGGCCGCTTGACCCCAAATGGTGTTCGCGTAGGTGTTGGTGCAAAACTCGGTTCTACAAATATGATGATGACCCAAGGTGCGATAAAAACAACGGACCGTGCACTTGATATTGCCTTTACTAAGGAAAATCAATTTCTACAAATAGTAGTGGATGAAAATGGGGTTCAAGTTCCTCGATTCACAAGGGATGGAGCGCTTTATTTATCACCAACTAATGACGGAACAAATCGTGTTGCTCTTGTAACAAGCGGTGGTAATCCTGTACTCGATCAAGACGGAGAACCAATTGCGTTTATTGATCGTTTTAAGGAAATTCAGATCTCAGCAAACGGGGAGATAACGGTTGTCCCTGAAATAGGTGCACCGCAACGATTTAATCTGTCCGTTGTAGAAATGCAAAAACCACAGCTTCTTCAAGCAGTAGGTCAAAATCAATTTGCGTTACCAAATTTAGCTGAGCTTGGAATCGCAGCGGATGACGTATTCGTTTCTCTTCAAGGAGCATTACGTGAACAAGTAAGTCTGCAACAAGGAGCACTTGAACAGTCGAACGTTAATTTAACAACCGAAATGTCAGATCTACTACTGACGCAACGTTCCTACCAATTCAATGCAAAATCAATCTCCATCTCAGACCAAATGATGGGGCTTGTGAACGGTTTACGATAACTTTATTCAGCGTGAACCAATCGGGCGCAAATACGCCTTGACATATTTGATTAGGTACGATTGATAAAAATAGAAACCTACGGAATACTATAATTTAAGGCAGACAATCGCAAATCTTGGAACACCCTATAGATAAGGAGTAATCTCAGTGACTAGTGAACTAAACAATACACAAGTAAAATCACGCGAGGATTTTCGAAAAACGCGTGACGAACAAAAGAATACGGAAAAAGAACCTAAGAAAAAGCGCGAACCAAAAATTCGAATCCGCTTAATTCCGATTTGGGTACGACTTTTGCTTGTCGTTGTTCTTTTTGCAGCCAGCATTTTAATCGGTGTGGTTGTGGGTTACGGAGTCATTGGGGATGGTAAGCCAAGTGATGCCTTGAAAAAAGAAACATGGCAGCATATTGTTGACATTGTAAATAAGGATGCAGAAAAATAAATCGGAGGCCCTATGCCTTCTTTTTTTATGGGTAGAAATTTTCGGTTTTCCCGACGAAGTTTCCATTTTCCACAACACTTGTATTATAATAGGCATAAGATACTGACTTTATTCAGTAAGTCCTTATTTACATAGAGGAGGAAATTGTAAGATGTACGATATCAATGAAATCAAGGAAATCATTCCGCATCGTTACCCATTTTTACTAGTCGACCGCATCCTTGAAATGGAAGACGGCAAACGAGCGTTAGGCATTAAAAATGTAACGGCAAATGAGGAATTTTTTAACGGGCATTTTCCAGGATACCCAGTCATGCCAGGTGTGTTAATTGTAGAAGCATTAGCACAGGTTGGGGCAGTAGCCATGCTAAAAAAAGAAGAAAACAAAGGCAGACTTGCTTTCTTTGCTGGAATTGATAACTGCCGCTTTAAAAGACAAGTAGTACCTGGAGACCAACTTCGTCTAGAAGTCGAGATCACACGTCTTAGAGGCTCTATCGGCAAAGGAAAAGGGATTGCAACTGTTAACGGCGAGCTTGTTTGCGAAACGGAAATTATGTTTGCACTAGGTGAAAAAACAGAATAAAGATTAACGTAGAAACCGGATGAGAGGGATCATCTGGTTTTTTTATTTGGCCAAAAAAAAAATGTAATTTCTTTGATACATTTGTAAACTTCGGGGAAAGCTAAGCCAAGACCAAGTGGTCACAAAAATACTTAAAAGAAAACAGAAAGGAGAATTTGCAATGAACAAAAAATGGTTCTTAAAGCTAATGGGATCACTACTTGCTGTGTTATTAGTAACCGGCTGTAATGCCGATGATCAAGATCCGCCTCCAGAGGATGATGGACTAGAAACACCTGGTGAGGATTTCAACAATAACCTGGATAATGATGTGACTCCGGAGGAAGATGTCGTTCCTGGTGATAATGACATGAACAACAACGATAATGACTTGAATAACAACGACAATGACATGAACAACAATGGTACAAACGGTGACGGTAACGGAATCGGAGATAACAATAACGATGGTGACCTAGACATAGGTAAAGATGACGACGATAATCTAGGTGACAATGAAATGGCTCCTGGCGGTGGTACTGGCGGAGACAATGGTGGTACAAACGGTACAGGTGGAGGCAAATAAGTCTCTATAAAAGTGAGAAAAGGCGGGATCATGTCCTGCCTTTTTTATTTAACTTTGTATGGTCTTTTTCTTTTCTTGTATTCTGTTTTTAAATTCTGTTAGCAGGCCCTCGCCTTCTAGGCCTTGCTTAATAAGGTCGGTTAGTACAAGCTCAGCCATGTTGAGTCGATTTGGAACTAAGTTTCCGTCTAAAAGGACACTCACACTATTCTCCATTTCCTTAATGATCTTTACTTCACCCAATAAGGGGGCAGGATCATTTGATTTTTTTGAAATGGTTACTTGGAGATTAAGCTTTTCTTGGGCTTGTTTTGCTTTTTCGAAAATAGCCTTATACGGTTTTTCAATAAAAGCCTCCACAATCCAACGGTTTTCTCCATCCTCCCGATTAATGATTAATCCATCAATCAACGGAATATCCTCGACCCGATCCGGTTGTTCGTCCTGATGAAGAACTTTAAGTGACACCAACTTAAACGTTTTCATTTACCTGACCCCCTTATAAATCGTTCGTACTAACAAAGATAGTTAAATTATAGCATATTTACTTGGTTATTATATGTAGAAGAAGGGGAAATGAATCTGAAAGTTGTGTCCCTTTTTAAAAAAATTTGTAGAATCTTAGATAATTGTTGGGTTTAATTCTATTTACAATTAAAAACTTAAAAGAGGTGTAGAGAAATCTAATTTTTTATAAAGTCATCATGGGAATAATTTATTTTTCCTAATTTTACCTCTGTCGAATCATGAAGTATGATAGCCCTGTTAGATTTAACTAAGGGGGAAAGCATATGATTAATCAAGTTATTTTAGTTGGAAGATTGACCCGCGATCCTGATTTGCGTTACACCCAGGACGGGAAAGCTGTAGCGCATGTGACACTAGCGGTAAGCCGTAATTTTAAAAATGCGGGTGGTGAAATTAACACCGATTTTGTTAACTGTACACTTTGGCAGAAAACTGCGGAAAATACGGCAAACTATTGTAAAAAGGGTTCCATTCTAGGTGTTACAGGACGAATTCAAACCCGGAACTATCAAAACAATGAGGGCAAAAGGGTGTATGTGACTGAAGTGTTAGCAGACTCTGTCAAATTTCTTGGCGGAAAGCCTAGGGAGCTTGTAGAAAATTAACGATCCTTGATGCCTGAGTAGCAGGAGGTGTATGTATGAACAATGATGAGATTAAGACAATTAACGATAAGCTGAATAAGCTTGCTATGGGTATTGCGTTACATCTAGAAATATTACAAGGCCAAATTGGAGAACGTATGGATCAGATTGATCAAAACTATAATGAAAGACTTTTACAACTCAATCGTCTTTTAGAAAGGAAGGTGTTGTAATTTGAGAACTGTAAAAAAGAGAAATAGAATATGAAAAGTTTCCATATCCCCACTATCCATGTACCTCGCAATAAGCAGCCTCAGTCGTCATTTCAAAAAGGTTCCTCTAGAGATAGATGATGCTCCAGTGATTCTTCAATTCTTCGCCAATCATGGTCACAACATGGTTGGCCTTTTTCTTACTTTCATAATAGAACATTTGTTCCTGTTGGTCAATGGGTTTGTTTACATTTTTTTCTTTTTTAATGTTGACAGTGAAAGTGTATTAACCATATAATACATTCATAAGGTGTACTAACTGATTGATACACCATGGAATTTTTTTATCACAGCTGTATGGTGTGTTTAATACAGTCGTCAAAATAAGCTTTTTTTTGAGTTTGGTGTATTAACCCTTTGATACAGGGGATAAATTTTTTTAGGAGTTGGGTCTATGGATGTGAAGTTTAATAATCGGGATCCTGTATATGTTCAAGTCATTCAGTTCTTTAAGGAACAAATTGCGAAAGGCTTCTTTGAACCAGGTCAGGAGATTCCGTCAAGGAGAGAGTTAGCGAATCAATTGAAGATAAATCCAAATACGGCTCAGCGTGCGTATAAAGAAATGGAGGAACAAGGGTTGATTTTTACAGAGGGAAATTTACCTAGTCGCATTACAAAGGATGAACAAGTGTTGAAGATGGTTCGTGAGGAATTGGTATTGGACGCAGTTACCACATTTATTCATTCAGTTCGGTCAATTAATATGCCATTAGAAGAGGCATTGAAAATAGTCGAACAAGAGTACGAAAAGGAATAGGGGGGATCTTGGTGATTGAAGTAAAGAACGTAACCAAGAAGTTTGGTAGGAAGACTGTGTTAAACGGCGTAAACTTCACTGCTGAAAAAGGGAAGATTACGTGTTTGATTGGGATTAACGGGGTTGGAAAAACAACGATTATGAAGGCGATTATGAATCTAACTCCAATTAATAGTGGTGAAATTCTCATTAATGGTGAAAAAATTCATAAGGGCAGTTATGAAAAAATTACGTTTATCCCAGATACGATTACGATGCTGCCTCAAATGAAAATTCACGAAGCATTCACGTTTATGGCAGATTTCTATGACTCATGGAATCAAAAACGCGCCGAGGAACTACTCAAATTTTTTAGATTAAAAGAAACGGAGCGAATCTCGGATTTATCAAAGGGAAATACGGCAAAGGTAAACTTGATCCTTGGACTGGCATTGGATGTCGATTATGTCTTAATGGATGAGCCTTTTTCGGGGATTGATATTTTTAGCCGAGAGCAGATTGCGGATGTGTTTACAAGCCATTTAATTGAGGACCGTGGTGTGATCATTACAACCCATGAAATCAATGATATCGAGCATTTAATCGATAAAGTCGTGTTGCTAGATAATGGCGTCGTGTTAAGGGAATTCGATACCGAAGAAGTCAGGGAGAATGAGGGGAAATCGGTCATCGATGTGATGAGAGAGGTGTATAGAGCATGAATCGATTTTTGAAACTAGTCAATTTCGAGTTTACTCGATTTTTAAAGCTATATCTTATTTTATTTGGGATTACGGTGCTATGTCAAATGGTGGGCGTTATATTTGAAGCCAGACGATATGTAGGCCGTGCGAACAAGGCGATATATGAAGATTTATTATCAAAGAGTGATTTTATCTCACAATATGGCACAATGACTATTTTTCGTTTTTCGGAGACATTGTGGTTTTTGGGGCCGATTGTGCTAGCTGGTGTCACATTACTAATCTATGTGTTCTTTATTTGGTACCGAGACTGGCTTGGAAAGAACACATTTAGTTATCGTTTGCTCGTTTTACCAACTGCAAGATTGAATATTTACTTGGCGAAGGCTACAACGGTTTTACTCCTTGTTTTAGGTCTCATTGCCTTACAATTAATTTTGGCTCCGGTTGAAATGCAGATTATAAAATGGTTGGTTCCAGATGAGTTTCGTACTGATTTTTCAATTTCCACAATTTCCAACCACTATTACTTGGGTGTTTTATTCCCGATGACAATTGCAGACTTTATTCTCATATACGGTGTTGGGATTGTAGCGGTATGTGTCGTGTTTACAGCGATTCTATTTGAACGTTCATATCGATTAAAAGGGATTTTCTTCGGGATCCTTTATGCCGCAGTATCCATTTTAGTCTTTTTTGCACCGATATTAGTGAATGAATTTATCTTAGGTAATTATTTTTATGCGAATGAATTGTTCTATATGGAACTTGGTACATGCTTACTTACCCTAGCTGGGGCAATTTGGATCGGAAATTACCTCATGAACAAAAAAATAAGGGTATGATAGGAGGTCGAAAAGCATGAAACGATATTGGAAAATAATCACGGTTAGTTTAGTTACGGTGATTGTGATTGGCGCTTTTTATATAAACTCTAGTTTGGCTGCTGAAAAGATTGTAATCGGCATCGAAAAAGTAAGTGGAAATGAAAAAGAAGTAGAGAATATACGGATTAACGGAGACCTTGGAGGTAATAATATCCATCACTCTTTGCTAATTTCGAAAGATGAAACGATTGATTTAAGTAACCAATCGTTCATTCAACAATTGACAGGGACGAGTACGGTACCTGCTTTTAATCAGCTAAAAGAAAAGTATAGCCATTTTATGAGAGGAAAAAAATACTTAGCAAATAGCTTATATGCAGATGAGAATTTTGTTGTGTATGTAAATGTGGAAGGCAATGGAAATGTTTCAAAGGATATGTATTTCAACATTGAAATATTAGATACAAAAACAGATAAAACGACATCAATGGAGTTGGATGTTCCTAATAAAGAGAACTATCAATGGGTCGAGGTGATGGATGTCCAATTATTCAATAACGAAATTAAGGTCATCGCAAGAGGATTTCGCGCTGAAGGCGGTGAGGTTCTAAATGTATATACAATTGACTTGGACAAAAAGGCCGTTAGTGATGAAACCATATATGGATCTCCAAAGATTGAGAATGGATGGTCAGATATAAGAGTCGTTGATGAATATTATTCAGTTGAACCGAAAAAATATCTGTTGTTCCAAGTATACGCCCATGAAGAGCCTGTATATGAGGAAGCGGTGGAAACGGGTGAACCCAAAATCATTGCAGATGAAATCATGGTCTATAACATAGAGACCAATGAATTGAAGAAGCTGGATATTAGTCCGGAAGAACGAGGATACGGCATTGATTCCTATACTCTCTATGATAATACCGTATATATTCCAAACCCAACCCCAAATGGAATAGAAGTGAATCAGTATAATATTGAAAAAGACAGCTGGGGCGAAAAGCAACTATTTAAAGTGGAACATGACAAGGGTGAGCATGAACCTTTTATCAAGTTGCAAAACGGAAAAATCTATATCATTAGCTCAGTTGATGGAAAATATCCACTCGTCATCAGTGACTTAAACACAGGACAGTCACTATACGAAGGAAAACTTGTTGTCAAAAACCAAAAAGACCAAAATAAAGACTACAAACTATACATTTACGAAATCAATAATTAATGGGACACAGGGACAGGTCCCTTGTCCCGCAAAAACGGGTCGCGGGGACAGGTCCCGTGTCCCACACAATAAGGTGAGAAAAATGGCGGAACATAAAATTGAAGAAATCATTACGAATTACGGAACAGAATTACGATACGTGGCCTTTCGATATGTTCGAAATTGGGCAGTTGTGGATGATATTATGCAAGAAAGTTTTTTTGAAGATCTTCTTAAAATTGAATTCGTTTAGAGAACAGTCTAAATTGAAATCATGGTTATATAAAATCACACGTAATCAATGTATTGACTATCTTCGGAGTAAGGTTGTAAAAGAGACTGTCTTGATTGATGAGATGGAGGATTTGCGATATTCGGCCAATGAAATGGTTGAGAACGAAATATTAGAAAGATTCGAGAGAGAGAGGCTCTACCAACAAATCGAAGCTTTACCTAAGGATTACAAACAAACACTATCTCTCTATTATTTTAGTGATTATAGCTACAAGGAAATTAGTGACCTTTTGCGTAAAGATATTTCGTTTGTGAAAAATAAGCTTTTTCGCGGAAAGCGGATGTTGAAGCAAATCTATGAAAGCCGGGACAATGAAAATGTACCCTCGTCCCGCCAATCATGGGAAACGACATGATTGGTTTTTTTTATGGGGTTCTTTCCCTTTTTCGAGGGATAAGGTACAATTATCCAAACATAGTAATGTAGTGGGGTTGAGAGTGTATGAGGTTCATAGTTTTGTTTGTCGTTGCATTCCTCTTGGGCATTGTGTTGGCGGTCTTTGATATAAGGGGACCTGTTAGCGTGGTGATTAGCATATTCGTGATTTTTAGCTTATCACTCTACTTATTTGTGTATCCGATTTATTTAGAGAAGAATGTGAAAAAGATTGAGTGCTATTTAGAAAAGAAAAGGAAAAATCCGTTGTTTAAGCTTTATTATGGGATGGGTAATCGAATTGATCAGGATGTGAAGGAAGCGACGGAGATTTTGCTTCGAAAATATAAACAGCCTGCTCGTCAGGCGATGTTTAAAACCTTATATGCGTTGTATGAGGATGATATTTTACGAGCGAAAAGTGACATTGAGCAGATTCAACCTCCGCGATATAAATACTATTATCAAGCGATTGTTGCGATTGAGGAAGGTAAAATAGAGCGGGCTGATGAGCTTCGTGAACAGGTGAAAACAGAGTGGATGAAGCATGCTTTGGCAGCCGGAATTGCGAAGAAAGCTGGGCATCAGGAGGAGTATATCGTTGAGATTCAGAAGGCGTATGAGAAAACGCGGGGATTGCAGCGGTATATGATATTTAAACAATTTGAACAGGATTTGAAATAATAGAGAAAAGCTCAAGCGGGTTGCTTGAGCTCTGTTTTATTTTTTAAGTTTTTCTTCGACTAGCTGATAAAATTTTTGCCAAGGTTCGGTTTTGTCTTTGTGCTTTTCACTTGGCACGAATTTTTTGTTTCTTTTCTTTGGTTTGGTTGTTTTTTCTGCCAACTGAATCAGCTCCCCCTTTGGTTTTTGCGGACATCAAGATTTGAAAACCCGTATGAGCTGGGACAAGGGACCTGTCCCTGTGTCCCACCAGCCCCTGTTCACCACCCAACCCTGTGCCAAATCTAGAACGTGCCTAAGAGTTCTTTTAGTTCGGTTGTGGAGAGTTCGGTGATCCAGTTTTCGCTTGTGATGATTTCGTCGTTGAGTGACTGCTTTTTCTCCAGCATTTCGTCGATTTTTTCTTCGAGTGTGCCGGTTGCGATTAGCTTGTGCACGTGGACGAAACGTTTTTGGCCAATGCGGTAAGCGCGGTCAGTGGCCTGGTTTTCGACGGCCGGGTTCCACCAGCGATCATAGTGGATTACATGGTTTGCTTCCGTTAAGTTCAATCCGGTTCCGCCTGCCTTCAGTGAAAGAATCAAGATATTGTATTCCCGGTTTTGGAACCCTTCAATCATCTTATCACGCTGTACTTTCGCAGCACTTCCGTTCAAGAACTTTACTGATTCGTTAAAGCGTTTTGACAGCACATCCTGAATCATTTCACCCATATGAATATATTGTGTGAAAATTAAACAGCTTTCGTTTTGGTCGCGAATATGGTCCACCAACTCAAGGAGCTTTTCCATTTTTGCAGATCGATCGTCTACATTTTTCGGTGCAGCTTCCTTTAAATAAAGTGCCGGATGGTCACAAACCTGCTTCAACTGTCCAAGCATTTTTAAAATCAAGCCTTTACGCTGGATGCCCGCAAGCTGTTCGACTTGCTCCAATGTATCCTTCACGAGCTGCTCATAAATCGATGCCTGTTCAACCGTTAACGGACAGTATTCTTTTTGCTCGAGCTTGTCTGGTAAATTCAATGCAACAGCTTCATCATTTTTCGTACGTCTTAGTAAAAATGGTTTGATCAAGCGCTGCAGCTGAGCAATTGTTTCTTGGTCGTGGTCCTTTTCAATTGGAGACACAAATCGTTTTTGGAATCCTCCAAGACTACCTAAATAGCCGCGATTGATGAAGTCGAAAATCGACCAAAGCTCGGTTAAGCGGTTTTCCATTGGCGTTCCTGTTAATGCAATATTATGGTCGCTTTTTAGCTTTCGAATCGCACGTGATTGCTTGGTTTGTGCGTTTTTAATGTTCTGAGCCTCATCCAAGCAAATTGTACCCCAGTCATAAGAGGAAATCTCCTCTTCATCTAGATGAGACAATCCATATGAGGTGAGCACGATGTCAGCCTCATTGACTTGCTGGGTAAACTCTTCACCCTTCAAGCGGTTCGAACCGTAATGAAGGTGAACGCGTAAATCAGGTCCGAATTTTTCAAGTTCCTTTTGCCAGTTTCCTAGAACGGATGTTGGGCATATGATCAGCGAAGGCTTGGCACCACTTTCTTTTACCGCTAAAAAGTAGGCAATCATTTGAATTGTTTTTCCAAGTCCCATGTCATCAGCAAGGCAGGCACCGAAACCGAACTTTCGTAAAAATAAGAGCCAGTCGACACCTTGTTGCTGATAAGGACGAAGCTCACCCTTGAAGGTGTCTGGAATGGCGGCCTGTGGAATCTTCTTGATGTCCGTTAGTTGTGTAATCATATGCGAAAGATGGCGGTTGAGTTCAATTTGAACGCCTGCAAATGCTCGTGACGCTTCCTGTTCCTCATGTTCGGCTTTTTCCGAAAGAGATAGTAGTTCCTGCTCTAACACATCACGGACATGGAGTCCTTCTTTATTCGCACGTTCTAGAATCGATTGAACCTGTTTAATAAACGCAGGATCAAGCTTAATCCATTTACCACGGATATTGATTAATCGTCTTTGCTCGTTCACAAGCGACATGAATTCTTCTTCGGAAAGCTCAACGCCATTTGTTGAAAAACGCCAGTCAAAATTGATGATCGACTGTAGCCCAACAAATGATTGGCGTCCGCCACCTGAATTTGTTTTTACCTTCGCTTTAATCGCAAGTTGAGCGTCCTTGATGGCTTGCCACCAAGCGGGTAATAGGATTCCTACGCCAGTGTCGATGAGCCTTGAGCTTGATTCCGTTAAAAAGTCCCAGGCCTGACGCTCGGTTAACTCGTGAATGATTCCTTCCTCATCGCGAAGCCATGGAACGAGTTTACACCACATCTCTTGGTCACTCGTGATTTTTTCTTCAAAAGGTGCCCAATCTTTTGGTAAAACCATATGTGTCTTATAGGGCTTTTTTTTGCTGCGGAGCACAGTGTGTAACTTCCACGAGCCATTGTCCATTTCCGGTTCCTCAATTTGGATGAGACAATCAAATGGAGTAAGGTCTTCCTTCCAGCCAATCCGTTCCAGCCAATTGTTTTCATCAACGACAAACTCAGCGCCCGTAGTACTTTTTACAAGCGGAAAGGTTGAGGCAATTTCCTCCCAGGAATCAGAAAGCGTGGAATCGGCTTGAATCCAATCGGTGATGGCTTCAGAAAACCACTCAGCTGCAAATCCTGTTATCTCAGTTCCAATCGGTTTCCAGCCAAAACGCTCTGACTTGCGCCAATAATCAAAGTCGGGCATAAAATCGCCTTCCTTAATAAGCGGCAGTAAGTTTCTCGAAATGGATTGAAATTGTTCAGCATTCTCGCTTAGCTCTACTTCAATCAGGGAATTAACCGGTAATTCTCCAAAATAGGTAAATGCTTGCCAGGGTGAAAGGAGGACGGCATCATGATGTAGAAAGTTGTTCTCTTCGAGGAAGGTCCCGTAAAAGGTGGCCTCATGCCAAGCAAAGAGATTTCGCTTCCAATTGTTTATCGTAAGCTCGTTGCCATCTTCTGTGGTGCACCAAATATAAAAACCTTTGTCGGCAACCCATTCCGCGTGAATTAAAAATGTTTCTCCAATTACCATCATCTCACCCCTTTACTCCGAAATCATAGAAGCCCGAAGCAGCTCCTGTTGGAAGGCACGTAATCGCTTGTTCATTGTGGCAAGTTTCGTAATATAGTCCTCCCAGACGTCTTCTTGTTTACATTTTTTATAATGAGTTCGGATCTTGCGCAAATATTTAACGGCTTTTTTATAGCTAGGCCGATTTTTACCCTCAATTGCCTTTGCGACTGCCTGGTGATAAAGAGGAAACAATGCACTTCGATCGTGGCTTTCAATTTCTTTTAAAATATATCGGTCTATTTCATCGATATCATAGCCGAGCATGATTTGCAGTTCGACCCATTTCCGGAATTGTTCAGTCTCAAGCAAAAAGTCATTGTACTCGACATAACTGTACGGGAGGAGCTTTTTAACGGCATCCATATAAACCGTTTCGTCCTGTTCCTCGGCGTACGGCATAATGTTTTGTAAAAACAATCTTGTCATGTGGCGCCGGCCTTCATAGCTTTGGATGCCAAAAATAAACGTCCGGATTCCTTCTAAAGCATGGTCAATCCAAGGACGAACTCGATCCCAACTTTTTGATTCAGATAAATAGGAAATCCACCAGAAACTATAAGGTGTTGCATCGTGCCCAAGCTTTTTCATCGATTCGATCGCACTCGTATCATCCTTTAGCAAAAAATGAAGATGGGCAAAAGCAATCTGGTGTACTGGATGATCCGTGTCTAGGGCACTCTGTTCGATTTCAATCCATTTTTTTCGATTGAAAAAGGTCGCCCATAGCAAACGATACATTTGCATGCGCTCATATTGAAACATCGACTGACAAAGCAGGGTCTCACGGACCGGTTGAATGCTTTCCTCAAGAAGCGTGTCAAACGAAAATGGCAGTGACACTTTCTTCATTTCTAATGAATGATCAAGGACGATGTCTGTGAAATTATGAAAATAAGGCTTGATATACGTGTCCACTTGATAGTTTCGTACTTCCATTTGCTCAAGCAATTCGATAGTTTTTCGAATGCAAAAAAGGGCTGCATGAATATGAAATAAGCGCTTGTACTCCTCCGAATAAGGAGCTTTCCTTTTTAATGTTTGAAAAAAAGAATGGTACAGCGTTGCGAAAAAGTAAATCGTTTTTTCAGGGTGTCCTGATTCAAACCGTTCGTATTCCTTTTCAAAAAGGGCAAGCCAGCTTTCGAGTGAGTTTTCCTTGTATTCCACACGCTCTAGGATGCTTCCTTTTTTTACAGGAATTGATTCAAGGGTAGGCTTTGGTTTACTGCCTTCTTTCCACTGCTCAAGCAGGGACCCGACTCGGTCAACACTCGCATACATATAGAAAAACAAAGCCATTTGATGACGGCAGAAAGCAGTGGTTGGGCACGTACAGCTGCTCATTTCGAGAAAATCGAGATCAAGAGTAACATCAACGGGTGTGACATCCTGAACGCGTCCTTCTAGTTTCTGCCCGTTGTATTTTACATTATAAACACTCCCCTGGCGGAAGAGGTTTAGTCCTTTTTTGATTAATGTCCGGTCATCTTCATTGTCAAATGTAATCATGCCCCGAAGCTTCTCGGAAAAATGCATGACCGCATCCTTTGGAATATCTTTTTGAAGCAAGCTAGTCTCACTCCCCATATTGCATAGATTAATGAAATCACATCTTTTTATTATACCGTAAAATAGAATGAATTGGCATTTCGGACGAGGAAAGTGTTCGCGTATACCTAAATTTAGAAAGTTTTTCAATAGACAGTCGCAAAAAAGAAGTCTTCAGCGTACATGTATAGTAAATTACTTGGCGGAGCTGGTTTCTCCATCCAAACTCCCCAAGAAATCATTTTCTCCCATAGTGTCCTGGCCACTCAGGCACTTATCGAACTCTGCTCCGTGGAGGCGTCTCCATCCTTCATAGTAGCAGGGTTCGAAATCAATGTATTTTTCCAGCTAGGAGTGAACATAATTTGGATCCTAAATCTTCGGGTAAGGATATTTCGATTGATCAGAACCAGGTTAGAAGAGCGCTAATTCGTGCTTTTATGAAAGGCGAAGGAAGTACCGATATAGATATGAAGAAATTTATCACAGACATAGCTAACGATATTAAAGGCTCACCTACAGCATAGCCAATTACGTGTTAAGCCAAAACATAGATTTGGGCCAAGGGACCTGTCCAACACTGTCTGCCTTTGAGGTGGCAGTTTTTTTATTGCGCATAAAAGGACATGTTATACTACTTTTGGCTTATCGAAATAATAAATTTGGGTCATAGAAAATCGTGTGTTTTTTTGGCATAATTGTTTCCACAAACATTACAGGTGTTTGTGGTTACCCAGCATTGGTCAGTGGTTTTCAAGCCATTCGACTAGTCTGGGTTTTTATGCGGATTGAGTGTATTCGTTTTCAATGGTATCATTTGTTATTTTTCCACAGTACATATATTATAATAATAACAGACAATAGTTTACAGAATGTTATGATAAGGGGGAGAAGTGTGAAGCTTCCAATGGTGTCCTCCCATAAGAGGGAGAACTATGCAAAGATCTATATGATTTTAATCGCAATACTTGGTTGGACGGTTGTAGGGTATTCGTTTTTTATTATTAAACCAACCGATGAAATTGCGATTCTCCTATTACTTACAGCATTTTTAGCGTTAATCGAGTATTTTCCGATTCAGCTCTTGAGAGGCTCCACGACGATTACGTTTCCATTTATCTTCGTCATGCAAGCGCTATTTGGAATATCGTATCCAATTATCATTTATGTGACAATCGTCTTAATCATTAATATTCTTCGTCAACGTCCGCTGAGAATTGTCCTGTTTAACCCAGCTCAGCTAGCGGTTAGTGTATTTCTTGCAGACTACATTTTAAAACATACAACAATCACCCAGGTTCTTGCGACAAACAGTGAACTTTTGACAGGTATCCTTACATATGGTCTTTTTGTTGCACTCTTTTTTATTATAAATAATCTAATTGTTGACTTTGTCCTGCTGATTCGTCCGCAACCTTATCCATTTTACATGTTTAAAGGAAAGACGTTAACAGAGTTGGGAAATGCATTGATTTCCTTGCTATATGGGGTTATCATGGCGTTCCTTGGTGGTCGAACGGTTGACGCATTCTCACTATTCTTCTTTTTCTCGCCATTGGTAGCTGTATCGCTACTATATTCGGTCATCTCCACACTTGAAAATGAAAAGAAACGTTTAAATGCGCTGTTTGCAATAACAACAGGTGTGAATAAGAAAATCCATTCAACCGAATGGATTGAGACGTTTAAAAATACATTTTCCCAAATTGTTGATGTTCAAGCTCTCATGCTTTGGGTGAAGGAAAATGATGTGTGGAAGATTTTGTATTATGATGGCAGGGTCACTCCAAAAGATGCTTTAACAGGTGAAGCGTTGGCCCGTTTTGATGGAAAAAAGCAACCCATTGTCTATCAGGACAGGGTAAGAAAGCTTGGACCCATTGATGAATTTTTTAAAAAGGATATGAAGGCCTTCGTGTATTCACCGATGGTCGTCGAGGATGAAACAATTGGAATGCTCGTAGTTGCAAAAAGTCGTGCGCGTAGCTTTGGGGAAGACGAAATCCATTCGATTGCCACCCTTTCGAACCAGCTCGCGGTTGCGGTGAAGACGAGATTTTTAATAGAAGAAAAAGAAAAACGGATTATCCTCGAGGAGCGCAACCGAATCGCAAGGGGGATTCATGATGGTGTTGCCCAGACTCTTGCGGGTGCGGTCATGAAGCTTGAAACGGCTGAACGAAAATTTAATCGAAATCCGGAAGAAACAATCAAACACATTCGAGAAAGCATGGATAAATTAAGACTTAGTTTACGAGAAGTTCGCGAATCCATTTATGAGTTGCGTCCATATCCGACTGAACGAGTGGGGTTGTCAACTGCGATTAAAAAGCGAATTGAAATGGTAGAAGGTGAGTACAATATCAAGTTTTCGTTTGATATAAGAGGTCAAGAGGTTCCGCTCAGCTCGATGGTAGAAAAGGAATTGTTTGATATTTTTCAAGAGAGCTTGCAAAACACTATCAAGCATGCAAGGGCCACAGAAATTGACGTTCTGTTAAGCTATCAAAAGGAGCATATTATATTAAAAATCAAGGACAATGGCGTTGGGTTTTCACTGTTTCAGGCGATGGTCAAAGCGCAAAACAACCCTCACTTTGGGATTTTAAATATGAATGACGCCGCAGAAAAAATCAATGCAACCCTCCAAATTGATTCTAAAGAGGGAGAAGGTACGGATATCACATTAACTGTTCCCAAAATGGGACTTGAAGGAGGTAGTACTGTTGATCAAGCTTATGCTGGTGGATGATCATGCTGTGTTACGTGACGGACTTAGAAATATATTAGAGCTCGAGGATGATATTCGCGTTGTCGGCGAAGCGGTTTCAGGTGATGACGCACTAAAGAAGGTACCCATGTGCGAACCAGATGTGATTTTAATGGACATCAACATGCCTGAGAAAAATGGAGTGGAAGTGACGGGCATTCTGAAGAAAAAATATCCTTCGATTAAAGTGCTGGTACTGACGATGCACAACCATGACGAGTATTTCATGGCGGCGATACGCGAGGGCGCTGACGGATATTTGCTGAAGGATGCACCATCAGAGCAGGTCGTCGAAGCGATTCGTACGGTCGCACGAGGCGAGTCTGTGATTCATCCATCGATGACGAAAAAGCTCCTCAATTTCCATCAACAACAGCAGGAGCAGCCAAAGGAAAACGTACTAACAGAACGGGAAATGGAAGTTCTCCAATGCCTGGTGGAAGGGATGAGCAACAAGGAAATCGCGGATCGTCTCTTCATCAGCGACAAAACGGTAAAAATACACGTCAGCAAGATATTCAAAAAATTCGACGTCAAAAGCCGATCGCAAGTCGTCATCTACGCCGTACAAAACAAACTAGTTCCCATGCAAAACCCTGGGATTTAATGGGGATTGCTTGAGTTATGTCGGGAAGGACCAGGGGGACGGTTCTATTGGTTCCATTTTTATGAAAAGGGCTAACAGCCATAAATTTTATTCATTGTCCATATTTTACCAGAAGGGCAAAAAAAGCCATTAAGTCAACGACTTAATGGCCTTTTTCTTTTTTCATCCAGATTGCCATCGGGAGGTAGGTGATAACAAATACGATTATACCAGCAACTTCAAGGGTTAGGTAATACGTAATGCCGGAGCCGAAATAAGACAGGATCGTTGTGGATTCGGTTGGGTTTGCTAGGTAAAAGAAATTTGTGTCGAGAAGGAGATTGATGAAAAAGATTGGAACAGCGATTAGGTTAAGGAGTAAGAAGGCGGTCCAAACTGCTTTTCGCGGTACACGATAGCCCTCGTAAAAAATGAAATAGAGCACGGACCAGGCAATTGTGGCGTGATGCAAGAAGTACTTTAAGAAGCGATAATGCGGAAAATCATGGAGTAGTTCGGGAGTCACCATGCTTAGAATCGGTGGAAGCAATCCTGTAAAGAACACGAGGTAAAATGCTTTTTTACTAGGCTTAAAGAATAGGAAGATGCAAATAAAAGTGCTGATGGAACAAAGGTGTAGCGGGAGGGAGCCGATTTCCCATTGATTGGTCGCGACGAGCCAAATCTGGTGTGACACTTCACTAGCAACCAAGATGCTGAAAAATGTCCATTTGATGATTGACTGATAAGGTCCGAGTTTTTCTCTGAGGGCGATGAGCAGGAAGGTGAGGACCATGAAAATCAGAAGCGTCACAAGATGCGAAACGGAAAACAACTCAAACGATTGCATACCTTCAGCTGAAAACATGCTGTCACCCCATTTCTAAATGGTTTTCTATTAGTCTATTCGGGGTTTGGTGTGGTTTAGACGTTTGGACAATTTGAGGGAAATAGATTTTTTTGGTGGAGGCTTTTAGAGTGGCTGCCGACCCTGAGGTAGGATTTGGGTTTGTCCGATAAATTATAGTTTGTGTCCGATATAAGTAGAATTGTGTCCGATAAAATTCAGGCTGTGTCCGATATCCGGTTAACTCTGTTCGATATATTCTCTTTTTTGTCCGATAACCAAAAACGGCATTAGATAGTTTGCCTTCCGGGTGAACCGGAAGGCTTTATGGGTCGCGGGGACAGGTCCCTTGTCCCAGGCAAACAAAGATTGCTCGGGGATGAAGACCATTTCAAGCAGAGAATAGAGTCAAAGAGTCCTTCATAAGTGTGATGAAGACAACTCGCGGCGAAAATCCCGATGAAAAAGTTCTTCATCCCCTACGCCTCTCGGCTCAATTTGGAACCACGAGAACCGTCCCCGTGGTCCCGCCCAACCCCTAATGATACGACCACAAAATCGTCCAGTCGCCGTCTTCGTTTACGACGAAGATGTCTTGTTGGATGGCAAAGGTGCCGTATGTGCTTTTGTAGGTTTGGGTGATGGGCACTTTATAGACGTCGTGAAAGGTTGTGGTGTTTTTGGCCATTTGCCAGCTTTTGAGGTGTTCAACGTCTTCTACAGTGTATTTGAAGGTATCGGTTCCAAAGTGACCCACAAAGACATGGTTGCGCTGCTGGATGTAGTCAGCTTTTTCAAACCGCTCCTGCATCAGGGGATGGAACAATTCCCATGAGCTCCCGAAATCCGCATCCTGCTCGAATGTATAAAAGGATTGGACAATCTCCTTCGCATCCTCCTCCGGTGATGAACGAAACAATGAAAAAAACAGGATCACAATCAATATGGCCGCAACTGAAACCAGAATCAGCTGAATCGGCACGCCGCGTCGAAGTCGTCTCATATGTAAACAAAATCCTCCTTAAGCTTGTTTACTAATATGGATATGCCCTCGGAAAGTTGTCCTAGTACAAGAACAAAATAACTTTCTGGGTAAAGGGGGACAGGTCCCTCGACCCGCGCAAGTGGGACAAGGGACCTGTCCCTGTGTCCCAAAGACAACAAAAAAAGCTAGAGTTTAGACTCTAGCGTTGGTCTTACTGAATCGAGTTAGAAATGGACGGCGTGGGCCGTTTTTGACTCGTATGAAATAAATCCGATCCTCGAGTCGTTTGTAAAAGCGAACTCCGACGATACTGAATGGTGTCCAAATTTCTTTAAACGTATAATAAGGCACTTTTAGAACTCCTCCCCCAATCTTAATAATGATTCTATTTATCATTGATATTTTTGAATTATCTGAAACTAATAATTATAGGATAGCATGTCCAATTTGCGTAAAATGTGGAAACGTGTAGAAAATAATTAAAATTTTTAATGCATTTTTAGACAAAAATCGCGAAAAAAGGCCTATTTTAGGAAAGTTGCCCTAAAAATACCCCAATAATCGCTATAAAATTACACCGATTTTCCCAATATACATTTTTCTAATACATTGGTAGTATATAATTATAGTAAAATACTAGATTGGTAGGATCTCCTGTCGAACTAGTGTATTCATTCTTGTTAGTTAATGTAGAGAATGGGGTTTTCTACATTTGACTATAAATTTTTTACCTGTAGACTTTTTTCTCTTTTGCCCTGCTCCAGTGTGAGTAGGGCCTTTTTTTGCTGTTTTTTCAAAGATGAAGGGAGTGTATACTACTTATAATAGGTGGTTGAAAGAGGGGAGACAGTTGGATCAACGTATATTGCCCGCGTCTACGACGATGAAGGAATTCGAGTCCTTTTTAAAAAGTAAATATGAAATTGGGATTTTTACGGAAATTCACATCGCTCAGTTGAAAAATATTAATCGAATGGCAAGGGAAAATGGGAAGAAGATGATCTATCATGTGGATATGGTACAGGGGATAAAAAGTGATGAATATGCGACCGAATTTATTTGCCAGGAGTTTCGACCATATGGGCTGATCTCGACGAAATCAAGTGTCATCCTAAAGGCGAAGCAAAAGGGAGTATTCGCGATTCAGCGGATGTTTCTAATTGATACTCATGCTCTTGAAAAAAGCTATAAGTTGATTGCAAAAAATAAACCCGATTACATTGAGGTGCTGCCTGGGGCCATGCCTTGGATGATTAAAGAGGTCAAGGAAACATTGAACATTCCGGTGCTTGCAGGTGGTCTCATTCGGACGAGAGAAGATGTACAACGAGCACTTGAGGCAGGAGCGACGGCGATTACGACGTCTAAAAGGGAGCTTTGGGTATAACGCTGAAGCTCGTTTTCAATTATTTTGGCATAATTTGTTGGTAAGTTTTTATGAAAACGTTGTCATTATTCCGTTATAATGTAAGTAAGAGAAGATGAAGGGGGCGAAGTGATGGAAGAGAATACGAATCCATTGGCAGTGGGCATGGTGTGGGGAACGACATTGAGCATTCCCTTGTGGATCGCGTTTTTTGGTTGGATTAAGCTTCTATCACAGCTCTTCTTATAAACGGATTTGAACCATGGGGACGGTTCCCATGGTCCCTGTCACTTCAAGGGACCAAGAGAACTGTCCCTGTGGTTTCTTAGCCACTTTTCTTCGAATTCGCCTTTAGGGAGTGGCTTGCTGTAGTAGTAGCCTTGGCCAAAGCTGCAGCCTTCTTGGATGAGGAAGTCGAGTTGTTCCTTCGTTTCAATGCCCTCGGCTACGACTTTGACGTTCAGATTATTGGACATTTGGATAATCATTGTGATGATGCTTTTGGAGTCTTTATTAAAGTCTTTGATGAACGACTGGTCAATTTTTACATTATCAATTGGCAGTTGGTGAAGAACACTTAGGGAGCTATAGCCTGTGCCGAAATCGTCAAGGCTGATGCTGATACCGAGCTTTTTCAATTGCAGCACATGATCGATTGATTTTTCCAAATTAAGTAAGGCGCTTTCTGTGATTTCGATGTCTAAGCAATTGAGACAGGCAGCCCCTCCTGCGTTCACATCCTGGATAAACCGAAAGAGATTCTGCTTTTCAAAATGCTTTGCTGAGATGTTTACCGAAATTTTTCCGAACGTAAAGCCCGCGTTTGCCCATGAATGAATCGATTCTAAAACTTGTGTAATAACCCACTCACCGACATCCACGATTAGGCCAGTATCCTCCAACACATGGATAAAAACATCCGGACTAACGATCCCTTTTTCAGGGTGATTCCAGCGTAATAAGGCCTCAGCGCCACGTAAAGTGCCTGTTTGGATATCGAATTGTGGTTGATAATACAGTTCAAATTGATTTTTCTCAAGGGCTTCTTTTAGGTCCTGCTCAAGTAGGAAGCGTTCCTCGACCTTTTTTAAAAGTTTCTCGTGATAAAACACCATGTCGCTTCCGTCATTATCTTTGGATGCATACATCGCAAGGTCAGCCTTCTGAAGTAATTCTTCTATGGCATTGGCGTCGTATGGGAAACGTGCAATCCCAAAGCTTGCAAATACCTCTAAAGTAAACTCCTGATAGTTGATTGGCAGGCGAATTTTGTCTGCCATGCGACGTACAATCTTTTCAGTACCTTCGCTCTCTACAATTGGAAGAGTAACAGCAAATTCATCTCCGCCGATATGGTAGGCAACACCATCGTCATTATTCTCCCGAAGCCGGTTGGCGACCTCAACTAAAACAGCATCACCAGCTAAATGTCCGTAGCGGTCATTTGTCTTCTTAAATTCATTTAAATCAAGATAAACAAGGCTAAAAGGGATTTGCTCCGACATTTTTTTGGCCATATCCTCACTAAGTTTTCGCTTGTTCGGTAAATTTGTGAGTGGGGCATGGTAGGCCATGTATTGAACTTTTTCCAGATTTCTTTTTTCTTCGGAGATGTCCTTTATCATCCCGTAGATGCCATGAATCTTATAATCGACCGAAATCGGAATGTTTCTGACAGTTAAATGAATGATATCACCAGAAGAATTGTACATTTGAACTTCATACTCAACCACTTCACCTGCTATCGTTTTTTCAAATTGCTGTTTCGCAAATGCTTGCTCGTATTCAGGTATGAATTGGAGATAATGCATTCCGATAATTTCTTCTTTTTCCATCTCAGCAAGTTTTTCTGCAGTTAGATTTAAATCAATAATGGTTCCTGTTACGTCCATCATGATAATCGCGAGCGAATTTAACTCATAGAGAGAGCGATAATAGCGCTCCTGGCTTTCTAGTTTTCTTTGCTTAGCAAGTAGTTTTTGCTGATACAAATTGCCGATTAATGCAATGAACATAAACAAAAATACACTTAATAAAAGGAAAGGCACTATGACATTGCCTGTATACACATGATCATCGTACGTTATCACATGCTGAAGTCCTTTTATCGAGAGTAGGTGATGACTAATCATGGAAATTCCAAATAACACACCGATTAAACCTGTTTTCACCGAATTGTTCTTTAGAAGTTTCTTTTTAATTAAATGGCTGGCAACCATGTTAAGAATGAAGCTAGTAACCACGCTAAGTAAAAACCACTTATTGTAAAAAGAAAGAGTGAAGGCGCTGTTTGATATGATGATGGTAAAATAGGCAGCACTACTTCCAATCGTAAATAAAATCGCTGGAACAAGATATGGGGTATTCCGATGTAAAAGTAATTTTAATCCTAAAAAGCTCGTAATGAACATTATTACGAAAGACACACAAAATGCTGTAATACGAAATTGAACAGTCGAAAATTCGAAAAGACCAGAAACGCCCACGACATAAGCCGTCTTGGTTCCAAGGCTAAAGGTGAGAGTAGCAAGTAGAAGCCAAATGATCCCGATACGTTTATTTGATTTCGGGACAAGGTTTAACGCGATATCAAAACAAATAATGCTCGCAGAAAGCGCAATAAAAATGGAAAATAAGGAATATGCGATATTGAGTTCGGACATAAAAATAGAAATCATACGTACACCTCAGCGACATGCAAATGTAGGATTAGTATGAGCCATTAGAGGGAATTTAATGGGACTTCCGAGAATTTTTTCTTTTTGGGGTATAAGATGGGTGAAAAGGGGTCATCCTGTATAATGTATTCCCCCCCTTTGTTATATATTTTTGTTGACCTCCCTAGTGGAGGTATTTTTTTTGCCCAAAATTTTAAATATGATGCCCCTTTTCGCCCCTCCCCCCTCTATAACAATAGTGTAAAGGAGGTGAGAGACATGGCAGCAAAACAGGAAATTCTAGATACACAGTTACGTCTAGTGTTTGAAAACGGTGTGGACGGTAAGGGAAAGCTCGTTTATAAAAACAAAAACTATAACAATATTAACCCTTCTGTATCAGCGGATGATTTACATGCAGTTGCAACAGCAATCATCGGTCTTCAAACATTAGATCTATCTGACATCGAGCGTAACGATAGCTTTATGTTAGTAGGCATTGCAGAGTAATTTTTACATTGAATATTTAGAAAGGGGGAGTAATAAATGGCAAAAACACTGGAAATGCAGTTTACGAATATAGCTGGAAAAACAGCAACCGTTTCGATTGAAAATCCAGTCGAACCTGTAGATGTACAAGCACTTACCGCAGCAATGGATTTAATCATAGCAACGGATGCATTCCTAACATCGGGTGGTCCGATTGTATCAAAAAAAGGCGCACGTATTGTAGAACGTAATGTTGAAGAAGTTCAACTTTAATTAAAATGGAGCCAGCTCTCTTTAGGGAGTTGGCTTTCCTTTTAGGGAGGAGGAAAATGGAATGGATCAGCTACTGCCTTTTATCCAGGAGGTTGGCTTTCCTGTCGTCGTGACATTCTATCTGCTGCACCGAATCGAATCAAAGCTAGATAGTGTCATAGACTCGATTCAAATGCTGCCACATAGCATAAAGGCCGAACCATCATTTGAAACGAAGAAAAATATATCGTAAAGAACGAACACCTGACTTAGATGAGTCGGGTGTTTTTTATAGGGGCAAACTGGTCTAAAGTCTAAAAATAGGAATGAATAAAAGGGAAGTTGAGAAACTAAGACGAGAAGAAGCGATAATGAGGTGTTTCGTTTGGAGATTCGAGGGTATAAGCTTGAAAAAAACAATAATGAATATACATTAGTTGTCTATGTGGAGTCTCATATGACAGAGTTTGCATCTGAGTTTGGCAACCATTTTCATCAGGAAAAAAAGGACCTGAACACACAAATTCGCCATCTAGTAAAAGAAAAGTTCCCGCACCTGCCGGTAAGGGTGGCAAAGGTGCTAGCAGGTTCGATGCTGATCACCACTTTTTACTTAGGTGCAACCGCGCCAAATGTGGGGGCCCAAACCACTAGTGGTCAAACGCAGTCCATCAATGATATGTACACAGTAAAAGCGGGTGATACGCTGTACTCAATTGCGACTCGTTACAATGTATCGGTCGATTCGATCAAAAAAGTCAATGGGCTTACATCGAATATGTTATTTGTCGGCCAACAACTGAGGCTGCCGTTCTTTACATATACCGTAAGCTCAGGCGATACACTGTATAACATTGCAAAGCGATATAACACGACAGTGGACCAAATTCGCAGTACAAACCAATTAAAATCAGACATGCTGATGATTGGCCAAAAACTAAGAATTCCGCAACTCCAGGCGGCAAGTACGACAACACCACCACCTGCGGAAGAGACAGTACCTGTAGAGGAACCTGCACCAACGCCAGAGACGTCGACTTATACAGTCATAGCGGGCGATACGTTGTATGGGATTTCTGTAAAATTTGGTACGACAGTCGATCAGCTGAAGTCACTTAATAATTTGACGACAAACGTACTTAATATTGGACAAGTGTTGAAGGTTCCTGGGACGACGGGCCAAGTACAGCCTGTGGAAACGGCTCCTGCACCGACAGAACCAGAACCTGTGCCGACAAGTCCGGCTCCGGCTACGTCGTATACGGTTTCGGCGGGTGATACCTTATATAATATTTCGCAACGATTTAGCGTATCGGTAAGCGATATACAGGCTGCAAACAATTTAACATCAACAAATTTATCGATTGGCCAGGTGTTGACGATACCGGGAGAGGCGAATGCACCAGAAGCACCGGTGCCTCCACCAGAGGAGCCAACAGTTGCACCAGAAGAGCCCGCGCCACCACCTGCCGACACCATCGCGCCAATCGTGCCAACACTCGCGCCGATTCCATTGGTTTCAACAGCCAATCAGTTGAATCTTAACGTGGCTGGTACGACAGAGGCAAATGCGCTGGTAACAATCCGAATAACGGACGAAGTGAATGAGCCTAAGGCCATTCAAGTGAAGGCAGATGCAAATGGTGCGTTTCAGACGGGAATTGATCTGTCGGGCTTCCGGGATGGCTCGCTAACAATCACAGCAACAGCAACGGACGAAGCAGGAAATAAGAGCACGGAAGCAATCCAAACCATTAAAAAAGATACTAAAATAGATGCACCAACTATCGTCAATACGCAAATCATCAACAGCAAATCGACGACCGCTTATCCTGTAAGAGGTACGGCTGAACCTGCATCGCGAGTACAAATCGTCTTTTTCGATGGAGTAAATGCACCGATTACCACGGAGATACTGGCGAATGAAAAAGGAGAATTTAGTGCATTAGTTAACCTTGGCAAATTACGTGACGGCCCCATTTCAATCACCACGAAGGCCGTGGATTCATTCGGAAATGAAAGTGGTATGACAAAACTAACGGTGAAAAAGGATACCACAATTGATGCACCCGTTTTTCAGGAACTTCCGAACATCTCTGGTGAAAATGCGAACGGCTATACATTCGCGGGAACAGCGGAGCCACACTCAACCATTACGATTCGTGCCACAGACGGTGTAAAACCAGCCGTGGAGGCAGTGATTACAACAGGTGAGAATGGTGATTTCCGGACAAATCTCAATTTATCAGGTCTAAATGACGGAGCAATCACGTTTACTGCTATTGCCACTGATGAAGCTCAAAATAGCTCGAAACAGCAGCAGGTTACTGTAACAAAGGACACCTTCGTTAGTGAGCCTATTCTTGATACAAGGCAATCGATCACGACGCAAAATGCCAATAGCTATACGTTAGTTGGGATGGCCGACCCGGGCTCGACTGTACAAATTGTCTTATCTGACGGAGTAAATCCTGAGCTGACAGTGGAGGCTGTTGCGAATGACAGTGGTGAATTTCGGACCAATGTTGACCTACGTACCTTGAACGACGGGGAAATTTTTATCACGGCAAGTGCAATCGATGAGCACGGAAATCGTAGTGAGGTCGAGCAAGCCACTTTAATCAAGGAAACGACTCTTGCGCCACCAGTGATCAGCAATACCGAAATAATTAATAGTAAAAATGCAAGTAGCTATCATATTTTTGGGATGGCACAGCCGGGGACAACTGTTGATATCACGGTGTCTGATGGGGTGAATCCTGATATCATCACATCAACAACCGCGAACGAAAACGGTGAGTACAATTTCTCAGTTGATGTGAGCGCCTTGTTAGACACTAGCCTAACGATTTCGGCGTTTCAAACGAGTGCAGCCGGTATCACAAGTAATGTCAGCAATAGCACAGTTGAAAAAGATACGCAGGCGCCAACTGCGCCGATTTTTCACAACGATCATTTCATCACTATAGAAAATCAGGCAAACTACGAGTTGCTCGGAAAAGCTGAGGCAAACACGGACCTGCAAATTCGTATCTATAACGAATATGGCCAGGAAAAAACGGTCACTGCAACCACAAATGAAAACGGGGAATACCGTGTGCCAGTTGACCTAACGGAATTTTCGGATGGGGATTTGTCGTTTGAATTGACCCAGGTCGACCAAGCAGGGAATGTGAGTCCTGCAGTAACGAAGACATTGATCAAGGATACGGTGGGGCCAAACGCGATTCAGATGGAAACTCCACTGCCTATTTTTACGGATAATGTTCTGGTGTATCCAATACGAGGGGTAGTGGAGCCACATGCGACAGTGGTCGTCGAAATTTCTGACGGTGTCAATGCGGTTACGAAAACGATTGAAACGGATGGCGATGGCAGATTTGAGGAAATCTTTGACCTGAGTACGCTCAGGGATGGCGAGCTTACAGCTACTTTCCGAGCGACGGATAACGCGGGTAATGTTGGTGAAGCGCAAACCTTTACGCTTGAAAAAGATACAACAGCACCGGCTGGAGTGGTGACGAATCAGCCTACTTATGTCAACAGCGGAAACCAGTCCAATTTTACAATTACGGGCTCGAGCGTTGAAGAAGGCGCAACGGTTGAGATGGTAGTGAGTGATGGCACGACAACAGTGAGGCAAACTGCTCAGGTTGTGAACGGAGCTTTCGGTGCCAGTTTTAACCTGTCGGGGCTGAAGGATGGGACATTAACCTTTGAAGCGCGACAAACTGACGCGTTCGGAAATAGAAGTATCGTTGAAGCGACAACCATTGTGAAGGATACGGTGGTTGAAAATGCGGTCGCAACGAAAAATGGTTTCCGTTATGAAAACCTGCAGTACATTTATACCGTCATTGGAACCGCTGAAGCAAATGCGAAGGTGGAAGTATCACTTTTTGATGCCGATAAAAATGTGCTTGTAACGCGAATTGCGAATGCGGACGAGAATGGATTTTACTCCGTAGATGTGTTTGTCGACAATGCTTCCAAGGTTGCTTCGGCATCTGTTACTCAAACCGATGTCGCTGGAAATACGAGTGAGGTGACGAATGTTTCGTTAAGCTCGTACACCGTTACGCAGGGTGATTCCTTGTATGCCGTGGCGAAGCGCTATAATACAACAGTTGATGCATTGATGTCGCTGAACAATTTGACGAGTGACACGATTCAAGCGAACCAAACATTGCGCCTGCCGATCACGGCGAGTGAAGTTGTCAATCTTGGCTACATGTATTTTGGAAATACGAAGCAATATGTAAATACAGTAAATTCGACGGGGCACGCGGTGAACATTGCGTCGCCAAGTTATTTTGATATCAATGCGGATGGAACGCTGAAGCTCACCTACCAGGTAGATCCTAATTTTATCGAGACCATGCACCGCCAAGGAATTCGCGTGGTTCCATTTTTAAGTAATCATTGGAACCGCGATGTCGGTCGTGCGATGCTTGCAAACAAGGAGCTTGCGGCTCAACAGATTGCCGATGCAATCGCGCGCTACAACTTGGATGGGGTCAATGTTGATATTGAAAATGTGACCGATGCTGACCGCGCAAACTATACCGAATTTGTAAGGTTACTGCGTGAAAAAATACCGCCGACAAAGGAAGTTTCAGTTGCAGTCGCGGCGAATCCAAATGGCTGGGCAGCAGGCTGGCATGGGTCGTATGACTACACAAGTCTTGCGAAGTATGCGGATTATCTCATGATTATGGCGTACGATGAGAGCTATCAGGGAGGCGACCCTGGCTCGGTCGCAAGCTATTCGTGGGTTGAAAAATCAGTTCAGTATGCGCTCGCGCAGGATGTTGCGCCCGATAAAATTGTCCTTGGAATCGCGCATTTTGGACGCTATTGGATCGAGGGTAAAAGCTATGGTGGCTTCGGAATTTCGAACACGCAGGTTCAGACGATGATTGACCGCTATAATGGGACCGTTGTGTTTGATGAAGTCAGCAAAACACCAAAAGCGATTATCACGATTAAAGCAGGCGATCCCGTGACAGTAGTAAATGGCACTACACTTTCTCCGGGGACCTATACGATTTGGTATGAAAATGAAGAGTCAATAGCTAAGAAGCTTGAGCTTGTCGGCAAATATAACATTCGCGGTGTCGGCAACTGGAGTCTCGGCCAGGAAAATAAAAATGTCTGGAACAGCTATACGACGACACTGCCAAACACGGTTCCTGTCGTGTCGCCAGTATATACGGGGCAAGCCCAAAACTATAAAACGTACACCGTATCGGCAGGCGATACGCTCTGGGGAATCGCCAATCGAAACGATACGACAGTTAGTGAATTGCGGGAAGCAAATGGGCTAACGACAGATTCACTGTTTGTGGGCCAAGTCTTACGGATTCCGACGGGCGAGGCAAGTGTAGTCACACCACCTGCTACGTCTGTGCCTGAAACTGGGACAACTGCACCCGTGTATACGGTGAATTATACAGTAGTAGCGGGCGATACGCTGTCAGGAATTGCTGTTAAAAATGGCACTATCGTGACCGCCATTAAAAATGCTAACAACTTAACATCGGACATGATCTACGTTGGGCAAGTATTAAAAGTGCCAACAAACATTGTGACTCACACAGTGGCATCCGGCGAAACCCTGTACAGTATCGCCAAGCGATATAACACTACCGTTGCCAACATCAAAACAACCAACAATCTAACAAGCGATATACTCAGTATCGGACAAACGTTGAAGATCCAGGTTTAGGATGTGAACCCGAATGCTTTTCGTAGGCATTCGGGTTTTTGGTGGTGGGGGTGAATTGGGCTAGTGGCAGTAAATTTGGATTAGTGGGAGTATTTTTTGGATAGTGGCAGTATTTTAAGATTAGCGGCAGTAAATCTGGAATAGTGGCAGTATTCGTATTCGGGCTAGTGACAGTAACTTTCAAACAGTGACAGTATTTCTGGGATAGTGATAGTATTTTGAGAATAGTGATAGTAAATCGCCGTTGCGTTTACCTCACAAAATTTGAAGCGAAATGCTATCGTCTATAAACACTGTTTATCAGCCATATTTTCCGAATATCAGCCGAAAATTTTATTTATTGGCCGTAATTTTTAATTATCAGCCGTAAATCGTCGTTCGGAGTTTTTAGATTGTCTTTATTTTAATAAAAACAATCATTCACTAGTGCGGATCGCCAGTAAAATAATGGCGAAAATACAATTTATCGCCGGTTTCATTAAAATATTTCAAATTGAATGAATTTATCGCCAATAGACCACATCGCCCACTGAAATATCCGAAAAAAAGTGATATGATAGTGTCATAGGATAACAAAGAAGGGTGAATGAATTTCATGAAGGTAGCGGGACGGAATAACCAATGCACGTGCGGGAGTGGGAAAAAGTATAAAAGATGCTGTGGACGGTCTGCGGTAGTTTCCATTGACCAAGTCGTTGAAAATGAACTGAACGATGTCCAACATGATATGTTTCAGTACGCCATTCATTTGTATGATGAGTTTTTTGATGACGTTCTGGATGAGTATGGTGATATTTTTGATGAGCTACCAGATGATGTGTACGATTTATTTTCATTCTTTTCACGAGTTTGGATCATTAGTTCGATTCCGGCCGATGGAAAAACGATTTTAGAAGAGTATGTTGATATGTACGGTCCAAAATATAGCCGTCCACGGACGCGGGACCTTTTACAGAGATGGAAGGCTGCAAGACCTTCTGCATATACGGTGACTGAGGTTGATGAGCGGAGAACGTATATGACGGTTCAGGATATTTTTACGGAAGATGAGCATCAGGTGCGAATTTATGAGACGGAAACAGATGTGGAAGCAGGCTATTTTGTGTTCGGAATGTTACTGCCTGCAGGTGCGAACTCGATCTTTTTCCCGACATTTCTTGAATTGCCAACGGAGTTTGCAGGCGATATGCGTAACATGATTCTCGAACTCTATAAACAAAGCGGTGAGACGAGTCCGGTTGAGTTTATGTCCAATGAATTTATCGATGTATTCATGGTTTTTATGTTCGGAAAGGCGAAAGTATCTGCGGATGATTACCAGTGGCAGACGCCAAAACAGCAAGAGGTCGCCGAAATGTTTCAGATTCGGATGAAAGAGTACGATTACGACGAGGAGATCGTTGGAATTGGACTTTCGCTATGGCATAAATACTGCAAGCGCAAAAATCCAAGGATCATCAAAACAGGTATTTACGAGGCAGCTTTGGTCTACATGCTTGAAATGATCTATCCATACGAGGGTCTTTCTACGCACGAGGAGCTTGCTGAAGAATTTGATGTGTCACCAAGCAGCATCTCGACAAAATTTAGAGAACTCGAAAAAGTCCTTCAGGAAGAACTCGAGAAATACGATGAAATTATCAATGGCCCTGATATAGATGATGAATTTTTGTTCGATTAATAAAAACCACTAACAATCCATTTGATGGGTTGTTTTTTTTATGGGTAGCATCTTTGTTTAAGGTGAAATTGGGAAAAAATTTGCGAAAAATGAATATGTAAAATTTTCTAAAAAAGGGGATTGCTATTTCTACTATCGCTATGTTAGCATACTTGTATACAAGTACTCATGTATTTAACAAATTCATCTAAGTAAGCCAGACTATATTTTTTTAACTTCGATGAAAGGGCTTACTTGACAAAAAAGACCATTTTCTTGCAAAAAAAGGGTCCGTAATGGGATTCTAGGTGCCAGGAAACACAGAGGAGGATATAAATGTATATTGCTTTTGAGGATATGAAGCATGAAGTTAAACAAGCATTTTTACGAAATGGACTTAGCGAAGAGCAAGCAGAGCTTTGTTCACAGGTGCATACGGAAAACAGTAGAGATGGAATTGAATCTCATGGCTTGAACCGTGTTCCTCGTTTTCTGAATTACGTTAAAAAAGGTTGGATCAATCTTGAGGCTGAGCTTGAATTAGTGAACAGCTTCGGTGTTGTTGAACAATATGATGGACATCGTGGTATAGGTATTATCAATGCGAAAAAAGCTTCACAGCGCGCGATTGAATTAGCGAAAGAAAATGGTGTTGGAATTGTGGCTTTACGTAACACAACACACTGGATGCGCGGTGGTACATATATTCTAGATATGATTAATGAAGGATTAATGGGAATTAGCTGGACAAATACAGAATCTTGTATGCCAGCATGGGGCTCTGCGAATCAAAATATCGGGAACAATCCAATCTGTATGGGTATTCCGCGAGAAGAAGGTCCATTCCTGCTAGATATGGCTGCAAGCCAATTTTCTTGGGGTAAAATTCAAGTAACACGGCTAGCTGAAAAACAGTTACCATTTGCAGGTGGATTTGATTCTGAAGGTAACGTGACAACAGACCCAGGTAAGATTGAGGATTCTGGAAGAATTATGCCAATGGGTTACTGGAAAGGTTCAAGCTTTGCGATTTTACTAGATTTATTTGGATCTGTTCTTGCAAACGGTAACACAACAGCCATGATGGATGAGATTAATCAAGGAAGCTGTACAGGATGTTCGCAAATCTACATGGCATTTGATCCTAAGCGCTTTATTACAGAGGAGCAAATGGAATCGATTATCCAAGGTACCGTAGACCAACTAAAGAACAGCACACCAATTCAAGAAGGTGCGACAGTACGTTACCCTGGTGAAGGTCAAGCAGCAGCTCGTGAAAGAAGTAAGACAGAAGGCATTCATGCAGATGATTCTGTTTGGGAAAAGGTTAAGAGTCTATAAGACTTTTACCCTTTTTCAACAGACAGACAGTATGGAAAATTCACTTAACTGACAGCGTTTGCGGTTGAGTGGTGATGAAATTGCGGAGGTGTAGTAGACAACATGACTGAAAGAAAAGTGATTATTACAGATTGTGATCATGATAATTTTGATGCAGAGCAAACTGTATTTTCGAAAGCAGGTTATTCATTTGAATTGCTTCAGTGCAAGACGGAGGATGATGTGATTAACCAGTGCCAGGGTGCTGTAGCGTTCATTAACCAATATGCACCGATTACAGAAAAAGTTTTTGCTAGTTTGCCAGATTTGAAGTTTGTCGTACGCTACGGAGTTGGCGTTGATAACGTCGATTTGAAAGCGGCAACAAAATATGGCGTGCAGGTTTGTAATGTGCCTGACTATGGAACGAATGAAGTGGCTGACCATGCATTAGCTTTAATGTTAGCGTTAACACGAAAAATTACATTCATGAACCAGCTTGTAAAATCAGGTACATGGGATTATTCAAAAAGTATTCCTGTCTACCGCCACAGTGTACAAACTGTAGGAATCATCGGCCTTGGCCGGATTGGTACAGCTTTTGCTCATAAGGTCCATGCTCTTGGCTGTAGGGTGATTGTTAATGACATTAATGAAAAAGAAACATATCCAGACTTTGTCGAGTTTGTTTCACTTGAAGAATTGCTTAAACAATCAGATGTGGTTTCCATCCACTGTGCACTAGACACGTCAAGAAATTTAATTAGTGAAAAAGAGCTTCAACTCATGAAGCCTTCTGCTTATATTGTCAATGTTTCCCGCGGCGGCATCATTGATGAGGATGCTCTAGATCGCGCCCTTGAAGAAAACTGGATTGCTGGAGCGGCCATTGATGTGGCGAAGTCTGAGCCAATGGGCGCAGACGCCAAATTAATGAGACATGAAAACTTCCTGATTACGCCACATATGGCTTGGTATTCAGAGGAAGCAGCAGTTGAGTTGAAACGCAAGGTTGCAGAGGAAACAGTCAGATTTTTAAATGGGGAGCAGGTTCATTACGCTGTAAACCAATTAACCGTAGGTAGTAAATAAACTTAAATATATAGGAGTGAAGGAAAATGAAAAAGGGGATTAAATTATTTTCAATTCTTGCAGTAGCAATTCTTATGATGTCATTCTTGGCAGCATGTGGAGGAGGCAGCTCAGACTCAACTTCTGGTGGAGATTCTGAAGGCAAAAAAGATACAAAGGTTTTAAAACTAGGCTTTAACCAACCAGAAAACCACCCACAATATAAAGCTATGGAAGAATTCAGTGAAAAGTTTTACGAAGATACAGATGGCGCTTATAAGATTGAAATCTATCCAAACGAATTACTAGGCGCTCAGCGTGAAGTTCTTGAATTAGTTCAATCTGGTACAGTTGCCATGTCAATCACACCAGGAAGTTTATTAGAAAACATAAACCCAGATTTCGTGGTATTTAACTTACCATATGTATTTGATTCTGTAGAACACCAACAGGCTGTTCTGAACAACCCTGATGTAACAGGTGAGTTATTCTCTTCTTTAGAAGGAAATGGTTTAACGGTTCTAGGTGGATTCCACGGTGGAGTACGTAACGTATACAACAGTGAGAAGCCAGTTAATACACCTGATGATTTAAAAGGTATGAAGGTTCGTGTTATGGAATCTGATACAAATATTCAAATGATGGAACTTATGGGTGGCGTTGGTACACCAATGGGACAAGGTGAAGTATACACGGCTATTCAATCCGGAGTTCTTGAAGGTGGAGAAAATAACGAGTTAATCTATAACAACTTAAAGCATGTTGAAATTGCACCATATTATTCTTACACAAAACACTTAATGGTACCTGACTATCTAATGATTAATGCAGATGTGTTAAAAGGTATGTCGGAAGAGCATCAAAAAGCTCTACGTGAAGGTCTTACTTCAGCATTCGACCGTGAATTCGAATTATTCGCTGAGTTCGTTGCAGAAGCAAAGGCAGCAGCAGAAGAGCAAGGTGCTAAGTTTAACGATGTTGATATTACAATCTTCCAAGATGCAGTTGCACCATTATTAGAAGAAAAATTAGCAAATGATTTCCAAAAAGATCTATATGAAAAGGTACGTGAATCAGCTCAATAAAGTGAAACATCATCCAGGGGGGAGCTATAACCCCCCTGAATGGTAGATGAGCCCACATGATGTGCGTTCTTAGTCTTTGTTCTTCTTAATCGGGCAATCGTTCCCCCTAACTCATTGACTTCCAAATGAGGTCTTTGATTATGGGGGAAAATGCTCATTAATGCGGGATAAATAATGGAGTGATTATATGAAACTCATCAAAAGTATATTAGACAAAATATTAAGCGTAATCTGCATTATTTTGTTCGCGGCCATGGTAGTACTTGTTACTTGGCAAGTTATTACTCGGTTCATTTTTAACGATCCGAGTGCTTTTTCAGAAGAGCTTGCGAAGTACTGCTTTGTGTGGCTCGGACTGTTTGGAGCAGCATTTTTATTTGGGGAAAATGGTCATATGGCGATGGACTTTATCAAGGATAAATTTCCAAGACCACTTAGACTGGGTGTTGAATTATTCATTCAGCTTGTCATCATCGCATTTGCTGCGATTGTTCTCGTCAAAGGTGGAGGCAATGCCGCTGAACTAGCATGGAATCAAGTTAACCCAAGTCTTAAGCTTCCGATGGGCTATTTATATTTGGGGATTCCAATGAGTGGTGCCTTTATCATTTTCTATGCTATTAATTGCATCTATTTAATTTTAGCGAAAAAGCAAACTTTAGAAGAGCAGCAGCAATAACTTCTTTTGTAGGAAGGAGATCGAATATGGATCCGGTCGTTATTCAAGCGGCACTGATTATGTTGATAGGTCTAGTGATCTTATTACTTATCGGTGCACCTATTAGTATTGCAGTTGGGATTCCTTCCGTATTGGCAATGTTTTTAATTGTTGATTTTGATAACGGAATGCTAACCTCTGCACAACGTCTTTTTACAGGAATTAATTCTTTCCCACTACTTGCTATCCCCTTTTTCGTCCTTGCTGGGGTGATCATGAATAATGGGGGAATTGCAACAAGATTAGTAAACTGTGCAAAGGTTCTAAGCGGTCGTATGCCTGGATCTCTTGCACAGACAAACGTATTAGCGAACGCTATGTTTGGTTCAATTAGTGGATCTGCTGTTGCGGCTGTTGCAGCGGTAGGTACGTCTTTAACACCAGAAATGGAGAAGGATGGATACAGACGTGAGTTTTCAGCTGCAGTTAACGTTGCATCAGCTCCATCTGGAATGCTTATTCCCCCAAGTAATACATTAATCGTGTTCTCCTTAGTTAGTGGAGGTACGTCCATTGCAGCCTTGTTCATGGGAGGATATATCCCTGGTATTTTATGGGCACTTGCTTGTATGGTTGTTGCATTTTTTATATCAAAAAAACATGGATACCGAAGCTCTGAGCGGGTTTCTTTAAAAGTAGCACTTAAGACTGTTCTTGATGCGATCCCAAGCTTGTTACTGATTGTCATTGTAATCGGAGGGATTATCGGAGGGATTTTTACAGCTACTGAAGGGGCAGCGATTGCGGTTGTGTATTCTCTGTTATTATCATTCATTTATCGAGCAATTAAAATCAAAGACCTACCAAGAATTATTTTAGAATCAACGAGAACGACTGCTATGGTTACTTTATTGATCGGTGTGTCATCCATCATGTCATGGGTTATGGCTTTTACGAACATTCCAGGCCTAATTGCCGATACTCTATTAGCCTTAACGGATAGTCCTATTATTATTCTATTAATCATGAATGTTGTGTTATTAATTGTTGGGACATTTATGGACCCAACTCCTGCGGTTCTTATTTTCACACCAATCTTTCTACCGATTGTAATGGACTTTGGAATGGACCCTGTTCATTTCGGAATCATGATCGTTATGAACCTATGTATTGGAACCATTACACCACCAGTCGGAAACGTTTTATTCGTTGGGGCGAAGGTCGCCAATCTGAAAATTGAAAATGTGATTAAGCCATTACTACCTTTCTTTGGAGTATTGATCATAGCCTTATTGCTTGTCACATATATTCCACAACTTTCACTCTGGCTTCCAAGTTTGTTCGGCTTGTAAATCTATGAAATTTTAATTTGTATGAGATAAACAAAGATTCATCTAAGTTAAGACTAGAAAAAGGAGTGCTAGAATTGAAGGCAATCGTGTATGAAGGACCTCAAACAGTAAACGTCCAAGAAAGAGAAATGCCTGCAGTAAAGGAAGGGTGGGCTATAATTAAGGCCTCGCATGCTGGCATTTGCGGTACAGATTTAATCATTTATGGCGGCACGCACCCGCGTGCTGCTGCTCCCCTTATACCTGGACATGAATTTTCCGGTACAATTGTTAGTGGTCATCCGACCCTAAAGCCAGGAATCCCAGTAACAGTGAATCCATTACTTAGCTGTGGTACATGTCCACCATGTCTATCTGGTCAATCTCATGTATGCGAAACCTTACAATTAGTTGGTATCGATTGTGACGGCGGCATGGGAGAATATGTTCAAGCTCCGATTGATAAAATCATTCCACTACCAGAAGGTGTTTCCCTTAAGCTTGGTGCGCTCATGGAGCCAATTGCAGTAGGTGTGCACGCTGTAAGACAGGCTGGATTTGTACCAGGAGATGAAGCCCTCGTTTATGGAGCTGGAACAATCGGTCTATGTGTGGCTCTTGCATTAAAAAACTTGGGTGCGCGTAGAGTCGTGATCGTTGAAACAAATCCTGACCGTATTAAAAAGGCGGAGGAGCTTGGTTTTACAGCTATTCATTCTCTCACCCAAGATGTGAAGGAAGTTGTATTAGCGGAAACAAACGGCAGTGGCTTTGACTTTGTTTTTGATTGTGCAGGTCATCCGGCAGTAGCAACTCAAGTGACTGAAGTTGTAAAAGTAAGAGGCACCGTTGTAATTGTTGCTTCCTATAAAAATCCTGCTGCTCTTCAATTGCAGCAAGGAATGTTCAAAGAGCTTTCGATTCGATTTGTTCGCGTCTATACACATAAGGACTTTGAGATCGCCGCTGAATTAGTAGCGAAAGAACCAAACTTTGAAAAAATCATTACACATGTCCTCCCACCTGAAGAAGCACAAAAGGGGTTTGAGCTGTTAACAACTCCTTCTGATGCTGTCAAGGTCATGTATTCTTTCGGATGAGGTGAGGAAAATGAATAAATTATTTGATTTAACCGGAAAAGTAGCTGTTGTCACAGGTGGTACGCGTGGTCTTGGTAAAGACATTTCCATCGGGTTAGCAAGTGCAGGGGCAGATGTTGTCGTTGTAGCGCGTACTATAAAAGAAGATGCTCTTGAAGAAATCCGTAGCCAAGGAGTTAAGGCAGTTGGAATTTCATATGACCTTGGTGATGTTGATGGGCTTGACGGCTTAGTTGAGCAAATCATCGGGGAAATGGGCAAAATTGATATTTTAGTCAATAATGCTGGTGTTCAACGAAGACATCCTTCTGTGGAATTTCCAAAAGAAGATTGGGATCTCGTGATGGATGTTAACGCAAATGCTGTCTTTTTCCTTTGTCAAAAGGTTGGCAAGCATATGATTGAACAAGGTAAAGGTAAGATTATTAACTTAGCTTCGATGCTTTCATATTTTGGTGGCTTTACGGTACCTGCCTATGCAGCAAGTAAGGGTGCGGTCATGCAATTTTCAAAAGCATTGGCAAATGAGTGGGCAAAGCATCGTGTGAATGTGAACTGTATTGCTCCAGGCTATATGGCAACAGAAATGAACTCAGCTTTAATTGCGGACGAAACACGCAATAAGGAAATCTTAGCTCGGATTCCTGCAGGGCGTTGGGGTACCGGTGAAGATTTACAAGGAGCTGCTATCTTCTTAGCTTCAGATGCATCCGACTATCTCCACGGATTTACAATAGCAGTCGACGGAGGCTATCTAGGCAGATAATGGGACACGGGGACAGTGAACTATAACCCGAATAATGGACAATTT
>NZ_NSEB01000006.1 GCF_002734215.1 Fredinandcohnia onubensis
TATTGTGTTCAGTTTTCAAAGAACTTTTTTACCGTCGCTCAAAAGCGACTTTAATAATATATCATCTAACAACATTTCATGTCAACAACTTTTTCAAGAAATTTTTCTTCTTTATTAGTTATGACTCAATCAATCACGTTGTCGTGATGACTTAATCTATATTATCAGTCCTCCGTATATTTTTCAATAGTTTATACCACGGTAATTTATGGTAAAAAAGAGACTCATCCAAATTAGGTCGAGTCTCTTCTATATATATTTATTGTTTTTGGAATCGTAAAACAGGTTTTCTAGCTGCTAATGTTTCATCAAGTCGACTTACGACTGTTGTATGTGGCGCTTCTTGAACGATTTCTGGATTCTCTTCAGCTTCTTTTGCAATTTGGATCATGGCTTCGATGAAGTCATCCAATGTTTCTTTAGATTCTGTTTCAGTTGGTTCAATCATCATACATTCCTCAACATTTAATGGGAAGTAGATTGTTGGTGGGTGATATCCAAAATCGAGTAATCGTTTTGCAATATCTAATGTACGAACACCCAATTTCTTTTGACGTCTACCTGAAATGACAAATTCGTGTTTACAATGTCTATCATATGGTAGGTCAAAATATGGTTCTAGGCGACGCATCATGTAGTTTGCGTTGATAACCGCATTTTCAGTTACAGCTTTAAGTCCATCTGGTCCCATTGAACGAATGTACGTATATGCACGAACATTGATTCCGAAGTTTCCATAGTAAGGTTTTACGCGTCCAATAGAATGTGGACGGTTATAATCAAACTGATAGCCTTCTTCTGTCTTAACGAGTACTGGTTTTGGAAGGTAAGCTATTAGATCTTCTTTCACACCGACTGGGCCAGAACCTGGTCCCCCACCGCCATGTGGTCCAGTAAAGGTTTTGTGTAGGTTTAAGTGAACCACATCAAATCCCATGTCTCCAGGGCGCGCCTTACTTAATACCGCATTTAGGTTTGCGCCGTCATAGTATACTTTACCACCGGCAGAGTGAATGATTTCTGTCATTTCAAGAATATTTTCTTCAAATAGACCTAATGTATTAGGGTTTGTTAACATTAATGCCGCAGTGTCTGGTCCAACTACACGACGTAAATCCTCTAAATCAACTAGTCCATCTTCATTGGACTTTACTGTAATGGTTTCAAAACCTGCAACTGTTGCAGATGCCGGATTTGTACCGTGTGCAGAGTCAGGTACGATTACTTTTGTACGAGCTGAATCGTTATTTGCTTCATGGTATGCACGGATCATCATTAAACCAGTCCACTCACCATGTGCACCAGCCGCTGGTTGAAGGGTAACTTCATCCATACCAGTGATTTCTTTTAGGTGTTCTTGCAGGTCATACATTAATTCCATTGCACCTTGGACAGTACTTTCATCTTGTAATGGATGGATGTGAGCAAATCCATTGAAACGTGCAACATTTTCATTTATCTTCGGATTGTATTTCATTGTACATGAACCTAATGGATAAAATCCTGAGTCCACCCCGTGATTACGCTTGGACAATGCTGTATAGTGACGCATGATATCTAATTCTGATACTTCAGGTAGTTCTGGCTCCTCTACTCGAAGATAGTCACTAGGGATAACTTCAGCAATGTTGATCTCAGGTACGTCTAAATCTGGCAAACTATAACCAGTTCGGCCTGGCTTAGTTAGTTCAAAAATTAATGGTTGATCTTGCTTATTCATGGCTATCCCCCAATTCTTTTACAAGAGTATCAATCTCTTCTTTTGTACGAAGCTCAGTAACTGCTACTAACATATGACCCTCTAATTCTGGGTAGTCACGACCTAAATCATATCCACCGATAATTCCATTTTCTAATAAACGAGCATTCGCTCCTTTAACTGATTTACCTACTTTTACAACAAATTCATTGAAGAATGGTCCTTCAAATGCAATTTCAAAACCATTTGCTGCAAATTGTTGTTTAGCATAATAAGCTTTTTGAATGTTTTGTGTTGAAATCTCTTTTACACCTTTTTTGCCTAATGCTGTCATCGCAACCGATGCTGCTAATGCGTTAAGCGCTTGGTTCGAACAAATATTTGAAGTAGCTTTGTCACGACGAATATGTTGTTCACGTGCTTGAAGTGTTAATACAAAGCCGCGTTTTCCTTGTTCGTCTACTGTTTGACCAACTAAACGGCCAGGTACTTTACGCATAAGTTTTGATGTTACTGCAAAATATCCACAGTGTGGTCCACCAAATGCCGCTGGGATACCAAATGGTTGAGCATCCCCAACCACGATATCAGCACCAAGTTTTCCAGGAGGTGTTAAAGCCCCAAGTGCTAATGGGTTGCTTGAAACAACAAACATGCTTTTACCTGTATGAGCAACAGTTTCAATTTCTTTTAATGGTTCAATTTGACCAAAGAAATTTGGATATTGAACAATAACACAAGCTACATCGTTATCCATTAGAGAATTTAATGCTTCAACGTCAGTAACACCGTTCTTTGTTGGAACTTCAACAACCTCAATGTATTGGCCCTTAGCATATGTTTCAAGTACTAGTCTTGATTCTGGGTGCACTCCCTGTGAAACTAAAACTTTTTTATTTCTTGTACTACCAGAAGCTAGCATCGCTGCTTCTGCAAGTGCAGTTCCACCGTCATACATAGAAGAGTTTGCTACGTCCATTCCAGTTAACTCACAGATCATTGTTTGAAATTCAAAAATCGCTTGTAGCTCACCTTGAGAAATCTCAGGTTGGTATGGTGTATATGCTGTATAAAATTCTGAACGAGAAAGAACATGATCAACAATGACTGGCATGTAGTGATCGTATACACCTGCACCTAAGAAGGAAGCATTGTGGCGTAAATCAGCATTTTTTGCTGCTAGTACTGAAAGTTCCTTCATTAAACTAGACTCTGATTTTGCCTTCTTAATGTTGTATTCGCCTTTAAATCGAACACTTTCTGGAATATCATTAAAAAGCTCATCGACTGTAGATACGCCGATTGACTGAAGCATTTCGTTTTTATCTTGTTCCGTCATTGGTAAATAACGATGTTTCATTGATGTACCCCTTTCCCAATTATCCATTTATTTTTTTGGTCGCTTATAAAACGGTGTTGCAACTATTACTGCTTTAAGGCGTTTTTTACGAACTTGAACTTCAACTTCTTTTCCTAGTTCGGCATGCTCTGATTTAATAAGAACTAACCCGATATTCTTTTGAAGAGTTGGCGATTGGGTTCCGGTTGTAACTTCACCCACTTGCTCATCTTCAACATATACTTCATAGCCATGACGAGGAATCCCTTTGTCAATCATTTCAATTCCTACGATTTTACGTGGAGCACCTTCTGCTTTTTGCTGTTTTAACACTTCTTTTCCAATAAAGTCGGCCTCTTTATTCGGCTTAACCGCAAAGCCGATTCCTGCTTCGATTGGCGTGATATCCTTTGAAAGTTCTTGACCATAAAGCGCAAGATTTGCTTCAAATCGTAATGTATCACGTGCACCTAGCCCACATGGTAAAACACCTTCAGGTTCACCAGCTTCTAAAATAGCATTCCATAACGCAGCTGTGTCTTCAGCTTGGCAATAGACTTCAAAACCATCTTCGCCTGTGTAACCTGTTCTCGACACAAGTGTTTTCTTTCCAGCGATTTCGACATCGTCTTGGAATTTAAAAAACTTGATTTCACTTAAGTCTGTGTTTGACATCTTTTGTAAAACTACTTCAGCTAGCGGCCCTTGAATTGCTATTTGGCCGATTTCATTTGAGATGTTTATGACTTCTACATCACCAAAGACATGCTGTTTTAACCAGTCAAAATCTTTGTCTGTATTTGAAGCATTTACAACGAGTAAGTAGTGGTCATCCGATTTTTTATAGATTAGTAGGTCATCAACCGTTCCACCGTTTTCATAGCACATTGCTGTATATTGTGTTGCGCCATCTTTTAAAAGTGAAACATCATTTGTCATCATTTTTTGGAGAAAAGCTAAGCTGTCCTTTCCTTTCACATCAATTTCACCCATATGTGAAACGTCAAAAAGACCTGCTTTTGTACGAACCGCTTCATGTTCCTCTTTAATACTTGAAAATTGGACTGGAAGATCCCATCCACCAAAATCAATTGTTTTGGCGCCATGCTTTTGATATTCATCAAATAATGGTGTTCGTTTTAATTCAGACAACCGAATTCCTCCTTAAAATTGATCATTTTAGTAAGCTACTTGGGTTTTTGCACCATAACCAAAAGATTCTGAAAATGCAAAAAAGGACAGATAAACTCCACAGCAGTGTGAAGTCTCTGTCCTTGCACCTGAAAGTTTACCTAAAAATTTATAAGTCTTAGGTTTGCCCCTTTGGTGGCCGTTAATCGGCTCTCTCCAGAGTTGCGTCAAACAAGAGTCTTTTTGCCTGAGAGATTCACAATCGGCTTGCTTGCTCCTTCGGCGCTACAAAAATGTAGTCTCTCCCCTTGTTCTCATTCGCGGTCTTCATATTTTTCATTTTTTTGGTAATACTAACAAAACGACTATGGAAATTTTATCATGTCCAAGCCCAAAAGCTCTTATTTTATCATTTAATATAATTTGCTAATCCCTACTGAATAGCGTGGAGAAGCGTTTTCTAACTACCTTCATCCTACCATCATCTAGAGATTTGGGCAATAACTTATTTTCTTAACATTAATTTATTTTTTTAGAAAAACGTTCGGGTTTTATAAAAGACCTTACTTTCTTCTATATAATATATCTACTAAGAAAGGACTGTAATTTTATGAATGTCGATTTTGAATTTGATCAGTCGTGGCAAGGTGACTTTCTGCAACGAATTGACGATGACGGTCCTTGGGCGAACTGGGAGTTATATAAACTTGCATATGAAGTAGAAAAACACCAGTCGATACCTGAATTCGAAGGACTTCAGGCTCCTAAGCATTTACCACAGCTAACACCACTACCACATCAGCTTGAAGTTGCTAAGCAAGTGGTAGAAAAAATGAACGGAAAAGCCATTTTAGCCGATGAGGTTGGGCTCGGGAAAACGATAGAGGCCGGCCTCATATTGAAAGAATATATGATTCGTGGACTGGTGAAGAAGGTATTAATCCTTGTGCCTGCATCCCTTGTGTCACAATGGGCTTCGGAATTAAATCAGAAGTTTTATATTCCAGCGGTTCAGCAAAAAAAGAGCTATATGTGGGAGCAATATGATGTAATTGTTTCGTCTATCGATACGGCAAAAAGAAGTCCACATCGGGAAATCGTGTATGAACAGGATTATGATTTGATCATTATCGATGAGGCTCACAAGCTAAAAAACAACAAAACAAAAAACTATGAATTTGTTCAAAACTTAAAAAAGAAGTTTTGCTTACTATTAACAGCTACTCCGATTCAAAACCGGATCGATGAAATTTTTAATCTTGTGTCATTGCTGAAGCCTGGGCACTTAGGGAATCAGGAGAATTTTGAGGAATCATTCGGAAAGAAAAGTCGTTCAATTGATGACCATGAGCATTTGAAGGAATTAGTGAATAAGGTAATGATTCGTAATCGCCGTGATGATACTGGAATCGAATGGACAAAGCGCAAGGTAGAAACAGTGCCAATTGAATTTTCTGAGACTGAACAGGAACTATATGATGCTATTTCTGCCTATCGGTCTAGCTTTTCAGGCTTTGCATCCAGTATGTTCTCGATTTTAACCTTACAAAGAGAAGCTTGTAGTAGTCGTGAAGCTGTCTACTTTACGTTAAAAAAAATGCTTGAGAAAAAGAATGAAGACGGAAGTAGTGCGGTTCCAGAGGATATGGTGATTGGCCTGATGAAAAAGGTGGAACAGGTTACTCAAAATTCTAAGGCGGAAAAAGCGGTTGAATTAATCAAGCAAATCGATGATAAAGTCATCATATTCACCGAATACCGTGCAACCCAAATGTATTTACAATGGTTCCTGCAGCAAAATGGAATTTCATCTGTTCCTTTTAGAGGTGGATTTAAACGCGGGAAAAAGGATTGGATGCGAGAATTGTTTAAAGGAAAGTTCCAAGTGCTGATTGCAACAGAAGCTGGTGGCGAAGGAATTAACCTACAATTCTGTAACCATATTATCAATTATGATCTCCCGTGGAATCCAATGAGACTTGAGCAACGGATTGGGCGTATTCACCGCCTAGGTCAGGAAAAGGATGTTCATATTTATAATTTCGCAACGAAGAATACAGTTGAAGAGCATATTTTAAAGCTATTATATGAAAAAATTAATCTGTTTGAACGTGTCATTGGACAATTGGATGATATCTTAACAAGATTGGATCTCGGAAACATTGAGGACCATATTCAGGACATCATGCTTCGTTCGCGCAGTGAGGGTGAAATGAAAATTAAGATGGAAAATTTAACTTCTATCATAAGCTTTGAAGAACAAAATGGTGGTGAGCAGCATGCAGCAACAGGAAATAGTTAACTTTCTCGAGAATTATTTTGTGTCAAACCATTGTGAAATTCTTGAACGTCATCCCGGATATATGACCGTACAATTAACAGTTGATTTAGATAAGCAATTAATGAACCGACCTTTTTATTGGACATATGTAGAAAAAACAGGTGGAACCCCAAATCCGATGAAGCTTACATTAATTACAGATCGGGACCAAACGCCTGACAATGTGAAGGGCGACTTTATTCATTTTGGTGCCCCCCGTTTACATCAAATTTTTGAATCAACAAAAAAACTTGCAAGCTATATTCGCTTGTATCAGCAATCACCACTCGGTGTTCAAGGAAATACCCCTCTTTACCCTTGGCTCGGGTTGAATGTGAAAATTTCATATAAAAGTGACCGCAAGCGTGATGTGCTGATGTCACTTGGATTGCAGCTTATTAATGGAATCATTGTTGAAGATTTTCAAGAAAAGGTTGAAAAGTTGCCGCTTACTCCGAAAATACCTGATCACACCTATACAATGTCACCTCTTGTTAAACCACAAAGTGGCATTAACCGTCTCCAGCAATATGTGAGAGGGTATGTTGAAACGCAGGACCACTCTTGGGCAGATGAAGCAAGGCAACGCTGGAACGAAGATTTAGCCTTGTTAGATTCCTTTTATGAAGGAATCGACGAAAAACCAGAAAGCTATGAAATTGAAAAAGAAGCACTCAAAGATCAATACGAACCGAAAGTTCTTGTCGAAATTATCAATGGCGGGTTGTTTTATCTTTGTCAAAACACGATGTAAAAATGGCCTATCCTCACTTCCGAGGGTAGGTTATCTTTTTGTGAGGGTATTTCAGAAGAAATCGTTCGACAAATACCTTACATTTTTATGGTGATTTTACATAAAAACACATTAGAATACTACTAAGTATTAACCATTCGCTTCATCAAGTTTACATTTCATAGGTCTAAATCCCTATCCTTCGAGTTTATTCTACACAAATAGTAAAAAACAGCCAAAATCCGCTTAGACGGACGGACTATTATTTATCTTTTGTAAATATTTTGACATCGACAGATTTTTACAGAAAGTTTTATTTTCATGTTTTATACTTCTAAATGTAATACAAAGGTTCTATACATAAGGGACTATCGTTTTAGGTAGACGGCTTAGGTTCGAACAGACAAAGGCAAACCTATTGAAAAATAGGGACGCAAAGTCACAGGTCTAAGATTGGACGTAACAATTAAGACGGCTGGACTGCCTGGAATACTAATTGTATTTTGGGAGGAAACGAAATGTTAAATGAAGTTCAAAACAAAGATGAGCAATTGGATCAAGATTGGATCGACCTTATTTTAGAAGCAGTGGAGATGGGAATGAGCGTCCAGGATATTCAAGCTTTCCTCCAAAGTAAACCAGCATAACGGACCTTCTCTATACAAATAATAATATTTAGGCTACGGATTGGAAACATAAGGATGCGAGGGACTCGGTGACAACGGGTTCTTTTATTTTTCAGTTTTTTGTGTTCTTATTATAAAACATTTTCTTCGTTATATGCTATAATAGGTATATGAAGGAAGGTGAGAAAGAATGATTGGTCAACGTATTAAAACATTTCGTTTGCAAAAACAATTATCTCTATCTGAACTAGCAGATCGCGCTGGAGTTGCCAAATCATACTTGAGCTCTATCGAACGGAATCTCCAATCAAACCCTTCTATCCAATTTCTCGAAAAAATATCTACAGTATTAGGAGTAACAGTCAATGAATTACTCCATGAACAATCAGAACCTGAAAGTGTAGAACTTGATTCAGAATGGACTAGACTTGTACGCGAGGCAATGAAATCAGGAGTTTCCAAAGAGGAATTTCGATCATTCTTAGAATTTAATAAGTGGAAAATGGATAATAAATAAAAAATGCTTCGGCACATCGGTTGCCTGAAGCATTTTTTATTTTTAAACAAGGTTGTTGATTTCCATTGCAGACACTCGCTTTCCGCGGGCGGTCTGGGAGCCTCCTCGTCGCTAGTGCTCCTGCGGTGTCTCCCCTGGCCACGCTTTTCCCGCAGGAGTCTCGTGTCTTCCTCTTCAATCAACAAGTGGAAATTTGATTAGCTTCTTTATCAACTTTATTTTCATATGTATGTATCGAAAGTGGAATTACTGTGGGATTCAGATTGTTGGGGAGTTGGGTATTTTTTATGTATTGATGAAGGATATGCTTCACCAGCATCGCGGGCACGTAATGTTGTGAGATTATGATTACAAATTGGGCAGTTCCATTCACCTTGCTTACTACTGCTAAAGGATGGCCGATAACATCTTGGACAAGTTTTTGTATACATAGGGACTCTCCATTTAGAAAATTTGAGTAATCCAATAGCCATGGAGGATAAAAACATATGCGTATAAAGCAGTGGCTACATAGGATAAAGAACGAATAAACTTATTCACAGGAATGCGAATGATAAAATAAAGTGAAATTAAACATAAAGAAAGCATTGCTTTTATAAATAAAAATAAGACCGGATGGATTTCGTATATGGTGTACATCAACGGATTCGCTTCCGAGATATGGCCGCCTAGGATTCCAAAATGAGTGATAAAAGCATCTAATAAATTTAGGGCTGCTAGAAAAATGAATAAGGGTTTCATAGTGGACCTCGCCTGAAATAGTAATAAAACTACCGAACGTTCTTTATAATGAACAAAACGTGTACAAAGTAGACCTTGATTTTCATCTTTTTATCCAATCAAGGTCTTGTTAAGGACGTTTTGTATCTAGTTTTTTTCTTTTTACATAAGCGAATAGGATTAAGCCTGCTAAAAGTAAAGCTGCACCGGTTGCCAAAAGGTTGAACATTTCAGATCCAGTTGTTGGGAGTTTGTTGTCTACTGGTAGGACGCCACCTAAAGTACCTTCTACGTAGAATTCAAATTCGAATTCACTTGATAAGCCTTGATACTCATTACCTAATTCGTACGGCATCTCAATGACAAAAATTAACCTATCTTGACCAGAACTTTCTATGTATCTGGGTTTTAGTTTTGTGAAATCACTTAATTTTCCAGCGAAAATTTCTTCATTTTCATTTGATATTTTTAACACAAGTGCTTCGTATAGTTTTTTGGAACCTGATTTGAAATTTGATTTTGAAAGATAATTAAAATCTTCAGATCCTTTATTGAAAATTAGTATTTCTCTACTTGCGATGTCACCTGGAACCATTTCAGTAACACTAAATACCACGTTTCTACGCGAGGTTTCAATATTTATTACTTCCTGATGATTTGAATCAGCAAATACTTGAATAGTAATGAAAAACAAATAAAAATAAACGATTACTCCAAATGTGAGTATATTTGTAAATAGTTTCATAGTAGCCCTCACCTAATTTATTATAAAAAACACAATCATTTCAACTCAGTAATTAGAAAGGTGGTATAAACCACCTTTCACTAACATTTTGAGATAAATTAATTATTAATCATTAGCTCCAGAATCAGCAGGTACTCCATTGACTCTTTCTACACCATCTCTTTGAATAGCTTCAAACACAAACTCAATATCTGCACCTTCACCTTGGTATTTGTTTTGATGTTGTTCACCATCAGCATCCTTGAGGTCTTTGTTAACAAATTCAATAGTTAGATAAACTTTGTCAAAATCTTTACCATCCTCATCTGTGTTTCCATTAGGCAAACCTGTTCCTCGAGTAATATCATAAGAACCATCAGCTTGATCCTCTAAATCTGCTAAAGAGATAAATGTTCTTCCTTTATCATCAACACCAGTTCCTGTTATTCCCTCTAATAAATCTCTACCTCTTGATCCATCAGGAAACCCATCTGAAGAGAATAATGTTACTTCAAATTGAGAAAGGAAATCTCTTTTACTATTACCTGCCCCTTTACCATCTTTTGTTGTTTTATCTACCCAATTCGATGAATTGATATCTAATAAAACCTGTTTTATATCCACATTACCGTTATTTGCAACTTTAAAACTTCTAGTTATTGTATCACCAGGCACTAGCTTTTCAAGACTAATTAGTTCTGAGTCTGGGTTAATACCTAAGTCTAGTACACCTGCAGTTATATTGTTTCCTCCCATTTTCTCAACATCATTAAATGCTGCCCAAGTTCCCCCTCCAACTAATGATAAACCTAATGCTGCTGAAGCTACTCCTAAACCTAATTTCTTCTTAATTCCCATTTTTCTTCCTCCTTGGTTTCTCCCCCGTTTTGGGGTATGTAATTTTTTTATATTGAACCTTATGTTTTCATAAGGAGTTCAACCGGTAATTTCAAGCGGGTCGTCCATTATCTTGCGGTTTGCTATTCTTCTCAATTTCTTTAATAGCTTGATAGATTGAGAGTCCGGAATATCCGAGTAATAAGATACCTGGAATGATTAGTAAAATCGCTGTTCCTTTTCCTGATTGAGCAAAGTTAATAAGATAACCAACATAAGGTATTGTAAATCCTGTATATTCTGCTACTACATTCTCGGCTAAAACGGGCTGAATATCCATATCTTCATTGTTGTCGCCCTTTGTTCTATATGTGGTATAACCGTTATTCTCAATTACTTCCATTACTCTGTGAGTTACCAGACTTTTATCTTCTTGTATAAAAGTTATTACGTCATTTTTTTCTAAGCCTGTTTTGTCTTCGACTGGCTTAACTGAAATAATTGACCCTGTTTTGAATGTCGGCTCCATAGAACCAGAGAGAACTGTTTTTAGTTGATATCCAAATATCTGAGGCTCTCCTCCAGAAGCTTTGGAGGAGATTACTACAAAAACCATTACTAATAAGAGTAGAAAAAGTATCACTGATATAGCGTTACTAGTAATCTTCAATATTTTTTTCGTCATCATTTTTACACCACCAATATATTTATTCGATTATAAACGGCCCAATAGTAATTCCTACAGACTCATTACCCATTTTATCTACAGTTGTAATTTTTAAAGTAACCGGATTCTGAGTTCCAACATCCAAATTTTTTATTTCCTCATTTGTTATATTATCTTTAATTGGTTTTTCTTGACCTACTATATAGATTCTCACATAGCTGAAATCCTCGGTTGGGTTTTTCCAAGATAAATTTAAGTTAGAGCTTTTTCCACTTCGACTCACCTTTTGAATTAAGACCTCATTAGGAGGTATATTGTCGATTGCAATTGTTGTAACTTCAATTGTTATACCTGCGGATTCATTTTCAGTCTCATCAATAGTAGTAATCTTGTAGGAATATATCTTATTTGGTTCTAAGTTCGTATCTTCATAAATTTCACTTGTAATATTACTTTCGATTAAATTTCCATCACGATAGACGTTAACATGTTTAAAATCTAAATCAGCTGGATTATTCCAAGATAAAGTAATAGAATCGCTAGTAGGAGTTCCATTTAAACTTATTATTTCTGCAGGAGCAACTTCATCAGTAGGTTGAGGTATAGTGTCCCCTTCACCATCTTCTTGGTCTACACAATCTGTTACATGTATTGTTCCGCTCCAAGGACCTTTATCGTCTCCATTATTTCCATTTGCATGACCAACTTCATGATAAGCTTTAAATTTATAAAATCCATTTTTTTCTGGTTGGTAATGGATTTCATAAACCTCTCCTTTATCTGGAATTGGAAATGTACCTTTTTTTACGATTTCACCATTTTTAACATTATCCTCTGTTTCACTCCAGTAAATTTCATATCTTGTAAGTTCATGATCAACACTTTCACCAGTATTTTTAAAGCTAGCAAAAATGCCATTTTCCGGAGAACAACTACCACCTTGACTAACCTCTTTTAAAGAACTATTTCCCCAATCGTTATCAGACGGTGGATACTCTGGTTCCTTATCTTCCCATTCTGCTTTAATACCAAACGAATATGTTTCAACATCATTAAAATAAGCCCCAGTATCTGTTGTAAGGTATGAAACCATTGCAAAAGACAAATACCATATCGCAGCGATCTGAGCTAACAGAGCTAATGTTCTTCCCCGCTTCCCAAACTTTCTCAATCTTGAGTGCCTCACTGTTCCACCCTCCTCATTCGTTCTTTTCAGTGAACGCATTACTTTATGTATTTTATTAAGAACGAAGTTGGAATATTTGTTTTTCATATTCATCAACTTCCTTTTGGTTTATGTATTTCGTTCGTTTTTGTTCTTATTACCGAACCGATAGTCTGAGTATAATCCATTAGCACTAATTTTGAAAAATCTCAAAATAAGCCATATTTTCTCAATAAAGAACGTTTACCGTTCGTTTTCTCGAAATACCTCCTTTTTCCTTACTATCTTGTAATTTTATAAAGAACAAAATGTTTCTTATAATGAACATACAGAAAGATTCTTTTAATTAAGGAGAAAGAAGATGATAGGATCTAGGATTAAAGATTTGCGAAAGCAAAGGAAGCTTTCAATTACAGAGCTAGCTAGGCGTGCAGGTGTTTCAAAATCGTATTTAAGCTATATTGAACGAGATGTACAGAAGAATCCTTCTCTACAATTCTTATCAAAGATTGCAACTACACTAGATACAAGTATTGAATATTTGTTAGGGGAAGACCAGGACAATCATTATGAACTTGACGGGGAATGGACGAAACTTTTACAACAAGCAATTGACGATGGGTTAAGTAAAGAGGACTTTCGAGAATTTCAACAGTTCATCCAGTTTCGCAACTGGCAGAATGGGCAAGAAGAGTTGAATGTTATTTCAACGAATCATAATGGGGGGAAGAAATGATACTTACTTCAGTTCAGGAAACACTAGACCAGGAATGGGTCAAGTTATTGGTAGAAGCTAAAAACCTTGGAGTTACAATTGAAGAAGTAGAGGCATTTTTCCATACAAGACAAACCATTAGTTGAGAAAAAGCGACTCCCAGGTCGCTTTTTCCATTTAATCCGTCTTCTCAACAGCTGATAACACCAAACCTCTTTCATTTTCTTGGGCTTTATATGTGATGTTGTTTAGTGTTGCAGTTCCGTTGATTTTTTTATCTTTGTCGCGAAGGAGCCCCAATTTATATGTGACTTTTCCGATGTCCTCTTCTTTTACAGCCTCTTCTGTGTTTGTTACGGCAACCAGTAAGAAGAATGCAGCAATTGTGTCCTCATATTTATCTAACGTAGTGCTGAGGTTGTCTGATTCTATGTCTTTTTTCACGATTGATAAACGAACGACTTCATTAGTTGTTTCATTTACGATTCCTTCAAGAATCATTCCGTTGTTGACATCGTGTTTAAATTCGCCATTTCTTACATTCAATTGTTCAATTTTGTCGGAATCCTTCATTTCTGTTTGGGCTTCATTCCAATTTTTAACGAGGTCTTCGGTTGTAAAGCCCAAAGAGCCCAGATTCATGATTTGTTCGTCAGCTTGTTGAATTTTGGTTGCTTTTGGATCTTCTTTTTTCTCTTGTTCTTTCGCCTTGTCGTCACCTTTACAACTAACAAGTAATAATGAACTAAGTAGCAAAATCGCAAAAATAAAAATTCGTTTCCGCATGATTTTCCTCCTACCTGCTAACTTTTCACATAAAGTTAATATGCGCGTAGAAGTACCAAATCATGCAGAACCGTCACACAAAAAAAGCGATCTGCTATAGATGGCTTTTTATTCGTAATCCTCTGTTTTGCTAATCATTACCCTTACAATATACACTTCATCATTTTCTTTTACTGTGTCTTCAATAACATCTTCATCCAAGCCAACTTGTATACCGTTTGATCCATCCTTAACTATTAACGCAAGTACTTGTGGCTTTTCTGCTTCAATATTTATTTTATCAACGATCTGAGTTTGAGCGGTGCCAATCGAGGTATCAACTTCCAGAACTGGGGACTGCATCGTGGAAGAACCTGTGCCGTCTGTCATCGATAATGTCCACCGTGCATATGTAGTGTTGTCCTTCAAGTTAAAATTCATTTTGGCAGCGGCCAATGTCATATCTTCGTTTGTTGCTGTCGCCCCACGTGCAATATCCTCTTGTTTTTCTCCATTTTTATATTGCTCAACCCAAACATGAATCATCTTTATATCTTCATTTTTTATTTTAAGGTCGTACATTAAAAGTGTATCGAACCCGAGTGAACTAATTATTTGTGTATTTCTTTCATTTTGTTTGACCGGAGTCAGCACACCATCTGCTTTCTTTGCAGTATTGCTTTCATTACTACAGCCAATCAGAGCAAGTAAAATAAGAAATCCAATCGTTATTTTAAGTAGCCTGCCCATTAGCACTCCCCCTTTTTTCTCATAATACCATACCTTTCCATTAAGCTGTATAAATTTTCCTACCGCAGGGAAATCTAAAGTAAAAGTGAGGTGCTGTGTGTGTTGCGCAAGATTTTGATTGGATGTTGCTTCTGTTTGTTATTAACCCCGACTGTTTTTATCGACAATGACTCTGCAGCTATTTCTGCTGAGCAAAAAAAGCCAGTCCCAGAGTATGCAAAATGGGGAAAGCTTGCGATGGAGGAGACACAGAAACGTTATCCCTCCGCTCAAATTGTTGATTACTTACACGTTGGAAGACATAAGAAGAATGTGATGTATGTTGAACGTTTTAAGCTTTGGCTGAAAGAGGATAATCGTGAATTCGGTGTTATTGTGAATATTACGTTTGAACCAGAGACTGAACGAGTTAAAAATATTACCGTTGTGGAAACAGACCGATAGTGCATTTACATATAATCCATCTATTATGTAAAAAATATGGGGTAAAGGAGGTGTGAAGGATATGACTAACTTTATTATGAAATTAATCTTGTTACCTTTAATAGTAGCCATTTGTTCTGGCATTTTTGATAGTGTTGATTTAGTTGCATGGTATCAGCCAATCGGGATTGGCGTACTGTTAGCCATTCTTGGTTATTTAATGGAGAAAGCGATGCTTAGAAGAGATACAACGGTGATGACAGATATTGCCGATTTTGTTACTGCAGCCCTGGTAGTATATTTTCTTTCCTTGTTTTACGATGGTGCTAGGGTTACCCTTTGGGGCGCAATCCTAACAGCCCTTGTTATTACATTAGTTGAGATACCTATCCACCGCTGGTTAGTTAGGTCAGGTAGAACCGAAAAATCTACAGCATGATTATTACAAAAAGAGGTGCCGAAATAAGGCACCTCTTTTCCATTTATCCACCTATATAAGACATTTCAATTTTCTTACGTTTCTTCGCAGTTTCCTCGGTTCGTTCATCTGAGTATCGATCACGTCTTACTTGCCAAATCGACTTAAGGGTTTCATCAATCTCATTTTCAGATACATCTGAACGAATTAATGATCTTAAATCATGGCCCGCCGTTGCAAATAGGCATGTATAGAGCTTTCCATCTGCGGAAATTCGTGCTCGGGTACAGCTTGAGCAGAAGGATTCTGTAACAGATGAAATGAAACCAATTTCCACATCTGTACCTACGTAACGATATCTCTTCGCTACTTCCCCATAATAATCGGCATCGACAGGCTCCAATGGCATTTCACTATGGATTAAGTCATGGATTGCCTTTTTCGAAACGACTTGATCAAAATTCCAACCATTTGTCGTTCCAACATCCATAAATTCGATGAAACGAAGGGTGATTCCTTTGTCTTTAAAAAATCGAGCCATCGGAAGAATCTGCGAATCATTCTTTCCTTTTCGGACAACCATATTCATTTTTACATGAAGTCCAGCTTCCTGTGCTGCTTCAATCCCCGCTAATACCGGTTTCACTCCTACGGAACGACCATTCATTCCTTTAAAAATATCGTTATCCATTGCATCAAGGCTAACATTAACACGCTGTAGCCCCGCTTCTTTCAATTGTTTTGCATATTTTGGCAAGAATATGCCGTTTGTCGTGAGGGCAATATCTTCAATACCTTCTATATGAGTTAAACGCTCAACGAGCTCATGGACATTTTTTCGAACTAACGGTTCTCCACCTGTTAACCGAATTTTTTGCACACCAAGTTTGACAAAGCTTCTTGTCAACGTTTCTATTTCAGAATAAGATAATAATTCTCCTTGCCTTAAGAATTGATAATCATCTCCAAAGATTTCTTTAGGCATACAATACGAACAACGGAAATTGCATTGATCTGTGACAGAAATGCGCAAATCACGTAGAGGTCGATTCAATTGATCAACGATTTTTTCATTTTTTGTAGTCATTTAACCTGTCACTCCTACACTTTAAGTACCTATTACTCTACCATACTAACAAATTCTTGTGAATAGAAACGATATTCCATGAAATCTGGTTTACGAAATTATTTTCAAAATGTAGACAAACGCCCACTACTTCTAGCCTATGGTTACATATCCATGTTAGTGAGGCAAGAATAAGGAGCAATTCTAGCCCAATCACGGTAAAAAGAAATATCCCGTGCCCGTAGTGGGAGATTAAAAACAGGAGGTAATTAGATGGGACCATATAGAAGACCATATGGATATGGCAGACCTGGCCGGTTTTTTTGGGGAGCACCTTTAGTTGGGGGATTAGTTGGAGGACTTGTTGGAAGTGCCCTTTTCAATCCATATTTCTATGGAGGATATGGTGGTTATGGAGGATATCCATTTTATCGCCCACCATTCTACCCTTATGGCGGCGGTTTCTGGTATTAATCAAAAAAGAGAGCCGACAATATGACTCTGTCAGCTCTCTTCTTTTTTGTTCTTTTTGAACATGAGGGACACCGCAAGCGGCATAATTCCAAACCACCGATTGGTTAATGGGGGTTGTTCTTCCTTACGCTGCTTTTTTGTAGCCTTACGTACTTCTTTTGGCTGGTCTAAAGTCTTGACAATCTGTTGGGTTACAAACTTTACATAATCGTTTGTAGACATAATAACACCTGCCTCTAATCAAATGCGCCTTGGCGTATTTGTGCCCAGATTTTTCGAGCTTGCTCGAACTTCCTTTGAAAATCTGTGGCATCCGCCGGAGACCTTAACTGATATTATTATTTCCATCTTTTTGCAAATGTAACCACGACACTATGTCATCGACAACTTCGTCTAGATTTTTTTCAGTTGTGTCAACTTTATAATGTGCTTCATTGTAAAAAGGCATTCGCTCACTATAAAGTTTACTTGTGTTGTCCTTTTTCTCTGAATCAAACAATGGTCGAGTTGGGTCAAACTGAACACGTTCAAAGATTTTCTCTATGTCACAATATAAGAAAATTACGTGACCTTTTTCCATCATCCACTGACGATTTTCCTCCTGAATGACAATTCCACCACCGGTTGTTATCACCATATCATCTGTTGGTATTTCTTTTAGAAATAAGCGTTCATAGTTTCGAAAGGTTTGCTCACCATTTTCTGAGAAAATATCCGCAATTCTTTTTCCTATCTTTTCTTCAATAAATTGATCCGTATCAATCACCGGCAAGTGTAAGACTTGTCCGAGTTTTTGTCCGATCGTTGTTTTTCCTGCTCCCATAAATCCTGTTAAATAAACGGCTTTCATTTCTCTACTCTCCTAAAAATGCGGCCTCATATGCGTCCACTCGATTTTTCTAAATTATAACAAAAACATCCATGTTTGTCTTAACGTAATTCAATCCAAGAACCTATCACTTTTTTCTCATAATCATATACAAAGCGTGCACTATATTTGCGCTGTTCCTTTGTTGTACAAGAGATGGTAATTTGAGAGGTTGTTGTCGTTATTGGCACAACAGTATACGATATTGTACCGGTTGGAAAGTTAAGAGAACCAGTTCTTCCTGAGCTTTCTACATCTTCCTTTAATTTAGCCCGTATCTCCTCAACGCCTAGTTGCATTAGGTTCTCCAAGATGAATATTTCCTCTGTCTCCTTTGAAAAACCTTTTTCCGTCAAATACGCATTTACTTGAAACGTGAACACAAGAAAAAATAAAAAAGATATCGCAAGTGTAACAGGAAGGATAAAACCTTGTTCATTTTTCATGCATCCTTAACCTCCACTGTAGTGAATGCCGAAATAACGGCTTGATACGTTTTCCCATCAACGGTTACAACTGAAATTAAAAAACCATTTGTTTTCGACTCAAATGTTACACCCGTTATTTGCTGAAGTAACACCTCATGACCTTTTCCGTTTACCCTTCTTCTTATTTTGTCATTGTATTTTTCGAAACTCACTGATTCACCGGCCGCATTTTTAAAGAACACTGAACTATTTTTTGATACAGTAATTTCACTTGCTTCACGCACTTCCATTTTCATTTGTTGAATTAAAATTTGCCATTCAAGTATATTGAACTGTTCATTATTGTCTCGGAACACGACACTAAGAAATGGTGTAATAAATGAAAGAATGACTAGCAAAATTGAAAAAGTTACTAACATCTCAACCAAAGTAAAGCCCTTGTCATTATTCACCATTAAGGTATCCACATCTTTCGTACGTTTTTGAGAGCTTGTCCTCCCATGTAATACAAAGCTCCCATTTTTGAAGCTCCTCATTAAATGTTTTTGAAAAAAGATAGGTAACCCCGTTTTTTATGACCCTATCTATATTTGATTCATCACCGTTGTAGTCCTTATTGAGCTCCTCTGATAATAATTGTCTTCCCAGATTATAGATTTCAGTGTTTTTTCGTTCTGTCATGATAAGTAATAGTTGGGGAAGGAGTGTTGCACAAAGCATAAGCCAAATCGAGACTGCAAGGAGCATCTCTACTAATGTAAAGCCTCGTTTATTCCTTACTAACATAAAACCTACCCTTTCCCAACAAGAACGTTACAGTATATTTGGTATCCTTATACAAAAACCAGATCTCCCCGGACCGCTGAATATTCCCATTACTTGTAAAAACTAACCTCGACCCAAGTGTGGTAATAACGATCCGAATCGTCGGGTTAATTTTTCGAACAAATACCACATCATTTGATTTCGCACTGCTAAGCTCATAATACGACCCGCTTGCACTGAAATAAAGCCTTGTTGATTCATTATGGCTGATCGCATATTGTTGGCTGTAAAAAATATCATTTTGCAGCTGTTCCAGAAAATGATCTATCTTTTTGGATTCATGTAGTGGTCTTAGCTGCAGAAGACTTATCGAGGAAATGACAATCACAATTGATAGGACAACTAAGGCTTCGATTAGGGTGAAGCCTTTATGGTTGAGTAGAGGCTGTATTTTCAACTTGTGCAACTTTTCCGTTTCCATCAATTGTAATGGTGTCACCATTTGGACAAGCTGGGATGCCATCTTTAAGATATTTTTCATCCGTTAAATCTTGTTCTGTTGGGGTCTTGTCATTTTCCAACTCATACGCCTGCACCTGCGCTTCAACCATTTTCACTAGTGCATCACACCCTTTATTTTTAATAACTGAATTATGCTTCGTCACATTGGGCACGGTTATCAAAAGCAAAATCGATACGACTAATAACACTATTAACATTTCCACAAGGGTAAACCCCTTTTGATTTTTCAATTTCATCTACATCTTCCTTTCTATATTCCATTTAAAAGTTGAAACATCGGAACCATGATGGCGGCGTACATCAACATGATGATAATTCCGATAGTCGCAAATAAGATTGGTTGGACGATTGCTAATAATTTTGTTACCTTTTCCTCGGCTTTTTCCATTACATATTGGCTATAATGCTGGAGTTCGCTGGCTAAATTTCCGTTAGATTGGCCATGTAAAATAACCATTGCTAAATCTGCCTCGTAATATTCTCGCACTCTCAAAATGTCCTCGAAACGATTACCCGCTCTTAGAAGCTGTTTCATTTCTATTGCTTCCTCTCGAAAAAAAGGCGAGTGAAGCTGCTGTTCAAACATGGTTAACGCTTGAAAGATCGATAATCCACCTTTTAATAAATTACTAAGTTGCACGGAAAAGAAATGTGAATTAAACATGATCGTTACTTTTTTTAAAATGGGAATCTTTAAGAGTAGCTTCATTTTTTCAACTGGGGTAAGTTTTTGAAAATGAAGAATATAGTAAGTGAGGCCAATGATCATTAGTAAACCGACAATGAGGAGTAAATTTCGATTTAGTTCAGGGAGCCTTAATAAAAGTTTGGAAATCATCGTCTGTTCATAACTCATCGAGGTAAATAAGCTTTCAAATTGTGGTAAAAGGATTTTTTCAATCATAGTAAACATAAATCCAACAAACAATAATAAAGCAAGTGGATAGCGAATTAATTTTTTTCCTTTTTCAAAATGGGTAATCTTTTTCTGCAACATTGTGCTTCCTTCACGGAGGGCAAATGAAATATCGCCATGCTGCTCGGCAAAATACAAGTAACCGAGTATATCCTTATGAAATTCCACCTTACTAAAGGCAGAATATAAGGATTCACCTTGTTTACAGCTTTCAATGATTACTTCAATGTCCCTGCTGTGTTTCTTCGGCAACTGGAACAACAGGAATTGTGAGGCTTGTTCAAAGGAATAGCCTTGATCAAGTAAATTACCCATTCTACTCAAATATAATGATTGTTCCTTTAAGGTCCAATTCTTATTTCTTTTCCTTGGTATCATTGACAACCCATCTTTCTAACGCATCGGGATATAAGTATCCAAGGGCAATTCCTTTTTTAATAACGTCTCTTAACTTTTCGTATCGGTATTCGGCTTTGTCTCCCCTTGCTTCCTTCATTACTTCATTCAGGGCATGTCCATTCAAAAGCTCGTACACCCCCACTCGTCTTACTTTTCGGTACTTTTTACATTGTGGGGAACATTTACCTTCACAATATGGACATTTGAGGTCAACAAGCCTTTGTGCTGCGATTGCTATTAACGTTTGCTCGATTTCCTGCAAGGATACATCAAATTCTAACAGCCGATAAATCGCACCTTTTGTATCTCTAGTATGCATAGTTGTGAGGACCAAATGACCTGTGAGAGCTGCCCGCACAGCAATTTTTGCCGTTTCTGAATCCCTAATTTCGCCCACCATGATAATATCGGGATCATGACGCAAAATAGCCTTCAAGCCATGTGCATATGTGATTCCGGCTTTTTCGTTCACCTGAACCTGTAGAACATCTTCACTTTGTTTTTCAATGGGATCTTCTAATGTAATGATATTTCGGTTGAAAAGCTTCTTCGTTGCGTGCAGTAAGGAATAGAGGGTGGTTGTTTTGCCTGATCCTGTTGGTCCAGTAAAAATAATTAACCCGTGTGAATGTTTTAATAGTGAAAGAAGTTTAGTTGTCATAGTCGGAAAAAGCGATAGATTTGCAAGAGAATAGGTTGGTGTTTCAGGTAGGATACGTATGACTAGACTTTCGTTGTAAGGTGTGGGCAGTGTAGACAATCGAAGGTTAATGGTTATGCCTTTTAGATTTAAGGTAATTGCACCGTTCTGTGGTCTTCTCCTTTCTCCAATATCCATTCCAGCAAGAAATTTATAATGGGAAATTAACCGTTCGCAAACATCCTTTGGAATGGTTTGCTTATTGAACAAATCGCTATCGAGTCGGTATTGGACCACGGCATCGTTGATTTTCGGAACAAAATGGATATCTGATACATTCATTGACCAAGCATTCTCGATCAATTGGTCACCGAGCTGTTCGATTTCACTCAAATAATTCACTCCTTTTTGAACTCATATTTTTATTTTTTTCTCTTGCAGGTAACATATTTCAACAAATATCTACAAACTCCTTCTTTTTTTAAAAAAATATTTGTGAACTTTATTTGAACATGGAGAATTGTGAACTTCTCAAAAAAAATAAAATACAACCCCTGCCATTAGGGTTGTATTTTGGTGGAAATTTGAATCTATTATTAGGAGGAATCAATACATTGTATGTTCGTTTTCTGCAAAGTATGCCAATTATACTTGAAAATAATCGTTGTTTATTTATGAACTTTTATCTACAAGTGATATAAATCACTTATTGATGGTAATTAACTGTAATATAATTGGGGTATCAATAGGGTCGCAAGGAGTGAAGACGGTGGAACAAACACTGAAGATAACGAACGTTTTAGCAGATCCAACCCGTTATTATATTTACCAATACATTATTAAACAAAATGAAGATGTCACCGTTCAAGAAATCGCAGAAGAATTTGAAATTCATCCGAATGTAGCAAGACTACATTTAACCAAGCTTGAAGATGTCAATATGCTTGTGTCGGAAGCAAAGAAAACAGGAAAAGGTGGCAGACCGAGTCGTCTTTATCGACTATCAAATGATCACATTCAAATTAATTTTCCGTTTCGCGATTATCAACTACTTTCAAAAATTGCAATTGAAACGATGGCAACACTTGGTGATGTGGGAAAACAAGCACTTGAACTAACAGGTAGAAGATTCGGGGAGGAACTAGTGAACCATCAAATCCCAGTTTCAATCCATGAGCTAACCTTTGACCAAAAGCTTGATATTTTAAAAAAGGCATCCACAGTTGCGGGTTTTTATCCAGATTTAGACCATAATAAGGATAAGACAAAAATCTTTTTAAAGATTAATAATTGTCCATTCAGAGAAATTGCTCAAGAAAACTTTGAAGCCGTTTGTGGAATGCATCATGCATTTCTAAGAGGAATGTTTAATTTACTCTTTGACGATGTGGTGCTGGAGGAGTCAGAAAATATCATTCTTGGTTGTAATTCTTGCAGTTATCACGCAATTGTCGCAAAGTAATGTTTACATTTGTGTAATCGTTACATTATAATAATAAAAGTGATGTTAAATCATGTCTAAGGGGGGAAATATACATATGGAACGTATGTACCGAGTTTTAGGTTTTTGGACAGGTATATTTGCAGTAATGTTCTACGTTGGTGGTATGGATGTTCTAGCACTAATTTTCTTTGCACAAACCGGATTTTTCGTCCTTTTAAGCTATTTAAAATTGTCTGAAAGAATGTACATTTACGTGTTTGGCGCATATTTAACTGTTTTCTTCTGTGCCTTCTCTTACTACACCACATTTATGATGCCACTTGGTGGAGGTCACTAAAAAAAAGCGATGGAAACATCGCTTTTTTATTTGCCTTGGAAGATATTTTCCCAAGATACTTTTACATTCTTTTGCTGTAAGAGAACATGAAATGCTGCACTCATTCCACTATCCATGATAAGAGAACGAATCGCTCGATTTTGTTTACTTTTTTCTGAAAAGGGATTGGGATCAAAATTCTCCTGTAAAAACGTTAAAATTCCCGCTTCCAATAAAAATTCATCCTGTCTACATTTCTTCACTAGTTCAAGTCCTAGTTTGGAACTATATGTAACCAGCGCGTCAAAATGAATATGAGTTGTTAAATCCATTTCTCCTGGGTACTCGAGTGGGTTATGTATTAATTGATGATTGTAGTACCCCCTCAGGCTTCCCCTCTTTCTTGCAGGTTCTTCCCATTCAGCATTCGTATACCCATAATCAACTGTGAAGACAACAGCATCCCCAAGAAAGCTGGACAGGTCTTCTAGGTAGGAAAGCATCTGAAGTGGAATTTCAAACCGTTGTCCATTAGTCAGTACAATCTTATTCGTATTTAAATATTTCTTAATTCCTTCATCTGTAAGAGGTGTAAGTATTTCGGTTAATTGCTCTTCCTCTGTTAGTGTGATGTTCACTTCATACAGATTATGATCCTTTTTCTCAATCACTCTTACCGGAAAAGCATCAAACAATTCATTTGAAAACACAATTCCATGAAAAATCGGGAAATCTCTTTTTGCTTCATCAAGACTCTGATATTGGATCACTTTTTTGCCTACAGGTAGAATGTCCTGCTGCAAACGTTGATGGTAAGGACTTGTTTCTATAATGATGTAGGTTATCTTTTGAAACGTATCAATATAGGAATCTTGTAATTCGTCAAGAACAGCCTTTGCAAATCTACCATTTCCACCACCTATTTCACAGATATATGGTGGAATTTTTTCGAGAGTAATTAGTTTATGAAACAGGGTTGCAAACAGTTTGCCAAAGACATTGGAGATATTACTGCTTGTGATGAAATCTCCTTCTTTTCCAACCTTTACTTGGTCCATCTTGTAATAGCCTTTATTTTCATGATATAGAACTGTATTCATAAACTGTTCATATGTAATCTGTTTGTTTAAAGATGATTGAATGGCATCTTTTAATATGTCTAGCATATGCTCACCTTTTAGAGGATGTTCAAAAAGTCGTCCGAAAATGACACATCGAATTTCTTCGTTGGTTTGCTTTTCCGTTCCTCACGTATTAACTGCATACGCTCCGGTACTCAAAGCTGCACCGCCTTGAAATTTCGACGCACATGATGCGCTAGTGTCGACAAGACATTAGGCCGTGGCGTTCTTGTCGACGCGGTCCTTTTCACCCACCTTTTGAACATTTATTTTTACTATTTTTCACCATTGACACAGTGTTTATATTATTATATTGTAAATTTAGTAGCTTACAATATCCCTCCCATTATACGGATATATAAGTATTGACATTAGGAAGGAATTCTTAATGTTTAAACATCCCCAAAGAATTGGTCTGACTCTACCGGAGTTAGACCTTTTCTGTGTTTAGTGTTTAAAACCCATTTAAGAACGGGTTTGAGTCCATTTCAGCTTCGATCGTTGTTTCGGGTCCATGCCCTGATAGGACAATTGTTTCTTCTGGTAATGTAAGAAGCTTTTTATGAATACTACTTAGTAATTGTTCATGGCTTCCACCTGGTAAGTCTGTTCTCCCGATGCTACCTTGAAATAAGGCATCCCCTGAAAAAACAACTCCAAGTTCTTTGCAATAATACGAAACACTTCCCGGTGAATGTCCTGGCGTATAATAAAGGTCTAAATGAAAGTCACTTACAACAAAACTCCCTTCTTTTGGAAGGATGGTTGGTTCTGCTTTTGATAAGATTTCTTGACCAGGAATGAAATAAGCTGACCCATTTAAAGCAGGGTCTTTCAGCCAATTCTTCTCTTTCTCGTGAATATACACAGGTACATCCCAATTAGCGATTACATCGTCAATGGCACCAATATGATCGAAATGAGCATGTGTTAATAGAACCGCAACTGGTGTAAGTCCCTGTTGCCTTAATATCGTATTTAATCTTTGTCCATCTCCACCCGGATCAAAGATGACGCACTCCTTGTTTGAACTGGTCAAAATGTACGCGTTTGTTTGTAAGGGTCCTAACGGAATCCTTTGCCACTTCATAACTTTCCCTCCGATGCTTTTTAATCTATCCTTTATTCTACACTATCAATTGAAAACGAAAAAGCACTTAAACAAATGCACTTGAGGTTTTACCTAAATGGTAATTTGTCTTGAAAGTGTCACTTTTTCCTCCTCGACAAATACGTATAAAACGATTAGAATATAGATTGAATCTATCTATTTCTTTTACATAAAGGGTTTTCAGCCTTTCGGAGCAACATTTTTCATGAGTTATTTGATGGGATGTTGTAAATTTTCATGCTATGGGGAAAAATAGTAATGAATATTAAAAAAGGAAAGGCGCGCTTTTACATGTAACATTGATTATAGCAAGGGGGTAAGTCACATGGGTCTAATGATTATCTTTTCACTAATTGTAATTTTAGCTGCATTTGGTATTATTCGTTCTTTACGCGATAAGAACCTTTTAGCCTTATTATTCTCTACTGGTATCTTTTTAGTATTAGGCTGGTTCACAATCATGACAATCTGGAAACATGGTTTCCCAACTGCTCACTAAGATAAAAAAGATTTAAAAGCCATCAGAAACGATGGCTTTTTCATTTGTCCTTAATATAGTACAAGGTCTGTTATTTTACTTGTCCTCATATCAATGATTTTCTCAAATTGAAATCCATATAAACATAAGAAACCGTTTGGAGAAAAATTAAGGGGTTGATCATCTACCTTTTCAAGGATGACCTCTTCTTTCCTTGTACTGATGTCGTAGGAAACCAATTCGAATTTTTCTCCATACGTATCAAATGCCCCATTTGAATATGGCTGAAATGAGTAGAATTTCTTTTGTTCAACAACATAATCGGCCGAAGGTATATACCATTTCGAGTAGTCACTTAAGAGTGGCATTTCAAATTCATATAGCTTTTTATTCTTTTCGGGATTGTAAAGGCCAACCTTCGCAAATGCCTCCTCGCCCTGAATTAATTCATACGTAACAAGTAGGTCTTTAAAAGAAGAAAACGAAATAATATCCTCAAATAAGAGCCCTTCTGTTTTTGTATCTAAATGATACGAATAAAGTGGTGCAAAGTAATCTAACTCGTTTTGGTCCCATTTTAAATATGAAATCGTATTGGGACTAACCCATTGAATAAAAGGCTGAAAGACCTCAAATTTCGTTTTTTCCTCGGCCTGAATGTCCACCAAATGAGTTTGAAACGACCAATCTTCTAAAAACGACGTTACGAATACCTCACTTGGATGATAAGGATTCCAGCTGTAAAACAAATCAAAGGAATTAATTTCCCATTCAAATTGCACGTTTCCCTCTTTGTCCACTGCCGTTAACTTCGCCATATTTTGAGAATCTGATGTATGTATTAAAAACATGGAATGATCCTCATTTGCCTTCATTGTCAGCACAGGGGCAGAGGTTTGAATGAACAGTTCCTTTTCACCTGTAAACAAATGATACTTATATATTTTTGAAATGCCATTATCATTAGTAACATAGAGGATGCTTTCATCATCATACCATTCGCCCACACTATTGAATTCTTCACCACGGAGTTCAAGTGGCTGCACCTCTTGATTTTCTCCAAAGAATTCTGTAGGTACAGGACCTTTTGTGACATTCTTATTCCTACTATTTGGCGCATCACTTGTATCAAAAGGTTGATGAGAATTACAGCCAGCCAGTAGAAAAAGAAACATAAAAAAGAATATTAAATTTCTCACCAACTCAATAACACCTCTTTAGCTTCTAAATAGAGTTCCACGTTCTATTGTTTCCCTTAACAGATAATACGATTATGCACGCTAAAAAGTTTCAGCGCAAGGAAAAAAGCCGGCCTTTTCGCCGACTTTTTTAGAGAGCATTTTCACATATACAAGGAGGCTAAAAATGCTCCGAGAGTCTCCTGATAAATTTCCTCAAATTGAGAAAGCGGGAGCGGATTAACGCCTTCCCCTAATTCGAATGTAAACCCTGGTCTCCTCCATTCTTGGATAAACCAATCCTTATACCCTGCATGGCTATCTATCGTTCGAACGGCTCTATACCCACTAACCCTCGAAAATTCGTTCACAATGGTTCCTGCCTCTGATGGTTCTAATCCCTCATATCCCCAATAAATAACCTCTCCTTGAGTATGGAAGGCTAGAACACGATTAAAGTTTGAGGCTCTTGTTAGTTTTTCAATCGCGATTGCTTCAGGCTCAGTTAATGGAGCATCTCCTGGGTAATCTCGGGGTGCGGGTGATTTCGGTTCCTTTCGTTCTTTTTCAATCTCCCAATTCGCCGGAAATTGATTGTTTAAATCGACACCGCGAATATTGGCTTTCCAGTCTTTAAATTCAAGATTTCCATTGTTAACCTTCACAACTTCCTGTCTATATGGTTCTTGTTCAGGAGGACCATTTAACACCAAATTAACGCCATCTGGATTTACCATTGGGACTATTGATAAGAATGCTTCCAAATAGAATGGCTCTACATAAAACCCTCTTATCGGGGCCATATTGGTTAACGCCAGCAAATACTCATTTATAAAGGTCATAATGACATTTGTTGTAATCCATTCATTTGCATGAAACGACCCATTCCAATGAACCTTTTTTGCTCCTCTTCCAATTCGAAGTTCAAGCAGATCTTTTCCTAATACACTTTTACCAATAGACCGGGTTTGAAGAAATGGATAAATGGTCTTTAATTGCTCTATATCCCTCATCATGTCAGCAAAATCGTATTCCCTATCTCCATTTACGATCGGTTGAACCACTCTTTCTGGAATCAGAATCATTTGGCCAACATCTAGAGTTTCCGCTTTTATTCCTGGATTTACTAAAAATAAGGAATCTTCGATAAGTGTACGAGATTTCGCCAACTTCCATAACGTATCACCTTGAGCAATTCTATGCTGTTTTAAAAGAAAACCGGGAATATTTACTTCTGCCCCAACCTGCAAGTTATTTATATTCAAATGTAAATTTGAGTCAATTAATAAATGAGTAGGGATAGCAAACAATTGACTGTAATACCAGAACGTGTCTCCTGGACGGACAGTTACCTTCACTCCTAATACCTCCTTGTTAGCCTCTCCTACCATTTTATGAGTAAGGGGATGTACTTCATGCCATTGGAAAAGCCTTGACCTAATTGGCCAAGGCTTTTAACTACTTATTCTTTAAACTCTTCAGGGACAGGTTCATGATAAGATGTTCCATTATAGAAACGGAGAAGGTCTCCATAGACAATCTCATCTGAGTAATCTAATTCTAGCCCTGCTTTTTCCATGTAAGGCTCACAATAGCTAATTTCTGCCTCTTCACCTGTTGCTTTATCATAACAAGCATTTTTCGTATATACATGCTGATCTGTGATAAAGCTTCCATCACGTAAGACAGTCAATGGAATTTTTTCATTAGAAAATAAATCACTACCGAAATGAACGTCATTGCGTATATCCATTCCAAGGAGATTTAAGATAGTTGGTTTTAAATCAATTTGTCCAGATACAGTTGAAATAACTTGTGGATTCTTATCTGTCACTCCAGGTATGTGAATGATTAATGGTACCTTTTGCAATTGAATGGAATCAAATGGTGTGATTTCTTCTTTCCCTAGGAATTGTGCCATCGCTTTATTATGGTTTTCAGAAATTCCATAGTGATCCCCATAAAGGACAAATATTGTATTTTCATACATTCCTTCTTCTTTAAGTCGTTCAATGAAGATTTTTATAGACTCATCCATATAGCGAACGGTTGGGAAATAACGGTTCAATGTTCTTGAGTTTGAATTAAATTCATTTACCATTTTATCCTCTTCACCAAGTTCAAAAGGGAAATGGTTTGTTAATGTAATAAATTTCGAGTAGTACGGCTGTGGCTGTGATTTTAATAGGTCAATGGATTGTTCAAAGAAATCGATATCCTTTAAGCCCCATCCAATTGAATTTTCCTCTGTAACCTCATAGCTTTCTACATCAAAAAATTCATCGTAGCCAAGGGAATCATACATGATATCGCGATTCCAGAAAGTCTTATTATTCGCATGAAAGACGGATGAAAAATATCCATAGTCCTTAATAAATTCAGGAGTTGCTGTAAATTCATTATTAGCATGGGTAAAGAATACGGCTCCGCGCCCAAGTGGATATAATGAATTTTCTAATAAAAACTCTGAATCGGATGTCTTTCCTTGACCTGTTTGATGATAAAAATTGTCAAAGTAATAACTTTCTTTTATAAAATCATTTAAGAATGGCGTGATTTCTTCCCCATCAATAGTTTCATTAATGACAAAGTTTTGTAGTGATTCCATTGAAATCACGACGACATTTTTTCCTTGTGCAATCCCAAATTTATCGCTTGGTTCCTTTTGATTCGCTTTTAAGTAGTTCTCGATTTCAATAAATGAACTACTGTCGGCTAAAGCTCGTTGGGCGGAAGATTTTGATTGTAGGACAATATCATAAATTTGATAGTTGTATGTCCCGATATTCTTCACTAACATTTCACGGTCGAAGGTTCTTGTCAATAACTGTGGTCGCTGTGCTTCTGCTAATCCAAGATTAAAAAAGAATATAGCTGCAACAAGGATGAAATAGGATCTTCTCTCCTTCTTCGTGATTACTTCAGCGGCAGTAAAGCTTGGTTTACATTTATTTATTAAAATTAGAATAACCACATCAATGAACAGAAGTGAATCTGTTGCCTTTAAATTTCCTGTAATACTCGTTCCTAAATCCCCCATGTTACTTGTTTGGAAAAGAACAGGAAGAGTCAAAAAATCGTTGAAAAATCTGTAAAAGACAACATTGGCAAATAACACAAATGAAGATAGTAAACTAGCAAAAATAATAAACTTAGTTCGATGTTTTTCCTTGATAAAAATGGAAATACCAAAGAACAGCAATAAGAAACTCAATGGGTTTATCAGTAAAATAAACTCTTGCATCAAGTTTTCTATTTTTATATCAAAGCTAGTTTTATATACGATATATGTTTTTATCCAAAGCATACATGCAGCTAAAAAGATGAACTTTGATTTGGATAACGTTGATGACGTAATCATCAATATACCTCCTTGTTTTCAAGACCGCGGAGCACCAAAAATCGATGTATTTTATTTCCATTTTTAGGTATTTTAGAAAAATCTAAAGATAATCTTAATACTTTTTTTACCAAAAATCAATCATCCAAACAACTTAATTTTATAGAATCATATAGATGTACATTATGTATATACATATAAGACGTTTAGTTGACTAGAAAGTTTCATAGTAATTAAAAGTAACAATCTTTTAAATATTCTAATAAAAATGTAAAAAAAGAGATTTCATTGTGAAATCTCTTTTTCCTATTTATTGGTTATTTTTAGCCAAATAAGCAGCACCTATTACACCCGCATCGTTTCCTAATGTGGCAATGGCGATTTCAGTAGCCTCTGCTACCCTTGGAAACGCAAAACGATTAAACTGTTTTCTTAATGGAAGCAGTAATTGCTCACCTGCTTTTGAGACACCGCCACCAATAACAATTTTTTCTGGGTTTAGGCCATTTGCAACATGACTTAAAGCTAATCCTAGATGTGTTGTTACATTGTCAATGATTTCTTGGGCTATAAGGTCCCCTTTACCTGCTGCTTCAAAGACATCCTTTGAAGTGACTTCTCCCGTTTGTTCAAATAGTTCTCGAAGGACACTTGATTCGTTTCCACCCTGAATGGCCTCTTTTGCCAAACGTGCAATACCAGTAGCGGATGCTATCGTTTCGATACAGCCCGTCTTTCCACAGCCACATAAAGCACCACCATCAACCAAGGAGGTGATATGGCCAATTTCTCCACCTGCCCCATTGGCTCCGCGAACAACGTTGCCATTAGAGATAATTCCTCCGCCGACACCCGTTCCTAGCGTTACACAAAGTAAGTCCTTTGCGCCTTCACCTGCACCCTTCCACATTTCACCGATAGCCGCGACGTTTGCATCATTATCGACAACTGTAGGCAACCCAATATTTGCTTCAAGCTCTGCTTTAAGGGGATACATTTCTCTCCAGCCTAGATTGGTTGCTTTATAGATAACGCCATCTTCAAAATGTATTGGACCAGGCGCACCCATACCTACACCAGCAAATTGTTCTTTTGAAAACTTAAGTTCGTTCATTTTAGCTTCAATTGCTTCTGCAATATCTGGGATAATTTTTGCTCCAGATTTATCGGTTGGAATTTCCCATTTTGAAACAATCTCACCTTCTTGTGTGATAAAGGCAAGTTTGACTGTTGTTCCACCTAAATCAATACCAATTAATAATTTTTCCATTTGTATTCCATTCCTTTGTTTATTTGTTTTTTGCTCTTTTTTCGGTTTCCCAGACAATTTCTTGGCGGAGTAGAAAAATAGCTAATTGATAATCCTTTGTTTCAATGAGCTGTGAATTGTAAAGCTCTTGTATTTCAGTCTCCATTAATTCAAGGTCGGCAACTCTGTCACCAACATAAATGATCGTGCCGAATTTTTTTAAAAATTGTTGAATATCATAAATTGTTTTCACTTTCTCACCTTCTGCATTCCACAATATGATACTAGCTTATTTAAAAAAATAGAAACACGCAAGTTTTTCTCATGAAAGTCCATAAAAATGTAAAAGGAGTGCTCAATTTTACAGTGAACACTCCTAAAAATTTATTATTTATCCGGATCTTTTGGATGTAATATCCTCGGTCTATTTCTTTTTAACGGAATAGGAGCACGGAATAAAACGTCCTTAAATCCTTTCAAGGAAAATGGAATAAACGGCCATAAATAAGGAACATTAAATGATTTCATTCGTGCTAAATAGAGAATCCATAGTGTAATTCCTCCGACAAATCCAATTACTCCAAATATACTGGTCGTTAATAAGAAAAATAGTCTGGCTAAGCGGTTTGCAAGGCTCATCTCATAGCTTGGTGTTGAGAAGGTACCAATTGCTGCAATTGCGAGGTACAAAATAACCTCATTTGTAAATAAACCGACTTCAACTGCAACCTGTCCAATTAACATGGCTGCGACAAGCCCTAGTGCTGTAGCAAGGGCGGTCGGGGTATGAATGGCTGCCATCCGCAACAGATCAATTCCAATTTCGATTAGAAAGAACTGTAATATCAATGGTAATCTGCCATCATCATTTGGACCGATAAATTTAAGACTATCTGGCAATAGTTCAGGATGAACTGCAAATAAATACCAAAGTGGTAATAAAAACAGTGATGCCCAAACTCCAATATAGCGAACCAGGCGCAGGTATAACCCAGTTACGGGACTGTTTCGATATTCCTCGGCATGCTGCATATGATGCCAAAATGTGGTGGGTGTGATAAGAACACTTGGTGAACCATCAACCATGATGATAATATGACCCTCGAATAGATGTGCAGCTGCCGTGTCTGGCCTTTCCGTATATCTTACGACTGGATAGGGATTATAATGTCGTCCTGAAATATATTCCTCAATGGTCTTTTCACCCATCGGCAAACCATCTGTGTCAATCTTTGAAATGGCATCTTTAACTTCTTTAACGTGATCGGGATCAGCAATATCCTCAATATAGCTAATCACGATATCTGTCTTGGAACGTCTTCCCACCTGCATATATTCCATTCGGAGGGACTTATCCCGTACTCTTCTTCTCGTTAATGCCGTATTAAAGACAATCGTCTCGACATAGCCATCCCTTGACCCTCTTACAACTCTTTCTATATCAGGCTCTTCTGGCCCCCTTACAGGATAGGTTCTAGCATCTATTAAAATAACCTTTTCAATGCCATCGATAACTAGAGCAGTTGGACCCGCAAGGACCATGTCAACAACCTTATCTAGGTCATCTGTGCTTTCCACTTCTACATATGGAATATACGTTTTTAGCAGTTTTTCTAATCCATCTATTTTGAAAATACTTTCGTCCTGTTTCGCAAGAAATTTTTGCAATAAATGTAAAATATCATCTTTAATAAGGCCATCAATTAAAAACATTGACATGTCTTTTCCAGCGTATTCTACATCAACTTGGATTACATCAAAGCTTTTATCTACACCAAGAGCCTCTTTTAAATAGCTCCGATTTTCTTCTATATTTAATGAGACAGGATGTTTTGGCTCTTCTTTTTCATTTCCCATGAGTATCACTCCAATCACGTACAAAGACCTCTGTTTGTTTTCGTAATAGGCTACTAATCCATCTTTGACGTAAAATTGGAAAATCATACCTATCCAAGAGAAATAAAGAAAAAGCGTCCCATATGAGACACTTTTACATTGGACTTTCCAATTTTTTTATTTCGTTGATAAGTTCTTGATAGTTTTCATTGTCTGGGTCAATTTCAAGAGCCTGTTCTATTGACTTTTTTGCATTTTCAAATTCTTGCAACTGAACATAGATTAGCGCAAGATTGTAATGCGCTTCTGAGATATCTGGTGCCTTTTGAGTGACGATTTGTAAATGCTCCCGAGCGTCTTCAAGTTTACCAAGCTTAATTTCAGTATAGGATAAATAAAAATAGACTTCTGGTGAGTCAGTTCCTTTTTCCTCAACACCTTTTAGCATCTCATACGCCTTATTGATCTCATTCGCTTGTATATATTCCTGAGCAGTTTGTACGACAAATCGTGGGTTATCGGAATGTGGCTGAACAACATATCCCATATAAACAAGGGCACCTACAGTCGCCAATGTTAAGACAAGGCCACCCACTCGTTTCGCAAACTCTTTGCGCTTAGGTAAATGAACTATACTTGCTGCTAAAAAGCCCCCAACCAAGCCTCCAATATGCCCAGAGTTATCAATACCAGGAATCATAAAACCAAGGACTAAGTTTATGATAATAATTCCAATCACATTTGGCCCCATTGTTCTAAAGAATAACGACGGATACGCTGCACCAAAAAATAATAACGCTCCAAAGCATCCAAAAATAGCCCCAGAAGCTCCTGCAGAAATATTTGCGTTAAAAACAAAGCTTGCCAAACTACCTACAAATCCGGCGAACACATAGATCCATAAAAACCTTAGTTTCCCGTATAGTCGCTCTACCTCTGCTCCTAAATAATACAATGCAAAGGTATTCATGAGGAGATGAAGGAAACCAATATGTAAAATCATTGGCGTGAAAAAACGCCACCATTCACCATTTAAAATCCGAAAGTTTTCCTTTGCCCCATATTTCAGCAAGGTTTCGGTATTTGTACTTCCCCCATTAAATTCTAATATAGCAAACATAACTAATTGAATCGCAATTAAGATATATGTAAAAAAAGGCTTCCCGTTTTGAAAAATTTGCTTTTCATTTGTTATACGTTTGTTGGCAACCGTAATTACCTCATGCTTGATATTTTCAACTGTTTCTAGATCAATATAGATGGAGTCATCCATTGTAAATTCAGTATGAACAAGTGCTGAAACTTCTTTTAGTCCGGTTTCTTTATGTTCAGAATCGATTAAAACAGTTTGTAAAGTAGTTAATCCTTTTGCACCTGCAAGTAATGATTGTTCTATCCGAAACTTCCAATCATCAACAGGTGGGTATGTAGTTATATAAATATTAAGAGCTTCCAATTTACGGGCATATAGTCGTTTTCTAAGTTGTTCCAATCGTTGGGCGGTAATTTCCATATCCCGCTGCATCCAATTGCTCCAATCTAAATCATGACGTAGGATACGAATAATTCTTGGTTTGTTCTTCTGCAGCGTTTCTAACCAAATTTCATTATTCGATTTCGATAATTGGAGAATTCGATAGCCACCTTCTGTTTGAAGCTCCTGTATCATTTTCCAAAAAAGATAATCCTGTTTGAACACCAAATCCCCCCTCTTCCAATGGGTATTATATTTATTATAAACGTTTTTCTATTTCCGTTACCAAATTTCTGTTTCAGAATTAAAAAAACCTGTTGAAAATCACTTCAACAGGTTAACTTTATTCAGCAGAGGCTCAACATTATCAGTAGTGGAGTAAAAAGTATAGTCCTTCTCACTCTTACTGAATAAAGTTAAGCCTCCGGCGGATGCCACAGATTTTTAAAGGTAACTTTTCGAGCGAGCTCTAAAAATCTGGGCGCAAATACGCCAAGGCGTATTTGATTATTCTTTTATCGGAAGGCTGTTTGCATCATTTTGTTACGAATAAATGGGATTTTCATCGAGGTACTGATAGCAACACGACGAACAGCAGGATTGCCGAAAACGCGATTAAATATGCGATATCGGTACCTGTAGACTGCATATATCCCACCAAAAAGTAGAGCTATTCGGGTCAATAAGCTTAACATATTCATCCCTCCTAGTTATACTTTTTGATTATCTCTTTCATTTTATCCTAGTAAAAGAAAAAAGAAATATGTCCCAAGTCCTGATGCCAGAAGGATTGATAAAAAGTTCACAACATCATTATCGCAAATCCGCAATCCTTTTAAATAGGTCGTTTGTTTTTCGCAATGGAACTTCTTTTCAGTTTCTATTCCACAGACAGGACATTTATAAACAACTTGAATACTCGCTCCCAAAATCGTATCAATTAGATTACCGCAAAAGCCGATCACGGCTAGTCCAAGAAACAGAAAAAGTGAAAGCTCTGGCCACACTATAAATGAAATAAAACTAATAAGTAATGAACCCAAAAAGCCCGCAAACGTTCCTAATACAGAAACTGCTCCGGATGTCCCCGTATCAACCCGCTTCAATTTTGTTAGTAACATTGGCTTTTTCTTACTTAGTGTTCCAATTTCCGAAGCCCAAGTATCAGCATTCGCAGCTGCGATTGATCCAACAAAGAAGACAAGCCAAAAGATGGAGTCAGTGAAAGCAAACATTAAGCTTGTAAAGGCAGCGACACCACCGTTCGCAAAAACTTGAACAATATCCCGCTGTTCTCCTTTTGCACTCTTATTTTTGAGATTATTTTTATTTCTAGCTTTGATTTTACTCCATAAACTTGAGCTCACAAAAAAGACGCCTAATAAAAGCAAGCCCCGATAACCAAATCCAATCGACACGGCGCCTCCAACAAGAATTGTCCCCACTGCTCCACTTTTTGTTAATGATTTAAGTTTATATCCTAATACTGCTACAACTATGGAAGCAAAAATTTGGATAAGAAGATTAATCATTTGTTTCGATGACCCTTGTATCTGTTACGATTTTCTTGACCGGGATATCAAAAGGCTCGACAGGGATTTCATCTACAACCTGTATAGGGAATGCTAAAGAAACTGTATCTCCCTGATATTGAGCTAAATACCGATCATAATAACCTCCACCATGGCCTAAGCGGTATCCCTTTGTTTCAAAACTAAGGCCTGGCACGAATAATAGATCGATTTCATTATGTATAACGGCGGATGTTTGTTCTTCAACTGGTTCTTGGAGGCCATAATAGACTACTTCTAATTGAGAATAGAATGTGATTTCACGGAAAGTCATGGTTTTTGTTTTTGGATGGCATTTTGGTACTGCCACTCGTTTATTTAATTCCCATGCTTTTTCAATTAAATATTTTGAATTGACCTCATACTCCCCTGAAATGGTGATTCCAATCGTATTTGCATTCATCCATTCAGGTAAAGCGAGAACTTGCTCAGTAATTTCCTTAGACCACTTGTCTAAAGTTTCTTTATCAATTAAACGTAACGTTTCCTTCATCTCTTTTCTCATTTCCTGTTTCGTCTTCAACTTATTCGCCCCTCTCCATTTATTACTTTATATAATATAAAAAAACAGCAGGAAATTGCTTCCTACTGTTACTTTGTTTCGCGGTGTAGAGTAACCTTTTTTAGTCTTGGGCAATATTTCTTAAGTTCAAGACGGTCAGGGTTGTTTCGCTTATTTTTAGTTGTAATATAATTACGATCACCAGTTTCAGTACAAGCTAAAGTGATTTTAACACGCATCTTCATTTCCCTCCAAACATATAAAGCTTTAATCAGACTTACCTATCATACCACTTAACTTCTTAAAATTCCAGTCCTATTTTTTGGACAAAGTAAATTTAATTACTATATCAAAATACAATTCAATAGACGAACTAGTATTGTCCACATAAACAAGTTACGATAAGATAGATTATGGAATGGAGTGACGGTATGGAATATGCAATTATTATCTTATTAGCCATCGCAATCCTTCTTCTTGTCGTTTCTTTCTATGGAAAGGACAGAGTTAAAATGGTGCAAGAAGAAATTGATCAACTTTCTCTTTCTATGGTTCAAGAAACATACCTTTTAAAGAAGAAAATAAAAGTACTCGAAGAAGAGCTTCTAACCAATGACATCGATTATGAAACGGGGCCATCTCAAACATGTGTTATGTCTTTGTCAAATTCCACCATTTTATCCTTATATGATAAAGGCTTAAGCTATGAAGAAATTGGAACAAAAACAAAGTTACCAGTTGAAGAAGTTCGGCTCATTCTGGAACAAGCAAAGAAAATGGGGCTCATCTAATGGATAAATATATGTTACGGGGAATAGCAGTCGGTATTATTTTTTCTACGATTGTATATGGTCTTATCTACTATTTAACGACAAAGTAAAACTCAAGCCGAGATTGGCTTGAGTTTTTTTTAGGCATTTAAATCGACTTTTTTAGCTTTTACCATATAGATGATGTGTTCAGCCATATTTGTTGTGTGGTCTGCTACTCTTTCTATATGGCGGCTGATAAAGGCTAATTGTGTAATTTGGTTAATTGAATTAGGATTGCTCGGCATTAATTCCAGTAGTTCTTTAATGATTTTTCCATATAACTCATCAACCTCATCATCTGCTTTAGCTGTTTGAATGGCTAAATTGATGTCTTTTTCGATATACGCTTTGATTACGTTGTTTAACATGTCTAAAGCTTTTTCAGCCATTTTTGGGATATCCACTATTGGTTTGATGAGCGGACCATCTCCAATGTGGATAGTCGATTTTGCGATATTTACGGCTAGATCCCCGATTCTTTCAATATCACTTGAGATTTTCAAGCCGGCGATGATGGCACGTAAATCAGATGCTACTGGTTGTTGTTGTGCGATTAATTGGATGATAATATTATCGATTTGTTCTTCAAGTTCATTAATTTTTTGGTCATCTTGAATGATTTGTTCAGCCAATTTAATATCTTGGTGTGCGAGTGATTGTACTGATCTTTCAACTGCCGTTTTTGATAGATTGACCATTTCAACCAATAATTCTTTAAGACGATCCAAATCCTTATCAAATGTCGTACGTATAGCCATGACATACACCCCTCTTTTTCTTTATTATCCAAATCTGCCAGTGATGTAATCTTCTGTGCGCTTGTCGGATGGATTTGAAAACATTTTATCTGTTTTTTCATATTCAATCACTTCTCCACTTAGGAAAAAGGCTGTTCGGTCTGAAATACGTGCAGCTTGTTGCATATTATGAGTAACGATAATAATACTGAAGTTTTGCTTAAGTTCTTGAACAAGTTCCTCAATTTTTAATGTTGAAATTGGGTCAAGAGCAGAAGTCGGCTCATCCATTAGAATCACATCAGGCTCAATTGCCAAGCATCTTGCAAGACAGATTCTTTGTTGTTGTCCGCCTGAAAGTCCATAAGCATTTTCGTGAAGGCGGTCTTTTACCTCATCCCAAATAGCTGCTCCACGTAAACTTTTTTCAACAATTTCATCTAAGATTTTTTTGTTTCGAATCCCATGAATACGAGGTCCATAAGCAATATTGTCATAAATTGATTTTGGAAAAGGATTCGGCTTTTGGAATACCATCCCTACTCGAGTTCTGAGTTCTTCTTCTTTATATGATTTATCGAAAATATTCTTTCCTCTGTATAAAATTTCTCCAGAGATGCGAACAATCGGAACGAGTTCAACCATACGGTTTAAGGTTTTAATATAAGTTGATTTCCCACATCCTGACGGCCCAATTATTGCTGTTACTTCGTTTTCATAGATCGGAAAATTAATATTCTTAAGGGCATGATCTTCCCCATACCATAAGTTTAAATCCTTTGTATCATAAACAATATTTTTATCTATCTGTTCTGGATTTATATTTTTATTAGTCATTACTTGTAATGTCATAATCTGAGTTTCTCCCCTTCAAATTAGAATCAAATGCGCATGGCCAAATTGCGCATGAAATTAATACTTGTTGCTTTCTCTTCAAAAGAATTAAAATCTTCTTTGGAACTTGTTTCGTATCATGATGGCTATTGAATTCATTAAAAATAGTACGATTAATAAAATGACAATAGTTGCTGCTCCTAGGTTTGCGTATTCAGCTACTAGGGCAGAATCGAGTGTCCAATAATAGATTTGCATTGGCAACACAGTAAATTTATCAAAAATACTATCTGGAAATGGAATTAGTAAGGCTGGAATTCCTATTACTACAAGTGGAGCTGTTTCTCCAACTGCTCTAGAAAGTGCCAAAATAACCCCTGTAAGAATACCAGGTAATGAAGCTGGTAAAACAACATTTTTTATCGTTTGCCATTTTGTAGCTCCCATTCCATAAGAAGCTTCTCTCAAATAACCCGGAACTGCACGGATTGCTTCTTGACTAGCAACTACTACGATTGGAAGTACGAGTAATGCCATTGTAAGTCCACCGGCTAACACGATATTGCCCAATCCAAAACCACGAACAAAAATGGTGAGACCTAATATACCAAATACAATTGACGGAACACCTGCAAGATTTGAGATATTTGTTTGAATAAACCGTTGTAGACGTCCTTTTTTTGCATATTCTTCGAGATAAATAGCTGTACCAACACCCAGGAAAAGTGTGATTGGTGCAACCACAAGCATTAACCACAGCGTTCCAAGGAGGGCACCCATAATTCCTGCGTTCTCCGCAACCGTCGAAAGCTTGCTAGTTAGAAATTGGAGATCGATCCAACCCAGACTTTGAGAAATGACTCGGTAAAAAAGAATGACGAGAACGACTAAACCAAACAAAGTTGATAAAAAGAAAATTGATTTTGCTATATTATTTGTAAAAAGTCGAGAATTAAGTTTCTTTTGCACTTGTGCGGCATTTACATATTTCATTTTAATATTCCTCCTTAAACTTGCGAGAAATATATTGTGCAAGTAAGTTCATTACTAATGTGAACACGAATAGTGTAATAGCTACAGCGTATAAACTATAATATAAAGTTGAGCCCGCTGGTGCATCTCCACTGTTTACTTCAACAATATAAGAGGTCATTGTTTGCATTGATTGGGTAACATCAAAAGTAAAGTTCTTGGAACTTCCACTAGCAAGCGTAACAATCATCGTTTCGCCAATAGCTCTAGATATACCAAGAACAAATGATGCAATAATTCCAGACATTGCTGCAGGAATAACAACCTTCCATGTTACTTCAAGTTTTGTTGAGCCTAGACCAAGCGCACCTTCTCTAATAGAATTTGGTACAGAGCTCATTGCATCCTCTGAAAGCGATGCGACCATAGGAATGATCATAATTCCCATCACGATGCCTGGACTGAGGATATTGGTCGGTTCAAGACCAGGAATAATAGATTGTAATAGAGGTGTTACGAACGTTAAAGCAAAGAAACCATATACAATGGTCGGAATCCCCGCAAGAATTTCAAGAATTGGTTTTAAAATTTTTCTTACTCGTTCAGACGCATATTCACTTAAATATATTGCTGACATCATTCCGACAGGTATTGCGACAAGCATTGCTATAGCCGATGAAATAATCGTTCCTGTTAGTAGAGGTAATACCCCAAATTCGGCATTATCGCCAAGGGGTTTTAATACGGTACCTGTAAAGAAATCAAGAAATGGTACACGTTTAAAAAACTCAAATGTTTCAAAAAGAAGTGTAAGTACAATACCAACTGTAGTTAAAATCGAGATAATCGCAATTAAGAGTAAGCCTTTTGGAATGACTTTCTCTACAATAGTGTTAATGCTTTTTGTACTTTTATTTTTGGCAATCATCTCACGCACATTCACTTTAGAACCTTCCTTCATGATAAACTCCCTTCGATCCATTTCATCATTAATAAAGACCAAATTTTTTATCTATCTATAATCAGGTAGAAGATGAGAAGCAAAGATTGCTCTCACCTTCATTTTTAATTCTTATTTTAAACCTTCTAATTCTGTTACTACTGCATTTAATTCTTCTTCTGGAAGTGGAGCAAATCCGGTTTCAGAAGCTACATCAGCAGCGTTTTTCATTGTATAAATTGCATAGTCTAATACTTGAGCCTTTTCTTTCGCCATGTTGACATTTAAATAAGTAAATACTGGTCTTGTGAATGGAGCATAGTCGCCATCTTCACTGATTGTATCTAAGTTAGGTTCAACAGGACCGTTACCAAAATCAACTTTTACAATTTTAACCTTATCTTTGTTGTTTACTGCATAACCGTATCCGAAGAATGCAATTGCATTTTTATCTTTTGACACTAAGTCTACTAATGTAGAGTATTCTTGTTGAAGATTTGCTTCAGCTACTAAGTCTTGTTCGTCTAAAATGTTTTCCCAGAAGAATTCATACGTACCGTGGTTTTCGTTTGGACCGTAAGTTTTGATTGGTTCATTTGGAAAATCAGAACGTACATCTGACCAATTTTTCTTACCAGCACTTGCTAAGAAAATATCAATTACTTCTTGTTGAGTTAATTCTTCAGCCCAATCGTTATCAGGGTGTACAACAAATGTTAAACCATCAAGAGCAACTTTTAATTCTTTTACTTCAATTCCTAAATCTTCAGCAGTTGCTGCTTCTTCGTCCTTAATTTGACGAGATGCATCGTTGAAATCTGTACCGCCTTCTTCAACTAAAAACTTTTTAAAACCAGCACTTGTTCCAGCGCGACTTACTTCAACTGATACATTTTCTTGCTCATTAGTCATATAATTTTCTGCCATCTTTGACATGAAAGGATAAACTGTTCCAGATCCATCAATTACAACGCTGCCCTCTAATTCAGCACTTGCATTTTCGTTTTTGTTTTCTGTTTCACTATCTCCAGTACTGCTTTCGTTACCACATGCAGCTAACACTAACATTGTGATTGTGATCATTGCTAAACCTAAGAACTTCAAGCGTTTCATTCGTTTATTCCCCCTAAGAGTGAGTTTGTTTTGCTTTGTCTTACAAACTAAGAATAATCGCATTCTATTAATCTCGTATGAATTGAATGTAAAGGTTTTGTAAATTCGAGTAAAATGATGAAAATCCCTATTTTTTGTCGAAGTTTTCAATTAGGAATCATAGAAAAAAGCCTAACGAATTCGTTAGGCTTTTTTCATTCTTATTCATTTTACTGAGCATCAGCTTCATCTGCAGATGTTTCTGTTTCAGCTTCTGGATCCGTTATTTGTTGAGGCTGTGAAGCTCGTTTTTCTTTCAGTTCAAAATATTTATCTAAAATGGCTTCTCCAACTTTAAGGTTCATATTATGTGATGTATTTCCATAATATGCGTATGGTAATACGACAGCAAATGCTACCTCAGGATTATTAAATGGAGCATATCCAACAAGTGTACTATTTACTGCTTCTACACCTTTGATGAATGATTGAGCAGAACCGGTTTTACCAGCAGCGTCATAAGGTTTACCCGAAAATGCGCTACGTGCTGTTCCACTTGATCCTTGAAAAACTAATTTAAATCCTTGTTGAACCCTCTCAATATATTTCATATCTATATCAAGTTTGTTCATTACAGTTGGTTCAAAAGGTTCTTGAATTGGACCTAATTCATTTTCTTCCAAGGTTGGTTGATGAATTTGTCTTACAATCTTTGGTTGCATCCTATAACCGTCGTTAGCAATCGTGGACACATACTGCGCTAATTGCAAGGTTGTATAAGTGTCATATTGTCCAATTCCTAAGTCCATTAATAGACCAGGAGTAAGATCTGGTCCAGGATACCCAGTCGCTTCACCAGGTAAGTCAATTCCCGTTTTCACTCCCAAACCAAACTGACTAAAATAATTTCTTACAGTACGAAATGCATCGGTATCAATAGAGATGGGTTGGCCATAGACATAATGTCCACCCGCTAATTCAAGAAATAACTTAAACATATATACGTTAGATGACAATTCTAGTGCTTTTAAATCATTAGTAGGTCCTAAATTTCTCCATGATTTTTTAAGTGATCCTTCTCGACCAATTTTCATTGGTGAATCATAGTACATAGAACCGATATCAATGACACCTGTATCATACCCAGTTAACATGGTAGCACCCTTAACAGCAGATCCCATCTCATAAGCTGCATTCATTGTACCTAGGGCATAGTCCTGAAATCCCATTTTGCCATCTTTGCCTCTTGTGTAGACCTTTCCAGCCATACTTAGAATTTCACCAGTTTTTGGATTCATCATGACTACAAATGCGCGGTCTAGATACTGAGTACCCTTCATTTGTTTATGAACCAACATTTGCTCTTCGATAATTTGTTCAACAGCTTGTTGAAGCTCCATATCGATTGTTAGAACTAGGTCACTACCTCTTTGCCCTTCAGAAATCATGATTGTTTCTTGTACGGCATTACCCTTAATTATATTTTCTACTTTTGCCTTTTGACCATGTAATACTGATTCATATTGTGCTTCTAAATAACTTAAACCAACACGATCATTCCGGTTATACCCACGAGCTAAGTAGTAATCAAGTTTATCACTTGGTAGTCCTTCATCTGTATCAGAAATACGGCCAAGGATTGATTTTAAAGTGTTATCAAATTTATAATCACGAATCCAGTCAGTTGTCGTGTTGACACCTGGCAAATGTTCGAGATTTTCACTGACTACAGCATATTCTTCTGGTGTTACATTTTCATTCTTTACTATCTGTGGGACAAGTGCATAGCCCTTCGTCATTTCACGGAAGATTGCTGCAACCTCTAGCTCAGCTTCTGTAATCTGTTTAAGATCTTTTTCCGTAATTCTTTCGATTTGGAGTTTATAGATGTCTTTAGTGGATAATTCCAGTTCCCCATCTTCCATTTTTTTCATTTCTTGCTCGACCAATGCTTTTGCTTCATCTGGGTTTTTAAGCATCCAAAAATCTTTCAAATCACGTTCTGTTACTTTGTCCGACTTCATTTCAATAAGCGTTGCAAGTGTTTCTGCAACTTCTAGTACTTCTTCTTGCTTAGTCCCTCTTGCACGTGTATATGTGATCGCATTTAACGCCTTATTATCAACGATGACATTTCCATTTTTGTCATAGATTTTACCTCGTGGAACAGGAAGATTTACAATTTCATTTTCGGTTTTTTCTACTTCCTTTTGAAATTTCTCACCATGTACAATCTGCACAACCCCTAGTCGGAGGATTAAGGCTGAAAATAGCAAAAAGACAGCAAAAAATAACATATTTAAACGAAATGGAACATGTGATTTTTTCTTTTTGATCATAAACATCAACTACCTTTAATTATTTGCGTATTCCTAATTTTATCTTTAAGCTACATTCTTATGAATAAAAAAGACACCTAACAAGGCTAGGTGCCTTTATCTTCTATTGTAAAAGAAACTCAAGTTTTTTTCCATGATTAAATATTGCCTTAAGCGGTGGATCCACCTTCTCCTTCTATTAACTTGCGATTTGCCCCCGATTTTGATTGGACTGGACCAGATGCATCTGGTGTTTCGATACGCCGGATCGGGATATAAAGTAGGATATGTCCTGCACCGACAATCGCTAGAAGGATTGGAATGCTTTGTTTTTCGTCGAAGAAAGTAACAGCAAGTAGGAACAAAATAATCGAGAGTATTCTGCCGCAGTTTAAAAAGATTTCCCTCACTACCACATATTCAATTCTCATCTCTTTTGCGTTCCATCCCTTACCAATTACATCATAGGTTAAAGAGTTATAAGGAACGAGTAAGATGGGATAAGCAATTCCAATAATAACACCATATATGATGAGCCTTGCATAGGTTACATCAAAAAGAATCGCAAATATTGCAAGATATATCATTAAACCGCCAAGAAGTATTGCCTTTTTGCGCATTTTCTTTTTGATTAACCTCGTTGCCAGGAAATAAAACAAAAACGATACGGCCGAATTGATTAATCCAAATTTCCCTAAAGCCAACTCGCTGCCTGTCGCAACGAAAACAAACACTGATATGACAAATACAAATGTACCTTCACGGATTCCTTGGAAAAAGTGAGCATGAAGAATATTTTTCCAGTTTGAATTATTTTTCCGTTCAGCTAGAATTCGCCTAAATACAAAATCTCCTTCGGCACTTCGCCTTTTCAAGAAAAAGCTCAGCACAACAGCACCAGTAAACAACCCTAAAGAGATTCCAAAAATAACCGTGTAACCAGTAAAACTTTTCATTGAAGATATGATGATTCCCGCTGCAATAGGACCAATCATTCCTGCGAATGAGCCTAGCAACCCTAAAAATCCGTTAAAAAAATCACGCGTTTCAGGCTCTGTAATTTCAAAGGTTAAAACATTAAAGGCTAACCAGTAAAAGCCATAACCTATTCCAAGTAGAGCCCCTAGTAAAAGCAAATACTGCGAGGCATTTTCACCAATCCAGAGAACGGTGATATAAAAAATGGCTAAGAATGAAACTCCAAGCCTTAGCACGATCACTCTATCTATTTTCTTAGCCCATCTTCCTGCTAGGATAAAGGTTATTGGTTGCATAACAACGACTGCTAAATTATATAACCCTAAATCCTTAAAATCTCCTGACTGCTTCCATAAGTACACATTCACAAAGGTGTTCGATAAGGCAATACTTAATGCATACAATCCACCAATTACTAGTAATAATATTAAATCCCTGTGTATGGGTACATCACCTAATACCTTTTTAAAACCAAACATCTGCTGACTCCCCTTTTTAATCTACATCATTATTGTGTGATAAAAAAAAGGAGATATACAAAGAAAAGCAGAAGGTTCCTGAGCTTTTTAAAAAATAAAAAGCCAGTGAACGAATCCACTGGCTCTCATCTAGATTACTTTGCAGAATTGTAACGGTTTGCTACTTCTTCCCAATTAACTACATTAAAGAATGCAGAAATATAATCAGGACGACGGTTTTGATAGTTTAGGTAGTAAGCATGCTCCCAAACATCAAGACCAAGAATTGGAGTTTTACCTTCCATTAATGGAGAATCTTGGTTTGGAGTGCTTGTAACTTCAAGCTCTCCATTGTTAACAACTAACCAAGCCCAACCAGAACCAAAACGAGTTGTAGCTGCTTTAGCAAACTGATCTTTGAATGCTTCAAAGCCTCCAAATTTGCTATTGATTGCTTCTGCTAATTCGCCAGTTGGCTCTCCGCCACCGTTTGGAGAAAGAATAGTCCAGAATAAGCTGTGGTTTGCATGTCCACCACCATTGTTTCTTACTGCTGTACGAATATCTTCTGGAACAGCGTCAAGATTAGAAACTAACTCTTCTACTGATTTACCTTCTAGATCAGCTTTTCCTGCGATTGCATTGTTTACGTTTGTAATGTAAGTATTATGGTGCTTAGTGTGGTGAATATTCATTGTTTCTTTGTCAATGTGTGGTTCTAAAGCATCATAAGCATAAGGTAATTGTGGTAATTCGTATGCCATTGTTTTTTCCTCCTTAAATATGTATGTCAAATTGAACCTTGAAAACGATTTCGTCTTCAGTAGTCCTCACTTGTAAGATTACCAAAATAAGTATAACCTTTCAAATGAAAAGCACTATTAATTCATAAAACTTAATACGTAATCAAATAGTACCAGATATAAAGTTCCCTATAGATGAAAGGATTATTCATCAGAACACAACAATTAAAAAATAGATAATCATAATAGCTTGAATGATCCCTTTTGCCAGAACTCCACTGAGAAACCCAATAAGAGAACCTACACCACTTTTAAATGCATCTTTTACATTCTTTTTATGCACGAGTAATTCTGCTAAAAATGCACCCAGAAATGGACCTATAATAATACCAAAGATCGGAATTATAAAAGGGCCAACGAGAAGTCCAATCGTACTTCCCCACACAGCTGCCTTACTTCCACCATACTTCTTTACCCCAACTAAATTAGTCGCATAATCAGCACCTAATAATAGAAGGAGAAATAACCCCTCAATTACCCAAAACCAAATCGAAAACGAATCAAATCCTTGGAAGAACCCATAAACTAAGAAGCCACCAGCAATGAAAAGCACACTCGGAATAATCGGATAGACAAGCCCGATAAATGCAATTACAAACAATAATATAATAATTGTCCACATGAGAAATTCCATAACTTTCATCCTCCTTTAAAAAAATACAAGGCATTGCATGCCTTGTATTTATTGTAAGAATATTAAAGTTGTCTTTCGCCTAGAACTGCTTCTGCAATATTAACAGCGTGGTCACCGATACGCTCAAGATTACTGATAATATCAACGAATACGATTCCAGCTTGTCCAGAACATTTACCTTCATTTAAACGTAGAATATGCTTCTTACGTAATGAACGCTCCATTGTATCAATCTTTTCTTCTTGTTTTACAACATCAATCGCCAATGTACGATCATTCTTTTGAAGACTTTGAACGGCTTCATTCACTGTGTATATTGTTAATTTAAACATTTCATTTAAATCTTCCATTGCATCGTCTGTTAATTTCACTTTATTTGAAATCTGATAGTCAACTAACTCCACAACGTTTTCAAAATGGTCACCGATTCTTTCGATATCACGAATCGTATTAACAAGAACGGAGTGTAAGGATGATTCCTGTGCAGAGAGTGATCTCGATGAAATTTTGATTAAATAATCAGTAATTTTTTTATCTAAATTATTTATCGCGTCCTCAATTTGCATAGCTGTATCTGAATATTTTTGTGCTTTCTCATTTAAATAGGTATTTGATTCTTCCAGACCCTTAACAGCAAATTCACCCATTCGAACGACCTCTTCTCTCGCTTGCCCCAATGCGATTGCAGGTGATTGTTCAATAAAGACAGGATCAAGATGTTTTGCCTTGTACTCAATTAGCGAATCCTCGCCTGGAATTAGCTTCGTAACAATAAAGGCTAAAACAGCAATAAATGGAAATTGAATAATAGTATTTGTCACATTAAAGGTACCGTGTGCAAATGCAATGGTCATTTCCGGATTTAAATTTAAGGCATCTTGTAGATATCCTATAAATTTTGTAAATGGAACAAGGAAAAGCATAAATAGAATAGTACCAATAATATTAAAGAGAACATGTGTTAATGCAGCCCGCTTTGCAGCAACAGATGCCCCGATTGCAGCCAAAACAGCTGTGATTGTCGTTCCAATATTATCACCAAACAGAACAGGTATAGCTGCTTTTAGATCTAAAAGGCCTTCTCCAAATAATCCCTGTAATATACCAATTGTTGCACTTGAGCTTTGTACAACAACCGTAAATAAAGTACCAATAACAACTCCTAGAATAGGGTTAGAACTCATATTAACCGTTAAATCATGGAAGGTTTCAAGGGATCTAAGAGGCTTCATTCCATCCCCCATTAATTCTAAACCTAAGAATAAAGCACCAAATCCGAAGACAATCTGTCCAAAATTATGTACTCTTTTATTTTTAAAGAAGAAAAGTAAGATTGCACCTACCGCAATAATTGGGAGTGCGTAATCAGAAATTTTAATACCTATGATAAATGCAGTAATCGTTGTCCCGATATTGGCTCCCATTATGACACCAATTGCTTGTCTTAACGTCATAAAACCAGCACTTACTAGTCCTACAACAATAACTGTTGTCCCTGAACTACTTTGGATTAAACATGTTACAAAAATACCAGCGAGAACACCCATGAATGGATTGGTAGTAAATTTATCTAAGATATCCCTGAGTTTATCACCAGCAGATTTTTGTAATCCATCCCCCATGTACTTGATACCAAATAAGAAAATACCAAGCCCACCTATAAACTGAAATATCATACTTTGTACGTCTAGTTCCACAATGCCAACTCCTAAAAATATAATCGAATTTTGTAGTAAAGCCATAAAAATAGTACCGTAGTCCATTTTTAATGTAAAGGTTTATTAAGTAAATTTACAATACTGTAACATTAAGTTATTTTCCCTTCTCTTGTAGCTCTATTTTTCACTTGATATGCAAAATTATGTATTTCTAGTTTCCCTATTAAATTTTTCTCCCTAATCTATTATTTATTGGAATATAGTGGTCATCGAAGCATATTCTGTATTAAGTAGACCTAGCGGAGGTTTTAATATGAAACGTTTATTTGCATTCCTAGCCATCGTGTTTATTGTATATATTATTTATTACGACATAAAAATCGGGACTCTACCAACAGTAAAAAATGAAACGATAGAGACAGCTGAAGTTGTTGCCCAAACATCAAACGATCCATATTTGGAAGTCAAGGTGAAAGCAGGTGACACTTTGCTTTCCATCGTTGAGAGAGTAAATGAAGAGAGACAAATCTCCTCCATCGAATCTGTAATCAAGGATTTTGAAGAGCTTAATCCAGATAGTAAAGCAGAGCTTCTACAGATTGGGAAAACTTACAAATTTCCATTGTATATGAGTGAATAAGGGTAATTTCTTGTCAATTTATTATTTCAACTGTAAAATAGGCAAGTAAATGATTCTTTAGACTAGATATTTTTGAAATAAAGGATTACTCTTATATAAGTTATTCAAATGCTTTTAAAAGGAGCGATATTTGTGAGTGAAATCATCCATCGTACAAAAACACGTCCTGTAAAGGTAGGTAATTTAACGATTGGTGGTAACAATGAAGTAGTTATTCAAAGTATGACCACAACAAAAACACATGATGTAGAAGCAACGGTTGCTGAAATCAAAAGACTTGAAGAAGCAGGCTGTCAAATCGTTCGTGTAGCATGTCCTGATGAGCGTGCAGCAAATGCAATATCTGAAATCAAAAAGAGAATTTCAATTCCTCTTGTAGTTGATATACATTTTGATTATAAATTAGCCTTAAAAGCGATTGAAGGTGGGGCCGATAAAATTCGGATTAATCCAGGGAATATCGGTCGCAAAGAAAAGGTTGAAGCTGTTGTAAAAGCTGCAAAAGAAAAAGGGATTCCAATTCGAATCGGTGTAAACGCTGGATCGTTAGAGAAGCGTATCCTTGATAAATATGGCTATCCAACAGCAGATGGTATGGTTGAAAGTGCTTTACATCATATTAAAATCTTAGAAGACCTTGATTTCCATGACATTATCGTTTCAATGAAGGCATCAAGTGTACCGTTAGCAATTGAGGCATATGAAAAAGCAGCAATGGCTTTTGATTACCCACTTCACTTAGGGATCACTGAATCCGGGACACTATTCTCTGGAACAGTAAAAAGTGCAGCAGGTTTAGGCGCTATTTTAAGTAAGGGAATTGGAAATACACTACGTATTTCATTAAGTGCTGACCCAGTGGAAGAAATTAAAGTTGCCCGTGAATTGCTAAAATCATTTGGTTTGGCGGCTAATGCAGCAACATTGATTTCATGCCCAACCTGTGGACGTATTGAAATTGATCTAATTAAAATTGCAAATGAGGTTGAGGAGTATATCTCAACGATTAAAGCACCAATCAAGGTTTCTGTGTTAGGATGCGCGGTTAACGGCCCTGGTGAAGCACGAGAGGCTGATATCGGCATTGCAGGAGCAAGAGGAGAAGGTTTACTCTTCCGCCACGGTAAAACTGTCCGTAAAGTACCTGAAGAAACTATGGTAGAAGAATTGAAAAAAGAAATTGATAAGCTTGCTGAAGAATATTACGCAAAACAAGCAGCAGAGCAAAAATAAAAAACAAGCCCGACAAATTGTCGGGCTTATTTTTATTCCACATAATCACGTTGTTAAAAAAATGGGAGGATAAAGATGCCAACGATAATCGAAACAGCACCAATTCCAATTGCCCATGCTCCTAAACCAGTTGCTCCACGTCGACGTGCAATAAAACCAATGATAATACCTGCTGCTCCTAATAATACAGGCATTACGAATAAGGAAATGATTGATAAAGCTAAAGCAAGCCAGCCTAAACCAGCACCACTCGATACATTATCATTCGTATTATTTCCTTGATTTTGGTTGTTCGCCTCACGTTTAGGGGTTCCATAATTGATTGGAGCGGCAACTTCTGCTGCCGTTTCCTCATTGTAGCTTGAGTCAGCATTTGCACCTAAATTTGGATCAACGTATTCAAAATCATCGTCTCGAATCTTTCTTACGTTTGTATCTTCATTCGCCATGCTTATCCCTCGCTTTCCTTATCGGTAAGGAGCATTTTTAGTATGAGTTAAAGGAGCGAGAAATATAATTGTTAATCATTGACTGTAATACCAATAGAGCAGAATAAAGTTAGATTCTACATTCTGGACATGAACCATAAATTTCAAATTTGTGACCTGTTATATCATAACCAGCTAAATTATCGTTCATTTTATCCATAGGACATGATTCAATTTCCTTAGTTTTCCCACATTCCAAACAAATAAAATGATGATGATGGTGACTTCCACCACAAGTAAACCGAAAATGCTTCTCACCTGAAAGCTCCGTCATTTCCAATATACCAAGCTCCACAAATAATGAAAGATTTCTATAAATGGTATCAAAACTTAGTCCAGGAATGTTTTCCTTTAAATCGTCCAAAACATCCTTAGCTGTTAAATACTTATCAGATACGGAAAAGAGTTCAAGCATTTCCTGTCTTTTCCCTGTATGTTTAAACCCTTTATCCTTCATTAACTGCATCGCTTCAGAAACATTCATGTTGTTCTTCCTTTCCACCTTTTTTTCCAACTGATTGCGCCTAAAAGAATAATGATTGCAAGTACAACGATGGTTCCCCCTGGAGCTAAATCCAGATAGTATGAAAGCACTAATCCCAAAATGACGGCTAACTCTCCAAATACAACCGAAAGGATGATCGTTTGTTTAAAACCCTTTGCAATTCGAATGGCTGCCGCAACAGGCAATGTCATTAAAGATGAGACTAATAAAATCCCAACTATTCTCATTGATGCAGCAATGACTAATGCGACTGTAACAATAAAGATAAAATGAATTGTTTTTGCATTAATCCCTGAAACAGCTGCATGCTCTTCATCAAACGATAATAAAAATAATTCCTTATATAGAAAAGTAACAATAACAATTACAAGCACAGAAATTGCAAGAATGGTCCATAAATCTAACCGGCTAATCGCACTTACACTACCGAACAAATAATTGAATAAATCTGTGTTAAAGCCGTCTGCGAGTGAAATAAAAATAACGCCTAAACCAATTCCACTGGATAAAATAATGGGAATTGCAAGTTCCTGATAATGCTTATAAACTGTTCTTAAACGTTCAATAAATAGAGAACCAACGACTGAGAAGGTCATTCCCATGTAAATGGGATTAATTGGCCCCGCTAGCCCAAGCTTCTTTTCAAGTAAAAGGCTCGCAGCAATCCCTGCTAACGTCACATGACTTAAAGCATCCGCAATGAGTGACAGTCGTCTTACCACTATAAAAACACCGAGTAACGGTGCAATAAATCCAATTAGCAATCCACTAAGGAATGCATTTTGTAAAAATTCATATTGAAAAATATCTGAAAGCATCGTTTCACCTTCCATGGCTATGTTCATGGGTAATTACTTGAAGTGAATGTCCATAAAACTGGGATAAATCCTGATCTTGAACATGTTCAAACTCATCAGCACTTCCATGGAAATGAAGGTGCTTATTTAAACATGCAACATGTGATACTTTTTCGGATACTGTCCCTACATCATGGGTAACTAATATCAATGTAATTCCCTTGTTTTTATTTATGTCCTCAAGCATATTGTAAAAAGTTTGAACAGTTTGGGCATCCACCCCAACAGTCGGTTCATCAAGGATAAGAAGGTCTGGTTCACTGACAAGCGACCTTGCGATAAAAACGCGCTGTTGTTGTCCTCCAGAAAGCTCCCCAATGTTCCGATATAAAAACTTTTCCATTCCAACTGCTTGAAGTGCATCCATGACTTTTTTCTTGTGTTCTTGTTTGAAAAAATGAAACAATCCAAGCTTTGCGGTAAGGCCGCTTGAGACAACCTCAAATACCGTGGCCGGAAAGCCTGAGTTAAAGCTATTTGCTTTTTGAGAAACAAAACCTATTTTTGGCCAATCTTTAAATTTTGAAATGGGTGTGCCAAATAATTCAATTGACCCTTCTTGAAGTTTAACTAGTCTAAGGATGCTTTTTAACAGGGTGGTTTTACCAGATCCATTAGGACCTACAATAGCTAAGAAAGATCCTTTAGGGACAACTAGATTAATGTTTTCTAAGACGGTTTGTTCCTCATATCGAAAAGAAAGATCCTTTATCTTTAATACCGAATTTGGATGTGTCAAGTTATCACCTTATCTATCGTTAATTTTTGCTCTTATTAAGAATCATTACGATTTATACTTTATGAAGTATACAGGATGAATTTTATAAAGTAAAGAAATTGATGTTCAAAAAAGATTTATGCACACACCTTTTCGTTATGAAATAGACTAACGAGAGGAAGGTGAAGATGATAACAATGAACATTTATCAACAAATCATTAATCAAAAATTAAAAACGTTAACACCTGATGACTTAATGAAATACGGGAAACAATATGATATATATGTATCCAAGGAACAAGCAACAAATGTATTAAAATTAATCCAAAAAAACAAGAATATTAATATCTTTAATCCAGAAGAAAAAAATCAGTTATTAAGGGAAATTGCCCGTGTTACAAGTCCTGAGGTTGCAAGAAAACTCAACCAATTGTTTATCAAATTTACAAGTTAAAAAAAAGCTGTCCATGGACAGCTTTTTTATTTACTGATTGATTATTTTCTCGAGTAAACCCTCATCAAATGATTTTGATCGGATCATTTCAATTTCGTACTTATATGGAGCCTTTTTACTGTTTTTGTCCTCACCTACATAAGGTGTTTCAAGGATTTTAGAGACATTTTCTAGGGATGGATGATGAACAATATAATTGATTGCATTAAATCCAATTTTACCAAAACCAATATTTTCGTGACGGTCTTTTCTTGCCCCTTTATCATTTTTGCTATCATTAATATGGAGGACTTTGATTCGATCTAGACCCACTAACTTATCGAATTGTTCTAAGACTCCATCAAAATCATTCACAATATCATAGCCTGCATCGTGAGTATGACAAGTGTCAAAACAGACAGATAGCTTTTCATTATGTGTTACTCCATCAATAATTTGGGCAATTTCTTCAAATGACCTTCCACATTCAGATCCTTTACCGGCCATTGTTTCTAACGCGATCTGTACTTTGTGTTCCTTTGTCAGTACCTCATTTAAACCCGCAATTATCTGCTTTATTCCCGCTTCAGCACCTGCTCCAACATGTGCACCAGGATGAAGTACAATTTGATTGGCACCAAGTGCCTCTGTTCTTTCAATTTCAGAACGTAAAAAGTTTACACCTAGTTCATATGTTGCAGGGTTTGAAGTATTACCGATATTGATGATATATGGAGCATGAACAACAATCTCATCAATCCCATTTTCCTTCATATGAGCATGTCCAGCTTCTATATTTAAATCCTCAATTTTTTTTCGTCTTGTGTTTTGGGGTGCTCCTGTATAAATCATAAATGTATTTGCACCATATGATACGGCTTCTTCACTTGCTGCTAGAAGCATTTTTTTTCCACTCATTGATACATGTGAGCCAAGTTTTAGCATGCTATACCTCTCCTATCTCCCTACAAATTCATAAAAGTATATTACCATAGATCATGCTTATTTTCTCTTTAAACGTTTTTGGCGCTTTTTAATTTTTTCCATTTCTTGATTCATCTTTTTCTTATAGCCTGGTTTCACCTTCTTAGGCTTTTTCACCTGACTTTGTGCAAGTTTATCAATTTCATCAACTTGCTTTTTTCTAGCCTTTCGTTTGTTTCTTTCGCCAATATTGACCCATTCTTCATTTTCAAGGTCCTTATTTACAAAAGTAACTCCCATTTTTTCAAGTCTTATAATTGCATCTTCATCCGCTGGCTCATAAATCGTAGCTGCAATTCCTGAATAGCCCGCCCTTGCCGTTCGACCTACCCTGTGAATGTAAAAATCAAGATCACTAGGTAGTTCATAATTAATGACATGGCTCACACCTTCAATGTCAATACCTCTTGCGGCTAAATCCGTTGCCACTACGTATTGGAACTCTAATGAATTAATTTGCTTCATGACCTTTTTACGTTCTCTTGGTGGGAGGTCTCCGTGGAGTCGCCCTACCTTCATCCCTTTTGCGATTAAGCCATCCGCTACTTCGTCAGCCATTTTTTTCGTATTGGTAAAAATAATCGCTAAATATGGATTATAAACCTCTAACATAGATTTCAGAAGGTTAAGCTTATTTCGATGTCGTGATGGTACAAGAATATGTTCTACTTTAGCGGCAGTAGCCTGTTCAGGTGCAACATGAGTGTATCTAGGGTTTTCCATATATTTTTTTAGAAATGGCTTTAATTTCTCAGGTATGGTTGCTGAAAACACTAAAATTTGTAGATCTTCGGTCATTCTCGCTGCAATTTGGTCGACGTCTTCGATGAAGCCCATATCAAGCATTAAATCAGCTTCATCGACCACGATTTGACTCGCTGTGTAAACTTGAAGAGCTTGTTCTTTAATTAAATCGTGAATCCTTCCAGGGGTTCCAACAACAATATGTGGTTGTGTTTTTAGTTTTTCAATGGCACGTGCTTTATCCGTCCCACCTACAAACAATTTTGCTGTAATTGGATTCTCTCCACTAAATTTAATGATTTTTCCTATTTCATGATGTATTTGCGTTGCAAGCTCACGGGTAGGTGCAGTAATAACTGCCTGTACCTCCTGTTTTGCAGAATCAATTTTATTAATAATTGGCAGTATGTACGCATGGGTTTTTCCTGTACCTGTTTGTGATTGCCCAATCGCACTTTCGCCCCGCTGAATGCTCGGTATTAACCGTTCTTGAATTTCGGTCGGCTTTGTAAATTTAATCTCTTTTAATGCTTCAAGTATAAATGGCTGAAATTGAAAACGTTCAAAATCTTTTACTGTCATTACGATCCCTCATTTATATAAATATGAATTTGTTTTGCAAGGTTTGGGTTTTATTATATGTTTTCTCATAACCTAACAATTTATTATATAGGAAAGCTTGTCAAAATACCAATTGCGCCCATTTGAAGTAATAGGTAAAACATTTAATTCACCCACCGCATATCCTAAAAATAAGGTATTATCACCCGATTCATTCTTCTACTTAACTTAGGTAATCTGAAAGGAGGAGAAGTAAATGTTTTATCCACGACAACCAATGAATCAAATGAGAGCAATGAGACAAATGAGGCCACCATCCATGTTTCCACAGCAATATGGGTTTCGACCACCAGGAATGTACGGTGGTATGCAAGGCATGCAAGGACAAGGAAGATCCGGATTAGGTGGCCTTTTGAAAAAATTAATCCCTGGAATGGGAAAGTCGAATCCCATGCAAGGAATGGGAGGTATGCCTGGTCTCTTTAATCCTTCACAAGGAATAAACGCTGGCACCCTTCAAAGTTTAGCAAACCCCTCTAATCTTAGTGCGATGATGGGAAATGTACAAAAAACGTTAAAAATGGCTGAATCTGTTGTTCCAATGGTTCAACAATATGGGCCATTAATGAAAAACATCCCCGCAATGGTTAGGATGTATAGTGCGATTAAAAATGCAGGGAATGAACAGGAAGAAGAGAATGAGACTATTTCACTATCGGATGTGACTTCAGACAGTGAAGAGTTTGAAAATAAAGAAGAAAAACCAAAAGCAAGTGGTACCGGTAAATCCGTTCCAAAGCTTTACATTTAAAAGACTTTGTATTATCCTTCATACTCAGATATAATAAATACGAGATTACGAGAGTACCAATAGGTATGAGCTATCCGATTTATTGACTGAGGAGGTGAAGAGCATGGAAGTAATCAAAATTGCTCCCCGTGGATATTGCTACGGTGTAGTAGATGCGATGGTAATTGCGAAAAATGCCGCTTTAGATAAAACATTACCAAGACCTATATATATACTAGGAATGATTGTTCACAATAAGCACGTAACTGATGCCTTTGAAGAAGAAGGAATTATTACGCTTGATGGAGCAAACCGTTTAGATATTTTAAATCAGGTTAAAGAAGGTACCGTTATTTTCACAGCACATGGCGTTTCACCAGAGGTGAAAAGTTTAGCAAAAAAACGTGGTCTTGTTACACTTGATGCAACTTGCCCTGATGTAACTAGAACACATGATTTAATTAAGGAAAAAACAGCTGAAGACTACCACATTATTTATATTGGTAAAAAGGGCCATCCAGAGCCAGAAGGTGCATTAGGTGTAGCACCTAATTTCGTTCATCTTGTTGAAACGGTTGAAGATGTTGAAAAACTAGAGCTAAATCATGAAAGGCTTGTTGTGACCAACCAAACAACAATGAGTCAGTGGGACGTTCTTCATGTAATGGAAAAAGTTAAGGAAAAGTTTCCACACGCTGAAGTCCACAATGAAATATGTTTAGCTACACAGGTTCGACAAGAAGCTGTTGCCCAACAAGCAACTGTGGCTGACTTAACAATCGTAGTTGGAGATCCGAAGAGCAATAACTCAAACCGTCTCGCACAAGTTTCCGAAGAAATTGCAGGTACAAAAGCATATCGTGTTGCAGACGTAAGTGATATTCAACTTGAGTGGCTAAAAGGTGTTGAGAAAGTAGCCGTAACAGCTGGCGCTTCCACTCCAACGCCAATCACAAAAGAGGTCATTAACTTTTTAGAGCAATTCGATCCTGAAAATGAGGAAACATGGGAACGAGCTCGAAAAGTTCCACTCTATAAAGTGTTACCAAAGGTAAAAGTAGCTAAAAAATAAACGATCAAAAGCGTTCTTAAATAAAGAAAAGGTACTCCAGCAAAATTGGAGTACCTTTTTTCATAGGAATTGAAATGGGTCTGTATTTAGTTCCGAAGTAATCACAGTAACCTCGAGCTTCTCTTCTTTGAAACGCTCTGTTAAGATATTAGCTACCCCTTTTTTCATGACTTTTTCAACATTGTGGCCTGGATCAACAATATTAAGGCCCATCATCATTGCATCATGAGCAACATGGTAATACATATCTCCAGTTACATACACATCTGCACCAGCTCTTTTAGCCTGTGAAACATATTTATTTCCGTCTCCTCCAAGCACCGCAACCTTCTTCACTTTATCTGAAAGAGAACCAACGACACGAAGTCCATCTACTTCTAATTTATCTTTAACATGCAAGGCGAATTGTTCAAGTGTCATTTCCTGTTCGAGATAACCAACACGTCCAAGTCCAAGCACATTACCTTCATTTTCAAGGGGATAAATATCGAAAGCAACCTCCTCATATGGATGCGCGTTAAGCATAGCCGTGATCACCTTCTTTTGAAGGCCACTCGGGAAAACTGTCTCAATTTTGATTTCATCCACAACTTCTAATTTACCGACTTCGCCTATATGTGGATTTGTCCCTTGATGTGGTAAGAATGTTCCTGTACCAGGCGTGTTGTACGTACAATGACTGTAATTTCCGATATAACCGGCACCAGCCGAGCCTAAAGCTTCTCTTACCTCATCAGCAGACTCTCGAGGGACATAAACAGCTAGTTTTTTTAACTTTTCCTCGTAGGTTGGTGCAAGCAATTTAATATTGGTTAACCCCAATGCTTCCGCAAGTAAGTCATTCACGCCCCCGACAGCCACGTCTAAATTTGTATGTGCTGCATAAATAGCAATGTTATGTAAAATACATTTTTCAATGATTCTACCAGACGGTGTATCCGTTTGAACCGTTTTTAAGGGTCGAAAAATAGGAGGATGATGAGCAATAATCAAATCAACATCATTTGAAATGGCTTCATCAACCACATTTTCTAATACATCCAGTACAACCATTATTTTTTTTATTGGTTTGTTTAATGTACCAACTTGAAGGCCAATTCTTTCTCGATCACCTTCGACGGCTAAGTGCTTTGGAGAAAATTGCTCAAATACTTGTATCACTTCAAATCCGTTAGGTATTTTGCTCATTGAAATGCCTCCTTTACTATTTTTATTTTTTGCTTGAGCTCTTCTTTTCGTGTCTGATTTTCGGGTGTTTCTCCTGCTGTCTCAAGCTTTGATAAGATCTTTTCCCAATGTTTCAGTTCATGAGCCCATTTTTTTTCAAAAACTGAATTTTTTTCTTTTAATAAGAATGGTCCTAATAAAAGTTCTTGTTCCTTATCCTGATAAGGCTTAAGTGGGTTTCCTTTTTCGGCAACTAACACTTCATAGATTTTTTTGTCTTCCTCTAGGATTTCTTCAGCGATTAGCTCCCAATCGTTTTCAATAAGCCATTCTCTAATTGTTGAAGCACCAATATTTGGTTGCAGGATGAGTCTTTGTACACCAGGAAGTTTGTTTTTGCCATTTTCAAGAATGGAACGGATAAGCGATCCACCCATACCTGCTATGGTAATACATGTAACTTCATTTGGTTGAATGACTTCCAGACCGTCCCCTTTACGAGCTTCAATTTTGGAATCAAGCTCACTTTTGGAGATTTGTTTTTTTGCAGATTGTAATGGTCCCTCTGCTACCTCTCCTGCTATCCCCCCAGAGATAAACCCATTTAAGTATGCATAGCACGGAAGATAGGCGTGGTCAGACCCGATGTCTGCTAATATTGCCCCTTTTGGTATGTATGATACGACAGTTTCAAGCCGCTTTGATAGCTTCTCTTCATTCATTATAACACCACATTTTTTTAGTTATTATTATACAAGATGTCAGTAGAAACTTCCATCTGACAGGGGAGGGCAGTAAAAAACCCTTTACATTTATGCAAAGGGTTTTTTTATTATTTATTTTTGTTCAACTAACCAATTTGCGATTTCTTGTACTTGTGCAGGGTCTTTAACTAAGCCACCTGGCATCGCACCTCTACCATTAGTGATTACATCCTGAATCTCTTCTACGGAAAGATCAATACCTTTTAATGCAGGCGCAGTACCTTGACCTGCTAAATCTTGACCATGGCATGCTGCACATGTTCCTTGGACAACTTCTTCTGGGGAAGCAGCTGCTGTTTCTGGAGCCTCTTCACCTTGGTTTGCCATTTCATCCATGTTACCTAGTCCAACAAAGCCTAAAAGGAACATAAGTCCAATACCGAAAACTGCAATCAGGGCAAATGGTATTAATGGATTCTTTTTCATTATTCTGACCTCCCTTACCTTATGTACATCAAAAATAGATATAATTATTATTCTATACAAACACTCTCTATTTTACTTGAAAAATGATAGAAGTAAAAGACCTATTTGTACAAGAACTTATTTAACATAATATTGTAAAATTATTTTACACAAAAACGTCACAAATTTGTCATAAAAAATAATAAAAACTCCTTACCAATTGGCAAGGAGCTAATCAGACATATTCATTTTAGCATCCAATTGAACGTGCAATGACCAGTCGTTGAATTTCAGATGTCCCCTCCCCGATTTCAAGAAGCTTTGCATCCCGCATAAATCTTTCAACATGATATTCTTTCATATAACCATAGCCACCGTGTATCTGGACAGCTTGATTTGTCACCTCCATACAAATTTCAGAGGCATAAAGCTTTGCCATTGAAGCTTCTTTTGAGAAACTTCTTCCTTGATCCTTCAACCATGCAGCTTTGTATACCATATTCCGTGCCAGTTCAATCTTCATCGCCATATCTGCTAATTTAAATTGAATAGCCTGGAAGCTCGAAAGGGACTTTCCAAATTGTTTGCGTTCTTTTGCATAATGTAGGGCCTTTTCATAGGCTGCTTGTGCAATTCCAACTGCCATTGCTCCAATGCCAATTCTGCCGCCATCTAGCGTTATTAGAAACTGTCTGAAGCCCTCTCCTCGTTTTCCTAGCAGGTTTTCTTCAGGTACATGAACGTCCTCTAAAACTAATTCCGTCGTGTTTGAAGCATTGAGTCCCATTTTCTCATAATTATCAATAACCTTAAAGCCTTCTGCATCAGTTGGCACTATAATTGCGCTAATTTCTTTTTTAGCCCCATGACGGCCCGTTATCGCTGTGAGGGCTAGATGTTTTGCGAAACTAGCATTTGTGATGAAGCATTTATTTCCATTAATGATGAATTGATTATTTTCAACAATGGCTTCTGTTTGGGTCCCACCTGCATCTGAACCAGCATTGGGTTCTGTTAATCCAAAGGCTCCCAAGGACTCTCCTGTGCAAATAGGTGTTAAGTATTTTAGTTTTTGTTCTTTTGTTCCAAATAAATGAAGGGGTGCACCACCAAGTGAGATATGTGCCGAGTATGTAATTCCGGTAGATCCACAGGCACGGCTAAGTTCTTCGACCACGATTGCAAAGCTAATTGTATCAGAATCTGCTCCACCATATTCTTCAGGAAACGGCAGACCCATCATCCCTAATTCTCCCAGCTTTTGAAAAATTTCCTTTGGGAAACGTTTGTCTTTATCCCGTTGTTCAGCACCTGGAGCAACTTCTGCTTCGGAAAACTCTCTAATTGTTTTTTGAATCAATTTTTGCTCGGTCGTTAAATCGAAATTCATAATACCCCTCCCGATGTATACGTTTTCATATCCATTATATCGGGAATTGATGAATTTTCAAATAATTTAAATTTTCAATAAAGTAACTACTGAAATTATACTAACGAGAACGCCGGCTATCAAAAAATACTTCTTCTTTAAAAACACTCCAACTAAAATCCAACTGATACAATTCAATAAGATCATACCTATTAAATAAAGTGCCTGTCCTTTAAAAAGTAGTTCACTTAAATTCGCTGTTAAAAGCAAGGTAAAAAGGGCGAGAATAATTGAGCCAATATGAACGAAAAGTGGATTTGATCTTTGAGTAATTAGGCCTAAAATGCAGATAATTAAAAAAATAAAGTTTAATACCATTTGCAATATAGGCGATATTTCAGTAAAATAAGTGACAAGTAATAAAACTGGTAAAAGTAAACCAATTCCGATGATCGAAACAAATGGTGTTTTCTTAGTTAAAGTTGTTTCTTTTGTTGATTCAATTCCTTCTCCCTCTGTATATAACGAGAGTAGGAAATTACAATATGCTTCTGGCAATAATTTATTTTTACGCCAATATAGGATTTCATTGATAATAATCTTTTTTCTGTCTTGATTCATGAAAGCGCTCACCTTGTTTGAATAAAATCAAAGACAAAAACTCCATGTTTGAGTGGCATTGTCTTTGTGACCCCTGTCGAATGGGGCTAAAACTAAAAAAAATAGTTTACTTCAATTGTATGAAGTAAACTACGGAATGTAAATGAAAATATTTATCCCGCATTAACGGGCAGTAAGATCTCAATTCAGGACTTAGAGAAAAGAAGAAGGACAATTGGAGGATCAACTGCCCGTAAAAGCCCGATTGGTTCAACTAACCATCACAGATGGAAGTTTCACTTTATTCTAAGAAATCCTTTAATCTCTTACTACGGCTTGGGTGACGAAGCTTTCGTAGGGCTTTTGCTTCAATTTGTCGAATACGTTCACGAGTAACACCAAATACTTTACCAACCTCTTCGAGAGTACGAGTACGTCCATCATCCAATCCAAAGCGCAGACGTAATACATTTTCTTCTCGATCTGTTAAGGTATCTAGAACATCTTCCAGTTGTTCTTTTAAAAGCTCGTATGCAGCATGCTCTGATGGAGAAGTTGCGTCTTGGTCTTCGATAAAGTCTCCAAGATGTGAGTCATCTTCTTCACCAATTGGTGTTTCTAATGATACAGGTTCTTGTGCAATCTTTAAGATTTCCCTTACCTTTTCTGGTGTTAAATCCATATCTTCTCCAATTTCTTCAGGCGTTGGTTCGCGCCCCAGGTCCTGGAGTAGCTGACGTTGCACACGGATTAATTTATTAATTGTTTCTACCATATGAACAGGAATACGGATGGTTCTAGCTTGGTCTGCAATCGCACGTGTGATGGCTTGACGTATCCACCATGTTGCATACGTACTAAATTTGAAACCTTTGCGATAATCAAATTTTTCAACAGCTTTAATAAGTCCCATATTACCTTCTTGGATTAAATCTAGGAACAACATCCCGCGACCAACGTAACGCTTTGCAATACTTACTACAAGTCGTAAATTGGCTTCAGCAAGTCTACGTTTGGCCTCTTCATCACCTTGTTCAATTCGTTCAGCAAGTTGAATTTCATCATCAGCGGAAAGTAAATCAACACGGCCAATTTCTTTTAGGTACATACGTACCGGGTCATTTATCTTTACTCCTGGAGGAACACTTAGATCATTAAGATCAAATTCTTCTTCCTTGGATAGTTCTTGAATATTTGGATCATCTTCATTGTCATCATCAGCATCATGATCCCCGCTATCACCTAATAATTCAATTCCCTGCTCTCCAAGGAACTCATAATATTCATCAAGGTGGTCTGATTCAACTTCAAAACCAGACATACGCTCAGCGATTTCTTCATATGTCAATACACCGCGTTTTTTCCCTAGTGCTGTTAATTTTTCTTTAACTTGCTCTAATGTTAACTCTGTATCGACTTCTTTAGACTTTTCAGCCATTTGTTCCCCTCCTTCCAAACTTGTAAGACATAGAGGTTAGAAAACCTATTTGTTAAATTAATGCTTTTTTCATTTGAATGATTTCATTTGCAATTGTAGCAGCCTTCAAATAATCCTTACTTCGTTCAGCCTCTAGTTGCTCAGATTCTTTTTCTTTTATCATTGACATTTTTTTGTGATTCAACACCTGTTTCACATAATCTGATAAAACAGATTCCGTTACTTCCTCTTCAATGGACATCATTGCAATATCGGTGACAATCCTTTTTAAACTCTCATCATGAATCCTTGTTAGTAATGTGCTGATATCTGGTTCATAGCCTTCTTCATAAAATGCATATAGGTACGTCACAATCGCTCGATGCTCTTCGATATTAAATTCGGCTTGAAGCTGATCCTGTATTTTCTCAGCAATATCCCGACTACGCAACATATAAGCAATTAAATATCGTTCTGCATTATGATAGGCTTTTAGTAAATGTTTTGATACGGTAGGTTTCGCTTTCGTATTATTTCTATTCGAAGAGAAATTATCCCTTTTTTTCCGTTCAGATTTATAATACTGAAGCTGTTGGGTTTTTAATGCATCAAGTGATATTGAAAATTCACTTGATAATTGGCGCAAATAATGGTCCCTTTCTACAGCCTTTTCTAAAGAGGAAATTTCTTTAATAACATCTTCTATATAACGGATGCGATCTCCTTCATCCTGAAGATTTTTTCCTTTTCTTAAGTACTGCATTTTAAATGCCATTAATGTAAGACTTGCCCCTATTACATCATTTTTAAACTTATCTGCGCCATATTTTCTAATGTAGTCATCAGGGTCCATGCCATTTGGCATTGTTGCTACTCTTACATAACAACCCGCTTCACCTAGCATACTAGAAGCTCGTAAAGCGGCATCTAAGCCCGCATTGTCAGAGTCATAACAGATAACAACAGATTCCACATTCCGTCTTATTATTTTTACATGTTCATCCGTCAAGGATGTACCCATTGTACCAATTGAATTTGGAACATCAGCTGTATCTGCTGCAATGACATCTGCAAATCCCTCAAAAAGAACCACTTGCTGGTGTTTTCGAATAGCAAGTCTAGCTTGATGGAAATTATAAAGGGTCTTGCTTTTATTAAAAATAATCGTTTCGGGGCTGTTTAAATATTTTGGTTCTTGCCCCTTATCGAGCACCCTGCCAGAAAATGCTATGGTTTTACCTTGGTGATCCCATATCGGGAACATGATGCGATTTCGAAATCTATCAAAGAATGTTCCGGTATCCTCCTTTTTTACGAGCAGTCCGGCCCTTTCCATCAACTCAGGCCTAAAGCCTCTCTTCTGGAGAAATTTCGTGGCAAAGTCCCACGAGTCAAGGGCATAGCCAATTTCAAACTTATCGATGATTTCTCTTGTGAAGCCCCTATTGGTTAAATAGTCTAGCGCTGGTTGACCCTCTTTTGTATTAAGTAATAGGTGATGATAGAATTTCTTTAATAATTCGTGTGCTTCTTGCATTTTTGATGTTTCATTGTTTTTATCAGAAACAGCAGTTGGCTGTTCATAATCTGACAAATCTATGTTCACTTTATTAGCGAGGTTTATTGCCGCCTCCGCGAAGGAATACCCTTCTAAGTCCATTAAAAAAGAAAATACATTTCCACCTGCTCCACACCCAAAACAATGAAAGATTTGTTTATCGGGAGATACAGAGAATGAAGGGGTATTTTCACCATGAAATGGGCATAAGCCAAAATAATTTCTACCTTGCTTCTTCAATTGAACATATTCACTAACAACATCAACAATGTCAACAGAAATACGAATTTTTTCGATTGTTTCTTCGGGTATTCGATATCCCATGTATAACATCCCCAAGTACTAAATTATTCGATGTTTAGAGTTTAAATCCTGCAAGATTCGACAAACTTTTTTTAAAAATTTTAGTAAAATGTTGTCTGTCTTCGTCAGTAAAGGGTTTTGGTCCTTTTGAATATGAACCACTCCGTCTTTCTTTTGCAGATAAAAAGCGAAAATGGAGGATTTGTTCCATATCCTCTTCCTTAAACTCTTTGCCACGAGGTGATATAACAGTTACACCTCTATTTACTAAAATACTCGCTAAGCCAGTATCCTGGGTAATGACGATGTCTTTTTTTATTGCATGATTCATAATATAGAGATCTGCTGCTTCTTTCTCAGCATCCACGTACACCCATTTACCACCCATTGGAGTCGACATAACATGAGCATACGACGCTACAAATACAACATTGATATTATATGTACCTGCTATGCTAAGTATTTCTTCTTTAACTGGACAAGCATCCGCATCCACAAATATTTTATTCTTTTTTTCGTCATATTTCTCTATTCTACATCACTCCGAAGAATCCTTCTTTTCAAGATAAAGATTACAAATAAGTTCAAAAATCTGTGATTGTCCCATCTTTAGGTGAGCAATTATGGACAGATATTCTATCATTTATCGAAGGAGAAATATTGAAACAAGAAAAAAATGTCGAAAATTAATTCACCTATTCCATAATTTATCCTTGACAACCTTCAATATATAGTTTATTCTATCCAATCGAACTCTAAACCTAAAAATATGTATTTTTATCACAATTTTTTATTATAATATAAAATTCCTTCAAGCGCCATAAAAAAACATATCTTTTTTGAGATATGTTTTTTACTGTATAAGTAGTCTTATGATTATTTTGTTTTACGATTACTGATTTTATTTAAAATAATATTGGCCGTTTCTTCAACCGCTTTATTTGATACATCTACTACATCACAATTAATTTTATTCACGAGAGATTCAAAGTGGTCAAGTTCTTCTTTAATACGATTAATATTTGCATAGATCGCTTGGTCATCTAAACCTAATGACTTTAATCTTTCACGTCTAATATGGTTTAGCTTCTCTGGGCTGATTTTTAGTCCAAAGCATTTATTCGGTGATACTTTAAAGAGCTCTTCCGGTGGATCAACTTCTGGTACGATTGGGACGTTTGCGACTTTATAACGCTTATGGGCGAGATACTGAGATAAAGGCGTTTTCGACGTTCTTGAAACCCCGATTAAGACAATATCTGCACGTAAAATTCCTCTTGGGTCGCGACCGTCATCATACTTAACAGCAAATTCAATTGCCTCAATCTTTTTGAAATAATCCTCATCGAGTTTTCGTACAAGACCTGCTTCAAATCTTGGGTTACTTTCATAAAGGCCAGACATTTTTTCGATTAATGGACCAAGGATATCGTTTACAATTACCCCTTCACGTGCAGCTTCGATCACAAGAAAATCTCGTAGTTCAGGAACTACAAGTGTGAATGCAATAATTGCATTATTAAGTTTGGCAAGTGCGACAACCTCTGCTAATGTAGCTGTATCTTCTACATAAGGAATTCGTTTGATTTCTGTATGGGAGCCGTTAAATTGGCTAACTGCCGCTTTAACAACTAATTCAGCTGTTTCCCCAACTGAATCTGATACTACATATACAACGCGATTACTCATTTTAATTCTCCATCTCCTAACTTAAAAGATCAAAATGCTCATTAAAGGATTTCATCACCAGCAAGTCCTACGAACGCTTTTGTCATATTTGTCTTAGTGATTCTGCCAATTACCTCTATACCCCGTTCCGATTGCTTAACAATTGGTAATGCATCAATTTGTTTTTCAATCAATTTATGAGCCACGTCAATTAAAAGATCATCTTTTTCACACATCGTAATATTTGGCATACGTGTCATAATAATTGTAACGGGGACAGATTTTAAATCCTGATTTCCAAGACTTGCCCGCAGTAAGTCTTTTCGTGATAAAACTCCAACAAGAAGTGATGATTTATCCACCACAAACAATGTACCGACATCTTCTAAAAACATTGTCACAATTGCATCATAGACAGATATACTCTCATTAATCACAACAGGGATGGATTGGTAATCCATCACTTTAATTTTATTTATCCTATCCGCAAGTAATTGCTGACCTGTTTTACCCGTGTAGAAATAGCCGACACGTGGCCTGGCTTCAAGATATCCTGCCATAGTTAATATAGCGAGGTCCGGTCGAAGAGTTGCCCTAGTCAAATTTAAACGATCTGCAATAGCTTCACCAGTAATTGGCCCATTGTCTTTTACGATTTGTACGATTTGTTCTTGCCGCTTACTCAGTTCTATTGTACTCACCACCATTCCTAAAATCTATAGTATTTATTTTAAATATGTAAAGTGTTTGAAAAGAGTTATACTAATTATTAATTATTATATACTAATTGCGTAATCACGTATAGTAAATAGAAAAAGACTAGGAGCTAATTCTTCTGCTCCTAGTTTTTAATTGTTTATCCCAAGCGTTACTTTTTCGCGGTCATAAACGTGTACATACGTTTTTCATGTTCACTTTATTTTACAATAATTGCGTTCATGTCCCCAATTAAATAAATAATGTTAGCTAGTTGCACCATTTGTGCAAGTCGATTTTTCCTTACTGCTGCATCATCTGCCATAACCATTGTATGTTCGAAGTATTGATCAATTAGCTCTCTCAATGAAGCTAATAAGTGGAAAGCTTCTGCTACTTCATGATTGTTTAAACTTTCCATTACTTTTGGTTTTACTTCAGTGAACTTCTCAAAGAGATTCTTTTCCTCTTCAGATTGGAAAAGGCTTGGATTAATTTCAGCTTCTTCGCCTTTTTTGGCGATGTTAACAACCCTACCTAATGACTCAATAGTTGTTTTAAAATCTTGGTGGTCCTTGTTGTTCTCAAGCATTTCCGCCTTTTTAATAATAAGTCCAACATTTCCAATCTTTGTACCAAGAACCGCATCAATAATATCATAGCGGATGTTTCTAGTATTTAGTTCATGTTTGATTCGTAATTTGAAAAAGTGAACAAGTTCTTTCTTAATTTCTTGTTTTTCAAGCTTCGCAACTTTTGCCTCAACAAACAGATCTAATACATCATCAATTAGTTCTTCAAGGCCAATATTCCAACCTTTATCAAGTAATATTTGAACGACACCAGAAGCCATACGGCGTAATGCATATGGATCTTGTGAACCTGTTGGAATAATACCGATTGAGAAACATCCAACTATGGTATCCAATTTATCCGCTAAACTAACTAATGCGCCAATAGTCGAAGCAGGACTAGAATCGTCAGCATGTCTAGGCATGTAATGCTCGTTAATAGCTACCGCCACTGCCTCGTCTTCTCCACTTATTCGTGCATAGCGTTCTCCCATTACCCCCTGAAGCTCAGGAAATTCATACACCATATTGGTTACAAGGTCAAATTTGCATATTTCGGCTGCTCTGCTTGCTTTTTCCTGTGTTTGGCTATCAATTTTAAGAAGTTCTGACACCTTCTTAGTGATATGCTGAATTCTTCTAACCTTATCGCCAATTGAACCAATTTCTTCATGGTAGATTATTTTATCAAGCTTTTGGACTAAGTTATCAATTTCTAACTTTTGATCTTCTTTATAAAAGAAGTCTGCATCAGATAAACGTGCTCGTAAAACCTTCTCATTCCCTCTAGCAACTTTATCAAGATAGTTATGATCACCATTACGAACTGCAACAAAATAAGGTAGTAGGGCCCCGTTTTTGTCCTTTACAGGGAAATAGCGCTGGTGCTCTCTCATACTTGTAATTAACACTTCTTCCGGTAAATTCAAAAATTCTTCCTCAAATTTTCCGAAAAAGGCAGTAGGATATTCAACAAGATTCGTTACTTCATTCAGTAAATCTTCGTCCATTGGAATCTCCCAATTGTTGTCCTCTTCAAGTATTTTGATTTGATTCGTAATGGCTTCTTTACGCTCAAGATAATCCGCAATCACATATTGAGACATAAGTACTTTTTCAAAGTCTCTAGGTGATGTGATCTCAACCTCTTGACCTAAGAAACGATGTCCCCATGTTTTATTTCCTGATGTTACATTCGTAATCGTGATTGGTATAATTTGATCTCCAAACAAAGCGACAATCCATTTAATTGGACGGACATAGCGAAGCTCTTGATCGCCCCAACGCATATTTTTAGGGAATGAAAGATGTACGATAACATCCTCAAGTTCACCTAAGATTTCCTTCGTGTCTTTCCCTTTAATAAATTTATTGATATGTGCATATTCCACACCATTTATTTCTTTAAAAAAGATATCCTCAACAGAAGCACCTTGTCCTCTTGTGAACCCCATTGCAGCTTTTGTCCAATTTCCATCTTGGTCTAAGGCAATTTTTTTTGCTGGTCCTTTTGCTTCTAGTTCAACATCCTTTTGTTTGTCGGCAACGTCCCGAACAAGAACCGCTAGTCTTCTCGGTGAAGAAAAACTCTCTACTTGCTCAAATGAAATATTATGTTCAAGCAGCCAGTTTGTAACCTTGTCAGAAAGCTGATTCATAGAATCTGTTACAAAGCGTGCTGGCATTTCCTCTAATCCAATTTCAATCAATAAATCTCGATTACTCATTACGATCGTCTCCTTTTGCCTTCAGCATTGGGAAGCCTAATTTTTCCCGCTCTTCATAAAACGTTTTAGCTACCTTACGAGCTAAATTACGAACTCTGCCGATATATCCTGTTCTTTCGGTAACTGAAATTGCTCCCCTTGCATCTAATTGGTTAAAGGTGTGAGAACATTTTAAGACATAGTCATAGGCTGGATGAACGAGGCCTTCGTCCATTTGACGATGCGCTTCCTTTTCATAAATGCTAAATAAGTTAAATAGCATTTCTGTATCTGATGTTTCAAACGTATACTTTGAATGTTCGTATTCAGGCTGATGAAAAATATCTCGAACTGTAAATCCTTTTGTCCATTCAAGATCAAAGACATTCTCTTTATCTTGAATATATGAGGCTAAACGTTCAATTCCATATGTAATCTCAACAGATACTGGCTTACATTCAATACCTCCAACTTGTTGGAAATATGTAAATTGAGTAACTTCCATTCCATCAAGCCAAACTTCCCAACCAAGCCCTGCTGCTCCAAGTGTTGGGGCTTCCCAGTTATCTTCAACGAAGCGGATATCATGTTCTAATGGATTAATTCCTAATGCACGTAAGGAATCTAGATATAATTCCTGAATATTATCAGGTGACGGTTTCATGATCACTTGAAATTGATGGTGTTGGTATAAGCGGTTTGGGTTCTCTCCGTAACGGCCATCGACTGGGCGTCTTGAAGGTTCAACATACGCCACATTCCACGGCTCTGGGCCAAGGCTTCTTAGGAATGTGTAGGGACTCATTGTTCCAGCACCCTTTTCAACGTCATAAGCCTGCATCAGAATGCAACCTTGATCCGACCAATGCTTCTGTAGGGTTAATATCATTTCTTGAATATTCATTAATCTTGCACCTCCACAATAATTGCGAAAAAAATAAATTAGTTTTTACGATAAATCTTTTATAAAAATAAAAAACTCCCCTCCTCTATGCCTAATTGTAGACATAGGGACGAGAGTTTACCCGCGGTTCCACCCTATTTGCAAATAACTCTATGAGTTATTGCCTCTTTCAAGCGATACACTCTGGAACGCCTTCCTTATCTGTTCATACCCTAGCTTTCACCATCCTAGGTTCGCTTTTATGAACGGGGATAAGTACTACTTTCCTTCACCGTGCAATATTTTAATTGAACTATATTCCAAATTCACTGCGATGTCAAGTAGACCACGTTAGGTTAGACGTAAATTTTCAAGTTGGTCTAGGAATCGTTTAGATTTTAGATATAAGCCTGAATATTCCTCGTAGTACATGTCAATGACCATCTTCAATTCTTTCTTCGTTTCGTCTTTTACGGCAATTTTTCCTAATCGGTTTAAATCAAAATAATAAAATAAACGCAACAATCGAATTGTTGCTTGAGATACTTTCAAATGATAGGGTTCTTTTTCATAACAGCGATGGCAAAGTAACCCACCCTCTCTTATCGAAAAGGCAAATTCACCCTCTGTACTGTTACAGTTTGTACATTCATTAAGTCGAGGATACAACCCAAGCAATGGTAGCATTTTAAGCTCATATATATACAAAAGAATATCAGGATCATACCCCTCATTTAAGTAATTTAGTGTTTGATACAACATTTCAAATAAAAACGGGTTTGATCTCTTATCTTCAGTGCATTTATCGGTTAACTCGACTACATATGATGCATATGCCGTTAGGAAAATATCTTCCCGAATACTTCGTAAAGTTGAAATCGTTTCACCTTGTTGTAATACGCCTAGACCTGACGTTTTTTGAACTAAAAACTGTCCATATGTAAAAACCTGGGTAATGGCTGCAAGGCGACTACTAGGTTTCTTTGCACCTCTTGCCATTACCCCTATTTTCCCCCATTCACGGGTATACAAAGTTACGATTTTATTTGTTTCACCATAATCACTTGTTCTTATGATAATACCTTCGCATTTTTGTAGCACTACTGTCACCATCCATTGGCAACTAGGCAATCCAATTACCATTGATTATTTACGTCATACATGACTTATAAAAGGTTTAAGACGCTTTTTTTAGGATGGTCAAGTAATTGGAAAATCTATTTCTGCTAGCTCCTCACTTTGTGCCTCGGGTCTCTCTGTCTTCTCTTGTTCCAATTCCTTAAAAAGAAGATACGTATCAACATTACCTGTTTGACTAAACACCTTCCAGGTAAAATCTAACATAGTAACCCCACCTTTCTGTATTATAAACACTAGCAAAGACTATTCCAATTTCATTCACTTGTAAGAATATCTTGACCGAAAATCCTAAAAAACATGTTACATAAATTTTGCTAATCTGTGTATTTTTTTGGAATTTACGTATACTTAAACTTTAATATTCATCTTCTCTAAAGCCGTAATCGCGAAGTTGAGAACTTTTGTTACGCCAGTCCTTTTGAACCTTTACCCAAAGCTCTAGAAAAACTTTTGAACCAAGCAATGCCTCAATATCTGCTCGTGCTCGTTTCCCAACTTCTTTTAGCATACTCCCTTGCTTTCCGATTACAATTCCTTTTTGCGAATTACGTTCGACAATAATAGTGGCACTAACGTAGACAGTATTTCCACTTTCTCTTCTTTCGAGTGAATCCATTACAACTGCAATTGAATGTGGAATTTCCTCTCTTGTTAGGTGAAGCACTTTTTCACGAATCAACTCAGTAATGATAAATCGTTCAGGATGGTCAGTTACCTGATCTGCAGGATAGTATTGAGGTCCCTCTGGTAAATAAACTTTGATCTGTTCAACTAATCTAGAGGTATTCGTTCCCTGGAGTGCAGAAATTGGAACAATTTCCTTAAACGGATAAAGTCCTTTGTACTTTTCGATTAACTCCAATAATTTATCAGGGTGTATTTGGTCTATCTTATTAACAACGAGAAAAACTGGTGTCTGAATATTTTTAAGTCGTTCAATAATGAACTCATCCCCACGACCATATCCTTCTTCCGCATTGATCATAAATAAAACTAGATCAACTTCCTTAAGTGTGTTCTGAGCGACTTTCATCATAAAATCTCCAAGCTTATGCTTTGGCTTATGAATACCAGGCGTGTCAATAAAAATAATTTGAGAATTTTCTTCTGTATACACACCTTGAACTTTATTTCGTGTCGTTTGTGGTTTATCACTCATTATAGCGATTTTTTGCCCGATAACATGATTTAAAAAAGTGGATTTCCCAACATTCGGTCGTCCTATAATTGAAACAAATCCTGATTTATAATTATTCTTAGTTTCCATGTAAATCCTCCGGTGTAAATGCTCCTGGTAGCAGTTCATCAATTGTTATTTCTTGTACGTCACCTTTAAGATTTGATAAGAATACCTTTGTATTACGTCCACAAAGCTCCGAAATCACTTGACGACATGCGCCACAAGGCGGTACTGGTCGTTCTGTATCTGCAACTACAGCAATTGCTGCAAACTCTTTATCTCCTTCAGAAACAGCCTTAAATAGCGCTGTCCTCTCTGCACAGTTTGTTACACTGTATGCTGCATTTTCGATATTACAGCCATGGTATACTTTACCATCCTTTGTTAATATCGCAGCCCCTACTTTAAACTTTGAATATGGAACATATGCTAGTTCTCTTGCTTTTTTCGCTTCGTTGATTAGTTCCTCTGTTTTCACTATTTCTTCTTCCTTTCTGCGTATCTAAGTACGGCAGTGTATTTTCATTTTACATAAAAACGTTCACGAAATCATCGTTTATGTTTCATTTGTTACACAATTGTAAGAATTTTCTCTATATTAGGTAAGGTAGAAAAATGATTAATCCAACGATAATGGATATTATCGCATATATAAGAACAGCTCCAGCTGCAATATCTTTAGCCTTTTTAGCTAAGGGATGATACTCACCCGTGACTAAATCAACCACTTTTTCAATTGCGGTATTTAGCATTTCTATTGCAAACATTCCACCGAATAAAAGGAGAATAATCAACCATTCTACCTTTGTAATATGAAACAAGAAACCACAAAAAATAACGATAACCGAGAAAAAAAAATGAATTTGCAAATTTCGTTCTGAAAAAAATGCTTCTCGCAAGCCTTGTAAAGCATACGAAAAGCTATTGATTAAGCGTGACCATCCATTTTTTTGTTTATCGTTCAAGACCATACGCCTCTAAAATTTCCTTTTGTCTTGAAAACATTTTTTCTTCATCCTCTTTTGTCATATGGTCATAGCCAAGTAAATGCAAGAAACCATGGACAGCAAGGAAACCTAATTCCCTTGCAAAAGAATGACCATAATCTTCGGCCTGTTCCTTTGCTCTCGGAATTGAGATGATAATATCCCCTAATACCTTTGGTATATCTTCACCAATAATCGCAATTTCCCCTTCACCCATTTCTTCCATAGCAAATGATATGACATCAGTCGGTTGATCTTTGTCACGATATTCTCGGTTTATTTCTTTAATCCGTTCATTATCAACAAACGTAACGGAGACCTCAGTTCCTTCACTGACTCCTTCTTTATCAGCAGCCAAGAATAATAGTTCTTGAACTAATGTACATTCTTCCTCTTTTACTTCACCAATTTCATCATTAAAATCAATTTCTAGTCTCATGCTTCCTTCACCTTCTGTTTTGTGGTCTCGGCAGGGTACTCAATTCTTGAATGGAAAATCCCTTTTAGTGATTCACAAAGTGTTTTCGCAACTACATCCAGTTCTTTCAGTGTTATATCGCATTCATCAAATTGTCCATCCTGTAAGCGGTCTGCAATGATGCTATTTACTAATGATTCAATCTTATGTGGAGTAGGAGTTGATAGCGACCTCACGGCTGCTTCAACACTATCTGCAATCCCAATCACCGCTGCCTCTTTTGTTTTCGCTTTAGGACCCACATATCTGAAATCTGATTCTAGGATTTCGCGTTCACTTTGTTGTTTTGCTTTATGGAAAAAATATTTTAACAGTGTGGTACCATGATGCTGCTCTGCTATATCCACGATTTCCTTTGGCATTTTATATTTCCTCAAAGTTTCTGCCCCGTCTGTAGCATGTGCTGTAATAATTGTTTTGCTAAGCTGTGGTGCAATCTTATCATGCGGATTTTCAATATTCATCTGATTCTCAATAAAGAAATGCGGCCGTTTTGTTTTACCAATATCATGATAATACGATGACACTCTAGCTAATAAACCATTAGCCCCGATTGCTTCACAGGCTGATTCTGACAAATTCGCAACCATAACACTATGATGATAGGTTCCAGGAGCTTCCGTCAAAATTTTCCGCAGTAACGGGTGATTTGGGTTTGATAACTCGATTAATTTCATAGTAGATAAAATATTAAATCCAGCTTCAAAGAATGGTAGTAGCCCTATTGTTAATACAGCAGCAATTACGCCAGATAAGACCGCCATAATAATCGAAGAACCATAGTCTAGACTTGAATAACTACCGTTTTGCAATAACATAATTGAAAATATGACTAAAATATTGATTAAAGCTACAAAGAGTCCAGCTTGGAGAATTTTCGCCCTACGATTGTGCTTACTTAGGAAAAGTACCCCAGCCAGGCTGCCAAACAGGAAATAGATTCCCGCTGAGAAATTAAGCGTACCCGTCACACCTTCATTAAAGATAAGGCTTCCACAAACAGCAAAAACCATGCTTGAAAGTATCGCAACTTTTTCATTAATCAATAGCTTTATTAGCATTGCCCCCATTGCCACTGGAACAATATATCCTATATCAGAATAATCGATTTGTTGGAATAAACTAATACCCTTCATCAATAGAATGGTAATAGTAAAGATAATCGCAAAAATTAATAAATAGATATTCCGATGCCGATCAGTTGGAATCATCTCATTATGAAAATGATAAATAATCCCGGTAATAATCAATAGAATAATCAACAATAGGCCGATGAATGGTTGTATAGGGTTATTTGTGCTAGTCATACCAAGTAGCTCTAACTGCCGATATATATCCCTAGTGATTAAATGTCCTTCTTCAACAATAATTTGACCTTGCAGGATTTTAACCGGCTCAACTGCTTCAATCGCTTGCTGACGCTTTTCTTCCGTGGCTTCAACATCATAATAGACATTTTGAACAACCGCAAACCGAGCCATTTCACGCATTGGTTCTCGAAGAGCCGTATCGACACTTGAGTAGCGTAGTTCCTCCACTACCTTATTTTTTGCATTCTCAACTTCAGAAGCTGGAATTCTTGTGTTCATTACATTATTCACTGCGGTAATAACTGCATCCTTAGTGCGTGATAATTGATTGGGACTTGCTGTTAATAATGCTGTAAGAACATCGTTTTGAATCCGATCAGTTAAATCCTGTGGAAGTTTTGTTTTTAAGATCTGTAACTTTTCAGAAGCTGTGAGTTGCTTTGGTTCTTCTCCTCGATCATCCTCCGAAAGACTTTCCCATTCTTTGACCTTTGAGTTGTATATATCCATTGCTTCATTATTTGTTTCATCAATTGAATCAAAAATAGAAATAACTAGGTCAACTTGATTGTCTGCATAATCTGATTTGAGAGTGAAAACATCTTCAACCTCTTTTGCAGCTGCATCCTGTTTTGTTTTTGTGGCAACTTTATCTTCAATTGTCAAAGGCGAACGAATTGTCTGTTCAGACGGTTTTAAAGCTTCGATTTGTAAAACTTCCGGTTTCACATTGCTAAACATGACTAAAAACATAATTCCCGCAAGGAGGGTGTATATCAAAATATGTAGGGATTGATAGCTTTTTAAAATGGACAACTTATTTTGCAGCTTATTCGGTTTCCTCATCTCTCGAACCTCCTTTAACCTGATTTTACCATTTTCTGTAATGGTAAAAAAGACCCATTTCGCATGGGTCTTGTCATGATTGTCCAGCTTCAGCCTTTTCATAAGCTTCAATGATACGAGCTACAAGGGGATGACGTACTACATCAGACTGTTCTAAGAAGATAAATGCAGAACCATATACATCTTTCAATATATGCATTACTTCATGTAATCCAGACTTTACCCCTCTAGGTAAATCGATTTGCGAGATATCCCCAGTAATGACCATTTTAGAGCCAAAACCAAGTCGTGTCAAAAACATCTTCATTTGGGCTAGTGTTGTGTTTTGCGCTTCGTCTAAAATGACGAAAGCATCATCGAGAGTACGCCCTCTCATATAGGCTAATGGAGCAATTTCAATTGTTCCTCTTTCTATTAGTCGTTCCGTATGTTCTGCTCCAAGTACGTCGTGTAATCCATCATATAAAGGTCGTAAATATGGATCTACTTTTTCTTTTAGGTCTCCAGGTAAAAACCCTAAGCTTTCACCAGCTTCTACAGCTGGGCGAGTTAGAATAATCCGTTTGACCTGTCCATTTTTTAGTGCATTCACGGCCATTACTACTGCCAAATAAGTTTTTCCTGTACCTGCTGGTCCAATTCCGAAAACTAAATCATGCTGTTTGATAGCAGCTACATATTGGCGTTGTCCATGTGTTTTTACACGAATTGATTTTCCTTTTGCAGTTTTTGTGATTTCTTCATCATATAATTCTTCAAATGAATCCAAATTTCCATTCTTCGCCATTTGAATACAATAAATAACATCACGTTCACTTATACGTATTCCTTTTCGAATGACACCAAGAAGCTTTTCAATAATTTCTTCAACAAGCTGTACACTTGTTGGATTTCCTGAAACATTAAGTGCCTCGCCTCTTGTTATAATTGAGACGTTTAATTCCTCCTCAATCCTTTTAAGGTGGAGGTCATTGTTTCCAAACAGCACAAGTGCTTCGTTTGGATTTTCAAGTTGATGTTTACTCATTACTAAATCTTCTGACATCCTTTAGTCTCCTTGAACTAATGGTATCGTTGTGACGATATTCTCAATAACATTATATTTTATTTCCAATTTTACTTTACCATTGTTAATGGATTGACGCAAAACTTTTTCTTCAATAATTTCAGCATCACTATCCAAATCTTGTTCTAAAGCATTCCGACCGATTCTCTTTGCTTCTTCGACCGCCTCATTTGTTGTGTACTTTCTTGTGATTTCTTCACTTTCTCGAAGAGACACTTTTTCATACGCAATTGGAAGTTCCCAATTAAAGAATTTGAAGGGTCTCTTATCTATTTCAGTTTGATATTCATTATATTCAACTTCACCATATCCCCATACTGGAATACGTAAATCCCCTATCGAGATATAATGCTTTTGTTTATTTTCTCCTGTCATGACATTAAGTTTCGTTGTAATTTCTACCTCTACTGCAGACTTGTACCAAGTCTCCCCATAAATCTTCCCACGTGCAGGTACGTAGACTTCTTCTCCTTCTTTTCCAATTTTGCCCGAAACTAAGATGTCTCCCTTTTTAACAAGATCATTTACTGCTTTAACTGGTTTTCCTTCCTCGACGATTAATTTTTTGATTATAGCTGTCTTATTTGCAACAAGATTTCTTGGACTGTACTGTTCTGGCGGGTCAGGTTGGTTCTTTTCAACAACCTCAAAATGATAGGTCGTCCCATTTAACTCTACACCAATCCAAGTAATATCGTTTATCGCTTCTTCTAGGTGCCTTTGTAAGGACTCATTATCCTCAATAAAAAATTGAAGCTTTCCTTTTTCAACTCCGAGTTTCTTCAGCTCTTTAATAATTAAATGCTCTGTTTCTGGCTTGGCACCCTCTACTTTAATGCCCCACACCATGTTTGATAACAAAGTAACAATGATAAGAAATAAAAAAGCCCCAATTAAAAATCCACTATTGTATATCGCCTTTTGGACGAGAAAAGGCAAACCTTTTTTTCCAATAAAGCGAAGCTTACAATCATTTTTACGGACAACCCGTCGAATTTTTTTAATATCCTTTAAATACATAGAGAAGCTAAGGGCATGGGTTCCTGGCTTCTTTACATCCCACACGACAATTCCTTGTCTTACACATTCATTTATGAATCTCTCAGTACCTTTTCCAGAAATAACAGCTTTGACACTCCCGCTAAAAAAGTGCATCCAATGATTTTTCATGCTTATCCCCCTACTGATTCAATGATTCAATTCTCAATATATTGCACATGTTCAATTTTTCCTTCAAGCATTATTTCTTCAGGTAAAATTGTTTTAATCACAAATGCATTTCCCTTTATCAGAAGTTGTCCTTGTTTCAGTAATAGCCGTACCTCTTTATCTGAAAAGGTTAATAATCCTCGATGATTTTCTATGTAAATATGTAATTGTCCAATCATGGTTATTCTTGGAAGATCCATCATGACGTCAGCAGGAAGTTCCATCTTGTTTGTAATCCAACTCTTCATTCGTTGACTTAGGTTTTTAGGCATAACAAAGAACCCCCTTTCATCTCATGTTTATGAGTGAAAAGGGGTTCTTAGTACATTTTTTAAAATCCATAAACGGACACCTAGCGACGGATTTGGTATGGTCTTTTTGCTCTAGGAGGACCCAGAATTTCAGACCATATAATACCTTCAACAACCTTGTTTTTCGAGTAGGTTTTTGAAGGCCTTGTTTCTCCTGAAACAGTTGGATTAATAACCGTTGGGACTGGTTCTTTTTCCTCGGTTACCGTTTCCGTATACGTGCCTTGCTGTTGAAGCTCGAGATAACGATCATAAAACGTATTTGGAACCTGAGTATTGGGAATCTCTTCTGGTTTTATTTCAGTTTCATATTTTGTTTCCACCTGATATTCATCTTTTTCAGGTTTACGTTCTTGGTCAAACGGATTAAACTGTTTTGGCATTGGTACTGGGGTTGTAGGCTCTGACTCCCCACTGTTAAATCGCCTAAACGTATTAAAAACAAATCCAATTATAATGATTAGAATCCAAGCATTTCCCATTACAAAATTAATCAAGTCTTGCAAAGGTGATTCCACAATGTAAACCTCCCTTCAAATTTTGAGGTTTAATTATTATTTATCTTCATCTTCTGGATGTGTGCTTTTACCAATTGAATTTCTCATATCAGTATCAGCCATGATATTTTTAAGGTTCGTATAATCGAGTACTCCTAGGTTACCTGAACGTAATGCTTCTGCCATAGCAAGAGGTACTTCGGCTTCAGCTTCCACAACCTTCGCTTTCATTTCTTCTACACGAGCGCGCATTTCTTGTTCACTTGCAACCGCCATCGCGCGACGTTCTTCAGCTTTCGCTTGGGCTATTTTCTTGTCGGCTTCCGCTTGGTCTGTTTGAAGCACGGCACCTATGTTTCTACCGATATCAATATCAGCGATATCAATAGAAAGAATTTCGAATGCAGTACCTGCGTCAAGTCCTTTTGCAAGAACGGTTTGAGAAATCATATCTGGATTTTCGAGTACCTTTTTGTGATCTTTTTGAGAACCAATTGTACTAACGATACCTTCACCTACACGGGCAATAACAGTTTCTTCCCCCGCACCCCCGACTAGACGGTCAATATTCGCACGAACGGTGATACGAGTTTTTGCTTTTACTTCGATACCATCCATCGCAACACCTGAAATAAATGGTGTCTCGATAACTTTAGGGTTAACGCTCATTTGAACTGCTTCTAACACATCACGACCCGCTAAATCGATTGCAGCTGCCCTTTCGAAGGTTAATTCAATGTTCGCACGTTGTGCAGCGATTAACGCGTTTACGACGCGGTCAACATTACCACCCGCCAAATAGTGACTCTCCAGTTGGTTTGTATTAAGATTTAATCCGGCTTTTTGAGCCTTAATTAACGGGATAATAACACGGTTTGGAATAACCCGACGTAGTCTCATCCCTATCAATGTAAAGATACTTACACGGACACCCGCAGCTAGTGCAGAGATCCATAGTGCAACTGGCACAAATGTAAATAGTACAGCTAATAAAATAATACCAAGTGCAACTAATATTAGAATTGTAATCATACCTGTTGGCATTCTAATTTTCCTCCTAGATTAAGTTTATTTATCAATATCAGTAACCTCTCGAACGACAATTCGAGAACCTTCTGTTTTGATCACTTCAATTTTTGTGTTTTTCTCGATGTAATTCCCTTGTGTGACAACATCTAGTCTTTCTTCATCAATGATTGCTGTACCAGAAGGTCTTAAGGTTGTAAAGGCAATTCCTCGTTTTCCAATCAAATCTTCGCGATTCTTATTTGATACATACCCGCTTTCGGTGTTCGTAGAATCGAAGAGAATAATCTTTTTAAAGGCGTGTAATTTCTTACCGAATACTTTAACCAAAATAATTGAAACGATGACAGTAGCTACTAAAGCAACTAATAGTGAAACACCAATAACCATAACACTACTTCCTGCCAAGAAAAAGCTTGTTAAAATTGCTCCTAAACCTATCAAGCCTATGATCCCCCCAGGCAATACAAACTCTAATAAAACTAAAACAATTCCTATTACAAATAGGATAATGGACTCCATTCCAGCTAGTCCTGCTACTAAATGTCCATAGAAAAAGAGTAGTAGCGATGATATTCCCATTATACCTGGAATACCAAATCCAGGTGAGTAAAGTTCAACTACTAAACCTAAGCTTCCAATTGTTAATAAAATCGAAACAACAACCGGATTCGTAATAAAGCGTGCAATTTTTTCGGCAAAGCTAAGTTCGGCTTCTTCAACAGCAGCTTTTTCATAGCCAATTGTCTTTAGTAAATCTGCTCTATTCTTTACAACACCTTCAGCATACCCAACCTCTAGAGCCTGATTTGCCGTTAATGTGAGAAATTTACCTTTTTCAGCACCTAGTTCTGGCAAGTCTATCTCTTTGTCCGCCATTGCTAAAGCGTAAATCGGATCGCGACCATTGTTTTCGGCAGCACCTTTCATCGCTGAAAGCCAGTATGAAACAGCTTTTTCATCTGCAGTATTCCCTGCCTGATCGATAATTCCTGCTGCCCCCATTCTTCCATTCTCAGACATATAAATCTCATTGGTATTTAAGGCGATAAATGCACCTGCTGAAATGGCGTCGTTATTTACAAAGGCAACTGTAGGAATAGTTGATTCCTGAATTCGTTTTCCGATTTGAGTTGCAGCATCAACGGCCCCACCAGGAGTATTTATCTCGAGAATGATGACATCGGCTCCCTTTTCCTCGGCATCTGTAATCGTACGATCAATAAAAGCATGTAAGCCTTTTTCAACCGTTTCTTCCAACGGAATGATATAAGCTACCTGATCTGTGGCACTAAAGCTTTTATTTGGCGTTAGTGTGAGGAGTAAAGGTAAAAGAATAATGGATAGGTACAAAAATATTCTCACTTTTTTCAAGGCGATCCCCCCTTTCTATTCCTGTTTACGACTTGATAGTATGTAATACGAATGAGATGTAGGTGAGGTTTCAATATTTTGTGTGTTTCTATACATTATTTTTGTTGGTATTTCTTGGATTATGTACATAGTGATATGAGGATTACAACCAACGAAAAGAGAAATTTATTTTCCCTCATATAAGAAAAACACCTTACACAATGTAAGGTGCTTTGTTTAAGATAGTTGCTGTTGAACAAGTTTGTTAATGAGACTGCCATCAGCCTTCCCTTTTACTTTTGGCATAATTGCAGCCATCACTTTGCCCATGTCAGCTTTTGAAGAAGCATTGACCTCTTGTACTGTTTCTTTCACAATCTCAACAAGTTCCTCTTCGGATAATTGTTTTGGAAGGTATACCTCTAATATCTCAATTTCAGTTTGAATTTTATTAACAAGATCTTCACGACCAGCGTTACTAAATTCGCGGAGGGAATCTTTTCGTTGTTTTAATTCACGAGTAAGAACAGTTAGTTCTGCATCTTCTGATAGCTCACTGGAACCAAGCTTAATGCCTTCATTTTGAAGAGCAGCCTTTACCATTCGAATAACAGATAGCCTATCTTTGTCTTTATTCTTCATCGCTGTTTTCATATCATTATTTAAACGCTCGAGAAGACTCATAAAACTACACCCTCTTTTAGAATTTACGCTTTCTAGCAGCTTCAGATTTCTTCTTACGCTTTACGCTAGGCTTTTCATAGAATTCGCGCTTTCTAGCTTCTTGAATCGTACCTGATTTAGATACAGTACGTTTGAAGCGGCGAAGAGCATCTTCAAGCGATTCGTTTTTACGAACGACCGTTTTTGACATTCTAATTCCCTCCCTCCGAAAACAACCACTAACATCTAATTAAGACACATGTTCCATTGGTTCTCTTAGTGTCGATAGCTAAATATCGTCTAAAAAATAAACATGTACTTTGCAATTATAATATATGCATGTTTTTTGGTCAACTATTTATCATAATTGAACACTAGAAAGCAATTTATATTCAGTAGTTTTGATAAAGTTTTATACTGTTATTCCTACTAATTCCTTACATTTTATAGTTTGTTACGTATTCCAAAAAATTTAACATGTAAAAAAGTTAAATAAATTGAAGTAGTCATTTTCAAGCAGCCTTGTCCATACAATGTGATAGGGGTGAAGATGGATGATTGAACTTATATCATTATTTGCTGTATTTATCACTATTTTTTTATTTGGTATGACTGTCATGAGGACAGGCTTGTATAATCTGACCGGCGATAAATTAAGGGTATGGCTAATTCGTTTTACAAATAATCCTATTAAAGGTTTATTAACTGGCATGATCATTACAGCAATTATCCACAGCAGTTCTGCTGTTATGGTTCTTGTTGTTGGATTAATTGCGACTGGATATTTAACCTTTAAACAATCGATCGGAATTATTCTTGGGACAAATATAGGCACGACATTTACTGCAGAAATGATCACTATTGATCTATTTGAATGGATTGTCCCTATATTAATCATAGGATTTTTATGTTTATTTGTTCGAAATCAGCAGGTATTTAGTTTTGGTGCCTTTTTATTTGGGTTAGGATGCATGTTTGTGGCAATGAATGGATTCGAACAACTCGCGAGACCTATCGGCGATTTCCCTTCGATTTATACCTTTTTTCAACATACAAATCAAAGTAATCTTTTTGGTGTATGGGTTGGAACCATTTTAACCTCAATTATTCAATCAAGTACAGCGACAACTGGAATTATTATGGGGTTTATGAATGAACAGCTATTAACTTTAAACGCAGGGATCGCCGTCTTACTTGGTGCGAATATAGGGACTTGTATTACTGCATATATTGCAAGTATTGGAAGTAAGCACGAAGCAAAATTAGCGGCATATGCTCATATTTGGGTAAATGTAATCGGGGTAGCGTTATTCTTCCCATTTATTAATGTACTTGGTCAAATCGCCATATTACTCACATCACATCCTGATGTGCAAATCGCACACGTTAGTTTAATCTTTAATGTCCTCAGTTCACTACTGTTTTTACCATTTGCTGGAGTCTTAACAAATTTTATAACGAAAGTGCATAGAACTGCATAAAAAAAGCTGGCCATTTGGCCAGCTTAATTTCTTTTTTAGTAATCCGAAGAACCAGTTAATCCATTAACGATTGCGACACCAGCACTCGCCCCAATTCTTGTTGCTCCTGCATCAATCATATCTTGAGTACCCTTCACATCACGAACACCACCAGATGCCTTTACACCGATATCTGGACCTACTGTTTTACGCATTAAACGAATATCTTCCACAGTAGCACCACCTGTCGAGAAACCAGTGGATGTTTTAACAAAATCAGCTCCAGCTTTTACAGAGAGTTCACAAGCTCTTACTTTTTCCTCATCAGTTAGCAAGGATGTCTCGATAATCACTTTAGTAAGCGCCTTTCCTTTGGCTGCTTCAACAACCATACGAATGTCTTTTTCAACTAATTCGTCATTTTTATCCTTAAGAGCACCGATATTGATTACCATATCCACTTCAGTAGCTCCTTTTTCAATTGCATCCTTTGTTTCAAATGCCTTTGTTTCAGAAGTACTAGCTCCTAATGGAAAACCAATAACTGTACAAACCTTAACATCTGATCCATTTAACAAGCTTGCTGCCGTTTCTACCCATGTTGGATTTACACAAACGGACATAAACCCATATTCTTTTGCTTCTGCACAAAGGGTTTCAATTTGCGCTTTCGTTGTATCCGCTTTTAATGCTGTATGATCAATCATTTTTGCAATATTCGTCATTATGTATTACTCCCTTCAACTTTCAGTTGTACGTACCTCTAACATCATATCATTGTTGCAACAGCTTGACTAGCACTTCTCTGTCATATTATGCGATAAAAAAAAGAAGCTAATCCAATGATTAACTTCTTTACGTTTCTCTAGTTCTTAGGCAGTCGTTCTTTGTTCTTGTTCAACCGTTAGTTCTTCTTCGACTTTTACAAATTTACCTTCATTATATGGATAACCGGCTTTTGTAATTTTTACTTTTACAATTTTTCCAATCATATCTTCAGTGGCGTCGAACTTTACTTTTAAATAGTTGTCTGTATATCCGATGTATAGACCACTTGTTGGATCGTCTTTGTCGATTTCCTCTGGAATGACCTCTAATACTTCACCTTCGTAATTAGACGCATACTCCTTCGCTAATTGGTCAGATAGTGAAATTAAACGGTGTACACGCTCATTCTTCACCTCTTCATCAATTTGGTCTTCCATTCTAGCGGCAGGTGTTCCAGTACGTTTTGAATATGGGAAAACGTGTAATTCAGAGAATTTATGTTCATTAATAAAATTATAGGTTTCCATAAACTCTTCTTCCGTTTCCCCAGGGAAACCAACAATAACATCTGATGTAATCGCCAATCCTGGTAATGCCTGACGCAACTTTGTTAGACGTTCAGCAAAGAACTCCATTGTGTATTTACGTCTCATACGCTTTAAAACGGTGTTCGAACCTGATTGTAATGGAACATGTAGATGTCTAACCACTTTTTTCGATTTATCTAGCACTTCAATAATTTCATCTGTGATTTGGCTAGCTTCGATGGAGGAAATACGAATTCTCTTAAGACCAATGACCTTTGATTCTAGGTCACGTAAAAGAGCTGCCAGATTGTAATCTTTCATATCTTCCCCATAGCCGCCTGTGTGAATTCCGGTTAACACAATCTCTTTATAGCCTGCATTCACAAGCTGTTGTGCTTGTTTGATAACCTCTTGTGGGTCACGAGAACGCATTAAACCACGTGCCCATGGAATGATACAGAACGTACAGAAATTGTTACAACCTTCTTGAATTTTTAATGAAGCACGGGTACGGTCAGTAAATGAAGGTACATCAAGTTCTTCATACACACGTGTTTTCATTATATTTCCAACACCATTTATCGGTTGTCGCTCTTCTTTGTATTGCTCGATATATTCAAGCATCTTCTTACGATCCTGTGTACCAACGACAATATCAACGCCAGGAATCGCCATGATTTCCGCTGGTGATGTTTGTGCATAACATCCTGTAACACAAATAACAGCATCAGGATTCTTACGAATTGCTCTACGAATGACCTGTCTACTCTTTTTGTCCCCTGTATTTGTAACAGTACAAGTGTTAATTACATACACATCAGCAGTACTTTCAAACTCAGTACGCTCATAGCCAGACTCTTTAAAAAGCTGCCATATGGCTTCTGTTTCATAATGATTTACTTTACATCCTAATGTATGGAATGCAACTAATGACATGATTGTCACCTCGCTAATTCAAAATGATATGATACAGCTGATAAAACATATAATGGTGCTGTTTCAGTACGTAAAATTCGTGGTCCAAAGCTGCAGGAAATAAACTCATTTTCGATTAAGAAGGAAACCTCTTTTTCGGTTAGACCTCCTTCAGGACCGATCACAACAAAAAGAGATTCCCCATTTTTCATTTGTGATAAAAGACGTGCTAAATTAGAGTTTTCACCGCGCTTTGCATCCTCTTCATAAGCTACTACCTTATAAGTATAAGATTGACTAAAGGACAATAATTCTCGAAATGATAATGGTTTGTTAACGTTTGGAACCATTGCGCGATGGGATTGCTCAGCTGCTTCCTTTGCAATTTTCGCCCACCGTTCTACCTTTTTTTGTCCTTTTTTTTCATCCCATTTGACAATTGAACGTGCCGCAACAAAAGGGACAAACTCAGATGCCCCAAGCTCCGTCCCTTTTTGGATTACATATTCAAGCTTATCCCCTTTTGGTAGTCCGCTTGCAATACATACCTTAATGGGAAGCTCATTCGAGTTCTCTACCCATTCTACAACATTTGCCAAAACTGTATCATTGGTAATTTCAGTAATTGCACAAATAGCTACTCTACCATTATAACAACAAAAAATAGAGTCTCCAACTGACATTCTCATAACTCGTGTTATATGGTGAACATCTTCACCTGTAATTGTGGCCTGTGTTTCGTTTATAGTATCGACGAAATATCTTTGCATCTATTTTTCCACCACCTGCAAATACCCTTATTCGCTTTTCTTTCTTGCAATCATTGATACCCAGTCTTCCATAACGAGTACTTCCTCAATCTCGAATCCAGATGCTAGAAGACTGTCCTTTACTTCTTGTTTCTTCGTATTAATAATCCCAGAAACGATGAATGCTCCATTCGGTTTCAAGATTTTTGCTGCATCATCTGTGAAACGGACAATAATTTCAGCTAGGATATTCGCGACAATGAGATCCACAGGCCCCTCAATATCATCTAGTAGATTATTCTGAGACACGGTAACTTTATCATGAACCTTGTTCAATTTAATATTGAGTTTAGCACTTTCAACCGCAACTGTGTCTAAGTCAAGTGCTTTGACAGAACTTGCTCCCAGCATTGCTGCTGCAATACTTAACACACCAGAACCAGTCCCAACATCGATGATTGTATCTCCGTTCTTAACGGTTCGTTCTAACGCTTGAATACTCATCACAGTAGTTGGATGTGTACCCGTTCCGAAAGCCATGCCTGGGTCTAATTCAATTATTAATTCATCACTATGAACAGGCTCGTACATTTCCCAAGTAGGCACGATTGTAAATTTCTCAGAGATTTTTACAGGATGATAATACTTCTTCCACGCTGTAGCCCATTCTTCCTCATGTACTTCACTAATAGTGACTTTATTATGGCCCAAGTCAATATCAAAAAGCAAAAGATTGTTGATTGCTTCTTTTATCTCTTCAACCGTTTCACCTAAAAAGCTATTTACTGGGAGGTACGCCTTAACGATAACTCCTTCTTCAGGATAGTCATCAGGATTGAGTTGGTAGATCTCACCAAACACATTTTCACGTTCTTTTGTTAAGTCAAATGGATCCTCAATGACAACTCCACTTGCACCCGCTTCATGAAGTATATTTGATACCGGCTCCACCGCCTCTTGTGTAGTGTGAATACTAATTTCAGACCATTTCATTACTACCAACTCCAATCCATTTGTTAAAAAGTTGCTACACTTTTTTGTATCATTCGCCTTTAAAAGCTCGTTTTACTTTCGCGAAAAAATTATCATGTTGTTCATCCGGGGCTTCATTACCGCTTATTTCGGTAAATTCACGAAGTAATTGTTTTTGCTTTTCAGACAGCTTTGTTGGGGTAATAACCCGAACTTGAATATGTTGGTCTCCTTGACCATATCCACGAACATTTGGTACACCCTTGCCTCGAAGGCGGAACTTTGTTCCAGTCTGAGTACCAGCAGGTATCTTTAGCTTGACCTTCCCATGAAGAGTAGGCACTTCAATTTCATCACCTAATGAAGCTTGCGCAAAAGTTAGTGGCATTTCACAGAAAATATCATCTCCGTCACGCTCGAAAAATTCATGAGATCGAACATGGAACACAACGTATAAATCCCCTGGAGGTCCACCATTTACACCTGGTTCACCTTGACCGGATACGCGAAGCTGTTGGCCGTCATCAATGCCAGCAGGAATTTTCACATGAATTTTCTTGCGTTTTTTCACCTTACCAGCTCCACTACATGTAGAACATTTATCCTTAATGAATTTACCTGTACCGCTACAGTGGTGACAGACACGTCTGTTTACAATTCTTCCGAAAGCTGTGTTTTGTTCAACATTGATTTGACCCGAACCTCCACAGTGTGAACATTCTTGTGGGTTTGTTCCAGGTTTTGCACCTGACCCATGACAGGTTGAACATTCTTCCTCTCTCGGAATTTCAATGTCTGTTTCCTTACCAAAAACAGCCTCTTCAAACTTAAGTGTCATTGTATATTGTAAATCTGCACCTTGACGTGGTGCATTTGGGTCTCTTCTTCTAGTTCCGCCACCAAAGATTGAACTGAAGATATCTTCGAAACCAAAGCCACCACCAAAATCCGCACCTCCACCAAAGCCACCAAATCCTTGATTTGGATCTGCATGACCAAATTGGTCATAGTGAGCACGTTTGTTATCGTCTGTTAATGCATCGTATGCCTCTGTAATTTCCTTAAATTTATCTGCAGCATCTGCTTCTTTATTGATATCGGGGTGATATTTTTTTGATAATTTTCGATATGCTTTTTTAATTTCGTCTTTACTAGCATTTTTCGAAACCCCGAGTACCTCATAATAATCTCTTTTACTCATTGAATCCACTCCCGCATCATTCACATAAAGAATATTGTATCATTTAATTTTATGAAAAGGCAATAATACTTGTTTTAAGCATTAAGTTCATAATTGTCTAACTTTTAAACGGTAACCACTTTAAACAAAAAAAGCCAAAGCCAAGACAGGCCTGACTTCGACTTTTTTTTACATTTAATTCTTTTAACGGTGTCTGGTTTCAGTGCCTAGAAACTCGAGAAACTTCAACTCCTCCTGCAGAGGCAAACTACGCCTCTTTGTCGGAGTCTCCGACGCACAGGATGTGCTAGTGCCGACTTCGCCACAGGACGTGGCGTTTTAGTCGGCCAGTTTTCTCGTTTCTGTGCAAGGCACTTACGCCTTTCTATTTATCATCATTTACTTCTTCGTATTCAGCATCTACTACATCGTCGTCTTTCTTGCCTTGAGCTGCACCTTCCGCTCCTTGTGCGCCCTGAGCTGCTTGAGCTTGTTGCTGAGCTTGCTCATAAAGTTTCACGGAAAGCTGTTGAACGATTTCTTGTAGAGCATCTTTCTTCGCTCTGATCTCTTCAAGTTCGTTTTTCTCAATTGCTTGTTTTAAAGCGTCTTTAGCTTCGTTAGCTTTTTCAACTTCTGCAGCATCAACTTTACCTTCTAAGTCTTTAAGTGTTTTTTCAGTTGTAAACACTAATTGATCTGCTTCATTGCGAAGTTCAACTTCTTCTTTACGCTTTTTGTCGGCTTCTGCATTTTCTTCAGCCTCACGTACCATACGATCTACTTCATCATCAGATAAGCCTGAAGATGATTGAATTGTAATAGCTTGCTCTTTATTTGTACCAAGGTCTTTTGCACGAACATTTACGATACCGTTCTTATCAATATCAAATGTTACTTCAATTTGTGGTACTCCACGTGGTGCTGGTGGAATATCAGTTAATTGGAAACGGCCCAATGTTTTGTTATCGGCAGCCATTTGACGTTCACCTTGAAGTACATGGATGTCAACAGCTGTTTGATTGTCTGCAGCTGTTGAGAATGTTTGTGACTTACTTGTTGGGATTGTTGTATTACGATCGATTAAACGAGTAAATACACCACCCATTGTTTCAATACCTAAAGATAAAGGTGTTACGTCAAGCAGAACAACATCCTTAACGTCACCAGTTAATACTCCACCTTGAATTGCTGCACCTAAAGCAACTACTTCATCTGGGTTAACACCTTTATGTGGTTCCTTACCAGTTTCTTTTTTAATTGCTTCTTGAACAGCTGGAATACGAGTTGAACCACCAACAAGGATGACCTTGTCAATTTCACTAGCTGATAGACCAGCATCTTGAAGTGCGCGTCGAGTTGGTCCCATTGTGCGCTCAACAAGTCCTGCTGAAATCTCATCAAATTTCGCACGAGTTAAATTAACTTCTAAGTGAAGTGGTCCTGCTTCTCCTGCAGTGATGAATGGAAGAGAGATTTGTGTAGAAGTTACACCGGATAAATCCTTCTTCGCTTTTTCAGCAGCATCTTTTAAACGTTGTAATGCCATTTTATCTTTTGAAAGATCAATTCCATTTTCCTTTTTGAATTGGTCTACTAAATAATCGATAATTACTTGGTCAAAGTCATCTCCACCAAGACGATTGTCACCCGCAGTTGACTTAACTTCGAATACTCCGTCACCAAGTTCTAGGATGGACACGTCGAATGTACCACCACCAAGGTCGTATACAAGAATGGTTTGGTCTTCTTCTGTTTTATCTAAACCATATGCAAGAGCAGCAGCAGTTGGCTCGTTAATAATACGTTCAACTTCAAGACCAGCAATTCGACCTGCATCCTTAGTTGCTTGACGTTCAGCGTCATTAAAGTATGCTGGAACCGTGATAACTGCTTTTGTTACCTTTTCTCCAAGATATTCTTCTGCATAAGATTTAAAGTATTGAAGTAGAATCGCAGATACTTCTTGTGGAGTATATTGCTTACCTTCTATTTCAGTTTTATAATCTGTTCCCATGTGACGTTTGATTGACATAATTGTGTTAGGATTTGTGATTGCTTGACGTTTTGCCACTTCACCAACTTGTCTTTCCCCATTTTTAAAAGAAACAACAGATGGTGTTGTGCGGTTACCTTCTGGGTTCGGAATAACTTTCGGTTCTCCACCCTCCATAACAGCAACACATGAGTTTGTTGTACCTAAATCTATACCAATGATTTTACTCATAAAAAAACCTCCTAATTGAATAAAACTTTGAACTATTCATTCACCTTCACCATTGAAGGTCGCAACACTCTATCTTTAAGTTTGTATCCTTTTTGGAACTCTTCTAGAACCACATTTGATTCCGTATCTGGCTCACTCACCTGCATAACGGCTTGATGCACATTCGGATCAAATTGTGTTCCCACTGCTTCGATTGCTTCTACCCCTTCTTTTTTAAGGGCATCTATAATGCTTCGGTAAACCATCTCTACACCTTGCATAAGAGATTTTGCTTGGTCATTTGTTGCTTCTATTTGAAGTGCCCTTTCAAAGTTATCAAGAGCTGGCAACAAATCCGTTACAAGACTTTGTGATCTATATGTAGCAGCTGTTTCTTGATCTAAGCGTGAACGCCTCTTAAAGTTTTCGAAATCGGCAACTTGGCGCAAAATGCGACTTTCTGCCTCCTCTAGCTTAGCTTCAAGTTCTGCAATTTTTTCATTGGCTTTCGAAAGTTCGGCTTGCACATTATCTTCTTGTTCTTCTACTAATTCTGCTTCAGCCTGTTCAATCGTTTCTACCACATCATTATCTACGTTAGCTTCTTCTAGTTCAATTTCTTCTTTTACTACTTCGTTCTCGTTAGCCAATACACTCACCTCCCTTAAAGTGAAGTCCCTATCATCATAGTATCTAGTATATGTATTAGAGGGTTATTCCACCCTCTACTAAATATAGCCACGGCTATTCGTTTTGATACAGTTTTGTCAGCACCTTCGAAAAATCATGACTGATATGCTGCAACAATGTAATAACTCGTGAATATTCCATTCTGGTCGGGCCCAAAATCGCGATAGACCCTAGGTGTTCATTCCCAACCGAATAAGTTGCAGTAATTAGGCTGCAATCATTCATTGCGATATTGTTGTTTTCATGACCGATTTTGATATTGATTCCTGCTTTATCAGTTCGTAACAATCGAGAAAATTCGTGTTCACTTTCAATCATGGTTAATAATGATCGAATTTTTTCAATGTCATGAAATTCGGGTTGACTTAACATCTTTGTTTTTCCACCAATAAACACTTTTTCTTCGGTTGACAGTGTAAGTGTTTTGTCTAAAACACTTATAACCGTATCGTAGTTACGTATATTTGTTTTTAACAGAGAAGCAACTTCTTTATAAATTTTGTTTTTTAAATCAGTCAGTGGAACACCAACAAGTCGCTCATTTAGAATGTTTACCATTTTTTCAATATCACTCGGATGGATGGACTCCGGAAATGAAATTGTTCGATTTTCCACATGGCCATTATCTGTAACGATAATGGCAACAGCTGTTTCATTGTTAATTGGAACAATTTGCAGCTTTTTGACTTTATTTTCTTTAAAGGCGGGACCTAAAACAATTGAAGTATAGTTTGTTAGATCTGATAAAATCTGTGCAGATTTTTGAACGATTTTTTCAAGCTCATAGATCTTCTCTGCAAAAATTGACTTTATCTCATGCTTTTCCTTTAAAGTTAATCGACTCGGAGATAATAAATGATCCACATAGTATCGATAGCCTTGTTCAGATGGGACTCTACCAGATGAGCTATGGGTTTTCTCAATAAATCCTAGTTCTTCTAGATCTGCCATCTCATTGCGAATAGTTGCTGAGCTAAACACAATCCCATCCTTTTTCGACAATGTTCTTGACCCTACTGGCTGTGCAGATCTAATAAAGTCATCAATTATTACTTGAAGAATCAATAGTTGACGATCTGTTAGCAAGGAACATCACCTCTGTTAGCACTCCTAATCTGCGAGTGCTAATTCTATAATTAAATTACCAAATACGCGTGCCATTGTCAACGATTTAAACTCCTTCTTTATCTATAGCAAAAACGCTTGAAAAACTTCATTTCCAAGAAATTTTCCGGCTTGTGTTAACCGAATATAATCATCTTTTTCTTCTAACAAACCTTTTTCTTTTTGTTCTTTAATTTGGTCTGCAAAAACATCAAAAATACTGATTGAAAATTTTTCCGAAAAATGTGAGAGCGAAACTCCTTTTGTTTTACGCAAACCTAAAAAAAGCTCTTCTTCCATTTTTTCTTGTTTTGTTACTTCATGCGTTTCGACATACGGAAAGCGATGTTCTTCTATAGCTTGCATATATTTTTTAATTGGACCGGCATTTGAAATCCTTCTTCCAGCCACATAACTATGGGCGCCTGCGCCAATTCCATAGTATTCTTCATTGTCCCAATACGTTAGATTATGGCGGCTTTCATAGCCATCCTTTGAGAAGTTACTAATTTCATATTGATGGAAACCATGCTTTTCCATTTCCGCCATTAAAATTTCATACATTCTTGCTTCATTTTCCTGACTTGGCAGATTCAGCTTCCCTTTTCTCATTAAATTATAGAACACTGTTTTTGGTTCAATAATGAGTGAGTATGCTGATACATGCTCTACATCGAGTGAAAAGGCTAAGTTAAGTGATTCTTGAAAACTTTCTATCGTTTGTTGGGGTAAAGCATACATTAAATCAATACTAATGTTTTTAAACCCAACATGTTTCGCCAAATCAATTGTGTGAAAAACATCTTCACGACGATGTGTTCTACCAATAGCTTTGAGGAGCTCATCATCGAAAGTTTGTACTCCAAAACTTATTCGATTGACACCTGAATCAAGCAATACTTTTAATTTATCCTCTGTAGGATCACCAGGGTTTGCTTCAAAGGTGAATTCGATTGTGTCGCTTTGGGGCTTTAAATATTGATTAATACTCGTTAGGAATGTCTCTAACTGGTTTGCGGAAAGAACGGTTGGCGTTCCTCCACCAACGAAGATGGATTTGAGAGTCGAAGGTGGATAAGCCTCGACTGTATTTCTCATTTCAGTATCCATGTATTGAAGATATTCATCAACGGGTTGTCCTTTTAGAAAAACTTTATTGAAATCACAATAGTGACAAATTTGTTCACAAAAGGGGATGTGAAGGTATGCTGCTTGTACCAAAAAATCACTTCTTTCTATAAGCGGATGTCGCGATTAGTAGAATAAAGAAAACCGCAGAAAAGTCTGCGGCCTCTTACTTTATATGTCTAGTTCCAGGCGCCATCGGCTCGAGGTCATAAGCCAATCGCTTCGGAAGGTAAAAGGCACCTTCTGTCAGCGCTTGTCTTATGCTTGTCACCGATAGGCGGGCGCCTTGCACTTTTCTTATTTATCATCCATTTTCAATACTGCCATGAATGCCTCTTGAGGTACTTCGACTGAGCCGACTTGCTTCATTCGTTTCTTACCTTCTTTTTGTTTTTCAAGAAGCTTACGTTTACGGGAAATGTCCCCACCGTAACATTTTGCTAATACATTTTTACGCATTGCCTTAATGGTTGAGCGAGCGATAATCTTTTGACCAACCGCGGCTTGAATAGGTACCTCAAAATGCTGTCTTGGAATTAATTCTTTCAGCTTTTCTACGATCACTTTTCCTCGATCATAAGCTGAATCCTTGTGGACGATGAATGACAGTGCGTCTACTTTTTCAGCATTTAATAAAATATCCATCTTCACAAGCTTTGAAGGCTTGTAACCTATTAATTCATAGTCAAATGACGCATAGCCTTTTGTGCTTGATTTTAATTGGTCAAAGAAATCATATACAATTTCTGCAAGTGGAATTTCATAGACAATACTTACACGTCTTTCATCAAGATACTGCATATCAATGAAGATACCTCGTTTGCCTTGGCATAACTCCATAACAGCACCGACATAATCATTTGGAACCATCATGGTTGCTTTTACGTAAGGCTCTTCAATTCTGTCAATTTTCTGTGGATCCGGCATTGATGCTGGGTTATCAATTCGTACGTCTGTACCATCCGTTAGAAACACATCGTAAATAACGCTTGGTGCAGTGGTAATTAAGTCGATTTTAAATTCTCTTTCAATTCTTTCTTGAATGATTTCCATATGCAATAGACCTAAAAATCCACATCGGAAACCAAAGCCTAGCGCCTGGGAAGTCTCTGGTTCGAACTGAAGGGCTGCATCATTTAATTCAAGTTTTTCTAACGCTTCACGTAAATCATTGTATTTAGCTGTATCGATTGGATATAAACCACAGTACACCATAGGATTTAAGCGTCTATATCCTGGTAGGGGCTCAGTAGCACCATTTTTCGCGTTAGTAATCGTATCACCTACACGAGTATCCCCGACATTTTTGATGGCTGCTGTTAAAAATCCAACGTCCCCAACAGTTAACTCTTCCTGAAGGGTTGCGCGAGGTGTAAATACGCCCGCTTCAATGACTTCAAACTCCTTACCTGTTGCCATCATTTTTATTTTATCACCAGGTCTGACTTTACCTTCTATGACACGAATGTACGCAACTACACCACGATACGGGTCATATAAAGAGTCAAAAATAAGAGCTTTTAGAGGTGCTTCAGGGTCACCCTGCGGTGCAGGGACTTTTTCAACAACCTGCTCTAATATCTCTTCAATTCCAATACCCGCTTTCGCAGAGGCTAAAACAGCTTCTGACGCATCAAGTCCGATAACATCTTCAACTTCTTGTCTAACGCGCTCTGGATCCGCACTTGGTAAGTCGATTTTATTAATTACCGGTAATATTTCTAAGTCATTGTCTAAAGCGAGGTACACATTTGCTAGTGTTTGTGCCTCAATCCCCTGTGCTGCGTCGACAACGAGTACTGCACCCTCACATGCTGCTAAACTCCGTGAAACTTCATATGTAAAGTCAACATGTCCTGGGGTGTCAATAAGATGGAATATATATTCCTCACCATCTTTTGCCTTATATTTTAATTGTACCGCGTTTAATTTAATCGTTATACCACGTTCTCTTTCTAGGTCCATGGAATCTAGCAATTGTTCTTTCATTTCACGATGGGTTAACGCATTTGTTTTTTCAAGAATGCGGTCGGCCAATGTTGATTTACCATGGTCTATATGAGCAATAATTGAAAAATTTCGAATTCTAGATTGCCTAATACGTCTCTCTTCTTGGTTCATTAAAAATCCTCCTGTATGGAACAACTACACTAGATTAGATTATACAGAACTATTTTGTCACATTCAATTACGAAAAAAAAACGACCATAAAACAAAGAGAGCTTGCTTTGTATTTCATAGCATGCTCTCCTCTAAACTTTATCAAGCAAATTTCCAATTCCATTTCCAATAGCAATCATGATTTTTTCAAAAATAGCACTGATTCCATTTCCTAGTTTTTCACCAATACTTGAAAAAAAGTTAAATGATTCAACATTTTCAAGTTGTTTCTGTTTTTCTTCTAGGTCATGGCTTGTGACCTTTCTGCCTAAGACAGATGCTTCAACTTCACCGTTATTGTCGGAAATATGAAAGGCGCCTTGAAGGGAGGGGTCATTATAGCCCCTCATTTTCTTCATCCCTTCATTCGCCTGCTGCATGCCAATCAATACGCCCAGAAGAAGTACGGTTACTATTAAAAAACATTTCATCATGAATTTAACCATTGGAATTACTCCCTTTATTGCCTATTCTTTATTCGTTTCATTCGCATTCACTTTCTCAGCTTGCCAGTAGTATTCTGCTAAGACATCGGCTACGGCCGCTGTTGTTCGGCGGAGTTCTTCGAAATTATTATCGACACCACCAAATTCAATTAACATGGCATTTCCAGATTTATCTTGGTTATATACTCCATTATTGCCAACTCCACCTTGTTTAAAAATACCTCGATTTAAACCTGGATATTTTTTTTCAAATATATCATGGAGCGAATTTGCAAGCTCAAGATTTTTAGCAATGTTTGGATTGTCTGATCCAACAATAAATGCTATTTTTGCATAGGACTTTCCGTTAATTGTCACTGTGGTTTTTTCTTTTCTATGTGCATCCCGGTGAATATCAATGAAGTAATTTAATTCCTTATTACTTGACATAGCGCTAGCCATAATCTCGCCAGAAGCTTTATATGATTGATACCAATTGTATCCTTTTCCTTTTATATACTGATCCATATTTGTCTTATCAATATCTGTACCAATTCCTCTTGCCTCTAATTCTTGCTGAAGCATTTCCCCTACTTTTGTTACATTCACTTCAGGATGTCTTGCATTATTCGCATTATTTGTATCCACGCCTTTTAAATGTGGGAAGTAGGCTTCTGATGAGTGGGTGTGATATATATAGGCAACTTTTTTTTCGCCGGTTGTCATCGTTGGTGGTGGCACAGGTTTAGCAGGCTTTTCTGCCTGTTCAACATTTTGGGTAGCGACTTTTCTTTCATCTAGTAAAACATCTAATGGTGGCGGAGACTCTATCGGCATATTCGTGTAATTGGTTCCTTCACCTGCTACAATGATCTTCCCGTCAAATATCGAGAACCCTGGGAGCTCCCTGCCTAAGAAGCTCCGTGGGTCATCTAATGTAAGGTTTGTCGCTGCTTTAAAAACAGCTCCTACATAGTCTGGTTTCGTAGTAGATTCAGGTAAGCCTTGAACGAAATAATGGTTTTCATACCCTAATAAATGAACAAGTGCTTCCCCTGAAAGATTTGTTGCAACATTACTTATAGACGAAGAACTTATTCTAAATTCTGGTTTAAGAGAGACAATTGCTCCCGTTATCGTAAACAATAAAATAAAGCTAAATATGAGGAATAGAATCCCTTTTACAACGCTGGTTCCTTGAATTGAGATCATCATTCCTTGAGATCGAAAGCCCTTCATATTCTACCTCCTCAATGGTTTGTCTATCATATTGATATGAGCAAACAAGAGTTAGTAGAACTGAAATGATAGAATCTATTCAATTTTATTAATGAGTATATGCACCTGAATTATCTTGGCCAATTTCACCATGTAATGCAGTATTAAGGCCACCCGCTATCACATTTGCCATGTCCTCAATGAAGACATCGACCTCTTTTGGGGTAACCATTAAGTTATGACCAAGAGGTGACAGTACTTCATGAATTAATTTTCTTTTTTCATCCTCTGGTAGAGTTCCGACGATCCCTAAGAAAGTATTTCTTTCTTGCTCACCAGGCAAGTCATCGTCTGTTAGTACTTTTTTCTCTCCAAAAGTCATACCTGCAGGAATGAGAGAACGTGAAGGCTTATCCCCTTCTTTAAGCTCTCTACCAAAATGCTTTAAAATAAAATCAAACGCATCGCTTGTAATTGAAACAGCGTCAACAACTGTTGGAATTCCAATTGCGATTACGGGAATACCCAAAGAATCCTTACTTAATTCTTTACGTTTGTTTCCAACCCCAGAACCCGGATGGATACCAGTGTCTGATATTTGAATCGTTGAATTCACCCGCTCAACCGAACGTGCTGCCAATGCGTCGATGGCAATAATAAAATCAGGCTTTGATTTTTCGATGACTCCGTAGATGATGTCACTTGTTTCGATTCCTGTTAATCCCATCACCCCTGGTGCAATCGCACTTACAGAGCGAAAGCCATCCTGCACATTTTCAGGCTGGAGCTCAAAGAGATGTCTTGTTATGACCAGGTTTTCAACTGCCAACGGCCCAAGCGCATCTGGTGTGACATTCCAATTTCCTAAACCAACGACTAGACAACTAGCATCTTTCCCAATATTTAGTTTTGATAAAAAATGATTAAATTCCTTTGCAAATACTTCTTGCACCTTTTGCTGAAGTTCTGAATCTTTTTGCCGTATCCCCTGAACTTCTAGTGTTAAATAATTACCTTTTTTCTTTCCGATTGCATTAGCGCCTTCCTCAGTAATTTCGACTGTGGAGATGGTAATTCCATCCTCTTGCCTCTCTTTTATGATGACACCGTCAATTTCTGATACGGGCTGTTGATCTTCTTTTAGTGTTTTATTTCGTTCCTCGACTGCCATTGCGCTTGCTTCTAGCGCTAAGTCAGTACGAACAGAGTATTTTGATAAGTCTAGTTGTTCTCCCATTCCAATGACCTCCAATTTTTACATAGTATCTATATCTTTACCTGTTAAAATGTGGTTCATGCAATTTTTATCAAGTAGGAAATAGATTGGTATTGCATTCTCACAGCCAATTTGATAGAATAACTTTTGTTGTAACATCAGAGTATCAATGAATGTATAAGAGATCATTAAGCGAAGAAAACTTTATAAGAGAAGGTTTTCGTTAAGTTTCGTAGATGATTGCGTGTTAGATCATCTTGATATTCGCAGGAGGTGAAAGTATGCCAAATATTAAATCAGCTATCAAACGTGTAAAAACAAGTGATGAAAGCCGTGCTCATAATGCAACTGTTAAGTCTGCAATGCGTACTGCTGTAAAAAACTTTGAAGCTTCAGTTGCTAACAATGACGTTGAAAACGCAAAAGCAGCTTATCTTACTGCTTCAAGCAAGCTTGACAAAGCGGCTCGTAAAGGTCTTATCCATAAAAATGTTGCTGACCGTCAAAAATCTCGTCTAGCGAAAAAACTTAACGAGGTTAACGCATAATAAATAAACGACTCGATTTGAGTCGTTTTTTTTTTGCGTTTATTTTACTTCCCTAACTTCATAATAAATAATTCCAAAATTAATTTCTTATCCTTTTTCCCATTTTTCATTTCATAGTCAGCTTCAGCTAGCTGGCTCAAAATCCCCAGTAATTCTTCCTGTGTAAATAAATTTGCTTGTCCACCCGCAAGCTTGACCCGGAACGGATGAACTTTAAGATTTCCAGCAATCTGTTGTTGTCCGTAGCCTTGTCTAGAAAGCTCCTTCACCTGAAAAATCAATCTAAACTGTGTAGCAAGCAAAGATAATATTTTGATGGGTTCTTCATTGTTTTGCAAAAGGTCATAAAATATTCTTAGTGCCTCATCGAGTTTCCTATTCACTACCTTATCAATCAACGAAAAGATATTTTGCTCCAAAGACCTGGGTACCAGCAATTTCACGGTTTCCTCAGTTATCTCTCCATTTCCCCCAAGATATAAACACATTTTATCGATTTCTTGGGTTATGTTCATAAGATTCGTCCCTGCCACATGTAACAGTTCCTGAATCGCAGAGGGTGAAATAGTAACCTGATGTTGGTTCGTTCTTTCAGTTATCCAGCTATGTAAATCCTTTTCAGATAATGTGTTAACAGTCAACACTTCAGCATTTTTCTTTAACTGTTTAACAATCTTCTTCCGCTCATCTAACTTTTCATACGGTGCCGTAATGACAAGAATCGTAAAAGGAGCAGGTTCATTTAAATATTGTTCAAGTACCGTTACATTATGTTCAACCTTTTCCTTACTCTTTTCAGCTGTTAAAAAGTGTGGATTTTGTAAAATAACCAGGCGTCTTTCTCCCATAAAAGGAAGGGTCTCAGCATCAGCCAATGCAATTTCAACGGGAGTCTCCTCTAAATCAAAAATAGATAGGTTAAAATCTTTTTCTTCCTCTTCAATGCTATATTTGATCAGTAACTCCTTTGTTTCCTGTATTAAAAAGGTTTCTGAACCATGTAATAAATAAACAGGGGCAAATTGCCTTTTCTTAATTTTTTTCCAAAGCTCTAAATTCATACATATTCCTCTCCACTGTAAGCCTTCAATTCTTATCTAATCGTATCGGTAAAACACAAATTTTTCAACCTCCATAAAAATTCAAAGGGAATTGGTTTTAGCCAATTCCCTATCTATAGAAACATTACCAAACAAGCCCCGGGTATCTTGTCGAGTAATGATTATTTGTAACCTGACGATTGCTGTGATGTTGTTCTTATGTACTATTAGGATTTACATTGTTTTTTTGAACTATTTGTGACAAGTGTTGTTAATAAAGGAAGAGTATCGGATAATAGGGGAAAAAGGGTGCTACCTTTTTTTGGCTTTGTTTTATTTACCTGAGGTTTCTAACTTTTGATTAGTAAAACAAAACCAACTTTTTAAAGGAATTATAGATTTTTTTGACTAGTTAGGCTATACTATAACTGTTTAGGAGGGGTTAGGCGTGAACGAATTTGAAAAGAATATAAAAAACACACGAAATGACGTTATCGATGCTGGAGTAGCTTTCGTTGCATCATTTGGCTTCTTCGCAATAATTTTCATTATCGCAACATTAATTAAAATTATCGGAGCTTAATTTCGACAGAATACATACTGTCAAAACCAAGACTGCCCATATATGGCAGTCTTTTTACGTTCCTTGCCTTTACTGTATCTTATGGAATTGTGGTTATAAAGGTTCCTGAATTTTTGAAAAAACGATATTGTATGGCTCCATTTGTGTCCGTTCTATATACCTTGATTTTTTCTTGTTTTAATCGATTAATCACATCTGGATGTGGATGATTAAAACGATTATTCACACCCACAGGGATTAGGGCAATTTTTGGATGAATGTGTTGAATAAAGCTCTCCGATGACGATGTCTTGCTTCCATGATGCCCCACCTTTAAAACATCAATCCTCATGTTTTTATATGTATTGATAAGCTCAAGCTCCACTTCTTTTTCGATATCACCTGTAAATAACCAACGTAGACCACCAAACCGTGTAAAAATTACGATTGAATTATCATTTTCCACCATTTCATCTCCTTTTGGGGCAAGGATATAAAATGTATTTCCTCCTTCCTGCCATTTTTGTCCACGTTCAACTAAATGGATGGGGATCCCTTCTTTAGTAGCTATTTTCTTCAACTCTATTTCTTGTTTGGCATCCTTCTTGTTTTTTCCTAAGACGATTTCATTAATCCTCACTTTTTCAATAATTTCCTTCGCACCACCGATATGATCTTGGTCACCGTGGGTAATGATTAGCTTATCTAAACTTCGTACTCCTTTTGATTTTAGGAATGGAATGATAATATTGGCAGTCGAGAATTCTTTCCTTCTTTCTCGCCATTGCTCTTGATCAAACTGAATGTTTCCACCAGTGTCAATGAGATACGTTCCTTTTCGGTACGGTAGCTCAATAAAAATACTATCGCCTTGCCCAACATCAAGCATGGTCATTTCACCATATGGATTTAGATAGGGCAATAGCATATGAAAAATTAAGACTACAATCGGAGCAAGAAGCGCACTTTGCATCAAGGATTTTCTCTTTTCCCAACAAATTAAAAAATATAGAATAGATGCACAATACAGGATCATTAAGACTAACCCAGGTTTACCTGGTGTCAATAAAGCGAAAGTGAATTGGGATACCCAAACTGTCACCTGATTTAGTATTTCGAGCATCCACGAAAGCATTGCAGCAAAGATTTGGCCAATCGGGGCGAATATGCTCAGCAAAAATACAGTGAGTAAGGCAAATGGTAAAATCACAACTGAATATAATGGGACATACAGCATATTAAGAGGTAAGCTCAATAACGAGAACTCATAAAAGTGGAAGAGCAGAACCGGCATTGAAGTAATTTGCGATAACAATGAAACGACAAATAAAGAAGCAATTGTAGTTGGATAGTATTTAAAAATGGCTCTTGAAGAAAGGATCAAGGATGCACTTACTAAAAAGGACAATTGAAAACCGATATTTACGATATAGTACGGATTAAACACCAGCATGGTCATGCAGGCAAAACTAATGACATCAAGGATACTGCCTTTTTTCCACCACATCATACTTGCTAATAAAAGCATACTCATTAAAACGGAGCGAATAACCGAGGGGGAGCCACCGGCAATTAAGATATATGCTGGTAGTAAACATAACAGTAAAATTGCGGTTATTTCACGTGTCATGCCGAAGCGTATACACAAAAAGTAAAACATCCCTGTCATGAGACTTACATGCAGTCCTGATATCGCCAATAAATGTATCAATCCTAATGATTGGTAGGAATTTTCTATTTCACTTGCGATATTTGTTCTTTCCCCATATATCAATGCCTGGATTATTCCTGCAGTTGAGCCATCAAAATAAGTATCAATATGACGGATTCCAGCATCTCTTATATTTAGAAGCAAATGATTTATCGTCCACTTTTCGTTTAAAAAACATTCTTCTGCCTTCATTTCATTCGCTTCAAAAATCCAATGGATTTTTTGTGTATACAAATATTGTTTATAGTTAAAGGAATTGGGATTCCGTGCTACTTGGGGTTCTTTTAAGCTTCCATTAAAGGTACAAACTAACCCTATACGAACAGAAGTGCTTAGTTGCTTTTTCTCGATTTCCGTTTCGATGTAATAAACTAACAGCAGTTTTTCATCCCTTAAAGTATTTACGATAACGGATAGCTTGTCACCATTAATAGATGGTGCTTCAACTATTTCCGCTTCAATCCTTTCTGTGGTAGGATTCAATTTTGTGTGATTGTTGGAGTCGATGATGGTAAAAATACACATAAAAGTAAATAGAGTAATAATACTGAGGATAAAGAGAGAGAAATGGTGGCGGATTATGATAAAACCTAATAAGAGTAGTGTGAGGATTATACTTAACCATGAAAAAGATGTATAGGGGACTAGTATTCCAAATATTGCAAAGGATGCAAGAAAAATAAGCTTTCCTTTTACATAGTCCCCATACTTATTTATCAAACTAACCGATATTTGAAAATAGCGCAGCAGTCTTCTCATGCAACTTCTCTATTTCTCTATCATCCGCACCTGACTCTGTTAATTTTTCTATTAAATCATTAACAAATGCTAATTTCTCTTTTGATTTTAAGTCAATCACCATTTCTTGAAGAGGAACCTTCTCAATTCTTACATTTGAATTCTCAAGTAATTCTATTGCATAAGGATGATTTTTATAATCTTCCGCATAATAGACAACCTTAATCCCTGCTTGAATAATTGCTTTTGTGCATTGGAGGCATGGAAAATGAGTAACATAGATTTCCGCATTTTCTGTAGGTACTCCAAACTTGGCACATTGCAGTAATGCATTAATTTCAGCGTGAACGGTTCTTATACAGTGATTTTCGACTACATAACACCCCTCATCTGAACAGTGTGTACCTCCAGACACAGAGCCATTATAGCCCCCTGCAATAATTCGCTTATCTCGTACAATTGTTGCCCCAACTGTTAGTCGAGTACATGTACTTCTTAATGCAAGTAAATGGCTTTGTGCCATAAAATATTGATCCCATTTGATTCGATTCAAAATTTCCCCCATCCCTTCAACAAAATCTTACAATTATTTTATCGGTTATTTGTACAAACCGTCAATTTAATTTGAGCTCGTCTTTTATTTTCTCAAAGGATTTTTCCCCAATTCCGCTAACTTCCATCAGGTCCTCAAGTTGTTTAAACGGTCCATTTTCTTCACGGAATGTAATAATCGCTGCCGCTTTAGATGGGCCAATTCCTGATAAGGTCTCAAAATCTGCCTGCGTTCCCTTATTTAAAGAAATCTTTCCATCGCTTTTTGAGGACAAATTGTTCTCCATTTCGAAATCCTCACCAATGCGTGGAACGTAAATAACCATTTCATCCTCCACTCGCTGTGCTAAATTCACTTGCTTAATGTTTGCATCTTCAGTAAATCCCCCCGCCATCTCTATAACGTCCTTAATCCTCATCCCATCATCGGCCTCAAATACATCCTCATTATGTACCGCACCCTTGATATCAACAAGAATTACCTTAATCTCTTCCTTTGCAACGGGCTCTTCATCAACGTTTGGTTCAAGAAGCAAATCCTCTTCTACCTCGTACGGTTCTGCTCTAGTTCCATGTCCAAAAATATTATAGAAGATAATAAAGATAATTAGACAAATTCCACAACTCATAAAAATTAACTTAATCTTTTTTTCTCTAAGATTCATGATTTGGTCTCCTTTGTTTTTTATTCTTTTAGAAAAATCATTCATAATTTCTTACGGGAATACATATTGTGTTAGGAGAATAGTCTGTAAAGGAGGGACGAACTTGAATATAGGGTTTATTGGTACAGGAAATATGGGGAAAATTTTAATAGAGTCCTTTGTAGAATCTCTTGCTGTTCCGCCTTCGAAATTAACGATAACAAATCGTACGATTGAAAAAGCAATAGCCATTAAGAACTCCTTGCCAGATATCACCGTTGTAGCGACAAATGAAGACGTTGTAAAAGGCTCTGATTTAATTTTCATTTGTGTAAAACCTTTGGAAATTCACCCCCTTTTACACCAATTATCTCCTTGCCTAACGAGTAGTAAATGTATCGTTTCAATTACGAGTCCGATTTCTGTTGAACAGCTCGAATCAATTGTGAATTGTCAGGTCGCACGTATTATTCCAAGTATTACAAATCGCGCACTAACAGGCGTATCCTTATTTACTTTTGGAAGCAGCATTAGCAGTAGATTTAAGGATTATTTAGAATTTCTTTTTGAGCAAATTTCTGCTCCGGTTCACATAAATAACGACATTACAAGAGTCGCTTCTGATATTGTAAGCTGTGGCCCTGCGTTTTTTACTTATCTTGTGAGAAAGTTTATAAATGCAGCAGTGAAGGAAACGAAAATCACAGAGGAACAAGCAACACTATTAGCTAGTGAAATGATTGTCGGAATGGGGAAATTGCTCGAAAAGGAAATTTATACGTTACCTACTCTCCAGGAAAAAGTATGTGTAAAAGGTGGTGTAACTGGGGAAGGTATTAAGGCAATGGAAGAAAATATCGGCGAGTTATTTGAAGAACTATTTAGGAGTACCCATCGAAAATTTGATGAGGACATTTGCGAAGTGAATAAACAATTTAACGAGACTCCATCTCGATAAATATATCATGTTCCTTCCTAAATAGGAATACTCATTTTTTCTCGACAAAATAAAACGAGGGCAGACATCGTCTGACCCTCTATTTTTTTGCAGTAAATAATATCCGTTCAGAAGTCTCCTGAACTTGATTATTAAAATCAGCAAGCACATCAATGACTTTAAAACCAATTTCCTCAAGCCAATTTTGAAACGTTTGAATCGGAAAGGTTCGCTGTTCATGAAATTCGTCAAATCTCGTATAATCATCATTATGTTCATTTTTCACAAAAAACGATAATTCATGTTCTACACTGTGAGGATGTTCTCCCTCAAAACAATTCCAAATAAAACTAACCTCTTCATCACTGCTCACAAATGGCCCATCCATAAAAATGGAGTCCATTTTATAAACGGAATGAACATCAAACAATAAAAGTCCATCGTGTTTCAAAAGCTTGAATACATTTTGAAAGGTTTTCTGCACATCTTCTTCTGTACGTAGATAGTTAAGGGAATCACAGAAAATGACAATCACATCAAATGGGTCTAACCCCGAGATTTCCACCATATCCTGTTGGTAAAACTCAACCCTCACTCCAGCTTCCATGGCTTTGTTATTCGCGACTGCCAGCATATCCTCAGAGAGATCTACCCCAACAACCTCATAGCCCTCTTTTGCAAGTCGAATAGCAATTTCACCTGTTCCGCATCCTATATCAAGAACACGCAGGGGATGTATTTTATTATCATGTGTAACTCTCTCTTTAAAGAACGAAATCCATTGCTCATAATCCACATCACGCATTAGTTCATCGTAGATATAGGCAAATTCTCCATAGCTCATAAACTTAGCACGTCTTCTACTGTTTCAGTAGGCGCATCTCCCCAAAGACGTTCTAAATTATAGTAGGTACGCTCGTCTTTATGAAATACGTGAGCAATGACATCTCCTAGATCAACAAGTACCCATCTTGCTTCATCAAAGCCCTCTAGGCGTTTAATTTGAATACCATTTTCATCCGCTTTGTCTTTAATTTCACGTGCAATTGCTTGTACTTGTTTTTCAGAATTTCCGTGGCAGATTAAAAAATAATCGGCAACAAGGGATAACCCCTTCATATTTAATGCGACAATATTTTCAGCGCGCTTATCGTCAGCGGCTTGAACTGCAAATGTTAAGATGTCTCTTTCATTCACCCTAGGATTCCCCCTTTTTATTTAAGATTAATGCATTGTATGTTTGCAACGTATCTGGATAAATTGCTTGATTTTTTTTTGCCAAAAACATGATGGTGTTTCTTAATGAGTAGATGAGGGCTGTGTCTAAATCCTGTTTTGCGACTTCTCTAACTTCGTCTACACCTGTAAAATGTCTACCTGGCTCTATGTAATCTGCGACAAAAATTACCTTCTCAAGCAGAGTCATTCTTTCACGTCCAGATGTATGGAAACGGATTGCATCAAGGATTTCTTCATCCTGAATCCCTACCTCTATTTTAACAAGGTAGGCTCCAACTGGCGCATGCCAAAGTTCTGTATTATGAATTAATAAATCCGTTGGCATATGTTGGTCGATGATGACCTGCTTCATCTCTTCCTTTGATCTAAATTTCGCATAGTCATGGAATATGGCAGCCATTTCGGCCTTTTTCACATCAGCATCATAACGTTTGGCCAGTTCAATGGCTGTCTCCATAACACCAAGTGTATGCTGATAACGGTGCTCCGTTAATTGTTCTTTAACAAGCTCTAGGGCCCTATCACGTTCCATATAAATGCTTCTCCTCTATATAGTTTCGTACTTTTTCAGGAACTAAATACATTGTATTTCTATTTTCCCTCAGCCTCTTTCTTATCATTGAAGAAGAGATATCTAATTGAGGAACATCAACTTCTATGATTGGATATTGAGTCGGAAAGGAATATCCCGGTCTTTTCACCCCAACAAACGTAATCATATCCATGAGTTCATCAATTTTATGCCAATGTGGCAAATATTCGACCATGTCCCCACCAATGATAAAATAAAACTTTGTATTACGATATTGTTTACGTAACAATAGAATTGTGTCGTATGTATATGAGGGGCCTTCTCTATCCAGTTCAATTGGCTGTAACTTGAACTTTGGTTGGCCTGAAATAGCTAAAGAGAGCATTTCAACCCGCTCCCCATCGGTCACATAACTTTTCCGTTCTTTGTGTGGAGGTATACGATTGGGCATAAACCAAACCTCTGAAAGATTTAGCTGTGTTAATACCTCTGAAGCAATGAATAAATGACCAATATGTGGCGGATCAAATGTACCACCTATGATTCCGATATGGTTCATTTTTTCCCTCCTAGTCGGCCGAAAATGACCCATCAAATTTCTGCGTTGGCTTGCTTCTCCGTTCCTCACGGATTAACTGCATACCCTCCGGTACTCAAAGCTGCGCCGCCTTGAAATTTTCGGTCCTTTTCAACCTCCTTATTTGGATGCTTACTTGTTAGCCTTTGGTAGCTCCAATTGCTTGTTTTCTTTAGACTCTTTGTACAGCACAATGGTATTACCAATGATTTGAACCAATTCAGCTTTTGCACCTTTGCTCAACTCTTGCGCTACCGTATCGCGGTCATCCTCGCAGTTTTGAAGGACACTTACCTTTAATAGTTCACGAGCTTCTAGCGCATCGCTGATTTGTTTAACCATGTTGTCATTTACCCCACCTTTTCCAACCTGAAAGATTGGATCTAAATGATGGGCTTTGGATCGCAAAAATCGTTTTTGTTTACCTGTTAGCATGTTTTTCCTCCTAATAGCTTTGTAACTAGTTTTTCCATTCTAACCGTATCTGGAAATATTCCTGTCCATTTTTCGAATGCTAAAGCACCCTGATTAACAAACATTCCAATCCCATTTTGCGTAATTGCACCACGCTTTGCAGCTTCACGCAAGAGCTTAGTTTCAAATGGATTATAAATGATATCACTTACGATTGTTTTTGGAGCCAAATTCTCCAGTCTAAGCGGCGTGTCACCCACCTTGGGATGCATACCAACTGAAGTTGTATTGATAATGACTTTATATTTACCTAGATTACTCTCTGCATCCGCAAAAACAAGTGCATGCGAGTGAACCTCGAATTTGCAATCATCAATAATGGCTTTTGCTCGGTCAACCGTACGATTTACAATATCAATTCTTTGCACACCCATTGCTGCTAATGAGATAAATATGCCTCTAGCTGCACCACCGGCTCCGATTATCAATACATCCGAAGAACGCAATTCCTCATTACTGATGACACGATTTAATGAACGGATAAATCCATTTCCGTCCGTGTTATAGCCAACTAATTTCCCATTTTCATTTACAATCGTATTCACTGCACCGATATTCTTAGTAACCTCTTCAATTTCATCTAAATAGTCGATTACCTCTACTTTATGTGGAATTGTAACATTAATTCCTGATACCCCGAGTGCCCTTATTCCTTCAATTGCAGCTTTCACCTGGTCTTGTTCCACATGAAAAGCATGGTATCTGGCATTAAGATTATAATGTTCAAAAATATCATTGTGCATCATCGGTGACATCGAATGTGAAATGGGACTTCCAATTACCCCATATACCTTTTCCATTTCCTCACCCATTACCATTCATTTTACTACTATCTTTTTTTAGATTAATGATTTTCTTATCATAACCCCAACGCCCTTTGGAACATGAGCTACTACCTTCGTATGTGGTTCATTAATCGTTACCCAACCCAATCCAGAGAAAACAATATCTGTTTTCGCTTCTTTGATCATGAATTCATGGGCAACCAGTGGTGGAAAATCATCTAGTTCATTTTTGCCAGGAGGCTGCAAGATCTCACCCAGATGTTTTTCATATAGTTCAGCGGCATTTTCAAGTTTTGTACGATGGATATTTAGCAAATTTGAGAAATGACAAACGAAAGACTGTCTGCCACCACTTACAAAATCAAACCTTGCTAAACCACCAAAAAACAAGGTTTGTCCTTCATTTAACTGAAAGACTTTCGGTTTAATTTCTTTCTTAGGTGTAATAACTTTTAAGTCTTGTTTTGATACAAAGTGTGCCATTTGATGGTGATTGATTATTCCTGGAGTATCAAATAAGGAATGCTCCTCATCAAGAGGAATATCAATAATATCTAATGTTGTACCTGGGAAGTGAGAAGTAGTGATGATGTCCTCTTTCTCTCCACTAAATTCCTTAATCAGACGATTGATGAATGTAGACTTTCCGACATTCGTACACCCTACTACATATACATCTTTTCCTGAGCGATAATGCTCAATTGCTTCAGCTACCTCCTTGATGCCTGTACCTTTTTCTGCACTGATTGAAAAGACATCAACCGGTTTTAAGCCAAGATCTCGAGATGATTCTTTCATCCAATTTACTAGTTTTTTTGGTTTCACCGATTTCGGTAGCAAATCCACTTTATTACCGACTAATAGTATATTATTGTTCCCCACAAATCTGTGAAGACCTGGTAACCAGCTGCCGTTAAAGTCGAATATATCAACAATTTTTACGATTAATGCATTGGTAGAGCCGATCCCATGTAGGATTTTTAAAAAGTCATCATCCGTTAAAGAAACATCTTGCACTTCATTATAATGCTTTAATTTAAAGCATCGTTGGCATATGACTTTATCCTTTTCTAATGCAGATGCTGGTGCATATCCTAATTTTGTTTCGTCAGCTGTTTGGATTTCTACTCCACAGCCAATACAGCTAATTTTTTCTTGTTCCACTCTATTTAATCCTCCCAATAAAGCATTCCACGACGCTTCATCCAAGTTAATATTCTTCTTTCAACTAGGCGGTTAAATTTTGTAAAAAAACCGTCTGTTTGGGCAACTGGAACAACTAGAATCGTATGCAAGCCACTCCGGTTCCCACCGAAGACATCTGTTAGAAGTTGATCACCGATTACAACAACTTCATCCTTTTGTAGACCCATTTCCTTTACTGCGCGCTTAAAAGCACGTACCAAAGGTTTTCTCGCCTCAAAAATAAATGGAATTCCTAGCGGATCTGCAAATTCTTTTACTCGTTTTTCATTATTATTTGAGACAATTGTTACGGTAATATCTTGCTCCTTAATCTCCTTAAACCATTCAACAAGTTCTGGAGTTGCACTTGGGCGATCCCATTCTACCAAAGTATTATCTAAATCTGTAATGACACCTTTGATGCCTAGTTCTTTTAATTTGCTTGGTGAAACCTCAAAAACTGATTTCACATGTTCATTTGGTAAAAAAACATTTAACAATTTGTTTACACCTCTCTCGGACTACCCTTTTTATACCCATCCTATCATAACGAATTAATATGATTTCCACAAAGCAAAAAGATGACAAAATGCATGATAATATTTCATATTTTATACAAAAAATAAAAAGTTTTCGACAAAAGTCAGTAAATTTCAACACCTGTGGATAATCTTATGCACATTTCACACAGCGATATACATAGATTTCCAAATTTTATAAACAAAATACCCACAGGTTATCCACCAATTCCTGTGGATAACAGAACGGTTGTTCTATTATTTTTTTCGTGATAGAGTTAATTTAACAACAAAGAATAACATAATAGTATATGCAACATGAGATACATTAGAACATAATACACGTAAATAATTTAGGAGGTGAATGGCCAACTATTGGCAGTATGATATGAAAAAATTATCAGATGACTTGTTAGTTGAATCTTATTTTAAAGCAATAAAATTAAAGCTAAGTCCTGATTTTATTCACCTTATTGAAACTGAAATAATGCGCAGATCATTGGGACATAAAATTAGAAATATATCATAATTCATTTATTTAAAGAGCCATTTAGTGGCTCTTTTTTTCTTTATCATTCATGACCCCTAAAACTTCACCTACTTTAATATCTGTCGAGGCATTCATTTCAGGGCTAAGCATAAAACTGTCTTTTTCAAATAACAATATGACGGTTGAGCCAAATGAAAAGTACGCAATTTCTTTCCCTTTTTCCACAGTATCACTTGTATATGTAGTTTCTATACTATTTACAAACATTGCACCAACCTTTATCATCGCAACATATGAATCATTGCCCTTTATTTCTGTGATTTTTCTAAAGTTCTTGGATAAAGGGTCTCTACCATATTTTAACCCTAGTCGATTAACTGGATACGATTTCCGACCTAATTCCCATTGCTTCGTTACGACTCCAGAAATTGGACTGTGAATTCGATGATAGTGGCTTGGGCTTAAATAAAGAATAAGGAAGGTACCACCTATGTATTTTGAAAGCGACTCTTCATCACCGAGCATTTCCGCAACCTGGTAGTGCTTACCCTTTACAATCATTTCTTTTGAAGCGGTAATAATCCCCGTTTCTTCAATGACAGCATCAACAGGACTAATCACCGTATTTTCGGTTTGGTCGATTTGCCTACTTTCTTTTCTAAGCCGTCTTATAAAAAGGTCATGTAAGGTTGAGAACTCAGTCAAGTTTTTTTCCATTTCTGCTTGGTTAATCTTGTATATTTTCGCATAACTCGGAATAAGTATAGCACTAACTCTTGATTGTGAAAATTTTTTTAAAATCGCCGATGAAAAACGATGATTTGTTAATTCTATAAAAAAGCGATAAAGCCATTTTTGCAAACCCAATTCCTCCTAGGATATAACAATTCTCTTTACAAAAGCAAAATAGAACGAATAAAATAAGATTAATAAAGTGATACTATACTATTTTATTGATTTTTGGTCCTTTTTACAAAGACTTTTCCAAGAAAGGAGTGATGAGATGTTTTTATTAGAATATTTAGATTCAACTTTTAAAAAGCTTAAAGCACACACAGCTAATATTCTTACTTTAATTAACTTAAGCCTAGGTGGTTTTTCAATATTATTTATTCTTAAAAACGAATTAAACTTAGGATTATTGTTGATCTTTTTAGCTGCTCTTGCTGATCGATTTGATGGAATGGTAGCAAGAAAGTTTCAAATTGAATCAGAGCTCGGAAAACAGCTTGACTCGATGTGTGATATTATTTCATTTGGAGTCGCACCTGCACTTTTATTATACCAAGGAATTATTCATGAATTCGGAGCACCAGGAATGTTTTTCACCGTTTTTTATATCGGATGCGGAGCATTTCGTTTAGCAAAATTTAATATTAGCGACAATAAAGGCTTCTTCGTTGGCTTACCAATTACAGCTGCAGGCTGTCTTTTGACATTAAGCTTCTTAGCAATCCCTTATGTTTCTCCTCAATTTTTTATTTACCTCATGATTATTCTGTCCTTCCTGATGGTTGGTTCATTTAAATTAAGGAAAGTTTAATTCAAATTCAAAAACACCTATCCACTTTTAACAGCAGATAGGTGTTTTTTACTTGTCTAGCTCCAGATACCTTTGCTTTTCTTTATTACTTTGTTAGTTCTAAAAATTCCTCAACATCTTTTATCGAAAGTTTTACTGCCTTTTCCCAGAAGTCACGCTTTGTTAAATCAACACCTAAATGTTTTGCAGCAAGATCTTCTACTTTCATGCTTGCTGTATCCTTTAACAGTGCAATGTACTTCTCTTCATAATCTGTTCCCTCTTCTAATGCTTTCGCGTAAATACCTAAAGAGAATAAATAACCAAATGTATATGGGAAGTTATAAAAAGGGACTCCCGTTATATAGAAATGCATTTTTGACGCCCAGAATTGTGGATGGTATTCCTCTAATGCTCCACAGTATGCTTCCTTCTGCGCTTCAAGCATAAGTTCATTAAGACGTTCTGTGCTTACAATTCCCTGTTTGCGCTCCTCATAGAATCTTGTTTCAAATAGGAAACGAGCATGGATATTCATATAAAATGCAACACTTCTTTGAATTTTATCCTCTAGAAGTGCAAGCTTTTCGTCTTCTGATTTTGCATTTTTTACAGAAGCATCAGCGACAATCATTTCTGCGAACGTGGATGCAGTTTCTGCCACATTCATTGCATAACTACGGTTTAACGTGTGAACCCCTGCCATTGCATGCTGATGGAATGCATGGCCAAGCTCATGAGCAAGCGTTGATACATTAGATGGTGTTCCCGAGAACGTCATAAAGATTCTTGACTGATTGCTTTCAGGGAAGCTTGTGCAGAATCCGCCTGGACGCTTACCAGGACGATCTTCAGCCTCAATCCAACTATCTTCAAATGCTTTTTGGGTAAATTCAGTAAGCTCAGTACCAAACTTACTAAATTGTTCTAAAATAAATTCCGCACCTTCTTGATAGGAAACCTTTGTTTCAGATTGTCCAACAGGTGCATCCAGGTCATACCAACTAAGTTTATTTAGACCTAATACCTTTGCTTTACGGTTCAAATACTCAACAAATGGAGCCTTGGATTCCGTAATGACAGACCACATGGTTTCAAGCGTTTCTTTAGACATTCTGTTTATATCCAGCGGTTCTTGGAGCACATTGTCCCAACCACGTGCTTTATATACATTTAAACGGAACCCGCCAAGATGATTCAGCGACTCACCAATATAATCTGAATGTTCAGCCCAAGCTTTTTCCCATTGCTCAAACATTGTCTTGCGAACATTACGGTCAGAGCTAGAAAATTTGTTGAATGCTTGTCCAACAGAAAGCTGTTTTTCTTCCCCATTTTCCTCAAATGGAACTTTGATGTTTCCAACTACCATATTATAAAGCTGTCCCCATGCATGATAGCCATCAACCCCTAAAGCATTAATAAGGTTTTCTTGCTCGAGAGTTAGCTTTTCTTTTGCTCTCGTTCTTCTTTCCTCTAATACATACGATAGCTCATTTAATGGCTCCTCTGATAAAAGATTATTCCAAACAGACTCCTCTATTGCAACCAGCTTTTGATCGAAAGCAGTAAGAACGGATTGAAGTTGTGCACTTAACTGTGTTGTTTTTCCTTGTAAAAGAGTAGCACCACGATCTGTTGTATCCTGGGCTGTCAAACAGCTAACAAAGGCACCTGCTTGACGAAGCTTTTTGAAAGATGATTGGAATGCATTTAGTATGTTTAACAATTCGTCTTTATCTTTCTCATTTGTTGGTACTTGAAAAGCATCAACTAAAGCATTGAATTCTGAAAGTTCATTATGTAGCGCTTCCAAGAAGGAGTGAAATGCAGGTGAACTGCTACCTCCTTCGAAAAATACATCTAAATCCCATTTTTGTTCATATGTACTCGTGCTCAAAATTATTTCCCCCTTCTAATTATTTAGTCTCCCTAAATAATTTATATGATTCATTATAAATGGATTTTTAAAAAATTTCTATCTTTTCGTTAGGATTTTGACTTTCTCACTCTTTTACACTCTTTGAATTAAATTTTACCTTTGGTGGCAAACTTAGGAAAAACCCGGAGTTGTTTGTAATGAAGAAGAATATAATTCAAAGCTATCTAGAAAAGTTTAATAACGCAAAACTAGACCCTGAACAATATCCGGAAGAATCCGCTGCAGAAGATATTCATATTAAAAAGCAGGAAATCAATCGCGAACTTCAGATCAATATTTCAACATTAAAGAAGATATATTCAATACCCGAAAACAATGATGTAAAAATCCATAATTTTACGATCGGTGGATTAAATAAAAAAGCAGCTATATTGTTTATTTCAACCATTACTGATATAGACATGATTAGTGAACATATACTTGAGCCTTTGCTAAAAAATGAAGATTCATCAAAGGAAATTCAAAACCTTCTTGAAGTCCAATCTTTTACAAAGGCACAACAAATACAGGATATTGTTACGGGTGCAAATCAAGGAAATGCAATATTACTAATTGACGGTGAGCAAGTGGCATTTGTCTTCGGAACTTCTAATTTTCAAAGCAGATCCGTTGAAAAAGCCGAAAATGAAGTTGTCATTAAAGGCCCAAAGGAAGCATTTAACGAACACGTAGATACAAATATATCACTAATACGGAAAAAGATTAGAAGTGAAAACTTAATTGTAGAGCAATCTACTATATCTAAACGATCTCATAACGAACTGTATATTCTATATATCAAGGATCTTGCCAACGACAAAATGATCAAAAATATAAAAGAGAGAGTAAATGCATTAGATGTCGATGCCATCCAAAACCTCTCTCTATTAGAACAATATATCGAAGAAAGGCCGAAATCTATTTTCCCTAGTATGTTATATACGGAAAGACCTGATCGTACTTCTTCTTTTTTAGAAGACGGATATATAGTCTTATTAATGAATAACTCTCCAGCGGCATTAATACTACCGGCAACATTTTGGTCTTTTATTCATAACCCTGAAGATCATTATTTACGATTTATTTATGGAAATTTCATCCGGGTATTACGTGTATGTGCATTGTTTATTACTCTTTTCGCATCAGCTATTTATGTATCAGTAACGAATTACCATTCAGAAATGGTCCCCACTGATCTTTTATTAGCTATATCTGCAACTCGTGAAAAAGTTCCTTTCCCTTCACTTGTAGAAATATTAATGATGGAAATAGCTTTCGAACTTATACGAGAAGCAGGACTTCGAGTCCCTAATCCTATCGGACCGACAATTGGGATTGTTGGGGCCCTTATTTTAGGTCAGGCAGCTGTACAGGCAAACATTGTCAGTCCGATTGTAGTTATTGTTGTAGCATTAAGTGGTCTTTGTTCATTTACACTAAGTGATGTAAGCATGAATTTTGCGATAAGAATCATACGTTTCATTATTATTCTTTCTGCTGGCCTATTTGGTATTTTTGGTATGACTGCTTTGTTTACTGTTGGGATGTTTTATATGGTTTCCATAAAATCTTTTGGTGTTCCATTCTTATCCCCAATGTCACCAAAATACCTTTCATCTAAGGATACAATCATCAGACAGATTTTAAAGAGTGAAAGAATTCGTCCTGGTTATCTAAAGCCAAAAGACGTCATAAAAAAAGCTGAGGACTAAAAAATGGAGCAATCGAAAGGAAAAATTGGAATAAGAGAATATGTTGCTATGGTAATCTTGGTTGTTGGTGTGAAGCTTTCTGATGATACCCCTGCCATTTTCGTAGACTACCTTAGTAACGCATTATGGATGGCTCCCATTATAATTGGGTTGCTTTCAATTATCCCAATTTATCTAACTTTAAAAGTTATAACAGCTTACAAAAATAAAAATTTACATGATGTCATCCTACATTTATTTGGAAGATATATAGGAACTTTTCTGTCCTGTATTCTAGTCCTTTCTGGTTTTATTGGTCTCACTTTTGACTCCGCCATTTATGTTGACATTATTGGAACAATGTATTTTACAGAAACGCCAACATTAATTATCTATTCCGTGTTAATGATTGTTTGTTCTTATGGCGCAAAAAAAGGCATTGAACATATTGGAACCGTTTCATGGCTGGTACTTTTCTATATAAAATTTTCATTATTAATTTCCTTAATTTTAGGATTAAAAGAAAGTAGTTCAACCTTTATTTTTCCACTTTTAGGTCCAGGAATTGTAGAAGTAGTAAAAAGGAGTACAACCCATGTATCTATTTTTGTAGAATTCTTTTTTTTGGGATTAATTGCTCCCTACATTGTATCAGCAAAAGCCTATAAAAAAGGAACCTGGATTGCATTTTCTATTGTGATTATTGAGATTACTATTTCATTTATTATCTATTTACTTGTCTTCGATTATGAGGGATTAAAAATGATTGATTATCCTTATCAAGAATTAATACGCTTAATTAGGGTAGGATTTTTAACAAATATTGAAACCTTTTTCTTTCCATTTTGGATAATAGCCTCATTTATTCGTTTTACAGTCTATTTATATTTAATTGCCATATTTATCGGAGGAATATGTAATATTAAAAAATTTGAATATCTAACGCCAATTATTGCGACAATTGTTGTTATTTTCGGGATTGCACCAGAGGCGCCTACGTTCACAGTCTTTAAGATAAGAGAAGTTCTACTTAATATTCTCAGCCCTTTGTTTCTTTTATTTCCTTGTGTCATGTGGTTATTCGCAAAACTTAAAGGAGATTTGAAACATGAAAAAACAAGCCAAAATAATTAGGCACTTCTTTATACTTTTTCCCTTATTGATGTTAGTCGGCTGCTGGGATATGGAGGAGATTGATCAAAGAGCTTATGTACTTGGAATTGGTCTAGACAAATCAGATGTTAAAGGCTTTATAAAAATAACTTATCTAATCTCTAATCCAGAAGCTGGTTCAACACAACAAGGAGGAGGCACAAGTGAGCCAACACATGAAACAATCACATTCAATGCCTCAAGTTTTATTCACTCACAAAATATCGCTAACGCTGTAATAGCTAAGGCTATTACATACGACATTCTAGATTTCTTTATTGTTTCAGAGGAGCTCGCAAAAGATAAGGATTTTGTTCGCTGGATGTATGATGCAACCAAGGACCGTGAAATTAGGCGAGATTCGAAAATCATAGTTACGAAGGAAAATGCAGTGACTTTTATTGATCGAAACAAACCAAAACTTGAAACAAGAAGGCATGAATATTTTGAAACAATGTTCGATCATGCAACTGAAATTGGATATGTTCCAGATTCTAAAATACACAATTTTTTTAGAATCACTGAGGCAGATGCAGACCTATTTATTTCTGCCTATGCTACGACTAAACAAGACGAAGTTACTGCGAGAAAAAACGTTGATGAAAATTTCATCGCTGGAAACTTAAATATAACTGGCGATACCAACCCTGCTCAATTTCTTGGTTCTGCAGTCTTTAAAGAGGGACAAATGATTGGAAAATTATCGGTGCAAGAGACTCGATTAACTCTATTGCTAAACAAAGAGGCAATTAACCCTAGTTTTTTAGTTGCTTTCCCGGATCCCTTTAAAAAAAATTATTATATTACAGCACGCTTTACTCAAGTAACCTCTCCAAAAATAACGGTTGATGTATCAAAGCCAGTACCAATTATCAAGGTCAATCTTCCTATCCAAGCAAAAATTTTAACAGACCATAGTATGGTAAGTTATGCTGATGATGAAAAAAAAAGAGCCGAATTAAAGAATCACATTAAGAAAGGCTTTGAACAAAGAATAAATGACTTAATCAAACGTTCACAGGAGGAATTCAAAGCTGACCTCTTTGGTTTTTCTCTAGTCGCTAGAAAACATTTCTTAACCATCCCACAATGGGAAAACTATGATTGGATGAGATCCTATCCTGAAGCAGATTTTAGCATAAATATGGATATCACTTTTACTGAATTTGGGCGACAGTCGGAATTACCAAGTTATGAAAGGATTAGAGATTAAGGTATGGATGCATTTATTTATTTGATGATGACAATTGCCATTCTTTATACAGTTGGCTTTTCCATCACCCTCTGGAAAGATAAAAACAAACCCGGTTCCATCGTTGTTTTTGGATTCGCTTTAATAATAGCAATTGCACCATTTTATACAATTATAAAGTAAACTTATTCGAAATTTATGGCTGATGGAGTATAAAAGTTCTTCTTTTGTACTATCCTCAGCTTTTTTACATTGGACAGACACATGGAAGCAACTTCCTACATAACATTAAGTAATGGGCAAACGCCTAGTAGTGGTGTAATGGATATGCATACATACACTACGATATATGTGGAGGTGAGCGAATGTCTGGACTTTTAGCAGCATTAGGCTATTTTGTAAAAGAATTATTATTTTTAGTATCCTATGTAAAAAATAATGCTTTTCCTCAACCGTTATCATCTTCTGATGAAAAGAAATACTTACAATTGTTAGCCGAGGGAAATGAACATGCTCGGAATGTGTTAATTGAACATAATTTAAGGTTAGTTGCTCATATAGTAAAAAAATTCGAAAACACAGGCGAGGACACAGAGGATCTCATTTCAATTGGGACGATCGGTTTGATAAAGGCTATCGAAAGCTATTCACAAGGAAAAGGTACTAAACTGGCTACGTATGCTGCTCGTTGTATCGAAAATGAAATTTTAATGCATTTGCGAGCTCTAAAAAAGACAAAAAAGGATGTTTCTCTTCATGATCCAATCGGCCAGGATAAAGAAGGAAATGAAATTAGTCTAATTGATGTGTTGAAATCTGAAACGGAAGATGTGATTGAAACCATCCAATTAAATATGGAGCTCGAGAAGATTAAAGAATACATCGATGTACTCGACGACCGGGAAAAAGAAGTAATTGTGGGCAGGTTCGGACTTGATTTAAAGAAGGAAAAAACACAGCGTGAAATTGCAAAAGAGCTTGGTATCTCAAGAAGTTATGTCTCGCGGATTGAAAAGCGTGCATTAATGAAAATGTTCCATGAATTTTATCGGGCAGAAAAAGAAAAAAGAAGGACATAAAGTAAGGGTGGACTGCTGGTTATGCAGTCCACCCTTTTCTTATCTTACTATCCTATAATTCTACACTTACCTCTGTTCCAATAATAATGGCAATAACAGCTGTAATGACAAGCCCCATAACGATCATAAACATATCCATCATCCTCCATAAAGAGATGTACTTCTTACTTTTACTTTATCACTTACGAACTATGTAAACGTTATCCACTTTTGAACATTGTGTTAAAGAAATTTGACAAAATTAAGGCGAGAAAAAGGAGCGCCTAGCATTGGCGCTCCTTTCAATTTATTGTTTATTTTTCTTTGAAAATAAAATGGTAAAAATCAGTACATGTACCGAAATCATTCGAAACTCCTCCTATGATTTTAGTACGTTAGGTGGAATCCTTCTCCACAGATAACCAAGCTATAATCGGACAATTTCTCATTAACATTTTCATCATTCCCCTTTCCTATTTTTAGTTTTGTTGTATCAAATGCGCCTTGGCGTATTTGTAAGCCCGATTTTTTTCGAGTTTGCTCGAAAAATTTCCATTGAAAAATCGTGGCATCCGCCGGAGGCTTTAACTTTATCAGTCGTAGTATGAACTCCACAAAATTTTTATCATCATATTGTATTTTTCACATCACTATTTAAAATATATACTGATAAAGTTAAAATAAGCGCATCATTGAATATTGGCGTTCCTTCATTTCTTCCATATGTTTATTGACTTTTTCTTCATGTACATATTCTTCAATAGACTTTTGACGTTTTGAAATTGAGATCGTTAAGAAAAATAGATTGATGGTCATTATTTACTCACCTCCTTTGTTCGTTAGCTATACATTTTGATAATTGTGTAGGAAAAATTGACACAAAAAGGCCACAGGCATACGAGTCCTGTGGCGTTAAAGGCATAATAAAGCCACAGGCGTACTATTCCACCTGTGGCATGATTAACGTATCAAATAAAATTAAAAATTAATCACCGGTTTGGTCGAATAGATTGTTTCATATGAAGTTGTCATATTTGTAGCAATAGCATTTAATTTAATCATTTTACTCGACCTCCTTTTGTCATTAATTTTTTCCTACTGTGGTAATTATAACCAATTCAGGTACACATGTAAACACTTTTTTGCAAAAAAATTCCTTCACCAAAAATTTAGGTGAAGGACTATTATTCTTCGAGTTGTTTTTTATATTTAATCACTAAAATAAAAAATGTAAATGACAAGCTTAAGAGAATGAGTGTAGAACCCATCATTGTATATAATTGAAACGGAGAACGTCCCTCCGGAATGATAACACCGATATATAAAAATACACTTAAAACAAGAAGGATGTATCCGAAGTTTGTGTAGTCTGTGACTTTAGTACGCAGGTTTTTCATTTGTTTATTTTGCTCCATCATGTCTTCACCTACCAAATTATTAAACTTCTACCCTATAATATCATAGCTTGATAGGTTGTTAAGAATGTAAATTTTAGCAGTTTAATTCCCTCAAAGAAACCTCTAACCCTTAAATGGGCCAGAGGTTTACTTCTTATTGTAAGCCTTGTTCGAGGTCTTCGATTAAGTCTTCATTATCTTCTAATCCCACAGAGATACGTACTAGCCCATCTCCAATGCCTAATTCTGCACGGCGATCTGCTGGAATGGAGGCGTGGGTCATTTTAGCTGGCACAGAAATTAAGCTTTCGACTGCCCCTAAACTTTCCGCTAAAGTAAAGTATTTAACTTTACTTAAGAGCTTATCTGCATTTTCTTCACTGCCAACATCAAAGGATACCATACCACCAAATCCTTTTGCTTGTTCCTTAGCAATGGCGTGATTTGGATGGGATTCAATCCCAGGATAGTATACCTTTTTAACTGCTGGATGGTTTTGAAGAAACTCGACAATTTTCTTCGTATTTTCCTCATGCTCTTCCATCCGTACACCAAGTGTACGAATCCCACGAATTAATAACCAGGAATCCTGAGGACCAAGTACACCACCAGTTGAGTTTTGAACGAAATGCAATTCTTCACCTAGCTTAGCAGAGTTAACAACCGCAAGACCAGCCACTACATCACTATGACCACCAATATATTTGGTAGCACTGTGTAAAACAATATCAGCACCAAGAGCAATTGGTGTTTGCCAATATGGTGTGCTAAAGGTGTTATCTACGATAGTTAGGAGGTTATGTTTCATTGCAATTTCTGAAGCCCCTTTAATATCGGTAATTTTTAATAAAGGATTTGTCGGAGATTCGATGTAAATTGCTTTTGTATTTTCACGAATTTCACCTTCAATATTGTCTAGATTGCTTGTATCAACAAAGGTTGAATCAATACCTAGGCGATTAAGAACCTTTGTCATTATGCGATATGTTCCACCGTACACATCGTCTGTTAAAATGACATGGTCTCCGCTGTTAAATAGCATCATTACAGCTGTGATTGCAGCCATACCTGAGCCAAATGCAAATCCTCTTTCTCCACCTTCAATATCCTTGATTAATTCTTCTAGTGCATGTCTGGTTGGATTTCCAGTTCTTGAATATTCAAAGCCTTTATGGCCTCCGATTCCTTCTTGTTTATAGGTGCTAACCTGGTAGATAGGCGTATTGACCGCGCCAGTCTGTGGATCCTCGCCAACTCCCCCATGAATAAGCATCGTTTTACGTTTCATTCTTAAATCCCACCTTGATATATTTTTTTACTTAAATAGCGTTCACTACTGTCAGGAAAAATGACTAGAATATGTGATCCGGGTTGTGCTTTTTCTGACTCTAAAAGAGCGGCATGAAGGGCTGCCCCTGAAGAACTGCCGACAAGAAGCCCCTCCGTACGTGCTATTTCTTTCACTCGACGGAACGCGTCCTCATCAGATACAGTATGAATCGAGTCGAAATAGGATGTATCCATATATCCTGGAAGAAATTCCATTCCAATGCCTTCTGTTTTATGTGGACCTGATTCACCGCCATTTAGGATTGATCCTTCTGGTTCAACGATAACGGTCTTTATGGACTTTTTCTTTTCCTTTAAATACTTAGCAGTTCCCATAAAAGTACCACCAGTACCTGCTCCCGCTACGAAAATATCTAATTGTCCTTCAAGCTGTTGCCAAATCTCGGGTCCAATTGTTTTATAGTAGGTTTCAGGGTTCGCTGGGTTTGCAAATTGTTGTGGACAATAGGAATTTGGAATTTCATTAAGAAGCTCTTTTGCCTTTTCAATCGCACCCGTCATACCTGCCTCTGTTGGAGTATTGACGATCGTCGCTCCTAACGCCTTCATCAATTCTTGTTTTTCAACTGAGAACTTTTCAGGAACACAAAGAATCACATTTACATTTCGGTTGATTGCAGCAAGTGCAAGTCCAATCCCAGTATTGCCGGCAGTAGGCTCAATGATCGTTCCTCCTTCAGTTAACTGACCTGTAGCAAAAGCTTCTTGAAGAAGTTCAACTCCTAAACGATCTTTTATGCTTCCGCCTGGATTAAAGAATTCGAGCTTTGCAAAGAGACGAACACCATTAGATAATGGAAACTTCGTAATCTCAACGATCGGGGTATTGCCAATAAGCCCGTGAACATTTTGATACACTTGCATGTTAATTCACCTCTAATCAAATTCGCCTTGGCGAATTTACGCCCAGATTTTTTTCGAGCTTACTCGAAAATTTTCCATTGAAAATCTGTGGCATCCGCCGGAGGCGTAACTTTATTCAGCCTGTTACTAACCCTACTCAATATTGTAAAAATCATTATGGACTTAATACCTTCCAAAGGTCTAAATTATCCTGAATAAAGTTACAAAGACTTGTTAATTTGTGCTACCATTTTTTCAACTACATCTGATGAATGGGCTGCTGCAGTTTGTAGGAACTGTTCAAACGATACATCAGATTCTTTTCCTGCGATATCTGATAAGGCACGGATAACGACAAATGGTACTTTAAATTGATGACAAACTTGCGCTACAGCCGCTGCTTCCATCTCTACAGCATATAAATCACCGAACTTTTGACTTACAAATGATACTCGCTCTGGATCATTCATGAAGGAGTCACCTGTTGCGATCAATCCAGTCACAACCTGTATATCTGTGATTCCTTCAGCACTTTTTTCAGCTAACTCTATTAGCTTTTCATCCGCTTTAAATGCAGCTGGCAATCCAGGAACTTGCCCATATTCATAGTTAAAAGCAGTTACATCCACATCATGATGTCTTACTTCTGAAGAAATGACAATATCGCCTACATTAAGCGTTTTTAAATGACCACCTGCTGAGCCTGTATTTACAACATAATCTGGTTTAAATTGCTGTAATAAAATAGTTGTAGATATCGCTGCATTCACTTTTCCAATTCCTGATTTTAATAAAATAACATCATACCCATTTAGCGTCCCGGTATAAAAAACACTTTCGGCAACTGTGGTTTCCTGTCTATTTTCAATTTTCTCTCTTAAAATTGCTACTTCTTCATCCATTGCTCCAATAATTGCTATCTTCATTAGTACGTATCACCTTTCGTTTTTACTGTTTCGTTGCCTCCATGACCCAAACAAAATGATTAAAACGTGTGAATTCAACAGTAAAGCCATTTTGCTTTGCAATTTCACGTAATACAGGAATGGTTGTGTAATATTCCGTTTCTAGATCTTTTGCAAGGTTATGAAAGCCATTTTGTTTTGCGGAATGAATCGTCATTGTATATTCTTGTTTATTCTCAAACATTGTATCCGCAAACACTATTTTACCACCTTTTTCAAGCAAGTTGCTATATTGTAAAATAGCTTGGTTTTTCTCGGTGTCCGTTAAGTGGTGAAATGCATACGTACTTACAATGGTATCAATCTGGGCTGTTGGCTTATTGAAAACGATAAAGTCTCCATCTTCTATTGTAAAATCAAAGTTATGAAGCTTTTCTAAGGCGATTTCCCGCATCGGCTTTGATGGTTCCACTCCATACACTTTCTTATTATTGTTAAGTAATTTTTGAGTGAGATTTCCTGTACCCACACCAAACTCCAAAACAGTGAGACCAGATTTTTGTACAACATCATTTAAGATGTCATCATATCGTGAAAACACTTCTTTATATTCCACATCATGACCGGTTACAGTTGAATCATAAGAATCCGCCCAACCTTCAAAAACATCTAAAAATTCTCGCCCCATTTTTCTCACTCTCCACATTATATATTATTCCTATAAGTATACTATGAATTAAGCAATGAATTGTTCTAAATTTAACATATTATACTGCTATTATCAATTATTAGATAAGAAAACGCACAAAAAAACGCAGGAATATCCTGCGCTAAAATTAATCTTCATCCTCATCTGGTTCGTTTTCGTCTTCATCAGGTTCTGAAGTTTTATAGTTTTTATATGTTTCGCTGTCATTTTCTTTTAATTCTTCAATTTTTGTTGGTTTCCAGCCTTCGTTAGGAACCCAATTTAAATACACTTTAAGTACTTGTTTTGTTGTTTTCGATGAAACAGTAGCAGTGATCGAATTTCCACCGTTTCTGCCTAGCCACCACACAACCATATCTGAGCGGTCAAAACCGGTGGCATAACTTGTAGCCATTTCCATTTCATTGCGGTCAACTGAATCGGTTTCGAAATTCGTTGTATGTGGTTCTGCTTGCTCAGTACCGACTGGCTTCCATGCCTGATTGACGATTGTTTTCACAATATTTGATTCAGGATCACCTTCTGTAATCACTTCAGTTTCATCCGTTTCTATTGCTTTTTCCTCTTCAGGCGTTTCTTTTTTTGTATCTTCCTTCGTTTGTTCATTCGTTTCGCCAGAAGTTTCTTCTGCTTCATTCTCTTTGTTATCTGAAGGGTCCGAAGCAGCTTTTCCATTATCATTTGCCGGTTGATTTGTCTGTTTGGAAGCTACAGAATCATCTACATTTTTGTCACCGAAAATTAACTTTCCACCAAAAAAGACAATCATAACAACCACAAGGACGATTAAAATATTTAAAATTCGATTTACCTTTTTTCTTTTCGCTCTTCTTCCAGATCGAGGCCCTTCATTCATTTTGTCTAACTCATACCCCATATTATAGTACCTCCTAAAAACGACTATTAATCAGTAAACTATCTTCTTATTCTAGCATGTGATAAAGAAAGGTTGAAGACATTTATTTATCAGTCGCTTTGTTTGGTACCTTTTTCCTGTTCCATTTGATATATACCTTGTACGATTTCATAAAAAACAGTATTCGCTACAGACTTTGCTCCTGGCTGTTCTAAATCGACGACGACAAGCGCGTACTTTGGTTTTTCAAATGGAAAATAACCCGCAAACCATTTGTTTACAAGGACTGCATCTCCTTGTTTTTTTCCTGTCTCAGCAGTACCTGATTTTCCGGCCACTGTATATGGAAGTTGTGCGAACCTTTGTCCCGTTCCAGATGTAACAACACCCCTTAATAATTCCTGAAGCCTACTTGCCGTGTATGGAGCTATCTTCGGTCCGTCCATATCCTGTTTGGAGAATGAGAATAGGGTTGTCCCGTTTTTATATAATACATCACTAACAGTACGAACCTCCTTTTTGGAACCGCCACGAGCAATAGTTGCCATCATATTTGCAATCCCCAATGGAGTTACCCTAACATCTTTTTGTCCAATGGCTGTTTGTGCAACTGCTTTGGCTACTTTTTTATCACGTTCATCTGTCCAAATTCGGCCATTGTATTCATTTGGCAGCTGCTTAAAATCTTGAAAACGAAATACATCCCCATTCCATCCAACTGGGCCAAGTAAACCAAGCATTTCAGAATATTGTTCAATCACGTTTTGGTCTTTTTGTATTAATTCTTGGGCCAGCTTAGCAAAGGTAAAATTACAGCTTTTTGCAAAGCTATCATGAAAATTCAGCATACCATGTGGATATTCGGCTTGCCCCCCCCCATACAAATCTTGGTCACAATTGAACATACGATCGTTTGAGATTTGTTGATTTTCGATTGTAGCTGCGGCAATAACCGTCTTAAACACAGAACCAGGGAATTGTGGCATAATCATTTGATTTTCAGCAGAGCCATCCCTGAAAGGGTTTGATGAATTTATATCTGGTTTACTCACCATAGCAAGTAAATCATTAGACTCAACATCAAGAAGAACAATTCCACCTTTTTTCAAATCATGCTTATCAAGTATCTTTTCTGTCAACATCTGGAGGTCTCGATCAAGTGTTGTTTGAATAGCAACTGGATAATATGGATTTGCAGGTGCAGTGTACTTTACATCAATGCCGAATAATGGTCCTCCATCACCTGCTACGTGATATAAAAGCTTCGCCTCTCCTTCTGGTAATAGGAATTCATCAAACGTAGATTGTAAACCAGTGATACCTAACTTTGTATTTTTCGGTAAATAGTTTTTCTCTGGATAACGATTTTCGAACAACTCTCTGTTTTCCCGGATTAAGCCGATTAAGTGCTCGGCGATTTCACTATCGAGTTCATATTGACGATGGACCGCAAATACACCAGGAATTTGGAGATGATTGATTTTATTCATTTGCGTTTCCGTTAATTCTATGGGTCTATCTCCACCTACAATAACAGGCTTTTTCGCTTCCAGAATTTCATCTTTTAGTTTTGAAGCGGGAATATTTACGATATCCGCTACTTCTTCAACTGGCCATTCAACGTTTTTTAAAAAAGGAAACAACACCAGTGTTGGATAATATTCATGAGTTAGCGCCTTTTTATTACGGTCAATAAATCTACCACGACCCTGGTCAATAACAAGTTCTTGGGTTCGTTGCGATACACTCGCTTCAATTAAATTCACATCTCTATCCGTAAATGATTCTGTACTTACTAGCTGTAATTGTATAAGCCTACCGAGTAATCCAGCTAAGCCTAACAGAATTAGTACCAGAATTAGTAATGCTCGTCTTTTAATAACCATAGAAAAACACCTCGTCTACAGTTTCGACGAGGTGTCACACTATTTATACATATTAAAATGTTATAAAAAGGCCTAGTGCATTGTCGTATTAGTCAATCTTAGTGATTTCTACAAGCATTTCTCCACCTGGAGTTTGAACAGTTACCTTATCACCAACATGTTTGCCTAAAAGGCTTTTTGCAATTGGAGAGTCGTTAGAGATTTTTCCTTCAAATGGGTCTGCTTCTGCACTTCCTACAATTGTATATGTTTCTTCTTCACCATCTGGAAGTTCAATAAACGTAACTGATTTTCCTAGTGAAACTCGACCAGCACTGTCAGCGTCTTCTTCAATAATCTTTGCATTACGAATCATATTTTCAATTGTTGTAATACGTCCTTCAACAAATGCTTGTTCATCTTTCGCAGAGTCATACTCTGAGTTTTCTGAAAGATCCCCAAAGCTTCTTGCAATTTTAATGCGCTCAACTACTTCTTTGCGCTTAACTGTCTTTAAATGCTCTAACTCCTGCTCTAATTTTTGCTTTCCTTCTAATGTCATAGGAAATACTTTCTCTACCATAATCCCTTCACTCCTTGTAGTCGTTACAATCCCCCTGTGATTGCTTTTAAGATAAAATATGTAGTACGAATTTTTTTCTTTACTGTATGTAGGGAAAGGAATGGTAGAAAATTACCACCATTCCTTTCCTTATTGATTGTACTATCATAACACCTTTTTCTCTGTTATGTTATTACAAAATGACACTTTGTTCAAGAATTGTTTGAATTTTTGTTACCATTAAGTCTATTGCAACGTGATTTTGTCCACCTTCGGGGATAATAATGTCTGCATATCGCTTCGTTGGTTCAACGAATTGATTATGCATCGGACGAACCACTGTTTCATACTGTTCGATAACAGATTCTAACGTACGGCCACGATCTTTTATGTCACGTAGCATTCTTCGGATGATACGGATATCGGCGTCCGTGTCAACATATAGTTTAATATCCATCAAATCGCGTAATCTTTCATCCTCAAGAACAAGAATTCCTTCTAAAATAATGACATCTTTAGGTTCAACATTGATCACTTCAGAAGACCTTGTATGAAATTTATAGTCATAAACTGGTTTTCTTATACCTTTATATTCAAGAAGATTTTTAATATGTTCAATGAGTAAATCATTATCAAAAGCCAGTGGATGATCATAATTTGTATTTAATCTATCTTCAAAAGGTATATCACTTTGATCTTTATAATAGGAATCCTGCTCAATCATCATGATTGAATGGCCTCTAAAATGCTCATAAATGGCTTTTGAAACACTTGTTTTACCAGATCCTGAGCCCCCAGCAATGCCAATGACAATTGGCTTTCTGCTCATCTTACTTCCCCTTTCGCATCATGTTGTTTGGATAAACAGGCTTGTCCACTTTAAACGAAACAATTTGCAATGGATGTTTCGCAGCTTCTATTCCGTTTCCGTCCTCATCCCAAATCGTCTCAACTGTTTGTGTGAAGTTGTCAATTTCAGGGCCGAAAAATTCAACCTGGTCTCCCTTTTTAAAGTAATTGCGTTGTTGTAACGTTACAATTCCTGATTCCTTTTCATAGTCTAACACGAGACCTGCAAAATCATAAGTTGTTTTTTTACTATGTGTACCATACATTTGCTCTGAAACTCCAGGAACCCCTTCAAAGAAGGCAGGAGCAGTCTCACGATTTGCACACTTATCGAGCTCTTTAAGCCACTCTTCATCTATGACGAAATTATCTGGATCTGCACTATACGCATCGATCACTTTACGGTAAACACTTACTACTGTTGCAATATAGTGAATTGACTTCATTCGTCCTTCAATTTTCAAGCTATCAATTCCTAATTCAATCATGCGTGGAATCGATTCGATAAGCTTTAGGTCTTTTGGACTCATTGCAAATGGAGCATCATTGTCACCAAATAGGGCTACTTCATTTTCATTTTCGTCCAATTTGAATAATTCGTAATCCCATCGACATGATTGGCAACAACCACCACGATTCGAATCACGAGCTGTCATATGATTACTTAATGTACAACGTCCAGAATAAGCAATACACATCGCACCATGAACAAAAGTTTCGATTTCAATATCGACCTTTTCCTTCATTTCTTCAATTTCTTCTGCACTTGTTTCACGCGCTAAAACAACACGTTCTAAACCTTCTTCTTTCCAGAATTGAACAGCCTTCCAGTTAGAAAGTGATTGCTGCGTACTTAAGTGTACTTCCATTTTTGGAGCCACTCGCTTGCATGTTTCAATAATAAGGGGATCTGCAACGATAATTCCAGATACTCCAGCATTTTCTAATCCGGCCAAGTATTCATCTAATCCATCTATATTTTCATTATGAGCAAATATATTTGTCGTAACATAGATTTTCGCACCATATTTTTTCGCAAATTCCACACCTTCAGCGATTTCTTCTAATGTGAAATTATCAGCATTTGAACGCAATCCATATTCTTGACCACCTATAAAAACAGCATCTGCGCCATAATGAACAGCAATTTTTAGTTTTTCAAGGTTACCTGCTGGAGCAAGCAACTCAGGCTTTTTAACAATTACACGTTTGCCGTCTACTATCTTTGAAATAGGCTCTTTCACAACTGCTGTCATACAATTTCCTCCTTTTCTCTTGCTAGTAAACCGTTTCTTTAAAATAAAAACCTGTATCTAGTGGGCGATTTATTGGTTGAAGTTCTTCAAGTTGTGATAATAGGTCATCCTTGATATCTTCATACTCATCACGATTTTCGACACATAAGTCGATTGCTTTTCGATAGATTTTTGTAACCTCAATCAGATACTCTGTTGATTTTAAAATCCCCTCGATTTTAAAGCTATCTACACCAGCATCAATCATTTCTTCCAATTCATCGACAATACACACATCATTTGGGCTCATGATATGAGTGCCATTTTCGTCTTCAAAAATAGGATATTTATTGCCACGCTCTTCATCGAATAGAAACATATCTTTTTCTTTTTTACGATTTTCAACTTCCATAACATTACCTTGATATTCGAAATAGTTTCCGACTAATGAACGCTTCGATTGGAACATGCACATCATTCCATGTACTTGAACTTCAATTTCAACTTCTGCATTTTCCTTTATTTCAACAATTGCATCCATGTTTAACTCACGAGCAAGAACCCCACGCTTTGCGCCTTTTCTGCCCCAGTAATTACATGTATACCAATTTGTCGCTGTTGTTTCAGTATTCCAGTGAAGTTTCATTTCTGGTGCTACCTCTTTTACAGTCATCAGTACAGCAGGGTCACCAAAAACAATCGCATCCACATTGCTATCACGTAGAAACGCGACATAGTCTCCTAACTCAGGGACCTTTTCATTATGGAAAAGGGCATTCATTGCAACGTATATTTTCGCGTCATGTGCATGAGCAACCTCAACCGCTTTTACAATTTCCTCACGGTTAAATTCACCAGCAAGACGCAAACCGTATCGTTGTTCACCTATAATAAAAGCTGTAGCACCAGCATTAATCAATGGTTCAATATCTTCTACACATGTAGGAGTCACCAGTAACTCTGGTTTCTTCATTCCGTTACACCTCTTCTTTTACTTAATGCAACCCCATCCCCAACAGGTAAGATAGTAGTCAGATAATCTGGGTGTGCGAGGAGCCATTCATTGTACGATTTAATTTTTGTTACGAGATTTCTTATTCTTTTACTCTCAATTTGTTCCTCTGCAACAAGCCCTTTAAATAGTACATTATCCGTAACAATTAAACCATCCTTTGAAAGGCATTTTTCATAGATGTCAAAAAAATGTCGATATTGCCCTTTAGCAGCATCGATAAAAATGCAATCAAATTCCCCATGTTTCTTTACTTCCTCAGCTGCTTCAAGAGCATCACCGAATATCACTTCAATTTGTAAACCTGTCCCTGTTCGTTCAATATTTTCAAGGGCTTTTTCGTATCTTTCTTGATCTCTTTCAATTGTGACAATTTTCGTATTTGGAAGTGCCTGAGCCATCCGAATAGCAGAATAGCCAATTGCCGTTCCAATTTCTAAAATTTGCTTTGGCTCAGAAATACGCAATATTTGAAGCATTGTTTCAATGCCTACTAGTTCCATAATTGGTACATTGTTTTCTTTTGCATAATGTTCAATTTCTTCAATGATTTCGTCTCTTTTTGGAAATAGACCTTCTAGATAATTGGTTATTTTGCTTGATAACAAGAAAAAAACCTCCATTTCAGTATGGTGGTATTGGTTAAAAGTGCAGTAATTTTGCTTTTTTATTTTTGTATGATAATAATTTCAACTTATTTTACCATAAAGAAAAAGGGAACGCCATATTGGGTTCCCTAGTAAGTTATTGTTGATTGGTTATATACTGTGCTTTTTTAGCATTATGCTCGTCCAATGTCTTGGAGTAATACACTTCACCTGTTGGAGCTGCTAAGAAGTATAGGTAATCCGTCTCTGCAGGGTTTAACGCCGCTGATAGGGATGATTCACCTGCATTTGCAATGGGTCCAGGTGTTAAACCTTGGTTTTTATATGTGTTGTATGGTGAGTTCACTTCAAGATGATCATATAGAACACGTTTTTTATGTTCTCCTAATGCATAAAGAACAGTAGGATCGGTTTGAAGTGGCATTCCATCATCCAGACGATTATAAAACACGCTAGAAATTTGCTCACGGTCTGTTTGTGCCGTTGCTTCTTCTTCTATTAACGACGCCATGGTTAATAGTTTATGAGTAGAATCGATATAGCTGTTCCCTTCCATTAGCCCAACGTATTTTACTAGGATCTTATCTGTTTGCTCTAGCATTGTTTCGACAATGGATTCAATTGAAGGCTTTTTCTCATAAAATGGATAGGTTGCTGGGAATAAATAACCTTCAAGCGGATGTTTAATATCTTTATTTAAAATTTCTTCCGATAATGTATTTGGAAACCTGCTAATCAAGTCTTTAACATAGGTAGGGTCGTCTACCTTTTCCATGATTTCTTCCTTGGTATAACCGGTTTGCTCCGCAATAATTGTTGCTATTTCTTCAAGTTGTTTTCCTTCTGGTATCACTAGTTTAAAAGCTGGTTCTCCCATAAGGATTCCTGATTTCAGACTTTCAATGATTTGATCAAAGTTCATAGATTGATTAAATGTATATTCACCAGCCTGAAAACCTGATTCATTTTTAAATTTTGTGTAGTAACGAAAAACTTTTGCATGTTTCACAATATCATTTTCTTCAAGAATTCTTGCAATCGCTGTTGGCGACGAACCAATTGGTATAGTTACTTCGATTGGTTCTTTATTTGTAGGGTCAACAGGCTCAAGTGCTGATTTTATATATAAATAGCCTCCGCCAATTATTCCAGATAAAACTACTAATATAACGATAAATACGATAAACACAATTTTACGGATTGTTTTGGCTTCTCTATGCCGTTCTTGCAAATTCTTTTTATATAAATCCTTTTTCGATTCGTTATCAGACATATATCGAAAATCCTCCCCTCACTCGAATTATTATACTACATTTTTTTATCTAATTCGTCAATTTTAGGGAGAATTCACTATATTTTTGCAGTTTTTTCTAAAAATTTCGTTCTTTTTTTAGGTATCTTTTGAATTTTTTAAGCCATAAGTTGGAGAAAAAGAAAAAAACAGCTCGCGGCTGTTTTTATTCTTCTCCTTCTTCATCAAGGAACGTATTTAGCATTTCTTCGACAAGGTCCCATTCTTCTTCAGTTTCAATTGGTTTAAGTTCACCATCTTCACCGTCTTCAGAAGGGCTAAAGCTTGATGCATGAATTTCGATATCTTCATCATCTTCATTTTCATCACTTACAGGATAGTAAAGGACGTATGACTTTCCAAATTCATCTGATTCGAATGTAAATAGTACCTCACAAAGAATTTCATTTCCTTGCTCGTCAATTACTGTTATTTGCTTTTCACCATGTTCCATGTTAATCCACCTCATTAATTTTTACTATCTAGATACCCCTGGAGGATCATGACTGCAGCCATTTTATCGATGACTTGCTTTCGCTTTTTTCGACTTACATCCGCTGATAATAGGACACGTTCAGCTGCTACTGTTGAGAGACGCTCGTCCCATAATACAACAGGCAAACCAAATTTCTCTTGTACCATATCAGCATAATATTGACTGGCTTCACCACGTGGTCCAATAGTTCCATTCATATTCTTAGGTAAACCAATTACGACAGACTCTACTTCATATTCCTTGATAATTTCACCAAGTCTTTCCAATCCAAACTGCTGTCGTTCTTCATTTATCTTGATTGTTTCAATGCCTTGAGCAGTCCAGCCCATTTCATCACTGACGGCGACACCGACTGTTTTTGAGCCGACGTCCAAACCGAGAATCCTCATTCGTTTTACCCCTCACGATGGATCTTTAAATACGACTTCACTAACTCCTCGATTATTTCATCTCGTTCAAGCTTTCGGATGATATTCCTTGCGTCATTATGACGTGGAATGTATGCAGGATCTCCGGATAACAAGTACCCTACAATTTGATTGATTGGATTGTATCCCTTTTCTTGAAGAGCATCATAAACATTGAATAATACTTCATTTACATTGGTTTCAACTGGTTCCTCTGGAAAGTTGAATTTCATCGTTTTATCAAATGAGCTCAAGTTTTGCACCTCACTCTTTAGATTCTGGTGTCCGCATCCGTACATGTAAATCTTACCACTCATTGTACACTAATCACAACTAAATAGAAACAAGAAGTGACAATTTGTATCATTCCTTTAGACAGAATGATACAAATTCACATCTTTTAGATATTTTTTACCCATTCTTCTACAAATTGTAATGCAGATTCAAGTTGTTCTGGATTTTTACCACCCGCTTGCGCCATATCAGGTCGGCCACCACCGCCGCCGCCACAACGAGTTGCTACTTCCTTAATTAATTTTCCGGCATGGAAGCCTTTATCAATCAAGTCTTTAGTTACACCAGCTGTTAAGTTTACCTTGTCTTCGTTAACAGAACCTAGGACAATTACAGCTGAGCCAAGCTTTTGCTTTAAGTCATCGACCATTGCACGGAGATTATTCATATCTTGGGCATTTACCTTACTATATAAAACAGTTGCTCCATTAATTTCTTTCGCACTTTCAACAAGGCTACCAGCTTCTATATTGCCAAGTTTCGCAGAAAGTGATTCATTTTCACGATGTAAATTACGAATATCATGTTGTAATGCTTCAATGCGACTTGGAACTTCTGCCGGCTTTGTTTTTAAAAGGTTAGCAACTTCCTGTAGCATTTTTACTTGATCGTTGATAACATGGTATGCTGCTTCACCAGTTACAGCTTCAATACGACGTGTACCTGCGCCTATTCCGGACTCAGAAACTATTTTGAATAACCCAATAGTTGAAGTGTTTGGTACATGACATCCACCACAAAGCTCTAAACTATAGTCACCAACTTGAACAACACGAACGATGTTGCCATATTTTTCACCAAATAGGGCCATTGCTCCCATCGCTTTTGCCTCAGCTAGCGATTTATAGTCAATATTAACCGGGATGCTGCTCCAAACTTTTTCATTCACAATCGCTTCAATTTGCTCAATCTCTTCTTGCTTAATTTGACCAAAATGAGAGAAGTCAAAACGTAAACGATTTGATGTTACAAGTGAACCCGCTTGGTTTACGTGTGCACCGAGCACAGCTTTTAATGCTTGATGTAAAAGGTGAGTCGCCGTGTGGTTTTTAATAACCCCAGCACGATTCTCTTGATCAACCTTCGCATGGAGCTTGTCACCTTTTGTTAAACTTCCTTTTTCAATAACTACTCGATGAAGGTTTTGTCCATTAGGGGCTTTTTGAACGTCTTTTACCACTAATTTTGTATTTTCGTTTTCAATTGTACCTTCATCAGCGATTTGTCCACCACTCTCAGCGTAAAAAGGCGTTTGGTCTAAAATAAGTTGAATTTCGTCACCTTTATTTGCTTTCTCAACCATTTCTCCATCTTTTACGATGACAAGAATGGTTGACTCGGCTTCAAGTTCATCATACCCAACAAATGTGCTCTCGACTTTAATTTCACCAAGAACCCCACTTTGGACCTGCATGGAATCAACATCTTGACGAGCAGATCTTGCTCTTTCACGTTGACTTTCCATCTCACGCTCAAAGCCATCATGGTCGACTTTCATACCTTCTTCTTTTGCGTATTCCTCTGTTAGTTCAACAGGGAAACCATACGTATCATATAAACGGAAGACATCTGCACCTGGAATCGTGTCACTGCCTTTTGCTTTTTCCTTTTGAATAACAGTTGATAGGATAGCTAGTCCATCATGTAACGTTTCGTGGAAGCGTTCCTCTTCTGTTTTCACGACTTTCTGAATAAACTCAGTCTTCTCTTTTACTTCCGGATAAAAATCAACCATGATCTCCCCTACAACTGGAACGAGTTCATACATGAACGGACGGTTGATGGATATTTGTTTTGCATAACGTACAGCACGTCTTAATAGTCGTCTGATTACATAGCCACGACCTTCGTTGGAAGGAAGGGCCCCATCTCCTACTGCAAATGTAACTGTACGGATGTGGTCAGCAATAACCTTAAATGCCTCATCCTTTTCTTTTGATTGACGATATTTTTCACCTGAAATGGATTCAGTTGCCTCAATAATCGGCATAAAAAGATCTGTGTCAAAGTTTGTAGGCACGTTTTGAATAACAGAGCACATTCTTTCAAGACCCATTCCTGTATCAATATTCTTTTTAGGAAGTGGTGTATAAGAACCATCTGGGTTATGGTTAAATTGAGAGAACACAAGGTTCCATATTTCTAGATAACGTTCATTTTCTCCACCTGGATATAATTCTGGATCATTCGGGTCATTTCCAAATTCCTCGCCTCGGTCAAAGAAGATTTCTGTATTTGGACCACTTGGACCTTCACCGATATCCCAGAAGTTTCCTTCAAGACGAATGATTCGTTCCTCAGGAATTCCAATCTTTTTATTCCAAAGTTCAAATGCTTCATCATCCTCAGGATGAATCGTAACAGAAAGCTTCTCTGGGTCAAAACCAATCCAATCTTTGCTTGTTAAGAATTCCCATGCCCATTCAATTGATTCTTCTTTGAAATAATCACCAATGGAGAAATTCCCTAGCATTTCAAAGAAAGTATGGTGGCGTGCTGTTTTTCCAACATTTTCAATATCGTTTGTACGAATTGATTTCTGTGCATTACAAATTCTTGGATTTTGAGGGATTACACGTCCATCAAAATATTTTTTTAAAGTAGCTACACCACTATTGATCCATAGTAAGGATGGATCTTCATGTGGAACTAAGGAAGCACTTGGTTCTACTGCGTGTCCCTTTGATTGGAAAAAATCCAAAAACATTTGGCGAACTTGAGCTGATGTTAACTGTTTCATTTCACTACCTCCAATTACATTTTAGACATAAAAAAATACTCTAATCCCCTAAAAAACAGGGACGAGAGTATGCTCGCGGTACCACCCTGATTATGGACACAAAGAAATAGTGCCCATCACCTTCGTATATTGATAACGGTATTCACCGGTAGGTTTACCTACACTCAGGAGTAGCTTTCTGTTACCCTTCATCCGAAATTCCTCTCAGCCTTGGAAATTTCTCTCTGGTTTGATGGTACTGTAACGTACTGATTCCTTCATAGTTTTCACTAATCGTGATTAAATTGTCACATTATGTATTACCTAGTTTCTTGTCAATTATATTCAAGTCAAAAATGTTTGTCAACGTCAGCGTTCAATGTGTTATTGTTCCTTTCGAGCAACTGTAAAATGTTGTTTCGCGTGAACGATAAACACCTTTAATATGGCCACAACCGGAACAGCAACAATAAGGCCCACCACTCCTCCCACTTTTCCTCCTACTAATAACGCAGCAATAATTACAATCGGATGTAAGCGTAAGCTTTTTCCGACAATAATTGGTGAAAGCAGGTTTCCTTCGATAAACTGAAGGCCAAACACAACTAGAACAACAATGATTAGCACCTTTATTGAAATTGTTGCAGCAATAATGGCGGCTGGTATTGCACCAATAATTGGACCGAAGTATGGGATGATATTCGTTATGCCCACTATGCTTCCAAATAATAAGGGATATTTCATACCGGAGATCCAAAATGCGACAGAGGCTGTTGTTCCAACAAGCAAACAAACAATCAACTGCCCTCTAATATAATTCCCCAATGACTCATCAACATCTCGAAAAAAAAGCTGACCTGCTTTTCTAAGTTTTCGAGGCGTAATATACCAAAGTGCTTTCATCATTTGGTCGTGGTCCTTTAACAAATAAAAAACGATGAATGGAATAATGGCTATGATAAAAATGGAATTTAGCAATGCTTTTAAAAATTCAATTGTCCTTGAAAGCAGATAATCCACATAATTTTCTAGCGAATTAAGCAAATCATCAAGCTGTGCGTGAACAAAGGCAGGAAGCTGTGAACTACCTGATTCAATTTCTTTTAACCAGACTCTATAGGTCTTACTGAATTCTGGGAAGCTCTCAGCAAGGTCCTTGAGCTGTGCAAGAATTACCGGAATTCCTTTGTATATACCAAAACCAACCCCACCGAAAAAAAACAAATAGATCAGTAAGATCGCTAGTGATCTCGGTACTCCACGATTGCTGATTTTTTCAATAATGGGATGCAGCAAGTAAGCGATAAAAATAGAAATAACAAAAGGAACGAGAAATGTTTTTAAGAGTAACACAATCGGGAGCCAGACTGGAGCCAATTTCAAAAAAACATAAATAGTCAAAAACGCTAGTAATAATAGTGATATTCTGAAAATCCATTTTATTCTTTTTTCACTCATCTCATTCACTCCCTTGTTAGTAGTTTTTGGAGTATATGCGGTTTTATACGGGGAGTGAATGCAACAGAAAATATTGTAAAAAGACAGATTGTTTTGTAAAATGTAGCTGAAAGGATGTGGTAGTTTGGTTATAGTTATTAAACCACGTGGTGAAAACATTGAACTAGAGTTACTACGCTCTTTACGAGTCCACAAGAAACTAGCGGAAGAAGACGAAAACAATTTTGTATCCCTCGAAAAAGGCTGGCTAGGTGAAAAACAGTTTGACGAATTCCTTTTACGCCTCACAAATGATAACCTCCTATTAAACGACCTTCTCCTGAAAGTGAACAACACCCTATTCCAAATTGATTCCCTGCTTATCACACAAAAGAAAATATTCATCTTTGAAGTCAAAAACTACGAAGGAGACTATTACATCGAAGATGGCCGCTTGCACATAATGAATGGAAAAGAAATCAAAAACCCCCTCAACCAAACTTCCCGTAGTGAATCATTATTTCGGCAACTCCTCCAAGAATTGAGGTTTAATATACCAGTTGAATCTCATGTAATATTCATCAATCCAGAGTTTTATTTATATGAGGCACCGGTTAATGGACCCTATGTATTCCATGCGCAACTTGGTCGATTTTTGAAAAAACTAGATGCAGGTGCGACTTCTGGGGTTTCCGGGGATCATATAGAATTAGCTAATCAATTGGCTTCTTTGCATATAACGACGAATCCTTATTCGCGGCTGCCAGATTATACGTTTGAGGAGTTGGAGAAGGGGATTGTTTGTAAGTGTGGGTGTTTGGAATATGAAGATACAAATAGACAAACTTTGGTTTGTAAAAAATGTGGCTTTGTGGAGGACAAAGAATCAGCTGTACTTAGGAGCGTAGAGGAGTTTAGGTTCCTTTTTCCTGAAAAAAGAATAACTGTGTATGTTATTTATAATTGGTGTAAGGTTATAAGGTCTAAAAAGACAATACAAAAAATACTATCCAAGAATTTCGATTTGATATCATTTGGTAGAGGCTCATATTATGTGGATAAAAGGAAGTAAAGGTGGTCCGTGACAGTTTTTGGTTGGTATTTATTGAATGGGTTTATTAAAACCTTATAGCTGGTATGGCGATTCATAGTTTTATCCAGGTGCGGTCCTCTTTCTATACTTTTTTGGTTCGATAACTCCTAATTTTATCCAGGTCTTTCTTTAGTCTTGATGGACACTACTCCAAACAGATACCAAAAAACCCCACATCCGTGGGGTTTTTCCATTTCATTAACGATTAAAACATTTTCGTAATGCGTTTGCGCATTTTTTTCATGTTGCGGGCAGACATAACATCTGTTCTTTGCATCATTCCGTATGCCGCAGCACCTAGACCCATAGTGATTAGAGAAGTCATTGTTTTATTCATTTCCTCTTCACTCCTTGTTTAGGATTACATACTGATCCTTCTGTCGTCGTCAGCAAACAGATCATCCAACGAACTGAGTGTGCCATCTTCCTCTACCTGATGTGTGAATATTTGTCCTTTGTTAACAGATAGTTCGATAAAACATCCCCAGCAGTAATATTGGTTGACACCAATTTTACCGATATCTTTACTTTTACAGTTTGGGCACTTCACAGGGTACACCTCACATCATGGAATTCCTAATCTATAGATACGACGATGACATCTTCACCGATTTTTAAAGGCTCGTTGGTTTTGATTACCTTTTTTCCTTCTGTTATATCAGCAAAAAAGCCATCCGTTACTTCATACCCTATAATAGTGCCCACTTCTTCTGTAAAATATACATCTTCAAGTAAGCCTAATTTTTGACCTTCTGAGGACAAAAGTGGCTTTCGGAATAATCCATGATGGGTGTGCAAAAAATAGGTGGGTGTATCGGCTTCATTGTCAAGAAGCTCCAATAGCGTTCTGTCCGAAACCATGACACCATCATCTCCAATCGAGGAGATGCTTTCGATCGGGACTACTCGATCTCGTTCAAATAGTCCTTTTCCTTTCATAATCAGGGCATTCACCTTGCCATCTGATGTGAGACAAAGGTCTGAAACTCGGCCGAGCTCTTCGGCAGACTTTTCATCATAGACCGGTAAATCCTTGAGTAGTGAGAACGTCCGCAAAGATAATCGCCACCTCTCCGAACATTACTTATCATTCACTTTCAGGTAAGGTGTCATACTGTACAAGAGTTACCAAAAGAAAAAAGCTGGGATCCCCAGCTTTTATTCAACTTCCATATAATCGTATGGAGTAATTCCCTCCATGCCAATATTTGGGTCGGTTTGGAAAATAACCTCTTGATAGCATTTTGCCTCTTCAGGCACTGTTTCAGGAACAGAAGCATCCCCTATTGCGCCAAAGGTAGTTTTCAATTTTTCGCATAAGGTTGTTTGTCGGTTTGTATCGTTTGCACGTTGAACACCTTGCCTTAATGCGTCTTCCTCGCCACATAGGATCAAGAAGTTTTTAGCTCTTGTTATGGCTGTGTAAATTAAATTACGACGTAGCATGCGATAATAACCTTTAACAATCGGTAAAATGACGATTGGGAATTCGCTACCCTGTGATTTGTGAATGGAACAGCAATAGGCGTGTGTGATTTGGTTTAAGTCCTGTTTTGTATATGTGACTTCATTGCCCTCAAAATTAATAACAACCATGTCCTGTTTTTCTGTGTTTTCTTTTGCATAAAAAATGGACTCAATTTCACCAATATCGCCATTAAACACATTATTCTCAGGCTGATTGACGAGTTGAAGCACCTTGTCACCACGCCGGTAAACAATATCTCCATATTTTAATTCTCGCTTGCCGTGTACGGGCGGGTTAAAAAGCTCCTGCAGCATCACATTTAAACTGTCAATCCCAGCAGGACCGCGATACATTGGTGCTAAAACCTGAATATCCTTAACGGAAAAGCCCTTCTTTTTTGCATTATCCGAAACCTGCTTAACCACTTCAAGTACCTGGTTCTGGTAACACTTTAAAAAAGAGCGATCCTTTTTAGGTGAGGAAATATCAGGTGGTAGAGCGCCCTTTTTAATATCATGTGCCAATTCAATAATTGACGAACCTTCTGATTGTCGATAAATATCAGTTAAACGTACGGTAGGTACTACTTCAGATGCCAATAAATCCTTTAATACCTGGCCAGGACCAACAGAAGGCAACTGGTCTTCATCCCCTACTAGCACTACTTGGATATGCTCCGGTAGTGATTTAAACAACTGATGTGCGATCCAAATATCGACCATTGAAACTTCATCAACGATTAACAGCTTGCCGTTTATCGGATTATCCTCATCATGACTAAATCCCTCGACTCCATTCCATCCTAGAAGTCGATGAATCGTAACGGCTGGAAGACCTGTTGATTCGGTCATTCTTTTTGCCGCGCGCCCTGTTGGTGCCACTAATAAAACTGGGAAAGGATTTTCGGAATTATAATCTTTTGGGTCTAAGGAGCAGCCGTGCAGTTCTCCGTATAATTCAACAATCCCCTTAATAACGGTTGTTTTCCCCGTACCTGGACCACCTGTTAAAAGGAGCATTGGAGACATGAGCGCTTTTTGGATCGCATCTTTTTGCGAAGGTGCGTATTGGACATTAATTCTTTCCTCTAACTCACCAAGTGCTAGCAAAAATTCAGACTCTGGGAAAAGATTTTCGTATTCTGTCTGTTCCATGACTCGTTTTATATTTGTAATTAATCCTTTTTCAGAATAATAAAGGGTAGGTAGGTAAACCCTGTCCTCTTCAATAACAAGCTTACTCTCTTCGGTTAAACTTATTATTTCCTTAGAAATATCTGTAGCAATGATTTCTTCACGGCTACTTTGTCCTAATAATTGCTGAACACGAATGATTAAATCCTCAACAAATAGGTAAACGTGTCCGTCCTGTAAAGAATCTTGTTCAAGTATGTATAAGCAACCAGCCTTAATTCGGTCTGGGTGATTTCCAGAAATCCCAAGTTGGCGTCCCAATTCGTCTGCTCTACCGAAACCAATACCTTCAATATCTTCGACTAACTTATACGGACTATGTTGAAGAATTTCAAGTGTCTGCTCTTTATAGACTTGATAAATCCGCATGGAAAGCTGAGGACCAAATCCATATTGAGAGAGGCCAATCATGATTTGTTCAAGACCTTGGTGTTCTTGTAGTGTTTCATAAATCTCTTTGGCCTTGTCTGCTGGAAGTTTATCAACCTCCTGCAAAACATCAGGGTTTGCGATGATTTTTGAAATGGCTCCTTCACCAAGTTTTTCTACAATTTTTTCTGCTGTCTTTTTCCCAATCCCTTTGAAAAGATCACTTGAAAGGTATTGGACGATTCCTTGTTTAGTATGTGGAATTTCTTTTTGAAATTGTTCAACATGGAATTGGATGCCAAACCGTGGATGCTCCTTTAAGCGACCAAAAAAGATGTATGTTTCATTTTCATGAATTCGAGGGAAATACCCTGTTACAACTGCTTCTTTTTCATTATAGTCTTCATTTGTTTCTTGAAGTCTAATGCGAACGACAGAATATAAATTTTGCTCATTATGAAAGATCGTCACTAAGTGAGTTCCCTTCATAAATTTTCGTTGTTCATCAAATAAATCTAAAGACTCCTGTTGTTCCATTAAGTATTCCCTCCCCTCATTTATTCATTTAATGCTTCACTTACTATCTTTTTCCCGTTTGCTGCAAGCATATGGTCAGGTTGAATTTCTAATGCTTTTTCAAACATTTCGAGTGCTTTTTCATAATCATTCTTAAAACCAGCATAGGCTACACCTAGATTGTAATAGGCGTCTGAGTGATTAGGTTCTAATTCAATTACAGTATGGAACGTTTTGATTGCTTCGTCAATTACTGATTCACCCGCAAGGCAGAGGCCATATTGAAATAATGCATCCACATCATTTTCGTTTAATTCCACTGCGCGCTTCATATATGGCAGTGCTAATTTTGGCTGGCCTAGCTGAATCAATGTCATGCCTAACATAAAATATGTATCGCTATTTTCCAAGCCTGCTTTTAGAGCTTTTTCAAACATATCCTTTGCTTTTAAGAAATCTTCTTGGTTATAAAGAAGGTTACCGATTCCGTAATAAGCAGTTCCCGCTCCTTCGTCAAGCTCAAGAGCTTTCGTAAAAAAAGCAACTGCTCTTTCTGGATCGCCAACAGCCGCTAGAAGATTGCCAAAGTTAATATAGTAAACCGGCTCTTTCGGGTTGTCTTCAATAGCTTGTGAAAAACATTTCGCTGCTTCTTCGTACTTTCCTTCTTGCATATATTCAATGCCTTGTTTATTTAAATCCACTGATATTCAACTCCAGAATCAACTTTTTTGCACTCATATTATAACACAGGAAAACCCCAACCCTAAATATAGAGTTGAGGTTTCTTCATCCAACATATGTTAGACGTTCTCCATTTTTAAAGACTTTATCAATAGTTGCACCACCGAGACATTCGTCCCCATTATAGAAAACGACTGCTTGTCCTGGTGTTACCGCACGAATTGGCTCATCAAAAATGACTTTAACTGTATTGTCGTCCACCTTTTTAACCGTTACTGCATTATCCGGTTGACGATAACGGAATTTAGCTGTGCACTTTACTTCCTCTTCAGGTTCCATATCCGATACCCAGCTAACATTTGTAGCTAAAATGGAATCTGAATATAGAAACTCATTGTGGAAACCTTGATCCACATAAAGTATATTTTTCTTAAGGTCTTTTCCAACCGCAAACCATGGTTCTCCGCTTCCGCCAATACCAAGGCCATGACGTTGACCAATTGTATAATACATTAAGCCATCATGCTTCCCTTTTACTTCACCTGAAAAAGTCACCATATCTCCTTTTTGGGCAGGTAAATAATTGCTTAAGAACTCTTTAAAATTACGTTCTCCGATAAAACAAATCCCAGTGCTATCTTTCTTAGTAGCAGTTGCAAGGTTTGCTTCTTTTGCAAGCTCCCGCACCTTTGACTTTTCAATATTTCCGATTGGGAACATAACCTTTGAAAGCTGCTCCTGTGTAAGTTGATTTAAGAAATAAGTTTGGTCCTTATTTTCATCTACCCCACGGAGCATCTTGTATTCACCGTCTCTGTATTCAACACGAGCGTAGTGGCCAGTCGCGAGATAATCCGCACCAAGTGTTAAAGCATGCTCTAAAAAGGCTTTAAATTTGATTTCTTTATTACACATCACATCTGGATTTGGTGTTCTACCTGCTTTATACTCGTCCAAAAAGTAGGTGAACACTTTGTCCCAATATTGCTTTTCGAAATTGACCGCGTAGTAAGGAATGCCAATCTGGTTACAGACACGAATTACGTCCTCATAATCCTCAGTGGCAGTACATACGCCATTCTCATCGGTATCATCCCAGTTTTTCATAAATATCCCGATTACATCATAGCCTTGCTCTTTTAGTAAAAGGGCTGCAACTGATGAGTCTACTCCACCAGACATTCCTACTACAACTCGGGTATCTTTAGGATCTTTCATATTTCCACCTCCTATTTTATTAATCGTGAAACGATTTTTGCTGTTTCTAATGCGGCTGTTTTTATATCTTCGATTGTATTCCCGATACCGAAGCTAAAACGGATAGAAGAAGCGATTCGATCCGAATCCTTCCCAAACATCGCAACTAGCACATGTGAAGGGTCAATGGACCCAGCGGTACATGCTGACCCACTTGAAGCTGCTATTCCTGCTAAATCTAAGTTAACAAGCATAGACTCGACATTTGTACCAGGAAAATAGATATTTAACACATGTGGTAAAGACTTCGTTAGTTCACCATTCACTTCAAACAAGATATCTTGTTCTTTTAAAACTGAAACAAAAGCCTGTTTGAAATCTTGGTATAGAGCATTTTTTTCGCTCATTGTTTTCTTCGCCAACTGTGCTGCAGTTTGCAATCCAACAATTCCGGCTACGTTTTCCGTTCCTGCACGACGTTTCTTTTCTTGTTCTCCTCCAAATAGAAGAGGAGCTAACTTTCTTCCCTCTCTCATAAATAAAAAACCTGTTCCCTTAGGGCCATTTATTTTATGAGCTGAAACGGAAAGTAGGTCAATTTTATATTGATTCACATCTATATCAACCAGTCCATATGCTTGGACCGCGTCTGTGTGAAATACTGCCTGATGATCCTGAAGTAGTTCTCCAATTTCCTTAATCGGTTGTATGGCCCCTACCTCATTATTGCCAAACATGATTGTCACAAGGATCGTTTCCGGAGTCAGTGCCGCTTCAACGTCTTTGACAGAAACGAGTCCAGCCTCATTAACTGGTAAATACGTAACTGTAAACCCTTGTTTCTCCAGATGTTCACAAGTATGAAGTACGGCATGATGTTCGATAGCAGACGTAATAATGTGTTTGCCTTTTCCTTGCATCTTCATAGCAGTTCCAATTATTGCGAAATTGTCTGCCTCAGTACCACCACTTGTAAAGACAATCTCATTTGGTTTTGCATTGATTGAACCGGCAATGGTTTGTCTTGCTTCATCAACTGCATGACGACTTTTTCGTCCAAAAAAATGAATGCTAGACGGATTGCCGAAAGCCTCTGTCATAAAGGGAAGCATGCTCTCCACAACATCAGGGTGCATGGGCGATGTAGCTGCATGATCTAAATAAATATGCTGCATCAAATCAGCCCTCCTTTTTTAAAAAAGTAACGTTATTATGACATGTTTTTCTTAAATGTAAAACATATATGCATCATTTCCATCGCTATGGTTTGCGAGGTCTTCGAGTGTAGTACTGTCTAATACTTCTTTTACAGCATCTCGAATTCGTATCCATAATTCCCGTTTTGCTGGCTCTTCATCCTCTAAAACTTCTACAGGGCTAATGGGTCCCTCAAGAACGAGAATGACATCTCCTGCTGTAATTTTTGTAGGTTCATCCCCTAATACATAGCCACCATAGGCTCCACGAATACTTTTCACCAATCCTGCATTGCGTAAAGGTGAGATTAATTGTTCAAGATAATGTTCAGAAAGCTCGTGTTTTGCTGCAATTGATTTTAGGGAGAGCGGTCCTTTTCCATGATTTTTTGCAAGTTCAATCATGATTGTGAGACCATATCTTCCTTTTGTTGATATTTTCATTCACTTTCACCCCTAATTACTAAAATGATTCACTTCAACTATCGGTGTCTTCGCCAATTTCTGTTTTAATGCATCATGCATTCGTTGACATTGTGGCAACGCAAACCCTGCGATATAGCCTATACCTACACAATATATTAAAGTTCCGATAAAAACAGGTCCTCCTAACAACCAACCAATCGTTAGTACAATAATTTCCATTCCTGTACGAATATATTGCACTTTCCAATTAGAAAGTTGGGTTAGTGCTAACATCAGACTGTCTCTTGGACCTGCACCAACACTCGCTGATATATAAATTCCCATTCCATATCCGTTAATAAGTAGTCCCATCAACAGCATGATTAATTTCCCAATAAAAGTTTCTGGTATTACAAGGAACGGAGCCATCATGAACATATCAATGAAAATACCTACTGATATCATATTTAAAAAAGCACCAATTTGAGGCAGTCGCTTTAATAATAATGAGGATAGGAACAAAACAAAAAAGCCGACAATAATCGACCATGAGCCAATAGTAAGACCAATTTGTTTAAATAGTCCGATATGCAAAACATCCCAGGGTGACGCCCCAAGTTCTGCTTTGATTATCATGACTACCCCCAATGACATAATTAACATCCCAATAAAAAAAGTAGACCACTTCAAAATGTGGCGGCTAAAGCTAATCTGTGCTCGCATTTTCCTCACTCCATCTCTTGTGTCTCCCACTGTTGCATAACTTTCTCTATTTGCTATTTCATTTCGTCTAAACTCACGACATTATATCATAAATTGCATTGTATTTGTATTTTATCGGGTCGAAACGTATGATAAAGTTGATGTACAGACATTAAAACTATTAGGATTTTGTTGGATAAGGGGATGAATGTTTTGCTTTTTGAATCACTTATCGAAGCACCTTTATCGTACCGAATGCGCCCCAAGCATATTGAAGAAATTCTTGGGCAAAAGCATATTATTGGTAAAGATACAGCTTTATATAAAATGATTATGAATGGACATGTTCCTTCCATCTTACTTTATGGGGAACCTGGAATTGGTAAAACTTCCATTGCAACTGCGATTGCAGGTACGGTTGATATGCCCTTTATCTCCATTAATGCAACAACGGCTGGGAAAAAGGATATAGAGGATGCGGTTTCAACCGCAAAAGCGGAAGGGAAATTAATTCTTTTCATTGATGAAGTCCATCGTTTTAACAAAGCGCAGCAAGATTATTTACTTCCACATGTTGAAAGAGGCTTGATATCGTTAATCGGGGCAACAACGGAAAACCCGTTCCATGATGTAAACCCTGCGATTCGGAGCAGATGTGGACAGATTAAAGAGCTTCGGCCATTAACAAAAGAAAATATTAAAGAATTAATACTACGTGCATTAGCTGATTCAGAACGTGGACTTGGCGATTTGCAAATTTCGATTTCAGAAGAAGCAATTGATCTCATTTCATCATCCACAAAAGGAGATGCACGTTCTGCTATGAATGTGTTAGAGGATGTTGTCATGGCCTCAAAAGCGAGAGATATTAAAGTGATTGAAGTTGACATAGAGCTTGTTAAGGAATGCGTTGAAAATAAGGGCTTCTCTCATGATAAAGACGGGGATCTACACTATTCATTGCTCTCATGCCTTCAAAAAAGTATTCGCGGTAGTGATGTAAATGCGGCTTTACATTATTTAGCTAGACTAATTGAAGGAGGAGATTTAGTTTCGATTTGCAGACGGCTTACCGTAATTGCCTATGAAGATATTTCAATCGCTGCACCTGAGGTTGGGGCTCATACGATTGCTGCTTGCCAGGCTGTAGAACGTTTAGGACTACCTGAGGCACGCATTCCACTAGCAAATGTCGTGATTGAACAGTGTCTATCACCCAAAACCAATAGTGCTTATAAATCATTGGATAAAGCAATTGAGGATATTCGAAAGGGTAATATCGGAGAGATTCCAGATCACCTTCGAGATGCCCATTACAGCGGTGCAAAAGAATTAGGTCATGGAATAGGCTATAAATATCCACATGACTATCCTAATGGATGGGTTAAGCAGCAATACTTACCAGACCTATTAAAGAACAGAAAATACTTTAAGCCAAAACAAAATGGACAAGAAAAATATTATGCAAAAGTATATGATCGGCTTGAACAATTACAAAAAGAGGGGGAGAAATAGACTAGACTATTTCTTCCCCCATTTTTTTAAGCAGCAACGTCACGTTTCGTAAAGACAAACCACGTGAGTGCATTAAATATGACAAAATAAATAATTAACATGATAACTGAAAATGTCATCGTCATTCCTTCGACTAAAACATATCCAGTAAGATATTGAGATAGATCTGTATTCGCAAATAGAATGTATTTTGCCCAATCAAACTTTGTTGCCAGAAGAGCTGTAACATTTACCCCTGCAAACATTAAAAAGATTGCTAAACCAATTGCTAGACCACTATTTCTAAAAATAGTAGAAATCATAAATGCAAATGTTGACATCATGATTAAATTAATTGATTTTAATCCGAAAATCCCGAGAATATGTGAAACCATATGAACCTCATGTACTACACCATCTCTATAAACGAGGTGTGGTGTGGAGCCTCCGATCCCAAAGAATATACTTCCTACTAAAAATGAAACTACAAATAGTAAGACTAAAGAAAATAACGCAAATAAAATGGTAGCTAAATATTTTGACAGAAGAATCTTCGCTCTTGATACAGGTCGTATTAATAATAATTTAATGGTTCCCCACGTAAATTCAGAAGCCACACTGCTAGCACCAACGACTATGGTAAACAATGTAATTAATGATACAATTTCTGCAGCAACCGTCATAAAATTCCATGTAGACCTAGTTTCCATCGGAGCAATATCATGTTCGAGGCGATATTCATTAATCGCTAATTCTCTTTCTGAAATATCCTTTACCATGTCAGGTAAGTCTTCATTCGCTAAATCTGTCTTATACACTTCATTTTGTTGTTGTAAGTTTTGTTTCCATTGTTCATCAACAGAATCTGATGCTGTGGAATTCATTACAACTCCCACGACTATGGCTACAGCTATCAGTATTACAAGCATAATCCAAGTAGAAATGCGACGGTAAATTTTCATATTTTCATTTTGTATCAGTTTCACGATATTAGCCAATTCTGCTACCTCCTGTTACTTCTAAGAATCGGTCCTCTAGTGATTTAGAAAGTTGTGTGATTCCAAACACCTGAATCTCATTTTTTACAAGACTAGTATTTATTTGCGGAATCATCTCATGTTCAATATTGAGTTCAATTCCTTTTTCGGTTTGAATCATTTCAAGTGCCGGATATTCAGTTGATAGAATTAATCGTGTTTTTTCTATATCACCTACTTGAAAATGGACTCTAATGCTCGTTTCTTCATTCATAAATTCAGTGACTTTTTGTACACCCACTAATCTACCATCTTGAATAATTCCAATTCGATCACACATCATTTCCATTTCAGAGAGCAAGTGACTGGAAACAATTACGGCTAATCCTTCTTCCCTAGCAAGCTTTCGAATATAATCACGAACTTCACGAATTCCAGCAGGATCTAGACCATTTGTAGGTTCGTCTAAAATTAAAATCGAAGGGCTGTGCAATAATGCTTGTGCAATACCTAAGCGCTGTCGCATTCCTAAGGAATAGGTTTTAACCTTCTCATTGATTCTTTTTTCAAGACCTACTAGCTTTGTTACTTCAAGAATTCGTTCTTTTGATACACCGTTCACCATCCGTGCATAGTGAACCAGATTTTGATATCCCGTTAAAAACTTATACATTTCCGGGTTTTCAACAATGCCGCCAATATGTCTGACAGCTTGTTCAAAATTCTTGGCAACATTTGTTCCTTTTATCATGACTTCACCATCAGTGATGGACATAAGCCCTACAAGCATTCGAATCGTAGTCGTTTTACCAGCACCGTTTGGCCCTAAAAAGCCGAACACTTCACCTGGATATACATCAAAGGAAATTCCCTTAATGATTTCTTTTTTACCAATTGTCTTTTTTACATTTTTTAATTGTAAAACTGGTTGCACATTGTTTCCCCCTATCAGTTTGTGAGATTCACTCGTATAGAATCTCGTTCGCCGTTTTCCGGATTATGCGACAATACTACTTACGTATTATAGATGAAAAAGTTCCCATTTTTTTAGGTTATGAGAGAAATTAACAATACTTTTACATTGCAAATGCAGTCCCTATACTCCATATGTTGTATTTTCTTTTTTGATAAAACTACTAATGTATAAAACAAATACAACGTGGTCATGCTAGATATAAAGAAAAAATCTATTATTTTAAGTAATTGGGAGTTGGTTAAATGAAAGTAAGACAAGACGCATGGTCACATGAAGATGATCTATTATTAGCTGAAACAGTATTACGCTACATACGTGAGGGCGGAACTCAATTGGCTGCTTTTGACGAAGTAGGCGATAAATTAAACCGTACTTCAGCGGCATGTGGGTTTAGATGGAATGCGGAAGTTCGTAATAATTATGAACAAGCAATTGCTATTGCAAAAAAGCAACGTAAAGAAAGAAAACGAGCATTAGAAAGAATGAACAAGGATAAAGGAACAACTCTAGAAAAAACAGTAAATCAGGATTCATTTGTAGAAGAAACACCTGTGCCTGTTTATATCGAAGAGGTTTCTGCAGAATTAATCCCTTCATCAAATTCAATTACTAATTCAATCAAGCTTGAAGATTGTATTTCATTCTTATCTTCATTACGTCATAATGATCTTCTTTCGAATCAGTTGGAGATGGAGAATAATCGTTTACGTCGTGAAAATGAAACATTGAAGCAGCAAACTAAAGAGCTTGAGAAGAGACTTGATAAGTTATCTGACCAACAGACTATCATTCAAGAAGACTACCAAGCACTTGTACAAATTATGGACCGTGCAAGACGCTTAGTGATGTTTGAAGATACAGAGGACCGTAACTCCCCGACATTTCGAATGGATAAGAACGGGAATCTTGAGCAATTAGCAAAATAAATAAAACGTGGCCAACGAGGCCACGTTTTTTTATTGGTCCTTAACTCTAGTTATTTTGATGTCCTTTAGCAATTCACGAACAACATAGCTTGCCATTATTAGTCCACACGCGGATGGTACAAACGCATTTGAGGATGGAGGCATTTTTGCTTTACGGATTTTAGCATTCTCATCGGTGATTTCCTTACGAACATCTTCACGAATAACGATTGGGCTTTCATCTGAGAATACAACAGGAATCCCTTTGCGAATTCCTTCTTTTCTTAGTTTTGTACGAATAACCTTCGCAATTGGATCGGTATGAGTTTTTGAAATATCTGCAATCATAAAACGAGTTGGATCCATCTTATTTGCTGCACCCATGCTTGAGATGATTGGAATATTACGTTGCAAACATTCCTTCATAAGATGAATTTTATACATAATCGTATCTGATGCATCAACAACAAAGTCTAGGTTATAGCTAAAAAACTCTTCATACGTTTCTTCTGTATAAAACATTTTAAGCGCGATTACTTCACATTCAGGATTAATATCTGCAATACGTTCCTTCATTACGTCAACTTTTGACTGACCAATTGTAGAAAGTAAAGCAGGTAACTGACGGTTAATATTTGTAATATCCACATTGTCCTTATCAACGAGGATTAAACGTCCAACACCAGAGCGTGCTAGCGCCTCTACTGAGAAAGAACCAACGCCACCCACTCCTAGGACAGCTACTGTACTGTCTTTAAGGATATCTACCCCGCGCTTGCCTACTGCTAGTTCATTACGTGAAAATTGGTGTAACATATCTTCAACTCCATTGGGTATCAAATTCAAAGTCATATTTTTTTATTTTTACCAGAACTAGAATATAACATACTTTCGACACATTTCAAGTATTTCTATGTGAATTTATGTATTTAAAACATAAAAACATTAAAAAACCCCTGTTTACACAATGTAAACAGGGAGTTGTCTTGTATAAGTATCCTTAGAAGTCCCAATCGTGTCGTCGATGCCTTAGTTTTGAACCCGCTCACCGCAGGTGGGCACCCTGTTTCTACTTTTGTAAGTCCTCTTTTCAAGTAAAGATGAGGCATTTACGCAAGTACGAAAACTCCGGGCTCCCGTATAATCTATTGTTCGGTCAAAACAATAGGTTATACGACAAACACATCAGGACTTCTAACTTTATGAACATATTAACACACGAAATTCGTCTTTACAAGTTGACCAAAAAGGGTTTTGTTCGCTATTTTCGAACATTTAACGACAAATACAAGTCATTTAATTGCGCTTTGCTAACTTCACCAGGAGCGTCTGTTAAAAGATCACTTGCACTTGCAGTTTTAGGGAATGCAATGGTATCACGTAAGTTTGTTCTACCTGCTAGAAGCATCACTAGTCGGTCTAAACCTAGTGCAATACCACCATGTGGTGGTGTACCATATTCAAATGCTTCTAAAAGGAACCCGAACTGTTCTCTTGCTTCCTCATCTGTAAATCCTAAAACATTGAACATTTTTTCTTGGATATCACGTTCGAAAATACGGAGTGAACCTCCACCTAATTCATACCCATTTAATACAAGGTCATATGCCTGTGCCTTGACTTCCCATGGCTTGCTTTCTAGAAGCTCAATATCCTCTCTAGCTGGCATCGTAAATGGATGGTGAGCTGCATAATAACGACCATCTTCCTCATCATATTCTAAAAGTGGCCAGTCTGTTACCCAAAGGAAATTAAACTTAGATGCATCGATTAAATCAAGCTCTTTTCCAAGTTTTAAGCGTAGTGCTCCAAGTGCATCTGCAACTACATTTGGTTTATCTGCTACAAAGAATAGCAAGTCTCCCGCTGTAGCCTCTAATACTGCTCTTAATGCTTTTTGCTCTTCTGCATCAAAGAACTTTGCGATTGGACCTTTTAACTCATCTTCTTCAACCTTTAACCATGCAAGCCCTTTTGCACCGTAACGATTTACATATTCAGTAAGCCCGTCAATGTCTTTACGAGTATATTTATCTGCAGCACCTTTTGCATTGATTGCTTTTACCTGCCCACCAGTCGCTACTGCATTGCTGAACACTTTAAATCCGCTATCCTTCACAACTTCAGAAAGATTAATTAATTCCATTTCAAAGCGCGTATCAGGTTTGTCTGAGCCGTAACGGTTCATTGCATCTTCATACGTTAATCGTGGCAATGGAAGTTCAATGTCCATTCCTTTTACGTCCTTCATTAATTTCTTCATCATTTGCTCTGTCATAGCAATGATGTCCTCTTGACTCATGAAAGAAGTTTCAATATCGATTTGTGTAAATTCCGGCTGTCTGTCTGCACGTAAGTCTTCGTCTCTAAAACAACGTGCAATCTGGTAATAACGATCAAATCCACCCACCATCAATAGTTGTTTAAAAATTTGTGGTGATTGTGGAAGTGCGTAAAACTCACCTGGGTGGACACGGCTTGGTACAAGATAATCACGGGCACCCTCTGGTGTACTTTTTGTTAAAATAGGTGTTTCGATATCTAAGAATCCCTCGCCATCTAGATACTCGCGAATGGATTTTGTAACATTGTGACGCATTTGGAACGTTTCAAACATAGCCGGTCTACGAAGGTCCAAATAACGATATTTCAAACGTAAATCTTCTGAAACCTCTGTACGATCTTCAATCATAAATGGAGGTGTTTTTGCTTCATTTATGATATTAATATCAGAAACCTTGATTTCGATTTTTCCAGTTGTGATATTGTTGTTTATTGTTGCTTCATCACGAGCTACAACGATACCTTCTACACTTAGTACATATTCATTTCTAACCGTTTCAGCAATTTCTAATGCATCCTTAGATTCTTCAGGGTTGAATACGATTTGAACAATTCCACTTCTGTCTCTTAGGTCAATAAAAATAAGTCCACCTAGGTCTCTGCGTCTTTGCACCCAGCCCTTTAGTGTTACTTTTTCGCCAATTGCTTGTTCGGTTATTTCACCACAATAATACGTTCTTCCAGACATGTTTCCCACTCCTAATGACTTTTTTCAAGTATATATGATATAAATTGCTCAAGTTGGATTTCTTCTTGATGACCAGACTCCATGTTCTTCACGTTAATAACTTTTCTTTCCAATTCTTCATCGCCTAAAATAGCGACAAATTTAGCTTGTAATCTGTCAGCTGCTTTGAATTGGCCTTTTACTTTTTTATTTAAATAGTCCTTTTCTGCAACTAATCCAGCTTTTCTAAGTTCATTAACGAGGAACACAGATTTAGCTGACGCTGCCTCACCGATTGCAGCAACATAGCAATCAACTCTCTCTTCAACTGGTAGTTCAATACCTTCTGCATTCAGAGCGGCCAAAAGTCTTTCAATACTTAAAGCAAAACCGATACCCGGCGTTTCTGGCCCACCGAGGCTTTCCACTAAACCATTGTAGCGTCCTCCACCACAAAGTGTCGTAATGGCTCCAAATCCCTCTGCATCACTCATGATCTCAAATGCAGTGTGGTTATAGTAATCCAACCCTCTTACAAGTCCGGAATCAACTTCGAAATCAATTTCTAAATCGGTTAAGTAGGACTTTACCTTATTGAAATATTCACTTGATTCGTCATTCAAATATTCCAAAATCGATGGTGCCGTGTGCATTAATTCATGGTCCCTGTCCTTTTTACAATCTAGGATACGCATTGGATTTTTCTCAAGTCTAGAATTACAGTCTGAGCAAAACTCTTCAATTCTAGGTGAAAAATGTGCGATTAGGGCATCGCGGTGTGCACTTCTACTAGATTTATCACCAAGGCTATTAATGACTAGTTTTAGCTTTTTCAATCCCAATGATTTGTAGATTTCCATCGCAAGGGCGATCACTTCTGCATCGATACTTGCATCATTGCTTCCTAATGCCTCAACTCCAAATTGGACAAACTGACGGAACCGACCTGCTTGTGGTCGTTCATAACGGAACATAGGGCCGCAGTAATAAAGCTTAGTTGGTTGTGATGGGTTACCAAACATTTTGTTTTCTACATATGAGCGAACAACAGCTGCAGTGCCTTCAGGTCGAAGGGTTAGACTTCGTTCCCCACGATCTTCAAAGGTGTACATTTCTTTTGTCACGATGTCAGTGGTTTCCCCTACACTTCGTAAGAAAAGTTCTGTATGTTCAAATATTGGTGTCCGTATTTCCTTATAATTAAATCTTTTGCATATATCTCGAGCCATCTCCTCGATATATTGCCATTTTTCCACATTACCTGGAAGGATGTCTTGCGTTCCTCTAGGGATATTAACCATTTATTTACTCCTCCTTACTCAAAGAAAAGATATGTATTTACACATCTGGGATAACAAACAAAACAAAAAAGCTCCCATCCCTACAATTTCTTGTAGGGACGAGAGCTTATAGTTCCCGTGGTGCCACCCTAGTTAAAACTTCGATAAACTCAACAATAGTTGGTCGTTTAGAAGTTTTCACTCGATCAGTTAACGCCTGAAACGTTCAACTCCTAATAGAGCAAATTGCTTTTTCAGAGAGAAACCTAAGAGGTGTTCGTTCAATAAGTCATCATGTAGGAATGCTTGCAGCCTATGACATTCCCTCTCTATTCATGTGTAGTCTTATTTACTTTTCCCCATCACTGGTTCAGATTATCATATTTTTTGTAGAATTTTATATTATCATACGTATGAACTCGGTTCATGTCAAGTTTATGAATCGATTTTTTTATTTTTTTTAGAACAAAAAGGTTATTTAGGAACGATGTAATTGCTTTTTTAAGTTCCGTACGTCTTTAACTGAAACACCAAATTCACTTGCTAATTCCACATAGGTTGATGATTGTTCCTTCTGAATAAAATCGTGGAAATCAACCCCGAAAAGATTTCCTCCAGTATTTTGAACATTGTTACTCTTTTCGCTAAATCTCATCCTTTTCGCCCCTTTTTCGTGGTAAGATATTACGTATCATTCCCTTTTTTAAGAATTTATTTCTTTTAAACAGGAATTTTTTTATTTTTAGCGAATCTTTATAAAGCTATGCTTTTTACTCAAGGAGGCTTTTACGTGTTACACAAGATTTTAAAAATAGGACTAGCGTTCCTACTCGCGATTATTTTTTCAGTTACAACCAACCCGGGAAATCTTACAAAAGCTGAACAAATCGCAATTATTGACACCACTGTACTTAACGTGAGAGATGGCCCTGGACTCTCCTATTCAAGGACTGCACAGGTCAAACAAGGAGAGAAATTCACAATAATCGAAAGAAAAAATGATTGGGTTAAGCTACAGCTTTCTGCTGGAAAAACAGGATGGGTTGCTTCTTGGCTTATTAAAGAAACACAGACTAATCCTACCCAAACCGGTACTTCGTCCACCGTTGTTTCAACTGTAGATGGGCTTAGATTTCGCAGCGGTCCAGGAACAGGCTTCCAAGTAATCGGGTCGTTAAACAAGGGAAATGAAGCTGGGTTTATTGAAGCAAATGATAATTGGTCAAAAATATCGTATAAAGGAAATATTGGCTGGGTTTCCTCACAATTTTTAACAACGAAGCAAACATCTGGTCCTACAAATTCAACACCAAATTCAAATTCTGGCACATCTAAGAAAACAGCAACTGTTACTGCTTCAATCTTAAATGTACGCGATAAACCTAATTTGCAAGGAAGAATTGTAGGAAAGTTAAAACAAAATGCTACTGTTACGATTACAAATGAAAGAGAAAGTTGGTTAGAAATTAAATTCGGCAGTAGCTCTGGTTGGATACATAGAGATTTTGTAGCAGGCATTTCTTCAACAGAAGAAAAACCATCTCAACCTGCTGCACCACCGCAAAGTCCGACAAATCAAGGAAAAATCGGTAAAGTTACCGCTTCTAGCTTAAATGTACGAGATAGTGGCTCCCTTTCTGGGAGAGTTATTGGCAGTTTGAAGCAGGGAAATAAAGTCACTATTCAAGAAGAAGTAAATAATTGGAGCCATATTACCTTGCCAAATGGTAGTAAAGGATGGGTTGCTAGTTGGTATCTTGACGTTCAGATGGATACACCAAGTGAAACCCCAAACAAAGCAGAATCAACTGTAAAGATCCTTTACAACGGGACAAATATTCGTTCTGGCTCGTCTACTTCAACTTCAGTAGTTGCGCGAGCGAATGAAGGCGATTCGTTTGCAATGGTAGCAAAGGAAGGTGACTGGTATAAAATCAACCTTTCGGGGAATAAAATTGGATATGTTGCCGGTTGGCTTGTTTCTGTTAGTGGAACAGATCAAATTGTAGAACGACCTGGTGTTAATCAATATTTAAAGGGAAAAACCATTGTGATTGATCCTGGTCATGGCGGGAATGATAGTGGAGCTATAGGAGTAAGTGGTACTTATGAGAAAACTCTAAATTTACGTACAGCAAGACTAGTCTTTGATAAATTAAGTGCATCAGGTGCAAATGTAGTTCTGACACGCAATAGCGATAATTATGTCAGTCTTCGCTCTAGAGTGAGTATTTCACATTATCGAAGTGCCGATGCTTTTGTAAGTATCCATTATGATAGCATTTATGACCGAAATGTTCGTGGTGTTACATCCTATTATTATAAAAATATTGATGTTGGACTCGCTTCTAACATTCAAACAGAGCTAGTCAAGAATACTGGTTTTAAAAACAGAGAACACCGCCTAGGTAATTATCAAGTGTTACGTGAAAACCGTAACCCTTCTGTTCTATTGGAATTAGGATTTCTTAGTAATCCGACTGAAGAATATACGGTTAACACAAATACGTTCCAGGAAAATGTTTCCAATGGAGTCTATTATGGACTTGCTCAATATTTTAAGGGAAAATAAAATCCTAACAAAAATGCCTCAAAAGCAAATCGCTTTTGAGGCATTAATTATTTACTCTCAATAATTAATGTAACTGGTCCAACATTTGTGAATTGAACATCCATCATTGCTCCAAATGAACCTGTTTCAACATGTACTCCTTTTTCGCGGATTTCCGCATTAAAAAGGTCATACATGTGTTCCGCAAATTCGGGTTTAGCAGCGTCCATAAAGTTTGGACGCCTTCCTTTTCGGCAATCCCCGTATAACGTAAATTGAGATACTGAAAGAATATCTCCATTAACATCAAGCAGTGATTGATTCATTTTCCCTTCATCATCTTCAAAAATACGAAGGTTCACAATCTTGTCTGCCACATATTTAATATCTTCCAATGTATCGGAATGTGTAATTCCGACTAAAAGCATTAAACCATTTTTGATGGCTCCGACTTCTTCATTTTGAACAATAACACGCACGTCTTTTGCACGTTGTACGACAACTTTCATGACAACTTATCTCCTAACTCATGACACGTCGAACTGAATAAATATCACGAATTTGCTTAATCCGTTCTACAACTTTATGAAGATGACTTACATTTTGTATTGAAATCGACATATTGATTGTAGCTACTTTATTTCGGTCGGATCTTCCAGAAACAGATGAGATGTTCGTCTTTGTTTCATTTACAGCTTGAAGAACCTCATTTAATAATCCACGACGATCAAATCCGTTAATCTCAATTTCAACATTAAATTCTTTACGATCATTTAGATTACTTTCCCATTCAACCTCTATTAGTCGCTGCTGCGCATCCTCGGTATGAACATTCTGGCAGTCTGCGCGATGTACGGATACACCTCTACCTTTTGTTATGAATCCAACAATTTCATCCCCTGGTACTGGATTACAGCATTTTGACAGGCGGATTAGTAAATTATCAATTCCCTGAACCTGTACTCCCGAATCACGTCTTTTCGAACGAGATGATACTTGTTTGACCTCTGATACCGTTTCGATAACTTGTTCTAGGTCTCGCTGCTTTCTTAGTTTATCAGTCAAACGATTTGCAATTTGGGCTGCCGTAATGCCGTTATACCCAATCGCTGCATACATATCATCTTCATTTGAAAAATTAAATTTCTCTGCAACTCTTTTAATATTATCAGGGGTTAAAATATCCTTTACTTCAAATTCTAGATTGCGAATTTCTTTTTCAACAAGCTCTTTCCCTTTTTCAATATTTTCTTCACGGCGCTGCTTTTTGAAGAACTGACGAATTTTATTTTTCGCTTGGGATGTTTGAGCGAGCTTAATCCAGTCCTGGCTTGGCCCATAGGAATGCTTCGAGGTTAGTATCTCAATGATATCCCCTGTTTTCAATTGATAATCCAAGGTCACCATTTTTCCATTTATTTTGGCACCGATCGTTTTATTACCAATTTCCGAGTGAATGCGATATGCAAAATCAATTGGAACAGAACCAGTTGGTAATTCTATAACATCGCCTTTTGGTGTAAAAACGAAAACCATGTCAGAAAATAGATCAATTTTTAAGGATTCCATAAATTCTTCGGCATTTGACGCATCATTTTGCCACTCTAAAATTTCACGGAACCATGTTAATTTTTCCTCAAACGACGATTGTGTGTTAACCTGTTTACCTTCTTTATATGCCCAATGCGCTGCAATCCCGAATTCGGCAATTTGGTGCATCTCAACTGTTCGAATTTGGACCTCAAGTGGGTCACCCTTCGGACCAATCACTGTAGTGTGTAAGGATTGATACATATTTGGCTTAGGCATTGCAATATAATCTTTGAATCTTCCTGGCATTGGCTTCCAACAAGTATGGATGATTCCTAAGACTGCATAACAATCTTTAATGCTATTTACGACGATTCGAACGGCAAGTAGATCATAAATTTCATTAAATTGTTTATTTTGAAGAACCATTTTCCGATAAATGCTATAAATATGTTTTGGTCGACCAGAAATATCAGCTTTGATCGAAACCTCATCAACATGTTCTTTTACATCATTAATGACTTCCTCAAGATACTCCTCACGTTCCGCTCGTTTCTTTTTCATCAGGTTGACAATCCGATAGTATTGCTGTGGATTTAAATATCGTAAGGCTGTATCTTCAAGCTCCCATTTAATTTTGGATATCCCAAGACGATGGGCTAATGGAGCAAAAATTTCAAGCGTCTCATTGGAAATTCTACGCTGTTTTTCTGGTGGGAGATGCTTTAACGTACGCATGTTGTGCAAACGGTCTGCTAGCTTGATTAAAATAACACGAATGTCCTGAGCCATTGCAACAAACATTTTACGATGATTTTCCGCCTGTTGTTCTTCCTGAGATTTGTATTTAATTTTCCCTAACTTTGTGACTCCATCGACAAGCATTGCTACTTCTGGAGTAAATGCATCACTAATTTCTTGAAGCGTTACATTCGTGTCTTCCACTACATCATGTAGAAAACCACCCGCGATTGTTGAAGGATCCATCTCAAGATCAACTAAAATACCTGCCACTTGAACGGGGTGGATGATGTACGGTTCACCAGATTTGCGAAACTGCTCCCGATGAGCTACCTCTGCAAATTTATAAGCTTGTTCAATAAACTCGAGATCGTTATTATTCAAATATTTTTTTGCCTTTTCTATCACTTGCTCAGGAGTTAAGACCTGTTCGTTTGCCATGGATTTTATCACCTTTTTATAAATTGAAGATTCAAGATATCCTCTTGAATCATTTTTAAAATATAGAATTAAAAAGATTATTGTTTCTATTATCTTGAAAATCTTGAAAGATGTAAAGGGAAATAACATAAATATCGCCTATTAAGTCTAAAAATTCTTTACCTAAGGGTTATAGAAAGGAATCTATTAAAAAAAGCACTCACAACTGAGCGCTTTTCATCTATATCTTAATACTGCATAAGTGTTAATACATCATAACCTTCAAGCTTGTCACGACCATCTAGGTAAGTGAGTTCGATAAGGAATGCAATTCCTGCAACAATACCACCAAGCTGTTCTACAAGATTAATTGTAGCTTCAATTGTTCCACCAGTAGCTAGTAAGTCATCTGTGATTAATACACGTTGGCCTGGTTTAATTGCATCTTTATGGATGGTTAATACATCTTTACCGTACTCAAGACCATAATCCACCTTAATCACATCTCTTGGTAGTTTTCCTTCTTTTCTAACAGGAGCAAAGCCTACACCATGTGAGTATGCGACTGGACAACCGATAATAAAGCCACGAGCCTCTGGTCCAACAACAAGGTCAATTTCTTTTTCCCTAGCATATTTCACAATTTGGTCTGTAGCATATTTATACGCTTCACCGTCATTCATTAAAGGAGTAATATCCTTAAATTTAATGCCTGGCTTTGGATAATCGTCAACTATTTCAATATACTTTTTTAAATCCATTACTTAATTGCCTCCTCAAGCGAATGCGAACCTTGATTTATTGCATCAAACCATTGCTTTAATTGTTGATATGATGAATACAATAATTGCTTTTCCAATTCAATTCGTTTTGCTTTTAATTGGTATGTTTTCGATTCAGTCAAATCCCTTTTCTTAGCTTGATTTGATAATGAAATAAATCCATTGTCTATTTTAACAAAATCTAATTCAAAAAACACCTGTGACATAAAATCAATTGTTTCCGTCGACCATCCTCTATATTTTGCTAACTCATGCGCATAGCGATTCATATCAAACGGACCCTTTTTTGCCAGAAATGCATAAAACCATTTAAAATGCTCTCGAGTCGGGATTGTGCTGAAAAAATGATCCTGTTCATGAAAAAATAATGTGTAAATCCGATTTGGAAAACTAGTATCAAATAGTACTTTGATCATTTCATCTTCTTCTGGCAAGTCAAGAAGCACAACATGCTTTGATTCGAGTTGTAACTCTGTCGCCTCTTCAAACGAAGAAATTACCGTTACGTCGTGATTAGTTAGACGAAGTTTTTGAACAGTTTCCTGAGCAAATGAAACTAATTTGAGTTTATCATCTTTGATTTTTTCAAGGTAGGATAAGAAATCACGCATTCCACGAATATCAAATAATTGCCACTCATGTACAGCTATATCCTGTAACATCATTTGTGGCTTTCTGTTATTATTCCATTCATTAATAGATAATTCTCCGATAACGGAAACCTTCGATAAAGGTGAGATTCCGTCAACAGTATGTCCTAATCCAAAGCCAACTCCATCTAGAGCTATTTGGTCTTCCTGAAGAACAATTTTCAAATGACTTTGATCAGACCCAATTCTTCGAAGCGAATTGATTTCAACATCATTGATTTGCACAGTGGGTTTTGGGTTACCCATTCCAAATGGTGCTAATTTGTTCAACTCTAGAATTGTTTCAATGGAAACATCCTGTATACTGCAAACAGCATCTACAGTTGTGATAGGTTGAAAGTCTTCTGGGGTTAATACCTCATTTGCAATTGTATTAAGGCGATTTCTTAAGTCTGCCACATCTTCCACTTTTAGTGTCATTCCGGCTGCCATTGGATGTCCACCAAAATGCGGTAAAATATCACGACATGTTGATAGACTTTCATATAGATTAAAGCCTTCAATACTTCTTGCTGAGCCTTTTGCCAGACCTTTTTGAGAATCAATGCTTAAGACAATTGTTGGCCGATAGAAGCGGTCAACTAATCTAGAAGCAACAATCCCAATCACACCTGGGTTCCAGCCTTCCCTTGCAATGACTAATACTGAATTCGAAGAAGGTGGAAAATTCCCTTCTACCTCTTGAATGGCTTCTTGAGTCATTTGATTAACTAATTGCTGCCTTTCTTTGTTCAGTTCATCGATTTCATCGGCAATATATGCTGCTTCTTCTAAATCGTTTGTCAATAATAAATCAACTGCAGGATCTGCAGATTGCAATCGACCTACTGCATTTATTCGTGGACCGATTGCAAATCCAACTGTTTCTTCAGATATATCATTGGATTCGATCTTTGCTTTTTTTAATAATGCTCTTAAACCTGGCCGCTTTGTATTTTGTAACGCCCTTATTCCCTTTTTTGCAAGGAGTCGATTTTCCCCAGTTAAAGGAACTAAATCGGCAATTGTTCCAATAACAGCTACATCTAATAAATCCGTAGGGACTTCTCCTCGTAAAGCATGAGCTACTTTAAAAGCAACCCCAACTCCTGCCAATTCCTTAAACGGATACTGGCTATTCGGCTTTCTCGGATGGATAATCGCTGTTGCAACGGGTAACTCGGGACCGACCTCGTGGTGATCCGTAATGATTAAGTCAATGCCTAATTCTTTTGCAACCTCTGCTTCATGAAGCGCAGAAATACCTGTATCTACAGTAATAATAAGTGAGATTCCTTCGGATTTTGCCCAACGAAAAGCTGTTTCATTTGGGCCATAACCTTCCGTAAATCGATTTGGAATATAAAATTCAACATTTGCACCTTTTTCTTTTAAAGCAGTAACCATTACGGTCGTACTGCTCACACCGTCCGCATCATAGTCACCAAAAACTAAAATCTGTTCCTCATTTTTAATGGCCGTATTAATTCGGTCAATAGCCGTATCCATTTGGTCCAGTAAAAATGGATCGTGGAACTCAAGTAAATCTGGTTCTAAAAATTCACGTGCTTCCTGGACAGTTGTAAGTCCTCTATTCACTAGTAGGGATGCTACTAGAGGTGTAACTTGAAGTTCTTTAACTAGTAGATTTGCGTTTGTCTGGTTGTAGTCATTTACTTTCCAACGAGTTTTAGATTGTAACAAAAGTTTCACCCCTTAACCATACTATTATATCGAAGCTTTGGGCCTGTTACAACGATTGACATTTTTTATATAATAGGTTCTAATTTTCAGTCATCATCAGAGTATGGATTGATATGGATAAAAACGTTATGTACCTCTGCATATTCCATCAGTTTTGCCTTTACCTTCTTCCCAACCTTGTGTCCATCCTCAACAGTCATGTAGGGGTCGACAGAAATTTTCAAATCTACAATAACATAATGTCCATGCTCACGGGCATGAAGTTCCGTAATTTTTTTTACCTCCGGAACGGACAGAACCAATTCTCTAAATTCAGTTGTATCTTCATCATGTAACACATGATCTAATGTATTGTGTATTGCTTCCGTACCAAATTCCCAGGCCATTTTTACAATCAAAACAGCAACAACTAACCCCGCAACCGGGTCGGCATAAACAAGCCAATCAATTCCTAAATAGCCACCAAGAATAGCCCCGACTATCCCCACAAGCGTAGCAATGGAAGCAAAGACATCAGAACGGTCATCATATGCATTAATGATTAGTGCATCGCTCTTAATTTTTTTTCCGAGAAGATATTTATATCGAAACATGATTTCTTTAATGATGATTGAGAATAGAACAGCATAAATAGCCATCGTCTTTGGAACAGCGATAGGTTTAAAGAATGCCTCAATTGATGCTTTTCCGATTTCAAATCCGACTAGTGCTAGTAATACAGCAACAATGATGGCCGAAACAGACTCGGCTTTACCATGACCATATGGATGATCTTCATCTGGTGGTCTTTTTGCTGCGCGGACTCCAACGAAAACTGCGACAGACCCTGCCACATCTGAAGCCGAATGGACCGCGTCTGCAATAAGCGCACGACTATTGGATTGTACCCCAATCACCCATTTAATAATAGCTAAAATGATATTCCCCACTACACCTATAATAATGGCTTTTTCCGCTTGTTTGAAACGATCGTTCTCCTTCAAAAAATCCTCATCCTCCCCATGTAAGTTTGAGAACAAAATGCGCTTTTTTCTTTTGCGCATACGCATGCTTTTTAGTGTATCCAAATTCATAGAGAAAATAAAAAGTCGTGAAAAATCACGACTTTTTACTGTTATATTATACCTGCGGTTCTGATTCTGACTGTGCTGGACGTTTTTTTGTAATTTGCTTTGTCTTCCATATTAACCATAGCTGTGCTGCAATGAAGATAGATGAATACATACCAGCAACTAAACCAATTGTTAAGGCGAAAGAGAAATTGGTAATAGCCTGTCCACCTAATAATAATAATGCAACACTTGTGAAGATAACGGTTATAGCCGTATTAACGGAACGCCCTAATGTTTGCCTTAAACCATTATTTACAATACTTGCAAGATCTTCATATGTTTTAACACGCTTTTTCTTTTTATAAAGTTCACGAATTCTATCGAACGTAACAATTGTATCATTAATAGAGTAACCAATAATGGTTAATATAGCAGCGATAAATGTTACATCTACTTCAAGTCGTGTAACACTAAAGATAACAATCATAAAGAGAGCATCGTGGAAAAGCGCAACAATTGCAGCAAGCCCCATTAACCACTCAAAGCGGAATGCAACATAGATAATAATACCAGCCATCGCAATTAAGCTTGCGATAAAAGCATTTCTAGCTAATTCTTTTCCAACTGTTGGAGAGACTGTGCTAACGTTAGGGTCTGCCCCGTACAGGTCATGGAAATGAGCTTTTACTTCGTTTACTTTATCCTTTGATAGCTCATCGGCAAAACGAGCAACACCAATATCACTATTATCTCCTGATATCACGATTTCCTTGGCCTCTAGATCAAGCTTACTAAGTTCTTCTGTGAATTCTTCTTGAGAGATTGGATGGTCAGCGAGTACCTCCATACGGGTACCAGCAACAAAATCAATACCAAGATTAAGCCTAAAGATTGCCAATATTGCGATTCCCAAGATAACCATTATACCAGATGCGATAAAGAATTTATTTTTATGTTTCGCAAAATCAAAACGATCAAATCGAGTTGGATAATTCCCTTCCTCATCTGCATCGGCTAAGTTTCGAATGTCACTTTGTTTAACACCAAACCAGCTTGGTTTCTTATTTAAAAATTTGCTATTTACCCAAAGTCCAAGTAATAATCTGCTTCCATATACAGCAGTTAGAAAGCTTAGCAAGATACTCACGATTAACATGGTTGCAAAGCCTTTTACAGCACTTGTTCCAAAAATAAATAGGACAACACCTGCTAAAAGAGTTGTAATATTTGCATCAAATATTGTTAGGAAGGAGTTTTTACTTCCTGTACGATACGCGGACAAAATAGATTTTCCGGACTTAATTTCTTCCTTAATTCTCTCGTAGGTGATAATATTCGCATCAACGGCCATACCTACCCCAAGGATTAAGGCTGCAATACCTGGTAAAGTTAGTACCGCATTCATCCAGTCAAATACAAGTATGTTTAAATAAACAAATATACTTAACGTAATTGCAGCAATTAGTCCAGGGAATCGGTAAAATATAAGCATAAATAATAGCACTAAGAAAATACCAATTGTCCCTGCGAATACGGTTTTCTCTAAAGCTTGTTCACCAAATTTTGCTCCAACAGATGTGGAATAAATTTCTTCTAAATCAACAGGAAGTGCGCCTGCATTTAACAATGAAGAAAGTTCCTTAGCTGATTCAACCGTAAAGCTGCCTCCTTCTATTGAGACCGACTTTCTGTTGAATACTTCATTAACGGTTGCTGCAGAAAGGTACTTTGGATTTGGCTTCTTACTTTCAGCCTCAAAGGAATCCACACCTTCTTCAAAATCCAACCAAATCACCATTAAATTGTTTGGAGCTTGGTCAAGAACTTTTTGTGTAGCGTTTTTTAGGTCATCTGAATTTTTAACTGTTAGAGAAACGGCTGGTTTTCCCATCTGATCGAATGACTGACTAGCACCATTTTGCGCTAATTGGGAGCCGTCAAGTAAAACGTTATCGTTTACATCTCTGAAGGTTAGTTTAGCTTGTGTAGATAGGATGTCACGAACCTTTTGTTGGTCTTCAACACCCGCTAATTGCACACGAATGCGATCCTTACCTTCAATTTGAATATTTGGTTCATTTACCCCTAGTACGTTTACACGGTTATTTAAGGCATTTACCGTACTTACTAAGGCTTCCCTATCAATTACATCGCCTTTCTTAGCAGGTTGTACCTCATAAAGGATTTCAAAACCACCTTGAAGATCGAGTCCTAATTTAATATTTTTTGCGGTATCTGTACCGGTTACTCCGATTAAGGCACCAAAGAGAAGTACCAATACAAAAAACACCACGATGCGGCCTTTTTTAACCATAAGTATGTATATCCTCCTTTATATAAGAAAAGCGAAAGGTGCACCTGCCGAGCGGTGACAAATATAAGTCGAGCGCCGACAGAAGGCGCACTTTGCCTTCAAAAGCGATTGGCTTATGTCCTCGAGCCGATGGGGCCAAGAGCTAGACAATTCTATTCTAGTAAAAAACTAGCCTGTCCTTTAAGCCCTCCATCACAATTATGAAACAATGCGATTTTGATGTCAATTACAGCTTTAGTGAATGTTACGCCACATCTAAAAAAAATTTATGGTTCTACGAATTATAGTAATTTTTCCAAAGCCTCTTTTCCTTCACCTTCAAACCAATTCGGCGCTTTAAAAGCTTCTACCGTTGCATAATTCATATAATCTCCAACTTTTATTCCGAGAATATCACTGACAATTTGGTGTAGCTGCTTTTCTTCTTTTTCTTTTCTCCATGTTTTATTTTTCATGAACTCCCACAGTTCTTCCTCTTTAACGCTGTCATATCCATACAGTCCGAATTCTTCCAGCTTACTCTTTAAAAATGGACGAACTGTTTCACGATACTTGTCATACATGTGACTCTCTGATTGACCCACTCATCATCTCTCCCATTTTTCAACTAACTTACAATACTTGTCATGCTTGGCCACCTACTAAGCATATAGTTAATTGTAAATGATATCACCTTTTTTGAGAAGGTAGGGAAAATGAATTGTCAAAGCAAACATTCCTTAAAGGTACGTTAATTTTAATTATTGCAGGGCTCATTACAAGAATATTGGGATTTATTAATAGAATTGTTGTCGCACGGCTTATTGGTGAAGAAGGTGTGGGGCTCTATATGATGGCCATCCCTACGTTTGTCCTCACCATCACATTAACTCAGATGGGACTCCCAGTGGCAATATCGAAATTAGTAGCTGAGGCAGAGGCACAGGGTGATAAGAGAAAAATCAAAAAAATCTTGGTTGTTTCTTTATCCATTACTGGGATATTAAGTATTATCTTTACACCTATGATGATCTTTCTTGCGCCATTATTATCCGAGACGCTTCTTACGGATGAAAGAACGTATTATCCTTTATTAGCGATATCACCGATTGTCCCTATTGTGGCGATTTCATCTGTTCTCCGTGGCTATTTCCAAGGTCGTCAAAATATGAAGCCACCTGCCTATTCACAGGTTATTGAACAAGTCGTCAGAATTACCTTAGTGTATGTGTTTACGAAGGCCTTTTTACCAATGGGGATTGAATACGCTGCAGCAGGTGCAATGCTTTCGGCCGTTGTGGGAGAATTAATGTCACTCATTTATTTATTCTTTATGTTCAAGCTAAAAAAACGGATTCGAATCCGGCAGAACTTTTTTAAATCGGCTAAGCACGGAAAAGAAACATTCAATGATTTGACACGAATTGCGGTTCCAACATTAGGCAGTAGAATGATTGGGTCGATTTCTTGGTTTTTTGAACCGATTGTCGTTGCCCAAAGTTTAGCAATTGCCGGTGTCGTTACGCATCTCGCGACAAGACAATACGGGGAGTTAACAGGTTTTGCATTACCACTACTTATGCTTCCATCGTTCATTACGATTTCACTTTCAACAGCACTTGTGCCTTCCATAAGTGAAGCAGCAGCAAAAAAGCAAACATTATTAATTGAATATCGCCTCAAACAGGCGTTACGATTATCACTTGTTTCAGGTGGGTTAGCAATCGTTGTTTTATATGTGTTTGCTTCCCCAGTAATGGAGCTGATGTATGGGAATAGTAATTCAGCCATTTATATAAAAGTAATGGCTCCGTTTTTTATCTTTTATTACTTCCAAGGTCCACTTCAAGCAACCTTGCAGGCTCTTGATTTAGCAAAAGCCGCCATGGTCAATAGCTTTATCGGAAATTTTATAAAAACTGGCGCGATTTTCATTCTTGCAACTAGACCTTCCCTTGGGATTATGGGTGCAGCTCTTGCTATTGTCATTGGAATGATGCTTGTTACCTTGCTACATTTTTCGACGATTGTAAAAGTGATATCTTATAGTTTTTATGTTAAGGATTATATAAAGAGCGGCATAACTATGGTTCTATCAGGCATAGGTGGTCATTACTTTTATCAATTCTGCTTAACCGATGGTTCTCTAGCTATAAGAACACTGGCAGCGATTGGTGTTACATCATTCATTTATGTTGTTCTATTATTTGTTTTTAAGCTTTTGACAAAAGAGGAAGTAGCGAGGATTCCTTTTATTGGACCAAAGCTAGCAACACTTTTGTAATGACTAAACCAAAAGGTAACCGACCACGGTTACCTTTTTTCATCCTTTATATCTATATGTAGTTTTCCGTGATGATAATTACAGATTGAAATTTTCTTAATATCACTATAACCTAACTTCTTCAACTCAGATCGGAGCCAAAATTCGGTCTTATTAATTTGTTTTAAATGATCGACTTGAATTTCTCCATCAAGAACGACTGGTAAATCAATTGTATAATCTGAGAAATCGGAAGGTTCATTTTTACTTTTTTCCAACACAGACAAATCTCCTGATGATTCAAGTATAGCAAATTCCACATCAGCTAAATTTTTTATGTTTTTTTCACGAAGTTGCATCATAAGATCATCATGATTATAACGTTGCTGCCTCATTGCATGTTCATCAATTTTACCCCTATTCACAATGACTGTTGGACGGCCATCGATAAGTTCTCTAAGTTTTTTACTTTTTAACGACAGCAGGGCGAGTAAGTATTGAATCCCCATCAGCAAAACCATCGGTATGAGTGAATGGAGAATTGGGTCCTTTGTACTCTCGATACCGATAACTGCCATCTCTGCAATCATCATAAAAACTACTAAATCGATAAGACTAAGTTCTCCAATTTCTCGTTTACCCATCAACCGAAAAATCGTTAACAGGATAATATAAAGAAAAATAGTCCTCCCCACAAGGATGAGGTATTCTTCCAACGAAAGCCCCCCTCTCTAATGGAATCTAATATTAGAAATACATACTGCAACTTAGTGTGCACAAATTCTCTTAAAACATAATTCGAATTTTTTCTATTGAGTTTTAATGGACAAGAAAAGTTTGTACTTTTTATTCTAATTCATTGTGATCGTGAATATGCTCGTACTAAGGGTTATTCGTATATATTTGAGGGGGAGAGAATCGATATGAGGAAAATGGGAGTTGCAATGGCTTATGGTGTGGTAGCAATTTTTTTAATTGTTATTGTATCTAGTTTACTTATCTCACTATTACTTCGGTTTACTTCACTTCAGGAATCTTCAATGTCCTGGGTGATTTTAGGTGCTTCCTTCCTTGCTCTTTTCATCGGTGGATTTGTTTCAGGTGGAAAAGGAAAGGAAAAAGGTTGGCTAATTGGTGGAGGCACAGGTATTTTATATTCTATCATTGTATTTATAGTTCAATTTTTAGGGTATGATTCTACTTTCACAGCGGAGCAAACAATGTATCATGTTGGGTTTTTAGCGGCTGCTGTAATTGGTGGAATTTTCGGGGTGAATATGACCACTCCATCAAGAAGAGATGCTTAATAGATAAACAAAAAAAGAGCGCCCGAGACGCTCTTTTTTTATGAAAAATTAGTCCTTGATGACATCACGTACTGCTTGTCTGTCATATGTAAGATTTGCATTTCCAGATTTAATAATAATCTTGTTCTCATCGATTGCATCAACTGTTCCGTGTAAACCGCCTACAGTTACAACTTTATCCCCTTTTTGAAGGTTAGATTGCATACTTTGAGTAGCTTTTTGACGCTTTTGTTGTGGACGAATTAACAAGAAATAGAAAATCGCAAACATTAGAATCAACGGACCAACTGTTCCTAAAATACCTTCCATTCATTTCACCTCCCGACTCTATCTTTTTTTCATTTTTTCTTTAGTTAGAAGTTTTTCGCGTTCGGCTTATTGAAACCATATCGCTCAAAAAATTCTTCGCGGAAGTCTCCAAGACGATCATCAAGAATCGCTTGACGGACTTGCTCCATTAATTTTAACAGAAAATGAAGATTATGATAAGTAGTAAGTCTTATTCCGAATGTTTCACTTGTTTTTATTAAGTGTCTAATATAGGCACGGCTATAATTTTTACATGTATAACAATCACAATTTTCGTCCAACGGTCCAAAATCACGTGCATACTCCGCGTTTTTAACTACTAATCTTCCTTCGCTTGTCATAAGCGTTCCATTTCGAGCAATTCGAGTAGGGAGTACACAGTCAAACATATCAATGCCACGTATCGCTCCATCAATCAAGGAATCCGGCGAACCAACCCCCATTAAATATCTAGGCTTGTTCGTTGGTAAAAGTGGTGTTGTAAACTCGAGTACTCTGTTCATAACATCTTTGGGCTCACCAACAGATAAACCACCTACAGCATAGCCAGGGAAGTCTAGGGATACTAAGTCTCTTGCACTTAGTTTACGAAGTTCCTCATATTCTCCTCCCTGAACAATACCAAATAGTCCCTGGTCTTGTGGACGACTATGTGCCTGTATGCATCTTTCAGCCCAACGACTAGTACGTTCAACAGATTTCTTCATATATTCAAAGCTAGCTGGATATGGTGGACACTCATCAAATGCCATCATAATATCTGAGCCAAGTGCATTTTGTATCTCCATTGCTTTTTCAGGAGACAAAAATAACTTATCTCCATTTAAGTGATTACGGAAATGAACGCCTTCTTCCTTTATTTCTCTAAATTCACTTAAACTAAATACCTGAAATCCTCCTGAATCAGTGAGAATTGCTCGATCCCAGTTCATGAATTTATGTAGGCCACCCGCTTCTTTGATGATTTCATGGCCTGGTCTTAACCATAGATGGTAGGTATTACTTAGAATTATACCAGCACCCATCTCCTTAAGGTCTTCTGGTGACATTGTCTTTACGGTAGCAAGTGTTCCCACTGGCATGAATGCAGGTGTTTCAAAAGAACCGTGCGGGGTATGTACAATTCCTAGTCTAGCACCTGTTTGCTTACAAGTCTTAATATGTTCGTATCTGATTGCTGTCACTTATATGTCTCCTTTATCGTGGATGATGAAAAAACTCACCACCCGAAATATCTCATTTGCACTATGTTTTATTTAATTAGCATTGCGTCCCCAAAGCTAAAGAATCGATACCTCTCTTTTACTGCTTCGTGATACGCATGGAGGATATTCTCGCGTCCAGCCAGTGCACTTACAAGCATGATCAGTGTTGATTTTGGAAGATGGAAGTTTGTTATAAGACCATCAATTGCCTCATACTGATATCCAGGGTATATAAATATATTCGTCCAACCGCTTGACTCTACGAATTTACCATTATTTTTCACAATCGTTTCAAGGGTTCTAGTTGAGGTAGTTCCTACAGAAATGATTTTCCCACCATTTGCTTTTACCTCATTTAGTAAATTAGCAGTTTCCTCTGTCATTTGATAAAATTCAGAATGCATATCATGATCTTCAATTGTGTCTGAGCTGACGGGACGAAATGTTCCTAACCCAACATGCAGGGTAATAAAGGCAGTATGTACTCCCTGGTCACGGATTTGCTGTAAAAGCTCTTCTGTAAAATGCAGGCCAGCTGTAGGCGCTGCTGCTGAACCACGATGCTTTGCGTATACAGTTTGATATCGTTCTTTGTCATCCAATTGCTCATGAATATAAGGGGGCAATGGCATCTCACCTAAGGCTTCTAAAACTTCATAAAAAATACCTTCATAATGAAAGTTCAACATTCTTCCACCGTGATCACCGATTGCCGTACACGTTGCTTTTAAACGTCCGTCACCAAAGGTTAATACAGTAGCTTCTTTCACACGTTTTGCAGGCTTAACAAGGGTTTCCCAACTATCACCGTCTTTTTGTTTTAAAAGTAGTACTTCTACTTTTGCACCTGTGTCCTCTTTTACTCCATACAGTCTTGCTGGCAAGACGCGTGTATCGTTTAAGACTAGGCAATCTCCTTTATTTAGATAAGATAGGATTGAACGAAAATGAGTATGGGTAATGGCCCCTGTCTCTTTGTCTACTACCATTAAGCGCGAAGCCTCACGATTTTCTAACGGAGTTTGAGCGATTAATTCCTCTGGTAATTCAAAATCAAATAATTCTACTTTCATATTTCCACCTAATTTCTACTGACTTTCTAACGAAACTTACCAAATACGTAAAAAATTAATGATAATACAATACTAATTACAATAGATGTAACGATTGGAAAATAAAATGTGGTATTCCCTTTTTTCACGACTATATCCCCAGGGAGTTTTCCTATAAAATGCATAATAAACCCGACAACTAATAGTAGAATCCCCATTATCATTAGCATTTTACCCATGATTCATTACTCCTTTGGAACCTCAATTTGAAAATGTCGATATACCAGTTCAGTTACAATTCGACCACGTGGGGTTCGTTGCAAGAAACCAATTTGGAGAAGGTAAGGCTCATAAACATCTTCAATTGTATGTGCCTCCTCACCGATCGTTGCAGCAATCGTCTCAAGACCAACCGGACCACCCCGAAACTTTTCAATAATTCCTCTAAGTAATTTATGGTCAATATGATCAAGTCCTAAACGGTCAACCTGTAGCAATTCTAGGGCTTTATCTGCCATTTGTGTTGTTATTGTACCATTACCGCGTACCTGTGCGAAGTCTCTTACTCGCCTTAGTAAACGGTTCGCAATCCTTGGGGTCCCTCTTGAACGACGCGCTATTTCGTGTGCCGCTTGTTCATCAATTTCTACATCCAACAATTCAGCTGTTCTTGTTACAATATCAGCTAATTGATTTTCAGTGTAATATTCTAGTCGACTAAGTACCCCAAATCGATCCCTAAGTGGTGCAGATAATGAGCCAGCACGTGTTGTCGCTCCAACTAAAGTAAAGGGTGGTAAGTCGAGTCGTACAGAACGTGCTCCCGCTCCCTTCCCAATCACGATATCCAAACAGAAATCCTCCATCGCAGGATATAATACCTCCTCGATGGACCTTTGGAGACGATGAATTTCATCAATAAAAAGGACATCTCCTGGTTCAAGTGCTGTCAATATAGCCGCTAGATCCCCTGGTCTTTCAATTGCTGGCCCTGAGGTTGTCCGAATATTTACGCCCATTTCATTTGCAATAATTGTAGCTAGCGTTGTTTTCCCAAGTCCTGGAGGCCCATATAATAATACATGGTCCAAGGTTTCTTGTCTCATTTTAGCTGCTTCAATAAAAATGGATAAATTTGATTTTACCTTTTCTTGACCAATATATTGAGCTAAGGTTTGTGGTCTGAGGCTTTGCTCGATTGCTGACTCTTCGTAATTGGTACTACCTGAAACGATTCTGTCCTCCATTCAAGCATCCTCCTTATTTTAATAGCTTTTGTAAAGCCTTTTTAATATATTGATCCGTTGAGAGCTTTTCTTTTCTTAGCTCTGGCAACACTTTATTGATCTCTCTTTCCGCATAGCCTAACACTTTAAGAGCTTCAACTGCTTCCTCAATTTCGGTGTGACTCGTATTGTCCACAAATTCATGATCGTCACTAAACAAATCAGGATGGAGTGTTGGCATAAGGTCATGGAGCTTTCCTTTAAGATCCAGTATAATTTGTCGAGCTGTCTTTTTCCCTACACCTGGAAACTTAACGAGGAATTTCTCATCCTCGTTTTCAATTGCACGAATGACTTGTTCTGGTTCCCCCGAAGCCAAAATCGCGAGTCCGCCCTTTGGACCAATCCCTGTAACATTTAAGAGTTTCAAAAATAAAGCACGCTCCTCACGTGTCTTAAAGCCATAAAGTGCTAATATATCTTCTCTTACATGCTGATATGTATAAACAATTTCCTTATTCTCTCTTTTAAAAATAAACGGATTTGGTGTAAGGATTTGGTAGCCTACCCCATTATTTTCGATAACGATATATTCCGGATTTATGTAGTCAACCGTCCCTTTAATAAATTCAATCAAACTTATTCTCTCCCCTACTTTGCTGTACCCCATTTTATCATATTCGTCAAAAAAAGACTAAAAATAAAAGAGAGACTAGAAGGGGTCTAGTCTCTTTGAAAAATGTATATATTAAGGGGAGGATGTATAGGTTTTATAGGTTTCAATTACATTAATGTACTCATCTTTGGTTCCTATTTTGATTCCTTTTTTCAGTAAATCATGTTGGTAGCTTTCAAGCTTCTCAACGTCGATCTGAAAGAATGATTGAATAACCTTTTCTGATTCATCTGGTTTTCCATTAAAAATAGATAAAATTCCATCTTCCGTTAAACCAAAATAGCCATTCGTTTTAAGCAAAGGTGAAATATCGTCTATTCGTTGTTGAAAAACAACCTGAGTATCATCTTGATGGACTAGGTTCCAGTCTTCATACTGTGCCCAAAAATCTTCCATAGATAGGATTGTTTCTTTTATGATTTCTTCACTTACCTCGCCGTCTACATAAACACGTTCAAGAATGACAGTGACTTCTAATGGACCGGTTACCTCTTGAACAGAATCATTGTTTTCTTCTAACTCCGCACCAATTCCTGAAAAGCTAGGCAATATAAAAACAACCGCTAGACAAACGATTACTTTTACAATCTTTCTCATTTTGGCATCACCTCTTACAATTAGTTGCCAACTATTTTTTATACTTGTATATGACCGTCCTACACATATTAGTTTGACCATTATTAACAAGAATATCCAATGTTTTTTGAAAAAATTTTCCATAAAAAAAAGGATGTCCCAAAGGACACCCAATTTATTATGCAGTTTACATTAACCCCTATTATGGTTTGTGAATGGCTTACTAATAGCATCACCAATGTTGTCAAAAAGATCTTTTATGTCAGCATCAATTGTTTCACGTCTATTCCCGTTACGAATATCATTATCGATATCACGAACTCGTGAAAAAGTACCTTCATCTGTCACAACATTGATATTTCGGTTACCAGCTAATGGCTGTACCGCTCTTTCTACAGCGTCTTGGACATTATTACGATTGGTATTATCGTTCGTATCAACAGCAACTAAGACGTTATCGTCTGTTACGATGACACGAGCCTCATCTACATTTTTAACCTTTGAAGCACGTTCGGAAATTTTTCGAACTAAGTTCCCATTGTCATTATAATATCCATATGATTGAACTCTATGGTTATTGTCATTCAGATGGCTGTGATAGTTTGTATCGGCATGGCCATGGCCATTTTCATACATTGTATTTGGGTTACCATCATTAAAGGGGTTCATTGTTCGACCGTTACGGTTATTCATGATACCATTTCGACGTTGTTCCTCGCGATAGTTCATGATCCCGGGACGATTTTTTCTTGTTTTATCATTGTTATTTACCATACCGGTATTGTTGTTGTCATTTCTGTTGTTCATAATGCCAGTGCGATTATTATTGTCATTTCTATTTCTATTGTTCATGATGCCGGTACGGTCATTCCTGTTATTCCCAGTGCGATCCATAATTTCTGTTAATGGACCATCATTATCACGAAGACGGTTTCCATTTCCATCTTCATTATTTCGATTATTTTCATTCGAGTAATAACCGATTGGCCTAGCATTATCATTATAATCCTTATTTGGACCTGCCCCTTGATTATCGGTATTACACGCCGTTAGACCACCAAGTAATAATGCTGCAGTCGAAACTGTATAGAGTATTTTCCTCAATACAATAACCCCCTTTGACCTATTGAACATATCTACATGTTCATCATTAGGTTGGCTTATTCAAAGGGGGATTATTTCTGTTAGTTTTTTGCAGGTTGTTTAAATCTTGGACAGACAAGTCCATTTTAAATTTTTATATTTTTAGAACTTACTTTATTGACAATTACTAAAAAAATACAAGGACGAATGTATGATTTATTCGCCCTTCATTAATTGTTTATTATTAATCGTCTAAGTCATCGTCAACATCCGGCATGTTAAACATTGGGTTAAACGGCATTTGCTGATTTGGATTCATTCCAAACGGTACACCCTGATATCCTGGGAATCCACCACCTTGGAACTGTGGTTGAAATGGTGGTTGGAATTGTCCTTGAAATCCTGGTTGCCCCATTGGGTAGCCTTGTTGCGGGAAATGTCCTGCAAATGGAGGCTTCGGTCCACCACAGCCACAATCTTTTTTATTATAAAATTGTGATGGCATCATTTGTGGATTCATTGGGCCCGCAAAACCTGGTCCTGGATTGTTAGCCATCGCTGGACTTACAGCTTGTGGTGCAGCTTGCATTGGCATATTAGGTCCGAATCCAGCAGGTCCTGGGAAACCTCCATTAAATCCATAACCCGGCATTACTGGAGTAACTGGTACACACGGCCCCATCGGAAACGGTGGTGCCTGCATTGGTGCCATTTGTGGCATTTGTGGCATTTGTGGCATTTCAGGTAATTCTTCAAATTCATCTTCTACGCCTGCGACCATTTGAGGCATTTGTGGCATTTGTGCTTGCATAATATTATAATTGTTAATATCGATTTCAAATGGATATTGCGGTGGCATTTGAACAGGTGGCATTGGTAGTGGCGCCATTTGAACTGGAGCCATTTCTTCTTTTACTTCCTCTTTTACCCCTTCTGTTCGAGGGAATCCTCCCATCGGATTAAATGGCCCTTGTTGTGGCGGGAATCCTCCCATCGGATTAAATGGCCCTTGTTGTGGTGGAAAGCCTCCCTGAAACCCTGGTACATAATTAAAGCCGTACCCAGGCATAACTGGCGTAATTGGTACACAATTATTAAACATAGCTGGCTGTTGTAACGGCATTTGTGGCATTTGTGGCATTACTCCTTCAAAATCTTCTTCTGGTTCAAACTCCTCTTCTTCCGGTGCCATCATCCCAGGTAAAATATTGGTTGGTGGTGTTGGAATTTGCGGCATTCCCATCCCCATCAGATTAAAGTTATTGATATCAATTTCTAGTGGCTGATATTGTGGTGTTTGCGGCATTGCTGGCATTTGTGGCGGTGCAACTGGCATCTGCGGCATTACTATCATTTGCGGCATTTGCGGCATTTGCGGAATATATGGTCCTGTCTCAACACCCTTTACTTCCTCCTCAACCTCTGGTACCTCCTCTTCAAAATCGATTACAGGAAATGGTTGAGGTGCAATTTCCGCAAACGGATGCTGAATTTGTTCCTCTTTCGGCGCTACATTAATTTGAGCTTCTTTTTTAGCTCCACCAATTTGAGCTTCTTTTTTTACATGAACAGTTCCGGTTGGCACTTTAATTTTCATACCAGGCATAATCATATCAGGATTACTTAACTGAGTATTGACAGCTTTTAGTTCTTGGAAGTCGACCCCATATTTTTTTGCAATTTCCCATAAGGTGTCGCCTTTTTGAACGATATGGATCTTCACGCGATTTTCCCCTCCTATACATAAGTCAATACATACTATGTCAAAATAGGCAAATTGCCACTATTTCTCATCACAACTTATGCATAGGCTTCACAAATTATGTACAGCATGAGGGCTGGTCAAGCATAAAAAGTATATAAAAAAAAGAGACTCGACTAATATGCCGAGTCTAAATATGATAATATGGATAACTACCTAATACAGTCACTCCGCTCCCTAAAGCTTCTAATTCTGCAATCGCACTTGGGATTAGTATTTCATCCATTCTTTGTTCAATATCAATTAAAAATAAATAATTACCAAGACCCGTTTTCATTGGTCTTGATTCGATTTTAGACAAATTTAACTTTCTCCAGGCAAAAACGGACAATACCTGATGTAATGCCCCGGCCTGGTCCGAAGGCAATGTAACCATCAAGGTTGTTTTATCTCCTGTATTTTCCCTAACTAAATCTAAATCTAACATCTCTCTATGTAAGACAACAAAGCGCGTATGATTATTATCAAAATCATGTATATCATGTTTTACAATCGTTAAACCATATTCCTTTGCCGCAAATGAGTTTGCAATAGCGGCATTATTCTGCTCTGGATGCTCACTTACAAATTTAGCGGCTGCACCTGTAGAACTTGTTTCAATCGGTTGTATATTTGGAAAATGATTATATAAAAATTTATGGCATTGCGCGATTGCATGTGGGTGTGAATAGATGCCTTGTACATCTTCCCAATTGTTTGTATTGTTGGGATGCACCATTAAATGCTGTTTGATTGGGATAATCACTTCACCAATAATTTTAAGTTGTTTTACATGAATTAGATAATCAATTGTTAAATTAACCGTTCCTTCAATCGTATTTTCAATTGGAACGACAGCCACATCCACTTCCCCGTTTTCTACTGCATCAATACATGCAGGGATTGTTCGATAAGGTTTGTTTTCCTTACCGGGAAACAATGCTTCAACCGCTTGTGCTGTGAATGTAGCATTCGGTCCTAAAAACCCTACATTAGTAATGTTCATCGTTCTTTCCCCCTATGCTCCTGTTCCAAGAATCTCAACTTTATCTACAAATTCAAGTTTACGAAGTCTAGCTAGGAGGTCAGTTACTTCACCATGCATGCCTGATGTGTTTAATGAGAGTGTTACATTCGCTTTTCCCCTAAGCGGAATTGTTTGGTGGATTGTTAACACATTACAACCAGTATCTGCTACAGTTCTTAATAATTGAGAAAGGGTACCAGACCGGTCCTCCAGATGAAAAAACAATGAAATAATTTTTTCCTTAACAGTCGTATGAAAAGGGAAGACAGTGTCTTTATATTTGTAATAAGCACTCCTACTTAAGTCCACTTTCTGTGTTGCTTCTGCAATAGATTGTGCTTCTCCACTGTCTAATAGTTCCTTTGCATCCAATGTTTTACGAACTGCTTCTGGAAGTACATCCTCACGAACAAGATAGAATTTGCCATCCATGTAAGCTACTCCCCCCTACTTACCTTCTTTTAAACACGTTATTTTATTCTATAAATTCAAATTCATATTCAAGTAACTTTACGATATCCCCATGTTTTGCACCTTTTTCACGCAATGCGTCGTCGATTCCCATACCACGCAATTGGCGTGCAAATCGTTTTACAGACTCATCTCTTGTAAAATCAGTCATCTTAAAGAGTTTTTCGACTCGTTCTCCAGAAATCACAAATGAGCCGTCACTTTCACGCGAAATTACAAAATCCACTTCTTCTTTTTCGTGACGATACATCACGCGGTGATTGCTCGTATCTTCCTCGACCTCAAGAGGAAATTCTGGGGTCGTTTCAAGTAGATCTGCAATCGTGAATAACAAGTCGCGGAGACCTTGTCTTGTTATCGCGGAAATCGGGAAAATTTTCACATCGTCTTGGAGCTTCTCTTTAAATGTTTTTAAATTTTCTTCAGCTTCAGGTATATCCATTTTATTTGCGACCACCACTTGTGGACGTTCCGTCAAACGAAGATTGTATTCCTTTAACTCTTGATTAATCGTGAGATAATCCTCGTAAGGATCGCGTCCTTCCATTGCTGACATATCAATTACATGAACAATGACTCTTGTTCGTTCAATATGTCTTAAAAATTGATGTCCAAGTCCGACGCCTTGGTGTGCCCCTTCAATTAAACCCGGAAGGTCAGCCATCACAAAGCTGCGTCCATCCTCTGTTTCAACAACGCCCAGATTGGGTACTATCGTTGTAAAATGGTACTCTGCAATTTTTGGTTTTGCAGCAGAAACAACGGATAATAGTGTAGACTTTCCGACACTTGGAAAACCAACAAGACCCACATCGGCTAAAACCTTAAGTTCAAGTCTTATATAACGCTCCTGTCCTGGTTCACCATTTTCAGCGATTTCTGGTGCCGGATTGGCAGGTGTTGCAAATCGAGAGTTTCCTCTTCCACCACGACCACCTTTAGCGATGACTGCTCTTTGGCCATGCTGTGTTAAATCTGCAACAACCACACCTGTATCATCATCTGTTACGACTGTGCCAGGGGGGACCTTAACAACCATCGGCTCTGCGTTTTTCCCGTGCTGATTCTTTGACATTCCGTGTTCCCCACGTTTTGCCTTAAAATGGCGTTGGTATCGGAAGTCCATCAAGGTTCTTAGACCTTCTTCGACCTCAAAAATGACGTCCGCACCTTTTCCACCATCTCCACCAGCAGGACCGCCCATTGGAACATATTTCTCACGACGATAAGCAACCATCCCGTTACCACCGTCTCCACCTTTTACATACACTTTGACTTGATCTACAAACATCTCTTACCTCCGGTTATTTATGCACCTGAATTTTCATGCAATATGTATTGTTATACTTACTTCTTCATTATGTACTTTATATTCTGTTATTTGCGGGAATTGATCTGATTGGCTTATCGTAGTTAGCCAATTTGTTAGGTATTCCCTTTTCTTTAGTATTCCACTAAAATCAAAAAAGAATCGAGTTTCCTCTAATGAACAGTCGATAGTAAGGGATAAATGATTTTCTCCCATTTCATCTACCGCATCTTCCAGTATGGCAAAAAATTGTGTGCACCATTCTGTTAGTTTTGTATCGTAGTTTGATAAATTTCGAATATCACCGACAACATCATAGTCCAATTGATATTTATGAGGCTCCCAATTTAAGGTCATGATAAGTGCAGCAAAAGTTGGTATTTGTAAATTTGTGAGATGTGTTTCATTTTGAGCATCTATAACAATCTCTTCAATTATCGATTTAACACGATCCATTTTATTTAGTGAGATGTTCCCTTTGATTAGCTGTATTTTATTTAACCAATCGTGACGTGTATGTGTTAAAACTTCAATCGTACTCCAATTTTTATTCATGTCATTTCCCCTAAAATTCAATGTGTCAAAAGACAACATTTAGATTTCGAATCTTGTCTAAAAATTATATCAAACCTTGGAAAATAACACTACATTCTACAATCAGGATTCTTTAATAAATAAAAAAAGGAGGTTGAAAAGGACCACGTCGACAAAAACGCCACGTCCTGTGGCATTGTCGACACTAGCACATCCTGTGCGTCGAAATTTCAAGGCGGCGCAGCTTTGAGGACCGGAGCGTATGCAGTTAATACGTGAGGACCGGAGAAGCAAGCCAACACAGAAGTTCGATGTGTCATTTTCATCCTCCAAAAAATAAAACTCTAACCTTAAGGTTAGAGTTTTATACGATTACGCTTCTTGCGCAGCTGGGTATACACTTACTTGTTTGCGGTCACGGCCTACACGCTCAAATTTAACAACTCCGTCAACTTTTGCGAATAGAGTGTCGTCACCACCACGGCCAACGTTTACTCCTGGATAAATTTTAGTACCACGTTGACGGTATAAAATTGATCCACCAGTTACGAATTGACCGTCAGCACGTTTTGCACCAAGACGTTTCGAGATTGAATCACGACCGTTTTTAGTACTACCTACCCCTTTTTTAGAAGCGAAGAATTGAAGGTCTAATCTTACGAACATTATTGTCCACCTCCTATTAATGAAATTTTTTTATGATTGAATTTTCATATATTGTCCATAATCAAGTTCAATCGTTTGTAAGGATACAAGCATTCCCTCTAGAAGAAGCTGTACCTTTTCCTGGGTTGTCTCATCCTCGAGTTGAGGAATTTGACAGCGGAGGAATCCATTTTTTTCTTGCTCCAATATCGGCTCTACTTTACATAGAGCATATATGGAATTAATGGCACCAAAAGCAACGGCTGAGGCACCTGCACAAACGATATCCTTTCCAGGAACATCATATTCGGCATGTCCACTCATTGTAAACGAGTCGATTCTACCAGAACTATTACGGTTAATAGTTATTTTTATCATGATAGAAAGCCTTATGCGTTGATTTTTTCGATTGTAACTTTAGTGTAAGGTTGACGATGACCTTGTTTTTTACGGTAGTTCTTTTTAGCCTTGTATTTGAAAACAACGATCTTCTTAGCGCGACCTTGCTTTTCAACTTTAGCTGTAACAGTTGCACCTTCAACAGTTGGGCTACCAACTTTTACGTTTTCGCCACCTACGAATAAAACCTTGTCAAAAGTAATTGTTCCACCTTGTTCTACGTCAAGCTTTTCAACATAGATTTCTTGGCCTTCTTGAACTTTGATTTGCTTACCGCCAGTTTCAATAATTGCGTACATATTTGCACCTCCTAATAGTATGACTAAGACTCGCCAATACACAGGCGCTCCATTAATGGAAACTTAACTACCTGGAATGAGCGGTTGTAGCAGTGGGTGCTACAAACAATAACATGAAAATATTATCACAAAGACAAGTTTGAGTCAATCATTTCTTATATTAGGATCGATTATTTAGCCTTTCTTTCATTTCATCAATGGTTCCAGTATGTCTAATGAAATATTCATGTCGAGGAGAAACTATTTCGGTTACATAAATACGAAAAGACAAGGCTTCTTCCAAACGTTTCTTATGATTGGTGTTTTCTCCGAGTAGGACTTGTTTTACTTCTTCTGTTGTTTCAATCCAAATCGCGTCGTAATCCATGCCTTGATATTCCCATAATTCACGTTCAAGTTTGAAAGCAATCGTTTCTGCAGAGTCTACCCGTCCTGTACCTGAACAAGTTGGACAACTCGTCTGCAATATACCAGAAAGATCTTGACGAGTTTTCTTACGGGTTAGTTCAAGAATACCTAGAGACGTAAAGCCATGAATAGTCATTCGATTTCGATCTTCCTTCGCTACAGAGCGTAAGGCTTGGATGACTTTTTGGCGTTCATCATTATGCTTCATATCAATAAAATCAACCAAAACAATACCACTAATATCTCGAAGCCTTAGTTGGAAAGCAATTTCTTTTGCTGCTGCGATATTTGTTTTAAACACCGTATCTCGCAAATTTTCTTTTCCTTGAAACTTTCCAGTATTCACATCGATTATCGTTAAAGCCTCTGTCTGCTCAATTAATAAGTACGCCCCATTATCTAGCCATATAATATGCTTAAGTGCTTTTTCAATTTCCCGCTCTATACCGTAAGAGGAAAAAATGTTTTCCTTTCCACGAAAAAAAGAGACTTTTTCTTCGCCTAATAGGTCCTTTATCTGTTTATATTCTTGCGCTTCATCAATTACAATTTCCTTAATATCCTCAAACTGATGCTCTAATAAAATTTTATCAACAAGATTATTGGCATCAAATAAAAGAGTTGGGGGCTTAAGTAGTTTTTGCTTTTCAATTAATGAATTGAAGCGGCTTCTTTGAATCTCAAGCTCCTTTAGAATGATTGATTCATCCTGATTTTCACAAGCAGTCCGGATAATAAGACCTTCTGATTTTTCAAGATATGTTTTTCCAAAATTACGCCATCTGTCCCTTTCTCCTTCCTCTTTCATTTTCCTCGAGACTGCTACATAATTCCCAAATGGCGAATAGACAAGGGAAGTTCCAGGAAACTCAATTAGTCCAGTTAGTTTGGGACCTTTCCGCTCTGTCCCTTCTTTCGTAACTTGAACAATGATTTCCTCACCTTGTCTAACAAAATGAGCTATACTTTTATCTTTTTCACTTTGGGAAGAAAGATGGTAGGAAGCAAGCTGCTCTCGCCCGATATAGCCGTTTCTGCCTATACCAATATCAACAAAGGCCGCCTGCATCCCCGGTAGGACGTCAATCACTCGCCCCTTATATAAATTCCCAACGATTTCTTTATGTTTGGGTTGCTGGATATTCAACTCTAGAACTTTATGATCCTCTACTACAGCTACTCGTTTTTCACTTGTTTTAACATTTATAATAATTGTCTTCAAACTCTTGTCCTCGCTTTAACAATACACTTTCCTTTACTGTACCTCATTTGGAAATGTCAAAACAAGTAGAGAAGCTCACCGACGGGTTGGGTAATCTTTTTATCATTAAAATAGGCATATAATAGTTCATTTTCATCAAGCGGCTGTTGGTTTTCTCCGTCCTTTCTAATGACAATGGGGTGCTTACAACCTCGTTGGAACATCGAAAGAACGGAATAAACCATTTCTGTTTCGTCCACTACGAGTGGCTTCAATTTCGTAAAGGTGTCCTGCTTACCGTAGTAGCGTTCCAGTAAGAATCTCATAAAGACGTAATGCCTCTTTCTCCATTCCATAATTATCGAAAAGAATAGAAAGGATAAAATTACCCATAGATTTAGATTGTTCGGGCTATAGAGTATCATTCCAATTAAAATGAGCCCAGCTATCAAGCAGGATACAAAAAGCATCCGTTTATGTGCCTCAAAAAAAGAATGCTTATAAGAAAAAAACAAATAAAGCAGTTTCCCTCCATCTAACGGCCAAATCGGAAGGAGGTTAAAGATAAGAATGACTAAGTTATGATATAGAAAAAGATCAAATGTTTTTGGGGAGATGACTGAACCCAAAAACAAGCAATACGCAACACCCACTAACCAAATATGTTGTAGTGGCCCTGCTACTATTACGAGGAGTTCTTCCTTCAAGGGACGATTTCCGTGTTCATCCATCTCTGCCACTCCACCAAATGGCAGGAGCTGAATCTTCTTAATTCTCCATGAAAAAAAATGGGCACATGCAGCATGTCCCATTTCGTGGACAAATATGATTAAAAACAGCATCAATAGCTCTCTAAAATGTGCAGTAACAACTGCAATTGCGACGATAAGCCAGAGTAGTGGATGTATTTCTATTTTTCTTAGAAGTTTTACGTAATTATTCAAATTTTATCACCTGTATCGGATCAATAAATGTTTCACCTTGCTTAATTGCAAAATAATACGTACCTTTGTTCTCGCCTTCTGGGTCTTGAACCTGTCCTACCTCTTGTCCTGTTTCTACATAATCATATAGTTTTACATTTACTGACCCTAGATTTCCATACCAAGTTTCAGTGCCATCACTATGCTGGATCACAACTGTCTTGCCTAAATCACCTTTAACTGCAACTTCCGTCACATTTCCCGCATTCATTGCTTCTACTACTTTGCTGTCCGTTTCAACAATAATACCTTGACCATTTGCTTCAAAGGTCTCGGTCACAGTTCCAGCTGCAGGAAGGGCATATTTACCAGGTTCAGGTGTATTAACCTGCTCTTTGTTTTGATTAATAGGAATTAAAGCAAGTGGACTGCCAAATGTATCTTTATACCATTCCGTTACTGCTGCAAATTGAAATTCCGTTTCCATTGTACTGGATACAAAATGCCGGACTTTTTCAAAATTCGGTGACTGATTTTTAAAGATAATACCAATTGACAACACAAGAATGGCTGAAAGAAGTACCTTAGATAAAAAAACTTCTTTTCGGAAGAGTGGATGGCCTCCATCTCCAGATCCACTCCCATCGAAAGAGGCGTATGTACTACCTCCAAATCGCTCCTCATCATTTGCTAAAAAGGGTGGAACTGTCTTATGTGGATTAGTGGGGCTCGGGTATCTGGAACGCTTTCTCTTCGCAATCCGCCTTCTGATTTCATTCGCTCGATTACTCATATATTCACATCATCCCTTGTCCATATTATTTGTACAAGTTTATGATTGAAGAACGTCAGTTATGACAATTTGAAACACTTGTAATCAAATGATCTTTCTTTCATTTGATTATCATCGAAAAAGAAGGATGCGATTTCTCTGCATCCTCCTCTCCCTTCAAAAAACTATTTATTTTTTCCTGGTTTGTCAGGTTTTCCTGGCTTTCCTGGTTTGCCTTTTCCTGGCTTTCCATCATCTTCTTGTACATTGATAAACAGCTTACCAGTTGCTACTTGTCGTGCCTCGTTTCCAAATTCATCCCTTACAATAACCTCAATTTCAGCACCTTCGGCTACAACGCTTGAAACAGCTGTCCAATATCCTTCGTATACACCGGGTGATACTTCTTGTATTGGAAGTTCTGTAGCATTGCTAAGATCAGCTTTAGCGTTCGTTAAAGGTAAGCGAATCGCATAGGTTGCATTTAATCCAGGTTCAGTTGTGAATTCAATCTTCACACTTTCACCTGATTTCAAATGTACATCCTCAGTAGGTTTAAGGTCAGCTATTGTTATTTCACCGAATTTAGCAGTTACAGTAACTTGATTAGTTGTTGTATTACCTGCTTTATCAGTAGCAACGACCTCGATATTATTTTCTCCATTTTCAATTAAGATGCGTTTTGAGAAACTACCTTCTGTAATAGTTGCATTCTCTCCATTTACTGTCACAGTTTCAATATTCTCATCCTGTACAGTACCTGTTACAGTTACTGTTTCTTTATTTGTCTTTGCACCATCTTCTGGGCTTGTAATTGCGAGTTCCGGAGATGTTTGGTCAAGCACAACAACTACAGGTTCTGATGCATCGGTAATACCCGTGTCAGTTGATGCCTTAGCAGTTAATGAATTCTCACCATCTTGCAATTCAACATCCACAGAAAAAGTACCTGCATCAGTTGTGTCCGTTGTCGCTACTTCTTCCCCATTGTTAAAGATATGAACAGTTGTTGTAGGGGCCGCCTTTCCTTCAACAGTAACAGTTGATTCATTCGTGTAAGCTCCTGTTATTGGAGAAGTAATGGTTGGAGCCGTTACCTCATAATTAACTGTTGCACGAATCATGTAATTTCCTTCAGCTTCTGGAGCTAATGACCAGGCTCCTCCAACAAACTGCCAGCTACGACCTGAATACTCTCCATCTTCATCGGTTCCAAGTCCTGGTGCATTTGGATTTGGATCTGCTTGAATGTATACCATATAGAAGTCTCCTTCTACGATGATTCCTTCAGCCGCAAGGTCCACATTTGTCCATTCACCAGTTCGTAGAGCGGTTGCGTCAATCGGCCCAGCAAGTTTTTTACCTGGTGCTCCATCTATTCCAGTTGCATCCCATACTTCTACTTTGAAATCCGTTCCTCCTGGGTTTGGCCATGTTGTATCCCAGAAACGGAATTGTCCTCCTGTAACAAGCGCAGCATTTTGACCTTCATTTAATGACATCTTCACTGCCCAGCCGTTACCAGCATCATAGAAAGCACGTGCATTTTCTGCAGTTCCATCGTCATAACCAATTTCACCAGGATATCCAATGAATGGTCTTAATTCTACGTTTTGTGCCACTTCACCATTTCCTTCGAGAACAACTTCAAATGATTCACTATAATATGAAGGTGCCATTACACGAACTGTATACGTACCTTCATATGCAGTAAGTGAATACTGACCATTTTCATCTGTCTCAACAGGAGTAACATTTGCATCTTCTACGAGTAATAGAGTTGCACCTGAAACAGGTTCACCTGTTGCCGCATTTGTAATTGTGCCTGATACTGTTCCTTGTGCTTTCTCCTCTAAAACAAAGTTTGCTACTGCTTCACCATCTGCCTCGACTGTTACAGTTTGTTGAGCTGCATGGTACCCATAGCTTTCAGCAACTACTGTAAAATCACCTGTGCCATGAATTAATTCATAAGCTCCAGTGGCAGGATTAGTTGAAACAGATCGGCCCGATTCTAATACGCTCACTTGAGCATTTAAAGGCAAAGCTTGTGGGCTAGTTTCATTAACATCTACTTCCTTGAAGTCGATGTGAGAACCTTTTGGCTGAATTTTAGCAGGATCAACTTTTTCTCCTTCTTTAAGAGCAACTGAGCCAGCACCGCTCTCAACGCTGTCACCTTTTGTAGGTTGTACTCCTAATTTGGCTTTACTTTGACCTGGCTGTTGCTCATTCGAAAGACGTACATCATCAATGTACCAGCCATCACGTGTAACACTTCCATCAGTTGTTACATTGAAGCCAATATATACACGCTGTCCTGCATACTCTGATAAATCAATTTCTGCAGATTGCCATCCAGAAGATGTATCTGTAATACGTAGTAATTGTGTCCAGTTTTCCATATCTGTAGAAACAAATACATGACCATAATCCCAGTTACGTTCAAGATTAAACCAGTTCATATATTGTAGATATGACGGACCTTCAGCTGGCAGGTCAACTGGTGGCATAACAAGAGTCATATTCGCTCGACTGCTATATTGTCCAGCTAGATTGGTAGCATATACTTTTTCTCCGGAATGCGCACTATTTGGCCCACTTGTCGGAGCACCCCATTGCCAAGTATCCTCCGCACCATAAGAGAACCAACCTACAGGAGTAGATTCAAAGTCTTGGAAATAACCGACTGAAATACCTGGCTGTACAGTAACTTCATATTCATCGGTCGTTACGTCATTTTGACCAAAATCAACCACCTGCCATCGATATGAAACAGAAGGCTCTGCAATGTCTTCCCCTGGAATCACTGCTTCGAATGTTCCTTCATTGTACGTTCCTGATGTTTGAGTAGCTGTAACATTCACCCATTCACCATCTTGATTTTCATATTGAAGCACAACTGTTGTAATACTTACATTGTCTTGTACTGAAATAGAAAGTGGTAAGTCCATACCTGCATAGGTTTCAGAAGGAGCTGCATGTTCAAACGTTGGAGCCTCTTCATCCACACCATCCTTTGCAACTTGACCTTTAATTTTCCCTAGTCCAGAAGCAACTGAGGAGACAGCAAGATAGGCATTAGCCAAACCATAACCGTAACCAAAGTTAGGTGATTCTGGAAAAGTACCGTCAGTTAAAGGCGTTGCAGTTGAAGTAATGATCTCTTCGATTTGTTCAATCGTTAATGATGCATTTGCTTGTTTTAATAAAGCTACAATAGCAGAAATATGCGGACCCGCCATTGATGTTCCATTCCATCCACCTTCATATCCACTACCAGGAACGGAGGAACGAATATTCACACCTGGAGCTGAAATATCAGGTTTGATATCCCCTTCATATGGTGAAGGACCTTGTAGCGAGAAGCCTGCCAATCGATCATTAATATCCGTTGCTCCTGTTGCAAACGATTCAGGATAGTTTGCTGGTGTAGCAATTGATCCTGGGCCACCTGGATTAAATAATGTTGTATTACCTGCAGAAAACTCTGGGAAAATATCTGCTGCTCTCCAGTTTTGGACCATTGGGCGATACCATTCATCTAAACCAGGTCCCCCACCCCATGAATTGTTAACAACATCAGGAGCCATATCCGGGTTACCACCAGGTGCGATAATCCATTCCCCTGCTTCTAATAAGTCAATATCGGACCCTCCAGCATCTGTAAATGCCTTAACTGCGATCCACTTTGCACCTGGAGCAACACCAATCTGATTTGCACCATTTGGCTCTGCACCAACCATTGTACCTGTAACATGTGTTCCATGACCAATATCGTCATATGGAGTAGATTGACCAGCAGTGGCATCAAACCAGCTAAACTGGTGGTTCGGATTGTTTGGATTAGCTGGGTCATAGCCACGATACTGCTCCATTAATGCTGGGTGATTCCATTGAACACCCGTATCAATGCTAGCAACAACCGTACCAGCTCCATCGATTCCCATCTCCCAAACCTGCGGAGCTCCAACACGATCAATATTCCACTCAATGTTTTGAGGAGTTGCTTTTGATTCAACTGCTACTGAAGACTTTTCCGTTACTGGAACATGCAATGTTCGTGTTTCATTGGGTAACACTTTTTCAACCTCAGGGAACGATGCGATTTTCTCCATAACATCTTTTGTTGCCGTAACCGCCATTCCGTTTACAATAAAGAAGGATTTAATATCCTTTGCATTACCCGAAGCCTCTTCTTTTTGAAGATATGTCTTCACATCACCTTGTGTTTCAATCGCTGTTGTACGAAGTTCTGAAACAATTGCATTTCGTTTTATTGATTTTGTTTTAGCTACTGTAGATTTTTGGATACTAGCTTTTTTAGCTGCTTCATTTGCTATTTTGTTAGAATCAACTTGTTCCTTGAACTTAACAAGAAAAGTAACCATCTTCTCATCGGCGAATTTGTCTTGTAAGCTTTTAGAAATTTTACTAGAAGCCACATCCTTATTATTTCCTAGATAAGATGTTGAAGGTTCCTTTGCCTGAGCAAATGTTTGCGAAGCCATTACACTCGGTGCTAGTAATAACGCACACATTATGATACTTGCAACCTTTGTTAACCTACGTTTCCCTTTTTTCCTCATCTGGTTTCCTCCCTCTATTTTTTTACGTTCAGGATATGTCCTCCTTTCGTTAGATTCCTATACTCCAATTCATTGGGGTCTCTTCGGTATTTCTCTATGATAGATACCGCGTATTTCCATTCGGAAATAACATTATGTAGAAGTACAGGTATGAATTAACCTTAGCTAAAAAAATATGAAAAAAGTGTCGAAAAACGACCTATTTGTTTGAAGATTCAGAATTTGGTTAATTTGTATTATATGGAAAAAGACAAATAAGGAGTTTAGTACGAAGTAATATATATTCGTTTCGCTATGTGTTTTTTGGGGGTTTTTCAAGAAAATAGGGACTTTGCTTTACCTTTCATAATAAAAGATTACTAATTTATTTGTTAGGTAGAACGTCTTACTTGTAAGGAATTTCCAAACCGTTCTCTAAAAATGATTATATTCTCCTTCTTATTTTTTTGGAATTGTTCAGGTTGAATGAAAGTTGGTAATTTATTCCTCTGTATCTCACTATTACGATAGGTACAGTCTCCTAATTCAGATTCTTAAGGATGACGGGGAAGGACTAAATTCTCATATCTTTAGTAAAATTTATAGTGGCTCACTTTAAGAAGGCTTTTACAATAATAAAAAACCACCTCATTTTGTAAGGTGGTTTAACGTACTCCAAAGAATTTCTTAATCTTTGAGAACATCCCTTTAGGGTCGTTTTCAAGTGATTGAAGTGGAATCGACTCCCCTAAAATTCTTCGCGCTATATTTCGATAAGCAATTCCTGTTTTACTGCTTGAATTTAAGGCAATTGGCTCACCACTGTTTGACGCTTTAATGACTTCATCATCATCTGAGACAATTCCGATTAAGTCGATTGAGAGATGTGTCACAATTTCATCAATATCAAGCATCTCACCTGATTTCATCATATGATTCCGTATCCGGTTTACGATGAGACGTGGCGGCTCGACATCCTCTTTTTCAAGTAATCCAATTATGCGGTCGGCGTCTCGAACGGCAGAAGTTTCTGGTGTTGTTACAACAATCGCTTTGTCCGCCCCAGCAATTGCATTTTGAAAGCCTTGTTCAATTCCGGCAGGACAGTCGATGATTATATAATCAAAATCCTGTTTTAACTCCTCTACCAAATTTTTCATTTGGCTAGGTTCTACTGCAGTTTTATCACTTGTTTGGGCAGCTGGCAGTAAATATAGATGGTCTTCGAATCTTTTATCCTTAACTAAGGCTTGTTTAAGCTTACAACGGCCCTGAATAACGTCAACTAAATCATAAATGATGCGATTTTCAAGACCCATAACAACATCTAGATTACGCAGGCCAATATCTGTATCTATTAAACATACTCGTTTCCCCAGCACAGCCAAGGAAGTGCCTACGTTAGCAGACGTGGTCGTCTTTCCGACTCCACCTTTTCCTGATGTTATAACTATAGCCTCTCCCACAGCTAGATTCCCCCTTCTAACCTTGTTAAATTAGGTCTTAAATGAGTTAACTGTTGCAATCTATCTACTACAATTGTCTCATTATCGTCCACATAGGCACATTCCATTAGATTGTTTTCTGTTTGAACAGCGTCTGGTGCTCTATTCATGATGTCACCAATCCGAAGCTGCGTAGGTTTCATAACTGCTGCAGTGATGATCGCATCTCGTCTCCCATTGAAACCGGCATGTGCAATTCCACGTAAAGTGCCTAAAATAAAAATATTTCCTCCAGCGATCACAGTAGCTCCAGGGTTCACGTCACCAACTAGCATAAGATCTCCTTCGACCTTTAGAACTTGTCCAGAACGAATCACCTTAGCGACTGAAACGATTTCATGTTTCTTTCTCATCTCTTCTGCTTCTTGTTTTGTAACAACGTTACTATCAATTAAATCTACGACCAAATGTTTTTTATTTCGAATAATCGACCTGATTTCTTCTTCTTGATCTTGTGATAAAAAACGATTACCAATCTTTACTTTAACAGGAACAAACGGAACATCATCATTCCGCTTCTGATTCAAGGAAAGCTTAATCTCTAAGTCTTCGATTAGCTCTTTAAATGAACAAGAATCATCGAGATGCAACGTTAGTCCGTCTTTTGTCCCTTTTATTGTAACATACTGTTGTTTTTGTCCTTTCACGACGTTCACCTCAACGATAATATACTTCAACAAGAGACTCCATTTTTCCTGTTAATTATCAAATTTTTTTAAGAGATTCTATCAAATTCTACTTATTCTTCAATATGCAGCTTTCCTAGTAATTTCTTAAAGGGAAATGCAAACACTAGTATAAATATACTATTTAGTAGTAACGTCGGTAAAATTCGGATTTGAAGGAATCGTTCTATTGAAATAGTAGTAGAACCGATTACCAAATTTACACCATACACACAAAATTCCAAAACAAAGATTCCAATGAGACTTAGAAAAGAGATGACAAAGATATTTGTTTGTAAAATTCGACTTGCCCAGGAAATAAGATAGACCACAAGTGTGAATAAAAACAAATAAACTCCTAAAACTTCCGTGTAAACAATATCATAAAGTAAACCAAAGATAGCCCCATATAAAAGCCCAATTGGTTTATTAAAATAAACTGTAATAAAAGCAATCAATAAAAATAAAAAACGAGGTACAAAGACATTCTCTTTGTGAAAAATATCTGCTGGCACTAAATCAACAAAGCTGCTTTCCAGTAGAAAAACAAAGAACAAAATAAGGGGAAGAACGAAACGCTTCACGATTCTTCCTCCTCTTCTTCCGGTACAATCATCGTTCTCTCGACAATGATTACATGATCGATTTCATAAAAATCAGCAGCTGGTCTGATATAAGCTGTTTTTGTTAATCCATAATCGTCAGGTACAATATCCATAACCTCACCAATATACAGTTCACTTGGGAAAATTCCACCTAGCCCGGAAGTAAGTACTTTTTGATCTTTTTCAATCTTAGAATCTGGCGTATTGATTTTAAATAGTAGAGCTTCTTTTTCTTCGTCATACCCCTCAATTAACCCCATAATCTTTGATTCCCCTTGAATGTAAGCAGAGATTCGATTAATTCGATTAGGAGAACTCAAAAGCTGGATGGTAGAAGTAAATGTGTTAGCATGCTTTACCTTTCCAATTAATCCTTTTGAGGTAATCACCGCCATGTCAACTTCCACGCCATGCCGAGTCCCACGATTAACTGTAATGATTTCATGCCATTGGTCAGGGTTACGTCCTATAACAGTGGCCTGTATTTTATTAAAATGATCAAGAGATTCCGTTTTTTCCAGGACGTCGCGTAATTTTCCATTTTCTTTTTCTAACTCCTGTACTTTTGCTTCTAATTGACCATAGGAATCAAGCTTTTCCTTTAAGAGTTTATTCTCTTCATATGTATTTTCTATATGATTTATATTATCAAAAAATCCCGCAATCGCTTGTGAGGGCTGATGAAAAACACTTTGAACCCAACCAACTGAGTCTTTTATAAATTGCTCCGGCCATGATAATTTGTTACGCTCTTGTAAGGAAAATCCAATCAATGCCACTAGAACGATGATACAAACAAGTAAGATGATTAGTCGCTTATTGAGAAAAAATTGTGGCATGTGTTACACCCTCTAACTTTAACTTGATTTCAACACATATAGTGGGGAAGTTAAATTCCCCACTATATGTGTCCCCTATCGTAAATCCTTTGATTTCCCTTTAAATAAATGGATATGGTCGAGCGCTTTCCCTGTTCCGATTGCGACACAATCTAATGGGTTTTCGGCGATTAGAACAGGCATACTTGTCTCTTCACTAATAACCTTATCCAAATTGCGTAAAAGAGCTCCCCCACCAGCTAGCACAATTCCACGGTCCATAATATCTGCTGCTAATTCAGGTGGCGTCTTTTCAAGCGTATTTTTCACAGCATCGACTATCGCATACACTGTATCATGAAGTGCACCCGAAATTTCTTCTGCTGTAATTTCAATTGTTTTTGGTAAACCAGTTAATAAGTCTCTTCCGCGGATTTCCATGTTTTCTACACCTTCTGGAGCACCCGCTGATCCAATCTCAACCTTGATTGCTTCCGCCGTCCGATCTCCAATCATAAGGTTGTAGGTCTTTCGGATATATTGAATAATGGCATCATCCATTTCATCACCTGCAATACGGATGGACTGACTTGTAACGATACCACCTAAAGAAATAATCGCTACTTCTGTTGTACCGCCACCAATATCAACGATCATACTACCAGTTGGCTCCCATACAGGAAGGTTAGCGCCAATTGCCGCTGCGAATGGCTCCTCGATTGGATAAGCATCTCTTGCACCAGCCTGACGAGTTGCGTCGATTACCGCGCGTTGTTCAACTGCTGTAATTCCGGATGGCACACAAACCATAATATATGGCTTTCTAGAAAAAAAGTTCTTTGTTTTAACCGCTTGGTTTATGTAATACTTCATCATTGTCGCGGTTGTTTCGTAGTCAGCGATGACACCGTCCTTCATCGGACGAAGCGCAACAACATTCCCAGGTGTACGCCCAATCATGTTTTTAGCATCATTTCCGACTGCCACAATCTGCTTTGTATCTGTTTGCATGGCAACGACCGATGGCTCTCTCACTGCGATTCCTTTACCTTTAATGAAAACAAGTGTATTAGCCGTCCCTAAATCTATACCAAGGTCTCTTGTACCTATTCCAAACATATATGTATCTTCCTTTCTGATACGCGAATAAAGAGTAGTAATTTATTGTTAATCATGCGAAAAACTCATAACCAATATTATATCGTACAAAATTAAAAATTAATAGTCACACATAACCTTTTTCTTTCAGACTGACATATTTATGTTCACCGATGATTAAATGGTCCAATAGCTCTATGCCAATTATCCTACCACATTCAACAAGCCGCTTCGTTACCTCAATATCCTCTCGGCTTGGAGCAGGGTCACCAGACGGATGATTATGAATGCAAATAATCGAAGCCGCTGACCTGCGAAAGGCCTCCTTATACACCTCACGAGGATGAACAATCGAGGCATTTAAACTTCCGATAAAAATCGTTTGGCGATGTATCACCTGATTTTTCGTATTTAAGTACAGACAAACAAAATGTTCCTGCGTTAAAAAGCGCATGTCCTCCATCACATATTTTGCGCCATCTTCTGGAGACCTAATGACATAGCGATCTTCATATTGTAATTTGCCAATTCTTCGACCTAGTTCAATTGCCGCCATAATTTGTACGGCTTTTGCTTGCCCGATCCCTTTAATTGAGGTGATTTCTTCAACAGATGCGTCCTGTAATAACCGTAGTCCTTCGAAATGATGTAATAAGCGGTTTGAAAGTTGGATAACGGATTCTTCCTTCGAACCTGTACGTAATAGAATGGCTAAAAGCTCATGGTTTGAAAGACTGTCGGGTCCATCAGAAACCAAACGTTCTCGAGGCCTTTCCGCTTGAGGGTAATCCCGAATCATAAGTGCAGATGTTTTCAAATAGGTTCCTCCTACCTTTACAAATAGATACTCGGACCCCACCCTCTTTATTAAACTGCAGACTACATGTGTAATTAACGTACCATGAAAAGCAACGAATAAGAGTTTTCTTTACGCAAACTTTACAAATTTTAGCAGCGAAATCCTAGATCTCTTAATTCACGAAGGGTTCTTGATACAGGCAATCCTACTACAGTAAAATAGTCCCCTTTAATATGTTTTACGAGTGCAGATCCAAGTCCTTGAATTCCATATGAACCTGCTTTATCCTTTGGTTCGCCTGAAGCAACATATGTTTGTATTTCCTCATCCGTTAGGTCCCAAAACGTTACTTCTGTTCTTTCGAAGAACGTTTTTTGTGTGTCCTTAAAAAGGATCGCAACTCCTGTTACTACTTCATGAGTTTGATTTGAAAGTGTTTTTAAAACATTAATTGATTCCTGTTCGTTTTTAGGTTTACCTAAAAATTGGTTTTGAAACACAACAGCTGTATCTGCTGCAAGTATATAGGAATCAGGAAATTGCTCTAGGACCGCCTTTGCTTTTTTTAAGGCAATAGTCATTGCTTTTTCTTCAGGAGTGAGTGTTTCGTCAATGGATTCATCAATATTACTGACGGAAACATCGAAGGAAAGTTTCACATTTCTAAGAAGTTCTTTTCGTCGTGGAGAACCAGAGGCTAAAACGAGGTGTTGCATGATTTATTCACCCTTTATCTTTATATTTCAGAATGGAAGATACCTGTTTATCGTAACAAACAATCCCTGACTCTACAATTATGAAAAATTGAATTTTGTCGATATTTTATCGTTTGTAAAAAATTATCTATTTATGTAAACCCATAGAAATTCAATCCATAAAGAAGGAAAGGAGTTCATTCTCCTTTCCCAGTCCATTGTAAAATTTAATTTTGACTAACTTAGCTCAGAAATCCAAACGGTGTAGGCTTGGTATGCATTTAATAATGATTGCTGAGATTGCCATAATGATTTCTCATCGCCATCATTTTTAAAGGATTGTAGCTGAGTAAAGGAAGACTCGATAAACGCATTAAATTCTTTAAGCTGTGCATGTAAGTTGTCTTTTTTGATTTCCTTTACTGCCGTTATTTGTTTTGATAGATTCTCTAATTGTCCGTTATCAATCGCACCTGTACCGAAGGCTTGAGAAGATAGAGTTAATAATTCCTTATATACTGGTAGACTTACCTTGATTGCCTCTGAGTCCATTTTTCCTGCATTTGAATAAGACCCACCCGGCACCTCAAATGTTTTCGTAAAAAACTCTGGGAATGCTTCTTCGTATTTGGCCTTAATACCCCCAACTGAGCCCTGTTCAGAGCCGATACCCGCTATAACGTAAAAAGCACCATCCATTTCAACAGTAGTTGCAGCAAAACCTTTACCTTTAATATCACTCACTGTTGTATTTGCAGATTCAGCCGTTGAAAACTTACCACCTTGAACGATCCCAGTTGATAGAGTCTCTAAATCAATTGCAACCTGACTACTTGCAGGAGGGTCTTCTTGTTTCCCAGTTGGAGCAGGATTGCCGTTAGTAACTTGTGTTGGATTGTCATTTTCTGCTGGCCCAGCATTCACATCTTCTACGACTTTTAAAATCATAAATCCAAATCCTGTGCCAAGAACAATGGCTAAAGCAATTGAAATAACAAATTGTTTTAAGGAAAATACTTGTATTCCTTTACTCTTTTTCGGTAAATAACGAATTTTACTAGGACCATTGTTTTGACGTAAATCTTCAATCGGAATCACAGGAATCTCTTTTTCTTTTGTCTTTTGATTTCTCAAGTTTTCATCTGGTAGAACCCAGCTAAAATTATCCTCTTCTTCCTCTTGTGCAGCTGCAACCTCCTCATTTTCAACAATAATAAGAGGTTTTTCCTTTTCGACAAATTCTGTTTTCTCTTTCTTTTCCTTCTGAACCTTTGGCTCCTTGCCATTAATTTTAATCGAAATCCGATTCTGCTTGTCCATTTTTTCACCACCCATTTAAGGAAACGCCTACTTTTTTTTCAATGCTACCATACCTATAAAAAAAAAGAACAAGACATTTGTCGTCTTGTTACTAGAGGTTTTCGTCAAATTGTTACAATTGATAACAATTGGTGGGTTTAATAAGTCCTTATAAAGTAAAAAACCCACTAAATCGTGGGTTTATTGTTCAACGTTCATTGATAATTCTACAAAAACACTAGGACCTAGGTCTTGAGCCTTTATAATATCATCTACTGATAAATGAGTTCCAGCTGGTATTAAGACATTTCCTTCATTGTCCAAAATGTCTTTTTTGACTACTTTACCATATAGAAGATCAACCTGTTTTAGGCGCAGTGCTTTTGCTTCAGCTTCTTCATGCTGGTCAATTGATGCATTAATTTCATCAAATGGACTTTGTTCTTCTGTTGATGATGCTGGTAAAATCTTTTCAATTAATTCTTCAGTTGATTCATCTTGTGTCGATTCCTGTATTGGGTTTTCTAAATACTCTACTGAATCAAGGAACTTGGAAGACGCGTCTTCCTCTACAATGATAATGTCTTTTCCATATGTAAGAACAGAATCTGATGCGAGGGCCACTTCACTTCCAGAAACATTTAATAATGTACCTAATAGATTTCCTGTCTCATCATCAACATAATATTCAAGGACTTCCCCTAATAACTGTCCTTTTCTTGTCATGACTTTTGTATTCGTAATTTTAATTTTCTTATTTACAAGTGAATTCGCGATTGGTATCTCATTCAAATCGATAACAGATCCTTCACTTTCAATAGTAACGGCGTACTCACCAATTCCGACTACCCTTTTAAATGGAATAGCTTTCACACTTACTTGCCAATCTTCATGTTCGATAGTAAGAAAGTCCACTGAACCTTTTTCAGGGTTTATCACTAAGGATTTTACTTTTCCTATTTCGATTCCATCTATAATACTAATAATTGGTAGCCCAACAATTTCAACACTCTTCTTCATACTATTCACCACACCTAGTTATTTTTTCATGCGTCTTTTTTCATTCATTTTACCATGTTCTTCGCTATTTTTCGTCATATTTTGCAATATTCATCTACAATAAAGTTAATTTCTTGTAAAATCACAGGATATTTCTCAAATCTGACTCTATTTTGTGATAGTAAAGATGATAGTTCTTCAATTTGTCCTGTATGTATATAATGTTCTATTAATAAGCTAACAAAAGTATAATAATCATGATCAGAAAGTTGAGGATGGAGATGGTCCAGAATAATCTTTTCATAATGAGAATTTGAGATTTTATTACGCGAAAGTTTAATTTGAGAGATCATGGTAGCAAAGAGCTGCTGTCTTAGAGCTTGATTATTGTCTTGATTTTCTTGGGTATCGTCCTCTACTTCTGCAGCTTCCACAATTTCAGTACTAGGATCATCTTCCTTTACTTCATCGTCTTGCTCATTTTCTACTGTTATTATTTCGTTTTCTTCTAGTTCTTGGGCTTCATCAATCTGATTCTGTGATGCTTCCACTTGTTCTTCCTGTATGGAATTCTCGTTTTTAACGGGAATTGTCAGAATGACATCTTCTTCGATTGAATCTACCTCAATTTCTTCAAGCTTATTTTCGGCTGGTTCAATAAGTGGGATTTCCTCTATACTACTTTCTTCATTCGGTTGTTCATCAATATTTACTGGTAAACTATCAATTTGAATTTCTTCAAGGGTTGAAGGTGCAGTAATTAGAAGGTCATCGTCCTCTTCATCTATATCGATTGGTTCTATTTCTATCGTTTCTTCAGATGCTTCAATCATTTCATCCGTTTTTTGTACTTCATAATTATGATTTAGTTCCAATTCGATTTCTTTCAGTAACTCATCAAAATCAAGATTAGCGTTCATCTCGTTCTTGTGTATCTCATCTTGAACTGCTTCATTTTCAACATGTATATTTTCAACTACAAAATCATCATTTTTTTGATTGTCAATTGGTTCAATTTCTTCTACAAGTTCCTCATCCACTGCTTGTGTTAGAGGAGAGACTATTTTTTGCTCACCAGGGAGCGCCTTGTCTTTTTCAGGGCTTGCCTGACTTCGTATTTCTTCTTCAATATCATCTTCAATTTCGAACTTAATTACTTTATCTTCGAATTCTGCACTATTTTCGTCATAAATAAATAATTGATTCCCATATCTTTTTCCAATTAAATAGGAAGCTCCTATTGCTAGCAGTATTAACACTAAGCCAGTTTGCCATACACTCAATACTGTCTTCAAAGCGATGCCAATACTAAATACGATAAATGCACAAAAAAGAATTAGTAATTTTCCCTTCTTAGTAAAACCAATAGGTAAAAAATAAATAATAGGTAGTATGATTAAAAGAGAAATAATTGCAATTACAAGAGATTCCAAGCTGCTATCACATCTTTCTATAAAGATCATCAAAGTTCCTTATAACAGTTGCAAAAAATCTTTTTAGGAAAAATTTTTTCCTACATAGCCAATTTTTGCACTTTGTTATTTTATACTAATGTTTTGATTTTATAAACATTTATTATGCCGCGATAACAGCTAATAAAAAACGAGACATTTTTGCTTTGCCTCGTCCTTTACTAGGTTATCAGCTACTCATTTTCTTCACTTTTCTTTTCTAAACCTGTTGCTAAAGGATTATCCTTATTGCTAGGAGGGGGAACCGTAAGTTTTGGTGCCTCTTCAGCAAGTTCAGTATATTTAGGCATATAAAAAGTTGAAATGGTCACATCATACACGAGTGGTTGTGCAATTTGATCCACAGATGTCAGCTCCGGAGTACCTGAAAAGCTTAATGATTCCACCCTTGTTATTCTCGTTTGGTGTTCGATTACAGATAAGAACTTCTCCAAATCAGGATAAGTGGGGGACTGGACTTGTAAGGTTACGGTTATCTGGTTTAGGCCATCAATTAGTTGAGGGTCAACATCCTCCACTTCGACAGTATGTTCGGCTTCATCTGATCCATTATCAGCTGAAACTTGATCCTTTTCTTCTGGATTCATTTCAACCTGATCCTCTACAGGTTGAGTTTCATCTAGTAATAAAAATTCACTTTCACTATAGGACATGCTAATAACTCGACTCTCAGATAAGGTTTCTGCACGTTCTAGATCCAAGACGATTTGCTCAACTAAAGGAACTACGGGAATTCTTTTTTGAATTTCAGTAGAACTTATAATTGGCGTATCATTTGTACGTTTGTCCGAGATTACCTCCAATAGTCTTTCTTCTGTTTTTACGCTATTCTCTAATTGAGCTATTTTCAACTTCACCGGTTTTACTAGTAGGAAATAGGTTAAGTAAATAACACCCACTAAAATGACAATTGCCATAACCAAGTAGATAATTTGTTTACGCGAAAAATGGAGAGTCATACCTAATTTCCCTCCTGTAATGAACGGATGGTACTCTTCTCAAAAATAATTTCATACTGAGCAAAATACCTTGGCAGAATGTCACTATTTTCGTCTGTTTCAACTGCATGAGATGGAGCATTCTCAGCCTCATTACCATTATTGTTCAGTTGATCATTATTATTGGCCTTATCCCCATTCTCTTCTGTAATTGGGGTAGTAGAAACAGTTAATAGTCGTGCTGAATCAATAAATGGAGACTCAGTAAGTAAAGCCAAATAATGAGCATTTTCTGTGTTCGTATCAAACTGAACTTCTAAAGAAACAATTCCATCCTCTGTATATGAAAATTTTTGAACAAAACCTCGTTCAGGCAATAACTTAGTTAAATGATTTATAATCGGTACGGTCTCTACAAAATAGCCATCTGCCCAATCCACAGTTCTTTCTAAATTGATTACATTATTCGAATGATCAGCGGATGCATATTTTTGTTCCTCTGCTGCTCGTTTTTCTTGGAGTGTTACAATTTGGTTCTCAAGATTTTCTTCAAGAGAAGTTGCTTTTTTATATTGCAAAAAGATAAACAAAAATCCAATGATTGCAACACACAATATAATAAGAAGGAATAGTAATTTCGCTCGATTTTTAAACTCTTTTCTTGGTAGTAAATTAATATTCACAAGCATAATTACACCTCTTTTAGTGCCAATCCTAATGGTAGAAAATATTGACTAGGCAGTTTCTCAAATGTATCAATTGTACATACTGGAATTTCATATCGCTCTATAAGCGTTGAAGTGATGTCTCGAAGATTTGGATGATCCCCACTAACGAGAACATTTGTAATTCTTTCTTTCCCCTGTGACATGTTAAAACTATAAAAGTTCATTACATGCTCAATCTCTTTATTTATTTCATCTATAAGAACTTCTAACTTACTACGATGACTGTTCCATCTAATGTCTGCTAAGGTTTTGGAAGAGTTTTGTTGGATATCCCAATCATCAATAGATGTCTCCAAAGTAATATGCCTCATAAACAAAGGAATGTCGCGATGAAAAATACTTAAATTGGCAGATTGAAGATCAAATTGCAGCAACAATGAGTGTTCTTCTGCGTTTGTTTTCTTACAAAGGTGAAACAGTCGATACATACAGAGCGGTGAAATATCGGCCGCAATGGGCTTTAACGAAATATCTTCTAATAAGGAAGAGTATTCGATAGCAACATCCTCAGGTGCTGCGAAAATTAAAACCTCTTTTTTCTTTTCATCTGCAGAAAGGATTTTATAATCTAGAACAGGGTCTTCAAAAGGTAAATGAATGGTTGCACCGAGTTCTAGATAAATATATCCTAAAATCTCATCATCCTTCACTTCATTTGGAATCGAAATCTTTCGAATGACTACAAATGAGTCTGGAATAATAAATTGGACTTGATTATTTTTAATACCCCAATCTGTCACACATTCTTCTAGAATTAAATGAAGTGTGTCACGTTCAATGATTCTGCCTTCTTGAATCAAGCCAGGGGGTAAATATTTTTCACGAAATTTTTGTACTGTGATAGGGTTAGAGCGTTTCACACCCACATAACGAATGACATGATCTTTTATAATGATATTTGCAATTTTACTTGGTGAAAAAAGTGTAAAAGCCATTATGTATCCCCTTACTATCAAAATCCTATTAGGTCAATATACTTAGCTATTAGGTTGTGCCCCCAAAAATATGCTATAAGTGTACCGATGACAATAGCTGGACCAAACGGCATGGGTTTTCCTTTTCTTACTTTGCCAACTACAATCCCAATTAATCCGAGAATCGTACCAATAAGAGTAGCGAGGAAAAAGGAAAGAAGGACAAGTTTCCAACCTAATGCCAATCCGATGACTGCATAAAGTTTAACATCGCCTCCACCCATCCCACCTTTGCTAATGACAGCAATAAGATAGAGTAACAGAAAACCAACAATACTTCCTGCGATCATATCCCACCATGGATCAAGTGGCACAAAGATACGTTCAATGATGAATAATGGGGCAAAAAAGAGTAAGACCTTATCTGGAATGATCATGTATGTGATGTCTGAGACGAAAACTATGACTAATAAGGATATTAAAGTCCAAGCAATGATCAATTCTTTTGACCATCCCACCACCAATGGTGAAATCGTGAAAAGAATTGCTGTAGCGAGTTCAATTGAAGCATATATAGGTGATATGTGGGTTTTACAATTCCGGCACTTGCCCCTTTGAACTATGTATGAAAAAACCGGGATTAATTCTATCGCTGAAAGCTGGTGCTTACAAGTTGGACATGCAGAACGTGGTCTAACAATTGATTGGCCAGCCGGGATACGCAGGCCGACTACGTTGAAGAAGGAGCCAAGAATTAGTGAAAGTATAAAAAAATATACATAATAAAAATAATTCATTTTTCAACTTTTCCCTTACTAAAGTAATTTTTGAGCCCTCTTTAAAGAGGGCTTTTATTTAATCTAACTCAGCTATTAACTCAGATTCCAATATTTCACCCGTTGTAGCATCTTTTCCTAATACTTTATTTGCATCAGTGTGTCCTACTATCGAATACACCCCATTAGTAAATTTTACACTTGTGAATGTTCCTGCCTTCTCAACATAGTCAGTTAGGTTCGCGGAAGTAATAGTAGCTGTACCACTTGAAATACCTTCACTTGCAACATATAATTTAGCCCCTTCTATTATTTGTTGAGCATCTGCCAAGGCAGCATTATCCCTACTGTTGTTGATCACATTCCCAATCGCTGGTACCGCGATCGCAGCAATGATTCCTAAAATTACAATTACAGCTAGTAATTCAATTAACGTTAATCCTTTTTGATTTTTTAAATGTTTCTTAAACATGATTCCCTCTCCTTTTTACGAACTAGTCCATTTATACTATTTATTATAATAGCAAATGCTGTTGAAAACACTAGAAATTTGTTTAAAATAACATAGTTTTAATCATTCTTTCACAAATGCGTGTCTTTTCACACAATAAGATCATTGAATTTGATTAAATATGTCGAACATCGGTACTAAAATCGCAGTGACTATAGTCCCGACTATTCCACTCAAAAATACAATCATTAATGGTTCAATTAATGATTTTAATTGATCTGTTGTATTCTCCACTTCATCCTCATAAAAATCTGCTACTTTCCCTAGCATCTCATCTAACGAACCTGTACTTTCGCCAATTGCAATCATATGGATGATAAGGGGTGGGAACGCCCAGTGCTTTTTCATCGGCTCTGTCATCGATTTACCTTGTTCCAACGCTTTTCTTGACTGCTTTACAACGTCCGCTATTACTTCATTCTCAACAATCGTTTCAACAACAACTAACGCCTGTAAAATAGGTACTGAACTATTCAGCATGGAACTTAGTGTTCTCGTTAAGCGGGCAAGAACAGCCTTCTGAATTAGCTTCCCAAATATCGGCATTCTTATTTTGGCATAATCTAAGTAATATCTTGTTTCTTGTCTTTGCTTAAGAAGAGTAAAAATTAAATATATAAAAATTCCTAAAAGTAATACAAGCCACCAAAACTTTTGCATAAACACACTTGCGTTTAACACAAATTTTGTAATAGCAGGCAGTTCAGCTCCAAAGTCAGCGAACATGTCAACAAAGGTCGGTACAACAGAAACTAATAAAAAGATGACAACTGCTAATGCAACAATTCCAATTACGATTGGATAAGCCATCGCTGACTTTACCTTTTGTATCGTTTTATTTTGTTTCTCATAATACACAGCAAGGTTTTCAAGCGTTTCATCCAAACTTCCGCCAACCTCACCGACACGTACCATATTTGTGAATAAGTTTGTAAAAATTCGCTTATGCTTTGCAGTAGCAGTTGATAAGGAAATCCCTTCTCTAAGGTCCAGCTCTACTTCTAAGAGAGCATTCTTAAGTGGTTTACTATCCGTTTGGTGTGCCAAAATATTCATTGAATCCACAATGGTTACCCCGGCTTTAATAAGGGTTGAAAACTGTCTTAAAAAAATGACAAAATCCCGTAGTTTTACAGGATTGCCAATGGCTATATCTTTCGTTAAAAAGGGTTCAGGTACTTCATTAATGCTAATGACCCTAATTCCTTTATCACGAAGAGATGAGACTGCATCGTTCTTAGAAGTTCCTGAAATTGTGCCGGACTTTTTTCCGAATTTATCTCTTCCCTCATATTTAAATCTAGGCATTTGTATTTAACTCCTGTATAAACGGTTGAGCAATTTCCCTAGAAATAACCCCGGCACGGATTAAGTCTAAAATATTGCTTTCCAACGTATGCATACCTTCTGCACGGCTTGTTTGCATCACATTTTTAATCTGGTGATTTTTATCGTTCCGTATTAAATTTGCAACTGCTGAATTATTAAGCAAGATTTCTGTAGCTGCTTTCCTTCCTTTTCTATCAATGGTTGGGAATAATCTTTGTGAGATTACACTTACTAGAACGTTTGCAAGCTGAATCTTGATTTGAGGTTGCTGTGAATAAGGAAACATATCAATAATCCGGTCTATTGTTGAAGGTGCACTTACAGTATGTAAGGTTCCTAACACAAGGTGGCCAGTTTCCGCAGCTGTAATAGCCGTTTGTGTTGTTTCTAAATCTCGCATTTCACCTACAAGAATAACATCAGGGTCTTGTCTTAGTGCTGCACGAAGACCATTTGCAAAATTATGAGTGTCACTTCCAACCTCGCGTTGCTCAATAATACTCATTCCGTGTTTATGCAAGTATTCTATCGGATCTTCTAACGTAACTACATGCTTACTCATTGTTTGGTTAATATACTGAATCATTGCAGCAAGTGTTGTTGACTTCCCGCTCCCTGTCGGACCTGTTACTAGTATCAAACCTTGAGGTTTCTGACAAATCTTTTTAAGTACCTGTGGCAATGCGAGATCTTCAATCGTCGGAATCGACGTGGGAATCACACGAAATGCAATTGCAGGACAGCTTCTTTGCATATAAATGTTAACGCGAAAACGTGAAACTCCAGCTATTCCATAGGAAAAGTCAAGCTCACCTTTCGCTTTGAATTGGTCCCACATTTCCTCAGGGACGATTGCTTTGGATATTTCCTCTATTACAGGCTGTTTTAAGATTTCTTTTCCGTATCTCTTTAATTCACCGTTAATACGAAAAATTGGAGGTACACCAGCAGTAATATGAATATCCGAAGCCTTATGTTCATTTGCTGAATGTAAAATTCGATTTATTTCTTCTCTCATTTAGTTCCCACCTATTCAGCAGTTGTCACTCTTAATATTTCTTCAGTTGTTGTTAGTCCTTGTTGAACTTTTAATAATCCATCATCAATTAGAAAGATGGTTTCATTTTTAATAGCTAATTCGCGAAGTGTCGTGTAGGATTCCCGATTCATAATCGCCCTTTTCATATCATCATTAATTACTAATAATTCATGAATAGCAACTCTGCCTTTGTAACCCGTCATATTACACGTCCCACAGCCTTTTCCTCTGTTCACCTTATCAACTGAAATGCCACGTTTTGCGAAGATTTCGAGCTCACGTACGGTAGGTTCCTGCAGTTGGCCACAATCGCGGCATACACGACGAACCAAGCGCTGGGCCACTACACCTGATAGTGAAGAAGCAACAAGAAATGGTTCAACCCCCATATCGATAAGACGAGTTATTGTTCCTAGAGAATCGTTTGTATGAAGGGTACTTAAAACTAAGTGACCCGTTAAAGATGCTCTAACTGCTACATCTGCTGTTTCTCGATCACGTATTTCCCCTACCATGATGATATTAGGATCTTGTCTTAAAATCGCTCTTAGCCCTTTTGCAAACGTCATTCCGACATTTGAATTTACTTGAATTTGATTAATACCTTCGAGTTGATATTCAACAGGGTCTTCAATGGTAATAATATTTACCTGTTCTGAATTAAGATGGTTTAAAGCAGCATAAAGGGTTGAAGACTTACCTGACCCCGTTGGGCCTGTGATCAATACAATCCCCGTAGGTTTTTTAATTAAGTTCTTAAATTTATTGAAGTTAACTCGATTAAATCCTAATTGTGAAAGATTATTTAGTGAGTTTCCTAAATCTAAGACCCTCATTACGATTTTTTCACCATAAACGGTTGGCAAGGTAGAAACACGTAAATCAATATGGTGTGCTTCAAGATTAACTTTTATACGACCATCCTGTGGGATTCGACTTTCTGTAATGTCGAGGTTTGCCATAATTTTGATTCTTGCGGTTAAGACTCCTTGCATGCTTTTAGGTAAAGCTCGTTCTGTACGAAGCACTCCATCCACTCGGTAACGAAGCAAAACCTTCGTTTCATGTGGGTCTACATGGATATCACTTGCACGCTGTTGGACCGCATTTTGCAAGATCTGGTTCACTAATTTAACAACGGGAGAATCTTCATTTGTAATTTTCTCTTCTTGGATTTCCGTTTGTGCTTCATTAAAAAGCTCCTTTACTCCTTCATCCAGATCATAGAACTTATTAATTGCACGTAAGATTTCATCCTTTGAAGCGATGACGGGTTCAATATGAAATCCGGTCAATAGACGTAAATCATCAATTGCGTAGAAGTCCATTGGGTCCGCCATGGCTACAAATAGCTTGTCCCCATCTTTCCGAAGAGCAATTAAATAATGCCTTCTCGCCATTTCTTTTGGAATCAAGTTTGTTAATGACGTATCTATTGGATATCGGAATAAACTAACATGTGGTATTCCCAATTGAAATTCTAGTACTTCAATTAATTGTTGCTCGGTTATGAACCCTTTTTGAAGAAGAATATCCCCAAGTTTTTGAGACTCTGTTTTGTCCTCAAGCGCTTGTTTTAATTGATTCTCTGTTATCAGACCTGACTCAACTAGTAAGTCACCTAATCGCTTACGATGTTTTCGCATGGAATTTCCCCTTCCTAAGATTTTAATAAATGCATTGGGTCAGGATCTTCCCATAAATCTGTATTTTCTTGTTCGTTTTCTTCCTGAGATTCACTTCCCGATTCATTGTTAATTTCTTCTCTCTCTGTTCCATTATTAGTTCCAGGAGGATTTGATTCTAAATTAGATCCATTGTCTTCTGGATCTGTATCATTTAGGCTTGGTGGTGGTTCCGGCACGATAATACTATGGGCTTCAATTGTATGGACTGGTGGATAATAATCCTCAGCTATCTTCACTCTTTGATCTACTTGGCCACTCTCACTCATTATTCGATAAATTTTTGCCACCCTACCAGGACTACCTTTTTGCTTGACAACCATTTTCCCTTTAGGAAGGGTACTATCATATTGATTAATAATTTTTGGTTTAAAGGTTTCTTCATCCTCTATGGAGACCTTGATTGTTTGTGGGAACTCAGCACCGACGAGTTGGACTTCTAACCCTTCGTCCGTTAATGAAAAAACTAGTTTATAATCGTAAGGATTTTCATTGTAGATAATTAAATCCTTTTTCTTGTTTTCAATCTTAGCCTCATAGCCAAAATCAGCATAAGGGGGAAGCACATCACTAATATGTCTTTCAATAATTTTGAAATTTGACGGTAGTACAGAAGAATATATTCCTGTAGCGATTACACTTAATGCTTGGTCTGAATAGTGATTTGTTGTGCCACTTTCAGATAATAAGGTAAGTAATGAAAATGACTTGTTTGCAGGTACATTCACATTTCCAAACTCTTTAACCCATTTTTCTACTTCACTCTCATCGTCAAAATTATCAATAACCGATCGTGATATTACATTGGTATCATCAACAATTACAAATGGATCAAGGTTAATTTCTATTTCACCAGGATGTAAATTTGAGGCAGGAGATAATATCCCAGATTTAAGTTCTTCAGCCTTAAAATCCTGTAATTCCATCAAAGTTAATTCTGTAAGTACCGTTTCAATATGATCACCCTTTAGTTCCGTAAGAAGGGGGTTTTGGATGCCATCAACCGCTGAATCAATACTCTCAAGAATATGAAAGCTATATACTTCACGTTTGTTCAACTTCATTTTTTTATCACCAGATACAAGTGAAAGTTCACCTATCTCATACCAGTTTTCAATCTCTGATAATAAGATGCCTTTTGCATCTTCCTCACTTAAGCCTGAAACATCCACGGGGCCAATCATTGTTCCTTCTTTGAATACATCCTCGGCAAAGAATGCATGATAGGTTCTTGCTCCAACAGTCGAAAAAAGAGATAAAAGTAAAACACAAATAAGTAGCAGGCTGAATATCTTTACTGAAAATAATTTTTGCATGTTGTCCCCCCTTCAACTGTTTATGTAGCTTTTTACTTCGAACAAAAATGTATGTTTAGTTTTTAGTGTCCCCAGATTCAATCGCATGTTTTTATAGTAAAAAATACCTATTCTCCAACTATCATTTTATATGAAAATAAGAAAATACTAAAGAAGAATTACGCGATATTTGTAATAAATTCATACATTTTGTCACTTTTTCAAACTGGATACTAAAGCATAAAAAATAGGGCAGTTCGCCCCAATTACTATACTTATTTTTCTCTAGTTGGTTCTGTTGAGAGAATATCCTTTGATGTAATGGCATCAGCCCCTCCTAAATATGGAGGAAGTTCATCTTTTTTATAATTATATAATGTTATATCTCCACCGTTTGATGAAAATGACTTTGAGATGAGTGACCCTCTAATAGAACCAATTTTCAACTCCACATTCGCGTTTGGTGCGTAAACCAAGAGATTTAATTCATCTTTATTTTCTCCATTGATGGTTATTGTTTTGCCACCTGATATGAGATGTCCTTGGATACCAGATTGTCCAACTGTTTCTATGTCGGCATACTCTACAAATACTGAACCATAAATTTTTTGCTGACTCTCGAACTTTAAGCTTGGACCCTTATAGAAAATCTCGAGTTTTTTTACTTGATCCATGATTTCTTGCTGATTTGTAATTTCATTTCCATTTTTATCTGATGCATTTATCATAGCTTTTGACTTAATTGTAATATTATCTTTTATATAGAGAGTTAACTTACCTGTCCCAATAATGTTTATACTCCCACCGTTAATATTTAAGGAGTTCATGACAATATATCGGTTACTGTTACCCACATTGATATTTAACGTATATTTATCAACATCGACCACATTTAATTGCACATCCTGATTTAAATTTAATATATAGTCATTGCTTATACGCATTGACCCATTAGTTATAACATCCTTTTCATCTGCTGGAAATGGATTATTAGGGAAATCAGGAAATGTAGGTAGATCAAATACATTAATATAAGGTAATTCTTCTACTCTAATTTTATTATCATTTATGACATCAGCCCCAGAACCTGGGCCAACATATACTATCCCAGAAATGCTTGCGCTCCCGCTAATGTTTACAGATTGACTGGCTGAAGAGTTTGTTCCAATGTCCCCATTTATTTCTGCATTTCCCCCTAAAACAATATTTTCTTTAACAAAAATAGCTGTATCAGGAATCTCCACATTATTTTTTGCAACCCATTTGATGCGGATTTGTTTCTCCACCGTTCGTGACCGATTATCGATTGTTCCGATCGATATGATTTTATAATCTTGGTGGCTTGCGTTCGCATTTTGATTTCCAATCTTTTCGATCGAAATTTTTGCTTCTGGTTGATGTCCAAAAGCATCTTCAAAGTTTGTATAAGGTAGTTCATTGTTCATATCCGTGATCATGCTATCAATTTTCGAGAAAAAAGTGGTTTTATTTGTTGAGTTGTTATAAATATGTACGATGTTCTTATTCACTTTATCCAACGTATATGTAACGCCTGATTCAGCAATATAATAAGTAGATTGGTAGGTTCTTTCACTGAAGCTCATTTTCATATTGTTCAATGTAAGTCCCATTAGAGCTAGACCCAAAATAGTAACGACTGTAAGGATTAACAGCACCATTACTAGGGCAACGCCTTTTTCATTATTTAAGAATGAATTCTTTTTTTTCAAAATATCACGCCTATTCTCGTATATAAATAGTGGTTTCTGGCAGGTTCCCAATTTTTAAACTAACTTGATTTCCATTCTTCGAAACAGAAAAACCGTTTATCTTTGTCATAAACTCTTCATTGTTTTTCAGAATTGTCGTTCCTTCTAATTTGTAAGTATCTGCATCATTAACGGTTAACTGATTAGGGTTTTTCACCTCGACAGTTTTTGCTTTTCTAATTTCTTTTGTGATAAGATTTGCCGCTAGCCTTTCCTGTGATTGTTTTTGTACCTCATCCGATTGTGAATTCATTTGTTTTTGTCCAAATAAATGAACAGAACTAGCTAGAAGTAGAACGATTGAAAGAAGTGAGATGGCGGCTAATAGTTCAACTAAAGTAACACCTCTTTCGGACTTAATCATTTTTTAACACCCACTATTTTTTCCAAGATATAATCATCTCCATTTGGGATTCAAGCTCTTTTTTAGATGTATCTCTATAGATTTTCATTACAATTTTTCCGAGGTCAGTTGAAAGATCGTTGATTTGTACAAATACATAGCGATCTTCTTTAGAAATCCCATAACAATTCGTGCATGAAGGATCATTTCTGTACCCTTTATTTTGTATTTTATTTGATAGATCATTTAATGATGGAGTATTAGAATTTGTATTTAAATTTATGATTTCTTCCATCTCAGATTCTGCAAGATAAGTCGACTCTGTTATATTTTTTGACAGATGATTAGCCCTAGATGATTGTATGAACATTGGTGTGATTGACATAATGATAATTGACAGAATGACGATGGAGGCGAGAATTTCAATTAAGGTGATCCCATTTTGATTCTTTATCTTCAACCTCCATTCCCCCTTCTCTATTAGTTCTTTAGCACCATTATATTGTTATTAAATTATATTGGAAAGAAAAAAACATAAAGTAGCGTCAGAATTTGTATTTTCATGTAAAAAAAATAGACAAGAAAAGTCTTTTCTTATCTATTTTCATCTATCTTGCCTCTATTCAGTTATTTTGATAATAAAAATCCCCTAACCTCTGATATAAAATAAAGTGAACCCGTTATAACTAGGACTGCATTCTTTTCCGCTGATACTTTGTCTAATCCCTTATTCACAGCATCCTTCCAGTTATCAACCGTTGCAATATTTTCACCTTTAGAAGAATTTTCATATAGTTCGTTGGAGCTTGCTGCTCTCGGAAAGTCAAAGGTTGTAAATGTTAGGTTATGAGCGACTGCTTCAAGTTGACCAATCATCGTATCAAGTTTTTTATCATGTAATGCGCTAAAAATAATGTGGATTTCTTTCTCTTTTAGGTGAGCCTGAATTGTATCAACAAGGCTTTTAATTCCTTCTGGATTATGCGCTCCGTCTAGAATAACAAGGGGCTCTTTCGAAATCTCTTCAAAGCGACCAATCCATTTTGTTTTTTCCAGTCCAGTAGCAAGCTCATGATCTCCTATTTGTACTATCCCACTATTTTTTAAAATACTTATCGCCATTACTGCAAGACTAGCGTTTCTTACCTGATGAGTCCCCTTCATGGAAATGTTAAGATTATTAAAGGTTTTATTATCTGCTTTTAGAGTAAATGATTCTCCCTTATTATGTTGGTGATCTAAAATAAAGAAATCCTGTCCCAATTGATACATTGGGCTATTTTCTTCCTTTGCCTTAGCATTAATAACTTCAATAGCTTCCTGTTGTTCAACTGCTGACACGACCGGGACATTTTGCTTGATGATACCCGCTTTTTCCCCTGTAATTTTTTCAATAGTGTCCCCAAGAATGTTCATATGATCAAATCCAATGCTCGTGATTATAGATATAAGTGGTGTTATCACATTTGTTGAGTCTAGCTTGCCCCCTAATCCAACCTCCATTATCACGAAATCTATATCCGTGTTTTCTCCGAAATAATAGAGAGCCATTGCCGTGATCACTTCAAATTCAGTTGGACCCCCAAGTTCGGTTCCTTCTAATTCATCTGCTAATGGTTTGATCACCTTTAAAAGGGAGACAATTTCTTCATTTGAGATAGGTTTTCCATTTACACTAATTCGTTCATTAAAGGTCTCAATATAGGGAGAAGTAAATGTTCCAACCCTATATCCAGCTTCTTGTAACATATTGCGAAGGTAGCTAACAGTTGAGCCTTTCCCATTTGTTCCTGCTACATGAATCGTTTTTATTTTTTCTTCTGGATGACCGAGCCGTTCCATCATCCATTGCATTCGCGCAAGTCCTGGCTTCATACCAAGTCTTAATCTTCCATGAATCCATGACAAAGCGTCTTCGTACGTATGTATCATATGGGTTCCTCCATATATATTCATTCAACTTTAAAAAGGAAGGAAAGACGAATCTATAGTAGATTCGCCTCTCATTCCTTTAGCCTCTTAATTCTGAAATGCGTTCACGAACTGTTTCGCGTTTTTCAAGATAATCTTTTTCTTTTGCCTGTTCCTCTTCAATTACCTTTTGAGGTGCTTTCTTCACAAAGCCTTCATTGCTTAGTTTCTTCTGAACGCGGTCAACTTCTTTATCAAGTTTATCTAGTTCTTTTTCTAGACGCTTAATTTCTTCATCAATGTTGATTAGTCCTTCAAGTGGAAGGAATAATTCTGCTCCTGTTACTACTGAAGTCATGGCCTTGTCAGGAGAAGTAATTTCAGTTGCAAGTACAAGCTCACTAGGATTACAGAATCTTTCTAAATAAGAACGATTCTTTTCCAATTGTGAAAGAACTGCTTCGTCTTTTGCTTTAATATGAAGCTTGATCTGTTTGCTCATTGGTGTATTAACTTCTGCTCTGATGTTTCGAACAGAGCGAATAATATCGACTAATAGTCGCATTTCCCCGGCTGCTTGATCATCAGATAATTCCTGATTCACTTCCGGCCATTTGGCTACAGTAATGGATTCGCCATAATGCGGCAAGTTTTGCCATATTTCCTCGGTAATAAACGGCATGAACGGGTGCAGCAATCTCATCGTGTTGTCTAAGACATATGCAAGAATCGATCTTGTTGTTTTCTTTGCTTGATCATCTTCACCGTACAATGGTAGTTTTGCCATTTCAATATACCAATCACAGAATTCATCCCAAATGAAGTTATATAAAACTCTTCCAACTTCACCGAATTCATATTTATCAGCAAGCTTTGTTACTGATTCGATTGTTTCATTTAGGCGAGTTAAAATCCATTTATCAGCAACAGATTTTTCTCCACTAAAGTCAATGTCTTCGAACTTCAGGTCACCCATATTCATTAATGCAAAACGTGAAGCATTCCAAATCTTATTGGCGAAGTTCCATGTTGCTTCAACTTTTTCCATGCTAAAGCGTAAATCTTGGCCAGGTGAACTTCCAGTAGATAAGAAGTAACGTAATGAATCGGCACCATATTGGGCGATAACATCCATTGGGTCCACACCATTTCCGAGTGACTTACTCATTTTACGACCTTCTGCATCACGTACCAGACCGTGAATCAGAACATCTTTAAATGGACGTTTTCCTGTAAATTCTAAGCCTTGGAAAATCATTCTTGATACCCAGAAGAAGATGATATCATAGCCTGTTACGAGAGCATCTGTAGGATAGTAGCGTTTAAAATCAGCCGCTTCCTTATCTGGCCAACCCATTGTGGAGAAAGGCCATAACGCAGAACTAAACCAAGTATCTAAAACATCATTGTCCTGTTCCCAATTTTCGATGTCACTTGGTGGCTCATGGTCAACATAAACCTCTCCTGTTTCTTTATGGTACCATGCAGGAATTCGATGACCCCACCATAATTGGCGTGAAATACACCAGTCACGGATGTTTTCCATCCAGTGAAGATATGTTTTTTCGAAACGTTCTGGAACGAAATTAACTTTTTCCTCTTGCGATTGAAGCTTGATTGCCTCATCTGCTAATGGTTGCATCTTTACAAACCATTGTGTGGATAGATATGGCTCAACAACTGAACCGCTTCGCTCACTGTGACCTACTGAATGGAGATGCTCTTCAATTTTAAATAGCACGCCTGCTTCTTGAAGGTCTTTAACAATTTGTTTTCGGCAATCAAAGCGATCCATTCCTTGGTATTTACCAGCGTTTGCGTTCATGCTTCCATCTTCATTCATAACTAAAACACGCTCAAGATTGTGACGATTCCCTACTTCAAAGTCATTCGGGTCATGTGCCGGTGTAATCTTAACAGCACCAGATCCAAATTCCATATCAACATAATCATCAGCAACAATCGGAATTTCTCTTCCAACGATTGGAAGAACAACCGTTTTACCGATTAAGTGCTTGAAGCGCTCATCTTCTGGGTGAACAGCAATTGCAGTATCACCTAGCATTGTTTCTGGTCGAGTCGTTGCAATCTCAATAGACCCACTTCCATCTGCTAATGGATAACGCATATGGTAAAATGCACCCTGAACATCTTTGTAAATAACTTCGATGTCAGAAAGAGCTGTTTTGGTTGCTGGATCCCAGTTGATGATATATTCACCGCGGTAAATTAGACCTTTTTTATATAGGGTAACGAATACCTCACGTACTGCTTTAGAAAGTCCTTCATCAAGGGTGAAACGTTCTCTCGAGTAATCAAGTCCAAGACCTAGTTTTGACCATTGTTCACGAATATGGCTCGCATACTCTTCCTTCCACTTCCATGTCTCTTCTACAAATTTTTCTCGGCCTAAGTCATAGCGAGATTTTCCTTCTTCACGAAGTTTAGCCTCGACCTTTGCTTGGGTTGCGATACCGGCATGGTCCATTCCTGGTAGCCATAAAACATCATAGCCTTGCATTCTTTTTATCCGAGTAAGAATATCCTGTAGAGTTGTATCCCATGCATGACCTAGATGTAACTTCCCTGTTACGTTTGGTGGTGGAATGACAATCGTATAAGGTTTTTTCTCAGCATCATCTTTTGCTTCAAAAAATTTACCTTCTAACCAATATTGATAACGTCCCGCTTCAATGGCTTGCGGATCATACTTAGTTGATAAAGTCTTTTCATTACCTTCCATTTGAGTTCCTCCTTAAACTTGTAAACAAAATCATAATAAAAAACTCCATTCATCCTAATAAAAGGACGAATGGAGTCTATTCGCGGTACCACCTTTTTTCATAGATAAAAAACTAATCTATGCTCTCAAGAAAAGATAACGGCTTTTCACCGGCTTTTACTACTTCATTTCATAAAAGCTACTTAAGGGCGACCTTCCATTGTTAACGTTCCTAAGAAATCTCACAGCTAATGATTTCTCTCTCTGAAGGTGTTCTCAATGTACTCTTCCCTGTCATCGTATGTTCTCATAATGGGTATGTAAGTTAAGTTCTTTAAAGAATTTTACTACTTATTTTGTTGAATTTCAATAGGTATTGTCAATAAGGGTAGCCAAGTTTTTTATACTTTATTCTCTTTGAGTTAATTTGTTACAAAATTTTCAATCTGAATTGACAGGAACTTTTCTGCTTTTCCAAGCATAGTTTAATTATAGGATTTCTTTGAAGGGAGAGATAAAGCATGAGAAGACGCCGTTTTAGAAAATACTCTTATCCTCATTGGCTACGACAATGTAGAGATGTTTGCCACCAATTTATCATCCCCATCACCATCGTTCAAGCGGTTCGAACTATCTTTATACCCACCTCATTTGATGTGCTTTTTTTAGCCATATTAATTTTACTTGCAGTTGCATTTCACCTCGACATGATCTAAAAAATCCCATACTTTACTCCGTATGGGACTCTTCTTCTTCTTGTTCTTTTCTTTTTTGTTCGGCTTCCAAGAGTTTGACTGAAACAAACTCAATATTTTTAGTCAGCCAATAGGCTCGTTGTAGTACTTGGACATGCTCTCGCTCTGATTTCTTCTGTTTATTTTCAATGTAATTTCGAACACATTTATAGATTGGCTCAGGGAAAGTTAAATGGCTTAAAAAGAGATAGAACTCCTCTTCACGTAAAGGAAAACGGCTTTGATACGTTTCAAACCATTCAAGACAATCCGTACACAAAGTCGGATAGGTCTTTAAAATACGAAAATAGAGGCTTACTAAATCATTCGTAGGGTTTGCAATACCAGCCCTTTCAAAATTTGATAGATATCCCCTTCCACTGTCATCATATAATAAATGTGTATCTGAAAAATGATTAAGTGTTAATGCGGTACGGTATGCTTTTTCTTCTTTCATTAACTCATGCCATTTATCGAGCTGTGATCTTGCAAATGAGGCTGCTAGACTTACTTCATAAAAATACGTACAGAATTGAAGCTCAAATGGAGACATATACCATTTTTGTTCGGCAGCTTCAACAAAACCTTCTAGAAATTGATTCCGTTCATCCCATTTTTTAACGATTGATTCATAATGCCCTGTAATCTCAGTTTCATCGTTCATTTGTAGTTTTCTTGCGGTTGTTAAGTGAATCCTTGCAAGTTCTTTAAAAAATGAATGATAATGATCTCCACGGTGTTCAGTGGTCGTGGATTTTAACCAAGGCATTAGGTAATGGAATTTATGGTTATGATAGACAAGGTATTTCCCCTCAATGGTAGAGTAAATGGGTACTGCCCTTGTATAGCCCTGTTGCAATAATTGTTGAAGGAAAGTAGGGAAGGAAGGGTTTATTTTATTTGAGACAGATTTTAAGGCGAAAATTCCTTTGTTGGTTACAATTTTTGTAACTTTCCCGAGTTGTTCAAAAGATAAGGGCTGTAGATTGTATTTTTTTAAGATGGGCCCTATTTCTTTAGCATCGTTATTTTCCATTGGGCCAATCACTCTCTTTCCTAACTGTTTTGATCATTTGTTTCATATAGAAAACAGGGTGAGGTTTTCCTCACCCTATTGATGTTCTTAACTATTTGCTTGAACAGGGATGTATAAAATCTGCCCTTCAGAGACGGAATCTGTGTTTAGTGAATTTACTCGTACTAATTGTTGTACGGAGATATCATACCGCTCTGAAATCTTTTCTAACGAATCTCCGTTTTGAACGATACAAATTTTCATAGTGGTGTGGTCGTCTACTTCATCTCTACCAAAAATTTTGGTTAATAATAAATCATTTTCACTACGTTTTGAAGGCTCATCAGTCTTTTCTTCTCTTTGATCTTTCCCTGCTTCTTTTTCCTGGACGGCAGTAGAGCTTTTCTTATTAGGATTATCAGACCCAAAGGATAATTGATTATCATGTCTTGCTTTCACTTCGATTGAAGGGGTTAACACGGCATGAACCTCTTCTTCTTTAATCGCTTCGACAACATCAACTTCCTCTTCTGCCTCAAGTTCCTCATGTTCTTGATATACTTCTTTTCTAGCCTCTACTTCAAATGGGACAAATAAATCAACGTCCTCTTCCTCATTCTGCTGTTCATTTACAGCAATAACCTCTGCTTGTTCCTCTTCTTGAGCCTGTTCTTGAGCCTCTTGTTGAGGCTCTCTATGTAGCACCACTTCGTCTTTTTCTTGTAGCACTACCTCTACTACTTGCTCTTGTGGCTTTTCTTCTTCAACTTGTTCTGAAACCGCCTGAACTTCTACTTCCCCTTCTTCTTCAGGAGGAATACTTCTTACAAGCTCCAGTTCCTCTTCTGCTTCTTGTTCTGCCACAACAGGGGCTTGCACCTCTTGTTTTTCTGTCTCTTGAACAGCATCCCCCTTAGGCGCCTGAGTAACACCTTGGATACCGCTAATTGCTAAATCGGCAATAATTTGTAAACAGCCACGCTTTGGAATTTCATAGTCAAACGTCTCAATTGAAACATATACATCATCGAGGCTTTGTACACGATCTTGTGGAATTGTAATATCGACTGGGAAACGATGGTTTAGTTCACTAATCCCATCTTCTCTTGTGATCACTTCATTCACAAGGCGAACCGACGCAAAATCGCGTTCTTCCTCCTCGGAATGGTTTTCATCTATACGATATTCACCTGTTAGTTGTAATGCACCGCGAATGGACACATATTGGTCATGCTCTTGAATCACAATATCCGGGTCAAGAGATATTGAGATGAGCTCTGAGACTTCCTGTCCCTTTTGAAACCAGACTGATTCCTCTACTGAAAATCGTAAGTTTTCAGACATAGCTACTCCTCCTTTCAGTCCTCTTCTATACAGATTTACTATGACATTACAATTTTTATGATAAATCATCAGCATTTATGATAATTTCCGTAAATAAAAAGACAGACTCAGTCGTTTACTGAGTCTGTCCTACTATTTTCGTTATCCTTTTAGTTTAGAAAATGCTTTTTCAGCTGCTTGAATGGTTTTTTCGATATCTTCATCAGTGTGTGCTGTAGATAGGAATAGTCCTTCAAATTGTGATGGCGGAAGGAATACTCCTTCATTTGCCATTTCACGATAATAGGATGCAAAATACTCTAAATTAGATGTTTTTGCAACTTCATAGTTTATCACTTTTTCATTAGTGAAGAAGAATCCAATCATTGAACCCGCACGATTGATGCAGTGTGGGATATCGTATTTCTCGGCTGCTTGTGTAAGCCCTTCTTCTAGTCGATCAGCTTTCTTTTTAAATTCAGTGTAGTCTTCTGGTTTCAGCTGTGATAAAGTCTCATAGCCAGCAGCCATTGCTAATGGATTACCAGAAAGGGTTCCTGCTTGATAGATTGGTCCAGCTGGTGCAATATTCTCCATAATTTCTGCGCGACCACCATATGCGCCTACAGGGAGTCCACCACCTATTACTTTACCTAGACATGTGAGATCAGGAGTGACACCAAAATATCCTTGTGCACAATTATAGTCCACACGGAATCCAGTCATTACCTCATCAAAAATGAGCAATGTTCCATTTTGGGTTGTAATCTCACGAAGTGCTTCAAGGAATCCTGGCTGTGGAGGAACAACACCCATATTTCCTGCAACTGGTTCGACAATTACTCCTGCTATGTCTTCTCCAAACTGTTCAAACGCGTATTTTACAGCCTCTAAATCATTATAAGGAACAGTAATGGTATTTTTCGCTATTCCCTCAGGGACTCCTGGGCTGTCAGGTAAACCAAGTGTAGCTACACCTGAACCAGCTTTAATTAATAAAGAATCACCGTGTCCATGGTAACAGCCTTCAAATTTTAAGATCTTACTACGACCTGTATATCCTCTAGCTAATCGTAACGCACTCATCGTTGCCTCTGTACCGGAGTTAACCATCCGAACGATTTCAATTGATGGCACTCTTTCAATGACAAGCTTTGCAAGTTCGTTTTCTGCTAAAGTTGGGGCACCGAAGCTAGTTCCCATTTCTGTTGCTTTTTTAAGTGCTTCAACCACTTGATCATTCGCATGACCGTGAATAAGCGGTCCCCATGATAAAACGTAATCTATGTATTCATTTCCATCGATATCATATATTTTAGATCCTTTCCCACGTTCCATGAAGATTGGATCCATATTTACCGATTTAAAAGCACGAACCGGGCTGTTTACACCACCTGGCATAAGATGCACTGCATCTGCAAATGCCGCTTTTGACTTTTCATAACTTCTCATCTTCGTAACCCCTTTCCTTTTTTAGGGCCTGACCCCCGATGCGTTAATGCGTTAACACGGTGGGGGTCAGGCCCCTTAATTAGACACAATTAAATCTACGCTAGCTCAATAATGCTATTATTTATCTTGTAACCAGCGAGCAACATCTTTTGAATGATACGTAATGATTAAATCTGCACCGGCGCGTTTCATTCCTGTTAGCATTTCCATAACAATTTCTTTTTCATTTATCCAGCCGTTTTGAGCTGCCGCTTTAATCATGGAGTATTCTCCACTCACATTATAAGCTACCACTGGTGCATTAAAATTATTTTTAACGTCACGCACGATATCCAAGTAAGACAATGCTGGTTTTACAATTATGAAATCAGCACCCTCTTCAATATCTGATTCAGCTTCTCTTAATGCCTCTAGACGATTTGCATAATCCATTTGATACGTTTTACGATCACCGAAGGAAGGAGCACTCCCAGCAGCATCCCGGAATGGACCATAAAATGCTGATGAATATTTAACTGCGTAAGACATAATTGGAACATTTTCAAATCCAGCTTCATCTAAGCCGTGTCTAATCGCTGTCACAAAGCCATCCATCATATTAGATGGCGCAATTATATCCGCACCAGCTTTTGCCTGGCTTACAGCCGTTTTTGCTAATAATTCAAGGGAAGGATCATTTAAAATTTGTCCATTTTCTATGACACCACAATGCCCATGTGATGTATATTCACAAAGACATGTATCTGCGATTACGACTAAGTCTGGGTGCTTTTCTTTTGTTAATTGAGTTGCCTTTTGAACAATTCCGTGATCATGATAGGCACCAGTACCCGTTTCATCTTTTTCATTTTCATTTGGCACACCAAATAAAATAACGGATTTAATTCCTAATTCTACGATTTCATCAAGCTCTTGCTCAAGTAAATCCAATGAAATATTATAAACACCAGGCATAGAGGAAACTTCTACTTTTTTATTTTCCCCTTCGACAATAAACAATGGGTAAATTAGGTCATCTGTATGAAGATGAGTTTCACGTACTAATGCTCTAATATTTGCAGTTTGGCGTAATCTTCTATGTCTTGCAAATTGTAATTTTTCCATTTATTTTTCTCCTCCTTGCGGTTTTAAATAATCGATGATCTCCGTTAATAAATGATCAATGGTGTAATTAGTGGGACATATGTGAATTGGTATGTGTAATTGCTTTGCGCACTTTTTTGTTTCCGGTCCAATACAAGCAAATATCACATTTTTTGTCCATTGTTGCCACTCTATTTGTTCAACCATTTTATAAAATTGCTTCACAGTTGAAGGACTTGCAAAGGTTATAATATCAATTTGTTTTTCTTTTAAAAGCTCTATTAAACGCTCTTTTTCACGAGAATCTCCAACTGTCTCATAGACAATTAAATCAGTAGCTTCTGCCCCATACCTTGTCAGTTCGTCAACTAAATAAGAACGGGATAGATTTCCACGAGCAAGTAAAAAGCGAGCACCTTTTTTCACAAAAGGTTTTATACTCTTAAATAAGCCTTCCGCGATAAACTCTTCCGGTACCAGCTCTGGTTCAAATCCCTTAGATAACAAAGCCTTTTCTGTCTTTGTACCAACAACAGCTATTTTGGGTATAGGAAAATGTATTCCCGCTTCTTCCACTACCTGATCATAAAAATCGAAAAAGGAATCTACACCATTCTTGCTCGTAAAAATCAACCAATCATATGACTGCAAATTGCTTATTGTTTTCTTAATAATTGTTGTATTTTTTGGCTTTTGAAACGTTAATAATGGAAGTTCAATTGGCGTTCCGCCAGCTGCTGTAATTTTGCTTGAAAATTCAGCAGCTTGCTTTCTACCTCTAGTATTTAAGATCGTTTTCCCCAAAAGAGGTTGTTCGCCGTCCATTACTGATTTAGCTCCTCTTTTACTTTGTCGATTAATTCTTTTGCACCCAGTTTTGTTAATTTATTTGCTGCTTCATGGCCAACCTCGATTGGAATATTTCCGTAAACCTGTTCTTTGTAAATCGTATTTCCATCAGGAGAGCCCACTAAGGCAGTTAAAGCAATCTCTTTATCATCGGACATTGTGGCATATGCTGCAATTGGAATTTGGCAGCCGCCTTCCATTTTATCGAGGAATGCACGTTCAGCTGCAACCGTTTTTTCCGTATATTCATCATTTAATTTTGACAATGCCACTAAAAGTTCGGCATCGTCTTCACGACATTCTATTGCTAATGCACCTTGACCGACTGCTGGTAAGCATACTTCAGGGTCTACGAATTCGGATACAACATCGTCAGACCACCCCATACGCTTTAAGCCAGCTGCTGCTAATACGATTGCATCGTAATCTTCGTTCTCAAGCTTAGCAAGTCTTGTATCGATATTTCCGCGAATCCATTTTATTTCGATATCGTTTCTTTTTGCTAGTAACTGTGCACTTCTTCTTAAGCTACTTGTACCCACGATAGCCCCACTTTGAAGCTTTTCAAAGGACACATTCCCCTTGGATATGATGACATCACGGTGATCTTCACGTTTTGGCACACAACCAATAACTAGTCCTTCAGGGAGCACTGCAGGCATATCTTTCATACTGTGAACCGCCATATCAATTTCCTTATCAAATAAAGCTTGTTCAATTTCCTTAACAAATAGGCCTTTACCTCCGACCTTAGATAACGTTACATCAAGGATTTTATCTCCTTTTGTGACGATTTCCTTTACCTCAAACTCATATGGAACACCTAGATTCTTAAGCTGCTGAATAACCCAGTTTGTTTGTGTAATAGCTAATTTACTTCTTCGAGACCCAACAATTATTTTTCTCATGAATGTACCTCCTGTCTATGTATACCAAAAATGAAAGCTAGATAAGCTTCCAAATAAAAAGAAATTAACAAGTAAAAGTAAAAATGCTCCAATATTCCAATTGGCGATAGCTTTTCCTTGAAGCTTTTGTACAACCCTTTTATATAGGTACCATGCATAGATAACTAGAACAAAGAACGATCCTAACACCTTTGCATCGTAAAAATAAAAATTATCGACCTTAATATAGGCCCATAGTAAACCTAAAATGAGTGCTAGTAAAAGCATGGGCACTCCAATGAGATTCAATACATAGGACATATGGTCTAGTTTTGATAAATCATCTAATCGAAGGAGTCGTTTCCCCCATTTTTTCTGTTTTAGTAAATTATATTGAATCAAATACAGAATCGAAAAAACAAATGATAACGAAAATGCCCCATATGAAAGAATCGCCATCGAAATATGAATCATAAGTAATTCTGAAATTAGCTGGCTTTCAACTGCACTTGAACCGTGCTGACCTGGAGCAAATGTGTGTAACGCCATTATGAAAAAACCTAATAAATTGGTAAAAAAAACAATGAAATCCACTCTCAAAAATCTGTTTAAAATTAAAGAGAGAGTGATCAGCACCCAGGCATAAAAATAAAGCCCCTCTACCATGGATAAAATCGGTAATCTACCTGTACTTAGCATTCTTGTTAATAGAAAAATCGATTGAATTACCCATACAAATGAAAGTAACCAGAAGGCAAACTTATTCACCCTCCGGTTATTATGAAGAAAGTCTATAAAATAAAGTAGGACACTCAAGGCATAGAGAATTACTGTGAACTCATGTAATCTCATTACATTCATCTCTACCATATCGATTTTCTCCTCATTATGACTGTAGAGAAGGCTGCTGTGTATTTACTGCTACCTTGTTCAAATTACTCTTAGCCATCTGCGTCCCCTGCTCAGAAACAACCGCTTCCTCAATATCAAAGATTTTCATAAATAATGAAAGTGATTCCTCTGCATTTGGTTGTGCAGCAAGTTCCTTCGCTTGTAGTATAGGATCTTTTAATAGCTGATTAATGATACTCTTCGTGTGCTTATTTAATACTTTTCTCTCACGATCGGAAAGATTAGGCATCTTGCGTTCAATACTTTCCATTGTTTCAGCTTGAATGGCTAATGCCTTATTGCGAAGAGCTGATATCACTGGAACTACGCCTAAAGTATTTAACCAATTTTTAAATTCAACGATCTCCGATTCAATCATAATCTCTATTTCTTCAGCCGCTACTTTACGTTCCTGAAGATTGGCTTCTACGATTCCTTCTAAATCATCGATATCATATAAAAAGACACTTTCTAAATCGGCTAGTCCTGGGTCTAAATCCCTTGGTACAGCAATATCGACCATAAATAAAGGACGACCCTTTCTCATGCGCTCGACATCCTGCATCATCTCTTTTGTAATCACATAGCCCTTAGCTCCAGTTGAACTAATCATGATATCAGCTTCAACTAAGGAACATTGAAGTTCCTCTATCGTCTTGGCTTCACCTTGGAATTTCTCGGCTAGGTTTTGTGCTTTTTCGAAAGTCCGATTCATAACTGTTACTTTACCTACGCCTGAACCGTGTAGGTTTTGAACAGCTAACTCACCCATTTTTCCGGCACCTAAGATGAGAACCTTTTTATTCGTAAGGTCTCCAAAGATTTTTTTAGCTAGCTCTACAGCTGCATAACTTACAGAGACAGCGTTTGAGCCAATTTCAGTTTCTGAATGTGCGCGTTTAGCTAATGTAATCGACTGTTTGAATAAATGATTGAAAACAGTTCCTGATGTACCTTTTTCCTGTGCTGATAAAAAGCTTGAACGTACTTGTCCAAGAATTTGTGTTTCACCAACAACCATTGAATTTAATCCACAAGTAACATGAAACAAGTGTTCAACTGCACCCTCATTTTCAAAGATACTTAAATACGGAGTAAATTCTTCTTTGTCGATACCAAACCATTGTGATAGAAAATCTTTAATATAGTAGCGTCCTGTATGCAATTGGTCGACAACAGCATATATTTCTGTCCGATTACAAGTTGAAACTATAATATTTTCAAGAATACTTTTTTTCCCTTTCAATTCCTTCATAGCTTGTGCAATGCTATCCGGATCAAAAGTTAATTTTTCACGTATTTCAACAGGGGCTGTTCTATAATTAAGTCCGACCATTAGTGTATGCATAATATCTCACCCCAACCTTTTATATGATCAAATGCGCCTTGGCGTATTTGCGCCCAGATTTTTTCGAGCATGCTCGAAAAATTTCCTTTGAAAATCTGTGGCATCCGCCGGAGGCTAACTTTATTCAGTCTGGATAATTCACCCATAAATACTATAAGTAGATTGCATTTATCCCACAAAATTACAGAAGTAGGGTACTGAATAAAGTTCATATTGAACCTATTCGTCCAAAAAACTACTACTATTATACCATGTATGATGTTACGGATTGTCGAAAAATGTGTGAATAGTTTTTGACAACCTATGCTAAGATAAATTTATAATAAATAATAATTATAAAGGCATTTATATATATGATTTAATCATCTTGACTTCAATCGTTACATTAACAAAAAAATAGTGTCAAATCAAGTTAATAGCACGGGGGATCATATGAAAAAAAATAATATCTTTTCTGGCATCATCCTTTTAGGGATTGGTTGCTATCTCTTACTGCAACAGCTGGGTATACCAGTATTTACTAACTTCTATTCTTGGCAAACACTCATCATCATTGTCGGAATTGCCTTTCTCGTTCAAGCTTATGTTGAAAACAATCCAGGCAGTATCTTACCTGGAGTAATTTTGGTTGGATTTGGGTTCCATTTTCACAGTCTCAACCAACTCAGCTTTTGGCCAAAACAGCCGGGTACCTTGCTTCTTATTGTTGGACTCGGAATGCTATTTACATATTTTAAAACGAAAAATGGGTTAATCCCTAGTATTGTTCTATTATTTTTTTCATTATTGTTTCTAAACTATAGCCGATTTATGGGCTGGTTAAGCTTTTTTGAGGGTGGCTTTTCATTTATTTTGAACTATTGGCCCCTCCTTGTGATTGGAATCGGCTTCTATTTATTATTCATTAAGAAAAAGTAAATTATACCAAAACGCAAATTGCCCACGAAGAACCTTTTCTCGTGGGTTTTTTATAAAAAAAATAGCATCTCAAAGTTTTTCTTTGAGATACGTAGCTTTCTCGTTAAAGAATAGAGTTTAGAAAGTCCTTCGTTCGCTGTTCTTTCGGATTTTCAAATATATCCTTAGGCTTTCCGACTTCAACAATTTTTCCATCATGCATATAGATCACTCGATCAGCAACCTCTCTAGCAAATCCCATTTCATGTGTAACTACAACCATGGTCATTCCTTCATGTGCTAATTGTTTCATTGTATTTAAAACCTCGCCGACTAATTCTGGGTCAAGGGCAGATGTTGGTTCATCGAATAACATAATCTCTGGTTTCATTGCCAATGCTCGAGCAATGGCAACACGTTGCTTTTGTCCACCTGACAATTTTGACGGATACACATTCATTTTATCCGCCAATCCTACTTTTGCAAGAAGCTCCTTTGCCTGCTCAATGGCCTCTTGTTTTAGCATTCTTTTAACCTGTGTGGGCGCTTCTATCACGTTCTGAAGAACTGTCATATGGGGAAATAGATTAAAATGTTGAAAAACCATACCAACTCTTTGCCGTATTTCATTTAGGTTATGGCTAGTAGACTCTATTTTTTCATCATTTATGATGATTTCTCCACTCTCTTTTATTTCTAAAAAATTCAAACAACGCAGCAATGTACTTTTGCCAGACCCACTTGCTCCAATTAAACAAACAACCTCACTTTCTTGCACGCTCATGTTAATATTTTTTAACACATGTAAATCTCCGAATGATTTATTTAAGTCGATGACTTTTATCATGTCCTTCTTTTGCAAATCACTTCACCTTCCCTTATTTATCGCTTGCGGCCAATTTTTTCTCAAGCATGCCAACTAAAATAGTAAATATCAAGACGAGAATTAAATAATAAATCGCAACGATAAGTAAATATGTCATATAATCAAAATTGTTAGAGCCCAATGTTGTTGATACATTAAAGAGTTCGTTTAAACCAATAAATGCGGCTAGTGATGAGTCCTTTAATCCAATAATAAATTGATTTCCAAGGGGTGGTATTGCTCTTCGGAACGCTTGAGGAAGGATAATTCTTCGCATCGTTAAAATTCTGCTCATTCCTAATGATTGTCCCGCTTCCATTTGACCATTATCAATGGATTGAATGGCTCCTCTAAAAATTTCTGCAATATATGCTCCATTATGGAATGCCAATCCTAGCGTTACGGACCAAAACATCGATATATCTAAAGCAGACAAACCAAAATAAAAGACAAAGATCTGAACGATTAAAGGGGTTCCTCTTACCAAATAAATATACAAATCTGCAATCTTGACGAGGATGGTTTTCCCTGAAATTTTAAAAAATGCAAAAAGCAAACCAATAAATACAGCGATGAAAATAGCAACGATTGTTACTTGTAATGTAAGAAACATCCCTTTCAAAAACACAGGATACGAATCAATCAACTGGTCTATGATATGACTAAATTCAGGCAATTACCTTCAACTCCTTATTCAAAAGTACTTATTAGAAAAAGAAACGAATGCGTAAGAAAGTCACATTCGTTTCTAAGATATTACCTATTCTTCTGGATTCGTTGTGATATCTTCTTTAAAGTATTTTTCACTAATTTTCTTTAGGGTTCCGTCTTCTCTTAATTTATCAAGTGCTTCATTTATTTTCTTCAATAGCTCTTCATTGTCCTTCGCCACTGCTACGGCCTGCTCACTTAAACCAAGAATATCTTTTCCTTCAATTTCAATACCGTTCCCAATTGCTTCTTTTCCCGTTAAAAAGTCAGTAATAACCGCATCATGCTTTCCGATTGCTAAAGCTTCCAATGCTGTAACATCACTGTCGTATTGAACGACGTTGTCAGTTACTTCTTGAGCTGTTTTTGCATAAGTAGAACCTTTTGAAACAGCAATTTCCAAGCCTTTCAGATCATCTAGGCTCACTACATCACTATCAGGTCTTACGAAGATCTGAGGTCCTGAATAGTAATAAGGTGTTGAAAAATTCACATGCTCTGCACGTTCATCTGTAATCGTGTGACTTGCAACAGCAGCATCAAAACGTCCTGTTTTCACACCCTCGACAATACTGTTAAATTTAAATCTTTTTTGATCGGGTTCTAAACCTAGCTCTTTTGCAATCGCCTCTGCTACTTCAATATCGAACCCAGTCATAACACCATCTCCATCTGTTACACTAAATGGATTGTATTCTCCAGATGAAGCAAACGTAAATTTTCCGTCCTCAACTAATTTCATCCCAGTTGAAGATGACTTTTCACTTCCACAAGCACTCAAAACACCAACAGTCAACATCAGAACTAAAAAAGAAACGAGTCTCCTTTTCACTTTTGTTTCCCCCTTTTTTTATTTCCACTAAAAATGGCTAACAAATTTCGCCTAGTAAAGTGTACCTAACATTTCTTCTATCTTATTAGGCCAATCCCTTGCTTATAACCGAATCGGTAAAATCGCCTTTATATCTCCCCAATTCTTCATAATTTCCTTCGTTTCGCCAAGCTTGGTTTTTACTCAGAAAAAAACAGCTAAGGCATATGCTTTAGCTGTTTTCATCGTTCATATATGATTGTAGGACGGTCCAGGCCTGTTCTTTTCCTAAACCTGTTTCTGATGAGAACTTGATGATTTGGTCACCAGGCTCAAGTTCTAATGTTTCGCGTACGACCTTTAGATGTTTATCCCATTTTCCTTTTGGAATTTTATCTGCCTTTGTTGCAATGACGACAACAGGGATTTCGTAATGTTTCGCAAAATTATACATTAGCACATCATCGTTGGTTGGAGGGTGACGTAAATCAACAATTAAAACAACTGCTTTAAGCTGTTCACGTGTTGTTAAATACTTCTCAATCATTTTCCCCCATGCCGCTCTTTCTGTTTTTGAAACCTTTGCATACCCGTATCCTGGAACATCAACAAAGTGTAATAATTCATTAATCAGGTAAAAGTTTAAGGTTTGCGTCTTTCCAGGCTTTGATGATGTACGTGCCAACGCTTTACGATTAATCATTTTATTAATAAACGAAGATTTTCCAACATTCGAACGTCCGGCCAGCGCAAATTCAGGAAGATCTCCTTCTGGGTATTGTTCTGGCTTTACAGCACTTATAACGATTTCTGCACTTGTAACTTTCATTTTTTCTCCTCTAATAACGCATGTTTTAATACTTCATCTAAATGTGAGACCGGAATAAATTCGACATCATCTCTTACACTGTCAGGAATGTCTTCAAGGTCTTTTTCATTTTCCTTTGGAAATAAAATCTTCGTTAATCCTGCACGATGTGCACTTAATGATTTTTCTTTTAAACCACCTATCGGGAGAACACGGCCTCTTAAGGTAATTTCACCTGTCATTCCAACTTCCTTACGAACAGCTCTGCCAGTTAAAGCAGATATAAGTGCCGTTGCGATCGTAATCCCAGCTGAAGGTCCATCCTTTGGAACGGCACCTTCTGGAACGTGAATATGGATATCATTTTTTTCATTAAAATCCGGATCAATTTTTAATTCTTGTGCTTTTGATCGAATATAACTAAAAGCAGCTTGAGCAGACTCCTTCATTACATCCCCTAGCTTACCAGTGAGGACAAGCTTTCCTTTACCAGGTGCTAGCGAAACTTCGATTGAAAGGGTGTCTCCGCCGAAAGCTGTATACGCTAGTCCAGTAGCAACTCCAACCTGGTCTTCAAGTTCTGCTTGGCCATAACGGAATATCGGCTTCCCTAAGAATTCAACTACATTTTTTTCAGTAATGACAACGCGTTTCTTTTCACCAGAAACAATAATCTTAGCCACCTTACGACAAATTTTCGCAATTTGACGCTCAAGACTACGGACTCCCGCTTCTCTTGTGTAATGACGAATTATATTTAAAAGAGCATCTTCTCTTATTTGCAATTTACCCTTTGTTAAACCATGCTCTTCAAGTTGTTTTGGCAATAAATGATCTTTGGCGATATGAACTTTTTCAAGCTCTGTATAACCAGCGATTGTAATAATTTCCATTCGGTCCCGGAGTGGTCCCGGAATGGTTGCCAAGTTATTAGCAGTAGCAATGAACATAACTTTCGATAAATCATAAGGCTCTTCAATAAAATGATCACTGAAGTTGAAGTTCTGCTCAGGGTCCAATACTTCAAGCATCGCTGCAGAAGGATCACCTCTAAAATCATTTGACATTTTATCAATTTCATCTAATAAAAAGACTGGATTGATTGTGCCGGCCTTTTTCATTCCTTGGATAATACGTCCTGGCATTGCACCTACATATGTTCTACGGTGCCCCCTGATTTCTGATTCATCACGAACACCACCAAGTGAAATTCGCACAAAATTTCTACCAAGAGATTTTGCCACTGATTTTGCTAACGAGGTTTTACCAACTCCCGGAGGTCCCGCTAAACATAGAATCGGCCCTTTTAAAGAGTTTGTTAATTGTTGAACAGCTAAATATTCAAGTACTCTTTCTTTTACCTTATCGAGCCCAAAATGGTCTTTTTCAAGGATTTCCTCTGCATGGTGAATATCTAGTCGATCTTCCGTTGCATTTGTCCACGGTAACGACAACAGCCATTCAATATAGTTCCGTATCACAGCGCTTTCTGCCGAAGTTTGTGGGATTTTTTCGTAACGGTCAAGTTCTTTCAAGGCGACTTTCTTGAAATGTTCAGGCATTCCTGCTGCTTCAATCTTATCCTTGAGTGTAGTGACCTCACCTGTTTTTCCCTCTTTATCTCCTAATTCCTTTTGAATGGCTTTCATTTGTTCACGAAGATAGTATTCCTTCTGAGTTCTTTCCATGGAACGCTTAACACGTTGACCAATTTTCTTTTCAAGGCTTAAGACTTCTTTTTCATTATTGATGATGGTAATGACCTTGTTCATTCGTGCACGAACATCAATCGTTTCAAGAATTTCTTGTTTTTCTTTTAGTTTGAGAGGGATATGGGAGGCAATGATATCTGCCATTCGACCTGGTTCCTCAATATCTGTAACAGACGTATATGTTTCAGTCGATATCTTTTTAGAAAGCTTTATGTACTGTTCGAAATACTCAAGCATCATTCGCATGAGTGCTTCTGATTCAACATCCTTTGTTTCGTCTTCCTCAAAGGTTTTTACTTTAACCGAATAATACGTATCGTTGTCATGGATTTCTTTTATTTCCGCGCGATGAAGTCCTTCAACCAATACACGTATTGTTCCATTTGGTAATTTAAGCATTTGTTTTACTTGCGTTAATGTTCCTATGTTATAAATATCATCCTCTGTAGGATCGTCAATAGCCACATCTTTTTGGGTTGTTAAAAAAATGATATGGTCTTCTACCATTGCTTTTTCCAATGCTTGCACTGATTTTTCACGGCCAACATCTAGATGCAAAACCATAGTTGGATAGACAAGCAATCCGCGAAGTGGTAAAAGAGGAACAATGATTTCTTTTTTTCTTGTCATTGCATACACCTCAAAATTGAATATAGTTCTTAAATGTAAATTTTATCTTATTTGATAGCTAGTGTCTATTTTGGAGGTTTTTTCATTTTATATTAAAGATGAAAAACATAAAAAGACTTCGACGTTCTTTTTATAGTATGTCGAAGTCTTTCTATTTTAAACTGTATTACATTTAGACAGATTCTGTTTTTGAAAAGTTAGTTGAAGCTGGAATGATTGATTGCTTGGATTGCTTTTGCCGTTCAGGAGTTTCAATCGCAATCTCAAAGACTTCCTCCAAATTGGTAACTGGAATAATTTCAATCCCCTCAATTTCCTTCAAGATCGATTGCATATTTTCTTGAGGAATGATGACCCTTTTCGCTCCAGCTTGTTTTGCTGCTTTAATTTTTGGTACGACTCCACCAATTGGTTTTACATTCCCATGAATGCTGATTTCACCTGTCATGGCAACTTTATGATCGACCGGGAACTTATGAATGGCTGAAAAGATACCAGTGGCCATCGCAATCCCTGCAGAAGGTCCATCAATCGGAATCCCCCCAGGGAAATTAACATGGATGTCGTAATCATGTGCAGGAACGCCCATTGAGCGAAGCACGGTAATGACATTTTCAATTGAGCCCTTCGCCATACTTTTTCTTCGAACTGACTTTCCACGGTCCCCAATGCTTTCTTCTTCAACAATACCAGTTATATTAATCGTGCCTTTATCTTTAGCAGGAATAACAGTAACCTCGATTTCTAATAACGCTCCGGTGTTTGGTCCATATACAGCTAAGCCATTAACAAGCCCCACCCTTGCACTTGGATATATCTTCTTATCATAGCGCGGTGTTAACTGACTTGAATGAAGCACCCACTCTATATCTTCATCCTTAATAAAATCGCGGTCCTCTGAAATTGCGATTCCAGCGGCGATTTGAACCATATTCACTACCTCACGTCCATTTCTAGCATAAGAGGCAAGTGTAGCAATTCCTTTTTCAGTCGCCTGCATTTTTACTTTATCAAGTGCTTTTCTTGTTACAATCGCTAATTCATCCTGATCTAAATCTCGGAAAAATACCTCTAAGCAACGCGAACGAATCGCTGGCGGTATTTCATTAGGGGTACGTGTTGTAGCACCAATCATTCGAAAATCAGCTGGTAACCCATTCTTAAAAATATCATGAATATGTGTAGGGATTTGTGTATTTTCTTCACTATAATAAGCACTTTCAAGAAATACTTTACGATCCTCTAAAACCTTTAACATTTTATTCATTTGAATGGGATGAAGCTCTCCAATTTCATCAATGAATAACACGCCTCCATGTGCATGTGTCACAGCCCCTGGTTTTGGCTGAGGAATACCCGCTTGACCCATTGCACCTGCTCCTTGATAAATCGGATCATGAACAGAGCCAATTAAAGGATCGGCTATTCCACGTTCATCAAATCGTGCAGTTGTCGCGTCTAATTCTACAAATACAGCTGATTGCTTAAAAGGAGATTTTGCATTCCGTTTTGCTTCCTCCATTACAAGACGTGCTGCCGCTGTTTTACCTACTCCAGGTGGTCCATAAATAATGACGTGCTGAGGATTTGGTCCACAAAGTGCTGCTTTTAAGGATTTGATTCCATCCTCTTGTCCAACAATATCTGAAAAACTAGTTGGTCTTACTCGCTCAGCTAGAGGTTCTGTTAAAGAAATGGACCTCATTTTACGGAGTTGTTCCATTTCTTTTCTAGACTCTTTATCTATAGATACCTTTTGAGTTCGCTGGTTTTTAAGGAGATTCCAAAAGTAAAGCCCGATGATCACTCCAAAAAATAGCTGTACGAATAAAACAATACCTGTCCAACTCATATTATTCCTCCTGCTCGCAAAGATAGACTACTATCTGCTATTATCTCCTGAGTAAAGGTGGAATAAACCAAATTTGACGGATTTTTGACTAGCCAATTCGTTATATTCATTACGTAACGTTTAAAAAGTCTTGTTAGATAATACCAATTTCATACAAATTATACAATTTCATCTAGTTATTTAGGACTATTTAAAAAAAGCTGATTATCTGTAAGATATATATTATGTATGGAAGGAGTGAAAATATGAAGAAAAGGTGGTTACTGGCTCTTATATCAGCATCTATTCTTATTTTCGGAGGATGTTCAGCAGAAAAAGAAAAGCAGCCAGTAGAAGAATCAAAAGAACAGAAAGTTAATAAAATGGAAAACGAAACAGCTCCAAACAAAAGTACTGAAACAAGTGCTCAGCTTGAAGAAATGGACTCGAAAAGTCTAAATATTGAAATGGATATTAAAGAAATAGAGAATATTCTCATCCCAGACACACTAGAAGGGTTTCAAGAGCAACCTCCGGGAATGTTCACATCTGATATTCCTTTTGAAGAAGAAACCAAGCAGGTTTGGGGAAATTTTGGACTTGGTAATTATGAGGAAGAGTTAACGAATAAACTTGCTGCATTTACTTCAAAATCAAAGGACCCCACAGATATTTTTAAAGCCCTACATTATTATCTAGGTAGCAATGCGTTTAATCGTTCAATATCTGAAATTAAAGACTACGGTGTTACATGGTATGAACCCTATCTTCCAGAGCCTGAGGAAATGCAAGGTGAATCAAAAGCAACGGATTCGGTTCCAAGCGAAGTTTATATATTACTTGATGCAAGTGGTAGTATGTATGGAAAAGTGGAGGGTGTACAAAAAATGTCTATTGCAAAGAAAGCGGCGAGTCGTTTTGCCGCAACAGTAGGACATGAAAAAGATATTTCACTGGTTGTCTATGGACACGCTGGGTCTAATAAAGAAAAAGATAAACAACTTTCTTGTTCAAAAATCGAGGATGTATATCCACTAAACACGTTTAATCCAGAGGCCTTTTCAAAAGCTGTAAATGCAGTCCAAGCAAGGGGCTGGACACCACTAGCAAGCGCAATAGATTTTGTACATAAAAAGACCGAAAACTCGGCCAATAATGTTACATTATACATCATTAGTGATGGCATCGAAACATGTGAAGGAGACCCCGTTGCAACAGCAAAAGCCTTTGCTAATCAGCACTCAAATGGAGCTGTAAATATTATCGGGTTCGATGTAGATGCCGAGGGTGAAAATCAACTTAAAGCAGTTGCATCTGCTGGCAATGGAGAATATATTTCCGCTAATACAATTGAAGAACTTGATCAATCTATTACTAAGAAATGGGTTCCTTCATTTCAAGAAATAATGAGTAAATCCAATTCTTTGCTAAAGCATTGGGGTCAAATGAATGAAGCCATGAGGGACCGAGAAAAATTAGCAAGCAATTTTTACTATGCTGCAACCAACGAAAGAAGTAGATTCATCTCCGCTATGCAAATCATGCTTTCTGAAAATATGATTTCACAAGATACTTATGATACTTTAATGAAAGCCGTGGATACAAAGTGGAATTTGAGCGCAGAACTGAAAAATGAATTAAGTACCGAAAATCGCGAACAAGCTGAAGCTGAACGTCAGCAAATTATCGAAAAAGTAAATAGTTGGACACAACGTATGAATGAATTACGAAATTCTCAATAAAAAAATCCCGAGCTACCTCGGGATTTTTTCTTATGCGGAGATTTCTGTGTTTTCAACAACCGTTCCATCATCCAATAGAAGCTTTGGTGATGTATTTTTTGATACAGTTTCCGCTGTGATGATACATTTCTTAATATCGTCTCTTGATGGAAGATCAAACATCACATCAAGCATAATACTTTCGATAATGGAGCGTAAACCACGTGCTCCTGTTTTACGTTCAATTGCCTTTTTCGCAATTTCCTTAAGAGCATCTTCTTCGAAATCCAACTCGACTTCATCTAGCTCAAGCATTTTTTGATATTGCTTAACTAAAGCATTTTTTGGTTTCGTTAGAATTTCTACCAACGCGTCCTCATCTAATGGTTCAAGGCTCGCAATAACTGGGAGACGGCCAATAAACTCAGGAATTAAGCCAAACTTTAGTAAGTCTTCTGGTAATGATCTAGAAAGTAGTGATTTTTGGTCTAATTCTTCTTCAACAACGTTAGATCCAAATCCAATTACTTTTTTACCAAGACGGCGCTTGATGATTTGTTCAATTCCATCAAAAGCTCCACCACAAATAAATAGGATATTTGAAGTGTCAATTTGAATAAATTCTTGATGAGGGTGCTTTCTTCCACCTTGTGGAGGTACACTTGCCACTGTTCCTTCAAGAATTTTTAATAGTGCTTGCTGTACACCTTCACCTGATACATCACGTGTAATTGACGGATTTTCAGATTTACGTGCAACTTTATCAATTTCATCGATATAAATAATACCTTTTTCAGCTTTCTCCACATCATAATCAGCCGCTTGAATAAGTTTTAGTAGAATATTTTCTACGTCTTCCCCAACATATCCAGCTTCTGTCAATGAAGTAGCATCCGCAATCGCAAATGGTACATTTAGAATACGAGCCAAAGTTTGCGCTAACAATGTCTTACCACTACCTGTTGGCCCAATCATACAAATATTACTTTTTGATAATTCAACATCGTCAATTTTGCTGTTTGAATTAATACGCTTATAGTGGTTATAAACAGCGACAGCTAATGACTTTTTCGCTGCATCTTGACCAATTACATATTCATCTAGGATTTCTCTTATTTCTTTTGGTTTAGGTACATCTTTAAATTCAACTTCTTCCTCTGTACCTAACTCCTCTTCTACGATCTCAGTACATAATTCAATACATTCATCGCATATATAAACGCCAGGACCTGCAACTAACTTTCGAACTTGATCTTGCGTTTTTCCGCAAAAAGAACACTTAAGTTGCCCTTTTTCATCATTAAATTTAAACATCATGTCACCCCTTATTTGTTTCTTTCTCTCTACAATAAGCCCCGTATCTATTGACATAGGCAATCTTGTTTGAACTTCGGCCTCTTTACCGTCAGTTCCATTATCTAATTATGTAATGCACATTGTACCATATTTCTTCCTCAGAATGGTAATAATAACTCTCGCGCTCATTATGTAAGTATGTGTGGTCTTAAAAAACAACTAGTGGAATATGTGCTGACTTCGCCCCTCCTTTTTCAGTGTTCCCATATTCTTTAGAATAAAACTACTACCAAATGCTTATTGTAAGGTAGTTCAAAAAGTGCGGTGAATATGACGCATCGATTTTCTGCGTTGGCTTGCTTCTCCGTTCCTCTCGTATTAACTGCATACGCTCCGGTACTCAAAGCTGCACCGCCTTGAAAATCTCGGTCCTCTTCATCCTCCTTTTTGAACAAGCATTCATATGTACAACTTTTTAGTTTTGGGTATAAAACAAGGCACGATCATATCGCGCCTTGATATTCCCTTATTTATTATTATGCAACACTTTTGCTATTTTCTACAAGAAAATCGATTGCTTTTCTAATTTTTAAATCTTCTGTAATTCCATCTAAGCCACCAAGCATTGACTTAATCTCATCAGTAGAAACACCGTACATTGTTGCCATATTTTCTAATTCTGCACTGATTTCCTCTTCTGACACTTCGATGTTTTCAGCTTTTGCGATTGCTTCTAATGTTAAGTTAACACGAACGCGCTTGCCAGCATCTTCTTTCATTTGTTCACGTAAAGCATTTTCATCTTGACCAGAGAATTGGAAGTATAGGTCAAGGTTCATGCCTTGCATTTGTAAACGTTGTTCAAATTCACGTAGCATGCGGTCTAATTCAGTATTAACCATTGCCTCTGGAATATCGATTTCAGCATTCTCTGATGCTTTTTCGATTAATGTATCTTTAAGGCTATTTTCAGCGTCACGCTTCTTAGTCTCTTCTAAACGAGTTCTAGTTTTAGCTTTTAATTCATCTAATGTTTCAACTTCATCGTCTACATCTTTTGCAAACTCATCATCAAGCTCAGGAAGTTCTTTTGCTTTGATTTCGTGAACTTTTACTTTGAAAGTTGCTGGCTTACCTGCTAGGTTTTCAGCATGGTATTCTTCAGGGAAATTAACTTCAACGTCTTTTTCTTCACCTGTAGCAATACCTACTAATTGTTCTTCAAATCCAGGAATGAATGAGCCTGAACCAATTTCTAATGAATAGTTCTCAGCCTTTCCACCTTCGAATGCTTCTCCATCAACGAAACCTTCGAAATCAATTACAACAGTGTCGCCATTTTCTACAGTACCTTCTTCTTTAACAACAAGTTCTGCATTGCGCTCTTGTAATTGTTTGATTTCTGCATCAACTTCTTCGTCAGTAACAGTATCTTCAAGTTTTTCAACTTCTAGACCTTTGTAGTCACCAAGTTTAACTTCTGGCTTAACAGTTACTTTTGCAGTGAAGATAAGGTTTTTACCTTTTTCGATTTGTTCAACGTCAACTTCTGGACGATCAACTGGCTCAATACCAGTTTCTTTAATTGCATTTTCATATGCATCTGGAAGAAGAATATCTAATGCATCTTGGTATAGTGATTCAACACCAAAACGCTTTTCGAACATTCCACGAGGCATTTTACCTTTACGGAATCCTGGTACGTTAACTTGCTTTACTACCTTTTTAAAAGCTTCGTCAAGTCCTTGGTTAAATGTTTCTGCGTCAACCTCTACAGTTAAGACACCTTGGTTTCCTTCTAATTTTTCAAACTTTGCGGACATAATTCTTTCCCTCCAACTATCTATTTACTAACTATTTTTTCCGATATGTAAATTTCATAACTATTACCATATGTCGGTAAACTAGCATTTTACAACCATTACATTATAACATAGAATAGGCACCTTTCAACATATAGAATATTTTTATATTGTTAGAAAGTTTAACCAACTAATCGAAATTATAATATCTTCTTTTACCATTTTTTTATTCTATATACGAAAAACTCTCTACCTTTTCTAGCTTATCTAGAGCATGTTTTAGTTCAAATAAACTTATCCCGTAGATTTGCTCTAGTGTTCGATTCTCAATCTCCATTCCGTGAAGTTCAGCACTATATAAATGGAGAGCGGCAGCATACGTCGATGGGTTCTCATCATCCAATGTAAAAGGATAAAGTACAAAAAGATGCTGAAGCCAAATCTCTTTTGCTGTTTCATATAGAGTCGGATTCTCATTTTGCAATTGTTCCTCTAAGATCGATAGAACCTCAATTGTAAATGAAGACATTGACGGGTCTATTAACTTTGAAGGGATAACTTTAATTGTTTCCCCAAGCTTCTCAACCTCTATCTCACGATCCACCTGATTCATTGCAAGCAACTGCAATATCATCGTTTTTACAACTGGATGTTTTTTAGGATTAGCTAAAAATGGAGCCAGCATATCAAGGTATTTCCGTATATTGAGTTCCTTCATGGATTGTATGGCCGCTATTTGATTCCCGATCATTTCCTCATTATATAAAACATGTTGAAGATGTTCCATAACATCCTGATTCGTGTTCTCAGCTTCTATTTCCACCTTATCATCTGAATAATGCATTCTTTTACTCAGTTCTAAGAGCTGAGTCAGATTGTCTAAATACTCAGGAGGAACTGAATCTTCATCAAGCACAGCCTCTATTGTTGTTTTTACTTCATTATATTGTCCGAGTTGGATGAGAACTGTTAAATAGATTTGAAGGACATGAAAATAGTCCCCAACATCTTCCTTCATCATAACTAAACAATTTTCTTTTGCTTGCTCTAATTCTCCTAGTTCAAAAAGACAGATGACAATCCCAAGCTCAATTTCATGATTGCCCTCTTCAAGTTCCTGTGCTTGTGATAATAATGTTAGAGCTTCTTTAAATTTTTTATTGGTTAATGCCTCAAGACCTTTGTCCATTAATCTTTCCTTTAGATGAGGAAAGGGAACAACTTTATCATGCTTCTTACCTTTAAACTTATTTTCCATAGAGTTTTTCCAACCCCAAACTCATTTTTCTACTTGAGTTATAAGTGTACCAATGAAAAAAAGAGAAAACAATAGTGGTACCATGGTAGGTTACAAAAAAAGAGACAAAGTCTGATGGACTTTGTCTACAATTATTAGTTCGCAGTTTTAACTTCGTACTCTTTAATTTGTTGTTCATAGGAAAGAGTCTTGTCAATCTCATCCCAACCATTGATCAACATTTCCTTCCAATAAGCATCAATTGTAAATTCCGTTTTGAAGCCTTTTGAATCGACGATTGTTTGTTCCTCTAATGAAATTGTGCATTGATAATCAGCGGAACTCGCTTCTTTTAAAAGGTACTCGATCACGCTTTTTTCTAATACGATTGGTAGAATACCGTTCTTCAAGCAGTTATTATAGAAAATATCTGCAAACGAAGGAGCTAGGATTGACTTAAATCCAAAGTCTTGTAATGCCCATGGAGCATGCTCACGAGAAGAGCCGCAACCAAAGTTTTCATTTACAACAAGAATAGTTGCACCTTCATTTTCTTTTCGATTTAATTCAAAATCTGGGTTTGGGCTTCCGTCAGCTTCAAAGCGCCAATCGAAAAAGGCATATTTTCCAAACCCGGTTCTTTCAATACTTTTTAAAAATTGTTTCGGAATGATTTGGTCTGTGTCCACATTGTTTCGATCCATTCCTGCAACTTTACCTTGATGTGTGATAAATGGTTCCATGATTATGCCTCCTCCCCAGCTGTTACCTTTTGAATTTTACGAACATCTACGAATTTACCATAAATAGCGGCAGCAGCTGCCATTGCCGGACTCACTAAGTGTGTACGAGCACCCTTACCTTGACGTCCTTCGAAGTTACGGTTTGATGTAGAAGCACATCTTTCACCAGCAGGAACTACGTCCGGGTTCATACTTAAACACATGCTGCATCCAGCATCACGCCATTCAAAGCCAGCGTCACGGAATACATCAGCAAGACCTTCTTTTTCCGCTTGAAGCTTCACTTGTTGAGAGCCTGGAACAACTAAAGCCCGTACATTAGGAGATACCTTTTGGCCACGGATAATTTCAGCCGCTTCACGTAAGTCACCAATTCGTGAATTTGTACATGATCCGATAAATACATGTTGAATTTCAACTTCATTAATCGGGGTTCCAGGAGCAAGCTCCATATATTCATAGGCACGTTGAGCAGACTTCTTATCAACTTCTTTCTCAAAATCCTCTGGATATGGAACTGTATCCTCAATCGTTATACTCATAGATGGGTTAGTACCCCATGTAACAGTAGGTAAGATTTCATCTGCATGAATTTCTAAAATTTTATCGAAAGAAGCTCCCTCATCAGTTGCAAGAGCTCTCCATCTTTCAACAGCTGCATCAAATTCAGCACCTGAAGGGCTATGCTTTCTTCCTTTAAGATAGGAGAATGTTGTTTCATCTGGACTAATTAAGCCAGCTTTCGCTCCGCCTTCAATTGACATATTACAAATGGTCATTCTCTCTTCCATTGACATGTCTCGAATTGCTTCACCTGTATATTCGATTACATGTCCTGTTCCAAAATCAATTCCAAACTTACGGATAATGGATAAAATAACGTCCTTTGCATATACACCAGGTGATAATGTTCCAACTACATTTACCTGCATGGTTTTAGGTTTTTGTTGCCATAATGTTTGAGTAGCAAGTACATGTTCTACCTCACTTGTCCCAATTCCAAACGCTAAAGCTCCAAATGCTCCATGTGTAGATGTATGGCTATCCCCACATACAATTGTTTTTCCTGGTTGTGTTAATCCAAGCTCAGGTCCAATAACGTGAACAATTCCTTGTTCAGGGCTATATAGATCTGCTAAAGGTACATTAAATTCCTTACAGTTTTTCTCCAATGCACTCATCTGTTTAGCGGCGATCTCATCCTTTGTTTGGAAGCGATCACTTGTAGTAGGTACGTTGTGATCCATTGTCGCAAATGTTAAATCAGGTCTTCTGACTTTTCTATTTTTTATACGTAAACCTTCAAAGGCTTGCGGAGAAGTTACTTCATGGACAAGATGTAGGTCAATGTATAGTAGGTTTGGTTTCCCCTCTTCATGATTGATAACGTGCTGATCCCATATTTTTTCAATAATCGTTTTAGGTGCCATTAGTATCTTCATCCTCCTTTTTCACTTTTTTTGAAAAGATAAGCTCGGTATATACCGAGCTATCAGTGGGTCTAGCTTTGCAATGGATAAATTTTATCTATGCATAGCAAGACATAATATTTGAAATCGCCCCGTCCTCAACTAAGGCCTCTTTAATCTTTTCCACCATTTCAGTTGTTGAAATTGCTTTTCCTTGTGGTTGAACGACATCTGCAGTGCGGTAACCAGCAGCTAAAACATCATCCACAGCTTTTTCTACTGCTTTAGCCTCTTCTTCTAATCCAAAAGATAAGCGTAAAAGCATAGCAGCGGATAATATGGTCGCAATTGGATTTGCAATGTCCTTACCAGCGATATCTGGTGCAGAACCATGAATTGGTTCAAAAAGACTCGGTCCATCCGTCGATAAACTTGCTGAAGGTAGCATGCCAAGTGATCCTGTTAACATGGATGCTTCATCACTTAAAATATCTCCAAACATATTCTCAGTAACGACTACATCAAATTGTCTAGGGTTTCGGATTAGCTGCATTGCTGCGTTATCCACTAGCATATGCTCTAATGTAACCTCTGGATAAGAAGCAGCAACTTCTTCAGCAACCTCACGCCACATTCTGCTAGATTCTAAGACATTCGCTTTGTCTACAGAAGTCACTTTCTTCTTTCTGGTCATAGCCATTTCAAATGCTTTTTCAATGATTCTCTTCATTTCAGAGCGTTTGTAGGAAAGAGTATCAACAGCTGCTTCTTCGCCATCTTCAATCTTTCTTCCACTTGGCTTTCCAAAGTAAAGTCCACCAGTTAGCTCTCTGACGATTACAAAATCAGCATTTTCAATCACTTCTTGTTTGAGTGGAGAAGCATCTAGTAAGCTATTAAAACAAGTTACCGGTCTTACATTAGCATACAAGTTTAAGGCTTTTCGAATTTGTAATAATCCTTTTTCAGGACGTAAATGTGGAGGGTTTGAATCCCACTTCGGACCCCCTACAGCCCCTAGCAATACAGCATCACTTTGTTTACATACTTCCAGTGTTTCCGCCGGAAGAGGAGTGCCTTCAGCGTCTATAGCTGAACCACCTATTAAAGCGTGTTGAAATGTAAACTCATGATTGTATTGTCCGGCGACTGCCTTCAACACTTCGATTGCCCCTTTAGTCACTTCTTTGCCAACGCCATCTCCACGAAGTACGGCAATACTCTTCTTCATATTGACTCCTCCTCTTATTTCTTATCTACACTGAAAATAGTAAATTTAAAAGTTTAAACTCCTACCTTTTCAAGTAGCTTCTTGTTCTTTTCAACTGTTAAAAGTCTGTTTACTGCATTCACATATGCTCGTGCAGAAGCTTCTAACACGTCTTGTGCAGAACCTCTTCCACTGCTTTCAACATTCTCATGTTTTACTTTTACAAATACCTCTGCAAGTGCGTCACGCCCTGCGCCGACAGATTGGATTCGGTAATCATCTAAGGTAATTGAAATACCGAAGCAACGTTCGAGTGTATTATAAAGTGCTTCAACACTTCCTGATCCTGTCGCAGCCTCTTGGATTTGGTTACCTTCACGATCTGTTAAGGTAATTGTTGCAGTAGGAATTTGGTTTGTACCGTATTGAACCTGCAAAGAAGTTAATTGATACATATCCTCTACATTTGCAACCTTCTCATCTACTAATAATGTGATTAAATCATCATCAGTAATTTCTTTCTTTTTATCTGCTAAATCTTTAAATAGCTTAAATACACGGTTAACTTCTTGGTCATCCAATGTGTAACCCAATTCTAAAATACGGTTGCGGAATGCGTGTCTACCTGAATGCTTTCCTAGTACCATTGAATTTGATTTCACCCCTACTAACTCTGGAGTGATAATTTCATAAGTCGTTTTTTCCTTTAACACACCATCTTGGTGAATACCTGATTCGTGTGCAAAAGCATTTCTCCCAATTACAGCTTTGTTCGGAGGAATAATCATACCTGTTAATTTACTTACTAAATCACTTGTACGCTTGATTTCATCCAACTTTAATCGAGTGTGTGCTTTGTAGAAGTCCTGACGAATATGGAGTGCAACTGCAACCTCTTCTAATGAAGCGTTACCGGCCCTTTCGCCAATTCCATTGATGGTTCCTTCTACTTGTAAAGCACCATGTTCAATTGCTGATAATGAATTTGAAACAGCCATTCCAAGGTCATCATGACAATGAGTAGATAGAATAACTTTATCAATATTCGGTACGTTCTCTAGTAAATAGGTAAACATTTTTCCGTATTCTTCTGGTGCTCCATATCCAACTGTATCTGGCAGGTTAATTACATTCGCTCCTGCATCAATGACTTCTTTTACGATTTTAGCTAAGAAATCTAATTCAGTGCGGCTTGCATCCTCTGCAGACCATTGGATGATTGGGAAGAATTTTGATGCATATTTTACACTCTCTACTGCTGATTGAATCACTTGATCCGGTGTCTGTTTAAGCTTATATTTTCTATGAATTGGGGATGTAGCAATAAAGGTGTGGAGACGAGGCTCCGCTCCACCCTTTAAAGCTTCCCAAGCACTATCGATATCACTTTTTACAGCTCTTGCTAAGCCCGTAACAGAAACATTTTTGATGGTTTCAGCAATTTGTTTAACTGACTGAAAATCACCTTCAGAGGCAGCTGGGAATCCGGCCTCCATGACATCCACATTGAGTCGTTCCAGTTGCTTAGCAATTTCAAGTTTTTCGTGTAAGTTTAAGTTTACTCCAGCAGACTGTTCTCCATCTCTTAATGTAGTGTCAAAAATATTAATTTTCCGCACTGGCACCCACCACTTCTTTCACTTGTCTTTGTTTTACGAAAGGCATCATTGCACGAAGTTTCTTACCTACTACTTCAATTTGGTGTTCAGCTTCAATTTTGTTAATAGCATTGAATTCTGGACGATTTGCTTGGTTTTCAAGGATCCAGCCTTTAGCAAACTTACCTGTTTGGATATCTTTTAGTACTTCTTTCATTTCTGCTTTTACACTGTCAGTTACGATACGTGGTCCAGTTACGAAATCTCCCCACTGAGCTGTGTCAGAAATTGAATATCTCATTCCAGCTAAACCTTCTTCATACATTAAATCAACGATCAGTTTTAATTCATGTAAACATTCGAAGTATGCAACTTCTGGTTGGTATCCAGCTTCCACTAATGTTTCGAATCCTGCTTTAACTAATGCAGAAGTTCCACCACATAATACTGCTTGCTCACCGAATAGGTCTGTTTCAGTTTCTTCTTTGAATGTAGTTTCTAGAACGCCCGCTCTAGCTGCTCCAATTCCTTTTGCATACGCAAGTGCAATTTCTTTTGCATTTCCAGATACGTCTTGCTCGATCGCGATTAGTGCCGGTACTCCAGCTCCTTCAGTAAATGTACGGCGTACTAGATGTCCTGGGCCTTTTGGAGCTACTAAGAAAACATCTACGAAGTTTGGTGGTACGATTTGGCTAAAGTGAATGTTAAAACCATGAGCAAATACTAATGCATTTCCTGGCTCTAATCCTGGTTCGATTTCTTCTTTATATACCTTTGGTTGATTTTCATCTGGAAGTAATACCATAATTACGTCCGCTTGCTCTGCAGCTTCTTTAACAGAATAAACTTGTAGTCCATCATTTTTTGCTTGCTCAAAAGATTTTCCTTGACGAAGACCAACAATTACATCAACGCCACTTTCTCGTAAGTTCAATGCATGTGCGTGTCCTTGTGAACCGTAACCAATGATCGCAACCTTTTTATTTTGTAAAACTGAATCATTTACATCTCCGTTATAATATACCTTTGTCATTTTAAAATCTCTCCCTTATTAGAATTAAGTTATATATGGTAATGTGATTAAACCCTTAAACAATAGAAATATTCTTTGGACTTGAAGCTGTTTTTTGGTTACCTCTTGTGAAAGCAGTTGTGCCTGTACGGGCAACTTCTTTAATACCGTATGGCTTTAAGAGGTCAATTAAAGCTTCAACTTTTTCTGATTCTCCTGTAACTTGGATAACCAGGCTTTCCTTACTTACATCTATAATGGATGCTCGGAAAGGATCTATTAAGCTATAAATCTCATTTCTATTTGATGGACTGGATGCTACTTTAATGAGAGCGAGCTCCCTAGCCACAATGGCTTGATTCGTAATATCCACGACCTTTATAACATCAATTTGTTTGTTTAGCTGTTTTGTAATTTGTTCGACAACCGTTTCTTCATCGAGATGAATCACAAATGTCATTCGTGAGAGTCCCTCTGTTTCGGAATGTCCCACTGTGATGCTTTCAATATTGTAGTGACGTTTTGTTAACAGGCCAGTGATTCGGTTAAGTACACCAGCGCGGTTATTTACTAGTAATGTGATGATTCTTTTCACAGCTTAACACCTACCATTTCATGATGACCCTTTCCTGAAGCTACCATTGGGTATACATTTTCGAAAGGCGTCACATTAAAGTCCATAAGAACTGGTCCCTCGTATTCAAGTGCTTCTTTTAACACTTGCTCTGCTTCTTGTTCATTTGTAGCTCTTAAACCTTTAATTCCATAAGCATCAGCTAGTTTCATAAAATCTGGCTGATTAGGAATCAAGGAATGTGAGTATCTCTCTTTATAGAAGAGTTGTTGCCATTGTCTAACCATTCCTAAAGCTTTGTTGTTAAGAATGATGATTTTGATTGGTAGATTTAATTCATGAATGACTGAAAGTTCTTGAGAAGTCATTTGGAATCCACCATCTCCTAATATAGCAACCACAGTTGAAGACTTTTCAGCTAACTGTGCACCAATACTTGATGGTAAGCCAAAGCCCATTGTTCCAAGTCCGCCTGATGTTACCCAACGATTTGGTTTTGTAAACTGATAGTATTGTGCAGCCCACATTTGATGCTGACCAACGTCAGTTGTAACAATTGCTTCCCCATCCGTATATTTATAAATAAGTTCTATCAATTTTTGTGGTTTTAGTTCATCTTCTGATGGTTTATAAACAAGTGGATACTCTTCTTTCCATCCAGCTAGTTTTTCTCTCCATTCTCCGGAATCACCAGGTTTACCATCTTGGTGAACTAGAGCTTTAAGAACCTCTTTTGCATCCCCTACCACAGGAATCTTAGTAGGTACGTTTTTCCCGATTTCAGCAGGATCAATATCAATATGTGCGACTATCGCATTTGGAGCAAAGTGTTCTAGGTTTCCAGTTACCCGGTCATCGAATCTGGCTCCAATACTGATTAATAGATCACATTCATGTAAAGCCATATTCGCTGAGTATGTTCCATGCATTCCTGCCATGCCTAGATATAAAGAATGATTAGCAGGGAATCCACCTAAACCTAAAAGGGTATGTGCTAATGGGATATTTTGTTGTTCAACATATTCTCTTAATTCGTCTGCTGCTTTTGCATGTATAACCCCAGCACCAGCAAGAACGACCGGTTTTTTCGCTTGACTAACTGCTTCAACTAGCTTACGAATTTGCAGATGATTTGGATGAATTGTCGGCTGATAACCTGGCAACTGAATTTCTTGATCATAATCAAATTCCGCTTCATTTGCTGTCATGTCTTTTGGAATATCAATTAATACAGGTCCTGGTCTTCCAGAAGTAGCAATATAAAATGCTTCTTTAATTATTTTTGGTAGGTCTTTAACATCCCTTACCTGGTAACTATGTTTTGTAATCGGCATTGTGATTCCAAGAACATCCGCTTCCTGGAAAGCATCTGATCCAATTACTGATGAAGCAACCTGACCTGTAAATACAACAAGTGGAATTGAATCAATCATCGCGTCTGCTAATCCCGTCACAATATTTGTTGCACCCGGTCCTGAAGTTGCAATGACGACACCTGGTTTTCCTGAAATTCTCGCATACCCTTCAGCTGCATGTATACCACCTTGTTCATGTCTAGTTAATACATGAAAAATTCCTGAGTCATATAAACTATCATAAATATTAAGTACAGCACCGCCAGGATATCCAAAAATGACTTCTACGTTTTCCCTTTTCAATGCTTCGATTAGCATTCGGGAACCATTCATTTTTGTAGAAGCTTTAGTTTGATCTTCCACTTTTGCATTTACGCCCATTTTTTCTTACATCCCTTCCTTATAGTAAATAAATTTCTCTAAAAAAAATAAAATGCCAATCCACCCACTAGACCAATTTCTTGGTCGAAGGGGTGAAAAGGCATTTATCACTTTCCACGGTACCACCCTTGTTCGCGATCTAAAAGACCACCTCAGGAACAACTTTTGTTGTTCATTTTGATAACGGGTGAGCTGTTACCAAACACCCGGTTAGCTCTACTACAAATGTTTCAAGCTAACACTCTGAGGTGAGTTCATCCAACGGGATAACACCGGCTTCCAGCATTACCGGCTCTCTGTTGATATCTTTACGTTAGACTACTTATCCTCTTCAACGTTTATGAATATTCAATATTTTCAAGTTACATTTCTATTAGCATTATGCCCAAGGTACCACTTTAATACCTAAAAACATAAACGCTTTACATGATTGAAAACTTAGGTTCAAAAAATAATCCAAATCCATGACCTTCCACCTTTTTAGTAAAAGGATGGGTTAGTTATGATAGGACTTTTCTAAGTTGCCAATTCACTTATTCATTTTCTTTTTTGGTAGAAAATATTTGATATTAGAGCCTATATTACGCCCATTTTTTATCGGAGTCAACACCATTTTAAAGAATTGTTAGATTATTTTGATTTGAAAAACTATCTGAATCCGCTTACAACTTAGAAATGACGCGGTTTTTAGAATTGAAAGAATTCGTTGAAATTTTTGTGACTGAAAATTATTGATTCAGATGTAGTATAGGTAGGAATCTTTCAAGATCAACCTTCAACAGCTGATCGGAGGATTACTAAAGTTTTTGTTCGTATTTGAGTCCATTGAACAAATAAAAAACACTTCAATTCATTTACATGAAAAGAAGTGTTTGTGTTTGATTATGTAAAATGACAATGCGACGGAATTAGCCTACGGGAGGTTACGAAAATCCTTAACAAAATGAACATTCTTTAGCTGATTATTCTTTGGATGATTTACTCTCAAGGTTAGCGATTTATTGAGGAACTTTGGGTCGAAATAGTAACACTCATCGGTGTTGGGACAATATACACAATAAACATCAATTTCTTGTTTGTTTGTTTCCTTGGTTACTATTCCCTTGCTATTACAGTATGATGATCGAAACCTAACTTCCAACACACCATTTTGATTCAATTCTCTATACTTTACTTGCACTCTTTTAAATTGATGGTTTTTATAAACAACCAAATCAAAAGGAGCATGTTCTGTATGTAGTGTTAAAATCATATATCCTTTTTCATACAAATCAACCTGAGCCTTTAAAACTCCTAAATCCCCTTTTTGTTTAGTATGGTGTTCCAAGTTATCACCCCCTTGGAGACGTACGTATGCTTCCCTTCGAAAAAATATCGAACATATATTCCCATCTCTACAGACAACTATACCATGTACTATTTTATTTAGCTATGCAAAAAACCTCTTATATCGAGAGTGTGAAGTCCTAATTCGGACTGTTTCTCTAACGATATAAGAGGTTGATATGACGTTAATTACGATTATGTAAAATGGCGTCCCAGGAGAGATTCGAACTCCCGACCGACGGCTTAGCTTACCACTATGACTTTCGCCACCAACAATTGTTGTTTGTAGTCTGGACTATATCTTCACCATTTCAGGTGCGACACGTGTAGTCTCTACGGAACCTCATGATAATCATTTGAAGATTATTTCTTTGGAGTTTCTACCATCAATTTACTTGATCATTCGAATCTCCTCAATCTCATACGAGACATAAGTTTCCTCGGTATTACCATCAGCTAAAAAACTGTTAAGGCTTCACCGATATAGTGTCGTCCACTCTATAAGTTCTTCTTTCCTTATAGAGGCTCCTATTTTCTTGAAGGCCGTTGCTCTATCCTGCTGAGCTACTGGGACATTTTAAATTTTTCCGCTAAGTTATTAGCGACATTTTTTATTATAGTCAGATAGGAATCAAATGTCAACACATTTTGAAGAAAAAATTTTAAAAGGGAGTATTTTTTACTCCCTACGCTATTGTATCATAAGTTTACCTTGGTTGATAACTCCTCAACAACATTTCCTTCACTATCGTAAAAAACAACATCAGCTTGATTATTATCAACCTCTACTATTACATAGGTTCTTTCCTTGCGCATTCTTGGCAAACGGAAACTACCTGGATTAATAAATAAAACATCATCAATTAATTCAGCCCCCGCAATATGTGAATGTCCGAAAAAAACAATAGATGCTCCGACTTCTCTAGCGCGATAGGATAGATTCATTAATGACATTTTTACATTATATAAATGACCATGTGTCATATATACCTTTAGCCCATTTAAAAGAACAATCATATCATTCGGGTAGTTAGAGTCAAAATCACAATTTCCTCTGACTACTGAAAATCCACTCATTTCTTCTGATTGAGATGACAACTCAGAATCCCCGAGATGCAGCATAAATTCAACATCATTCTTATGCCTCTCCTTAATGTCGAGTAATTCCTTTGTTAATCCATGACTGTCACTCAGAATTAATACCTTCATCTTTGAAACTCCTCACGATCTTTTAAAAGCTCGTCTAGCTTTCTAAGTGCATTCCCACGATGGCTAATAAGATTTTTCTCATCTTTTGATAATTCAGCCATTGTTTTACCCTTAACAGGCACAAAAAAGATTGGGTCATAGCCGAATCCATTTTCCCCAACAGGCATATCCGTAATAACACCCTCACAGGTTCCCTCTACAATTTCCGTTTTTTCTCCAGGAATTGCCAAAGCTAGTGCGCAATGGAATCTAGCCGTTCTTTTTTCATCGGGAACTCCTTTTAATTCTTCTAATACTTTATTAAGGTTATCCACATCATTTTTATGCTCACCAGCATATCTAGCTGAATAGACGCCAGGTCTGCCCTCTAGATAGTCAATTGCAAGTCCAGAATCATCTGCTATAACAGGTATGTGGAGCTTTTTAGCAATAGCTTCTGCTTTTATTTGGGCATTTTCTGCAAATGTTATGCCTGTTTCTTCAATATCCTCTATATTGGGATAGTCAACCAATGATTTTACGTCTATACCTTTGCTTGCAAATAAATCTCTAAATTCCTTTACTTTCCCTTTATTTTTAGTAGCAATCATGATTTCCTTCACGTTAAGAGTCCTTCTTTCCAATTAAGTCTACTAAATCTCCTAATGCAGCTCTCTGTGCCTGTATCAGCTCGGTAATCCCTTTTTCGGCTAATTCTAATAATGCTTGCAACTGCTGTCGTGAAAAGGTCGATTCTTCCCCTGTTCCTTGAAGCTCAACAAACTCTCCCGCTCCGGTCATCACAACATTCATATCAACATTTGCAGCCGAATCCTCTATGTAATTTAAATCAAGGATTTCCCCTTTTTCAGGATCAATTCCCACTGAAGTAGCCGCTAAAAAATCTGTGATGGGAAATGAACTCATCTTTTTACCTTGATAGATTTTATGTATTGCAAGGACCATCGCTACAAAAGCACCCGTTATCGAGGCTGTCCTTGTTCCACCGTCCGCCTGAATGACGTCACAATCAATCCAAATTGTTTTTTCACCAAGCTGCTCAAGATTAACCACCGATCGAAGAGCACGCCCAATTAAACGCTGAATTTCCATCGTTCTTCCGGAGATTTTACCTTTAGTCGATTCTCTTATATTCCGCTGTTCAGTCGCTCTCGGGAGCATTGAGTATTCCGCTGTAATCCAGCCCTTACCAGAACCCCTCATAAAAGGAGGTACCCTATCATCAATACTCGCATTACAAATGACCTTTGTATCTCCAATCGTAATTAAAACCGACCCCTCAGGATGTTTGATATAGTTCACTTCAAACTGTATCGGCCGTAACTGATTATGTACTCGTCCATCAACTCTCAAAAACTAAAAACCCCCTGTCTGTCCTTTAAAAAGTAGGCTACATACTGCCTACCATCCTTTATATAGTATAGCAAAATTTTGTTTTTCTATCGTCTTCCATAAGAAAAAGGTGTGAACAAAGTCCACACCTCTACTCTTTTTAGAAACTACCTGTATTCACATTTGCTGGACGTGTTACTGGTTCAGTTAGGGATTTCCCATCCTCAGTAACAACATCTTCACTTCCATTTACCGTGATAGCAACACTTTTCACTTCAGGCTGCTCCGTTAAAGATAATACTAACGAGTTAATAACATGCTTAGAGATCATTTTCTCGTTAAAGCTACCAAAGATAGCTTCATTAAAATCTAGAGTAACATTGCCATCTTCCACTTTCGCACCTAGTAGTTTTACATCTTGGTGAATTTCACTTATTAAATTGGATGACATTTTAGGTCCATCAATTAGCGCATTAACCACTGCAGAAACTCTGTCATCTCCAGTATTTTCAATACGCTTCGTTACAGGTACATAGTACTCGGCGTCTTCATTTTGCACATAGAAATAGAGTGTCACAGGGCGGCTATTTGTAATATCGACTACACCGCTGTTATCAATGTTAATCCCATCCGCTCTACTTAAATCCGTTGGAATTGGAGTACTATTAACAGGCATTTCATCTAATTTATAACCATTTACGCTAATTACAACGTTATTTACATTATCAAATTGGGTTAATGTCCAAGTAATGGCTTGTAAGATTTTTGCTTCATCCTCAGGATTATATGTGCCAAATTCCTTCGAGAAGTCAGCTGTAATCGTGCCATCCTCCAATTTTACATCCACAACCGTATCCTGTGGAATAACCGCTCTAAATCCATCTGGTAGAATTTCATTTAACGGGCCACCCGCTACTAGGTATTCAAGGACTTGTCTTGCCGCAGAATCTGTCTTTGGAAGATCTACAGTATATGGTACTACTAGACCACTATTATCAATTAGATACAGGTCTCGTTTTACTGTTTCAGTTGTAGCTTCCTCTTGGTCAGTAGCCTCAGTCGCTTCAGTTTCTGAGTTATCCCCCTTCGCTACTGTCTCATCCACCGCTTCGTTTTTAGGTGGATCCATTTGTTTAACTTCTTCCTCTCCACCAAATAAGCCACATCCTGAAAGTAGAACTGTAGATGTAACAACTGTTGCAGCTATTGCAGATTTAGTTATTTTACGCATTCTTTTCCCTCCTAAGGCAGTTTGTACTACTATGTATACGAGCCCTCTTTTCAAATTAGACCGCTTTTTCATGAAAAAAATGGACAAAATGTTTTGATTTTAGAAGGAAATAGATTGTAAAATAAAGGAGTAAGTTTTAAATATTTTGAAAGGAAGTGTTGTGTTTGATTATTAAAAAACGTACTGAACCTCTTGAATTACAGCTCCTAAAGTCTAACCGAGCGCGAAAGAAAGTCCCTGAAAAAATCGAGAATCAAATCATTACGCTCGAAAAAGGTTTCATTGGAGAAACAATGTTTGACCAGCGTATGGAAAGTCTTTCACTTGATTCCCTCACCATCAACGACTTGCTTCTAGAAACGAACAGCACTCATTATCAGATTGATTCACTACTAATTTCCCCACCCAAGATTCACATTTTCGAAATAAAGAACTTTGAAGGTGATTACATAGTAAAGGGGGACCAATGGAAAAGCTTATCAACTGGGAAAGAGATCAGGAATCCCCTTATACAGATATCTCGAAGTACCTCTCTGCTTAGACAATTACTCCAACAACTAAGTTCCAACCTCACCGTCGAAGGCCACCTCATTTTTATTAATCCCGAATTCTACCTCTACGAAGTTCCACCAAATCTACCAATTGTATTTCAGCCTCAACTTAATCGTTTTATACGCACCTTGAATGCACAGCCATCAAAAATTTCTAATACACATCAAATGTTAGCAAAAAAGTTGCTTTCGTTACATATTAAAAAGTCTCCTTTCTCATTGCTACCAAAGTATAGTTTTGAAGAGTTGAAAAAAGGGATATTGTGTGGAGAGTGTTGGAATGGGTTTATGGAGGTTGGGAATCAGCATAAATTAAAATGTCCTAATTGCAAAAAATGGGAAGATAAGGAAACTGCTATTATTAGAAGTATTGAGGAATTCGGGCATCTTTTTCCTGATATGAAGATTACGGTTAGTACAATATTTGAGTGGTGTCAGGTAATTAAAAGCAAAAAGACAATCAGAAATATACTTTCAAAAAGGTACAAACTAATCCTGTTTGGAAGATCATCTTTTTATGAGAAGCGTTAGTAAATTTCTATTTTTAATAATTTTGTTGGATGGGGATTTACTTTGGACTTTCTTATCTTATGCTTATTTGTTTTTTGACTATACTAAAGGTATTTAAGATTCTACTTACCCTCACTTGGACGAGGGCCTTTGCGTGAGAGTACGATTAGCATCTTCTCTTACCCTCACTTGGACGAGGATCCTCGCCTGAGGGTACGAGTAACCTCTTTCCTTACCCTCACTTGGACGTGGACCTTTACGTGAGGGTACGATCAACTTCCTTCCTTACCCTCACTTGGACGCAGGCCTTTACGTGAGGGTACGATTAACCTTTTTTCTTACCCTCACTTGGACGTGGACCTTCGCCTGAGGGTACGAGTAACCTCTTTCCTTACCCTCACTCGGTAGCAGACCTTCGCGTGAGGGTACGATTAACCTTTTTTCGTACCCTCACTTGGACTTTGCCCTTTGCGTGAGGGTACAATTAGCATCACACGCGGACCTTCGCGTGAGGGTACGATTAACTTCCTCTCTTACCCTCACTTGCACGCGGACCTTCCCGTGAGGGTACGATTAACCTTTTCTCTTACCCTCACTTGGACGAAGACCTTCCCGTGAGGGTACGATTAACCTTTTTGCTTACCATCACTTGGACGTGGACCTTCGCCTGAGGGTACGAGTAACCTCTTTCCTTACCTTCACTTGCACGTGGATCTTCGCGTGAGGGTACGATTGACCTCTTACAATTGTAAAATTCCAAACTACCTTCAATATTTTTCCATCAATATATAATCCAATACAAAATATCCATTTATTTATGCAACAAAAAAAGCCCCACCCGGGACTTTTTTTCTCTACTCCTACAATTTCACCGATTTCACATTATACACTGGTTCTTCAAACCAGTTGCTCGCGATTTGTTGGAAGATTTCTTTTTCGCCTGTTGTGAGGAACAGGTGGCCTTTTTTTGACGTTTTTTTATTCAATAGTCCACTATAGAATAGCACTGTACTCACTTCACGGGCTGTCTCGGCGCCGGAGTCAATTAGTTTGATTCCATCTCCAAGATAATTCCGAATGGTATTATGAAGTAATGGATAATGGGTACAACCAAGAATCAAGGTGTCGATTTCTTTACCCCGTAAGGCCTCTAAAGATTCGGCCACAATTTGTTCGGCATGGGGACCGGTGAACTCTCCTGCCTCGACGATTGGAACAAATCGAGGGCATGCAAGACTTTCGACATTGATTTGATTGTTGATTGATTTTAGAGCATCTACATAGGCACCACTTTCGATCGTGTTGACTGTACCGATAACTCCGACATAATTATTTTTTGTAACCTTTAGGGCGGTTCTTGCTCCTGGGTAGACGACACCGATTACGGGAATTGAAAGTTCAGCTTGTATTTCGTCCAACACTAGGGCAGTCGCCGTATTGCATGCAATGACAAGCATTTTTATTTTATGTGACAATAAATAGTTCGTCAGCTCCCATGTAAACTGACGAACTTCCTCTATAGGTCTAGGTCCATACGGACACCTAGCGTTATCACCTAAATATATGATTTCTTCATTTGGTAATTGTCTAATTATTTCCCGAGCAACGGTTAAACCGCCAACCCCTGAATCGATAACTCCGATTGGTCTGTTCAAATGATTCGCCTCATTCTACTCGCATTTCTTGATGTAATTTTCTAAGACTCTTTTCGAGTTGGGTAACTTCTTCACCAGAGAAGTTTTCCATGATTTCCTGTAGATAATCTTGTCTTTTCTTGATGACCTCTTCGATAATACGTTCTCCTTCTTCAAGTAAATGAATTCGAACGACGCGACGATCTTTTGGGTCTTTTACGCGCATTACAAGCGAATTTTTTTCCATGCGGTCTACAAGATCTGTTGTCGTGCTGCAAGCCAAGTACATTTTATTTGATAATTCACCAATTGTCATGTCTCCAAGTTCAAGTAACCATTGAAGAGCTATAAATTGGGGTGTTGTGATTGTAAAGTTACTAAGGATTTCTCGGCCTTTTTGTTTAAGTAAGCCCGAGATAAAACGAAGTGATTTTTCGATATCTGCGATTACTTGGTAGTCTTTTGTTTCATTGCTCTCTTTAACAGTCATTACATCCTCTCCTAGTAAATTGTTAGTGGTAAAATCCAACTGATTTCTCTGGTATTACAGTTGCTTCATTGTATGCAAAATGTAAAGACGCATCGTTTAAGAAAAAAAACTATATTATTCTTATTTTCTACTTTTTTCGCGCAAAAAGCAAGTTGAAGTTATTTAGGAAATATGTAAAATGCCCTAAATAAGTAACCGGCTACCTTACATAAGTAAAGGGTAGCCGGTAATACTTAAAGTTCAAGTTCTCCCATACGAAGGAGCTCTACAACTGCTTGAGAACGCCCCTTTACTCCCAGCTTCTGCATCGCATTCGATATGTGGTTACGAACTGTTTTTTCGCTTATGAATAGCTCACTTGCGATATCTTTCGTTGTTTTGTCTTGAACTAGTAATTCAAAAACTTCTCTTTCTCTCTTTGTTAGTAGCGGTTTTGGTTGAAACTCTTTCTCCTTCAAGTATTGTAACCCTCCTTGCTAAGGTTCAAGCTGAACTACTGGATGGGTATATATTTAGTCACCATATAATATGAGAAGGAGAGTGTTGCTGTGACTGTTAAAAGGTTGATATGTAGACTTTTTTGCGTCCATTTTTAGATGTATTGGTATTTTTGTTTTATTTGACTCATATATTATTGGTTAGGTGATTTTTTAACATTTGCTTCATCTCTTCAGACCATGGCTCACCTTTTCCTGTTCGCTTTGACATTTGAACAAGTGTACTCCTACCGACAAAACAAACAGATCCTTCTTTATCTTTAGCCATATAATGAATATCCATTGAGGAATTGCCAAGCTGATTTATTTTTACATACAGTTTAAGTTGTTCACCGAAATAGACTTGTTTCAAATAATCACATTGCTGGTTTGCAACCACTGGGATTGTTTCGCTTGATTTGTCAGTCCATCTTTGCATAAACCCTACATGATTAAAATATTGAATTCTTGCTTCCTCAAAGTAAGCAAAGGGGACTGTATTGTTTAAATGTCCAAACATATCTGTTTCGGAAAAGCGTACCTGAATTGGTTGATAAAATTCAAATGTATTCTCCCATGTCTCAAATTCATCGATATACGTAATATGCTTCATTCCAATAGCTCCCTTACATAAGATTATTCAAATTGCAGTTAAGTGGTGCGTTATTCTAATGGGGAATTTTAATGCCTTATAAGAGGTATATTTTTAAAATCTCTTCGTAAAAAAAGCACTCCTCCATATGACATGAAGGAGTGCTTTCAATGTTTCTATCAGACTTGGTCACTACCAAACATATTTCTGAATGCTTGGATAGATGTATCTCTGTTTAGTGCTGCAATTGAAGTAGTGAGCGGAATACCTTTTGGACAAGACTGTACACAGTTTTGTGAGTTACCACAGTTTGCAAGGCCTCCATCTCCCATAATTGTTTCTAAACGTTCAGCTTTATTCATAGCACCAGTTGGATGTGCGTTGAATAAACGTACTTGTGATAAAGGTGCTGGACCAATGAAATCAGATTGGCTGTTAACATTTGGACATGCTTCAAGACAAACACCACATGTCATACATTTTGATAATTCATATGCCCATTGACGCTTTTTCTCAGGCATACGAGGTCCAGGACCCAAGTCGTATGTTCCATCGATTGGGATCCAAGCTTTTACTTTTTTCAATGAATCAAACATTCTACTACGGTCAATTTGTAGGTCACGAACGATAGGGAATGTCTTCATTGGTTCAAGTTTAATTGGTTGTTCAAGTTGGTCAATAAGTGCTGAACATGATTGGCGAGGTTTACCATTGATAACCATTGAACATGCACCGCAAACCTCTTCTAAACAGTTCATATCCCAAGTAATTGGGGCAACTTGATTTCCATTAATATCTACCGGATTACGACGGAATTCCATTAATGCAGAAATTACGTTCATATTTTTACGGTAAGGCACCTTGAATTTGATTACATATGGTTCAGAATCTGGAGTATCCTGACGAGTTACATGAAATTCAACTGTTTTTTCACTCATCTTACTTTGCCTCCTTATTCTTAGTATAGTCACGTTTACGTGGTGTGATTAATGAAGTATCTACGTCTTCATAATGGAATGCAGGCGCAGTTTCCTTCCCAGTAAATTTAGCCATAGTAGTTTTTAAGAAGTCCTCATCATTACGATCAGGGAAATCAGGCTTATAGTGTGCTCCTCGGCTTTCGTTACGGTTATATGCACCAATTGTAATTACACGTGCTAGTTGAAGCATGTTTTGTAATTGACGAGTAAATGTAGCACCTTGGTTGCTCCATTTAGAAGTGTCATTGATATTAATATTTTTGTAACGCTCCATAAGCTCTTGAATCTTTTCATCAGTCTTTAATAGCTTGTCATTGTAACGAACCACTGTTACGTTATCTGTCATCCACTCACCAAGTTCTTTGTGAAGGATGTATGCATTTTCAGTACCATCCATTGCCATGATGTTATCCCATTTCTCTTGCTCTTGTTTTACATGGCTATCGAAAACAGTTGAAGAAATGGAATCTGTACCTTTTTTAAGTCCTTTGATGTAATTTACTGCGTTTGGACCAGCAACCATACCACCGTAGATAGCTGATAATAGAGAGTTAGCACCTAAGCGGTTTGCTCCGTGCTGAGAAAAATCACACTCTCCTGCAGCAAATAATCCAGGGATATTTGTTTGTTGATGATCGTCAACCCATAATCCACCCATTGAGTAGTGAACTGCAGGGAAGATTTTCATTGGAACTTTACGTGGATCATCACCCATGAATTTTTCATAGATTTCAATAATTCCACCTAATTTGATATCAAGTTCTTTTGGATCTTTATGAGAAAGATCTAGATAAACCATGTTTTCACCATTGATACCAAGCTTCATATCCACACACACATGGAAAATTTCACGTGTTGCAATATCACGAGGAACTAAGTTTCCGTATGCAGGATATTTTTCTTCTAAGAAGTACCAAGGTTTTCCATCTTTATATGTCCATACTCGTCCACCTTCACCACGAGCGGATTCACTCATGAGGCGAAGTTTGTCATCTCCAGGAATCGCTGTTGGGTGGATTTGGATAAATTCACCGTTTGCATAATATGCACCTTGTTGGTACACGATTGATGCAGCAGATCCAGTGTTGATAACTGAGTTTGTCGTTTTACCAAAAATAATTCCAGGGCCTCCAGATGCCATGATAACAGCATCAGCAGGAAATGATTTAATTTCCATTGATTGAAGGTTTTGTGCTACGACACCACGACAAATTCCTTCATCATCTTGGATTATTCCTAGGAATTCCCAACCTTCATACTTTGTAACTAAACCTGCTACTTCGTGACGGCGAACTTGCTCATCTAATGCATAAAGCAATTGTTGACCAGTTGTTGCACCAGCGAATGCCGTACGGTGGTGTTGAGTTCCCCCGAAACGACGGAAGTCAAGTAAACCTTCTGGTGTACGGTTAAACATTACACCCATACGGTCCATTAAGTGAATAATTCCTGGTGCAGCTTCACACATAGCCTTTACAGGCTTTTGGTTAGCTAAGAAGTCTCCACCATATACTGTATCATCAAAGTGGATCCATGGAGAATCCCCTTCACCTTTTGTATTAACTGCACCGTTTATCCCACCTTGTGCACAAACAGAGTGAGATCGTTTTACAGGTACGAGTGAAAATAAATCAACTTGTGTTCCTTCTTCAGCAGCTTTGATGGTAGCCATTAATCCAGCTAGTCCACCACCAACTACGATAACTTTTCCTTGACTCAAAGTAACTCACTCCCCAATAAAGAGATCGTTCATCTTGTGTAAAAAAATGTGAACGTTCTAATTTTCATATTCTTAAACGAAAGCAAAAAGTGTTGTAACACCTACTATTGATAAAGCAATAAAAATAATGATTGTTACATATGTTGCAATTTGTTGTGAACGTGGAGTTATTGTTAGCCCCCAGCTTACAGCAAATGACCATAGACCATTTGAGAAATGGAAAATTGTAGAGATTACACCAACAAGATAGAAAATAAGCATTGCAGGTGAATCCAGGATATTCTCCATCATTTGGAAGTTAACTTCTGCTCTCCCTAAAGCGTAAGCAATTCGCGTTTCCCATACATGCCATGCCACAAAAATAAGAGTAATAATACCAGATATACGTTGTAAGAAGAACATCCAGTTACGGAAGAAACCGTATCTACTCACATTATTCTTTGCAGTAAAGGCAATATACAGGCCGTAGATTGCGTGAAATAATAATGGTAGATAAATAATAACTACCTCTAGAAGGATTCTAAACGGAAGATTCCCCATAAAACCAGCAGCATTGTTAAATGCCTCTTCCCCTCTTGTCGCAAAGTTATTCGCCATTAAGTGTACGATTAAAAACACCCCAACAGGAATTACACCTAATAATGAATGAAGTCTGCGATTAAAAAATTCACGATTACCAGCCATACTTTAACCCCCCTTAGTAATAAAACGTGCCCACACGGCACTCCCTTGTAATGTTTCATCCTGTATAAATATGTAAAAGGACGATATAAAAACTGATAACTGAAAACCTTTGCAGGAATCTACAAAATTAATTATTGTAGATAAATAGACAAATGCTGCATGCAATTTTCTTTTATCAGTATAATGTAACAAATTCATTTTACTCCCATAAAGCAAGAGCGTCAAGGAAACAAGTCCACAAATTATTCATAAAAATGATAATAATTGTACACATATGGTTGTAATAATACTAAATAAAAATTAATTCTCACTGACAATAAGAAACAAAAAAATTCATGTTTTTCTTATACCCTCATGTTATATAATAAAGAATGGAGAAAGAGGGGAATGCAGTGAAGAACGTTAACATCAACGAACAAAACGTAAATACAAGTGAACAGTCTGTTTCCGTATTTGGGTACGAACTTTTACGAGAAGTTTTAATTCCTGATATTCTCGGGAAAGAAACGCCACAGATTCTATATTGGGCTGGAAAAAATCTTGCCCGAAAATTCCCCTTACCTACGACGGAAGAAATCATTTCATTCTTTCATGATGCTGGATGGGGAGACCTTAAGGTAGAACGTTTGGATAAAAACTCCATTGAATTTCATTTGGAGGGTTCGATCGTATCTACTCGCTTTAAACGAAGAGATATTTGTACATTCCAGCTTGAATCTGGCTTTCTTGCCCAACAAATTCAACAACAGAAAAATCGAATCACTGAAAGCTTTGAACAACAAAAAAGAAGAGCTCAAAAAATTATATTTACGGTAAAATGGGACCCAAAAGATATCACCGAAGAATAAAAGCCTGCACATTTCGTGCAGTTTTTTTATTATAAAAAAAGGGTGTCCAAATTCCTTTGAACCACCCATAAATTTCAAATTATAGTTTTACCTTCGCTTTTTCTTCTTCAACAGCAGCTAAATTAAATGAATCATGCAAAGCTTCAACTGCACGAACCATATTGCCTTGTTCAAGAACTGTAGAAACTTTAATTTCAGATGTACTTACCATTTTTACTTCAATATTTTCCTTTGCAAGCACTTGGAACATATCAGCTGCTACACCTGGGTTTGAAACCATTCCAGAACCAACAATTGAAACCTTTGCTAACCCATCCTCATGTTCGATACTTTCATATTTCAATAAATCCTTGTTGTTTTCTAAAACAGCAAGTGTGTCACGTAAATCAGGTGTTTTTACAGAGAATGAAATATTTGTATGATTTTGATCTGTCATGTTTTGAATAATGATATCTACGTTTAAACCATTCTTTGCAAGTGTGCCAAAAATAGTGGATAGTGTATGCAATTCATTTGGTAAACCAGATACTGTTACCCTTGTAATTTGGTCTTCAAAAGCAATTCCCCTAACAACAAGATTCTTTTCCATTGAAACTTCCTCCTCAATAATGGTTCCATTTTCTAGCTCTAAGCTTGAACGAACTTCAAGCGGCATTTCGAAGTTTTTCGCAAATTCCACTGCACGTGGGTGAAGGACTCCAGCACCAAGATTTGCAAGCTCCAGCATTTCATCATAAGAAATGGAATGAAGTTTACGTGCAGTTGGAACTACGCGAGGATCTGTTGTGTATACACCTGTTACATCTGTGTAGATATCACATTTATCTGCGTTTAATGCCGCTGCGAGTGCGACTGCAGTTGTATCGGAACCTCCGCGACCAAGAGTAGTAATGTCTCCTGAACTACTGACTCCTTGGAATCCAGCAACGACAACAATTTTTCCTTCTTTTAAGCTTTTATACACTCTTGAAACCTCAATGTTTTCAATACGGGCATTGCTATGTATAGCCTCTGTTTCAATACCCGCCTGCCAGCCTGTATATGATACGGATTCAAAGCCTTTTTCTTGTAATGCCATAGATAATAATGCAATTGTGATTTGTTCACCTGTACTTAACAACATATCCATCTCACGCTTACTTGGCGCGCTTGTAATTTCATTAGCTAAGCTTACAAGCTGATCGGTTGTCTTCCCCATTGCAGAAACAACAACGACAACTTGATTCCCCGCTTGCACTTCTTGAATAACTCGACTTGCAACATTCTTAATTCTATCTGGTGACCCAACAGAGGTGCCTCCAAACTTTTGTACGATGATCCCCATGCCCTCAACCCTCTCTTAGAATAATAAAAAACAGCAATGAGAAATTATCTCATTGCTGTGATATACGTAAACATACTACGTGTCACTTCGTGAGATAGCCCTCCAAGATGATTCATCTTGACAATCCTATGTCTCTTAAACATAAGACCAGCACAAAAAGGTATGAGCCTTTTTACACTTCGGCGAACTTTCCTTTCTGCAATGATCGTAAGGGCTCATACCCCTCCAATTGCATACTGATAAAGATCGCACCTCTATCTTCACTTCAACGTGTTGAAGTGGAATATTATATTATTAAGGATTATATCAGACTATTTTTTAAATAGCAACGACTATTCTTTTAATTTTTCGTAAATAGCTTCAGCTGTCAGTTTAGGTATATTGGCTTTTTGAATCTCTTCAATACTTGCTTCCTTTAACTTCTTGATAGAACCAAAATGCTTCAGTAGTGCTTTTTTACGTTTTTCCCCAACTCCAGGAATATCATCGAGTACAGATTGAAATGCGTTTTTTCCACGGACTTGACGATGGAAGGTAATCGCAAAACGGTGTACCTCATCTTGAATTCGTTGAAGAAGATAGAATTCCTGACTATTTCTAGGTAGTTCCACAATTTCAGGCGGGTCTCCGATTAAGAGTTCAGACGTTCGGTGTTTATCATCCTTTGCAAGTCCTGCTAGAGGAATTTCTAGGCCTAATTCATTTTCAAGAATATCCCTTACCGCAGCAAGATGACCTTTACCTCCATCAATAATGATTAAATCTGGTAATGGAAGGTTTTCTTTTAATGCACGGCTGTATCTTCTCCGAACAACCTCCCTCATCGATTCATAATCATCAGGACCTTTAACTGATTTAATTTTATACTTTCTATATTCTTTTTTATCAGATTTTCCATCAGTAAACACAATCATGGCAGAAACAGGATCTGTTCCTTGGATATTGGAATTATCAAACGCTTCGATCCGATGAGGTGTATAAATCCCTAACTTCTGTCCTAAATTTTCAACAGCCTTAATCGTACGTTCTTCATCTCGTTCAATTAAAGCAAACTTTTCCTTTAGCGCAATTTTTGCATTTTTTGTAGCGAGGTCAATTAGTTGTTTTTTCTTCCCTCTACTAGGCTGTTGAACGGTTACTTCTAGTAATTGCTCAACAATGTCACGGTCTATCGAACTAGGAAGCAAAACTTCCTTTGGTTTAAAATGATTATCTTTTAAGTAAAATTGGCCAAGGTAGGTTAAGAAGTCTTGTTCAGGCTCGTTGTAAAAAGGAAATAGAGAAACATCCCGCTCTATTAATTTTCCTTGACGAATAAAAAAGACTTGAACACACATCCAGCCCTTATCATAGGAATAGCCAAATACATCACGGTCAATAAAGTCTGTCATTGTCATCTTTTGCTTTTCCATCGTCGTTTCAATATTTGCGATTTGGTCACGGTATTCTTTTGCTCTCTCAAAGTCGAGTTCTTCAGAGGCCTTTAACATTTTTTCAGTCAACTCGTCTTTGATTTCTTTATATCCACCATTTAAAAAACGAATAATATCGTCTACCATTTTTTTATTGGTTTCATCAGATACTTCATTGACACAAGGGGCAAGACATTGACCGATATGATAATATAGACAAACCTTATCTGGTAATGTTGAACATTTTCTTAAAGGATAGATGCGGTCTAATAGTTTTTTTGTTTCATTTGCTGCTTGCACATTAGGGTATGGTCCAAAATATTTGCCCTTATCTTTTTTTACTTTTCGTGTGATCAATAATCGCGGATGTTTTTCAGAAGTAATTTTGATAAAAGGATACGTCTTGTCATCTTTTAGCATGATATTGTATTTTGGATCATATTTTTTAATAAGATTAATTTCGAGAAGAAGTGCTTCAATATTTGAAGAAGTTACAATATATTCAAAGTCTTCGATCTCATTGACAAGCCTTAATGTTTTACCATCGTGTGATCCTGTAAAATAAGATCGAACACGGTTCTTCAGCACTTTCGCTTTACCTACATATATGACGGTACCTTGCCTGTCCTTCATTAAGTAACAACCAGGCTGGTCCGGTAAAATCGCTAATTTTTCCTTAAGATGATCGTGCATAGTAACCACTCCATCTACTATAAAATCAATTGCGTCTTAGTGAACTTATTCTTAAGTTGACGTATCTTATATTGTAACATTTTTACGAAGAAGTTGTACGAGTAAAAATAGGAAGTCCCCCAAAAATGAGATTAAGCAAAAAAAAACAGCCCATGAAGGCTGTTTTTTTTTGAATTAATAGTGGCTTTCAAGTCTGCCAGCTAGAGCTTCTTTTGGTTGGTAACCGACTACTTTATCTACAACTTCACCGTTTTTAATAACAAGTAAAGTTGGGATGCTCATTACGCCAAACTTCGCTGCAGTTTCTTGGTTTTCATCTACATCGAGTTTCACGATTTTCACTTTGTCACCAATTTCAGTGTCTAATTCTTCTAAAACTGGAGCAATCATTTTACATGGTCCACACCAAGGTGCCCAGAAGTCTGCAAGTACTAATCCATCTTTTGTTTCTGCATCAAAATTTTGGTCTGTTACGTTTGTAATAGCCATTTAAACCCCTCCTAATAAGTAATAACATTGAAATTCTACCAAGAGTATACCATCTGGAATATCATTTTACGAATGTTTTGCTTCAAAATGAACAGTAAACTAAATTAGAAATGATAAGTTTAGTCACTATACTTCATACATAGTCATCTTCCCCCACTTTTTAAGCTGTTATGTATGTAAATAAGAGAGGATATATATAGATCCGTTTTGTGTGTAGCCTATAAAAAAAGACGTCCAGAAGGACGTCTTTTTGCGTATTGCGGCGAGGACAGCACTCCACATAGTGCCTTGCCAAAAAGGCATGTCAACTCGACTTATGCAATTCAGCTCATCGCTTGATTAGTATACCATAAATTTTATAAAGGTAAAATGGAAAATTTCTCTATAAATAAGAAAGCTTCAGTTCATTTCACCACATATTATGCATTTACTTTTAGTTTCTTGAACTCTTCCGTAAGCATTGGTACTACATCAAATAAGTCACCAACAATTCCATAGTCTGCAACCTTGAAGATGTTTGCTTCAGGGTCTTTGTTGATGGCTACAATTACTTTAGAGTTGGACATTCCTGCTAAGTGCTGGATTGCTCCTGAGATACCACAAGCAATATATAGGTCTGGTGTGACAACCTTTCCTGTTTGACCAATTTGAAGAGAGTAGTCACAATAATCAGCATCACATGCTCCACGAGATGCACCTACAGCGCCACCAAGAACATTTGCTAATTCTTTTAATGGTTCAAAGCCTTCTGCACTCTTTACCCCACGTCCACCTGCGATTACTACTTTCGCTTCGGATAAATCTACACCTTCAGTTGCCTTACGCACAACTTCTTTTACGATTGTTCGTAAATCTTTAATTTCAACAGACAGAGATGAAACTTCACCCGTACGTGACTCGTCTTTTTCAAGTGGTGTAATATTGTTAGGTCGTACGGACGCAAAGATTAAACCGTCAGTCACAATTTTCTTTTCAAATGCCTTGCCTGAATAGATTGGGCGAGTAAAGACAATGTTGCCACCTGCAGATTCAATTGCTGTTACGTCTGAAATTAGACCAGAATTCAATTTACTAGCAATTTTGGGTGAAAGGTCTTTACCTAATGATGTGTGACCAAAAACTAAAGCTTCTGGTGACTCAGCATCAATAACTGCGAGAACAGCTTGTGAGAAGCCGTCTGGTGTATATGAAGCTAATTTTGCATCTTCAACCGTAACGACTCGGTCTGCTCCGTAATGAATTAAATCATTTGTTAAAGCGCCTACAGATTCACCAACTAACACGGCAACTACTTCGCCGCCTTCTGCTACAGTTTTACCAGCTGCAATTGCTTCAAAAGATACGTTTCGTAACGCACCATCACGTGTTTCTCCTAGAACTACTACTTTTCTTGACATTATGCGTAACCCCCTAGATTCGCCTTAGTAAAATTTTGAAATCGCATACAAAGATTGACCGAAAACTTATACCACCTTAGCTTCGCTATGAAGGAGTGAAACTAACTCTTTTACTTGATCTTCTAAATCGCCTTCAAGTACACGGCCAGCTTCTTTTTTCGGTGGAAGATAAATTTCAATTGTTTTTGTTTTTGCTTCTACATCATCTTCATCCAAATCTAGATCATCTAACTCAAGCTCATCAAGCGGCTTTTTCTTCGCTTTCATAATTCCAGGTAAAGATGGATAGCGTGGTTCATTCAACCCCTGTTGACATGTAACAAGTAATGGTAAAGTCGTTTCGATAACTTCAGAGTCACCTTCAACGTCTCTTACTACTGTTACTGTTGAACCATCGATATCAAGTTTTGTAATTGTCGTTACATAAGGAATATCTAGAATTTCCGCTACACGTGGACCAACTTGACCTGAACCGCCGTCAATTGCAACGTTTCCACCTAAAATAATATCGGCATCTTTATCTTTTAGGTATTCAGCCAAAATTTTTGCAGTTGTGAACTGGTCTCCTTCTTCTAGATCATCTTCTGTATTAATCAAAACGGCTTTATCAGCACCCATTGCTAAAGCTGTGCGTAATTCTTTATCAGCTTCGTCAGTTGTGGCAACTGTGACAACAGTTACTTCGCCACCATGCGCATCACGAAGTTGGATTGCTTCTTCAACCGCATATTCATCATAAGGGTTAATAATAAATTCAGCTCCATCTTCACTGATTTGTCCATTGCTTACTACGATTTTTTCTTCAGTATCAAATGTTCTTTTCAAAATAACAAAGATGTTCATGAGTTTCCCTCCTAAAGGTATTGTGCAATTTCTTGTAATCTATTGATTTTCTTCAATTCTAGAATTACTTGCCTTTAAATGTCGGCGGACGTTTTTCGATGAAGGCCGATATTCCTTCTTGTCCATCCTCTGAAATGAACATTTCTCCAAATAATACTGCTTCTCTTTTGACAGTTTCTTCATATTGTTCATTCTTCACTGAATTTAATAATTCAATGGTCGCTTTTATAGAAACAGGGCTTTTTTTAGCGATCTTCCTAGCAATTGCCATTGTTTCTTCGTGAAGATTTTCTTCTGGGAAAGCTTGATTTGCTAATCCGTACTTTACAGCCTCATCACCGCTAATTGGGTCACTTGTCCAAAGCATTTGAGCAGCTTTAGCAACACCAACATAGCGAGGCAAGCGTGCTGTCCCAGCAAAACCAGGGATAAGTCCAAGCTGCAGCTCCGGTAATCCAAGTTTTGCCTTATTGCTAACTAGGCGGAAATGGCAAGCCATTGCCAGTTCAAGACCACCACCTAAGGCAGCTCCGTGAATACTAGCAATAATAGGTTTTGGGAATCGTTCCATTCTTTCGAATAGAGATTGACCTTGTCTTGCAAGATTTGAAAATTCTTCGCCAGAGTTTATGGTTGTAAACTCTTTTATATCCGCCCCTGCAGAGAAAAAGCGACCTTCGCCATGGATTACTAGAACTCTTACATTGTCATCCTTCTCAATGTCATCTAGTAGACTTGTAAGCTCTTTCAAAACAGCGGTTGATAATGCGTTCGCTGGAGGTCGATTAATGCTAATAGTGGCAATGTACTCGGCTATCTTCACTTTAAAAAACTCCATCTGCATCCCTCCTAATTAAGTATATGTATGTAACACACCTCTAATTAATAACTAGAGGTGTGTCAATCCACAACCATTTACTAATAGTGCATGGACTTCTTTTGCCAAGGATGGCAAATCATATTTCTGTTCGTTCATGACCCAAGTGGTTGCAGTTTCATCAATCGAGCCGAATATCATCTGTCTTGCTAAACGGACATCCAAGTTTGGATTAAACTCACCATTTTCTTTCCCAAATTGAATGATGGAATCGATGGTTCCTAAATACCCTTTAAGTACTTCATTAATCCGGTGACGTAATTCCTTATTTGATTGTCTTAATTCAAGCTGAGTTACGGTTGCAAGATGATGATCGGCTGCTAAAAGTTCGAAATGTTTTTCAACCAATGTTAATAACTTCTCTGCCGCACTCGATTTTCCTGCTATTTCAGCTTCAATTTTTTCAATAAATTCGCCCATTTTTTCATGGAATAAAGATACGAGAATATCTTCTTTGTTTTTAAAATATAAATATATTGTACCGTCTGCCACGCCTGCTTGCTTCGCAATTCTTGAGACTTGAGATTGATGATACCCATTCTCCGCGATAACAACTACCGCTGCGTCTATGATTTGCTTATATTTTGGTTTTGTATTTTTCAAGTTCTTACGTCCTTTCAGAAAAATGAATGAATAGTCATTCATATTCCTATAATAAAACCAAATCAAGATACTGTCAAGAATATCTTCTCAATTCACATTTGCACCTTTAAAGTAAAGAAAAAGAGCCACAGGCTCATATCATGGCTCCTCACTGATGTTTACACGAATGATGTATTTAGAGCTGATGATCCTACTTTTCTTAATTAATTTTTGTTAGTTTTTCCTTTTCCTCTTCAACTAATACCCGGCGCAGAACTTTGCCTACAATGGTCTTCGGTAATTCTTTCCTAAATTCATATACTCTTGGAACTTTATATGCTGCTAAATGTTTGCGACAATGTTGATCAAGCTCTTCCTCTGTGAGTTGTTGGCCTTCTTTTAAAACGACGTATGCCTTCACTGTTTCTCCACGATACGGATCCGGGATACCTGCGACGACAGCTTCTTGTACTTTTTCATGTTCAAACAGTACTTCCTCAATTTCTCTTGGATAAACATTAAATCCGCCAGCGATAATCATATCTTTTTTGCGGTCCACTACATAGAAATATCCATCTTCATCCATGTAGCCTAAGTCACCTGTTAATAACCAACCATCACGAAATGTATTTTCAGTTTCTTCAGGCTTATTCCAATATCCTTTCATAACCTGAGGACCTTTTACGACTATCTCGCCAATTTCCCCTCTATCAGCAGGTTCACCTGTTTCCATTGAAAGGACGGCAGCATCTGTATCCGGCCATGGTAATCCAATGCTTCCATTCACGCGATGTCCCCAAATTAAATTCGCATGTGTTACAGGGGAGGCTTCCGATAAACCATATCCTTCTACAAGCTTTCCACCAGTTACTTTTTCAAATTGTTCTTGAACTTCAAGTGGCAAAGCGGCAGAACCGCTTATACAAGACTCAATCGAAGATAAATCATATTTCATTAGATCTGGATGATTCAACAGACCAATATACATCGTTGGTGCTCCAGGAAAAAGAGTTGGCTTCTGTTTATGAATCGTTTTTAGCGTGTCTCCTGCATTGAATTTCGGCATAAGGATCATTTTTGCAGCCATCATAATGGATAGGTTTAATACAGTTGTCATTCCATACACATGGAAAAATGGTAGGATGGCTAAGATGGATTCTTCTCCTTTGTTACATTTATACATCCATTTTGAACACATTATCGTATTAGCAACTAAATTCCGATGTGTTAACATAACTCCTTTTGGAAAACCTGTTGTTCCACCTGTATATTGTAACAAGGCAAGGTCTTCTACTGGGTCAATATCGATATCGACTTCTTTTGCATCAGATGTTTTTAAAATTTCCCTTAGTAAATGATTTGTTCCTTCATGTTCCACTTTGACTACAATACCATACTGTTTCTTTTGAATAAAAGGATAAATCATATTTTTTGGGAATGGGAGATAGTCTTTAATTTCGGTCACAATAACATGTTCAAGTTCTGTTAGCGCTTTCACTTTTGAGACGCGTGGAAATAAAATATCTAATGTAATGATTGCTTTTGAACCTGAATCCTTTAAATGATATTCAAGCTCTCTTTCTGTGTACAATGGATTTGTTTGGACGACGATTGCACCAGAAAACAAGACACCATAATAAGCAATTACACCCTGTGGGCAGTTCGGCAACATAATGGCAATTCGGTCACCTTTTTTGATGCCTTGAGACACTAAATAGTTTGCAAGTTTTAAAGATTCCTCATACACTTGTAAAAAAGTTAATTCTTTTCCTTGAAAATGAACAGCTACTTTTTGAGGAAATTCACTTGCGGTTCTTTTCAAATACGCTTGAATTGGAATGTTTTCATACTCGAGTCGATGCGGAATTTCCTCAGGATAATTTGCTAACCACGGCCTTTCAAACTCCATCTAATAACCTCCCTTTAAGTATTTATTTAGAGAATACGAAGACGTATTCAAAGCCTAGTTTGAATTTTCAAACCATTTATACCCATTATATTATATAGAATATTCGGTGACAATTAGATTCATGAATTGTTGCTGAAGTTTATGTCGTTTTACGACATAAATAGATTGAACTAATCAATCGATTCATAAAAATAGGGCTGTTGGTTAATTCCCAATCAGCCCATTACCTTATAACACTAAATAAAGAATCCCAACAATAACAAATACTCCACTTACAACTAACAAAATCTTAGCTAGCTTTTCCATTTTAAAAACCACCATTTCCTATCCCTGCGCCGATTACATAAGAAAGGCCCACCGATATAATCATGGATATAAGTCCTACAGCACGATTATCTTGTTGTATCTCAACATCAATGTCGAATTTCGGGGTTAAGAATTCAAAAATAAAATAGCCAATTAGAAGCAGGAAGAACCCAAATACTCCCCAGCCAATCATGACAAATAATGAATCATGGTTTTGAATGGAGAAGCGGAATATATTTGCGATCCCGAAAATTTTTCCTCCGGTTGCCATTGCGACTGAGAGGTTTCCTTTTTGGATTTCTTCCCAATTTTTGTATTTGGTGACCAATTCAAATATGGCCATAAACAGAACTAAACACAGTATAACAACACTGTAATTAGCAGCCGTTAACACAAATTCATTATCCCAAAATTGATCCATTATCTTCTCTCCCTATTAGAGATTACATTTCTTTGCAAATCTATTTTAATTCTACTACTGTGACGCCTGTTCCACCTTCTCCGGCTTCCCCAAATCTTGTAGATTTTACGGAGCGGTGATTTTTCAAGTATTCTTGAACACCTTGGCGCAAAGCACCTGTTCCTTTTCCATGGATAATAGATACACGTGGATAACCTGCAAGTAAAGCATCATCGATGTATTTTTCCACTCGTAACAAAGCGTTTTCGTATCGTTCACCTCGTAAGTCTAATTCTAGACTTACGTGATAATCTCTACCCCTTACTGTTGCTAGTGGCTTAGACTCCACTGGTTTCGGACTGCTAACAAACTCGAGGTCTTTTTCTTTCACCTTCATTTTTAAAATCCCAATTTGAACCTGCCATTCGTTATTTCCTGCCTTATCGATTAAATGGCCCTTTTGGTTTAAGCTAATTACCTTTACTTCATCACCAGGTACGAGCTTTCTTTTTGCTTTGGTTGCAACAGATTGTTTATTCGTCTTGTTCGAAGTTTGCGGTACCGCATTTTCCAAACGCTTTTTCGCATCAATCAATTGATGTTCCTTAACAAGCGATTGTTGCTCAAGCTTCATTTTACGTAAATCACGAATGACTTCTTCAGCTTCGCTTGTTGCATTTTTGATTGTTTCAGCTGCTTTTTGTTCTGCCTTTTCATATAATCTGTCTCGTTGTTCATTAAAATCGATGATTTGCTCTTGAAGCTGCCTATGAAGTATCTCTGCCTGCTTTCGGATATCTTCTGCTTCCTCGAGCTCTTGCTCTGCATCCTTTTTACTTTTTTCCAAGGAGGCGATCATATTTTCGACCGTATTCGTTTCAGAACTAATATGATTTTTGGCAGTGTGAATAATGCTATCTGATAACCCTAATCGTTTTGAAATTTCAAATGCATTACTCCGACCAGGAACTCCGATTAAAAGCTTATATGTTGGACTTAAGGTTTCAATATCAAATTCAACACTTGCATTAATTACTCCTTCTCGGTTGTACCCATACGCTTTTAGCTCTGGGTAATGGGTTGTAGCGATAACTCTTGCACCTCGACTATATACTTCATCAAGGATTGAGATCGCAAGGGCAGCCCCTTCTTGAGGGTCAGTTCCCGCCCCAAGTTCATCAAAAAGAACTAAGCTGTTTGCGTCGACTTGTTTTAAAATATCTACAATGTTAACCATGTGAGAAGAAAACGTACTTAAACTTTGTTCAATCGATTGCTCATCACCAATATCAGCGTATACCGATTCAAATACAGCTATCTCTGACTCTTCCTGTGCTGGTATTTGAAGGCCTGATTGAGCCATAATCGTTAATAACCCGATTGTTTTTAAAGTGACTGTTTTTCCCCCTGTATTTGGACCCGTAATCACAATAGAAGTGTAGTCTTTTCCAAGCTCAATATCATTTGGCACTACTTCTTGTGGGTCAATTAGAGGATGACGACCTTTTTTAATGAACACATAGCCATTCCCATTGATTCTCGGCTTTGAACCCTTTACCTTTTTGCTGTAGCTCGCTTTTGTAAACATAAAATCAAGTTCCCCAAGCGTGTCCACATTTTGATAGAGTGACTCATTTTCCTCTGCTACTGCATTTGAGAGTTCTAGTAAAATCCGGTCAATTTCTAGTTTCTCCCTAACCCTGGCTTCCTGCAATACATTGTTAAGGTCGACCACTGATTGTGGTTCTATAAACAATGTTGCCCCCGAAGAGGATTGGTCATGAACGATTCCGCCGTAAGTCCCACGATATTCCTGTTTAACGGGAATTACATAGCGATCATTACGTATCGTAATGATTGCATCTGAAAGTGTTTTTTGAGCCGAAGAAGAACGAATAATATGCTCTAACTTCTCCCTGATTCTTGCTTCACTGCTACGAAGTTGGGTGCGAATTCCACGCAATTTGTCACTTGCTCCATCCATAACAACTCCATTATCATCGATACAGTTTTTTATTTTTTGCTCTAGTTCAAATAAGGGGGTAATCCGTTCAACTAATTCACCGAGTATCGGGACTTCAATCTCGTCCTCAATCATACCTTCAACAAACTTTTTCATTTGTCTACCAGCATAGATAGTACCTGCAATATCTAAGAGCTCCATTGTATTTAAGCCACCGCCAATACTTGCGCGCTTAACTGCAGCTCGGATATCCGTTAATCCCCCAAGAGGAACATTTCCTTTTAACCGTAATACCTTCGATGCTTCGTCCGTTTGCTCTTGTAGAAAAACAACCTCCTCTACATTCGTCGAAGGAATCATTTGTTCAACTTTTTCTCTTCCTAATGAGGATGAGACGTGCTGTTTTAGCTGTTCCTTTACTTTATCAAATTCTAAAACCTTTAAAACTCGTGGCTGCATGCTGTTACTCCCTTCTTGCTACCCACAACTTTAATATGGACGTTTCTCCTGAGTAGGAGGCGTATAAATAGAATTATAAATTTCTTTTTAGATAAGCCAATAGTTCATCCTTATCCCAGGTGTTAATTACACTTTCTTTTTTAATCCAACCTTTTGTTGCCGCAGAAATGCCATAACCCATATCCTCTAGCATGTCTATATTATGTGCATCTGTGTTAATCACTAGTTTTACACCTGCATCTTGTGCCTTTCTAATATAATCTGAAGAAAGGTCCAATCTATTCAAATTCGCATTTAATTCCAAGGCTGTATTCGTTTCTTTGGCTAGCTCAATTAGCATATCAACGTCCACGTCATATCCTTTTCTGCGCCCAAGTATTCTTCCAGTAGGGTGTGCGATAATATCAACATGAAGATTTTCTAATGCTGTTTTTAAGCGTTGCATGATTTTCTCCCTTGGTTGTGTAAAGCTTGAATGAATGGATGCAATCACAACATCTACATCTCGAATAATTTCATCATCATAATCTAGTCTTCCATCAGGGAGGATGTCCATCTCAACACCCGTGAAAATCGTAAAATCATCATATTTTTCATTTAATCTTTTAATTTCTTTGTGTTGTTCTAGTAAACGATCGGGGGTAAGCCCGTTTGCAACACGAAGATATTGCGAATGGTCTGTAATAGCCATGTAGCGGTAACCTTTTTTCCTACAGGCTTCAACCATTTCTTCAATGGTATATGCTCCGTCACTCCATGATGTATGCATATGGAGGTCACCTTTAATATCTTCAAGTCGGATGTGTTCAACTTTCTGTTGAAAGGCTTCTACCTCTGATCCATCTTCTCTTAGCTCTGGCGGGATAAAGGTGAGTCCGAAATATTGATAAAATTCTTCTTCCGTTTCAAAGGTTTTTAATTCACCTGTTTCACTATTTTCAACACCATATTCACTTATTTTTTCACCACGTTCTTTTGCTAACTGCCTCATCCTCACATTATGGTCTTTACTGCCTGTAAAATGATGAAGAGTAGTTGCAAATTCATGTGGTTTCACAAGTCGGAAATCAACCGAAATATCATAGCTATATGAAATTTGAACGGAAACCTTTGTATCACCGCTAGCGATAACACCATTTATGCCATTAAGACTTAATAGCTGTTCCCGTACTTTTCCAGGTTCATTTGTTGCAATAATGAAATCAAGGTCCTTTATCGTTTCTCTCATTCTGCGTAGACTGCCTGCACGAGAGAATGTTTTAATTCCTTGCATCTTGCTTAATTGTTCCTCTATTTCTTCAGCGAGCGCTAGCATGAGAGCAATTGGCAAGCGGTCTGGTCGTTTGCCATATTCCTCGATGGAAGCGAGTATTTTTTCTTCTGTTTTCTTACCAAAGCCTGCGAGATTTTGAATTTTTTCGTTTAGGCATGCTTGTTTTAACATTTCCATATCTTCAATGCCAAGTTCTTGATAAAGCTTAGCTATTTTTTTACCGCCAAGTCCTGGCAGGTTTAACAAAGGGATGAGTCCTTCCGGCACTTTTTCTTTTAATTCAATTAGTACGTTTGAACTGCCCGTTTCTATGTACTCTGTAATCACAGCTGCGGTTCCTTTTCCTATACCTGGTAGTGCTGTGAAGTCTTCAATTGTGGATAAACTTCGATCATCATTTTCCAGTGCAGCTGCTGCCTTACGAAAAGCTGATATTTTAAATGGATTGTCCCCTTTAAGTTCCATATAAATTGCAATTGTCTCTAGTAGACGGATTACATCTTTTTTATTAATTGTCACTTTTAGCACCTACCTATCATTCCATACGATTAACTATCCAAAATGATACAGATTTTTTGCGAAAAAGTCACTTAATGTATCAGCTTTTTCATTTTTGACAAAAAAAACTCCTCTAACTTAATAGAGGAGTCAGTTACTAAATACTTGTCAAATCCACATGTCCTTAATTTTCCCAGTGAAGAATGGTGTGTGTTGTACAATCATTTTCGCCATAAATGAATCATTTAGATTAGACTGAACCATTTCAACTGGTAGTAAAGCTCCGATATAAAGCACAATAAAAACAATTAGGTATACTTCAACAAATCCTAGTAGGCCTCCAGCCCACCCATTAATTTGTTTTAAAATTGGTAGATTTGCAAGGAAATCTAACATCGATCCTATGATCTGCCATAGGAACTTTGTAGCAAAGAAGATAATTGCAAAAGCTATAGCACGGTAATAAGACGTTTCTAAATTTGTACTTTCAAATAAAAACTTCATTGTTTCGGCGTCGCCGAATGTTGGATATGGAATCCATAATACTAATTTTGGCATAAGTTCATCATAATAGAGATACGCGACGATAAATGCAACAATAAAACCAGTAAGATGAACGATTTGAAGGATAAAACCTCTTCTTAAACCAACTAAGAATCCCATTAAGAGGATGATAATCAAAACTAAATCGAACATATCACTTCAATCCTTTTCATTTTTTGCTTGTTCTAAAAGTTTTTCAAGGTTTTCATAGTCTTCTTTTAGCTTTAGATGATCATGAACAATATTAACTGCTGTTAATACTGCTAGTTTATTAATATCAAGTGTCGGGTTTTTTCCGCTAATTTCTCTCATTTTATCATCGACAATTGAGGCCACAAGGCGAATATGACTTGTGCTCTCAGACCCGATAATTGAGTATTGCTGTCCATATATATCTACAGTGGTTCTTGTTTTTTGTGGCTGTGACAAGTATTTGGCCTCCATTCTAGTCAATCCTACAGATAATAATACCATGAACGTGATATTTATGGAAAGAAATCTCAACAAACGTTATGATAGAATATGTAGAATTTTATCCATAAATAGTAGGAGATGTTATTTTTGTCTAATACTGTATTAAAATGTACCCTCGAAACAATAGAAAAAATGAAGACGCATTATAAAAGTCAATTGCAAGATAAGGTTCCACAGGGTGGATTATTTGTCGCCAAACTCCCTAGCTGTACAATTACGGCTTATAAATCTGGGAAAGTATTGTTTCAAGGAAATAGCGCTGGAAGCGAAGCCGCAAAATGGGGTAGCTCTGTTTCGTCCACTAAAACGACTACAACTAAGAAGCCAGTGGCAAAAAACAGTGGATTGCCTGCCAATATTAGAACATTATCAATGGTTGGTTCAGATGAAGTTGGGACGGGTGACTACTTTGGACCAATGACAGTCGTTGCTGCATATGTTTCCAATGATAAGTTCGAGCTATTGAAGGAACTTGGGGTTAAAGATTCAAAGGATTTAAACGACAAACAAATATGTGAGATTGCCGAATCTATTATCCATGTCATCCCATATAGTCTGTTAATTTTACATAATGAAAAATACAATGAACTCCAAGCAAAAGGGATGACTCAAGGAAAGATGAAGGCCTTATTACATAACCAAGCAATCGGTCATGTCTTGAAAAAAATTGCACCCTCCACTCCGGATGGTATTTTAATCGATCAGTTCGCTGTTCCTGACGTGTATTTTAGACATCTTTCTGGTCAAAAGGAAATAATTAAGGATAAGGTTTATTTCAGCACAAAAGCTGAGGGCGTCCATCTATCAGTCGCTGCTGCTTCAATTATCGCTCGTTATTCATTCATTAAAGAATTTGACAAATTGAGTGAGAAGTGCGGTTTGGAGTTAAAAAAAGGGGCCGGTGCTCAGGTTGATGTGGTTGCAGCTAAGCTAATAAAAAAGCAAGGTATAGGTGCACTGCGCACGTATACCAAACTACACTTTGCAAACACAGGAAAAGCAAAGAAAATAGCTGGGATATAAAAAAGAAAAGCACAAGGCGCTCAGCTTTAGGTGACAAGCATAAGACAAGCGCTGACAGAAGGTGTCTTTTACCTTCCGAAGCGATTGGCTTAGACCAGAGAGCCGATGGGGCCTGAAGCTGGACAATAAAAAAAATGGAGTGGGATAAAATACCCACTCCATTTTTTTATGAACGCAATGTTGCATCAAATTTCTCTGCAACTGCCTTTAGTACTTTTTCATGTGCTTTTGTTACTTCTTCCTCTGTTAGAGTACGTTCTGGATCGAAGTATTTGATCGAGTATGCAACTGATTTTTTACCAGGCTCCATACGCTCTCCTTCATATAGGTCAAAGATCGTTACATCACGGAGTAACTTTCCACCCGCTTCAATAATGACCTGCTTCATATCACCTGCAGCCACTGATTGATCTACAACAAGCGCGATGTCACGAGTCATTGAAGGGAATCTTGGAATTGGCTGATACAGTATTTCTTCCACATCTGCTTCTAAGACATCCTTTAATGATAATTCAACCACATAAGTCGGTGTTAAATCTAAGTCTTTTTGGACATTTGGATGAATTTGACCAATAAATCCAATTTCTTTGTTATCTACTAACACAGAAGCAGTCCGACCAGGATGCATATCTTCAACTCTTGCTTGAAGGAATGAAGTTCTATTTCCAAGACCAAGCTTTTCAAACAGACCTTCTACAATACCTTTAACCACATAGAAGTCTACTGCTTTTTTCTCACCCTGCCATGTTGGTGATAACCATGAACCTGTAAGAGCAATCGCAAGATGTTCTTTTTCTTCAGGTAGTTCTTGACCCTGTCTAGTAATGAAGACTGCACCTGTTTCATACGTAGCAACACTGTCAATTTGGCGAGCTAGGTTATGAGAAACAACTTCTAATAAATGCGGAAGAAGGCTTAGTCTTAACAGACTTCTTTCTTCACTCATAGGCATAGCCAAACGAATTGGTTCACTTTGTTCAAGTGCGTATTTAGTCACTTTTTCAGCACTTGTAAGTGAATATGTGGTGCTTTGATATAATCCCACACCTTCTAAATATCTTCTAACTAAACGACGTTTTGCTTGGTAATCCGTTAATCTACCAGGATTTGATTCGCCAATTGGAAGTGTTGTTGGTAGTTCATCATAACCGTATAGTCGTGCTACTTCTTCAATTAAATCCTCTTCAATTGTAATGTCAGGTCTGCGAGTAGGTACAGTGACATGGAACGTATTATTATCCACGGTAAATGAAAATTGTAGGTTTGTGAATATCGATTCTACTTTTTCTTTTGTTATTTCAGTTCCTAACACTTTATTAATTCTCTCAAGTGAAACAGATACATTTACAGGTTGAATATCAAGAGTATCAACTGCTACAACACCATCAAGAACCACACCACCGGCAAGCTCAGCCATTAGCTCAGCAGCACGGTCAGCTGCTTCACGAGTACGATTTGGATCTATTCCTTTTTCATAGCGAGCACTTGCCTCACTACGTAATCCGTGATCCTTTGAAGACTTACGGATTGTACTTCCTGTAAAATAAGCAGACTCAATTAATACTGTTGTTGTGTCATTTTTAACTTCAGAATTTGCTCCACCCATTACACCTGCAAGGGCAACTGGCACCGTACCATTTGTAATGACAAGGTGTTCGTTAGTTAATGTACGCTCTGCATCGTCTAATGTTGTAATTTTTTCACCGTTATTCGCACGTCTTACAAGGATTTCCTTAGAACCAAGACGGTCATAATCAAACGCGTGTAAAGGTTGACCATATTCTAATAAAATATAATTTGTAATATCCACTACATTATTGTGTGGTCGAATTCCTTCTGCCATCAAGCGTGTTTGAAGCCACAATGGTGATGGACCGATTTTAACGTTCTTTACCACTCGCGCTACATATAATGGATTATCTTCCTTTGCTTCAACTGATATTGAAATATAGTCTTCCGCTTTTTCCTCTGAAGTTGTTACTTTTGGTTGTGGAAGTTTAACTTCTTTTCCAAGAATAGCTGCAACCTCATAAGCAACCCCCATCATGCTCATCGCATCAGCACGATTAGGTGTTAGTCCTAATTCAAGAACTTTGTCATCAAGATTTAGTTGGGCAATCGCGTCCGCTCCTGGCTCAACATCATGTGGGAATACAAAGATGCCTTCTGCATATTCCTTTGAAACAAGTTTTGATTCAATTCCAAGCTCTTGTAGGGAACAAATCATGCCATTTGATTCTTCACCACGAAGCTTTGCCTTTTTGATTTTGAAATTACCTGGAAGTACAGCTCCTACCTTTGCCACGACCACCTTTTGGCCTTTGGCAACGTTTGGTGCACCACAAATAATTTGAACAGGTTCACCTTCACCTAAATCGACTTGACATTTATTTAATTTATCAGCATTTGGATGCTGCTCACAGTCTAATACATGACCGACAACAATTCCACTAATGCCTTCCCCTAAATGATCGACACCTTCAACTTCAATTCCACTTCTAGTGATTTTCTCTGCTAATTCTTCAGCAGTTACACCTGATAAATCAACGTATTCTTGTAACCATTTATATGAAACAAACATGTTTTTCTCCCTCCTTAAGCCCGATTAAATTGTTTGATGAAACGATTATCATTTGTATATAAATGACGAATATCATCAATTCCATACTTTAACATCGCAATACGCTCTGGGCCCATTCCGAACGCAAAGCCTGTATATTTCTTTGAATCAAATCCAGACATTTCAAGTACATTTGGATGAACCATACCTGCACCTAAAATTTCAATCCAGCCTGTTTTCTTACAAACATTACAGCCATCTCCACCACATTTAAAGCATGAGATGTCCATCTCTACTGAAGGCTCAGTGAATGGGAAGAAGCTTGGACGCAGACGGATTTCACGATCTTCTCCAAACATTTTCTTAGCAAACGTATTTAAAGTACCTTTAAGGTCACTCATACGAATGTTTTCATCAACAACCAATCCTTCAATTTGTGTGAATTGATGGGAATGTGTCGCATCATCATTGTCACGACGATATACTTTACCAGGACAGATGATTTTTACAGGACCTTTTCCTTCATGATTTTCCATTGTTCTTGCTTGAACAGGAGACGTTTGAGTACGAAGAAGAATATCCTCAGTGATATAAAATGAATCCTGCATGTCCCTTGCTGGGTGGTCCTTCGGTAAATTTAAAGCCTCAAAATTGTAATAATCTTTCTCAACTTCTGGGCCCTCCGCAATTGAATAACCCATACCGAGGAAAAGATCTTCAATTTCTTCAATTACCTTTGTTAGTGGATGAGGTCCGCCTACCTTAATGGGTCTTCCTGGTAGTGTGACATCGATTGTTTCAGAAGCGAGTCTTTTTTCAACTTCTTCTTTTTCAAGTAATTCCTGTTTTGCAGTTAATTTTTCAGTGATTTGCTCTCTTACTTCATTCACAAGCGCACCCATTTTTGGACGCTCTTCAGCAGAAAGCTTGCCCATCCCTCTTAGTACTTCAGTGATAGGTCCTTTTTTCCCTAAATACGCAACACGAATATCGTTTAATTCTTTAAGGTTCGTTGAAGCTTCTACTTTTGCCAGAGCTTCTTCTTTCAGCTCAAGTAATCTTTCTTGCATTAATAATTCCTCCTTTATTAGACAAAATAAAAAACCTCAATCCCAAAAAAGGGACGAGGTTTAGATTCGCGGTACCACCCTTGTTAACAATTATCAAACAATAATTGTTCACTTCGTTTCGATAACGGCAAATGCCGGTACACCTTTACGTTTTGAATGACAAAACGGTCCGAGTGCCAACTCAAGAGGTGAATTCACTTTCTTCTTCTATAAAAATGCTTTCAGTCTCGGCATTTTCTCCCTGAATAGTGAGTGGAAAGATACTAGTCTCAATCATTGTTTTTAGCTATATGTAAAGCATATAGATTATATTATACGTATCTTAGAGGTGCAAATCAAACCCATTTTAATTCTTTTTTCGTATAAATGGGAGATAGAGAATAAAAAACATGAACAATGCGACTATTTCCAAAGATAAAATATACCAAGGGTATGGACCCAGAAAATCGATTAGGCTTGGGTTTATTGGTTTTCGCGCGAGAAACATATAGTTTCCACCTGTTGCTTTGTTAATGAAAAAGACAACTATTGCAATAACATTTAAAGCAGCAAAGGCCTTCCAAATAGATTTAATTGTAGGTCTACAATTCTCAAACCATATCATATACAAGCTTGCTAGTATAATCGCGATATGTGCTAGAAAAAAATGAAAATAGCGATAATGTGGAAAATCATAGGCAAGTTCTGGTGTAAGCATTGCTTGCATAGCACCGCCAATACCTAAGAAATACGTAATCTCAAATAAAAAAAGCTTTCGAGTTAGTAACATGATGATACTTAATAACAATGAAATTGAGCATAGCTGAAATGGCAATGAATCTACCGGATCCCATACTCCCGTTTTCAAATACCAAATATAAAGCGATAGTTCGCTAGCTAATAAAAAGAAAGAAAGGGAATAACGGATTGCTGATTTTCTCTTTGTGAGTTTTGTTCGAAACATAAATAATAATATCCCTGATGCAAACAATAAGCCTAACATCACAACATGTGAAAGAGATAACCACTGAAACGGGTCTCCAATAACGGCCCTTCCGAAAAAGTCGTTTATTATACTCCCCCCTCTTTACCGTAAATGATAAAGTAATATCCCCGCTGCTACTGCAACGTTTAATGATTCACTCCTACCGAAGATTGGGATATAAAGATTTTGATCGGTTTTCTCTAATAGGTCAGGTTCTACTCCATTCCCTTCATTGCCAACAATCAATGCAAATGAATTTCCAACAGACGCTTGTTTATAATCAACTGCATTTTTTAAAGATGTTCCATATACTTTTATCTCATTCTGTTTAAGCTTTAAAATAGTGTCGTGAAGATTTTCTTTAATAATAGGTATATGAAATATGGAGCCTTGTGTAGAACGAATGACCTTTGAGTTATAGACATCAACGCTTCCTTCACCAATAATGACAGCATCAATTCCTGCTGCATCTGCAGTTCGAATCATCGTCCCTAGGTTACCAGGATCCTGTACAGCATCTATTAATAAGAGCCTAGAGAACTTTCCACCTTCATTTACCGAGTATTGCTCACAAACGGCAGCAACTCCTTGAGAAGTATCTGTATCACTTATTTCCTGCATGATTTTTTCCGTTACAATCGTGATTGATAAATCATCTACATTCCATCCTGAAGGGATGTCAGTTGATTCACTTATAATCAATTCTTGGATGACTACATCACTTTTTAATGCTTCTTCCACTAAATGGAATCCTTCAATCATAAATGTCCTTGATTTATCACGTTCTTTTTTCGTATGTAGTTTTTTCCATTGTTTTATTTGAGGGTTTTTATTTGATTCGATTCGTTTCAACTTTTCAATTGCTCCTTTATGCTGATTCTTTTTCCATTATATCCTAACAAAGATACATAATAAAACGGTATAACGTAAATCATAGTAAAGAAAAAGTTACATAGGAAAGGTGTGCATGTAAATGAACTTAAACTTAAGACATGCTGTAAAGCACAATGTCACAGGAAATTCTCAGGCTGAATTAGAAGATACAATTGTAGATGCTATCCAGAGTGGCGAAGAAAAAATGCTTCCTGGTTTAGGCGTTTTGTTTGAAGTCATTTGGCAAAATGCAAGCCAGGAGGATAAGCAAGAAATGCTTACAACATTAGAGCAAGGATTAAAGCAGTAGTTGGAAAAAGCCGATGATAAACTCATCGGCTTTACTTATTCTTATTCGTATTTAATTTTGTTGATCGCCTCTTGATCAAGACGCTTGATTACTTCAGCAATTAACTTAACAGCATTTTCATAATCATCACGGTGAAGAATTCCCGCATGTGAATGAATGTAACGAGTTGCAATTGTAATGGCTAATGATGGAACGCCTTCTAATGTAATGTGGATTGCTCCAGCATCTGTTCCACCACCTGCAATCGCATCAAATTGGTATGGGATACTTAGCTCATCAGCCACTCCAACAACAAAATCACGCAATCCTTTGTGAGAAACCATAGAAGCATCATATAAAATGATTTGTGGACCTTCTCCCATTTTACTCATTGCTTCTTTTTCGGAAATACCAGGAGTATCACCTGCAATACCTACATCAACTGCAATTGCAATGTCAGGTTTGATCATCGTTGCAGCCGTTTTTGCGCCACGAAGACCTACTTCCTCTTGTACACACCCAACTCCATAAACAACGTTTGGATGTTCTTCATTCTTCAAATATTTTAAAACGTCAATTGCAATTGCACAGCCGATTCGGTTATCCCAAGCTTTTGCAAGTAGCATTTTTTCATTATTCATAACTGTGAATTCAAAATATGGCACTACTTGATCACCAGGTTTCACACCAAATTCAAGTGCTTGCTCCCGACTTGATGCACCAATATCAATAAACATATCTTTAATTTCAACAGGCTTTTTACGTGCTTCAGCAGATAAGATATGTGGTGGTTTTGAGCCAATCACGCCCGTAATATCTCCTTTACTCGTGACAACGGTTACACGTTGTGCAAGCATAACCTGTGACCACCAGCCTCCAACAGTTTGGAAACGTAAAAATCCTTTATCATCAATTTGCGTAACCATGAACCCTACTTCATCTAAATGTCCTGCAATCATCACTTTTGGACCTTCTGCATGACCCGCCTTTTTTGCGATGATGCTTCCAATTCCATCGTATGAAATTTCATCAGAATATGGTGTTATGTATTTTTTCATGACTTCACGTGGCTCTCGTTCATTACCAGGAATTCCTTTTGCATCGGTAAGATCTTTGAGCATCGTTAATGTTTCATCAAGCTTTGTCATTAATAAATCACCTAACTTTCCTAAGTTTAATCGACCATTTCATTATACAGAAAATGGTGGCAGTTGAGCAATTAGGGACTTTTTATTTCGTCCCACTAGACCCAAATCCACCTTCACCTCTTGCAGATGCCGCTACTTCCTCAACCTGTTGTAAATGAACCCGAGCGACTTGGGCTATGACCATCTGCGCAATGCGCATTTGCTTTTCAACCACAAAGTCCTTCTTGCCATGATTAATTAGAATAACAGCAACTTCCCCACGGTACCCTTCATCAATTGTTCCTGGGCTATTTAAGACAGTAACCGAATGTTTGAGTGCTAATCCACTTCTTGGTCTTACTTGTGCTTCGGTTCCCGGCGGAAGCTCTATTTTGATTCCCGTTTTGATTAATTCAGCCTCACCAGGTTTAATTACTTTTTCTTCGGCAGAAAACAAATCCAACCCTGCATCACCGGGGTTTGCTTGTAACGGGAGCCTTGCATTCTCATTTAACAGCATTACTTTTAAGTTATATGTCATTGTTAGACCTCCTCAATAAAAAACAAACTAAAAAAATTATAGCAAATTTATCAAAACTTGAAACCTTTTATCCGTTTCAATCGTATATGTTGGCAGATTGAGAATGGAGGGAGTCCTCTTATGTTTGTCCTACTTATTCGTTTTGTACTATTACTTCTAATTATTTTCTTATTATATCGGATTTTCAAGTATGTCCTTAACCCAAAGAGGAAGCTCGAACTTGCTCAAGAAAAACGAGAATTCTACTGGCTTGACGATCTTGCAAATGTCCATAAAAACTTTTTATTAACATATAAGGGAGTTTTATTTGAGGGAGAAAAATATTTAGGAACTACGAAGAAATCGTTTGAAGTTGTCTCGATTTTTGTTTGGGCCAAAGACGACAATCTAAAGGGATTAACCTATACAGATTTTCAATACGTTGAACGTAGGATTAGTGAAGTATACCCACATGCTAAAATTGATTGGAAAAGTCCGATAAGAGAACTTATTAAAGAAAACAGTCGTGAGCGTTAACTCACGACTGTTTTTCATTGATAGGATCTACCTGCTTTAGGTTTAAAAAATTCATGCCATTTGATTATAACTTGTTTTTCTCTAAGTAAATAGAACAATAGAGTTAGTGCAAGGAGAATAGCTAGAATAACTGTCGTGGAGAATTCACGGATAAATTGACCGAAAACCGTGTAAAGAAGAGCTACTGGGATATTTGTGTAAAAGGAGCCTTTGGCATATTCTCGGAAATTTCTAGTCACATCTTTGATGCACAATGATAAAAGATGAAAATTAATAAAAGGAATAAGACGTAAGATTGCAATTTGCCCAATCGTAAAATTCACTCGTTCGCCAAGCCATTTTTGCTTGAGATTATTAATTTTTTTAGCCAATTTAGGAACTTGACTATATAAAAAATAGAATAGAATACTAAGCAAGGTTAAGCCTAGAATGGAGTAGAGTGTTCCAGATACGGACCCAAATAATATCCCCCCGACAATACATATAACAGGTACTGGAATGAAAAAGAAGGGACGAATCAGATGCATCCCAATAAATATGATGGGGGCAAGCAGTCCAGTGGATTCAATAAAAACAAACAGAAGTGTCATTGTTTCATCCAAATACACAACTCACCTCTCTTTCGTTAGGCTACTTCGGTGCTATTTAAGCATATACAAACGTACAAGTTGTTATGACAGGTTAACTAAAATATATGCATAAAGGGCTATCGTAACGACTGTAAGAACGGGAAGCAGGATGACAAATTGCTTATGCTTTGTTTTATGGCGAAATTGTTTCATCCCTAAGGTTGCCCCAAGTGCACCGCCTACAATGGCGACAATCCAAATATGCTTTTCAGAAATGCGCCATTTGTTGTTTCTTGCCCTATTTTTATCAATATACATAAGTAAGAATCCATATATATTTAGAATTATATAGATGAAAAAGATATAGCTCATTATTATTCCTCCCATATTGACTAAAACAAAAAAGGTTACTCTCATTTTACAATGGGAGTAACCTTTTTACCTAGACTTATTTGTTTAGGTTGTTTTTAGCTACAGTTGCTAATTCTGCGAATGCTTTTTCATCGCTAACAGCTAGGTCAGCAAGCATTTTACGGTTTACTTCGATACCAGCTACTTTTAATCCGTGCATTAAACGGCTGTAAGAAAGACCGTTGATACGAGCAGCTGCGTTGATACGAGTAATCCATAGCTTACGGAAGTCGCGTTTCTTTTGACGACGGTCACGGTAAGCATACATTAATGATTTCATTACTTGTTGGTTTGCAACTTTATATAAAGTGTGTTTTGAACCGAAATAACCTTTAGCTAATTTTAATACCTTTTTACGACGTTTGCGTGTAACAGTTCCGCCTTTTACTCTTGGCATTTTGTTTCCCTCCTAAGATCAATAACCGATTATTTAATGTTGTCTAACATGTGGCGAATACGTTTGAAATCGCCTTTGCTAACTAATGTAGCTTTACGAAGCTTACGCTTTTGCTTTTGAGATTTATTTCCGAATAAGTGGCTTGTGTATGCATGTGAACGTTTAAGTTTACCAGATCCTGTTTTCTTAAAACGCTTTGCAGTACCACGGTGTGTTTTCATTTTTGGCATAGGGAGTTCCTCCTCAATTCATTACTTTTCGATTTTAGGTGCTAGTACTAAAAACATACTTCTTCCATCCATTTTTGGGTGGGATTCAATAGTAGCTACTTCAGCACAAGCTTTAGAAAAACGATCTAAAACACGTTGACCGATTTCTTTATGTGTAATCGCACGACCTTTAAAGCGAATAGACGCTTTAACTTTGTCGCCCTTTTCAAGGAATTTAATTGCGTTACGAAGCTTTGTATTAAAATCATGCTCATCAATTGTCGGACTAAGTCTAACTTCCTTAATATTGATAACCTTTTGGTTTTTACGAGCTTCTTTATCTTTCTTCTGTTGCTCAAAACGGAATTTACCGTAGTCCATAATACGACATACAGGTGGTTTCGCGTTAGGTGCAACCAATACAAGATCAAGATTTGCTCTTGCAGCAATTTCTAATGCTTCAGTTTTGGATTTAATTCCAAGTTGATCACCGTTTTGACCAATCAAACGAACTTCGCGGGCACGAATGCCTTCGTTTACCATCATGTCTTTGCTAATAATTAGCCACCTCCAAGGTTTTTTAAAGAATGCCTCGTTTGAAATCTTGCGCATTTTACAGATTTGAGACAAACAAAAAAGTGTGAATGTATACACACCCACACTATTACAATTCATTTACACATTAATGATTAATGAACGTAAGACCTACCAACTGCAATTTGCGTCAATCAGGTGAGAAGCGGGTGCCTCTACTTTCTCAAACAAGTATTCAATTACCTACAAAAGTATAACATCTATGATGATAACTGTCAAACGGTGCAACTAGAATAGTGCAACGAAATTCATTCTAGCATGCACCTTAATGTTTGACAAGCCTTTTTTATTTTTTTACTTCCTGCAGGATCGCTGAAAGGAATGTATCAAAGGACAGAGTCTCTGATTTCTGCTCTCCGTATTTACGGACATTTACTGCTTTTTCTCTCATTTCATTGTCTCCTACAACAAGCATAAATGGAATTTTTTGCATTTGAGCTTCACGGATTTTATAGCCAATCTTTTCATCACGATCGTCAATTTCTACACGTAATCCTTCTGCCTGAAGTTTCTCTTGAACACTCTTCGCATAATCAAGATGTACATCAGGAGAAACTGGAATGACTTGAACTTGAACAGGTGCTAACCAAGTTGGAAATGCCCCTTTGTATTCTTCAATTAAGTAAGCAACAAAGCGTTCCATTGTTGATACAACACCGCGGTGAATAACAACTGGACGGTGTTGCTTTCCATCTTCACCGATATAAGTCAAATCAAAACGTTCTGGTAATAAGAAGTCAAGCTGAACAGTTGAAAGTGTTTCATCTTTTCCAAGTGCTGTACGGACCTGAACATCAAGTTTAGGACCATAGAATGCTGCTTCTCCTTCTGCCTCGAAGTAATCCAAACCAAGGTCATCCATCGCTGCCTTTAACATAGATTGAGCTTTTTCCCACATTGCGTCATCATCGAAATATTTTTCAGTGTCTGCAGGATCGCGGTAAGAAAGTCGGAAGCTAAAGTCTTGAATATCAAAGTCTTTATAAACTTCTAAAATAAGATTAACAACGCGTTTGAACTCTTCCTGAATTTGGTCAGGTCGAACGAAGATATGTGCATCATTAAGAGTCATTCCTCTAACACGTTGAAGACCAGATAGTGCTCCACTCATTTCGTAGCGGTGCATTGTTCCTAATTCAGCAATCCGAATTGGAAGCTTACGATAGCTATGAATACCATTTTTATAAATCATCATGTGATGCGGACAGTTCATTGGACGCAACACAAGCTCTTCATTATCCATTTCCATTACTGGGAACATGTCTTCTTGATAATGATCCCAGTGACCAGAAGTTTTATATAAATCAACGTTTGCAAGTACTGGTGTATACACATGGTCATAGCCTAGTCTTACTTCTTTATCTACAATATAGCGTTCGATGACGCGGCGGATAGTTGCGCCTTTTGGAAGCCATAATGGCAAACCTTGACCTACTTTTTGTGAATTTGTAAACAGGCTTAGTTCCTTACCTAATTTACGATGGTCACGTTCTTTAGCCTCTTCTAGTAAACGAAGGTATTCGTCAAGGTCTGCTTTCTTAAAGAATGCAGTTCCATAAATACGTTGAAGCATTTTATTGTCGCTATCTCCACGCCAGTATGCACCCGCAATGCTTAATAGCTTAAATTCTTTAATTTTTCCTGTTGAAGGAACATGGACACCACGGCAAAGGTCAAAAAATTCACCTTGTTCGTAAATTGATAAAGGTTCTCCCTCCGGAATATCCTGAATCAATTCCAGTTTAAGCTCATCACCAATTTCCTCGTATCTTCTTAATGCCTCATCACGTGAAACCTCCACACGATGGATTTCGAGATTCTCATTTATGATCTTTTTCATTTCTTTTTCGATTTCAGGTAGATCTTCAGGTGTTAATGATTTTTCCATATCAATGTCATAGTAGAAGCCATTTTCAATAACTGGCCCTACACCAAGCTTAACATCCTTATATAGGCGTTTAATTGCTTGTGCCATAAGGTGAGCTGTACTGTGTCGCATGATTTCTAATGCTGCATCAGTATCTTGGGTAATGATTGCTATTTCACCATCTTCATGGATTTCAGTTCGTAAATCAATCTCTTTTCCATTAAACTTACCTGCGATTGACTTTTTCTTTAGGCCTGGACTGATTGATCCTGCAATATCTTCTGTTGTTGTTCCTTTAGGAAACTCCTTCACTGCTCCGTCTGGGAATGTAATTTTTACTACATCTGACATCAGTTTTCAACTCCTTTTTCTTGTTAAAAAACAAAATAAAAAATACTCGTCCCTAAAAAAAGGGACGAGTATATGTATCGTGGTTCCACCCTTGTTTCCACTCGAGAAATATCGAATGGCTCAAGAAATAAATAACGGTAATCCCGTCAGTAATTACAACTTTGATAAGCAAAGGTTCACTACTGAAGTTTAGAGGTGGTAAAAGTATCATTCGTGTTAGGAAGCTTCCAGCCTAGTCTTCCCTCTCTGAAAACCGTAATTATACGATCGTGTCCTCATCATAACTTTTAAATTATAGAGTACTCATGTCATGAGTATTTGTAATATGTAGGTATTATAGTCTTATTTAAAAGTTAAATCAAGGGCAGTTCGTCTATTTTATACTTTTTTTGCTTTCAAACGTGTGTTTTCAAAGGATTTCTTCGTGTAAATTGTGACATTCTCCAAAAAAATATTATGAATGGTCTGAACCATCCCATTATCAATCTGGTCCGTATAAATGGATATCGACTTCGGCGCAATTGACACTAAAGGTGCCAAAACAGCAGAGTCAATATACAAGGGCTGGTGTAGGATTAGTTTTCGGTCAATATATTTAAACAATTCATCTCGCTTTATTTCAGTAAACTCATGATTATAAAAATAAAATTGCTCATCATGTAAAATATGTAATTGCTCAAGCTTCGGTTCCCGCTTTTCTCTAAATTCTCTCAGTCCTTGAATAAATGTTTGATACTCCTGCTCAAGCTTGTATTCATCAATTGCAGACTCGATGATTTGCAATAATGCCTCATTGTAAGACCGCATACGAAACTTTAAAAATGATTCAAACGAGAAAGAAATTGGAATTTCCATAAAATCATGAAGCGCTTCCACTATCAGTTGTTCCCTCGGCACGACATCTTGAACCCCTGGGATATCAGGGTTATTCCCATCCATTAATCCTTTGGCAATTTCTAAGATTTGTTTCTTCTCTTCGTAATCGGTAAAGTAAAATAAATTTTCGATGTAATCGAGAATCCAATTGTCCTCTTTGTTATGAATGATAAACTCAGCCATTACTGGAATGACCACAACTTGTACTGCATATTGTACTTTTTCTGAAATGAAAACAGACACCACATTCTCCTCATCATTGACAACCTCTATGTAATCTATAGAAAGAGCTTTTGCCTTCGCAACTAAGCCCTTAAACATTTTTTGTGCATCTGTTGTTTCTTGGAAATGCATTTCAATCAAGCTAGTCCCCCCATTTCACCAATACCATTACCCTGTTACATGTATATGGAGAATGGGACAACTTTAGAATAGAAAAAAATTGGCTATCTCTATTTCGAGATAGCCAATTCGATTAATAACGTCTGTTTTTTCCTTTAAGTTCAACTGGTTTTGCTAAATATTTGATTCGTTCCATGATTCGAGCAGCTTTGACCTTTTCTTCTTCACCACGTTGCGTATACGATAAATGGTGTTCGAGTCCTTTAAAATCGAAATTAGATGTGAAGAAGGTTGGTAAATTTTCAAGCATACGGTATTGCAGAATACTACCAAGTATATCGTCACGCATCCAGCTGGACATCGATTCAGCACCAATGTCATCTAGCATTAAAACTGGTACTTTCTTAACAGCATCAATTTTTGAATTGATTGATTGGTCCTGTAAGGAACCCTTCAACTCCCTCATGAATTCAGGTACATACACAAGCATCGATGAGACCTTTTTCTGAGCTAGTCCATTTGCAAGGGCACCTAAAAAGTAAGTTTTCCCAATTCCAAACGAACCGTATAAATATAATCCCTGCATCCGTTTGCCAGGTTCATACTGATTAAGAAATTCCTGAATTAAAAGAATTGCATCTGAACGTCCTTCATCAAATTCAAGGGATTCAAGGGATGCATCAAGAATATCTTTTGGCACATACATACTCTTGATTAAAGATTTATATTTTAACTGTTCATCATGCATTACCTTTTTCGGACATCTTTCATAGCTTAAATCAATTGCGTTACCTTTAAGTTCAAGATGAGGATGAAAGCCCTGTAGCATATTTTTACACGTATTAAGGCTTTCACATTTATTACATTCCTTGCTTTGATTAATATATTCGTACAGCTTTACAAGACTCCTATTAATCGTATCATTCGTAATTTGATCCTGATGTGCGTTAATAAACTCTCTTACCTCAGAATGGTTTAATACCTCATGTTTGATTTGTTCATATCGCTGCTGAAAGCCAGCATGATTAGATAGTTTTTTTAAAGAATCCTGAATCGGTTTCATATCCTCACCCCCATCTTATTGGTTATTCCTTTTTAATCTTTCTTCAAATAAACGCTTCTTCTCTTCAAAGGAAGGACTGGAAGGACTAGAAGCTTTTTCCTTTGATTTTTCCTTTTTTGGAGTTTCTTCTTTTATACCTTCATCTTCTTGCTTTAACCAGTCAGGTAATAACTCTTTACGTATCGGTTGTCGTTTATATTTATTTGTCTTTTTATCTGCGGTCCAATTATGCTTTTTGGCTGTCTCCATTGCATCCTTTACTGTCTTTATATCTAATCTTGCCCAGTTACTGGCAATGGTTTCAATATAAGACTTTGTTAATCTCATATCCGATTTTAACATGACATAATATAACAGTACATTCACAACACCTGGAAGTAAGTTTTGACGGAACATCACATCTTCTATAATTTTCAATTCAGAAACAGAAGGCTGTGATCCTCCAGACACATCGATTAGAAACTCTTTTGGAGAGATTCTTTCCAGTTTCTGAATCAATTCTTCTTCCTTTGTCTGTGGAACTTTGTTTACCATTGTCTGATTTGGTAATGGTTGTACCCTTTCTGTTAAATTAGGTAATTCATTACCTGTTTCAAATTGATACCAATCTCTTGAAGCCTTTCTTAACTTTTCGATATCTATTTTTTCGTTTGGATCTAGAGCGCTCATAACAATACCCTGCATCTCAACCGGATCAATTCCGTAAAGGAAGGAAAGCTTAGTGATTGCTTCTTTTACTCTAGGTGTAATTGCTTTTCTTGGGATCATTACATCTGAAAGACCAGCAAAAAACAAATCGAAATTAAAGCTGTCGTTCTCTATTACAAGCTTTTTCTCTTGACTTCGATCCATGTATTCTGTATTTTCATCACGTTCAAGATTGCTTTTCATTTCATCACTAATCGTGGAAATCATTTTCGAGACTTGAGCAGATGCAAATACTTCATTAAATGCTTTCGTAACCGGTTTATAAGAATCTAGATCAGGTGCATGGTCTGAAAAGAACTGCTTGAGTTTAAAAAATTTACCTTTTCCTAATCTGTTATACAAATAAACATTAAGAACACCATCCGTAAAAAAAGCTCTTGGTGAGAGTGGTGCCTGCAACTCATAGATAAAACTTCTAGAATGCTCATCAGATTTTACAAATGTTTTTAATAAGCCGATTCCTTCAAGCTTTAATCGTTCTTGATAAATATCCTGTAGATTCGTTTGTAGCAGTGCCATTAAGGTATAATGGGTACTTTCTTCACCCCATAGTCGGTTTTGCTCCAACTCACTCCACAAAGTCATATATAGACTGAAGGCTTTCATTCCAATAAGAGGTTGGTAAAGCAATGATACAATTTTCCGGTCATAATCATGCAAAAGGTCTGCTGCATGCACAATATAACGATCGACTGGTACTAGTTCTTTCCAATGCTCCATTTCATCAAAGCCTTCCATTTCTAGTAGTTAAAAAAAGAGCTTAACACGTATCTTAAGCCCTTTACCGTTCTCTTTTTATTAATTCCTTTAATTCATCGATAAAAACATTTATATCTTTAAATTGGCGGTAAACTGATGCAAAGCGAACATATGCTACTTCATCTACTTTTGCCAAATGGTTCATCACATACTCACCAATAATATCGCTTTTGACCTCTGCAATCCCTTGACTTCGTAGTTCCTTTTCAACGTCATGGGTGATATCCTCTAATTGCTTCAAGGAAACTGGACGTTTTTCACAAGCTTTAATTAGCCCGCGCAGCATCTTTTCCCTGCTGAACTCCTCGCGAGTACCTTCTTTTTTTACCACAATCAAAGGAATTTCTTCCACTTTTTCAAATGTCGTAAACCGATATTGGCATTTTTCGCATTCTCGTCTTCTACGGATTGAACGACTATCATCAACTGGGCGTGAATCCAAGACTCTCGTTCCATTATGTTGACAAGTAGGGCATCTCATTCGTAACAACTCCCTTCTTAGGAGATCTCTATAGGATGTTCAAAAATTCGGTCAAAAATGGCACATCGAATTTCTGCGTACATTGCTCCGAGAACATGGTGAATAACTAGGTTATGCGCTTGCGTCTACTAGTTAATTCACGAAGTCAATTCCTCAGCGCAAGGCTGCAAGGGAGTTAACTCAAGCAGTTGCCTCGCTCCGGTACTCAAAGCTGCACCGCCTTGAAATTCTTGGTCCTTTTCACCCTCTTTTTTGAACACAGACTCTATGTATTCATATTATAAGAAAGATTTTCTTTGGACAAGGGTTTCTCATCATAAATCCGACTTAAGATTCTTTTTTACCGATGAGAGGAAGTTCTTTATCTAAGCGCTGATATAAATTCATAATGACTTTTTTACTGTAGCCAAAGTCAATTGGTAATAAAAGTGTTTCTGTTGTAACCGCGAAGTCAATCGCTGTTTCAAACGGTCTTACAGAGACGATAGTGGCAACAACAAAGGCTTTTCTTCCTTTTTTTATTGAAATGCTCATTTCGCCGCGTTCTTCTGATATAGAGTTAATATGGTATCCATCTAAATTATTAATGATTTTTGTTACAGCATCAATTGCCTTTTTATTTGTTGTTTTATAATAATGACTTCTTAACTGCTCGTCCGAATGTTTGTCTCTCGTTTCACTGTGATTCGAAAAAAACGTTTGCAATCCCATTAGTTCCACTCCCTATTTTTATCTATTCTATATTAAAATTATTGTTCTAAATGTAAAAAAAGAGGTGTAATATATACACCTCTTTCTATTTTAGTTGATTCTTATTTATTTTTAAAGTACTTTTACTTGTGCTGGCTTTACTTGTACTGGTCCCATACCACGTGGAAGCTCAATGTTCTCGCGTGTTTGTGCACCAAGTGCCTCAGCAATATAGTCTGCAGCAATATTCGGATCTAAATCTCCACATGTGTAAACATCAATACTTGCGTATCCATGTTCAGGAAAACTGTGAATCGTTAAATGTGATTCAGAGATGATAACAACACCACTAACTCCCTGTGGAGCAAATTTGTGAAAAGCTACCTCACGAATTTCTGCACCTGACTTTAATGCTGCTTGAACAAAAGTTTCTTCAATACCTTGCATGTCGTTTAATTTTTCGAAATTGCAACCCCATAATTCAGAGATTACATGACGTCCCATAGTTTCCATGTTTAATTGTTCCCCCTCTTACCATAATTTCGATGAGTTCTTCGCGTAAAGCATGAGCATAACTACCACGGGGGAAAGTTAGTCCAGAGAGGTCCTAACCCTTTAAGTAGCTACAAAAGCATAAGCTTTTAAGAAGTTCACGAAAACTAGTATACTAAGTTTATATACATTTAGCAATACGTTTTATTAAACTAAATAATAAAACCTTCCCGCAATTGGGAAGGTTTTTGATTTAGCCTACTTTTGCTTCAGTTTTTTGGATGATTTTTTCGCCAACATATTTGACTAAATCTACTACTCTACAAGAATATCCCCATTCATTATCGTACCAAGCTAATACCTTTACCTTACGATCTCCTATGACCATTGTTGATAACCCATCGACTATAGACGAATGTGGATTTGTATTAAAGTCAATGGAAACTAATGGTTCAGTCGTAAAATCTAAAACTCCTTTTAAAGCCCCAACAGATGCTGTTATAAAAGCTTCATTAATTTCTTCAATCGTTACATCTCGTTCAACATCTACAACTAAATCAACTAAAGAAACATTAGGTGTTGGAACACGTAGTGCCATTCCATGTAATTTTCCTTTTAGCTCTGGCAATACAAGTGATAATGCTTTGGCAGCTCCAGTCGATGTAGGAATGATGGATTGTGCGCAGGCTCTTGCTCTTCTTAAATCTTTATGTGGATTATCGATATTTTTTTGGTCATTTGTATAAGCATGAACCGTTGTCATTAAACCGTTCACAATTCCAAACTGCTCATTTAAAACTTTCGCTACGGGTGCTAAGCAATTTGTTGTACAAGAAGCGTTTGAAATGATGGCATGATTTTCATGGTCATATTTGTCTTCATTTACACCCATTACAATGGTAATATCCTCATCCTTACCAGGTGCAGTTAAGATAACTTTTTTGGCACCAGCCTGTAAATGTAGGCTTGCTTTTTCCTTTGAATTAAATTTTCCTGTTGCCTCAATCACAATATCTATATTCAATCTTTTCCAAGGAAGCTCTAAAGGATCACGGGAGCTAAGAAGCTGAATACGCTTACCATTCACCAATAATGAGTCGTCCTGTGGGATGATTTCCGCATCGAACTTACCATGGTTTGTATCATATTTTATTAGATGTGCTAGTGTGTCAGCAGGGTAGCTTGCATTGATAGCGATTATTTCTAATGAATCATCCATAATTGCTTTTCTAAATACCATTCTTCCAATACGGCCAAATCCATTGATTGCGATTCTTGGCTTCATCAAAACCCCTCCACGATATATGTTATACTTTTTATTGTTAATTTCTACGATTAGTATAACACATTAAAATAGATATGTAACACTTTAATTCATTTTTTTATAAAAATGGTCATTTATACGTCTTTTTGGTTATTTTTCAATGGTTATTTGACCTACTTAACATATAAAAAAGGTATCTCGTATTAGAGATACCTTTGTATTATCTTATCGTTTTATACCCCACTGTGTACAAACTTCGTGTAGCTGATCCTTTGTAGCCTCAATTGTACCATTGTTATCAATCACAGCATCTGCTAGTTGAATTTTATCCTTAAGCGGCATTTGTGATTGGATCCTCGCTTCTGCTTCACCCTTGCTGAGATTATTACGATTCATTAGGCGTGCTAATTGTGTCTCATAATCAACATAAATAAGTAGGGTGCGATCAACTAATGCAGTTAACTTACTTTCAAATAACAATGGAATATCCAATATAACGGTTTCTTCCCCATTGTTAAGGTGTTCTTCTTTTTCTATAAGCATTTGTTTTCGAACAGCAGGATGAACAATTGAATTTAATAACAATCGTTTCTCTTCATTGAAAAAGACGACCGATCCTAATTTTTGCCTGTCAATCGTCTCGTCAGGTAATAGAATATCCTTGCCAAAGGATTGAACAATTTGTTCATATGCTTCTTCTCCAGGCTCAACCACTTTACGTGCAATAACGTCTGCATCTACGACAACAATTCCTGCTTCTTTGAACATCTGTGATACTGTACTTTTTCCACTTGCAATTCCACCTGTTAATCCGATTGTTAATGCCACGTATCCAATCTCCCTATTGCGTTTTATTTTAGAATTTCCATATACCAATTAAAATCAGTAAGATTCCAGGTAAAAATGAAAATTTTTGAACCCAGCTTTTCTTTGAAAAAACAGCACCGCTTTTTATACCCGTATAAACAAAAAGCGAGCTCATCACGGCAACCAATAAAGCCATGACCAATGGAGAAAAGCCTAATAAAGCTGCACCGATTCCGGCCCCAAAAGCATCTAAAGAAAGCGCAAGCCCTAACAAAAATGCTTCAAATCCGGTAATCGTTCCTGATTTATCAAGGTCAGCAACCATTGGCTTCTTCAAAATATTGATAACAAGTCCAAGTGATTTTATTTCAACTTTCACTAATAGTTTTTCTTCATATTGTTCAGATGCTTGGGAGGTTGGTCGAAAAAACTGAAACAATACCCAGACACCAATTAACATGAGTACAATACCACCCAGTCGATCAGCGATTGCAGGCGATAGTAATAACGCAATAGTCTTTCCTAATCCCATGGCGGCTGCCATCGTTACTGCTGAACAACATGCGATTGTAATGATTGATTTAAAAGGTATTTTCATTTTCCTCATACCATATGTGAATCCAACACTAAAACTATCCAAGCTTACTGCAAATGCTAATAAAACAAGTGATGCCAATTGGGACATCTCACAGAGTCTCCTTCCTATCGATTGCTAAGATAGTATATGGAGAGAGCCCATTACATGTGAAATGTCCCGTGGCAGTCAAAAGTCGAAAGAAAATGATGCATCGAATTTCAATGAAGGCTTACTATACATTATTTTGTTTTCATTTTGCTCTTCTGGCATTTTGGGCAGAAATGGGTGCCTCTGCCACCGACAACTGTTTTTTCAATTTCTGTACCACATGTTTGACATGCTTTACCGTTTTGACCATATACAAAGAGTTGCAATTGGAACATCCCAATTTCACCTTGCGTATTAACGTAAGAGCGTATCGTACTTCCACCTTTTTCGACAGCTTCATTCAGTGTTTGAATGATCTCATGGTGTAGTATTTTCAATTCCTTTTTGGTTAGGGAATTGGCTGCACGTTCTGGGTAAATGCCCGCTCTAAACAGTGCCTCATCAACATATATATTCCCAAGCCCTACGACCTTTGTTTGATCAAGCAGCGCGACCTTAATTTTACGGTTGGTCTTAGATAGCTTTTCTTCTAAATATTTTAATGAAAATTCTTCCGAAAATGGCTCTGGTCCTAATTGAGATAAAGGTAGGCTATTCTCTTCTTCGCCTTTTTTAAATAAATGCATCGTTCCAAATTTCCGAACGTCTCGATAGCGCAGCTCGGTTCCATCAGTAAAAGTGAACAATACATGTGTGTGTTTGTCATAAAGTTCTTCTTTATCGTAAAGGCCGTACCTTCCTTCCATACGTAAATGAGAAACCATAACATAATCATCTAAAATAAACTTTAAAAATTTACCTCTTCTGTCCACATCATGGATTGTCTGTCCACGAAGTGCATCACAAAACTGCTCTGGTTCTTCCGGTTTTTTGATAATTTTTGACCATAAAACCGTTACCTTTTCAATTGTTTTGCCATTTACAAGCTGGGTTAACGTGCGCCGAACGGTCTCGACCTCTGGTAACTCTGGCATATGATCACATCCTTTTTCGACTTACTTGGCATCATACCAAGTCTTACCGTATTCATAATCAACCTTTAAAGGTACTTTCAAGGAAATGGCATTTTCCATTACATCAGGTACGATCTTCTTTAAGGTTTCAATTTCTTCTTCTGGCGCTTCAAAAATCAATTCATCATGTACCTGTAATAGTAACTTCGCTTGAAGCTTTTCTGTTTTTAACCTGTCCGCCATTTCAATCATTGCTTTCTTGATGATATCAGCTGCACTTCCTTGGATTGGAGTATTCATTGCTGTTCTTTCAGCAAAGCTACGAACATTAAAGTTACGAGCTGTAATTTCAGGAATGTATCTTCTTCTATGAAGAAGCGTAGATACGTATCCTTTCTGTCTTACGTCCTCAACAATTTCCTCCATATATTCCTTAACACCAGGAAAGCTTGCAAAATAACGTTCAATAAAGTGTCCTGCTTCCTTCCGGGTGATTCCAAGGTTCTGAGACAATCCGAAATCACTAATTCCGTACACAATCCCAAAGTTTACAGCCTTTGCCTGACGACGCATATTGGAGGTTACTTCCTCTTCAGTTACATGGAACACATCCATGGCAGTCTTTGTATGAATGTCCAGATCATTCGTAAAGGCACTAATCAGATTTTCATCATTGGCAATATGGGCTAATACCCTTAGTTCAATCTGGGAATAGTCAGCCGCAAATATAAACCAATCCTTTTGTGAAGGGACGAAAGCTTGTCTGATCTTTCTTCCTTCTTCCAAGCGAATTGGAATGTTTTGCAGGTTCGGGTCTGTCGAACTTAGTCTTCCAGTTTGCGTCAAAGCTTGCTGGAATCGAGTATGAACCTTACAAGTATCTTCATGCACAACCTTTAATAAGCCTTCAATATAGGTTGATTGAAGCTTACCAATTTGACGATAATGCAAGATATATTCAATAATTTCATGTTCTTTAGCTAGTTTCTCAAGGATATCGGCAGAAGTGGAATAACCCGTTTTTGTTTTCTTGTACACAGTTAGTTGAAGCTTTTCAAAAAGAATAACACCTAGCTGCTTGGGTGAATTAATATTAAACTCTTCTCCAGCCAGTTCATAAATTTTTTGTTCAAGCTCCTGAAGGTGTTCCTTTAACTCTTCGCCCATTCCTTTTAAACGTTCAACATCGACCTTTACCCCTATCGATTCCATGTCTGCAAGGATTAGGGATAACGGCATTTCCAAATCAGTAAAAAGTTCATACTGTTCATTTTCTTGAAGTTCATGCAAGAACAAATCTTTTAATTTTGTTAGGCTAATTGCTTTTCTCACTAAGTGTTCAGAAAGAATTTCTTCGTTAGGAATGCTTTGTTTGGCTCCTTTTCCGTACACTGCTTCATCAGAATGTACATCTGTTATTCCCTTTAATTTTGCCACTGCGGCAACATCTTCAGTCGAGTCAGACGGATTTAAAATATAAGATGCAATTAGACAATCAAAGTCGATTCCTTGTAGATTGATACCCTTCCATCTCAATGCCACTATCGATTTCTTTGCATCAAAAACGATCTTCTTTTTCTCATTATCGTTTGCCCACTGTTGAAAAGCCTCTGATTCGAGAGCTAACTTTGTTGGTATATAATAATTTCCATTTTCGTTTGAAATTGAAAATCCTTGGATGTCTGCCTTATGATAACTTTCATCAAGCACTTCCACAATTAAAGAAGATTCAGTTGTTAATACATCTTCAGTCATTTCATCGACGATTTTATAGGAAATCTTTTCTAAAGGCTTGTCCTCATTCGACTCGCTACCCTCAACCTTATCGAGTAAGGAATTAAATCCGAGCTCTTTGAATAGTTTTGTGACTTTATCACCATCATAGCCGTTATATTCCAGCTCAGAAATTCCAATTTCAATTGGGGCTTCACGATAGATAGTCGCAAGCTGCTTACTCATGATCGCCTGGTCTTTATTTTCCTCAAGTTTTTCTTTTAGCTTTTTTCCACTCACCTTATCGATTGAGTCTAATAGTTCTTCTAATGTATTGAACTCCTGCAATAATTTCAGTGCTGTTTTTTCTCCGACACCGGGGACACCTGGAATGTTATCAGAGTTATCTCCCATTAGCCCTTTCATGTCAATTATTCGTTCAGGTGTAATCCCATACTTCTCTTTAATAAACTCAGGAGTGTAAGAATCGACATCTGTGATCCCTTTTTTCGTTATATCTACTGTTATCTGTTCTGAGGCTAGCTGTGTTAAGTCTTTATCACCTGTGATAACTTTAACCTCAAAGCCATCTTTTTCAGCTTGAAGAGATAAAGTTCCGATGATGTCATCGGCTTCATAGTTTTCTAACTCATATCTGGCAATCTTGTATGCATCAAGCAATTCGCGTAAAAATGGAAACTGCTCCGAAAGCTCAGGTGGTGTTTTTTGTCTGCCGCCTTTATATTCGCTAAAAGTACTATGTCTAAATGTTGTTTTGCCTGCATCAAAGGCTACTAATATATGTGTCGGTTTCTCCTGTTCAAGAATTCGATTTAAAATCATGGTAAAGCCATAAATGGCATTGGTATGTACACCTTTATCATTATTAAGAAGTGGTAGGGCAAAAAATGCACGGTATGCGATACTATTTCCATCCACTAAAACAATCTTTTTATCCAAGAAAAATCCTTCCCTTCTATTACGGCATTCGGACCTTCCATGCTACATATCCCTTAAATCATCAAAAAAATAGCCGTTATTTCCTACTGTTCATTTTATCATGTCATGAACAGAATGAAAAATAACGGCTACCTAATTGATTGTTATTCAGTATACCCCATTAACAATCTTGCATATGGAGAGTCAGCTGGTAAAATGATTACTGTTTCTCCATCAATTGTAGTCTTATAGGATTCTAGTGTACGGAATAGGTTATAGAATTCTGGGTCCTTTGAGAAAGCCTCGTTGTATATACGAGCCGCTTCTCCTTCCCCTTGGCTTCGAATAACTTCCGCGTCCGCTTGTGCTTTAGCAATAATTTCTTTTACTTCCCTGTCAGTTTCAGCTTCGATTTTGTTTTTCTCAGCGTCTCCTTCAGAGAGATAGTTTTGTGCTGTTGACTCACGCTCGGAAATCATTCTTGTATATACGGATTGTTCGTTTTCAGCTGGTAGATCTGTACGCTTCATCCGAATATCTGTTACAACGATTCCATATTTATCTTCCTCAAGGTTTTTATTTACAATTTCTGTAATGCGGTCATTAAGGCTACCGCGTTCTGATTTCTCATCATTAATTATTTCATCATAATTCAATTGACCAAGCTCTGTTCGAATGGCAGAATAAACGAATTCATCGAGTTTTGCTTCTGCATTTATAACCGTTCTTGTTGTAGAAATCATTTGTTTTGGATCTTCAATACGCCAAATAGCGTAATTGTCGATCATCATTCGCTTTTTATCTTTCGTATTGATTTCAGCCTCTTCAACATCATAAATCATTTGATATTTTGGTAATGTTTCAACAGACTGGATAAATGGAATTTTATAGGAAAGCCCTGGTGTTTCTACAATTCGGACAACTTCACCAAATTGGCGAACCACTTTGTATTCTCCTTCTCTTACAATGAAAATATTTATTATAACAATTCCAATTAAGATGATAGCTATTAGGATGCCAATTCCACCCTTTGTATATTTGCTAAAATTATTGGAACCCTTTTTTTCGTTTAAATCCACAACGTTTTCACTCATTGGTTACCACTCCCTTCTGTTTCTACAGGAGGAACCTGCGTTTGGCTTCCAGCTTGACGAATTGGCAAGTACTTCATTGTATTGCCATCATCCTTCATAATGTAAATTTCCGTATGTGGTAATACTTGATCTAATGTTTCTAGAACTAGACGTTTTCTAGTAATCTCTGGATTCTTCACATATTCGTTATATAAAGCATTAAATGTGGCAACATCCCCTCGAGCAATTTCGATACGGGCTGCTTTATCCCCATTCGCTCGAGAAATAAGAGCTTTTTCCTCACCTTTTGCTTCATTCATTTTTTGATTACGGTATTTATTTGCTTCGTTTACTTTTGTATTTCTTGTTTCACGAGCGTCTGTTACATTCGTAAATGCCTTACGAACTTCATCATTTGGTAATTCAACATCCTGTAATTTAACAGCTGTTACTGAAATTCCAATATCATATTTCACTAAAAGATCTGCTAATAAATCTCTTACTTCAGCTTCGATTTCCGCCTTACCTGATGTTAACGCATCATCAATTTTCGAACTTCCGATAATACTTCTTAAAGAAGCAGAAGTAGAATTATATAGGATTTGCTCAGGATCCTCAGAATTAAATAAGAATTTTGATGGATCGGTAATTTGCCATTGAACAACCATATCTGCTAAAACAATATTTTCATCACCGGTGATCATTTTTGTATCCTTCGGCACGTCGGTAATTTCGCCATTCTTTTGATCATAGCCAAACTGTAAACTAAATGTTGTTTTAGGCAGTTTCTCTACATCTTGTATTGGCCATGGCATTTTAAAATGTAGGCCAGGCTCTGTAATTCCTTCATCCGCTTTCCCAAAGGTTAATATAATGGCTTGCTCTGATTCGTCAACGGTGTACCAGGATGTAAAACCTACGACACCTAAAATCAAAACGAGCACACTTAGTCCAACAATCGTATATATTCGTTTTAAACTAACCATGCTTTCCCCCCTCAATTTATTGCTATATTGTTTTATACGAATATCTTGTAAAAAGGTTTCAAAATTTATCAAAATACGCCTTGGCGTATTTGCGCCCAGATTTTTTCGAGCATGCTCGAAAAGTTACCTTTGAAAATCTGTGGCATCCGCCGGAGGCTTTTTTACTTTATTCAGTCATTTACTGAATAAAGCAAAAAAAAATGACAAGGATATTACGTCCTTGTCAAAAAAGTTTGGCCTTCTGAATGAAGGGGTTCTCATATACATCATACGGTTTGTATATTAAGAGAATATTTTTCCAATGTAAACATTTTGTAAATTAGGACTGCTTATGGATTATATTCTCTTTTTTAAACGAAACGTAAAAGTCGTTCCTTCCCCTACTCTGCTGTTTACTTCAACAGCCCCTTCATGTGCCTCAATAATATGCTTTACAATGGCAAGACCCAAACCTGTACCTCCAGAATTGCGGCTCCTTGCTTTATCTACGCGATAAAACCTTTCAAAGATACGAGGAAGTTCTTTTTCTTCTATTCCAATCCCTGTATCAATAATTTGAATTTGAACATAATCATCATAGTTTGATGCTTTTACCTCAACCTTAGCTCCATCTGGAGAGTAGGATAAACCATTATTGATCACATTGATAAATACCTGCTTCAACCTATCCATATCTCCATCGATTACGGTTGTTTCATCATCTACAGTAAGCTCTAAGTGAATCTCTCGTTCGACTGCTTTGGATTTAAGCATCTGTATACTATTTTCTAAGAGCTCTTTCACATTAACCTGTGAAAGATTAAGTGAAAAACCTTTGTTCTCCATTTTCGATAAATCCAATAAATCTTGAATGAGCAATTGGAGACGATGACTTTCATCAAGAATAATGGTTAAAAATTGTTTTAAGACGTCCCTATCATTCATAGCACCGTCTAATAAAGTTTCCGAAAACCCTTTAATAGATGTAATCGGTGTGCGAAGCTCATGGGAAACATTTGCAACAAAATCCTTCCGCATCTGTTCAAGCCTTTTCAGGTTTGAAATATCGTGAAAGACAAGAACAACTCCCTTCCATTCTACCTTCGCCCCTAATACAGGTGCAGCGTACACTTCAAAGTCCTTCTGTTCATTTCCAATCATCAGATTGATTTGTCTTCGTAGTTTTTGTTCGGTCATAAAAATCTCTTCGACTAGCTTTACAATTTCCTTTTGGGTAAAAGCTTCATAATAAAGTTGACCTAATAAATCATCTTGATCAACTTTGAAGATCTCATTGGTTGAACGATTAACAATGCTTATATATCCTTTACTATCGATAAATAATAGGCCGCTCCCCATATTTTCAATCAGGGTATGTAATCGGTCATGCTGCATTTCATAAGATTTGGTCATTTCTTCAATATTTCTAGCTACGATATTGATGGACTGGCCTAGTAACCCAGCTGTACTTATATCGTCTTCATAAGTTCTTGCACGATAATCTCCCTTAGCCAGTTCTTTGACCGCTTTTGTTGCTGAATCAATCGGTTTTGTATAAGTAGTCGTGATTCTTACAATGAGTGAGAGAATAATAATTAATGCGATACCCAAGCATATTGAAAGAGCAATCCAGACCTGCTGGACTGTTTCTTCGATTGAGGTTCCATGCATTGCACTATTCGTGATCAGACTACTAATAAATTGCCCCAGCATAAAACCCATACATAGAAAAACAATAATGATTAAAAAGATAATCGCAGATAGTAGTCTCGAGTGAAACTTATTCATAAATTTTAGGCTCCTCGAGCTTATAGCCTAATCCCCTAACTGTTTTAATAATATTTGGCTTTTTTGATTCTTTTTCAATTTTTTCACGCAAATGACTAATATGCACATCCACAATTCTTGTGTCACCAGCAAAATCATAGTTCCAAACCGCACTTAGGAGTTGGTCTCGTGTTAATACTCGCCCCTTATTCTTTGCCAAATAGGCAAGAAGTTCAAATTCCTTAGGTGTTAAATCGAGCGCTTCTTCGTTAAAATAAGCCTCAAAATTTTCTGGTAAAATACGTAGTGGTCCGATTGTGATTTGCGGTGCTGATGTATCATCTTCGGTGTTGACAATATTTTTACTTGTTCTTCTTAGTATTGCTTTGACACGTGCCACAACTTCTCTTGGACTAAATGGTTTTGTCATATAGTCATCTGCTCCAAGCTCTAAACCTAATACCTTATCAAATTCGTCGTCCTTCGCGGTTAGCATTAAGATTGGGATATCTACTTTATTTAAACGAAGCTGCTTGCATACTTCGATCCCATCTAACTTAGGCAACATTAAGTCAAGGACGATAATTTGCGGTTGTTCTGCTAAGGCTTTTTCTAATCCTTCTTCTCCGTCCATTGCAGTAATAACCTCGTAGCCTGCCTGTTGTAGGTTATACTGAAGTAATGTAATGATTGACTGTTCATCTTCCACAACCAATACTTTATTCTTCATTGTCTTCCTCCATCAAAAAAGTTAAACCCCATCATTTTTCTATCTCTATATAAGATTATTATAGATTAACATTTCGTTACTTACCATGAAAACAAAAAAAAGAGAGGCTAAGCTCTCTAAAAGTTCTCCAATATTTTACCTTCCATTGGCGTAATTCGGTGTGGAGGGCAGACTAAAAGTCTTCCTTCGATTGCTAATGATTCATCTTCATCAAATGCCGTTACTGCAATTTCAACAGTATGGTCGTGAATATTAATTTTGGATACTTCAAATAGAAATTGAATAGTGGCATAGTGATAAAGAGGCTGAAAAAATTCAATTTCCTGTTTGAGAATATGACTTCCTGGCCCTGGTAAATACTTCGAAATGGCCGCTGTGATAATTCCAGTAAGCATTACAGTTGGAACTATAGGTTTCTTAAATGGAGTTTGAGATGCATAATCATGTTGAATATAAAGTGGATTCGCATCATTCGTCAAACCTAAGTATAAAAGTAGATCTTTATCTTCAATTTTTTCAGTCAGTGATAGCTTTTCACCAACCGTCATTTCTTCAATCTTTCTACCTAGTTTTCGCTTTTTCCCTAATAGCATGAAAAAGGTTGCACCTCCATAGAATTAAAACAGTTTATGTACAAAAAATTCGGGGGATAACCCCGAATTTTTTCGTTAACTTATTATTAGACTAGGATATTCATTACATTTTTAACAGAATCAGCAGATTGAGCAAGTTCTGCTTTTTCTTGTTCTGTAAGGTCTAGTTCAATGATTTTCTCAATGCCATTTGCACCTAAGATGGTAGGGACTCCTAGGTAAATTCCGCTGAATCCATATTCACCTTCTAGATATGCAATGGCTGGAAGGACACGTCGTTGGTCTTTTAAGATGGCTTCAACCATTTCCACCAAGGAAGCTGCCGGTGCATAATAAGCACTTCCGTTTCCAAGGAGATTGACAATTTCACCGCCACCTTTACGTGTACGTTCAACGATAGCATCTAAACGATCTTTTGAAATTAAAGTTTCTAGTGGGATTCCTCCAGCATAGGAGTAACGAACAAGTGGAACCATGTCGTCACCATGACCACCAAGGACAAAACCAGTGATATCTTTCACTGATAAATTTAGTTCTTGGGCAATGAATGTACGGAATCGTGCAGTGTCAAGTACGCCTGATTGCCCAATGACACGATTTTTTGGAAATCCTGATTCCTTAAACACAGTATAAGTCATAGCGTCAACAGGGTTTGTTAAGACAATGATATAGCTATTTGGAGAATGTTGTGCAATTTCCTGAGCGACACTTTTCATGATTTTTTGATTTGTTTGAACTAGGTCATCACGGCTCATACCAGGTTTACGGGCAATTCCTGCTGTAATCACTACGATATCTGAATCTGCTGTATCCTCGTAATTTGCAGTGCCAGTAATATTTGCATCAAACCCTTGGACAGGACTAGCTTCCAACATATCGAGAGCTTTCCCTTTTGTGGGATTTTCCATTTGTGGGATATCAACTAAAACGACATCTCCTAATTCCTTTTGCGCAAGTAAGAAAGCGGTTGTTGCACCAGTAAAACCACTACCAATTACAGAGACTTTTTTTCGTTTGAATTGACTCATTTTATATCCTCCCTATTCACATATGAAAGTAACTACCCTATTAGGGTAGTTACTTGTTCTATGATTAGCCTAAGTTTTTGATTAGTTCATTAGCAAACTCTGAACATTTTACTTCTGTAGCGCCTTCCATTAGACGTGCGAAGTCATATGTTACAACCTTAGATTCAATTGTTTTTTCCATTGAATTCATAATTAGAGTTGCTGCTTCATTCCAACCAAGGTGTTCAAGCATTAATACACCTGATAATAGTACAGAAGAAGGGTTAACTTTATCTAAACCAGCATATTTAGGTGCAGTTCCATGTGTTGCTTCGAAAATCGCATGGCCAGTTTCATAGTTAATATTCGCTCCTGGTGCGATTCCGATACCACCAACTTGTGCAGCTAGAGCATCAGAAATGTAATCACCATTTAAGTTCATTGTAGCAACAACGTCGAACTCACGCGGACGAGTTAAGATTTGTTGTAAGAAGATATCAGCGATTGAATCTTTTACAATGATCTTACCTGCAGCTTCAGCATCAGCTTGTGCTTTATTTGCAGCATCCTTACCTTCTTCTTCAACGATGCGGTCATATTGAGCCCAAGTGAATACTTTATCGCCAAACTCTTGTTCAGCAAGCTCATATCCCCAATTTTTGAAAGCTCCTTCTGTAAACTTCATGATATTACCTTTATGAACAAGTGTTAAAGATTTACGGCCTTGTTCAATAGCATAGTTGATAGCAGCACGTACTAAACGCTTTGTTCCTTCTTCAGAAACTGGCTTGATTCCTATACCAGAAGTTTCTGGGAAGCGGATTTTATTTACACCTAGTTCATTTTGTAGGAAGTTGATAAGCTTTTGAACGCCTTCAGAACCTTGTGCATATTCGATACCAGCGTAAATATCTTCAGTGTTTTCACGGAAGATAACCATATCTGTATCTTCTGGACGCTTAACTGGTGAAGGTACACCTGTAAAATAACGTACTGGGCGAAGACAAGTGAATAGGTCTAGTTCTTGACGTAATGCAACGTTTAATGAACGAATACCACCACCAACTGGTGTAGTAAGAGGTCCTTTGATCGCAATTATGTACTCTCGAATAACATCTAATGTTTCTTCTGGTAACCATTCACCAGTTTGGTTAAAAGCTTTTTCCCCTGCTAATACTTCTTTCCAAACAATTGATTTTTCGCCGTTGTATGCTTTTTCAACAGCTGCTTCTAATACACGTGACGCTGCTGCCCAAATATCTGGACCAGTTCCATCACCTTCAATAAAAGGAATAATTGGATTGTTTGGTACGTTTAGTACACCATTTGATACTGTAATTTTTTCTCCTGCCACTAGTATTACCTCCTAAAGTTCTTAAGAAGTATTTCAAGAAAATATTTTCCTGAAATACTTCATCCTATTAATATATATATTGTAGATTTATTAACCTCTTTGTTCCATCGGAACGTATGTCTGCATTCCTGGACCAGTATATTCAGCACGTGGACGGATTAAACGGTTGTTATCATATTGCTCTAGAATATGAGCTAACCATCCAGAAACACGGCTTACTGCAAAGATTGGGGTAAATAAATCATGATCAATACCTAAGCTATGGTATACAGATGCTGAATAGAAGTCAACATTTGGTGGTAATGGTTTTGAACTCGTAACAATTTCTTCAATTTTGGTTGACATCTCATACCATTTTGGTTCGCCAGTAATCGCTGTTAACTTTTGAGACATTGCCTTTAAGTGCTTTGCACGTGGGTCACCTTTACGGTAAACTCTATGACCAAACCCCATGATTTTTTCTTTATTAGCTAATTTAGTATTTATATAATTCTCAACGTTTTCAACTTCACCAATTTCAGTAAGCATCTTCATAACAGCTTCATTAGCTCCACCGTGAAGCGGGCCCTTTAAAGCTCCAATTGCAGCAGTAATACCTGAATAAACATCAGACAGAGTTGCAACACAAACACGTGCTGTAAATGTAGATGCATTAAGTTCATGGTCAGCATGAAGTACTAACGCTTTATTGAATGCTTCTTCTGCAATTTCGCTAGGTTCTTGCCCGCTAAGCATATATAAGAAGTTTGCTGCGAAGCTAAGATCAGTGCGAGGAGCAACTGGCTCTAAACCTTTACGAACACGTGAAAAAGCGGTAACAATTGTAGGTAATTTTGCTTGTAGGCGAATTGCCTTTTGATAATTAGCTTCTGGATCCATTACATCTGCTTCATCATCATATAGTCCTAATAGTGAAACAGCTGAGCGAAGTGCCCCCATCGGATGAACCTTGTCAATTGGGTAAGTATTGAAATGGTTTAATAATTCTTGAGGTAAACTTGCATTATCAGCAAGTTGCTGTTTTAATTCAGCTAACTCCTCTTTATTTGGAAGTTTGCGATGCCATAATAGGTAGATAACTTCTTCAAAACTAGCATTTTCCGCTAAATCGTCAATATTGAATCCTGCATACGTTAAAGTGTCATCAATAATTGAACTGACAGAAGATGTTGTAGCTACAATTCCTTCAAGCCCCTTTGTTGCTGTCATATGACCCTCTCCTTTTTTCATATTCCCCTACCTCATTTTATAGAGGTAAATCGAGCGCACGCTCAAAAACAAAACACATTATCACATCGTTATTTATGCTTTAAACATTGTAATCTAGTGAAGTAAATGCTTTCATTTTTGAAAAAACGCTCATGGTCACAAATATCAGTATAATATTGTGACAATAAAAGTTGTTTATGCAAGCGAAAGCGATAAATATGTAGGAAATAAATAACCCTGACTCTATTATAATAAATAATCAGACTTTTGTGAATCAAAAGAGACAAATTTCCCCTAATAAATTATTATTACACAAAAACATTTTTACGAATAGGTTTTCATTTTTCTAGTTAACAGAGCCGTTTACTAGACTTAATGCCAATTAAATATGGCATATGTTGTATTTTGCTCTTGAAATTTTTTCACTTGCTCATAACGTATGATATCATAAATAAAACTTTTTCTCCATAATTGGAAACTTTATATTTCATTTCTTCGTAATACTTTTAAAGTAATCAAAGAGATTGTAAAATAAAAATATGCAAGAAATTCCTAGGGAGGAAAAAGTTTGAATATTAACTATGTGTATGGTTTTCTTCGGTTTTTATTGGTTATTGCATTAATTGTCATAGGTTTCATCTTGTTTTATTTTCTTTTTAGACTTACATATCCGTTTATTTTTGCTTTATTAATTGCATTCCTTATTAATCCACTTGTGAATTTTTTGGAGCGTAAAGTCAGAATACCACGTGGCTTATCGGTATTTATAGGGATTTTGCTTGTATTTGGCATTGTAACAGGTTTACTTACATTATTAATAGCTGAGATTATCTCAGGTGCAAACTATTTAGCAAAAGAAGTACCACAGCATTTTCAAACCCTAGTAGTTTATTTGGAAAATTTAATAGTTGGCCAGATTATCCCTTTTTACGAAAGAATAACGAGTATGTTTGATAATTTGGATCAAGGCCAACAGCAAACAATTATGGATAATGTCAGCAATGTTGGTACAACTATTGCGACAAATGTTGGAGAATTTATTAAAGCGTTTTTAGAAAATATTCCAAAGTTCCTGGGCTGGCTACCAAATGCAGCGACTGTGATTGTATTCTCACTGTTAGCCACATTTTTTATTAGCAAAGACTGGAATAAGTTTGTGATTATGGGACGAAAATTTATTCCAATAAAAGCTCGAACAAGTGGAAAGTCCGTATTTGTGGAATTAAAAAAAGCATTATTTGGATTTGTTAAAGCTCAAGCAACGCTGATTTCAATTACAGCGGGGATTGTATTAGTTGGCCTGTTAATTTTACGAGTCGATTATGCAATCACAATTGCGTTATTAATTGGGATCGTTGACCTACTTCCATATTTGGGAACTGGACTTGTGTTCGTACCATGGATCATTTATTCGGCTTTTAGTGGGAATCTAGCATTTGCAATAGGGCTTGGTATACTATACCTTGTTGTCATTGTACAACGCCAAGTCATGGAGCCTAAGATTATCTCTTCTAGTATTGGATTAGATCCATTGGCAACATTGATATCACTGTTCGTTGGGTTTCAATTATTTGGATTCGTTGGGTTAATTATTGGCCCCGTTACGTTAGTAATCATTAGAACTCTATATACAACAGGTGTATTTCGGGATGTATGGGGATTTATTAGTGGAAAAGAAACATAAAGAAAGCCATTGCGACCGCAATGGCTTTCTTTTTTTACCAACGACGAATAACTGTGAAATTACCTCTATCCATTCTTCGTCTAATCCAGTTGGCAATAATCGGTTTAATCAGATTTCTAGTTGCTGGAATGAGCAAGAAAAAACCAGTTAGATCTGTAATGTAACCAGGGCTTAAAAGCAATACCCCACCGATCAGGATGCAAATTCCATCCATAATGGCTTCACCAGGGACCTGTCCATAATTCATTTGTTGTTGAGCGCGGTGAAGTGTATCAAGCCCTTGTTTTTTCGCTAACCACGCCCCAATTACACCAGTAAGAACAATCAACAGCAAAGTAATTGGAATTCCAAGCGTCTTACCTGAGAAAATAAGGACACTAATTTCTAATGCAGGTACGATAATAATCAATGCTAGTAAAATTCTCATATTGTCCTCCTTAGATGAAGGCTTTTCTTATATTATACGTTTCTAGTCCAAAAATGAGTAGTAAAACTCCAAAAAAAAGAGAAGGTTTCCCTTCTCCTTTTTATAGAACATTTGCATGTCCTTCGTATATCACTCCACGGGATGAATCAACCGTAATATCTTGTCCATCTTTTAAAATTGTTGTTGCATTTTCTACACCAACAATCACAGGAATTCCGATACTTAATCCTACTACAGCTGCATGGCTAGTAAGACCGCCTTCTTCCGTGATTAAAGCAGATGCCTGCTCCACGTATTTCACCATATCACGATCAGTAGCAGTTGTTACTAGAATTGCACCGTCATACATTTTCGCCTCTGCTTCCTCAGTAGTGTTTGCTACAACTACTTTACCAAAAGCCGATTTTCTCCCAATACCTTGTCCATTTGCAAGGGTATTACCAACAACATGAATCTTCATAATGTTTGTAGTTCCACACTCGCCAACTGGTACACCTGCAGTAATCACAACTAAATCGCCTGGTTTAATAATTCCAGTATTTAATGCAACTTCAACTGAGTTGTCAAGCATTTCATCTGTTGATTTAGCTACATTACCTGTTTGCGGGTACACACCCCAAACAAGAGAAAGCTTTCTTGTTGTTGATTCGTTCGCAGTAACGGCAATGATTGGAGCCTTCGGACGATATTTTGAAATCATTCTTGCAGTATGACCACTTTCAGTAGGTGTCACAATTGCAGATACATCTAAATTAAGCGCAGTATGGGCAACTGATTGTCCAATTGCATCTGTAATTGTGATTCCTGAGATTTTACTGCGTTGTGATAAAATTTCACGATGTACTAAAGCACTTTCTGCACGAGACGCAATATTATGCATTGTTTGTACTGCTTCAACTGGGTATGTACCAGCAGCAGTTTCACCTGAAAGCATAATCGCATCTGTACCATCAAAGATAGCATTCGCAACGTCACTTGCTTCCGCACGAGTTGGTCTTGGATTTCGTTGCATAGAGTCTAACATTTGTGTCGCTGTAATAACTGGTTTTCCAAGAGCATTACATTTCTTAATTAAATCTTTTTGCACGAGTGGTACTTCTTCAGCAGGAATTTCAACACCTAAGTCACCACGAGCAACCATTAATCCATCAGATACTTCAAGTATCTCATCGATGTTATCTACACCCTCTTGGTTTTCAATTTTAGGGATAATTTGAATAGCTTCCCCATTATTTTCTTCGAGCAATTCTCTGATTTCTAGTACGTCTGAAGCACGACGAACGAAGGAAGCTGCAATATAATCGACATCTTGCTGGATACCGAATACGATATCTTTTGCATCTTTTTCAGTGATACCAGGTAAATTCACTCGAACGCCAGGTACGTTAACACCTTTTTTATTTTTTAATGTTCCACTATTTAATACTTTTGTTAGGATTTCACGCTTTTGTTGATTAATTTCTACTACTTCTAATCCGATTAATCCATCATCTAATAAAATTCTGGAACCTGGATGAACATCTTCAATTAAGCCCGGATATGTAATTGAGAATTTTTCCGGTGTACCAATAACTTCTTCCATTGAAAGAGTGACTGTTGAACCTTCAACTAATTCAATAGCACCATTTTCCATTGTATTTGTGCGAATTTCCGGTCCTTTAGTATCTAGTAGGATCGCAATGTTTTTGCCAGTGATTTTAGCAGCCTCACGAATGTTTTTAATACGTGCACCATGCTCCTCAAAGTCACCATGCGAAAAATTAAGTCTAGCTACATTCATTCCTGCGTTTGCTAAAGCAACCAGTTTTTCAATACTTTCACTAGCAGGTCCTATCGTACAAACTATTTTTGTTTTTCTCATTACATTTTCCTCCTCTATAATCGCTTTAAATCAGCGATTAGCAACACTTCTAAAAGAATTTTACTCAAATATATTTTAAATGGATAGCTCTTGGGATAGGTCATACATCTTCTTATCAACTGTATGTTTACGATCTAGAATTTCCATAATATCATGGTCAACTAGATTGTTTTGTTGAATACCAACAGCACGTCCACCTTTTCCTTCTAACAACAATTCAACAGCCTTTGAACCTAGACGACTTGCCAATACTCTGTCTGATGCAGTTGGAGAACCACCACGTTGAATATGTCCAAGGACACTCACTCTTGTTTCAAAATTTGTAGCTTCTTGAATCTTATTACCGATTTCAACACCACTACCTACACCCTCAGCTACGACAATAATACTATGCTTCTTCCCACGGTCATGGCCACGGTTAAGCTTAGCTATAACTTCATCCATGTCGTGTTCTGCTTCCGGAATAATGATTGTTTCAGCACCACCAGCTAATCCCGCCCATAATGCAAGGTCACCAGCATGCCTACCCATAACTTCAATTACATATGTACGCTCATGTGAAGTTGCTGTATCTCTTATTTTATCAATAGCATCAATAACTGTATTTAGTGCAGTATCAAAACCAATCGTAAAATCAGTACCCGGGATATCATTGTCGATAGTACCTGGAACACCAACGCAAGGGAAGCCAAGTTCAGTTAGTTTTTGGGCACCACGGTAAGAGCCGTCACCACCGATAACAACTAAGCCTTCTATTCCAAGCTTTTTTAATTGTTCAATACCTTTTTTACGACCTTCTTCTGTTTTGAATTCTTCACATCGAGCAGTATAAAGCATTGTACCACCGCGATGAATTATATCACCAACAGATCCAATCTCTAATTGTTTTATCTGTCCACTTATTAGTCCAGCATATCCTTGATAAACTCCATATACTTCTACATCGTGAAAGATTGCTTTTCGTACAACAGCACGAATCGCAGCGTTCATCCCTGGTGAATCCCCACCGCTAGTTAAAACACCTATTCTTTTCATTTTTCCACCTCTATGTAAAAATAATCTAAAAATAATCATGAATCACGAATTGTGATTATTCGCTTTTACTATTTTGTGCAATATGTATAAAATAACACTAATATATAAGTAAAACAACTAAGATAACGTAATAAAAACAGAAAAAATTGTGAAATTGTGTAGAAAAATCGAGAATTAAAAAGAATACTATGCGAGGGGATTTCGTATATTACATAGATATTTATAATCCGTTGAATATCACATTCTAATTTCCGAGAATTTCGATTTATTCAACAGTCTTCTGATTATGTGGAAACAAAGTAAAACGTGCCCTAAACATTTTGTTAGATGCACGTCCACTTTTTGTTACTGAACTCCGATAAACTCTTCTTCAGCTATTGTAAATTGGCCTATCTTTTTATATTTTTGATAGCGTTGTTGAACTAACTCATCTTTGTTTAATTTACGTAATTCTTTTAATGATTGTAAGAGAACGGTATCGATGGAAGCTGCTTGTTCTGCAACATCCTTATGAGCTCCACCTCTTACTTCTGGGATGATTTCATCTACAACCCCTAGCTCTTTTAAGTCTGGCGCTGTTATTTTCATAGACTCTGCAGCCTTTTTGGCAAGTCCTGCATCTTTCCAAAGTAATGCAGCAGCACCCTCAGGAGAAATAACAGAATAGGTTGAGTTTTCAAGCATATGAATTTGATTTCCTACACCTAAAGCAAGTGCTCCCCCACTTCCACCTTCACCAATTACAATACAGATAACAGGAACAGTCAAGCCTGCCATTTCAAAAAGGTTCTTTGCAATAGCTTCACTTTGACCACGTTCTTCGGCTGCTTTACCTGGATATGCGCCTTTCGTATCAATGAAACATATGATTGGACGGCTAAATTTTTCAGCCTGTTTCATTAAACGAAGTGCCTTGCGATATCCTTCTGGATGTGGCATTCCAAAATTCCTTCTAATATTTTCCTTTGTATCTTTACCTCGCTGGTGTCCAATTACAGTGACAGGTAAACCGTGGTACTTAGCAATACCACCAACTATGGCAGCATCATCCCCATAGTAACGGTCACCATGACACTCGAAAAAATTAGTAAAGATACGTTCAATATAATCAAGGGTAGTCGGTCTTTCGGGATGACGGGCAATTTGCACACGGTCCCATGGTTTTAAATGACTATAAATTTCATTCTCCAGTTTTTGAAGTCTTGATTCAAGCTTTGAGATTTCATCTGATAAATCCATATTGGAATCACTTGTAAACTCTTTTAACTCGGTAATCTTTTTCTTTAATTCTACGACTGGTTTCTCAAACTCTAGTTCACCTACCAATTAACCGCACCCCCGTTCGTATGAATATCAACTATATTTGCTAATGTATCTTTTAAATCCTGACGATGAATAACAGCATCCAGTTGACCATGTTTTAATAAAAACTCGGCTGTTTGGAAGTCTTCTGGGAGATCTTCGCGAATCGTTTGTTCAATGATTCTTCTACCTGCAAATCCAATTAATGCACCTGGTTCTGCGAAATTAAAATCACCTAATGATGCAAAGCTTGCAGATACTCCCCCCGTTGTTGGGTGTGTCATTATCGAAATAATGAGTCCACCTTGATCACTAAATAGCTTTAATGCAGAACTTGTTTTGGCCATTTGCATTAGGCTTAGAACACCTTCTTGCATTCTTGCTCCGCCTGAAGCTGTAAAGATAAGAAATGGGACCTTCAATTCCATTGCCTTTTCAATTGCCCTAGTAATCTTCTCACCAACAACAGAACCCATACTTCCCATGCGGAAGCTTGAATCCATAATTGCCAAAACGATGCGATTTCCTTCAATTGTTCCTTCACCGGTTACAACAGCTTCATTAATACCTGTTTTATCTTGGTCCTTCTTTAGCTTTCCAAGATAATCAGGAAAGCCTAGTGGGTTTTCAGAGACCATTTCTTTATCAAGCTCGATAAAAGAACCTTCATCAAGTAAGCTATCGATTCTTTCATATGCAGTCATTTGATAGTGATAATCACAGTTCATGCAAATTTTATCGTTTTTCATTAATTCTTTTGTGTACATTATTTTTTTACAATTTGGACATTTGCTCATAATGCCCTCTGGAACATCTTGTCTAGCTTGTTCCGAAGGGATTGAAGCATATTTTTTCTTTTTTACAAAAAAGTCTTTTAGCAAAAAGGAACCTCCTCACACTTTCAATGGAATAGCTTTTTCGACTTAGTTTATCTGCTTGTATTAAGACAAAAAGTTGTGAAACGAAAAAAAGGAAAATCTTATATCTTCCTTCGTTGCCAAAAAAGCATGTACTTATACTTTACTGAATGTCTTCCTTATTTTTTGTAGGAATATGTCAACAAAAACACGACAAATTCCTACAATGTTATTTTTTCATAGGCAGATAAAGCTCTTGCCACATCTTTTTCACGTAGTCCGGCTACTAACTCTTCAAAGCCTTCTTTGTTTATTACATGAGTCTGTTCCTCATAAATAAACTTGACATATTCATATATGACGACCCATATTCGTAGTAATAATCGATTATCCGTCGCTTCTACAATTGATTTAAAAAGGAATTCCTCAGGGTCCGCAGTATCCCAAAGCTTTTCTTCCAACTCTGTAAGCACCTCTTCGTTCATCTTAGGACAAGCTATTTCGATACAGGATTTTTCGAGAGTGTGTTTTGTTTCAAGGAGATCACCCTTTGTTTTATCTCCTTGAATAATGAAGGTACCTAATAAATGAATCAGTTGATGATCACCGAAATCTTTTAAAAAAGTACCTTCCCCTCTTCTTGTCTCAATGAGGCCCAATAATTCCAATGACCTTAGTGCTTCCCGAACAGAGGAACGCCCTACATTTAGACGCTCGGAAAGTTCCCGCTCAGACGGAATTTTATCACCAGCGGAAAGTCCATCATCTTGAATGATGGACCTAATTTGCTTCACAATTTCAATGTAAACCTTAGAGTTAGGAGATGTCACATTAACCTCTTCCAATCCATTATTCAATGATTGCTAAACGACGTGTCTTCTCAGCAACTTCCTCTGGATTTACAGTGATTCTAGCTACACCTGTCTCCATAGCCGCCTTTGCCACACTTGCTGCAACAGCAGGAGCAACACGTGGGTCAAATGGTGCAGGGATTACATAATCTGAACGTAGTTCTTCAGTGCTTACCAATGATGCAATTGCTTCTACTGCCGCAACCTTCATTTGTTCATTTATATGAGTCGCTCTAGCATCTAAAGCTCCTCTAAAAATTCCTGGAAATGCCAGAACATTGTTTACTTGGTTTGGAAAATCTGATCTTCCAGTACCAACAACCATAGCACCCGCTTCTAATGCTTCATCAGGCATAATTTCAGGATTAGGATTTGCCATAGCAAATATAATTGGGTCCTGATTCATCGTTTTTACCATGTCAGCTGTTAGAGCTCCTGCAACAGACACTCCAATAAAGACATCAGCATCCTGAAGGACATCTGCAAGAGATCCTTCTAGACGGTTACGATTTGTATACTTTGCAACCTCTGCTTTTACATCATTCATTCCAAAGGTGCGCCCTTCATAAATAGCACCTCTAGAGTCACACATGATGATATCGCGGACTCCATAGCGGTATAAAAGCTTAATGATTGCAATACCTGCAGCACCTGCTCCATTTGCAACAACTTTTATTTCTGACATTTTCTTGCCTACTAGCTTTAATGCATTCACTAATCCTGCTACTGTCACAATTGCGGTACCATGTTGATCATCATGAAAAACTGGAATATTGGCTTCTTTCTTAAGACGCTCTTCTATCACAAAGCAATTTGGAGCTGCAATATCCTCTAGGTTGACTCCACCAAAAGTAGGCTCTAAAAGTTTGACTGTTTCCACAATCTTGTCAACATCTGTTGTGTTTAAGCAAATTGGAAATGCATCTACTCCTGCAAAGCTCTTAAATAGCACAGCCTTTCCTTCCATGACAGGAAGAGACGCTTCTGGACCTATGTTTCCTAATCCAAGTACGGCAGTCCCATCAGATACAACTGCTACCATATTCCCCTTCATTGTGTATTCATACACTTTAGACTTATCGTCGTAAATAGCTTTACACGGTTCAGCTACTCCCGGTGAGTATGCTAAACTTAAATCCTTTGCATTTCTAACTGGAACTTTTGACTTTGATTCAAGCTTACCCTTATGAATTTGATGAATATGTAGAGCTTCTTCTCTTAGAGTCATTTCCCTATTTCACTCCTTGTTATAAAGACAACTTGGTGGCAGCAATTTTTCCACCAATTGTTTGTCATACTATTTAAGTAGTTAAAAACTTGTCCAACATATTATGAATAAAGCTAGTAAAATAGAATTTTCTAATTAATCAAAAATAAGTGGTATGGCCACTTCGCTTTTCTATTACAATATAACATAATTGCTGTTCATGTAAAGTGGTTTATTAGTGAATCACCACATTTTGAGGTCCCATCAATTCTCTTATTTCGGATAAAAATTCTTGATTAGGACTAACCCACAGTTCTTGTTGGAGCTGCATTGTTTTTTGTGTTTCTTCATAATACAGGACCACCGGGGTATCCCCAGGATATTGCTTTAATAATTCTTTTAAGTTTACAAGCACTTGAGCTGCTTGATCCTTTCTTTCCATTCTAACAAAAAGTTTCTTCTCATCTTCCGGCATCTCCACTTTATCGGGTAAGGCCTCAGCTTGGTTAATGATCAGCTGTAGTTGATTATTTCGACTCTCAAGCTTACCCTTCAGTAAAACTAAAGCATCATTTTTTAAAAGCTTTGCTGACTGTGTATAGGTTCTTGGAAATGCAACGCCTTCTAATTCCCCGCTTTCATCACTAATTGTCAAAAAGGCCATTACCTCACCTTTTTTTGTACGAATCGTTCTTTCTTTTGTGATGAATCCACCTATAACAACATTTTGATGTAGATAATGTGAAGCCTCCGAAATCGAGATTGCTCCGTGCTTCTTTAGATAAGCCGAATAACTAGTAATTGGATGACTTGATAAGTAAAAGCCTAGTGCATCCTTTTCAAAGCGAAGTTTTTCCATTTCCTTAAATGGTTCAACCTCAACATATTTTGGTTTAAGTCCAAAATCATCCTCAAAAAACATCTCGACTTGATTTTCATCATTTTTTGGTCGGACGAGTTCGGCATGTTCAATCGCAACATCTAAAGTTGCTAATAGAGTCGCTCGGTGTTCCCCAAATTCATCAAAGGCTCCTGAACAAATTAAGGCCTCTATTGTACGACGATTAATACTCCTCATCGATGTTCTAACACAAAAATCAAAGAGGTCTGAATAAGGCTTAACTTTTCTCGTCTCAATAATTTCTTTTAAGGCTGCAACCCCTACACTCTTAATTCCCGCCAAACTAAAACGGATTGCTTTTTTCTCTACAATAAAAGGATAGTAGCTTTTATTAATAGATGGGGGCAAAATGGAAATCCCCATTTGTTTGGATTCGCGTATATATTGCCCAAGCTTATCATCATTGCCAACTACACTTGTCAGTAATGAAGCCATAAAATAAAGTGGATAGTTAGCTTTTAAATAGGCAAGCTGATACGCAATCATACTGTAAGCAACAGCATGGCTTCGGTTAAACCCATAATTGGCAAACCGGACGATTAAGTCATAAATTTCATTTGCTGTTTGTTCAGTGTAGCCTTTTTTTAAGCTACCTTGCACAAAATGTTGTCTTTCTTTATCTAGTACCTCTTTTTTCTTTTTACTTACGGCTCTTCTTAATAAATCAGCCTCTCCAAGGCTAAAACCAGCCATTTTAGAAGCAATCTGCATAATTTGCTCTTGATACACAATCACACCATATGTCTTCTCAAGTATAGGTTCAAGGTCTGGATGCGGATATTGAACCGGTTCTTTTTTATGTTTCCTAGCAATATAGAGTGGAATATTTTCCATTGGGCCTGGCCTATATAGCGCGTTTACAGCAACAATATCCTCTAAATCACTTGGCTGTAGCCTTACGAGAACACTTCGCATTCCACTTGACTCCAGTTGGAATACCCCCGTTGTATCTCCTTTACCTAGCAATGCAAATGTTTTTTGATCATTCATTGATATTCTAGAAAGATCCAATTTCTTTCCAGTTCCCCGTTGGATCAAGGAGTGGATATTATCAATCAGCGTCAAATTTCGTAGTCCAAGGAAGTCCATTTTTAAGAGACCAATTTCTTCGAGCACTTCCATCGGAAATTGTGTTAGATAGATTTCATTATGTCCTTCCTGAATGGCAATTAAATCGGTTAGTGGCTGTTCACTTATCACAACACCAGCCGCATGTGTAGAAGTATGTCTAGGAAGACCTTCAATTTTTTTGGCTGTTTCAAAGATTTTCCGTCCAATTTCGATATTTTGAATATAGTCCCTTAACCCTTGCGATTCCTCATATGCTTGCTGAAGTGTAATTCCGAGTTTGCTAGGAACCTGTTTGGCAAGAAAATCGGCCTCCTTGGGAGAGATACCCATTACTCTGCCAACATCACGTAATGCAGCTCTTGCAGCTAGTGTTCCAAACGTAATAATTTGAGCAACGTGGAGTCTGCCGTATTTTTCTGAAACATATTCAATCATTTCATCACGTCGATTATCAGGGAAATCAATATCAATATCAGGCATAGAAATTCGTTCTGGGTTTAAAAATCGTTCAAATAATAATTGATGTTCGAGTGGGTCAACATCTGTGATATGTAAAACATAGGCCACCAAAGAACCGGCAGCAGAACCCCTTCCTGGACCAGTCACTATTCCATTCTCATGAGCATACTTCATAAAATCCCAAACAATTAAGAAGTAATCACTAAAATTCATTTTTTTGATTACTTGAAGCTCATATTGAAGTCGTTCAAACTGTTCATCGGTAGGATTTTGATACCTTTCATGCAATCCTTTTAAACATATTCGTGATAAATAATCCTCTGCAGATTCTTCATTTGGAACTGGATATTTAGGTAATGCAAATTTCCCTAATTCAATTTCCACATTACATTGCTTAGCAATGCGTAATGTATTTTCAAGAACCTCTGGTGTATCTGAAAAAAGTTCACTCATCTGTGATGGACTCTTTAAATAATATTCCTTGCTTGGAAAAACAACTCGATTTTCATCTGATAGTTTTGTATTGTTTTTAATTGACAGTAAGCATTCATGAGCAAATGAATCACCTTGCTCGATGTATTGAACTTGGTTTGTAGCAACCAATGGGACGTTTAACTCTGCTCCAATTTGGAATAGTTTATGATTGACGTCTACATTCTCTCGCAAGTTATGATTTTGAACCGCTAAGTAAAAACTATCCTGTTCAAAGATTTGTTTATAAGAATTTGCTCGTCGAATGGCTTCCTCATATTGTCCATCTTTAATACTTCGTTCAATATCTCCTTCACGACCAGGAGAAATCCCAATTATTCCCTCGCGATATTGGGATAACCATCTTCTTGGGATTCCAACCTTTGATCTTGTCTGAATCGCACTACTTATTTTTAATAGATTTTGATAGCCTTTATTATTTTTTGCAAGTAATACTACAGGATAAGCCACATCATGACCTTGTTCCTCTTCAGCTAACACCGAAGCCGTCATGCCAATAATCGGTTTAATACCATGTTTCCTGCATTGCTTATAAAAGGCTATCGCCCCATACATTATGTTTTCATCGGTTAATGCCAATGCTTTAAACCCTAAACTGCTCGCTTTTTCAACCAAAGCTTCAACTTTTGCAGCACTTGATAAGAGGCTATAAGCACTTTGAACCTGAAGATGAACAAAAGGCAATCAAATCACACCTTTTTCATTTAATTAATTTCGTCCTTACCTATCTGATACTTCAATTATAGACCTATTTATGAAACAAGCAAAACAAAACTCATAGAATGGATTGTTTGTCCATATACATGTAGTAAAAGCTTCCGCAACTAACAATTATTTAAAAGAAGGTGTCCACATGGAAGTAAAAGAGGCGTTTATGCCTGCATTTATTCATAGTTTTTTTATTGCGCTTGGGGTACTTTTGGGAGGTTCCCTTATCGGAGGTCTCGGTGCCTTCATTTCGGGTCAAGCGCCTTTATCTGAAATCTATTCGGTTGCCAGCAAGTTAAAGATTTGGGCACTTGTTGCTGCAATTGGTGGAACATTTGATGCTTTTTATAGTTTTGAAAGAGGTATATTTTTAGGTCAAACGAAAGATGTTTTTAAACAATTTCTGCTGATTGTTTCTGCAATGGGTGGAGCACAGTTCGGATGGAGAATTATTGAATGGTTCACCCAGGAGCATATCTCATAATGAGAGTCCCCCCTTATCATGAAAAACCAGGCTGGCAACGATTTTTCGCAGGTGTTGTTATCGGTGCCTTGATTAGTTGGTTTGTCTTTTTATTTCAGTTTGGGGTACTGCAAGATAAACAAATACAAAAAATTTCGGAACAAGAGCTTGAAATTTCCGATCTAAAAAAAAGCAAAGAAATTTTAATTGAGGATGCAAAAAAGCTAAATGAAGAAAATAAAAGCAAGCTAAAAATCCAAGATTTTGAGATCGTGTTCGCAAACAGAAAAAAAGTAGAACTCAGTTCACTGGATCTCCACCATATGAAAACCGCAGTGTTGGAGGACCTTAACTCATTAATCGGACAGGATATTCAATCATTATCGAAAAACAAAGACCTTCTGTTTAGAACAATTGAAAATAGGCTTTACGAAATGGACGATAAAACATACAAACTCAAAATTCACACGGTTTTTGTCGATACAACACTTGAAATTTCATTAAATATAGAACTAGTCAACTAACATAGCTTCCTTCCGGAGGCTTTTTGTTTTTTGGAAAAATGAAGATTTTGTTACGAATTTGTATTAATTTTTAGAAAATTTAAAAATAATGTAGCATTTTTAGACGAAATTGCAATAAAATAAAAGAAAACACATAAGGAGGGAATTTATGTATATTAACCGGAGAAAAGTATTAAATGAAAAAATGGCGAGAATCAAAAATGGGTACTCCGCTTATGCAGAATCCCCAGAAGTTGTAAATGCGTTAAAAAAAGAAATTCAAGCCTTAGATCTCAATGTTCTTGAAGAAGTAACCGATCTAGGTTCATGGTTTATCCCAGTTAAGGTAGATGGCTAATAAAGTCGCACGCAAAAGGAGCGACTTTATTTTTTTAGGTTACCTGATTGCAAACCTTACGTAAATCAGAGATAACGTTTTCGACCTCTTGCCACGAGTAAATGGTGGCCCCTGATGCAAGTGGGTGCCCACCGCCGTTATATTTTTTTGCTATCCCGTTTATCACAGGTCCCTTAGAACGCAAGCGAACACGGATTTGATCTTTTTCCTCCACGAAAAACACCCATGCTTTGATATTTTCAATATTCCCTAAGTTACTTACCAATTGAGATGCTTCTGTAGGCGTTACATTGTATTCTTTCAGAATCTCATCTGAAATCACCATAGATCCTACACCATCTTCGGTAACTTTGTAATTTTGAAGGACATAACCACTAAGGCGTGCTACATTTTCCTTCGTTTTATATAAATTCTCGTAAACATCAGGAAAATGAAAACCAAATTCAATTAATTCTCCGACATATGTAAATGTCTTTGGATTTGTACTAGGAAACAAGAATCTACCTGTGTCTCCAACAATTCCAGCAAAAAGAAGTCTCGCTGCTTCCTTTGAAAGAGTTAAACCCTGATTCTTCCCTTGGAGGTAAAGCTCGTAGATCAATTCACTGCAAGAGCTGGCACTTGTATCGACCCATAAAAGGTCTCCATATGGATCTTCATTCGGATGATGATCAATTTTAATTAATTTTTTCCCACGATTATAACGCACGTCTGAAATTCTCCCCTGGTTTGCAGTATCACAGACAATCACTAATGCTTCTTCATACATCTCATCCGGAATTTGGTCCATTTCCTTTAGAAAAAGTAAGGAGGGCTCATCCTCACCAACTACAAATATTTTTTTAGTAGGGTAGGATGCTTTTAGAATTTCTGCTAGACCACACTGTGAGCCATAGGCATCAGGGTCTGGTCGTACGTGGCGATGAATGATGATCGTCTCAAAATCACTTATTTTTTTAAGAATAGATTGAATCATAAGAGTTCTCCTTTTTCAGTTCATTTCGTCACCAAGTTTCCACATTCTATTCACTAGCAATTTGAATTGGTTCTGGTTACAATAGGTATAGTAATCTAGAATTGGAGGAAACTTCTCATGCAAATTCTCGTTTTTCTAATCATATTTGCACTTGTATTTTATTTTTATTATAAAACAAAATACTTCCGCACAAGACGTCCAATTGAAAAACAATGGCTCTCAGCGAAATCTAGTATTGCCTTAGGACTTTTTGTTACGCTATTTGGTTTAAATACGTATTTCGTTCATCCATCTACGATTTCATATGTAATTGGGACAGTCCTAATACTAGTTGGTGGTGGAAGTATTTGGGCAGGATTCCGTGCTTATAAACATTATCTTCCATATGTACTAAAAGAAGCTGAACAACAAAGTTAATTAGACCTAGAAAAAGACGCGTAATAGCGTCTTTTTTTGTTCGTGCTTATCCTTATCTTTCAATTAGCTGTGCCATCATCATTGCTTTTCCAACAACGACTCCGCCATGGAAAACTTCAACATCAACCTTACCGAACCTTCTCCCAACCTCTAGAACCCTTGGATGAATTTCCATTAGACTATCAATTTGAACGGGTCTCATAAAGTAAACCGTCATATTCTCGATAACCAAATCTCCTTTTTTAAAGGATTTTAGTACCCTACTCGCTGCCTCTGTGACAATGGTTGTAAATACTCCGTAGGAAATAGTGCCCAAGTGATTTGTCATTTGTGGGGTTACTTCACATTGGTAAATCGCTTCACCATCAGCAGAAATATCCACAAATTGATTTGTCACGATATCATCAATCGTTTCTCCTACTTGAGGTTGACGACCAATATTTTGCATAGCCTTTAGTACGTCCTGACGACTAATAATCCCTTGCAAACGATTCGATTGATCCACAACCGGCAGCATTTCAATACCTTCCCACACCATCATATGTGATACAGATGCAACCGATGTTTTTCCATTAACGGTCATTGGTTGTTTAGTCATCACCTTTTCAATGAGCGTATTTGGATCCTGTCCCATAATGTCCTTTGCTGTTACCATCCCAACAACCTTTGATTGATGATCAACGACAGGATAGCGACCATGACCTGTTTCGGTATTATGTTCGTACCATTTCTCTACTTTATCTGAGGTATGAAGGCTTACGGTCTCGGTTTTAGGCGTTAAGATATCCTCAACTAAGACAATTTCTTTTTTTATGAGCTGGTCATAGATAGCACGGTTGATCATCGTTGCAACCGTAAAAGTATCGTAACTACACGAAATAATTGGAAGTTGCAACTCATCTGCAAGCTTTTTCACTTCATCTTCTGTGTCAAAACCACCGGTCACTAAAACGGCAGCTCCTGCATTTAAAGCATACTCATGTGCTTTTGTCCGGTTACCAACAATTAATAGGTTTCCAGCACCTGTATAACGCATCATTGCCTCTAGCTTCATAGCACCGATAACAAATTTATTGAGTGTTTTATGCAGCCCTGCTTTTCCCCCAAGCACTTGTCCATCAACAATATTGACAACCTCAGCAAAGGTTAGCTTTTCAAAGTTTTCTTTCTTTTTTCGTTCAATACGAATGGTTCCGACACGTTCAATAGTACTCACATATCCTTTATTTTCCGCATCTTTTATGGCACGATAAGCCGTTCCTTCGCTCACTTTCATATCCTTTGCAATTTGTCGAACTGAAATTTTCTCACCAATCGGAAGTGTGTCAATATACTGTAAAATTTGCTCATGCTTTGTCGCCAAGCTCTTCACCCTCTAATAATCATTCTTTGTCTAGTTCCATTATGTCTTATCTCTTATTATAAGGGTGAAGCAAGGTTTATTCAATTTTATTAGATATGACTATACTAGTAATTCCGCATTCTTTGTCGACGTTTTGCAGTGACTGCTTGTGGACTTGTCGTTTTCTGAGCAGACTTCGGGTTATATAATAACCCAATAAGGTTTCCACTCACTACAATCAAGGCAAAAACTAGCCATGAAAGAGCGAATACTCCTTCTAAACCTTCCGCTCCGATTGATAGTCTAGGAACACCGTAATAAAGTAAGACACCACAAAGCAATAAACATAGTAACAATCTATTATGCATCCTTTTACCTCCTTACATATGCTTGTATCATTCTATGAAGCAAGCAGAAAAAAAAGACGTGATTCCTCACGCCTTTGTTCGTTTTACAATTCAATTGCGTCACCTGCTGATAAAACCTTGCCCTCAGCCGATGTAAGTCTTGAGACAAAATCGGTAGCATCCTGCTTAATCACTGGGAACGTATTATAGTGAATCGGCACGACAGTTTTGGCTTTTAACCACTCTGCTGCAATGAGTGCATCATCTGGTCCCATCGTGAAATTATCCCCAATTGGCAGAAAGGCAACATCGATCTCATTAAGCTCACCAATCAATTTCATATCGTAAAATAATGCGGTATCTCCTGCATGGTAGATTGTTTTTCCTTCAGCACTAAACAAGATGCCACCTGGCATACCTGTGTAAACAAATTCCTGTTTTTCAGGAATTTCGACACTTGAACCATGGAAAGCTAAAGTAAACTTTACCTTCCCAAAATCAAACTGATGGGCACCACCAATATGCATCGGATGTACATTCAAGCCTTGCCAGCCTAAATAGACCGCAAGTTCATTTGGAGCTACCACAAGACTCGAGTTGCGCTTAGCAAGGTCTACAGTGTCTCCAACATGATCTCCGTGACCATGTGTAAGTAAAATGACATCCACTTTTTCTTCAGATGCTTTTAAATCTGTAATAGGATTTCCTGTGATAAATGGATCAATGATGATCGTTTTTCCACCTGTTTCAATTTTTACAACAGAATGACCATGATAGGATACTTTCATATGTATCTCCCCTTCCATAATTGTATATAGAAACCTTAATATAGTACTTCTTTTTAAATGCTTACTTTCCTTCTTTTTTATACCCTTTTCCTACGTAAATCAAACCCTACTCCAAAATGAATACTATTATCGGAAAAGGCTCACACCTTCCGCTTCAAACCACAAAGTGCTAAAATAAACAGTGTCCCTTATTATTAAAAAGGAAGTGTTATGAATGAATCAACGATTACAACAACTTTCTAGTTGGTTAACAGAAAAGGACATTACATGTAGTTTTATTACGTCTACTCCAAACGTATTTTATTTAACAAACTTTTATACCGAACCACACGAAAGACTTCTTGGTTTATTCGTTTTTCAACATGAAGAGCCCATCTTGATTTGTCCAAATATGGAGCTTGCCCAGGCACGTAATGCTGGCTGGGAGTATGAAATTATTGGATATAGTGATACCGATAATCCTTGGGAACTCATCCAACATTCACTCTCAAAACGAAACATTACTATCTCATCATTAGCTCTTGAAAAAGAACATTTAACTGTTGATCGTTTTGAACAAATTCAAAAATTATTCCCATCCACATCTTTCGTTTCAGCTGAGGAAAAATTACATACTCTACGGATGATTAAAGAAGAGAAAGAGATTTCTATTCTAGAAGACGCAGCAAAGCTTGCCGATTATGGAGTAGAAGTGGGTGTACAGGCAATTGCCCAAGGAAAGTCAGAATTAGATGTACTTGCCACCATTGAATTTGAATTAAAGAAAAAAGGAATCCGCCAAATGTCCTTTGATACAATGGTATTAACAGGTTTAAAAACTGCTGCTCCACATGGAAAACCAGGACTTGAAACCATTCAAAAAGGAGATTTTGTACTTTTCGATTTAGGTGTTGTTCTTGACGGTTATTGCTCTGATATCACTAGAACAGTCGCATTTGGAGAGGTTTCCGACCAACAACGTGAGGTTTATGATACTGTGTTAAAGGCCCAATTAGCAGCTGTTGATACTTGTAAGCCAGGAACAAGAATTGGCGATATCGACCGTGCAGCACGTACCATTATATCCAATGCTGGCTATGGTGAATATTTTACCCACCGAATTGGACATGGACTTGGAATTGATGTTCATGAATTTCCTTCTATGAATGAAACAAATGATATGCTCCTACAAAAGGGTATGGTATTTACAATTGAACCAGGAATCTATGCTCCAGAAATTGGCGGAGTTCGAATTGAAGATGATATGATTATCACCGCTGATGGAGCCCAAACACTTACAAAATTCCCTAAGGAACTACTCATAAAATAAATGCAAAAAGGACCCTGAGCGGTCCTTTTTGAACTTTAGAAGCCTTCACATTTCTTAATTCACTGCATTTTTTTCCTCTTCAAATTTTGAGCAGAGGTATTCAAACAGCTTATGGTTAAAATTATCCTGATTACGTACATAATCAAATAAAATATCGTATTGCTCTTTATTATCCTGTAAACCATTTAGTACCTTGAAAAATAATTCCTTTTGCTCTATGATGGTGGCAGCAATTTCTTGGTCTTTTTCGTCATTTTCCTCAAAGTGTTTCGCAATGGTCTCATTTTTCAATTCATGATTTTTTAGAGAAGCTATAATTTGGTCAAATTGCTTTTTCACTAGGTTCATATTTTCAGAAACTTTATTGTTAAAGATTTCTTGATTTTGAACAATTTTTTGGAGAATTTCAAGCTGTTCTTTATGTTCTACTTGTTGCTTCGCCGCTGTCTCATTATATTTTTCTTGTTTCTTCATAAAGCTCACAAATACCTCCAATAAGTTTTTCTGTTCCGTCATTTTTTTAGAGAACTTTTCATTCTTCTCCATTTGATTTTGTTCAGATTTAAAAAACTGGCGTTGCAGTCCTTTTTGTTCTTCTGCTAATTGCTTGATTAGCCCTTCATTGCTTTTGATGTACTCTTTAACGAGCTCATTATATTTCTCCTGCTGTTTAATATGTTCAGAAACAAAATTAGAATAATAAGTTTGTTGATTTGGATTATCTGGCGAAGAAGTAGCTGGTCGATGAACAAATCGGCCTAACGATTCATTATAAAAAACTGATGAACCCATTTTTCAGCACTCCCTTACGAGTTAGTTAGACGTTTGTCTTCATTCAGACTTTCTTTATCTTATTTTTATGCATAAAAAATGGTGACAATGATTCGAGGACATAAAAGGGATACCTAAGGAAAGGTATCCCCAAAAATTCATCTGTTTTCTAAGAGTGTATTGGCATCTGAATAGGAAGTTCCGTGTGCTTCTGCAACTGCCTTGTAGGTAACATATCCATCTAAAGTATTAATCCCTTTAAACAACGCATCATTCTCGATGCAAGCTTGTTTAAATCCCTTATTAGCAATTAACAATGCATATGGAACAGTTACATTTGTCAGTGCAAAAGTTGATGTACGTGGTACAGCTCCAGGCATGTTCGCAACAGCATAGTGAACGACCCCATGTTTGACATACGTTGGATTATCATGGGTTGTAATTCGGTCAGTCGTTTCAAAAATTCCGCCTTGATCAATCGCGATATCTACGACTACAGAACCTGGTGCCATTAATCTAATCATTTCTTCCGTTACAAGTTTTGGCGCTCTTGCCCCAGGTATGAGGACTGCACCGATTACAAGATCTGATTCCTCCACCGCTTCCGCTATATTAAGCGGGTTTGACATTAGTGTAGTTACATCCGCTCCGAAAATATCATCAAGCTGGCGAAGTCGCTCCGGATTTAAATCAATCATTGTTACTTGAGCACCTAGACCAATTGCCATTTTAGCTGCATTCGTCCCTGCAACTCCTCCACCAATAACCGTTACTTTACCACGATGAACGCCTGGCACACCAGCTAGTAAAATCCCTTTTCCACCATGTGGCTTTTCTAAAAATTGCGCGCCAATCTGAGTCGCCATTCTTCCTGCAACTTCACTCATTGGGGTTAGCAATGGTAATGAACGGTTTTGGAGCTGTACAGTTTCATATGCCAGCCCAATCACTTTATTCTCAACTAAAGCTTTCGTTAATTCAGGCTCTGCAGCTAAATGTAAATATGTAAATAAGAGTAAGCCTTCACGGAAATATTGATATTCCTCTGGAAGTGGCTCTTTTACTTTCATAACCATGTCCACCTGCCATGCCTCACTTGCAGTACTAACAATGGTAGCACCTGCACTAGCATATTGTTCATCCGTAAAACCTGATCCGTCCCCCGCATTGGTCTCAATATACACTTCATGACCGAAGCCTACAAGATTCACAACACCCGCCGGAGTCATTGCAACACGGTTTTCGTTATTTTTTATCTCCCGAGGTACCCCAATTCGCATGAAAAACACTCCTCATCTCATTTTCAATAGATTACTTACTTGAACTTAAAATACGATACTAACAACCATGAAAACACTTACATAATAGTATTTTTCTTCCTAATAATCAAGAAAAAGTTCAAATTTTATACAATTATGTATGATATTCATGTGTTTTGCCAGTGCTATAATAATAGTAGAAAGATAATTTCATATTTTAGGGGGCTAAAAAAATGCTAGTTACCTATAAAAAAGTTCTTGTAGCTGTTGATGGTTCAAAGGAAGCGGAATGGGCTTTTAAGAAAGCAATCGATGTTTGTAAGCGTTATCACGCAACACTTAGTATTACTCACGTGATTGACTTAAAGCAGTTTGCGACGATTGGAGCTTATCAATACAATTTAACAGAACAATCAGAGCAATACGGAAAAGAATTACTTAACCAATATAAGGAAGTGGCAAGTGAAGCTGGTATTGATGAGATCGAAACAATATTAGAATTCGGTTCACCAAAAATAAAAATCGCAAAAGAAATTGCACCAAAACATGATATTGATTTAATCATATGTGGCGCAACTGGTTTAAATGCTGTCGAGCGTTTCCTATTAGGCAGTGTATCTGAAAATATTACACGTTATGCAAAATGTGATGTTATGGTTGTACGAACAGAGAAAGATCTTTAATATATAAAACAAAAAAATCGTGAATCGATCACGATTTTTTTGTTTGTTTAATTTTCGCTAAAACCTTACGTACTTCATCAAAGCCAGTACCGCCTGCACTCTTGCGGCGAGCAACAGCGGTTTCAGGCTTCAAAACTTCATAAATATCGTCCTCAAATAGTGAAGATGCCTCTTTCAGCACTTCAAGCGGTAAATCGCTTAAGAAAACACCTCGTTTAATACAAATTAACACAAGCTTTCCTACCACTTCATGTGCTTCCCTAAATGGTAGTCCCTTTGAAGCTAAATAATCAGCTAACTCTGTCGCATTGGAGAAATCCTTTTTAACAGCAGTTGCCATTACTTCCTTTTTCACCTTCATTGTTGAAACCATTCCAGCAAAAATCTTCAAAGATCCTTTTACCGTCTTCACAGTATCAAACATGCCCTCTTTGTCCTCTTGCATATCTTTGTTATACGCAAGTGGTGTTCCTTTAAGAACCGTTAATAAACCAAACAGATTTCCATAAACTCTTCCTGTTTTACCACGGATGAGTTCAGCCATATCAGGATTCTTCTTCTGAGGCATAATACTACTTCCCGTAGCAAAAGTATCATCCATCTCAATAAAATTAAACTCCTGTGAGGACCATAAAATCAACTCTTCACAAAAACGTGATAGATGCATCATAACCATTGAACTATTGCTTAAAAATTCAATGATAAAATCACGATCACTTACAGCATCAATACTATTCTCATAGATTTTTTCAAAACCTAGAAGCTCTGCACTGTAGTATCGGTCAATGGGAAACGTGGTACCCGCTAGAGCACCAGCCCCTAATGGCGATATATTGATTCGCTTTAGCGAGTCTGTTAAACGTTCCTTATCACGCTCAAGCATCCAATAATAGGCCAACAGATGATGGGCAAATGAAATAGGCTGTGCTCTTTGTAAATGGGTATAACCAGGAGCAATTGTTTCAACATGTTGCTCCGCTTGTTCCACGATTGCGTCTTGAAGCTCCTCAACAAGATTAATAATTTCGTCTACCTGTTGTCGCAAATATAAGTGCATATCTGTTGCAACCTGGTCATTTCTGCTTCGTCCCGTATGAAGCTTTCCACCGACCTGTCCGATTTCATCAATTAGCATCTTTTCGATATTTAAATGAATATCTTCATTTGCAACAGAGAATTCCAATTCATCATTTTTTGCTTTTTCTAATAAGGTAAGTAGCCCTGACTTAATGGTATTTGCTTCTTCACTAGAAACGATTCCGCATTTACCTAGCATTGTCACATGGGCAATACTTCCTTCGATGTCTTCCTTCACCAATTCCTGATCAAAGGAGATCGATGCACCGAATTCATCTACCCATGCTTCGGCACTTTTGGTGAATCTTCCTCCCCAAAGCTTTTTCATACTTCAACCTTCTTACTGTTATTTACAATACTATTAACCTTTGTTGGTAAACCCCATAATGAAATGAATCCAACTGCTGCATTATGATCAAACTCATCATCTGAAGTATAAGTTGCAAGTTTCTCATCGTACAATGAATTTTCTGATTTACGTCCTTCAACAATTGCATGACCTTTGAATAGTTTTACACGAACAGTTCCATTTACATTTTTTTGTGTTTCTTTTAAGAAACCAAGTAATGCATCCTTCAGTGGTGAGAACCAAAGTCCATTGTAAATTAATTCAGTAAGCTTTTGTTCGATAACTGGTTTGAAATGTGCAACTTCTTTTACTAGTGTAAGGTCTTCAAGTTCCTTATGTGCCGTAATTAAAGTCATCGCACCAGGACACTCATAAACTTCACGAGATTTAATACCTACAAGACGGTTTTCCACATGATCAATACGACCTACACCATGTTTTCCAGCGATTTGGTTTAATTCAAGAATTAATTCAGATAATGGGTACTGCTGACCATTAATCGTCGTTGGAACACCTTGTTCAAAATCGATTTCGATAATGTCAGGTGTATTTGGTGTTTCTTCAAGAGCTGCTGTTAATTCATATGCATCCGCTGGTGGAGCAGCCCATGGATCTTCTAAAATACCACACTCATTACTACGTCCCCATAGGTTTTGGTCAATAGAAAATGGGCTATCTAAATTGATTGGAATTGGAATATTATGCTTCTTCGCATACTCGATTTCTTCTTCACGAGACCAGCTCCACTCACGAACAGGTGCTAATACTTCAAGATCAGGATTTAATGCCTTAATTGAAACTTCAAATCGAACTTGGTCATTACCTTTCCCAGTACAACCGTGTGCAACGGCTACAGCATTTTCTTGTTCAGCTACTTCAACGAGTTTTTTCGCGATTAGCGGACGAGATAATGCAGAAACTAATGGATATTTTCCTTCATAAAGGGTATGTGCTTGTAATGCGGCAAGTGCAAATTCATTTGCAAATTCTTCCTTCGCATCGATTACGTATGAAGATACAGCTCCAACTGTAATAGCTTTCTCTTTAATAAACGCAAGGTCTTTTCCTTCGCCTACATCTAAACAGCAAGCAACGACTTCATAACCTTGCTCCTGTAACCATTTAACTGCAACACTTGTATCTAGACCACCTGAATATGCTAAAACAACTTTCTTTTTGCTCATGTTGTATCTCCCCTTCGAATATTAATTCATATGTTTTTATATTTATACATTTATAATGTATTACTTTAACAACTCTTCCTACTTTTTTCAATAGTAAACTGAGAAAAATAAAAATTTCTTTTAAGATAGAATATAAATTAGTAGTATTGTAAAATGATAGCAAGACCTACGAGGGGTGGTAATAATGGATTTTTTTCATTTTGATGACCGACTTGGGATTCTTCTCCCGGATTTAGAAAAAGAGTGGGAAGAATATACAGTGGAAACACAACAGCATATCTTGTTCCATTGGGAAAAAATTAGAGGACATATTCCTGATCGCATTGCAGAAATTGAAACCATTATTAACGAAAAACAAGAACAACTTGGCAATGAACTTGATTTCGTGCGTTCATGTGAGCTTAACAACGAAATCTCCGATTGTGCGTCCATCATTAATGATTTATGGATATGGTATAGAATGAATCAAGGAATTTCTAATAAAATACACCATTAAAAAAAGGTCTAATCCTGATGATTAGACCTTTTTGATATCCTTTTTTATTTCACTGACAACATGGCCAAGTTCTGGTAGGATCAATTTATTCATAGCAAGTTTTACAGCTCCAGAAGAACCTGGTGTTGAAAATATTGCTGTATCATTGCTAACACCTGCAATTGCTCTTGAAAGAATGGCCGCTGAGCCTATGTCCTCTGTATAACTTAACATCCGAAACAGTTCACCAAACCCGACGATTTCTTTATCTAATAATTTTGTGACCGTTTCGATTGTGACATCACGTTTAGCGATTCCAGTGCCCCCATTTGTTAAAATAACATCAATATCTTCATGTTCGCAGCCTTCACGTATCGCTTTTTCGATAAAAGATTCCTCATCCTTAACAACTTCATATTTTAAAACGTTGAAATCATTTTCCTCTAGTAGCGAAATCATAAGTTTTCCACTTTTGTCCGTTTCTTTTGTTCTTGTATCACTTATTGTAATAACTTTACATCTGATTGTGGAGGGTAAAGCTTTTTTATGCTCTTGAACGCTCATTTCTTAATACTCCTTTTCCTTCAAAAAACGTAAACGATAATAATTATGGGCATAATCACTAACCTGTCTTGTTAGTTGATAATTCATTCCTGCCCCAATCGCCATGCTAACAAGAGGAATTCCTTGAATCATCCGCTTACGTAAAACTGAAATAGCCACCGCTTTCACAATATGTTTTAGTGGGAGCTCAAGCCAAGTTTCGTCGGTTAAATCTTCTGATCCATTATAAAAATATTGGTTCTGGGTAGACCTATCGGCACCCTGGGTCAGTTCCTCCCAGCCCTGGAAACGCATGCGTTTTGGCAGTGTAGCTGCATGAAACACTTTTAATGATGTCATCATTTCATATGGTGTATTTACTTCATACCCATATGTCATGGCAATTAATTGGACAATACGAAGATTAAGGACCGTTATCCCAGGTATATCCGTTCCAAGTAAGAGTAATCCCCCTGTACCAGATAAGCCCCCTTGTGCAAAAGAATAAAGCCGATGCTTCGCAATCTGGTTTTCGGTTAAATATATAAGCTGATCTATGGTTAATTCTTTTAAATCAGAGATATCTTCAATGTCCTGATTAAAAACACGTGCCGAACGAATAAGACGTTCCCTTGCATCCACTTGAATTTGTGTTCCTTGAAGTATGGCATGTAAATGGAATAGCCAATTATCTAGCTTTGAAAAGAACTCAGTCCGTACATTCTCAGGGATAAGGCTTAACGAGTTTTCCAGCCATTTGTCATACGTCATTTCAAAATCCGTCTGTTCATGTTGCATTTGTTCCGACCATTTATCAATTTCGGTTAGTATTTGTATTTCTCGTTCAGTAAGACCCATAATCATCCTCCGTTTCCAGCATTCACTATGTATATTATACCACCACAAAGAAAAAACCGAAAACCACTAGGATACGAAACAATCCTTATAAAAAGTAAAAAAAGACAAACCCACTAAGAGTTTGTCCTTCAAATCCGTTATTTGGTTAAACGCATAACATCACGTGCGATCATGACTTCTTCATTCGTAGGAATGACGATAACCTTTACTGGTGAGTGTGGGTAGCTAATGAAAGTCTCCTTACCTCTTACTTTATTTAAAACTGGATCCCAATATACACCCATGAATTCTAGTCCTGTTAATACCCTTGCACGGATAGTATCACTGTTTTCACCGATACCCGCTGTAAAGATAATAGCATCAACACCATGCATACGCGCTGCATATGAACCGATGTATTTGTGGATTCTGCTTGCAAATACTTCAAGTGCTAATTCAGCACGGCTATTTCCTTCATTAGCTTCTAGCTCAATATCACGTAAGTCACTTGAAAATCCAGAAACGCCTAGCATTCCACTTTCTTTATTTAACACATCTAAAACTTCATCTGCAGTTTTACCTGTTTTCTCCATGATAAATGGGATTAATGCCGGGTCAATATTTCCAGAACGTGTCCCCATAGTTACACCAGCAAGCGGTGTAAAGCCCATAGACGTATCAATGGATTTTCCACCTTCAATTGCGGCAATACTTGCACCATTACCAAGGTGGCAAGACAAGATTCGAAGCTGTTCTACAGGTCTTTCTAAAATTTCAGCTGCACGTTGTGAAACATATTTATGGGATGTTCCGTGGAAACCATATTTTCGAATACCATAGTCTTTATAATAATCATAAGGAAGACTATATAAAAATGATTTCTCAGGCATTGTTTGATGGAATGCTGTATCAAACACGGCTACCGCTGGCACATTAGGTAATACTTCATGGAATGCTTTAATTCCGGTTAGGTTGGCTGGGTTATGCAATGGAGCTAATTCTGATAGCTTGTCTATTTCATCAATAACTTCATTCGTAATCACAGCAGAATCTGCAAAGGTTTCTCCTCCGTGTACAACCCGATGACCGATTCCTTCAATTTCATCCAACGATTGAATAATTTGTAATTCTGTCAATTTATCAAGGAGTATTTGTACAGCGACAGCATGGTCAGGAATTTCTGTTTCAGTTGTTTGTTTTTCATCGTTAACTGAGATTGTGAAAATTCCCTTCTCAAGGCCGATCCGTTCGAAGATCCCCTTTGTAATTACCTCTTCACTTGGCATTTCAAAAAGTTGAAATTTAAGTGACGAGCTTCCTGCATTTATGGCAATGATTTTCGACATTATGTCCGCTCCTTTTGATTAAAATCTTTATTTGTATGTAAATTTTCACTCTACATTATTCTATGCAAAACGACACTGTTTCATAGATGCCATTCTCATTTAAACATCGGTACCAAAACATTTCAAGAAGAGTGCTGAATTGGTACCGTTTTCGCCATAAAGTTCTTTAATTCAGATAATAGAAAACGCTACAATTCAAAAAAAGAGACCCCATTCGTGAGGTCTCCATACTTAAACATTTATAATTTAATTTCGTGCTTCTCTTGTTTAAACCAATCATCAATTTGCTTAATGATACCTGCCATTGCCGTTTGATTTGAAAACTTTGGTAAATTGGCTAGGAGGGCCTGCTTTGGTGCCTTTACTTCTGGCCCCTTTTTCTGAATGACAAAAATGCTTTTAGCGGCTTTTTCATTTTTAAATAAGGATAAAGGTAACTGAATCATCCCTTGGATAACAGATTTCTCTTTGAGGAATGCATTTAATTCCTTAGCATATTCACTTGTAAACAAATGATTAGGTACTAAGAAAAATAAATAGCCACCCTCCTTGGTATATTTAATACTTTGCTCGATGAATAGATGATGGGCATACGAATGACCTTCTTTTGCATGAAGCTCAAAGTTAGCAGCTCCAATATCATTCGGATAATAACCGACAGGTAAATCACAAACAATCACGTCTACCGGGTCTATGTATAATGGCTGTAGACTATCTTGATTGTAAAATTGAATGGAGTGCTGCTGCAGGTTTGCACTTACATATGCCACTTTAACCAAGAGATCATCAACATCGATAGCTGAGGCTTCAATTTCTTTTGATTGATTTTGATTGAGAACGGTTGTAAGTAAGTTTCCTGTACCTACTGCCGGATCAAAAATACTGAAAGCTTTCCAACCCTCTGTAAATTTTGAAACGAGGTAGCCCACAAAAATAGAAACAGCATCTGGAGTCATTTCATGGTTAGGTTGGGTTGCCTCTTTCATCCCTTTTAATGCGGCAAGCTGATAGGCTTTGCGAATTTCTTCAACAGAATATTGTTTTAGGTTTACCTGGCTGTACTCTTTCTCGATGCGCTTTTTTGATAGTTCACTAAGCTCATCCTGAAGTATCGTGTTTTGGAAGAGATTTTCGCCTGTTTCTGCAACTGCCTCAAGGTATGTACATGATAATTCTTCCATCAAGATCATTGCTGTGTTATCGATAACGGTAAATAGTTTTTCAACTGAAGATATTTGTGCCATTGTTTTTCTCCTTTTCGAACTCTTGACATATCCCTTTATTTTAAAAGAAATCGTGTTGTAGTTCAACAAAGCTAAAAGAATCCCAATTATGATTGGGATTCTCTTTTTTTCAATCTATTAGTTAGCTGCTTTTGCTGCTTCTAGGGCTGCTTCGTAGTTTGGATGGTTTGTTGCTTCACTAACGTATTCTACATAAGTTACAGTATCGTTGCTATCTACAACAAATACTGCACGAGCCAATAAGCGTAGTTCTTTAATGCCTACACCATAAGCTTCTCCGAAAGAAAGATCACGGTGGTCGGATAGAGTTTGAACATTTTCAATACCGTTTGCACCACACCAACGTTTTTGTGCAAATGGCAAATCAACACTGACTGTTAAGATTTTAACATTATCTAGACCCGCTGCTTCTTCGTTAAAACGACGAGTTTGTGCATCACATACACCTGTATCAAGTGATGGTACAACACTAATTAAACGAACAGATCCTTTTGAGTCTGCAAGTGAGACTGGTGATAAATCATTTGCTAATACAGTAAAATCAGGAGCCTTGTCCCCAACTTTTACTTCATTCCCCAATAAAGTGACTGGATTGTTTTTAAATGTGATATTTGCCATTTTACCAAAATCCTCCTTAAATTTATATGTACAGTGTAAATCATATCTTTTATCTGCCACAATTGCAATTATTTGCATTTATATATTGGTAAGTAAGCCCTTGTGTTTAGTCGGGTTTTAAAATTGGTATCTGGCTCTATGTGGGTATAGTGATTTTGTGGCTATTAGGTACAGATGGTGGATTTATAAGTGTGGGGTCTTGGGGTCTCATACGTGAGAAAGGGGGCAAAGTTTGAATTGCTCTTAATTAGCATGGAGGAAGGGGAAAGGCATTCAGAATTTTGGTCGGAATCCTCTTCATAAGCTGGATGAAGGGGAAAGGCGTTCAGATTCTTGGACGAAATCCCCTTCATAAGCGGGATGAAGGGGAAAGGTATTCAGATTCTTGGTTGGAATCCTCTTCATAGTCGGATGAAGGGGAAATGCTTTCAGATTCTTGGTCGGAACCCTCTTCATAAGCGGGATGAAGTGGAAATGCGTTCAGCTTCTTGGTCGGAATCCTCTTCATAAGCGGGATGAAGGGGAAAGGTATTCAGATTCTTGGTTGGAATCCTCTTCATAAGCACTATGAAGGATGCTGCGATTCTACGGACACAACCTAAAGTCCTTCATAACCTCGATGAAGGACCGAACGACTCAACGCACCCAATATAAAGTCCTTCATACACCGGATGAAGGACCAACGAATCGAAGAACCCCTAAAGTCCTTCATCGCACTCATAACCTATATCCCTACAAAAAAGGAGTCAACTGTTGTGTCCAGTTAACTCTCGAAAGTTCTTATATGTCAAAATCAGATTTTTTGTCTTGATTTTGTTGGTCTTGGTTATTCTTTTTTAACATTTGTTGGATTTTATCAACGGCCTGTGGTGCTAGTTCAAGTAGTTTTTCATATAAATGAGTGCTTTCATCTAGATGAAGCATTTTCACACCATTTGCACTAACAATTAAGAAAGCGATTGGTGTAATTGAAACCCCACCACCACTTCCTCCACCGAATGGAAGTTTGGAGCCCTGTTGTTGTTGCTGTTGGTCTCCACCTCCACCACCGTTATCCTTTCCACCCTCACCTTGTCCTTTGAACTCACTACCTCCTGCAGCAAATCCAAAGCCAACCTTTGAGACCGTTAAAATCACGCTCCCATCTGGTGTTTCAACAGGATCACCAATAATTGTATTTACATCAATCATTTGCTTTAAGTTTTCCATTGCTGTCTTCATTAAACCCTGTATTGGATGATCAGACATACTAAATTCCTCCTGACATTCTAAACTGATTTTTTATCCGAATCGGTTTCGTTGAGCTTTGAAAGGGTCGGGGATTTAAATTTCGGTATTCCTCCTCGCCACCTTTTAATCACTCTGATTCCTGCTACCATAGCATGCCCGATGCGGAAATGAATCATGCATCTTAAACTTGTTTCAGATATAGCAAACTGAAATGAAGGAGTAATCGAATATTCAGGATGAGCTTTGAGATTGAGATGGTGGCTAATCAAACCCACAATCGTTCCTTTAATAGACCAACCAAGCCCAGTAAGTACCCCTGTATGAGCTGCATCACCAACACCTATATGGGAATGCCATTCAAATTTTGTCACCGATATTTTCTTTAAAAAACTTTTAACGATTGGTACCATATCAACAACCCTGCTTAAAACTGCTTTGGAGTCATGAAAAGCTGCTTTCAAATTTTCCACAGAAAATTTTTGTTTTTTCTTTTTTTCATCAGTGGATACGCTCGCTTTTTGTTCTTTTTTAAAAACAATGCTCGGGGACTCCTTGTCAACAGCTACCATCGGAACATTAATCGTATATCTAATCAGCCCAAACCAAATGCTGAATCTTATTTTAATATGGTCATCGTCCCGCAAGTGATTTGCTTCTATATAGATTTTTAACTTCGATACCATTATTAGCAGAATCAGTAGGACTAGAAATAATAAAATGAATAAGAGCCACTTCATGACACGCACTCCCTTTCAATGTTTAGTTATCACCTACTAGATGGTGAAAAATACATAAAAAGGGGTTCTGTGGTAATGTACTTATAAAAAAATAAGAGTGTCCATGGTGGACACCCTTATTTTGATGCATGTATAACAGTCGTATCCGAAAGTAAATCATGAATTCCTTGTTTTTTAGGAAGAAAAGCAACAATTAAATAGCCTATAAAGAAAAGCTTTGAGATATATCGGCCAATGAACTCCCTAAAAAGAACTGTCATCCAAGTAAGCGGTCGTTCCTCAAGTGTCACAACCTTTATTCCAAACACCATTTTCCCAAGTGTTTGACTGAAAAACTTTGTCATCAACACAAAATACAGATAAAAAACAACAGCCGTTGCAATTGACGTAGCACTAAACATATCACTTTCGGATAATGGAATGTCTAAAGCTCTAAATGCTGGATATATAAGGATACGGTTTATACTTCCAATTACAACAAGGTCTAATAAATATGCCCAAAAACGCATCCAAAAGCCTGCATAGCGAGGTGTGGCATTGGTGACTGGACGGGATGTATGATCGGGAATATAATTATCCCCCTGTACTCCTTCATGTGTAAGATCCATATTCAATTTGGTTTCCCCCTATTCTGCGTACAAATACATCATTCTAGGTGAATTTGGTTGTGATAGTAAATGAACCATGGTTGCCATTTCGATATCATCACTAAAGATTTTTTTTGCACTCATAGAAAATAGAGATCCAAATCCAAAATTGGCTGTATACTCAACAACACTAATATCCCCAAGTTCATAGTCCTTCTTCATTGCTTCAACCACATCCTCAAAGTATCCTAATTCATCGATTAAATGATTTTCCTTTGCTTGTCTACCATCATAGATGCGTCCGTCTGCAATTTTACGAACTTCTGACTCTGACATGTTACGTCCATCTGCAATTACATCCACAAACCCTTGATACGCATTATCGACCATTGTTTGCATGATTTGTCTTTCTTCATCCGTCATGTCACGGTATGAAGACATGATATCCTTGTATGGTCCACTTTTGATTGTTTCAAATTTTACACCATATTTTTCAGCAAGTTCACTAAAGTTAACCCCTTGCATAATCACTCCTAATGAGCCGGTCATTGTATCTGGTGTAGCAAATATTTTATCTGCTGGAGCCGAGATATAGTAGCCGCCAGAAGCAGCCATAGCGCCCATCGATACATAAACTGGTTTATCTGTAGCTTCTTTTAAGTCCGTTAACTTTTTATGTATTTCCGCACTTTCAACAACTCCACCACCTGGTGAATTGACCTTTAGAATAATTCCCTTGATGGTTTTATCCTCTTCCGCTTTCTCAATCATTTTTAAAAATGATTGATGTTGATAGCCAGCTGATTGGAAAAAAGAAGTTACATCACCTGTATCTTGAATCACTCCATTAACAGATAAAACTAGAATCTTATCCATTCCTTTTCCTTCGATTACAACATTTTCGAGAAATTCTTCATTTGATGCCCCCAAAATCTCATCTGAAAAATTACTGAAATTTTTCGAGGCTAAGTTAGTTGCGAAATTAAAAAAGATCGAAAATACAAATATGACTGCAGCAATCCCTAAAGCTGCCCATCGTTTCCCATTCATTTCTTTTCCTCCTAATTTTATGGATACTATTCACGAATTGTTCAAAAATAAATACGAATCAAATCCAAAATGGTTTCATTTTATTGTTAAACTAAAATAGATACATATGTATTTTTATTGCCATCATATGAGAATCATTGGGAGGTAATTTCATGGATCGTCGTAATGTCTACTTCTTTTATCGGAAAGAAGATAAACTTATTGAATATGTAGAAAAACTGAATCAGATTGCAAAAGAGCATCAATTTAGAATTGTAGAAGATGCCAAAAAAGCAAATGTCATTGTTAGTATCGGAGGAGATGGGACTTTCCTTCAGGCAGTTCGCAAGACAAACTTCCGTCAAGACTGTCTATATGTTGGGATTTCGACAACTGGAGCCTTGAACCTTTATTGCGATTTTCATGCAGACGACACTGATAAAATCGTTGAGGCGATGTTAAATGAAAAAATTGAAGTTCGCCGTTATCCAATACTCGAGGTGAAGGTTGATGATAATCCATCCTTTTATTGTCTAAATGAATGTTCCATTCGTTCCGGAATCATTAAGACTTTTGTGTTGGAAGTGTATATTGATGACTTGCATTTCGAGACGTTCCGTGGAGATGGAATGATTATCTCTACCCCAACAGGTAGCACCGCGTATAATAAATCAGTTAGGGGTGCTGTTGTTGACCCACTGCTTCCTTGTATGCAGGTCACTGAACTTGCATCCTTAAATAATAACCAATATCGTACGTTAGGTTCTCCGTTTATATTAAGTAGCACAAAAAAATTAACCTTACGTGATGTCCAAGATGGAAATGATTTTCCTTCAATCGGTATGGATAATGAAGCACTCAGCATTCGCAATGTAAAACAAATCGACATTAAGCTAAGTGAAAAAAGGATTAAAACAGTAAAATTAAAGGATAATTCATTCTGGGAAAAGGTAAAGCGTACCTTTTTATAAGTATTAAGACCAAGCGATTGCTTGGTCTTTATTTTTCATACATGATCGTATCGTCAACGACAGTCATCATCACATTAGTATCCAGAATATCATCTTCATTTATATGAAAAATATCTTGATCGAGTAATGTAAAATCAGCTCTAAACCCGGGTGCAATCTTCCCCATACAATCTTCTTTTCCAATTGCATATGCACTTCCTGTGGTAAATAACTGTACAGCCTCGAAGATCGAGAGTTTTTGTTCGGGCATGTACACCTCATCTCCACCCGGCTTCTTTCTAGTAACGGCAGCATGAATACCCAGAAGGGGGTCAATCGGTTCAATTGGAGCATCTGAACCACCTGCGCATTGTAAGCCTTCTTGTAATAAGGTCTTCCATGCATAGCAATATTCCATATTCATTTCGCCAATTCTTTCAATTACCCAGGGAAAATCTGAGACAACAAATCTTGGCTGAATATCAAGAATAACAGGCAATAGTTTCGCACGGTCGATTAGTTCTTTTCGTAATATTTGCGCGTGAATTATACGATCTCGATGATTTGGTAATGGCGGTAATTCTTCAATAGCATCCAAGACATATTCAAAAGCGAGATCACCAATCGCATGGATAGCAATCGGCATCTTATAGCTTCTAGCCTTTTGAACAAGTGTTTTGAGGTCGTCTAATGAGTGGATTGCTACACCCGCCGTATCAGGTGAATCATTATAAGGATGACTTAATAATGCGGTTCTACCACCGAGTGAACCATCTGCAAAAATTTTCATTGCGCCAAGCTCTACGAGATCGTCCCCATCACCATACGAATATCCTAAACGGTGCATGTCATCAACAGCTTCATGATGAACTAAAAGATTTGTTCTAAATTTGATTCCATCTTCTTGGATTACCTTTTGAAATGCTCTATATGTTCGCTCAAAGCCCCCGTAGTAATTTAAATCCTCTGTATGTCCGCCAACAAGGCCTTTGCTCAAACAATCCTCGATAGATAAACGAAGTGCATTTTGAATGTATTCTTCCGTTACCTGCGGAATCACATTTTTTACGAGATCTTGAGCTTGATCCATTAAATACCCTGTAGCATGTCCATCTGTATCTCTTACAATAATGCCTCCCTCAGGATTCGGAGTATAATCGGTGATACCGGCTAATTCTAGAGCCATTGTATTCACGACAACTGCATGTCGGCAAATTCTTTTTAACATTAGTGGATTATGAGGTGAGAGTTCATCCAACTCGTGACGATGAAAAATCTTTCGGTCAGGAAGCTGATTTTCGTTCCATCCTTCTCCAATAACCCACTCGCCTTCAGGTATATCTTTTACATACTCTTGTATGGAAGTAGAAATTTCTTGGGAGGAGGTCATCTCTGAAAAATCCAGTTTCATTAACTTTTCGCCATGGCCAATGAGATGCATATGGCTATCAATAAATCCGGGAAACATCGTGTTCCCTTTTAAATCGGTTATTTTTGTAATTCTATTTTTATATCGTTTTTCTAAATCACGTATTAATCCTGTAGCAACGATGATACCGTCTTCCACAAAGACAGCTTCAACCTCATCGTGTTCCCGTTCCATTGTGTATATTCTTCCGCCCGTCCATAAAGTACCCATTTTCACACCTTCCATCTCTACTAATTTAAGCTTACTTTAGCATGCAAAAAGCAGATAGTAAAAATACTAGCTGCTTTTTTTTGTATAGGATTATGCTTTTGCTTTAGCTGATTCAGCCTGTCTAAGCTCAATTCTTCTGATTTTTCCTGAAGTTGTTTTTGGTAAGTCACTTACAAATTCAATTTTTCTAGGATATTTATATGGTGCTGTCAATTGCTTTACATGTTCTTGTAGACTTTTGACGAGTTCCTCATTGGAAGTTATACCGTCACGTAATACAACATAAGCTTTGACAATATTACCTCGAATTTCATCTGGACTTGCTACAACCGCACACTCTTTTACAGATGGATGTTTTACAAGTGCATCTTCTACCTCAAATGGCCCGATTGTGTAGCCTGAACTAATGATAATATCATCGGCACGTCCCTCAAACCAGAAATAGCCATCTTCGTCTTTTTTCGCTCTGTCACCTGTAATATAATAATCGCCTCTATATTGCATTGATGTTCTTTCAGGATCCTTGTAATATTCTTTAAAAAGGGCTGGTGTGTTCACGTGAACGCCAATATCCCCCACTTCTCCAACACCACAAGGCTTACCAAACTCATCGACAATTTCAACATTATTGCCTGGTGTAGGCTTACCCATTGATCCAGGTTTTATTGTCATTCCTTTTAGTACTCCAACTAAAAGAGTATTTTCAGTTTGCCCGTATCCATCTCGTACCTCGATATTAAACTCTCTTCTAAAGGTGTCAATAACTTCACGATTTAAAGGCTCTCCTGCCGATACAGCACTATGCAAATCCGGAAGTGAGTAATCAGACAGATTCTCAACCTTTGCCATAAGACGATACTCTGTTGGTGTACAACATAACACATTTATTTTATACGAGCCTAACAACTGCAAATATTTATTAGGTTCAAATTTGCCGTGATATACGAATCCAGTTGCTCCACTACCTAAAGTTGAAAGAAATGGGCTCCAAATCCATTTTTGCCAACCAGGCCCTGCTGTTGCCCATACCGTATCCGATTCACTTATGCTTAACCAGTATGGAGCTGCTGTTTTTAAATGTGCATATGCCCAGCCATGTGTGTGCACAACGCCCTTCGGATTACCGGTTGTTCCGGAAGTATAAGAAAGGAACGCCATATCATCTTTGCTTGTTTCTGCTGCTGCAAGTTCTTCAGATTGACTTTGCATTTCCTCTTCTAAAGAAACCCAATCTTCCACCTTTTCGCCCACTGCAAACTTCTGGATTTGCTCAATATTTTCGATGGATGAAAATTGATCACAATATGGGTGAAAGCTAATAATGGCTCTTACATCGCCATGTGTAATTCGGTATTGAAGATCTTTTGTACGAAGCATCTCAGAGCTTGGAATAACAACTAGTCCAGCTTTTAACGCCCCTAAATAAACCATATATGCTTCCACTAATCTAGGAATAATAACTAATACCTTATCCCCTTTGTTAAGACCGTTGTTGATAAATGTATTTCCAATTTTATTTACATTCTTGAAGAGGTCAACGTATGTAATTTCCTTTTTGTTTCCCTGCTCATCTTCCCATTTTAACGCAACTTTTTTAGGATCTTTTGCATGTTTTTCGATTTCCTGAACAAGGTTATACCGTAAAGGTGCAAGTAAATCTTCTCTTTTCACAATCATTCCTCCTCAATCTTTATCTTCTAATTATATAAAAAAATTCCAACAATTTGGAGGGGTTTTGTGAAAAAATTGTGACCTGGTTATAATATCTGATTTCAATTTTTTCAAAATACAAAAAAGGACGGGAGTAAACCCGTCCTTGTAGCCATCTATTTTTTTATTTTTAGAAGTTACCTCCGCCCATTTGTTGTTGAGCGAAAGATACTAAACGCTTAGTGATTTCTCCACCAACAGATCCGTTAGCACGAGAAGTTGTATCAGCACCAAGGTTTACACCAAATTCAGAAGCGATTTCATATTTCATTTGGTCAATTGCTTGTTGTGCACCAGCTACTAATAGTTGGTTGCTGCTGTTGTTGTTTGCCATGTGACTTCACCTCCTTGTGAGTATATAATGTGTAAAATCACATGGCACAATACATTTAATCTATTGGTAAATCTTAGAATGATTTTCTTTTAGAAAAGATCTTCAATTTCTTCTTTCTTAGATCCATCCAATGTAATGATTTCCGTTTCATTTACGGCTTTTTCAATTAAGCTCTCAAAATCAGTGTAGCTTTCATAATGGGTTACATTTTCTAGCTTTGGTCTTGTTTTGGGAGCAGAAGGTGTAAAAATCGTACAACAATCTTCAAATGGACGAATTGAAATATCATGTGTATTGATTTTCTTAGCCATATCAATAATATCAAATTTATCGACAGTAACCAGTGGACGAATAATTGGTGTACTGGTGACGTTATTAATGACATGCATACTTTCCAATGTCTGACTTGCCACTTGTCCAAGGCTCTCACCAGTCACTATCGCAAGTGCATTACGTCTTCTTCTTATTTCATCCGTGATCCGAAGCATCATTCGTCTAGTTGAAATGAGCGTATAGTTTTCAGGGATTTGTCTTTGAATCGTGATCTGAATGTCAGTAAAAGGGACGATATGCAGTTTAACCGTTCCCGAAAATTCAGTAAGCTGCTGTGCCAGGTCAATCACCTTTTGTCGTGCACGATCGCTTGTATATGGGGGACTGTGAAAATGTACAGCCTCAATTGTTAATCCCCTCTTCATTGATAAATAACCGGCAACAGGGCTATCAAGACCACCCGAAAGCATAAGCATTGCTTTCCCGCTTGAACCAACTGGAAGTCCTCCTACACCTTTCTCATCTTTAAAGGTAATATAAGTTGCTTCCTTTCGCACTTCAACACGAATATTGATATCAGGAGTGTGCACATTGACGAAGATTTCCTGGGTATTCTTTAAAATATGACTCCCTAATTCATAATTCAATTCATTGGAATCAAGTGAAAAACTTTTATCTGAACGTCGTGCAGATATTTTAAAGGTCTTTCCTTGATGATCTAGTTGTTTAATAGCAGCTAAGACACCATCTTTTATTTTTTCAATCTCACTTTCAACCTTTAAAGCAAGACTAAAGGATTGAATACCGATGATATTTTTGAGAACTTCTACTATTCCTTCATGTGGTTCTCCATTTAACTTTATATAAATTCGATCTCTTGTTTTTTCAAATGTAAGTCCTTTGTAATCAGTAAGCTTTCTTTTTATATTATTTAAAAGTTTATTAATGAAATGATTACGATTTCGACCTTTTGTTGTAATTTCTCCAAATCGTATTAGAATGTGATCATATTCCATTTTCTTCCCCCATTACATGTTGTAATTTCTGTATTGCATTTTCAATTGCATTTATTAAAATCGGAATCTCTTCCAGTTTGTTTTGATGCGACAGGCTGATTCGTATTGAACTATTAGCAAGAGCTTTAGGCACTCCCATCGCAAGTAATGTTTTACTTGGTTCATTATTTTTCGATGAGCATGCGGAGGTAGTCGAAACATAAATCTCCTTCTCTTCTAATAAATGAACAAACACTTCTGGCTTTAAACCGTTAATCGAAAAATTGATGATATGTGGGGCACTGCTAGCCTCAGGTGTGTGTATTGTAATACCATTCATCCTTGATAATTGATCTATTATGCTTTCTTTTAATCGGCTTATATGTGTAATATTTTCATCTCTGTTCTCTATGGTTAACCTTAATGCTTTGGCAAGTGCTACAAAACCAGCAACATTTTCTGTTCCCGCCCTTTTTTGCATTTCTTGGTCACCGCCACCGATTAAAGACTTAATTCTTACACCTTGGCGGACATATAAAACGCCTGTTCCTTTAAGCCCATTAAATTTATGTCCTGAAATCGTACATAAATCAAGTTTTGCCTTATTAAAATCTAGGTAAGTTTTACCTACTCCCTGTACATGATCAACATGATAAATAATTTTAGGGTACTTTTCTAAAAGTTTTCCAATTTCCTCAATTGGTTGGATGGTCCCAACCTCATTATTTACATGAATGATAGAAACTAAGATCGTATCTTCACGGATTGAATTTCTCAAATCTTCAACCGAAACAACACCATTTTCGTCTACTGGAAGATAGGTGATATCAAACCCAAGTTCCGACAATTGCTTGCATGCCTCAGTTATGGAAGGATGCTCTATTGATGTTGTAATAATATGTTTGCCTCGATTACTGTATTGTAAGGCAATTCCTTTAATCGCAAAATTATTCCCTTCAGATCCTCCAGAAGTAAAAATGATTTCCTGTGGTTTTACCTGTAAAAGGGAAGCAATCTGGGTCCGAGATTGACTTAAAAGCTTTTCAGCTTGTCCACCTATTCCATGTAAGGAAGAGGGATTGCCAAAATAGTTTTTTGCGACTTTTATATAGGAATTAATTACATCTTCAAAAGGTTTGGTTGTTGCACTATTATCTAAATAAATCATATAATTACCCCTACTATGCGATATTTGCAAACAAAATGATAACATACATTTATAAAATAAAAAAAGGAAAAGGACCCCAATTTGAGGGTCCTTTACTTAGGATCATCTTCAAGTAATACTTCAATCTTTTTCAATGCTCCAGGATCTAGATCTTCAATTGCTGTTGCAGCTTGTTCTAATGCAAGTGCATATTCATAATTTCTAAAAGATTTCTCAGCTTCAAGTAAACTACCTGCAATTTTTGGATTCCGGCTTCGATATCGGTTTCCATATTGAATGACCCTTTCTGCAAGATATACTTGCTCAATCATTTCTTCTGTTTGCTTATATGTTTGTGAAACTAAATCATTCGCATTTTGTAATGTTTGATTCACCGTATTCATATTAAGTGGTTTTTCCTCGAGACTATTCATTACCTGTGTAAGAGATAATCTCGCTTCCGAAATGAGCTCAGAATATTTTACTGGTAGACCAGGGATATTACTTTTTGAGATAAGTCGTTTCGCATCTGCAAGTTGCTTCTTCATTTCCGAAATTTGTTCTCTTGCATGGAGCTCATCCTTACGAAGTGTTTTCAGCATTTCTGAAAATTGTAAGTGCTCTTCCTTCACATCCTGGATCTTACCGTACACTTCTTCTAGCTCCGTTTTAATTAGAGAATAGGCAATTTGATCCGCTTCAAGCTTTGATTGAACAGAAACATATTGCTTAACCAGTTGTTTAATTTGTTTTACGATATTCCGGTGTCGTTCCAGATCATTTTCATTTAAATGATAGCTTTGTTGAACAAATGTTGTTTCCTCTTCTGTGCTTTTACTACCTTCAACTAAGTCCTCTAGATCTTGTTCGATCTTCTCAACCTCTTTTTTCACAAACTGATTTGCTTTTACTTCAGCTTCCAGTAAATCATAGATTGTATCGAGTGACTCTCTTGCTTCTTCAATTCCCTTCTTTACATCTTCAAGCTTTAGCTCTTCGATAAGAGAAATATATTGGGATAAGTGCTCTCGCATTCTTTCAATTTCTTTCTCAATTTGATGGTGCCCGAGAGAATAGCCTTCCTGTTCCATTTGGCTGTATCCTTCAGAAACTTCATTTAACTGATTTGGAATTGCACTTTGGCATTCATGTAATAAATGAGGGATCTCATCCATCTGCTGCTTTGTTACGGAAAGTGCATCCTTAATCAGGAGAACAATTTCTCTTGCCTCAAAATAATTCCCATTCGTCGTTGCTTCTTCAAATTCTTTAAATTTCCCATAAACACCTTCCAGATTCATTTCAAGCTGTTTTTCAGCACGTCCAAAAGTATGTCTATGCGCAAGTAAATTCTTTTTAAGTTCCCGATATTGTTGATTTAATTCATCAACCTCAACACGATTCTTTTCTTCACTGCCTACTAAATCCTTAAGCTCGTTTAAAATAATGGCGATATTGCTTTCAGCATCATTTAAAATTGCTTCGATTTGTGCCAGTACCCGTTTTGCTTTCCCAAAACGATACTTATCCGCTAAGTCTTCAGCATCAAATAATAATTCCTCAACATCTGGAAGACCAACAGTGACAATTTCATCCCATTGCTTTCTCCAACGTTCGAATAATTCCTCCGTTTGACCTGTCATGTTAAGCTCTTTCATTTTAGCTATTTCATCGGTGACTGGCCGATTCATCATATCTATCTTCCAGGCTTCAAGCCTATCAACATCTTTATATATCTTTTTTCTCGAATAAAACCCAAAAATAGTTACTGAACTTGCTACTACGATTATGCCGATTATGATCTCCATAATTTGGCCTCCTTGCTCCCACAATCAATTCTTTCTAAACTTTTATGTATATTAGTTTTTAATTTTTATATTAAATATCAAATCAAATGTTTTTTTATTGTATTTATGATACCATGTAAACGACAATTTTTGACTAAAACTTTTAAAATTTTTTACAAAATTTATATAAAAATGAGGGATTTGTCGATGAAAGCAGATGGTCATATCCATACACCCTTTTGCCCACATGGTACAAAGGACCCGTTTGAGGATTATATCGCCCGTGCACTCGATTTAGGGTTTGATGAAATTTCGTTCACAGAACATGCACCACTTCCATCACGATTTAACGATCCCACACCTCAAAAAGACAGTGGAATGGACGAAAATCATCTAGAAAACTATATTTCTGTATTAACCGAGCTTCAAAAAAAGTTTGCATCAGATATTAAAATCAATATTGGGTTAGAGGTCGACTATATTGAGGGATATGAAGAGGACACGAGGACTTTTTTGAACGAGTATGGTCGATATTTGAACGATAGTATTCTCTCTGTTCATTTTTTAAAAAAACAAGATCAGTATTATTGCCTCGATTATAGTCCTGACACGTTTGCGACTATGATCAGTGACTTTTCCTCCGTTGAGGCAGTCTATGAAGCTTATTATGATACATTGGCGCGTTCTATAACGGCAAACCTTGGTCAATTTAAGCCAAAAAGGATTGGCCATATTACACTTGTTCATAAGTTTCAAAAGAAATTCCCAGTATCGAAGCAATTCGATGAGAAAATGCACTCAATACTCGACCAAATTGCGGATCTTGGATTAGCCTTGGATTATAATGGTGCTGGTATTAATAAGCCACTTTGTCGAGAGGTTTATCCACCAGAAGAAATTATTAGAGAGGCAATAAAACGAAAAATCCCTCTCGTCTATGGTTCCGACGCCCATAGCAGGAAGGATTTAAATCAAGGATTTGATCAACTATTTAAAAATGCTGTGTTAGTGTCACCAACTAGATATTAACGGGAAGCTGAGTTACTTTGTTTTTTAACGTTTGTGGTTGTTTACAAATTGTCGAGTTTACCCATTTTTCTATTTCATGACAATATTGTTCACTAACATACAACTCATAAGGCATTAAATGTAAAACTTCTGACATATATTGAGGGTGTAGATAGGGCATGGATAACATCCCCTTTAATTGCATGATGGCATAAGGGATTGGAATAAGGGCAAATTCCTGTTGTTTTATACCTGTTTCAAAAATGGCTTGGAAATAATATTTTTCTTTCGTCATATAGGTTGTCATGATTTCACGAATCAAAGTGGTATCAAATGTAATTTCCCGTTGGACAAAACGTGATAAGTGACGATTATCCTTTTGGTATTCCATAATCCCTCTGACCGCAAGCAATAAACATTCTCTTGCCGTTCTGTTATCCAATTCAATATAGGCATGCTCGACAATCGTTAAATATCCCTCAAGGTAAGAAGAAACTAAATGTTCTAGTAAACCTTCCTTATTTCCAAAATAGTAGGAGATATTGGCGACATTACAATTTGCTCTTTTCGCAATTTCACGTACTGTTGTTCCATCAAAGCCTTTTGTATTAAATAAGAATACGGACGACTCAATAACTTTTTGTTTCATTGTTTTACTTTTCATAACCAACCCACCTTACCCTTAATATAGAATAGATTTCGATATGTTAAGGTGGATTCCTTTAAGAATTTATCGACAAGTCACGCGCTTTAAGCTATCATTTAATATAATTTATGTAGGTATTACTCAAATGGAGGGGAATCATAATGTTTCATGTCGAACAATACAAAGGTAATAAAGCAGAAGACTATAAACTGGTAACAAAACAGCTAAATGCTTTGCTTGAAGGCGAACAAGATCAAATAGCAAATTTAGCAAATGCTTCAGCATTACTTAACCAATTTTTAGATAATGTCAATTGGGTTGGTTTTTATGTAAAGAAAGAGGATGAACTTATTCTCGGACCATTCCAAGGCTTACCTGCATGTGTGAGAATTAAAATGGGGCGTGGGGTTTGTGGCACTGCAGCCCAAAATCAAAAGACTGAAAGAGTGGCAGATGTTCATCTATTCCCAGGTCATATTGCATGTGATAGTGCTTCCCAATCGGAAATTGTTGTTCCAATTATGAAAAATGGTGAAGTTTTTGGTGTGTTAGATATCGACAGCCCAATTAAAGAGCGTTTTGATGAAGTGGACCAACAATGCCTTGAAGAATTTGTGAAAGTTTTAGAACAACACATATAAGAATAAGCCAGTGAGGATTTTTGTCCTCGCTGGCTTTTGTTTATCCGTTTAACGCTTGATCTAAATCATCCCATATATCTTCCCATGCTTCTAATCCTACCGAAAGTCGAATTAAATTATCCGTAATCCCCATTTTTAATCGTGATTCTTCTGGTACAACAGCATGTGTCATTGTTGCTGGATGCTGAATGAGAGTCTCTGTATCACCTAGACTCACAGCAATTTTGATTAATTTTACTCGATTTAAAACGTCTTGCGCATCCTTCTTTGTGCCTTTAATTGTAAAAGATATGAGTCCACCGGGCTTGCTCATTTGTTTTTTCATAATCTCGTACGCTGGGCTATCTATATCTCCAGGATAAAAAATTCGCTCCACATTTTTATGTTCTTTTAGTAACGATGCGATTTTTTCTGTATTATCACAGTGGCGGTCCATCCTTACTGGCAGTGTTTTTAGCCCACGAAGTAAAAGCCATGCATCAAATGGGGACATAATACCACCAATATCCTTTTTCGTTGTCATTGCCACCTCTTGAATAAATTCCTTTTTGCCAACGACAAGACCTGCGATCACATCACCATGTCCTCCAATATACTTTGTGGCACTGTGTACCACAATATCACAACCCAATTTAATTGGTTGCTGCAAATACGGTGAACTAAAAGTATTGTCCACGACAACCGGGATATTAAGCTGTTTCGCAATCTTAACAACCTTTTGTAAGTCAATAAGTTTCATAGTTGGATTAATGGGTGTCTCAATATAGATTAGTTTTGTTTGTGGAGTGATTTTTGAAAGGATTTCCTCTTCATCATCCATATCACTGAAATCATGCTCAATGTTGTACTTCTCGTTCATCATCTGAAGTAGACCAAAGGTACATCCATATAGTCCCTGTGAGCAGAGGATATGATCACCAGATTTTGTTAATGCGAATAACACAGCCGAAACAGCAGCCATCCCTGATCCAAATGAAAGCCCTGCTTCCCCACCCTCTAAGAGAGCAATTCTTTCTTCTAAAAGTTTTACTGTTGGGTTCCCTAATCTAGAATATATATATCCTTCATCTGTACCAGCAAAACGAGCTTCTCCTTGTTCAGCTGTTTCAAATGTAAAAGTTGATGTTTGGTAAAGTGGTGGTGTTAAACTACCATTTGGGGAAGATGTTCCCCCTCCATGTATCGCTAAAGTGTCAAAGTATTTACTTTCCTTGCTCATGCTCCCCTTATCCTCCTTAAAACTTTTGATTATATCATTAGCATATGATAAGAGGGGTTGTTTTGAAAGCGTTTTCTATTTTCGTAGAGGTTTACTTGGTTTTACTCGTTAACGAGGACAAGTTCGTTTTCAACCAAAAAGGACATCCATTTATAGATGCCCTTCAATTACTTTATTTTCACTAGCAATAACTTGATTTTTTCCTGATTGTTTAGCTACATACAGTGCATTGTCTGCACGGTGGAATAAACTTTGGAATGTTTCTCTGAATTCCTTATACCAGGTAGCCACCCCACACGAAATTGTGATTTTGGGATTTGAATTCTGTTCCACCCTTTTTCCGAGCCGTTCTGCAACAGCAATCCCTGAAGCTAAATCCACTCTAGGCAGATAAATTGCGAGTTCTTCTCCACCCCATCTTGCTCCAATGTCGTTGTCACGGATATTTTCCTTAATGAGAGTAGCTATTTGAATAATCGCTTCGTCCCCAACTTGATGGCCATAAGTGTCATTAATGCCTTTGAAATCATCAATGTCAATTAATATAAACGTACCAAAAGCATCTGTTTCCAATGATTTGTGTACACAATCCTCTAAGTGATTACGAGAATAAAGTTTGGTTAAATAATCGGTGATTACCAATTTTTCAAGTTCTTCCCGGAGGATTGAATTTGTAAAAGCCAAGGATGAATGATAGATCAAGGATTGCAGGAGTTTAAACTTATCAAAAGAAAAGAAATAAGGCAGTTCATGTAAAACAATGGCAACACCTAAAATTTCATTGCGTTGTACAATCGGAACAGACATCAAAGATCGATAGACGGATTTGCCAAATGCTGTATCTCCTTGTAAATCTCCTATGAATAGAGGTTCTTTTTCTGTTAAAATTCGATCAAGGCAATATAAAACATATTGCTCGCCATGTCCTTCTTCAAAAAAAGCAGTACTTCCCGGAAGTACCTCTATTTGTCCATTCGATTGTAATAAGAAGCCTACTTCATTTGCGCCAAAGGAAGCTTTGATTTGAGATGTCATGAATGTCATTGTATCTGTTAATCGCAAATTAGAATTTAACTTATGTGAAGTTTCATTAATTAATTGTAGATCGGCAATTAATTGTTTTGACTGTTGGTAGAGTTGGGCATTTTCGAATGCATGTCCAGCTGTATTTGCCAAAAGTTCAATAAACTGGATTTCTGATTTCGGAAATACCAGTCCGTCATGGGCGTTGATTTGCAAGACTCCATAAACACCCTGCCTACCTTTTAAAGGGGCATAAATGACCGATTTTTTATCAGTAACTGAATCTTCAAGTTGCAGAGTTCCGTTTACAAACGCTTGCATAACTAGAGAGTGTTCACCATTTTCGTATTCTTGTATATCTTTAATCGGAATAACATTATGTCGTTTATTATCATGTGCAAGAAATAAGGTAAATGTAAATGATGGGTATACATCTTGTAATGTATTCATAACCTCTTCGAGCACAGCATCTATATCCATGGTTGAATGAAACTTAGAGGTTACTCTAAATAGTTGCTCATATCTCAATTCTTCATTTGGAAACTTCATGATTAATCACCCATCTATTATCAAATGCGCCTTGGCGTATTTGCGCCCAGATTTTTTAGGCCCACACGAGGTGGGTCACAAAGACGTTGCCACAGGACCTGGCGTTCTTAGTTTTTGATCTTATGCTCGAAAAATTACCTTTGAAAATCGCATGTCTCCGCCGGAGGCTTTAACTTTTATTCAGCCGGGGTTTGAACCTCTACGCAAATTTTCATAATTATATTTTTACATCCCACATAAATGCGGAAGAACTTCTGCTGAATAAAGTTAGTACTTATTAAATCTATTATAATAGAAAATGCACGAAAAATGTTTTATTATATCGTAAAAAAACAAAATTTATTACATCTTCATGTTAATAATCGAATTTTCTCCAAGAAGATCTTGGCGTTTTATGTATATTATCATGATAACTTGACTTCCTTTAGTAAAAATCATATAATGAGCGTTGTGTAAAATATTGCAGCGTATGTGAGTAGGTTTTTGTTCTATTTTGTTCCTCTGCGTGAGCTTTTAGCTCATAGATGGTGTATCACGTAACTCTTGGCTGCTAGAGCGAAGGTACATGAAAACAAAATAGTCGAGAGCATCTAGCACATCTGTTTTTATTTTACAACAAAATAAAAACATTGAAGGAGGAGTCATTCATGGCTCGTTATACTGGTCCAAGCTGGAAATTATCCCGTCGTCTTGGAATCTCATTAAGTGGTACTGGTAAAGAATTAGAAAAGCGTCCTTACGCTCCTGGACAACATGGTCCAAACCAACGCAAGAAGCTTTCTGAATATGGTTTACAATTACAAGAAAAACAAAAGCTTCGTCATATGTATGGTGTGAATGAGCGTCAATTCCGCACTACATTCAACAATGCAAGCAAAATGCAAGGGATCCTTGGTGAAAACTTCATGATTCTTCTTGAATCACGTTTAGATAACCTAGTTTACCGTCTTGGTCTTGCTCGTACTCGTCGTGCAGCTCGCCAATTAGTTAACCATGGTCATATTACTGTAGATGGTAGCCGCGTTGATATTCCATCTTACCGTGTAAAACCTGGTCAAACAATTGCAGTTCGTGAAAAATCACGTAACCTTGTTGCAATTAAAGAAGCTATCGAAGCTACTACTTTCGTACCAGAATATTTAACTTTTGATGCTGATAAGCTAGAAGGAACATACACTCGTTTACCAGAGCGTTCTGAATTACCAGCAGAAATTAACGAAGCATTCATCGTTGAGTTCTACTCACGTTAATCTTCCTAAAGAGGAAAGGGATATCCCTTTCCTCTTTTTTTTTGCATAAATAAAATGAATAAGGTGCTCCTGAGGAGCACCTTATTCATTTTAATATTTAATTAAGAAATATTTTTTCTTGCCACGTCGAATGACGGTGAATTGACCTTCGATCCGATTTTGCGAAGTCAAAACCGCATCAACTTCTTGGATTCTCTCACCATTGACATAGATGGCTCCATTTCCAATATCCTCACGTGCCTGACGCTTCGATGGGGAAATTTTACTCATTACTAATAAATCAACTAACCCAACCCCAGTTTCCCCATTGTACTCATATGAAGGAACATCCTTAAAGCCTTGCTTAATTTCCTCTGCACTTAATTCACTGATAGAACCGCTGAATAATGCTGTTGAAATTTTCACAGCTTGCTCTAAAGCAGCTTCTCCATGAACCAATTTCGTTACTTCCTCAGCCAACGTCTTTTGTGCCAATCGCATTTCAGGTGCATGTTGAATTTCTGCTTCAAGACTCTCAATTTCCTCTTTGGATAGGAACGTAAAATATTTTAAATAGCGAACAACATCACGGTCATCTGTATTGATCCAGAATTGATAAAACTCGTATGGTGACGTTTTATCTTTATCTAACCAGATTGTACCACCTTCTGTTTTTCCAAACTTCGTTCCATCAGCTTTCGTCACGAGTGGTATAGTTAGACCAAATGCTTTTGCATCCTCGACTGTCTTACGAATTAATTCAAGTCCGGCTGTGATATTCCCCCATTGGTCACTTCCACCAATTTGAAGTCGGCAGCCTACATCTTCATAGAGTTTCAAGAAGTCATAGGATTGTAAAATCATATAGCTAAACTCTGTAAATGAAATCCCAGCATCAAGACGAGATTGCACAGAGTCTTTAGCGAGCATGTAATTTAGCCCAAAGCTTTTACCTATGTCACGCAAGAAAGTAATTAAGTCTAGACTACCAATCCAATCGTAGTTATTTGCAATTTGAGCTGGATTTCCTTCTGCTTCAAAATCCAAAAAGCGTGAAAGCTGGTTTTTAATGCTATTACTAAACTCCACGACTACCTCTTTCGGATTCAGTGTTCTTTCAGCCTTTTTACCACTTGGGTCACCAATTAAACCTGTCGCTCCACCAACTAATGCAATAGGTTGATGCCCTGCTAATTGGAATCTTCTCAAGGTTAAAACCCCTACTAAGTGTCCAATATGTAAACTATCAGCTGTTGGATCAAATCCACAATACAATTTAATCTTTTCATTCTTTAATGTATTCTGTAGACCATCCTGGTCCGTTACCTGATTTATCAATCCCCTATAGGTCAAATCCTGTATAACATCCATTAAATATCGATTCTCCTTTTAACCTTATAATAAGGTTTTTCTATCACATTCTGTCTATTATTGTCAAATTAAATAATGGAAATTCATAAAATAATATTAATGACCCTACGCTATATGCTATAATAAACTTGGATTTTTAGGGGGATGATTATGAATCTAAATAAATCACAGATATTTGAAAAAATTAGCTCTTTTTGGCGAAGAGTCCTATCAAATAAAGTCATTCAAGCGGTTACAGGAAACAAAGTTCGTAAAGGCGCAAGAGTTACTTACGGGGTTGTATGGAACTTATTTTTAATCTTCTTTATTATTGGTCTGCTTGGACTTGGCTTTGCCGGTGGAGCTGGAGCAGGATATTTTGCATCTTTGGTTAAGGACGAACCTGTCCGAAACTATGATAGTTTACAAAAAGATATTTATAACTATGAAGAAAACACGGAGGTCTACTTTGCAAATGAGGTCTACCTTGGTCAATTACGGGCAGACCTGCAACGTGAAGAAGTAGCACTCGAAGATATTTCACAATTTGTCTTAGATGCTGTTATTGCTACTGAGGACCAATATTTCTATAAGCACGATGGAGTTGTGCCAAAATCAATATTACGGGCAATCGTACAGGATGTAACAAATTCACCTATCCAAACTGGAGGAAGTACGCTAACCCAGCAATTGATCAAGAATCAAATTTTATCAAATGAAGTTTCCTTTGATCGGAAGGCTAAGGAAATTCTCATCGCACTTCGACTTGAAAAGTTTTTTGATAAAGATGAAATTCTAGAAGCATATCTAAATATTATTCCATATGGCCGTAATTCATCAGGTCGAAATATTGCTGGAGTTCAAACAGCAGCCAAAGGGATTTTTGGAGTAGATGCAAAGGATTTAAACCTTCCACAAGCAGCATTTATCGCTGGGATACCTCAAAACCCATATGTATATACGCCATTCTTAAACCAGGGTGGAAAGGTTAAAGAGAACTTGGAGCCTGGTATCAACCGGATGAAAACAGTCTTAGAGCGTATGCTTACAGGTGGTTTCATTACACAGAGTCAATATGAAGAAGCACTTGCCTATGATATTCGTGCCAACCTGGCTCCACCTAAGTCAGAGCCTACTGAAAAATATCCTTGGTTAACAGTTGAAGTAGAAAAACGTGCCACTGATATTTTGATGAAGAAATTGGCTAAGGATGATGGATACGAGGAAAAGGATCTTGAAGAAAATAAGGAACTTCGATCACACTATCAAGTGATTGCAGATAGAAACCTTCGTCAAAATGGATATAAAATCCATACAACGATTGACAAAGAAGTATATGATGCAATGCAAGAGGCAGTAAAGAATTTTCAATATTTTGGTCCAGATCGAAAAGAAACGAAGAAAAACTTAGAAACGAATGAAGATGTGCAAGTAATCGAACCAGAAGAGCTCGGTTCTGTATTAATTGAAAATAGGACAGGAAAAATAATTAGTTTTGTGGGAGGCCGTGACTTCGAGCGTGAACAAACCAATCATGCATTAGGTGCAAAGCGTTCAAATGGTTCAACAATGAAGCCGCTCTTGGACTATGCACCAGCAATGGAACTAGGACTCGTACAACCTGGAAGTGTAATTGCCGATGTAAAGTTTTCATATGGAAAATATACGCCATATAACGTGGGTGGGACAAATGACTTTGATGGTCTAATGTCTGCAAGACGTGCTTTACAAGTCTCTAAGAATATCCCGGCCATCAAGACATACTTAAAGGCATTTGATTACCGCCCAATTACTTTCCTAGAGAAAATGGGGTTCACTTCTTTAAATGAAAAAGATTATCATGCACCATCTTTAGCAATAGGCGGTATGACGGATGGCGTTTCAGTTGAAGAGAATGTAAATGCATTTGCAACATTTGCTAACGAAGGTAAGTTTATCGATGCCTACATGATTGAAAAAATTGAAACGAACGACGGAGATGTTATATACGAGCATGAAGTGAAACCTGTTGAGGTTTTCTCTCCACAAACTGCTTATTTAACAATCGATATGATGCGTGATGTTATAAATGGTGGTACAGCTGCATCTATGAATAGTTACCTTAAGTTTAATGCGGACTGGGCTGGTAAAACAGGTACAACTAACGACTGGTGGGATATTTGGTTTGTAGCAACGAACCCCAATGTAACCTTTGGTACGTGGATTGGCTATGATACACCAAAGCCAGTGGCATTAAATTATAAAGGACTTTATAATTCAAGGAGAAATATTCTTCTGTGGGCACAACAATTAAATGCGGTATATGATGTAAAACCAGAGCTTGTTAAGCCAAAAGAAAACTTTAAAATGCCTGGAGGAATTGTAAGTCGCTCCTATTGTGGAATTTCTGGATTACTTCCTTCAGATTTATGTCGTGAAGCTGGTCTTGTACAATCTGACATATATAACGCTAAATTTGTTCCTACAAAGGTCGATGATAACCTTGTAAAAGGTAAGTATATTGAAGTAGATGGCAAAGCCTATCGTGTACCATCAAGTGCACCACAGGAATTTGTCCAAGAAGGAATCATGATCAAGAAAGAGTTTTTAGCAGAGCATGGTTTAAAAGATTCAGCGGCCATTTCACAACTGCTTCCTAAAAATGATCGTTGGAAGAACCTTGTCGTTACAGAATCTACTGAACTTAAAGACAATGGTTCAGTCCCATCCCAAGTAAAAGGTGCCTCGATTTCTTCAGGTACATTGAAATGGGCAAAGCATGATCACAATGATGTCATTGGATATCGAATCTATTCTGCAGCAAATTTCACAGCAGACTTCAAGAAGATTGGAAGTGTTCCTGCTACAAAGAACTTACAATTTAACGTTGGAAACGCCGTTGCAGCCTATTATGTAACTGCTGTTGATGTCACTGGTAAAGAAACGCCACTTGCAAATTCAGTTTTAATCAAGAATGGCGACTACAAACCAGAGCAAGAAGTGGTTATCCCACCACCGGCAGACCCTCCTGCTGAAGGGGATAGTGGTGCTAATAATGAAAATGGAAATAACGGCAATGGTAAAGGTAACGGTAAAGAAGAAGGTTGAAATTAATCAATAAAAAGAGGTGATCCAGTGGATCACCTCTTTTTCTGTTAACATTTAATCTTCCATTGTAGAAAGGTCGCCTGTCGGTAAATCAAGCTCCCATGCCTTAAGAACACGTCTCATAATTTTTCCACTACGAGTTTTTGGAAGCTTATTTTTAAACTCAATTTCACGAGGAGCAGCATGTGCCGCTAATCCTTTTTTTACAAAATTCCTTATTTCTTCTTTTAACTCATCTGTCGCTTGATAGCCATCAACGAGTGCCACGAAGGCTTTAATGATTTCCCCTCTGACAGGATCAGGCTTTCCGATAACACCGGCTTCTGCAATTGCAGGATGTTCAACAAGCTTACTTTCAACCTCAAATGGTCCTACGCGCTCACCAGAGGTCATGATTACGTCATCGACACGACCTTGGAACCAGAAGTACCCATCTTCATCCATATATGCTGAATCCCCTGATACATACCACTCACCAGGCATAAAATAGGACTCATATTTTGCGGGATTATTCCAAATTTGATACATCATTGATGGCCATCCCTTTTTAACAGCGAGGTTGCCCATACGATTTGGGGGTAATTCATTACCTTGGTCATCGACAATGGCAGCCTTAATTCCAGGGAATGGTTTACCCATAGAACCTGGTTTGATTTCCATGCAAGGGTAATTACTAATAAGCTGTGCACCCGTTTCTGTCATCCACCAGTTATCATGGATTCGTAAGTTGAATACCTTTACTCCCCAACGAACAACTTCAGGGTTAAGTGGCTCCCCAACACTTAATACATGGCGCAATGTACTTAAATCAAATTGTTTTACAAGTTCATCACCAGCGCCCATTAGCATTCTGAATGCTGTTGGAGCACTATACCAAACGGTAACTCCAAAATCTTCAATGGTTTGATACCAATTTTCCGGTCTAAAACGTCCTCCTACAATGACGTTTGAAGCTCCGTTAAGCCAAGGACCAAAAATGCCGTAAGAAGTACCTGTTACCCAACCTGGATCAGCTGTGCACCAGTAGATGTCATCTTCTTGTAAGTCGAGAATCCATTTTGCAGTTTGGTATTGTTGGATCATGGCATTATGGACATGCAAGACTCCTTTTGGTTTACCTGTTGAACCAGAAGTATAGTGTAAGAGCATGCCATCCGTTCTTTCAACCCATTCAATTTGCAGCTCTTTACTTGCTGTTTTTAACCGGCCAAGAAAATCGATAAATGGGCCATCCTCAGTAACATTTTCACCAACGAGGACAACATGCTTTAATGCAGGAAGATCATTAAATGGGATACGATCCACTAATTCTGGAGTTGTGACAATTACCTTTGCTTCACTATCTTCTAAGCGATCGCGTACTGCTCCTTCCATAAACGCTTCAAACAGTGGACCCACAATTGCCCCTAATTTAATAGCCCCTAGTACTGTAAAATACAATTCGGGAGAACGTGGCATAAATACAAATACCCGGTCACCTTTTTCCACATCTGCTGCTTGTTTTAACACGTTAGCCGCACGGTTCGTATATTCTTTCATTTCTTTAAATGTATATTTCTCATCACGTGATGGATCACGATAATATAGGGCAATTTTATTTTTCCTTACACCTTCTGCATGACGGTCGATTGCTTCATAAGCAATATTAACCCTGCCTGTTTCTGACCAAGAAAAACTTTTTTCTACCTCCGCCCAATCAAAATTCGCATATGCTTCATCATAATCTGTTAAATTATAATTGCCTTTAGTTGCTGGCAGCGCTTCCACTTTCACTATACATTTCCCCTTTATGTAAGTTATTTACTATTCTATTATAAAATAAAACTCGTCTTTTCTCAATTTTTTAAATTTTGTTTATATATTATTTTTCTGTAAAATTGTATAATTAGTGTAATAGAGGCTGAAAACGCTTCACTTTTACTAGATTCCTGTATAATGATATTGACGTTACGAATGGTGGTGACATTGTGGAGCATAAGAAAACTTATAACGCAAAGGAACTTAAGACCCCTCATGGTACGCTCATTATTGAAGGTCCCATAACTGGAGAGGCCCTAGCAAGCTATGAATTTCACGAGGACTTAGTAGCTTTTCGTCCCCCAAATCAGCAGCATAAAGCATTGATTGGAATTGCTGACCTACCTGAAGGAAGAATTATTATCGCAAGAGAGCATAACACCATTGTAGGGTATGTTACATACCTTTACCCAGACCCACTTGAACGCTGGTCTGAGGGAAAAATAGAAAATTTAATAGAATTAGGAGCAATCGAAGTTATTCCTAAATTTCGTGGCAGTCGAGTTGGAAAGAATCTTTTAATTGTTTCAATGATGGATGATGCTATGGAAGACTACCTCATCATTACTACTGAATATTATTGGCATTGGGATTTAAAAGGAACAGGCCTGAATGTTTGGGAGTATCGTAAGGTAATGGAAAAAATGATGAGTGCAGGCGGGCTTGAATGGTTTGCAACAGATGACCCTGAAATTAGTTCACACCCCGCCAACTGTTTAATGGCTCGAATTGGCAAACGAGTAAATCAGGATACGATAGAAAGATTTGACCGACTACGCTTTATGAATCGATTCATGTATTAAGTGAGTAAGGGGGGATTCGCATGATTGTTGAAGAAATTATGAAGAAAAATGTCATTACTTTATCAGCTGATGACTCCATCTCAACAGCGATTAAAATAATGGATGAGAAAAAAATTCGTCATATACCCGTGGTAGATAGAAATCAACACGTGATTGGGCTAATTAGTGACCGTGATATTCGTGATGCAAAGCCTTCGATCCTAGACTATACAAACAATGAAAAAACACTAGATTCACCAATTAAGGACATTATGGTAAAAGAAGTAATAACCGGACATCCGCTTGACTTTGTCGAGGAGATTTCTGCTGTTTTTTTCCAATATCGGATTGGCTGTCTCCCAATTGAATCGAATGGAAAATTAGTTGGAATCATTACTGAGACAGATTTACTTCATACCTTTGCACAACTAACCGGTGCAAACCAACCAGGTTCACAACTCGAAATTAAGGTACATAATCGTGCAGGAACTCTCGCAGACGTTGTCAATGTTATTAAAAATCATCATGTAAATATTCATAGTGTTCTTGTTTACCCTGACAAGGAGGACACACAATATAAAATAATTGTATTACGAGTTCAAACAATGAATCCAAATAAGATCATTACTAATCTAATTGATAATGGCTACACTGTACTGTGGCCAACCATTCCAGGGCCACAATTATGACGAAAGAATCTGTCTTTGTCTATTCGGACGAATTATTAAAATATCGATTTAGTAATGATCATCCCTTTAATCAAACGAGGGTAAAGCTTACTTATGACCTACTCAAAAGTTTGAACTTGTTAGATGAATCGGAAATTATTCCACCTAGAATAGCGACAGATGAAGAATTGGAACTTGTCCATGACCCTAAATTTATAGAGGCTGTTAAGTTAGCAGGGGAAGGTAAACTCCCTAAGGAAACAGGATATAGCTATGGAATCGGTACGGAAGATACCCCTATTTTTCCCGGCATGCATGAGGCTAGTGCATTATTAGTTGGCGCTACCCTATCGGCAGTTGACCATGTAATGTCAGGGAAATCGAAGCACGCCCTTAATTTAGGAGGCGGACTCCACCATGGATTCCGTGGGAAGGCCTCTGGATTTTGTGTCTACAATGATAGTTCAGTTGCGATTCGTTATTTGCAAAAGAAATATAATGTAAAGGTACTTTATGTAGATACAGATGCACATCACGGGGATGGTGTGCAGTGGACATTTTATGATGACCCAACTGTTTGTACACTTTCAATTCATGAAACAGGACGATATCTATTTCCTGGGACAGGAAATGTAACTGAGCGGGGCTCTGGCAAGGGCTATGGCTATACCTTTAATATTCCGCTAGATGCATTCACTGAGGACGATTCATGGTTACATGCCTACACGACCGCTTTTACAGAAGTAACTGAGTTTTTCAAACCAGATGTCATTTTTACGCAAAACGGTGTCGATTCGCATTATTATGATCCATTAACCCATTTGTCCGCAACAATGAAAATCTATCGTGAAATACCAAAACTTGCTCATCAGCTTGCCCATCAGTATTGTGATGGTCGCTGGATTGCAGTAGGTGGAGGCGGATATGACATATGGAGAGTCGTTCCTAGAGCATGGTCTTTGATTTGGCTCGAAATGATTGAAAAATCAAATATAAGTGGCGCACTTCCTGTCGAATGGATCAATCAATGGCAACCAAAAGCAAAACTTACTCTTCCATCTTATTGGGATGATGAGCCTACTATATATCCACCCATTCCTAGAAGAGCAGAAATTGAGGAAAAAAATGCACTTACCGTTACAAAAACGCTTTACCCAATACGGAATAACAAATAAAAAAACACGGCCTCAAGCCGTGTTTTTTAACTATTCTTTTGTTGAATTTCTAAATTCAATACGGTGTGGCAATGTCACGATTTGTTCTTCAACATTTTCCTTGTTCATAAACTTAGTTAAAAGTCTCATCGCCACTGCTCCGATATCATACATCGGTTGAACAACTGATGTAAGCTGCGGACGCACCATGAGTGCTAATCGTGTATTATCAAAGCTTATAATTTCGAAATCATTAGGAATCGAATACCCTAAATCCTGTGCACTATGGATTACACCTAATGCCATTTCATCTGTACCTACAAATACAGCAGTTGGCTTATCTGCAAATTCATGGATTCTCTCAAAACCTTCAATACCAGAATCGTATGTGTAATCACCTTCGATTACAAGTTCTTCGTTGTAAGAAAGTCCTGCATCCTCGATAGCTCGTTTATAACCATTTAATTTTTTTTCACCATTAATTGGTTCATTTAATGGACCAGTAACGAACGCGATTTTCTTATGACCTTTATTAGCAAATTCCGTTACTGCGTCATATGCAGCCTGTTCGACATCGATTGTTACAGCTGGGACCGTATTTGTGCTCTCCACTGAAGCAGCTAATACTATCGGAACAGGAGACTTTTCAAATTCCTCGACATGCTCTTCCGTAATATTTCCGCTCATAAAGACAATACCGTCCACTTGCTTTCCAAGCATTGTATTTAATAGGTGGAATTCTTTATCCTTATTTTGGTCAGAGTTACTTAGGATAATATTATACTTATACATCGTCGCAATATCTTCAATTCCACGTGCAAGCTCTGAATAAAAGATATTTGAGATATCTGGAATGATTACTCCAACTGTTGTCGTTTTTTTACTAGCTAGTCCACGAGCCACAGCATTTGGGCGATAGCCTAATCGATCAATTGCTTCTTGTACTTTCTTTCGAGTTGTTGGTTTTACATTTGGGTTACCATTTACAACACGTGATACGGTTGCCATGGAGACATTGGCTTCCCTCGCTACATCATAGATTGTCACATTCATTGACAGCACTCCTTATTTCAAGTTACCACTTATATGTTAGTATTAACTTTTTTATTCAAACAAATGTCATGTTTGCTTATTTTATCTAATAATCATACGATACTTGCACCGCAAGGGCAATTACTTTGTGCAATTCTTAACAAATTCGTTAAAATTATCGAAAAAAGCTCGAAAAAACCTCCTACTTTTACAGTAGGAGGTCTTCATGAAAAATCAAATGCGCCTTGGCGTATTTGCGCCCAGATTTTTTTCAAGCGTGCTTGAAAAATTTCATCTAAAAAATCTGAGGCATGCGCCAGAGGCTATAATTTTATTCAGTGGGGTTTAAACCCTACTGAATAAAATTATACACGAACGGCTTGAGTTGCCTTAAGTTCTGTGATCCATTTTTCAAATTGATCAAAATCCATTTGCTGTGCTGAGTCTGATAGAGCAATTGCTGGATCTGGATGTACCTCCGCCATGACACCATCTGCTCCAATTGCAAGAGCTGCTTTTGCACATGGCAATAATAAATCACGACGTCCAGTTGAATGTGTTACATCAACAAATACTGGTAAGTGTGTTTCTTGTTTTAAGATTGGAACTGCAGAAATATCTAGTGTATTACGAGTAGCTTTTTCGTAAGTACGGATACCTCTTTCACAAAGAATGATTTGGTCATTTCCTTGAGATATGATATATTCTGCTGCATTTACGAATTCATCAAGTGTAGCAGCCAATCCGCGTTTTAATAATACAGGCTTTTTAACAGAACCCGCTGCTTTTAATAATTCGAAGTTCTGCATGTTACGAGCACCGATTTGGATAACATCGATGTAATCACAAGCAACTTCAATATCTGCTGGGTTTACAATTTCACTGATAACAGCCATGTTTGTTTCATCAGCAACGCGTTTTAAGATTTTTAATCCTTCTAGTCCTAATCCTTGGAAGTCATAAGGAGAGGTTCTAGGCTTGAATGCGCCGCCACGAAGTAGGCGTAAACCATATTTCTTTGCTTCTGCAGCTACTGCAGCTGTTTGCTCATAACTTTCAACAGCACATGGTCCAACGATGAATTGTTGTGAGCCATCACCAATTTTAACACCTTTTACATCGACAATTGTATCTTCTGGTTTTTTCTTACGTGAAACAAGGAGAGCTTTGCGATGATCGTCTTCTTGAATCTCAAGACCTGCCTTGAAAATTTCTTTGAAGATATGTTGTACAGTTGATGTTTCGAAAGGTCCCTCATTATGCTCTAAAATGTTATTTAACATTTTTCTTTCGCGTACTGGATCGTATCGGTTAACACCTTGTGCTTCTTTTACTTTTCCAATTTCTTGTACTAATTTCCCGCGTTCACTAATAAGTTTAAGAATTTCAAGGTTAATTTCTTCTACTCTGTCGCGTAGGTTATCTAGTTCTACTTTACTCATCTCACTCTTCCTTTCTCCACCCAGTTATTATCGCAATCTAATCGAAAATCTGATATATTTCTAGTAATTAGAATTCATTATAAACGATAAAATTCCATATGTCACTAAAAACTTTATTACCCAAACGCTTTTAAGCAATAAAGTATATTATGATACAATCGATTGATCGGTGATTACAAAAATAAAATAGTTGAACAATTCTTTTTATTTATACAATTGTATCGTATTAAAAAGAAAAGTCCATGGTTTTTTAGCCATGGACTCTTCTTTATTCACCAACAGCGACTAATGCTTCTTTCGTTATACTTCTATGAGAGGCATTCCATTTTACCTTGCCATCTTCAAAAAGAAGAGCCTGTGGTGATTCATGTTTAATTTCAAAGTTCTCTGCAATGTGATTTGAGAGTTCTTTTGCTTCTTGAACATATAGATAGTAGCTTGGTACATTTTCATGTTCTGAAACAAATTGTTCATACTCATCAAAAGCTGCTTTACTAATTGGACAAGTAAGACTGTGCTTTATAAAAATAAATTTATTTTCTTTTTCTAGGACTTGGTTAAATTCTTCGATTGTTTCAATTTTTGCCTTCCCCATCTTTACATACATCTCCCTATTTATTAGTAGTTAGTAGTTTGTGTATTATTTTCTGCGTCGTCTAAGGCTTGCTTCGCTTCAGCAAGCTTTTCCTGGAACAGCTGTTCACTTCCAGCTGAATCCTGATTAGTTTCTTCTGTCGCTCCATCTACTACTGATTCATTAACTTCAGGCTCACTTTGCCCAGTAGAAGGTTTAAAGTCTTTTACTTTTGTTAAAATCTGATTGGACTGCTCAGAGATTGTTTTAGAAAGTGAATTTGTTTTTTCCTTTACAACAGAAGCTTGATCATTCATCTGCCTACGGAATTCTTGTCCTGTTTTTGGCGCTAAAAATAATGCTGTTGCAGCACCAACAGCTGCACCTACAATTGTTCCTAAGATAAAATTTGAACCACTATTTTTTCCCATTATAATCCCCTTTCTTCATTCGAAATTGGTTTGTCGTGCTTTTGTTTCTTATCTTTCCATTTATCCCAAATCTCTATTACAGCATTCCCCACTTGGACAACCTGTGAGATTTTGGTTTTATTTTTCTCTAACTGTACTGCTACCTCTTCTGTCACATTTCCGACTGATTTATTGAAGCGTTGTAAAGAAGTTCCGACGTCTTTAACAGCATCAACAACTGTATTCAAACTCTCGGACTTCTGCTGAATATCTTCTGCAAGCTTATTGGTTTTATGCAAGAGTTCTGTCGTTTCACTTGTTACACCTTCCATCTGTTTCTCTAATCCAGATAAAGTACTTGCTACATTATCCAATGTTACTTGAAGGGAACGTAGTGTCCTTGAGAGATAAATAACCAAAATTAAAAAAGCTACTGCAATTACTGCAACACTTATGTATACGATAAGAATCATTCGTGATGCACCTCCTTCTATCTTTGTTACCCGATTTTACCGATATCAAACATACTATCCCCATTGTTTAACTTTCGACAAAAATCATTGAAGTCCTCCAAGGAATTTATAAGCAATCGATTTTAATAAACAATTTCCTTTTTTTCGGTTACAATAGGAATGTACATAAGCAAAATTGAATTTGGAGGCAATTAATATGAAAGATCCACGTATTGAAACACTCGCTCGTAATTTAATTAATTATTCTGTACGCCTCGGGGAAGGTGAAAAAGTACTCATCGAGAACTTCGGCTTGCAGCGTGAGCTAGTGGCTGCGCTTATTAATGAAGCATATAAAGCTGGTGGATATCCATTTGTATCATTAAAAGACCACCAAGTAGATCGTGCTCTTTTGTTAGGTGCTCAGGAAAAGCAGTTTGAAATGAAAGCCGATTTCGAAGCAAACGTTATGAGCAAAATGGATGCCTATATAGGCTTACGTTCTGGTGATAACATTAATGAGTTTGCAGATGTACCGGATGACAAAATGAAAATTGAAGGAAATACAGTCGGCAAAAAAGTACATCGTGAAATACGTGTACCAAAAACAAAATGGGTAGTGCTACGTTATCCAAATTCTTCGATGGCTCAACTAGCGAAGATGAGTACAGAAGCATTTGAAGATTTTTATTTTAATGTGTGTAATCTTGATTACGGTAAAATGAGCAATGCGATGGATGCACTTGTTGAACTTATGGATCATACCGACAAGGTACGCATTACGGGTCCTGGTACCGACCTTACATTCTCCATCAAAGGCATTAAAGCAATTAAATGTGCAGGTGAAATGAATATCCCAGATGGTGAGGTATATACTGCTCCTGTTCGTGATTCTGTTAACGGTACTTTAACATATAATACGCCATCCCCATATCAAGGCTTCACATTTGAAAATGTATCACTTACTTTTAAAGATGGAAAAATTGTAGAAGCTACATCGAACGATACTGAGCGTATTAATAAAATTCTTGATACAGATGAAGGTGCACGTTTTATCGGTGAATTTGCGATTGGAGTAAATCCATACATTCAACATCCAATGCAAGACATTCTATTTGATGAAAAAATTGATGGCAGCTTCCATTTCACACCTGGCCAGGCCTATGATGATGCATACAATGGAAACAACTCAAATATTCATTGGGATATGGTAAATATTCAACGCCCTGAATATGGCGGTGGCGAAATCTATTTTGATGATGTACTTATTCGTAAGGACGGCCGCTTCGTTATCCCTGAGCTTGAACCATTAAACCCAGAAAATTTAAAGTGAATTGAAATGCGCAAGCGCCTTGTTCAGCCCCGACAAGCATAAGAAAAGCCGGCGAGAAGGATGTCTTTTATCCTTTTTGACGGATTGGCTTATGACCTCGAGGGGCTAGGCGCTGGAGCTGGACATAGAAAAAAAAGACCTTTGCGACATGTTTCGCAAAGGTCTTTTTTTATACGACCGCTTTTTCGTAGGCATCCTGAAATTTTTGAATATCGCCGGCTCCCATAAAAATTAATACACTATTCTCATGTTTTTTAAGGATAGAAGTATTGTCTTCTTGGATTAACTCAGAACCTGGGATTTTCCCTTGTAGATCCCCAATGGAGAGCTCCCCTTTATTTTCACGGGCTGAACCGAAAATATCACATAGATAAACTTGATCCGCTTTTACTAAGCTTGCAGCAAAGTCATCCAAAAATGTCTGTGTTCTTGTAAATGTATGTGGTTGGAAAATCGCCACAATTTCACGATCAGGATATTTTTGCCTTGCAGCTTCAATTGTTGCATTGATCTCTGTTGGGTGATGTGCATAATCATCAATTAATATTTGATTTCCGACTCGTTTCTCAGAGAATCTACGCTTTACACCACCGAAGCTCAACAAACGCTCTTGAATAATGGACACATCAATATTCTCATAATGGCATAATGCAATTACACCTAAAGCATTTAATACATTATGATTTCCGTATCCGTTGATGGAAAAGCTTGCAAAAAAGGTATTTCTTACGAAAACATCAAAGGTAGAACCTTCTGTGTTTTTCTTGATATTTCGCGCTTGAAAATCATTTTCTTCTCCAATACCATAAAACACAACAGGTACCTTCGCGCGGATGCTTTGAAGGTATTCATCATCTCCACAAGCAATGATTCCCTTCTTAACTTGCAAGGCCATTTCTTGAAAGGCATTGAACACATCTTCAATATTTGCAAAATAATCTGGATGATCAAAATCAATATTCGTCATTATCGCGTAATCAGGGTGATAGCTTAAGAAATGACGTCTGTATTCGCATGCTTCAAATACAAAGTTCTTATTATTCTCTGATCCCTTACCACTTCCATCCCCAATGAGGTAGGAAGTTGGTTCTGCTCCTTGCAGGACATGTGCAAGTAAGCCTGTTGTAGATGTTTTTCCATGGGAGCCTGTTACGGCAACGCTCGTATACTTTTTCATAAATTCACCTAGGAAACGGTGATAGCGAATAACAGGTAGCCCCATTTCGACCGCTTTTACTATTTCTTCATGAGTATCAGGGAAGGCATTCCCGGCAATAACCGTCAGACCTTCATGAATATTTTCCTTGTCAAAAGGTAAAATCTTTATTCCTCTTTGCTCTAAAGGCTTTTGTGTGAAATAAAATTTTTCATGGTCAGACCCTTGAACTTCATAATTCATGTCATGAAGTATCTGTGCCAATGAACTCATGCCAGTACCTTTGATTCCAACGAAGTGGTAAACTGTCATATAAAGAACCTCCAACAATGTCTATCTGTAAGACAGTATATGAAATTCATCTAATTTTGATAATTGTACCCATGATTTTGAGATAGGTGCTATTAAGTAAAATCGAATTTTATGTATATACAATCATCTCACATTTTTTCATTATAGCACTAATCAATGGTGAAGACCATTACGAAAAAATAACTAGAAATCAACAAGAAGTATGAAGTATGTCCTACGAAACCACAACTTAAGTGGGATGAGTTATCCTTATTATGAACGTAGGACATTAGAATTAACCTGTTGTAGCACTGATTTTTCTATGATAGTGAGTCATACATTTGATTCCTTTTACCTATAAAGGAAAAAGGGCGATAACAATAGTTATCAGCCCTCATATATCTCAGCTAAATCCTCTTCAGTTATCAAAACTTCACGTGGTTTACTACCACGAGATTCAGAGATAATTCCTTGTTCTTCCATCATATCAATTAGACGTGCTGCACGATTATATCCAATTCTAAAACGTCTTTGGACACTAGAGGTAGAAGCTCCCCCATGTTCAAGAACGAACTCACATGCCTCAAAAAAGAGCTCATCTTCTTCATTTGTGATTGAAGCTTTCTTTAGGAGCTCGTCCTGTTCAAACATATAGCTTGGCTTCATTTCTGATTTTACAAAATTAACAACTTCCTCGATTTCATCATCTGTAACAAAGTTGCCTTGTACACGAAATGGCTTTGAAGAACCATTCTCTAGGAAAAGCATATCTCCTCTTCCAAGCAACTTTTCTGCCCCACTTGAGTCAATGATCGTTCTTGAATCAACCTGTGAGGAAACAGAAAACGCGATACGAGTTGGAATATTCGCTTTGATTAATCCTGTGATAACATCTACCGATGGGCGTTGAGTCGCAAGAATTAAGTGGATTCCACAGGCTCTTGCTTTTTGGGCAATTCGGCAGATTGAGTCCTCTACATCCCCTGGCGCTACCATCATTAGATCAGCAAGCTCATCAATGATAATCACGAGATAAGGTAATTTCCCGCTTTTCTCATCATGCTTTTTCACCATTTCATTATATCTACCAATATCACGAACACCGGTATGGGCAAATAATTCATATCTTCTTTCCATTTCTTCAACTGCCCACTTTAGAGAAGCTGTTGCCGCCTTTACATCCGTAATAACCGGGCTTACAAGATGTGGAATATGGTTATAAGGTGCCAATTCTACCATTTTGGGATCAATAAGTAGTAACTTCACTTCATCCGGTGATGCTTTATATAACAAACTGACAAGCATTGCGTTAATACATACACTTTTACCCGAACCAGTCGCACCTGCGATAAGTCCATGTGGCATCTTTTGTAAATCCGTTACAATCGGCTTTCCAGAGATATCAAGACCCATTGCAACAGCTAATGGTGATTGATTTGTTAGGAATTCAGGAGTTTGTATGATTTCCTTTAATAGTACAGGCTTGCTTTTTCTATTTGGTACTTCAATACCAATTGTATTTTTTCCAGGAATCGGTGCTTCGATCCGAATATCCTTGGCAGCCAAACTTAATTTAATGTCATCTGATAGATTTGTAATTTTATTTACTTTCACACCAGGCTCTGGGTGTACCTCAAATCTAGTAACAGCAGGGCCCTGTGTTACATTCACCACTTTTGCACGGACTTTAAAATTTCGTAGGGTCTCGTCTAAAATATTTTGCTGGTCAAGTAACCATTGACTGTCATCAGCTTGTTCGGCAGGAGGCGCATTTAAGAAAGAAAGCTCTGGGAAAGTATAGCCAGGTTGTTGAACTTCGTCTTCCTGATGTGTTTGTAATTCTTGCTGGATTGGTTGTTCCTGATCTACTGACTGTTCACTTTGCCTAGTTTTTTCCTGCTCAACTGGTTGTTCATTTTGCCTTGGTGCTTCCTGTTCAACTAGTTGTTCATTTTGTCTTGGTGCTTCCTGTTCAACTAGCTGTTCATTTTGTCTTGGTGCTTCCTGTTGTCTTTTTTGTTCAATTGGATCGACAGGAGTTACTTGTGTTACTTTTTCTGGTTTCCTCTGTGACAATTTCTGTTTATCCTTTTTAAACATTAATACATTAAACGGTATATTGGATCGTCTCGGCTCTGTTCTAGTCTGTTCAGTTTTGTCTGAGTGTTCAACCTGTGTTTCAGTATTCTCAACAGTAGCTTCAGTTTCCTCCGCTTTAGGACCTTCTTGCATTTCGAAACTTTCAATCTGATCAACTGGCTCTTCTGTCACAATTTCTTCGGTATGTATCATTTCTTGCTCAACTAGTTTTGTTTCCTCAGGCGCATTTAATTCCTCCTCCACAACAATTTGTATTGGAGTTTCCTCATTAATAGACTCTTTGGCTTGTGGCTCAGTAGCAGCCGGTACTTCCTCAGTTACCTCTTCTTCACTTATTAATTGATTCGCAAAGCTTGCCACCTTTTGCTCTGTATCTTCTAAAGTAGTTGAAACTGTATACTGTTTTGGTTCTACTTGCTCCGTTAGTATGATTGTTGAAGCAACCTCTTCTTGTGCTTCTTTCCATGCCCTAGCAATCGATTCTGTATCTGCGATAGGCGTTGAAGGAAGTTCATACTCTACTATTTCTTGAGCTGTATCCTGAGCTATTTCCTGAGGCTTTGGTTTACCTAGACCAAATACCGGGGATGGTGTCTCGGAAGGTTGAAAGGGTTGTTTCTCTTGTAACTTTACAACGGTTTTAGGAGTTGAATTCCTAGTTGGTTGTGAGGTTCTTGTTTGTTGAGTTTGCTGAGCTTTTTGTGTTTGCTGTGTCTGCTTTGTATGCTGTTTTTGCTGTGTCTGCTGTGCTCGCTGCGTTTGCTGTGTTCGCTGTGTTTGCCTGGTTTGTACCTTTTCCTTTTTTATTCTTGTTTTTTCTTGATCTGGTATGACCGGAAAACGAAAATTTCCCTTTGGGTATTCATATGTCACTCTTGCCTCAACAGGTTTGTTTTGTCTGATTTGAGTCGCTTTAATTTCAATTGGATCATCATCGTCCGTCTGTAAAAAATGTAGTAATCTTTTTATCCAATTCACAACTATCACTCTTCCATTTCAATTCTATTCCTTATTGTAACAAAAAAGCCGCTAGTTTTCCTAGCGACTTTTGGTAGAGTATCGTTTATTTTCTTGGGCGATTTTTCCCAAGGATAAAGATGGGCTCAAGTTTTCCTTCTTCATAAAGAAATGACAGTGCCGTAATGGGGACACGTCCACTTGCAAAGAAGCTCATTGTCATTTGAGCAAGGATATCATATCCCGTGTCATTTTGAACATCAACTATAATCAGTACATCCTGATGCGGTACCGCTACAGCCATTGTTCCTTTCATTTGTTGGCCCATTTTGTGTAAAAAGGCATCATTTAAGATACGACTTGCATCATATCCATCGTTTTTATTTATAAAATAAAAAGTATTGCCTGCAACTTCGTCAGTCTTGTATGAAACATCTAGGGAACGTAGATTAAACCTCGCTATTTCACGGATCCGTTCAAATTTCCAATTTTCTTTTTCAAGAAGCTTTTTATCGACCAAACGGTACGTTGTTCCTAAATCAAGAGCATAATAAATTCTTGTTTCTGCAGTATGGTCATCGTAAATAAGTTCTTCTCCCTCATTCGATTCAGTCGGAAAGGAGGTTGAACGAATAACGGGATAAATGTTTTTTTCTTTACCCTCAAGCTCCAATTCACTATTCATGAAAGTCAAAGATTCTTCAATATAATATATGACTTCATCAAGACTTCCGGGACCTTCTTCTTGATATTTCGCGACTATTCCAGGAAGTGTGACAGTCGTTCCTTTCTTCGTTTCCTTGTCCTCGATACGCAAGGTATCTTTCTCACGGTCAAAAGAAAACTGCCAATTATGATGGGATAGTTTATCTTGAATTATTTTCTTTACCTTTTTTGAATCCATTTTCCTATTATTTTTTGAGTCCATAAAATCTATCTCCTCTCTCTGACGTGATCTTAAGAGAGACCATTAATGAATTGTTCGATTTCTTCTTTCGTTTTACGGTCCTTACTTACAAAACGGCCCGTTTCTTTTCCGGCCTCGTAAGCCACAAAGCTTGGTATACCAAAAACGTTCAGAGTCGCACATAAATCAATAAATTCGTCACGGTCTACATAGTAAAATGTATAGTCAGGATAAGAACTTTCTATTTCAGGCAAAAATGGATCGATAAAACGGCAGTCTGGACACCAATCTGCTGAAAACATTAGAATGTTCTTTCCGCTTTTAATTAATTCTTGATATTGGTCAATCGTTTCAAGTTTTTTCATGGGCTTTACCTCCAATTTCCGTATGAACTAATTATCATATATTCTTTACTTAAAAACAAATAAAAGCCCCTAACAGTGTAGGGGCTTAACTTCAATATTTCACGGAAGATACGATTTGCATCATCTCGGTTGCACTTTCAGAAATGTCGCTTACCTTCGTTTCTGTTGTCATTTTTATTCCGCCAATTCCCACAGTCACAAGGTAAAGCTTGTCTTCTATTTCAAAAACTTTTACATAGCCAAATCGTTCTTTATCTGTATAGGTTTTGTCAATTGCAAATTCCTTCGCATCAACTGAGTTATACAATACATCACTTGTACGTTCTTCATTAGGATTTACAAATAAAATAAATGTTTGGTTTCCGTTTTGAAGGATTACGTTATTTTCATCCTTCTTTTCTATCTCCATAGTAGATGGCATATAAAAGGAAACATTACCGTTTTCACTATTTGTCTTTTCAGGTTGAGCTTTAAACACATCTTCGACCGCTGCAACCGCTTCCTTTGATTCATCTTCAATCGATGCACAACCTGCCAAAAGTCCTACAAGCGATAGAAAAATGAAAACAAGGACTTTCCCTAGTTTCATATTCTCTCACCCCTTAAAAAGGTAGCTATTCTCTTTTTCTATAATAAACCTATTAATTTATTAGTTGCAAGAGTAATCTACTAATTTTAATCAATAAGAAATAAGTACCATTTATTTGTTACAATTATGACTTAATTTTTTTCTATATGCAAACTGGCCAACGAGAAGCTTTACGACATGCGTGAACATATCTTTTCGATTCACATAATGGTTCGTAAAAATACCGATTGCACCCTCAGCCTTGCGGATATCCTTTTGTTTTGTGAAATCCGCCATCACATCACCAAGTTCGATTCCCTTTTTTAATTCTCTAGCAATTTCACTTGGTAGTAGAATTCTTGCTCCACCTGCAATAATCGGGTCATTGTCTTTATCGACAATTGCGCCCCAATTACATAAAAACATTCCAAACTCGGTTTCAACGACCCCACCCTCTAAGCCAATTCCAATGTCTGTGCCTTCCTTTTCAAGAGCCGACTTTGCGCGATTAATTGCACCTTGAATGGTCTCCTCGTCTGAAAAAGGTTGGGCTGACACACCCGAAGATACGGATGTTGGATGTAAATTTGCTTCAATGCCAGCAAATCCTTGTATAATCGCATCCACTTTTGCAGGATTTTTCGTACCAATTGCAATTTGTATCATTTTATTACCACCTCTTTATCAAAACGAATGCTCGGCATAAGCCGAGCACCTTTAATTTTTGCTACCTTTATTTTTACCCATTCTGACGAATGGAATCCACTGTTGTTCGATCAGAATTCTTTACAAGGGTAACAAGTAATTCTTTTGCAGCAGCATAGTCATCCACATGAATAATTGATGCATGTGTATGGATATAACGAGAACAAATCCCGATAACTGCTGATGGCACACCTTCATTTGAAAGATGAACTTGGCCAGCATCTGTTCCACCTTGAGAAACAAAATATTGGTATTTAATATTATTGGATTCTGCTGTGTCTAAAATAAATTCACGCATGCCACGGTGTGTAACCATTGTACGGTCAAATATTCGAAGTAAAGCACCATGTCCCAGTTTACCAAATGCACTCTTATCTCCAGACATATCATTAGCTGGGCTTGCATCTAGAGCGTAGAAAATATCAGGTTTAATCATCGTTGCAGACGTTCTTGCACCTCTTAAACCTACTTCTTCTTGTACAGTTGCACCAGAATAAAGTGTATTTGGTAACTGGGTTCCCTGCAATTCCTTCAATAGCTCAATGGAAAGCCCACAGCCATAGCGGTTATCCCATGCTTTGGCTAAAATTTTCTTTTCGTTTGCCATTGGTGTAAATGGACAAATCGGAACTACCTGCTGACCAGGCTTAATTCCCAAGCGGATTGCATCTTCACGATCATCAGCACCAATATCAATTAACATATTTTTAATATCCATTGGTTTTTTTCGTTGGCTCTCTTCCAGTAAATGTGGAGGGATTGATCCAATAACCCCGATAACAGGACCAATGTCAGTAATCACCTGTACACGCTGCGCTAAAAGAACTTGGCTCCACCAGCCACCTAAAGTCTGGAAACGAAGCATCCCATTATCCGTGATCGAAGTGATCATGAATCCAACTTCGTCCATATGGCCAGCAACCATAACAGTTGGCCCATTAGCATCACCACGACGTACTCCAAAAATACTACCTAATCCATCTTGTACAACCTCATCTGAGTATTTTTCAAGCTGTGAACGCATAAACTTTCTTACCTGGTGTTCATTCCCTGAAGCTCCAGGAAGCTCTGTTAACGTTTTAAAAAGCTCAAGTGTATCCTGTTTCAATGTCATTCTCCTTCCAGTATATAAGAGTCGTAACAAGTAGCAAAAATTTGATTCTATTATGTACATTATTTAGTATATCGAAATTGTTTTTTTGTTACCATAGCGAACATGGAGATTTTCATAAAAAGAAGTTATACTTATCACAAGGATTAAGTCCGTTTAGGAGGGATGAAATGAGCTGGAATAAGTTTTTTCTTGGTTTTGGTGTTGGATTTGCAAGTGCACTTCTTATTAAAGAAGCATTAAGTGATTCAACGATTCCCGGTGACAAAGCCTTAAAACTCGCCAAAGAAGCTTTCAAAAAGAATGGCCCAATAGATGGGTCTTGGATCCAAATGAATCCAGAGGACTACACAAAATCAGGCATTCACTATCAAGTATACAAAGGTGGCATTTCTCGCAAATTAAATCAAGAAAGCCACCAATACGAATTTGTAATGGATGCAAAAACAGGTTCCATATTAGAGGTTAACCCATTGTAAGGCTGATTAGCTTATAAGGTTTTACTACTTATAAGCTACTTTTTTTATTCTCGAATTCTTTTTAATGAATCAATCATTTCTCCAGATTGATTCCATTTAATTGCTCGATATAAAGCATCATGATAAAAAATATACCATGCTTCTTTTGCAAGTCCTTCACCCATCCATTTTTGTTTTTGCTCAATCGATTTCATTGGGTAATCATCATAAGCCAACACCCACAAAACATTTTGATGGGCATGTGTCGGCATGATATCCGCCATATGTATTGCCTGTTCATTTTGACTCTCTAACAAAATAATAGAATGACCATCACTATGTCCACCTGTATGTATCATCGTAATTCCAGGGACAACCTCAAGTTTGTCAGTAAACGTATTTACTTGATGTTCGATTGCTACCCAATTATCTTTCCAGTATGTCGCTTTTGAGCGGATATTCGGATTTCGCATTTCTTCCCATTCCACATCTGTCGCATAAATGACAGCGTTCTCAAAAACTGGAACCAATTTTTCATTTTCCCATTTCGTAAGACCACATGCATGATCAAAATGAAGGTGAGTCATAAGGACGATATCAATATCACTCGTTGTAAGTCCAAGTTCTGCCAAAGACTTATCAATAGAAGACTCCTCCAGAACCCCAAAATTCCGTTTCAGCTTATCTGTCAATTTTCCATTGCCAATTCCTGATTCAATTAAAATATTTTTTGAACCTGCCTTCACAAGGATTGGATCTGTTCGCAGTTCAATTTGATTTTTTTCATTATGTGGATATCTTTTTGACCATAACGGCTTAGGCACAACACCAAACATTGCACCACCATCTAAATGTGTAACACCACCATTTAACCATGTAAGTGTAATATCACCAATTACAAGCTGTTCCATTCTTTCCCCACCCTTCACCAACGGTTATCCTCATTTTACCATTATTAAGAATATTTATAAATCATCTTTCGGTAGAGTTTAACAACATAAAAAACCCATAAACCATGTTTATGGGAAGGGTTACGATTATTTAGGTTGATATCGGACCTCTGAACGATAAATCGGATGTCCCCTTTCGGAAAATTTTTCTTCATACTCCGTCATGATATTATCTTCAAAATCTGATTTATGAAGGTCAAGACTTACAAATGTTAAAAGCAGACCGTATTCAGAAAAGCTTCTTAACGAATATTCGAATAACCCACGATTATCTGTTTTAAAATGAATTTCACCTTCGTTAACAAGGATATCCTCATACATTTGTAAAAATGTTTTGTAGGTTAAGCGACGTTTTTCATGACGTGTCTTTGGCCATGGATCACTAAAATTGAGATAAACGCGGTCAACTTCTCCTTTTTCAAAAAAGTCCCTAAGTTTATCTGCATTTTGATTCAATAATTTAAGATTCGGTATCTCTGCCTCAATCACACGGTCTAAAGCTGCGACTATGACACTTTCATATAATTCAATCCCAATATAGTTGATATTAGGATGAGCTTTTGCCATCTCTGTAACAAATCTGCCTTTACCTGTACCTACTTCTATATGAATCGGATTATCATTTCCAAAAACTTGATTCCAGTTCCCTTTATGTTCAACTGGATTTTCGATTACGTACTGTGGGTATGACGCTAATCTTTCCTTCGCCCACGGTTTATTGCGCAAACGCATGATTGCCACCTCATTTAAGTTGTATCGCACAAAAGAATAACATGTCCAACACTTTCGCGCAAGGCTTTATTGGACGATTCTATGCCAAAAAACAACGTAAACCCACCGATTGGTGAGTTTCGTGTTTACGTCGTATAAAAATGGTCATTTCATGGAAATGTAGTATAGAGACAACATCAAAAAGGAAGTGTTCTAAAATGCCTCTAGATCATACACATCAAATGGATATTTTAAAGGATATATTATCAAATCATCAAATGGATTGCTGTGGTACAGTATCTGAATGCGAACAATTAGGAAGACTGATTCAATCCCTTCTGGCAAACCCAAATATTGACCAGAGTGTGAAACAGGTTTTAACAGATGTCTATTCCTATAGTCAACAAGGCCAATATACCCAGCATCTAGATAACCATATTGAATCACATCAAAATCAAATTAATCAATGGATTTCAGATATTGACCAATACTCATAATAAATGCTCCAAATATTGCAGCCAATGAAGGATTTCCTTCTCCTTCTTTTTTACCTGATACCAACCTAAAAGATGCAAAGATTGTGCAACCACATACCATTTCATACGCAGAAGCAAATTATCTGTTAATTCCATTCCGTAGAGACTGATCCATTTTGGCCAGTCTTCTTTTTTTATATACCAATGTAAAAGCATACCAATATCTACTGCAGGATCTGCAATCATCGCTCCATCCCAGTCAATTAAGTAGAGCTCATTGCTATCTGATAATAGCCAATTGTTATGATTGACATCAGAATGACAAACGACATTATGATCATGGTCCATATTCACAAGTTCTTGCTCTAAAAATGTGATGGCCTTGTTTACAATTTCAAACTTTAATAAGTCTGGATGCAATTTTCGTAATACATCGTCCAATACATCCTTGGCTTCTATAGGCTTTTTACCTATACGTCTAAGCATTTCTAATAGCTCATTGGACTGATGAATCTTTTTTAGTAATCCCGCCACATTTTCACCGTTCATCTCAGCAGGCTTCAATTCTCTGCCGCTGAGCCATTGCTGTGCTGTGACAACATCGCCATTCTCGAGACGCTTCGTCCAAATTAACTTCGGAACAATCCCTTCTGCAGAAAGAACCGCAAGAAACGGGGATGAATTTCGTTTAAGAAATATTTTTTTATCATTTAATTGGGCAAAATACGCGTCTCCCGTTGCACCACCCGCTGGGGAGTATTCCCACTCGTTGCCTAATACGTATGTAAGCCAGTTTATCTCCAATTTCAACACAACATTTCCTAATAAATATAAAATAAAAAAGACAGCTATTGAACATACCATATAACAATAGCTATCTTACTAAATTTTAGCGTTGAATTACAATTAAAGTCAAGATAAAGAAACTTTTTCGGTATAAAAAATAGCAAAAATAACACAGGCAAATAGTACCAAAAAGGCTTATTTGACCAAAAAGGGTATTTTTCGATGCTGAACTTCGACCTGAACAGGAGTTTGGCCAATGAATTCGCCATCCGCATGAACAAACATTTTCTCATCTGATTCAATACGAATCGTTACACCTTTATGCTGCGCAATTTCCTTAAACTTGGTATGAGCTCCGAAGAAAACTGTCGCAAATACAAATAGAAGTTTGATTCTTGAAAGATGATGAACAACCGTAATATCAAAGAAACCATCTGTTGTCTTTGCCTGTGGTGCTATTTTCATTCCTCCTCCATAAAAAGGTTGATTTGAAACGGTCACAAACCAAACATCTTCATAATGGAAGTCTTTCCCGTCAATGTTTACTGTAACTTTCGTAAGGTGATAGGTAAAAAGGAGGCGGATCAGTGCACCGACGTATGCTAATGAGCCGAGATGTACCTTATTTAAGTATTTCTTCATTGTCGATTCATTTGTTCGCTTCGCAACTGCAGCGTCAAAACCTGTGCCTAAGCTACTCACAAAATAGGAACTCTTTGTTTTCCCTTGAAGCTTGCATTTTCCGATATCAAACAATTTTGCTTTACCTGATTTATTGCGAATAATGAAGGTGAGTGCATCTAATGGAGATTTTGGCACCTTAAAACCTCTTGAAAAGTCATTTCCAGAGCCAGCTGGGATATACCCTACCTTAATCTCAGGATAATACACCATGCCATTCACGACTTCATTAATGGTTCCATCTCCACCAACAGCAATGACAGCCTCCACCTTATCTTCAAACATTGAGCCGATTTGTCGAGCCAATTCACCGGCATGATTTGGGTATTTTGTGAAAAAAGAACGATAGTGGATTTTTTTCTGTTCTAATTCATGTTTAAGCTGGTTCCAAACTTTTAGTCCCTTACCGTTCCCAGCCTGTTTATTTACAATAAAAATCAATAGTTTCATAGTTTATCCTCAAAAGAATATGACATCCGTGACTTAATAGTATTTTATATTTATAGAGATGACAATGAAAACTCCCGCCACTTAATTTCTACGAAATTTGAAATGGGGGGTTCTGGGGTGTCGACTTTGAAGATGACGATTAACCACCAGTGGAGTTGACACTTTGGTGTGCTAAAAACACCCAACCCCGCTATCCTGTTAGTCCTGCCTTCAGGATTACTTTTATTTGAGAAGGAGTGACTCTGGCTGAAGCAAACTTGAAAGCGTTTCTTCAAATGCCTTTATGAACACTTTTCTCATTATATTTGCAGCACCGTTCACATCCGCATTAATGAATGTACCGTTCTTCGAACGATAAAGTCCACGCTTAATACGCTTACCTGAGAATGATTTTTTTGTATCACTTTCTCCGTAAACGGGGATATCATCGTTATCTAGGAAACTTGCTTTGGATGTGTACGATTCTTCGGTTACAATTACTTTAATTCCGTGGCGTTCCGCCTTATAAGTAATCATTTGAATCAGAAGGCTATGAGGTATTGAAACAAAAGATTGATTGTTCTTTTTACTCATATTCGTGTTTTGCTTCCAATCTTTGTTTTGACCGATGATAATCGTGTCGATATCTTCTTCTAAAGCAATTTTTTCAACTTGATGACTTGCTTTGTGGAACAAATCTTTGATTTGATTAAACCGTTTATTGTTGATTTTCTCTAAACGCTTTGAAGAAAACTGTCCTTTTTTTGGATTTTTACCCTTACGCAGAATCGCAGTATAATGTGCTTTTAATTTGTTGTATCGTTGATTGACAGATTTAATACTTTTGCCCTTCACTAAAACAGGTCTACGACCTGTATTGGTGACGATGGTTGCAAGGTTATCCACTCCTAAATCAACAGACATGTACCGTTGTTTGGATTCTTTCATTTCACGTTCCGAAGGAATTCCAAAAACTAATTCCACTACATATTTTCCATGCTTCGGAAGTACGCGAACTTGTTTTAGTTTCCCTTCCGTAAACCCTAGTTTTCCTATGTTTAAGCATCCCTTGGTTTTAGGGAATTTCAAAAACTTCTTATCCTTAATGCCACAATCTTGGTTCGTAAAGGAAACCTCTTTTTCTCTTGCGCGACTATATCCAGGAATTCTAGGTCTCGCTTTAAATTTACTGGGATTTACTTTGAATTCTCGTAAACTAGCATAAAACGATTTCCAGTTTTGAAAAACTGTTTTCATTATTCCTTGACTTGATTGCGTTGGCAAAGAACGATAATCGTTTTGAACCATGGATTTAAAAAGTGCATCCAAAAAGTTGTAATCAACATAAGGTTTCTCTTTTGATGGTATATCAAATAAATTACACTTTATTTCTTTTCGTTTTTCAACTGGTTTTGTTTTCTCTTTTTCCAGTCTTTTTTTGTACGCAATAAGTTGAGTATCATTCATTTTGGGTAGGTGTTTTTGAATATTTTCCAAAACTTCTTGTTGGAGTGGTTGTAACTCTTTTTCTTGAGTCAAACTAGTGAAAACTTGACGAACATAAAAATTCGTGGTGTTGTGCATATTCTTTGCATTTTGACACATTTCTTGAAAATAGTCATACATTCGATGACCATTTTTTACCCAAATTTGCATTGTTTTGTACTCCGTCATAGCAGTTTCCACCCCCAAACATACGTTTTATACATATCCATATTACCGAAAAATTCATAATAATTCTAGCGATAAACACACAACCCGCCAATTCACCTCCCACCTAAAATTCTATCGAATTTTTGAGGAAGGAGTCCTCTTGGCGAACATGATAGAAAAAGGGTGCATTCTTTTGCACCCCTAATCCATTCTGCGCACGCAAACTGTATGACAGTATTGTAGTAACGCATTGCCTGCTTTTAATTGCATATGTTTTAATGGAGAACTCATATTTCGCAACCCGGTAAACCACTCTTCATACTTTCTTTTTTCCACTAAATCTACATCAAACGGGGCAAGCGAAAAATCAATATAGCCCGTACGATTCAAAATCACTTTCCGAATTGGCAGCTCTATATCGTATAAAGAATAAATCGTACGAACGATACCATCCATCCGATCCAGTTCAATCATCGGTGATAACACTTTTTTATCATGCTTTCCTTTTCGTTCAATCCAAAACCTATTATTTGAGCCTATAAATACACTGTTTTCTTCCCCTTCAAGAATCGTAATTAACCAAGTTGTCGTCGGGCTAATCATGATAATTTCCACTTCAACCGGTGCATTTTTCAACTTGAAAATGGGTCTATATAACACAAGATATGTGTCTGGAAATCGCTGAAGAAAGTATTTTAAATTATGATCCTTGTAAAATTCCTTATCTATATATGATTTTTCCCGAATCGTGGAACTTGCCCACTTCATTTGAAAATCAAAGATATGATCAAGAAAATGTTGCTTCTCTAACGTTGTCTGTTCCCATTGTTTTCTCTTTTGCCGGATAAACTGGCCGGGATACCGAAACATATCAATCTCATACCTAGATATATAATTCTGCAATTTTATTAATTGTCCCAACTTCTTTACACCTCATTATAGAAAAAAAGAAAACAATACTGGCAATATGATCGATGTATAGACCGCACTTAAAATCATCGCAATCGAGCTTATTGCCCCTTGATTTGTTCCTATTTCCAATGCCCTTGCTGTACCAATTCCATGTGATGCTGTCCCAAAACCTAAACCAACACCAACAAAGTGATTGACCTTAACCATTTTTAAAAGAAGTGGACCAAACATAGCACCCGAAATTCCCGCAAACATCACATAAACGGCCGCCAGTGCAGGAATTCCACCGGTCACACTTGCAATATCCATAGCAACCGGAGATGTTACTGATTTTGGAGCAAGAGAAAGGATGATATCTGAGTCGATTGCTAATACTTTTGAAAAGTAAAGTCCTGTTATGATTCCTGTCGTTGAACCTACAAACACGCCAATGATAATCGGAATGAAAAATTCCTTTAACGATTTGCGATTTTGATATAAAGGATAGGCCAATGCCACCACTGCAGGTCCAAGTAGCTCATCTATCCATTTCCCACCCAACATATAAGTTTCATAAGGGATTGAGAAGAATAACAAAATAATAAGAATCACAAACGTAGTTGTTGCAATTGGAACTAGTAACGGGTGGGTATATCGCTTATACAGTCGTGTCATCAAAAGAAAGATAATGATCGTACAAACGATAGAGCAAATCGCATATAATGTATTCATGCTCCAAAGCCCTCCCCGATACTCTTGCTTTGCTTCTGTTGTTTTCTAGCTGCTAATTTGTCACCAACTATACTTGATGTAAGCATAACTAGAATTGTACTTAATAACACAATAGCAACCGTAATAAAGCCCTTCCCTTTGAAAAAGGAGAGGTAATCCATGATCCCAACAGTTGCTGGCACAAAGAGCAGTGCCAAATACGCAAGTAAAAATTGCGCCCCTTCTCCTAGCCATTTTTCTTTAATGATGTTTGTTTGTAACAAGATAAATAACAAAATCATCCCAATAATACTACCTGGAATAGAAGTGTGTAAAAGACCTTGTATCAATGTTCCGACCCAATAAATCATATATAAAATGGCGATTTGAAAACAAATCTTAACAAATCTCATCGAAAAATTCCCCTTTTTAATACGTGTTCAAAAATTTGACAAATTAGAAGCGAGTGACGCAGATATCCGAAGCTTAACATTTGGGAAATTGTTGAACATCGCCTTTTTAGCTCAATGAAAATATCGATAACGGCTGATACTTCGGCGTTCGATTCAAGTGAGTTTGATATAACACAAAATGCTCTGCTATTAATAGTGATTGGTCTTCTTTTGGTTGTACGATTTCATTTAAATCATTTGTAGAAAATGGATTTTCAGATTTCCATTTTCTTGCCATTGTAATATGTGGAGTAAACTTTCGCTTATCCAGTGAAAAGCCCAAGTCCGTGCACGCTTGATAGATATCTTTCTGAAGAGCTCTTAATGGTTCGCTTTCTTCTACTCCAGCCCATAAGATACGAGGAGAATCTGATTTGCCAAACGTTCCAAGCCCATTTAGTCGAAGAGTAAAGTGTGGATGCTGCTTAGCGATTTCCGGCATTTCTTTTTTGATGGAAGTCAATTGTTTAAACGATGCCTGCCCCCCTAAAAAAGCAAGCGTAATGTGTAAATCCTCAGGATGAACCCATGACTTAAACGGTAGGCGTGGTTCAAGCATTTCGCGCCATTTAAACAAGAGCTCTTTTGTCTCTGGAGGAAGTGCAAGTGCAAGAAAGTAGTGAGTTTGATGCTCCATTTTAAAGCCCCTTTTTTAAAATGATGTATTTTATTATTTTATCATTTTAGCAAACTTACGTATAAAGGGAAACCAGGGCCGATTCTATCGGCGTTAGCACATAATCCCAATTTAAAAGCCCACCACTAGGGCGGGCTCTAGGATCTTATTTTGCTAATTCATATATCGCTTGAGCATAAATTGCAGTTGCCTTAACTAAGTCATCTACTAAAATACATTCATCTTTTTGGTGGGCAACATCTGGGCGACCTGGGAACAAGGGTCCGAATGCCACACCCGCTTCTAATGACCTTGCATATGTTCCTCCACCAATTGAAACCAAAGTAGCCTCCTCACCAGTTTGCTGCTCATAGACTTTTTGAAGGGTTTCAATTAATGGATGATTCTTGTCAACATGGTGTGGTGAAGAATTACTGTAATTCGTAAGCTCGAATCCGACCTTCTCACATACTTCCTCAAGTTTCTTCTTCGTTCCGTCCATTTCATTTGTTACAGGGTAACGTAAATTTAATCCGAGTCTTCCACCATTCACTGAAGAATAGGAAAGCTTTCCAACATTAATGGTTAGATCGCCTGTGATGTCATCACTATAAGCAACACCAAGACTTCTTCCTCTTGAATCACTAACGAAATATTCATTTATGAAGTTTATATATTGCGTAGCTTGTTCATCTAATGAATATCCTTGTAAAAAGGTTGCCAAATATAAGCCCGCGTTTTTTCCATGGTCTGGCTCCATCCCGTGAGCAGACACACCTTCAAGCTGAAAAATGACGGTATCTTCATCACAAATGCCACGACCTTCTAATGTGTTTTTATGTAAAAACTCTTGGAAATCATTCACCATTTTTTGAAGATTTGCTTTCCCTTCAAGCTTGGCCTCTGCAAAATCAGGAACCATGTTGTAGCGTCGCCCTGAACTGAATGACTCTAAGCGAAGCTCACCACCAGAAGCTTGACCCCGTTTTTGAACCATATCAAAATCGGCAATTCCTTTTTCAGCATAAATAATCGGGAAATCCGCATCTGGTGCAAAGCCCATTGTCGGCATTTCTTCGTGCTTAAAATAATGGTCGACACAGCGCCAATCACTTTCTTCATCCGTTCCAATGATCATACGGACACGCTTAGAGAGTGGCAAATTCAATTCCTTTACTATTTTCATCGCGTAATATGCAGCCATTGTTGGACCTTTATCATCAAGTGAGCCTCTTGCAATTATTTTTCCGTCACGAATTTCTGCCCCAAACGGATCACTAGACCATCCATCCCCTTCTGGTACAACATCAATATGACATAAAATACCAACCAAATCATTTCCAGAACCCATTTCGAGATGACCTGCATAGCCATCAAGGTTTTTAGCGTTAAAGCCTTCCGCACTACCTTTGTCTAATAAATAGTGTAATGCCTCATCAATTCCCGCACCAAACGGTGCAGTTGGAGTTCCATTTTCTTCATCAAGGACACTTTTTATTCTCAAAAAATCTTGCGTATCTTTAATCAATTGGTCTTTGCGTTTTGTTACTTCTTCAAGCCAGTTAATCTGTTCCATCCTAATTCTCCTTACACTATGATCAAAATTAGTATTATTCCTACAATTGATATTACAGGAAGCGATATTAAATTCACAATATAGTGTTCCGCCTGTATACGAATATTATCATCTTTTCTAACATTGACGATAAAGTGATTGGACATAGCCCGCTTATATACAATCTTTATCCACATTCTTACTATGAAAATATAGCCAAAAAAGATTATACATTTGATCCAAATTGGAGGGATGACAAACAAGGCTGCTGTCGTGATACTCGAGATTTGTAAACATTGAAACAAATAGGTTTTGTTCCGGAAAAAGACTTTAATAAATAATTCCTGTAAACTTTTCTGGCGATTACGTTTTTTATAAATTCGTTTTGAGTTCCGATAAAAAAGTGGGCTTCGCTTCTTTTGATTTGGTGTTTTTTCTACATATTCGGAAAAAACAAAGATACTCCTAACGTATTTCAGCTTAAGCATTTTCTCTAGCTCAACATCCTTAGAAAAGGTTGTAAGCTTGTCTATCCTTTTCGAAGAATACACCCAAAATATGAACCATTGAATAAGGCCAATCATTAGTAATAGTAAAGCAAACTGTTCAAGTGCCCAAGTTACAAATGAAGATGTGAAAGCACCTAATGCAATGAATAGTAAAACTATAAAAAAGCCTTTTTTCCATGGCGAAACGATATCGTCTAGGGATTGCTTCCATCCAAGGACTAGAGCTTTTAGGCTGATAAAATAAAAGGTAACGCTAAGGATATCCAACCAGGATAGGTTGTACTGATTGAATAAAAATGGCGCTAATATCCCTACAAGAATAAGTACTCCTACACTATAGCCAAGAACATATAGATTACGTGTTGACTTTTTCAAAGCCACAACAAGGTAGCGTTTTTGAAGTAAAAATAATTGATCTGCTTCCTCCAAAAATGTCCGGATCCGTCCTTCCCAGCAAAAAAAGTAAAGCAAAATAAATAGAAAGGAAAGTGGGAAACCATTAACCCAGCTTGGAATTTCAGACCACCATAAATAATAATGATAGCCCCCTATCGCAAGGGCAGGAATGAATAAATAGAGGAAAATGGTCCAATCTACTACACTTTTAAATACACCCCATTGATACCCAATCTCTTTACGAAGTCGAGTTCTAAATAGACTTTTATTCATTCGACGTTTCACCTTGTACAATTTGGTTAAAACACTGTAAAAGTGCAGCCTCAGGAAGTTTGGCTTCTGCTCGAATGTTTTCAAGATTGCCCTCGGCCTTAAGCCTCCCACTCGCTACCAATAGGAAACGATCACATACCTTTTCCGCAGTATCTAATACATGTGTACACATCAAAATTCCTGCCCCACGTTTTTTCTCAGCATCAATTAGCGTTAAAAAGTCCTGCATCGCCATTGGATCTAATCCGACAAACGGTTCATCAATTATATAAATATCCGGTTTTATTAGAAAGGCCGTTATGAGCATAACCTTTTGCTGCATCCCTTTTGAGAAAGTACTTGGAAGCTTATGTATCACTTTTTCCATATGGAAGAGATTAACTAGTTTCATCGCCCTTTCATTAAACTGTGAGTCTTCAATCTCCATCACACCCGCCGCAAGATCGAGATGTTCCCATAATGTCAATTCATCATAAAAAACCGGACGTTCCGGAATATAAGCATATGTATGGTTATTGATAAAATTAATCTTGCTATTTGTGTTTTCCAATAATCCGAGAATTGTTTTGATCGTTGTACTTTTACCTGCACCATTAGGCCCTATAAGCCCAACGATTTCGCCTCGGTTGATTGAAAAAGAAAGATTTTCTACAATTTTATTATTTTCTTCATAGCCCGAATCCTGTATCGAGACTACCAATAATGTCTGTTCCATTCACAACCCCTCCACCATTACATACGAAAATCCTGAAAAAAAGTTTCCTTTTTTTGGACGACCTTTACCAAACTGTAATTAAAATGTAAAAAACAGAATAGTAGAAATAATTTATGATAATAATAGAAGTAAAATGTAAATTCTTGAAAAATTTTGCGGAAATAGTCATACTATTCAGTTACAACTATATATATATAGCAAACGCACCTGTAAAGAGAAGAGGTGATAAAAGGACATATATATAAGATTGTTTGTTTAAAATATGAATACTTCATACCAATTGATATTTTTGAAAAGCGATTTGATTAATAGGAAGACTGAGGCATGTCTGGCATGTACAAAAATGATAAGGAGTGGTTTTTTGAAGCCTTCAACAAACCGTATGTTAACTCGTATCAAATCAGTCTACATGTTTATTAACGAAAAAGGGACTGTAACAACACAGGAGCTTGTTGATGAATTTGGAATAACATCAAGAACCATTCAGCGTGATTTGAATGTGTTAGCATATAATGATTTGGTTCGCAGCCCTAGCCGAGGAAAATGGACAATCACAAAAAAGAAAGTCAAAATATCTTAGCAACCAATTTTAAGGGGCGCTTGAAGAAGGTAGCAAATAACTTCACACTAGAAAGCCTATTCATACAGATACATACATAGAAACTATATTTGCAATGACAAAGGGCTGTCTTAATGACAGCCCTTGTTAATTTTTCGTATAGTTTTTTAATTGCAATACCTCATCATCTGTTAACTCACGATATTCCCCTAACTCGAGAGACTCATCTAGTGGTAATGGCCCCATTTTAACCCTTTTCAAATAGATGACTCGCTTCCCTACCGACTCAAACATTCGCTTTACTTGATGGAATTTTCCTTCTTCAATGATTACTTCGATTTCAGAGCGCAATCCACTGCTGATGATTTTTAGTTCTGCTGGCATTGTTTCATATCCATCATCAAGCGTAACCCCATTTCGAAATGCCTCCACATCCTCTTGAGTTACTTCACCTTCAATAATGGCAATATAGGTTTTAGGCACATGTTTTTTTGGTGAAAGCAATTGATGTGCAAGCTGACCGTCATTTGTTAACAGCAATAAACCTTCTGTATCCTTATCCAAACGTCCGACTGGAAAAGGATTGTAGACCGTATCTTCCATTTCTAATAAATCAATAACGGTGTCATGAAGATGATCTTCAGTTGCCGATATAACACCTTGAGGTTTATTTAGCATTAAATAAATGAATTCCTTGTATTCGATTATTTCACCATGAACGGTGACTGAATCTGATTCTACATTTACATGCTTACTAGAATCTTTGATAGCTACTCCATTTATTTGAACAGCTCCAGATTTTAATAGGCTTTTAGCCTCTTTTCTACTTCCAAATCCTCGATTGGCAAGTAATTTATCAATTCGCAATGCAAATACCTCCTTTTTACTCAGCGAATACCCATTCTTTATTAGAATGGGCGTTTTATTCATTGCACAAACGCCCTTCATACATACACTGTTATTGTATTTTTATAAAGAAAAAGGAGCGATACACCATGTATTATTATGATTATCGTCAACAACAACAACCATTCTTTCCTGGATTCCCTGGAGGAGGCGCAGGAAACGTTAACCGTCGTCTTGATCAACTAGAACGCCAAATCCAAAGACTAGACAACCAAATTGACCGTTTAGATCGTCGTGTTGATCGGATTGAACGTCGCTTAGGAATTCGTGATTAAAAAGACTAACACCGTAAGAACCTTCTAATTCCGGAATAAACTAATTTTTCCCACACAAATCGAATAGATATATTCGAAAAAAAGGCTGTCACTTACTGAACAGCCTTTTTTCTATCTCTTGATAAAAATGCAAATCGATTGCCGAGAAGGACCTCCAATAGTCGTGATCGATAAGCTAAGAATAGGTAAACAGCAGCCCCAACTACAACCCCAACTAAGAGCACGAAGACTGACTGCGCCCTACCATTTTCAAATCCGACAACAAAAGATAATAACCATCCGATTAAAAATATAGCCGATGCCATAACGGTTGCGAAAATAGCCATTAATAACGACCTTCTTGCAAACATTGAGTATTTATATCCTGCATGTCTTGCAATCATCCAGAAACAATATAAAATGGCAACTGTGTATCCTAGGGCAGTAGCAAGAATTGATCCAATTTCACCAAACCAGGAGATAAACGGACTATTGAAACTAATTTTGAGAATTAGCCCCATAAATAAACTTACCACTGCAAACTTTTGCTTATTAATTCCTTGTAGAATTGCAGCTGAAATCGAATAGAAAGAAAATAGAATTGCGACAGGTGCATACCATCTTAAAATTCGACCGCCTGCTTCACTCATCTCAAAAAATGCATTGAAAGCTGGATAGGCTAATACTGATAAACCAACAACGGCTGGTAATACTAGAAGCACACAAATTTGAAAGGTCTTATCAATTTGACTTCTTAGTAAACTAAAGTCCCCTGATGTAAACGACTTTGTAATCGTTGGTACAAGCGTTAGACTAAATGCTGTCGCTAAAGACACAGGAATCATAACCAATTTTGGAACCATGAAGGTGACATATGAAAATAGTCCTTCTGATATATCTTTATCGACTCCGTTGCTCATCATTGTTTTGTTAAACGTAAGTTGGTCAACATATTGATAAAGCGGAATCGCAAGTCCTACAATGACAAAAGGTCCTGCATAGGAAAACAGCTCCCTAAACATCTCCTTTGTTGACATATCTGTTTGTGGCTTACTTTTCGCGAGCATTTCCTCTAAGTATGGCTTTCGCTTAAACCAATACCATAGGAGGACTGCTAATCCACCAAGCGCCCCAATAAAGGCACCAAATGTAGCTAATCCAACAGCAAATACTCTCTCTCCATCGATTATCTTCATCACAATAAAAGTTGCTGCAAGAACAAAGGAAATACGGACAATCTGCTCCACAACCTGTGAAACAGCAGTTGGTCCCATTGATTGGTGACCTTGGAAGAATCCTCGTTGAATACTCATAATCGGAACGACAAGTAGTGCAAAGCTTACCATTCGTATCACGAATGTAACATCTTCAACCGTATTTCCTGCATCTCCCCCACCAAGAACAATTGGCGCAAGAATGGGTGCAATTAAGTTAAGGATTGTAAAACCGACTAAACCCGTAAGCCCCATTACAATTAGTCCAGACTTATACATCCTCATCCCGGTATGATAATCGCCTAATGAGTTATATTTCGAAACAAATTTAGAAACAGCAGCTGGAATTCCCGCTGTTGATATAAATAAAAATATTGTATATTGTGCATACCCATAAGAATAAAGGGCAGATCCAAGGCTTCCAACTAAATAAACAAAAGGAAACACATAGATCATTCCAAGTACTCGAGAAATATATGTAGCAAGGGTTAAAACAAACGTCCCACGCAATAGTTTCGAATCTGACATATAAAATCCCCAATCTTTATATTTGAAGACTAACTAAACAATTTTATCATACTTATAAAAATTATTAACCTATAATTATTTGTCTGTTTCTTGACTTATTGGCTTCTTTAGCTTTGTCATGTATAGTTTAGACTTGTTAGTTTTTAATTTCAACGTTATTCTATGTTTCAACAAACAATCCCATGATATGATGTAATAAGGAAAGCATGGGAGTGTGGAAAGCCATGAAAGAAATTATTTTGTTTGATGGTGTTTGTACGTTTTGCAACAGCAGTGTCCAATTTATCCTTAAAAGAGATTTGAAACAACGTTATCATTTTGCATCCCTTCAAAGTGAAGTGGGAAAAGACCTGCTGAGAACACATGGTATATCCGAAAACATAAATAGTTTCATATTAATTGAAGGTGAGCATTATTTTACAAAATCAAGTGCTGCACTTAGGGTCTGTCGAAATCTCAAAGGGCCATATCGTTTCCTTTCGATTTTTAGATTTGTGCCAGCACCTATCAGGGATATATTTTATCATGTAATTGCCAATAATCGTTATAAATGGTTTGGAAAACAGGAAAGCTGTATGCTTCCTTCTCCCAAGGACCGCCAACGATTTTTAGATTAACTTAATCCAACTTGGTACGCCAAGGCGTATTTGATTATAAGGAGTGTTCTATTTGCAGTATGATGTAATTGTAATCGGAGGGGGACCTTCAGGCTTAATGGCTGCGATTGCTGCTGGAGAGCAAGGAGCGAAGGTTCTTCTTTTAGATAAAGGGAACAAGCTTGGTAGAAAGCTTGCAATTTCAGGTGGAGGACGTTGCAATGTTACAAACCGACTCCCCATAGAAGAAATCATCAAGCATATCCCAGGTAACGGAAGATTTTTATATAGCGCGTTCTCTGTATTTAATAACGAAGATATTATCGCGTTTTTTGAAAAGTTAGGGATACAACTAAAAGAAGAAGACCATGGCAGGATGTTTCCAACGACAAATAAAGCCCAGTCTGTTGTCGATGCCTTATTAACTCAACTTGATTCTTTAGAAGTTCATATTAAAGTAGATACACCAGTTGCTAAGCTCGAATATAGAGATAATCGGGTCGCAGGAGTGCATTTAAAAGACGGTGAATACTTAGAAGCAAGTTGTATCGTTGTAGCTGTCGGCGGAAAATCTGTACCGCAAACAGGTTCGACTGGGGACGGATATGCATGGGCAAAGGCTGCCGGTCATACGATCACAGACCTATTCCCTACCGAAGTTCCGGTAACATCTAACGAAGATTTTATTAAAAATAAATCCCTACAAGGACTAGCATTACGAGATGTTGCTGTTAGTGTCCTGAACCCTAAAGGTAAGACGGTAATTACCCATCAAATGGACATGTTATTTACTCATTTCGGAATTTCGGGACCGGCTGTTTTACGATGTAGCCAGTTTGTTGTCAAGACGATGAAGAAGTTTAAAGTAGATGATGTTGTTATTAGTATTGATGCGCTTCCTACAATGAACGAAGAGCAAATTTTTCAGCAAATATTGAAACTAGTGAAAGAAGAGCCTAAGAAGGCATTAAAAAATATCTTAAAAGGATTTCTACCAGAAAGATATTTACTCTTTTTATTAGAAAGAAATGAGATTGACCCTCAGGTTACATTTGCAAACTTGCCTCATGATCGGATTCGTGCATTTGCTAAGGATTGTAAACAATTCCAATTCACAGTAAATGGCACCTTACCAATTGAGAAAGCATTTGTAACTGGTGGTGGTGTTTCAATCAAAGAGATTCATCCAAAGGAAATGGAATCAAAACTCATGAAGGGACTCTTTTTCTGTGGAGAAATTCTTGATATCCACGGATATACGGGTGGCTACAATATAACATCAGCCCTTGTGACGGGAAGATTAGCAGGCGAAAACGCAGGGAAACAAGCATCAACTATTCGAAATTAAAGCAGAGCCTAACTCACTCTAGTTATTGTGGGTTAGGCTCTATATATGACCATCGCAGAAAAACAAAAGATTTGGTCATCCTCTTGATCGCAAGAAACGCCGACCTGGAATTTGATATCAATAATATCTCCTTCGCCAATCTGTTCTAAAAAGCGGTTCATCTTATGTTCAAGGTCCTCTTCATGTTCTTCATCAAAAACCTTAACCTTCAAAGCCATAAACTCCACCTCCAACACTAGTATTGACAGAGTTTTAGACTTATAAGCTTACAAATTAAGATTTTTTCATTCTTTTACGGAATAAGAATCCTATAACTAGTAAAATGACACTGATGGCAAGATACAAAAACAGATTCGAATTTCCTAGTTCATCTTGTAAATCCACTTGTTCGGTGGGTGCTTTCCCCTGGCCAAGAATCGCTAAATCTTCCCCTGCTTCAGATAATAATGCCGTCCTCTCACATAATCCTGTTTCTAAGTTATCGTTTTCCCCATAGGCATAGATAATATATTCCTTATCCAATTCAAATTCATATCCACAGCTTGCACTAGATCTTGCAGCGCTTACAATAACTTGAGAGGTCTCAACACCTTTCCAACTTTCATTGACTTCAAATAATACCTCAATTGGATCGGCACTAGATTTAATATAAGAACGTTTATTTTCATCCTCCATTTTAATGACCTTTCCAGAGAATACGGCCGTTTTTCTATTTAACTCATCCTTTACAGATTCAGGATAGGCACATGAACATGCATATGCTTGACGTGGAAATAACCCAATAAAAATCAGAAAAAGTAACACTAAAACGAGTATCCCTTTTAGATATTTCATTTCGTAGACCCCCTTTTAAATATAGTCGAAAAAAGGAAGGCAAGAGTTGCAATAAAGCTTCTAGTTTTATTTAAACAATATAAATGTCTAATAACAGGAATGTACCTAGGTTTTGCCATGGATTTTTCCTGTTTTATCAGTATGTAATACATTAACTGGCGTTTATGCAATACCTTTTTCCACCTTTATCCAGAAATCACTTTTTATGCGATACTTATGCCACGACTTTTTACTTTTTTATCCAGAAGTCACTTCTTATCCGCTGCTTTTGCCATGACCTTTTCCTTTTTTATCCAGAAGTCATTTCTTATCCGATACTTTTGTCATGACTTTTTCCTCTTTTATCCAGAAGTCATTTCTTATCTGAAACTTATGCCATGATCTTTTCCTTTTTTACCCAATAGAGTTCCCTTATACTTCCAAGATGAAAGAATTAGTTCATTTCCTTTCTTGCAAACAGTCCTGTAAATAAAAAACAGGTGATGAAAGCGAATAGGGTTACGGTGATGGCCATGACTAGTCCGATGAATGCCATAAAGGTATCGTCCCCTGGAAATTGTGGTTCAAGCGTGACAATCATATAAGCGAAAATAAGTGTAAGGATTAAATAAAAGCTACTGCCTAGAAACCCTCTTAGTAAACGCCCCTTTTTATCACCTTTCCAGGCATTCAAAAGTATAATCCATGCAATCAGACTTACTAGAACAGCTCCCACCATAATAAATAAATGGATGTAAGGAATCATCAGGAAGCTCAGTCCATAGAGTATTAATAAAGTTGAGCCAAATAAAATTGCATTCAAAACAAATAGAAATAACCCACTAAGCCATGGATTTTGGAACCAATTATAGCTTGATAGTTTTTGTACTATTCGATTATTGGTACCTATGTAATTCACAAGTTTGTTTTGATAAATTCCCAAAACAACGACTAATAAGATACCAAGCAATAAAAAAAGTGTCATTTCTTCCCCTCCAAATGTTATTATTTTAATTCTAAACATATTTTTATTGTTTTTCAATAAATTATTACCGTTATTTACTACTTTTTTATTGTTTCAACAACACGAAAAACGTGAATCCTATATGAATTCACGTTAAATACTTATTTGAAATTAATTTTTCTTTTTATCAGAAATACAGGTAGCCCTTCCTTTTATCGCTTCGTTTCTCCTGTCCAATTCATCATTCCACCGACCATGTTTCGGACTTTATAGCCTTGGTCATCGAGATATGCACAGACATTGAAGCTTCTTCCACCAGAGCGGCAAATAATGATGTATTCAGTATCTTTATCAAAAAACCCTAGATTTTCCGGAATTTCTCCCATTTTAATATGCTTTGCTCCAGGGATCATTCCCTCTGCTACTTCTTCATCTTCACGAACATCAACAAGCTCTAACTTCTCACCTGCTTCAAGCTTTTGTTTCAGTTCTTCGGTTGTTATTTCTTCAATCATTAGGTCCCATCCTCTCACTTTCTATCTCGACCATTATAGCAAATCGAAAATACGGATTACAATTTTCTAAAATTGAAGTTTTCCATATTCTTGAAAACTAGAATTTCTTTTTAAAAAAGAGTATGCTATAACTAGCTTAAAATCAAGGGGGAAAAGAAGTTGACGTATCCAAATACAGACGAAACCATTCAACTTATTAAAGAGCTTGTTTCGATTCCAAGTCCTTCTGGAAACACAAGCGAAGTGATCTCTTTCGTAGAAAAACTTCTAAAAGAGGAAAATGTAGATACATACCGAAACCGTAAAGGCGGGCTAATCGCTACTATTCCTGGAAAGGACACACAAAGACATCGTATGCTCACAGCCCATGTAGATACATTGGGTGCTATTGTAAAAGAAATTAAACCAAGTGGTCGATTAAAACTTGATCTAATTGGTGGATTTAAATACAACTCGATTGAAGGAGAATACTGCCGAATTGAAACTTCAACTGGTAAATTTTATACTGGGACTATTTTAATGCATCAGCAATCTGTACACGTATACAAGGATGCAGGTAAAGCTGAACGTAATCAAGATAATATGGAAGTCCGGATTGACGAGAAAGTAAGAAATGCGGATGAAGTTAGAGCTCTTGGTATTGAAGTTGGCGACTTTGTTTCCTTTGACCCACGTGTGGAAGTTACAGTTAATGGCTTTATAAAATCTCGTCATCTGGATGACAAAGCAAGTGTTGGTATCCTGCTTCAATTGATTAAGCAAATCAAGGCAGAGAATATTGAACTTCCGTATACAACTCATTTTCTTATTTCAAATAACGAAGAAATCGGCTATGGCGGGAACTCTAATATCACACCTGAAACAGTAGAGTATTTAGCCGTAGATATGGGGGCAATGGGAGACGGTCAATCAACCGATGAATTTACAGTTTCCATTTGTGTGAAGGATGCTAGTGGACCTTATCATTATGCTTTCCGCAAAAAACTTGTCCAACTTGCTGAAAAACATGAAATCGGGTATAAGCTAGATATTTATCCATACTATGGATCTGATGCATCCGCTGCTATTCGTTCTGGACATGATATTATCCATGGATTAATTGGACCTGGAATCGACTCTTCTCACGCATTTGAGCGAACACATAAAGAATCAATTGAAAACACTACAAAGCTACTCTATCACTATCTACAATCTGAAATGGTTGAGTAAATGGTGAAGCTGCCATTAGTGGTATCCTTTTACATGTTAAAAGCCCTCCAATTGGAGGGCTTTTTGCTATTAGTTAGCTACAATATTTACAAGCTTACCTGGTACCGCAATAACTTTGCGAACTGTTTTTCCTTCGATTTGTTCCTTAACCGGGTCTGCCCCCATCGCAATTTGCTCAAGTACTTCTTTAGAAGCATCTGCAGGAACATGAAGCTTTGCTTTTACTTTTCCATTCACTTGGATAACAATCTCAATTTCAGCTTCAACTAATTTTGCTTCATCAAATGCTGGCCATGATTCATAAGCAATAGAGCCTGTATTTCCAAGTTTCGCCCAAAGCTCTTCAGCCAAGTGAGGAGCAACTGGAGAAAGAAGTTTTACAAAGCCTTCAATAAACGGCTTAGGCAATTCAGTTGCTTTGTATGCATCATTGATGAATACCATCAATTGTGAAATTGCCGTATTAAAATGTAATGCTTCATAATCCTCTGTTACCTTTTTCACTGTTTGGTGATACACGCGTTCAAGTGTAGTATCATTTGAATCAACTTTCACTTTGGAAGATAGGCTGCCATTGTCTTCGATAAGCAAGCGCCAGATTCGATCTAAGAAACGACGAGAACCATCTAGGCCGTTTGTTGACCAAGCAATGGAAGCATCTAATGGTCCCATGAACATTTCGTATAAACGAAGAGTGTCTGCGCCATGAGATTCAATGATGTCATCAGGGTTTACAACATTTCCTTTTGACTTACTCATTTTTTCATTACCTTCACCAAGAATCATACCTTGGTTGAAAAGCTTTTGGAATGGCTCTTTCGTTGTAACAACACCGATATCATATAAAACTTTATGCCAGAATCTCGCATAAAGTAAGTGAAGTACTGCATGTTCTGCTCCACCAATATATATATCAACTGGCAACCATTCTTTTAATTTTTCCGGATCTGCGAGTGCTTGATCATTATGTGGATCAATGTAGCGTAAGTAGTACCAACAGCTACCTGCCCATTGTGGCATTGTGTTTGTTTCACGGCGGCCTTTTTTGCCAGTCTTTTCATCAACGACATTTACCCACTCTGAGATATTTGCAAGTGGTGATTCACCAGTTCCGGAAGGTTTGATTTCCTTCGTTTTTGGAAGTACAAGTGGAAGTTCTTCCTCTGGAACAGTAGTCATTGTTCCATCTTCCCATTGAATGACTGGAATTGGTTCACCCCAATAACGCTGGCGGCTAAATAACCAATCACGTAACTTATAGGTAATTTCCTTTTTACCTAACTTATTTTCTTCTAGCCATGAAATCATTTTTGAAATGGCTTCTTCTTTATTTAATCCATTTAGGAAATCTGAATTAACATGCTCACCGTCACCAGTATATGCTTCTTTGGAAACATCACCGCCAGCAACGACTTCTCTAATCGGCAATTCAAACTTTTGTGCAAATTCATAGTCACGCTCATCATGTGCTGGAACTGCCATAATAGCTCCTGTTCCATAACTCATTAGAACATAATCGGCAATCCAGATTGGCATTTTTTCTTGGTTAACAGGGTTAACGGCATATGCACCTGTGAATACACCTGTTTTATCTTTTGCTAGATCTGTACGCTCTAAATCACTCTTACTCTTGATTTTATCTAGGTAGGCATTGACTACTTCTTTTTGTTCAGGAGTCGTGATTTTATCAACAAACGGATGCTCTGGCGCAAGTACTGCATAAGTAGCACCAAATAAAGTGTCTGGACGCGTTGTGAAAACGGTAAATGTTTCTTCATGTCCATCAATGTTAAAGGTTACATGTGCTCCCTCTGAACGGCCAATCCAGTTACGCTGCATTTCTTTTAAACTTTCTGGCCAATCAAGCTCATCTAAATCCTGTAGTAACCGTTCTGCATATGCCGTAATTTTTAATACCCATTGTCTCATTGGGCGTCTTTCAACAGGATGGCCACCACGTTCACTTTTTCCATCGATTACTTCTTCGTTTGCAAGTACAGTTCCTAACGCAGGGCACCAGTTAACAGGAATTTCATCTACATATGCTAAACCTTTTTCAAAAAGCTTTGTGAAAATCCATTGTGTCCATTTATAGTAATTAGGATCTGTTGTGTTAATTTCACGATCCCAATCATATGAAAATCCAAGTTCTTTAATTTGTCGGCGGAAGGTATTGATATTTTTTTCAGTGAACTCAGCAGGGTCGTTTCCAGTATCTAAAGCATATTGTTCAGCTGGCAAACCGAATGCATCCCATCCCATTGGATGAAGAACATTGTATCCTTGCATACGCTTCATTCTTGCTAAAATATCAGTAGCCGTATAGCCTTCAGGGTGACCAACGTGCAATCCCGCTCCAGATGGATATGGGAACATGTCTAACGCATAGAATTTACGCTTTCCTTGGTCTTCAGTTGTCTTAAATGTTTTGTTCTGTTCCCAGTACTGCTGCCATTTTTTCTCGATCTTTTGGTGATTAAAACTCATAAGACTTCCTCCTTAATCAGTTACAAATGCTAAAAAAACCTATAAAAAAACAAAAAACCCCTAATCCCAAAAGGGACGAGAGGATATGTATTCTTCCCGCGGTACCACCCACATTAGTGACAAATTGTGCACTCACTTCATTCACCCTTAACGCGGATCATACGACAAGCACTAATTTGCACATTTGCAGTTCATGCTTGTTGCTCAAAGGCGAGTTCATGTTCATCAACGATTGACTTGCACCACCCGTCAACTCTCTAACACGTGTGTAGAACATTACTACTCCTTTTCAACGCTTCATTAATTTTTGATTATATTCAGTATTGTATAGAATTTATATAAGAACTGCAAGTGAAATAGGAAAAATTGGGCTTTTCCTCCATCATTTTACCCACTATATTTTTTCTTAAACGTATGAAGTTTCGTTTTTGGTTGATTATTCATAGCTGCTTTAACATCAAAAAACGGGTCATTGGGACAGCGATTCCTTGAGGGAAAAAAGGCCAAATTTGTGAAGGAATTTTGACTAAAAACATCGCTTCGAAAGCGTTTAAACCCTTATCACTATTGGAACGATGTTTATATGCTCACCTTTTCACAAACTGTCCACAGATTAAGTCAAAATGCGTGATTAAAATCACGTTTTTAGGAATGCTCTCCGAATATGATAAGGGTGTAGAAAGCAAATACCAAGTATCCAAGGGGGTATCATTCATGAACACAAAAATTAAATTGTTGGTTGCATCAATAGTTGGAACTTCAGTCATTTTATCTGGATGTGGTAGTAATCAAGAGGCAGCGAAGGAAGAGAAAGTAGAAGCACAAATAGCCGGTTCTGAGTCTAGCCATGGAGAAGTAATAGCTCCTCACAAAGACCTTAACCAAGAACCCATTCCTTTAAAAGTAGAAAGGGTATCAGAAAATGAAGTGAATGTTGAAATGACTGCTCAAATTACAGACATTGAAATTGACAAAGGTTATATCTATAAGGCATGGACCTTTAACGGTGAAGCACCAGGACCTGTAGTAGTTGTAAATGAAGGTGACACAATTAACTTTACACTAAAAAATATGGATCCAGCTATTCCACACAGCATGGACTTCCACGCAGTACATGCATCACCTTCAAAAGATTTCATTGATGTAATGCCTGACGAATCTGGAACATTCTCTTACCCAGCAAATAAGCCCGGAGTATTTATGTACCATTGCGGTACAAAACCAGTTCTTTCACATATCGCAAACGGTATGCACGGAACGATCATTGTAAAGCCTAAAGATGGGTATCCAACAGATAAAGAGATCGATAGAGAATACCTTATCATTCAAAACGAATGGTACAAATACAACGATTTAAATGACTTTACAAATGGTGTACCTAGCCAAGTCGTATTTTCTACTAAAGCCCTTAAAGAAGGAGACTTAAACACAAACGGCGATACATTCTCACTAAAAGAAACACCACTTCTTGCTAAAGTAGGTGACCGTGTAAGACTTTATATTAACAATGTTGGTCCAAATGAAGTGAGCTCCTTCCACGTAGTCGGTACAATATTTGATGATGTATATATCGATGGTAACCCATACAACCACATGCAAGGTCTACAAACTGTTATGCTCCCAGCTAGCGGTGGTGCAGTTGTTGAATTTACGGTTACAAAAGAAGGAACCTACTCAATCGTCACTCACCAATTTAACCATGCACAAAAAGGTGCAGTTGCATTATTAAAAGTTACAGCAGATGGAACAGATGACGGTAGTGAAACTGTTGGACATTAAAAAAAGACCCTATAAAAAAGTACACGAGTGGCACCCTTTTATAAGGTCAACAAAAATTCGCTAAATAAAGTTTACAATAAAAATAGAAAAATAGCAGAAAAAGAATCTCAGAATATGAGATTCTTTTTCACTCTTATTGAGCTGTATAGCCCCCATCAATAACACATGCCTGACCTGTTATTCCTTTTCCATGTTCACTTGCTAAAAACATAACGTAATTTGCAATTTCCTCAACCTCTAAAAGGCGCTTCTGTGGGACTAGAGGATAAATAACCTCCTCCAAAACCTTTTCCAGATCCACTTTTCGTGTTTTGGCTAAATCTGCAAGTTGATTTCTTACAAGTGGTGTATCGACATATCCAGGACATATTGCATTCACTGTAATTCCGTGCTGTGCGCCTTCTAATGCAGCAACCTTTGTCAAGCCAATCACACCATGCTTTGCGCTATTATAGGCAGCTTTACCAGCAAAACCGATTAAACCATTAATGGAAGCCATATTAATAATCCGTCCAAACTTTTGTTGTTTCATAATCGGAAACACATGCTTAATTGCCACAAATGGGGCAGTAAGCATAATGGACAATAATAATTCAAATTTTTCTTTTGGAAATTCTTCGATTGGAGACACATGCTGCAACCCTGCATTGTTGATTAAGCAATCAATTCTTCCGTATGTTGAAACCGTATTATTAATCATCTCAATAATTTCTAGTTCATTTGTGACATTACATTTTAAACCACTCGCATCATAGCCTGCCTCCTGAAGCTCTGATGCAGATTTTTTTACTGCTGACTCATCTACATCCGTTAACACAACACGTGCGCCATTCTTAGCAAAGGTTTTCCCCATTTCAAATCCAATCCCTCTTGCTGCACCGGTAATTAAGATAATCTGATCTGTAAACATGACGTCCTCCTAAATTCCTAAACCTAAAGAAAATAAAATAATGGCAATGGCTAGCCCAATTAATGGAACAATCACTGTTAATGCACCAACGGCACCATATGCATCCTTATGGGACTCACCACATATCGAACGAACTGTAGTTACAACATAGCCATTATGTGGGAGTGAATCCAAAGCACCTGACGAAATGGCCACAACCCTATGAAGGGCCTCTGTATTAACCCCTGTTTCAATATAATGTGGAGCTAATAAGGGAAGTGCAATCGCCTGACCCCCAGAAGCTGAACCTGTCATTCCGGCAATGACACTAACTGCAATTGCTCCTCCGATTAATGGGCTACCTGGAATACTTGTCATCGCATCAACTGCAACCTGGAAAGCAGGAACCGCTTTTGCGACTCCACCAAAACCAACAACAGCTGCAGTGTTACCAATTGCAATTAATGCACCCATTGTCCCCTCAGAAAGTGCTTTATTAACAGACGTAAAATACTTTCGATTCAATAAATACGTTGAAATAACCCCACCTAATAAAGCAATGATAAGGGCAGATTGAGCAAGTTGGTCATGAAAGAAAAACGAAATAATAAGAACCACGACTAACGGAATAAGTCCTGTAATCGGATGTGGCAATTCTTTATTTTCAACAATAGGGTCATTTTCCCTTGATACGAAGGTTTCTCCTTTTGCAACTGCCTTATTAATCATCCGTTTTAACCACCAGCCGCCGAAAATCATCATAAATACCGCAACAATTGCACTTACTTCCCAACCCGCTAATGGTGATGTGCCTAAAAATTCAATTGGAATCCAGTTTTGAATTTCTGGAGATCCTGCAGATGTCATTGTAAATGTAACAGAACCGAACGCTAATGTTGCAGGGATAAATCTTCTCGGTAAATTTGCTTCTTTAAATAGACTAATTGCCATTGGATAAACAGAGAAAGCAACAACAAACAAACTTACACCGCCATAGGTTAGAACGGCACACGCTAAAACGATTGCAAAAATGGCATATTTCATGCCTAGTTTATCAACAATCCACTTTGACACACTATCAGCCGCACCACTATCCTCCATCACTTTTCCAAATATGGCTCCTAATAAGAACATGAGGTACCAAGACGTAACGAAACTTGAAAATCCACTCATATAATTGCCAACAAAGTTTGCTTCTCCCTCTCCCGCTAACTGTGGAAACAATGGAAGGCCACTTAAAACAGCTACAACTAGAGCACATAATGGCCCTGCAATTAGTAAGTTCATGCCTCTCATTGTTAAAACAATTAAAAGCACTAAGCCTCCAACCAACCCAATCATACTGAGCATTTTATATCCCCCTTACTCAAATTTTCATTGTGAAACATTATCAACCAAGTACAGCAATTCCACCATCAATACTGTTTCATTTAGTAACCGCTTTCAACTTCTTCTGGACCTCTTTTTCAATTCGGTTTTTTTGACCTCCTTTTGATTATTTCAGTTTTTAATATTGCAAGTAGCGTGCCAAAATCGGAATGGTCATTAAATCGCCACATTTTACTATATTTTTCATCCTATCATTCCAGATTTCTGGAATGATAGTTTCCTAGTTTTTTAGAAAATGAGTGTACATGGGCAAAAAAAGAATTCCAGGAATCCGGAATAATGTTCCGGATTTCTGGAATTTATGATTCTAGTTTTAGCTTCTTAAGTTTTTCATACATACTAGATTTACTTATCCCAAGTGCTTTGGCAGCTAATTGTTTATCGTCACTATACTTTTGTAATGTTTTCTCGAGCACCCTTTTTTCAGTATCCTCAAGAATTTCCTTTAACGTTTTTTGGCCGATTAATAACTTTGGATCGTCAACTAAATAATCCGGTAGGGAACTGATCACTATTTTTTCTCCACTTGTTAAATGAATAGCGGCTTCTACTACATTTTCAAGCTCACGAAGGTTTCCTGGCCATTGATGTTGATTAAAGATATTCATTACCTCATCGTCAATAGCAGTAATCCTCTTTCCCGTACGCTTTGAAACTTTTTTAATAAAAAATTGGGTTAAAGGACCAATATCTTCTGGCCTTTCACGAAGGGGCGGAATTCTAAACGGGATTACATTGATTCGGTAAAATAAATCCTCACGAAATCGATTTTCTTCAATCATCTGCTCTAAAGGTCGATTCGTCGCTGCAATTACTCGAACGTCAGCTGGGATAGGCTTTACTGCTCCTACTGGTTCAACTTCTTTTTCTTGGAGAACGCGCAATAGCTTGATCTGCATATTTAGTGGCATGTCACCCACCTCATCTAAAAAAATGGTTCCACCATGTGCAAGAACAAACTTGCCTTTTTTTCCACCCTTTTTTGCTCCAGTGAATGCTCCTTCTTCATAACCAAATAACTCTGATTCTAATAAATGCTCAGGGATTGCTCCACAATTTATTTTTATAAGAGGATTTTGACTTCTTTCGCTTAGTTGATGAATACTGTGCGCGAACAATTCTTTTCCAGTTCCACTTTCCCCTCGAATTAAAACAGAAATATCACCTGATGCGATATTTTTAACCTTTTCCTTCAATTCAAGCACTTGCTTTGAAACCGTTTTAATATCATTTAACGTATATTTAGCCCCATTGTTTTCCTGCCAATCCTCAATATAGGTTTGCAGCTGTGACATCAAGCTTTTAATATGACTATTCATCTTATTTAATGCCTTGGTATCTTTAAAAATAACGGCCCCTACTGCCCCCACTATTGTATGTTCAGAATAAATTGGTATTCGATTCGCAATCATATAATTCCCTTTAATATAATGCGGACTGCCAATTTCCTCTTCTCCGGTTTGAACAACAATATGCATCCTTGTGTTTTCGATTATCTTTGTCACATGTGTGCCAATGACCTCTTCTCGATTGACTTCAAGGAAATCACAATAATTTTTATTCATATACATTATTTTACCTTGATGATCTACTACAACAATCCATTCATAAGCAGTGTCAATAATCGTTTCAAGAATTTTATTTTTGAACTCAAAATCATTGTGATTAATCATTTATTCCCCCACACCCTCTTTATTCTCCTTTTATATGTTCATCATATCATCTGAATAGGTATTCATTAAAGAGGATAAAAAAAGACCTGATACCGTTTTTTGTATCAAGCCCTTCTTAATTATGCACTAATAACAACATTCGCTTTTTCTTTTAATTTTTTATCATAAATCATAGTAGTGAAGATGGATACGAACAATAATACCGCTAATACCGTAAATAACATGCTCATACCCCATAAGTCAACAAGCAGTCCACCGAGTACGGGTCCAATCATTCGGCCGCCAGTTGCCATACTGTTTACAATCCCTTGGTAAAATCCTTCACGTCCCTTTGGTGCAAGATCGTTTGCAATGGTCGGTACAGCTGGCCATACAAACATTTCCCCAACCGTTAATATAATCATCGCAACTAGAAATCCACTAAATGAGCTTGCCGTCGAAACAATAAGAAAAGAACAAATAAAAATAAGAATTCCTATGATAATTTGTTTTTTCAAGGTCTTTGCAAAAGATTTTATCGCCATGTTCAGTATTGGCTGCCCGAGAACAATTAAGCCTCCGTTCACAGTCCATAATAAACTATATTCCTTTAATGTGATGCCAATATCTTGTGTATAGCTTGAAATGGTCGCTTGCCATTGTACATAGGCCACCCAACATAAAACATATCCAATACAAAGAATCAGTAATGCATTTAATTTTGAGCGATTTTTCACCATTTTTGACTGTTTTAATAAGCTTGATTGGGTAGCCTTTTCAGCGTGAATTCCTCGGTAACCGAACAATGCCACTAAGAAAAATAGAATATACATAAATGTATTTGCCATAAAAATATAATCAAATGAATAAGATGCCACAAATCCACCAAGTCCTGATCCAATCGCAACACCTAGGTTTTGTGCGATATAAACGGCATTAAATGACTTTCTTCCGCCTTCTGGCCAAACAGCCCCTGCCATTGCAAACATGGCTGGGAATACCATACCTGTACCAAGCCCAATAATGGTTAGGAAAATCACATAATGTGGCCAACCATGGTAAAAGGTAAGTCCTATTAGAGCCACTAATGAAATCAGGATTCCTGTCAGAATTGATTTATAGCCACCTATTTTATCAAATAACACGCCACCTACTAAATTTCCAATAACGGTTGCACCCGCATTAACCATTAATACAAGACCTGCAACAGATAAAGATTTACCAAGATGACCATGAATGTAAATCGCATTTAACGGCCATAAAAAAGATGAACCTGTGACATTAATGATCATTCCAATAATAATCATCCAAAGCGCTCTCGGCATACGGGCACCTCCTTCATATTCACGTATTTATCGTATACCAAAAAATATTCTATTCCTTTCCACACGTTAATTCAATTTAAAAAAGTATTCGGATAAATGGACAAGAAGTAGTGTCAAGGTACATAATCAGGCGAATAGATCGTGAGCGTGTACCGCAAGAGCGGTGTCACGGTACAGGCTCAGGCAAATTCAGCGCGGGCGTGTACCACAAGAGCGGTATCACGGTAACATGCTCGGGCAAATTCAGCGCCAGCGTGTACCACAAGAGCGGTATCACGGTAACATGCTCGGGCAAATTCAGCGCCAGCGTGTACCGCAAGAGCGGTATCAAGGTACATGCTCGGGCAAATTCATCTCAAGCGTGTACCGCAAGAGCGATGTCAAAGTACATGCTCAGTCAAATAGAGCGCCAGCGTGTACCGCAAAAAACAATTTGAAGCCGTGCTACTTAAAATAGACACAAAAAAACAAACCGACAAGCGAATTTCGCTTGTCGGTTTGTCATTTATTCGGGACGCTGTTTTGATTTGATTGGTTGTCCCTTTTTCTGATAGTTTTGCTTTGATTTTTTCACAGGATCAAAATCCTGCCCGAACTCCACATCATTGCTGTTTACACCGTTTTTTGTTTTTTGCTCTGGGTTGTTTTGTTTCGAACGCTTTTTCATGAATTCATCCCCTACATCTTATACTGTTGAATCACGTTTGCATCCAAGGTCATATCATTTTGAAGTTGCTGTAATTGCAACCTCATTCGGTGCAATTGCTCTCGTTGCTGATCATTAGAACTTTGTGCTAACTTTGCTAATTCATTAGTGACTTCCTCTAGTTGCATTTGAGCATCTGTATATTCCGTAGTATTATAATGCTCCTGTCTTCTTGCGTACGTAATTTGTTCTTGAGCATTTCGGATTGAATCCTCACAGCGCTGTAAAAAGGCATCTACTGATTGTCGAGTAGCCATTCTTCCCCCTCCTACATTCGAAATGAGAAGCAAAAGCCTTCTCACCTATAGTTTGTTCATCCTTCATTACTTCTCTCAAAAAGTTATTTCCAATTTATGAGGCCAGTACGTGATGAGTCACATAGACGTTGCCACAGAAAGCGGTGTTCTTCGTCTTTGTTCTTCGAATTTTCATTTGAGTTCTTAAAAGCCCACGTGCTAAAATTTACGTAGCAAATTTTTTCTAGTTAGGAGGGGCGATTAAATGTCTCAAGGAAATCCATTTTCATATTCAACAGATAATAAACGTTATAATACATGGAATTACCACCTGCGTAATACATTTGGACATAAAGTATTCAAAGTAGCACTTGATGGAGGATTTGACTGCCCAAACCGTGACGGCACAGTCGCACATGGTGGATGTACTTTTTGTAGTGTCTCAGGGTCAGGTGACTTTGCCGGAAACCGTGCGGACGATATACTTACACAATTCCATACGATTAAAGATAAAATGCATGAAAAATGGAAGGATGGCAAGTACATGGCATACTTCCAAGCGTTTACAAATACGCACGCCCCTGTAGAGGTCTTGCGTGAACGGTTTGAACCTGTTTTAAGTCAAGAAGGTGTAGTCGGAATCTCTATTGCTACAAGACCTGATTGTCTGCCTGATGATGTTGTTGAATACTTAGCAGAATTAAATGAAAGAACCTACCTCTGGGTTGAGCTTGGTTTACAAACTGTACATGAAAAAACAGCGCAGCTAATTAACCGTGCACATGATTTTCAGTGTTATGTTGATGGAGTTAATAAGCTTCGTAAACATAATATCCAGATTTGCTCGCATATTATTAATGGCCTCCCACAGGAAACACCAGAGATGATGATGGATACAGCTCGAGAAGTAGCGAAATTTGATGTTCAAGGTATCAAAATTCATTTGCTGCATTTATTAAAAGGAACACCGATGGTGAAGCAATATGAAAAAGGACTATTGGAATTTCTCTCTTTTGATGATTATGTACAATTAGTTTGTGACCAGCTTGAAATTTTACCACCTGAAATGATTGTTCATCGCATTACAGGAGACGGTCCGATTGATTTAATGGTTGGGCCGATGTGGAGCGTTAACAAATGGGAGGTTCTAAATACAATAGATGCTGAATTGAAACGTCGTGACAGCTATCAAGGAAAATTTTATAAGAAGGTAGTTGAAAACGTATGAAATTAGATCGCATCCTTCCATTTTCCCGAAATTTACTCAAACTTGCTGTTAATGAAGGGGATTATGCAGTTGACGCTACAATTGGGAATGGTCATGACACAGCAATGCTCGCTTCTTTAGTTGGTGAAAATGGACAGGTCTTTGGCTTTGACATACAAAAAGAAGCCATTGAAAGCACAACCAATCGTTTGAAAGAGCAAGACCTATATGGGCGTGTTCGTTTGTTTCACGAGAGCCATAGTCAACTTTTAACGATAATTCCAACTGAAGCCCACGGCAAAATTGCAGGGGCCGTCTTTAATTTGGGCTATTTACCAGGGGGGAATAAGGAAATTGTTACAAAGGCTGATTCTACAATTGAGGCAATTGAGCAATTACTTACCCTCATGAAGCCTGAAGGTATTATAGTACTTGTTGTGTACCACGGCCATGAAGAAGGTGCAGTCGAACGAGATCAGCTATTAGAATACTGTTCAACACTTGACCAAAACCGTGCTCATGTTTTAATGTACCGATTTATGAATCAAATGAACAATCCACCTTTTATTATTGCCATTGAAAAAAGATAGAGCCCCATCGCTCTATCTTTTTCTCATTCAAACACATGTTGAAATCTACGGTAGGCTCGTCCATTTACATAAAAGAAAAACGAAGTCTTCCCACCAAGTCTAATGATTTTCTTCGCAATTTTTAATACACTTCGTTGTGTCCTTACCTTTTCATCTGATAGATAGAGACCTAATAAACCCCTATTAATCATACGGTGAAATTTTTCATTTGGTAACCCTGCTGTATGTTTATCTGCTTCCGTGATAAAATGCTTAAGGCGATCCACCAATTCATTTTCATGTGAATAATAAAAACAGAAATTCAAGTCTCCACCTTGACGGTCCTCTTCTTGATCAATGAAATAATCAAGAAGGATATGCAGACCTTGGATATATGGAAAATATCCATTCCGAACTTTGTTAGCCATCTCTTCGTTAAATTCTTCATGAAAAGCGTACGCAACTAAACAAAAAATCCCTAGTGTAGACCCTGAACAGGCTGAGAATTCATACCACTCCATGCTAGGTAGGTTCTTTTGGTGATCTTTAAACCAATTCTCAAGTCTTGGTACTCGCTCTTCTACCTTGACATGTTTATGGATTTGCAAAGCACAATAATAACTTGCCAATTCCTGTAAATAATCAGCAATTTTATCATAATGATTAAGGTTTTGAAGAACACCCTGACAGGTTGTTACTAGGCTTTCCAAGTATCCCCCATCTTCCTGTTCCTCTCGATATTGATAATAGTTTTTTGTTGGCTGTCCTGGTCGTAATGCATCTGGCATAGAGTCATGTAAAGAGCTAAAATCTAACGGATCAAGTGAGGTACTGCGATCACAAAGATTATCTAGATAGTCACTAATCGTTTGATAGGCAACGATAAAACGAATACATTTCTCCATTTGTCCTTCTGATAATAAGGCGAGAATTGCCCCACCTTCACAGTGAAACGTTTTAGTTTGAATGCTCGCTAATGCCTGTTTCCGAAGTTCCTCATTTGGAATAGCCTCCGCTTTTTTTTTCCAAATCGATAATTCACGATGTACAATCGGAAATACCTCACGATACACTTTCTTCATTAAACTAATTGGTTTTGTTGGTACCATCGCTATCACCTCATTTTTAGGAACATTAAATATATGTACGATTTACGATATTTGTAAAAGTTGATACACTTACCATAAATGATTATTTATCGAATATCAAACGAAAGGATGTATCTATTATGATTTATCCATACAAGGGGAAATATCCTGAAATTGCCGACTCTGTATATATTGCGGAATACGCGACTGTTACAGGTGACGTAAAAATTGGTGAGGAAACAAACATTTGGTTTAATACTGTTATACGAGGTGATGTGGCACCGACAATTATCGGAAAAAGAGTGAGCATTCAGGATAACTCAACCTTGCATCAAAGCCCAAATAATCCTTTAATTATTGAAGATGATGTCACAATTGGACATCAGGTGATCCTCCATAGCTCTATTATTCGTAAAAATGCTCTAATCGGGATGGGTTCGATTATACTTGATGGGGCCGAGGTTGGTGAAGGGGCTTTTATAGGTGCCGGTAGCCTCGTTCCACAAGGTAAAAAGATTCCACCAAACACTCTTGCATTCGGAAGACCAGCTAAAGTAATTCGTGAATTAAATGAAGAAGATCAAAAAGATATGGCCAGAATTCGCCGTGAATATGTGGAAAAAGGGCAGCATTATAAAGAATTACAGAAAAAAAAGAGATAACAAAGAAGCTCGCCAGTATAAGGCGAGCTTTTTTTCTATCTTATTTTGCAGCTTGTGTTTTAAGTGCTTCTGCTTTATCAGTACGCTCCCATGGTAAATCAACATCATTTCTACCAAAGTGACCATATGCAGCAGTTTGCTTATAAATTGGACGACGAAGATCTAGCATATTAATAATTCCAGCAGGACGTAAATCAAAATTATCACGAACCAATTCTACAAGTACATCCTCTGACACAGTTCCAGTTCCGAATGTGTCAACAGAGATAGAAACTGGTTGAGCAACGCCGATTGCATACGCAAGCTGAACTTCACATTTATCAGCTAAACCAGCTGCAACGATGTTTTTCGCAACATAACGAGCAGCATATGCAGCTGAACGGTCAACCTTAGTTGGATCCTTACCTGAGAATGCGCCACCGCCATGGCGTGCATAACCACCGTACGTATCAACAATAATCTTACGTCCAGTTAAACCAGCATCCCCTTGAGGACCACCAATTACAAATCGGCCAGTAGGATTAATGAAATATTTTGTATTCTCATCAATTAGTTCATTAGGAACGACTGGATTGATAACATGTTCTTTTAAATTACGTTGAATTTGCTCTAATGAAATTTCAGGATGGTGTTGAGTTGAAATAACAATCGTATCGATACGAACTGGATTGTTGTTCTCATCATATTCAACAGTAACCTGAGTTTTTCCATCTGGACGTAAATATGGAAGAATCTCATCTTTACGTACTTTTGTAAGCCTGCGTGCTAACTTGTGAGCTAATGAAATTGGTAGAGGCATTAATTCTTTTGTTTCGTTACAAGCATAACCAAACATTAATCCTTGGTCTCCAGCACCAATTGCTTCAATTTGCTCATCTGTCATTTGACCTTCACGTGCTTCTAAAGCTTGGTCAACCCCCATTGCAATATCTGGTGATTGCTCATCAATGGATGTTAAAACAGCACAAGTTTCATAGTCAAATCCGTATTTTGCACGTGTATAGCCAATCTCTTTAATCGTTTCACGGACAATCTTTGGGATATCTACATATGTAGAAGTTGTAATTTCTCCCGCAACAAGTACAAGACCTGTTGTGACAGAAGTTTCACACGCTACGCGTGCATTTGCATCACTTGCTAAAATCGCATCTAAAATAGAATCTGAAATTTGGTCACAGATTTTATCTGGATGTCCTTCTGTAACAGACTCTGAAGTAAATAAACGGCGTCTATTTGTCACAAACGCTTCCTCCTTTTCGGATTCAGAATCGAATAGGTTCGAGTTCTGACATTCATTGATACGGTACTCATTCCCTTAGTATTGTTACCTTCACGATTTTCTATCCTATATTAATGAACAGTTATCTGCGTTAAACACATATTACGCGTTAAGTAACATCAACAAAACCAATAAAGAATAAAAACCTTTCCCACTTTTTTGAGGAAAGGTTTATCGTTTATCCAGCCTTTCACTCTTATCGATCAAGGTCATGCCTTGCTCAGGTTAGCACCTTATCACTTTTCGAATGTGGAGACCTACTAATAGGTTTCACAAAAAAACATTTGATATGTAAGAAAAGTGATGGTTGCCGGGTTTCATTGGGCCTGTCCCTCCGCCAGCTCGGGATAAGAGAGTATCCGTTCAATGACATATCATATCGCAGTATTCCGTAAGGTGTCAACAGAATTTCAAAAAAAAACAAAGTCGAACTGTGTCACACTATTTCCACGAAATCGACAAACTTTAAAAGAATTATCGATTATAAAGGACTATTTTAGAATCTGTGCGCACTTTTTAATGATATGTTACGTAAAATACGTTAAATAGTATAGACTATTTTTATTAATGTGTTATACTAATTGTAAATTTGAGATAATTTATGGAAATTTAAAAATTAATAAAGGATGGTTTAACATGAATTCAGTTGAAGTTTCAAATGAGCAGCTATTAGAATTAGTGAATGGAAAAAACGCACTCCATAACCTATCTGTTCCTATTTTAGTTGAAAAAGTACTATCTAGACAAGAGGGAATCCTTACTTCGACTGGGGCTATACGTGCGACAACTGGGAAATACACCGGAAGATCACCAGAAGACAAATACATCGTAGAAGAAGCATCTACTAAAGATAGAATTGATTGGGGTAAGGTAAACAATCCAATTTCTGAAGAGGTATATGAAAAACTTTATACAAAAGTACTTTCATACTTAACAGAAAAAGATGAGATTTTTGTATTCAATGGATATGCAGGTGCTGACAAAAAAGTACGCATGCCAATCCAAGTAATCAATGAATATGCTTGGCATAATCTTTTCTCACAACAAATGTTTGTTCGGCCATCTGAAGAGGATCTAAAAACACATCAATTTGAATTCACAGTTATTTGTGCACCAAATTTTAAAGCTGATCCTGAGGTAGATGGTACCCGCTCTGAAACATTCATTATTATTTCCTTCGAAAAACGAACAGTGTTAATCGGAGGAACTGAATATGCTGGAGAAATTAAAAAGTCAATCTTCTCTGTGATGAACTATGTATTGCCTGAAAAAAATATTCTTTCTATGCACTGCTCTTCAAACGTCGGCCCAGAAGGTGACGTTGCATTATTCTTTGGTCTATCTGGAACAGGAAAAACAACTCTTTCAGCAGATCCAAAACGTCGTCTTATTGGAGATGATGAGCACGGTTGGTCTAGTTCTGGTGTGTTTAATATTGAAGGCGGTTGCTATGCTAAATGCATCAACCTCTCCCGCGAGAAAGAACCACAAATTTTCGATGCGATTCGCTTTGGCTCTGTGTTAGAAAATGTGGTTGTAGATGAAGAATCCAGAATAGCAGATTATGATGATAATTCATTAACTGAAAATACAAGAGCTGCATACCAAATTGATAATATTGATAATATTATTGTTCCTAGTATTGCAGGTCATCCAAATACTATCGTATTTTTAACAGCTGATGCTTTCGGTGTTTTACCTCCTATAAGTAAACTAACTAAGGAACAAGCCATGTACCATTTCTTAAGTGGCTATACAAGTAAACTAGCAGGAACAGAGCGTGGTGTTACTGCTCCACAAGCAACATTCTCAACTTGCTTTGGATCACCATTCCTACCACTTCCTGCAACAGAATATGCAGAAATGTTAGGTAGAAAGATTGATGAACACAATGTTCAAGTATTCCTAGTGAATACAGGTTGGACTGGTGGAGAGTATGGTATTGGAAGCAGAATGAAACTATCATATACTCGCGCAATGGTTCAAGCTGCGTTAGAAGGCGAGTTAAACAATGCTGAAACCGTGAAGAATGATATTTTTGGTCTAGAAATTCCAATTCATATTCCTGGGGTTCCTGATGATGTACTTCAACCATCCAAAACATGGGCAGACCAAAGTCAATACTATGTAAAAGCAAAAGAATTGGCTGTAAAATTCAAAGAAAACTTCAAGAAGTTCTCAAATGTTGCTAAAGAAATCGAATTATTGGGCGGACCGCGCATTTAATAACAAATGTGTAAGCGCCTTACAAGAGGAACATCGACTAACTACTGCCACGTCCTGTGGCAAACGTCGATGTCAGCACTTCCTGTGCAAGTCCGACAAGCACAAGACGAGCCGGCTAGAAGGTTGCTCTTTGACCTTCTCGACGGATTGGCTTGCGACCTCGAGGGCTAGGCGCTGGAACTAGACGTAAAGGAAGCTCGAGGAAATTAGTCCTCGAGCTTTTTTGTTTTTGGCTCCCTTGTTTTCATCCACTCCGTTAATCGTCTTACTGTTTCTCGATTTTCATGTGGCGGAAAATAATGAGTGTATTGTGGAAAATACCAACTTTCTACCTCTTTTCCGAGTTCCTTTATTCTTTTTTCTAGACGATACGCATGGTTAACAGAAACATTTTTATCCTTTTCACCATGAATAATAAGAACTGGAGCCTCCAGCTTTTCAAGTTCGTATAATGGTGTTCTCCATTTATAACGTTCAGGATATTTTGTTGGTGTTCCTCCTATTACCCGCTTCAGCATTCGCCGCAAATCGTTTCGTTCCACATACGTTAGGCTTAAATCACTCACGCCACCCCATGTCACGATCGAACATATCTTTGGATGCTGTATGGCTGTAAGAAGGGCCATTACTCCTCCGCGCGAAAACCCAAAGACATGGATCCGAGTCGGGTTCACTTTTTCATGATCCTCAAGCACTTTAAAAGCAGAAAATGCATCATACCTGTCATGACCAGCGAAATCTTCATTCCCATCTCCCCCCTGATTTCCCCGATAAAAAGGTGCCATCACTACAAAACCTTCTGAAGCAAATTGGATGATGCGACCAATACGGACCATACCTACATTTTTTATACCACCGCGTAGATATAAAAAACCGTCGTATACACCTTCTTCCTTTGGTTCAGCAAGATAACCTTTCACTTTTAGTCCTTTACTCCAATATGTAATTAAATAAAGATTGATTGCCGGATTGGGAGACGGAAATCTCATTTTTTCAATAATAGTGTCTTCCACCATATTATCCATCCTCTCTAAAACATGATTGTACAACCTTTACTTTAAATGTTCTTAAAAAACGCAAAAATAGGCATTCACACATTTTTGTCACGTTTCATAGTCTATCTTAAGTAGTTACTAAAGTCGACAGATGAACTGTCAAGGAGGAATGAATACATGCGCCGTATTCTTGCAAGCCTTTTTGCATTACTGCTTATTATTCCGTTAGCCGCTTGTAATAATGACCAGGTCCAAAAAATCCGTATTGCAGAGGTTACTCGTTCGGTGTTTTATGCACCGCAGTATGTAGCGATTACCGAAGGATTTTTTGAAGAAGAGGGCTTAGAAGTTGAATTAACAACTGTACCAGGTGGAGATAAGACTATGACTGCGTTAATTTCTGGTGGTGCTGATGTAGCCTTAGTTGGTTCTGAAACTTCCATATATGTTGAGGCACAAGGCTCAACCGACCCTGTTATAAATTTCGCAGCTCTTACACAAACGGATGGTACATTTTTAGTCGCAAGAGAGAACATCGAAAACTTTAGCTGGGAGCAACTCAAAGATAGTACATTCCTTGGCCAACGTAAAGGCGGTATGCCACAAATGGTTGGGGAGTTTGTATTAAAAAAGCATGGAATTGACCCACAAGGTGATTTGAATCTTATTCAAAACATCGACTTTGCCAATATTTCTAGTGCTTATGCGTCAGGCACAGGAGAGTTCGTCCAGTTATTCGAACCAACTGCAAGCCTTTTTGAAAAAGAAGGCCGTGGCTATATTGTCGCATCTTTCGGTGAAGAATCCGGTAAGGTCCCATATACATCCTTTATGACAAAGCAAAGCTTTATTGATGATAATGGGGACGCCGTCGAAAAATTCACAAGAGCGATTTATAAAGCACAACAATGGGTTGATTCCCATAGCCCAGAGGAAATCGCAGATTCAGTTCAAGAGTTCTTCCCAGATACACCACTTGATCTAATCACTTCTTCAATTGAACGTTACAAGAATCAAGGTTCTTACGCAACAAACCCTGTTTTATCAGAGGAAGCTTGGAATAACCTTCAAGACATTATGGATGAAGCAGGAGAATTACCAAAGAGAATTGACTACAACACACTTGTAAATACAAGTATAGCTGAAAAAGTAATTTCCAAATAGGAGTGTTACTATGAGCTTTTTGTCAGTAAAAGATATTCACCATGTATATTTTACAAAGGATTCTACAACGAACGCACTCGAGAATATTTCACTCACAATCGAGGAGGGAGAGTTTATCTCTCTTCTCGGCCCTAGTGGGTGTGGTAAAACCACTTTACTCTCAATTATTGCTGGATTATTAAAACCGACATATGGAGAGGTTTTGATTGAAGGTAAAAAGATTGAAAAAGCGAAGTCCGACATCGGCTATATGCTGCAACAGGACTACTTATTCCCATGGAAGACAATTGAGGAGAACATCCTTGTTGGCTTGCAAATCATGAACCAAGAAACAGATCAAACAAGAAAAAACACCCTAGAACTACTTGAAGAAATTGGCTTAAAAGGGGTTGAAAAAGCTTATCCGAAACAGCTCTCAGGAGGGATGAGACAAAGAGCCGCATTGGTTCGCACGCTTGCAACTAACCCAAAAATTCTTCTACTTGACGAACCATTCTCTGCACTAGATTTTCAAACGAAGCTGAAATTGGAGGACCTTGTGTCAGAGACCTTAAAGGAGTACCAAAAAACAGCCATTCTTGTCACACATGATATTGGTGAGGCAATTGCCATGAGCGACCGGATCTTCCTGCTTTCAAAAAGACCAGGTAAAATTGCAAAAGTATTTGATATCCCAGAGAACTTACGCAATGAGACTCCATTTGATGCAAGACAACACCCAGAGTATTCAAATATTTTTCAGCAAATATGGGAGGAGTTAGATAAACTTGAAACAAAACCTGAATATTAAAGACCTTCACAACCATTATTTGCAGTCGATTAAAAAAGAGAAAAGACTAGTCAGATTTTATCAAATCCTCATTTTTATTGTCTTTTTCGGGTTCTGGGAAATTGCGAGTCGAAGCCATTGGATAGACCCTTTAATCTTTAGCTCTCCTTCAAAAGTATGGAATCTATTCTTAGATAAAATAAATGATGGAAGTTTGTTTAATAATCTTGCTGTAACATTGTTTGAAACAGTGCTAGGGTTTATTATCGGAACGGTACTAGGGGTTTTAATTGCCGCGCTTTTATGGTGGTCAGAACGTCTTTCAAACATCCTTGATCCGTATTTAGTTGTTTTAAATGCAATGCCAAAAGTAGCATTAGGCCCAATCTTAATCGTTGCCTTAGGTACCGGTTATGTGTCAATTATTGCAATGGGCGCAATAATTTCGGTTATTATCACAACAATTGTCATCTACACTTCGTTTAAGGAAGTCGATTATAATTACATCAAGGTACTACAGACCTTTGGAGCAAATCGGAAACAAATCTTCCGCGATGTCATTCTCCCCTCATCCTTTCCAGCCATTATCTCCACATTAAAGGTTAACGTTGGATTGTCATGGGTCGGAGTCATTGTCGGAGAATTCCTTGTTTCAAAGCAAGGCTTGGGCTATCTTATCATTTATGGATTCCAGGTATTTAATTTCACTCTCATTTTCCTAAGCTTATTATTGATTGCCATTTGTGCCACTCTCATGTACCAAGGAGTTGAGCTCCTCGAGAGAAAGCTAATAAAGGATTCTAAATAGAAAGCTCATCTAGTATCAACTAGAGAGCTTTTTTCGTTTTTAAGTATTTTTTTACATAGTCAATGCTGTGAGTTAAGACATCATCCTTCATGATGAAGCTATATCGTCGGTCCGTTTTTACATGGTCTAGTGGAATTTCTTTTAGCAAGACAGGACCCTTTGTTTCAAAATAAGTATCTTTCTCAAGAAGGCGGGCAATTTCAGCAAAATAAATATTTTTAATAATCGTTTTCCCTTTTCCTATGACCTTATATTGACCCATATATTCGATTTCCTGAACCTCAGCACCTGTTTCTTCCATAACCTCACGAATCGCGGCAGCTTCAGGAGTCTCCCCCTCTTCAACCTTTCCCCCTGGAAATTCAAGCCCACGTTCAGAATGGTTTGTTAAAAGCCATTGATCCCGATATCGACAAATGACCCACACATGCTTCGGTTTGTCCGAAAAAGGATCGGGTGTAAACGATAAATTCACTTCATTATGATACATGTCTTGAAAAACAATCATTTTTTTATTCTCCAATATCGTTGTTTTTATTATTATGATAACATAAAAACAAGCCGCTTCATGTAGAAGTGGCTTAATCAATATTACCTAATACATCAAGTATGCCTTGTGATTGTATGAAATCTTTTGCTTCCTGATCTCCAAGCTGATAGATCATCTGAAAAACCTGCAGCATGTTTGTGTCGTACTTATCATTTGATGAATCAAAATGATATTCCACAAAAGGAACGTGTGCACGTAAAAATCCTTCAACTTCGTTTGCATAATTCGAATCAAACAGCTTTCGCAGTTGATGAATTTGCTCGTCTGTCGCTTCAATCTTATACTCCCAAGTAGATCCAGACTTTACTTGAGATATTTCCCCACTCCCTACAGCAATATAATAGGTTTTCTTAGACTGTTGTTCCACTATGGTCACTCCTAACAGTGATGTACGTTACTTTAGCTTTTTCCTCTCGTGTAAAAAATATTCAACATTCCATATGGCCCTTGCCTAAATTTCATTAAAATTAGTATCTTTTAAGACATTCCCCCATATACTAATTTCCAAGTAAACATGTGAAATAAGCAGGCAAAGGGGAAAACACTTATGAAAATAATTGATGAAATTTATGAATTGTATAGAGATAAATTAACAGGTGATGAAGAAGATGCGGACATCATTGCTTTTTCCGTGCTTGAACAATTTGAACGTGAAGATCTGATAGATCTTTTGAGAGATTTAACGGATCAAGAATTACGAAATTTAGTTGGTTTCTACATGATTGAAAACCTTAAAGCAAAAATGGCCCGTGATGGAATTGGTCAATCAAAAATGATGACGAATAATGAGTTAAGGGATATACATTAAAAAGGATTGTCGCTCTGACAATCCTTCCTAAATCAGTATTATAGTTTACTTACGATCCTTAATGCGTCCTCAATTGACTCTTGCTTAACATCATAATGAGTGACAAATCGGACAAGTTTAGGTCCAAATGTTGAAACCAATACACCATGTTCTTTTAATATTGCGGCAAATTGACTAGAGGTTAAGCCTCTTTCACTCACATCTACTAAAATGATATTGGTATCAATTTGATTTACAACTTTTATCCCCTTGGTATTTCCGAGTCCTTCTGCAAGAAGTTTTGCATGTTCATGATCGATTGCAAGACGGTCAACCATCGTGCGCAGTGCAACAAGGCCTGGGGCTGCAATTATCCCAACCTGTCTTAAACCTCCACCAAGACGCTTTCTCCATTTCCTTGCTTGCTTAATAAACTCCTCGCTTCCAGCGATGATAGAACCTACCGGAGCACCTAATCCTTTTGATAAACAAAATTGAACAGTATCCGTAAATTGCGCAATGTCCTTTACAGGTCGTCCTAATGCTACCGCTGCATTGAATAGACGTGCGCCATCCAAATGAACAGGTATGTGATTTGCAGACGCAACATGATGAATCGCTGCCATATTTTCAAGTGGGATGACGGCACCACCCGCTCGATTATGTGTATTTTCAATACAAATTAAGCCGGTTTCAGGGTTATGGACATCATCCTCTTGAATCGCAAACTCCACTTCTCTAGGATCCATTGCGCCTCTATTTCCTTTAATTGTTCGTGGCTGTACTCCTGCAAACGCTGAAATCGCAGCACCTTCATAATTAAAAATATGAGAATCCTGTTCAACGATGATTTCATTCCCTTTTTGTGTATGAGTTAACACAGCAATTTGATTGCCTTGAGTTCCACTCGTCACAAATAATGCTGCTTCTTTCCCGAGCATATTAGCTGCTGTTTGCTCTAACTCTATTACAGTTGGATCTTCTTGATAGACATCATCTCCAACCTCAGCTTCATAGGCTGCTTTTCTCATTTCGGCAGTTGGTTTTGTTACTGTATCGCTTCGTAAATCAATCATATCTATTCTCCTCCCCATACTCAATCAAATACGCCTGGCGTATTTGCGCCCAGATTTTTTCGAGTAAGCTCGAAAAACTTCCGCTGAAAATCTGTGGCATCCGCCGGAGGCTATTACTTTATTTAGCTGGGGCTGAACCCCAGTTGAATAAAGTAATAATAAAACAAAACCCTTCTTTCGACAAGAAAGAAGGGCAAACTATTTTTATTTTCCTAAGAAGGATTGGAGCATCCAAATATGTTTTTCTAGTGCTTGGTGAATTGAAAGGAGCATATCCCCTGTAGTTTCATCATCCACATCACCAGCTACCTTCATACCTTCCTTTAATTCTCCCGTTAATATGGAAAAATCATTTGAAATAGTAGCTACCATATCATCGGCATTTTCATTTCCGCTTGCTTCCTGAATCGAAGACAACTCAAGAATCTCTTTCATCGTAGCAACAGGTTGTCCACCAATTGCCAGTAATCGCTCCGCCAACTCATCAATATGAACTGCAGACTCATTATACAATTCCTCAAATTTTTCATGAAGGGTGAAGAAATTAGAACCTTTCACATACCAATGATAATTATGTAGCTTAATGTAAAGCACACTCCAGTTTGCAACTTGCTTATTTACCATTTCGACTAATTGTGTTGACATTCATATCTCCTCCTTATTGTTAACATACCCCCTTTATAACACAGTGAAACATTAATTTTTTGCATTTGTTTCTTGACAAATTTCATACTTTTTCAATTTAATTGGAATATCAATATCTTCTATCATTTTCATGTTAAAATAAAGGAAAAAAGAGGAGGCTACTATGTTTATCGTATTAATTTTTTCAATCATTATTGTTTTTGTTGTCCTATTTTTAGCTGTTAGTACGACATCCAAAGCGTATAAGTACAAACATACAGTAGATGATTTAGATGATAATCCACATTTAAACCAACCTGAAGATAAGGAGAATTCTGATGGAAAATAAACTTCTTCAAGAACTTTCAAATAATTGGTTAATTGAGGCAACTATTGATTCCATCCAAGAAAAATATGAAAAAGAAGAATTAACAGCCAAACAATTGGTACTCATGTATTTACATAGAATTGCAAACTATGATTCATCACTACGTTCCATCATAGAGATTAATCCAGATGCATTGCAAATTGCAATGGCTCTAGATGCGGAGCGAAAAGAAATTGGACCACGTGGCTCGCTTCACGGAATTCCAGTTTTACTGAAAGATAATTTAGATACGAACGATAAGATGCACACATCTGCTGGCTCACTCGCTTTAGCTGACTCGCGTGCCTCTGAAGATTCATATGTTGCGTATCTTTTAAGAGAAGCCGGTGCCATTATTTTAGGCAAAACAAATATGACTGAATGGGCAAATTTTATGACAGAAGGAATGCCTAGTGGATATAGCTCACGAGGAGGGCAAACTTTAAATCCATATCGACCCGGTAAATTTGATGTCGGGGGCTCAAGCGCTGGTTCTGGCTCAGCCATTGCCGCAAATTTTGCAGTTGTTGCAGTTGGTACAGAAACGTCAGGCTCAATTCTAAGTCCTGCAAGTCAAAACTCACTTGTCGGCATCAAGCCAACCGTTGGATTAGTCAGCCGTGCAGGAATCATTCCCATTGCTCATACACAAGATACTGCAGGACCAATGGCACGTACAGTAAAGGATGCTGCTTACCTATTAACAGCAATGGCAGAAGTAGATGAGCGTGACCCAATCACTTACACAGGCAGAACATTATCCTCTACCGATTTCACACATTTTTTAGATGTTGACGGATTACAAGGTGCACGAATTGGTATTGCAAGAGAAGTTTATTTTGACTACCTAAGTAAAGAAAAACGAGAAGTTATGGATAAGGCCGTAAAGAAGCTTGAGGAGCTTGGGGCAACTGTTATTGAAGATGTAAAAATACCTTCTTCAAAAAACAAGTGGAGCTATGATGTGTTAACCTATGAATTTAAGGTTGACCTAAATGCTTATTTACGAAACCTAGACTCTTCCGTAAAAGTTCGAAATTTATCTGACTTGATTGCATTCAACAAGGATAATAAAGAAAAGATGTTAAAATACGGCCAGATTATTTTGGAAGAGGCAGAAATAACGAGTGGGACGCTGACAGAAAAAGAATATCTTGAAGCACTAGAAAATGATCATTATCATTCAACGGAAAATGGTATTGATTTTGTTTTAAACGAGCATCAATTAGATGCCATTGTGTTCCCAAACAATATTGGAGCAAGTATACCGGCTAAAGCTGGTTATCCATCAATAACGGTACCAGCGGGATATACATCTGAAGGAGAGCCAGTTGGAATCACCTTCACAGGAACCGCCTATTCGGAAGCCACATTGATAAAATTGGCATATGCATACGAACAAGGAACCAGATGTCGGATTCCACCGAAACTATAAAACCTCAGCCCTAGTGGCTGAGGTCCTTTTTTATCCAAAAACCTTATGAAGGTCTTCCTTTGATTGTGTTAGCCAGAAACGCATGAGGCGCTTTGCTCCTTCTAAGTCATGAAGCTTCGCTTGACCACATTGAGTTTCATTCGCTGCAGGGATTTCTGTTATTTCTAAGGCACTTTGCATTGTAGCTTCTAATAGGTCAATTATTTCAGAAACTGTTGGTTCTCCACTCACAACTAAATAATAACCTGTTTGACATCCCATAGGTGAGATATCAATAATATCAAAGTGATCATATTTCTCACAATGCTCTCGAAGGTTAAAAGCTAATAAATGTTCAAGTGTATGAATAACATCTGGCTTCATCGCCTGTTTGTTTGGCTGACAAAAACGAATATCAAACTTATTTACAACTCCATCTGTACCTACCTTGTGTACACCACAATGTCTTACATACGGAGCTTTAACTGCACAATGATCTAGTTCAAAGCTTTCTACTGATGGCATTCTCTTCACTCCCTAAAATGTCTTTATATTTATCATAACGCTAATTCCGATTTTTTTCATCAATTTAATTTGAATTGGAAAAAATTCGATGAGGTGACTTTTTGGATAACCTTTTAAGATGCTTTTATTTACTTCCTATAGTATAGTATAAGTACGTAAACCAAGTAAGGGAAGTAGAAAAAATTGCTTCAAGCTTTATTTATAGGTGTTATTCGTTTCTATCGAAGATTTATATCCCCATTAAAACCGCCAACTTGTCGCTTTTACCCGACTTGCTCCCAATATGGACTTGAAGCCATTAAACGCTTTGGTGCATTTAAGGGTGGTTGGCTGACCATTAAACGTTTATTAAAATGTCATCCCCTCCATCCAGGCGGGATTGACTTTGTACCCGAAAAAAAGGAAGGTAAGCATGAACATTAATGCTACCTTCCTTTTTTTATTTTACGATGGTTTTCTTTTCAAGATGTTCGTGGATTTCTCCTTTTTCGATGTGAACTTGAATATTATAATTCCCAGTTTCAGCGAATGTAAAGTCTGATTGATAGACACCATTTTCAGTTTCACTTGCATCTATAAACTCATGCTTCTCGGCGCCTTCTTTCCAAACCTCAAACCGAACGATTGCATCTGTCAAAGGTGCTCCAGACTCTTCAAAAGATACATGTAAAGTGGATGATTTTCCTACAGGATATTCAGTCTCTAGAGGGAAGTCGATTGAAACGTCTCCACTTCCATGGTGATGTTCACTACCATGGTGATCGCCATCTTCTGTTTCATCCGCTAGCTCTTCTGTTGTGCTCGGGTTTCCAATTACTACTTCAACCTTTGGCATGGTGTGCATGCTTCTCGCCGTTACATGTGCTGTCACAAAATAAGTCCCGTCCTGTTCAAACGTTTTAACAGCCGTATATTCACCATCAGAAGTATGCTTCCCATCCAGAAATTCGCTTTCTTCACTGCCTTTTTGTGCAATTTCAAATTGGACTTCATCCGCATCTTCAACTGCTCCTTCCCCTTGAGTTACAATCGCGTGTAAGGTTACTTCTTCACCTGGATTTATTTTTTCAGGATCAAGCTTTACATCAACTGCAATTGGGATTAATTCTGTAGTATTCGTATTTTTCTTTTCTGTCTCATTATTACATGCCGCAAGCATGATGATTGCAGCCATAAAGAGAAAAAGGCCAATTTTTTTCATTTCTTTCACCTCAACTACATGGTACAACATATGACCATTTATTCCTGTGTCTTTTTTATGACATTCATTCCTCTTACCCATAATAACCAAAAGTAACTTCTCTTTAACCTCTACCTATTAAAAAAAGAGGTCAAATGACCTCTTTCCACACTATTTATACCCGTTAACCACTACATCGAGTTTTCCTGTTTCAGGATTAATCACGAGACCGTGAACAGGAACTTCCTCTGGAAGGAGTGGATGGTTTTCGACCATTTCAACACTGTGTCGAACACTATCTTCTACACTGCTAAAACCTTTAAACCATTTATCAAGATCAATTCCAGAGTACTTTAATGTATCAATTCTAGCTTGAGTAACGCCTCTGTCTTTTATTTTTTGTAAAATCGCATCTGAGTTTAGTGCACTCATACCGCAATCGTGGTGACCAACAATACAAACCTCGTCCGCATTTAAATCATACACGGCAACTAATATACTTCTCATTACACTTCCAAATGGATGTGAAACAACCGCACCTGCAACCTTTAAAATTTTCACATCGCCGTTTTTCATGTTCATTGCTTTTGGAAGCAGCTCAATGAGTCTTGTATCCATACAAGTTACAATAACCATTCTTTTATTTGGAAGCTTTGTCGTTTGGTATTTTTCGTATTCTTTCGTTTCAACAAACTCTTTGTTATATTCTAGGATATTATTCAGTAGTGACATACCTTTCACCCTTCTCTCTTTATTTCATTATATTTTATCAAAAACTAATCCTTTTAGATAATATTTTTATTATTATTCACAAGTTCTTGTATCTACCAGAGATACTAATAAAGATATCGTTCCTCTTAAAAAAGTTTTTTGTTCTCAAATCGGAATAATTACGATATAATATGAAAGGATTTCAAACAGGCACCATTTTGGTACTTGAGAGGAGAAAGAGTTATGAAAAAAATAAGTGGATATATCGCGCTCCTACTAGTAATCGGCATACTTTCAGCTTGTGGAGCAGATCAAAATAAATCATCAGATAAAGAAGGAACGCTCACGATTTATACAACCGTATTTCCTTTAACAGACTTTACAAAAAGAATAGGTGGCGAAGACGTCATTGTTAATAGTGTATACCCACCGGGTGCTGATGCTCACACATTTGAACCCACTCCTAGGGACATGACAGAAATCGCAAGTGCTGATGCTTTTATTTTCACTGGGATCGGTGTTGAGGCTTTTGTATCTTCAGCAAAAAAAACACTAGAAAAGGAAGAGGTTGCACTAATTGAAGCAGGATCTGGAATAGAATTCATGAATATGGAAGACGATACTCACCACCACGATGAAGAAGATCATCAGCATGGTGATATTGATCCACATATATGGTTAGATCCAGTCTACTCCATACAGATTGCTGAAAATATTAAAAATGCCTTAACAGAGTTAAATCCTTCTAGTAAAGATGTATATGAAAAAAATTTCAATGTATTAAAAGAGCAATTAGAAGAATTGAACACAGAATTTATGGAAGTAGCCAATTCTGCAAAACGCAAAGAAATTCTAGTTGCGCATTCGGCATACGGATATTGGGAAGCTCGCTATGGAATAAAGCAAATAAGTATTACTGGCTTTTCCCCTTCCAATGAACCATCTCAAAAAGAGCTAAAAAATATTATTGAATCTGTGAAAGAACAAAATCTTGAATATATTCTATTCGAACAAAATATATCATCAAAAATTGCTGAAACGGTTCAAAAAGAAACAGGTACAAAAAGCTTAACCCTTCATAATTTGGAGGCCTTAACACAACAAGAAATCGATGAAAACAAAGATTATTTTAGCTTAATGACACAAAATCTAAATACATTAAAAAAGGCGCTAAATTAACTACCACCCTTGGGATATGTTGCTTGTTATCCGTGCTTCTTCACTTGGAGAAAATAAAGGATGCTAGACCACATTCCTTAGAAAGAGGTGTAGTAAAATGGCACAAGACGTATTATGTGAAGTTAAAAACTGTCACTATTGGGCAAATGGTAATAAATGTAGTGCTGATGCAATTTATGTTGTGAGTCACTCAGGGAAAACAGCATCAGAACAAACTGAAACGGATTGTAAAACTTTCGTACCAAGCGATTTATAGAAATGTGACGAAGACAGCTGATTTTCTCAGCTGTCTTTTTATATTTATTAATAGCTGAAACAAAATTCCTCAAACTTGCATAATCCTTATAACATGTCGAATTTTTTGAAATAAAATAATTGACAAAATAAAAAAATAAACATATGATACTTTTAAAAGTTGCACTAAGGAAACATTTATTCATTAAAACAAAAAACATAATAGAAAATAAATGCTTGAGAGGAGAATAAGCGATGTATGAAAATCTTTTACTCGCTTTTGGTTTAACTTTATTCGCTGGCCTCGCAACCGGTATAGGGAGTTTAATAGCTCTCTTTACGTCCAGAACGAATACCAAATTTCTATCTTGGACACTCGGTTTCTCAGCAGGTGTCATGATTTATGTATCCATGGTTGAAATCTTTGTTAAAGCAAAAGATGCGCTAACGTCTGAACTTGGGAATGAACTGGGGAATTGGATGACAGTTGCTGGATTCTTTGGGGGAATGCTTTTAATTGCTTTAATTGATAAGTTTGTCCCTGAGAGTAGCAACCCACATGAGGTTAAAAAAGTGGAGGACATGAATCTGTCATCTTCCAAATTAGAAGACGCTCAATTATTAAAAATGGGAACATTTACCGCTCTCGCTATTGGGATTCACAATTTCCCTGAGGGAATTGCCACCTTTACTTCAGCTCTTCAAGACCCTGGCCTGGGTATTGCTATAGCAGTAGCCGTAGCGATTCACAATATACCTGAAGGCATCGCGGTCGCTGTTCCGGTCTATTTTGCAACAGGAGATAAAAAAAGAGCCTTTAAGCTCTCGTTTCTTTCCGGTTTAGCTGAACCTGTCGGGGCCATTGTTGCTTTCTTGATTTTAATGCCATTTTTAAACGATATCATGTTTGGGATGATCTTCGCTGCGGTAGCAGGGATTATGGTGTTTATTTCTCTCGATGAATTACTCCCTGCTTCTAAACGTTATGATAGTGGACATTTATCCATTTATGGATTAATTGCAGGTATGGCTGTTATGGCGTTAAGTCTATTACTATTTATCTAACCTTTATTCAGCTGGGCCAATCCAAGCTGAATAAAGTTAACATTTCATTACCTTTTTCTGTTTCGTAATATGCTGAATCCATTCGCGATCTACCTTATATCCAATTCCTGGTTCATCTGGAACGGCAATTTGGCCGTTTTCTACAGTAACTTCCGGAATAATGACATCTCTTGACCAATATCTTGAGGACGCAGAAATATCTCCAGGAATTGTGAAGTTTGGTAGGCTAGCTAAAGCAATATTATGGGCTCTTGAAATGCCGGTTTCAAGCATTCCCCCACACCAGACGGGGATTTGATGGGACCTACAAATATCATGAATACGAATTGATTCAGTGATACCACCCACTCGCCCAATTTTGATATTCATTACTCGACAGCTCCCCATCTCAATTGCCTTACGGGCATCTTCTGCCGATGTTATACTTTCATCCAAACATATGGGTGTTGAAAGCATTTGTTGCAGCTTTGCATGATCAAAAATATCATCCTCCGCTAGTGGTTGTTCAATCATCAACAACTTAAACTCATCTAATGCTTTAAGTTTGTCAGTATCCGTTATGGTATAAGCCGAATTCGCATCAACCATTAGCGGTAGGCTTGGAAATTCTCGTCTAATTTCTTTTAGAAGCTCATAATCTTGTCCAGGCTTAATTTTTATTTTGACTCGTTTATAACCTGTGTTTACATGCTCCTGGATTTTACGTAATACTTCCTCCATTGAATTAATACTTACGACTACGCCTGAATCAATAAAATCTCTCGTCCCGCCAATCACTTTAGAAAGGGAAATTCCTTGTTTTTTTGAATATAAGTCCCATATAGCCATGTCGATGCTAGCTTTCGCCATATTATTTCGTTTTACAAATTGAAAACGTTCTTGTAGTTGCTGAGGATGCTCAACCTCTTCTTTTAAAATTTGCGGGACTAGATAATCGACAAGTATATGCCAGCAAGTTTTAATCGTCTCTTCTGTATACCAAGGTGATGAAAAGGCAACGACTTCTCCCCAACCAATGACACCTTCTACATCCTCCATTTCAACAAGAATACTCTCTCTTGTATCTACCTTTCCCATACTTGTTACAAACGGTGAGAGCAAACTTTGTTCTATGAGATGGAGGGTAACCTTTTTCACCTTAATCATTTTTCTCATCCTTTATCAAATCAACTAATTTTCGTCTCATAAGTTTATTAGATGCATTTCGTGGGAGGGCGTCCACAAAATGGATTGATTTTGGAACTTTATAACGTGCAAGTAGTTCATGGCAATAAGCAATGATTTCATCTTCACGTAGATTACTTCTTTCTTCTATTATTACGAAGGCAGCTGGCACTTGTCCCCATTTTTCATCATCCACACCTGTAACACCCGCTTCCAAAATGTTTGGATGTGACAATAGAACCGCTTCAAGTTCAGCAGGATAAATATTTTCTCCCCCTGAAATAATTAAATCTGACCGGCGATCTAACACGAATAGAAACCCTTCCTCATCTATGTAACCAATGTCACCGGTATATAGCCAGCCATCAACTATTGAGGTCATCGTAGCATCGATTCGATTCAAGTAGCCTTTCGTCACGTTTGGTGCCTTTACAACGATTTCCCCTATTTCATTTGGACGTGTAGGTGTACCATCTTTATCAATTTTGATTTGCACGGGAAAAAGTGGTTTACCTGCTGAACCTAACTTTGAAATACTATACTCAGGTGCTAGCGTAACAACCTGTGATGCTGTTTCAGTCATACCATATGTCTGGAAAACAGGAATATTATGGGCAATACAATCCTCTAATAAAGGTTTTGGTGCAGGGCCTCCTCCAAGAAGCATACATCTAAACTGTTCAGGGTAGCTCTCATCCCCTAATTCTCTAATCATCCGCGTTAGCATGACACTCACTGCTGACATGATCGTAACACCTTGATTCATAATGGCATCATTTGCTTTTTTCGGGTCGAATTTTTCGTGAATCACCGCTGGTATTCCATAAATGACACTTCGATACAAAATCGATAACCCACTAATATGAAACATCGGAACAGTTAGTAACCAGCAGTCATCCTGGTGTAGCCCTAAATTTAAACTTGAGCCAATCGCACTCCACCAATGGTTTCCATATGTATGAATAACACCCTTTGGTTTTCCAGTCGTTCCTGATGTGTACATAATCGTATCCGCCTGTTCTAAAGAGAAATACTCTTGAATCTCACAGCCTTTCTCAGGAAGATCATGAAGTTCATTCAATGGTATGTATTTAATATTTAGATGGGCTACTTTCTCAAGAAAAGGTTGTTCCGTTAGCAGCATTTTTGTGCCAGCATCACTCAATTGAAATTCTAGCTCACTACTTGTTAGTTTTATATTCAATAGGACTGTAACTGCCCCAATATACTTCAGTGCATGAATCACCTCAACCATCTCAACACTGTTCTTCAGGAGCACAGCCACAACGTCATCCTTTTGTATCCCTGCAAAAGTGAGCTGGTTAGCTCTTTTTAATACATTTTTATGTAAAGTTATAAATGATATCTCTTCATTTTCAGTTTTTATCGCAATTCGATTTGGCGTTAAAAACGAACGCTGTTTTAGCCAATTTGGTATTTCTGTTGAATTCATCTTTTTCAAATCCTCTTATGTTTGTAATAAAAATGCAAAAACAGCTTGATGAGGTCTTCATCAAGCTGAGAACTGAACATTAAGGGAAACGAGGGAATTGCTTAAAGTCTGGCATGCGCTTTTCTTTAAATGCGTCACGGCCTTCCTTCGCTTCATCTGTTGTGTAGTATAGAAGAGTAGCATCGCCAGCCATTTGTTGTAGACCTGCTAAGCCATCTGTATCAGCATTCATTGCTGCTTTTAAGAAGCGGAGAGCTGTTGGACTCTTTTCAAGAATTTCTTCACACCACTTAATTGTTTCTTCTTCAAGCTGCTCTAATGGAACAACTGTGTTCACAAGACCCATGTCTAATGCCTCTTGCGCATTATATTGACGGCAAAGGAACCAGATTTCACGAGCCTTTTTATGACCAATGATGCGAGCAAGATATCCAGAACCATAACCTGCATCAAAGCTTCCAACCTTCGGACCAGTTTGTCCAAAAATAGCGTTATCCGCAGCAATCGTTAAGTCACATACAACATGTAACACATGTCCTCCACCAATTGCATAACCTGATACCATCGCGATAACTGGCTTTGGAATTACACGGATTAAACGTTGTAAATCAAGAACATTTAATCGTGGGATTTGGTCGTCTCCAACATATCCACCATGTCCTCGAACCTTCTGATCTCCACCAGAACAGAATGCTTCATCTCCTGCACCAGCAAGAACAATAACACCAATATTTGAATCATCTCTTGCATAAGCAAAGGCATCAATCATTTCTGCCACTGTTTTTGGCGTAAACGCATTTCTAACATGTGGTCGGTTAATGGTGATCTTTGCAATACCATTGTATGTTTCATATAAAATTTCATCATACTTACGTTCTGCAACCCATTCAACTGCAGCCATTAGCTTGTCCTCCTTTATGTATAGGTTTGTATGTAATTTTGATCATTGAGAAAAATGATCAGAAACAAACTCATTTATTATTTTACCAAAAAAATGTGGTTGTTCCACATGAATTGCATGTCCAACCTCTACTATTTTCTCCACTTTTGCATTTTGAATGCTTAAACTCATCTCTTCTGCAATCCTGCAAAACTTTTGGTCAAGCTCTCCACAAAGCAATAAAGTCGGTAGGTTAAGCTCATTTAGTCTATCCCAGTATGAGGGTTGTGAACCAGTCCCCATCCCCTTAAGACTATTAGCTAAACCGACTGGATTATTTTTAAGACGTTGTTTGCGTATTTCTTGTTGACTTTCTTTCGTTAGTGCCTGTTGTGAAGAGAATAACGGGATCTTCTCCCAAAAGTCAATAAAACCTTGAATTCCCTCTTGCTCAATTCGATTTGCCAGTTGCTCATCTGATCCTCTACGAGCAGCTCTCTCTTCTTCCGTTCTTAATCCTGGAGAACTACTCTCTAGTACGAGACTAGTTACTCTAGTTGAATAATGAATAGAAATGGCCAAAGCTAGTCTTCCTCCCATGGAGTAACCAACTATATGAGTTTTTGGGATAGCTAATGCATCAAGAATATGAATGATATCTTTAGCAACAGTTTCTATATGATATCTTGAAAAATCATCAGGACTATCTGTCTCTCCATGTCCGATTATATCAATAAAAACACATTGATATCTGTTATGAAGTGGCTCAGTAGATCTGTTCCAAGTTGCTATACTACCTGTAAAACCATGAAGGAACACAATCGGTTCGCCTTCACCCATCACTTGCACATGATAAGTAACCCCGTTTGTTGATATAAACATAGTTATTGTTCCTTTTTAAGCAGGTCTTTTATTTCCTGGGAAACATTATTCCACATTTTTCGATGAATCATGACATTTTCTTGACGGTCCGTTTTTACTTCAACAACATGAAGGCCTTTACCATTTAATGAAGCGGATATGGCTTTTCGGAATTCCGCCCAATTCTCAACACTAGTAAACTTCCCGCCATACATTTTTACGGCATGTTCATAATCAAGCCCGATTGGCGTACCAAACAGTGTTTCAAAGTGCTTTTCTTCCTGTGATTGTGGTAAGAAAGAAAATATACCGCCACCGTCATTATTAATTAACACGATCGTACTATTTAAATGATGATGCTTTGCGGCTAATAAACCATTTAAATCATGGTAGAAAGAAAGATCACCTATCACTAGAATCGTATGCTCATTTTGCGAACTAATGCCCATTGCCGTTGAAACAAGTCCATCAATTCCATTGGCTCCTCGATTTCCTAAAGCATGAATTGACTTTTCATTATTCGTAAAGAATGTGTCAAGGTCTCGAATCGGCATACTGTTTCCGACAAATAAAGTAGAACCATTTGGCAGGATTTCTTGAAGTTCAGTAAAAACCTTCCCCTCAAATAAGGTTTCCTCTTGATGTACCACGTTGATATTTTCTTTCACGATCTCATTTATGTTTATCCAAGAACTTATCCACCCATTATCACTACGTTTCTGTATTCGTTTCGTAATCGCCTGGCAGAATTCTATTTCGTCACAGTACACCATATCGGTTGCGGATAAAGTAGGATCTCTCCATCCACCGTCCCCATCTACAACGATTTGTGGTGTGTTTTTTTGTTTTTGAATATATTGCAAAAGTGACTTAGAGACAGGCATTGCTCCAAAACGAATGATAATATCTGGCGAAAAAGCTTCTCGGAACTCTTCGTTTCGTAAAAAAGCATCATACCCATCTAGTATGTATGATTTAGGATGTGTACCACTTCTCAGTTGGGATAGTGGGTCAGCAAGTATTGGAAATTGAAGAGTTTCTGCTAAATTAGCTACAGCATGTCCAAACTCAGAATGGTCATGTGATCCACATACAATAATTCCTTTTAGCTTTTCACTGACTACATCACTTATCAACTGTGCTTGTTCCTCGCCCATTGTCGGTTTACCAACAACAACGTTAACATTTTTCTTAGCCATTTTGCTTGTACCCCATAGATGCTCAAGATCGAGGTTTGGTACGAGCGGCTCACGAAAAGGGAAGTTCAGATGAACTGGTCCTGCGGGAGCTGATTGTGCAGTACCCGCTGCTCTTCCTGCCATTGTTCTGACATAAGCCAACATTTGCTCAGAATTTTCAGGTAGTGCCATTTCTACAAACCATTTCGCATGATTCCCATATAGCTGATTCTGATCAATGGCTTGCGGTGCACCAATATCGCGCAATTCATGTGGTCGGTCCGCTGTCAACACAATAAGCGGGACTCTTGAATAATAAGCCTCCACAATAGCCGGAAAATAATTCGCTGCTGCAGTCCCAGACGTACAAAGGATCGCTACAGGCTTTTTGGTAGCTTTAGCTACCCCAAGCGCGTAAAAAGCGGATGACCGTTCATCTATATTGATTGTCACATTCATATCAGGATGTTCAGCCATTAATATTGCCATCGGGGTGGAGCGGGAGCCAGGGCTCACAATGGCCTCTGTGACACCCACTTGGACTAATTCATCAACAAATGATGCTACATACCGAGTTAATGCTTCATTATTCATTGTCTAAGCCTCCTAATGCGGATAGCATCGGTCTAAACTTAATCATTGTTTCTGTATATTCGCTTTCTGGTTCAGAATCTCCTACAATTCCACATCCAGCAAATAAGGATGCATTGTTGCTATTTATTAACCCAGAACGAATGGCAACGGCAAATTCTCCATTATCTTTGGTATCCAACCAACCAACTGGGCTTCCGTACCAGCCACGGTCAAGAACCTCAAGCTCACGAATAATTTCATATGCTTTTTGTTTAGGTTGTCCTCCAAGGGCTGGAGTTGGATGTAATCGATCTACAACAGTAAGCAATGACACATTTTCTTTTGCTACCCCTCTTACAGGTGTGTATAAATGTTGGATATCTCGCATTTTTAAGATATCAGGTTGTGTTGGTGAAGAGATGCGTACACAAGATTCTTTCATCGCATTTTTTATCATTTGTACAACAACATCATGTTCGTATAGATTTTTCCGGTCACTAAGTAATTCATTAGCTAATTGTTCGTCTTCAGAAGGTGTTTTGCCACGTCGTATCGAACCTGCTAAGCAAGTCGTTAAAAATTCTCCACCTTTTTTCTTAATAAGACGCTCAGGTGAAGCCCCGATAAAACATGAATCTCCGTATTCAATTGCAAATAAGTAACTCATTGGTTGCTCTTCTTTTAGACGTGCTAAAATGGCGTCACTTTCAATTGGCTTATCGAAATGCAGTTTAATTTCTCTTGCTAATACGACCTTTTCAACCTCACCGGCCTGTACCTTTTTTGTTGCATTTCGAACAGATTCCATCCATTCCTTTGGTTGGACTTCTTCTTTTGTAAAGGAAGTGCTTATTGGATCTTTTTGATTTCTCTTAAACAGTCCTTCTAATTGTTCTATATCAGATTCAGCAAAAGTTGTTCTTGAAGGCTCACAAATTATATTTGTAGTTAAATAAGTGCTTCCTTTATAGACAGAAAGCATAATCGTAGGCAAGACAAATTTCGCATCATCAAAATGATCCCACAGCTCAGTTCTCTTTTTTAACGGATCGAATGAAAAACCTCCCATTAAGATTGGACCTGTAGAATATGGTGCAAAGTCTTCCACTATAATCGCATTGTGAACGAGTTTTTTCCACTCTTCTTCTATTGCAACAAAACGTTCTGTAGACTCGTTATCGCTAACTGTATAAGCTTCTCCAAGTCCAACAATTATCGTATCATTTGTTGGATTGGACCAGAAACATCGCGTTTTAAACGTTTCTTTTTTCCCAGCAGAAAAGAACAATAGGGGGTCTATGTTCTCAATCTCTCTAACCTGACTTACAAGTATCGGCTTTGAAAGCTCCTTTGAACGGAACATTCCTTTCTCTATGTAATCCTTCAATCCTTTTTGTTGTATCATGACCAACTTATATCCCCCCGAAGTGTATCCCATAATAAATTTTACTTTAGAAATAGTATATGATTATAGTATATCATTAACATATATTTACCTTTAGTATTATAATCCCGATAATTTTTGATTAATGAATCAAATGCTACGATATACCTGATAATGAATAGTTGTCAACAAACTTGATTCTACCATACCTACTCGCACTATGACCACTTACTTCCTTATTATTACGTTTTGAGAGTTATGTTAGTCTGGGGATTAAATCATGGGAAGAATGTTTATGTCTTTTTTGTTACATTAAACCATTGACAGTACTTGTCCAATTCACTAAACTGAACTTTGGATATACATGATATGACGTGAGAGGAGAAGTCTAATGCATACAGAACTTCAGTCAAATCAGAAGCTATCTAAAAAGCCTTCAAATGGGTTTCAAGTATGGTGGAGACTTATGCGTCCACATACACTCACTGCATCTTTTGTTCCAGTTATACTTGGAACAGTACTTGCACTTCCAGATACATCTATAAACATGGCATTATTCTTAACAATGTTACTTGCTTGTCTTCTCATTCAAGCAGCAACTAATATGATTAATGAGTATTTTGATTATAAACGCGGTCTTGATACCGCTGAATCAGTCGGTATTGGTGGGACAATTGTTAGAGATGGAGTAAAGCCAAAAGTGATTTTGAACTTGGCATTTGCCTTTATGGGAATTGCCACACTTTTAGGTGTTTATATTAGTATGAATAGTAGCTGGTGGTTAGCAATAGTGGGGACTATATGTATGTCTGTTGGTTATTTATATACAGGTGGCCCATTCCCAATTTCATCAACACCTTTTGGAGAGCTTGCAGCTGGTTTCTTTATGGGTATGATCATTATTTTAATATCGTTTTTCATCCAAACGGGTACTGTTACTTCAACAAGTATATTAATTTCAATTCCAATAATGATCCTTGTTGGTGCCATTAATATGTCAAACAATATTCGTGATTTGGATGGCGACAAAAAGAACGGACGTCGCACCTTACCGATTTTATTAGGAAGAAAAAATGCGATTAAGTTCTTAGCGGTTTTGTTTATTATTTCATATGTCTGGATTATTGCTTTGTCATTTATGGGAATAGCGTCTTGGTGGAGCCTACTTGTATTGGTGAGTGTTCCAAAAGCCGTTCAAGCAATAATTGGTTTTATTGGTAAATCAGAACCAATCCAAATGATGCCAGCAATGAAAGCAACTGCCCAAACAAATACATTTTTTGGTTTCTTATTATCTATCGGAATCTTTATCGGTTACTTCTTTTAAAAACATGATTTTTACGATCGTGTTTTTTCTTTTGTCTTCTTTCATACAAGCACTTTTTTACATTTATGATTTTCGTGTTTATGTAAATAATACATAACAAGATTCGTTACGAAATCATTATGGAAGGAGTGCTTTTCATGTTATCAAATGAGCAATTATCAACCTTCCGTTCACAGTTGATAAACGCAAAAAAAGAGGTTGAAGAACAATTAACGGATAGCGATCATTTTGATTTAGAACGCGGTCATTTCCACGGGTCAATGGGGGAACTCTCTTCTTATGATAACCATCCAGGGGATGAGGGAACTGCGCTTTATGAACGCGAAAAGGACATTGCACTTAATGAGCATATTGAAAAAGAGTTAAAAGACATTGACTACGCCTTACAAGCAATTGCTGAAGGAAGATATGGGAAATGTGAAAAATGCGGTAAGGAAATACCTGTTGACCGGTTGGAAGCAATTCCTACCACAACATATTGCGTTGAGCATACCCCGACCCAAGTCGTATCTCATAATCGACCTATTGAGGAAGGGGTTTTAATGCCACCATTTGGAAAGTTTGTTGATGAGGAAGATAATGTATCCTTTGATGCAGAAGATTCATGGCAAGATGTTGCAAAGTATGGAACATCTGAAACTCCTTCAGACCTTGCTGACCCAGTTGATAGTTATAATGAAGTATTCCTCGAATCAGATGAAAATGTAGGCTATGTAGAGGATTACGAAAACTTCGTCGCAACAGACATCGAAGGGAAAGAAATTATCATCTATCCAAACAACCAGCATGAACGATACGAGGAAGTGTTAGATGAAGAAGGAATCATGACCATGTTCGGCGATCTTCCTCCATATGAAAAAGAACCTTACACACAAGATGAAGCACAGGATTAAATTCAAAGCAGTGGAAATCTCTTCCACTGCTTTCTTGTTACTTTATTGGTTGTAAAAGAAGTGTATAACTATTTTTCATATAGCTCTCTTTTTCAGTATGAGTAATGTGATATTTCCCTGTTGTCCAATTAGAAATTTGATCATGATAGAATTGACTTAATACATGACCAGATTGCCCTGGGCCTACCACATTATAGCTTTGATTCATGTTTGATAAATCAATTACTGAACGCCATGCAGCTCCGTGTGTGATCGCGCCTGATTTTTTATTAAAACTTGCAGCAGCTACCGATATTCCACTACCACCCATAGGAACAAATTCATTTTGATTAAAAAGATAGTTTAACGGTGAAATTGCAGACAACGGATGATTAAAAGGAACCCTATGAAATTCTCCCCATTGCCATTTACCTGAATTCTTCCCTTGTTGTTTAACAGCAAAATCAACAGCTCGCTTGAATGACTTTAGAGTTACCTGCTCTAAGCCACCAGCTTCACGCAACCATACACCTTCATCCCCATTTGTTGCATTTCGAATCATTTGGTCTACAATTTGGGCTTTACCTTCAAACAAGTTATCGATTTCATTTGGAATGGATTCCTCAAACAATACATTCGCGAATTCCTCCATCCATTTATGAAAGACTAGAGGCTCCCCATCTTCTATTCGGTCCACAAAGTCCCATCCTTCAAACTGCTTTAAGACTTCTTTATCGATTTCTCTTAGCTTGTCTTTTTTGCTTGTTAATACATCAAGAAAAATCGGTACAAATTCCTTCGCCTGCAAATTATGTTGGTCAAACTGCAGTTGAAGCATATCGTCAACCGAAAACTTTTTCTTACTCGTTAAAACATCCAGTATACGTTGCTGACGATATGGCTGTGCCCAAGTATTCGTAATATGGTATGGATAATCATCTGTTACAATTTTATTATTTGCCGTAGAAATAAACCCTTCCTCCGGGTTCACAATTGTTGGGAGTTCATCCCATGGAATAAATCCCTCCCACTCATATTCATTCGTCCAACCTGGTACAGCTACCGAACTGTCTCCCTTTTTTCGAATAGGAATTAGCCCATTTGCTCGATAAGCAATGGTTCCATCCGAAGCTGCAAAAACAAAATTTTGAGCCGGGGTATGGAAATATGTAAGAGCTTCTTTAAATTCATCCCAATTTTTCGCCTTGTTAAACATCAACACCGCTTCAAGCTCGGTCGATGGGTCGAGAGCTGTCCATCTTAACGCTAAAGCTGTCTCCTCCCTATGGTCATGGGTGAATTCGGAAATAATCGGACCATGCCTTGTTACCTGAACCTGATAAGGAATTGTTTTTCCATCCTTCACCTTTATTGGTTCTTCAATGATCGTCGCATCCTCCCAGTCCCCCATATACTCGAACTGATTTGGATTTTCTGGATTTCTTTTTTCAATATATAAATCCTGAACATCAGGACCTACATTGGTAACCCCCCAGGCAATATGTTCATTACGTCCTAATATAATTCCTGGAACACCTGCAAAAATGACACCACTTACGTTTACCTCGTCATTTTGTAAATGCGTTTCATACCAAATCGACGGAGTTGCCAATGCTAAATGAGGATCATCCGCCAGAATCGGCATACCTGAATCAGACTTCGCCCCACTAACAACCCAGTTATTACTCCCGTTAAACTCATTTGGAAAAGGTGCTTGTGCAATACTTTTGGAAATATCAACAGGATTTTCTTTCATCGCTTGAAGAACGGTTGCCCCGTCTTTAGGATATGTAGGGAATAATTCAAATAGTTTTTCTTCTGATACATGTTGTGCCATGTAATATCGAAAGGCTTGACCTTTATAATGGCCTCCTAAATCATAAGCCATATACTTCCCGATCGTGAGCGAGTCTATAGGACTCCACTCAGTTGGTTCATATCCAGCAAGAGTAAACTCTACGGGTAATGTATTTTTCTCCTTTGCTTCCCTAATAAAAGCATTTACACCATCCGCATAAGATTGTAAGACATCCTTCGCTTCTGTTGAGTATCCATCGTACGAGATTTTAGCTGCTCTACGTAACCCAAGAGCTCTAAAATATTTATCCTGCTCAATAAGGGAGCTACCAATGACCTCACTGAGCTCTCCTGAGGCCTGTCTACGGCTTAAATCCATCTGAAATAACCTGTCCTGGGCTGTTACATATCCTTGTGCAAAATACAGATCATGAGTGTTTTTTGCACTTATATGTGGAACCCCATTTTGATCACGGATCACTTCAACCTCATCAGTAATACCAGCAACACTAATTTTACCTTCAATTTCTGGTAAGCTTTTTCTCAGAAATAAATAGCCTGCCATAAAACTTGCGACAAGAAAGAGGATGATTATTATTCCTGATACTAAAATAACCCTCCATCTTTTCTTTCTAGGCCAAATACGTCTTTTTACAGCAACTACCGAACTCATAAAATCCCCCTTAGACTAATTATTTCAAGAAAATTCTAAATATATTATAATATCCCATTTTCATTTTGTCATTGAAATCTCCAATAGACTGACATTATTTTCATACTTAGTGCAAAGTTTAAAGGAAGATACTAACCAAATGACGAATTATTTCTATATATCATTTTTAAAGTGAAAGGAAGAATACAATGAACGCTCATGAGATTGAATACAAACTATATGGAGATGACATGCAATTTGTTGAAATCGAGTTAGATCCGAGTGAAAGTGTTATTGCAGAAGCAGGAGCAATGATGATGATGGAAGATGGAATCTCAATGGAAACCATCTTCGGTGATGGATCAGAATCTGGAGGTGGAGGTCTTTTAGGTAAACTGTTTGGTGCAGGTAAAAGAGTCCTAACTGGTGAAAGTCTTTTTATGACAGTATTTACAAATAACCATATGGGAAAAAAACATGTTTCCTTTGCAGCACCATACCCTGGTAAAATCATTCCGGTTGATTTAAGCATGCTTGGTGGAAAGGTAATTTGCCAAAAAGATTCGTTTCTATGTGCAGCAAAAGGAGTATCAGTCGGAATAGACTTTCAACGCAAATTAGGTACTGGTTTCTTCGGTGGAGAAGGCTTCATCATGCAAAAGTTGGAAGGAGATGGATTAGCCTTTCTACACGCAGGTGGAACCATCCATAAAAAAGAACTCCAACCAGGTGAAACCCTTCGAATCGACACAGGCTGCTTAGTTGGGATGACGAAGGAAGTCGATTACAATATCGAATATGTAGGAAAAATAAAAACAGCTTTCTTTGGTGGTGAAGGGTTATTCTACGCAACTGTACGTGGCCCTGGAACGGTTTGGGTACAGTCATTGCCATTTAGCCGTATGGCAGACCGTATTTTTGCGAGCGCACCTAGAAATGGGGGAAGCACAGGTGAAGGAAGTATACTAGGAGGAATCGGAAATTTATTAAACGGTGATAACAGATAGAATAATTATAGACAGAACTGGGAGGATAATAAATGGAGGTGTGGAAGATGAAACGTAAAGACGACGACGTTAATAGAAAACCCGATGCTCCACTATTTGATGCCCCAGATGATAAAATTCTAGCATTTGACATGTTCCGCGGAATATCACCCGGACTCTTTTCAGATGTAGATTTAGACAACCCCGCAAAGAAAATAGAAGATGATATTATTTCTCAAGATTAAGCACCTGGCAACAGGTGTTTTTCTTTTTGCTAACCATAAAGTAGCAAGAAGCTAGAAATCTACTAAAAATAAAAAACGCCATGAGAAATTCTCATAACGCTTGATGACCCGTACGGGATTCGAACCCGTGTTACCGCCGTGAAAGGGCGGTGTCTTAACCGCTTGACCAACGGGCCAGAAAATAAGTATTTATATGATTCGACATGGCGGAGAAGGAGGGATTTGAACCCTCGCGCCGCTTACGCGACCTACACCCTTAGCAGGGGCGCCTCTTCAGCCACTTGAGTACTTCCCCAAAAATGGCTCCGCAGGTAGGACTCGAACCTACGACCGATCGGTTAACAGCCGATAGCTCTACCACTGAGCTACTGCGGAATAATTATATGGTGGGCCTAAATGGACTCGAACCATCGACCTCACGCTTATCAGGCGTGCGCTCTAACCAGCTGAGCTATAGGCCCATTGTATAAATTGGAGCGGGTGATGAGAATCGAACTCACGACATCAGCTTGGAAGGCTGAGGTTTTACCATTAAACTACACCCGCATTTGTATTTTTTATATGGGGCGGCTGATGGGAATCGAACCCACGAATGTCGGAACCACAATCCGATGCGTTAACCACTTCGCCACAACCGCCATTAAATTTTATAAAATAAATAAGGTGGCTCAGGACGGAATCGAACCGCCGACACAAGGATTTTCAGTCCTTTGCTCTACCGACTGAGCTACTGAGCCACAATATATGGCGGTCCCGACCGGGATCGAACCGGCGATCTCCTGCGTGACAGGCAGGCATGTTAACCGCTACACCACGGGACCATTTTTTTAACAACAAAATTATTTTACAATAACTTCTTTTGTTTGTCAATATATTTTTTTGGTTGCGGGGGCAGGATTTGAACCTACGACCTTCGGGTTATGAGCCCGACGAGCTACCAGACTGCTCCACCCCGCGATAATAGAAATATAAAGTTTTTTTGTCATGCGCTATTATTAGCAACTGACTGTCCCTTCCTCTGCAAGCTTATTCTAGAAGCTAAGTCCGTCGGGACAACTCGCAGTATTTCGATGATGCAACGCTCGTTGCTCCACCCCGCGATAATAAAATAGTTAATTCAAGCCATACCATTTTAAATAATATGGCGGAGGAAGAGGGATTCGAACCCCCGCGGGCTTTAACACCCCTGTCGGTTTTCAAGACCGATCCCTTCAGCCGGACTTGGGTATTCCTCCACATATAAGAAGTTGTAAATGGTGGACCTTGTAGGACTCGAACCTACGACCGGACGGTTATGAGCCGTCTGCTCTAACCAGCTGAGCTAAAGGTCCTAGAATTTTTAAATGGTAGCGGCGGAGGGGATCGAACCCCCG
>NZ_NSEB01000007.1:0-197962 GCF_002734215.1 Fredinandcohnia onubensis
TATAGACTGCACCCATGCCGGGCGCACACAAAAAAGACTTGGATCATTTGTCCAAGTCTTTTTTCTATTTCAATAAAGGGGATGGGAGAAATCTCACTTCAAACAAAGGGGTGTTGTTTGTGTGATTACTTCTTGAATACATAATAGCAAGATTGATAACCATTTTCAACTATTTGTACATTTTTTCACAAAGTTGTCAAATTCCCTATTCTTAAAACGCAAGCTTGGACATAGATATTAAAATAGATACTTACATTCACTTGTAAGGAGGACGTAATTATGAGGAAAATTGGACTGATAATCGGGGTGGTTATGATCATTCTCACCTTTGGACTAAACATATTAGGATTGATGAAATTAATTCCCCTTTACATTACGACCCCTCTTTTATTTCTTTCATTACTCGTGACACTTGTTATTTATAATCACCGAAATCGATTTAGGGGTTTTCACTAATAAGAGGGCATCCAAATAGATGCCCTCCTCTTTTTATTGTTCTAGGTCCAGGCTCCACCGGCTCTCTGGTCTAAGCCGTTAAGTGTGCACCTTGCGCATTTCTTATTGCTTCTCTAATAATTTTTCCATTTCAGTTAGTGTTGCTTCGAATACTTTACATGCTTCTTTAATCGGCTCTGCTGAATTCATGTCCACGCCTGCACTTTTAAGTACTTCGATTGGATAATTAGAGCTTCCCGCTTTAAGGAAGTTGTTAATATATCGTTCAACAGCAGGGTTGCCCTCTTCTAAAATTTGCTTACTTAAAGCAGTTGCAGCACTATAGCCTGTTGCATACTGGTATACGTAATAATTATAGTAGAAATGCGGAATTCGAGACCACTCTAAGCCGATTTCCTCATCTACCACAATATTTGTACCAAAGTATTTCTTATTTAACTCATAGTACATTTCAGTGAACAGATCTGGTGTTAATGCTACTCCCTCCTGGGCTTTCATATGAATCATATGTTCAAATTCTGCAAACATCGTCTGACGGAATACAGTTCCTCTAAAGCCTTCAAGCTGATGATTTAAAAGATATAATCGCTTTTGGTCATCATCAATCGTTTTTAATAAGTAATCTCCTAACAGTGCCTCATTACAAGTAGACGCAACCTCTGCTACAAAGATCGAATAATTTCCATATGTGTATGGTTGATTGTTTCTTGTGTAGTAACTGTGTACAGAGTGACCAAATTCATGAGCTAGCGTAAACAGATTGTTCACATTGTCTTGCCAGTTCATCAGGATATATGGATTTGTACCATATGCACCAGATGAATACGCTCCGCTTCGCTTGCCTTTGTTTTCTTGAACATCAACCCATCGATTATCAAAGCCTTCTTTTAGAACATTAATATAATCCTCACCAAGTGGAGCAAGCCCCTTAAGGATATAATCCTTTGCTTCCGCATAAGAAACTTCCATTTTCACGTCTTTCACTAATGGAGTGTAGAGGTCATACATATGCAACTCATCTACACCTAATGCTTTTTTACGTAAGTCCACGTAACGATGTAAAAGAGGCAGATTTTCATTAATTGTATTTACAAGATTATCATATACCGTTTCTGGAATATTATTGCTGCTTAGAGCTGCCTCGCGAGCTGATTTATAATTACGAATACGAGCATTAAAATTATCTTTCTTTACAGTACCACTTAATGTGCTACCAAAGGTATTTTTGAACTTTCCGTACGTGTCATAAACCGCTTTAAAAGCTTCTTCTCTTACACGTGGATCAGAGCTTTCAAGGAATCGAATATAACGACCATGTGTAATCTCTACCTCTTCACCGTTCTCATCTTTAATAGTCGGGAACGTTAGGTCAGCATTATTTAGCATTCCAAATGTGTTGCTTGAAGAGTCCATTACTTCATAAGCTTGTGCAAGCAAGGCTTCTTCTTTTGCGGATAAAACATGTGGTCGTTCACGATTAATATCGTTCAATGCATGCTCGTATACCTTCAACTCTTCTTTTTCAGCTAAAAAGGATTTAATTTTATCTTCGTCGACTGATAGAATTTCCGGCACGATAAAAGCGAGCGCACTTCCAACCTGTGTATACAAATTAGTTGCACGATCATATAAACCCTGATAAAACGAATTAGATGTATCTTGGTCATTACGCATATGTGCATATGTATAGAGTTTTCCTATTCGTAAGGAAATTGCATCTTGATAAGTTAACGCTTCATATAGCTGATCCGCAGATTCGCCGAGTTTTCCTTGGAATGCTTCAATTCCAGGGATCATCTCTTTTATTTCTTGAAATTCTTTTTCCCAATCTACATCTGATGCAAAAATATCTTCTAATCTCCAAGTATCCTGCTCAGCAATCTCATTACGATTCGGGAGCTTCTTTACAGTTGATTGTTCAGCCATTTTATAAACCTCCTATTTCCTATTCTTTAAAAAGTATTCGATATCCTATTGACTATCTCCTTTTTTAGAAGAAAAAGTTCAAGTTTTTTGAATTCAGTCCTCCACCAATATTAGGTTTTACCATTCCAACTTCTTCATTCTTTCCAACACTTTCCAAACTTTTCGAAAGGGCTTCATCCATGTTATAAGCATCCTCCAAATTAACCGGTATTTGAAATTCCCTTGTTTTTTGATACTTAGTCTGTGTAAGTTTTTTTAGTTTCCCAGCTTTCACGAGCAAATGCAGGTATTCCTCAACCGCAAGCGAATATTGGGTATGAAAAATCAACGGCAGATGTCTGACTGTTATATGTTTTGAAGCAATTCGCTTAGATATCACCTCCATGACCTTTGAAAAAAAGAAAGTATCCCCTACACGTAGTGGAAGCAATAAATCTAATACCATCCACATTTGCCAAATCATCGGTGGTGTATGGAACCAATAGGCTGAGCGGACAGGCAAACCAGCTTCAGCTGGCAAATGAGCTGGAGGTATTCGGTTTTGATAGAGGAAAGATAAAAATGATGCGATATGATTAGATGAGTATATGGAATAACTTGCTCTCCATTTATGTTTTTTTCTTACCCACAAACTTTGTAAGGTAATCGTAGTGTGGTTAGGTACGAGTAGCTTTGGAAAGGAATGCACATTTTCTTTATGGAATTGAATGGTACAAAAGGTTTCACTTGTTGTAAAAGGTTGAAGGTTGGATAGTTTTATAAATGTAGAGGTATCTGGGCAGTAGTAGAGAATGCTAGGCTGGAATGGTTGATTAAAAGAGGTTGCAAAAAGCCATTGAAAGGGTGAAAGTCGAACTGAGTAGGTGGACTGTCGTTTAAACCATTTTGCACCTAAAATCCAAATAGGTACGATACCTTTGTTCTTATAAGAGTCTGATCTTTTCTTAAACAAGGGGTAATCAATTTGGGAACATTGGTACTCGATTGCATACCGTTTGTCTTCTGTGGTCACTAATAGGTCAGGGCGTTGGGAAATTTCCGGTAAAAATGGTTCTAGCTGGACTTTATAGCCTTGTGCTTGAAACCAGCGATAGAGCTGCCGCTTGCCTTCTAGATGGTACTCAGACTCTGGCTCCGTTTTAACACTGCATTCTACTCCTTTTAAATGGGCGAAATGATGTGTTTTCTTCATCCCCGCTTTTAACTGAACTTTACTATGACATGCTGGACAAAGAAAGTTCTCATTGCTACGAAGTTTAAGTAAATCAGAGCGCTTCCAATTTTCTGCTAATGAAATATATTCTCCATTTTCACGTAATGCAACAAACACTCATGTCATCTCCTTACTTCTAATTTACTGCTCCTTAAAAATAGCATAGATACCCGTGCATGTACAATTACAAAATTTCGAATTTTTTACATAAAAAAAGCCGATTCCAAAAAATGAAATCGACTTTTACTTATAGTGAGAAGTATTTGACCATCTCAGTTAATGCATTCTCATTGATTATCTTTTTACCATACTCTTCAATTCTATGAATAGACAGTGCTGACTCATTCCCATACTCTAAGACTATGCTGAGCATATTCTCCAGTTCATCCTCAGTGTAGAGCTCCTCGTTAAATTCAATAAATAAGTAGTACTTATTTTCAAACGAGTACAAGGAATTGTTCAATCCATCTAGTTGAATCCGGTGTGCAAGAGAAATAACATCTTCAAAATCATTAAAGCGAATTAGAAATTGGAAGTTTTCTTCCTCAAATTCCTCAACAAAATCATTTTCTTCATACTTAGAATGAAATTGCTGATCCAGTAAAGATTCAATCTTTTCATCTACTGGAATCTTATCGTCACCAACAGGAAGTTCATATTTATTCCCATCTTTTGATAGCTGTGCGCGTGTTACAAGTACCTCTAACCCTTTTTCTAACGCCTGGACTTGGATCCATAGTGGACCATCAATCGTGAATTCTTCTTCTTGATGAATTTCATCCATCATTTCCCAGAAGAGCTCTTCGCTTCGTTCCCGGTTATACCATATTTCTTCACGTTCAAATCCGCGTTGCTCTATGTCATTATATGAAATATAGAATTTTACTGTATGTTCGTTGATTCTTTCGATTTCCATTACAGAACCTCTCCCTTCTTTGCTCAGATTTTGAAGGGACGTTATACCCCCGAGCCAGATGCTCTTTTATTCACTTTTCCCATATTGGTTGCAGAATAACCTATCCTAAAGAAAAAAGTCTATATCTTGTACTTCATTTTATGTTAAAAGATATGAGAATGGAAATAAAAAAGAGTAATTCGTAAAAAACAGTGATATTGCCCGGTTTTTATTGAAATTTATCATGAATGCGGTTAAGTTTTTTCGGGAAGTTACTGTTTTACGTATCATTATAATACGAAACACAAAAGAAAACGAGAAATATGTCCTAATAAATAAAAAAACTTCTACAGATGAACAGTAGAAGTTTCTTGTTGTTAGTTTACTAAGCGTTGTGCTTCTTTCAATTGGAAGGTACGAACTCTTCTTGGTAAAAACCTACGAATTTCGTCCTCATTGTATCCAACCTGAAGTCTCTTCTCATCGATGATAATTGGTCGGCGAAGAAGACCAGGGTTTTCTTGAATTAATTTGTATAAATCTTGAAGAGGCATTGTCTCAAGATTCACATTTAGTTTTTGGAATACTTTAGAACGAGTTGAGATGATCTCGTCTGTTCCATCTTCCGTCATACGTAAAATTTCTTTAATCTCTTCGATTGAAAGAGAATCAGAAATAATATTTCTTTCTTGATATGGAATTTGATTTTCCTCTAACCATGACTTCGCTTTACGGCATGAAGTACAGCTTGGAGAAGTATAAAGAGTAACCATTAACTTATCACTCCCTTAAAAAGTAGATTATTACTTAACAATCAGCATGATTGGTCATGGAAGTTTATGCTAAATTAAAATTAATTTAATTAAGTAATTTCTTTAATTATTATACCTTAAATTTTCTGAGAAAGATAGACAATTTTGAAGAAAACTTTAGATTGATTAACATGTTGATTCTCGTGCGGTTCTAAAAGAAAAGCAATAGGAAATACAGCTGCTATTGCTATTAAATTTACACATCTCTTAGGATATCACGATTATCATTCTTACTGTTAAATGATAATACTTCATTGACATCTTGGTAGGAATCCCCATAAAATTCTTTATCTTTGTACTTGTGAATCTCATCGTACGTTTTTCTCATCGCTTTGTAAATAAGTTCTTCGGACCCGTTCGTTGGAGACCAATATAGAATTTCCATTTGATTAAGCTCATTTGTTGCTAACGATTTACGTTCATAACCGATAGAAGTTGCGTGTTCAAAACCTTCTCTCTTATAGAACTTTAACCTTTTTTCAGTATCCGAGTCTTCATAATTGACGGGTTCCACTTCAAGAATAATCGGCTTTCCTTTTTTCTTTAATTTTTCAAGAAGTTTGTGGCCAAGCCCTTGCCCACGGGATTCTTTTGAAACGAAGAGATAGTCGATAAAAATAAAATGGTCAAGTTCAACATACATAAGGACATGATAGGGTCCTTCGTCTTTATGATAAATATCTCCTTTTTCTTTCAAGAGGGTTTCCATATGCTCTTTTGATTTCATTTCTTCAATTGGAAAATACTGATTTAGTTTCTCATACCAGTTCATACATCTGCTCCTTGTACTTTGATAGGACATCCTTAGTGTATGCAATGTTTTGGTTTTGTTTCTAAATTTAGATATTCCCTCTTTCTTTAAAACTAAACTTGGAATAGAATAGAAGTAAAGAAGCGTTTTCATTAAGGGGGATATTCATGGCAAGCTACATAATGGATTTAGGTCTAATTGCTATTTTAGTCATCGGTATTACTGCTTTGATGGGTGTTATCGCGAATGGCGTTGGGGAAAAAGTTTTTGGAGGTAAATCCGGTTCTGATATTGTAACCCGAGATTTAAATGTAAAAGCTGGTTGGAAAAACGTTGGTGGACGGAAAAAATAAATAAGATAAGCTGGCACAGTGAGTTGTGCCAGCTTTTTTATGGTGTATAGTCTACACCTTTTGTGTAGCTATTCCCAGCGTTCCAAAGTAGGAATTCATGAATGCCTTGGTCTTGCAATCCTTTTATTTGGGCTTCAATTTCATTTTTTCCATAAACCGTATAATTGCCTTTTCCAAGCCAGCTTGCTGTGAAGTCTTGAAGCCAAGGTCTTGAAACAGGTCTATTTTCAATTTGGTTTAGCTTATGATTTTCAACCTTTGCATATTCAGATACCAATCGATACGGTTCTAAGTCTGGACGGGGAATTCCAAAATAAGATGTCCAGTGACTCGGGTAAATCATAGATGAAATGACGTCAACATGCTCTGATATCTTCGTAAAATTTTGACCAATACCTGGTGCTTCAGGTAATGTTGCGGTATATCCGAAAATATCAACAGAAACCTTTACGTTATATGGCTCTAATTTTTCTTTTGCATATGCCACAAAATCCGTAACAGCGGCGACTCTCTTTTGGACGTTGTCAAGATCCACTTTTTCATACTCACCCATACTATAGGTTAATGAACTATCTCGTCTTTCAAACCCCTCTGGAAAGCGGACATAATCAAATTGAATCTCTTGGAACCCAAGTTTTGCTGCTTCAATTGCGATTCCTACATTATGGTCCCAAACTTCTTTTAAAAACGGATTAACAAAAGCTTCTCCACGCCCATTCTTCCATACTTTATCCCCATCTTTAAACGATAATTCTGGGCGTTGCTGCGCTAATACGGAATCCTTAAATACAACAACTCTCGCGATTGGATAAATCTGCTTTTCTTCAAGTTTTTTAAGCATTGCTGTTGGGTCTTTGATATAATCCTTACTAATTTTCTGATGGTTTGAGCCTTGTGGGGGTACGTAGGTTAGATATCCAAAGTCGTCCTTAACATCAATAACCATGGCATTAAGGTCCGTATTATCGATTAATTGGACAAGTTGTGAAAAACGGTCACCACCTGCTGAATGGGCAGTTACGTATACCCCTCTTATGGCATCAGGATATTCAAATTGAAAGCCAGAATTAAATTCGAAACGCGAAACCAACTCAGGTAATTCCTTTTTAGGCATAACCAATTTACTCGTTGGATGTGACTCCATTGCAAAATTTTCATTTTCTGCAGAGCTTGTTTGAGTAACAAAGAAAGTACCGAATACAACTATAATCATTACCCCAAATAAAGATATAAGCTTTTTCATAGCGTCCTCCTTCCTTTCCAATCTCTATAGTCATTTTAAATGAATCATCCAGAAAATAATACAAATATAGACAAAATTCTTAATAAATAAGGTATTTATTCAATTGTATGAGCAGTTTTGTCTATATATTTTAGTGTTCTTATAAACCTTACCGATATTAGTGGTAAATCTACTCAAAAAAAAAATGGCCCTTTAATAGGCCATTTAACTGTATTGCGATTTATATTCTTGATATTCTTTTTCCGAGCAAGCGACGAGATGTCCGGGTCGAATCTCACGTAGTTTGACTTCTTCGTTATCTGAATATCCATGTTCTTTCGGGTCATATTTGATTCTTTTTCGATTTCGTTCATAGTTTGGATCTGGCAATGGAATAGCAGACAACAAAGATTTTGTGTAGGGATGTATTGGGTTTGCATATAGATCACTGGCATCGGCAAGTTCAACAATTTTTCCGAAATACATTACACCAATTCTGTCACTAATATATTTTACCATCGACAAATCATGCGCAATAAATAAGTAAGTCAAGCCTTTATCTTCTTGGAGCTTTTTCATTAGGTTTACAACTTGAGCTTGAATGGAAACATCTAATGCAGAAATAGGTTCATCAGCAATAATAAAATCTGGTTTTACCGCAAGGGCACGCGCAATACCAATCCGTTGACGTTGTCCTCCAGAGAATTCATGTGGATACCGATTCGCATGCTCACGGTTAAGCCCTACTGTTTCAAGTAATGAATAAACCTGTTCCATACGCTCCGCATTATTTTTTGCGAGCCCGTGAATATCGATTCCTTCTGCGATTATATCAGCTACGGTCATTCTTGGGTTTAGTGAAGCATATGGATCTTGAAAAATCATTTGCATTTTCCGGTTAAACTTTTTCAATTCCTTACGCGATTTTCTTCCATGAACATTCTCTCCATTGAAAAAAACCTCTCCACCTGTGGCATTGTATAATCGTATAATGGTCCTTCCAGTGGTTGATTTACCACAACCAGACTCTCCAACCAGACCAAGTGTCTCACCTTTGTAAATATCAAAGGTAATTCCATCGACAGCTTTGACCATATTTGGTTTTCCAACATTAAAATATTGCTTTAAATTTTTAATTTCTACTAATTTTTGTTTTTCAGCCATTTCATTCATCATCCTTTCCTAAGCTTATCGGATGAGAAATTTTTCATACGTCGCTTTACAGCTTCAGGTGGTTCCACTTTAGGAGCATCAGGGTGAAGAAGCCAAGTCGCAGCATAATGTGTCTCAGAAACTTTAAACATGGGTGGTTCCTTTTCAAAGTCAATTTTCATTGCATACCGGTTTCTCGGCGCAAAAGCATCCCCTTTTGGAGGATTTGTCAGATCGGGTGGTGAACCGGGAATTGCCATAAGCTCTGTTTTTTCATCACTATCTAAACTTGGCATTGACGATAATAATCCCCAAGTATAAGGATGCTTAGGATTATAGAAAATTTCATCCACTGTACCCGTCTCAACGATTTTCCCAGCATACATGACCGCTACTCGATCTGCCACATTGGCAACCACACCTAAATCATGGGTGATAAAAATAATGGAGGTTTCCATTTTTTTTTGGAGGTCCTTCATTAATTCTAAAATTTGCGCTTGTATTGTAACATCCAATGCTGTGGTAGGTTCGTCTGCAATCAATAATTTCGGGTTAGAGGCTAACGCAATGGCAATCATCGCACGTTGTCTCATCCCCCCACTAAATTCATGTGGATATTGATTGACTCTCTTCTCTGGGCTAGGGATTCCAACAAGGCGAAGAAGCTCAATTGCACGGTCCTTTGCATTTCCCTTAGACATATTTTGATGCTTAATCAAAACCTCCATAATCTGCATACCAACCTTCATCGTTGGGTTGAGGGAGGTCATTGGGTCCTGAAAGATCATTCCGATATCCTTCCCACGAATCTTTTCCATTTCCTTATTGGTTTTTGGAACAAGATCTTCACCATCAAAAAGAATTTGACCATTGCTAATTTTTCCAGGTGGCATTGGAATAAGCTTCATGATTGTTTGTGAGGTTACACTTTTCCCTGACCCTGATTCGCCAACAATCGCAAGTGTTTCACCTTTATACAAATCAAAATTCACACCGCGAACTGCTTTGACTTCACCAGCATAGGTTTGAAAAGAGACTTCAAGGTCTTTAACTTCCAATAACTTTTCCATTTACTCACTCCCTTACTTGCGCAGCCTTGGGTCTAGTGCGTCACGCATTCCATCTCCAATTACGTTAAAAGCAAAAATTGTGATACAGATTAAGGTAGCAGGGAAAAACAAGCGCCATGGATAATATTCAAATGCAGGTAGTCCCTCAGAGGCCATTGTTCCCCAGCTGGCAAGTGGAACTTGAACACCTAATCCAAGATAACTTAGAAAAGATTCAGTGAAGATTGCATTCGGGATTGTTAACGTCATAGTTACCAAAATGGGTCCCATTGAATTAGGTATCAAATGTTTGAACATAATTCTTTTAACATCAGCTCCAAGGGTTTGTGCGGCAAGTACATATTCCTGATATTTTAATTGAAGAACTTGTCCCCTTACAATTCTTGCCATGTTGATCCATCCAGTAATCGTCATTGCAAGAATCATTGTCCCTAACCCTTGTTCGAGAATAACCATAAGTAAAATGACCAAAAGCAAATATGGGACGCCATATAAAATGTCAGCGACTCTCATCATGAATTCATCAACTCTACCGCCCATATAACCTGATATGCCACCCCATAATACACCAATCACAAGGTCAATAATTGCAGCTGCTAGTCCTATAAATAAAGAGATTCTCGCACCTTCCCACGTCCTTGTGAAAACATCTCTACCCAATTCATCTGTTCCAAACCAATGCACACTAGATGGTGCCTCATTCGCATGGGCAAGGTCTGTTGTCCGATAATCAAATTCCGTCATCATTGGTCCAAAAATCGCCATGAATAATAGGAGAACTAAAAGAACAATACCTACTATTGCCAGTTTATTTTTTTTAAATCTAGAGGTGACATCCTTCCAAAATGATAAACTAGGTTTGGAAATCTTTTCAGCTTCATTCTCGTTAATTGTTGCTGGTGCAAACATTTCCTTTGGAATATTCTGCATAAGTTACTCTCCTTTCTTCGCACCAGTTAGCTTAATGCGAGGATCAATAAATCCGTACAAAATATCAACAAGGAGAACAGAAATTAAGAGTAAGATACTATAAAAGACAGTAACTCCCATAATCACGGTGTAATCGCGATTGGTGATACTCGTTACAAATTCGTCCCCTAATCCAGGTATTCCAAAGATTTTTTCGATAACAAAACTACCTGTTAAGATCCCAGCCGTTAAAGGCCCCATATATGAAACAACAGGTAGCATTGCATTTCGAATCGTATGCTTCATGGTGATTGTACCTTTCGTTAATCCTTTTGCTCGAGCAGTTTTTATGTAATCGTTACTTAGTACCTCAAGCATACTTGAACGTGTTAATCGCGCTATAAAGGCCATTGGTGAGGATGATAATGCAATTGCAGGTAATATGGTATGCATAAATGATTCCCACCTCGCAACTGGAAATAGGTCAAGCTTAATGGCGAATATATATTGTAAAACCGTAGCTAAAATAAAGCTTGGAACAGATATACCAAAAACAGCAATAATCATAGCTGAATAGTCTTGCCATTTGTTATGATAAAGAGCAGCAATCACACCTAAAACAACACCAAAAGCAATCGCAATTAGAATAGCCTCAATCCCTAAAAAGAGAGAAATCGGAAATCCATTATTGATGATTTCATTAACGGTCATTGCTTTATATTTAAAGGATGGGCCAAAATCCCATCTTGCCACATCATATAAATAATCAAAATACTGCTTATACAATGGCTGATCTAAGCCGTAATGGGCATTTAGAGCTGCTTCAATCTCTGGAGGGACATCCTTCTCCTTTGTAAAGGGACCTCCCGGAGCTGCTTGCATTAAGAAAAATGTGGCGGTAACAATCAAGATAAGCGAAACGATCATATAGATTAATCTCTTAATTATATATTTTGCCACTTCGTACACCTCCCATTGCAATCACACATGGTTTTCAAAAAGCAAGGTATATAGGCCAACTATATACCTTACTTTTTTGTTCTTATTGGTGATTTCCTAGTTTGCGATTACTCAAAATAAGCCCACTTGTATTGAACATCTCCTAATGGAGAAATAACGACTCCTTTTAAGTTGTCATTTTGAACCCAGTTGTTTGTATAAAAATAGATTGGTGCAATTGGCATTTCATCGAGTACCAATTTTTCGGCATCTTTTAAAAGACCGAGTCGCTTTTCTTTATCAGTTTCTTTTGCGGCTTGTGCCAAAAGATTATTAAATGTTTCATTTGTCCAGCCTGTATCGTTATTTCCTTGTGGTACTGTAAAGATTTCAAGGAAGTTTACAGGATCGTTGAAATCAGCCAACCAGCCTGCACGACCAATTTGGAAATTTCCTTGGTCAATATTATCTAGATACACATTCCACTCAGCATTATTAAGAGTTACTTCAATCCCTAAAGCCTTTCTCCACATATCTTGAATGGCTTGGGCAACCTTTTGATGGCCTTCTGAGGTATTATAGGATAAAGCAATCTCTGGAAGTTCAGAAACGTCTGATAAGCCAAGTTCATCTAAAGCCTTTTGTAAATGTTCCTTTGCAGCATCCACATCATTATCCTTGAAATAGCCTTTCTCATTTTCCTTCAGGATGGCAGACGGAACGAGAGCCATCGCTGGAATTTGTCCACCCTGGGTAACATTTTCAACAATTGCTTTACGATTGATTGAATAACTTAGAGCTTTTCGAAGATTTTCATTTTGAAACGGCTCTTTATTAATATTAAATTTAAACCAATACGTACCCGCAATCGGGCTCTTTTGTAAAGTGCCTTCTTTTTCTAAAGTTGGAATAACATCTGTTGGCAATGATGATGTTGGTGCACCAGCCCAATCAAGTTCACCCTTTTTGAAGCTTTGGTATTCAGTATTCGGATCGTTAATCATGTCCATTGTAATTTTTTCGAGTTTCACTGAATCTGCATCCCAATAGTCTTTGTTCTTTTCAAGAGTAATGGTCGATGATTTATCCGCAATGACAAAAGGTCCATTTGAGACATATGATTCATCTACCCGATTCGCCCAGTCAGGATTATCCTTCGCAATTTTACTATTAACAGGGTAATAGGTATAAAAAGCTGTTAATTCTAAGAAATAAGCTGTCGGATTCGTTAGTTTTACTTCGAGAGTTTTATCATCAATCGCTTTTATTCCCACATTCTCCATTTTCTCAATCGAGATATCTGGGGTATCGTACGCGTCCTTTGCGCCTTCAATATAATTGTATATTTGTGACGCATAGTCTGATTGATTTGCAGGAACCAATACCCACTTCCAAGCATATTCAAAATCGTGAGCCGTAACAGGATCACCATTCGACCATTTGGCATCACGGATTGTAAAAGTATAGGTTTTTCCATCCTCTGAAACATCAATCTTTTCCGCCATAGCCTCTTCAGCTTCTCCATTTTTATTAATGCGAGTTAAACCTTCAAAAGCATGGTTGAGAACTACACCTGAAGTGGAGTCAGTTGCCAGACCAGGGTGTAAAGTTGGTGGTTCAGAACTTATATTGATTCGTAGTTCTTGCTTTGGACCTTTCCCCTCTGCTCCTCCTCCTTCCTCATTTCCATTATCAAATGTCCCACAGGCTGATAGAACAAGAATACTTGCAAAAAGTATGCTTAATAGCCTCGATATTTTTTTCAAATAGATGACCTCCCAATATGTAATTTCCTTTTTTTGTTTCAAAAGATATACGCTACTTATGTTGTTTCAAAACGTACTATCTTATGCGCATATGGGCCTTAAGATTTTAGCGAGAATACTTGCATTTCATGAGGAAAAGATTATAATAAAAATAATATTAATAACGGGCTATGAAGAAGAGTAGTACATATGTGGACATTAATTAAGAGGTCGTTACCTCTTTCAGAGAGTCTGTGGTTGGTGTGAACAGATAGTGGAGCATATGGAATGGACTCCTGAGCATCTTTGCTGAAAAATGAAGTAGGCTAAGACGCATTCCTTACGTTACAAGGAAACGAGAGATTTTACCTATATGGGTAAAATAACTAGGGTGGCAACGCGGAAACCATTCGTCCCTAACATTAATTTGTTAGGGATGGATGGTTTTTTATTTTGCCTTATACTACTCATACTTTATACCGGTTATTTAAAGGAGAGAAATAACATGCAAACTATTTTTTCAGGTATTCAACCAAGTGGTTCAGTAACATTAGGTAACTACATTGGGGCAATGAAACAATTTATTGAATTGCAAAATGAATATAATTGCTTCTATTGTATTGTTGACCAACATGCGATTACTGTTCCACAAGACGCTCAAGAATTACGAAAGAACATCAAGAGCTTAGCAGCACTTTATCTTGCAATTGGACTTGATCCGGAAAAAGCAACATTATTCATACAGTCAGAGGTTCCAGCACATGCTCAAGCAGGTTGGATGTTACAATGTGTTTCTTATATAGGTGAACTCGAAAGAATGACTCAATTTAAAGATAAGTCCCAAGGAAAAGAAGCTGTTGTGGCTGGTTTATTAACATATCCACCGCTAATGGCTGGAGACATTCTTCTTTATAATGCAGACCTTGTTCCAGTAGGTGAAGACCAAAAGCAACATATTGAACTCACACGAGACCTGGCAGAAAGATTCAACAAAAAGTATCGTGAAATCTTTACAATACCTGAAGCAAGAATTCCAAAAGAAGGCGCAAGAATTATGTCCTTACAGGATCCAACTAAGAAAATGAGTAAATCTGATCCAAATCCAAAAGCATATATTGCCCTACTTGATGACCCAAAACAAATTGAAAAGAAAATAAAAAGTGCTGTAACAGATTCAGAGGGTATTGTAAAATTTGATAAGGAAAATAAACCTGGTATTTCTAATTTGCTTACTATCTATTCAAATTTCAGCAATAAAACCATTGAGGAAATCGAAGCATTATATGAAGGAAAAGGTTATGGAGAATTCAAAGCAGACCTTGCAGATGTCGTATTAAGCGAGATTCGCCCAATACAAGAACGATACAATGAAATCTTCAACTCACCAAAATTGGACGAAATCCTTGATTCTGGTGCTGAAAAAGCCAATAGAGTTGCAAGTAAAACCGTAAAAAAGATGGAAAATGCCATGGGACTTGGAAGAAAGAGAAAATAACGAAGAAGCTTTTCAAATTTTGAGCTATCGGCCATTAAATCGAGTTATTGGCCATAAATACAGATTATCGGCAATAAAAGTTTTTTAATGGCCATAAAAATTAGTTATCGACAATAACTTCCAGTTTTTTGATATCTGAACCAAAAGAAAAAAGGATTTGTTAAAGAACAAATCCTTTTTCATTTACACTTTTGATTCATGTTCAATTTCCCAAAGTTTTTCAAAAAATGGTTGACCTTTAATCAAGTTTTCACATAGTTGTACATGTTTGCTTGTCCAACCGTTTCTCGTTTCTTCATAGAGGTTTTGCCAAACTTCTTCAAATTGCATTTCTTGAATTTCTTGGTATTTCGAAGGATTCCACTCCGTATACCAATACCTTATCTCTGCCACATTTTTCGTTGATGCTAACTGATCTAACGCCATAAATAATAGCTGCTTTAACTGTCTTTCCTTTCGGGTTAGACCCGCCATTTCAAATGGCGATGGAGATAAAATGTGATGTTCCTTATCCTTTATGATATCCTTACTATCAAAGGTATAAGGAATTGCTTCATGGCCATTCACCATCTCATAAACGAGTTGTTCCTGTCGAGGAATTAATCGACTTTTTCGAATTGGGATATTATAACCTATTGTGTCTACTGCGATAATCCCTTGACCATCTGTCACAACGAAGCAATAATCTTGCTGAATTCGTTCATGATTTTTACGAACATACGCTTTTTGGTAAACATCCATAAGTAGTTGTTGTGGTAGTTCCATTAAATCATTCTCAATGTAGTTAAACAAAGGTGACTCAATTTTTAGCAAAGGTACCTGGTCTAACAGTTCAACACTATCTTCCTTGCGCCATTCATGGAAGTGACAAACGTTGTAACCATTTTCTTCACCTTCAAACCAATTTACCCAAATATCATGAAGAAACAACATTTTTTACCCCTCACTTCAAAGCTGTTTGTCAACAGTATAGGCAGAAGGAGAAAGTTTTATTCCAAAATATTCATGTATTGTTAGAAAATACATGCAAAAATCAATCCTTTTTTGAGGATACAAAAGGAAAATAAATACTTATCCAAACCATTGCTAAACCGACTACGATTAAATAACACTCGATTCTCTTACTAATAAATAGTAGAAATTCAATAAAGGTGAATCCTGTCGTTGTTAAATTTAAATATGCAATTGTAGTAATTCCACCGCTAACAGCCAGTCCAAATCCAACTAAAAATAAAAATGCTCTACCCACCCGTATACCTAACGACTTCGATTGGGAAATAATGGGTTATCAAACCAATCACCTGCTTGTTCCAAGATTCTTATTACAATCTATGGTACAAGCTCTCAAAACATGACAATAACACTAGTACATAGTTTTAATTCAAAAAGAAAAAGCCAAGATGGCATCTTGGCTTTTTACTCATTAATTTTTGGATCAAGGGCATCACGTAAGCCGTCACCCACAAAGTTAAAACATAATACTGTAATTAAAATCATTAAGCCTGGAGCAGTTGGTACCCACCACTGATTAAGCATGATTGTAATACTTTGTGCACCTTGTAGCATATTCCCCCAACTTGGTGTTGGTGGCATAATACCTAATCCAAGGTAACTAAGTGCAGACTCAGCTAAAATAACTCCACCAACATTTAATGTTGCCGCAACAATGATTGGACCCATTGCGTTAGGTAGAATTTCCCTGAAGATAATCGTAAAGCTTCTAGTTCCAATTGTTTTCGATGCTAAAACAAATTCACGACCTCGTAATGATAAAAACTCACCTCGTACCAATCTGGCAGTGGTCGTCCACCCTGTAAGTGCAAAAATAAGAATTAACTTATCGACACCTGGGTTGAAAATTGTTACAAGTGTAATTAACAAGAAGATTTGTGGAATGGAGAGCATGATGTCTACAAATCTCATGATCATTGCATCCACAATACCACCAAAATATCCAGCAATTGCACCTAATGCTGTTCCAATCGTAATTGCCCCAGCAACTGAAGCAAAGCCAACTAGTAATGAGATTCTTCCACCATACAATAATCGAGTTAAGAGATCTCGTCCAAATGTATCTGTACCTAGTAGATGTTCCTTACTAGGGTTTACTAGTCTTTTTAACAAATCCTGTTTGTCTGGATCATGTGGCGTTAATAAAGGTGCAAATATTGCTGATAAGATAATAAGAATTAAAAGCACTGCACCTATAACTGCAAGTTTATTTTTAAAGAACTTACGAATCATTATTTTCGTTAAAGTGTCAGCCTTTGAATTTAAACCTTGGAGTTCTATTTCGTTTCCTGATGCTAAATTAGGTTGTGCCATCCTTCTTCCCCCCTTCTAGTATTCAATTCTCGGATCAAAGATAGCGTATAAGATATCGGCTATAAGATTTCCTACTACTACTAATACGGAGGAAATTACAGTTATTGCCATAACAATTGGATAGTCACGTTGGAAAGCTGAATCAACAAATAATTTACCAAGACCTGGCCAACCAAATACGGATTCAACAATAACGGAACCACCGATGAAACTTGGTATCATAATTCCAAAAATCGTTATTACCGGAATTAGACCATTTCGTAATCCATGTTTTGCAATAACTTTTCTTTCTTTAAAGCCTTTTGCTCTTGCAGTTCTCATATAGTCTTGGTTAACAACCTCAATCATACTTGAACGAGTATATCGAGTTAAACTCGCCATATCTGCAGTAGCTAAAACAAACGCTGGTAAGATCAAATGGTGAATACGATCCCAAATGCTAAACGGAGCATTTAGAGTTTGAGTACCAGAAGCAGGGAACCAGCCGAGATGAACAGAGAAAACCATAATTAAAATTAGTCCGAACCAGAAATTTGGTACAGCAAGTCCTAAAAATGAGGATACAGTAACCGTATAATCGATTTTAGAATATGGACGTACTGCAGAAATTACTCCAAATGGGACTGCAATAACAATTGCTAAAATCGTAGATACCCCCATCAACAAGAGGGTGTTCGGCAATCGATTCCAAATCAATTCGGAAACGTCTCTACCCTTATTAATAACAGAATCTCCAAAGTCGCCTTGAAGCATATTTCCTAACCACTTGAAATACTGTACATGGACCGGTTGATCAAATCCATATTTCTGCATAACTATTTCTCTATCTGCTTTACTAATATTAGGATCCATCAATAGTGCTGTTGGGTCACCAGGTGCCATATGCATAATTGCAAATGAAATGATGGTAATTCCTAATAATAGGGGAATAGCCATTAATGTTCGTCGGATGATATAAGATACCATAGCTATTTCTCCTTCATAATTTAATAAATTCGTCTATGTTTTTATCTAGATACGTATATCCAGGAGTTTTCGGTTTCAAAAGAAAGAAGGAAGGGAAACTACCCTTCCCTCTTCAACTATCAATTTAATTAACTCATATTAGTTTGAAGCTTGTAACCACCATTTATGAGCATTATAGAATGGGTTTCTTGAATGGAACTCATAACCTTGTAATTCTTCCGGCATAGCACGGAATTCTTCAGGGTAATACAAGAATGTGTAAGCTTGATCTTCTACAAGAATATTGTATAGATCTTTGTGAATCTCTTTGTATTTCTCAATGTCAGTAGTTTGTCTTGCTTCTTCCATTAACTTGTCTGCTTCTGGATTACTATACCATGTCATGTTTAAGCCTTCTGCAGCTTGTGAAGAGTGGAAGATATCATATTGGTCAGGGAATGTTGATAATGCCCAACCAAGAATCATAGCTTCGTACTCCCAGTTTGGAGCAGAGATTTGCTCGATGAATGCAGACCATTCAACGATTTCAGGTTTCGCTTCTACACCAATTTCTTTAAATTGTTGTTGTAATACTACAGCGATATCTTCACGGATTTTGTTACCTTGGTTCGTTTTGATAGAGAATGACATTTCTTTACCATCTTTATCTACGATACCGTTTCCGTTCGTATCTTCCCATCCAGCTTCTTTAAGTAATGCTTTTGCTTTTTCTAAATCATACTCAAATTGTGGTACATCGTCATTGTAAGTCCACATTAATGGGCTGTCAGGAGCAGTAGCTGGTTGACCAGCACCATTCATAATGCTTTCAACAATTGCTTCTTTATTTACAGCATGTGTAAATGCTTGACGAACTTTCTTATCTTTGAATCTTTCATCTTTTTGGTTGAAACCTAAGAATGTATAAGATAATGCTAAACCATTTTCAACTTTAGTACCTTCGATAGTTTTAACTGTGTCAACTTCAGTTCCAGGAACTGCGTTGTACATGTCGATTTCACCAGCTTGTAATGCAGCAACTAGTGCGTTAGCATCAGCCACATAACGTGTAGTGATTGAATCTAAGTGTGGACGACCATCGAAATAGTCATCAAATGCTTCAACTTTTACATACTCTCCATCTTTCCACTCAACAAATTTGAATGGACCAGTACCGATTGGGTTTTTAGTGTTGAACTCAGCTTCGTGTAATTCACCAGCTGGAATATCTTTTAAGATATGTTCAGGTAGTACAGAATAGCTCAAAGTTGTTGGGTAGAAAGTTACGTCTACTTTGTTTAAAGTAAATTTAACAGTGTAATCGTCGATTTTTTCTACTTTTTCCATGCTTTCAAAGTTTGATTTACGCTCAGAAACTACGTCTGGGTTTTTCATTAACATGTAAGAAAATACAACATCATCAGCTGTCATTTCTTCTCCATCATGGAATTTAACACCTTGTTTAAGTTTTACAGTGTACTCTAAACCATCTTCTGAAGGAGTGATTTCTTCAGCTAGGTCATTTGTTACTTCTAAATCTAAGTTAACTGTTACTAATCCATTGTAAATGAATCCTTCAATATCACTTGAAGCTGTATCAGTTGAGAAATATGGGTTGAATAATGTTGGGCTACCAGCAGATCCAACAACTAAATCTCCACCATCAACTGGCTCATTGCTTGGTTCTTCTTTTGCTGGTTCTTCTTTAGCTGGTTCTTCTTCTTTTGGCGTGTCAGTGCCAGCTTTTTCGCCGCCACCGCTACAAGCTGCCAAGAAAAGTGACATTACAAGTGTTAGGACTAAAAATAGCCATAAGCTTTTTCTTAACTTCACGTTTGTTTCCCCCTATCATTTTGTTAGAATTTTTAGTTTTTACTACTTAAATTGATCCCTTTAGGTGGCATCTCCTCCCTTCAAAGAATCTATATATATTCTGTGCCGTCACTTTTACTCGTAAAGGTGACATGCAACAAAATGCCCTTGTTTAACTTCTTTAAATTCTGGCACCAACTGGCGACAAATATCTGTTGCTGCTGGACACCTTGTGTGGAATACACAACCGCTTGGTGGATTTGAAGGGCTTGGAAGTTCCCCTTTTAATACAATACGTTCCCTTTTAATTGTTCCTGATTTTTTAGGAACAGGAACTGCAGATAATAATGCTTGTGTATATGGATGAAGTGGTTCAGCATATAAATCTTCTTTATTCGCTAATTCCATCATCTTACCAAGATACATAACTCCCACTCTATCACTTATATGTCTTACTACACTTAAATCATGCGAGATAAAGATATAAGTTAAACCAAATTCTTCTTGAAGGTCTTCCATTAAGTTAATTACTTGTGCTTGAATTGACACGTCAAGTGCTGATACAGGTTCATCTGCGATTATCAATTCAGGGTTCAAAGCGAGCGCTCTTGCAATCCCAATTCTTTGGCGTTGTCCTCCTGAGAACTCATGCGGATACCTGTTAATGAATGAAGAATTCAATCCAACAGTTTCCATTAATTCTTTTACTTTTTCTTCCCGCTCTTTTGCGGTATATAAATTATGAGTGATTAACGGTTCTTTGATAATAGAACGTAAAGTCTTTCTTGGATTAAGGGTAGCAAACGGATCTTGGAAAACCATTTGAATATCTCTTCGTACGGACTTTCTTAACTCACTTTCAGACATATGTGTAATGTCTTTCCCCTTAAAGATGATCTTCCCATCAGTTGGTTCATACAACCGGATAATTGTTCTACCAGTTGTCGATTTCCCACAACCTGACTCTCCAACTAGTCCAATTGTTTCACCTTTTTTAATCTGCAAGCTTATTCCATCGACCGCTTTGACATTTCCAACATTTCGTTGTAATAGTCCAGCTTTGATCGGAAAGTATTTTTTTACATCTTGAAGTTCAAGGATGATTTCACTATTTTCTTGTGAGGAATCAACCTTATTTTCTACGTTTGTTGAAATCATGCTTTGGCCCCCTCGTCGTCATATAAGAAACAGCGAACTGCTCGTTCTTTACCCATTTGTTTAAGCTGAGGCGCTTCGGCAAAACAGCGGTCAAATGCTTTAGAACAGCGTGGAGCAAATCTGCATCCTTTTGGCATATTTTCCGGTGACGGTACATTCCCTTCAATCGATTGAAGGCGTTCTATCTCCCCTTCGATAGCAGGAATAGAGTTCATAAGTCCAACAGTATAAGGGTGAAGCGGTTCATCAAACAGATCATCTACTGGTGATTGTTCAACAACTTGGCCCCCATACATAACAACGATCTTATCTGCTACTTCTGAGACAACACCCAAATCGTGAGTGATTAGTAGAATTGAAGTATCAAATTTGTGACTTAAGTCCTTCATTAAGTCAAGAATTTGCGCTTGTATTGTCACGTCAAGTGCTGTTGTAGGCTCATCCGCTATTAGAAGCTTCGGATTACAACTCATTGCAATCGCTATCATGACCCTTTGACGCATACCACCTGATAGGCGATGTGGATAATCATTTATTAATTCTGCTGCCCTTGAGAAACCAACTAATTCCAACATTTCAATTGCCTTTTTTGTACTTTCAGCTTTCGTCATTTTTTGGTGATACATTAGTACTTCTGTAATTTGTTCACCAACTGTTAGTACTGGGTTAAGAGATGTCATTGGTTCTTGGAATATCATTGAAATATCATTCCCACGAACCTTACACATTTCAGCTTCAGATAAATCAACCAGGTTCCTACCATCTAGAATGATTTCACCTTCGACAATTTTCCCAGCTGGGCTTGGAACTAACTTCATAATTGAAAGTGATGTAATACTTTTACCAGATCCAGATTCACCCACAATAGCTAGGGTTTCACCTTTATTTATTTTCAAATCAACGCCATCTACGGCAGGTATTACAGTTTTCTTTTTGTAGAAGTAGGTTTTTAGATTTTTCACTTCTAGTAACGTAGCCATAAAACAGTTCACCTTCCTTACCGGAACTAAAAAACAAGTTCACTCATTATTCAAAATATAATATCTTTAGTGAAATATCAACTAAAAAATTCTAGTAATCTCTTATTTTACCACACTAAAGCTTTGAAGTGTCAAATATATAAAAATTATCTGACAAAAGAATCAACTAAATTTTATTACAGAAAGATTACAAATACAAGTCAATTTTTAAAAATAAGTAAATATACATTTATAACTGAAAAGTGATTATTCTCTTAATCTACTTAAAATTCTATTAAAACTATGTCAAAATTGCAAGATAATTTTTATTATTTTTATTATTTTTTAGTGTAACTATTGATATTATTGGTTTTTTAAAAGTAATATCCAAAATACAGCTTTCAAGAAAATAGGAGATTTTGTTTTATTAATATAATTCTTTAGTGCTAAAAAGCGTTGCATTAGTGAAATATGAATATAAAAAAAAGATCCATCACATTTTGTGATAGATCTAGCTAACGATTTGATTTAGGATTTAACGCATCCTTCAAACCTTCACCTATAAAATTAATCGATAAAATTGTTAATGTTATTGCCAATGCAGGCGGAATCCATATCCATGTTTTATTTTGAAGTACATCTGGCTGGTTAGCTACTGAAAGCATATTCCCCCAACTCGGAACATCTTGCGGGATACCGAAACCTAAAAAGCTTAGTCCTGTTTCAGCAACAATCATACCAGCAAATAAAAGAGTTGCTTGAACAATAATAGTTGAAAAAACGTTCGGTAATAAATGCTTTACAATAATTTTCGCCGAAGAACAACCAATCGATTGCGCTGCTAAAATATATTCATTTTCTTTTTCAGCAAGAACCTTACTTCTAACGATACGAGCAACGCCACCCCAACTTAATAGACTAATTACACCAATAAGGACCCAAACCCCTGATACTTTTCCAATTAAAATGGTATTGATTACAATAACAAATACGATGAATGGGAAATTCAGAACAAAATCTGTAAAACGCATTAACATATTATCTATTTTCCCACCAAAATATCCTGCTACTGATCCAATAAATGTACCAAAGGAAACAATTAAAATCGTACAAGCAATCCCAACTGTTAAGGAAATTCGTCCACCGTATAAAAGACGTGTAAATACATCACGTCCTGCATTGTCCGTACCAAGCCAATGTTCGCTAGATGGAGATACGTTCATCTTTCCGATATCAACCTTTGTTACATCTGCCGTTGTTATATATGGAGCTAAAAAAGAAATAATTGCAACAAAGATTAAAAAGATTAAACTCACCATCGCAAGCTTGTTCTTTACAAATTTTTTCCGAGCAATGGCCCATGGAGATAGACTTTTACGAGGCTTTATGTTTGCTTGTAAGCTAGTATTTGTTGCTGTTTCCATAAAACCATTCCTCCTAATCTAAACGAATTCGCGGATCTACGATACCGTACAAGATATCTGCAATTAAATTCCCTACAAGTGTTAGAGTAGATAAAAGCATAGTTAAAGACATTAAAACTGTATAATCACGTTGACTTACAGAGTTTAAGAATAGACTTCCTATACCAGGATAGGTAAATATCGTTTCTGTAATAATCGCTCCACCAATTAACGCAGCTAAATCAAAGCCAAAAAAAGTTACAAGGGGAATGATTGAATTACGTAAAATGTGTTTGTTATAGATGGTAGATTCCTTTGTGCCTTTTGCACGTGCCGTTCTTACGAAGTCCTTACGGCTGTTTTCAATTACATCGTTCCGTAAAAATTGGGTGTAAGATGCTGTACTAAAAGCACCAAGCACAAGAGCAGGTAAAAGAACATGATGTAAACGACTCATATAAAATTCAAATGTTCCTTCCATTAATCCAACCTCTGAAGACCCACCTGATGGGAACCATCCCAATTGGAATGAGAATACATAGATTGCTACAATTGCCGCAACAAATGAAGGAATCGCTAATGCAAAATAATTCCCTCCGCTAATTACATGGTCACCTACCGTATATGGTTTTCTTCCGGAATACATACCCATGAAGAATGCTAAAATATACGTAATAATGAGTGCAGCCACACCTAAAAGAAGGGTATTTGGAAGACGTTCTGCAATTACGTCGATAACGGGCATTTTATAGCGTGAAGATGTACCAAATTCTCCTTGTACGAAATCTGATATCCAACGAAAATACTGAATATGAATAGGGTCGTTATAGCCAAGTTTTTCCCTCATTTCCTCAATATATTGAGGATCCGTGTTTGTTGGATCAATTTCTCCGCTTAGTGAGTCCCCTGGCATTAGTTTCGCCAAAGTAAACACAACGATGGAGATAAGGAGCAAAACTGGAATCATACCGAGTATTCTTCGAAGAGCAAACTTTAACATGGCCGATTCTCCTTATCTAGTATTACTTAAAAGATAGTATCAGTGGGCGAATCGCCCACTGATAGAATTATCACATATTATTTTCCGTCAGTTACATACCACTTATGGAAATCACTTAATCCAGCTGCAGAAACGTTAACACCTTGAACACGTTTGTTCATGCCCCATAGGTCATAGTATTCTACGATTGGAATAATAGGTAATTGTTCGTTCCATAATTGTTGCCATTCAACATAAAGCTCTTTGCGTTTTTCTTGATCAGAACCAACGATTGAAACATCAAGTGCATCTTCTAGCAATTGGTCGTTCTTATCATCTGTCCAACGAGTGAAGTTCCAAATTGCATCTCTTCCCCATAATCCAGATGGATCTGGGTCCGTACCAGTTCCCCAAGTACCGAAGTGAACTTCCATATCTTTATCGTCTTTTTCTAACATATCATAATAAAGAGTTCCATCGATTAAAGCACCTTTTGCAAATTCTGTTTTAATTCCAACTTCATTCCATGCTTGAACAATATACTTCGCACGTGGTTCAAATGTTGGATTGCTTCCTGCATAGTGAGCAAATTGAATAGAGAATTGTTCTCCATTAGGATCTTCTCTAAAGCCGTCACCGTCAACATCTTTGTAACCAGCTTCATCTAATAATGTTTTTGCTTTTTCTGGATCATACTCATAGTGAGTTAACTCTTCTTTGTCAGCTGCAATCCAGTGCGCACTTGGTACTGGAGTGTCCACTACTTCACCTAGGCCATTAAAGAACCCTTTAATCCATTCTTCACGGTTAAGTGCATGTACTAATGCTTGACGTAATTGTAAGTTTTGGAATTTTTCATTATCCATAACGTTTTCTTCTTTTTCTGCATCCCAGTGACCGAATTTAAATCCGATGTAAGAATAAGACAGTCCTAATACTTTTTCTAGATTAACATTGTCTAATGCCGCAACTTGCTCGTAGTTTGAAGCGTGAACTGACATTACATCTACTTCACCAGATTGCATTACACCTGAAGTTAATGCTGCGTCAATTACTTTTACAACTACAGTGTCAAGGTTTGGTTTGCCTTGGTAATAATCATCAAAGCGTTCCATTTCCACAGATTCACCTTGAACAATGTTCTTCACTTTGAAAGGTCCAAGTCCTACTGGATTTTGACGCACTTGTGGTGAAGACGCCATGTCTTTAACTGCTACACCTTCAAAATGCTTTTCAGGCATTGCATAAGTCCATAGATTTTCTAAGTTGTTAACACGTGCTTTGTCAAAAGTGATCTCAATATTGTAATCATCAATTACTTTAATACCAGAAATACTCTCTGCTTTTCCATCGTGGAATTCAGGAGCACCAACAATGTCCTTTACGTTTACATAACGAGGACCTGTATATTCAGGGTGTGCAATTGTTTCTAATGCAAATACCCAGTCATTAACAGTAAGTTCTTCACCGTTATGCCATTTTACACCTTCTTTGAAAGTGAAAGTATAGTGTTGGTTGTCTTCTGTTACCCAGCTTGCAATTCCTGGGATGTAGTTTAAGTTGTCGTCAGTTTGAATTAATGATTCATTGAAGAATTGAAGAATTTCTGAATCAGTTGCTTCTTCATAAAATGCCCATTCTAATAAACCTTGGAATTCTGAACCTAACGCATATGTTACTTTACCACCTTGTTGTGGTTCAGTTGTCTTTTCTGCAGATTCTTTTTCCTCACCGGATTTAGAATCATTACCTCCACATGCTGCTAAAAATAATGTCATTACTAGCAACAGGGAAATCACAGACAATAGTGATTTTTTCATTTTTGTTACCCCCGTTTTGTGTTTGTTTTTCATGTAAGTATGAACTAGAATTTTTCATTTATCACCCTACTCGTTGTATAGGTGACACGCTACTCTATGTCCTGGTTTCACCTCCTTTAAAGCTGGTTTTACTGCCCGACATTCATCCGTCGCAAAAGCACAACGCGGATGGAACGGACAACCAGTTGGAGGATTTGCTGGGCTCGGTACATCACCTTCTAAGATGATGCGCTCTTTCTTTCTTCTTGGGTCTGGATATGGAATCGCTGAAATAAGAGCTTTTGTATACGGATGCAAAGGTTCTGCATATAATCCATTTTTATCTGCAATTTCCACGATTCCGCCTAAGTACATAACTCCGATTCGATCACTCATATGTTTTACAACACTTAAATCATGTGCGATAAATAAGAATGTTAAATCAAATTCTTCTTGTAGTTCCTTCAACAAGTTTAGTACTTGTGATTGAACAGAAACGTCTAATGCTGACACTGGCTCATCCGCAATAATTAATTTTGGTCGTAAAGCTAGTGCTCGAGCAATTCCGATACGTTGTCTTTGGCCACCCGAGAACTCATGCGGATATTTATAATACGCATCTTCCGGAAGACCAACCTTTTTTAATAGTTCGATAATTTCCGGTTTTAATTCCTTAGAAGATTTCTTGTAATAGTTCTTTATTGGTTCTGCTACAACATCCCCTACCATTTGCTTTGGATTTAAAGAAGCATATGGATCTTGGAACACCATCTGAAAATCTTGGCGCATCTTTCTTAATGTTGTTCCAGATAGATTCGTTATATCTTTACCATCAAAAATGATTTTTCCATCTGTTGGTTTGGTTAAACGCAATATTGTACGACCTGTTGTCGATTTTCCACAACCTGATTCACCAACAAGCCCTAATGTTTCACCCTTAAGTATCTCAAAGGAAACGTCATCCACTGCTTTTACATTTCCAACAGTTCTCTTAAAAAAGCCACCTTTAATAGGGTAGTAGGTTTTGAGATTTTGAACCTCGAGTAAAACATCATCTTTTCTTTCTTTCGTTGCCTGGCTCATTTATTATTTCACCTCTTCAAGTGGATAACTTGTTTTGTAAAGAAGACAAGATACCTCATGGCCGCTCTCTACTTCTGCCAACTCAGGTGTAATTCGTTTGCATTCGTCTGTTGCCACCGGACAGCGTTCGGCAAAACGACAACCAACCTTTGGCATGTTCTTCAGTGAAGGAACGATTCCTTCAATTGATCCTAATGTTTCTTCCTCTTCTTCCATTTTAGGAATGGAATCTAATAGCATTTTTGTATACGGATGCTTCGGATTATAGAACAGCGTGTCGACATCCGTTCTTTCCACAATCTTCCCAGCGTACATTACGATTACCTCATCACACATTTCCGCAACAACACCTAAGTCATGTGTAATTAAAATAACGGACATATCATTTTTCTCTTGAATCGCTTTTAATAGATCCAGGATTTGTGCTTGGACCGTAACATCCAATGCTGTTGTCGGCTCATCCGCAATCAATAATTTGGGTTGACATGCAATCGCCATGGCAATCATAACCCGTTGACGCATTCCACCCGATAACTGGTGTGGGTACTCGTCCACAATTTTATCCGGCCTTGATATTCCGACACTTTGTAATAGACTGATGCATCTTTCACGTGCATCCTGCTTTGAAATATCAAAATGATTGAGCAAAACTTCTGATAATTGAAAGCCGATTGTAAAAACAGGATTTAACGCTGTCATTGGTTCCTGGAAAATCATCGAAACATCTTTCCCACGAATTTTATTCATTTCAGATTCTGATAGATTCTCAATATTATTTCCTTGGAAAACAACTTCTCCGTCTGTAATTTCTCCGACCCCTACAGGTAATAGTTTCATAACAGACATTGACATAACGCTTTTACCGCAGCCTGATTCTCCAACAATTCCGACAATTTGGCGCGATTTAACACTAAAAGAAACACCATCGACAGCATGATAGATTTCTCCATCTATGTTAAAGCCTGTTTTTAATCCCTTTACTTCTAGCAAAGGTGCTTCCGTTTTTGTCTGTTGCATAAAAACACCCCAGATTCTTCATGATTAGTCAAAATTATTATGTAAATAGAATTTTATTACTATAATATTATAATTGCAAGACAATTTTTTAAACTTAGAGTCAAAATCGTTTAAAATGTTGCAAAATAAGGTTTTATAATAAATATTCTATTAACTCAAATTATTTTAATATATTATAAAAATATATTATATTAGAATTTTCTAATTACATGTATATACAACTCGAGTAGAATTAGCAATTGAAACCATAGAAAATAAGATTTAAAATTAATTCGAATCTCATATTAAGGAAGTGTTGCTTTTGATTATTAAAAAACGATCTATTCCACCTGAGTTGCTGCTCCTAAAATCGATCCGAGCTCGAATGAATGTTTTCGAAAAAACCGAGAATCAATCATATCGCTCGAAAAAGGATATAATGGAGAAAAAATGTTTGACCAGAGACTAGAAAAACTCTCCCTAGATTGCCTCATCATCAATGACCTCCTACTTGAAACCGCCAATACCCATTACCAAATCGATTCATTCCTTATAACGCAACCTAAAATTCACATTTTTGAAGTTAAAAATTTTGAAGGAGATTACCTGATCGAAGGCAACCGCATGCGTCTAATCTCTGGTAAGGAGATAAAAAATCCCCTCATTCAACTATCTCGAAGTGAATCTCTCTTTCGGCAATTACTCCAACAACATGGCTTTAACCTTAAAGTAGAACCTCACCTCGTTTTTATAAACCCGGAATTTTACCTCTACGGAGCTTCTCCCGACCTACCGATTATTTTCCCGTCACAACTTGAACGGTTTATGAACCAATTAAATTCACAGTCTTCAAAATTAGGAGGGAAACATCATTCGCTTGCGAAAAAACTAATGGGCTTACATGTAAAAGATTCCCCATTTACACTGCTGCCAGAGTATAGTTTTGATGGTTTGGCGAAGGGGATATTGTGTGTGGGGTGTGGTGAATTGGAGATGTTTGATTCAGGTCAAACTACAACAATAACATGTAAAAAATGTGGTTTTGTAGAAGATAAAGAAAGTGCTATCTTGCGAAGTATAGAGGAGTTCAGTTTACTTTTTCCAGAAATGAAGATTACTTCGGGGATTATTTTCGAATGGTGTAAGATTATAAGATCGAAGGCTGTCATTCAAAGAGCACTAGCAAAATTCTATCAATCTTGTTCATCTAAAAAAGGGACATATTATATTAAAAAAGATGAATAGTGCAATATAAGAAAATAAAGATAAGAGCTTTCCCTGTTTTATTCAAAAAGGGGACTCTTATCTTTTTTATTTGGTGGGGATTATTATTTGTATGGTACGATTCCAGTTTAAATCAAGGGTATGCGTTGACTTTTTCCTGTATTATCCAAAAGAGCTGTCTTATACACTACTTATGCGTTGACCTTTTCCTGTTTTATCCAGAAGTCATGTCTTATACACTACTTATGCTATGACTTTTGCCTTTTTTATCCAAAAGTCATGTCTTATACAATACTTATGCTTTGACCTTTTCCTGTTTTATCCAAAAGTGAGACCATATCCACTACTTCCGCCAAGACTTTTTCCCTTTTTAAATATATGGAGAAACCCCAAGCCCCCCAACCCCACCATCAAAGATACTCCTTCACAAACTCCATCGAGTCCACACCCAAGATTGCGTTCGTTTGTAGTTTCCTATCTTCCAAATATTGCTTAACTACGTAATAGCCTGCACAATAGCCCGCCATCTTTGGGCTGAATCCTTTTCCGTATAAGAGATCGTTGTGTTTTCGTTCGTTTTTTTTAACAGATTGGTTCGGAATTATTAGTTGTTTCACTAGTTGTTCAAGCCGTTCATTGGAGTAGTATTTCGTCCATCCCGCTACATTCTCTGCCCCACAATGCTCCCGAACTGCATTTTCTGCAATTCCCTCTAAGATCACCGTATCCAAAAAAGTTAAGTCGGCTTCATTCTTTTTAAATTTTTTCAGACGACAAACATGATTGTATTCATGTGTGAGGACTGCCTTGATTTCGTCATGTGAATTATGAGGAGAGAAAAATAGAAATAATTTGTCCTTAAAGGCAAGCCCTGATTTCCCATTATAATCTCTTTTGATTCTGGAGTTTGTTTCGTCTGCCGGAAAAATGAAAATTGGAACCTGCGGACCGTTCCATTTTTTTTGCAAGACACTATATTCTTTTTCTACTTTTCCCCATACGTTTTTAGGAAGGCTATCAAGTATGTTTTCAGAAACTGATCTGTACATTCCGTGCATTTTTAAATACTGATAAATCTCACGTTCAGATGCCTTATTTGAAAAATACCTTGTTAGTTTTTTACATAGCTTAACTGGATTTTCATGTGAATCTTTCAGCCATTGGTCTGTGCGTATTACCCCACGTCACCACTTCCTTTCTTCACCTCTTTATCGTATTCGTTTTTCATAAAAAAAGAGCCAGACCATTTGGCCTGACTCCTTGGATTTACATGTTATTGATATTTCTTAAATAGAATGGTTGCGTTGTGTCCACCGAAACCAAGTGAGTTACTTAATGCAACATTTACTTCTTGTTGTCTTGCTTTGTTTGGTACATAGTCTAAGTCACAATCTGGGTCTGGTGTTTCATAGTTAATTGTTGGTGGAATGATTCCTTCTTTAATTGCAAGTACTGAGAAGATTGCTTCCACACCACCAGCTGCACCAAGCAAGTGACCTGTCATCGATTTTGTAGAGCTGATCGCAACTTTATAAGCATGTTCACCGAGTACTTCTTTAATTGCGGCAGTTTCAAACTTATCATTATAATCTGTGCTCGTTCCATGAGCGTTGATATAATCAACATCACTTGGATTTAGTCCTGCATCTGCAATGGCTTGACGCATTGCGCGAGCTCCACCTTCACCGCCTGGTGCTGGAGCTGTAATATGATATGCATCTCCTGTTGCACCGTAGCCAACAATTTCTGCATAAATATTGGCTCCGCGTGCTAATGCATGTTCAAGTTCTTCAAGGACTAGAACTCCAGCCCCCTCACCCATTACAAATCCGTCGCGGTTTTTATCAAATGGACGACTTGCTGTTTTTGGATCTGGGTTTAATGATACGGCTCTTGCTGAGACGAAACCGGCAAATGACATATTTGTTAGTGGTGCTTCTGTTCCACCAGTAACCATAACGTCGGCATCTCCACGTTGGATTACCTTAAACGCATCACCGATTGAGTTCGTACCAGTCGCACATGCCGTAACTGTACATGTGTTAATTCCTTTTGCTCCAATTGCGATGGAAACTTGGCCAGCCGCCATGTCCGGAATCATCATTGGTACATAGAATGGACTTACACGACGATAGCCTTTTTCTAAGAAAATTTTATGCTGTTCCTCATGAGTCTCCATTCCGCCAATACCTGAACCAAGCCATACCCCAACGCGCTCTGCATTATCTTCATTGATAGTTAAATTTGCATCTTTAACTGCCATGAATGAAGCAGCTATTGCATATTGTGTGAAGCGGTCCATACGACGTGCTTCTTTTTTATCCATATAATTTTCTGGATTAAAATCCTTTAATTCCGCTGCTACCTTTGCAGGTAAGCCTTCAATTTGAACTCTTGTTAATGGACCGATACCTGAGACACCGTTTTTCGCGTTTTCCCACGTCGTTTTCACATCGTTACCTAACGGCGAAACCGTGCCCAATCCTGTTACTACTACACGCTTCTTTTCCATAATCTTTCTCCTTCCAGCCTATTTAACATTTCTATCAATAATTACGACAAATGATGTTCTTTTATGTTAGTTCTTCTTTAGCGACCCCATCTTATACAGATGGCACCCCAAGTTAGTCCTCCACCAAATCCTACCATAACAATTACGTCATCATCCTTAATTTTTCCTGCTTCAATATCTTCAACAATTGAAATTGGTATGGATGCTGCTGATGTATTTCCGTATTTATTCACGGTTTTAGACATTTTTTCAACTGGTAGTTCAAGTCTTTCTCTTGAAGCTTCCATGATTCGAATGTTTGCTTGGTGTGGGATTAAATAATCAACATCTTCACGTGTTAATCCTGCTTTTTCTATTACATTTACACTAGATTCTCCCATTTGTCTTACTGCAAATTTGAAGACTTCGCGCCCATTCATAATGATGTGTTCATCCTGGTAAAGATGTTTTGCACCAGTTCCATCTGCTCCTAATTCGAAAGAGAGAATTCCTCTTCCTTCAGAAACTTCACCAAGAACAACTGAACCTGCTCCATCTCCAAATAGTACAGCTGTATTTCTGTCGCTCCAGTCCACGATTTTAGAAAGTTTTTCAACACCTACTACTAATACGTGCTTATAATCGCCATTTTCAATAAACTGTTTACCAGTAATGATACCGTACATAAATCCAGCGCAGGCTGCACTAATATCCATTGCCGCTGCATTTTTTGCACCAAGACGTTCTTGGATCATACATGCAACAGATGGAAACGGATTGTCAGGCGTTACTGTAGCTACAATAATTAGGTCTAAATCTTCTGCGCCAATACCTGAATCTTCTAGAGCTTTACGAGCAGCTTCATATGCCATATCAGAAGTATTTGTATCATCATCGGCAATTCTACGTTCTTCTATTCCTGTTCTTGTACGTATCCATTCATCTGATGTATCTAAGATTTTTTCGAGATCTTTGTTTGTTACCACCCTATCTGGTACAAATCGATTGATTCCAATTATTCCTACACCCATACAAACATCTCCCTTTTTATGAGAAAAACAAAATTTTATCAAAAAAGCTTTTTTTATTTCGCGCTTTTCTTATTATCAATTATTATGACTTGGTACTAATTTTAATCCATTTTTTAAATGTTATCAACTCTTTGGGTTTATTTTTTTGAAAGATTCCATGTTAGCCTAGGGTTTTGAGTGATACTAACCCATCTCATTTTTCGCGTTCTATCATATGAATATAATAAAAATGTTGTGAAGTAACTTCTAATGTGAGTTGGTGATAAAAATGAGTAATGAGAATGAAGATTTTGATTTAAATGAAAAGAGTGAGAGTGAGGATTCTCCAATGGATCCGTTTGATCGCCTTATGTTTGGTGCTCGTCCTGCTAAGAGAAATGAAAATAAAGAATCCGCCGAAAAGTCCAATCAAAACCACGCTGATGGAGTAGATATCAACCAACTAATGGGACAAATTAGTGATATTATGACCTCAATTGACAAAATCAAACCAGCTTTAAAAGATCTTTCGCCACTCCTTGATTATTTTCGAAAAAAATAAGAAGCTATCACCTGATGTGATAGCTTCTTCTATTTTGATGGAAGATCTCCCGTTTCTTTATATTGTTTAATATAATCTTTTAGTTCCGCGATAAAATTTTCCCCAACCTTCGGGCTAAAAATCCCCATTGAAATGACTTCATCCTGAAAGTCAAACGACAGGTTTCCTGAAGCCAGTTCACCTTTATTGAACTTTTCGGCAACTAATAAATAGAGTTGATCCACATGCTGAACCGTACTTGTATAGACGGTTTCTTTGCCCAGGTCTGATTGGTCTGAAACGTAACCTATCGCATAAAGGCCCTCTTCCTTAAGCCTTTCTATGACTGGTACATTGTAGCCATCTCCAGCAGGATAGATAATATCGACACCGTCTAAAATCATTTTCTCAGCTATCGAAATTGCCTTTTCGTCATCATCCCAGTTTTGAACATATCCAATATCTACGTCGACTTCATCATTTTGAAATAAAACACCTTCATAAAACCCATTGATTTCAGGTTGCCATTCAAAAGCAGCAATAATTCCTACTTTGTTAGTTTCCGTCATTTCACCCGCAACCATGCCACCGAAAAATCCCATTGCATGCCCTTCAAAGTTTAGGCTCGTCACATTCTCTTTTCTTGTATTCCCATTGAAAAAAACAAAATGCACATCAGGGTATTCATCCGCAATATCATTAAAAATTGTAGCATATTCACTACCATGACCAAATATTAAGTTGACACCTTTATCGACATATTCATCCACAGCAGATCTAGTTGCAGCTTCTGTCGTAATTCCTTCTTTGTAAAAGACATCAACCTCAAATTGAGATTTTATCTGTAATAAACCCTTATACCCCTTCGTTCCCCAAACTTGGTCATCGATTGTATCTGGTACAAGTAAACCCACTTTTTTGACCCCAGTATCTGCATCTGTTTGTCCACAGGATACAAGAAAACTTAATAGGAATAAGAGTGTCACCCACCTAAACAACTTTTGCATTACTACAACTCCTTCAAAAACAAAAACCAAATTCGTCCTCTATACATTATTTTATTGTACTTTGTGCTACTTGGAAAGCAAAAGAAGTGCTAGCTGTCTATGTTTTGGTGGATATATTCCTTATGGACACTCTTTATTTGAATACATTCAGCTAAACCTTTATTCGAAAAGTCGATAAACGTGAACAAAAACTCTATATTCTTCGTTCGTATCTTCCGATGTTCCCACAGACTATTTTCTAACTTAATTTTGGAATACCAACTTTCATCCAATTCATCCTCTAAAGAGTCCTTTGCAACTCTGTTTATATCATGTACCGATACGAGAATAAGTTTGGTTTTTGAATCATTGCAATAGTCGAATACGGATTGTAGTCTTTCCTCTTTTTCCTCATTTCGACTTGGTTGGGTAGAGCTAAACCATGGATATATGACTGCATCTGTTTTTTCGAACAAACTCTGGTTCAATAATGCCTTCGAATTCTCGATAAAATGAAAATAGGCATTACGCCCAACATAGAGCATTTTATTTTCTTCCAGACTATTTTCCATTGGTTCGGCATCTACTCCAATGACATTGATTTCCTCGTCCAGCATCCTGCTACAGAGCCCATATCCTACAAACGAGAAAGCATCGAATAGTATGACCTTCTTCACTTGTAACATCCCCCATATAATTTATTACAGTATCGTATGCGGGTCGGTAAATAAAAAGTCCCTATTCTTTCAAGAAACTGGGACTTTTTATAATTCCTTTTCATTTTCTTTATAGAAGCTACCAATCGAGCGACTGAAGGCATACGTATTTTCACTGATATGATAACTTAACCTGACCATCTCGTTTCCGCTTTGATATTTCTTACTGTGTATTTCAGGAGTGTATGTTCTTTCATTTGTGTTATGCCAAATTTTAATTGGGATACCTGGGATTACAAGATTATCTTTTGGTGCTAAATCTTTAATTTTGAATTCAACATCTCGTTCCTCAAGGTGATAAGCCTTTGCAACTTCTTTTAACAATTTTTTATAAAAAAATTTATTTTTTCTTTCATTCTCAATATGGGCGACTAAATCAATGCATGGATTTAGGAAGGCCATGGATCGTATTTCTCCCTGCATCCTTTTACTTAACTGCATGGCAGTCAGTGCTCCCATCCCTTCTGCAAGAATATGGATGCGTGTGTTTAGAATTTCACGTTTCATCACGATGTGATACAACTGTTTTGCCAATTTCACAGAGGCCGGATTTCCCCAGTTTGCACCGTAAAGGTTTGAATAGAATACGGTATATCCCTCATCCTTAAGGTATTCGAGAATTTGGGACCTTGCGTAATTTTGGATCCAAAAGCTAGAGCTTTCTTCTACAAAATTCGTTTTATCCCCAATGATTAAAACAGCAAAGCCATTTGGACGTTTTGGCAAATGAAGAGCAGACCACTCCGTATCGAGCTTAAAGAATTGTTTATTTTGTACCATTGCTCTCTTCTCCTACTCCTGATTTTCGTCCTTCATTATTAGTGTATGTTGTGGAATAAAAGATGAAAGGGGGAAATGCCTATAAATAGCTTTTCTTAAAGATGACAAATGTGGTAAACTATTTAAAGATATCGTTTAACTTTATTCAGCAGAAATACTGAATAAAGTTAAAGCCTCTGGCAGATGCCACGATTTTTCAGAGGTGGTTTTCGAGCAGTAAGACCAAAGACTAAGGACGCCACTTCCTGTGGCAACGTCTTTATGACCCACTTCCTGCGGGCCTAAAAATCGGCCGCAAATACGCCAGGGCGCATTTGATTTTAATGAGGTGAAAACATTGCGTTATTTTTGGACTTTCTTTTGGACATTCCTCTTAATCCAAATGGCTTCATATGTTATTGGATCAATGCAGGCAGCTACATATTCATTTCAAACAGCTTCAGTCGTTGCGGTAATTGTGACAGCCCTAATCATTATTTTAGGTTCTGTTATTCCGAACGAGCCTGTAGAGGAACCTCATCATTAATTAAGAAAAGTGTAAGGCGCTCAGCTTTAGGCGACAAGCATAAGACAAGCGCTGACAGAAGGTGCCTTTTACCTTCCGAAGCGATTGGCTTAGACCAGAGAGCCGATGGCGCCTGAACTAGACAATGCAAAAAAAGACCCGTTCGGGTCTTTTTTTGTTGTTTACGGCTTTCTTTTATATGACCATTTGCGGTTGTGGTTTGAGTTTTCCGGGAACGGGTCACCGGCACTTAATTTTACACTTTTAGGGTTCTTAACCATATCTCCTTGCTCGCCGATTTCTACATAAATCCCATTATTCGGTGCTTTTTGCCCTGCACGAAATTCATGACTTTGCCCCATCATAATCCTCCTTTTTGAATAGTATTACAAGATTACTATTCCCACTACCCTTTAAAATCATGAAAAAAAGCCCCAGTTCCTAAAAAGGACTGAAGCTTCTTGAAATTTGCTTATTCCATAATTGCTTTTAATACTGCTTTTTGAACGTGGAGACGATTTCCCGCTTGTTCGAATACAACTGAATGTGGTCCATCAATCACTTCCGCCGTAACTTCTTCACCACGATGTGCTGGTAAACAGTGCATGAACATATAGTCTTCATTAGCAGCACTTACAAGCTCTGAATTAACTTGATATGGCATAAACGCCTGAAGTCTTTCTTGCTGTTCCTTTTCTTGCCCCATGCTTGCCCATACATCTGTGTAGACATAATCGGCACCTTCTAGGCCACCGACAGGATGATGGCTAACCTCAATAACAGCATTTGTTTCTTTTGCAATTTCTTTTGCTTTCTCTACGATAAAAGTCTTCGGAGCATATTTCGGCGGACAAACGACCGTACAGTCCAATCCAACCTTTGCCGAAGCAATCATTAGTGAATGTGCAACATTATTGCCATCCCCAACATAGACAAGTTTGCTTCCTTTGAAGATTTTCTTTTTTTCATAAATTGTGAGTAAATCAGCTAAAGCTTGGCATGGGTGATAGTCTTCTGTTAGACCATTGATGACTGGAATACTTGCAAATTTAGCGAGCTCCTCAATTTTTTCATGCTCAAATGTACGAATCATGATTGCATCTACATATTCAGACAAAACCATTGCTGTATCTGCAATTGATTCTCCTCTACCTAGCTGCATATCATTGCTATTTAGGTAGATTGCATTTCCCCCAAGCTGAAGCATGCCTGCCTCAAACGACACTCTTGTACGGGTTGAATGCTTTTCAAAGATCATCGCTAAGGTTTTTCCTTTTAAATACGATGTGTCTTCCCCATTCTTATGCTTTTGCTTTAATTCAATAGCTGTATCCAACAAACTGATAATTTCTTCACCCGTTAAATCAAGGAGAGTGAGTAAATCCTTTCCTTTTAGAACGTTTTTAGCATTATGTTTAATAGCTGTTGTCATTTGCTAATCACTTCTTTCTTTTTATTGAATGTACCTCTTCGTTCTTGAATCGACATAACTGAAAAATGCGATACACGGAACGCTTTTAAGAATGCATGTAATGTTTCAATTTCAGTGAATACATGAATTCGTTTTTGACTTGCCTCTACCTTATTCTTTTTCGCACTTTTCTCGCCTGTAAGACTTACAAATGCTAAAGCCTTTTCGCTCTTACACCATTCTGAAATGTCGTTAGCGATATACGTTTTTAATCCCATTTCCTCTGCTAATTGCTTCACTTCTTCAGGAATACAATCCGCATCGAAGACAATTTCATCGGCGCCTTTTTTCGCAATGATATAGCTGTGGAAAACTTTTGCTAGTGCTTCATCAATCGTTGCAGCAATGCTAATTCCTTCACCAGTAGATTTCATTTCAGGCCCTACTGTCGGATCTCCGAGTAATTTATATGTTGAGAAAACGGGGTATTTCACTGTATAGTACGGTAAATCAGGTAATAATCCGTTTTCTGATGTTACCTCTTGAAGTGATTTACCAAGTACCAGTTTTGACGCAAGTTGAGCCATTGGAATCCCTGTAATTTTGCTAATAACTGGCACCGTACGGCTTGCTCTTGGGTTCACTTCGAGTACATAAATTTGATTGTCACTGATTACGAATTGAATGTTCATAATGCCTTTAAACTCTAATTCACGTACTATCTTAGTCGCATAGGTTTCAACCGTTTTCTTGTTATCTTCGGTTAAAGAAACTGCAGGCATAATCGCATGACTGTCACCAGAGTGAACTCCGGCTTTTTCAATATGTTCAACAATAGTTGGAATTAAAATCTCTTCCCCATCAGATAGTAAATCGACTTCGATTTCTAATCCAGGTACATACGCATCAATCAGAAGTGGATACGTATCTTCTGTTGTGTCTTTTAAAAATGAAACCAGCTCGTCCTCATCATTTATTACAAGCATGCCCTTGCCGCCGATAACATACGAAGGACGGATTAGGACAGGATAACCTATTGCCTTTGCCTTCTCCACTAATTCCTCCGCATGATCGGCAATTTCACCAGGGATATGTGGAATATTCGTTTTTTCTAAGAGCTTATAAAAACGGTCACGGTCCTCAAGCTGATCAATGATATCGTGTGTGATGCCGACAATTGAAATACCTGCCGCTTCTAAACCTTGGGCAAGATTAATCGCCGTTTGACCACCAAATTGAACCATTACTTGATCCACTTTTTCTGCTTCGATTACATTTAAGACATGTTCAAGGGTTAAAGGTTCAAAAAATAATTTATCAGCAATCTCATAATCGGTACTTACAGTTTCAGGATTATTATTCATTAAAATGGTTTCGTAACCCTCGTCTTGTAGCGCAAATATCCCATGAACCGAGCTATAGTCAAACTCAATGCCTTGACCGATTCGAATAGGTCCAGAGCCAAGAATTAATACCTTTTGCTTATCAGAAACGTCTAGCTCATTTTCACCAAAATAACTTGAATAATAATAAGCAGTTTGTGCAGCAAATTCTCCTGCACAGGTATCCACACATTTGTAACTAGGAATAATGCTAAGTTCTTTTCGTTTTGCACGAACCATTGATTCTTCCTCTTTACAAAGGAACGAAATATGTTGATCGGAGTACCCTTTTTCCTTTACGATTTGCATAAATTCTGCACTAAAATCATTAAGTGCAGTTTGTTGAATTTTTTCTTCAATGTCTACCAAGACCTTGAATGTCTCTAGGAAAAAAAGATCTATTTTTGAAATCGAATGAAGCTCCCCGACAGTTGTTCCTCTTCTTAACAATTCAAGAACAGCAAAGAAACGATTTTCACTTCCGTTTTCAACAAACTGGAGAAGTTCCTCATTTGAATTATTTACAATTGCAGGTAAGCGAAGGCTTTTATTATCACCTTCTAACGAATGTACAGCTTTTTGAATGGCACTTTCAAGATTTCGATCTATGGCCATTACCTCTCCCGTTGCTTTCATTTGAGTTCCAAGCGTAGTAGGAACACCTGTAAACTTATCAAATGGAAAGCGTGGGAATTTTACAACCACATAATCTAACGCTGGTTCAAAGCTAGCGAAAGTTTTTCCTGTAACCGGGTTTACTAATTCATCTAATGTATATCCTACCGCAAGCTTTGCGGCCATTTTTGCAATTGGATAGCCAGTTGCTTTTGAAGCTAGTGCTGAGGAACGACTAACCCGTGGATTTACTTCAATTAGATAATAATTTTTACTAAATGGATCTAAAGCAAATTGAATATTACAACCACCAATAATTCCTAAAGCAGAAATAATTTTAATAGATGCAGATCGTAGCATTTGATATTCTTCATCTGTTAGTGTTTGTGATGGTGCCACAACGATTGAATCACCAGTATGGACTCCAACAGGATCGATATTTTCCATGTTACAGATGGTAATGCAGGTTCCCTTTTTGTCCCTCATTACCTCATATTCAATCTCTTTAAATCCAGCAATACTTTTTTCAATCAAACATTGAGTAATTGGGCTTTCGGATAAGCCATTTTTCGTTAGTTCTTCTAATTGTTGCAATTCATGCGCAATGCCTCCTCCTGTTCCCCCCAATGTGTAAGCTGGACGAACAATGACAGGAAATCCAACCTTTTCCGCAAAAGTTTTTGCTTCTTCAACTGTTGTTACAATTTCACTATCCGGTACTGGCTCATTTAGTTCATTCATTAAGCTTCGAAAGGCCTCACGGTCCTCGCCTTTTTTAATGGATTCAATATGAGTACCAAGGACTTTCACATTATACTTATCTAAAATACCTGCTTCACTCAAACTAAAAGCTAGGTTGAGACCTGTCTGACCACCAAGTGTTGCGAGTAAACCGTCTGGACGTTCCTTCGCAATGATTTTTTCAAGGCTTTCAACAGTTAATGGCTCAAAATATACAATGTCTGCATTGACTTCATCTGTCATAATGGTTGCTGGATTATTATTTACTAAGATGACTTTATAGCCTTCTTCACGTAGTGCTCTGCACCCCTGTGTCCCAGAATAATCAAATTCTGCTGCTTGCCCGATTACAATGGGCCCAGAGCCAATTACTAATATTGAGTGTATTGAATGATCCTTAGGCATATATCTCTTCTCTCCTAACAGTACAGTTGTTTGCTATAAATTCATCAAAAACCCAACTGCTTTCAGATGGTCCTGGGTGTGCTTCCGGATGAAATTGAACCGTTAAAATAGGAAGCGTTGAATGTGTTAATCCTTCTACTGACTTGTCATTGCAATTTATAAACCGAGCTTTCAATTCTGTTTGACTCAAACTGTCTTCATCAACTACATAACTGTGGTTTTGTGATGTAATATACACTTTTTCATTAAGTAAATCTGTCACCGGTTGATTTGCGCCTCTATGGCCAAATTTCAACTTCTTTGTATCTCCACCTAGGCTTAAGGCAACAAGCTGATGACCTAAGCAAATGGCTAGTGTTGGAAAATATTCGATCATCTGCTTAATTGTCGGAAGATGTTCCGCTAGAGCCTTTGGATCTCCAGGGCCATTTGACAAGACAATACCATTCGGTTGAAGTTGTTTGACTTTTTCAAAAGAGGTAGTATAAGGAACTACAGTTACCTTACATCCCTTTGACAAAAGAGATTGTAAGATTGATTTTTTATACCCGAAATCGATCAATACAATGTGGTTATCTCCTGAACCAAAAGTTTGCCACTCCTTACTTGATACATCACCTACAGGATTAGCATTAACAGACATGGCTGGTACATCAGACGAAGGAGAATCACTAATTACAGCCTGCATGGTTCCTTCAGTTCTGATTCTCTTTACAATTGCACGTGTATCGACATGGGATAGCAATGGTATATTCCATTTTTCAAGATACTGTTTTAAGGAATACTTTGCATTATAGTGAGAATAAGCATCCTTTGTTTCATATACAATGACTCCAGCCACGTGGGGTTCTTTACTTTCAAAATCGAATTCATTAATTCCGTAATTTCCGATTAGTGGATATGTGAAAACAATGATTTGATTTTTATAAGAAGGATCCGTTAACACTTCTTGATACCCAGTCATCCCCGTATAGAATACGATTTCTCCGTTCGTTACAGCCTTTTCAGAGGCTTGCGATAACGTTCCTTCAAAGCTTTCACCATTTTCTAAATGTAGATATCCCTTCATTGTTTCACCTCGTATTTTTATTTAGGAAGACGTATTTTTATACAATTATATTCAAAAAAAATTAGCTCCTATGGCTGGTAGTTAGATAGATTCCTAACTACCAGCATCGAGCCTAGGCAATATGCTCTGCCACAAGTGTTTCTTTAATCAACTTAACTGCTTCATCGATTTCTTCGTAAGTAATAGTTAATGGTGGTAATAAGCGGATGACATTCGGGCTAGCTGGAAGAGTTAAAAGCCCATTTTCTCGAAGTGACGTAATTGAAGCTGCCACTTCTTCTTTACAAGCAATCCCTACCATTAATCCACTACCACGAATCTCTGAAACTAATTCGTGATCTGCTAGTGCAGCAGTAAGCTCATCTTGTAAATAAGCCCCTTTTTTCTCAACTTCCGCTAAAAACTCATCGTCAAAAATAATCGATAGTGTAGCTTTAGCAGCAGCTAATGAAATCGGGTTTCCACCGAAAGTTGACCCATGTGAACCAGGTCCAAATGCTTCTTTGAGCTTTTCCTTACCAAGCATAGCACCAACGGGAAGGCCGCTTCCTAAACCTTTTGCTAACGTAATAATATCTGGTGTAAGGTTAAAATGCTGGTGTGCAAAGGCCTTTCCAGTACGACCAATCCCTGTTTGCACTTCATCTATAATAAATAGTGAACCATGTTTTGCACAAAGTGCTTCAATTTTTTTAAGGAACTCTTCTGTTCCAGGGACAACTCCACCTTCACCCTGCACAACTTCTACCATAACCGCAGCAACTTGATCATCCATTTCGCGCTCTAACGCGTCACAGTCATTGTATGGAAGATAGACAAATTCTTGCAATAAAGGTCCATATCCTGAATGAATTTTTTCTTGGCCCGTTGCTGCCATTGTTCCAAATGTTCTTCCGTGAAAGGATTGTTTAAATGTAATGACTTTTGATTTTTGTGTGTATTTACGAGCGAGTTTTAAAGCTGCTTCATTTGCTTCAGCTCCACTATTACAATAGAAAACGGCATCTAGATCTGAGTTTGATACTAGCTTTTCAGCCACTTCTTGTTGAATATCGGACTTAAACAAATTTGATACATGCCAATATTTCTGCAACTGCTCTTCTACTGCTTTCATAACCTTAGGGTGGCGATGTCCTAGATTACAAACCGCGATTCCGGAAACGAAATCCAAGTATTTTTTTCCTTTATTGTCTACAATGATTGCACCTTCTGCAGATTCAACGGTTAAATCCCATCTCGCATAGGTTGGAAATAGTGCATCCATTATACCACCTCTAGTTCTTTTACAATTTTTGTTCCTTTTAATGTTCCATCTACTGATAATAACGAGCTTTTACCATTAATAATCGTTATTTCATTAAGTCCTCCCTCATTTAATGCTGAGAGAGCTGCTTTTACTTTTGGAATCATCCCCCCGTAGATAGTCCCTTCATCGATGAGGGATAAAACAGAATCTGTTGAAAGCGAAGGTAAGACTTCACCATCTTTTTTGATTCCATCTACATCGGTTACGAATAATAAATGTTTTGCCTTAAGGGCGATTGCAACACTTGCTGCTGCAGTGTCGGCATTGATGTTGAATTTTGTAAAATCTTCACCAATTCCAATAGGAGAGATAACAGGAACATAATCTTGAGAGATCAGATATTCCAAGAATGAAACATTTACGTCTACAATTTCGCCAACATATCCCAATTGTTCAAGGTCCACTGGCTTCACTTTGATCAGTTCTGCATCACAGCCAGATAGCCCAACTGATGGGATGCCAGCCTTCCCTAGCTCGACTACTACCTTTTTATTCACCGTTCCAGATAATACCATTTCCACAACATTAAGTACTTCTTTTGTGGTTTTTCTTAACCCGTTTACAAATTCGCTCTTTAAGTTAAGCGAGGAGAGGGTCTGAGCTATTTCAGGCCCGCCACCATGGACAACAACTACTTTATAACCACTGTCTTTTAATTCTTTAATACTATTAAAAAATGAGTCCGACAACTCACTAAGTATACTACCTCCACATTTGATAACAATTGTCTCCATTTCTAGTCTCCTTATGTTCGGTAGCTTGCATTTATCTTGACATAATCATAGGTTAAATCACAGCCCCATGCCGTACCAGTACCATTTCCTAAATGGAGGTTGACGTGAATAACAATATCAGTACCATCAAGATATTCTTTAGCAAGCTCTTCTGAGAAAGCCACCGGCTGGCTTCCTTTTAGCATTTGGATTCTTCCAATTGAAATATCCACATTATCCGGATTTACTGTAGCTGCACTGTGACCGATTGCTCCAATAATTCTTCCCCAGTTCGCATCTGCTCCATAAATTGCTGTTTTAACAAGATTTGAACCGACGATTTTTTTCGCAATAATACGTGCATCTACATCCGATACAGCACCTGTTACATTCACTTCGACTAGTTTTGTAGCCCCTTCTCCATCCTTTGCAATTTGCTTTGCAAGGTCTTCAAAAGTGGATTGAAGTGCTGAAACGAATGAATCCCATTCAGGATGTTCTTGTGTAAGTTGGTCATTTTCCGCTAGGCCACTTGCCATTACCAATACCATATCATTTGTTGAAGTCTCTCCATCAACTGTAATTTGATTAAAGGTCACATCTGTCACTGTTTTCATCGCAGCTTGTAGGGAGTTTGAATCAATATTAGCATCAGTTGTTACAAAGCCTAGCATAGTTGCCATGTTTGGATGAATCATTCCAGAGCCTTTTGCAGCTCCACCAATTGTAATTGTTTTTCCATCAATTGTTGTTTGATAACATGCTTTTTTCATTACTAAATCAGTTGTTAAGATTGCTGTTTGGAAGCTTTGAGCTGCTTCTACTGTATCAGTAGGATTAAGTTGTTTAATGCCCGCTTTTATTTTGTCCATCGGTAATAGTTCACCGATGACACCTGTTGAAGCAACAGCAACCAAATGATCGTCAATACCAAACTGAGCTGCTGATTCAGCTCTCATTTCGTATGCATCTAATAATCCTTGTTCACCTGTACATGCATTTGCACATGCACTATTGATCACGACAGCCTGTAATTTGTTCTCAACAGCAATACTCTCTTTCGTAACCTTTAAAGGAGGGGCTTGAAAATGACTTTGCGTATATACAGCGGCACAGGTAGCCGGAACATCACAAACAATCGCTCCTAGGTCTTTCTTTTTATAACGTAATCCGGCATGGACTCCTGCTGTTTTAAAACCTTTGGGGGTTACAACAGTTCCCTCTTCCAATTTTATTATTTGAATCTCCTTCATATCTATCATGCAAAGTCACTCCTTATCTATCAATCATCTTAACTTATTTATGGGAATAGAGGGACATAGTGTAATCCCGTATTTTCTTCTAAACCTAACATAATATTTGCATTTTGGATGGCCTGACCAGCAGCCCCTTTAACTAAATTATCGATGACTGACACAACGGTAATTCGGTTTGTTCGCTCATCCAATGCAAGGCCAATATCACAATAATTCGTTCCATAAACCTCTTTTGTGGCAGGAAATGTGCCTTTTTCTCGAATTCTCACAAATGGAGCATCTTGATAACTTTCCTTATATAGTTCATAAAGTTGGTCCATTGTAAGTGTATCGTCTGCACGATTTATATACATCGTAGACATAATTCCCCTTGTCATTGGAACCAAATGTGTACTAAACGTAACGTATGGGATTGAATCATCCCAATCTTGAATCACCTGTTCAATTTCCGGAATATGTTGATGTTGATTTACCTTATAAATTGAAAAGTTTTCATTAGTTTCAGAGAAATGCGTAGTTCTTGAAGGGCTCTTTCCAGCTCCGGATATTCCTGATTTAGCATCGATCACAATTGATTTTTCATCTATTAGTTTATGTTTTACTAACGGAGCTAAACCAAGGACTGTTGCAGTAGGATAGCACCCAGGATTGGAAATAAAACTACTACTCTTAATTTCTTCCTTATTCCATTCAGGAAGACCATATGTAGCTTTGTCTAGGTCTGCTTGTAATGCGCTTGGCTTTTTATACCATTGTTCATATACACTAGGATTTTTTAGACGATAATCCCCTGATAGATCAATAATCTTCACATTTTCTTTCAATAGTTCAGGTACGATTGTGGTTGATACCCCTGATGGTGTAGATAGAAAAACAACATCAACTTCATTTGCAATCTTAGGAATATCAATTTCTTCTAAAGAATGATTTACAAGATTAGTAACATGGGGGTAGACCTCTGAAAGCTTCATCCCTGTTTGAGACGAAGTGTGAACAGAATGAACGTCTATAGTTGGGTGGTTTGTCAATAATCTTAACAATTCAATTCCGCCATAACCAGTAACCCCTATAATTGCCGCTTTCAATATATCCACCTCATTGTTTTTATTAACTAATTAAATTTTGAAATATGTTTCATTATAAGTCCGTATAAAAATAAAATCAATTGTATTTTTATAAATAATTCAGTTTTTTTATACAAAAAAACCACCAGAAGTCGATGGTTTTAAAATTACCCTCCACTTACTGGTGGAATCAACGCAACTGTATCTCCTGCTTTTACAACGTCCTCATCTACTGCATACTCTTCGTTAATTGCAAACATAATTTGGTCAAGGTTTATTATACCATGTTCGTTCGAAAGCTTTTCTTTCAAATCTGTTACAGTTAGCTCATCCTCATATAAAGTTAATCTATCTGTTCCCGCCATTTCCTGTAAATGGGCAAAGAATAAAACAGTTATCATTTTAGATCCTCCTCTTCAGGTTGACCTGTCGGGTATTGTTTTGTCTCTAATTGATCGCCAATCCACATTTCTCCATTTTCCCAATGTTCCTTTTTCCAAATCGGAACAATTTGTTTTATCCGTTCGATTGCATATTCGTTTGCTGCATAGGCATCCTTACGATGTGGTGTGGAGACTGCGATTACAACAGCAGCTTCCGATATATCTAATCGACCTATTCGATGAATAATGGCCGTTTTGGCTTCTGGCCATCTTTCAGATATTTCCTCACCAATTTGAGCAAGCTTCTTTTCTGCCATTGGAACATATGCATCATATTCTAAATATAAGGTCCGTTTCCCCTTTGTGAATTCACGGACTGTGCCGATAAAAGTAGTAACAGCACCAGCCTCACGTCTAATAACCTTATTCGTAACCTCTTCAACATTTATTGGTTCTTTCGTAATTTTAAATAAAGCATTATTCATTGATTTACCTCACTAAATACCCATTCTAAATAAATTTCTTCCTCTTTTATATGAAAAAGAGGAAAATTAGATTCAATTGGAATCCAAGAAATGACTGCAACAATGTTTGTTAATGAAGTTAGCAATTCCTTGTCCGCCTCATTCCTAATCAGAACGATTTTGGGATAATCAGCTAATTTAAAACCTTCAATTATTATCATATCATTTTCAAAAAAAGCATACAGCTGAATGAGTTTTTCTAAAGTCCATCCGGAAGTCTTTGCTTCTAACTGAAGACTTCCACCACCTTCAACAATGGTTGCAGATGCACCAGCTTTAAAGTGCCTGGAAGAATCTTTTTCTTTATTAAGTCCCTTCAGATTGCTTGTATGTCCATGATGTTTAATTGTTGCAATACGAACCCCAAGTTCTGTGCCTCTTTTTACAATTTTTTCAACTAGCGTTGTTTTCCCGCTGTTTTGATATCCGACAATTTGTAGAAGCGGAAACCTTATTTCCAAGGCCACATACTTCCTTCCTGATCTTCCAGTAATAACACCTCAACTTCGTCGCCGTTTCCAAATCCGCGTGTTCCACCAGGTAAGACCATTAATGCATTCGCTCCGGCAAGCGAGGATACTACATTCGATTTATCAAGGCCACTTGGCGTCACCAAAATTTTTCCATCAGAAAAACTGATTCTACTCCGTACAAACCTTGTAAATGGGTTTGGTTTTGGAAAGTCAGCACTGAGTTCAGCTTTCATTTTTAATAGATGTGGTTGATTCGAATATAATCTTGTTCGCACAACTGGTCTAACTAACAATTCGAAACCTACATAACAGGCGGAAGGATTGCCAGATAAGCCAAACAATAGCTTGCCTTTTAGCTGAGCAACCGTTGTGACACTACCAGGTCTCATTGCAATTTTATTGAATAATACTTCCGCACCTAATTTTTCATAAATTGCCGGTAGATAATCATAATCCCCAACGGATACCCCACCCGTTGTTATGAGAATATCAACTTCATTCAATGCGTTTTTGATTGCCTCAAAACAAAGGTCAAAATCATCCGAGAGTTTACCGAAATATTTGGGCACTGCACCTACTCTTTCAATTTGTGCACTGACCATATAAGAATTGCTGTTACGAATTTTCCCAGGTACTAATTCTTCATGAACATCAAGCAACTCGGTTCCTGTAGCGTAAATGCCGATGACAGGCTTCTTAGCCACTTCTACTTGGTGATAGCCAAAGGTTGCTAAAAGTGCTTTTACTCCAGGGTTAATGAATATTCCTTTTTCAACTAGGACAGAATCTTTTTTTGTATCTTCACCCTGAAATGAAACATTATCTCCGGACTTAAAAGGTCTTTTAATCGACATATATTTTTTGCCATTACGTTCGTATTCATTTGTCAACTCAAGCATCACAACCGCATCGCATTCAGCCGGCATTTGCGCCCCTGTCATGATTCGAACTGCCTGAAAAGCGCCTACCTTCTTTACAGCAACTGACCCTGCTCCAATTTCTTCTATTACTTCAAATTCAATTGGGTGGTCCTGTCCGGCATCTGTTGTATCCGATGCCCTTACCGCAAAGCCATCATATGGGGAACGATCAAAATGAGGGACATCGTGATCAGCAATTAAATTCTCTGCTAAAAATCGTCCATAACTGGCCTCTATCGGTACTAATTCTTTTGTACCTGTACCCGCAAATTCCATTACACGAGATACCGCTTCTGAAACCGGTATCGGTGTTCGTCTTTCAACCATGTTATCCACTCGCTTTTTTTATCTACTTTTTTCCTATTGTAGTATATTTAAACAAAAACCACTACTTTCTTGCAGTGATTCACGTCACTCCATCCTAGTTTTTGATGATTTTTAAGCATATGTGTGATTCGCATCACCTCATTTAACTGTGTTACAAGCTATGCTGTAAGTAGCTTACTAAATAGGAGGTAGAATCATGGAAGAAACTTTTACTGAACAACATATTATCGGAGAAATTGTAACTGAGTTTCCGAAGGCTGGAGACCTTTTCAAAAAACTTCGAATTGATTTTTGCTGTGGCGGTAACCGACCACTTATAGATGCAATTGAGGAAAGAAATCTTTCAAAGGATGAAGTTTTAACTAAATTAAATGATCTTTACCAGGACATGAAAGAATTAAATGAAAAAACGGTGGATTGGAAGGCTGCGAGCTATTCCGAATTAATTGATCATATCGTTAATAAACACCATCGTTATTTGAATGAAGAACTTCCACAGCTTAGTCCATATGTAACAAAGGTATTACGTGTTCACGGTGGAAATCATCCACACCTAGCAAGGGTACATTCACTTTTTAACCAATTGAAGGTTGAATTAGAACAACATACGATCAAAGAAGAAGCAAATTCTTTTCCTCTAATCGTAAAATTCGAAAAAGAACCAACTACTGAAAATCATGAATTAGTGAAAAAGCATGTAATAGAACTAGAAGATGATCATGATGAGGCCGGAAAACTTATTAAAGAAATTCGTGACATCACAAATGACTTCCAACCACCAATCGGTGCATGTGGAACCTATCGTCTTGTCTACCAACGTCTTGAGGCACTTGAAGCAGATTTATTCCAGCATATTCATTTAGAAAATAATATACTCTTTCCAAGAGCTGCTGCTGGCAACTAAATAAAAAAATTGAGCTAATTTCATAACCCGTTCGGTTGACAGGGAGAAAAATAGTATTTGTAATTAATTTTGTATATCAAAAGTCCTGACTTTTGCGTATCATTTTGCAGTCCAAAATGTAAAGGGCATTTGAAACAATAAAAAGGCATTGCAACTCGCAATGCCTTTTTTTGTTAGAGTTATTTAATTATTCTTCGACTAAAGCACACGTTACTACACAAACTTTAACATGTTTTCCTAAATTGCATTTCAAATGGGTTAAAGTAACAGGCATGCAATTAATGGCGATAGAATTATATCAACCCACTTGTACAATAATTAGAATAAAAGGAAAATTTAGAGTATACTAAAAATAGTTTTTAAAATTGGTTGGTGATTAATATTAAAAGACTAATTCTTTTTTTCATATTTTCCGTTATTGCTGTATTACTTATCGGTTGTACTAATAAAACAATTGAAGTTGAATCACCTAAAGATTTAAATATTAAGAACCCTCCCATTGTGAAGAATGGCAATCAGGAATTTAGAATTATACCCTTTTATAGTCAAATATTAGATTACATAGAAAGCGTTTCAGAAATTGAACAACACGAGAAGATGGAAGAACATTACTATCAAAAAGTTGTCGAACCATTTCAATTAGATACTTTAGGTAAAGGAGAGGGGCATTGGATAAAGGACCATTTTGCTTTTGCAACTCCTAAAGACATTAAAACTTTGGAGGAATTTGTATATTCTCTAATTGATAATCAAGATGAAATAAATAAAACAATAGAACAAGCCTTGATTAAATCATCTAATACCCTTCCAGGCGTGAATAAGAGAGTGTATTTATTTCCTCCTAATCCGGATAACATGGATGGTATCAATTTAATGGGTGGCGTATCTGGGGTAGGAGTTAGTAAGGATGTATTCATAATACGGATTGATCCATCTTCATTTAAAGAGGATTTGTTGGAGTATATTGTTGCACATGAATATAATCATACTATTTATATGGAGGGAGGAAATGTAAACTGGAAAAACACTTTATTAGATTCAATTATTCTCGAAGGAAAAGCTGACACTTTTGCCAAAAGTCTTTACCCCGATATTAATATACCGTGGATAGAACCACTTTCAGCCCAAACAGAAAAAGAAGTATGGAAAAATTTGGAATACGATTTATGGTCAATCGACTCATTAATAAATGACGATTATTTTGGAAATCCAAACAAAGGAATCCCCCATTGGACCAACTACAAGATTGGATACCAAATAGTGAATTCCTTTTTAGAAAAGAATCCCACCACCCCGGTCAGAGACTGGACACTATTATCTGCGGAGGAGATTTTATCAAATAGTAAATATGGAGATAGGATTTCAGAATAAAAGTTTATTCAGGTTCTTGAAAAGGAAGAGATATTCTGCCTTTGCTTTTTTGTTTGCATTTTCTTTCTACTTTATTATAAAGCCGTGTTTTTCGTCTTCAACTAACCCATCGATAGTTTCTAACCCTCTAAGAGATACCAGTCCACCGCTTCAGCGTTTTTATTTAGTGGTTCGATGAATTTCAACGATTTCACATCCTATATTCAATTACATTTATTAACATGCCAAATTGCACCATAAAATGCACACCTATTTGCAAGGCCACATAAATTTATGCGATACTACAAATTGCTATGCAAAATAGCTTGCAAATTGAACCATAAATAATCAATAAAGGTTGTTATTTCAATAAAAAATGAGGTACAAATTGCTATGCAAATTTATGTTTTCTCCCTCTGAACGGAACGGGTTACTGATTTCATATCAGCTCTTTTTTATGGCATCCGTTCATCCAGCTCTTTTGTACTTATATTCAGGTTTATATATTTCTGTTTTTCTTTGATTAGATTCTTACTGATTTCAGGCTTCCCTAAAAAAACTCGCCCAATAAATAAAATACAGATCGCTAATCCTAATACAAACATCGCTTTTCCAAGCTGTTGTTGGGCTGTCACTAAGTAATTATTACAAAGACGGGCTGGTGATACTGAATAAAGCCAGCTCATCACAAAAATCATAGAAATCAGATTAGCCCAAATAAAAGCTTTACTAATAGGACCAAGCCGTTGCCAGCTATAAAACAATAGTACACCTGTAAGGAGTGATAGACTCATATATTTCGCAATCTCCATGATTGGCTCATTCAGTGCGGCATCCACTGACCTAGGCAGTACCCAAAACCCTACAACACATATTGTAATTAATATACCCGCGATTCCATTTTCATTGTAATACACGAAGAAGCCTCGCCATTTTTTCGGAAACCCCTTTGCCAGAATATAACCACTTCCTACTAATAGTGGGTATTGAATAAGCATCGTCCCAACCATGCTCTCTTCTAACATTGACCTTATATACGGAAGTGAAACGAATAGAAGTAAAAGTAGCCCTATCATTACATATCGAAAACGGTACATATTTTCACCTCTAAAATAGGATAGAATCCATGTATTCCACAACAACTTGTGGTGTTTGGTAATCAAAGATATTAGTTAATTTTCCTTCTGGATTAATCACATAAAATGCAGAATTATGCTCATAGCCCCCGTATTCATTCGGGATAACAACTACTTCAAGAGCGTCAAGGACATTCTGTAACTCCTTCTCATCTTGAATGGTAGCCATTTTCCAATGCTCCCCATCCGCACCAAAATGATTAGAATACGATTTTAATACCGTTGGAGAATCATTCTCAGGGTCAAAGCTTATACTTACAAGTACAACTTCTTTCCCTAGAACATCATTAGGAATATTTTCATAGATTTCTGCAAAATTTCTTTCTAAAACCGGACATACGTCCCCACACGATGTATACATAAAGGTTAAAAGCGTATATTTCCCCTCTAACTCTTGTAATTGAAAGTTTTTCGAATTTGAATCAATTAATGTAGCAGAAGGGAGCTTTGGTTGCTCCCTTTCTAATTGGATTATTCTTGCTTTCTCAGCAGTAAAAGCCCGTAATCCATCTGTACCTATCCATAGCAATGAAAGACCCGCTACAAGTGCAAATAGAATACCAACACTTTTACGCAACATGACGATCTGATCCTATTTTTTCTTGAAACTTATAATCAATTGATCTTGAGAAATTCCAAAAACGTATTATAAATATCAAAACAGCAAGGACTATAAAGATACCGAAGATAGCTCCCATACGGTCATATGGAATCCACTCTGGAAAGTGCTCAGCCCATCTTCTTGGAGCTCCGACTTTTCCGGAGAATAGAAACGATCCACATAGTCCAATGAAAAACATGATGTATACCCAAAAGCTGATTCCATCGATTGCTGTTTCCTTCTCTTTTCTATTCACTTTTGCTAAGTAATACATAAATCCAAATAACATTGCAGTTGCACCTAATCCCATATACATATGGAAATGCCCAGGTACCCATTTTGTGTTATGCATGACATGGTTTACAACAATTGTTGCATCAATAATTGCTGGTACGACACCGATTACCCAACCAAACATGGATAAAAACATGAATGATGAGGCAATGTCCCATTTAATTCCTGAACGATAGACAATCATTAGCGCACCATATGCTGTGATAACTAATACTGGTAATCCGTTTGCATATGAGAGCACTTGACCTAAAATGATCATCCACTTGGGTAATGCAAAGTCCATTAACAAATGGTGAGTATAGATTGTAATCGTAAATAAGGTTGAACAGTTCCATGCAATTAAGAATGGGCGGTTTGCCTTCCATGGACGATTTGTATAAACTGCTAATATCTCATAAACCGCAATAACTCCCATGTAAATAATGGAGTTTGCGAAGATATGACCAAATGCATATGTTAGATTTTTTGCAAGCATTGGATCAATTGCGATAGTTGGAATATATAGATTAATAAGGTTCATAACAAGTGCTGTTGCACCTGCAATTAAGGCAGTGGTGTTTACAATTGAAACCATTGTACTAGCCACGACAGCCGCAGGAGGACCATAGCCTTTTTCCTTACCGAAGACGATAGACCAACCTAATCCTCCACCTAAGCTTCCATATTGTTTAATAATCGCTCTAGCAACATCCAAATTTAATAATAGGAATCCTACACCGAGTATGAGCATACCACCTAAATATAGTGTTGCTCCCGTCATCGCCCATCCACCAGCGGAGATAGCTGGTAGCGGATATAAGAACGTCCAGGCGCCTGCAAAGTCAAATACAAATATTCCTACCAATACCATTACAACACCGATAATGAAGGTAATAAAATTTGTGATTAGAATTGCTTTGCTTAATTTTACATATTTGCTTAAGAAGTACCACATGACTGCAGCTGCGGCCAATGCAGCAGCCCCTATCATTCCCGTTCCATGGACAGTCATAATTTCATAAAAGAATGCAGGGTCCACATCAATCATTTTTCCTTGTGCAAGAAGCATTAAGACTCCAAATACCATCATTGATAAAATGATGAGGCTACCTGTTAGTAGATAAATAGCGATTGTTTTGTTTCGGGAGTTATTTGTCCCCCCCATTACCATATTAGTAGACATTGTTAACTCCCTCCTTAATTTGTTACGACAATTTCACCAACCATGAGATGGTGAGCAAGCCCACAGTATTCCATACATAAAATTTGATATGTCCCAGGCTCCGAGAATGTGTAGTAAACCGTGTTTGTATAATCTGGCATTGCCTGAGTTTGTGCTAATAAATTCATGTCTTTGTCATAGATACCAAAGCCATGGTTAACATCTGAGCTTGTGATATCAAATTCAATTGGCTCCCCCACTTTGAATTCAGTTTGGCTCATGTTCCATCCAAATTGAACAGCTTCAACATCGACAATGACCGGATTTTCTTCTTGTCCATATACCGGTCTTTCAAATGGAAGATCTTGTAGTGTTAAATACGTTAAAGTTCCAAATATAACGAGTAGAACTAAGAAATAAATCGTTCTAAAACGGTACCATTTTTTCTGAATTGGTTCATACTCTCTTCTTTTATTGGTTTTTAATACGACGGTAATAAAAATAACGGTAATTAAAGCCATTAAAATAATGGAAAGATACCAAGCTGCTGTTTGGTACAAAGAAACCCCCTCCTAATTTCTCTTTTCAGCAAGATTGTCACATATTGCTCGACCATAAATCTGTTAAGTTTGTCACAAAATGGGACTGAAACAAAAAAAGACACATTCTTGTCAAGAATGCATCTTTTTATGACGACTATTTAATTAAATAGGTTGACGCCAGCATCAGGAATGAGATGAAGACTGTTGTTAATACCCATAGCCAAGCCAATTCCATATTTCCGCTATCAATAGCAACATAGATTGCTGTTGGCAGTGTTTGTGTTTTTCCAGGTATATTACCAGCAAACATCAAGGTTGCACCAAATTCCCCAAGTGCTCGAGTAAAACTTAAGATAAAACCCGTTACAATTGCTTTAATCGATAAAGGAATAGAAATGTACAGAAATATATTAAATTCATTTGCTCCATCCGTTCTAGCCGCATCCTCAATTTCCTTATTTACTGTAAGAAAGCCTGTCTTAACAGATTGGTACATTAGCGGAAATGCAACAACAGTAGAAGCAATAACAGCAGCCCACCATGTAAACATAATCGGTTGTCCTGTTAATTTCTCAAGAAACGTTCCTACAAAACTATTTCGTCCAAAAATCACAATTAACAAAAAACCAACAACCGATGGGGGCAGAACCAGTGGCAGCATTAACAATGTTTCCAGAAAGAGCTTGCCTTTAAATTGCTTATGTGCCATCCATTTACCTATGATTAGGCCAAGGAGTAAGACAATACAACCTGCCGTTATGGCGATGGTGATCGATAGTTTAATAGGTGACCAAAAAGTAAGTTCCATTATACAAACCTCAATTGTTAAAAATTGTTCAAAATGTCAGGAATCCTTATTTTCCAAGGTATTATGCTTCAAAAATGAAGTAAGTGTGATTTATTATACACCTACCATATGCCTAACATTATATGATTTTCTTAGAAACAAGTATAGCATTCCTATATGGAAGGTGGTACCTATGAGTCAATTAGCATTACATCAATCAACCATTTCAGATGAATTAACCGAGTTTCTTAAATCAGCTAATCAAGTCATTAATATGAAAAAAGGAACCTATTTATTTCGCGAAGGAATGAAAGCTTCCGAGCTCTATCTGATTCTATCAGGGCGTGTAAAGGTAAGTAAAGGGACATCGGATGGCAATGAATTATCGCTTCGAATCTGTAGTCAAAACGAAATCGTCGGAGAGTTGACATTATTTACAGATCAACCTAAATATTTATTTGATTGCAGGATTTTGGAGGATTGTGAAATTGCTGTCATTCAAAAGGATGAATTAGAAAAAAAACTTTTTGAAAATACAACTCTTGCATTTGAATTTATGAAGTGGATGAGTGATCATTTTCGAAAAACACAAACAAAGTTTAGAGACCTTGTTTTATTAGGTAAAAAAGGAGCATTATATTCCACCTTAATTCGGATGACCAACAGCTATGGAGTTGAAAAGGAAAACGGCACTTTAATAGACCTACGTCTGACAAATCAAGAACTAGCTAATTTTTGTGCAACCACAAGAGAAAGTGTAAACCGGATGCTGCATGATTTACGAGTGAAAGATATCATTTCTGTTCAAAAGGGCTATATCACTATTCACGATTTAGGATATATCAAAAAAGCAATACAGTGCGAGGAATGTCCAGCTAAATATTGTAGTATTGAATAACCAAAAGAAAAGACCCATGGGCTCCCATGGGTCTTTGATCTTTTATTGTACTGTTTTTTCTTTCCTACGAAGCGCTTCCGGAATATATACACAGAATGGTTCGCTCTCCATGTAGTCGCCTGTCATGGCATATGCACGAGAACGTGATCCACCACATACATGTCTAAATTCACATACTCCACATTTTCCTTTATATTTGTCAGGATTACGCAAATCTTTGAAGATTGGGGATTCACGATAAATTTCAGCAAGTGGGGTCTCACGAACATTACCTGCTTTTACAGGTAATAATCCACTTGGATACACATCTCCAGAATGAGAAATAAAGACAAATCCATTCCCATCGTTTACACCTTGTGGCGCTCTTCCAAGTCCATCAATCTGCCCCGTTTTCCCTTGCATAAGAGCATCCTCATAGCGGATTTGTTGTTCCGCATCCTTTGTTTCACGCATTTTTGATTGAATAACTACACGGCGATAGTGTTGCGCAGCAGTCGTTTTTATATCAAATTTTACTCGTTTACTTAGGTCATACAACCAACGGAATACTTTTTCATGTTCAACTGGGGAGATCATATCCGTTTCCTTTCCACGACCAGTAGGTACAAGGAAAAAGACGCTCCATAATACACAATCGAGGTCCTCAACTAATTTTGCCATTTCATCTAATGCATGGACATTATATCTTGATATGACCGTGTTGATCTGAATAGGAATTTCTAGTTCATGTAAATATTTAATGGCTCTCATTGTTAAATCGAATGAGCCATTTGTTCCGCGGAAATGGTCATGAATTTCAGCAGTTGGACCATCTAAGCTAAATGCCCAACGAGCTAATCCTACTTCTTTCGCCTTTTGAATGGCTTCTTTTGTAACATTGGGTGTTGCACTTGGTGTCATGGAGACGCGCACACCTTTTTTAATTGCATATTCGGCAATATCATAGACGTCAGGTCGCATTAATGGGTCCCCACCTGTGAACACAAGCATTGGATTATTCATCTCATATATTTGGTCGATTAGCTTTTTCCCCTCTTCAAAGGAAAGCTCTCTAGGGTCTCTTTTATACTGAGCTTCAGCACGGCAATGTAAACATTTTAATTGGCAAGCCCTTGTAAGCTCCCAAATCACAATAAATGGATCTTGGTTATAGTCTCTTTCAAACATGAGGCAGACCTCCTTTATTAATGTACACATTTTAGCACTATAGAATAGTGAGCAATGTGAGGTACATCACAGAAAACGGAGGTGTTTAAAATTGTTCACAAATATGGAACTATAATGAGGTAATCACTTGATTGAAGAAATTAAATGTAATTGAGGGTTAACACTACAGCTACAAGTAGGTTTGGAGCCCCCAAGAGGAAAAACAAATAGGAATATCGAAATCTTTTTTTGCGGTCTTTTTTGCTTTCGGTGTAATAGTTCGCTCTTGCCCGATCGCCACTTATAAAGGTATCAGATACAATTCCTGCAAGCAAAAAGCATATTATACCCAGGGTCCCAGAAATAACTGAATATGTTTCAAATTGACGAGTAGACAAACCAATTATTAGTAGAAGTCCAGAGGTTACTGTACCTAAAATTAAGCCTACTCTCAAACATAAACCCTCCTTCCAGATAACTCTATATTCCTATTTTATCACATTTTTCTGAAAATTATGAGTGATAGGCTTGAATTATAAAAGCAAAAACCTTTCGTTATTTGAGGAAAAAAGACGTTGCCACGTCCAATGGAAACGTCTTTTTGACACATATCATGTGGTCCTCAAATTGGCTTCTGCTTTATTTTTTCATATTCAGTTTTGTTATTGATATTCTCAAATTCCATACCTTGAAGCTGAAGGTCTTGATCGGTTATAAATTTAACGTTGCAAGTGTCTAATAACTGGCTCATTTTTAATTTATTTTCTTTAAGTAATTGTTCTATTTTATTTGCAACCCTAGCATGATACACGGCAATTAATGGTTGTTGTCTGTCATTGATAATAGGTACGATTGCATCGATACGTTGATCCTTGGTAAAAGAAATAAGCTGCTTAACTAGTTTGTCTGTAACAAAAGGCGTATCACAAGGTAAAATTACATACCACTCTGAGGAAGTTTTTTGCATGACTGTGAAAATACCAGCAAGTGGTCCATTTCCCCGAAATTCAGGTAAATCCTGAATAATAGAAACCGTGGCTTCGTTTCGAAATTGCTCTGCTATTACAGGATGGCTCACAATATAAAGTTGGTCCACGTTATCTTTTAATGCATCAATTGCATATTCGTAAAAATATTTATTTTGAAATTGGGCAAATGCCTTAGGGCTTCCAAATCTCCTTGATTCCCCACCAGCCAAAAGAACACCTAAGATTGTCGGTATTTTCATCATTAAACACCCTTTTGCTTTTTTCTTCATAGTAGCATGATTGGAACACCCTACCAAACGAAAAATCAAAGTGAACGATAAAAAAAGCGTAGGCAAAGTCTTTAAAGACGATGCCTACACTATGTGAGAGATCGGAATCTGTGATTGATTATTACTTTTTACCGATAGCAACGCGCCATACTTCTGGGCCTTGTTCAAGGTATTCCCAAGTGAATGCATCACCGCGCTCCATCATAAACTGATATTGGAGTGGTCTTGGATCATGGTCATTTGATAGTTCCATGATTTCACCTGGTTGTAAACTATCAAATGTTCTAAATATTGTTGGGTGCTTATCCTTCGGTGCATAATCTGGTGCGTTTACTTTCGCTGCAAATACCATATTAATATTCCTCCCTTTTGATTTATGGGTCCATTGTACCCGAGTCTTTTTAGATCATGTAGTGAAGCTAATCACTAAGTACGTATGTTTTTTATCATATGTGCCGAAAACTATGCGATAATTAGATTGAACATGAATATCCCACGTAAACATCTTGTCATTCTTCATGATTGTGGAGTTTAAAAGAAATAACGGGGTGAAGAATATATGAAGGAATTTGTAGGAAAATGTAAGGAATGTGAAAAAGAAATTTATTGTTTAGATGGTTTTATAAATGGTGTTGTATTAGATGATAAAAATGGGATACTTTGCTTTGATTGTGCTGAAGAAAAGCAAGCTAACTAAGCTAGGAGTTTTGCTCCTAGCTTTTTTGTGTCCATTTTTCGAACATTGATTGTCATTCTCACCGACTATGATTTAAATCACTGTCTTAAAAAGTGGAATTGTTACACTAAATGTTGAGTAACCGCATCTATAGTTTATTTGAACAAGGAGTGAGACAGATGGGACTACCATCGATTCGTGAACAATTGAAAGGAGTACCCTTGTTTCGGGAACTAACATCAGAAGAACTCGACCCAATTGTAGAAATTTCACAGTCACGATTATATAGACAAAAGATGTTTATCTTTATGCAAGACGATCCACTTGATCGTGTATTTTTCATCCAATCCGGAAAAGTAAAAATTTATAAGTCTGATATGCACGGGAAGGAACAAATTGTTTCCGTTCTAGAAGCAGGTGAAATGTTTCCTCATGCTGGTTTTTTTCGAAAAGGCGGATATCCCGCACATGCCGAATTAATCGAGGATTCAAATATCATCTTCACCCCCATTGATAAGTTTGAAGAGATATTGCTAAAGAATCCTGAGCTTTGCATTAAAATTTTCAAAGTGCTTGGTGAAAAAATCATAGACCTTCAAAAACGTCTAGAAGAACAAATTTTATTAAGCACCCAAGAACAAATCATTATGCTTTTACTTCGTCTTTGTAGGAGTAATGGTGAAAAGACTGGAAATCGCTTTAAACTTACAACTCATTTTACAAATCGAGAACTCGCTAATATGATCGGAACAACACGTGAATCGGTAAGTCGAACGATCTCTGTATTGAAGAAGAAACATATTGTTGACCTGACTACTGATGGTTATTACTTATTAGATCATATGAAATTGCATGATGAAATTTTCTGAGCTAATTCCAGCCTGATGGACAATCCTAAATAAAATTTGCGTTTGTGATTCATGTCACAACGTTTCTCATTGAAAATGATTATCATTAGGTTATAAACGTTAGATAAGGGGGACTCTCAAATGGAATCAAAAATAGTAGAAGTAGATGTTAGGGAAGATCTTAAAAATAAAATTGAGCCTTTTCAAAAGATTATGGAAGCCGTTAAACCTTTACAGGATGGGGATACCTTCATATTACACGCACCTTTTAAACCAACTCCTTTATTTCCTATTTTAAAGGCAAAAGGATTTTCAAACGAGGTAGAGCAAATTGATAAAAAACATTGGAAGGTTACCTTTACTAAACGAGGTGACAAATAATGCAATTAGATAATCGAGGTCTTGAGCCTCCTACACCAATGATGAGAACATTAAAGGCTCTCGAGAAACTAAACAAAGGTGAAACATTGACGATTATTAATGATCGTAGACCCATGTTTTTATATGAACAGCTTGAAGAACTTGGCTACAAGCACATAACAGAACCACATCCTGAAGGCGGCTTTCAAATCGAGATTACAAAATAAGGAGCTGCTTGATAATGATACCTCAATTATCAAATGAAACAAATATCAGGCTACCGCTTTCATTCATTATTTTTAGTATTGTGGCATTGGTATCATCCCAAGTCATCCTCCTATTCAATGGACATATGGTGATTGATGGGATCTTTAGAACCCCTGCCATCCTATCATCAGCTCATTTACTCATTCTTGGTTGGGCCTTAATGGTTGCGATGGGGGCAATGTATCAGCTTGTACCGGTAGCCTTTCTAACTCCGATTTGGAGTGAAAAATTCGGATTTATTCAATTTTGGATAACGGCAATTGGTTTTGGTGGATTTGGTATTACTCTATCTTTTTCACCTACCATTTCTATTTTTACAGGTTCACTTGCTGTAATTGGAATTTTATTATTTCTTGTTCAAATGTTTATGACAATAAAAAAACAGGCAAAGAAAAACATTCTAACGGCATTCGTTGGTAGTGCTCTAATTTGCTTGCTAGTCACTATTTCACTAGGAATTCTATTAATCGTTAATTTAGGAGCTGGAATAGCACACCTAGACCATTTTGCTGTTCTAAAAAGTCATATGCTACTAGGTGTGGCAGGATGGTTTACATTTTTAATTTTCGGCTTTTCCTATAAAATGGTCCCTATGTTTTCGTTAGCACATGGATTTTCGATGAAACTATCAAGTTGGGTCTATACTGTTTACGCCATTGGACTAGTCGTAACCACTTGCAGCTTTATTACTGAAGTGAACTTATTGTTACAAGTTGGTATGGCCTTGCTTTTTGCAGGTTTCGCCTTATTTTCTTACCATATTTCCACTATCATCAAGGTTAGATTAAAGAAAAAGCTTGATAAACCATTTATTTTTTCATTAATTGCCATTTGTTTTGGCTTAGTTATTCACTTTTTCGGAATGGTTCTCGCATTCCTACCAGGGCATTACGAAATTTATGGCGTCCTTGTCTTTCTTTATATTTTCTTGTGGATTGCGGGTAGCATTCTTGGCTATTTATATAAAATTATTCCTTTTCTTTGGTGGACACATAAATATAGCAAACTGATTGGTAAAAGTGATGTGCCTACTTTAAAACAAATGATTGATGAAAAAATGGCAATTCCCATTTTTATAGGTTTCGTTACTGGATGTGTTGTCGTAATTTTAGCCATTGCAACTAGACAATTGCTTATCTTTTCGATTGGTCAAAGTATTGTTGTCGCTTCAACCTTCTTTTTCAGTTACAGCATTATTAAGGTTCTATTTAAATAAAAGGGGAGAATCACAATGGAATTAAATGAGAAAATTCTTGAGCAGTTAAAACAAGTGATTGATCCTGAATTAAATATTAATGTTGTTGATTTAGGACTTATATATGAAATCAATATTAAAGAAAATAATAATGTATATATTGAAATGACGCTAACTACTCCCGGTTGTCCACTACATGATAGTATTACCAGTGGAGTGAAGCATGCAGTTGCCTACCTTGAAGAAGTAAATGATATTGAGGTTTTAATGGTCTGGCATCCTGCTTGGTCTCCTGAACGCATGTCTGAAGCTGCCATGAAGCAACTCAGAGGTTAAACTTTATTCAGCAAAATGCAGAGGATTTCACATTCTTAGTTTGTTTCGTTATACTTTAAATAAGCTATTTCTCGAAAGGAGAGGTTTTAGATGGATGAAGCTTTAAAGGAAAATATGTTGGGGGCACTTGAACAAGTTGTTGACCCTGAATTAGGTATTGATATTGTTAACCTAGGTCTTGTCTATGATGTGGATATGAATGATGAGGGTGTCGCTCAAGTTTCGATGACGTTAACATCAATGGGATGCCCACTTGCTGGAACGATTGCAATGGACGTAAAACGCGTTCTTACTGAATTACCAGAAGTAAAAGACGTAGATGTTAACATTGTTTGGAATCCACCTTGGAACAAGGATATGATGAGCCGTTACGCAAAAATCGCTCTAGGAATTAGATAAAACAAATGGAAAAAGAACGTGTCGACTATGACACGTTCTTTTCTTTTTATAGGTGCTTTTTAAACCATTCAACTGATGCAAGTAGTCCTTCTCTTGTCACTTTATGATCTGCTCGTGTGTCAGCAATAAAAGCTAGATTCTCCTCTTTTCCCTTATACAGTGGTTTAATTTCTTGGTAAAATTCATACGTGTATTTGAAAGGAACCATCCTGTCTTTTTCACCATGCCAGAAAAACAATGGTCTTCCGTTTACTTTTTCAGGTTGCATGCTTAAATCATATTTCCGTAATTCTGCATATTTTTCTTCCAACTCAGCATCTGAGAAAGGAAGTTCAATGTCATGTCGCTTCAATTCCTCAATTTGCCCCCGACAGAACTCCTCATAATATGGACTCCCCATTAAACTTACTGCAGCCTTAATCCAAGGATATTGGGTCAATGCCCCTAACGTCACGATACCTCCCATTGAAGTACCTGCCACACCGATTCTTGCCTCATCAATTTGGCCTTGGTTTTGTAGTTCGTCCTTAATGATTTGAAGTTCTTTAATTTCATTGACAACGATATCCCAAAACTTATAATCCATTTCATGATTATCTATGCCCTTATCTCTTTCACCATGATAGTCTGCTTCGGGCAATACTACACGAAATCCTTGTTCTGCATAAAGATAGGCATAGTGTAAATTATGTTCTTTCGCACTACCAAATCCATGAACAAAGAGGATCAACGGCAACGCTTCGTCTTTTAACTGATTTTTAACAATATGTAATGCTGGTATTTCTGCATATTTCTTATTTTCAATAATAATCATCTTTTGTATGTACTCCTTTTATGAAAACTTTAGCCATCCTCTAGTGTATCATTTGTTGGAAGTTTATTGAAAAATATTGACTTTTCAATTGACGATTATTTTAATATCTGTTTAAGTTAAGGAAAAAGATAATAGGTTCACAAGGAGATTGATATGACTAAACAACACTTAATTGCACTTGACCTAGACGGCACTCTACTAAAAGATGATAAAACGATCTCAAAAAGAACAAAAGATACGATTGAAAAAGCCAAAAAAGCCGGCCATATGGTGATGATTGCAACAGGAAGACCTTTCCGTTCGAGCTCAATGTATTATCAAGAACTTAGTCTTACAACACCAATCGTTAACTTTAATGGGGCCTTTGTCCATCACCCACTTGATCAAAAATGGGGAGTGTACCATGATACACTCGATTTAAAAACGGTAAAAGAAATTGTTAATGTTGCTGATGAGCTCCGTGTAAAAAATATTTTAGCGGAAGTAATAGATGATGTGTATTTTCATTTTCACGATGAATCGATGTTAGATATTTTTGGAATGGGAAAACCAAATATTGAAACGGGTGATTTACGAAAAATTTTAAAACATGATCCAACTTCACTACTCATTCACCCTGATGAAGAAATAGCAGATAAAATCCGAAAGTATCTTTCTGACATGCATGCTGAAGTAGTCGATCACCGCAAATGGGCCGCCCCTTGGCATGTGATTGAAATTGTTAAATCAGGATTAAATAAAGCTGTTGGTATTCAAAAAGTCGCTGACTATTATCAGATTCCAAAAGACAGAATTATTGCTTTTGGAGATGAAGACAATGATTTGGAAATGATTGAATACGCTGGTCACGGGATTGCCATGGGGAACGGGATTGACGAGCTAAAGAGTATTGCTAACCATGTAACAATGACTAATGAAGAAGACGGAATTGCTCTTTATTTAGAGGATGTTCTAAAATTGGAGAAAAATAAGTAGGTTGGTTCAGAAATAATTACCTGATATAACCCAAACGTAAAACTCAAACAATATAACTAGTGCTACAAAGAAGCACTTCTTTTAAAGCTGTTAAAGGGGGAATTTACGGATGGGTAGTAATAAATCAAAACGATTTGTTCATCAAGGTGCAGATGCTGTTCAACAACATGCTCAGCGCTTTCCTTACCGTTCCACTCTAGCTGAAGCAGAAGCAAAGAAAAAAGCGAATGTCGAAAACTCATCACTTGGAGGAATTTAATATGGGAAACCGTTTATTCCAAAAGGCTCGTGAAACCGTAGAAGTTGCGAAATTAGCGAGTGCGGGCCAAAGTGATACATCCTTACAGGATGCCGTTTCGGTTGCTAAAAATGCACTTTCTTCTGCATATGCTAACTCTACAACAGCCGAAAAAGAACAACTCCGCGAATTGCAAAATGAATTAGACCAACTTCAATGACCTTTGGCTAATTCAAGAAAAAATAGGGTCAGACTTAACGTCTGACCCTTCCCCTATTTTTATTGGAATTGCTGTAGTTTTGCATGATAAAGATTTGTGATCGAACCGTCTTTTGCACTTCTTTCATATAAATGAAGAATCAACGCTCCATTTGTTGGAATTTTATCCTTAGGAATTGAAATGTTAATTTCAAATGGTGCCCATGCTGGTGCACCCTCTGATGCCGTTTGAAGTGTTTCAGGAATTACATAATCATGCCCATCCTCTACAGCATAGAAGAAGGTTGCTTCAAATACTCTTACTTCCCCAGTTACCGTATATTCACCATTTTCACCAAGTACCTGAACATTACGAAATGCTGTATTTCCTTCTTCAGGAATTGTAAAACTCTCTTCTGCCTGTAATGCATTGTTTTCAATTTTTTGTCCATTAACTTCTGATGCTGTTATGAAAATATGTGCTTTGTATTCTCCAGGAGCAAGCCTCGTTCCATCATTTGATGTGTAATCCCATGGCTCTTCCCAAACCTTTTCTTGACCAGGCTTTAATTCCATTTCCTCTATTGACTGGATAAACATTTTATCAATTGAATAGCTGTAAACTTCCTTTCCATCTGCATTCTTCACAATAATTTCATATTTTTGACCAGATGGTATCGTCAGTTTTACTGAATTGTCGCTTGTGTTTTTGATTGTAATAGTAAAGGTTGCTTCGTTTTCTCCTGTTTTAATTGAAAGGTCAGTTTGCAGTTTTTCAACCACGTTCTCTTCACCTCCAGGTTCTTCACCCTCTTGTGCTGGTGGTGTTTCTTTTTCTGTATCTACTTCTTCACCACCACCAGAATTTACTGGAAGAGCCTCTTCGGTTTCCGTTGAGCCACATCCTGTGATGATAAATAGACTCATTACAAATACTAAAGTCACTAGAAGCCATTTTCTCATGTTTGTCACCCCTTTACTCTATTTGTCGAAGTCTCCTACTAAAAAGTTACTACTCTTTGCGAAATAATCCATAAACGCCAATTGTTTGTACAATATTTGTAAATGCATGAGGGTCAACTTCTTTTATGATACGCTCTAAATCATATAATTCATATCTTGTTAAAACAATCATTAACATGTCCTTTGTCTCACTTGAAAATGCTCCTTTGGCAGGGATCAACGTAATTCCTCTTACTAAATTTGAATGAATTGCACTTTTCAATTCGTCCGCATTCTTTGTAACAATCATCGCTGTAACCTTAACATGACTTGTATGAACTGTATCGATAACCTTAGTCAACACATACAAAGCAACAAGTGTATATAATGCCTTTTCCCAACCAAATAAGAATCCTGCAGTAATTATGATTAGCCCGTTAAGTGTAAAAATATAGGTACCAATTGGCTTATCTTTTGATCTTGATAATACAAGCGCTATTATATCAAGACCACCTGTAGATGCTCCCCACTTTAAGGTAAGTCCGATTCCAATGGCTTGAATTACAGCACCAAAGACAGCATTTAGTAAAATATCATTAGAGATACGTTCGAGTGGGATAATCGCCAAGAATAAAGTTGTCAACGCAACTGAAATAAAGCTATAAAGGGTAAATGACTTACCTACCTTCTTCCATCCCAAAATCGCAACGGGTATGTTTAATAATAGTAATATTACACCTGTTGAAATATGAATTGGCGTGTAATCTCCAAGGATTCTAAACAACAGCTGCGATATGCCGGTAAAGCCAGAAGAATAAACATCAGCTGGAATTAAAAAAAGATTTAGGGCCGCAGCATTTAGTAGTGCACCAAAAGTCACAATCAATATTTTTTTCACTTCTCTATTCACCATTCAAATAGTCCTCCTGGAACAACATTCTTCAATCCTAGTAGTAAATTAGTAGTCATACAAAATTTTTCCTCAATTGTTGTATTTTTATCCAATTCTCGCTACACTTACGATAGGCAAGTTTGTTTCAAATTTGACCAAAGAAAAGAAGGTGAGACTTTTGACCGTTAGAATTCTTACTGATAGCGGTAGTGACCTACCACTTCAATTTTTTAAAGAAAATAATGTTACATTATTCTCCTTAGGAGTTCATCTAGATGGGCAAGATTACGAAGATATTGCAACGATTAACCCTGTAAAAGTATTTGAAGCGATGCGAAATGGAAGTGCTCCAAAAACATCCCAAGTTCCTCCACACCGTTTTAAAGAGGTTTTTACTGAAATTGCAAAAGAAAAACAATCTGCTGTCTATATTTCCTTTTCATCACAATTGTCAGGAACCTATCAAACAGCAGTAATGATGAGCGAGGAAGTAAGAGAAGAGTACCCAGACCTTGACTTAACAATTGTGGACACAAAATGTGCATCCCTTGGCCAGGGTCTTGTTGTTAAAGCTGCTGCTGAGCTTGCTAGCAAAGGTGCTTCAAAGGATGAAGTTGTGAACCTTGCGAAATTTTACAGTACTCATATGGAGCATCTTTTCACTGTGGACGACCTTGAATATTTAGCACGTGGTGGAAGAATTAGTAAAGCATCCGCTTTTGTTGGTGGACTCTTGAACATAAAGCCACTTTTAAATGTTGAAGATGGAAAGCTTATTCCACTTGAAAAAATTCGTGGTAAAAAGAAAGTGTATAAACGAATCGTTGAGTTGATGGAAGAGCGCGGGACTGATTTATCAAAGCAAACGATTGGAATTAGTCACGGAGATGTAGAAAATGAGGCACTTGAGGTAAAGAAGTTATTTGAAGAAAAATTCGGATGTAACTCCTTCTTCATTAATGTAATCGGTGCTGCGATTGGTTCTCATGCTGGTCCAGGAACGATTGCAATTTTCTTCTTAGACGAATTGCCAAATAGCTGATCTTACATAGTTTGAAAAACGACTGGATATCCTAAATTTGAACGGATTGAAGGGAGTGTTATTTATGCCAAAAACAAGTGACAATGATAAAAAAGCAAAAGATAACAATGCATTACGCCATGAAAAGAATATGATGAGAGAAAAGAATCGTCAGGCGGGCAAACATCAATATTCAAAGAAAACAGATCATCTTTAAAATGAAACGAAACGCATCGGTAACAGCCGATGCGTTTTTCTTTACTCTTCTTTTTTAAAATATGTCCAACCATCCTCTTGGTATACTTTTCCTTCTTTCATTAGCTTACCAATTGCTCGTTTAAACGCTGCTTTACTCATATCAAATCTGGCTGAAATATCTTCAGGAGAGCTTTTATCCCAATATGGCATAGCCCCACCACGGCTTTCCATATACTGATAAATTTTCCCAGCATCATCATCCATTATTTCATGACTGCGGCCCAGTAGCGACACATTTACAGTCCCATCTTCCTTTACGTCAATAATTCGCCCTTGCACCTTTTCTCCGACTCTTGGTTCCCTTATTCTTTGAGACTCGTGGATAAAGCCGAGGAACCCTTCCTCTGAAATCATAAAAGAGCCAACCATTAATAATCGGTACACAGTTCCAGATATGTTTTTATTAAAATCTTTTCTTGTAGCTGGTTTTGAAATAGAACGAATGACATCTTCAGTTGCAAGCTTTCCAAAGAGTCGTCCGTTTTTATCTGTTCGCAATGAAATATATAGTTGATCGCCTGGCTCGGGCCAAAGATCCCACACCTCATGCAAATCATCCTTTGAGACTAATATATCCTTGCTAATCCCAATATCAACAAAAACGCCCAATTCACGTTTGACTTCAACTACACTGGCCCAATCATAGGAACCGATTTGAATAGTCGGTATTGTCATAGAGGCTGCTAGTCTTCCTTGATGATCTTGAAAAAGAAAAACAGTTACGTCCTCTTCCGGATCGAATCCATCTATAATTTCATTTTCATGTAAAAGCACATCTTCTTCACCGTTTGTTAAAAAATAGCCAAACGGAGCGTCTCTATCCACTCGTAAAGTTACAACCGTACCCGGTATTAATTCATTCATTTATTAAAGCCCTCTTTCTCATGTACTTAGCTTATCTGCTATTGCTATTGTCTTACATAGTATAGACGTTTACGACCATCATTTACTAGTATTGTTTTGGAAAAAGTTGTCCTAATTGCTAAGATTGACTATAATCAAGGGAAATAAACTATTTTTTTGGAGGTTGGCAATGGCAAAGGAAAGCTCATTCGATATTGTGTCAAAGATAGATTTGCCTGAAGTAACAAATGCAATAAGTATTGCAAAAAAAGAGATTCAAACTCGGTATGATTTCAAAGGTAGTAAAAGTGACATCACGCTTGATAAGGAAGAACTCGTTTTAGTATCTGATGACGAGTACAAACTGGAGCAACTGAAGGATGTCCTGATCAGTAAAATGATTAAGCGTGGGGTTCCCACTCGTAATATTGATTATGGAAAAATTGAAAATGCATCTGGTGGAACCGTACGTCAACGCGCGAAACTTATTCAAGGCATCGACAAGGAGAACGCGAAGAAGATTAACACCATTATTAAAAACAGCGGCCTAAAAGTAAAGAGCCAGGTTCAGGATGATCAAGTTCGTGTAACCGGAAAAAGCAGAGATGATCTTCAACAAATTATCAACGCCATCCGTGAAGCCGATTTACCGATTGATGTGCAGTTTATAAACTACAGATAATAAAAATGCAGCGGACTAAACCCGCTGCATTTTTTTATTCAAATATGTAAGTTAACACTTCTAATGCTTGATCAACCGTTTCGACAGTGACGTTGGCCTTATTTGATAATTCCTTTAATGGATGAATCAGTGATGGTGGTCTAACAATAATGGTTGGTTTATTCATCGTAATGGCTGCACTCGCATCCATGGCTGTATTCCACTGTTTGTACTTTTCCCCGAACAAAGCAATGACCACGTCAGATTTTTGCATTAATACTTGTGTTCTGAAATTATTAATCGCTGATGCTGCATCGTCCTTGTAATAATTACCAGGTTGTTCGCCCAAAATTTGTTCTCCAATATCATCAGACTTATCATGGTCTGTTTGTGGTCCAACAAATGTTAACGGAAGATTTTTTGATTTCGCTTTATCCTTAATTTCCTCTCGCCAATTGTCATGAATTTGCCCAGCTAAATATACTGTCAGTTCCATGTTTTCTCCTCCTATTACCTTTTCATTATCTTATCATACATCTATAGTTATTTTACAAATTTATACATTATGATTTCATCTTCATAATGTGTATCACTAAATTTAACAAACTTAACTTTTCGCCCTTCCTCTTGGAAGCCAAATTTTTTATATAGATGGATTGCTCTATGATTATGTGAAAACACCTCGAGACATACCTTTTCAAGTCCAGGCTCTTCCTGTGCCCAATCAAACAAATAACTCATTAGGTTGCTGCCAATTCCCTGATTACAATATGCTTCTTGAATACTAATTCCAAAGTAACCTAAATGAGAGAGACGCTTCCGTTTCGATGTCTTGAAATTTAAATTGCCAACAATTTTTCCATCCTTTTCGGCTACTATAATTAAATTCCCTGGTTTTGAATGCTCCTCAATCCATTTTTCCTCATCCTCAATACTGGAATTAAATTCTTCAGGTGACGTCAGCATGTATGTGGATTCATTAAGAATGATTTTTGTATGTTCAATTAATTGAAATGCATCCGCTTCTCTAGCATGTCTAATATTAATTCCCATAAAAACCTCCATCTCGAATCAGTATTTATTATCTATTTCTTTAAATATAATGGAATTCCTTTTTATTAAAGGGGATTTCGAAAACATTGTTGTTTGAAGTGAATGGTTCGAGCCTTTGAATATGAAATGGATATCGAGGAAAAGTAAAAAATCTTTGTTTATGGTTGGACTTTTAGAAGTTTATGGAAATACATATTGCATAAACACCTTTTATGATTGTACTTTTGGTTGATTCTGGAAAAGTCCATGGAATAAACATCACTTATAAATAGACAGTTGGATTATTATGGAAAAACACATTGCATAAACGCCTTTTTTGACCTATTGTACTCTTTCCACAAAGCAATAAAAGAAGACCTCCCCTTGAGGAAAGTCTCCTGAATTAAACTTAGTAAAAACCAACAACTTGCAAAACAATCACGCCTACGATTGATACAATACTGCCTGTAAAAAGAACTATAAGAAGAGTTTTTAATTTCCTTGTATCTATCCAAACGACGCCACCAACCAAAATTGTAAACAGCAATCCAAAAAAGAGAGATGCATATGGACTTGTTGGAGTTATCCAATCGTTAAGACTTAAGAAATCCATTTTCTCAACTCCTACTCTATGATTGTATAGCAGGTGTACTCAAGAAAACTGTAAGTCCCGCTGCAATCGCCAAAACCACTCCAACGGGGGTATATGACGATAAATAAATACCTAACGGAAAAACAAGCGCCCCAAGGACAAATAATACCTTTGCGATTTTCATAACCTCACCTCTTCTATCTAGATACTGACTCCTTTAAACGATCAACCATCCAGCGATTTCGGATTTTTCTCCCCCAGCCCGCTTTGTTTTCTCTTAAGGACTGGACTCTCCAATACATCGGTGGGTGAAGCATGAATTGAAATTCAACAAACCTCCATAAAAGTGAATCTCGCTCAATTGATGACTTTGTCTCATCTTTCTCGCCCTTTAGAACCGTACTATATGAGAGTGATTTATTAATCGCTTCGTCCTGTTTCTCTGCTAAAGCGATCAAACTGGTTGACATTTGCTCACTTCCCCCATCCAGCAGCGATGCTCCAAGGTGATCTGCACGGACTTCCATCCACTGCGAACAAAAAGATTGGATGATCGGGAATAGAATCATTAAAATCCATATTAATAAAAAAATAGGAATACTATATTCTTCAATGTTTGCAATATATTCTTGAATGGCTAAAACCACACCAAGAACGATTAGCAAATAACCTAGTCTCCAAAGTTGACCCCACAACACATCTCGCTTTTTGACATGAATTGCTTCATGGGCAAGGATACCTTCTATTGCTGCAGATGGTAGTTTTAATGTAGCACTAGTTAGGGTAACCATCGCTTTACCAATATTCATACCTGTCGCAAGGCCATTATACTCGCTGCTTTCGGTTTCATAGAGTCGGATATTCGGAATACCGGCCTTTTCAAAAATCCGTTGAGATATTTCGATTAGTTGTGGATTCGTAGTCTCCTTTGCATCCATTGCTACTTTTAAAACCTGATCCGAAATATAGAGATTAAAAAGCCAATAGGCTAAAATGACGGTAACCATAATCCAAGGCGCAACTTCGAAATAATATAAAAGGAGAAGTAAACCTGTGTAGGCTGAAATACCTTTTACTGTTGTTGCAAAATAGAGCTTTCCAATTAATCGTTTTACATTTTTTCGATGCCAAAATGGTAAAACGATTTGTGGCTCTTTCACAATTTCCTCAAACTTGGTCATTTCCTCGAACGTTCTTTTCCATTTTTCCGGTTCTAAAATCGTTAAATAAATTGTTTCACCAGGTAAAGATAGACGTAATACCTTCTGAAAGTTTGTTGTTAAATCAGTATTAGAAGAAAACATTGTAAATAATGGATGAAGCTTTAACATGTCTACATTCGTTTCTAGCTTCACTTCCTCCAAATCATCTATTGGAATTTTTCGAGATTCAAAGCGTGAGGTGAGATATAATTGCTTTCCTTCTAAGTCGAAAAATATTTTTACAGTTGCATAACTGCCTATTCTTTTTATAACTTCTGTAAATGTACTGACCAGTCCGAAAACAATAATGTATTTTAACGGACTATATTCAGGACCAAAGATGTAAAACATGATACCACCAAACACAACTAATCCAGTCATTAATATATCGGATGCAATTCTCCTCAAATTACGTTTTAAAGTGATTTCCTCCACCACTATCTGACGTAATTCTTTTTCAATTTCAATACGTTTTTCATCTCCTGTAGTTAGCGAGATTGCAAGAAAATAGCCACTTGAAATAAACGCGATATAGATGAACCCATTCATAAAGGAAAATTGATAAAACACAAATCCTATCGAAAGTAGACCCAGGATTATTTCAATTGTCGTACCTACTTTTTTATTTAACTTCCCGAAAATCAAACCTATGATTTGGATTCCGGCCCCTACTAATATATACAATACGATCAAATTCCAACTTGGTAGCAAAGGCCCCACCTACATTTCATTATTGAGTACCATTTTTTCCGTCATTTTGAGAATATCTTCCATAGCAAGATCAGGATTTTGAATGAGAATTGTATAACGCAGTCCGTTCTCATCCCAGCTTAAGGCATCAATAAAATCATCATATTCTGCATTCTGGCCCCGCACTTGCCATTTTCCAGGTTTAATTTCCGTTCCTGCTTCTTCTGGAGTTGGAAAGATTGAAACTAATACAGAAGGGACAGCTTCATATAAATAATAAACAGTAATTTCTGGACGATTAACTACACCTTGAAGGTTTACAACTTCAACATTCTCGACAGTCAAGTCTTCTCCCGAGAAAACAAGGAATGGTTGTGCTAATGCTATTTGTGCATCTTCAAGTGACCCATAAGATGGTTCAAGTTGTGACTCAATTGGGGTTATTGTCACATTTTCAGGTATATCTAAAGTGAATGTATCCTCTTTAAAATTCGGTGAAAAATCGAGCACTTTGTATTCAAACACAGATTTCGTATCTCCAACGACAGACATCGATTTCACTACAAACCAAGTCTTTTGATCAATCCAGAATTCAACTTCTCCAAATAAATTAGAATCAGTATTCGGCGTTGCCTTTATATGATATACATCTAAATCTACTAATTTTTCTTCACCAACAATTTCATATTCATGTGTTTTTTTAATAGCATCTAGCGTTGTCATGAGTTGTTCTTTCGGTGAGGAATCTAACAACGGCATACCTTCCTCTGTTAAATCGATACTTAATGCCGTTTCACTCCCCGTTTCATAGGAGATCACTTGTTTTCCGTCGTTTAACACATATGATTCAAGGTCATTCGTAAGACCTGTTGTAATGATTTTTCTTTTTCCATCTTCTGCAGCGTACTCTTTAAAACTAGCATCTTCTGTGACCTCACCATTTGTCTCAAGCTTAATGACACCTTCTCCATAATAAGAAAGCTTACCTTCCTTTGCTGATAAGACTTTTGTGACAATTTCTTCTGATGACACAGCCATATCCCCTTTACAACCTGATAAAATCCCCATTATTAGAATAGAAATTAGCAAGAATCGTTTTTTCTTCATATTAATCCCTTCCTTCCCTAATCCAGCAAGCCAGTAATGTCCCATCTTTTTCCGCTGACCAGATTCCAATTTTTCCGTTTTGTTGTTCTATTAACATTTTTGAAATACTAAGTCCTAACCCAGAACTTCCACCATTATTTCTAGCATCCTCTGCCTGATAAAAGGGTTGAAATACTTTGTCCAGTTGTTCTTTCGGGATTCCTTTTCCCTCGTTTTGAATTAAAATGACGGTGCCTGCTTTTCTCCATGTTTCAAGTTCTATCTGAAATTCTTTAAATACCCAATCTGGTAGTACTGTGTCACTTGAAACAGCAGCAAGCCAAATTTGTTTTCCTTTTTCAGTATGTCGAATGGCATTACTCATGATGTTATCTACAACCCTCACCATTTGTTTCGGGTCAACCTTATAGGATTTTTTTACAGATTGAAGTACATGTAGTGAAACGTCTTTTCGAATACATGGTTCATCATATCCTGATAACAGCATCTCAAAATATTCTTCCCCTTCTACTTCAACAAGCTCTGTCCGTTGTTTAGAGGATTGTAATGCAGTATACATTGTTAAGTCATCAAGCATACGTTTCATGTACTCAAGCTTCTTAAATAAGATTTCCTTATATTCTGCCCTTTCATTCTCGGTTAGCGTTCTATCATTCTGGAGGACTTCAGTATAAGCATGTATCACTGTTAAAGGTGTTTTTAAATCATGTGATAGTGACGCCACAATAAATTCTTTTTCCTTTTGTTGAACAGCTAATGCCTCTTGTGTTTGTTCAATCTGTGCTTTCATTTTCCAAAAATGTTTAATTAAATCCCCTATTTCATCATTTGATTCACGAATTTGAGTTGAAGAACTTTCCCCATTTGCAAAAGCTGTCATTTGAGCTTGCAACTGACTTAAAGGACGATTCAACTTTCGATTTAATAGAATTACTACAATCGTATAGAGTAGGATAAAAAAGATACTAAAAATTACACCCAAATAGAAATATCGGTTTGTTACCCCTTCTATCCATTCGTCTCTAGCAATGGATATTTCAAAAATTCCAACAACATTGCCATCTTTACTAACAGGTTTTTTCAACGAATAAGTACGAGCATTCTTTTGGAGATCATTTAAATTTCGATATACCTGTTCCATGTTTATCGTAGGAAATCCATATGAACCTGGTTCAGGCAAACTAGAAAATAAAACGACTCCATCAGCTCGATATAATGTGATTTTGATAGATTCATTTGTTAAAGCCTGAACAGGATCATACATTTCTTTTGATTGTGGTCTGTATAAATTAGGATCCAGGAGCTTTGGCTCAATTTCCTCCATTTTATTAGTCATCTCTACGTATTCCACAAAAGCTTGCTTATCATCGAGATTACTTATACTTACATATAGAAAATAAAGAGCGACAACCGGAAGGAGCATCACAATAAAAAAGCTGACCATCAACCATTGTTTAATTCTCATACAAGTTTTCTCCTATAAAACGATAGCCAACGCCCCAGACCGTTTGGATAAACTTTGCAGATCGTGTATTATCCGTTAATTTAGATCGTAAACTTTTAATATGAACAGTGACTGTATTATTTCCGTCGACATCCTCCTGCTGCCAAACATGCTCGTAAATCTCTGTCTTCGAAAAAGTTTGTAATGGATTTTTTGCTAAGAGAAACAATAACTCTCTCTCCTTAGAGCTTATCTGAACAACGTCATCGTTTAAATAAACAAGATTATTTGTAAAATCAATGGTCAATCCATTCATATAAGTAATGCGATTATCATTTACTGTCTTATTGTTGTATCTTCTGTATCTTCTTAAATGGGAGCTAATTCTCGCACTCAATTCCTCAAGACTAAATGGCTTTGTGACATAATCATCAGCCCCAATATTTAAGCCTTTTATTTTGCTTTCATCCTCATTTCGTGCACTTAAGATGAGTAAAGGAATTTCACTTTCCAATCGAATGGTTTTACATAATGTATACCCATCCATTTCAGGTAACATTAAATCAATTAAGGCAAGATCAAAATGATCCGCTTTAAAATCCTCCCACCCTTCTTTTCCAGTCGATGCCCATGTTACGGTATAGCCTTCTTTCCGTAAATGATCACAAACAATACGGGCGATTTCCTTATCATCTTCAACAAGCAGAATCTTTTCAGGTTTTTCCATGGATAACCCCTCTTTCTATCTATTTTCATTATATCGGATGTTTGTAGCGCTTTTTGATTTTTTATATTTACTTTATATTTATCCTAATGTATATTAATTGCCCTTTTATAAAAAAGTAAGTAAGGCACAGTTACTACATAAAAGAGGTGTTTATTTTGTCTAAAAGTCAAGGGAAGAATATTTTGCCTCCACAACATCAAAATCAACAACCTGGAACAGAAACGGAAATGGTACCAAGACCTGTCTCCGAGGACCATTCTTATCAAGGCAGCAATAAGTTAGCAAATAAAGTTGCCATTATTACAGGTGGGGATAGTGGAATAGGAAAGGCAGTTGCGATTCATTATGCAAAGGAAGGCGCAAATGTTGTCATCGTATATTTAAATGAACATGAGGATGCTAAGGAAACAAAGCGCCAAGTAGAGGAAGAAGGACAAAAATGCTTACTTTTATCTGGTGATATTGGGAATGAAGAGTTCTGTAAGGAAATAGTAAAGAAAACAATTGATACATTTGGAAAGCTAGATATTTTGGTCAATAATGCAGCTGAACAGCATCCCCAAAAAAGTATTTCTGCTATCACAGCTGAGCAGCTTGAAAAAACATTCCGAACCAATATCTTTTCTTATTTTCATTTAACGAAGGCCGCTCTTCCCCACTTAAAACAGGGTAGTTCAATCATTAATACAGCATCCGTTACAGCTTATAAAGGGAATGAACAACTTGTTGATTATTCTGCAACAAAAGGAGCCGTTGTCTCTTTTACAAGGTCACTTTCCATGCAATTGGTCGGTAAGGGAATCCGTGTCAACGGAGTAGCTCCAGGACCGATTTGGACGCCACTTATTCCATCTACCTTTACAAGTGATCAAGTTGCGAAATTTGGTTCGACAACACCGATGAAACGTCCTGGACAGCCCGAGGAAGTCGCTCCATGCTATATCTTCCTAGCTAGTGATGATGCTTCCTATATGTCAGGACAAATCCTTCACGTAAACGGGGGAGAAATAGTTAACGGATAAAAAAAGCATCATCCGCTGATTGGATGATGCTTTCCTTATTATTCTGGTTTTGGGCGTCCATTCCTTTTTTTATTTAAATAAATGAACCCAATCATTAACACTGGTACGATAAAAACAGCAAAGAATAAGGTATAATTAATTTTCGTCGTGTCCCGAACCACGAATACCTCTGAGATATCACGATTTACAACAACAGGAAATTCACCATCTGTTGGACGGATAAGGTCCTCTGTAATCAGTCCGGTTAATTCTTTGTCTTCACCAACTAGATCGGTTGTTAGGGTAAAGCTTTGAGTTTTCGTTGTATTATTAATCGCCACAAACGCTATTTGCCCCTCAAACTCTCTTTTAAAAACTAATAAACCTGCATCATTTTTAACCAATTCGACGGATCCCTTTGTTAAAGCAGGTACTCCTGAACGGATCTTTGATAACAATGTTATATATTCCACAAGCTCTTGGTCTGTTCGAAAATCCATTAATCCAAGATTGTCTGGTGGCTCACTCCCATTTAATGCTATTTCCGTCCCATAAAATACAATAGGAATTCCAGGTGTTGTATACAAATATGTTAATGCTGACTTTATGCGCGGTGCTGGGTGTTCATTCGCTTCTGTTGCCAAATATGTAAATCGAACCGTATCTGTGTAATCCATATAATTAATTAAGGAATTGGTATTTTCAAATTCTTGATTCCGATCCCATATGGATTCTACATTGTTAAAAGGTTGATCTGGAACACTAAAACTTGTGATTCCTTCATAAGGTGTCGGATTGAAAACTGAATCAAGTCCTGCTGCTTCATACTCACTTAGATTATCTAGACCAGCAGATTCACCTATTAAGATCAAATTTTCTTTTTGGGATTTAAGCTCTGTTGATAATGTTGATATATAATTTGGTGAAGTCCCTTCTGTGAGGTCTACTTTATATCCGTCAATATCTGTTTCTTGAACCCAGCTTAATGCTGTCTGTACTAATTCACCATCAAGAGGACCTTCGTTTGAATTGATTCCAAGGTCTAGAATAATCTTCATATCCTTCTCATGTGCTTCTTTTACAAGTTGTTTTAAGTCATCTTTCGTACCAAAATGCTTATTGATTTCTTGTCTGTCAGTTACATGATACGGATAAAATGTATTCGAATTACTTTCAAAAACAGGAGATAATAATAGTGAGGTAAACCCCATATCCTTTATGTAATCGAGTTGGCCAATAATCCCCTGAATGTCTCCTCCATGGTAGGCAATTGGATTTGAACGATCCACATCAAGATCATTCGTGCTGTCACCATTATTAAACCGATCAACCACTATGTAATAAATACTTTCTTCTATCTTAAAATCATCAGCAGCCACAACAGGCATGGCTAACATAAGTAACAATGGTAGTAGAAACGCTACTATGTATAACTTCTTCTTCATCATTTAACTCCTATCGTATTAGTAATCATCATACTTAAAAGTAACCTTTTCCCCCCTAAAAATCAAATATAACAACGGTTTGTTCAAATTTTGTACAAATTTAATATCTAAAAAATTCGGGATTATTCCCAAAAAAATTACGTACCTTTCCCCCCTTAAACTGTGATAAACTAATATAGTTTTACACCTATGAAACAAAGGGAGTGGACCGCTTGGCAACTTCAATCCATACGAAAAAATTAACACTGTTTGCATTGACATGGCCAATTTTTATTGAATTACTTCTACATATGTTAATGGGGAATGCAGATACATTAATGCTAAGTATGTATTCTGATAATTCAGTTGCGGCTGTTGGGGTTGCAAACCAAATCTTATCATTAATTATTGTCATGTTTGGCTTTATCGCAACCGGTACTGCCGTTTTAGTCGCCCAACATTTTGGTGCAGATAATGAAAAAAGCGCTGCCGAAGTTTCGGTTGTCTCAGTTATTGCGAACCTGATATTTGGTCTTATTTTAAGTCTAATCGTTTTTGTTTGGAGTAAGAAGCTTTTGCTATTAATGGATTTGCCTGTTGAATTACTAGACGAAGCAGATAGCTATCTGAGAATAGTAGGTTTATTCTCCTTCCTCCAAGCACTAATTATGACGATTGGGGCTGTCATACGAAGCTATGGTTTTACACGGGACACCATGTACGTAACGATTGGGATGAATATCCTTAATGTGATTGGTAACTATATTTTTATCTTTGGTCCTTTTGGATTTCCAGTACTCGGGGTTGAAGGGGTTGCTATTTCTACTTCTGTCAGTAGATTAGTCGGCTTACTGGTTATCACCTATCTCTTAATCAAACGAGTTGATCATGGTCTTCCATTTAAAAAGGTGTTCACTTTACCAAAACAGCATATCCATAACCTTCTTAAAATAGGGATACCTTCTGCCGGTGAACAACTCTCTTATAATTCATCCCAGATGATTATCACCTATTTCATTACAATTATGGGGACACAAGCGCTGACGACGAAGGTATATGCACAGAACTTAATGATGTTCATTTTTTTATTTAGTATTGCGATTAGTCAGGGAACACAGATTTTAGTTGGACAAATGATCGGAGCCCGGCAGATAAACGATGCATATCAAAGGGCAATAAAAAGTCTAAAGCTCGCCATTTTAATCTCAGCTGCAATGGCTATTATATTTTCAATTTTTAAAGATCCACTGCTCTCTATCTTTACAAATAACCAAGAGATTATAAAAACCGGTGGAGTCCTCATTCTTTTAACCATTATTCTTGAACCCGGCCGAGCCTTTAACCTTGTCCTTATTAATGCACTAAGGGCGGCTGGAGATGTTAAATTACCGGTTTATATGGGAATTCTTTCGATGTGGGGGATTTGTGTACCAATTGCCTATGTGCTTGGAGTTCATTTTGAATTAGGATTAATAGGTGTTTGGATTTCCTTTATTGTGGATGAATGGCTCCGTGGTATCGTAATGCTGTGGAGATGGCGTTCTCGGGCGTGGGAAAAGAAATCATTTGTTACACCTGTCGAGAATGCAAACATAACAGCCTGAATGAATCAGGCTGTTTTTTTATGAAGGAAATTATCTAAACTATGGGTAAAATCCTTGGTTATAAATTTCCTTCTTTTTGTCTAAAAAGAGGATAACACAACTTATTATAGATAACACATGATGGATGGAGGATTTGCATTGGATTTACAACAACGTCTCGGCAGCATAAATGAACAAAAACGCTCTTTTATTATGGGAACGACCGAATGTATAAATGACCAGTGGATCTTCTTTGATGCAGAAACAGATGAAGCATCTATGCTTGAAGAAATGATTGGGAAGGAAGTAGAAGTTTTCACTCTGAACAAATGGGAAAAAGGCATTTTTGTGGAGGATGGCCTTATCCAAATGAATAATTTTTTTTACAAGCTTGATAATGGGGACTGCCTTCGTTTTCGCAAAAAATTATCCCTAGCTTATAAGGAACTTTTGGAGAATTTCTCAGAAGATCAGTTTTTACGCTTTACGTCTACCTTAAATAAACTTTCCTTTTCATTATATGATTGCATCCATTGTCATAATCAATTGATGTACCAACAAGACAATGGTGAAAATGAGGGTGTTAATTTTATCATGTTTGATAATACAGAAATGCTTCTATCAGTCCACCATCACTTTTCACGAGGAAAATTAAAGAAGGATCGTTTTGAATTTACGTTAGCAAATGGAAAAAGAGCGGTACTTTCAACATTATGCAAATAATAATAGGACTGTTCATCCGTGAACAGCCCTTTTTATTTTTACAATGCCTTAAGTTTAGCTAATCCATTCTCAAATTCTTCACTTTTCATTGGTTTGTCGATATAAAATCCTTGTGCATAATGGCAATCAAGTTCTTTTAGTAATTCGATTTGTTCATCGGTTTCAACACCTTCAGCCACTACCTTCACAGATAAACCATGTCCCATCGTAATAATCGCCTTAACGATCGCGATGTCAGATGTATTGACCTTCAGATTATTAATAAAGGTCCGATCAATTTTCAAAGTATTGATTGGTAAATCCTTCAAATAACTTAAAGATGAATAACCCGTTCCAAAATCATCAATAGACACCTTTACACCGAGCTTTTGCAGTTCTTTCATCACATATACACTGTGAGTGATATTTCGAAGCATCACACCTTCTGTGAGTTCAAGTGTTAAAAATTCCGGAGAAAGACCTGTTTCTAATAATGCCTCCTTCACCTCATCGATAAAGCTAATTTGTTGAAACTGATTAGCAGATACATTAACGGCAATGGTTAAATAATCATACCCCATATCATGCCATTTTTTATTCTCCCGACAGGCTTTTGTTAAAACCCATTTGCCGATATCATGAATCAAACCTGTTTCTTCAGCTAACGGAATGAATTCCCCTGGTGAAACTAGTCCAAGCTTTGGATGTTCCCATCTTAAGAGAGCTTCACTGCCATAGACCCTTCCTGAGGCCAAATCAATAAGGGGCTGGTAGCATAAATGAAATTCATTTTTCTCAAGGGCTCTGCGCAAATAACCTTCAAGCTCAAGCTTATACATGACTTGGTGATTCATTTCTGCCCGATAGAATTTCATTTTGTTTCCCCCTTGCTGTTTTGCAAGGTTCATCGCGGTATCAGCATGCTTAAAGAGCACTTCAGTTGTTATACCATCATTAGGATAAAAACTAGCCCCAATACTACCCGTTAAAAAGAACTCACGTGCTTCATACATAATTGGTTTGGCGATATCATGCAAAAGATTTTGTCCAAGGTCAACAATCTTTTCAACCTCAACATCATTGGTTATTAGAATTGTAAATTTATCACCGCTAAATCTTGCAAGGTAACTCTTATTGGGGAGTAACGCTTTAATCCGATTTGCAAGTTCCTTTAATATAATATCCCCTGCATAATGTCCCACTGTATCATTAATGATTTTAAAACGGTCTAAATCTATAAATAACACAGCAAATTTATTATGTTTCTTTTTCTGCTTAAACCTTTTCACATATTTTTGTACTTGATTTGTAAAATGCTGACGATTCGGCAAGCCAGTGTCTGTATCATAAAAGGCTAAACGCGTAATCTTTTCCTCAGCTTTTTTTTCATAAAAAGCCTCAATAGTTTTAAATTTTTCGGTAGTAAGTTGGTGTTGCTCTATTAATTCAATGATATCTATCAATTGTTTATATACAAAGCTATTCGTTCTCAATATGAGATTCACCACTCTTTTTCCCTCAAGAAGTATGTATATCTATTCATAAAGATAGCATAGATTTTGTCGAAAAACATAGAAAAAAAAGAAAAAGCTACCCCGAATGGTAGCTTTTTCACAAAATTTTTAGAAACTCCACATACCGAGTGGAAGTTTTGCTCCTAACACAATGGTTAAGATTAATACAATTATAAACAATACCCAGAAGAGTCCAGTTGATTTTCCCTTGCCGGAACGTGCTAAAATCATTTCCATAAATCCAATCGTTAATACGCCAAGGATTGCTTTCCCTATGTATTCGCCGTCAATCTCAAATACACTAAATAAAAGCAGTAAACCAGTTGCTAAAATGAATAGATAAAATAAACGTAATGTCATTTTAACAATCTTTTGTGACTTTTCTTTTCCTGCCTTATTTAAAACTGTTGCTGCAATCACAAATAGAATAATAGCAACTACCCAAGAGGTAACATGTGCATGTGTCATGTACTACTCCTCCTTTTCTTTTTTATTCCAGAGATTATCATAGCACGTTTATCAGGAATTTCAAAAGGTTACATCTATCCTTTTTCACTATCCACATAGTAAATATGTCTTTTTTGTGAAATCGTATTCCTTTCAATTATTCCTCAATTTTATTTCGCAATGTTCCAATGCCGTCAATTGTAATTTCAATGACGTCTCCACCTTTTAGGAAGCGTGGCGGATTAAAGCCTTTACCCACTCCGGATGGTGTACCTGTAGCAATAATATCTCCAGCTTCCAGCGTCATTCCTTGTGAAATGACCGAAATAATCGTTTCAATCGGGAAAATCAATTGACTTGTATTACCTGACTGACGAACCTCCCCATTCACCTCCGTTTTTATGGACAGATTACTTGGATTTGGGATCAACGACTTATGTACTAGCACTGGACCCATTGGACATGTCGTATCTAGGCTCTTTCCAAGAAAAAATTGTTTATGTCTTGATTGAATATCACGGGCTGTTATATCGTTTAATATTGTATATCCAAAAACATAGTCAGAAGCTTCACTTTCTCTAATCCCTCGACCCGTTTTGCCAATAACAATAGCTAACTCTCCCTCGTAATCTAGCTGTTCAGTGATATGTTTATGATTTAGTACAGTTTCTTCTGGACCAACTACTGTTGTTGGTGTTTTTGTGAACATTACAACATGCTCAGGGATATCCTTTGCACTTCCCATTTCAATGACGTGTTCTGCATAATTTTTGCCGACACAGAAAATATTTTTGCGCGGTCTTGGAATCGGAGCCTTTAATGTCATTTCTTCGATGGGATAAACACAATCTGTATCAGGATTTTCGCGGACCCACAATTCAATTTCCCGAACTCTCTCAAGACACTCTTCCCCTTGAACGATCGCTTCAATCATTGTTTCTGGAATAGTTGTTGTGCCATTCATTTTCATCTCTGCAACTTTTACATCTATTACTTGATTAAGCGCCTCGTTTACAATTCCAATAAATTGTTTTCCATTCTTTTCAGCTGTTACAAACCTCATTTTCATCACCTCTTATTTAGTCTTTTACTTTATTCTATTTTCGATGTTGAAATTCCTCTTTCTATACTTTTTGTAGAATTTTGTATGTTTTTGTAACATTTTAAGAGGTTTTAGCGAACTTGTTTTAATCCCTGTAAAGGCAGGTATAATAATGGTACAAAGCTTGTATGTACTACTTTAGTCTAAGCGTTCATGATTATAATGTACTAAAAAAAAATGGAGAAATGAAAATGTTCATGTTGAAGATTGCAATTGAATTAAAACGCCGAAAAATGACAGTTTTAGCAAATCGGCACGGCTTTACTGCTTGGGAGACAGTAAAGTGTAGTCAAGAGTTAGATCAATTATTGAATATTTATCAAAAGACAAAACAAAAAAAACTAAAGATGGTAAATTGAAAAGACTATTCGCATTAGCGAATAGCCTTTTTTCTTATATCAACCTTATTAGCATATGTTAATGTTCTCCAAACCCATTCAAATGGACCGAATCGGAATTTTTTCAACCAGAAATAACTTAGGATGACTTGAACAATGTAAATACCAATAGTTAGAAGGAAACCTGTAAATGGCTGTAGCTTGCCATATAATCCAAAACCATAGCCATAAAACAATAAGGTACAGACTATTGATTGGAACAGATAATTACTCAGCGAAAGCCTTCCAACAAGAGCTAGTGGAGATAGCAGCATTTTCCAAACGGGTAATCTCATTAACAGGACTATCGACGTTGCATATAATAAGGCTGTGCTCGGACCACCGATTGTATCCTGTAAATAATCAGTTGCCGGATTTTTAGCCGCGTAATAGGGTAGCAATTTCATTGGAACCCCAATTACCAGTGAGATCAACCAAAGAATCTTAACCTTCTTAACATCCTGATCACGGCCTTCAAACCATTTTTTCTTAGCGATAAAGGACCCTAGGAGGAACATTGGTAGCAATGTAATAATCATTACAAAAATGCTTGCAACGTTATTCACGAAATACCAATCTTGAAATCTTTGAATTGTAATCTCCCAAAATCCACCGGTTGCATAAATTTCTGCTGATTTTAAAGCAAGCTGTTCATTATACATAACGGCATTTAATCCTGGTTCAAACAAGACCGCTACAAACATAAGTCCGCCGAGAACGACATTTGGTACAAAGATTAGGACTAATGCCCAAATAAGTAAGGTAATCGGCTTTGCTTTATGGAATAATAGTAAAATTGCGCCAATTACAGCATACGTGATTAAAATATCACCGTGCCAAACAAAGAATGCATGTAAACATCCAAATAGTAATAGCACAATTAATCTTCTTGAAATCAACGGATAAAATGAATAACCTTTAGCAACTGCTCTTTCCTTAAACAAAATAAAACCAAAGCCAAAAAGAAATGAAAATAAAGTATAAAAACTGGCTTGTGCAAAAATATCAATGATACTATTTGTCCACTGATTGAGTTCCCCTGTCCACCATGTTGCTGGATTTAAATAGAGAATGGGTGCAAAAAACGATGGCATATTAACAAAGAATATCCCTAATATTGCTAACCCTCTTATCACATCAATTGAGTGAATCCGCTCTGCTCCTAATACGGGACTTAATCGATCGTTACTCATTCGTACAACTCCTTACCACTTTTACATATATTCGATTATAAGAGAACTAAATTGGAAACACTAGAAAAATTTTCTAATATTGGTTTTAGCCTTCAGAGGATGGACCTTATGTTAAAAAATCACATCTTCTGGGCAGTTCTCATAGAATAAAAAAACTGTTTATATACGACCAATGATATCACTATTCGTAATTCTTCAAATTCGTTTTGTAAAAGGGTGTTTTTGTATGCCAGCAATCGTAGGAGCCGTAAAAGTAAATAGTGTTGGAAATAGCAGTGTTTTCAATATTGGTGATGTCTTTCAAATCTCCCCAACCAGCACTGCTAAGACTTTTGCAGGGGCTGGCTCATTTAATACCGGGGATGGTCTTCGAGTCTATAATAATCAAAGTGTTACGAACACTTACGATACAGATAAAATTGACAATGTCATTGTTGGGAATGCTTAAGGAGGGATGAGGACATGAACTTTTATATTAACCAAAGTATTTGTATTCATTCTTTACGTGTGAACAGCGTTAGTAATTCATCGGTATTACAAATTGGAAGCGCTGGTCTGATAAAGCCATCATCTCACCTTTATAACACAGGAGAATTTACGGAACCAGCTCCAGAAATCGAAGCTAAAACCTCACCTGGTTCAAAACCAAACGTTCCACTTGTTGCACCAACTCCTTCATAGGCATTCACCCATGTTAATGTTCATGCATACTATAGACCATCATTGTTTATAGAAAGGGTGAATGCCGTTGTACACTTATCCTTATGACATCAACTCTTATATTCGAAGCCTTCATTACTATATCGAACAACAGAATCAACGAATCTCACAATTAGAAGAGACACTGCAGCTCATCCAGGGAGAACTTAAAGAAATCAAGAATAAGCCAACAACTCATATAGAAAAAATTGAATACAAATTTGATCAACTTAAGGTTGAAACGTTGGAAGGTACATTAAATATCGGACTAAACCCTATGAACGGAGAACAAATTGAAGACTTTGCAGTTTCACAAAGTAAGATGAATAAACCTGACGTCCGACATACCCATAAAGACTTAGTTGGTGAAATTGAGAATGAAATTGATGAATACTTAAGTAATGATTGCTCGGTTTATATCCAAAGTAAGTTAAACCAACAAAGGACTTCAATCCCTGACGAGCATGTCCAGTTTGTTGTGGAGGATATTCGTAAGCAAATCAATGAACGGATTATTTTTTATTTAGAACAAAAGCAAGATGAACTCCAAGATCCTACACGAATACATGAGGTATATTCAGCCATTGTTGACAGAATAAAAATGGATATTCAAAATTCAATCACAGCTTATCTGAATAATCTTCCAGATAATTTGAAAGAAGGTCAAGATACATGAACTTTACGGTTGTAAATAAAGAAATCCATGTTGGGAATATTGAAATCGTTGGAGTATCCACTTCATCTGTTTTTATTATCGGGGACGCTAAAACAATATCAATGGCATCTGCCTTTGATACTCCACCGGAATCACTGATTATTGGACCATACGTTCCATTAGCACCACAAGGTTGATGTCCATGTATAGAATATCCGTTGTTGACCTTATTTATGTCAATTCTGTATCTTTTAGTAGTATTTTAGAAATTGGAGACTCAAAAAAAATCACCCCTGTTTCTCAGGCACTTGCGGTACAAAGAGAGGTTCCACTTTTTTTCACAAATGAAGGGGATTTTTCACAATATCCTATTTTTTCAAGGGAACTTCCGAAAGTAAAAGTGACCGAAACCGTTAATATGGAGGTATTTAATCAAAACCCAGTTATCAAGGTAGATTCCATAAAGGTCAATGGGGTTTCGTCGGCTGCCGTTATGCAAATTGGTTCAACGGAAACCATTCACACTGAATCAAAGGTAAAGCATATTCGAAAGCTCCTTGATGACAAATCAAAAACGAACAGGTAACGAAATACCTAGTTTTTCATAAAGTAATAGTATGAATAATTAAATTGTACACTTAAAAGGATGACGCGATATGCCCTCAATAGTAGGACCAATCAAAATAAATAGTGTCGGTGGTGGAGTCGTGAATTTCGGGGACTCCTTCTATGTTTCACCAAAGAGCACAGGCAAGACATATTCAGGCTCTGGCTCGTTTAATACAGGTGACTTTATCTGCACAAATAACGGTTTGAATGCTACAAATACAAATGATGAAGATTTTGCAGACCAACTCATTAAAAAGAATGCGTAGAAAAATACTAACAGTAAGTAATTTTAACACGATGCGATGGCTAGATTCTTAAGCTTATGCTTTATTCGGTATACTGCCATATTGTTTTTCGATAAATGCTATATCGATTTGGCTCTAATCGGTATAACTCCTCATCGTTTTTCGATAAATGCTATATCGATTAAGCTCTTTTCGGTATAACTCCTCATCGTTTTTCGATAAGTGGTATATCGATTTGGCTCTATTCGGTATAACTCCTCATCGTTTTTCGATAAATGCTATATCGATTAAGCTCTTTTCGGTATAACTCCTCATCGTTTTTCGATAAGTGCTATATCGATTAGGCTCTATTCGGTATACCTCCTCATCGTGTTACGATAAATGCTATATGGATTAAGCTCTTTTCGGTATAACTTCATCTCGTTTTTCGATAAATGCTATATCGATTAGGCTTTATTCGGTATACTGCCATATTGTTTTACGATAAATGCTATATCGATTAAGCTTTATTCGGTATACTGCCATATTGTTTTTCGATAAATGCTATATCGATTAGGCTCTATTCGGGATAACTCCTCATCGTTTTTCGATAAGTGGTATATCGATTAGGCTTTATTCGGGATAACTCCTCATCGTTTTACGATAAATGCTATATCGATTAAGCTCTATCCGGTATAACTACACATCGTTTTTCGATAAGTGGTATATCGATTAGGCTCTATTCGGGATAACTCCATCTCGTTTTTCGATAAATGCTATATCGATTAGGCTCTATTCGGTATACTGCCATATTGTTTTACGATTAATGCTATATCGATTAGGCTCTTTTCGGTATAACTCTACATCGTTTTTCGATAAATGGTATATCGATTAAGCTCGTTTCGGTATACCTCCACTTCGTTTTACGATAAATGCTATATCGATTAAGCTCGTTTCGGTATACCTCCACATCGTTTTTCGATAAATTGTATACCGCAACGGCCAAATGAATATATTTTGCCTACGACTGTGCCGGCTACTACTTGCATTATTCAGAAGAAAAAGGCCATTTCTGGCCTTTTTCATATTTCTATAAAGTTTCTAATTTAATAAGCGTTCCTCTGCCCGAAGGCTCTGCTGGTTCAACAATTAGACGTTTTGGCAATCTTGCCCTTAATTCCTGGACATGGCTAATGACGCCTACTGCTAACTGTTTTGAGTGAAGTTTTTCGAGTGCAGATACAACCGTATCCAATAGATCGGCGTCCAGTGTTCCGAAACCTTCGTCTAGGAAGAAGAATTGTAATGGATATTCTCCCCTTAGCTGGATTTGAGCAGATAGTGATAATGCCAACGCCAATGATGTTAAGAACGTTTCTCCACCGGAAAGGGTTGTCACAGGTCGTCTAACACCACCATTTGCATCATCCCTCATAATAAATCCACCCTGCGAATCAACTTCAACAGCATAACGCTGCCTTGTTAAAATACCAAGTCGTTCTGTAGCATCATGACTTACTTGAACGAGTTGTTCTTCGGCAATATATTCTACGAAGCTATTTCCTTTGAATACGGATTGTAGCTTATTGTATTGTTCTACTAATTTATCTAACTCAATTCGTCTATCTTCAAGCTCGTTGAAACGCTCATGTTTATCTAAAAGCACTTGGAGAGCCTTTAACGCAGCTCCTTTCGCTTCTACTGCTTGATTTAGCATCTCTCTCATTTCGGTACGAATTATTTGGATTTCTTCCCATTTTTCTTTTGTTAGTTCTTCACCATTAAGTAAATCATTTACTTTTTGCAAATCAGTTTGGATTTGCTTGAAACGATCCCAAAACGTCTCGATTTGTTTTTGTAGCTCTTCCTGCACATGTTTGGAGAGAAGTGATTCCTTCACATCGGAAATTGTATTAAAACTTGTAGTCTCAAGCACATCTGTCCATTTTGCTGTTGCTTTTTCACTTCGAAGCTTACCGTCTTGTACGGCCTGTAAGGCGGCATGGGTTTCGTTTTCGAGTTTTTGACATTGTGATTGGACCATTTGCCATGCTTCATACGCGATACTCTCAGTTTCTTCAAGCTTTTTTACCATTTGCTCGGTTTCAGCCATTAGCTGCTTGATGTTGTTGTCCCCAACTTCTTTTGATAGCTTTTCATGTGCCTCTGTTAATGCCTCGAGTTTACCCTTTAAGGTTGAATTGATTTCAACAATTTGGCGATCAATGGTATTACAGTCATCCTGATATTTCTTCTTTTCCTGTTCTTTTCGTTCTAATACATTATTTGCATTTTCGATTTCAACAGAAAGACTTTGTGCCAACTTATCATTATTCGAGATTTCTCCAAGCTTTGCTTCAACTGTTTCAAAATCAAGTTGCGGGAAAGTTCGCTTCCAATTCATGAACTGTTCCTTCATTTTTTCTTGTAAACTCGCAACACGCACTTCCAGTTCATTATAGGATTTCGTGCTCATTGATATGGTCTGTTCAAGCTGACTTACTTTTTGCATGACCGCTCGAATCTCTTGGATCACTTTTCTTCCTGTTTCTTGAATCTTTAAGTAATCCTGATGTAATGATTTTTGTTCGACAAGTAGAAATTGTAGTTTTTCGGTGACATCCTCCATTTCCAGATCGTTTACGACCATACTAGCTTTTGGAGGGATAGTCATTTCACCCGGATATTCTTGTACAAGCCCCCCAGAAATTTGTTCAAGTTTAATTTTTAATGTAGAAAACTCCTGTTTCACATTACGTGCTGTCGCGATCTCATTTGTCAATTTTTCAATTTGTGTTTCTAAGGCATCTCCATGATCCTCATGAATAACTGGATTTGGGTGATGGGTAGATCCACAGACTGGACATGGTTGCCCAGATTGAAGCTGACTAGCCAGTCTGATAGCAAGATTATTTCTACGGCTCTCCTCTAATTCTTGTTTGAGCCTAGATAATTTAACCTCAGCAAATCCTATCACTTTATCGCATTCTCTATCCCGTTCACATACCGTTTCATATGTTGATGCATTTTTTATAAAGATGGTTTCCATTTTGTGTTTAGCTTGGGCAAGGGTCTCATTTTGAGAATGTAGCTTTTCTTGCGTTTGCTCAAGCTGAACGCGACTCTTTTCCAATTCCGTCTGTTGATCCTTAAGGTTTTCAGTGGAAAACATAATGGATTGTTTTAGTTGATTCGCTTTTTGAAGCTCATCACGAACATCCGCTGAAACAGTTAACTGAGACAGTTTTTCTCTCCGTTCTTTTTGCATTTCTGAGTCTGAGTTAATGGAAACTGTGATCACTTCAATCTGATTTTGTTTTTCACGTACAAGTGATTGTAAGTTATTCACCTTTTGTTGTAGTTCATTTACTTCCTTTTCAAGACCGATTGCTCTTTCCTGAACAATGATTGCATCTGAAAGTTTCTGTTTCTTGGTTAGATAATACGGTAGCTTTTCAGTCTTTTCCTGACGTGCCTGATGATATTCATTAGCATTGATTTCATTTTCCTCTTTTTTTGCCGTTAACTGGGTTTGTAGGGATTGATAACGAACAGTTGCTTTTTCGAAAGCATCCTTCGCCGTTTCGTATTCCTCAAGATATGGCAGGATAAGAGCAGCTGTTTCTGAGTTCTTCCGTTTTTCTTCTAGCTGAAGAATTTGCGGTTTTTCTTGTTCAATTTCAACTAATTTTTGCGATAGAGCACTCTTTTCCAGCTGCCATTGCCATATATTTTTACTTTTTTCAAAATCAGCATCTATCTTATTAACTTCGTTTTGACGTTTATTAAGAAGGACCTCTGTTTCTTTTAGCTCTTGTTCTGCAGCTTTAATTGCTTCTGTTGAAGCATCCCCTAGACCAGCCTGCTCAGCTGTTACTTCGTTCAATTCGTTTTTTGCTGTCGTGAGCTTATTCTTTAACTTTTTATTAAGCTTGTCCCCATATTGTTCAAGATTGAATAGACGCTGAAGCATTTGTCTACGGTCCGCACCCTTTAGTGATAAAAATTCAGAGAATTTTCCTTGTGGTAACACGACTGCTCTTGTAAAGTCATCAATCGTCAAGCCTAATAAATCCTGTACGCACTGATTGACCTCACCAATTTTATCAGCTAGGACAACAGATTCCTCACCTACTTCAATGATCCGACTCACTGAAGATTTGACCTTTAAGTCGTCCTGACGTTTAAAGCTACGTTCAATCATATATCGCTTTGTTCCTTTGGCATTTTCAAGTTCAAATATAAAAGAAACATGAAGCTGATTTTCTGCATGATTCAGAATCCCATGGGTATTATTCGATGCGCGCTCCACCTTTCCGTACAAGGCGAGTGTCATAGCATCAAGGATTGAGGACTTTCCACTTCCAGTCGGACCAAATATCCCAAAAACTCCACCTTCACAAAGGGAGCCAAAATCAACAGTTTGTTTCTCTCGGAAGCTATGAAGTCCCGCTACTGTGAGTGTAATTGGTTTCATGCTTCGTCACCTTCCTCATCTTCGTCTTCGGTTATGAGTTCTAAAAACAATCGGGTAAGTTCAGGCTCTGGTTTAGCCCCACCAGTTTGTTTTTCATAAAAACGTGCAAAAAGTTCATCGATTGGGGTATTCGTACTTACTGTCCGTTCCAGTTTATCTTTTTCAAGTTCTTCAAATACTGGCCGAATATGGATCAGGCCACTATGATACTTACGCAATCTATGAATCTCTTCGATTGATAACGCATTTGTTACATGAATTTCAAGGTCAATCCATGCATTTGCATCCTTGCCTTCATCAAGCCAACTGTATACTTGAGCAAGCCCTTCTTTTGCCTTCCATCTTACAAGTGGCCTTCCACTTGATAAAAATACCTCAGACATTTCAACCGGCTGGCCTGGTTTTGCGTCTAAAATTGTGACTGACTTCGCATAACCAGCTTCTGAGAAACTATAGGCTAATGGTGAACCTGAATATCTTGCCATGGTTTTCGCTCTTGATACCATTTGCGGGCGATGCAAATGCCCTAATGCAACATATTGTGCTGATTCCGGAAGGCTTGTGGCTGCAACAGTGTACGCTCCGCCAACTTCAATTGGTCGCTCAGAATCAGTACTACTGCCACCTGTCACATAGATATGACTCATTGCGATATTAATCGTTTCAGGTGTGAAAGCTTTACTCATTTGTTCAAAGATCCCTTGAATCCGTTGGTCATATTTATCGCGAAGCATTAATTCTTCATGAGATTCAGATAGTACTTCAGCCAATCGTGACTCAGACGGGTATGGTAATGCTGCTAGTTTAAGAGTTTCATTTGTAGAGGGTACATAGATGGTTTGGACATCCATCGTTGGCAAGCCCAGTAATTGAATTCCCTGACCGTGTGCAAGTGGTGATGCTGCTGACAAGCGATCAGGATTATCATGGTTTCCTGCAATAATTGATATGGGTCTCTTACCCCCATTTGATAAACGAGAAATACTTTCATAGAATAAGCTTTCAGCTGCAGCTGGTGGATTCACTGTATCGAAGGCATCTCCAGCCATTAGCACAACATCGATTTTTTCTTCCTCGACAATTTTTACAAGTTCATCCAAGAATTGTGCTTGTTCTTCTAATCTACTTCTTCCCTCAAGTGATCGACCTAAATGCCAATCGGCGGTGTGAAGAATTCTCATTTGAAAGTCCCCTTTCTAAACCGTAATCCAGTACTATTATTTTAACATAGGAGGCTGGCTGGAAATGGTAGAGTTAACTGGAAATTGATATAAAAAGTACTGCCCTTAATTAAGAGCAGTACTTCTTAAACTACACCTCTAACAAATGGCCACCATCAAAAAAGTATAAATACTTTTCTGTAAGTGGTTTTCTCCAAATGTGTTCGATGGCCTTACTATATAATTCAAGCTGTACACGATAACGGTCTTCAAGCTCAGGCTTTGCATCTTCAAAGCTTCTGAACTTCCCCGTTATCGTATCTGTTTTATAATCAACTAGAACAATTCCTTTATCATCTTCAAAAATACAGTCAATGACCCCTTGGATAAGGACATTTTCCTGTTGTTCATCAGACCAGTCCGCATAGGCTTCAATAGCTGGAATAGCCACACTAAATGGAACTTCTCGTCTTACATTTTCAGCTGTAAGCATACGCTTTGCGAGATCCGATTTAAAAAATCCCAAAATACTCGTTACATCAATTACATCAGCCTGCTCCTGTGTTATTAATTCACGATGAACCATTTTTTGAATCTGCTCGCGAATTGATTCTTCATTTATTGGTTCACGAAGGCTAATATGCTGCATAACCATATGCATCGCTGTACCACGTTCTGCAGGTGTTAATGATTTTTGCTGCATGAACCTTGGTCGGTCTGCAGAGCTTGAGCGGAACTTTGGAAGAAAGAGTGTATCACTTTGTTCATCCAGGCTCTCTCTTTGTCTTTTGATTTCTGAAACAGATTGTTTGGAACGCTTATTCGCCGCAGATTTAAATGGGTATTTCCAAGTTAATTGATGTTCAATTCTTTCTAAAAGTTCACTACTAACTGGAATTGGCTTTCCATCTTTCATTGCTGCTTCTATTTGTTCTTGCTTACTTTCTTCCCCAACCTCAATTTTTTGTAGCTCTACAGAAGGGATTGTCCGAATCTCCCATTTTGCTTGATGATTTACGATATCGGCTGGGAGTTGGTCTACAGATTCTTCCCCTCGTAGCAACACGGTATCCTTATGTCGAATTAAACCGTGGCCGATCCAATCTAAATAGGATTTTGCACCTGCTCTTAAATGGTCTGCAATTAACCATTCTTTGTTTTGAAGTGTAGCCTGCCATCTACCAATTTGCTTTTCTACATCCTTCACCGTACCTACAAGATATAGCTTTTCCTTTGCTCTCGTAAGGGCAACATAAAGAACACGCATTTCTTCTGAAATCAGTTCTAGATGCATTTTCTTCTTGATCGCAAGCATTGGTAGAGTTGGATAGCTAATCCGAAGCGTTGGATTCACATATTTCGTTCCAAATCCAAGCTCTTTATCTAATAAATATTTTTTATTTAAATCCATCATATTAAATTGCTTTGAAAGTCCACCAACAAACACAACCGGGAACTCTAGTCCCTTACTTTTATGAATTGTCATAAGGCGGACAACGTCCTCTTGTTCTCCAAGGGCTCTAGCTGTACCTAAATCATCGCCACGATCCTGCATGCGTTCAATAAAACGCAAGAATCGGAATAATCCTCTAAAGGATGTTGCTTCATATTGACGGGCACGGTCGTACAGGGCACGAAGGTTTGCTTGACGTTGCTTTCCTCCAGGCATGCCCCCTACAAAATCATAAAAGTACGTTTCTCGGTACAATTGCCAAATCAAATCAGATAATGAACCTGTTCTTGCTCTTGTACGCCAGCTATCTAATTTATGATAAAAATCGGATACTTTCCCGTGTGTTGCATCATCAGAAGAGACTTCCTTTAGAAATACTTTCAACGCCTCATAGTAAGGACTGTTTTTCTCATACGTTCGAATTTTGGCAAGTTCATCGGCTTCAAGTCCAACAATTGGTGAACGTAAAACGGATGCGAGTGGAATATCCTGGTATGGATTATCAATCACCTTCAGTAAGGACATCATAACGCTGACTTCTGTCGCATCAAAATAGCCGGTTGAAAGATCGGCATAAATCGGAATACCTTGTTGTTTGAATTCCTCCATAATTTGAGGAGCCCATGGCATTGAACGCATCAAAATGACAATATCGCGATAAGTTATACCCCTCATCCGGTTTTCTTTACGATCATACACTTGGAACCCAGAAGAAATCATGTCCTTGATTTGCTTCGCCATCGCGCGAGCTTCAAGCTGGGCTGTTTCAAGCTCTGCTTCGTCAAAGAGGATCATTTGCTCCTCATCGTCTTCGTTATTCTCTGGCTCATAACTTGTCACTTCTTGGCCATTCTTATCAATTAACAATAGTTCAGCAGCCATTTGATTACTTTCGGGATAATCAGCGCCTAGTTTTAGCTCAGCATCATCGTCATATTCGATTTCACCAACGGCTTCACCCATGATTTGTTTGAACAAATAATTCGTTCCGTCCAAGACCTCTGCACGGCTACGGAAGTTTTTCGATAAATCAATTCTTAATCCAGTATCTTCCCCTAATTGGGTAAACCTTTTATATTTACTTAAGAACAACATCGGTTCTGCAAGCCGGAAACGGTAAATCGACTGCTTCACATCCCCAACCATAAACATATTTCCAGTTGCTTCTCCGTCTTTTGTAACGAGCTTTAAAATGGACTCCTGTACCATATTGGTATCTTGATACTCATCCACAAAAGCCTCTTCAAATTGGAGCCGGTATTCAAGCGCTGCTTCGGAAGGCACTAACTCGTCTGACGAAGTCCCACCTTTTCGTAGTATCTCAAGGCAATAATGCTCTAAATCAGAAAAGTCAACTAGCCCCTTTTCTTCTTTTACCTTCTGAAATCTGTCACCGAATTCAATTACAAGTTCAACAAGCATCTCGATCGAAGGCTGCATTTCTTTAATGTTGTCTAAATAGCTTTCTGGCGGACGGCTGAACAAATCTTCCTTTATTTTTTCAACCAGCTTTTTCGCGTCATCTCTGAGCTTTGAAACCTGTTCCTTCAGATTTTCATCATACTCATCACCCTTAACAGGCTTCGCTCTACCAAACACTAGAGTCTGCATTTCATGATAAAGAGCCGTCCATGAGTGGTTCTTCGCATGTAAGAGTCGATGGATCTGCTCAAGGTCTGCTTCAATATTTTCTGCCCTTGGAGCAGGTCCCCCAGGCATTCGAATTAAATCCATCGCATGTTCTAAATTAGCTTTTGCCCCCTCAAGCTGAAGAGAAATATCCGCTAACAAATATGGAATATACGGGGTTTGATCCAAACTCTGATCATTTACTCGGTAATCTTCCACAATTTGCTTAAGCCACTCATTAGGCGCTGGATGTGCTCGTGAAAATTCATATAGTTTCCGAATCATATTTTGCAATTCAACATCGGTGCGGTCATTCGTAAAGCGATCAACTAAGTCAAAGAATTTCGTGTTTTCGAGTTTACTGTAATGCTCTTCAAAAAGTTCCTCCATTACCTCGTCTCGCATTAACTCTGCCTCAGTTGAATCTGCTATTCGAAATCCAGGGTCAATGTCAATTAAATAGTAAAACTTCCGGATGACCTCCAAACAGAAAGAGTGAATCGTTGAGATTGAAGCACGATTGAGTAAGCTAAGTTGGCGTCTAACATGTAAGGAGGCTGGATCTTCCTTTAATGCTTTTTCTAGTGCTTCTCCAATTCGATTCCTCATTTCAGCCGCAGATGCATTTGTAAAAGTCACAACAAGTAATCGGTCAACATCAACCGGATGTTCCTTAGATAATATCTTTCTGATAATCCGCTCAACAAGGACTGCCGTTTTACCAGAACCCGCTGCAGCTGCGACTAAAATATCTTGACCACTTGAAACAATCGCTTTCCATTGATCATCCGTCCACTGACTTCCTTCTGGTTTTGGTATGAGATTAGTCATGAATTTTCACACCTCCATTCCGAATTTTCTCCAGGATAACGTCTTTACTTTCATTTTGGAGTACTCGGTACTTATTTTCCTCTAAACTTTGGTCAAACTGACAAACAGATTTAAACGAACAGAACGTACAAGGCGTTTTATCCTTAAGCTTATATGGTGCAATATCGATTTCACCATTTGTTATCCTGTTTCCAGTGTTTTTAAAGACTCCACGTACATGGTTGCGAAGATATCCCAACTCTTCTTCACTTGCCACTTGCGAATTAGAATAAAAGCTACCGTCCTTCTTAATGGCTGCAGAGACAATTTGGGAGTAGCCTGTCCCGAGTGATTGGTCCATTAAACGAACAGATTCCTCATCCCCTAATAAGAGTCCTTTCATTTTAAATCTCTTAAAAATTTCCTCTTCAATTTTATCCTCAGACAGTACTTTATTTGAATGAATTAATGGATCATGGATATGGAAATATAGAACTCCTGCAGGTTTTGCAGCAGTACCGATCCAATCTTTCGAATGAGTAATGATTACATCTAAATACGTTAACATTTGTAAAGCAAGTCCATAATAAACCTCTGAAAGATTAAGTGCCTTTTGACTAGACTTATAGTCGATCACTCGTAAAAGCACACCATTTGAACTTTCTGCTTTATCAACGCGGTCTATTCTACCTATGAGCTCCATTGTACTGCCATTATCCAAATTAAAACGAATTGGTGGAAGTGGCCCCTTCTTGCCGAAGCCTAGCTCAATTCCTACTGGCGCAAAGCCACTTGCTTTCGCATGGTCACTTAAAATCTTTGATGCACGACTGATGATTTTTTGTAATTTATGCATGATATAGTGATAACGGTTTGAGCTTAATAAAATTTCTTTCTGTAATCGTGGAGCTAATTCTTCTACTGCTTTTATCGCTAACTTGTCACATTGCTCTTTTGTTAAGTCCCGCCAGTCGATACTATTCTTTCGTAAAAATTCGGCAATATTCTTTAAAGCCGCATGGAATAAATCACCGATATCTGGAGATTCCAAGCGAAATACTTTCCGTTCTTTCAACTGAAGTCCATAGCTTGCAAAATGCGAGAAAGGACAGCCCTGGAACACTTCCATTCGAGAAACGCTCCCTTGAATATGGTCACCATATAGGGCATCCGTTATTTCTTTTGATAGCTTTTTCGGTTTGTTTTTATAAAATAAACTACTTAATACAAGCTGACTTTTATCTTTCATTTCATCGTGGTTTGCAAAATAATTGTATACATCCCACCATAACTCCTGAATTGGATACTGCTTTTTCCAAGCCTGTAATTGTGTTGCCAATGAAGATAAGGCAACATCAGGATTCACAATGTATTCTAACTGCTCTACAGCTGGTAACTCTGAAGGTTCATTCATGTAAAACTTTTCTTCTGCATTTGGGAATAGATCCTTCAGACGTTTTATGAGTGGTGATGGAAGAAGTGACTTTCCTTCTTCGTTAGCTAAAGGATAGCTAATATACAAAGCTTCCTGTGGACTAGTTAGTGCACAATAAATAAGGAAATTTTCATCTAAAAGAGTCTCTCGACTTCCTGGCGCTAATTGTAAACCAGCATCACCTAATGTTTCTCGGTCTGATTCCGAGAATACACCTTCTTCATTTGGACGTGCAGGAAGGACACCATCATTCGCACCGATAATAAAGGTACATTTAATGTTTGATAATCTAGACCGTTCCAAGCTTGCGACTAGGACTTGGTCTATCGCAGGCGGCACTAGTGCAAATCGCATGCTTTCCAAACCAGTTTCAATCATGTTACTAAACGTAGTAAGGGAAACTTTTTCGTCACCAACGATTTCAACATATTGATCTAGTAGTTCTAAAACCGCATTCCACACCTGATCATTTTCTCTTGCTTCCGAAAGTCGTCCAGCGAGTTCTGCGTTCAATTTTAACTCTTCCATTTTTGCAGGGATTTCAAGATCCTCTAAATAAAGAAAAAGTGCCTCACACATCCCTCTACCGTCCTTCGCCTTTTGGAGACGTTTCCCGAGGGAAAGTAACGGGCGGGCTATCATGTCACGAAGGTCATTTAGCTTTTCCTCATATTCACGTTCGTTGTCTGTTTGCGGAAGGTCAGAATCCTCTAAACCCCTTATGCGTTTATATTTCCATCTCTTATCATTTGTCCATTTATAGCCTTGAATCCCGTACTCAAGTACATAGTTTTCAAGCTTGTCCATGTCCTCTCGGAGTGTTGAAATCTCTTCACCAAAAGGATACAGGAGATCTGTTTTGACACAACGAAATACAGACTCATAGCGCCAATTGCTATTTACGACCTCAAGACTTGAACGGATCAATTCAATTAATGGATGATTTAACATCGATCGTTTTTGGTCAATGAAAAATGGGATGTGATAGTCTTGAAAGATCGTTTCAATAATTTCATGATAATCACTCGCATTTCGAATCATAATCGCAATATCACGATATCGATAATTTTTATCCCTTGCTAATTTTTGAATTTCACGCGCAATCCCTTCAATTTCAGCACGTCGATTCACCGCTTGGCTTAGTGTGATTGACGTCTGACCTTGATATGGAACTGTTGGTCTTTCATCAAAGTATCTTTCTAAATGTGCTAACGACGGTTCAGAGGAGTATCGATATTGATTTGTTAACAAATTGGGCTCCTCTACCTTTATGCTATTTTCTTGAGCGAATTGAATAATAGATTGATAGGTTTTTCCAGTCATTCGGAAAAGACTTAAATCATGTGGCGGAACTTCATACGCCTTATCAATTGTTAAAGCAATTGTTACTTTCTTTGAGACTTTCATAAGCTGCCCTAAGACTTCAAGCTCCTGTGGGGTAAAGCTATGGAATCCATCAATTAAGATTTCTGCTTCTTTAATATAGGTAGATTGAGGAATTTTTTCCGCTAATAGTCGTAAATAATCTTCAGAATCTACGTATTTCTCAAATAGATGTTTTTCTAATTCTTCATATAAAAGTTGAAGATCATGTAATTTATCTGAAAGTACTTTGTTATCAGGTGCAGCTGTTTGTTTTTGTTCTTCAAGAGTTTCAGGAGTGACACAATATCGTTTAAACTCCGCGACCATTTCTTCCATTTGAGTAATAAATCCATTTTTATCAGCAGCACGTGAGAAAACCTTAAGGTCCTGTTTTTTGGAATCAATAATTTTACGTAGAAGCATATTCACTCCAACATTATTCACATGATAACGGCTCATTCCCCCTGTTTCCTGCAACACTCGCCATGCCAATCGAGTAAAACTGAATACTTGAGCTCTCATCATACCGCCAATTCCAGGGGTGTTGATTAAATCATATTCTGATTGGAACGTCATTTGGTCTGGAACTAAATACACAATCGGAAAACCTGTTGGGTCGTCAAGAAGCTTTGAACGAATCTCTTCAAGACATGTGTATGATTTCCCTGTACCAGCACGTCCCAAAATAAATTGTAATGACATATAGTAACCTCCTAAAGAGAGAAGAATATTTCGTTTCATTCTTATCCTCTAATTGTATCAAAAAAAATGTCGAACAGTGAATTGTATCACCATCCAGATTCTAGAAAGTGTCAAAGAACGCTCACAATCTGCTATTTTTCAGGATGTTATAATTTTTGTAAGGTACTTCCAATACATTTGAATGAGTAGATTTTATTATGTAGAAAGAAGTGATGATAATGTCACAATGGTACAAGAAATCCATAGCAGATGTAGAATCGGAACTTACCACAAATATTGAAGCAGGACTTTCAGAAAGTGAAGCATCGGAACGACTTCAAAAATTTGGTCCAAACCGCTTTGAAGATCACGAAAAAACTTCGATTTTAAAATTGTTTTGGGTTCAAATTAATAGCATGTTAATCTACATACTAATAGCAGCAGCTGTTATTTCGGCTTTTGTTGGCGAAATAGCTGATGCGACCATTATTTTTATCGTCATCCTTCTTAATGCTGTAATTGGGGTTGTTCAGGAGTCTAAAGCTGAAAAAGCTTTAGAAGAACTAAAGAAAATGTCCACACCAAAAGCGATTGTCAAAAGAAATGGGAGCCTGAGGGAACTTGCTTCTGAAGAAATTGTCCCAGGTGATATTGTCATTTTAGATGCCGGGCGCTATGTCCCTGCAGATTTACGCCTCGTAGAATCAGCGAATATGCAAATCGAAGAATCTGCTTTAACAGGGGAGTCTGTTCCAGTTGAAAAAAGTGCTACTTTAATCACCAGTCACGAGGCATCCATTGGGGACCAACGTAATATGGCGTTTATGACAACTCTTTCAACATACGGCAGAGGAATTGGCATCGTTGTCGATACAGGAATGAATACGGAAATTGGAAAGATTGCTAGAATGCTTGGCAAACAACAAAAAGAAACAACCCCTCTTCAAAAGAAATTAGACGAATTAGGTAAGTTCTTAGGAATAGGCGCGATTATAGTTTCCATTGTCATCTTTTTCATTGGTTTCTTTCAAGGAAGAGAACCGTTGGATATGTTCCTTATTGCTGTAAGTTTGGCGGTCGCAGCGATTCCAGAGGGTCTTCTTGCAATTGTGACGATTGTACTCGCTATGGGTGTCGGGCGGATGATTAAGCATCATGCGATTGTACGTAAGCTACCTGCCGTGGAAACTTTAGGTGCAGTAAGTGTGATTTGCTCAGATAAAACAGGGACACTAACGCAAAACAAAATGACAGTCACCACTATATTTATGGATGATCGTTATCGGGTGATTGGTGAGGTTCCTTCTGACTTCGCACAAAGCCATCCATTTTTTCATGGGATTATATTATGTAATGATGCCCAGGTTTCTGGTGATCAAAGTACAGGAGATCCAACCGAAATTGCACTTGTTCAAGCGGGATTGAACATTGGCTTGCATAAAGAGAAACTTGAAAAGTCCTTCAAACGGATCTACGAACTACCCTTTGACTCTGATCGAAAAATAATGACAACTGTTCACGAAGATAACGATAGGATTGTTTCCTTTACAAAAGGGGCTTTGGAGAGCATTTTACCTAGGGTAACAGCTATTTATAAAAATGGGGAAGTTACCCCTCTTACTGATATTGATCAACAACGTATTCAACAAGCTGCAGGAAAAATGTCAGATATGGCCTTACGTGTTCTAACTGTGGCTATGAAAAATGTATCAAAAGATGACAGCCTTGATAACAACTTAGAAACAGATTTTATTTTCCTTGGCCTAATCGGTATGATAGATCCTCCTCGGGAGGAAGTGAAAGCATCGATTGCCTCTTGTAAAGATGCGGGCATTCAGACCATTATGATTACGGGTGACCATCAAAAGACAGCATTGGCAATCGCGTCAGAACTCGGAATAGCTAACCATGAGGCACAAACGATGACTGGCCAAGAACTACAAGCACTTAGTGATGTGGAACTACAGGAAAAAGTGAAAAATGTTCGCGTATTTGCACGAGTTTCTCCCGAGCATAAGGTGCGTATTGTAAAAGCATTAAAAGATAATGGACATATCGCCTCAATGACTGGTGATGGTGTGAATGATGCTCCTTCATTAAAGCAGGCTGATGTGGGAGTAGCCATGGGGATCACAGGTACAGATGTTGCAAAAGGGGCCGCTGATATCATCCTTACAGATGATAATTTCGCTACAATTGTATCAGCTGTCGAACATGGAAGAAATATCTACCAAAATATCAAGAAATCGATTTTATTTTTACTCTCTTGTAATCTAGGAGAAATTACTGCGTTATTCATTGGTATTTTACTTGGCTTACCCGCTCCATTGACAGCCGTACAAATTCTATGGGTGAATCTAATTACAGATACCCTTCCCGCAATTGCATTAGGGATGGATCCTGATGATCCCGATGTAATGAAAGAAAAACCGCGGGATCCAAAGGAAAGTATCTTTTCCAAGGGGAGTGGAAGCTTCACTGTATTGAATGGGTTATTAATTGGTTTCATTACCTTATTTGCATTTGTAGAAGGTCTGCGTTTCTATTCTGGTGCAAGCTCTGTCTTTTCAATTGATTATAGTAACATTACAACAGATGCATTAATTCACGCTCAAACAATGGCGTTTACCACATTAAGTATTTCTCAATTGTTTCATTCTCTCAATCTCAGAAGTCGTAAGAAATCGATTTTTAAGGTGGGACTATTTACAAATAAATACTTAATTGCTGCTATTTGTTTAGGTATTGCCATTCAAGTGGGGCTTGTCTACATCCCGTTCTTCAACAATGTATTTGGCATTCATTTCCTTACTGGCAAGGATTGGCTTCTCATTCTTGGACTATCCATTGTACCTGTTATAGGAAATGAATTTATGAAGGTTTGGAAACGAATATTTTCTGCTTAAACATTCAAGAAGGTCCAGTGCATGATATTTCTGCACTAGGCCTATTTTTTTAGAACCCGCATTTTAAGTTAGGCATATGTTAAAAAGAGGTGGTGGTTTATATTGAATCGGTTATTTCTTGTAGCATTTATGCTTATTATTACGGGCGTATTTGTAGCCTCCAATATCTATACTTTGATTCCAATTTACCCTAACATTTCAGCTTCCATCAATATTACGATTGAAAAAGCCGTGCTTGGAGGGAGCATTTTTTCATTTTTCTATGCGATTGGGTTACTAACCTTTGGTCCACTATCTGAAAGAATAGGTAGAAAAAAAGTGATCGTCTCTGGGTTATTCTTTTCAATTGTTACGACCTGGTTCGTTGGTTTTTCCTTTAATGAGGCAAGTCTATATGTTTTTCGTGGATTACAAGGGATTGCTCTTGGAAGCTTTGCACCGGTTGCGTTTGCCTATACATTTGAAATATTTCCAGTGCGACATCAAACCCTAGTTCTTGCCCTTATCAATAGCGGTTTTTTAATTGCAGGAATCCTTGGACAGCTCATGAGCTCAAGTATCACTTATTTTTATGGGTGGGAGTATGTTTTTTATTGTTTTGCTGGGATCTATCTTGTCCTTTTTATAGGTAGTCTGTTTATATACCCCAGTGTGCCAGTTATGAAAAAGGCAGATGCCTCCCTCTTACAAGACTTTTATAAAATTATAAAAAACCCTTCATTAGTCATATGCTATATAATCACTTTTTCAATTTTGCTTTCCTTTATTTCATTTTATGATGGTATTGGTCAGTACTTAAAAGGACGGCATGGGGTCGACGAACAGACATTATTCAAGATCAGGGCAATTGGCCTTATTGGTGCGTCTCTGTCTCTATTCACCGGAAAATTGGTTCAACAATTCGGGGACCGTCGAACATTATTAATTGGATTAAGTTTAGCTACCACTAGTCTTATTTGTCTTTTAATGTCCAAAACACCAGGAGTTATTGCTGTTTTAAGCATACCTTTTGTTGCTTCAATATCATTGCTCTTCCCTTCCATCATATCCCTAGTAGGCAAATTGGGAGAACACGCACGTGGTTCCGCTATTTCATTATATTCCTTTACATTATTAACCGGCGCTAGCTTTGGTCCGATTATAGCCTCAGCTTTAGATTTTTCTATTTTACTAGTAAGCCTTATTGGAGTGTTTATCTTCAACATAGCCTTAAGCATGCGGTTAAAATTATCCTATGAAAAAGGGTACCACTAGACAGTGATACCCTTTTGACTATTAACTCGTTCTGTTACAACTCGGGCAAAGAGCTCGAACCGAGGTTCATCGATTCGCTGTGGCATTAATTCAATTTTTAAGGTCGCCGCTAACTTCGAGTGTACATAAAGCATATCGCGAAATGCATCAACCGCCCCACAAAAATTCGGATAGCATTGGTCTCCAGTACCAAAAACCCCTGTTACAATACCATTTGTAGGGCTGTTCTCAATGGCTCGATAAAGCCGAAGCATTTCGTGCGGAATTTCCCCATTCCCCCATGTATAGGTCCCTATGATCATGACATCAAATGATCCTAATTCGTAATAAGGAAAGTGTTCCACCTGATAGACATAACACTCAGTTGTATACCTTCTCATATAATAGTTGATGTTTTTTGCCGCTTCCTCTGTATTGCCTGTTATTGATGTATAGACAATGGCGACTTTCATACTTATAGCTCATCAAATCCATTGGATTGGGATACCTTTGTATACGTCCGTGATTTTTGCTCGAAGAAGTCAGATTTGGTATCATTCATCATCTCATCACTAAATACCTGAATCCATGGCATTGGGTTTTCTTTTTCTTCATATAGATTTTGAAACCCAAGTTGACGGAAGCGCTTGTTCGCAAGGTACTCGACATACTCATCAAATTCACGTAAATCGATTCCATCAATGTCTTTTAAAATATAGCTTGCCCACTCTTTTTCAAGCTCTACTGCCTGTCCAATTGATTTATAAACATACTCTTTGTTTTCTTCGGTATTCAATTCTGGGTTCTCTGAAAAAAGAATTCGAACAAATTGTGCAATGAAATATGCATGCTGCATTTCATCCCTTTGAATATAGCTAATCATTGTACTAGTCTTAAGCATTTTTTGTTGCCTAGCTAGATTATAGAAAAAGGCAAAACCTGCATAAAAATAGATGCCTTCTAGATTAATTGAATTAATTGCTAACTTAAATAAGTTTTCCGGAGTTGGATGTTCCCTAAAACCTTCGTAAGCCTCTAAAATCAATTGATTCCTTTTTCGGACAATCGGGTCTTCCTTCGCCTGATTAAAACGATCCTTTTGTTCATTTAGTGGTACTAATGAGCTCAAAATATAGGAATATGATTCATTATGTACGGCTTCCTGTTGCGAAATCACTGCAAAAATGGCTTTAAAACTAGAGTCCGTCACATAATCCATTACCTGGTTCATTGTCGGTGTTTGCAAACTATCTAATGATGCAAGTTGCGTGTTAATTCGTAAAAACACATCCTTTTCAATAGAACTTAGTTGATCCCATTGCTTGATATCATCCTGCATATTGATTTCTTGTGCTTTCCAAAAATTCGAAAGCAAGGTTTGATAGAGTGTATACATTTGTGGATATGCGATATCGTTCCAATTCAATAGTCCTGAGGTTTCCCCATTAATGATTCCTGTTGATTTATTCGGAAACTCTGGATTAAACAATTTTATTTTTGTTAATGGCTGATTACTCGTCATCGTCTTGATTCCCCCTTAACTATGGCATAGTTCACATTCTTCAATTTCTGCTTGTGACGTGCTTCTCACATAATACGTTGTCTTAAGTCCTTGTCTCCAAGCCTCTAAGTGAAGCTGTAAAAGATCCTTTGCTTTAATGTCATGTCTCACATACAGATTGAAGCTAATTCCCTGGTCGATATGACGTTGGCGTGCTGCATTTTGTCTAATGCTCCAAACCTGATCCACCTCATGACGTGCTTTTCGATAAAACTCGTACGTCTTATGATTGATATCAGGTGCGGTAACTTTAAACTTAAAATTCTTTTTTTCCTCCGCATATTCAGCCGCATAGATTGGGTCAATTCCATCTGTGGAACCTCCTATTTTAGCTGTCGATGAATTTGGCGCCACAGCCATTAGCCAGCCATTGCGCACACCATGTTTTGATATATTTTCTTGAAGCTTACTCCATCGTTCCGACGAATACTTTCTGCGAGTAAAATAGATGCCCGATTCCCATTCAGAACCTTTAAATTTACTATAGGCTCCTTTTTCCTTCGCTAGCTCCATCGATGATTGGATTGCATTGTAAGCAACTGCTTCATATAGTTCATCTGCATATTGAACAGCTTCATCAGATTCCCAGTAAATACCCTTTAATGCTAAAAGATGATGCCAACCAAAGGTACCTAATCCTACTGCTCGAAACTTCTTATTTGTGAGGTCGGCTTGTTTAACCGATATCGTATTTAAATCTACAACATTATCAAGCATCCTAACCTGGATTCGAATTATTCGTTCAAGGACATCGTCTCCGATAGCTCGTGGGAGATTGACAGATGACAGATTACAAACCACAAAATCACCTGGTTTTCGAATGATCACAACATTTCCTTCATCGTCGATATACTCTTTCGTAATCGCTGTTGCTGACATATTTTGTGCGATTTCTGTACATAAATTACTGCAAAATATCGAGGTTCGTCCTGTTCCTAAAAGGTGTTTGTTCGGATTCTGGCGATTTACTTCATCGCGATAAAACATGTAAGGTGTTCCTGTTTCTAATTGAGCAATCATAATCCTTGCCATGACATCCATAGCGCGATAGGATTTACGTGGTAAAAGTGGATGATTCACAGCTTCCACGTATTTTTCAGTGAAGTATTTTTCATCCTCTTCATCGTAAAAGTCCTCGAGTCCTAATGGGTTTCCGTTCTCATCTTTCCAACCCAGGATTTGCTTTACTTCATGTGGACAAAAAGTGTGCCACTCCCCAATACTTCTGCCGTTCTCATCTACCTCTTGCAGCTTTTCCATAAATAAATCAGGTACGGAAACCCCTGTAAAAATATCATGGGCCTTACGGCGTTCGTCTCCATTATTTGTTTTTAAGTCAAGAAAACCGTTCATAATATCTTTGTGAAAAAGGTCTAAATAGATGGCAATTGCTCCTTGGCGTTGTCCTAATTGATCAACGCTTACTGCTGTATCGTTGATCAGGCGAATCCATGGAACGATCCCAGAAGAATTCCCTTTGAATTTCTTTATGTCAGAGCCTAACGCGCGAACTTTGCCATAGTATACGCCAATTCCGCCACCATCTTTTGATAATCTAGCAATATCCCAGTTGTTTAAATAAATGCCATCAAGTGAGTCTTCAACAGTATCAATGAAACAAGAGGACAACTGACCAAAACTTTTACCTGCATTTGATAGAGTTGGAGTGGCGACTGTCATGTATAAATTACTTAATGCCCAATAGGCTTCTTTCACGTAAGCAAGACGAACTTCCCTTACCTCATGCTGCATTAATGTCATCGCAATTATCATGAATCGCTCCTGTGGAAGTTCGTAAATATTTCGTTCGTAGGCCCTTGCAAGATAGCGATCCGCTAATAAAAATAAACCAATGTATGTAAATAAATGATCCTTAGAAGAATCAATTACATCTCCTAGTTCAATTATTTCATCCTTAGAATAGGAGTTTATTAATTCATTAGAATATATTCCTTTTGATGTTAGTTCCTTTAACAACTCATACAAACTGCCATATTTTAGAGCACTGTTGTAATTTCGATTAGTTGCAGCTTTTTCATACAGTTCATTTAAATAGAGATTAGCCGCTAAATATGTCCAGTTGGGTTGATCCATGGCAATTTTGTTTAAAGAATAAAAAAGTGCATGCTGGTTCGCTTCAAATGTCTTGAAATTCATTCCCTGTAATTTGTTTCGAATTTCTGTCGTGTCGAGCTGGTAGGTACTTTCTGCATATTCAAGCGAGTGTAAAACTGAATCCAATTCCCCTTGTGTTGTAATATTCATCTATTTCTCTCCCTTAACAATTTATTCGCTAAAATAAAAAATCCGCCCAATTGAATTGAGCGGATGAAACGATAACATCAAGAGAGCACAAGAGTTGCCCTACCTGTCGCCACCGTTTCATCTTCCCAATCCCCGAAGAAGGTGAAACATCTTAAGAAAAGACAGGTCTCCTGACTAATGCGTCACTCTACTTTGAACCCTTCCCATATAAGCACCTTTAATTAAGTGATCTTATACAGTGGTCTGTTCATTTCGTCAGCATTTACAGTTGCGGGGGCAGTTCTGGATTTTCACCAGATTCCCTTTTAAGCACAAATGGCATCTTTTTCCCAAGGCTAAACACAATATGTAGTTGTTAATATTCAAAATCTATCAATATATACTATTACATTTAATAATAAGGGACACCTACTATTTTAGCAAGACAAAAAATGACAATTATTTCTCGAGAAATAATACCTTGTACTTTTTCTTGTGGGGAAAAAGTGTATGATATCTTTAGTAAATAGAAATCATAGTGTAGGGCAACTTACTGATTATAAAAAAGGAGTGTTTTGTGAATGAAAGGACAAGCGACACCTTATTTAATGTTTAATGGGAATGCGAAAGAAGCCTTGGAATATTATCAGGAAATATTTGAGGGTGAAATATTGGATGTTCAAACATATGCTCAGGCAGGTTATGAAACTCAGGACTGGGCTAATAACCGACTTATTCATGGTAAATTCAAAAAGAACGAATTCTTACTAATGGTATCAGATGACTCTCCCGACCAAAGTGTAACCTTTGGAAACAATATCTCTTTAGTTATAGAATTTGAAGGTGAAGAGGAAATTACGAAAACTTATAATGACCTAAAGCAAAAAGGCACTGTGTTCATGGAATTACAGGATACATTTTGGGGTGCAAAATATGCAAAAGTAAAGGACCAATTCGGGATCATTTGGGACTTAAACTATGAAATGAAGTAAATGAAATTCCCCTAGCACCTAGGGGAATTGTTTTTATTTCTTCCATTCATGTTTTAGCAGACCATAAAAGTACATATCAAATCGCTTCCCGTCACGTTCTAGAAATTCTCTTGAGGTGCCTTCTCTAACAAATCCTAACTTTTCATACAATGCGATGGCCCGCTCATTGTACTGAAAAACGGATAATTGGATTCTATGAAGATTTAATTCTTGGAAAGCAAAATCCAACACGAGCTGCATGGCTTCGTATCCAAGCCCTCGATTACGGTTTCCTTCTCCACCTATTGCAATTGCTAGCCATGCATTTCGATGCGGCCAAATAATACTGTCAATGTCCACAAATCCAACTAATTTATCAGTCTCCAATTCTTTAATGCCAAATACAAACTCTTTCTCGTTTTTCTGCTCAACCCACTCTTTAAAAGCTGAAGGATGTTTAGGAAAGGATGGTAAAGTGTCTAGATTTCTAAGAAACTCTTGATCCTCATACCAACTTACAATGGACGGAACATCTTCTTCTTTAATTCTAACAAGCTGGACTTTTTTTCCTCTTAACAAATTGTACGTAATCATCGAATTACTCCCTTATTTTTACTATGAGAGTAATTCAACATTTTTGGTAAAAATCCTTTAGAAATTTTTTTCAGGTCATATAAAAAACGAGAGAAAAACACTACGTTTTTCTCTCGTTACTAGCTTTTTGATAGTCTATTAAGCTGTTTTTCTCCTGTTTACATAGAGGAGACCAACAGCTACTAGGATTAGCGAAAGTCCAATCACTAACATGTTAGCCATATTCGTAGCTGTTATAGGAAGTTTTTTCCCTCCATTAGAATTCTTCGAGTCAGAGTCTTTTACAGTTGAGTCATTTGTATCAGAATCTTTCACTTCAGAACCTGGAATTTCCTTAGTCTCTTCAACTTCTAACACACCAAATGTACTAAAGTGATCGGTAGTAGCAGTAATTTTGCCATCTTTGTATTCGCCACCGACCAATTCCCATTCCTTACTTTGTGGATTCCAATAGAAAACCTTCACTTTTTTCGGATCATCCACTGTTTTAGGGTCAATCGAAAAAGTCATTGTGACTTTTTCGTTAAACTTGTGATAGCCCTTGCCCTCAGATTTGATTGTAAAATCATAGGCAACTAAAGCATCCTTACGATTGTCCTTCTGTACTTTAATTTCCGTTTCACTATCAGGTAAGATAGATGAAGGAATTTGAAGGTCAACCACGCCATTTGAGATGATTAAAGTTGCATTTGCTGCTTTAAGTTTCGCAATGGCTTCAGGGCTCAATGATACAAAAATTGTATTTTTCTTTTCAGGAACTTCAACTCTGACAATAGCACCATCTTTTAGATCACCTAAATCATCTGCAGATACTACATATTTGTTTCCTTTTTCGACTTCTGGAGTAACAACAATAATTTGCGGTTCCTCCTCGCCAGGTGTTGGTTGCTCCTCGCCTGGAGTTTCCGTAACATCAACGATTCTATCTTCAGTTTCAGTTGGGATTCCCTCACTACCAAGACTTACTAAGTGATCACGGAAGTTTTCCCAATCCGAAAGTCCTAAATCTGTTACACGGCCTTCTTCGTAGGCTTTTGCAAATACATCATAGCCGTCTCCACCTTTAGCAGTGAAAGCATTTGTAGCAATAATATAGGTAGCATTATCATCAACAGCTACTAGATTTCCATTAGCATCTTCGATATAAACTGCAACTACACGTTCGCCCGCTGGTTTCGTAGAATCGAATTCTACCTTGCCTCCTGCAACATGTAGGAAACCACCATTCTCACCCGGATACTTGCTAACAGAAATTTCAAACGCTTCTTTCAGCTCAGCACCTGTTAATTCCATCGTAGCTAACGTGTTACCAAATGGAAGAACTGTGATTACTTCACCGACTGTGATTGGGCCTTCATTAATTGCTGCACGAATGCCACCGCCATTTTGTAATGCCATCACTACATTTTCACCAGTAAATTCTTTTGCTTTTTTAAGCATTCCATCTGTAATTAAGTTTCCTAAGATTGTTTCGTTTTTACGTACACTTGGTTTTGTATTATCACCATTTGTACGTGGGTTTGCTAATTCTATAGGAGTGGATACTCCGATTTCCTCTTGTGCTACTTTGTCAACCTGGGCTTTGTACGGTGCTAAAACTTCTGCTGCTTCAGGGTCAGCCTCTTGATCACCGATTGAAATTAATTCACCAGCATGTTCAATCACTACACCTTTTTCATCGAATACTACATCTAGCACACCTAGGTTGCTATTCGCATTACCTGTTTGAACGATTACTGTAGGTGTTGCATCTTTTGCAACAACGGATGGCACATCCAATGCTGTATGACTATGTCCACCTACAATAACATCAATGCCTTCTACTTGTTCAGCTAGGATTAAGTCGTTATCAACCGCAGCATTATCATCATAACCAATATGTGTTAATGCGATAATTTTGTTGACACCTTTTGCTTCAAAAGCTTCAACAGCTTTTGCAGCTTCTTGTAGATAGTTTTCAAATGCTATTGAACCTGGGCTTGAAATGTCAGCAGTTTCTTCTGTTGTTAAACCGAAGATACCGACTTTCTCACCGTTAACCTCTTTGATGATCCCATTGTAAATTTGTCCGTTATCAATTTCAGATGCGATAGAATCATTGAAAATTCCATCAAATTTAGCATCCTTCGAGAAATCAACATTGGCACTGACAAATGGGAACTTAGCTCCCTTGATAAATTCAACTAATTTTTGATGTCCTTCAGATGAAGAACCTAAGTCAAATTCATGGTTACCAAAGGTCATTGCATCGAAGCCCATTAAATTCATCATGGCTAAATCTGCTTTTCCAAGGAACTCATTAAAATACAGTGTTCCTGTAAATGCATCTCCTGCATGAAGAAGTAGTGCATTCGGATCTTTCGCTCTTTCATCTTTCACTGCCGTTACCGTTTTAGGCATCTTATCTAAGGCAGCATGCGTATCGTTTGTATGCAGTACCGTTAAGTTAAATTGACCTTCCACATCAACGATTCTACCTTCAACCTCAGTTGGAATTCCCTCGCTTCCAAGACTTACTAAATGGTCACGGAAGTTTTCCCAATCAGAAAGACCTAAGTCTGTTACACGGCCTTCTTCGTAGGCTTTTGCAAATACGTCATAGCCGTCTCCACCTTTAGCTGTGAAGGCGTTAGTTGCGATAGTATACATCTTCTCATCTTGTACTTCGATATACTCACCATCTTCGTTCAGGTAAGATACGGATACCACGCGTTCATGTTCTGGTTTAGTCGAGTCAAATTTAACTTTACCGCCAGCAAGATGTAAAAATCCACCATTTTCTCCAGGGTACTTGCTTACGGAGATTTCAAATGCCTCTTTCAATTCAGCACCAGTAATATCCATTGTTGCTAACGTGTTACCAAATGGAAGAACTGTAATTACTTCACCAGTTGTAATTGGGCCAGCATCGATAGCAGCACGGATACCACCGCCGTTTTGTAAAGCCATTATCACGTCTTTACCTGTGAATGATTTTGCTTTTTCAAGCATACCGTCTGTAATTAAGTTCCCAAGAATCGTTTCGTTTCTACGTACGCTTGGTTTTGTATCATCACCACTTGTACGTGGGTTTTCTAATTCAATAGGAGTTGAAACTCCGATTTCTGTATTAGCCACTTCTTCAACTTTTGCCTTGAATGGTGCTAATACGGACTGAGCTTCTTCATCAGGAACTTGTCCTTTAATCTCAATTAATTTACCATCATGTGTCTCTACGACACCATTTTCGTCGAATTCAACATTAAGAACACCTAAGTTGCTGTTTGCATTACCTGTTTGAACGATTACAGTTGGTGTTGCATCTTTTGCAACAACGACTGGTTCAGCCAATACTGTATGGCTATGTCCACCAACAATAACGTCAATTCCTTCCACTTGTTCAGCAAGAATTAGATCGTTATCAACCGCAGCATTATCGTCATAACCAATATGAGTTAATGCAATAATTTTGTTAACATTTTGTGCTTCAAAAGCTTCTACAGCTTTTCTTGCTTCATTAAGGTAGTTTTCGAATTCAATCGAACCTGGGCTTGAAATGTCAGTTGTTTCTTCTGTTGTTAAACCGAAGATACCCACTTTCTCACCGTTTACTTCTTTGATGACTCCATTGTAAATTTGTCCATTTTCAATATCAGATGCAATAGAATCATTGAAAATCCCATCAAATTTAGCATCCTTCGAGAAATCAACATTGGCACTTACAAATGGGAATTGTGCACTTTGGATAAATTCGACTAATTTTTGATGTCCTTCACTTGAAGAACCTAAGTCAAATTCATGGTTACCAAAGGTCATTGCATCGAAGCCCATTAAATTCATCATGGCTAAATCTGCTTTTCCAAGAAACTCATTAAAATACAGTGTCCCTGTAAAAGCATCTCCTGCATGAAGAAGTAGAGAATCAGGATTTTCTGCTCTTACTTCCTTCACTGCAGTTACCGTTTTTGGCATGTTGTCTAAGGAAGCATGAGTATCATTTGTGTGCATGATTGTTAAGTCATAATTAACTTTTAGGTCAACTTGAACCATAACCGGGTCATGGTCACTCGCACGCCCCGCCATATCTGTAAAGTCTGCATTAATGTGTAAAATATCAATTTCAGTTCCAGGTACTAAGTTATTTGATACCACAATGTGATCTAAAACTTGTGAGTTACCTTGGAACAAATATGTGTAACGATCACTTTGTTCAACATGGTTAATCATGTTGGTCATTAAGTCGCCTTCATGGATTTTAAGGGACTCAGCGAACTGGTAATCGTTAAAATCACCAACTGATACAACATTTGCATCAGGGTTATCAACTTTTATTTCTTCGATAAAGTCATAAACAATATTTGCAATTTGTTTACGTTGAACTTCACTACCATATACCGGCGGTTGTGTTGAACCGAATAATGGAGTGTCTCCAGATTTGGAGTTCCAGTGGTTAACAATAACCACTACCTCTTCACCTTTGAAGGTAAATTGTGCTGCTAAAGGTTTACGGCTGTTATCAAATGCTGCATTTGTAGGATCAATTCGTCCAGGGTTACGTGTCAATTTACCATCTTCATAACCAACAGCTGTTGTTGCATCACCAGCCGGAATGTCTTCTGGTAAAGAAACACGTTCTGGATTATATAAGAATCCAACACGGATGTTTGCATTTGGTGCTCCACCATCTTGGTTATTAACAGGATCAATATTTAAATATTGATATTCAGGACCACCCGCAGCAACAATTGCTTGAATCAAACGTTCATAACTTTCGTTAGCGGCTGAATCTCCAGCACTTTGTCCATTGTTATCTTGAACCTCAGTTACCCCGATGATGTCAGGACTCTTCATGTCTTGAACAAAAGCTCTAGCCAATTTTTGAGCTTTATCGGCTGATGTTTCTTTCGTATTATTTGAGAAGTTTTCTAGATTGTAAGAAGCAATTGTTAGTTTATCTTCTTCTTTAACAATCGTTGTTGTCTCAGGTTCTGCATTACCCTTAACATGGTTTGATTGCATGTCTTCTAAATCAACATAAATCTTATAGTTTTGGAAGCCATAGTTTACTACACCTGTGATTGGTCCAGTAAATTTGTCTCCTGTTGCTACCTCGAAATCTCTAGCTGCATTGTTATCGTACATTTTAAACTGGATACGATCCGGATTCGCATTGTCTTCAGTTAGTAATACTCCACCATGAAGGGTATCCGTTTTTCTGTTTTCTAGAACCGTAATCAAATCTCCGTGCTCTTGAGGTGCAACAGCCTTAACTGTTCCAACTTCAACAAGCATTCCTTCTATACTTTCCCAGAAATCAATTGCATCTTCTTCTGGGTCAAACTCACCGAAACTATCATTATCAATAACTTGATTTGGTAGGTTTTCACTCGTAATTTCTACTGGAGTAGGAAGTTCTGCATTGTTTTCAATAACATTTACTAAACCGCCCTGGTCATCACGTGCATTAATTTGTGTAACGGATAAATCTGTCTCTTTTTTTGTGTCATAGTACCCATCGATATAATACTCGTCGACTGTACCAGTTACACTTACTAGATTACCAACTTCCACATTTGCTTGGTTTCCTGTATAAACAACGATCCCTTCAGATGTCTTAGGATTGTTATCCTTTTTGTCATCTGGAGTTTGCATATGGAAGTAGTTACCACTACCTATTTTGTAGGTATATGTTACAATACCCTCAACATTTTCAACTTTTACACCATTTAATGCAGATTCATGAGATTCTCCTTGAATATCATGGATATTGATTTCTTCAGCATCGTATACTGTATAAGTAAATTCTTTTATGTCACTAGTTGTAAAACCATCTTTTACAGCAATGGCTTTAATGGTTACATCTTCATCAACTGTAATTGGTTCACTATATTTTTGACCATTTTCTACTGTTGGTTCAGTACCATCTGTTGTAAAGTAAATCTCTGCATCCGCAGTTGAAGTAGATAACGTTACTTGAGTACCCGCAGGAATTGTACCTGATGGTTGAGATGCTCTAACTGGTTGAACTTTTGAAGCATCTTCTACAATATCAGCTTGTCCACGTGGGATGATTTGCCAATCACTATTAAATTGTTGAACAATTCCAGTGATCGAATCATATGTATTCCCTTGAGTTAATCCTAAGTTATTATTTTCATCGCGAACAATAAATTCGTTCCCGGTTTCATCTACAGCTTTATAGTTTGAAGGATTTCCGGAAACTGTTACATTTTTAACAGTAACTAGTTCTGATTCATTTGCTTCATTTATATCAGCGCCTGTCACAATAGCTGGTTCTGGTACACCAATTTGAGTAGCTTCTCCTACAAGACTTGCATTATTAAGTTGTAAAAGACCATTATAATCACCTAATGTTCCAGTAACAGTAATTTCATCACCCAATTCGACAGCTAGTGAAGTGGGTCTAACAGCAATTCCAGCTGTTTCGTCTTGAATATGGATTGTATTTTTTAATTTTGCTGTCACTGTACCTTTAACAGATACTGACCCATTACCTTGGGTGCGAGCTTCAGCAATTGTGATTACAGTTGGTTGCTCTGGTTCTGGGTCTACATTTCCTTCACCTTTGTGAGAACCTAAAAATGAAAATGTATCCTGGGGATGGTTGTCCCATTCGATAGAAGGATCAAAAGCATCATCATGCACTTTATCCCCAGTGAGGATTGAGTCTTTTCTTACCAGAGTTTGTTCAGAAGTCACTCCGCCCCAATTAGTACCAGGGTCATGTCCTACTTGTCCAAATGAATCAATAATTTCACCATTCTTCTTTAAAACAAGTGAGTCATCTCCATTGAAATTTGCGACACTATGTTTTATATCTGTAACTGCTAATATTTCAGGACCTGCACTAGAATTTGCAATTACATAGACATCGCCACTCATAAGAGTTCCTGCTAGTTTTAAAGTTGTACCAGCTGCACTGGCTCCATTTGAATATAGTTCTAGTGTGTATGTTGATAAGTCAACATCAGCACCAGTCCCATTATAAATCTCAATTGCTTTGTTAAAACCACTACCTTCGATATATTCAGAAATAAATAAATCTTCGGCAGTTACTTCTGCTGCATTAGCAGCAGGTACAAAATTTAATAGAGTAGTAGGCACTATTAAACTAAAAACGAATAATAACGACAGTAGTTTTCTTACTATGCCTTTTTTCACAGTTTTCTCCCCTCACTTAGTAAATTAGTAGAATATGGTACGCCTACAGAATACTGGGAAAGGGGTATTTGGTCAATAAAATTTACGAAAATTAAACAAAAGTATTACAAAATATTAGTATAATACACGAACAATAGGTAAATAGTCATAGTCTAATGTTAATATTTTTTCTTTAGATAAGCACACAACACAAAAAACGACTACAAATGAAAAAAGTAGCCGTTTTTTTTACCATATAAAATGTAAACTCAAAATTTGTTTTACCTTAACCAACTAAATTTTCATATGTTTTTTGCAAATGGCTTTTATCAATCTTTCCCACATGTGTTTTAGGGATCTCCTCCACAAAGATAAACTCTTTTGGTACCTTATATTTGCCTATCTTTTCTTGACAGAACTCTATTAATTCATTTTTTGAAACCTGTTGGTCTGGCATTAAAGAGACCACAGCAATCACCATCTCTCCCCATTTTTGATGAGGTACACCAATAACAGCAACCTCATTAATAGCAGGATGCTTGCTAATGCATTGTTCAACCTCAAGTGGGTACACATTCTCTCCACCTGTGATAATCATTTCTTTCTTACGCCCCACAATATAGTGATAGCCTTCTTCATCACATCTCGCTAAATCCCCTGTGTGCAACCACCCATCTTTGTACACTTCCTTTGTTGCATCCGGATTATTCCAATAATGATGGAATACATGCTTTCCACGAATCAATAGCTCTCCAACTTCACCAGCCTTTGCACCATGTCCTTCAGCTGTCATAATCTTCACTTCATTAAAAAACATGGCCTTTCCAACTGACCCTCTTCGAAACCTTGATATTTTCGGATCAATAAAGAAATTATTTGGCCCCGCCTCTGTTAGACCATAACCTTCTTTAAACGATAATCCCTTTTCTTCAAAGGCCTGATAAATTTCGAGTGGGCAAGGCGCTCCCCCAGATAGAAAGGTATGCATGGTTGGAAATGTCATATTTTTGAAGGATGGGGTGTTAACCATCATATGGTACATCGTTGGAACGAGTAAAACGATTGTACATCCTTCTTGATTAATAAGTTGAATGGCACGTTTAGGCTCAAAGTTTTTTGCTATTACAACCTTGCCCCCCATCATTAAAATAGGAATGGATAACGCATTAAGACCTCCAGTATGGAACATCGGCATATAGGTTAATGTCACATCTTCTGCTGACAAATTCCAGCTCACAATAGTATTTAACCCATTCCACAAAATAGATTGATGAGATAGGACAACTCCTTTCGGTTTTCCTGTTGTTCCACCTGTATAAATGATCGCCAATGGATCTTCTTCTAGAATGCACTCCTCTGGTTCAAATGTGGTACTTACTACATTGACAATCCGATGATATTCATCAGAATCAACTTTTAAGATTTCCCTAGATGCATTCCCCTGCAATAAAGCCTCAAATTGGCTTGAAAATGCAACCAGTTTTGGTGACGAATTTGAAATTATATAATCGATTTCTTCACTCGATAAGCGCCAATTTAACGGCACAAAGATTGCCCCAATTTTTCCACATGCAAATAGCAAATCGAAATAACTAACATCATTCGGAGATATTAGTGCTACACGATCTCCCTTCTTAATGCCAATTGTTTTTAAAAAACAAGCGATACTTTCCGCACGTTTGTTCAGTTCCTGAAAGGTATATCGGCTGCCAGTTTCTCCATCCACGACAGCAATCGAATCAGGTGATAGTCGAGCCCGATTTGCAATCCAATCCAGTTCCCACCTCACAACTATCTCTCCTTACGTCTTCTTAATTCTACTCTTACTATAGAAGACAGGAGTTACATGGTAGTTACATGAGTGAAGTTATGAAAAAAAGAGTGGGGCTCCCACTCTTTTCGTTACATCATAATCCCACCATCAACATGCAAGGTTGTTCCGTTCACATAATCGGCTTCATCGGAGGATAAAAATAAATACGCATTGGCGATATCCGATGGTTTCCCTAGTTTTTGAAGTGGAATCATTTGCTTTAATTGATTGATAACTTTTTCAGGCACGGTTGCAACCATTCCTGTTTCAATAAATCCTGGTACAACTGCATTGACGTTGATTCCTTTTCTGCCGAGCTCTTTTGCCCATGTTTTCGTCATCCCGACCACTGCAGCCTTAGATGCTGCATAATTTGTTTGCCCAACATTTCCATATACCCCCGTTACAGAAGAGGTACTAACAATTTTTCCTTTACCATTTGCAATAAGATGTGGAACCACTGCTTGTGTACAATTGAAAACGCCTGTTAAATTCACATCAATAACCTTTTGAAAGTCCTCCTGAGAAAGCTTTGTCAGCATCGCATCACGAGTAATTCCGGCATTGTTTATTAAAATATCAATCTTTCCAAATCGCTCCATTACTGCAGCAACCATTTGGTCGACACTGTTTCTATCTGCAACATCTACTTGAAAGAACTCAACATCTGCACCTTGTTCTTTTAATTCCTCTGCTCTCTTTGCACCTGTTGTGTCATAGTCTGTTAACGCAACCTTTGCACCTTCTCGGACAAACGTGATAGCAGCCTCTAGCCCAAGTCCGTTAGCTGCTCCTGTGATAATAGCTACCTTGTCTTTTAATCTCATTTTGCAGGCTCCTCTTGCTTCATAAATTTATGCATTTCACTTAACAATAAGTCTAGATTATCGATTAACGGTGAGTGGCCACAATCCTCAAGTTCAACAAATGTGGCGTTATCCCCTAAATCCTCCATAATTTCCTTTGCCATATTTTCTAATACAACATAATCCCTGTCACCACGCATTACTAGCACTGGGATATTAATACGTTCTACCTGTCCTGTCCCCTCCGTTAAGCCATTGTGATGATGACTAATATTAAATGTATTTAATGAAAAATAAACTTCAGCAAGATTTCGCTGTGTTATCATATCCTCCAGATACTCATCATAATGAGCTTCTTCAGGTTGTCTTTTGGTGTAAATGGCAGCATTCCAAATTGCTTTTAATGTGTCTTTATCTCGATTGTTATAGGCGGTTTGGATTGGGATTGTGCGTGCTAAATCTTGATGAATGTCATCCATCGTCTTTAAACGATATGAAAAATCCATCTTCCCATCAGCACTTAAGCCAAAGAACGGAAACCCCCTCGTTGATGCTGATGCCAACAGTACTAACTTCGAGCAAAGTCTAGGATGGTCTGCGGCAAACTGCATTCCTACAGCACCACCAGTTGACCAACCAACCATTATAAAGTCTGACAAGCCTAATACGTCAACGAATAGCTTAATATCATCAGAAAAGTCCTTTATTGACTGAACTTTTTTGTGGTAAGTTGAAATACCAAAGCCTCTCATATCAACTGCATAGACTTTGTAATCGCTATCAAGATTTTCAATAACAACATCCCAGTGCTTTGATGAGGACATGTTCCCGTGAACAAGTAGTACAATTTTATCCCCACCCTCACGTTCCCGATATCCTAACGTTTCTCCATTTGCTAGATTGACAGTTTTCAGTTCGATTGCTGGCATGAACGATCCCCCCATTTTATTGCCGTGGCCCCCCACGCATATCCAATTCCTGCACTCACTAACACAACAAGATCTCCTTCTTTTATTTTACCTTTTTTTTCCGCAATTTCCAAAGAAAGAATTTGATCTATTTGACCGATATGCCCATATTCATTTAAATAGATTGATTGTTCCTCAGATAGGCCTAATTCCTTTAACACGTAATCATGGGCTGATTTCTTCATGTGGAGAATACCTAAATAATTAATATCTTTCTCTGTATATCCACTTTTTTCTACTGCCATTCGAATAACCTTAAGAAAGTTTTGCATGGACTTTTCTTCAAGACGTTGCTTCATCCCTTCTGGATCAAGGACATCCAGCATGTTTAATTTTTGCTCAAGTGCCTCTTTTGTGATTGGATTTTTTGTTCCCCCTGCTACCACAACAACGTCCTCGGAAAATGCACCATCGGTTATAATATGACTATCAAGGACGTGATTTTTTTGTACACCTCTTTGTAAAAGAATGGCACCTCCACCAGCTCCTAGATTATACATAAAGCGCGTTCTCGGATTCTCGTAATCAATGAAATCTACATTACGATAACCACCTGCAAGTAAAACCGTTTTAATAGAGTCATCCGACTTCATCATATTCTTAGCCACTTTTAAAGCCATGATTGTCGTACCACAGCGCATCGCAACGTCAAATCCCCAAGCATTAACCGCACCAAGCTCTTGTTGCATCTTAATCGCAGCTGTCCACAAGGGAAATTCCTTATGTTCTTCGCCGATATAAATGATTAAATCGATATCCAGTGGATCGATCTTTGCTTTGTTTATAGCTTCTCTTGCTGCTTTTATTCCCATTTCACACGTATGGTCATCAGGTCCGGGAATTGGCTTTTTCAATATGCCCAGTTTCTTTTCAACAATTTCCTTGGGTATCCCGCTCATTCGTGAAATGTCTTCTCCAGTTAGAAAATCATTTGGAATGTAAATTCCTGTACTTATAATTCCAACTGATTGCAAAGTCAATGTGAGTCACTCCTCTATTACACGTTTCATGTACTGAACAGCATCATCTAAATCTGTAACAACTACTTCATCTTCCCCTTGAACATGGCTTACCTTTATCCGCCATTGCTTTTTCATTGTCTCACTATCAACATGAATTAAGGCACAACGGACAACGAATGAAGTTATGGTTTGATTCTCATTCATGACCCTCTCTCCTTAGCCAGCTATTTTTTCTTTATCGACGTCTTTCGTTTTATTACTACCTCTTCTTTTATAAAACCACGACTTTACAGTTCCGACGATTCCCATTGGGAAGAACATAACGGCTAAAATATATAAAATGCCAAAGAAGATCATCCATCGTTCAAAAATCCAATGAACCTTTGCAAGTCCTGTTAGCCAATGGTGGGCAAATTCAATTAGTCCCGCTCCAATGATGGCCCCAACAAGCGTCCCTACTCCACCAATGATTGTCATGAGAAGAGCATCCAGTGTCACATCGAGCGCGAATACAGAAGTATTTACAAAACGTAGTGTAAGAACATACATCGAACCAGAAACACTTGCGATAACACCAGCTACAATACTTGCAATGATTTTATAATGAATCACATTGTAGCCTAGTGACTCTGTCCGTGGCTCATTTTCCCGGATAGCTTGGAGAACTCTCCCTAGTGGAGATTCTGTAAATCTCTTTAACACTAAAAAAACAACAATCATAAGGATCAATGTAATAAAATAAAGAGTCATCCGGTCTTTAAAGACATCAGGGATGCGAAAAGTAAATCCGTCATTCCCCCTTGTCAACGACCTCCATTTTTCTGCAGCTACTAAAAACAATCCTGAGAACGCCAACGTCAGCATCGCATAAAAGTGACTCTTTAACCGTAGTGAGAGTAAACCGACAACATAACTTAAAATGGCTGCCAGAATCATTCCAACAATAATCGATAGTAAAAATATAGGAACTGTTGGTTCAAAGCGATCTAAAAGAATTCCTGTCGAATAGGCACCTATTCCAAAAAACATGGCATGCCCGAATGAAACAATCCCTGTAAAACCTAGTAAGATATCATAGCTCATTGCAAAGACAGCAAAAATAAAAATTTGTGTAAATAAAATTAATATACTTCTAGTATCATTGATAAATGGATAGCATAGAAGGAACACAGCTGCTGCAATGTAGATAATATTAGCCTTTGAAGAACCAGTAAGAAGCTTCATTTCCTCACCCCTTTGCACCGAATAATCCTTGTGGTCTAAAAATTAATACAACAGCCATTAGAAGCATATTTACTGCTAGTGATAATTCTGGGACGTAGTAGGCCATGAAGGATCCCGATAACCCTACTAGGATTGCTGCAAACAGGGAGCCTGTAATACTTCCCATACCACCAATAACAACGACAATAAACGCGAGTATTGCAAATTCCATTCCCATCTCTGCATAAATTTGGCCGGAATATGGTCCTAGTAATACACCACCAAGTGCTGCCATAGCTGCACCTACCATAAAGACAAGCATAAAAATCCTTTTAATATTGATTCCAAGTGATTGAACCATTTCTTTGTTAATTACACCGGCACGAACAATTAATCCAATTTTTGTATTTTTAAGGATATAGTAAATGAGGAAGAAAACTAGAAATCCAACCAATATGATAAACAAGCGGTATTTGATTAAAATAACCCCGCCAAACTCCCAGCTCCCGCTTAAATATTCAGGGGTTTTCGCACTCAATTGGTTCGGTCCCCAAACGACCTTCAACATTTCAGAAAGAACGATCATAACCCCTAGCGTAATCAAAATTTGCTGAACATGATTTCCATATACAGGAGTAACAATGAATTTTTCCATAAGTAAACCTAAAATAAGGCCTGTAATCAGGGCAGTCATAATTCCGGCTACAAAGCTTCCAGTTTGCCCATATGACCAAACTCCTGCATATGCTCCCCAGGCAAACAAACCTCCATGTGCAAAGTTTAGGACATCCATAAGACCAAAAATCAAGGTTAACCCTGCCGCAAGTAGGAAAACTAACATACCTGTAGCAAGGCCGTTAATCGTTAAATTGATGATTGCTTCCACAAATTTTTCCTCCTTTCACCCATGAGTCCTACTACGCAATTCCTAAATATTGTTTACGGAGTTTTTCATTTTCTTTTAACTCCTTCATTTCACCACGATGTACGGTCCTTCCATCGTCAATAATGAAAAAGCGATCTCCGATCGTACTTGCCATGATAAAGTTTTGCTCCACGAGCACAATTGTCGTTTTTGACTTCATTTCTTGAATGGATTCCATTACTTTTTCAACAACAATTGGTGCTAGTCCCTTACTTGGTTCGTCAATGAGCAATAAGTCATTGTTATTGACATATGCTCTAGCAATTGAGAGCATTTGTTTTTGTCCACCACTGAGGTTTCCGCCCTTTCTTTTCCAGAACTTCTTCAAATCAGGAAACAGATTTAAAATATAATCTAGACGTTCCTTCGTTTCTTCGTTTTCCTTTTTGATTGCAACTTTCATATTTTCTTCTACAGTCAACTCTCCGAATATCCCTTGGTCCTCAGGGACATAGCCAATGCCTTTTGTGGCAATATGGTAGGTTGCTAGACCTGAAATGTTCTCACCATTAAATACGATTTTTCCTTTAGCCGGTGGATTAAGGCCCATAATCGATCTTAAGGTAGTTGTTTTGCCGGCACCATTTCTGCCTAATAGTACGGTAACCTCTCCTTTTTTAGCCTCAAATGAAACGCCTTGAAGTATATGAAATTGATCTATATAGGTTTCTATTCCCTCTACCTTAAGATGCAGTGTCATCGTACAAACCTCCTAAATACGCTGATTGAACTGTTTCATTGTTCATGATTTCTTCCGGTGTTCCATCAGCAAGCAATCTGCCGTTAAATAAGACCATCACACTATCAGAAAGATCAAGAATCATATCCATTTTGTGTTCAATCAAAATGATGGTACGATTCCCTTCCTCCTTAATTTTCTTGATGACCTCAAGAATTGCAGGAACCTCCTCAAGTGACATTCCAGCAGTTGGCTCATCAAGTAACAGAACCTCAGTCTCCAATGCCAACAACATGGCTATTTCTAACTTGCGTTTTTCACCATGTGCAAGGTTTTTAGCGATTGCATCGGCTTTATTATCAAGAAGAACAAGCGATAAAATCTGTAATGCCTTTTCTTCGAATTGTCGATATTTACGAAAATGCTTAAACATTTGGTAGCGAACACCAGATTCCGATTGAACGGCTAATCGTACGTTTTCTAATACCGTCAGATTTGGAAAAACATTTGTTATTTGAAAGGATCGACCGATTCCTTTACGTGTACGTGCTGTTGGAGATAATTTTGTAATATCTTCTCCTTGTAAGAATACTTGGCCAGCAGTCGGTGTAAGCTGACCACTTAATAAATTGAAAAAAGTTGTTTTGCCTGCACCATTGGGGCCAATAATTGATTTGAAGTGGTTCGGAGGAACTGAAAAATTCACATTATCAACAGCTACATGCCCTCCAAAAGCGATTGTCAGGTCTTTCGTTTCAATAATATTCATCACGAATGTTCACCTCTTTTTTCTAAAAGTAAGCTTCGGTAGTAATCCTACCGAAGCTTATAGTTCAAATTAGTTACGAACTGGTGGAGCTGTTTCCTCTGGGCTTAACTCTCTTATTAAGACTGGAACTGGATAATCTACACCATCAACCTTTTCCAGGCGAATCGCATATAAAGTTTGAAGAGCTTGGTGATCTTCTTCACGGAATGTCATTTTTCCTTTCGGTGTATCAAAGCTCATTCCTTCCATTGCTTCGATTAGCTTATCTGCATTCGTGTCGCCATCTGTCTTCTTAATCGCTTCCACAATTGCTAACGCAGCCGTCATTCCTCCTGGAGTAAATAAGTCAGGAACCTCACCATTGAACTTTTCTTTGTGTTTTTCTACTAACCAATCGTTAATCTCATTCTTTGGAAGCTGATGATAGTAAACGGTGAATCCTTCCATTCCAACTAATGCTTCCATTGTTGCAAGTGCTGGGATATCTGGAGCACCTGTGGAAATTTTAATACCATTTTCTTGGACCTTCATATCTGCGATTTGGTTCCAAGGTGAATTTGCACCTGCCCACACAACAAATAAATAATCAGGTTTTGCTTCAATAATCTTTTGAATATTTGAAGTAAAGTCAGTTGCTGCAGGATCTGCATATTCTTCATGGATAATCTCAGCACCTAAATCTTCAGCGGCTTCCTTAAAGGCTGCAACTCCATCTCGACCGAAAGCATAATCTGGTGCAAGGGTTGCAATTTTAACCCCTTCTTTTGCAATTGCTGCCGCACCTGCAACCGCATCCTGTGATGAATTACGTGCAGTTCTAAATATATACTCATTCCAATCTGCACCTGTAATACTGTCTGCTGCAGCTGGTTCAACAATCATAATCTTTTCATATTCTTCAGCTAATGGAAGAACTGCTAATGTATCTGCTGAACTTGATGATCCAACTAAGAAGTCAACTCCGTCTTCTTCAATTAATTTTGTTGCTTTTTGAATGGCAACTTCTGGTTTTGTCTCTGTATCCTCTACAAAGAATTCGATTTTTTGACCATTTACTTCCATCGTCCCGTCTGTAGCGTACTCGAGGCCGAGTTCAAATCCTTGTGTTGATTGCTTGCCGTAGGATTCAAGCCCACCACTTAGTGAAGCAAGCACACCAATTTTAATTGGATCCTTTGATTCTTCTGCTGGTTTGTCTGAATCACCTGAACTTGGATTCTCTTCTTCTGTAGTTGATGATCCTGAGCTACATGCTGCAGCAATTACCATTAGCATGGCAAGCATGCTTAAAAAAAGCATTTTACGAAATGAGAACTTCTTCATTTTTCCTTCCCCCTTATGTTCGTTGAAACTGTGAAACCTTTGCATTCATCGTACTTGAGGATAGTTACAACTGAGTTACAAAATCAATTTAGAATTTTTCAGACACCCTTCCATTGAATAACAGTAGCAGCCCATGTATAACCCGTTCCGGCACTTACTGCAACCGCAATGTCCCCTTCAGATAATTTACCTTGCTCTTTAGCAAAATGAAGTCCAATACACGGGTCTAGTGCTGACATATGTCCATGATGATCTAAATAAATTGTATTCTCTTCTGGTATTTGTAATGTTTGAAGTAGTTCTCTAAACATGGAGCGTTTCGTATGGAGTGGTAGAAGAACTTTAACATCTTGAGGTGAATAGCCGCTTTTCTGCAATGAATTTCGAATCACTTTTTCGAAATTGGGAATGGATACAGGGTCAAGTCTCTCCTTCATGCTGGATGGATCATGTACATCGATATAATGTTGCCTATTTACTACGGTTTCAATGCTTGGAAAAAGCTTAGAACCTCCAGCAGGTACCCGAACATCCTCATAAAATGAACCATCGGTGATTATCGAGCTTTCCAGAATTTCACTTAAAGTGGAATTTTTCTTAACGAGTACAGCTGCCCCACCATCACCAAAATTAAACATAAACCTGGAACGGGGGTTTTCGTAATCAATGATTTGTGATTCCTTACAACCTCCCACTAGTAAAATATTTTCTATAGTTTTATCAGATGTAAGCATATCCTTTGCCACTTTTAAAGCAATTGGAAAACAAGAGCTCACATTCATTAATTCAAATGCATATGCGTTTTTCGTTCCTAATTCAAATTGAAGCTTTGGAGCACATGACCAGACTAAATAATCCTTATGTGGACTACCAAAATAGATAACAACATCAATTGATAATGGATCTATTTTAGAAAGTAGTTGCTTTGCAGCCTCAATTCCAAGGTCAGTAGCCTGCATTGTATCGTCGGACACATGCTTTTGATACAACCCGAATTTCTCAATGATAACCTGTTCAGGAATTCCGGTTTTTTTACACAATTCCTCTGCTGTTTCAATTCCTTTTGGAAAATATACACTTGTCGCTTCAATTCCAACATTTATCATACTAATCCCCCTTCTGATGGAGCCATCTTAAATGCTGCCCCAGTGAATACAAGTTCCTTTTTTATGAATTAACTAGCTGGTTCTTCTGAATTTTCCCTGTCGCATTCCTTGGTAGTTTTTCGATAAACTCTATTTTTTGGGGAATCTTGTATCTTGCCAAAAATAGTTTGCAATATTCGATAATTTCCTCTTCAGTTAGTAAACTCTCTTTCTTTTTTACAACAAAGGCTACTGGAGTTTCTCCCCATTTCGCATCAACAACTCCTACCACTGCTACCTCTACAACATCTGCTAACTGACCAATTATTTGTTCAAGTTCCAATGGGTAAATGTTTTCTCCACCGGAAATAATCATTTCTTTTTTCCTTCCTACTATATACAAAAATCCCTCTTCATCAACCCTTGCCAAATCTCCTGTATATAGCCATCCATCCTGAAGGGCTTCAGCTGTTGCTACTGGTTTATTCCAGTATTCTTTCATTACATTTGGACCACGGACAATGAGTTCTCCAATGTCTCCCCTTTTAACAATATCCCCCTCTGAATCTATTAATTTATAATCACAAAACATAACAGGCTTTCCAATAGACCCGATCTTCCGTTTAGCATCCTCTTTAGAAAGCATAAATAATGTTGGTGATGTTTCAGTCATCCCAAATCCCTGACCAAACAATAACCCCTTTTCAAAAAAGGCCTGAATTAGTTCATGAGGACATGGTGCACCACCGTTATAAAACCATCGTACAGATTGCAAATTGGTCTTTTCAAATGAAGGACTATGCAAAATGGCCTGATGAATTGTAGGAACACCCATTACAATTGTCACTTGATGCTGCTCAATCATCAATAATGCCTTCTCCGAATCAAATTTCCCCTCAGGTAAAATTATGGTCCCACCAGTAAAGAGTGTCGGAAATGCAAATAAACCAATTCCACCAATATGAAAAAGTGGAAGTAACACAAGTGAACGGTCATTTGATGTGATATCGATTGCAGTACAATTATTGATGGCATTCCAAAACATATTATCCTGTGTTATAACCGCTCCCTTAGGCTTACCGGTTGTTCCCGAAGTATAACAAATAAGAAAGGGAGCGCTTTCATTAATCATTAAAGAAAGGTCTTTATTTCTATCTTCGAGATTCCTTACGCTTTCAATAGTAATTATTTCTTTCAATTTACTTTTCTTCTGTAACGAAATAGCTGTACTTTTAAAGTTATTTTCTAAAAATAGAACCTCTGTCCCACTATCATTTAATTGGTACAAAAGCTCATTTTCCGTTAAACGAATGTTAAGAGGGACAGCGATACATTCTAGTTTTGCTATTGCAAATAATAAAACAATATATTCATATCTATTATGGGATAAAATCGCAATGCGTTCTCCTGCCTTTATAGATAAATCTTGTCTTAAGAAAGTAGCTAACTTGTCTACATCTTGTTTCAAAGCTTTATAGGAGATCTGTTCTTTTTCTGTAATTATGGCTATACGCTCTGGATGTAATTCTGCTCTTTTATCAATCCAAAAAGCAATACCTTGCATAAAGTCTCCTCCTTGTTATTCCTTTTTAAGTCCATCAAATATTAGTGTCATTGCTGCTTCAAACGCCTCCTCTGGGACATCCTGTTGCTCCCAATACACCCATCTCATTCCAAGAAATTGACCAATTGACATTAAGCAATACGCAACCGTTTCTTGATCAATTTCTTTAAATTCTCCAACTTCGATTCCAACAGCAAGACTTTTTAAAAAGCCATTTGCGAGTTTATCATAATACCATCGATAAAGTTCTTTATCGACCACTACCGCTTGTTGAACAATACTATATAAATTTCTACGGCTTTTTACCCAATTAAAGAAAGCCTTGAAACCTTTCCTTTGTGCATCTTCGAAATTTTTGGATTTACTCATTTCTTCTTTTATTGCTAAACGAAGTTCACGACTATATTGTCGAATTAGTTCGTCAAAAATATCTTTTTTAGAGGGAAAATAATTATAAAATGTACCCTGAGCAACGTTTGCTTCTTGGGAAATATTTACAATTGAAGTTTCATAGTATCCCTTTTGTCCAAATACCTCCTCTGCTGCACGTAATAGTTTCTCTCTTGTTTCTAACCCTTTTGGGGTCAATACTTTTTCTTCTGACTTAATTATTTCTGACACCTGAATCACCTCTCAGTTTCTATTATATGTAAATTTTAGAATTTTACAACAACTTTTTTCATAAAAAAATAAACTACTATCCTGTAGTAGTTTATAGGACATTCGATTATCTATTTTTGTGTTTGAAGGACCATTTCGTACATTTGTTTTGTTGGTTGCATTGGATCAACTCCTAGTTCTTCCTCCAATGCCGCAACACATTTTCTATACCACTTGATTGCTTGGGGACGGTTGTTTTTATGATAGTAGCAAAACATCAATAATCGATATGCTTCTTCCCATGTACGATCCTTTGCTAGAATTTGTTCACACCAATAAATGGCTTCTTCAAATTCTTCCGTTTGAACAAAGCCTTGCGCAATGCGTTCAGCACCCCGTAAAAATAATACTTGGAGCCTCTCCCTCTCACCCAAACACCAATCTTCATATCTTCGGTTTGGTAAATAATCACCTTCATAGTATTCTAATGCCCGCCGTAAGCATTTGATAATCTGGTCAGTATCCTTTTCATACAAACCTGCATGGATCCATTCTTCAAATTCGATAATATCTAACTGATAGCCAGCTTCCTGATTCAATCCATAAGATGATCCATTCCGTTGGATAAAAAACGGAGTCGATCTAGCGACACGGTTTGGCTCTAATGCATTGTTTAAGGCATTTAAGGCAACCTTAAAATCTCTCGCTGCTGCTGCTTCTTCATGCTCTGGCCAAAGCATCGCAAATATTTCTTCGCGTGCAATCATTCGATTTCGCATCGTTACAAAAAGCTCAAGCAACTCCTTAGCCTTTCCACGCTGCCAATCAGATTCTTCCACCTCTTGACTGCCAAGCCACACTCGGAATTTACCTAAAGTTTGAATTCGTAATGTGTAACCAGGGTGAGATGTGATATTAGAATATCCTAAATCATTTAGCAATTGATTTACATACGGAAGATGAATTCCTTCCCTCTGAGCTTCCAGTAATAAAGGCACAATATTATATAAATCTAGCGGTCCAAAAGTCGTTCGTTTTGTAAGGATAAAATCATATCCTCCGACCTGCAGTTTTTTGAGAAAGTTCGTAATGAAACCTTTAAAAGCTTCTCGGTTCTTCTGATAAAAATAGAGAAATGCAAACCAAAGCTGCGTTAGTACAATTCCATATTGGTCACCACAATTTGTATACAAAGCCTCGCATCTTGTTAAATATTGTTCAGCTTCCTCCCATTTTTCATTATGAACAGAAGAAATTCCCATGCATAATAAAATTAGTGCTGATAGCCATGCGTCCTTTACCTTTTCTGTCTCATCCAAGGCCCTATTGCCATATTCAATGGCCCGGTCATATAATCCTCGATTTCCATTTAAAAGACATAAGCCCATCAAGGGTTCTGCCTTTCCTCTTGATACATTTATTTCATCCATAATTTCAAGAGCTGTTTCATAGCATTGTGATGCTAATGAAGTATCATATTTATCGAGTAATTGCACCGCATGTCCCATACGCATCCAGCCACAAGCCTCAACAAATGGTGCTTGAAATTGAACTCCTTGCTTTATCCCGGATTCTGCGAGCTCTTTTGCTGCTTGACCATTGCCCATAAAGGCTTCGATTATGGATAACAGTAGATCTGTTTCGCGATGAGATTGTTGTAAATGAATGGTTTTCTGATTTCTTTCAACCACTTTCTTTTGTGAAAGGATTTTTTTCGCTTCTACAAGTTTACCAGTTCGTAAATAAAGCCTAGATTCCAAGTTTCCATCTAATAGTGGAATATTTAGGCTTCTCCCTTTTTCAAACCATTTTTTCGCTTTATTCGCTTGGCCCGCATTCGCAAGGTTTTCAGCCATTAATTGGTATAATTTACTTTTATCCTCATTAGAGGAGGACTCATTTTCTTCAAGAGCCTCAATCGCCTGTAATAAATAGCGCTCAGCTTTACCCGGTTGGATTGTATCAAGATAGATTCTCGCTTGTCCCTCATATGCCTTGCTTAAACTCAGAAGGTCTCTCGCAGACTGTGCCAGGTTTATTGTTTTTATGTAACAAGCCTCAGCCTCTTCATAGGAGCACCGGTACCTCAATGCTTCCCCCTTATATAGCCATAATAGGTAATAATGATTCATAAGAGATTCTGGAATGTTTTTAATCCGGTCCAACAAACCCTCAAGTTGCCCGTTTTGAATCATTTTCTCTCCATAATGGTGGAGAATTTCTGCTATTCTCTCAAAATCTCGAATTGCCTCAAGATGATATATTGCTTGATTAAAATCACCAATTCGTTGATAATATCTTGCAGTTTGAATATGGAGATTATAAAAGTGCAAATCATTCGTCGAGAATAACCTTTGCTCAAGAAACTCCTTAAACAAAGCATGGTAGCGATACTGCCCTTCTCCAATCGAAAGTAAAAATAGATTATGGTCAGAAAGCTCTTTTAACATTTCTGCTGAACTTCGAATTCCTAATACTTCATCACATACTTTTCCATTTACTTCTTCAAAAATGCAGGTGTTCTCTAGAAATTGCTGGATCATTGGAGGTTGTTTCATAAACACTTCCATCGCAAGGAAACGAAATAACTCATCAAGTGATTTTGATTTATTATTGAGAATTGATTCCAATCCACCGTCAGAAGTTAGCTGTTGGCGAATCATGCCAATCGCGATAATCCATCCTTCTGTTAGTGAAAAGATTCTTTCAATATCTTTCTCAGTCATATCCCCTTCGTATAAATCACTTAACAGGACTTCAACCTCATCATACGAAAACATAAGGTCGCGCTGCCGTATCTCTAAGAGTTCTTCTTTCACAATCATCGAAGTCAGAAAAGCCCAGGAAGGTTTTTTCCTACTTGAGATTACAAGATTTAGATTGGGTGGAAAATGTTGAATCAACCATGTCATCCACTGGTCAATTGAAGAAGAATTCTGAATCAAATGGTAATCATCGATGACAAGCATAATATTCGAATCTAGTATGGTAATTTCATTGATAAATAACGAGCAAAGGGTTCGTATTTCTTCATCACGCACATACCGTTCAATATTTTCAACATAAAGCAGGAGTTCTGTTCCAAAACCTTGGTGATTTTTCCGTATAGCATAGACTACATATATTAAAAATGGAATAATGTCATCATCATTTGGTCCTACACTATACCAACACGACAACTTTTTTTGATCACGAATAAAAGATGCCAGTGCAGTTGTTTTACCATATCCTGCTCCAGAATGTAGAATGGTTAGCGGATATCGTGGAATCGTTTTCATTTTTTTCATCAATGTAGGTCTTCTTAATATGGTGTCCTTTAAGTTCGGTGGAGTAATTTTTGTTTGTAGAACTTGTATCTTGGTACCCATCCCAAAACCTCCCCTCTTCTAAAAATTGATAATTTTGGTACTATTTTATCATATCCAAGCTAAAAAAGAACTCGAATTTCGACTGAGTTCTTTGTGATGTTATAGATAATTTATTAAGTTCTTCTTAGTTTAATAGTTCCATTTTGTCGAAAGGCCAGTATTTAATATTAACCTTTCCCACAACTTGTTCCATCTTTACAAAACCAAAATGGCGACTATCCCAACTGTCTATACGATTATCGCCAATAACGAAAATATGATTTTCGGGAACTGTTGATTTTCCTGCCACTTCTTCAAGGGTAAAATCACCGGTTAATTGTCCAACGAATAGTTCCTTTTTAAAAGTATCTAAAAATGGTTCGGAAACACTCTTTCCGTTTACATAAAGTACATCGTCACGATACTCGATTTGATCCCCTGGCAATCCAATAACCCGCTTAACAAAATCTTCTTCTTTATTTTTATGGAATACAACAATATCAAAGCGGTCAAGCTCCCCAATTTTCATCCCAATCTTGTTGACCATTAGGAGGTTTCCATCCTCAAGGGTTGGCATCATTGATTCACCCTCGACTATGTAGTTTGTAAAGAAGAAGGTTCGCAAAAAAACCACAATAACCAAACTGATTCCTAAAGATTTAACAAAAGAAAAATGATGTTTATTCTTTGCTGGGGTTTCCTCCACCAAAACTCCACCCTTCGCTTTAGCATTTTACGCCTCATCTTCCTTAAGACGAGTCGGCTTTACTTTTAACCTTGCTTCTACTCTTTTACCTACAATCCATAGGACAAATATTATAATAACTACAATTATCGTTCGAACTGGTTGTTGAAAAAGAGCTCGTATATCATAGCCTATGAAGCTAATAGTGAATATCATTACTAATTTTCCACTTAAAACTGCTAAAACAAATTGAGGTGTACTTACTCTTGAAAGCCCGGCTACTAGATTAATTGCCGCTGATGGGGTAAATGGAAAACATAATAGGAGGAAAATTGGACCAAATCCGTGCCGTTCAACCCAGTTAATAAGACCTTTCACCTTTTTATGGCGACTGACAAATGAAAAGAATCTTTTTTGACCATACTTACGAACTAGGAAAAAGACAAGGAGAGAACCACCAATTGCCCCTACCCATGAATACAAAAAACCAAGCCAAAGTCCAAATGCATTCGCATTCGCTACGACAAATGCAAAAAGTGGTAGAAACGGGAGAAACGCTTCTAACATTGGAAGAAAAATTCCAGGCAATGGACCAAATGACCGATAATCCTTTAATAATTCTTCAATATTTTTTAGTGTAATGAGTTCTTTAATTGCTTCTATGTCCATAAGAATCTCCTTGTTAACTTACTACCCTTATTGTACACCCAATTGGGCATTACTACCAAAAATAATTTTCACATAGAAAAAGACACTAGCATTAAGGTCTAGTGTCTTTCCAATTCTTATACGAGATATTCTACAAACCAATCTTTTATATGATCAAGGCGGGCCACTCTTAATTTCGGATTTCCGCTTCTAGATAATTCATGGTTAGCACCTGGGAAACGAACAAATTTTGTTGGTTTCTTTTGGTGTTTCAAAGCAACATAGAACTGCTCTGCCTGTTCGATTGGGCAACGGAAATCCCGTTCACCATGGATAATTAATAAAGGAGTTTCTACATTCCCAACATATTTGAGTGGTGAGTGATTCCATAGCTTTTCAGGATCTTCAAGGAAATTCCCTTTTAACTCCCATTCAGTAAAGAAGTATCCAATATCACTTACCCCATAAAAGCTAAGCCAGTTTGAAATCGAACGCTGCGTAACCGCGGCTTTAAATCGATTTGTATGACCTACGATCCAATTCGTCATGAAACCACCATAGCTGCCACCTGTTACACCAAGCTTTGTTTCATCAACAAAGTCAAAATGCTCCACAGCATAATCAGTTGCTGCCATCACATCTAAATAATCCTTGCCGCCATAATCACCTCGAACAGCATCAACAAATTGTTGCCCATAGCCATGACTTCCACGTGGATTTGTAAAGACAACAACAAATCCCTTGCTAGTTAACACTTGAAACTCATGGAAATACGTATTGGCATACATCGCATGAGGACCACCATGTACTTCAATAATTGTTGGATACTTTTTACCTTCTTCATAACCAAACGGCTTCATTACCCAACCATTAATTTCCCAGCCATCTGGAGCATTAAATGTAAAGCTTTGCGCATCTGCTAATTCAATATCCTGTAAAAATACTTCATTTACATTTGTGAGTCGATTTATATCGCCAGTACTTAAATCTAAATAATATAGATTTCCTGGTTCTGTTGGTTTACTGATACCAACAACTGCCTTATGATTTTTTACTGTTAGTGCAAATACATGCTGGTTCTCGAATAAGGACGGATAGATTTCACCCTCAATTGAACCATAATAAACTCCTGTGCTACCATGATTACTTAACAGAAAGTAGAAACTTCTGCTATCTTCATTCCAAATAACACCAGGATTTGAGCCACCTAATTGGAAGTCGGCAGCTACACAATCCCCTACATATGCATCTAACTCACTTGTTAGACAAGAAAGCTCGGCACTTTCATTTGAATATAACCAAATCTTTGGTAACGTAGCCCCCACAAATTCTTGTTCATGTCCAATTAGTGCAATATATTTGCCATCCGGTGACCAAGAAGGGGTACCAAAGTTGCCGGTGCTGTTCGTAATCTTTTGATAACTCTTATCTTGAAGCGACATCACATAGACATCAGAAATCAAGTTATAATCTGAATCCTCACTGATATCTCCTACAAATGTAAGTTTAGATCCATCTGGAGACCAACATCCTGCCGTATAATCATGTTCCCCTGATGTTAATTGTTCCACTTCACCAGTAGCCACATCTACCAATGCAAGATGTTGAATTTTATTATCTAAAAATCCTGCTGCATCAGATTTATAACGAATTCTTTCGACAACCATCGGTTCAAGTTTTTTCTCATCTTCGTCCTTCTTCTTCTTTTCTTTATCCGTAACGCTCTCGTCATGTGCTAATGAAGTAGTAAATAAGATCTTTGAACCATCCGGTGACCAGATCGGATTTCGTGCCCCGTTTGCACAATATGTAATTTGTTTAGGTTCACCACCGTTTGTATGTAAGCAATAGATTTGCTGTTTTCCAGAACGATTCGATACAAATGCAATTGATTCTCCATTCGGGGACCATCGTGGCGACCCGTCTCTCACATCGCCAAAAGTCCATTGAGTAACCTTACCTTCAACAGTGCCAACATATAAATGTGAGTTATACTCGTGCTTATCCTTATTAATTTCAGTCTCCACAAACACGTATTTGCTTCCATCTGGAGAAAACTGTGGATCATTGACTGTTTTTAATTCATATAAATCCTCTGCTACGATGCCTCTGCGTTTTATCTCTGTCATTCTTCTCCCGTCCTTTATTACGAATTGTCAAAGTAGTACCTCTTACATTATGCACTACTATTAAAAGTATTTCGACACTAGAAATAAATTTTCCTTCTCTCTTCTTGATTCTTCTAAAAATATGTTTTATTATATATACAAACATACGTTCTAAAAAAGAGGGATAATCATGACCAGAATACCTGAGGATGACCGAGCTATTTTTGAAAAAGCTGTCTTTTTACCAATGGTTCTTACCATCCTTAATCGTGATCTGACAGCAATAGAAACAGCTGGCTTTAAGTTAAAAAAGCCTTATCTCCATTTACTTGAACATACAATGAAGAAGGTTCAAAAAGACCTCTATACCATTAAACTACAAATGAAAAAGAAAAATATGAAGGTATGGGAAAAACAAAGAGATGAGGCATTCACATTATTTTCATTCATGTATCGAGGCTATGAAGAGGAACATAACTACTTTAACCCACGGATTCGAAATGAAGTTCAACAGTTGCTTGAATCTTATTTCATTGAAAAAAACGACAATGATTAAAAATGAACAAATGTAAGGCTGGGAAAACCAATTCATTATTGGCGATCTGATTGATTTGATATACTTTCATTGTTTTGAGGATTTAGTACAAAATTTATGCGTTTATTTGGTTTGTCCATCCTATTGGTAACAATCGTTCGTAGTTGTGCAGTTCTATGGAGTTGATTTTGGAAGGAGCCTTTCGAGATTTGCAATTTAATGGCTTGCTTATTTGTAAAAATAACAGTTGTGTTCTCATTCACACTATATCTACAATCTAAAACATAGTTATGAGATAGCCATGCGCAGTCTTGCTTTGTTGGCGATGCGGTAGGAAATAAAAAAATCTTATTAGACGCTTCAACAATAATCGGTGCTTTATGGGTCACTCCCATGATTTCACGTGTCCCCTCTTGCCTGCCCTTAAGTGAGCTTCCAAAATAACGGCAGCTTCGGTCGACGATCTCAGTCGGCTTCATGGCTACAACATATTCACCTTCAACTTCCAGTACCCTTGAGCAAGTATTTTTTCCTATTTCAATAGGTAATACTGCCATTGTGTCTGGATTAATTTCATATTCCATCAGATAATTCGTTTGCTTATCCTCCATCTATTCATCCCCTTCAAATTATTATAATATTTTCACTAATGGAAGCACTTTCATATTAGCACTTCTAGGTATTTATAACTATACAGTTCACAAAAAATTCACAAAAAAAAGAGTGGAATTCTTAATCAAATACGCCTTGGCGTATTTGCGTCCGATTTTTTTAGGCCCACACGATGTGGGTCACAAAGGCGTTGCAACAGGATGTTGCGCTCTTAGTCTTTGATCTTACCCTCGAAAGCTTACCTTTGAAAAATCGTGACATCCGCCGGAGGCTTTAACTTATTCAGACGGGGTACCAACCCCGACTGTATATAGTTAAAATGCTCTTTAATAAGAAAAAAACATTTTTAAAAGAAGACCACCCAAGTTTATTTCTATGAATTTTCATTTATTTGCCCAAGCTCTTTTTCGGCTAGATAGGAGTTTGCTTGTTCTAATGTCGTATGCTCATCAACGGAATTACCCGCATAGGCAGATTCAGAAAGAAAAGGATTATTTGTGTCTAGGGCGTTTGACATTCCGAATACCGGATTTAATGGTGTATTCTTTGGGATATCGTGATTTGAACCCTCATTTAAATTATTTTTCATATTTTTCCACCTCCATTATTATCATGCATGTAAATACAAATTATCATTCAAGAAATTAACTTTAGTCAGTTTTTCCTAGACAATTGTAGTATTCCAAATAAATTTTTAAAAACTCTAAAAATTCAGTTGATTTTACGTGTCCACCTAAATATACTATTAAAAAGGATTAGGAGTGAGCTTTCATGAAAAAAAGAAAAACATACTCTGAGATCATGAAGTCACGGGATACGAAAAATTACAAAGCACCAAGGGAATCGGTATTAGACATATATATTCAAATGATCATCGATGAGAGCCTATTAAAACGAAGAAAAGAGCTATTAGAAACGAAGGTTAATGAAGCAATTGATTCAAAAAACGAAGGATTGTTTATGGAAGCTTCAGCAGAGTATCGCAAATTATTTAGCAAAACGTCATAATATACAATTGTAAAGTCCGAAAAAAAAAACTGACTAACAATTTGTTAGCCAGTTTTTTATGAGCCGTATTATTTTGAAAACTGTGCTTCCTCAGTAGAGCCTTTTAAAGCGGTCGTAGAAGATGTTCCTCCTGTAATAACCTGTGCCACTTCATCGAAATATCCTGTTCCTACTTCACGTTGATGTCTTGTAGCTGTGTAACCATGCTTTTCGCTTGCAAATTCAGCCTCCTGAAGTTCTGAATATGCCCCCATTCCTCTTTCTTTATAGCCTCTAGCTAACTCAAACATGCTGTGGTTTAGAGCATGGAATCCAGCCAACGTAACAAATTGGAATTTGTAACCCATTTTTCCGATTTCTTTTTGGAAATTCTCAATGGTCTTTTCATCTAGTTTCTTCTTCCAGTTAAAAGATGGAGAACAATTATAAGCTAATAGCTTACCAGGAAACTTCTCATGAATAGCATCTGCAAAACGTTGTGCTTGTTCTAAGTCTGGCTCAGACGTTTCACACCAAATCAAATCAGCATATGGTGCATATGCCAGACCGCGTGCAATTGCTTGGTCAATACCTGCCTTTGTCCGGAAGAACCCTTCTGGTGTTCGTTCACCTGTAATGAATTCCTGATCAACAGGATCGATATCACTTGTTATTAAGTCTGCAGCGTCAGCATCAGTTCTAGCTACTAAAATCGTTGGAACTCCCATTACGTCAGCAGCTAGTCGAGCGGAAATTAAGTTTCGTACAGCTGTTTGTGTTGGTAATAAAACCTTTCCACCTAAATGGCCACATTTTTTTTCAGACGAAAGTTGGTCTTCAAAATGTACACCAGCAGCACCCGCTTCGACCATGCCTTTCATTAATTCAAATACATTCAACTGTCCTCCAAAGCCTGCCTCTGCATCTGCCACAATAGGAGCAAACCAGTCAGTGTCTCCTTGGCCCTCTAAATGTTGAATCTGATCTGCACGTTGTAGCGCTTGGTTAATACGCTTTACAACACTTGGTACACTGTTGGCTGGATATAGACTTTGGTCAGGATACATGTGCCCCGAGAGGTTCGCATCAGCAGCTACCTGCCACCCACTTAAATAGATTGCCTTTAAACCTGCTTTTACTTGTTGAACAGCTTGATTGCCAGTTAAAGCACCTAGTGCATGAATATAATCCTCTGTATGAAGAAGGTTCCAAAGCTTTTCAGATCCTCTACGCGCCAATGTATGCTCGATATCAATTGAACCACGTAAGCGAATAACATCCTCAGCACTATAAGGTCTTTCAATTCCTCTCCATCTAGAATCCATTTCCCAGCTTTCTTGCAGTTTTTGAACTCTTTCGTTTGTCATTTTAATTTCCTCCTTGTATTCTACTCATTTATTAATCTATAAAATTTCATATCCAGGTAAAGTTAAAAATTCAACAAACTCATCATTCGTCACTAAGTCCTCAAACAGACTAGTTGCATCCGCAAAACGACCTGCTTCAAATGCTTCTGTCCCGATTTCTTGTTTAATGTTTTCAAGCTCTTCTTCTTTCAGTTGATGAACTAGCTCAAGTGTGACCTTTCTTCCATCCGTTAGTATTCCTTTTGGATGGCGGATCCACTGCCAAACCTGAGCTCTAGAGATTTCAGCTGTCGCTGCATCCTCCATGAGATCATGAATCGGTGCGGCACCATGCCCACGAAGCCATGATTCAATGTATTGAATGCCAACATTGATATTCGTACGAACTCCTTGCTCTGTAATAGCTCCTTCTGGAACAGCAATGAGTTCCTCGGCCGTCACTTGAACGTCTTCACGTTTTTTATGAATTTGGTTAGCTCCAAGCATGACTGTATTAAATACTTCCCTAGCAACCGGCACGAGACCTGGATGAGCCACCCATGTGCCGTCATGACCATTGTTCGCTTCACGTTCCTTATCTGCTCTTACTTTATGAAAGGCTTCCTCATTAGCTTTTGTGTTATTTTTTACAGGTATTTGGGCAGCCATCCCACCAATAGCATGAACATTGCGTTTATGGCAGGTCTTAATGACATGCTGTGAATAAGCACTCATAAATGGGGCTGTCATCGTGACCACCGAGCGGTCTGGTAATATCACATCTTCTACATTCCGAAATCTTTTTAAATAACTAAAAATATAATCCCATCTACCACAATTTAGCCCCGCTGAGTGTTCTTTTAGTTCATATAAAATCTCATCCACTTCAAAGGTTGCTAAAATCGTTTCAATTAAAACAGTTGCCTTTATCGTTCCTTGAGAAATTCCAATCTCATTTTGTGCAAAGATAAAAACATCATTCCAGAGTCTTGCTTCAAGATGGCTCTCCATCTTTGGTAAATAATAATATGGACCACTTCCATTCTCGATCAAGTATTTTGCATTATGATAAAAATAAAGTCCAAAATCTAGTAAACTTGCAGATATTCGATTTCCATCAAGTTGTATATGTTTCTCTTCTAAATGCCAGCCACGTGGACGAACAACAAGTGTTGCAGTTACATTGTGAAGCTGATATTTCTTTCCATTTTGATTTTCAAATGTGATGGTCTTTCTTACGGCATCTCTTAGATTTATCTGTCCCTCGATAATGTTATTCCAAGTAGGAGAGGTAGCATCCTCAAAATCAGCCATAAATACTTTTGCCCCTGAATTTAATGCATTAATAATCATTTTTCGATCGACTGGGCCAGTAATTTCAACTCGCCGATCCTCTAGGTCTTTCGGAATCTGCGCAACTGTCCAATCTCCTTTTCGAATATGCTCTGTTTCGGGCAAAAATGTTGGCATCTTTCCATTATCGATTTCGTTTTGTCTTTGCTGTCTCTTTTCTACTAGTTGCTTCCTTCTTTCTCCAAAGTTTCGCTCTAGTTTTTCAATGAAGTTCAATGCCTGGGGTGTCAAAATTTCTTCATACTGCTCATTCATCTTTCCCATGATCTGAATTCCTGAGGTTTGTGTCGTCATTTTGTCCCTAACACCTTCCTTATATTGTTATAATACAGATTATTAATTCTAAAAGTATTATATAACACACTTTTCAAAATTGGAACATTTTTCTGTAAGTTTTTATATAACAATTAAAAAATATTGATTCTGTACTATAACAACACTATAAAAAAAAAGCCTTGTTAACAGAGTGCACTCTGTTAACAAGGCTTTTTAGGTTATTTCTCACTCTTTTCAAATTCGTTCGTATACGTAATTCTTTCAAGCATTGTTGGGTGTCCATATCTGAACATTTTCACTAAGAATGGTGGATTCACTTGACTTAAACCGGCTTTTGATAATTCCTGGAATGACGAAACTGCTGCCTTGTTATCCTCCGTCATTTCAAGTGCGTACAGATCAGCTGACTTTTCCTGGTGTCTTGAAACAGCATTTGAAACTGGGTCAGAAACAAAACTTAAAACAGAGATTAATAATAGAAACACTGGAAGAACGGCAATATCTTTTACACTCGATATCTTAAACATATGGCCCCATTTTCTAACCATAAAGGACATAAGCTTGCTAATAATAAAGAGTCCTATTAAGGTTATAAGCAAATAACCGGCAATGCCAATATAAATATGCTTCATCACGTAATGCCCCATCTCATGGGCCATAATAAATAAGATTTCATCTTCATTCAGACGTTGAAGTGTTGTATCCCATAGCACAATTCGTGAGTTAGAACCTATTCCTGTTACATATGCATTAAGGGCATTTGTTTTTTCAGACATATTTACTTCAAATACATGGTCCGCAGGTATTTCCGCACGATCTGCCATCTCAAGAATTTTTGTTTCTAATTCTTTATTGGTTAATGGAAAAAAGTCGTTGTAAAGTGGGTCTATAATAACTGGTTGTACAAACATGAGAAACATGGAGAATGGGATTGATAGAAGCCATGCATGGAACCACCATCTTTTCTCATTTCTTCGAATCAACCAGAACAAGACGCCCACAATTAAAATCATTAACGCATAATTCACCCAAAAATCAATCAATAAATCCTTCATCCAGCCTTGAGTCGACTGTACAGTGATATTATATGTTTTTGAAACATTGTAGCTAATCCATGATAGTGGAAATGATAAAACTTCAACCAACAAGGAAAGCCAAAATAAATAAATCGCTGTCTGTAGGATTGAAAACTTAGCTGATACTTTTGACCAATCACGGAACTTTGCTGAAATCCCGATTACGAGGACGAGTATATAAATCAGCCATTCAAACGGTACTGACAGGAAAAACAAAAGGTTTCTAATTTGTGAATACTCTTGACTTAATAAAAGCTCACGATCATTCATAAATGTCTGTGGGTCCGCTGGGCTCCCTTTTAGCTGTGCAGGGATGTCCGTATTTGCTCCAAAAAATAAATACCATGCTATAAATAAACCAAAAACGAGATAAATTCCAAGTGACCATCCGATTACTTTTTTCACTATGCTGTCCCCCTTTATGTACAACCCTCTTACTAGTATTTTAGTTTAAAGTAGGGCCAGATAGAACAATGACTTTCCTCATATCTTCATTTTTGACAATATAAGCGTATAAAAAACTCATTGATTTCTAATTCATAATTAGTTATCATGAATGAAATATAATTGAAATTCTGTGATGAAGAGAGTAGTCCTGATGTAACCTAAAGCGAGTTGGGGATGGTGAAAGCCCAATGGTGAAATCAAGATGAACCGCACTTCTGAGAAGCCCACCTGAAATAAGTAGGGTGTGCCGGGGGAACCCGTTACTTATTAAGTTAGGTTCATCGTGAACAATTGGAGTGGTACCGCGGGTAAATCTCGTCTCTTTTATAGAGACGGGATTTTTTTATCTTTAAAGGAGGGTTAGAAAATGAATGTTATACAAGTGTATGCCGAAGCAATATCAAAGCAACTACAAGATGTTTTATCATATGAAGAAGTAATAAAACTTATTGAAAAACCGAAATTTCAGGAACAAGGTGATTTAGCATTTCCTTGTTTTGCCCTTGCAAAGCACTTGCGAAAATCACCTGCTGTTATTGCAATGGAAATGGCACCTTTAATTCAAGGCTCCCTTTTTGAAAAGGTTGTTGCAGAAGGGCCATATATAAACTGTTTTCTAAACAAACAGGAAGTGAGTAAACATATTCTTCATACAATCCTTGCCAAAGAGTCAAATTACGGTAGCCACAACTTTGGTCAAGGAGCGACAATTACCATTGATTTTTCCTCACCAAATATAGCAAAGCCTTTTTCGATGGGGCATTTGCGTTCAACTGTTATCGGTAACGCGCTTGCCAAGATTGTGGAGAAATGCGGCTATCAACCACTTCGAATTAACCATCTTGGAGATTGGGGTACACAATTTGGAAAACTCATTGTTGCATATAAACTTTGGGGTAATGAAGAGGCCGTTAGAACAAACCCAATAACGGAGTTGCTCAAACTTTATGTGCGTTTCCACGACGAAGCCCAGACAAATCCTCAACTTGAAGATGAGGCAAGAATGTGGTTCAAATTGCTTGAAGAAGGAAACGAAGAAGCCTTAAACCTTTGGCGCTGGTTTAGAGAGGAATCATTAAAGGAGTTCTCACGAATTTATTCCCTATTAGATGTTGAATTCGATTCCTATCATGGAGAAGCATTTTATAATGACAAAATGGAAACTACAGTAGCAATGTTAATCGAAAAAAATCTTTTAACTACTTCAGAGGGTGCAGAGGTAGTTGATTTATCTGAACAAAATCTCCCTCCTTGCTTAATTAAAAAATCTGACGGTGCAACCCTCTATGCAACTAGAGATGTTACAGCAGCCATCTATCGGCAGGATCACTACCATTTTGCTAAATCTATCTATGTAGTAGGACATGAGCAAAGCTTACATTTTAAACAAATCTTTCTAGTACTTGAAAAAATGGGTTATCAGTGGGCGAAGGAAATGGTCCATGTTCCATTTGGCTTTATCCTTAAAGGTGGAAAGAAAATGTCAACACGAAAAGGAAAAATAGTTCTGTTAGAAGAGGTTATGAAGGAAGCAATCGAGCTCGCAAAGCAAAACATTGAACAGAAAAATCCAAGTCTCGTAAACAAAGATGAAATCTCGAAAATGGTCGGTTTGGGAGCAATCATCTTCCAGGACTTAAAGAATGAACGACTCAACAATATTGAATTTTCACTAGAGGAAATGCTTAAATTTGAAGGAACTACTGGGCCTTACGTTCAATATACTCATGCAAGAGCTTGCTCTATTTTACGAAAGGCGAAGCTTTCAGGGGAAACAACAAAAGGACTTTCCGATTCGCATAGCTGGTCAGTTGTGAAGCTTCTGATGGATTTCCCGGCAACCATCCAAAGAAGTATGCAGCGGTACGAGCCTTCAGTAATCGCGAAATATGTGATAGAGCTCTCTCAAGAATTCAACAAGTATTATAGCCATGTAAAGGTTCTTCATGTGGATGAAGAAATGAAGGATCGAGTTGCATTGGTCCGCTCTGTTACCATTGTACTGAAAGAAGGATTACGATTGCTAGGAGTAAAAGCACCAGAGGAAATGTAATAGGCCCAGGACGTTGTGTCCCGGGCTCTTATTCTGGATGATACTGATATTTTTTCAGGTCAATTATACCGTTTACAACCTCTATCCCTTCATCCTTGAGAAAGATGACTTGAGCAGCACGTGTTTCCACATCTTCGATTGCAATTTCACCCTTGGAGTTGATGACCCGGAACCAAGGAAGGCTATATTTCTTACTCATCGAATGCAGGATCCGCACAACCTGCCTTGCACCTCTTGGACTTCCAGCATGTTTTGCAATCTGTCCATAAGTCATAACCTTTCCAGACGGTATTTGCTTAATGATTCTAATAACACTTTCGGTAAATGGTTTCATATCAACTTTATCCTAACACTAAAAATAATTATTGTGAGCTCACTAAACTTATTTCCCTTTATAGTTCGGTTTTCTTTTATCATTAAAGGCTGCTAGCGCTTCCACCCTGTCCTCCGTTGGGATGATCACTTCATACGCTTTGCGTTCAATCTTAAAGCCTGTATGTAGGTCAGTGTTTAACCCTTGTTTAATAGCAAATTTAGCTTGCTGTAAGGCAAGAGGACCGTTCTTTAACATATCATTTGCTAGCTTCATGGAAGCTTCCATTAGTTCTTCACGAGGCACAACACTTGATACAATCCCATATTCTTTCGCCTCTTCGGCGCTAATTCGTTTTGCAGTTAAAATTAGCTCCATTGCTTTTGTTTCACCAATAAGGCGTGGAAGTCGTTGCGTTCCCCCGGCTCCAGGAATGATTGCCAGACTTGTTTCTGTCAACCCCATCTGTGTATTTTCAACCGAAATTCGGAAATCACAAGCTAACGCAAGCTCCATCCCACCACCAAATGCATAGCCATTGATTGCAGCAATAGTTGGCTGTGGTAAATCTCCAATACTAGCAAAAACCTGACCTATTTTATATACATTTCTTCTAACCTGTGCTTCATTTAATGTTTTTCGTTCCTTTAAATCTGCACCCACACTAAATGCTTTTTCACCTGTTGCAGTAATGATCACAACGCGGACATCGGCATTTGTACGGATATCCTCGACAACCTCATCAAGTGTTTTAAGCATCTCATAATTAAAACAGTTCAACGCTTCTGGGCGATTCAATGTGACAGTTGCAACGTGATTTTCAACTTGGTATAAAACTGTAGTCATAGTTCCACCTCTTCTATAATTTTAATATCGCTTACATCCTATTTCGCTTCAAACTAAAAAATTCCTTTAACAATTTTTATCAGCGCCGACATACTAAAAAGAACAGGCCGTTTTACCTGTTCGTCTACCTTATTTATTCGTAACTAAATCCTTTAAGGCACGACGGAGAATCTTTCCGGTCGTATTTTTAGGAAGTTCTTCTAGGAATTCTATTTTACTAGGAAGCTTGTATTTAGCTAAATGCTCACGACAATAATCAAGAAGACTCTCTTCTGTTAACTCTTCTTCCTTCTTCACAACGTAACAGACAACTGCCTCACCCAGATTCGGGTCTGGCACACCAAAAACAGCAACTTCAACAACACCAGGATGATTATAAAGGACTTCTTCTACTTCTCTTGGATAAACATTATATCCACCAACATTGATCATATCTTTCTTACGGTCAACGATATAATAATAACCTTCTTCATCCACTTTTGCTAAATCCCCCGTATAAAGCCAGCCATTGCGTAATGTTGCAGCACTTTCTTCAGGCATTTTATAATACCCCTTCATGACATTTGGGCCACGAACTATCAACTCTCCAACCTGACCAACAGGAACTTCCTCACCATTTTCGTCGACAACCTTATTCTCAACATTGACAATGTTTGTCCCAATTGAGCCTGGTTTTCGTGGCCGATCTAATGGATTAAAGCAGGTTACAGGTGATGCTTCAGATAAACCATAACCTTCAGATACAAGAACATTGAACTTCTGCTCAAAGCTCTTTAAAAGGGCAACAGGCATTGCTGCCCCACCTGAAATACATAAGCGTAAAGAGCTTAGATCCTCAGGATTTCCATCAGGATATTGGAGGAGAAAATTATACATCGTTGGTACCCCCGCAAAAACAGTTGCCTGATGCTCACTTGCGATTTGGAATATTTCCTTTGTGCTAAATTTAGGTACAATCAGCATTGTTCCACCGCTCATTAATGGTGCATTTAACGCGACTGTCATGCAGAAAACATGGAACATCGGTAAGGTTGTAATAACCCTATCCTGTTCAGAAATTTTCAGGTATTCCGCAACATCCCTTGCATTGCTGTACAAGTTCATGTGGGTCAACATGGCTCCTTTTGGTTTACCTGTTGTACCTGATGTGTACAGGATTACGGCAACATCCTCATCTTCAAGCGTTGGTCCATCGTATGAAAGTTCACCTGAGCCAACTACCTCTGTAAACGATTTCAATTTTGGGTAGATTGATAGTTTTGTGACATCGACGCCACTATTTGTACCCTGTGGTGTTTCGCTAACAATGAGATGTTCAACTTTCGGAAGGTGTTCATTCATCTTTTCAAAAAGTGGGACAAGCAAGTCTAACGTAATGACAGCCCTTACATCTCCGTTGTTGATAATATATCCGATTTCATCCGGAGTATATATCGGATTAATTGGGATAACTGTTGCCCCTACACGTAGTGCACCGTAAAATCCAATAACAAAATGTGGAGTGTTGCCTAGTACTAGAGCAATGTGATCACCCTTTTTAATTCCCAGCTTCTCCAAGCCATTTGCAAACTTTGTAACTGCACCATCTAATTCAGCATATGTACTTACATTCCCTTGAAAAATATATGCTGGTTTTTCGAAGTATTTCAGCGCTGTTTCTCCTAGTCGTGATGATAGATTCAATTTTCTCCCCCCTCAGTCAATATTATGAATGAATAGTCATTCATTAATTGACAAAAAATAAAATTCTAAATATATTATATTGAAAGAAAGTTTTACTATCAAGATGGTATTGCATATTTTTATAAAAAGCGGACTAAATTGTATGAATCTAATCCGCTTTCGTCATTATTTAATAAATTAAATTGATAAAATCATCTTTCGTAATTTTACCGAAATAATGCTGAATATCAACATCCTCTAATGCTTGTTCCAGCTCCGCTTTTTCATATTTTGTTCCAATTAAACGTTTTTCAATATCTTCTACATCACCCACACCAAAGAAGTCACCAAAAATTTTACAGTTTTCTATCATTCCCTTTTGTACTTCTAGTCGCACATCAATCGAACCTACAGGGAAGCGATGAGTATGCTGGTAATTGAATTTTGGAGATTTTCCGTAGTTCCAATCCCAGTTTTGATAGCGTTCTTTTGAAATTTCATGAATGTTTTCCCAATCCTTGTCTGTTAGTACATATTCAGGTATATCACCATCGGTGTTAAAAATGTAGCGTAGCAGCATTTGTCTAAATTCTTCAATTGTAATTTTTTCATTTAGGAATTCGCTAATATTAGCAACTCTACTTCTTACAGATTTAATTCCCTTCGACTCAATTTTATCCTTTTTCACTTTAAGTGCTGACACTACATGGTCAATTTCCGAATCGAACATTAGTGTTCCGTGGCTGAACATTCTACCCCTTGTTGAAAATTGAGCGTTTCCTGATATTTTTCTTCCTTCCACCTCAATATCATTTCGGCCACTTAACTGAGCATTTACACCAAGTTTATGTAATGCTTCAATTACAGGCTCCGTAAACTTTTTGTAATTGTGGAAGCTTTCTCCGTCGTCCTTCGTAATAAAACTAAAATTTAAATTTCCTAGGTCATGGTAAACAGCTCCACCGCCCGATAAGCGTCTCACTACTTTTATCCCATTGTCTTCTACATACTGTGTATTGATTTCCTCAATTGTGTTTTGATTTTTTCCAATGATTATGGAAGGAGCATTTATATAAAATAATAAGTAGGTCTCATTTATATCTAAATTTTTTAGTGCATACTCCTCAATGGCTAAATTAATTTGTGGATCATGTATCCCTTTATTATCGATAAATAACATCGTATTTCACTCCCAAGTTAGTCCTGATTTTGCTAATTTGATAAGGCCATTAAATTGTGCTGAAGCTTGATTGACAAGGTCTCCATGATTACCGTAATGAGGCAGATGTGTTAACCAAAGTTCGCCTACATTAGCCGCTTTAGCAATCTTACCTACTTCTGTACTATTCATATGACCCATTTTCGAACCATCTTGATCCGCATACAGATTACATTCACAAATAAATAGGTCTGCATCTTGTGTAAACGGAATAAACTCTTCTAGAAAGCTTGAGTCAGCTGAAAATACAACAGTCTGTCCACCTGCTGTAATTCTCATTGCATAGCATACAACTGGATGCTTCGTCTTCATAAATGAAATTAAAAATGGACCAATTTTGATTGTTTCATCTGGATTGTACGCAATCGCTTTTGTATGTCCTTTATGTTCCAATTTTGCAAAGCCTTCTTGATCGGCCGTGTGGCCATATATCGGCAGTTCCTTATGTTGATTATGTATTGCACTTGTTACAAGTCTTGCATACTGCATCGGACCAATATCTGCTATATGGTCATGATGGTAATGAGATAGTATCATCGCATCAAGCTCATCAATTGTTAGATAGTTTTGAAGCTGTGCTAGTACACCACTTCCGCAATCAACGAGTAACCGAAAACCGTCATGCTCAAATAAATAACCAGATGTAGCTTCATTCACTGCTGGAAATCCACCCCAAAATCCAACTACCGTAACCTTCATAGGATCACCTTTCTCTCCCTTAAAATAACAACTCTTCAATGGTTTGCCCTACCCACTACCACTATAATCGATACGCAAAAAAATTTCACTTTTTTAATGAATTGTTACAAAACAGTTATTGACATATTTTCAACTGTTATAGTACACTATAAATAACAAAGAAACGGAGGGGTTGTAAATGTTAGTAAAAAGTACAGAATTTTTTAAGAACCTACCACCCAAAAAATGTGTAGAGTGTGGGCATGATATCGACGAACAGCATGAGTGCTACGGCAACAAATGCGACCACTGTAACGAAATTAAATAACAAAAGGAAGGCCTCGGCCTTCCTTTTCTTTTTACACTAAAGCTGGTGTAGTTTCTTTTAAATATTCCAATACCATGTTAACCGCTTCTTCACCTTGGTCAATACAGTCAGGTAGTCCTAGACCCTCATAAGAGCTTCCAGCTAAAAAGACACCTGGCAGTTGTTCGGCAACATTGTTCTTAACAGATTCAATCCTGTCCTTATGCCCAACTGTGTATTGCGGCATTGCATCTTTCCATCTTGTTACAATAGAAAATTCAGGTTGGTCTGTAATATTCATTGTTTTGTTTAAATCATCAAGAACCACTTTGACAATTTCTTCATCTGATTGATCAACGATTGCTTCGTCTCCCGCTTTACCAACATAGCAACGAAGAAGGACTTTACCTTCAGGGGTCGTATGCGGCCATTTTTTATGGGTCCAAGTAACTGCCGTAATAATATAATCATTATTCCGTGATACAACAAAGCCAGTTCCATCAATATCTTTTTTAATGGCTTCTTCAGGGAAAGCCATTGCTACAGTAGCTACTGATGTAGAAGGCATTTCCTTAAAGGAATCAAAAAATGAGTATTGGTTAAAAATGGATTGGGTCACATGATGTGGTGTGGCAACAACTACACTATCCGCGGTAATCTCTTTTCCGTTGTTCAGTTTAATGACATAATGGCTACTTTGTTTTTCAATACCTTCAACCTTTATCCCCTTAAAAACGGTCCCAGGCTCAAGTTTTTCTTCAATTGCATCAATAAATGACTGTAATCCAGATGTCACAGTTAAGAACTGTCCCTTTGGAGCCGAATTTGTTTCTCCACTTGGCTTTGGTTTTGGTGGTGTTGTTTGCTTCATGCCTAAAATTAAGCTCCGGTATTTCTGCTCAACTTGATAGAATTGAGGGAAAGTCGACATTAGGCTTAGTTGGTCAATATCCCCAGCATATATCCCTGAAAGCAATGGTTCAATAAGGTTTTCAACGACCTCATCGCCCAGTCTTCTTCTAAAAAATTGACCGAGTGACTGGTCACCTTCACCAGGTGTACGAGGTAACACAAAATCCATTGCCGCACGAAGTTTACCGATTGGGGTAAACAAACCTGTAGTGATGAATGGACCAATTTGAGTAGGAATACCCATGATAGACCCACCTGGCATCGGATGGAGCTTTCCGTTCACAAGTACATATGATTTACCAGCAGTATTGTTAACCAATTTATCCCCTAGACCAACCTCATTGACAAGCCGGGAGGCACTCTTTTTCCTAGCTAAAAAAGAATCTGGACCTCTTTCAATGACAAAACCATCTCGTTCGACGGTTTGTACTTTTCCACCAAGTCGATGGCTTGCTTCTAAAAGGGTACATTTTATGTCTACGCCCTTCTCTCTTGCCTCTTTCTGGAGATAATAAGCTACAGTTAAACCAGTAATCCCGCCACCTATTACAACTACCTTTTGATTACTCACTTAACATCGCCTTCTTTACTTTAAAAATTCAATGACCATTTATTTTTTAAGTTCTTTTAAAACCACTGTTGCCAAACAATCGATAAATTCTGGCTTTGAATTTGGCATTTCAGGACGGTAATAGCTTACACCTAGTTCTTCTGTAACAACTTTACATTCGTAATCATTGTCATAGAGAACCTCTAAGTGATCTGCTACAAATCCAACTGGAATATAGACAAAAGCTTTGTAGCCTTTTTCATTGTAAAGGTCTCTCGTTAGGTCCTGAACATCGGGACCCAACCATGGTTCAGGGGTGTTTCCTGCACTTTGCCAGCCTATTTCATAATTCTTGATACCTGCTGCTTCAGCAATTAAATCAGCAGTTTCTTGTAACTGACTTGGATAAGGATCGCCAGCAGCAATAATTTTTTCAGGCAGACTATGTGCTGAAACGATTAATACTGCATTCTCACGTTCTTCTTCTGGCATTGAAGTAAATACTTGCTTCACCTGTTTTGCCCAGTAATCAATAAACTTAGGCTCTTTATACCAACTTTCTACAGACGTAATTGTTGGCCCCCCAAGCTTTTCTGCCTCTTCTTTCGCACGACCATTATAGGCTTTTACACTAAAGGTTGAAAAATGAGGTGCAAGAACTAGACTTACTGCTTCCTCAATTCCATCCTTTTTCATTTGAGCTACTGCATCCTCAATGAATGGCTCGATATGCTTTAAACCTTGATACAATTTAAACTCAATTTCATCTTGTATTTGATTTAAATGCTCTTCAAGTTTTTTCCCTTGTTCAGTAGTAATTTTTGCAAGAGGTGAAATTCCACCAATTGCTTCATAACGACTACGTAGGTCCTCGAGCATTTCCGGTGAGGGCTTACGACCATGACGTATATGTGTATAATATCGTTCGATATCCTCTTCTTTATATGGAGTACCGTATGCCATTACTAGTAATCCCATTTTCTTTTTTGTCATTTAAAACACCTCTAAAGCTAGATTAATTTTTACTTGAATACTCGTGGATAAATGTAGTTAGACGCTTTAGTGTCTCTGGATTAACATCTGGGAAAACACCATGTCCAAGGTTGAATATATAACCCGGTTGTTGCATTCCCTGGTCTAGGATTTCTTTTGCTCTTTCTTCAATGACTTCCCAAGGAGCTAGTAGAATTGCTGGATCAAGATTTCCTTGAACTGCTTTTGTAATTCCAAGCTCTCTTGCTTTCATAATTGGCAAGCGCCAATCAAGTCCTACAACATCTAGCGGTAAGTCATGCCATTCTAATGCTAAATGGCTTGCTCCTACTCCGAACATGATTAATGGCACATTCTCTTCACGAAGTGCAGTAAAGATACGATGCATGACTGGTTTAATGAAATGACGGTAGTCTGCCACATTTAATGCTCCTACCCAAGAGTCAAAAATTTGTACAGCTTTTGCACCTGCAGCTATTTGTGACTTCACATATGTAATTGTCATTTCAGCTAGTTTATCCATTAAGGCAAACCATGCATCAGGTTGTGCGTACATGAAAGCTTTCGTTTTATTATAGTTTTTTGAAGGTCCACCTTCAATCATATAGCTTGCTAGAGTAAATGGTGCTCCTGCAAATCCAATCAATGGAACGGAGAGTTGCTCAGTCGTTAATAGCTTAATTGTATCAAGCACATACGGAACATCTTCTTCAGGATGTATTTCACCAAGTTTCTCAACGTCCTTTACGGAACGGATTGGGTTACTGATGACAGGTCCAACTCCTGCTTTGATTTCAACATCTACTCCAAGTGCTGGAAGTGGAGACATGATGTCTTTATAGAGAATTGCTGCGTCCACATCATATTGCTCAACTGGAAGTCTTGTCACATATGCACATAACTCAGGCTGATGTGTAATTTCAAACAGTCCGTATTTTTCTTTGATTTTTCGGTATTCAGGCTGTGATCGTCCCGCTTGGCGCATATACCAAACAGGTACATGTTCCGTTTTTTCACCCCTTGCCGCTCTTAATAATGTATCATTAAAACCCTTTTGCATATGTATTTACCTTCCTTTCAACATCTTCACACAATAGTCTTTATAATAGCATAAGTAAGTATTAACTTAATCAAATACGCCTTGGCGTAATTGCGCCCAGATTTTTTCGAGCCTGCTCGAAAAGCTACCTTTGAAAATCTGTTGCATCCGCCGGAGGCTTTAACTTTATTTAGCCTAGGGTTGAACTCCTAGTTGAATTAATTACTCTAATTACATTCATAACCCACTTATTGAACTACTACTAAATAAAGTTAATAGAACATTTCATATCCTCACTTTATCACTATAATTGTTTCTACTATCCTTGTATACAAAACCGGGGCAAATGTCAAAAATTTGACGAACATTCACAGATAAAGGGTGGTGAAAGTAAACACCACCCTTTTACATGATTCATTTACTAGAGAATAAGGTAGGCTTAACAGCTTGAGATTTTGTTCCTTCTTCTTTCGTCTGGGAGTTAAAAGGGACTATAAAATAAGATGGTATCGAAAATATATTTACATTTTCAATCTCAAAGTCCCCACTCCCTCTAACAGAACCCACATATTTTACAGACTTTGAATTCTCCTCATATATTCGATATTCAACCCGTTCATCTGCTGCAGGTGTCCATTTTAGGGAAACCGTAAATAATCCAAGTGGTTTAAAGGTTAAGCTAGCTTTAACATCATCAATTTCCGCGAGCCGTATCGGTGGCTCAAGTTCCTCTACATCCTTTGGAGCCGAAAAAGCAGTTACTTTCTTCAGTTCAGATTGATCGAGAATCTTTTTAAAGAGTTTGGTTGGAGATGCACTTCCACCTTTTAAATAATGAGTGGCATCTGTAGAATCATAGCCCATCCAAATTGCACCTACTACTGATGGTGTGAATCCGACAAACCAAGCATCCTTTATTCCATTTTCTACACCAGGTAAATTGGTTGTCCCAGTTTTCCCTGCAAGTGCCCCCGGATAAGTTCCCACCTTTGCAGTACCATTATCGACAACGCCTTCAAGCATTCTTGTCATATACCAAGCCGTTTGTTTTGAAAAAGCTTCAGTCTCATGTGTCGATGCCTCTCCAATCACTTTTCCTTCACGGTTTACTATTTTGCTAATAACATGTGGTTCAATCACTTTTCCATCACGTGCAAAGGCGCGATAGGCTTTTGCCATTGCAATAGGAGAAATGCCTTCTTTAAGTCCACCTAAAGCGATTGATAAGCCTTGGTCTGGAATTGTGATACCTGCTTTGGTTAAATATTTTTTAGCTGTATCAATACCAACTCTATCAAGCATCCAAACAGCTGGAGCATTTGATGACTCAACTAAAGCATCATACATTGAAATTTCACCTTTATAAATACCTGAATAATTGCTTGGTTCATATTCACCATAGGTTAATTTTTTATCAACCAACATGGAATAGGGTTCAAATTCATCTTCTTCCAATGCCGGTCCGTAAACTGCCAACGGTTTAATCGTTGATCCAGGTTGTCGTTTAATTACAACACGATTAATGCCTCGACTTACATAATGCCTACCACCAATACTAGCTAAAACGCCACCTGTATCATTATCTAATAGTACAAAAGCACCTTCTACATTTTCATCAACACCCGGAAAGTTTTTTTGATCCTTAAATAGCTCGAAAGCTGTTTTTTGAATCTCCAAGTGAAGAGGAACAGTAATTGTATATCCACCTCTAAGCAATTCTTCATTTGATAATTGATAGCGTGTCTTCGCTTCATCAAATACCATATCGATATAGGTTACTAATGCTGGGTCCCGCTCTACCTCATGGACATTTAGTGAAAGAGTCTTTCCTTGGACTCTAACAGCTTCCTCTGGCTGTAAAAACCCTCTTTTCTCCATTAAGTTAATGACCAAGTCCCGTCTTTGTTTACTTTTTTCAGGATTTAAGATGGGTGAATAAGTTGATGGTGCTTTCGGTATTGCTGCAAGTAGCGCACCTTCTTCAACCGATAATTCACTTACATTTTTATTAAAATAAAATTTTGATGCAGATTGAATTCCGTATGCACCGTGACCAAAATAAATTTGATTTAAATACATTTCTAAGAGCTCTTGCTTACTGTACTCTTCTTCTAAATTAATGGCTATAATCAATTCTTTCGTTTTACGCAAGAATGTTTTTTCATTTGTTAGGAAGACATTCTTAGCGAGCTGCTGTGTAATCGTACTTCCACCTTCTACCTTTCCACCAGCAATAATATCTTTGTATATGGCTCTTGCAATTGCTTGAAGATCGATACCATGATGCTGATAAAACCGAGTATCTTCTACTGCAACAAATGCCTGCTGTACATATTCCGGAATTTCCTTAATCGGTACAATATCCCGATTCTCATAATATAATTTCGTAATAAACTGTCCATCTTCATCAACCAGTTTTGTTGCTGAATTCATAACAAGTTTTTTGTCATCAATGACATAGTCACCTGCATATATGATAAGCAAATACCCACACAATCCAAGGACAAACGAACCGATAATAATAAACAATGAGAGAAATAATTTTCTTTTCATACTGTGACCTCCTTGGAATAAAGAATTTACGGCATTCAAACATTTTTCACGTTTAGTTGGTTATGTTATCTTTTAGTATAACTGTAAAAGTTTCTCACTATGTATGCCCTATTAATAAAGGAGGAGTTACATGAACTTTTATATGGCGTTCGGTACAATTGATTTTTTGAAAAAACTCCTGGAAAAGCACAAAAAAGAAAACATGACTGCGTTTTATAATAATGAAACAGCAATTCTGCTCCATGAAACAACGAAGAAATCCATTTTTGCCGCACCACGAAAATATGAAGTTCTCACTGCTACAGGAGACATTGAGCGTGGGAAATTTTCTGCCTTCACATATATCCCGGTAACAGAGGAAGGTAAACCGTTATTTGAATACAATATCACCCAAATGAGTTCTGTGTTTCAGAACACTTCAGGATTTATTGCCTTTCGCGCACTAAGGCCAATAAAAAGTGATACTTTTGTAGTTGTAAGCTTTTGGGAAAAAGAATCCTTTTATTTAGATTGGACACGCTCGGAAGGTTTTGAACTGCTTGAACAAGTTATTGAAAAAACGAAAGCCGGCTTAAACCAAATAGTCTTTTCTGGCCCTGTTTATACAAAAACTTTTCACTCATTAACAGATGATTAAAATTTGTGTGCACTTCTCACACCTAATCCCCAGCTACATATTCTGTAATACAAACATAGGTTAACGTGTAGTTACCTCTGCTTGAATTCGGAATTAGCGAATGGGGGTTTAACAATGTTAGTGGAATTAACCGCCCTGCATTGGATATATGTTTCGTTTATCCTCTTAATCATTGGTTTTATGGTGATGAGGAGGGACACTTCACTTATTTGTATTTTCGGTATCTTTCTTCTCGCCATTACAGCAACTGGTTCAATAAGTGCTTCCGTAAGTGGTGTCTTTAATAGCTTTATTTATGCAATAACCGAGTTACTCTCAACGATACTCGTCATATCGATTATTGTTTCGATGAGTAAAGCATTAACGGTGACGGGCATCAATGATATCATGATTGCTCCTTTTGCAAAACTTATCCGTTCCCCAGCTCTTGCTTATTGGACAATTGGTATTGTCATGATGGTAATATCATGGTTTTTCTGGCCATCCCCAGCAGTGGCCCTTATTGGTGCGGTACTTTTACCGGTAGCAATGAGAGTAGGTTTGCCCGCTTTGGGTGTCGCAATGGCAATGAATTTGTTCGGTCACGGAATTGCATTGTCAAGTGATTTTATCATTCAAGCCGCCCCTAAGCTTACAGCAGATGCTGCTGGTCTTGAAGTTATGGAGGTTGTAAAAGCAAGTATCCCTTTAGTTTTTGTGATGGGGATTGTAACAACAGTTGTAGCCTATTTCTTACTCCGTCGCGATATGCGAAAAGGAACTCTTTCTGTAGATGGTAATTCTGACTATTCAAATCCGTTGACACAGGATCTTTCAGAAAAAGAGGAAGAACGTTTAAGAAGCTTACTTTCTACAACCGCAAAACGTCTCTTTGCCATTTTAATCCCTATCCTTTTTGCCCTAGATGTTGTTGCCATGTCTGTCTTAAATCTTTCCGGCGGAGACGCAACAGCACTTGTTGGTGGAACCTCTATCTTTATTCTTCTACTAATCTCACTTGTTGCTCATAAAAATGCTGGATTAGAAAAAACAACAACCTATTTAATTGAAGGCTTTCAATTTGGATTCAAAGTATTTGGTCCGGTCATTCCAATCGCCGCGTTTTTCTATCTTGGGGACTCTGGTTTTGTTAAAATCATTGGCGACTTCTTACCAGAGCATTCACAGGGAATTGTGAATGACCTTGGAGTTAGTCTTGCATCTGTCGTACCATTAAACGCCCCCGTCGGCGCGGTTACCTTAACCATTGTCGGTGCTATTACAGGGTTAGATGGTTCAGGCTTTTCAGGAATTTCGTTAGCTGGCTCACTTGCTGCATTATTCTCATCCGCTCTCGGGGCTGGTGCTGCGACATTAACCGCACTTGGTCAAATTGCCGCAATTTGGGTCGGTGGCGGAACCCTCGTTCCATGGGCACTCATCCCTGCTGCTGCAATATGCGGTGTCGACCCATTTGAACTTGCTAGGAAGAACTTACTTCCGGTAACAATTGGATTGGTAATAACAACAATTGTAGCGATGTTTTTAATCTAATCAATCATTAAAGAAGCTCTTACAGGATAAGGGCTTCTTTTTTACTTTTTATAAAATAGTAATTTATAAAAGTTTCAATAAATTAAATGTTATGAATCTACGCCATTTTTCGATATAATACTAGTAGATTCTACATTTTCTTCCTATATTAATGTCATCGGAGAGAGACACATGTTAAAGCTTTTTAACATTACCTTACAAACTAAAATTATCACATTAATTCTTACTTTAATTGTGTTTGTGACATCAGTCTTAACAGGGATGTTTATTTATTATGAAGCAAAAGAAACCAATGAAGAAATGCAAAAGCTTTCTTTACAGGCATCACGTACACTTTCATTAATACCGGCCTTGAAAGATGGTTCTCATGAAGATTTACAATCTGGTTCGATGGAAGCAATTACACAGCAAATCAGCAACCAAGTTGGAGCTAATTTTATTTTTATCGAATATAAGGATGGGCTAAACTTCTCTTATCCCGATGTTAGTATCGACCATTCAGCCTTTGATGACGAAAACTATAAAGCGATTGTGTTTGGCAGCTTTTACACAGTCGAAACAGATAATGAACTAGGGAATATTTTGTGGGGAAAGGCACCGATTATTTCAGGAGAATCTGGACAACAAATCATTGGTGTTGTAAGTGTCGGTTATTTAAAAAATGAAATAAAACAAAATATCAATCAGAAGTTACTTAAAACGTTATTTATTGCGATTATCGTTTTAATCGTTGGCTTATTTGGTGGGGTTCTATTAGCAAGGAGTATTCGCAATGACATAATGGGACTTGAACCACATGAAATTGCTTCCTTATATCGAGAAAGGAATGCAATCTTAAAATCTGTAAAAGAAGGAATTATTGCAATTGATAATAAGGGATATATTACATTACTTAATAAATCTGCAAAACAAATGCTTGGAATTTCAAAAGATAGCATTAATAAACCAATTGCTGAGCTTCTGCCAAACACCAGAATGCTCCGGGTATTAGATACAAATATGGTTGAGACCGATGATGAAATGATTATCAATAATCGTGTGTTAATTGTGAACCGTATGCCTATTATTGAGAATGGTAAAACAGTTGGAGTCGTTTCTAGTTTTAGAGATAAAACAGAAATTAAGAAAATGGTCGATACCTTAACAGAGATAAAAAACTACTCCGAGGATTTGAGGGCACAGACTCATGAATTCACAAATAAATTATATGTTTTATCCGGATTACTGCAGTTAAAACAGTATGAACAAGCAATTGCTATGATTCAGGAAGAAACAAATCAACTAAACTTTCAAAACGATATATTGTTTAATCAAATTAAAGATCCTAAGCTCCAAGCTATTATACTTGGAAAGGTAGGAAAGGCATCGGAAAAGAAGGTTAGTTTGATAATCGATGAAAATAGCTATTTATCCAAATTACCGGACCATATCTCAATTACGGATTGTATCATCATAATTGGAAATCTGATTGACAATGCAATTGACGAAGTGATGCAAGACGAAGGTGAAGTAACATTTTTCGTAACCGACATCGGAAACGATATTGTCTTCGAAGTTAGTGATAATGGTAACGGGATTCCAACCGAAAAAATGTCCCTTCTCTTTGAAAAAGGAGTATCCTCTAAAGGTGAAGAAAACAGGGGCTTTGGACTGTGGAATGTGAAGACCGTTGTCGATAAGTTAAATGGGTCAATCGAAATATCAAAAGGAAAGAATGGCGGAGCAATTTTTACGGTTTTTCTACCGATAAAAAGTCAGATTGATAAGGAGGAAGACTGATGATAAATGTACTTATTGCTGAGGATGACTTTAGGGTAGCCTCGATTCATGAACAATTCTTACAAAGAATTGAAGCTGTGAACCTGATGGGTAAATCCTCAAACGCAAAGGAAACCCTTGATTTGTTAAACCAACATCAAAATATAGACTTGCTTTTATTAGATGTTTATATGCCCGATAAAATGGGTACTGAAATTTTGCCGATCATTCGAAATCTGCATCCTGATGTAGACATCATTATGATAACTGCCGCGACGGAAAAGAAACATTTAGAAGAATCGCTCCGTGGCGGAGTTTTTCATTACCTGATAAAACCGGTAACATTTGAAAAATTTACGGAAACGATAGAAAAATATATCGAAAAGAAAGAACTATTAAACAGCAGGAATGAAGTCGATCAGACGATTGTAGACCACTATTTCGGGGGCAAACAAATTCAGCCTGTCGAAAAGAAAATACATTATCCAAAAGGTATTGACCCCCTTTCCCTTGAAAAAGTACGAGATATTATCAACCGCTTGGATACAGGAATTACTGCTGAAGAAATGGGTGAACGCATGGGAGCATCCAGAACAACCGCAAGACGTTACTTAGAATACCTAGCATCAACTAATGAGGTAATTGCCGAACTTGAATATGGGATTGTCGGTAGGCCAGAACGTAAATATTCAAAACAAAGATGATCATAAAAGGTTAAGCATCTTGAATCTCTTTCAAGATGCTTTTCCATGAACAAAATGAACTAAAAGAATTTATCGAATTTTATATTACTTATTTTGAAAACGGTTACAAATTTGTGTCTGAACTTTTAAAATAGTTTTAAGAGTTATATTAGAACAACTAAGAATTTTAACTACTATGAGGGGTGTTTAAAAGGTCAAGTAAACGAATCAATAATAAAAAAAGATTTAGAGAAAGGAAGGTTATAAAAATGGGGGCAACTAGATTAATTCTACCGATTATTTCAATTCTAATTAGCATTTTCTACTTTATTTCAACTCTTAATCTACCTAAAGCCAAATTGGGAGACCCAAATGGTCCACTCTATTTTCCAATGATGGTTAGTATTTTTCTATTTATTGTGAGTGTTATTTATCTCATAAAAGAACTTAAAAATCACTATCCCAAAAATGATGAAATCAAGTTATTGTTTAAGGGCAGAGTTCCCTTTCTAATCATTTCTACATTGGTATTATCATTGATTTACACGCTCATTTTTGAAAGAGTAGGATTCTTAATTTCAACAATGCTGTTCATGGCAGCTGTTTTATTCATCGTTAATGGTAAAGAAAAATGGAAGGTTAATATTAGTGTAGCTGTTTTATTTAGTTTGGGATCATGGTACGCCTTTTCTCAACTTCTAGCCGTCAGCTTACCATAGATTAAGGGGGGATAACATGGATATCCAAGGAATTCTTGAAGGATTTGCAACGGTACTTAGACCGGAAAATATACTATTTGTCGTATTCGGAGGATTTTTAGGAACCATTGTTGGGATGCTTCCAGGTTTAGGACCGGCAACAGCAATTGCGGTTTTAATCCCAGTTACATTCGGAATGGATCCAACAAGTGCATTAATTTTAATGGCAACAATTTACTATGGTGCCATGTATGGTGGATCTTTAAGTTCAATCTTGATTAACACTCCTGGTGACGGATCAGCTGTTGCCGCTACATTTGATGGTTACCAAATGGCAAAAGCAGGTCGTGCTGGCCCAGCGATTGCGATTACGGCAATCGGTTCACTCATCGGTGGTTTTGTCGCAGTTATTGGTTTTATGTTTTTAGCAAAGCCACTATCTAATTTCGCTCTACAGTTTGGTCCAGCGGAATACTTTTTACTTATGCTTTTCACTTTATCAGCTGTCGTTTCCTTATCAATTGGAAATATGACTAAAGGATTCATTTCAATGGGACTTGGATTAGTACTAGCTACAGTTGGTATCGACCTTCAGACAGGAGTACACCGTTTTACATTTGGAAATGTTCATTTAAGTGATGGAATCAACTTCTTAGTTATTATTATTGGTATCTATGCAGTTGGAGAAATTCTCTATAACTACTTAACAATTGATAGACCAATTGGTAAGAAGAATAAACTTGGACGAGTTTGGATTACAAAGGATGACTGGAAACGTTCAAAATGGCCAATGTTCCGTAGTTCGCCACTAGGCTTCATTGTTGGTATTCTACCTGGTGCCGGTGGCGCGATTGCTTCATTAATGGCATACAGTACGGAAAAACAACTTTCGAAGCGTCCTGAAGAGTTCGGTAAAGGGGCAATTGAAGGATTAGCCGCACCCGAAACGGCTAACAACTCAGCAGCGGTTGGTGCTTTCGTTCCACTATTAACTATGGGTATCCCAGGTTCTGGAACAACAGCCGTAATGCTAGGAGCTCTTGTCATGCTAGGTGTAAAACCGGGTCCACTTCTATTCGAAAGTGATCCAAATATGGTATGGAGTTTAATCGATAGTCTATTCTTGGGTAATATTTTCTTATTCTTAATTAACGTATTAATGGTTGGTGTTTTTGTAAAAATCTTAGATGTTCCGGCAAAGGTCTTATACCCAATTATTTTAGTCCTTGCATTTATCGGTGCATACACAATGAACTACACAATATTAGACTTCTATATTTTAATTATTTTCGGTGTCATCGGTTTATTCTTGAAGCTCTACGACTTCCCAATTGCTCCAATGATTTTAGCATTAATTGTTGGAAGCGATATGGAACAAAACTTCAGAAAAAGCCTTGTAGCTGGTCATGGTAATTTAGATATCTTTGTTAGTTCACCTATTTCAATTACACTATTAATCTTGACACTTTTATCACTAACATATCCATTATTCGTGAACAGAAGAAAAAAGAAAAAGACAGATCTAAACGAAAATACCTCCCTTTAGAATGAATAATCGATTAAATTGTAGATTAAAACCCTTAGTACTCTTACTAAGGGTTTTAATCGTTTATGAAAGATTTTCAAGTACGGTATGTAAAATACCACCGTTTTGATAATATTCAATTTCCACTACACTATCTAAACGTACAGTAGCGGTGAATTCAATTTGTTCTAATTGGTCTTCTTTCCTTGCAATCACTTGAACCTTTTGTCCTGGTTTGATTTCACCGTTTAGACCTTTTATTTCAAAGTCCTCTCTACCATCTAATTGTAAGGTATCGGCGTTCTCACCTTCATTAAATTGAAGTGGCAATACTCCCATCCCTACTAGATTGCTACGATGAATGCGCTCGAAGCTCTCGGCTAGGACTACTTTAACACCTAATAACGCCGTTCCTTTTGCAGCCCAATCACGTGAACTTCCTGTGCCATACTCTTTACCTGCAATGATAAGAAGGTTTTGATTTCCCTCCTTATATTTCACTGCTGCATCATAAACTGGCATGATTTCACCAGTTGGCAAATACTTCGTAAAGCCTCCTTCTATTCCATTAGCTAATTTATTACGAATTCGGATATTCGCAAATGTCCCCCTAACCATTACATGATGATTTCCTCTTCTTGAACCATATGCATTGAATTCCCGAACTGGAATACCTTTATCTGTTAGGAATATACCGGCTGGGCTTTTTACTGGAATTTGCCCAACTGGAGAAATATGATCTGTTGTAATCGAGTCACCTAACATTAATAAGGCCCTCATGTTTTTAAAATCTGAGTCTGTCTTGACTGTTGAATGCTCTTCAAGGAAATACGGCGCTTCCTGTATATAGGATGACTGATCATCCCATTTATAAAGCATCCCTTCAGAAGATTCAATCGACGACCATGCCTCATTTTCAAAAATATGTTCATACTCCTCTTTAAATAGCTCTTTCGTAATAGTAGAACGGATCACTTCATTTATTTCTTCTGTAGATGGCCAAATATCTTTTAAATATACTGGATTTCCTTTGTTTCCGAAACCAAGTGGTTCTGAGTACATATCTAATTGAACTGAACCCGCTAGAGCATACGCAACCACCAATGGCGGCGAACTTAAGTAATTTGCTTTTATAAGTGGATGTACCCGTCCTTCAAAGTTTCGATTTCCACTTAAAACAGAAGCGACAAGTAGATTATTCTTTTTAATTGCCTCCTCGACAGATTCAAGAAGGGATCCACTATTTCCGCAGCATGTTGCACAACCATAACCATCAATATAAAATCCAATCTCTTCTAATGCCTTTAGTAAACCAGATGCTTCAAGGTATTTTGTAACTACACGTGAGCCTGGTGTTAAACTTGTTTTTACAAACTCAGGCTTCTTAAGGCCAAGTTCCAATGCCTTTTTGGCCACTAAGCCTGCTGCTACCATCACACTTGGATTCGAGGTGTTTGTACAGCTTGTAATGGCTGCGAGTACGAGGGAACCAGTACTGATCACACTACCGTCCTTTAACTCAACTTTCTTAGTTAGCTCTGCTTCATCTAAGCCATACCCGCCACTTGCAACCGCCTGTGTTACGACTCTAGAAAACTCATCCTTCATCGAGCGCAATTCAATACTATCCTGTGGTCTTTTTGGACCCGCAACTGTTGGTTTAATTGTTGATAAATCCAGCTCTAGTGTTTCAGTAAACTTCGGGTTAGGGGTATCATCTGTTCTAAATAAACCTTGGGCCTCATAATATGCCTTTATCAATGATCGGTTTTCTCCACGTCCTGTTAGCTCGAGATAATCTAATGTCACTTCATCAATCGGAAAATAACCCATAGTCGCTCCATATTCAGGAGCCATATTGGCAATTGTTGCTCGGTCAGTTAAAGAAATACTGGATAATCCTTTGCCAAAAAACTCAACAAACTTGCCTACTACTCCTTTTTTTCGAAGTGAATTTGTAATCGTTAATGCAAGATCTGTTGCCGTAACACCTTCTTGAAGCTTACCTGTCAGCTTTATTCCTACTACCTCAGGAATCACGAAATAAAGTGGTTGTCCAAGCATGGCTGCTTCTGCTTCGATTCCACCAACACCCCATCCTATTGTTCCAAGTCCATTAATCATCGGTGTATGGGAATCTGTACCTACAAGAGAATCTGGATAGACAATGTTTTCTCCATTTTCATTTTTTGTGACAATCGAAGTAGCCAAATACTCTAAATTAACCTGGTGCACAATACCGTTTGAAGGTGGTACTGCCCTAAAATTAGAAAAGCTATTTTGCGCCCACCTAACAAAGCGATATCTTTCTAAATTTCGTTCGTATTCAAGATTAAGATTATTAGACAAAGATTCTTGGTTTCCAAAATAATCCACAATCATTGAATGGTCAATTACTAAATCTACTGGAATTTGGGGATTTATGCGTGATACATCTCCACCTTTTCGTTTCACAGCATCTCTCATGGCAGCTAAATCCACGATGGCAGGAATTCCTGTAAAGTCTTGAAAGACAATTCTAGCTGGCTTGAATGGAACTTCTTTTTTCTCCCATTGTGTCTTCTCCCAGTTTGCAAGTTGTTCAATATGTGAGGTGGTGATTTGCTTTCCATCTAGATGGCGAACAGCAGCCTCTAGCAGCATTTTAATTGAATTAGGAAGTGATGAAATCGGATACCCATTCGTTTCTAGATCTTTTATTCTATAATATTGATATTCTTTTCCATCTACATATAATGTTCTTTTTAATGTAGATCGAGAATCAGTTACACTCATGGTTTCGCCTCCCTTGTTGTTGTAAACATTGAAAAAATAGTCTAGTTGATGTCAATCAGCTAGATATTATGATAAACACTATATTTTAGGAATATATAAATCACCTTTTATAATTCTTCGGGCTGTTCTGTCTAAGCCAACAGAAGCAACATCAGCCTGCTCCTCGGTTAAAGCAACGCGTACCTCAGCGATACCCTCTGGATGACCGATTCGAATCATTTGTTCAACACTTCCATCTTTCTTTCTAGAGTATTGATTTGGAACTGTTCCCTCAAGCAATGCAGTTGCAGCTAAGTTATATAACCCACTCCCTGCAAAAGTACGATGAAATTTCTTCATCGAAACCATTTTTGCAACAATATCAATATCGTTCGCTTTAATATGCTTACCCGCTGAAGTCACATAATCATGTGGACTAGCAACTACAGCAATTTTCGGTATGGAGGGAATGTTTTTTGCTTCACCTTCGTTTTTTGCGATACCGCCGGCAACTGCCATTTTCAAACGAATTTCCTCTAGTTCAGACAATAATTCATGATCCGCTCCTACAACATGATTTAGCTCAGAACCTGCTATCCCAAAATCACTTGCAGCTACATACACAAATGGGTTAACAATATCGATAAATGATGCTTCATAGCTTCTTTTACTAGTAGCAATCGTTGTTTTTAGACCAATCGGAATTGTTTTCCCAGTCTTTCCCCCTCCAGGCGAGAGAATATTGACCATGATCTTTGCTCCTGGGGTAACAATTCCTGGCATCAAATAATCTCCTGATACCTTTGCTTTGCCGTTTGATAGTGGAACTCTCATTTTTATCATTTTATTTATATTCTTATTAAAAGCTGATACAGAAACAAAATCATCGTTTGAGCTCGTTGAAACAAGGCCTTCATCTACTGCGAATGCTCCTATAGCCGCCATTAGATTTCCACAAGTGCCTTTATCGTCAACAACTGACTCTCCAATTCCAATTTGATAGAATGTATAATCAAGGTCCGCACCTTCTACAGTTGGCTCTGAAATAACCATGATTTTACTTGTGTGAGATGTACCGCTTCCTAGGCCATTTACTTGTGAGGGATTGTATGCATCAATTCCTTCTAAAAAAATTCTGTGCTTCAATTCGTTATTTGTTGGTAAATCTTTTTCATGAAAAAAGATACCTCTACTTGTGCCACCTCTATAAACAACACAACGCACTGAGAATTGAGACATTATTCTTCCTCCTTACTTCATTTCAGGAACAATCGTTTTGGCTATTTCTTGATCTAGATCCTCATAGTCATGAAGTTTAATGGTTTCATATAGTTCTTTACGTGTTTGCATCTTATCTAACACATCACGCTGCGTCCCTTTCTCGAACACTTCAGAGAATACAATTTCATATGCTTTCGCTGCCGCTCTCAAAGAAGTCACCGGGTAAATGACCATGGAGTAGCCAAATGATTCAAATTCCTCTGCTGTAAAGTATGGAGTTTTTCCGAATTCGGTCATGTTTGCTAATAAAGGAACTTCGAATTCTTTGCTGAAAGCCCTAAAGTCTTCTTCTGTAATTAAGGCTTCTGGGAAAATAGCATCAGCGCCTGCTTCAACATATTTTTTTAGTCTCTGAACAGCAGCCTCTCTACCTTCAACAGCAAGTGCATCTGTTCTTGCAACTACAACTAGTGAAGGCGCAACTTCTTTAATGATTTTAATTTTTTGTGCCATTTCATCTGCTGTGACCAACTTTTTCCCATTTAAATGACCACATTTTTTCGGTAAATCCTGATCCTCAATTTGAACGGCAGCCACACCAGCTTCAACCATTTCTTTAGCCGTTCTGGCAACATTCAAGATTCCGCCAAAGCCCGTGTCAATATCAGCTAATAAAGGCAAATTAGATGCACGGATAATTTCACGTGCTCTTTCGGCAACCTCTTGTGAATGTAGCACACCTAAATCTGGTAGTCCTCTACTTGCCGTATATGCACCACCAGATAAGTACAATGCTTTAAAACCAACCTTTTTCGCCATTAAGGCAGCCATACCGTCATGTGTACCCATAATTTTCAAGATTGGTCCAGCCGTAATATAATTTATAAATTCCTTTGCTAATTCTTTTTGACTCTTTTGTTGTTCAACAAGCCATGTCATGATATTCCCTCTTTCTATTTATTTTTCTAATTATGTCAAAGTCATGAAAGAACGAAGGACCCTATAATAAATAGGGCCCCTTCTTTCTTTAGTCAACTAATCCAGATTCACTAATTAAATCTTTATACATTGTCGTTTGTTCCTCTAGGAATTTAGCTGTTTCACTACTATTCTTGTAAAGTGAAGACCAGTCATTATTTTTCACTAGGTCTTTCCAAGCATCGGTTTCAACCATTTCACCGATTACTTTATCCCAGTAAGCAATTTCTTCTTCCGTCATATCTTTTGGTCCCATGATCCCTCTCCAGTGAGGGAATACCATATCTACACCTTGTTCCTTCCATGTAGGAACATCCTCTAAACCTTCTATTCTTTCATCAGAAGAAACGCTAATTACTCTGAAGTTACCTGCAATGTGCTGATCCTTAGACTCAGAAACTGCCATTGTGGCAACATCTACGTGGCCACCTAAAAGAGCAGTTACTACATCTCCGCCACTCTCATAAATCATGAAATTTAATTTAGATACGTCAACACCGTATGTTTTTGCAGCTTGTACAAATGATAGGTGATCGTTGTTACCTAACCCTGGCGCAACTGCAATAGTTAAAGAGCCTGGATCCTTTTTCAATTGTTCCATAACATCTTTTGCAGTTTTGAACTCGGAATCATTTCCAACTGCAATTGAAATCCACTCAGTTGTTAAAATGGCTAGTGGAGTAAAATCTTCATAAGTTAATTCACTTTGGCCTAGTAAGTTATTTGTAATAAGAAGACTTGAGTTAATAGATAGATAGTGTGCATCTTTTGTAGAAAGATATTGCCAACCTACTTCTCCACTTCCCCCTGGTTTATTAACAACATTAATATTTTGGTCTACAATGCTTTCATCCTTAAGAATCTTTTGGATTGCTCTAGCAGTTGCATCCCAACCTCCCCCTGGAGTTGCTGGCGCTACAAACTCAATATTCCCCGTTGGAAATGATTCTTTATCACCTGATGCACCAGAAGAACATGCTGCAACAAATAGTAAAGATAAAATGGCTATAAACGAAATAACTTTTTTCATTTTCCCACCCCTTTTTTTAATTTTCACAACCTTATAATACTTTCAATACATAAAAATGTAATCGTTTTCAAATTAAAAGAAATTAACAACAATAACCTTATTTTGTTCATAAAGTTCACGATATTTACAAATCCCGCAAGTCTAAAGATGATATGAATGAAACGAATGCGTTAATGACATTTACCTCTAGTGATTCATTATGGTATAGCATCCATGTATTACGAATTAATGGATTATTTTCTTTATCCGTGATATACACTTTATGAATATCTTCATTTCCTTTTAAAATCATGCCCGGCATTATTGCATACCCTAGTCCATTTACAACCATTTCTTTACAAGTATCAACTTGGTCTACCTCCATCGTAACCATAGGAGGTCTTGTAAAATTCTCAATCCACCAATGATCAATTATAGATTTTAGTAGATTGTCCGTTTTATAATCAATTCGAGGGAGATTAGGCAAATTGCTGATATCAATTTCCTCCATTGAGGCTACACATAGCTGGTCCTCAAATAATAAGTGTTTTTGCTCAATCCATGTGTATTCCCCGCGAACAAAAGCGATATGAATATCCTTTTTATAGAGTGAATGAAAAAGATCTCGACTCCATCCTGTCGTTACTTTGAACTCTACATTTGGATAGTTGTCCTTAAATGCCCTTAATAATTGAGGGAGTTTATATTTGGTGAAAAAACTGGATACTCCCAAATTAATCGTTCCAACAACCTTACTTTCCATATTAGTCAAATGATCCTTTATTTGTCTTAATTTTAGGATCATTTCCTCCGCACTTTTCGCCAAGTACTCACCTTGTGGAGTAAACTGGACACCTCGTCGGTCCCTATTAATTATTTTGATCCCAAATTCTTTTTCAATTTGTTTGATCCGATTTGTTAGGGCCGGTTGTGAGATGAATAATTGTTTACCTGTTCTTGTAATATTCTTGTTTTCAAAGAGAACCTTTAGAATTTCCCAATCCTGACTTCGCATTTCATTCCCTCCTTTTGCACATTAGATATTCATAAATCTTATGACGATTAATTCAAATACAATATTTTACTTATATCTATCAATATACTATATTTATCATTACAAAATAAGAAATTTTTTGGTGAGGGAAAAACATGATTCTTTGGATAGTCATCATCATCTGCACTGGTTTTCAAACAATCTTAAATACAACAAGACCGATCATCACGTTATATGCCTCTGAAATGGGGGCAAATACATTTGATATTGGAATTCTTACAGCAGCATATGCTTTTTTTCCACTAATCTTCGCCATCCATGCGGGAAGAATCGCCGATAAAATCGGAGACCGATTACCTGTATTTCTTGGTTTAGTCGGAATATCACTGGGAATGGTCATTCCTTATTATTTTCCTTCAATGGCAAGCTTGTTTATCTCACAATTAATTGTCGGTACAGCTGCTGTTTTTATCACAGTTTCTTTACAAAACATACTCGGAAATATTGCATCCGAGGAAAAACGTGATCAATATTACAGTCTATTCGGAATTGCGACCGCGATGGGAGCGATGATTGGTCCGATAATCGGGGGATATTTAGGAGAACACATATCTTATTCTTCTGTATTCCTTGCTTCGATTTTCATTAATATCATACCAATTTTGATTTCCTTTTTTATTCCTGTCCTAAGGAAGCAAAAAGCTAAGCAAAAAATGAGCATAGGTGCCTCAGTTGGATTATTAAAAATGCCTTTATTAAGAAAAGCATTAATATCAAGTGCGCTTGTCCTATATTCAAAGGATATCTTCGTTGCTTATTTTCCACTGTTCGCAAAGCAGTATGGGATTTCCACCTCAACAATTGGCTGGATTATTTCAATACAGGGGTTAGCGATTATTCTCGTTCGGTTCTTATTACCTGCATTAACAGAAAAACTTGGAAGAGACAAAGTTTTAATTGCATCCGTTTTTATGGCAGGTATCTCATTTTTATTAATTCCGTTTACTGGAAATGTGATTTTATTAAGTGCGCTAAGTGCTCTAATGGGACTTGGACTCGGTTGTGGTCAGCCTCTTTCAATGACCACTACCTATAATGCATCACCAAAATCAAGAACAGGTGAAGTTCTGGGTTTACGACTTGCCTCTAATCGTTTGTCACAATTAATAGCCCCTGTCTTTTTTGGATTAGTTGGATCCTGGGCTGGTATTTTTTCCGTATTTTTTATTAGTGGGACATTTTTAATTGGTGGATTATTTGCTATTAAACCCGAAAAGAAAAGAAAATTAGCTTCATAGTAAAGGAAAGCCTACAGCTTCAGAAAATTGCTGTAGGCTTTGTTCGTTTATAGGATGTTCAAAAAGTCGGGCGAAAATGACACATCGATTTTCTGTGTTGGCTTGCTTCTCCGTTCCTCAAGTATTAATTGCATACGCTCCGGTACTCAAAGCTGGACCGCCTTGAACTTTCGACGCACAGGATGTGCTAGTGTCGACAATGCCACAGGACGTGGCGTTTTTGTCGACGCGGTCCTTTTCAACCTCCTTTTGAACTCGCATTTATAGTTTAAAGGATACAAATTTCAATTCTGTCATTTCTTCTGTGGAATATTTGATACCTTCTTTTCCAACGCCACTGTTTTTAACTCCACCATATGGCATATTATCAACTCTAAAGGTTGGAATATCATTAATGATGACTCCCCCTACCTCTAATCGGTCAGCAGCCTCAAATGCTTTTTGAATATTTGTTGTATATACTCCTGCCTGTAGCCCATATTCTGAGTCATTTACGAGACTGATAGCCTCATCCCAAGTTTTATACGAATTAACAGACACAACCGGACCAAATGCTTCATTACAAGACACAGAAAGTTTTTCGTTCGTGTTTACTAAGATCGTTGGTTGGAAGACAGTTCCTTCTTGTTTTCCACCATAGACGAGTTTTGCGCCATCTGCTTTCGCATCTTGGACCCAATTATCGATTCGATCCGTTTCGTTTGGATTAATGAGGGCTGATACATCAGTGGTTTCTGATTTCGGGTCACCGAGAACTAATTGACTAGTATAGTACTTCAATTTTTCAACGAACTCTTCAAATACATTTTCATTCACATAGATACGTTGTACCGAAATACATACCTGCCCAGCAAAATTGAATGCTCCCTCTGCACAACGAGCTGCAGCTGTCTCCAAATCATCTGTACTATCAATGATGACAGCAGCATTCGAGCCTAATTCGAGGGTAACGCGTTTAAGTCCTGCTTTCTCTTTAATTCGTGTTCCAACTGGTACACTACCTGTAAAAGTAATCATTTTTACACGATTGTCCTGAACAAGTAGATCACCTACCACACTACCTTTTCCTGTCACGACATTTAGAGCACCTTTTGGCAGTCCAGCTTCTTCAAATAGCCTCGCTGTCATAATTGCACTTAATGGTGTTTGTGATGCAGGCTTTAATACTACCGTATTTCCTGCCGCAAAGGCTGGGCCAAGCTTGTGTGCAACTAGGTTAAAAGGAAAGTTAAATGGCGTGATTGCCGCGATGACACCCAGCGGTTCTCTTTTTGTGTATCCAAATCTTCCTTTCCCGTTTTTAGCAGCATCAAGTGGTACAGTTTCCCCGTGAAGACGTTTGGCTTCTTCTGCAGCAAATTTGTAAGTTTCAGCAGTTCTTACAATTTCTGCCCTCGCGGCTTTTAATGGTTTGGCATTTTCAGTGGCTAGGATAAGAGCACATTCCTCGAGCCTTTCAGTAAACAGATCAGACACCTTTTCGAGGATATCTGCGCGCTCAAAAGCTGTTAAATTTCGCATTGTTTTTGTCGTTTGTTGGGCACTTGCAATTGCGTTTTCTACCTGTTCTTTTGTGGCTAAAGGGATCATTGCAATGATTTCTTGATTATAGGGTGAGCGTAATTCTTCGTACTGGACGCCTTCTTTCCATTTTCCATTGATAAACAATTGTTGTTTTTCCATTTATTACCCTCCTATAAAACACTTCATCTAATCGTATAACTATAAATATAATTTTTAATCTATAAATAGATTATATTATATTTTTCTTATTCGAATAACTGTTATAAAATATAAGTTCAGTATCCTAATGATTGGAGAAACAAATATGAGAGGTATATTTGAAAAAATAATGCCGTATATAAAACGACTCTGGGAATCTATTAAACGTTTTTGGCGAGAGAAGCATATAACTAAAATTTTATTACTGGTTGTATTGGTGTTTATCTTAGTGTCTATGCTCTTCTTTGCCTTCATGGCTAGTCAGGCAAACGTTCAATCGCTGAAAGACGGTTTGCGTCAAGCCACTGTTATTTATGATAAAGATGGTGAAGTAGCCACCAATATCTCGACGAATCGAACTGAGGGTGTCTCGGTAGAAGAACTTCCAGAGCATGTAAAAAATGCGGTTATTGCAATTGAAGATGAGCGCTTCTATTCCCATAATGGTTTTGATATTAAAGGAATCACGCGCGCCTTTTTTAATAATATATTTGCTGGAAGAATTACAGGTGGAGGCAGTACGATTACTCAACAGCTTACAAAAAATGCGCTTCTCTCCCCTGAACAAACCTATAAACGGAAAATCGAAGAACTCTTTTTAGCATTGGAAATTGAAAAGCATTATAACAAGGACGAGATTTTACAAATGTATTTAAATCAAGTCTTCTTCGGAAATGGTTCATGGGGAATTAGCCAAGCTTCGAAAAAGTATTTTAATACGGAAATTGAAAATGTATCAATCAGTGAGGCTGCAATGCTTGCTGGAATTCTCCAAGCACCATCAGCTTTAAATCCTTATAAAAATTATGATGGTGCGATTAAGCGAAGAAATACAGTTCTGTTAAAAATGCATGAGTTAAAGATGATTTCTGATGATGAATATGCACAAGCGAAACAAGAAGAAATCAAGCTTGAGGATGGCGGCGGAAGCTATATAGAAAGAAGCTATCCTTATTATGTAGATGCAGTGCTAGATGAAGCCATAAAGAAATATGGGTTGACGCAAGAGGAGATTCTGACTCGAGGGTATAGCTTCTATACTGAGATGGATCAAGACGTTCAATCTGCCCTTGAAGCTGTTTATAAAAAGGACTATCTTTTCCCTAAAGGCAGGGATGTTCTTGTGCAAAGTGGTGCTGTAATGTTACATCCTAAGACTGGAGGTGTGCTTGGTTTAGTCGGAGGCCGTGGTGAACATGTATTCCGTGGTTTTAATCGAGCTACTCATTTGCAGGCACAACCAGGGTCAACATTAAAGCCATTAGCAGTATATACTCCTGCGCTAGAAGAAGGGTATGAGGCCACTTCCGTATTAGTTGATGAGTTAAAAACATATGGAGATTATACACCTGAAAACTTCTCAAAATCGTACCAAGGTGAAGTGAAGATGTATGAAGCCCTTGAGCACTCGTTAAATGCACCGACTGTTTGGCTGTTAGACCAAATTGGACTTAATAAAGGACTTGATTCTTTACGAAGATTTGGTATTCCATTTTCAGAAGAAGATAAATATCTTGGAATTGGACTTGGTGGCATGCATAAAGGGACTTCACCTTTACAACTAGCGGTGGCCTATTCAGTTTTTGCAAATGATGGAAAACGACCGGAAGGACATCTAATCTCAAAAATAGTAGGACCAACCGGAAATGTCATTGCAGAACATAAGCATAAAACAACCAAGGTTACATCGAAACAAGTGGCAAACGATATGACTTCTATGCTCTTAAACGTTGTTGAAACAGGTTCAGGTAGAGGCACAAAAATCCCTGGAGTTGACCTAGCAGGAAAAACGGGTTCAACCCAGCTCCCTTATAAAGATATTAATGGAACAAAGGACCAATGGTTTGTTGGATATACACCGAATTTCGTTGGTGCCGTTTGGATGGGCTATGACAAAACAGACAAAACACATTATATCCGCGGTAGTAGCTCTGACTATATTGTTCCTTTATATAAAGCAATGATGGACGAAGTGCTTCCTACAATGGAAGTCGACTCCTTTGATGTCGTTTCTGTAAATGCGAAGCTTTCGGGACAAGAGGACCGAAAAACGATTACAAAGGAAGAAATTAAAGAGCAAGCTGAAAAAATCGAAGAAACCTTAAAAGAAGAAAGTGCCAAATGGAAGGTAGTATTGGAAGAGGCAAAAAAAGACATTAAGAATGTCAGCGAAAAAGTTGAAAATAAGCTTAGAGATCTACTAGGAAACTGACATATAAACTTGAAAGAGTATTGGGAGACCGATACTCTTTTTGTTGTCTCTGCGATGGCTAGAGTGTCGGCTCAACCTCCTAATTACTGGAATATGGTGTATCTCCACGACGGTTGGAGTGCTATTAACATCCCAATTACTGGAATATGATGTGTCTCCACCCCACGTTCGGATTAAAAAATGCTATATTTACGAAATAGCAAAATAAAAAGCCCTTTATTTAGGGCTTTTTTCAATTACTTCTAAAAAATGTTTTAGGATTCCGGCTGTTAAGCCCCAAATGACACGTTCTTCATAATAATAAAAGCATTCGTCCATGCCTCTTACCTGCCATTTGTAATTTTCCCCTCCAATGATATCGTTAAAAGGAAAGTTTTCTTCGGGCTCTACATGAAATTTCACTTTAAATATCTGTGGAGGATTTGACTGAAAGAATGACAATGGAACCGAAAATACTTCTCCAACTTCTGCTGGATTCGGTTGAATCTCATCAGGACTATTTATTACACCTACAAATGGATAAATAATCGTACCAAAAGGTGAAACAAAATAATCTAGTGGACTTACATTTGTAATATCACTTTCATTTAACCCTAGTTCCTCCATAGTTTCCCTAATTGCTGTATGCCGTTCATCTCTATCTGTTGGGTCCATTTTTCCACCTGGAAAGCATATCTCTCCTGGCTGCCGTCTTAATTGATTTGAACGAACCTCAAAAAGGATATGAACTTCATTATCTTTTTTAATTAAAGGAAGAAGAATGGAAAAGCGCTTAAAATCCCCACGGCCTAATAGAGAGGGAGTACGTTCCTTAACTACATTGAAAATTTTATCGATTTCCATAGTTCACCTCGAAACGTTATTTACTGTTTCAAACCTTTAAATGCTTTAATAAAATCAATTGGTTCTTCTTTAATATTATAGGAGAATACTCCTTGGTTTGTGTGGAGATATAGAAAGCTGGCTCTGTAGGAAACATCATATACATGATCTAGATGAAATTCATTTGCAGAAGAAAGGATTCGGTCCTCAAACAATCGCAACTGATGCTTGTTTTCAATATACTTTTGCACATTCCACTCTATCTTTCTTTGTATAGTAACATACGGATGAGATGCAATAATTTTCACAATTCTCCCCTTTCTTTTCCTATATTGTACCAGAATTGTGTATTTGAAAAAACCACAGTGGTTTTTACACACTGTGGTTTTAATAATTATTGTTGTACTAATTCTTTTTCAAGGGCTTGTAAACGTTCTGCTACTTCTTCCTCAGTTAACCCGTTCTCTTCTACATAACGGTTGCGTGGGTGAACGCGACATTCATGTGTGCAGCCTCTTAGATATTTATGCTCATTTTCTTCAGAACAAAGTATTTGTTCATTACATTCTGGGTTTGCACAGTTTACATAGCGTTCACATGGTTCTCCAGTAAAATGATCTTTCCCTACAATCACATGCTCTTTTTGGTTTACCGGAACAGCAATTCTTTCATCAAATACATAAAGCTGGCCGTCCCAAAGTTCACCTTGTACCTCAGGGTCTTTACCGTAAGTTGCAATTCCTCCATGAAGCTGACCAACATCCTCGAAGCCTTCTCTTACTAACCAACCAGAGAATTTTTCACAACGAATACCGCCTGTACAGTACGTTAAGATCTTTTTTCCTTCTAGCATGTCTTTGTTTTCACGTACCCATTGTGGTAAATCACGGAAAGTTTCTACATCTGGTCTAATCGCGCCTCTGAAATGTCCTAAATCATATTCATACGTATTTCTTGCATCCAAAATAATTGTATTCTGATCTTGCATTTTTTCATAAAAGTCTTTTGGACTTAAATATTTCCCTGTTAATTCAAGTGGATTGATATCATCCTCAAGGCTTAAGTTGACAAGCTCAGGACGAGGTCTAACATGCATTTTCTTAAACGCATGGCCATCTGCTTCATCAATTTTATAAACCATTGTTGTAAAGCGTGGATCTTTTCTCATTTCTTCCATATACTTGTCGGTTTGTTCAACAGTACCGGAGACCGTTCCATTGATACCTTCTGTCGCTACTAAAATACGACCTTTTAGACCAATTTCTTTACAGAAGGCTAGATGCTCTGCTGCAAATTCTGCTGGATTTTCAATTGTTACATATTGATAGTAAAGTAATACTCGATAAGGTTTTGTTTCTGTCATTATTTTCGACCGCCTATCATTAATATTTGCAAGATATGAATGTGTTTAGGATCGAATTACACTTTTCTCTTACATCAAAGTATTGTATCAAATTCTTAATTACTAAATCAACATTTTATACCTTCCTTATATTGTAAAGTCTATTTTTTATTGCAATAATATATCTATTTCTATCAATTGATATATAATAAGTCTGTCAAACTTTTTAGATGGGGGTTTCAAACATGAGTTTACCAAAAGCATTAACGATTGCAGGTTCTGATAGTAGTGGTGGAGCTGGTCTCCAAGCTGACATAAAAACCTTCCAAGAACATGGAGTTTACGGCATGTCTGCCTTAACTGTAATTGTTGCGATGGACCCGCATAATCGTTGGAATCACCAAGTTTTTCCGGTTGACCACGATATCATCAAGGCACAATTAGCAACAATCCTTGATGGCATTGGTGTGGATGCGGCAAAGACTGGTATGCTTCCTACTGTTGATATTATTGAAATTACTGCAGATGCGGCTAAAAAACATAATCTTCAAAAATTTGTAGTGGATCCTGTAATGGTTTGTAAGGGAGAAGATGAAGTTCTGTTCCCAGATCATGCCGTTGCTCTTAGAGAAATACTGACTCCACTTGCAACAGTCATTACTCCTAATTTATTTGAAGCAGGTCAATTAAGTGGAATCGGTTCTATAACAACTGTTGACCAAATGAAAGAAGCTGCTGTGAAGATACATGACCTTGGTGCGAAATATGTACTCGTAAAAGGTGGCGGAAAGCTAAAACATGATAAAGCAGTAGATGTTTTATATGACGGAAAAGAAATAGAGGTCCTTGAAAGCGACCGTTTTGAAACAACATTTACTCACGGCGCTGGCTGCACCTCTTCAGCTGCTATCGCAGCTGGACTTGCAAAAGGACTAGAAGTGAAGGAAGCCATATATGAAGCGAAGAAATTCATTACAGCTGCCATTCGTCACTCCTTCCAACTAAATGAATATGTTGGTCCAACCAATCATGCTGCACGTCGACTTTATGGAGATAAGTAATTCCCTAAAACAGCTGTAGACAAGCTCTACAGCTTTTCTAATTCGTAGGCGATGGGAAAAGCGCAAGGCCCCGTCTATCGGTGACAAGCATAAGACGAGCGCTGACAGAAGGTGTTTTTTACCATCTGAAGCGATTGGCTTATGACCTCGAACCGATGGCGCCTGAAGCTGGACATCCTGAAAACCTGCCTAGACGAAATATATATATGATGGTAATATTGTGATTATCATAGAATAATAGATACGCAATCATATATTCCCACATGTAAAAAGCCATAGGTAAGGAGTGTATAATATGCCTAGGATTAACAAAGATATTGTTAAATTTTTACGCAAAAAAAACAACATGACTCAACGTGACTTCGCGAAAGCTGTAAATTGTAGTTTTGCGCTTATTGCCCTTGTAGAAGTTGGCAAACGTAGAATTACGAATAATCTTGAAACAAAAATCAAAGAGTCTTTCAACCTAGACGATCAACAAATCTCATCCCTTGCAAACATCGTACAGGAAATCGCAAAGGGTGTACAACCGTATATGTAAATAAAAAAAGCAATTGGTCATTCATGCTCCAATTGCTTTTTTATTTTTAGTTTTGAGAACCCATATTCCTCTAAAAGGGCAATGGCTTCATCGCTCAATAAATATTCATAAAATAATTTTGCTTCATTTATATGCTCTGATGATTTTATGACGCCGATTGGATAGATAATCTCTGAATGATACTTAGTATCCACACTCATCACAATCACAATTTGGTCTGAAAATTGGGCATCTGTTTTGTAGACAAACCCCGCATCTACATTTCCAGTCTCAACATATGTAAGGACTTGCCGAACATCTTTTGAGGGCACTAGTTTATTTTCGATTTCATTCCACATATCCCTGCTTTCAAGTGCTTCCTTCGCATATTTCCCTGCAGGAACAGATTCTGGTATTCCGATTGATATCCGTTCAGCCTTTGTTTGCAAATCTTCTATTTCCGTAATCTGCTTTACGTTTTCTTTTGGAGCAATTAACACAATCTCATTGCCAATTAGATTTTGATGAAGTTTTTCGTCAATGAGACCCTCATCAACTAGCAAATCGAACTTTTCTATGGAAGCCGATAAAAATAAATCGACCGGAGCTCCTTGAGAAACTTGTTGTGCAAGTGCACCTGTTGCACCAAAATTAAAAGCGATCTTAATTGTAGGATGTTCCTTTTCAAAATTGTTCTTTAATTCCTGTAAAACATTCTGCATACTTGTAGCAGCAGAAACTGTTAATTCTACCTCTTTAGTAGACTCTTGATTGGTACCTTGAGGCCCGCAGCCATTTAAAAAAAGAGCAAGAAAGAGTATTAGGATAAATTTATGCATAAAAAAACACCTTCCCTTAGCTAGTATAGCTAAAAGAAAGGTGTTTTGAAAATAGTCATTTTTTATAGGTTTAATAATTCAACGTGCTTGCCGATGTGTTTTACAAGGGCTTGACGGTATTCATCTTCATTATCATTCAATGTACCGAAGAATTCATCCTTGAAGATGAAGTTTCCGTTCTCATCTTTTGCAGTTAACAATAATCCGTAAGTTACATGGATTACTTGTCTTGCTGCGTCATTGTTCATATATTCAGGAAGGTTTTCATCAGAAACTGTATCAAGTGGAACGATTGTGTTCATATCTGGTGTAATATGGTAATACTTAAGTGCTTCATCTAAATGTTCTAGTGCATATGCATGCATTCTTCTATAAAGACCAGGATTTACTTTTGCAATTACACGTACAGCTTCAAGCCAGTTTGTGCCAGCTGTTTTAACATGAAGAACTCCATTCGTATACTTCGCGATAATTGGGAACGCTGTAAATTTATCACTTCCAGAGTGGATACTTAATTTGTATTCAAAGTATTCAGCGATTAGCGCGTGTTCACTTAATTCTTTTTCGAATTGTTCAATATCACCAATATAATCGATTCCTTTTTGGAATTCACCACAGAATCTTGGAGCAAGACTAGTTACTGTTACGCCACGTTTTTGTAATTCATTTGCTACAAAGAAATGTGCTGCTGGAGATGTAACTGTTTCAGTTTCATCAATTGAAATTTCAAAATCAATGTCACGGTCTGCTTTTTCGATATATGTGTCATGGACATGGACCATATAGTCTAAAGCTTTTCCATATAACAATACAAATTTCTTTAATGTATTTTCATCAAATCCGATTCCAAGACCTTTTACATCAAATTCTTTATTTAAATATAGCTCAATATAGTGATTCTTCGTTTCTTCAGGGAGGCTATCAAATTCAGCACTGATTTCCTCTACTGTTAAGCCCTCAACTCGGTTTTGGATATGGTCTGAACAATCTAATGTTAGCATTGACATACCAAGTGATAACGCCATTTTAATATCTTCTTCTTCTTTTAAGTGGTCGCCATCTGCACCAAATCCACCTGTATATCCTTCTTGGAAAACAGCAAAACTTGCTGCGTCAATTACATCATTCATTGTACGATTCGTTAATGTTAATTCACGAATACTTTGTTGAGCAAGAATTGGCTTTACATTATGGTCACGAACAGTTTCAATATGTCCCGGTGAAGCTAGACCTAAGCGGTCACCTAAACCCATTGTTGCAACTTTTGTACCGAATGCTCTTGGAACAGTATATTCAAAGCAACGATTTAATACTAAACGATTTTCATGTGTTAATGGACAAGCCTTTCCATTATCAGTAATGACTGTACCATTTAATTCCTCAAATAAAGCGCCTTCTCCTGATGCAAGAATCCATTTTTGCTGTTGGTCTCTTACCATGACAAGGCTTACATTATCATGATGAGTTACAGATTTTTCATAAACCTTAACTTCCCCCGAATTTTCGAAAACGTTTCCGTTTTTTAATGCTTCAACTAGTTGCTTCATATGTTCCATGGATATAGCCTCCTAATTAAATTGCCTTCTATTAAAATAATATCGTAATATACTAATATTGCAATGAAAAAATCACTGTTTTTTGAATAAAATGTTAAAAACTTTTTCTATGTTTTCTGTTCTTTGGGTATTTACAATTACACCCATTACCACATCTGGATCATCGATTGCTTCGTTAAATAGTGGCAAAGCTTGTGCATCGATTCCAGTAGCCTGATTTTTAGAATCATAATACATAAATTCTTTACCAACTGGTATTTCTTTATCTACTAATTTATCTAGGCTATAAAAATATTGTTCCCCATTCATAATCTCGAACTGTTCTTTGTCAATGAACAAAACATCGAGTTCTCCAGTAGATATTTCTCCAGTTACTCGTTGTAGAGCGGCCATGACAACATTTAAATCTGCAGCATCTGGTGCATATGGGATTACCTGTATCGATACTTCATGCGTTTTTCTTTCTTCTTCTGATAGAATTCCTTCATTTAGCTTTTGTTGGATATTTTCAATTTCATTTGAATCTACCAAATCTCCTAGAACAAGAATCGAAAGTGCAGAATCCTTTTTGGGTGAATAGTCGTTTACTAGAAAGATAGCGACAATAAATACAATAAGAAAAGCAAATAGATAATATCTATAGTACTCCCAAATATACTTGGCTTTTTCAGCTGTACTCATGGCTGCAAATAATTCTTTGACCTTTCCTTTATCTCTCAAAGCCCTTTCATCCCTTCTGATGTGTATATGAGGGAAATATACTACATATCATCCCATACTAAGCATTTTCGTATTTTACATGTAAAAATGCAATACTATCATCTATAAAAGGTTCGGTTGTACTTTCTAGAAGAAATTGGATATAAGGTTTTTTAGGCTTAATCAGTTCCATGACTAAGTCGTAGTTTAATAGCCCTTTACCAGGAGGAGCAAACTTCAACTTGCCATCCTCAATAACAAAATCTTTACAATGAACAATGATAATACGATCGCCAAATAGTTCGATAGCCTCTTTGAAAATTTCATCTTGATAAATGAAATTTTCAACAGTTAATAAATTTACCGGGTCAAAGATAATTTGTAAATTATTTGAATTTACTTCATCCAATAACCTTTTTAAGAGCATTGGGTTGTAAACAGGATGGTTAACTCCCGCTTCTATCCCTACAATAACTCCAAATTTTTCTGCTTCATTTACAAGTTCTTTCACACTTTCAACAACATCTAAAAAAGGTTTCTCACGGAAATTATCTACAGTAAATCCCATTTTCGCATGGACATTTCCTGTTTCAGTTCCAACAACACTACAGCCAAAATCTCTTGCGTAACGGATATGCTCCTTGAAGCGGTCTAATGCTTTTTGACGTTCTTGTTGGTCTGGGTGAATCATATTAATGTAGCAGCCTAATACTGCGATTTGGATGTTCATTTGTTGAAAAGCATTACCTATATTCTTAGCAAAACCAGGTGAAAGACTTCCTAAACTCGTGTTTAGTTCTGGAAATGATTTTGCTAAGGCCAATTGTACAGAAGATAACCCTTTATCTTTTACTGTTTGCACAAGTTCATCTAAGGAGCTAGCCTTTACATCATGTGCGCGAATACCTAGATTGATCACATGAACACCTCACTTTAATCCTTTAGATATATCGCTAAATCTGGGATTGTTTTTTTAATTTCTTTGGCAATAATTTCTGCAATTTTATTTGCCCCATCCTCTCGAAAATGCGTATCATCACTAATTCCATCAGGGTAGTTTTGATGTTCACCCGGCTCAAACCAAATAAAAAGATTTTTACATTCTTCAGGACCTAAAGATTCATATAAGTTCTTCGAATCATTCCATAAATCGATGAGGTTTACATGTTTTTCCTTTGCAAGGGCCATCATCGCTTCTGGATATTCTCCTAAACTATTCATTATTTTTCCGTTTTCATCGAAGGTTCTACGATGCATCGAAGTTACTAAAATCGGGATAGCCTTTTTTGCTCTTGCGCCTTCGATATATTGGCTCAAATAGGCTTGGTAAGTTGAATAAGGTTCTGTTCTTCGATGATCTTGTTTTTGATCGTTATGCCCAAATTGAATGAAGAGGTAATCATTCGGTTGAATTTCGTTTAGTATTGCTTCTAACCTCTTTTCATCAATAAAACTTTTTGAACTTCGACCGCCAATTGCTAAATTGTGAATGATAACATTCTCATAAAAAAACTGGTTGATTACCTGTCCCCATCCTGCACGTGGTTCTTCGTTAGGTGGGCAATCAGATACTGTTGAATCTCCGGCAATATATATATGAACGTTTTTCATTGAAACACCTTCAATTTGTCTATTTACTAAAACTTGGTTCTCTCTTATTTGATTTTACTTCGTCTTTCCCATTTACTTTTTCTTCAATTCTTGCAAAAACTTTTAGCGCAAGCCACATAATAAAATAGGCTAGTATACTAACACTAAGAAAAGGTATGAGAGATGGGACATAAGTAAATCCAATATAAAGTATGATAATCCCTAATACCATCGCAAAAGTAACGAGTGGGTAGGATAGACCGTACATGACGGCATTCTTCAAATACGATTTTATATTCCCATTAAAATGGACATAGATTGGGAAAATATATAGTAAAATTACGATGTAAACTGAACAAATTGCAATTAGTGCGTACCTCACCACGATAAAAAACATGCTTGTGGTGGGAAGAAATACAAGATCGACATATAAGATATATCCAGCTATGAACAGGGTAAGCCCTAGGAGGTTGGATTTTAAGAATTCTTTTTTATATACGCTCCAAAATGTTGAAAAAACAGGGATATCTTCATCTCCCATGATCCACTTTCGAGTTACTGCAAAAAGCGCTACAGTTGCAGGTACAATTCCTGCAACAACTAGTCCCATTATTGTAAATAGAAGCCATAACATATTTAGATAAATCAAACGTGAAATAGCCCCACACCAGCGGTAAAATGGACTGTCCAATCCTCCTAGCATATGTCTTTCCCCTTTCTAATGATTATCCTATAGTTGTCCTTGATAACTTTTTAGTAATTCTTGAATGGAAATTGGTTTCTTCTCTTCGACTGATTTCCAAACCGCTTCTCCTAGTGCGATTGAATACGCCCCTGCTTCGGCCCCTGCTAGTATTTCATATTGGCGTCTTGGATCGATGCCTTGATAAAGATCATGAATTAACACAGGATCTCCACCGCCATGTCCACCAGCAGTTTGGACAACATGAATAATTTCTTTTGAGCCAAATAAAGGATAGTAATCAATTGTTTGCTCAGGCACTTCGAAAGGTACCCGGCTTGGTGCATGAAATTCTTGTGTTTCAATTCTTCCCTTTGTACCATTGATGGCTAAGCGATAGCCTTCAAATGGTGTTGAGAAATTAATTGAATAGCTTAATAGAGCACCTTTGTTATATTTTACAGAAGCTGTATACGTATCCTCAATGTTTATCTCAGAGTCAAAGATACATGCATCTGGTCGATAATCCGTATATTTGTTTTCTTTTTTATCACCCATGTTTAAGTGATCATCTTCAATGGCTTCCGAAAATTCACGAGGATTCCATCTTAAATAATAATCACAGTTATCTTTTACATGGCATGTACCACAATATCGGTTATCTGTCGTTGGGTCTGGGTTAAGCTCTCCATTGGGTCCATAATAATGTAAGGCTCCATGTGCAAAAACCTCTTCAGGATATTGATCAATCCACCAATTGACAAGATCAAAATGATGTGTTGATTTATGGATTGAAAGTCCACCGGAAAGTTCCCTTTTCCGATTCCAACGTTTGAAATAGCTCGCCCCGTGATATGTGTCGATATACCAATTCAAGTCAACCGAAGTCACTCTACCTATTTTACCTTCTAAAACAAGTTCTTTAATCTTTCGATGGTAAGGACTATAGCGATAATTAAATGCTACAGTCACTTTACCTTTGCTATTTTGTTCAGCTTCCATTACTCTCTTTGCATCTTTAGCGGTTGTAACCATTGGTTTTTCTGTGATGACATCTACATCATGTTCAAGTGCTTTTAAAATGTAATCGATATGTGTATTATCACGGCTTACAACAATAATACAATCCGGTTTTGTTTCCTCAATCATTTGATCAATTTGATTTGGAAGGTATGTCGGTGTTTGAGCTAAGACAGGAAATTTCTCTTTGCATAATTCAAGACGGAATTCATCGCTGTCTAGCAAACCAACAATCTCGCTTTGTTTTGCAAATTTTTCAACTAATGGTGGAATAAACATTTTAAGTGCTCTGTTACTCAATCCACAAACTGCATATTTTTTCATTGATTATTTAACCCCCTGATGTTCAGCAAGCAATTTTTCCATTTCCATACTTGCCATGATAAAAGCACCTGCACCATGTAAGTCATTATGGCTGCGCTCACGATTAATATAATAGTCATATACTCCAATTGAAGTACCGATTACAATATCATCGATAATAAGAGTGCCTTCTTCAGTTTCTTGAACTTTATACTTGAGCAATCCTTCATATGCCTTTGTTGCATATTTCGCAAACTCCTCGCCAACATATTTCTTAGAAACAGCTTTGGCAATAACATAAACGAATAGACTGGAAGCAGATGTCTCAAGCCAATTATCTTCATTGTCTCCCTTGTCCACAACTTGGTACCATAGGCCCGTCTTTTCATCCTGATAGTTGACGACATCACGAACATAATCTTGAATGAATGCAATCCACTCTTCCTTATGTGGATGGCCCTCTGGTAAAATATCAATCATGTCTATGACTGCTAATCCATACCAACCAAGAGCACGACCCCAAATCTCTGGAGCTTTACCATCAGGACGAGCCCACGGCTGTACAGCCTTTTCGTCCCAACCATGATGATATAAACCGGTCGCTTCACTCTTTGTATGCTTTCTCATTAAGTTTTCCTGATGAATGACCATGTCGATTAGATTTGGCTCATTGAAATCATTGGCATAATGTAACGCAAATGGTCCACCCATGTATAAGCCATCTAGCCACATTTGGTACGGGTATTTATCCTTATGCCAGAATCCACCTTCGCTTGTAAGATTTAACGTTGTAAAAATATTACGTAAACGTTGAGCAGCTATTTCATATTTTTTTAATCCAGTAGCTTTATATAATGGGAATAATAAGAGTCCTGCTTGAATTGAATCTAACTCATCTCTAGCAAATAATAAGTTTCCATTTTCATCGATATTGTGATCAACATATGCCTTTAAGTACTCAAAATATTTGTCTTCACCTGTTTTGTTGTAAACTAAATCCATTCCACATAAAAATACGCCTTGGTGATAGTGCCAACGTCCACCCGGTGGAAGCTCCTCTGGAGTAAACTTTGTCATCAATGTGTCACACATTTTTTTTGCAAAATATAAAGGTGATTTTTCAACTATCGTGTTATTCATGAATATTCATCCTTTCTCACAATGAAATAGGTAATATTTGAAAACGGTAACAACTTCCCTGTCTTTATGATAGGATACTATTATAATAATAACTATAATCATTTAATTTACTTTTAAATAGGTCAGTATACCCTTGAATTTATAAGGAATATTCTAATATTATGAACACAATGTAACAAAATGATTATTCAAATTATGTACGCTTACATTTATAATAGAAGACATTCGAATATTACAGGGATGTTACAAACTTAATAATCATCCCCTCACATTTGAATAGATTTGGAGTGATTACATGAAACTTAAGCTACCAGGAACCTTCTTCCATAGGATGATTTTATTTGTAAGTATCTTGGCCATTATACCAGTCATTATTGTCGGAATATTTTCATTCCTTCGCTCAACCTCTGTTGTGGAGAATTATGTTGCAAAAGAAAAAGAACATAGTGTGTACCAAATCCAAACAAATGTAGAGCAGGTTATTAAGTCAGTGGACCAATCCCTGACACAGTTAGCAGCTTCATCAAAAATTATTGAATCATTAAGGGAACCGCTTACAACAAGACAATTCCAGCTATATAACCAGTTAAGGGACGATCTAAGTCATCAGCAAACATTCGATACACGTCTTACTGATATTGCTCTGATTAGTTTTCAAAATAACTGGCTTGTTAATAATTATGGTCTTCAACGATTATCTGAGGGACAACTGAACGAAATCTCCGATCGGTATCTTTCACTAAAGACAAGCTCTGTCTGGCTTTTAGAAAAAAACACGAAGGACCCTTTGTACAAACAACCGGCTTCCCGTGCTTGCGGCTATAATTTGAACCTAATTAAGAAAATACCTGCGATTTCTTCTAATAAAACAGGGATGATTATTGCGAATATACCGACATGTAGTTTTCGCGATATTTTAAAGAAGGACAACTCTTTAGAAACATTTTATATTTTAGACAAAAATGGAACCGTTGTCTTACACAACGAAACACAAAATGTAGGACAAGCTTTTGAATATAAAGACGTATTGTCTGAAAATACCTCCATTGAAGAAGACACCGGGCAATTTACGATTGCATCTGATAGTACAGACTATCTCTTTACCTATCGAAAATCGTTTTATAATGGTTGGACTTATGTTTCTGTCGTTGAACTTGGTGAACTAACAGCCCAATCAAGATCGATCGGATGGCTAACACTTGCCATCACCCTATTGATTGCTGGCGTTTCATTATTACTAGCTTTATTCGGTAGTAGAATAATCTATCAACCTATTAAACAATTACAAAATGTCATTTTACATTCATTAACTAATAAAGAAGAACGAAAAGATAAGAATGAATTTGTCTTTATTGAAAACCATGTAAAAGACATGATGAAACAAAATGATATATTAGAAAAATCATTATCAAACCAAATTAATCAACTCAAACAATTTTTCATGCACCGACTCTTAACTGGAAATGTTACAGATGAAGAGTTAGAAGGCAGAATGAAATATTTTGGCTATAACTTAGATTTTAAATGGCTCAGTGTTCTAACCGTTCAAATCGACAGTCTTGAAGGCACTTCCTATAAGCCAAAAGAAGAAGACGTTCTATTATTTGTTATTAATGGACTGGTTGAAGAAATGATTCCAAGTGATGAGCGTATGCTACCAATAGTTAATAAACAAACTCAAGTTACCCTATTGTTAAGCAACATAGAATCGAAGCATGAGTTTAATCAATATGTAAATGATCTTGCTGAACAAATTCAGAAAAAAATTAAAGAGGAATACAGTGTCCCTGTGAGTATTGGGGTAAGTGAACCTTTCATTAATGTGCTTGAGACGAGAACTGGTTATAAGGAGAGCCTAGAAGCTCTCAAATACACGCTAAAATATGGTACTGAATCGATTATTTTCTTTGAAAACCTTGAAATTGGAAAAGGATTGCACACATACTTCCCTAAGCGACTTGAAACTGAATTATTCGACTCGATCAAAGTGAACGACAAAGAGAAAGTCTATCGTTTACTCAATGAGCTAATTGATGAAATTTTCTCTGAGGATCTGAATCATATTCAATACCAAATTTCATTAGTTAGATTATTAAGCGATTTAATTGAGCTAATGCACACATTGGCAATCAATGTATTAGATTTAGAAGACAATCGTTCAATTTTTGAAAAGATCTATGAACTGAAGTCAAGAGAAGAGGTGAAGGACTGGTTTATCAACGTTATCATCGATCCCCTTCTTCAAAAGATTGATGACCGTGCTGAATCCCAGTATAAAACCATTTCAGAAAACATTGTTCACATCATTCATGAGGAATTTGAATCTAATATTACACTCGATATGATTGCGAATAGGTTACATTACAATCCGAATTATTTAAGCAGTATTTTCAGGAAAGAAATGAACATTTCATTTAGTGAATATTTATCCATGTATCGGATTAATATGGCAAAAAAATGGCTTGCTGAAACTGATATTTCAGTGAAAGAAATTTCAGATCGACTTAACTTTAATAACTCCCAAAACTTTATTCGCTCTTTTAAGAAAATTGAAGGAACGACACCTGGTAAATATCGTGAGTCTATAAGAGCGACCTAAGAAAGGAAATGTGTTCATGCAAAAACTAGTAGTCTCTCAACATGGAGATGGTGACTATTATACGATCCAAGCCGCGATTGACGCGGTTCGTGTCTTTCCACTGGAACCTGTAACCATTTATGTAAAAGAAGGTTTATACGAGGAAATCATAACTGTACCTGAAAATAAACCCAATATTACTATCATTGGGGCTGGAGAATACGAAACGATTATTTCAGGTAGTAAATTTGCCAAAATGAAAAACTCAGATGGGAATGAAATTGGGACATTTGAAACAGCTACTTTCCATGTATTTGCTGATTTATTCCAATTGAAGCATCTAACGATTCAAAATGTTGCCGGATATGGTGACGCTATCGGCCAGGCACTTGCCCTTTATGTAGCCGGAGATAAGTGTACATTTAACCATGTTAGATTATTAGCAAATCAAGATACTCTTTACACATCTAAGGGAAGACATTACTTCTCGGAATGCTATATTGAGGGGCATGTAGATTTCATCTTTGGCTCTGCTGTCGCTGTTTTTGAAGAATGTACGATTCATAGTCTTCGCAAGGGCTATATTACTGCTGCCTCAACTCCAAAGGAAAATAAATATGGGTATGTTTTCAAAAATTGTAGACTGACTGGGGCAAAGGATGCTTCTGAAGTGTACCTAGGACGCCCTTGGCGCCCATTTGCCCATACAGTCTTTATCAATACATGGATGGGTCAGCATATTCATCCCCTTGGATGGGATAATTGGCGAAATGAAGAAAATGAAAAAACAGCTCGGTATTCCGAATGGATTAGCATGGGTCCTGGAAGTGATTCCTCACACAGAGTTAGCTGGGCAAAATCATTAAGTGAAGAGGAAGCTTCCAAATACTCATTAGAAAATATTTTCCATACGAATGATCAGTGGTTACCAAAATAAGCTCCCAAATAGGGAGCTTATTTTTACATCAATTATCTAATCCGATGTACTCAAAATAATCAAAATCAGCATGGTTTAACGACTCAGTACCATTTGAACTTGCATACATTCCTAAATAAGCACCTGTAAAACCGCCTGCAACATCTGTACTTAAAATTCTTCCATCTACATCTTCTTTTAAGACTTGCCACTGTTCTGGCTCTTTTGCTACATAAAAATGATAGGACTGACCATATGCCTCAACTTTTAAATAAACTTCATTTTGTTGGTAAGGAGAGGATGCAAGAATTTCTTCTTGCCCCCCTTCTCTCTTTATCAATTTGATCTCAGATTGTGTATATTCTACTCGATAATGAAAATCACAGTTTTGTAATAATACAAGTCCTGCGACTTCATGCTTATTGTTCGGTGAGAATTCCATTTTTGTTCGAGCTGCAAAATTTAAATGGCGCTGTCTAAGACCAACAAAGGCAGGATTAACGGTTTCTGTGATCGTTTCAGCCTTCAATTGTAATCGCAAATAACCTGGGCGTTCCGTTAATGACCAAAAATCACCTCTTGGTGTTCGGATGAAATTCCACTGCATCTGTAGTTCCGGTAAGTCAAAATGATCACATGCTGGTGTGGTTTGCCATTTTTTCTCCTCTAAATTAGGCTTGATTCCTTCCATTTCAACAATACCTTTTCCTGGATTGACGACAGGCCACCCTTCCTCCCATTTGAGTGGGACAAGGAAAGACTCCCTACCTAGGTTTCGATATTCACCACCGTATGGACGTGAACCTAAACAAACCATCCACCATTCACCATTGTTTGTATCCACGATATCACCGTGACCCACATTGGAAATCGGGTATTCTCTTCCTAGATGCCGATGTGTCAATATCGGATTCGTTTTAGCACCTTCATACGGGCCCGTAACGGATTCGCTCCGCGCGACCGTAATGGAATGAGTAAAACCGGTGCCACCTTCTGCAATGATTAAATAATACACACCATCGACCTTGTATATATGTGGTGCTTCCTGGGCATGAACATTCTTTAATGCCCCATCCCAAAGACTGTATTTCTCACCGGTTAATTGCTTTGTTTCCAGATCTAGTTCCTGCAACCAGATTTCCATATGTTTTGGGTAAAGCTGCCCTCCTGGAGGTCGTCGATTTGCTGTCACATATACTTTTCCATCATCATCAAAAAACAATGATGTATCAATACCAGGGCAATCCTCTAACCAATATGGATCAGACCAAGGGCCTTCAGGATTTTCAGCTGTTACAAAAAAGTTTCTTCTTGCACCTGTTTGACTTTCTACGAAGGTTGTAATGACATAGAAGACACCTTCGTGGTAACGTATGGTTGCTGCATAGATTCCCTTTGAATTCGGTGTTCCATCAAGATTCAGTTGACTTGGTCTGGTGAGCACATGCCCGATTTGCCTCCAGTTTACCAAATCTTTGCTATGAAAGATGGGTATACCAGGAAAGTATTCAAATGTAGATGTGACTAAGTAATAATCATCATCGACTCGACAAATAGACGGATCTGGATAAAATCCTGGGATTATTGGATTTTTAAATGTAGACAATTTGTTCTCCCCTTTCTTCAAAACAGTAAAAGGGCAATGAATGCCCTTTTAGTTGTGAACTGAAAAATAGTCGAAATCTGCGTATCCTTTGCTATTCTCACGGTTGCCGTTATAACAATAAATTCCGATTTGAGCACCCACCCATTTTCCTGGTGTAGCTTTAAAGATGTCTTCTGCCTGTGCAAAGCTGATACCATCCTCACTAAAGCTAAATCTACAAATCGCTCCTTCATTTACTTCTACATGTAAAAATAGTTCATTTCCTTTGATTTTGCCGATACATTTTACATTTTGAAGTTCTTTCTCATCTCCCGTGACATAAAAAACACCCAGTTGATTTTCTAATTTCCTTACTTCGATTGAAGCATACTGTTCTCCTAGTACAAGTAAACCGCTGTGATCTTCACTAGATTCAGGAGAAAAAGTCAGTTTTGTTGTGACTTTAAACGTTTCTGCCGGAAATTTCTGTGTCATGACATTTGGAATATGATAAAGATTGGTTTCACCTGAATGGCCAACAGCATATAGCCTTAACGTTTGGTCCTTCAATTTGTACCAATGGGATTGACGATTTGCTTGCCATTGCCACTGAAGCCCTAATGTATCCGAAGTAAAATCATCACTCATATCCGGAACAACAACCTCGGAAGAAACTTGTGCTTTTGGTTTTTCCCATTGGATCACAGGTTCTCCGATTCCTGCATTATTTTGGTTTTGCCCCATTACTGGCCAATCGTTTTCCCAATGCATCGGTTGAAGGTGAACAATACGACCGTATGCTTCCTTATCCTGAAAGTGGAGAAACCATGATTCACCCGTTTCCGTCTCAACCCAACCACCTTGATGAGGACCATTAATATTCGTATTGCCTTGATGTAGAACAATCTTATCCTCATAAGGACCAAAGATATTTCTTGAACGCAGAATCGTTTGCCATCCAGTTGCAACCCCACCTGCTGGAGCAAAAATATAATAATAGCCATTTCGCTTGTAAAATTTCGGACCTTCAATTGTTGGATGGTGCTGGATTCCGTCAAATACATGAACACCCTCATCTAATAGCTCTGTTCCATCTGGTTTCATCCGACTTACATGGAGGATGCTTTTAAAACCAGTTCTGCTTTTTGCAAATGCATTGACCAAATATGCCTGACCATCATCATCCCAGAATGGGCATGGATCAATCCAGCCCTTGACCTCTTTAACTAAGTGTAATGGTGTCCATTCGCCCGCTGGGTCTACTGCAGTACTCATAAATATGCCTTCATCAGGTGCACTAAAGAACACCCAAAACTTTCCGTCGTGATAGCGAATACTAGGAGCCCATACGCCCTCCCCATGCCGTGGTTTATCGTAACTTGCGTACGGCAATGTTTGTGCCACATGATTAATAATCTTCCAATTTACAAGATCAGTAGAATGTAAGACCGGTAAACATGGTGACATATGAAAGCTTGAAGAAACCATATAATAATCTTTACCTACTCGTACAACATCAGGATCTGAATAATCTGCATGTAAAATAGGATTTTGATAAAAACCATTCTCTAAATCTGCTTGCCAAACATTCCGATCAGCAACACTTTTTTTTGCTTCCTTCATGTAAACAATCATCTCCATTATTAATTATTTGGATTTATTGTTACCTTACATCCAAGATTGAACAAAGCCATTCAAACGATTGCTCTCCACATATCTCATGACCACCGTCAAAAAAATGCGATCCTACTAGTTGTTCGCTGTTACGTTCTGAATAGATACTTTTAATCTCCCTAACTGCTTTTTCAGTTTCATTAATAGGAAAGAGATGATCTTGTTTTCCTGCTTCAATAAAGAGTGGCCGTGGAAAAATTAATGAGATTAACTCTGGCATTTCCGCCTCCTGCAAGATACCTGGTACATAATTATCTAAACAGTGCCTTCTGTGTATGATGCTTCCTTTGAATGTATTCGTATAGCAAGAAATAACAGTTGCAGTGATTCGTTGATCGAGAATAGAGGTGTAGGCAGCAACCAGTCCGCCTCCCGAAATCCCCATACAGCCAATGCGGGTTGAGTCAATTTCTTCTAGTTCTTCCATGAAATCTAAGACTTTTTGACATTCAAAAACACGAAGTCCTGCAAGTGTCTTTCCGTAAAGCAATAACTGACTCGCCAGTGAATAACAAGAATTATCAGATGGATTATCTCGGTCATCATTTGAATAGGTTCGTTCCCCAAAACCAATTAATTCTGGAGCCACAACGACAAATCCCCGTTTGACAAGTCCCACCGCAAAATCCTTATGCAATCCGGGATCCCATTTTCGATCATTTCCAGATGGGTCTAGACCCACAATATCTTTGTTTCCATATCCATGACCATGTAAGGCAAGAACCGCTGGAGCTTTTTTTCCGTTATTTTTTTTTGGTACCAACACATACATCTGCATCCTAACATTTGGTAGAGTTGTAATCTCAGCAGTATACCTTGTATATTGCTCATATTCCTTTTGTTCGACCATAGTAGGCTGTAGAGGTTCGTCATTTTTAAAGGTACCGATGCGTTCATGAAATTTTTCTTTTAAGGCTGTTTGCCATTTTTCATCATAGGTTTTCCTATCGCTTTTGACAGTGTCTTGATATAGGTCTTCCAAAAATGGATGGGTTACCCACATGTAAATCCCCCCGTTCGAATTGATCTGCATGTTTTATAGATCTTGTTTTAGAAAATTACTCTGCTCTTCGATTTGTAGATAGTTTTTGTTTGCCATTTGTGAAGCATAACCATCAACATTTTTATCTTCCACTCGTTTTAAAATGACTACTGGGGTAGAGTCATGCTGCTTTCTCATAGTAAAATGATCGATGTTAACATGCTGACTATCTTCAATTTGAAGGCCAGTACCCTGGCGTGTTTCTACACGAACATGATGGATATCTAAATTTGTAATGTATTTTCCAAAGATTCCTGCTCCAGCCATTATTAATTCCTCTTGAACCATATCTGGCTCTCCGCCCTCTTCATTTGGGTCCACCGTCATTTCGATGGTAGAATGAGAGATTGAAATATCGTTAATTGGTCTTTCTGGAAGCCCATATATAAAACCAGCAGCTGCTCGGCAGTTTCTAGCAGTGATATGACTAATTTGAATATGTTCGATTTCAGGTGTCTTTTCAGTAATTGGTTGTGCCTCAGGACTATTTACTGTTGGATCATTTTCATTTACACCATGGCGATAGAATGAATTAATCGCAATTGGACAGAATACATCCTCCATATAAATATTGTTCACGAGGATATTTTTCACATATCCGCCGCGTTCACGGTTTGTTTTAATTCGTACTCCACGATCTGTTCCAATAAAAGTACAGTTAGATATCGTCACATTTTGGATACCGCCAGACATTTCACTACCAAGGACAATTCCACCATGTCCATGGTGCATAGTACAATTCGTTACGACCACATTTTCGGTCGGCTTACCCACTCTTCGTCCATCCTCATTAATGCCGGATTTTATGACGAGGCAATCATCTCCAACGGCAAAATGGCAATCTGAAACACGTACATTAGTACAAGAATCAATGTCAAAGCCATCACCATTTGGTGTATCAGCTGGATTTTCAAATGTCACATTATGAACGGTTACATGATCGCAATAGACGAGGTGTGTATTCCAAAAAGGTGAATTTTTTAAAGTGACACCTTCAATTGTGACTTTTTTACAGTTCATCAATTGTAGTAAAGGTGGACGTAGGAATTGAGAATCCCATTCGACGAGATTCGTCTCAATAGGTTCCATAAAGTTCTGATTAAGTTGAGCAATTTTTTCTGTTGTTTTTGAAGCGTAAGCTTTACTATCTACACGAAGCTGTCTATTAATCAACCACCATGCTTTTCCTTGTCCGTCAAAAGAACCTTCTCCTTTGATGGCCACATTCGTAAGGTTATCTCCGTAAATTAGTGGAGAATACCCATAACATTCATAGCCAGACCAACGTGTCTTGACAGGCTGATAACGATCAAATTCATCCGAAAAAGTAATCGTTGCTCCTGCTTCTAAATAAAGGGTAATATTACTTTTTAGTACAATTGGACCCGTCAAATAGGTGCCAGATGGTACAAAAACAGTTCCCCCTCCGCTTTCTGCACACTGATTAATTGCCTGAGCAATAATTTCCGTGTTATCTGTACGATTATCTCCAATCGCTCCTAATTGTGTGATGTCTATAAACGCCATTCTATTCCCTCCAACACTACCATTTATCGTTTTGCTTCTTGGTGATCTACAAGTTACGTGATTTGCGGTATAGCATTTATCGTTTTACGAAGCTGTCATATACCGATTAACTCATTGCGGTATATCATTTATCGTTTTACGACTCGATGCTATACCGATTAACCCGCTTGCGATATAACATTTATCGTTTTACGACTCAATGCTATTCCGATTAGCCCTTTTGCGGTATACCATTTATCGTTTTACAGCTTGATGCTATACCAATTAACCCGCTTGAGGTATACCATTTATCGTTTTACGACTCGATGATATACCGATTAATCCTTTTGCGATATAGCATTTATCGTTTTACGACTCGATGCTATACCGATTAACCCTTTTGCGGTATAGCATTTATCGTTTTACGACTCGATGATATACCGATTAACTCGCTTGCGGTATACCATTTATCGTTTTACGATGTGGTCATATACCGATTAACTCGCTTACGATATACCGTTTATCGTTTTACGATGTGGTCATATACCGATTAACTCGCTTACGATATACCATTTATCGTTTTACAGATCAATGCTATACCGATTAACCCGCTTGCGGTAT
>NZ_NSEB01000007.1:198056-398047 GCF_002734215.1 Fredinandcohnia onubensis
CGATTAACCCTTTTGCGGTATAGCATTTATTGTTTTACGATGTGGTCATATACCGATTAACTCACTTGCGGTATACCATTTATCGTTTTACGACTCCATGCTATACCGATTAACCCTTTTGCGGTATACCATTTATTGTTTTACGACTCGATGATATACCGATTACATCATTTAATTATTTGCTATACTTGTAATCTGTTTTTTAATAGATCGAAAAAATTCTCAGAACCCTTTATTGGTTCTGCTGTTTTCCCTACCAACTTGTGCAATTGCAAACGAATGAGCGTAGCTTGCGTACTAGCGTTCATATCTCCTTCGTATAATCCTTTACCGAGATGAACTGCCACAGGCATATCTGGATAATACTCATCAGATTTAACTTGGGCAACATTGGGTGCAGTCGGTGAATGCTCTATTTCCCTTGAAAACCCGCCATCCGGACGTTTAAGCTTTTCCATATTATCCACTGTGATTTGAATGATTTCCTCAAGTTCCTGAATCGGTATATCAAGATTAATATAGGATAATAGGTCAATAGGATTTCGAATGTAGCACATATCCTTTGCTATTTCAGTTCGTAAACAACGAAGAATACTTTGATACATCTTTTCAACTCTCGGCATAGGTAAACCAAACTTATGATAGAAGGTGTGTAGTTTAAATGTCCCTGAGATGCGCACATACATACTACCTTCTCCCCAAAGCCCTGTTTCTGGATCTTGTATGCTCTCTAAATAATTTGCAGCGACTTGAATCATTTTTTCCTGCCTGTCTTTATCCATTTGCCCGATATACATGCAAGATGACGCTAATAAATCACAGCCACGCCAACTATTCACTAAACTAATGCTTTTCCATTTATTTAGATATGCTTCTTCAGAATACACATAAATTGGTGCTTTATTGAGGTCTACTGGTGACGGATAGAGTGGCTCTCCACCCAATCGCTGTAGAGAATTTAATGAATAATTGATGGCTCTGCTTACCATTACTTCATCATGCTTCATATTAGGATCTTCATCCAAGAAATAACCTGTTTCTGGGTCTTGTTTATCTTGGAAAAAAGAAACAAATTTTGCCCGTACTTCTACGGGCATTTTAGTAAATAATTCATTTCTTGATAAGATGTTTAAAGATTGGGCAGTTGATTCGATATCAGGCGTAAAGGAGCTATCAGAAACAGAACTTTTTGCATAATAAAAACCGCCTGTGACCGGATCATATTGTCCTGCCAGCCACTCAAAGAATCCATCGAATAAAGAATCTAATTTGTTAAAGGATTTGGTATAATACATTTCTGTAGCTCTCCTTCTATATTTAGTTTAAATTGACTACTCCTTCATTGAGCCAAGCATAGCTCCCTTTGTGAAGTATTTTTGTAGGAATGGGTAAACCATTAATACAGGTATTGTAGCGACAACAATTACTGCCATTTTGATTGTAATGTCTGGCGGTGGAATATTTGTAAATTCAGAGCTATCGTAGCTAAGCCCACTCGCAAGAACTACAATTTGTCTTAGTAAAACTTGAATTGGCCATTTTGCCGCATCATTGATATAAAGGATTGCATGCATATAAGTGTTCCAGTATGCAACAGCATAGAACAAGGAAACGGTTGCAAGAGCTGGCTTTGAAATTGGCATTACGATTCTAAATAGTACTCCAAAATCGTTACAGCCATCAATTTTAGCTGATTCAATTAATCCTTCCGGTAATCCCATGATGAAGCTTCGTAAAATAATCATGTTAAATACGTTGATTGTGACCGGTACAATTAATGCTGCATAACTATCAAGTAAACCTGTTTCTTTTACAATTAAGAATGTTGGTATCATTCCACCACTAAATAGCATTGTGAATACGAATAAGAACAAGATTTGTCTTCTACCAACCAGATCCCTACGTGATAATCCGTAAGCTGTTAATAATGAAATGAACATACTCCATAACGTTCCGATGAGGGTAACCCCAATTGAAACGAACAATGCTTTAAAAATTGTATTAGTTGAGAATATATACTTATACGCATCTAAACTAAAAACAGTTGGAAATAAGACAAAACGTTTATCTGCTAACTCTGCACTTGTTGTAAATGACGCTGCAATTACATGTATAAAGGGCAGGACCATTGTTAGTGCTATTACAACAAGTAGTAAATAATTTCCCCATCGAAAGATACGACTTCCGAGCTGTTTTTCTCCAACCATGCTCTCACTCCTTTTGTCTTAATAGATACCTTCTTCTCCGAATTTCTTAGCCATTCTGTTTGCAAAGACAACTAGAATTAAACCAACTAGACCTTTAAATAAACCGACTGCTGTACTATAGCTGTATTGTCCTTGCAATAATCCAGTTGTATATACATACGTATCAAAAATTTCTGCAACGTTTCGGTTTGATGCATTTAATAATAGGTATACATGTTCAAAACCAAGCTCTAGAACGTCACCGATTTTTAGGATAAGAAGAACAATAATAACTGGGCGAATTGCAGGTAAAGTAATATGCCAAATTTGACGTAGTTTACTTGCACCATCCATTTTTGCTGCTTCATATAAACCAGGATCTACTCCAGAAATTGCAGCTAAGTAAATGATCGTTCCCCAACCTGCACTTTGCCACACAACTTGTATGATATAAACTGGTCTGAACCAATCAGAGTTCATTAAGAAGTTAACCTTATCCAAACCTAAACTCACTAATAATTCGTTTATTAGCCCGCCATCCATTGTTAAAAGCACAAAGCTAATTGAAACAATAATTACCCAACTCATAAAGTGTGGAATATAGATGAGTGACTGTATCGTTCTTTTAAAGAAAAGATTTTTGACCTCGTTTAACATTAATGCCAAAATAATCGGAATTGGAAACGCTATAAAAATATGCAATCCAAAAAGTACAAGTGTATTTCTAAAAATCATCCAGAAGTCTGAATCTGTAAAGAGGCGTGTAAAGTGTTCAAATCCGACCCAGTCACTACCAAGGATCCCTTGATATGGTTTGTAATCTTGGAATGAAATCACGAGACCTAACATTGGAACGTACTTGTAAATAAGTAAGTACAACAAACCTGGAAGAATCATCAAATATAATAATTTATTTTTGAATATGCGCCTTTTTAATTCGGCCTTAAAACTTCTTTGCAAATCGGTACTAGAAACTTGCTTTGTTTTGTTTAATGCTAGTTCCGTTTGACTGTTTTGTTCAACAACTGTTTCTGACTTCACCCTCATCTTCCTTTCATCTTATAATCGTAATCTTGAATGCATTTGCTTTTAAAGGCTTGTCATGCAAATACATTAGAGATATTCATGTTACCGTTTTTGGAACAAACCTTATACTTGTATTTTCTAAATCTTTCTTCATATCGTAAATAATCAAAGTTTCATATACTCTGTGGATAGTGAGAGTATATGAGACTTTGAAGACTTATCTTAGATAATGATTATACTGTCCACTTCTCTTTTTCGTTAAAAATGATTGTTTATTTGCCGTTAAATATGGGATGAGCCATTGTAAAACCGCAAGTGTAAACAGAACGACTGGAATACTCTCTGCTTCAATGCCATTAACAAAAGTTAAGAATATGATTATTCCAAAACCCCTACCTAAATTAATAATCGTCTCCCTTAATACAACTGCTTCTGTTCTAAAGTTTGACTTTAATGGGAGCTGGCCAATCATGTTATAGTAATAGGCTTCATATGAATTTCCTTGCAATGGCTTGAATATGGAATAGATGGACATGAACAAAATCACCGTTAAGGCAGATAAATCAGTTAGCAAGAATATAGTCGAAAGTGTGAAACCAGCCGCAGAAATAACCAAATACTTCACAGTTCCTTCAGCATGGGCAAACCTTGAAATTAAATAGCTTGATATAATTGATAATGTTAGGAAAACAATGTTTAAGTAAGCTACTGTCTGTTCCTTTAGAAAGATCTCATATAACAAAATGGACGGAATGAACGATAATATTCCATGAGGAAAGCCTAAAACAAACCATCCAAGTAGCGATTTCTTAAACCCTGGTTCCCTTTTTACGATTAATGGTAGGTACTTCATGTAATAGGATGTATGATGATTTTCTTCTTTTTTAAGCTTCAAGCTTCCTATTGCAGCAATTGCAAACATCACAAATGCAGCACCGAAGACAATCATATAACCTTGGAATCCTGAATAGAGACCAATGATAAATCCTGCAATTGCCGGTCCTGAAAGATTCGTTCCATTCATTACAATGGTGTTTATTCCTAGAACCCGTAGGCGATTTTCGTCCGTAGAAACCTCATGAACAATTGTAAAATATCCCAACCAATATAAAGCCTGCGAAATGCCTTTCATGATTGCAAATAGAATATAGAAGGTCACGATTTGTTCTTGAGCCAATAAAATAAAGAGATAAAAGAATGCGGTGATAAAAATACCTAATCGATACGCAAGTAGTTTTCCTTTTCTTTTGGCAAATTTACCAATTGAGAATGTTGTAAGTGCCTGGGCAAGAATTGCTACTAAATTGAAAACTGCATTAATTAATAAACTATTGGTTAATCTCCATAAATAAATATTGAGAAAGATTAATGACATCGAATTTCCGAATTGGTATATGGCATGATTCACCAGGGAAATAACCGCTTGCTGATTTAATCTCCTCGCTTTTTCAATGCGGAACATATGTTACACTTCCCTAAAATACAGATTAATAGAATAGTAGGTAGTATCCGTTTACCCATTTATTCAGTTAGATGATGTAATAAAATAAAAGGCTGTATGGACAGCCTTTTATTTTAGCATTAAGAGTTCGATGAATTATTTAGACTTTTTATAAGACTCGTTAAATTCTTTAATTACATCGTTCCCGCCAGATTTCTTCCAATCTTCAATTGCTTTCTCAAAGCCTGCTTTATCAAGATCTCCTAAGATGTACTGATAAGTTGCATCTGTCATTTTTTGAGCAAGGAGTTCTCCTTTTTCCGCAAAAGTAGCAGAGTCAAGTGCATTTGTTGGATTATGAATTAAGTATTTCTCATTATCGATGATTAATTCTTCCGCTTTTTCCTTAGCTGGTAATGTGAATACCCCTTCATATCTTCCGTTAGTCTTAGGCTCACCAATTTCAATTGCTTGGTAAGGTTTTACTTCACGGTTTGTTAAATCTTGGTCCTCAGATGCTAAAGCTCTACCATCTTGTACTTCGTAGTGTTCACCTTCAACACCCCAGAAAATTAAGTTAGCAATTTCAGGAGTAGCTAATTTATCAAAGAAACCTAGAATTCCTTTTAATTCTTCTTCTGATTCAACAGCAGATTTAGGGAATAATACAACGTTACCGTAACCAGGGATTGCCCATACTCCAAATTCTCCATTTGGACCCTTAATGTTATTATGAACATCGTACTCAATGTCAGGATTTAGGGCTACTGCATCCTTGTGAAGACTTACAACGTCAGCCATTGAACCAATATACATTCCTGCAGTACCATTTTTAAAGAATGCTTGTTGATCTTCTTTACTTGTTACAGGGAAGTCTTGGTTAATATACCCATTGTCACGAAGGTCTTTAAAGAAGTCCATTGTTTGAACATATTCATCAAACATAAATTCTGGAAGAAGTTCTCCGTCCTTTTCGCCCCAATCATTTGGTGTCCCAAACCAAGATGAAACCGTTTTAAATGCTCCATATACTAAATCACTACGGTCAGTTAATCCAAATGTATCATCTTTTCCATTGCCATCTGGATCGTTTTCAGTAAATGCTTTAGCCATTTCATAAATATCCTCAGTTGTTTCAGGAGTTCCTAGACCTAAATTCTTAGCCCAGTCGCTTCTATAAATTAAACCTTGGCGAGATAATGGTCTTCCTTGATAGATTGAATAAATTTTTCCATCAACAGCTGTGTTAGCTAAAATTTGTTCATTTAGTTTACTTAAGTTTGGAAACTCGTCTAAGTATGGACCGATCTCCCAGAACTGACCATCCCGAATTGCTTCTTTAAATTGGACGAATGTAGTCTGATTTTTTAAGAATACTGCTTCTGGTAACGTTTCTGTTGCAAACGCTGTATTCAGTTTTTCCTCATAGCTAGTATCAGGAGTCCACTGAATGGTTAGATCCACGCCTGTTTTTTCCTCTAATAACTTTTCAACCTTATCAGATGGAACCTCAGGTGTGTGAAGGTTAGCCATAAGTGTAAAGCTAACTTTCTCTTTTGATTCTTTTGGCTTGTCAGAGTCTTTTGCATCTGAAGCGCTTTCATTTGAACAAGCAGCTAATCCGCCAACTCCTAACATCAATGCAAGGGACAAGCCTAAAAACTTCTTCTTACTTTGCTTCAAAGTAATACCCCCTATATATTTTTTTGGTACACCTTAAATTTATCTCCATGTTCGTATGATGTGAATAATCAATTTCTCACATATCCTTATAATATCAAGGTTTGCAAACACTTACATTGGTGATTATTAGAAAATGATTATCACATTTACAAAAGTTTCGAAACTTTCACAAAGTAGATAAAAAAAAGTGAAGGCATAATTTCAGCCTTCACCTTACTATTTTTGAAACTACTTATTTAACATTCTGGTAAGCTTCATTAAACTCTTTAATTACATTTTCCCCACCAGATTTTTTCCAATCTTCAATCGCTTTTTCAAATCCAGCCTCATCAAGATCACCGAGAATATATTGATATGTTGCATCAATCATTTTTTGATTCAGAAGTTCTCCTCTTTCTGCAAAAGTAGGTGAATCAAGTGGAATTGTTGGGTCATGAATTAAATAATTTTCATTATCTACAATTAGTTTTTCAGCCTTTTGTTTTGCAGGCAGAGTATGGACTCCTTCATATCTTCCATTTGTCTTTGGTTCACCAATTTCAAGTGATTGATATGGTTTTACTTCCCTTGTTGTTAATTCAGTATCCTCTGAGTTAAGTGCTCCACCATCCTGAACAGTATAGTGTTCTCCCTCAATTCCCCAGAATATCATGTTTGAGATTTCAGGTGTAACTAATTTATCAAAGAAACCAAGGATATCTTTTAATTCTTCTTCACTTTTAACTGCTGATTTCGGGAATAATACAACGTTTCCATAACCTGGGATTGCCCAGATACCGTATTCACCATTAGGACCTACAATTTTATTATGGACATCAAATTCAACATCTGGATTAAGTTGTTTTGCATCTTTATCAATACTAATTACGTCTGACATTGATCCAATGTACATACCAGCAGTTCCGTTTTTAAAGAATGCTTGCTGATCTTCTTTACTTGTTACCGGGAAGTCTTGATTAATATAACCGTTATCACGTAGCTTTTTCATGAAATCCATTGTTTGTTTATACTCATCAAACATAAACTCTGGAAGAAGTTGTCCATCCTTTTCACCCCAGTTGTTTGGAGTTCCAAACCAAGATGCTACAGTTTTAAATGCACCATATGATAAGTCAGCACGGTCAGTGATTCCAAATGTGTCATCTTTACCATTTCCGTCTGGATCATCTTCCGTAAATGCTCTTGCCATTTCATAAATATCATCTATTGTTTCTGGGGTTCCTAAGCCTAATTTTTCTGCCCAATCTTTTCTATAAATCAAACCTTGGCGAGATAATGATCTACCTTGGTATAACGAATAGATTTTTCCATCAACAGCAGTGTTCTCTAGAATTTGTTCATTTAACTTACTTAGGTTTGGAAACTCGTCTAAATATGGGCCAATTTCCCAAAACTGTCCATCACGGATTGCTTCCTTAAATTGAATGAATGTTGTTTGATTCTTTAGGAAAACAGCCTCTGGCAGAGTTTCAGTCGCAAATGCTGTATTTAACTTTTCTTCATAACTCGTATCTGGAGTCCATTGGATAGTCAAATCAACATCTGTCTTTTCCTCTAGGAGCTTTTCGATCCTATCAGATGGAACTTCTGGGGTGTAAAGGTTTGCCATAATCGTGAAACTAGTTTTACCATCTTTATTTGTGTTGTTAGAAGCACCAGAGCTTGAACATGCAGCCAGTCCACCTGCACCTAGCATTAATACTAAAGACAAACCTAAAAGTTTCTTTTTACTATTTTTCAAAACTATTTACCTCCTAACAGGAATGTTTATTACTCTCTCAATCTATTTGATTTAAAGGGTTCCGTAAATAATCACTATCTTAGTTACTCTTATTTTATAAGGCTCTATAAGCATCTACGAGATTGGATAGTAAGAAATTGATTACCTATTTATAGGAAAAAATATTATTCTAGTCAACATATTTTAACTCTTAAATTAATAAAAGTAGCCGCGAACAGCGACTACTTTCTCATTTAGTTAGATAAAGTTATTTTTCCATTTCTTTAAATGCTTCATCCGCTAATTTTGCAATTGTCATGTCATCCATTGGGGGATTATGAAGTCCCGCTCTTACATCTCGATAATAGCGTTGTAACGGATTAGATTTTTGAAGGCTCTTGGCTCCAACAATCCGCATTGCTTTATCTACAACGGAAATAGCGCTATTTGTAGCAATATATTTCGCAAGCCCGAGCTCTGGACCAAGCTGACTTCGATCAGCAGTCCTGTCCCATTTGTCAGCAATTGCATAAAGAATATGGCGGGCCTTTAAAAGCTCTGCTTCCATTTCTCCCACATTCCGTCTTACATTTGGAATCGTTTTAATCGGTCCATTTAGGCTGTTAGGTGAATATTCATTTGCAAATTTCACAGCATAATTTCTTGCGGCAATTGCAATTCCCATGTAGCATGCCGGTATATGAAGCAGCCAACCATTTGGAATTGCTTTTTGCTCAGGTGTTACCATTTCAACTAAATCATCTTCATCCAACTCAACATTTGTAAGGACAAGATCGTGACTCCCTGTACCTCTCATCGAAATTGTGTTCCAGGTTTCTTCGATTGCAACTCCAGACTTAGACCTTTCAACTAAAAACTCCCCAATTTGGTCCGTCCCTTCTATTGAGGCAATTACACCAAAATAATCGAGGACTGGTGACATTGTTGTAAAAGATTTTCTTCCTGACAGGACCCACTTATCCCCTTCTTTTCTAGCTGTTGTTTGAGGTTTACCTCCCCTCGTTGGGCTTCCTGTTTGAGGTTCAGTTGCCGCTCGATTATAAAGAGCACCTTGTAAAACCTCTTTTGCATAAAATGATCGCTTTTCTTCCGTCCAACGCTTTTTATCAAACAAATCCATAGTTGCGCCTAAATGCCATCCGATTGATAAAGCGGTTGAGCCATCTCCTACAGCAAGTCGTTCTTGAAGTAATACGAAGTCATATAAGGAAAGCCCTTCTTTCCCACCGTATTCCTTTGGAACGGAAAGGCTAGTATACCCTGTATTTCTTAGTTCCTCTATATTTAATAGAGGAAACTCACCTGTTTCATCATACTCTTCCGCTCTTTCGTTAAATTTATCAGCTAATTTACTTGCCAGCATATATATGCGTTCTTGTTTCTCTGTTTTAATAAATGAAATGGGCATTTTCACCTCTCCTTTTTCAAGCACCCTTAAGTTATTTACTTTTTATTATACTATTCCTATTGGAATAAATAAAAAAGGATGCCTTAATATGAGGATGTGATACTAAATGAGATAATGATTATTTCGGATTTAATAAAAAAACTAGATAAAACAGGACTTGTTTTACCTAGCTTTTATTATCGTTTTAGTCATTATCATTCTTATCGTCATCATCTTCGTGCTTTTTATGACGATGCATTGGAATATATCCGTGTTCTTTGATCTTCTGGTAATGTTCGTCTAACCAGTTCAGTTTTTTATCTGCTTTTTCTTTTGTAAGGACACCATAATCAACATATTTATTTATAATCTCTTTTTTTGTTTCAAGAAGATCAAGATACAGCTTATCAAGCTCTTGCTTTTGCTGATCCGTTAGTTCCACCTTTGGATTTTGGTCAACGTTCCTCATTTCAGCAGATGCTTGGATTTCACCTACTAACAAAAAGCTTAGAAATAAAGCTAAACCAGAAAAAATTATTCTTTTCATTATGATACTCCCTTTCTGCTTATGTACAAAACTCGTTAATAGTATCCATTATTATCCACTTTTCATACTAAATATTTTATGCATATCAAAAGGCAGCCAAATGGCTGCCTTATTTTAAGAAGCTTTTTGTTTTTCCTTAATTGACTGTGCTTTTGTTTTTTTCGCCTTTGTTCCAATGAGTACAACCGCAATTACGATTAGCGCTTCAAACGCATACCTGAACCATGGATTATCAAAGAAGTCTTGTAGAAAGGGCTCTCCTACAATCATTTTTGCTGCTGTATAGGAAAGGATGGCTGCACCGAATGTAACGATGATGGGGAAACGGTCAATTAATTTAATGAACAACGTACTTCCCCATACCATGATTGGGACCGATATGATTAGCCCAGTTATGACCAGAACAAAGCTACCATGAGCTGCACCCGCTACTCCTAGAACATTATCGAGTCCCATTAAAGCATCTGCTACAATAATCGTTCTTACTGCTGCTGCAAAAGATCCCTTGGCCTCTATATTATGTTCATCTTGATCATCAACTAGAAGCTTATACGCAATCCAAATGAGTAGAATTCCACCTACTAGATGTAACCCTGGTAACTCAAGGAGCCAAACAACAACTAATGTAGCTGCAGCACGAATGATGATTGCCCCAACAGTTCCCCAAATGATTGCTTTTTTTTGCTGTTCCTTTGGTAAATTTCTTGCGGCTAAACCGATAACAATCGCATTATCGCCTGCTAAGACGAGATCAATTACTATAATCGAAAGTAGAGCTGAAAAAAACTCTGCTGAAAAGAATTCCATAAGTAATTCACCTCGGGATTAGGTTTCCCTAATCTTTCATGAAATTGTTCTTTAAATAATGGTATCAGGACTGGAAAAATATATTATAATCATTACAACGATTCATCTTAACCACATATAGTATTAGTAGGATATATATTTTTCCTTGAGGAAATGGGGAGTATGAAATGAAGAAGTTGATTCCTTTTGGTTACTTCGCTTCAATTGTTTTGATTTTATCTGGAATTCTTTACTTTTTTGCTGCTAACTGGCCAGAATTTTCACGGTATGAAAAACTTTCACTTTCGGTTGCTGCAATGCTTTTGTTTTATTTGTTATCTGTTATTTCCACAAAGCTTCTTTCACAACAAGTATTTTTAGGGAAATGGATGTTAGTGGCAGGTGCAATCACCTTTGGTTTATCTATTGCATTAATCGGTCAAATTTATAATTCTCATGCAGACAGTTATGTCCTATTTCTTGTTTGGCTAATACCAGTTTTACTGCTTGCAATAAGCACAAATTATGCTCCTTTTTCCATTATGAGCTTTATCCTTTTTCATCTCGCATATTGGTTCTATATGAATCCCTCATCGTACTTCATTGTTCGCACAGACTTTCAAGAGTGGCTCATATATCTTGTAATTGCTGTACTTAATCTTATCCTCTTTATCCTTACCTTTACTCCGGTATTGGATAATAAGGCAATTCGCTATATGTCCTATACTATGACCCATATTATGTTAATCGGAATGAGTATTTTCGAACTGTATGAACCATATAGTGGCTGGACGAATGTCTTATATATTTTGTTTGCTGCCATTTGTTATTTTTATCTGGCAACGAAGAAAATTGATAAGTATCTTTCCATTATTCTATTCACAATGGTTAGTATTTACGTTTGTACAAAGATTATTGAAATCCCGTTTTTATTCGGAGATTCAATAGGATATCTTGGCTTGCAAATAGTTGGTTCAATTGCCTCGATCGCTCTAATTATCGGCGGAATCTTATTGGCTAGGCATTTATCTTCTAAGCATTCAGAAGCTCCAATAGGTCAAGCGATTAAAGGTACATTAATCGTGATTGTTACGCTCATTGGTTCTTTCATGTTTTCGATAAGCTTTGGAGGAGTTCTCTTCCTGTTATTCTCTAGCTTCTATGCTACAGTTGTTTTGAGCTTATTATTTATTACTACAGGTTTATTTGTGAAAAAGCTTGGGCCATATGTCCGAAACACGCTACTGTTTATCGGATTTTTCTCAGGTCTACTGGAAGCATTTTTCCTATCTACACCCATTACAATTTTCTTTTTAATCGTATCTATTGTCGTAACTGTGGTCATGAAAGATGGAATCATAAGATTCTTGAGTTACACAACAACCATTGGTTGTTTAGCGAACCTAATTTTAGATGAATTAGAAATGTGGGTTCATTTAGAATCCGTATTCATAGGTTTTGCACTAGTCAATGCCATCATTTATTATTTTGTTCGACAGCAAGTTGCATTAAAACGAATAAGTCTGTTTTACGCTTTACTTTTTTTCTACGTTCTTACCTTTTTAGATAATTTGCTTTGGCAGGAAATTACCTATAGCTTATTGTTTTTTATCATAACAACAATACTTGTTCTTTACTTCTCTCGAATAGTCGATTTATTTCTATTTAAAATGACGTTATTGTTCTGGATTGCTCTATTTGTTTCAACTTATTATGACCTTGTTTGGTCACTTGTACACAAATCACTATCACTGCTTTTGATCGGCCTAATTTTCTTCGTAATCACTCAATTCTTTGAACGAAGGACTGGAAAAAATGAATTAAAGAAAGAAAAGGTTTTTACGAAAAAGCAGTGGAGTCTTATTGGACTCATTCTTCTTTTGCAGTTGGCAATTGTGGGATACCAAATTGGGACTAGTGAATCATTATTAATTAACGGGAAAGAAATTACACTTGAGTTAGCACCTGTTGATCCACGTTCGATGCTTCAGGGTGACTATGTGATCTTGCGTTATGAAATTGCAGAAGTCAATGAATTAAAAAAAGTACAATCAGGAAATAAAGTGTATATTCTTGCGAAACAAGACCAACACGGTATCTATCAACGGGAGGAAATACTCACTTCTATTGATCCTCGTCACTATAAACTTGCTCAAGATGAGGTTCTTATTGCCGGTAAGTACAATGGTTACAATGGTATCATCATTGGTATAGAAAGTTATTTTGTTAAGGAAGGTACAGGATTAGACTTACAGCGTCATGCAAAGTACGCTAAAGTTAAAGTTTCGAAAAACGGAAATGCATTACTACATTCGATTGAGTAGGAGGCCACCTGGCCTCCTTTTTTCATGCAAAATTACGATACTATACAACTTATCATGATATAATTTATACGTATTATAAAGTGAAGGGGAGAATCGAGAAATGTTACAAAACCTATATGAATCTTTAGACAAAAAATATACTGAAATGGTTGATATTCGACGTTATTTACACCAACACCCAGAAGTTTCATTTAAAGAATATAAAACCGCTGAATACATCTCGAATTTTTATAAAAATTTGGGAATTGAAGTGCGTACAAATGTAGGCGGCAATGGTGTTGTAGCGAAAATCCATGGAAACAATCCAGGTCCAACTGTAGCTTTACGCGCTGATTTCGATGCCCTTCCAATTCAGGATGAAAAGGATGTACCTTATAAATCAACTGTCCCTGGTGTCATGCATGCTTGTGGACATGATGGACATACCGCTACATTGCTAGTTTTAGCAAAAACACTTCATGAAATGAAGGAACAACTCGCAGGAACAGTGGTCCTCATCCACCAGCATGCAGAAGAATTTGCTCCAGGTGGTGCTATTTCTATGATTGAAGATGGATGTCTTGAAGGTGTAGATGTCGTATTCGGTACTCATTTATGGGCAACAACACCAACTGGTTCGATTGAATACCGCGTTGGACCTATCATGGCTGCTGCAGATCGTTTTGAAGTTAAAATTCAAGGCTCAGGTGGCCACGGAGCACATCCGCATACAACGAAGGATGCCGTTGTTATTGGGTCTCAGTTAGTTATGAACTTACAACAAATTGTGAGCAGACGCGTTGATCCAGTCGAATCTGCAGTTGTGTCAATTGGTTCGTTCGTTGCAGAAAATCCGTTTAACGTAATTGCAGACTCCGTAAAACTTGGAGGAACAGTAAGAACATTTAGTGAAGATGTCAGAGACCAAATCGAGCATGAGATTGAGCGAATTGTAAAAGGAACATGTATTGCAGCTGATTCCACTTACTCCTATGCCTATCATCGCGGTTATCCTGCTGTTGTCAATCATAAAGAACAAACGGATTTCCTTGTTGAAGCTGCTGAAAATGTACCGGGAGTGACAAATGTTACGGAAGCTGCACCTCAAATGGGTGGCGAGGATTTTGCTTATTATTTACAGCATGTACCTGGAACTTTCTTCTTTACAGGTGCGAAGCCTGCTGATGTAACAGAAGCCTATCCACATCATCATCCAAAATTCGATATTGATGAAAAAGCAATGCTAATAGCTGCCAAAACATTAGGAACAGCAACAATAAATTATCTATCAGTTGAAAAATCAAAAGAAGCAACAGTATAAAAATAAAACGCAAGAATAAAAACGCAAGAATGTTTCACGGCATTCTTGCGTTTTTATTATTGTAGTATTCGAATACGATAACAATTTTTTGCTACTTCACCTAAGTGATCGAGTAAATTGTAATTAGCATATGCCCCAACAACAGCTCCAACACCTGGAAGTAATTGAAGCATTTTTACGAAATCAATATAGTCACGGTATTCTTGTTGGAAGACACGCCAATCCATTTCCACTAGGCTCTCTTTCTCTACTTCCCAATCCTCGATAATTCTAAATGTTTTTTTCTTATGTTCCTCACTAGAAAAAGCCAACTGGAACACATACAACAAGAAAAGACGTTCCTCATAATTTTTCGTATCAAACCCATGTATCGCTGCTACTTCAAATAAAAACTTCATCTTTATTGAAAGAAGCAAAGGAAAGTCGGCCAAGGCTAAAAATAATCCTCCCGCCCCTGTTCCAGCCCCTTCTGCAGCTGCAGTTCGTCTATAGATTGTTAATTTTTCTTCTATTAGCTTTTCTTTTACCTGTAATGTCATTTCATCTGGATAGTTTCCCTTTGTTGTGTATTCTGAACCTACTAATGTAGCTTGAACCATCTTCTTGATGCTTTCGGTAACGACCGTGTGTGCCTTTTCAGGAATCATTTCGTTCACTTTTGTTTGAGCTTTTTTTGAAACACGTTGGAGCATATTAGATTTTTTAATCAGCTTTTTTCGCCATTGAAATAATTCCTCTTCCACTTTTAACAGATATAAATCATCCATGCGCCTCTACCCCTCTTTTCATTTAATACTTACTACGATTTAAAATAGGGATAGGTTTCAAATGATTAACTATACATCCGGTCAAGCTTTTGTACCTTCCCCTTTGTATAAACAAATACAAAAAGATAGACGAACACTAGACCTACAACCAATAATAAGAATGTTGTCGAGATTTGAACTGTTAGTAAAAGGATTACTGTAAATAAAACACATTGAACAACTAGTAACTGGAATAGAAACTGCAAATAAGAGGCTAACTTCGATTCTTCACTTACCGGATATAATCGAACCCATATTTTCAAGCTATGGTGTCTCCATAACGTGATAAGCTGGTAGCCTGTTAAATACAAGAACAATATCATCACAAACGCTTTACCATATTGAAATGGGACGAAATAAATAATCAATCCGCCAATGATGGTTAGCCTCGTATACATTCCTAAGTAGTCGCTTGTCCTCAAAAAGGTACGCGTATATAAATAGCGGAATGTATTTTTCTTAGAGTATACAATTAGACCGGTAACCCAGTTAAACCATGGCCGTTTTTTCACCCGCTCCTTTAGTTTAGGAACATCTGTGAATAAATTAGCAATTCGATAAAAAGTAAGCATTCTCTTTGACTCTAACTCGATTAATGTATTCCATTTTAGGCCTTTTCCTTCAACTGCCTTTTGAAAATAAAGAAGCAGCCCGAGCATGAGTATTACGACACAACCGATAAAAATGATTGATGCACCAGAAAATAATAAATACATTAGCACGATATTTAAAATAAGCCTGATTACGGTGTCAGTATAATAAGTTGAATTTTCCTGATCATGCTGAGTTAACCATGTCAATAGCAGGTTCCATGCTTTACTTAAAAGAACAATTACAAAAATAGCTGCTAATGACGAAAAGGTTTTATCTGTAACAGCAAGATATAAAGGTGCTACAATTGCAAACACATTTAACAATAAGTAAATTTGAGAAAAAAAGCTATACCAAAATGCCTTTTGAAAATAAGCGGTTAACTTCGTTTCTATAGGCAATAAGAAAACAAGGTCAGGCTCTTTCACTAAGGTTTGAACTCGACTTCTTGTCAATATAACTCCTAAAACAAGTGCAATTAGTATCGCGTAAGGAAATTCCTTAGGAACATCCTGCAACCAATAATTATAGTAGTATGCTCCTCCCCCACCTAAAAAGAGGAGAGCGATTAGCAAATGGTCATTTAACATATACCGCATATAACGGCTTATTTCCTTAAAATGTTGGACCTGGCGCTTTTTCCATAGTTCTTTGATATCAATCATTTTCTTCTTCCTTTGTCAGGCTGATATAAATATCATCGAGTGATGCATTCTCCATTTTAAATTGTCTGCGGAGATCTTCTAAGGCTCCCGAAGCCTTTACCTTTCCGTTATGTAAAATAATAAAGGAATCGCAATACTTTTCGGCAGTCGCTAAAATATGCGTGGACATTAAGATGCCCGCTCCTTGATTTTTCTTTTTATTCATTAGTTCTAACAAGGATTGAATACCAAGTGGATCCAAACCTACAAAAGGTTCATCAATGATATAAACGTCCGGCTCAACTAAAAAGGCACACATAATCATGACTTTTTGCTTCATTCCTTTTGAAAAATGAGCTGGGAAAAACTTTACCTTTTTTTCCATTCGAAATTCTCTTAATAAAGGTTCAAGCCTAGCTTCAAACACTTTCTTTTCAAGTCCATAGGCCATTGCTGTTAACTCAAGATGTTCATAGAGTGTTAACTCATCATAAAGGATCGGTGTTTCTGGAATAAAACTAAACTTGGATCGATAGGCTTCCATGTCCTCTTGAATCGTTTTCCCTTGAATATGGATAGACCCTTTTTTAGGTTCCATTAGGCCAATAATATGTTTAATTGTCGTGCTTTTCCCCGCACCGTTTAATCCGATTAATCCTACAATTTCGTTTTGATTAACTTTGAAGGAAACATCCTTAAGTACAGGATTTTGAGTGTAACCACCGGTTAGATTTTTTATCTCTAGTAGTGCCATGTAAAGCTCCCTTCTTACCATACAAAGTTTTTGCATATTTTTTGATGTCTAGCTCCATGCGCCCTCGGCTCGAGGTCTTAAGCCAATAACTGCGCGCCTTACGCTTTTCCTTTTATCATATCAAAAATTGCCTTTTTTACATAGTTAAAAAGTTTGAATAGAACATTTAAAAACGGCCATACTAATTTTTGAAGAGGGCAAGAAAAAAGCCTTTGATGTTAATCATCTACCTGGAATGAGGTGTTTGTTAAAGACAATATCCTTGTTTTAGACGACAGCTTTTTATACCTGTTATAAGGGGATGGTTACTTTGGGAAATGTGAGAGAAAAGTAAGTTCGAAACAAATTACCACTAACAAAATAAACATTATTTTGTAAATGAGGTGTTTGTTAAAGGCTACCTAGTCGCTTTATAAGTTGTATTAACTTATAAACTTTAGACAAGGGGATGGTCCGCTTGAACTACGGAATTGACTCACTCCATTAGATAAAGACTTTCATTCCTAAAAAAAATGAGGTGTTTATCAAAGATACCGTTAACCTATAACAAAAGCCTTCTTCAAAAACAGGATGCATCCTTTGCGATCGCATCCTGTTTTCTTTTTTAAAAAATTTATTACAACATGAAAATTTTAACATCGAATGAACATGTGATAAAATACTAGTTATTAACTGAATTTTGAAAGGAATGGACGTAAATGAGTGATTGTATTTTTTGTAAAATCATCAATGGAGAAATTCCAAGTGCAAAAGTTTTTGAAAATGAACACGTGTATGCCTTCCTAGACATCAGCCAAGTATCAAAAGGACATACTCTTGTTATCCCAAAAGTACATAAAGAAAACGTATTTGAATTAACGCCAGAAATTGCCCAAAATATCTTTGAAGTTGTACCATCGATTGCAAATGCTATAAAAAAAGAATTCAATCCAATCGGTATGAACCTTTTGCAAAATAACGGTGAGCAAGCTGGACAATCTGTATTCCACTTCCACTTACACCTCATTCCTCGTTATGGAAAAGGCGATGGATTTGGCATCGTATGGAAGTCACATGAAAGTCAATACTCTGCCGATGATTTACAAAATATTGCCTCAAGCATTTCAAAATCAATCGAACAGAATTAACCCTAAAAAGGCAAGACTTACGGTCTTGTCTTTCTTTATGCCTTGAAAGCGCTATTTCGTGTTTTTTCTAAAAATTTCACTTTTTTTTTCATAAAAACATGATAAGATAACTTTATTCAACTAAAGCGACAAAATAGGAGGATTCAATCATGCAACGAGCTTACAATTTTAATGCCGGTCCCTCTGCTCTCCCAATTGAAGTTTTAAATCGAGCCCAAGCCGAACTTAATAATTTCAAAGGAACTGGCATGTCTGTAATGGAATTAAGTCATCGAAGTAAAGAATATGACCAAGTACATCAACAAGCTATTTCTGATTTACGTAGTCTCATGGGTATTCCAGATGACTACCAGGTATTATTTTTACAGGGTGGCGCTAGTTTACAATTCTCAATGATTCCTATGAACTTTCTAACTCCAGGTAAAAAAGGTGACTACATATTAACTGGTTCTTGGTCTCAAAAAGCACTTGATGAGGCAAATAAACTTGGAGAAACCAATATAGTCGCATCCAGTAAAGAAGACAAATACAACTACATCCCTGAAATAGGTGAGAACGCTCATTCAGAAAACTCTGCATATGTTCATATCACATCAAACAACACCATTTATGGGACACAATGGGAACAGTACCCAACCTACACCAGTGTGCCATTAATTGCAGATATGTCCAGTGATATTTTATGTAGAGAAATTAGTGTAGAACAATTTGGGATGATCTATGCTGGTGCTCAAAAAAATCTCGGTCCATCTGGGGTAACCGTTGCTATCATTAAAGATTCCTTATTAAAAGAAGGCAATAGTGATCTACCTACCATGCTGGATTACAAAACACATGTAAAATCTAATTCACTTTATAATACACCACCTACTTTTTCGATTTACATGCTTTCACTTGTGCTTGAATGGGTCAAGGAGCAAGGTGGCGTACCTGCGATTGAAGCGAAGAATAATGAAAAAGCAGCTCTTTTATATCATACAATTGATGAATCAGATGGTTTCTATAAAGCACATGCTAAAAAAGGCAGCCGCTCCACGATGAATGTGTCATACACACTTCCAAGCGAAGAGCTTACGAAAAAGTTTTTAGCACAAGCAAAGGAAAAGGGATTCGTAGGGTTAAATGGACATCGCTCGATTGGTGGTTGCCGTGCTTCTATATACAATGCGGTACCTTATGAGTCGGTTGAAGCCCTTGCCTCATTTATGAAGGCTTTTAAATTAGATAATTAATAAATCAAATACGCCTCGGCGTATTTGCGCCCAGATTTTAGGCCCACAGGAAGTAGGTCATAAAGACGTTGCCACAGGAAGTGGCGTATTTAGTCTTTGATCTTACTGCGCGAAAAACTATATTTGAAAATCTGTGGCATCCGCCGGAGGCATAACTTTATTCATGCGGTTATCGAATTTGCTCATGCATATATATATTTATTCTTAACCTCTAGAGGTATGGGATGTTTGCTGAATAAAGTTATTCAAAATGGTCTAATAGTCTGATATACTAATAGATAAGATTCTTGCAATAGGCAATGAGTGCACTATTGGAGAATCCAAAAATATAGCTTAGAAAAGCTGAGGAGAGATGAGAAATGAATACAAAAGTTTTAGTGTTTTTAGCATTATTAGTTGGAATGGGTGCTGTACTGCACACAGTTATGCCGGGAATTTACCTAGGAATGAAGCCTGACTTACTGTTAATCTTCATGTTTTTAGGAATTATGTTATTCCCTGAAAAGAAATACGTGTTGCTTGTGGCAATTGTCGGCGGTGTGATTTCAGCATTAACAACAACCTTCCCAGGTGGTCAAATTGCGAACCCTGTCGATAAATTAATATCAGCATTCGTATTCTATGGCATGTTTACTGTTGCAAGAAAGCAGACACAATCACTAGTAATGGTATGTGCTATTACTGCAGTAGGAATTTTAGTTTCTGGATTTGTTTTCTTAAACACTGCACTTATTATTGCTGGTCTACCTGGAACATTCATCGGACTGTACATTGGTGTAGTCATCCCAGCAACTGTAATGGGTACAATTGCAATGGCGATTATTTATCCAGTTGCACAACAAATCATTAGACGTACAAACTTTACAGTTAGTGCATAATCATGTATTTCTGGTGTCCGACTATTTGGCGGGCACCCTTTTTCTGTCCATTTTTTGTGAATTAGTTAAAATCGATAGAACTGAATGAAGACTGATAGAATGAAAATAAAATTGATAGAAATGAAATAACGTCGATAGAATCAAGTGATCCACTATTTCTACTCTTCATCTCCAACAAAAATCTATGAAATTAAGTGATATCTAGTCATTTTTCATCATATAGTAGAAGTAAAAAGTGGGACAAGGAGTGGAATTCTATGTTAACAGTACCTTGGTTTGTATATGTAGCGTTATTTGGAGTTCTTTTTAGTGCATATATGGTGATTAGGACATCTAGAGAGGAAAAGCAGATTGAAGACTCCTATATTGAGCAAGAAGGTAATGTATATATCGAACGTATGAATAGCGAAAAAGAGAAACGTTCTAAGCAAATGAATAAACCAGAGGCCATGTAAAAAGCGGCACATAAAAAGGACCGTTCAGTCAACGGTCCTTTCTCATTATTCTGCTGCTGGAGCTTTGAATAAGTCTTTAAAATCGTCATCCTTCACTTTCACATCTGCATTATCAATTGCTTTGTCTAAAGCAGTTTGAAGAGCAGTTTGGTCTGCTTGAAGTAAAGCTTTACGAATTTCATCCTTTTTCTCTTGATCCATCTTATCGAAACCTTCAGTTGTTCCGGTTACTTTAATGATGTGATAGCCAAATTGGGATTCAACAATATCACTTGTTTCGCCTTCTTTAAGGGTAAAGGCAACTTCTTCAAATTCAGGAACCATACGTCCTTTTCCAAACCAACCAAGATCCCCGCCATTTTGAGCAGAACCATCTTCAGAGTATTCCTTTGCTACATCTTCGAATTTTTCACCACTGTCAAGCTTAGCCTTCGCTTCTTCAATTTTCTTTTTAGCTTCTGCTTTTTGCTCTTCTGTTGCATCCTGTGGAACTTGAGCTAAGATATGGCTGGCTTTAACCACTTCGCCTTCTTTCACTTCAACTTCTTCCAATGCCGCTTTTTCTTTTAACATGTCAGACTTAAGAAGTTCACGAACGAATTCCTCACCATTTTGCTCAACAATTGCATCAAACTGAGCACCTAGAGCAGCTTGCATTTCTTCATATTTTGCATCTATTTCTTTATCTGTTACTTCATATTTCTCTGATAGTACTTTAGTATAAACTAAATCTTTAAGGATCACTGCGCCGGCTTGATCCTTCATGGCATTATATAATTCGTCTTTTGTTACATTTCCAGCTTTTGTTTCTACAAGTACTGCTGAATCGTCGGCATTATTACATGCACTTAGACCAAGAATACCTACAGCAGCCGTTAAAGCAATTATTGATTTTTTCATTACACACACTCCTACTATGTACATTTTTTATATACGGTTTGTCCAAGGGTACAAAAATTACTATAACATACTTTTAAAAAAGAAAGAAAACATTTTCGCAAGATTATTCAAAAATCTGGGACATTCGCACAGTCATATAGGCTTTATGCGAATAGGATATAGTGAACTGAATAACAAGGCTTTAGCCTTTCAAGTTCAAAAATTCAGTTGATTGTGAAAAAGAATTCCTAAAGGCGAGACACTTGCCCATTCGTTCACAAATGATTTCGCATAAAATACCGTACTAAGATATTGGAGGTGTTACTATGGGTCACGGATACGCTGGTGGATTCGCGCTAATCGTCGTGTTATTCATCCTTCTAATCATCGTTGGTGCTGCTTGGTTCTAAAAAAACCATACTCAAAAAGAAAAAGGATGGCCGGAAAATCGGTCATCCTTTTTCCATTTACGTAAACAGGACCTCTACATAGGAGGAAATAAGTAAAATGGTAATTAAAATATTAATTGTTCGATAAACTTTTGGCTGGCGGTCATCAGGAATTTCTTTTTGCTCACATAGCCGGTAAGTCATTTGATTAATGTAAAACAAAATAAAAGCAGCAAATGGAATATAAAATAAGAGCACCCCTCATCCCCCCATCTAAAATCAAATATGCCGTGGCATTTTTTCCCCTAGATTTTGTTCAATCATGAAAATCTAAGACTCCCAGAAGGCTCAACTTTATTCATTTCTTCAAAATCCCAAATGAATAAGTTTATTTATGAATTAAAATATCATAGCCATCCTCTACTTCTTCAACAGTACAAGATCTTGGTGCCTTAATAAACTGACCTAAATAGATAAAATCAGGAACACATAATCCAAAATTGATCGCTGCAATAATGGAAAAATAATGTATATAGACCGGAAATGCAACACACGCACCAAGCATAAGAGTAGTAATCAATAAAAATGGTGTACTCATTACAAAAATGATAAACGGTTTAGAAAGTGCATCTTTTGAACGAGTAGAAACAATTGGAATGATTCCGTACATCCATTTAAATGTTACTTTTAGTTTTTTACCAGTTACCCAATACGGTAAAACATGCAAGGCTGCATGTAATGGATAAATCAACAATAAAGCTAATAAAAAATAAATTGATCCATCTTCATTTAGTTTAATTGAAGAATACATAAGATTCATTGGCAAATAAAAAAGAATAAATGCAATGAACATTGATATCAAGGATACCAACACAATTCGATGGAATCCATAATCCTTTGAAAGATTAATGGTTTTCCAACAAGTCATACCTAATCACCATCCGCAATCATAAGAAGTAAATAATTGGAAGTTGTATCCAAATCGAAGTAAAAAAAATTTCTAAATTAGTTACTCTAAACTTACTAAACTACTTTACTTTGTTTCTAACAAAAATGCAATAGGTATCCAAAAGAACGATAAAATACATGTTTTTTCGACTTTTTTCGCGGTTTTTGGGCATATTATTTAAAAACAATTTCATTCAAAAAATAACTTGAGGTGTTAACTATGGAGTCAATTGAAGAACGTTTGGAGCGACTTGAATATTATCAGTCACTCATCTTACCGTTGTTAGGGGATAAGTTACCACCGTTTCAACAATTAATAATGGAAGCAAAATTAACAAAAAAAGACGTTGAAGATTTATTGGACCTTTGTGAAGAGATGAGCATTAAATATAAAAAACAAAAAGCGGAGGGATTTATATGTTTCACGCCGCTTTTAACTCAATTCGTTGGGATGCTTCATCCCCACTTAGATCCAAAAACAACAATAGACGTATTAGCTAAAGAAAGAAAATATACCCCTTTAATGTACGAGTTTAAAGGGATAATAAATAAAATAAACTAAATCGAGATTACAACTCTATTTTTTCCTCTACTCGTTTGTAAAGCTTTCCATCTACTTCAATAAAATCATCTTCAATGTTTCGGAATGATTTCTCGAAGATTTCCATATAATCGTCTCCATATATGTTACGGACAATGCTCATAACTTCAACGATTTCTGGGAACTTTCCGTAAAGCTTCTTAAGTGGAATTGCTCCTTCCAAAACTCCATTTTTACTAGGATTATAGCTTTCCACAATTTTTAAAAAGATTTCTTCCCCTTTGGGTGTCAACTCGATATACGTGTTACGCTTATCATTTTCCTTTTTTGAAAATTGTAAAAGTCCACGTTCCTCTAACTTTTTAGAAAAGTTAAATGCAGTTGAAACATGCATAACTCCAAACTTAGCAATCTCTGAAATTGAAGCACCTTTCAAATGATACGCTATCCAAATAATATGATGTTCATTAATATTTAAATCATAAGGCTTGATCCATTGTTGCCAATCCTTTTCAATAGATTTCCATAATGCCTTACTTAGCTGTGCGATTCTCTGACTAAAAAGGAGCGCTTCTTTGATGGAGGCCATTTTTTCTTCATGTTTCATAGATTCACCCACTTTTCTATTTTCTCTTATTACTATTATGCCAATAAAATAAAAATTAATAAAGATGTAAATTTACGAAATTTTTAAATTAGGTTAAAAAATTTTGATTCTATGGGGTTGTAACCGCTTTTTCTAATTTTTCTAAAGCGCTTTCTATTTCGGAAAGCTCTTTTTGAATATTTTTTTGATTACCTTCAATTTCCTGTTTCCAATGATTTAGTGAATACTTAATATCACTGGAAACCTCTGCTATTGTATTCACCGCCTGTTTCGTTGACATAGAAACCTGTTCTGTTAAGGATTTTCCATCGGAAACAACCTGTGACAGGGAATTAGAGATTTGCTTTTGATTATTTTTTAATGCCCTTCTAAATTCCTTGCCTGAAGTAGGTGAACTTAAAAGGACGGACACACCACCGATCACACTTCCAATTAATACTCCATATAATAGAGACTTTGTTGATGTCATCTTGATCACTCCAAATCAGAACTAGTATTTACAGAATTCTACAAAAACTGAAGAAATCCTTTTTCATTTTCATATTTTTTACAAAATTACAGTTGCTGTAATAAGTCCTTTTGTTGGATATACCAACGGTCAACAATACTATTGCGGACCAGTACAAAAACGATTTGTTTTCGTTCCTTCCCTTGATTTTCCCAGTATATTTCGACTTCAACTGGGATTTCCATACTTAATAGTCCTTTTAAATCGCTTAGCGGTAAATAAGACATGTTTGTTATTGAAAAAACAGTAATTTGATTTAAGGTTTTGTAAAGCTTCCTATTTTTTGAATTCGGTATAACGGTTTGTTTGATTATTTTTTGATCTGATTGGTTAATACCCGCTACAAATATTTCAATTAGGTGATACGGGTCCGCATTATCAATGTAATCGTCTAACCTTCCTCCCGCCTTTAACAACATGAGTTTATGTGCAAAATCCGGTTCTTTTGAACTATGGGTGGTACTCCCTAAGAAATGCACACAAAAATGGCCAGGAAAGCCGTTTTTTAATGCACCTGCACCATGTGGCATACCGTGCATAGAGGCGGCAATCATTTGATCTCCATATTTCACGATAATCGCCCTTCGCTTCCAGCTCCATTTCCCACTATAAATTTTCTTCATGATTTTAGTGTCCTCAATTGTAAGTGGTTGAACATCGGCATGTCTGCTTCCAGCCCTTCTTTGCACACGAAATTGAAGACCCGTTTCAACGTCAATAATTGTAAAGAAGGATTTTCTAGGAAGAATCTCATTAACGATTTCCCAAGGAACCATTTCAACTTTAAAGCTTAATGGGCTATCTTTCTCATCATATTCATTTGTAACCGCAATGGCTGTATCATGAAAGCTAAATAAAAAAAGAAAAAATAGAAGTATTGCTTTTGTCATTCTTCAGGACCTCTTTTTTTTACATAGCTTTCCATAAATGATGAATTTCTATTTATAAAAAAACTCGACTCATTAAAAATGTGAGTCGAGTTTTTTTGATTATTTATTTATGAAAAGTTGGTTTATAGAAACTTCGATTATCCAATGCAAAAACACGGTCTGAGAATTCGCCTGGTTTTACACGTTCTAATGCACGATCCAACATATTCATCTTTGCATCGAGGTTATCTATATAATGGAGAATTTCCGCTTCCTTAATCATCGGTGGCTTAGGGCTTCCCCATTCTGCTTTTCCATGGTGGCTTAAGATAATATGCTGCAATACCGTAACTTCTTCACCTTCAACACCAAGCTCTTTTGCCGCTTGTCCGATTTCATTTACCATAATTGAAATATGGCCTAATAAATTTCCTTCTACTGTATAAGTTGTTGAAATAGGGCCTGAAAGCTCGGTAACTTTGCCTAAATCATGCAAAATGATCCCTGCGTACAATAAGTCTGTATCAAGTGATGGATATAGATGAGCGATTGCTTTTGCTAAGTCAAGCATTGAGACAACATGATAGGCTAAGCCAGACACGAATTCATGGTGGTTTTTGGTTGCTGCTGGATATTCATAAAACGCAGCTTGATGCTTTTTCAGTAAATGTCTCGTAATTCTCTGGATATTCGAGTTGTTCATTTCAAAAATATATTGTGTGATCTTTGAAGCCATCTCATCCTGCGGTACGGGTGCAACTTCAAGAAAATCGGAAATAGTCACCCCATCTAAATCAGTTATAGGTCGGATATTTCTGATTTTCAACTGATTTCGTCCTCGGTAGCTATTAATTTCACCAGCAAGTCTTACGATTTGTTGAGCAGCATAGTTTGCCTCATCTTCAGGTGTTGCATCCCAAAGTTTCGCCTCAATTTCTCCACTTTTATCCTGAAAAACTAAAGTTAAGAATGGTTTTCCATTACTTGCAATGCCTTTAGTTGATGATTTAATAAATAAATATACGTCAACCTGTTGTCCCACCTCATAATGTACAATGCCCTTCACCATATTTTCTCCCCCTGCTTATCTATTTACTCTCACTTCTATTAAAATGAGGACTATGAAAATAACAAATTTCTTACAAAAATTATAGCATACTTTTATGGTTTTCTATGATACCCTCGTTACCTAGTATAATAGGTTTGACTTCACCAAATCCTTCCAAAACATGTTGATGACAAGTAAATAGGAGGACTTGATTTTCTCTTGATAGCTCTTTAATTAACGAGATGGCATTTGATAAACGGCCTGAATCAAAATTAACAAAGCTATCATCAATAATAAATGGAAATGATTGACTGGGATGCATCGTATTAGCAAGCGAAAATCTGAGCGCAATGTACAATTGCTCTGAAGTGGCCTGGCTAAGTTCATTCGGCTTATAGCGTACACCCTTATCATTCTCGACAATAAAACCATCTACTTCATTGTCAAGGTAAATTCTTTTGTATTTCCTATCTGTGAGAATAGAAAAATAATGCTCAGCCCTTTTCATTACCTTAGGTAAGCGGAGCGTTCGATAGTGGTCAACAGTTTTAGCTAGTATATCTTTTGCAACTGCTAGTGTTGCCCAGTTTTTTGCGTAGTTTTTTACTAACGAATTACTTGCCTCATAAGAATAAAGTAAATCTGCATAGGTTCCACCTTCTTCTAGTTCTTGTATTCGGTGGTTTATTGCTGACAGTTGACCTTGCCTTTCTTTTTCAATTGCCTGAAGTCGAGTGATTTCAGCTGACATCTCCTCAATTAGAACTTCATAATTTGTTTCTATATTACAAATCTTAACTAATTCTCCAAAGCGTTCGAGTTGCGCTAAAAGGAGATTCATTCGTTCTTTAAGTTCTCGTGCGGTTTCGTTTGCTTGTCCCTTTGCCCGAAACTCTTCTTCATTCGAAATTTTCGCGATATCCCAAAGAACTTGAATTTCCTTTTGAAGATGTTCGATTTCCATAGTAAGCTTTACAATCTGTTCTTCTGAATCCTTTATTTTCGCATCAATCTGTAAAAGCTGTTCATATTTCTTTTTTTCTTCTTGTAATAGGACCGCCATCTGGTCAACTTTGATGGAACTTTGGTCTTCTATGTTTATCTGTTTTGCAACTGTATAAACTTTAGATTGGAAGTTAGAAATCTCATTTTGAAGCTCTACTTTTGCTTTAGTAAGCTTTTGTTTATTTAATACTTTCTCCTTGATGGCTTCAAGAATTTGAAAAGCATCCAATAATCGTTCATTTGAAATTTGCATTGGAAGTCCATATGTTTTCTTGATGTTTGTAGCTTTTTCCTCCAAGGCGAACCCAGATTTCTCCCATTCCTCAAAGTCTTTAAATACCTTATCTAATGCACGTTCGTTTTGAAGATGTGATGCTTTTTCAATTTCAATCTGCTGCCTTGCATGCGTATCACGAATAAGAATTGCTGTTAGCTCTTCGTGATCTGAATAGTTGCTATGTGTTAGTTGCTCTTTAATAGCCTCCAGTTTTTTCAGTAGTCTTTCTCTATCTTCCTGGAATTCATGAATGAATGAGGAAGACATTTGGGAGGTTACTGTTTTCCCAACTGGCCACATGAGAACACCTAGGACAGTTAATATCCCACCAATTATCCATTCTTTTGTAACATAGAAATAAATCGAGATGATTAATAATATAAATCCAATTCCATAAAACAATCGAGTATACTTGTGTTTGTTTTCGGATTCCTTTGATGTCATTCTTTGTATTTTTTGATCGATTCTTTTTACCTCTTCCTCAATCAACAGCTTTTCACTTTCTAGGTTATCCCTCGAAGTATATTGCCTTTTCTTTTTTTCATAACGTTTTCGTTGATCCTCTGGGAGAACCTGTTGCTTTAAGTCACTTAACTTTTGTTCGCTATGCTCTAGCGCTTCTTTTACTTGCGTAAAGTTATTATCTAAGAAATGCTTCTTTTGCCTATGTCGTACAGTTTCAGAAACAATTTCAGAAAACATATCTTTTGCAGTAATTCCTAGATTTAATTTCAAAACATCTGTCTCTGTTAATGAAAAATTAATTCGATCTATTAGTTGATTTAATTCATCTTCTATCTCTTGAAGTTCTTTAGAAACGAGCTTGAATCTGTTTTCTTTTTCAGTAAATAGGCTTTTATTTTCAACCAATTCCAAAATCCGTTGTTCGTTTTCAATGTATTGTTTGGCAAATCGGATTTTATTTTTTTCCTTGTTCCATTCTAGAATTTGGCCATTTATGGCAGTTAATTGTGCCTGATACGGTTTTATCTGCGCATGCAGTTGTTCTAAGCGTTTCAGCCCATCCTCGGGGTAAGGCTCAAACGCTGGTAAACTTTGCAATCGATTTTGTAAGGTTTGGTATTCTTCTACGATTGGTTGAATTGATTGTAGTTTCTCTGATTCTTGAATTTTTTGCTTTATAGAATTTTTCTGGGAATCATAGGATACAAGTTCCTTTTCGATCTGTTGTTGTTCGTTCAGCAGAGATTCATATTCACTATTTTTTTCCTGCCACCTCGTAACTTTTGCATGTTCCTCCTTTATTCGGATAAGTTCCATATTAAGTGGTGGATTCTTTCCTTTTGGTTTATATAAACCGTCCATTTCCTTCACTAATTTATTTTGTAGTTCAAGTAAGGCGTCTGTTCCAACTGTCCCCGCAGAAAATAAAAATCTTCCTACATCCTCACTCTTTAAATTATGTACACCTTGTAGTCCATGAATATTAAAGGAATAAATATTTTGAAAAAGATTTTTATCCATTCCTTGGAAGAGCTCTGAAATAAATTCTTCTCCTTTGACAGTTCCATCTGGCATAAATACAGATACGTCTCCTGCAGCCTTTCCTGGCAATCTTTCAATCATAATTGCTCCATATTCGTCGGTTTGGAGAATGAGCTTTCCACCGTATTTGGTACCTGTTTTAGGGATATAACGTTGCTCATTTTGTTGTTTCGTAGGAAATCCAAATATAGCGCTATGTATAAACGACATAAGCGTTGATTTTCCGGCTTCATTTTGACCAAAAAAGACCTGAACATTTGGGGAAAAGTTTCCAAGTTCCAAGTTATCCAGTTTTCCATATCCATAGACCTGAACACCAATGATTTTCATACCGTCACCTCCTATTGGAAAAATAGAGTTCTCGTAAAATTAAGTTCTCCGCATCGTGAAGTATTTCCTGTAGTTCTTCACTTGTAAAAGTATCAATATGCCTTCGAAAACTTTGATTGTTCCGTAAAGGGAGTAGTGCTTGATCAAAGTCTTGATAGGTTTCCATGTTTTCCAATAAATCACCAATAAAATGAGAATCCTGTTTTAATTTTTGACGATTGATTTCTATTTGGAAGTTTTGTTTAAGTCCTACCACATAAACAAAATTCTTTTCTTCTATATCATCGTTTAGAAGAGATAAGAGATCTGCTTTTATAGCATTTTCTTGAAGTTGTGCATGCAGTGGTCCGGTTCCTATATATTCAATCGTTACAAATAAGCCTTGGGTTTCTTTACGGAGGGAATCAAGATGGGAAAGTGATCTGTCAACAAGTTGGTCAAAACTAGTAAGCTCAGAAATATCGATAGTCGTATTTTCCCAAATTAAATCCGATGTTGGAAAAAATGTATATTCTGTTTTAGCTTTTGAAAGCTTTACAAGATAACCACCCTTTTCACCTGTTTCCTTTTTATGTCTACCTTGAATATTGCCAGGATAAATAATAGGAGGGTCTTCAGCTAAAATCTCCCTTGTATGAATATGTCCAAGAGCCCAGTAGTCAAATCCTTTTTGCTGGAGATCTGATAGCAAAAACGGCGCATAACGGCTATGGGAACTCTCCCCTTCTTTACTTCCATGTAAGATGCCTATATGATACGTGGCACCGTCTTTCTTTTCATAGAATTTAGTTTTGTTTTCGAGCACAGCTTTTTGTGCATAGCTAAACCCATAAATATTCGCAACGGTTTCTCCATCTTTTATATAAGGAATGACCTCGACATTTTCATTTTGTAACACATGGACATTGCTTGGCCATTCAAAATGTGGCCAATTTCCACCAAGATGGTCATGGTTCCCATGGACGATAAAAGCTTCTATGTTATGATCTTGAAGTCGTTCCATTTCCTTACGAAATCGTGATTGTGCACGAAGGCTTCGGTCTTCTCCATCGAATAAATCACCGGCGATGATGATAAAATCAACCTTTTGCTCAACCGCAATATTAATTAATCTAGCTAAGGAGGTAAAAGTACTATCTTGTACACGTTTAAAAACTTTCGTTGGCAGATTGGTTAACCCTGAAAACGGGCTGTCCAAATGTAAATCCGCAATATGTAAAAAAGTAAGTGCATCCATTAAATAGCTCCTTTAGACTCATTTACCTATATTCTATCACCTACTTGATGCGAATGCACGTTCTTATTTATATGAATTTATCAGGTAATTAATAGGTTTTAAAACAAATTAAAAACCGAGGGGAATAACCCTCGGTTTAATTCTGGTAGCTTATTTATCATTCTTTGTAAGTTGTAATGCTTTTTTGATGTCTTTGAAGGAGGAAGATTTACCGTACATAAGAACTCCTCCGCGGTAGACTCTAGCTCCAAATATCGCTAATAAAGTAATTGTTAAAACAAGTAGCCCAATTGATAAGGCAATTTCCCAGGTTGGAAGTGTTAGCATGCCAACTCGAAGGAACATAATCATTGGTGCGAAAAATGGAATATAAGAAGTAATTGTAATCACGGATGATTCTGGTTTTGTTAGCCCAAACATTGCAATCATAAATGCAGCTACGATTAACAAGGTCATCGGTGTGATCATTTGTTGAACATCTTCAATTCGACTTACTAGAGAGCCTAAGAAGGCTGCAAGTGTTGCATATAAGAAGTAGCCCAAAATGAAGAAAACACCAGCATAAACAAAGGTTGATACTGGTAAATCGCCAAAACCAAACACTTCAAAAAATCCGCCTTCCATTCCACTCATGCTTTGCTTCAAAGAGCCATATCCAACTAATAAAATCACAGCAAATTGAGTTAGACTCAATAGTGCAATTCCAAGAATCTTACCGAACATTTGCTTAATCGGAGAAACACTTGAAATCAAAATTTCCATAACACGAGATGATTTTTCAGTAGCAACCTCCATCGCTATCATATTTGCATACATGATGACTGCAAAATAGATAACAAATAAAAGGACATAAACTAAACCACGTGCTTGATTAAGTTCTTCTTCCGATTTTGCATTTTCTTCAAGGGCCACTTTATCAAATTGGGCCGGTGCATACAATTGATTAATTTGATCTGGAGTTAATCCCGCTTTTGTGGTTGCAATTGTCACCTTCAACTGTTGAAGAGCCTGTTCAAGTTGCCCAGTGATTTCTGAATCAGTTATCGATTTTGCTTTATAAACTCCCTCTGGTAGACCCTCAGAAGTTTCAGTTAGGATAAGATAACCGGTTAATTCTTCGGCTGTAACCCGTCCTTGCGCATTCTCTTCTGACCCTTCCATTTTTTCAATGACGATATCACTAGACATTGCTGTTAAAGTCTGTTCATAGGCTTGATAAAGATCCTCTGACTCGCTTAGAACCGCTACATGGTTTGTTTCATCTTCATCAAATTTTTCGATGATGGTATGAATATTTGCCAGACCAAAGATAATGAGTGCAGTTATCAATGTCGTAATAATAAATGATTTTGTTTTTAATTTACTCACATATGTGTGAAAAAGGATAATCCAAAACTTATTCATAAGAAGCACCTACCTTTTCGATAAAAATATCATTCAAGGAAGGTTCCTCTAATACAAACTTTCGAACAAAGCCTTTTCCCGCTATAGAATCTAGTATTTTTTGTGAAATTTGTTCACTTTCAACCTGTAAATGGAGGCCCTCCGCAGTTTCCTTCGCTCTTGTTACACCTGCTAATGTTTTTAAATGACTAATATCAAAATCGGCATGCACAATTACATTTTTCTTTCCAAAAGAACGCTTAATTTCTTTTAGAGAACCATGTACAACTGGTTTACCATGATGCATAATGCATAAATGCTCACATAATTCCTCAACATGTTCCATCCGGTGACTTGAAAATACAATTGAGGTTCCTTCATTTTTCAAATCCACAACGGCTTCTTTTAGAAGCTCTACATTCACAGGGTCAAGGCCGCTGAATGGTTCATCAAGAATTAGTAGCTTCGGCTTATGAATAACAGATGCAATAAACTGTATTTTTTGCTGGTTCCCTTTTGATAATTCCTCAACTTTTTTCGTTGCATATTCGGGAACCTTAAATCGCTCTAACCAGTAATCAATTTGTTTTAAAATATCCTGTTTTTGCATACCACGTAGTCTCGCTAGGTACACAAGTTGCTCACGCACCTTCATTTTTGGGTAAAGTCCTCTTTCTTCTGGTAAGTACCCAATCATGTGGCTAGTATCATAATTAATCTTTTTTCCATCCCAACTAATTCGGCCATCACTGGCATCTAATAATCCGAGAATCATCCTGAATGTTGTTGTTTTTCCTGCCCCATTGGCGCCTAAAAAACCAAACATTTCACGCTCAGGAATTTCGATTGATAGGTTATCTACTGCTGTAAAGCTACCGAATCGTTTTGTCACATTTTCTAGCTGTAATGCCATTTCGACTCCTCCTTCTCCTGTTGTTTTTTACGAATGAGTTAGGAAAAAGTTTCAAAAATGATCATAACACATTTATTTATTGTTTTTATTGCGCTGAAACTTGCAATCAATTACACTTTAAATATCTGAATTTTAACTTTATTTATGGGGGACTCTGACATGAACTATGTGTTAACAGTATTTGATAAAACGGGAGAAAAGTTACTAGAAGAAACCTTCGAAGCTTCTACTGAAAAAGAGGCAAAGGAGACTGGCGAAAGAATTCTGAAGGAAAAAAACTTTTTAGAATCGACACATCGCTGCACAAGCTCCGCAGGAAAATTAGTGTTATTTCATCGTTAAGCAAGTACCAATTCTGGGTACTTGTTTTTATTTATTAAAAAAATCCCGTTGTGTTTCAACGGGATTTTCTTCATTATTCACCTTTAAAAATTGGCTTTCTTTTTTCTAAAAAGGCTTGAATGCCTTCACGGTGATCCTTTGTGTTTCTCATTGCATACTGTCCGTGTTTTTCTAATTCCAATATTTTTTCAAGCTCTGGTAAGTGCATTTGATTGTAGATAGACTTCGTTTGAATCATGGCAAGTACAGGTTTCTTTTTCCACTTTTTCACCTTATGGATGACCGCTGTTTGCAGTTCTTCCTCTGCAACCTCATCAATTAATCCAATATGTAGAGCTTCTCCTGGTGATAATGGCTTGCCTTCCCAAATTAAATGTTTTGCTCTTGCTTCGCCAAGTCTTTTTTCAAGGAAGAAATGTGCACCGCCATCAGGAATGAGGCCGATCCCGATAAAGTTCATAGCTAATCTTGATTGTCGATCGGCGATGATGTAATCAGCACCTAACGCAAAGCTTAATCCAAGCCCCGCAGCTGGTCCATTGATTGCACTGATTACTAGTTTTGGTAACAAGTAGAGCGTTTTCATTATTTCTGAAATAAGTTCCATCACAGGTGCAAAAGCACTTTCGTCAGTGGAACTTAACATTGTTTTAATATCTCCTCCAGCCGAAAAGCTGCGTCCACTACCAGACAATACAAGGATATCCACTTCATCGTTGGCAGCTACTTCTTTTAAACTATGTAAAATTTGGTTAAGCATTTCAATATCCATTGAATTCAGTGCTTCTGGGCGATTAAGAGTAAGGTAGGCTACTCGCTCATCCATATGAAGAAACACTTTTTCTACTTGTTCGATTGCCATTATAAAGCCCCCTTAGTGGTGTTTCTACTATTATATAATTATATTACTTTAAAAGAAACCGTTTTCAACAAATTAATAAGGTCATCCAAAGTTTGCTGGATGACCCTTTTGTGTGTTAGTTGTCTCCGATTTTATGCAGGCGCGAACCTCTTTACAACGTTTGCGAGTTCGACATCTCCTAGTTTTATCTAGGTGCGAACCTCTTTACTTTGTTTGCGAGTTCAATTTCTCCTAGTTTTATCCAGGCGCTGACCTCTTTACTGTGTTCGCGAGTTCGGCATCTCCTAGTTTTATCCACTCTTGAGCCTCTTTACCACGTTTGCGAGTTCGCCAACTCCTAGTTTTATCCAGGTGCGAACCTCTTTACTGTGTTCGCGAGTTCGCTATCTCCTAGTTTTATCCAATTTCGAGCCTCTTTATCACGTTTGCGGGTTCGACACCTCCTAATTTTATCCAGGCGGGAACCTCTTTACTGTGTTCGTGAGTTCACCATCTCCTAGTTTTATCCAATTTCGAGCCTCTTTGCCACGTTTGTGAGTTCGTCATCTCCTGGTTTTATCCAATTTCGAGCCTCTTTAGCACTTTTGCGGGTTCGGCATCTCCTATTTTTATCCACTCTTGAGCCTCTTTACCACGTTTGCGAGTTCGCCAACTCCTAATTTTATCCAGGTGCGAACCTCTTTACTGTGTTCGCGAGTTCTCTATCTCCTAGTTTTATCCAATTTCGAGCCTCTTTGCCACGTTTGCGAGTTCGGCATCTCCTAGTTTTATCCAACTTCGAGCCTCTTTACCACTTTTGCGAGTTCGGCATCTCCTAGTTTTATCCACTCTTGAGCCTCTTTACCACGTTTGCGAGTTCGCCAACTCCTAGTTTTATCCAGGTGCGAACCACTTTACTGTGTTCGCGGGTTCGCTATCCCCTAGTTTTATCCAGAGGCACCTCTTTACACTATTTGCTGTCGAGTTCCCCTACATGTTTACTTAACTTGTGATAGATGGTCTTTCAGTTGGTCTCGCAGGGCTCTTTTCAGGAACTTGCCTACTGATGTTTTCGGGATTTCGTCCATGAAGATGATGTCATCTGGCAACCACCATTTCGCAAACTGTGGCTTTAGAAACTCAAATAGCTCTTCCTTTGTGGTTTGGTCCTTTGCAGCATCTTTTAACACTACACATGCAACTGGCCGTTCTTGCCATCTTTCATGCGGTACTGCAATAACCGCTGCTTCAAACACTGCCTCATGGGCCATAAGTGCATTCTCAATATCAACAGAGGATATCCATTCTCCACCACTCTTGATTAAATCCTTTGTTCGATCAACAATCTTCACAATTCCTTCTTCATCTACTGTGACTACATCTCCGGTATGCAACCACCCATCTCGGAACGCTTCATTTGTTCGCTCATCCCTATAATACTCATCAGCAATCCAATTTCCTCTTAACAATAGCTCTCCCATTTCTTTTCCGTCATTGGCAACTTCTCCATTTGCCCCTACTACCTTCATTTCAACTAGGGGGACGATAGACCCTTGTTTTGAACGAATTTCTAATTTTTCTTCATCTGAAAGATCATTTTGATAGCTTTTTAGACGAGATAACACAACAAGTGGCGTTGTTTCTGTCATCCCATAAGCATGGATAAACGGGATTTTGTATTTTGATTCAAACGCTTGGATGAGTCCCTTTGGAGCAGCAGAACCACCACATAAAATACGAGTTAAACTGCTTGTATCGTAATTGCCTTGCTCTAGTTCATTAAGAAGCCCAAGCCAGATTGTTGGTACACCCGCAGTTATTGTTACCTTCACGGAATCTATTAATTCAGCTAATACCTTTGGAGTAAAATAGGGTCCTGGCATAACGAGAGTGGTTCCAAACCACACCGCCGCAAAAGGTAGTCCCCAGGCATTTACGTGGAACATCGGAACAACTGGCATCGCAATATCACTTTCCGTTAATCCTGAACTATCAGCTAGACCGAGTGCCATACTATGTAAGACAAGTCCTCGGTTTGAATAGATAACCCCTTTCGGATTGCCTGTTGTTGCAGATGTATAGCACATCCCTACCGGATCATTTTCATCAAGGTCTTTCTTAAATTGGAATGTAGGATTACCTTCATTTACAATTTTTTCATAATGATAAAGTAGTTCTAAGTTTGATTCAGGCAATTCATCCTTATCAGTCATAATGATGAACGCTTCAACTGTTTTTAATTGATCCTTAACCTTTTCTAATAACGGTAGTAGATCTTCATCAAAAAGCAGTACCTTATCTTCAGCATGATTGATGATGTAGACTATATGCGCGGGTGAAAGGCGGATATTGATGGTATGAAGAACTGCACCAATACCAGGTATCGCAAAATAAGCTTCTAGATGACGATGATGATTCCATGCAAGTGTTCCAATACGGTCACCTTTACTGACCCCGATATTGTCAAGGGCACTTGATAATCTCCTTGTTCGTTCACCTATCTCTTTATAAGTATGAGTTACAATACCAGCTGAAGTTCTCGAAACAACGGTTTTCTTTGGAAAATACCTCTCTGCACGCTCGAGCATTGATGATACTAGCAATGGTACATTCATCATAATCCATTCCCCCACTTCAAACTAATTTAAAAAATCAAGTTACTCTTGTAAACTTATAGCCCCATATTTTTTGCGATTATCGATTTCATAATTTCATTTGTCCCTGCATAAATCGCTGATACTGGTGTGTCACGATACCGTCTCGCAATCTCGTATTCCTCCATATATCCGTATCCACCGTGTAGGTGCATACATTCAGCTGCGACTTTTTTTGCCAAATCGGTTAACCACCACTTTGCCATGGAAACCTTTGTCACCACATCCTTTCCTGCGATATGTTTCTCAATCAAATCATCTAAAAAGGTTCTGCCTATTTCAACTTCAGTTGCCATCTCTGCAAGTCTAAATTGAATATGTTGGAATTTACTAATCGACCTCCCAAAAGCCTCGCGCTCTTTAACATATTTCAATGTTAGCTTTAGCATTGTCTCAGCTGCAATTTGAGCGGATATTGCAACAATTAGTCGTTCTTGCTGGAGCTGCTGCATTAAGTAATAAAAGCCCTTCCCCTCGATTCCAATAAGATTTTCAGCAGGAACAATTGCATCTTCAAAAATCAGTTCTGCCGTATCTTGTGCGTGGAGTCCAACCTTATCGAGTTTCCTTCCCCGAGTAAATCCAGGGGTATCTTTTTCAATTGCTAACAAACTAATTCCTTTATGTTTTTCTTTCGGATCTGTTTTACAAACAACAACGACTAGATCCGCATGAATGCCGTTTGTTATAAATGTTTTCTGACCGTTTACAATGTATTGATCGCCCTTCTTTACAGCAGTCGTTTTAATTCCTGCCAAATCCGAACCAGCACCTGGCTCTGTCATCGCTATTGCTGTAATCATTTCACCTGATATACATGTTGGCAGCCATTTTTGTTTTTGTTCCTCTGTGCCATATTCATTTAAATAAGGGACCACGATATCACTATGAAGACCTATTCCTATCATGCTTGCGCCAACTCGTTCAAGCTCTTCGTTAATGACGACAGTATAGCCAAAATCAGCATTAAGGCCTCCATATTCTTCATCAACCCATGGACATAAAAAGCCATTCTCTCCCATTTTTGTCCAAAAAGAACGAGGGATTATCCCGTTTTTTTCCCAATCTTTATAAAAGGGATATGCTTCCTTTTCAAGAAACCTTTGAAAGGCATCTCGAAATATATGATGCTCTTCTTGTAAATAACGTGCGGTCATTATTATCCCTCCTAGTAATAAGGGTTTGTTTTTATCAATGTATGTTCCATGATGGGTAAATATAATGTGGTATTTTTGTGGAAGTCTAGTCTAATAGAAACAAGTTAGAAAGCGTTTACATTTTAATGAAAAGGAGTCTGTTAACTTTATGAGTTCCAGTACTTGAATAATTCCTCATTTTACAGAAAAATCCTCCTTTTTGAAAAAAAAGACCTAATCCCCACATATTAAGTTTTAAGTATAAAAAAAGACCTAATCCCCACATATTAAGTTTTAAGTATAAAAAAATACCTATAGATAAAACACAATTTTTCAAGTGTCCTATCTATTGGTACCATATTAAAAGTTAATATTTATTTTATATATTCCTATAAAGAATTAGTAATAGAGTTTTGACTAGCACCTGCCGAATTTGAAATATGGCGGATTAACCCCTCTACAAGAGAGGGTACCTCTTCAAAAGCACTCTTCATATGAAGGCGTTCCGTTCGCTTGTGGGCATCTTTGCCGAATGGGCCGATATTCAATACGGGTGCCTGGAGTTGTTTCATTTCCTCAAATGGGATGCTGTAGTTCCCACCCCAAACCGGTGTATTGGAGATGAAAGAAGTCCAGCCTTCACCTTCTTCCTTGTAGTTCACGTAACTAAGATCGCTTATGCCATTGAAATAGTGAACTTGCTTTACTGGTAATGCAAACTTCTCCATGCTATGTGACTTGACATAGTCTACACATTCAATGATAAAATCACAATCAGACGAATTTACAGCAGGATAATATGGAGGTGCATATAGTAAAACCATCGCCGGTGAAAGCTCTTGACACTCAATCATAAGTGAATCAACAATTTGGAAGGATTTATCACGATCACTCCACTCGTTATTCCCGAGAATCTCGGTCTTAACTGATTCAACAAAGTCTTGGCCAAGTTTCCGAATAGCGTATTCTAGTAGTTCCTCATAGCGGTAAACACGAATTTCTCCTACAGGCTTCACACCCTGAGTTGAACAGATTTTTTGATAATCTTCGTTACAAGACTTTGCAGCATCTCTTGCAATTCCTTCAAAAATATCCATAATTTCTGCTGCATTTCGTTTCATTAAAAATACGTTGTACAACGCGACTGCACGGAATGGCGTCTGGGTTGAGTACTCCATTTTCAAATCCTTTTGCTGCAGCGTCACAGGTAGTGGAGTCTTCTCCCCCATCACCGTTTCCTGAAGTTTGGCGTTCCACTCCATTTCCTTTGTCATGAACGAAGCAATATAGTTTGCCGTAATACCACTAAGTGGTTCACCTACATGGGTTTCACGTCCGTATAAAAACACAGACGGCATAATTTTACCGATAGATCCTGAGTAAATATAATAATTAGGGTCACCTGGTTGCTGACTAAATACCGGCTCACCGTTTAAGAAAAGCTTATAATTGAGGTCATGTTGTTCACGCATTTCTACTAACTTCGACACAGCTGCTCGCATTCCCGAAGAATTAACCTCTTCATCTGGGACAGTTAATAGAACAAGATTAATTGGCCATTTTTCTGTAGTAGCCTTTTCAATTACCCCCATATGCATGACAAGTCCCATTTTCATATCCATCGTGCCTCGTCCAAATAAATACTCACCAGAAAGAAGATCCTTTTGTACATCCTCAGGCAAACTGTCGATTCGGCTATGAAGTAATTGTGTTAATTCCTCTGGACGAAAGGCAAATTCCTCTATATCACCGTATTCCTCCGTAAAAACTGTATCAAAATGGCTAATAAGTACAATTGTTTCCTCTGCTTCAGGGTGTTTGTATAAAGCGGTTACAAATTTTCTGCCAAGATCGGCATCATGAAGACCAAGATGAGATGGATTCTCTTGAAAATACGGCAGACTTTTCAGTTTTTCTGAAACTTTAGCGGGGAAATTCCTTTCTCCCGCTGTGAGTGTCCTACTATCCCAACTAACGACCTCGCATAATAATTGGCGAAGCCCTTCTTTTGATGCCCATTGATATTCTGTCATTTCCTTTTAACCCCTTTTTAATTATTGTATTTGCATTTGTATTTGTATACAATAAACATGTAAAAAAATGACTTTTTGTTTTAAAAATGTGCAAGAAGCTCCAGTATGTTTCTTTTTAACTAGAGCGTCTTGGCCGTGTGATGTTATTCTTCTTTAGCAGTAAGACCAAGTCGATTGGATATATTTTTTATATGATTAGCCATACATGTTGCTGCTTCTTCTGGGTCTTTTCTTTCTAGAGCGGTTATAATTTGAAAATGTTCTTCAATGGCCTCAGTCGCACTCATTCGTATTGTATTTGTTAAAATTATATACCTCTGCATTTGAATGCGAAGAGAATTAATAAATTCCTTTAATTTATGATTATTTGTGAACTCGGCGAGATAGCTGTGAAATTGGGTATCCAAATTTATAAATTGGCTAAAATTCTTTTCGACGATACTTTCCCGCTGTTGAACACATATCTCTTTTAAAAATTCTAACTGCTCAGCATCAATCGTTATGCAGGCAAGTTTAGCTGCTAAAGGTTCCAGCGATGCTCTCAAAATCTGATAGTCTTGTGCTTCTTCTATTGAAATTGCTCGAACTCTAGTCTGTTTGTTTAATCCCATCTCAACCAGACCTTCATATACTAGCCTTTTTAGAGCTGTACGAATAGGAGTCCGGCTTATCCCCAGTTTTTCTCCTAAATGTTCTTCTGTTAAATATTCCAAAGGTTTTATTTCATTATTGATAATGGCATTTTTAATCACATCATATGCTTGATCAGATAATGAACCAGCAGATTTCAGTTTTTGCATCATAATCCCCTTTTTCATTTAAAACGTTCCTTTTACCATACTTCATCTTATTAATATTTCTCTACTGTTCTGTTTTTCATAATGCTATCCAGAAATAGCTCTAATCTGTCTAAAGCTTCTTGTAGCATTTCCATAGAGGCTGCATAAGAAATTCTGATAAATCCCTCACCAAACTTGGTAAATCCATTACCCGGAACAACAGCAACTTTTGCTTCTTGTAATAGCTTTAACGAAAAATTTTCTGAAGTCATATTTGTGCTTTTTATTGAAGGAAAAACATAAAAAGCACCTTCTGGTTTTATAACATCAAGTCCCATCTTCATTAAACGGTCACAAACATAATCTCTTCTTTTCCTGTATTCTACAGCCATTTCGTTTGCGTCATTTATTCCATTTGTGAGTGCTTCAATTGCTGCATACTGGCTAATTGTGCTTGCACAAACTGAATTATAAAGATGAATTTTTAGCATTTCTTCAGATAAATAAGCTGGTGCAAAGGTAAAACCAATTCTCCACCCTGTCATCGAATGAGACTTTGCAAGACCATTAATGACAATTGTCTTTTCTCTCATTCCAGGGATAGCAGCGATAGAATAATGCTTTTTGTCGAAAGTCAGCTCACTGTAAATTTCATCTGAAACTATGAAAATATCCTTTTCCATTAGAAGACTAGCAATTTCATTCAAATTTTGTTCATCTAACACGCTTCCTAATGGATTAGATGGAGAGCAAAGAACCAAACAGCGTGTTTTTTCCGTAAGTTTGCTTTTAATCAATTCAGCATTAAGCTTAAATTGATCCTGCGTCACATCAATATATACTGGAACAGCGCCGCATAATTTGATGAGCGGTTCGTAACCTGGATAAATAGGAACTGGAAGAAGGACTTCGTCTCCCTCTCTCAAAATAGTACGAAAGGCTGTATCAATTGCCTCAGTCGCCCCGTTCGTTACAATGATTTCCGTTTCTGCATCGTATTGTAGGCCGTATTTATGATTCACAAAGTTACTTGCAGCTTGTCTAAGGTCGATTAACCCTGCGTTATGAGTATATGCTGTTAAATTCTGTCTTATTGCTGAAATCCCTGCTTCTTTTATATGCTCAGGAGTGCTAAAATCAGGCTGTCCAAGAGTTAGGTTAATAGAATTAGGATAGTCGGCAACCATATTAGAAAATTTTCTTATACTGGGAACCTGAATATCCGTAACCCTTTTATTCAATAAAATATCCATCGTTATCCCCCTTTTTACTGTTACACGTGAATAGCAATAATCCTTAAGTAGGTAGGAGTTGCACTCACTTCATGTTGACCCTTTTCAAAATCTCCAGTCAGATTTCACTAGCCTCAATTACCTTCATGAAATTTTCCTTCGTTTTCCCTACCTTTCAGGGTAAACTACCGCGATGATTTCCATTTCTTCATCATTCGGATTTTCCATTCCATGACCATGGCCAGCTTCCATCATGCACGCATCGCCTGCTTTAACAGCAATGCGTTCTTGGTTATTCCTTATGAAAAAGCCCTTCCCTTTCGTCACATAGTATACCTCGGCCTCACCATGATGTTCATGGAACCCAATTATTGTTTGTGGTTTCAAAACAACCTTGGCAAAAAGAGAAACATTACCCATCGTTTCATCTGAACCAAAGATTTCATATAACTCAATGGTGCCTTCTCCTCCACGTGGATTTTCAATAATCTTTTTTTTCTCTGTTTTTCTAATCAATTGATTCACCTTCTATCTGAACAGTGCTGGCATAAATGTTGAAATAGCTGGAACGAATATAATCAACAATACAAAAATAATTAAAATTCCAATTACATGCAATACATATGGGAATGTATGCTCAATTCCCATTTTACGGTCAGTGATACTACATCCGGCAATTAAGGACAGACCAACTGGCGGTGTCACATTTGCTAACGCAAAGTTCATGCACAATACCATTCCGAAGTGAATTGGGTCGATGCCATACTGCATCGCAATCGGCATAAAAATCGGACTCAACAATATAATTAATGAGGTTACTTCAGTAAGCGTACCTAAAATGAACAGAATTAATGAAACAACCAATAAGAATTGAAGTGGAGTATGGGCATACTGCAAGAAGAATTCTGAAATCATTGCAGGGATTTGATTTGTTGTTAACACATATGTAAATGCATTCGCAACGGAAATAATAATTAATATTGTTGCTGATGTCGAAGCTGAACTGACCATGATTTGCTTAAACTTTTTATACGTTAATTCTTTATAAAACAAGGACAAAATAAAGCCATATACTACCGCAACAACGGCTGCTTCGGTTGCTGTGACAAGTCCACTAAATATCCCAGCAAGAATAAATACCGGAGTCATTAGCGGGAAGAACGCTTCCTTACAAATGTTTAAAAACTCTTTTCCACTAATTTTTTCTTGGTGGATGACCCCGAAGTTTTTACGTTTAGACATAAAGGCAACGTAAATACATAAAAGAATAACAAGTATAATACCAGGTAAAAATCCGGCAAGAAATAAATCCCCAATGGAAATATTAGCTGTTATGCCAAGGATAACCATTGTTATACTTGGAGGAATAATTAATCCTAAGACACCAGAAGGACCAACGATACTTGCAATAAAGCCTCTGCTGTAGTTTTGTTCTTTCATACGAGGCACAATAACAGATCCTACCGCATATGTTGTCGCAACAGTTGAACCTGACACGGCACCAAATAAGGCACTAGTAACAACTGCCGTCATACCAAGTCCCCCTGGCAACTTACCAACTAGAGCATTTGCTAATCCCATCAAACGTTTCGTTAAACCACCTTTACCCATGATGTTTCCTGCTAGGATAAATAATGGGAGGGCAAGATAGGAGAAGTTGTTAACACCAGCAAACATTCGCTGCACCATCATTTCTAATGACACATCGGTTAATACCAGCATACCAATCGTTACAATACCCATCGTAAACGCAATTGGCATACCTAGAAAAAGGAAGAAAAAGAAAAGTGCTAAAATCGTAATGATCATCATAATTCAACAATTCCTCCTTTTTTAGAAGAATCAAACATATTAAGTATGATGAAATAGATGGAAAAGATCGAACTAATCGGTATCATGATATAAAATAGGCCCATAGGTATCGTCAATGTGGAAGATGTCGAGCCCCATGCTAATATAGAAAGTCGGAATCCATAGACCATCAATACACCGAAAAAGAGGATCATAGTGGAGTGAATAAATATACCAACCTTCTTGCTAATAATTTTTGGCATCATATCAACTAAGAAGTCGACAGATAAATGTATCTTTTCATACATGGCTAAGCTACATCCTAAAAATGTTAGCCAAATAACCATCAGTCTTGCCAATTCTTCTGTTCCAGGTAATGAAATTCCAACATATCTTGAGATAACCTGGATAAAAACAATAGCTGTTAAGCCCGTAATCATAATCATACAAAGCGTAGACAACAACTTAACAAGTATATTGGTTAATTTAGTAATCATAGAATGGCTCCTTTAGTTAATACTTTTTCCTATGGAAAATAATTCTCCCTGTTCAGATCTTTATGACCCAAACAGAGAGAAGGTTAATCCTTAATATCCAGAAGCTGCTCTGTAAATGTCCATTAACTCAGTACCAAATACTTCTTTTTCCCATTTGTCATAGACTGGTAGCATCGCTTCACGGAATGCTTTCTTATCAACATTATCATTGACCTTCATTCCACGTTCTTTGAGTGTGTCAATGTATTCTTGTTCTTTAGAATCATTTACAGTTCGAACTTCCTTAGAAATTCTATCTGCTTCTGCTAGAATAATTTCTTGATCTTCTGCTGAGATTTTTTCCCAAACATCAGTATCAACAACCATCATTACTGTATTGTAGAAGTGACCAGAAAGTGATAGATATTCTTGAACTTCGTCAAACTTAGCAGCTACGATATTAGAAAGTGGGTTTTCTTGTGCATCAACTGTACCTTGCTGCAATGCACCATATAGTTCGCTGAATGCCATAACAGTCGGAAGTGCCCCAACTTCTTCAAAAGTGTCTACACGAAGTTCTGTTTCAGCCACACGAATTGACATACCTTTCATGTCTTCTGGATTAACAATTGGCTTCTGGTTATTTGTGATGTGTCTAAAGCCCCACTCAAGATAACCAATTTTTGTCATACCTTCTTCTTTCATCACATTTCCTAGGTATTCTCCAAATTCACCATCATATGCAGCACGCGCATGTTCAGCATCTGCCCACATGTATGGTAAATCCTCAATCGCCATTGTCTTATTTAGGTTTTGCATAGAACCAATCATGATTGCACCTGATCCCATGGTTCCTAATTTTATTTGCTCTAACATTTCTACTTCGGAACCTAACTGGCTGTTCGGGAAAACTTTAAACGCGACTCGTCCCTCTGTTTGTTCCTCGACATTCTCAGCCATTTCTTTAATTAATTCAGCAGCAGGAGTACCTTCAGACAATGCATGTCCAAGTTGTATTGTCGTAGGTTCAGCACCACCACCTTCACCATTCGATTTTTCAGCATTACTGCTACAGCCAACAAGAATAAAAGCAAATAATACCGATAAGCATAAAAATGATATAATTTTGTTCACTAATTTGACCTCCTTCTAATATTTTTTATATTTCATAGTTTTCCAACACATCAATTTGCCTTTACATTGTTTAGATACCAATTAGACAATATTTCATTGCCATTACTGAATGTAACTGCTTTCATTCCGTGATGGTCAACTATAGAAAACAACAAGGATTACATTTTTTCTTATTATTCAAAATATTTTTAATGGAAAATTTTATAAAAAAAAAACAATGTGCCAAGGAACAAACATGTGAAGCAAGTATTTATACAAAGTCTACTAAATTACCAATATCAATATACGGTACACTGTATACAGTATACCGTATACACTAAGTGTTAAACTTAGTTATAAATATACGTTATATAAAAAATGACGTCAATACAATTATATAAACAATTAAAATATTCTATATTCTCCTAATATTCGCCCCAGTCCCCTAATTGGCAACACGTTATCTTTATAAAAAAAAAGAATTCCCGTTTACATTAAGCTAAAACTTTGCTAATTTTTTCAATTGCCCAATCTAATTCCTCTTTACTAATTACTAATGGAGGAGCAAAACGAATAACTGTTTCATGAGTTTCTTTACATAAAATGCCTTCTTCTTTTAATGCTTCGCAATATAAGCGTGCAGGCTCTGTAAGTTCTACACCGATAAACAAACCGCGACCGCGAACCTCTTTAATGATTGGGTTATTAATTTCATTTAACTTCCCCATGAAATACTTACCAAGTTCAAGAGAACGATCTGCTAGTCTTTCGTCAATTAGTACATTCATAGAAGCAACTGATACAGCACATGCCATTGGGTTTCCACCGAATGTTGAACCGTGTGATCCAGGATTAAATACGCCAAGTATGTCTTTGCTAGCAACTACACAAGAAATCGGGAATACCCCGCCACCTAGTGCTTTTCCTAAGATAAACATATCAGGATTGACATCTTCCCAGTCACATGCAAACATTTTACCCGAGCGAGCTAATCCGGCTTGAATTTCGTCGGCAATAAAGAGAACATTGTTTTCTTTACATAATTCTGATGCATTCTTTAAGAATCCTTCAGGTGGAATCACAATTCCAGCTTCACCTTGGATAGGCTCAACTAGGAAAGCTGCTGTATTTTTCGTAATAGCATTTTTCAAAGCCTCTATGTCACCAAAAGGGATTAGTTTAATACCTGGTAGCATTGGACCAAATCCTCGTTGGTATTCTGCTTCAGAGGAAAGTGACACAGCCGTCATAGTTCGACCATGAAAATTACCCACACACGCAATAATCTCAGCCTGATTTTCAGCTACACCTTTTACATCATATGCCCAGCGACGTGCAGCTTTAATCGCCGTTTCAACAGCTTCAGCCCCTGTATTCATAGGTAGAGCCATTTCTTTCTTTGTTAAATTACAAATCATTTCATACCATGGGCCAAGCTGGTCATTATGAAATGCACGAGAGGTTAATGTCACACGATCAGCCTGATCTTTTAACGCCTGAATGATTTTTGGGTGGCGGTGCCCCTGATTAACTGCAGAATAAGCACTTAACATATCCATATATTTATTGCCTTCAGGATCTTCCACCCAAACTCCTTCAGCTTTTGAAATTACAACCGGAAGAGGGATATAATTGTGTGCACCAAATTTTTCAGATTGCTCTATTAATGTTTGTGATTTTATTGTTTGAGTCATCATAATATTCTCTCCCTACGAGATCTTGAGTTTAATAGAAAGTATTTGGTTAAGTACGATTTCTTAGTACATTTCAGAGGTTGTTTTTGCTTGCATATGCAACTGAATGTAGTCAGGGCCTCCTGCTTTTGAGTCTGTTCCTGACATGTTGAATCCACCAAAAGGCTGGTAGCCAACAATTGCACCCGTACAACCACGGTTAAAGTAAAGGTTACCTACATGGAAATCTTCACGTGCTTTTTGGATGTTGACACGGTTGTTTGTAATCACCGCACCTGTTAAGCCGTATTCCGTGTCATTCGCAATTTCAATGGCATGATCGAAATCCTTTGCTTTTGTGAAGCCGACTACTGGTCCAAAGATTTCTTCCTTCATGATACGTGCATCTGGGGTAAGGTCAGCGAATACCGTCGGCTTAATGAAGAATCCTTTGGAGCTGTCTCCTTCTCCACCTGTCATTAGCTTTCCTTCTTTTTTGCCAATTTCAATATAGCTCATGATTTTATCAAATGCATTTTGGTCAATCACTGTTGCCATGTAATTACGATAATCTGCTGGATCCCCTTGTGTTAATTCATTTGTTAACTCAATAACGCGGCTTAGCACTTCGTCATATACATCTTCGACAATAACTGCACGGGAACATGCTGAACATTTTTGTCCAGAGAAACCAAACGCTGAAGACACAATAGATTGAGCTGCTAATTCAAGATCGGCCTCTTTATCTATAACGATTGTGTCTTTACCGCCCATTTCAGCGATTACACGTTTAATCCAGATTTGGCCGTCATTCAATTTAGATGCGCGTTCATTGATACGTAGTCCAACGTCACGAGAACCTGTGAATGAAATGAAACGAGTATCTTTATGATCAACTAAATAATCCCCAACTTCAGAACCGTTTCCTGGAACAAAATTAAGAACACCTGCAGGAAGACCTGCTTCTTCCATCACTTCAACAAATTTCGCTGCCACAATAGGAGTTGTTGATGCTGGTTTTAATAGAACAGTATTGCCAGCAACAATTGCAGCTACAGTTGTTCCAGCCATGATGGCAAGCGGGAAGTTCCAAGGTGAAATGATAACACCAACACCTAATGGAATATAGTCATAACGATTAAATTCATTAGGACGGCTGTTTACTTTAACACCATCTTTGATTCTTAGCATTTCCCTACCGTAAAATTCAAGAAAGTCAATAGCTTCAGCTGTATCAGCATCTGCTTCTCTCCATGGCTTTCCTGCTTCTTTCGTAAGTAAAGCAGAAAACTCATGTTTACGGCGGCGAATGATTGCAGCAGCTTTAAATAATACGTCCGCACGCGTTTCCGCTGATACCTTTTTCCATATTTTAAAAGCTTCTACAGCCGCTTGCATAGCCTTTTCAGCTAACTCACGGTTTGCTTTTGATACGCGTCCAACGACTTCTTCTTTATTAGCTGGATTAATTGATATAATTTTATCGTCAGTAGAAATTCGCTCTCCCCCGATTAATAAATCATAATCTTGGCCTAAGTAACTTTCTACTGTTTGTAATCCCTTTTTGTATGCGTCTTGATTAGCCATGATTGAAAAATCTGTAAATGCTTCATGTTTATATGGTTGTACCATCTTTTCATCCCCCATTTGTTTTTTTGGTCAATATACACTAATGCAAGAAGTGTGCCAACTTCACAAACGCCAATAAGACAACGTTATTAAAATTTTTAGAGCAAATTTTTTTTGCTACGCTAATTTTTTTTGCTCCTAACAGCTAATTTTTTTTGCGTATTTACTTCGATTTACACAGATATTATAGCTGAGTTGATCTCGCAAACTTGACATGGAAAACAGCAATAAAACTCAGTGAATCCAAAACTCAATAAAAAAATACCATTGAGAAGAGGTTTACACGTTACCCGAGGATCCATTTCAATTTGAACGAAAAAAAAGAGGCATAGTTTCCTATACCCCTTTTGCTACTCCAAACAAATCGTTTAAAATATCGATTTTTTTGTTCGTGTATTCAATAAAATGATCATTGTAGGATTTCGGATCCTTCGGGTTTGCAAACTGAGTAATCTTCCCAGTCACAGGATCAATAAATTTGCTGGCTGCTCCACAGCCTAGGCCAATGATTGTTTGCATTTCTTCCATAATCATAATATTGTAGATACTCTCCTGCCCTGGTAGTGAATAGCCAACATTCTCTAAGTTTCCAAGTATGTTCTTCATTCGATATAAATAATATGGGACATACCCGTGTTCTTTTGTCCAAGTTGAAGCATTATTCATCATCTCTGTAATTTCTTCACGGCCGGCAACCTTATATTTTTTCTTATTTCGTGTCATTTCAGATGCACGCTTAAAGGATAAAGTATGAACGGTTAACGACTCAGGCATAAGCTTTTCTGTTTCTGAAAGGGTATAATTGAACTCTTCTACCCCTTCACCCGGAAGGCCAATGATTAAGTCCATGTTAATATTGTTCATCCCCATATTTCGTGCAAGATGAAATTTTTCAACGGTTTCTTCAACCGTGTGATGACGGCCAATCGCTTTTAGTGTTTCCTGTATATAGGACTGCGGATTAATACTGATACGGTCAATATTCCACTTTTTTAGGACGTCAAGTTTTTCCGGAGTAATCGTGTCCGGCCTTCCCGCTTCAACTGTAATTTCACGAATGTTTTTCACATCTGGGAAGGACTGGTACATTTCTTCATACAGCATGTCCATCTCTTCTGCCGTGATACTTGTTGGAGTTCCGCCACCATAATATACAGTTGTAATGTTAATATGATTTTCCTTTAACCAACGCCCCATCTCACGCATCTCATAATGAAGTCCACCAAGGAAGGAATTGACTGATCCTTGTCTTCCATTGATAGCATAGGCAGGGAATGTACAATAGGCACATTTTGTTGGGCAGAAAGGAATCCCAATATAAATACTTACTTCGTTTTGTAGTTGATATAAATCAGGAACCATTGTGAGTTGACGGTCGACAATTTGCCTCATTAGTTTAAGTTTTTCATCGGTAATTAAGTAATCTTCTTTTAACTTTTTGTGTGCTACCTCATGAGGTTTTCCCTCTCGAATCTTTTTGTGTAACAGTTTTGTTGGGCGTACACCAGTAAGCATTCCCCATGGCTGAGTAATCCCTGTAAAGTCTTGCATGACCATTACATACACATGTGAGACTGCATTTTTTATCTTTTTAAATAGTTCTTTGTTATTCTCAAATGGAGGAAATTCCTTACGATAGCTTCCCTTAAATTCGTTGCCGGATTTGATGTCAATCAGTATGGCATGTGTTGTTATGACAGGACTATTATATTCATATTGGAAGTCTACTAATAGCTCAGGATTTTCTAGCTCTGTGATTGAGAGTTCACTTTCTTCATAAAAAAGATTCGAGATGAGCTGTAAAGGTCGCATAAACCGGTCATCCTCGAGCCCTTTAAATAAAATTCGCATAATTTGTATCACCTTTTCATTTTATCAAATACGTCTTGGCGTATTTGCGCCCGATTTTTTGGCCCACAGGAAGTGGGTCATAAAGACGTTGCCACAGGACGTGGCGTATTTTAGTCTTTAATCTTACTGCTCGAAAAATTTCCATTGAAAAATCGTGGCATCCGCCGGAGGCTCTTAATTTTATTCTGCAGAAGACGTTGACTTATGCTGAATAAAATTAAGTTAACTTACTCAAGTTTACAGAATGAAGGTTTTTTAATCAATATGAGAATTTTGGGTAGTTCTATGTATCTGTATTTCTCCCCATTAAAAATACCCCCACAAACCGTGGAGGCAAGCCCAACTTTATTTTTCAATCTTAATTTGTTTTAAAAAGTCAATTCTTTGCTGCTTACGGAAATGCTCTTTAATCATATAGGAGACGCCATTCATATTATTGGACCGAGTCACCCAGTCAGCAGCAAATTTCACTTCCTTCGGTGCATTCCACATTGCAACCCCTAAGCCAGCAGATTCAATGATTTCAATATCATCTAGTGAATCACCAATAACAACTGTTTCATGCAAAGGAATATCTAAGTGATTAGCTAAAGTTTTTAATCCATTAAGTTTAGAAACACCAAAAGGAGTAATTTCTAGCTTATGCGGTTCTGTTAGATCCACTTGAATGTCATTGAAATGCTCATTCACTGTTTCTCTAATTGTTTTCAGTTCATTTTCACTTTGTGCATAGACCTCAATTTTAGGTGGTGCAACAGGATTGTCTGTTAAATAATCCCCAAGCGAATCGACGAACTGCATTGGATAAAAGAGTGGATCACCAGAACCAAACATTGCTTTTGCAATTAAATTGCCAGGGAATCTCACGCGATTGCCAATTGAAAACTTTTCATGTTGGAGGCGAATGCTACACTTAAAGTTTTCTAATACCTGGACAATATTAAATGTTTTCTCCTCTGAAATACGTTTTACATAAATAGGTTCATCCAGGTTATCACTTATGAATCCTCCATTATGCGTAATTAGCAATGAGTTCAGCTTTAGTGCTTTTGCGATTTTTTTCGTCGATGGGAAGTGACGTCTTGTTATGAGAGTCACATAAACTTCCTTTGCTCGGACAAAATCGATGGCTTCCTTAGTTCCACTTTGAAGCCGACCGTTTGGACGTAGTAATGTGCCATCCACATTTATTGCTAGTAACCTATACATATAGCAGGTCCTCCTTCTCAGTTGGGCGTCCCCTATACATATGGTTATGAAAAAATGAAACTGATTAGAACAAAAGACTATTATAGAAAAATAGCCGACAATTTGTGTTACTTAAAGTTTCATATATATGAGCAAAAAAAAGAACCCTCACCAAATTCGCGTGGGTTCCTAAAAAGTCTTATTGTTGGTCCATACTTCCGTATAGTTCTTCAAGTGGTTTAAGCATGATTTGATTTAATTCGCCGATGACAACGCTCATTCGCTGCTCAGCTTCCATAAGTTTTGCAATTGTATCATGTTGTTGAACAAGTGCAACTTGTCTTTGAGCCTGTTCTACTTCTTCTTGTGAAATATCTTCACCCATCATTTGTTTTTGTTGAAGGGATAATTGAATGTTCCGGAAGCTTTCAAATAATTTCTTTGCACCTTCGTCATTATTCACTTGATCATATAATTGCTTTAGTTGTTTAAACTCATCACTCTCACGAATCGCCTTCTCAACACCATAAGCAACATCATATAAATTTACACCCATTTTACCTACCTCCTTTATCCAGATTTATTACGAGCAAAATGGTTCTTTTCCACTATAACAAACATTTCCATATAATTCACCCTCATCTAGAAATTAGGGAGATTATTTTAAGATATTCTATACAGGGCGTTTTGCTTATGTTTATTGTAGAAACTGTGCAATAACCCCTTGAAAAATTCCGATGATTCCACCTAGTAGCGCTCCTAAATAGGTAATCATTTTGAATTCCCGTTTAGAAATACCTAATACCATTTCCTCTAAGCGCTCTACAGAAAATGTCCCAACCTGATCCTTTACAATTTCCTCAATCTTAAGGCTCTTCATCAATTTCTCAATACGATTGGCCACAAATTCGCCGGCCATCTCAATTCCTTTAGGAACTATCTGCTCAAGGATTCTGTCTTTGTAAGGTAGTAATACCACATTTGCGGGTGTTTCAAGATACTTCTTAACAGGGAAGATGTTGAGAGTTTGTTCCTTTAAGAATGAAAGAATTTTTTCCGAACCTACCTGCTCGACAACTCTGTTAACCTCCCAGGCTTTCACCTTATTCCATTCTTTTTCAATTAAAGATTGTAAAAGCTCCTTTGTTCCCGGGTTTGATAGAAATTTAACAATTTCAGGTTGAATCTTATCTATTAAGCTTGTGTTTCCTAAAAACATTTGCACCATATTTCCAAGCATTCCACGGGTCGCTAGAAACTCGTCGATCATTCTTTTTAGACGATGTTTCCCTTCCTCACTTTCGAAATACTCGATACCTTTTTCGGTTATATATTCCGCAACGGCTGGAAACCTCTTTTCAATAGTTGAAAGTAGCTCCTCTGGAATGACATCTCCTATTTCCTTTTGGCCCATTTCATATATAAGACTTTTAAATTTGGTTTCAATAAAGTTGGTTAGTTGCTCCTCTGCACGTTCATCAAGATTATGTATCCCAACTTGTCCAGCAATCTCGACAAAATTTTTCTCAGTATCCAGCAGTTTAGAAACCTCTTCCTTCGCCCAGCCTTCGATGTTTGCGACAAAGCTTTCATCCTGTAATTTTTTCTTTAGGCTTTCAGGTGTTAAAAGATGCTCTACCACGGTTCTTCCCATCTGCCTTGCTAGCTCTTCCCTCCGTTTCGGGATTAATCCAGGAGTAAATGGAAGGCGTTTTCCGCCAATATAGATGGCTTTATATGGCCGAAATAACATCTTGATGGCCAATGAATTCGTAACTCCTCCAATAATGGCTCCAATCACCATCATTAATACAATCATTAAAAAAACGTTCATACAGATCACCCTTTGTTAATACAAGTTAATTTTTTTTCACAGTTTTTATTGTCTTTTCATACGATACGATATCAGGCATTTGCCCATATATTTAAGCAAAATTGTTTTTCTGGATTGAATCATCACCTTATTAATTATAGTGTTTAAACGTCAAGTTACGCAAATGGGGTTATCATGATGACGGAAAAAATTCTTATCGAGGTGATTCCTGTTTCTGACGAGCAGGATTCCTTTTTACAAATAAAAATGAGTGACATCATTATTAAGAAGTTTGGCTTACAAAAGGAACAGACAATTGAATTATACTGTAACAGGAATAGTCTTATGGTAAAAATCGTATCTATTAATGAGAGCGAGCCTGTCATTCAATGTCCAACTTTCATATTAAAGGAATTACAGCTTCCTTCTGAGAATTTTTCAATAACTCTATTCAAGAAAGCAAATAACCAACTAGAAATGGGTCCAGTTATCGGTCTATTAACGGAAGCAACTGAAAAAGACAACCAGGTATTATTTGGTTCAATCGGAGAGTTTTGCGAGGAACTGTCACTCTACGCAAGCGAAATCGGAGTACTTTTCTATGTATTCTCTTTAAATACATTTTATGACCAAAAAGGGTACATCTTTATCGATGGCATATGGAAAAAATCGGCTGTTCCATACCCTCATGTGGTTCACAATCGGATTCACTCACGCAAGCGAGAGCAACACTCGAGTTTTATCGATTTTACAAATGAGCTGCAAATGAACAATATCCCATATTTTAATGATCATTTTCTAAATAAATGGGAAGTGCACGAAATGCTATATGAAAATGAGCATCTCCATTCTTATTTACCGGATACCATGCTTTTAACAAATAAAGATGTTCTCTTTGAAATGATTGAAAAATATCAATGTGTTTTTGTAAAACCGGTCCATGGGAGCCAGGGGAGAAATATTTTTCGGATTCAAAAAACGGATGAAGAAACGTATTTTTTAGATTATACAACGTTCTCAGGTGACATTGAGACGGTCCATCAAAGCTTCCCATCCCTCTTTCAATCCTTACTCTCAAGGCTAAAACAGCATACTTTCATCGTTCAACAATGTATTCCGCTTCTTTCTTATAAAGAAAAGCCATTGGATTTTCGCGTGCTCTGTCAAAAACAATCTAGTGAAAAATGGCAGCTAACCTCGATTGTTGCCCGTGTATCTTCAAAGGATGAATTTGTTTCCAATCTGGCAAGAGGTGGAGAAATTCAAAAGGTTCATAACGTTCTTCTAGAAAACTTTGAGATGAAAGAGATTCCGCATATTAAGAGATTAATAAAGGACTTAGCACTTGAAGTTGCTGAAATTATTGATGGAACAACGGACGGAATATTTGCCGAATTAGGGATTGACCTAGCTCTCGATGAAACTGGAAAGCCAACCATTATAGAGGTTAATACGAAGCCATCTAAAAATCAGGAACAGGATAAATTATCGACCAAAATTCGCCCAAGCGCAAAAGCGCTACTGCAGCATTGTGTCTTCCTTTCCAACCTAACATGATCAATCAAAAATAGTATAAAAGAAAGGGGAGAATCTTGTGATTTCACTGGGATTTGTTACGCTTTATCCGAACCAGGAAAAAGGTTATGCAACGGAACTTGCTAAACGTGCACCTGATTTAGGGATTCAACTTTTCCGATTCACACCAACCTCCATTGAACCAGCCTCTGAAATGATCCAAGGAGAAAAATACAATGAGATTTCACATACCTGGGAAAAAAGCTTATTTGAAATTCCAACATATTTATATGACCGCTGTTTTTACTCAGAAGATGAAGTCTCTAAGAAAAGTCAGCCGATTATGAACTGGTTAAAAAAGAGGCCGGGCAACCTATTTCTAGGGCAAGGGCTTCCAAGTAAGTGGGAGATTTATAAAATTTTAAGTCAAGATGAGAAATTATCACCTTATATCCCTTCTACTGAACAAGCACTCTCCTCACCTACTATCCTTCGAACCCTAATGAAAAAACATCAACTCATTCTAAAACCAGAAAAAGGTTCGATGGGAAAAGGCATTATTGGTCTCTTTCTTCACCAGGATTATGTTGAGGCGATCTCTAAAGATGCTAATCAACTAAAAAAGCAGCAGTTTACAACAAGAAGGGATTTAAAAAAGTGGCTTGATATGATCATTTCGAACCAGCCCTATTTATCTCAAACCTATTTACCTCTCCATGATGCAGACAACCGCCCTTTCGATATTCGAATTCTACTGCAAAAAAATGGGCATGGGGCATGGATTGAGCAAGGTCGTGGAATCCGCCTTGGATTGCCTGAACATCTCATTTCAAATTTAGGTGGCGGTGGTGAAACTCATTCCTTTGAGAGTTGGACAGAAAAAATGTCTTTCAATCAAAGGCAATTACTTTCGGATAATATTCATACAATTATTAATAGGTTACCAGCAGTTCTTGAAAAACATTTTGATCCATTATTCGAACTTGGAGTTGATTTAGGTCTTACAAAGGACGGTGCCATCTGGATTTTAGATACAAATTCAAAACCGGGTAGAAAGGTAGTTATAGAAACGAGTCCGGAACAAGAAGAAACCCTTTATACAACATTATTACAATATTGCAAACATCTACATTCTACTTAGAAAAGCACAAGGCGCCCGCTAATCGGCGACAAGCATAAGACGAGCGCTGACAGAAGGTGTCTTTTACCTTCAGAAGCGATTGGCTTATGACCTCGAGCCGATGGCGCCTGAAGCTAGACACTTTTAAAAAGGAGCTGTAAAAAATGCGAACACCGCTACCACTAAAAATTACGGAACAAGTAAATGGAACCGTGAGTATTCCTAAAACATTCAAACTAAAAACACCCATCAAGCGTATCTTTTTTGGAACGTCCTCTTGTGAATGTAAAGTCGTTCAAACTGACCAACAAGAAATTAAAATGTCCCAGGATATTTTTACAAACTTAAAAATCCCTTATACAAGTACAACACAAGTGATCATCCATGAGGATCATCTCTATATTGGACCTTTGGTCGGGATTTTCACAGCTGGTTTTAGTGAGTCGATGATTCGCCCAATTGGGGAACGAACACTGTTTTTTGCGAAGCTTTTGGCCCAAGAAAAAGCTGTTGGAGCATACGTTTTTATTTTTGGTGCGAAACATATTGATTGGGATAAGGGTACCATTCATGGACTATTTCATAGCCATAATGGCTGGGAAACGATTGAAATCCCGTTTCCTAATGTTGTCTATGACCGTCTTCCAAACCGTCGTACCGAAAAACATAAAACATTAAGTGAAATTAAACAGCGTTTACATCATGAATACTTAATTCCATGGTTTAATCCTGGATTTTTTGATAAATGGGAAATTCATCAGTTATTAGAGGGTGACCACCGCGTTGCTACGTATTTACCGGAAACCCATAAAAGCCCGACCTTTTCGCTTATTGAACGAATGCTTTCGAAGTATCAACATGTATACATTAAACCAGCAAACGGAAGCCTTGGTTTAGGAATCTATCAAATTCTGTTTGATCGGGAAACAGATGAATATTATTGTCGATTTCGTGATGCGGACGGAAAAAATCGTCTCCAACGTTTTTCTTCCATTGAGGCATTTGTCAACACTCATTTCCGTAATAGACGATTGGAGCATTATATTGTCCAACAAGGTATTCATTTAATTCGAAGTGATCATAAAACGATTGATTTTCGTATTCATACGAATAAAGATGAAAAAGGAAAATGGCAGGTTAGCGTGATGGCTGGAAAAATTGCAGGTCGTGGAAGTGTTACAACGCATTTAAATAATGGTGGTGTGGTCCGAACACTTACTGAAATTTTTCCTGATGTTGAAGAATGCAAAAAAGTCACTGATTCACTAAGCCAGGCAGCCCTTATATTAAGTGAAGTTATTGATTCTCGACAAGCAGGGCATATCGGGGAACTTGGTTTTGATTTAGGTATCGATAAAAATGGAAGTGTATGGCTTTTCGAAGCGAATTCAAAGCCAGGTCGCTCGATTTTTTCTCATCCAAAGCTAAGGAAATACGATAAACTCTCAAGTAGACTACCACTACAATACGCCGTTTACTTAACAGAAACGACGATTAAAGCCCCTGAGGAAGTGTTCAAATGAGCACTATTTACTATCACATTGAAAAACAGGATTGGTATCAATGTGAGGAGGAAAATGGACTTTTAATTGGAAAGGAAAATACAATCATTTCTTATGTCGGGAGCAGGCAGGAGCATTCGCTCCCTTTTTCTGTTACTAAAAGTGGAAAGCGTGTTGGGCCATTAATTGGGATTCTCACCGGCTCTTCAAAAGACAATAGCTTCATTGGAAATCTCAAAGATTTAAAAAGGATTCTTTCGTCCTTACAGGCCGAAGGTGCCTTAGGAATCGTTATGACACCAAATTCCTTTCAGGAACATTCAGTTGAATGCTTTACCTTTTACGAGCCCATACAAAAATGGATCAAAATCAGGACACCCCTTCCAGACGTTGTATATAATCGTGTTCCTTATCGTCGCATGGAAAAATCGAAGCATTTCATTGATACAGTTTCTTTTTTTAGAACAAACGGGATTCCCTTTTTTAACCCGTCCTTTTTTTCAAAATGGACTGTTTATCAAATTTTACGTAAAAATAAATTTGTATCATCCTTTCTTCCGGACACCACACTTCTCAAACAAAAAAGCGACCTTGAACAAATGATAACAAAACATCAGGATCTCTATATTAAAAGTTCAACTGGTCATAAAGGCATTGGCCTTTACCGGATAAAAAAATGGAAGAATCTTTTTATTGTAGAAACACCAAATGAAAAACAAAGCTATTCATCCCTTACCTCATTTTGGGAGAAAAATGAACAATCTTTTATACAAGAGGATTTTCTATTGCAAAAGGCCATTCAGGCTGACACATATAAAGGCAAGCGGTATGACCTACGTCTATTATGTCATTATGACGAAAGTGGGTATATCATAAGCGGTATTGGAGTCCGAGTTGCAGGCGAGAACGAGGTAACCACACATGTTCCAAATGGTGGGTCAATTATTCCCTATGAATCGGTAAGTAGCCGGTTTAATGAAGCCATTTTACATCAACTTGTTTTTGAGATTGGAAAAGAGCTTGTGGAGCAAACCGACGAATTTATCGGAGAATTCTCAATTGACCTTGGACGTTCTGTGGATAACGAAATTTATTTATACGAAATCAATTCAAAACCGATGGTATTTGATGAGACTTATATTCGAGAGAAAGGACTTGAAAATTTAACCAAACTCCTTATAATGAAAGGGACAAAAGTGTAAGCGCCTTAAACTGCTTATATGAATCGTTCAAATACTAACTAAGGAGAGCTTATTGATGATCTCACATTTTCAATGGAAACCTCTATATAATAGCAGTAAAATTCCTGGTTGGAGCTTTTCCTTCTATTATCAAGGAACGAAATATAATGGAAACTATAATAAGGATGGAAGCATCGATTGGCATGGCAATCATCCTGATTTAAAAGTTATAAATGATATAACCAAACAAATTCATGAATTAATGCTTTTTCATGTTTACGATAATTAACAGGATATTCTATTCGCCTCCTTCACAAACTAAGGCTACAATTGCGTGTTCAAAAAGGAGGATGAAAAGGACCACGTCGACAAAAACGCCACGTCCTGTGGCATTGTCTACACTAGCACGTCCTGTGCGTCGAAAGTTCGAGGCGGTGCAGTTTTGAGTAGCGGAACGTATGTATTTAATACGTGAACAACGGAAAAACAAGCCAACGAGCTTCCACAGGATGTGGTGACTTCGACGTTCGACACAGGACGTGTCGGTAGTTAGTCGAAGTTCCTACTGCGATGTGTCATTTTCACCTGACTTTTTGAACATCTGCTATAAAGGAGGTTTTTTTATGGCTAAAAAAGGTAAAGAGCGCGAAGACCTTCAATATGAAGGTAAAGATGAGGTATTCATGGATGTCGATCGCTTCATTAACGAAGGGATGGCTGGTGGAAGTGTCTATCGCTTTCATGGTCAAACAAATATAGAAGAAGCACGCGACTTTGTTGAGGAAGAACCACCAACAGAAATTGAATAGCAGTTAGCCACACCTTCTCCTTCTGTTATAATAGAAGGAGATTTTTTATGTTGCGATATAAGGAGTATTTAAAATGATTGAAAATCTAAAGAATCACTATAAGGATGCGTTTGTAACGTCTGAATCGCCATATCATACAGAGAAATATATGTGGTTTCTAACAGATTCTGGCCCTTTGTTTGGGATAAAAAAGGAGCAACTTTCGTCAAAAGAGGCTTCCCTTCTATCTTCCCTTTTTACACCATACGGCACTCATGAAAATGATATGACGGATACTCAGGCATTCTGGTATAACCTTTTGTTTTTGCAACAAGGAAACCTCCTCCCAGGTCAACTGTCTTTTACACAATGCCGGTTTATTCAATTTCATGCCGACCAACCGATTACCGACAAACTTGAATTCCAGGAAGCCATTCAAGCACTTTTACCACGGGATACGATCTTTTTATGGGAAAATGACTCGAATGGAGTTCTAATTGAAACAAGAAACGAGGAAATGATTGAGGATGTTATTTATGATGAAATTACCGTTACATTAACCAGTGATTTCTATACGGATATGAATTTATTCATCGGACAAACCCATCCCCTTTCTGACAATCTCGGCTCACTTTTTCAAAACGAAAGAGAATGGTTTCGTAAAGGGATGCATTTTTTACATAAACAGAAAGTCTATCGCCTTCACGATATTTTGCCTTTTTTACTGTTAGAAGGATTGGATAGAAGTTTTCGAAACCAACTTAAGAATATAATACCCGAGGAACTTCAAGGTGACCATGAATTACTTGAAACAATCAAGGTTTTCTTTGAAAGTGATTTAAACGTATCCAATGCAGCTAAACGTTTATATATGCATCGGAATAGCTTACAGTATCGTATTGAGAAATTCATCGAAAAGTCGGGAGTCGATATAAAACATTTTCATGGCGCTGTTACGACTTATTTAGCCATTCTAGAATTAGAGCACTATTCAGATTTGTAGACATGCACGAAAACCCTTTCAAAGTTTTGTGCAATTTACACATTTACGATTTTGACCTCTCTAAAGTAAACTTTAATTATCGAAAACGGTTACACTAGGAGGAGAAACAATGGCTGAATTAGTATTAGACCATATTTACAAAGTATATGACAATAAAGTAACAGCAGTAGAAGATTTTAACCTTCATATTCAAGATAAAGAATTCATCGTATTCGTAGGTCCATCTGGTTGTGGTAAATCTACAACACTACGTATGATTGCAGGACTAGAAGAAATTTCCCAAGGTGATTTCTTTATTGATGATAAACGTGTGAATGATGTTGCTCCTAAAGATCGTGACATCGCGATGGTATTCCAAAACTATGCATTATATCCACATATGAGTGTATATGATAACATGGCTTTCGGATTAAAGCTTCGTAAATTCCCTAAAGACGAAATTGATCGTCGTGTGAAAGATGCCGCAAAAATTCTTGGCCTAGAAGAATACTTGACTCGTAAGCCAAAAGCTTTATCAGGTGGTCAACGTCAGCGTGTTGCATTAGGACGTGCGATTGTTCGTGACGCAAAGGTATTCTTAATGGACGAACCATTATCAAACCTTGATGCAAAGCTTCGTGTACAGATGCGTGCTGAAATTTCTAAACTTCACCAACGTCTGCAAACAACTACTATTTACGTAACGCATGACCAAACTGAAGCGATGACAATGGCTACTCGTCTTGTCGTTATGAAAGATGGTATAATTCAACAAGTTGGAGCACCAAAAGATGTTTATGATAACCCTGAAAACGTATTCGTTGCTGGTTTCATTGGATCCCCTGCGATGAACTTCTTCCCAGGTACTTTAAAGGATGGTACATTTACAATCGGTAATGTAAATATTGCTGTTCCAGAGGGTAAAATGAAAGTTCTTCGTGAGCAAGGCTATGTAAATAAAGATATCATTCTTGGAGTTCGTCCTGAGGACATCCATGATGAGCCTGTATTCATTGAGTCTTCTCAAGGTTCTAAAATCAATGCGCTTATTGAAGTATCTGAACTAACAGGTGCTGAAACAATGCTTTATTCACAGCTTGATAATACTGACTTCGTTGCACGTGTAGATTCTCGTACACAAGCAAAACCAGGCGAAACAATCGAACTTGCATTTGACATGAACAAATGCCACTTCTTCGATGCTGAAACTGAAAAAAGAATTCGATAATTATGAAATAGGTAAGTCGCCCACTTGGGCGACTTTTTTTACTTTGATCTCGATTTTCTATTCTTTAATAAGGAGCGTTTCTTGATTATGACAGTTCGGACAATAAAATAGATGAGCACATTCATTGTTTTGAAAGGTTGTTTGGATGCCGTCTATTTTTTTCATGTCATCAATTGGCATATATGCACTATAATCATCAAAATAATCGATAATACGTCCTGAATCGTCTAAGGAATTCCCACATTGTGCACATGAGAAGCTAGCATTGTTAAAGCCATTACATAATGGACAAATTGGCATGGTCTTCTCTCCTATATTCTTAATTACTTACCGATAGTTTTTGATGAAACAATACTGTTATGCTTTCTTTTTCACAGGAATTAATTGGTAGATAAATTTTCGAATATAATCTTCTCTTCGTCACATAATACTTAGTACAAACACAGCAACAACAACTCACCAAGCAACACCGAAACAACCTTTAAACAGTTTTTACTCGGGTTAGCCTAGAGGCTAAGGAAACCCTTATATCTGGTGCAATTCCGGAGTAACCCACCAAATAAAAATCAGTTTAAGGAGATGAAGGAAAAATGGCAAACAACAATAGCAACAACAGTAACCAATTATTAGTACCAGGTGCAGAACAAGCTATCGACCAAATGAAGTATGAAATTGCTCAAGAATTTGGTGTTAACTTAGGTGCTGACACTACATCTCGCGCAAACGGATCAGTTGGTGGAGAAATTACAAAACGTTTAGTATCATTCGCTCAACAATCTATGAGTGGTCGTCAAGGTTAATAAAAAATTAAATATTTTGGCTTAAGAGGCACCCTTTAAGGGTGTCTCTTGTTTTTAAGAGGATAAAAATGACGCATCGAATTTCTGCGTTGACTTGCTTCTCCGTTCCTCACGTATTAACTGCATACGCTCCGGTACTCAAAGCTGCGTTGCCTTGAACTTTCGAGGCACAGGAAGTGCTAGTGTCGACAATGCCACAGGACGTGGCGTTTTTGTCGACGCGGTCCTTTCCCTTATAATATTACCTACATCTAATGTTCCAACTTTTGACTTGATTTATTAGATATTGTTGTTGGGATACTAAGCTAGAAGATATTATTTTTAGGAGGAATTTGCATTGAAGGATAAAGTACAAAACAATACTGATGAATTAGCTGCAAGACATTATCAACCAGAAGATTATGGTAAGAATGATCAATTATCACAAGGTTTAGCTACAACTCATGAACAGGTGAGTGATTCTTATATGGAAGGCGAGATTACAGCCCCTTTCAACAGCACGAATGAAAAAAAGGCTGAATCATCTAATGAAGGCTACCAGGATTACTATTCATAAGACTAGAAATTCCTATTAGGAGAGATCCGCATTGAGTGAAGTAAATCAAATTATTCGGGATATAACAACAAAGGCAAAAGATACGTTGACAACTACATCCCAAATGGTAAAAGAAAAAATAAACACTGTTTTGAATCGGCCAATGTCAACGATAGATGAACTTGCTGGGTATATTTCGACCCACCCAGACACGAGTTTCGATGTCAAAGAATTTCTTGGATTCCAATATCATTTTTATCATCTAAAGATTGCAGATACTACCTTTTATCTAGAGACAAAAGGCGATCATGGTGACTACATTCTGGACCTTACCGTGACATCACCCGAAGGAACACTTTTTGAATATCACTCGTTTGAGAAGAAATATGGTGTTGATGACAAAGTCCCCATACCCCAGACCGTGGCTAGCATTATCCAATAAAGTACAAAGGGGGCGGTCCTACAGGTTTCCACTTTCATGAAAACCAAGAGAACCGTCCCCTGAATATTTTAATCTTCGATATCTAATATAGGTTGGTTTACTTCCACGAAAACCTTTCTAATGCGGCGGTTTTCAACCTCGGTTACTTTTATTGTGAGATGCATGTAGTCAAACGTATCTCCGACAACTGGAATTTTTTCAAATGATTCAAAAATCCAACCACCTACTGAATAGTGTGAGCTCTCAGGCTCTTTAATCCCAATGATATCAGCAAAATCATCAAGTGGCATATCTGCGTTTATTTCATAAGTATTTTCATCTATTTGTGTAATATATTTAATCTTTTCATCATGTTCATCCCAAATTTCTCCCACAATTTCCTCTAGAATGTCCTCTAGAGTGATCAAACCTGAAGTTCCACCAAATTCATCCACAACAATTGCTAGATGCGTTTTACTTTTTTGAAGTTCAGGGAGTAGAGTTGAGATTTTCATTGATTCAACTACAAAGAATGGTTTACGAATAATTGAACGGACATTTATGTTCTTTTGTTGAACGAGAAGGCTTAAGAATTCACGTTCTGATAAAATCCCAATTATATTATCAATGTTGTCCTCATAAACCGGTACACGTGAAAAGCGTTCCTCTAAAAACATATCTCGAATATTTTCAATCGAATCATTGACCTCAACCGCAACCATGTCAATGCGTGGTGTTAAAATTTCTCCCACTAAAATATCATTAAAGTCGAGTGATCGATGTACTAATTCTTTCTCTTTATTGTCAATAACTCCTTCTTCCTCACTTAAATCAACCATTACTTTGATTTCTTCTTCTGTAAAAGACGGAGTATCATTACTACTTTTGATGAGCTTAGCTGCCAGTGCTTTTAATAGTCCAAATAGATATGTAATTGGTGTCAAAATCTTCATTAATGTAAATAAAATACCGGAGACTCTTAATGAGAAGCTTTCCGCATTTTCTTTTGCAAATGATTTTGGAAGAACCTCCCCAAATATTAAAATAAGTAATGTCATCACAAAGGTACTGATAATAAGTCCCGTATTCCCACCAAAAAGATCTGTTGCTACTTTTGAGGCTATTGATGCAGCAGCAATATTTACGATATTATTTCCAACTAATATTGTTGAAAGGGCGTTATCAAAGTTCTCCGTAATAAAAAACGCTTTCTTACTTCCACGTCGCTTTTCATCCACATAATTCTTCAGTCTTATTCGGTTGACACTTGAATAAGCTGTTTCACTTGCTGAGAAAAACGCTGATAACATGATAAGAATGAGTAACAAAATAATGGTACTCAGTGGCAAATCGTCCACGTAATTTTCACACTCCTAATTGTAATTACCTTTGTATTTGTTTAAGATAAAACAAGGATACTTGTTAAATGATAATACAAATTCTTCCGGTATTTTTATAATAGCAAACATTCTTTTATATGGGAATCATTATCTATGACTTGTGATTCAAATCACACCATATTGTTTTTAGTATTGATATAGTACTTATAAAGAAAATTAGCGGCGGGTGATTAGTATGGACTTCAAACTTAATACAGTATATGAAGAGATTGGTGGCGCAGAAGCCATTCATAATTTAGTCAATGCATTTTATCCAAAGGTATATGCAGATCCAGATTTAGCTCCTTTATTCGAAGGGGATATTGAGGAGATAAAACGAAAGCAATATATGTTCTTAACTCAGTTTCTAGGTGGACCCACATTATATAGTAATGAATTCGGACCTCCAGCCATGCGACATCGTCATATGCCTTTTGAAGTTACACCAACTCGTGCAAAAGCTTGGCTACGTTGCATGAAAGAGGCATTTGAAGAAACAGAACTTACTGGTGAGGTAGCTGAGGCCTTCTATGCTAGACTTCAACAAGTAGCAGGAATTATGGTAAATACTCCAGACTAAATAGAAAAGTGTAAGGCGCGCAGCTTTCGGCGAAAAGCATTAGACAAGCCCAACCTTCCGAAGCGATTGGTTTATACCAGAGAGACGATTGCGCCAGAACTAGACAAAAAAATCCACGATAATCGTGGATTTTTTTATGATTCGATCAATATTGCACCGATAAAGAATACTAAAACAAGTGCTGCAGCAATATTAAATGTAATTGATAATTCTTCCACATTGACTCCCCCATTATCTTTGGATGATTTTATAGTATCATCTAATGTGGAAAAATCAGGCTTACTTTATGGCGGATTTTTGTCAAAGGAATGAACATTTTCTGACTCCTTTTCTTAGCCTGCGATCGAATTTTTACCTTGCTGCAGTTGATACATTTGGTAGTACTTCCCTCTGCTTTGCATCAGTTCGTCATGGTTTCCTTGCTCGACGATTTGTCCTCGGTCAAGAACGAGTATTTGATCCGCATTTTTTATCGTCGACAATCGATGAGCAATAATGAAGGTTGTTCGTCCCTTCTTTAATACCTCTAACGCATCTTGGATAATTGCCTCTGTTTCTGTATCAATACTGGCCGTTGCTTCATCAAGAATGAGAATTGCAGGATCGAACGCAAGTGCTCGCGCGAAGGAAATAAGCTGCCTTTGTCCTGATGACAATGTACTTCCTTTCTCAATCACCGGCTCATCATATCCTTTAGGCAAGCTTTTCAGCAGTTGGTCTGCCCCAACATCCTTCAATGCCTTTTCAACCTTTTCTCTTGATATTGAAGAATCATCTAGACTCACATTTGTTGCAATCGTTCCAGTAAAGAGATAAGGATCCTGCAACACAATTCCCATGTGCTTACGCAGTTGCTGTTTCGGAAAATCATTTATATTTTTCCCGTCAATCAATATTTGTCCTTCCTTTATATCATAAAAGCGGAACAGTAAATTCATGATCGAGCTCTTTCCAGAACCCGTATGACCTACAAGTGCTACAGTCTCTCCTTGCTTTGCTTCAAAGGAAATATCTTTTAAAACATATTCCCCTTCTTTGTAACCAAAGTTAACATGATTAAACTCAACATTTCCATTGTAGCGAGGTATCTTCTCCTCATTCACATCGACACCTTCTAAGTCAAGAAGCGTAAAGACTCGTTCACCTGCTACCAATGATTGTTCTAAAATCGCCAATTGGTTAACCATTCCGGTAATTGGCTGAAAGAGTCGGTTCAAATAATCAACAAAAGCATATAAGACACCTAAAGAAATAACGCTGTTTGCAGACAAGGACGCTCCTCCAAAATACCAGATTAATGCTACGAATGAGATATTTCGGAGAACCCCAACAAGGTTGAAAGATGTTAAAGCGTTTAAACTTAATAGCTTATTTTGATAAGAAAAATGTTTCTCATTAAGTTCTTCAAATTCCTTACGGGATTCTTCCTGCCTCTTAAAGGCCTGGATAATGCTCATCCCTTGAATAGACTCGTTGATCATTCCATTGATTTCACTTAACAGTGAGCGAATCTTATGATTGTACTTTGAAGCATATTTTCGGTAGACCTTAATCCAAATAACTAAGATTGGAACAAGGATTAAGCAGATTAGAGCAAGCTTTACCTCTAATAAAAATAACGCGATAAATATCCCAGTGGTGTAAATAATACTTGAGAAAAAGTTAGCTAAAACTGTTACATACAGTTCTCGGATTGCCTCCGTATCATTCGTGATTCTTGAAACCACTTTACCAGCTGGCAAATTATCAAAATACTGTATCGGTAACCGCTGAATTTGCGCAAATACATCCTGCCGCATCTTTTGAATAATACGGTTTGAGGATGTCTGCAATAAATAGCGTTGCCCGAAGTGAAAAATGGATGCAACTACTAAGAGACCAAAATAGGCCACAATTAATTTAATGAGCTTTGGTATCTCAGGTCGATAAAAGGCGAGCAACTCATCAACGGATAATTTTGATGCAGGGTATACGAGTGTTTCACCATTTCTTTTAATTTCAAGATTCCCATTTTTTACTGTTCGTTCCCCATCAAATTCGATTGCCCTATCTACAAAATAATAAGAACGGCCAACCTGTAAAATACGTGATTCGTCACCCTTATCCTCACCCTCTGAAAAATTATCAGAACGTTTATACCAAGTGTTGTTGTATTCTACAGCATCCATACTTTCGGTCGTTACATACCATTTATTCTCGATTCCTAAAATATGGTCATCAATCATGGTCTTTGCAATGAATGGACCCGTTAATTCAGCTGCTACTGCGAGCGACAGCATTAATAGCGCTGAAATAATCATTTTCTTATAAAGGAGTGCATAAGATACGAGACGTTTTCCTACGTTCATGCTGTCACCCCACTTCCTGTTAGTTCTTCTACCTGTTGTCGGTCAAATTGTTCTTTGTACCAACCGTTCACGGCTAATAGCTGTGAGTGTGTTCCCTCTTCAATGATCCGACCATCCTCTAACACAACAATCCAATCCGCGTGCTCTACGGCTGATAATCGGTGAGTCGTAATAATAGTTGTTTTTCCTGCACGCTCTTTTCGAATATTCTCGATGATTTTTGTTTCTGTTTTCGCATCAACTGCTGATAATGAATCATCTAAAATAAGAATTTCTGGATTAATGAGTAGGGCACGTGCTATTGAAATTCTTTGCTTTTGCCCACCTGATAACGCAACCCCTTTTTCACCTACAAGAGTCTGTAAACCGTCGGGTAGCATTGTTAAATCTTTGCTAAAGGCTGCAAGTTCGATTGCCTTTTCAAGCTCATCATTTGTTGCATCCTTATTGCCAAATAGGATATTCTCACGAACTGATCGTGAAAATAAAATATGGTCCTGTGGTACATAACCAATCCAACCGTGAAGTTTCTCCATTGGAATGCGGTCAATTGGTGTTCCGGATATCATAAGTTCTCCCTCGCCAACAGGATACTCACGAAGCAATTGCTTTACAAGTGTTGTCTTCCCGCTTCCTGTTTTACCTACAACCCCTAATGTCCCTCCCTTATTTATAGTTAGAGTAACATCTTCAAGGTTTTTCACTGTGGATGTAGGGTATTGAAAAGTCACTTGATGAAAATCGATCTGTTCAGGCAACTCGATTTCTATTGTTTTTTTGTGATTGGCAACATCTGGCTGATAGGCTAGTGTTTCATTCACACGGTCGAGTGATGCATTTCCACGCTGCATGATGTTGATGAGTTCACCGATTGCTAACATCGGCCAAATCATCATTCCAAGATATACGTTGAAAGAAACAAGTTCCCCAAGGGTAATTACATTGTGAAACACGAGATTGGCCCCATATCCAAGGCCAATTAAATAACTCAATCCCACTAATATCTTCATTGTTGGATCAAACAAGGCATCAATTTTCGCTACCTTAATATTTTTTTGAAAAACATCCTCGGTCAGTTTACTAAATCGTTGTTCATCCTCTTTTTCTTGAACATAGGCACGAATTACACGAATTCCAGCAATCGATTCGAGTACTTGGTCATTCAAGGCTCCAAACGAGTCCTGAGCTTCCATAAACCGTTGATGAATTTTCTTTCCGTAAATATTCATAATGATCGCCATAATCGGAAGTGGAATCAGTGCAGCAAATGTTAGCTTCCAGCTTATTAAAAATCCCATCGTAAGAAGGATTGTCAGCATAAAAATACTGGAATCGACTAAAGTTAAAATCCCAAACCCAGCTGTTTGAGAAACAGATTTTAAGTCATTTGTCGCACGAGCCATCAAGTCACCTGTTCGATTTTTCTCATAAAAACTAGGCTTCATGATTAGCAAATGCCTCATAAATCGCCCTCTCAAGATTCTTTCGACGAGATAGGCACCGCCAAATAATTGATACATCCAAATATAGGTGATTCCATAAATAACAAGAGCTAAAGCTACTAAAAATAATAGATATTGGACTATTTTTTCGGAGGTTAGTGTTCCGATATGAATTTCATCAATTGCAACGCCTATAATTTTTGGAGGTATGATTTCTAAAATACCTACAATTGTTAGCAATATAATTGCAACAGTGTATCTTTTCCAATATTGTTTGAAAAACCATCTTAATTTTCCTAAAACTGAAAACATAGGTGTCCTCTCCCTTCACGTTCCACTGTGCTAGCCGCTTTCTGGATCTCCGACATATTTAATTGCAATAATCACATTCATTTCAACTTCCTCCCTTAATATTTTTATAGTAAACAACCTTGTGGTTGTTGTACCCAAAAAGGCGCAAAAAGGGCATACCGGCGCAAGCGCGATATGCCCTAAAAAGCACATAAAAACACACGTCCGCATAGCGTGACCTGTGTATCCTTTGTGTAAAACTTAATTTTGATAATCGTGGATTATCGAACTATATTTACAATAGGAAGGGTCACGAATTGTATAAAGTTAATTAGATAAATCTTTAGCTTTTTCATTTCGTTACCCTCCCTTCCATTTTATAGTAGTCTTAATACTTTGTTAGATTACCACCGTGGACATGTTATTGTCAATCACTAGTTTTTCGACAAGTTTCTCAATTTAAAATTATCCCAAATATCGATGATAAAGGCTTTTAGCTTCTGATACATCCTTTGTTCCATGAATGAGAACACGTCCATCTTTGAAAATGACCATTCGGTTTTGCCCATTTTGAAATGATAGTAAGTATGGGTTTCTTTCGACTTTGCCTCCTTGGGCGGATAAAAGTTCGGCAAGAGAATGTAAATCTCTTTCGATTTTTTCACTAGGTCGTATTTGAACAGAATCCCTTCCACATAAAACAGCTGATTTTGTTTGATTTTCATAGGATAAAAAAGGATAGGTTGGATTTGTTCCACAGGAAAGACAGTTTTCCTTTTTCACACGATCAACCTTAATTGCGGTATGTTGATTTTTCCATAAATCAAATGAAACTAATTTACTCCGTAACGCATCGTAATCTTCAACCAATATTTTGAGAGCTTCGGTTACCTGATAGGCTACCACCATCTGTACAGCTGGACTTATGATCCCCACCGTATCACATGTTAGTCCTCCCATCGGTACAGTTTCTAAGAGGCAATGTAGACAAGGTGTTTGACCAGGTAGGATTGCATAACTAATTCCATAGCTCCCTACGCATGCCCCGTAGATCCAAGGAATCTTATATTTTTGTGAAGCATCATTTAAGAGCATTCTTATGTCAAAATTGTCGGTAGCATCGATTATTAAATCAACATGATCAATGAGATTTTCAATCTCTTGAATAGAAACATCCATGACATGAGCCCGAATATCGACCTCTGAATTTATTTTTTCTAAGCGTTGTTTTGCTGCAACTGCTTTTGGTAAACGATCGGCTGCATCTTCTTCACTATATAATTGCTGTCTTTGTAAATTTGTCCACTCCACATAGTCCCGGTCCACGATTGTTAACTTTCCAATTCCTGCACGAACCAGTCCCTCAGCGCTGCCCGTACCAAGTGCACCAGCACCTACAATTAATACATGCTTACTTCTAATCTTCTTTTGTCCTTCCAATCCAATTGGAGTAAATAACTCTTGACGAGAATAGCGTTCAGTCACCCACCATCATTCCTTCCTTCAAACTCCTGTAAATCCCAAAATATATTTTTATCTTTAGCTTGAAATTATCGTAACACATCTAGTTCCTTTCCATGAAGTAACGGGACTTCTATATTAAAAATAATGGACTGGAGAGATAATAGCCAAGACTTAACATAATCACGAAATAAAGAATAAAAATCAAATCATACTTAGAAAGAGTCAGTTCATAGTAAAAGGTACGATTTTTTTGGTTCGAAAAGCGCTTTGCCTCCATTGCAACTGCAATCCGATGTGCACGCCTAATACTTTGTGATAATAGCGGAATCGAATATGCTTTTAGTTTAAAAAAGATAGAGCGAATCCCTTGTTGGTGTTCAATCCCACGAACGCGCAATGCATTTTGAATCGTTTGGAACTCCTCTATCATAATGGGAATCAATCGTAATCCAGCCATAAAGCTATATGCATATTTAGGTGGCAACTTTAGTTGTTGCATCAACGAATAAAAAAGAAAAACAGGCCGTGTAGTTAAAGCGAACGTTAAGCCCAAGCCCGCAAAAATAATTCCTCTAAAACCAACAACTAGTCCTTTATAAATGCTTTCCTCTGATATTGTAATGAGTCCCCACTTAAAAAGTACCGTCTCGCCTTTACCAAATAGAATCATAGATGATGAGGTTGAAAGAAAAATAAGCAAAAATGGCAAAGTAAATAGAATGATTCGTTTAAATGAATGTCCTGTGAATCCAAAAAATAAGATAAATACGACCAATGAGGTATGAATAAGTAGATGAAGAGTATCGATAAATAATACTGCAATACATAAACTGACTAGTACTAACAGCTTTATACTTGGATTTATTCGATGTAGCCATGTATCTTTACTTAAAATGTCCATGAGTAAATTCCTTTCCCTGATTACACTTGCACGAGGCTAAGATTTACTTTTGCCTGATTTAACAATTGATCTTTTATTAATCTTCCATACTCAATGGTCCAACTTCTAGTCGCAAAATACTCTTCAATTTTTTCATCATGAGTAACCATAATGATCGTCTTGTTCTTTTGTCTATAATTTTCTAGTAAAGTAAGAAGTGCAAACGTATTTTTCGAGTCAAGTCCAAATGTAGGCTCATCTAGTAAAAGTATTTGCTGACCTCTTACAATCGAGGCTGCTACACTTAATCTTCTTTTTTGCCCCATAGATAACTGGTAAGGATGCTTGTTTTGATGCTCTATGAGGTGAAAGATTCGAAGTAGTTCCTCAACGGTCTCAGATATTTCTCGTTCATTTCGTTTATCAATTCTTAACGAATACGCAATTTCTTCATAAACAGAGTTTGTTACAAATTGAAGCTCAGGGTTTTGAAATACAAAGGTCATGAGTTGATCGAGCTTTTTTGAAGTTGTAACTACTTCTCCAAATAATGAATAGTGACCTTTCGTTTGAATGAATTGCATTAGGGAGTGAAGCAAGGTACTCTTCCCAGCACCATTTCTCCCCTTGACCACAATCCACTCTCCCTCATGAACTTGAACATCGTTAACATATACTTTTTCCTTTTTTTGTCTATATCCCTTAAATTCCTCAAGTCGAATAGATGGGTGATTAAAACCTTCTGTATTTACATATTCCATCCGCTTAAAGTCTTGAACAAAGTGATCCCAGACCCCTGGATACCAAATACCTTGCTCTTTGATGAGCGTTTTATAGCTAGAAAAAATTTCAGCTTTTGAACCATCAGCAATGATTTCTCCAGATTCATTGAAAAGGATAATTCGATCAACAATTGGAAGGACGTGGTCCAGTTTGTGCTCTACGATGACTACTGTTTTATCCTCCACAACATTACTTATTACCTCCCAAATTTCCTTTGTCCCAATTGGATCAAGCATGGATGAAGGCTCATCTAAGAATAATACATCCGGCTCTAATGCCAATACAGATGCTATGGCTAAACGTTGTTTCATGCCTCCAGACAAAGTTTGGATGTTTGAGTGGATATCTTCTAAATCTAATCCAACTTGCTCTAAAAGACTTTTTATCCTTTCGTCCATTTGATCCCTAGGAATTTGTAGATTTTCTAAGACAAATGCAAGTTCTTCATCAACATAAGGCATGCAAAACTGTGAATCCGGATCCTGAAAAACATAGCCCCATTCTTCGGGAATCTGTAACTTATTTACCTTCATTGGTAATTCTATTGAGTTTGGAATAATCCCGCTTAATACTTGAAGGATTGTCGATTTCCCACATCCTGAAGGTCCGAGAATTAATATCTTCTCGCCTTTTTTAATATGGCAAGATAAGTCCTTAAAAAGCAAGGACTTATCTCCAGGAAATGTTAAACGAAGGTTCTCTACAAAGGCAATTGATTCCATATTCGACCCCTTTTATTTTTGATCTAGTGCATCAAAATCACTGCTGGATAGTGGGCGTACAAGTTTTGTTACTCCTGTCATCTCCAACGCACTTACTAGATAGTAAGCAAATACACCGGCAAACAAGATGGAACCTACGAATCTAGCAACTAAGAATAAAATGAGATTCCAGGCAGCTAAGTCACCTATTTCTCCATATGCAAAATCCATTATTATTGACCCTAGACAAGAAGCTATAGCTGCCAAGACGACCACAGCAAGATTATATTTTTTATATCGAAAAAGCATAAACACTGCTTCAGCAAACAGCCCCTGTACAACACCGTACAGCAGAACGGTTAGGCCCCATGGAGACCCTAAAATAAATTCACCTGAGGCAGCTGCAATTTCTGCCAGTAAGGCAACACCAGGTTTACGAATCACAAGGTACGCAACAGTCGCTGCTATAAACCACATTCCATAGATTAACTGATCGGCATGTAGCCCAATTGGCTTTACAACATAATATAAAGAACCCCAAACAATATAAACAATTCCGAATGCAATGGCGATTACGATCGTAACCAAAATATCAGTTAGTTTTAATCCTCTGCTCATTGATACCTCTCCTCTTCTCCTTCGTTCATACAGACAGTTTTGGTTGAACAGGCCAGTTCTCTAATTTGTACGCCATTTCCCAAAAGGAGTACTCATATTGACTACTAATTATAAAATGTTCCTTCATGCGGTCTCGATCCTCTTGCGTAGCTTTTTTTGCTAATTCATTTACTCTATCAATCTGTTCTTCAACAAGTTCTTTAAACCAATCCCCGCCATACGCCGCAATCCACTCCTGGTAAATCGGTTCTTCCGGTTTGCAATCTTTAAGTCTTTCACCAATTTCATAATATAACCAATAACAAGGTAATAAAGCAGCAATTATATCACCCAAATGACCAGAATAAGCGGCTCTATACAAGTGAGATGTATATGCATATGCTATCGGCGCGGGTTTAAAGTTTTTTCTTTCTTCCTCCGTAATCTCAAGTCTCTCCGAAAAACTTTTATGCAGCGCTAGTTCAGCCTCGTAAGTTCCTTGAGCATGAATAGCAAGCCGGTTTGTCGTATGTAAGTCCTCTGCCTTTGCTGCGCCTAAAGACTGTACTTTTGCAAAATGAGTTAAGTAATAGGCATCCTGCATAACATAGTAGCGGAAACATTTAATTAGTAAGGTACCGTCTCCAATTCCTTTGACAAATGGATGATCAAAGCTTGCCTCCCAAATATGGTTTACCTCTTGACGTATTTCTTCTGAAAATAACATGTTCATTTCTCCTCCCTTTACTGTTATTTGCAAAATAAAAAACCACCTTCTTTAACAACGTAAAGAAAGTGGTTTGGATTTAGACATATAAAAATAAAGAGACCCGTCTACCCACTTCCCTACGCTGGTATCAACCAGATCAGGTTCTAAGGGTCTCAAGGTTATGATTAATCAATCCTCAATCTCAGCCTTACCGTAAACGATTTAAAGGTATAAACCCATCGATACATTTACTTTTTTAAAGGCACCCCTAGTGGAATTACAATTATTTATGCAATTTTACTTAGTTCCAATAATAACATGTTGGAAATAATTATCAAGGCTTTTTTAAGGTTCACCAGTTACTCTACATAAACTGCTGTTCCATATGCAATAATTTCAGATGCATTTTGCATAACAGCTGAGGTTTGTAGTCGCATCCCAATTACCGCATTTGCTCCTTTTGCGTTTGCATCTTCCACCATTCGACCAATTGCTTTTTGGCGAGCTTCTTCCAGCATTTCAGTATAGTCGGAGATTTCTCCCCCAACGATTGTTTTTAATCCTGCCATTATGTCTTTTCCAATATGCTTCGACTGAACCGTCCCCCCTTTTACAAATCCTTTTAGTTCTTTTACTTCTTTACCAGGTACAAAATCAGTAGTCACGATAATCATTTTCGTCATCCTCCTTTTTCTCACGTTTTCGTTCCCATACTAATAGGGCAAATAATAGAATAATGGCAACCATGTAAAAGGCATAGAATGTTAGTGCCTTTGAAATATCAATGAACAAAAATACAATTCCTACGATTTGTCCAACAATGGCTATCATCAATACAATATATTTTGCAATATCCCTCATCATTCCCTACCTGCTTTACGTCGATAAATTTTTCTAGCAAAAATGAGATAAAAAATAAGTGGTAGTGGCGTTTGGATTAATCCCCATATCCCCCAAAACCAATAATTATGGCCCCTCTTTCTTGCATCTAAAAATAGCCACAAACCTTGAATAAGTACGATAATCACAATTACTAATAAAAGCAGGGTATTATTCGTATTCATGGACAATCACCCGTTTTCGATAACGAAAGAAGCTATATACTGGCAAGCTAATAGTTGCAATGCCTTGAATGATGATAAATACTAGCGGTAGCTGGAAGAATGCGGATATTAGACATGTCATCAAGAATAAAGCAACCAATATAAATGCGGTTAAATCTCTTCTAAAATTCTTCTTTTGTTTTTTTTGTGTGGTTGCTACCATTTGTTCAAATACTTGCAGGTCCGGAGTGAAAACCGAGTAATGATGATCTATTTTAGTAAGAGCTTCATTAATATCTTGAATCGTTTCTATATCCTCTTCATGTTGTTGTTTGTTGTTTAGTAGGACTAGCTTGTTTTTCTTCATGAGGTCTCAGCTCCTTTCTTACTGTATGAATTCCATTATGTATTCTTGATTTAACAGTACCAATGGCGATATGAAGCATATCAGCGATTTCTTCATACGAATACCCATAATAATGTTTGAGAACAATTGGAATCCGTATTTCATCAGAAAGCCTTCCTAGTGCATTAAGAACATCGTTCCAATCCTCAGATTGGTTCTCGAATTGCCACTTCATTTTGCGTAATGCTTGCTCCTGTTGCTGATAATTTTGTTCGCGTTTCTTTTTACGGATATCGTCTATGTATAAGTTCGTCGCAATTGTTATGAGCCATGAGGAGAATTTTGCTTTACCGTTATACATTTTGATTTTTTCCATACTTTTCATCATTGCCTCTTGTGCGATATCTTCAGCAATATCAGGTTTCATTGTAACTTTTATTAAATACTTAACTAAAAAAGGATAATGCTCTTTAAAAAGCATTGCAAACGCGAGTGAGTCACCACGCTTTGCACTGCGAATTAGTTCCTTTTCATCCATGCATTGAATTCTCCCCCGAGAAGATTTGGTTATTTTTATATTTCGCTAATAGTACGTATGAAGTCATAAAAAAGTTCACTTTCAGTTTTAAAAAGTTTTAATATGTTCATTTTCTACAGTTTAACCCATCCTATCGAAAATTACATTCACTCATTTTACCTCAATAATGGAGTTTTTCTCTGATCTTGTCAGAATCCTGCTATCATTCGGACTCGAGCTTGGCGTTTCTCCTCCGGACTTGTCAGAATCACACCCTCATTCGGACTATACCTTGGAGATTTCCTTTGGCCTTGTCACAATCACACCTTCATTCGGACTCGAGCTTGGAGTTTCTCCTTTGGACTTGTCACAATCACACCCTCATTTGGACTATACCTTGGAGTTTCTCCTCTGGCTTTGTCAGAATCACACCCTCATTCAGACTCATGATTGGAGATTTCCTTTGGACTTGTCAGAATCACACCCTCATTCGGACTCATGCTTGAAGTTTCTCCTCTGGCTATGTCGGAATCACTCCCTCATTCGGACTCTACCTTGGTGTTTCTCCTCTGGCCTTGTCACCATCACACCCTCATTCGGACTCTACCTTGGCGCTTCTCCTCCGCCCTTGTTCGAATCACACCCTCATTCGGACTCAGTCCTGCTGTTTTTTACTATCCTAGACGCAATAGCACTTTGAACAAAATTCAGCAAAAAGAAAAGCAGCTCTTTTAAGTAGGCTGCTTTTCAATTCATATTATTCTTTTTCTGTTGACTCTGCTTTTCTCGTTTGGACTAATTCATCCGTTAACTGGTCGATGCTGTTTTTCACATTACCTTTACCAGATAGGTTTTCGATAATTTCTTTTACATCAATACCTGACGATGCTTTTAACGATTCTTGAAGAGTTGACATCAAGTTAGTAGCATAACCGGTTACCTTATTGGCTCCGCTATTCTCCCCATTACTACCAGTATCCACAACTGTAATTTTGTCGATATTTGATAATGGTGCTGCCACTTCTTTCGCATATTGAGGAAGCATTTTAATAACCATATCGAGGATAGCCGCTTTCCCATATTGCTCGAATGCTTCTGCAATTTTTTGTTTTGCTTCCGCTTCTGCAAGACCTTTCAAACGGATAATATCGGCTTCAGATTCCCCTTGTGCACGCTGTGCTTCTGCTTTGGCAAGACCATCAATACGGATTTTTTCTGCTTCCGCTTTTGCCATTGCTTCAATTCGATATTTATTTGCATCTGCTTCAGCTAACTGCTTCGCTTTCTCAGCTTCTGCCGCTTGAACAACTGAGTAACGGTCAGCATCTGCTTTCTTCTTAACCTCTGAATCGTATTGCTTTTCACGACGTAAGATCTCTTTTTCTTCGAGTTCAATTTGCTTCTGTCTTTCAATGATTTGGATTTGCATTTGCTGTTCAGTTACCTCTTGTTTCGCTCTCGCTTCTTCTAGGTGGTATGCCTGGTCAGCACGTGCTTTTGCAATATCCTGCTCTCTACGGAATTCTGCAGTTTTTAACTGATTGATTTTTTCTGCTTCCGCAACCTCTGTAGCTCGCTCTAGCTCAGACTTCTGCGCTTCTTTCTCGGCTTCTGCACGTTTAATACGTGTTTCTTTTTCAGCCTCAGCTGTTGCAATATCTGCATCACGCTTTACTTGAGCAATTCTTGGCTTACCTAATGAATCAAGGTATCCATTTTTATCTCGAACATCCTTGATTGTGAACGATACAATCATTAGACCCATTTTTGCTAAATCCTGTGATGCGACACGCTGTACCTCTTGTGAGAACTTATCACGATTTTTATAGATTTCTTCAACGGTCATTGAACCGAGGATTGAACGAAGATGACCTTCTAATACTTCTCTCGCTTCATTTTCTCTATCTTCTTTTCGTTTACCTAAAAATTGTTCTGCTGCTGTTGCAATTTCAGAAATGGAGCCTCCGATTTTAATAATTGCTGTACCATCCGCCATTACCGGCACACCTTGCTCTGTGTAAACTTCAGGTGTTTGAACATCTAGTTTACTAGATAAGAGACTTAGTGGCTCAGCCTGTTGGAAGACTGGAAGTACGAATGTACCACCACCGCGGACAATTTTAATGCGATTTCCTGATTCGTCTACATGAACATTTTTCCCACCTAAATAGCTACCCGTTACGATAAGAGCTTCATCGGGACCCGCCGTTCTGTACTTTGTAACAAATACCCCAATAAGTGCAAGAAGCAAAAATGCGACTACCCCAATTACAATCCATATTCCTGTTGTCATTGTTGATTTCCCCCTTTAATCATCTTATTTTCGTAAGGTAAGACGTAAGCTACGCCTTCCTTTACATCTATAATAAGAACCTTTTCATCATATGGAATTGGTTCATTATTAAAGCTCTTTGCAGATTTAGCGATTGTTCCACCGATTCCTTCAATGACAACCTCACCGAAGCCATCGATCGGGATTGAAGTAATGATTTTTCCAATTCTCCCCTTCAAATCCTCCTCCCTGTATACCATCGATTCCTCAGCAGAAGACAACGGGATTAATACAAAAACATTTAATAGTGTGACTAAAATAAGTGCTAATACGAGTGAAATAACAAAAATTAATAAACTATGAAAGGAAAGCGTTTTTTCAAAAATGTATCCAGATGCGCTTAAAAAGGTGAGAAATGAGAAAATAAGTGTTGGGCTTAAAAAACTATCTGGAAAGATTCCCTCTAAAAAATCGCCAAATAGGATAAAAAGAAGGGTACCAATTCCACTAATGAGTAAGCCCACCAAATAGATCGTTTCAATGTCATATCCGAATAATTCCAATAGCTTCACCTCCAAATCCAAGTAATTGTTTTGAAATTTTCTTTACATTCTCATTTACGGTAAATACTTGAAAAAGGTTTCATTTTTTTGAAATTTTTTCAAAAAAAAAGAAAGATCCCATTATCTGGGACCTTCCTCTTAGTTATCGTCATTCTTATTATTCTTTTTTTCTTCCTTTTTACGTTTTTTCTCTTCTTCTTTCCTCTTTTTCTGTTCCTCTTTCCAGCTATCTTTATCTTTTTTCTTATCTTCCGCTTTCCACTCATTCTCCTTTTTCTTAACAGGAGCCTGATAGGTAGGGAGATTGAATGAAGTAGGTGGAACATTACTTAATGACTGTTGCATCATTTCTTTAAAAATTGTTGCAGCCGTTGAACTCGTAGTTGTCAAATAATGTTTTTCATCTGTCTTGTCATATCCAAGCCAGACTGCACCGACAAGTTCAGGCGTATATCCGACCATCCAAATATCCTTTGCCCCATTGATACCATCAATAGCTACTTGAGTTGAGCCAGTCTTACCAGCTACTTCTCTTCCCTCTATTTTCGCATCTCTGCCTGACCCGTTTTCAACAGCACCCTTCAGCAAGAATGTCATTCTTTTTGCAACCTCAGGTGTTGTAATTTGTTCAGGCTCTTCATTCCACTCGGCAATGACCTCACCGTTTGTATCAATAATTTTTGAAATTGCATGTGCCTTCGTCTTTTTTCCTTCGTTTGGAAAGGTTGTATAAGCTTCAGCCATGTGAATAGGGGCAACCCCCTTATCAAGACCTCCAAGAGCAAGACTCAAGTTATGGTCATTTTCCGTGATTGGAAGACCGAATTCATTTACAGCATCAATCCCGCTTTTAAGTCCAATTTCATTTAAGAGCCAAACTGCTGGAACATTATCGGAATTCCTCACTGCATCATATATAGTGACACTGCCTTTAAACCTTCCACTAACATTGGATGGTTGGTAGCCATTGAAGCTCATTGGTTTATCAGGTAGGACATCATAAATGCTGTAGCCACGTTCCAATGCTGGCGTGTATACAGAAAGTGGTTTGATTGTTGAACCCGGCTGCCTTTTTAATTGAGTCGCATGATTGAAACCACGAAATACATGCTCACCACGTCCTCCAACTAAGGCGTTTATTCCACCAGTCTTTGGGTCTACTAAAATAGCACCACTTTGTAGCAATTGGTCTTCTGGACTCGCAGGAAAAAGGCTGTCATTTTTGTATACATTTTCTACAGATTCCTGCATGTGAGGATCAAGTTCTGTATAAATTTCCAAGCCTCCAGACATCACCTCATTTTGGGTGAGTCCATATTTTTCAATTGCTTCTTCAATAATATAATCGACGTAATATGGATATTTCCCTTCATATGGATCAAGTTGGCGCCCTTTGAACACGATTTCTTGGGCCTTGGCTTCCTTCACTTGGTTAGAAGTTAAATATCCCTGTTCCTCCATCGCTGCTAATACAAGATCCCTCCGGCTAAGCGATTTTCCCTCGTTAATTAATGGGTTCATCGTAGAAGGTGCTTTAATAATCCCGGCAAGAATGGCTCCTTCACTAACTGTTAGTTCATTAACCTCTTTACCAAAATAGGTTCTTGAAGCATTTTTTATGCCCCATGCCCCTTCACCAAAATAGATTTGATTCAGATACATTTCAATAATTTTTTCCTTTGAAAATGTACGCTCTATTTTTTGAGCAAGGAAGAATTCATCAATTTTTCGTTTCAGGGTTTGCTCATGAGTTAAAAAGACGTTCTTTGTTAATTGCTGGGTAATCGTACTTCCGCCCTCGACAATGTCACCCGCTTTTAAATTTCGGAAAAGCGCACGAAAAATACCGATATAATCCACCCCTGGATGTTTGTAAAATCGGCGGTCTTCAATAGCAACTAAAGCATTGATAACATGTGGCGGGATTTTTTCATAGCTTACACCTTCGATTTTAGGTCCAGGTACCTTACTGGCGATTTCTCCATTTTTATCATAGATAATAGTTGGTTCCGGCAATGGATTGTTCAAAGCACTAACATCCCGAGAATTGATATACATGTTGAGCCCAATAGCAATAAATAAAATAAAAACCAGCCCAATTAACAGGATGATTTTTACTTTTCCTACTTCGGACAATGTCTTCATGAAGTTTTTTCCCATTATTCGAATGCCCTCCAAATGTGCTAGTAAAAATAATATCGCAAAAATAGCGCTACATATATTTATTCGAACAAGAAAAATTTTTATGTTCATAGGAAAGAAATTTTTTTAAAAAAATTTGATTAGTGGAGGGTTATTTGTCGAATTAGCTTTTTAAAAATTCTTTAATTTGATTGGTGAGTTCGGTTCTATCGTAGGAGCGGTATAGGTTACTTGCAAGTCGTATTGGGTCACCGAAGAAAAAACGCTCGTATAGGGTTTGTCGTGACCCGAATGCACTAATACTAAGATCCCATGCGAGTCTAAATAGTTTTACTCGATCATACGCATTAGCGTTTGCAGCTTGTAAATATTGGTCAAGATCAGCCCTCTTATCAGAAGCAAAGTCTCTTTCAGTTGGAATTGAAACTAAGCCACTCGCACCTAATAGTTGCAAAATCTCAGTAAAACGCGGGTATAAACGAGGGTATAAATTAATCGCACTGTATAGAGGGTTGATAGCAGGTGACATTGTACCCCATTTATCAATTTTCGCTTGAAGTTCAGATGTTAATAATAATGCTTTTAAAGACTCTAGCCCAACTATAATTTCACTGATTTTCTCTTGTACATGCTGATATTCACCAATGTTAATGGTGTCCACCAAAGCTTGGGCTACTCCGAGCAGACATTCCGTTTTTACAACCTGTCTAGAAATAACTTGATGTAGGACTAGTGGAAAGAAGCTTGATTCTGTATACATTTTATTGGCACAATCAATACTTTCATTCATAAAGACCCGTTCCCAAGGAACAAGAACATTATTGAAAACAAGGATCGTATCCACTTCTTCAAATCGCGAGCTAAGAGGATGATCAAAAGTTGATTCTTTATATGCAAATGATTCTCTGCAGAGAAAGGTTAATCCTTTTGTGTTACTTGGAATTGAAAAGGCAAAAGTATACTCTTTATTAAATAGATTCCCACCTGATGGAAAGACGATTAACTCATCTGTAATACCACCCTGTGTAGCTAGCAATCTTGCACCATGAATAATAATGCCATCTGTACTTTTTTCAATAACCTTGGCCGCTGTGATATTATCGTCGTCATCCATATGGAAAAGAGAACGGTTTGTTTGTGGATTTATAAAGGTGTGGGTAAATGAATAATCATTTTCACTTGCTTCCTCATAAAACCTACGGAGATTTTTCACAAACTCCGGATTATTAGAAGAAAATAAATCAGCAGCAGCATTAACAGCCATTAAGCACGTATTCATGTAATCAGGGGATCGCCCCATCATTCCAAGTGTACTTTTTGCCCAAGCTTGTATCATAAGGCGTCTTTTTTCTAAATCTTCTTTTGTTTTTGGCTCTAAATAGGAAGTTCCTATTTGATTACCAGTTTTAGAAGACGTAAAAGTCATGATGTTTTGAATTGATGAATTACATTGAAGGTCATAGAGATTCGCTTGACTCTGAATGACTCCACGGAAAGCAGGATGCTCTGAAATATTTCCCTTCACCTTCTCCCCGTCAATCCATATATCGGAATGCAGTTTATTAATTCTATTAATATATTCTTCACCGGAAATTATCCCAATTTCTAACACCTCCACAGGCTACTAACCTAAAATATGCTCCGCTTTAACATCACGTGAGACCATTTTTCATTAACAACCTGTGGAAAAATTTTAACTTTCGACAAAGTTGAACACCTAGTTGAAAACTTTAATGTTGGCAGGGACAAATTGTTGTTATCTAACAAATTCCAAGATGTCTGTATACATCCTAGAGTGATAGTACATCCCAAATTTAAGTCCACGTTCAATGATTCTTTTTTGATCTCCTTCATAGCCCTGAGCTACTACTTCATATATTTCGTTAGCATGTTGCACATCAAGTACCTCATGATCCGTAAAATGAACGAGTGACTTATTTTCGCTCCCATAGATGTTTTTCGCAAATTGGCCCACTAATGGCGAAACACGGGCAACGATTTCTTCAATTACACCAAGTGCGGCAAGCCCTTCTAAATAGTGATAGTGAAGGCAAAGATCCGTTAATGCACGGTTGTATGCAAGAACGGGAATGCATGGTTCGCTTTCGTTCATTTCTTCTTCCGATACACCAATACCTTTTAAAAACTGTTTGTAAGTCTCGCTATGAACATATTTTTCGTTCATTTTCCCATGCTCTTCAAATAAGTTTTCCACAAGTGGCATTCTCATTCGAAAGTCTGACATATTCGTTAAAATCGCTGACAAAAAACGTGGAAAGTAAAGAACGACGTGATAAATTTGAAGTGCAATTTCCTTTTGTTGTTCATCTGAAAATTCCCCTTTAGCCAAAGCCACAAATAATGGATGTTGTTCAATTTTCTCAACTTGAAACATACTATCTGTCACATTCTTTAACTCTACAAATTTCTCCATTCTTACATCCTCCTAAATAAGTGTTATTTCATGAAAATTCATCGAAAGGTTTGCAGGAATATCCCCGTACGCAAATGTTGTTGATGAAAGTTGTATATTAAACGGGTTACTTCGATACTGCTCTGCCTCTTTGGAAGATACTCCAAAAAACAAATAGGTGTATCGGTACTTATAGGTCTTTTGAATATAGGAGATACATTCCTTTCGATAGCTCACTGGTTTATCCCTAGCTGCAAAAAATGCCATATAGCCATGACGAAATTCCTCACCTTTATTAGGTAATAGTGGGCAACCGACTGTCCGACAAATCATATTTACTAGTTTAAACATGAAAGGAAGATTCCTAGAAAGTCGGAGCTTTCTAGCATCTGTTTGATTTACAAGCTTACAGATTGCCAAGTCGTCCTTCTTATCTCTAACAACTAAAAACACACCATTTTCTTTTAAAAATATCCTCTTATCACAAAGTGCAAAGTCTTGAAGCCTAGCTAAGCTCTTGTAAATCTGCCATGCCTCTTCCCCTTCGATTTCGATTACATCAACATGATTTTTCCGATATTTTAAGAACATTGGTACACCAATATGAAACGTTCTTCCAATTTCAATTCCACCAGGAAGGAGCCCATTCCCTTTTGTCATGGATGCTTTGTTTGAATTTGTATCAAGAACGGTGGAATACATCCATTTGACTGTACCTTCATTTTGATAAAGTGATACTAATTGTTGTGTCAAGCGATAGAATGCAAAGGTCCGATGGAAGTCAGGATGAATCCTTAAGTCATTTAAGTAATACACATGTTTACATGATCCCTCAATTACCCGCTTTTGCTGACTGACTGCAACACAGCCAATTAATTCACTTCCTTTAAACAATCCAAAATGCCTTGTCCTTCCAAATTCCTCTGACAGTTCAAAAAAATTCGGAGACCGATCAACATAAAAGAGATCGCTACCTGTACTTGTTTCATTAGATAACTGAAGCAGTTGTGATCCATGTGATTCATCAAGTTCCTTAAATGAATAGGTCATACAAATTGACCCACTGTTATTTTTTGATATAACATCGAACGTTCTAACCCTTCACAGCGTGTTGACAGCTCCTCATCCCAAATAAACCGATCTATAAAAAAATCCGGTAAGTTACTCGTACTAAGCATATTTCGGAACATCAATACAGCTTTTTCTGATTTTGATTGAATCATACTGTTACAAATCGCTGCTTTTCCTTTTTCATCTGCCCAATCAAATACATTTGACAAATAAAAAGCATCAATCGAATTTTCCTTCTCTAATAGCTCTTGGATACTCATTGGATAAATGAACAGTTTATCAATATTTCTTTTTACTTCTTCATAACCTTCTGGAGTTAAATAGAATGGAACCCCCTCGACCTGGTCATACAAATAAGTAGAAAATAAGATTTGGCTTAAAAAGTAATTATTGTGAATCGGCTTATTTTTCACTTCCTTCTCAAATTGACTTAAAAAGTAATTCCCAAAATCATTTTCACTGGCATTCTTAAACATAAAGCTAGGAAAAAATTGGAGGTGTGTCGTTTTGCTTAACAAGATTTTTACAGCTGTTCTCCATTGGGCAGTTGTTAAATATTCTTCATAAAATTTCTGTTGCTCAGCAAGACTTTTAGCAGAAAACAACTGATTCCAAACAGTCTCGTCATATACATTCCGGCATATGTTTTCCCCTAAAAATCTATAAAAACGCTCATTTACACCGCAATGATTAATTCCCTTTACTATTTCACTACGATGCATCTTCCAAAATTGTCTCGCAAAATCAGGCAACTTTTCAGCTACCTCTTCATACATTTCAATCCGATTTTCACTATCCATTTCCCCGATAAAAGCAAGAAAATCATTTAGAGAAAACTGCTGAATCGCTGCCTTTTTCAACTCAATCAAAGCACATTGCGCGGGATTTACATCAACACAGAGAACTTGGTTTATCGTGTCAGTCAGAATGGAAAATGCCGTACATCCTCCCGAACCAACTACGAGCACTTTCTTTGGCCCTACTACTCTTGAAATCTCTCTTTCTACCAAACTGTCCTCTCTTATCTGTGAAAAATAAATGTCAGACATTGCTCACACCCCCTCCTTCGAATAAATCCAAGACTTCTTTTTTTCCTTCTTTCCAATTCAGCATTCTTTTTCTTCCACTTTCCAGCTGACGATTGAATGTATCTCGTGCACTTGGATCATCAGGTATTGTGGAGTATAGGACGACATTTATTCCTTGTGAAAGGTCCACTTTTCTTGAACTAAGCCAATTCTCTATTTCTGGATAAGTTGATTTATATTGATAGAGTGGATCCTTTGATTTTGAAGTTAGTCGTTCAAGATCTAGCCCATCTATATGTGTAAGCTTTTTTGAGAAAACCTGAACCTTCTCCTTTACTTCCTCAGGAACCACTGTTACTTGGTATTTTGGGTAAGCGCAATCATCAAACAACGCTTTAAAGTGCAGCAAAACCTCTGGATTCTCAATTTCTGCAAGTAGGTGTATTTTTCTACCTACATTCTTTTCCATCAACTCTTGAATATAAGACATGAAAAGGTCTAAAAAACAACTCATTCGCGAAAACAAAGGACCAAAGTATACGAACTTCTCGTCTCCTAGGTCAAAGGTTTGAACGAGTTGGAAGGCAAAAAGCTTTTGATTTCGTCTTACGCATATTACCTGGTCGTATATCTCAAATCTTGAAAAAAGGTACGCCTCCCTCACCTTGCTTACTCGCCTTGAAAACGAAAGCATTTCTTCTTTGTGTTTTACAAGTAATTGATTTGTCTCAATAATCTCTAATGATTGAGTCACTCATTCCACCAACCAATTCCTATAGTGTAAAATTACACCATTCATTCTTTAGTGTAATTTTACACTATAGCAGATAAATTTCAAGTATATTTCCTTAATTTTCAATAGATAATAAAAGAGCCTAATTAATACATAGATACCTGATGTACAGTTGTATTTCGTGTTTTCAGGAAACACACTTTGTAAACTTAATATTACATTTATGTAAACTTTGTAAAATTTTTATTGTAATTTCGACAAATTTAGATAAAAATATTCTTTGTGTGTTTTTATATTTCATTATTGGAGGAACAACATTATGTTCGCAAATAAGAAAAAAGACGTTTTTTTCGAAGCACTTACATCTATCTCTGCAAATTTGAAAGAAGCAGCAGATTATTTCGTACAGTTTAAAATTAAAAATGTAAGTGACTTGAAAGAGTTTTCGAGTGAAATGAAGAACTATGAAAGAAAAGGCGATGATGTTATTCATGGCTTAATCACTCAACTTAATAAATCCTTTATTACCCCCATTGAGCGAGAAGATATTCTACAATTGGCGATGAAAATGGATGATGTACTAGACGGGATGGAGCAATGCGCAGCACGCTTTGAGATGTATTCATTGACCGATACCGACGAATACATGACTACATATGCTGACCTAATCCATAAAAGTACTGTTGAAATCTTCCATGCCATCGAACTTCTTTCAAATAAAAAACTGTTAGATATGCGTACACATGCGATTAAAATCAATGATTACGAATCACAATGTGACGAAATCCTAAGGGTTTCAATCAAACAGCTTTTCCAAACTGAAAAAGATCCAATAAAGATTATCCAACTTAAGGAAATTTATGAGATTCTTGAAGGCATTTCAGACTACTGTGAGGATGTTGCGGATACGCTTGAAACCATCATTATGAGAAATGCGTAAGGGAGAATCTTATTAATGGATACGTTACTATTATTAACGGTATTAATTGTTTTTTTTGCATTAGCATTTGACTTCATTAACGGTTTTCATGATACGGCAAATGCAATAGCGACAAGTGTTTCAACAAAGGCACTTAAGCCGAGAGTTGCTATTGTCCTTGCAGCCTCCATGAACTTTATTGGTGCTATTACATTTACGGGTGTTGCCAAAACAATCACCAAAGATATTGTTGATCCTTTTGCGATAGAAAATGGATCAGTTGTTATCTTAGCAGCCCTACTTTCGGCAATTGCATGGAACTTGATAACATGGTACTACGGGATCCCCAGTAGTTCCTCTCATGCTTTAATCGGGTCCATTGCGGGAGCAGCCATTTCTGCTGCAGGCTTTGGGATTTTAAATTACAGTGGTTTTATAAAAATCTTAGAAGCACTCATTCTTTCTCCTTTTATTGCATTAGCAGTTGGATTTCTTATGATGAGCCTGTTTAAAGTCATTTTTAAAAACACAAATCTATATAAGACAAACAAAGGTTTTAGGACCTTTCAAATTTTCACAGCTGCCCTTCAATCTTTTACCCATGGAACAAATGACGCTCAAAAAGCGATGGGTATTATCACGATGGCATTGATTGCTGGTGGATTTACAACCTCTACCGATATACCGCTATGGGTGAGAATTTCCGCAGCAACTGCAATGGGGATCGGTACATCAATAGGTGGCTGGAAAATCATTAAAACCGTCGGCGGTAAAATTATGAAAATCCGTCCAATAAATGGCGCGGCGGCTGACCTATCTTCTGCTCTAATCATTTTTGGAGCGACTTATATTCATTTGCCGGTTAGTACAACACATGTTATTTCATCCGCAATCATGGGTGTAGGTTCCGCTCAACGTGTAAAAGGCGTAAAATGGGGTGTTGCCCGTAAAATCGTCCTCACTTGGGTGATTACACTTCCAATCTCAGCATTGTTAGCAGCACTCATTTATCAAATCATTAACCTATTTTTCTAAAAGGTGGCAAAAGCTGCCTTTTTTTATTGTTATGATAAATATTTTAGTTTATAATATATTTAAGTTAACTTAAATATTTATAAATATTAACTTTAAAGGATGATTAAACATGGATACGAAAGCCTATATGAAAGAAACCTTTAATCTACTCGATGAAGTTAATTCCCTATTAATTCAGGAATTCGAATCGATTTTTCACTATGACATTACTACAAAACAATCAGTCGTTTTACATCATGTCTATCAAGCCAAAATAATTACAGTAAATGAATTAGCACAACTTATGAATATCTCAGCAAGTGCTGTCAGTCAATTACTCAACAAATTAGAAAGTGAACTATATATTAAAAGAGAAATAAACCCGAAGAATAGGCGTGAAATTCTCATATCACTTGGTTCAAAAGGGATCGAATTATATGAGGAAAGTGATAAAATTGACCAAAGAATAATGGAAAAATATTACTCAAAACTTACTGCAGAAGAAATGATACAATTCCAAACTATTGTGCGAAAACTTCATACGATTATTACTACTTCAAATAATGAGTAGGAATGAAGGAGGGATTTTTATGGTGCACTCACTCAAGAAGAACGGATCAATTTATATTTTTATTATCTTGGCACTATTGATCATTAGCTCAAATTATACAGTGATGGTCATTCAGCCATTTGAGCCTGTCACAGATACATTGATTCTCGCATCCTTGTTTGATTTAACAATCGTGTTACCTCTTTTCTTCTATTTATTTGTGGTTCGAAATCGTTTTTCTATGATTACTCTTCTTCCTGTTGTGATCGGCGGCTTTTGGTTTGCATACTTCATTGTTCCCCATCATGATATCGCTATTTTTAATTACTTGAAATACGGAATATTTCTAATCGAAGGCCTCTTTATTGCAATTGAATTATTTCTTGCCGTCTTGTTAATCCGTAAAATTCCAACTCTCATCCAGAACTACAAACAACAAAAAGAAAACTCTTTTTATTATCCTGCAACGATACGTGGAGCCTTAAATCAAACATTTGGAAAGAAAAAACTTCTTGATATCCTTGTGTTCGACTTCACCATTTTCTATTATGCATTCTTCGTCTGGAAGAGAAAGTGGGAAAGTAAAGCAGACAATCATGTTTTTACCATTCATACAAAATCAGGTTATTTTGGATTGTTTATCATGTTGGTACATGCGATGATCATTGAGGTAATCGGGGTTCACTTTTTAATTGCCCACTTCTGGAGTCCAATTGCAGCATGGATTTTCACAATTTTTGATTTATATGCGTTGCTTTGGATTATCGCAGACTACCAAGCAGTGCGTCTTTCACCAATTGTAATCAATGATGGTAAGCTTTTTGCACAGGTTGGAATAAGACGTGAAATAGAAGTTGATGTTGACAATATCAAAACAATTCAAGCTACAATTACTGATAAAAAAGCAAGATCAAAGGAGAAAGATAGTTTTTTAATCACTCTTCCTGATTTCTTTGAAGAAGATCCACAATTTGAAATTGGATTAATCACACCAGTTGTTGCTTATCTGCCGTTCGGAAAGAAAAAAAAGATCACCAAACTTTATGTAACAGTAGATGAAAAAGAAGCTTTTTTACAGGAATTAAATAGCTTTGTTAAAGAAAATCATTCTGAAATCGAACATTAATCAAATAAGTGTATTTTGCTCGGCAATTTGCCGAGTTTTTTCATTTTAAGCGAGAATTGAAGGCTAGTCTATTCTACTAACTTTTTAATATACATATAGTAAGGCTGGCCTTAAGGATGTGAAATTTTTGAAATCGTTTATTCATGGAAAAAAGACATTTTATCGAGGTTTAATTTTTATTGTTGTGTATCTTAATACTTTGTTAACTTTTGCTATTATATATATTTTTTTAGATTTACTAGACCTAGGTGCAGTACATGACCATTATGCATCAGATTCGCACCAAGAACAGTCACTAGATATTGTGACTCGGTCGCTATATTTTAGTGCGATTACTCTCTTATCGGTTGGGTATGGGGATGTAACTCCATTTGGTATCTCAAGGGCTGTAGCTATTATTGAAGCGTTAATCGGTTATTTGTTACCTGTGGTCATCGTGATTCAGTTTCTCCCTCCTTTTCGAAATACAGAAGGTGATAATTATCCGTATGATTAGAAATGAGCTAGTCCATCAATGGGCTAGCTCCTCATTTTAAAAAGGTTGTTCATCTTGCGCCATTTCAACAAGATGGCCGGCTCTTTCCACTTTAGTCTTTAAGTATTTTTGGTTAAACTCTGACACATCTCCCCAAATTGGCATCCGTTCTGAAACATTCATTCCTGAATTTTTAAGGGCATCGATTTTTTTGGGGTTATTTGTTATTAAGGAAACAGGTTTTGTCCGTAACGCCTTCAAGACACGAATCGCATCGTCGTAATTTCTAGCATCATCCTTAAATCCTAGTTGGATATTTGCTTCAACTGTATCTAAGCCATTCTCTTGAAGGATATAGGCCATCGCTTTACTAAATAAGCCTATTCCTCGACCCTCATGATTCGCTAAATAAAATAAAGCACCTGCCCCATGCTCGACAATGATTCTCATCGATTGTTTTAGTTGATATCCGCAATCACAACGTTTGCTTCCAAAAATATCACCCGTATGACAAATACTATGCATCCGAATTAATGCCTCGTCTGCATTTTCAAAATCTCCATATACTAAAACACTTGATTGCTGTTTTTCAGCAAGATTTGTAGAGGAAAGCTTTTCAATGATTCGATTTGCATCCAACGTTACCTCATCACAAAGTAGCCAGCAATACCACTGAAAAATGACGGTCTCTCCATCTAAATTTACTGGGAGTTTAATGGGTCCAACTAAGTAAATTGCTTTATCTCCTCTTTCAATGAGTTTAATTTTTTCTTGTAAAATGGAAATAATTTCTTTAGAAATCACGAATAATCCCCCTTGCTCAATTGGTTACAAGTAGTTTTTGATTAATATCATTTATTTATCCACCCTAACTTTTGAATGCTTTGGTCTTGCTTTTTAAAGATAAAAAATGATATAGTTACCTAGGTAACTAATTATAGAGAAATATGCATTGAGGTGTTTTTATGCAAACTGGCCATACTCTATTTCACGCAGTTCATCAGCTATCACGTCAGCTTACAAAACATGTGAATGAAACGTTAGAACCTTTCGGACTATTTAGCGCACAATGGTCCGTTTTATTTGTTTTAAAAACAAAAGGAACGTCAACACAATCTGAGCTATGTGACTATTTAACTGTTGAAGCCCCGCCAATGACTCGTAATATACAAAAGCTAGTTAAACTCGGGTATGTCAAACAGGTTCAAGGATCTGACAAGCGTACCAAGCAAATTGAATTGACCGAAAAAGCATTAGCTGAATATCCAAAATGGGAACAAGCTATGATTGAAATGAATGAAAAGCTCGTAGATAATTTCCCAAAAGAATTTCAGGAACAGCTTTATCAACTTTTAAACAATTGGTTCCACCAGATTACGAATTAACACCAGGAGGTAAAATATGGGGAAACAAAAACTTTGGACGAAGGATTTTATTAATCTTTCGGTTAGTAACTTTTTTGTCTTTTTGACTTTTTATTATTTATTAGTTTCATTACCGGTTTACACATTGAGTGATTTGGGTGGGAATGAATTAGAAGCAGGGCTCATGGTTACCGTATTTTTATTCTCTGCAATCATCGTCCGTCCATTTGCAGGACAATGGCTAAATACTATAGGTAGAAAGAAGGTCCTTGCCCTTTCATTACTTATATTTATGATTTCATCGTTAATCTATTTTTTCACTCCGTCCATCTACTCTGTTTTATTATTACGTTTATTCCATGGAATTGGATTCGGAATGGCAACAACTGCTGCGGGCGGAATTGTTGCAGATATTATCCCAGATACTCGAAAAGGCGAGGGCATGGGATATTTTATTATGTCAAACAACTTAGCGATGGTTATCGGTCCATTCTTAGGGTTAACCCTCTTAAATAAATCAGGGATGAATAGCGTGTTTATTGTTGGAGCTATTTGTTCGATCCTTGCGTTAGTTACAGGTTATTTTGTAAAGGTTCCTGAAAGAGTACCAGAAAAAGGATCCCAAGAAAAAACATTGAAAACTAAATTGTCTTTAGGAGATCTCTTTGAGGTACCTGCTATAAAAATTTCAATTGTCGGTGGATTATTAGGGATTGTATACTCTTCTCTCTTGTCCTTCGTTTCCGTGTATGCAAAAGAAATTGGGTTATTCGAGGTTTCAAGTTTCTTTTTCGTTGTATATGCAGTTGTACTTCTAGTGTCTAGACCTTTCACCGGAAGATGGTTTGATCAATACGGAGCAAATAAGATCGTCTATCCATCAATTGTGGTGTTTGCAATCGGAATGCTGTTCCTCGGAATTTCATCAACGTCCTTTATGTTCCTATTCGCAGCTGCCTTAATTGGTTTAGGCTGGGGAACATTATTCCCAAGCTTCCAAACTATTGCTATTCAAGCTGCTGCCCCTACACGTAGAGGAACTGCAACCGCAACATTCTTATCCATTTATGACACCGGAATCGGCTTAGGTTCATCAATAGTCGGCCTTCTTAGTGCACAAATCGGCCTTGGAACGTTTTATTTCTTTAGTGCTTTTTATGTGTTGTTTGGGATAGCACTCTATTATTTTCTTCATGATCGGAAAGAGAAATATGCTTTACGAACAGAGCAAACTTATAATCAAACATCAGGATCACTCTAAATCAATTTAGGATAGAAATGATTTCTTTTTTCTATCCTTTTTGTTTATAAAGCGATTATACTATTCAAAATAAGCAGATGATTAGATTGGTATGATGTAAATGGTTATAATTATGATTGAATACTATTATACATAAGGAGTGATTGAACAATGTTTGATGTTGTTATTGTAGGCGCTGGCCCTGCAGGCGCAAGTGCAGCTTTATTTACAGCTAAGGCTGGTAAGAAAACATTACTTTTGGATAGCGATAAAGGTATGACCAAGCGTGCTTGGGTTGAAAACCATTATGGCGTTATGGAAATTGAAGGCCCTGAACTAGTTGAAATTGGCCAAAAACAAGCTGCGAAATTTGGTGCTGAGGTTGTTCAACAGGCAGTTACTTCTGTTGAAAAAACTGAAAACGGTTTTAAGGTTGTAACTGATAACGGTGATTACGAAGGAAAATACGTGGTTTTTGCAACTGGAGCGTTAACGGACTTAGCTGCTGCTGCTGGAGTTGCTACCAAAGAAGGCACTGAGCCTCGTATTAAAACAGTTCTTGATGTTGATGCATCTGGTAAAACAAATGTTGAGGGTATCTGGGCTGCTGGAACGTGTGCAGGTGTAAGTGTTCATACGATTATTACAGCTGGTGACGGTGCAAAAGTTGCAATTAATATCATTAGTGAAATTAATGGTGAGCGTTATGTTGACCATGACGTGTTGAAAAAATAAAATATCTTAAAAAAGCCAGGTGAACAAATTTTCACCTGGTTTTCAAATGATGATTTTAATGCCAAGATAAGCTGATATTGTACATATTATGGTCGATGCCAATATGTAGAAATATGCTTGCTTTGATTGTCTAGTAACGAATAATTGAATAGCTTCATAACCAAATGTAGAAAATGTCGTAAATGCCCCACAAAAGCCGACTCCAAATATTAACCAACGCCATTCTGGTATCGTATGGGTTAGTTTAAGGCCAGTTAGAATACCTAATAGAAATGATCCAGAGATGTTTATGAACAAGGTTGGATATGGAAATAAGGATCCGCTCTTTTTTCCAATCCATATTCCCGCAAGGTATCTACATGCAGCACCAGCTGCTCCTCCAATTCCAACGAGTACTATCATGATTTTTCACCTATTTTTCTTAGATTCGCCAATCGATAGCCAACAAATGATAACAAAATTCCGAAAAAAAGACTCGTCGCTACATATAAGATGGCTAGGGTCATTTTCCCTTCATCCATTAATTGAACAACTTCTACTGAAAAAGTGGAGAATGTTGTGAACGATCCGATAAAGCCTGTACCGAATAACAGTGATATCTTTGGATTAACTTTTTTCTGGTTAGTAATAAAGGGTAATAACCATCCTAAGCATAGACATCCAATTAAGTTAACAGATAGAGTTCCAATCGGAAAACCAGTAGTTGTAGGCACCAACCCTCCAAGCAGATAACGAGAACAAGCCCCAAGAAATCCACCAACCATTACAAAAAGTATTTCCATCCTATCACGGCCCTTGTTTTGATAAAATTATTATATCATTTTATTAGGAGGTGGGGTGAGACCTGGAATGGCTGTCTCGGTACATCACTTTCCTTTTTTCAGGAAGTTTCCCTCCTCTAGCTCCTTTTAAGAATATCAAATAACCTTATTTAGCTTGAAAAACAAGGTAAATTAATTTTGAAACTATTTTTATGTACAACCGTAATATATAAAAGGATAAAATCAGAAAGAGGAATGCAAATGGAATCTAAACAAATACTTGAAAATGAATTAAAAAAGATAGAAGCATGGGAAAAAGACCAAAGTGGTTTATGGTTTTGGGAACGAATTGGTCGACTTCCATTTAAACTCCTTGATAAGCTTACACCAAAATTCATCCATGAGAAAATTGGTATTCTTCTTGATGAAATTGGAAGCTACTTACAAAACGGTGGTAAATATCTCATCCAGGAAAAAGCCATTTTTAATCTAATTGAAAAAAAAGCAAATACGCCCATTGAAAGGATTGCAGATATCGAACAAATCCCGCTTCGTACCATGATTGAAGCCAGTCAAGAGCATTCCGAAAAATGGGCAAAAGTGGCCACTTTGCAAGGAGCGACGACCGGTGTTGGTGGAATATTTACACTTGCCATTGATATCCCTGCCTTACTTGGAATGTCATTAAAAACACTTCAAGAAATCGCAATAATCCATGGGTTTGATCCAAAAGAAAAAAATGAGCGAATATTTATCATTAAATGTTTACAGTTCTCTTCTGCAGATGTGGTCGGAAAGCAGGCAATTCTAAAGGAACTTTCCTCCTTTTATCAAGGCAGAAATTCTTCGGATGAAATGATGTCACAGCTTCAAGGTTGGCGTGAGGTTGTGTACACCTATCGCGACTCATTTGGATGGAAGAAACTTTTTCAAATGATACCAATTGCAGGGATTCTTTTTGGAGCTGTCTCCAATCGCTCGATGATTCAAGATCTCACGGAGACTGGAAATATGTTATATCGTAAGAGAAGAATTTTGGAAAGATTACAAGATGAAGCTCCAGCATCCTAAAAGCCCCTTTTTAGGGGTTTTTTAGGGATTTAAGACTAACTTAGATCTAGGCGGTCACATTTTTCATATTAATCGAATAAGATATGTAAGAGACTAACACAAAGGAGTTTTCAACTTATGAAATGGAAAAATTACGGATTATGGGTCTCTCTTGCATCGATATTATATATGATATTTAAGGACTTAGGTGTGCAAATTGATTTAACAGCCTGGGAAACATACGTAACTGCAATATTAGGGCTATTAGGGGCACTAGGGATTATTTCAAATCCAGATAAGGGTAAAGGTTTCTTTGACAAAATACCTGATACTTCTTTTGAGGCAATTGCACAAGTTACGGAACAATTACAAAACCAAAATCACCCCCCTACAGGTCTGGAAGGAAATACACCACAAAACCACACTCAGAGTCCAGGTAATGTCCAGCAGAACCAAAGCTATACTTCACAACAAACAATGAGCAACACACCACAACAGCAACCACAGAATCAAATGGATCCCGTTCAAAATGAATATCAAGGTTACCAAAACCAAACAAATAATGCTCAACAATTCCAACAGCACCAAGAATATCAAAATCAAGGTAATGTAAATAATGCGACTTACACGCAAGAAGTCGAACCAGCACAGGTTCAATCTGAACTTAATATAGACACTAATCAGTATGCCGAAGTATCTAATCAAGAGCAGACACCAAGTAATTTTGACAGAAGCTCTATTCACGGAATGCCAGCACCGCCAAACGAGCATATGTAGTAAGTTTTTCCAAGCACCTGGTCAGCAGGTGCTTTTTCATTGAAATAATATGAATAATTAACTGGGAAATATAAGAAAATAGATATATAGCGAACTGAAGTGTGGTGGATAAAACGATGTGAAAGCTGTAGAACGTATATTTTGGAGTATTGCATTACCAGGGTTCGGACAATTATTAAATAAACAATATGTAAAGGGTCTAACCTTTATTTTCTTAGAGTTCTTAGTCAATACCCTTGCAAATTTCAATGAAGTCATCATGCTTAGCTTTTTAGGTGAAACACAACAAGCACTTGCATCCACTAATTATGGATGGCTCATGTTTTATCCCTGTTTGTATTTCTTTGCCATGTGGGATGCATTTAAAGAAGCTGGTGGTGGAAAAGCTCCCTATTCCTTTTTACCATTTGCATTTTGTGCTTATTTTGTTACGGTCGGTTTAATGGTCGCGCCTAAAGCTATTTTTTGGGGGATTACGTTTGGTCCTGTATTTTTCCCAATGATCTGTGTAATTCCTGGGCTAATAGTTGGCTTTCTCATAAGAAAAATCATCCTAACCTTTGGTAAAGAGGACGCTCTCGTGTAATACATATAACAAAAGGTTGCTGAATAACAGCAACCTTTATCATTTATTTCACCTTTTTATACAACTTTTGTTTTTTACTGATTTCCTCGTAATAATCGTCTTTGTCCGTATAATAAATGGTTTCCTTATCACCTAGTCCCAGTATGCCAAACATGCCTAAGCTCTCATAGAATAAATGATGAACCCGCTTCTGTAATTCTTTATTAAAATAGATGAGGACATTTCTGCACAAAATGACATGGAACTCATTAAATGATTGGTCTGTTACTAAATTGTGCTGTGCAAATACGACATTGTTGGATAGATGCGAATGGAATTTTACTCCGCTATCTGTAACTGTATAGTAGTCTGAAAAAGCATTATTTCCACCTGCTTGCAAATAGTTCTTCGTATACTTTTTCATATTCTCTATTGGGTATCTACCTGATTTTGCAATTTTTAATACATCAGCATTAATATCTGTCGCATAAATTTTAGTCTTCTCATAGAGTCCCTCTTCAAGAAGAAGAATTGCCATAGAGTATACCTCTTCACCTGTAGAACATCCTGCATGCCAGATACGGATTGATGGATACGTTCGCAATAATGGTACAACCTTTTCCCTAAATTCTAAAAAGAATAAAGGATCTCTAAACATCTCTGTTACATTAATCGAAAAATCGGCTATCAATCTGCGCAAACATCTAGGATCATGAAGAATCTTCTCAAGTAGCCCTGTTATACTAGAAAGCTTTTCTGCCTCTAGTCGATGCTGAACTCTTCTTCTTATGGAATTGTAAGCATAGCTTCGAAAGTCATACCCACACCACTTATAAAGACCCTGTAGCAGTAATTCAATTTCAATCTTTTCAAGATCTGAGCTTTCCTTCGTTTCAAGATTTACTTCACCAAATTGAGTATTCATCGTTTAAGGAGTCCCTTCCTATTGATATAACCAAACCTTCATTAAAGAAATTAGTTGGTCAGGATTTATTGGTTTCACAATATAATCAGATGCTCCTACCTCCATACATTTCTCACGATCTTCTTTCATTGCTTTTGCCGTCAGCGCAATAATAGGTAAGGAAGAAAATTGTGTATTCTCTCTTATTTTTCTAATCGCCTCATATCCATCCATCTCAGGCATCATAATATCCATTAATACGAGGTCAGTATCTGGTTGTTGCTGCAATAATTCAATTCCTTCAATCCCATTTTCAGCAAAAGTTACATTCATACCGTACATTTCAAGAATACTTGAAATCGCATATACATTTCGTACATCATCATCAACAAGAAGGATTTTTCTACCGAATAGACCCGTTTGGTCCTTTACTGAGCTAGTTGAAGGTATCTCTGTTGTTTTATTCATTAATTCGTTGTTACAATCTAATAATAATGAAATCTCTTCCTTCAACCTTTGCGGAGACTGCTCATCCTTAATAATAATTCGATGAACATATTTGTTCAGGAAAGTTTCCTCTTTTGATGATAGATCACGCCCTGTATAGACTAAAACCTTCACATCTTCATGATTATGCGAATTCTTTATTTTCTCCAGTAAATCAAAACCGTTTGTGTCTCTTAATCCCAGGTCTAAAATAATAAAATCAAACCAATTTACCTTTAATTCTTCAATCGCTTCATAGCCTGAAGATACTGCTTTGATAATAATATCCATATTACCTATAAACTCCATTAGGGTATTTCGTTGTAGCAGATCATCATCAATGATTAAGAGCCGTTTAATATGGCTATTTTCATCAACACTCGGAGTTTCTTTAAATACTACAGAAGTTTCAATACTACTCGTCTGAATTGATATAGGCCTTTCGGTAGATACCGCAACTTCATTTATAGCATTTTGATCTTCAATTTCATGTTGAAATTCACCAACGGTAAATGTAAAGGTACTTCCTTTTCCTTCTTCACTCTGGAGGACTATTTTGCCACCAAGCAATGCGGCAATTTCTCTACTGATCGACAATCCTAGGCCAGTTCCACCATATTTTCGGCTCGTAGTACCATCTGCTTGCTGGAATGCTTCAAAAATAAGTTGCTGCTTTTCAGTTGGAATTCCAATCCCGCTATCGATAACTGAAAAAGAAAAAGCAGGCTTGCTATTGTTTTTCAGGTAAGAGGAAATTTCTAGTTTAATCTCCCCTTCTCGGGTGAATTTAAAAGCATTTGATAATAGATTTCGCAGTACCTGTTGAATTTTTTGTTCATCATTATAAATGAAAGTTGGAAGACCCTTTTCCACATTGATTGAAAATTGTAGACCTTTTTCATTTGCAACAGGTCTAAAGCTTCTTTCAACGTAATCAGCTAAATCCTCGATTGTTATTTTGGTAGGATTTACTTCCATTTTTCCGGATTCGATTTTTGCTAAATCTAAAATATCGTTAATTAGTGCTAATAAATCATTTCCAGCTGAGTAGATTGTCTTTGAATATTCTACTTGTTTTGTAGATAGATTTCCTTCAGTATTGTCCGATAAAAGCTTAGATAAAATAAGTAAGCTATTTAATGGTGTTCTTAGTTCATGGGACATATTTGCTAGAAACTCAGATTTATATTTTGAACTCAATGCGAGTTGTTTTGCTTTTTCCTCTAGTTCCGCTCTTGCTGCCTCTACCTCTTTATTCGTTTGTTCAAATCTCTTATTTTGATCAGCTAGACTTTTCGCTTTTTCTTCAAGATCAGCGTTTGTTTGTTCCAGCTCTTCTTGTTGAGCTTGAAGTTTTTCCTCTGATTGACGAAGTGCTTGTGTCTGTTCCTCAAGCTCTTCATTGGTTGCTCTAAGTTCCTCTTGCTGCGCTTGAAGTTCTTCCGACTGGGCTTGAACCTCTTCCATTAAGGTTTGAGATTCCTCTAATAATTTTGCTAGCCTGATTCTTCCCATTACACTTTCAATGATTATTCCTAGACCATTCATTAGTTCTTCCAGGAAATCTTGTTGGGTCTTACTATAAGATTTGAAAGTTGCAATTTCGATAACTGCCTTTACATCCCCCTCAAAAACAATCGGTAATACGTATATATTTAAAGGAGATGCTTCTCCTAACCCTGAACTTATCCGTACATAGTCTGAAGGCACATCTGTTAAAATAATTGGTGATTTTTCAAGGACAGCTTGTCCAATCAGCCCTTCACCCAAACGAATTGTATTCGAGAAACTCTTTCGTTCCTTAAAAGCATAGGAGGCGAGCAGTTTAAAATGCGCTTCCTCATCATCAGCGTTTACTATATCCTTGATATAAAATACAGCATGGCTAGAGTCGACTAAAGGAACTGTCTTAGACAGAAAAGTTTGTGCCAATGTTTCTAAGTCGTTTATTCCCGTTAGGCTCGTAGTAATTTCCGCAATATTAGAATTCAACCAAGTCAATTCTTGTTCTCTATTTATTTGCTGTTGTAAGGAATCTGTCATTATATTAAATGAGCTTGCGACATCACCTATTTCATCACGTGAAACTACCTCAACCTTTGTATTTAAATCAGCACTACCGTTAGCAACCTGTTTCATTACAGTTGAGACCTTATTTAACCTATTTGACAGTGTCCAGATACTTTTCGAAAGAAGACCCATGATTAAAATGACGCTAATAATGATAATAATTGCACTGATTATCAGTTCTTTCTTAAACTCTGAAACACTATCATGCAATGATGATTCCATGCTTACTTCAAAAGATTTTGTTATGTCAGAAAGAACGGTAAAGAATTCTTCATGAAGTTCAGCTGAACTCTCATCAATCACAGCAAGAGCTTCATCTTTGCTACCTGCGTTGACAAGGTCGATTAACTCATTTTGATACAGATTGAAATCACTATTTATACCTTTAAGTTCCTTTATTAAATGTTTTTGTTCTGCAGTATACGCCTTTTCTTCAATTAAAGTAATATTTTGTACAATGGATTGATTTTCTTCCTGTAACTTTACCAGTTCTTGTTGGATCATGTTATCATCATTAAATAAAACGAGGTTTCGCAGTCGGATCCCTTCATCCTTGATATCCCGATGAATTTTTTCTGCTAGTATAGTTAATTCATAGTTTGATTGTATTGTAGTACTCATTTTATTAAGACTAGAGATCTGAGTCCAGCCAATACCTATGAGAACAATAAGTAAGATTGGTAATGTACTAAGCCCTAATAATAATTTTGTTCTTAATTTCATGAATCGGTTCCTTTCATGTCACATTTATTTACTGACCGTTGAATCACTGAAATCAAAACATGTTTGATATACTAATGCAATTGCTTGAACTCGATCAGTAACATTCATTTTTTGGAAAATTCTTGTAATATGATTTTTCACGGTATGTTCACTAATAAATAATTTTTCCGAGATTTCCTTATTGGTTAATCCTGTTAACAGGAGCTCAAACACATCTAATTCTCTAGATGAAAGGCCAAAGACTTCCTTTGTTATCTGGATTGTGCCTGTAATTTCTTTATGAATTGTCTCTGGTTCATTGAATGGTTCTGTAGAGATTTTCTTTTGATCGGATAGTGAAGTTATCCTCTTTTCGGAAATAAAGTTAATCTCACTATGGCCTAGGAGAAATGCCTCGAATTTTTCCTTTATTAATGGAGGGCTTAATAAGTATCCTTGAATTTCTTCACATTTTAGCTGCCTTAAAACTGACAGTTGCTTCTCTGTCTCTACTCCTTCTGCAATTACGGACATATTTAAATTATGTGCTAATGAAATGATGGCTTCTGTTAATACAGTTTCGTTAGGGGAGCCGTTAGAAATTTCTTGAATAAAAGTCTTATCTATTTTCAGCGCATGAATTGGGAAACGTCTCAAATAGCTTAAGGACGAGTAGCCAGTCCCGAAATCATCGATACTTACCTGTACGCCCATATCCTTTAATTGATGAAGAGTCTTAGAAATCACTGCCTCATTTCCCAATATAACCGATTCAGTAATCTCTATTTCTAGTAAACTAGGACTTACTTTGTATTCAGATAAAATTCGTTGGATTTTATCAACTAAATCTTTTTGAAGAAAATGTTGTGCTGAAAAATTAACTGCAATTCTAATTGGAGAAAAATCATTCTTCTTCCATTCGTTCAATTGGTTACAAACAGTTGCAAGTACCCATTCACCAATCTCAATAATCTGCCCAGTTTCTTCAGCTAATGGAATAAATTCACTTGGTGACAATGTTCCCCATTTTGGATGTTCCCACCGTAATAAAGCTTCTGCACTTTTAATCTTACCGTTAGCAATTTCCATACGTGGTTGATAAACGATCGAAAGTTCCTGTCTTTCAATTGCCTTTCGTAAATCATTCTGCATAATAAACGTTCGATAAGATTGAAGGTTCATTCCGGAGTGATACACTTTAAAATTGTTTTTGCCTTGCTCTTTCGCGCGAAACAATGCTGTACCCGCGTTTTTCACAAGAGTTAACGGATCTTCTCCATCATAAGGAAATATACTCAATCCAACGCTTGCTGTAAAAAACAATTCATAGTGATCAATGTAAAGTGGCTCATTAAAGGCAAAATTAATTCTTGTAGCTATATCTAATGTTTCCTCACGATCTGTATTCGGTAAAATGATGGAGAACTCATCACCACCAACTCTAGCAACAAAGTCACCTTCCCTTATTGTTGCTTTCAATCGTTTTGCAATTTCTTTAAGCACCCGATCACCTGTATTAAAATCAAGAGAATCGTTTACATATTTGAAGTAGTCAATATCTAAAACAACAACTCCGATTGCTTGGTTCCTTTTTTTAGATTCGTTCACGCAAGTAGTTAGTTCCTCCGAAAAACTTCTTCGATTCGGCAAACCAGTCAAGTAATCATGTAATGCAATATGTTCAATTTCTTTATTCTTTTGTGCAAGTAATTCTGATTGCTTCATTAGCTGTTTTTTTATTGTATAGATTTCAACGAAGCCATCAACTTTTGCTTTTAATACAATTGGGTCAACCGGCTTTAAGATATAATCAATTGCCCCAACCGAATATCCTCTAAAAATATGATCCGAATCCATGTTATTAGCAGTTATAAATAAAAGTGGAATATTTTTTGTTTTCTCACGAGCTTTGATTATTTTCGCAGTTTCAATTCCATCAATTCCTGGCATTTGAACATCTAATAAAATGACAGCGAATTCGTATTTCAAAAGACACTTTAAAGCTTCTTCTCCAGAATTAGCTTTAATTAGGTTATAATCATCTCTTTCAATAATAGCCTCCAAGGCTAATAGATTCTCTGGGCGGTCATCCACTAAGAGAATATTTATTTTTTCAACAACTGCCATTACTCCACCCCTGTTATTTTCCATATACTCTGTTATAGGATATCATACCTATATCTTTGGGTGGAGTTTATTTTAAGTGTTAAATGGACTAGTTTTTTCCATATGTAAAAAAGAGAGAGCACCCCTAATTATTCATTTGGGGTTGCTCTTAGTAAATAACTAATTTTTTCTTCTTTCACAAAATCACAATTTGGGACAAATGGGTTATTACGCAATTGTAGAGAGAAATGATTTAAAAACTTTACGAGCGCATCTCTTTGAGTCTCATCCATACTGAACTTAAGACCATATTGGAAGATTCCCTTCACTTCTTCTTTCCACACAACATGACCATTTAAGGTAATAATCTCCCCCATAATCTTAGTTTTGAATTGATAGGTGATATCCGGGCGTACAGGTAACTGAATAGTCGATAAAAATCTTAACCCACCTGGCCCAATGTCTTCAATTAGGATCTCCGTATTCCCTAACTCAACCTGATTTCCAAGTATAGTAGTTAAAGTCATTTGGGAACTTAGTGGAAATAAAAGATTAATCCTGTAATATCGCCTTCTATTTGGGAATTTTGCAGTATCGCTATTAAAAGTTGGCTTCAAAATCATTTTTCTTAATAAATTTTGAAAAGTCTCTTCTGGTACTGGTTTGCTGAAGATATACCCTTGAATTTCTTGACATTCCTGTTGTCTTAAGAATGATAGCTGTTCAATTGTTTCCACACCTTCTGCTACAACATTCATGTCTAAACCTTTCGCCATAAAAATAAGAGATTTAATAATGGTTTCAACATTATTTGTCTTTGCAATGTGTTTCGTAAAAGACTGATCTATCTTAATTGTATCAATAGGGTAATCCTTTAAATAAGTGATAGAGGAATAGCCTGTTCCAAAGTCATCTAGGGCAATTTTAAACCCAATGCCCTTCATATATTGCAAAGCTAGCTTAACCGCTTCCTCATGCTTAATCATGGTAGTTTCCGTAATTTCAAACTCAATTAATGAAGGGTCTGTATTGTTTTTTTCCAGAATAGTACCCAACCTTACTTTCCAATCACTTTTTAAGAAACGTTGCGCTGATATATTCACAGAAATAGGGACTATTTCAAGATTTTGCTGTTTCCAATTGGTAATATTTTGACACACTTGCTCTAATACCCAATCACCAATTTCATTAATATAACCCGTTTCTTCTGCAAGTGGGATAAATTCAAGTGGTGATACTAGCCCCCAAACGGGATGTTCCCATCGCACTAAAGCTTCAGCACTAACAATTTTGCCTGTACCTGAATTAACCCTTGGTTGAAAATAAACAACTAATTGATTGTTTTCAATTGATTTTCTTAAATCCCTCTCAAGGTAAAACTGTTTGAAAGAGTTAATACTTAATGAAGAGGAATAAATTTGATATGTATTTTTACCACTTGCCTTTGCCCTATACAAAGCTGCATCCGCATTTTTTATTAATTCCTCAATCGTTTTTCCGTTCTCGGGAAATGTACTAATTCCAACACTTGTTGTTATGAGTAATTCGAAATCTTCAATATTAAATGGTACGTCTAGACAGTCAATGATTAACTTAGCGGCCTTAATTGGGTAATCTGATTCTTCATAATCCCATAAAATAATGCCAAATTCATCGCCACCTAATCGTGCAAATAACGTGTTTTTGTTCAGCAACATATTTACTCTTTGACTAAACTCAAAAAGCAATTTATCTCCAATTTGGTGTCCCAGTGATTCATTGATGTTTCGAAACCGGTCTAAATCTATATATAGAATTGAAAAATGCTTGTTAATCTGGTTTGAAGCTTCCATTAGTTCTTTTATTTTATTTTCAAAAAGCATCCGATTTGGTAGTTTTGTTAAATAATCGTGAAAAGCTAGATATTGTATTTTCTTTTCATATTCTTTTTGTTCAGTAATGTTTGAAACGATCCCATCAAGCCGTGTTACATGACCGTTCTGATCCAAAACAGGTAGTACCTGTTCTTGAACCCACACAATTTCTCCATTTCGATGAATGATCCGGTATTGATGAAAGAGATTTTCTCCTTTTAATTTTTTCTGTTGGTTATGATGATATTCAGTATAATCGTCTGGATGGATTAGTGAATCCCAGGAAATCCGATTCCCTAAATCAGAAGGAGAATATCCTGTAATTGCCTCAATTCCTTTTGAGACCAAATTGTATTCACCTTTTTTTACGTCTAGTGACCAAATACCTACCTCCAAATTATCAAAGATATGTTGTATTTGATTTTCACTTTCTTTAAGCTTTAGTTCTGCAGTTTTTCGTTTAGTAATATCTTGAACAGTTCCTAAAAAACGAACAGGTTTCTTATTTTCGTCCAAGATTACATCTGCCTGGTTATATACATAAACAACTGTCCCATCTTTACGAAGGATTCTAAATTCAAAACTTAGATTTCTCTTTTCTTCTATAGCAGATAAAATAGTTTTATTAAACTTCCCTTGATCTTCTGGATGAGCTAGTTCTGAAATACTATCAAAGGTCGGAACAAATCCTTCAATATTATCAATTCCAAATAGTACATACATCTGATTTGACCAATAGGCTTCATCTTCAATAATGTCGTAATCATAGCTGCCGATGGCACCTACTTTTTGTGCTAATTCAAGGCTTCCTTTGATTTTAACTAATTCTTTTTCATGTTGAACATAAGTTGTTATATCTTTTGCTACAGCATAAATAATGGTCGTGTTCCCATCACTATTTTTAATTGGTACTAGATTGACATCAATATAAATTTTTTCACCATTTGCATGTGTTATAGCTGTCTGATAATTTTGTACCTTCCCCTGTAAAGCACGTTGATAAGACTTATTTCTTTTGTATTTGTCACTATTGTGTAAATATTGTTTTAACTTACGAGATAATTCCTTTTCATGGTAACCAAATGTTTTAAGTACTGAAGGGTTATAATGTAATAAATTCACATTTGCATCAAATGCTAGAACAGCATGTGGATGATTATCAATTAATTCTCTTAATAGATAAGTATCATGTTCCATCATTGTATTCATTTTTTCAGATAGATCTATGGTTTCATTTGAAAACCTAGTTAATTGTTTGAAAAAAGATAGTCCTGCCATTTTTATCCCCCTTTAGGCTTATCCTTCTATAACGAAAATGTATTTCCCCCAAGTGATTTGGATTTATATAGATTCTCATCAGCCTTTTTAAACAATTCTTCTGTATCTGTTCCATGATGTGGGTAAAAGGAAATACCGATGCTAGTTGTTATATTCAGCACGTGTTCTTTTATTTCCATAGGCTGGCTTACTACATTCAAAATCCGATTCGAAATATCTATTACTTGCTGCTTGTCTATTATTTCTGGAATAACAACCGTAAATTCATCCCCACCTACTCGTGAAAGTGTATCCGTGTCGCGAATCACTCTACGTATTCGATTGGAGAATTCTTTAATAACTTCATCCCCGATATCATGACCATGATTATCATTTATTTGTTTGAAATTGTCACAATCTAATACCATTAAAGCTGTCCATTTCCCTCTACGATCAGTTGTAAACATGGACTGTTGGAGCCTTTCTATAAATATTCGTCTATTTGGCAGACCCGTCAAATGGTCATAAAAGGCAAGTTTCTCTAACTTTTTTACTTTTCTCTTGTATTCAGTGATGTCCCACGAAATCACTACTATTTTTTCAAGTTGTCCTTCTGAGCTTAAAACGGGTATTAAGTCTGAATGTAACCATATAAAATGACCATCCTGGTGTTTACGCCTTACTTCAATTTCCACATTTTCCTTTGTTTCAATCAGGTTTAGATATACGTCGTTCATTTTTTCTCTGTCATCGGGATGTACGGTCTCAAGGAATGATTTACTAATCATCTTTTGTTTAGGGTATCCTAAAATATCCTCAATTGAAGGAGAAACATAAGTAATATTACCTTCTGGTGTAAGTACTTTGATGATATCAACAGAATTCTCCGCGATGATTCGAAAGGTTTCTTCACTTTCTCTTCTTGCTTGTTCGGCCCTTTTATATTGTTGAAGTTCTTTAAGTCTCAATGTTTTATCTGTTACATCGCGTACAATTGCAACAAGATATACAATTTCTCCATCAATGATTGGAGTTAGTACCGTTTCATTAATCATAATTTGGCCATCTAGAAGTGTAGTCTCGTCTTCAAATGTCACTACTGTTTTAGAGATTACTGCCTTTTCATAAAACGTTCTCAAATATTGAGCTTTTTCTTTTGGCAAATATTCATCCATCGTCTTACCAAAGAGAGTTTCATCGGTAGTAAGAATAGATAATCCTGCCTGGTTAGCAAACAAATATGTATATTGAGATTGATCAACCTGAAGAATATATAGGATATCTTTTAAACTATTAAATGCCGTAGCTACGAGATTAATTAATTCACCAATACTTTTTTGCTCAAACATTTTGATAAAATTCATATTCGTTTCTCCATAATTCCTAAATGATAATTAATTCATGATTGATTTTTTATTATTTTCATCTTTAAATCTATTTTGCCGGAAATTGTCAAAATAATGTATCACCATCTATTCTTATTCATATAGGAACCCATTCTTATTTCTAATTAGGAAGGTATTCCTATCTTCCTTATAGGAACATCAAAAGAGGTAGAAAAAAAATACTACTGATTACCATTCAGTAGTAGGTGTGATATTTATGTTAGTTTACCGAAACACTGTGGAAGGAACATCAAAGATATGCCAAAGAAAGAGGATAAATATGAGCGAGGCAACCCAGGCACGAATTGGCCGCACATAATGTAATCGAAGAATGGAGAACATCACGAGGTTAAATAATACTGACCACCCCAAGCTCCAATCATGATTATATTTTATAAGTCCAACGAATAAATCCACAGCTTCATTCACAGCATAAATGCCGCCCCATATTAAGATATAGAACAATTGCTTTATCCAAGTGCTTTCTTCTGGGTATTTTCCTAAAAAGATGAGTATGGTTGCTGGATATTTTATAGCCATTATTGAAAAAACGATATGTGTGTTGGTCAGTCCAATTCCTTCATCAACACCTTGAGGGGTATATGTCCACATAGCAAACTTGTCAGATAACAAGTATAAATAAAGAAAATCCCCCAATAGTAAAAAGAGGTAGGTTGGATAGTATTTTTTATAATTTCTCCAATCTCCCCAAATAAATAATGCTGCTAGCCAAATTAACCCATAGATTGCATTCACAAAAAGGCACCTCAGTAACTCTAACTGTAAAAATTTTGAAGTTACCTTCTATTGTTTCCTAATAATAGTTTATATAGACAAAAAAACACGCTGCCAAATAGACAGCGCGTTTCCCTATCTTATTGATTTCCTGCTTTTTCAAGAGCACCTGGTGTCTTGTAGACTGCAAGCTTTTCAACTAATTTATTGCTTTCTTTATTTAATCCTTTAATGTTTACTTTAATGCCATTTTGATGATATTTAAACACGACTTTATCAATTGCGCCTACTGCAGAGTCGTCCCAAAGGTGGGCGTTTGATAGTTCTAAATCAATTTCCTTCACATCTTCTTTGTAATCAAAGCTATTAACAAAGTCAGTAACTGAAGCGAAGAATAGCTGTCCTGAAACATGGTACACTTTCTTTTGCGAGTTCTTTGCTGAAAGACTTGTAACTTTTACTTTTGAAATCTTAGAAGCAAAGAAAATTGCACTCAGAATGATTCCAATTAAAACACCTTTTGATAGGTCGTGTGTCTGTAAAACTGTGATCACTGTTACAACCATGACAATTGTATCCGTAATTGGAACCTTATGGAGAGTGCGTAATGCAGACCAGTCAAACGTTCCAATCGAAACCATGAACATCACCCCAACAAGGGCTGCCATTGGAATCTGAACTAAGAAATCTTTAAGTACTAAGATTAAGACCATTAAAAATACTCCGGCTACAAACGCAGAAAGTCTTCCACGACCACCTGATTTGACGTTAATGACAGATTGTCCGATCATCGCACAACCAGCCATACCCCCAAAGAAACCAGAGACAATATTTGCTATCCCTTGCCCACGTGCTTCTTTATTTTTATCACTATCTGTATCTGTCATATCATCAACAATCGAAGCTGTTAATAATGACTCAACTAATCCAACAATTGCGATCGATAAAGAATAAGGGAATATAATTTTTAATGTTTCAAAATTCAACGGTATATCAGGGAGTAAAAAAATGGGTAATGTTGATGGAAGTTCCCCCATATCTCCAATTGTCCGAACTCCACTATTGGTTAATACTGCGATTACTGTCATAACAATGATAGCTACTAATGGTGATGGAACAGCCTTTGTAAAACGCGGAAAGATATAAATAATGGCTAAGGCTCCTGCTACCATTGCGTACATTTGCCATGATTCACCTGCAAAATGCGGTAATTGAGCCGCAAATATAAGGATCGCAAGTGAGTTCACGAAACCCGTCATGACTGAACGAGGGACAAATTTCATTAGTCTCCCAAGTTTTAATACACCCATGATAATTTGGATAATTCCCGTTAAAATCGTTGCAGCAAGTAAGTATTGGAGGCCATAATCTGCAACCAATGTTACCATTAACAATGCAGTTGCACCTGTTGCTGCAGAAATCATTCCAGGTCTTCCTCCAACAAATGCAATTGTGACTGCAATACAGAATGAGGCGTATAACCCTATCATTGGGTCAACTCCTGCAATTAGTGAAAAGGCAATTGCCTCAGGAATTAGCGCAAGTGCAACAACAATCCCTGCCATGATATCTCCTCGCACATTGCCAAACCATTCAGTTTTATATGTTAATAAATTCAAATCAGCACCTCTTTCTATTTTGATTAATGTTTTACTCAGGCAATTGCCTTCATGTTTTTTGACTTTCAACTCTCATGAAAGTCGGGTCCGTCGTGAACAAATCAAAGTATAGCGGATTATCGCTAACATGTGAAACCGACGTGTAAACGCAAACATTTTATCTAACCTTCATTATTCTACTGTTTTCTTCTATTTTCACTACGGCTTAATAAAAATCTTAATCCTACATGGTATATTTTAGTGCAGTACTCAAATAAAAAGACAGTCAGTTCTTTTTTAATAAAGCACTGACTGCCTTTACTCAATATTATTTTACAATTAGGACTGGACAATTTGCACGCTTTGCAACTTTATGACTAACACTTCCAAGTACAAACTCCTGTAGAACATTTAGTCCTCTACTACCAATGATGACGAGGTCAAACTGATTTTTATTCGCATAATTTACAATAGTAGGTCCTGGTTCGCCATGAAGAAATGTTATGTCATAAGAAACACCTGATTTCCTCATTATTTGTTCAATTTCTTTTAATCGAAGTCTTCGTTTATCACCAATATCCGGAGCATTCCAATTTTCTAATACATCGGATTTGACTTTATTGTGATCGACTACATATACGATTTCAATTTTTGTATTTAATTTTCCGTTTGTAAGCATTATTGCATGTTCAGCCGCCCGTTTGGAGTGCTCAGAACCATCTGCAGCTAATAGGATTCTATTGTACATAATTGACCTCCCTATTTAATGCGCTTCTCATTAAATTCTACAATCTACTCATTCTCCTTTTCCTACATTATATTTTTATTTACCACCTTGAATTTCCTGCCGTAAGTTATCTAGTAAGCACCAAAATCTCATTGAAAGTATCTAACGTTAGTTGGGGATCCGGATCTTCATGTTGTTTTTTTGGAACATTAAAATTTGTTAATACAAAATGATGCTTAGCCTCGATGTCATGTCTTGCCAAAATATGCTTACAGCATGCTAGATGGCAACCGTCAATCGCAATGATATCCCTTCCTGATTTTGCTGTTTTAACAAGTGGTTTTACATCTCCGCCTACACCTGCAATGCAAGACATTTCAGCAATATCTTCTCGATCCATTTTTATTGCAATTGTATTTGCAGTTTGTGCAGCGGACGAACAACCTGAACAAGAGTACACTAGAGGCAAATTATTTTTTTCCACTTTCTATCCCTCCCTTTATAATTGGAATCTATTTTAGTTTATTTACCATTTTATTTCAGTGAGGTACATCACCTTTTTCAGACTTTTTGAAGGATACCCATAATAAAAGAAGCTACCCATTGGCAGCTTCTTTCTATTTAGACATATTTCCTATGCACGGTTTTCCCATCATACGTAAATACAACAGATTTATTTTCTAGTACGGTTTCCATGTGGACGGGTCTGCCCCATAGTTGATAAATGTAAGGAAGTACTTTTTCAAGATATTTTAAATCAAGCTCTATGTCTTCGTACCAGTGCTTTAGGAAAAGTTCTCCGCTTTTCAGATAGTCACCATCGTTTACAGTGATATACGGGAACCCACCGTTGACACGCATGTTTACGAGTTGGTCACGAACCTGTGTCCATTGTTTATCAATGATTTTATAATCTCGACCTTGCTTTTGGAAGAGATACATGTCTTCACGTAGGACTAAATCCTTCGTTAAGTAATTTCGAATGAACGATATATCTGATTCAACTTCACGAACCTCAAAGATTTTTTCACGCCCAGATCCTGGCTGAACACCACGTTCCTTCATTTCCTTCGTTGGGTTATTGTAACGTTCCTCTATGTCCTCAAAGATTTTTAAACCTAAGTAATATGGATTAATGCTTGTTTTTGAAGGTTGCACAACACCAGCATTGAGCTTCGCAAACTCAATTGCTTCATCAGAAGTAAGATCCATTTCTCTGAGAATGCGCTGGTGCCAATACGAAGCCCAGCCTTCGTTCATGATTTTTGTTTCAAGCTGTGGCCAGAAATACAGCATTTCCTCACGCATCATTGTTAAAATATCGCGTTGCCAATCCTCTAGCTCCCTACTGTATTGTTCAATAAATAAAAGGATATCTTTTTCAGGCTGTGGTGGAAATTTCTTTTTCTTACGTGCAACTGGTTTATCATTTGCTGCCTTTTTATCTAAGCCCCATAAATCATCATATGGCGACGGCTTTCGCTTTATTTCTTCTTCTTCATCTTCAAGACTCCAAGTAAGCTTTGGCCTCATAAGTGATGGGTCAATATGCTCTTGAATCGCTAATACTGCATCTAAAAATGTTTCCACCTCAAGTTTTCCGTATATATGCTCATAATGTTTCACCCGTTCCGCTGTAGCTGCCATACTTTCAACCATATCTCGTTTTGTATTACTGAAACGGAAATTATTTTTGAAAAAATCACAATGTGCTAATACGTGAGCAACAATCAGTTTGTTTTGAATAAGGGAATTTGAATCAAGTAAAAACGCATAGCATGGATCAGAATTGATGACGAGTTCGTAAATTTTACTTAATCCTAAATCATATTGCAGCTTCATACGATAAAATTGTTTTCCAAAGCTCCAATGCGAAAATCGAGTAGGCATCCCATATGCGCCAAATGTATAAATAATATCAGCAGGACAAATTTCGTATCTCATCGGATAAAAATCTAGTCCAAAGCCTTCTGCAATTTCCGTGATTTCATCAATTGCATATTCGAGCGCCTGGCGTTCAGAATCTCTCACAGTTGATCTCCCCCTTTTCGTCCTTATCACAATTTATGAGTCATTGGTCAAAATGATGAAAGGGGATTTCGTTGTTACACGTTTTTAACGCAAAAGAGGCCACATTCGTTTAGGGAATGTGGCCAAATAGTGGTTCCTTATTTTACTTCTTCGATGCTTAATGATAAAAGAGACTCTGTTTGTGGATTAAACAGGATCATCACTTTTGCTGTAAATGTGCGATCTTTAGTTTGTACTCTCAACTCAAAAGTATCCTTTGACTGTGTATCGGTAAGATCTTCTCGTCCCTTATACTGATAATCACTAATTTTGCTGTCTGGATAATTTAATTTTGCCACATCAATTGCAATCTTACCCCATTTTTCATAATCCGTTGGTAGCGGTTGTTCCTGCTGTGGTGGTTTTTGTGGTGGCTTCTGTTGTGCGCTTACGATACCGCCGCTAGCTAAAAGAAACATACTACAAAAAATTGAAATAAATAACCTTTTCGTCACGTTCCATACCTCCTATGTAAAAATCAATTGTATTTTGCGCTATTCCTCAAGAAATTAGTCACTTTATTTTTTCCAATTGAACGAAAAAGACTCAGGCATTTATGTATTCATCTTTGTTTTGGATTCTTGTCCAAGATTTACAGCGAGAAAAAAATTGTTTTCTCCACACACTATAATCAACTCCTTAGAAGGAGGGAAAAGCAGTGAATACGGTTGACTATGACAAAGCGCTTTATTACACACATCGTTCCCAATGGGACAACCTACTTATATTAATGGTTCGAACAAAGGATGATTTCCTTTCAAAAAAGATTGAACACTTCTTACATGCCTATAATTTTGAAAAAGATTATTCCGTTATCGAGAGACAGTTATATTCTTTACTTCGCTATATAGACCATGCATCCACAGAAAGCATGGAAGAATTAGCTGCACATATGTAAGTGGGGTGAAAATCCCCACTTCATTTTTATCAAAAAAACAAGACCCGAGGGCCTTGTTTTTATTTTAATGTGTTATGAACTTGTTCCATTACATCTTTAGAAATGCCATTTAAAGCTTGTTGACTATCTTCAAGTGAGCTTCCTTTAACTCCAAAATAGAATTTTACTTTCGGCTCTGTACCTGATGGACGTAGGCAGAACCACGTACCGTCCTCTAAGAAGTATTTTAAGACATTTGATTTTGGAAGAGTTATTTCTTCTTTTTGACTTTCTTCAACGTTGGTTCTGAAACTTTCCTTATAGTCCTCAATAAGAGTTACCTTACGACCAGCGACAATTGTTGGCGGCTCACTACGGAAGCTTGCAAGAAGGTTGTTGATTTGCTCTGCTCCTTCTTTTCCTTTTAGTGTTAAGGATTCAAGGCCTTCACGATAATAACCATACTTCTCAAAAATCTCCATTAGGCCCTCATACATTGTCATGCCTTTGTTCTTGTAGAAAGCACACACTTCTACCGCTAATAAGGCAGCCTGAACCGCATCTTTATCACGAGCAAAATCTCCAATTAAGTAACCATAGCTTTCTTCGTAACCGAATTGGAATTTGTATTCTCCTGTTTGTTCGAATTCTTTAATTTTTTCACCGATAAATTTAAATCCAGTAAGTGTATCAATTGTATCAAGTCCAAATGATTTCGCGATTTCTCGGCCAATTTCAGATGTAACGATTGTCTTAAGCACGATACCATTTTCCGGAAGAATACCTTGTTTCTTCTTTTCTGATAAAATGTAGTGCAGCAAAATAGCACCTGTTTGGTTTCCTGTTAATACGACATATTCACCATTGTCATCCTTAACAGCTACTCCTAAACGGTCTGCATCTGGATCTGTTCCAATTAAAATATCAGCATCAATCTTTTTACCTTCTTTAATCGCCAATTCGAAAGCTGCATGCTCCTCTGGGTTTGGTGATTTTACAGTTGAGAAATTTGGATCAGGAAGCTCTTGTTCCTTTACCACCGTAACATTTTCGTATCCAAATGCTTTTAAGCCATTTCGAACGGGCTTATTAGCAGTACCGTGAAGTGGAGTAAACACAACCTTAACTCCAGCTTGAGAAAGGGTTGGATTAATCGAGATCGTTTTTAGCTTTTCTGTATAGGCATTATCGATTTCTTTACCAATCATTTTAATGAGTCCGGAAGCTTTTAATTCTTCTTCACTGCCAACTTTTAACTCAAGCTCATTATGGATCGCATTTACCTTTGCAATCACTGTATCAGCAGCCTCAGGTGGTAGTTGTCCACCATCTGAGCCATATACCTTATACCCATTATATTCTGGCGGATTGTGGCTAGCTGTCACCACGATTCCTGAAAAAGCACCTAAATGACGAACCGCATATGAAAGTTCTGGTGTAGGTCGAAGTTCGTCAAATACATAGGTTTGAATACCATGTGTAGCGAGTGTTTTTGCAGCTTCCATTGCAAATTCGGGAGACTTGTGACGAGAATCGTACGCAATGGCAACCCCACGGCGCTTTGCCTCTTCACCAAAGGACTCTATAAATGCTGCAAGCCCAGCTGAAGCTTTTCTTACGGTATATAAATTCATACGGTTTGTCCCCGGTCCGATTTCTCCACGCATTCCACCAGTTCCAAACTCGAGATTTTTATAAAAGCAATCTTCAAGTTCTTTTTGATTTTCTTTCTTTTCAAGCAACGCATTCTTGATTTCTTCATCTAACCCTGGCGTATTAAGCCATTGGTTATATTTTTCCATCCAACTCATGTTCGATGCCCCCAATTACAGTTGTATTGTTAATATCTTTGTTTTATCTTCTACTTATTCTATATAAAATCCTGTCTTTTTCCAATTAATTTAGCAAAGTTTGTCTTGTTTCTTATGAAAATGAGTAAAAAGGCTAGGTTGATCAAATGAAGTTTATGATTTTTAGTAGGGGTTCCTGTTATGATCCCAATCGTACTTGTACAATAGGGACCACTAAGTTTGTTCTCTTTTAAATTTACAGGAGGTACATGTTTAAGGAGGTCACTGGTTCACTATTCCCTAATTTTATCCAGATGCGTGCCTATTTAACTGGTTTGCTGGTTCGATGTCTCCTAATTTTATCCATATGCTTGCCTGTTTAACTAGTCTACTGGTTTGCTGCTCCCTAATTTTATCCAGATACTTTCCTGTTGAGCCAGTCTGCTGGTTCACTGTTCCCTAATTTTATCCAGATGCGTGCCTGTTTAACTATTCTGCTGGTTCGCTGTTCCCTAATATCCTCCAGTTACGCACCTATTTAATTTGTTTACCGGTCAATGTCTCTGTTAATTTATCCACAGGTCGGAACTAAAAATTCCCTAGAAATCAAAAACAGACGGATTTCTCCGTCTGTCTACACAAATAACTATCTCTCTTCAGTTGGCTCGGTTGCGTCTTTAATGTGCGCTTCAACTTCGGCTTCGTAGCCTAGTTTTTCTTCGGCAGTCCAGTTAAACTTTTCTGCCATATAGGCAACAATCTGTTGTTTCCATTGATTGACCCAATCAATATCAAAGAACATCGCACCTGTACGGCGAATGAGGAAATCGATTGGTTTTGTGACCATCTCATATTGAATTCCATATTCCAATGCTGCAAGTACTGGCAGAGTCGCTTCATTCGCTTTTTCACTAAAATCGACCATGAACCCCTGAATAATTTCGATGTTTGATCCATACAATCGCGTTAATTTTTGAGCATCCTTTTGAGAAAGGTGGAATTCGTTCATGAGTTCCTCAACTTTTTTAGCCACAAATGATGGATAGTTTTTCGAACCACCAACATTCCCTCCAGATATAGCCATACTTTTTGTTTGACAAGGTTTAAGTGTAGTTGCCCCTTCTTCTTGCAAAAGCATTCCGACTTTGTCTACCACGGTTTCGGCCATTTTACGATAGCCTGTTAATTTTCCACCTGCAATTGTGATGAGACCTGAATCAGAAATCCAGATTTCATCTTTACGCGATATTTCGGAAGGATCCTTTCCTTCTTCATATATCAATGGTCGTACACCAGCCCAGCTCGATTCAATATCCGAATCCTCTACATTTACACTCGGGAACATGTAGTTGATTGTATTAATTAAATATGCACGGTCCTCTGTTGTTACTGTTGGATGTGCGGTATCTTTGTCATAAAATGTATCCGTTGTTCCGATATACGTTTTACCATCACGAGGGATTGCAAATACCATTCGGCCATCTTGTGTATCATAGTAAACCGCTTGTTTTAACGGGAACTTGGATTGATCAATTACAATATGAACACCTTTTGTTAGGCGTAATACTTTACCTTTTTTCGAATTGTCGGCTTCTCTCATTTTATCTACCCAAGGCCCTGTTGCATTGACAATTTTTTTCGCATGAATTTTGTAATCTTTTCCTGTAAGTTGGTCTACTACCTTTACTCCTTTTACCTTTTCATCCTCATAGATAAATGATTCCACCTTGGCATAATTGACCGCTTTTGCGCCACTTTCGATGGCTTTTTTCATCACTTCAATTGTTAAGCGTGCATCGTCTGTTCGATACTCAACATAATAGCCTCCACCTTTAAGACCTTCCTTTTTGATAAGTGGCTCTTTTGCAAGAGTTTCATCAGCACTTAACATGAATCTTCTCTCTGACTTTTTCACTCCTGCTAAATAGTCGTAAACACGTAGGCCTATGGATGTTGAAAATTTCCCAAAGGTACCTCCTTGATGAAGGGGTAATAGCATCCATTCTGGAGTTGTCACATGTGGACCATTCTCATATACAATAGCCCTTTCCTTCCCCACCTCGGCCACTAATCCGACTTCAAATTGTTTTAAATAGCGAAGGCCACCATGGACGAGTTTTGTAGAACGGCTTGATGTTCCGGCAGCAAAATCCTGCATTTCAACAAGAGCTGTTTTAAGTCCACGGGTAGCAGCGTCAAGTGAAATACCAGCACCCGTTATTCCACCACCAATTATAAATAAATCGTGAACCTCCTTCTCCATATCCTCTAAGATTGAACTTCTATCTATACTTGAAAACTGTGTCACGATCCCCACTCCTTAAAGAGGTAGAAAAAAGAGACCACAAAAGTCATTGTACACATAGTGACAATGCTCCTGCGGTCTCTCCCTAATCTCCTACCGAATGATTAACTTATCTTCATGATAGCATACCTTTTATTTGAATGCCATGGCAGCCTGTACTGCCTTTTTCCAACCGTTATAAAGTTCTTCACGTTTTTCTTCACTCATTTTTGGTTCAAAGGTTTGATCAATCGCCCATTTACTAGAAATTTCTGATTGACCCTTCCAATAACCAACTGCCAACCCAGCCAAATATGCAGCCCCTAAAGCTGTTGTTTCATTGATTACAGGACGTTCGACTGGAACTCCTAAAATACCGCATTGGAAATCCATAAGGAAGTTATTTTTGACAACACCACCATCTACACGAAGTGTTTTCAACGATATGCCAGAATCAGCCTCCATTGCTGTTAAGACGTCCTTTGTTTGGTAGGCAAGTGATTCTATAGTTGCTCGAACGAAATGTTCTTTTGAAGTCCCACGTGTAAGACCAAACACAGCGCCACGAACGTCACTATCCCAATACGGCGCGCCTAGTCCAACAAATGCCGGGACTACATATACTCCATCAGTTGAATCCACCTTTACAGCATAGCCTTCGCTATCCTTGGCATCTTTAAACATGCGAAGACCATCCCGTAGCCATTGAATAGCGGAACCTGCGACGAAAATACTTCCTTCTAAGGCGTATTCAACTTTTCCGTTAATCCCCCATGCGATTGTTGTTAATAATCCGTGCTTAGAAGGTACTGCTTTCTCACCGGTATTCATCAGCATAAAGCAACCTGTGCCATATGTGTTTTTAACCATCCCCTTTTCATAACAAGCTTGCCCGAAAAGAGCTGCCTGTTGGTCACCTGCTGCACCCGCAATTGGCACCTCTTGACCAAAGAAATGATAGGGAGCTGTAGTTGCATACACGTCTGATGATGGGCGAACCTCTGGTAGCATCGACTTAGGTACGGTTAAATGTTTTAATAACTCCTCATCCCATTTTAGTTCATAAATGTTGTACATTAAGGTCCGGGAGGCATTTGAATAATCTGTTACATGAGCCTTTCCACCTGATAGCTTCCAAATAATCCAAGAATCAATTGTCCCAAATAGAAGTTTCCCGCTTTCCGCTTTTTCACGTGCTCCTTCAACATGATCTAAAATCCATTTCACTTTTGTCCCTGAAAAATAGGCATCAATTAATAGGCCTGTTTTTTGACGGAATGTATCACTTAATCCCTTTGCTTTTAACTCTTCACAAATATCAGCCGTTTGACGTGATTGCCACACAATTGCATTGTACACTGGCTGGCCTGTCTCTTTATCCCACACAACCGTGGTCTCACGTTGGTTTGTAATCCCAATTCCTGCAATCTGCTCTGCTTTTACGTTTGCTTCTGATAAAACAGATGCCATGACTGATAAAATGGAACCCCAAATTTCATTTGCGTTATGTTCCACCCAACCTGGTTTAGGAAAAATTTGCGTGAATTCCTTCTGTGCTACATGTACAATTTCACCTTTTTGATTAAATAAAATCGCGCGCGAACTTGTAGTACCTTGATCAAGTGAAAGTATGTATTTTTCCAATTAACAGCCCCCCTTAAAACATTTTCCTTACTTAAAATTAACACGCTTACATATTTTTTTCTACCTGAGATGAGGAGCTTTTTTAGGTCTAAAATTATTTTCTCAGAATAAATGTAGTAATGGTCAATTTTAAAATTACCTCTTGTAAGGAGTGGAATGATTTGATTGAAAAAGAAGTTACAGTTACGATCAAGGAAGGTCTACACGCTAAGCCAGCCGGGGAATTAGTTCAGAATCTCAGTAGGTTTACAAGTGATGTTGAATTTCAGTTTAAAAATAGATCATACAATGCCAAAAGTATTTTAGGGTTAATGGGGGCAGGTATTCGTGAAGGACAGATCATTACTGTTAAAGTTGATGGTCCAGATGAAGAGGAAGCATTAGAGTGGCTTGAAAATTTTATTTAGTCTCTATTTGAATAAAAACCACGATTGATATTGGGCTGATATTAATCGTGGTTTTTATATTTTAATTTTGAGTAATTCTGTCTATTTTTTTAATTAGTTCATTTAATTGAATCGCTGCCATCGACTCTAAGCGATGATCAACCTCACAGAATTCTAAATCCTTTGTTACTTGATTCGGCACTACGACACAGTACATTCCAGCTCGTTTAGCTGCAAGTGCACCATTTGCAGAGTCTTCAAAGACAAGACATTCCTCTGGTGACACACCTAAGCATTTAGCTGCCTCTAAATATAGGGTCGGATCGGGTTTTACCTTTTCAACATCATCAGAAGTACGGATGCATTCAAAATAATCGAATAAGCAAAGATTCTTTAAATGATTTGATACCCATTCGTAAGTAGAGCTTGAGGCCAAACCGATTTTCAAACCGGCTTTCTTTGCGGCTGCAAGGTACTCCTCAACTCCTGGTAATGGACCTTCATTCTTCATTCGTTCATTGAATCGGTCTCTTCGTATCTTGGTTAATTCCTCGTGGTCAACTTTCTTTCCAATTTGCTCTTCTAAATAGGAAAGAGCATTGAATCCTGCTTGCGTTCCAATCACCTTGCCCCACACCGACATTGGAAGTTCGGAGCCATGCTCTTGAAAGATTTCATTTAACACATTATATTCATTGGTTTCTGTATCATAAATTAAGCCATCAAAATCAAAAATAACTGCCTTTATCACTTCACCATCTCCTGTCTATCTAATCCACCTACTATTATAAAGAATTAATAGGCAATGTCCATGTTCTCTCTGTCGACTTTGTCACAAATTGTCCACAAATATATCTTCACTTCAAGATTTTACATTTTACAATCGCCTATAGTGATACTATAATTTTGAGTATACTTATGTGGAATGAGGGAGACAATTGAACTCTAAATCAAATGAAAAGGTACTGGAAACGTATTTATTTATTGCATTTGCTGCAGCATTAATTTCTACGCTTGGTAGCCTTTATTTTTCAGAAATACAGAAATTCGTACCATGTGAACTATGCTGGTACCAGCGTATCTTCATGTATCCTCTCGTAATCATTTTAGGAATCGCTATTATTAAAAAGAACTATTCCATTGCACTTTATACCTTTATCCTGTCTTTAATCGGTGGTTCTATTTCAATCTACCATTATCTTGTGCAAAAGATCCCTGCAGTTGGTGAGAACTCACTCGCATGTGGTGTTGTACCATGTACAGGCCAATACATTAACTGGTTTGGTTTTGTAACAATTCCTTTTTTAGCATTAATAGGCTTTACAATTATTGCAATAACTAGTTTTATAACACTAAAAAGATTGAAAGAAGGGAAATAAACCTTGAAAAAAGTTATTATTTTTACAGTTATTATTGTTGCTATTTTCGGAGCACTAGCTTTTGTAACAACTACTCAAAACAAACAACAATCGGAAGGTAATCCTTATGGGAAGGATAAGCTAGATCCTGCGACTGTTAAACAGCTTAATGATCCAAACTACGGAAATCAAATTTTACCTGACGAATTAGAAACAAAATTAGAAAATGGTGAAACCATGACTGTTTACTTTTACAGTCCCACATGTCCACATTGTCAGGAAACAACTCCGGTCATCGTTCCAATGGTCGATGAAATGGGACTTGATTTAAAGAAATACAATCTTCTTGAATTTGAGGAAGGTTGGAATAAATATGGAATCGAGTATACACCTACATTAATTCACTTTGAAAATGGTGAAGAAGTTTCGCGTCTCGTTGGGTACCATCCAGATCATAATGAATTTAAAACTTTCTTCGAAGGCGCAATGGCAACTTCAAAATAAAAGCAAATCCCTGCTCTGTGAGCAGGGATTTTTTCATCTGTAAAGGCTAATATTACCTTTATGTATTAAGCTAGATATTGATTGGCTGGCTTTGAATATTTACTTAATACGTCCGAATTATTCACACATTGAAACTCTTCGATGGTGAACGGAAACAAATAACCATAATCATTTAAGATTTGCACATTCTTTGCAAAGATTTCCCCGTGATATTCTTGATAGCCTTCTTCTCGAATTGTTTCCAAAACAGCAATAATTGCTTGAAGGCTTGACATGACTTTAAAAGCCTTATCCAAAGTTCGGTTATAGTAGACGTCTTCCTCTTTTGGTGCTAACACATTCCACTTTTCGAGTTTTGTAATATACTCATCTTCAAAGTAGGTTGGAAAGATTGAAGAATACATATAATCGACTAGCTCCGTAATATGATTTTCCTGCTCAGGAGTTGATGCTACTACAATTTTCAATGTAAAACCCACCCTTATATCTCCATAGTATCCATAGTAATAAGACTAGAATAACATAGGATTCTTTGTTTTTGGTACGGTAAGTCTTTCCTCCATACCCACCTTTCTCTTTCATTCATTACCTGGATTGGATATACTTTTAAAAGACATAAATTCAGAGAAAATCTAAAGGATGATTGTATGTTAACAAAACGATTTGGAGAATGGTTTGAGGTTACTGTTCCGAGTAGTTGGGAAGGTATCACCATTGAAGACGTTCTTAAGACTGAATGGACAATACCGAAGCAAATGCTTCATCAATTACGTATGGAAAAAGGGACAAAGCTTAATGGGGAAACCAAGAATTTAAACACTCCTCTTAAACAGAATGATAAACTTCAAGTTCACCTTTTCCCTGAAGAGGAATTTGGAGTGATACCAGAATATGTAGCTGAGTTACAAATTTTATATGAAGATGATCATCTCCTAATTGCAAATAAACCACCAGGAATGGATACACATCCAAATGAGGAAGATCAACTTGGCACACTCGCTAACGCAATTGCCTACCATTTTCAAGCGAACGGTGTGCACACAAAAGTTCGTCATATTCATCGCCTAGACCGTGACACAACGGGCGCTGTTATTTTTGCGAAACATAAATTAGCTTCATCCATTTTAGACCGGAGATTGGAAAAACGTGAAATTAAGCGGACCTATGTCGCGTTAGTGCATGGAATTATCAAACAGAAAAAAGGGACAATAGATGCTTCGATTGGTCGGGATCGACATCATCCAACCCGTAGAAGAGTATCTCCGACAGGACAAAAGGCGATCACAAAATTTAACGTGATTCAAACACTAGTCAATAAAAAAATGACATTGGTGGAACTTGAACTGTTAACAGGTCGTACTCATCAAATACGCGTTCATATGAGCCATCTAGGGTACCCACTTGTGGGAGATACTTTATATGGTGGACAACCAATAGTTCCAAGACAAGCACTACACGCAGCCAGAATTAGCTTACAGCACCCTCTTACAAACGAGAAAATTATGTGTGAGGCACCTTTTTTGGATAACTCGTTTATTTTTTCATAGTTCATTCATCTAAATCCTCAGGTATTGGGTCTTGTACACATGCGGGAATTACTTTTTTCCTGTATAATATTGGACACAAAGTGAATAAGGAAAGGGGTTTGCCTTTGCAGGACTTACTTATTTACCTGATATTAGGTCTTTGTGTTGGAGTAATGTCGGGCTTTTTTGGTATCGGCGGTGGATTTATTCTTACCCCAACATTAATTCTAATGGGATTTTCTCCGGTTATAGCAATCGCTACAAGCCTATTATACACAGTTGCGACATCACTTTCTGGTGTTGTTGCACATTTTCGCCTAAACAATATTAAATGGGAAACATCCATTGTGATTGGGATAAGTGGAATTATTGCCACTCAGCTTGCGCACCCGTTCGTTATATTACTAGGAAAGTATCAGCTGGAAAATACTGTAATTCCATTGATGTATATTGCACTAATTTTATATTTTTCAATTTCAATACTTGTGAGTAACTCGTCAAGTAAAGAAAAAGCCATTAGTAAAACCAAATTTTCATATATGAAGATTGTGTTAATCGGCTTATTCGCAGGTTTTATTTCTACCGTATTAGGTGTAGGCGGAGGGTTTATAATTGTTCCTTTATTGATTGGAGTTCTCGCCTTTCAACCAAAGTATGCGGTGGGTACAAGCTTATTAAGTGTATTAATGATTGTAATAGCAGGTTTTACCACATATGCATCTACAGTTGAACTTGATTTCGGTGTTATCGGGAGTCTTATCGTTGGCGCACTAATTGGTGGTCAGCTTGGTGCCAGAGTTTCAAATGTGTATGAGGATAAACAGGTTCGCCACTTCTTAGCTGGTTTGTATATTGCTACCGGGGTAAGCTTAGTATTAAAGTTGTTTAATATGGACCTTCTTGGATTACTTATACTATTTTCCTACTGCCTCTATATGCTTTTACATTTCTTACTTCATACTCTTAAGGTACGAGTTAAGGAAAAAGAGGTTAGTTAAAACAACATCCCTATTATCGAGAGGATGTTGATTTATTTTTTAGATGCACAAAAAATAGGTTAGAACCTTTTTTTTGATTTCTCCATGTATGTCCATTTCATATTTGCTGTCTTTCCATAGGATATAGTATCTCTCAAAGAAGGAGGTGCTATATATGAGTTACGATGGAGGCCGAAACAACAACAACTTTGTGTTAATCGTAGTTCTATTCATTCTATTAGTCATTGTAGGAGCTTCATTTATGAGCTACTAATCGATAGGTTTTATGCGTATCCACCACGTATCCTATCCTATCTCCTCATTAAGGTGTTTCAAAGGCTAATGCCTTTGAAACACTTTTTTATATATACTTTTCTAGCCAGTTGATGACATCCGTAAACACTTCTTCTTTATTTAATTCATTTAGGATTTCATGCCTACTATCTTCATAGAGTTTCACGGTCACATCCTCGATGCCTAATTTTATATACATATCTGCAGCTTGGAGAATGCCCTTTGAAAAATTCCCAACCGGATCTTTATCACCTGCCAAAAAGTACATCGGTAAGTCTTTAGGAATTTTACGATTCGCACTATGTTTATTTACTTTCGCTACTCCACTAACTAGGTCATAAAAAAAGCCTGCTGTGAAAATTCCTCCACATAGAGGATCTTCAATATACTTATCCACTTCACTATCATCTCTTGTTAACCAATCAAACTCGGTTCTAGCAGGTGTAAATGCTTTATTATAACTACCGAACGTAAGCTTGTTCATTAGGGAGCTACTCGTTCTCTTTCCTTTTCGCTTCATTTCAAATTTTGAGATGCCAATTCCTACCTGCCCAATAAGTCCAGGATTGCCACCTGTACCCGATAGAATGACTCCTGCTAATTGGTCACCATGCGTTTGTATGTATCTCCGAGATAAGAATGAGCCCATACTATGTCCGAATAAAAAAATGGGTTTGTTCGGATAATCCTTTTTTATGATATTTGTTAGCTGAAGCATGTCTTCAACCACAAGATCAAACCCATTTTCCTCTGCAAAAAACCCCACCTGATTTGCATTTTTTCCCGTTTTTCCATGGCCCCGATGGTCGTTTCCGTAGACGACATATCCTTCCTGTATTAACGCTTTGGCAAATAAATCATAACGTTCAATATGCTCAGCCATCCCATGAGCAATTTGGATAATTCCTTTTGGTATTATATTACTTTCATTTTCCCACTTTTTGTAAAATATTGTGAAACCATCATTCGTTAAAAATGTAAAATCCGTACAGCCCATCTATATAGCCTCCTTTTATCTCTATTATATGAAATGAATTAGGGAAATAGATATAGATTTGGTAACAACCACCTATTTTCATTTAGTAGAGGGTTCGGTAAAATTAAGACATAAACAACAGATGCTGTAATGTTAGTTGCCTAGTATTGTTTTAACCGAATACTAAATTTTTGGGAGTTTAAGAGACTAACCCGCAACACCATGCCATCTCCTTAAGTGGAAGGTGAAGCAGGTTATGCAAACACCCACCTGTCAAGAGTGCAGGTTGAGAAACAATATGGGGACGGCAATTGTGGCATTCCCTTTGTGATGAAAGCTGATTTTCGTTTAATGCGGAATCAGCTTTTTGTTTCTCTTATATATCTCTTTCTTGTTTCCATTTTTTGTGCATATAATAGTAGTAGTATGTGAGAAACATGACGAGGGGATGAAAAAAATGAGTCTATTTACAGTGAAGGGTACTTGGAATGGGGATAGAAACGGGGAAGGAACCATTACCACAGATGGACTTCATACGGTGGTTTCTGCACCAAAACAACTTGACGGCCCCGGTAAAGGGGCAAATCCTGAAGAATTATTAGTAGCAGCAGCTACAAATTGTTATATGCTTACTCTTGCTGCTATCTTGTCTAATCGAGATGTTGAATATACTCATCTCGATGTTGAAACGGAAGGGACAGTTGGAAAGATTGGTAAGCGCTTAATCTTTGAAAAGATTGTTCATAAATTAGTTATTTATGTGAAGCAAGCTGACGAAGAATTAAAAGAAAAATTAATTCAACTTGCACATCGTGCAGAGACAGCCTGCTTTATTTCACAAACGCTTAAAGGAAATGTTGAAGTAACTGTTGAACCTGTTGTTAAAGTTGTTGATTAGTTGTTTCGTTACACCCCTTGTAAGGGATGCTGCCAATTGGTGGCAAACCCAAACAGGGGTGTTTATGTCTGAAATAATGTAGTGGCAGTATTTTTTAGATAGTGTTAGTAAGTTAAGATTAGTGACAGTATTTGAGAATAGCGGCAGTAAATCAAGATTAGTGGCAGTATTTTGAGAATAGCGGCAGTAAATCAAGATTAGTGGCAGTATTTTAAGATTAGTGACAGTAAATCAAGATTAGTGACAGTATTTTGAGAATAGCGGCAGTAAATCAAGATTAGTGGCAGTAATGCATCAAACAATAGAAAAAGGCAGTGCGCTCACACTACCTTCCCCATTTCAATTACCCTCTTTGTGCTTGATAAACCTTTAAGTTTGAATAGATGATCTCTAATAATGGCGTATCGATTCCTTTTTCCTGGGCAATTTTATATAAATAACCTTGTAATTGATCAGCCTCTACATCAAAGCCTTTTTCCATATCACGCTGCATCGATGATTTCATATCATAGCTCAATAAATTGGTTGTTTTTAAATGCTTTTCCTCTATGTCCTGATCAATAGGTGCACCAATTGCCCTCATCACAGAACCGATTTCTTTGTACAGGTTTAGAATAAGCTTTTGACCATTCTGCTCTTCTCGAATTGGGCCAATCGCTGATCTCATTAACGCTGTAATTCCTGAAAAACCAGTGATAAACATATATTTATGCCACATCTCTCGATCAATATTATCGCTTGATTGAATCGTTGTTTTCGTTCCTGACATGATATCCGCCAAACTTTCAATACGATTCGTTCTTTCTCCTGAAAACTCCCCGAATAAAGCACGATGGCTTGGGCTTGTCTGAATGATTTTCCCCTCGGAATCCAATGTTGATTCTATGAAGCATAAACCACCAATTACATTTTGTGGGTTAAACTTGGATTTAATGACATCCACATGACTGTAACCATTCAAGAGCGGCAGGATCATTGTATCCTTGCCCACATATGGCTCAATACTTTCTAAGGCACCTTCAAGGTGATATTGTTTTGTTGAAAGAATGATAACATCAAAAGCACCTGCTTCATCACCCGTTTTAATTGTTTTTGGTTGAAGTGTCACATTTCCATGGATGCTCTCAATTTGAAGCCCATTTTTTTGGATTTGTTTTTGTCTATTTTCACGGACTAGGAAAGTAATGTCTTCCCCTTTTTCTAGTAGGCGTCCCCCAAAGTAGCCACCAATTGCCCCAGCTCCTACAACTAGTATTCTCAAAATCTTGCAACCCCTTTCATACTGATACTACAATATTATAACAAAAAAAGACCAGATAAGTACTGATCTCTTAGACTCTCAATTAGTTAGATACATAATTTGCTGCGGAACGAACTTCGATTTGAAGTGAACCGCCTTTTACTGACGATTTCAATACTACTGGATATGGACGATTATTTGAAAACTTAAAGTCTAAATACGGATAAGCAACTGTCGCGTCACTCCCAATTGGAACATAACCGACTGGTTTTGAGTGGTGATGGACCTCAATCATTTCAAGTCCCGCCTTTGCAACAGCATTATAAAGAGTACTAGAAGTTTGACATACCCCTCCCCCATATCCCGGAACAAATTCCTTGTTCACAATTACGGTCGCAAGCGCATAGCCGTTTTCTTTTGATGCATTTCCAACAACTGTATTAAAATAAAAACGGTCCCCTGGTCCCAACACTGTATCATTAATTTGATCTGCAGATTTTTTGATATTAAAGCTTCTTCCTTCTACAGAAGCGTCAAAATACGTTGTGAAGCTTCCAAGCACAACTTCATTAATACCTTGAACTTGATCTTGTGTAACGTTTGGATTTGTTTCTTCAATCGGAAGTACAACCTGCTTATTAAAAACCGAATTATCTAGTAATCTAGTGACAAGCTCATCTTCCTTTAAAATCATTTGGCTTTGACCTTGTTGCAATTCTCCAGAAGTACTAAGTTTTGCAGGTATCATTGGTCGATCAATCGTTGATGCCAAATCACTTGCTATTTGAATGGCTTTTGCTTTTAATTCTTCTTCATTTTGAAATTCATCCATGTTCAGAACTTCAATGATACTGTTATCTCGAGGATCGATTATAGAAACTTCACGTACATCAACGCCTTGCTTTGTCTCAATTACTTCAACAGGCGCTACCTGATGAAGATCTACTGTCACTGGTTCTTTTTCGATGAGACTGCACCCACTCATCAATAATACACCTAATAATAATGGCAAAGTTGTTTTCTTCAAATTACTCTCTCCCATAGTTTAATGGTCTTGCTTTTTTGTGGACAATGTTACAAATATTAAAAATGGTTAACAAAAGAACTTACATTGGAATCTTATTAATGAAAAATGAATATATTCCAATTTACTGTAAGTATTTAAATTCCTTCTCGTATTAGGGATATAGACTGAGATGTTTGATAAATGAAAGTGAATGTTGTGGAAAGAATAGTAGTTTAGCAGTAGAAGAAGATAACCTTTTTCACCTCATTAGACGTTGGATAGCTTGTATTTGTTACAAACTTTTGAAATATTTGTCATATTTTTATTATACGTTCTTTCTAAAGAACAAATCAACTAAAAAAACTGCAATCAGAGTCATTTGATTGCAGTTTTTTCTTTTAAAAGAGAACCACAAGAATAGTCCTAGCTTTTATTGTTGTGATAGTCCCTTTGATTTTTGAGTGCAACTTTCCATCGCTGCGATTATAGCCGCACGAAAGCCCTGTTCTTCAAGGGTTGCAATGGCTTGAATTGTTGAGCCACCCGGTGTGCATACATCATCTTTTAGTTCGCCAGGGTGTTTTTCAGTTTCCAATACCATTTTTGCTGCGCCAAGTAAAGCTTGGGATGCAAGTTTGTACGCTTGTTTTCTAGGAATTCCTTGCATAACCGCTCCATCTGCTAAAGCTTCGATAAACACATAAGCATAGGCTGGCGATGAACCACTTACTGCGGGAATGGCATCCATAAGCCGTTCTTCGATAACCTCAGTCTTTCCAAAACCTTCAAATAGTTGGACGATTTCAGATAAATCTTCAGTCGTCACATATGAGTTTACGCAAAGCGCACTCATTCCTTCTCCAACTAATGAAGGTGTATTTGGCATGGAGCGAACTGTCTTTATAGGTTTTTCAAATTGTTTTTCGATAAAGTCAAGCGTTATCCCAGCAGCAATTGTAATGATAATCGCTTCTTCTTTTACAACCTCTTTAACCTCATTGATAACCTCAGCATATAAATCTGGTTTTACAGCTAGAAATAAATAGTCAGCATGTGCAGCTACTTCTATATTTTTAAGGGAAGTTCCGACTCCGTATGTTTTCTCTACGAATTGTAATGTTTCTTCAGTTCTTGCACTCACAATAATTTGTTGTGGGGTAGCCACTTCAGAAGTGATGATCCCTTGAATCATCGCTTGAGCCATTTTTCCACATCCAATAAACCCAATTTGTTTGTCCATGTTGTACCTCCTCTACTTACTCCATTATAGAGAAGTTCTACGAATAAAAAAACTTAGATGACCAGTGCATATAAATGGAAAGGGCGGATAAGCTAATCCAAAAAGAGGTGAAAAAGATGTATCGATTTGAAAGACTTCTTGATACCGTCTTTGGGTATACAGGCTGGCACGACCTTACAAATACAATGATTCACAGTGAACAAGAACTCGGGTCTTTATATGAAGACGAAGAAGATGATTCGGTCATGTAAAAAAAATGACTCCTTAAATGGGAGTCATTTCTTATGTACGCTTATAACAATGACAGCTTATTAGATGATCATTAACCATCCCTGTTGCTTGCATAAATGCGTAGCAAATGGTGGAACCAACGAATTTAAAACCACGCTTTTTTAAATCCTTGCTTAGTTTATCGCTAATTTCAGTAGTGGTTGGTACTTCACTTAAGGTTTTAAAATGATTTTCTATCGGTTTACCACCCACGAATGACCAGATGTATGTATGTAAGCTTCCGAATTCCTCTACGACTTTATGAAATGCTTTTGCATTTGTGACAACCGCATTTACTTTAAGACGATTTCGAACAATCCCTTCGTTTGATAATAATTCCTCAATTTTCTCGTTATCATATGTAACAATTTTTTCTGGATCAAAATCATCAAAAGCTTTACGGTAATTTTCTCGTTTTTTTAATATGGTGTACCAGCTAAGCCCAGCCTGCGCACCTTCTAAGTTTAGATATTCAAATAACAAACGGTCGTCGTAAACAGGTACACCCCATTCATGATCATGGTAATCTTTATATAGAGGGTCTTCATTCACCCACCCACATCTTTTCAAATACTCTCCCCACCTTCTATTTCATTTTATTAAGGATTATACCAGAAGAGTGGGAATAAAGGAGATTCCCCTTTATTCCTTTATTAACCTCCGTTTTTATTCTTTTATCCCTTCAAGCCACTCCTTGTAGCATTCCTTACATAATGTTTCTTCTCGTTCTCCTTCAACATTAACAAATGCAACATAATGAAATCTTTCGTTTTCAAAAGGATCTTGGCAATAAAAGCAATTAGTCGTCATTTTATAACCTCTTATGGAATAATCTTTTTCTTATTTTTATCTAACTGTCCGTTGTTTTTTCACGTTAATAATATCCAAAAAAAAAGAGTCAGCATCTGCCGACTCTTTGTTATACTTCTAAATATTTTTCATTATTAATCTCATCAAAGAAAAAGCTTCGTTGTCCAATTGAAAAAAGCTGCAATTCATGCATGGCCCTTGTGCAGGCAGTGTAAAAAAGCTTTCTTTCATATTCTCTTCCGTAAACGTCATTTGATGCGTTATAAATAATAACGGCGTCGAACTCGATTCCTTTTGCTAAATACGTCGGCAATATTAAAACACCTTTATCAAATTGGTACGTCTCTTGGCTCATTAAGCGGACCTGTATTTTATCTTGTAATGCCTGAAATGCTTCGTTACTTTCCACTGCAGTTTTACAAATGACCGCAATCGTTTCATGACCTTTGTCTTGAAGAGCTTTTATATGGTTTAAAATTTCTTTGTGGAGATTCGCCTTAGTATCCACTTCCTTAAGAATAGGAAGCGATCCTGAACGATTAAAGGCTTCGATTTCCTCTCCGCCAGCGACAATGCCTCTAGAAAACTCAACAATTTCTTTTGTAGAACGGTAGCTTTTTTTCAATTGTATAACTTCATATTTCTCTTCCTCATAAAGCTCTGGAGATAATAATGTTGGTGCATTCATGGAATGAGCGTATATCGCCTGATTGTAATCCCCAAGAATGGTCATCCGACAGCTTGGAAATAACTGCTTCAAATATTCAAATTGGAACGGAGAATAATCCTGGGCTTCATCAATGAATAAATGACGGATACCAGTGTTCGATTTTTTTCCCTCTATTAAGTCCTGTAAATATAAAAATGGAGTTGCATCCTCATAATTCAATTGGTTTTGTTGCAATTGTTTGATGGAGTACGAACAGATTTCGTTCCAATCCTCTGATAATTTTTGTTCATTCACATACGAAAATAATTGCTTATATAGTCCTTTTATATCTAGATATTCCAATTTTTTAATCGCAATCTTGATTGGTTTAAAATGCTTACGTACAATTTCCTTAGCAATTAATTTTTCCTCACGTTCATAATCATCAAAGGTATCCTCAGAAAACTCCTGCTTTTTCTGTAATTGTTTAAAGATTTCGAGATGATCTTCCTTCTCCATTAATTCAGCTTCTTGAAGAACCCAATCCTTTTTACGTTCTTTTCGTTCGAACTTAATAACTTCCTTCATTAGCCACTCTGTCACTTTGGTCAATCGATTCGGAATTGAAATGGTTGGATCTAATGTATAGAAGTATTCCTGAATCTTATTTTTCGAAATAATTTTTTTTCTGTTAAAAACAATATTTTTAAAAAGAAGTCCTTTTTCTCCAAGTTGTCTTACATAAGAATCGATTAATTCCATAAACCCAATGCTTGCTTTTAACGTTATTGCTTTAAGCCTCACATCATAATCAGGTTGATCCATCGCTGTTAATAAATATTCCATTTGGGAAAATGGATCCTCCACATCATATAGGGTGCCTAATCGATGCTCTACATACTCTTGGAATGTAGATTGCTGCATGTTATCTTCCCCAAGTTCAGGCAGAACAGTTGCAACATAGCTGTTGAAAAGAGGATTTGGTGAAAATAGCATGATGTTACTAGAGTTAAGCTGTTCACGATAACGATAAAGTAGGTAAGCAACCCGCTGTAATGCAGCTGACGTTTTCCCTGATCCAGCCACACCTTGAACAATTAAATAACGACTTTTTTCATTTCGGATGATTTTATTTTGCTCACGTTGAATAGTTGCAACGATACTTTTCATCTGTGTATTCGCATTATTACCGAGCACCTCTTGAAGCATTTCATCCCCAATTGTGACACCCGTATCAAACATACTTTTCATCATGCTATTTTTGATAATGAATTGACGTTTTAAAGTCATTTCCCCTTGAATTTTTTCAAATTGGGATTCATACTTTGCTGGGCCAGGATAATAATCATAGTACATACTTGAAATCGGTGCTCTCCAGTCAAATATTAAAAAATCCTCATCCTTTTTATCTAATAATGAAGCAATCCCAATGTAAATTTTCTCTTCTTTTGTTTCTCCATCTTCCAAAAAATCAAATCGGCCAAAATATGGTGAGTCTTTTAGTCTTTCAAGAACTTTGATTTGTTTATGAATCAGTCGATGGTTTCTTTCACGTTCACCTAATAGTTCGGACTGCTGTTTAATACTTTGAAATGTTTCAATGACGTCATCAGGTTCATCAAGATTGACAGTTACATCTTCCCAAAATGTTTTTCGAAGGTCGACAAGTTCACTTTTTGTGCCTCCTACCTTTGATTCAATGGCTGCTTTCTTACTATCGATGACCTCCAGTACATCTTCAAGTCTGTCTTGTTCCTGAATCCAGTCTGGATTATGTTTTTCCATGAACACCACTCCTCGTATAAGTGAACTTTGCGTCTCTACCCTGAAATTGATAATAGTTGACAAACAAAAAGTATTGTTATAAAATTATAATAGGGTAATTTGAACGCATTTATTTATATGTTGCAAAAAAAAGACAGAACAATGACATCATATCATGTCGTTCTGTCTTTTTCAATGTTTTTTTCAGTAATTACTGGGGTTACTCTTCATAAAATCTAAGGTTCTTCTAATTCCTTCTTCATATGGTGTTGCTGGTAAAATGCCGATTTCCTTCTCATATTTTGAACCATCTAATACCACCGGATCCTCTGTTAAATAAAGCATTTCTACAACTTCTCTCATTTGTTTATCAAAAATCCCTAAGAATTGAATCATTCTCTTTGATACAGTTGAAACAGACTTTGGATAATGTAAATGACTTCCTGCAATACTGATGATCTTTTCACCAGAGATAACTCCCGTAGCTGGAATATTCCAACTTTGCCCATATGCTTTATCGTGTATTGCTAGCTCAACAATTGCCTTTGCCCCATCAGGAGTATAGATATATTCCCTTGCATTTTGTTGATTTCCAACGAACATTGCCTTTTTATTTTTAACCATTTTATCGAATGTGTAGGTCAACATTGCATTTACTGCGTTAGGTCCATAAAAATCAGGAAAATGTGCGATAAGTACTGGCACATTTGCTTGAAATGCTAAATTACTAAGCTCCACCCTTATCTTCCCTTTTTTCGTATGAGGATTTTTTGGATGCTCTTCATTTACTTTACGACCAGTTCCGCGACCGTATGCATAAATATTATCAACTATCGCAAGCTTACTATTTGCTGATTCAGCAGCTTGAACGACATTTCTCATTAGAGTTGGCTGCTTTTCATACCATTCACTATACGGAATATTGATCGCATGAAAAATAACATCAATACCTTTCGCCGCATTTATCAGATCTTCCTCATTAAAAACATCCCCTGTAACGATTTGTACTTTTTTACTGTTTTTAAATAGCTTCTCCAATTTTTCTTTAGAACGAGCAAAAGCTATTACTTCAATTTCTCTTTCAAGTAACTCTTCAACAATCGCATATCCCATTCCACCTGATGCACCTAATACTAATGCCTTTTTCATCCTAACCCTCTCCCTTGCAATTTATTAACCAATGGTCAATAATGTTTAAAAAAATTTAAATTCATGGGAAAACTTAATCAAATACGCCAAGGCGTATTTGCGCCCGATTTTTTCGAGCCTGCTCGAAAATTTCCTTTGAAAAATCGTGGCATCCGCCGGAGGCTTAACTTTATTCACCGGTTTTGAAACCCAATGATAGTGTAAACTCATCCCCTATATAGCAATAGGGATTTCAGAGGAATAAAGTTAATCTCTCCCAGTTAAAATTGGTTTTAAGATAAATTCAACATGAGACTCCGCTAGTGTTTTCACATCATGATATGATTGATTGCTTCTACAATAATGCGTAACAAAACCATGAATCGATAAGAAAATAGACCAAATATCTTGAATGCTCGTTTTTTGGTTGCTTAAATTAGAAATGGCATTTGCAAACATTCCATAACTTTCGAGTGGTTCCTGTTTAATACAGCTTTTTACCTCTTCATCATTAATTAAAAACATTAATTCATATTGGCTTTTATTTGAAAGCCCAAATTCAATATACCCTAATAAAATTTTCTTCACTTTCTCTTCTGGTGGTAAGTTCTGATTCATGATTTGCTGTAAAACATCGTTAAGCATGTCAAAGTCCTGCACAACCATTGCATAAAATAAATCAGCTTTATTTTTAAAATGATAATAAATCGCACCATGGCTATATTTTAATTCATTTGCAATTTGACGCATTGAAACATGTTGGTAGCCTTTTTGTACAAATAATTCATGAGCAACATCCATTATTTTTTCTCGTGATAATTCCTCTTGTACTTGTTTTCTTGGTGACATTAGAAACAATTCTCCTTTATTAACCACTGTTCAATAATAAATATATTCCAGTTTCAACCAGATGTCAATCTGTTCCATGCACATTTTTATATAATTTCAATACAATATAAAAGCGGACCCTTTTACGAGTCCGCCTTCGATTATTCTGCTTTACTTAAAACTTGCTTTTCTTGCTGCTCTTCAGCTTCATTGGCAGCTTTTTTCTGTTTCATGTAACCAATCCCTACAACTGCAGCAACTATGATTAACTCAAAGCCATACTTCACAAATCCATTACTAAATATTGAGCTTAGGAATGGTTCTGCAACTATCATCTTTGATGCAGTCCAGGCTAATATAGCAGCACCAATTGTAATAATGATCGGGAAACGATCAATTAATTTAATAAATAATGTACTTCCCCAAACCATAATTGGAACTGAAATAATAAGTCCTAACACAACTAGTAAGAAGTTTCCGTGAGCAGCACCTGCAACCGCTAATACATTATCAAGACCCATTAGTGCGTCAGCAATGATAATCGTACGAATAGCTGCCCAGAAACTGCCAACAGCTTTTATTTCATGGCCTTTGTCATCTGTTAACAGATTATAAGCAATCCATACAAGAAGTACTCCACCCACTAGTCGTAGTCCTGGTACTTCAAGTAACCACACCACGGCTAAAGTGGCTGCAGCTCTTATGACAATCGCACCTACAGTTCCCCAAATAATTGCTTTTTTCTGTTGTTCTTTTGGTAAATTTCTTGCCGCTAAGCCAATAACAATGGCATTATCTCCCGCTAATACTAAATCAATCGCAATAATAATTAAGAGTGCGGAAAAAAACTCTGCGCTTAAGAATTCCATCAAAGATCTCCCTTCTATTTTTCTTTTATTCTATAAAATTAGGAAAAACAATATTGCCCTTCACTAGAATAAACTACTTGATTATTGCCATATGTTTATCATCTAGACGTTTTTCAATCTTTTCGAGTTCTTTTTTGTCTTTCAAAATCTCTTCTTTGTTCTTTTTTATTAAGTCCTCAATTGATACTGTTTCTATCTTTCTCTTAAGCATTCCTCTTCTCACCTCACTACTCTTTGTACTAAAAAACAAAAATGACCTTTACCTCATGAGGTAAAGGTCATAAATATAGACCTCTACCGTAATCTGGTAAAGGTCTTGCTAACAACGTTAGTTGCCAACAAAGCCGAGAGTGGCGACACTCTGAAATGACGACTTTGCTGTAAAAGCTACTCCCCTTTAGGAGAACACTATTCACAATATTTATTATATAATCAATATTACACATTGTTTATACTTTTGTCAACGATTATCTTATATTTTTTCCGTAAAAGATTTCATCCATTTCTGTAATTAACTTTTCAGCAATAACTAATTCCTCTTCGGATGTCAGTTTTTCTCTTGTATCACTAAAAAATAAATAGTGTTCCAGGTCAAATTCCTTCAATTTGCATTTCGTGTGAAAAATGTTTTCCTGATACACATTCACATCAATCATATGATACATTTCCTGAATATCTTCTGGTATATAGTTTTGTATCGAATTTATTTCATGATCTATAAATAGTTTATGTCCTGTTACATCTCTTGTGAATCCACGAACACGATAATCAATGGTCATCACATCGGTTTCGAACGATTGGATCATATAATTTAGTGCTTTTAGAGGGGATATTTCTCCACAGGTTGAAACATCGATGTCCGCCCGAAAAGTGCTAATTCCTTCATCTGGATGAGATTCCGGATAGGTATGAACCGTTATATGACTTTTGTCCATTTGTGCAACGACTGATCCTGGTATTGGACCAGGAGATTCTTCAAAGACATCTTTCGTTGGATCATTTACTGGTCCCTCTGATACTAAAATCGTGACACTAGCTCCTTGGGGAACGTAATCCTGTTTTGCGACATTCAAAATATTAGCCCCAATAATATCGGCAACATTACTTAGTATCTCGGTTAATCGATCTGCATTATAGACATCATCAATATATTCAATATACGCATCTCGTTCTTCTTGAGAACTTGTATAACAAATATCATACATATTAAAGCTTAGCGATTTCGTAAGATTATTGAAACCATGTAGGTCTAATATCTGGTTCGAACTCATCTCCATATGTTTCATATACTTCTCCCCCTTTTATTATTTTTTCCATATTTTTATATTGGTTGATTCGTGGAAATCTATGCACGTTAATGAGATTTTTCATTTTGCGCAAAAAAAATCCGGCTAAAAAGCCGGACACTGTAACGATATGATCATTTAAAAGGGGGGTATGAAAAAGCTTATCTTTTCCATGTCTTTATCTTACGTTGTAAATATGAACAAACTATGAATAAAGAATTAAGTTTCTATTAAATCTTCTTTTAGGTCTATAACATAGATAATCATTTAATTAGAACATACATAAATAGCAATATTTGCACACTTTTTAAGCAATTCATACACATTTTTGAGTATCCCTGCTATGGTACACTCATTTTTGAAACCGCTTTATTGTTGAACATATCAGCATTCTAGCTAAAAAGGCAGGTGTAGAAAAATGAGAGTTTATCATGATAAATTGTTTAGCAAAAAATTTAAGAGACCGAAGTTTACTATTCAACATAAAGCAGATCGGAAAACAGCTTCTAACTTCCACTCTCATTCAGGTTTTGAAATCGTGTGGCTCCAAAAGGGAGAAGCCACATACATTTTTGAAGAAAAAGTCTTTCGTTTAACAAAAGGACAAATTTTATTTTTTAAGAGTACTGATTTTCACAAAGTTAAATTACATGAAGGTGTGCCTTATGAACGAGTTGTTACTCTATTCTCTGAAGACTTTCTAAAGTTTAAACATCCGATTTTCGAGAAATTTAAAAGCTTTTTGGACAACCTCCCTTCCCCTCAATATGTATTGAATGTACAAGCCTGGAAGGAAGAACAGCTTCAGCAAATCGTTGATCATTTATTATTTGAGCAAGAGAATGAAGATCTCTGGGAAAAGGAGGCAGCACTAGAATTATACCTCCTCGAACTCTTACTATTCTTATGCAGAGAAATTCAGTCATCCTTTGCGCAGAATTCCCATTTAATTGTAAAGCGCGACTCTCGAAAAGTTGAAATGCTTGAACGTATCTTAAAAGAAATTAATGAAATCTGGAACACAGATTGGCGTCTTGATTCACTAGCTCAAACTTTACATCTAAATAAATATTACCTTTGCCATTTCTTTAAAAAAGAATTTGGTCTTACCATCCACGATTACATACTTCAAAGAAGAATTTACGAAGCGAAAAAACTACTTATTTTAACGAGTTCTCCTGTTAATCAGGTGTCCGAAAAAGTAGGTTTTTCCTCCCCTTCTAGTTTTATCAGAAGCTTCAAACAACAGGTCAGTATGACCCCAAAACAATATCGAACAAATGCCAATATCCTCTAACATTAGATTTGAGAATATGGGTGATTTAAGGAGGTGATTATTGCTCAAGCGTTGAGTTTTTCATCTGTATTTCATTACATAAAAAAGGGAGGCCAAATGGTGAGGAAGTTTAAACGTTTTATTACTGTGCTACTTTGTTTACTATTATTGTTGCCTAATATGAGTTTGAATGTGTTTGCTGCTGAAGGTGAAACCACTGAGATGGTTGATATTCCTGAAACTTCTGATTGGAAAGGTGCTGTCGGTGGCGATGTTGGCGGTAATGATAAAATTACTGCCGAAAACTTTTCAATTAAGGAAAATGAAGACGGCACTGTCAATATGAGCGTCAAAAACGATCGAGGAAAAATCTCAAGTAGTTCAGAAGGAATTGCTTATTATTATCAGCAAGTTAATCCAACAGATAATTATGAACTAACAGCTAAGGTTAAGGTTGAAACCTTTGAGGCAAATAGTCAGGTTGGTTTTGGGATTATGCTAAGAGGCAATCTATTAACTTCAACTGATGTAAAAACTGGTGATTATCTTGCGGTAGGTGGTATCAAGCAAGATATTAGAGGGTTCTATAAGTACAGTAGCGCTTCATCTATATATCCAGATGAGCTAGACTTTGCAGCAAACAACCCTGCTCCCGGGGAAGAGTATACACTTAAGCTTAGAAAAGAAGGAAATATTTATCAATTAACAGTCGGTGAAGAAACAAAAACGTTCACAGATTTTAATGGGGAAATGAATTATGTTGGATTTTTCGCCGCAAGAAATGTAAGCGTTATCTACAATGATATTAATTTAAATAAATATAAAAAAGTCCAAAGATTAGAAGTAAATAGCGATCATATGAAAAAGGAATATCTAACGGATGAAGAACTAAACCTCGATGGTTTAGTCGTTAAAGCAATTTACGATACTGGCGAAGAATCTACTTTATCTGTAAATGAATTTATCGTTACCGGTTTTGATAGCAGCACTGTTGGGACAAATACAATTAAAATTAGTTATGGTGGAGTTGTATCAACAGTTGACTTAACAATCAATGCCATAACTCTAAATGACTTAACAATCAAATACTTCCCTGCAAAAACGGTTTATTACCCCGGTGATAAGTTTGAATCAGCTGGATTACAAGTATTCGGTTCGTATAATAATGGTGAAACCTATGAACTTTCTGCGGAACAATATAATTTTAAGATTGATGATATTACTTTAGATGATTCATTCGAATTTAAAGTACCTGGTACAAAAACCGTATCAATTGTGCCAAAAGATTTTCCTGCTGTTACAGCAAGCTTTTATGTAACTGTAAAAGATACTGAGCTTGAAGGGCTTGAGATAAAGAAACAACCTGTTAAAACACAATATTTTATTGGTGATCCACTCGATCTTACTGGATTGGTTGTTTATGCCATCTATAAGGACGGATCTCAGGTAAGATTACTAGAAAATGAATATGATGTCTACAATTTTGATACGACAACACCTGGAGACAAGAATGTAGTAATCAGCCATAAGGATGCAAGTAAAACTATCACATTCAATGTAAAAGAAAAGGAAGTACTTGAATTAAAAATAACTAAGTTTCCTAATACAACTTTTGCAATCGGTGACGTGTTTGCATCTAATGGATTAGAAGTTTCAAAGGTTTATGATAATGGAGATCAAGAGGTATTATCAACTGATGCCTATGTTGTTGACTCCAGTTCATTTAATAGTGATGTGGCCGGTACGTACTCTATTACTGTGAGTCCAACAGTAGATTTGGAAGTCAGCCCCATCACATATAAGGTTACAGTTAGAGAAAAAACAGCATACAATTTTGATTTTATTCGCTTTGGCCAATCAACCTCAGATGAAAGAAATACAATTGAGTACTTAGAGAATGATACCGTTCGTTTAGCTGCTATTGATGGTGGCGGTAAGGTTACTGGAGACCATGATGGAATCTCCTTCTATTACACCGAAATTGATGCGAATGAAGATAATTTTGAGCTCTCAGCTGATATCAAGGTTGTTGAATACGCAAAGAATCCTCATGATGGACAAGAGTCCTTCGGAATTATGGCGAGAGACGCCATATACGAAACTGGCGACCAAAAGGGAATTTTTGCGAGTAATATTGCCGCAATCGGAGGTTATTCAGGTGGTACTCGAGATGACAACGGAACACAACTGTTTGTTCGAACAGGGGTAACATCACCGGATGGTACAGGAAGCCTAGGTATTCAAAAAGAAATGGTAAAGGCAGAAAGACCAACACCTTCTAATACTCATCCAAACAAAACATATCGTCTTACACTTAAGAAAACGAACAGTGGTTTTACAGGAGTACTTAATGACGGTGAGAAAACGATTGAAAAAGAGATTTATGCACCAGATATTCTAAACGTCCAAAATGGAAAAGCTTATGTCGGCTTCTATACTGCACGTGTAGCAACAATTGAAGTTAGTAATATAGACTTCAAGGTAACAGCAGCGGAAACAGATGCTCCTAAAGAAGAAGCACCTGTTAAAGAGGTCACTCCTCAGTTTGATATTTTATCATTGGAAAGGACTTCTGATGCGAATTATCGCCTTATCGTTCAATCAAATGTGAATGGAACTGTGACGATTAAAGAAGGCAATGAAACGATTCGTTATGATGAACCTATTATTGCCGGGCAAAAGCTTGAAATACAAACAAAAATCGCAAAAAATGCAAATACAAACTTTAGTTTTGTATTTATACCTGACGAAACTCAAAAACTAACAGACTATAATAGAATCATTCAAAACTTCACGGTTGAAATGAAGACATTTGCCGAAGATGGAAATATCTATGTTTCTCCTAACGGATTGAGTTCCGGTGACGGATCAAAAGAAAATCCATTAGACTTAGATACAGCCATTGAATTTGTAAAACCAGGTCAGCACATCTATGTGATGGAAGGTCGCTATGTGAGAAATGCGATACTAGAAATTAAGAAATACAATGACGGCACTGAAGATGCGATGAAGTACTTATGGGCTGATCCTGCCGCTACAAGTAGACCTATCATTGATTTTGATAAGAAAACGGAAGGTGTTATTCATAGCGGTAACTACTGGCATGTAAAAGGCTTAGACTTTATTCAATCTGCCGGCAACACAAAGGGCTACACAGTTGGCGGTAACCACAATATTATTGAAAACATAAAAACCTATCAGAACGGAGACACTGGTCTACAAATCAGCCGTACGGATGATTCTACTACTATAGCTGATTGGCCATCTTATAACTTGATTCTTAACAGTGAATCATTTGATAACCGTGACCCATCTGACAATAATGCAGATGGTTTTGCTGCAAAACTCACGGTTGGTGAAGGTAATATTTTTAGGGGTACTATCGCCCATAATAATATTGATGATGGATGGGATCTTTATACAAAGGTTGGTACAGGTGCTATTGGAGCAGTTACAATTGAGGATAGCATTGCGTATAACAACGGTTTCTTAACAGATGGAACTGTTGGGAGTGGTGATAAAAACGGCTTTAAGCTTGGTGGTGAAGGTGTCCTTGTCCCTCATACTATTAAAAATAGTGTTGCTTTTGGAAACGGAGCATCAGGTTTCACAAGTAATAGTAATCCAGGTGTGATTGCCGAAAATAACTATGCATTTAATAATGCCGGTGGAAATATGGCGTTCACAACATATGGTCACATTACACCTGATTTTACAATTGATGGGTTTATCTCATTCTTTACAGAAAACAGCCAAAAGAAAACAGACAATTATCAACACGCTGATTTAGATAAGAACTTCATGTTTAATGGAGAACAATCTGTTAATAAATCTGGTGATGTGCTTCCGGATGAGATCATTCAATCTTTGGCTACCATTCAGAACTTCGAACGTAGTCAGGATGGTGAAATTGATTGGAATGGTGTTTGGGATACGTTTGGTGACTTTATGGCTCAATATGAAGAACCAAGCGAAGTTTGTAAAAAACCAGGTAAAGGGCCTAAACCTGGTAAGGGGCCTAAACATAGAGAAGGTCAAAAACCTGGAAATAACCCAATCCCGGGATATTGTAAAAACCTAGTAAACATGCAGAATCGTTAATTTAATATCTTAAAGAACGAAAAATAATCATACGAGGTTTTCTTAACTAGAGTTAAAGAGGGGGTCCCCCCTCTCTTTTTTTACCCCCTTCTTCTCTCACACTCCCCCCCATTACATAGATAATCATTTAGTAAGGATTTCCCTTTTTAGCAACATCCGCATACTTTTATAGCAATATGTTGCTATAGATTGGCATCAAGCTTATGTTACACTCTCCTTTGTAACCGTTTTATTAATTGAATATTCTGATAGTTCTTTAGACCTATTAGGGAGGTGAGTCGTTTTTACTAGAAATTAAATGACTAGTTTTTGTTGTTCTACTTATTGTTTATAGAAAGGAGATTTTAATGAATGAGTACAATTAAACGTTACTTTTATTTGACATTGGTAGTTTTGCTCACATTCACAAGTTTATTTTCTACCGTATCTATTACTCCTGTTCATGCTGAAGAAACGGACGCATCCACCTTCCTTTTTGAGGCAGACTTTAATAATGACACCACTGGGGAACATCCCTCAGGATTTGTTGTATCTGAAAGTGGTGGAACCATTCAAGTAACAGAGGTTCCCGACGCCACGAACAAAAGTGTGTTTTTAGATGATACAAGTGATTCAGCAGACGTTAATCTAAGCAAATCCTTCGAGGAGCTTGTTGGTGTCGTTACTGTCCAAATGAAATTTATGCAACCACAGTATACAAGCTCCACAAAGGTAATGAGAGTAAAAGGAGACAAAACTCCACTCATTATCGAAACCAAAGACAAGAACATATCATATCGTATTGGCAGCACCTATGTACCATTAGTCCCTCTTGAGGAAAATGTGTGGTATGACATCAAGACTGAAATCGATTTAAATAATCAAACAGCAAATGTTTATATCAATGGAGAACTTAAGTTAGAGAATGCTAAGTTAAATGAACCTACTACAAAAATAAGTTATTTTGAAACATTCACACCTGGAAGTAAAGCATTAGGACATTATGTAGATGATATTACAATTTCTGGTTCATTTCCTGAGGCTAATCCTGAAGAACCTACAGATCCTGAGAATCCATCTGAGCCGACACCTCCTACTGAACCAGGTGCAGGTGGAATCTATGAAGCGGAAGATGGAAAGTTAGTAAATGCAATCATAGACAACAAACATCCTGGGTTTACAGGAACTGGCTTTGTAGATATGGTACCGAATGCACCGGGCGGATCAATCGAATGGAAGGTAGACATTCCTGCTGCAGGAGAATATACCTTAGATTTCCGCTATGCTCATGGTGGTACAGACGAACGTCCTTCAGAAATTAAAGTTAATGGAGAAATTGTTGAACCTAAACTTGCATTTAATCCAACAGGTGGTTGGGCGAATTGGATCTACACTTCAACCAAGGCTAACTTAAAAGCAGGTGAAAACGTCATCGTAGCTTCCGGTGTTGGGTCCAGTGGAGGTGCGAATATCGACCATCTAAAAATTTATACGGAAGTTGATCAAACCTATGAAGCAGAAGATGCCCTACTTGATGAAACAGGGGTCATCATCGATAATCAGCATACTGGGTTCACAGGAACAGGTTTTATTGATTTTAAACCAAATCAAGCTGGTAGCTGGGTTGAGTGGACAGTACATGTTCCAACTGATGGAGAATACTTCCTTGACTTTAGATACGCGTCCGGTGGAACTGATGCAAGACCTGCTGAGATTAAAGTAAATGATGAAGTAGTTGCAGAATCGTTAGCTTTTGATCCTACAGGAGCATGGACAACATGGGTATATACTTCTACGAAAGCGACCCTAAAAGCTGGTGAGAATAAAATTCGTGCTACAGGTGTCGGTACTAATGGTGGCGCAAATATTGACCATTTACGAATCCATAATAAAGAAGCTGGGTCTGATGAAGGACCTATCGAAATTGAGGACTCTGAATTAAAGGATATAGTTAGCGGACTTTACTTGAAAAAGTTAAATGAGTTGGGAGTAATCGTTGAAAACCAGCCTGAAGATACCGATTCTATTACAAGACTCGAATTCATGTCTTTAATAAACAGTAAACTTGTATTAGTTAAAGAAGAACAATTCAAGGGATTAAGCACTGAATCTATGGTTTGGGAAGTTTCTCTAAATGAGTGGTACTCATATGTTCTAGCTGCTGCTAAACAAGCTGGATATATGGATGCTCTTGTGAGAAATGGAAAGATACAACCTAACAAGACCCTAAAGAAAAAGGAAGCTGTAAAAATTATCCAAGAGCTAAATGGCTCCTCAATGAATGCAGATAATAACAAAGAACTCACATGGGGGGAAGCTAAGAAACTCGTTAATTCCCTTCCATCAGGAGAACAAAATAAAACAGTGCAAATCGCGGATATTCATGCAATTTCAAACAATCTTATTGCGGTTACGTTAAATAGTACTTTTGATGAATTTGATTTCTCTGATATTAGTGTGGTTTACCCTACTGGCAATTGGGCGACTCTAAGCCCTAACTTTAAGAATCTTAGAATTGACAAGGCCGCAAAAGGTAAAAATAAATTTGGTCAAACGGTCCTTATTTTAAATAGTTTGGATGAGTTAGATCAAAACGGGCAGTATATCGTAGAGCCTGAGAAAGTAACTTTTAAGGGCGATTTAAACGATGCGATTCGTAAAGCAGATAATCTATTAACCTGGCAAATGGAACACGGTGGTTGGACCAAGAACTGGCCACATATATATGAACGTCCATGGGATGGTAAGGAACCGCGTTCAGAATGGGTAGCCAATGGTGTTGAATTAGGAACGATTGATAATGATGCAACGATTAAGGAGATACTTTTCTTAGCCGAAGTATATCGTGAAACTGGTGATGAAAAATACAAAGATAGTATTGAAAAAGGCTTTGAATTCTTGTTCCAATTACAATATGACACAGGTGGATTTGCTCAGGTTTATCCTAGACGCGGTAACTACTCTGACTATGTCACATTTAATGATGAAGCGATGATCAATGTATTGGAGATGATGGATGATGTTGTCGAAAAGAGATATCCATTCGATGCGGATGTAATAAATGATTCTTATGTTAATAGAATCAAACTATCCATTAAGAGTGGTATTGATTATATCTTAAAAGCACAGATCAAATTCTCTGATGGAACATTGACGGCTTGGGGTGCTCAGCATGATCCATATACGTTTGAACCACAAAAAGCACGTGCATATGAGCATGCTTCAGTTTCAGGTTCAGAATCTATTGGAATCATAAGATTCCTTATGTCTCGTCCACAAACTGACGAAATAAAGAAGTCTGTTCGTTCTGCGCTAGAGTGGCTAGATGAGGTTAAACTTGAAAATACGCGATATGTAAGTGGTGATCCAAATAATGTGTATTTTGTTGAAGATCCAAATTCAACGGCTTGGTACAGATTTTATGAGATTGGTACAAACCGAGGAATCTTCTCAGGCCGCGACGGTGTTATTAAATATGACATTATGGAGATTGAAGAAGAGAGACGAAATGGCTATTCTTGGGGCGGGAACTGGGCTACGAAATTATTAAGTACCGCTGAAGAAACTGGATATTTTACAAATAACGTATATGTTCAGGTTGTTGGTAGTAACTCTAAAGATCTATATGATAGACAATTAGAAGATGGTGATATCAAAGTTGTGAAAAGCCTAGAAAAACAGATTAGCCAAATTGAAAATGAAATTTTTGTTGCTAAAGATGGAACTGGAGATTATACAACAGTCCAGGCAGCAATCGACGCAATTCCTGCAAACAATACAACTCCAATTACAATTTTCATTAAAAATGGAGTCTATAAAGAAGTTGTTACTGTGCCGAATAATAAGCCATTTATTACAATGATTGGTGAAAATCCGGAAAACACAGTGATTACATTCGATAACTTTGCAGGTAGAGATAATGGTGTTGGTGGAACTCTTGGTACAAGTGGAAGTGCCAGTGTGTATTTACGCGCAAATGATTTTAGAGTAGAAAATGTAACATTCGAAAACTCTTTTGATGAAAGCTCAACAGATGTGAGCGGAAAACAAGCTGTTGCCGTATATGCTGCTGGGGAACGTCAATATTTTAAAAATGTAAGATTCATAGGTAATCAGGATACATTATATGTTCACTCTGGAACACAATATTATAATCAAGTATATGTTGAGGGCGATGTCGATTTCATCTTCGGTGCAGCACGTGCTGTTTTTGAGGATTCCGTCATTCACTCACTTGACCGTAAATCAAACTCAAATAATGGCTATGTCACTGCTGCAAGTACATTGATCACGGACCCATACGGTATTTTGATTAAGGATAGTAAGCTAACAAGTGATGCCCCTGCTGGTACTGTATATTTAGGCAGACCTTGGCCTGCTGGTGGCAATCCGAATGCGATAGGTAGTGTGGTCATTATGAATAGCGAACTGGGTGATCATATTAAGACAGAGGGTTGGACTTCCATGAGTGGTTTAAATCCAGAAGATGCCCGTTTGTTTGAGTATAAAAACTACGGCCCCGGTGCTGCAATCAATGAATCAAGAAGACAGCTTACAGATGAAGAAGCTGCTAACTGGACAGTACAAAATGTATTAAAAGGTTGGGATCCTTCTGATGGTGAAGGTTGTGAGAAACCAGGAAATGGACCCAAGAAAGAGAAAGATCCAAAACCTGGAAATAATCCAACACCAGGATATTGCAAAAAGGCTGGAAATTAAGTTAAAATCGTGGACTTAAGCTCCCTATAAAGTTTATAGCTTCACAGGAAAAGAGAGGGTCTCCCCTCTCTTTTTTAGATCAGATACATGAATAATTGGTGTTAGAATTGCTATTCCATAACCTCGTACACTAATTAGAGCATAGTAAGTACATATTCATATCCTAAGATAAAACTAAATTATACACTTTTCCTTTTTCTGTATTAAATTGAATGAAAGAGTCACCCAATTGCTTCACATCGAGCACTTTACCCTCAGATAGGACAACCAGACTTTTTGTGTATCTTACGGTACATTTATTCCCATTGAAAGAATAAATGCTTGCATGCTTTAACTCATTGCCTTTCCATACAATATCGACTTCATATCCACCTCTTGCTCGTAATCCCTTCACTTCTCCCTCGCTCCATGCTTGAGGTAGGGCGGGCAAAAGATGAATCTCATCCATATGACTTTGTAAAAGAAGCTCCGCAATCCCAGCAGTTCCTCCAAAGTTCCCATCAATTTGAAACGGAGGATGATTATCGAATAGATTCGGGAGTGTTGAAGATGATAATAATTCTATAATATTTTGATAAGCTATATCGGCTTCCCCAAGTCTTGCCCACATATTGATAATCCACGCTCTACTCCACCCAGTATGGCCTCCCCCATTTTGCAATCTACGTTCTAATGTTACTTTCGCAGCGTTAGCTAATTCAGGCGTATGTGTTGGATTGATTTGATTTCCCGGATGTAGGCCAAATAAATGAGAGATATGACGATGCCCAGGCTCTGCTTCGACATAGTCCTCCAACCACTCCTGTATTTGACCATGCTTTCCAATTTGAATGGGTGGCAGTTTCGATTGTAAGGCTTGTAGTTCTAAGCGAAATTCTTGATCTGTTTGCAGAAACTCACTCGCTTGAATACAACTTTTGAAAAGTGCATTAATGATTTGACTATCCATAGATGGTCCTTCACACAATGTACCTTTTTCCCCGTTTGGCAATATGTATTTATTTTCTGGAGAAACCGAAGGTGAGGTAATGAGGTACCCATCTTTGTTCTCAATGAGAAAATCAACAAAAAATAGTGCTGACTCTTTCAATATTTTATAAGCTCTTTCTAAAAAGCTAATATCCTCTGTATATTGATATCTCTCCCAAAAATGCAGGCTTAACCAGGCAGCACCTAAAGGCCATACTGTTGCAGGCATATACATATCTTGTGGGGCTGTATCTGCCCATATATCCGTATTGTGATGAGCTGTAAAACCTCTGCAACCATACATAACTTGTGCAGTTTTCTTTCCTGGCTCAACCAAACGTTCAATATGTTCAAATAACGGTTCATGGCATTCAGAAAGGTTAGCCACCTCTGCTGGCCAATAGTTCATTTGTGCATTAATATTGATTGTAAATTTACTATCCCACGGTGGTAGCATCTGATTATTCCAAATCCCTTGGAGATTTGCCGGTAAGGATCCAGTACGACTTGATGAAATGAGTAAATAACGTCCAAACTGAAAGTATGTACCAATTAGGCCTAAATCCTCCTCACCTTTTCTAACTAAATTTAATCGCTCGTCAGTTGTAATTGAACTTTTGTCATCCTTGGAGGATAATTGTAAGGAAACACGTTTAAATAATGATTGATAATCTTCAATATGAGATTGACGTAATGCATGATATGATTGAAAAGTAGCTGCTTTAATCGTATCTAGGCATTCTACTTTCGGGTTCTCACAACGAAAAGAAGTAGCTGCTGAGAGAAGAATCGTAACTGCATCTGCATTTTCAATTATCAAACGGTTCCCAAGCGCCTTAACTGAACCATTTTCTGGAATTAGCTTAGCAACACTACAGAAGGTAATCCCGCCTTCTCCCCCTGTTTTACCTTGCATCATGATTTGACTATCGTGAAGGGGCTTCATTTCATCGTAATTACGACCTTTTCCTCTATCAAAATATAATTGAAGTGAGATTGACTGTTTTTCCGACGCTGTAATTCTTAGAACCATGACTTGCGAAGGGTAACTAGAAAAAACTTCTCTATTAAACTCTATTTCTCCGATTTTATAATGTATATTCACGATTCCCTTCTGTAAATCAAGCTCTCTTCTATATGAGGACACTTCACCTTCTCCATGCAACTGCGAAAAATATAAATCACCAAGTGGTTCATAATGTCGCTGTGTTGCTGGGATTCCAGACAATGCTAAGGCTGCAAGGGATTCCGCCTTCTTAAGTTCACCTTCCGATAAGAGTCTACGTACCTCCGGTAGATTTTTTAGTGCGTCGGGATTGTTACGGTCCCTTGGTCCCCCATACCAAACTGAGTCCTCATTGAGTTGTATTTGTTCAAATTCAACACCACCAAATATCATTCCACCTAATCGGCCATTTCCAATCGGCAATGCCTCATTCCAATCTTTTGCAGGTTGTTCATAAAAAAGTTTATTCATTCCTTAGCCCTCACTTCTTGTAGGTAGTCTTCTTTCAAAATAGAATAGGCTGTTGGGGAGTTTACTCAACAGCCTATTCTTATTTAGTTGATTTCTAAACTTCATAATCCATTGAGTTTAAGTCTATCTTTTAACATTCTGACTTAGCAGTAACCGTTTTAGTCGAATCTATTTAGACTTTTGATATGCCTCATTAAATTCAACAATCACTTCACTACCACCCTGTTTTTTCCATTCTTCTATCGCTTTATTAAAACCATCTTTATCAATTTGTCCCAAAATATATTTGTAAGTAGCATCGACCATAATTTGTTTTAGTGTTTCTGATTTTTTTGTAAATGTATCCGATTCAAGTGTGACGGTTGGATTATGAATAAGGTATTTGTTATTATCAACTATTAACTCTTCTGCTTTAAGTTTTACATCGTAACTATGATATGGTTGTATTCTTATAGTCTCTATATCACCGATATGAATTGAACTTAATGGTCGCACATCCCGATCTATAACCGCTCTTTTTTCTTCTAATGGTGCAGCGAGTCCATCTTTTATTTCATAATGCTCCCCTTCAATACCATAAGAAATTAAGTTTGCCATGTCAGGATTAAGTAATTTATCGTAAAAGCTTAAAATTTCTTTTAACTGTTCTTCAGTTTTAACTGACGACTTAGGGAACAAGTTAATACTTCCAAATCCAGGAATTGCCCAAATTCCATATTCTCCATGTGGTCCTTCAACATAGTTTTGAACGTCATATTCTAAATCTGGATTTAGCTGAATTCCATCATTATATAAACCTGCCACATCTCCTATTGAGCCTACATACACACCAGCAGATCCATTTTTAATCATCGCTTGTTGATCAGGCTTACTTGTAACTGGAAAATCTTGATTCATATACCCATTACTATGAATTTTTTTCATATAATCTAAGGTTTTCATATATTCATCAAACATAAACTCTGGTAAAAGCTTACCATCTTTTATTCCCCAATCATTAGGGGTTCCAAACCAAGAAGCAATCGTTTTAAATGCACCATAAACCAAATCACTTCGATCTGTTAAACCAATTGTATCGTCTTTACCATTTCCATCAGGATCATCTTCGGTAAAGGCTCTCAGCATTTCGTAGAAATCTTCGGTTGTTTTTGGCGTTTCAATACCTAATTTATCTGCCCAATCTTTTCTGTATATATATCCTTGTCTTGACATAGGTGTTGCTCGATAGATTCCATACACTTTTCCGTTTACCTTTGTATTGTTTATAACCTCTTCCCTTAGTTTACTTAAATTTTCATAGTCGTCTAAATAAGGGCCAATTTCCCAAAACTGTCCATCCCTGATTGCCTCTTTGTACTGGTTATACATCTCAAAACCCATTGGAACGATTTGGGGAAGTGATTCTGTGGCAAATGCCGAGTTTAACTTTTCATCGTAAACATTATTGGGAATCCATTGAATGTCTAATTCTGTGTTTGTTTTCTCTTCAATCATGTTGATTATTTTGTCACTTGGTATTTCTGGAGTGTGAAGTGCTGTCATCATCGTAATCTTTGTTGATCCATTGTTACGAGTTTTCTCTGATACTTCTTCTCCTTGACTACAGGCTGAAAATAAAATTGTGGAACAGGCTAAGATAGCTGCCCAAGAAAATTTTGTTCTTTTTCGACTCATAGAATTATCTCTCCTGTTATAATTATTCTTCAATTCTTTACTTCTTTGAATAAGCGTCATTAAATTCCTTAATTACTTTTTCTCCGCCCTCTTCTTTCCATTTTTCAATTGCGGCGTCAAAACCTGTTTCATCGAGTTGTCCGATCATATATTTATAGGTTGCATCTTCGATAATTTGATCTAGCCTTCCGCCATCACTGAAATAAGTTTCTGATTGCAGTGTATAGGATGGATCCTCGATTAAATACTTATCATTATCCACGTATAACTCGTCGGCTTTGGCTCTCGGCTCATAATCATAGTATCCTTCATATCGTCCATTTGTTGCCGACTCTCCTATCTCGAAAGCCGAATATGGTTTTACCTCTCTACTGAACAGATCGTCGTCGATCGTTCTTGCTTTACCATCAACTACTTCATAGTGCTCTCCTTCGATTCCCCAAATAATTAAATTTGCCCCTTCTGTCGTCATTAAGTAATCTATGAATCCCAAAACTTTTCTTAATTCATCCTCAGTCTTAATGGCAGATTTCGGAAATAGAACTAGACTCCCGAAACCTGGATTTGAAAATACTCCATACTTACCATCTGGACCTTCAATATAATTATGAACATCAAATTCTACATCAGGGTTCAAGTCCTTGGCATTGCTATACATACTAAGAACATCACCCATTGTTCCTATATAGACACCACCTGTACCATTAACCATCATGTTCACTTGGTCATTTTTACTAGTAACTGGGAAATCTTGATTCATATAACCATTCTCATGAATTTTTCTTATATAATTCATTGTCTCTTTGTATTCAGGAAACATAAATTCTGGTAACAATTTTCCGTCCTTTTCACCCCATCTATTTGGAGTACCAAACCATGAAGAGATATTTTTAAATGAACCACCTGTCAACGTTGTCCGATCAACAAGTCCTAAAGTATCATCTTTGCCATTTCCATCAGGGTCCTCTACTGTAAACGATTTAACCATTTCGTAAAACTCATCCGTATTTGTTGGAGCTGAGAGACCAAGTTTATCTGCCCAGTCTTTGCGATAAATAATACCCGCTCTCGAGCGAGGTCTACCCATATATACTGTATACAGTTTGCCTTCAACCAGTTGGTTAGCTAATATATCATCATTAAGCTTGCTCAAATTTTCAAACTCATCTAAATAAGGACCTATTTCCCAAAATTGGCCATCTTGAATCGCTTCTTTAAATTGTATAAATGTATTAGTACCAGTAGGAACGATTTGTGGAAGTGAGCCGGTTGCAAAACCATTGGTAACTTGGTCATCATAGCTTGATGCAGGAATCCAGGTTACATCTAGACTTACTCCTGTTGCCTTCTCAAGTTTTTCTTCAATTTTAGTATTGGGAACTTCTGGTGTGTGCAATGGAACCATCACCGAAATTTCATATGGTTTATCATTATTTTGATTATTTGAAGCCTTTTCACTTGAATTCGATTTGTTGCAAGCACTCAAAAGACTTAGCATAACAATTGTTACAACTAATAAAACAAAACGATGTTGTTTCATAATAGCCCCCTATAATAATTGTAGTGAGAATGGAAAACTATGCTTTTATTAATTAAAACTGCCCATTCAATCTAAAACACCGATATTCATAACTCCACCTTCCTTTCAATTAATCTCTTAATTCAATTTTATCAGGTCTAATTTTACATATTTTGTTGTAATCGCTTTTTTTATTAACATATAAATTTCTGCTAAATAAAAAGCTACTAAAAAATGGAGTACCACTTCTTTAGTAGCTTTTTTATATATTTTTATATTTCTTTTTTTCCTGCAGAGAGTCTACCCTAAACTGAGTTGGAGACTTTCCAATTTCTTTTTTAAAGACCCTACAAAAATGAACATGATTAGAAAATCCAATTTTTATTGCAATGTCATGTATCTTAAGATTTGTTTCAAGTAGTAATCGCTTCGCTTCATTTACTCGGACAACATTTACATACTGAACGATTGTACAACCGGTAACGTTACGGAATAGATGACAAAGATAATGCTCACTTACATAGAACTTTTGAGATAGCCACGACAATGACATGCTTTTGTTAAATTGATCATGAATATATTTAATAATTGAGGATACCAAATCACTTTCTGTACTTTCCTTCCCAATAGTCACATGTTTCCTTTGTTTTTCGTAAAGTCGTTTACTTGCAATGAGAAATTGTATAAGTAGTGATTGAATATATAGAGTGGAATCTTGTTGGTCATTGTTAGAATACTCAAATTGAATTCCTTTTAATAATTCAACAAATAGTTGTCGCTGTTGAATGGGTACATTAAGTATTGTTGGTCCGTTTTCAAATAAGAGCTGTATTAGATAATAAGTTTCAGCTGATATAAATGATTTTTGAAAATTAAGTACAAAACGTTTATGGGGAGAATCATTTGCTGCACAAGTTTTGTGAAGAACATTTCTATTAATAAAGACTAAACTATTGTCATGAACATGGTACTCTTCGTTGCCAATGATAAATTTCCGTTGTCCTTCAAGCTGAAAATATATCTCATAATCATTATGTATATGATCCAATATCATACTAGTAGGTGCTCCTTTATTTTCATAATGAATATAAAAAGAACGATCCCGATGAGTGATACATATATTTTTAGCCAAAATAGATCCTCCCTCGTAGATATAATTTTTATAAATTAAAATCACAAAATAATTAATTTAAGTAGTGTGATTCCTTCGATTATTGTGATATTATTTAGTTCGAAAGAATGTTATCGATAACAAAATCCTAACATCAGATTACAGAATTGTCTAGCTTTTCAGAAATATTTTAGAGAAATTTGTTTAACCGCTTTCTTTTCATTTTTACACTTATTATTATCGAAAAATTTGATAAGGGGGGGGGAGATTTTTGGCTACTATATACGAAGTCGCTAAAAGGGCAAATGTTTCAGCCATGACTGTCTCCAGAGTAATAAATAATCATAAATCAATAAGAGCCGAAACACGGGATCGCGTATTTAAAGCGATCAAAGAATTAGATTATATTCCAAACAGTACAGCGAGAAGTCTAATCTCAAAGGATTCAAAACTCTTAGGTTTAATAATAACTGATATTACCAACCCTTTTTTCACTAATATTTCTAGAGGTGCTGAGGATAAAGCTAGTGAAAAAGGATACCAAGTGGTATTTAGTAATTCTGATGAAAATCTTGAGAAAGAGAGTGCATATATTCGCTCAGTTATTTCACGAGGAATTGACGGACTTCTTTATGCACCAACAAACGATTTCTCAAAAAGCAATGTAGAAACCTTAAAAAAACATAATATTCCTTTTGTATTAGTAGACCGTGAGATAGAAGGAATTGATGAAGATTTAGTTATTGGTGATAATAAACAATCCATATATTGTTTAATGGATTATTTAGTAAAATTGGGCCACTCAAAAATTGCGTTCGTTTCGGGACCAGTCAGTATTTCGAATACTAGAGAAAGAGAAAAAGCATATCTAAATTATATTAAGGAAAATAACTTATTTCACGAGACTTCATGGAGCTATTTCACATCATTAACAAATATTAACGTTGATGAGTTTTTGCAATTGTTTATACACTTTTCTATTCCTGAAAGACCCACAGCCATAATAGCGACAAATAACTTTATTTCTATTGAACTCATTAAAGGGCTAAATAAACATGGATTTAGTGTACCTGAAAATGTTTCTATTGTATCTTTTGATGATCCTAGCCCACTGCCGCTTCATAAATCTCTATTAACACTTATTAAACAACCGGCTTACGATATTGGCTATTTGGGTATGGAACTTTTAATTCAAAAGATTGAAGGAAAGGAATGCAAGAAAAAGAAAAAAATCGTCCTCCCTACAAACTTACTCATAGGCGAATCTACAACTACAGCTAAAGATGGTAATTCCAACATTAAAAGTGGGTAACTTACTTTGACTGATTTGATAATAAATACAAATGATAGGGAGGTTCATTTTCTCATGAGGATAGATGCTCACCAACACTATTGGAAGATATCTAGAGATGATTATGGTTGGATTAAACCGGATAATCACCTTATGTATCGTGATTATTACCCATCAGATCTTCTTCCTCACTTAACACATCACAATATAAATAAAACGGTATTAATACAAGCAGCTCCTACATATGATGAATCCATATTTTTACTTCAACTTAGTAATAATGTTGAGACAGTAGCGGCTGTTGTTACATGGCTGGAACTAAATGATCCAAAATTCAAAGAACAGTTAGAAGTTTACAAAAAATATCGTAAATTTGCAGGTATACGTGTCATGATTCAAGATATGACCGATGAAACCATAATTTTAAGCGAACGATATGTCAATGCTTTTAAATACTTGGAGAAAATCAATTTACCAGTAGATTTATTAGTCACTCACAATCAGTTAGATACACTGAATTTGTTATTGAAAAAAGTACCTAACCTCAGGGGGGGCATAGACCATATAGGGAAGCCTGATATAGCCAACAAATCCTATGAAGCATGGTTCAATAGTATGGATAAGTTATCAAACTATCGAAACCTTTTTTGTAAAACATCTGGGATGATAACCGAAGCTTCAACTAATTGGAAAATGATAGACTTCAAACGGTATTTAAGTGCTGTTTTAGAACTTTTTGGTACCGATAGATTAATGTTTGGAAGTGATTGGCCTGTTTGTTTATTGTCAGGTACATATGATGAAGCAATTGAAGTTGTTCGAACAAATTTAGGTGATCAATTAAACAGTTTAGAGTTAGAAAAACTTTTCGGGAGAAATGCCAGCAGGTTTTATAAATTAGAATAGTGGGTGGGGTCTATGAAATATCGTAAGTTAGGAAATACTGGTATGTCAGTGTCATCTCTTAGTTTTGGAGCTTCCTCATTAGGATCCGTGTATAGAGAAGTAAGTGAAAGTGAAGGTATTAATACTGTTAGAACAGCAGTAGAGCATGGAATCAATTATATTGATGTATCCCCATACTATGGTCTAACCAAAGCAGAGACAGTATTAGGAAAAGCAATACAAGAGTTAAATAGAGACGACATTATACTGTCTTCTAAAGCAGGAAGGTATGGAAGTGAAGAATTTGACTTTTCCTATGGACGAATTATTAAGAGTGTCGAAGAAAGTTTACAAAGACTTCATACCGATTACTTGGATATATTATTTTTGCATGACATTGAATTTGGTAATTACACACAAATTCTTGAGGAATCTATTCCAGCCTTACAAGATTTAAAAAAAGAAGGAAAAATAAGATTCTACGGAGTATCTGCCTTACCTTTACCAACCTTCACAAAAATATTGGATGACGTGTCATTAGATGTAATCCTTTCCTATTGTCATTATTCATTAAATGATACATCATTGTTAGATTTAGTGCCTATGTTGAAGAAGAAAGGTGTTGGATTAGTGAATGCATCTCCCCTATCCATGGGGTTACTGCATGACGGTCCTATAGCCGAGTGGCATCCTGCTGATAAAGAAATTATTAAGGTTTGTAAAGAAACCGCAGTTTATTGTAAAGAACAAGGAGTAGACCTGGCTAAACTTGCGATTCAATTTTCAACTTCCAACAATAATATTTCTACAACTTTAGTAAGTACTGCCAGTGTAAAAAATATTATCAAGAATATTAATTGGCTAAAGGAACCTATTAATCTGAAGTTACTAGAAGAAGTTCGCAACAGATTATCTCCAATACATAATCGTACTTGGCCAAGTGGAAATAAAGAATATCACCAATTCATTTCAAAAATAGGCGGTGAATAAACTTGAAACAAATTAAATGTATTAAACCAGGCCAATTACAGGCAGTAATATGACTGATATAGTTATAGATGCTACTGAAAATAAAGGTTCATTGGAACAATCATTGGAGTATATTTCCTTTGGTGGGAAAGTGGTTTATGTTGGGCTGGTCAAAGATACAATTCATTTTCACAACCCGGATTTTCATAAAAGAGAAACTATATTAATGGGCAGCAGAAATGCAACGATGGAAGATTTTCAAATGGTTTATAACCTTTTGAGGAAACGGAAGTTTGACATGCAAAAGTTTATAACTAATAGGTCATTATTCGCAAATATGATAAAAGATTTTACTGGGTGGACAAATCCTAATTCTGCTATTATAAAAGCCATGGTAGAAGTATGAGGTTCAGAAAAATTAAAAAACCAAAAAGCCAGCGTCTCAGCTGGCTTTTTTCTATGCATACGCCTTATTTTCTTCTTCATTCTTAAAAAAGCTCTTCATCGCATGAAATACGTCTGCTTTTTGTTTTAAAATATAGTACCTAAATCGTTCATCCTCAATGTTTTTATAGGCTGACATAAGGGTCGAATGACGGTTATACTGGTTTACCTCCCCATAGCCAAACATATTAGAAACCTTCATTAACTCGCTCACTAACTTCACACATCTTGCATTATCTGAGGTTAAATTATCTCCGTCTGAGAAATGAAATGGATAAATATTATAACGTGCCGCTGGATACTTATCATCAATTACTTCTAATGCTTTGCGGTACACTGATGAACAAATTGTACCCCCACTTTCACCTTTTGAAAAAAAGTCCTCTTCAGACACAACTTTGGCTTCCGTATGGTGGGCAATAAATTCGATTTCCACCGTTTCATATTTTGTACGCAGGAATCGAGTCATCCAGAAGAAGAAGCTTCTTGCCATATACTTCTCCCAAATTCCCATTGAACCACTCGTATCCATCATCGCAAGCACTACTGCCTTTGAATCTGGTTTTACAATCTCATTCCATGTTTTAAACTTCAAATCCTCCCGATAAATCGGATGGAAGCTAGGCTTCCCTGCCATCGCATTTCGTTTGTATGCCGACATCATTGTCCGTTTCTTATCAATATTGCCCATTAAACCGGTTCGACGAATATCATTAAATTCAATATTTTCTACAATGTTTTGATCCTGTTCTTTCCGCTTAAGATTTGGCAGCTCTAATTCCTTAAATAGGGCTTCCTCAAGCTCCATTAGAGAAACTTCCGCCTCATAATAATCTTCACCGGCTTGATCACCTGCACCTTGCCCTTTTCCAGGGCCTGCTTTTCCTGCACTTTGTCCGGACCCATCTCTTGCAATAACGTCACCAACCTGGCTATCTCCATTCCCTTGGCCAACATGTTTATTTTTATCATAGTTGTAACGGATTTTATATTCGTCTAAGGAACGAATAGGAATTTTAACAACATCTTTTCCGTTTGACATAATTATACTTTCTTCCGTTATCAAATCAGGTAAATTATTCTTAATAGCATCCTGTACCTTATCTTGGTGTCTTGTTTGATCATCATGGCCTTTGCGATGGAGGGACCAATCTTCTTGGGAAATGACAAAGTTCTTTGAATTACTTTTCGACATAATCTTTCCCCTCCTAAAATTTTTTTATTAAACCATTCACATTTTTACCTTGACCTTCATACATTATCTTGACGGTTTGTGAAAGAACTTCGTTAAACGAAAAACTGTATTAAACAAAAGCTGTTTGAAATAAAAAAGAGACCAGCTTCTACCTACTCTTTAGCAAAAATTAACCAATAGTAGATTACTCTATACTATGCAAGAACATTGATTTATTGACAAAAATTTTCGTGAATTAGGCGATTAGTCTTAAAAATAGACAAGTTCCTGCTGTTTATTACAAACAGACTCCATCACTATTATTCATAAATGGACAAGTTTCATCTTTCTAAGTGCGATGAAGGAGATTACAAGTGGATTCCTTACTTGAATTGCTCTTCAAAAGCGCAATGAAGGGGATTAACGGTCGATTTCAGCTCGGATTCCTCTTCATGAGCGCGATGAAGGGGATTACAAGTGAATTCCTTGCTCGGGTTCCTCTTCACAAGCAGGATGAACGGGATTAACGATCGGTTTTCTCGCTCGAATTCCTCTTCATAAGCCCGATGAAGGGGATTACACGTGGATTCCTTACTCTGGTTCCTTTTCATAAGTACAACCGAATAGATCCGTCCGATTTGAAAAACAAGGGATTAGACCATCAAGCTGGCCTAACCCCTATTTTCTTTCTAGATTATCGGTTCAATAAGCTTCCTACGTAACGTAGCAGTTCATTCGCGGATGTTGAATTATAACCGTGCTCATCAATTAATCTTGCCACAACCTCATTGACCTTCTTCAGCTGTTGCTCATCTGGTGTTTTTGTAGAAGTAGTGATTTTCACGACGTCTTTCAGGTCCGCAAATAATTTCTTTTGAATTGCCTCACGAAGACGTTCATGTGACTTGTAATCAAATCTTCTTCCTTTACGGGCATATGCTGAGATACGAATAAGGATTTCCTCTCTGAATGCCTTCTTTGCATTTTCAGAGATTCCAATTTGCTCCTCAATCGAACGCATAAGCTTCTCATCTGGATTCATTTCTTCCCCTGTTAAAGGATCGCGAAGTTTGTTTTTATTACAGTATGCTTCAACATTATCTAGATAGTTATCCATTAATGTCTTCGCAGACTCTTCATATGAATAAACAAACGCCTTTTGAACCTCTTTCTTCGCAATATCGTCATACTCACGTCTCGCAATTGAGATGAAATTCAAATAGCGCTCACGGTCTTCATTCGAAATGGATGGATGGTGTTCAAGGCCATCCTTTAAGGAACGCAATACATCCAATGCATTAATGGATGGGTTTTCTTTTCGAATAATCGTGGATGATATCCGGTTAATTACATAACGCGGGTCAATACCACTCATTCCCTCATCCTGATATTCCTTTTTGAGCTCCTCCACATCAATTGCATTGAAGCCTTCCACACTTTCCCCATCATACAATCTCATCTTTTTAATAATATCGATATCGCCTTTTTTAGGGGCCTTTAATCTAGTTAAAATCGTAAACATTGCTGCCACTCTAAAGGTATGTGGAGCAATATGAACATCGCGCACATCGCTTTCCTTAATCATCTTTGCATATATACGCTCTTCCTCAGAAACACGTAAATTATATGGAACCGGCATAACAATGATACGTGAATGTAGCGCTTCATTTTTCTTATTCGCAATAAAGGAACGATATTCTGTTTCGTTCGTGTGTGCGACGATCAGCTCATCCGCTGAAATTAAAGCAAATCTTCCTGCTTTAAAATTACCTTCTTGCGTTAAGGAGAGTAAGTGCCAGAGGAATTTTTCATCACACTTTAGCATTTCTTGGAATTCCATCATTCCACGGTTCGCTTTGTTTAATTCTCCATCGAAGCGATAGGCACGTGGGTCTGATTCTGAACCAAACTCAGCAATTGTTGAAAAATCAATACTTCCAGTTAAATCAGCAATATCCTGAGATTTTGGATCTGAAGGACTAAAGGTTCCAATTCCTACACGCTTATCCTCGGACAAGAATATTCGCTCAACTCTAACATCCTCAATTCTGCCTCCGTACTCTTCCTGCAATCTCATCATATTTAGTGGCGATAAATTACCTTCAATCCGAACCCCGTACTCATCGAAGAAGTCCTCTCTTAAATGATGGGGAATAAGGTGCAGTGGGTCTTCATGCATCGGGCAGCCTTTGATTGCATAAACCGCGCCTCTTTCAGTATGTGAGTATGTTTCTAATCCTCTTTTTAACATGGAAACCAATGTTGATTTACCACCGCTAACAGGACCCATCAATAATAAAATTCGCTTACGAACATCAAGTCGTTTTGCTGCTGGATGAAAATATTCTTCGACTAGTCGCTCAAGTGCTTCCTCTAAACCAAATAGTTGGTGGTCGAAGAACTTATATTTACGTTTTCCATTTTCCTCTTCAATCCCGGCGTCTTTAATCATATTATAAACTCTGGAATGAGCAGACTGAGCAACCCATGGCTTTTCCTTTAGTAGTTCTAAATAATCAGCGAAGGTTCCTTCCCACTTCAAACGTTGTTCCTCTTCACGAAATTGTTCTATCTTTTTTAAGATATCCATTAATTAGGGGCCTCCTCCATCTTTGTTGTCTCTTGCACGGTTTAATAAAATGTATGCGAGGATGTCCTTTAACATGCTTTAATCTTACAAAATTCAACATGTCCTATTCTGAATTATAAGAAAAATTCCCCTAGTATTCTTGATTGGACAAAATGAAAATAATTTAGAAAAAATAAGGGGATACAATGTAAAAGGAGTTTATAAAGTTTATGTGCCTGTTTTTAAAAGGTTCGAAAATGTTTACAATTTGTCCATAGATAACATTCACACAAAATTGAATTTAGGTTATAATACACCTAGGAATCTTTTTTGAAGGTTATTTTTGAGCTTCATACATAAAGGAGGAAAAACACATGAAATTATTGTTAATTTTAGGTGTTATTGTTACATTTTTAGCAGCTATCTTTACGGGTGGGTATGAAGATAAGCCAAGCGTAAACAAAAAATAATAAAAAAATGACCTCTGCCAATGGGTAGAGGTCGTTTTTGTTTTACGTTAGTCCAGGATAATTTTGTTGTCTTAAAGCTTCGTATACTAAAATAGCTGCGGTATTAGATAAATTTAAAGAGCGGACATTTTCTGTCATTGGTAGTCGGAGAGCCCGTTCTTTATTTTTTTCGATGAGTTCCTTAGGTAGCCCAGTAGTTTCTTTTCCAAATAAAAAGAAATGATCCTTTTGTAAATCACTATAATCAAAGGATGAATATGCTTTCTGTCCAAACTTTGTAATAAAATAAAATTTTCCATCCTGGTATTTTTCAAAAAGCTCCTCTAAAGAATCGTAATAAAGAATCTTTACAAACTCCCAATAATCTAAACCAGCACGCTTAAGCATTTTGTCCTCGGTTGAAAATCCCATGGGCCGAATTAAATGCAAAGTTGTCCCTGTTGCTGCACATGTACGCGCGATATTCCCTGTATTTGCAGGAATCTCTGGTTGGTATAATACGACGTGTAGTCCCACTTTCATTCACCTCAATCGTTATTATACCAAAAAGAAATCAAATACGCCTTGGCGTATTTGCGCCCGATTTTTAGGCCCACACGATGTGGGTCATAAAGACGTTGCCACAGGAAGTGGCGTTCTTAGTCTTTGAACTTACTGCTCGAAAAATTTCCTTTGAAAAATCGTGGCATCCGCCGGAGGCTGTAACTTTATTCAGCCACGATTTGAACCCCACATAAATAGTATATCTTATTTTCTTGATTCCACACGGACAGTTAAGGGGCTTCTACTGAATAAAGTTATTAGTTATTTATGATATGAAAAAACTTATATTTAATATTCGGTGTATAGGCTGTTGAATCATAATAGGACCAATACCTCATCCGACTGTTTTGCGACTGGGCATTAACAAGTGGATAACCTTCAATATCCTTCGCCACGACAATCGTATTATGATTAAAACGCCCATCTCCTTCAAAGTCATAGCAAATGATATCACCCAATAAAAGCTGCTTTGGCGAGGATACTTCTTTTGCTTGAAGACCTTTTTGTGATCCACTTAAATACCATCTCAAGGCATTCGCAACAGTCCAACTATAACTCCAATTATTATTTTGCATCCACCAACCTTTACTGCGATTTGGATATCCATACATCGGTGAGCCCCCAGCACGGAGACATTGCGAAATAAAATTCGTACAATTATCTTCAAACTTTTTGTATTTTGGGTTGTAATCATTCCACCAACGCTCCGCGTATTGAACCGCTGCAAGACGGTTATATTTAAAATCCCGATCGTCTTCTTCTTGGTTTTCACGATCCATCGCTTCATGATGGGTGTCTTTTTCTTTTGGAACCTCTTCATCACTGATTAATTTATTTAATGTAAATACAGCCCTTCTTTCTTCACATTGCTCCTCGACGTACAGATTTTTATTCTGACGAATTAAATATTGGTAATGAACAAGATAATTAAGATGGACCTTTCCATCCACCTCATTTTTACTAATGATCTGGCCGTTTGAATTGCATTTAACGATTTCAGCTGAACGTTTATCAAGAAGCTCTTTTTTCCTCTGAATAAACTCAAGGTCCTTTACTGGCAAACTTATAGAAGGAACACTTCGTTGATTTCCAACTAGTAATTGAGCTTTAGCCTCAATTACTTTTGCTAAGGTCGATTTCAACTACCAACACCACCTTCAGGTTGTGATATTACACAATATGAAAGAATTCGTGAAAATATTTTATTGTTTGTGATCTGGACTTGCGTTTAAGAATGGTATTTCTGATATTCGCGTTACTTCGGATCGGGGCTGTTTGCCGATTTAGTAATCAATGGTCTCAACCTATTTATTTTGTGGTTCTAATCTGAACTCACCACGATTATTGGGACGTTCCTATTGGTTCACATGCTTCTCCTGTCGGAATCAACCTTCTTTTTGGACTCTGCCTTGGTTTTTCACATGCCTTCTGTCAAAATCAACCCTTCATTAGGACTCTACCTTAGTTTTTTCTCATGACTTCTGTCGGAATCAACCATCTATTTTGACTCTGACTTAGCTTTTCTGGTGACTGCTGTCAAAATCAACCCTTCATTCGGACTAAGCCTTTGGTTTTTCTCAGGCTTCGGTCAGAATTAACCTTCTATTTTGACTCTGACTTGGTTTTTTTCATGCATTCTGTCAAAATCACCCCTTCATTTTGACTATGCCTTTGGTTTTTCTCAGGCATCCTGTCAGAATCTCCCCTTCATTCGGACTAAGCTTTTGTTTTTTTCAGGCCATCTGTCGGAATCAACCTTCTTTTTGGACTCTACCTTTGGTTTTTTCTGGTGACTCCTGTCAGAATCGCCTCTTCATTCGGACAACTATCTGTTCCTTTTAATTCTTTTTGTCCAAATCATGCATAATACTAAAAATCACTTCACTCGTACAAAAAAGGATGCGTCATCGCATCCTTTTTTGTTGATTAACATATTCAAACCTTTTTCAATTTCTTGTAGAACTTGCTCGTCCTTCTTTTATAGACAGACAGTTATTAAGCTACCTCTAGTAAATTTAATCTAATCTCCATTTCAAGAAAATAATCTTAAAGAAAAAGGAAACAAGATGATGCACTTGTTTCCTTTTCATTATGTTTACATTTGGTTCCACACAACTAGTTTCATTTCAGTCATTTCTTCAATCGTATATTTCAACCCTTCGCGGGCGTTTCCACTTTCTTTTACACCGCCATACGGCATTTGATCTACTCTATAAGTTGGAACATCATTAATCATAACTCCTCCAACCTGAAGTTTCTTAGAAGCTTCCATCGCAGTTTGAATGTCGTTTGTAAAAATTCCAGCCTGTAATCCAAACCTAGAATCATTTATTAAATTAATTCCTTCGTCTATACTTTTAATACAATTAATTGTAACAATAGGTGCAAATACTTCTTGGCAGGATACCTTGGAGTGAGCTTGGGCATTCGCGATAGCCGTCGGCAGTAGGATATTTTCGTTTATTTGGCCACCTGTGATTATCTTACCGCCCTCTTCTACTGCTTCGTCAATCCAGACTTTTGCTCTTTCTAAATCTTTTCCAGAAATAAGTGCTGAAATATCGGTACTTTCCTCTATTGGATTTCCTAAAATAAGCTTTTCAGTTTCCTCTTTAAATTTATTTATAAATGCATTAAAAATATTTTCATGAACGTATATTCTTTGAAGTGATATACAAACTTGCCCTTGGTTAGAGAAAGCACCAACTACACATTTTGGAATAATCTTATCTAAATCTACACCATCATCTATGACCAGTCCTGAATTTGAACCTAGCTCCAATGCGACTCTCTTTAGCCCAGCCTTATTTTTAATACCGATGCCTACTTCAGGGCTTCCAGTAAAAGTTACCATACTGACTTTTTCACTAGTTACTAACCGATCACCTACTATACGCCCACTTCCAGACACTACATTTACAGTACCTTTTGGAAGTCCAGCCTCTTCTAATAATTCGGCAAGAAAAAATGCAGACAACGGCGTTTGTGAAGCAGGCTTTAAAACCACTGTATTTCCTGCTGCAATCGCAGGCCCTACTTTGTGAGCAACCAAATTCATTGGAAAATTAAATGGAGTAATTGCAGCCACAACGCCAATTGGCTCTCTGAGAGTATAACCTAACTTATTTGCACCATTTTTTGCTGCATCTAAAGGAATCATTTCTCCATGGATCCGTTTAGCTTCTTCAGCTGCAAACTTATATGTTTCAATTGTTCTATCCACTTCGCTCAGTGAAAACTTTATTGGCTTGGCAGACTCTATAGAAATGATTTTAGCTGCTTTTAATCTGTTTTTTCTTAATAAAATAACTAAGTTCTCTAATATCTCGGCCTTTTCAAACGCTGTTAAACTTGCCATTATTCCTCTATTGTTATAGGCAGAGTCAATAGCTGCATCCACTTGTTCATTGGATGCTTGTGGTATCTCTGCAATTTTCTCACCTGAGAAAGGTGAATATAAATCTGCATATTCATTTGATTCAATCCACTCGCCATTTATATATAATTTTTCTTTCATTAAATACACCTCTTTTATCTTCACGTTCTTAATTTCTAGAACAATAGCATTATTCCAATAATAAAAATCATCGAATGAACAACTGTAAAAAATGACTTTTCTGATATTTTAGAATGAACCCATTTTCCAACTAAAGCACCAACATAAATAAAAGGAATATATAATGCTACTAATAAAAAGTTTTGTATGTTCAGGATACCTAAGATTAAATAAAGAATAATTTTGATCGAATCCATTATCGCTAACATGATAACAATATTAGCAGCAAATGCATTTTTATTTATTGATCGATCATTCAAAAAGAGGACAATTAGTGGAAGGCCTCCGGAATTAGCAGTTGATCCTACTAACCCTGATAATAATGCCCCTAAATGATATTTAAATCCTATTTTCTTAGTTATAACAGATGTACTATCTTGTTTTTCTTCAACTTCCTTTTCACTCATTATTTTTTTACGAGATATCAAGAGGAAGAATCCCATTATTATTGCAATAATTCCTATAGTTGGTTTCAATATTTGATCATTTACATAAGCGAGTACCAAACTACCTAATAATGTACCAATTATGGCCATTGGTAACATTTTTTTTATGAGATTCCACTCTATCGATTTCCTATGTGTTCTTGCCCCAGTAAAATTACTAAACCAGAGAATTGGTGCCAGCAGGGTAACAGCTGTTGCTGATGGTACAAATAATGTTAAGATTGGGTTTAATACAATACCGGCTCCAAACCCAAAGCCTACTTTTGCAAGTCCACTTATCATTGCAAATAGTATTAAAACCCCTATTAATATGTCCATCTATTTTTTCTCCTTCTGCATGATGAATTTATCTAGTTCGAACATAAACTGTTTTCCACTCTGTATAAAACTTAATTGCATGAGTACCTAATTCACGGAAACCGCCAATACCAGTTGATTTAATACCACCAAATGGCATATGCGGCTCACTGTAGGTAGAAGGTAAATTAATGTGCACAAGTCCTGACTCAATTTCATCTGCATACTTCATCGCAGCTGATATATCTTTTGTGTAAATAGTCGAAGATAAACCGTATTCAATATCGTTTGCTTGTTTCAAACATTCATCGAGGTCTGAAAACTTAATGATCGCTAATACTGGGCCAAATATTTCTTCCCTTGCTATAGTCATATCTTGTGTAACATTATCAAATAATTTTGGTTTAATATAATAGCCTTGTTTTACCCACTCTTCAGATGGCTCATCATCACCATAAATTAAAGTTGACCCTTCAGCCAGAGCCTTATTAATATAATGCCAACTATTTTCGTATTGTCCTTTATCTACAACAGGACCAATAATTGATGATTCTTCCGTAGGAGGTCCCAGCTTTACAGAATCTAAAACTTTCAACATTTGCTCTTTAAATGATTCATAGATCGTATTATGGACAAAAATTCGACTAGTCGCAGTGCAACGTTGTCCTGCATCTAATAATCCACCTGCTACGATATCTTTACATGCTAGTTCTAAATCGGCATCAGGCATGATAATAAACGGGTTTTTCCCTCCCATTTCCGCCTGAAAACGAATACCTCTAGTTGATAATAGTTTATTAATAGTCTTTCCTGTTTTATTTGAGCCAGTGAATGTAACTGCTTTAATATTTTCGTTTTCTGCAAATATGTCGCCAACTAATGGACCGTCGGCTGGAATCATGGCTACAAGATTTTGAGGGAATCCCACTTCTTCAAATAAAGAGACAAGCTTTTGAGAGATTAGTAGCGATTGGTTAGCAGGCTTCCACACCACACTATTACCTGCAATTAGTGCTGGAGCAATTTTCCAAACAGGAATGGCAAGTGGGACATTCCATGGAGTTATGACGCCTACTACCCCTAAAGGTTGTTGTTTCGTATACGCAAAGACTCCTTCTTGTCTAGAAGGAATCGTTTCCCCTGTCATCCGAAACCCTTCCCCGGCAAAAAAACGCAGTATAGTGACTGTTCTATGAACCTCAGCAATTCCGTCCCTTAAACATTTACCAACCTCTTCAGTTAGTAGCCTTCCCCATTCTTCGGCCTCTTTCTCTAATTTATCTGCCATTTTTAAAAGCATTTCCCCTCTTACTGGAGCGGGGGTTTTCTTCCATTCTTTTTGAGCTTCAACTGCAGAAAGTATTTTTTCTTCAACTTCTTGACGATTCATCATTTCGAACTCTGCAATCATTTCTTCAGTTGCTGGATTAATTGAAACATATTTATTTTTCTCTAAAATGTCTTTCATTTTATCATCCCCCAGTAAAATTTCAGTGCATAAATATGGATGTAAGCGACCTATTATTTGATAAGAAATAGTAGGTCGCTTACTAGTAGAAAAACAGTTTTAAAATAAGATTTATAAATTGGTTTATTTCATCTGTTATTGATATCTTGCTGTTAACATTTTCTTTCTAGTATAAAACTCAACACCATCTGTTCCATTTGCATGAAGGTCCCCGTAAAAAGAATCTTTCCAACCAGAGAATGGGAAGAATGCCATTGGGGCAGGGACGCCTACATTAACTCCTAACATTCCAGAGTCGATTGTTTCACGGAACTTACGTATTGAACTTGCGTTTTTTGTGTAGATACAGGCACCATTTGCAAATTTTGAACTATTTGCAACTTCAATCGCCTCTTCTAATGACTTTACGCGTACTACGGATAAAACAGGTGCAAAAATTTCATCCTGCCATATTTTCATATCTCTTGTTACTTTATCGAAGATAGTCGGACCGACAAAGTAGCCGTCACCTTTTACTGCAGCATCCTTTCTACCATCACGAATTAGATCTGCACCTTCTTTGATACCTGATTCAATATATCCAAGAGTTCGTTTTTTATGTTCATCACGAATAACTGGACCTAAAAATACATTTTCTTCCAATCCATTCCCTATCGTAATATCATTAGCTTGATTATATAGTTCCTTAATCAAATCATCTGCCACGTCCTCCTGAACAGTAACAACAGAGGCCGCCATACAGCGCTCACCTGCTGAACCAAATGCTGCACTTGAAATTTGAGCTGCTGCATCTTGAATGTCTGCATCATTTAATACGATAGAGTGATTTTTAGCGCCAGCTAATGCTTGAACACGCTTCAAGTTTTCAGTTCCTTTTTTATACACATACTCTGCTACAGGCTGTGACCCTACAAACGAAATAGCCTTAACCAGTTTATGCTCTAAAAGTCCATTAACGACATCATGAGCACCATGTACGATGTTCAAAACCCCTTTTGGTAAACCAGCTTCCTCAAATAGCTCAGCAAGTCGATTTGCTAATAAAGGAGTTCGTTCAGATGGCTTTAATACAAATGTATTACCGCACACGATTGCTAACGGAAACATCCAACAAGGTACCATCATTGGGAAATTAAATGGTGTAATACCACCAACCACTCCAATTGGATAACGATACATGCCAGACTCCATATTAGTAGCGATATCTGGTAGTTGTTTTCCCATCATTAATGTAGGAGCACCTGCTGCAAATTCGACACACTCAATTCCACGCAAGACCTCACCATGGGATTCTGTATAACTTTTTCCATTTTCCATCGTTATTAATCTAGCAAGTTCATCCCAATTTTCTACCAATAATTGTTGATATCTAAAAAGAATACGTGCTCTTTTTGGTACAGAAACCTGTGACCATGATTTAAAAGTTTCGTTAGCCACCTGAACAGCTTTATCCACATCTTCTTTTGTAGAAAGCGGTACTTCTGCGATTATTTCTCCGGTTGCTGGATTATATACTGGCTGTTTAATAGTAGTAGAGCTTTCAATCCATTCCCCACCGATATAGTTAAACAATGTTTCTGATTGAACTAGCATGAATTTCTCTCTCCTTTTGGCAAGCCTATATTAATAAGCTAGGGTAGTAAATTCACCTTGTTTTTTCTGATTCATAGCCTGACGATAAGGCATTGTTGGTGATTGCCACTCATCAGTATATACATTAATAACGCTAGGTCTGCTAGCTTCAAGTTCCCGTTTTAGAATAGGGCCTAAATCTTGAATGTTACTTACGTTTTCTCCAACCATTCCAAACCCTTCAGCAATTGTTCCAAACTCAAAAGTTCCTAGCTCAACGGATTGGTTATGACCTGCTAAATTCAGTTGTTGCGTCCATTTAGACCAAGATAAAACTGAGTTGTTAAAGACAACATTGATAATAGGTAAATTTAATTGTTGTAAAGTCGCTAGTTCACCTACGTTGTAACTAAATGCACCATCACCACTTATAGCAATAATACGTGCACCTGGTTTTGCCATTGCTGCACCAAGAGCAAATGGTAAAGAAGACCCTAATCCTGCCGCTCCACGAGGAAGAATAATATTGCGTCCTTTTCTATTTAATTCTACAAATCCTCCAGCCCATCCACTTGAAAAACCAGCATCACAGGTAATAATATCGTTTTCTCCTAATTGGTCTACAATGGCTTGAATAGCGGCTTGAGGCCAAATAGGAGTATTCTTACTATAGTTCTCACTGTTACGTACTTGTAACCACTTCTCTTTCTCAGTTTTAACTACATTCAACCATTCACTTGAGGTTGCAAATTGATGGTTCTCTAACTCAACTAGAATTTGTCTTAGAGTTTCACGAGCATCTCCCCATAAAGCAATATCTGCGTTGATTATCCGTCCAAACTCAGCAGGATCTATATCGATGTGAATTAGTTTCTGATCTTCTCTTGGCCAACTCCAACGATACGAGCTATTTTGGGAATGTTTATATCCAATTGCAAGAATGACATCAGCTTGATCAGCTACCACTTTTGCACAAGGACTACCTAATTCACCTAATACACCAAGACATAAGTCATTTGTTTCAGGTACACTTCCCTTACCAGTTAAGGTTGTTACGACAGGAATTTTATAGTCATCTGATAATTGATTAAGTTCCTCGTATGCTTGAGAAAGTTGTACCCCTCCGCCTGCAAGAATAATAGGTTTCTTTGCTGTTGAAAGTAAACGAACTGCTTTAGCAACCTCAGATTCAGGTGCAGAACATCTAAATTTAGGAAAATGACTCGTTCCTGATAACGGTTCCAATTCTGTTGTCGCTAAGAAAACATCTTGAGGAATTTGTACAACTACTGGTCCAGGACGACCTGTAACTGCTGTATGAATAGCAGCAGAGACAACTTTAGAAAGCATCTCAATACTAGGAACATTAAATGTTTCTTTAGCAAATGGTTTTAACATATCAAGTTGGTTTCCACCTTGGCTAATACGTCCATATTGGTGCAATAATACAGAGTTTTGCGGATGATCACTTACAATTACTAAAACCGGAACTGAGCTATTATACGCTTCCATTAGTCCGGAAGGAAATTTAGTAGCACCTGGACCTACAGTAGCGTCACAAACACCAATGCGACCCGAAACTCTAGAAAATGCATCAGCAGCAAATCCTGCAGTTGTTTCATCCCTAATCAAAGTATGAGTAATTTTATCTTCACGTTGTGATAAAGCATCATAAAAAGCATTTGCCTGTCCTCCTGGCATTCCAAAAACATGTGTTACACCGTGATTAATAAGTGTATCGACTAAAACATAACCTCCGTGACGTTGCATAACAATTCCTCCTATAAGTTCGTATTATTTTTATAAATTAATATTTTGATAACCTATAACTTGAATAGCACCTTTACTTGCTCTTTGTTTTTAAAGACTTCAAATGCTTCTTTCCACTGCTCTAACTCATAAAATTCGTCAAATAGAAGTGAAAAATCAACTTTACCTTCCTTTACGATACGCAGTGAATTTTCCCAATCTTGTTTGGTATGTCCAATACTTCCAGTAACTAGAATTTCTTTATAAGCTATTTTCATAAAATCAATCGTTACCGGTGTACTTCTTGTACCTATCTGCACATACTGTCCAGCTCTTCTACATAACTCTAACCCTTGATTTACACCACCTGCGGTACCAGTACACTCAATTACTATATTAGGTCCTTGACCATCAGATAAAGCTAAAAGCGGATCATCAGACCCATTATTTAGTTCGTTAGAGACAACAACCAAATCAGCTCCCAACTTTTTAGCTAATCTGAGTCGCTTTCGATCATCTTCTAACCCAGATACGACTACTGTTGCACCATAAGCTTTACAAAGAAGCACTGCCATAAGTCCAATAGGACCTGGACCAATTATAAGGACAGCATCAGACGGCTTAATTGTAACCGCATTCATAGCGTGGACTACTACAGTAAATGGCTCTGTTAGCGCAGCAGTTGCCAAATCAATTTCTTTAGGAAGTACATGAATTTGATTTTTATGGACTTTTACAAATTCAGCAAAAACACCATCATGATCGAAACCAATTCTTGTTTTTTCCTTACATAAATTTTCTCTTCCCTTTATACAAAGCTCACACGCTCCACATGATGAGTAAATCGTTCGAGCAACTACATTTGTTCCAATTGTCAAATCACTTACTCCTGGTCCAAGTTTTACAATTTGACCACTAAATTCATGTCCCAGTACTAATGGATTTTTATATGAATGATAATGACCATCATATATTTTCATATCTGTCCCACAAATACCTGCATAATGGACTTTAATGAGCACTTCATCATGGCCAGGTACTGGTTTTGCTAATTCTTGTAGCAATACATCTTCAGCATCAAAGCTTTGTTTCATTAATGCCTTCATTAACTACTCCTCCAATACTGTATAGAGAATGCCAGATTGTTACATCATCAATCGTCCACCATTAATATCAATTACAGATCCAGTAATGTAACTTGATTGAGTTGTTACTAAAAATAGAATAGTATTTGCTACTTCTTCAGGAGTACCTAAACGTCTCAATGGGATATTATTTATTACTTGTCTATTTACTTCTTCCGGAACGTCCTTAACCATAGGCGTGTCTATTCGACCAGGAGCAACCGCATTTACATAAATTCCACTTGGTCCTAATTCACCTGCCATTTGACGTGTAAGAGAGATAAGACCTGCTTTACTAACAGCGTAATGTGCTCCCGTAATAGAACTATAAGACCTACCAGCTTGGGAAGAAATATTTACAATGTGCCCACTTCCATTCTTCAACATTAATCGTGCTGCAGCCTGTGAGCAGTAAAAGGATCCATTTAAGTTAATATTAATTACTTTATGCCATTCCTCAGTTGACATTTGTTCCACTGGTACTCTTCCATTTTCCCCTTTAGGAGATATACCAGCTCCATTTACCAGAATATCCAATCGACCAAATTTATCCTTAATAATAGCTTCTACATGTTCTACAGCACTTTGATTTGACACATCTAACTGTAGTGGTACAACCTCAACACCATATTTATATAATTTCTCTGATAGTTCCTGCGCCTTTTCAAGATTTACATCTGTTATCACTAGGTGACTTCCTTCTTTAGCTAAGGCCTCACAGATTGCGCTTCCTATACTCCCTGTAGCTCCTGTTATCCAACTAACAGAATTATCTAAAACTCTCATCTCTTCAATGCTCCCTCTCCAATCAACGTTTTTGAATTTTTTGATTATTAACTATTGATTAAAAGTTTAAATAATAGTTATCTATATGTAAAATATCAATATTATATGATATCCATATGTACTGCATATCTTTACTTATATAACATCATAATGAAAAACATCCCCATAGCTATGGAGATGTTAGAAGTTTCTTACTCAGTTCGCAGAGTCGCAAATGGAGAAAATACCTTGAAATAACTAAATTGGTTTAAAAGTTGAGTTACTTAATCATGCAGTATTTGTTTATTAGGTTTTTTAAGTTGATTATTACAGGGTTTGTCTCATTTTTTCTCCAAATCACGGCAGTAGGAATATAAATGTCTGACTCCCCGAATGGTAAAACTTTCAATCCCTCCTCAACTTGATAAACAGCTGAATGCGGTGCCAACCCTACCCCTGGACCAGTTTTCACCAATTTTAGCAGTGTAGAGCTTGTTTCTGTATGTGCTATTATATTTGGCTTTGTCTTAGTTTCCTCTAATCTCTGAACAATTTGAGTAAATGCACTATGAGTAGTACTGGCTCGTATCAAAATCAGCGGTCTTTCCTTTAAATCCTTTGGTAATATTTTTTCTTTTTCAGCTAATGGATCATCTTTACGAACAACAACACGAATTGGATCATTTCCAAGAATAGAATAATTAAGTTCAAGATGATGTATCGGTAATCGTGCGATTCCTATATGGGCTTCTCCACTTAATACTAATGATGCTACTGCATTTGAATTTCCTTCTTTAATTGAAAAGTGCATATTAAGGTCATCTTTCCATATATTTGCCAACGCAACACTTAAGCTAGCAGAAAAACTCGACATGATAGCCACCGTAATGTTGCCCATCATTAGATTTTGAGGATCTGATACATAGTTAAGAACTTCGTCATATTGACGAAGTAAAGGGCTGATTTTTTGTAGAAGAAGTTTACCTTCCTCTGTAAGAACAACTCCCTTTTTATGTCTTTCAAATAACTTTACTCCCATTTCGTTTTCCATGCTTTGAATCTGTTGACTAAGTGGTGGTTGAGACATATTTAATTCTGCAGCAGCTTTTGTGATGTTACCAAACCTTGCCACGGCCTCAAAATATTTAAAGTTTCTAAAATCCACTTTACTCCCTACCTTTCTTCTAATATTTATGAATCTTCTCTTTTCAAACTGATTTTATTTATTTGAACAAATTCAGAATCTACTACTAAATAACCATATGATATTTTTAATATTTTTCTTTTATCATATGCCTAGGATATGTCATCAATATTAGTTTCATATTGTACATTTGTAAAGTTGTTTATTATTATTAAATTACAAGATTTAGAATTGTCGACGAATTCTAATTAATATATTTATAGTTTTTTATTAATGATGAAAATGTATAATAGAAAAATGTACAGATTTTTGAAAGTTCTTTAATACACATTCAGAAATTATTTCAACATTAAAATTTAAACGCTTACATTGTTAAAGGTCTGAAAGGAGGACTTTATCCTAAGCATTTATTTAATTAGTGGGAATTTTCACTTATAATTTAAGTAATTTCTTGGTAAGTTATCTTGATTATTTTGGTGGGTGTAGTTCATTTTTAAAGTGAAAAATAAGGAGAGTGGAAGTATTGAAGAAAATGAAATTTAATAACCTTCTTTTAGTATTAGCTTTAATATCTATTATTTTAGTTGGTTGTAGTTCAAATAAGAATCAGGCTCAGGGATCTTCGTCAAAAGATACAAAACTTGATTATCCTACTAAATCAATTAACTTCATTGTTCCTTTCGCAGCTGGTGGAAGTACTGATACAGTTGCTAGAGGGATTGCTGAAACTGCACCTAACATTATTGGTCAATCCATGGTCGTTGTTAACCGTCCAGGTGCAAGTGGAACCATTGGAACCGCCGAAGGGGCAAAAGCAAAACCAGATGGATATACGATTAATCTAGTTACTGGTACTTCCCTTGCAATGCAACCCTTATTAAAAGATCTTAATTATACTATTGATGATTTTAAATTCATTTCTAGTGTTGTTTACAATCCATTACTATTAGTAGTAGATGGTAATAGTCCATATGACTCCATTCAAGACCTCATTGGTCACGCAAAAGCAAATGATCAAACCCTTAAAGTTGGTCATCCAGGTGTTGGTACAGTTAATGATATTGCTCATGCAGCCTTTTTTAATAGCACAGGTATAAAGACTTCAAATATTCCATTCAAAGCTAATAACGAATCAATTGCTGCAATTATTGGTGGCCATATTGATATTGCTGCAGTTCACCCCATGGAATCGTCAGAATATCTTAGAGATGGAAAATTAAAAGCCCTTGGTATTTTTACACCAGAAAGACTAGATTTATTTCCAGATGTTCCGACAATTGGCGAAGAATTAACAAAGGCTGGTATTGATTCACCATATAACAATTATGACTTTTCTGCCTGGTACTACTTAGCAGTGCCAAAAGAAACTCCAGACGAAGTCGTTAATTTTCTCAGAGAAAACATGAAGTCTGTTTTAGAAGATGAATCTTTTAAGAAAAATGCTGACAATCTAAAAATGACCATTCGCTTAATTGAAGGTGAGGAAATTACTAACCAATTAAAAGAAATGGAGAAAACGAACGAAACTATGATTAAGGATTTTGGAATCGGTAAGGAATAATATTTTTTAACTAAAGACTTAGGAATATTTAGAGTTAGTAGGTGGTGTATTTGGAAAAGAAATTAGTAACAAATATTTTTAACGGTATTCTATTCTTAATTTGCGTAAGCTATTTAATTATTTCTTTCAGTATGTCTATAGGTAAGCCTGATAACCCTGGCCCCGGATTTGTACCTATTACTATTGGTGTTATGGGTACCCTTTTAGCTTTAGGTTTATTAATAAAAGACATAATTAGTAAGTACGATGTTAAAATTGAGGATTTCACTAAACCAGGTGTTTTACGATTTAGTGGGTTTGTCGTTTCAATCCTTCTATTTTTATTAACTTATAATCTATTAGGGGTACCTGTACTGTTTTTATTAGTTCTTAGCCTTGCCAAAATTATAGGCTATAAAGGCTGGATATTCCCCATTCTATTCGCTGGAGTTTTCACATCAATTGTATACTTTTTATTTAGTTTACTACAAATCCCATTCCCTGCTGGGATCTTTTAGGGGGTGAATGTTCAATGGACGCATTTTCAAATTTAGCTGCTGGGTTACAATCCGCCCTATCATTAGAATTGTTATTAATCTGCTTTTTAGGGGTTTTGGTTGGACAAATCACAGGAGTACTTCCAGGAATCGGTCCAACCGGAGCTATGGCGCTTCTATTGCCATTAAGTTTTGGAATGGATCCAGGTGCGGGTCTAATTATGCTGGCAGGTATTTATTACGGTTCAATGTATGGTGGTGCTATTACTTCAATCCTTGTAAACTTACCAGGTGAAGCTGCTTCTTTAGTTACAACGCTTGACGGCTATAAAATGGCTAGAAAAGGTAGGGCAGGAGCGGCTTTATCTATAGCGGCAATTGGCTCTTGGGTTGCTGGTACCCTAGCCATCGTAGGACTTATGTTTTTTGCGCCGATATTAGCAAATGCCGCGCTTGCTTTTGGCCCTCCTGAATTTTTTGCTCTAGGTTTATTTGGACTAATCGTACTAAGTAACTTAACTGGTGGTTCGTTCGGAAAATCTTTTATGATGGTCATAGTTGGATTAATGTTGAGTACTGTAGGAGTTGATTTGGTTACTGGTGAAGATCGATTTACATTTGGTTCACTGGAACTATCAAAGGGTATAGACTTAGTACCGGTCGTTATGGGATTATTTGGTCTAGCGGAAATATTCAACGTTGCACTTAACCCCTATCAAAATAACGATATGATCAAAATAAAAGCTAGAGACATGTATCCTAATAAGAAAGAAACCCGGAGATCGGTATGGCCTATTTTAAGAGGTACATTCGTTGGATTTCCTATGGGACTACTACCTGGTCCTGCTGGGTTTATGTCTACATTAATTTCTTATAGATTAGAAAAAAAAATGTCTCGTCACCCCGAGGAGTTTGGTAAAGGGGCGATAGAAGGAGTTGCTGGTCCAGAATCCGCTAATAATGCTGCATCAACGAGTGCAATGATTCCATTTTTAGCATTGGGCTTCCCATTTTCTCCACCAACAGCGTTATTACTAGGAGGATTATTAGTACATGGGATTACTCCTGGTCCAATGTTTATCACTGAACATGGTGATTTATTTTGGTTAGTTGTAGCAAGTATGTACATTGGTAATGTAATGTTACTAATTCTTAACCTACCTTTAGTAGGCGCATTTGCTTCTTTAACAAAGGTACCAGTGAAAATACTTATTCCTATTATCACAGGTATAATGTTTATTGGAGCATATAGCATTAACAATAGCATATTTGATTTATGGATTATGTTTATTTTCGGATTAATCGGTTTTGTCATGAAGTACTGCGACTATGATCCTGCACCGTTAGTTGTCGGTCTAGTATTAGGAACCATCTTTGAAGAGGGACTTCGTCAAGGCCTTATTATGGTCGAAGGTAACCCCCTACTGTTCTTTGAAAGGCCAGTAGCTGCTACATTACTAGGTATATCAATAATTATTGTCTTATGGAAAATAGTACAGAGTTTACTACCGAATCGAAATACTACTGTTAATAATAATCAAACACAACAAGAAGAGAAAGATATTAATATTAAGTCCTCATAAGCTCAAAACTACTATCCATGTTTTAAAAAAAGGATGCGTCATCGCATCCTTTTAGTTGATTAACATATTCAAACCTTTTTCAATTTCTTGTAGAACTTGCTCGTCCTTCTCTTTCTGACTTGCATCTTTTAAGATTTCAATTGCACTTTCGTCGCCTATTTTTCCTAATGCCCATGCAGCAGTACCCCGCAGTACCGGTCTTGGGTCTTCCTTTAAAACTTTTGTTAATTCAGGAATCGCACTGCTATCCTTAAAGTGGCCAAGTGCAATAACTGCATTTCGTTGGATTGGTTTTTTCCCTCTCCAAGACCCCGACAGTGAACCGAATGTTTCCTTAAAATCACGATTACTAATTGATAAAATCGGTTTTAACAATGGCTTAACGACCTCAGGCTCCGGCTTCATTTCCTCATGAAAATGAAAGTCAATTCCTTTGTTTTTCGGACATGCTGTCTGACAGGAATCACAGCCATACAGTCGATTTCCAATTTTCGAACGCAACTCGTCCGGTATAAAGTCTTTTGTTTGCGTTAAGAAGCTAACACATCTTTGTGCATTGATTTGTCCACCCTGCACCAAAGCGCCCGTTGGACAAGCATCAAGACATGCTCGACATGAACCACATTGATCCTCAATTGGTGAATCAGGTTTGAAAGGAATATTCGTAACCATTTCCCCTAAATATACATACGAACCGAACTCAGGTGTAATTATTGCACAGTTTTTTCCACTCCAACCGATCCCTGCTCTTTCTGCTACAGCACGGTCAGATAATTCCCCTGTATCAACCATCGATTGGAGTTTAGCATCAGGCAACTTTTCTATGATAAACGCCTCAAGCTTTTGTAACCTGTCCCGTAATATATGGTGGTAATCCTCTCCCCAAGAGGCACGTGCAAACAAACCTCGACGTTCGTTTCGTGTACTCCTTGGTGCATCCTTTAGCTTTGCTGGATAAGCCAGTGCTATCGCAATAATAGACTTCGCACCAGGTAAAAGGAGCTCTGGATTTGTTCTTTTTTCAATATCTTTTGGTTCAAATCCCGATTGATAGCCCAATTCCTGTTGACGTAATAGTCGTGATTTTAATTCTTCAAATGGCGAAGCACTCGCAAAGCCAATTTTATCGATCCCAATCGTTTTACTATAATCAATGATTTCTTGTTTAAGTTGTATAGTGTCCAAGTCTTGGAACCTCCCTTCTTAGGACTTGTAAGCCGTTCTATTTAATGAATTACTAGGATTTATGGTACACTATTTACAATAATTTTTGGAGGGATAAATGATGGAAATTAAGATTTCGCCACATTTAAAGGAACTTGTTCCTGATTTTAAAGTAGGAATTATTCAATACGATCATATCGAAGTTGGCGATTCTCCACAAATGATTCGTGGCAGATTACAGACCTTTCAAGAATCGCTTTTTTTTGATTTAGAAGACAAGCATGTAACAGATTTTCCGGGAATCGCTGAGTGGAGAGAGATTTTTAAGCAAGTTGGTACAGATCCCAATCGATATCGTCCATCTGTTGAGGCAATCTATCGTCGGATCCAAAAGCAAAACTATTTGAACTCCATACACTCCGCTGCTGACTTAAACAATTTCTTTTCGATGCAGTATGAAATACCATTAGGGATTTATGATACAAATAATATTAACGGAGATATTGAAATCCGTGTGGGACAACTGGGTGATGAGTATTTAGGGATTAATGGGAGAACCATTTCGATGGAGGATAAAATTTTATCCAGTGATGAGTCAGGAGCATTTGGAAGTCCTTATGTCGATTCCGAGAGAACTGCTGTAACAATCGAAACCAAACAGGCCATTCAAATTGTGTATCTGAAGCCATCGTTACAAAATGATAGCTGTGAAAAATTACTGACTTCACTAGGTGCAATGTTCACACAAGTACATGGTGGCTCGGCTGAATCCTTTTTAGTTATGTAAAATCTATACAAAATAAAAAAACGCAACACCTCGTTTATCTAAGAAACGAAACACTGCGTTATATATGTATGGAGCGGGTGATGAGAATCGAACTCACGACATCAGCTTGGAAGGCTGAGGTTTTACCATTAAACTACACCCGCACATTGATATTAAGTTTATGAAGTATTCAGTACGTCTTTCGGGCCTTACATGCCTCTTCCTCTGCAAGATTATTCAAGAAGTAAATGCGTCGAGGCAACTCGAAGCAAATTCATTGAAGCTTTGCTCGTGGCTGAGGTTTTACCATTAAACTACACCCGCATATAAAATTTGTATGAAGTTCGTTAATCAATTATGTGATTATTATAACAAGTTTGTAAATGAAGTGCAATAGGTTTTGTAACTTTTTGTCGAAGTTTTTTTATCGGCTGACTACCTGATTTATTATACACGCCTCATTATTATTTTGCAATAGTAATATTAAAGATATATTCATGTTATTTGCATAGTTAACGCAACGTATCATAAAATTAACCTTTATCAATATAATAATATTCCTTATGGACTGCCTGATTTCTTCTTGGCATCCTTTTTTCTTTTCATAAATTTGTTTTGACTTTATAGATTATTAGGAGTAGATTCATATGTATATTCAAATAATCAGATATTCTATTATTCAGAAGGAAGGATAAAAATGCTACATAAGTGGGCTTTTTCAGGGAGATTTAAAGGGTATTCGGTTCATTCTTTTCAAAAGGATCTTATTTCTGGCGTCGTTGTTGGGATTATAGCAATTCCTCTTGGAATGGCATTCGCGATTGCTTCAGGCGTCAAACCTGAATATGGGATTTACACAACCATCATCGCGGGTATTCTTATTTCACTCTTTGGAGGCTCCAAATACCAAATCGGGGGACCAACTGGTGCCTTTATTCCGATATTATTTGGAATTGTCGCAACCTACGGGCTTGAAAATTTATTAATTGCTGGCTTTATGGCGGGTGTCCTTCTATTCTTAATGGGTATTTTCAAACTTGGGTCTTTAATCAAATTTATTCCACGACCGGTTACCATTGGATTTACATCAGGAATCGCAATTATTATTTTTGTTGGGCAGGTACCAAATTTTCTAGGCCTCGATAAGATTGAGAAACACGAACTATTTTTAGATAATATGAGAGAGATTATTTTTCATATTCGTGAGATGAATATTTATAGCATTCTAACAGCAACGATTTGTTTAGTCGTACTGGTGTTAACTCCAAAGCTCTTTCCTAAGGTACCTGGTTCATTAATCGCTTTGCTTATTTCTACTGGTATCGCGACTATTTTTTACCCAACTCAGGTTGCTACAATTGGGTCAACATTTGGGGATATTCCTAGCAAACTACCAAGCTTTCAATTTCCTGAGATCACATTTGAACGAATCAAACATTTGATTCAACCCGCATTTGTGATTGCAATGTTAGGGGCAATTGAATCTCTTCTTTCCGCAGTTGTTGCTGACGGAATGACAAATAGTAAACATAATAGTAACCGTGAATTAGTTGGTCAGGGAATTGCTAATATGGTTACCCCATTATTTGGTGGAATTCCAGCAACTGGTGCCATTGCAAGAACGGCAACCAACATTAAAACAGGGGCTGTATCACCTTTTTCAGGTGTCATACATGGTGTCGTTGTTTTGCTTGTTTTACTTTTATTTGCACCATATGCTTCAAAAATTCCTTTAGCTAGTATGGCCCCCATTATTATGTTGGTTGCTTGGAACATGAGTGAACGCCGTGTTTTTTATCATGTGTTACAAACAAAAACGGGAGATTCTCTTGTCCTCGTTGTCACCTTTTTACTGACAGTCTTTATGAATCTAACTGTTGCGGTGCAGGTAGGCCTCATTTTAGCAGTTGTACTTTTTACTAAGCGAATGAGTGATATAATAGTAACGGAAAAAGCTTTACCAAACCCAGAATCTAAACATGAAAAAGTAGATAGTCGTGTTGTGACAGATTCACATGATTGTCCACAAATAAGCATTTATAATGTGGAAGGACCTTTGTTTTTCGGAGCTGCTCAGGCTTTTGAACAACAAATTATGAATTCAATTAATTACAAACCAAAGGTTCTTCTCCTACGATTAAGTAGGGTACCTTTCATGGATACAACAGGAGAAGGGCGATTGGCTAGTATTGTTCAGGATTTTTCAAAGCAAGGTATTGTTTTAATTTCAGGAATCAAACCACAACCAAAAAGCGTTCTTCATAAAACAGGTTTATATGAGGTAATCGGAGAGGAAAACTTTTTTGAGCATACAGGCGATGCCATTGATTATGCCCTTACCCAGATTAACAACAATAAATGTTTGGGTTGCAGACACTTTGCTTTTAAAGAATGTCAGGCTCTCTCCGGAGTCCAGGAAAAAGTAGTGAAAAACAGAGGTATTTCAATGAGTTAATGTAGAAAGTGAGGTAAGGTAGTGAATCTAGAAATGCAGCAATTCAAGGCTGACTTTTTTAAAGCTCTCGCACATCCATTGCGGATTCGTATCCTAGAGCTTCTTGCTGAGGGAGATAAAAATGTGAATGAAATACAAACCCTTATTGGAAGTGAAGGGTCAGCCGTGTCCCAGCAACTAACTGTACTCCGTGCTAAAAATATTGTCTATGGAACGAAAGACGGCAATCGCGTCATATACTCACTAAGAGACCCAATGATTGTTGAACTTCTCTCAGTGGCAAAACAAATTTTTAATAATCATCTTGTTGATACCATTTCCCTACTTGATAAAATCGGGGAAAATGAAAACTAATAGAAACGGCTAAAATGATTGCAACCATTTTAGCCGTTTTTTTACTTTACTTAACTACTGGGAATCCGAATCCAGAAGCGATGTCATCACCATTTCCGGCATATTGTCCAGCAGTGATATCGTTACCCTTTGCACGGTTTTGCAACTCAGTTCTTAATTGTAGGTTTGTCATACTTGGATTTTCCGCCCATATTTTTGCTGCAAGACCTGAAATATGAGGTGTTGCCATTGATGTGCCGCTGATTGTGTTGTACGTACCGTCACTCCAAGTTGATTCAATTGCACGACCTGGTGCTGATAGTTCAACATCTCCTTCTCCAATCACAAAATCACCAACTGTTGTTGGATTTCCTCTAGAAGAAAAATCGGCAACACGGTAAGAACCATTCTGCAACACGTTCTCTAATGCAGCTACTGCAATTGCATTTTGAAGTCCACCAGGGTATTCAATCGTATTCGGTGCTGGACCACTATTGCCAGCCGCTGCGACGACTAATGCTCCATTATTGACTGCATACGTAACAGCATCGGCAATTAATGAGCTTTTCCCGCTCGATCCTAATGACATTGAAATAACGACTTTGACTCCGTTTTTCTTTCCTTCATCGGCTGCATGGCGAATGGCTGCAGCGATATCATCTGCATATCCAGAGCCACTATTTCCTAATACTCGATATGCCCATAGCTTTGCATCAGGTGCGACACCATAAATTCCATTTCCATTGCCGCCATTGGCTAAAACAGTTCCGGCTACATGCGTTCCATGACCATTTTTATCGTCACATGAATTATTAATGATTGGAGATTTTCTTTGGCTAAAATCCTTGCATTGCTCAACATTGGCTTGTAAATCAGGATGACTTATATTTGTACCCGTATCCAATACCGCTACTCTAATATTGTCCCCACCATCTGTAGCGGCAATTTGTGGGTCATTATAGATTGATTCAATTCCCCATGGAGTGCGATCAGAAGGTACCACTTCTCCTCCCGCTTTTGGTTTTGCAGCAATTGAAACTTGATCAACAAGCTCTATCTTTACATTTTTATTTTTTAATAAGGCGTTGTACTGTTTTTCATTAACCGTTGTTGAAAAGCCTTTGGATTCAAAATCCCATCGTGCACCATAAGTAGATTTTAGTTCTGATTTATCATTTTTATTGAGTGGTTGGATTAAAACGCGCAATTCATTGTTCGAGGACTCGTTCTGTTGGGGAGCAGCAAACACTCCAATAGCTAAAAGAGAATAAAACATAACCGCAATAATGAAAACTGACAGTAGCTTTGAAATTGATTTCAAGAACATCCCTCATTTCTTTAATATGTAGATAATGGATGGAATCAGTTTCAATAATCTTGGGTTAAATTGAAGTTGGATAAACTAGAAGGAAAATTGGCAGGAAGAATAACAACCTTTAACTTTACACCACCTTTTCTTTTATTGAATATTCCGCCTCTCAATTATAATTGAAAGCCCTATCATCTTCATTAGTTCAAAAGAACGTTTTTATCGTAAGCGACAGGGAAAATAAGACTAATTTAAAAAGGCTAGTTCATAATGAACTAACCTTTAATCTGGTAAAAATTCATCACCAAAATTATTGATGATAAATCTTTTTTCTTCAGCTTCATTCATTAAACCATATGCTTTTCCAATTGATCCGTTTTGATAGTCCCAAAAATAATTATGATCATCATCGGCTCTACTGAAATCACCATTTTTCCATCGTTCCGCAATTGCTAAGAGCTCTTCTTTTCTAGCAAAATCACTTTTGGAAATGATATCATATATCTCATTAATGGTATCTGGAATCATCGGAGTTGCCCCCCATTTATCATCGGCTTTTACCTTTTGATGGGTCATATGATGCATCACTTCAATTACTTCATGCTCATCCGGTGTTTGGCTTATTTTCAGATCATATGTGATGCCGCCAATTTTCTTAGTCTGTTCCTTAAACTCATTCACATTACTGGATTCCTGCTTTGATGAAGAGCCTGCTTTTTGATTCTCACCACTGTCGAACATATTAAAAACACTGAACATCAAACCAACTGAAACGGCTATTAAAACCAAAAAACCTATTATCCAGAATTTCATCATTTCCCCCTCTAAAAAACCACATTCTTACTTTTAAGTATTATGTATCCATATCCAATATTAGCATAAAATAAATAGTTAAATGACATATAAGCTTAAGTGAAGTATTAGATTCAAAAAAATAGGTGAAAATACCTATAAACAAGTCGGAGGTTATTTTGATTGAGTCTTGGAGCGTGGGCTTATCTACTTTTATTTCTTTCAGGATTAACAGTATTAGTTTTTTCATATTGGAAAATTAGGTCTAGTCGTGCTTTTATCCTTTATTTTACTGTCACTGGTACTACCCTTTTATTTGATTACTTCGTTTATCTTTGGGGTAAAGCTTATGTTTATAAAGTTGGTGTGTTAGACCATGAATTAGATTCACATTTAGGTGCAATGGTTAATGGTCTTGTGCTTCCTTCGTTTGCAGTCTTATTTGTCGTTTTAAGGTGTAAGTGGTACTGGAGCATTCCGTTGGCTCTATTTTTCACCCTTATTGAACTCATTTTTACTAATTGGGGAATATTTGAAACGAATTGGTGGAGCCCCTGGTATACTGTTGCTGGTTTAGTTATTTATTTTCCTATTGCAAGACTTTGGTGGGTACATTTAAAAAGGAAATGGATTCACTTTGGAACATTACTATTATCGTTTTATGGTCTATTTATCCCTCTACATTTTCTGCTCCACGCAGTTATTGATATAAGAACCTACCATATTGAATGGTTGGACCAAATACATCGGAGTAGTTCTGCCATTACAACAGTCACTGGTCTCGTTTTTGCCATTTTACTTGCTTTTTTAAGCATTGTTAATGCAAGAAATGGCTGGTATTTTATTATTATTGTTTGCTATATTGCTTATGATATAGTGTTGAAAATGACCGGTGTTGTTAAGGCTGAACATACGGTTCTAGATTATGCATTAAGCTTTCTTACCTTCTTCCTTGGATATCTATTTGTAAGGTATGCAGATAGAAAAATCAAAAACCTTGTAAATGATGTATCTATTAGGATTTGAACCGATATTACATTGGAAGAAGGAATAATAAATGTAGAATTCGCCTGTTCCCGGATTAAAGCGGTGGACAGGCATATTTTTAAAGTTTTTTAGTTAAACATATAATTCGATTCGCTTCTTGAAATCCATTTCTTAAATGAAAATTCAAGCTTACATTATTCTCAAGTTCAACGTCACTTGCAAATTCTTTACACCCTTTACTCGTTGCCCATTTTTCACAAGCCGATAAAAGCTGTTTAGCAACACCTATCTTCCTGTATTCTTCTTTTACAAAAATACCTTCAAGATATCCTACAGGGCTGCTTTCAGTTCCCTCAACATAATCCATTCGTAATTGACATTGAGCAAAACCAATGGCAACATTCTCTGCCTTAGCTAAAAAAATGATCGCTTTTTGGTCAAGAATTAGCTCAGAAAACTCACTGGTTAGTTCGTTTTCTACATTATCTGGCCATAACAGCAATGCAAGTTTCGTAATAGCTTTTACATCATTCTCAGTAGCCTTTACTATTTCCATAAATTCCTCCTAAATCGCTTCTTCTATCTTGAACGTCGGCTATAATCACGTTCGATTTCTTCCTTCCAGCTTCGGTCTATTTTTTTCCCGCTTCGCAAGTTTGTGACGGCCTCACTTACCATTTGATAGTTCAATTGTGTTCCTTGTTCGTCAGCATGGTAGTCTACCGCAAAATCCTCATCAATTCCAAACTGTGATGCAGTTGAAACCGCATCAATATTCGCACCTAAAAACATGAATTCCCATCCATATTTCTGTTTTTGGTCTTGAACCATTTTTTTGATTTTATCTGCTGTAAATTCATGGCTTGCATTTTCCATTCCATCTGTTGTAATAACAAATAGTACTTTTTCAGCTCGTTCATTTTTGCTCGTGTGTTTTTGAACATTGTTTATTTTTTGGATTGTAAAACCGATTGCATCTAATAATGCAGTGGTACCACTAACCTCGTAATCTTTTTCGGTGATTGGTGAAATTCCCTTCACATTGATTCGGTCATGCAATAATTCATAATGGTGATTAAATAAGACTGTGGTGACAAAAGCTTCTCCTTCTGCCTTCTTTTGTTTCTTTAGCATTGAATTGTAACCACCAATTGTATCAGCTTCAAGTCCTGCCATTGATCCACTCTTATCTAAAATAAACACTAATTCGGTTTTCATCACGTTATCCTCCGTTCAAATTTGATTACATCGTAAGGATAACAAGATTAGGAACAGTGTTGGTCGCTTCAAAAGCGACATTTTTAAGCACCTAATAACGGCTGGTCGAACATAAATAAAGCTTCATTAATTTCATGAATATTATATTTTGCTTGTTTAATAAAGAATTCAATGATAACGTCAAATTTGCTGCTATGGGTCAATGTGTAACCAGCAGCAGACAATAAATGAATGGTTTCATCAACATCTAATTGTAATGCGATCGCAAAGGCAATCGCTGTTTTCTTTTTAGGGGTGTAGCCTTCATCTTTGCGAATCTTGGAGAACAATCGACGATCAATATTTGCTCGCTTATAAGTTTCGGCATCAGTCAATCCTCGTTCATCAATTAAACGAAGGAGTCTTTCGGAAAATGATTCATCTAATTGGTTGACGATATCAGCTAAACTGCTATCAACCTGAAGGCTTTCTTCGATTTCGTAGAGTTCGAATTCGTCTGTTTCCTCAATTGGTTCGGCATTATAAAGTTCAATGTTTCTAGCACGGCTAAAGGTCGTTTCTATTTCATCTACATAGTGTTCGTCTATATACTGGTTTATGGAAGCAAACAACTTTTTACTAACACCAAAAGATGCTTTATCAAAAACGACTAGATAGACAACCATCTCATTGTCCATCAAATATGAGCTAACCGTCGATACCGCGATTTGTAGAGCTTCTTCTTTTGGGTAACCATAGATACCTGTTGATATCAGTGGAAACGCGACGGATTTGCATTTATGCTGACTAGCAAGCTCTAATGATTGTGTATAAGAGGATTGTAAGAGCTTGGCCTCATTCTTAGAACCCCCCTGCCAAATCGGCCCAGGAGTATGAATGATATATTTTGCTGGCAAATTAAAAGCATCGGTGATAACTGCATGTCCTACTGGGCATTCACCCATTTTATCACAAGCAGCTTGGAGTTCATCAGCACCCGCAGCATTAAATATTGCTCCACACACACCTCCACCCATCTTCAGCTCTGTGTTCGCAGCATTTACTATCGCATCGACCTTCATCCTCGTAATATCATTCCGAACAATCTCCAACGGCATGACTGATTACTCCTTTCTCTTGGGACAAAAAGGACAGGTTCTCTGTCCCGTTAATAGATTTCTTTTTCAAAGCGATCTCCGTTACTATATTCGACTTTCATCACTAGTCTGATATTTTCATACTGTTCAACTTGATGGATGTTGAAAAAACGTTCACTAAAATCTGGTGAGTTTTCTTTGACCATGTCCAATTCTTCTTCTCCGATTAAGGTATCTCCCTTATATTTTAAGAGGGTTGCTTTTTCTACATATACTGATTTTTCATCAACTTGATAATTGATCAACGTTATATCTAATTTAGATTTAAAAATATGAACATCTGTCTGGATAATTCCGTAAAAACTCGATCTCAAATCCCCTAAAAATTCATTCTGAAGTTCACTGCTTTTTACCATATCATCATAAGAAACCGTTACATAAAAATGAATTCCATCATTCCCATCGAGGGCTTCTTTTTCTGATGCCTCTTCACTGTGATAGGAATCTGAAGTAATCAGGCCGACATGCCATTGCGGCTCCTTATCAAATCTAAAAGGCACTTTTACCTGGAAAAGACCATTTTGGATTTCATTTGCAGGAAGAGCTTGATATTCCTCACTCTCACCAAATGCATAATGAAACACAACCTCTGAATTTTTTTGTAACTCCTTGACCTGCCAATTAAAAATGGCATTCGCTTGGCCATTTGTTACTGCATTGTTATCAATATCCATCGTAATCCTACTAATCCAGCTCTGATCATTTTTAAATTCTTCTAAAGCACTGTACACTTGTGTTGCCTGACCATCAATACTAGAGGTAATATCATGTTGAAAGTTAGAAATATTGCTTACCTGCCCCTCAAGCTGATTCACTTTCGAAACTAACGTAAAATTCATCACCAAACTCCCCACCAAAGCCAGTACTACAAAAATCCTAAAATTTCTCTCGATCCCCATCATCTCCCCATAAAAAATAGAAACTTCCGCATAATAACATCATATTCTCCTTACATTAAATATAACAAAATTCTGGGACATAGGGACAGGTTCCTTGTCCCGCTGCAAATAAAAAAAGGGACTGGGGAGCCCCGTTCCAAAAGAGGGTAAAAATGAAAATTCGTTTTGGTTATGTGGCAAATGCTTTAGGTTTATGGGATTCAAGTCCTTCAAAATCATTAACTTTCACACGGTATGCAGCACTACCTAAAGATGAACGTATGGAAAAGCTAAAATTTGTGACCGCACAGAATTTACTTCATACAAAGAGAATTCTGCATTATAATATCGCACATGAAATTGAGGTTTACCGACTTTCAAGCTCACTTGTCCCCTTGGCCACCCACCCTGAGGTCATGTGGGATTTCATCACTCCCTTTAAGAATGAATGGGATGAGCTTGGGCGACTTATCCAACAATTTAATATGAGGGTAAGCTTTCACCCGAATCAGTTCACCCTGTTTACAAGTCCAAGAGAAGAAGTCACGACGAACGCTGTAAGCGATATGGAATTTCATTTCAAGATGCTTAAAGCATTGAATGCACTTGACAAAGGAGTCCTTAATATACACATTGGTGGTGCGTATGGAGATAAGGAAACATCATTATCACGTTTTCATCAAAACCTTAAACAACTACCAAATGAAATAAAAAATCAAATGACACTTGAAAATGATGATAAAACCTATGATGTAGAAGAAACACTGCTTACTTGTGAAAAAGAAAACATTCCAATGGTTCTCGATTACCATCACTATATGGCAAATAAGGGAGACGTTGACCTCCCTCTTTATTTGGAACGCATTTTCAATACTTGGAATGATAGGCCTACTATACCAAAGGTGCATATTTCATCACCCAAATCTGATAAAGCCTACCGTTCACATGCTGATTTTGTGTCACTAGATTTTATTATGCCTTTTTTAAAAATGGCTAAGGAGTTTGATGAAGACTTCGATATCATGATTGAAGCAAAGCAAAAAAACCTTGCCATGCACAAACTCGTTGAAGAAATATCGAAAATCAGAGGAGTAAAGCGAACATCTAGTTCAACAGTGGAGTGGTAGGGACAAAGGTCCCTTGTCTCACTAGTAATCGTTAATAATAATGTGAGGTGAATGATGATGACAAAGGTACGTCTCGGTTACGTGGCAATGAGTACGGAACTTAAAAATGCTTCCCCTTCTAAAACAATGACATTTGCCCAATTTCAAAAAATAGAGGACCGAGAGGCAGCGATTCGCAAATTAGAGCGAATTGCCCTTTCCAATTTACATAATACACTAAGACTACTAAAGCATAATGCGGCATCTGACATTCATTTTTACCGACTTACTTCTCGACTCATTCCTTTAGCCAATCATGAAGAGCTTCTTGATTGGAATTATATGAAACCATTAAAGGCAAGCCTTCGTGAAATTGGAGAATTTGTGAAGGAACATGAGATCCGGGTGGATTTTCATCCAGATCACTTTGTGTTGATCAATTCTCCTCAAGTGGACATTCTTAAAAACTCAGTGCGCACCCTAAAGCTTCACTATCTTCTTTTAAGAGCTATGAGGCTAGATCCCACTCACCGCTGTGTCATGCATGTCGGAGGCAACTATAAAGAAACGGATGTTTCACTAGAACGATTTGTTACCAATTGGATGGATGTCCCGGCAAAAATTCAAAAGATGATCATACTTGAAAATGATGATACATCGTTTACTCTAGAAGATACCCTGTACTTATGTGAAAAACTAAATATTCCGCTCGTATTTGATTATCATCACCATCTCGCCCACCATGAGAATCCTAATTGGGAAATCCATTGGGAGAGGGTTGTCCAAACGTGGAAGCATTCACCTCTTCCGATCAAAATGCATATTTCAAGTCCAAAAAGCAAAGAAGCGTTTCGTCATCATTCAGACTTCGTCGATAGTGAGATGTTCTTTACATTTTTAAAAGAAATAAAAGGCAGTGTACCACAAATCGACTGCATGATCGAAGCAAAGAAAAAAGATGTTGCACTCTTTCAACTAATGAAAGAAATCAAAACGAGGGATGATGTAGAAATAATCGACGGCTCTTCCTTTTATTTAAAATAAGTGGATCACAGGGAAGGTCCATTGTCCCAAAATAAAAAAATGGGACAGGTAATAACCTGTCCCTCCGTCCCATTAGGATACTAAGTCTCTCATGGAATTGTATATGCGTTCTACCACTTCTACACCAGCTTGTTCCCATCTGCTTTTATCGGATATACGCCCATCCTTATCCAGTGGCTCTTGGAATTGGTCAAGTCCCGTCGTTGCAGTGACAAATGAGTTTTCGTCATGGTCAAGACCAAAATTCACAATATGCTTTATGACATATGGTGTACCAAATTGAATTTGGGTACTCGAATGATCAAGCATCCCTTCCACAACGAAAAAAGGAACCCGTAAATAAATCGTTTCTCCATTTTCACGCGATAATACAGCATCAAACTTTCCTTGATCATATTCAAAATTACTACAAAAACTGCAGCCATGGGAATCAAATATATCTCGGACTGCGCCAAAGTTTGCTGTTTTCCCATCGATTACTGAATTTAATGCAATCACACTTATTCACCTCTACTAATCATAGTTACTATTGGTAGTATTTTCAAAATGGTAAAGGAACATACATGGTTGTATGAAACCTCTTCTTTTTCCATAATCCAACAGACATAACTTAGGGAATGAATAGCAAAAATGAGTAAAAAGGATTCATCCTTTTTATTGGGACACATGTACAAATTCGTTGTCCCAGCTAATACAAATTTCGGGACGAAGGACCTCTGTCCCACTGTAAAGGTGATGTCATGGAACAAATGTATCAGGCTGGAGATGTTGTTTATGTATTTTATCGAAATCCCCATACTCAAGATGTAGCTAATATCCAAGCGGCAGCTGTAGTGAATCACCCTGAGAGGCCAAATGAGCTAGCCCTATTTCTGTATGAAACATATTATCCATTATCAAATGAGGTTGCTGTTTATTCCACAGAAGAGGAAGCAAACCAAGCCTATCAGTATTACTATGGGGATGTTTCAGAAGGGACATTCGAATGAAGCCATTTAATCCAAAACTCATTTATTTTGAACCGAAAGCATTAGATTATCCGTTAGGAAAACAGCTTCTTGAAAAATTTGAAAAGATGGATGTTGAGATTCGATATACCACATCACACAATCAGGTAAGAAACTTACCAGGTGATAACGACTTCCAAAAATACCGAGTCGCTAAATCAACACTTGTAGTGGGGATTAGGAAAACACTTAAATTTGACACCTCAAAGCCTTCAGCAGAATATGCAATTCCATTTGCAACAGGCTGTATGGGGCATTGCCATTATTGTTACCTGCAAACAACGATGGGATCGAAGCCATATATTCGTACATATGTAAATGTCGACGAAATTTTAGAAGCTGCTGATCAATATATGGCGGAGCGCGCACCTGAAATAACAAGGTTTGAAGCATCTTGTACATCGGACATTGTAGGGATTGATCATTTAACACATACTCTAAAAAGAGCGATTGAACATTTTGGTGAATCAGAATTCGGTAAATTACGGTTTGTGACAAAGTTTCATCATGTCGATCATTTATTAGATGCCAAACACAACGGCAAAACTAGGTTCCGCTTTAGTATGAATGCTGATTATATTGTAAAGAACTTTGAACCTGGAACATCCCCATTAGAAAAAAGAATCGAGGCTGCAGGTAAAGTTGCGAGGGCTGGTTATCCTCTTGGGTTTATCATAGCTCCTATCTACCTCCATGAAGGTTGGGAAGATGGATACTATAAGATGTTCGAGCGTTTAGAGGCAGAGTTACCGCCAGAAGCCAAAAAGGACTTAACTTTTGAGTTTATTCAACACCGATTTACCAAGCCAGCAAAAAGGGTCATCGAAAAAAATTACCCAATGACTAAATTGGAATTAGATGAAGAAAAAAGAAGGTATAAGTGGGGTAAATACGGGATCGGGAAATACATCTATCAGAAGGATGAAGAAGAGGATATCAAAAAACACCTCTATTCGTATATGGAAAAATTTTTCCCAAACGCAAAACTAGAATACTTCACATAAATCAAGGTAACAATACCGTTGGACAAGGTATCCTTGTCAGGGACACAGGGACAGGTCCCTCGTCCCAAAAAAATGCAGAGGTGAAAATGATGGCAAAGCAAAAAGGAAATAACAACGCGAAACAACAAAGAAATAGTGATGTTGGTTCAGGATCAAGATACCATGAAAAACACGCAAGCCATGTTCCAGATTATGGTGCTAATAGCATGGATCCAAATGCAAAGGGATACAAATAAGCTTTAGAAAAGAGGAATCAATAGTATGGATTTTGAAGCTAGAAATTCAACGGAGGCTGCCCTCCTTGATTACAAGACCGGTATTGGTACTTTCACTAAAAAAATGCCAAAGCTTGCTGAGTTATATAATGCTTTTACAGAAGAATGCTTTAAAGAGGGCGTTTTATCTCAAAAACAAAAACAACTTATTGCTTTAGGAATAAGTCTGTATTCACAAGATGAATATTGTATCATTTACCATACAAAAGGCTGTTTAGATCAAGGTTGTTCTGAAGAGGAAATTCTCGAAGCTGTCGGTGTAACTGCGGCGTTTGGTGGAGGGGCAGCCATGAGCCAAGCTGTTACACTTGTTCAGGAGAGTATGGAAGAATTGAACCAATTAAAACAATAAACCTTTTAACCCAAAGACAGTTCTCCTCAAGGCTGTCTTTTTTTCACTAAAAAACACACCCTTATGTGTTAATGAGTGTGTCATACATTAATAGGGTTCATCTATTAAGTAAGATTTTAATCTCTTCTGCATGTCTGCGACTTGAATCGATGACCTCTTCAGCTATTTTCCTGCTTTCTGGATCAAGATCTCCCTTAACAAGCTCTTCTGAATACTCAACACCATATTTATCTAGCCCTTTTATCGCATCCTTCATAATCCCCTCCGGATCGTTGGAAAGCATCATTTTGTGCATGGAACTGTGGATTCTTCCGGATAAACCCTCGTTATCTGCAGGCACTCCATTTAAATTCTGAATCCTTTCTGCGATTTTTTGAGCATTTTTCTTGGTCTCTTGTTGCATCGCTTGGAACCTCTGTCTTAACCCAGGTTCGTCAAGATTTTGAATGTGATGTTCAAAGGCACGAATCCCCATATAACATCCTCTCAATAAAGTGTTAAGTTCCTCAATCACGATTTCGTTATTATTCATATTCACACACTTTTCCTTTTTCCCTTATTATGAGGGATTTAAAAGAAATTATGCATGTAAAGGAAACCACTATACAGGCACCTATCCTTATTTTAGACATAAATTGAATTATGATAAATATATGTCTGGAGGACTCAATATGGAGAAGAACAAAACACCACAATCCATGCCAAAAACAACAAGAGCAAATTGGCATATGTGGGAAATTATCGGGGTTATTTTAGTTTTTGGTTTACTGCTTCTTTTATTAATTTCTCCTAACTCTATGTCTACGCTTTTTGATACCATCATTCAAGAAGTAAAACCAGTTGTTGTAGATATTTTCCTCACAAGTGAAATTGGCATCGCTATTATTGTGAGCGTTATCATTGGTAGAATACTAGAACGATTAGGTTTTACAGACGGGTTAATTCGGATTTTTGTCCCCATTATGAGGTGGTTTAAAATCAATCCTTCAGTCATCATCCCAAGTGTGTACAATATTCTCGGTGATATAAATGCAGCTGGAAAAATTTCTGGACCGATTTTAGTAAAGGCAAACGCTACAAAGGCTGAACAAAAAATTGCCGTTGCGACAATGATTCAGTCCCCCCAATCCTTTGCTACTTTTGTACTTGGACTGATTGCTCTTTCCGTTTTTGGAATTAATGCTTTTCCATTAGTACTATTATCTATTTTCGTTCCAATTGTTATTGTTCCATTCCTGCTATCAAGAACGATTTACCGAGACACAAAAAAAGTAGAACTTACCGAATTACCTCGTTTTACGCCCAACACACGTTTTTTAAACACGATCTTTGCATCAGCTAAAGAAGGAGCAGAACTTCTCTTTCTTATTATCATCCCTGCGGTAGCTACAGTATTCTTTTTCATCGGCGTATTAAAATTTGCGGGTGTCTGGAGCTTCATTGAATCAGGTCTTTCTTCTAGTCTAACGTTTCTCAGTATCGAACCTGCTACTGGAATTGTCTCGGTACTTGCTGCACCAACATTGGCAGTTGCCCAACTTGCTGACCTTGCTACAACCATTGATCCTCGATTAATTGTTGGTTCATTTGTTCTTGCCAATTCAGGTTTGCCGTTATCTGTCATTTTTGGCCAAGTGCCTGTCACTTGGGCTGAAACCTCAGACCTTACAGAAAGAGAAGTACTTGGAGCAGCCGTAATTGGACTGATTATCCGCATTGCCACAGCCTGTGTGCTTGGCTACTGGCTAACTCCATTTTTGGTGTGATGATAGATGAAATATATTATTCGCTGCAAAAAACTCATTACAGTTTCGGAAGAGGGAACGATTGATAACGGTGGAATGTTGGTCGAAAACGGATTAGTTAAAGTGGTGGGTACATGGAATGATTTACAAACTCAATACCCTGATATTGAGGTGGTTGATTGCTCGCAGCATGTGATTACACCATCACTTGTTGACTGTCATACCCATTTACTTGAGTTTGCGCCAACCTCGCTTTATCCGGTAACTCCTGAGACCCATCTTATTGCCGGAAAAGGGATTCTTTTTAAGGCTTTATCCTTTGGAATCACAGCATTAGGTGAGCAAATATGTGGTCATCCCCTATGTAAATTTTCTATAAGTGATTATCGTGAAGCAGTGGCTGGTTTTCCAATGGATATCTCGTTTGCAACGACAAGCATCTCCATTGGCTTTGAGAAACTTGCTCACTTCACATCGATTACCGAATCAACGGCTGTTACACAGGATGACTTAACTTCATCTACTCTTGTAAAAAAAATAGCCGAAAACAGTGACTATCCCGGTGAAAATATATTTGTTAATGCCACCCCAGCTAATTTTACGGAGGATGTGGTACCAAGAGCCGGCGAAATCATTTATACACGCCGTCAACTGCAGGAACTTGTCTCTATTTTTCATGAAACAGGTAAAGACATTGGTTGCCATGTTGCGGGTAAAGAAGGAATTGAGCTGACCCTTGAAGCAGGGTTTGATGTCTTGCATCATGCCCACGGGATTACGGATGAGCAGATCAATCAAGTAGCTGAAAGAGGAATACAGATTGTCGCTACTCCAATGGGCGGAACACATCTACCACCCAACTCTCCTGAGGAAATTATGAAGTTGGTGCAGAAACAGATTACTGTTTCTATTTCAACAGATGCATACTTGCCACCTTATCCTGGGGTTCCATGGCTGCCATTTCAGGATCGCTCTTTAAAAGGCCCAGATTCTTTGATGCTTATCGCCGGGCCAGCTATGAAACTGTTAAAGGATAGCTACAATGAGAACGACATTCTTGCATTATTAACCGCAAATCCAGCTAGGATTCTAGGAAAACAAAAACAATTTGGTAAGTTAAAACCAGGACTTGAAGCCAATTTCCTAGTTGCTGAGGGCATACCAGGTTTGGAAATAACAGATGTAGAACAAATTAAAAAAGTCTATTATAAAGGTGTAAAAGTGATTGAACGAGATTGATTAAGACGAAAAATGGTGGGACACAGGGACAGGTCCCTTGTCCCTGTAAAAATATGGTGGAACAAGGGTCCTCTGTCTAATTATAATAATTCCTTAGCCAGTAATCTGTATACATTCAGTCGCTTTTCTTGTGAATGAGGGATGCTACAAATCATTGCTTCGTCAAAGCCATATTCCTGCTGCTCTTGACGAAGTTTTTCAGCAATTGCTTTAGCTGATCCAACTAAGTGAAGTTTTTTGCGATTTTCTTGTATGGTCGTCCATTCTACTTCAGTTAACGGATAGTCTTGTGCTTCCTCTGGAGTTAACACCTGTCCAAGCTTACCTCTCATCAGCCATAGACGCGCAATGTCATGTGGCAATGCTTCAAACTCAGCTTCCTCCTCTGTTTCAGCAACGGTCACCATATAGGAAACTGTAATTTCTGGCTTTTCCATAAAGACAGTTGGCTTAAATTCATCTTTATATAAGTCTAGAATATCCTTTGTTATTTCCCCGCTAAAAAATTGTGCAAAGGAATAACCAACACCCATCCTTCCTGCCATGACAGCACTGTTTCCAGTTGAACCTAATAACCATGCTTCAGGCAGTACAACTTGAGACGGGGTTGCGATTGTATTTTTATAGAGTGGATGGTCAGGTACTTCGTCTTTAATCATTTGTAATGCTAGGTCGAATTTTTCGTACATATTATTTACCATTGGTTGGCGGCCTTCAGATAAGGCATAGATTGCGTATTGGTCCCCACCTGGTGCACGTCCAACTCCAAAATCAATTCTACCTGGAGAATATGAACTTAGTGTTTTGAACACTTCAGCAAGCTTTAGCGGTGAGTAATGCATCATCATGACTCCACCTGTTCCAATTCGAATCTGCTTTGTTTTCGCCGCCAAATGTGCAACAGAAATCTCAGGAGCAGAACTCGCATACGAGCCGGTTCCGTGATGCTCAGCCATCCACATCCGATGGTACCCTAATTCATCAGCCAAGATTGCAAGCTCCTCGGCTTTTTTCAATGCATCCGCAGGAGAATTTCCTTTTGTAATCGGGGCTTGGTCAAGAACACTTAATCTCATTTTTTGAATTCTCCTCTCTATGTTGTGGTAACGAGGGACCTGTCCCTCTGTCCCTAAAAATAAAGTGCCAGCATCCTTAATGGGGCTCGCACTTCTTATGTTTTAGTTTGTTTTTGTGAAATCGACAAATGCTTCAATTTTACTATCTAAGAAGCTTAGTGTTGATTCGTCAACGAATTGTCCAGTTTGTTCATCAACTTTTTGATGTACTGTGTTTATTAGGATTTCATTAGCTCCTGGAGGTAGAATATTTGCCTGGATACCTGGGGCTACTAAAATATCACGTAAATGTAATTGGGCTCGAATCGTTCCCATCATCCCTGGAGTAGCTCCAAGCGTCATAACAGGTTTGCCAATGAATACTTGCTCCACGCGTGAAGTCCAATCTAAGGCATTTTTTAATACACCAGGAATCGACCAGTTGTACTCAGGTGTAATAATAATAACACCGTCAGCATTGGCAATGGCCGCTTTAAAATCCTTTACAACCTGTGGCGGATCTAATTCATCATCTTGATTAAAATGAGGCAAAGCACCGATATCTGGGATTTGCATGTTCAGTTTGTCCTTATATCGTTCTTGCATGGTTTTAGCGACTTGCATATTAAACGAATTTTTTCTCAAGCTTCCTACGAGTGTTACGATGTTCATTCCTTTTACCTCCCAAGAATTAAAAACATTAACACTTTCACATTATAGTAATTTGTTCCATTTTTCAAACAGATTGCTCATTCTACTAAGAAGGAGGTTCTACGTTCTAGATATGGTGGGACGATGAACCTGTGAACTATAACCCGAATAATGGACAATTTTAGAATAGGGACATTATTCGGGTTTTCTTATATTAA
>NZ_NSEB01000008.1 GCF_002734215.1 Fredinandcohnia onubensis
TATTCGAAGCTAGTTATGTCCCAGCCTCTTCGTCTTTTATAATTTATTCATTTCTTCAGCAAGAATTTTGTTTACCATTTGTGGGTTGGCTTGTCCTTTTGTTTGTTTCATAACTTGGCCAACTAAGAAACCAATTGCTTTCCCTTTTCCACTTTTAAAATCTTCCACGGATTGAGGGTTGTTACTGATAACTTCAACGATAATCTTTGTTAGGGCACCCTCATCAGAGATTTGAACAAGCCCTTTTTCCTTCACGATTGTTTCCGCGTCTCCACCTTTTTCAATAAGCTCTTTAAAGACGGTTTTAGCAATTTTAGAAGAAATTGTTCCGTTTTCGATTAGCTTGATCATACCTGCAAGTCCCGCTGGAGTTAAGGCAATTTCATGTAATTCCTTCTGCTCGGCATTTAGGTACCCTGAAACTTCACCCATGATCCAGTTTGAGGCTTGTTTTGCATCCGCGCCATTTGCTACTGTTTCTTCAAAGAAATCAGATGTTTCCTTCGTTACAGTTAGAACAGATGCATCATATTCAGGCAGACCGAGTTCTTCAATATATCGTTTTTTACGAGCATCTGGGAGCTCAGGGATTTCTGCACGAACTCTTTCCATCCACTCATCGTCAATATACAGTTCGACTAAGTCTGGCTCTGGGAAGTAGCGGTAGTCGTCTGAACCTTCTTTTACACGCATTAAAATAGTTGATTTTGAAGATTCATCATATCGACGTGTTTCTTGTTCGATTACGCCACCTGCAGATAAAACTTCTGCCTGACGGATCTCTTCATATTCAAGGCCATTTTTAACGAAGGCAAATGAGTTTAAGTTCTTAAGTTCCGTCTTTGTACCGAACTCTTCTTGACCGACTGGACGTAACGAAATATTGGCATCACAACGAAGTGAGCCTTCCTCCATTTTACAGTCAGACACACCTGTATATTGGACAATTGATTTTAATTTTTCTAAGTAGGCGTACGCTTCCTCAGGTGTACGAATGTCTGGCTCAGATACGATTTCAATCAATGGTGTTCCTTGACGGTTCAAGTCAACCAATGAATAACCTCGACCAGAGTGAGTAAGTTTACCGGCATCTTCCTCTAGGTGAAGACGAGTAATCCCAATCTTTTTCTTTTCGCCGTTTACTTCGATTTCAATCCAGCCATTCTCACCAATTGGCTTATCAAATTGAGAGATTTGGTAGGCCTTTGGGTTATCCGGATAAAAATAGTTTTTACGGTCGAACTTTGTTTCCTGGTTAATCTCACAGTTTAAAGCCATGGCAGCCTTCATAGCCCACTCAACAGCTTTTTTATTTACAACAGGAAGAACTCCTGGGTATCCTAATTCAACGACACTTGTTAATGTATTTGGTGCAGCCCCGAATTCATTCGGTGCGCTTGAAAATATTTTTGATTCGGTTTTAAGTTCAACGTGAACTTCCAACCCGATAACTGTTTCAAACTTCATCTCTGTTTTCACCCCTTACAATTGTGGTTTTTGTTTATGATGTTCGGTTGCTTTTTCAAACGCATCTGCAACACGGTAAATTGTACTTTCATCAAAATGCTTACCAATAATTTGGAGACCAAGTGGTAATCCATTTGAGAATCCGCATGGAACTGATATTCCTGGTACACCCGCAAGGTTCACTGGGATGGTGAGAATATCATTCGCATACATTGTAAGTGGGTCGTCCATGTTTTCGCCAATTTTGAATGCTGGTGTTGGTGTAGTAGGTCCAATGATGACATCATATTTTTCAAATACATCTTCAAAGTCTTTTTTGATTAATGTCCGAACTTTTTGCGCCTTTTTATAATAAGCATCATAGTAGCCTGAGCTTAATGCAAAAGTTCCGAGCATAATACGACGTTTTACTTCATCGCCAAAGCCCTCGCTTCTCGATTGCTTGTACATCTCAATGAGATTTTCTGCATTATCTGTGCGGTATCCATAACGAACGCCGTCAAAGCGTGCAAGGTTTGCTGATGCTTCTGACGATGATAATAAGTAATAAGTTGCTAATGCATATTTTGAATGTGGAAGTGAAACTTCTTCCCATGTTGCGCCAAGTCCTTCAAGAACCTTAAGCGAGTCAAGAACAGATTGACGAACTTCCTCATTTACGCCTTCTCCAAGGTATTCCTTAGGCACAGCAATTTTTAAACCTTTAACATCACCTGTTAAAGCAGATACGTAGTTTGGTACGTCGACGTTCGCAGAAGTTGCATCCATTGGATCAACACCAGAAATTGCCTGTAAAAGGTAAGCATTGTCCTCAACTGTGCGAGTAACTGGTCCGATTTGGTCTAATGACGATGCAAAAGCGATTAAACCAAAACGTGAAACTCTTCCGTACGTAGGCTTTAATCCAACCACTCCACAAAAAGCTGCTGGTTGTCGAATGGAACCACCGGTATCGGAACCAAGTGAGAATAAGACTTCTCCAGCCGCAACAGCTGCTGCAGATCCACCACTGGATCCTCCTGGAACACGTTCTAGATCCCATGGATTTTTCGTAACCTTAAAGCTTGAGTTTTCATTGGAAGAACCCATTGCAAATTCATCCATGTTTAACTTACCAATCGTTACTGTTTGAGCATTCTGGAGCTTTTGTACGACCGTTGCATCATAAATCGGATCAAAGTTTTCTAGTATTTTACTTGCGGCTGTTGTACGAACGCCTTTGGTTACAATATTATCTTTGACACCAATTGGCATACCGAATAATAGACCTAAGTCATCACTGTTTCCAAGCGCCTCATCTAATTGTTTCGCGTATTCTTTTGCATTTTCTTCATTCAATGTTAAAAAAGCTTGTACCTTATCATCAACCGCGTTGATACGCTTGAATGATTCATCTACAAGATCTGATACTGAAATTTCTTTTTTATGTAAAAGTGAATGTAATTCTGAAATTTTGTGATCAAAAAGTGACAATTTGTCTCCCCCCCTTTATTCAATGATAGATGGTACACGGAACTGACCATCTTTTGCATCTGGTGCGTTTTTCAATACTTCTTCAACTGGTAATCCTTCTTTTGCAACATCTTCACGCATTACGTTTTTCACGGAAAGAACATGTGAAGTTGGCACCACATTTTCTGTATCTAGTTCATTTAATTGTTCAGCAAATGAAATAATCGCATCTAACTGTTGTTGGAACATCTTCGCTTCGTCCTCTGTCACAGCTAAACGCGCTAAGTTAGCTACATGTTTAACTTCTTCAATCGAAATCCTCGACATTTTCCCTTCACCTCCACCGTCCATACTCTTAAATGTGTGTTCAAAAAGGAGGATGAAGAGGACCGCGTCGACAAAAACGCCACGTCCTGTGGCATTGTCGACACTAGCACATCCTGTGCGTCGAAATTTCGAGGCGGCGCAGCTTTGAGTACCGGAACGTATGCACTTAATACGTGAGGATCGGAAAAGCAAGCCAACAAAGAAATTCGATGCGTCATATTCACCGGACTTTTTGAACATCATCTTATAGGTAATATACTGATAATATCAAAATTTTCACCGTTTCGGCAACAATTCCTCTCTCATTCTTCCCGATTTCGACAAGAACCAACGCGAAACTTCTACTTGGGCAGATTATTTCTCTTTTAGCTAGGGAATTTGATATAGTAGGATTGATAAAATACAGGATGTGGAGTGATTGGAATGGAAAGGATTACTTCTGTTGAACAGTTTAATGAGATTATTCAATCTGAAGGTGCAATCGTTAAATTTGATACAACTTGGTGCCCTGATTGCCGACGACTTGAAGCGTTCATTGGTGAGATTCTTGAAACTCACAATAGTGTTCCTTGGTACAGCATGGATAAGGACGAGTTCCCAGAGATCGCTGAAAAGTATAATGTAATGGGAATCCCAAGTCTTCTATATTATAAAAGTGGAGAAAAGCTAGGTCACTTACACAGTGCGAACGCAAAAACACCTGAGCAAGTCAATGAATACCTTGAAGGGTTAGGAATCTAAAATCCCAAAGAAATGCCGTTAATTGTTTAGTACAAGCAACTAACGGCATTTTTTGTTTAATTTAGATTAAATTCTTAAATACCCCTAACTACAACACTAGTAATCTAAAAAACCCCTCATATTTAATGAGGGATTTCCACTTAAACATTATGCTTTTTTCAATTGCTCTTTTACCGTGTCAAATTCATCAAGGATTTCTTGGGAAGGTGCTTTGGTAACTAAGCTGACAACGATAATCGTAATTGTGGCAAGTAGGAAACCTGGAACAATTTCATACAAGCTAAATGGAATGACTGCTTCTCTTATAACCTCGCCAGCCTCATTCAATTTAGGTGTTGAAAGAATACTCCAGACAACAACTGTAACTGCTCCTACAATCATTCCGGCTAGCGCTCCCCAACGATTCATCCGTTTCCAGAACAGGGAGAGAATGATAACAGGACCAAATGCAGCTCCAAATCCTGCCCATGCATAACCTACAAGGTCTAATACCTTACTATCACGATCATACCCTAGGAAAATAGCAATTACTGCAATGACAAGAACCGCAATTCTACCAACCCACATTTCTTCTTTTTGACTAGCTTCCTTTCTAAAGATAGCTTTATAGAAATCTTGGGTTAATGCACTTGAAGAAACAAGTAACTGCGAATCTACCGTACTCATAATAGCTGCTAAAATCGCTGCTAATAAGAATCCAGCAACCCATGGGTTAAATAATACTTGTGAAAATACGATAAATACTGTTTCCGAGTTAGCTAAAGGTGCATCAGCGAAATAGGCTATGCCCGTAAATCCAATAAAGATGGCTCCAAATAGTGATAACACCATCCAAGTCATCCCAATAAAACGTGCTTTTGGAATTTCTTTTGTTGATTTAATTCCCATGAATCGAACGATGATATGTGGCTGACCAAAATAACCTAGTCCCCACGCTAATAATGAAATGATTCCAAGTGTAGTAGCACCAGACATGACATCTAGATAAGATGGGTCAATTGCACCGATTTGATTGACTGTATCACCCCATCCACCAAGCTCATAAATAACAACGATTGGAATGATGATTAATGCTAGGAACATCAGGATTCCTTGAACAAAATCAGTCCAACTTGCTGCTAGGAAACCACCAAAGAAGGTATAGGAAAGTATGACGGCAGCTCCAACCCAAAGGGCGAGTTCATAGTCCATTTTAAACGAGCTTTCTAAAAGAATCGCTCCACCTACAAGACTTGCAGAAGTATAGAAGGTAAAAAACACTAAGATAACAACCGCGGAAATAACACGTAGTAGCTTTGATCCATCACGGAAACGGTTTTCAAAATAGTCAGGAACCGTTATCGAATCTTTTGAAACCTCTGTATACACACGGAAAGGCTTCGCTATAAATTGCCAGTTCAGATAAGCACCTATTGCCAAACCAACTGCAATCCATATTTCACCCATTCCACCCGCATACATTGCACCAGGTAAACCAAGCATGAGCCAACTACTCATATCAGACGATCCAGCACTAAGGGCTGCAACCCCCGCACCTAATCTTCTTCCACCCAGTACATAGTCTGTTAAATTTTTAGTCATTCTTGCAGCAAGGATACCGATGACCAGCATTCCTACAAGATAAAAAATAATTGCTGTTAACGTTTGTACGTTAATCTCCATGTTTAGACATCCTCTCCTTTGTCAGTAAATAATGTGATAGCTGATAGTACAATTAACGAAAGCATTGGCACGAACAGCCAAAAATATGTGGTACCTGTTAAACTATATTCCACACCCTCACCCCCTCAAAGTTTTCGTTATTCCTATCCCTATGCAGTCATATACAATTTAATGATAATTCCAATTTTTCGATAATAGCTGCATGTCAAGATAAACACTTATAAATCTTAACATATGATAATTTACAGAACAGAGTGAAGATTATAAAAACAATTACCAAATGTATAATTATTCATTAATTCAGTGTAAATTTGCAATATAAATCTAATAATCTAATAACTATTCATCGAAACTAATAAAATTAAATCGAACTTTTTTCAGAAAAAGGCTATATATTTGTCATTTTTCAGAAATACTGAGAAAATAAGTAGTATAAAATTTTAATAAAAAACAGGAGAATCGACATGAATGTAAAAATTAATCGTAATGCTGCAAAAACAATGAAGAAAATGCTCGAAAGTGATGAATCAGAAGGCAAAATGCTTCGCGTTGTGATCACAGAAATGCACGGTGACCACGCCCATTACGCTCTTCAATTTGATAACCCAACTGAGCATGACGAAATTGTTAAAACGGATAAAGATATCGAAGTCCTTCTTGATACGAGAGATGCAGAATATTTAGATGGTGTATGGATTCAATTCTTCTACGTTCCAGAAGAGCAATTTGTAATAACAAACCCGAAAAAAGGACATCATCACCATTAATTAAAGCGTGGAGAAATCTCCACGCTTTTTTGTATCCCTTCTTTTCAACTTCATTACTTTTTCTAGCTAGTGTAAAGAAACTGTTTGTTTACTGTAAATCAGGTCTTTAAGCGATTTATCTGTTGTATATTGTTACTAGATTGGATGCTTAGACAACCAATCAATCCACAAATATCTGGAGGTATAGTAACAATGAAAAAGAATCTATTGTTTAAAATTGGAGCTTCTTTACTCGCCATTTTCTTGATGACAGCATGTAGCAGTGAAGATACTGATCAACAGCCAGATACCGAAGAAACAGAAACAGATACAGATTCAACAGAAACAGATGATGGAGCAGAAGAGGAAACAGAATAAGAAACCATAAACAAAACGCCCTCTCATTTGACGAAAGGGCGTTTATTTTTATAGCATTTCAGATATTGTCTTAGCTTGCATGTGAAGAATGAGGTAGTCTGGGCCACCTGCTTTTGAGTCTGTTCCAGACATATTGAAGCCACCAAATGGTTGATAACCTACAATTGCTCCTGTACATCCACGGTTAAAATAGAGATTACCCACATGGAAGTCTTCCTTTGCTTTTTCAATATTTGCACGGTTGTTTGAAATAACTGCACCTGTTAATCCATACTCTGTGTTATTTGCGATGTCTATTGCGTGGTTAAAATCGCGTGCTTTACTGAATGCCACTACAGGACCAAATATCTCCTCTTTCATGATGCGTGCCTCTTCATCCACATCAGCGAAGATTGTTGGTTGGATGAACCAGCCCTTGGAATCATCACCTTCTCCACCATGAAGAAGTTTCCCTTCCTTCTTCCCAATCTCAACATAGCTCATAATCTTGTCATAAGCACCTTGGTCATTAACTGGACCCATATATGTTGATTGTTGAGTAGGGTCACCCACTGTTAGTTCTTTTGTTAATTCAACAGCACGGCTTAGAACCTCATCATACACATCTTCCACAATAACTGCACGCGAACATGCTGAACATTTTTGTCCAGAGAATCCGAATGCTGATGCAACGATTGATTTAGCTGCTAATTCTAGATCAGCTTCTTTATCAACGACGATTGTATCTTTACCGCCCATCTCAGCAATAACACGTTTTAACCAGATTTGGCCATCATTCAATTTGGAAGCACGCTCATATATACGTAAACCGACATCACGTGATCCAGTAAAGCTGATGAAGCGAGTTTTTGCGTGATCTACAAGGTAGTCACCCACTTCAGAGCCACTTCCAGGGATATAATTGACAACTCCTGCAGGTAATCCTGCTTCTTCAAGAACTTCCATGAATTTTGCAGCAATTACTGGAGTTGTACTAGCTGGTTTTAGTAACACAGTATTACCTGAAACCAATGCAGCCGTTGTCATACCGGCCATAATCGCAAAAGCGAAGTTCCAAGGTGAAATGATAACCCCAACACCTAATGGGATATAAGTAAAACGATTATGTTCAATAGGACGGCTTTCTACCGGAATTCCATTCTTTACTTTTAACATTTGACGTCCGTAGTACTCCATAAAGTCGATAGCTTCTGCTGTATCTGCATCTGCTTCATTCCAAGGTTTACCCGCTTCTTTTACGAGAATAGCAGAAAACTCATGCTTGCGACGACGAACGATTGCAGCTGCTCTAAAAAGAATATCAGCACGCATTTCCGGGCTTGATTTTCTCCACGTTTGGAATGTTTTATCCGCAACTTGCATAGCCTTTTCAGCTAGCTCTCGGTTTGCTTTTGATACACGGCCAACTACTTCCTCTTTGTTAGCAGGGTTTACAGAGACGATTTTGTCTTCGGTTGAGATGCGTTCACCACCTATGACCAGGTCGTAATCATTGCCTAAATATGATTCTACAGTCTTCAGACCGGCCTCAAACGCTTTCTTATTTTCCTCAATTGAAAAATCCGTAAATGGTTCATGTTTGTAAGGTACTACCATTCTACTTCGCCTCCCTTTGTAATCTTAAAAGATAACAATTCCATTCTACTAAATTAAAGCGCTTTCGTGAACCCGAATGACTTATATCACAATATTCTATCTTTTATGAAATTCGACAATAATTGTAGCGATAACGTGTTAAACAATAAAAAACAAGACCTACCTTTGATGGTTAGATCTTGTTTTCATCGTTAATTATAGACGTGTACAGATGGTTCGTTTTCACCTGCATCCCGTATGATAACACTCTCAGCTCCACTTTCAGATTCGATATATACCTGAAGCGCAATATAGTTATCAAAATGCTCCATTATTAGACCCGTCACGTATTGTGTAAAACCAATAACCTCTGCTTTTCCATAGAACTGCATCGGGATTGTAAGAGTTAACTCCTGTAGCTCATCGTCCTTATAAAAGCCTTTTCCGACGACCGCTGTAAAATTAGGGAAGAAATCTGCAATAGCGTCAGAAAAATTTTGTACCATTAACGAGTCCTCACGATAATTATTTTTTGCCTCGTTTGATGGAAAGAAGTAATACTTTTCATTAATTGTTTCCCATTTTCCGATATTGGATGAGTTAGCATCCACTTTTGCCTTCATGATAAAATTCCCTGGAGCAACTGCACTTACTGCTTGCTGTTTAAACAAAGCAACGACAATTGGAATATTACGTATACTTGCATACTCTTTTTCGGTTCGAATTCGATTAATGATTTCCTCTGCTGCTTTTTTCCCTTCTCTTTCGATTTCAGCATCTGAAATCTCAACGTCTCTTGGATAGCCGCCCATTTTATCTGGAAGATTGTAATAGTGATGGGAGTTCATGCCTATCCCAATGACAATTCCTCCAATTTCTAATTTGTCTTCATTATTTTTAATTAAGTAGTTCTGTTCCGTAATCGCAGCAACATACATAGGGCTCTTCTTCATAGCTGCCTCATAGCCTGGGTCCTCATTTGATGTATCAAAAATCGGATTTAGTCCTTCGTTTGGTAGATTCTTTTTCTCCAATGCCTTTTCATATGCTTGCTGCTGGGCAGGTGACCTTTTCCGCTTTAACCAGTCTTGAACCGTCTCTTTTTCTAGATACTGGCCTTCCTGGAAAAAATATTTGTCCGATGGAAATGAATCTTGAGCGATTCGCATTAATCCCGTTTCGAATTCATCGATATCCAATCGGTTGTTAATATATGCCGCAACGATCCCCCGCGCTTTTCCTGTCTTATAAGGGAGGACCGCTTTATAATAGGAATCTGAAATATTATATCTAGGAATAATCGCTTTCTCCGCTTTCTTATCTGAATCCTGAACGACTTCTGTCTCTTGTTCAAATTTAGGGGCACACCCAGATAAAAGAAGCAAAATCGCTAAGCCTAGAAGATATAGGTTTCTCAAGTTCGAACACCTCTTACTTCCTTAGTTCTTGTACCAGTCTTTCCTCATCCCAAACCTCAATTTTTAAATCCTGTGCTTTTGTAAGCTTCGAGCCCGCTGCTTCACCTGCAATCAGAAGATCAGTGCTTTTACTTACACTTCCTGTAACCTTTCCTCCAAGTGCCTCAATCTCAGCTTTTGCTTCATTTCTTGACAATTGCTCAAGCTTACCTGTAAGAACGATAGTCTTTCCAGCAAAATAGGAATCACTATCTTCTACAGATACAAGCTTAGGACCTTTATATTCCATATTTATTCCATAATCGCGTAGTTCATTTAGAAGTTCATGAACCTCTGAGAGCTCAAAATAAGTGACAACCGCATCAGCCATTTTTTCGCCTATTTCATTGATCGCCGTAAGTTCTTCCCTTGTAGCAACCTGTAGCTTCTCCATCGTTTCAAAATGTTGGGCCAAAGTCTTTGCAGCCTTCGCTCCAACATGTCGAATTCCTAAACCAAATAGTAGCTTTTCTAAGGAGTTTGATTTTGAATTTTCAATTGCTGAAAGGAGATTATCTGCTGATTTCTCACCCATACGTTCAAGATTAATCAGTTGTTCCTTTGTTAATGTGTATAGATCTGCAACATCTGAAATCAGTTTTTCATCAAATAATTGTGAAATAACCTTTTCGCCAAGGCCATCTATATTCATCGCATTTCTAGAAACGAAATGGATCAACCCTTCCCTTATCTGGGCTGGGCATTTCGGGTTAATACAACGTAAAGCAACCTCTCCGTCTAAACGGACCAATTCACTCTCACATTCCGGACAATGTGTCGGCATGTAGAACTCTGGTTCTTCACCAGTTCGTTTTTCAACAAGGACATTCACAACCTCTGGAATGATATCTCCCGCTTTTTTTACGACAACAGTATCTCCAATCCGGATGTCCTTTTCACGAATTAAATCTTCATTATGAAGAGATGCCCGCTGCACAGTTGTCCCTGCTACACGAACAGGTTCAAGAATAGCCGTAGGCGTGATTACTCCAGTTCGGCCAACGCTTAACTCGATATCAATCAACTTAGTAGTAACCTCTTCTGCCGGAAACTTATAGGCAATGGCCCAACGTGGACTTTTTGCAGTAAATCCAAGCTCGTCCTGCTGGTCAAATGAATCAACTTTTATGACAATCCCATCAATATCATACGCAAGAGCTGGACGCTTTTCTGTCCATTCCGCAATATAATCGAGAATTTCCTCTACACTAGCACATCTTCTGCGTTCTGGGTTTGTTTTAAAGCCTACTTCATCAAGCATATCAAGGCCTTCACTATGTGAATCGACACCTAGATTCGTTGAGTCCGCAATAGCATACAAGAAAATATCGAGATTGCGACTTGCTGCAATTTTCGGGTCAAGTTGTCGCAATGAACCCGCAGCTGCATTCCTTGGATTCGCAAATGGTTCTTCTTCATTTTCAAGTCGAGCCGCATTTAGCTTTTCGAATGATTTTCTCGGCATAAATGCCTCTCCCCGAACCTCAATATCAATCGCATTCTTTAAACGAAGAGGAATCGAACGAATCGTCTTTAGGTTAACCGTGATGTCTTCTCCAATCGTCCCGTCACCGCGAGTAGAGCCTTGAACAAAACGACCTTGCTCATAGCGTAAAGACACGGCAAGACCATCAATCTTTAACTCGCACACATAAGAGATAGAATCACCAACCGCTTGGCGTGCACGGCGGTCAAAGTCACGCAAATCCTGCTCATTAAATGCATTACCGAGACTTAGCATTGGGATTCGATGCTCTACTTTGTGAAAGGATTCGAGAACCTGCCCACCAACGCGGACTGTAGGAGAATCTCCTGTTTGTAACTCGGGAAACTCCTCCTCAAGCTTAATCAACTCACGTATTAACCGGTCATACTCCGCATCTGGTACAGAAGGTTTATCCAATACATGATATTCATAATTGTACTGGTTTAATAGTTCATGAAGCTCCTGAACTCTTTCTTGTGCTGCCACTTTATCCATACACCAAACCTCTCTTTCCTAATTTGCCTTCGTGATTGGTGCAAATTTTGCAAGCAATCGTTTGATTCCAGTTGGGCTAGGGAATGCAATATCCAATTCCTTCGATTCCCCTTCTCCCTTCACACTGACAACCGTTCCAATTCCCCACTTTTTATGCTCGGCCTTGTCGCCAACCTTCCAACCAATTTCATCTCCGCCAGTGGATTGTGCAACTGGTCTTGAAAAGACCCTTCTTTCTGGCTGTTTCGCAGGTGAAGGTGAGGATGACGAAGAAAATGGAGTACGCATTTGCTGTCTACGTTGCTGACCCAAATCTTCAAGAAGATCCTCTGGGATCTCCGCAATGAAACGTGAAACTGGATTCATCGATGTTCGTCCATACAAGGTCCTCATTTGTGCATTCGATAGATACAACTCTTCTTCCGCTCTTGTAATTCCTACATAAGCTAGGCGGCGTTCTTCTTCCATCTCCGCTTCTTCCATAAGAGAACGACTATGTGGGAAGACTCCTTCTTCCATTCCCATCAAAAACACAACCGGGAACTCAAGTCCTTTCGCAGAGTGAAGTGTCATAAGGACAACTGCATTATTTTTATCATTTTCATCTTCTTCTAGTTTATCAATATCCGCCACTAATGCTAGATCTGTTAAAAAGGCTACAAGACTTTTGTCATCATTTGTTTTCTCAAAGTTTTGTGTAACAGATAAAAATTCTTCGATGTTTTCGATTCGGCTCTGAGATTCAAGTGTTTTTTCAGCCTTTAAGATTTCAACGTATTCCGTCTTCTCTAAAACATTTTCAACCAATTCAGTGACCGATAAATAGTCCTGCATTTGGACCCAATTATTGATTAAATCTCTAAACTCGCGTAACGAATTTGTGATTTTTGCACTCAAACCAATCTGTTCAACTTCTTGCAACGCTTGGAACATGGAAAGATCTTGTGCAATCGCATAGTTTGCAATTTTATCAATAGAAGTCGCACCAATTCCACGTTTCGGTACATTAATGATTCTCGTTAAGCTAATATCATCATCTGGATTCGCAATCGTGCGCAAGTACGCCAAAATATCCTTAATTTCTTTCCTGTCGTAGAACTTAATTCCGCCTACAATTTGGTAGTTGATATTGGATTTAAGTAAAACTTCCTCCATCACACGTGATTGGGCATTGGTTCGATATAAAATGGCAATATCTTTATAGGTCCGTTGTCCACCATCTACAAGTTCACGTATTTTCCCAGCGACAAACTGTGCTTCCCCAGATTCACTATCAGCACGGTAGTATAACAACTTTTTCCCTTCGTCATTTTCCGTCCATAGATTTTTCGGTTTACGGTTCATATTGTTTTGGATGACTACATTCGCTGCCTGCAAGATTCGTTTTGTTGAACGATAGTTTTGTTCAAGCAAAATCACTTTTGCATTTTTATAGTCTTTTTCAAATGAAAGAATATTGGCGATATCCGCGCCACGCCAACGATAAATTGACTGATCCGAATCACCCACAACACATAAATTCCTAAAACGTGAAGCCAGAAGCTTAACCAGCATATACTGGGCACGGTTTGTATCCTGGTATTCATCCACATGGATATATTGAAATTTACGTTGATAGAATTCCAACACTTCCGGAACTCGTTGGAAAAGTTGAATGGTAGTCATAATGAGATCATCAAAATCAAGCGCTTGGTTTTTGCGCAGTTTTTTTTGATACAACTTATAGACATCACTTACAATTTGCTCATACATGCCACCCGCTGTTTTTTCATATTCTTCAGGTGTCTGCAATTCATTTTTCGCACTGCTAATTGTTCCTAGAATCGTACGTGGGTCAAATTTCTTTGGATCAATATTTTTTTCTTTTAAAATATTTTTAATAACCGAAAGCTGATCAGTTGTGTCCAATATGGAGAAGTTTCGATTAAAGCCCATACGGTCGATGTCTCTTCGTAAAATTCGAACACACATTGAGTGGAAAGTTGAAATCCAAATATCTTCAGCTGCTCCTCCTAGAATTGCTTGGACACGATCTTTCATTTCTCGAGCTGCCTTATTTGTAAAGGTGATCGCCAAGATATTCCATGGTGCAACTTGTTTTTCCACCATTAAATAAGCAATACGGTGTGTCAACACTCGAGTCTTACCACTCCCCGCTCCTGCCATAATTAGGAGCGGACCATCTGTTGCTTTAACCGCTTCTTGTTGTTGTTCGTTTAATCCCGATAACAATTTATTGCTGATAAATTGCAATTCCTTCACCGTCCTATTTCAGTATCGTACATACGTTCTATTTTATCCGATTTTCGTGTGGATTTCCATTCTTATCCCTTAACAGCTTGTACTGTTTTTAAAGCGGCATTCATATCTTCATATATAATATTTCCTACGACTACAGTATCGGCAAACTGTCCCATTTCCTTCGCTTGTTCAGCGGTCCTTATTCCACCACCGTAAAACAGTTTTGTTGTTTCTAATGTGTCTCCTACAGCTGAAACAATCTCCTTATCCCCGTAGGCTCCACTGTATTCTATATAAAAAATAGGGAGGGAAAACATTTTTTCTGCCATTGTGGCATAGGCTACAACATCGTCCTTATCCAAACTAGCATTTGCACTCGTCAGCTTAGCCGCTTTACAGTCTTCATTAAGGATGCAATAGCCTTGCATAATCATTTCTTCCCAATTCATAACATCTCCAAATTCCTTTACCGCCTCATGATGCATACCCATCATCCATCGTGTATCCCTACTATTTAATACAGTTGGAATAAAATATAAATCAAAGCCAGGTGAGACTGACTCAATATTAGAAATCTCTAAAACGACTGGTACGGTATAACGTCGGATTCGAGACATTAAGTGTAGGACATTGTCCAATGTCACCCCATCGCTTCCACCAACAATAATCGCATCTGTTCCAGATTCACAAATTGCATCTAACTGTTCATCACTGATTTCCTTATTCGGATCCAGCTTAAAAACATGTCTCCATTCTCTAAAATCGTACATGAAGATCCTCCATTCATCTTTCCATTTCTCCATTATATCAAAACTACATCCATCTATTAATACTTAGGTGGATTTCATCCTAAATGTCTTTTTTAACATGGTTTTGATTATAATGTTGAAAATTAACACTTCAGCTCTTTTGTATTATGGTTTCTGGATGAAATTTGAAAAAATATGGCATAAAGACCATATATGACTGGACATTTGGACGAAAATGGTAAAATCCATAGCGTAAATTCCTTATATGACTGGGCTTCTGGATGAAAGTGGTAAATGTCATAGCATATACTCCTTATATGGCCGGACCTCTGGATGAAAGTGGTAAAAGTTATATCATAAACTCTTATATGATTTGATTTTAGTCTAAAAATGGACTTAACTCGCGATTGAAGATTGGTCAAGAACTTCATACTCTCGATGAAGTTCTTAACTTGTTAATGTGACTTAAGTTATGTTCCTCATATACTTGATGAAGTACTTAACTCCTTAATGTAACTTAAGTTATGTAACTCATACACCTGATGAAGTATTTAACTCCTAAATTTAACTTGAGTTATGCTCCTCATACACTTGATGAAGTTCTTAACTTGTTAATGTAACTTAAGTTATGTTCCTCATACACTTGATGAAGTACTTAACTCCTTAATGAATCATAAGTTATGTCCCTCATACACCTGATGAAGTACTTAACTCCTTAATGTAACTTAAGTTATGTCCCTCATACACCTGATGAAGTACTTAACACCTTAATGTAACTTAAGTTATGTTCCTCATACACCTGATGAAGTACTTAACTCCTTAATGTAACTTAAGTTAAAACTCAAAAGATAAACTCCATATTCGACAACGAAATCAACATTATTCAATTCGAAATATGCCACAAACCCGAATCAACCCAAATAAAAAAGCCGAAACTCAAGGTTTCGACTTTCCCACACAATTATTGTTTTTCCGTTTCTTTGACACGATCAAGTGCCATTTGATAGGCATCGTTTCCGTAGTTTAAGCAACGCTTTACACGAGAAATAGTTGCTGTACTAGCTCCTGTTTCTGTTTCGATTTTATGGTACGTATTTCCTTCTTGCAGCATTCTTGCGACTTCAAGGCGTTGCGCAAGCGACTGGATTTCATTTACAGTACATAAATCGTCGAAGAATCGATAGCACTCCTCTAGATCGTTCAGTGATAGGATTGCATTAAATAATTGATCAAGTTCTTTCCCACGTAATTTATCAATTTGCATGTGATTTCTCCTTTTTTAGAATGTTTTTCTAATTTCCAAACGATACAGCACCAGCGATTCCAGGTGATGTTGGAATAATATTAATCCATGTTTTCCCTGGGACTAAGCCGACTTCTTCCCCATTTGCAAATGGCACAATTCTTCCCTCAACATTTTTCCACTCAATTTCCTGTGCCTTTCCTTTTTGAAGCAAAAAGCCTTTTCCTCCGGTTGTTACATCAATCGCACGTCTTCCATAATCATCGATAAAGCGATGATTCATTTCAACGATTAATACATTGTCGAGTAATACCGGTGTACTTGTCTCACGGTCTACTGTTTGGTCGCCTCCGCTATAACGCTCATACTTACTTTTCTCAGCATTATAATCGTAGACTGCTGAAAATATATCTCTTGATGAATAGGACACTCGAACATGTTCAGCTGATGTTCCTTCAATGCCACCTATCTCATTTTCAGATAAAAATGAAAAACTTGGAACCCCATCTTCCATGGAATACCCTTGTTTATCTGCTCCTTTTACAATATTTTCAAATGAAATATATGAATTATGTGGAGCAACATTGTGGTCAGCACGCCAAAAAAGAGTGCCATCGTAAACCATTCCATTTATGTTGTCTATCTTGCCGCTGTTAAGAATTTGTTGAGCCTCTGGGCTCCAACCATGTGCTACATATAGTGCATCAAAGCCTTTGCTCAACTCAATATAATAGTCTCTAGCACTACGAACTGGTCCAATAATTTCTGGTTTCTCACTTTGGAACACAGCTAGGAAACGAGTTACATCTCCCTCCGCTAACACTTCATACACAATATCAGCCATATGTAGGCCTGACTGCGGACGTGCTTTTGGATGATTGTTGACCATGACTGCAAATGGACGACTATTTACTTCCTCGTTTGTTCCAATTCCTGTTAAAGGAAATACATGTTCAAACTCTTCCTTTGGTTCATCCTTTGTTTCAGGCTGGCCCTGTTTCGGTTCATGCTCTTCCTGTTGCTTGACTGCTTCCTTATTGCTACAAGCTGCTGAAATGAGTAAAAGAAGAATTCCTAGAATGTATATAGTCTTTTTCATATTTGAGCACACAACCTTTTTAATAGAAAATCAAAATCGAAATCCTTTTATATTTTAACGCATTATTGACGGAAAGAGTACCATTTTATTCATGACATCATAAATTCCCTGTGGTGTAATGCGAATATAAGGCAAATGAGTAGACGATAAAAAGCTTAAAGTATAAATCGGGTCACTGTGATTATATCCACGTTCACGCACTAAATGGACTAATTCCTTTTCAAGTGTACTTAGTTCTACAACAGATTTAGACGAAGTGATGCCCCCGATATCTAATGGGACTTCATGTAAAATATTACCGTTTTCAACTAAAACTATTCCACCACCAAGTTCCTTCATACGGTTAAAGGCAAGGAGCATATCCTTTTTATTTTTACCAATTAATACAAAATCACCCGTATTAGAAAAAGAACTTGCAAACCCTGAAATTCGATTAGAGAAACCTTTAATCATTGTGTTGACACGCCATTTTCCATCCCGGTCTACTAACATCAAGAAGCTCTCATCATGTTCCATTGAAAGTTCATCATAGGATGCATCAATGGAAATTGAATATGGTTTCATAATAACCGCATTCTCCATCTTCATTCCAAACGGCATTGAAAACTGTAAGTCATCAAGTGTTAGCTCCCAGTTTGTGGCTAAGTTTGTAAAGCCCTGACTCTTCCACGGAAATGCTGGAAACGCATGTTGATCTTTGTTTTCACGTTTCACCCAAACCCCTTTAGCAAGGACAGATTCAGGGGTCGGATTCTCTTTTGCTGATAAAATATTTAGATTTGCAATTCTTCCCGTAGCTATCATACCATGGAGGTTATCCATGTTATAATGCCTTGCTACATTGATCGTTGCCATATTGTAAGCATCGATAATTGGTACACCTTTATCAATTGCGATTTTTATCATGTTATCAATAATTCCCTGTTCATAAAACGCCGGTGGAGAACCGTCTGTTGTAAAAATGAACTTATCATACTGATCAATACCTATTTCATGTATTTCGTCCAAAATTTTTGGCAAGTCCGGACGAATCGATGAATTGCGTAATGAAGTTGTGTAACCTTGCAGAAGACGATTCAATACATCTGTCCCAGTCATCGACTCATGATCACAATCGGAACCCAACAGCATCATTTTAGCTAATGTCTTTTCAGAAGCACCTGGAAAATGTCCTTCGACTTTTTTTCCGATCCGTTTCGCTTCCTGAATCCAATGGAGCATTAGGTCATCTCCATCAAGCAACTTCGGCCAACCTGTCAATTCACCACCTTGAACAACAGCATCGTGCTCAAGCCAACTTAGCACATTTCCATTGGAAAAAGCTTGTTCTTCATGATGAATTTCTGTCTGAGGATCGAACCTACACCACCAGTACATTGTAACTGGAAGGCTCTTCATTTCTTCTAAAAAAGAAAACGCTTTCTTTTTACTCGTTTGTAATGCGAGCACTAAGTTATCATTTATGATTGTAGTCGTCCCTGTTTGGGATGCATATTGAGCAAATGAGTGGGGATTATATAAATGAAAAGAATGTGCATGAGGTTCAATGTAACCTGGCACTACAAAATTCCCATCACACTCTACAACTTCACAGTTGGTAAGTTTTGATGGCAGCTGTTGACCCACGTACACAATGCGATCTTGGTAAATCCAGATATGTGCGTTGATCCATTTTTTTAACATTTGATTTAAATATGTGACATTTTTCAATAGAATTGTTGGTGATTTTTTTCCATCTATGACAGCAACATGTTCTCTTAGTTGCTTATTTTTCCAACGGTAACGTTGCCCAACCATTAACCATCTCTCCAATCTCTGCCTTAAGCTATGGAAGCGCTTTATGCTATAGTAACATATTAATCGATTTAGTGCATTAAAGACTTTAAGAAAATATTGTAAAATTTTTTGACAATTTTTGAGAGAAGGTAAAGTTAATTAAACGGGGGTAAAAAAATGAAACCGAATATAGGGATGATCAATGCTTTAGTCCGGATTACATGTGGATTTACAATGCTTGCCTGGGCTACCGCTAAAATGGTAAAACGTCCGTGGCGCGAAAGTTTCATTATCGTGGCAATGCTTGGGGGAATGAAGGTGGCTGAGGGTATTACTCGATTCTGTCCACTTACAGCTCTCTTTCAAGAATATGTCGAGAAAAAACAAGAGGAAGCAGCACCACTAAAGGAACTTCCTCCTATAAATCCATCATAAAAAAGGTAAGAGGGATATCCTCTTACCTTCGTGTTATTTTTGGGAATTGCGTTTTAAATAAATATCGTCGTGATATTTACACGAATTGCGCGTTATTCTTATTATTTGCATTATAAGAGATCGCCTTGTTCCCGATATCTTTTCGGTAAAATAAATTTGTGCACTGAATTTTTTCTGCTTCTTGGTAGACAAAATCCTGTGCTTGTTCAAGGGTTTCGCCACTAGCTACAACGGTTAACACCCTTCCGCCATTCGTAACAAACTGATCGTTCACCATGTCTGTTCCGGCATGGAAAGCTGTAACCTTCTCATCGAGGTTTTCTAGCCCTTCGATGACTGCTCCCTTTTCATAGCTTTCTGGATATCCCTTTGATGCGAATACGACTCCAAGCGTTGCGTTATCTGACCACTCTAGGGTAATCTCCTTTTGATCAAGTAATCCTTCAATAACTTCAATGAAGTCTGTTTCTAAACGAGGAAGGACAACCTGAGTTTCAGGATCTCCAAATCGAGCATTGTATTCAATTACTTTTGGTCCATTAGCAGTTAAGATAAGCCCCGCATAAAGGACACCCGTAAAGTCTCTACCCTCTGCTTCCATCGCTTTAACTGTTGGATTAATGATCGTTTCGATTGCTTCTTGAACGCACGTTTCTGAAATTTGCGGAACCGGAGAATAAGCACCCATTCCTCCAGTGTTAGGCCCTTCATCATTGTCAAAAGCACGCTTATGATCCTGTGAAATCACCATCGGATAAGCCGTTTTCCCATCGACAAAAGCCATTAATGAGAATTCTTCCCCTTCAAGAAACTCTTCAATAACAACTTGAGCACTTGCTTCACCAAATTTATTCGCTTCAAGCATGTCGTATACACTTGTTAATGCATCATCTAAATTAAGAGCTACTGTTACACCTTTTCCTGCAGCTAGGCCATCCGCCTTGATAACGATAGGTGCGCCTTTTTCAAGGATATATTGTTTCGCTTCTTCATAAGAAGTGAATGTCTCGTACTCTGCGGTTGGGATATCGTACTTTTTCATGATTTCCTTCGCAAAGGATTTACTCCCTTCAAGTAGGGCAGCGTCCTTTGTTGGGCCAAATATGGCGAGGCCTTCAGCCTGGAATCGGTTCACGATACCATTAATTAATGGAACTTCAGGTCCAACAAGGGTAAGGTCGATTTGTTCTTTTTTCGCAAACTCAATTAAACCGTCAAAGTCATTCTCATCAATGTTTATTAAAGTTGCGATCGTCTGCATGCCTGGATTTCCTGGTGCAACATAGACGGTCTCTACTTTTTGGCTTTGCCCGACTTTCCAAGCAAGTGTATGTTCACGGCCACCGCGGCCAATGACTAGTACTTTCATTTTTTCACCTCATCAAACGAAATTGATTGACCTACAAATTATATTGGCTAGCTCCAGGCGCCATCGGCTCGAGGTCATAAGCCAATCGCTTCAGAAGGTAAAGTGCACCTTCCGTCAGCGCTTTTCTTATGCTTGTCGCCGATAGGCAGGCGCCTTGCGCTTTTCTTTTTAGTGTTTAAAATGACGTACTCCGGTAAAGACCATTGCGATTCCGTATTCATCGGCTTTTTGAATGGATTCTTCGTCACGAATGGATCCGCCAGGCTGGATGATGGCTGTGATGCCAGCTTTTGCCGCAGCTTCAACTGTGTCACCCATTGGGAAGAATGCATCTGATGCAAGTGCTGAACCTTTTGCCTTTTCACCTGCTTGGTTAATTGCGATATTAGCTGATCCTACACGGTTCATTTGACCGGCACCAATTCCAATGGTCATGTCGTCTTTTGCTAACACAATTGCGTTCGATTTCACATGTTTTACAACTTTCCAACCGAGTTTTAAATCAGCCCATTCTTGTTCAGTTGGTTCACGCTTAGTTGGAACAGAGATGGTTGCCTCTTCCAATCCGTATGCATCTTCATCTTGAACAAGTAATCCGCCACGAACGGACACAAGCTTCTTTTCAACCTTCTCGTCATCTGAAAAATCAATAGTTAACAAACGGAGGTTTTTCTTTGAAGAAAGAATTTCAAATGCTTCCTCACTGAATGATGGTGCAATAATAATTTCAAGGAAGATTTCTCGCAATTTATGAGCAGTTTGTGCATCAACTTCACGGTTCACTGCGATAATCCCACCAAAAATTGACGTTGAATCTGCTTCATATGCTTTTTGGTAGGCTTCCTCTAAAGTAGCGCCAACTCCAACTCCGCAAGGATTCATATGCTTAACAGCAACTGCTGCAGGTTCTTTGAATTCTTTAACTATTTGAAGGGCAGCATCTGCATCGTTAATATTATTGTAGGATAATTCTTTTCCGTGTAATTGTGTTGCAGACGCAATTGAAATGTTCGTTCCTAATGGCTTTTTATAAAATGCGGCCTTTTGATGAGGGTTTTCCCCATAACGAAGGTCTTGTTTCTTTTCATAAGTAACGGTTAAGGATTCTGGATTTTCCTCACCCGCTGCATTTGTTAAAAATTCAGCGATAACTGCATCATAAGCAGCAGTGTGTCGGAATACTTTTGCTCCTAAACGAAGCTTTGTTTCAGCTGCAACTTCACCTTTTTCAACAATCTCCGCTAATACAATATCGTAATCCTGTGGATCAACAACAACTGTTACATATTTGTGGTTTTTTGCAGCGGAACGAAGCATAGAAGGTCCGCCAATATCGATGTTTTCAATTGCATCCGCAAACTGGACATCTGGTTTTGCAATTGTTTGTTGAAATGGATATAGGTTGACAACAACTAAATCAATTGGTGTAATATCATGCTCTTGAAGTTGTTTAACATGTTCTTCATTTTCTCGTACAGCTAGGAGGCCACCATGAATATTTGGATGTAGTGTTTTTACACGACCATCCATAATTTCTGGAAAGTTGGTTACCTCTGAAATTCCGATGACAGAAAGGCCCGCTTCCTCAAGAGTACGTTTTGTACCGCCTGTTGAAATAACTTCAACCCCATTATCAATTAAACCTTTTACAAATGGAACAAGTCCCTGTTTATCTGAAACACTGACAAGTGCTCGCTTGATTGTCACTTTGAATCGCTCCCTACTCTAGAATTCTTTGCTGTTACAAGTGATTGCAGGATCTGTGGATAAAATTCATGCTCAATTTGATGAACTTTTTCTTCAATGATTGCTAATGTATCTCCTGGTTCAATAGATAGTTCCCTTTGTGCAATGATTGGGCCTGTATCCATACCTTCATCGACATAATGAATCGTAACACCAGTCGTCTTCACACCCGCTTGAAATGCCTGACCTATTGCATCCTTACCTGGAAAGGCAGGTAAAAGAGAAGGATGGATATTGATAATTTTATTGCGATACGCCTTTAAAAGCGTATCGCCAATTAATCTCATGTATCCAGCCAATACAATTAATTCTACATTTTTCTCACGTAAAACTTCCACAATTTCGGCTTCGAATAATGATTTTTCTGGATAGTCTTTTGGTAAAAAAACAAAAGTGTCCACCCATTCCTTTGAAGCACGTTCGATTACTTTTGCACCTGGCTTATCACAAACGAGTAATTCAATTTCTGCTGCAAGTCTTCCTTCTTTTATCGAATCTGCAATAGCTTGAAAGTTTGTGCCACTCCCTGATGCAAAGACAGCTATTTTCTTCATACAAGTGCTCCCCCACCAAAGGTTACACCATTACCTTCTTTAATTCGACCAATAATATATGCTTTTTCCCCTTGCTCCTCAAGTAGTTGAAGAAGTTCGTGGAGGTCAGCCTCATTAATAGCTAGCACCATTCCGATTCCCATATTAAATATATTAAACATTTCTTCACGATTAAGGTTTCCGGTCTCTTGAAGCAAATCAAAGATTGGTGGAATTGGCCATGAACCGTAATCAATTTCCGCCCCTACACCTTCTGGAAGCATACGGGGAATATTTTCAACAAAGCCCCCACCTGTAATATGGGACATTCCCTTTACTTCAAACTTCTCCATTGCTTTTAATAAAGACTTCACATATATTTTAGTCGGTTGAAGAAGTTCTTCACCTAATGTACGCCCGATTTTTCCATACGTTTTGTGAAGGTCTAATCCACCATCCTCTAGTAGAACCTTCCGTACGAGTGAATAGCCATTACTGTGAATTCCGCTTGAGGAAAGGCCGATAAGAACATCGCCAGGATTGATTGAAGCACCAGTTACAAGCTTAGACTTATCTGCAACACCTACTGAAAAACCAGCAAGGTCATATTCATCCTCACTATACATTCCTGGCATTTCAGCAGTTTCACCGCCAATTAACGCACAACCGGCTTGTTCACAACCATCAGCAATTCCTTTTACAATTTGCTCGATTTTTTCAGGCTGTGCTTTTCCGCATGCAATATAATCTAAAAAGTATAAAGGCTCAGCTCCCTGAACCACAATATCATTCACACACATTGCAACCGCGTCGATCCCAATGGTGTCATGCTTATCCATCATAAAAGCCAACATCAGCTTAGTACCAACACCGTCTGTACCTGAAACCAACACAGGCTCTTTTACGTTTACCTTTGATAGGTCAAACATTCCACCAAAGCTGCCAAGTCCACCCATCACTTCTGGGCGAACTGTTTTTGCAACATGCTTTTTCATTCTGGAAACAGCCTCATAGCCTGCTTCAATGTCTACTCCAGCTTGCTTATAAGCATTTGCCATCGTTATGAACACCTCTACTTTTTTTAGCTGAATACTTTTTCATGCGGCAATACCGTATCTGGGAAGATTTCCGTTGGATATTTCCCTGTAAAACAAGCCATACATTGTCCGCGATTTTCTCCTTCAAACGGTCTACCAATTGCTTTTACAAGCCCCTCAGGACTTAAAAATGTTAATGTGTCCGCTCCAATGATTTGACGCATTTCTTCAACTGAATGCGAAGAAGCAATCAACTCCTCATGTGTTGAGGTATCAATTCCGTAGAAGCATGGATTCTTAATTGGCGGTGAACTGATGCATACATGCACTTCTAACGCACCTGCATCACGAAGCATTTTTACTATTCGTCGGCTTGTTGTTCCACGAACAATCGAATCATCCACCATGACAACACGCTTACCTTCCACAACACCACGAACAGGTGAGAGCTTCATTTTCACCCCTTGTTCACGTAATGATTGGGATGGCTGAATAAAGGTTCTGCCCACATACCGATTCTTAATGAGACCTAACTCATAAGGAATTCCTGATTCTTCTGCGTAACCAATGGCTGCTGAAATACTAGAATCCGGTACACCTGTTACAATATCGGCATCAATTGGTGCTTCAAGAGCAAGCTGTTTACCTAATTTTTTTCTTGCTGTATGAACATTCACACCGTTAATATTACTATCCGGACGTGAAAAATAAATATATTCCATGCTGCACATTGCTCGATTTGCCATTAATGAAAAACGTTCTGATTGAATGCCTTCATCATTAATCACAATTAATTCTCCTGGCTCAACATCTCTCTCGAATTTAGCGCCAATAATATCAAACGCACAAGTCTCAGAAGCTACTACCCAAGCGTCTCCCAGTTTACCAAGTGATAACGGACGAAGACCATTTGGATCAAGGGCAACAATCATTTTCTTTTCAGTCATGATTAAGAATGCATAAGCCCCTTTTAGCATCGTTAAGGCATTTTTGACTCGGTCTTTTATTTTTGTATAGCCGCTTTTTCTAGTTAAGTGTGCGAGAACTTCTGTATCTGAGGAAGTTTGAAAAATACTTCCTTGGTTTTCCAACTGATGCTTTAAATCATTGGCATTGACAAGGTTTCCGTTATGAGCAATCGCTAGCCCACCTACTTGAGAATGAAACAGGAGGGGCTGAACATTTTGAATGCCCCCGCCCCCAGCTGTTGCATAACGAACATGCCCAATCGCTGCATTTCCTTCTAGTTGTTCAAGTTGGCCATTGCCAAATACTTCATTTACAAGGCCTTCTCCTTTTACAATTCGAAGCTTTTCGCCATTACTGACAACAATGCCGGCACCCTCTTGACCACGATGCTGTAAGCTGTGTAATCCATAGTAAGTTAGTTTGGCTGCATCTGGATGTCCCCAGATACCGAATACACCACATTCCTCATTTAAGCCTTTGAGTTCAGCAAGCATGGGATAGCTCCTTTCCATGTGCGTCTTAGATCATCGACTGGAAGATTAATAACTTCCTTTCCAGTTTGATCCTCAACGATAAATGATGCATCACCTGTTACTTCTCCGACCAGATTTGCTCTTACTAGCTGTTCAAACTTTTCTTTGTTTTCCTTTTTCACAGATATAATAAAACGAGATTGTGTTTCACTAAATAACTCAGTTACTGCATCTCCTTGAATTTGCACCTTTACACCTAAGCCCTTTGCTCCGAATGCTTTTTCTGCTAATGCAACCGCAAAGCCACCCTCTGCCACATCATGTGCAGAAGCGATCACACCTGCACGAATGGCAGTTAAAATTTGTTTTTGTCTTCTTTTTTCAATCTCTAAATCTAGTTCAGGAACCGGACCAAAAATCTCGCCATGAATTAATTTTTGTAGCTCGCTGCCTGCGAATTCTTCTTTCGCTTCACCAATTACATATACAAGGTCGCCCGCTTCTTTGAATTCTTGAGTTGTAATATGAGAAACATCGTCAATCAAACCAACCATCCCAATAACAGGTGTTGGGTATATTGCTTCACCGTTCGTTTCATTATAAAGAGACACGTTTCCACCAATAACTGGTGTATTTAACACACGGCATGCTTCGCTAATTCCGTCTGCTGCTTTCTCAATCTGCCAAAAGATTTCTGGCTTCTCTGGATTTCCAAAGTTAAGGTTATCTGTAATTGCGAGTGGTGCACCACCTGAGCAAACAATATTTCTAGCGGCTTCACTAACAGCGATTTGCCCACCAACCTCAGGATCTAAATAGAGATACCTAGAATTACAGTCTGTTGTCATCGCAAGTGCTTTCTGAGTGTCACGAATTCTTACAACCGCTGCATCCGAACCAGGAGCAACAACTGTATTTGTACGAACCATGTAATCATATTGGTCATAGACCCATTCTTTACTTGCAATTGTAGGCTGTGCAAGTAAATCCACTAGTGTTTGACCTACATCTTCAAGCTTAGGTGCTTCAACCTTCATCTCTTTAAATTCACGATAAGAAGCAGGTTCACTAGAAGGCTTATGATAAACAGGAGCCTCTTCAGCTAATGCATCAACAGGAACATCCGCGATTACTTCACCCTTGTGTACTAAGCGAAGTTGTTTGTCATCTGTAACTTTACCGATCGCTACAGCTTCAAGGTCATATTTATTCACGATATCTTGGATTTCTTGCTCTCTTCCTTTTTCAACAACGATTAACATCCGCTCCTGTGATTCAGAAAGCATCATTTCATAACCCGTCATACCTGTCTCACGTTGTGGGACTAGGTCAAGATTCATTTCAATACCCGAGCCAGCTTTACTTGCCATTTCTGCAGATGAACTTGTTAGTCCTGCTGCACCCATGTCCTGAATTCCAACAAGTGCATCAGATTTTACAAGTTCTAAGCAGGCTTCAAGCAATAATTTTTCCATAAATGGGTCGCCAACCTGTACGGCAGGGCGCTTTGCATCTGAATCCTCAGTAAGTTCTTCAGACGCGAAGGTTGCACCGTGAATTCCGTCACGGCCTGTTTTAGCCCCAATATACATGACGGTGTTGCCAACACCCTTTGCCTGACCCTTTTGAATATCCTCATGATTGATCAGTCCAACGCACATTGCGTTTACGAGTGGATTACCTTCATACGAAGGATCAAATTGAATTTCTCCACCAACTGTTGGAATTCCGATACAGTTTCCGTATCCGGCAATACCTGCTACTACTTCTTCGAATAAATACTTTACTCTCGGTGACGTTAACTCTCCGAAACGGAGTGAGTTCAATAGAGCAATTGGTCTTGCTCCCATGGAAAACACGTCACGGATTATTCCACCAACACCCGTTGCTGCCCCTTGATATGGCTCAATTGCAGAAGGATGGTTATGACTTTCAATTTTAAAAACAACCGCTTGGTTATCACCGATATCAACGATTCCAGCACCTTCACCAGGTCCTTGAAGAACGCGCTCACCAGTTATCGGAAACTTCCGTAACACTGGCTTTGAGTTTTTATAGCTACAATGCTCAGACCACATAACTGAGAATAAACCCGTCTCTGTATAGTTTGGAAGTCTACCGATAATGTTTTCGATTAATTCAAACTCTGAATCACTTAAACCCATTTCACTATAAATCTTTTGTTCTTTAATTTCGTTCGGACTTGGTTCAAGAAGTAACGACATGTGCTGCCAACCTCCAATTTTTCACAATTGATTGAAATAATTTGATTCCATCTGCACTACCTAATATCTCCTCAACCGCTCTTTCTGGATGAGGCATCATCCCTAGAACATTTCCACGTTCATTTGTAATACCTGCGATATCTGCAACGCTACCATTTGGATTTGTTCCGTTATATGTGAACGCGACCTGATTATTCTCTTGTAATCTAGCAAGTGTTTGCTCATCACAATAATAGTTCCCTTCTCCGTGGGCAATCGGAACTGTGATGACTTCACCTGCTTCATATTCAGATGTAAACATTGTTGTATTGTTTTCAACACGTAGCTCAACCGGACGACACATGAATTTTAGTTTTTCATTACGGCGCATCGCACCTGGCAGAAGCCCTGCTTCTAATAAAATTTGGAAGCCATTGCATACACCAAGTATTGGTTTACCAGCCTCAGCTGCTTTTACAACCTCATCCATGACATTTGAAAAACGAGCAAGTGCTCCTGTACGTAAGTAATCTCCATATGAGAAGCCTCCAGGAAGTAAAATACCATCGAACTCTTCTAGGTTTGTTGCAGTATGCGATACATACTCCACTTCTTCACCAAGCGCATCTTTTACAGCATGATACATATCAACATCGCAGTTAGAGCCTGGAAACACGATTACGGCAAATTTCACTGTGTGACAACCTCCTCAACCTCATAACGGTAATCCTCAATTACCGTATTTGCTAAAAGCTTTTCACAAATCTCCTTAACCGTCTTATCAAGGTCAGCTACTGTTTCATCAATCATTAACTCCATATATTTTCCAATACGTACATCCGAAACTTCTTTATAATTTAATTGGTGCAAGGAACCTTTCACAGCACTTCCTTGTGGATCTAAAACACTTTCACGTAATGTTACATAAACCTTTACTTTGTACATGCAATTTGTCCTCCTAGTCGATTTAAAATTTCTGTATAAGCGTCTGTTACATTTCCGAGGTCTCTACGGAATACGTCCTTATCTAATTTTTCATTTGTTTCAATATCCCAGAAGCGGCAGGTATCAGGTGAAATCTCATCAGCTAATAAAACCTCACCGTCTTTCGTTACACCAAATTCAAGTTTAAAATCTATTAATCTGATTTGAAGGTCTAAAAAGAAAGTACGTAATACATCATTGATTTTTAGTGCTTGTTCTTTAAGTTCTAGCACTTGATTTTTCGTTGCAAGACTTAGCACTTCAATGTGGTCCTCGTTCACGAGTGGATCACCTAAGTCATCATTTTTATAGTAAAATTCAACAATCGGTTTTACTAAATCCGTTCCTTCTTCAATTCCAACTCGCTTTGAAAAACCGCCAGCAACCACATTTCGAACAACAACCTCCAGCGGTATAATCGTTACATGCTTTACGAGTTGTTCATTTTCTGAAAGCTTGCCGATAAAATGTGTTCTGATTCCTGCAGTATGAAGCTTTGAAAAAATGAGGCTTGTAATCTCGTTATTCAATCGACCCTTGCCAACGATTTGTGCTTTCTTTTCCCCATTAAACGCTGTGGCATCATCCTTGTACTCCACTAAGACGATGGAGTCTTCAGCTGTTTGATAGAGTTTCTTAGCCTTTCCTTCATACAATAAACGAAGCTTTTTTACGTCCATCTTGACTCCCCCTAAAAGATTCAGATTAAGCGACTCTACATATTCTTATAAACCTAAGCGTTCAAAAATCATGTCTACATGCTTAAGGTGATAGTTATAATCGAAGCAATCATCAATTTGTGCTGGGGATAAACGGTTTGTGATTTTTTCTTCAGCTTCAATTAAGTCGCGGAACGGAACTTGTTTTTCCCACGCTTCCATCGCCTTAGGCTGTACCGTATCGTAAGCCTCTTCTCTTGTTAAACCTGAATCAATTAACGCTAATAGCACACGTTGCGAGTAAATCAATCCAAGTGTACGATCCATGTTGCGTTTCATGTTCTCTGGGAACACAGTTAGGTTCTTTACAATATTTCCAAAGCGATTAAGCATATAATTCAACGCAATCGTAGCGTCCGGTAAAATGATGCGCTCTGCAGACGAATGTGAAATATCACGTTCATGCCAAAGTGGCACATTTTCATAGGCTGTCATCATATATCCGCGAATCACACGAGCCAATCCTGTCATATTCTCAGATCCAATTGGGTTTCGTTTATGTGGCATTGCAGATGAACCTTTTTGACCTTTCGCAAAAAATTCTTCTACTTCTCTTGTTTCACTCTTTTGTAAACCACGAACTTCAACCGCAAATTTCTCTATTGAAGTTGCGATAAGTGCCATTGCGGACATATATGCCGCATGACGGTCACGCTGTAATGTCTGAGTCGAAATCGGTGCAGCTGTAATGCCAAGCTTTTCACACACATACTGCTCAACAAACGGATCGATATTGGCATAAGTTCCAACCGCTCCTGAAATCTTCCCAAACTGAACACCTTCCGCAGCATTCTTGAAGCGTTCAAGATTACGTTTCATTTCTTCATGCCATAAGGCAAGCTTTAAACCAAATGTTGTTGGTTCGGCATGAACTCCATGCGTACGCCCCATCATAACGGTGTGTTTATGTTCCTTCGCTTTTTCCGCTAAAATATTGATAAAGCGTTCTATGTCTTTTTGTAAAATGTCATTGGCTTGTTTTAATTGATAAGATAGGGCTGTATCCACAACATCGGTAGACGTTAATCCATAATGAACCCATTTTCTTTCTTCACCTAATGTTTCAGATACGGCACGTGTAAACGCCACAACGTCATGTCTTGTTTCCTCTTCGATTTCTTTAATTCGATTCACATCAAAGGATGCATTTTTACGGATAAGGGCAACATCTTCTTTTGGAATATCACCCAGCTCTGCCCAAGCCTCACAAGCTAAAATTTCCACTTCGAGCCAAGCACGGAAGCGATTCTCCTCCGTCCAAATAGACCCCATTTCCTCACGAGTATAACGTTCAATCATGTAAAATCCTCCTTAAATGTGAATATGTGAATCATTCCAAATTTGCAAGGAATCTGACTTTTTTAAAGCCTCTTCCACTGTTTGTCCTAAGACGGTAACATGCCCCATCTTTCTCTTCACTTTTGCTTCTGCTTTGCCATATAAATGAACTTTCACACCTGATAATTGGGACACTTTCTCAAGTAATGGCTGTACATGCTCACCAAGAATGTTTGTCATCACAACAGGACGTAATAGAGTTGTTTCTCCAAGCGGCCAATTACAGACTGAACGTACATGCTGCTCGAATTGTGAAGTTTCACATGCATCAATTGAATAGTGACCAGAGTTATGCGGACGTGGTGCCAATTCATTGATATAGATTTCACCATCCTCAGTCACAAACATTTCAACCGCTAATGTTCCTACTAATTGAAATTCGGAAGCAAGCTTCATTGCCATTTCTTTTGCCTTAGTTTCTCTTATTTCAGAAATTCTAGCCGGAACAATTGATTGGTGTAGGATATTCTCAACATGAATGTTTTCCGCTACTGGAAAAGCTTTTACCTCACCTGCTATATTTCGTGTAACAATGACAGACACTTCTTTCTGAAATGGAACCCATGCCTCCAAGATGCATCGCCCAGCAGCCAGAAGTTTTCCTGCTAATGATATATCTTCCTTCTGTTTTAAAACAAATTGACCTTTTCCGTCATAGCCTCCACGGCAAGTTTTTAACACGGAAGGAAATCCAATTAGCTCAACTGCCTCAGTTAATTGCTCTTGATTTTCCACAAGTTGAAACGGTGCAACTTGCAAGCCGATCTTCTGAATTGCACTCTTTTCAGTACCACGATCTTGTGTAATTTTTAAAAGGTGGCTACCTTGTGGTAGGTTTGCCTTTTCTTCAAGCCACGTAAGAGCCTCATAATCTATATTTTCAAATTCATACGTAATTACATCACTAACGCTAGCCAATTCCTTGATAGCCTCTAGGTCATCATAATTGGCCGTAATTTCAATATCAGCTACCTGCCCACACGGGGAATTTGGCGTTGGGTCCAGAACGGCCACAAAAAATCCCATTTCCTTAGCTGAAATGGCCATCATTCGTCCAAGCTGTCCCCCACCAATAATACCAATCGTCTGGCCCGGTAAAATTCGCTTATTCAAGTTCATCACTACTTTCTAGTACTTGAATTTTTTTATTTTCTCTTATATCAACAAGCTTCTGATCCCACTCTGGATTAGATGTCCCAAGAATCGAAGCCGCTAGTAATCCTGCATTTGTAGCACCTGCTTTACCAATCGCTACCGTTGCAACTGGTACTCCACCAGGCATTTGAACGATTGACAATAGTGAATCGAGTCCATTTAATGCTCGCGATTGAACTGGAACCCCGATCACAGGTAAGGTTGTTTTTGCTGCAACCATGCCAGGTAAATGCGCAGCACCACCAGCTCCGGCAATAATAACCTTAATGCCTCGACCCTTTGCGTTTTGCGCATATTCAAACATAAGGTCTGGAGTACGGTGAGCAGAAACTACCTTTTTTTCATAAGGAATTCCAATATCCTCTAAAACATTGCACGCTTCTTTCATCGTTTCCCAATCTGAAGTACTTCCCATAATTACACCAACTACTGGATTCATAAGATCCTCCTAAATTGTCATAAAAAATGCCCAGGAAAAAGACTGATTTCCAAAAAAGGGAAAGCAATCCTACCTGGGCATTCTATATCAAGAATAGGTAAAATTATACTTTTCCCTCATAGTCCAATAATTTACGGTTATCGGGTAGAAACTTATGGGCCATATTCCCAAGATTATATGAGGTATTTTTTCTAACCTAATCTTATCAACATTGTGATTCAATTGTCAATTAATATCGAACGTTTTACGAAAATTTCATTTTTAATGTTCGTGTTTTACTGCAACTTTCCTTCAAAAACAATCTTTCTCCCACAAGGTTCGACGCTAATCTCTCCATTACGCGTTACCTCCTGAAATACAGGTTCCTCCATTCTTCTAACAGGAAAATACCCTTCTGCCTTCATTCGGTCGAGGCATTGATCAATCGTTTCATTTTCTTTCACTTCAAATTTTTGCTTTTTTGGTTTACTCATGTTTCAAGTTTTCCTCTCTTAACAGCCTTCACCCAGAATCCGCCGTGAATGGACTTTGGTTCATAGGTAATCACAAACGCCTTCGGATCCATATCAGTAATGGTTTTATATAATTTCATCTCATATTTGCGTGGAGTTAAAATCGTCATCGACAATCTGTCTCCCTCTCTACCTTGGGTTTGCCATGTCGTAACACCGTAACCCTCATCGCGTAATTTTTTCGGCAAATCCATCTCATATTCCTTTGTGATTACATTTACCGTAATATATCCGAGCGCAAGCTTTTCTTCAATTTTCATCCCTACAATGACACCAATTCCGTAACCAACCGCATATGCCACTAAATTTTGAATTTGATTTAAATTATCTAGTACCAAACCAAGTCCTACGACATAAATAACAACCTCAACCGTACTAATTAACGCAGCTAAATACCGCTGCCCCTTCAGCGTCAAGATCATCCGAATCGTAAAAAAGGACACATACACAATATTAATCACTAAAATAATGAGAACCATTACATACGCATTCGATAACAAATTTACTCCCCCTTAGGAACCTTTCCTTCTCTTAGCTTACCAAAGTATTCATTTTACTAAACATCTTCCCTAAAGAATACTACCCGAAACATATTTTTTCAAATATCTCCCTAGGCACATACCTATTTGATTTCTCATATACTACTTTAGTTGAATTATGCAATTTTGAGGAGGGAACAACAGCCCATGAAAATGGACCAATTTAAAAATATGAATAATTGGCGAAAACAATGGGACCATTTTTTTGGTGATGAATTTTGGAATGAATTTACCCCATTTTTGGATAACGCCCATTCTCAACTAAATCTTTACCAAGGTGAAAATGAGCTACTCGTCGTCCTAAGCCTACCAGGGTTAACAAAAGTTGAGGATGTCGATATTTATGTAAACCATCAAACACTCGAAGTACAAGGAAAAATTAATATGAACTTTAAAGGCTTTGATATCATTCAAGAAGGTATTTTCCAAGGTAGCTTTCAACGAGAAATACAACTCCCATACACGGTAAAAGAAGACCGGATTAAAGCAAGCTATAAAAGAGGACTCCTACTCATCCACCTTCACAAACAAATCCCCGATGACTCCCGTAAAAAAGTCGAGGTAGTAGATCGAGACAAATAAAAGGGAAAATCCCTCACGATTTGGGTGGGGGATTCTTTTACTTAGGGTAATTTAGTTTATTTACATATATAAGTAGGACAATGGAACCAACAACAGTAATGGCCCCATAAAGTAGCCCTATCCATTCGCTTATAAATTCTAAGCCAAATGGAAGCAAAATGGTAAGAACACCGATCATAATCGTAAACACACCTACTGCTTTTGCTAACTTCTGCCTATCTCCTTTAAACGTTTCTTCATTATATCCGGCAATTAGAGAAAGCATCTTCTTCTTCCAAACCAATAAACCCATAAAGATACATAAAAACCCGACAATAAAACAGGTGATGAATCCAGCAAGCATTGGAGGCCCTCCTCTGTAATTTGTTATGTATAACGGTATATACGGATTTATGGGGTAGGAGGTTTCAGGAATGGTAGCATTAGGTTAATATATGGTTCGGGTGTTTGGAGTATGTGCAGCTTGCTTTTTTAGTTGGGGTATACGCTATTTGTGGGGTTTGCGGGGGGTTGCGGTATAACACTTATCGTTTTTCGATACGACAATATACCGATTAAGCCATTTGCGGTATAGCCTTTATCGTTTCTCGATATGGCGATATACCGTTTATGCTGTTTACGGTATAGGGTTTATCGTTTCTCGAGTTGGTGTTATACCGATTAAGCTGTTTGCGATATAGTGTTTATCGTTTCTCGAGTTGGTGTCATACCGATTAAGCTGTTTGCGATATAGCCTTTATCGTTTCTCGATATGGGGATATACCATTTTAGCTGTTTGCGGTATAGCACTTATCGTTTTTCGATACGGGGATATACCGATTAAGCCTTTTGCGGTATAGCACTTATCGTTTTTCGATATGAGGATATACCGATTAAGCCGTTTGCGGTATAGCACTTATCGTTTCTCAATATGGCGATATACCGATTAAGCCATTTGTGTTATAGCCTTTATCGTTTTTCGAAATGATGATATACCGATTAGGTACTTATTATTTTTCGTTTTTTTCTAATTTCATCATAAAGCGATCACAATACTCACAATTACATTCCTTTATCGAAGAAAACCCACCATGATTTCAAATTACTCTTTCCAAACACAAAAAAAGACCAACCATAACGGCTGATCTCTTAGTTGCCTAGCGACGTCCTAC
>NZ_NSEB01000009.1 GCF_002734215.1 Fredinandcohnia onubensis
CGGAGGTTAGTCACCTCCCCCTACTCGATTTTTGCTCATTCATAAAGTCGTGGTAATTCTTGGAGTTTGCTGTCTCATCGCATTAGAAGATAAAGATTTAACATACTACATATATAAGGAAAACAATGTGTAGGGTGTGAGAGTGATGGAAAAATCAATTTATCTCCGAATGCGCCATCGCGTACTGGTACAACCCAATGCAACAGTCAGAATAGGACAAATCGTACAGATAAGTGCGGAAGAAAAAGTATCGCAAGAAATTAAAAATATCGTCATTCATCAAGTCAGTAAAAAAGACAAAAACATTGTTGTGATTGATGTAATGAAGGTAATCGATCAAATAAGAAGAAAATTTCCTCAAGTTGACGTTCAAACGGTAGGACCTGCACAAACGATTGTTGAAATTGCCATAAAGAAAAGAAGGTTTACACCTGCTCTATTTGTGGCCGTTTGGTTTTTATTATTTGTGGGGGCTGCACTTACCATGATGAATTTCCATGAAGATGTATCAATGAGGGAGGTTCATATTCGCATCTATACCATGATTACTGGTGATGAGGTTCTAAAGCCATTGCTTTTCCAAATTCCGTATTCTATAGGTTTAGGTCTAGGGATGATTTTATTTTTTAATCACTTCTTCCGCAAACGTCTTAACGAAGAACCAAGTCCACTTGAAGTAGAAATGTTTAATTACCAACAGGATTTAGATAATTATCTCATTATTACAGAAAATAAAGAAAGCATGAAACACATCGATGACAATTAAGGTCCTCCTTATTATTTTTCTAGGACTAGGAAGTGGACTAGCGGTTGGTGGCGGTTTTGTTGCCTTTTTGGCAGTATTAGGAATCATCCCAAGGCTTACACAATTAACGAAAACGATGAAATTCATTCGTTTTTATGAATGGGGTGTAGTGTTCGGCGCTGTATTTGGTAGCTGGTTTACTCTGAATGATCATATCTTTCATTTATGGGATTTAATAGTACTTCCAGTAGGATTAGCGAGTGGGATATTCGTTGGGATGTTAGCAGCTGCCCTTACGGAGGTACTGAATGTTTTTCCGATATTAGCTAAGAGAATTGGGATAGAAAATAAAATCGTAATATTGGTCATGGCGATTGTTTTCGGAAAAATTGTAGGGTCCTTGTTCCAATGGATTTACTATGTAAAATAACATATTCTTATTTTTGCACGCGAGGAGTGAACATAAAGTGGCTACTAAGAAAAAGATTAAAGACGATTATAAAAATAGTATTAAAAAGTACCAGCCAAAGCCACGTTATTTTATTAATTGTGTTAAAGCATTTCTTGTAGGTGGAGCGATATGCTGTGTCGGACAAGGAATCCAAAATTTCTATATGACTTTCTTTCATTTTTCAGAAAAAGATGTTGGAAATCCAACTGTAGCAACCCTTATTTTAATTTCTTCCTTGCTAACCGGTTTAGGTCTATATGATAAACTTGGTCAGTTTGCAGGAGCGGGGTCTGCAGTTCCTGTAACGGGATTTGCCAATTCGATGACGAGTGCCGCAATGGAATATAAAAGTGAAGGTATCGTATTAGGGATCGCTACAAATATGTTTAAGCTAGCGGGAAGTGTTATCGTATTTGGAGCAGTTTCTGCGTATATTGTGGGGATCATTCGATACTTCTTTAAACTCACAATTTCTTGAATGATTGCAAGGAGTGGACTTTAATGAGGCTAGTTGGAAAACAAACATGGGTATATAAAAATCAAATCTATTTAAATTCAACGGGTACGGCGGTGGGACCTAAAGAAGGTCAAGGTCCTTTAGGCACTAGTTTCGATATAAAGTATGATGATCTGCATTGTGGTGAAGATTCCTGGGAATTAGCTGAAAGAAGACTAATGGTTGAATCTGTTGATTCTTGTCTGCAAAAAGTGAACTTAACGAATGATGATATAGATTTCTTTCTAGCAGGTGATTTGTTAAATCAAAACGTGACGACAAACTATACAGCGAGACACCACCAAATCCCACTAATTTGTATGTTTGGTGCTTGTTCAACTTCTATGGAGACATTGGCTGTCGGTTCAGCATTAGTTGATGCCGGGTTTGCAAACCGTATCCTAGCATCTACTAGCAGTCATAACGCAACAGCAGAAAGGCAATTCCGATATCCAACCGAATATGGTGGACAAAAGCCGGATTCTGCAACATTTACAGCTACTGGTGGGGGAACTGCTCTTGTTAGTAAAGAGAAAGGTCCAATCCGTATTACATCTGCAACGATTGGAAGAGTCATGGATTTAGGAATAACAAATCCATTTGATATGGGTTCTGCAATGGCACCAGCTGCTGCAGATACCATTACTCGACATTTTAAGGATTTAAATATCACTCAAGATGAATATGATTTGATTGTCACTGGTGACTTATCAGGTGTAGGAAGTCCTATTTTGAAGGAAATGGTAAAAGAAGAAGGCTATGATTTAGGCAATAAATATAATGATTGTGGGCTTATGTTGTATCATTCAGACCAAGAAGTTTTTGCGGGTGGAAGTGGTTGTGCTTGTTCAGCAATTGTAACCTATGGGCATATTGTCAAAGAATTAATTAGCGGAAACTTAAATAAAGTTTTCATTGTTGCAACGGGTGCACTCCTTAGCCCAACCATGATTCAGCAAAAAGAAACAATTCCTACAATCGCACATGGTGTTGTTTTGGAACGAGTACAGGGTGGTGAGTAAGATATGGAATACTTATACGCATTTTTAGTCGGTGGAGCAATATGTATTGTTGGACAACTCTTACTTGATTTTGCAAAATTAACACCTGCTCATGTAATGAGTATTTTTGTCGTACTTGGGTCAATTTTAGATGGATTTGATTTATACGACAATCTAATCAGATTTGCAGGCGCTGGTGCAACTGTTCCAATTACTAGCTTTGGTCATTCCCTTTTACATGGTGCCATGCAAAGTGCAGAAGAGCATGGTTTTATCGGAATCGCCATGGGGATTTTTGAATTGACCTCTGCTGGTATATCCTCAGCAATATTGTTCTCTTTCTTAGTTGCACTGATTTTCAGAGCGAAAGGATAGCATATATGGATGAAACTAGAAGAAGAGTAATTCTAGTAACAGATGGTGATGAATATGCACAAAAAACATTAGAATATATTGCAAAAGAGGTGGGAGGACGGTGTATTTCTAAGTCACAGGGAAACCCAACCACTTTAACGGGAAAAGAAATGGTGGAATACATCCTTCAATCCTCCCATGATCCTGTTTTTGTAATGTTTGATGATAGTGGTTATTTAGGTGAAGGGGCTGGCGAGCATGCATTAAAGTTTGTCGCAACCCATCCGAATATTGAAGTGTTAGGCATTATTGCAGTGGCATCGAAAACTCATCAAACAGAATGGGCAAAGGTTGATATTAGTATTGACCGGGACGGTAATCTAACGGAATACGGTGTCGACAAGAGTGGATTAACGGAATATGACATTGGTCGAATAAACGGAGATACCGTTTATTGTTTAGACGAACTGGATGTTCCAATAATTGTGGGTATTGGAGATATTGGAAAAATGGCACGTAAGGATGATATTAAAATGGGTGCCCCTATTACAAGAAAAGCAGTGGATCTAATACTCGAAAGGAGTGGTTACGATCGGAAAGGAAACACACACAACTAAGACTCCAATCTCTCCTGACATTGTAAAAAATGATGATTTTTTTAAAACACATATAGGTATGGGTACGGGAAGTTTTGATATCGGAGTTAGAAAGATAAAAATTTTAAAGAAAGATGTTCATCTCTATTATCTAAATGGACTTTGCGATACTAATTTTATCGTTCAACTTTTAAAGGAACTAGTCAATGTTAATGATAAAGAAACGAACGTAAATCAGGCATTCCAAGTAATTGAAAACCGGCTTGTACATCAACAGGTAAGTACAATTAAGAACTTAGATGAAGGAGTAGACCAATTACTTTCAGGGCTCATCCTTATTTTAGTCGAAGGGGAAGACTCTGGATTAGCAGTAGATGTAAGAAGTTACCCAGGAAGAACTCCACAGGAGCCCGATACTGAAAAAGTAATTCGCGGTTCACGGGATGGCTACGTGGAAAACATTATTGTCAATTGTGCATTAACGAGAAGAAGGATAAGAGATGAGAGACTTCGCCATGAGATTATGCAAGTTGGAGAAAGATCGAAAACGGATATATGTATCTCTTATATTAAAGATGTAGCGGACCCAGATTTAGTGGACATTATTCGCAAAGAACTAAAGAGCATTAACGTCGATGGTTTAACTATGGCAGATAAGACGATTGAAGAATTCATCGTAAATCAAGGGTTTAATCCATATCCATTAGTTCGATATACGGAACGTCCAGATGTAGCGGCAACTCACTTACTTGAAGGACATGTTGTGATTATGGTTGACACATCTCCAAGTGTCATTATTACTCCAACTACAATGTTTCATCATGTGCAGCATGCTGAGGAATATCGCCAAGCTCCCGCTGTCGGTACATTGTTAAGGTGGACAAGATTTATTGGAATTTTAGCATCAATCTTTCTTTTGCCACTTTGGTTTTTATTAGTATTAGAACCTGACATGATTCCAAAAGCTATCGATTATATTGGTCCAAATGAGAAATCAAATATACCGATTGTAGTTCAAATCTTTCTCGCTGATATGGGAATTGAATTCTTAAGAATGGCGGCAATACATACGCCAACCCCATTATCAACCGCAATGGGATTAATTGCAGCTGCATTAATTGGTCAAATTGCAATTGATGTTGGCTTGTTTGTTCCAGAAGTAATTCTATATGTAGCGATTGCTGCCATTGGAACTTTTGCTACACCAAGCTATGAATTAAGTGCTGCAAATAAGATAGCAAGATTATTCTTATTGATACTTGTGGCCATTTTTAAAACACCTGGTTTTGTCATAGGTTGTACGATCTATGTCTTGTTCCTAGCTAATATTCGTTCTCTTAACACACCTTATTTATGGCCATTTTTACCATTTAATGCGAAAGCTTTATTACAAATCTTCATTCGAACATCGGTTCCTGGGGCAAAACTACGACCAAGTATTGTACATCCTCAAAAACCTTTCAAACAATAGTTGCACCATAGTATACGTTGTGTTAATCTATTTTTCATATAGCACAGCGTTAAAGAAGGATAGACAGCTGATGACTATATCAGCTGTCTTTTCTTCTTTAATGATGGTGTGGCACGAAAGTGTGCTTATCGAAAATGGCTCTGATGAGTACTTTACAGAAACGAGGGGAATTAGATGTATCTACACGGAACAAGCAAGGTAAATGATAAGAACCACTTAGAAATTGGTGGGGTTGATACAGTAGAATTAGCAAAACAATACGGAACACCTTTATATGTGTATGACGTGGCACTTATCAGAGAGCGCGCAAGAGGTTTTTTTGAAACATTCAACCGATTAGGTATTCCGGCACAGGTTGCGTATGCAAGTAAAGCCTTTTCAACAATTGCAATGTTTCAGCTCGCTGAAGAAGAGGGGCTTTCCCTAGATGTCGTTTCTGGCGGAGAATTATTTACTGCGTTACAAGCAGGATTCCCAGTAGAAAGAATCCACTTCCACGGGAATAATAAAAGCTATGAAGAACTCGATATGGCGATAAAAAATAAGATTGGTTGTATTGTTGTTGACAACTATTATGAACTTTCATTATTAGAGCAAGTTTGTATCGAAAATAAAACAACGGTAAAGATATTATTACGCGTAACGCCTGGAGTAGAAGCGCACACTCATGATTATATTACGACTGGTCAAGATGATTCAAAATTTGGATTTGGACTAGAAAATGGACAGGCAGACAAAGCTGTTGAGCTGGCTATTCAGTCAGAATCTATCAACTTATTAGGAATTCATTCTCACATTGGTTCACAAATTTTCGAGACAACAGGATTTTTGGTTGCTGCAGGCAAAATGTTTGGTAAACTCAAGGAATGGAAAGATCGTTTCGGTTTTACACCTAAAGTATTAAATTTAGGCGGCGGATTTGGTATTCGCTACACCGAAGAAGATAAACCACTACCACCTTCACAATATGTAGAAGCAATCATTGGAGAAGTAAAGAAACATGCAGATGACCTTTCCATTGATATACCAGAAATTTGGATTGAGCCAGGTAGATCGATTGTAGGGGACGCAGGGACAACTATCTATTCTGTAGGCTCTCGAAAAGAAGTTCCAAATATTCGACAATACCTTGCTGTTGACGGAGGTATGACAGATAATATTAGACCTGCATTATATCAGGCGAAATATGAGGCTGTTTTAGCTAATCGTGTACAGGATCCGGTTGAGGAAACTGTATCAATAGCTGGAAAATGCTGTGAGTCTGGGGATATGTTAATTTGGGATTTACCATTACCTAAAGCAAGTTCAGATGATATGCTGGCGGTGTTCTGTACAGGAGCATACGGATACGCAATGGCCAATAATTATAATCGTATTCCAAGACCTGCAGTTGTGTTTGTAGAGAACGGAGAAGCACAGTTAGTGGTTCAACGTGAAAGCTATGAGGATCTTGTAAGATTAGACATTCCATTAAAATCAAAAGTAGTTGAATAAATTGAGTGCAAAAAACCCACGATTATTCGTGGGTTTTTATTATAGCCAATTATTTAAACAGACCTTTAATAGCGTCTATGAGGTTAACAAAGAATTCTTTCAGTTTATCAAGAAAACTTTGCCCTTCTTCTGACTCAAGGAAATTTGTTAGCTTTTCCTTGGCTAGATTTAGTTGTTCTCCAACTTGATTCCAATCAATATTGAGTTCCAATAACTTATTAAACAGCTCCATAAGTCTAGTTATGTCAGCATCAGTTAATGTGATTCCTAGGTCATTGGCAGCATTAACGATAATAGTCCTAAGTTCTTCGTCATTTTGGGGAGCGTTTTTTGCAATTTCATCTTTTATTTTTGCCATTAATGCCGCAGCATCTTCGGCTCCAATTTTTTCACTTAACTTTGTTGTTTCTACCATCTCTTCATTTGCAATCTGCTTCACTTCTTCAGGAATAGCTTTATCTGAAGAAACTTCATAGGCTTTAATAATTCCAGTTAATGCAGCAGTTCCAGAAACATTACCTGGTCCGGTTACAAAGATTTTTGCATCTTTTACACCAGCTGTGATTAAAGCATTTGCATACATTTCCTCTGTAATTAAGGTGATATGCTCCGTTATCGTTACATCTAATCCAGACCCTTTTTCACCTATGGTGATTGAAGCAGAGGATAAGGCCTTGTTCCCAATTCTAGCCTTTGGAATGTATTGACCAAGGTATTGGTGTTCTTCTTCGTTTGTAACAACCACAATTTGTGGGTTCTCAGGTGCGTTCATTTCGTTTAAAATCGTTTCTTTTTGAGTTTCTGTTAGGTCTTGGCCAAGTGTAATAATCACATCTCCAGGTGCAGCGTCTGCAAAGCTTAGTGATGGAAAAATGAGTGAAAATACAAGTAAAAATGAGAGTGTTATTTTATTTCTCAAACTAGTTTCCTCCTTTATTTTTCGAAAAACAAGGTATCCATCGTACATATTATACATTATTCTATACCGGAAATATCTTTTTGACGGTATTTAGGAAAAACTCCCCACTTTCGTATTGGATTATTACAACCATTTATAGTAAAATGAACTCGTTCAATACATATGGACGAAAGAAAATGAGCGGAGGTTTCAAATGAAAAAAGCAAGCATTGAATTCGAAAATGGAGAAAAAATCGTAATTGAGTTATATTCAAATGAAGCACCTGGAACTGTAGCAAATTTTGAAAAACTTGCAAACGAAGGTTTCTATAATGGACTTACATTTCATCGTGTAATCCCAGGCTTTGTTGCACAAGGTGGTTGCCCACGTGGAAACGGAACTGGTGGACCAGGTTATTCTATAAAGTGTGAAACGGAAGGAAATCCACATAAGCATGTGGCTGGATCGTTATCAATGGCGCACGCTGGTAAAGACACTGGTGGAAGCCAATTTTTCATCGTACATGAGCCACAACCGCATTTAGATGGAGTACATACTGTATTCGGTCAGGTGGTTGAAGGATTAGAGTCTGTTTACCGCATTAAACAAGGCGATGTTATGAAAGAAGTTAAAGTTTGGGAAGAATAATAGTAGATTTTAGACACAGCAGGTGATTCTTGTTGTGTCTTTTTCTTTTATTGTCCTATAATAATTCTTGAGGTGAACTAGATGGGAAAAGGAAAATGGACAGTGTTTTTTGTTCTGCTATTATTATCTTTAGCATGGGGAGTCATTTATTGGTTGTTTATAGTCTAATTTGAATGTAAAGTGTAAAATTCGACAAAATAATAATACTTTATGTTATACTGTTTTAAATCGCTATGATAATTTAATATTTTCCTTCGGGGTTAGGTGAAATTCCTTACCGACGGTGATGAACAATTTGTTCTAAGCCCGTGACCCATTTTAATGCCACATATTATGTTGGTAGGCACTTTAGCCATAAGAACTCAAGGTTTTGATTACTTATTTAAAATGGTGGACTTGGTGAGAATCCAAGGCCGACAGTTAAAGTCTGGATGGGAGAAGGATGTTAGGTACGACAGGTATGTGAAAAAATTTGCTCAATATACCCTTATTTGTGTTGGGCAAAAATACATATTGTGTTACTTGATTACATCTACCAGACCCCGGATTGTATTCCGAGGTCTTTTTTATTTTGGTAACTAAGATAGAAACTCCCTATTAAGTAAAAGATAAAAGAAAGGAGCGTAGTTAAAATGAGAGATCAGGATTATATGAATTTAGCGATAAATGTAGCAAAAGCGGGGGTCGGTCAAACCACTCCAAACCCTGTGGTGGGTGCAGTTATTGTAAATGACGGTCGTGTTGTGGGAATCGGAGCACATCTGAAAGCGGGTGAACCTCATGCAGAGGTGCATGCCATTAGGATGGCAGGAGAAAGGGCACAAAATGCAACTGCGTATGTTACGTTGGAGCCATGCAGTCACCATGGAAAAACCCCACCTTGTGCGGATTTATTAATAACAAATAAGGTGAAAAGAGTGGTAGTTGCAACTACTGACCCCAATCCACTCGTTGCTGGAAAAGGCATTGCCAAACTAAAAGCAGCAGGGATTGAAGTAGAGGTTGGGGTTTGTAAGGAACAAGCCGATGCCTTAAACGCAGTCTTTTTTCACTATTTAGATAAAAAGCGACCATATGTAACCCTAAAATCTGCTACCACTCTTGATGGAAAAATAGCGACCGTTACTGGTGAGAGCAAATGGATAACGGGCGAGGCTGCAAGACAAGATGTTCATTTATATCGTAGTATACATGATGCCATTCTTGTGGGTGTTAACACAGTACTTATGGACAACCCAAGCTTAACAACAAGACTTCCAAATGGTACAGGGAAAAATCCTATTCGTGTTATTTTGGATTCGAAATTACGAACACCACTGGAATCGCAAATAGTAAATGACGGCAAAGCAGAGACGTGGATTATTGTTTCTAATCAAGTAAACCAGGAGAAAATGAATGAGTTCTCCGAAAAGAAAAGTGTTCGAATTATTCAATTACAAGAGGCTAATTTATCTATCAACACCATGTTAACACGGTTAGGTGAAGAAGGCATTTCCTCTATTTTTGTTGAAGGTGGAGCTGAAGTGAACGGCAGCTTTTTAAAGGAAAAAGCAATCAACCAGGTTATCGTTTATTTAGCACCTAAACTATTTGGTGGAAAGCAAGCACCAACTGCAATTGGTGGCTCTGGAATTGAATCAATTGATGATTCATTACAATTAACAATTAAATCGGTAGAACAGCTTGGAGAAGATGTGAAAATCATAGCCGAACCGGTATTGTAGGTGAAAAAATGTTTACAGGAATTGTTGAAGAAATCGGGAAAATTAAGGCGATAAATGGATCACAGGATTCAGTTGAAATGGTCATTAAAGCTAGAAAAATTCTTGATGATGTGAATCTTGGAGATAGTATTTCTGTTAATGGGGTTTGTCTAACGGTGACCGAATTTACATCAGATGGATTCACAGTTGATGTGATGCCAGAAACGGTTAAATCAACCTCGTTACGTGATTTACAACGGAATGATGATGTTAACCTCGAAAGAGCGATGTCTGCAAATGGGCGTTTTGGGGGACATATCGTTTCAGGACATGTGGATGGTATCGGAAAAATTGTTCGAAAAGTCCCTAAAGGGAATGCGGTGTATTATGAAATCGAAATTCCTGAAGAACTTATCCAGTTCATGATCTATAAAGGATCAGTAACAGTTGATGGAACGAGTTTAACGATCTTTGGACTGACAAAAAATACTTTTACACTTTCACTAATCCCTCATACACTAACAGAAACAATTTTGCGAAACAAAGGAGTAGGAGATATTGTAAACATCGAATGCGACATGCTTGGCAAATATGTCAGTCAGTTTATGCGAAGGTCTTTTGGAAATGAAAAATCAACTGAATCAAGGATTACAGCGAGTTTTTTAGAAGAAAATGGTTTTAAATAAAAATAAAGGGGGGACTACAATGTTTGATCCAATTGAAGAAGCACTTGCAGAACTAAAACAAGGAAAAGTAATTATTGTATGTGATGATGAGGATCGTGAAAATGAAGGAGATTTTATCGCGATTGCGGATAAAGCAACCCCAGAGGTCATTAATTTTATGATCACACATGGACGTGGACTCGTATGTACTCCCATTACGGAGTCCTTAGCGAAAAAACTAAATCTTGAGCCAATGGTGGCGCATAATACGGATCCACATGGAACTGCTTTTACAGTGAGTATCGACCATAAAACAACTACAACTGGTATTAGTGCAATCGAACGTTCAACAACAATAATGGAGTTACTTAATCCTGAATCAAAAGCTTCCGACTTCAAAAGACCAGGTCACGTCTTTCCTTTGATTGCTAAGGAAGGTGGCGTTCTCCGAAGAGCTGGTCATACCGAAGCAGCTGTTGACTTAGCTGCGCTTTCGGGTGCAGAGCCTGCAGGAGTGATTTGTGAAATTGTAAAAGAAGACGGAACAATGGCTAGAGTTTCTGATTTACGGAAGATTGCAGATGAATTCAACTTAAAAATGATTACGATTGAAGACTTAATTCGATATCGAAATCAAAAAGAAAAATTGGTTAAAAGAGAAATTGAAGTAACAATACCAACAGAATATGGAGAATTTAAAGCGATTGGATACACTAGTCTTATTGATAATAAGGAACATGTTGCACTTGTAAAAGGTGAGATTAGTGAAACAGAACCAATGTTAGTTAGAGTACATTCAGAATGCTTAGCTGGGGATGTATTCGGTTCAAAGCAATGCGCATGTGGACCACAGCTTCATGCTGCATTACGCCAAATCGAGCAAGTGGGCTCGGGCATCCTCTTATATATGCGTCAAGAGGGTAGAGGTCCTGGTTTAATTAATAAAATGCGTGCCTATAAACTTCATGAGGAAGGGCATGACTCTTCAGAAATCTCTAAAAATCTTGGGGGATTACCGGAATTAAGGGATTATGGGATTGGTGCTCAAATCCTTAGAGACCTAGGCATTAAGAAAATGAAACTTCTAACGAATAACCCAAGAAAAATTGCTGGCCTTGAGGGATATAATTTAGAGATAGTAGAGCGTATTCCCATTCAGTTAGATGAAATAAAAAGTACTGAAAATGTAGGGCATATACTTCATTTTTAAAAAAATAGAACAAATAACTTATAACATAGGAGGATCATGATGAATAAAATTTATGAAGGACATTTAGTTGGTACAGGTTTAAGAGTAGGGATAGTAGTTGCACGTTTTAATGAATTTATAACAGCGAAGCTACTAAGCGGTTCACTTGATGCACTTAAAAGACATGGTGTTGCAGATGAAGATGTTGAAATTGCTTGGGTTCCAGGAGCATTTGAACTTCCGTTAATTGCTAAAAAGATGGCTGAATCAAACAAATATGATGCAGTTATTGCGTTAGGTACAGTTATTAGAGGTTCGACCTCTCACTATGATTATGTTTGTAACGAAGTAGCAAAAGGATTGGCTGCAACTGCCCTAGCAACTGGAAAACCTGTTATGTTCGGTGTTTTAACAACAGATACAATCGAACAAGCAATCGAAAGAGCAGGAACAAAAGCAGGAAATAAAGGATGGGATTCTGCGGTAACTGCAATTGAAATGGCGAATCTATCCCGTTCTTTTGAATAATAAATAAGTTTTTGTATAAAATTATAGGATTTTGGTAATAATTTAAATTTAAGGGTATTCCAAAAAGACTATGGAAAAAAAGAATAGAAAATGGTACTCTTAATTAATGTAATGAGGTTAGTCCAAAAGTAGTAGAAAGTTTGAAAAATATACTACTCGGAAAGTTTTTCGATAATGAGGGATTAATATGTTAATTCGTTATAAAAAGAATTATGAGAAAATCGCAATGGGGCTTCTTTCATTTATGCCGACTGAAAAGGACTTAAAGAACCTGCAAGCAACGATGAAGCAATATGATGAAGATGATACCCAGCAGTTATTCTTATGGAAAGAAGAAGATATTGTAGGAATTATCGGAACAACAATCCATGACGGGAATCTTGTGGAAATTCAACATATCTGTGTCAATCCATCCCACCGATATCAAGGCATTGGGAAAAAGATGGTGAAGGCACTTAAAGAGCATTTTCCAGAACGTGAGTTACGACCAAATGAACATACCGCAGCCTTTTTTGAGAAATGTGATTTCTCAGAGAATGAAAAATGCGAAGAAGGACAGTCCTAAGACTGTCCTTCTTATTTTTCGTTCCTTAATTTTTGCTTTATGATGAATTGTTTTTGTCGCTCAGCAATGACATCACTTCGGTCACGTAATTTATGTTTATGAATTAATCCTTTATTTGATAAGTCACTTGGAGCTCCCCAAGGTTGCCCAAATTGTAAAGCCTGAGAAACACAAGTTTCTAAAAGGACTCGATCATTAAGTGGTAAGCTAATACTTTCATAGGGTACTCCGATTTCAATATCATGATATTTCTTTTGTAATATTGCAATCAACTTATCTACTTGTAGGCCTAACTGAACTAAGGCAGTTTTTTGGGCCTTACATATCGTTAATGCACTTTTCATCATACGTAAAGCACCTGCATGATTTCCACGCCGGTGATGATAAAGGGAAACTGCAATTTGAATTAAACCGACCCAATATTGCTTTCTTTCTGCAACAGGGTCTTCTTTCCAATGATCCTCTAATATTTCATGGCATTCAAAATAGTCCCGGTCACAATGGAAGTGGATTAGATATTCAATATAAGCTTGAGGGTACAAGTGGCTTAACACACTCCTTTAACAATATGTATATGTAGTTTATCATATTTTCATATCCATAACATGGAATAAATAAGGTGTTCAGCAAATGCCGAACACCTTATTATCAAATTTTTGTTTTTCTTAGAACCAAGCTGCACCAACAATAATTAAAAGAATAAACAATACTACGATTAAGGCAAATCCGCCTCCGAAGTTATATCCGTCACCCATTTAAAATACCTCCTTCATTTTCTTGGTTACACAGTTATAGTATGACTTTTAGTCCTTCATGTGTGGGCGATTGTCCATATTGACATCATTTTTTTTGAGAATTTTTGGGGCAAATATCCAAAAACCTGATATGGCTTGAATGCAAATTATGTTCTATACTAATTATTGTGTTAAAATTAACAATATGAAATTGCGATGAAGGGTATTTTTGGTGAGATGAGCGAGGAATTACATTACAGCGTAAAAATAGACTCTTTTGAAGGTCCACTAGACCTTCTTTTACATTTAATCAATCGATTAGAAATTGATATTTATGATATACCAGTAGCGGAAATTACTGAACAATACTTAATTTATATACACGCTATGAAAGTATTACAATTAGATATAGCAAGCGAATATCTTGTCATGGCTGCTACACTTTTAGCTATTAAAAGCAAAATGCTACTTCCAAAGCAGGAAGAAGAGCTAATTGACGAAAATTCCGAATTTGAATTTGAAGAAGACCCACGTGAAGACTTAATGAATCGCTTGATTGAATACCGCAAATATAAGAATGCTGCTGATGATCTAAAACATTTAGAAGAAGAGCGGTCTCAGTTATTTACGAAACCTCCAAGTGATTTAAGTGAATTTACCAAGGATGTTACAATTGATCACTCATTAGATGTCAATATCTATGACATGCTAGGAGCTTTTCAAAAGCTAATGCGACGTAAAAAACTGCAGAGACCATTAGCGACAAGAATCACAAGGCAAGAAATACCCATTGAGAAAAGGATGGAAGAGATTATTCATGAATTAAAAGGGTATCGTGGAAAAAAGAAATTCACAGAGCTTTTTCCATACCATGATAAAAATCATATGGTTGTCACATTCCTTGCACTTCTTGAATTAATGAAAAAGAATGCTGTGTTAATTGAACAACAGAACAATTTTTCAGAGATTTATATATCGAGTATGGAAAGGGATTTTATGTAATGAAATTAATAGATTGGAAAGCCGTTATCGAAGGGCTTCTTTTTGCTGCTGGTGATGAGGGTTTGACATTAAAACAAATGGCACTTGTTTTAGAGATTAATGAGGGTACGGCTTTAGATATCATTAATGAGTTAATAAATGATTATAAGCAAGCTGGCAGAGGTATTAATCTAGTTGAAGTGGCTGGAACCTACCAACTCACAACAAAAAAGGAACATGCCGTTTATCTAAAAAAACTAGTAGAATCACCATCATCTTCTTCATTATCACAGGCTGCCTTAGAGACACTAGCAATTATTGCGTATCGTCAACCGATTACGCGTGCAGAGGTCGAAGAAATCCGTGGAGTGAAGACGGAAAGACCGATTCAAACATTAACGGCAAAGGCATTAATCAAAGAAGTTGGCCGTGTTGAAGGGACAGGAAGGGCTATTTTATATGGTACAACAAAGGAGTTTTTAGAGTATTTTGGATTAAAAACTTTAAAAGAACTACCTCCACTTCCTGAAAAAGTAGATGAGGAATATGTCCAAGAGGAAGCAGACCTGTTTTTTGAAAGATTTCAAGAAACGATAGAAGATTCAAATTAATTCACCTTAAATAGGGTAACTATGATAATATGAAGATATATCTAAGTGGAAAATGATGGCTGATGAGGTGAAATTGTGTTAATTAAAAAATGTAGTGGATTTGAGCTTGAGAAAACGTTAAAAAATACTTTTGAAGATTTCTTTAATCAATCTGAAGTCACTTTTGTTGAAGATGGAGAAGAAAAAACATTCCAAGTCCTATATTTACGTTATTTTGATGAACAATTTACATCATTTACTCCTTTTATTGAAGACCCAGTTTTTACATTTGATTCGAAGGAAGTTAATTTCAAGGATCTCGTAGCATTAGTTTGTTTACTTAAAAATCCTGGGTACCGTCATCGTAAACGGGTATATCTCAATGAACAAAAACAATTTGAAATGCATTTTAAAGATATACAATTTGAGAGATTGAAAGAAATTTTTACACATCTCCATCATAAAAATAGCTATGAAGTAAAATCACCACTGGAGTTTTTACAACCATAACAAGTAACCCCAATTGCAGGTACATTGAGCAATCGGGGTTTTCTTTTATTCTTGAACGCGCGGCTTCGTTGGATTACAATTTGGTTGATTGATTTCCTTTGTGGATTGCGCTAATTTAATTAAGTAGTAACATTCTTCTCTTGCCATATGATCTGCCATTAGTGGGGTAAGGACTCCTAGAATTTCTTTATTTAATTGCATCTCCTCTAACTCTTCAAGAAAACCTTTAAAAATTTTCATCTCTAATTCTACATCATTGTTAAAACGAGTAAGGGCAGGGAATTCATATTGACTGGTACGTAAGAATCCAACCATTTCTACTGCTTTTAAGTAAAAATCCTCCCACTCCTTAACAAATTTCTCGCTTTTTTTGAGTAACTTTTTTTCCACGCGGTCAACATTTGAAGCAATTCCACCTGCATGTCCTGCAGCATCTAATAGCCATATAAGGTGATGATGAAGCGCATGAGTCGGTGGTACACTTTTTCCTTCTACTAGAAAGTTGGATATCCGAAGCCATTCATCTAATTCGTTGACCATATGATTGATAAAAGAAGGAGAAAGACTAATTTTTACATTTCCCACTAATTGTTCTTTAATAATATCTAATTTTAAAATGCGAAGCTGTTCTCCTGCACTTCTACCTTCTTTGATAATGGCGATTATTTGATTTGATTGGAGAGGCTGACGTGCAGCATCTAATAAGTAGTCAAATGTGTTTTTAAATTGTTTGGCTTTGGCAATTTTTGCTTCTTCACTAGGTGCTAATGAATCGTGTAAAAATCGGCTGTGGTCACCTAGAACTTGCATCCAAAACTGGGTTTCAAATATAGCTTGCTCTTGAAAAGAATGATTCAATTCTCTATACCTCCTTATAATATATACAAACGTAATTAAACGTAGGGCCTTTTTATCAATTAGGCGTTTGTCTTGAATTCTATATGTATCTTTATGTTGAAAGGATTAAAGAGGTGAATCATAAACAGGCATTTTCATCCCTTATAGTCACGAAAAAGGGTTATACGCATACGATAGTGACGATTAAACCTTAGGGAGGATAAAGATGAGCACCCCTGAAAAGTATATAGAAGATGTGAAACAATGGTTTTTGAAGCTGAAAAGTCAATTTGAAAATGAACGGAATGAAGACCTGCAATCTTGTTTATCGAATTTTTCATCTTTCTTAGATTCAATAGAAGGGAATCTAACACCGACTAGATTGCTTGAATTGCAGGAGCAAGTGGAGATGCTATATAATGCTGGATTAAGATTTGCTGAACAGTCAGAAGAAAATGAAGAGCTTGGAGCGGTCAGAAGGATAGGGATTGGGCAGCACACATTACCGCCTCTCCCATATGACTATGATGCACTCGAACCATATATTTCAAAAGAAATCATGAGACTGCATCATGATAAACACCATAAAAGCTATGTTGAAGGTTTAAATAAGGCTGAGAAAATGATGGAAAAAGCACGTGACACAGGGGATTACGAATTATTAAAGCATTGGGAAAGAGAAGCTGCTTTTAATGGTTCTGGTCACTATTTGCATACGATTTTTTGGGAAGTTATGAAGCCAAAAGGTGGAGGAATGCCAGGACGTGAATTGCTTCGGCAGATTAATAGGGATTTTGGAAGTTTTGAGGTGTTTAAGAGACATTTCAGTGAAGCGGCAAATAAGGTCGAAGGAGTCGGTTGGGCGATTCTGGTATGGTCGCCAAGGGCAGGGCGCTTAGAAATTCTTCAATCAGAACGTCATCAACTTATGACACAATGGGATACGATTCCTTTACTCGTTTTAGATGTCTGGGAACACGCTTATTATCTTCAATATAAAAATGTTCGTGCAGATTATGTGAAAAATTGGTGGAATATCGTCAATTGGGATCAAGTTGAACGGCGGTTTAAGGAAGCATCAAAACTTCAGTGGAAACAGTATTAATCCAATATTTTCTATGCTGACCTTGTGTTGGTCAGTTTTTTTGTGTTCATTTTGCTATATAACTCCAGGAGACCTCCGTTTTTCATAGTTTGTACATATTTTATTCATATAGGTGGACATGTTCTGCATACACTTTTACAAAACAGCAAAAGGGACGGGGATCGAATGACATTTATTCGCAGAAGAATTTTTATACTTATCATCACTGTTATGGTTCTCTTAGGCTTAGTTCCTCAAAAAACGAGCGCGCTTTCTGTTAGTGCAAAAGGTGCGATCTTAATAGAGCAAGAGTCTGGTAGAATTTTGTTTGAAAAAAATGCCCATCAACGAATGAGAATCGCAAGTATTACAAAAATCATGACGGCTATTCTCGCCATTGAATCTGGGAAATTAAACGAGATGGTTAAGGTGAGTAATAAAGCTGTACGAACAGAAGGCTCGTCCTTATATTTAAAGCCTAATGAACAAGTAAAGCTCGAGGATTTAGTTTATGGATTGATGTTACGATCGGGTAATGACTCTGCAGTTGCTATCGCAGAGCATGTGGGAGGTAGTTTGGAAGGCTTTGTTTTTATGATGAACCAAAAAGCTGCTGAAATTGGTATGCAAAATACAGAGTTTGCAAATCCACACGGGTTGGATGACCATGAAAATCACTATTCATCCGCTTATGATATGGCCATTTTAACGCGTTATGCGATGATGAATGAAAAATATCGTGAGATTGCCGGTACAAAAGTGCATCGTGCCCCTAACCCGACTGAAAAATGGGATCGTGTTTGGAGAAATAAAAATAAGTTACTGACGAAGCTTTATCCGTATAGCACAGGTGGAAAAACAGGCTATACCAAGCGGGCCAAACGGACCTTAGTATCAACTGCAACAAAGGATGGAATTGATTTAATTGCTGTAACGATAAATGCCTCTGATGACTGGAATGACCATATGAATATGTTTAACAGAGCATTTGAAACGTATGATTTAGTGAAGGTCATTAAAGAAGGCGATCTTCAAACAGACAATAGTTTTTATAAAGGGAAGGTATTTGTGGACCATGACTTCATGTACCCACTAAATGAAGAAGAGAAAAAGAATATTAAGCTCGATATTTCTTTATTAGAACCTGAAAAAGAGTGGCGCAAACCAGAGGCCGTTCCGGACATAGTAGGAACGATTACTGTGAACCTTGGTGATGAGACGATTGAGGAGATGCCTATCTATTTTGATAACGGCAATGTCAAAAGGTCTAAGGAAACATTCTGGGAAACAATAAAAAGTATCTTTCTAGTAATTTTAGGGGTTAGATGACGATGGTTAATATCATATGGGTTGCGATGACAATTATTGGGATTATCTTTGCCGTAGTGAATGGAACAATCAGCGAGGTAAATGAAGCGATTTTTAAGGGAGCATCAGAAGCAGTTACTATTTGTATTGGTTTAATTAGTGTCCTTGTTTTTTGGTTAGGTCTTATGAGAATTGCACAAGAAGCTGGCTTATTAGAAAAACTCTCGAAATTATTTCGTCCAGTGGTTAGACGGTTATTCCCAGAAGTTCCGGTAGAGCATCCAGCTATGGGATATATCCTATCAAATATGATTGCGAATATGTTTGGACTCGGAAATGCGGCAACACCCATGGGAATTAAAGCGATGGAGCAACTAAGAGAACTGAATGGGGGCAAAACCTCGGCTAGTCGATCAATGATTACGTTTCTAGCGATTAATACTTCGAGTTTGACGCTTATCCCAACTACTGTAATTGCGATTAGGATGACCTACGAATCTACAAATCCAACAGAAATTGTGGGAACAACCCTCATAGCAACGATTTGTTCGACTATAGGAGCCATACTAATAGATCGATATTTTTATTATCGACGGATGAAGAAGGGTGGCTTGGAAAAATGAGCATAATCAATTCCATATCACTTTGGCTAATACCTGCGATTATAGGATTTATCCTTCTCTATGGGACATTTAAAAGAATTCCAACCTATGAAACGTTTGTAGAGGGAGGAAAGGAAGGAATTAAGATATCCTTTTCCATCATCCCGTTTTTGGTTGGGATGTTAGTTTCCATTTCAATCTTTCGAGCATCAGGTGCAATGGAGTTTTTCATTAATTTAATTCGCCCTGCGCTTGAATTTGTTGGATTTCCTGCAGAAGTTGCTCCATTAGCGCTGATTAGGCCAATATCTGGAACAGCAGCGTTAGGAATGACGACAGATTTAATTGCTACATATGGCCCTGATTCTTTTATTGGTATACTTGCTTCGACCATGCAAGGAAGTACAGATACAACGTTGTATATTTTAACTGTCTATTTCGGAGCTGTTGGAATTAAGAAAATGGGAGATGCACTAAAGGTCGGTCTTTTGGCGGATTTAGTTGGCATCGTGGCGAGTATAATTGTCGTAACTTTAATATTTGGTTAAGTTGAAAACACGTGAAAACGTGTTTTCTTTTTTTATATAGGAAAGTTCTGGGTTGGGCATACTAGAGAATGTTTTTATCTTGTGAAAATACAAAGAAACAAGTAAGATGTTTAAGGGGTGAGCATAGATGGAACGTTTACAGAAAGTAATAGCACATGCAGGTGTAGCATCAAGGAGAAAAGCTGAGGAGCTTATTGTTGCTGGACATGTTAAGGTGAATGGAAAAGTTGTAAAGGAGCTAGGTATTAAAGTAGGCTCAAACGATAAAATTGAGGTAAGCGGCATTCCACTTGAAAGGGAAGAGCCTGTTTATTTTTTATTTTATAAACCACGTTCTGTGATTTCTAGTGTAAGTGATGATAAGGGTAGAAAAGTTGTAACCGACTTTTTCCCAGAAACAAAAGAACGTATTTACCCAGTTGGCAGACTGGATTATGATACGTCCGGATTGCTTTTACTAACGAATGACGGTGAGTTTGCAAATCTTTTAATGCATCCAAAGTATGAGATTGAGAAGGTTTATGTGGCGAAACTTAAGGGTATTCCGCCTAAAGAAAAGCTTCGTCAATTAGAACGAGGAATAAAGCTAGAAGATGGTAAGACGGCTCCTGCTAAAGTAAAGCTTATTTCAATGGATAAGCGAAAACAAACTTCAATTGTCGAAATTAGCATTCATGAAGGAAGAAACAGACAGGTAAAAAGAATGTTTGAGGCGATTGGACATCAAGTAATGAAGCTTAAGAGAGAAAAGTTTGGCTTCCTTACTCTAAACGGCTTAAGTACAGGTGAATTCAGAGAACTACTTCCACATGAAGTTAAGCAATTAAGAGCTTTAGCAAGTACGAAAAATAATCGATTGTAGGGAATAGTTTATTCGGATCAATCAAGCTTTACTCGCTCTATTTAGTAAGCTAGGGTGTGACTAAATTACATGAAATCTTTTCGGAAAAGAAGCTTTCTCCTAAGTCTCATGAAATTTAGTCCAATCTAGTCTGGCGATAATGGTTCTCAATTGTCACATAACCTTCAAAATGTATGCAATGTCGCTATATTAATAAGTGCTATAATGGCAAAGAAAGTACACATCAAATCAAATATAAAATAAAGGGAGATTTCAATGGACAAGAAAAAGCGACGATTAGTTATGCGGACCGTCATATTATTACTTCTCGCCGCTGCACTCGTTTATACATTGTATATCAATTTCTTTACTAGTAAGGAAAAGGTTGCAGTAGGGGATAAGGCGCCAGATTTTGTCGTAACTGACTTGAACGGGAAAGAACACCATTTGTCGGAGTATAGAGGGGAAAAAGGTGTGTTCTTAAACTTCTGGGGGACATGGTGTGAGCCGTGTCAACGTGAATTCCCATATATTGATACATACTATCAGGAATATAAGGATCAAGGGATTGAAGTCATCGCAATCAATGTCGGTGAGCCGCAATTCAGTGTTAATAATTTTATTAAAAAGTATGACTTATCATTTCCTGTTGTAATCGATAAAGGAAACCAGTTGTTAAATGCCTATGGAATTGACCCGTTGCCAACAACTTTATTAATTGATAAGGATGGAAAAGTTGTTAAAATAATCACGGGCGAGATGACAAATAAGATGGTGCGAGATTATATGGAGCAAATTAAGCCATAGGGAGTTATTTTTATGGAAAACGTTAAATGCGAATGTGGGCATGTAAATCCACATGGTACAATTTTTTGTGAGGCTTGTGGTAAACCTGTCCAAAACGAAGAAGAAAATCAGGGTGAAAAAGAGAAAAAGCCATTGCTAGATATGAGGTATGAGGGTAGTGCAAGGCGCTCTCAAACCTATAATAAATCAGTAGTTGATAAGATATGGAATTTCTTTTCCTCTGTAAAAGTGGGGATTTGGATTATCGTTGTGCTTCTAATTGCTTCAGCATTGGGGACTATTTATCCGCAAGAATTATACATACCTCCAGCAATGAATCCAGCTGATTTCTATGAACAAGAATATGGCATCACAGGAAGATTATATTATCAGTTAGGTTTCCACAACCTATATGGTTCTTGGTGGTATATGATTCTAATAGCAATGCTTGGTGTTTCCTTAATTATTTGTAGCATAGACCGTGTAGTACCTCTGTATAAAGCATTAAAAAAACAAGGTGTTACACGTCACGAAAGTTTTCTAAAAAGACAGCGTGTATATGGTAAAAACACTGTCGAAAATATCGAGAAGGACTTTGAAAATGTTAAGGAGAAACTAAGGAAGAAACATTATTCTGTACGTGAAGAAAATGGGAATATTTTAGCCGAAAAGGGTCGTTTTTCTCGATGGGGCCCATATGTAAACCATTGTGGACTTATTCTTTTTCTTATTGGTGCGATGCTTCGTTTTGTACCTGGAATGTACATTGATGAAGTACTCTGGCTTCGTGAGGGAGAAACAGCTAGTGTACCAGGAACAGATGGAAAATATTATTTAAAGAGCGAACAATTTCTTGTAGAAGTTTACGAGAAGGGCAAAGAAAAAGAAGTATTTGATGAAGCGATTGAACTTGCCGGAAATGCGATGGTAGTAAAAAACTATCAAACAGATGTTACGTTATTTGAACGTACAGATGAAATTATTCCTGGAGTGGAACCAGAATTAAAAGAAGTTAAATCTCACGAAATTCGAGTAAATGAACCATTAAAGCATGACCATTATGCAGTCTACCAAGTCGACTATAAATTAAATGAATTTAGCACGATGTCCTTTACAATGGTAGACAAAGAGACGAATCAGGAATTTGGTTCAATTACAATTAACTTAAGAGATCCGCAAGATAAATATGACTTAGGTAACGGATATTCAATCGAGTTGGCAAGCTATTTCCCTGATTTCTTTTTTAATGATGAAGGGGAACCTGCCACAAAAACAAAGATACCGAATAACCCAGCATTTGTATTTAAAATGTATGCTCCGGATAAACCAGAAGGAGAAATCAGTTTCGTAGCTATTCAGCAAAATATCGAGCCTGTGGGTGAGAATAAGTATAAAATGGCGTTTTCTGGTATTGATATGAAGAACGTATCTGGATTAACTGTCAGAAGAGACTTTACATTATGGATACTTGCTTTGGGTGGTGCAATATTTATGATTGGTGTTATTCAAGGATCATACTGGCACCATCGTCGGATTTGGATTCAGCGAAAGAATAATGAAGTTATTGTTGCTGGACATACAAATAAAAACTGGTTTGGCTTGAAAAATGAAATTCGTTATGTATTAGCAGATACCGGAATCGCCGAACCTATCGATCAAGTTGATGCGAAAAATAAGGAAAATAAGGAAAATAAGGAGGGATAAAAATGGCTGAATTAAGTTCAAATTTGCTATATGCTGCTTTTTTTCTCTATCTTGTGGCAACATTTGTCTTTGGTGGAGCGATTCGAGATAAAAAAAGTGCAAATGGGTATAACCGCTGGTCCCATATCGGGATTGCTGTTACAATCATTGGATTTGCTGCACAGTTAGGCTATTTTTTTACCCGATGGATTGCAGCTGGACATGCACCAGTTAGTAACCTATTTGAATTTATTACATTTTTCGGAATGATGCTAGTCCTAGCGTTTATCATTATTTACTTTATATATAAAACAAGTATTTTAGGACTGTTTACTTTACCGATTGCATTATTAGTTATTGCTTATGGAAGTATGTTTTCAAGAGAGATCTCTCCATTAATTCCAGCTTTACAAAGTGATTGGCTACACATTCACGTTACGACTGCTGCATTAGGGCAAGCAATTCTTTCAATAAGTTTTGTCGCAGGTATCCTTTATCTTTTAAAAAGTGTGGATCAGTCTATCAAAAGCAAGGAAACATTTTGGTTAGAATTTGTCATGTATGTATTAGTGGTTGTTGTTGGATTCGTAGCCATTTCGACTGCATTTGGTGCTATGAAATATGAATCAGTGTTTTCATGGGTGGATAAAGACAACGTTGAAGCTGAGATGGTATTCAAATTACCTGCTTTGGTAGTACCTAATGAAGGCGAATTACTAACAGATGGTAAGTTTTCTAGCGGGATTGAATTACCTGCCTTATTAAGTGCTAGAAAAGTAAATACATTACTTTGGTCAATTATTTCAGGATCTATTCTATATGGATTACTTCGTTTAATTTTACGTAAACGTGTAGGTGCCGCTTTACAGCCTTTAACAAGAAGATTAAATTTAGACTTAACTGATGAAATTGGTTATCGTTCTGTAGCAATAGGATTCCCAGTATTCACGTTAGGCGCATTAATTTTTGCTATGATTTGGGCGCAAATTGCATGGACTCGCTTCTGGGGCTGGGACCCTAAAGAGGTATGGGCACTTATTACTTGGCTCTTCTATGCAGCATTTTTACACTTGAGGCTTTCAAAAGGATGGCATGGTAAAAAATCTGCGTGGCTTGCGGTAGTTGGATTCTTCATAATTATGTTTAATACTATATTTGTAAATTTAGTTATTGCTGGTTTACACTCATATGCATAATAAAAAAGCCTTCATCATTTGATGAAGGCTTTTTATCTAACATTTTTTGTGTCGAATTATCGACTTTTCCCTCATTGGATAAACTAGTGTGATATATGTTATAGCAAATTATGAAATTTTTATGTACGATAGTGATGTAGAGAAATATTCTTTCGGAAAGAAAATGGAGGAATAACCAAATGGAAAATGAAGCGAAAATTTTAGTTGTCGATGATGAAGAGAGAATTCGTCGTTTACTTAAAATGTATTTAGAAAGAGAAAATTATGCAATTGAAGAAGCGGAAAATGGAAATATTGCCTTAGAAAAGGCTATGAAAAATGATTATGATCTCATTTTATTAGACCTCATGATGCCAGAAAAAGATGGAATTGAGGTATGTCGTGAATTGCGTGAGAAGAAATCAACTCCGATTATTATGCTTACTGCTAAAGGAGAAGAAGTAAACCGCGTGCAAGGCTTTGAAGTCGGTACTGATGATTATATAGTAAAGCCATTTAGTCCAAGAGAAGTTGTTCTTCGAGTAAAAGCTTTACTAAGAAGGGCATCACTTACAACCTATCTTCAAACTGAAACAACGGCTAAGGATGTTATCGTGTTTCCACATTTAACAATTGATAATGATGCACACCGTGTGCTTGCAGATGGCAAGGAAGTAGGCTTAACACCGAAGGAATATGAACTCCTATGCTTTTTAGCAAAATCACCTGACAAAGTATTTGATCGTGAACAACTATTAAAGGAAGTATGGCATTACGAATTCTTTGGCGATCTTCGTACTGTAGATACACATGTTAAACGCTTACGTGAAAAGTTAAATAAAGTGTCTCAGGATGCAGCGAAAATGATAGTAACTGTATGGGGCGTTGGTTATAAATTTGAGGTTGGACAAGAATGAAATTTTGGAGAAGTGTAGTAGGAAAACTATGGGCAACCATTCTTTTACTGTTTTCCTTTGTGTTATTTGTTTTAACGGTACTATTCATGGAGTACTTTGAGAATTACCATATTCAAGAAGCAGAAAGAAGCTTAACTCAACTTGCTGCAAATATTGCTGTTATTATGGAGCAGCATGAGGATAAAGATGTAGCAAGGAACCTTGCTTGGGAGCTTGTGAATGATGAAACAAAGGTTATTATTGCGGCAGACGAAAACACGTTATGGGTATCTCCTGATCGAATCGCTGTTCCAAACATTCCTGTAACAGTTATTACAGAGGACCCAGATCTTAGACGTGTTATTACAAACGACCAAAACGCAAGCAAAAAGATAAAACTAACTGAAAGTGGAAAAACTCCTCAAGAGCAAACACAAGAAATATTTGTGGTTGGGGCCCCTCTTCACATCGAAAATGACCAGATGGGTGCAGTTTTTCTCTATCAATCCTTAGATGTAGTTCAAAAGACTACCAAGGATACTACTCAATTCATAATATTGGCTGCAGGTATCGGAATTGTCCTTACAACAGTTTTTGCCTTCTTTCTATTAACGCGTATTACAGCTCCTTTGCGTAAAATGAGGGAAGCTGCTACTGAAGTAGCTAAAGGGAAATTTGATACGAAGGTTCCTATACTTACTCATGACGAAATTGGCGCTTTAGGAATGGCGCTAAACCAAATGGGAAGGCAGTTAAAATATAATATAAATGCCCTTAATCAGGAGAAAGAGCAGCTTGCAAGCATATTAAACAGTATGGCGGACGGAGTTATCACTTTAAATCGTGATGGAACGATATTGGTAACTAACCCACCTGCGGAACGCTTTTTGCAAGCTTGGTATTACCAACAAGGTATGTATCAGGACGTTGGTCAAGAGCTTCCACCAGAGGTCAAGGATTTATTTCAACGTTCCGTTTCGTTTGAAAAGGAGCAATTTATTGAAATTAGTCTTCAAGGCAGAACATGGGTTATTTTAATGAGTCCACTTTACAATCAGACGTATATTAGGGGTGCCGTTGCGGTACTTCGTGATATGACGGAGGAAAGACGTTTGGACAAGCTACGTGAAGATTTTATTGCTAATGTTTCTCACGAACTGCGAACTCCGATCGCAATGCTCCAGGGCTATAGTGAAGCAATTATGGATGACATTGCGAGCTCCGAGGAAGAGCGAAAGGAAATTACCAAAGTCATCTATGATGAGTCATTACGAATGGGTCGACTTGTCAACGAGTTATTAGATTTGGCTAGAATGCAATCTGGGAATATTACCTTAAATAAAGAAAAAGTTGATTTCGATACCCTTATTAATCGTGTGATTCGGAAATTCCAAGGCTTAGCTAAGGATAATCAAATAACGTTAACTGCTACAAAGGTAGACGAAATTGGTGAAATCTATATAGATTCTGATCGTATTGAGCAAGTTTTTACAAACTTAATTGATAATGCAATTAGACATACCGATGTAAATGGTCAGGTTGTCGTACATGTTACTGGTCAAGAAACTTCAATAAAAGTTGATATTAAGGATACGGGTTCTGGAATTCCAGAAGAAGATTTACCTTTTGTATTTGAACGGTTCTATAAGGCGGACAAGGCTAGAACAAGAGGAAAATCTGGTACTGGTTTAGGACTTGCGATTGTAAAAAACATTATTAGTGCACACAACGGGAATATCTCGGTCCATAGTAAGCTTGGTGAAGGAACGACATTTACTTTCGTAATCCCTCGAAAAAGTGAGTAATTTGAAAAAACGTGGCGAAGATTCTTGTTCCATAAGAAACAATTTCCTTGTCAAAGGAAAACTCTTCTTGTAATATAGGGATTGTTAAATAGAAAGTTAAATAATTTATTGAATTTTAGGTGTCAGAGAAAGTAGTATAATTCTTTTTGACTTAAAAGGGAATCTGGTGTGAATCCAGAACTGCCCCCGCAACTGTAAAAGTGGACGAAATGAGAAGAACCACTGTATGACTGGATGGCGAATGCTGTTCAACATATGGGAAGGACTCAAAGTAGGAAGAAGCTTAAGTCAGTAGACCTGCCTAATTCATTTCTTTTTTAATTCTCCGGGGTGCGAGAATTAGCATTAAAACACCATGCTTTTTTGTTGTTTTTCTGTTATATCTTCAAAGCTCACCCCAAGGGTGAGCTTTTATTATTTTATTCCGCAGAAGAAGGACACTTCTGCGAAATTAAAATAAGAGCCTCCGGCGGATGCCACGATTATTCAAAGGAAACTTTTCGATCTGTAAGATCAAAGACTAAGAACGCCACATCCTGTGGCAACGTCTTTATGACCCACTTCCTGTGGGCCTAAAAATGGGGCGCAAATACGCCAAGGCGCATTTGATTCGATGTTAGGTGCATAAAACACTTATTCATACACATATTTTAACAAAAGGGGAGCTAGAAACATGAAAAAACTATTAGTTGCTTTACTATCATTGGGAATTTTATTTGGATGCAGCAATGATCCATCAACAAATGAATCTTCCAACAACAACACAGCAGAAACAGTAGATAAAGAAGAAACAGCAGAGATTGTAACAGTTGTTATCTCGAAAAACAATGGTGAAGAAATTATTGAAGAAAAAGAAATTAAAATTGAATCAGGAAAAGAAGTTACCGTTATGGACGTCATGCAAGCAAACTTTGACATCGAAACACAATTCGATGGTGCTTTTGTTGCCAGTATTAATGGCGTTGCAGGCAGCGAAGAAGAAAAGACATCATGGTTTTATTCTGTTAATGGTGAAGAAGCGATGGTAGGAGCTAATGAATTCAAATTAGAGCCAGAAGATAAGATCGAATTCGATCTCCATAAGTGGGAATAATGAATTTATCTGTTAAAAACTTAACGCTTTTATCGATGCTAATCGCATTATCTGTTGTAGGTCGAATTACATTTACATTCCTTCCGAATGTCCAGCCTATGACAGCGATTATCGTGATAACTAGCTTATTTTTGGGTCCAATCTATGGTATGGTTGTTGCTGTTTTCGGTTCTGTATTATCGAATCTTGTAATGGGTATGGGTTTATGGACCATTGGACAAATCGTTGCATGGGGGATAATTGGGTTAATTAGTGGGGCTTTACGGAAGTATCGTGATCGAATTCCTGTCATTTTATTAGCCATCTATGCAGTATTTTGTGGTTTCTTATATGGCTTTGTAATCTCAATCCCTCTTTATTTATTCTCGGGTAAGTTCCTTGCCTATTACGTAGCTGGATTACCATTTGATTTGAGTCATGCAATTGGGAATGGAGTATTTTTTCTCATTTTATATCCAATCCTGAGACTACTATTCTTAAAAAATGTAACAATTGCAAAGTAAGGAAGAATATTACCAAAATATTCTTCCTTTTTTTATTAATTCATACTATATTGGGAGTGTAACTTTTTTTATAAAACATTCGACTAATGAAATGAACGGGAGGATTTGCAAATGGATTCCTTGTTTGAGGAACTATATGAAAAGTATCATCACGATGTCTACTCCTTCTTATTTTATATGGTGAAAAATCGTGAACAAGCTGAAGATCTCGTTCAGGAAGTTTATATAAGAGTTTTAAAATCATATGATAGATTCGAAGGAAAAAGTAGTGAAAAAACATGGTTATTTTCAATTGCAAGACATGTCGCGATTGACTCGTTCCGGAAACAAAAAGGGTGGAAACAGCGAATAATCGATTCCTTTGATTGGAGTCGCCAAGAGGTAAAAGACTTTGCTCCACTTCCGGAAGAAATAGCGTTGCAAAATGAGCAGGTACAAATGATGTTCCGATGCTTGGAAAACTGTACGACCGACCAGCGTATGGTGCTTATATTACGATATATCCAATCACTTTCAATTTCAGAGACTGCTGAAGCTCTTGGATGGACGGAGAGTAAGGTAAAGACAACTCAGCATAGAGGTCTAAAGGTCTTAAAGAAGTATATGGAGGAATCAGGCGTAAAGGAGGGTACAGATGATGAAAAATTCAAAGTGGAGTGATGAACAACTCGAGCAGATGCTATCGCAAATGCCAGAAATAAAAGACAAACGGAAACCACAAGAGATTTATCAAAATATCACCCTTAAAATGAATAAGAAAAAGAGAAAAATGTGGCTTGTTCCTACCCTTGCATCTGCGGCAGCAGTGCTTCTATTATTCATCTTAGCTCCTTCTTTCATTAATAATATGAACAGCTCAAGCTTCGATTCTGCTGAAATGGCAAGAGAAAATACAAACATTACTATGGATTCAGAGAACAGAGAAGCAGCATCAAAGGATGAATCATTAAGCACACTAGAAAAAGCAGAGGAACCACAACAAAATGAAGAGGCTGGAATATTTTCATTTGAGGAACGACTAAGCAATAGTTACACTGTAAATAGTGTAGGGGAAAATGAAGTCCTTCTCACATATGGTGTGTATTTGGGCGGTGTAATGTTTCCTACTGTTGTTTCAGTAATCGTCGAATCTAACGGGGAAAATGTTGTTGAACAATGGCAAAAGACAGTTCCAAGAGTAAATGAGGCTATTCGCGAAAACAAAGAATGGGGCATTGATGAAATTTCGAATTCATATTTTGAAGATTTTTCAGAAGTTGTAACGAAAGACAATTCAAAGGCAGTAAGGGTGGACGTAAATAACTCGATTAATACTGAGTCATTTGCTACTGCTGAAGCTGCAGAATTTTCACATACGATTAGCTCGTTCCGTTATCTGTTAGAAGACTATCAACATGTTGAACTTTTCCAAAATAATCAACAAGGAATTACTATAGGGCAAACGGGTATCATTGAAAATAATATTGATGTTGAGAAAGATACAAAAAAGGCATACCTTTATTATGTAAATGATCATTCAGACCGCAAAATTTTAGCTTTAACTTATGAAGATTTTAATACGATTGAACAAGCGCTGGAAGCAATGAAAGCGGAGGCTAGTCAAGGGGATTATACCCTGCATCCACCAATCATATCTGAAATTAAACAAATTAAAGCAAATGGTACGAATTTAGAAATTCATTTTAGTGATGATGCGGTTTTAGAGAATACAGATAATTATATTCTTATGTTGGACGCAATTATGCTAACCGCTAAAGAGTTTAACTTTGATACAGTTACATTTTACGGAAATATAGATCAAATTGGTGATGTACGAATAGGGGAACCAGTACCAGTACCGCTCGCACCAAATCTAATTCAATTGCAATAAGAGACACTAAGATGTCTCTTTTTTTTGCTTTTAAATATAATTTCTGGGAAGTATCACCTTACAAGTTACGAAAAGTATTACTTTATTTACATAATTTAAGAAAATTTTTCAAATAATGTAAGGGTGTCCCTTATTTGCTTAGTAAATAGAGATAATGTTAGATAGGGGGTGTCCTTGAATCTAAACATAACGGGTTCACATTTTCATAGCATCATTGTTCAATATTTTGAGGAGGATCAAAATGTTTGGTAAACGATTTGCAATTGTTGCCATTTTGGCAGTTTGTACAGGATTACTCTTTATAGGAGAACGTAATGTCAACGCACATGAACTACTAGGTAACAAAGCAACAGAGGAATGGGCGTGGCCAGTCACAGGGAGAATCACTGATACATTTGGAACGAGACAAGGCAATCACAAAGGCTTAGATATCGCTGCTCCACTTGGAGATCACATATATGCGGTTGAGGAAGGAATCGTAAAAAAGTCGTATTACAAGGGTTCATATGGGCATGTCGTTTTTATTGAGCATCCAAATGGATATGAGACAGTTTATGCACACTTAAGTAAACGCAATGTTCAAGAAGGAGAAAAGGTTGTAAAAGGTCAGTTAATTGGTCATATCGGTAGTACGGGTAATTCAACTGGTCCACATTTACATTTTGAAGTACATAATGGAGAATGGAATTCTTCTAGAAACAATGCGATTGACCCTCTTTATATGCTAACCGATGAACAAATTTTAGTTCCTACATTAATGGAATTGGAGAAAGAGGACACTGAAGTTTTAAAAAAGCTTGAAACCTATACAGTGAAGGCTGGGGATTCTTTATCAGTCATTGCGCATAGGGTAGGTATATCTGTTGCGGAAATTAAAATGTTAAATCAGTTAACCGATGATTTAATTTTTCCAAATCAAATCTTAATTGTCGAAAAATCCTAAATAATTTTGAGCTTTTTTATTCCCCTAGAGAGACAAGTTCATGTATAATAAGAAAAACTTTGGGGGGATTCGGTATGCGAACTGATTATCACAATCATTTAGAGCTTGGAACGCTTGAATTAGACTATTTAATGAAGTTTATTGATGAAGCAAAGGCAAAAAAAATTGATCATTTTGGGATTTCTGAACACGCTTATCATTTTTATCAGACAAAAGATATTCTGAGTAATCCGTGGGTTGATGCAAGAAGATATTATGACATGAAGGATTATGTAGATTTATTTAAGCTTGCCTGGAAAAATAATATTGATGTAAAAATGTCCATTGAAATGGATTATACACCTGGAAAGCATGCAGAAATGGAAAAATTCATTGCTTCTTATGATTTTGATTATGTAATTGGCTCCATTCATTGGGTTGGCGATTTTGGAATCGACCTTGCGGAGTTCCGTGAAGAATGGGATAAAAGGGACCTACATGATACATATACAAAGTATTATGATCAGGTGATTACATTGGCCGAATCAAACTTATTTGATATTATGGGTCATATTGATCTAGTTAAGATTTTTAAATATATTCCTGAAGATGAGGAGTTCCTTTTGCATCAATTTGATCGTGCAACGACAGCATTAGCGAACTCAAAAACCTGCGTTGAAATTAGTACTGCTGGATTACGAAAGCCTATTGGCAAGCTTTATCCGGATCCTCGACTACTGCAAATGTGCTTTGACAAAAACATTCCAATCGTCTTGTCATCGGACGCACACCGTCCACAGGATGTAGGTGCTGATTTTGATCAAGCAATTGAACTAGCTAAAAGTGTAGGCTACAAAACCTTAATGACATTTGAAAAAGGGGAACGTAAAGAAGTTCCAATTGGATAATCAAACGACAAAAAGCAGGCAATGCCTGCTTTTTATCATTTAAAAAAAGAACCCCTTAACGAAAGGGTTCTTCCTTGAATATAAGGACTATTCAAATTTTAGTGGATCACCGTCGAATGGCTCGTCTGCTACCTTAATGGAATCCGTTGGGCAACCTTCAAAAGCATCGATCATGTCTTCCTCTAATATTTCTGGAATTTCTACAATTCCTTGGTTATCATCAAGTGTTACAAATGCAATTCCGTCATCATCGTAATCGTAGATGTCAGGTGCAGCTGCACCACATGCACCACATGCGATACAAGTTTCTTTGTCAACAATGGTATACTTTGCCATGTGTACTTTACCTCCCGAAAAATCGTTACATGTATAAAATGTATATTTATAGTAGTTCCCCATCCTACTTCCTCATAGCATGGAAACAGCTTCCTCATATTCATTGTAAAGCTGTTCACTAAACTTTTCAATAAAAATATATAGTGAGATTGCTTAATCTAAAAGGGTTTTTCCCGTTTGACAAGCATGTTCATAATTCCACACGAAAACATCCCACTTTTCGTTATTATTTGATAAAATAAAAGTAACATTCGTTCGACAATTTTCCATCTATTTCGTCGTTTGAGGGGGGAGAAGCCGTGAACATTACCTATCGCTCAATATTAATCTTATATTGCTTGCATAAACTAGATGGTGAAAGGACTGTTTATGGGATTCATCATTTGTTGAACGGTAAAAAGTCCTCTCAAACGATTGGGGATGCGAATCTATTTGGTCTCACTCCTCTATTCGGTATTCTAAGGCCGATTGGAAGAGAACGGGTTGAGAAGGAGATCCAAATACTTTCTGAACATACTCTAATTGAAGAAATAACAGCTTCAAGTAATAAATTTACCATTACAGCTCTCGGTAAAAGGGTACTAAAAAAGGAATTTGAAAAGAAACCGATTCCTCCCCATTTAAATGGCTGGAAACATAATGAACAGTCCATCTTACTATGGCGAAGGCTTTCATTGATAACTCAGGTTTTGTCGAATTTAGTAAGTGAAAAAAAACAATATACTCCAATCCAACAAGAAGATTCAATTGCTGAATGGGTAAAAGGTTTCTTAATTAAGGATGGACATACTCGATTTACATTATCAGAAGCCCTTTACAAAGAGATTTTGTCGCTCCTTGAAATGGTTTCAGAGCTAGAATCAACTATTTTTGTCATGAGGCTGACCAGTTCGGCGAGAATTGGATATACAATCGATCAGATTAGTTCTTTACTAGGTGAGGATGAAGTATGGTGCCATGTTCTCTTTTTACATACCTTACATACGATGATTCATCATCTTGAAATGAATGGGCACAGTTTCCCTCTGCTTGGTTCTATGATTGAGGCTCATCATCAAGAGGAAGTATTACTAACAGCTTCAACAAAGAAAACGTATCATTTGCTACTGCAGGGTAAAACAATTGATGAAATAGGTATCATTCGAAATCTAAAACGGAATACAATTGAAGATCATATTGTTGAAGTAACGCATCAAAAACCTGATTTTTCAATTGATCAATTCGTTCCACACGAACATCTGCAGCAGATACTATCTGTTTATAAGACATTACAAATAAAGCAATTACGACCTTTAAAGGAAAAATTGACGAATGACATCTCGTATTTTGAAATTAGACTAGTTCTTGCAAGATTTGGTGGTAAACATGGATCTTAATGTAATTTTAAAAGAAAAATTTAATCATTCTACGTTCCGAGAAGGGCAAAAGGAAATTATAGATGATATTTTAGCTGGACAAGATGTCATGGCACTCTTACCCACAGGTGGAGGGAAATCGCTATGCTATCAACTTCCAGCTCAAATTCTCGAAGGTAGTGTACTTATCATTTCACCACTTGTTGCACTTATGGAAGATCAGGTCCTTCAGATAAGAAAAATGGGTGAAAAAAGGGTAGTTGCCCTTAATAGTTTTTTATCAAATGAGAGAAAACGTAAGGTTCTACCCAGCTTGCACAAATATAAATATATTTTTGCCTCCCCTGAAATTCTCCAGTCAAAATTTATTTTAAATCGATTAAAAGGAATTCGCTTTTCTATGTTTGTGGTAGATGAAGCACATTGTATCTCACAATGGGGGCATGATTTTCGTCCAGACTATTCCCGTTTGGGTGATATTCGCCGTGAAATCGGATCTCCACCTTGTTTAGCATTAACCGCAACAGCTACAAAAGAGGTTTTAGGGGATATTAGCAGGATATTACAATTGAATGATCCGAAAATGCACATCCACTCAATTGATCGACCCAATATAGCCATAATGGTGAAAAAAGTTGATTCGCTGGAAGAAAAGAAAGATGTGCTTTTAAATTATATAAAAAATTTGCAAGGGCCAGGAATTATTTATTTTTCAAGTCGATTATGGGCCGAAAATATTGCGCAATTTTTAAAAGATGAAGGCTTTGACCGAGTTGCTTATTACCATGGTGGAATGGAACAGGAAAAAAGAATGTTGATCCAGGAGCAATTCATCAATAATCAACTATCCATTATTTGTTGTACAAATGCATTTGGGATGGGTGTGAATAAGTCAGATATCCGATATGTCATTCACTTCCATTACCCTTCACAAATAGAGGCATATTTACAGGAGATGGGGCGTGCTGGCAGGGACGGTCAATCAAGTATTGCTATTTTACTTCATAGTGAATTTGACCGAGAAATACCTGAAGTTTTGCTTAAATATGAGTTTCCAACGAAAGAACAAACCCATCAAATAATTGAATACATGAATAAAGAAATACGAACGAACGGAAAATTTACAAATACAAAATCGGTTGAAGAGTATTTTTATTCAGCATTCGGTGTATCTGAAGTTCAATGGCGATTTATTCAATTTTACCTGGAAATAGATGAGTGTATCGAGCACGAACTAAACACACGGCAGAAAGTTGAGATCATAGAGGATGCTGCAAATAAACGATATTCATACAAGTATAGCAAACTTAAACAGATGGAGAGATGGTTAGAGACTCAAGGATGTCGAAGGGAAGCTGTATTATCGTACTTCGACGAAAGCTTAAAAGTGAGACCTTCATCTTGCTGTGACTTATGTGGAATTGACTTCAATTTGTACAAACGAAACGGTAAGGAAGTAAATGAGTGGGAGCTACCAACTTGGAGACAAGAATTGCATCGTATCTTCCATAGAAATGGGTGAAAATTATGGGTAGGCGCCAAGCTGATATTATTAAAAATTTAACAGATAAAGAAATCGTTTTTCACCTTTATCTAACACAAGGAATCTTATTAATTTTGTCTTTAGGGCTTGGTTTTTTCCTGTTTGATCATTGGTCATCATTTATGGAGCTCTGGAATTGGAAAGATTGGAATATTCTTCTTGTTGGTTCTGGATTTGCAATAGCTGTTGTTATTATTGATTTAATGCTTGTAAAATGGCTTCCAGAAGCAATGTATGATGATGGTGGTATCAACGAAAGAATTTTCCGAAAAAGAAGTATTCCGCATATTTTTATTTTATGCCTATTGATTTCCTTTGCGGAAGAGATTTTATTTAGAGGTGTTATTCAGACCCATTTTGGACTGATTATAGCAAGTATTATTTTTGCATTATTACATGTGCGCTATTTATATAAGTGGGTTCTACTATCGTCTGTTGTTCTTTTAAGCTTTTTATTAGGATTTATTTATGAGGTCTATCAAAATCTTTGGATTACTGTATATGCTCATTTTTTGATAGACTTTATTTTGGCAGTAAAGCTTAGAATTGATTATTTGCGTGATCAAAATGAGGGGGTATCGTCTTGAAGCATCCTGAAGGGGAAGAAAAGTCAGTTGATATAAAAAAACGCACTTCGACTTTACCATCTCGAAGTGAAATCCATAGACAAAAGAAAAAGAAAACACGATTTAAGATAAAATACCCGATTATTCGTTTGTTGGCTCTTTTATTTATCTTACTTCCTGTTGCAATTCTTAGCTTTAAATTTAATACAAATCCTGAAAAACTGGAGGCAAGTCCGGTAAAAAAGAGTGCGAATTTTGAAAGCATAAGCTATGAAAATAAAGATGAGGCCGTTCGTTATCCTGAAACTGATGAGGAAGAAACACCAACTGAAGAAACAGAGACTGAACGAGTACCAGAAACAACTGAACAAGAAGAAACAAAACAGCCAGAAGTAAAAAAACAAGAGGAACCTAAAGAAGAAGCGGGTCAACAGGTTAATGAAAATACATCAAGTAATGAAGAGGCAAAGCAACCAGTTCAGGAACAGCCAAAGGACCGATATGATGTGAAATATCATAAGGTAAAAGCCGATGAAACATTATATCGGATATCTATGAAATATTATAAAAGTCGCTCTGGTGAAGAGTTAATCAAAAGAGAGAATAATCTAAATGGTGATACTGTTATTGAAGGTCAAGTTTTAAAAATACCGATAAAAAATTAACGAATGAATAACGCGAGGTTTTCGCGTTATTTTTTTTGATTAGACATATACAGTTGTACAAGCACATATTTTATAATAGGTCATTCTAGGAGTATAAGGTTTGGGGGGATTAAAAATAGAAGAAAAAATTAGGGGTTTAAATGAATATACGGATGATGTAACCAAGCAAATGCTTCAACATTCGGTAGATAAGAAGAGAAAATTTGAAAAGTTAAAGGCAAGAGCCTATTATATGAAGCTTTGTGCACTTTTTTTATTATCGGTTTTTTTAGTGTATGTGTATAAAACAATCGTCCTTCCATATAGCCACTCCACGGAATTAATGATTAGTATTTTCCTCGACGGATCCATTTATTTTATGTTTGTATTTATAATCGGTGGACTCTATGGTGGAGTTCGCTATGTTGATAAAAAGAAAGACGAAGCTGAGGATAAATACCATGCGATCCGATGTGAAATTGTTGATAAGAGTAAGGATTTATGGAAGGAACCAGTGCAATGGCGTGAGCGCCAGCGGGTTTTTGAAATGATGAAAAAAGAGTTTGACGTGAACGTATATCATGAAAGTAAATAGCTGAATATAGCATTCAGCTATTTACTTATTTAGAAAAATTTCTTTTTATCTCTTTCTTCCTTAAGAATTTCAACAGCTTCTCTAAATCGTTGAGCATGTATTATTTCCCTTTCACGAAGAAATCGAAGACTATCATTTAAATCTGGGTCGTCACTCATATTAATAATCCATTGATAGGTGGCTCTTGCTTTTTCTTCAGCTGCAATATCTTCATATAAATCAGCAATCGGGTCGCCTTTTGCCTGGATGTATGTCGCAGTAAATGGTACACCGCCAGCATTTTCGTAAAATAATGCAGAATCATGGTTCACATAGTGTGCCGCTAGACCAGCAGCTTTTAATTGTTCTGGTGTTGCGTCTTTCGTTAGTTTATATACCATTGTCGCAATCATTTCTAAATGAGCAAATTCTTCAGTTCCAATATCATTTAACAATCCAATTACTTTGCCAGGTATTGTGTAACGTTGATTTAAATAACGTAATGCAGCGGCAAGCTCACCGTCAGCACCACCATATTGTTCAATCAATAATTTAGCTAAAGCTGGATTACACGTACTTACTTTTACAGGATACTGTAGTTTTTTTTCATATATCCACATTTATATTAATTCCTCCCCTTGATGAACAAAAATGATTATTTTGTTAAACCTGCCATGGCCAAGGTTCGTCATCCCAGTTCCAAGGATAAGCGGAATAGCTATAACGACCATATTGAGTTAATGGCCCAAACCTTTCCTCATATAGCTTTGCTACTTTTCTTCGTTGCTGTGAAACTGAGTTGAACTGTTGAATCGCCTCATAATCATTTGGATGGGTATCTAGATACAGGGTGAGATCTACTAAGACAAAATCCAAAGCCTGTAAATCTTCTAATAACGCATAATACTCTGGGGGCATCTGTTTAGGATTCATTCATTTTCAGCCTCCCTTTTAGGTTCATATGGACCGTAATACGGATCATAAAAGATTTTCCAAAGTGTACCTGTGTATAATGCTTGCTTTGGTGTGAATTGGGGTAGGTTTGCTGGTTGAAATGTTATATAAAGATTTGGAGGAGTAACGTAGGTTTTACATGTGATTGGTTTGCAAGGGTCAAAAGGGCTTACATAGGGATAATAGGCCTTCCTAGTAGTAAACATGAAGCAACCTCCTCGATGTCAAAATACAAAACGATGTCAGTTTACTTTATGGCTTTAGAAATAAAAAAATGACTAGGAAATTATTTTTAATACGTAATAGGAAAATTTGTATCTATTTTATCCTCTCTTCATAATCTGAAATAAGAAGGAGATGGGGGTATGGATAAATTTATATATGAAGTGATTGGATTTTTTTGCGGGTTCATGCTCATTTTTTTAACATCAGGAACTTCCATTATTGAAATACCACAATTGTTGACGAGTTTTATCATAAATCCGTTCCTGTTTTTCATCTTAATGATTTGTTTTTTTATCGGGTTTTTAGCCCATTCTGTACTATTTAAGAATGCCATTGAAAACTTTTACCACATGGCTAAAGGTAACCGTTTTTCATTTTTGCAATTAATCTTCCCTCTAAGTTTAGTAGGAGGCTATTTTATATTATTTATTTATGGTCCTTGGCAAACCTTTTTATTGATAGCCTTTTCCATTATTTATGGTATCATTACTGTAGATTTACCTTCATACAGTCAAAGTTCAAACTCCGAATGATTTAAAGTAAAAAGCTGATTAGATAGGTAGGATAATACCATGACCATGCTCATTTTTTACGGTATACTTTTAATTGGAATAATACTCCTTCTCTATATGTGGCGTGAAGCAAGAATGGATCGTGTTATAACGAATACACTTTCGTTTTCAAACTTTCCAAAAAGCTTTGGAAAGATTACCATTTTCTTCATTTCAGATATTCACAGAAGAGAGGTTTCAGAAAATATAATAAATGAGGTAAAAGGGAAAGCAGACATTGTTATAATTGGAGGGGATTTAACCGAAAAGGGAGTACCGTTTGAAAGAGTGGAGAAAAACCTTCAATTAATAAAAATGGTTGGGCCTACTTACTTTGTATGGGGAAATAATGACTATGAAGTTGATTACCATGAACTCGATTCTCTTCTTTTAAGTATGGGAATTAAAATTCTTGATAACACAGCTATGTTTTTTGAAACTGGTGAGGGAGAAAAGCTCGCTCTTTTAGGAATAGATGATTTGAGGGAAGGCAGAAGTCGTTTGGACCTTGCTCTTCTAGACGCAGGGGATGAGGTGGATTTTAAAATTTTGGTTAGCCATAATCCGGAAATTAAAAGTGAACTTCAACCAGAACAAGGGATAAGTCTTCTATTATCAGGACATACCCATGGTGGACAAATCCGGCTTTGGCAATTTGGGCTTTATCCTAAAGGCGGGGTAGAGCATAATAACGGAACGACCATTTTCGTAAGTAATGGATATGGAACATCCGGTGTTCCACTCAGGCTCGGCGCACCACCTGAAACACATTTACTTATCCTACAATCATCACAAAGTGAAAAGACGTCGCAAAAAAAGTCCTAACAACGCTAATTCCAAGAACATAATTTATATTCCTTCATAAAATAAAGAAACGGTTGCTGTAGGTGTGATGGTGAGGGAGGGTTTTTAATGCGTCTCGAACGCTTAACTTATAATAAAATCAAGATTTTTCTAACATTCGATGATCTGGTTGATCGTGGCCTCACTAAAGATGATCTTTTGTCGGATTCGCTTAAGGTCCACCAATTATTTCGAGATATGATCGAAGAAGCAAGTATCGAATTAGGCTTCGAAGCCGATGGTCCTATTGCTGTTGAAGTGTATTCCTTACAGGCTCAAGGTATGGTGATCATCGTAACTAATTCAGTAGGTGACCTTGAAGACGAAGAATTTATGGATGAAGATTACATTGAAATGCAGGTTACACTTGATGAAAGTAAAGATATCTTTTATGAGTTTCGCTCATTCGAAGATGTGATCCAACTTTCAACCAGATTAATAAGTTTATCAATAGATGGTGGAAGATTATATTCATTTAAAGATTATTTTTATTTACTACTTGAAGATAATTTGACACTCCAAACTGAAAACGTCATTGCCATTTTAGCGGAATTTGGCAATCCTGCAACCATTACAAAATATAGGGTCCATGAATATGGGAAAATACTTTTTAAAGAAAATGCAATGAAAGATATTTACAAGTATTTTATTAAAAAATAGGAAAGACCTCTAACCTAGATTAGGGGTTTTTCTTTTATGTTGTTAGCTATAAATCTTATATTGGAAACTGGTTTACAAATTAGAAAGAAAAATGAAGATTCTTCATTTTTCATCTTGCATAAACATATGGAAGGTGTATACTAGTGACTGGAAAGGTGGACAATAAGAGAAATTCGATTCGCCATGTTCACCGCACTTTTTGAACATCCTCTAATGGAATTGTGAAAAATCTTGGGAGGTTTACAAATGGTAGCCGAAAACAAAAAGGACATTTCAGGGCAGAATAAGGAAGAAAAGATGGATGTCCTCAAATCTACACAAACAGTTATACATAAAGCATTAGAAAAACTAGGGTACCCTGAGGAAGTTTATGAACTATTAAAAGAACCGATTCGAATGATGACCGTAAAAATTCCTGTAAGAATGGATGATGGATCTGTTAAAATCTTTACAGGCTATCGCGCACAGCATAACGATGCGGTAGGTCCTACAAAAGGTGGAATTCGATTTCATCCTAATGTGACCGAAAAGGAAGTTAAAGCGCTTTCGATTTGGATGAGTTTAAAATGTGGTATCGTTGATTTACCATATGGTGGAGGAAAAGGTGGAATCATTTGTGATCCTAGAGATATGTCATTCCGCGAGCTTGAACGATTAAGTCGTGGATATGTTCGTGCAATCAGTCAAATCGTAGGTCCTACAAAGGATATCCCGGCTCCAGATGTATTTACCAATTCACAAATCATGGCCTGGATGATGGACGAGTATAGTCGCATAGACGAATTTAACTCACCAGGATTTATTACGGGTAAACCGCTTGTGCTAGGTGGGTCACATGGTCGTGAGTCTGCAACTGCAAAGGGAGTTACAATTTGTATTCGTGAAGCGGCGAAAAAACGTGGCATTGATTTGGTAGGTGCCCGTGTTGTTGTACAAGGCTTTGGAAATGCAGGAAGCTTTTTATCTAAATTTATGCATGATGCCGGTGCCAAAGTAATTGGTATTTCAGATGCATATGGTGGTTTATATGATCCGAATGGTTTAGATATTGATTATCTATTAGATCGTCGAGACAGTTTCGGAACAGTTACGAAGTTATTTAATGATACAATCAGTAACAAGGAATTATTGGAGCTTGATTGTGATATTCTTGTTCCTGCTGCGATTGAAAACCAGATTACTGAAGAGAATGCCCATAACATAAAAGCAAGCATAGTAGTGGAGGCTGCAAACGGACCTACTACACTTGAAGCAACACAAATCTTAACTGAAAGAGGAATTCTGCTAGTACCGGACGTTTTAGCAAGTGCTGGTGGTGTTACCGTTTCTTATTTCGAATGGGTTCAAAATAACCAAGGCTATTACTGGTCAGAAGAAGAAGTGGAAGAAAAACTTGAAAAAGTAATGGTCAAATCCTTTGAAAATATTTATACAACTGCGCAAAATAGACGTGTTGACATGAGACTTGCAGCCTACATGGTAGGAGTAAGAAAAATGGCAGAAGCTTCACGCTTCAGAGGTTGGATTTAACATTATTTTCATGTGAGTTTAACGAGTCTGGGCAGGAAATGTGTATACTGTATTTGATTTATCATTTTATTTGCAAAGACAAGAAAAAACTCCTATCATTTTGGTAGGAGATTTTTTTTTGACTAATAGGAGTGACAAATATGCAATTCGAAGAAGTCGTCATTGTTGGTGGGGGTCCCTGTGGACTGGCAGCAGCAATCGCACTGCAAAATATTGGAATCGATCCATTAGTGATTGAAAAGGGGAATATTGTGAATGCAATATACCATTATCCAACACATCAAACATTTTTTAGTTCAAGTGAAAAATTAGAAATAGGGGATGTACCATTTATTATTGAGGGTCGAAAGCCAAAAAGAAACCAGGCCTTGGCTTATTATCGTGAAGTGACAAAACGAAAGAAAATTAGAGTAAATGCGTTTGAAAAAGTGGCAGAAGTCCTAAAGCAAGAAAATGGAGAGTTCCTGATCACTACTTCAAAGGGTAAATATCAATCAAAATACGTTATTATTGCGACTGGATATTATGACAATCCAAACTATATGAATGTTCCTGGTGAGGATCTACCTAAAGTGTTTCATTATTTTAAAGAGCCACACCCATATTTTGATAAGGATGTCGTTGTTATCGGAGGAAAGAACTCGAGCGTGGACGCAGCATTAGAACTTGCAAATGCAGATGCAAGAGTAACAGTCTTATATCGTGGTTCCGAATATTCGCCTAGCATTAAACCCTGGATTTTACCTGAATTTGAAGCATTAGTACGAAATGGGATTATTACCATGGAGTTTAATGCAAATGTCCTGGAAATCACACCAGATGCTGTTAGTTATCAGGTTGGGAATGAGAAGAAACAAGTGAAGAATGATTATGTCTTTGCAATGACGGGTTACCATCCGGATCACAGTTTTTTACAAAAAATGAATGTTGAAATCGATAAAGAAACAGGCAGACCTCTATTTAACCCTGATTCAATGGAAACGAACGTAGAGGGTATTTTTATTTCCGGTGTTATTGCCGCAGGAAATAATGCCAATGAAATATTCATCGAAAATGGACGTTTCCATGGTGACTTAATTGCAAAAACTATAATGGAAAGAAAATAGGGCGACCATACTGGCGCCCTTTTCTTATTTGTAAAACATTTCTTGGAGTTCGTCATGGTCATTTGTGATTTCTAAAGTGACTAGTAGTTTGAGTCTTGCCTTTTGACCATTTAAACCATTTGAAAAAATCATACCAAAATCTTTTAATTGGCGTCCGCCGCCTTCATAATTGTAAACTTCCTGTACATATCCATTGAAACAGCGGGAAACTAAGACAACCGGTATTCCACTATCTATAAGCTTCTTTAACTCTGGTACCATTGTTGGGGGGAGATTACCTTGTCCAAGGGCTTCGATAACTAAGCCATCAGGATGTAATGAGCGAATCGCTTGAATGATGGACCCATCCATACCCGCGTATGCTTTTAGTAGGACAACATTTTTTGTGATCTTTTCTATTTCATATGTTTCTCGAACATTTGGTACATGGTGAAAGGTAATCTCTCGTTTACTCACAATCCCTAATGGACCATACTGTGGGCTTTGGAATGTAGCAATATTACTTGTGTGAGTCTTTGTTACGTTCTTTGCTGAATGTATTTCATCGTTTAGGACAACTAAAACCCCTTTCCCAACTGCACTATCGGAAGCCGCTACCCGTACAGCTGAGATCAAATTATACGGACCATCTGCCCCAATCTCATTGCTTGACCTCATCGCTCCAGTTACAACAATTGGTATATCAGATTGAACGGTTAAATCTAGGAAATAAGCCGTTTCCTCAAGTGTGTCAGTCCCATGAGTAATAACTACACCCTCGATCCTATCTTCCTTGATACTTGTTTCTATTTTTTCCTTTAGTATCAACATGATCTTTTCAGTAATATGTGGAGATGGCAACTGGAATAAATCCTCTACCTTAACATCAGCAATGGATGATAAAGCATCAGTGTGAAGAAGCAATGGATTTTGTTGGTTTTGCTGTACCGCACCGGTGTCTTTATCCTCCATCATTGCGATTGTTCCGCCTGTGTGTATAATAAGTATTTTTTTCAATGTTACTCCCTCAATTCTATATAGGAAAATTATCCATAAACAGGATAGTTCATATTTTCTTTTACCAATTTACATGTTACGATAAAAGTATCTGTTACTCAAACATTAATTGATTATTAGGGAGAAGAGGAATTATATGGTGGCGGTCATAACCGCAGGACTTGCACCTGGACTTGCGTTATTAAGTTATTTTTATTTAAAAGATAAATATGAAGCAGAACCCATTTTCATGGTTTTTCGAATCTTCATTTTTGGTGCTTTATTGGTATTTCCAATCATGTTTATCCAATATGTCTTAGGGGTTGAAGAGGTATTTAAGCACAGCTTTTCACAGGCGTTCTTAAAGGTAGCTCTATTAGAAGAGTTTTTTAAATGGTTTATCCTTTTTTATACCGTTTATCAGCATATTGAATTTGATGAACAATATGACGGAATAGTCTATGGTGCAGCGCTGTCGTTAGGATTTGCAACTTTAGAAAATATTCTTTATCTATTGGCGAACGGGGTTCATTTAGCTGTAGGTCGTGCCCTATTGCCAGTATCAAGTCACGCTCTGTTCGGTGTGATTATGGGGTTTTATCTTGGAAAAGCTAAATTTTCTCCGAATGAAAAGCGAAAATGGATTTTGATATCCTTCTTATTTCCATTCCTCTTACATGGGATGTACGATTACATACTTTTATCTTTAAAAAAATGGATTTATATGATGATCCCATTTATGTTGTTTTTATGGTGGTTTGGATTACGAAAAGTAAAAATAGCAAAACCAAATGTTTAGATAACCTGTCGCTTAGGCAGGTTATTTTTTATGTTCATTTTTAATCAAATATAAAATCTGAATAAAATACCAATCTCTACAGAAAATACTTGTAAGTATATATAGAAAATGGTTAGGGAGGTAATTGATCATGAGCTTCAAAAAATATTTGATGTTCCCCATCGTCCTTATCATGTTTGTCAGTGTGTTCATAGGCGGAACTAACTATAATGTTCATGCTTTTTCAGAACAGATTATTCAACGTGGTGCAACAGGTGACGATGTAATTGAACTGCAATCAAGACTTCAGTATAACGGTTATTACCACGGAACGATTGATGGAGTATATGGATGGAGTACGTATTGGGCTGTTCGTAACTTCCAAAAGGCTTTCGGGCTAGAAGAAGTAGATGGTCTCGTTGGTGACAAAACGAAAGCCATGATAAACCGCTTTACAAAATATAATAAGCAATTTGTATATGATAATTTGCGTAAAGGGAATCGTTTTACCCACTATGGAGGCGTTCCGTGGAGCATCCAGTCCGCTCCATCTGAAGCGAATATCCAAAAAGCAAAAACAGCTGCAGAGGCAAGGCGAACTGATATAGAAAAGCAATTTACAGCGGTGCAAAAGCAACCACAGGCTGGAAAGGGCCAAGCTCAACAACCGAAGACTAAAGCACCAGCACAACAGCAACCAAAAGCGAAGCAACCAGCTCAACAGCAACAGCAGCCTCAAGCTCAGCCAAAACAACCACAAGGGCAGCAGGGCCAAGCTGGTCAGGCTCAACAGCCTCAAGCTCAACCGAAACAACCAGCTAAACAACAAGCAAAGGTTGAACAGCAGGAAGAGGTACAATCACAAGGTCCTACAGCAGTAAATATGCCGGGTGGATTTTCGCAAAATGATATTCAGCTCCTTGCAAATGCTGTTTATGGAGAAGCTCGTGGAGAGTCATATGTTGGACAAGTAGCAATTGCAGCAGTGATTTTAAATCGTTTGGATAGCCCGACCTTCCCGGATACAGTATCTGGTGTAATTTTTGAACCACTTGCGTTTACGGCAGTTGCGGATGGACAAATTTGGTTGACGCCGAATGAGCAGGCAAAGAAAGCAGTAATTGATGCAATAAATGGTTGGGATCCGACAGGTGGTGCAACCTATTACTTTAATCCAGATACAGCAACAAGTAAGTGGATTTGGGGTAGACCACAAATTAAGAGAATCGGAAAGCACATATTCTGTAATTAGAATGGAAGGTGAGACAAGTTGCTAAGAGGAATATTAATTACAGTACTTACGATAGGGATTATTGGAACAGGCTATTGGGGCTATAAAGAGCACCAAGAGAAAAATGCCATTCTAATACAAGCAGAAAATAACTACCAACGAGCGTTTCATAATTTAACGTATCATATTGACCTTTTACATGACAAAATTGGAACAACACTTGCAATGAATTCACAAAGTTCACTATCTCCAACACTTGCAGATGTGTGGAGACTTACGTCCGAGGCACATTCAGATGTAGGACAATTACCATTGTCTCTTATGCCTTTTAATAAAACGGAAGAGTTTCTAAGTAATATCGGGGATTTTAGTTATCGTACAGCAGTACGTGACCTATCAAAAGAACCATTGTCTGATAAAGAATACAAAACGCTTCAACAGCTCTATAAAAATGCAGAGGATATCCAAAAGGAGCTTCGGACTGTCCAACATCTAGTTATGGAGAATAACCTTCGCTGGATGGATGTTGAATTAGCGCTAGCTTCAGGTGAAAAACAGGCTGATAACACCATTATCGATGGTCTTAAAACCGTTGAAAAAAATGTGGCTGCTTATTCTGAGAGTGAGTTTGGTGTCACGCTTACAACGACGAAAAAAGATGGTAATAAATTTCCTAACTTAGAAGGACCAGAAATAAATGAAGAACAAGCAAAAGAAGTCGCAAAAAAGTTCCTAGGGTTAAAAGGGAACATTGAAATGAAGGTTACCGAAAACGGTGAGGGATCACAAAATGGATTTTATAGTCTAGAAATAAATGATCCAAAATCAAAAGTAAATACGTTCATGGATATTACGAAAAAGGGTGGAATTCCGATTTGGATCATTCGTAACCGTGAAGTTGCAAAAAGTACAATTAGTCTTAATGATGCATTTAACCGAGCTCAGAAATTTTTAAAAGAGAATAAATTCGAAAACTTAGAGCTATTTGAAAGTGCTCAATATGATAACATAGGAGTATTTAATTTCGTTTCCTCTACTAATGGAGTCAGAGTGTATTCAGATTCCATTAAAATGAAAGTAGCACTTGATGATGGAAACATTATCGGTTTTACCGCAAGAGATTATTTAATGGCTGGCAAGATTAAAACAACTGGTAAACCAAAAATTTCAATAGAAGAAGCGAAGAAACATATTAACCCGAATCTTGAAATAATGGAAGATCGTCTAGCTATCATAACAAATGACCTAGACCAAGATGTCCTTTGTTATGAGTTCTTGGGAACAATTAATAATGATACGTACCGAATCTTTATCAATGCTGAAAATGGATTTGAAGAAAAGGTTGAAAAGCTTAAAAATGCTGAGCCAGTCTACAAAGGGTTAAACAAATCATAGGCGTACAAAAAGGAAAGCAAATTTGCTTTCCTTTTTTTATTGGCTAGCACAAGCACCTAGCCCCTCGAGGTCATAAGCCAATCCTTCAAGAAGGATAAAAGGCATCCTTCTCGCCGGCTTTTCTTAAGCTTGTCGGGGCTGAACAAGGTACTTGTGCTTTTCTATTTATTCGTGGTTTAATTAATATACAGAATGTTTTTAGAAAGAGTGAACGTCCGTGTTGAAAATTGGGGATATGATCAACCTTGAACCAACCACTAATCCAAATGGTGAAAAATATAGATGCAGGGTTGTTGAAAGAAAAGAACACAAGCTCTATATTGACTATCCTGTTAATATGAAAACAGGGAAAACAGTTTATTTATTAAATGGAACAATGTTAAAGGCTTTTGTAGCGGGAGATAGTACTTCGGCTTATTTTTTTGATACTTCAGTACTAGGCAGAGTAAAACAAAATATCCCTATGATTGTTCTTTCCTTTCCAGGTGACGATCATATGTTTAAGATTCAACGACGAGAATATGTACGAATAGAAACACCGGTAGATGTCGCAATTCACAGCATGAACGGGGATTTTCAGCCATTTGTTACAATTACACATGATATTAGTGCTGGTGGCGCCTCAATCATTCTACCTTCTTCGAAAAGCCTTAATCCTGGAGTAGATATAAACACATACTTTGTCTTCCCATCTCTTTCTGATGAATATCAATATGTATCCTTTAAAAGTAAAGTAATCCGTATTATTGAAGGGAAAAACGAAGAAAGAAAAAAAGCGTCAATTAAATTTGTGGACGTTACAGAGTCAGCTAGGCAACAGTTAATTAAGTTTTGTTTTCAAAGACAATTATTGTTAAAGAAAAAAGGCATACATTCTAGCGAATTGAAAGAATAGCACGCTTTTCTAGAATAAAAAAAGAGTTACATTAGCATACTAGTAGTAAAAACTTGGTTTAGGGCTGGTATGGAATGAAAAATTTTGAACGTATTTTAATTAAGCTTGCTATTATTCAATTTATCTTTCTACTTGTTGCACAGGCTATTATTTTATATAGCCCGTTGACTCCGTACATCACGAGAATGATTGAATATGAAGGTGTCGACAAATCAGACACGACTAAAACCATTGAAACATTATTAAATAACAATTAGAATATAAATGCAGGGATTCCCTGCATTTTTTCGTAAGTAGGAATACTGTTCTAATGAATAAATATAATAAGCTTTAGAGAACAAGCTTATTTGTTTATCGGGGTAAAGGACCTTTTTAGAGCGTTACTAACAGGAGGCATACTTAGTTTATGGACAAGAAGATTTCAATCGCAATAGACGGACCAGCAGCTGCTGGAAAAAGTACTGTTGCAAAAATTATTGCAAAAGAATTATCTTACATATATGTTGATACAGGTGCAATGTACCGTGCATTAACTTACAAAGCATTGCAATTATCCTTAGATTTAGAAAGTGAAGAACAGCTTCTTGATGCTCTTCAAAATGCAAATATAGAATTAAGACCTAGCGAAAATGGTCAGCTTGTTTTTATTGATCACAAGGATGTAACCGAAAAAATTCGTGAGCATGATGTAACAAATTCAGTTTCGATTGTTTCCAAACATCGTAAGGTTCGGGAAGATATGGTAAGACGCCAACAAAGCTTTGCTAAGTCCGGTGGAGTTGTGATGGACGGAAGGGACATCGGGACGCATGTGCTGCCAGATGCAGAAGTGAAAATATTCCTTCTCGCTTCTGTTGACGAAAGAGCTGAACGTCGCCACCAAGAAAACCTTTCAAAAGGATATCAGTCGGATTTAGAACAACTAAAGTTGGAAATTGCACAAAGAGACAAATTAGATTCAGAACGTGAGGTTGCTCCATTACGAAAAGCAGAAGATGCGATCGAAATTGATACAACATCATTAGGCATCGAAGAGGTTGTTGCGAAGATTATGGATGTTGTAAAGGAAAGGATTTGAATGGAATGAATCTTTACCCCTTTGCAAGAGGATTAGTTGGAGCAATCATCAAGCCTCTTTACCGTATTGAAGTCATAGGTAAGGAGAATATACCTAAGGAAGGTGGGGTCTTGATTTGTTCGAATCATATCGACAATTTAGACCCACCTGTAGTTGGAGTAACTTCTCCAAGACATATTCACTTTATGGCAAAAGAGGAATTGTTTAACGTACCATTATTAGGTGCGATTTTACCAAAAATAAATGCATTCCCAGTAAAACGTGGGATGAGTGATCGTGAAGCACTAAGAACAGCGTTAAAGGTGCTAAAAGAAGGGAATGTGTTAGGCATTTTCCCTGAAGGAACAAGGAGTAAGGATGGAAAGCTTGGAAAAGGTTTAGCGGGAGTTGGCTTTTTTGCACTACGAACTGATTGTGTTGTTATCCCGTGCGCAATCTTAGGGCCTTATAAACTGTTTGGTAAATTAAGAGTGGTATACGGTAAACCAGTTCATATGGAAAAGTTCAGAACTGAAAAAGCATCACCTGAAGAAGTAACCAATAAAATTATGGATTCTATAAGAGAAATACAGCAAAAATATCAATAGATTAAGAGTTTATACTTGACAAATATCTCTATTTATTAGAAGTTAATTAAAAGAATATTTTTATAAATGTCTTTATACATACATTGTTTTTCGTGTTTGACTTTGAAGGAGGTAATTGGAATGGCAGAGGATATGAACCAAGTTGAGTACAAAGAGTTACAAGTTGGTGATGTAATCACTGGCAAGATTACAAAGGTTGAAGAGAAGCAAGTTTTTGTTTCAGTTGAGAACAGTAAGTTAGATGGCATTATCCCAATTAGTGAGCTATCCAGCCTACATGTTGAAAAAGCTAGTGATGTTGTTTCAGAAGGAGAAGAATTAGAGCTTTCTGTTACAAAAGTTGAGGAAGAAGCTTTAATTTTATCCAAAAAAGCTGTACTTGCTTCTAAAGCGTGGGATGATTTAGAGCAAAAGTATAATTCAGGTGAAGTATTCGAAGCGGTTGTTAAAGATGTTGTAAAAGGTGGACTTGTTGTTGACCTTGGTGTAAGAGGATTTATTCCAGCATCTTTAGTTGAAAATTATTATGTGGAGGATTTCTCTAATTACAAGGACAACTCATTAACTGTTAAAGTTGTTGAGCTTGACCGTGAGAAAAATAGAGTAATCTTATCACATCGTGCTGTAGTTGAAGCAGAGCAAAAAAATAAAAAACAACAGGTTTTAGATTCTTTACAAGTTGGAGCTGTACTTGAAGGTACTGTTCAACGATTGACAGATTTCGGCGCATTTGTTGATATCGGTGGCATTGATGGACTTGTACACATTTCTCAGCTTTCGCATGAGCATGTTTCAAAGCCTTCCGATGTTGTTTCAGAAGGTCAAGTGATTAAGGTTAAAGTATTATCTGTCGACCGTGATAATGAAAGAATTTCGTTATCAGTGAAGGAGACATTACCTGGACCTTGGGAAAGCATCTCTGAAAAATTATCGATCGGTGATGTAGTTGAAGGAACAGTAAGAAGACTTGTTTCCTTTGGAGCTTTTGTTGAAGTGTTACCTGGAGTTGAAGGGCTTGTTCATATTTCACAAATTTCTTCTAAGCATATCGGTACTCCTCATGAGGTACTGAAAGAAGGCCAAGAAGTAAAAGTGAAGGTCCTTGAACTGAATCAATCTGAAAAACGTATTTCATTAAGCATGAAAGAACTAGAAGAAAACGTTGAAGAAGACTACAGCAAATACCAACAACAAGAAGAAACAACAGGTTTTCAGCTTGGAGAAGTAATTGGTGACCAATTAAATAAATTAAAGTAAGCATCGAAAAAGCTCTCACCCATAATAAAGTGTACCCCTTGTAAAGGACA